>NZ_SNWW01000001.1:0-483189 GCF_004362015.1 Flavobacterium chryseum
TATACTTTTAAACTACTTTTTAGACACCTTTTTGAGTTCATTTATACTGCTCACTTTTATCCAGAATTAGGTGCTCACTTTATCCAGAATATCCAACGTAACTTCTGCGGCGCCAAAAGTTTGGCCTATAAGAAACCCATTTAAGCCGGATAATGAGGTTATTACAAAGACTCCTGTTACCTATTATATAAATATTAAAGCATCAAGAAAATAATTAATATAATTATGAATTTAAAGAAAGTACATTTTCTTCACCAAACCATTCCTTCGCTTTGGCTATGACAACAGGATTTGGATTATGGTAGAAGACTGCGAGATTTTCTTTGGATCGCGTACAACAAACGTAGAATATTTTTTGAGTTCTCTCCAAAACACTTGCTGTCCCAGACTCACTAAAAAGGTTCTCAAAATTGTATTTATTCCAGTCCCCATTATCAAGAATTACAAGAACATTATTGAACTCTGCACCTTTTGTTTTGTGCTGTGTTGAAAAGGGTGTAAAACCTTCTAAATATTCATACAGTTTTTGAAACTCAGAATATTTAATTTTTTTTACACGATTGTATATATATTCATTGTTGAGAATAAATTTTTCAAGTCGCTGGTCAATCAAGCATATATTTTTTTCATCTGCTTCTTTAATTACTTCTTCAATAGTTTTGTCACCAACTTTAACTAGACTTTCTATACTGGCTTTTAAAATTCGTTTTTGATTGATGCTTGTGACATGAATTTTATAATCTGTAGCGCGCAAAAATTCATTATAATTTTTGTTTTCGTAATAGAAAATATTGTTTTGTATCTTAAAAAGATGTTTGATTAAATTGTCTCTCTTCGAACCTTTCTTGTTATCATCATCTCCGTCTTGTTTTTTGTCATCCACTAAAGAGTCTTTGTCTAAATAAATCCTTCTGACTTCTGCAAAACTTTGATCTTTAAGTAAATTATACATTTTTTTGTGATCAGGTTCTTTAAGAATGATATCCTTTTTTAATATTCGTTGTCTATTCTTTAATTGAAATTTATTAACGACCTGGTCGAATGTATCTGTTTCGGCAATCTGGATTTCAGCACGATTGTTCTTTTTATTGTCTTTTATTTTAGCTAAAATATCAGATTTTAATCCTATCACTGGATCTTTATCATAAATATCCATCAGGTTTCTGAAGCCTGCTTTATCTGCAATGAGGTTATGCGTTAAATTAAGTTCCTTTGTTTGCTTAGGATTATTAAAGTTCCACCCTAAAGCTGTCAGGTGTGTTCTTACTGAAACAAGATCAGCGGTTGATGAATAAATAAATTTTATGCTACCGTCTTTAACTTTACCGTTAAAAATGTTTGGTGCGTCTTCAAGCGAATGAGTTTGAACTATACCATCAGTACGCAGCCTATTAGCTAGTTCATAAATTAATTTTGGATTTCTTCTATTGACTTCTTTTTTTACTTCTTTAACTTTCCCTGCATCTGCGCCCTTATAGGCATCTAAGTTACCAACACCTTCATCATATATGGACTGCATCGCATCACCAAAGAAGCCAATAACATTTTTCTTTTTACTTTTTTGTAGGTGTGTTAGTAGCAGTTCTACAACTTCCGTATTTGTATCTTGATATTCGTCAATGAATATAAATTTATATTTATCTTTTAAAATGTCACAGAGTTTAGTGTGATTTTCAAACATATAACTAGCGATTAGCAAAAGCTCATCATGAGAAATAATGCCCTCTCGAAGCCTCAAATATTCCTTATACTGTATTCCTTTATCCAGGTTATCAAAAAAAGTATTAGGCAGTAATTGATCCTCAAAGCTAATCTTCGTGTTGTCCGGATCATTATTAAGGTTAATAATTGCTGTTTTTAGTTCTTTTTGAAAATGCTTGATATTATCCCAAAGAAAATCGTGAATTGTGGTAACATTTAAATTGTTGTGATCAACACGTTCTTCAATTTGCTTTACTGCAGCATTTGTATAGGTCATACATGCTACTTTAGCCGTCGGATTTTTTTCAATAACTTCTCTAATAATCTGGACTAAAGAGTATGTTTTTCCACTTCCAGCACCACCACTCAAAAGAAAATTATCACCATTATTAATGTGCTCCATAACTTGATGAAACTCATCCTTTGCAATCTGTTCTAATTTTGTTTCAGCCATGACAAACCTTCTTTAATGTACCCCGGAATATTCCAATTACTAAAATCTTCATTGCTATGATACAAAATATCTAAAGCGAAATGGGTCTTTTTCTTAATGCATTTTTCAGCTAAAAAGTAGGGATTGTTGCCAAGATTGTCAAATTCCGCAAAGTTTTTAAGACCTTCAAACTGAGTTTTTATTGGTGTAATAAAAGCTCTATTTAAATTAATGAAAGAATCTTCAAAACTCCTAGCTATAAAAGAATTCTCCAATATCTGATAAACTATTAAAAGATTACCATCAGCATTTATTTTCCATTTTCCGGAATCATTAATAAATGTCTTTTCTGCAACACTATAACTTTTAAGGTTTGCTAGAGTAGCAGTAGAAAAGAAAAAACTTAATGCGGAGTTAGAAAAATTGACTCCTAATGATGGTTCGCATTTCTCGCCAGCTGCATCAGTTGCGTCGAGATCAGTGATAATCAAACTTTTTACACCAATAAAATTTATAAATTTTTCGAAGATTTGGGAGTATGCACCAACTTCGATAATAGAAATATTTTGAGAAAGCAAAGGAAGAAACTTATCTTTTCCTCCACTTGCTTTAAATATTTTTTCCTCATCCAAATCAAATTTTTTCATCAGAGTAGGCAACAAGATTCGTTCTGTATCTCCTTCAATTAGAATTGCTTTGTCTGCAAAAAATATCTCAGCCCTGTTTATCGTTAAATATTGCTTTAGAAATTGATATTGTTTGGTATTAGCCTTGTAGTCATATTGCAAGTCTTTTAAATTTTTAGCAATGACTGAAATTTCACTCTCTTTTTTTAGATATTTAATATCATCAAAATTACTCTCTGCAACAATATGAGAAGAGTGTGTGGTTATTATTGATTGCAGTTCGGCGATTTGACCGTCCTCACGTTGAATACCCTGATTCAGTAGATATTTGATGTTTTTTATAAAAATATATTGCATCTGGGGGTGAGTATGTGCTTCCGGTTCCTCAATAAAAAGGATATTTATATCAGACGGTCTCTCTTCCTTTTTCCTTTTAAAATCTTGTAGAAGGATCTCAATTTCAAAAATCATACTAATAAGATTCATATACCCAAGACCATTGTAATTCTCAGGTAAGGAGCTTCCCCCATGATTATACATAACCGTAGTATTGCCTTCAAGTAGTTCTCTATGCTGTAAAGTTGAAATTATGTCAATTAGGGAGTCATCTTGCTTTATCCCTCCAAAATTTCTGACTTTTTCAATTACGTTTTTAAAGAGATTTGAATATATTCCACTAAGTACTATATCTGTCTCGCTAAGCTTATCTTTAAAATCATCAATAGCATCCTTTTGTTCGTCGCTAGCTTCTGTTTTTTTATAAATGGAAGAAGTTTGAATCGACAAAGTTTTATCAATCTCTTTGTTAGAGACGTCACGTTTTGCACTAATAAACTTGAAGTTAATAATTTCCTTCAAACTAATTTTTTCTATGTCTAAATCAAGGTATTTATCGTCATTTTCAATTTTTGTTTTTACATCAAATTCAATTGATTTACGCCTGGTGTGAAAGTATCCTGATTGTTCTAGTTTTAAAAAATAGAATAGGTTTTTTTCTGTTTTTAAACTAGTCTCTTTTGTATCCTTAAGCTTGCTTTTTTCCTTCGTTTTAAATTCTGCAAAATCTTTTCTTAGACGGATCAATCCATCAAAATCTAATAAATATTCAAATCCTAGAACGATAAAATTATTGTCTGGATCTAAGTCCATCATAACCTTAGAAATATTTGAAAGATTGTCTTTTTCACCATATTCAATGAACAGCTTCAATTTTATTCCAATTGGATGATATGTTTCTTCATTTAGGGCTAGATCTTCGACAGTTTGTTTTACGTCATTTTTGAATTCAATATTAAAATCATCAAAAGAGAATTTTGTCTTTTCAGCATGGCTTAAAAACTTATCCAATATTGATAATAAAGATGTTTTGCCGCAGTTATTTTTTCCAATGACTAACGAAAGTTCATCTTCAAGATGTAACTCAAAGTCTTTAAGTAATCGAAAATTTTCAATCTTGATTTTTTTGATTTTCATATTGTGCGAAATATTGCTGGATCGTAGACATTATATTAAAAGTGTAAGTGTTATAATGCTAAGATTAACTATCCTCAATTTTATAACTATTTACTCCTATTAATTCGTCTTTTAGATAATTTTTTCCATATCTGATTAGCCAAATTAACTTCTTTTTGGGTAAGTCCGTAACCTTTTTTTAATATTAATTCATCTGTAATTTTTAAAATTTCATCAATGTTATTTTTATTACGTAACATTTCATCAATCCGAGGTAATAATTTTTTATTTATTGTTTTGTAGGGCAATAAGATTCTTTCAGCTTCACTTGGCATTAGTTCTAAAACACCTCCACCATGGCTTCTACCCGTCACTTCTGAGAAAGCCAAAGATAAAGAGTTATAATAACTAGATGTGAATGCTTCTATTTCAACCTCTGGTTTTATCGAAACTCGATGCATTGTATCAGTAGTATAAGCTTTAGCATCATTAATAATAAGCCTTGGGTATAAATTATTACGTCTAATAAAAAACGCATCTGAAACCCTTATAGACGGAACAACAAACCAATCATCCCTTATTCCAGTTTTGTATCCCTTATTTACTTCGTTAATTTCACCAAATTTAATATATTTTTGAGCCCCTGAATGTTCACCTAATTCTTTTCGATTTGGAAATACGAGTAAGTGAGCTTTTGCTTTAGATTTACGGTTTAATTCCCAGTCTTCTTTCGTAAAAATTAAGCTGTTTACTTGAATGCTTCTACCCACCATAGGTTTGGCAAACTGATCCAGGTCATATTGCTGGACTGTTGTTAAAGGCACAGTAAAGTAACTGTTGGCACCAGTTGTTATTCCAACTTCAACTTTTGCAAAAGTACCAATTGAAGGTATATTTCTTTTGGCAGCAATATTTTCAAGGAAATCAATTTCTTCTTGCTCCAAAAAATAATATGTCCACTTGTTCGACTTAAAATCAATTTTTTTGGATGGGCTTTTTAAAATTTCTACGTTCAAATTTTCCAAATCGCTTGCATCGTGTAATTCTAAATGTTCTATCAAATGTGTGTCCGTGCCATTTTTTTCGCAAAGAAGCAAAACTACCTCTTGTTGAATGTCAGGAAAAACTAACTTTTCAAAGGAGATAATATTTATTTTGTTATAAAATTTAGCCAGGAACTCCCTAAGTTGCTGTGCGTAGGAAACCTGAAGAAGCTCTGCCGGAATAACAAAACCAATCTTACCGTCTTCTTTTAAAAGTAGACTTGATCCTACTACGAATGATACCCATGCATTACTAAGTTTTGAATATTTTAATCCAGCTTTGCTAAAAATTTTTGCAGCTTCCTTTTGTTGTTCACTATCAAAATATTGAAATCTTATATATGGGGGGTTTCCTATAACAAGATCAAATCTTTTAGTAGTTTCGTTGCAGTATAAATGAAAATCTGTATTTATAACTGTTTTATCATTAAGCTGAATTTTATTAGCTTTTTTGGCTTCCTTATGATCAAACTCTACTGCTGTAACAGATTTGAATTGATGGTTATTATATTTAAGTTGCTCCAAAAATACTCCATCTCCGCAACTCGGTTCTAAGATGTCATAATCTCTGCTGCCATTAATTCCCCATTTAAGAATAAATGCAGCTATCGCGTCCGGTGTATAAAAACCGCCTCTAAGTTTTTCTGCAGTTGCATTCTCAATTAATTTCATATAAATCTTTTATTGTTGGGATTAGCGAGTCATCGGCGCCAAGGTTATATAATTTCTTAAGCAAATCATCCATTATTGCTTTTGTTCTTTCAAATTGTCCTAAAAGTGGGGTTTGTAATCTTTTATTTCCAACATTTGAGTCTACTTTCTGTTGAATTTCAATCAGCTTTATCTGCGTTTTTACAATGTTATCATGCAATTCTTTATCTAAGGGATTCTTGAAGTCAATTTTACGGATTGGTAAATTATTCAACACCTTTGTTCCGCGTGCAATATATCCTCCACGAAATACTTCACCCTTAAGATGAATTATCCACTCAACATATTTAGAGTTTAGAATAGCTTGTATGTAATAGATTGAATATAAGCTATCAGGAGACAAGAATAAACTACAATAGCCCGCAGTTCCACCAGCGGTGTGCAAAGTTTGTGAAAAATCTATTGGATATTTTTCACCTGTTGACATAACACCTATGATTATTTTTTCTTTTATTTCACCTAATTCCAAATATTGGCTACGACCAAAACGATACCATTCCTGATCTGTTTTTGGTACTGGTTTGACGTCTCGTTTTTCAGTAAGTTTTGGTTTATTTAATTCGAGATATTTATATGCTAATGGGTATAATTTCTTGTATTCGTCAGGGTAAATAAACTCAGTTTTGCCATTTTGGAAGATATATGGAAAAATTACATAAGCATTAGGTACGATTGTGCGGTAAGTATTTAATTTTTCTGCACCCTTAGTACGAACAGTTACGTAATACGGTCTAAGCGCATCCTTTTCAATACTGTAGGTTACGCCTTTTTTGATAAAGTACACTGTGTTATTGTCTTCTTTCGTAGCTTGAATAATGTAAACTTCATTGGCACTAGTTTGTATTCCATTATTTATATTATCCTTCCCGACGATTTTTTTAAGGTTCTCGCTCTGTTTTAAAACTTTTTCATATGCTAGTTTCAAATATGGAGGCACTAAAAACCAAAGTTCACTAGAAAGAGTGTTTGTTTCGATTTCATCTGTATTAATATTTTTAAAATCTCGAATCTTCCATTGTGTAAGATTTTTTATTTCAGTGTAAGTAAAATTTTCCTGACTACTCTTGCCGATGATTAAAATACTTGTGTAAGTAGTTTTATCTGCAAATATTTGATTGGCACCAAAGGATACCAAGGAGTGCAAATAACCATTTACAGATAATTCTTTTCTTAGATTTACCGCAGCACCAACTTTTGTGAATTTACTTGGAACAATGTATCCTAATATTCCATTGGAAGTTAATAAGTTTAAACCGCGTTCAATAAAAAGGAAGTACTTATCAAATTGTTTATGAGCTGATATGTAGTTCTTTTTGTAAATAGGAAGTTCAAGAGGTGTTATGTTTTTCATGTCTTCGGACTTCATATAAGGAGGATTACCTACAATTACATCAAATCTAAGACTTGCAAAATCGAATGGATTGATAATAATTTGCTCATTATCTAAAAAAACTTGATTAGGCTCTATAAGACTGTTACCAAAAAATATATTTTGATCTAAATTTGGAAGTATTGGATTTCGCCCAGAAATTGAAGCAGCGTCCTCATTCTCTAAAAGTTTCAATAGTAACCCAAACTTTGCTGATTCTACAGCATTATAATCCTTATCAATTCCGTATACACAACTTAATAAAAGATTACGTTTTATATCATAAGGTAGTTTATAAGTTTCTAAAGCTGTATGTATAAGTTTGGTTTTATCAGTACGTAAAAAATAGTCAATAACATTGTCATTTAATAATTGAAAAAGTTCCAAAAGGAAAGCACCTGACCCACAAGATATATCTGCGAATTTTAATTTGCAGATTTCAGTATAATCTAAATCAACACATTTAACCTGTACTGTTTTACGAAGAATATCATTAATTATAAAAGTTGGTGTAGTGATAATATCTCGATCAGCATTCTCAGGTTTTTTAATAAGTATGACAGCATCATCTTGTACAATCAGTTGTTCTGATAGGAAAATTTCATATATAGTACCCAAAACATCTGATGAAAATACAGCGAATGAATAGGGGCTTTCTGGATAGTACAATTGTTTAATTATCGACCAAAAAACGGAAGATATGTTTTCAACGATTTTATCGACTAAAAGCTGATCAAACAATCCTGAATTATATTTTATATCCGCTTGTTGAAATTTGCTTATTAAAGCATTAAAATCATTAGCGCTTGCAAATTTCAATAGAGTTTGATAATCTTCTAAATTTCGATCTTCACAAACCCTTAAAAATAAGATCCGATTAAGATAACTCTGTACAGTATCATTTAACTGTTGTACGTTAATAGTGGTCTCATATCTATAAATTTCAGAGCCGAGTAGAGTTCTCCACTCATTAATTTGATTTAGAAATAGATTGTCGATTGAATAGAGTTGAATTTTAGCTTCGATATCTTTCCACTCTAAATCAAATTGACCTGAATATACAGAGTCCTTGCCTAAGTAGTTTTTTATTTCTTCAAATTTCTCTTCGTACTCCGTATAATGATATTTTTTAATTAACGCCTTTTGAAAGTTATCTGTATGATCAACCTTCACTGACACATCATATAATATTAAATACTCGAAATTTGATAAAACCGAAATTTTAAGTTTAGCGGTGAAACCATAACGTCTAATTTGTTTAGCCGTTTCATCACTAGATTCAATTCTTACATGAGGTTTTTTTGCTTCCACAAAAAACTTTCTTTCTGAAAAAAGCCTGAAAGTGTAATCCGGCTTTTTAGAATGTTCCGAAGCATTCGATTTTAATGTTTCTTCAAGAATAACCTCTCTTTCATTAGTCGATTTACCTGCATGGTTCTTTATATCCCACTTGAGTAATTCAAAGAATGGATCTAAGAAATCACTACGTAGTAATGTTTCATTATATTTATCTGACAAATAATATTTTCTATCAGACTTATATTTTTCTATTAGCTGATTAATTGTCATTGGCTTTATTATCTTTCAAATATTTAAATCTCTTTTTTGCAACTATAAGTGCTTGTTCACCTAAGTCTTCGCCTTGAATGTCAGACATGATTTTTTCACATAGAAATAATATTAAAAGCTCATCAGAATTATATTGGTAAATTTCTGCTAGCTTTAAAATAGCTTCTTTTGTTAATCTTCGTTCTCCGCGCTCCATTTTACTTAAAATGTCCACATCGATATCTAACATTGCCGCAATTTTTCGTAAGGGAAAATGTTTTGATTCTCTCAGTTCTCTTAGCTTTCCTCCTAAAGTTTCTGTTGACATATTTTCATTTGACACTAAGTGTCAAATTTATTAAATGTAATAGTGGTATATATGAAGATTTTAAAACTTTATCAACATCATTGCACCATGTCTAATAGTATTTAAACAGTAACTTATACTTAACAATGTTAATAACATTCTATAATTATAATTTAGGACAGGGAATTTCTTTGACTATTTTTTGAACTTGCGCCATTTATTCCCTAAAATGAGACACTGGCATCGAGTCATACAAACACCATATTTTTTTCTTTTTAAAATTTAGATAAAGAGTTATTATAGAAGTTTAGATTTCGTATCAATCTTTCGTTACTTTCATATACATTGTTTCTCTTTGGTATTATAGGTCCCTTTTGGTAGATGGATAGTTCAATCAGAATTAGGATATTTTTATTAAAATCATCGATATTTCTTTTCTGAAAGTTTATTGTCTTATAAAAGGGACATTGCACTAAAGAGATTTGTTTTCCCAGTGTAGTTATGCCCGCTAATAGCATCTACGCCCTCATTGAATTCAATTTGACTATCCTTGAGATTTCGAAATTCCTCAATTTTTATGTTGTTGATGTGCATTTTAACTAAGCATAATATTGAAATATAAATACCCATCTAGTGTCCATGTGATTCTAAACCAGTACAATAAGTTTGGTGGATTAAAATTTTATTTCTAATATTGCACTATGCTTGTTGGCAAGCTTGCTCGTTCGTGCAAAGATTTCATCAGCCAATAGTTTAATAATGCTAACCTACCTGCTTATTATCCAAATAAAGATTACGAACGCAAATATCCAGGATAATTAAGTTGGTACAAAAGGAATGTATTATGAAAACTATTGAGTACTTCAAACTCCAGGCAAAAAATCTTCAGAAAGATTTTAAAACACAAAAACCTTATTTCAATTCTTCGTTAGGGGACAACCTCTTTGAGTATGCACCAAAATTTTTCGATGTAGATGCGTTGCTTAATGACTTCGACATCGATGAAAACCATTTTACACTTATGAACGCCCAGCACATCATTGCGAAATTGGTGGGATTTGAAAAATGGACAGAAATACTTAAGGCTTCTCCGCCGGCATTGGAATTAGGTAAGTTGCTGTTCGACAATATGCACAAAATCAGAAATGAAGAGTGGGAATATTATATTTTGGATGTAGAAAATGAAAACAATGAAACATTAGATGACAAGGACAAACTGGATATTTTCAAAACAGTTTTTGCTGATGTAGATGGCCACCAAAGTGATGGTTACGACTACCGTCTGGGTAAAAGAGAGAAACCATTAATTGAAAGTAAAAAAAGTAAACCTATGGAAAAGAAATCTATAATTAAAATTACCGTCCTGCCTTTAACTGAAGCAGATCTTAAAGAATTCATTGAGGTAGCAAATAAAAAATTTGAGGATACACTGCAAAGTATTGAGCATACACATCCTGAAATAGTACGTAAATTATGGAGTCCTGAGCAATATATTGAAGAAGTTATAAAACCAGATATGCTACCCATCGATCGGGACTATGCACTTTCATTGGTTGAGGCTTTCTTAATCCATAAAGTTATCGAATTAGCTACCGAAGTTGATAAGGAGGCCTTAAACCTCAATTAATATTTCACTCATAAGCCCCAAATCTTCGACCAAATGGTTCGAGTTTTGTACTATAAGGTGCACGAAAAAAGCTTCTGAGAAATCAGAAGCTTTTTTGTTTTTAGCCAAGAATGGATTAAAATCCATCTCTACAATATAATTTGTTCTTAAGGAACGCTTCATAAATTCCGAAGGAATGATTATTTTGTAGCTAGGGATTTTAATCCCTTGAAACATAAAGTAACCCCAATATTGTCATTTCGACCGAAGAGAGAAATCACACTAGAAACTCTGCACAGAATGTCGTTAATCTATGTGGAGCTACGAGTGTGATTTCTCCCTTTGGTCGAAATGACAAACGGTTCATAAAACAATCCTTATTTCTATTCAACATCCAAATAAGGGTCTAAAGCTTCGGCTAATTTATTGAGCTAATAAAAATTATCTTCGATGTTTTTTACTTCAGATTCTACCGTTTCGCAACCTCGCATGACACATAAAGAAAGAACATAATTTACTTGTCGTATTATCTTTGCCATTTCATCAGAATCAATGGTATTTGTGAAAAAATCTATTAATCTGGTTTGGGTTTCTTTTGAAAAACTGTTTTCACTCATAATTCTAATTTATATTACAAAAATCACGAGATTTATTTTGCATTTGGGCGCATATATGAGTTCAATTCTATTTTATTTTTTCATATACAAAATCAAATTTCGGCTAAAGCCTTTCTCTTTTAAACATAAAAAACCTCCAGTTAAAACTGGAGGCTATTTAATAATTTACTTTTTATTAGAATTTTGATTTTATACTTCTCAGCTTATCCAAATCTTCTTTTCAATTAAAGTAATTGAATATCAAGGAAGAAAATTTGAGATAAGTTGCTAAAAACAAAAAAGCCTCTCCATTAAGAAAGGCTTCTTCCAATATTGCGGTCTGGACGGGACTCGAACCCGCGACCCCATGCGTGACAGGCATGTATTCTAACCAACTGAACTACCAAACCAACTGCGTTATTGTGACTGCAAAAATACGATAGAACTTGGATTCTACAAGGTTTTTTACGTTTTTTAAACAAATAAATACGTTATTTTTTTAACCAATTGATTTCTATTAAAGTAGAAAAACAAAAAGTGCCAATTTTAAATCATCTTAGCAATATAGTAAACGTTAAGCGCTTTTCTTTACACTTATAATAATGCATGCTTACATTGCTTAAATGCATTAAATTCTAAATTTTTGCGATAATTTGAGGTTGCATTTTCCAGAAGTTACAATTTATAAATTATCTGTGTCATAATTTTAAAAGTCTGATATAAAAGTATTTATATTGAATAAAAACTTAATATTTGTAAAGTTATTACGTCAATTTTTTACTATTTAAAATATTGGTAATTGGGCAGACACAAATTCCAAGTGTCTTAATTGATTGGAATATTAATCAAAATAAAAAACCGAAGATTATGTTAGAAAACTTAAAAGGTGCTGAAAAATTAAGCATTAACGAATTAAAATCTATTAAAGGTGGCGTTGATCCAACCTGCCCGGTAGCAGATGTTAAAGACACTTGTATTACCGGACCGGCTTATTGTCCAAATCCTAGAAAACTTCCAAGATGTGTTAAGGATGACGACCAAAGCTAGGAAGTAGTTGATTTGAATTCAAATTTAATAAAGGTTAAAAAATAAAGGTTTGCAAAGCTGAAAATAAACTTTGCAAACCTTTATTTTTTTGCGGTTAAATCAAAAGTGTTGTAAATCAAAAAAGCCATCCACAAAAGTGGAAAGCTTTTCATTGGTCTAACTACTAAACCAGCTACGAGTTACAAAGTCGTAGCAAAACAACACAACTAATCTTAGATACCGTATTTGGGCAAAAAAGCCTTTCTGTTACGAAAGGCTTTCCCCAATATTGCGGTCTGGACGGGACTCGAACCCGCGACCCCATGCGTGACAGGCATGTATTCTAACCAACTGAACTACCAAACCTCTGCGTTATTGCGGTTGCAAAGATAGTACAGAATTTCATTTCTGCAAGTGTTTTGATAAAAAAAATTGAATATATTTTCAAATTCTTAGCCAAAGTTTTGTTTTTCAACTAAATATGTAGTCAATATTTTTTCAAAATTATCGCCAACATTAACCGGAACGTACTTAATTTGGTTCTTTGCGCAGGTTAAAGCCAGGTTTTTAAAGTACTCTCCTGCTCTTTTTTCATACTCTACTTTTACATTATCTGCAAAAATCGATACTTCTTCGCCTGATTCTAAGTCAATAAACTTTCTTGGTGTGTTATCAAACTCAAATTTTAGCTCTGTTTCATTATCTATTACATGAAATAAAACTACTTTATGTTTGTTGTGTTTAAGATGCTGCAATGCATTAAAAAGCTTTTCATCATCTTCAGACTGAAACATATCTGTGAACAGAATAATCATCGAACGACGGTGCATTTTTTCTGCTATCTGATGCAAATATGTTATTGTGTCTGTAGTTTTTTTGATTTTTGGCTGTACTAATAATTGCTCTAATTTATTGAGCAGCATTCTATGATGACGATCGCTTCCTTTTTCCGGTGCGTAATATTCATAATTATCCGAGAATACACTCAATCCAACGGCATCGCGCTGTTTCTTTAAAATATTCATTAAAACTGCCGACGCCAAAACCGCAAAACCAATCTTTTTTTCATAGAAAGGCTGATTCGATTTTAGTTCCGGATAATGCATTGATGATGAATTATCTACAATAATATGACAGCGTAAATTGGTTTCTTCCTCAAAACGTTTTGTGTACAAACGATCTGTTTTGGCGAATAATTTCCAATCGATATGTTTGGTGCTTTCTCCGGCGTTGTAGACTTTATGCTCAGCAAATTCAGCCGAAAAGCCGTGAAACGGACTTTTATGCATTCCGGATATAAACCCTTCTACAACCTGATTGGCCAGCATTTCGAGATGCTGAAAACTTGAAACTTTTTCTATTTCCGATTCGATCTTCATCTTTCAAATGTATTAAAAGATTAAATCATTTAAAAGTTAAAAAGCTGTTGTGCTCTAAAATAAAAAAGGCCTGACTTACGCCAAACCTTTTTAATTACTAAATTCAAAACTATCTAACAAATTATTCTATTCTGTTTGTTGAAATTTAAAAGTCATATCTCCTGCATAATACGTATTACGCGCATTGGTAGGGAAAACAGTTTCTGTCGCTGTGCTCGAAATATAAGCATAACCTGTAATTGTAATATTTCCCGCTACAATAGGATATGTTGCTGCAGATCCGTCTGTTTTTGTTCTGTTGATCCAGTCATCGCTGTTTACTGTAAAGAAATATTCTTTGTCTTTAGTAAGCGCAATTGGTGTAATGGTTTTTTCAATTGTAACATTTGCTGTTGCTACATTTACAGTTTCAGATTTTATAACTGTCTTTGTTGCTGCATCCCATAGCGTAATTCTTAAAGCTCCATTTACATCTGGAATTTTCACAATAAGAGCGTTTATTTTTCCGGTTACTGTTGGTTTAAAGCTGAAACCATATTCATAGATTCCTGAGTTTTTTACGTCAACCGCTTTTTGGCTAAATCCTGAACCTGCCATGTAAGCATCTAAAGGGTTTTCTTCTGCATATTTAATCGCTTCTGGTTTGTTGTCGTCGTTGCTGCTGCATGAAAATGCAATAAATGCAACTGATAAAATGGCAAAAAATGTTTTTAAAGTTTTCATAATAATTTAATTTAACTGGTTCTTATTTGGTTCTATTTTATTGGATTATTTTTTCTTTCAAAAATTAAGGTTGAATATTAAAGTGTTCACACACTTCTTCGTAGCTCATTTTAGAGTAATCAACTTTTGCAGTTTTTGCTGTTGCAGCGGCAACGCCTCCCGGAATCAAAATATAGCGCCAAGTAAGAGTTGTTGGCAGATTTACTGTTCCTCCTGCATCATGTCTGAATCTGAATAATTTAATTTTCTTTAAGGAAGAAATAGCAGAGATTGTATTAGCAAATCCGCCTGCTGTTGATGTATAAGGCAAGGTAAATGTTCCGGTTCCGAAGGATACATAAACCAATATGGTGCCTTTTGCAAGAATGTCGTCTGATAATTCAGGCGCATTAATAGTGGTAGACATTCCAGAAGTGCCATCGACAGTTTCTGCAGCTGCCGTTGGAGCGGTTATCCAGGCGCTGTAAATAACATTTGCTGTTCCTGTTTTTCCATCAGCTCCATTTACTCCGTCAGTTCCGTCATCGCTGCTGCATGAAATTGTAGAAATAGCAGCAAATAAAATGGCAAAAATGGTTTTTAAAGTTTTCATAAATAATTTCGTTTTAATATTAGTTAAATAGTTAGTATTTAATTCAATAACATTATTTTTGTAAAAGCCATAAGGATCTAAATGATCATTATTTTTGTTTGATGAATTAATTCTGAAGCAAATTTGCAGCAATAAAACAGCCCTAAAAACAGCTAATAGACAGACGACATTTTAAATAGACAGACGACGTAAAATCGAATTAAATGATTAAAAAATACACTTGCATTATTATTGATGACGACGAAATCGACAGGCTCACGGTGGTATCGTTTGCCAAAAAATTTCCGATTCTGGATATTTTAGGTGTTTTTGAATCGGCTGAAGAAGCGCTGTTGTTTATCGAAACAGAAAAAATAGATATCTTGTTTCTGGATATCGATATGCCGGGTTTAAGCGGTATTGAATTCAGAAAAAAAGCATTAGAAATTCCTGCCTGTATTTTCATAACCTCACATCCCGAACACGCTGTTGAAAGTTTTGAAATTGAAACATTAGATTTTATTGTAAAGCCTTTAAAACTGGATCGGTTCGCGCAAACCCTAAGCCGTATTGAAGAGTTTATGGAAGTGAAACTGAAAGCTTCTCTTTTTGAAGCCAGTATTGGCGGTGACACGATTTATATTAAGGAAGGCCACGACCAGACGAAAGTAAAACTTCACGAAATTTTATATCTCGAAGCTTTAAAAGATTACACACTGATTATTACCGACAAAAAAAGACATTGCGTTTTATCGAGTATTGGCAATCTTTTAAAAGAAGATCACTTTCAGTCTTTTATTAGAATTCACAGAAGTTTTGCCGTTCAGAAACAGTTTATTCAAAAAATAAATTCAACCGAAATTATTTTAAACAACAACATTGCAATTCCGGTGGGAAGAAGCTATAAAGAAAACCTAAACCTGTTCTCATGAGAAAACTAGGTTTTTTGTTTCTGTTTTTTATCAGTTTTTCTGCTTTTGCGCAACAAGAACCGAATTTAGGACGATATCAAACTATTGATGAAAAGCTTAAAGTGTGGCTGGAGTATACAAATGAAGTTTTAGATTCTGAAGATTATCCCAAACTGGTAATCGTTGCACAAAAAGGAATTGAGCTTTCTAAAAATCATCTCGCCTATACATCCAGATTTTATTTTTTAAAAGGAAATGCCTACGAATTCAACAATAATCAGAATAAACAGGCGATGATTAATTATGAGCTTGCATTAAAATATGCTAAAAAGGCCAGGCATCTTAAAAATGAAACCTCAATTCTGATGCGCCTAAGTTATGCTTATTATGCTCTTAATGAAACTTCAAAACGAAAACAATTAATAGAATACATAAAACAAGTTCTGGACACTACAAAAAGCACTTATACTAAATCTGTTTTGTACGGAAGTCTTGGCGAATATTATCTTGACAAAGCTGAATATGAAACCTTTATTAGCTATCAGCTAAAAGCCATTAATTATAAAAAACTGCTTAAAAAAAGTGTGGCGAATGATGAAACAATTGGCGTTTCATACACTCAGATTGCAGCTGCGTATACCAAAATGAAACAATTGGATAAAGCAATTGATTATTTAAATGAAGCTCAGCCTTATATTAAAACCTCAGCATATATTAGTGCTTTTTCGTGCAATTATTATTTGCAATGTTTTGTGCCGCAAAAGAAACTGGATAGTATTCAAAAATATTACAACTTGGTTTACACGTATCCTTCTAAAAAAGATCCTTTGTTTCTTAATTTGAGTTTTGCCAACCGCAGTCTCTCTGAATATTACATTGACAAACATCAAATAAAAACGGCCTACAATTATGCTAAAAAAGCGGTTTTACTGGCAGAAAAATCGAATGATCAAGACATTTTAATGGAAGCCAATACTGTAATGGGAAGAGTATTATTTGAAAAAGGTGATTACAAAAAAGCGATTGAAACCCTAACGCTGGCATCAAAAAATGCTTTAACATATGACAAGGAATCGTATGTTATCATCAATAAAAAACTATCTGAAAGTTATGCTGCATTAGGACTCTGGAAACAAGCCTATCAATACAACGAAATCTACAGCAAGTATAATGATGAAATAATGCAGGAATCGGCTAAAAAAAACATTGCCAATGCCGAAGCACATTATCAAAACAAATCTAAAGGGCAGGAAATAAAAAATCTTTCGGCTCAAAATACGATTAAAAACATTCAGATAAAAGATGCCAGAAAACAGCGTATTTTTTTAATTTCGGGACTTTTATTGGTTGGAATCATCGGATTGTTGTTATTCAAACAAAACCAAAACCGAAAGAAAACCAATCAGAAATTACAGGTTTTAAATCAGGAACTTGACGAAGCCAATAAAATTAAAGCACGCTTTTTTAGTATTTTAAATCATGATTTACGAAGTCCGGTTTCTAATTTAATTCACTTTCTACATCTTCAAAAAGAAAGCCCGGAATTGATTGATGAAGAAACAGCTTTACGTATGCAAACGAAAGTAATTACGGGAGCAGAGAATTTATTATCGTCTATGGAAGATATTTTGTTGTGGAGTAAAGGACAAATGGAAAACTTTAAACCTCATCTTCAAAAAGTTCCTGTTTCGGTTTTATTTGAAGAAACAGAAAAGCATTTTTCAAGTGTTGAAAACACTCAAATCGTATTCGAAAATCCGGAAAATATCAATTTGATTACAGATGAAAATTACCTGAAAACCATCATCAGAAACTTAACCGGAAACGCCATAAAAGCGCTTGATAAAACTCCTAATGGAAAAATAATCTGGAAAGCCTGGCAGGAAAACGATCAAAATTATCTTTCGATTACAGATAACGGTTCAGGCGGAAGTCAGGAAAAATTTAAAGCCCTTTATAATGATTCAGAAGTTATCGGAATCAAATCTGGCTTGGGCTTGCACCTAATTCGGGATCTGGCAACAGCAATCAATTGTAAAATCGAAGTCTGTTCAAAACCTGATTTAGGAACTACTTTTACGATAAAGTTTGCCACGAATTACACAAATTAGCACGAATTATTTATTTTGATATTTTAAAAATTTAGCCAAAGATTAAATGATTCTCACAAATTAAAAATCATTTTAATCTATTAATCTGTGGCAAAAAATTAGAGTAAATTCGTGAAATTCGTGGCAAAAACTTTTAAGCATAAAAAAGGCCTGACTTTCATCAAACCTTTTTTAAATATAAATTATAATCTTAAGATTACAACAAAGCGTCTAAACTATCAGCGTAGGTTTGTTTCGGAGCAACTCCTACTTGTTTTCCTACTACTTCACCGTTATGAAAAACCAAAACGGTTGGTATGTTACGCACACCATATTTTGCAGCGAATTCCTGGTTAGCATCTACATCTACTTTACCAACAACTACCTTACCAGCGTATTCTTCACTGATTTGATCGATGATTGGACCAACCATTCTACAAGGACCGCACCATGCTGCCCAAAAATCTACCATTACTGGTTTATCTGATTTCAAAACTACTTCATCAAAAGTAGCATCTGTTATTGCTAATGCCATAATATTTTTATTTAAGTTATCCCTTTTGACTTTGCTAAGGGTTACAGTTTTTAAATGTGTTTTAACTGAGTACAAATTTAGAAATTAAAAACCAATCAAACGTCATTACCAAATTAGTTTTAATTATAAATGTATTGTCAATAATTATATCAACAACAAAAATAATATTTGAAAGTTTAAGCTTACAATTTATTGCGTTTGATCTTTTTTAGTACTACATCTTTTTTTAGCTTATCTTTAATAATCCAGAAAATCTTATCCCGATGAATGCAACAGTGCAAAAAATAAAACTTTTTTTACAATCAGCTCATTTTAAAAAGTATGCCAAGCGTTTTGGCTTTTTTATCTTAGGACTAATTGTATTGTTGCTTCTTGTATGTGGTGGATTGTCTCTTTATTTTAACCAGAATAAAACAGAAATCATTGCCAAAATCAACACTAAAATTAACGAAAATATTAATGGCGAATTTCACATACGCGATGTTCACTATAAATTTTTAGTAGGTTTCCCAAACTTCACTCTGGCCTTAAAAGATGTTGAAATAAAAGACAAACAATGGCAAACGCACAAACATACTTTACTAAAGGCGAAGGAAATTGAAGCGCGATTGAATATCTGGAGTTTATTGCAAAACGACATCAACATTCATAAAATACTAATTAATGACGCTAATATTTACGTTTATAAAGCTGAAAATGGCTATTCGAACGCTGATATCTTTAAACCTAAAAAGAAGAAAGCGCCAGAAAACAAATCAGATAGTGAAACTACAATTGACCAGATTGACCTCAACAATGTTCATTTTACTTTAGACAATCATGTGGGTCATAAATTATTTGATTTTGATATTGAAAGTCTAAAATCGAAAGTAGATTATGATGGAGACGACTGGCAGACAGATGTTTATTTAGATACTCAAATTAGCAGTCTAGCCTTTAATACCGTTCACGGAAGTTTTGCCAAACAAAAAGAACTTCAGGGAACTTTTTCCGTTTCTTATTCAGCCGAGAAAGAAAAAATAGACGTTGTCACTAAAAACCTTACAATAGGAAAAAATGGCTTTGACATTATTGCTTTTTTTAATCTCGCCAAAGGAAATGCCCTTTTCGGAATCAACATTAGCACGACTATTTTATGGAAAAATGCTTCGAAATTATTATCGGCAAACATAAGCTCAAAGCTTAATCGATTTGATTTAAAAAAAGAAATTGATGTGAATTGTGACATCAGAGGTGATTTTAATGCCGAAGGCGATCCGAAAATTGTCGTTCAGGCCGAAATAAAAGACAACGAATTGAGTATTCCAGACGGATTACTTACGGATTGTAATTTTAAAGGCATTTTTACCAATAATTTTAAGCCGAAAGAAGGTTTCAACGATGCCAATTCAGCTATTATTCTGAGTCATTTTACAGGTAATTATCGCAATATTCCGCTTACGATTCCGCAGGCTGTTATCAATAATTTAAAAAAACCAATCGCAACCGGCATTGTAAATTCTGATTTTGATGTCACCAAACTAAACGAAATAAGCAGCGACAAATGGATTCAGTTTTTAGAAGGTCACGCCACGGCTAATTTAAAATTTCAGTTTGATATTGTCGATTTATATATTACCAAACCGCGTTTTATAGGGAACGTAAATGTTAGCAATACCTCATTTCATTATATTCCAAATGATGTTCGCGCCATAAAAACCAACGTACAATTAGACTTTACCGAAAAAGCACTGATCATTAAAAAAATCGCTTATAAACACAAGAAAAACACCATTTTCATTGATGGAAAAATCGATAATTTTCTAAATCTATATTACGATGCACCCGAAAAAATGGTTGTCAACTGGAATGTTTATTGTCCCAATATTGATGTTAAACAATTACTGGCCGTTTTAGCAGTTTCGCAGAAAAGAAAAACCGCAAACCAACCCAAGAAAAAAAGCACGATTTCGAACCAGATGCGAACGGCTATCGAAAAATGTGTAGTCGTGATCGACATCAAAGCAGATAATATTACTTATAATAAATTGACGGCAACCAATACCAAAGCCACGATTCAGATGATCAATTCTCAATTGTTGGTAAAAAATGGTTCTGTGCAAACTTCCGGCGGAAATGTCACTTTTAGTGGTGCTCTAACACCTCAGGGAAAAAACTACACTTTTAGTTCTAACGCGCAGGTAAATCATGTTGATATTGCGAGTTTTTTACGATCGTTCAACAATTTCGGAATCCAGTCTTTTAATCCGAATAACATTCGGGGGAAACTCAGCAGCAATGCAAATGTCACCGCTTTAATAAACGGCAAAGGCGAAATGATTACGAACTCTATGCGCGGAAATCTGAACTTTAATGTCACTCAGGGTGCTTTGCTGAACTTTGAACCTATTGTAAAAGTGGGCAAATTTGCTTTTCCGTTTCGCGATGTCAAAAACATTACGTTTAGTGATTTATCCGGCAGTCTTAAAGTCCGCGGCGAACAAATAGACGTGAGCGACTTTATTATTAGTTCCAGCGTTTTAAATATGGATGCTGAAGGTATTTATTCCTTTGGCCGAGGCACCAACTTAGCCCTCACCATCCCACTCCGAAATTCTAAAAACGATGCCCAATTAACCAGCAAAGCCGAGCGCGATGCGGTTCGAGAACGTGGTCTTGTATTGCATTTAATTGCTTTGGATGACGAAGGGAAAATGAAAATTAAGTGGGGGAAGAAGGAGAAGTAAAATCACCTAAAAAAATGAATTCCCTCAATATTGTCATTTCGACGGAGGAGAAATCACACTCGAAATTCAACAAAGATTTTACTTTTATATCTAATGAGGTCAATAGTAAGCAGCTCACTTGTTCTGTAAAAATTACTTTTGAATATAGAAGTATTTAATCAAAAAACCTCTTTCAAAAAATGAAATATTTAGCAAAAATAATCTTCGGAAGAGAACAACTATTAAAATATCATAATGATGAAACTTTAACTGATTGTGAAAAAATTATAAATGTAAAAAATTACTCTTTTGAAACCCGATTGGAAAGAAATGCATTTTATAAAGGAATTGGTGAAGCAATCGGCTGGCTTGAATTTGAAGTAATAAAAGAATTCGAACAGAAAGATCATAAGGATGATAAAAAAGAAGATGAAGATAAATTTGATTATTGGGCATTTATTTATAAATACTACCCGAAATATCATCAATGCAATAGTGTTTTGTTAAGTGACATCTTAACTAGAAAACTTGGAGGCGAAGAAATTAGCGAAGAAGACGAGGAATACATTAAAGATTGGGATATTAGGAACGAGTTATTTGAAGTTGACAAAGAACTACTTTGCAAGGCTTTTGAAAATTATTTCAATATTAATTATCCTGAAAATCTGAATATATAAAAAATTTAAAATTTGTGTTTATTAGATAAATGTTTGAATTTAATCTTTATTCTTTTTAGACTAAATCTTTAAAATTTATTTTTCTTATTTTATATCTATATTTGATATTAATATCCAAATTAGAAATAATGCCACCACCAAGACTCTGGACAAAAGAAGAATTAATCTTAGCTTTTAATTTATACTTAAAAATAGAATTTGGAAAAACACATTCAGGTAATCCAAAAATAATTGAATTAGCTAATCTTATTGGTAGAACTCCAGCGTCTATAGTAATGAGATTAGGAAATTTTGCTAGTATTGATCCATTTCATATTAATAGAGGCATTAGTGGTTTAAAAAATGGAATGAATCAAGTTCAACCCATTTGGGATGAATTTTTCCATAATCAGGAAGAATTGATGTTTTTAAGCGAACAAATTCTTGCTCAAAAAGAAAATACATCAATTGAAAAGAAATACGAAGATTTGCTTTTCGATATAAAAAACTTAAAGGGACAAGACATTATTAGAGCAGTAAAAACAAGAGTAAATCAATCTGTTTTTAGACAAATGATTTTATCTAATTATAATAATAAATGTGCAATTACAGGAATTGACATTCCGGAACTTTTGTTAGCCAGCCATATAATCCCTTGGTCCAAAAACGAAGAACACCGATTAAATCCTGAAAATGGCATTTGTTTTTCAGCACTTTATGATAAAGCTTTCGATAAAGGATTAATAGGAATAAATACAAACCATGAAATAATATTTTCTGAATCAATTAAAAAGAAAAAAGAAACTGAATTCTTTAATAAATATTTTAATTCAATTGAAAATCAAAAAATCATTGTAGCTCAAAAATATTTACCTCGAAAAGAATTTCTAGAATATCATTTAGACACAATTTTTAACAAAAGTACGACCTTTTAAATAGTTGCCTTTTGTTTTAAATTCCTCACAAATTTTCATAATGTTTTATTAACTCACTTGTCTTTTCAATCTAAAAAAAATAGCTTTGAGAAACAATCATTAAAATACAAACCGATATGAAGATTCAAATCAATACAGACAAAAACATTGAAGGACACGAAAGATTAGCAACTTATTTCTCTGAGGAATTAGAAAAAGGATTAGTTCGTTTTGAGGAAAAAATAACACGCGTAGAAGTGCATTTTGGAGACGAAAACGGAGAGAAATTTAGCTTAAATGATAAAAAATGCGTGATTGAAGTTCGTATTGCCAACTTACAACCGCTAACCGTAACAGAACACGCCGATACAATTGAAAAAGCATTTAGCGGTGCTTTAGCAAAAGCAAAAAAATCGCTTACGACTACTTTTGAAAAAATGAAAGCACATTAAATTTTTCTTAAAGATTCAAAGTAACAAAGGTACAAAGGCTCTAAGGTTTTCTTAGCATCTTTGTACCTTTGTCATTTTGTATTTCTTTACCTCTGCACCTTTGTCACTTTGTACCTCTGTACCTTGTACTTACGATTTCGGTAACGGAGCTCCAACGGCGATATCGCAACGATGTCCGGGTTTTCCGTGTGCTGGATTCATTCCTTCGGCAACAACTGCTGGAGTATCTGTACTTAATAAAGCAGGAACATTATTATTTGCTGGCGGAGGAGTTACGGTAAAACTTTGAGAAGTGCTTCCGCTTTGTGGTGCAGCAGCAGTTTGTTTAGTCGCTACAGGTGAATTTAAAGGCGATCCTACCGGAATATCACATCTATGTCCGGGTTGCCCGTGCGACGGATTCATTCCCTTTCCTACTTTTACCGGCGCTGCGGCTGTTGTAGTTGTTGTAACCACATTTTGTTGTGGCGCATTTACCTGAACCGTTTGTGCCGGTTGCGCGGTTTGCGTTTGTCCTTGCGTTGGAGCCGAATTTAATGGCGCACCAACAGCAATATCGCAACGATGTCCGGGTTGTCCGTGTGCAGGATTTAATCCGGCATTTGAACTTAAAACGGTATTTGGATTTGTTGCAGGCTGTTGTGTTTGAGCTACAGAATTAACTTTCGTTGTATCTTTCATCAACCCTAGTTTTACCAATTCTGAAGTTGGTGTGTTTTCCTGAGGTTCTAATTCTTTTTTACAAGAAATAAAAAGCAATGACGTAAGAACTAACGAACTGATAACTATTTTCGGATTCATGTTTGTAGATTTTAAGAGCTCTCAAATATAGTAATAAACCCTATAAGTGATGTAAGATAATTAAGTTTTTAACTTATTATCTCTTGCAAAGACGTTAAGCTGCAAAGGTTTTGTTTCACGCAGATTTTACAGATTTAAGCAGATTTTTTTAATTAAAATCACTTGCAAAAATCAGCTGTGTGTATCTGCTTAAATCTTTTTGAAATCTGCGTGAAATAATTTGCAGCAAAAAAACTTCGCGTCTTTGCGCCTTTGCGCGATTAATTTATTGACAATAATCTGCGTGAAACTTTCTAACGTCTAAAAAATCATTCTTACCTTTAAACTCAAATAATCTCAATCATGAAAAAATCAATTCTACTCCTTTTATTCGTTGCAACATTTGCCAATGCACAAAATGCTGAAAAAGAAAAAATCAATCAAACGCTTGACGCCTGGCACAAAGCTGCTGCCGATGTAAAATTTGACGCATACTTTAATGCACTTGCGGATGACGCCATCTATATTGGAACTGACGCGACAGAGAACTGGAAAAAAGCTGATTTTAAAGTTTGGGCAAAACCTTTTTTCGACAAAGGAACAACGTGGAATTTCACTGCTCTTGAACGTCACATCTTTTTTGATAAAAGCGGAAAAATTGCCTGGTTTGATGAATTACTAAATACGCAAATGAAAATCTGCCGCGGTTCCGGCGTTTTGGTAAAAATTGGTAAAGAATGGAAAATTCAACATTACGTTTTATCAATGACAGTTCCGAATGACGAAGTTGATGCGGTGATCAAAATAAAAGCACCTATCGAAGATGTTTTGATAAATAAGCTTAAGAAAAAATAAACAATTTCGGCCTTTGTTATTATAATCCTAACTTTTCTGGCGCTTTACGAAACAACGTATTAATTTCATTTTAATATATTTAGCAATAACGGCTTGTTTTTGGAACTCAAAAATAATAAACTCTCAAAAAAAGCAACATAAATCTAAAATATTGACTAAAATCAAACACACACCTCTATTTTAACGGTACTGAAAATCAAAATCTTTATTTTTTTTTAACTTTGACCCCAAAAAAAATAGGGTTCTTTAAAGTATTTGAAAATGAAAATAGAAAGACGCTGGATCATTTCCTTTATTATAATAAGCATTGTTTGTATTACGGGCGCATTTTGGCCAACGGTTACTGAAAATAGTTATGTTTTATCTGAATTTGGCACTATAGACCATATTGTTCCTGCCGATGTTGCCTGGATGTTAACTTCTTGCTGTCTCGTTTTGATTATGACACCTGGATTGTCATTTTTTTATGGCGGAATGGTGGGCAAAAAAAATGTTATTTCGACCATGTTACAAAGTTTCATTTGTTTAGGCGTTGTAACACTTTTGTGGGTTACAGTCGGATTTAGTTTAGCGTTTGGAGATCCGGTTGGTTTTGGTTCAGGAGATCATTTTTATAGTTTCTTCGGAAATCCGACTACTTTTGCTTTTATGGATTATGTGGGCGTTTTGCCACATAAACAATTGGCCAGCACGATTCCGTTTATGTTATTTGCTTTGTTTCAAATGAAATTTGCTATTATCGCTCCTGCAATTATCACGGGTTCTTTTGCAGAACGCGTTCGATTTATATCCTATTTACTTTTCATCAGTTTGTTTACCATTTTCATTTATGCGCCTTTGTGCCATTCCGTTTGGTATCCAACAGGCGTTTTAGGCAGTTATTTTGGCGTGAAAGATTTCGCCGGAGGAACTGTGGTTCATATGAGTTCAGGATTTGCGGCTTTGGCCGGCGTTCTGGTTTTAGGGAAAAGAAAAAACAGCGATCATATTCCAACCAATATTCCGTTTGTATTATTAGGAACCGGAATGTTATGGTTTGGCTGGTTCGGTTTCAACGCCGGATCTGCACTTGCAGCTAACGGAACTGCCGCTATGGCTTTTGCAACAACGACAACATCTTCGGCTGCAGCCATGTTAACCTGGGTTTTCTTTGACAGAATGAACGGAAGAAAAGTTTCGGCATTAGGCGCTTGTATTGGCGCTGTCGTTGGTCTGGTAGCAATCACGCCGGCAGCAGGTTATATTTCGGTTCCGGAAAGTATGTTCTTCGGATTCATTACAGCTTTGGTTTCTAATTCGGTTGTAAACTGCAGTTTCTCAAAAAGATTTGATGATACTCTTGATGTTTTTGCCTGTCACGGTGTTGGCGGAATTATGGGAATGATTTTAACTGCCATATTTGCTCACGGCGAAAATGCAAGTCTGTTACATGGTGGCTGGAACGTATTTGCACATCATATGATGGCGTTGGTTTTGGTTTCGATATTTACTTTCTTCGGAGCTTATTTCTTATTTAAAGTAACGAAATTCATTATTCCGTTGCGTGTTTCTGAAGAAAACGAACACATCGGACTTGACTTATCGCAACACGACGAAACACTCGATCCAAAATTAAAACCAATTACAGAACCACATTACGGTTAATTTTTGTTTTGCTACGAATTATTTTTTGCCACGAATTCCACTAATTTTCGCTAATTTTTTTTCTGCAATTAGGTTAAATTAATTCGTGAAAATTTGCGCAATTGGTGGCGGAAAATTTAAACATATATAGTCCCTACGGGACATTTCTAACGCTATTTACAATTTTTTCTACCAATATTTAACTCCTAAAGGAGTATATCTCGGAGAGATTATATGTTGGTAAAAAACATATCATAATTTGAAGTTGTCCCGTAGGGACTATATATAAACTCAATTTGATAATTGATCTTTCAAAAAAAAAAAAATTAATCCCCATAATCTGTGGCAAAATTAATTCGTGAAAATTCCTGCAATTCGCTGCAAAAAACTTTAAACGGAATTGCGCTATTTTCATTCGTTTATATTCCTTAATTTTGCTGAAAATTTTTGTAAAAGTGGGAAGTAAAAATAAACTAAAAAGATTCAGAGAAAACGAAACATTTCAAAACGTTTTTCAACCAACCAGAGAAGAAGTTGTAGGTGATTTAATGCCTTTAAAAGGAAAATGGAACGCTGATTTCTTTAAAAATGATAATCCATTAGTTTTAGAATTAGGATGTGGAAAAGGAGAATATTCTGTCGGACTGGCAGAAAGATATCCTAACAAAAATTTTATCGGAATTGATATTAAAGGTGCGCGTTTTTGGAGAGGTGCTAAAACCGCTGTTGAAACCGGACTTCATAATGTGGCATTTATTCGAACTCAAATCGAATTGATCGATCATATTTTTAACGAAAATGAAGTTGACGAAATCTGGATTACTTTTCCGGATCCGCAAATCAAATACAAAAGAACGAAACACAGAATGACAAATTCTGAATTTTTAAAATTGTATAAAAAAATCCTGAAAAAAGACGGCGTTGTAAACCTTAAAACCGATAGCGAATTTATGCACGGTTACACTTTAGGTTTGCTGCACGGAGAAGGACATGAAGTTTTATATGCAAACCATAATGTATATACAAATGAAGGAAGTCCGGAAGAAGTTACTGCTTTTCAGACTTTTTATGAAAAACAATATTTAGAAATTAATAAGGCAATTACGTATATTCGCTTCAAAATTAAAGATTAATTTAATTTTCAAAAACACTTTTTCTAACCCATCAAACAACTGAATGGCATTACTTGCTCCTTTACTTTCAGGTTTTATTGCCGCTTTCATCGGAATTATTCCTCCCGGATTAATCAACATGACGGCAGCAAAAATAAATTTGAAAGAAGGAAAAAAGAATGCAATGTGGTTTGTAATAGGCGCGGTGGTCGTGATTTTTTTTCAGGTTTATGCAGCGGTTTTATTTGCGCATGTAATCGACAACAGACCAGACGTTGTAACCTTATTGCGTGAAGTTGGATTTGTAATTTTTGCTATTTTAACGATTTACTTTTTGTTTATTACCAAAGAACCGATAACAAAAAAGAAATCGAAGATTAAAAAAAGCAGTAAAAAAAGCCGCTTCTTTTTAGGTATGTTACTTTCGGGATTGAACTTCTTCCCTATTCCGTATTATGTTGTGGTTAGTGTTACTTTGGCTTCTTATCATCTTTTTGTGTTTGAAACCAACGCTATTTTTACTTTTGTTTTGGGTTCGGTTTTAGGATCTTTTGCTGTTTTATACAGTTATATTGCCTTCTTTGGAAGAATAGAAAAGAAAACCGATTACTTAATGCGCAACATGAATACAATTATTGGAAGCATTACCGGTTTAGTTGCTATCGTGACGCTTTTTAATATACTGAATTACTATTTCGGTTAAGAATATAAAATGATTTTTAAAATTTGTTTCACGCAGATTTTGCAGATTTGAGCAGATTTAGGCAAATTAAATCAAAAAATCCTTTTTTAGATCTGCTTAAATCTGCAAAATCTGCGTGAAAATTTCATTAGTGAAATCATTTTAATCCTTGTAATCTGTGGCAAAAAAACCAACCTATGGCTGAAGAGAATTTTTTTGAAAGAGTTTATGTGATCACCAGACAAATTCCGTACGGAAAAGTAACTTCTTATGGCGCAATTGCAAGAGCATTAGGCACAGCGCGTTCTGCACGAATGGTAGGCTGGGCGATGAATGCCTGTCATAACATGGACGATATCCCAGCACACAGAGTTGTAAACCAAAAAGGACTTTTGACGGGAAAATTTCACTTTGAGGGAACTAATTTAATGCAGCAGCTTTTAGAAAGTGAAGGAATTAAAGTAGTAAATAATCAAATTGTAGATTTCGACAAACACTTTTGGAAACCTGAAGTTGAGCTTTAAAAATTTCACCATATAAGTGATATAAGTTCATTTTAGTTTTAAGCTGAAACTGTATTTATTTTAAACACATAGAAACATAGGTTTTAAAATTAAAACGCATTATTTTTAAATGAACTTACATCACTTATATGGTTCAATAATCAAATCAGGCAAATCACAAACTCGGTTTTTTCCTCATCGGTTTGATAGCTTAAATAACCACCGTGCGCTTCAATGATATTTTTAGAAAGTGTAAGACCAATTCCGGCGCCATCTTTTCTGGTGGTAAAAAACGGAAGAAATACTTTATCTCTTATTTCAGGATCGATTCCTTTTCCGTTGTCTGAAATCGTTATGAAAAAACGGTTATTCTCGGTATAACTCGACAAAAACATTTTCTTTTCGGTTTTGTCTTTTAAGGCATAAATACTATTTGTAATCAAATTGATAATCACCTGTTCCATTTGGTTTTTGTCAATCAAAATCGAACGCGAACTATTAATTTCATTGATTAATTGAATATTTTCCGATTTTAAAATCGGATTCATGATTCGGAGACAATCATCAAAAAGTGCATTTATAGGCGTCATCTGTTTGTTTGGCGTTGGCAGCATTGCCAGTTTTCGGTAATTTTCGACAAAAACCTGTAAGTGATCACTTCTGTTTATAATTGTTGAAATACTGCTTTTAATATCCTCAAAATCATCTTTTTCTAATTCTTCCTGATCAACAATTTGCAATAAATTCTGCGAAAGCGCCCGAATTGGGGTTAACGAATTCATTAATTCATGCGAAATAATTTTCATCAAGTTGATCCAGGCTTCCTTTTCTTTTTTCTCAATAACACGCTGAATACTATCTAATAAAATAATGAAATATTCTTTATTATAGGTTTTGGTAAGCGACGTTTGCAGCATAAAAGTCTGCAAATCCTGTTCTTCAATTTTAATAGAAATAGCAGATTTTAATTCCATAAAACCAAGGCTTTCAATTTCATTACAAAGTGATGGAAGGTAATTTTTAAGGTATTTCCAATGAGTTACTTTTGGAACTTTAAACAAGTCTGAAAAACAATCGTTCATTAAAAAAATATTCCATTCTTCATTTTCTTTTTCCAATATTAAAGTTCCTGTATCAATACTATTCAAAATTGACTGATACACCACTTCTTTTGAGGTTTGTTCTTGCTGTTGCACCTTTAGTGTTTCGTATAAAAGGTATAAACTTTTGAAACCATCTTTTTTATTCTCTTCGGGAAAATTAGTCGTAAAATCATTCTGTAAGATTGACAATAATGTTCTGTCGTAAAAAAGCACTCTGTTTTTGACATAAAAATACATTTCTGCCAACATGATAATGGCAAAAAAACCAACTAAAAGTGCGTTGTAATAAAACATCTTATAAATCAAAAAAATGCAAAAGAAAAAGAGCATCATTACAAACAAAACTCTGACAAATAAGGCGTTATAGAACTTCCAGTTTTTCATTATTTATTTTTTTGCTGCCACAGATTAAAGGATTAAAAATGGATTTTTTTACTTTGTCTGAAGCTTAAATTTCACGCAGATTTTGCAGATTTAAGCAGATCTAAAAAGATTTTTAATTTAATTATAATCCGCTTAAATCTGCAAAATCTGCGTGAAATAATTTTTAAAATCATTTAATTATCTAATCTGTGGTAAAGCTATTTAGGTATTTTTCAAATCATATTTTTCAATTCTTCGATAAAGCGCCGCTCTTGACAAACCTAATTCTTCAGCAGTTTTGCTGATGTTTCCGTGATGTTTAAACAAGGCTTTTTCGATGGCATTTTTTTCCATTTCAGATAACGGATTGTCATCGTTTTCCTGAATTTCTTCAAAATCAAGAATATCCAAATCGTTTACAGAAATTGTATTATTATCGGCTAATATTAAAGCGCGCTCTATCTTATTTTCCATTTCACGGATGTTTCCTTTCCACGGATATTTTTCTAAATAAGTCGCAACGTTTTCTTCAAAACTCCAGTTTTCCTGATTGTATTTTTCGGCAATCTGATCTAAGATAAAATGCGCCATCGGAACAATATCGTCTTTTCGTTCGCGCAAAGAAGGCAAATTAATTTCCATTGTATTAATGCGATACAATAAATCTTCGCGAAAGGTTTTGTTTTTTACCTCAGCTTTAATATCGCTGTTTGTAGCCGAAATTATTCGAACATTCAAAGGTCTTGGTTTGCTTTCTCCCAAACGGGTAACCGTTTTCGTTTGCAAAACATGCAATAATTTAGCTTGCAAATGCAAAGAAATATTACCTATTTCATCGAGAAAAATAGTGCCGTTTGAGGCAGTTTCAAATCTTCCCGGTGTATCTGTTTTTGCATCTGTAAAAGCGCCTTTGGTATATCCAAAAAGTTCACTTTCAAACAAATTATCACTCAAAGAACCCAAATCAACGTGAACAAAAGGTTCGTTTTTTCTTGCTGAATTTTGGTGAATAAATTCGGCGAAAACATATTTCCCTGTTCCATTTTCTCCTAAAATCAAAACATTCGCATCGGTTTTTGCCACTTTTTCAGCAATAGAATACGCTTGTTTTATTTTAGCAGAAGTGCCACTAAAATAGCGTTTTTCTGTTTTTTCATCTTTGCTTTTTTTGCTGTTTTTTCGACTTTCGGCAACAGCCTTTTCAATGGTTTCAAGAAGTTTTTCGTTGTGCCACGGTTTCAATACATAATCAAAAGCGCCAATTTTTATGCCTTCAACCGCTGTATCAATTTTACCAAAAGCGGTCATTAAAATCACAACGGTTTGTGGCGAAAGTGTTTTAATTTCTTTGAGCCAGTGAATTCCTTCGCGTCCGTCTTCAAAACCAATTCGGTAATTCATGTCTAATAAAACCACATTTATTTCATTTTCATTCAAAATAGAAATAATCTTTTTGGGGCTATTTGTTGTAAAAATGGTTTCAAAATGTTTTTTAAGAATCATTTTTGCCGAAAAAAGAATTTCTTCCTGATCGTCAACAATCAATATTTGAGCTTGTTTTTTTCGCATGTTATTTATTTTTGTCCGATTTCGAACGGTCAACTGTTCATTATCGAACACTCCTTTTTTTAAATGTTTTTTAAAGCTTCTTTAAAATCAGTGCTTTACAAATAATAAATTTTATGGCACAGTATTTACCTATTGGTAATCAGTAAATTATTAAAAAAATGGACAAGGTAATTCCTCGTAAAAATAGAAAATTTAGGTATCTCTCAATAGTAATTGGAGTTTTTTTAGTTTTGGCTGTCATCATCTTTTTTTCGTTTAACACCAAAAGAAGTTTAAATGTAAAAGCGGAAGAAATAACGGTTCAAAAAATCGAAAAAGCTTTTTTTGAAGATTTTGTAGTTTTTCAGGCTAAAGTTGAACCTTTAAACGTAATGCTTGTAAATGTTACAGAAGGAGGATCTGTAAAAGAGATTTTTGTAGAAAATGGCGCGATGGTTACCAAAGGGCAATCGTTGGCACGTTTATACAATCCGAACACAGAACTGAATTACCTGACTCAGGAAACGGCAATTATTGAACAAATCAACAATTTGAATACTGGAAAACTAAACATTAGAAATCAGGAATTGAACTTAAATAAAGATTTAGTTTTGATCGAACATGATTATAATGATGCTAAAAGATTGTATGACATGAACTCGAAATTATTTGCTAAAGAGGTGATTTCTAAAAATGACTGGAATACTTTTAAAGAAGGTTTACGTTTTCAGGAAGAACGAAAAAGAACGATTCAGCAAAGTATTCAAAAGGAAAAACAAACGAATCAAATTCAGATTTCGCAGATCAATCGTTCGATTCAGACAATGGAAATGAGTTTGGATATTTTGAGAAACAATAAAAAGAATTTTTTGATTACTGCCCCGGAATCTGGCCGATTAACATCTTTTGAACCTGTATTGGGAAAAACTTTTCAGGCTGGAGAAAGCATCGGAAAAATTGACTCGAAACAAGGTTATAAATTGATTGCTGAAGTGGATGAATTTTATTTGGAAAAAATCAGAGAAGGTTTAAAAGGCCAGGTAGAATTTAAAGGAAAAGAACTTGAAGTTTTAGTAACCAAAGTAATTCCGGAGGTCAAAAGTGGTCATTTTATTGTAGAACTGGCTTTTACATCAAAAGAAAATATCACTTTGCAGGACGGACTTAGTTTTGGCGTGAAATTAATTTTATCGGAGAAAAACAAAACGTTGGTAGTTTCTAAAGGAAGTTTTAATCAGGAAACCGCAGGGAAATGGATTTTTGTAGTAAAAGGAAATAAAGCGGAAAGAAGAAATATAAAATTAGGCCGTGAAAATCCTTCGTATTATGAAATTCTCGAAGGATTAAAAGAAGGAGAATCTGTGATAACCTCATCATATTCTGATTATAAGGATATTGAAGAGTTATCGATAAACTCACAGTAAAACGCAATCTTGTCATTTCGACGAAGGAGAAATCACATAAGGGAATTCCGGCTCGTTGCTCTCTGGATGTGATTTCTCCTCCGTCGAAATGACACAAAAAACAGCAACAAAATATAATTCATAAAGTTTCAATCATCAATCAAAAAACAATATTAACAACAATTAAAACCTTAAAAAATATGATAACCATTCAAAATTTGACCAAAGTTTTTAGAACCGAAGAAGTAGAAACATCTGCTCTAAGTGGCGTTTCTTTAGAAATAAAAAAAGGTGATTTTTTAACGATTATGGGACCTTCTGGTTGTGGAAAATCGACTTTATTGAATATTATTGGTCTTTTAGACAGTGCTTCTGATGGAAGTTATAAATTATTAGATCAGGAAATGATTGGCTTAAAAGAAAAAGGAAGAGCTAAGGTTCGTAAAGAAAATATCGGATTCATTTTTCAGAATTTCAACTTGATCGATGAGCTTTCTGTTTATGATAATATCGAATTGCCTTTGCTTTACAACAACGTAAAAGCATCGGACAGAAAGCAAAAAATTGAAACTATTGCTGAGAAATTAAACATCTCACATCGATTAAAACATTTTCCACAACAGCTTTCGGGAGGACAACAACAAAGGGTTGCTGTTGCAAGAGCTTTGGTTAATGATCCTAAAATAATTTTAGCCGATGAACCAACGGGAAACTTAGATAGTAAAAATGGTAATGAGGTTATGGAACTTTTAACTGATTTGCATGCTAAAGGAGCCACAATTTTGATGGTAACACACTCTGATTATGATGCTTCGTTTTCTCAAAAAACGATTCATATGAAAGATGGTGTAATATTTTCTGAAAGATTGAATCAGAGAAATGTTGATGTTTTCATGGACGCCAAATAAAACGAAATGATAAAATTTATTGTAACTGCAATTGTAATTCTGATAGGATTCGTTTGCAAAATATTGGCAATTATTTAAATCCTTAATTGGGTTTACCAAAAACAAATCAAATAACTAAAAAATTACAAAATGATTTTTAACTGGTTTAAAATATTTATATATCATTTAAGGCAAAACAAATTGTTTTCGTTTTTAAATGTTTTAGGGTTAAGCATTGGAGTTGCAGGAGTAATATTCGCCATTTTATATTGGAATAATGAAAACTCTTATGACCAATGGAATCCCGAAAAAGAAAACTCTTATCAGGTACTTAACCAAATAGGAATGACTGGCGACATTTGGGCTACGAATTCTATTCCGTTTGGTGAAACTTGCAAAGCTACAATTCCTGAAATTGAACAAATCTCTTTTATGAATATTTGGTACAATGAAGATGTTGTCAAATTTGAAAATAAGAAATTATTTGATAAAAAAATCACAGTTTCTGATAACGGTTTTTTTGATATTTTCCCTTTTGAAATAATAAAAGGAGCAAAAAAGAACATATTAAAAGAAAAATACAGTGTTGCTATTTCTGAAGATCAGGCAAATTTGCTCTTTAAAAATGAGGACCCGATAGGAAAATCTGTTGAATTTAAGAGCAATTCTTATGTTGTAAAATCTATTTATCGCCTTTCAAGGCCTTCTTCTATTGAACCAAATTTTGTTTTTGGAGGAATCAGGCGTGACCAGGATGCAGACAGTTGGGGAAATTTTAATTATGGCCTCATGGTTAAAATGAAGAAAAACGCTGATCCTGCTACTGTTTGGAAGAAAATGCAAAATGTAGATTATGTAAATCGAACTTTAAAGGAAGCAAAATCAAGTGGTAAATCAGTCAAAGATTTTGTTAAAGAATATGGACAGACTACCGTAATTATAGATCAACTGAAAACGGCACGACTACACGGAACAAAATCAAGCGGAAGCAATTTCCCTGAAGGAAAAGGTAATTTGCAATTGCTTTACATTATGGTTGGTTTATCAGTTTTAATTTTGCTGTTATCCCTTGTTAATTACATTAATTTAGCCACAGCATCTGCCATAAAACGTGCTAAAGAAGTAGGTGTCCGTAAAATTGTTGGCGCCAGTAAAAAACAAATTATTGCTCAATTTATATTTGAAACTGCGATAATTGTGATACTTGCAATTTTGTTTGCCTTAGCAATCGTAGAGCTTTCATTACCTTATTACAATGTCTTTTTAAAGAAAAATTTGACTATGAATGGCGGTGAATTTTACCTGCAGCTCATTTTTATTTTTGGATTAGTAATCGTTCTTGCGGGTATTTTCCCTGCCATTTATATCTCAAATTTTGAAACTTTAAAGGTTCTTAAAGGTAATTTCTCCAGAAGCAAAAGCGGAATCTGGATTCGAAATTCGATGCTGATTTTTCAATTTGGTATTGCAGCATTCTTTATCATCGGAGCTTTAATTGTGAACTCTCAGGTAAATTATATGATGAACAAAGAGCTTGGTTTTAGCGGTGATCAAATCATTAGAATTCCATTTAATTATCCTGATTACAAACAGAAAACAAATAAGTTTCTCGCAATGAAACAAGAACTCAAAAAATTATCGGGAGTTCAGCAGGTTTCTACTTTTGCAGGAACTTTTGGTAACAGTACCAGCTCGAGTTCCGGATTTACTCACAACGGAATTTTTGTTCAGCCAAGAAATGTCGAAATGGATTTTGGTTTTCTGGAAATGATGAAAATTAAAATTGTAGAAGGCCGTGACCTATCTCCTAAATTTGCTTCTGACACTATTGACAATTGGCTTATAAATGAAACTCTTGCCAAAACTCTCGGACTTAAAAATCCGATAAATACCGTAATAACTTCTGGCTGGGGAAATGAGAAGGGAGAAATGAAATTTAAAATTGTGGGCGTTGTAAAAGATTTTCATATTACCGGACTCCAAGATAAAGTACCTCCAATGGTTTTCATTAATCTTCAAACATTAGAATGGAACAACTTTAGCAATGTTTATATAAAAGTTTCTCCAAATAATTTAACCGAAACTTTGGATAAGCTAAAAACGTATTGGGAGAAAAATGTAAATCCTGATTATCCTTTTGATTATGAATTTGTAAACAAAGGATTTGCTAAAACCTATCAGGAACAAGTGAAACAAAAAGATTTGTTTTTTATTTTGAATCTGGTCGTAATTATCATTGCCGTTTTTGGATTGTTTGCTTTGGCTTCTTTTTCTATGGAAAGAAGATTGAAGGAAATCGCCATCAGAAAAACGCTTGGCGCAGAAACCGATGTTTTACTGAAAGAACTTTCAAAACAATATATCGTTTTTTGCTTAATTGGTTTCGGAATCGGAATTGTTCCTGCTTATTTTTTGCTGCAAAAATGGCTGGAGAATTTCGCCTTTAGAATTGGAATTTCGGTTGTTCCGTTTACTATTGCCCTACTGTCTTTATTAATTTTGACTTTAGTAATTGTTTCTGCCAAAGCTTATCAAGTTACCAAAATAGATATTTTGAAATATTTAAAATACGAATAAAAGCTTGTAGACCATTTTTTTTGAATACCCGCCAGATTTATAAAATTTGGCGGGTATTTTTATTTTCAATAATAAAATCATGTTATAAAGAAGCTCTGTCCACCTGTCACAATCATTTTCGTTAATCTCTATATCAACAAATCCAATCCAAAAAAGTTAAAGTCCGAACATAATCTGTTATCTTTGCAGTCTGAAATCAGTTTAAATAAAAACAATTTTTAGATTAATTTCAATCAATTGAAACACGACATTAAAAATGAAATTAGACAGAAAAGAAATTCTTAAAGCTCTGGAAACAATTACAGTAGCAGGAGAAGGAAAAAATATGGTTGAAAGTGGAGCTGTTGCCAATGTAATAACTTTTGGCGATGAAGTTGTAGTAGATTTAGTATTGCATACTCCGGCAATGCACATAAAAAAGAGAGCCGAAGATGATATTAAAAAAACAATTCACGAATTAGTATCACCAGAAGCTAAAATTAAAGTAAATATTAAAGTAGAAACTCCTGAGAAAAACGAAATTAAAGGTCGTGCAATTCCCGGAATAAAAAATATAATCGCCGTTGCTTCTGGTAAAGGCGGAGTTGGAAAATCTACCGTTACAGCAAATTTAGCCGTAACTTTAGCAAAAATGGGATTCGCAGTTGGTGTTCTTGATGCTGATATTTACGGACCTTCGATGCCAATTATGTTTGATGTTGAACATGAAAAGCCAGTTTCAATAACTGTTGATGGAAAATCGAAAATGAAACCTGTTGAAAGCTATGAAATAAAAATACTTTCAATCGGATTTTTTACAGCTCCGAGTCAGGCAGTAATCTGGAGAGGTCCAATGGCTGCAAAAGCATTAAATCAAATGATTTTTGATGCTGATTGGGGAGAATTAGATTTTATGCTAATCGATTTACCACCGGGAACGGGAGACATTCATTTATCGATCATGCAATCATTACCAATTACCGGTGCAGTTGTAGTGAGCACACCACAAGCTGTAGCACTTGCAGATGCTAAAAAAGGGGTTGCCATGTTTATGCAGGATAATATCAATGTGCCTGTTTTGGGTATTATTGAAAATATGGCGTACTTTACACCAGAAGAATTACCTGACAATAAATATTATATCTTTGGACAAGAAGGTGCAAAAAACCTTGCTGAAGATTTAAACGTTCCATTTTTAGGAGAAGTACCAATTGTACAATCTATTCGTGAAGCAGGAGATTATGGTCGTCCTGCAGCTTTGCAAACAGCTTCTTTAATAGAAACTATTTTTGAAGAGATAACTAGAAACGTTGTACAGGAAACAGTAAACAGAAACGATAGTTTACCTGCTACAGAAGCCATTAAAATTACAACTATGGCAGGATGTTCAGCAGTAGGCAAAAAATAAATTTTTAGATCATTTAGATTTCCGGATTATTTATAGTTCGGAAATTTTAAGTCTAGCAGTCTAAAAATCAAACAATCTAAATTATGACAACAGAAGAATTAACTAGTAACGTATTATTGGCTCTTGACGAAATCAGACCTTTCTTAAATTCTGATGGAGGAGACATTACACTTATTTCAATTGATGAAGATAAACATGTTAAAGTTCGTCTTGAAGGAGCGTGCATTAGCTGTAGTGTGAATCAAATGACTTTGAAAGCAGGAGTTGAAACAACGATAAAAAAATATGCGCCGCAAATAGAAACTGTGGTTAATATAATGTAATAAATCAAGCTTTTTTGTTCGTTATTCAATATGATGAATTAACAAGAATAATTGACCTTTAATCATTTTGATTTCGAAATATTAAGGATAATGATCAATATTTAATCTATTTTTGCGATTTTAACAAAAAAGTCTCTAAAGATTTAAGAGATTTCGTATAGGATTGTTACAATTTTAAATTAAATTTGTGACGTAACCCCTTAATTCGAATTATATGAAGAATTTTTACGCTCTATTTTTTTTATTATTCTTTGTTTCAGCTAATTATGCGCAACAAAGTCCTCAAACATTAGTAGTTGACAAAGCTTGGCTAAACGAGTCTGAAGAATGGACTGATTTTAAGTATGCCGGACAAATTGTTTTTTCAACTATTCCGTCAGCAGAAGAAGGAAGTTTAAGAATCGGTAATTACGATTTTTTATATGACTTTTGTGATGGAAAAGCTAAATTTGCAAACAAAGCAACTTATAGCGCAGCAGAGTTTTCACATCCTAGAAAAGTTTCTGTTACTACAGATAAACAAGGTGTAGTAAATTCAACTTATGAAGGAACACTAATCTTTCAATCTGACAGAGATTATTATTCTGTAATAGCGGTAGTTATTATACTAGAGAAAAACGGAAATATTCTTGGCGTAAAAATGCGTCCAAAGGAAGAAACCAATAAAGAATATGCATTTAGCATAAAACCTAGCTAATATAAATAGAAGGATTTTTTCACGTTATAAAATCCTAAAAAGAAAATTCCAAAATTAAAATGGATGTATTAATAAAGATTAAAGATCGAGAAGGAGTTATACACGAGTTACAAGCTCCGACTGATATGGCAATGAATATAATGGAGTTATGCAAAGCATACGAACTTCCTGTTGAAGGAACCTGTGGAGGAATGGCAATGTGTGCCTCTTGCCAGTGTTATGTTCTTAATGATGTTGCATTACCTGAAATGGGAGATGAAGAAGAAGCTATGCTTTCGGAAGCGTTTTATGTTAAATCTAACAGTCGTTTAGGCTGTCAGATTCCAATTACTACAGAATTAGAAGGATTAGAGTTAGAACTGGCTCCCGAGTATTAAATATCAAAAAAGCGAGAATTTAGGTTCTCGCTTTTTTTATTTATTTTAGATTTCATACTCGATTTCTCCAATGTATAATAGATTATCAATTGACACCGGATTTTTAATCAACTCTTTTGTTATAAAAACAACCGTATTAATTTGAGATAAATCATAGTTCAAATTTTCCAGCCTTTCTTTGGCTATTTTAATCCATTGGGACGAATAGGAATAGATTTTGAATTTTTCTTCAAATGAAATCTCTTCAACTGCAAATCCACTTTCCATAAAATCATGATCTAAAAAATATTTTCCTTGTGATTTTGCAAATTCTGAAATGTATTTTTCATCATCGTCATCATCATCTAGATAATAATCTTCACTTTCGCCTACAAAATTAAAATATTCATTTTCGGTCTTAAAATTCCCAAACCAAAAATGACTTGTTTCTTTTCTCATAATTTTAATTTTTACTCTTCTTTGACAAATTTGATTTTATGTTAATGCAAAATACAATTTACATTTCTTTTTACAATCAAAAAAACCGTAATCACATTGCTGTAATTACGGCTTTCTTTATAACAATTTTATTTAACCTCTAATTATACCAAACCTGCTGCAATTAAATATTCAGCAATTTGAATCGTGTTTGTAGCAGCACCTTTTCTTAAGTTATCAGCAACTATCCACATGTTTAAAGTGTTTTCCTGGCTTTCATCACGACGAATTCTTCCAACAAAAACATCATTTTTACCTTCTGCATATAATGGCATTGGGTAGGTAAAAGTGTCTAAATTATCCTGAACTACTACTCCATCAGTATTGTGTAAAATTTCACGAACTTCATGTACATCAAAATCGTTTGTAAACTCAACATTTACTGCTTCGCTATGTCCGCCCACAACCGGAACACGAACTGCCGTAGCCGTAACTCTGATGGTATTATCACCAAGAATTTTTTGAGTTTCACGAACCAATTTCATTTCTTCTTTAGTGTATCCGTTGTCTTCAAAACTATCACAATGTGGAATCGCATTTCTGTGAATTGGATATTTATAAGCCATTTCTCCCTGAATTCCTGCATATTCGTTTTCTAACTGTCTAACCGCTTTTACACCCGTTCCGGTGATTGATTGGTAAGTAGAAACAATAATTCTTCTAATGTTGTATTTTGCATGCAAAGGCGCCAAAGCCAATACCATTTGAATAGTAGAGCAGTTTGGATTTGCAATAATTTTATCTTCTCTTGTTAATATTGAAGCATTGATTTCAGGAACTATTAATTTCTTAGTTGGGTCCATTCTCCAGGCAGAAGAGTTATCAATAACTGTTGTTCCGGCTGCAGCAAATTTTGGTGCCCATTCTAATGATGTATCTCCTCCGGCAGAAAAAACTGCAATATCAGCTTTCAAATCAACTGCTGTTTGTAATCCTACAACCTTATATTTAGTACCTTTAAATTCGATTTCTTTTCCTATTGATTTTTCAGATGCAACAGGAATTAATTCTGTTACAGGGAAATTTCTTTCCGCTAAAACTTTAAGCATTATCTCGCCAACCATACCAGTGGCACCTACAACCGCTATTCTCATTTTTATATTTTTAGTATGAATTAATCTAAATTACTCTGCAAAAGTATACATAATAAAAGTCAAAACAACGCGATTCACAAAAAATAACAAAATGTTACAAAACAAACAAAAACCAAAAAAACCGCCTCAATTAAGAAGCGGTTAAGTTAGACTTAGTGTAGCGGTATAATATATTATTGTTTATTTTTTAACAGATCTCTAATCTGAATAAGAAGTTCTTCCTGCGTTGGTCCGGTTGGTGCAGGTGGCGGAACATCTTTCTTTTTAAGGTTGTTTAATCCTTTTATGATTAGGAATAATACAAAAGCCACAATTACAAAGTTAATTACTGCCGAAAGAAACACACCGTATTTAACTCCGCCAAAAGCCGTCAGTTCTTCAATTGTTGATAAATGCGCTGCATCTAATGCCGGTTTTAGTATTAATGGCGTAATTACATCATCAATTAATGAGCTTACAATTTTATTAAAAGCAGCTCCAATAATTACACCGACAGCCAAATCTATTACGTTGCCTTTCGTTGCAAATTCTTTAAATTCTGATACAAATCCCATAATTCTTATTTAGTTTAAAATTAATTGAATGCCGAAAATACATAATTTTCGGGAAAATTCCTGCAAATTATCTAAAAAATACCCTTTTGACACGTTGTGAAATACCTGCCAGAATTTCATACGGAATTGTTTTTAAAGCATTTGCAATTTCAGTAACGGTTGGATTTTCTCCAAAAATAATTACTGAATCGCCTTCTTTACAATCAATTTTGCTCACATCAACCATCAACATATCCATACAAATACTTCCCGTAATTGGTGCTTTCTGGTTTTTGATCATAACATACCCTATTCCATTTCCCCATAATCTCGAAATTCCATCAGCATAACCAATCGGGATTGTGGCGATTCTAGTTTCTTTTTCAGCCATAAAACGGCGGCCGTAACCCACGCTGTCGCCTGCGGGAATGGTGCGAACCTGAGAAATAATCGATTTTAAAGTGCCCACATTTTCCAGATATTTTTGTTCTGATGCATCATTCGAAACTCCGTACAATCCGATTCCTAATCGGACCATATTAAATTGAGCCGAAGGAAAATTACTAATTCCGGAGGTGTTCAAAATATGTCGAATTGGATTTACTTTTAATTCTGTCATTAATTTTGATGATAATTTCTCGAATAAATTGATCTGAGAAATCACAAAATCATAATGGTTCATATCGTCGCTTGTGGCCAAATGCGATAAAACACTCTGAATACGAACGGTTGAATTGCCTTTCAAAGTAGCAATTAATTCATCAATTGTATTGGCTTCAAAACCCAATCGGTGCATTCCTGTATCTAACTTTATATGAATAGGAAAATCTTTTAAATTCTTTTCTCGAGCAATTTTCAAAAAAGCATTTAAGCCTTTTATACTGTAAATTTCGGGTTCTAACTGATATTGAATAATCGAGGCAAAACTCGTCGATTCCGGATTCAAAACCATAATTGGCAATTTGATTCCGCCATTTTTAAGTGAAATTCCTTCATCAGCGAAAGCCACACCTAAATAATCAACTTTATGGTGTTCGAGTAATTTTGCAATTTCCAAACCACCGTTTCCGTAACCAAATGCTTTTACCATTACCATCATTTTTACATCGCTGGCTAGTTTTGATTTAAAGAAATTCAGGTTATGACTTATCGAATTTAAGTTGATTTCGAGAATCGTTTCATGCGTTTTTTCTTCGAGCAAAGTCACGATTTCTTCAAACTGAAATGATCTTGCTCCTTTTATTAAAATAGTTTCGTTTGCGAAGTTTAAACTTTCAAAATTGGCTGTAAATTCTGCCGTATTTTGAAACATAATGCTTTTCGGGAATTTGTCCTTAAAAGAAGAAATAGTTGTCCCGATTCCTATAACTCGGTTTATTTTGTTATCTAAAATTAGTTGCGCTACTTTAGAATATAGTTCTTCGTTTGAAAATCCGCTTTGAAAAATATCGGATAAAATAACCGTTTTAGAGGCATTCTTTTTTTGGCTTTCCAGAAAGTCTAAAGCAATTTTTAGCGACTGAAAATCAGAACTGTAACTATCATCAATAATACTGCAATTGTTGATTCCGTTTTTAACTTCCAAACGCATTTCTACCGGATACAGCATTTGCATACGGTTTTGAATTGTTGCGGAATTATATTGATAATAAAGCAAAACCAACAAACAGGAAATTGCATTTTCTATAGAAGCTGAATCCTGGAACGGAATTTCCAAATTAAAAATCTCGTTTTTATATTCATATTTAATAACCGTTATGTCGTCTTTAGTTTCTTTCTTTAAAACAAAAACATCTGCTGATTGATCTGAAAAACTCCAGGAAAAAAGTTTTCGTTCACTTAGAAAATTCTCTTTAGAAAAATCAACTAAACATTGATCAACAAGTTCATTTTTTTGATAAATGACTATTTTTGATTTTTTGAAAAGCTGTAATTTCTCTTTGATTTTTTGTTCTAAATTTTCAAAACCTTCGTCGTGTGCAGAACCAATATTGGTTAGAACTCCAATATTTGGCTTGATGATTTTTTCGAGATTGACCATTTCATTCACCGTAGAAATTCCGGCTTCGAAAATACCCAAATTATGTTTTTCATTAATGGCAATTACAGACAAAGGAACACCAACCTGGGAGTTGTAACTTTTCGGGCTTCTGATAATATTATAATCCGGACTCAGTAAAAAGTTGAGCCATTCTTTTACAATCGTTTTGCCATTACTTCCGGTCAATCCGATAATAGGAAAATTAAAAAGATCACGATAATAACCTGCAAATTCCTGCAAAGCCTTTAATGAATCATTTACAACCAGAAAATTGGCTTTTCCTTCATAATTATCCGGTATATATTGCACGACAAAATTCTGAACGCCTTTTTCTATAAGTTCCGGAATGTACAAATGGGCATCATTATTTATACCTGATAAAGCAAAAAATAAAGTTTGAAAACCGTTTTGCAACGAACGGCTGTCTATAGAAATATGATCGATAAAAATATCCGTTTCCTGACCAATAAATTTGGCGTCGAGAACTGAAATTAGGCTTTTTAAGTTTATGCTCATTTAGGGAATTTCTTTTGTCAAATTTAAAAAAAGGTTTGCCACGAATTTCACAAATTTTCAGGAATTATTTATATTAAACTGCTTAAAAAGTTAACCACAAATTCGCCAATTATTTTCACGAAGATTTAAAAAGATTTGAGCAGATGTGCACAGATTTTTTACTAATCAAATCGGCTTATATCTGCTTGAATCTGCGTGAAACCATTAAGCGATTTAAAAATAAGCCAGAGATTAAAAATCCAATGAAATTAATTGTAATCTGTGGCAAAAAATTAAAAATAATTTAGTGAAAATTTGTGAAATTCGTGGCAAAAAAAATTATTATATTTGTTGAAGACCACAAAATTTTCCTCATTTTGAAAAAAATCCTTCCTGTCTTCTCCTATATTTTGCATCCGATTTTTATCTCGATGTATGCTACTTTATTTTATTTGTTTTGTAAGGGGGATATTTTTACAACTCAGGAAAAATATTATGTTTTGTTTCAAATTCTGATCATTACAGTTATAGTGCCAATATTGTTTTTTTTGTTGCTTCGTTCAACGGGACATGTAAAATCAGTTATGATTCATGAAACTTCGCAGCGCAAAATCCCACTTATTTTACAATGTTTTCTATATATATTGTTGGTAAAAAGAAGCATTGTTATAGCGCGTTATCCTGAACTTCATTTCTTTTTTCTGGGAGCTTTGTTCAGTACAATTTTAGCTTTAGTTTGTTCGCTTTTTCAAATAAAAGCAAGTCTGCATATGCTGGCTATTAGTTCGCTTGCGATTTTTGTAATCGGATTGAATATTCATTTACAAATGCAAAATCCATATTGGGCTGCGCTTTTAATATTATTAACTGGCATTGTAGCGTCGTCTCGTTTGGTCATGGAAGCGCACTCTAACAACGAATTGCTAATTGGCACATTTATCGGAATATTTCCGCAATTGCTCTTCTTATATTTGTGGTTATAGAATATAGAAAATCAAACCAATATTCATTGTTTTTACCTCCAAATCTGATCCTGAAAGGGTTCTTACATTATTAAACAAAGGGTTTAAGCCGTAATACATATAAACGTTCCAGGTATTATACCCTGCTGATATATAAGGACCATATTGAAATTTATTAATATCAGAATTGTTTACGACTTTATACGTAGTTTCTCCGTCATCTAAAGTAGATTTGGTCGAGAAAGCATAGCTTAATTTAATTCCGGCATAAATTCTCCAAAACTTAGTACTTTCATAAGTAGAATTTCTCCATCGAAACTCAATAGGAAGATCTACTAAATATTGTCGGTATTTATTAGATACAATTTCATTATAGTCATTTACATTATAAACCAATGCACCACTTCCATCTTTAGAAATCGTCAGGTTCTGAAAAAAGTTCTGATAACTTAATCCTAAACCCGCAGCAATAGCCATAGTTCTTTTTTTATTGATAGGCATATCACGAAGAAATCCGGCAGAAAGTCCGGCAGAAAACTTATCCTGTCTAAGCCCTTGCGGAATCTGGGACAAGAGATTGTAGGTAACCGAAAAATAAAACTGATCTTCACGATACAAAGAATCGATTTTTATAACAGGTTCTATTTTTGGTTTTTCTTCTTCCTGAGAAAAAACATTAAAAAAAGAAACTAAAAATAAACAACTAAAAAGGATTCGCATATTGTATTTTGGTTTTAAGGAGGTTTTCAAGTAAACGTTTTTTAGAGTTGATTTATTTCACTTACAAATATAATATAATGATAGTTCAAGATAGGATTAATTATGCTCTTTTTCATAAAGAATACAATCTATTCCTGAAGAATTTTTAATAAAAATGCAATAGAATCAAAAAAACAAATCGATTATTCATTGCTCTTTTATACCTTTGTCCTGCATGAAAAAAAGACAACTCATATTAAGTGTTTCTTTGGCTCTAACAGTATTGTTCTCAATATTGTTTCAGTCGATACACAGTTATGAGCATATTGTTAAGCAGCTTTCAGAAAAACAATGCCATCACAATTATAGTGATCCGAGTGGCGAAATAACACACGAGCATCATAATTACGATCTTTGTTATGTATGTCATTTTACTTTTGCAAGTTATATAGTTCCTCAGGAATTTGCTTTTCAATTTCATACTTTCAATCAGGACATTCCTTATTTCTTTACGCTTTCAGAAAAAATATTTTCGGCTTCAGAAAGCGCTTATTTATTACGTGGTCCGCCCACAGCTCTAGTTTCTTAGATTTCGAAATATTCGAAATAAAAATCAAACTCTTTTATCGAAAAAAAACTTTGGGTTTCCCAGTCTTGCAATTGTTTCAGGATTGGAAAGCTTTACTGTTATTTTATTTTTTTCATCTAAAAAGAGAAAAAATTCAATTAACTATAGCATCATTTTCAAATGAAAAAAATTATAATTGCCCTTATTTTAGGGTTTTCGGGCCTACTTTCTGCTCAAAATTCTGTTTCAGGAATCGTTACAAATCTTGAAAATAACCCCTTGCCAGGCGTTTCTGTTTATGCTCCTGAATTACATAAAGGAACCACAACTGACGAGAACGGAAAATACGAATTTAAAAATCTTCCTAACGGAAGTTTACGCCTTGCTTTTGCTTTTGTCGGTTTTACTACACAAAACAAAACTATCGCTAAATTATTAAAAGAAAACACTTTAGATGTTGTTCTTTCGGAATCTATTTTTGAAATGGATGAAGTTGTCGTTTCAACTCCTTTCAACAAATTACAATCGCAAAACGTAATGAAAGTCGAACATGAAAGCATCAAAACGTTGCAGCAAAAAGGAACTTCAACATTGATTGAAGGTTTGGCGACTATTCCCGGAGTTTCGCAAATTTCGACAGGAACTTCTATCGGGAAACCAGTAATTCGCGGACTTAGCGGAAATCGTGTTTTGGTTTATTCGCAAGGTGTTCGTATCGAAAATCAACAATTTGGAGACGAACATGGTTTAGGCTTAAACGATGCCGGAATCGAAAGTGTTGAAGTAATTAAAGGACCGGCTTCATTATTATACGGCTCTGATGCTTTGGGCGGTGTTTTATATTTTAATCCTGAAAAGTTTGCTGATGCGAATACTTTTAAAGCAAATTTTAGTCAAAAATATTTCACGAATACACAAGGAAGCAATTCATCAATTGGATTAAAAACGTCTACAGATAATTGGAAGTTTCTGGCTCGCGGAAGTTTCAACACTCATTCTGATTACAAAATTGGCGATAACGGCGATCGCGTAACGAACACACGTTATAACGAAACCGATTTTAAAACCGGAATTGGCTACAGCAACTCGACTTTCTCAAGTGTTTTACGATACAATTACAATAAATTAGACTTAGGAATTCCGGAAGACGGAATTGGCGAGCAATCTTCAAGCAAAGACACTCAATTTCCGAGACAGGGAATTTTCAATCATTTATTGAGTTTAAACAATGTTATCTTCTTTGAAAATTCAAAATTAGACGTTGATTTGGGTTATATCGCCAATGACAGAAGTGAATTTGAAGACAGCAACACTGCTTCTCTTCGCATGAAACTGAACACTTTAAACTACAATGTAAAATATCATTTTCCGAAATTAGGCAAAATTGAAACCATTTTAGGTGTTCAGGGAATGCACCAAACCAATACTAATTTTGGTGAAGAATATTTAATTCCGGATGCAAAAACAAATGATTTTGGCGTTTTTGGAACCGGAAATTACGAATGGGGAAATAGCGTTTTACAAGCCGGATTACGTTTCGACAACAGAAACATTACCTCTGAAGCACACGGAATTGAAGGTGAAGAAGGATATTTTCAGGCTTTAGACAAATCATTCGATAGTTTTAATGCTTCTTTGGGATACAAAACGAAACTCGCAGAACCGTTAACGCTTCGATTGAATGTAGCAACTGGTTTTAGAGCGCCAAATTTAGCCGAATTAACTTCAAACGGAGTTCATGAAGGAACTAATAGATATGAAATTGGAAATGCTGATTTGAAAACGGAGCAAAACGTTCAGACTGATTTGAATTTAGAATACAAAAATTCGCATTTTGAGTTTTTCGTAAACGGATTTTACAACCATATCAACAATTATATCTATACATCACCTACTGGAGAAACCCGAGATGATAATGATGTTTTTGCTTATATTCAGGATAATGCAAAATTATATGGTGGCGAAGTTGGATTGCATTTTCATCCGCATCCTTTAGACTGGCTGCATTTTGAAACGAGTTTTGAAACTGTAACGGGTAAAAAAGACAACAATGATTATTTGCCTTTAATTCCTGCCAATAACTGGAATAATACGATTAGAACTGAATTTAAAATCAAAAACTGGTTAGAGGAAGGTTATGCAACTTTAAACGTTTCTTCGACTTTTGATCAGGATAATGTAAGTGGTTTCGAAACGGCTTCTAAAGGATATACTTTGGTAAATTTAGGTTTAGGAGGAACTGTAAAATTAGGAAAAACAGCTTTTGATGTAAACCTGAACGGAAACAATTTATTAGATAAAAGTTACATCGCGCATCTTTCAAGATTAAAAACAGATGGTATTCCGAACATTGGAAGAAATATTGTTCTGGGTGTGAATTTCAACTTATAAATTTTTAATTTAACCGCAAAGAACGCAAAGTTTTTTACACATACTTGTTTTTAAAAACGCAAAGTTCACAAAGTTAGGATCAATACAAAGCTTTGCAAACTTTGTGTTTTCTAAAGATACTTGTGAGATAAAATCTTTGCGCACTTTGCGGTTAAATTTTATTCCACGAAAAGTGCTATTTTTGTTACAACCGACAAACTTAAACTATGAAAAAAACAATTCTTATAATGGCAATAACTACTGCAGGAATTTCATTTGGACAAAATATTAAATATCCCGAAACTAAAAAAGGCGAAACCGTTGATCTTTATTTTGACACTAAAGTAAGCGATCCGTATCGTTGGCTTGAAGATGATAAATCGGCCGAAACCGGTGCCTGGGTAAAAGCAGAAAATGAAGTTACTTATGGTTATTTAGATAAAATTCCGTTTCGTTCAGCACTTAAAACGCGAATGGAAAAACTTTGGAATTATGAAAAAATAGGAGCTCCTTCAATTGAAGGGAAATTTACTTATTATTCTAAAAATAACGGACTTCAAAATCAATCTGTTATTTACAGAAAAGATGAAAATGGTAAAGAAGAAGTTTTTCTGGATCCGAATACTTTTTCCAAAGATGGAACAACTTCGCTTGGCGGTTTAGATTTTTCTAAAGATGGAAACAAAGCAGCCTATTCTATTTCTGAAGGCGGAAGCGACTGGAGAAAAGTAATTATCATTGATGCTTTATCAAAAAAAATTGTTGAAGACACTTTAGTCGATGTAAAATTTAGCGGGGTTTCATGGTTAGGAAATGAAGGTTTTTATTATTCCAGTTATGACAAACCAAAAGGAAGCGAATTATCTGCGAAAACAGACCAGCATAAATTGTATTTCCACAAGTTGGGAACTTCTCAAAAAGAAGATAAAGTGATTTTTGGTGCCGATCAAAAAAGAAGATATATTGGAGGTTACGTTACCGAAGACAATCATTATTTAGTCATTACAGCAGCCAATTCTACTTACGGAAATGAGCTTTACATTAAAGACTTAACAATTCCAAACAGTGCCATTATTCCCATTGTAGATAATTTTAACAGCGACAATTCTATTATAGAAAACGAAGGAACTAAATTGTTTATCGAAACCGATCTTAATGCGCCAAACAAACGTGTTGTTTCAGTAGATTTTAGCAATCCGAAACCTGAAAACTGGAAAGATTTTATCAAAGAAACTGAAAATGTTTTGTCGCCTTCAACCGGTGGCGGATATTTTTTTGCCAATTACACTAAAGATGCTGTTTCACTGGTATTACAATATGATTATAGCGGGAAACTGGTTCGTGAAATCAAACTTCCTGCCGTAGGAACTGCAGGCGGATTTGGAGGAAAAAAGCATGAAAAAGCATTATATTACAGCTTTACCAATTATACAACTCCCGGAAGTATTTTTTCTTTTGATCCTAAATCAGGCAAATCAGAAGTATATCAAAAACCTAAAGTGGATTTTAAAAGTGAAGATTACGAATCTAAACAAGTTTTCTATACTTCAAAAGACGGAACAAAAATTCCGATGATTATCACTTATAAAAAAGGAATAAAATTAAACAGTAAAAACCCAACCATTCTTTACGGTTACGGTGGTTTCAATATTAGTTTAACGCCTGCTTTTAGTATTTCGAATGCCGTTTGGATGGAAAATGGCGGCGTGTATGCTGTTGCCAATTTAAGAGGCGGCGGTGAGTATGGAAAAAAATGGCACGATGCAGGAACTAAATTGCATAAACAAAATGTGTTTGATGATTTTATCGCTGCCGCGGAATATTTAATCGCTCAAAAATATACTTCATCTGATTTCTTAGCAATTCGCGGAGGTTCTAATGGAGGTTTATTGGTTGGAGCAACAATGACGCAACGTCCTGATTTAATGAAAGTAGCATTACCTGCCGTTGGCGTTATGGACATGTTACGTTATCACACTTTTACAGCCGGCGCTGGTTGGGCTTATGATTATGGAACTGCACAGGACAACAAGGAAATGTTTGAATACCTTAAAGGATATTCTCCTGTTCAAAACGTAAAAAAAGGAGTTCACTATCCTGCAACAATGGTAACTACTGGAGATCATGATGATCGTGTAGTTCCTGCGCATAGTTTTAAATTTGCTGCTGAACTGCAAGACAAACAAACGGGAGATAATCCGGTTTTGATTCGTATTGATGTAAAAGCAGGTCACGGAGCAGGAAAATCTGTTGCGGCAACAATTCAGGAAAATGTAGACATTCAGGCATTCACGCTTTACAATATGGGATTTAAAGAATTACCAAAAAAGTAAAATTTTTAACTCTTCATTTTTAGCCACAAATCCGCAAATTATTTTTTTTGGATTTGTGGCTTTATTTTGTATTTCACGCAGATCTAAGCCGATTTAATTAGTAAAAAATCTTTGCCCATCTGCTCAAATTTTTTTAAATCTGCGTGGAAATAATTCGTAGAAATTAGTGCAATTCGTGGCAAACTTTTTTACTAATCTGTAAGCCGATTTAATCAATAAAAAATCTGTCCCCATCTGCTCAAATCTTTTAAAATCTGCGTGAAAATAATTCGTGGAAATTAGTGCAATTCGTGGCAACTTTTTTTACTAATCTGTAAGCTGATTTAATCAATAAAAAATCTGTGCCCATCTGCTCAAACCTTTTTAAATCTGCGTGAAAAAATAATTCGTGGAAATTAGTGCAATTCGTGGCAAACCTTTTTTTAAATTTGAAAGAACTAAAAAACCAGAAAAATGAAAATTGTAAAATGGGGAATTATAGGCTGTGGAAATGTAACTGAAGTTAAAAGCGGTCCGGCTTTTCAAAAGGCTCCAAACTCAGCTTTAGTTGCCGTAATGCGAAGAGACGCTGCACTTGCCGAAGATTACGCCAAACGCCATAACGTTCCGAAATGGTATTCGAACGCAGTTGATTTAATTAACGATCCGGAAGTTGATGCGGTTTATATTGCTACGCCTCCGTCTTCTCATAAAGAATATACTATTTTGTGCGCCAAAGCAGGGAAACCGGTTTACGTAGAAAAACCAATGGCTTTGACATTTGAAGAATGCAACGAGATGATCAGCGTTTGCAAAGAACATAATGTTCCGTTATTTGTTGCTTATTATAGAAGAAGTTTACCCAGATTCTTAAAAATAAAAGAGATAATAGATCAAAATAAATTAGGTAAAATCAGGCATGTAAATTGTGTTTTATATCATCCGTTTGAAGAACGCTATGATGACGATATTAATTTACCCTGGACAGTTTTGCCGCACATTTCTGGCGGCGGAATCTTTGTTGATTTGACTTGCCATACTTTAGATTTTCTTGATTTTGTTTTTGGTCCGATTAAATCGGTTCGTGGGCATGCAAGTTCACAGCTTTTGGCTTATCCTGCCGAAGATTCGGTTTCGATGTCATTTCTATTTGAGAATGGAATTCACGGAACTGGTTTATGGAATTTTGCCAGTTTTGAACGTTATGACAATACTGAAATTGTAGGCGATAAAGGTAAAATTTCCTTTTCAACTTTCGGAAATGATCCAATTCATATTCAATATACAAACGGAGAAAAAGAAAGTATTACGATTGAAAACCCGCTTCATATTCAACAGCCTTTTATCGAAACTGTAGTTGCAGAACTTTTAGGTAATGAAGGATTTTCTCCATCAAAAGGAACTTCTGGCGCAAGAACAACCTGGGTTATCGATGAAGTTTTGAAGGAATTTAGGAATTCGAAATAGAATAATATTCGCCGGTATAATCAGCGTTATGTGATTTCTCCTCCGTCGAAATGACACAAAAACAAAAAAAGAGGATATTCTAACGAATATCCTCTTTTTTATAAACTATAAATTCTTTAGTATTATAGGCTGTATTTAATACCTAAAGTCAAACCTAGACCTGAAATTCCAACATACGAACTTAATTCGTCCATTGCATCATTAGGTCTTGTAGTGTCTCTTTGATCAGGAGTAGCTGTGTTTGGATTAAACAAAGCATTATTAGAATTAACATCTAAGTGATCTTGATAGTTTGTATGAATTTGAGCCGTAGTTCTGGTTGCTAAAGCATCTTGTCCATTTACTGTAAATTCAGTTGTTTCTTTTGTGTCACCATGTACTGTAAAGTTACGATATTCTAACTCCGCAAAAGCTGAAAGATGTGTAGTAAGTTTGTAAGTTGTACCTAAAGCAGCAGTAAATCCTAATGTTGGATTTGGTTTTACTTTATCAACACTGTGAACATATCCAAAAGCAGCCGGAGCTCCTTGAGGAGTAAAAGCAATTGGTGCATATGCATCAGAAGTAATTTCTAGATCTCCATGAATAGGCACTAAAATTCCAACTTTAGTATATGGTTCAAAACCTTTAGATTCTCCTAAAAACATTACAATTGCAGGTGCTACATCAAACGCAGTGATTTGACCTACTGATTTGAAACTATATACTCCTGTTGGTGTGATAGGTATATCAGATGTTGTTTGAGCCATTTTCTTATCATTACTAGTGTAATAATTAACACCTAATTCAACTCCAATACGTGTTGAAAAGCGATATCCTGCAGTGATACCTGTTCTAAAACCTTGTCCGAAAGAACCTGTTACACTTTTTTCAGAAACTAATTTTCCTCCTACATATGTTCTATCTAAAGCTGCATTACCTCCAACGGTTGGAAATTCTGTCGAAGCAGTTTGATTAAAATAAGATCCACCTAATTTAAAATACCAGCTTTCCGGTTTGTCTGCTTTTTCAGTTTGCGCCATTGTAGCCAAAGAGCAAACCAATAATCCTAATAAAAATAGGTTCTTTTTCATAATTCTGATTTTAATTGTTTTTATACAAACTTAGAGCATTTTAACATATTCTTCTAGTTTGTTTTGTTACACTTTCAACGAAAACGTTGTAATTTCGAGCAATATTACTAAAAAAGTATTATGCATGCATAATTTTAACATTATAAAAATGCATTCTTTTAAAATTTAACTGTTAAAATTTAATTCAATTTAAAATTAACCTGCATTTTTTCTAATTCCTGCAGTAACTCTGCAGATATTTTGATTTTTAATCTTCGGCTTGGCATCGTTAATTTCGTAACCACCTTGATTTCTTCAACCTCTTTGACTTCCTGCATTTTAGTTTCTGATATAGCTTCAACATCTTCGTTTTCACTTTCTTCATCAACAAAAACGGCGTCTTCAGTTTCTTCAAATTCATTAGTCGTTTCTACCTCGACCAAACGTTTTATTTTTTCTAATTCCATGATTTCAAAAGTCACCGAATTATCTCCTTTATTTTGATTAAATAAATGGCTTAACTTGTGAATAAATTCTGTTTGTAAATCTTGTATGTTTAACAATACTACCAATTTTTTTGCAAAGGCTTCCAGTATGTCCTGCAACTGTCGTATCTCAACGAATTGCATTCTTGGTTCTGATTTTTTTCCTGTATCATGATTTACCCATCCATCTTTTATCAAAATCTTCAGGAATGCGAAATTATTCTGAATCAAAAAGTGACGAAATTTCAGGTATTCTTCACCAAAAATTCTGAACTCATAACTTTCATCATAACCTTCTAAATTGAACATTGCCCAGCCTTTTCCGTTTTTAGCCACACGATGCTGTACGTTATTGATAATTCCGGCAAAATTCAGGTTTTTACCAACGTACAATTCCATACTTTTTAATGCTTCCAGTCGGGCATTACAAAAGTATTTCATCTCAAATCTAAAATCGTCAAGCGGATGTCCTGATATATAAATCCCGACAACTTCTTTTTCTTTAGCGAGTTTTTCCATTGTACTCCAGTCTTCACAGGGAGGCACAACAGGTTCTGCAATTTGCACTTCGCTTGCTTCTCCAAACAAACTAACCTGCGATGAATTTTCGTTTTCCTGAAATTTAGATCCGTAACGAATTGCCTTTTCATAAAACGTAATTCCGTCGCCGTCATCATGAAAATATTGCGCTCTTGTTGTTCCTTCAAATGAATCAAAACCACCCGCAAGTGCTAAGTTTTCAATAGCTTTTTTATTAGCGGCACGCAAATCAATTCGCTTAGCCAAATCAAAAATCGATTTATATCTTCCGTCTTTTCTGCATTCTACAATTGTGTTTACAGCTCCTGAACCCACTCCTTTAATAGCGCCCATCCCGAAACGAACGGCATAATTATCATTTACGGTAAATTTATAGTACGATTCGTTTACATCTGGTCCTAAAACTTGTAAGCCCATTCGTTTACATTCTTCCATAAAAAATGATACTTGTTTGATATCATTCATGTTATTAGAAAGTACGGCTGCCATATATTCTGCCGGATAATGTGCTTTTAAGTATGCTGTCTGATACGCAATCCATGCATAACAAGTCGAGTGCGATTTGTTGAAGGCGTAACTCGCAAAGGCTTCCCAGTCTTTCCAGATTTTCTCTAAAATTTTGGCATCATGACCTTTTTTCGCCGCTTGCTCCACAAATTTAGGCTTCATTTTATCAAGAACGTCCTTTTGTTTTTTACCCATCGCTTTACGCAAAACGTCGGCCTCACCTTTGGTAAAATCAGCCAGCGATTGCGACAAAAGCATTACCTGCTCTTGGTAAACCGTAATTCCGTAAGTTTCTCCTAAATATTCTTCACATGCATCTAAATCGTATTTAATTTCTTCTTCGCCGTTTTTTCTTTTTACGAAAGAAGGAATATATTCTAAAGGTCCCGGACGATACAAGGCATTCATGGCAATTAAATCTCCAAAAACCGTCGGTTTCAGATCTTTCATGTATTTCTGCATTCCGGGCGACTCATATTGGAAGATTCCAACGGTTTCTCCTCTTTGGAAAAGCGCATAGGTTTCTTCATCATCAATCGGAAATGTGTCGGGATCCAGTTCTTTTCCCGTTCTGTACTTTACCAGTTTTACGGTATCTTTTATCAACGTAAGGGTCTTCAGACCCAGAAAGTCCATTTTCAGCAATCCTGCACTTTCTGCAACCGAGTTATCAAACTGTGTTACATATAAATCAGAATCTTTTGCAGTGGTAACGGGAACGAAATTCGTAATATCCGATGGCGTAATGATGACACCACAAGCGTGAATTCCGGTATTTCGCATCGATCCTTCCAGGATTTTTGCCTGTTGAATGGTTTCTCCTGCTAAATCGCCTTCATTGGCAATGGCGATCAACTCTTTTACATTATCAAATTCATCCGAACGAAGTGCTTTTTTAACCTCCTCTTCACTTTCAGAAATAAAGCGAGCTAAATTCCATTTAGACGGCATCATTCCCGGAATCAGTTTTGCAATTCTGTCGGCTTCAAATAGTGGTAAATCCAATACACGCGCCGTATCACGAATCGCTGATTTGGTTGCCATTTTACCATAAGTGATAATTTGCGCTACCTGATTTTTTCCGTATTTATTAATTACGTAATCCATTACACGACCACGACCCTCATCATCAAAATCGATATCAATATCGGGCATCGATACACGATCCGGATTCAGGAAACGCTCAAAAAGCAAATCGTACTTAATTGGGTCAATATTGGTAATTCCGAGGCAATAAGCAACGGCAGAACCTGCCGCAGATCCACGGCCCGGACCTACCGAAACATCCATCTTTCTGGCTTCGGCAATGAAATCCTGAACAATCAAAAAGTAACCCGGATATCCGGAATTCGAAATGGTCAGTAATTCAAAATCTAAACGTTCCTGAATCGATTCTGTAATTTCGCCATATCTTTTTGCTGCACCAACCATGGTAAGGTGTCGCAGGTATTTATTTTCACCTCGAACTCCACCATCTGCTTCATCTTCAGCAACTATAAATTCTTCCGGAATATCAAATTTAGGAAGCAATACATCGCGGTAAAGTGAATAACCTTCCACCTTATCTACAATTTCCTGAATATTAATAATGGCTTCCGGCAGATCAGAAAAGAGTTTTTTCATCTCTTCTTCCGACTTATAATAGTATTCCTGATTAGGTAATCCGTAACGGTAACCACGGCCACGGCCAATTGGGGTTGCCTGTTTTTCACCGTCTTTTACACACAATAAAATATCGTGTGCATTGGCATCTTCTTTATTTAAATAATAGGTATTGTTTGTCGCAATTAATTTGACATTGTGTTTTTGCGAAAATTCAATCAGGGTTTTGTTCACACGATTTTCATCTTCCTGATTGTGGCGCATTACTTCTAAATAAAAGTCATCTCCAAATTGTTCTTTCCACCAAATCAAAGCTTCTTCGGCTTGATTTTCACCGATGTTCAGAATTTTACTCGGAATTTCCCCGTATAAATTCCCAGACAAAACCATGATATCTTCTTTGTATTTCTCAATAACATTTCGGTCAATTCTCGGAACATAATAAAATCCGTCTGTAAAAGCGATCGAAGACATTTTCGCGAGATTGTGATAGCCTTTTTTGTTTTTGGCCAACAATACAACCTGATTTCCATTGTCTTTTTTACTTTTATCTAAATGGTTGTCACAAATATTAAATTCGCAACCAACGATTGGTTTTATCTCTGTTTCTGTTGGTTCTTCACCGGCTTCAACTAGTGCTTTATTTTTCGTAGATGCCGCTTTGTTGTGGTTCATAACGGCACTCACAAAGTGAAAAGCACCCATCATGTTTCCGGTATCGGTCATCGCAACCGCAGGCATTCCGTTTTTGGCTGTAGCCGAAACTATATTTCCAATTCCGATTGTAGATTGTAAAACCGAAAACTGGGTATGATTGTGTAAATGAGAATATTTTGCTGCTTTAAAATCGGCTCTTTCAGAAGCTGAAACGGTAGTTTGTTTCTCATTAGATTCTAAAGCTTTTAATTGCTCTCTGATTTTATCAGAAGCTGCTTTTAAATTTATGTGTTTTAAACCAATTAACGGAAATTCTTGCGGATTTCTAGCTTGGAATTCCTTGAAATAATCCTGCGGAACATCCAGTTCTTCTTTGGTAAAAACCTCTCTTCTAATTAATTCTAAAAAACAACGCGTAGTTGCCTCAACATCGGCAGTTGCGTTGTGCGCTTCTGCAAAGGGTTGATTAAAAAGATAACTGTGTAATTCTGTTAAGGTTGGAAGTTTGAATTTTCCTCCACGACCTCCCGGAAGTTGTAATAACGAAGCCGTAACTTCGGTACAGGTATCTAAAACCGGCATTGTGCTCATTGGCGAATCAACACCCATTCTATGGAATTCAGCTCCCATAATATTAACGTCGAAACCTAAATTCTGACCAACGATAAATTTGGTTTTACTTAAGGCAATATTGAATTTCTCTAAAACTTCTTCCAAAGTAATTCCATCAGCTTCAGCCAATTCGGTCGAAATTCCGTGAATACGTTCGGCATCATAGGGAATATTAAATCCGTCCGGTTTTACCAGATAATCCTGATGTTCAATAAGCTGTCCCATTTCGTCATGAAGCTGCCACGCAATCTGAATACAGCGAGGCCAGTTATCAGAATCGGTTATTGGAGCGTCCCAGCGTTTTGGTAATCCGGTTGTTTCAGTATCGAAGATTAAATACATAGAGTTAAAATACAAAAAATTAAAGTTCCAAATTCCAAGTTTTCACTATATAAATCTTTGATTATACGGATGATAAAAATTTGTTTTATAGAAAATGGAGGAAGTTCAAATTTAAGCTTTTTTTGGAGAAAGAAAACGCTTTAATCAGCAAAAAATCATTCTTATGAAGTACTCAGTATTTCTCTTAAAATTCATAAAAATTGATAAAAATTCACTTCTTGGATGTCGTAGTATTTTGATAGTTTATCGAGTCTAAATAACGAACACACAAGCGGTCCTGAACCTTTCAAAAATCAAAGAAGAGACACTTCAAACAATAATAAAAAATTAGGATTTATTACGATTTATATCCGTTTTGTTACATTTTTTCAAAGTAAAACACCTGTTCTGTGTCAATTTTAAGATAAATTTGCCAACTATTAAAAATAAAAGCAATTGAAATTAAATTAAACACAAAAAGAAAAACAAAAGCAATTTTCAGTTCATTTTTAAATTAAAATCCAATACGTAAAAAGCAAAATTCAATTTGTATTTAGGTTTGGGTATCGTATATAATGAAATATTGAAATTGACGCTTTTGTATCTTTTTTTATTTTTGTTTTGCTAATATAAATAAGCAGGAAATTGCTTTGGTTACAGAATTACAATTAAAAAAAATAAAAAATGAGTAAGACATTATTTGACAAAGTATGGGATTCACATGTAGTGCGTAAAATTGAAGATGGACCAGATGTGTTTTTTATTGATCGTCATTTCATTCACGAAGTTACGAGTCCTGTTGCTTTTTTAGGATTAAAAGCCAGAGAAGTTAAGGTTTTGTACCCGGAACGTACTTTTGCAACTGCAGATCACAATACACCAACCATAAACCAACATTTACCAGTTGAAGATGCTTTATCTGCCAATCAGCTTAAAGCGCTTGAAGATAATGCTGCCGAATACGGTATTTCGCACTGGGGATTAGGTCACATTAAAAATGGAATTGTACACGTAGTTGGTCCTGAAAACGGAATTACTTTGCCAGGTGCTACTATTGTTTGTGGTGATTCTCACACGTCTACTCACGGTGCTTTTGGAGCTATTGCTTTTGGTATCGGAACTTCTGAGGTTGAAATGGTGCTTTCTACGCAATGTATTATGCAGCCAAAACCAAAGAAAATGCGTATCAATGTAAATGGTCAATTAAGCAAAGGAGTTGGTCCAAAAGACGTTGCTCTTTATATTATTGCACAATTAACTACTTCTGGAGGAACGGGTTATTTTGTGGAGTACGCCGGAGATGTTTTTGAAAATATGACAATGGAAGGCCGTATGACGGTTTGTAATTTAAGTATTGAAATGGGCGCTCGTGGTGGAATGATCGCGCCTGACCAAAAAACGTTTGATTTCCTTGAAGGTAGATTATATGCTCCAAAAGGCGAAGCCTGGACAAAAGCGGTTGAATATTGGAAAACGCTTAAAACAGATGCTGATGCTATTTTTGATGCTGAATTAAACATCAATGCATCAGATATTGAACCAATGATTACTTATGGTACTAACCCTGGAATGGGAATTGGTATCTCAAAACATATTCCGAATGCCAACCAAGTGGAAGGCGGAGAGGAAACATACAAAAAATCGTTAGCTTATATGGGCTTTCAGGAAGATGATGTAATGATTGGTAAACCAATTGATTATGTTTTCTTAGGAAGCTGTACCAACGGACGTATTGAAGATTTTAGAGCTTTCGCCGAAATTGTAAAAGGAAGAAAAAAAGCAGATAATGTTACCGCTTGGTTAGTTCCGGGTTCTCACGTTGTTGAAGCTCAGATTAAAGAAGAAGGTATTTTAGATATTCTTACCGAAGCTGGTTTCGTATTACGTCAGCCTGGTTGTTCAGCGTGTTTGGCAATGAACGATGATAAAGTTCCTGCCGGAAAATATGCTGTTAGTACATCAAACAGAAACTTTGAAGGTCGTCAGGGTCCTGGTTCAAGAACACTTCTTGCAAGTCCAATTATGGCTGCTGCAGCTGCGGTTACAGGAAAACTAACAGACCCGAGAGAGTTATTTTAATTTTAGATTTTAGATTTCAGATTGCTGATCTAAGTTTCTTCAAATAAAATTGATTTACATTATTTAATTACCAAACATTTTTAGGTTCTGGTTTAAGTTTTCAAAAGAAAATCTAAAATCTAAAATCCTAAAATCTAAAATTCCAAAAAATGGCATACGATAAATTTAATATACTTACCAGCAGTGCAGTGCCACTGCCAATTGAGAACGTAGATACAGATCAAATTATTCCGGCTCGTTTCCTGAAAGCTACAAAACGTGAAGGTTTTGGAGATAATCTTTTTAGAGACTGGAGATATAACGGAGATGATACTCCAAAAGCAGATTTCGTTTTAAACGATTCAACTTATAGTGGAAAAATTTTGGTTGGAGGAAAAAACTTCGGTTCGGGATCTTCAAGAGAGCATGCTGCGTGGGCAGTTTATGATTACGGATTTCGTGCTGTAGTTTCGAGTTTCTTTGCTGATATTTTTAAGGGAAACTGTTTGAATATTGGTGTTTTGCCAGTTCAAATTAGCCCTGAATTTGCTGAAACTATTTTCAAAGCTATTGAAGCTAATCCTAAAACAGAACTAGAAATCAACTTACCAAACCAAACGATTACTTTATTGGAAACTGGTCAGCAAGAGTCTTTTGCTATTAACGGATACAAAAAAAATAATATGATTAATGGCTTTGATGACATTGATTATTTGCAAAATATTAAAGAAGATATTGTGGCTTTCGCCGATAAACTTCCGTACTAAAAAAATCTTGTTCAATCTATTAGACCCGACAGATTTTTTGAAACCTGTCGGGTTTTTCTAAATTAAATGAGAAAACATAGAATGCAGAAACAACTGATTATCTTTTAGCTAAAGTAAAAATCCGTGATAATCTGCGTCTTCGCAAAGCGAATCCGTAAAATCAGTGTTCAAATTAAAATATAGGATATCATTAATATCCAAACAGTTAGAAATTAGAATATCAATATGGAAAAAAGAAAAATTGAAATAATGGATACAACACTTCGTGATGGTGAACAAACCTCCGGAGTATCTTTTTCTGCTGCAGAAAAACTGACCATTGCACAATTATTGTTGGAAGAATTAAATATTGATAGAATCGAAATTGCGTCTGCTCGTGTGAGTGAAGGCGAATTTCAAGCCGTAAAAGGCATTACTTCTTGGGCTGAACAACGAGGATATATTAACAGAATTGAAGTTCTTTCGTTTGTAGACGGAGGAGTTTCAATAGAATGGATGAAAAAAGCAGGTGCAAAAGTGCAGAATTTGTTGACCAAAGGTTCAATGAATCATTTAACCCATCAATTAAAAAAAACACCGGAACAACATTTTTTTGAAATTGCACAAATCATCGCTTTAGCAAAAGAAAATAATATTGAAACCAATGTTTACCTGGAAGATTGGAGCAACGGAATGCGAAATTCTCCTGATTATGTTTTTCAATTTCTAGATTTCCTTTCAACACAGCCAGTCAAAAGAATTTTACTTCCTGATACTTTAGGCGTTTTAATTCCGTCTCAGGCTTTTGAATTTATTTCTAAAATAAGAGTAAAATATCCGCATATTCATTTTGATTTTCATGCCCATAACGATTATGATTTAAGCGTTGCCAATGTTATGGAAGCGGTGAGAGCCGGCATAAACGGACTTCACGTAACCGTTAATGGAATGGGTGAACGAGCAGGAAATGCTCCGCTCGAAAGCACAGTTGCTGTTATAAACGATTATATGCCAGAAGTTAGCATCAATATAAAAGAAACTTCTCTTTATACGGTAAGCAAGTTAGTAGAGACTTTTACCGGATATAGAATTCCGGCGAATAAACCAATTGTTGGCGATAATGTTTTTACGCAAACGGCAGGAATTCACGCTGATGGAGACAATAAAAACAATTTATATTTTAATGATTTACTTCCGGAACGTTTTGGGAGAAAACGAAAATATGCATTAGGAAAAACTTCCGGAAAAGCAAATATTGAGAAAAATCTTCAGGAATTAGGTTTAAAATTAAACCAGGAAGATTTGAAATTGGTTACCCAAAGAATCATCGAATTGGGCGATAAAAAAGAAACCGTTACAAAGGAAGATCTTCCATATATTATCTCAGATGTTTTGGACAGTCATACTTATGAAGATAAAATTACAATTGAATCTTACGTCTTAATGCATTCAAAAGGAATGCGTCCGTCTACCACTTTACTTTTAAAAATTGACGATGAAATTATCGAAGAAAGCGCTCAGGGCGACGGTCAGTTTGATGCTTTTATGAATGCTTTATCGAAAATTTACAAAAGCAAAAAACTAACGCTTCCAAAATTGATTGATTACGCCGTTAGAATTCCACCGGGAAGTAGTTCTGATGCCTTGTGCGAAACGATCATCACATGGGTAAATAACGGAAAAGAATTTAAAACCAGAGGATTAGATTCAGATCAAACGGTTGCAGCGATTATTGCAACGCAGAAGATGTTGAATGTGATTGCGTAAGGTTCTAAGTTGCTAAGATTTTAAGGTTCTGAGATAAAAAACTTAGCATCTCAGCAACTCGAACCTTAGAAACTTAAAAACTCTAAAAATAATTATAAATAAAGATTTTGACTTACTAAGAAAAAAACTTAGCATCTTAGCAACTCAGAACCTTAGAAACTTAAAAAAATGAAATTTAACATAGCCCTTTTAGCAGGAGATGGAATCGGACCAGAAGTAATAAATGAAGCTGTAAAAGTATCTGATGCTATTGCAAAAAAATTCAATCACGAAATAACCTGGACACCGGCTTTAACCGGTGCTGCTGCAATTGATGCCGTTGGAGTTCCTTACCCTGATGAAACGCATGAAGTTTGTATGAAAGCTGATGCTGTTTTATTTGGAGCAATCGGACACCCGAAATACGATAATGATCCAAGCGCGCCAGTTCGTCCGGAGCAAGGTTTGTTGTTGATGCGTAAAAAATTAGGATTGTTTGCAAACGTACGCCCTACTTTTACTTTTCCTTCTTTAATTGATAATTCTCCTTTAAAAAGAGAAAGAATTGAAGGAACTGATTTAGTTTTCTTAAGAGAATTAACCGGTGGTATTTACTTTGGAGAAAAAGGTAGAAGAGACGGTGGAGAAACTGCTTTTGATAATTGTGTTTACACTAGAGCCGAAGTACAACGTTTGGCTAAAAAAGGTTTTGAACTTGCAATGACTCGTAGCAAAAAATTATGTTGCGTTGACAAAGCAAACGTTTTGGAAACTTCACGTTTATGGAGAGAAACTGTTCAGGCAATGGAAAAAGATTATCCTGAAGTAACAGTTTCATACGAATTTGTAGATGCTGTTGCGATGCGTTTAGTTCAATGGCCAAATTCTTATGATGTATTAATTACAGAGAATTTATTCGGAGATATTTTAACGGATGAAGCTTCTGTAATTTCTGGTTCGATGGGACTAATGCCTTCTGCTTCTGTTGGAGAACATACTTCATTATACGAACCAATCCACGGATCTTACCCACAAGCAACCGGATTAAATATTGCTAATCCATTAGCAACTATTTTATCTGCAGCGATGATGTTCGAAGATGCTTTTGGATTAAAAGACGAAGCCGAAGCAATTAGAGCGGTTGTAAACAAATCATTAGAGCAAGGAATTGTTACTGAAGATTTAGCTGTAAAAGGATCTAAAGCCTACAAAACCAGTGAAGTTGGAGATTGGTTAGTTGCTAATCTATAGTTTTATTTGTTTCAGGTTTCATGTATAGGCGCACAGCAGTGCGTCTTTTCTCTATGTTAGATGCACTGCTGTGCATCTCTACAGAAAAATAAATAAAATTGGATACATAAAAAAAGGGATCAACTTGCGTTGATCCCTTTTATATATTTAGAAAAAAATATTAATATCCTCCTCTGTTACCACCACGGTCATTTCCACCACGGCTGTTTCCTCCACCATAACCTCCGCGTGAATCTCCACCGCGACTGTTATTGTTGAAGCTTCTTCTTTCGCCTTCTGGTTTCGGTTCAGATTTATTAACCACAATTGCACGACCTTGAACAGTAGCTCCGTTCAATTCATCAATTGCTTTTTGAGCTTCCGCATCGTTTGGCATCTCTACGAAACCAAAACCTTTGCTTCTTCCTGTAAATTTATCAGTAATGATCTTAACTGAATCTACTGCTCCGTAAGCCTCGAAAGACTCTCTTAAATCTGCTTCCTCAATACTGAATGGAAGGCTTCCAACAAAAATGTTCATATGTACTTATTTATAATAATGTAGCAAATGTAGTCTTATTTTTCTCTAATCTACTATATATTAGTTTATTTATGTTTTTATTTTGATTTAAAAACATAATTTAACAAAACTAATTTATAAGTGGTGAAATTATAATTGATGTGCAATATTGTTAAATTCAACAGGAACTTTATAGAAAACACCTTCTGTGAAGCTTACTTTTGCGTTTTCAGTATTGGTTTCATCAACATTTACGGCATTAAACTTAAATGTTCCAGAAATAGTCCCGTTTTCAATATTATAGTCTGTAATCACAATTTGCCCATTTCCTGTATTTGTTCCTGTAGAAAACTCAGCCGGTTCTGATTGATTTCCGTTAGAATAAAATGCTTTCGAAATATTATCAATACCAAGAATATAAGTTTTTTGAGTTGAAGATTCTGTTTGCAATTTTACAACTTCGTATCCCAAATATCCTTCTACAATGATTTTTCCGTCTCCGTCCAAATAAGCTTTATAAGTTTGAGCTCTCCAAAAAACATTATCTTTTAAAGTTTGAAACGCGGGATTATTAAATTTTACATCTTCGGTACAAGAAGACATTAAAAAAAACAGCAAAATCAAAGACATCCATTTTTTCATATTGTGGTATTTAAAACAAATTTTGGCAAAAGTATCTCATTTAAGGAAATAAATAAAATTTACGCTATAATAAAGGACTCATTTTGAAACAAAAAACAGCAATGTTTATTTATAGCGATTTAAACGTACAATTCAGAAAAAAATTATATCTTTGCGCCCTTAATTAACAGAGGTCGAGTACCTCAAAATTTAATCATACGATTATGTCAGTAAAAATTAGATTACAAAGACACGGTAAAAAACAAAAACCTTTTTACTGGGTTGTAGCTGCGGATGCACGCTCAAAAAGAGATGGTAAATACTTAGAGAAAATCGGTACTTACAATCCAAACACAAACCCTGCAACTATCGAATTAAACATTGATAGTGCGGTAAAATGGTTGCACAATGGTGCACAACCAACTGATACTGCAAGAGCAATTCTTTCTTACAAAGGAGCTTTATTGAAACACCACCTTGATGGAGGTATTCGTAAAGGTGCTTTAACTCAAGAACAAGCTGATGCTAAATTAGCTGCTTGGTTAGATGCTAAAGCTGGAAAAGTTGATGCTAAAAAAGATGGTTTAACAAAAGCGCAAGCTGATGCTAGAGCTAAAGCTTTTAAAGCAGAACAAGAAGTTAATGCTAAACGTTTAGCTGCTGCAGCTCAGGCTGAAGCTGATGCTATCGCTGCTGAAAATCCTGCAGTTGAAGAAGAAGTTACTGAAGTTGAAGCGGAAGCTGCTACTGAAGAAGCTCCTGCTGCTGAAGAAAATAACGAAACAACTGAAGCATAATTTTAGCTAGCGAGAATGCGTAAAGAAGAATGTTTTTATTTAGGTAAAATCGCTAAAAAATTTAGTTTCAAAGGTGAAGTTCTGGCTTATTTAGACACGGACGAACCTGAGTTATACGAAAATCTGGAATCAGTGTTTATTGAATGCAATAAACACTTGGTTCCTTTTTTTATTGAAAAAAGTTCATTGCACAAAAACGATTTTTTAAGAATTCGTTTTGAAGATATGAATACAGAAGAAGATGCAGATGCCATTATGGGCAATGCTATTTATCTTCCTTTAAACATGTTGCCAAAACTTTCCGGCAATAAATTTTATTTTCACGAAGTTATTGGTTTTGAAATTGAAGATCAACGTTTAGGCGTTTTCGGAAAAATTGCTGCAGTTAACGATACTACTGCACAACCACTTTTTGAAGTTTTAAATGGCGAAGTCGAAATGTTGATTCCGATGATCGACCACTTTTTGGTAAAAATTGATCGTGATAACAAAAAAGTTATTATGAATCTGCCAGAGGGACTTGTTGAAATGTACCTATAAGTTAGATTTTTGGACTTCTTAGAAGATTAGATATTTAGATTATTCCAATTAATATTTATTAATTTCTTCAAGGAAAATCAAAAATCTGCAATCGTTAATCATCATTCTAAAATCATTATGTTTTCATTCAAGCAATTTTCAGTTCAACAAGACAAAACCGCTATGAAAGTTGGAACTGATGGCGTTTTATTGGGTGCTTGGGCTCCAATTCATCACAATCCTTTTAGTATTTTAGATATTGGTGCAGGAACAGGAATTATAGCTTTGATGCTGGCGCAACGAACTCATGCGGAACAAATTGACGCTCTTGAAATTGATGAGGATGCTTATGAACAAGCTGTTGGGAATTTTGAAAGCTCACCTTGGAGCGATCGCTTATTTTGTTTTCATGCGGGTTTAGACGAATTTATTGATGAACCGGAAGATGAATATGATTTGATTGTTTCGAATCCTCCTTTTTACTCTGAAGATTATAAAACTGAAAATGAACAACGCGATTTAGCTCGTTTTCAAGACGCAATGCCTTTTGAAGAACTAGTTGAAGCAGCGGATTTGTTTCTTTCTGAAAACGGAATATTTGCGGTAATCCTCCCATATAAAGAAGAAGAAAACTTTATTGTTTTAGCAAACGAGTTCGAATTATATCCAATCAAAATTACACGTGTAAAAGGAACTCCAAATTCATCAATCAAGCGTAGTTTATTGGCTTTTAGCCGAAATGAAAATACTGAAATCGAAATTGATGAATTAACGATCGAAATTGATAGGCATGTTTATACTCCTGAATATATTGAGTTGACGAAAGAATTTTACTTAAAATTTTAAACCTGTTCAAAAATGCTTTTGAACTGATATAAAATTCTTTCGAGTAAGCGTAAATCTTCGGTTACAATCTCAGCACTTCCTTTCATTTCCTGTTGAAATATAATTTGCTTTTTATACGATGTTTGTAATCCGTTTGGAAGTGCAACATCCAATAACAGATTTCCATCTTTATCCGGAACCAAAGAAATATTCTGAATCTTACCATATAAAACACCAAATTCTCTATCGGGAAAATTTGATAATCTAATATTGACTTTTTGACCTACTTTTATTTTTCCTGAATTTAGTGCCGGCGCTTTTACTTTGCCAATAAAACCATTTTTAGCATCGGGAATAATCGAAAACACATTATCTCCGGAATTTATAGTTTGATTTTCTGTCCAGACCTGCAAAAAAGTTACAACGCCACTTACCGATGATTTTAAAGTATAGTTTAGTTCCCAGTCTTTTATGACTTTTTTAAGCTGATAGAATGATTGCGCCATGTTACGGCCCAGGTTTACTTCTTCCTTAGTGCTGTTTATGTGAGAATTCTGACTGGATTTTGTATTATCAATTAAAGATGACCTTAATTGAGAAATAGACGATAAAAGGCTCTTATAATTCTTCTGTGCCTGCAAATAAGTAAGTTTTTTAGCTTCCATTTCCTGAGTAGAAACAATTCCTTTATTGAAGAGTGTTTCAAAACGGGCAACTTCATTTTTTTGAAGCTGTAATTCGCTTTCGTTAATTGCTTTTTGCTGTTGCAAAATATCTAATCGTTCCTTGATTTGAATATTTTCAGAACTTTGCGCTCTGTTTTCTACTTCAAAAGGCTGCAAATCTTTATTTAATTCATGCGCCTGATAATCTTTTTGAAAAACAGCGTAGGCACTTTCTATTTCTCCTAATTGTGCGTTTTTCAAAAGTGTAAATGGAAAATCTTTTTTAGAATCATTTATATTATAGCTTTCAACAATAGTTTTTAATGCAAACACATCTTTATAATTGGCTGTATTTTCTATAATAGCCAATGTGGTGTTTTTTTCTATTATTGATTTGTTTTTGACCAATATGGCTTCAATCCGACCTGAAGTTTTAGAAACTATCTTTTCCGGTGGAATATTCGTTGTAATAACAATTTCGGTATTAACGACATCGGGATATTTAATAAACCAGGAAACAAAAAACAGCATAAAGATGATCACAAAAATCAAAACGGTTCCCCAGCGTATCATCCAGTGTGGTACTTTGGTGAGAATGTCCTGAACTTCTTCACTTCTTAATTCGAATGTAGTATTATCTTCAGCCATGCTTAATTTCCTAATTGTAATTGATTTCTAACCAGCTCAAAATAATTTCCTTTTTGTTCTACTAATGCGGAATGGGATCCAATTTCGATGATTTTTCCTTTGTCCAGAACCACAATCTGGTCTGCATTCATAACTGTACTTAAACGGTGTGCGATTACTACAACGGTCTTGTCTTTAAAGAAAATATCAAGTTTTCGCATAATTTCTCTTTCGTTATTGGCGTCTAAAGCTGATGTGGCTTCATCAAAAAATAATATCTCCGGATTTTTATAAACAGCTCTGGCAATGAGTAATCGCTGTTTTTGTCCGCTGCTCATTCCTAAACCTTCGGCGCCAATTTTGGTGTTATATCCCAACGGCAAACCACTTACGTATTCTTTTATATTGGCTACATCTGCAGCATAGACCAACCTTTCTTTATCGACTTTATCAACACCTATTGCGATGTTGTTTGCAATGGTATCGCTAAATATAAAACCTTCCTGCATTACGGCTCCAATATTGGATCGCCATGCTTTTTGAGAAATATTTTTCAGTTGTGTATTTCCAATATTAATCTCGCCATTGTTAGGTTCGTAAAACTTAAGCAGCAATTTCATAAGGGTTGTTTTTCCGCTTCCGCTAACGCCTACTATGGCGGTAACTTTATTGGCCGGAATGATCAGGCTTAAATTTTCTAATACCGGAATATCAGATCCTAAATAGCGGTAAGACAGATTTTTAATGTCGATATCGGCATCAAACGGAACATCGCCGGTCTGATGCACTTCTTGCTGTGTTTCATCTTCTTTTTCATGAATTTCAGATAATCTTGCCAATGATATTTTAGCATCCTGAAGTTCTCGCACAAACTCAATAAGTTGTGTAATTGGTCCGTTTAAGCTTCCTACAATCGAACTTATTGCCAGCATCATTCCTAGTGTAATGGAACCATCGATAACCAATTTTGCAGACAGAAAAATGATGAAGATGTTTTTTAATTCATTAATTACAGAAGAGCCAATGGTTTGGGTTTGTTCTAAGACCAATCCTTTTATTGAAACTCTAAACAATCTTGCCTGAACATATTCCCAGCCCCAGCGTTTTTGTTTTTCGGCATTATGGAGCTTAATCTCCTGCATTCCGTTAATAAGTTCCATTACTTTGCTTTGTTCCTGGGAAACTTCTGCAAAACGTTTGTAATCGAGAACTTCTCTTCTTTTTAAGAACAGCGTAATCCAGCCAAAATAGAGTACACTTCCGGCAAAAAACACTAAAAATATCTGAATGTTAAAATATGCCAAAACGCCTCCCATAACAATCATGTTGATCACGGAAAATAAAACATTTAAAGAAGATGTGGTTAAAATTCGTTCTATTCTTCGATGATCGTTTATTCGCTGCATGATATCTCCCGTCATTCTCACATCAAAAAACGAAATAGGCAGATTCATTAATTTAATAAAGAAATCTGAGATCAGAGAGATATTTATTCTGGTAGAAAGATGGAGTAATATCCAGCTTCTGATAAGTTCTAAACCTGTTCTTCCGGCAAAAAGAAATAATTGCGCAAAAAGAATCAGATAAATAAAATGTATGTTTTGGTTTTGTATACCAACATCAACGATACTTTGGGTTAAAAATGGGAAAATTAGCTGCAATAATGTACTTGCCAATAATCCTATGCTTAATTGAATCAAAAATGATTTATATCGCAGGACATATTGTGACAACATTCCGAATCCTATACCTTTATTGTCTTCTTTATCAAAGTCAGTTTGAAAAAATTTCGGTGTTGCTTCAATCAGTAATGCAATACCTTCCTGAGTAGATTCTCCTGCATTGTTTCCAATCCAAAATTTAATAAAGTCTTTTTGATTGTACTCAATTAAACCAAAAGCAGGATCAGAGATATAATAAATTCCCTTTTTGATTTTATAAAGTACCACATAGTGATTTTGATTCCAATGCAAAACACATGGTAATGGCGCCTCTTCTAATCTTTTTACATTCAATTTCACCCCTAAAGTCCTGAAACCAATTTTCTCGGCAGCATCGCTCAAGAAAAGCAAATTGCTTCCTTCGCGAGTTGTTTCACTAGTATCTCGCAATTCCTGAATACTAATTGTTTTCCCGTAATGCTTAGCTATTATTTTTAAACATGTGGGGCCACAATCTTTAAAATCTGCTTGTTTGTAATTGGTGAATTTTCTCAATTCTTAATGGGTTTATTTTATAGCAATATTATACAAAAATTCTTAAAAAAAGAAGAATCCTTATTTAAATATGATTTTCATTTTTAATTAAACTTGTCAATTTATCAATTAACTTAAACATCTGTATATCAAAATTTTAAATAAAAAAGCTTTGCTAATTAATAACAAAGCTTTCTTGTTGCTTTTATAAATATTGTAAAACATAAAAATTAATTATTCTAAAGCTTTCTATGAATCTAAAGGACAATTTTGATCAATAACTGACGCACAAGTTATCTAATATTATTAACCGATAAATAATCCTAAAAAAAAACAGAGAGAAAAATATTCCTCTCTGTTAATTATCTAAAAAGTGTAAAATTTAATAATACAATTTTTTCTCTAGGATATGGCACTGGTTAGTCCTAACCAATTAAAACCAACTCAGTGACCACCTTTCCTGAGAATCCCGACACCAATCATCAATGTTGGGATATTTGCTCAATGTTCCACGATCGAGCGCCTATACATTAAAAAAAACATGACTAAATTTTAATAAGGCTTTATTGTATTACTGTTTTATTTTTAAATGTTTTAAGAAAAACTAGCAACAAAGACGATTAGAATCACAGATACCAACTCTAGTATCCATAGGACACGTTTGACCAATTGATATTAAGATGCATCCTGCCTCGATTGCATAAACCCAACATTCAGGAATTCCTCCCTTAATTGTTTTTTGCTCAATTTTGGTTATTTTTTGAGCAGTTTCAAGATTTAAAATTTTCTTTAACATATATGTTTTATAATAGGCTGCAAAAAATTATAATTCAGGATTCGGTTCAAGAGGAAATTTACAGTTGCCTGTACTTCCTTCTTCTAATCCTGGAATTGTTCCGTCAGGACAATATGAGAAACAGTAAGCACTTACTTTTTGGTTTGATGAATTGTAGCAAAAACATTTACAATTTGCAGGTTGAACTGGTCCACCTCCTATAATGCTTTTTTGTTCATTCGAACTAAGCTTTACAGCTCCATCCAGATTAAAAATTGCTCTTACCATAATTTTTATATTTAAACTTATTTTTTAACAGAATCAAATTGCTTATTCTAAAACAACAGAGAAAATATCATTTAAGTTTCTCTGTTATTTTTAACTCTAAACTTAAACTAGGCTATTATACTACTATACAACGCCAAGAATCATATTCGCAAATAGATCCTTTTGGACATGTTCCGTCCTCACGACATGCTAATCCACCTTTGATAACTTTTTTTTCTTCTTTAGAAAGCTCTTGAGCTCCTTCAAGTTTTAAAATGTTTTTTAACATAATGATTGTTTTTGTTTGGGTTAATAATATTTGTTCTTCAATAAAATTTAAAACAGTTGAAGATCTGTTTATAATAAATGATTAACAATTGCCAGTGTAGCCATTTGGCATACAGCTCCAATAAGCTTTTACTGTACCAAAATCTGTACATCTCTTAGCAAAGAACCCTGCATCACAAACAGGAGCATCACCTCCAGTTATTGTTTTTTGCTCATTTGTACTTAATTCTTTAGCGTCTTCAAGGTTTAAAATGTTTTTTAGCATAAGTTCCTAGATTTAAATCACTTATTAGTTACTTCAATCATTTTAAGACATCTGAAGCTTCTGTCTTTAAATTACTGTGAGGGTAATTTTATTTTAAGCTATCTTTTCAAATTGTTCTTCCAAAATCTCAACCTCTTCAACAAAATCGTTTAAAAAATATTTGAGTTCATTTAATTCATATTCGTGAGGAAACAATTTTTCATTTACGATTTTAACAGGCGTATAATTAAAATTATTTTTAGAACACCACTCGTATTGCTTTTGTATTTCCTGATTGATCATCATACTAACAGGCTCTGTATTCCATTTTTTAAGCCATTTTTTTAGGCCAATTCTTTTAATGTGCCAGTCAGAAATCGCCTCTACAATTTTTCCCGGTGTCGATCTGTTTATAGTTAAAAGTCTTTCGACAACAATTTTATAGGGATTTTCAACATTTTCAGGATTAACATTAAATAATATATTCAGGAATATTTTATCCGGAAATTTTAAAACTAAATCAAAAGCTTCCTGAAATGTTTTGTGGCAATGTTCACAACTTGGACTTAAAATTATAGAAAGTTTAATTCCAGCATTTCTGTTACCAAAGTGCAAACCTCTCAAATCGTCAAATCCATCAGTATGAACTACTTTTTTTGATAAGAAATTTAATAACGTATAGTTTCTTTTAAATTTTTTAAGCTCCTTCAAGTTATTATCGCCGCTCAAAATGTTTTTTACTACTGGTTTTGCCACCAGCCAAATTGAGGTGAAAAGAATCAGTGAAAATAAAAACGGAAACACATTCGTTAAACCGAAACTTAAAGTGAATAAATCTGACGCAAACCAAACAATACTTTGTGTTAAAACTACAAATGAAACTGCCAAACACATTACACACCATTTTTGAATTTCAAATTTTTGTATCCAAACAGATGTTACAATAATAGGAATAGATAAAAGACTCAAAAATCCTATAAATATTACCGAATCTAAAGGTCGAAGCAATATTGCCAGAAAAGATGAACTAAAGAATATTAATGGTAAATCTGAAAAATTAATCCATTTTGAATTTGTAACATCAAAATTAATTACTGAATTGCAAGATGTATTTGTTGTAAGATTGCAAAATTTAGAAATTATATTGGTTTTAAAACCTAGTTTTTCCTGAACAATAAATACACTTATAATTAATCCTAAAATTGAAGTTGTTAAAAATACAAGACTAAATAAATTATAGCTATTATAAAAAAATGACACGCCTACTAAAAGCAATAAAGGGAAATAATACTTTAAGTCCTTATATTCATTTCTAAAATTTTCTCTTGCAATAACATTATTAGGTTCAATTGCAACAATTACCCCATTCCAGTCTAAAAGAAAAGTATCGTATGATATTTTTTGAATTCCACTTTTAATAGTATCTATTCGAACAAAGTCTTTTGCTCTTTCAACCAAAGTTAGTTCATCTTTAAAATAAGCTAAAAAATTAGATGGCAAATTTTCTATCTGTTCTTTCGAAACTCTTACAGCAGCATTCTCCACAGACAACAAATCCAACGAATCTGTTATCGCAAATAAACTTGGATAATTTGGATGAGAAAGAAACAAATCTTTAAACTCATTTTTAACTTCCGAGTATTTATTAATTTGAAGAAATTTCTGTACTAATTTTAGCATCTTTTTTTGCCTTTTAAATCATAACGACAATGCAAATATTGATGTTTTTATTTGAAAAAAATGCCTAATAGTATACTTTTTATTAATAATACTACATACAATTTATAAATTATATCAGTCTGAATATATCAAATAAATTACTGTATATCAATTAATTAGACTAATTTTATATTCATAAAAATCTCCAAAAGCCCATTTCCGATTAAGCGTTTTCCTTTTTGTCTAGTTTTGAAATATCAATAACCGTAATACGTAAAAACATGACAAGTACGACATTAAAATTAGAAGATTTTGCAGTAGAAAAATTGACAAAAAATCAACAAAAAACAGTTCGAGGAGGAGATGCTCCGGAGGATACTATCGAGCCAAATAAAGGAGGCGGAAGTGGCGGAAATTTACCTGGTTAATATAATTAAATAAAACAATTAAGAAATAAGATTATGAAAGATAACAAATTAAAATTAGAGGATTTTGGGATAGAAAAACTTTCTAACAATCAACAAAAAATAGTTAAAGGCGGCGACGGTGAGGGAACTATAGATCCAAATAAAGAAAAAGGTACTGGTAACCTTCCATGAATCTTTAAAATTAATTAAAATTAAATATTACTCGCAAATTGAGCCGGAGATACTCCGGTTCTTTTGCGAAATGATTTTGCAAAAGATACTGCATTTTTAAACCCTACACTTTCTGCAATCGCCTGTGTAGAATATTTACGATACATATGATTGGTAATCATTTCATTAATTACATAATTAATTTTAAGCTCGTTAGAATATTCTCCAAAGGATTTACCAAATCGCTTATTTACTACATAAGATAAATAAGTTGTATTGGTTTTTATTTTTTTAGCAACATATTGTAATGTAAAATCAGCATTTAAATATTCTAATTTATTTTCAAGCGCTAATAATTTTTCAACTATTTTATTCTCTTTAGCTTCATCTATACTTAAGTTGACATTCTCTTTTTTGAATTGAACATCTTCTACATCTAACGTTTCCCGGACTTCTATTTTTAAAAGAGATTCCGTTTCTTTTTTCTCTAAATTCGCTTTAAATTCTTCAATTAAAGCATTCATCTTTTTGTGCGCTTTATTTTTATCTCTTATGTTTTTTATCAATAGAAAAACGATTCCAATTACCAGTAAAACATAAAATACTTTTAACGCCTTATTCAATAATACTTCGTTTTCATATTTTTTCTGGATACTTACCATTTCATCACTTAGATCTCCAGTTCCCAGTTTGAAATTAACTTCTAATGCTTCATTACTTAATTTTGCTTCTGACTTTTCGTAGTTATCTAAATAAATTTTAGAATGTTTGTAAGCTAGCTCTGGTTCTTTTTTTATATTGTAAATTTTAGCTAAATAGTAATTTGCCTTTAAAAAATTTTCATCTTTAGAATTATTTGCTAGAGAAATTGAATCTACTCTTTTTAAAAACACGAGTGCTTTATCGTATTTTTTCGTTTCGTAATATAAATTACCTAAATTATAATTTGCAGTCGTGATTCCTATATTAAGATTATTTTGTTTGATGATAAATATAATATCATAATAGGTTTTTTCAGCATTTTTAAAATCTCTTTTCAAATAATAAACATTCCCCAAACTTATTTTAGCTCCTATTTTATTAAGTGGAATATTCTGTGAATACGAAATTGTTTTTTTATAAAAGTAGGCTGCAGAATCTAACAAATACTTTTTACTTTGATTTTTTATGTAACTGCTCTCATATGAACCTCCTAAAGTAACGTAGTTATTACTTTTTATCGTATTAAATTGTTCTTTGGTATAAAGGTTTTCATTTTGATCTACAACAATATCAAGTTGTCGTAAATTTTTAATCGCCAATTGGTAATTACCAACTGCCTCATTAACAAATGCAATATTGCCTTTAAATTTTACGATCTGAATAATATCATCTAATTGCAAAGAGAGCTTCATTCCTTGCTGATAATTGTCAAGCGCTTTACTATAATTACCTCTTTTATATTCTATTAATCCTCCGTAATTATACAAATATGATTTAAGACGCATTTTATCTGGAGATTCAGGCATCTTATCCATATACTTAAAAGCTAAAAGATATTTTTCTTTAGATTTTGAGATATTATTTTTTAATTGAAATAGATATGATAATGATCCATTTGCAAAAGCTAAATGTTTATTATTATTGGATTGTGCCATTTTATTGGCATATACAAAAGCGCTGTCAACATTTATATTTGCATTCAGCCGGAATTTATCCTTCAAGAGTAAATATTCCTCTTCTGTCAATTCCTTCTTTTGTTGACCAAAAGTAATATTCAGAACAAGAAAAAGTAAAAAAGAGATGATCAGCCTCATTTAATATGTTTTTTGGAACTCAAAAATAGTTTATATAAACCCAATAAACTAGTAATAATTCGTCTTATTCTTATTTATTTTTATTTAACAATTCAAAAATATAACAATTTAGCTTTGTTTTGTTATATTTTTATTGCGTAAATTTGTTTTTGTAAAAATAACTAAACATGAAACCAGACCTATTTCAAGCTCCTGATTATTACAACCTTGACGATTTACTGACTGACGAACACAAATTAGTTCGCGAATCAGCACGCGCATGGGTTAAAAGAGAAGTTTCTCCTATTATAGAAGAGTACGCTCAAAAAGCAGAATTTCCTAAACAAATCATAAAAGGACTTGGAGAAATTGGTGGTTTTGGTCCGTATATTCCAGTAGAATATGGTGGTGCCGGACTCGATCAAATTTCGTATGGTTTAATTATGCAGGAAATTGAACGCGGTGATTCTGGTGTACGATCTACTTCTTCTGTTCAATCTTCATTAGTAATGTATCCAATTTGGAAATATGGAAACGAAGAACAACGAATGAAATATTTACCAAAATTGGCCACTGGTGAATTTATGGGCTGTTTTGGTTTAACAGAACCTGATCACGGTTCTGATCCGGGAAGCATGATTACCAATTTTAAAGATATGGGAGATCATTACCTTTTAAATGGTGCAAAAATGTGGATTTCGAATGCTCCATTTGCAGATATCGCTGTTGTTTGGGCAAAAAATGAAGAAGGAAGGATTCACGGCTTAATTGTAGAACGCGGAATGGAAGGTTTTACAACTCCGGAAACTCATAATAAATGGTCGCTTCGTGCATCATCAACAGGAGAATTGATTTTTGATAATGTTAAAGTTCCTAAAGAAAATTTATTGCCTAACAAATCAGGATTAGGTGCGCCGCTTGGCTGTTTAGATTCTGCCCGATACGGAATTGCATGGGGAGCAATTGGTGCAGCAATGGATTGTTATGATACTGCTTTGCGTTATGCAAAAGAAAGAATTCAATTTGGAAAACCAATTGGAGGAACTCAATTGCAACAAAAGAAACTGGCTGAAATGATTACTGAAATTACAAAAGCGCAATTATTAACATGGCGTTTAGGTGTTTTAAGAAACGAAGGAAAAGCAACAACTTCTCAGATCTCAATGGCAAAGCGTAATAATGTCGATATGGCAATTCATATTGCACGCGAAGCCAGACAAATGTTGGGCGGAATGGGAATTACGGGTGAATATTCGATTATGCGCCATATGATGAACCTTGAAAGTGTTATTACATATGAAGGAACACACGATATTCATTTATTGATAACCGGAATGGATGTAACTGGTATTCCAGCTTTTAAATAGGAGACAACTATTAAAATATATACAAAAACAATATGAAAAGCTTCTTGGTAACGAGAAGCTTTTTATCTTTGCAAAAAATTACGCAAATGAATATTGAAACTATACACGATAGCATTCAACCTCAAAAAGAACAACTTTTACAACATTCTCTATACAATAAAATTCAAAGCATTGATGATTTGCACAGTTTCACAGAGAATCATGTTTTTGCTGTTTGGGATTTTATGTCACTGTTAAAAGCCCTTCAAGCTAAACTTACTTGTACAACAACACCTTGGTTTGCTACAAAAAATCCTGAAACAAGATATTTGATCAACGAAATTGTTCTTGCAGAAGAAACTGATTTAACGATTGACGGAAGAAGACAAAGCCATTACGAGATGTATCTTGAAGCAATGGAAGATTTTGGTGCCGACACAACGGGGATTAATAAATTTTTACTGGAAGTAAATTCGCTTCATAATATTTTTGTTGCCATCAAACAAAGTGCATTACATCCTGATGTAAAAGCTTTTTTAGACTTTACTTTTAGAGTTATTGAACAAGGAAGGCCACATGAAATTGCCGCGGCATTTACTTTTGGAAGAGAAGATTTGATTCCGAGTATGTTTACCGAAATCCTGAAAAACTTTCAAAAAAACCTTCCGGATACAGACTTGAGTAAACTGATTTATTATTTTGAAAGACACATAGAACTTGACGCCGATGAACACGGACCAATGGCTATGAAAATGATTTCTGATTTATGTGATGATGACGCTCAAAAATGGAAAGAAGTTGAAGAAATTTCAATTTTGGCTCTTGAAAAACGAATAGGTCTTTGGAATGCCATTGAAGAACAAATTCTGATGAAAGCAGAAATGGTCTAAAAACCAAAACTACATATTTAACGTAACTATTTGTTTAGAACGAGCTGAATTTAATTTAAACAAATTATGAAATCACAATTTAAACAAATAGTTACTATTATTCTTTCTATATTTCTTTTAAGCTGCAGTTCTGATGAAACAACTACAGAAACGGCAGATTCTCCCATAATTTCAATTCCAAAAATTCCTCTGGCAAGCAAAATAAAAATTATCGCTTTAGGAGATAGTTATACTATTGGTCAAAGTGTTTGCGAAACTTGCCGATATCCTGAACAGTTAAATGCAAGTTTGCAGGCAATTTACCCGGAAACCAGTTTTTCTCTAAAAATAATTGCCAAAACTGGCTGGACAACCACAAATTTAATTTCAGCAATAAACGAAGAAAACCCGCAATCGAATTATGATTTGGTTACATTATTAATTGGTGTAAATAATCAATATCAAGGAAGAGATTTTTCTATTTATGAAAAAGAATTTCCCGAATTAGTTACAAAAGCAATAACCTTAGCCAAAGGCGATAAAAAAAATCTAATTGTTCTTTCGATTCCTGATTATGCCTACACTCCTTTTGGAACAATGTTTGGCGGAACAGGAAAAATTTCAACTGAAATAAGTCAATACAACACTTTTGCAGAAAATTATTGTAAAGCGAACGGAGTTCTTTTTATTTCGATTACAGACATTACTCAAAGAGGTCTTGAAAATCCTTCTTTAGTAGCTTCAGATGGCTTACACCCTTCAAAAGAGGCTTACACTTTATTCGTAGATCGTATTTTACCAAAAGTAAAAGTGGTTTTGCAGGATTAAGTTTTTTAAATTTGCATAACTTTCAATTATAAACAATTCGTTTATGCAAGTTTCACCATCGAAGGAATTATCGCCCTACATAAAACATTATCTTTTTTTAGATAATAACGAAACAACTATTCAAAAACTTCGCTTGTTTTCTGATGGTAATACCGGCATTGTCTTTTCTTTAAAAAGTAACCTTATTTCAGACATTAACAATAACAAAGCAGCGCATTATTTTCCCGATTCTTTTTTATATGGACAGCTTAATGGTTTTAAAGACATTTATTATAAAGATGAAATAACGTTAATAATTGTTGTCTTTCAGCCCAATGGAATTCATCAATTATTAGGGATTTCTGCTAATGAATTTCAGGATTCAATAATTTCTATTGATGATATATTTAATAAAAAAGGTTTGATTCTTCATGAGAAATTATCGGAACAAAATAATAATCACTCAAGAATTGAACTTTTAAATCTCTTTTTCAGAGTACTAATTGCAGAAAAACCTGTTTCAAATCAGTTAATAATAAATAGTTCACTAGATTTTATTATTGCAAACAAAGGGCAATTTTCTCTTGCAAAACTGGTTGATTATACGGGATATACCGAAAGACATTTGGAAAGAAAATTTAAAGAGTGCATCGGATTAAATCCGAAGAAATTTGGCAACGTTATAAGGCTACATCATTTTCTAAAGCTAATAAAAGATAAATCTGAGGACACGAATCTAACCACAATTTGTTACGAAGCGGGATTTTCAGATCAATCTCATCTTATAAAAGAATTCAAAAAACACACAGGAATAACGCCAAAAGAATATTTATACACTTCTGGCAAACTGACTAATAATCTTATCAAAACTTTCCTGTAACTCAACTTTAAATGTCGGTTTTATACAATTTATGAAATATTGCAAACGCTACTTTTGACTAAAATTAATAGCGTTAGTATGAAAAACTTAAAAATAGCCACAGCTCAGTTCGAGAATAAAAGTGGTGATAAAATTTATAATTTATCTGTAATCGAAAAGCTTTCGCAAAAGGCAGCCAGCGAAAATTGCGATGTTATTTCGTTTCATGAATGCTCAATAACCGGATATACATTTGCCAGACATTTATCTAAAGAACAAATGCTGGATTTAGCAGAGTTAATTCCGAGTGGAGAAAGTATCTTAAAACTCATCGAAATTGCGAAGAAAAATAATATTGTTGTTTTGGCAGGATTATTTGAAAAAGACGAAAATGATAATTTGTTCAAAGCTTACGTTTGTGTAGACAAAAATAGTTTAGTAGCCAAATATAGAAAACTACATCCGTTTATAAATCCGTATCTTATATCTGGAGATCGTTATTGTATTTTTGAAATTAAGGGTTGGAAATGCGGAATTTTAATTTGTTATGACAATAATATTATCGAAAATGTGCGTGCTACAAAACTTTTAGGTGCCGATATTATTTTCATGCCACACGTAACGATGTGTACACCTTCAACCCGACCTGGTGCTGGTTTTGTTGCACCTCAACTTTGGGAAAACCGCGAAGCTGATCCAACTTCTTTACGATTAGAATTTGACGGAATGAAAGGACGCGACTGGTTAATGAAATGGTTGCCTGCAAGAGCTTATGACAATGCAATTTACGCGATATTTTCCAATCCGATTGGTATGGATGATAATCAACTAAAAAATGGCTGCTCTATGATTATTGATCCGTTTGGAGATATAATTGCTGAATGTCGCTCTTTTGATGACTCTTTTGCAACGGCAATAATTACTCCCGAAAAATGCATTAAGGCCGGAGGAAGTCGCTACATAAAAGCCAGAAGACCAGAATTGTATCGAGATATAATTGGCCAAAACCACGAATCAGAACAAAATGTTGTTTGGTTAAGCTCTGATGAAAAAAAGTGAAAAGTAAATTTTTCATTAACTTTAAGCTGAGGAAAGATTTATCTTTGATAATTAAATAATCTAGAGAATAAACCTCAATAATGGAATTTTTTAAAACTACTAATGCAGATATCGATGCTGTTTTTGATATCTATAACGAAGCTACAGCTTATCAAAAAACAGTTAACAACAAAAGCTGGAGAGGTTTTGAAAGAGCGCTGATTGAAAAAGAAATATCCGAAAATCGTCATTTTATAATCAAAGAAAATGAAGAGATTGCCTGCACGTTTGTGCTGACTTTTGACGATTTTATTATCTGGAAAGAAGCCAGCGCAGATCCGGCGATATATCTTCATAGGATTGCCACAAACCCGAAATTCAGAGGTCAGTCGTATGTCAAAAAAATTGTAGATTGGGCAAAAATATATGCCAAAGAAAACGATAAATCATACATAAGACTTGACACGCACAGCGGAAACGAAAGAATCAACAAATATTATATGAGCTGTGGCTTTGACTATAAGGGCATTAGCACGATAGAATGGACAAATGAATTGCCGGAACATTATAAAGAAGGTTCGTTTAGTTTGTTCGAAATCAAGCTTTAGATTTAATCTTATTATAGAAATAACAAAATCCTTGTGAGCAATTTTACAAGGATTTTTTATGAAATAGAAATTTTCCGACAAATTATTATAGGAAAAACCTCAAAATAAAGATGACGTGCTTCAAGCAATGTCACAATTTCTTTAATTTAAATGGACTTATTACGTTAAAAACAAAGACTTTAAATTCAGTTAGTTTACATTTGGACAAATGTGCGAGAAAAATGAGTGAAAAAAAAATAATTCTGCCAGATACGACTACTTTTTCTGAACGGAATAAAACAAATCATGCCGATGAACTACTTCTTGTTAACGAAAGACTTGCTCAACAAATAGAAAACAGAAAAAAACGTGCTGCTGAATTAGTTATTGCTAATACAGAACTGGCATTTCAAAATAACGAAAAAGAAAAAAGAGCTGCTGAACTTATCATAGCTAACGCTGAACTGGCTTTTCAGAATCAGGAAAAAGAAAAACGTGCTGCAGAACTTGTTATTGCCAATACAGAATTGGCGTTTCAGAACAGGGAGAAGGAAAAACGTGCCGCTGAACTTATTATTGCCAATAAAGAACTTACTTTTCAGAACGAGGAAAAAGAAAAACGTGCTGCTGAACTTATTATCGCAAATACAGAACTTGCTTTTCAAAATCAGGAAAAAGAAAAACGTGCCGCTGAACTGGTACTTGCTAACGCAGAATTAACTTACCAGAATACCGAAAAAGAAAAACGCGCCAACGAGCTGATTCAGGCCAACAATGAGCTTGAAGCGTTTACCTATATCTCAAGTCATCATCTTCAGGAACCCTTAAGAAAAATTCAGCTTTTTTCGGATAGAATCAGAAATCATGAAAGTCAAAATTTGTCTGAAAAAGGAGAATTTTACTTTAAGCGTATCGAACACTCGGCCTCGCATATGCAAACTCTTATCAATGATTTATTAAACTATTCGCGCACCAACGTAACACAAAAAAAATTCGAGAATTTAGATCTCAATATTGTTATAGACAAGGTACTTCAAAATTTAAAAGAAGATTTACTGATAAAAAATGCCACAGTCAAAATAAGCGGAAATTGTTTTGCAGCTATTATTCCGTTACAGTTTGAACAGCTATTATCAAATTTAATCTGCAATTCTCTTAAATTTTCTAAACCGGATATCGCTCCACATATATCTATAGAAAGCTATTATACGAAACCCTTCACCACAAATTTCTCTTTAGAAAATAATTATTGCCATATTACCGTGAGCGACAATGGTATTGGTTTTGATTCTCAATTTGAGAATAGAGTTTTCGAGATGTTTCAACAACTTCACGATAAATCTGATTATGAAGGAAACGGAATTGGGCTTGCCATTGTTAAAAAAATTGTAGAAAACCATAACGGCATAATTACCGCAACAGGAAATTTAAATCAGGGTGCTAAATTTGATATTTATATTCCGGTAGAACATCATTAAAAGCTTATTGGAAAACCGGTTTTAATTAAAATAAAAAATCCCCGTAAAAAATATTTACGGGGATTTTATTTTGCAGAGAGGATGGGATTCGAACCCACGATACAGTTACCCATATACTAGCTTTCCAGGCTAGCTCCTTCAACCACTCGGACACCTCTCTAAATTGGTCTGCAAAGAACACAAAAAAAAGTGACTTACAAAAACAAAATCAAAGATTACTTTACATGCTTTTTCTAAATTCTTCCATAAACAGTTTTACGGCCTTCTTTTGATATGCTCCTTCGATCGTTAACATAAACGATTCTCTTTGTGTTGCAACGCCCGTAATGTCTATTGCTTTTAAATTATCCCAGCCTTTTAGCGCTTTTTCCGTAACAATTGTCGCCCAGTCGCTGTCACCAACCAATCGCAATAATGCATGAACAGCATTTAATTCAATCGAAACTTTTGGCTTCATATTATTTTTTAAAAATAATTCATCTAACATCTCTCTCGAATTAAATCCTTTTACAGGCAATATAAGCGGAATGTTTTCTATTTTCTTAAACGAAATTTTATCCAGCACCGCTAATTCATGTGTTTTTGAAACTGCCATAACCAACTTCGAAGTAAACAATGGAACTTTTTGAAAAGGAAGTTCAATTTCGTTTGATGAAATAACCAAAACGAGATCTAACTCGTTATTTAATAATTTTTGTTCCAAAGGTTCAGTGGTGCCATATTCGACAACAATTTTTAAATGTGGATATGTTTTAGCAAACGAATTAACGATTGGCAAAACCAAAAGTCCAAAAATATACGTTACACCAATTCGCAATTCGCCACCAATCATTTGGTTCAAATCATCAATTGCCTGCTTACTGCTCTGAACGTTTTCTATAATTTGTTTGGCGTGAATCAGAAAAACAGATCCAGCTTCGGTTAGTTGAACTTTCTTTCCAATCCTTACAAACAAAGGCATTCCGAGTTCTTCTTCCAGTTTTTTTATTTGTTGTGATAATCCGGATTGCGTTACAAAACACAACTCGGCAGCTTTTGTAAAATGAAGAACCTCAGCTGTTTTAATAAAATATTGTAATTGATAAATTTCCATATTGATAAGTTTAAATACTTATTATAAGTAAAATTATTAATTTTTCTAATGAAATCATAATCCCGAACTTTGTAAAAAATATCAAGCATTATGTTTAAGGCTTTAAGATCAAAAAACTTCAAATTATTCTTTTATGGACAATCAGTTTCTGTAGTAGGAACCTGGCTTCAGAAAACAGCAGTAAGTTGGATGGTTTACAGCGTTACCGGTTCAGTTTTTTTACTTGGTTTAACCACTTTTTTAAGTATGATTCCGTCGCTGTTTCTGGCTCCGTTAGCAGGAAGCATAATTGGTCGTTATGACAAACACCGAGCGATGATTTTACTGCAGTCTTTGGCAATGCTTCAGGCGGGTGCGTTGGCTTTATTGATTTATTTAAAAATATACAATATCAACTTTATTTTGGCACTGAGCTTAATTCAGGGAATTATAAATTCTTTTGATATGACTTGCAGACAAACCATGATGATTGATATTGTAGACAACAAAGAAGATTTGCCAAATGCTGTCGCTTTAAACTCAACTTTAAACAATTTTGCCCGAATTGCTGGTCCTGCAATGGCCGGAATTATTCTGCACAATTATGGTGAAGACATCTGTTTTATTGGAAACTTTCTTAGCTACATTCCGGTTTTGGTTTCTTTATTAATGATGAAAATAACACCGCACATAAAAGCGACAGATAAATTCAAAATGCTCGAAGATTTTATTGAAGGTTTAGATTATGTAAAAAAAGAAACCGAAATGGCAAAAATGCTTTTGATGTTGATGTGCAGCAGTTTGTTTGTTATTTCTTTCAATACTTTGATGCCTGTTTTTGCCAAAGATATTTTTAGCGGAAATGCTCAGACTTTTAGCTGGTTCGAAAGTGCAGCCGGAATTGGATCGATTGTATCAGCGATTTATCTGGCCAACCTGAAAAAATCAGACAACATGAACAAAATAATGATCGCTGCGAGCTTATTATTAGGTTTTAGCATTATTATACTTGCTTACTCAAATAGTTTGACTATCGCGCTTATTTGTATGGCTTTGAGTGGCTTGGGAATGATGGCACAAACCTCATCGATAAACATTTATGTTCAAACCCAAAGTGCTGTGAATATGCGATCCAGAAGTATCAGTTATTATTTAATGGCTTATCAGGGAATGATTCCTGTGGGAAGTTTGATAATTGGATATGTTTCACACATTATTGGGACAAGAAATACGGTTGCGATTCAGGGTATAATATGTATACTTTCTGTAATTGTTTATGTGTATTATAAAAATCGCAGTTCTGAAGAAGAGTTGGAAACTTGTCCGGTTGAATATCGAAATTCCAAATTTTAAATTTCAAATTCCAATTATACTCAAACTTGTCATTTCGACCAAAGGGAGAAATCACACTCGTAATTCGACAAAGATTGATGACTGTCCGTGCGGAGTTTCTAGTGTGATTTCTCCCTTCGGTCGAAATGACACAGCTGTGTTATCTTTTCTAAAATGAACTTATATAACTTATATGGTGAAAAAACTATAATGAAATCTCTCCTCTTAAAGCCGTTTCAAAAATATCTTTAAATTCAGATTGTGGAATATTGTGACCCAACAAATACATCAATTTTGTAATTGCGGCTTCTGTAGTAATATCTTTTCCTGAAATAACGCCAAGCGATTTTAGTTTTGTGCTGGTTTCGTATTGTCCCATATTTACACTTCCGCCAGAACATTGTGTAACATTTACAATGTGTAATCCTGACTGAATTGCTTTTTGAATTAAATTTAAAAACCAATCTTCGGTGGGAGCATTTCCTGAGCCGTAGGTTTCCAGTACAATTCCACGTAAATCTTTAATCCCTAAAATTGAAGATAAAACAACTTCGCTCATTCCCGGAAACATTTTTATAATGGCAACGTGATTGTCTAAGTTTTTATGCACAATCAGTTTTGCGTTTTCTTTTATAGGAAGAAATAAATGTCTGTTTAATTTAAGATGAACTCCAGACTCGACCAATTCAGGATAATTTGGTGCCGTAAAAGCTTTAAAATGTTCCGCATTTACTTTTGAAGTTCGGTTTCCTCTGTATAATTTATATTCAAAATACAAACAAACTTCATTAATAGCAGGTTTTCCATTTTCCTGTAATGATGCAATTTGAATCGCCGTAATCAGGTTTTCTTTGGCATCGGTACGCAAGTCTCCAATTGGTAACTGAGAACCTGTAAACACAACTGGTTTGGTTAAATTCTCCAACATAAAACTCAATGCTGAAGCAGAATAAGACATGGTATCTGATCCGTGTAACACTACAAAACCATCATAACCAATGTAATTTTTTTCAATAATTTCAGCAATTTTCGTCCACATTTCAGGATTCATGTTCGATGAATCCATTGGGTTTTCAAAAGAAACTGTTTCAATCTCACAATCTAATTGCTTGATTTCAGGAATATTTTGCAATAATTTCCCAAAGTTGAATGCTTTTAGTGCACCCGTTTCAAAATCTTTGCTCATACCAATGGTTCCACCGGTATATATTAAAAGTATTTTAGCTTTAGATGACATCCTGATATTTCAATTTATTAACTACAGGATTTGCATACATAGATAAAAACCCAAGTCTTGTTACCGGATTTTCACTTCCGATACGCATTTCTAAACGACGCTCAAACAACGATTTTTCATTCTCTTTGTATAAATGGGAGAATTTATCCGTTTCATTTAAAATGTCGTAAGCGATATAATTGGTTGGCCATAATTGATAATTCTTTAAAATAGTATCATCTATAACTTGTGCCAAAGCCTGAATCTGTTTATTTCCATTATCATTTTCAGCCTTAATCTGATCAATTTCAGTGTCTAAAACATCTCCAACTGAAATATGTATTCTTTTTTTGGTTCCCATAATTCCACTTAAAATGGTCATGAAATCCTCATTTTTATCTTTAATATAAACTTCGTTGTTTGCTTCTGCCATTAATTGCGGCATTTTTAAAACATCAGTCGGATCGTATTCGTATGAAATAGAAACCGGAACAATTTTTAATTTCTTAAAATAATCCATTAAGTTGGCTTCATCAGAACCCATTCCAATCATTTTTAAAACTCCCGGATTGGTTTCGTCATTTCCGTCTTTTGTTCTTCCTTCTCTTTGAGCAATCCAAACCGAACGATTTTCGCGAAGCAATAATTGCCCCATATATTCTGCCAGTAACTTAGAACTTTGCAGCATTTCTCTCGGCGTTAAACCTCTTAAAACCAAAAAGTTTCTGTTTAATTTTGCCAAAGTTGCCAGGAAAGCTTTTTTAACCAGGTTATCTCCAATTGCAGAAGCTGTCATTACCAAACCATGTTCGAACAAACAAACGTTCAGTAATGTTGTGTCTAAAAGAATATCTCTGTGATTGGAGATAAACAAATAAGAAGTATTTTTTTCCAGTTTATCAAAACCAGAAGTAGTAAGTCCTTCAGAACTTTTATCAAGAACCTTTTGTATGGTGTTATAAATAAAATTACATTGAAAATCACGAATCGAATGTGTTTTCTTTAATTGATCTTTCCAAACCTCATCTTCTACTTCCGGAAAGGTAAAGTTCATCATAGTTTTCATCATCGGATGATTTACAACATCATGAAGTGCTTCGTTTATTTCAGAATCATAAAACGGTCGAATAGCATCAAATCTCTGCATCATATCTATTTTTAAGTGGGCAAATGAACAAAAAAAAATTTAAATTAAAGTAACTATTGGGTTAAATACCAAAAACGTCTTTTGAGTTTTGGGTTGTGATTGTTGCTATTTCTTCTTCAGAAATAGCATAAATATCAGCGAGTTTTGCAATTACATTTACCAAATAACTGCTTTCATTTCTCTTTCCTCTATAAGGAATTGGCGCTAAATACGGTGAATCTGTTTCGAGCACAATGTGTTTTAAATCTATTTGATTTAAAAACTGATCTATTTTTCCGTTCTTGAAAGTAACTACTCCTCCTATTCCTAATTTCATATTATAAGAAATTGCCTGTTGTGCTTGTAATAAAGTTCCGGAAAAACAATGAAAAATCCCAAATAAATCTTCAGATTTTTCTTCTTCGAGAATTTCGAAGATTTCATCAAAGGCTTCACGACAATGAATTACGATGGGAAGTTTGTATTGCTTTGCTAATTGAATTTGCCTTTTAAACGCAATTTGCTGTTCTTTTAAGTGTGTTTTATCCCAATACAAATCGATTCCGATTTCGCCAACGGCATAGAATTTTCGTCTTGATAATTCGGTTTCTACGTGTTGCATCTCTTCTTCGTAATTATCTTTCACGTAAGTGGGATGCAAACCCATCATCAAAAAAACATTATCGGGATAATTTTGTTCTAAATCGTACATCGATTGTGTCGCGGCAGCATCGATAGCAGGAATGAAAAAACGAGTTACTCCGGCGTTTATTGCTCTTTGAATCATTTCGTCACGATCCTGATCAAATTCTTCAGAATATAAATGTGTATGTGTATCGGTAATAATTAGTGTTGAATTCAATGGTAAAATTTTTTATGAAGTCAAAACTACGACAATATTAAAAACTTTCCAATTGGAATGGATGGCACGCGGATGACGCGAATTTCACTTCGTGAAAACGCGGATTAAAACGGATTTTTTCTTGTTTTTAACCCAAAAAAAATTCGCAAAGTATTTTAACTCTTTGCGAATCTCTGTGAAAATTCTTTGCGGCTTTTGTGGAAAAACCTATTCCAGTTCTTTTAATAAAATCTGAACCTCAACATAATCTTCAAAATCTTCTGGAATTGTCAACAAGATTTCCTTACAGGCTTTATAATCTCTTTGTTTTAATTTTATTAATGCCAGATTCCAAGTTGCTTTATCTTTATAAACAGAAGTTCCGGATTTTAGCGTATTAAAAACATTCTCTGCTTTTTGAGTTTTGTTCGCTTCTAATAATGAAACTCCATAAAAATACTGTATTTCGGGCGTGTCATTTGTTTTTAAAATAGATTCAAAAAGTGGAACGGCCTTTTTATATTCTCCTGAATTATACGCTGTTTCGGCTTCTTTTAATGTTGCATTTGCATCACTTCTTTCTGTAAAATAGGCTTGTTCAGGATGATTAAAATCTTCAAAAGCAGGATTTTGATTGTAATTGTAAAGAAGTAATCCAATCAAAATTAAGGCAGATGCAGCAACTCCGTAATGCCATGGTTTTAATGGAATTACTTTTGGTTTATCTGCGTTGAAATGTTTATCCGAAATCTTCGTAAGATTTTCTTTGAAGGCTTCTCTTTCCTGTTCGTATTCAAATTTAGTTTCTAACTGAAGATTTACTGCTTTGAAAGTTTCAAATGCAGCGGCAAGTTCCGGATCTTCTGCCAATTGTTTTTCAAAACTATTTCTTTCTTCAACAGTCATTTCATTCTGAAGATATTGATCAAATAATATGTAGCGTTCCTCGTTCATGACTAATTGTTTTTTAGGGATTTAAAGTTGTTGTTTTCCTGAATCCATTGTATAAGCTGGCCAATGCATAACGATTTTTTCTTACGGACATAACCGTACGTAACGTTAAGTTTCTCGGCAACCTCTTCCATTGATTTAATGGAGAAACTCAGCTTTAACAATTCCTGGCATTTGTCTCCCAATTTTAGAAACATGGCATCAAAAAGCTGCTGTTTTTCATCAAATTGTTCTGTTTGTTCCACCAGTTCAAGTCCGGATTCATTTATAGATCCCACATCTTCAGTAATTGTTACCCCTTTATTCGAAGTTTTTTTCAATTCATTCAGCCATTTTCTTTTGCATAACAAAAAAAAGTAGGCATCAAACGGGCAAGTCAATTGCAGCGTATTGGCTTTGGCCTGATTAAAAAGCAAAATCATTATTTCCTGAACAATGTCTTGCGCCTGATCCTTATCTCCGGAATTGTTCATTATATAAAAAACTACTTTGGGAACGTACTTTTTATAAATCTCCTGAATGATTGCCGAATTATTTACAGCAAGTCCTTCAATATATTTTTGGTCAGGATGAATTTTGATTTTGCCCATAAAACAACTTTTTAATTAGCTAATGTAAATATAATCTCAAAATAAATTTTAACGATTGGGGTAACAATTATAAAATCAAGTTGATATAAAGTTAACAACAATCTTTTAAAATCATTAAAAAATTAAGAGAAATGGAAAGTTACCAATTTATAGACGATAAAAATCTGGACCAGTTTCACAAAATACTTTCTTCTAAAATGAGAAACGGTTTTGTGATTATAGAACATAATGAGAAATTACCTTATGTGGTTTTATCCAAAGAAAAAAAAGAAATCAATCATTCTCTTCATTTTGTCCTTACAATTATGACACTCGGGTTTTGGTCTATTGTCTGGATTTATTTAATCGTTACGCTTTCGCGGAAAAAAGACATTCTGGTCGCACTCGACGAAGACGGAAATTTATTTGAAGAAAAATGTCTTTCGAAATAAATTTTAAAAATAAAATAAAAACAGGGGTAACAAAAAATAATACAAGTTGATATAACAGTATAAAACAGGTTGAAAAAATAAATTTTAAAAATAAGGGTAACAATATCAAACCCGAATTGATATTAGAATATAAAAACTATAATTAACCAAAATCTGAAAACCACTTGAAACAATCAAGTCAGATTTATAAAAATTAGAAATCATGAACACAAAATTTAAAACACTTGCATTTTTATTTTTAGCTTTAACTTCATTCGTAAGCTGCGACAACAGCGATGGTGGCGGCGACAATGTTATTCTTCCTCCAACTTCGGGAGCTTTTAAAGGCATAACTGAAAAAGGAATTAAAAGAAACACACAAAATTTTACTGTTACAGCAGGAAACGGTATGATCACGATAACTTCTGCAAAAGGAGTTAAATTAAACATTAACGGAGATTGTTTGACTAAAAACGGAAATCCTGTAACGGGGGCTGTTGATATCGAATACATCGAACTTTTTGACAAAGGAAATATGTTGGTAACCAACAAACCAACAATGGGAGTTACTGCTGACGGAAAGAAAAACTTACTAATTTCTGGTGGTGAATTCTTCATCAAAGCTACTCAGGGCGGTGTTGCGCTTCAAACTTCTTGTACTATGAATTTAATTGTTCCAACGGCTTTAACTGACGGGCTTGATAATACAATGACATTGTGGAATGGTGCAATTGATGACAAAGGAGAATTGGCCTGGAGAGAAAACAAACCAAATGCTGATGGAACTGGTGGCGGAAAAGGCGGTGTTCAAGGCGAAGGAAACAACTACTACGTAACTTTTGGAAACTTTGGATGGACAAATGTTGACCGTTTTTACAGCGATCCAAGACCAAAAACTACACTTCTTGTTGATGCTCCGGAAGGTTATGATAACACTAATAGTGCTGTTTATCTTTCTTATGATGGAGAAGGAACAAACGCTCTTGCAAAATTAGATACTTATACGGCAGAAGGATTATTCAGCGAACACTACGGTCAAATTCCGGTTGGTTTAGCTTGTCACATCATTTTTGCTACCGAAGATAACGGTCAATGGCGTTATGCAATCAAAGCGGTAACAATAACTGCAAACGCTGTTTACACTTTTACAATTGCCGAAACAACAGTCGGTACCGAAGCTCAACTGGTAGCTGCAATCAATGCTATTCAGTAACTTACAAAATACTTTTTTAAGAAAAAGTGGTGATTTGCTCATCACTTTTTTTTACATTTAATCTAGTTTTCAAATTAACTCTGATGATTTTAACCACAATCAGGGCTTAAAAACCTCTAAAGTTATGAAACCACTATCGTCTATTTTCTTTATTCTGTTTTCTGTTATATCAATAGCACAAACCAAAGTAAAAGACACCATAACCCGAAGAGCCAACATTGGTTTGATCCAAAACGGAAATACTATTACTTATAAACCCGAAACGCCTCCTTTGATTCCAATTGCAGGTGCGCCAAAGCCTAGCTATTCTTATTTATGGGAACTCGGTGACGGACATTATAGTAAAGAAGCTGAACCTAAACACGTTTACAAAAATAAAGGAACCTATACCACAAGACTTGCCGTGACCAACAATTACGACAACGGAAAGCCTCCGGCTACGCGTCCTAAAAAAGTAGCCATTAATGATATTACTGATACTGATTTTAAAGACATTGCCTCGATAGCAGACCAAAATGGTTTTGCGATCATTAAAAACTGCGATCCAATTCCGGAACAGGAAATGGTAGTCGTAGTAGGTTATCAAAATCTGGAGAATTATGTATCAAGTGGAAAGCTTTATCTTTTTTATAATGAGAAGCAATTTAAAAGCAACAATTTCGAATTAGTCGATTTCAGAACGTATGCCGGTGAACGTGAAGTAAAAGAAAATCTGGTCGCTTCGGTTAATGATCTCGACGATACAAAATCGTATTTGGCTTCCGCCGAAAATACAATCAAATTTAAAAAATACCGAAATACAACTTCTGAAGAAGATCTTGATGCTTCATTATTAGATGCCAATAAAACGTATCATAATGTTTCGGTTTTAGAATTTGATGATGCTAATCCGGGTGAAACGCGTAATGTTTTTTATACTTTTAAAACAACTCCGGAAATGATTAAAGATACGAGCGCAACGGTTACGATGCGAGGTATTTATGTGCCAAACAGAAGTTATAAAAACCATAAAATAAAAAATCTGGAAATGGAAATTGTAACTTCTCACGATCCAAACAAAATGGGTTCTAACGGAAGTTTTATGAATTACAGATTAGTCCGTTTTAAAAGAGTGAATTTTAAAACGCGTTTTCAAAACAACGGAGAAGGTCCGGCAAGAATGATTCGGTTAGAAACGGATATTCCGGATATGTTCGACAAAAAGACTTTCCAGATCGAAGACATGTATCCAAAATGTCCGATTTGTCCAAAAGATGAAGTCCCAACGGTGAGCTGTCTGGATACTATTATTAAACAAAAACAGATTTTCTTTACTTTTAAAAACATTTATTTACCGGGAAGCGAACAAAAAAATGTACATGAAAAAGATAGTACAAAAGGTTTTGTAAAATACTCGATGAAGTTTGCCGAAGATTTTCATAAAGTAAAAACCAGAAGCAGAACGGCAATTATTTTCGATAAAAACGAACCTATCATTACCAATTATGCCACTACTCGATTTTTGCCTGGAATTTCTATTGGTGTAAAAGCAGGTTATAATCTTTATCCTGATTTAGAAAAATCGACAAGTTATTTTGTGGGAGCGACGATTTCGCCTTTTAAATCGTATCGTTTTTATTGGCAGGCCGAATGGCTGAATGCTTTAAATAAATACGATAATGCTGTTAATGTCACAGATCAAATCAATACAAACGCAAACGGAGTTAGGCAACTCGTACGCACAACCACAGCAACTGAAAACAAGAATATTAATTGGGAAGTTCCGGTTTTGATTCGGTATAACATTAATAACTATATTGGCGTTGGTGCCGGAATTCAGGCTAATATTAATGTTTCTGAAGAACAAAATCAAAATATAAAAATTGAAACTTATGAAGGCGATAAAGGAAACTTTTTAATCAGTACAACTACATCTTCTAACACGATGAAAACTTCTTTTGCGGATTTTAAAACGGGTTTGTTGTTTGATTTAACCGCAGGTTTTGCCAGAATCGGGCCGAGTTTAGGTGCGCGTTATGTGATTAACTTTGAACAGGGTTTTAATTACTTTCAGTTTTATGGAATCTGGAAGTTTTAGTTTTTCACCATATAAGTGATATAAGTTCATATTATATAAATGTTATCTTAAACACAGATGTCATCCTGAGCGAAGTCGAAGGGTTTACAGCAAAAAAGGTCTTCGACTTCGCTCAGACAGACAATTCCATATTCAACACAATTATAACATGAATTTATATCACTTATATGGTTTAATCTTGCTTTTTGTAAATCTGAATGTTTACGGGCAGAATCAGGAAGATAAAATATACAATGCAATTGATGTTTTCGTAGCAAATCCTTCCGTGAAAGCATTACAAAATTTAACCAATACAGAAACTGCTTTCTGGAGAAATCCAAGACCAAAAACCAAAGATGAATTACTGGCAATTGTGGTTTTGAACTGCAATAAAGCGTATTACGAAAATCAATTTGGTCAAACTCAAAATGCGATTGCGAGTTATGAAAAAGCCTGGCAAATTTACCACAAGAATAAACTTTCTAATTATGATATAATTGAATTTTGCCTAAAGCCTTTGGGAAATTTATATACGGTTTTGGGTGATTATGACAGCGCGGAAAACACAATTAAACAATACTTTTTTATCGTAAATACTGCTAAAAATTATCCGGAAGCACAAAAACAAAAATTTGCTGCAATTCTGAATTTATCAAATGTGTTTCAGAGTTCGGGAAAAATTTCTTTAGCGATCGATTTGTTGGAAAGTACTTTAAAAACAGAGCAATTGTCGAATTCTCAAAAAGGAATTTTATGGAATAATTTGGGTAATAATTATATCTTGAGTTCTGCTGGAAATTTAATGCATCCTGAAATTTATCAAAAAGCAGAAAATGCTTTTAAATTGGTTCAAAATTATCTACAAAACGAGAAAGGACAATTAGAAACTTTATCCAATTCTTATCGAAATCTCGCAACGCTTAATCGGCAGAGACATCAATTTGAAGTCGCGAATTTCTATTTAGACAAAGCTGAAAAACTATTTTTAAAAATTTCAAATCAACAACCACGAAAAGTAGCAAAACTTTATTATGAAAAAGCTTTATTGCTTTTTGATGAAGGAAAAGAAGAGGAAAGCACAAAACAAATTTTGACAGTTTTTAAAATTTTAATTCCGAATTATAAATCAAAAAACAATTTACCCAATCAAAATCAATTGTATGCTGAAACTGTTTTAATTGATGCACTCGATTTACAGGCTGAAATTTTCATCAAACAAAATCAACCCAAAAAAGCACTTCAAGCTTTTGGGCTTTCATTTTATATTGAAGATTTATTGATGAATGTTGTAGTTTATGAAAATTCGAAAATCATTACACAAATTCGAGCAAGAAACCGTACCGAAAAATGTCTTTTGATTTATGACCGATTGTATCAGAAAGAAAACAAAATACAATATTTAGAAGAAGCATTTCAATTGGCCGAAAAAACTAAATCGGGTATTTTGCAACGTTATCGTTCGAATATTAAAAACGCTTCCGCAGAAGAAAAACAGCTTTTACAGCAACTTCAAAACTTAAATAATGCCATTTTAAAAGAACAGCAAAAAGGTGATTCGGCAAATATTTCAGAAATTAATAGCCTTATAAATAAGCAAAATGAATTGATGCTTTCGCTGAAGAAAGTTCAGTCTGAAAATCCGGATTATATTCCTGAAAATTGTGATCTAAAAGCTTTATATTCAAAATTGGAGAAAGACAAAGCTGTCTTAGTTTATTATTTTATAGGAAAGGAAAATTTGTTTTATTTCACTTTACAAAACAAGAGAATTAATCTTCAACATATCTATACTGCACATAGAGCTATGCTCGAAATTGTAAAATTTATTGATTATTTCAGTTCTGCAGATGCCATTACAAATGATATTTCAGGTTATAATAGTTATGGAAAACACGTTTACGATTTATTAAAATTACCCACTAATTCTGTCTACCAAAATCTAATAATTGTTCCTGACGGAATTTTGAATTTTCTTCCTTTTGAAGCTTTAATTACGCAAGAATCAAATACAATGAATTTTGCCAAAATGCATTATTTATTAAATGATTTTAAGATTGGTTATAATAATTCGGCGAATATTTATTTGAACTCAAAACCAAATTCAAATTCAGAAAAAACGGTTTTGGGAATTTTTCCGGTTTTCGAAAAAACAGCTTTTGAATTGAGTTATTCTAAGAAAGAATTGCAATCGATACAATCTAATTTTAAGGGAAAATATTTAGAAAATGCAAACGCCAATTTTTCTAATTTTAAAAATAATGCATCTCATTATTCTATTTTGCATTTAAGTACACATGCATCTTCGGGCGATATTGAAACTCCGGCAAGTATCAAATTTTATGATCAGGAAATATTATATTCTGAATTGTACAATCTGAACATTGATCCTGATCTAGTAGTTTTAAGTGCCTGCGAAACCGGAATTGGAAAACTCTATAAAGCAGAAGGTGCTATGAGCGTAGCGAGGGGTTTTCAGTTTGCAGGAGCACAAAATTTGCTGTTTTCTTTATGGAAAGTTAACGATTACACAACTTCGGTTTTTATGGCTGATTTTTATAAAAACATTAAAAAAGATGTTCCTTATTTTGAAGCAAATGCGAATGCAAAGCTTGATTTTTTGAATGATAAATCGATTCCAAATGCTAAAAAATCTCCTTATTATTGGAGTTCTTTTGTGTATTACGGCTCTATTTCGACAGAAGAAAAATCAACGAATTATATCTATTACATCATTAGTTTATTGGCGTTAATTGGTTTATTTTTGATATTCAATCACTATCGAAAATGGAAGATCTTCACAAAGTTCTCAAAAAAGAGAATTACAAAAAAATAAAATTCAAGGTTACCAAAACACAACACCTTTCTATAAAAGCCAAAATCAATGGTATTACTGGAACTTTTATTTTAGATACAGGCGCATCGAACACCTGTATAGGGTTTGAAAGCATCGAACGTTTTGAATTGTCTGCAAAAAAATCTAAAACAAAAGCTTCTGGCGCTGGCGGAACGGGAATGAAAACGCAAATCTCTTCTGAAAATAAACTTCAAATTGGAAGTTGGAAAAACAAAGATTTCAGCATTGTAATTTTTGATCTTTCGCATGTAAATGAAGCTTTAGAAGCTTATAAAGCAAAACCGGTTCACGGTATTATTGGCGCTGATGTTTTACTTGAAGGTAAGGCTATTATTGATTATTTTAATCATTATTTGTATTTAAAGTAAGCTAAATTTGAAAGTTTTCAAACTTCGGGTTTCAGGTTTCCATATATGGTCTGTAATATTAAGTTAGGATTAAAATTTTCATTTTTTTAACAATACTTATTTTATAATTACTCAAAATTGGTTTTTTTGTATACATTTGTTTCACCATTTTAACAAATCTAATACTATGAAAAAAACTCTACTTTGTTTTCTTTTATTATTTTCTAATCTATTTTATGCACAAGTTACTTCTATTTCTGTCTGTGAAGGAACACCTTTTAATCTAACTTCTCTTAAAGCCGATTTTATTGGAAATTTAAATCCAGCAGAAACGACTGTAACTTATTTTTTAAGTGAAGTTGATGCTTTAAATAATACAAATGAGATTGCAAATCCAACAACCTATAAAGGTTTTGTTGGTATAATGAATATTTATGGAAGAATTGATAATAATGGCACGATTTCATCCAATTATTTTAATCTGACTACTTTTCAATCGATATCTGTAAGTGCTTCACATAAACCAATACTATGTAAAGGTGAGACTACCGCTTTGAGTCTTACTTCTTCTGGAGGAAATGCGCCTTATCTCTATTCTGTAAACGGAAGCGCTTTTACAACAAATGATTATTACAATAATTTACCTGCTGGAACATATCACATAGAAGTAAAAAGTCAAAATATTATTTGTCAAAATACTAAACTTACTTATGTTGTTCCTGAACCTGAAGCTTTAGTGGCAACTCATACAATTGCAAATCAAAACGTAATAATTATTACGGCTACTGGAGGAACAAGTCCTTACCAATATTCATTAGATGGAATAACTTATCAATCTAGTACTATTTTTTCAAATGCAACTCCTGGAAATTATATTATAAGAGTACGCGATTTTGAAGGATGTGGTACAACGGTAAACGCAACTGTTACTCCTTTTTTAAATGTAGCTGCATTTGTTAGTAAAGAATTAGATTGCTCAGGTAACGGCAATAATGGAATAATAACTGCAAATGCTACAGGTGGTCAAGCTCCTTATACTTATTCAATTGATAACGGATTTGTTTATCAGCCATACAACGTATTTAATAATTTAAATGCGGGTACTTACACTATAAAGGTTAAAGATGCCTTAAATTCAGTTTCAAACCCAACTGCAGTGACCATAGCACCGCTTATTAATGTAACAGGTGTTGCACTGGTTACTAACGCTACAAGCTGCAGTAATGCATCAATTTTTGTTCAAGCAACATCTGGGCATGCCCCATATCTTTATTCTATGGATAACGGACAAACTTTTACGAATAGTAATATTTTTAATAATTTGACTCCTGGCAATTACATTTTTCTAATTAAAGACAGCAAAGGCTGTGTTTCAGCTCCGCTATTTAATACGGTTCAACCTCCATTGCCACCGCTAACAATAACAGCGGCGAACACACCATTATTATGCTGGGGCGAAAAAACAACTTTAACCGTTATAGCAGCAGGAGGACAAGCACCTTATCAATATTCAATAAATAATGATCCTTACATAAGCAGCAATGTTTTTGCGAATCTTAAAGCAGGAAATTATACCATCAAAATTACCGATGCTGCAGGTTGTGTAAATACACTTCCTTACACGATCACAGAGCCATCAGCTGTAGATGCAAACATGGTAATTGACGGAAATACGATATCAATTCTCGACGCGACAGGAGGAACCGGCACTTATCAATACGCTATTGATAATGGCAGTTTTCAGGCTAATAATGTTTTTACAAATGTTACTATAGGAATACATCATGTAAGAGTAAAGGACTCTAATAATTGTGAACCGGGCAGTTTTTGGGCTGAGATAGTGAGCCCTATTACGGCTGCAATTGCAATTACTAAACAATTAGAATGCACGAGTAATGCAGAAATTACGGTTACTGCAACCGGCGGATTTACTCCATACGTTTATTCTATCAATGGTGGAACAACATTTCAGGCTAGCAACATTTTTACTAATCTAGCTGCTGGAACTTATACTATTACTGTAAAAGATAACGATGATAAATTATACACACAATCGATAACAGTAAATCAGTTAATGCCTATTTATGCTGACTTTTTAATTGACAAGCAAACTTTGACTATTAATGGACAGGCTGGAACTGCGCCTTACGTATATTCTGTAGATGGCAGTGCGCTTCAGACTAATAATGTCTTTACAAATTTAAGCCCTGGCATTCATCAAGTTTATATAAAAGATTCAAAAGGCTGTCAATCTTTCGTTTTTATGGTTACTATTGAAAATGTAAATCAATTAACGGCTTCAGTAGTACTTACTAAAGAAGCAGATTGTATGAGTAATGCAGTAATTACTGTCAATGCTTCGGGAGGAACTGGACCATATTCTTATTCGATAAATGGAGGAACTATATTTCAAGCCACTAATGTTTTTAGCAATATAGCTGCAGGAACTTATTCGATTGTTGTCAAAGATGCCAATAACGATTTAGCGACTTCAAATAATATAACTGTTTTACCTTTAAGTTCTCCTACAATTTCTCTATCAAAAATAAATGTAAGGTGTTATCAAGCCAGCAGCGGAATAATAAACGTACAAGCGCAAGGCGGAAAAGCACCTTATATGTATTCAATTGGAGGCAATTATACTCCATCGAATGTTTTTACGAATTTAGTGGCAGGTATTTATGATGTGACAGTAAAAGATGCAAACGGATGTATTAGTTCTTATTATATTTCAATAGAACAGCCTAATGCTATAACCTTAACAGCCAGCGCAACAAACTCAACTACTATCAATGATAATAACGGAAAAATAACGGTGGCTGCAACTGGCGGAGTTTCTCCTTATACCTATGCTTTAACAAATTCTAACGGAATACCAATTACCGTTTTTCAATCCTCAAATATTTTTGACGGCTTACAAGCGAGATTGTATGGCGTTCAGGTGAAAGATGCCAATGGATGTATTGCCTCAAAAACTGATATTTCGATTATTAACAAAATCGATACGCTTTCAGCAACTTTTGCTATTACGCAAATAACATGTAACAATCCTTTTGCAACATTAACTTTTACAGCTGTTGGAGGGACTGTTCCTTATCAATATTCTGCAGATAATGGAATTACTTATTCTTCTTCGAATGTATTCAATTTAACAGCAGGATCTTATACGCTGAAAGTGCGTGATGCTGATAATAACACAATGGTTTTGGTAACTACAATAGCTGATCAAACAGCTCCTTCATTTTACTATAATACCTACAAGGGAGTTTGCTCTGTATCTGATTCGGACCGTGGCGGTATAACAATTGCAGCATTTGGAGGACAGGAACCTTATACCTATTCATTTAATGGCGGCCCTTTTGTAATACATGATGATTTATATGAAAACCTAGAGCCGGGAACCTATACTTTTTCAATTAAGGACGCAAATGGATGTACTTCGGATACACAGCATTTTACAATTGTAGAACCAGATCCAATTATCTCAAAAGTAATTGTCGAAAACCAAACTATTACAGTAAAAGCACTTGGTCAAGGCCGCTCCTATGAATTTTCTTTGGATGGTATCACTTTTCAATCAAATAATATTTTTTCCTATTTAAAAAAAGGTATTTATACGGTATACATTAGAGATTATAAAGGATGTACAGCAACGCATGCTGATATAATTATTTCTGAACCAACTTCTTTTACTGCAAATTTTGAAATAACACCTTTAACCTGCGATAGCACGACCGGGAAACTTAATATCATCGCACTTGGAGGTGTCGCACCATATCAATACTCTATTGATAATGGGAGTACCTATACTTCTTCAAATTTATTTGCTAATTTATTTCCAGGAAGTTATATGATAATTGTTAAAGACGCTCAAAATGCTACTGCATCCGCTGCTGCTGTTATAAAACCTCTTGATTCCTTAGCTATAACAACAGTTGTTACTAAAGGCATCGATTGCTTAAGCAATGCTTCAATTACTGTTACTGCTATTGGAGGAAATGCACCTTACACCTACTCAATAGGAAACGGATATACTGCATCGGGTATTTTTACTAATTTAATGTCTCAAACCTATACTGTCAGTGTAAAAGATGCTTTTGGTTGTATTGCCACCACTAGTGCTACGATATCGCAGCCAACAATTTTATCTTTGAATAATATTGGTTCAAATACTACAACTGTTTATAGTAACGACGGAAAAATAACAATTACTGCGTCAGGCGGAACAGCTCCTTATTCCTATTCACTGAAATATGAAAATGGTTCACAAATAATTGGCCCTCAAAGTTCTTCTGTTTTTGAAGGTTTAGCTGTTGGAAAATATACTATAGAAGTAACTGATGCAAAAGGATGTCTTGCAAGTAAAAGTGGAATAACGATTACTTCATCCACTATTTTCGGCACTCTTATGATAACACCGATTACTTGCACAACTTTGGGAATTATAACCATAAATGCAGCGGGAGGCAAATATCCGCATCAATATTCTTTTGATAATGGAAGTACTTATGGCTCATCTAATATAGCTTCAAATTTACAAGCAGGAACTTACACCGTAAAAGTTAAAGATGCAGAAGGTGTTGTACTTACTCTTTCTGGTTCTCTAACTGCTGTAAGTCCATTAGTTGCTACTACGGCTATTACTTCTGTTATACATTGTAATGGCGGTAATGATGCTGTGATTCAAATAACTGCTGCTGGTGGAAAAGCTCCGCACTTTTATTCAATTAATGGAAGTGCTTATCAATCTAGCAATAACTTCTCTAATCTATATGCTGGAAATTATGTTATAAGTGTAAAAGACAGCAACGAATGTTCTACTGTTATGACGATTGCGATCTCTGAACCTGCCGTATTACTATCTAGCATTGATATTAAAAATAATTCGGTGACTGTGAGTGCAACTGGTGGTGCTGGTAATTATGTGTATGCTATTTCAAGTAATTTGGCTGCATTTTCGACAGTTAATACCTTTACAAATTTAGAAGTTGGCAATTACACTGTTATTACACAAGATACAAATGGATGTTTTGCAACTATTGATTTTGTTATTAATCCACCAGCTCCTTTGGCAACAGGAAAAAATGAAGTAGTTGTCGATTTCAAACCAGGGCAAACTTTAGCAGATTTAAGTATCGACGGGCAAAATATTAAATGGTATAGTACTCCGAATCCTTCAGGAAAAACAAGCAAATCAACAGCTGAAACACCTCTGCCTTTAACAACTGTTTTAGTCGATGAAACAACTTATTATGCATCGCAAACCATAAACGGAATTGAAAGTAAGGAACGTTTGGCCGTAACCGCAAAATCAAGCGGAACACTTGCAAACCCTAATTTTGTACTTTCAAATTTTAAATATTATCCAAATCCGGTTTTGCATAATTTAACTATAGAAAATACCGCTGTTATTGATGAGGTAGAAATCATTTCCGTTTCCGGACAAACTATTATATCAAAGAAAATTGATAGTGATCATTCTGAAATTGATTTATCGAATGTTTCTTCAGGGTTTTATTTCTTAAAAGTAAAAGCTGAAGGGCAAACGAAAACAATTAAGATTGTGAAGAAATAAGTGAATTAAATTCCAATCTCGAGGTTACGGAAATAAATTCCAAATTCCAAAACCTGCATTGCGGAAGGAATCAATAAAAAAATCCCAAACTCCAGTAATTGGAATTTGGGATTTTTTATGTTTGGAAATTCCTTTGAAATTTGGAATTTCTTTATTGAGATTTAAAAATCTTAATGTGTATGTTTAGGATTAAAACCGTCTTCGCTTAATTCTGTGTGCTCATAATCAGCAACCATTTCAGCTTCGTAATCGATTTTTTCTCCTTTGCTTAGTCTCGCAATTATTTTCTCCATGATATTGTAAATAACCGGAACTACAATCAAGGTTAAGAATAATGAAGAAATTAATCCTCCAATAATTACCCAAGCCAAACCATTTTTCCATTCAGCTCCTGCTCCAGATGCTAATGCAATTGGGAACATACCAAATACCATCGCAATTGTAGTCATCAAAATCGGACGTAAACGAGCGTGATTCGCCTGAATTAATGCCGTTCTGATTGATTCTCCTGCTGCTCTTCTTTGGTTGGTATAATCGACAAGCATAATCGCATTCTTACACACCAGACCAATCAACATGATAATACCTAAAATGGTAAAAATGTTTAATGAGTTGTTTGTTAATGCTAAAGCTAACATCGCACCAATAAATGAAAGCGGAATTGCAAACAATACCACAAACGGGTGAACGAAACTGTCATACAAACTCACCATTACAAGGTAAACTAATATAATTGCGGCTAATAATGCGATACCTAAAGTACCAAATCCTTCAGATTGGTTTTCTTGATCTCCACCCCAAATATAGTTTACACCGGCTGGCTTTTTAAGTTTATCCAGTTTTCCCTGCCATATTCCAACAATTGTTCCGGATGGAACCCCAACGTTTTGTCCTTTTACAGTTACCGACGCTGATTTATCTCTACGTTCTAACTGGCTAGGTCCTGAACCTTCTGTAATTGTTGCAAATTGAGATAACTTAATTTGTTGACCTGCAGCGTTGATGAAAATCAAATTACTTACATCATTAATACTTTTTCTGTCGAAAGCATTGTATCTAATGTTAATATCATATTCGTATTCACCGGCTCTGTATTTACCATCTGTGTTTCCACTATAAGCAGTTTGCATTGTTAAACCAACTGTTTGAAGTGTTAATCCTAAAGCAGCCATTTTATCACGATCAACTTTAACGTTAATTTCAGGGTTTCCGTCCTCAACCGTCAATTTAATCTCAGTTGTTCCAGGAATTGTACGTAATTCAGCTTCTGCTAATTTTGCAAATGCCATTGCACTTTCTGTTGACGGACCTGTTACAATTAATCCTAAAGTTGCGTCTTCAGCAGTTCCTAAAATACCTACCGGAACCGTTTTTACTTTTGCTCCAACTAATACTTTTTCAAGCTTACGTTTAATTTTTGCAGCATAAACATTCGCATCATCAGTACGATCTTTTTGTTCGATCATTTTTACGTCAATCTCAGCTTTATACGCTGTAGCTTGCGATGCTCCAAAACCTTCACTGGTTTGTCCCACCGTTGTAATTTGACTGTGAACATATTCTTGTGATTTCAAATAAGCTTCTGCTTTTTGCGTCATGAAGTTGGTTTGTTCTAACGAAGCATCTTTCGGCATTTCGATTTGAACTAAAAACTCTCCACTATCAGAAGAAGCGAAAAACTCTCCTCCAATGAAACCTCCACCCATTAATCCTATTGTTGATCCAAAGAACAATACCAATACAACTAAAATGGTTTTAACATAATGATCTAAACACCAAGTCAATAATTCAGAAACCCAGTTTGTAAAACGAGTTAAATAACTTTCGAAACCAAGAATAATTCTTCCGAATAAATTCTTTCCTTCAATATGTTCTAATTTTCCATAACGAGATGATAACCAAGGAATAATTGTAAATGAAGCTAAAAGTGATAGTAAAGTTGAAATAATTACAGTAACACAAAATTGTGTAATAATATTAGAAACTAAACCAGAACTCATTGCAATAGGCAAGAACACTACCACAATTACCAATGTAATCGAAGTTACGGTTCCACCAATTTCTGCAGTTCCATCATAAGAAGCACGGATTCTGCTTTTACCCATTTCCATGTGCCTGTAAATATTCTCGAGGACCACAATCGCGTCATCGACCAGAATACCTACCACCAGAGATAATCCAAGTAAACTCATTAAGTTTAAGGTATATCCCATCAAATAAATACCAATAAATGTTGCAATTAATGATGCCGGAATCGAAACCATTACGATCAACGAGTTTCTAATACTGTGCAGGAAGAACAACATTACAAAGGCAACCAGAACAACCGCAATTAATAAATCATGTACAACAGAATCTGCTGCTTCAAGAGTAAAAATTGTACTGTCTTTTGCAACTTCTAATTTTAATTGGTTTGATTTATAATCTTTTTCAAGAATGGCAATCGTTTTTAATAATTGCTCACTTACCGCAACCGCATTCGCATCAGATTGTTTTACGATTTGTAAAACAATAGCACTTTTTTGATCTACACGTGATATTTTCTCCGCAATTTTTTGCGTATCCTGAACATCGGCAATATCACTTAAACGAATTTGAATTCCGTTTTGAGATGAAACTACCAGATTTCTTAATTCTTCAACACTTTTATATTTACCAGCTAAACGAATTAATATCTTTTGATTACGAGTCTGGATGTTTCCTGTTGGGAAATCTAAGTTCGATGTCAAAATAGTTTGTTGTACCTGAGGAACAGACAATCCGTAACCCTGCATTTTTACAGCGTCAAGATTCACCTGAACTTCACGCTCAGAACCACCAATAATATTTACCTGAGCAACACCTTGTACACGAGATAAAATAGGAGCAATTTTTTTGTCAATTAAGTCATAAAAGGCTGCTTCATCCATTTTTCCGTTGGCACCAAGTGTCATAATTGGTAAATCACTCAGCGAGAATTTGGTCAGTGCCGGTGTTTTAACATCTTCCGGTAAATCACTAATGATCGCGTTTATTTTACGCTGTGCATCATTTAGTGAGAAATCGACTTTTGCATTTGATGTTAATGTAATCGAAACAATAGATAAACTTTCGTAAGATTTCGAGTCGATTTTTTTAACATTTTCTAACGAAGCAATCGCATCTTCAATCTTTTTTGTTACCGTATTTTCTACCTCACTCGGAGAAGCTCCTGGATAAATTGTAGAAATTGTAATAACGTTTTGTTCAAATTTAGGAATCAGCTCATAGCCTAACTGGCTGTAACTGAACAATCCACCAAGTATCAGGATTGTAAATAATACAATCACTAACGACGGACGTTTTATGGATATTTCGGCTAATTTCATATTTTTTGCTTTAGGCTGTAGGCTTTAGGCAATAAGCTTAATGCTTACGGCCTATAGCTTAATGCTTTAAATTATTTAATAATTTCTACTGTATTTCCGTCTTGTAAGTTAATCTGACCTGTAACAATTACAGTTTCTCCGTCAGATAATCCATTGATGATTTCTACCTGATCTCCTAAGATTCTTCCGGCAGTTACTTTTCTCAATTTTGCAATTCCTTTGTCAACTACAAAGATTTCGTTGCTGCTCACACTTCCTACGAATGCATTACGCGGTACAACCATCAGGTTTTGTTTTTGTTGTTTTGAACCAAAGTTTGCAGTTCCGTACATACCTGCTTTAAGATCGTTACTTGAGTTGTTAGCGATTTCAATTTCTACAGGAAAGTTTAAAGACTCATCAGCTTTTGAAGCAATGAAAGTAATTTTTCCGGAAAAAGATTTATCAGGATATACACTAGCAGTTACATTAATAGTATTTCCTACTTTTAAACTTGCAACCTGATTTTCGTTTACTGTAACTACTAATTTTAATCTCGAAACATTTACAATATCAAACAAAGCAGTTGCTGGCATTCCTGCTAAAATAGATCCCGGCTCAATATATTTTTTATTGATAAATCCGTTTATTGGTGCTTTTACTTTAGTATCACCAACATTAATATTAGCTTGTTTTAAGCTAGATTCAGCATTTGTTAAAGCTAATTTTGCCTGATCTAATTGTTGTTTGGTAACTCCGCCAGTTTTAAAAGCATTTTCGTATCTGCTGTAATCAGATTTTGCATTTTGGTAAACCGCTTGTGCTTGTTGTGCGCTTACGTTAATTACATCACCTCTTACTGTCAATAAAGTCTGACCAACTCTTACGTAGTCTCCTTCTTTAGCTAAAACGCTGATTACTTTTCCAGATTTTTCAGCAGAAAAAGTCAATTCCTGAATTGGTTGAAAATTTCCGTTTGCAACGAAATCCAATGAAATTTCTTCTGTTTTTACGGGTGCAACTTTTACTGAAACTGCTGCGTTTTTCTCAGCAACAATATCTGTTTTAGCTTTATTCTCTTCTTTATTTTTAGTTAATACATATCCAATCAGACCCAATGCTGCGATTATGATTACTATTGTTACAAGTGTCTTCTTCATTTTGTTTAGTTATTTAATAAGAGTTTTTAGTTGGCCTTTTGATTTGATTAATGCTACTTCGGCAATTTTGTAATTTAAGACTGCTCTGGTATAATTATTTTGTGCTTCAAGTGATGCATTTTCAGCATCTAACAAATCTGTTAGTGATGCCAATCCCTGAAGGTAATTGTTTTTGGTATTGCTTAAAATTTCAGTTGCCAAACGCATGTTTTCTTTTTGATTTTCAATCGTTACAAGATTGTTGTCAATTTGAGCTATTGCATTTCTGTAATCTAAATCAAGTGAAAGTTTGGTATCCTTAATATCTTCCTGAAGTGATCTGATTTCAACATCTGCCTGTCTTACTCTTGCACGAGTACCAAAACCTGTAAAAATTGGTATGTGTAAGTTTAATCCAATTGCAGAGTAATCAGACCAATAAACCCCATCTTTTGGTTTTGCAAACCAAGGAAATTCCGGACCCTGACCAATATAATTGTACCCTGCAGTTAATGAAAGTGTTGGGTAATATCCTGCTTCAACGGCTTTTTTATTATACACTAAAAGCTCTTCTTGTTTTTTCAAAAGCAGGTATTCTGTTCTGTTTTCAACAGTTGGCTGCTCTGTTAATGCTGCCGGAATAACTTCAAATTCTTCTTTAGGCATATCGATTACGGTTTCTATAGGCATTCCCATATAAAACTTCAAAGCATTTTCCTGTAAAGTAATCTGATTTTTAATCTGCTGGCGTTCAGTATCAATATTTGACATTTTTACAACAATACGATCTAAGTCAATTTTTTTGGCTAAACCGTTATCAAATTGTCCTTTTACGATATCACGAACTTTTGAAGTGTTTACGTAATTGCTGTCTAATAAAATCAATCTTTCTTTTTGTACATAAACAGAATAGTAGTTATTTGCAACTCTTTCTATAACTTGTTCTTCTGTTAACTGATCGTTTATCTGATAAAACTCACGAGTAGATTTTGCTGCTTTCAAACCTGTAAAAACAGATTGATCAAAGATCGCCTGAGTTAAAGAAAGTCCCGCTCCTGAAGTCCATTTTTGACCAAAAGTAGCCTGAATAGAGGTTCCTGGCTGATTAAAAGAAGCTCCATCAATAACACTTGTTTGTAAAATTGGGTTATACGTTAAACTTCCGTTTGCAGAAATCTGAGGCAATGCTCTTGAACGTACTTCCTGAATTTGATACTCGCTGTTTTCAACCTGTAATTTCGATTTCTTAGCGTCAGATTTATTCTGAAGCGCATAGGTAAGAGCATCTTTTAAGGTTAAAGTTGTGACTTGTGCGTTGACTGAGAAGCCAATTGAACACAATACTATAAGAATTATTCTTTTCATAAATTATAGATTGATGATTAAGTGGTAATTTTTTTGAGTTGTTTTTCTAATTCTAATATTCCTTCTGATGTTGCCATCGCTCTGGTATGATATTCCAAAGCTTCTAGTTCTATTTCCTGAGCTTCTCTTTCTGAAACTGTATTTTCGTTAATGTGAAAAATTAAAGTGTAATAAAATTTCACATAAACAGGTATATTTAGATCCGCACGATATAATTTTTCACGAATTCCTTTTTGTATATTTTCGGTAAAATATTGTGTGCATTGATCTATTTCGTGAGACAATACATTTTGATATATTTCCGGATAATGTTTTTTCAATTGATAAATAGGAGACGTATCTGTATTGTTTTTAAACATGTCTCTGAACATTTCTCTAATCTCAAAATTTTCATGAATGGCATTATAATTCTTAGCTACGATAGTATCAATTATTTCATGCACTTGTCCGTGAACCATCGAAGTACTTTCTTCAATTAAAACCTCTTTGTTACAAAAATATTTGTAAATAGTTTTTTTAGAAATACACATTTCACCTGCAATGTCATCCATCGTAACACTTTTAAAACCGAGTTTTAAAAATAAATCGCTTGCTTTTGCTATGATTTTTTCTTTCATTTTTAATTTTCAAATTGCTTTACAAATATAATTCGGAAACTTTATTTTAAAAAATAGTTTCCGCTATTTTTGTAATAATTTTACATTAATTTATTCGTGGCATAAGATTTTATATGCTAAATTCAAGATTAGCGATAAGTTTAATATCTTTTCCAAGCGCTAACCCGCCGTTATGGTTATAAGAATTATAATCTAAACCAAAATCCTGACGTTTAATATCTGCTTTAATTTCAAAAGCAACTTTTCTTTCTCCGTTATAAGAATTGATTCCGATAAACTCAGCATCCAATTCTACTACTTTAGTAACATCTTTAATGGTTAAATCTCCTTTAAAGAAATTAATGTTGTTGTTTACTTTTTGAAAAGAAGTCGATTTGAAACTAATAATCGGATGTTCATTTACATTAAAGAAATCATTCAATTTCAAATGCGTATCAATTTGCTGAAAGCTATCGTTTTTATTATTTATATCTAATGAAAATTCAACTGAAGCATCTTCAATTTCATTGTCTTCAATATTTACATAACCGTCAAATTTATTTGCAGTTCCGCCTAAATAGGCAATTATCGAATGTCTCATTTTAATTAAAACATCTGACTGGCTAGAATTTATGGTCCAAGTTGTTTTCATAAATATTTGATTTTGTTGAGTTTTATAATCTACTCAAACTGTTTACGGAAACTTTTACAGTGTTTCGGGTTTCCAATTAAAAATGCAAATATAAACAGGAAACTCTAAACACCAAGAAAGTTTCCAAGTTTTTTTTAAATAATTTTAACTCTTTAAAAATGAAGCGAAATAATCTTGTTTTAAACTAGTGATGAATTAAATTTTAAGAAAGTAAAATTCATATTTGAATTGTATCTTTGAGCCACGATAATCAGAATTTCATTTTATGCACAATATTAGTCAGTACCAGGATTTTTTTATTAGTTATTTAGAAAACCAAAGCATAACCAAAGAACCTAAAAACCTTTATGAACCTATTGAATATATTTTAGGGCTTGGCGGTAAACGAATGCGCCCGGTACTAACTTTAATGACTGCAGAAGTTTTTGATGCCGATTATAAAATGGCGCTTCCGGCTGCAATGGCTGTCGAAGTTTTTCATAATTTTTCGTTAGTTCATGATGATATTATGGATGATGCGCCTTTAAGAAGAGGGCAAGTAACCGTTCATGAAAAATGGAATATCAATACCGGGATTCTTTCCGGAGATGCGATGTTAATTCTTGCGTATCAATATTTTGAACAATACGAACCAACCATTTTTAGAGATTTAGCAAAGCTGTTTAGCAAAACTGCCCTCGAAGTTTGCGAAGGTCAGCAATGGGACGTTGATTTTGAAGAAAGAAACAACGTAACTATTACGGAATACCTTAAAATGATCGAATATAAAACAGCCGTTTTGGTTGCGGCAGCCATGAAAATGGGGGCCATAGTTGCGAAAACTTCTGAAAAAGAAGCAGATTCAATTTACGATTTCGGTCTTAATTTAGGATTGGCTTTTCAGTTACAGGATGATTATTTAGATGCTTTTGGAGATCCGAAAACTTTTGGAAAACAAGTTGGCGGAGATATTATTGTAAACAAAAAAACCTATTTATATCTAAAAGCGTTAGAGTTTTCATCTGAAGAAAAAGCTACGGAATTACAAAAATTATTCAGCCTACAATTAGAAGATAATACAGCAAAAATAGAAACTGCAAAAACCATTTTTAACGAATCCGGAGCTTCAAAAGCTACTCAGGAAGCGATTGAAATGTACACTTTTAAAGCTTTTGAAACTTTAGAAAAAATGGACATTAATGCTGAAAAGAAAAATATTTTGAGAGTTTTTGGAGAAAATTTAATGGGAAGAAAAGTATAGTTTCAAAACGTGCTTCGACTCCGCTCAGCCTGACATTTCGACTGTCATCCTGAGCGAAGTCGAAGGCTTATGAAAACAAATCATCAGGATCAACTAAATCAGATAATTTTTGTTTTAGATCGTCTTCTAAAATCGTTAAACCGTATTGATAGGAAGCATTCATCCATCCAAAACCTTCTTCGGTTATATAATTAAACTCCGTTCCTACGTTTCCGTATTCTGCGAAAATTTTGTGTGAACTTATCGATAAATCAAACTTTTCAGGAATTGTTCCGTTGTAATCGACCGCGTTTCTGGTTATTAGCCAAAGCCAGCGATACACCATTTCCTGAACTTCTTCATTAAAATTATAATTCAGTAAACCTTCCCACAAAAGCATTTGATGCGGCGCCCATCCAAACGGATAATCCCATTGTCTTGTTGGTGAATTCTCATCAAAACCTGCAATCGATTCTTTAGTACTTCCTGAAATTCCGCCTTTCATTTTAAATTTTGGCAATGTTTTTTTTACCAAAATCTCTGCTTGTTCATTGGTACTTATTTTTGCCCAAAGCGGATAAAATGTAGTCGCTGCGTCAAAAACATGCTGTTTTTCGTTTACAAAATTATAATCGAAATAAATTCCGCTTTCGGGATTCCATAACATTTCGTTTATTTTTTCCTTTCTGAAAGCTGCTTTTTCAACCCAATAATCGCTTGAAAAAGATTTGTCGTCAAAATATTGAAATTCGTTTTTAAAGTATTTTTTAATTAAAAAAGCAATATCTGTCTCGTACTTATAGAGCAAACTATTAATCGCAACTGTATTTAAATTGGCGCAAACACCCACCAATCTATGTGTTGTGTCGTGTCCGCTTTCGCGCATACTTCGATCATGTGTAAAATATTTATCGAGTTCTGGATCAACGATTTCTCTTTCAAGATATTTTTTCTCGAATTCATGGGTTGATAAATTATACTTTGGCGCATATTGCTCCAGAATATCATGAAAATGTCCTTCTTCAACTTCAAACGGAAGTCCGATTCCTTCTGCTTTATAGCGATTTAAACCATTTGCTGTCAGTCGTTTTCCTTCTTCCATCCAAACGGTTTGGTATTCTTTTATGGCGGTTTTTAAATGTCTTTCAATCCAAAAAATATCAGGATTAGACTTTTCTAAAACATCTATAATTAATGACGTATAAAGCGGCGGCTGAGTACGGGTTAAATAATAACTGCGATTGGCGTTTAGAATTTTTCCGTAATGATCTATTTGATATTTAAAGTTCTCTGCAATACCCAAAGCAAGATCAATTTTGTCATCGATCAAAAGTCCTTTGGCGATAAAATAACTGTCCCAACCGTACATTTCATTGAATCTTCCGCCGGGAACAACAAACGGAACTCCTGAAATTTCATTGTTCTTTATTTGAAGTGCCAAAGCCAAAATTCCAGGTTTTTTATTCAGCGATAAAACATATTCCGGTGAAATATTTTTGGGCATTTGCACCACTTTTAACTTGGGAGTTGTCGCTTCTAATTTTTTGAAATAATCAAAAACAATTTCGTCACCAAAAGGCACATACAAGTAGGCAAATTCATTTTCGATTTTGTCGTCTTCCAGAATTTTTTTTACACCGATGGCATCAATTGTTCTGGTAAGACCTTTCCAATACAGGTCTTTTATTTTTCTTGAAATTCTTTTTACAGGATCTTCAGTAATTTCATTTAAGTCTATTTCGGCAAATTCAGTATTGTCTTTTTTTGCCAGCGCCAATTCCTGCAGTAAATTCGAAAGTTGATAGGTTCCTTCAATCATAGCCGAATTTCCGTTTTCATCATTCAACAAAAACTTTTTGGGACCGTTATCATCTATCGTTATTTTTTTATCGCCGTCAGTGTCTTCCTGAGCCAATAATTTTTCGATGGTTTGGGCTATATGTAATTTAAATTTCATCTTTCGCAGTTATTTTTTTAAGAATAAAAAAGGAAATGAGTAATAATGTCATCGGAATTAATGTAAAATAAAATGCTTTTTCCGGCCCTTCATTTTTAAACAGCCAACCTGTTATTCTGGAACCTAAAGTGCCACCAAGTGCAGAAAAAATCACTATTAATCCGGTCATGGAACTTTGCAGATTTTTAGGCAAAGCACTTAAAACAATCGAATTTAATAAGGGATAAATGGGTGCAATAAATAATCCGATTAACGGAAAAGCAAACCCAATTAACGGAATATCTGAAAGTGTATTGATATTCTTTACTTCTAAACCTACAGTTTTTGGAAGTACAAAAATGACAATTAACATCGCAACAATAATGCAAACACTTAAAACCCAAATCCAATTTACTTTTTTGGTTACGATTCCGGCAACAAGCCTTCCTATTGCTAATGAAATTGCCAAAATACTGGCCATCATAATACTGATGTTTTCTGGCAGATGAAGCACTTTTGTATTGAAAGTTGGCAGCCACGAAAGAATTCCCTGTTCGATCATTACAAACAAAAAGACACTAATCACAAAAATAACAGTAAGCAATTTTGCCATTAATTTGAACATTTGCAGAAAGTCATCTTTGGGATTTGCACCTGCTGCAACTTCTGGCTCTTCAAATTTTACAAAAAATAAAAACAGAAACGACAAGAACGATAATCCCGCTAAAAACCAATACACATTCAACCATGAATTTGGATCGTTTTCGTTATTAAAAGCAGGAAATAAAAAATAAGCTAACGCAATTCCAACCATAAAAAAACCTTCGATACTGCTCATTAAAGCGTTATGTTCTTTCTTGGTTTCGGTTACGGTTCCTATTAAGGAATAAACTGAAACTTTTATCAAAGCAAACGAAACGCCAACGGTTGCAAAAAGGATTTTAGCATTGTCAAATGAGTTTCCAAAATACATAGAAATGCAAGCTAGAGTAACTAAACCTAAACCTGTAAGCATCGCTTTTCTATAACCAATTCTTGGTAAAAAAGAAGCTATAAAAAAGGATACAATAGCAATTGGCATGTCTTTAAAAGCTTCTAAAATACTCGCCTGAACCTCATCTACGCCGTAATTTTTCTGTGATTTTAAAATCACAATACCAACGCTATTTAATAAAATAGCGAAGACAAAATAATTGAGGTAAAGTGAGATTTTAATTCCTAGGTTTTTCATTTTTCTATTCGTTTGTCTATGCTTTGTGGTTACTGTGTGGAGACGCACTGCTGTGCGCCTCTACAGTATCGTACATCTATTATTGTACGTTGAATTTATTAAAAATTAACGGCTACCGAAAATCTAAATGCGCGTCCTAAAATAGGTCTTGCCATAAACACATCGCTTGCTGCAGATGTTGTTTGTCTCGGATCGCCTTCTGTTAAACCAATTTCGTTAAATAAGTTCGAAGCATCGACTGCAAAACGAAGATTTTTATACGTGTAATTTAAACCTGCTCCAACTTCTTTGTAGGCCGGCAAAACTTGTTTGTTATCCTGATTGGTGAATTTTTTATCATAATAAGAAAACTGAACGTAAGCTGTAAAATCTTTTGTAATGTCTACTTCCGGTCTTAGGTTGCAGAAAAATTTAGGAATTCTTCTTGCTGTATTTCCGTTAAAATCAAAAGTCGAACCGTCTGCATTTGTTCCTGTAAAATTATCGTACTCCGGTTTTTGAAAGGTGAATGTAAAGTTCAGTTTTACAAATTCGTATCTGGCATTGGTTTCTACTTCAAGACCAATATTGTTTACGTCGGCAAATTTATTTTCTGAAGATCCGTCAGATAAAATATCGGTGAAAGCCACATTTTTTAAATTCATGTGAAACAAATTTGCATTTACAGAGAAGAAAGAATTTGCATATTTATATCCTAATTCAAACTGGTTTACTTCTGTATTTTCAAGTTTACTTAAATCGGCTGCATTATCATAAAATGATTCTTCAATTGGCGATCTAAAACCGTGGCTGTAACGAACGTATGAAGCCATATTGTCATTAAATTTATAATTTCCTGCGGCAGTATAAGACCATTCGCTCACGTCATATCTCCAATACGTATACGGATTTCCTTTTACCGTTGTCACGGCATCATCGGCTGTATTATTGTCTAAAATTCCTAAATCTTCAGCAAAAAATCTGGCGTTATCTCTGTATCCTGAATATTTGTCTTTGTTATATCTTAAACCTGCATTGAACGTTAAATTATCTGTAGCTTTAATTTCGGCATCAGCATAAATATCATTCAAAAGTCCTTTGGTTTGTGCATCTCTTTCAAGCCATGTAATTCTTTCTACACCATTAAAAGTATGCTCAACTCCTGTTGTATTGTCTGTTACGTTTAATAATCTCGGATTGTCTGAAACACCAACTAAATAAGAATTCCAGTTCCAGTATTGGTTTGATTTCCAGTTCGAATAGTAATAACCAGCCGTTAATTGTACCGGATCTAAATCAAAAGAAAAAGAGAAATTATTCGCAAAGTTGTTCATCTTTTTCTCAATGTGCCAAAGATCTGCTCTCATGATTAAAGCATTTGGATCTAACGTTGCGCCATTATCTACATAACTGTAAGTCAAATTACTGGCTGTTGTGTTTTGAACGCCTGTTGCGTAAGCATCTTGTGTCCAAGGTCCGCCATTTGGGAAAATTGCATTATAATTTAAATCGATGCTCGTTTGTTTGAAAGCATTTTTGAATGTCACTTTCTCCGATATTTTCTTTTTAAATTCAGCTCCAATCGAGTTGATAACCGGATGAGAACCATCTTCTAAATCTGCGGTAAAAGTTCCGCCGCCATATTGAGGAACATTTAAATGACTAAAATTTACTGAAGTCAACGTTCCGTAATTCGGATTAAATCCGTCGATACCTTCGATTTTTCCGTTGTTGCTTTTTAAAGGAATTGGTAAATAAAACGTATTTCTGTCATCCAGATGTTTGAAGTTCACTCTTAAATAATCGCTATCATCAAATTTATACGTGATGTTTCCTTTTATTTGTCCGCCTTTATTGGCTGTAAAACCTGTGTTTCTTACTCCGTTGTCAGCTCTGTAAAATCCACCGACATTAAAAAATAATTTATCCTGAATTAAAGCGCCCGATAAATTAAGATCCGTTCTAAACATTCCATAATCTGAAGTCGTGAATTTTGCTCTTCCCATAAATTCATTCTGACCTGTTTTCGAAATGAAGTTGATGATTCCACCCGGAGCATTGTTGGCGAAAATTGAGGCAGAACCTCCACGAACCGCTTCCATTTTGCTCACTGTTTCGTCAAGTCTGTAAAAAGTATCTGCGTTCGCAAATTGTAATGCGCCGTCTTCAAAAACCGGTAAACCGTCTTCCTGAATTTGTACATATTCGTAAGCTCCGGCAGACGGAATTCCTCTTGCAAAAAGGTTGTTTCCTATTTCTCCTCCAGAGGCTTCAACCACAAATCCTGGAATTGTCTGCAACAAAGCCGCCGTGCTCGATGGCGCTCTGTCTTCGATTGCTTTTGCGCCCATTGTCGTAATGGCAACACTAGATTCTAGTTTAGATCTTGGTGTTGAAGATCCGGTAACTACAACTTCTTTTAAGTTTTGCGATTCACCTTCAAGCAGTAAATCTGCCGTTACTGATTCGCCTTCTTTTACTGAAATTTCTTTTTGGTAGGTTTTGTAGCCAACGTTTGTTACTTCTACAATATAACTTCCGGCAAGAACATCAGAGAAAATATAGCTTCCGTTTTCGTCTGTTACTACACTTTTTCCGGTGTCTTTTAACGTTACGTTTGCGCCCGGAACTGTTTGTCCGTTTTCGTCGAATACTTTTCCGGAAACGGTATTTTTTACCTGAGCAAACAGGTTATTAGGAACTGAAATCAGGCACATTATTAAAAATAACAAGCCTAAATAAGATTGTTTCGGTTTCATGATTATTTGGTTTAGTTAAGTAAAGTTTTTATTAATGAATGTAAACTTAATCACTTATTAACTTCAATTTCGGAATTACAAATCGAAAACGTTTTCGAAATGACCGAAAACGTTTTCGAAAGTTAATTTTTTATCAATGAAATTAATTTTTAGTACATTTATTTCATGAATGACACTAAATTAATAGATATAGCCTCAGCATTAGGAATTTCGGTTACAACGGTTTCAAAGGCATTAAAAGGGTATACGGATATTAGTAAATCGACCCGCGCCAGAGTTATCGAAATGGCCGAAACGATGAACTATATGCCCAATTCTGTTGCGGTTAATTTGCGAACCAATGAAACTAAAACCATTGGTGTCATTATTCCCGCAACGGTGCATCATTTTTTTTCGAGTGTGTTAAATGGTATTTTAGAAGAAGCTGAAAAAAGAGGGTATTTGGTCATCATATTACAATCGAATGAAAAATATGAGTTGGAGAAAAAGCAACTTGCTTTATTAATTCAAAAACGAGTTGATGGCGTTTTAATGTCTCTTTCGAATGAAACGGATGATTTCTCTCATATTAATGAAGCTATTCGAAAAAATACGCCGGTTGTTTTATTTGATAAAATTGCCAAAAGAGTGGATTGCTCTAAAGTGGTGATAAACGATGCAAAAGCGGCTTATGATGCCGTTACGTATCTTATTAATAAAGGTTATAAAAAAATTGCGCATTTTAGAGGTTCGTATGTTCCGCAAAATTCTATCGATCGTTTTTTAGGTTATAAAAGAGCTTTGGAGGCGAATGGAATTGAGTACGATTCGAAACTGGTTTACGTTTGTGATAACAATACCGATTTTGAAGACGGCTATGAAAATGCTCAAAAAATAATGGCAGAACATCCGGATATCGACGCTATTTTTGCGATTACAGATTTGGTGGCTATCGGAATTATAAAATATTTTAATGAAGCGGGAATAAAAACGCCGGATCAGGTGGCTGTTTTCGGGTTTAGTAATTGGTTTATGAGTACTGTAATTTCCCCTAAATTAACGACAATTGATCAGCCCGGATTTGAAATGGGACATAAAGCGGTTTCGATTTTAATTGATGAAATTGCAGACATAAAAGAGCATCGGCCTGTAGTGCATCAAATTATAGAACTTCCAACGAGAATCATAGAAAGAGAATCGACGGTTAAATGATTTTTTAGTTTTAACTTTGCGTGAATTCTTAAAGCGCATCAATGTTTCCGATTCCTGAAAATACCGATTTTTTATTGGCTGATGCCGAAAGCGAAAATTTATATCTTAAATTGATTGAACAAATTAATAAGGATTTTAATTTGGCTAATGAAGGAATTGATTTTCCATTGAGCATTTCCCCGGAAGAATTAAAAATTCAGCTTCACGAAAAAATCTACCGCATGATTCAGTACAAATTTGCTGAATATTTAAATCTGCTTTACATCATCGATGTTTCTGAAGATGAAATTAAAAAACTTGACGGCTCAGATTTGGTTATTCTGGCCGAACAAGTTTCGTTTTTAATTTTAAAAAGAGAATGGCAAAAGGTTTGGTTTAGAAATAAGTATAAGTAGAAGGTACAAAGTTGCAAAGCGACAAAGGTTGTGTTTCTTTGCGATAAGAGTCTTGAGCATTATAAAACTTTGAACCTTTGTTGCTCTGTCCCTTTGAACCTTTTATTAAAAATAAACTCTCACAAAAGGCATAAATGCCGATCCGTAAAGACTTTTGTCATCGTTAAATAAAACATCGTAACGACCGCCAATGGTTACATTTCCGGTTCTGTAGCCCGCTCCCAGATATAGGGCGGTATTCCAGTAATTATCAGAAAAGGATGGTCTGTTGATATTCGCTTCATATCTGGTATCCACTCTTACTTGCTCTAATTCTGCAGATAACTGTACTTCCGGAATCGGATTTACAAGTGTAATTAAGCTTCCGCCATATACATACGAATCATAATAATTTTTAGAAGATAAATAGCCAAATTGCAAACCAACACCAACAGCTACAATTGGATTAACATTATAAATCGCACTTGGCATTACAGAAATATCAGTATATCCTGAACCAATTCCAAGACCAAGTCCGCCACCAAACTGAACTTTATCCCAGAAATTATTAGAGTTATCTACGGCGGAAATTTCCTGTGCCATTGAATAACTTGAAAACAAGAGTATCAAAATCACAAAAAATGATTTGAAAACGTTTGAAATTTGATTTTTATTCATGGCTTAACACTTTTTTTAACAAATTTTTACGTAAAAGTAAGCAAAAAAAAAGATTTAAATAAATGCATTGTTGTACTTTTGCCTTTCTATTTAACAAAAAGTATATTCACTAATATTATGGATAGGTTTTCATTTTTAAATGCAGCGCATACAGAGTTTTTCGCACAATTATATGATCAGTATTTAGTTAATCCGGATAGCGTTGAGCCAAGCTGGAGAAGTTTTTTTCAGGGTTTTGACTTTGGACAGACGACTTATAATGACGAAAATCCTGTTCAACAGATTGTTGAATATGTGACTAGCCCCAACACAGATTACAGTCAGGTTTCAGAAAAACTGCAAAAAGAATTTAATGTTCTAAAATTAATCGATGGATACCGTACCCGCGGGCATTTGTTTACCAAAACAAACCCTGTTCGTGACCGTAGAACATCATCTCCAACTTTAGATATTGAAAATTTCGGATTAACAACTGCTGATCTTTCAACAGTTTTTGATGCTGCTCAGACTATTGGAGTAGGACCATCTTCTTTGCAGGATATTGTAACTCGTCTTCAATCTATTTATTGCCAGCATATTGGTATTGAATATATGTACATCAGAAACCCTGGTGTTGTAAAATGGATTCAGGAAAAACTAGCTGTAAATGTTAATCAGCCTAATTTTTCTTCTGAAGAAAAGAAAATCATCTTAGACAAATTAAATGAAGCCGTTTCTTTCGAGAACTTCCTTCACACTAAATATGTAGGTCAAAAACGATTTTCACTAGAAGGAGGAGAATCTATTATTCCTGCTTTAGATGCTTTGATTGAACAAGCTGCTGAAAAAGGTGTTGAACAATTCGTGATGGGAATGGCTCACCGTGGTCGTTTGAACGTTTTGGCTAATATCTTCGGAAAATCAACTCAGGATATCTTTGGTGAGTTTGACGGTAAAGATTACGATCAGGAGTATTTTGATGGTGACGTAAAATACCACTTAGGTCTTACGGCTGACAAGAAAACAAGATCAGGAAAAAACATCAATATCAATTTAGCACCAAACCCTTCTCACTTAGAAACGGTTGGAGCTGTAATTGAAGGAATCACAAGAGCAAAACAAGATAAATATTATGCTGACGATTTCTCTAAAGTATTACCTATCGCCGTTCACGGAGATGCTGCAATCGCAGGTCAGGGTATCTTATATGAAATCATTCAGATGGCTCAGCTTGACGGTTACAAAACCGGAGGTACAATTCATATCGTAATTAACAATCAAGTTGGTTTTACAACAAATTATTTAGACGCTCGTTCTTCTACTTATTGTACAGATGTTGCCAAAGTAACACTTTCGCCAGTATTACACGTAAATGCTGATGATGCTGAAGCTGTTGTACACGCTATGTCATTCGCTTTAGATTACAGAATGCAATTTGGCCGTGATGTATTTATCGATTTATTAGGATACAGAAAATACGGTCATAACGAAGGTGATGAGCCTCGTTTTACACAACCGGTTTTATATAAAATCATCGCAAAACATAAAAACCCGAGAGATATTTATGCCGAGAAATTATTGTCTGACGGCGTAATCGATGCAACTTATGTAAACGCTTTAGAAAAAGAATACAAATCTTTAATGGAGGAGAATTTAGAAGCTTCCCGTAAAAAAGATTTAACGATTATAACGCCATTCATGAAAAACGAATGGGATGGATTTGTTCAGGTAACTGATACGCAAATGTTAGAAAAAGTAGATACTACTTTAGAAAAAATCAGATTGGATTCTATTATAAATACAATCTCAACATTACCATCAGACAAAAAGTTCATCAGTAAAATAACTAAAATTGTTACTGACAGAAAAACAGGATACGACAATAATACCATTGATTGGGGAACTGCAGAAGCATTAGCTTACGGATCATTATTGCAAGAAGGTTTTGATGTTCGTATTTCCGGACAAGATGTTGAACGTGGAACTTTCTCTCACCGTCACGCGGTAGTTAAAGTAGAAGATTCTGAAGAAGAAGTAATTTTACTTGATAACATCGAAAACAAAAAAGGAAAATTCGGTGTATTCAATTCTCTTTTATCTGAATATGGAGTTCTTGGTTTTGATTATGGATATGCATTAGCGAATCCAAAAGCCTTGACGATTTGGGAAGCACAATTTGGAGATTTCTCTAACGGAGCTCAAATTATGATTGACCAGTACATTTCATGCGGTGAAGACAAATGGAACAACCAAAATGGTATTGTTTTATTATTGCCTCACGGATATGAAGGACAAGGTGCAGAACACTCTTCTGCAAGAATGGAACGTTATTTACAACTTTGTGCAAGACAAAATATGTATGTTGCAGATTGTACAACGCCAGCCAACTTCTTTCACTTGTTAAGAAGACAAATGAAAACCAATTTCCGTAAACCTTTGGCAGTTTTCTCTCCAAAAAGTTTATTACGTGATCCAAGATGTGTGTCTACAGTTGAAGAACTGGCAAGCGGAAGTTTCCAGGAAACAATTGATGATAATTCAGTAGATAAAAAAGCAGTAAAAACTTTGGTTTTTGTTACCGGTAAATTCTACTACGACATTGTTGCCGAAAGAGAAAACAACGGAAGAAAGGATGTTGCAGTTGTTCGTATCGAACAATTATTCCCATTACCTGTTGAGCAATTAAAAGCAATTATAGCACAATATCCAAATGCTGATGATTATGTTTGGGCACAAGAAGAGCCTAAAAACATGGGAGCTTACAGCTTTATGTTAATGAATTTTGATCTTGTAAAATGGAGATTAGCTTCATTAAAAGCTTATGCTGCTCCTGCAGCAGGAAGTTATACACGTGCAAAACGTCGTCATGCAGATGCGATTAGAATGGTATTCGATAAAGATTTATTTAGATAAAAAAATGTTTCAAGTTTAAAGTTTCAGGTTTAATACTAACATGAAACTTTAAACCATAAAAACCTTAAACAAAGACAAAGATGATTTTAGAAATGAAAGTCCCATCACCAGGGGAATCAATAAAAGAAGTTGAAATTGCAACTTGGTTAGTAAAAGACGGAGATTATGTAGAAAAAGATCAAGCTATTGCTGAAGTTGATTCAGACAAAGCAACTCTTGAATTACCGGCTGAAATGAGCGGAATTATTACGCTTAAAGCTGAAGAAGGTGATGCAGTTGCTGTAGGAGCTGTAGTTTGTTTAATTGATACAGATGGTGTAAAACCTGCGGGTGATGCTCCGGCTGCACCAGCAGCTGAAGCTCCAAAAGCAGAAGCACCGAAAGCTGAGGCTCCAAAAGCTGAAGTAAAAGCAGAAGCTCCAAAGGCAGCACCTGCAGCAGCTACAAGTTATGCAGCAGGAACTCCATCTCCGGCAGCAAGAAAAATATTAGATGAAAAAAATATAGCGCCAACAACAGTTTCAGGAACTGGTAAAGGTGGAAGAATAACTAAAGATGATGCTGTAAATGCAGTGCCTTCTATGGGAACTCCAACTGGAGGAAACCGTGGATCTGAGCGTACAAAATTATCAATGTTGCGTCGTAAAGTGGCTGAGAGATTAGTTGCTGCGAAAAACGAAACTGCAATGTTAACGACTTTTAATGAAGTTAACATGACGCCAATCAACTTGATTCGTAACGAATACAAAGATGCTTTCAAAGCAAAACATGGTGGTCTTGGTTTAGGATACATGTCATTCTTTACAAAAGCAGTTACAAGAGCTTTAGAACTATTTCCAGACGTAAACTCTATGATGGATGGTGATTATAAAGTAGCTTACGATTTTGCTGATATTTCTATCGCAGTTTCAGGACCAAAAGGTTTAATGGTTCCTGTAGTTCGTAATGCTGAAAACTTAACTTTCCGTGGAATTGAAGCTGAAATTAAAAGATTAGCTATTAGAGCTCGCGACGGTCAAATTACTGTTGACGATATGACAGGTGGAACTTTTACAATTACTAATGGTGGTGTTTTTGGAAGTATGTTAAGTACTCCAATTATTAATCCTCCACAATCAGGAATTTTAGGAATGCACAATATTATTGAGCGTCCGATTGCTGTAAACGGTAAAGTTGAAATTCACCCAATGATGTATGTTGCTCTTTCTTATGACCACAGAATCATTGACGGACGTGAGTCAGTTGGTTTCTTGGTTGCTGTAAAAGAAGCTTTAGAAAATCCGGTAGAATTATTAATGAATGGCGATGCTAAACGTGCTTTAGAATTGTAATATCTTTCATTTTCAAATATTAAAAAGCCTGTTCATTCATTTGAACAGGCTTTTTTTGTCTTAAGATTTGCTTAATATTTGCTTAAGATGTTAATTTTTTAAACAAATTTAAATTTTACCCTTTAAAAAATATTTTATTTAGAATAAATAAAAATAGCTTGTTTGGTTGAGATTCAACAACTAAATTTGCACTATTAAAATCAATTCTAAATAAAAATGAAATCTAAATTTACAATATTGTTTTTGAATTTCTGTTTTATTTTGATAGCAGGCACAACAGCCTGGTCTCAGGAAAAAGCAAGTATCAAAGGTCAGATTACTTTAAACAATAATGAGTCTCCAGAGAATATTTCTGTTGTTTTAAAAGGTACAAAATCGGGTACAACAACAGATGAAGAAGGTAATTATATCTTAAAAAATATCAAACCAGGAACTTATACTTTAAAAGTTTCTTCTGTAGGGTACATTACACAAGAAAAATTGATTGTACTTAAAGAAGGCGATAACTTAACTCAGAACTTTGCTGTTTCTACAAATTCAGAAGATTTAACAGAGGTAGTTGTAAATGGCGGTAGAAAAAACCATTTTGCACGTAAAGACAATAAACAAGTGTCGAGATTACCTCTTAAAAATCTTGAGAACCCACAATCATATACTACCATTACAGGTGAATTATTAAAAGAACAAGTAGTTACCAATTTTGATGATGCCTTGAAGAATGCATCTGGTATTACACCACTTTGGGCTGCAACAGGCCGTGCCGGAGATGGAGCTGCTTATTATTCTCTAAGAGGATTTCCAGTTCAGCCAACAATGGTTAATGGTTTACCAGGTTTAACAAACGGAAGTTTAGATCCTGCTAACATAGACAGAATTGAAATTATCAGAGGTCCATCAGGAACCTTGTTCGGAAGTAGCTTAATCTCTTATGGAGGGTTAATTAATACTACTACAAAAAGACCTTACAAAACTTTTGGAGGAGAAATAAATTATACGGTAGGAAGCTATGGTTTAAATCGCGCAACTGTAGATTTGAACACACCTCTTAACGATAAAAAAACTTTAAATTTCAGGATAAATTCAGCTTACAACGAACAAAATAGTTTTCAGGATGCTGGTTTTAGAGAATCCTATTTTATAGCGCCTTCATTATCTTATGAAGTAAACGATAAATTATCATTCTTAGTTAATACAGAATTTATGAGCAACGAATCTACAAATGCAACAATGTTATTTTTAGATAGAGGTGCTCCATTAAGAGTTCATAATATTAATGAATTAAATTATGACAACAAACGTTCGTACACTAGTAATGAACTTACTATGAAAACTCCTTCTTATAATATTCAGGCTCAAATGAATTACAAATTTTCTGAGCAATGGAGTTCTCAAACCATTTTCTCAACGAGCTCTGCAAAATCAGTAGGAAACTATACTTATTTATACGAAGGAACGAGCAATCCGTTATTTGCTTCAATTAAGGAAGGAATTGTTTTAGGATGTTTTTTTACCGATCAGGACAATCAAAATATAACAACTGATATTCAGCAAAATTTTAATGGTGACTTTAAAATTGGAAGTGTAAGAAACAGAATTGTTGTTGGTTTTGATTATTTCAAAAGAACGGCTTCTGATCGAAGTACTGGATATTTTGGTAACGGTTATATCTACATTGGTAATGATCTACAATCTTTTAATAACCTTTTTGGACCAACAAATGGTGATACCGGAAATTTAACAAAAGCTGGATCTGATGCAATTATTGGAAACAGTCCAAGAAATAACAACAATACAAAACAAGAAACATACAGTGCTTATGTTTCAGATGTAATAAATTTTACACCTGAGTTGTCAGCGATGTTAAGTTTACGTGCTGACCGTTTCATGAATGCTAAAAATGACGGATATAACCAAACTGCATTTTCTCCAAAATTTGGATTAGTATACCAACCGATTCTAGATAAGGTTTCTATTTTTGCCAATTACATGAACGGATTCGTTAATGTTGCACCAGGTCAAAATCGTACAGCTACTATTGTAACACCATTGACCTTTAATCCTGAACATGCAGATCAGTTTGAAGTAGGGACAAAGTTGAATCTTTTTAAAGACAAACTTTACGCTACTTTTAGCTATTACGATATTAAGGTTACAGATCAGGTTTATGTAGTAGAAACTCCTTATGTAGACCCAAATGACCCAACTGCTGAATTGCCAAATAATCAGACTACTTATCAGGACGGAGCTCAGAAAAACAAAGGTTTTGAAGCAGAATTTGTTGCAAACCCAATTAATGGATTAAACATTGTTTTTGGATACAGTTACAATGATGCTGTTTTAACAAAAGGAGATCCTGACTTTGTAGGTCACAGATCTGAAAATGCAGGACCTAGAAATCTGGCAAACCTTTGGGCTAGTTATAAATTTACCAACGGTTTATTGAGAGGTTTTGGTTTAGGTTTTGGAGGAAATTATGTTGGTGATAACATGATTATGAATAGAAATGTTGCCGGAACATTTACAATTCCTGAATACACAGTTCTAAATTCATCTTTGTTTTACAGTGCTGAAAAATTTACAATCACAGCTAAATTAAACAACATTGCAAATAAAGAAATCTATGATGGTTGGTCAACAGTTCACCCTAAAGATCCAAGAGCAATAGTAGGAAGTTTTACTTACAGATTCTAATAAAAACAAAACACCTTTCTATTAAATTAGAAAGGTGTTTTTTAAATTTTTAAAATTATGATAACAATAGCAAGTCTTATCGTTTTTTTAGCTTTTTACACTTTGTATTATACATCAAAAAGAGCTGTACTATCTTATGATTTAGGTTTTGAAAAATGGATGAAAAACAATCCCAAGCAAACCAAAATCACAGGACTAACTCTACTTTTATTAGCCTATATCTTTTGGCTTTTTACTCAATCTTTAGGTTGCGGAACTCTAATGTTTTTTATTCAGTTGATGGCCATAGGTAGTTTAATCGTCATTTTAAGTCCATTAAAAAAGATAAGCAATAAAGCCATTATTGTACTATTTGTAATTGTTGCTTTATTAGAATTCTATTACAACTAATTATTTCTGACCACAATATGCCAGCAAATCCTAAATATCTAACACAATCTCCCTGGCAACGATTTGCCAAAATAACAGCTGCCATTTTGGGTGGCTATTTTGTTTCTGTTACTTTTCATCTGGCTTTGGCTTCGTGGTTTAGCAGAGCCAATATTTTAATGACAATGGCTTTTAGTGGTTTTATTCTTTGGGTCGCATTAATGGTAGTTGCCTTTCTGGCAAAAAACGGATGGAAAATTTGGGGTCTTTACATCCTTCTCACCTTAGTTTTTTCTCTTTTTATTTATCTCGGTCAAACCTATAATCCAACGGCGCAATAACCTATGAGCAATCGTAATTATAATATCTATTTTCACACACATACGGTTAGCGGAATCGTTATTAGTGTCGTACTTTTTGTGATTTTCTTTGCCGGGTCCTTTTCTTTTTTTAGAGATGAAATCATCAATTGGGAAAGAAGTGAATCTACAGCACTTACAAATGAAATTCAACTGAATTATAACACTGCATTAGATACGCTTGACAAAAAATATATTTTACATGGTAGAAATATTACCATTTCTAAACCAAGTACAGAAAGAAGAGTTGCCGTTTATTTAGAAGGCACAAAAGATACTTTGGCTCCGGCCAAGCAAAAAGAAGGAACATTTTTTTATCTTGATACTAAAAACTTTAAATCGTTCACTTACGAAGAATCATATTCTTTAGGAGAGTTTTTATACCGTTTGCATTTTTTAGCACAAATTCCTTATCCGGTTGGATATTACCTTTCAGGTTTTATAGCTTTATTCTTTTTGTTTGCAATTGTAACCGGGGTTTTATTGCATTGGAAAAAAATTGTCTCTAACTTTTATGTTTTCCGTCCGAAGGAAAAATTAAAAACATTATGGACAGATGCGCATACATCATTAGGAATGATTGGTTTACCCTTTCAATTCGTGTATGCAGTAACGGGGGCTTTCTTTATGATTAAACTTTTGATTGTCGCTCCGGCAGTAATGGCTTTATACAAAGGAGATCAGGCTAAATTGTATAAAGAATTAGAGTATACTGATCCTGATTATAAATTTGACAATAAAAAATTAGCAACACCTTTTAATATTGATCGGTTGGTTGCAAAGGCAAAAAATAACTGGCAGGATTTTGAAGTTACACGCGTTTTCATTCAAAATTATGGCGATGCGAATATGCATATTTTAGTGGAGGGTGAAATTCCTCATCACAAAAAATTTACAGGAGTTGGAAAAGTAATTTACCGAATTGTTGACGGAAAAGAAATTGCCCGAAAAAATCCTATTACGCAAACCAGTTATTTAGACGTTGTAAAGAATGTTTTATACCGAATTCACTATGGTGATTACGGCGGTTATGCCTTAAAAATCGTGAGTTTCATTTTAGGAATTATAACTTGTTTTGTCATCATTTCAGGAGTTATGATTTGGCTGATTGCAAGAAAAAAAAACAATATGCCGGAAAAGAAGAGACGTTTCAACGCAGCCGTTGTTCGCATTTATTTGGCAATTTGTTTAAGCATGTATCCAATTACTGCGCTTGCTTTTATTGGAACTAAACTTTTTTATCCGTTAAGTCAGTCTAATTTATTCATGCTTTATTTTGGCGGATGGTTGTTGCTGGCAATCTTTTTTATAATTAAAAAGAATGATGGTTTTACCAACAAATTCTGTTTGATTTCGGGAAGTATTTTAGGATTTTTAATCCCGATTACAAACGGACTTGTTTCCGGAACCTGGTTTTGGAGTTCTTTCGTTCAAAATCATGTTCAGGTTTTCTTTATAGATGTTTTCTGGATTGTGCTTGCTTCAATATCACTTTATGTAGCGTTTAATTTGAAACCAAGAAAGAAGTAGTTTAGTAAAATTTATAGCATTTCTCGCAGATTTAAACAGATTAAAGTTTATTAATTATAAAAAATCATTTTTAGATCTGCTTAAATCTTTTTAAATCTGCGTGAAAAAACACTTTGCTACTTGACGTCAGTATAAGAGCTAATAATCAAGTAATACTTAAAATATTTGTCCCATATCAATTTAGCGTATACATTTACGCTTTTATTCAAAATGGGATTCAAAACAAAAATACGGTTTATACACAAATGGCTCGGATTAATTTCCGGGCTTATTGTTTTTATTGTCAGCATTACGGGTTGTATATTCTGTTTTCATGACGAAATAAAGGACATTACAAGAAAAGAATGGCGTTTGGTTGAACCTCAAAACAAACCATTTATTCCTCCATCTGTTTTACTGGGCAAAGCCAAAGAAATTCTTCCCAGTTATAAATCAGCTATGGTTTCCTATTACGGAAGAGATCGTTCGGCAATCGTCTATACTTACTCTGATATAGGAAATTTATACCTCTACTTTAATCCCTATACAGGAAAACATTTAAAAATAGAAAATCCTGAAACTGATTTTTTTATCATTGTCGAATACATTCATTTGTATCTGCTTCTTCCCGATTACATTGGCAAACACATTATTGGCGGCGCAACAATTATCTTTATCATTTTACTTATTACGGGAATTATTCAATGGTGGCCAAAACGAAAAAATGATCTTAAAAGAGTTTTCACTGTAAAATGGTCTGCAAAATGGCGTCGTGTAAATTACGACTGGCACAATACATCCGGATTTTACATTTCAATTATTGCCGCAATTATAGCCATAACCGGTTTAACTTTTACTTACGAATGGGTTGGCGATGGAATTTACAAGACTTTTAATTTTGGTGGCGATAAAACTTTAGAAACAAAAGCACCCATAATTGACACCACAAAATTCAAAGCAAATAAAATGATTGCCATTGATCGTGCTTTTCTACAAACTATGAAATTGCAGCCAAAAGCCGAAATGTTTTATGTAACAACTCCACAGCAAAAAGGAGATATTATAAATACAGGCGCATATCCGCATACTTTACGATACGATCATCAAAGCAATTATTATTTTCATCCAAGCGATGGAAAATTAATTCAAAGTGATCCTTACGATAAAAAAAGTCTGGGTTTACAAGTTGTTGAAATGAATTATGGAATTCACACAGGTCAAATTTTGGATTTACCAGGAAAAATTATTGCATTTACAGTAAGTTTAATTGCGGCTGCTTTGCCTGTAACTGGTTTTGTAATTTGGTATGGAAGAAGAAAAAAATCTAAAAAATCAAAGCATAAAAAAACCGCTCATTAAAAGCGGTTTTTCAAATTATTGAAATCATCTTAATTTCTATCTGCCAAAGCATTTTTCTGTAAATTTTTAATCGAGGTGATTTTGCTATTTTCATAAGCAACTTCAGAAAGTTTATTATCATTAAAGAAAATCCATTTTCCTGTTTTCACTCCGTCAGTGTACTCTCCTACTGCAAGTTTGTTTCCATTTTCGTCATAAGATACCCAAACTCCATCTAATTTACCTTCTTTATAGAAGCCTTCTTGTTGTACTTTTCCATTTTCATAATAGTAAGTAGCTTTTACTTTATTTCCAACAGCTTCTAATTCTGGTTTTACTTCTTGTGCAACTAAAATTCCAGAGAACATCATTGCAACTAAAATCACACATTTTTTCATATCTTTAGGTATTAATGTTATCAAATCTTTACCAAATATAATTAAATGTTTACATTAAAAAAACTTTTACTTAACAATTTGGTAACATTGGATAAAAACTTAACATTGGAAATCTACCATAGACACAAAAACCAACGCTTAAGCATTGGTTTTACTGGTTTTAAGACGAAATGTATAAAATTACGATATCGTTGTAATTATTACGAAATTTAATTCAATAGAGCGTCTAACTTAGTTTGTAGCTCTTGTGAAGAAGGTCTTGGGGCATCTGCATTTAAAACATTTCCTTTTGGATCAATTAAAATAAATCTGGGAATCGACATTACTCCATAACTTTTAATAAATTCTGATTGCCAGTCTTTATCAGAAAACAATTGAATTCCTCCTAATTGTTTATCCGTTACAAATTTTTGCCATTTATCATGATCTTTCACTACATCGACAGAAACACTCACAAATTCTATGTTTTTTCCGTGATACTTTTCTTCTACTTTTTGCAAGTAAGGAATTTCTGCTCTGCACGGTCCGCACCACGTTGCCCAAAGATCAATGTATACATATTTCCCTTTTAAATCAGAAAGTTTTGTCTTTCCGCCTTTGTGGTTTTCATAATCAAATTCTGCAGAAGGTTTTCCGTTCAGCTTATTCATTAAAGAAGCTCTCTCATATTCCTGAACAGCATATTGATTAAACTCTTCAAAAGATTTTTTTAAAGCTGTTTTAAATTCAGGATCATAATCGCCTTTTTCGATTTTTTCTAAGTCTGATTTTTTCTTCGTTTCAACTAACGATGCAAATTCAGTCGCTTCTTTTGTAAAAGCTTCATTTAGAAATTTTTCGTTAGATAAAGCATATTGTGCAAGAAAGTTACTTTCGTTTACTCCTTTACCTTTATATACAATCGTTTCATCAAACTCTTTGGCATTCATTGTCAGATTTACTTCAGAATTTGGTTTTAAGTATAAATTAGAAGACTCTACTCCATCTGAAAACATATAAAACCCTTTTGGAGCTTCAAAATTGGCAGCAAATAATTCTTTTTTATTAATCGGAATTACTTGTTTGAAATTATTCGCTCCTTTAATTACTAAAGTATCGCTGTTTCTGTTGCTTATTTTAGCCGTAAATGCAATCTGACTTTTGGCTTGACCAATAACATTCAAAGCGCTCAAAATCAATAATCCGGAAACGAAAATTTTCTTCATATATAGTAAAGTTTGTTTTTAGTAGTTCAAATCTAAAGAAATTCGAGGTTTGAAATTTAACAATTAACAAAATATTTCAAATTTATGAGTATCCCGTGGGCACTTTGCTATTTTAATTTGAATTTTGTGTTTACTTTTGCAGTCTAAAATTTAGATCATGTATAGAAGTCATAATTGCGGCGAGTTAAACGCTTCAAATATTAATACCGAAGTTACACTTGCAGGCTGGGTTCAAAAATCACGCGATAAAGGATTCATGAATTGGGTTGATTTACGCGACCGTTACGGAATTACGCAACTTATTTTCGACGAAAGCCGTTCTGATAAAACTGTTTTTGAACTGGCAAAAACACTTGGTAGAGAGTTTGTGATTCAGGTAAAAGGAACTGTTATTGAGCGTGAAGCCAAAAACAAAAATATTCCGACTGGTGAAATCGAAATTTTAGTAACAGAATTAACGATTTTGAATGCAGCACTTACGCCTCCATTTACAATTGAAGATGAAACCGATGGTGGAGAAGATATCAGAATGAAATATCGTTATTTAGATATTCGCCGTAATCCTGTAAAAAACAGTTTGCTTTTCCGTCATAAAGTAGCGATGGAAGTTCGTAAATATTTATCTGATTTAGATTTTTGTGAAGTTGAAACTCCATACTTAATCAAATCGACTCCTGAAGGAGCAAGAGATTTCGTTGTACCAAGCCGTATGAACGAAGGACAATTTTATGCATTGCCGCAATCTCCTCAAACTTTCAAGCAATTATTGATGGTTGGCGGAATGGATAAATATTTCCAGATTGTAAAATGTTTCCGTGACGAAGATTTACGTGCAGACCGTCAGCCTGAGTTTACACAAATCGATTGCGAAATGGCATTTGTAGAACAAGAAGACATTTTGAATGTTTTTGAAGGATTGACAAGACATTTACTAAAAGAAATAAAAGGTATCGAAGTAGACAAATTCCCAAGAATTACCTACGACTATGCTATGAAAACATATGGAAATGACAAACCGGACATTCGATTCGGAATGGAATTTGGCGAATTAAACGAATTTGCAAAACACAAAGATTTTCCGGTTTTCAACGCTGCAGAATTAGTGGTTGGAATTGCAGTTCCGGGAGCAGGAAATTATACTCGTAAAGAAATTGACGGATTAATTGACTGGGTAAAACGTCCGCAAGTTGGCGCATCAGGAATGGTATATTCTAAATGCAATGACGATGGAACTTTTAAATCATCTGTAGATAAATTTTACGATCAGGATGATTTAGCACAATGGGCGAAAATTACGGGAGCAAAACCCGGAGATATGATTTTTGTACTTTCAGGTCCTGCTGATAAAACCCGTAGTCAGCTTTCTGCACTTCGTATGGAATTAGCGACTCGTTTAGGATTGCGTAAACCTGAAGAATTTGCTCCGTTATGGGTTGTAGATTTCCCATTATTAGAATTAGACGAAGAAAGTGGTCGTTATCACGCGATGCACCACCCATTTACGTCTCCAAAACCAGAAGACATGCACTTATTAGAAACTGATCCTGGAAAAGTTCGTGCCAATGCTTATGATATGGTTTTAAACGGAAATGAAATTGGTGGAGGTTCTATTCGTATTCACGATAAAGCAACACAACAATTAATGTTTAAATATTTAGGTTTTACCGAAGAAGAAGCAAAAGCACAATTCGGATTCTTAATGGACGCATTTCAATTTGGAGCACCGCCACACGGAGGTTTAGCTTTTGGTTTAGACAGACTAGTTGCTATTTTAGGAGGTCAGGAAACTATTAGAGATTTTATTGCTTTCCCTAAAAACAATTCAGGCCGAGATGTTATGATTGATGCGCCAGCTAAAATTGATGACGCTCAATTAAAAGAATTGCACATTAAAGTAGATATAATATAATTTCCAAAGAAATTTAAATTTAAAAACTGCAGCTAAAAATTTAGCTGCAGTTTTTTTATGCTCAGTAATGAGTAAACTGTATTCTAAAGGTGAAAATCTGAGGAAATACAGCTGTTTAAACTTAAATTTAAATGTAGTAAAGCAAATCCTACTATCAAAAAATATTTTTGAAGATAATTTAAAAATTTCTTACTTTTTATTCCTACAATAAACGATTCTCAATTAAAGCATATCCGTATCTTAATTGATGCAATATAAATAGCGAAAACACTGTGAATCAATAATTTTTACAAAAAATTAACACCTTATTGTCTTTTGTATGAATTTATATGTTACATTTGCTACATTATAAATTATTATTACAATTACAATGCGTACAGGTACAGTAAAATTTTTCAATGAATCTAAAGGTTATGGATTCATTACAGACGAAGAAACAGGAAAAGATATCTTCGTTCACGCTTCAGGAATTAACGCGGAAGAATTACGCGAAGGTGACCGTGTAAGTTACGAAGAAGAAGAAGGAAGAAAAGGGAAAGTTGCTGCTAAAGTAGCAGTAATCTAAGAAAAATATAGCAATTTATTTTTTTTGCCTCTGAATGGTCTAAACGTCTCGATTAATTTCGAGACGTTTTTTTTTGCTCAAACCTTAAAAAAAACACAAAATAGGCGTCTGTTATTTATAATCAATAAAAATTACAATCAATCGCACTTTTAGCACACACTTAAATCCTTTTTTAGCTTGTGATTTACAGAGTTGAAAGCTATCTTTGTGGCTCATTTTTTAAGTAAAAACCCCCAAGATTATGCAATCTGATCAATACAGTTATATTCCTATTTTAATGCAGTTTGTATTAGCTGTAGGTTTCGTGGTAGGAACCATCATTATTTCTGGAAAATTAGGTCCAAAAAGAACTTCTGAAGTTAAAGATAAAAACTTTGAGTGCGGTATCGAATCTGTTGGTAACGCTCGTATTCCTTTTTCTGTAAAATACTTCTTAGTAGCCATTTTATTTGTATTGTTTGATGTAGAGGTAATTTTCCTTTATCCTTGGGCAGTAAACTTTAAAGATCTTGGTATAGAGGGAATGCTAAAAATGATTGTCTTTATGTCTTTGCTTTTAGTTGGTTTTTTCTACATCATCAAAAAGAAAGCATTAGACTGGGAATAAAGAAATTTTAGATTTCAGAATTTAGATTTTAGATTGTTTTGATTTAGAATTTAAATTTGGAAAATAAGTTCTCCAACTATAATATTGATTTTTTTAAATATTGATTTCGATTTTCACGATTTGCAAAAATCTAAAATCAGAAATCTAAAATCTAAAATAAAATGAGCGATTCAAAAGTAAATATGGTTGCCCCTCCTGAAGGTGTTGTTGGTGAAGGTTTTTTCGCCACAAAACTAAATGATGTTGTAGGTATGGCACGAGCGAATTCTCTTTGGCCATTACCGTTTGCGACTTCTTGTTGCGGAATCGAATTTATGGCAACAATGGCTTCACATTACGATTTAGCACGATTTGGGTCTGAGCGTGTGAGTTTTTCTCCTCGTCAGGCAGATATGTTAATGGTAATGGGAACTATTTCTAAAAAAATGGCACCAATTTTAAGACAGGTTTACGAACAAATGTCTGAACCTCGTTGGGTAATTGCTGTTGGAGCTTGCGCTTCATCTGGTGGAATTTTCGATACTTATTCTGTTTTACAAGGAATTGACAAAGTAATTCCAGTTGATGTTTACGTTCCCGGATGCCCGCCAAGACCAGAACAAATTGTTGATGGAGTAATGAAACTTCAGGAATTGGTAAGAAGCGAATCTGTAAGACGCAGAAGTTCACCAGAATACCAAGAATTACTAGCTTCATATAACATTTCATAAGATGGCTTTAGAAAATACCCTGATTCAAGATAAACTTACAGAAACATTTGACGCAAGTGTTTTTAACTTTCAACAAGAAAGAGATATTTTTTCAATAGAAACAACAGCTGATAAAATCACAGCTTTGATTCTTTTCCTGAAAAATGATTCTGATTTGCGTTTTCACTTTTTAACGGATTTATGTGGCATTCACTATCCTGACAACGAAACAGATCGTCAGTTTGCGATAGTATATCATTTGCATAACTGGTACGAAAATAAACGTATAAAAATCAAAGTTTTCCTTAACGGTGAAAAACCGGAAATAAAAACAATTTCAAATATTTTCTTAAGTTCAAACTGGATGGAAAGAGAAACTTACGATTTCTTCGGAGTTAACTTTATAGGACATCCACAATTAAAACGTATTTTGAATATGGATGAAATGGTATCGTTCCCGATGCGAAAAGAATTCCCAATGGAAGACAGCGGAAGAACAGATAAGGATGACAGATTCTTTGGAAGAACAACAACAAATTGCTAAAAAATAAATAATTCAACATTATAAAATGTCAGAACTATTATTACCACCAGAGCATAGATATGCTAAAATAGTAAAGGATAAACTAAACGAAGACGGAAGTGAACTTTCGGTACTAAATTTAGGTCCTACACACCCAGCTACACACGGTATTTTTCAGAATATCTTATTGATGGATGGTGAAAGAATTCTTGAGGCTGAACCAACTATTGGTTACATTCACAGAGCTTTCGAAAAAATTGCCGAAAATCGTCCTTTTTATCAAATTACGCCACTTACAGACCGTATGAACTATTGCTCCTCTCCTATAAACAATATGGGATGGTGGATGACTTTAGAAAAATTATTAAATATTGAAGTTCCTAAAAGAGCACAATATTTAAGAGTTATAGTAATGGAGCTGGCTCGTATTACAGATCACTTAATCTGTAATTCGATTCTTGGGGTTGATACTGGTGCGTATACTGGTTTCTTGTACGTTTTTCAATTTAGAGAAAAAGTTTACGAGATTTACGAAGAAATTTGTGGAGCTCGTTTAACAACAAATATGGGAAGAATTGGTGGTTTCGAAAGAGATTGGTCACCAGAAGCTTTCCGCAAATTAGATGTCTTTTTAAAAGATTTTCCTGTTGCCTGGCAAGAGTTTGTAAACTTATTTGAAAGAAACAGGATTTTCCTTGATAGAACTGTAAACGTAGGTGCGATTACTGCTGAACAAGCAATGGCTTACGGATTTACAGGTCCTAACTTACGTGCTGCCGGCGTCGATTATGATGTTCGTGTTGCACAACCTTACTCTTCGTATGAAGATTTTGATTTTATTGTTCCTGTTGGAAAATCAGGTGATACATACGATCGTTTCTGTGTTCGTAATGCAGAGGTTTGGGAAAGTCTAAGTATTATTCGTCAGGCATTGGATAAAATGCCAGCCGGAAATGAATATCACGCAGAAGTTCCTGATTATTATCTTCCTCCAAAAGAAGATGTGTATACTTCTATGGAATCTTTAATTTATCACTTTAAGATCGTAATGGGAGAAGTTCCTGTACCAGTTGCAGAAATTTATCATCCTGTTGAAGGCGGAAACGGAGAATTAGGATTTTATTTAGTTACAGACGGAAGCAGAACTCCATACAGATTACATTTCAGAAGACCTTGCTTTATTTATTATCAGGCATATCCGGAAATGATTAAAGGAGCTTTATTATCAGATGCAATTGTTATCCTTTCGAGTTTAAATGTAATTGCAGGAGAATTAGACGCGTAAAAAATTTTAGATTGAAAATCTAGACTTACATAGAGAATTGAAGAATTCAGATCAAAAGATCTAAAACTAATAATTAAGATTGCAGAATATGGATTAAGGACAAGGATTGAAAAAATCTAAAATCATTAATCTAAAATCTAAAATAAAAATGGAACGTAAACATTACAAACAAGAAATAAACATGACTGAAGCATTGATGTCCCGCATCAATGAATTAATCAGTCATTATCCTGAAGACAAAAGAAAATCAGCTTTGTTGCCTGTTTTGCACGAAGTGCAGGATGCGCACGATAACTGGTTAAGTACTGAGTTGCAGGATAAAGTTGCTGAAATTTTGCACATCAAACCAATTGAGGTTTACGAAGTGGTTACTTTTTATACCATGTACAACCAAAAACCAATTGGAAAATACATGTTCGAGTTTTGCCAGACTTCTTGTTGTTGTTTAAATGGTGCCGAAAATCTAATGGATTATACTTCTGAAAAATTAGGCATTAAAATGGGCGAAACAACTCCAGACGGAATGTTTACTATTGCCGGAGTAGAATGTTTAGGTGCCTGCGGATACGCTCCGATGATGCAGTTAGGCGATTTCTACAAAGAAAAATTGACAGAAGAAAAAATCGATCAGTTAATCGCTGATTGCAGAGATGATAAAATAATATTACACGATAAATAATATGTCACAAAAAATATTATTAGATAAAATCAATGTTCCGGGAATTAAAACCTATGAAGTTTATCGCCAAAATGGTGGTTATGCTTCTGTAGAAAAAGCTTTGAAAACACTTACACCAGATGAAGTTGTTGAAGAAGTTAAAAAATCAGGTCTTCGTGGTCGTGGTGGAGCTGGTTTCCCTGCAGGAATGAAATGGAGTTTTATTGATAAAAAATCAGGAAAACCGAGACATTTAGTTTGCAATGCCGACGAGTCTGAACCAGGAACATTCAAAGATCGTTATTTGATGGAATTTATTCCTCACTTATTGATCGAAGGAATGATTACTTCAAGTTTCGCTTTAGGTGCTAACCTATCGTATATCTACATTCGTGGAGAATACATGTGGGTTTTCAAAATATTAGAAAGAGCTATCGCCGAAGCCAAAGCTGCCGGTTGGTTAGGAAAAAATATATTAGGTACAGGTTACGATCTAGAATTGTATGTTCACTGTGGAGCCGGAGCTTATATTTGTGGAGAAGAAACTGCACTTATAGAATCTTTGGAAGGTAAAAGAGGAAATCCTCGTATTAAACCACCTTTTCCAGCGGTTTCAGGACTTTGGGCAAACCCAACAGTGGTAAACAATGTTGAAACTATTGCAACTGTGCCTTGGATCATTAACAATTCTGGTGATGATTATGCAAAAATCGGGATTGGTCGTTCGACAGGAACAAAATTAATTTCTGCTTCAGGACATATTAAAAATCCTGGTGTTTACGAAATTGAATTAGGTTTAAGCGTTGACGAATTCATGAATTCTGATGAATATTTAGGTGGAATGTCTTCTAGCAGACCTTTAAAAGCATTTGTTCCCGGAGGTTCTTCTGTGCCAATTTTACCAGCTGAATTAATTTTCAAAACTGCAAACGGAGAAGATAGATTAATGACTTATGAATCTTTGAGTGACGGTGGTTTTGCTACCGGATCTATGTTAGGTTCTGGAGGATTTATAGTTTACAACGACACTGCTTGTGTGGTAAGAAACACTTGGAATTTTGCTCGTTTTTATCACCACGAATCTTGCGGACAATGTACGCCTTGCCGTGAAGGGACTGGTTGGTTAGAAAAAATATTGTGGAGAATCGAAAACGGTCAGGGCCGCGAAGAAGATATCGAATTATTGTGGAGCATTCAAAGTAAAATAGAAGGAAACACGATTTGTCCACTTGGTGACGCCGCTTCCTGGCCAGTAGCAGCAGCGATTCGTCACTTTAGAGATGAATTTGAATATCACGTTCGTTTCCCGGAAAAAATAAAAAATAGAGATCACTTTGTTACTGAACCTTTTTCGCAAGTGAAACATTTAGTAGGCGGTAAAGTAATCGTATAAAAATATAAAGCAGAAAGTTATAAAGTTAACAATATAAAAAGGACAGCAATTCTTTTAAATATTCCGACTTTCAACATTCAAATCAATAAGAGATGAAAGTAACCATAGACGGTCAAAGTATAGACGTAGAGCCAGGAACAACGATCCTGCAGGCTGCACGTATGATTGGTGGAGATTTAGTTCCGCCAGCCATGTGCTATTACTCAAAATTAAAAGGCAGCGGCGGAAAATGTCGTTGTTGTTTAGTTGAAGTTTCTAAAGGAAGCGAAGCTGACCCAAGACCAATGCCAAAATTAATGGCATCTTGTGTAACAGGATGTATGGACGGAATGGAAGTAAACAGTAAATCTTCTGACAGAGTAACGGAAGCCCGTAAATCTGTAACAGAATTTTTATTGATCAATCACCCATTAGACTGCCCTATTTGTGATCAGGCTGGTGAATGTGATCTTCAAAATTTAAGTTTTGAGCACGGAAATCCGAAATCACGTTTTATTGAAGAAAAAAGAACGTTTGAACCAGAAGATATTGGTCCAAATATTCAATTGCATATGAACCGTTGTATTTTATGCCAAAGATGTGTACAAGTTGCAGATCAATTGACAGACAATAGAGTTCATGGGGTATTAGATCGTGGTGATCACGCTAATATTTCAACTGGAATTTCAAAAGCTATTGACAATGAGTTTTCCGGAAATATGATTGACGTTTGCCCTGTTGGAGCATTAACTGATAAAACTTTCCGTTTCAAATCAAGAGTATGGTTTAATAAACCTTACAATGCGCACAGAGAATGTACAACTCCTGGATGTTGTGGAAAAACAACCGTTTGGATGTTTGGAGGAGAAATTCAACGTGTGACTGGTCGTAAAGACGAGTATCATGAAGTAGAAGAATTTATCTGTAATTCTTGCCGTTTTGATCATAAAAATGTTAATGACTGGGTTATTGAAGGACCAAGAGAATTTGAAAAAGATTCTGTTATCAATCAAAATAACTACACTCAAAAATTAGAAAAAGTACAAATCGATACAGAAAAGAATATCCTTTTAGGTAGAGATACTGACCGCAAAAAAATCAGTATGGCTGAAATTCCATTAAATACTAACAACAAAATTTCTTAATGATGGTAGATGGTGCGTTTATTATAGAAAAAAGTGTTGTAATTGTAGTGGTTTTTGCCGTTACAATGATTATGGCAATGTATTCTACTTGGGCTGAACGTAAAGTTGCAGCTTTTCTACAAGATCGTGTAGGGCCTAACCGCGCTGGTTGGGGAGGTTTATTGCAACCACTTGCTGATGGTATGAAATTATTCTCTAAAGAAGAATTTTTCCCAAATACACCTAATAAATTTTTATTTGTTGTAGGTCCGGCAATTTCAATGAGTACAGCTTTGATGACAAGTGCTGTAATTCCGTGGGGAGACAGACTTCATGTTTTTGGAAGAGATGTAATTCTTCAGGCAACTGACATTAATATTGCTTTACTTTATATTTTCGGGGTTCTTTCGGTTGGAGTTTACGGAATCATGATTGGTGGATGGGCTTCTAACAATAAATTCTCTTTGATGGGTGCTGTTCGTGCAGCTTCTCAAATGGTTTCTTATGAAGTTGCGATGGGATTATCAATGATTGCTTTATTGATGATGACCGGAACAATGAGTTTAAAAGAAATTTCATTACAACAACAAGGAATGAATTGGAATGTTTTCTATCAGCCTTTGTCTTTTTTGATTTTCTTAATTTGTTCATTTGCAGAAACTAACAGAACTCCTTTTGATTTAGCTGAATGTGAATCTGAATTAATTGGTGGTTATCATACTGAATATTCCTCCATGAAAATGGGATTCTATTTATTTGCTGAGTATGCAAGTATGTTTACTTCTGCAACCATTATTTCAGTATTGTTTTTTGGAGGATATAATTATCCGGGAATGAGCTGGATGGTAGAAAATGCTGGAGTAAATTTGGCTAATGTTTTAGGAATTGCAGTATTGTTTGCAAAAATATGTTTCTTCATATTTTTCTACATGTGGGTTCGTTGGACAATTCCAAGATTTAGATATGATCAATTAATGAATTTAGGCTGGAGAATTTTGATTCCGCTTTCAATTATTAATATCATGATTACGGGTGTTGTTATATTGAGACACGATATTGCTGCATACTTAGGATTCTAAGAATTGTAATGCTCTAGCCCTGATAGAAGCGGCATCCTTTTAAGATGGTCACGAAGTCTCGAGACAATATAAAAAGATAAAGCGGAAAGCAGGATTAGCTTCAAATAAAAATAAAATAGATCTTGAATTTGATTTAAACTAAAATTCAAAATCACAAATAATAATAGTAAAATGTCAATAGAAACTATATCATTATCGGGTAGAAAAAAGATGGTCTCTAATAAAGAGATGACTTTTTTAGAGCGATTGTATCTTGTGGCGATTGTGAAAGGATTGCTTATCACTGTAAAACACTTATTCAGAAAAAAAGTGACGATTCACTATCCTGAACAAGTGCGTGAAATGAGTCCGGTTTATCGTGGTCAACATCAATTGAAACGTGATGAGCAAGGTCGTGAAAACTGTACTGCTTGTGGATTATGCGCTTTATCATGTCCTGCAGAAGCGATCACTATGAAAGCTGCTGAGCGTAAAGCGGATGAAAAACATTTGTACAGAGAAGAAAAATATGCTTCGATATATGAAATCAATATGTTGCGCTGTATATTTTGCGGTTTATGTGAAGAAGCTTGTCCAAAAGATGCTATTTACTTAACAACATCAAAAGTATTAGTTCCTTCCAGCTATGAAAGAGAAGATTTCATTTTTGGAAAAGACAGACTAGTGATGCCTCTTGACGTGGCAATCAAAAATGCTCAACTTAATAATGCTAATTAAATGATACATATTCCTGATTTTGCTCACGTAACAACTGTACAAATTATATTTTGTTTCTTAGCTTTTATTACAGTAGCAACCGCATTTTTAACTATTTTTAGCAGAAACCCAATTCATAGTGCCATTTATCTGGTAATTTGTTTCTTTTCTATTGCTGGTCATTATTTACTTTTAAATGCTCAGTTTTTGGCTATTGTGCATATTATAGTCTATTCCGGAGCAATTATGATTCTGTTTCTGTTTACGATTATGTTGATGAATTTAAACGAACAACGCGATGTACACCGACCAAGAATAACACGTTTGGGCGCCATTGTTTCTTTTTGTTTGATTTGTATTGTGTTAATTGCAATATTCATAAATTCTAAACCAATTGTTGGTGCTTACGATTCCATAGGAGAAGATTTCCAATCTATTAAAGTATTGGGTAAGATATTACTAAATGAATATATGGTTCCGTTTGAATTTGCTTCAGTTTTACTTTTGGTAGCAATGATTGGAACTGTACTATTGTCTAAAAAAGAAAAATTAAATAAATAATGGGTAATATATTAAATCAAATAGGTATTGAAAACTACATCTTTTTAAGTGTTGTACTTTTCTGTATTGGTGTTTTTGGTGTATTGTATAGACGAAATGCAATCATTGTATTTATGTCTATCGAAATCATGTTGAATGCTGTAAACCTTTTATTTGTTGCTTTTTCAACTTATCATCAGGATGCACAGGGGCAAGTCTTTGTATTCTTTTCGATGGCTGTTGCTGCGGCAGAAGTTGCAGTAGGATTGGCTATTTTAGTTTCGATCTTTAGAAATTTAGGTTCGATTAGTATCGATAATTTAAAAAATTTAAAAGGATAAATGGAAATGGATACCAATTTAGCTTTAGTTTTAGTATTAGCTCCTTTTTTAGGATTTTTAATCAATGTTTTCTTCGGAAAGACTCTGGGAAAAACAGTTTCGGGAATTATCGGAACTGCCTCTGTTGTCGTTTCTTTTTTTGTTACAATTTTCTTTTTCAATCAAATTACTCAAACTGGAAAAGCCATTCAAATTACTTTATTTGACTGGATTCAGATCAGTAATTTACATATTAATCTTGGATTTTTATTAGATCAATTATCTCTGCTTTGGTTGCTTTTTGTAACTGGTATTGGTTCTTTGATACATTTATACTCTATTAGTTACATGCACGATGACGAAAATATGCACAAATTTTTTGCGTATTTGAATCTGTTCGTATTCTTCATGATAACACTTGTAATTGGAAGTAACTTATTAGTTTTATTTATTGGCTGGGAAGGTGTTGGACTTTGCTCGTACTTATTAATTGGATTTTGGTACAAAAACCAGGATTACAATGATGCAGCGAAAAAAGCTTTCATTATGAACAGAATTGGAGATTTAGGTCTTTTGATCGGAATGTTTATTATTGGTTCAATGTTCTCGACTTTAGATTATGCTACTTTACAAACAGCAATTGCCGGAACTACTAATTTAAATTTACCATTGCTTTCTCTAGCTGCTTTATGCTTGTTTATTGGAGCTTGTGGTAAATCTGCTCAAATTCCATTATATACTTGGTTACCGGATGCGATGGCCGGACCAACTCCAGTTTCAGCATTAATTCACGCTGCAACAATGGTTACTGCAGGTATCTTTATGGTAACGAGATTACACTTTGTTTTTGATTTAGCACCAGACGTTCAAACTGTTATTGCAGTTGTTGGGGCTGTAACTTCATTGGTTGCTGCAACAATTGGTTTGGTTCAGACCGATATTAAAAAAGTACTGGCTTACTCTACCGTTTCTCAATTAGGTTTAATGTTCTTAGCCTTAGGGTTGGGTGCTTATGAAGTAGCTGTTTTTCACGTAATCACACATGCTTTCTTTAAAGCTTGTTTGTTCTTAGGTTCAGGATCTGTAATTCACGGTTTACATGGAGAACAAGATATGCGTAAAATGGGTGGTTTGCGTAAAGCAATGCCTGTAACGTTCTGGACAATGCTAATTTCATCATTAGCAATTTCTGGTGTCCCATTTTTCTCTGGTTTTTTCTCTAAAGATGAAATTTTAATGACCGCTTTCCACCACAGTATTCCATTATATGTTGTTGGATCTATTGCTTCAATCATGACAGCTTTCTATATGTTTAGATTAATGTTCTTAACTTTCTTTAAAGATTTTAGAGGAACTGAAGAACAAAAACATCACTTACATGAAAGTGATGGATTAATTACTTTCCCTTTAATGATTTTAGCAGTTTTAGCTACTTTTGGCGGATTAATTAGTTTGCCTGGAAATAGTTGGTTAAATGAATATCTGGCTCCTCTTTTTGCAAAAGCAGCAGGCGAAGAACATCATTTAGGAACTACAGAATATACTTTAATGGGTGTTGCTGTTTTAGGCGGTTTATTAGGAATTTTAATTGCTTACATCAAATACTTCAAACAAGATAATGTTCCGGAAGCAGATGAAAACATAACAGGATTAACAAAAGTTCTATACAACAAATATTATGTTGATGAAATTTACGACGCCATATTTGTTCGCTCAGTAAACGCATTATCAAGATTCTTTAGAGACTATATTGAAACTCGTTTATCAGCACTTGTATTCGGATTAGGAAAAGTAACCAATGAAATAGGTTTTCAGGGTAAAAAATTACAAAGCGGAAGCATCGGGCTATATCTTTTTGCTTTTGTTTTGGGTCTTTGCGCCATTGTTTCCTATATATTTTTAGCTAAATAATTTAACAACTATGAACGTTTCTCTTATATTAATTATTCTTTTAATTGGTGCATTTGCCACTTATTTTGTTGGTGACAAACTAGCTTCAAAAGTTGCTTTGTTCTTTAGTTTAGCGGCTTTAGGCTGTTCATTGGTTTTGTTAAGTCATTTTAATGCAGGCGAAAACATCAGTTTAATCAACGCCTGGATTAATCAACCTAAAATCTCATTTGCACTAAATGCTGATGGATTAGCAATTGCTATGCTTTTGTTAACTGTTGCTTTAACGCCAATTATTATATTCTCTTCTTTTGGAAACGAATATAAAAATGCTAAAGGTTTTTATGCTTTAATTTTATTTATGGCCTTTGCAATGACAGGAACTTTCCTTGCTGCAGATGGACTTTTATATTATATTTTCTGGGAGTTAGCTCTTATTCCTATTTACTTTATTGCTCTTATTTGGGGTAATGGCGATGCGGAAGAACGAAGAAAAGCAGTGGTGAAATTCTTTATTTACACACTTGCCGGATCTTTATTCATGCTAATTGCTTTCATTTATTTATATCAAAAAGCGCATAGTTTCTTAATTGAAGATTTATATAAATTAGATTTGTCAGCAAACGAACAGCTTTGGATTTTCTTAGCTTTCTTTTTAGCTTATGCAATTAAAATTCCAATTATTCCTTTTCATACTTGGCAAGCGAATGTTTACCAAAAAGCTCCAACTGTTGGAACAATGCTTTTATCTGGTATCATGCTGAAAATGGGATTATATAGTGTTATTCGTTGGCAATTGCCACTTGCGCCACTTGCTGCAAAAGAATACATGAATATTTTTATAGCTTTAGGAATTGCCGGAGTTATTTACGGATCAATCGTTGCTTTAAGACAAAAAGATTTAAAGAAATTATTGGCTTATTCATCATTAGCTCACGTTGGATTAATTGCTGCCGGAACTTACACTCTAACAATTGACGGTTTACGCGGTGCTGTTTTACAAATGATCGCTCACGGTTTTGTTGTTGTTGGATTATTTTTCGCTGCTGAAATTATCTTTAGAAGATTTGAAACCAGAGAAATTAATGCAATGGGCGGAATTCGTATTCAATCTCCAAAATTTACATCAATGTTTTTAATTTTGGTTTTAGCATCAGTTGCTTTGCCAGGCACTTTTAACTTTGTTGGAGAATTTACAGTTTTGTACAGTCTTTCTCAAATTAATGTTTGGTTCGCTGTATTAGGCGGAACAACTATTATCCTGGGAGCTTATTATATGCTTAAAATGTTTCAGAATGTAATGTTGGGAGAAACAAATTCTAAAACTTTTGCAGATGTTTCGGTTAATGAAGGAATATCATTGGTAGTAATTATTGCGGTTTTAATATTCTTCGGATTTTATCCAAAACCAATTACAGATTTGATTACTCCAAGTTTAGAAAACATTTTAAACGTTATCAACAAGAATTAAGATTTTAGATTGAGATTAACGATTTTTGATTTCAGATTGTCTGAAGCTTTAAAAGTTAAATTTATTATCGAAGGAAAATTAAAATATATTTTAAATAAAAATAAATTAGGGCATCATTAGTTTTAGATTTCCTAAATCAAAAAAACAAAAATGAATACATTAATAGCTATAACAGGATTGGGTATTTTCTGCCTATTGTTTGAAATTCTTAATTTAAGAAAGGCCATTGTTCCAATTACCATTATTGGTTTGTTGGGTGTTTTGGCACTTAACTATTACGAATTTGGAACAACAGCAAGTTATTACAATAACATGATTACAGTGAGTAAATTCTCGACTGCCTTTTCATCGTTGTTTATTATTTTAACTATTTTCCTGGTAGCTTTAAGTCATAACTTTTACGAAAACCATCCAACTAAAATCTCTGATTTTATTGCTATAAAAATATTTTTATTGGCCGGAGGTGTAGCAATGGTTTCTTTTGGAAATTTGGCTATGTTTTTCTTAGGAATTGAAATTCTATCAATCGCATTGTATGTTTTAGCTGCGAGCGATCGTTTAAATTTAAAGAGTAACGAAGCCGGTATGAAATACTTTTTGATGGGATCTTTTGCATCAGGAATTATTTTATTTGGTATTTGTTTGATTTACGGAGCAATGGGAAGTTTTGACGTGGCAGAAATTCACGAAAGCTCTTTATCTGCAGAATTACCAATTTGGTTTCCAATCGGAATGATTTTAATGATAATCGGAATGTTGTTTAAAGTTGCGGCAGTTCCATTTCATTTTTGGGCTCCGGATGTTTATGAAGGTTCTCCTGCATTAACAACTGCTTTGATGAGCACACTTGCAAAAGTTATTGCCATTGCAACATTATATAAATTAATTGAAGGATTAAATTTAATTCCGTCACTTGACAATCAAGAACTTTTAGGGACTTTCGAAAATATCGTTGTGTTTGTTTCTATCGCATCAATGACCGTTGGAAACATTATGGCATTACGTCAGGTAAATGTAAAACGTATGTTAGCATTCTCAGGAATTTCTCATGCTGGTTTTATGTTGATGACTTTATTAAGCATTTCGAGTTCGGCGGGTGTATTGCTTTATTATACTGCAGCTTATGCTTTGGCTGGAATTGCATCTTTTAGTGTTATCTTATATGTTTGCAAAAATCAGGATAACGAGGATATTACGAATTTTCATGGTTTGGGAAAAACCAATCCTTTATTGGCTGCAATCTTAACAGGTTCATTATTATCTATGGCGGGTATTCCAATTTTTTCAGGATTCTTTGCTAAATTATTCTTGTTTAATCAAACGATTCAGGCCGGATATATTGCCTTGGTAATTGTAGCTGTTATTAACTCTATTATTAGTGTTGGTTATTATTTTAAATTGATTTTAGCCATGTACTCAAAAGAACCAAACGAAGAGCGTACCGGAAAACCATTTCTTATTTATGCTGTTGCTGTAATCTCAATTACTTTAAACATTGTACTGGGATTATTTCCATCTTTAGTTTTAGATTTATTGAAATAAAAACTTATTCAAAATATATACAAATCCACCTGCTACAACAGGTGGATTTTTTATTTAAAGATGAATCTAATTAGAACAGAAAATCATGTTAAAAAATTTACTGAAATAAGTACACATCAAAAAAACTCCATATATTTGAGGATAAATAAAAGTATTAGAAATATGAACTTCAATTCAAAAAATCCATTTTTAAGCAACAAGCGTTTTTCATCAAATGCTGTTTCAAAAGCTGAAGAAGTACACCACGCACAAATTATTGACTATAATCAGGAAATGACTTTGTCAGGTACTATAAATAAAACAGCTATTTTATTTTTGATATTATGCGGATCTGCAATGACAACATGGTGGATGGCATTTAACGGACTGAATGTAATGTTACCGGCTATTGGCGGTGCTATTGTTGGGCTTATTTTAGTTGTAATTTCAGCATTCAAACCACAATATTCTCCATACTTAGCTCCAGGTTACGCCTTATTTGAAGGTTTATTCATTGGAGGAATCTCTGCTATTTTTGAAGCTATGTATCCAGGAATTGTAATCAATGCTGTTGGAGCAACTTTAGTTACTTTTTTGATTTGTTTAGGTTTATATAAATTTAAAATTGTAAAAGTTACGGAAAAATTTAAGTCTGTTGTAGTTGCTGCTACTCTGGCAATCGCTACTTATTATTTAATTTCGTGGTTGGTATCAATGTTTACAAGCTTTACTCCTGTACATTACGGAAATTCTATGATGAGTATTGGTATCAGTGTTTTTGTAATTATTATTGCAGCTCTAAACTTATTCTTAGATTTTGACCAGATTGAAAAAGGCGTTCAGGAAAGAATGCCAAAATTCATGGAATGGTATGGCGCAATGGGACTAATTATTACATTAGTTTGGTTATATATTGAATTCTTAAGATTACTATCAAAATTATCCAGCAAGAATTAATCTCTTGCATTATAAAATTTAAAGCCTTTCTGAGAATTCAGAAAGGCTTTTTTATTAAATAGAATTTCTTCAAAATCCATCAAATTAGCTATTTATTATCTTTCTTCTATTGATTCTAATCTTAAATCTAATCAACTATTGCCGTTTTTGATTAAAAATAAATACTTAAAAAGGTAAAAAGTACATTGTAAACTACATCAATTATTTAAAAATATAAAAATTAACCCTCTTTTTCTTATTTTAATACTTGATCAGATTTTTATCTAAAAATATCCCTAATTGATTAAATGTTTTTACAATCATGGTCTGAATAAAAAGGATAAATGTAGTAAAAATAACACTTCAGAAACATTTATATCATTATGTAATAAATTACAATTAATGCAATTTATTACATATTTACTCTTTAAGTAATGTGTTTTTTATATTATATGTTTTTTTATGATAAAATAATTTTGAATATCGAAATTTTATTTATTTTTGTGTAATCGATTACAATAAAACCACTTTTTGTAATGTGAAAATAACCACACAATTACTTTTACTAACTTAAACAAACTATCATGAAAAAAAACTTACTTTTTTTGACCTTAATGTTATTTGCTTTCCAAAGTTGGGCGCAGCAAATTAATGAATCATCAGGTTGGCTGGAATCTGTATTTGTAAAATGGCAACCCGTGAGTAATGCACAATCTTACAATGTATATTATTCCGGAGAAGGAATTACAGATAGAAAAATTGACGACCAGTTAATTCGTAGTTACGGCAGTTACTATCGCGCCGATATTCCAGGACTAAAAGCCGGAACATACACTGTAAAAATAAAACCGGTAATTTCAGGAACAGAAGGTACAGGAACAACAACCGGAAATCTAACAGTTGTAGCGCACGATCGTAATGGTTTTGCATTTGAAGGCGGACGAGTTCCTGGCGGATACAAGGCTGACGGAACTCCTAAAGACAATGCAGTAATTGTTTACATTACGCAAAACACTAAAAATACCGTTTCGATGAATATTACAGGTGCAAGTGTAAACCCTTGCGTGGGATTACAAAATATTCTATATGCGATTAAAAAAGGAAAAGACACACGTCCGTTTATTTTTCGCTTGGTAGGAAATATTACTGACATGACCGTAATGGAAGGTGGAGATGTTGTAATTGAAAACGCTAATAACGCTTCTAGTTATGTTACTCTCGAAGGTGTTGGTACAGATGCTGTTGCAAATGGTTGGGGAGTACGACTTAAATCTGCATCGAATATTGAAATCAGCAACCTTGGTGTTATGAACTGCAATAGTTCAGCAGGTGATAATATCGGAATGCAACAAGACAACGATCACGTTTGGGTTCACAATTGCGATTTATTCTATGGGAATGCCGGAAGTGATGCCGATCAAATAAAAGGAGATGGGGCATTAGATAATAAAACATCAACCTACATTACTTTAGCATACAACCATTTTTGGGATAGCGGAAAAGCAAGTCTTTTAGGATTAAGTGAAGGCACTACAAGCGGTTTGTACATTACTTATCACCACAACTGGTTTGACCATTCAGATTCTCGTCATCCACGTGTTCGTTATTATTCAGCACACATCTATAACAATTATTTTGATGGTGTTTCAAAATACGGTTCAGGCTCTACACTGGGTTCTTCATTATTTGTAGAAGGAAATTATTTCCGTAACAGTAAACATCCAATGTTAACTTCATTACAGGGAACTGATATTTGGGATGAAGCAAACCAAGTAAATAATGCCGGAACGATGGGAACTTTTTCTGGTGAAGCAGGTGGTTCAATTAAAGCGTTTAATAATACTTTTGATGCTTCAAACGGAACAAATAATATGCGTTTTGTTGCTTATAATGATCCAAATCCGCTATACAATATTTCAGGAAAAATTAGCTCGTTAACTGATTTTGATGCCTATGTGGCAACTACAAGAGGTGAAACTGTAAGCAGCAACGTTAAATCTAAATCTGGCGCCAATACTTATAATAATTTTGATACTAATGCTGCATTATACGTTAAAAATTTAGTTATCGATCAGCCTGCAGTTGCCAAAACGAAAACAACACAATATGCAGGACGTGTTTCCGGAGGTGATTTAAAATGGGTATTTAACAATGCCGTAGACGATACTTCATCTCTTGTCATTACAGCATTAAAATCTGCACTTACCAATTATAACACAACATTAGTTGCAATACAAGGTGAAGGAAATCCACCTGTAAGCAACCAAACACTTACATCGACAAGCAACAACAATCAAACAGTTGCTAGCGGAACTGCTATTGGCTCTATTGTTTTTACTTGGGGCGGAGATGCAACAGATGCAACAGTAACAGGATTGCCAGCCTCAGGAATTAGTTTTGTAAAAAATACAACTGCTAAAACAATTACAATAACCGGAACACCAACAGCAACAGTATCGTACTCAATCGCTACAACGGGTACTGCAGGAACACCTGCAACAGGATCTGGAACGATTACGGTTACAGCAGCAGGAACACAAACATTAACTTCAACTACAAACAACAATCAAACAGTTGCGAGTGGTTCAGCAATTGCTTCGATAGTATTTACCTGGGGAGGCACTGCAACAGATGCGACAGTAACCGGATTACCTGCGTCTGGAATTAGTTTTGTAAAAAATACTTCTGCTAAAACAATCACAATTACAGGAACTCCAACTGCTACTTTATCTTATTCTATTGCAACAACAGGAACTTCAGGTACTGCAGCAACAGGATCCGGAACTATAACAGTAACAACTGGAACTCCGGCCGGAAACGAAATACATAATTTTACAACTTCTGGAAAAACGAGTTCATTTTATACTATAACAGGAAATCTTTCGACATCAAAAGGAACGGTAACGTATAACGGTTTAACATTGACACAATGTCTTAAAATTGAATCTTCAACAAGCATCACTTTTACAACAACTCAAGCAAGTACATTGACTTTGGTATTTGTTGAATCGGCAGCAACTATTAAGGTTGACAATGTAGATAAAATTGCTTCGGGAGGAATTGTAACTGTTACTCTTGCTGCAGGAAGTCATACAATTACAAAGAAAGATACAGCTAATCTTTTCTACTTGAGTACTGTTTACAACGGTGGTACGCTTCGTGTAGCCAAAACTGAAACAACTGATAGTGAAGAAAAAATATTTTTATACCCAAATCCTGCTTCAAGTACTTTGTTTTTATCGGATAGTAATCAGAAAGTAGAAAAAGTTTTGATTTACAATATCTTTGGATCTCTTGTAAAAACGATTCAAAAAGGAAGTGAAAGTACTGATTTAAGCCAACTAAATTCAGGAACTTATTTAGCAAAAATTTTCACTTCAGATGGTTCTTTCAATCAAACGATTATAAAAAAATAAAAAATCTATTTATAAAATTAAAGGCTTCCAAAATTTGGAAGCCTTTTATATATTTAATCAATAATGTAAATCTCAATTTACAAATCAAATTTAATTCCTTGTGCCAAAGGCAAACTCGTAGTATAATTGATCGTATTGGTTTGACGTCGCATGTAAATTTTCCACGCATCAGATCCTGATTCACGTCCTCCGCCAGTTTCTTTTTCACCACCAAAAGCACCACCAATTTCAGCACCTGAAGTTCCGATATTAACATTCGCAATTCCACAATCTGAACCTGTAACAGATAAAAACCTTTCAGCTTCGCGTAAATTATTCGTCATAATGGCAGAAGACAATCCTTGAGCAACTCCATTTTGAAGTTCAATAGCATTATCAACATCTCCAGAATATTTAATTAGATATAAAACAGGTGCAAATGTTTCGTGCTGTACAATGGCAAATGAATTTTCGGCTTCAGCAATCGCTGGTTTTACATAACATCCACTTTCGTAACCTTCTCCCGAAAGTACGCCGCCTTCCACTAAAATTTTTCCACCTTCGGCAACAACTTTGTTTAAAGCAATGGCATACATTTCTACAGCATGCGTATCAATTAACGGACCAACATGATTGTTTTCGTCAAGCGGATTTCCTATTCGTAATTGTTTGTAAGCTGCCACTAAAGCATCTTTTACTTTATCATAAATACTTTCGTGAATAATCAAACGACGTGTTGATGTACAACGCTGTCCGGCAGTTCCAACCGCACCAAAAACAGCACCAATAACAGTCATTTTGATGTCAGCATCCGGAGTTACAATGATTGAATTATTTCCTCCTAATTCTAACAATGATTTTCCTAAACGACCCGCAACAGCCTGCGCAACAATTTTTCCCATTCGGGTTGAACCTGTTGCAGAAATTAAAGGAATTCGGGTATCTTTTGTCATCAATTCACCAATTTGATAATCGCCATTAATCAAGCACGAAATTCCTTCCGGTAAATTGTTTTCTTTAATAACCTGCGCAATAATATTTTGACATGCAATTCCGCATAAAGGCGTTTTTTCAGAAGGTTTCCAAACACAAACATCTCCGGAAATCCAAGCCAAAGCTGTATTCCATGACCAAACTGCTACCGGAAAATTAAATGCTGAAATAATTCCGACAACTCCCAATGAATGATATTGCTCATACATACGATGTCCCGGTCTTTCAGAATGCATGGTTAATCCGTGCAATTGACGCGATAAACCAACTGCAAAATCGCAGATATCGATCATTTCCTGAACTTCTCCATAACCTTCCTGCAATGATTTCCCCATTTCATAAGAAACCAATTTACCAAGAGCATCTTTATTTTCACGTAACTTTTGTCCAAACTGACGTACAATTTCACCACGCTGTGGCGCCGGAATCAAACGAAATTCTTTAAAGGCTGCTGTCGCTGAACGCATTACTTTTTCATAATCTGCAAGACTTGACATCTTTACCGAAGCAATCAATTTTCCGTCAACTGGTGAAAAACTATCTAAAATTTCTCCTGAAGAAAAATTTTCTATCCCTGTTGATGTTCCTTCATTTATCAATTTGATGCCCAATTTTTCCAGAGCCTCATTCATTCCAAATTGTGATGCTATTGTTGTCATTGTAACTTTTTTAGTTAAAATTGTTATATTTTTTTGTAAAGATATTATTTCACAGTTAATATCAATTAGATTGAGTTGTTAAAATCAAAGTAAATTTAGAGTTAATTAAAGTGAATTACAGAAATATACCTTAATTTATTCATGATAATTGATGAAATTTGTAACCACAAAAATAATAAATATGTCTGCTTTCAATCGTTTTCTACTTTTTTTACTTCTAATTTCAGTTCATGCCTTTTCTCAAAAAGAACAAAAAGCTGCTTTTCAGATTGTTCCTTTGGGAGTAAAAGGCGGAATCGACGAGAAAAATCTTTCAGCTTATTTAATAGCACCAATAAATACAAAAGATTATATCTGTCTTGATGCCGGAACTGTAAATTCCGGAATCGAAAAAGCAATTGAAAATAAAGTTTTTAAAGTTTCAACCACCGAAGTTCTCCGAAAATACATTAAAGGATATTTAATTTCGCATGCACATTTAGATCACGTTTCTGGTTTGATAATTAATTCTCCTGCCGATTCATCAAAAACAGTTTATGCCACGAATAAATGTATGGAAATGATGGAAAATCATTATTTCAACGATCAAACCTGGGCAAATTTTGGTGATAAAGGTGTTGGTTTTCCTTTAAAGAAATACCACTTTCAAACTTTAACGGTTGGTGAAGAAACTCCAATAAATAATACATCAATGACGGTAAAGGCTTTTACTTTAAGTCATGTGAATCCTTTTGAAAGTACAGCGTTTCTAATCAAAAATGGAAATGATTATGCTTTATATCTTGGCGACACCGGTCCTGATGCTGTTGAAAAAAGCGATAAATTAAAAACGTTATGGACTGCAGTTTCGCCATTAATTAAAAACAAACAATTGAAAGGAATTTTTATTGAAGTTTCATTTCCGAATGAACAGCCGGACCAATTTCTATTCGGGCATTTGACTCCCAATCATTTAATGAAAGAACTTCACGCTTTAGAAGATTTAGCCGGAAAAGATTCTTTGAAAGGTTTTAAAGTTATTATAACACATTTAAAACCGCCAACTAAAAATATTGTAAAAATTAAAGAGCAAATTAAGAATCAAAACGATTTAGGTTTGAAGATCATTTATCCGGAACAAGGGAAGCGATTTGAGTTGTAGGTGATCTTGTTTCTTAAAATAACACCTAACAGGTTTTAAAAACCTGTTAGGATCTCGAATAACTCTAATCTGAACGTTCGTAAATCTGAAAGGTTTGAATTCGGAATCAAGAAATTATTTCTTCGCCACAAACCTCGGATCAGACTCCATAACAGTTCCACAATTATTGCAAGTTCTTAATTCTTCTGAATTATAAAAATGCTCAAAATGAGGAAGGAAATCTTTTTCGATATTATGCAATTCAAAAAACACTTCGTACAATTTATTATTGCAGTTATCACAATGCCAAAGCAATCCGTCTGTATAACCTTTTCCAGCACGTTTACGTTCAATTACTAATCCGATTGAACCTTCTGAACGAACTGGAGAATGTGGGATTTTTGCAGGATGAAGATACATATCTCCGGCATTTAATTCCATTTCTTTACGCTCGCCATCTTCCTGAATAACAACTTTTATATTGCCTTCCAACTGATAAAAAAGTTCTTCGGTTTCATTATAATGATAATCTTTTCTAGCGTTCGGCCCCGCAACAATCATTACTATATAATCGCCGGAATCAACATAAAGATTTTTATTCCCAACAGGTGGTTTTAGTAAATGACGGTTTTCGTCGATCCATTTGGTAAGATTGAAGGGTTTTGCTATGGCCATTTTAAGGTATTGAATTTATGAGTAGCTAAGTTAGTGAAAAGTTTTTGTAGAGTCGTAGTGCGTCTATTATTTCATTTCTTTTATTAAATAAACATAAACCGGAAAATGATCGCTAAAACCTACTTCGGTCTGACTGTGTCGTAACGGATATCCTTTATATTGACCTGTAGTTTGAACCAGATAATGTTTATTAAAAATACCGGCTTTCCAGAATTTAAAGCTCGAAAAATCAGGTTTGATTAAGGATTCCGTTAGTATTATCTGATCGAAAATATCCCAGGAATCACGAAAAGCAATTGTTCCCAGTCCTCTATTAGCCATTTCTTCAAACGGATTAAAGACTCCAAATTCAGGTACTTCATTCTTTTTTGACTTTGCTCCCAAAGCTATTTTCAAACTTTTATTAAACGGACCATCGTTTAAATCGCCCATTGTCATCACTTTTGCATTGGGATTTATTTGCTGCAGCGAATCGATAATTTTTCTGTTTAATCTTCCGGCAGCTTCCCGAAACGGACTACTCGCCTTCTCTCCTCCTGATCGCGATGGCCAGTGATTGACAATAATATGAACTTCTTCACCTTCTAAATATCCTGAAACTAAAAGCTGATCACGTGTAAAAACACGATTCTTATTTTCGATCTTTATTTCAAGTTCATCATCAGTTTCTTCCAGTTTTTCTTCTTTAATTGGCACATTATTTTTATAAATTAATAAAGGAATATTAGAAAAAGAAGTTGGTCTGAAATATTTTTTCTGATACAATAAAGCAACATCAATACCACGCTTATCGGGAGAATCAAAGTGAATTATTCCGTAATCAAAAGGAAGAAGTTTTGGCTGTTTGATTAAATCTTCTAAAACGCCACGATTTTCAACTTCAGAACAACCAATAATGACAGGTGCATTTGAGTTTTCAGGCGTTCCAATTTCGGCTACAACTCTACTAAGATTTTGCAATTTCTGTTGGTACTTTTCATCCGTCCAACGCTGCGCTCCGGTTGGCGTCCATTCGTCGTCATTGGTATTAATATCATCTATTGTATCGAATAAATTTTCGAAATTGTAAAATGCGACAGTATGAATGGCATACTTTTTAGATTGTACTTGTAGTGATAAAGAAAAAAAAGCGATTACATAAAACCGAAACAGAACAAACCTCATAGTTATTGATATTTAAAAAATCCAAATTATAAAAAATTAATTAATTTGTAGGAATTTTATATTGTTTAATTTTTAGTTATTTTTTGTTAATCCTAAAATGTCTTGTACCTTGCTTACTCAATTCACTCTTCTTAAAAAATGAAAAAACTATTTTTTGCCTTTGTATTATTTATTCTTTTTAATAGTTCTCATGCACAAAATAATAGTTCGTTTACTGATAGTATCAGAATTAAATATAATATTCCGGAATTGGCTTATGCGGTAGTTTCCTCAGATTCTGTTTTAGAAATTAACGCTTTAGGATATCAACGTATCAACTCAAAATACAAAGCAAAAATTGACGATAAGTTTCGTTTAGGATCTGTCACAAAAACCATTACGGCATATCTTGCAGCAGTTTTAGTTAAGGAGAGAAAAATAAGATGGGACACTAAATTTTTTGATTTGTATCCTGAATTAAAAGCAAAAAGTCAACCCTCAACATATGATTTTACGCTTCAGGATTTTATTACTTTTAGAGCCAGCATGAAAACATGGTATTACGGAAACGAAGCTCCAACGCAAAAAGAAATTAAAGGAAATGATCAGCAACAACGCTATGAATTTATTGCCTGGTTTTTGCAGCAGGAAACTGTTTTAGAAAAGCAACATATATATTGGTCAAATCCCAGTTATGTGGCTGCTGGACTTATGCTCGAAAAAGCAACTGGCAAAACTTATGAAACTTTGGTTAAAGATTTAGGAAAAAATTTAAATATTGATTTTGAATTTGGTCAGCCTAATTTAAAAGATAAAAATCAGCCTTGGGGACATGATGAAGATTTGAAGCCCGAAGCTCCAGCATTAAATTATAAACTAAACTGGCTTTCGTCAGCAGGAAATATAAAGGTAAGTTTGCCTGATTATTGTAAATTTATACAAATGCTACTTCAGGGTTTGCAGGGAAAATCAAAATTATTGACAGCTGAAGAGTTTAATTATATGCAGTTTGGGTTACCTGAATTTTCTTTTGGATGGAATTCTGAAAGTAAAAAGAATAATGATTCAAAATATTCATTTCATAATGGAAATCCGGGAACATTTTTAACCAAAGTGTATATTTGTTCATCCGTAAACAAAGCTTTTATTCTTTTTGCAAACGTACAATCTGAACAAGCTGATAACGGATTAGTTTTGATTTTAGAAGAATTAGAAAAGAAATACGGAGCTCCATCATTTAATTAATGCTCATTTAAAAATAATTTATAATTTTAAGTAAAAAGAAAATAAGAACATGAAAAGCTTTCAATACTTCAAGAAACACTTTGCTTTTGGTAAATTCGTATTTCTTATTTTTGCTTTACAATCATTCACCTGTCAATCTCAACAAAACATGATAACACCACCTTATTTACAAAAAGGAGATACGGTCGCAATTTTAGCAACTGCCAGAAAAAATATCGACGATAACTTAAAACCTACGATAGATTTATTGCACAGTTGGGGTTTAGAAGCGGTTGTAGGAACTACTATTGGACTTGATGTAAACCAACTGGCAGGAACTGACGAGCAACGTGCTGCTGATTTTCAACATCAGTTAGATAATCCGAATATTAAAGCAATTTGGTGTGTTCGTGGCGGTTACGGAACGGTGAGAATGATTGATCTTTTAGATTTTACCAAATTCAAACAACATCCAAAATGGATTATTGGTTTTAGTGATGTTACGGTGCTGCACAATCACTTAAACACGATGGGCTATAAATCGATTCACGGCGTTATGCCTGTAACGATTCCGCGTGCTACTCCGGCCGCAATTAGTTCTATGAAATCGAGTTTGTTTGGTGAACCTTTATCTTACTCTGTTGGTCCGGATAAAATGAATCGTTTTGGAAAAGCAACCGGTGAATTAGTGGGTGGAAATTTATCCATTTTATACAGTTTATTGGGATCACAATCGGCTATTGATTGCAAGGATAAAATTTTATTTATCGAAGATTTAGACGAATACTTGTATCATATCGATCGTATGATGATGAATTTACGCCGTAATGGATGCATCGAAAACCTAAAAGGAATTGTTGTTGGCGCTATGACCAAAATGAAAGACAACGAAGTGCCTTGGGGCAAAAATGCTGTCGAAATTGTAGATGATGTTACTAAAAAATATAATATTCCTGTAATCTTCAATTTCCCTGCCGGACATATTCAGGATAACAGAGCTTTAATTATGGGAAGTACCGTAACAATTGATGTAAATGCATCCGGAAGCACTGTTTCTTTTCAAAAATAATATATCTGATTTAGTTTTCTAACTTAAGAAAGCTATTTAAATACCACATAAAAATCTCGTAAAGACGCAAAGTCGCAAAGTTTGAATTTCATTCTTTGCGACTTTGCGTCTTTGCGCGCTAAACAAACCCATAACTTATAACCCACAACTCATACCTAAAAAAATGGCAGAACATAATGAACTCGGAAAAAAGGGAGAAGAACTTGCTGTAGAATATCTTCGCCAAAATGGATATGAAATTCTGGATCGAAACTGGACATTTCAGAAAGCAGAAATAGATATTATCGCACAAAAAGATCATTTTTTAGCCGTTATAGAAGTCAAAACAAGATCAAGTACTGATTTTGGTTTACCTCAGGATTTTGTAAAACCAAAAAAAATTCAATTACTGGTAAAAGCAGTAAATGCCTACATAAACTATAGGGAAAAGGATTTTACTGATGATTTAGAAATTCGTTTTGACATAATCGCAGTTCAAAAAAATGGTGAAACATTTGCAATTGAACATCTTACCGACGCTTTTTATCACTTTTAACACAATTTTTTATTGTTATAATTGTAACAAATTGTTTTTTTATTTATATTTGCATAGATTTATAACACAAATCTATAACTACACCAACCCAATTACGTTACAAAAAAAAAAGAAAAAATTATGAAAACCGTTTCTTCAATTGTAGAAAATTACATCAAAACAAAGCCGTTTTTACTGAATGCGCTATCGCTTGGAATCATCAACTTAACTTCTCTGTCCCGGAACATTATGAATGAACTGGAAAGTGAATTTGGTAAAGAAGTGAAACAAGGCGCTGTTGTAATGTCGCTTAAACGACTCACTGAAGAATTGGATTTTAAATTAAACCATAAAATCAATAAGGTAATCAAGAACATTGGCGAGATCACGGTTCGTTCAGAATTGACGGATTATACCTTCGCTGCTTCAGAAACTGTTTTAAATAAACAAGCTGATTTGATTTCTGATATTAATGTTTTATCTGATATTTTTTATACCTCATCTCGTGGTGTAAACGAAACGAATATCGTAGTAAGCAGCAGTGTAAATCATTTGGTTGAAAAACACTTTATGCGCGAAAAACTAATTCAGAAATTAGATAATCTGGCTTCTATTACGGTAAAATTACCAAAAGAAAATATTGTAGTTCCCGGTATTTATTACTTCATTTTTCAACGCCTGGCGTGGGAAGGAATTATTATTAATGAGGTAATTTCGACTTCAAATGAATTTACGATTCTAGTTGGAGAAGATCAGGTTGACGTTGCTTTTAAAGTAATTAAAGATTTAAAAAATTAATCAAGTTTAAATAAATTTCCTTACTTATTAAATCCCTTTATCAAAAGATAAAGGGATTTTTTTATTTGAAACATTAAATGCAGTTGTAATTGAAATAAGAATATTCCCTATAAATTTTAGTATCTAACATCTTTTACGATATTAGTTAAAAAATTTACAGCCATCGGAAACTCAATTTTTACTGCCATTACTGTAGATTCTTTAAAATTTTATTAAAAATATTTTAATTAAGTTTTTTTAGATACTATTTGTTGCGAATTATATTTTTATATATTTGCTAACCTGTCAACAATTAAGACTGCACATTTGATAGTATCCTAATATAATTAGAATTAAACAAAGACTAATTAAATTAATGTTAGAAGCGAAAGACAATAGCGAAAAATTATTGGTGAGTGAACTCAAAAGAGGCAACGAAAAGGCATTTCGTAAACTTTTTGATTTGTACCATCAGGATATCTATGGCTATAGTATTAGCATTTTAAAATCTAAAGAAGCGGCAGAAGAAAATGTTCAGGATGTTTTTATGAAGGTTTGGCAAAATCGGGAAAACTTAAATCTCGAACAATCTTTTAAAGCTTATATTTTTACAATTGCCCGAAATCAGGCTTTTAATTTCTTAAACAAAGCAGTAAACGAAGTGTTGCTTAAAGAAGAGATTTTTTATGAAAGTCAGAAATCACATGAACAAGGCGATTACGGAATTCGAGAAGCCGATTGCAAAAAACTTCGGAAAGAAGCCATGAAACAATTACCGCCAAAACGAAAGCAAATATTTAAAATGTCACGAAAGAAAGGCATGAGTTATGAAGAAATTAGTCAGGAACTCGGCATCTCTATAAATACAGTCAAGAACCAAATGAGCAAAGCATTAGAATCGATGCGAGTATTTTTTCAAGTTCATGACGAGATTATCTAAACCACAAAAACCAAAGTAAACCACTAAAATCACTCTTTTCGAGTGATTTTTTTTGTTTTAACCGCAAGAAACGCAATGGTTTACGCAAAGTGCACAAAGTTTTAAAATCTTCTGTCTATGGAGTTTTTTTGAGGGTTCCGTAAGAACATACTATTTTGTAGGGATGGATTTTAATAATTCTTCGCAATCAGAATCGAAAAAGAAAATCGCCAATCTGTGTCATTTCGATCGAAGGGAGAAATCACATAACGGAATTACGGTTCGTTGCTCTCTGGATGTGATTTCTCCCTTCGGTCGAAATGACACAGGTAATTTATTATTTAAAAATATATTTAAATCAAAACATCAGCAAAATCAATACCTAACAATTCATTCATCAATAGTCAAATGTTAAAATTGAAAAATTTACAACGTTTGAGTAGTAGTCAACTTCATTTCAACTGTATTATATAAAACCCGAACTAAAATCAATTCGTAATGAATTCAAATTCTGAAATAAAAACCCTTTTACAAAAGTTTGTTTTAAACCAATGTACACCAGAAGAAACAAACGAAGTAATTGCCTACTACAAAAAAAATAAACTTACGGAAGATTTTCCTTCGGTAGAAGATGTTCAAAATCTTTTGGCCGAAATGCCAAAAATGAATCAAAAAACTGCTGATGATATTTTTCTGAATATTTTATCGGCATCTAAAGAAAATGAAACTACGATTGAAATTGCTCCTAAAAAATCAAATTTCAAAAAATACATTTCGATTGCCGCATCAGTTGTTATTTTACTAGGAATTGGACTTTTCTACAAACAAAACAGCATCAATAAAGCAGCTGAACAAAAATTCGATTTTAAAAGCACGGATATTGTTTTACAATTAGAAGACGGAAAGGTTCAGGTTATTTCTGAAGATAATTCTGTACAAGTATTAGACTCAAAAGGAAATGTGATAGGAAATCAGGAAGGTAATAAACTGGTTTACGAAAATAACGGTGATTTAGAAAAAGTGTCTTATAACACGATTAAAATTCCGTACGGGAAAAAATTTCAATTGCAATTGTCTGACGGAACGCTTGTTCACTTAAACGCAGGAACAACTTTAAAATATCCTGTGAAATTTATTGCCGGCGAAAACAGACAGATTTTTCTTGATGGAGAAGCATTTTTTGATGTTGCAAAAGATAAAAAACACCCTTTTATTGTAAATGCCGACAACCTGAATGTACGTGTTTTAGGAACGCACTTTAATGTTTCTAATTATCCTGAAGATGCTGCGACAGATGTTGTTTTGGTTGAAGGTTCTGTTGGAATGTACAATACAAATGAAGAATTCAACGCTGATAAAAACACGATTCTAAAACCGGGCTACAAAGGAAGTTTCAATAAAGAAAATGCTACAATTAGGACCAAACCGGTTATTACGGATATTTATACTTCATGGATAAACGGCGGGTTGACTTTTAGAAATATGACTTTCAAAAATATCATCACAAAGCTCGAAAGACGCTATAATGTTACGATCATCAATAAAAATGAAAAACTGGCCAACGAAAAATTCAATGCAAGTTTTAAAGAAGAATCTATAGAAAATGTAATGAGCTATTTTAATGACATTCACGGCATTAATTACACTATAAAAAACAATCAGATACTAATTAAATAACCACTAACCAATGAAAAAACAGGAAGAACTAAAAATACAGGAATAAAAAAATCGGAAAGAGCTGCGAACAATTTCCGATTTACTAAGTGATTGAATATAACGAATTAACTACAATCAATTAACAAAATTATGAAAAAAAAATCTAAGAATATTGGGTTCCTATACTCAATGTTCCAAAATGACCTAAAATTGAAACTAACTACACTACTTATTTTGGTCGCCATGTTTAATATTAGAGGAAATACTTATGCCCAAAAGACAAAAGTTACCCTGGAATTAAACAATTCAACAATCGAAAAGGTTATTGAGACCATAGAACAAAAAACAGATTTCAGGTTTATTTACAAACTAAATGATATTGACTTAGACCGAACGATTTCTATTTCGGTAAAGGACCAATCGATATATGTGGTTTTAGACAGGCTTTTTAAAGGAACTCCAACTGAATTTAAAATTCGTGATACGCAAATTATCTTAAAAAAGCCCGAGCTAAGAACAGAAAACATTCAATTTGAAAAAGAAACTGTCAGCGGAATTATTACTGACGAAAATGGTATGCCTTTGCCGGGAGCATCGGTTACAGAAGAAGGAACTAAAAACGGAATGGTTACAGATTTTGATGGAAAATACAAACTTATTGTTGAAAGCAGTGCATCTGTAATCGTGGTGACTTTTATTGGCTATAAAGAGAAAAAGGTAACTGCAAATCAAAGCAATATCAACATTCAGTTATTTCCGGACGCTACAAACTTACAGGAAATTGTAGTCGTGGGTTACGGCACTACAGCCAGAAAAGATGTGACTGGAGCTGTTTCTTCAATAGCCGCAAAAGACATGAATCAGGGCGCAATTGTAAATCCGTTATCCTTGATTTCAGGAAAAGCTGCCGGTGTTAATATTACTCAAATTGGTAGCGAGCCGGGTGCAGGGCCAAGCGTTCGTATTCGTGGTATTTCATCTTTAATTGGAGGAAATGATCCTCTGGTTGTTGTAGATGGAATTCAGGGAAACATGGATTTATTTAATCAGGTTCCGCCAAGTGAGATTGAAAGTATAGATATTTTAAAAGATGCTTCGGCTACAGCGGTTTACGGTTCAAGAGGAGCGCCCGGAGTTATCATCGTAACAACTAAAAAAAATAAAGCAGGAAAAACAACTATGGAATATATTGGCTATACTTCTATAGATTTTATTCCGAAAAAATTAGAAATGCTGAATGCAAACCAATGGTGGGAAACGGCTCAAAGTGTTGGCGTTCCTGCATCTGCAAATCACGGTTCTGATACAGATTGGTATGGTCTTTTGACTCAAACCGGAATTACACAAACACATACGCTATCATTTGGCGGAGGAACCGATAAATTCAATTACAGAGCTTCTATAACTGCTATTATGCAGGATGGAGTTGTAATTAACTCCAGTAATCAAAAATATATTGGACGCGTTCAGGCAACACAATTGGCGCTTAACGACAAATTAAAACTGACTTTTAATTTAAATACAGGAGTAAATAATGTAACAGGAAGTATTGCTAAAATTGGCGCCGTTTCGTATCAGTCAAATCTAATTACAAATTCATTATTGGCCAGACCAACAGATCCTGTTTATAATACTGACGGAACTTATTTTACTGATTCAACTGTGTTTCAATATTTAAACCCGTATGCAGCTGCTCAATCTGTAAAGAATGAAAGACAGGAGGATAACTTATTTGGAAGTTTAAAAGCAGATTTAGATTTGGGCAAAGGATTTTCGGCAAACTGGTTCGGTAGCTGGAGAAAAACAAATTCAACTCAGGGATATTTCCTGCCGGTAAGTTCAACAGAAGCTTTTGCAGTAGAACAGAAAGGCTATGCTAATATTGATAATAAAAGACAAAACGAAAAACTAACAAATATTAGTCTTACGTATAAAAAAACTTTAGGCGTTCACAGTTTTAATGCACTGGCTTTATACGAATGGCAAAGCCAGACTTACCAGGGTAATTTTGCTCAGGCAAGAGGTTTTATAAGTGATGAAGCAACCTACAATGCACTTCAGTTTGGCGATTTGTCTAAGGTAAGACCCGGAGATTTAAGATCTTATAAAAATGACCGGTCTTTAGTTTCTTATTTAGGAAGATTAAACTACTCTTTATTAGACCGTTATTTACTTACAGCAAGTATCAGACGAGATGGTTCATCAGTATTTGGTACCAACAACAAATGGGGAAGTTTCCCTTCAGCATCTGTTGCGTGGCAAATTAACAAAGAATCGTTCATGACCAGCCAAACCTTGTTTAATGAATTAAAATTACGCGTTGGTTATGGTGAAACTGGTAATCAGCAAGGTCTTTATCCGCAAACTTCGTTACCATTAGTGGATAGTTCAGGAAACACTTATTTTGGAGGTTCTGTTATTACCAACTTTGGCATTTCTCAAAACGCAAATGCCGATTTAAAATGGGAAACCAAAAAACAAACCAATATCGGACTTGATTTTGCTCTTTTTGACAACAGGTTAAGAGGTAGCTTAGATGTTTACGATTCTAAGACAGATGATTTATTATTTAATTATACTGTACCTCAGCCTCCTTATCCATACAAAGAAATTAAAGCCAATGTAGGAAGCATTTCAAACAAAGGTTTAGAAATTGCTCTTGCCTATGATGTTATCAAAACGGAAAACAGTACGCTAACATTAGCAGGAAATGCATCCTTCATGAAAAATGAAGTACTTAATTTAAGCGGAAGTATTAACGGTATTCCTTTAAATACAGATTATGTAGGCTGGGGAGCAAACAATTCTTATTTAGTGCAGGGAAAACCAGTTGGTGCATTTTATATTTTAGAACATACAGGTAAAAATAATAACGGTGTTGAAACAGTATTGGATCGTGATGGAAACGGCATAATAGATCAGGGAGTAAAAAGTCCGGATCGTTATTATGCAGGTTCGGCGTTGCCAACGTACACTTTTGCATTTAATCCATCTTACCGTTACAAAAACTTTGACATTTCGATGTTAGTAAGAGGTTCAGGAGGAAATAAAATTTACAACGCATTGAATCAAAACTTAAGTATGCTGGAGAATACCGGTAAATCAAATATTCTCGAAAGCGCTGTCGACAAAGGAATACATTCTTCTCCATACGGATCTGATTTATGGTTAGAAGACGGTTCATTTATACGTTTAGAAAATCTTACAGCAGGATATACATTCCGTTTTACCGATAAATATATAGACAATGTTCGACTTTCTCTTACAGGAAACAATTTACTGCTGATTACAGATTATACAGGTGTTGATCCGGAATTGAACATCAGCGGAAGTGGTGACCCTAATGATAATTTTGGTGGCGATAGAGGAATTTATCCGCGTACCAGAAGTGTTGCATTTGGTTTGACTGTAAAATTTAAATAGTAAAAAGAAATGAAAATTAAAAATATAGTAATAGCAGGAAGCGCATGTTTCCTAACCCTTTTTAGCTGTACAGATATTAACGAAAATATATACGACAAATATCAACCAGACAGCTTTTATGGAACTCCGGAGGGAGCCGATATTGCTCTTGCCAGCGTTTATGCAGAAATTCCGGGAGACTTTGTACGTAATAATGTGCCGGGTGTAGGTTACGCCGGAGCCGATAATGGCTGGTATGATATGAACTGTATGTCATCAGACGAGCAGGTAATTCCGCATAGAAACACAGGTGACTGGCAACAAGATTTTGCCCGTTTGCACAAACACGAATGGCTGCCAACAGATTTCATTATTAATAATACCTGGAACTGGTTATACAAATCGATTTTCAATGCCAATTTAGCCATACAATTACTGGAAAAATCAAATGCCGAAGCTTCAAAAATTGCCGAAGCAAAAGTATTACGTGCTTTCTTTTATTATTTATTGATTGATGATTTTGGGAATGTTCCTTTTTTTACCAATAATGATACTACAGTTGATAAAATTCCTCAGTCAAACCGCAAAGAAGTATTCGATTTTATTGTAAAAGAAATAACTCAGAACGTAGACCTGCTTTCCACAACAAAAGGAGGTAATTATTACGGAAGATTCAATAGATGGGCCGGCTATACATTATTGGCAAAAGTATATCTGAATGCAGAAGTTTATACCGGAGAAGCAAAATGGAACGAATGTTTAGCCGCATGTAATAAAGTTAGTGAAGGCGGATTTAGTCTTCACTCAGGTGAAAAAAATGATGCCAGCCCGTTAGGAAATAAATATTATGAATTGTTTGGTGATGTACTTCCGGATGATGAAACCATTTTACCTATCTACGCAACGCTTGATGTAGTTTCCCGTAATATTTATGCCACTCGCAGCTTATATGGCCCGCATGGTAAAAGTTTATTTGGATATGATGGCTGGAACGGAACTATTGTGCCTAAAGAATTCTTTCTGAAATATGATGCAAACGATATTCGCAGACAGCAATTTTTAGTGGGAGAACAACCGGGCGGATTTAATTACACACTGGAGGTTGCTTCTTTAGACAATCCGGGAGCTGCACCTCAGGCTGGTGTTCGTAACGTTAAATTTTACCCTGCAACGCCAAGATCCGGTGGAGGAGCTTCAAATGACTTTCCAATCTTCAGATATGCAGACGTAATTTTAATGAAAGCTGAATGCTATGTTCGTTTAGGAAACGCCGGTACAGCAAAACCTTTTATAGACCAAATCAGAGTACGTGCTGGATTAAACGGATTAGCTGCAAACCCAACATTGGATGATGTTTATAACGAAAGAGGATTTGAGCTAAACTGGGAAGGTCACAGAAGACAAGACATGATTCGTTTTGATAAATTCTTATTGGCAAACGAGTTCAGACCCGTATCTCCTGCCTATAGAAAATTATTCCCAATTCCAACAGCTGCTTTAGATGCAAACAGAGGATTAAAACAAAACGAGGGTTATTACTAAAAACAAAACTATCATGAAAAAATATATAAATAAATTAATCTTGTTAGGCGGCTTGCTTTTTTTAGGTTCATCCTGTGAAACTGACGGTCAGTTAACAACTTTAAAAGCAGTAAGTTTTCCATCTGCAATCGAAGTATCATCAAGCACTATAGTCCTTACTGAAGATACTGCAGACGATCAGGCTTTGCTTATTTCGTGGCCGGCAGTTACGTTTCCCATTGCTGCACCCGTTACTTACGCCGTACAATTTGATTTAGTAAATGATATAAGCGGAAGTCTGGCCTGGCAAAAAGCCAAACGAATTGAAGTTGGCGGTGATGTTTTAAGCAAAGCATTTACAGATCAGGAATTAAACAAAATAGCTGCAGATTTAGGTCTTCCAATAGATGTTTCAGGGCAAATAGTTATTCGCGTAGAAGCTACTATGGATCGTAAAATTTATTCAAATCCTGTTACAATAAAGGTTACACCATATGAAAGAAGCGTTGTTTTTGGCGAAATTTATATGCCGGGAGCCTATCAGGGCGAATGGAATGTAGATACCGCTTTAGCTTTAACTGCAATTTCAAAAGGTGTTTATCAGGGTTACGTAACTGTTCTTCCGGGTTATGGTCCGGTTTTTAAATTAAATACAGGCAGAAACTGGGAACAATATTACGGTGCAGGAGCCACAAACAATGATCTTAAAAACATGAGCACTACTGATTTTGTACTTCCGGGAGAAGGTTCCTATCAGGTAAAAGTAAATTTAAATACTTTAAAATGGAGTTCTGTTGCCTATTCATGGGGAATTGTTGGTGATGGAACTGCCGGTAGCTGGAACACAAGCACACCAATGAACTATGATTATCAAACAAAAACATGGAAAATAACAGCAGATTTAGTACCCGGAAATGTAAAATTCAGGCTAAATAATGAATGGACGATCAACTACGGTTCTAAAAATACAACAGATGGAATTGCATATCTGGACGATCAGGGAGCGCATTACGTAGGTGAAGCCGGTACTTATGAAATCACATTTAAAATAAACGATGTTGATCCTTCTGGTCTTGGATATCCGGCAACTGCAAATTATACTATTGTAAAAAAGTAGTACAACCTTAAAATTAAAATCTGAAAATTAGTTTGGTTTGAGTAATTTCTGTCTTTCATTTCATACGTGAAAGGCAGGTTACTCTAACAACTGAAAACCGGATTTATTAAAAAACTAAAATTCAAAAAACATGAAATTCAATATAAACATCTTTTATTCACTACTCCTTACGCTTGCGTTTGTTTCGTGTAGTTCCTCAGATGACGATTCAAATTCAAACCCTGAATATCCTCAATACGGTACTTCATTTGAAAAAATGCCAAATAAAGCCGATGCCATAATTTATCAGGTAAATATCCGTGCTTTTAGTGAAGCCGGAACTCTAAAAGGCGTTCAGGACAGACTTACCCAAATTCAGGAATTAGGCGCAAATGTTATTTATTTAATGCCCATTTATCCAGTCGGAAAATTAAAAGCTTCAGGAGAACTAGGTTCACCTTACGCCGTAAAAGATTATAAAGCTGTAAATCCTGATTTCGGAACTTTACAAGATCTTCAGACGTTGGTTGAAGAAGCGCACAAAAAAAATATGGCTGTCGTTCTTGACTGGGTTGCCAATCATACTGCGTGGGATAACGCCTGGATTACAGAACACCCAGATTGGTATCAAAAAAATGAAAAAGGAGAAATTATAATTCCTCCGGGAACGAATTATAATGATGTAGCGCAATTAAATTTCAATAATGCCGAAATGAAAACGGCCATGATCGATGCCATGTCTTATTGGGTTTACACAGCAAACATAGATGGTTTTAGATGCGATTATGCTGATTTTGTTCCTCAAACCTTCTGGACAGAAGCAATCACAAAACTAAGAAGCATCAAAAAAAATCAAACCATTTTAATGTTAGCCGAAGGATCGAATGTAAATCATTTTGCTTCCGGTTTTGATTACACTTTTGGTTTCAATTTCTTCAGCACTTTAGAAAAAGTTTTTAAAGAAAGTAAACCCGCAACAACTATTCAGGATTCGAATGCTACAGAATATGCAAACAACTATAATCCGGAAAACAGAATTGTAAGATACACCAGTAATCATGATGTAAACCTAACAGAAGGAACGCCTTTAGAACTTTTTGGAGGCAAACAAGGATCTGTAGCAACTTTCGTTGTAGCGGCATACATGAAATCTGTTCCGATGATTTACAACGGACAGGAAATTGGATATTCAAAAAGATTGAATTATTTCGCAAAAACGCCAATTGACTGGTCTACGGCAGATGCAAGTATGTTAGCTGAGTACAAAAAGATAATTGCTTTTAGAAACACCAGCAATGCTATCAAAAGAGGAACTTACACAGGATATAGTAATAATGCAGTTAGTGCTTTTACAATGGTAAACGATACCGAAAAAGTTCTTGTTCTTTCTAATTTAACTAATAATTCTGCAACATATCTTATTTCACCGGCATTAAAAGGAACTTGGAAAGATGCTTTTACAGGCGCTTCTATTACCCTGGGAGCTGATATTACATTGCTTCCTTTTCAATATTTAGTTTTAAAAAACTAGAACCCTTTTATTAATTAAGCTTTAGATTTGCAAAAAACTAAATAAACATGAATTTTCAATCCCACAAATCATTGCTTCAAATTCGTTTAGGCAAAAAAATCGCGTTGTGTCTTATTATCTGTGCCAATTCATTATGGATTCAGGCGCAGGAAATAACTTCGCCTAATAAAAATCTTTCTTTAAAATTTGAATTAAAAGAAGGCGGAATCCCGTCTTACCAATTATCATATAAACAAAAAGCAGTTATAAAACCAAGTTCTTTGGGTTTAGAACTTCAAAATTTGCCTTCGTTTTTGGATGGTTTTACCGTGACAAACACAGCACAATCTTCTGTTGATGAAAATTGGAATCCGGTTTTAGGTGAAGAAAAAACAATACGAAATAACTACAATGAATTGGTTGTCACTTTAGCGCAAGCGAAAAACAACAACAGATATATTAGAATACGTTTCCGTTTATTCAACGACGGATTAGGTTTTAGATATGAATTTCCAAAACAAAATGATTTGAGTTATTTTGTAATAAAAGAAGAACGTTCTGAATTTAATTTGGCCGGGAATCATAAAATTTTCTGGATTCCGGGAGATTATGATACCAATGAATATGCGTATACCACTTCGAAGATTTCTGAAGTTCCTTCGTTAATGAAAAAAGCGACTATCGACATCAATTCGCAATGGCCTATAAAAGAATTAGCTGTACAAACGCCCTCTATGATGAAATCTGATGATGGTTTATACATCAACATTCACGAAGCAGGTTTAATCAATTATCCGGCAATGTATCTTGAAGTTGATGCTGTAAACTATAAAATGAAAAGCCATTTAGCACCAGATGCTGTTGGAGCAAAAGGCTATATTCAAACCGATGCACAATCGCCTTGGAGAACTATTGTAGTAAGCGATAAAGCAACGGAGATTTTGGCTTCAAAATTAATTTTAAACCTCAACGAACCAACAAGCTATAAAGATGTTTCATGGATAAAACCGGTAAAATACATCGGGATTTGGTGGGAATATTTTGTTGCAGGAAAAAGTACCTGGGCCTTTGGAAAAGAAAACAACGTAAAATTAACTGATGATTTTTCTAAGTTAACACCAAACGGAAAACACGGAGCCACAACAGAACGCGCAAAAGAATATATTGATTTTGCTTCTAAAAATGGTTTCGATGCAATTCTTATTGAAGGATGGAACATTGGCTGGGAAGACTGGATCAACAACTGGAAAGAAGAAGTTTTTGATTACGTAACCGCTTATCCTGATTTTGATGTAAAAGCAGTTCATTCATACGCTGCTTCAAAAGGTGTAAAAATTATCATGCACCACGAAACTTCAGGATCAGCAACCAATTATGAGCGTCGTTTAGATCGTGCTTTTCAGTTTATGAATGACAACGGTTACGATGCGGTAAAAACTGGTTATGTTGGGAAAATTATTCCGCGTGGCGAACATCATGACGGACAATGGATGGTGAATCATTACATTAATGTTGCCAAACGTGCAGCCGATTATAAAATCATGATTGACAGTCACGAAGCGGTTCGACCAACTGGTTTAAACCGAACATTCCCAAACTGGATTGCACAAGAATCTGCTCGAGGAACTGAGTTTGAATCGATGGGAGGATTAGCACCGGATCATACTACGATTTTGCCTTTTACACGTTTAATGGGTGGACCGATGGATTATACGCCTGGCATTTTTCAAACTGATCTTTCGTATTACGGAACCGGAAGTACACAACGTGTCAACACCACTTTGGTAAAACAACTGGCATATTATGTAACCATGTACAGTCCGTTGCAAATGGCGGCTGATATTCCGGGAAATTACGAGCGTTTTCCAGATGCATTTCAATTTATCAAAGATGTTGCTGTAGATTGGGATAACAGTTATATTTTGGAAGCTGAACCGGGAGATTATATTACAATTGCCCGTAAAGCAAAAGGAAAAGATGCGTGGTTTATTGGCGGAATTACAGATGAAAACGCAAGAACAGCCAACATTACTTTTGATTATTTACCTGCCGGAAAAAATTTCATCGCCACAATTTATGCCGATGCAAAAGAAGCCAACTGGAACAAAAACCCACAAAAATATACCGTGACTAAAGTTGTTGTAACCTCAAAAACAATTTTAAAACAGTATTTAGCTCCGGGCGGTGGCGTTGCTATCAGCATCAAAGAAGGAAATGCATCAGAATTAAAGGGATTGAAAAAGATTTAATTTAAGGTTCTGAGAGACTAAGCTTCTAAGGTTTTTGCCACGAATTTTGCGAATTCCACGAATTAAAGCTGCAGATTAAATATTTGTGCTAATTCGTGAAATTCGTGGCAATACCTATGTCCTTTTATGGACAAAAATTAAAATTTTACTACTTGAAAAACTATTAACCACAAAATGTTTGTCAAATTTAAAACAATGCAAATGAGAATGAATTTTAGTTAACGATGCTGACAAGCATGCAAAAAAACAAAAATTATGAAAATCAACATTACCACTCGATTTTTACATTTCACGAAAACAATAGTTTGTTTTCTATTACTATTTGCAAGTTCCGTTTATGCGCAGGATCCGCCTCAGTACGGCACGCCATTCGCTGGTGTTCCGGATACCCGAGACATAAATATGTATCAGGTTCATATTCGTCCGTTTAGTGCTAACGGAAATCTAGCCGGAGTAACCGCCCGATTAGACAATATAAAAGCACTCGGCACCAATGTAATTTATTTAATGCCCATTTACCCACACGGAACTGATTCCAGAAGCTCGCCTTCGCCTTATTGTATCAAAGATTTTAAAGCCGTTGGATCAGAATATGGCTCACTTGCTGATTTAAGAACTTTGGTCGATGGCGCTCATAGTCGCGGAATGGCTGTTATTTTAGACATCGCCATTAATGGAACTTCTTGGGATAATGCATGGACAACGCAGCATCCTGAATACTATTTGAGAAGCGGTACAACCATTCAGCAACTAGGAAATTTTTCTGACATTGCTGCTCTTGACCTTAACAGTTCAGCAACACGTGCCGCTATAAAAGATGCGATGCGTTATTGGATTCTGGCTGCAAACGTAGACGGTTACCGTTGCGATTATGCCAATAATCCTCCGCTTGATTTCTGGTCAGAAGTAATTGGAAACATTCGCGGAATTTCTTCTCATAAATTATTAATGTTAGCCGAAGGAGACAGACAAGCCAATTTTACGGCTGGTTTTGATATGAATTTTGGCGACAGATGGTTTTGGAATGCTTTGAAAGATGTGGCAGCCGGAGGTCCGGTTTCTCAACGTTTTCAAACCATAAATGATTACGAATATGTAAACGCAACGGGTTCAAACCAAGCGGTTCGTTACACCGGAAATCATGATACGTATACAAATGATAACGGCGTACAAAGGCCGTTTGTAATCTTCAACAACCATAACGGAATTGTTGCCAACTTCTTAGTTTCGGCTTATATGAAAGGTGTTCCCTTTTTAATGAGCGGACAGGAAATTGATTACGAACCAAAAACCGACTGGCCTTGGCAGGGCTTTAAATTCAACTGGTCTCAAAATCCAACTGCTGCCGCTGATTTTGCTAAAATTCTAAATTTCAGAACGACAAGCGCAGCAATCAGACGTGGCGATTTAACTCAATATCCAAATGATGATATTAGCATCTTTACCAAAACATTAGGTTCTGAAAAAGTAATCGTAATGTCGAATTTAAGAAATGCTTCTAAATCCTATGTAATTCCGGCAGCTTTGGCGGGAACTTATGTAAATCCGTATAACAATAATGCTTCGGTAACTTTAACAACAGGATCGACACGAACATTTGCAGCTTATGAATATTTGGTTTTAACCAATACAAATGCGCCGGTTGTAGCCGTTACAGGAGTTTCGGTTAGTCCAACAACAGCAACAGTTGGTTTAGGGTCTACACAACAATTAAATGCTACTCTTGCTCCGGCAAATGCAACAAATCAAAACGTAACGTGGGCATCAAGCAATACAGCCGTAGCAACTGTAAATACATCCGGACTAGTTACAGCAGTTTCGGCAGGTACAACAACTATTACAGTTAAAACCGTTGATGGCAATAAAACAGCGACTTCTGCAATAACGGTTGCAACAATTCCGGTTGCTTCAGTAATTGTTTCGCCAACAACCGCAAGTTTATATGCAGGAAATACACAACAACTTTCGGCAACAATTGCTCCGGCAAATGCAACCAACAAAACAGTAACGTGGAGTTCTAGCAATACAGCAGTTGCAACTGTAAATTCATCTGGATTCGTTACTGCAGTTTCGGCAGGAACGGCTAATATTACAGTAACAACGCAAGACGGAAGTAAAACTGCAATCGCAACAATAACAGTAAATCCGAATACTAATTTTACGGTATATTTCTACAAACCATCAAATTGGGGAACCGAAATTAAAATTTATTATTGGAGTGCTTTACCAACCGGAGTTTTAGCCGATGCATCATGGCCGGGCGTAAACATGACCAATACCGGAAATGGCTGGTACAGTTATACGTTCACCAATGTAACTTCGACTAACTTAATTTTTAACGACGGAACAAGCCAATCTACTGATTTAAACAGAAACAAAACAGGTTGGTATATGAATGCAACCTGGTACGATTCGAATCCCGGAACAGTTGTCGCAGTTACAGGAGTAACATTATCGCCAACAACAGCTACTTTAGTAATTGGTGCAACACAACAATTAACGCCTACCGTTGCACCTGCAACAGCAACTAACAAAACGGTTAGTTATTCTTCGAGTAATACAGCTGTAGCAACTGTAAACAGTTCCGGATTAGTAACTGCTGTCGCTGCAGGGACATCAACAATTACAGTAACAACTCAGGATGGAGCTAAAACAGCAACTTGTGTTGTAACTGTTAGTGCATCGAATGTAGCGGTAACGAGTGTGAGTTTGAACCCACCCTCAGCATCTTTATCAGTTGGCGGAACGCAACAATTGACTCCAACAATTCTTCCTGCAAACGCAACAAACAAATCAGTAACTTACAGTTCAAGCAATACAGGTGTAGCAACTGTAAACGCATTTGGTTTAGTTACAGCAATAGCAAACGGAACTGCAACTATAACAGTTACAACGGTAAGCGGAAGCAAAACAAGTACAGCTTCTATTTCAGTTTCAACTGCAACGGGAACGTATTACACAATCAAAAACAGATGGACAGGTGCTTATTTATCTGATGCCGGAGCAAATGTGGGTTATGGCGCAACAGTTGCGAACAACAATTACAAATGGCAAAAAATCGCTATTGATGCTACTTATTTTGTACTTAAAAATGTGGCAACTGGCGAATTAATGAATATCGAAAGTCAAACCGGAAGTGTTCAATCTAATATAACAGATACCACTTTTTGGAGCGCACAATGGTCTAGCGATTATATCGACGGAACCTGGATTAGAATTAGAAACAGATGGCAGTCAGGAAATATTATTCATGTTGAAAACCAAACCGGTTCTGCGCAATACGGAAATTCGCAAGATGGTTGGTTCAGTGCACAATGGCAATTGGAAACTACGACGATTGGAACAGGTAAATCTGCTTTAAAAACTGATGAGGTTTCTGAAACTGAAAAAGTAATTGGAATCTACCCTAACCCTTCAACAGACAATCTATTTAATGTTTTATTGCCAGAATTAGAAGCTGGAGATGTAGCATCGATTACCGTTTCTGACATGAACGGAAGAACGGTTTTAATAGAAAAACTTTCTGCTTCAGGACCAATTAATCATCATTTAGGATCGGGAATTTATATTGTAACTATTACTTCTTCAGCTTTAAATGTGACTAAAAAACTGATCGTTAAATAATTCATTTAATTTAAAAGTAAATGCCGTATGAAAATTTCATACGGCATTTTTATTTTTTATAGTGAACTAATTAAAATGAATAATTAACAGCAACTCCAAAATCATTTTGAGCTATTATCGTATTCCTATTTATGGCTGGTTTAAATACTAGTTTCTCGCTTACATTAAATTGAGACAAAGCAGCATCAATATTAGCATCAATAATATTTAACGCATAAAAGGCAACAATAAATAAAGCTGATAAATCTCTGTTTCTTTGAAATCCTTTTTGAGCGGCAATCAATCTACTGTCATCAAATCTCGCCAAACTTGCAGACGAACTTGGATTTCCTGCAAGCCTGTTCTTATATTCGTCTCTGTAAAGTTTGTAGTTTTTCTGATTGTCAATATACAAATAAGCACTTGTTCCAATGGCTCCGTAAACTAAAGGAAGCTTCCAGTATTTTTTATTATAAATTTGTCCTAAACCTGGCAAAATAGCAGAATAAAATGCTGCTTTAGCTGGTCGTAAAGGATCAATTGTTTCTGATTTTAAAGAATCGGCAGTTATGATTGATGGTTTTTCCTGAGCGAAAATTGAAGTTAATCCAAAAAGTAAAAATAAAAAAATGTACTAATTTTGCATGGATAAGTTTGGTTTGGAAATTTCATCCAAAGAAACCTTTTTACTTCTAAGTTTTTTCTTAAGTAAACTATAAATAAAACTTAATTTTAAATTATGTAAAAAGAGAATAAACAATAAAAAAATATAGAAATAATACTACAAATTTTTGCAAATTCAACTTTTTAATGTTTCTTTGTATCATGAAAACTACAGTAGTAAATAAGGAAGTAATAAAAAAAGCAATTATCAAAATGCGCGATGATAAAATTGCTGTACGTTCTTTTTTACAAGGAACAGCTTCTGTCGAAACCTTAACTTCAAAAGGTATCAAGCTTGTTAAAACAATATAATTATACTTTTAACTCCAATTCTGGTTATTATAGTTTTATCACAAAAAGGCAAATTGAATACAGAGTTGCCTTTTATGAAGATTTCACATTAGAATCATGTATTAATAAAGACAGAGAACTAGGAAATGTCTATCAAATAACCATCGATAAAATTGGTCCTGAACCTGCTTTGTATGATGTAATGGTTTCAAAAACAATTAAAAATATTGTAATTGCTTTCTTTGAGAATATTCAAGACGCATTGATCTACATTTGTGATGATAACGACAAAAAGGCTTTTCAAAGATTTTCTGCTTTTGACAGATGGTATAATAACAGCTCTATGACAGATTATATTAAAAAGCTTAACAATATTATACAATTTGATTTAGATAACGAGACCATTAAACTTTATACTTCTTTGATGTTTCATAAAGATAATAGCAATACTAAAAACATCGAGGCAGCATTTAATAATATTGAGAATGCATTAAATGAGAAAAACCATAGTTTACTTTAATTATGATACCGAAATTTCTATATCTCGATTTTTATTAAAAAACTCAACCGATTTACTCTCCCAACATTTCCATCAATTCCAAAGCTCGTTTGGTTGATTTTACATTTTCAAAAGTCAATAAAAGACGCAAACCGTTTGGCGTTTGTTTCTCTTTCATTTGGCAAAGATTACTATGCGTTGTCACAAATTTTATCATTTTTTGAAAACGCTTCGATTGATAATAATCAGATTGTTGATCTGAAACAAAATAACCAATCATTTTGCCTTTTTTCATCACCAGTTTCTCTATTCCTACAGCTGTTGCAATCCATTTGATACGAATACTGTTCATTAACGCATTGGCACGCGGAGGCATTGGGCCAAAACGGTCAATTAATTTGTTTTGGAAAATGATTAATTCTTCTTCATTTTTTACAGAACCTAATTCGTTATATAAACTCAAACGTTCTGTAACATTATTGATATATTCATCAGAAAACAACAACTCAAAATCCGTATCGATTTGTAAATCTTTTACGTATTCTTTTGTTTCAATATCGTTTTCCTCCGGATATAAATCTTTGAATTCGTTTTCTTTTAATTCTTCGATGGCTTCGTTCATGATTTTTTGGTAGGTATCGAAGCCAATTTCGTTGATGAAACCGCTTTGTTCTCCACCTAATAAATCTCCCGCACCACGAATTTCAAGATCTTTCATGGCAATGTTGAAACCGCTTCCTAATTCGCTAAATTGCTCCAAAGCCTGAATACGTTTTCTCGCATCTTCGGTCATAGAAGAATACGGCGGACAGATGAAATAACAGAATGCTTTTTTGTTGCTTCGGCCAACGCGGCCACGCATTTGATGCAGATCTGAAAGTCCAAAATTGTTGGCATTGTTGATAAAAATAGTGTTGGCATTTGGTACGTCCAAACCACTTTCGATAATTGTGGTAGCTACCAAAACATCAAAATCTCCGTTCATGAAACCCAACATTAATTCCTCTAGTTTGGCACCTTCCATTTGCCCGTGACCAATTCCGACTCTGGCATTTGGTACCAAACGCTGAATCATTCCTGCGACTTCTTTAATATTTTCAATTCGGTTATTGATGAAGAAAACTTGTCCGTTTCGCTGAATTTCATACGAAATCGCATCACGAATAATTTCTTCATTAAAACCAACAACATTCGTTTCAATAGGATAACGATTTGGCGGAGGTGTTGTAATAACCGATAAATCGCGCGCTGCCATCAACGAAAACTGAAGCGTTCTCGGAATTGGCGTTGCCGTTAACGTCAAAGTATCGACATTTGCAGCAATAGTCTTTAATTTATCTTTTACGTTTACGCCAAATTTTTGTTCCTCATCGACAATTAATAAACCAAGGTCTTTAAAAACTACATTTTTATTAACCAATTGGTGTGTTCCAATGACAATATCCAATTTTCCTTCAGCTAAATCTTTTAAGGTTTGTGCTTTTTGTTTGGCAGTTCTAAATCGGTTTAAGTAACCAACAGAAACCGGCATATCTTTTAATCTTTCGGTAAAAGTTCTGTAATGTTGGTATGCCAAAATTGTAGTCGGCACTAAAACAGCAACTTGTTTGCTATTATCAACGGCTTTAAAAGCAGCACGAATTGCAACCTCCGTTTTTCCGAAACCAACATCGCCACACACCAAACGATCCATTGGGCGATCGCTTTCCATGTCGGCTTTTACTTCTTGCGTTGATTTGGTTTGATCCGGCGTATCTTCATAAATAAACGAACTTTCTAATTCATTTTGAAGATAACTGTCCGGCGCAAATTGAAAACCTTTTTCTAAACGACGTTTTGCATACAACTGAATCAAGTTGAACGCAATATGTTTGACGCGCGCTTTGGTTTTTTGTTTTAAAATTTTCCAGGCGTTCGATCCTAACTTATATATTTTCGGCGGCGTTCCGTCTTTTCCGTTATATTTCGAAATTTTATGAAGCGAGTGAATGCTTACATACACAATATCATTATCAGCATAAACCAATTTTATGGCTTCCTGCGTTTTACCTTCGACCTGAATTTTCTGCAATCCGCCAAACTTACCAATTCCGTGATCGATATGCGTTACATAATCGCCAACCGAAAGTGATGTCAATTCTTTCAGCGTAATATTCTGCTTTTTTGAATAACCATTTTTGATGTTGAATTTATGATAACGCTCAAAAATCTGGTGATCTGTATAAGCTGTTATTTGGTTTTCTTCATCAATAAAACCTTGATATAAAGGCAACACAATCGTATGATATTGCTTTCTGATATTCTCTGAATTGGCTTCGTCTAAGGTTTCAAAAATATCATGAAAACGTTTTGCCTGTGCGTCATTCGAACAGAACAAATAATTTTTGTATCCGTTGAAATGATTGTCGCTCAGATTATTCAGCAATAAATCAAATTGTTTATTGAAAGATGGCTGTGGCTGAATATGAAATTCAAACTTTTTAGTGGTTTTGAAGATGGGTTTTGAAGCCATTTCTACAATCGAAAAATCTAAAGCGCGTTTTATGAATGAACTTTGATTTAAGAATAATTGCTCAGGTTCGGCGTGTTTTATTTCTTTGGAAAGTTTCTCAAAAGCTTCTTCTGCCCTTGCAAATTGTTTGTCAAGCTGACTAAAAAGTCCGTCTGTATTTTGAATGAAAAGAACTGTTTTTTCTGAAATATAATCTAAAAAACTTTCACGATTTTCCTGAAATATCTTGTTTTCAACATTCGGGATAATGGCAATTTTTTTATGCGTTTCGACAGATAGTTGCGTTTCTACATCAAAACTTCTGATACTATCAACTTCATTTCCGAAGAATTCAATTCGGTAAGGATGATCGTTTGAAAAAGAAAACACATCGACAATACCTCCACGCACAGAAAATTCTCCGGGTTCTGTAATAAAATCGACTCTTTTAAATTCGTATTCAAACAAAACTTCGTTAATAAAATCAATCGAAATTTTATCGTTTAAAGCTACTTTTAACGTGTTTTTATCTAATTGCTGGCGCGTCACTACTTTCTCAAAAAGTGCTTCTGGATAGGTAACAATTATAGCCGGTTTTTTTCTTGAGTTGATTCGGTTTAAAACCTCAGCACGAAGCAAAACATTGGCATTATCTGTTTCATCAACCTGATACGGACGGCGAAATGATGCGGGATAAAACAAAACATCCTGCTCTCCAATCATTTGTTCAAGATCGTTCAGGTAATATGCAGCTTCTTCTTTATTGTCTAAAACAACTAAAAAAGGAAGTTCGGTTTTTTTGAAAACAGCACGAATTACAAATGAAACTGCAGATCCTAACAAGCCGTTAAGATGCATTTTTATCTGATTCTGCTCTAGTAATTGTGTGGCAATCTGCTGATTTTTTGGCAGATTATCATACATTGTATATAAGGCGTTTTTAGTCAACTTTTGGTAAATTTTGATCTGTATTTTGTGCTTTTATCGGTACTGCATTTGAATTCGGAATCGCACGTGTTGTATCTAACATCTTTAAAAAATCAGCTTCGCCTTCTTCTTTCGGAATCTTGGCTTTTTCGACAATTTTGTCCATTTGTCTTTCTAATGAAACCAATTCTTTGTTAATGTCTCCAATTAAAAAAGTGACTTTTTCATCCGGAATCTGATTTAAATGAATAAACAAATCCATCATTTTGACTTTGGTTATCAAAATTGAAATTCTGGCTTTTATCTGTGGCTCATTGAATTGCGCCGGAATATTACTATTTAGCGCTATTGCTTTTTTTGAAATGGCTGCTGATTTTTTTTGAAATGCACCAATTGTTTTTCTCGGTTTCTCTCCAAGTTCTTTTAGAAAATCGCGCCATTCGGTCCAGTTTCTTTCATTTTGTTCTGAAACTTCATTGATTGGTTCATCAATAAAAACCCATGCTTTATTGATGTTATCGAAGATTTTCTCCTTCTTTTTTGCTTCTTTTTTGTTTTCAGCAAGACGTCTTTCATCGTTATTTTGACATGAATTCAGTACAAAAATCAAAAGCAGAAAAAGAGATATTTTATATTTCATTTGGTAAAACATTAAGCTACAAAGTTACAAAGTAAATTTACAATTACGAATTCTGTTTTGGGCTATAAATCATGCAGATTAACATATTCTTTTTTGGAATTTTTACCCTTAAAAATTTAACCGCAAAGAACGCAAGGTTTTTATCTTGCAGTAAGTTTATAAAAAACACAAAGTTCGCAAAGCTAGTTCAACATATAGCTTTGCGAACTTTGTGTTTTTATAAAACTGTTTAATTTAAAATCTTAGCGTTCTTTGCGGTAAAAACAATTAGACATCTCAACGGAGAATAATCCAAAAAAGAATCTTCATCATTGTTAAATTTGTAATTTCTTATTCTAAAAAGTAAAATTATTTGCGAAAACGTTATATTTGCAATACTAAAATCTACATAAATGAATCCAAAAATATTGATCATTGGCGCTTGCGGTCAGATTGGGACAGAGTTGACTCAAAAGCTGCGTAAGTTATACGGAACGGAAAATGTAATTGCTTCTGATATCCGAAAATTAAATACTGACGTTGTTAATTCAGGTCCGTTTGAAGTGGTCAATGCTTTAGATTTTAATCAAATTGAACATCTTGTTGAAATACATCAAATTACGGATATTTATTTGATGGCAGCTCTTTTATCGGCTACAGCCGAAAAAAATCCTGCTTTTGCCTGGGATTTAAATATGAACTCTCTTTTTCATGTTTTGAATTTAGCGAAAGCAAAAAAAATTAAAAAGATTTTCTGGCCTTCAAGTATTGCTGTTTTTGGACCAACAACTCCAAAAGAAAATACGCCGCAATATACTATTATGGAGCCTTCTACGGTTTACGGAATCAGCAAACAAGCTGGTGAAAGATGGTGCGAATACTATCATAATATTTATGGTGTTGATATTCGCAGCATTCGTTATCCGGGCTTAATTAGCTGGTCAACGCCTCCGGGTGGCGGAACTACAGATTATGCTGTTGATATTTTCTATAAGGCTATTGCCGATAAAAAATATGAATGCTTTTTATCTTCAGAAACTAAGATGCCAATGATGTATATGGATGATGCTATTGAAGCAACTATAAATATTATGCAGGCTCCTGATGAAGCTATTAAAATTCATTCTTCTTATAATTTAGCAGCTATGAGTTTTACGCCAACTGAAATTGCTGCTGAAATCAAAAAACATATTCCTGAATTTACGATTACTTATAATCCTGATTTCCGTCAGAAAATTGCAGACAGCTGGCCGGCAAGTATAGACGATTCATCTGCCAGAGAAGACTGGAACTGGAAACATACTTTTGATCTTGAATCGATGACAAAAGATATGTTGGAACATTTGAGTTAAGCTTATAAACAATTAAAATATTAAAGCGTGCTATTTAAAATAGCGCGCTTTTTTTTTAAATATATTTTAAGATAAACTGTGGTAATATAATTTTCTTATTTTTGGCTGCGTTAGAATAATTCAAATTTATTTAAAATCATCAATCAAATCACAACAAAAATGTTAATCAAATGACAAATTCTTATTATCCTATTGAACAAAACAAAAGAACTGCAATTGTCGACATCCTTCGCGGATGGGCATTATTAGGCGTTGCCATTGGCAATTATGTTGATTTTCTGTACATCGGTGTACCTCACAAAATCAACAACAGTGTTTTATCTGAAATACTGCAAATCGTTAATCGTTATTTTTTCGCAGCGAAATCCTGGACATTACTAACGTTATTATTTGGCTTTGGTTTTGCTATTTTAATTAATAGTGTTGCCGCCAAAGGCAAAAATCCTGTTGCCTTTTTTTCCTGGAGAATGATTTTGCTTTTTGTATTAGCTTTTATTAATTCTTCTTTTTGGCTTGGAGACATCTTAAAAGATTATGCTTTTTTAGGACTTGTATTATTACTTTTTTATAAAAGTTCGGCAAAAACTTTAAGTATTATTTGCGCTATTCTTTTCCTATCTATTCCGTTTATAATGGCTTATGTTAATGGTTTAAAGGTTGAGCATCCTGAAATTGCAACAAATCCTGAATATTTAAAACTATATCATTCCGGAAACTGGCTCGATTTTTTTAGATTTAATTTACTCGCTTCTTTCTACGAGCAAATTATTATTCCGGGATATGCCATTACAGCGCATGTCGTTATGCTTACTTGTATGTTATTCGGATTTCTGCTTCAAAAATTAAATTTCTTTAATCGCTTAAACGAATTGAAGAAACTATTAAAATATGTACTTATAACAAGTTTATTATTGGCGATTAGTATCGGTGTTGGTTTTTATTTCGCCATCACTTATAAAGCTGCTTTTCTTAAATTCTTTCATCCGCTTTATTGGCTTATTTTAACCACAATGATTTTTATTGCAACCGGAATTTGTTTATTATATAATAACGGAAAGCTTAAAACGATTTTTAAATATTTTAGCGCGGGCGGCAAAATGACTTTAACCAATTATATAACTCAAAATATCTTAGCTGCCTTTATTTTTTCAGGAATTGGTTTAGGAATTGCAGACACAATGCCCTATTGGTTTTACTTTCTGTTAGCCATTTTCATTTTTATTATTCAGCTATTTATAAGTAAATGGTGGTTGTCTAAGTATAATTATGGGCCAATAGAATGGTTATGGAGATCTGCGAGTTATCGAACATTATTTCCGTTTAAGAAAACTAAATCTGATATTATTGCAGAAGTAAAAAAAACAATATAATCTATTTTAGATAAATTTGAAAAAAGAAAAGCCCTTAAAAATAATTAAGGGCTTTTTAGTTTAAAGTCTATTTTGATTATTTTACTTCAAAAACATTATTTGCAGGTTTTACATCGGCCATTAATCCGCTTGGATCTATGGTGATTTTTTTAATTGCTGTTTTGCTTTTTTCAATTGTAAAACTATAGTTTGATTGTGCCCAGGCCCAATTTTCCAAAACGTTTCTTTTTTCATTTGGATTTGGATTTGGTTTGATAAAATTCATCATTCTTAAAGGAATGTAGAAATTCTCAGAAGTTCCATCTGTATATTCCACTTTCAAATCAATTGGCATTGGCATTCTTCCAATTCTTTCTAAAGAAACTGTTGTTTTTCCTGCATTATCGACAACGTCTTTAATTCCGTAATCAATTGTGTTGGCAGTTTGTGCCCAATCAATTAAATACCAATCTAATTCAGCTCCTGAAACTCTTTCAGCCGTTCTTTTGATATCGTTTGGTGTTGGATGTTTGAATTTAAAATCATTAAAATATCTTTTTAACGTTGGATCCAGATTCTCTTTCCCAATTACATATTCTAATTGAGCTAAAAAGATACATCCTTTTACATAAGATGAAATACTGTAAGGTCTGTTTTCATCGTAACGATCGCCATGTGTTGTCTGTGGTTGTTCTTTTCCGGAATTAACTAAGCTATAATATGCTGCGTAAGCTCCTTTAAACGGATTTACTTCTTTTTTATCTCCTTTTAATTCATTCAAAGCGCTGTCTTCAATGTAAGTTGTAAAACCTTCATCCATCCACGGGTGTTTTGATTCGTTTGAAGCTAAAATATGTTGAAACCAGGAATGTCCTAATTCGTGGGTTGCGGTTCCTAAAATTCCTTCAAGAGTTCCGTTTCCTAGCATTAAAGTACACATTGCATATTCCATTCCGCCATCTCCACCTTGAATAAATGAATATTGTTTATATGGATATGCTCCAACCTTATGATTGTAATAATCCATCACTTTTACCATTAATGGCTCTAATTGTTTCCAATTTGCAGTCGTTTTTGGATTGTTTTTGTAAAAGAAGTGCAAATCGACATCGTTTGGTCCTTTTACAATATCATGCGTATATTCTTTATCTGCAGCCCATGTAAAATCGTGAACATTTGGTGCGATAAAATGCCAAGTTAAGGTTTTTGCTTTTTTCGGATACACAACTGTTAGACCGGCGTCTTCATAACCGTGACCAATTGTGTTTTTATCTTGCAAATATCCTGAACCTCCAATTGTGTATTCTTTATCGATTGTGATTTTAACATCAAAATTTCCCCAAACACCGTGAAATTCTCTAGCTATATAAGGATCTGCGTGCCATCCTTCAAAATCAAATTCGGCTAATTTTGGATACCATTGCGACATTGAAAGTTCAACTCCTTCATTATTATTTCTTCCTGAACGACGTACCTGAACCGGCACTTGTCCGTCAAAATCTAATGTGAAAGTTGACTTAGAATTTGGTAAAATTGGTTTCGCTAAAGTTACTTCTAATACAGTTCCTGAAACTCTTGTTTGAGCTGTTGTGCCGTCTTGCTTAAAATTGGTGATTTTTAAAAACCCAATTTCATTTGGTTTTAAGGTTTCAATTCGGCTTTGTTTTACCTCTTTTCCATCAGTACCTTTTACTTTGTTCACCATTCTTCCGTCAGGATCTTTTATAGAGTGCAAACGAGCATCCATTTCGCTTCCTGGCTGAAAAGCGTTTGGAAATAAATGATAAAATACTTTTCTTAAAGTATCAGGAGAATTATTGGTATATACCAATTCTTGTTTTCCTTTGTATTGATAGTTTTTCACATCCATCGAAACCTCCATTTTATAATCGGCATGTTGCTGCCAATATGGGGCACTTTGTGCGAAAGCGGAGTTTAAACCAAAACTCAAAAAAGAAAGTAGAATAATTTTACGCATGTTGGTATAAATAAAAATGGAAGAGCAGAAACTCTTCCATTGGATTAGTACTATATGTTTTTATTTCTTTGACATTTTTTCAGCCATCAATAAAGCATTATAAGCATTTACAATTTTAGCTGTTTTTGATGACTCTGCAGAAGAAACCGCAACAGGTTGTTGATCTGGATTTTCACTTTCTCCTAAAACGACCTTCACCGGAAGTGCAACTCCAGAATCCATTAAAATTTGTTTCACCTGAGATGCTTTTAGTTTTGGATAGTAAGAACGAATTAGTGCCGCTACTCCAGCTGCATTTGGAGACGCCATTGAAGTTCCTTGCAAAAATTTGTATTTATTGTTTGGAACTGTTGCGTAGATTTCTTCTCCGGGAGCAAAAACGTCAACATTTATTTTTCCGAAGTTTGAAAATCCTGCAACAACACTTTCTCCATACTGTTTGTTAATCGCACCAATTGTTATCACGTTATTCGCAAATTCTTTGATGTTGTCTTGAGAATCGTTTGGATAATTGATGTTTTTTGTCTCGTCGATATTGTAACCGTCATTACCAGCTGCATGAACAATTAAAACATCTTTTTTCGCTGCATATTTTATGGCATCATAAACCCATTGTTTGTGCGGAGAAAAGCTTTTTCCGAAACTTCCGTTGATTACTTTTGCTCCATTATCAACAGCGTAACGAATTGCCAAAGCAATATCTTTATCGTATTCATCTCCATCAGGAACGGCTCTTACTGTTAAAATTTCAACATTGCTTGCAACACCGTCTCCACCTAAATTGTTACCACGAACTTGTGCAATAATTCCGGCAACGTGAGTTCCGTGAAGTGCTTTTTCTTTATCCGGACCAAAAACAATATTATTACCATAATGATTGTTTTTAATGTCTTCAGGATTATCACCTACAACTTTTCTTCCGTCGAATTCTTTGTTTAAGTTGTAGTTTAACTGGTCATAAACTTGTTCTCTGTATTCTTCAAAATCTACTTCGGGATTAAAAGTTGGACCTGCATTGGTAAAAATTTGGGTCATGATCATTTTACTTCTCGAAACTTTTGGATCTGTTGAAGTAATCGCGCTCAAATCTTCTACCTTATAAGTAGTTTTATTTAATTCTTTTTTAATAGTATTATGCACATCTAATAAAAAATCTACTTGCTCTTTATTTTTTAAAGCTTTATCATATTTCTCAGTATATTGTGCTAAGGCATTTTTATATTCTGCAGAACCGTCATCTTTCTTTTTGATAATACGGGTCATTTCAAGATTTTCTGCTACAGCATTCCCAAGGAAATTCCATCCGTGAACATCATCAACAAATCCGTTTTTATCATCATCGATTCCGTTACCAGCAATTTCTTTAGGATTTGTCCAAATCATTCCTTTTAGATCTTCATGTTCGATATCAACACCAGAATCTACAATTCCCACAATTACTCTTTGTCCTGTTTTTCCTTGTAGCAATTCAGCATAGGCTCTATCAACGCTCATTCCCGGAATAGAATCTTTGATTAAATCAAGATGACTCCATCTTTTTAAATCATTGTCTGAAAGTGGAGCTTTTTTGACAACAGCCAAAGGAGCAATAATTAATTCTTTTGAAGTTGAAACTTGTGCTTGTACGGATGCAGTCCCTGCTAAAGCAAGTAATACCCAAGCAGATAAAGTAAATGGTTTTATATGACTCATGTATCTAAATATATTATTGTAAAGTTAAAGATGGGCCTAAATTATGATTTTTTGTTACAAAAAACTAACTGTTAACAGTGTGTTATGAAATTTGGGTTTAATATAAAAAACAATTATAACTATTTAATACGTCTTTCCGTAATAAAATTCCAATTGCAATTCGTATTCTTGTAGTATTAAAATACCTAAATTTAATTTATGAAAAAAACTTTACTCTTACTTTTAATTTTTTGTTGTTTACAAATAAATGCCCAATGCTGGGAAACAGTTGCTGCCGGATATAGTCATACGGTTGCCGTAAGAACAGACGGCTCCTTGTGGGTATGTGGAAGTAATGATCAGGGGCAACTGGGTAATAGTACAGCTGTACCTATAAATATTCCCACAAAAATGGGAACAGCCAATGATTGGAAAACAGTTGCTGCAGGTTGGGCTCATACAGTTGCCTTAAAAACAGATGGTTCTTTATGGGCTTGGGGGTATGGAAGTTTAGGACAAATTGGAAATGGCTCATTTACGCCTAATTTTAACCCTCCGCAACAAATTGGAACAGCAAAAGACTGGCAAACAATACTAGCTGGACATGGTCATACAGTTGCTTTAAAAACCGATGGTACTTTATGGGCTTGGGGAAATAATTTTTCAGGGCAATTAGGTAATGGTACCACGTTTGATAAAAACATTCCAACCCAAGTAGGATCAGATAGCGACTGGCAAACCGTAGTGGCAGGTAAACTTCATACAGTTGCCTTGAAAAAAGATGGTACTTTATGGGCTTGGGGCAAAAATACTCTAGGCGCATTGGGAGATGGCACTACAACAAACAGCCGTGTACCAAAACAAATTGGAACAGCAACCAATTGGAAATCAATATCTGCGGGAAGTGATCATACAATTGCTATAAAAACAGATGGTACTTTATGGATCTGGGGTGATAATACTTACGGAGCATTAGGAGATGGGACTACAACTAATAAAAATGTTCCAACACAAATTGGAACATCGACAGATTGGAAAACTGTAGACGGAGGAGTAAATTATACGATTGCAGTAAAAACAGACGGATCTTTGTGGGCATGGGGTTTTAATGCAGATGGAGAATTAGGAAATGGCACAAAAATCAATAGTCTAGTTCCGGTACAAATAGGAACTGAAAATAATTGGAAAATGATTGACGGTGGTTCTATCCATACAGTTGCTATGAAAACAGATGAAAGTTTATGGACTTGGGGAAGCAATTCATTAGGTCAGCTGGGCGACGGCACAACTACTGATAAAAACATTCCGACTCTTTTAAATTGTCTGGGCTCATTGATACTACAAACATCTCAAGCCAATATAAACTGTTTTGGTGACGCAATTGGTTCAGCTTCGGTAACAGCTGTTTCGGGCGGTACAGCTCCATATACTTATCTTTGGTCTAATGGAAAAACGACCAGTTCTATTACGGGATTAACCGCTGGTGAATACTCTTGTACAGTAACTGATGCTGCTTCATTATCCATTATAAAAAGTTTTATTATTACAGAGCCAGCACCTCTTAATTTAATATTAACAAGTACAAATTCATCATGTACCAGCAATAATGGTAATATAACAGCTTTTGCAACTGGAGGAACACTACCGTATGAATATGTGCTTTCGCCTAATTTGATTTACCAAAGTTCAAATGTGTTTGCTGGTTTATCACCAGGAAGATACGCAGTAAGTGTAAGGGATAAAAATGGATGTATGTACACAAGTAATATAGTCATTTCTACAAATAATACACCACCTCCAACTGCAAGTGCACAGACATTCAATAATACAGCTACAGTTGCAAACTTAAAAGCTGTCGGAAGCAACCTTCAATGGTTTAGTGTTCCAACTGGTGGAAGCGCTTTAAGTTTATCAACTGTATTACAAACAGGTACATATTATGTTTCGCAAACCATTAACGGATGTGAAAGTCTAGTCAGAGCTTCTGTTAATGTAACAATTATAGAACCTTCAGGAAATGAACAAATACCAACAAATGGTTTAGTTGCTTATTATCCTTTTAATGGAAATGCAAATGATACTAGTGGAAATGGAGCAAATGGAACTGTTTCAGGTGCTTCTTTAACATCAGACAGATTTGGAAACAGTAATACTGCTTATAGTTTTAATGGTGTAAGCAGCTATATTGATGCTGTTATACCAAATATTCCTAAAAACAATGCTGCAAGAACAATTTCAGGATGGTTTAAAACAAATGATGCTTTTTCTGATCCCAATAAATATGATGCCACAATTTTTAACTATGGCACTTTAGCGAAATTACAGAGACTTTCCCTTTCTATTTATCAAAAAGGTTATCTTAACCTGATAACGGGAACTACATCTTCTAGTGATGATTATTATATCAACAACTTTGATTATTCTAACAATGACTGGTACTTTTTTACCATTACATATGATGGAACTAAACTTTCAATATATGTAAATGGCAATTATGTGGATCAAAAAGCTGTAAATTTAAATACAGTTGGCAACATCTTTAGAATTGGTCAAAGAATTTCCGGAGATAGCGTAAACGAAGGTTTTAAAGGAACTATAGATGATGTTGCTATCTGGAATCGTGTTTTGACTCCGGAAGAAATTTCAGCTATGTATGTACCGGCAAGTACAACGAATTACACTTTAATTCCTGATTCCAATTTTGAGAAAAAATTAATTGAATTGGGAATGGATTCGGGTCCTGTTGATGGAAAAGTTCTTACTTCTAATATTAGCAATGTAAAGTTCTTAGACCTTACCAAAAGTAATATTTCTGATTTAACAGGAATACAAGACTTTGTATCATTAACTGATTTGTATTGTAGTCAAAATTCACTAACAACAGTAAATGTAAGTAAAAATACCGCTCTGACTACTCTAGACTGTAACAACAATAGAATAACCTCTTTAGACGTAAGTAATAATACTGCTTTACTTAATTTGAGCTGCTATTCAAATCAATTAACAGCGTTAGATGTCAGAGTAAATACAGCGTTAACAAAATTAGATTCGGGTTCAAACAAATATACTGCTTTGGATATAAGCTCAAATACTGCGTTAACATTTTTGGGCTGTAATACTAATCAATTAACAAGTTTAGATGTAAGTAAGAATACAGCTTTAAATCTGTTGGATTGTCGCGAAAATAAATTAACCCACTTGGATGTTTCTAAAATCACTACTTTAACAGAGCTATATTGTCAATCTAATCAATTAACGAATTTGGATATAAGCAAAAATAAAGCTTTAGAATTTTTAAATTGTTCAAAAAATCAGCTAACCACTTTGGATGTTAGCGTAAATACTGCTTTAGTCGGTTTATATTCTAATTCTAATCAATTAACGAGTCTAAATTTGAAGAATGCAAACAATGTTAAATTTGCATATCTAAATCTTACAGCCAATCCAAATTTAACTTGCATCCAGGTTGATAATGCAGCATATTCAAACACAAACTGGTCAACAAAAAAAGATGCAACGGCAAGCTATAGCACAAATTGTTCAATTGCTTTTGTTTCAATTCCAGACCAAAACTTTGAACAAAAATTAATTGATTTAGGAATTGATACTGATGGATTAAACGGAAGAATTACAACTGCAAATATAACTGCTGTTACCGTCTTGGACCTTTCTGACAGTATTATTTCTAATCTTTCAGGTATTGAAAATTTTACTTCGCTGACTTATTTAGATGTAAGCAAAAATCAATTAACAACTTTAGACGTAAGTAAAAATTTGCTTTTAGAAACATTAAATGCTTCTTCAAACCAACTTACAACTTTAGATTTATCTAAAAATACAAAACTAACAATTGTTTATGTAGCAAATAATCCTCTTGTATCTTTAAACTTAAGAAACGGCAATAACAAAAACTTTATTCTGCCAACACAAACTGCTAAAAAATCTGCAGTTGGATTTTATACCACCTTTTTAGGACTTACAACTCTGGGTTGTATTCAGGTTGATGATGCAGCTTATTCAGATGCTAATTGGTCAAATATTAAAGAAACAACGACAACTTATTCTAATACATGTAAATCGTTAGGTATTGATGATTCTGTTTTTGCAAAAGCTACAATTTACCCAAACCCAACGAATGGAGAAGTAAATATTCTAAACATTACTTTAGAAAAAGCAAACGTCTACAATGAATTAGGACAATTGGTAAAAACGTTTATTTTAAACTCAGGTGACACAAATAATACAATCAACTTATCAGGATTGTCAAAAGGTGTTTATTATATCTATTTAATCAATCAGGATGCAGCTTCGGCTAAGAAAGTTATAGTGGAATAAATATCATTTCCTTAAACTAAAAAATCCCATTTTCATAAATTTGAAAATGGGATTTTTTTATGTTTTAAATTTCTTTACAAAATATCTTCGCAAGTAAAAATTTCCTTCAACCTAACACCTTTTTCAGTATGTTCAACTGTTATAATTTGGTTGTGCGCGTCGTGTTCCAAAAACAAAAAATAATTATGATCTGCGGCTGCGTTTAGAAATTTTGCTTTCTCCGGCATTGTTAATAAAGGTCTTGTATCATAACCCATAACATACGGCAACGGAATATGTCCGGCAGTTGCCAATAAATCGGCACAAAAAACTATTGTTTTATCATTATATTTAATATGCGGAATCATTTGTTTTTCGGTATGGCCATCAACGTAAAAAATATCAAATCCTAATTCTTTTGATGTTCCAAAATCTTCTTCTGGTCTAACAATAAAATTCAATTGCCCGCTTTCCTGCATTGGTAAAATATTCTCTGCGAGGAAAGAAGCTTTTTCACGTGGATTTGGTTTTGTAGCCCACTCCCAATGATTTTCGTTAGTCCAGAATTTGGCGTTTTTAAACGCAGTTTCATATCCGGTTTTAGCTGAATTCCACTGTACACTTCCTCCACAATGATCAAAATGCAAATGTGTCATAAAAACATCCGTAATATCATCTCGGTGAAAACCATATTTTGCTAATGATTTACCTACAGAATGAGAACCCCAAAGCGAATAATAGCCAAAAAACTTTTCTGATTGTTTATCCCCCATTCCAGTGTCAATCAGAATCAATCTGTTTCCATCTTCAATAAGCAAACAACGCGCTGCAATATCAATTAAATTATTGGCATCTGCCGGATTGGTTTTGTTCCAAATTGTTTTGGGTACAACACCAAACATAGCACCACCGTCTAATTTAAAATTTCCTGATTCTATGGGATAAAGTTTCATAATCGTAATTTTTCTAATGTGAAAACAAATCTAGGAAATTGGATTTCGTTATGCTAAAAAAACAATTTAAAAAACTTTTGTCTTTTGAATTTCAATAGTAAAACAACATATTTCCCTTATGCATTCGAGGCCTTGAGTTTCATTTTTAACTAGCTGACATTGGAGAGATTAAAGTTTCATTTTATTTAAATAAATATTATCTATTTTAACATTTGTTATAATAATGTGAACCGTTATGGAAAAAGGTTTTTAAGTCGTATCTTTGCAGATAATTTAATTTCAACATTGACATACAGCGTTTTAAATTGTAATAATTTCATTACTATTTTTTAATGCGGAATGAAAATGGAAGAAAAAATAAATACCATAAACAATGATAAAAGTTTCTGATACAGCCAAAAAGAAAATCATCGATTTGATGAGTGATGATGGTTTTGATGCCGCGCATGACTATGTACGTGTAGGCGTGAAAAGTGGCGGATGCTCTGGTTTGTCATATGATTTAAAATTTGACAAAACAAAAGGCGACGACGATAAAATATTTGTAGACAACGACATAACAATTGCAGTTGAAAAAAAATCATTTCTATATTTAGCCGGAACAATCTTAGAATTCTCTGGAGGATTAAATGGAAAAGGTTTTGTGTTTAATAATCCAAATGCAAGCAGAACTTGTGGTTGCGGAGAATCATTCTCTCTATAAATAATAAATGATTGCAAAATTTAAAGATTTAAAATTAAGGAAGTATTTCTCAAATTTAAATCTTTGAATTTTTAAATCTTTCAATATAAAAAAAATGTCAAAATATACAGAAGACGATTTAAAAATCGAACTCGAAACTAAAGAATATGAATACGGATTCTATACTGATATTGAATCTGAGACATTTCCTATTGGTTTAAACGAAGATATTGTTAGAGCTATTTCCCTTAAAAAAGGAGAACCGGAATGGATGACCGATTGGCGCATTGAAGCTTTTCGTGCCTGGAAAGAAATGATCGAGCCGGAATGGGCAAACGTTCATTATACGAAACCGGATTTTCAGGCAATTTCATACTATTCAGCTCCGAAACAAGTTGATCCAAATAAAACTTTGGACGATGTAGATCCTGAACTTTTAGAAATGTATAAAAAGTTAGGAATCTCTGTTGATGAACAAAAAATGATGAACAATGTCGCTATGGATATTGTTGTCGATTCTGTTTCTGTAGCTACAACTTTCAAAAAAACATTGGGAGAAAAAGGAATTATTTTTTGCCCGATTTCTGAAGCTATCAAAGAACATCCGGAATTAGTTCGTAAATATTTAGGAACTGTTGTACCTCAAAAAGACAACTTTTACGCAGCATTAAACTCAGCAGTTTTCTCTGACGGAAGTTTCTGCTATATTCCAAAAGGCGTTCGTTGCCCAATGGAACTTTCAACTTATTTTAGAATCAATCAGGCAGGAACCGGACAATTCGAAAGAACTCTTGTTATTGCTGATGCAGGAAGTTACGTTTCTTATTTAGAAGGATGTACTGCGCCAAGTCGTGACGAAAATCAATTGCACGCTGCTGTAGTTGAGTTAATTGCTTTGGATGATGCTGAAATTAAATATTCTACTGTTCAAAACTGGTTCCCTGGAAACAAAGAAGGAAAAGGTGGGGTTTACAACTTCGTAACTAAAAGAGGTTTATGCGAAACAAACGCTAAAATTTCATGGACACAGGTTGAAACTGGTTCTGCTGTAACCTGGAAATATCCTTCTTGTATCTTAAAAGGAGACAATTCGGTAGGAGAATTTTATTCTATTGCCGTTACCAACAATCATCAACAAGCTGATACAGGAACTAAAATGATCCATTTAGGTAAAAACACTAAATCGACTATTATTTCTAAAGGTATTTCGGCGGGTAAATCTCAAAATAGCTACCGTGGATTAGTGCAAATCAGTCCAAGAGCTGATAATGCACGTAACTTTTCGCAATGTGACTCTCTTTTAATGGGGAATAATTGCGGAGCGCATACTTTCCCTTATATCGAAAGTAAAAATCCATCGGCTAAAATAGAGCACGAAGCAACGACAAGTAAAATTGGAGAAGATCAGGTTTTTTATTGCAACCAAAGAGGTATCCCAACTGAAAAAGCGATTGCCTTAATTGTAAACGGTTTCAGTAAAGATGTACTAAACAAACTTCCGATGGAATTTGCTGTTGAAGCGCAAAAATTATTAGAGATTTCTTTGGAAGGATCTGTTGGATAATTTGAAAATGGAAAATAAAAAAGTAATCATTTTAGGTTCTTCCAGAAAAAACGGAAACACAACAAAAATTGTGGATGAAATTTCTAAGGAACACGGAATAGAGGTAATTAATTTAAGTGATTTTAATATCTCTTATTATGATTACGAAAGCAAAAATATTGAAGATGATTTTTTGCCTTTGATAAAAGGAATACTTGAAAATTATGATACTTTAATTTTTGCAACGCCTGTATACTGGTATAATATGAGCGGTATAATGAAGGTTTTCTTTGATCGTATTTCGGACTTGATTCGGATTGAAAAAGAAACCGGACGAAAACTCAGAGGAAAGAAAATTGGCGTGATATCCAATTCACACGACAATGAAATTGAAGAAAGTTTTTACATTCCGTTCAAAAGATCAGCCGATTATTTAGGCATGGAATATTTAGGACACGCGCATTTTAATGCCAACATCTTAAACCAAACAACAAAAATAGAATTGACATTTATATAAAATAAACAACAATGTTATCAATAAAAAACCTTCACGCCGCAATTGGTGATAAAGAAATCCTGAAAGGAATTAATATAGAAGTTAAAGCTGGCGAAGTACACGCGATCATGGGACCAAACGGTTCTGGGAAAAGTACACTTTCTGCAGTTATTGCAGGAAACGAAAACTACGAAGTTACTGACGGACAAGTTTTCCTTGACGGAGAAGATCTTGCTGATCTTGCTCCTGAAGAAAGAGCACATAAAGGAGTTTTCCTTTCGTTTCAATATCCTGTAGAAATTCCTGGAGTAAGTGTAACAAACTTCATGAAAACTGCAATCAACGAAACTCGTAAAGCGAATGGTCAAGCTGAAATGCCTGCGAATGAAATGCTAAAGGTAATTCGTGAGAAATCTGAATTATTAGAAATTGACCGTAAATTTTTATCTCGTTCTTTAAACGAAGGTTTTTCAGGAGGAGAGAAAAAAAGAAACGAAATTTTTCAAATGGCAATGTTAGAGCCAAAATTAGCTATCCTTGACGAAACCGATTCTGGTCTTGACATCGACGCATTAAGAATTGTTGCTAACGGAGTTAACAAATTAAAAAGCGAGAAAAACGCAATCATCGTAATCACGCACTACCAACGTTTGTTAGATTATATAGTTCCGGATTTCGTTCACGTTCTTTACAACGGTAGAATCGTAAAATCTGGCGGAAAAGAATTGGCTTACGAGTTAGAAGAAAAAGGATACGACTGGATCAAGGCAGAAAATTAAACAGTCTGAAAGTCTAAAGTCATAAAGTCAAAAGTGGAGCATGAGTAAATTCAGATCTTTTGAGGAAATTAATTCTTGGCAAAAATCTAGAATATTCAACAAGAGAATATACCTTGTTACTGAAAATTCTAATTTTAAAAAAGACTTTGATTTCGTTAGACAAATTAGAAGAGCATCATTATCTATATCATCAAATATAGCAGAAGGATTTGAGAGAAATACAGACAAAGAGTTTATTTACTTTTTATATGTCGCCAAAGCATCAGCAGGAGAAGTTCGATCTCAATTATATTTAGCATTTGATTTAGAATACATTATAAAAGAAGAATTTGAAATGCTTTTAGAATCGATAACAGAAATATCGAAATTATTAAGTGGTTTCATTAAATATTTGAGCCCAAAGTAATAAACTCGAAAGTAATAAAGCAATAAACTTTATTACTTAAAATTTTTAATCTTTTGGCAAAAACAGTCGGCAATCTTAAGTCTTTCGACTTTCGACTTTCGACTTTAAGACTAACAAAAAAATGGATTTAAAAGAAAAATTAGTATCGTCTTTTATGGCTTTTGAAGAGCGTGTCGATGTACATTCAGATTTACATGACATACGCACGAATGCCTTAAAAAACTTCGAAAATAAAGGTTTCCCAACCAAAAAAGAAGAAGCCTGGAAATATACATCGCTAAACGCCATCTTAAAAAATGACTTTACGGTTTTTCCTAAGCAGGAAAATGCAATTGAATTTAATCAGGTAAAAAAATACTTTTTACACGAAATCGACACTTATAAATTAGTGTTTATCGATGGCGTTTTTAGCTCGCATTTGTCTTCTACAACACACGACGGAATCGATGTTTGTTTGATGTCATCGGCATTGACCAAACCAAAATATAAAATGGTTATTGATAATTACTTTAATAAAATTGCCAGTAAAGACGAAAGTTTGACTTCGTTGAATACTGCTTTTGCAAGTGAAGGAGCTTTCATCAATATTCCGCAGAAAAAAGTTGCTGATAAACCAATTGAAGTAATGTATTTTTCAACAGGAAACAAAGCTGCTTTAATGGTGCAGCCAAGAAATTTGATTATAGTGGGTGAAAATTCACATGTTCAAATTATCGAGCGCCACCAAAGTCTGAACGAAAATCCTGTTTTAACAAACTCTGTTACAGAAATTTTTGCTCAAAAACGTGCTATTGTTGACTATTACAAAATTCAAAACGATAATTTAGAAGCGAATTTAATAGACAATACTTTCGTTTCACAACAGCAAGAAAGTCATGTTTATGTACATACCTTCTCATTTGGAGGAAATCTGACACGTAACAATTTGAACTTTTATCATTTTGGAGAAAGATTGACAAGTACGTTAAACGGAATCACCATTATTGGAGAAAAACAACACGTTGATCATTATACTTTAGTAAGCCATTCAACACCAAACTGCGAAAGTTTTCAGGATTATAAAGGAATTTTCTCTGATCGCTCAACAGGAGTTTTCAACGGAAAAGTTTTGGTAGAAAAAGAAGCTCAAAAAACAAATGCTTTCCAAAAAAGCAACAACATTTTATTGAGCGACAAAGCAACTATCAATGCAAAACCACAATTAGAGATTTTTGCTGATGACGTAAAATGTTCTCACGGTTGTACTGTTGGACAACTAGATGAAACAGCAATGTTCTACATGCAATCTCGTGGAATCCCGAAAAAAGAAGCTAAAGCTTTATTGATGTACGCATTCTCAAATGCCGTTATCGAAAGCATTAAAATACCGGAACTAAAACAAAGAATTACTAAAATCATTGCCATGAAATTGGGCGTGAATTTAGGATTTGATTTGTAGTTTAGTTTTACCGCAAAGACACAAAGGTTTCGCAAAGTTCGCAAGGTTTAATTTTAAACTTTGCGAACTTTGCGCTTTTTAAATGGCTTCTTTACAGTTTAATTTTATTTTTTTACTGATGAAATTATCCCCTTCAAAAACCCATTAAAATCAAAACTTTTATCACCTTCTCTCACTCCCATTCTCACGATCACCATATCTAAAGACGGAATAATCGCCACCATTTGTCCTTGGTAACCACTGCAATAAAACATATCTCTCGGAACATCTGGGAATTTTCCTCCGGCGTTTAGCCAGAATTGCGCTCCATATTTTCCTTCAGAAGTATTTGTTGGGGTTGCTGTGTATTTTACCCAGCTTTCGTCTAGAATTTGTTCGCCGTTCCAGTTTCCTTTTCTTAAATATAACAATCCAAATTTTGACCAGTCACGAGGCGTTGCCCAACCGTAAGACGAACCAACAAAAGTTCCCGACATATCTTGTTCAACGATCATCGAATTCATTCCGATTTTGTCGATTACGGCGCTGTACCAAAAATCAAGATATTCTTGTTGGGTTTTAAACTGGTTTCTTAAAATTCTGGATAATAGATTTGTGGTTCCAGATGAATAATACCAATGCGTATTTGGTTTAAATTGCGCTGATTTATCCATTTGTACTTTCCCCATATCTTCAGCCTGGAAAAGCATTTTTGTTGCGTCGCAAATCGTGCTGTAATTCTCTTCCCATTCTAAACCTGAATTCATGTGAAGCAAATCGTTTATGGTGATAATCTTGCGATCATCGTTTTGCCATTCTTTAATTGGCGCTGGTTTGTAAATATCAATTTTTCCTTGTTTGGCTAAAACTCCAAAAGCAGAACTTGTAATACTTTTTGTCATCGACCAGCCTAAAATTTTACTGTCTTTATTAAAACCGGTATCGTATTTTTCTGCTATCAATTTGTCTTTATATAAAACCACAACAGCGCGGGTTCTCTTCGTTTTATCAAAAGCATTTTCGACTGCTTTTTTTAATTTAGTATAATCAACATTTGCAAACAGTGTGTCTTTTGGTTCGTTATTGCCATAAGGAAACGGCAAATTATTTACTGTTTTTGTTCTTTTAGGAAGCAAATACGGTTTTGAAACATCAAAATCATCATTAATCAAAACGGCGCCTAAACCTTCTCTGTAAATTGCTTTTCGTTCTTTTAATCCGTAAACTGCCGAAGTTGCAAATTTCCCAGCATCATCAATTTTGTTAGATGCCAGATCGATCATTTTAATATCATTGTCTGTTTTTTCAATTAACTCTTTCGAACGATGATCTATAAAATGTCCCGAAGCAATACTTTTGGCAGAGAAACCTGAAATCAGATCAAGCTTTGGATAAGTAGTAAATCCGAAATATAAAAAGGCAACAATTAAAAGAAGCGCAAGTAATTTGAGAAATTTTTTCATAATGTCGACAGCTATTTTTACTGCAATATAATTAATTTATGTTCACGAATTTATGACTCAATTTAGAATTACAATTGTGATAATTTATAAAACAGAATTAAAAATGAGAGAATTATCAATTTAGCCTTCTCTTGATGGCGCCATAAAAGGAAATTATAGTTTTCATGGATAAACCAATTTTGTTTTAGTACTTTTGTAAATAGAATTTTTCTAAATAAGACATGTTAGATATCCAAAAAATAAGAGCCGATTTTCCAATTCTTTCACAAAAAGTAAACGGAAAACCTTTAGTATATTTCGATAATGGAGCCACTTCGCAAAAACCACAAATTGTGATTGATGCCGAAGTAAAATACTATCAGGAAATAAATGCAAACATTCACCGTGGCGTTCATTCTTTAAGCCAATTAGCTACTGATGCTTACGAGATTTCAAGAGTAAAAATTCAACATCATATCAATGCTAAATTCTCTCACGAAGTACTTTTTACTTCTGGAACAACGCACGGAATTAACTTAGTGAGCAACGGTTTTGCTTCTATTTTAAAACCGGGTGATGAAATTATTGTTTCCTCTTTAGAACATCACAGTAATATTGTGCCTTGGCAAATGTTATGCGAAAAAACGGGAGCAGTTTTAAAAGTTATTCCGATAGACGAAAACGGAGAATTAATTATCGAAGCTTTTGATGCTTTACTTTCAGAAAAAACAAAAATTGTTACTGTAAATCATATTTCGAATGCGCTCGGAATTATTAATCCGATCAAATATATTATTGATAAAGCGCACGCTGTTGGAGCTGCAGTTTTAATAGACGGCGCTCAGGCAGTTCCGCATTTAAAACCTGATGTTCAGGATTTAGATTGCGATTTTTATGCTTTTTCAGGACATAAAATGTGCGGTCCAACCGGAACTGGAATTTTGTATGGAAAAGAAGAATGGCTGAATAAATTACCTCCTTATCAGGGTGGTGGAGAAATGATCAAAGAAGTTACTTTTGAGAAAACAACTTATGCTGATCTTCCTCATAAATTTGAAGCCGGAACTCCAAATATCGCCGGCGGAATTGTTCTTGGAACTGCTGTCGATTATTTAAATACTATTGGTTTTCACAACATTCAGAAATACGAAGAACAACTATTAGAACACGCAACAAAACGTTTATTAGAAATTGAAGGCTTAAAAATTTACGGAACCGGAAAAAAAGCATCTGTAGTTTCCTTTAATATTGACGGAATCCATCCTTATGATGTAGGTTCGATTATCGATAAATTAGGAATTGCAGTTCGTACAGGCCATCATTGTGCGCAACCTATTATGAACTTTTTCTGTATTCCGGGAACCATTCGCGCTTCCTTTTCATTTTACAACACCAAAGAAGAAATCGACGTAATGGTCGAAGCCGTTAAAAAGGCACAAATCATGTTAAGCTAAAAAAAACACTTTATGAGAATATTATCTTTATTACTATTAGTTATTTGTATCGGAACAGGTTGTTCAAGCCAAAAAAAAGCAGATATGACTTCAACTCAAATTGAATATTCAGCGCTTTCAAGAGGATATTATAAAAAAATTGTGGTTCAAAATCAAACTGTTTCGGTGACAAACGGAAGAGATCAACAGCCTGTTGAAACTAAAATAGATTCGGCAAAATGGAACCAGATTGTAGCTGAATTTGAAAAAGTAAATTTAGACGGAATTGCAACCTTAAAAGCTCCAACTGAAAAACGCACTTACGATGGTGCTGCAATTGGAAATTTAAAGATAACTCAAAATCAAAAAACATACGAGACAACAGGATTCGACAATGGTTTTCCTCCAAAGGAAATCGAAAAATTGGTGAATTTGTTGGTTGATTTTACGAAAGAATAATTATGACAATAAAAGAAATTCAAAACGAAATAATTGATGAATTTTCTATGTTTGATGATTGGATGCAACGCTACGAATATATCATCGAATTGGGGAAAAGTCTTCCGTTAATTCAGGAAGAATATAAAACAGAAGAGAATTTAATCAAAGGCTGCCAGTCTAAAGTTTGGCTTCAGGGAGAGCAAAACGATGACAAAATTGTTTTTACTGCAGATAGTGATGCAATTTTAACCAAAGGAATTATCGCCATTTTGATTCGTACTTTCTCTAATCAAAAAGCAGAAGATATTATAAACGCTGATACTCAATTTATAGACGAAATTGGCTTAAAAGAACATTTGTCAGCAACACGTGCCAACGGCTTGGTTTCGATGATTAAAAACATCAAAATGTATGCTTTGGCTTTTGATGCAAAAAATAAGAATTAAAAAAATTAAACCATTAAGATATTAAGTTTCATAAAGGTTAAGCTAATTTCTCTTAATAATAAGAAAATTAAGCGTACTGTTTAATACAGAAGAAAACTTAATTCCTTAATATCTTTATGGTAAAAACAAAAATAAAATGGAAGAAACAATTATAGACACAAACGAATTAGGAGAATCAATCGTAAAGGTTTTAAAAAGCATTTACGATCCTGAGATTCCTGTAGATATTTATGAGTTAGGATTAATTTACGACGTAATGGTTAACACAGATTACGAAGTAAAAATCTTAATGACGCTTACATCGCCAAACTGCCCGGTTGCGGAGAGTTTACCACGAGAAGTAGAAGAAAAAGTGAAGAAAATAGACAACATTAAAGATGTTGATGTAGAAATTACTTTTGATCCGCCATGGAGTAAAGATTTAATGAGCGAAGAAGCAAAATTAGAATTAGGAATGCTTTAAAACAGTCATAAAGTTAAAAGTCATAAAGTCCCAAAGTAAAGACTTTATGACATTCGACTTTAAGACTTTAAGACTTCATTTATGGAAGAAATCATCAATAAAGTTGCCAACAGCGCTTTAGAAGTTTTTGATCTTGAAGATTATTATCCAAAAGGAATGCGAGTGCAGTTAGACATTTCGCAATGGCTTTTGGAAGGATTTCTGTTAAAAGAAAAAGACTTTAGAGAACACTTAAAAAATCACGATTGGTCACAATATCAAGATCAATATGTGGCAATAAATTGCAGTACAGACGCTATTGTTCCTGCTTGGGCATCTATTTTAGTAGCTGTTCAACTGGCTCCTTTTGCAAAAAAAATAGTGAACGGAACTATGGAAGATTTAGACGGAAGTTTATACGAAGAAATCTTATGTAAGATTGATTATTCAGCATACAAAAACAAACCCGTTATTGTAAAAGGCTGCTCGAGAAAACCGGTTCCAATGCGCGCTTACATTTTGGCAACAACTTACTTACAGCCATTTGCCAGAAGTATTATGTATGGCGAAGCTTGTTCAGCAGTTCCTTTATATAAAGAAACTAAGAAATAACTCTCTTTTTAAAGCCAATAAATCCAAACCTTTTAACGGTTTTTAGTATATTTGTTAACATACACTTAAACTAAATCCCATGAAAAAGATAACGTTATTACTTTTTATACTCACTAACTTTACTTTTGTTCAGGCTCAGAATACCGAAAAAGAATTAATTCAAAATACTGAAAAAGCGGTTAAAATAATAAACGATACGATTGAAGGCGAAGGCTGGAAAGCAAAAGGAACAGTTTCTCTTTTACTAAATCAATCAAGCTTTAATAACTGGATTGCAGGAGGTGAAGACAGCTTTTCAGGAACATTGGGAATCAATTACGACTTCAACTACAAAAAAGACGATATCACCTGGGATAACAAAGTTTTAGCTTACTACGGACTTTTACAAACTAAAAATGCTGACTTTGGAAAAAAGACAGATGACCGTCTTGAATTTAATTCAATAGTAGGAAAAAGAGCTTTTGGCCAATGGTATTATTCTTATTTCTTAAATTTCAGAACGCAATTTTCAACAGGTTATATTTATGGTCAGGATGAAAACGGAAAAGAAATCAGAACTGAAAACACCAAATTCATGTCTCCTGGATATCTTACAACAGGTCCCGGTATTTATTGGACAAAAGATGATAATCTTAAAATAAATTTCGCTCCTTTAACTTCAAAATTCACTTTTGTAGATAGTGCCTATACTAGCGGAATCGATCGAAGAACAGGTTTACCTTATGTTGATGGCGATTATTTTGGTGTTGATGCCAACAAAAGCATACGTTACGAACTGGGTTTCTATACGTCTGTTTATTATAAATTGGCCATAATGACAAATGTTATAGCTGAGAACACATTAAACTTATATTCGAATTATCTGGAAGATCCACAAAATGTCGATATCAATTATTCTTTGAACATTGTCATGAAGGTAAACAAATATTTATCGGCCAATTTATCGTTTCAGGCAATTTACGACGACAATGCTTTTAAAGGTTTACAAACCAGAGAAGTTTTTGGTTTAGGAATCAATTTTGGATTTTAAATTGAAACTGGAACCCTTTTATATTTTACCGCAGAGAGCTAAGACATTTATAAATTAGGTATTAAAACACAAAGTTCGCAAAGCTATATAAATTTAGCTTTGCGAACTTTGTGTTTTTTAAGATAGTATAATATAATCTTAGCGCTCTTTGCGGTAAATTAATTTATTCCTGATCTTCCTGATCGTCTTCTTCTTTCTCGATTGCATCTTTATAATCCGGATACAAAAATTTATTATATGGGAATCTGGTAATGTGAATTTGCCTTACAGCTTCATAAACTCTTTCTCTAAATTCCTCAAAATTCTCTTTATTGGTTGCTGAAATAAACAAGGCATTATCTTCGCCTAAACGGTGCATCCAAGTGCTTTTCCACTCTTCAAGCGTATAATGTCTTGGTGTTTTTTCGGTCATTAAATCATCTTCATCAATCGTAAGATGTTTGTAGGCATCAATTTTATTAAAAACCATAATAACAGGTTTTTCATGTGCCTTAATATCCTGCAACGTTTGGTTTACAGATGCAATATGATCTTCAAAATCAGGATGCGAAATATCAACAATATGCAATAACAAATCGGCTTCACGAACCTCATCAAGTGTACTTTTAAAAGAATCTACCAATTGTGTTGGCAATTTTCTAATAAAACCTACAGTATCAGAAAGTAAAAATGGCAGGTTTTTAATTACCACTTTCCGAACCGTTGTATCTAAAGTTGCGAATAATTTATTCTCAACAAAAACATCACTTTTACCAACAGCATTCATCAAAGTCGATTTTCCAACATTGGTATAACCAACCAGCGCCACACGAACCATTGCACCGCGATTGCCGCGTTGAACGCCCATTTGTTTATCGATTGTTTTGATTTTGTCCTTCAACAACGAAATTCTGTCACGAACAATACGTCTATCGGTTTCGATCTCTGTTTCACCAGGACCACGCATACCAATACCACCTTTTTGACGCTCAAGGTGCGTCCATAAGCCGGAAAGTCTTGGCAATAAATAAATACATTGCGCCAATTCGACCTGAGTTCTTGCATAAGAACTCTCGGCTCTTTGTGCAAAAATATCCAGAATTAAATTCGTTCTGTCTAAGATTTTACAATCTATAATTTTAGAGATATTTTTTTGTTGTGATGGTGATAATTCATCATCGAAAATTAAAGTCGATATGTCGTTTTCTTTTACAAAAAGATTGATTTCATCTATTTTTCCCGTACCAACAAAAGTTTTCGGATTCGGGCGTTCCATTTTTTGCGTAAAACGTTTAACAACTTCACCACCGGCGGTGAAAGTTAAAAACTCTAATTCGTCAAGATATTCGTTTAGTTTTTCTTCACTTTGATTTTGAGTTACAATACCAACTACGGCTGTCTTTTCAAAATTTATAACTTCTTTTTCTAACATAGCTTTGAATAAGGTGCAAATTTAATGATTTGTAAGACACTAAGCCTTATAGAATTCTGTTTTTAAGTTCTATTTATGAATTTGCTTATTATTGAAAAGAATAAACCATTTAGAAATTAAGTCTATTAAGCGTTTATTCTTAATGAAACTTGATTTTTAAATGGCTTAAAAAATTAACTTAAACTGATATTACTCGTAAATAAAAGTCTTTTCTGTTTTTACGATTCCGTTTTCTTCAAGTTGAGAACAAGAGATCGGATAGTTAAGTTTATTGTATTTGTATTTTTTACTGATTCCAACTAAAACTGTAGATGAAGGGCTGAAATTTGTTTCGTTATTATACGAAATAGATTCAAAAGCAAATTCGTCTTCATGGTATGAAATCATCGGTACAATTATTTTATAATTATCACCAAAAAGGTTCTGAACAATTAACTGATCTACCGATTTTTTATCATCAAAAGTAAATGTTTTAGATATTTTATCACCAACAAGTCCTCTGTGTCTTACTACGTTATCATTTGTATAAGAGTATTCAATCTTACCAATGATCGCTTTATTTCTATCACGAGATGTACGTCTTACGATGATACCATTCTCTACTATATACTCAATATCTTCAACAATATTTTGGTGATTGGTACTTTTTTTAGTGATCACTTTTATTCTTGCACCTTCATATGTAAAAGTTACTGTTTTAGTGATATAGTCACTACCTTCCTGATATTTTTTTACCAATTTTGTAATGTTGTTATCTGCATTGTAAGTGTAGTTTACCACTTCTTTCCAGTCACTTCCAACTTTGTCTTTAACGGTCATGTCTAATAAACCGTTTGGGTTATAAAAGAAATGCTGTACAACATCTGAAGTTGTTATTGTTTGAATTTTTCCATCTTTAAAAACGACGGTTTTGTTTACAATTTCACCGTCTTTAAAATTCTGGTAATTTGTTTTTACAATATTAATCTGTTTTAATTGAACTGGTTTATCCTGACTTTGCATTAAGCATGGAAAAACCATCATCATGATGGCAATAAAATAGGTTTTCATAATTTTTATATCGATTTGGGATGACCAAAATACAAAATTCAATCAAACTTTAACAGTTTGTAATTTAAAATTTACACACTATTAAATTATCATCTAAAAATCAGCACTTTAATTCCGACTTTAAAAAACTACAGCCTACTTTTCTCCAAAAATCTTAACATCATCAACCATAAAAGCGCCATTTAACGTTTTATCCTTCCCGGAACCGATGTACTTAAATGCAATATTAATATTTCCGGAATAAGCAGATAAATCTATCCCGCCTGAACTTATAAATTCGCGTGTTGGCGTTGTCAACGACGGGAATTTAGCCTGTAATTTTGTCCATTTTGCTTTAGTGATACTTGATCCGTCAAAATTTGTAGAAATATATACTTCTAAAGAATTTAAGGGTGAATCAAGTTTCAAATCATGTTGTGCACTTCTAAAAGACAATATCGCATTTTTATAACCCGTCAAATTAATTTTAGGCGTTACGAGCCATGCAACATTTTCTGCAGCGGTTGTGCTTGTGGTATTAAATTCAGCATATCCGTTGCCGGAATAAACCATACTTTTCCATAACTTAGATGCTTTCTCAACAATGTTGCTCCAACCTAATAAGGTAAAGTTCACATTGTTTTTTACGGATTGAAAATCTTCAGCAAAAAAAGGAACATTTCTTTTTCCGTTCATGACAATATCTTTTTCACATCTCACCATTAACTGATAATCTGATCCAAATTTTGTTACTATTCCCCGAACTTTTCCGCTTCCTTCGGGTACATCGCTTGTGGCAAATTTGGCATAACCGCTTGTCCTGAAAATAATCTGATTGCCGGTTTTGTCACGCAAATTCCAATTGGTTGAACCTCCAACATTATTGGTTTCTTCAAAATAATGACGCCCAATTGCTGCTTCTGTAAATTCAACATCATTCAGTTCTATTAAAGTATTCAGGATATTGTCATTCAACGCTTCTTCAATCGAAAGTGATTTAACCAATTGATTTTCATTAATTATTGTACATGACGGATTCAATACACTTTTATATTCATTTTGTGAGATTCGTCCAATTGTTGGATCGCCAGCATTGCTCACATACAAACTTCCAATTCGTAATCCGCCATAATATAAATCTGTAAATTGATTTTTTAATTTCACATATACTTTATTTCCCAGACGAAAATCTATATAGGTATTTGAGGCATCGACAGGAACACTAAAGCCCGTTGCCGGAATGCCATTTTGTGCCAACGTTTGAAATGAAATACTTTTAAAAAAATTTCCACCTTCATCACTCGAAACTACATACGCCTCAACAATATCATCATAAACATATTGTTTGGCAACATTGCCGGAAAGTTCATGAACTTTTTCTACCGTTTTATTTACTTTTAAATCAGGCTGTGTACATTCTAATTTAGGAACCTGGATTTCTTCATTACAACTAAAAAAGAGTAATAAAGAAAATGCAAAAAGTGAAGTGATAAATTTATTTGTCATAACAATTTGTGTTTTAATTTTATAAACCAATGGTAAGATTTACGAAATAAGTTCTTCCGTAACCGTAATAATATTTGGGTCCAAATGATGGAGTTCCGCTTGAAACATCCTGATTAAGTGCTCTAAAATTAGCATTTCGGGCCTGCTCAAAACCTCCGGTTTTATAAGTGGTATTCAAAACATTATTTAAACTCATAAAAAGTCCAACATATTTGCGATAAACGCGCCAGGATTTACCTCCTGAAATATTTAGCAATGCTACGGAATCGAATTTTTCCTGCTTTAGCAACTCATTTCCACGCTCGCTTGTAGCTTCAGGAAAAGGAAAATTGTTGGCCGGATTAATATAAAACTGTGCCGTTCTGGCAATAGGAGAGACGTCAATATAATTTTCGGTTAAATAATTAATATTGGCACCAATCCACCAAAATTTAGGATCTCTGTATTCTAAACCTAACGAAAAAGCCTGTTGCGGCATGCCGGCTTGTTTGTAATTTTTAAGATAGGCTTTGCCAAAATCAAAAGTTGCCTTTGCGTTTTCTTTTGCTGCATTTGCATCATTTGTTATCGAAACATCCGGATTGCTATCGTATGTATAATTTCCGTAAGCAGCAGACAAAGTTGTTTTTAATGTTGCTGAAATTTGATATTCAAAACTCAATTCAGCGCCAATATTTTTCTTGTTTAAATGTGTCAGTGTCTGACTCACAAACGCATCTGTAGCATCATAACCTGCGCCGTTGTCAAAAATTCCTTCGGCATAGAAAAAAGAAGTTTTTGTGGTATTTTTAATTAAGGTATAATAAGCGGTTAATCGCAATTTAAGTTTGGGTGAATGATAGACATAATTACCTTCGGCACTTGAAATATTTTCACTTTCGAGTCCGTCAACAATTGAATTGTTTAATCTTGAATTTGAAAATGTATTTCGAAGAGAAGGTGCTCTTGTTAAATGTGCTGCATTAAAAAAGAGGGATTGTTTTCCTGAAATTTTACAGGTGAATCCGCCTTTAAAACCAAAATTTTCGAAATTTGCTTTATCGCTTTTGCCGAGAGAATTTGTGGCATAAATTCCGTTTTGATATAATCCGTCTCTTTGATAATCTGCTGCGGAATAAGATTGCGCCAAATAAAAATCTACTTTATTATAAGAGAATCTGAATTGTGTAAAAACATCGATTGTGTTGGCGAGCAAATTATAATTATAACCATAAGTATCGCCTTTTTTGACTTGTCGGTTTGGATTTTGTAAATCTGATTGTGATTGATCTCCTTTGTAAAAAGTATCAATATCCAGAAAATATAAACCGCCCAGTAGATCTAAAAGATTTTGAAAATTATGCGATTTTAGGTTTGTATATGTAATTCCTCCGTCAAAAAAGATGTTCGGTGCAACCTGCGAATTTAAGTTTGAGTTGGCCGAAAATGTTTTATCATCGGTTCGGTCTTCATAAACAACATAATGGCTTTGCAAAGGTTCATAATGCGTCGTTCCATCAGGATTTGTTATTTGTTTTTGATTGGTTTGATACATCGCTGCCCAATCAATTTGGGAATTTTCAAGAAACAGGGCTTTACTTTTTGCTGCATTTTCATAATCCGGTGTAAAGTCTCCTGAAAATTCTCCCTTATCTTTTGCATAAAGTGAGCTGAAATAACTCGGCATTTTGCGATAATAAACAGGATCCGGACTATTTGCATTTTGATAATCTATATTGCTGTTTCCAACTTTTCCGAACTGGTACATAACGCCGGAATTAAGATTGGTTGTTTCATTAATTTTAAAATAATGATTCAACATCAATAAAGGTTCTTCAACCGTTTTTACTCTCGCATTTCGTTTTTCTCCATTTTGAAAACCCCAATACGAATTGTATCTTTCGTTAGTTAATTGTGTTACTTCATTTGTGTTGGCTGAATTTTCCCACGGGAATTGGGCGTGTAAAATCCTGTAAAATTGAGTGAATTTCTGTTGTTTAATTTCTTTTCTACACTAATAAAAAAAGAGTCCGCATTAAAATTTGTTCCTTCAAAATAACCTTCATCTGACCATCGTTTTCCTGCAGAAATAGCATACGCCCAACCCGAATTATCCATTCCGGAAGCGTATGTACCAATAGCGCGCCAATTGTATGTTGTGTTACTTCCTGAAAAAGTTAGCTGTACGCCTTTTCTGTACATCGAAGCTCTGGTAAAGATTTGCTGTGTTCCTAAAACGCCTCCAAAAGTATAGTTTGAAGGTGCAGCGCCAACCGAGAATTCCTGATTCCGAAGTACATTATTCAATCCGCCCCAATTATTCCATTGCGGCCTTCCGTCATAAATTTTGTTCATGACCATGCCGTTGAGCATCATCGTTCCGTTTTCACTGTCTAAACCGCGAACTCTAAATCGCGCCTGACCCCAACTGAATGCAGCGGCTTGCATAAAAGCATCTTTGGAAGATTGCAAAAGACCGGAAGTCATTTCAGACGAACTATTATCATCAGATAAATCGTTGTCTAATAAAGTAATTAAAGCTGCAGGAATTTCATCTGAATAAATATCTTCTAATTGTAATATTCCGAGATATACAATTTGACCAAAATTAGAATGAATTTTCAGCATCAAATCTTTACAGCCCTGACTGTGAATCAAAAGCAATTGTTCTCCTTCTATCGGAGAATGAAATTCAAATTTGCCGCTTTTAGAGGTAAGTTTTGTTATAGAAGAATTCTGAATACTTACTACAACATTCTCAAGAGGATTTTGTGTTTTGGCATCAACAACAACTCCTCTAAAAATTGTTTCCTGCGCAAAAGCAAAACTAAAAGACCATAAAATAAAAAAGACTGCGTATTTTTTTACCATTAAAAATTCCAATTTACTTTGAAAATTATTTTCGGAAATTAATCCTTATTCAAAAGATAAAATTGGTTTTTGGAAAAGAGTCGTGTTCGTAAGACAAGCAACCCGAAGTTCAAATGTATATATAAAATCAGTATTAAAAGAAATAAATTCTTACAAATTTTAAATAGAAAAGATAAAATTTTTCATGAATTTATTTAATATGCTCAAACTGTGAACAATAAATTTTAAGCGGCTGTTCTAATTTTAGAAACCATAAAAGCAATCAGAACGCCAAAGATTCCGATAAAAGCAAAAGAGAATTGAAGTCCGAAATTTTCGGCAATATGTCCAATTACCGGCGGCCCCATTAAGAAACCGAGAAAACTAACACTCGAAACAATGGTTAAAGCTTCTCCGGGCGGAACTGTCGGGTTTTTTCCGGCCATACTATAAACGGTAGGAACAATTGTGGCAACGCCTAAACCTACGGCCATGAAAGCAATGGTACACGGAATAATATAAGGAAGAAAAACAGCGGTAAAAAGTCCGCCAGAAATCAGAACTCCGCTTATTTGCATGACACGTTCACGACCAAATTTATTGATTAATCCGTCGCCTAAAAAGCGTCCGCTGGCCATTGTAATCATAAACGAAGTATAGCCCAAAATAACTAATGCTCCCGGTGCCTTCACGATATCTTTAAAGTAAACACCGCTCCAGTCGAACATAACACCTTCGCTAGCCATACTGCAAAAACCAATTATTCCAAGCCAAAGTAAAGCACTGTCTGGTTTTACAAATAGTTTTTTCTTTTCTGATGTTTTGTGTTTCATTTTTTCTTTGGCTCTGACCAAAAATTTAAAATTAAAAACAACCATTACTATTACTATTGCACCAACAATTAGAAAATGATGTAATGGACTCAGTTTTAAAGTTAACATTCCTAAACCAACCAAAGCACCCGTAAATCCGGCAAAACTCCACATGCCGTGAAAAGATGACATGATTGTTTTTTTGAATAAAACTTCGGTATAAACGCCTTGTGTATTTACGGCAATATTGGCTAAGTTTCCGAACAAACCAAACATGAAAAGTCCTAAAGACAATTGCAAAGCGGTTGTGGCCAAACCTAAATTAGCTAAACATAAAACATACATTATTAAAGAGAAAACCAATATGCGGTGACTTCCGAATTTGGTAACCATTTTTCCTGAAAAAGGCATGATAATTAATTGCCCCATTGGAAGTGCAAAAAGTATAGAACCCAAATCGCCTTCGGTTAAATGAAGAGCGGTTTTGATATCCGGAATTCTACTTGCCCAGGTTGCAAAACTTAGACCCATTCCAAAATAAAACATTCCCACCGCAATACGAATCCGGTTTAAATAAGAAGCTTTTGCCTCTCTAAAAACTTTCTTGATTTTTCCTTTGGTTTGAAAAAGTGATAATGGATTGAAGTCTATCAAAATAAATGCATTTTAAATTGGTCTATAAAAGTACTAAAAAGCTACTTTATAGCGTACACAACTCTACCAGTTCCCGAATTTATAACGTTATTGTTTATAAATTGTTTTTTTAAGGTACTAAGGTTCTGAGAGACTAAGGGACAAAGGTTCTCTCGGGAGGTGCACTACATTATTTTTTTTGCCCACGAATTGCACTAATTTTCGCTGATTTTATTCCGTTTGAACTTAATTTTATTCGTGAAAATTAGTGCAATTCGTGGCAACCTTTTCTTTTGAAAAATACTTTTAATCTGTGATAAAATTCTATAACTCAATCGCTTTTCGTTGTGCATTACTCGCAATGGCAGCTTCAATAACCTGCATTACTTTTACACCATCCTGAGCCGTTACAGGTTCTGGTTTATCGTTTGCAATTGAATCATAAACGCCATCAAAAAACGAAAAGTAATTTCCCTGAAGCGTTGGTACTTTTTCGCGAATAATTTTTCCGCCGACTTCTGTGTGCAAAAGTCCTTTTAAATCTTCCGATTCTGATCCCCAGGATTCTAGGTTTGGTTTTTTTCCGAGTTTTAATTCGTCTTCCTGAACGTCACCGCGCGGTTTTAAGAATGATCCTTTTTTACCGTGAATGGTATATGCCGGATTTGCTTCTCTAACAAAAAAACCAGCTTTTAATCGTACTCTGAAATCTTCGTAAATTAACAATAAATCGATCCAGTCATCGACTAATGAATTTTCTCTGGTGAAACGGATATCTGCAAAAACAGATTTTGGAGAACCAAACAAACAAATGACCTGATCGATTAAATGCGGCCCTAAATCTTTTAGGATTCCGGCGCCATCGTTTACGGTTTCTTTATGCGCTTTTGGACTCAATAGCGGATTGTATCTGTCGAAATGAAATTCGGCTTCGACCAAATCTCCTAGTGTTCCTTCTTCGATTATTTTCTGAACGGTTTTAAAATCGCTGTCCCATCTTCTGTTTTGGAAAACGGCTAATTTTAATCCTTTTTCTTTGGCGATTTTAGCTAATTCTTCGGCTTCGGAAACAGTTGTGGTAAAAGCTTTTTCTACAACGGCATGTTTTCCGGCTAAAAGCACTTTTTTCGCGTATTCGTAATGCGTTCCTACAGGCGTATTTACGATTACCAAATCGACATCGTCTGCTAATAATTCGTCGATTGTAGCATAACTTTTTACGGCTGGATAATCTTCCTGAATGAGTTTTTTGCTTCTTTCCCAAGAACCTAATAATTCAAATCCTTCGTGAAGGTCTAAAAATGGAGCGTGAAAAACTTTGCCCGACATTCCGTATGATAATAATGCTGTTTTTATTTTTTGCATAGATGTTCTTTTTAATAAAGATTTTATTTTTTCACCATTAAGAGATTAAGCTGTTAAACTTAATTTTTCTTAATCTCTTAATGGTTCAAATTAAAAAACTTATGTTTTATTTTTATTAATTCTTAGCGCGTTCGTATTGTTTTGGCCATTCAATCTCGTCGTTTAATTCTTTGGCGAAATCTAAAGGCAAATTCGGGTTTCTTAGAGATTCTCTGGCGAACAAAATTAAATCGGCCTGACCTTTTTCTAAAATTTCTTCGGCTTGTTTGGCTTCTGTAATTAGACCAACTGCGCCTGTTAAAACCGAAGCTTCTTTTTTGACTTTCTCCGCAAACGGAACCTGATAACCTGGTTTTAATTCTATTTTTTGATGTGAAACTAATCCGCCGGATGAAACGTCGATTAAGTCAACTCCTTTTTCTTTTAAGATAGCTGAAAGTTTTACAGATTCTTCCGGATTCCATCCGCCTTCTGCCCAATCGGTTGCTGAAATCCTAACGATTAAAGGTAAATCCGAAGGCCATTCTGACTGAACTGCTTCTACAATTTCTAAGGTAAAACGGATTCTGTTTTCGAAACTTCCGCCGTATTCATCGGTTCTTACATTCGTTAAAGGCGATAAAAACTGGTGCAACAAATAGCCGTGTGCTCCATGAATTTCGACAACTTTATATCCGGCCTGAACGACCCTTTTTGTAGCTGTTTTAAAATCTGAAACTACTTTTTGAATTCCGTTTTTGTCTAAAGCTGTTGGAAGAAATGGTTCGTTATCATGATACGGAATAGCACTTGCCGAAACGGTTTGCCATCCGCCCTGAGCGAAATCTAATTTTTTATTGCCTTCCCACGGAATTGAAACACTTGCTTTTCGGCCGGCGTGCGCCAACTGAATTCCGGGAATGGAGTTTTGAGAAACGATAAATTCGTTGATCTGTTTTAGTTTTTCTATATGTTCGTCTTTCCAGATTCCAAGATCTGAAGGAGAAATTCTGGCTTCGGGAGAAACGGCTGTGGCTTCCTGAATAATTAATCCGGCGCCTCCACTTGCACGGCTTCCTAAATGAACCAAATGCCAGTCGTTTGCAAATCCGTCAACGGCAGAATATTGACACATGGGCGAAATAACGATCCTGTTTTTTAAGGTAATTTTTTTTATAGTAAGTGGAGAAAATAATAATGAAGCCATAAATGTAACGTTAAGTAGGTTTAAGCTACCTATTGAGTACGGTAGCGTTTAAAAAGTAAAGTTAAGGCATCTTGTTAAAAGTAAAAATCTAAATGTTTATTAATTAACAAACATTTAAAACCTTAAGTATTATCTTGCACTATCAAATTAAAATAGAAACGTTACTTTTGTGCGTTAAATTACGAACTAAAAATACAAAATGGATATAGTTATCAAACTCTCTCAATTTCTATTGAGTTTATCTTTACTTATTATTCTTCACGAATTAGGACATTTTATTCCTGCTAAATTATTTAAAACCAGAGTCGAAAAATTTTACTTGTTTTTTGATGTTAAATATTCTCTATTAAAAAAGAAAATCGGTGAAACAGAATACGGAATTGGATGGCTGCCTTTGGGTGGTTATGTAAAAATTTCCGGAATGATCGACGAAAGTATGGACAAGGAACAAATGGCTTTGCCACCTCAGCCTTGGGAATTTCGTTCGAAACCGGCATGGCAGCGTTTAATTATCATGTTGGGCGGAGTTACGGTAAACTTTATTCTGGCGTTTATTATTTATATCGGAATGGCGTTTGCTTACGGTGATACTTATGTTGCCAATTCTGATTTGAAAGACGGTGTTTATATCGAAAATCCTGCGATGATTAAAGCCGGTTTTAGAACTGGTGATAAAATTGTTTCTATTGACGGTAAAAAAGTAGAGAATTTCGACAATGATATGAACATGAATGTGATCATGTCTAAACATGTTTTAATTGAAAGAAACGGACAACAACAAACCATCAATATTCCGAATGATTTTGTTGACCAGTTATCGAAACATGAAAAAGGATTGCTTGTAGGTATCAGAATGCCTTTTGTTGTGGGTAAAGTTGCTGATGACTCAAAAAATACGGCTCTGAAACCAAAAGATTTAATTGTAAGCCTGAATGGTCAGAAAATAAAATACTTTGATGAAGCTAAAGTGATTTTTGAGGCTAATAAAGGCAAAACAATTCCTGCAGTTGTGTTGCGTGATTTAAAAGAAACTCCGGTTACTTTAAGCGTTTCTAAAGACGCTAAATTGGGTGTTGTTGTTGGAGGTTTAGATATTAAATCTTTAGACAAACTGGGATACTATAAAATAAGCACGAAAGAATACAGTTTCTTCGAATCTATTCCGGTTGGATTAGAAAAAGGGAAAGACCAATTGGTAGGTTACGGAAAACAATTGAAAATGATTTTTAACCCGGAAACAAAAGCGTACAAACAAGTAGGTGGTTTTGCGGCGATTTTTAACATTTTCCCGAATACCTGGAGCTGGGAAACGTTCTGGTCGATCACGGCTTTATTGTCGATTATGCTTGGCGTTATGAATTTATTGCCAATTCCGGCGCTTGATGGTGGTCATGTTATGTTTTTATTATACGAAATAATTAGTGGCCGTAAACCAAGTGATAAATTCTTAGAGAATGCACAAATGGTTGGTTTCGTTCTACTTATCACATTGCTTTTGTTTGCTAACGGAAACGATATCTACAAAGCAATTGTAGGCAGGTAAAAATAATTTATAAAAAGTGTGAAAATATTTTTGGGAAATTAAAAAATCAACTATATTTGCACTCGCTAAAAAGAGCAACAACTTCCTCCTTAGCTCAGTTGGTTAGAGCATCTGACTGTTAATCAGAGGGTCCTTGGTTCGAGCCCAAGAGGGGGAGCAACTTTTTTTAGCAAACATATTTACCTTTAAGGTGATTCCTTCTTAGCTCAGTTGGTTAGAGCATCTGACTGTTAATCAGAGGGTCCTTGGTTCGAGCCCAAGAGAGGGAGCTTTACAAAAAGACTATCATGAAAATGATGGTCTTTTTTTTTTGCACTTTTATAAAATATATCTTCTCAAATTAAACTAGTTTCCACATTTAATTCATATCAGATATTCCAAAATACCCATTACAAGAGTTCTAGTAATTTATATTTTTGTATAATTTGGTTTTCCAGCATTTTCAATTCGAAAATGATTACATTTTTCAGTAGCAAACTGCTTTCGTACATGATCTATAATCTTACCACTATTCCCATCATAAGAAAGATAAACGCCTTCATTACTTCTCGTCCATCCAGTTACCAAATCCACAAAAACACCAACTGCTGTTGAAGCCAAAACACCATTTGGCCAAACCACCTGCGGCCTACCTCCAGCATTTCCATATTTAGCAGCTTCTTTTGCTAACTTCTCTTCAGTCAAGAAACCATAACAACTCATACAAGGTAATCCCGGCATAGATAATATAACCTGTCCACTCATAGAATAACCATCAGTATCATACACATCCATTCCTACATCGATAAGAGGCATTAAAAAGCGCCTACATTCTGACTCCAGCTGTTGCCTCTCTGTATATGAATCTACACCGCCAAAAAGGATATCACATTTTTGTAATTCATTCGGATCCAGTTGCCATTTTTTAGCAATTAACGTCAAATTTACTTTTGGAAATATCCTTGTGATGACACGTTTTGCAATATAAATTTTAAATATCGCATTTTTGACATCACTAAAAACACCTCCAATTAATCGATTTAAATTAGTTATTTCAATTTTGTCATCATCAAAAATAGTTATGTTCTTGACTCCAATATGAGCTAATTGCTGCCCAATATGAGATCCGCCACCACCATATCCAACTATCCCTACTTTTATATTCTCAAATAAAAATTGCGAGTTTACACCTAAAAAAGATTGTCTATCAAACATTAAATCTTTGATACCGCCTTTACCCGGGTACTGTAATATAAAAGGATATCCAACTACACTAATTGACTCCATTTTTAAACTTGAATAGAATGCATTCCTACTCAAAATAAGAAATCCGTTGGTATGCTTAGTAGCAATGTTATTAAAACTATTTACAATTCCTGGCAAACTTTTTGAATCTGTAAAACTGGGTAAAGGTTTTCCAGAATGGTCATGTAAATGAACATGAAAGCATCCACAATCTTTTTCAAGCGTACCTTGCATCGCAGTTCTTATTGCATCTGAATTAATTTTTGCGCCAACTTCCTTATCGTCAATATAATCTTTATCATCAACAGGTATATAGTCTATCGCTATGATCAGTGTAACACCGTCAGACAATTTAACAGTTTTAGTAAATAAAAACCCAACTCGTTCATAAGCAAAAGGATGAGTTCGGTTCAAATCTAAAAGCATTTTTTCATGAAGCTGCTTAGGGATACGTAGCTTAATATTTTGTTTTTTATTTTTCATCTCAAAGCACTTAAATGAATCAATAACATCTCCGATAATCGCAATCCAGGATTTACCCTCCATGAAATCGCAAACCAGTTTTCTTCAAGAATTCTCACATTAACCCTGTTCCAATTACGAGATGGGCAACCAGTAATTTGCGCAGAATAAAATAAACTTGATTCGTATCCATCCTTTTGAGCTGGACATAACAAAGCATTGACAACATTTGGATTGCAGTGATCAGGCAGCTGCAAGTTGTCAATTCTTATATAGGTATAACCCCCATCCTGAGCCATACTCAGGTCTGGGGTTATACTTTTCAATTCTAAAATCTGATCTTCCGTAAAGTTCATCGATTGAAAAATTAAGATGAAGAACCATCTCTTACGTGACTAAAAAACTTTTCACTCCCTTTAATCAATACAGAAGAATTATCATCTAATGGAGTTAACTTACCATGAATTAATTGTTCAAGTTCATGAGCCATCGGAACCGAGCCTAGTTTTTTGATTTCCATCACAGTATGAATACCTTTTGAAATCTGGTATTGTTTTGTATTGATTTCAATTTGAACTAACTGTGGCTCATCCTTCTTAACGGAAAAAAAACTTTCCTTACCCTGTCTCGCTAAATCCACAATTTCATCATCAGTTATAAAATCATCTTCATAACCTTCTGGCAAATCCAAATACAAGTCTTCTTCTGGATTAATTTTGCCCAACTCTCTTACTTGAATACCTCTAATAAACTGCTTATACCATACAAATGGTTCTTTGTTAATTGTAAAATGTAGTTTTTTCTTAACAAAGAAGTATTCTTTATCGGGTCTTGCAAGATTTACAGATTTATCATTTTCTATAAGCTCATCCTTATACGGTTTTGCTATAGAAAGATACAGTTCCGTTTCCAAAGGAATCCCTTTTAATTGCTTTAATTCAATACCAGTTTTATATTGGTCGAATGTTTCAAATTTTTCCCCTTCTATGATAAATTCAAGAGGTTGCTTTAATTTTTGAGCGTCTTTAGCTCCATTTATATTTTCCATGTTATTATGGGTTTTAATTTTTTTAAATAAGAATACTGCATCGCTTATCATTTCAGCGATAATTAATTGAATTTCAATTCTTTTAAAAACTAGTAAATTGCTTATTTTAAAATTTTAAATTACACATAACAGGAAAACAAAGCTATTTAATGCTGTTGTTTCAGTAAAATTAACGCTAAAAACTTGTGTAATAATTTCGAAGAAGTTATTTTTGTGGTCTCAAGTACAAAAACACTAGAAGCTAAGCAGACTCCTGTTTTCTTCAAAATTATTCAACAAGTCAGGCTAATCCCTGACTTTTTTTATTTACATAATACCCTAATTTAATAAACTACTATACAAAGGTATTAAATAAAATGCAATTGTACAATATTACAAACATAAAAAAATGTAAAGTTTAACAAACAGTTTGTGAAACTTTACATTTTTTTTATTATATTTGCTTATAACCATCATAATAATGACAGAAGACGAACAACAACTTTTCTATATTAAATTAGGAAGCAAGATAAAGGATGAAAGACTAAAAGCAGAAATTAAACAAGAGGCTTTTGCAAGTTTTTTAAATCTTAGTCGTGCCTCTATTGTAAATATTGAAAAAGGAAGACAACGCCCTCCAATTCATTTACTATGGAGTATTGCCAAAATTTTAAACATCGAAGTAATGGAATTATTACCACAATTTAATGCTTCAGATGTTTCTCTTAGTGAATGGAAGAAAAAAATCTCTACCCAAGTAAAATCTAATAAAGAAAACACAAGTAAAATATTAGGTTTTATAGAAAAAGCAAAAATTAAACACAATTAAACATGTTAAATAAAAGAATTGAAAAGATTACAATTAATATCTTGGAAGAATTTAACATCACAAAACTACCTATCCCCTTAGAAAAAATTATAGAAAAAAAAGGTTTAAGCATCCAATTTGATGACCTAGGAGAAGGAGTTTCTGGAGTCTTATTAATTAATAAAGGAAATGGAGTTATCGGTGTAAATAGTTATGACCCTTTAGTACGTCAGCGATTTACTATTGCACATGAATACGGTCATTATGAACTTCATAGAAGCAATAAAGAACTTTTTATAGACAAAGGCTTTTCTGCTCTATATCGAAATAAAAATTCATCTACTGGAGAAATTACAATTGAGCAAGAAGCAAATGCTTTTGCAGCAGCAATACTAATGCCTGAAAGTTTAATTATCAAAGAAATACGCAAAAATAAATTTGATCTTTCAAATGATGAAACAGTAAAAAATTTAGCAAATTTATTTAATGTAAGCTCAGCAGCAATGACTTACAGAATTGGTAACCTAAACTTGTTTTTTAAATATGGTTACTAATATATTGTCCAAAAAAAGAGCATCTCAAATAAATTGAGACGCTCTTTTTTTTAAACTTAGAATCCTTAAACCCCCAACTTCTTAGCAATCTCAACAGGAATTCCACCTTTATTCACCATTAAAGCAGTCGTTTTATATTTCACAAAATTCTTAGTTACAAACAAGAAACCTTTGTAGTCGTTTGTTTCTCCCCATGAATTTTTTACGATGTAATATTCTCTTCCGGTTTGGTCTTTGGCTAAACCAATAATATGCATTCCGTGGTCGTCTGTAGTGGTGTAATTGTCAAACGCAGCCTGACGCATTTCAGGAGTAATTTCAGGTTCCGGTTTTGGTCCGTTAAACATGTCTGCTTTTTCTTCAGCCGTCATGTCGTCGAATTTTTTTGTCGGAACGTAAGCCACACCGTTTTTCCAGCTAAAGCTTTTCTCGCTTACGTCTGTTGCCCACGCTACTGTGTATCCTTTTTTCAAAGCATTGTCAATAACATCCGTCATGTCGTTTACTTTTACGTTGTAAACCTGATCAAACGACCAGTTGTCCGGTACCATCATCGTTGTTTTTTGGTAATAGGGCGCAGTTGTAAACGATGACATTTCGATATAATCGTCAGGATTAATTCCTACTACTTCTTTTGCAAACGATTGTGGCGTATAATTTTTTCCTTTGTAAGTAAAGTTTTCCGGCACTTTTCCTAAATACGAATCGATAACGGCAGTATACGCCTTTTGCCAGTTTGGTGTTAACTCTCCATTTGGGTTTTTCACTACAGCTGCTAAAACACCTTCGATAAGCGCAGCCATTTCTCCAAATTTATTTTTATCTGTTCCGTAGTTTAATCCTGTGTAAACTTCTCTCGGAACCGCTCCGTATTTTTTATACATATTCGTTACGTCATGCAGCGCGCCTCCCTCACCTAAAGTAACTGCACCATGCATACGCACGTAATTAATTCCTTTTTCTACATAAACGTTTCTGGCAGAGTAAATTTGAGACAATTCTACAGGCTGTTTTCCTAAACGAATCATTTCTGACTCTAAAAATGAGTTTGTAGCATAACTCCAGCATGTTCCCGAAGAACCTTGTGTTTTTACCGAAGTGGTTCCAAGGTTAATTTGTTCTGTGAATTTAAAGTTCTCTTTACTTTTATCACTTGCATTCAGTTTTAGCGAATTCACTAAAATGTCCTGTGCGAAACAGCCGCTGACACCCAACAAAAAAGCAGATGCAACGAAAACTGATTTCATCGTAATTTTATACATAATCAATGATTTAAATAGTTACTAATTAGTAGCCTTCATTTATTTTTGTTACAAATCAATTAAATAATAAATAAAAAAACTAACTCTTTGCCGTTAATAACTACATAATGTTTTTATTAATCTATAAAACCTTACAAACTATGCAATACTTTATTAGTATTTGTAACGAAAATTCAATCCTGATCATTGTTTGCCAAATTAGTAGTATTTTGGTTGTCTAAATGCCATGCAACAAAAGGGATAATGTTCGAACTTCAAAAAGAGAAATACTTAGGCAATACCAAAAACAGCTTTAACAATACGCAGGGAATTGCTGTTGTCGAAACGGAGTATCACGATAAGGTTTACGAGGGCTGGCATTCGCACAATAATGCGCACATTACGCTTTTTTTGAGAGGCGGAACTTCTGAGAAACGAAAAAACTTCAGCGAAGTTGTGGGTCCGGGTTCGTTACTGTTTTATCATAGCGATGAATTGCATCTCAATCACGACACGCTTTTTCCTTCTAAAAATATCAATATCGAGATCGAAGAAAACTTACTGAAAGAACTTCAGATTAGCGAAGCGATCATCGAAAAATCGATTCAGAATACAACGCTTACCAAATTTTTAATTCTGAAGATTTTTAAAGAAAGTCTGGTTGCCGATGCTTTTTCCGGCGACACGATTAATATGTTGTTTGCACAATTATCGAATACGAATGCACATTTAGAACGGTTCGAAAAAAGTCCGTTTTGGGTAAAGAGTTTAAACGAATTACTGAACGATTGCTGGAATGAAAATCCGAATTTGAAGGATCTGGCGCAGGTTTTAAATTTAAATCCGATTACGATATCGAAACATTTTCCGAAATATTTTGGCTGTACTTTAGGGGAATACATGCGCCGAATCAAAATAAACCGTTCGCTTTCGCTGATAGAATCCAACCAAAGTAATCTGACTGAAATTGGTTTTCAATGTGGTTTTGCAGATCAGAGTCATTTCATCAGAACTTTTAAAAACCAAACGGGATTTTTACCCAAACAATTTCAGAAACTTTAGCGGAAGGCAAATTTCATTCTATTTTTTGGTTTTTCAGCAACATACATTTGTTTTAAATTAAATCTTAAACCAAATCAAATGGAAGCGCTGACTACAAAACAAAAAATATTCGATTTTCCTGTAACCAAAATCATTCTTGCCTTAATTGCTTTTATGGCTTTTGTCGTTATCGGACAGCAAATTGTCGCTAAAGTATTGGCATTAACTACTCTCGACAGAGATTACAGAAATCTTATTAAAGGAATTATTGTTTCGGCTTTAGCCGTTATAAGTTATATTTTGTTCTTTAAATATTATGAAAAAAGAGCCGTAACCGAGATCTCTGCCAAAAGGCTTGCCCAAAATTTAATCTTCGGTACTTTAATTGGTGTTGTGTTGCAATCGCTGACGGTTTTGGTGATTTATTTAAATGGAAGTTTTAGCATTGTTGATGTAAATCCGGTTTCGTTTATTTTAATCCCGCTTACCATTGCTTTTACAGTTGCCATTATCGAAGAGATTTTAGTACGTGGAATTTTCTTTAGAATTATCGAAGAAAAATTGGGAAGTTATATCGCATTGCTTATTTCAGGAATTATATTTGGCGCGTTGCATTTGGCGAATCCAAACAGTACTTTACTTTCCGGATTGTGTATTACCATTGCAGGTTTTTTATTGGGTGCTGCTTTTATTTACAGCCGAAATTTGTGGTTTCCGATCGCAATACATTTTGCGTGGAATTTTATGCAGTCTGGAATTTTTGGTGCGATCACTTCCGGAAATGAAAAAACAGCGAGTTTATTGGCATCTAAAATACAAGGCCCAACATTAATCACGGGAGGCGAATTTGGTCCCGAAGGTTCTGTTCAGGCGACATTATTTTGTCTTATTGCTGCCGTTATATTATTGACTTTGAGTAAAAAAGAAAATAAAATCATTAAACCCTATTGGAAGAATAAAAAAGAAGTTTTAGCCACGAATTACAGTAATTAACATAAATCAGCTCAAATTCCCGATAGTAATTATCGGGAATTTTTAATTTTTAATTCATAATTTTTAATTGAAATTCTACCTCATCCAATTACTTCCAAATACGATATAATACGCCCAGTCTTCGGGGCCTTTTGCAATATCTACGCCCATTCTGAGTTTGAATTTTCGGGCTAATAAATACCTGAAACCGGTTCCGTAACTGTAAACTACGGGTTTTGCAAAAGCTTTGTCCCAATCGTTAAACGCACTTGCGACACCGCCATAGCCCATAAGGCTCCATCTTCGGTACACATCCCATCGTAATTCGGCTTCGGTTACTATACTTGTTTTTCCCTGATAACGTCCCGCAGCTACTCCTCTTAAATTAATTCCGGGCAAAAGATAAAAAGGCGGACTCCCAAACGCCTGCTCTCCTTCTACCCTAAGTCCGCCAATTAATTTTTTAGTTATAGGATGATAACCTATTGCAGATAAATTAACGCGCCAGGCATCATAATCGCTTCCTATTGCATTATCTGACCAGAAAAAATCTGACTGAAGCCGTATTCCTTTATCTGGAGTAAATATATTATCGCGACCGTCAAACTGAATCGCTCCACCCAATTCGCTAATCGTACTTTTAATATCTTTTGGCTGTACAAAAGGCGGCGGAAGATCCAGATCAGGCAAGTTTATTTTAGAATTTAAAAAAAGATATTGCGGCCCGGCGCTCCATTTTGCATTTCGAAATTGTTTTAGCCATTGGGTATAAAAAGCTGTAGATTTAAAATTGAGTTTAAATTCCTGATCATTGCCACTTGGCAAATTATTATTGTAAAAGGATAAATTCATATCGCCATAACCGGCCATAACGCGATATAATATTTTTGGTTTGATCAGACTTCCGGAACGGAATGCGCCAACAAACAAGCTTTTGTTTTCGGTATACATTCCAATTGCACCCGTAATATCCGGGTTTATAAATCTCTTTTTTCCGTTTTCGTCAATAACCGGTTCGTGTTTTTTGAGAAAAACGGGAACGATTGCACCACCAATTCCGCCAAGCGCCGGTTCTGTAATGATCGTGGGCACTACAATAAAACCGTGTGCATAAATGATATAATCGCTTAAATCGAAAGCGCCATCCAGAGAATCTTTAGTTGAAATATGATTAGGTTTTTGCCCAAGTATATTTTGAAATGAAAAAATGCACAATATAAAAATGAAAACCATTCTCTGAATAAATTTTCTGTTTTTTACGATAGAATCTGAAGGTGTATTTCTCATTTAAACTAATTTAAGATTTATCTTATTCAGTAAAAAAAGTCAACTTTGAATTCGATTTTCAAAAGTTATTCTTTTATTTCTCTCGCAAGGCTAAAAACGTGTGCCAGTGTAAGGAAGAAGGTATTTCCCTGAAAACGGTTTACGGCTTCAAATTCAGAAACCCAGCGCAATCCTGCAGAAGTTTTAGAACCTATATGAAAGTAATTTACCTCAGCACCTACTCCGGCGATTCTGTCTTTTTTGGGTTCAAGTACCAAATTACCAACCGGAATTTTATCATTTGATATTTTACCCTGCAGATAATAAATTACTCCTGCATTCAGTATTCCTTTTGGTGCTGTTTTCTCTCCATTCATCACATAAAAAGTTTTTCCCAAACCTCCTTCGACACTCAAAATATCTCCGGTTTTTATATCTGTATCTTTCTTTTTGCTATTGATTTCGTATGCTGCCAAAAACGAAAAATGAGTTGTTTTTTTATCATTAAAAAACAAAGTTGTTCCTGCTGAAAATTCATTCATAAACATTCCTAAACCTGCATTGTCTGATGCTCCGGCAGTGAATCTTCCGGTTGGCAGGTATAAGGTGTAACTAAAAAGAAAATCGGCTCTTTTGTTGTGCCAGCCCAATTGAACCGGCTGTAAAAAAACATCGGTAAAAGCCAGTGAATTTTTAGTATCAACGCTGTTTCCCTGAATGGTATTTGAGGCAAAAGCCAATAAAAGTGTTGCTCCGTAATTGGCACCCAAAATTTTAAAATCGCTTACATAATTCGCGCCAACGCCAGTAATAAACATGCTGATATCCGGATTTGCAATAGATTTATCTCCGTTGCCATCGCGCAAAGAACAAGCATCATAAAGATAACCCGGCACATAGACGCTCAGAGTATTGGCAGGTGCCTGTGTTCCGGACTGCAATCCCAGACCTCCCAAAATATGACCGCCTTTTAGTTGGGCATGACTAAAAAAAGAAACTGAAAATAACAAAAGTGTTAGTAGTGCTCTTATTCTATTTTCTGGTATTATACATTTCGTTTTCATAATCCATTTTAAAAAATAGTGTCTGCAGATGCTTTAATTGCTGTTTATCTTAAACAAAAGCATTTGTTTCTTCTGAATTAATTTTGATCACTTTAAAATATTCCGAAGGTGATTTTCCGGTATGTTTTATAAAAGCTCTAAAACAGGTGGTTCGCGATTTAAATCCGGATCCCCAGGCCATGCCCTCCAGAGATAAATCTTTCCACTTAGGGTCGTTTATTTTTTCTTTAAAATATTCTATCCTTTTTAAGTTTACGTAATCCTGAAAATGAAGGCTGAATTCTGAATTTATTAAATTGGAAAGATGATGAACAGATATTCCTGTTTCTTCTGCTAAATCCCGAATCACAAAATCTTTTTTCAAAAACAGTTCTTTGGTAGTAAATACATCTTCGAGTCTTAGCAGGTATTCTTCTTTTTTGTCGAATATTATTTCTTTAACTGCAGGCAAATTAGTTTTGCTTTCGTTTGTTTTTAGCTCTGTTTCGTTGTCTGTTCTAATTTCTGATGAATCATCATTCAAGGCAAAATCATAAAAAATTTGAGGTTTAAAATAAAGCCATGTTACCGTAAAAATTAATACGGAAGAAATTAAAATATAACAGGAGAAATCGATACTATTTCTGTTGCTGATTAGAAAATGATGTACAAAAAGCGCTGAAAATAAAAACAATACTACCAGATTATAAATGCGCAACCAACCTAGAAGTTTCAATCGCTGCGTGTGATTTCCTTTGCATTTTTTTATATCATAATTTAATATCATTATGGTTTGGCAAAATGCATATAACAGCCAGCCTGTTAGGCTTAACATCGAAAATGGATTTTTTATGACAGCAGATAAATAATCGAAAAATTGAAAATCAGTAAAATTACCGAGCCAGACTATTACTGTCAGACTAAAATAAATGACAAAGGGCACGAAATGCAAATAATCGTATTTTTTAGCTATTTTCTCTTCTGACAAAACATTTCTAACGTATAGAAAAGCACTTGGAGCTACTAAAAAAATGAATGATTTTGTGATCATAAATAAATCAGGAAAATCTTTTAAGGTATTTGCTGATAAATAAAAATTATAAATGCTTACCACTGCCAGACTAAATAAAAATAGCCCCAGAAAAAAACTTTTTGAATAGTTTTTTTTTGAAAAAAGAACCAAAAAAGATGTTGCAAAACCAACAAGTGTTGCAATAAAAAAGAAGAGTGAAAGTACTATATCGATCATGGTTTTTAAAGCTAGGTTATTTACTATATTTCTCTGCGAAAAGAAATAAATACCGAAATCGATGGGGATCTACAGGTCGTTAAAACTGCTATACTTATCCTGTTTTACCAATAAGTATAGCATCTTGAACCAAAAATTTTAATTTATTTTTTTTCTGCACCGGGAGGAAATCCTGCCAATATTTTTTTGATAGCATTCGCTATAAATTCTTCCGGATTGGTCTAGTTTATTATCAATTTGTGCATTCCCAATGCCTTGCCAAAGCAGCTTTTGCGTTTTTGTAGATACAATGTCAATTATTAAGGAGCCATCAACGTAATCGTAAGTGTTGAACGTTGTTGTCGCGCCGCCCATCATAGCTCCGCCACCCCAATATCCGTAAGGACGATACATACCGCCATATCCATAAAAATTAGAATCGGCTGTTACAGATTGTTTGTTTTTTAAGATGGAAACGGCGTTTACTTTCAAATCAGGATTTGTAGTTGATTCTGTAAAGCCTTTAGCAAGCATTTCAGCACGAATTGCATTTGTAACACGGTCAATATTTAATTGATTTACCTGGCCTTGCTGTGCTTTTAAATCATAAACAGCAAATGTTTTAAACTGGCTGAAACTGGCAGAATGGTCATAATCTGTTGTAACATTTACAGTTGGGGAACAGCTGTAAATAAATCCCAATAAAAATACCATCATTGAGACTGCTCGAAGGTTTTTGCTTGTAATATTCATTTTGTAACATTTAAATTAATGATTAAATTTTTTCTTTAAATTTTTAAAAATCATGCTTAAATCCTGAATGAACGAAAAAATTGACATAAAATTTGCTAAGTATCTACAAAACAAATTATTACACATCACTCAAAGATAATTTATTTTATTTAATTATTTTATAGAAGTGTAAATTTCTTACATATAAAATTGAAAATATTTTATTTATCTTACCTAATATTGTTGTTTTGGATTTATATTTCGGTCGAAATAGGCAGCTGGCCTTTTTTTATAGCTGTGATCATTTTATCATAATCTGACTCATTTTGATCAGCATATAAAACAGAAAATTGAGCAATTGCATTAGCAAATTCATCGCTTTTACCTATGTATCCGGACAATATCGACGGATCTCCGGAACGTGCATGTGCTCTTGCTAATGCCCATCCACAGGCTTTTGCATAATCTTCCATGTTTTTAGCTTTCATAATTTCGAGAACAGGTTTTACTTTGGCATCCCGAAGCTGGCGGACATAAAAAAACTTATTGTCACTGTCATTCGTCCATCCTAAAAATATATCCGAAGCGGATTGCATCAATTTTTGCCCCCGCACAATTCGTTCTCCCTGATGATTGTATTTGCTTTTGGTCTTTACATAATCTTCCAGAACGCTTTTTCGTGCTTCTTTAAATTGTAAAAAAATAGGTTCGCCGGTGGCTGACATCAATAAACTTATACCGCAATGTGTTCCTACGCTTCCTACACCTACTACTTTTATTGCCAGATCATGCAATTTGTATCGGCTTAAAAGCACTTTTTTTTCATCAGACAACGTTTCGAGATATCTTGCATGTACAATTTCAACATCTTTTAAAAGTCGTTTTTCTTCTTCTCCGGTTGGATGAAAAATCAAAGGAGGATCGTCTTTTATTTTGGCTCTCGAACCTTCCAGATACGTTAATTTTGCAAATTCTTTTTCGTGTGCCACATATTCAGCCGCTTTTTTAATTCGCTTTTGTTGAAATGATTTTATTTCATCATCTTCTCCTCTTTTAATAAGTTCAGCCAAATCAATATCAGCATACCAAATTTGAAGTGCCGAAAGCTGACTGTATTCTAACATATGTCGTTTGTAACTGTCTGCTACATTCCACGCAAATTCCTCGCAGGCTTTATCTGGAAATTTTCTCCATCTTCCGGCAATTACAAAACTTGCCGCAAGCCTTTTTACATCCCATTCCCAAGGCCCGGGAAATGTTTCATCAAAATCATTAATGTCAAAAACCATTTTACGCTCAGGAGTTGCAAATCCTCCAAAATTCATCAAATGACAATCTCCGCAAAGCTGAAGTTCGATTCCTGTATTTGGAGTATGAACCAGGTCAGCAGCCATTATTGCGGCTGCTCCCCTAAAAAAGGAAAATGGTGATTCCATCATTCGACTGTATCGAATAGGCAATAAGCTTTCGATTCTGCCAATACTTGTTTTTATTAATATTTCTACGGGATCTTCACGATTCTCAGACGGATTCCATTCACTGTGGGCTGATCGGGGCGTCATTTTTCTCATAGCAGCACCTTTTTCAAAACGAGCCGCTTTTGATGCTACCGGATCAAATAAATTCTTGCTGTCATCTGTGGATTTTTCCGTCATAAAAAAGCATTTAAAATGATCTTACGAACCCGGAAAAACAAAAGCCAGCACGGCTCTTAATCCCCAGTCCGGTTTTATTTCATCCGGGCCAACGACAGGTATAATGGGCATAATCGCAAACTGAACGACCTGATCTCCTAATTTTGTAACCGCACTGATACTTGGACTTAGGGTAATTAAAGTCGTATTACCTTCCCAGTTTTGAGTGATTTCTGAACTTAAACCTAAACTTGCACCGCTTTTAAAACTATGTGACATGAATATCTGGGTGTAAAACTGATTCACATCTGCCCGGTCTTCATTCCCCGCAATCGACCATATTTGATTGGCAATAAAACCAACCGAAAGTCCTTTTCCCTGATGCATCACTAATGCACTCGGTCCAACCCCAAATTTTTCTGTTCCCAAAAAATTATCTGTAGCTGTTGGAACTATAAATGCGGGTCCGAATCCTAGAATAAGTCCTTTTGTTTTAGGCGCAAAAAACGCTGTAACAGTTGCGTCACTTAATCCAAACTGATGCGTATTTTCGCCTGTAATATCTCTTTGATCTACAACCGGAAGAATATAACGGGTAATTAAATTGAGATTTTCAGTTAACTTAAAAGGAATAATGGGCTGTATGTTTACAGTATATTTTGATCCGTTAAAAGGGCCAATGCCATAATTAATATTATTTTGCAGCGGTACACTAATTAAACTCGCCACCGGATTCGCCAATTTATCTGCCAGTTCCTGAGCGCTGGCTCCTGGTTTTGGTTCTTGAGAAAAACCTACAAAACTTAAAAGCAAAAAAGCAGAATTGAAAATGAATTTAATAGAGAATTTCGGTTTTGAGGTTTTCATAATTATCTGTTTAAAGTTTTTATCATTTTAAAAACTGAAATGAAACCACTTTTCAACTTTAAAAAGTCGTTTCATTTTCAGTTTCGAACTAAATTCAAAATTATTGATCTGCAAAGACTTTTTTCCAATCGTCTTTTATACTTACTACATGCCATTTGTTTTTTGCTGCTGTATTTAATGACAGATTATCTTTTTCCTGATAACTGTATTCTCTGATAGAATCGTTATGATTCACCAATAATTGAAAGGAGGGATGTGTATTCCCCTGTGAATACTGTAACATGGCAATATCACCGGCTCCGCCTTCGTTGCCACAGGCAAAAACGGGGCGCTGGCCAATATGTAATTGTATGGCGACAGGTTTACCTCCTTTATCATTAAAATGATTTAAAGCCGGTTCTCTTTTAATGCTATTAGTCGCATCATCAAATGCATACTTAAAAGAAGTTCCAATTACCTGACTTTTTGGAACTCCGTAAAAATCCTGAGATATTGCACGGACAAATTCAACCGTTCCTCCTGTTACAATAAATGTTTTAAAACCGTTTGCACGGAGATACTTCAGCAACTCTAATTGAGGCTGATATCTGATTTGTTTTAAGGAAACATTTTTTCCCGGATATTTTGCTGTTGCATAAAAATCTTTAGCTGAAATTTCAAACTCATCTTCGGTCAGGCCGGTATGTGTAGCAGCAACTAATTCTATTAAAGCTTTTTCACCGCCTTTTTCAAAGAAAGTTTTGTCTTTTTCTACAACAGCTTTAAACGGTTGTTTTTGTGCCAAAGCAGGATTTGCCTCAATCATTTTCTTCACTCGGTAAAAAGCAAACAATTCCTGAGGCAGCGGTTTTTCGGCCCAAAGTGTTCCATCATTATCAAAAGTGGCAATTCTGTCATTGACCGGAATAAAATCCGGCGTTCCTTTTGTAGTGACTTTTTTTACATACGCAATGATGTCATTTTTTAATTTACCCTCATTCCAGCTTGGCAGCGGATTATCACTGTAAGCAATAGAAGCTGTACTGTCTTTAGGATTTACAGTAGCGGTTGCTTCATTTTTTTTACAGGAAACCAACAGCAATAAAAATAATGGAAGTAGATATATTTTTTTGTACATGATATTGATTTTTAATTTAATGGAGCTTGATCTATGGGAAATTCAAGCTCCACTGTAATTTATTTATTTTTTCTTCGCAGCACTATGCGCATCCATCGCTTTTTCTAGTTTGATTTGTTCTAATGCTTCTTCCATAATGGTTACAGGAGAAAAAGTTGGAGGAATTGAGCGAGGTGGATATGCCTTAAAAGTTTCTGCAAATTTCATAACTGCTACATTCATTCCGTAAACGGTTGGTACATGATTCATCATCCAATCCCAATAGGTATTAGAGGTAAAATCAGCTCTTTCGTAAGGATCCTGATATAAATTAAATATTTTTTGAAGACGCAGTTTTGTAAAAGGTTCTGCCCACAATCCCATTGTTCCCTCTTTACGTTGCTCTGCAAAAACATATTTGTAATCTCCCTGACGCATACCTACAAGTAAGCCGTCATCATCAGAATAGTAAAAATCAGTTCTTGCGCTTTTAGGCGTTGTACCTTTTAAGAATGCAGATTGATCGTAACCGTCTAAGTGCACTTTATAAGTATTTCCGTTGGCTTTGTAACCTGTCAGCAGTTTGTTTTTAATATCCGGCTCTCCTGCTATTGAAACTAAAGTGGGAACAATCATTATGGCTCATCATTTCAGTAGTAATCTGGCCTGGTTTGATTACGCCCGGCCAGCGCACCATACAAGGAACTCTGAAAGCACCTTCCCAATTGGTGTTTTTTTCTGAACGAAAAGAAGTCATTCCACCATCAGGCCATGTATTCATGTGAGGACCATTATCTGTAGAATAAACAACTAATGTATTATCTGCAATTCCTAAATCATCTAATGCTTTCAAAAGTTCACCAACAGTAATATCATGTTCGATCATTCCGTCAATATATTCACTGTCTCCATGTGTATATTTCCCATTGGTGCTCCGGGAAAACCAACTTTAGTCAAACCGGTTCTAATTCCGTGTTGTCCCGTAATTAAGGCGGCGCGTCCTGCCGTACAGCTTTGCTCTGCATAATAATGTAAAAAACGAATTCCTTCATTTCCTACCCGATCGATATTTGGAGTTGTATATCCCATTAATCCATCACTATAGGCACTAACATTTGTTGTCCCAATATCGTCACCCCAAATTATTAATATATTGGGTTTTTTCGTCTGTGCCGTCATCCCCATTGTTAAGCCCAATAATGCAAATAGCACTATCGTATTTCCAAATCTGATTTTGAGTTTTATTTGTTTCATGGTAGTAAATTTGTTAATGATTTTTCTGTGTATAGTGGTATTTATTAATTCAAAAACTAGTAGACTGTTTATCTGATTGAGATAAAATTTTATGCTTTAATTTGTCTCCACTTTATTTTTTTAAAATGGTATTTGAAACAAGAAATTTCTTAAAAAAATTTTAAGTGCCTCAAAATTAACCAATAAAGAAGGTTCCCATTGTAATAATGGAGCTTGAGGATGTTCCATTTTATAAAATGAAACACGAAAAATAGCTTTAGCAGAAAAACTAATGTGAGATTTTTATTTTTGGGATTAAAATAATTTAATAAAAAAAGGCTTACGAAATAATTCGTAAGCCTTTTGAAAATTTATTCATAAAATCTATTACGCAAAAAAGCCATCAAAAATAATTCTGATGGCTTTTTTTATGATGTATTATTAGAGATTATTCTATTTCAGAAACTCTCATGGTATTTACCATTCCTTTATCTTTAATTGGCATTGCTGCAAGGTTAATTAAGTAATCACCTTTTACAACAAATCCTTTTTCTCTTGCAATTTCGTTAACGTCAGTTACAGTATCATCCGTACTTTCGTCTTTATCATAGAAATAAGATCTTACTCCCCATAATAAATTCAATTGTGTTAAGATTCTTTTGTTTGAAGTAAATACTAAAATATGCGCTGAAGGTCTCCAGGCAGAAATTTGAAAAGCTGTATATCCACTATTTGTTAAAGTACAAATTGCTTTCGCTTTAATTTCATTTGCCAATAAAGCTGCCTGATGACAAACTGTTTTAGTAACAAAACGTTTGGTTTTAATTTGTGGTGTGTTTTGCGGAACCTGAATAAGTGGTGAATCTTCAACAGCCTCACAAATTTGAGTCATTTTCTGAATTACCTGTACCGGATAATTTCCTGTAGCTGTTTCTCCAGACAACATAACCGCATCAGCTCCGTCCATTACAGAGTTTGCAACGTCGTTTACTTCTGCTCTTGTTGGCGTTAAACTTGTAATCATTGTCTCCATCATTTGAGTCGCAACGATAACAGGAATTCTTGCTATTTTAGCTCTGCGGATCAAATCTTTTTGAACTAAAGGTACTTCGTGTGCAGGAAGTTCAACTCCTAAATCTCCACGAGCAACCATTAATCCGTCGCAATAGGCTATAATTTTATCGATATTTACAAGAGCTTCCGGCATTTCAATTTTAGCAATAATCGGAATTTTATATTCTGAATGTTTTGCGATTAATTCTTGCAAATCTTGTAAATCACGAGGCGTTTTTACAAACGAAAGTGCGATCCAGTCTACTTTTTGCTCGATTGCGAAAATTGCATCTGCAATATCTTTTTCAGTTAAAGCCGGTAAAGAAATTTTAGTGTTTGGAAGATTAACTCCTTTTTTAGATTTTAATTCTCCACCTTGAATTACTACCGCTGTAACTTCTGTTTTTTTATCAGTCGTAAGGATTTCAAAAATAAGTTTACCATCGTCAAGCAAAATACGCTCACCCGGATTAACATCATTTGGAAAGTTTTGATATTTCATGAAAACTTTAGAAGCTGTCCCGATAATATCTTCAGCAGTTGTAAAAGTGATAACATCACCATCATTTACTACTGTTCCTTCTTCCATTACACCAACTCTAAGTTTTGGTCCCTGTAAATCTCCAAGGATTGCAGTTGTATAACCAAACTCTTCGTTTAAGCCTCTAATAATATTAATTTTATCTTTTACTCCTTCGTAATCAGCATGCGAAAAATTGACTCTAAACACATTAACCCCTGCCTCGATCATATCCTTGATAATCTCTCTCGTACTACATGCAGGTCCAAGTGTAGCTACAATTTTGGTTTTTTTGTTTGTTTTTAGCATTTTTTTTAAAAAATTAGATTGTTTTTTGATTTTATTTTATTGGTATCTACAGCATAAATAGCCGCAATACTTTCTATTGTGTTTAATTGTTGCTGAATTTCTGAAAAATCAAGAGCCTCTTCGCTATTGTCTATTTTCAGGAAAAAATCTACTTTTTTGAATTCAGGAAGTAAATGAATTGTTGTTGAAACCTCACTTGTCTCATTGGAAAACAAATCTTGAAAATCATTCTTACTCGCTGAAATGATCTCATTTTTATTCTGAATCAAATTCCATGAAACTGCTTTTTCGGCATCATAATAATAAAATCTCGAAAAATTTGCCTCGCCTTCCTTAGTTTGAGCATGGATCTCGTTTTTGCTCTTACTTAAGTTTATCGGAAGATTTTTATTGATAAAATAGGCCAATCTGTAATCTTCTAATGAAGTATGAATTGCCATTAAATAATAATCAATTTCGTCAAATTCGTCTAAATCCAATCTATGAATTGCCATATCATGAAAAATCTAGGTGTAAATATACTATTTCTATTGGAGCATCAATAGTTAAGATGTGGATGTTTTTGTTAATTTATAAACGAAAACGTTATAGTCTGGAGCAAATTACAATAATATTGTAGTTATTTCTTATCTATTTTCTCCTGAAAGGCAAAATAAGCTCTTTGCGATGCTTTTTCTTCTGCTTTCTTTTTTGAAGTTGCTCTTGCTCTTGCAATTACTTTATCGTCTATACTTAATTTAACGCCAAATAAGCGTTGGCCGTCAATTCCGTTATCCTCAAAAATGTCATAATGAAAGATTCTTTTTTCTTTCTGGCACCATTCGATAACAAGACTTTTATAACTAATTACTTTTCCTTCCAGTCGTGCTATATCAACATAAGGCGTAATAACTCTTTTTTGAATGAATTTTTCACAAAAAGGATACCCTCTGTCTAAATAAATAGCACCAACAAGTGATTCAAAAATATTACCATGAATATTTTCTCCAAAATGCTGAACGGGTACTTTACTTTCTACAAAACGAACCAGGTTTAAGTCTTTACCTAATTCATTTAAATGTTCGCGACTAACAATTTTAGAGCGCATTTTGGTTAAATAACCTTCATCGCCATTTGGTGCTTTGTCAAACAAATGTGCTGCAATTACAGCACTCAACATGGCATCTCCTAAAAATTCAAGTCTTTCATAATTAATTGGATTTCCTGATTCGTCTAATTTATTTGAAGAGCGATGCGTAAAAGCTTTCTTATAAAATTCAATCGAAACTGGCTGAAAACCAAGTATTTTCTGAATAGTGTCAAAAAAAATCCCGTCTTCTTGAGAACGGGATTTTGAAAATATTTTTTTGATAATATTCATAGACAAAACTAGTCAACTAATTTTTTAAACAATACACAAGCATTGTGTCCACCAAAACCAAAAGTGTTACTCATAGCAACATTTACCTCTCTTTTTTGAGGTTTGTTTAAGGTAAGATTTAATGCCGGATCTATATTTTCGTCAACTACAGTATGATTAATCGTTGGAGGAACAATACCATGTTGCATTGAAAGGATAGAAGCAATAGCTTCAATCGCTCCCGCAGCACCAAGTAAATGTCCTGTCATTGATTTTGTCGAGTTGATGTTGATGTTTTTTGCGTGTTCGCCAAAAACTGCGCTAATTGCTTTTAATTCAGCTACATCTCCTAATGGAGTAGAAGTTCCGTGTGTATTGATATGATCAACATCTTCCGGACTCATTCCTGCATCTCTCAATGTGTTTTTCATTACTGCAATAACTCCAATTCCTTCCGGATGTGGTGCTGTTAAGTGGTAAGCATCAGATGACATTCCGCCTCCGCCAACTTCGCAATAAATTTTTGCGCCTCTGGCTTTTGCATGTTCGTATTCTTCAAGAACCAAAGCTCCTGCTCCTTCTCCTAAAACAAAACCATCTCTGGTTCCGTCAAAAGGTCTTGAAGCTGTTTCCGGACTTTCATTTCTTGTAGATAAAGCGTGCATAGAATTAAAACCTCCCATACCTGCAATGGTAATAGCAGCTTCTGATCCGCCTGATATGATGACATCACACATTCCTAAACGAATGTAGTTGAAGGCATCAATTAATGCATTTGCAGAAGATGCACATGCAGAAACGGTAGTATAATTTGGACCCATATAACCATTACGCATCGAGATGTGTGCTGGTGCAATATCGGCAATCATTTTAGGAATAAAAAACGGATTGAATTTTGGAGTTCCGTCACCTTTAGCGTAGTAAATTACTTCTTCCTGAAAAGTTTCTAAACCTCCAATTCCTGCTCCCCAAATAACACCAACTCTTGTTTTGTCGATATTATCATTAGTAAGTCCGGCATCTTTAATAGCTTCATCACTTGCAGCAACAGCATATTGAGCGAATTTATCTAATCTTCGAGATTCTTTGCGATCCATGTATTCTTCAATATTGAAGTTTTTTACTTCACAGGCAAATTTCGTTTTATGCTTCTCTGTATCATAATACGTGATAGGAGCGGCTCCGCTTACCCCATTCACAAGTGCCTCCCAATAATCCTGGATATTATTCCCGATAGGAGTAAGAGCACCTAATCCTGTTACAACAACTCGCTTTAACGTCATAAATATGTATTTTGTACTTTAAACAAATAAAACCCACGCTTTCTTAACTGTTTTGTGTACTTAAGAGCTATGGGTATTACAATATAAATATATCTTTTTGATTGAAAACCAATCGAAATTTAAAATTTTAAAAAAATAATAACACCCGATTTTTACAAATTTCAAAAGTCAAAAGTCAAATTCCAATTGGAATTTGGAATTTCAAAAATTGGGATTTTTAGAAATCGGGTGTAGTATTATTATTTTTTAGCTTCTTCGATATAAGAAATAGCTTGACCAACAGTAGCAATGTTTTCTGCTTGATCGTCTGGAATTTGGATATCAAATTCTTTTTCGAATTCCATAATAAGCTCAACAGTGTCTAATGAGTCAGCTCCTAAATCATTAGTGAAGCTTGCTTCTGTTACAACTTCGTTTTCGTCAACACCTAATTTGTCTACGATAATCGCTTTTACTCTTGATGCAATGTCTGACATAATCTTTAATTTTAGAATTTAATTTGTTGGCAAAAATAAAAAACTTTATTTTAAAACAACTATTTAGTTTATAAATGTGATACTAATTTATAAAATTAATTTCAAGAAAGCCCTTTTAATACTATTTATTTTCGATTTTTATTCCGTTTTTTGCATTCTGAAAATAATCCCTATTATGAAAAAAATTATTGTTTTTGCCTCAGGATCAGGAACTAATGCAGAAAACATTATTAAATATTTTGCAGCATCAAAAATTGCAAATGTTGTTTCGGTTTTTACCAATAATGCTTCGGCAAAAGTTATCGAAAGAGCCAAAAATCATCAAATTCCGGTCGAAATATTCTCAAAAAACGAACTTTTGGATCGAAATGTCTTACAAAAAATACAAGAAATCGACCCGGATCTAATCGTATTGGCTGGTTTCTTATTGAAATTTCCTGAAAACATAATCGAGCAATATCCAAACAAAATAATCAACATTCATCCTGCACTTTTACCTAATTACGGAGGAAAAGGAATGTATGGAATGCACATACACAGAGCGATAATAAATAATAAGGAAAAAGAAACCGGAATCTCGATTCATTATGTAAATGAAAATTACGACGAAGGCGGGATCATATTTCAACAAAATATAGCATTAACTGATGATGATACTCCAGAAACCGTAGCCGAAAAGATTCACGAATTAGAACAAAAACATTTTCCGGAAATTATTCAGACTATCTTAGAACAATAAATTGTTTAGATCGTTAGACTTCTTAGACTTCTCATCTAAATCTCTCAAGATTTATTTCGATTATTATAAAAATTTAAGAAGTCTAAAATCCAATAATCTAAGAAGTCTAAAATCTAATATCTAAGAAGTCTAAAAAAAATGAATCACGAAGTACATATATATACTGACGGCGCAGCAAAGGGAAATCCGGGAAACGGCGGTTATGGCGTAGTAATGGAATTGGTAGGAACGCCACACAAAAAAGAATTTTACGAAGGTTTTCGTCTTACAACCAATAATAGAATGGAGCTTTTAGCTGTAATTGTTGGTTTGGAGAAATTAAAAAACCCGAATATGAAAGTTTTGGTTATTTCCGATTCTAAATATGTTGTCGATTCTGTTGTAAAAAAATGGGTTTTTGGCTGGGAGAAAAAAGGATATACCGGCAAAAAAAATCCTGATTTATGGAAACGCTTTTTAATTGTATATCGTAAACATCAAGTCGATTTTAAATGGATTAAAGGACATAACAATCATCCACAAAATGAACGTTGCGATGAACTGGCGGTTATGGCATCAATGCAACCCAAACTTTCTGTAGATGTTTATTATGAAACCGTAGCTTCTAAAGAATAAAAAAATAACGCATCGAAAAAAATGTTTTTCAATGCGTTATTCGAATTACTAACTTAAAATCTTCCTTATTCTTTATCTAAGTCTTTTGCAGTTTTAAATCCTGTCAAAAGCCCAATTCCTGCCATTATAAAAATGATAGAAGGATAAACTGCATTGTCCTCTAGAGAGGTGTAGGTTGTTATTAATAACGCAAGAAATATTCCCACGCCACAGCCTATTAATAAAAAGGCCAAATTAACAACAATGATTTTCCAGATTGCAACACCTTTCTCTTTGCCTTGAAAAAAAATACTGGCGTCAATGCCTTTTTCTATAAGTGCCAGGCGCTCCCTGTTTCTTGTTGAATAAATAAGGTAAACAATCCCGAAGATCATTAGAAAAAAACTCAGTGGTACTAAAATTCCTGCTAACATAATATTTTGTTTTTAATTGATTGATACTTCATATGACGAGGCTTTTTAAATTCAGGTTACAACTTTTTTAAAATAAATTTTAAATTTTAAATTCAAAAATCCAAAACTTGTTGATTATCAGTTAATTTTGAAATCATAATGTCGCAAATTGACAAAGTTCTGTTGTGGCAAATTCAACAATTGAAATTTGGAATTTAAAATTTTTGGAATTTGTGTAACCAAAAATTATGTTCTGTCGTCCTATATAATATGAGTACAATAAGTGATCAACATTATATCGATAAAATCCTGCAGGGCGATACTAATTCGTTTGCCGTGCTGGTTGATCGTTATAAGGATATGATTTTTACGTTGTCGCTCAAAATGGTTAAAAACCGGGAAGAAGCCGAAGAAGTTTCGCAAGATACATTTATAAAGATTTATAATTCCCTCCCAAAATTTAAAGGTGATTCTAAATTCTCAACCTGGATTTACAAAATCGCTTATAATACTTGTCTGGACCGGTTAAAGAAAAACAAAAAAGAAGATTTGAATATTTCAATTGATGAATTTTCGGCACATTTAATCAAAACAATGGACAATGCATTGAGTGCTTTGGAAGATAAAGAACGAAAACAAACCATTCAAAAATGTTTAAATTTATTACCCAGTGACGAAAATTTCCTTTTAACTTTATTTTATTTTGAAGATCAGAATTTAGAGGAAATTGGAAAAATCATGAACATTTCGGCAAATAATGCGAAAGTAAAATTATTTAGAAGCAGGCAGAAATTAGCCTTAATTTTGAGAAAGCAGTTAGAACCAGAAATAATAGAATGCTATGAAAGAGAACGATAAAAATATAGAGCAACTTATTGATAAAATGATGGCTGAAGAAAAACTGCAGTCACCATCGATAGATTTTACTTCAAAAATAATGGCTCAGGTTCTTATTTTAGAGGAGAAAAAACGTAAAACATATAAACCTTTAATTTCTAAACCGGTCTGGATTTTCCTAGGATTGGCTTTAGCTGCTATAGTAATTTATGCATCTCTTTTCTCAGTATCAGAAAACAATTTCAAAATCGACGAAATAGGAAAATTATATTCTGATAAAATTTCAACCGCTTTTTCAGGAATTCATTTTTCTAAAAACATCTTATATGCTGTTTTGATCGTTCCTTTTATGGTTTTAGTTCAGATAGGCGTTTTGAAAAATTATTTTGATAAGAGGTACGAGTTGTCGAGATCTTAAACTAACAAAAGCGGTAATGACACATACGCATGATTTGATTAATTTTAAAAAAATGAAAAATAAACGGGCAATTTTTAAAAGCATTCTAAGAGCAAGAAAAATATCCCCGTATTCTCTCTTAATGTTGTTGTTTTTTGTCATTAGTTACGTATCAGCAATTCCACCAAACTTTACTAGTAAGGAAATAAAATTTATTAGTGAAGAAGTTTCACTCACCGGAACTGTTTTTACACCAAAAAAGATACAGGCAGCCGTTGTGCTTGTTCATGGATCTGGAAAAGAAAAAAGAATGATAAACTTTGCTACAATCCTAGCCAACAATGGTATTGCAGTTTTAACGTATGATAAACGTGGAGTCGGAGAATCAGCTGGTGTATATGCCGGTCCTGAAGTAGGAACTAACAATGTTGATTTCTCAAATCTAAATCTTTTGTCTTTAGATGCGAGTGCTGCTATAAATACTTTATCTAAATATTTATCAAATGATCAAATACCACTAGGTTTAATGGGCGCTAGTCAAGCTGGATGGATAATTCCATTGGCTGCGGAGAAAAATAAGAAAGTCAAATTTATGACAATATTTAGCGGAGCTTTGATAACAGTTAAAGAACAATTGAGATTCCAATTTTACACAGATGGAGATCGAAATTTTTGGGATACGCACTCAGAAGAAGATGCAAGAAAACATGTATTCAATGACGCAGATAGATATGAGTTTATTGACACTGATCCAAAAGATGTTCTTGCTAGATTATCAATTTCTGGACTATGGATTTTTGGAGGCAAAGATATTCAAGTACCTGTGAATCTATCAATCGAATATCTTAATAAAGTTAAATCCAAAGGAAAACATTATGAATATAAATTGTTTCCAAACTTGGGCCACAATACATCATTTTCAGACTCTGATGAGCCTATGAAATATGCAATCAATTGGGTTAAAAACATAGATAAAGTAAAGAATCATAAGTAAAAAAAGAGCCCCATCGCTAACAGCTACTAACGGATTTGAAAAATTGGGTTAGTAGCGAATGTATCTTCAAATTATTTCCAAAACTTTGAAGATACTTTTAATTAAATTGCTTTTGAAAAACCTCTTTTGTTAGAAAACTTAAATAAAATCTTTAAAGCATTTTTCAAAAATTATATTGCTTTTTAAATCCAAAAATCATATTTTAAGCTCTTCAATCTGTCAAATATAATTCCCTCATATACAATACTTTTAGCTCCGCAAACGATATTGTTTTTTTATGAAAATTTTGAGAACCTAAACCGTTGCAATATTGTAACTTATGGAGTATCTTTGCACCCTAATTCGAAATTCATAAAATGAATAAATTATTGATTGTTGGAACGGTTGCTTTCGACGCGATCGAAACTCCTTTCGGAAAAACAGATAAAATATTAGGTGGTGCTGCAACGTACATTGGTTTATCAGCATCATTTTTCAACTTACAATCGGCCATTGTTTCTGTAGTTGGCGACGATTTTCCTCAAGAACATTTAGATCTTTTAACTTCAAAAAATATTGATATTTCTGGTATCGAAATTGTAAAAGGCGGTAAAACGTTTTTTTGGAGCGGTTTATACCATAATGATTTAAACTCAAGAGATACTTTAGTTACAGAATTAAATGTTTTGGCTGATTTTCAACCAAAAGTTCCTCAAAATTTTAAAGATGCTGATATCGTGATGTTAGGAAACTTACATCCTTTAGTACAAAGCAGTGTTTTAGATCAATTAGAGAAAAAACCAAAATTGATTGTTTTAGACACAATGAACTTTTGGATGGATTGTGCTCTTCCGGAATTACTAGACGTTATTAAACGTGTAGACGTTATAACTGTTAATGATGAAGAAGCAAGACAACTTTCAGGAGAATATTCATTAGTAAGAGCTGCTGCCAAAATCCAGGACATGGGACCAAAATATGTGGTGATCAAAAAAGGAGAACACGGCGCACTTTTATTCCATAACAGAGAAGTATTCTTTGCACCGGCTTTACCATTAGAAGATGTTTTTGACCCAACAGGAGCCGGAGACACTTTTGCAGGTGGTTTTTCCGGATTCATTGCACAAAGTGAAAACATTTCGTTTGGAAACATGAAAAACGCAATTATCTACGGTTCGAATTTAGCTTCATTTTGTGTGGAGAAATTTGGAACCGAAAGGATGGAAACATTAAGCAAAGCAGAAGTAGCGATTCGATTACAACAATTTAAATCGTTAACTCAGTTCGACATAGAAATATAATGCCCGAAAGCCTCGATAACACGGGGCTTTTTTTATTACGTTAATACACACAACTTACAACAACACAAAAATACAAAACACAATGAGCGACGCTTTAAAACACGAATGTGGTATAGCCCTGGTTAGACTTCTTAAACCGCTTGAATATTACAAAGAAAAATACGGAACTGCTTTTTACGGAATACAAAAAATGTATCTGATGATGGAAAAGCAACACAACCGTGGTCAGGATGGCGCAGGTTTTGCCAGCATCAAACTTGATGTAGAACCTGGACAACGCTACATTAGCAGAGTCCGTTCGAACCACGCACAACCTATTCAGGATGTTTTTGCACAAATCAATGATCGTATCAATGAAGAAATGACTGCAAATCCTGAATATGCAAATGATGTCGCAAAACAAAAAGCTAACATACCTTATATAGGAGAATTATTTTTAGGACACGTTCGTTACGGAACTTTCGGAAAAAACAGCATCGAAAGTGTACATCCTTTTTTACGTCAGAGTAACTGGATGCACCGTAATTTAATTTTGGCCGGAAACTTTAATATGACAAATGTTAAAGAACTTTTTGAAAATCTTGTTGAGCTTGGACAACATCCAAAAGAAATGGCGGATACGGTAACAGTAATGGAAAAAATTGGTCACTTTTTGGATAAAGAAGTAATGCAGCTTTACCAGGATTGCAAAGCTGAAGGTTATTCTAAAAGAGAAGCTTCTCCTATTATTGCAGACCGATTGGATATTGCAAAAATATTAGCCCGTTCTGCAAAAAATTTAGATGGAGGTTATGCAATGGCCGGATTATTAGGTCATGGTGATGCTTTTGTTTTTAGAGATCCAGCCGGAATTCGTCCAGCCTATTATTATCAGGATGATGAAGTAGTTGTTGTAGCTTCTGAACGTCCGGTTATTCAAACTGTATTTAATGTACCTTTTGAAAGTGTTCAGGAAATCGATCCCGGAAATGCATTAATCATCAAGAAAAACGGAAAAGTTTCTATGGAACAAATCTTAGAGCCAACCGTAAAAAAAGCTTGTTCATTTGAAAGAATTTATTTCTCAAGAGGAAGTGATGCTGAAATTTACCAGGAACGTAAAAACTTAGGAAAACTAATTTTGCCTGCCGTTCTTGAATCTATTGACAGCGATACAGACAATACTGTTTTCTCTTACATACCAAATACTGCCGAAACTTCATTTTACGGTTTAGTTGAAGCAGCTCAGGATTTCCTGAATCAAAGAAAAAACAATTATATATTAGCCAACAGAAATACACTTACTGCAGAAACATTACAGGAATTACTAGCTGTAAAAATTCGTACAGAGAAAGTTGCTATTAAAGATGCTAAACTTAGAACCTTTATTACCGAAGACAGCAGCCGTGACGATTTAGTTGCTCACGTTTATGATGTAACTTACGGAGTAATTAAGCCAACTGATAATTTGGTTATTATTGACGATAGTATTGTTCGTGGTACAACATTAAAAATGAGTATCATAAAAATGATGGATCGTTTAAATCCAAAACGTATCGTAATTGTTTCTTCTGCTCCTCAAATTCGTTATCCTGATTGTTACGGAATCGATATGGCGAAACTGGAAGGACTTGTTGCTTTTAGAGCAGCTCTTGCTTTATTAAAAGAAAGAAACTTATATCATATTGTTGATGAAGTTTATGCTAAATGTAAAGCTCAGGAAAATTATGTTGATACAGATGTTGTAAACTACGTAACTGCAATTTACGATCAATTTACTCCGGAAGAAATTTCAGCTAAAATTGCCGAAATGTTAAGTTCTCCGGAAATTAATGCAGAAGTGAAGATTATCTTTCAAAAAGTAGAAGATTTACATATTGCTTGTCCTAAAAATCTTGGTGACTGGTATTTTACAGGTGACTATCCTACACCAGGCGGAAATCGTGTTGTAAACAGAGCATTCATGAATTTCTATGAAGGAAAAGATGCAAGGGCATATTAAAAAAATGCTAACAAAAGGTTAAATAGTGCAGTTAATCGGTTTTTTTTGCCGTTCGTCTTATATGTTTGGCAAAATCGAATAGCTACGATACTTTTGGATCACCATAACATTAGTAGGTTAAGTTTATGGTAGATTTGGGGCAAAAAGGGTGGAAGAAATTCCACCTTTTTTATTGGAATAAAGTCAAGGATTATTTCAAAGTAAGAAATTACGCATTTCGTCGAATATATTTGCAGTTTGTCTAGAATATTTGGCGGTAAGATATAACTATCATAGCTTTACTATACCATAACATTAGTAGGTTAAGTATATGGTAGATTTGGGGCAAAAAGGGTGGAAGAAATTCCACCTTTTTTATTGGAATAAAGTCAAAAACAGGTCAAAGTAAGAAATTACGTATTTCATCGAATATATTTGCACTTAATCTAAAATATTTGGGAAAACAATTTATCTATCATAGATTTACTAAACCATTACATTAGTAGGTTAAGTACATGGTAGATTTGGGGCAAAAAGGGTGGAAGAAATTCCGCCTTTTTTATTTTTTAAAAAGTGTGTACAGAAAAAAGAATCCAGAGAATTGAATTACATTTAAAGATAACACAAAAAGGAAAAATATTATAAATAAAAAAGACGGATAACTTTAGGTCATCCGTCTTTTCTTTTGTTCTTTATTCTATTTTATCTTATTTATCTAAAGCGTATCTTCTTGCAACTTCTGTCCAGTTGATTACATTAAAGAAAGCTTCAATATAATCCGGTCTTCTGTTTTGGTAGTTTAAATAGTAAGCATGCTCCCAGACATCCATTCCTAAGATTGGAGTTCCACCATTACCCGCAACTTCTGGCATTAATGGATTATCCTGATTTGGAGTACCTACAACTTCTAGTTTACCGCCTTTTTGTACTGTTAACCAAGCCCATCCTGAACCGAATTGTGTTGCACCAGCTTTAGCAAATTTTGCTTTAAACTCTTCAAAAGTTCCAAAAGAAGACTCAATTGCAGTTAACAAATCACCTGTTGGTAATCCGCCACCGTCTGGGCTCATTACAGTCCAAAATAAATTGTGGTTGTAAAAACCTCCACCGTTGTTACGAACTGCACCGTTAGATTTATCTAAGTTTATTAAGATGTTTTCGATTGTTTTTCCCTCTAAATCTGTTCCTGCAATTGCAGCATTAAGATTTGTTGTGTAGGCATTATGATGTTTTGAATGGTGAATTTCCATTGTACGTGCATCAATATGTGGTTCTAATGCATCATATGCATAAGGTAATTGTGGTAATTCAAAAGCCATGATATTATGATTTTATGGTTTATAATAATTTATCCCAAATTTAAACATTTAACTTTGGAATAGAAAATACTATTTCGTTATAATTGAATTTAATTAATTGATAATTTAATTTTTAAAGACTTAAATACTTGCAAATCTTTATTTTCCATTAAAACTTGTCATTGTGTTTTCTAATCCGGCTGTTCCAAATGTCTTGATAATTTCAGAAGCAACTTCTAAACGCTCCGGTAATTTGGCTTTTTCTTCTTCATCCCAATCGCCTAATACATAATCAACTTGCTGCCCTTTTTTAAACTGGTCACTTATACCAAATCTAAAACGTGTATATTCTTGCGTATTGAGAACCAGGTTGATGTTTTTAAGTCCGTTATGACCACCATCGCTTCCTTTTGGTTTGATTCTGATGGTTCCGAATGAAAGGTTTAAATCATCTGTAATAACCAAAATATTCTCTAATGGAATGTTTTCCTTATCCATCCAATATTTTACGGCCTTACCGCTTAAATTCATGTAAGTGTTTGGTTTAAGCAGAAAAAAGGTTCTTCCTTTAAATTTATATTCTGCCAAAGCACCGAGTTTTACAGTTTCAAAAGAAAGGCTTTCTTTTTTGGCTAAGAAGTCTAAAACCTTAAAGCCTATATTATGTCTTGTGTTTACGTATTCAGCACCAATATTACCGAGTCCTACGATTAAATATTTTTTACTCACGCTTTCTATATTGTTTTTTGGGTGTTCGTGAACCTCCGGTTTCATATTGTCTATGTTCTCTTCTTTTTGTGTTGATGAAAACAGTTTTGTTATCCATTTTATCATGAGGCAAAAATAAGACTAATTATTTTTAACCGCAAAGAGTACAAAGAAGGAAACGCGGATTTTATTTTACAGATCTAAGTTTATCCCATTTTTGTCAGACCGAGCGAAACCTTTGCAACTTTGTCGCTCTGAATCTTTGATCCCTTTCCTTATAAAAACAAAACTTCTTGCTAGCCCTGACAGCAGCGGTATCCTTTTTCTTGCTCCTTTAGCAAGGAAAAGATATAGCGGATGGCAGGAGCGTTGGGTCTTGAAAAAACCGAAAATTTTCTGCTTCGAAAAAAAAACAACCGAAAAGTCAACAAAGGACTTCGACTTCGCTCAGTCTGACAGACTAGAAAACTTTCACTCTTAGAACCTCAGTATCTTAGCAACTCAGAACCTTTAAAAGCAAAAAAAAAAGCACCAATCTTTCGATTGATGCTTTTTGTATTGATTTTGAAAAAAAAATTATTTTTTCTTTCCTTTTGCAGGAGCTTTTGCAGCTTTTGCAGCTTCTTGAGCAGCTTTCATAGCAGCACGAGAAATTCTTACCTGAGCAACAACAGTGTTCTCTGGGTGCATAACTTTGTAGTCTGGTGTACCAACTTTAGTAACATATAATTTGTTACCCATTTCAAGTGGAGTAATGTCAGCTTCAACAAAATCAGGAAGATTTTTAGGTAAAGCTTTAACTTTTAATTTACGAGTGTTTAAACGTAAAACACCACCTGCAAGAACACCTTTTGATGTACCAACAACTTTTACCGGAACTTCCATAGTTATTTCTTTGTCATCAAATAATTGAAAGAAGTCAATGTGTAAAATTTTGTCAGATACTGGGTGAACCTGAATGTCTTGCAAAATTGCATTAAATGATTTTCCTTTTCCAAGCTCAATCACAACTGTGTGTGCGTTTGGAGTGTAAACCAAGTTTTTGAACGCTGCAGCGTCTGCTGAGAAGTGTACTGCTTGATTTCCTCCGTATAACACGCAAGGAACCGCTCCAGCATTACGTAAGGCTTTAGTTGACACTTTGCCCACGCTTTCTCTTTCTGATCCTTTAATTGTAATCGATTTCATTGTAAAAAAAATATAGTTATTAATAAATATTCTAATTTGCATTAAGCTTTAGGCACTAGGCTTTAGGCTTTTTCTAATGAGTAACAATTGCTTACAGCTTATTGCTTTCTACATTATAAATTTTCCACTGATGGAATTGTTGTGGTGCACCATGTGCATAACTTCAGCAAAAAGAGGTGCACAACTCACTACTCTGATTTTCTTTGATTCTTTCTTTAACGGAATAGAATCGGTAACTATTAACTCGCTTAATTTTGAGTTTTCGATTTTTTCGTATGCATCACCTGATAAAATGGCGTGTGTACAAATTGCTCTAACACTTAATGCTCCTTTTTCGATCATTAAATCTGCTGCTTTCGCTAATGTTCCACCAGTATCAATCATGTCGTCTACCAATATTACGTTACGACCTTTAACTTCACCAATCAATTCCATAGTGTCGATAACGTTGGCTGCTTTTCTTTGTTTGTAACAGATTACTACATCTGATTCAAGAAACTTAGAGTAAGCGTATGCTCTTTTTGAACCTCCCATATCAGGAGATGCAATAGTTAAATTGTCTAATTTTAAACTTTCTACGTATGGTAAAAAGATTGTAGATGCAAATAAATGATCTACCGGTTTTTCGAAAAACCCCTGAATTTGATCTGCGTGCAAATCCATTGTCATAACTCTTGTTGCTCCGGCAGCATCTAATAAATTAGCTACTAATTTCGCTCCAATCGGAACTCTTGGTTTGTCTTTTCTATCTTGTCTTGCCCAACCAAAATAAGGCATTACAGCTGTAATATGTCTTGCAGATGCGCGTTTTGCTGCATCAATCATTAGTAACAATTCCATCAAATTATCCGCAGTTGGAAAAGTAGAGCACACGATAAAAACACGTAATCCTCTGATTGACTCTTCGTAAGATGGTTGAAATTCTCCATCACTATACGTTGACATCGTTACTTTGCCTAGCGGGATTCCGTATTGTTCCGCAATTTTCTCTGCAAGGTAAACACTTTGTGAACAAGCAAAAATTTTAGCTTCTGGTTCTAGGTGCGACATTATAATTTGTTGTTTTGTAGTTAGTTGTGTGCGCTTCGTTTTAACGAGGTGCAAATTTAGAAAATTTATTGGAGACTGAAAGGAAATATTTAAGTTTTTTAGTAGAACATTTAATTTTATTTTTTACATTTGCACCGTGTTAAAGGAATAAGCACGTTTATGGTAACATAATCACTTATTCTATTGCGTTAAAATAGTTGATTTATTAATTATTTTTTCGTCTGCTAAGCCCGGATGGCGGAATTGGTAGACGCGCTGGTCTCAAACACCTGTGGGAAACCGTGCCGGTTCGACTCCGGCTCCGGGTACAAAAACCTCTTCTTAACGGAAGAGGTTTTTTTGGTTAATACGTTTATTTTAAGCCATGTAAGTGCATTTAATAACTTATGTTTATAACGCAACGTTATATTTTAAATATTGGCTTAAACTGCACAACTCGAATTATGCGAACAGGTAAGTTTATGTTACAATAAACATATTATTACTACTAAAAAATAATTTACATTTAAAAATCCTAAATCATAGATTTCAATAGTTTTGTGTTTTTTAATGTATCTATTAACTTTTGCGTAAACAATTCTGAACCCGTTTTATTAAGATGTTCTGCATTGTAAAAATATTTTTTTTTAAATGATATGGAATCATTCGAATAATCGTAAAACGGAATATTATATTTTTTACTAAAATTTCTGTACAACGATATTATACTATCTCTATTTCTAACAAATTTCTGTCCTTCTATATATTCAGGAGTATAAACTAAAATAATCTTTATGTTTTTGTACTGACATTCTTTTAAATATTTATCAAACAAAAGTATTGACGCATTATCCAATTTTATATCATAATTCTTCATTTTCTTTTTTGCCTCATCAAAATCCGAATTCCATTTATAATCTTGTGCCTGATATCCTTTAATCCTTACTTCTTTATCCTTACTAATTTTAGCCATCGAGAAAGCAATTTTTTTAGCCTCTCGACTTTTAAAGTATCTGATTAAAGGAATTTCATAATCAATTAAATCAAAACCATTATAACTTATTGTTTTATCTTTAATTTTATCATTCCAAAGCATATATGGAAGAAATTGCTCAAAATTATACAAATCTTTTTTTTTCAATAAAGTAAATACATCAACAGAATGTATAATTAATTTAGGCCTAACATTGTTTTCAATTAATAATGAATGTCTAAGATATTGTAACCAAAAGTTATGCCCATCTATACCTAAATTATATGTTGACAAATTTAATTCATTAAATAGCATTGTAGGATTAATCTGTACCCAAGCCCTGGAACTTCCATATATAACAATGTCTGAATTAATTTTTCCATCAATTACATCATTCCAGATTGAATATTCTCCTGCCGCATATGAATTCGACTTTTTTAAGTTTTTTGATATAAAAACATCAACAAAATATGCTGTTATAACTATTGGAGCTAAAAAAAACACCACTTGTCTTATAAATTTTTTCATGTTTAGAATTGAAAATAAATGAATTTTTGTTCTGTACCGGCAAAGTAAAATATTGCAATTATAATAGCGTAATAAAATCCCCATCTTAAAACTTTAGGCAATCCTATTCCTAATTTTGCAATTGCATATTGTTGTTCTCTACCAAACCATTCTATTGCAATAAAAATAATCATCAATAGCATTAAGGGTTTAACAGAATCATTCTTATCATACATCGGATATACGAATAAGCTTTTCGAAAATATTTTAGTGATTATATTCCAACCATGCGATAAATTTTCTGCTCTAAAAAAAATCCATGCAAGGACAGTTAAACTAAAAGTGAAAAACATTGAGACTAATTCTTTAATAGTGGGGAAATATTTACCCTGAGCCACAATGTCAAGGTTAGCTCTATTGGTATTAAAAATTATAGAAGGTATAATATATAAAGCGTTTAGTAGACCCCAGACAATGAATGTCCAATTTGCTCCATGCCAAAAACCGCTTACAAGAAATATTATAAAAATGTTTCTAACTTTCATCCAGATCCCACCTTTACTTCCTCCTAAGGGTATGTATAAGTAATCTCTAAACCAATTTGACAAAGATATGTGCCAACGCCTCCAAAATTCAGCTATATCTCTTGAGAAATAAGGAAACGCAAAGTTCCTTAATAAGTCAATCCCGAAAAGTCTGGCAGTACCTATTGCAATATCGGAGTAACCTGAAAAATCACCATAAATTTGAAATGTAAAAAATATTGCTCCGACAAGAAGTGTGCTTCCTGAGTATTCTGTCGAATTATTGAATATTATATTAGCATATCCTGCGCATTGGTCAGCAATTACTACTTTTTTAAATAATCCCCATAAAATCTGTTTCAATCCATCAACTGCATTTGAGTAGTCAAAATTTCTTTCTTTTTTTATTTGTGGCAAAAGATGTGTTGCACGTTCAATTGGCCCCGCAACTAGCAATGGAAAGAAACTTACAAACACGGAATAATCTACAAAATTCTTCTCGGGTTTAATTCGGTCTTTGTATATATCAATTACATAAGATAATCCGTGAAAAGTGTAAAAGGAAATTCCGACAGGCAAAATCACATTTAAAAACCACGGACTTGTAGAAAATCCTAAGTTTGAAATTGCATTGGCAAAAGAACTGGCAAAAAAGTTATAATATTTAAAAACACCGAGAAATCCAAGATTTACAGCTATACTTAACCAAAACCAAAATTTCTTATTAGTTTGACTTTTCGCTTCCGACATTTTAATTCCTGTATAATAGTCTAATAAAGTCGAAAAAACAAGTAAGAATAAAAACCGCCAATCCCAACAAGAATAAAAAAAATAACTTGCAATTAAAAGTAGGATATTCTGAAATTTTAAAGATTTTCTTCCAATAAACCAATAGAGTATAAACGTAAAAAGCAAAAATATTGCAAAATTTAATGAATTAAAAAGCATAATATAAAAACTCAAAGGTTATCATAAAGGAATAAATTGGCTACTGAACGGCACTTTCATTTGCAAATATATCTTATTATGTTTCTTTTCTGTCATACCAAACAATTATTTAATTTAAGAATTATCTCAGTACAAACAATTTATAATAATCTTCCAAAAATTGTTTAAAACACTCTCTATTTAGTTCTTTAATTTCGACATACAATCGCTAATAGTAGAAATTCTCTTTTTAACGAAAAATGTTTTTTGGTTTATAAATTTATTTTTCAATATATAAGCAATTATAAACATTTCAATAGCTGATGTTTTATTATGCAACTTTATATTTTACTTATATAGCTTATATGGTTCAAACCTCACAACTCGCATTATGTAAAACAGGAAAATTGCATGAATTAGCAATAAAACATAATTGATTTGCTTTTTCATGTAAAGTTAAAGCCAATTGAATTTGATCTGAATTCGAAATTTTTACTTTAGGATTTAATACTACCTCAACAAAACGTCCGCTTCCATCTTCAGAAACTTCTAGCTTCGCTTCAGCATTGTCTAAATATTCCAAAACTTCTATTCCGTTTTGAGAGCATACATATAAATACGACATCATGTGGCAGGAAACTAGACTACTTAAAAGTAAATCTTCAGGATTATATAATTCAGGATCGCCTTTAAAGGCTTTTGCAGCTGAAATATCTAAAATAGGTTTTCCTTCAATTTGAATTTGATGGCTTTTGCTGTAAAGCTTTTTTGTTAAATCTACAGGGGTTTTCTTCGAAGCCCAATTTAGCTTTGCTGTGAATAGATGTTTCATTTTAGTTTTTTGCTAAAGCTAAATTAAGTGTTTTTATCAGCAGAAATGAATTAATCACGCAAAGTCGCAGAGTCGCAAAGTTTTTTCTGCCACGAATTTCACGAATTTTCACTAATTAAAATTAACCGTCCTGATTTGTGTAAATTAGTTTAATTCGTGGCAAAAAATTTTATCAGCTCCATAAAAAAACCTCGAAAGCATAACTTTCGAGGTTTCTTAGAGAATTACTAACTAATTAAAATAAATCCTAAAACTATTTCTGTACAGAAAATTTAAAAGTAGTTTTGGTTTTATAATTTTCTCCCGGGTTTAAAACCGTTGTTGGGAAATTTTTCTGGTTTGGAGAATCCGGATAATGTTCTGTTTCCAGGCAAAGTCCGGTTCTGTGTGCATATTTTTTACCATCGCGAGTTGGTAACGTTCCGTCAAGAAAATTTCCGGAGTAAAACTGAATTCCAGGTTCATCTGTGGTCATTTCTAAAACTCGTCCGCTTACAGCGTGATATACTTTTGCAATAATTGTTTTTCCTTTTTCTGGATTTTTCAACACCCAGCAATGGTCGTAACCTTTTCCTCTTTCTAATTGTTCGTTTTTAACCGCGATATCTTTCCCAATTAATTTTGGTTTACTGAAATCGAAAGGTGTATTGGCAACATCTTCTAATTTCCCTGTTGGAATTAATGTCGCGTCAACCGGAACTAATTTATCTGCATTCAAAGTTAATTCATGATCTAAGATTGTTTTTGAAAAATCTCCCGATAAATTGAAATAAGAATGCTGCGTTAAATTCACCACTGTTTTTTTATCTGTTGTTGCTTCGTAAAGCACTTCTAACTGATTGTCATTTGTCAAAGTATAGGTTACAAAAACCTTTAAATTTCCTGGATAACCTTCTTCCATATCTTTACTCAAATACGATAATTTTAAAGAAGCTGTATTTCCCGATTTTACCTCATCGGCTTTCCAAACCACATTAAAATATCCTTGCGGACCACCGTGTAAAGCATTTGGCGCATTATTTATTGCCAACTGATATTCCTTTTCATCCAAAGTAAATTTTCCTTTTGCAATTCGGTTTCCGTATCTTCCAATCAAAGCTCCGAAGAATGGATTTTCTTTTTCATATTGTGCCAAAGAATTATAACCGATCACTACATTTTCAGAAACACCTTTTTTATTTGGAACTTTTAGATCTGTAATTCTTCCACCAAAAGTGATGATGTCGACTTCCATCCCATTTTGGTTTTTCAATTTATAGCTATCGACTTTTTCTCCTTTAGCAGTTGTTCCATAAGAAGATTTTTCGATTGTAACCGCCGCTTTTTCATCTGAAGAAATTGCTTCGGCATCAGCTTTTTTATCGCTTTTACATTGAACTGAAAGTGTCGCCAAACTTATTAGCGTAATTCCAAAAACGCAACGTTTTAATACATTCATAAATGATTTTTTAATTGGTTAAATGTTAGAAGTTAAAAGTAGCAAAAACTTAGAATCTTAGCAACTTAGAACCTTAGTACCTCAGATTACAATCCATGTTGAAACAAATGATAATATGCCTCATTAGCATTAATCTTATCCTTAAAGTCTCTAACTGTTGTTTTTTCATCAATAACCAATAATTCGATTCCAGCAATATCTGCAAAATCTTCCATATATTCTGTTGTAAGCGATTGGCTGTAAACGGTATGATGCGCTCCACCAGCAAGAATCCAAGCCGTTGCAGCTATCTCAAGATTTGGTTTACAATCCCATAAAACTCTTGCAACTGGTAATTTTGGTAATTCAGCCATTGGTTTAATAGCTTCTACTTCGTTAACTATCAAACGGAAACGAGTTCCCATATCTACCAAAGAAACGTTGATTGCATCTCCGGCTGGTGAATTAAACACCAAACGAGCAGGATCTTCTTTTCCACCAATTCCTAACGGATGCACTTCGCAAGAAGGTTTTCCATCAGCAATAGAAGGACAAATTTCTAACATGTGCGATCCTAAAACATATGATTTTTGTGGTGTGAAATGATAGGTGTAATCTTCCATGAAAGATGTTCCGCCCTCCAAACCAATATTCATTACTTTTAAAGCTCTTACCATTGCAGCGGTTTTCCAGTCGCCTTCTCCTCCAAAACCGTAACCATCGGCCATTAATCTTTGTGTTGCGATTCCCGGTAATTGTTTCCAAACTCCTAGGTTTTCAAACGTATCTGTAAAGGCGCCAAAACCTCCTTCTTCAAGGAATGCTCTTAAACCTAATTCAATTTTTGCTGCTTCTGCTAAAGAACTTCTTTGCGCTCCGCCTTCTTTTAAAGAATCGGTTAAAGTATAAGATTGTTCGTAAACGGCTAATAAATCGTTTAGTTCTTTGTCTGTTACCTTCTCAATATATTTAGTTACATCAGACGAATCGTATCCGTTTACCGAAACGCCAAAACGAATCTGCGCTTCTACTTTATCACCTTCTGTTACTGCAACTTCACGCATATTATCTCCAATACGGGCTACTTTTAGGTTTTGAAGTTCATCCCATCCTAAAACAACTCTTGTCCAGATGCCTAGTTTTTTCTGAACTCTTTCGTCTTCCCAATGTCCAACAACTACTTTACGTTTTTTACGCATTCTCGACATGATGAATCCAAATTCACGATCTCCGTGTGCGGATTGATTCAAGTTCATGAAATCCATATCGATAGATCCCCACGGAATTTCAGCGTTGTATTGTGTATGTAAATGGCATAATGGTTTTTTCAAAATGTTCAAACCGCCAATCCACATTTTTGCCGGAGAGAAAGTATGCATCCAGGCAATAATTCCGATACAGTTTTTAGCAGAATTCGCCGCTAAACAAACATCTAATATTTGAGATGGAGATTTTACGACATCTTTGTAAACCACTTTTACAGGAATACTCGACGAAGCGTCTAATCCTTTTGCAATTATCTGCGAATGCTCCGCTACTTTTCTAAGTGTTTCTTCACCGTATAATTCCTGGCTTCCTACTACAAACCAAACTTCTTTTTGAGAGATATCTATCATTTTTTATTTGTTTCAGGTTTTCTTTGTTTCAGGTTTCAAGTTCTGAAATGCGGAAAATCTTTGTTATAAATTTTTTTGTTATTTTTTGTTTCAGGTTTCAAGTTTCACGTTCCAAAAACTTGAAACTAAAAAAAACCTGAAACCTGAAACAAACTTTCTATTGTCCGTAATACGAGTCTTTTCCGTGTTTGCGGTTGTAATGTTTCTTTATTAAGGAATCTTTTAATCTTGGTGCATTTGGATTTATTTGTAAAGTCAAATAGGCCATTTCGGCAATTACTTCTAAAACCTTGCTGTTATAAACTGCTTTTGCTGCATTTTTCCCCCAGGCAAACGGACCGTGATTTCCTATCAAAACCATTTCTACTTCTTCGTATGAAAGATTTTTTTCTTTGAAACAATCTAGAATCTGGATTCCGGTATTGTGTTCGTAGTTTCCTTCGATAAGGGAATCCGCCATTGGCGGAGCGCACGGAATATCAGACGTTAAATGATCGGCGTGTGTGGTTCCGAAAATTGGAATGTCACGTTGCGATTGCGCCCAAGCCACAGAATACGTTGCATGTGTATGCGCAACACCTCCAATATTTGGCCAGTTTTTATATAAATAAGCATGCGTTTTAGTGTCTGATGACGGACGCATTGTTCCTTCAATAATGTTATTATCAAAATCGACAATTACAATATCTTCCGGTTTTAAATCTTCGTACGGAACGCCGCTTGGTTTAATGGCAAAAACGCCATTTTCTCTGTCAACGGCACTAACGTTTCCAAAAGTGTACACTACCAAATTCAATGCATTCAACTGCATGTTGGCTTCGTAACATTCTTGTTTTAAATCTTTATATGGAGAACTCATGTTGCGAAATTTTAATAGTTGGATCTTCGTAAGCGCTTAATTGATCGTAAGCGATAAGCAGTTTGTTATACGCTGCAACTTTATCTAATTGAGGAAAATATTCTCCGTCAAAATCACTTCCGATTTTTTGACTTGCTTCGATTACGTTTGAATAAATTCCGGCTGCAACGGCTGCGTAAATTGCTGCGCCCAAAGCTGGAGTCTGATCTGAAGCTGCAATTTTAATTGGCTTGTTTAAAACATTGGCCAAAGTCTGCATGATAAAAGGAGATTTTCGGGCAACGCCGCCAATTCCGATAACGCTGTCGATTTTTACGCCTTCTTCTTCAAAACGATCGACGATTTTCTTCGCCCCGAAACAGATTGCGTTTACTAAAGCTTTAAAAATATGTGGTGCTTTTGTTCCTAAAGAAAGGTTTGAAATCGCACTTTTTAATTCCTGATTCGCATCTGGAGTTCTTCTTCCGTTAATCCAGTCTAATGCAATTGGAAGACTTTCTGAAACCGGAATTTTCTCGGCTTCTTTTGTCAATTCCACAATTAATTTATCGCTGAATTCTTCTCTTAATTGTTCTTTTTGAGCGTCATTTAAAATTGTTGAAGCTGTTAATAAATGATCTGTCGGCCAAAGCAATAATTCTTTGTACCAAGCCAATAAATCTCCAAAAGCAGATTGTCCGGCTTCAAGACCAATAAAGCCCGGAATAACTGAACCATCAACTTGTCCGCAGATTCCGCGAACGGTTTTTGTTCCAACTTCATCATACGAACCAACTAGAATATCGCAGGTTGAAGTTCCCATAACGCGCACTAAAGTATTTTCTCCAATTTTTGCTCCAACAGCTCCAGAATGTGCATCAAAAGTTCCAACAGCTACAACTGTTTCTGTTGAAAGTCGTAAACGCTCTGCCCATTCTTTGCTTAAATTTCCGGCAACTAAATCAGACGTATACGTTTCATCATATAAGTTTCCGCGAAGCGTTGCTAAATAGGGATGTAGTTTTTCTAAAAATTCAACCGGAGGCAAACCGTTCCAGTCTTCGTGCCACATGGCTTTGTGTCCTGCGGCGCAACGGCTTCTTTTGAAGGTTTTTAAATCTTTATCTTCAATTAATAAATACGTCATTAAATCGCAGTGCTCCATCCAGGTGTGCGCTGCGTTTCGAACGGCTTCATCTTCTCTGGCGATGTGCAGGATTTTTGCCCAAAACCATTCTGATGAATAAATTCCGCCTACATATTTAGTTACGTTTTCTCCGCCCCAGCTTACTGCCAGTTCGTTGATTTCGTTTGCTTCATTGATTGAAGTATGATCTTTCCACAAAACCATCATCGCATTCGGATTTTCTTCAAAACCTTTTGTCAAGGCTAACGGAATTCCGTCTTTCGTTACAGGAACAGGAGAAGATCCGGTTGTATCGATGCAAATGCCTTTTACTAAAGAATGATCAACTTTGCTTTCTTTTATAACGGTTTGAATCGTAATTTCCAGCCCTTCGATATGATCTAAAGGATGCTGACGAAATTGATTTATCGATGCATCGCAATATTGTTTGTTTTTCCATCTTTTGTAATGAGAAACATTTGATGCTAATTCCTGCCCATTTTCAGTATCTATCAGCACCGCTCGAACAGAATCTGTTCCGTAGTCTAACCCAATAACGTAATTTTTCATTCCAAATAATTTTTAATGACGACAAATATAAATATAATTAACTTATAAGTGTACAAAAAACACTTAACAAAAATGACACAGTTTATTTTTATAGATAATGCATCAAAACAAGGATTTAAGAACAAATCAAAAAACAAAGGTTAATTTTACATTTATTTCTTTGCGATTACTTCATTTAATTCTTAAAACCCTATTTTTAGCTTTCTATTTTCCTTCTAAAACTAATACCGAAAAAGGCGGAATCGTAATTTCTAATTTTCCTTTTTTATTTTCAAAATCCTTAAAAACTGTTGGTACAATTTTGTTTGGAGTTTCAAACGAATTGTAATCCTGCAGTTTTCCTGCTCTCAAAATAGTTCCTGTAAAGTTTTTAACTCCCAGTTCTTTTACATCTATCTCTACTTTGTTTTTATTTTTTGAATCGATATTTACCAATGAAATATGAATCAGACCGCTTTTATCTTTTGAAGCCGATGCCGATACCGCAGGAAGTGTTTCTCCGTTATAAGTATAGTTTGGCGAATTAAAACTTATTGGCAATAATTTAGCATCCTGATGTACGTTGTACATTTTCATTACATGATAAGTTGGGGTAGTAATCATTTTTGCCTTATCTGTCAGGATTACGGCTTGTAAAACATTGACACATTGTGCTAAATTGGCCATACGAACTCTGTCAGCGTGATTGTTAAATATATTTAATGTTGAGCCCGCTAAAACAGCATCTCTCATTGTATTTTGCTGGTATAAAAAACCTCCGTTTGTTCCTTTTTCGACATCATACCAAGCGCCCCATTCATCAACCATAATGGGAACTTTTTTCTCAGGATCGTACTTGTCCATTACCGCGCTATGCTTTGTAACGAGTTCCTCCATTTTCAACGCTTGCTTCATGGTTTTAAAGTATTGCTCTTCTGTATAATCAACTGCATCTCCTTTTTTGTTCCAATCGATTACTGCATAATGATGCACACCAACTCCGCCTAGCATGTTAAGAGGAATATTTTTCATTAAAACTTCTGTCCAATTATAATCCGCACTATTAGATCCTGAAGCAATGCGGGTATAACCACCGGTATTTTCCCAGTCTGACATAAATGTGGCAAACTTGCGATATTCTCCAGCATAATATTCTGCTGTCATATTTCCTCCACAACCCCAGGCTTCATTTCCAATTCCCCAAAACTTCACTTTCCACGGCTCTGTCCTGCCATTCTTTTTGCGCAAATCGCTCATCGGACTTCTACCGCTAAAGTTGGTATACTGAACCCAATCTGCTAATTCCTGAACGGTTCCGCTCCCAACATTTCCGGATAGATACGGTTCAGCGCCAAGTAATTCGCACATATTTAGAAAATCATGTGTCCCAAAACTGTTATCTTCTGTAACGCCGCCCCACCATTTGTTTACAATTGTTGGTCGCTGTTCTTTTGGTCCAATTCCATCTTTCCAATGATAGGTATCGGCAAAACAACCGCCAGGCCATCTTAAGTTTGGAATTTTCAAGTCTTTCAAAGCTTGAATAATATCGTTTCTAACTCCGTTTGTATTTGGAATTTTGGAAGTATCTCCCACAAAAAATCCACCGTAAATAGATCGACCTAAATGCTCAGCAAAATGACCATAAATGTTTTTATTTATTATTGGAGCATCTGCTTTATTAGCAATAGTAATTACTGTAGTTCGGTTTTGAGCAAAATTAACCTGAGAAGATATCGCTGTAAGAAATCCAATTAAAAGTATTTTTTTCATATTATCTTGTTTTGCAATATTTTACAAATAATTAAAGCGTAAAGCTCTTAATTTTAATACCGTATCAAACTCACATAAGTGTTTATTGTACATTTGTAAAATTAGCTAAAATAAAACCTTAAAAACAAATTAATACTAAAAAAAAGAATAAATAAAAATACATTTCGCAAACAAATTGTGAAATTATAACTAAAAAGCACTGTTTTTAATTATTAAATAATAATAATGTCTTTATTTAGCCCGTATAATAGAAAATTATTTAATTTAAGTGTAAAACCTACATTAATAAATTATGAAACCTGTTGAGAAGTTTATATATTTACCAATAAATTATTGAATATGCTAAACAGTTATAGCTCTGCCGATAAGGTCTTATTAGCAGTGGATTGTATCATTTTTGGATTTGACAGCCAGGGATTGAAAATACTTCTAATTCAAAGGGACTTTGAACCTGAAAAGGGGAAATGGTCTTTGATTGGCGGATTTTTAAAACGTGACGAAATATTAGATAATGCTGCCATTAGAATCCTGAATACCTATACAGGTTTACACGACATTTATATGGAGCAATTATATGCGTACAGCGAAATTGATCGTGACCCTGTTGAAAGAACCATTTCGGTTTCGTATTATGCTTTAATTAATATTGAAAATCACAATACGGAGCTTATTAAAAATTACCATGCCGAATGGTTTCCTATTTCAGAGGCTCCAAACTTAATTTTTGACCATAATGAAATGGTGAAAAATGCCATTAAAAGATTACGTTACAGAACTTCGATAAAACCAATAGGTTTTGAATTGTTGCCGGAAAAATTCACCATGCGTCAATTACTGGAATTGTATGAAGCTATTTTGAGTAAAGAATTGGATAAACGAAATTTTATCAGCAAGATAAATTCTTTGGAAATTTTAAATAAACTCGAAGAAAAAGACATGCAATCTTCCCGAAAAGGATCTTATTTATATACTTTTAATAAAGAAAAATACGAAGAAAAATTACTCAACGATTTTGTACTGAATCTTTAAAAAGTTTCACGCCAATTAAACTACATAAAAAAACAAACCCTGAAAGCTACAAACTCTCAGGGTTTTTCCTTCAATAAAACTACTATTAAAAAACTAACAAATTACTTTGTATAAATTTCACATTACCAATGCTAAAAAATAAGTGTGAAATTTACATTTACAAATGTATGTAAAATAATTTCATTAAAACAAGAAATATTTAATTTATTTTTTTAATTAAAATTATGATGATTTAATAAACATAATTGCAATCGATTGTGATAAAATCATAAAACAGACAAAAACCCGTTTTTAAGGTTATAATGAGTTTCGCATAATTAGTGAAGACTTATTTTCAATTTGTTCCTTTTTTCCTTTCAGAACCATTTCGGCTAAAATTTTTCCCATGGCTTCAAAATGGGTTGAAATTGTAGTTATTCCGTTTGCAGCAATTTTTTTTAGCGGCGTTTCATTATAAGAGATAATTCCAAAATCGTTGCCTAATTTCAGGTTCTGATTTCTGGCATTTTCAATTACACGAACTAAATCTCTGTCGTTTGGAATAATGTAAAGGTCGCCTACTGTAATTTCTCTGTTGGTGAACTCGGTTATGATTTCGTATTCAAAATGATATTCTTTACAGAAATCTTCAAATCCAATTTTCATTCCAAGTGGTTCTCTGAATCCGGGAAAAATTAAAATCAGCTTTTTGTATTTATTCAATTTTGATTTTCCTTTTTGCAAACCTTCAAAAATATCTTTTTGGTGATTTTGATAAATGGCAGGATACATTTTTAAGTCTGCATTAGTTTGGTCCAGTATAATTACATCACCTACTGGTAGGGTTTTTATAGAATTAGCGATATCGATTAAGTTGGTGGGCATAATGATATATTTCGTGTAATTTCCGTTACTGTCATTTATTAGCTTTTGAAAAACGGGAACGTTAAAATGATGGAAGAATATATCAACCTGAACATTTTTTCCGATGTTTTTTAAAAACGAATTATAAATGTCTTCCTTAAAAATATTCAACTCATCAAAAAGTAAAAAAATCTTTTGTTTTATAGTGGTTTCAACGCTTTTCACGTAATAGCCTTTGCCGGGAATAGCATAAATAATTCCTCTTTTTTTAAGTTCGTCATAGCTTTGCAAAACGGTATCGCGAGACAAAGAAAAAGCCAAGCAAACTTTATTTACAGACGGAAGCCTGTCGCCTTTTACCAACTGTTCCTCCTCAATTGCCTTTTCAATTGAAAGAATTATCTGTTTATATTTTGGTAAACCAAGATTGTTTTGGATGGATATCAAATTCATAAAAATGCAAATTTTTATGCAATATAGCAAAAACTGGTAGGTACTGGTATGTAAAATTTTAAATTGTTTCTATTTTTGAATTTCATTTTTACTAAAATTTTGATGGAATTAAAACACATATCGCATTTAATAGATATTTCTGAAAGTAAATTGTTTGGTTTCATGCCTAATGATGAGAAGATTTATTCTTTCGAATTATCAAATGAAAATGGAATGAAAGTTCAAATTATCAATTATGGTGCAACTGTTACCTCGCTTCAGGTACCGCTTGAAAATGGAAAACTGGCAGATGTTGTTTTAGGTTTTGATACTTTAGATTCTTATTTACAATCCTATAGTTTGCCAAGTGCACCTTATTTTGGAACCACTGTTGGACGATATGCGGGAAGAATCAACAAAGGAATTTTTACTTTAAATGAAAAAACTTTTCAACTTGTTGGAAACAATAATGGAAATACTTTACACGGAGGAAATTTTGGCTTTGGAAGAAAAGTCTGGTCTGTTGTGAATAGTACAAATGAAAAAAGTCCATCGATAACTTTTCGTTTGGTAAGTGAAAATTTAGACGAAAATTTTCCGGGAGAATTAACGGTTGATTTAACTTATACTTTAACAGAAGCAAACGAATTACAATTAGAATATAAAGCAACAACAACCGAAGATACGGTTATAAGCCTGACGCATCATAGTTATTTTAACCTCAACGGTCATGAGTCGACGGTTCTTGATCAGGAAATGTTTGTAAATTCTGATCAGATTTTAGAAACGAATTCAGATAATATTCCATCAGGAAATTTTACGAATCTTTCTAATCATGCTTTCGATTTTAGAACTCCAAAAAATTGTCCTCCGGTAATTGATAATTCATTTGTGATTGAAGCTAAAAATGAAATTGCAGCGCAATTATTCAGCAAAAAAAACAATTTGCAAATGAACGTTTACACAGATCAGCCAAGCGTGCATGTATATGTGGGAGGAAATTGTTTTGATACTTTAAAAGGAAAAGAAAACGCAAATTATCATACGTCAAGCGGAATTTGTTTTGAAACACAAAATTTTCCTGATGCGCCAAATCATTCTCATTTTCCAAATTCAGTTTTGAAAAAAGGAGATGAATATCAACAAAAAACTGTTTATCAATTTCAAAAAATAAGCTAAAAATAACACTCTATTTATCATCCAATGAATGACATTTTAATACAAAATACAACTGCTTTTTTTGAAAAATCTTTTGGATCAGCGCCTCAAAAAGTGGTGCTTTCTCCAGGAAGAATTAATATTATTGGCGAACATATCGATTATAATGATGGTTATGTTTTACCGGCTGCAATAGACAAGGTTATTGTTTTTGCATTCGAAAAAAATAATACTTCAAAATCTAAAGTAATTGCCATTGATTTGAATGAAGAATTTGAGGTTGATTTAACGAAAGAAATTAAATTAAGCGATGTTGTCTGGACAAATTATATTCTGGGTGTAATTAAACAATTGCAGGATAAAGGATTTTCTTTTGAAGGTTTTAATTGTGTTTTTAGCAGTAATATTCCCGTTGGATCCGGATTATCGTCTTCTGCGGCTTTAGAGTGCGGAATGCTTTTCGGCATAAAAGAACTTTTTAATCTTACAATCAATAAGGTAGATATTGCTTTAATGGGTCAAAAAGCAGAACACTGGGTTGGTATTAATTGTGGCATAATGGACCAGTTTTCGAGCGTTCACGGTCTTGAAAACAAGGTAATAAAATTAGATTGTAATACGCTGGAATTTGAATATCACGATGCCAACTTCAAAGATTACTCTTTGGTTTTATTTGACAGTAATGTTAAGCATTCTCTTTTTACATCAGAATATAATACGAGAAGAATTGAATGTGAAGAAGGTTTATCAATTATAAAAAATAATTTTCCTGAAATAAAAAGTTTTAGGGATTGTACCGAAGCGCAAATTTTGAGCCTTAAGGATAAAATGAATGAAACGGTTTTTAAAAGAGTTCATTTTGTAGTAAAAGAAATTGCCCGTGTAACAAAAGCATGTGAGGCTTTAGATAACGGAAATATAGAACTTTTAGGACAATTGCTTTTTGAAACTCATGATGGTTTGTCGAAGGAATATGCAGTGAGTTGTGAGGAGCTTGATATGCTTGTAGCTACTGCAAAAGATGACGATGCGATAGTTGGTTCACGATTAATGGGAGGTGGTTTTGGCGGTTGTACCATAAATTTAATTAAAAAAGGTCACGAAAATGAGGTGAAAAATAAGTTTTCAAATCTTTATTTAAATATATTTGGTATCGAACTAAAATTCTACGATGTAAAAATCGCAAACGGAACAACACTACTTTAATACCACAGCAACTACAATGAAAAATTTCGACATTAACGAAGATCCGCACAGACGCTTTAATCCATTAATAAATGAATGGGTTTTAGTTTCACCTCATCGCTCAAAACGTCCCTGGCAAGGGCAAAACGAAACTGTTTTAACGGAGACATTGCCAAAATACGATTCAACTTGTTATTTATGTCCCGGAAATGTACGTGCAAACGGAGTCAATAATCCTGACTACAAAGACAGCTTTGTTTTTGAAAATGATTTTGCCGCCATGAAACAAGACGAAATTATTTTTGAGGAAGATATTAAACATACCTTTTTTAAAGCGCAGCCTGAGCGCGGAATTTCAAGAGTCGTTTGTTTTTCACCAAGACACGATCTTACTCTGCCTGAAATGAGTATTGCCGAAATTGAAAATATCATTAAAACCTGGCAAGCAGAATATACTGATTTAGGAGATATTAAATATATTAATTACGTTCAGATTTTTGAAAATAAAGGAAGTGTTATGGGATGCAGCAACCCGCATCCGCACGGACAAATCTGGGCGCAGTCATCATTGCCAACGCAGGTTGAAAAAACGCATAAAAGCTTGAAAGCGTATTTCGATAAAAACCACAAAACGCTTCTTGAAGATTACCTAAAAGCAGAATTAAGATCCGGAGAACGCATTGTTATCGAGAATGATCATTTTGTAGCTTTGGTTCCTTTTTGGGCAATCTGGCCGTATGAAACCATGATTATAAGCAAAAGAGCATTTGGTAAAATCACAGATCTTACTGCTGATGAAACGATTGCTTATGCTACGATCTTAAAACAACTGACATCAAAATACGATAATTTATTCAACACTTCTTTTCCGTATTCGTCAGGAATTCATCAGGCACCAACAGATGGATTTGAACATCCGGAATGGCATTTTCACATGCATTTTTATCCGCCATTATTGCGTTCTGCCAGCGTTAAAAAATTCATGGTTGGTTACGAAATGTTAGCGGAATCGCAACGTGATATTACTCCTGAAAAAAGTGCCGAAATTTTAAGAGAATTATCAGACGTGCATTATAAAAGCAAAGAAAAAAGTCAGGTTGAACATTCATAACCGAAAAATAAAATAAGTTTTAACTTTTAAAAAAAACAAACAATCACCCTTTACTAATTTTTTAAAATACTAACAATGAACCAGAACCTTGCTCTCGCAGATTATGCGGTTTTTATTATCTACTTTATCGTAGTCGCATCCTACGGTTTTACGATCTACCACAAACGTAAAAAAGATGAACAAGATGCTAAAGCCTACTTCTTAGCTGAAGGAAACTTAACCTGGTGGGCTATTGGAGCATCATTAATTGCTTCTAATATTTCTGCAGAACAATTTATAGGAATGAGCGGTGAAGGTTTCTTTTTAGGAATTGCCGTGGCAGCTTATGAATGGTTGGCAGCTGTTGCCTTAATTATTGTTGCTGTGTGGTTTATTCCTGTATATCTTAAAAATAAGATTTACACGATGCCACAATTTTTAAAAACACGTTATAATGAGTCGACTGCTTTGATTATGGCAGTTTTCTGGTTGTTTTTATATGTTTTTGTAAACTTAACTTCTATTTTATATTTAGGAGCTGTTGCTATCAACGGACTTGCAGGAGGAGAATATCTTCATGTTATTATGGTCGGGCTGGCATTATTTGCTTTGCTGATTTCTCTTGGAGGAATGAAAGTTGTGGCTTATACAGACGTTATTCAGGTTGCCGTTTTAATTATTGGAGGTCTTGTAACATCTTATATTGCACTTACAACGGTTGGTCAATATTTTGGGGTTGGCGAAAATGCTATTGCAGGTTTCAAAGTTTTAATGAGAGAAGCTCCGGAGCATTTTAAAATGATTATTCCAAAACCAACAGCAACATCATCTCAACTTGATATTGATAAGTATTTAACTTTCCCTGGGTTAATGTCATACCTGGCCGGTATCTGGATCATCAACTTAAACTATTGGGGTTGTAACCAATACATTACGCAAAGGGCTCTTGGTGCTGATTTACAAACAGCCCGTACAGGTATTTTATTTGCCGGTATGCTAAAATTATTAATGCCATTAATCGTAATGTTACCAGGAATAGCAGCTTACGTTTTATACCAAAACGGACATTTACCACAATTAGTTGGAGGTAAAGATGGAGCTTATTCTGCGGTTTTAACATTCTTGCCAACAGGTTTAAAAGGACTTTCTGTTGCGGCTTTAACTGCTGCGATTGTAGCCTCTTTAGCCGGAAAAGTAAACAGTATTTCTACAATTTATACATTAGATATTCATAAAAAATACATCCAGAAAGAAGCGGGTGAAAAACAACAAGTAAACATTGGTCGAATTGCCGTTTTTGCTGCAATGCTTTTGGCGGTTTTATTTACTTGGAATGATATTTTAGGAATTGGCGGTGTTGGTGGATTTACATACATCCAAAAATACACAGGATTTATTAGCCCTGGAGTTTTTGCCATGTTCTTCCTTGGTATGTTCTGGAAAAGAACTACAGGAACCGCAGCTATTGTTGGTGTAATTTTAGGATTTGTTTTATCAGTATTATTCAACGAATATGCTCCAATGTTATTTGGAAACGAAACCTTATTATATACGGCTTATCCTAACGGAAAAGGCGCTTTCGAAATTCCTTTCCATATCTGTATGGGATTATCATTTTTCTTTACAATGCTGGCTATGATTGTAATTAGTTTTGCTGGACCAAAAGTAAATCCTAAAGCATTCGAAATCGACTCTGAAATGTTTAAAGTAAAACCACAAACTACAGTTTTAATCGTAATCACATTATTGATTATTGTGGCTTTGTATGTAAAATTCTGGTAGTATAATTTTTTACTATATTATTTTTTGAAAAAAAAAGACTGTCTATAAACGACAGTCTTTTTTTTTCTTACATCAATTATTTAATTTTACTATTCTTACACCTATATATATGTCAGCACAAAAATTTTGTTTAGCCTTAGATTTAAAAGATGATCCCGCTCTAATTGCAGAATATAAATCATTGCATGAAAAAGTTTGGCCGGAGGTTATAGAGAGTATAAAGAATGCAGGCATAACGGTACTTGATATTTATTGTACCGGCAACAGATTGTTTATGATTATAGAAGCAGATTCAGATTTTTCGTTAGAAAAAAAATCAGAATCAGATGCTCAAAACGCTAAAGTTCAGGAATGGGAAACCTTAATGTGGAAATTTCAACAAGCATTACCCTGGGCAAAATCCGGAGAAAAATGGGTTCTTATGGAGCAAATATTTATGTTAAAATAATTTCATATTTTACACATAAATAATACAGTAGAAAATAGTTTTTAATAAAATAATATTTACATTTGAAATCTAAATATTTAACACTTTTTATGAAAAAACTAGTACTATCATTATTGTTGATGTCTGGAGCTGCATTTGCTCAGGACATGGAAGTTGTAAAAGGAAATTTTGATTTTTTAAAAGATCAAAAAGAAATTAACGTAGAATTTGATTACAGCTCGTTTACAGTTTTAAAAGATAAAAAAACTGAAGCTCAGTATGTAGAACAAAGAACTGCTGAATTGAATGAAAAAACAAAAGGAAATGGAACTGCATGGAGCAAAAAATGGGCTGCTGCTAAAGAATTGTCCTGGAATCCTAAGTTTTTAGAATTGGTTAATGTCGTTTTAAACAAGGAAAAAAAAGATGTTAACTTTCAGGAAGGTTTAACAACTCCTTATACTTTAATTGTACAAACAGTTTGGATTTATCCAGGTTGGGATATTGCGATGATGAAACAAGCAGCAAAAGTAACAACAAACCTAAAATTTGTTGAAACTGCTAACAAATCAAATGTATTATTAGAAATTTCAAGTGAAGAAGCTCCTGGAGATCAATACGGAAGCAATTTTAGCAACGAAACCAGAATTGGTGAAGGATATGCTAAAACTGGTAAATCTCTTGGTAAATTACTTTTAAAGAAAGCTTACAAATAAGATTTATATAAAAATAAAAACCCTGATTTGTATCAGGGTTTTCTTTTACAAAAGAGGATACTAATCAGCATCCTCTTTTTTTATCTCATAAAATAATACTCGATTATTTTGCAGCATTTTCTTTTTCACTATTAATAAGATACGCCATATTCTTAATCACGTTATCATGCTTTTTAACGAAAGGATTTTCTTCGTTCCAAACATAACCTGCTAAAACCGAGCAAATTTTTTCTTTCACTTCAGGGTTTTCAGGTTGGTGAAAAAATAAGGTTTGTAAATTTCCGGTGTACCATTCTTTCACGTAAGTGGTAAAAACAGAAATTCCTCTTTTCATATAACTTGTAAATTCAGTTTCCCAGTCTACATCAATTCCTTGCGATTCCTTAATATATAATTTTGCAGCTAACATTCCAGATTCTGTAGCAAAAGCAACTCCTGATGAAAATACAGGATCTAAAAATTCAGAGCTGTTTCCTGTTAAGGCAAAACCATCTCCGTACATTTTTTTAACCGATCTTGAATAATTCTCCAGTTTTACCGGCTCAAACAAAAACTCCGTTCCTTTAAATCTTTTAATATAATAATCAGAAAGCTGAATCGCATTTCTCAGAGCCTCAGCATTATCTTTATTTTCAGAAAGCGAATTGATAAAATCCGTTGGTCCAACAACTCCTAAGCTTGTGTTTCCGTTTGAGAACGGAATTACCCATAACCAAACTTCTGTTTCTAAAATATCAAAAGAAATCATGGTTCCTTCTACGCCTTCCGGTCTGTTGATGTCTTTTACGTGTGCAAATATCGAAGAGTGAGGATCTAATTTTGATGGTGTATCAAGATCTAAAAGTCTTGGTAAAACACGACCGTATCCGCTAGAATCAATAATAAATTTAGCGTGAATTTCTTTTAAATTCCCGTCTTTATCCTTTACAATCGTTTTAGAATTTTTCCCTTCAAAAGAAACTTCTAATACTTCAGTTTCAAATTCTAAATCAATTCCTTTACGAATAACCTCCTGTGCCATTGTGTTGTCAAAGTCAGCTCTCGGCACTTGCCATGTCCAATCCCATCCTTCTCCAAATTTTTGACTAAAATCAAAAACACAAATTTCTTCTCCGCGAATAAAACGTGCCCCTAATTTTTTTTCGAAATTCATCACATCAAGACTTTCAAAAAGTTCCGCTTCAGCGAAATGGTCCATCACACGAGGAATAAGACTTTCGCCCACTACAAGTCTCGGAAATTTTGTTTTCTCTACAACTTTTATCTTAATATTGTTCTTATGAAGATACGAAGCAGAAACACATCCTGAAGGTCCTGCACCTATCACTAAAACATCAACAATCTCTTTTGTCATAATAAAAATGTTATCAATTATTAACTTACATTTGCCATTTCAAAATAACTACATTTATTTTGATAAATAAAATTAAATTAGCACGAACCAAAAACAATTTAATGAACACAATTAATGAATATCTAAGCTTAAAAGAATTCGAATCCATAATATTTGGAAACAACAAGGTTGTTGTGAGCGATCTTGTATTAAATCGAGTAAATGAAAGCTTTAATTTCCTAAAAGAATTTTCCGGGAATAAAGTAATCTATGGTGTAAATACCGGGTTTGGGCCAATGGCGCAATATCGAATTAAAGAATCTGATCAGATTCAATTACAGTATAACTTAATCAGAAGCCACTCTTCAGGAACAGGAAAGCCTTTAAGTCCGGTTTGTGCAAAAGCAGCAATTTTGGCTCGTTTAAATACACTTTCTTTAGGAAATTCCGGAGTTCACCCTTCAGTAATTCACTTAATGTCAGAATTTATTAACAGAGACATCACTCCTTTAATTTTTGAACACGGTGGTGTTGGAGCAAGTGGTGACTTGGTACAATTATCGCATTTAGCTTTGAATTTAATTGGTGAAGGCGAAGTTTTTTACAAAGGAGACAGAAGACCAACTCAGGAAGTTTTTGAAATCGAAGGTTTAAAACCTATTCAGGTAGAAATTAGAGAAGGTCTGGCTTTAATAAACGGAACATCTGTAATGACCGGAATTGGAGTTGTAAATGTACATTATGCTAATAAACTATTAGACTGGTCTTTAAAATGTTCTTGTGCCATCAATGAATTGGTTCAGGCTTATGATGACCATTTCTCAGAAGAATTAAATCAAACAAAACGTCATAAAGGTCAACAGGAAGTTGCTTCAAAAATGAGAGCCAATCTTTCAGACAGTACTTTGATCCGTAAAAGAGAAGACCATTTATATTCAGGTGAAAATACCGAAGAAATTTTTAAAGAAAAAGTTCAGGAGTATTATTCTTTACGTTGTGTACCTCAAATTTTAGGTCCGGTTTTAGAAACAATAAATAATGTTGCTTCTATTCTTGAAGACGAATTTAACTCGGCGAATGACAACCCAATTATCGACGTAAAAAACCAACACGTTTATCACGGAGGTAATTTCCACGGCGATTATATTTCGCTTGAAATGGATAAATTGAAAATCGTTATTACCAAATTAACCATGTTGGCAGAACGTCAATTGAATTATTTACTGAATTCAAAAATCAACGAACTTCTACCTCCATTCGTAAATTTAGGAACTTTAGGATTCAATTTCGGAATGCAGGGAGTTCAGTTTACTGCTACTTCTACAACTGCAGAAAGCCAAATGTTATCTAATCCAATGTACGTACATAGTATCCCAAACAACAACGATAATCAAGATATTGTAAGTATGGGAACAAATGCAGCAGTGATTACAGCGAAAGTAATCGAAAATGCATTTGAAGTATTAAGTATTGAAATGATCACAATTGTTCAGGCAATCGATTATTTAGAACAAAAAGATAAAATTTCGTCAGTTACCAGAAAATGGTACGATGATATTAGAAAAATCATCCCGGTATTTAAAGAAGATCAGGTAATGTATCCTTTTGTTCAACAAGTAAAAGATCACCTTATAAATAATTAAAATCAACACCAATTATTAATCTGAATCTTAAGCTATGAAAAAATCATTTCTTTTTTTGTTGTTATTGTTTATTCAATTTGCTAATAGTCAAACTCCTGTTCAGGAACTGGCCTTAGTTAAAAAGGACGGTAAATACGGATACCTTACTAAAGAAGGAACATTTCGTATAGAACCAAAATACAAGAATGCCAAAAATTTCTCCGAAGGCCTTGCCGCTGTAGAAGATAATGGGAAATGGGGTTTTATAGACATGAAAGGCACGTTGGTAATTCCGGCTACATTTGATAATGTAAAATATTTCGGAAGCGGAATTTGTGTGGTATCCAAAGATAAAAAATGGGTATACATAAATACTAAAGGAGAGGTTTTGACTGCGCCTGCTTCTGAAAAACTATTTGATTTTGAAAATGGTGTGGCATTCATAAAACAAGGAAACAAAATTGGATTAATGAATCCGAAAATGACCGTTGTTTTAGAGCCAAAATACGATGTAATCAAACCTTTTGAAAATGGTTTTGCAAAAGTAAAAAACAATGATAATTGGGGAATCATCAATACAGCCGGAAAAATTGTTGTAGAGATTGCTTATCAGGAAATTGGTAATTACTACAAAGCGACAACCTGGGCAAAAAAAGGAGAAAGTTTTGGATTAGTAGCGGCAGGAAAATTTATTCCTGTTGACGGAGCTGATAAAATCTGGGATTTTGGAACACAGGATTTAACCTATGCGAGAAAAAACGGAAAAATTGGTTTTATTGATTTAAAAGGAAACTGGGCTATTCTTCCAATATATGATAAAGCAAAAGCTTTTTCAAAAAACCTTGCGCCCGTTCTTGTTGGTTCAAAATGGGGTTATATTAATTTAAAAGGAGAATTTATAATTCCGCCAACCTATAGCGATGCTGAAACTTTCAGCTCAAACGGTTTGGCTCCAATTAAAGAAAGCAACTGGGGTTTTATCAATGAAAAAGGAAAAATAGTAATTCCAACTCAATATGGTATTACCTCTAATGGTTTTGTCCTTTCGCTGTTTTCAGATCAGGAAAAAGGATTTATTAATGGTGTTGCAAGAGTAAAAAATGAAAAGAAATGGGGATTTCTTAAACCGGATGGTACTGTATTAGGTAACCAATGGTTTGATAATGCTGAACTCTTTCAAAAATAATAAAAAACTATTTTTATAATATGAAGTGTGTATTAGTAACGGGTGGTTCAAGAGGAATTGGAAGTGCTATTTGTAAAAAATTAGCCGTTGAAGCCAGCTATCATATTCTGATTAATTACCATTCTAACAAAACTGCAGCGGAAGAAACGCTTCAGGAAATACAAAAATTAGGAGCAACCGGAGAAATTTTAGGTTTTGATGTTTCGAATTTTGAAGACGTACAAAAAACTTTAACACAGTGGCAGGACGCCAATCCTGAAGCAATTGTTGAAGCAATTGTAAACAATGCCGGAATTACAAAAGACGGTCTGTTTATGTGGATGACACCTGAAGACTGGAGCGGAGTTGTAAATACAAGTGTAAACGGATTTTTTAATGTGACACAGTTTTTCATGCAAAAAATGCTGCGCAATAAATATGGCCGAATTGTAAATATTGTTTCGGTTTCCGGAGTAAAAGGAACCGCAGGGCAAACCAATTATTCAGCTGCAAAAGGCGCAATCGTTGCGGCTACAAAAGCGCTGGCTCAGGAAGTTGCCAAACGTAATATTACCGTAAATGCAGTTGCACCGGGTTTTATCAGAACGGATATGACAAGCCAGTTAGATGAAAAAGAATTACTAAAACTAATTCCGGTTAATCGTTTTGGCGAAGCCGAGGAAGTAGCAGATTTAGTGAGTTTTTTAATTTCAAAAAAAGCAAGCTACATTACCGGTGAAATCATTAATATAAACGGAGGAATATATTCTTAAAAAATTACTTTAAAAACGATGAATAAAAGAGTTGTAATTACTGGAATGGGAATTTATTCTTGTATAGGTACTTCTTTAGATGAAGTAAAGGAATCCTTATACACCGGAAAATCTGGTATACAGTTTGATTCTGAAAGAAAAGAATTTGGTTTTCAATCCGCATTAACAGGAATGGTTCCAAGACCGGATTTAAAATCTTTGCTAACCAGAAGGCAACGTATGAGCGTTGGTGAAGAAACCGAATACGCCTACATGGCTACCATTGAGGCGCTGAAAAATGCAAATATAGACGATGCTTTTTTTGACAATCGCGAAGTTGGAATCATGTACGGAAACGACAGTGTTTCTAAAGCAATTATTGAAGCTACAGATATTATACGCGAAAAAAAGGACACCGCTTTAATTGGTTCAGGCGCTATTTTTAAATCGATGAATTCTACGGTAACAATGAATTTGTCTACCATTTTTAAACTTCGTGGTATAAATCTTACCATCAGTGCAGCCTGCGCAAGTGGTTCTCACTCTATAGGATTAGCTTATTTTTTAATAAAAAGTGGTTTTCAGGATATCATTATTTGTGGTGGAGCACAGGAAATCAATAAATATGCAATGAGCAGCTTTGACGGATTAGGTGTTTTTTCCGGAAGAGAAAACGAACCCGCAAAAGCTTCAAGACCTTTTGATGCCGAAAGAGACGGATTAATTCCGAGTGGTGGCGGTGCAACGTTAATATTAGAAAGCTACGAATCTGCAATTGCCCGTGGTGCCAACATTATTGCTGAAGTTGCAGGTTACGGATTTTCTTCAAACGGAGGCCATATTTCGACACCAAATGTCGAAGGACCATCAATAGCAATGCAAAGAGCACTTGATGATGCACAATTAAAAGCAAGTGATATCGATTACATAAATGCTCATGCCACTTCGACGCCAGTTGGAGACAGCAATGAAGCCAAAGCAATCTTTGAAGTTTTTGGAGAAAGCAATCCATACGTAAGTTCCACAAAATCAATGACGGGACACGAATGTTGGATGGCAGGAGCAAGCGAAGTAATTTATTCTATACTAATGATGCAAAACGATTTTATCGCTCCAAACATCAATTTAGAAAATACAGATGAAGATTCAGCGAAATTAAATTTAGTTAAAACTACGTTAAATAAAAAAATTGATATATTTTTGTCCAATTCCTTCGGGTTTGGAGGAACAAATTCTGCACTTGTAGTTAAAAAGATTAAATGAAAGCGATGAATAAAGAAGAAATAATAAATAAAATTAATAGTTTTTTGGTTGATGAATTTGAAGTTGATAATGACGACATTGAACCAGAAGCAAATTTAAAAGATACACTTGGGTTAGATAGTTTAGACTATGTTGACTTAGTAGTTTCGATTGAAGCCACTTTTGGTGTAAAACTAGTTGAAGCCGATTTCGTAGGAATCGCTTCTTTTCAAAGTTTTTATGATCTTATTGAAACTAAACTAAAAGCTAAAGTTGTTTAATGAGTCAATGGGATGGCAAATCAAAAGGAACAGTTTTAGGCTATAAAATATTTGTTTTTTTGATACAAAAAGCGGGTGTTAAATCCGCTTACGTTTTACTTTATTTTGTTGCTTCTTATTATTTCTTGTTTTTAAAGAAAAGTAATAAAGCCATTTTTTATTATTTTAAAGAAAGGCTAAAGTACCCTCAATTTAAATCTAAAAAAATGGTATTCAAAAGTTATTATACTTTTGGACAAACCATCATTGATAAGATTTCTATTTCAGCAGGAATGCGAAACAAATTCACCTATGAGTTTGACGGAATTGAAATTTTGAAAAAACTTTTAGCAGAGAAAAAAGGCGGTGTTTTAATTAGCGCGCACATTGGAAATTTTGAAATTGCCGAACATTTTTTTGGCGAAATTGATCTTGATTTTCAAATCAATTTAGTCACTACAGATTTAGAGCATTCTGCTATCAAGAATTATCTTGAAACTGTTGTAAAAAAACCAACCGTAAAATTTATAATTATCAGAGATGATTTGTCTCATATTTTTGAGATCAATGCAGCTTTGTCTAGTAATGAATTGGTTTGTTTTACCGGCGACCGCTATTTTGAAGGCACAAAATCATTATCTGAAAAAATTCTGGGCGAACAAGCTAATTTTCCTGCTGGCCCATTTTTAATTGCATCGCGATTAAAAGTTCCTGTAGTTTTTGTTTATGTAATGAAAGAACAAAACCTGCATTATCATTTATATGCACGTGAAGCAGAAGTAAAACACAGAGACGAAAAAGCACTTTTAAGATCTTATATCGAAAGTGTCGAATCAATGCTTGAAAAATATCCTTTACAATGGTTCAATTATTTTGATTTCTGGAACCAGTTAAAAAAGTAAAACATACAATTTAAGGTCGTTCTTTCATAAATATCCAAATCTTAAAATAAAACATGCAGGAATTTGACACAATTATCATCGGTTCTGGAGTTGGAGGATTATCAACCGCAATATGTCTGGCAAGAGCCGGACAAAAAGTGTTAGTACTAGAACAACATTACGTTCCTGGTGGCTGGAGTCATAGTTTTACTTTAAAAGGACAACGTTTTAGTCCGGGTGTTCATTATGTAGGACTTCTTGATGAAGGACAATCTACAGATAAATTATATCGAGGTTTAGGAATTGCCAATGATATGGTATTTTTTAGAATGAACAAAGATGCCTACGAGCATTGCTTAATTGGCGACAAAAGTTTCGATTTACCTGCAGGAGTTGACAATCTTAAAAAAAGACTTTCTTCACATTTTCCACACGAAGAAAAAAACATAAACGAATATCTTACACTAGTTCAAAGAGTAAGTTATGAATTGCAATTAATTCCAAAACTAAAAGGTTTCTGGCAAAACATAACCGTTCCGTTTCGTACCAAACATTTCGGAAAGTTTGCTCTATTTCCATTAAAGAAAGTGGTTGGCTGGCACGTAAAAGACCCGATATTAAAAGCAGTCCTTAATATACAATGCGGCGATCACGGCCTTTCACCAAACAGAGCCTGTTTTCCTGTACATTGTTCTGTAATGAGTCATTATTTTGATGGCGGTTTTTACCCAATGGGCGGCGGCGGCGGCATTGTAAAAGCCATGACAAACGGAATAAAAAGACATGGCGGTGAAGTTCGCGTAAAGCAAAATGTTAAGAACATTATTATTGAAAATAAAAAGGCAGTAGGCGTTCAGCTTGAAAATGGCGACAGAATAATGGCTAAGAATATTGTTTCAAATGCTGATCCTTCTATCACTTATTTAAATTTAATTGGCAAAGAACACATCAGTAAATCACTCCTAAAGAAATTAGAAAAAACGAAATATTCTGTTACCTCTTTAATTTTGTTTTTGACATTAGATTTAGATGTTACACAATTTCAAATCGATTCCGGAAATATCTGGATGATGAAAGATGAAAATGATGATGCCAATTTTGAACATTTAATGAGCGATACAATTGCAACCGGAGATTCATTTCCTGCAGTTTTTATAAGCTGTACGACACTTAAAGATCCCGCAAGTTTTAACGGAAGATATCATAATTTTGAAATTGTAACTTATGTAAACTACGATCACATGAGTGATTTTAATGGTTTGGATGATTATCACAATGAGGAATATAAAAAGTTTAAAGAAAAAGTAGTCGATAAACTCATGAACAATGTCGAGAAGATAATTCCGAATGCAAAACAGCATATTATTCAGGCAGAATTAGGAACTCCAAAAACAAATGAATTTTACATTAATTCGACAAAAGGAAATGTTTACGGAACCGAAAAAACATTAAATCAGGTTGGTCCTTTTTCTTATAAGAATAAAACTGAAATCGAAAACCTGTTCCTTTGCGGAGCTTGTACATTATCTCACGGCGTTACAGGTGCAACACACTCAGGTGTTGCAGCCGCTGCAACAATTTTAGGCTGCACGCCGGATGATTTACTGATTGAAGATGAAAATCAAAAAATCAGAATTTATGATGCTGAAGATCAGACTACATGGCCGGAATGGGTTCACACAAAACGAACAGATAAAATAAGGAAATTCGTTTAGAAAAAAATACTTATTTTTGCGTTTTCAACCAAATCAACAAACCAAAAAATGAAAAATGTTCTTGTAATCTACTATTCTCAATCTGGACAATTAGGAGAAATTGCACAAAATATTGCAAAACCTTTTCTAAATTCAAATGAAATAAATGTAACATTTCATGAAATAAAATTAGAGAAACCTTTTCCTTTTCCGTGGGATAAAAATTCCTTTTTTGATGCTTTTCCGGAATCGTTTTTACAAATTCCAACAGCATTAAAACCGGTTTCAGAAGTAGTTCTTAATACAAAATATGATTTGGTTCTTTTTCATTATCAGGTTTGGTATTTATCTCCGTCTATTCCTATAAACTCATTTTTAAAAAGTGATGAAGCCAAAAAAATATTAAATAATACGCCCGTTATTACCATTAGCGGTTCTCGTAATATGTGGATTATGGCTCAGGAAAAAATCAAAGTTTTACTAAAAGAAGCCAATGCGCAATTGGTAGGAAATGTAGCTTTGGTAGATCGTGTAGGAAATTTAATAAGTGTTATTACAATTGTTGAATGGATGTTTTCAGGTGTTAAGAAAAAGTATCTTGGAATTTTCCCTTTACCGGGCGTTTCAGATAAAGACATTCAGGAATCAGAAAAGTTTGGAAAAGTAATGCTTTCAGAATTTCAACAGAACAATCTAAGCAATTTACAACCCAAATTACTGGCAATTGACGCGGTAAAAATTAGTCCGTATTTAGTTACTGTTGATAAAACAGCAAATAAAATTTTTAATAAATGGTCAAACCTTATTTATAAAAATAAAAATAACAGAAAATTGCTGCTTAAACTATTTAATGTTTATTTATTCCTTGCGATATGGTTAATCTCACCAATAGTGTATATATTGCACCTTTTTACCTACCCTATTAAATTAAATACTATAAAAAAAGAAACTCAATATTATAAAGGGGTTTAAGAAGACGAAAGTAGAATTATGTTTGAAGTATATATTACCAGAGCCGCAAAATTTTTGCCAAACGAAGCTGTTTCAAATGATGAAATGGAAAGTTATTTAGGTCTTATAAATGATACCGCTTCTAAAGCAAGACGTATTATTTTGCGCAATAATAAAATTATAAGCCGCCATTACGCTGTAGATAAAACAGGAAAAAGTACACACAGCAATGCTGAGTTAACTAACAATGCGATAGAGCAATTATTTGATGAAAAATTTACCGCTCAGGATTTAGAAGTCCTTTCTTGCGGAACTTCAACACCAGATGTTTTCCTGCCCTCTCATGCTGCAATGGTTCATGGTTTACTTAAAAATAAATCGGTAGAATTAAATTCTTCAACCGGGGTTTGCTGCGCCGGAATGAATTCTTTAAAATTTGGTTTCCTTTCTGTAAAATCAGGAAACTCTAAAAATGCTATTTGTACAGGATCTGAAAAAGTATCAACATGGTTAATAGCAAAAAAATACAGTCAGGAAGTAAGCAACTTAAAAAACCTTGAAGAGCAGCCTATTATTGCTTTCAAAAAAGATTTTTTACGTTGGATGTTATCTGATGGTGCCGGTGCTTTATTATTACAAAACGAACCTGGTGAAGGCATTTCTTTAAAAATCGAATGGATGGAAGCTTTTTCTTATGCATTTGAATTAGAGACCTGTATGTACGCCGGCGGAGATAAATTAGAGAATGGCGAGATTAAATCATGGAGCGATTACGAACCTGAAGAATTGCTAAATCAATCTGTTTTTTCTATCAAACAAGATGTGAAATTACTGGATGAGTTTATCCTTTCCAAAGGGGCTGAAAGTATGAGTGATGCCATGAATAAAAATAATATTTCAACAGATCAGGTCGATTATTTCATTCCTCACGTTTCTTCTAACTTTTTTGTTGAAGGATTAAAAAAAGGATTAAGTGAAAAAGGCGTTGGAATGGCTGATGAAAAATGGTTCATGAATCTTTCAAAAGTTGGAAACGTAGGTTCTGCCTCCATCTATTTAGCTTTAGAAGAATTGATGAATTCCGGTAATCTAAAAAAAGGAGACCGTATTCTTTTATCAGTACCGGAAAGCGGAAGATTTTCTTTTGCCTATGCTTATTTAACCGTTTGTTAATGGAGAGAATTTTACTTTTAGAAAAAAATGCTGTCGAAAATTTATTGCCACAAAAGTTTCCTTTTGTTATGGTAGATAAAATGTATTCGTTTACAGAAGCTTCATTAGTTTCAGGTTTACAAATTCAGGAAGACAACATTTTTTTTGATAATAATACTTTTTTAGAAGCAGGATTAATAGAACATATGGCGCAATCTGTTGCGTTGCATACCGGATATGAGTTTTTTTTAAGAAAAGAAACAGCCCCAACGGGATATATTGGCTCTATCAAAGAAATTGAAATTAAAAGATTACCTAAAATCAACGATACGATACAATCAACTGTAACTATTTTACAGGAATTTGCCGGAATCACTTTAGTGAATATAGTAACGACTTTAAATAATGAAGAGATTGCTACAGGACAAATGAAAACTGTTTTAGCCAAATAAAGTAGGTATGGACACTAACGTCGACATACAAAATTACTTGCCACACCGAGCGCCGTTGCTTATGGTGGATTTAATATTAGATTTGGATACCAACTTTGTAGAAACTACGTTTTTAATAAAAGAAGATAATATTTTTGTTGATAAAGGTGTTTTTATAGAAGCCGGTTTAATCGAAAATACAGCGCAAACCTGTTCTTCTATTGTTGGCAAAAAATATTTTGTTGAGGAAGACGGAACCGAAAATGATAACGTAAATGTTATTGGTTTTATCAGCGCCTTAAAAAATGTAAAAATACATTCGTTGCCAAAAGTTGGAGATACAATTACAACCAAAGCAAATTTGGTTTCTAAATTTGCCGGAGACGATTATACTTTATGCACAATGAGTTGCGAAAGTTCACTTGGTGAAAAAATACTTTTAGAATGCGAAATTAATTTGTTCATTCAAAAAACAATTTCGGTTATTTCATAATTTCAATCGAAAATAAAACGGTCATGGAAAAAGAAAAAGTACCACAAGACAAAGGTAATTTAACCAAAAATAATCTGAAAGAATTACTGTATGCCACCGATGAAAATGGTGATTACACTACCACTTTAAGTTCTGGTTGGGAGCCAAAAACAATTGCACTTTCTAATTCTATCGATGATATAAACGAACGAATTGCCGACGCAAAACAACAAGTTTTAAACGGCGAATTAAGTCCCATTTGTTATTACATGGAAGTCAACAAAATGGACCTTACTATTCTTGCCAGTTATGTTGGACTTTGGAAATGGCGCGTAAAAAGACATTTTAAACCTGATGTTTTTGCCAAATTAAACGATAAAACTTTACAAAAATATGCCGATGCTTTTGAGATCTCGGTACAAGAATTAAAAAATATTAAAACAGACTAATGCAAACGAATTTTACACATCATCAATCTGCTCACTGCGAAAACGGAGTAGCTTCGAATTTGTTAAAAAACAACGGTCTCAACATTAGCGAGCCGATGGTTTTTGGTATTGGTTCTGGACTTTTTTTTGTGTATTTGCCTTTTATAAAAGTAAATCACGCCCCTGCAATTAGCTATAGAACTTTGCCTGGACAAATTTTTAATAAACTGGCAAGTCGTTTAAATTTAAAAATAAAAAGACAAAAATTCTCTTCTACGGTAAATGCAAATAAAGCTTTAGATGAAAATTTAAAAAACAATATCCCAACGGGATTACAAGTTGGTGTGTATCATTTAAGTTATTTTCCTGATGAATATCGTTTTCATTTTAACGCACATAATCTAGTCGTTTACGGTAAAACCGAAACCGATTATTTAGTAAGCGATCCTGTAATGGAAACCGTTACAACTTTAACACACGACGAATTAGACAAAGTACGTTTTGCAAAAGGAGCTTTTGCACCAAGAGGACAAATGTATTACCCAATAAATATTCCTGAAACGGTAGATTTAAAAAGTGCCATTATAAAAGGAATCAAAAATACGTGTCGCGATATGTTGGCACCGATGCCCATTATTGGTGTTCGCGGTATTCGGTTTGTATCAAAACAAATTAGAAAATGGCCTGTAAAACACGGAACTAAAAAAGCCAATCATTATTTGGCACAAATGGTTCGTATGCAGGAAGAAATAGGAACCGGAGGCGGAGGTTTCCGTTTTATATATGCTGCTTTTTTACAGGAAGCTTCAGTTATTTTAGGCAATGAAGAGTTGAAAGTACTTTCGAAAGAAATGACTCAAATTGGCGATTCATGGCGTGATTTTGCTGTTGAAGCATCCCGAATTTACAAAAACAGAAGCGCCAAAGAAGATGCTTACAATACTATTGCCGATGAACTTTTGGACATTGCCAATAGAGAAGAAATCTTTTTCAAAAAACTAAAAAAAGCAATTAGCTAAAAAAATATTTTGAATCCCATAATTAAAATAGAATCCCTTTCGAAAAAGTACAAAAATGCAGAAATGTATTCTTTGAACGAAGTCTCGTTGCATATAAATGAAGGCAATATTTTTGGTTTATTAGGCCCAAACGGTGCCGGAAAAACCACTTTAATTTCGATGCTTTGCGGATTGGTAAAACCAACTTCAGGACATTTTACAATTGATGGTTTGAACTACACTGACGATTCTTCACAAATTAAAAAAATTATTGGTGTTGTTCCTCAGGAGTATGCTTTATATCCTACTTTGACAGCCCGAGAAAATTTGCAGTATTTTGGAAGTATGTACGGCTTGAAAGGTTCAGATTTAAAAGATAAAGTAATCGAAACTTTAGACCTTTTAGGATTATTAAAATTCGCAGACAAACGTATCGAAACATTTTCGGGCGGAATGAAACGAAGAGTCAATTTAATTGCCGGAATTCTACATAATCCAAAAGTGTTGTTTTTAGATGAGCCAACCGTTGGCGTTGACGTTCAGTCTAAAAATGCCATTATAGATTATTTGAAATTATTAAACCAAAACGGAACAACCATTATTTATACATCGCATCATTTGGCTGAAGCCGAAGATTTTTGCACCAATATTGCCATTTTAGACCGAGGCAAAATTTATGCACAAGGCACGCCTTCGAGCTTAATTTCTTCTACTGAAAAAGCAAGAAACCTTGAAGAAGTTTTTATTTCATTAACCGGTAAAGACTTTAGAGATGAGCTATAAAATTTGGATGTCTGTAGTAAAAGAATTCCTGTTGTTAAGACGGGATTTAGGTGGTTTGATCATTTTGTTTGTCATGCCATTGGTACTTGTGATCACCGTAACATTAATACAAGACAGCACTTTTAAAACCGTAAGCGATTCTAAAATTGAGATTTTATTAATCGATAATGATAAAGGTGATGTTTCTAAAACTGTTTTCGAAAATCTTGAAAAAAGCAGTTTGTTTACAGTCGTAACTAAAATCGACAATCAGCCAATTACAGAAGAAATTGCCAAAGAAGCCGTTTACAAAGGAAAATATAAACTTGCAATTGTAATTCCTTCAAAATTAAGCGTCGATTTACAAGCCAAAATTGATCAGAATGTAGACAACATTTTGAGCAATATGGGTTTAACTGATAGCGTTGCCAAAACCGGTGCTCCAAGAATCATCAAAGAAAAAGAAGTAAAACTTTATTTTGATCCGGCGGTTCAGTTGAGTTTTAAAAATGCGGTAATGAGCTCGATTGATAAAATGATTTCTCAAATCGAATCAAAATCAATTTACAAGACCTTTCAAAATCAATTGGGAGAAGGAAATGCCGATTTCGAACAAAAAAGTTTCATTTCTTTCAAAGAAATAATTCCAACAATAAACAACAAAGAAGTCCGACCAAATTCTGTACAGCACAACGTTCCTGCCTGGACACTCTTTGCTATATTTTTTATTGTAATTCCGTTGTCTATTAATATCGTAAAAGAAAAAACACAAGGAACATTTGTTCGTTTAAGAACCAATCCGTCTTCTAATCTTATTGTCATTATAGGAAAAACAATTACCTATTCGGCCATTTGTATGATTCAGTTTTATATGATGGTTGCTGTGGCCGTTTTTCTGTTTCCACATATTGGTTTGCCTTCCTTAAATATCGAAGGACATTTATTTTTAATGAGTATTGTTGCTTTATTTTCAGGATTTGCAGCAATTGGTTTCGGAATTTTACTCGGAACTGTTGCAAGCACGCAAGAACAATCCGCACCTTTTGGCGCAACAAGTGTTATCATTTTAGCTGCTATTGGCGGTGTTTGGGTTCCTGTTTTTGCAATGCCAAAAATCATGCAGATCGTTGCCAAATCATCACCAATGAATTGGGCATTAGAAGCTTTTTATGATGTTTTATTACGCAACATCTCTTTCTTAGAAATCATACCAAAAATAAGTTTACTGTTTTTGTTTTTTATTCTCACAACATCTATTGCATTATTTTATGACAAAAAGAAAAGAACAGTATAACGAAGCAACTTCACTAACCGTTTCTCATGAAATCAGAATTCGTTTTAACGAAACTGATCCGTTGGGAATCGTTTGGCATGGCAATTATATTACCTATTTCGAGGACGGACGAGAAGCTTTTGGACGCGAACACGGCCTTACTTATTTGGATATTGGCAATACGGGTTATACCACGCCCATTGTAAAATCAAAATGCGAACATAAATTATCTTTGCGTTACGGCGATGTTGTTACTATCGAAACCACAGTAGTTGATACTCCGGCCGCTAAAATGATTTATCGTTTTAAAATAATTGATGCCCAAGGCGAAGTAGCCTGTACTGGCGAAACCGTTCAGGTATTTTTAGATAAAGATGGAAATTTGATGCTTACGAATCCGCCTTTTTATGAAGAATGGAAACGAAAAGTGGGATTGTTAAAGTAAACACGAATTACACAAATTTTCACGAATTTGATTTATAAAATCTGTGTTAATCTGCCTAAATCTGTAAAATCTGCGTGCAATTTAATTAGCTTACAAAATTGAAAACTACAAAATGACAAGAGCAATATATATCACAGAAACGAATTGTATCACACCTTTAGGTTTTGATGTTCAGTCGAACATCGACGCTATTGTTCGTGGCGATTCTGGTATTCAGCTGCATCAGGATGCATCATTAATGCCAATTCCGTTTTATGGTTCTGTCATTAATACTGAAAAATTAAACAGTGTTTTTGAAAAAATAAGCACTTCAGCTAAATACTCAAGATTAGAAAAGATGATGATTTTGGCTTTAGCGCCGATCATCAAAAATTCTGGTGTTGAATTAAATTCAAAAACGGCATTTATTCTTTCGACTACAAAAGGAAATATTACAGCATTACAAAATGATTCTGAAGAAAGTTTTAATAATGCGCATTTGGATGTTTTAGCAAGAAACGTTTCTGATTTCTTCGGATTTAAAACGCAGCCAATTGTAATTTCGAATGCTTGCGTTTCCGGAATTTTAGCCGTTTCAATTGCCAAAAGAATGATTCAATCTGAATTGTACGATAATATTTTTATCATTGCCGGCGACGAAGTTTCAGAGTTTGTTCTGTCAGGTTTTAATACGTTTCAGGCGATGAGCGATTTGCCTTGTAAACCTTATTCTAAAAACAGAACCGGTGTAAGTTTAGGCGAAGCTGCTGCAGCTGTTTTAGTTTCGGCGGAAGCCAAGAATGCAAAAATAAAAGTTATTGGAGACAGTTCTATAAACGATGCCAATCATATTTCGGGACCGTCAAGAACGGGAGAAGGTTTGTTTAGAAGTATACAAAATGCTTTAAAAGAGGCTCAAATTGATATTGACAAACTTGATTATATTTCAGCTCATGGAACCGCGACTCCGTTTAACGACGAAATGGAAGCCATTGCATTAAATCGTTTGGGTTTGCAAAATGTTCCGGTAAATAGTTTAAAAGGATTTTACGGTCATACATTAGGCGCTTCGGGATTATTAGAAACGGTAATTGCAATTGAATCAGCGAATCAAAATATGCTTTTTGAATCAAAAGGTTTTGATAAAATTGGAGTTAGTGAATCAATTAATGTTATTGAGAAAAATGAACCTGCGAATATTGATTTTTTCCTGAAAACAGCTTCTGGATTTGGAGGTTGTAATACGGCTGTGGTTTTTGAAAAATTAAAATACTAATTACACGAATTAAAATTGTTGCTGTTTTGTTCATAATAATATAGTTTGAACTGTTTGGGTTTCCTTAACAGTTCAAAAGAAAATCCAACTTGTAAGGAAAATTTACAAGTTCAAAAATAATCGAATTAAGAAATGAAATTATCAAAATTCATATTTATAACACTCGTTCTTCTTTCATCATTTGCATGTAAAAAGAAAGTAGTGTCTGAATCTGATTTTGAAAAAAATGTTTTGAATAGTGTTTTTATCGAAATTGTAGATTCTATTTATATGGATAGAAGAACTATGCTTCCGCCACCAATGCCAAGGATAGATTTTAAAACAAATAAACAAGATACTATTGGATATCATGATAAATTAAAAAGATATCAGATTGAACAAGAAAGTATTAAAAATGATAAACATAGAATTTTAATAGGTGTTCATGATTTTGTAGTAAGCAACGGAATCAATGATGACAAGTTTGATTTAGCACCATTCAAAAACAATAAAAAATTTAATTTTCAATATACTTCTAAATTCCCTGAAGAAATACTTTGGGATATAGAAGATAAAGATAGTGGAATGCCAGTTGGTACTATTAAGGTTCACAAAATTAATTTTAATAGAACTAAAACATTGGGAACTTTAGAAGCAAGTGCTTCATGTGGCGGAGGAAGATGTGGGCAAGGATTCACAATTACGATTGAAAACAAGTCTGGAAAATGGCATATTACCAAAATTGCTAATACCTGGGTTTCTTAAAATAAAACAATGACTCAAAACAAAACATACATACAATCCTATATCACCATCCAAAACAACGAAATTGTTTTGAACGGAAATTCTGTTTTCAAAATTGAACCAACAGATTTTGCTGATTTTTCGAAACAAGCGTATCGTAATTTTGAAATGCAATATCCAAAGTTTTTTAAAATGGATGCTTTGAGCAAACTGGCTTTTTTAGGATCAGAATTGCTTTTAAGTCCGATAACTTCAACTGAAAAAGAAAATAATATTGCGTTGGTTTTGGCCAACAAATCGTCGAGTTTAGATACCGATGTAAAATACCAGGAATCGATTTCAGACAAAGAAAATTACTTTCCGAGTCCGGCGGTTTTCGTTTATACGCTTCCAAATATTTGTCTGGGCGAAATAAGTATCCGTCATCAGCTGAAAAGTGAAAATTCTTTCTTTATATTTGAGGCCTTCAATCCTGAATTTATGTCGAATTATTCAAACATTCTGCTAGATTCAAATAAGGCCGATATGGTGCTTTGTGGATGGGTTGAATTTTTTAATGATAATTACAAAGCGTTTCTTTGCACCATTAGTAAAGAAGAAAATACAAAATATAAAACCGAAACTATCAATACATTATATAATAAATAATCATGGAAGCATTAAAAGAAGAATTAAAAAATAAAATCATTACTACTCTAAATCTTGAAGATATTGCAATTGATGATATTGCTGATACTGATCCTTTGTTTGGAGACGGTTTAGGTTTAGACTCGATTGATGCACTAGAATTAATCGTGATTTTAGATAAAGATTACGGTATTAAACTGGTTGACCCGAAAGAAGGAAAAACCATTTTTCAATCTATCGAAAGTATGGCAGCTTACATTAGCGCTAACAGAACGAAGTAAGACTGCTTAGACTTGCTTAGATTTTTAGACTTCTTAGAGAAGTTATGTCTAAATTCTAACAAGCCCAAAATCTAAGAAGTCTAAAAATCTAAAATCTAAGAAGTCTAAAATGACAAAAGGTGTTGCTATAACAGGAATGGGAATTATCTCTGCGATTGGAAATTCAGTCGAAGAAAATTATATTTCGTTGATTGAAAATAAAGTTGCCATAACTCGTGTCGAAAATTTAACGACTATTCACGCAGATATTAATAAGGTAGGAGAAATTAAAAAAACCAATGATGATTTGATCAGCGAATTGGAACTTCCTGCTGATAATAATTTTTCGAGAACAGCTATGATTGGTACTTTTGCAGCGAAACAAGCTGTAAAAAATGCCGGAATAACTTCGATAAACGAATTCAGAACCGGACTTGTTTCGGCTACAAGTGTGGGTGGAATGGACATGACGGAAAAGCATTATTATGATTATTTTAAACATCCTGAACTTGTCAAATATATTACTTGCCATGATGGCGGCGATGTTGCTGATAAGATTGCCGAAGAGTTAGGTTTAAAAGGATTCGTTACCACTATTAGTACCGCTTGTTCTTCTGCAGCAAACGCAATTATGTTGGGTGCGCGTTTGATAAAAACAGGAAAATTAGACCGCGTTATTGTGGGTGGAACTGATGCTTTGGCAAAATTTACCATCAACGGATTTAAAACTCTGATGATTTTATCTGATGAATACAACAAACCTTTTGACAATAATCGTAAAGGACTAAATTTAGGTGAAGCTGCGGCTTATTTAGTTTTAGAATCTGATGAAGTTGTAAAAAAACAAAATAAAAAAGTTTTAGCGAGAGTTTTAGGTTATGGAAATGCGAATGATGCCTTTCATCAAACGGCTTCATCGGAAAATGGCGATGGTGCTTATCTGGCTATGAAAAAAGCTTTTGAAGTTGCGGGAATAGAACCTTCACAAATTGATTATATCAACGTGCACGGAACTGCAACTCCAAACAACGATTTATCTGAAGGAAGAGCTATAAAACGCATTTACGAGAACGAAGCTGTTCCTGATTTCAGTTCTACCAAACCTTTTACAGGTCATACTTTGGCGGCAGCAGCTGCAATTGAAGCTGTTTACAGTGTTTTGGCGATTCAGAATAATGTGGTTTACCCAAATTTGAATTTCGAAACACCAATGGAAGAATTTGATCTGAAACCACAAACTGCTCTAAAAAACAAAAATATCGAACACGTTTTATCGAACTCTTTTGGGTTTGGAGGAAATTGTTCAACTCTTATATTTTCTAAAAGCGAATGAAAACATATATAAATGGAATAGGTTGTATTTCGACTCAAAAAACATTTGATACTGTTTTTTTAGAAGAAGCCGTGCACAATCACGACGAGAACGTTCTTAAAATAGTTGCTCCGGTTTACAAAGACTATATTTCGCCGGCTGCCAGCAGAAGAATGGCAAAAGGCGTAAAAAACGGAATTGTAGCTTCGGCAATTGCCATGAAAGATGCGCAAGTTGAAAATGTTGATGCCATTATTACCGGAACTGGACTAGGATGTATTGAAGATTCTGAAAAATTCCTGACCAATATTCTTGACAACAACGAACAGTTTTTAACGCCAACATCGTTCATTCAATCTACGCATAATACAGTTGGTGCACAAATTGCTTTGCTGCAACAATGTAAAGGTTATAATTTTACGTATGTAAACGGAGCTGTTTCTTTTGAGTCTGCCCTTTTAGATGCTAAAATGCAAATTGAAGAAAGTGAAGCGCAATCTGTATTAATTGGCGGCGTTGATGAAAACGGTGAATACACAACCGCACTTTTTAAATTATCAGGTCGTATAAAGCCAGATAATCAACAACCTTATAATCTTTTAGATTCTACAACAAGCGGTGCTGTTTATGGTGAAGGAGCCAGTTTTTTTGTTTTAGAAAATAAACGAAAAGACAATACGTATGCAGAAGTTCTGGATATTGCAATTGTAAATACACTGAAAGAAAATGAAATTGAGGACGAAGTAAAATCGTTTTTAAAAGCAAATCAATTAGAAGTTTCAGACATTGATGCTTTGGTTTTAGGTTTTGACGGAAATGTAGATTTTGAAGTTTATTATAAAAATCTTGCCGAAAAAGCTTTTGCTCAAACGCCTGTTTTATATTACAAGCATTTAAGCGGAGAATACGATACTGCATCGGCATTTGCATTATGGATGGCTGCTAAAGTATTACAAACACAAGAAATTCCTGAAATTGTAAAAGTAAATTCGGTTACAAAACCAACTTACAAAACGATATTATTATACAATCAGTTAAACGGAAAAAATCATAGTTTTACGTTAATCTCAAAATGATAACGCACAAAAACATCTCACTATTTTTTATCTTTTTATTGCTTTTACTGCTTCTTCTGAATCTTTATTTTGCAATTAATTTTTGGTGGTTTGTTGTGGTTGTTTCGGTTTGGTTCTTATTTAATCTTGTTGGTTCCTCTTTGATATCTTCCAATTATCATGTAAAAGCTTTCTGCAATAATCCATTAGAAACAGAAAAAAAAATAGCGATTACGTTTGATGATGGGCCGAGTGTTTTTACTTTAGAAGTTTTAGCGTTGTTGAAAAAATACGATATAAAAGCCACTTTTTTTTGCATCGGAAAAAATGTTGAAGCGCATCCGGAAATTATTCAGCAAATTGTAGACGAAGGACATTTGGTTGGAAATCATTCTTATAACCACTCTCCTTTTTTTGATTTTTACAATGCAAAAAAAATATCCGAAGAAATTCAAAAAACAGATGCCGTTTTAGAAAAGCATACTTCTAAAAAAATAAACTTCTTCAGGCCGCCTTATGGCGTAACGACGCCTTCGATTCGCAGAGCCCTGAAAATAACGAAACATAAAGTTATTGGATGGAATATTCGCTCTTTGGATGGTGGAACGAAAAATCAAAATTTAATTTTCAATAGACTTATTAAGCGAGTTTGTCCCGGCGGAATTGTACTTTTGCACGATACGGCATCACACTCTGTTTTAGTATTGGAACAGTTTTTGCAATTTTTACAGCAAAACAATTATAAAGTGATTTCAATAGAAGAACTTTTGAATCTTAAAGCATATGAAAACTAAAATATATATTCTACTTATAGTACTAAACATTTGCAACTCTTACCTGTTTGCTCAGGAACAAAAAATGACGGCTGCAGAAATTGCTTCGTTTAAAGAAGGTGTAAATGTAGTATCAAAAAAAATTAAAACCTTAAGTACTGATTTTGTACAATACAAACATTTAGATTTTTTATCTAAGGATATTGAAACTTCAGGAAAAATGATTTTCAAGGAACCGAACTTATTGCAATGGCAATATAAAAAACCATACAATTATAGTATTGTTTTTAAAAACGGGAAAATCCTGATTAACGATGAAGGTAAAAAAAGCGCCGTTGATATTGGAAACAGCAAAATTTTTGGACGCATCAATAAATTAATTGTGGGAAGTGTAAGCGGAAATATGTTTGATGATAAAGAATTTACAATTACTTATTTTAAAGCTAAAGGCCAGAATATTGCGAAGTTTATTCCGAAAGATGCGACTTTAAAAAAATACATTAAACAAATCGAATTGACTTTTGATAAAGATGAAGCAACTGTTGAACAAGTAAAATTGTTAGAATCATCTGAAGATTATACCCGAATTGTACTTAAAAACAAAGTGATCAATGCAAAAATCGACGATTCAGTTTTTACTAATTAATTGTTTTCTGGCAATTATTTTAGTCTCTTGTGGCTCGGTCACAAAAAATTATACACCCAAAACATTAGATAAAAAATCTTATGAAGTTCCTTATTTTAAGGATTCGAAGATAGATTATGTTTATAAAACCAATATCTCAGTTTACGGAAATGAACTGACCGGAATTTTTATTGCCAAAAAAATTAATGACACTACACATCGTGTCGTTTTTACAACTGAGTTTGGTAACAAATTGCTGGATTTTGAAATTTCTGAAAAAGATTTTAAAGTAAATTCGATTGTATCTGAGTTAGACCGCAAAATTTTAGTGAATACTTTGCGTGAAGATTTTCGACTGCTTCTTAAAAAAGATTACACAATTCAGGAACAATTTGAAAATGAATCAGATAATATTTACAAATCTGCAGACGGAAAATTTGACAATTACCTTTTTATATCAAAAAAAGATCGTAAATTAGAGAAAGTCATTCATTCCTCTAAAACAAAAGAAAAGTTTACGCTGACATTTCATTCAGAAAATAATATTTTTGCGGAAAAAATTAACATTGTTCATCAGAATATAAAATTGAAAATTGAATTAAATTATTTTAAACCAGAATAGAAAATTCAATACTAATTAAAAACCAAATACATGAAAAAATTAATTGCAATTGCTTTTATTTTATTTATAAGTTCAATGAATGCTCAGGTAACCTTTAAACCAGGTTTAAGAGCCGGAGCTGCTTTTTTTACGTTCTCAAATACACGTTCTGATTATAAAACCGATTTTTACATTGGTGGTTTCGGTGAAATTAAATTAACTAAAATATACACCTTACAACCTGAAATTACATATACCAAACAAGGCGCTAATAATGTTAAAACCTTTATAGGTTATAATGAAAACAACGGTGATGTTATTGTTGTCAATAGAAATTTAAAAATTGATTATGTTTCGATTGCGATGATCAATAAATTTACTTTTCCGGGCGGTTTTCAGGCGCAGGTTGGTCCAACGATGGATTTTAGAACAAGTGACAATTTACTTTCTGAAAAGTCTGATATTGATCTTGCTTTTGTAGCCGGTATTGGTTATAACATTCCTTCAACAGGATTAACTATTGAAGCTCGTGTTAAAAAAGGTTTAGTCGATGTTATAGATAGCGACTATTACGGCAACAACGGCAATAGCAACGATTATTGGCTTGATGATTATAATACAAATATTGGCTTTCAAGTTGGGGTTTCATACGCTTTTGGTAAATAAAAAAACATGGTTTTAAAAGATTTTTATAAAATTCTGTCGGAAGAAAAAATAAACGACACTAAATATAGTATTACAATTTTGGTTAATGAGAAACACGAAGTTTTCAAAGGCCATTTTCCGGGAAATCCAATAATGCCCGGCGTTTGCATGATTCAGATTATTAAAGAACTTAGTGAAAAAATTACAGGTGCAACTTTAATGATACAAACACTTACAAACGTAAAGTTTATGGCACTTATTAATCCGGACGCGACTCCTGAATTACGATTAGAACTTGATATTGTAACGACAGAAGAGGATTTGGTTAAAGTGAAGAACACAACTTATTTTAACGAAACAGTTGCTTTAAAACTAAGCAATGTTTACAAAAAATTATAATTATGAAATTATTATTGACATTACTATTATGGGTTAATTTCGCTGGTACTCCAGATTTGGCAGCCATTCGAAAAATGTATACTGACGTTGCAAAATCAGAAACAAATGCTAAAGACTTTACAGAAAAACTCTCTGGAATTTCAAACAGCGACGACAAAATTTTAGTGGCTTATAAAGCGGCTTCTATTTTATTAGATTCAAAGTTTGAAAGTATTTTGGGAAATAAGATTTCGCGTTTTAAAGAAGGCGCAAAACTTCTTGAAGCAACTTTAAAAAGTGATCCGAATAATATCGAAATAAGAATGATTCGCTTAAGTATTCAGGAAGATGTTCCTGGAATTACGGGTTACAAGAAAAATATTAAAGAAGATAAAAAATTCATTACAACACATTACGCAGAACAAACCGGCGCTTTAAAAGAATATCTTAAAGACTTTGTTTTGCAATGTAAAAGTTTCTCTGATAAAGAGAAGCAATTTGTGAAGTAGGAAAAGAAACTACCTTAATGACACCTACTTTATCTCAGCAAGAGCTATTAAAATCGACGCATTTTTGTGTTATTGTGCCTACGTACAACAATCACAAAACGCTAAAAAGAGTACTGGATTCTATTTTAGATTTCACGTCAGATATTATTATAGTTAATGATGGCTCGACTGATGAAACCAGCGAAATTTTAAAACAATATTCGCAGTTAACACAAATTCACCATCCTAAAAACATAGGAAAAGGCAGGGCGTTGAGAAACGGATTTCGAAAAGCAATCGAAATGAATTTCGAATACGCTATTACGATCGATTCTGATGGGCAGCATTTTGCTTCTGATATTCCAAATTTTATTACTGAAATTCAAAAAGAACCAAATTCTTTGTTGATTGGAAGCCGAAATATGACGACGGAAAATGTGCCGAAGAAAAGTAGTTTTGGAAATAAATTTTCTAACTTTTGGTTTTGGTTTGAAACCGGAATCAAACTAGAAGATACACAATCTGGTTTTAGATCTTATCCCTTAAAATTAATTCCGAAGCAATATTGTACCAGCAAATTTGAATTCGAAATTGAAGTAATTGTGCGCTCTGCCTGGAAAGGAATTGTTGTAAAAAATATTCCGATTCAAATTTTATACGATCCTGCAGAACGTGTTTCGCATTTTCGTCCTTTTAAGGATTTCACCAGAATCAGTATCCTAAATACGGTTTTGGTTCTGAATGCGTTATTGTACATTAAACCCAGAGACTTTTTTCGAAAAGCAAAAAAAAAAGGTCTTAAAAAATTCTTCCTCGAAGATATTTTAGAAAGCGGCGACTCTAATTTTAAAAAATCTGCTGCTATTGCATTAGGTATTTTTATCGGAATTTCTCCGTTTTGGGGATTTCAAACCATTTTACTTTTGTTTTTTGCTACCGTTTTTAAACTCAATAAAGTCATTGCCTATATGGCTTCAAATGTGAGTTTTCCTCCCTTTATTCCCTTTGTTATTTACGGTTCATTAAAAATGGGAAGTTACTTTGTCACGAACGAAGTTCCGCTAATTTTAGATAATTCAATTACACTTGATGATATTCAGAAAAATGCAACGCAATATATCGTGGGAAGTCTTACTTTAGCATCCGTTTCGGCACTGATTATTGGTCTTTTAAGTTATTTACTTTTAACGGCTTTTAGTGCTAAAAAACAAAACGAATATTAAGTAAAGTTTCGCCACAGATTAAAGATGATTTAAAGAGATTTTTTTTGCCACGAATTTCAAAAATTAGCACAAATTAATTCGTGAAAATTCGTGAAATTCGTGGCGAACTAACACAAACTTTTAAGTGCAATTTATCCTGTAATCTGTGGTAAAGAACAATAATAAATAACTATGCATCACTATTTCTACGCTATTCATTTATTTGTAAATCGAAGGAAATCATTATCGGTAATTTTGGCAATTCTGATGCTTTTGGCTTTTGGTTTTTTTGCTTCTAAAATTAAATTTGAAGAAGATATTACCAAACTTATTCCAACAAACGATAAGTCTGATGTTACGGCAAAAGTGTTAAAACAGTTAAATTTTGCTGATAAAATTACCGTTATTTTCAAACTCGATAAAAACGGAACAGACGAAGATTTAAAGCAAATGGCAACTGTTTTTTCAGATAGTGTTGCCCAATCCTGCAAACCTTATATTACCGGAATTCAGGGAAAAGTTGATGAAGAAAACATTCAGGAAACTATAGATTTTGTCTACAATAATCTGCCGCTTTTTTTAGAGCAAAAAGATTATGCTGCAATTCAGAATAAACTACAAAAAGATAGTATTGCCGCAGCTGTGCAGGGCAATTATAAATCGATTATTTCGCCATCCGGATTTATAACTAAAGATTTTATTTTGCAGGATCCGCTTGGGATTTCTTTTATTGCTTTAAAAAAATTACAGCAACTTAATATTGGAGACGATTTTACGCTCGACAATGGTTTTGTAATGACGAAGGACAAAAAGAAATTATTGCTTTTTATTACCTCAAGTCTTCCGTCGAGCGAAACCGAAAAAAACACCATTTTTGCTGATAAGCTTACATCAATTCAGAACAATTTAAACAAGCAATTTAAAGGCAAAACTTCGGTAAGTTATTTTGGTTCAGCATTAATTGCTGTGGCCAATGCAAAGCAAATTAAAAGTGACATTATTTTAACGACAACTATAGCGATGATTACGCTAATGTTGATTTTGATTTTATTCTACCGAAAAGTTTTAATTCCATTTATTATTTTTCTTCCAACGGTTTTTGGCGCTTTGTTTGCCGTTGCTTTTTTATATTTTGTAAAAGAACAGATATCGGCAATTTCACTCGGAATTGGTTCTATTTTATTAGGAATCACAATCGATTATTCCATACATATTCTTACGCATTACAAACATAACAGCGATGTAAAAACTTTGTATAAAGACATTACAATGCCGGTAATTATGAGCAGCTCGACTACAGCGGTTGCTTTTTTATGTTTGCTTTTTGTAAAATCTGATGCTTTAAATGACTTAGGAATTTTTGCTGCCGTAATCGTTATGGCTTCTGCATTTTTCTCTCTTTTGATTGTTCCTCATTTGTACAAACCGGCACAAAATAATTTTGAACATAAGAAAAATGTTATTGATAAACTCGCTCATTTTTCATTCCATAATAATAAAATCTTGATTGGGTTTTGTGTTCTTATTACTATTGTTTGCTGTTTTACGTATAATAATGTTGGCTTTAATAATGATTTGTCGCAATTGAATTTTGTGCCAAAAGACATTCAGGCTGCCGAAAAAGATTTGGAAGAAAGCACGAGTTTAACTTCAAAAACAATTTATGTTGCTTCTTACGGAAATAGTATGGAGGAAGTTTTGCAAAATAACAGCCAGCTTTTTGCTTCTTTATCTAAAGAAAAACAACAGGATAAGATTGTGAATTTTAGTTCCGTTGGCGGCATTATGCTTTCGCAAAAAGAGCAGCAACAAAAAATTGCAAAATGGAATTCGTTTTGGGATGCCAATAAAAAGCAGCTTTTAAAATCCGGATTAATTGCCGAAGGTTCAAAATTGGGTTTCAAACCAACCACTTATTTGCTGTTTTTTGATCATTTAGATTTTAATTTTAAACCTATTTCGGCAGAAGATTATCTTAAAATTCAGGCTTTGCAATTGCATGAATTTGTAACGCAAAAAAATGGTTTTTTCACGATTTCGACTTTAGTAAAAGTCTCACCTAAACAACGCGATGCTTTTGTAAAATCGGCTTCAGCAAAAAATAATCTTATTGCGATTGATCGTCAGCAAATGAATGAAACGTTTTTTAGCACGCTAAAAACCGATTTCAATTCTCTTGTCAATTATTCTTTTATCGCTGTTATTCTGATTTTGTTTTTATTTTTCAGAAGAATCGAATTGGTCATTGTAAGTTGTATTCCGATTGCTTTAACGGGAATTGTAACGGCTGGAATCATGGGCATTTTTGGCATTCAGATGAACATTTTTAGTATGATCGTTTGTACGTTGATTTTTGGTCATGGTGTCGATTTTAGCATTTTCATGACAAGCGCACTTCAAAAAGAATATACCACAGGAGTAAACGAAATTGCGATTTACAGAACTTCAATTATTCTTGCCGTAATTACGACTATTTTAGGAATTGGTGCAATGATTTTTGCGCAACATCCAGCATTACGATCTATTTCATCGGTTTCATTAATTGGGGTTTTTGCAGCGTTAATTATAACGTTTATTTTCTATCCTATTCTCTTTAAACTATTTATATCGAACCGTTCGAAAAAAGGAAATCCGCCATTTGTTTTGCGATCTTTTATTCACGGTGTCATTTCGTTTTTCTATTACGGTTTTGGTGGCATTGTAATGTCGATTTTCAGCATGACGATTATGCCACTTATTCCGATTAGTGAGAAAAAGAAAATGAAAGCTTTTCGATATGTCATTTCAAAATTTATGAATTCGGTGTTGCATTCAGGTCCGTTTCTTCATAAAAAAGTCATCAATAAATACAACGAAACTTTTGATAAACCAGCTATTATAATTGCCAATCATACTTCGTTTATCGATATTCTGGCAATGGGAATGTTGAGTCCTAAAATTATATTTTTAGTAAGCGACTGGGTTTACAATTCTCCTATTTTTGGCGGCGCCGTTAGAAAAGCAGGCTTTTATCCGGTTTCTGAAGGACTTGAAAGCGGTGTGGAACATTTGCGTAAAAAAGTAGAAGAAGGATATTCTTTGATGGTTTTTCCTGAAGGAACCCGTTCACAAAGTAATCAGATTAAACGTTTTCATAAAGGTGCTTTTTATCTTGCCGAAGAATTTAATTTAGATATAATTCCAGTTGTTATTCATGGTGCTTCGGAGGCAATTCCAAAAGGCGATTTTGTCATTCATCACAGTCATGTTACTGTTTCAATTTTAGAAAGAATTACACCTGATAATCTTTCTTTCGGAAAAAATTATGTCGAAAGAACGAAACAATTAAGTACGTTTTTTAAACAAGAATTTGATAAAATTCGCCAGGAATTTGAAGGCCCTGAGTACTTCAAAAGAATGCTTATTCATAGTTATGATTACAAAGAAATTGAAATCATAAATAGTGTGAAAAGCAATTTAGAAAAAAACTTAGAAACCTATTATCGTCTTAACAAGCATCTTTCGGCGAAAGCCCAAATATTGCATTTATCAAATGATTACGGACAACTCGATTTGTTGTTAACTTTGCAGGAACCTCAACGAAAAGTTTTTTCTTACAATAAAGACAAAGAACAACTTAACGTTGCCAAAACGAATTATATCGTTAGAAAAAGAAAAATAACTTATCTCGAAAATTTTGAATCGGCATTAGAAAATCAATATGATGCTGTTATAATTTCAGATGAAAATTATAAAAATGATTTAGAGCAAGTTGTCGCTACAACTTCTTGTATTATTTTAATTGATAATTCAGGTTTAAAAGACACATTGATTAACTTTGGTTTTGATTCTATTTTGGAAGAAAACTCCATAATTGTATTAAAGAAAAACTAAATGAAAGAGCAATATGACGTAGTGATTGTAGGCAGCGGATTAGGCGGATTAGTCTCGTCGATTATTCTGGCTAAGGAAGGATATAGCGTTTGTGTACTCGAAAAAAACAATCAATACGGTGGAAACCTACAAACTTTTGTGCGTGATAAAACCATTTTTGATACTGGAATTCATTATATCGGTGGTTTGAGTGAAGGAGAAAATCTGTATAAATATTTTAAATATTTAGGGATTATCGATCAGTTGAATTTAAAAAAAATGGACGAAGATGGTTTTGATATTATTTCTTTTGAAGATGATCAAAACGAATATCCTCACGCGCAGGGCTATGATAATTTTGTCAAGCAGTTAGGGAATTTCTTTCCTGATGAAAAAGAAAATATCGAAAAATATTGCGATAAAGTAAGGGAAATTTGCGATTCATTTCCGCTTTATAATTTGCGTGCAGACGGGAAATATGATCATGAAATCCTTTCTCTTAATGCAAAAGAAACGATCGAAAAATTTACCCAAAATGATAAACTAAAAGCGGTTCTTGCCGGTTCTAATTTTTTGTATGCGGGAATACCGGACAAATCGCCATTTTACGTTCATGCGCTTTCGGTAAACTCGTACATTCAAAGTTCATGGCGCTGTATAAATGGTGGAAGCCAAATTACAAAACAGCTTTTAAAACAGCTTAAAAAACACGGTGGTGAATTTTACAAGTATAAAGAAGTTACCAAATTTAATGTTGAAGAGAACAAAGTAACTTCGGCAGAGATGAAAGATGGAACGCGTGTTTCCGGCTCTTTCTTTATTTCTAATATTGAGCCAAAAACTACCCTTAAAATGGTAGGAGAAGAACATTTTAGAAAATCATTTTTTAGCCGTATTCAAAGTTTGGAAGGCGTTATTTCGGCCTTTAGTTTATATGTGGTTTTTAAGCCGGAAACGTTCAGATACATCAATCATAATTTTTATCATTTCAAGAAAAGTACCGAAATCTGGACGTGTTATGAATATGATGAAGAATCGTGGCCAAAGGCTTTTATGGCTTCTATGAACGCTTCGAAAAAACAAGAAGAATGGGCAGAAGGCATGACTTTTATAACCTACATGAACTACGATGATGTTGCGCCCTGGGTTGATACTTTTAATACAACGGCCGAAGAAAATGATCGTGGAGAAAGCTACGAAGAATTTAAGGCAAGAAAAGTCGAAAAGTTTTTACATGAAATCGAACTAAAATTTCCGGGAATCAAAGATTGCATAAGATCTATTCATACCTCTACACCGCTTTCTTACAGAGATTATATTGGCGGTACAAACGGTAATATGTACGGTTATGTAAAAGATGCAACGAACCCGATGAAAACATTTATTCCGTCGAAAACCAAATTAGAAAATCTTTACCTTACAGGCCAAAGTATAAATATGCATGGTGTTTTGGGCGTAACAATTGGAGCTGTTGTAACCTGTTCTGAAATTGTTGGAAAAGACTATTTAGTAAATAAAATTAATGAAGCCTCTGAATAAGTAACGCTATGAGAAGTCAAAGTATTCTCCTTTTTTCTATTGTTTTTTTATTGCTTTTGGGTTCTTGTGGCACATCAAAATCAATGCATCATTTACCTGATATTTCAAATTATAATACCACAATACCAGTTGTAACCAAACAATCTGATTCTGTTTTTACTTCAGGAAAAAATTCGTTTTTAAAAAACAAACAAGGTCTTTGGGAATTGTATGTCGAAGGCGATCCGTTTGAAATTGGTGCAAATACCGGTGCGTTATCAGATTCACTTTTAAAAAAACAAGAACACATTTTTTTCTCCAGAATTGAAGATATTGTTCCTTCAAAATTTGAACAACAATTACTTCGCAGTTTTTTAAAATGGTACAATAGAAAATTGTATTTGCACGTTCCGAATGAATATCAGGCGGAGATTTATGGCATTTCAAAATATACTTCACAAAACCTGAATAACATTGCACCTCAATATCTGCGCAGTTTATATTTGCATGGCGCGCACGATATTGGTCACGCTTTGCAGGATTTGGCTTTAGTAGGCTGTTCGTCGTTTGCTGCCTGGGGAGAAAAATCTGAAGACGGCCAGTTAATTCTTGGTCGAAATTTCGATTTTTACGTAAGTGATCCTTTCGCAGAAAATAAGGTCGTCGCTTTTATAAAACCTAAAGAAGGTTATCCGTTTATGATGGTTACCTGGCCCGGAATGATTGGCGCCGTTTCAGGAATGAATCAGCAAGGTTTAACGGTAACAATTAATGCCTCAAAATCGAAAATTCCGTTGATTGCAAAAGCACCAATTTCTATTGTAACTCGTGAAATTTTACAGAATGCAAGGAATATTGATGAGGCCATTGCAATTGCAAAAAAAAGCGAAGTTTTTGTTTCTGAGTCGATTATGGTTGGAAGTGCCAATGATAATAAAGCGGTTCTAATTGAAGTTTCACCTAAAAAAATGGATGTTTATGATGTTCCAAACGCCAATCAATTAATATGTTCTAACCATTTTCAAAGTGAAGGTTTAAAAAATGACAATCGAAATCAGTCTCAAATTGCCAACAGTCATTCTGAATATCGCTTCGAAAGAATGCAGGAACTTTTTAAAGAAAGCGTAAAAATAAACCCAAAAATTGCGTCAGAAATTCTTCGAAATAAAGAAGGTTTAAAGGATAATCTTATCGGTTACGGAAATGAAAAAGCACTGAATCAGTTAATGGCACATCACGGCATTATATTCAAACCGAAAGAAAAAATGGTTTGGGTTTCAGCAAATCCGTATCAATTGGGCGAATTTGTTTGTTACAATTTAGATTCTATTTTTAAAGGAAGAAAACCCGGCGCTGTCGTTTCTTTTGAACAGGAAAATTTGAATATTGCTAAAGATCCTTTTTTGGAAACTGCTGCGTATAGCAATTACCAAAAATTTAGAATTGAAGATCACCAGATAGATTTGTGTTTAAAAAATGAAGAAAATATTAGTCTCGAATTTATTGCACAATATCAATCTTTAAACTCCAATTATTGGGTTGTGTATTACAAAGCAGGGTTGTACTTTTATCAAAAAAAAGATTGGCAGTTAGCGAAGGCTAATTTTGAAAAAGCACTGACTAAGGAAATTACCACAGCTCCTGAAAAAGCGCAAATTGAAAAATATTTAAAAAAAATCAAAAGAAAATTAAAATGATTCCATTAATAGAAAAAAATTCTTTAGAAGAAATTAAAATTTTTCAAGAGCAAAAATTAGCAGAACTTTTAATTTACATCAGCCAAAATTCTCCTTTTTATAAAAGACTCTTTGCCGGACAAAATATCGATATTTCGAAAATTAAAACACTTGAAGATTTACAGCATTTGCCTGTAACAACAAAAGAAGATTTACAACAATATAACGATGATTTTGTTTGTGTTCCGCAACATAAAATCATTGACTACGCCTCTACTTCCGGAACTTTGGGGGATCCTGTTACTTTTGGTTTAACCGATTCTGATTTAGACCGATTGGCTTATAATGAAGCAATTTCATTTGCCTGCGCCGGAATTGCAGAAGGTGATGTGGTACAATTGATGACAACAATCGACAGAAAATTTATGGCTGGTTTGGCTTATTTTCTGGGATTAAGAAAATTAAAAGTTGGTGCAATTCGCGTTGGAGCCGGAATTCCGGAATTGCAATGGGATTCTATTTTAAAATACCAGCCGTCGTACGTAATTACAGTTCCTTCTTTTTTATTGAAATTAATTGAATATGCCGAAATTCACGGAATCGATTATAACAATTCAAGTATAAAAGGAGCAATTTGCATTGGAGAATCTTTGAGAAATCAGGATTTTTCGATGAATACTTTGTCTAAAAAAATCACAGAAAAATGGAATATTAAGTTGTTTTCGACTTATGCTTCTACTGAAATGAGCACTGCTTTTACAGAATGTGAACACGGAATTGGTGGTCATCATCATCCGGAATTGATTATCATCGAAGTTTTGGATGAAAATAATAATCCTGTGAAAAATGGCGAAACCGGCGAATTAACGTTCACTACTTTAGGAATTGAAGCAATGCCTTTATTGCGTTTTAAAACCGGCGATATTGTGCAATTGCAAAGCGAACCTTGTGCTTGCGGAAGAAATACAGTTCGCGTTGGCCCGGTTGTAGGACGTAAAAAACAAATGATTAAATATAAAGGAACAACGCTTTATCCGCCTGCGATGAATGATGTTCTGACAGATTTTGACAACATCGAAAATCACATTATTGAGATTTCTACCAACGATTTAGGAACAGATGAAATCCTGATAAAAATTGCTTCAAAGAATCAATCTCCAGAATTTTTACAGGAAATAAAAGATCACTTTAGAGCCAAATTAAGAGTTACTCCAAAAATTGAATTCGCTCCAAAAGAAATTTTAAATCCTTTGGTTTTTAATCCGATGAGCCGAAAACCAATTCGGTTTTTCGATTATAGAGTTCAATAGTTAAGGTACAAAGTTGCAAAGGTTCAAAGGGACAAAGGTTTAACCTCTAAATTTAAAACCTTTGTCCCGAGGCTTCGGGATTGCCTCTCTGAACCTTTGAACCTCAATTTGGTACAAATTGAACTAAATGTTGTAATTTTGCACAAAATATTGAAGATGGTCAAGATTGGCAACATAGAATTACCTGAATTTCCCTTATTACTTGCTCCGATGGAAGATGTGAGCGATCCGCCGTTTCGCAGATTATGCAAAACGCATGGCGCTGACATGATGTATTCTGAATTTATTTCTTCGGAAGGATTAATTCGTGACGCTATCAAAAGCAGAATGAAGCTGGATATTTTTGATTACGAACGTCCGGTTGGAATTCAGATTTTTGGTGGAGATGAAGAAGCAATGGCACTTTCGTCTAAAATTGTTTCTACAGTAAAACCTGATTTGGTGGATATTAATTTTGGATGTCCGGTAAAAAAAGTGGTTTGTAAAGGTGCCGGTGCCGGAGTTTTGAAAGATGTCGATTTGATGGTGCGTTTAACAAAAGCCGTTATCAGAAGTACAGATTTACCAGTAACGGTAAAAACACGTTTGGGCTGGGATGAAAATTCTATCAATATCGATGAAGTTGCAGAAAGACTTCAGGATATTGGCGTTCAGGCTTTAACCATTCACGCCAGAACGCGTGCGCAAATGTACAAGGGCCACGCCGATTGGTCGCACATTGCACGTGTAAAAAATAACCCCAGAATTACAATGCCTATTTTTGGAAATGGCGATATCGACAGTCCGGAAAAAGCATTAAAATATAAAAACGAATACGGTATTGACGGAATCATGATTGGTCGTGCCGCAATTGGTTATCCGTGGATTTTTAACGAAATAAAGCATTATTTCAAAACGGGTGAACACTTAGCTGCTCCAACGGTTGCTGATCGTGTAGAAGCTGCCAGAAATCATTTAATGTGGTCAATGGAATGGAAAGGTGAACGTTTGGGAATTGTTGAAATGCGCCGTCATTATACCAATTATTTCAAAGGAATTCACTCTTTTAAAGAATACAAACAAAAGTTAGTTACAACTGATGAACCTGAAAATTTATTCGCGATTATGAAAGAAATTGAACAGGTATATGCAGGATATGAATTTGTTTAAAATAACAAAAACTTTGACAAAGAGATTTAAATAAAAAAGGCCTTCAAATTGAAGGTCTTTTTTATTTAAATTAATCATCGTAATGAAATCTACATTGTATTATAATGCATTTTTGATCAACACCTTTGGTTCCTGAAACTTTATAAACTAGTCTGTGTTCCCCATTAATTCTTCGGGACCAAAAACTTTTTAAATCATGTCGTAAAGGTTCAGGTTTTCCAATTCCTTTAAATGGATTTTCTCTAATTGATTTAATTAATTCTTTTATTTTTATTGCTGTATCAGTATCATTTTCAATCCAATATTCAAACTCTTCCCAACCATTTTTAGTAAAACAAATATCCATACTTCAATTACAATTCTTCTATATTATAAGATGTAAGTTTTCCTTTTTCTAATTGTTCAATAGATTCACTAAGCCTTTTTCTATTTGCTTTAGTTGATAATAAATGTTGCGTCTCTAATATTGAATTATACTCTTTCATAGAAATTATTACAACTGCATCTTCTTCTGTGTTTCTTGGAACAACAATAATTTCTGATGATTCAGAAACTTCATCAAAATAGTTTTTTATATTTTTCCGTAATGTAGATATTGTTATTGCTTTCATCGTTATAGATTTATTGTACCTTGATTTGTACATTCAAAGGTACAAAATTATTTTCATAAAAAAACCTTCAAATTTGAAGGTCTTTTTGTTTACAATTTATACTTGAATACGTTTCCACTTTCCTCTTTTATAAAAGAAAATTCCCGCTAATGTTATTGCAGTTTCAGCAACCGGAATTGCGATAAAAACTCCCGTTGGGCCCATATTAAAATGTTTGGCTAATACATAAGCCAGTGGAATTTGAAACAGCCAAAACCCGAAAAAATTAATTCCGGTTGGTGTCCAGGTATCTCCTGCTCCATTGAATGTATTTATTAAAACCATTCCAATTCCGTAAAAGATAAATCCGATACTCATAATTTGCAAGGCTTCAATCGCAACCGTTTTTACCAATTCATCATTTGTAAAAAACGAGATAATATATTGACCAAAACACAATGTAATAATCATGATCGTTGCCATAAAAATCACATTGTATTTCGCTGTTGTAAATACCGATTTTTCTGCACGCTCGATTTGTTTGGCTCCTAAATTTTGACCCACCAAAGTTGCCGCTGCATTACTTAGTCCCCATGCAGGAAGTATAAAAAACATCATAATTCTCAGCGCTGTCTGATAACCTGCAGAACCATGATCGCCGCCAGTTGTAGCTACTAATTGCGCCAGAAAAATCCAGCTGCAGGATGCAATTACAAATTGTAAAATTCCAGGAGCAGCAATTTTTACTAATGCTTTTATTTGTTTAAAATCAGGAGTAAAATAAGCTATCTTAATTTTTAAAACGCCATTTCCTGAAAACAAATGATAAACTTGGTACAATACACCAATACTTCTTCCTAAAGTAGTTGCTAAAGCTGCGCCAGTTAATCCAAAAGCTGGAATTGGGCCAAGACCATTAATTAAAACGGGGCATAAAATGATATTGCAAATATTGGCTAACCAAAGACTTTTCATGGCTATCGCTGCATTTCCGGCTCCGCGAAATATTCCGTTAATCAAAAATAAAAGCATGATGCACAAACTTGAACCAATCATAATTTGAGTAAAATGATAACCGTGTTCTGCTGCCTCGGCAGATGCTCCCATAAGTAACAGAATATCTTTGGCATAAATAACTCCAAAAATGCTCATTACGCTATTTACTGCAAATGCAATTATAATGGCCTGCATTCCGGCTTTTGCAGCTGCGACAGGATCTTTTTCTCCAATACGTCGCGCAACAACGGCCGTTGCCGCCATACTCATTCCGATCGCTAAAGAATATATAATCGTAAGTACGGATTCTGTCAAACCAACGGTTTGAATTGCAAAACTGCTATGTTCTAAATGCCCAACGAAATATAAATCGACTAAGGCAAAAACCGATTCCATCATCATTTCTAAAACCATAGGAATGGCTAATAGAATAACTGCTTTTTTGATGCTTCCGGCTGTATAATCAAAAGATTCATCTCCTTTGATGGCTTGTTTTAATGTGGTGTAAATTTTAGAAAATAGACTTTTCTGTATTGTTGTTTCTGTCATGGTATGTTAGGATAAATGATAAAATTAGTCCAGATTCAAAGCTCTGAACTCAAGAAAAAAACGGAAGTATCCTAATTATTGAAAAAATAAAATAGGATTAGGCAGAAACAAACATATGGCTATAGATTTTTAAGAGGATAAATATAAGTATTATTTTTTGACGGAAAAATATTAATCTAATAACTTTTTACTCACTCGGCTGCTGGCAATTAAGGACGCCACAAAACCAAGTGAAACAATTGTTCCTAAAACAATAAATACATTTTCTGCAGTAAAAACAACGGGATATGCCAAAGTTGGCGTTATCATTATGAGTTCATATTGTTGTTGCAGCAGTACTAAAATAATACCCAGAATAAGACCAATTATCCCTCCAAAAACACTTAGCAAAGTTCCCTGAAGCAGGAATATTTTTCGGATTGTATTGATTTCTGTTCCAAGATTGAAAAGGGTTTTTAAGTTTCCTTTCTTTTCTAAAATCATCATAATCAAGGCACCAACTAAATTAAAAAGAGCCACAATTATAACCAAAGTAAAAATCAGATAAACGACAATGTTTTCTGTATTAAGCATTTTATACAAAGACTCGTTAAGTTGTGCTCTGTTTTTTAATGTAATTTTATTTTTGAAAATATTTTGAAGTTGCAATTTTATAGCATTTTCATTGGCATTTTCTTTTAAATGAAATTCAATTCCAGAAATCTGATTGGGTTTATACATTAACAATTCCTGTGCTAAACCTAAATCAGCAAAAACATATTTTGAATCTAAATCTTCACTTATAGAATAGATTCCAACGGGTAAAACTTCTGTTTTATTAAAAGCTTCATCCGGGTTTTCAAATGCGCCTTTTCCAGGTTTTGGTGCAAATATCTGCAACGGATTTTCGAAATCCAGAATTCCCAATGAAAAATCCTGTGCAATTCCGTATCCAATAACTACCTGATACGTATCTGGTTTAAGCCATTCTCCATTAAATAACTTTTTTTTGATATTGTTTACAACAGGATAATTTTTGTCGACTCCTTTTAAGTAAGTAACTTGCTGCTTGTCTTTAAACAAAAATAAAACACGCTCTTCTATAATTTTGGTATATGAAGCAACGCCATCAATATGTTTAATTTGATTTTCCTGATCTGGCGTAAGCAAAAATGATTTGCCTAATGTATTTGTAATTTTTAAATCAGGATCTATTTCATTTGTAAACGAAAGACTGAAAACTTTCAATCCGCTAAAAACAGATAAAACCACAAACAAAGCCATTGTACCAACAATGATTCCCATGCTGGCAATGTAATTAATGATATTAATAGCATTGTTTTTACTTCTGCTAAAAATATAACGTTTGGCTATGTAAAGTGGGAAATTCAATTTATGACTTTCTTCTTTTTTCTAAAAGATCACGGTTTTCGATTGGGTTCTCTCTGTTAGATAAAGCGTTGTCGATTTTTTCGATGTAGTCTAATGAGTCATCGATAAAAAATACAAGGTTTGGTACGCGACGCAATTGCAAACGAACACGTTGCGATAAATCGTGCTTAATTAAAGTCGAATTAGATTTTATACCTTCTAATGTTTCTTTGGCTTTATCCTGAGGAAAAATACTTAAATATACTGTTGCTACAGATAAATCTGATGTGACACTAACTTTGGATACTGAAATTACCAAATTATTAATTCCATTTTTTCTCACTTCACCTTGCAAAATATCAACCAAATCTTTTTGGATGACACCGCCTATTTTTTTCTGTCTATTTGTTTCCATAATGCAAAAATACTATTTTAAATTTCAATCATTACAATTTCAAATAAACAATTGTAATTCCATAAAAAAAGGGAGCCAATTGGCTCCCTTTTGTTTTATCTGTTTTGCAGCCATCCTTCCGGATTATTGTTGGATGTATTTTGAAGAATCAAAAACTTAATAATTGTTTTTCCGGTATCTCCGCTGGTTCTTACTTTTCCAATACTTTGCTTGATATTTACTTTGTCACCTTTGCTTACAAATACCTGACTTAAGTTTTGATATACGGTAAAGTAATCTCCATGCTGAATCATCACGGCTCTGTTTATTGGTGATAAAACCATAACACTCGAAACTTCTCCTTCGAATACTGCACGTGCTGTTGCTCCTTGTTCTGTCGTAATTTCAACTCCAGAATTATGCACGGTTAATGAAGGATAAAGCGGATGCGGCTGATCTCCGTATCCTAATGAAATAAATCCTTTTTCTACCGGCCATGGCAATTTTCCGCGGTTGGCTTTAAAGTCAGCAGCTAAAACTTTACCTTCTGGTGTTAATGCGATTTTCGATGATGAAACCGGTGCAGTCGATGCCGGAGCTCCCGGATTATCTTTTGCTTTTTCAGCAGCTGCTTTTCTATTAGCTTCAGCAATAGCTTCACGAATCAAACGATCAATTTGTCTGTCAATTCTTTTAGCTTCCTGTTGTTTGCTTCTTGTGTCGGCGATAATTTTATTTTTATCCCTTTTAATCTCATTAACAAGTTTTTGTTGTTCTTTTTTCTCTATTTCTAAAGTAACTCGTTCTTTTTGATTTTCGGCAATAATTTTTTTCTTAACCTGTCTTTGTCCGTCTAATTTTGCATTATAATCTACGAGTTCAGCTGTTTTTCCCTGAATTTCCAATCCTTGGTTTTTTCTGAAATTGGTATATTGTTTTAAATATTGAGCTCTTTTGTAAGCTTGTAAAAAACTTTCAGAAGACAAAATAAACATCGCCCTGCTTTGTTCTGAACGGCTTTTATACGATTTTAAAATCATTTTAGCATAATCTTCTTTTAGAACTGCTAATTCTCTTTTTAGTTTATTAACCTTAAGTTGGTTAATATACATATCGTTATTTAAAATTTTCTCTTGTTTTGCTGTTGTGTTGATCAGTTTTTCTTTCAGCTTGATTTTATTGGCCTGAATTAAAAACACATTGACTGCTGATTTTTCTTTTTTCTTTACAGATTGCAACATTTTTTCGTTGTCTCTAATTTCCTGCTGAATCTGAGCTTTTCGCTGTTCAAGTTTTTCTTGCTGCGAATCTTGTGCCCATGTAAAAGTGGTGGCACATATAAAAATTAGGCTAAGGAGAAATTTCGGCATGTTTCTATTTTTCTTTTTGCAAATTTACTTAATTATAACTTTCTTATAACCACTTGGCACACTATAAGGGAAAGAAAGTTCTTCATTAAACGAAATATTATTATAATTTAAATTAATATCGGTTTTGCCTTTTGGTTGAACCGCATTAATTTCAATACTTGTTGGCAACGTTCCCTGGTCGAAAACTTTATTATCAGCATAACTGATTTGCAACATTCTGTTTTCTGTTGGTTGAGAAATTTGTTCTTTTTGAAGCAAATATTTTTCACCGTCTAGAAAGAAAGATTTTTTCAAATTGGTGTCTTTTTGATCTTCCAGACGAATCAGGTTTTCTACAATAGTTTGTGTATATTTTCCTTTTCTTAAATCATCTAAAGCTTCTCCAACCAATAAATTTTGTACTTTACTATAATCAAGTTCAGTGCCAAGCCAAGCGCTTAAACTGGTAAAATCGCCTTCGTAATAAGTACTGTTTATTTTTTCGTAATAGCTTACTGTTGTAGGCGTAATCAATGCTTTAGCCATTGTTATTCCTAAAAAACGAACGCTTATTAAAATCTGTTTGTCTTTTTCAATTTTAATTTCGGCCGAAACATTCTGACTTTGTTTTTCATCAACATATTTCGCACTCGATTTTATATATAATGTTTTAAAGTCTAATTTATTGTCGTAATGTTTGTCTATTACTTTCGTGTCTTTTTTAGTGACGACTTCTGTAGTAGTATTGTTCTGTACCGCAACAGCTTTTGATTTACAAGAAATCATAAATGCTGATACAAATAGTATTGCTATATATTTTTTCATCTGAATTTTCTCTTTTTACTTTTTCTTCTTTAATAATTCATTTGCCTTCGAAAAATATTCTTCTTTTTTCTTAGCGTCTCCTAACCCATTATATGCTTCTCCTAACTGAATATTAAAATTTGCTTCGAGCTTTGCATCATCAACCACATAATCTAATCCCATTTCAAGAACGGTTTTTGCATTTTTAAATTGTTGCAATTGGTTGCTTCCTAATCCTGCATAATAATAAAATTGCGGCTGACTCGGATAAACCTCTATCATATTCATCGCTCTTTTTGTCATTGGATCAAATTGTTTTGCCTGTGTATATGCTTCAAGCAAAAGCAAATTGGTTTCACGATCTGTATCTGAATTTGCTTTTAAATCTTTTTCATAATATTTAATCGCATTCTCAAATTGATTTTTACTGTGATAAAATTTCCCAACTTCTTTCGCAACATTAACACTTGTGTCGTTGTCAAAATAAGCAATAGCTTTTTCTAAATCGGGAGCATATTGCGGGTTTTTATTCACATAAATCAAAAACTCATTTAGCGTTCTGTGTTTTATTTTTGAATCAATTTTTGAGCTTGACAAGATTATATTCATTGAACTAATGGCTTTGTCTGCCTGATTCGCATCTAAATATCCTTTAAATAAAGTTACCTGAACCCATTCAGATGTTGGAACTTCTTTTGCCAGTTGTTTTGCAACATCTAACGCTTTATCTGTTTCGTCAGTTTTTGTATATAAAGAAATGAGGTCGATGTAATTAGATTCTACTTTTGGATTCTTTTTAATCTGATCAATAAGGTTTGTAATTTCTGTATCCTGATGATTTCCCTGAGATAAAATCTGTTGTTTATATCGCTCGCGATCCTGAGATTTTCCAAACTTATCATTCATTTCATTAATCGCCAAAAGCGCTTTGTCATATTGATTTGTAATCATATACAACGAAATCAAATCATCTTTATATTCTTCATCAAACGGAATAATTTTCTGGATGATTTCTATTGCCAAAGGATAATTTTTGGTTTCATAACTTACATCATAAATTCCCAGCCAAAACCACTTATTCTTTGGGTTTAATTGCGTTGCTTTTTCAAATGAACTTTGGGCTTCTGCATATTTTTTTAATGCCAGGTAATTTTTACCTAACTCAAAATAAGCTACAGCATCATTCGGTTTTAATTTGATACATTTTTCTAAAGACAAAATGGCTTTATCGTAATTCTCAATTCCTTTTTGTTTCAATGATTCATAAAAAGAGTCCTGATATTCATCGGTAGCCATAGCAATATCTTCCGGTTCTGTCTGAGCTGAAACCGAAACTGTGCTGCCTAGCAAAGCGATTAATAAAATTACTAAAACTCTTTTCTTCATCATTTACATAATTTATGTTTAATGTTATTCTAAAACAGAATAATCGCCAATGCTGATGTTTGTAAACTTACCATCGTAACTAACGTGGTTTCCAATCATTGCATTGTCTAAGTTAGCATTTTTTATTTGAGAATAAGTTTGCACTAAACTATTTTTAATAGAGCTGTCGATAACATGACATCCTTTTCCTAAAGATACATTTGGACCAACTGTTGCGTTTTTCAACACTACATTTTCTCCAATATAACAAGGTGGAATTATAGTTGAATTTTCTAATTTTACATCATAATCTACCAAATGTTCTCCGTCATTATGTAAAAAACCAAGCATTCTGGTATTCGTTTCTACCGTAACATCTTTGTTTCCGCAATCCATCCATTCGTCAACACTTCCGGTTTTAAAAACTTTTCCGTTGGCCATCATCGCTTTAATTCCGTCATTAATTTGATATTCTCCACCGTTCTGAATGTTATTGTCCAAAACGCCTTGAAGTTCTTTTTTCAAATCGCCAACTTCTTTAAAATAATAGATTCCGATAACTGCCAAATCGCTTACAAATTCTTTTGGCTTTTCGACTAATTCTGTAATTTCATTATTTGCATTTAATTTTACTACACCAAATGCTTCCGGTTGATCGACTTGTTTTACCCAGATTACAGCATCTGCGGCAGGATCTAATTCAAAATCTGCTCTGATTAAAGTATCTGCATAAGCAATTACGGCCGGACCTGATAAAGATTCTTTCGCACACATAATAGCATGCCCGGTTCCTAATGGTAAATCCTGACGATAGATTGAAGCTTTTGCTCCTAAACTTCCTGCTAATTCTTCTAAACTTGCTACAAGATCATCTCCAAAAAAGGCCGGATCTCCTAATATAAATGCAACCTCTTCAATAGGTTCTTTTAATATTTTGGCAATGTCTTCAACTAAACGGTGAACTATCGATTTTCCTGCTACCGGAATTAATGGTTTAGGAACAGTTAAAGTATGTGGTCTAAGTCTTGATCCGCGACCCGCCATTGGAACGATTATTTTCATTATCTTTTATTTTTATGGGAAGATCTAAAATCTTCGATTTGGTTAGTTCAAATTATGTTAGCGCTGCGTTATGTTTTAGTTTACCTAAAAATTTTACCGCAAAGTTCGCAAAGGTTTTGCGCAAAGATTGCAAAGTTTCATTCATTTCATTCATTTCATTTAAGATCGCAAAGTTATAAACTGATCGTGAAAACTGCGACTGAAAATGGATCGCTAAAAACTACTTCACTCCTGTGCTTCCAAAACCGCCTTCTCCTCTTGATGTTTCAGAAAGTTCTGCAACTTCAAACCATTCGGCTCTTTCGTGTTTCGCAATAATCAATTGTGCAATTCGCTCTCCGTTTTCTACAACAAATTCTTCGTTTGATAAATTTACCAAAATAACCCCAATTTCTCCTCTGTAATCAGCATCAACAGTTCCGGGAGAATTTAAAACAGTAACTCCTTTTTTTGCTGCTAAACCACTTCTTGGTCGAACTTGTGCTTCGTAACCAATTGGTAATTCAATAAAAAGTCCGGTTTTTACAATCGTTCTTTCTAATGGTTTAAGTGTTATTGATTCGGTTAAATTGGCACGTAAATCCATTCCTGCCGAAGCAATTGTTTCGTAATTTGGTAATGCGTGCTGAGATTTATTGATTATTTGTATTTTCATTATTATTTTTAAAGATTAAAAAGTAAGGTTGAAGTATAGAAAAATTTATTCTTACTTTCTATTTATAATTCCTTTGATGGTGCTTTTTTCGTTATGATAAACAAAGTAAATGAAGATTAAAAGTAACGGAATTCCAACATAATATTTTTCTCTGAATCCGTAAAATGAGATTGCTGAAAACAGAATTGAAATTCCTAAATAGGCTCCAATTTTATTCATATCATAAGGTATTGGGTAATATTTATTTCCTAAAATATAAGAGATTAACATCATACTGCCGTAAGCAGAAATAGTCGCAATTGCTGAACCGTAATAACTGTATTTTGGAATTAAAAGGTAATTTAAAACCAAGGTTACAATTGCGCCGACAATCGAAATGTAGGCTCCAATTTTTGTTTTGTCTGTTAGTTTATACCAAACCGATAAGTTGTTGTAAATGCCTAAAAAGAAATTGGCCAGAATAATTAATGGCACAACTTTCATCGCTGCCCAATATGATTTATTGTCTAATAAAAGATATTTTAAAAGGTCTGCAAAAACAATTACGCCCAATAAAATTAGTGAACCAAAAATTACAAAATACTTCGTGATAACGGCATACGTTTGCGGTGCATTTTCATTTTTGGCGTGACTGAAAAAGAATGGTTCGATTCCTAATCTAAACGCTGTTGCAAACAGAACCATAAATAAGCCTAACTTATAACAGGCAGAGTAGGCTCCAACTTCTGATTTAGCTAGATTTTCAGGCAATAAATAACCCAATAAAATTTTATCGAAATGTTCGTTAACGGCAAAGGCTAGTCCCGCAACCAAAATTGGCAAACCGTATTTCATCATTTTTTTCCAAAGTACAGGATCAAATTTTCTGCCAAGCGAAAGGTAATTCGGCGAAAGCACAACAAAAGTCAATAAACTCGCTATAAGATTTGCAATGAAAATATACGCAATCTGGAAATTTTCAACATATAAATTATCCCAAATAGAATTAGGATTTGCAGCTGCCAGTTTTGGCAAGTATATTAAAAAGAAGAAATTCAGCAGCATGTTAACAACCACATTTCCAATTTTTATGGCGGCATACACCATTGGCCTCTGGTTGGCTCTAAGTTTAGAAAACGGTACTAAAACCAAAGCATCTAAAACTAAAATCCAAACTGAATAGGTGATATATTGTGCATCAACTTCTGCCCAATTTGCAAGTGTATTTCTAAAAATTAATGCGGCAAATAAAAATCCTATTGACGACCAAAAGATAGAAATTGTAGAGGTTGCAATGACGTTTTTCTTGTCTTCTTCGGCGCTATAAAATCTAAAAAAAGCCGTTTCCATTCCGTAAGAAAGTACAACATTAAAGAAAACCATCCATGATAAAACGATCGAAACCTCGCCGTATTCTGAAGTTGGTAAAATACCGGTATACAATCGTACTAATAGAAAACTTAGCATGCGGGGTAAAACCGTTGCAAGTCCGTAAATAGCCGTTTGTTTGAATAGATTTTTATATAATCCCAAAATAATTATGTAATAAAATTTGTAGAAACAAAAATAACCATTTCTCTGAGATAATTACGTAATTTGTTTAGGTATTAAGGATAATATAACCTTTATGCCGTTTCGTCTGTTGCAGTAAAACTAGCACTTTTTTGCGTTTCTTTTGGCTCGGGAATATCTTCTTCTGTAAATGTTTTTAAAACTTTGTTGCTGATTTTTTTCAGTTTTACTATTCTGTTTGCCTGATTCTGAACACATTTTTCGAACAAATTTCTTACAACTCTCGCATTACCAAAACTTTCGTCTTTTTCAGCATATAATAATTCAAAAGTATCAACGAGTTTTTCTTTTGCTTCTTCTGAAACGATAAAATCAGATTTAGCACAAAATGATTCAAAAATCTGGAATAATTCGGTTGGTGTAAAATGCTTAAAATGAAAAAATCTATTAAAACGAGAACGCAATCCCGGATTAGATTCTATAAACATTTTCATTGGTTCTGTGTATCCGGCGACCACTACAGCCAAATCTTCACGGTGATCTTCCATTCTTTTCAGCAACGTATTTACTGCTTCGGCACCATAATCATTTCCTGAAAAGTTTTGTGTAAGTGCATAGGCTTCATCAATAAATAAAACACCGCCCAAACTTGATTCTACTGCAGTATCTACTTTAGTTGCCGTTTGGCCTACGTAACCGGCGACTAATCCTTCGCGATCTGTTTCATACATTTGGCCTTTCGATAAAAATCCCAAATGTTTAAAAATTCTGCTTAAAAGTCTGGCTACAGATGTTTTTCCGGTTCCGGGTGCGCCAAGAAAAACGGTATGCAATGTAATCTCGACATTTTTGAGCCCTTGTTTCGATCTCTTTTTTTGTATCTCCAGTAAATTAATAAGCTCTGCAACATCTTTTTTAACTTCGGCAAGACCCACTAAAAGATTCAATTCTTCCAAAACTTTTTCAAGAGTATCTTCTTCCGGAAGATTATCTACTTCTTTTTTATCGCCTGACTTATTTAAATCCAAACCTAAAAAAGCTGTAAAATCTTTTGTGTTTTCAAACTTTCTGTCAAAAGCAAATTGAATGAAATTTTGATATTTGTTTAAAATTCCCTCCAGTTTATTATGCTTTTTTTCAACTAATAATTGAGGTAATAGGTAGTGATTTGCGTTTTGATTGGAAGTTTGTAATTTGTTTTCTTTTTGAATTTTTATAAGATGATTTTTAAATTCATCTGTAAAAACCAATTGATTTAATTCGCTTGCAGAATTTTCGTTTGCAAAATGTCCGTTACGCAAAGCATCATAATAATACGCCAGAACAAATTGTGTTTTTTCGTTTTTATTCGCTGCTTCTCTTTCGTACAAATGAATGATGTCTGAAAGAAAAAAATGTTCGGCTTTAAACAACAATCCTTTTGAGGTTGTTGAAATAACACCTTCATTTAATTTTTGAATAAATTCTGAATCTTGATTTAGGACACTGCAAATTTCAAGAATACTTATGGTTTCTTTTTGCAGATCTTTAATAAATGAAGCCGTAAAAACGGCTTCATTAGTTTTTATGTTTGTCTCTAAATATCTTTTTAGAGACAAAAAAGATTCTTCTATAAGCGATATTGAATGGTTCTTTTTTGACATATTTTAATTTAAGAAATCATCATTTGATGAATAATCTCTTTTGATAATTTTTGATGATCGTCACAATATTCTTTCCAGGATAATCCCATTTCTCTAAGATCGTATTTTGCTACAATTGTGCCGTAGCTTTGTATTTTTCCGTTTACGGTTGGGTGTCCAATAACATAAATTGTTTGTGCTAATTCAATCGCTAATTCAATATCATGCGTAGAAAAAATTACGGTATTAAACTCAGACGAATTACCAAGTAACTCAAAAGATTTTTTAACTTCTTCAATATTTCCAACATCCAATCCTGAAAAAGGTTCATCTAAAACAATAAATTGATCTGATGAAAATAATTGTTCTATAATGGCTGTTCTTTGTCTTTGTCCGCCGGAAAGTTCGTTCGGATACTTGTCTGCACAATTATCCAATCCCCATTCTTTCAGGTATTTTTTTATTTTCTCATCTTTTTCAGTATTTGAAAGTGTTGTTTTTCTTAATGAAAATTTCAAAGCTTCCGTAACTGTTTTATGTCTAAACAAGGTGTACTTCTGATCTACAAAACCAATGTCGCCTTCATTTACAGATTTGGCTGCGTTTGGTTCATTATTTTGAAAATCCCGAATTAAAATTTTTCCTGAATTTGTAGGAACTAATCCGGTCAATGCTTTAAAAAAAGTAGATTTTCCTCTTCCTGATCTTCCAACAAAAGCCACTATCTGACCGGTGCAATCTTTACCATTGCGAACGACATCTTTTTCAACAAGATTTATGTCTTTTATAATAACAATATCATCGTATGTAACACTAAGATTTTCTACGTATAAAAGTGTCTCTTTAAATTCGTGTGCCATAATTATATTTTTGAATATCTAAATAGTGCTTTTCTTAAGTAATTGATTCCGGCATCTAATCCAAGTCCTATCAATAAAATGATGATCTGAAGTGCTATGATTCGTCCCGTGTTCATGAATTTATCAGAGTTTTTTATCAAAAATCCTAATCCTCCAGAAGCCACTACTATAGATTCTACCGTTACGAGCATCATCCAGGTTATAGCTAGATTTTGTCTGATTACATCAATTACATAATCTAACCTTCCTAAAATTACAACTTGCCAAAGCACTTCCCATCGGGTACATTTTAGCATTTTGGCGTGATCAAATTCTTCTTGTGGAATATCTTTAATAACTGCAATTAATGAAGTTGTTAAGAATGTCGTTAAGAAAATAACTAAAATCCAAACCTGCATTGTTCTTGCTTCATGAATGACCATTGTAATGTAAAATGACAAACCTGTAAAAGGCAAAAATCGAAATTTAGTTACAAATTCTGAAATTGATTTTAATACCGGAATTGACCAGGCGTAGGCAAAAAACAGTGAAATTATTGTGGCTAAAAAGATGGAGATAAAACACAATTTCAAAGAGTTGAAAATATGTACTACCAAACCTTCTTTATAAAGTTCTGTAAAACCGGTTAAAACCTGACTCGGAGACGGAAAAAGATGTTTTTCTCCTGATGTAGTTGCAAACCAAATAATGATCAAAAGTACCAACCAAATTATTAAAATAATGGTTTTATGGAGTTTTGATATTTTTTCAAAAGGCGTAAAATATTTTTTCATATGTATAGTAAAGGGCTACCTTTTGGATAGCCCTTAATTATGTTAAGAATTATTTCAAGAACGTAATAACCACACGTCTGTTCAGTGCTTTTCCTGAAGCAGAATTATTGTCTGCAATTGGATCGTTTTGACCTTTTCCGTCAACCAATTGAAAACGGTTTGCAGGAATTCCTTTTTGTTTTAAGTAATTTACAACTGCTTCTGCTCTGCTTTTTGATAAAGCTAAATTAGAATCCGGATTTCCAACATTATCAGTATGTCCAACAACCGTTAGTTTTGTGTTTTCAGCCTGAACTAAAAGGTTATAAATTTTTTCTACTTCTTTACTTGATGAATTTGAAATTTCAGCACTTCCTGTATTAAAGTTAATTTTCCATTCTCCAGAAGCTACAACTTCAGTTGCCTGATTGCTGTAATCTGCTTTATCTGCAGAAGTTGATTCGATATCATTAATGTTTTTCAGGAAAAATAAATTTACTGCCTGATCGTAAGGAACCACTGCGCCAACATTTTCATTAAATCCAAACGGATTCAATTCTGTTAAATATCCAGAAACCTGATTGTAAACTGATTTGTATCTGTTAACTCCGTCAGATAATCCAAAATACTGCATAGCATCAGCATAATTAAATACTTTAGAACCACCCATGTTATAAGTTAATCCGCCTTTAGTTCCTTGTTGTCCTTTAAACATTTTATACCAATATTCAGGAGTCTCCATTTTATACGTATCAGCAATTGCTTTTGAAGCTCTTACTTTCCAGTCCTCATAATTTTTCATTTGGTTTGAAGCCGTAAGTGCCGATTTCAAAATATTAGAAACAATATCCGGGTTTTTTACAGCCCATTCTTTTACACCAATAAGTGCAGTTGGCATTTGATTATTAAATTCTTTTGTTGAAACGATATCTACAAAACCAGTCAATTTATCAAAAACAGTTTTATCTCCAGGAGTCCATGTAGCACAACCGTCGATTTTTCTGTTAACAGATTTTCCGGTTAATTTTCCGTTTACAACTTCTTTCAACGTAACAGTCCATCCTGTTGTTTGAGATTTGATCAATTCTTCTGCTGATTTAATATAATCATCATTTTCAGATGGATAAATATTTACTGCATCTGCATCATATGTTGTTGGATCAGGATTTACTTTTAATCCGTTTGCAAAACAATAGTTTACAGTAGTTACCCAGTCACCATCTCCAAGAACTGCAGAGATAACAGAACCTTTCATCGATTTTGGATCAGATTTCCAGTTTGGTGGCCCGATTAATTTATCTTCACCATAACTCATACCTACAACTCCCATAACCTGCAAGTGGTATTTGTCTTTACCGTATTTTTCGTCTAATGATTTTTGAACAGAACTAATGTAGAATGGCGCACCATCTCCCATAATCATAACTGCAAAAGCACTTTTATCTGAAGTTGGGAAAGATTCTCCTTTGTCAAATTCTTCGATAAATTTCATTTGCATATTGCGTAATTCTGAAAGCCAGTCCTGACGAATAATTTCAAGATTAACTCCGTTTTTTTCCATCAACGAACCTTTAGTCGTTTTTGGACCTCCGTTAGAAACGATAATTCCCGATTGAGCATTCCAGGCATAACCTGCAATTCTTACTAATGGTTTATCACTAACTTCAGTAGAAATATCTGTAGATGGAATCGCAATTTTTTCTGCGTTTGTAACGTTATTAACATCCGTTTGATTAAGATCAATACCGTCTAATTGTTTTGAAACTGCCGTTTTAATTCCCGGAGAAATATAATAAACTCCCGCTAAAATTATTCCAATCGCAGCAATAACAATTATTAACTCAGAAAACGTCGTTAACTTTTCTGTTCTTAAAATTTTTCCCATTTTATTTTTAAAATTTAATTGATTGTATTAAAAAATATCTCCAAAACCACCACCGGATAACTTATCTTCTTTGGTCATTTTATAATTTGGACTTGTATACTTTGTTGAATCCGGAATTGTATTATCACCCGTTTTAATTTGATCTGCCAACGAATCTAATCTTGAATAAAGCTCGTCATTGTCTACAGAATACTTAGAAGTTAAGGCATCAATGTCAATTAAGTTTTCAGATGTTTTTGCAATATCCTGCGCAATTGTAGATGTTACCACTTCTAAAGCATATTCTAATTCCCAGTCTTTTGTAAACAACATAGCACTTTTAGCACTTTCTGTTGCTTCTTTAGCATTTTTGGCAAATTCATATTCTTTCTGAAGCATCTTAACCGTTACATCAAAATCTGCAATTTTAATATCGATCGCTGTTCCCGCCAAAGTCAGTTTTCTATCCATTTTACCTAAAACATTGGCACGAACACCATATTTTTGAATAAAACTTTTGCTTTGTTCGTATTGTGTCGAAACTCTTTGAGAGTCGCTTAACTTTCTGGCTAGTTCACTTTGCAGTGCTACATATTCATCAGTGTCTTTTGCGGCAACTCCGTTTTGTCTCACCATTTCATCCATTGCCGATTTTAATTTTTCGGACTGGCGTTGTAAGCTCAAAACATCTTCCTGAAAAGCTTTTGCTTCTTTTTCAGATTTATTGGCTTCGATTTCCATTTCATTTTTAAGACCTTTTAGCTTGGATTTAGTATTCTTAAAAACTTCGCGGTTCTTAATCATTTTTTGTTTTTGCTCTTCCAGTTCATTAAAAGGATTACTCTGAATTAATGCTTTATGCAAATTTTTTGTTGTAAAGCGAAGGGCTTTCATGATAACCGGAGCCATCATAACCAAAAAAACCAAAAACACACCCGTTGCAGAAAGCGCAATCGCCTGGCCGAGCATTGTAAATAATGGCGGAATGATATAGGTCCAAATCAAATATCCCCCAACTCCAAGTAATCCAAGTGCAAAAGCCAAAAATAAAGACTTTTCACCTTTTTTAAGAGCGCCCGATTTTAAAGCAATTTCTCCTTTTGATTCGTCAAAATGTTTTAAAATTGGTAATGTTAAAAGTGTACTTCTTTCTTGTTCGTATTTATCCATTATTACAAATATTGATTAATTCCTGTTATTACAGTATTGATTGATGTTAAGATTTTTTGCTTCGCTAAATTATTGGCTTCCATTTTTAATTGAATTTCCGAAAGCTGCTCCATATTAACCGGATCAATTTTTTGAAGTTCTATTTTTTTAGCTTCCAGTTCTTTTTGAAGTTCTAAAATTTTTGCTTCTAATTCAGAAATACTTTTAGATAAATTATATTTCTCTTTAGTTATGTTACTGTCTAAATCTGCTTTTTTGGTTTTTCCGATAGTATCATATTTGGTATAAACTTTTTCAATTTCTGCTATATAAAAGCTTCCTTTTTGAAGAAGAAATTCTTTAGTTAAATCAGATTTTATTGATTTCCCCATTGTAAAAGCCATCTGATAACTCTGCGGATTAGTAACTCCTACAGCTACAACAGACTTGTACAATTCAAAAAAGTCAAAACCTGATTCATTTAAAGATTCAAAACCTTTATCATAAACTTCGAAAATTTCATTCAGAAAAGGATTTGTCAAAGAATTAGTTGAAAACGATTCTGTAACCTGATTCGGAAATTTGTTGTCAGGAGTTGGTAAAACTGATGCCGAAGGTTGAGTTGAGCCCGTATTTTCTTGATTATTAGCCTCTTCATTTATAAAAAGACTCTTCCAATTAAAACTTTCTTTTGCCATTGCTTTTATTTGATCTGATTTTTTTTAATACCTTTTTGGTTGTTAAATATTATACGCACAAAACGTTAAAAAGTTACTAATTTTAAAAAATATAAATATAACCTTTTATAATTAGCAGATAATCATTATATTATAAAGTTAGTTTCTTCTCATCTAAAATCTTGACAAAATGAAAACCTTTTGGCCCGTATCCTTGATTATAATAAAAGCGATGCGCCGCGAAATTACCTGTAAAGGCATCTAAAACAATGCTGCTGCAATCTAAATCTATTGCTTTTTGCTCAATATAATCGGTCAATAATTTACCAATACCTTTAGAACGGACATCTGGATTTACAACAAAATTATCTATTTCGAGGTATTTGCCTGTCCATAATTTTGTTGCCGACCAACAGCCGGTAATTCCTAAACAAATATTATTTTCAAAAACACCAATCTGAGTGTAATTATGTGGCACCATTTGAGAAAGATAATTTTCATATTTCTCAATAGAAAGATTAGGATAAAGAAATCGCATCGTTTCAATTTGATCCAGCATTTCTTGTATTGTAGTGAGTTCTCGTATTTTCAGTTCCATGATAGATAAGATAGTTATCAAAATTAATCAAAAAAAACAACTAACTAAGAATATAAGGTATTGTGAAATTAAATAAACCTACATTTTATCCTCATCCTATATTTTATGCATTTGATTTAATAAAGGCCAATAATATTGTGTTTTATAATGAAAAAAGGTGACTAAATACTCATCATAGTTTTCACTAATCAGCAATGTTAATCGCTTGATTTTAAGAACTTTTACTCTTTAAATAAGCAAAACATTAACAAAACATGTGAAATATATAAATTGCTGTAGAAAATTATGTAACATTTTTTTAACAGTCTCGCCTTAAATTTGCTTCACAGGGATTGAGAAAGCTAAATACAACCCTTATAAAAAAGGAAGCACTGGGACTAATAAAGCTTGTTTGTTCCCATAAAAGACAAAGCACAAGGGATTGATTCTGCTGAAATGTAACCCTAAAAAAAACAGAGCATTGGGACTAATAAAGCTAGTTTGTTCCCATGAAAGACAAAGCGCAAGGGAGTGATTCTGCTGAAATGTAACCCTTAAAAAAACAGAGCATTGGGACTGATAAAGCTAGTTTGTTCCCACGAAAGACAAAGCACTGCAGAGAAATATCTGCTTTTAGATTTATAAAATGGAGCTGATTCTCGGTTTATGATCAAATTGGGAATCACCATTTTATAACCTTTCATTTAAAATAAAACTATTATACTATAAAAAAAGCCAGCAATATGATTGCTGGCTTTTTTGCGTTTACAATAACCATCTTTACTATTAATTCTTTGAATTATTCTCAAATGTAAAATGTATAATATAATTAAAAAATGATATAATATTTTGAAACCATTCTCATAGTAAATTTGCTTTGTAGGGATTTGATAACAGCTGATTTGTAACCCTTAAAAAAACAGAGCATTGGGACTAATAAAGCTAGTTTGTTCCCACAAAAGACAAAGCAAAGGGATTGATTCTGCTGTATTGTAACCCTTAAAAAACAGAGCATTGGGACTGATAAAGCTAGTTTGTTCCCATAAAAGACAAAGCATTGCGGGATGTAAATCTGCCTATTAAATTATAAAATGATATTGATTCTCAATTTTGATTAATTGGGAATCAACATTTTATAATTTCTTCACTTAAAAATGAAATTGAAAAAGTATTATAAAAAAAGAGCCAGCAAATATTTGCTGGCTCTTTTTTTATATCTTAACTAATAAAATTATCCGTTCAAAGCTTCTGCTCCACCAACAATCTCTAAGATTTCATTAGTAATAGCAGCCTGACGTGCTTTATTATAAGTCAATTTCAATTGGTTTCTTAACTCTGTTGCGTTATCAGTTGCTTTATGCATTGCTGTCATACGCGCTCCGTGTTCTGAAGCAAATGAATCACGAATACCTTTGTATAATTGCGTTTTTAATGACTTAGGAATTAAAGTCAAAACAATTTCTTCTTTTGAAGGCTCAAAAATATAATCTCCACCAGAAACCGGTGCATCAGATTTAATTGGAGCCAAAGGCAAAAACTGCTCAGTTTGTACAATTTGAGTTGCAGCATTTTTAAACTGATTATAGATCAATTCAATTCTGTCATATTCTCCGGAAAGAAATTTTTCAATTAAATTATCAGCAATTCCCGCAACATTATCAAAAGTTAAATGATCAAAAATTGCATTATGATGACCGTGAACTTTATGTGTTTTACTTAAAACATCATTTCCTTTTTTACCAATAGCAAAAACATCAACTTGTTTTCCTGCATAAAACTCAGTACGGCTTTTAATCTCTTTAATTACATTCGTATTGAATGCACCACATAAACCTCTGTTTGAAGTTATGGCTACAAGCAATACTTTTTTTACTTCACGTTGTGTTGTGTAATCTCCTCCAACTTCACCTTCAAGTGTAGCAGAAAGATTTTGTAGCAACTCTGTTAATTTCTCGGCATAAGGGCGCATTGCAGTGATTGCATCTTGTGCTTTCTTAAGCTTTGCAGCAGAAACCATTTTCATAGCCGATGTAATTTGCATCGTAGATGAAACGGAAGTAATTCTATTACGGATTTCCTTTAAATTTGCCATTAATTGTTTGTTTATCGTTTGTTGTTTTTAGTTTATTGTTGGGCGAACCACAAACAATAAACTAAAAACCATAAACTAAATATTAGATATATTTTGCTGAAATTTCTTTTGCTGCTTTTTCAATAACATCAGTAATGTTATCATCTAACTTACCAGCTTTCAAAGCATTAAGCGTATCCTTATGTTTGCTGTTTAAGTAAGCTAAGAAATCAGATTCGAATTCTTTTACTTTATTTACAGGAACGTTTCTTAATAAGTTTTTAGAACCTGCATAAATAATAGCAACTTGATTTTCAACAGGATATGGATCATTCAAACCTTGTTTCAAGATCTCAACGTTTCTTTTTCCTTTTTCAATTACGTTTAAAGTAACAGAATCTAAGTCAGAACCAAATTTAGCAAAAGCTTCTAATTCACGGAATTGAGCCTGATCTAATTTTAAAGTTCCAGAAACTTTTTTCATTGATTTAATCTGAGCATTACCTCCAACACGAGATACAGAAATACCTACGTTAATTGCAGGACGAACTCCAGAGTTGAACAAATCTCCATCAAGGAAGATCTGACCATCTGTAATCGAAATTACGTTTGTTGGAATATATGCAGAAACGTCACCAGCCTGAGTTTCGATAATTGGCAATGCAGTTAATGAACCACCACCTTTTACGATAGACTTGATAGAATCTGGTAAATCATTCATGTTTTTAGCAATTCCATCATCAGCAATTACTTTACAAGCACGCTCTAATAAACGAGAGTGTAAGTAGAAAACGTCTCCAGGATATGCCTCACGTCCCGGTGGTCTTCTTAATAAAAGAGAAACCTCACGGTAAGCAACAGCTTGTTTAGATAAATCATCATACACAATAAGTGCAGGACGACCTGAATCTCTAAAGTATTCTCCAATTGCAGCACCTGCAAAAGGAGCATAAACTTGCATTGGAGCCGGGTCAGAAGCATTAGCTGCAACAATAACTGTGTAAGCCATTGCACCTTTTTCTTCTAACATTTTAGCGATTCCTGCTACAGTTGAAGCTTTTTGTCCAATTGCAACATATATACAGAATACAGGTTTTCCTGCATCGTAAAATTCTTTTTGATTTAAGATGGTATCCAAACAAACAGTTGATTTACCTGTCTGACGGTCTCCAATAACAAGCTCACGCTGTCCACGACCAACCGGGATCATAGCATCTACTGCTTTTACTCCTGTTTGTAATGGCTCAGTAACTGGCTGACGAAAGATAACTCCAGGAGCTTTTCTTTCTAACGGCATTTCGTATAAGTCTCCACCAATTGGTCCTTTTCCATCAATTGGAAAACCAAGAGTATTAACTACACGTCCTACCATTTGCTCACCTACTTTAAGAGAAGCAATACGTTGTGTTCTTTTTGCTGTTGATCCTTCTTTGATTCCTGTTGATGGCCCTAAAAGTACCACACCAACATTGTCTTCTTCAAGGTTCAATACAATTGCTTCAAGTCCGTTATCAAATTCAACTAACTCACCATATTGTACATTAGATAGCCCGTAAATACGAGCAATACCATCTCCAACTTGAAGTACCGTTCCTACTTCTTCTAGCGTAGCACCAGATTCAAAACCTTCTACTTGCTTTCTTAATATTGCTGAAATTTCAGCAGGTTTGATTTCCGCCATCTTAATTTATAATTTAGACACTTTTTGTGTTATAAAACTAATTACTTAACTCTCTTTTTAATACCTGCAATCTGTTTGCTACAGAAGCATTGTATTGCTTATCACCTATTCTTAAAATAAATCCTCCAATAATTGCTGGATCTACTATATTTTCTATTGTTATTTTTTTATCTGATAAAGTAGCAACTTTTGCTAAAACTTTAGCTTCTAATGCAGCATCCATAGGAATAGCAGTAGTAACTTTTGCAATTTCAACTCCATTGCTTTTGTCAAATAATTTATTGTATTCTAATGCAATTCCTTCCAGAATTTCGAATCTTTTATTTTCAAATAATAAATGAAATAAACCTTTAGTTACACCATTTACACTTGCAAAAACTTCTAAAAGAGCACTTTCCTTAACTTCAACTTTTGTAGTTGGGTTCTGAATAAAGGTACTCAATTCTTCATTACTTTCTATTGCTAAAGCTATAGATTTCATATCGTTATTAACAGCTTCGGCAACACCTTTAGAGTTTGCTAAGTCTAGAATTGCTTTTGCATAACGAATTGCTGCTCTTGTACTTGCCATAATAATCTTAGTTTAACTTTACGTCACCTAACATTTTCTCAACTAATTTAGTTTGAGACTCCTTGTTAGATAATTCCTCTTTCAATAATTTTTCAGCAATGCTTAATGATAAAGTTGAAACTTGTAATTTCAATTCAGCCATTGCAGCATTTTTTTCGCTTTCGATAGCAGCTTTAGCTTGCTCAATCATTTTTTGACCTTGCTCTTGTGCTTCGTTTTTAGAATCAGCAATCATTTTCTCTTTCATTTCACGAGCTTCTTTTAGCATCGCGTCACGTTCTGCACGAGCTTCATTCAAAATTCTTTGATTGTCAGCTTGTAAATTTTGCATTTCTCTTTTTGCATTTTCAGCAGAAAGTAATGCATCTTTAATACCTTCTTCTCTATCAGTGATAGATTGCATGATTGGTTTCCATGCAAATTTTACTAAAAGTAAAATTAGAACCAACAAGATTAAAGCTTGCCAAAAGAATAAACCGAATGAAAAATCGTTAATTAACTTATCCATTTTATAACTATATTAAATATTTAATTTCTTTTTTAAAAGTAACAACACCTTTAACCAACCGTTAAAGATGTTGTTATTTCTTTCTTTATTATTTTCCTAAGATTAAGGCAGCAAATGCTAAACCTTCTAATAAAGCCGCGATAATAATCATCGCTGTTTGAATTTTACCAGCAGCTTCTGGTTGACGAGCAATCGCGTCCATAGCAGATCCACCGATTTTACCTAAACCTAAACCTGCACCGATTACTACTAAACCTGCACCTACTAAAGTTGGAATTGTTCCCATAAGTATTTATATATATAAAATTAAACTTCTAATTAAATGATTGCAGTCTCATCTTCGTGATGATGTGCGTGATCATGATCCTGAACGGCCATACCAATAAACAATGAAGATAACATTGTAAAAATGAAAGCCTGTAAAAATGCAACTAAAACTTCGATAACCGAAATAAATAATGTTAATCCTAAAGAGATTGGCAAATCTGCAGCTAAATTTTTACCTACGAAAATCATTGCAATCAAACTCATTATTACTACGTGACCTGCAGTAATATTAGCATACAAACGAATTAATAATGCGAATGGTTTTGTTAAGGTACCTAAAATCTCAATTGGAGCAAGGATAATTTTCATTGGAACAGGAACTCCCGGCATCCAGAAAATGTGACCCCAATAATCTTTGTTTGCACTAAATTGTGTAATGATAAAAGTAAAGGCTGCTAAACAAACTGTAATAGCAATATTTCCTGTAACGTTAATTCCTAGTGGAGTCATACCTAATAAGTTTAACAACCACACAAAGAAAAATACGGTTAACAAGTAACCCATATATTTTCTGTATTTTTTCTCGCCAATATTTGGAACAGCGATTTCGTCTCTGATAAAAATAATTAGTGGTTCTAAAACTCTTCCAAATCCAGTTGGGATTGGTCCTTTTTTATATGATCTGGCTAAACCAGTAAACATTATTAATAATAATATTGAAACAAAAAGCATTGATACTACATTTTTTGTAATAGAGAAATCTAATGGTTTTTCGTTTTCAGGATGTCCGTGTTCATTAAAATTAATTGTTCCGGCAGCATCTGTTTTGTAAATTTTACCATGAACTAATTTGTAGAAGTTTCCATCAACTTCTGCAACTTCTTCACCATGGTGTAATTTTGAAGATGAAAAAATTTTCAAACCTCCATCAATAAGGATAACTGGTAATGGGAAACCGTAATGTTTGTTTTCCTTTTCATCTGAGAAGAAAACAAAATCGTGAGAATCTTGTAAGTGATGGTCAATAAAAGCATCCACTTTTGCCTTTGGATCAAGAGCTACATGCTCTCCTTCCACAGGAGCGTTATGCGAAACTACTTTCTCTTCATGAGCTACCTCATTTTGCACATGCGTTGAGTCATTCTCTGAATTTGCAAAACTCATTACTGGAGAACAAGCTACTAAAGCGGCAAGAATAAATTTGAGCGGTTTGTTGGAAATCACCATATCTGTTAAAAATCTTATTTTTTTACGTTTCTAAAATTTGGTGCAAAGGTACATTTTTTATTAATATTCAAAAGGATATGAAAAATTATTTTTGAACCTTGTTTTACAGAATCGTTATTTTAACGCTTTTCATTTAGTAATCGGACAGTTAAAAGCGTTTCAAATAACAAAAATAAAATAAATGTTAAAAAAAAACTGATTTTTTCGATCATGACCTCTTCTGATTTGTTTTCTAAAATCGGTCTCAAAACTAAATAACCTAATAACATTTGTGTGAAGGTTCCAAATAAGAAAGCCATTCCAACAATTTCAAAATTCTTCTTTTTTACTATTAATAATATAAGGTATAACAATGCGGATATTCCGAAAAAAATCAAATACAAGAATTCTATACTATAATAAAAGTTTTGGGGGTTAACTTTTAAAAATAGAAAAACTGCTCTGTGCAAAATATAAGCCGCTAAAGCAAAAAAGAATAAGTGTAAAATAGGTTTGTAATTTTTTAAAAGCATTTGAAATATTTTTTGCAAAGATGCAACATTTATTTAAAGCTGATTTTAAAAGATAACTTACTTTGTTTTATTGATTTCGTTAACCTGACGGATAACATTATATAAGGCGAGTGCAACGCCAACCATTACAAAAATAGTATTGTAATATACTTTAGGACTAGGATGGTTTTCATCTAACCAACTACCAAAATAGGAAAATAAAAAAATAATAATTCCCATTTGAACGGGAATATTAATCAATGGCAACCACTTATTCCTTCTGTTTTTGTTCGGCTCCTTTTCCATCTTTTATTGTTACTTCATTAGTATTTGTTAGCATGGTACAAGTAGCGATAAATTCAGCTCCAGGCTCAATAGATAGTTTTCCTACGGCGACTTCTCCTTGAATATGTGCAGATGCTTTTATATTTAGAACTTCCAAAACTTTTATTTTTCCTTGAAAAATTCCTTCAATATCAGCATTGTTACAAATTATTTCGCCTTTTATGACACCGGATGCGCCAATGACTAATTTTCCCTGCGAAGTAAAATTACCTATTAATTCGCCATCTAATCTAAAATCTGCTTTAGAAACTATATCGCCAATAATTGATGTGCCTTCTACAATTCTATTTGTTTTTCCTAATAATTCTGTTCCGTTTTTTTTTACTTTATCAAACATGGTGTTATGGAGTTTTGGGGGCTACGTAAACTTCAAGATTTTTTTTAATTTGAACAACTTTATAATTGTCGCTGGAAATAATAATTGCCGGCTGAGAGATTTTAAATCTTTTATCATCTCTTAAAACGCCCACAACATCATTAGCATAAGCTTCAGATTGTACACCATGTATAACAACAAAATTTTGGGTTTTATTGTATTTATCCAAAGAAGTTTTAAGCCTTTGATAATTCTCTACAGCTAAAAATTTCTTGATTGATTCTTCTATAAGTTTTGCTGATTTGGCATCGTCATGAGGAATTGGGTAAATAATTTTCCAGCTCTTGCTGTCAACCGTTGTAAAATCTAGTTTTTCTAAACTTGGCACTTGTTTCTCCAGAATTTCTCGTGCATTTTTTCCTTCTTCGGTATTCGGATAATTATCAGCAACTGCTTCAAGACCTTTTTTATAGGCAACCAAACCTTCTACTTTTCCTAAAGTATTAGCTTTCAACAACTCAAATTTAGAAACAATCTCTTCTCCCGAATATTGATTGATCAGGTTATCAATATTATTTAAAACTACATCAAATTGTTCTTCCTGGTACAATTTAAACCATTTTTGATATTCTTTGTCCGGTGATGCTACATCAGCTTCATTTGTATTGTTTAAAATTTGAGCATATCTTGAATTTGGATATGTTCCTACAATATTAGCTTTCATCGCTTGGGCTTTGGCCGGATTTGTAATTTGATAAATCTTGTACAAATTATACATTGCCGGTAAAACCAACTTTTCTTCCGGATTGTTTTTTAATAACTGCTCCAGTTTATCGCTTGCTAAATTGTATTCTTTAAATTTCTCTTTGTAAATTAATCCCAATTGATAATAGGCAAAGTTGCGTTCCTTACCAATACTATCCATTGCAATTTGTGTTGTTGGAAGTTTTTTCTCGTAAAATTCTGTGGTGTATTTTTCTATAATAATAGAATCTTTTACGACATTCAAATCATCTTGATTATTACTTAAGGTATCATTTAATGCAGCATTATTAGCAGATTTTATTGTAGACAATCTCCAGTTGCCACCCAAAGTTCTGTTTCCCCACATTTTTTTGAATTGCAGTTTTCCGTACGCAACTGTTGTTGGATTGTAAAAATAAAAAGTACTTGCTGTACTATTTCCGCTTGGTGGAACAATTCCCACTGCTGGCATATCTGAAGGTTTTCCTAGTGAATTAGGATTCACCGCTGTTGGACCACTGTCAGAATTTGTATTGCGTTCTATGTTCGCTAACCTTTCCTTTTCTTTCTCTTCTAAAATGCGTTTGGCCTCATCTTTCTTTTTGAGCTCTGCAATGTAAGATTCAAAATAAATTTTTCTATCAGAATCCGGCAAACCTTTTACCTTAATAATACTATCATTACGTTTTGCAATTGCTTCGTATTTTATAACGTCGTCAAGATTTTTTCGGTTTTTTTCGATAAAAGCAAACTCTCTGCTTTTTGGATCTAATTTTACCAAAGTACTGTCGTAGTATTTTGCAGCCATTGTATAATCTGTATTTTTAAAATACATATTACCAATATTTCTATAAGTAGAAGCTACTAAATATTCATCTTTAGATTTTCTGGCTAATGATTTATTATAGAATGTTAATGCATTATCCTGTTGTTTCTTTTTATCGTAAAAAACACCCATTTCATATAAAAGCACATCATAATAAGGTCTGTTTTCACGGTCTTTAACTAACTTATTATAAGTCTTTAAAAATATGGTGTCATTGCCATTATCATAATCATACATTTGTGCTTTTTTAGCATACGCATGCATCATATATTTTCTGTCGGCTTTACGATTCATATCAATTACACCATCGTAAAAATAGGTTGCGCTGTCATTTTTTCCAGCTTCCTGATACATTTGTCCAAGAATAAAACGGTATCGGGCTTTGTCTTCGTTTATTCTCGTATATTCTTCAGCAATTTTAAGTTTGGTAACGGCGCTGTCTCTTTCTTCTAAATTTAAAAAAGCTTCTGCCAATAAAGCATTCGCATCCGAAAATGTTTGTTTATCTAAGTCGGTTTTCTTTAAAAGTAATTTGATGTTTTTAATAACAATACCATCATTTCCTAAACGCATGTTGGTTTTTTCGCGCCAGATTTTTGCTGTGTAAATATTACTGCTATTAGGGTATTTATATAAAATATAATTGAAGGCTTCTAATGCCGGAATAAATCGCTGATCGTAATATCTGGCTTTTCCAAGCATTAAATAAGCTTCGTCTACCTGATAGTTCTTTTCTCTTCCGCCAATATTCATAGAGTGCTTCTGAATGGCTTTTGTTGCTTTCGTTTCGGCCTTTTCAAAATCAGGATTTTTGGTTTTGTTGTCGTCCGGAAAACTTTCATCAAACTGCATTTTTTCAATAGGAAGCAGCTTCCAGAAATTGTCCTGATCACTGGCTTTTATAGATGCTAAACCTTTATCTAAGCCAATGCCGCCATTGTACAAAATGTTATATTTTGTACTTAAAGCATGAGAATTTCTAGACAAAAAGGTGTTTTTTTTGGTAGAACAAGCTATCAAAAAGAATAAAAACACCAGAACAAAACCATATTTAATTGTAGTCTTTTTCAATAGAAAAGAGTTTAAATCATTTAACTTCTAAAAATGATTTTTAGTATAATGACGCGTAAAAATACGCTTCTTTTTTGTAATAATTAAAACTTAAACAGCAAAAAAAGATTCAAGTTCTTGTAAGGTTTCTTCTGATGTTTCAATATCTTTTACGATCTCACCTTTATTAAGTGCCACAATACGATCGCAAACCTCGACAGTATGCTGCAAATCATGGCTGGAAACCAGAACTGTAACGTTTGGGTTTTGAGCTAATTCTTTGATGATTTTTTTTAATCGGCTAACAGTTGTTGGATCTAAATTCGCAAAAGGTTCATCTAAAATAACTACTTCAGGATTGCCAATAAGTGAGGCAATAATCCCCACCTTCTTCTGATTTCCCTTAGACAAATCGCGTAAATATTTCTTGTTGTTTAAAATTTCGCCATTAAAAAATTCTTCATGCTGCGCCAATAAAGCATCAATATCAGCTTTGTTTTGATGACGCAAATCTCCAATAAAATAAAAATATTCCTCCGGAGTTAAATATCCAATAAGAAAACTTTCGTCTAAAAAAGAACCTGTAAAAGATTTCCAGTTTTCACTTGTGTTTACCTGAATAGTATTGTTTGTAATATTTCCTGTCGAAGGCTGAATCAAATCTAAAAGCAAACTAAAAAATGTTGTTTTTCCTGCTCCATTATTTCCCACTAACCCAAAACTTTGTCCTTTTGGAATTTCAAGATTATTAATATTTAAAACTGTAGTTCCGTTATATTTTTTTGAAAGTTGATTTACTTGTATCATTTTTATACGTTTAATTATTGGTTTGGTTAATCGTTAATTTGGTTTTTCTTAATAACTAAAATTTTAATTCTTTTGTTTGTAAGCACTTATCGTACTGTACTTTTCTATTTTGTATCTTTTTTCGATTAATGAAAAAACAGCGTTCCTAAATATAAAACCTAAAACTCCGGCTCCTGTTACCAACAATAGTCCGACTGTTTTATTTCCTAAATAAAGTCCGATTCCGTACAGTGCCAATGGCAATAAAATTTTGGGCAGCGTTAATAACATGGCGCTTATATTGAATGCTTTTTTGTCTCCAAAAGCTCCGCTTGCAGAACTTAAATCAATTGGTGTTTTTGTAAATGCGCCTCCCAAAAGTACTAAGTGTGAGTTTACACCAATATTATAAATTGCGCCTACAATAATGGTGAGGTAAATTTCCCACCCGAAAAAAAGATAAAATGAAGCAATTATTGTCGAAATAATAGTGGCAATAACAATCAACCACCATTTTGATGTAATATAACCGCGATACGGAATATTTTGTGTCATCATTAATTGATAATAAGAACTATCCCAGCTTGGTACAAACTGACCGAAGACGAATAGAAATCCGCCCGAAACAAATATTCCTGCAAAAATATGCATTACGGCAGGTTGATGTGTATTACCAAAAAAGATGAATCCGTAAAACAAAAAGAAAACACTCAACAATATAGTCGATTTCGATCTTTTATTTCTTCTGATCAGTTTGATGTCATTTTTAAGAAACGTACCCAATATTCCAAATTGATTTAGCCACGAAAGATTTTCGGTTGTAGCAATATCTTCTTTTTTAGAAAGTCCTGCATCTAAAAATAAATTGTTTTTAAAGTATTTAAATGTAAATAAATATAATCCGACCAATACCAAAACAGGAATTAAAAATATTCCTTTCGTTTCATAAAATCCCTCAAAAAATGGAGTTGTAAAAATCGTAATGTCAAAGACTTTATAATATTGTGCGGTCGCCAAAGCGAGGGCCAATAGGATAAAAACAGCAAATAATTTATCGATATTACTCAGAATAATATTTAAAAAATTGTTGATGTATACAATTGAAAAAACTGCCAAAAGCCAAAAAATGATTCCCAGAATGTCATATCCTTCTATTGCCAATACAATAGCAAAAGGCAGAAAGAAAAGAGCGTGAACCCAATTAAAAAAGGATAAGGCTGTTTTTCCTAAAGAGAAATGAACTATGGTTGGTTTTTTAAATGGAAGTACCAATAGCGGTTTGATATTGAGTACCGGTATCGCCTGCATTAATAATCGAACCACTAAATCGAACAAGAAATAATAGATCAAAAATTTGTTGATGGTAACTAATGGCTCAAGATTTACTTTTCTTAAAATGTAAAATGCTCCAACTCCCATTGCGATAAAAAGTACCGAAAAATAGACCATTACAAAGCCTATTAAAATTTTCATTGCGAGATTTGTACCAAAAGATGCGGATCTTGTAAAGGCTTTCCATTCAAGATAAATAAACTTTTTAATCATGGTGGTTTGGTTTTTAGTTTTGTAGTAAGAGATCAAATGTAAGAAAACGTTACAAAAAAAGTTAAAAATAATATTTTAGTGTCTGTCATTTAATCTCCGTTTGTTATTTTTGCATAAAATATACAATCATGCCTTCATTTTTAAAACTTATAATTAAAGAGGTAAAACGCGAAACTGCCGATGCTGTTTCGGTTCTTTTTAATGTTCCCGAAGAACTAAAATCAGATTATAAATTTATAGCTGGACAATACATCAATTTAAAATTAACTCTTGATAATCAAGAAATTCGCCGTGCATATTCTATTTGCTCAGCGCCAGAAAGCGGAGAATTGCGTATTGCGGTAAAAGCGGTAAAAAACGGACTTTTTTCTCAATTTGCCAATACAAAATTAAAAGCCGGAGATGTTCTTGAAGTAGGACAGCCAGAAGGAAAATTTACTTTTGAACCTGATGCTGAAAGACAAAGAAATTATGCGGCTTTTGTAGCCGGAAGCGGAATTACTCCTGTGCTTTCTATAATAAAATCTGTTTTAAAAGGTGAGCCAAAAAGTTCATTTGTATTGGTTTACGGAAACAGAACTCCTGAAACAACTATTTTCCATCAGGAATTGCATGATTTACAATTGCAGTATGTAGGTCGCTTTTTTGTACATTATGTATACAGTCAGGCTAAAGCTGAAAACGCATTGTTTGGCAGAATCGAAAAATCAGCAGTGAATTTTGTTTTGAATAACAAACACAAAGAATTGCAGTTTGATAAGTTTTATTTGTGCGGACCGGAAGAACTTATCAATACGGTTTCCGGAATTTTGAAAGAGAAAAATGTAAAAGAATCAGCAATTAAGTTTGAGCTTTTTACTTCTTCATCACAAGAACATGAAATAAAAACTTCTTTAGAAGGACATACAAAAATTACCGTTATGGTTGATGATGATGAAGTTTCATTCGAAATGTCTCAAAAACAAACCATTCTTGATGCAGCATTAAAACAAGGAATTGATGCTCCGTATTCTTGCCAGGGCGGAATTTGCAGCAGCTGTCTAGCTCGTGTAACTTCCGGAACTGCAGAAATGACTAAAAATTCAATTTTGACAGATAAAGAAATAGCATCTGGTTTAATTTTAACTTGCCAGGCGCATCCAACTTCAGAATCTATTTATGTAGATTATGATGATGTATAGAAGATTAAAATTTTAAATACAAAAATTCCAAATCCCAACTTTAAAATTGGGGTTTGGAATTTTTTTTGTTTTATAATTATATTGGATTACAATAAAAACAAATTTTTATTAAAATATTGCCAAGTTTTCATTATTTTAGTGGTGTAATTACGGTAATCGCAATCTCATGATTTATGAGATTTGTAGAGCTAAATCAAATTTGTCAACACGTTTAAATATTAAATATTATGACAATGCATCACTTCCTTCGTTTATCATTTATAGCACTTTTTGTAATAACAGCTCTTTTTTGTGTTTACTTTATAATTAAAAAACAACGAAATAAAAAAGGACCAAAATTACTTACAGAAGAAAAATATAGCTCAACTATGATTGGGAAAATGACTGAAATAACAGTTTCTGACAACAATATTTTTAATATCTGGCCTTATATAAGCAAATTAAAAGCTGCTAAAGTACTATCGCACAAAATTAAAGAATCTCAATTGATGCATAAAGTCTATAGAAATTCAACCGAAGATTTTGAACACATTTTACTAGCTACAGAAAAAGAAAATCACTTTGTTGTAATTGTTGCTAATAGAAACAAAAAGAAAACTATCGGGTATTTTCTCCATGATTTAAATGGATTATATGCTTAACTGTATTTTTTGAACAATTTCATCTGGAGAAATGCTTCTCATCGCATCTTCATAACCTTCAACAATTTTATTTCCGTAAACTGAAGTTGGAAGTTTTGGATATTGATTTCTATCTGAAGTTAATGCGTTTTCTAAACTCTGATTAAACGGCAAAAACCCTGCATACGGATGTGTTGCGCCCCAAAGTGTAATTACTTTAACGCCCAGCATTGCTGCAATATGCGCGTTTCCGGAATCCATAGAAAGCATGATATTGAGATTACTAATTAGTTGTAATTCTTGCTGAAACTTGATTTTTCCAGCCATATTAATTACATTCTCAAAAGGTTTTGAAAATGAATCTAAAATTTCGATTTCCTTTTTTCCACCACCAAAAAGTAAAATTTTATATGATGAATTTTCCGCTAATTTTGCAATAACCTCTGTCATTAAATCTATCGGATAAACTTTAGAATCATATTGTGCAAAAGGCGCAATTCCAATCAATTTTTGATTTTGTTTTCCGATAATTTCTAAAATATCTGAATTCAAATTTGCTTTTTCAGGAAATGCTGGATTTGATAAATCTAAAGGAAAGCCAAGTTCTTCAAACACTTTTGCATGCCTTTCGAACATCGTTGGCAGCTGTTTAAAAATTTTATTTTCGGCTCGGGTTAACTCTTTTTTGCCTTCTCTTCCTTTGTCAACTGTAGCTCTTTTTTTTCCGCTTAAAGCGAAAAGTAAACTCACAATTTTAGATCTTAAAACATTATGAAGATCTGCAAAGGCATCAATTTTAAGTTTCCTTACATCTTGAAATAATTTCAAAAGTCCATTAAAACCTTTGTGACGTTCTTTTTCATCAAAAGCAAAAAATTCAAGATTGGGAATTCCATCAAAAAATGGTTTAAAAAACGGACGTGAAATTACTGTGATTTTAACCTCCGGATACTGTTTTACAAAAGCGCATAAAACAGGAACCGTCATGGCGACGTCTCCCATTGCGGAAAGTCTCATGACGGCTATATGCTTAATTTTATTGGACAATTTTGCCAATTATTTTTTGTTTTGATATAAAACAGGATTCAAATCATCGTCATTGTACATTTTCATTTGTTTGTACACTTTCATGAATTTTTCTCCATTTTCGATGTCAGAAAGCAGATCATCAATCGCAGTTGATAAATCGCTTCTTTGCTCTAAAAGAATATTTAATTTTTCCTGACATTTGTCTCTGTGTTCCTGAGAAGCTTCTGCACGAGTAGCTTCTTCTTGCATATGGTGAATTTTTAAAGCCAAAATAGACAACCTGTCAAAAGCCCAAGCCGGACTTTCAGAGTTTATTTTTGCTCCGTCTTTTGCTTTTACATCGCTGTATTTTTGCAAAAAGTAACTGTCAATATATTCAACCATATCTGTACGCTCCTGGTTTGAAGCATCGATTCTTCTTTTTAAAGTTAAAGCGGCTACAGGATCTATTTTCGGATCACGAATAATATCTTCAAAATGCCATTGCACTGTGTCAATCCAATTTTTTAAATATAGTAAATGTTCGAATTTATCTTTTGGATAAGGATTGCTTATCGGTTGATCTACATTATCAAATTGATGATAGTCTTTGATGCTTTGTTCGAAAACAGAATATGCTAATTTTGAAAACATGTCTTTATTTTTTATAGACACAAAGATACTTTTTATACTTTTATAGTGCGAAAAAATTGCTTAATTTTTCAATTGCAATATTTTGCATATACTAACAATTCTAAAATTTCATTATGAAAATTCATTATATATCTAAAAATAATAGCGTGTTGAATCATTTTTTAGGTCAAATCAGAAATATAAATGTTCAGGGCGACAGTATGCGCTTTCGAAAAAATATAGAAAGAATTGGCGAAATTATGGCGTATGAACTAAGCAAAGAACTGTCGTATAAAAATGTCGATATTCAAACTCCGCTTGGGATCAAAAAAACAACAGAAATAAATGATGATTTGGTTTTATGTTCAATTTTAAGAGCGGGATTACCTCTTCATAATGGTTTTTTAAATTATTTTGATCATGCAGAAAACAGCTTTGTTTCGGCTTGCAGGCATCATCCAAATAACGATAATGAATTTGAAATCCTAGTCGAATATCAAGCTCTTTCTAACATAAACAATAAAACAGTTTTGCTTCTTGACCCCATGTTAGCAACCGGTCAGTCTATAGTTGCAGTTCATGAAAAACTGGTTCAGAATGCTACTCCAAACGAAATTCATATTGTTGTTGTTATTGCTGCTCCGGAAGGAATTGCTCATCTTGAAAAGCATCTTCCCGAAAATTGTCATTTATGGGTAGCGTCTTTAGACGAAAAATTAAATGAGAAAAATTACATTGTCCCTGGACTTGGCGATGCAGGTGATCTTGCCTACGGAAGTAAATTATAACTGAGAGAAAAAAGTAAATAAACTACACGCTATAAGTACATAAAATACAATTTCGTTGTTTAGTTTTTGTTGAATGTATTCTACATGGCTTGAAGCCAACATGCTTAAAGGTGCAATACTAAATAACAACAAATCATTGCTTTTATTAGGTGAAACTATAAAAACGAGGGTTGCTATAAAAAAACACGCTACGATTTTTTTGTATGAACTATGAACAATTTGTGGTCTGTTTGATAAGGTTGTTAACATCGAAAAGACGAAAAATAAGGAAACGGCAACGTATATTGAAAGTGCTCCGTTTTCGTAATTATTTTTAAAATAATCAATATTAAAATTCATTACTGCTCGTTTTTCAAAAAACTCAATAGCATTTATATGAAAGATTAATGATATCAATATAAAAATAACGGCAACAGCCATAAGTGCTATAAAAGGCAAAACCCAATTTCTATAATCGCGCGAAACGTGAAAAATAATTGATATAAAAACCAATATCAGGAATAGTATACACCAAAATTGAAATAAAGAAGCTATTAAAATCCAAAAAGAAGCATCAAATATTTTTTCTTTTGAAGCTTTTAATGATTGTATAGAAATCAATCTTCTAAGTGCCAACAAAATAAAAAAGTTAGCATATATTACATTCGGATTATTAAATATCGTAGGGAAAAACAATATAAAAAGTAAATAGAAAAATATCGAATAACCGTTGTCTTTACTGAGTCCGTTCTTTTTTACGATGAAATTAATAAGGAAAAAAGAAGCAAATATAAAACACAGTAAACTCAATTTTTGAAACGTCAAAAAAGAAGAACTCATCCAGGATGAATCCTGAAATTGAAACAGAAAAAAGAAAACCAGTATTAAAATTACGACCAACGAATAATTTAATGGTGTAGATTTTCTAAAAACACTTGTTATCATAAGGATATTTTATACTTTTGTGATTGTAAATATAATACTTGTTTAAAAAGGAAAACCAACAAGTTGAAAAAAGATTCTATTAATAGATTTTGTCTTCAATGCGTTACAAAACAATAATAACATATAATTTTATAAATTATGACAGCTTTTTTTGAAGGAATACAATACTTATTCGTTAACATTTTATTTGCTCCACTTGACTTTTTACGTCGTTTAGAACCAGTTTCATGGTTTGCTGCAAGTACTATTAACTGGATTTTCATGATCATCTGTTCAGGCGCAATTGTTTATTGGATTAAACAATTACGCATTTTTGATGACGCCGGAACAGAAAACCAAGATACAACAGCTCACTCTTTTTTAAAGTAAGTCGAAGCCAATATCTTTTCTAAAATACATCTTATCAAAATTTAGTTTATCTATATTTTGGTAAGATTTTTTTATGGCCTGTTGAAAATCGTCTCCGTATGATGTTACAGTCAAAACACGTCCACCATTACTAACGACATTATTGCCATCTAATTTTGTTCCGGCGTGAAAAACTATAGAATCTGTAATATTTTCTAATCCCGTAATTACTTTTCCTTTCTCAAAATCTTCAGGATATCCGCCAGAAACTACCATAATTGTTGTAGCACTTCTAGTGTCAATTTCTAATTCGAAAGTATCTAATTTTTGATTTGCTACTGAAAGAAACAATTCAACCAAATCAGATTTTAATCTCGGTACTACAACTTCAGTTTCAGGATCTCCCATTCTTACGTTGTATTCAATAACGATTGGTTCATTTTTTACATTAATCAAACCAATAAATACAAATCCTTTATATTCGATTCCGTCTTTCTGGAAACCTTCAATTGTTGGTTTAACGATACGTGTTTCGATTTTTTCCATTAAAACAGCATCAACGTAAGGAACCGGAGAAACAGCTCCCATTCCACCTGTATTTAATCCTGTGTCGCCTTCGCCAATACGTTTGTAATCTTTTGCAGTTGGCAAAATTTTATAGCTTTTTCCATCAGTCAAAACAAAACAGCTTAATTCGATTCCGTCAAGAAATTCTTCAATCACCACTTTAGAACTTGCTGCGCCAAATTTTTGGTGAACCAACATATTTCTTAATTCAGTTTTAGCTTCTTCAAGATCCTGAATAATCAAAACTCCTTTTCCAGCTGCTAATCCGTCTGCTTTTAAAACGTACGGAGGTTGCAAAGTTTCTAGAAATTTACACCCTTCTTCAACTGTTTCAGCTGTAAAACTGTCATAAGCCGCCGTTGGAATATTATGTTTGATCAGGAATTCTTTAGCAAATTCTTTACTTCCTTCTAATTGAGCTCCCAATTTTGATGGTCCAATTACCGGAATATGTTGTAAACTTTCGTCATTTTTAAAATAATCATAAATCCCTTTTACCAAAGGATCTTCCGGTCCTACAACCACCATTTTTACATTTTCCTTAAGTACGAATGCCTTTATAGCATCAAAATCAGTTGGAGACATTGCAACATTTGTAGCAATTGCAGCCGTTCCCGCATTTCCTGGTGCAACAAAAAGTTTTTCGCAAAGTGGGCTTTGAATCATTTTCCATGCAAAAGCATGTTCTCTTCCTCCTGATCCCAATAATAAAATTGTCATGGTATAGTTGTATTTAGTTGTGGTGCAAAAATAATTGCTTTTGTACGTAAAAAATAATTAAATCTTAAAAAGTTCGTGATTCTTCTCTGTTAGTAGTTGGATAATATTATTTTTGAGGAAATTTATTCTCAAAAAATGGCATCACTTTTCGATCTTTCATTAAAATTAAATGGTTTTCCAATAAAGAAAGCTAAAGCAGAATTGAATCGAATTGTAAATTTATCCGAAGAAGAATATGCCGTTTTTCTTCAAAATAAAAAAGACGAAATTGTTGATTTCCATTTAAAAAACAACTCTTTTTATAATGGATTAGTTGGAAATAAAATAGCTTCAAATTGGGGAGATTTGCCAATTCTTAACAAACACAATTTACAAAAACCTCTCGAAGAAAGACTTTCAAAAGGCTACACTTTAAAAAATGTTTACCTCAACAAAACTTCAGGATCAAGCGGGACACCTTTTGTTTTTGCTAAAGATAAATATTCGCATGCTTTAACCTGGGCTTCGAATATTATGCGATTTGGCTGGTTTGGTATTGATTTTAACCATTCGTATCAGGCACGTTTTTACGGAATTCCGATGGATTTTATTGGATACCAAAAAGAAAGTTTTAAAGATTTTTTGAGTGGTCGTTTTCGATTTCCGGTTTTCAATTTATCTGATGAAATTCTGGAAAAATTTCTGGAAAAATTCAAATCGAAAAAATTCGATTATATCAATGGTTACACGAGTTCGATTGTTTTATTTGCTAAATATTTGGAACAAAAAAATATTGTTTTAAAAGAAATCTGCCCAACATTGAAAGCTTGTTTTGTTACTTCAGAAATGCTTTTTGAATCGGATAAAAAACTCTTGGAGAAACAATTCGGAATTCCAATTATCAATGAATATGGAGCATCAGAACTTGATTTGATTGCTTTTGAAAATACAAAAGGGGAATGGCAAATTAATGCAGAAACTCTTTTTGTTGAAATTTTAGATGAAAATAATAATGTTCTCCCTTACGGGAAAGAAGGCCGAATTGTAATTACTTCTTTATTCAATAAAGCAAATCCGTTTATCAGATATGAAATTGGCGATATCGGAATTTTAGATGAAAAGAGCACATTGCAAAAACCGATCTTAAAAAAATTAATTGGCAGAACTAATGATGTTGCAATCTTGCCAAGCGGAAAAAAATCTCCCGGATTGACATTTTATTATGTAACCAAAAGTATTATTGAAGATGACGGAAACGTAAAAGAATTTATCATCAAACAAATCAAAATAGATGTTTTTGAAATTGAATATGTTTCTGAAAATGAATTAGATTCTACTCAAATTCAGAAAATAAAAGAAGCTATTGAGTTGTATCTCGAACCCAATTTAAACTTTACATTTACCCGAAAAACAGTTTTACAAAGAACCAATCGCGGAAAACTAAAACAGTTTAAATCGTATTTATAAAAAATTTCAAGGACACAAATCGCGTCCTTGAAAAATTATAAAAAATGTTTTTTTATGGATTTCTTATATTAGTTACCATATCTGGTTTCCAATTATAACTATTTCCCCCTGGGTTAAAATTACCATTAGAGTAATTCCCATTATACGAACCGCTCCATCCCCAATTCATATGTAAATATCCATTGGTGCTAATTAAGTGTGACATTACTTCACCTGGTGTATTAGGATCTGGTATACATTCATAATATTCTATCTCGCCAACACCATCCACCACCCAGCAATGTCCTGACTTAGATCCAAAAATTAAAAACTCGGCTTTTTCAGAACCGCATAAAATAACTGGTCTGCCATAAGCTATTTCATATTTTACTGTTCCATAATTGTAACTGCCAAAATTAGTTGATGGATAACCCATATTACTAAAAGTTCTTCCAATATTATGACGATCGGCACTAGAACTGCTACATCCATAATTCATGTCTAAATTGTTAGAAAATCCTAAATTACGCATTAATCTAGACGTTTCAGACGTTCCTTGATAGTTGTACATCTGACTCCAATCATATCCAGATGGATATTCATGATATTTCATTACTTGAGCAACTGCAGTTGCAACACAACCTGTAAGTGGACGACCATTAGATCTATCGCTACAACCCATTGCTATTATAAATTCATTATAACCTTCTCCCTGTCCCCATTGAGTTTCGGTCAACGGGCCTACATTATAGAACACCATTGTCCTGGCATCACCATTATTACAGTCACCTTCATACGTATAATCAGTATAAGAAGGAACGCGTCCTTTATTTGTTTTTGTCGATAATCTTGAAGAGTTGCTATTGTATAACATATTTACATGATTGGAACTTAACCAAACTTTTTTCAAATCTGCGTTTTGTGCTTTTTTTTCTGATCTTATTCCTTTTAGCGATTGATCCATGTATTTCATCCATGTTATTAATCCTTCTGGTAAATCGGTAGTTTCTGTTGGAAAAGAGTTTTTGTCAGAATATGCAAGTATTGGCGATATCCTATTGTCTCCTGCAACAATTACAAATCCATCGCTTTCATAATTAATAATATACATAGATGGATTTTCCTCCGCTGTTTTTATTGGAAAAGCCTTCTTTACTTTCCTTTTTCCAAAGAATTTTCCATTCACATTCTTTAACGGAGGGGATTGAGTTTCTGCAATGAGAATAGCCTCCTCAATTGAAACATAATTTGTATCTACATTTTGAACTGCCAATTCCTCTGAATTTTGGCATGAATAGACGTAAAAAAGAACACTTAAACAAAAATATTTAACATACTTATTCATATTAAAAAGTTTTAAAGTTTTGTTAAAACTAATTATATTCGTGTTACTTTTTTTACTTTTTTAATTTAATAATATAAATTTAACATGGTTTTTTGAATAAAAACATTACAAATAAAATCTACTAGCTTTTTATTGTTTTTTTTATCTAAAAAAAGAAGTGAATTTTCTCGACACGAAAAATGAAAAACAGCAATAAATAAAAGGTGGATTTACAAATTAAACATGTTGACAGAATTGTTTTTTTAAGTCCATATTAACTTCTCTTTTACCCGAAAAACGGTTTTAGAAAGAACCAATCGCGGTAAACTAAAACAGTTTAAATCGTATTTATAAATATAAATAAAATCTTACATTTGTTTTTTAATTAAAAACTTATGGACGATCAATCTCTGCTTTCTGAAGAAACAGTTTCTAATAAAATATACTTTATCCGTGGTCAAAAAGTAATGCTTGATAGTGATCTCGCTTTACTTTATGAAGTTGAAACGAAAAGGTTAAATGAACAGGTAAAAAGAAATTTATCTCGATTTCCGGAAGATTTTATGTTTCAACTAACTGAAATTGAGCACGATTCTTTAAGGTCGCAAATTGCGACCTTAAAGAAAGGCAGAGGAACTCATCAAAAATATTTGCCATTTGCTTTCACAGAGCACGGCGTTATGATGCTTTCAAGTGTTCTAAAAAGCGACAAAGCAATTCAAACCAATATTCAGATCATGCGTATTTTTACGAAAGTGAGACAAATGCTTCTGGATACAACTGAAATTAAGGTTGATATTCTTCAGATTCAAAAGAAGTTAGAGAATCATGATAAAAATATTGAATTGGTTTTTTCTTATTTAGATGAATTAACTGAGAAAAAGGAAAACGAAATTGATAGAGTTAAAATTGGATATAAGAAATAGCTCCATACTTCTTTAAGGTCACAATTTGTGACTTTTAAGAATACTAGACTTTCTTTATATATTTTGATTTAATAATCAATTGAGTAAATAAAAACCGTGTCATCAAGAAAATGGAACTTACCAAATTAAAACCATGAAAATCTCTATAAACACCAAAATTGTGTTTTATTAATTTGAATTTTGAAGAGGAAATAGAATCTTTTCTTATTCTGTAAAAAGCTAAAGGTTCAGGAACTGGTTTTGTTACTTTAATCTGTTTTAAAATAGTGAGCCATAATCGCCAATCTTGTCTTTTTTCTGTGGCTTCGATTATAATTTTTCCGAAATATTCAGCGTCGTAAATAGCGGTTAAATTCCCAACATAATTGCAAAAAAACAATTGATTGTACGTTAAGTTTAATGGAGCTTCAACTCTTCTGTTTAGAGAATTTCCATCTTCATCGATGCAATCATAAAAACTAAAAGTGAACGGCAAATTGTTTGCTTTTAAAAACTGAATTTGCTTTTCTAATTTCGTCGGAATCCACAAATCATCGGCATCTAAATATGCTATATATTTTCCGGTTGCTTTTTCTAAAGCTACATTTCTGGCGAAACCATTCCCGGAATTTTTATCTAATTTAAAAAGTTTAAATCGATTATCTTTTTCAGCAAAAGCTTTAATAATTTTTACGGTGTCATCTGTTGATGCATCATCAACCAAAATCATTTCCCAGTTGTGATAACTTTGATCTAGTACAGATTGTAATGTTGCGCGGATGTATTTTTCGGCGTTAAATGTTGGCGTTATAATAGAAACTAATTCATTCATTAATATGCTTTTTTATCGCCTTTGAAGATGTTTATTACCGTTTGAGAAATTATTTTTAAATCTAAAATAAGAGACCAGTTTTCGATATAAAAAACATCAAATTTTACTCTGTTTACCATATCTCTTTCTGTCGTAATTTCTCCTCTAAAACCGCTAACTTGAGCTAACCCAGTAATTCCCGGTTTAACAGAATGGCGAATTATATATTTTTTTAACTTCTTTCCGTATTCTTTGTTTTGTGACCAAAGATGTGGTCTGGGACCAACAACAGACATGTCTCCTAATAAAACATTGATAAATTGTGGAAGTTCATCAATACTTGTTTTTCTCATGAATTTGCCAACTGAAGTAACGCGCGGATCATTTTTTGAGGCTTCTTTTTCTGTGGTTTTATTCACTTTCATAGAACGAAATTTATAACACACAAATTCTTTTTCATCAATTCCTGGTCTTCCTTGCCTGAAAAAAACAGGCCCCTTAGATTCTATTTTTATTAAAATTGCTAATAATAGACACAGCCATGATAATAAAAAAACAATTATAAAAATGGAGAATAAAATATCAAAAGATCGCTTTAAAATTTTAATTGCCGGTTCGTTCAGCATTGTTTGTTTCAAAGAAAGTACGGGGAAAAAATCGTAATAATCTATTTTCAAATTTTTAGAAAAAATCTCTTTTGTATCCGGAATAAATTTTACTATTTTATTGTTTTCATATGCAAAATCTATCAAGTCTCTCAAATATTTGTTTGATACTTCATGCAATGAACAATAAATTTCGTCAACCGAATTTGCAAGGACAAAAGGTTTTAAATCATCTAATTTTCCTGTAATCTCTCGGTTTTCTTTTTTATCCGAAAAATATCCCAGAAAACGATAGCCATAATCTTTTCTTGTTTCAAAAAGATCTTTTAACCTAATTGCTTCGGGTGTAAACCCAATAATTACGGCAACTCTGTAATTACTTCCTGTTATTATTCTATATTTCTTTAAATAAAAAAATAATGAAAACTTAAAAATAGTTACTACTATTATTACTGAAAATACAAATACTGCAATGGCATTTTCGCTGAAAACTGATTGTCTCGAAAATGGAAAAAAAGCAATTACAATTAAAAGAAACAAAATTGCCTGCCTGAATATTTTTGAAGCAATTACAATTGGCGGCGTAAATCTATAAATGTCGTAAAATTTTATAGAAAAGGCAATTAAAGCCCATCCTAAATATTCGTAAAAAACGAATGATAAAAGATTTGCAACCAATTCTTTAAACACGAAAAAACTCAAAACAGCAATTACCATCAGATCTATTAAAATACTAATGGGTCTGATATATTTTGAGTATCTTCCTGTTTGAAACACTGTCATAAATTGTTCTTTCTGATACTATTTTATGTAATTCGAAAAATCCTTATGTTCTTCTTTAGAAAGTTCTTCTTTAGAAAGCGATCTAAAATAATCGTATGTAATTTTCATTCCTTCAGATCGGTTTACTTTTGCTTCCCAACCCAACAATTCTTTTGCCTTTGTTGTGTCTGGCTGACGTTGCAACGGATCGTTTATTGGTAAAGGATGATATACTACTTTTTGATTTGTTCCTGTTAGCTTTATGATTTCTTCTGCAAAATCTTTGATCGTGATTTCGTCTGGATTTCCAATATTTACAGGAAACACATAATCAGAATGTAATAATCTGAAAATACCTTCGACCTGATCGTCTACATAGCAAAAAGAACGGGTTTGCATACCATCTCCAAAAATCGTTAAATCTTCACCGCGCAAAGCCTGGCCAATAAATGCAGGAATTACACGTCCGTCATTCAAACGCATTCTTGGACCATAAGTATTAAAAATACGCACGATTCTGGTCTCTACACCATGAAATGTATGATACGCCATTGTTATTGATTCCTGAAAACGTTTTGCTTCATCGTAAACACCTCTAGGTCCTATCGTATTTACGTTTCCGTAGTATTCTTCTGTTTGTGGATGAACCAATGGATCTCCATAAACTTCTGAGGTTGAAGCAATCAAAATCCTGGCTTTTTTAACTCGTGCTAAGCCTAATAAATTATGTGTTCCTAATGATCCCACTTTTAAGGTTTGAATCGGGATTTTTAAATAATCTATCGGACTTGCCGGAGAAGCAAAATGCAATATATAATCTAAATCGCCTGGAATATGAACGAATTTAGTGATATCATGATGATAAAACTCGAAGTGTTCTAATTTGAATAAATGCTCTATGTTTTTAAGGTCTCCTGTAATCAAATTATCCATTCCGATAACAAAATAACCTTCTTTAATAAACCGATCGCACAAGTGTGATCCTAAAAAACCTGCGGCTCCGGTAATAAGTATTCTTTTCATAGTATTTTTATTGAACCTTCTGTTTTTGCTAATAATTATATATAGCCACAAATGTAATAAAATATCTGACCTTTTAAATTGAGAAAAAATTATTACTAAAATATAGATTTAGTTTTTTTGTTAATTATTAATAGCTTTTATTCTATTTTTACGAAACTAAATTTTACTTGTTTTGAAAGTTGTACATGTTGTTGAAGCACTAGAAGGCGGCGTTTATACTTATTTTAGAGATTTGTCGACTTTCTTTGGTCACGAAGAAATAAATAGAACTTTTGAAACAACTATTATTTATAGCGCTAATAGAAACGGAGTTAGTTCTAAAAAAGTAAATTCTGAGTTTTCAGATGGCGTTAATTTGATTTCTATTAATATGGTTCGGGAGATCTCTCCTTTTCAGGATTTAAAATCTATTTTTAAATTAATTAAAGAACTACGCAAAATTAATCCTGATATAATTCATCTTCATTCATCAAAAGCTGGTGTTTTAGGCCGTATTGCTTGTTTTTTCTTATTCAGAAAAAAGAAAATTTTTTATATGCCCCACGGTTATGCTTTTTTAAGAACTGACATTTCCAAAACTTCCAGAAAATTATATTCTGCTATAGAGAAAAGTTTTCAGCGTTTATTTGGAGGAACAACAATCGCATGTGGAGATAGCGAATTTGAGATTGCAAAAAAAATAGGACCTTCAAAATTAATTAGAAATGGAGTTGATATTCCAGAGATTCGTCAACGATTTTCACCTCATCAAAATGCAAAATTAACCATCGGGATTGTTGGGAGAATTACAGCTGCAAGAAATCCTGAATTGTTTAATGAAATTGCTTTACGATTTTCTGATTTTGATTTTTTGTGGATTGGCGACGGAGAATTAAATTCCTTGATTACTGCTCCCAACATTAAAATTACAGGTTGGATTTTAGATAAAAACACTGTTTTTAAAGCGTTAAACAGTATTGATATTTACCTTCAAACATCACTTTGGGAAGGTTTGCCTATCGCGGTTCTAGAAGCTATGGTATTAGAAAAACCTGTAATTGCAACCAATATTATTGGCAATAAAGATGTGGTTTTACAAAATCAAACCGGCTTTTTATTTAACAATATTGAAGAATTAGATTCTTACTTTGAAATTCTAAAAGATCCGAAAACAAGATCTCTTTTTGGAAAAAATGCATTAAAAAGATGTCAGGATTTATTCGATAAAAATCAAAATTTTAAACAGCTTCTGCATCTTTATAAGGAATAAGTTTTTGCTGCAACCAATAACTGGCGAAAATTGAAGACCAAAATCCACTAAAGGCTATTCCATCAAAACGAAGCAAAAAATCATCTGTTAGGTTTGAAGTGAAAAATAGTATAAAAAAAGAAATTAGTATTGCATTTTTTAAATCGTAACCTAAAAATCCAATCGTAAACATATATAGAAAACCTACTATTGGGCCCAAAATTCCGAACTTTAATAAAAAATCAAGAAATTGGTTATGTGTTGCAAATTCATATTTAGCCAAAAAATGCTGATTCGTTTGTTTGTAATATTTTATTAATTCCGGTTTTCCGTCAGAAGCTCCAACTCCGAAAGGCAGATTTTTTAAAGACAATTCCCAAGCAGATTTCCAGGTTGAAAGTCTTGTCGCTAAAGAATTGAAAGCATAAATTTCCGGGTGGTCAATTTCATCTAATTTTCCCACTTTATCCATATAAGCAAAAGTTACTGTAGAATATTTTTCTTTCATGTATGGATTTTTTTGAATGAATAAAAACAAAATTCCACTTAATAAAATCAAAACGGTTATTGAAATTATTACAATTTTTTTTAAGTTGAATTTGTATTTTATCTCTAAAAAGAAAACAACAATAAATCCCATCAAAACACTCATTAATGCCATTCTGGTATTTACAAAAAGCACAAAGAAAAAGGATAAAAGAAAAATAATAAGCCGAAGAATTTTGATGCTTGTTTTTTCGTTTTTTTGAAAACTGTAAAAAACAAAATACAAAGCACAAACTGAAACAAATGCCAAATGCATGTTTAAAGCCGGTGCATGAATACCAATACTATCTGCAAATTGATATCCCATTTCAAATAAGTCAATTCCGTTAAGATATTTTGTAATTAATTCCGGATTGACAATGTTAAACCTGACAAAGAAAAACAACATTAAAACCGTTGTTGCAATACTATAAACCTGAATTAATTTTAAAAATTTTACACGTTGAAAATTTCCAATAATAAAAATTGGAAAAAGAAGTAAAGAAGTGCTTTTTTCTATCGCTTTTAATCCTTTAGAAAAAGAATCGTTGTTCCAAAAAAGTAATAATTCCAATAAAAGTGGTGAAGCAATACACGCTATTAAAATCAATGCGGTTTTTGTGAATCTGAGTTTTCGGGCAAAAATTAAACTAAATACTCCAAACAAAATTATAAGCAGCGAACATGGTTTTCTGAAAATCATCATAATGGCGATTAAACATAAAAACCCGTGGAATATTTTATTGAATCTGTTTTCGGAAATATTCATAATACAAAGCAAAATAAATTAATGGAAAAATGCCAATTTTATGGCGTACAGCTGTACCTAAATCAGGCTCAAAAACCCCTTGAACAATAAAAAAAGAAAAAATAATTAATAGTACTAAAAGTTCCTTTGGATACTTTTTTCTTTCTTTCAAACATTTTGAAAACCGAACCAATAAAATGTAAAACAATAAAAGCTGCCAGATTATAAAAATTATAATTTGAGGAGAAAAGATATGTTTTAAACCATTTAAAGGAACATTAACTGTAAAAAATCCGTAAAAAACACTAACCATTTCTCCATACCAAGTATCTGTTTTTACTGGAGAAGTAATCATAGAATTTGCATCTGCAGAACCTATTCGATCATTGTTTACGAGTTCCCGACTAATCTCAGAAAGATATTTTCCTTTTATGACACCATGGCTGAATGATAGAAAAAACGCAATCAATAAACCATAAAAAATTGTGGTTACCGTTTTGTTTTTAAAACTTATCAAACTAACTAAATACATTCCTCCACCTATAACAGGAATTAAAGCAATATAAGGACGATAAAGCGCTCCAAAAAACAACAATAATAAAATCGTGTAGGTAATTGTTTTTTTTAATGAAATTTCATGGCTTTTACACATAAAAACAATTGGACTTACATATAAAAAAGTAATAAATTCTTTGGATGGCATCGACATAAAAATAGCAATCATTAAGATTCCCATGTAAACCAAAATGTTTTTGACATTAAGTTTTTCAAAGTTATCCGGAATGCCTATTTTATATAAAATATACATCAAAATAGGAAATTGTATTAAGGCAATTACGGGCCAGGGTAAATAACGTAAACCGGATATTTTGTAAAGTAAAATCGTGATGGGATAACTGCCATGAAATCCAATTTCGTTTCCTTTATCATACGCAATAATTGCTGCGTCATAAAAAAATTTAGGAGGCAAAATAAAAAAAGCAGCAAACGCTACAATCAAATTGACTAGCGAAAGAAGTAAAAATGTAGCCGTGCTTTTTTTAATTGTATTTTGCATTATTTGACTTTTAATGTAAAAAAATTTTAATTCTATCTTTCTTATAAATAATAATCGCTGAAACTATATTCCAAAAAAAAGAACTCGAAACAAATGCAATTGCTGCCCCTATCATTCCATATTCAGGGATTAAAAATCGGTTTAAAGTAAAATTCAGAATTACAGTGACAATCAAAATGATTTGAAAAACATGCTGTCTTCCGGTCATATTTAGATACACTGGCGCCGAGCCAAATGCTGAACAAATTCCCTGCCCGATAATTAAAATTAAAAAAGCTTCTTTAGCCGCAACATATTGATGTCCAAAAAAAGACAAAACATATTCAGAAAATATACTGATTATAACTATTACAGGAAATGTTATTCCAAAAATTAAGCGGGAACTATTTCGTAAAATCTTAATTAATTCTACTTTGTTATGGCTTGAAAAGTATTCTGCAATTTTTGCCGAAAACGTAATGTTTATGGTTAAAATTATAACCGAAACTATTGTCATGATTTTTACTCCAACAGAGTAAAATGCTACCGTTTCATCATTTCGATATTTTTTTAAAAACATAATATCAAAACTCATTAATAAAAACATCGCCATCCCACTAATCGCGATTGGATATGATTTTAAAAACACTTCTTTATATGAAAAGTTTTCGGCTGATTTTATGACGGTTAATTTTCGGAAATAAATGAAAACATAAACAGTAGTAATGATCGAAAGCAGAACAAATCCGCCTAAAAAAACATCAACCAGATACGTTTCTTCGTGAAAATAAAACAAGACTACTGAACCTATAATTAAAGGAATATATTTTATTACATTCCTAAATAATTCTGCTACATATAATTTATCCAGAGCCCTGAAAATTTCTGTGTTTAGTGTTGCTATTCCGTAGAAAAACAAGGCTGCTGCCCCTTTTAGTAAAATCGAATATACCTCCTGATCTGAAAAATAATTATTGATTATATCTCTACTAATTATAGCTATGATCAACAATGCTATAATTGAGGTTACAAATAGCATTGCAACCATTTTTGTGTAAATTATTTTTAACTCTTCGAGGGCATTTTTACTTGCTAATTTGCCTTTGAAATATAAAATTGACTGATCAAAACCCAGCAGGCAAATACTGCCTATTGCTAATAAAAATGATCTTGCAAAATCATATTGTCCAACTAATTTAGGGCTGTATGATTTCGTTAGAAAAAGAGTAAAACCAAACAACAACAGAACTCCAAAAATCCTCAAAAGCAAAGTGGTAAAGCTTTGTTTTAAAAATGGATTTTGAGATAATTTTTCAAATATGTTATTGGTTTTCAATTGGTTTTTTATTAAGGAAATCTCTTTTAAATTGTTTTTGAATAATGAAGTGTATGTTGTTTTTTATAAAACTTAGAAAATAAACTAATTAGGACAAAAATAAAAACGAACAAAATTGGAAACAAAAATTTAAAATTTCCATTTGTAATTTTGTTGTCATTTATGTTTAATGTTGCATTAATTTCTTTAATTGTTTTATCAAAACTCACTAATTTCAATCTGTTCTTTCCCTGGTCAGTAATTAAATATTGTTTCGTTTTAATGATATCGTTGAGTTGTGTATTCTCATTGTAATAAACCAGTTTGTCATTTTTTGGTCCATTTTTTACATTTTTTGAAAATCCGCTTAAAACATTATCGATCTGAGCAATTATTGTATCATTCTGAGCAATTTGTTGCTCCATATTTTTGTAACCTATTTTTTGAATTTTATTAAAATATTCTGAACTATTCAGATATTTCAATAATGGTTCAACTACATCTTTTTCATTCGTTAATTTGTTCGAAACAAAAGAAATAGTATGAAAAGTGTAGTTTTTACTTGTTACGTTATCTTCTAAAACTTTTTTTACTTCGCCAACCTCAGCCATTAATTTTATAAGTTCGAAGTTTTGCTCTTTGTCTTCGATAAATTTATAAACGTCTGCAACTGGTTTGATTTCGATTTTTTTAATTGCTTTTGGATGTGAAATCCCAACTACATTTTTTAAGAAAATAGTATCTCCAGAAGCAATTTTTGCTTGTATTAAATCAATTTTAGAATACAAATAATCAACGCTTCCAAAATTTGGTGTGACAATAACCTGATTTTGAAATGATTTTTTATTGCTGTCTAAATACCATCCTAACCCGAATCCGAGTACAAGTAAAATTAAAACAACAATCCAACTTTTAACAAAAAACTGAATTGATCGAAAAACGGAACTATTAATACGATCGAAAAAATTACCAATGCTTTTTGAAAGTTGAAAAATATCAATTTCCTGATCTGTACTATTCTGGGGTACTTTTGTACTCATTTATGTTTTATTTTACGTTGAAAATTTGTTCCAAAATTTTAATAGTAATCAAATAGGTTGGTTTTACACCCGTAGTTCCAAGTCCGCCTGAGGCCAATGTACTTCCGGTTTCTAACGGATTATCTGAAGCATAATAAGCATAACGAACTTTGATATCGTGCGGTACACTTTTTCTAATTTTTGAGGCCGATTGAATTGCTTTTTGGTAATACGAACCTTCCATTTCAAGACCAATTACACCCCAGGTTGATTCGTGAAAGAACTTCAATAAATCTCTGTTTTGTAATGATGTTCCTAAAACGGTAACCATCGCGCCTTCAAAAACTGCAATGTCATTTCCTTCAAACATGGCGCCTGTTAATTCATTTTCAAAGAAATAATTATCAGCCGTTCCTTCATTTATATGTGCTGTCGGAATCATGATGTCGCCTTTTCCACCTTCCAAAATTCCGGCTTTTCCCATTATCGAAACCGATTTAACATTCAATAACGTGTCTTTTTTATAGGGTTTCAAAAGTTCGTCTATGGTTTCATAAGCCTGTTCTCCAAACGCATAATCCATTACAATGATAACTGGTTTTTCATCACTTGGTTCTACATTCGCGAAAGCGGTTTTTTTCCAATCGATTTGAGCAGTATCAAAAATTTGCACATCGATATTAGTTCCGGATGTGTCCGGTAATGAAATCATTCCGTTTTTTAAAGCTAAATCTTCAACATGACTTCTAATTTCTTTCGCACCGGACTTACTTAATTCTTCATAAATAAAGAAATCTGATTTGTCTTTAAATTTTGTTTTCAACAACGGCGTTGCAAAAATAGAATTCATTACACTGTGCATATTGGCACTTATTACGTGAATTGGACGTTTTAAAAGATTATTCGCTTTTAAAACTTCCTTGATGTTGGTTGCCCAAATTTCACCGTGAATATGGTGTCCCAGACGTTCTCTTAAAACGGGGCTAAAAGTTATGGTACGTTTATTATTATCAATTAATTCTTCAATCGCTAGTTTTCCTAACCAGTAAATTACATGCAGAAAACGGTCCGGAGCATTTTCAGATCCGAAAGCGTCATAGATATCTAAAACTTCCTCAAATGTTCTTGCTAAAATATTGGCAACATGCGAGATTGCTTTTTCTTTTTCTATTAAAGATAATTTTTTGGTTTGCGTTACAGCTTGTTCCAATTTCATCCAATCGCGCGAAACCTCGCCGCCATCATCTAATAAAACTCGGTTTTTTATTTTGTGAGATTCGATGAAGATAAAAGTCAAATGCGTCAAAATATCATAAATGTCTGAACGCCCGCGCGTGATTTCAACATTCATTTGTTCTTCGTCAATTCGGTAACAATTTCTTCTTCTTTTTGGAGGAACAATTGCCTGAAAATGCGATTTAGAATATCCTTCGTCTGAAGTTAAATTGATAAATCTACATTGTTCAATTCCTATTGGAAGACGCTCTATAACGTATAAAAGTCCGTTTAACTCTACTTTTTCTTCGCCAATATTTCCGTAAATTTCAGGACGTAATGCTAATAATGATTCGCGTAAACTATCGCCCGAAACTCCCATTGGTTTATAAAAACCACGGTTGAATAAGTGGCGCATTGTAATGTACATTTTTTCGATTGCTGCAGATGATTCCTGCGCTCTTGATCTTGATATATGTTTGGTTTCTTTCATGCTTTTTATTTTAAAAATCTTCTTAAAAAAGAAGATGATTTGAATTTTCGATTAAACGAAAATGATTTTATTATTTATAATCTTCAAAATTAAATGTTTACTTATTTCAAATTATCTGCAATATCTCTATTGTTCGATAATCTCGGTATTTTATTTTGTCCGCCTAATTTTCCTTGTGATTTCATATAATCCTGAAATCCGTTTTTAGAAACTTTGGTTATGACCACTTTCCTTAACACATTTCCGGTAATCAAATCGTCATAATAAATGTTTTTCTTTCGCATTGCATTATCAATTGCTTCTGCAAAATTTTCCATATTTTCTGGTTCATTTTCAAATTCAATAAACCATTCATGAAACGGTAATCCGCTTGACGGATTTATTTGTGGTGCAACAGTAAATTCGTTAATTACGATATTGGTTTCTTGTGTTGCTTCTTTCATTGCTGTTTCTACTTCGGTAGCAATAACGTGTTCTCCAAAAGCAGAAATAAAATGCTTAATTCGGCCCGAAACAATAACGCGATGTGGAAACAATGATGTAAACTGAACGGTATCACCGATATTATAGCCCCAAAGTCCGGCATTTGTAGAAACGATCAAAGCATAATTTACGCCTATTTCTACTTCGCCAATCGTATATCTTTTTGGATTTTCTGTAAAAAATTCATCTGTTTTAATGAACTCATAGAATATTCCTGAATTCAATAACAACAACATTCCTTCTTCATTTTTGATCCCGAAATTTCGGGACTGATATGCAAAAAAACCTTCAGAAGCCGGGAACAACTCTATGCTATCTACCTTTTTGCCAATCATGTTTTCGAACTTGGCACGATAAGGTTCATAATTTACTCCTCCGTAAATAAAGAGATTAAAGTTTTTAAATATTTCCTTTATCTTTTTTCCGCCGCTTTTTTCCTGTAATTTTTCAAAATACATCTGAACCCACGATGGAATTCCGGAAATAACGCTCATGTCCTGATCGATTGTTTCACCAACTATGGCATTTACTTTAGTTTCCCAGTCTTCGATACAATTGGTTTCCCAAGACGGCATTCGGTTTTTTTGTAAATATTTTGGAACAAAATGCGCTGCAATTCCTGAAAGTCTTCCAAATTTAATTCCGTGTTTTTCAGTCAAAATTGGACTTCCCTGCAGGAAAATCATTTTTCCATCTACAAAATCAGCATTTCCGGTTTCGTGAATATAATGTAAGATGGCGTTTCGGGATGCTTTAATATGCGTGGGCATAGATTCTTTGGTCAACGGAATATATTTTGCTCCCGAAGTTGTTCCAGAGGTTTTTGCAAAATAAAGTGGTTTTCCTTTCCAGAGAATATTTTCTTCGCCTAACTTAACTTTTTCAATGTATGTTTTTAGATCTTCATAATCCCGAATTGGAACATTTTTTTGAAAATCTTCAACCGTTTTTATTTTATCAAATTGATGAGCAACTCCAAATTCTGTTTTTTTTGCAGAATTGATTAAACTTTTAAAAACTGCCAATTGAGTTTCAACAGGTTTATTGGCCCATTCTTGTGTTTGTTTGTATATTTTGCGGGCAAATATCTTTGCTGCTGCTGATTTAATTGACATTTTTATACGTTATTTTTTGGCACTTTTTGTTTTCTTCTTTTCTTTATTCTCGCCTGACTCCTTCTCTATCTTCGCAACTTCTTCTCTTAATTTAATTTCTTCTTCAGAAGTTTTCATATTAAGATCTGGTGTTTCTTCTGTCTCGGATAAAATAGAATCTTTATTGAATTTTGCATATTCTAACTGCCCATTTAAAACTTTTTGAATACCTTTTATATAAGCTTCATTTTTTTGTAACGCTACAGCTAAGGAATCTGATTTTATTGCTAATTCTGTTGCATTCTTTTTTAATTGTGTTGAAGAATATCCGGGAATAAATTCTCTTAATGGTGTGAAGGCAATGATAAAGGTAGTCACTGCGATTAAGAATATGCCGCCTAAAGAAAAAACCACAAAGACATTCATTAAGGTAAGTTTGAATGAGAAAATCTCTTCAAACGTATCCACATTCAAAATTACCAAGCGGTTTTTGATGAATAATTTCTTTCTTAAATTACGTTTTTTCCTGGCCATTTTGGTTATTATACTCGCAAATATAATAAAATCGTCTTGCTGATGCCCGAGAAAAATGAGGGAATACACTTATTTAATGATTTTATAAAATATTTAACGCTTTATTTTAATCCAAATACTCTTGTTGTTCGTATATTCTATATACCTTTGTGGGTACAATTAGAAATTAATTTGCTTCGGCATTAAATATACAATCATGGGAAGATTAGGTCTTACAGAAATCCTCGTAATAGTAGGTATTGTGTTATTACTTTTTGGAGGTAAAAAAATTCCGGAATTAATGAAAGGTTTAGGAAGCGGAATTAAGGAATTTAAAAACGCTGCTAAAGACGATCATACTGCGCCTGCTGTAAAAAAAGAAGAGGAAGAAATTAAATAATATACTTCAACTTATTAATAAAACCCAAGCTACAATTTTTGTGAATTGTAGTTTGGGTTTTTTTTATATCTAAAAATTCTTACTTTTAGAGTCCCTAAATCAAATAAATAATAATTATGAAAAACCTACTTTTCGTTAGTATTGCGTTTTTGTGTCTCAAAAGTTATGCACAAACCCAGCCATTTCCCGCCAATAAGGTGTACACAAATGGAATCATGGCAACCAATAAAAATAATATTGATGCCCAAAACAATTATAATACCTGGAAAACCAATTTTGTAGAAGCTTGTTCTAATCAACGTTACAGAGTAAAATTTGACAATTCTTCTCAAACTGTTTCTGAAGGAATTGGCTACGGAATGCTTCTTTCCGCATATATGGCAGACAGGCTTCTTTTTGATGGTCTTTGGTTGTATTATAAAGACAATATGAATAGCAACAAAGTAATGAACTGGCAAATAAATGGTTGTTCCGGAACTATTGGCCCAAATGGTGCAACAGATGCGGAACTTGATGCTGCTTTCGCTCTTATCGTAGCCGATTATCAATGGGGAAGTTCTGATGCCATTAATTATAAAAATGAAGCAAAAGCATTAATTACCACAATTAAAACTCATGAAGTTGAAGCGAATACTTTTGTTTTAAAACCAGGCGATCAATTTGGCGGAAGCACAATCACCAATCCTTCTTATTTTTCTCCGGCTTACTACAGAGCTTTTGGAACTTTTACAAATGATGCCTCTTTTTGGAATTCGGTTGCAGCAAAATCGTACACTATTATCAACAATAATTTAACTCAAAATAACGCTGTTGGCGGTTTAGTTTCTGACTGGTGTACAGGCACGGGTGCTTATTCATCTGCTGCCGGAGGATACAAAAATGGCGGAAAAACCTATAACTATGATGCCGCGAGAACTCCGTGGCGCATTGCTGTAGATTATTTATGGTACGGAAATGCTGACGCGAAAATCTATTCTAAAAAATCATCAGATTTTGTGAGGGTAAACCTCAACGGGACTTCAAATATTAAAGATGGTTACAATCAGGACGGTTCTTTAATCGGGCAATGGCACAATTCTACTTTTGTTGGAGCGTTTGCGTGTGCAGCCATGGCGGGAGAAAATCAAGCCCATTTAAATGATTCGTATGCGGACTTAAATCAGTTAAACGATGCTACCAGTTATTTTAATCAAACATTAAAAACATTATATTCCCTGTTATTAACAGGAAATTTTTATTTGCCTGTAAATGCTACTTTATCAACTGGTGATTTTGAACTTGAAAAATCTACTGTTACTTTATATCCAAATCCGAGTGCAGATAAGTTTACTGTTTTTGCTCCCGAAGAATCTGTGATTTCAGTTATCTCTCCGCAAGGAAAAATAATTTCTGAACAAAAAACAACGACTGAAACGACTGAACTAAATTTAGCCAATCATTCGTCTGGTTTGTATTTGATAAAAATTACAAATGACAATAAAAGTATAACCAAGAAAGTTATCTTAAAGTAATTTATAAGAAATAAAAAATCCCAAACTATAATTGTAATTTGGGATTTTTTTTATTTTTGAAATTTAGATTTTTAAAGTACCATCGTCAACTGAATTCTTTTTCTGTCCTCATCAACCTCAGTAACTTTAACATCAACGTGCTGGTGTAATTTTACCACTTCGTTTACATCGCTCACAAAACCGGCTTTTAACTGGGAAATATGAACTAATCCGCTTTCTTTGATTCCGATATCAACAAAACAGCCAAAATTGGTAATGTTGTTTACAATTCCTGGTAAAATCATTCCCGTTCTTAAATCTTTAATCGATTTTACATTTGCATCAAATTCAAAAACTTTGGCCGATTTTCTCGGGTCTAATCCTGGTTTTTCAAGCTCTTTTATGATATCTTTTAGTGTAAGTAAACCAATTTCAGGCGTAATATAGTTTTCAGCTTTAATTAGGGCTGTTTTCTCTTTGTTGGCAATTAAGTCGTTTACCGAAATTTTTAAATCTTTCGCCATTTTCTCTACAACCGGATAAGCTTCCGGATGTACCGCCGAATTATCAAGCGGATTTTTTGCATTCGAAATTCGAATAAAAGCCGCGCCTTGTTGATACGCTTTCTCGCCTAGGCGAGGCACTTTTTTTAGCTGTTTTCGGTCTTCAAACGGACCATTTTCTGAACGGTATTGAACAATATTTTCAGCCAGCTTTTCTCCTATTCCACTCACATAACTTAGTAAATGTTTACTTGCCGTGTTAATGTTAATTCCAACCGAGTTCACGCAGCGAATTACGGTATTATCTAATTCTTCTTTTAGTTTAGTTTGATCAACGTCGTGTTGATATTGGCCTACGCCGATTGCTTTTGGATCAATTTTTACCAATTCGGCCAAAGGATCTGAAAGTCGTCTTCCGATTGAAACCGAGCCACGAACGGTAACATCGTAATTTGGGAATTCTTCTCTGGCAATTTTTGAAGCCGAATATACCGAAGCTCCAGCCTCAGAAACGATGAAAACTTGCAGCGGTTTGTCGAACGCGATTTTTTTTATGAAAAATTCGGTTTCTCTTGAAGCAGTTCCGTTTCCAATAGAAATCGCATCAATTTGATATGCATTTACCATCGAACGGATTTTCTTGATCGCCATTGCTTCTTCATTTTGTGGCGCGTGCGGATAAATGGTTTCGTTGTACAATAAGTCTCCTTTTTCATCTAAACAAACTACTTTACAACCGCTTCTAAATCCTGGATCAATCGCCAAAATACGTTTTTCGCCCAAAGGTGGCGCCAATAATAACTGACCTAAATTGTTGGCAAAAACCTGAATAGAATTGGCATCGGCTTTTGCTTTTGCTTCTTGCAGAGTCTCATTTCCAATCGCCGGATTTAATAATCTTTTATAACTATCTTCAATCGCTAATTGCAAATGTGCTGTAGTACTATTTTGTTTTTTAATGATAATTTCATCAATAACGTCGTAAGCTTCATCAATATCAACATCCACTTTCATTTTTACAAATCCTTCGTTTTCTGCACGAAGCATTGCTAATAATCGGTGCGATGGTGCTTTTGTCAACGGCTCTTCCCAATCAAAATACTGACTGAATTTTTGCGCTCCTTCTTCTTCGGCTTTCTTTTTAACGACTTTGGTACCAATTATTGCTTTTCTTTGGAATAATCTTCGAAGCTGTTTACGAACATAAATATTTTCGTTGATCCATTCTGCAACAATATCGCGTGCGCCTTGCATGGCAGCTTCTTCGTTAATGACATTTTCATTAATATATTGAGTCGAAATAAAATCGACATCAACATCATTTTCAGACATGATGATTTTCGCCAAAGGTTCTAAACCAAATTCGCGCGCCACGTCGGCTTTTGTTTTTTTCTTCTTTTTATACGGAAGGTAAAAATCTTCTATTTCTTGTAAATCAAAACTTTGCTCGATTTTTTGTTTCAATTCCGGCGTAAGCGATTTTTGTTCTTCAATTGATTTAAGAACGGCTTCTTTACGTTTTACAATCGTTTCGTATTCTTTTTGAAGCTTGGCAATCTGCTCAATTTGAACTTCATCAAGATTTCCAGTTGTGTCTTTTCGGTAACGGGAAATAAACGGAATTGTACAATCTTCTTCTAATAACTGTACCGTTTTTTGAATATTAATCGCGGCTGTTTGAACAGTTTTGGCAATGAATTGAATATTAGTCATATTTAAAATATAATAATTTCGTTTTTATAAAATAGTGTAATTTACTTGTTAAAATTTAACTCCAGGTTTGTAAATCATTCCGCTAAAATAATATCTTTGTTTTTAATTTTAAGCTTATGAATATTTTATTGTTGTATTTTTTAATTGTAAATGGTCTCGCCTTCATCATAGCTGGATATGATAAATATTTAGCACTAAAACATAAATATAGAATTCCAGAAAACACACTTTTTACATTAGCTGCAGTTGGTAGTTCTATTGGCTTATTATTAGCAATGTTACTCTTTACACACAAAACGAGCAAAGCGTCTTTTATTGCAAAGTTTTCAGTAATTGTTTTGATTCAGGCAGTTTTGGTTTATCTAAAACTAACTGATAAAATATAGATATTTGAAAAAAGCCGGATGAATCTAAAATCCGCCCGGCTTGCTTTTATTTTTTTGGTGCGAAGCACCCGATTTTTTTTGACTCTTTACTGACAAGCAATTTTATTGACTCTATTTTGGTGTCTTCCACCTTCAAAAGCTGTAGATAAAAACGTTTCAACAATTTCTACCGCTTGCGGAATCGAGGTATAACGCGCCGGAATGCTTACAATATTGGCATCATTATGTAAACGGGTTAAATAAGCAATTTCTTTAGTCCAGCATAAACCAGCTCTTACTTTTGGGTGTTTGTTAACCGTCATTGCAATTCCGTTTCCGCTTCCGCAGATTACGATTCCAAAATCAGCCTTTCCTTCAGAAACATCATTCGCAACCGGATGTCCAAAATCAGGATAATCTACAGAATCTTCTGAGTCTGTTCCGTAATTAGTTACTTCATACCCTTTTGCTTTTAGCATTGCAACAATTGCTTTTTTGTAATCTGGTCCAGCGTGGTCGTTTCCTATCGAAATTTTCATTTTAAATACTATTAAGTTGTGTAGTGCAAATTTAGCCAAAGAATCTCTTACGTTTGTATCTTTTAAAAAAAAGTTAGCTGTGAATTACACTAATTTTTTCTTTTTAAGTTCTTAAAACACAATTTAACAAATCAGTAGAATTCGTGTAAATTCATGAAATTCGAGGCAAAAAATGGTTTACGTATAACTTACTTCATATCAAAATCTTATACCTTATTAACAATTTATGAAAGCTGTAATTATCTGTAAATCAATTAAGAATGTTTTAGGTTATTGTTAAAATTTTGGAATGTTAATACTAAAACCTAATTCGTTGATATTCAGTTAACTTTAAATTAACATGATTTGTTGATAAGTAAAGATAGAAAATTAGAAGTTTTTTTTGGTTGTGTCGAAAAAAAACCTAATCCAAAACCCAGATGAAAAAACCTAATAAACTTTCATGAATTTTTAGATAAGTTATCAATATCAAAAATGCCATTTTCAACAAAAATCGAGTTATGAAGTTATCTACAAAATGAATTCATTTTTGGTTGTTAACCGTTGTTAATTAAAATTGAAAATGACTTAAAAACTAATCGTTTAACAAAATATAAGTATGTTGATAACTCCCAATAAGTAAGTAAAACTTCATTTCAATACATTTAAAAATAAATTTATGCGACATATTAACACGCTATAATAACCATCAAAAATTAATTAAATTTAAAATTTCTTTTTTGTTGTATTTAATATATGTTGACAACTTTTAAAATTGAAAAGAGAAAAAAAATTTTTAGAATTGAAAAAAAGATCAGTTTAGACGATTTTGAGAGGATTGTTAAGATTGTCCAGAATTTCCTGAACTCTTTCGAAATCGTTGGGATGAATTCTGAGTTTGATTCCACCGAGCGCAGAAGTATACATTGGAACGACAGAAAGTGTCATTTCGTTTTCGAAATAATATGGAATGTCTTCTTGTTCCAGCAAGTGTTTGAGAACTATGGTTTCGTGCAGATAATTGAATATGGCTATGGTTTTAAAGCTTTCCATAAAGTGTCTTTTTATAAAGATACGAAATGAGCGTTACTAAAATTTGTTGCTGACACTAATTTAAATATGGGAATTACAAATGACCTCTGAAAATCAATAAATAGCTTCCTTTGAAAGTTATATTTTTAATAATTTATTTGTTAAAATCTATAATCTGATATCTTATTTGTAATTTTAACTTTTTAAGAAAAAGATATATGAGTAAGAAAATTATAAAGCCGATAAAAAAAGAGAGTGATTTCTCAAGTAAAATAATAAAAATTTTATCGCAAAGTCCTAATAAATCATTCAATTATAAACAGATAGGAGCAAAGCTTGAACTTGATGATACAAATAGCAGAAACCAGATTATAAAAGATTTAAAAATTCTGGCTGCTTCAAAAAAAATTATAGAGTCTGAACCTGGTAAATATTTAGTAAAAGCCGAAAGCCAGGATTATTACGAAGGAACAATTGATATGACGAGCAGAAAAACGGCATATTTTATTTGTCCTGATTTTAGTGAAGATGTTTTTATCCCGACAAATAATTTGAATCGTGCGTTAGATAAAGATAAAGTAAAAGTTTACGTTTATAACAGAAGAAAAGGTAAAAGACCTGAAGGAGAAGTAATTGAAGTTGTAGAAAGAAATAAAACAGAATTTGTTGGAGTGATAGATATTCAGGCAAATTTTGCTTTTGTAGCTACAGCAAACCCTAAAATGTATACTGATATTTTTATTCCAAAAGATAAAATTGGCGAAGCAGAAAACGGAGATGTTGTTTTAGTTACAATAGAAGATTGGCCAAAAAGAGCCGATAGTCCGTTTGGATCTGTAATTAAAGTTTTAGGAAAACCAGGAGAACACAATACTGAGATTCATGCCATTTTAGCTGAATACGGTTTACCGGCAGATTTTCCGGTAGAAGTAGAGGTGTATGCACAAAAAATAGATACTTCGATTCAGGAATCTGAAATTGCAAAACGTCGTGATATGCGTGATACACTTACGTTTACGATAGATCCGAAAGATGCAAAAGATTTTGATGATGCATTGTCTTTTAAAAAGTTAGAGAACGGAAATTATGAAATTGGAATTCATATTGCCGATGTTTCTTATTATTTAGAAGAAGGAACAATTTTAGATGATGAAGCATATCAAAGAGCAACTTCGGTTTATTTGGTAGATCGAGTAGTGCCAATGCTTCCGGAAGTGTTGTCTAATTTTGCCTGTTCGTTACGTCCGAATGAAGAGAAATATACGTTCTCTGCCATTTTTGAAGTTTCAGAAAATGCACAAGTTATCAACCAATGGTTTGGAAGAACTGTAATTTATTCTGATCAGCGATTTGCTTATGAAGAAGCCCAATATATCATTGAAACAAAAGACAATACAATTCCTGTTGATATTTCAATTACCGGAGAATCTTATGTTGTTTCCGATGAAATTACTGAGGCTACTTTAAAATTAGATGAATTAGCAAAGATTTTAAGAAAGAAAAGAATGCAAAATGGTGCTATTTCTTTTGATAAAGTCGAAGTGAAATTTAATCTTGATGCTGAAGGTGAACCAGAAGGAGTATATTTTAAAGTTTCAAAAGACGCGAATCATCTGATTGAAGAATTTATGCTTTTGGCCAATAGAAAAGTGGCTGAATATATTGGAAAACAGAAGAAAACATTTGTTTACAGAATTCACGATGAGCCAAACGAAGACAAATTAATTGCGATGCAAACCGTAATTGCTAAATTTGGTTATAAAATAGATTTCCGTAACAAAGGTGATATTTCTAAGTCTTTGAATGCATTGATGGAAGAAGTAAACGGTAAAAAAGAGCAAAATTTAATTGATACTCTTGCCATTAGAACTATGAGTAAAGCCAAATATTCGACAGAAAATATTGGTCATTACGGTTTAGCTTTTGATTATTACAGTCATTTTACTTCGCCAATTCGTCGTTATCCTGACGTTATGGTACATCGTTTGCTACAATATTATTTAGATAATGGTGCTTCTGTAGATGAAGAAGTTTACGAAACAAAATGTTTGCATTGTTCGAATATGGAAAGTTTAGCTACAAATGCTGAACGTGATAGTATTAAATACATGCAGGTTAAATACATGCAGGATCATCAGGACGAAGAATTTCTTGGTGTTATTTCCGGTGTTACAGAATGGGGAATTTATGTTGAGATTATTTCAAACAAATGCGAAGGAATGGTAAGAATCAGAGAAATAAAAGATGATTATTATACTTTCGATGAAAAACAATATGCTTTAGTTGGAGCAACTTCAAACAGTATATTACAATTGGGAGATGAAATTTACGTTAAGGTAAAAAATGCGGATTTAGTTAAAAAACAACTTGATTTTCATTTTTTGAGAAGAGCAGAATAATATTAAATTTAAAAAATTAAAGTATGAAAAAGTTAATTATAGGAGCTGCAATATTAGTTGCACAGTTATCTTTTGGTCAGGTAACCAAAGAATTAGGCGATTTCGATTCCGTAAAAGTATTCGATAAATTAAGTGTAAAACTAGTTCAGGCGTCTGAAAATAAAATTGTTATCAAAGGAGCTCGTGAATCAGAAGTCGAAGTTGTTAACAAGAAAGGTTTACTAAAATTAAGAATGCCTTTTCCTAAATTATTATCCGGAGATGATCTTGATATTACGGTTTATTACAAACATATAGAACTTATCGACGTAAACGAAGGAGCAATTGTTTCAAGTAAAGAAGCCATTAAAGCAACTTCTTTTAAAGTTAGCGCACAAGAAGGCGGTAAAATTAATATTGATTTAGATGTTGAAAAACTAAATGTTAGTTCTGTTTCTGGTGGAGAAATTACTTTATCAGGTAAAGCTTCAAACCAGGATGCAAGTTTAGGAGCGGGAGGATATCTTCTTGCAAGCAAATTAAATACTGCTCAGACTAAAGTAAGCGTTTCTGCCGGAGGAAAAGCAGATGTGAATGCTTCTACTCTTGTTGATGCTAAAGTTAGCGCAGGTGGCTCTATTTACATTTACGGAAAACCAAAACAAATTAATCAAAAAACGGTTTTGGGAGGTAAAATCGAAGAGATAAAATAATCAAATTGTATTTGAATGATAAATGATATTTTAGCTGGACTGCCATGGGGACTTTTCTTAAGTTTTATGGTAGGTCCAGTATTTTTTATATTACTGGAAACCAGTATTACAAAAGGATTCAGGGCAGCAATTGTCTTTGATCTTGGTGTAGTATTAGGTGATGTTTTTTTTATAGGAATTGCTTATTTAGGAAGTTACAGGCTTATTCAGAGTTTAAAAGATAAACCTGCACTTTTTATTTTTGGTGGAATAATTATGCTGGCTTACGGAATAATTTCCTTCGTTAAAATAAAAAATAATGAAAAAATTGACGATGAAGAAATTGATCGCGATATCATCAAAAGAAACTATGGAAGTTTGTTTATAAAAGGCTTTTTACTCAACGTTATCAACATTGGAGTATTAGGTTTTTGGTTAGCAGTTATTATTTCTGTAGGACCAAAATTAGAAATGCAAAACTCCAGAATGTTAACTTTTTTTACATCTGTTGTTATTACTTATTTACTAGTTGATTGTATTAAAATATTATTAGCCAAACAATTAAAATCTAAATTGACACCAACAAATATTCTTAAAATTAAAAAAGTAATTAGTATTGTTTTAATGATTTTTGGATTGGTACTAATAACTCAGGGTTGGTTTCCAGGAGAAAAAGAAATGGTTAAAAATGCTTTTGATAAAATTGAAAAGAAGTAGTTGATAACTCAAAATTATATTATAAAACCTCTGGATTTCAGAGGTTTTTTTGTATTCAAACATTAAGTGTGTCATTTCGACGGAGGAGAAATCACATCCAGAGAGCAACGAACTGGAATTCCGTCATGTGATTTCTCCTCCGTCGAAATGACACAAAATGCGAAAAAATCGGACACAAAAAAACCTTCAATTTTCCTTGAAAGTTTAGAAGCATCACCCGGATTCGAACGTAATCTTTATCTAATTTTTTTTTAAAATTAAACATAAAAAAAACCTTAAGTTTCCTTGAAGTTTTTAAAAGTATCGTCTGGATTCAAACGTAATCTTTATCTAATTTTTATAAAAAATTAACCATAAAAAAAACCTCCAAGTTTCCTTGAAGGTTTTAGAGGCATCGTCCGGATTCGAACCGGAGTAGGAGCTTTTGCAGAGCCCAGCCTAGCCGCTCGGCCACGACGCCGTAGTTGAACGGATGGCAAAAGTAACTAAAATCTTTAAAATTCAAAAGATTAAAAGTAACTATTTTGAAAAATTACTTTTTATTCTGAATTAAATTTTAAAATATTACCTTCTTATCTCTGTCATTTTTATAGTAACTGATTCAACATCACCACCAATAGGAGGATTTATCTTAGAAACCCAAACTGTAGTTTTTTGTATCGTTTCAATCTCTGCCAGAACCCGAATATTGATTCTTTTTGCCACATGTTCTAATAAATGCGAACGAATTGCCATTTCTTCGGTAACAATTTTGTTCAAATGAACATAATCAACTGTGTCTGCAAGATGATCTGTTTGTGCTGATTTCTGTAAATTAGTGGTAATTTTTAGATCGACAGTATAGTCAGATCCAATTTTTCCTTCTTCGATTAAACAACCGTGGTAGGAAAAAGTTCGGATGTTTTTAAGTTTTATAACTCCCATTTTTTTATTGTTTCAAGTTGAAAGTTTCAGGTTTAACGCCACTTAAGTAACTTTAAACCTGAAACCTGAAACCTTTTTTTTATCTTTGCTAAAATTACTATAAAATAATGGCATCAGAAGAGAAATCACTCAATTTTATTGAACAAATCATAGAAGAAGATTTAAAATCAGGTCTTTCACAAACTAAGCTTCATTTTCGTTTTCCACCGGAGCCAAATGGTTATTTACATATTGGTCATGCAAGTTCTATTGCATTAAATTTTGGTTTAGGAATTGATTATCAATCTCCTGTGAATTTACGTTTTGATGACACTAACCCTGAAAAAGAAGAGCAGGAATTTGTAGATGCAATTAAAAAAGACGTTGAATGGCTGGGATATACCTGGGCAGAAGAACGTTACGCATCAGATTATTTTCAACAATTGTACGATTGGGCCGTTTTATTAATTAAAAAAGATAAAGCCTATGTTGATAGTCAGTCTTCTGAAGATATGGCGATTCAAAAAGGAACCCCGTCTACAACCGGAACTGATAGCCCATACAGAAATCGTTCTGTTGAAGAAAATTTAGATTTATTTGAAAGAATGAAAAACGGTGAATTTGAGGCTGGAACTCATATTCTTCGTGCAAAAATAGACATGAAATCTACGAATATGCTAATGCGTGATCCTATCATGTACAGAATATTACACAGACATCATCATAGAACAGGAGACGATTGGAAAATTTATCCAATGTACGATTGGGCACACGGACAAAGCGATTATTTAGAAGAGATTTCACATTCATTTTGTACGCTTGAATTTTTGCCTCACCGTGAATTATACGATTGGTTTTTAGACCAGATTTTAGAAGATAATAAACTACGTCCGAAGCAAAGAGAATTTGCAAGACGTAACCTTTCACATACTGTTGTTAGTAAAAGAAAATTACAGCAACTTGTTAAGGAAAAGCATGTTAACGGTTGGGATGATCCAAGAATGTCAACAATTTCCGGGTTAAGAAGACGTGGTTATACAGCAGCATCTTTACGTAATTTTGCGAATACAATTGGTATTGCAAAACGTGATAATTTGATCAATGTTTCGGTTTTAGAATTCTGTATTCGTGAAGATTTGAACAAAATTGCACCTCGTGTAATGGCGGTTTTAGATCCTGTAAAATTGGTCATTACCAATTATCCGGAAGGAAAAGAAGAGTGGTTAGAAGCCGAAAACAATCAGGAAGATGAAAGTGCAGGTTTTAGAAAAGTACCATTTTCCCGTGAATTATATATTGAAAGAGAGGACTTTTTAGAAGATGCTCCGGCAAAATATTTCCGTTTGACTTTAGGAAAAGAAGTACGTCTTAAAAATGCGTATATCATTAAAGGAGAAAGTGTTATAAAAGATGCTAGCGGCAATATTACAGAAATTCATGTAACCTATGATACGGATTCTTTAAGCGGAAGTGGGACAGAAGCAAGTCAAAGAAAAGTGTCGGGAACTTTGCATTGGGTTTCAATTCAACATGCAGTTGAAGCAGAAGTTCGTCTGTACGATCGTTTGTTTACAGATGAAGCTCCGGACAGTTATAAAGAGAAAAATTTCTTAGATTTTGTAAATCCAAATTCGTTAGAAATTGTAACCGGATTTGTTGAACCAAGTTTGGCGACAGCTCAAAATGAAGATAAATTTCAGTTTCAACGTTTGGGTTATTTTACGGTTGATAAAGATTCAACTCCTTCAAAATTAGTATTTAACAAAACTGTTGGATTGAAAGATGCCTGGGAAGAAAAAGGTAAAAAAGAAGAAAACAGCATTAATAATTCTTTAAAGGATATCAACAAATATTTTAAAGTAGAATCTAAACCGGAACGTATTGCGATTGAAAGTGCAATAGGAGAGAGCATTAAAAACATTTCTAGTTTTTCTTTATTGCAGAATTCATTAAAGAAAAATATCAACAATAATAAAGGATCATTACTATTTGCTCAGTTTATTTTGAAATATTCAAATTGGAAATCTTCTGATTTTGAAGAAGACGATATTAAAAAATTATATACAATGTCTCTGAGAAGTGAGTCAACTTATGTACGATCAAAAGCACTTTTAAATTTAAGAGATATTGAAGATGTAAGTTTGAGAAATCAATTTGAGAATGAAATTTTGGTAGCTTTTTCAAATCCTCCAAAAAATGCTTCTGAAAGAGAAATTGAAATTCTTGCAGAAATGGTAAAGAAATAAAATAAATATAATCTATTGAAAAGCGCTTTTTATAAGCGCTTTTTTTATTATTTATAAATTCTATCAAAAATATTAATTTTATAGATTTTTTAAATTAAAAGTGACCTTCATAATTTAATTTTAAGACTTTATTTTACTTCTTTCGACTCATTAATCATCTTTTAAAAGATAATTAAACAGAACGGCTTATTTTAATTTTAGTTCTTATTTTACGACAGTTTAGAGCTTATTAACAACGGATTGTTTATAACATTGAAAAATCGATTAGTGTTTAAAATCTGATATAATTTTAGCTAAAAATTTGATTTAATTTCTGAAATTTTGATTTAGACACAACATCAATTTTAGTTATTGATATTTAATATTTAAATGTAATTAACTATTATTTTTAAAATCTATCAAATTACTTATAATTATAGATTTAATAAATTAAAAGTACCTTTCATAGCTTAGTTTTAAGCTCATTTTTTACTTCTTCCATCTCTTAACTCATCTTTTGAATTATTGTTGTTTTTTGAGCTTTATTTTAATTATAGCCACTATTTTTCTTAGTTTAACGGGTTATTAACATACAATTGTTTATAAAGTTGATATTTTTATGGAGTAGTCAAATTGAAATCTAAATAATTTTTAATTGGACACTTTATGAATCGAATCTGAGTTTTTCTAAAATTCCAAAATTCCATTTTGTGTTTTAGAATTTATTCTAAGTCTGAATTCTGAAAATTGATTTTATGGTCAATTTTTTATTGTGATTTTGTTTTTGATAATACTCCCGCAGAGAAGTATTTTTTGATGCATTTCATAATTTTAAAATCTCATGAAATTGGTTTGTGGTTACTTAAATTTTGATTTTCAGTTGAACTAAAATTTTTTAATCCTTAAATTTAATTTTATGAAAAACTTATTTTTTACGCTCGCTATTTTATTTGCCAATATTGCAATTTCTCAAACACATCAAATTACAAAACATAATGGGGAAGAGGTGGATGTTAATTTTATCAAACACGAAAATGATTTGATTCATTATTCTTTCAGCGGAAGTTTTGAAGAACAAAAAATTAGCAAATACGCGGTTTCAAAAATTACGAATAAACAAACAAAACAAACTCAAAAAATATCTGATAAAATTGTAGTCGGTTCAAAATCTGATTATAAATTAGTTAAAGTTTTACCTCAGGAAAAAACAATAGGTTTAAAACAGGCAGCTAATTTTTATGGTGTTTCTACCAGGACAAAAGGCGAACCGCCAATTGCAAATGAAAACCAAACTGCTTTAAGAATCAAAACTAAATCTGCTTCAAACGGTTATCCTTTTGTGAGTATTGTTGAGAAACCAGATGGAAAATATGAGGCAATTGCCTACGTGTATTAATTGTATTGTTAAATTTTAATCAAATTATATTTAGCCAATATTTTATAATCTCAAAATTGAGTATCTTTATTAATCATTTAAATTTAATAGTATGTCAAATAATTCAAATACAATCGCGGCAATTTTAGCTGGTGCTGCCATTGGCGCAGCAATCGGAATTTTATTAGCTCCGGATAAAGGTTCAAAAACTAGAGCTAAACTTAAAGAAGGTTTTGATGACACAACGCACAATCTAAAGGATTCTTTTGGTGCAGGTTCTGATGTTCTTCGTGAAAAATTTGCTAATGCAACAAAAAATCTTGATGGAACTTTTGATGATTTACTTTCTAATGTAAGTCATAAAACAGAAGAAGTAATCTCGTTTTTAGAATCTAAACTAGCAGATTTAAAAGTACAGAACGCTAAACTTCAGAAATAATACTAATTCAAAAAGTACAGGAATCACTTATTTTATAAGTGATTTTTGTGCTTTTTTTAATTTAAATAAACAAATATGGCTTTTGAAGAGTTAAAAGAAAATGTTGATAATATTCAGGATCAGACTAAAGTTTATCTGGAAAGTCATCTGGCATATTATAAACTTTGGGGTTTTAAAGTTGCAATGAAATCAACGACTTTAATTTTTAAGTTTACTTTGATCTTATTGTGTTTTAGTATGGTTTTGATTTTTGGATCTTTTGCTGCAGCTTACGCTTTTGGAGCTTTATTTGAAAGCAATGCACTTGGATTTTTGACAGTAGGAGGGATCTATCTTGTTTTTACAATATTACTTTTCTTTCTAAAAGATAAATTTGTAGAAGGTCCTATATTAGAAAAATTTTCAGAAATCTTTTTTAACGACTAATATATGGAAGCAAAAAAATACGCATCATACGCTGAAATCGAAAGAGATTTAGAAATCCTGAAATTAGAAAAAGATATCAGTTATCAGAAATTAGTTTTAAGTTATCAGAAAACAAAAGAAAGTATTACACCGCAAAATATTGTTGGCGGACTTTTGCATTCTTACAGAGATTACTTTTCTCATTCATATCCAAAAATAATACAATCTATTTTACCATTTGTAATCAATTGGTTTATCAATAAAAAAAGAGGCAATTAAGCCTCTTTTTTATTTACTGTAATTATTTTACTTCCGGTTGAATGTCATCTTCATAACCAGATTGGGGTTCAATAGGTTTTGGCTTCACAATTTTTTTATTGTTTTTCTTCATCATTTCACCAACCTGATTGGATGCTGTAAACGATGCAACCATATTATTCAGCATATCACTTCCGGCTTGTGGCGAATTTGGTAATAATATTAAATTCGAATTGGCATCAGCACCAATCGCTTGCAAAGTATCGTAATGTTGGGTAACTACAATTAAGGCAGAAGCTTCTTGAGAATTGATTCCCACATTGTTCAAAACTTCAACACTTTCTACCAAACCTCTCGCAATTTCACGACGCTGATCTGCAATACCTTGACCTTGTAAACGTTTACTTTCGGCTTCCGCTTTTGCTTTTGCAACGATTCTAATTCTTGAACTTTCAGCTTCAAATTCTGCTGCTGTTTTTTCTCTGTCGGCAGCATTAATTCTGTTCATGGCATTTTTTACCTGAATATCCGGATCAATATCTGTTACCAAAGTATTAATAATATCATATCCGTAAGTCGTCATTGCTTCGTTCAATTCTCTTTTTACTGCAATTGCGATATCATCTTTTCTTTCAAAAACATCATCCAGTTTTAGTTTAGGAACTTCGGCACGAACTACATCAAAAACATAAGCTGTAATCTGATCGTGTGGATATTCCAGTTTATAAAAAGCATCGTATACTTTTTCCTGAATAACTTTAAACTGAACCGAAACTTTCATTTTAATAAAAACGTTGTCTTTGGTTTTGGTTTCGATGATAACATCTAACTGTTGAATTTTCAAATTTACACGTCCGGCCACTCTGTCGACGATTGGAATTTTTAATTGTAATCCTGAATTTCTTACGCTGTGAAATTTTCCAAATCTTTCGATTACTACAGATGATTGTTGTTTTACTGTAAAAAAGGAAGACATTAAAATAAAGAAAGCGAAGACCAGAAGGATAATAAATGCTGTACCCATGATGATATTGATTTTAGATTTTGATCTGGTAAATTACGAAAATTCTCCCTAATTAAATTTTTAAGACATAAAAAAACGCTAAGATCATTTTAGTGATGTTCTTAGCGTTTATTAAATTTAGAATTATTTCTAAATTTTCTTTTCACCATTAAGATATTAAGTTCATAAGCTTGGCTTAATAATCTTAATATCTTAATGGTAAAAATTATAATGTTGAAATCGCTTTCTGAATTCTCGAAATAGTTTCTTCTTTTCCTATGATTTCAACAATGTCAAATAGGTGAGGACCTTTTAAAGCTCCAACCAAACTCAAACGGAAAGGCTGCATAACTTTCCCCATTCCAATTTCGTTTTTCGTTAACCAGTCTTTTACGATTGCTTCAATATTTGCTGAATCAAAACCATCAATATATTCAAGAGTCGAAATCAATTCCTGCATTAAAGCCGGAGTTTCTTCCTTCCAGTTTTTGCTGGCTTTTTCATCGTAGGATGTTGGAGCCTGAAAAAAGAAATCAGTTAAATCCCAAATATTAGTTGTCAAAACCAGTCGTTCTTTTACCAACGACATTATTTTTTCATTAAGATCTTTACTGATTTTAATTCCTTTTGATGCTAAAACCGGTTCAAAAACTTCAGCTAAAAATGAATCACTTTTATTTGATAAGTAATGATGATTTACAGATTTTGCTTTTTCAATATCAAATCTTGCTCCGGCTTTATGAACTCTGCTTAAATCAAAAGCTTCAACTAACTCTTGTAATGAAAAATATTCTTTTTCTGTTCCATCATTCCAACCAATCATAGAAAGAAAATTTATTAATGCATCTGGTAAATATCCGTCACCTTTAAATCCTTTTAGTTCTTTCCAATCTAATGGAAATACTGGAAATCCACCAATTTCACCATCACGTTTAGATAGTTTTCCTTTTCCATTTGGTTTTAAAATCAAAGGTAAATGTGCAAATTCTGGAGCATCCCAGCCGAAAGCTCTGTATAATAAAATGTGAAGTGGCATCGATGGCAACCATTCTTCACCACGAATTACATGAGAAGTTTCCATCAAATGATCATCCACAATATTCGCTAAATGGTAAGTTGGCATTCCGTCACTTTTAAATAAAACTTTATCATCAAGCAAACTAGTTTCAAATTTTACATCACCACGAATAATATCTTTTAAGTGCAAAGTTTCATCAACCGGAGTTTTAAAACGAATCACATAATGTTCTCCATTTGCAATTCTTTTAGTAACTTCTTCAGCAGAAATTACCAGAGATGTATCTAATTTTTCACGGATAGTGTGGTTATAAATAAATGTTTTTCCTTCAGCTTCTTGTTCATTTCTTAAATTTTTTAAAGCTTCAGGAGTATCAAAAGCATAATAGGCCCAACCAGAATTGATCAGTTGATCAGCATAGGTTTGGTATAATTCCTTACGTTCACTTTGTCTGTACGGACCAAATTTTTCATTTTTCCCAACAGTTTCGTCAGGAGAAATTCCCAACCATTCCAATGCTTCCATAATATAAGCTTCGGCACCGGGAACAAAACGAGTCTGATCTGTGTCTTCAACTCTTAAATAAAAAATACCATTATTTTTTTTGGCAAATAAATAATTAAATAGGGCAGTACGAACTCCGCCAATATGTAATGCTCCTGTTGGACTTGGTGCAAAACGCACACGAACTTGCTTTGACATTTGTTTAAATTTTGATGCAAAGATACAATTCAGATTTAAGATTGTAGACTTTAGATTTTAGATTGTTGATTTGAAATTTTACAATTTAGATTTTGTAATTAAATACTATTATTGGTAGTTGTATTGATATTGATTTTTGAAGTTACAATTGACATTGTCATTGCAATTGATTTTTGAAATTTGAATAGTTATAATTACTACTTTTATGGGTTATAATTAAAACAGATTCAACTTGAAAACAACATCTGCCATATATCAAAAGTTAGAGACTTTTATTAAAAAATATTATACCAACGAATTGATAAAAGGAATACTTCTTTTTACCGGTTTTGGATTAATTTATTTTTTATTCACGCTTTTCATTGAGTACTTTCTTTGGTTAAAACCATTAGGAAGAACGCTTTTATTTTGGTTGTTTATTGGAGTAGAAGTTTTCCTTTTGTTTCGATTAATTTTGTTCCCACTTTTTAAGTTGTTCAAACTTCAAAAAGGAATTGATTATAATCAGGCTTCGGCAATTATCGGGAATCATTTTACAGAAGTAAGTGATAAGTTAACTAACTTTTTACAGCTTTCAGCTTCTGAGAATTCAGCAGAAAGTTCTGAGTTGATGTTAGCTTCAATCGAACAAAAAGCAAATTCATTGCAGCCAATTCCTTTTGGAAATGCCATCAACTTTAATTCAAACAGAAAGTATTTACCATTGGCTTTAATTCCAATTTTGCTTTTTGCTGTGTTTTATATTTCGGGAAATAGTAATATCATTTCTCAAAGTTTGAATAGAGTAGTGCATTTTAATGCTACGTTTTTACCTCCGGCTCCTTTCAAATTTGTTGTCCTAAATCAAAATTTACAAACAGAACAGAACAAAGATTTCGTTATCAAAATGGAATCAATTGGAAACATTGTTCCAGAAAATGTAATGATTCATATTGGTGATGAAAGTTATTTTATGGAATCTTCTCAACCCGGAAAGTTTGAATTCAAGATTGAAAAACCGGTAGAGAATGTTTCATTTTCTTTCGAAGGAAATTCAGTTTCATCTCAGGAATATGAATTGAAAGTAATCACTGTTCCGTCAATTGCCAACTTCGAAATGGTATTAAATTTTCCATCGTATTTAAAAAAGAAATCAGAAACAATTCAGGGTACAGGAAATGCAATTGTGCCAGAAGGAACTTTGGTAACCTGGAGAATGAATACGCAATCGACCCAGGAAATTGTTTGGAAAGATGAAAATGCAACTTTGAAGTTCAATAAAGCAGAAAATGAGTTTAAATTGGCTAAAAATATAAGTCAGAATACAGAATATCAAATCCTTACTTCAAATAATAAGGTTAAAAACTACGAGAAACTAGATTATCAGTTATCTGTTATTAAAGATCAGCATCCATCGATAACAGTTAGCCCCGCTCCGGACAGTTTAAAGTTAGATAAGAATTATGTTTTGGGAAGGTTAGGTGATGATTATGGTTTATCAAAATTGCAAGTTATATTCTACGAACGCAACAAACCCAACACTGCCAAGCGTGGAACCATTCCTGTAAAACAAGCAGTGTTTGATCAGTTCGTTTTTTCTTTCCCGAGTAATTTACCTGTGGAAGAAGGAGTATCTTATGAATACTATTTTGAAGTTTTTGATAATGATGCGCCGCATGGTTTTAAGAGTACAAAATCTTCTGTTTTTTCAGATCGGGTTTCAACTACAGATGAAGTTCAGGATCTAGAATTACAACAACAAAATAACAATATAAACAGTTTGTCTAAATCCTTAAAGAATCAGGAAAAGCAATTTTCTGAAATGGATAAAATTAAAAATACCGGAAAAGAAAAAGAAAATTTAGAGTTTAAAGACCAACAGAAAATCAATGATTTTATCAAACGTCAGAAACAACAAGACGAATTGATGAAGCAATTTGCGAAGAAAATGAATCAGAATTTGGATAAATTCAAATCTGAAAAGAAAGATAAAACAGCTGATGATTTACAAAAACGTTTAGAGAATGCCGATAAAGATTTAGAGAAAAACCAAAAGTTATTGGATGAATTAAAAAACTTAAACGATAAATTGAACAGCGAAGAGTTGTTTGATAAGATGGAAAAATTCAAACAAATTAGCAAAAACCAATCTCGTAATCTGGAGCAATTGGTTGAACTAACCAAACGTTTTTATGTAGAGAAAAAGGCAGAGCAGGTTGGCGAGAAATTAGATAAACTTTCAGAACAACAAGAACAGCTTTCGAATAAAGAGAAAGAAAACACCAAAGAGAAACAAGACGATATTAATAAAGCTTTTGATAAAATTCAGGAAGATTTAAAAGACCTGAAAGAAGAAAATAAAACATTAAAATCTCCTATAAATATTCCATCAGATGCTTCAAAAGAAAAAGATTTAGATGATGATTTTAAAAAAGCTTCTGAAGAATTAGGTAAAAAGAATACTTCTTCGGCTAAGCCAAAACAAAAAAGTGCAGCCAAGAAAATGAAAAGCATGGCACAGCAAATGCAGTCAAGTATGGAAGGCGGCGATCAGGAACAATTAGAAGAAGACGTTGCCATGTTGCGTCAGATTCTGGATAACCTTTTAGCCTATTCATTGTCTCAGGAAGATGTGATGAAACAATTTAAATCTATGAAATTAGGTTCTTCGGCTTATACTAAGAATATTAAAATTCAACAGAATTTAAAACAACAGTTCAAACACGTTGATGATAGTTTGTTTGCATTGTCATTGCGTAATCCAAAAGTGGCTGAAGATGTAACGAAAGAAATTGGAAATGTTCAGTATAATATTGACAAAGCAATTGAAACGCTAACCGATGTTCAGGTTCCAAAGGGAGTTTCGCATCAGCAATATGCAACTTCATCTGCAAATAAGCTAGCCGATTTTTTAAGTGATTTATTAAACAATATGCAAATGTCGATGTCTAAACCTGGACAAGGAAAACCAAAACCTGGTGACGGTCAAGGAATGCAATTACCGGATATTATTCAAAAGCAAAAAGGTTTAGGAGAGAAGATGAAGCAAGGAATGAAAGAAGGAGATAAACCCGGCCAAGGTCAAAGTGGTAAAAGTGGAGAAGGTAAAGATGGAAAAGAAGGACAGGGGAAACAAGGTCAGGGAAAAGAAGGACAAGGAAATGGTCAAGGTAAAAGTGGTCAGGGTAAAGACGGAAAAGGAGGCCAGTCTGGTGAAAAAGGAAATGATGGAAAAGACGGAAATGATGGCGAAGGAGATGCTGAAGCGATAATGGAAATTTATAAAGAACAAGTAAAACTTCGTGAAGCTTTGCAAAAAGAGTTAGCTAAAAAAGGATTGGATGCTCAGGGCAGATCTGTTTTAGAACAAATGAAACAATCAGAAAAGCAACTTTTAAACAAAGGTTTTAAAAATGAGAACTTACAACGCATACTTAATATTCAACAAGAATTATTAAAACTGAACAACGCAGTTCAGCAACAAGGTCAGGATACGAAGCGAGAATCTGAAACTAACAAATCTGAATTTACCAATCGTTCGAATGCTTTACCAAGCTCGTTATTGGAATATTTAAACAGTGTGGAGATTTTAAATAGACAATCACTACCTTTGCGCTCGAATTTTAATCAAAAGGTTCAAGAATATTTCAATACAAAATGATCGACTTTAATTACGAAACCGAATTTACTTTAGATAATGAACAAGCCTTTTCTGATTGGTTGAGTGCTGTGATTGTTTCTGAAAACAAAAACGAAGGAGACATAAATTACATATTTTGTGACGATGAATATCTTCATAAGATAAATGTAGAATATCTAAATCACGATACATTAACAGATATTATCAGTTTTGATTACACCGTTGGAAACGAATTAAACGGCGATATTTTTGTTTCTGTTGAAAGAGTAAAAGATAATGCAAACGATTTTAATGTTTCTTTTGAAGATGAATTAAAACGAGTTCTCGCTCACGGGATATTACATTACTGTGGATACAAAGACAAAACAGATGCTGATGCTGAATTAATGCGTTCGAAAGAAGACGAGAAAATCGCAATGTTTCACGTGGAACAGTAATAGAAATAAATTCAATTATAAAATTCAAATCCCAAATGTTCCACGTGAAACATTAGTTTGTATTTTTTGAACTTCATTTCAAAAAATCTAGATTTGAAATAATTGTTTCACGTGGAACACATGAATTGAAAAATTTAGATTTTAAAATTTGTATCGAAGTGTTTCACGTGGAACACTTGGTTTTCAAATTTGGAGTTTGGAATTTCAAATTGGAATTTACATATAGTTGTTGCTGTTCCACGTGGAACAAAAGAATATAAAGTTAATTCTGAGAGCTGACTTAAACGGTTTCCCAGAGAATAGAAAATAAGATGTTTTTAGAAGAATACGATGTTATTGTAGTTGGTGCAGGTCATGCAGGTTCTGAAGCCGCGGCAGCGGCCGCAAATTTAGGATCCAAAACTTTATTGGTTACAATGAGTTTGCAGAACATTGCTCAGATGTCTTGCAACCCAGCGATGGGTGGAATTGCAAAAGGACAAATTGTGCGTGAGATTGATGCGCTCGGAGGATACTCAGGAATTGTTTCAGACCGAACTGCAATTCAATTCAAGATGTTGAACAAATCAAAAGGACCAGCAATGTGGTCGCCGAGAGTTCAAAGTGATCGAATGCGTTTTGCTGAAGAATGGAGAATGATGTTGGAGGGAACTCCAAATCTGGATTTCTACCAAGAGATGGTGAAAGGTTTGATTATTGAGAATGGAAAGATTAAAGGAATCAGAACTTCGTTGGGAGTTGAGATTCGTTCTAAATCTGTGGTGTTGACAAATGGAACTTTCTTGAATGGTTTGATTCATATTGGAGAAAAACAATTCGGAGGAGGAAGAGCAGGAGAAAGTGCTGCAACTGGAATTACCGAAGATTTAGTAAAAGTTGGATTTGAATCAGGAAGAATGAAAACAGGAACGCCGCCACGAGTTGACGGACGTTCTTTGGATTATTCGAAAATGAACGAAGAAAAAGGAGATGCGAAACCGGATAAGTTTTCTTATTCGGATTTAACGGTTCCATTAACGCATCAAAGATCTTGTCATATGACCTATACGTCATTGCAGGTTCATGATATTTTGAGAGAAGGTTTTGATCGTTCGCCAATGTTCAATGGAAGAATCAAAAGTCTCGGTCCAAGATATTGTCCATCGATAGAAGATAAGATAAATCGTTTTGCAGATAAAGAACGTCACCAGTTATTTGTTGAACCGGAAGGTTGGAATACTTGTGAGGTTTATGTAAACGGATTTTCAACTTCGCTTCCGGAAGACATTCAATTTAAAGCGTTGAGTTCTGTTGCCGGATTTGAGAAAGTGAAATTCTTTCGTCCAGGTTATGCAATCGAATACGATTACTTTCCGCCAACGCAATTGAAACATACTTTGGAAACAAAGTTAGTTGAAGGTTTATATTTTGCCGGACAAATTAATGGAACTACAGGATATGAAGAAGCAGCATCACAAGGTTTGATGGCCGGAATAAATGCGCATTTAAAAGTGCATGAAAAAGCGCCGTTAATTTTGAAACGTGATGAAGCTTATATCGGAGTTTTGATCGATGATTTAATTACAAAAGGGACAGAAGAACCATATAGAATGTTTACGTCAAGAGCAGAGTATAGAACTTTGCTTCGTCAGGATAATGCCGATTTTAGATTAACGCCAATGTCGCATGAAATTGGTCTTGCATCTGAAGCGCGTTTACGCCGAATGGAAAAGAAACTAAACGAGTCTGAAAAAATGGTTGCATTTTTCAGAGAAACTAGCGTTTCGGTAGCAGAAACAAATCCTATTTTAGAAGCGAAAGAAACAGCTCCGATTACACAAGGTGATAAAATGTTTAAAGTATTCTCACGTCCACAAATTGATTTGGAGGATATGATGAAATTTGAAAAAGTAAAAGAATACATAGAATCAAATGATGTTGATCAGGAGATTTTAGAACAAGCCGAAATTCAGGTTAAATATTCAGGTTATATCGAAAAGGAAAGAAACAACGCTGACAAACTAACTCGTTTAGAAGAAGTAAAGATTCCGGAGAATTTCGATTATAATAAAATTAAATCAATGTCGATTGAAGCAAAACAAAAATTGAGCAAGATTCGTCCTGTAACTATTTCTCAAGCTTCAAGAATAAGCGGAGTATCACCAAGTGATATTTCGGTTTTATTGATTTATATGGGAAGATAGAATTTTAGATTTTAGATTTAGATTGTTTGTGTGGAAGGCATAATTTGTTGTTTTGATTTGGATTGTTCCACGTGAAACTATTTGATTCTGGATCATCAAATCTAAGTCTGGAAATTATTTTGTTCCACGTGAAACGGATTTAAGATAACGCATTATAATTATCGTTCCTCGGAATGACAAAAAACTAATTCTAAATTTCATTGTATGAGAATTGTTCAAAAAGAGGTTTTGCTATTAGAAGAAAAAGAAGTTTTACGCGAACTTTGGAATGAAGAATATCCAGCAAGATTGAATTGTAAAACGATGGCAGATTTTGAATTGTATTTGAATGGTCTTCAAAACACAAAACATTATTTACTGTTTGATGATTTGAATAGAATTAATGGTTGGGCTTTTACTTTTTTGAGAGAAGAGGAAGATTGGTTTGCAATAATTCTAGATTCTCAAATACAAGGAAAAGGAAATGGTTCGCTTTTGATTAATGAATTAAAAAAGAACAATGCAAGTTTGAATGGTTGGGTTATTGATCATGAAAATGAAGAAAAGCAAAATGCAACTTTTTATAAATCTCCAATGCCATTTTATATCAAAAACGGTTTTACAATTTTGACAGAAATAAGAATTGAAAACGAAAAAATGTCAGGAGTAAAAATAAATTGGAAAAGATAAATATAACAAAAAATATAAAAATAAATAAACCCTAAAAATGATAATTTTCACTTTTAGGGTTTGCTATAAAATTAAACCAAAACACTTAAAATAAAAAATGGACGTTTTAAATAAAAAACATTTTCTTACTGTAAAAGACCATTCTGTTTCAAAAGAAATTTTCGATTTGTATTACGACGAAAATTTAGATATGTTGATTACATCTCCGCAACCGGATCTTGAAAATTTAGGAAGATATTACGAAAGCGAAGATTATATTTCGCACACAGATAACAAGCGTTCGTTATTTGAAAAAGCATATCATTTTGTAAAAAACATTGCGATCAAAAATAAATTGAATCTGATCAACAGTGAACAATCTCAAAAAGGAAAAATTTTAGACATTGGTGCCGGAACAGGAGATTTTTTATTGACAGCGAAAAATGACGGTTGGGAAACTATTGGAGTTGAACCAAGCGAAAGAGCAAAAAATATTGCAACACAAAAAGGAATTTCTTTTGTGGATGAAATTAGTACTCTCGAAAATAATTCTTTTGATGTGATTACAATGTGGCACGTTTTAGAACACGTTCCAAATTTAGAATTACAAATTCAGGAATTAAAGCGTTTACTAAAACCAACTGGAACATTAATTGTTGCGGTTCCAAATTTTAAATCTTACGACGCAAAATATTATAATGAGTTTTGGGCAGCTTTTGATGTGCCGATTCATTTTTGGCATTTTTCGAAAAAAGCTATTCAGTTGCTTTTTGAAAAAGTTGACATGAAGTTGGAAAAAGTACTTCCAATGAAATTTGATTCTTTTTACGTGAGCCTTTTATCTGAAAAATATAAAACTGGAAAAATGAATTACATCAGCGCTTTTTTTGTTGGTTTACGATCAAATTTAAAAGCCGGCAAGACAAAAGAGTATTCATCTCACATTTATGTCTTAAAAAACAACTAAAACGTAAAATAAGCGTGTTTCCAAGACTTTTTCGGTTTTAAGCAGGAGAAATATCGTCTTTTTCAAGAAGTCTTCTCTAATAAAAGCTATGAAAGCCGGTTTTGATAGCGTTGTTTTATAGTTATTTTTTGATCCATAAATAAAATCAATATCATAAAATTATAGCATTTTCTAAACTTTATGTTGATGCTATTTATTTTTTTATATTTTTGTCTTTATTACTTTAAAAAAATTAGAAATTTAGAAAATGAAAAAAGCATTAGTAATTATCGCACTTTCAATTTTGGTTGTTTCATGTGGTAAAACAGCAGAAGTTAAGGAAGTAAAAACAGCTTACGTTGATACTTCAGTTTTAATGAAAGAGTACACTGAAGCAAAAGACCTTGAAGCTAAATATAAAGCTCAAGCAGAAGAAAAAGGAAGACAGCTGCAAGCGGAAATTACTCGTTTTAAACAAGACGCTGCTAATTTTCAAAGTCAGGCACAGGCTAACGGCCAGCAATGGGCGCAACAAAGAGGTGCAGAGTTGCAAAAAAGAGAACAACAACTGGGTTATGCTCAACAACAATTATCTCAGCAATTGCAACAAGAAAGTGGTGTTGAAATGGATTCTCTAGTAAGTGGAGTTAAAAAATTCATCAAGGAATACGGTAAGAAAAACGGTTATTCTTATATCTACGGAACTGGTGATGCTGCAACTGTTTTATATGCAGAAGAAAAATATGATATCACAAAAGACATCATTAAAGCTTTGAATGATAAATACAAAGCTGAACCAAAAACAGAAACAAAAGCAGTTAAAGAAGGTGAAGAGGCAAAAAAATAATTACCAAACTAACTAAACTACTTAAAAACCTAAATCTACTCAGATTTAGGTTTTTTTCTTTTATAAAAACACCATACTTTTAGTTTTTCAATACATTTCATAATGCAAAACGTTTCAGAAGCTGCTGCTTACACCTTACAATTTATCAATCAAACGCAAAAATCTATCTTTCTTACGGGTAAGGCCGGTACAGGAAAAACAACACTTTTACGTGAAATTATCGCTACAACACATAAGAATACAGTTGTGGTGGCGCCAACAGGAATTGCTGCGCTGAATGCCGGCGGGGTAACGATTCACTCGATGTTTCAATTGCCGTTTTCGGCTTTTATTCCAACGTACGATGAAGCCTCTCAGTTTACTGAAACGGTAAAATTTGAAAACAAAGAAACACTACGCAGACACTTCAAAATGAACAATGTAAAGCGTAATGTGATCAAAAACATGGAGCTTTTGATTATTGATGAAGTCAGTATGTTACGTGCTGATTTACTTGATGCGATTGACTTTATGATGCAGACTGTTCGTAGAAATTCGCATGCTTTTGGAGGAGTTCAGGTACTCTTTATTGGCGATTTATTACAATTGCCGCCTGTAATCAGGGATGAAGAATGGAGAACCTTGCGTAATTATTACAAAGGGAAATTCTTTTTTCATTCGCATGTAATTCAGCAAAATCCACCACTTTACATCGAATTATCTAAAATTTACCGACAAACCGATGATGCTTTTATTTCAGTTTTAAACAATCTTAGAAATAATCAGATTACACAGCAGGATATTCAGGTTTTAAACCAGTATGTGCAGCCTGATTTTGATTTAAAAAACAACAAAGGTTATATAACGCTTACAACGCACAATGCCAAAGCCGATTCGATGAACGAGCAGGCAATTAATGATTTAGCCGGAAATGAATTTTCATTTCAACCTTTTGTCGTTGGCGATTTTCCCGAAAAAATATTTCCTGTCGAAGAAAATCTAAAACTGAAGGTTGGTGCACAGGTAATGTTCGTTAAAAACGATTTATCTTTTGAAAAAAGATACTTTAACGGAAAAATGGGCGTTGTAAAATCGCTTTCGCCCGAAGAAATCTTTGTTCATTTCCCTGAAGAGAACAAAACTATTGAAGTCGAGAAATACGAGTGGAAAAATATTCGCTACAAAGTAAACGATCTTACCAAAGAAGTAGAAGAAGAGGTTTTGGGCACATTTGCACATTATCCGCTAAAGTTAGCCTGGGCCATTACGGTTCATAAAAGCCAGGGTTTAACTTTTGAGAAAGCTGCGCTCGATGTATCGCAGGTTTTTTTACCCGGACAGGCATATGTAGCATTGTCACGTTTAACTTCTTTAAACGGGCTTATTTTGCTTTCTCCGCTGCAAATGAATGGCATTTCGAATGATCAGGATGTTATGGATTACGCTTTAAACAAAGCAACAGAGGATGTTCTGAAAAACTCTTTGCATTTTGAGACCAAAAATTTTATTCATAACTATTTGATTAACAGTTTTAATTGGGCAGATTTAGCACAAGAATGGCGAAATCATCGTTTTAGTTACAATGAAAATGCGGTAAACTCAGAAAAAGCCAAACATGCCGTTTGGGCGCACAAACGTCTTGAGATAATAGATTCGCTTGTAGATCCATCTCAGAAATTCGTACATCAGCTTAATAAAATTTTCAATAAAGAAACTGTTGACTTGTTTTTTGTTCAGGAAAGGGTAGTAGCGGCTTATGATTACTTCTTTAAACCGATGGACAAATTGGTTACAGATCTTTTGAATAAAATGGCTGAAATTCAGAAATTCAAAAAAGTAAAAGAGTTTTACGAAGAGTTGGCTTTTCTGGATGATTTGCAAACTAAAGCTGTTTTACGCTTAATGAAGGCCAAATTGCTAATAGAAATTATCGTGGCAGGCGAAACCATCTGTAAAGAGAAATTGTCGTCTACAGCGATTAAAAACTACAAATTAGATAAGGTTGACAAGATTCGGGAGGAATTTAATATGACCAATACGGATATTTTCAAATCAGAAGATCCCGTAGTGCGATATACGGCCAGAAAACTGGATAAAAGCGATTCGAAATCCGTTAAAAAAACAACTGTCGAAGAAACACACGATTTGTGGCTCGAAAAAAATTCGATTCAGGATATTGCCAGAATTCGGAAACTTACACCACAAACTATAGAAACGCATTTGATTAAATTGATTCAGGCTAAGAAAGTCGAGATTTCTGATGTTTTGCCTTATGATAAAATCCTGGCGCTTCGAGAAGCTTTTCAATTCTATCAGGAAGAATCATTAAACGGCTTAAAAGAAAAACACGGAGATGAATTTACCTGGGATGAACTCAAAATGTTCAAAGCCAGCATAAACTGATAATTGATTTTAGATTTTAGATTTTAGATTTTAGATTTTGTAACTTGGGTCTGGAATAAGAAATTTAAAATTTGGAATTATCCAAAAAACATTATGTAAAATAGAAAAAGATGAGAAAGTTAATATACATTTCCCTGCTTGTTTTTTCAGTTCAAAATCTTGCTGCTCAGGATTTAAAACCGGAATATCAAAAATTTATTAAAACGTTTATTGATAATGTAAAGAATGGAAGGAAAGAGGCTGTTGCCAATATCATTAAGTATCCTTTAGAACGAGATTCTCCAATTCCGGCGATTAAAAATAAAGCGGATTTCTTAAAGAGATATAATGACATTTTTGATGTTACGCTGAAAAATGAAATCATTAAATCGAATCCGGCAAAAGACTGGTCACAAATGGGTTGGAGAGGAATTATGCTTAATCAAGGCAGTATTTGGATAGATGAGGATGGCCGTTTAATTAGTATTAACTATCAGTCGAAAACGGAAGCGGCGCTTAAACAGAAATTAATTTCTAGTGAGAAAGGAAAATTACATCCTTCAATCGCCAAATTTAAAGAACCTCAATATGTTTTAGAAACTTCTAAATTCAAGATTAGAATTGATGATTTAGGAAATGATAATTACAGATATGCATCCTGGTCTCTTAAACAATCGATGAGTGAAAAACCTGATTTAGTGATAACTAACGGAAAATGGTTTCAGGACGGAACGGGTGGAAATGAACATTTTGAATTTAAAAAAGGCAATTATATTTATGAATGTCACATAATAGTTTTGGGCGAAAAAAATTCGCCTCCCGCGAGATTGATTATAACACAAAGCGGAAAAGAAATCCTTTCCCAAAACGCGAAAATTGTTCCACGATAAACAAAAAATCCGATACGCCAGCGTATCGGATTTTTTTTGTTTTATACTTGAGCTCTAAGTTTGTCCAGCTTTTTTTGCTGATCGACTTGTTTTGATTTTAGTTTTTGAATTTGAAGCTCATTCTCTTTTATTTTTACCTTTTGTTTTTGAGAGTCTTCTTCAGAAAGCGATTTTAATTTTCCATCAATCTTTTGATTTTCAGATTCTAATTTCGCAATTTTCTTTTCATTGTCTTTAATGTCTTTTTCAGAATTCCTTAATTCTTTCTGACTTTTTTCAAGCTTCTTTTGTTCTTTTTTTAATTTTGCCTGCTCATCTTTCAGTTTATCCTGATCGTCATCGAGCTTTTTGTGATATTCGTCAGCTGATCTCTGAGCATCTCTTGCAGCTCTTTTTTCTGCTGCAATCTGTGCTTTGTTTGTAGTTGTAATTTCCTGAGCATAAAAGTGTTGCGTATTCAGGATAAGAAACAAAACAATTAGTAGTTTTAATGTTTTAGTCATAGTATATTATTGTTATTTGAGAGTAACAAAAATATAAGTTTGGAGTTATAAAGAGTAACTGTTTGAGTTTTTTATTAAATAAAATAAGCCAAAAAAAAACCTACTTGATTAAAGTAGGTTTTGAAGTTTTTATAAAGATTCGATTAATATCCAGGCAGTTGGATTTTCACCTTTTTGAATTTCTTTCTGTGCCTTTTCTGCTTCGGCCATAGTTTGATAACTTCCGTAGATAACCGGAAATAAACCATGTTTCGTTTCTTCGAGCATTCGGGCTTTATAACCATCTTTTATAAGCTGATCATAAGCTTTTTTAGCATTTTGTTGACTTCTAAAAGCTCCAGCCATGATATGGTAAGGCATTGTTTTTTCTTCAATAGCTTCCGTTTTTGCAGAATCAACAGAAAGTGTTACCGCAGGCAAAGGATTTTGAATTAAAAATGTTGCTTCCTGTATCTTGTTTTCTACCTTTTTCTGAACGGCACTTTCAACGATAAGTGTTTGGTTTGCAATTTGATTTTGGTATAAAGGATATCCAATACTTCCTGTAATTCCAAGACCTAAAACAAAAATAGCAGCATATCTTAAATACGATTTAGAAGATCTAACTTCTACTTCATTTTCGTTTAAATCGATAGTTTCTCTTTCTTCAAGTGCTTCAAGATTTTTCTGAAAAATTTCTCTTTTTACCAAAGGAGAAACAAACGGACTTAATCCGAAAGAACTTGAAAGGTAATTGTGTTGATCGTTTGGCGTAAAGACCATGTTTTGATCTGCATTCAAACGAATACTACCAATATTTTTTAGATTTAAAACACCAAATTCTTCTAATGTTTTTTTCCAGTTTAAAACTTCAAAAGCAATAGCACTTACAGCAAAACCGTAGGAAGTATTTTCTGCAAGAGCAATATGGTTTGCTAACAGTCCGTCGTTATTTTTCAATAGACCATTAAATGAAATCGTCTTTTTAGGTGGAAAAAAAGAATTTGTACTTTCATTAACCTGAGTTGGGTGAATTTCTGTTAGAAATGCTCCAAATCCAGGAACCGTTATACACTGATAACGATACAATAACTGCGCGATGTAAGTTTCGATTTTCATAGTAACAAAGTTATGCAACGAATATAGTTATCAAAATTTTATTCACAATTTTTATTAACAATCCACATATTTTTTTAGTTAATTAATTTTCAATTAGTTAAATATAATTAATGTTTTTATAAAATAAATGAGAAATCATTAAAGCATTGTTTTTTGAAAGAATTTACTTCTAATTTATATATTTGCCGTTTCGAAAATCTTCTCGATAATTCGTTTCAGGAAAATATTCGCCACATCAAAACAACAATCAAAACAATGTCAGATCAAGATTTATATTATTTATTAGCCTTATTAAAAATTGATGGAGTAGGAGATATTATGGCCAAAAAACTACTCACGCATTTTGGTACTGCCGAGGCTGTTTTTAAAGCAAAATCCAATCAGATTGCTGCCATAGATGGCGTGGGAACTGTTTTGCTTAAAAATTTGAAAGATCAAACCGTTTTTGAAAGAGCCAATCAGGAACTTCAATTTATTAAAACCAACAACATAAATGTTTCATTTTTTCAGGATGAAAGTTATCCTGATCGCCTTAAACATTGTATCGATTCGCCTGTTTTGATTTTTACAGCGGGAAATATAAATTTAAAAAACAAAAGAATTATCAGTATTGTTGGCACACGACAAATTACTTCTTACGGAACCGAGTTTTGTAGAAAGTTAATTGAAGATTTAGCGCCTTTAGATCCGGTAATCGTCAGCGGCTTTGCGTATGGGGTTGATATTGTAGCTCACCAGTTTGCGATGGAAAATAATCTGCAAACGATTGGCGTTTTGGCGCATGGATTAAATCAAATTTATCCCAAAACGCATAAAAAATATGTGGCTAAAATGGAAGAAAAAGGTGGATTCATAACCGAATTTTGGAGTTCTTCTAATCCTGATAAAGAAAATTTTGTGCGCCGAAACCGTATCGTTGCCGGCATGACGGAGGCCACCATTGTTATAGAATCTGCAGATAAAGGAGGATCGCTTATTACGGCCAATCTAGCAAACGATTACAATCGGGATGTTTTTGCGGTTCCCGGAAGAGTGACAGACAAATACAGTCAGGGTTGTAATGACTTAATCAAAACTCAAAAAGCAAGCGTACTTTCGAGCGCTGCAGACTTGATTTATATGCTGAATTGGGATATAGAAAATAAAGCGAAACCCGTGCAAAAAATGTTGTTTGTAGAACTAGAATTGGATGAACAAAAAGTCTATGATTTTCTATTAAAAAACGGAAAAGAATTAATGGATATTATTGCACTTCAATGTGATTTCCCAATTTATAAAATCTCAGGATTACTTCTAAATATGGAACTTAAAGGTGTTATTCGGCCTTTGCCGGGGAAGTTATTTGAGGCTATATAAAAAAAAGAAGTTGCCACGAATTTCACGAATTAACACCAATTTAATTCGTGAAAATTGGTGTAATTCGTGGCTTATATTTTATTTTCCAAATCCAAGAATGTCTCGAACTTTCGCTAAAACGCCATCAGCTACAACAGAAGCTTTTGCCGCACCTTTTTTCAAAAGTGCATCTACTTCTTCCAGGTTGTTTATGTAATAATTATATTTTTCTCTTTCCGTTTTAAATTTTTCGGTAATTAATTCAAAAAGAGCTTGTTTCGCGTGACCGTAACCGTAATTTCCGCCTAAATAATTTGCTCTCATTTCAGCAATTTGAGCTTCATTTGCCAGTAACGAATAAATAGCAAAAGCATTGCAAGTATCCGGATTTTTTGGTTCTTCAAGCGGAGTACTATCTGTTTCGATGCTCATAACCTGTTTGCGAAGCGTTTTATCATCCAGAAAAATGTTGATAATATTGTTGGCCGATTTACTCATTTTTCCGCCATTTGTTCCGGGAATCAACATACTGTCTTCTTGAATTTTAGCTTCAGGAATTACAAAAGTTTCTCCCATTTGATGATTGAAACGAGAAGCGACATCTCGCGTGATTTCCAAATGCTGCAACTGATCTTTTCCAACAGGAACAAATTCAGCATCATACAGCAAAATATCTGCAGCCATTAACATCGGATAGGTAAAAAGTCCCGCATTAACATCGTCTAAACGATCCGATTTATCTTTAAAAGAATGCGCCAAAGTCAGACGTTGAAATGGAAAAAAGCAACTTAAATACCAAGTCAGTTCAGCCGTTTGCGTTACATCAGACTGTCTGTAAAAAGTAACTTTATCAGGATTTAAACCACAGGCTAGCCAGGCAGCTGCAGTGCTATAAGTATTTTCTCTTAATGTTTTTCCGTCTTTAATTTGTGTAATCGAATGTAAATCAGCAATAAACAAATATGATTCATTTGCCGGATTATTAGATAATTCGATTGCCGGAATAATTGCTCCCAATAAATTGCCCAAGTGTGGCGTTCCTGTACTTTGAACACCAGTAAGTATTTTTGCCATTCTAGTTTTTTTCTTAACCGCGAAGTTCGTAAAGTTTTTTTATAACCGCAAAGTTCGCGAAGTTTTTCGCAAAGTCTGCAAAGTTTATTGAACATCTGAAATATTTTAAAGCTGAATATCTCATTAAGTCTAATATTCTAAAAATCTAATGATCTAAATTTACTTCTGTTTTATTACATTTGAATCTATGAAAGGAATTAAAATTGTTTTTTGGGTCATTTGGCGCATTTGGTTTTATGTTGTGATGGGTATTCCAATATTGATTATGCTGCCATTTTTGCTAGTTTCTATAATAACCGAAAGTGGATATCCCTATTTCTTCAAAATGGCCCGCATTTGGGCTAAATTCATTCTGTTTGGAATGGGTTTTTATTATAAAATCGAACGTTTGCAAAAACTTGAGAAGGGTAAAAGTTACATGATTGTTGCCAATCATACTTCAATGACAGATATAATGCTGATGCTGGCAATTGTTAAAAATCCGTTTGTTTTTGTAGGAAAAAAAGAACTTTCAAAAATTCCTTTGTTTGGATTTTTCTACAAGAGAACCTGCATTTTAGTAGACAGAAGTTCATCAAGAAGTAAAAATGAAGTTTTTAAAAGAGCGCAAGACAGACTTAATCAAGGACTTAGTATTTGTATTTTTCCTGAAGGAGGAGTTCCTGACGATGAATCGATATTATTAGATGAATTTAAAGATGGTGCTTTTCGACTGGCAATAGAGCATCAAATTCCGATTGTACCCATCGTTTTTGCTGACAATAAAGAACGCTTTTCGTATACTTTTTTAAGTGGAAGCCCGGGAAAAATGCGTGGAAAGATATTGCCATTTATAGAGACAAAAGGCTTGACAAGTGAAAACAGGAAAGATCTAAGAGACGAAACAAGGCAATTGATTTACAAAGGATTACTCGAATTTAAAAAAGAAGACTCTAAAAAATAAAAAATTAAAAACCCGGCAAACTTTAAAAGATTGCCGGGTTTTATTTTGAATTAAAACCCCTTTTATATTCAAAATTTATCGGTGTATTATTTTTTCAGAAATGAAACGTAATACTTTTTTAATTTTTAATTTGGTCTTTTTCCGGTTTTTATTCAACAACAGTTCTATCTTCTCTTTCATGATTCAAAACATTAACGGTTGATAATAATGAGTTTATTAAAACTCAAGCTAGTGTCACAATTATAAGAGCATGAAAAATGAAAAAGGTTGCGTTGTAATTAAAAAATTTTCAGAAAAAATAAAAAACCCGTTAGTACCAAAACTTAACTAACGGGTTTTTACTCGAACAAACAACCAAATTCATTCTAAAGCCTTTGATATTCGTATTTATGGCCGATACGATATCAAAAATCTTATGTCTATTATCTAGATATAAATTTTAAAAAAAGGTTGCGTCATTTTTTATTTTTTTGAAATAAAAAACCCGGCAAGTTTTAAAACTTGCCGGGTTTGAAATATAAAGTCTTGATTTAAAAAGACTTTTAAAGCCTTAAGCGTTAGCCAATTCTTTAATATGTGCTTTTATTTTAACTTCTAATTCATCAGCTAATTCAGGATTATCTTTAATTAACGCCTTTACAGCATCACGACCTTGTCCTAATTTTGTATCTCCGTAGCTAAACCAAGATCCTGCTTTTTTAACGATCTCAAATTCAACCGCTAAATCAAGAATTTCTCCTGTTTTAGAAACTCCTTCTCCGTACATAATGTCGAATTCAGCAGTTTTAAAAGGCGGAGCAACTTTGTTTTTAACCACTTTTACTTTAGTTCTGTTTCCGATAACATTTTCTCCATCTTTAATTTGAGAAGAACGGCGAATATCTAAACGTACTGAAGCGTAGAATTTCAATGCGTTACCACCCGTTGTAGTTTCAGGATTTCCAAACATAACACCAATTTTCTCTCTCAACTGGTTGATGAAGAAAACAGTACAATTTGTTTTACTAATAGTTCCCGTTAATTTTCTCAAAGCCTGAGACATCAAACGTGCATGAAGACCCATTTTAGAATCTCCCATTTCACCTTCAATTTCACTTTTTGGAGTCAATGCAGCAACCGAGTCAATTACAACAATATCAATTGCACCGGAACGAATTAAGTTTTCGGCAATTTCCAGAGCTTGTTCCCCATTGTCTGGTTGAGAAATGATCAGGTTTTCGATATCTACGCCTAATTTTTCAGCATAGTTTCTATCAAAAGCGTGCTCAGCATCTATAAAAGCAGCAATTCCACCAGCTTTTTGAGCTTCGGCAATTGCGTGTAACGTTAATGTTGTTTTACCAGAAGATTCTGGTCCGTAAATTTCGATAATTCTTCCTCTCGGGTAACCGTTTACTCCAAGGGCTAAATCAACACCAAGAGAACCTGAAGAAATAGTTTCAACTTCTACAATGGCTTTATCTCCCATTTTCATTACGGTTCCTTTTCCGTAAGTCTTATCTAGTTTGTCAAGCGTAAGTTGTAGCGCTTTTAATTTGGCATCTTTTTCTGAACTCATCTCTTTTTTTTCTTTTTCTTTCATCTAAATTTTTATATTTTTTTCTCTTTCAAAGATAAATCAGAAATGAAATTAGTTCCTGATTTAGATTTTCCTGGGCATGTAATTTTGTAAAATTAGTTCTTTTTTTTGAGGTTTCATTATCTCAAATTGTTCCAAATTGTCACAAATTTTGCTACAAAAACAAAGCCTTTAATTCTGTGGCTTCAGAAGGTTTTATTTTCCCGGCCAATAGTAAACTCAATTGTTTACGACGCAAGGCCGCTTCAAAACGCTGCGTTTCAAGTTCAGTTTCCGGAACAATTGCCGGCACTTCAACAGGTCTTCCTGTATCGTCAACGGCAACAAAAGTATAAATAGCTTCATTTGCTTTGGTACGGTTTCCTGATTCGCGGTCTTCAACCCAAACATCAATAAAAACTTCCATAGAACTTTTGAAAGATCTTGATACTTTTGCTTCAACAGTAACCACACTTCCCAGCGAAATAGCTCTGTTAAAAGCGACGTGATTTACAGAAGCGGTAACCACAATTCGGCGTGAATGTCTTCTGGCTGCAATACTTGCCGCGCGATCCATTCGAGCTAATAATTCGCCACCAAAAAGGTTATTTAAAGGATTTGTTTCACTTGGTAAAACTAAATCGGTTAAAATAGTTAGGGATTCTGAAGGATGTTTTGGATTCATTTTTTTAATGTAAAATTTATTTTTTAGCCACACATTTTACGAATTTCAATGATTTTTTCATCTAAGAAAATAGGTGAAATCTGTAACTTATTTTTTTATAATTTAGGTCGTTAATTCAACCAATAAACAGCCATTACAGCTGGAATAAAATAGATAACAATGGTTCTTGCGCCATCATAATCTTTAGCTAATCGTTGTCCGAAAAGCATCATTAACAAAGAGATACATGAAAATATAGCTCCGTAAAAACCAAACTCGCGACCACTGTTTGTTATTAATTGTATAGCGCCAACAACACTTAAAACTCCCGAAATTAATTCTAAAATGAGAAGATGAAGCAAGGCGAGCGGCACTTGATTTTTTAAGGGTGTTTTAGCAAAATGTCCTGTAAGCCATTCGACATTATCTTTCCAGTAAAATATTTTTTCATATCCGGATTGTAAGAACGTTAAGGCTAAAAAAATTAATATTAAAATTGAGGCAACATTATTCATTTGAAAATTATTTTTTATGAATTAAACGAGTCAGTTTTATAGATAAATCTGTAAGAATTATTTTTGCGTTTCCATTTCTTTCAATGTGATACATTGCGTCAGAAAGTTCTTTAAAAATATCGTGAATGTTGTTTCCGTTTACAAAGGGCGCGAAATTTTCTAATTTGAATTTATCAACTTTTGGTTCAATATAAACTAAGCTTGGAGCTTCATAATTAAGTAAAAGCGCCTGTCGAAACATTTCGATACAAAACTGAATAAATTTTTTCTGGCTTTCGCGGCCAAGTCCCGCAATTTCTTCGCTCCAGGAAATTAAATCCTGAATGGCCGCAGCGTTTCCTTTTGCCCTAAAAGCTGCTCGAACCCAATTGACAAACCATTGCTCAAACGAATATTCTGAATCGTCTTCTTTCAACAAAGACAAGGCTTTACTAAAATTTCCCTGAGCCTGATGCGCAATTTTTTTTGCTAAGTTTGAATCTGTATTTTCCTGAGAAATCAAAGCTTCGGCAATTACTTTTTCAGGTAATCCATTAAAGTGAATGACCTGACAACGAGAACGTATGGTTTGTATAATGTCTTCTTCGTTTTCAGAAATCAAAATAAAAATGGTTTTATCTGATGGTTCTTCAAGAAGTTTTAATAATTTATTTGATGCCGCAATATTCATTTTATCGGCCATCCAGATAATCATGATTTTATAACCGCCTTCGTAAGATTTTAACGAAAGAGATTTTAAAACTTCCTGAGCATCTTCGACCCTGATTTCACCTTGCTTGTTTTGAACACCTAAAATTTTATACCAGTCAAATAATCCGCCGTAAGGCATTTCCTGAATAAAAGTTCGCCAGTCCTGAATAAAATCTAAACTCTTTGGTTTTGTTTTAACATCCTCGGTAGTTACTGTTGGATAAATAAAATGTAAATCGGGATGAGAAATATTTTGAAACTTCAGATTGCAGGCGTCATTTCCGTTTGAATTTTCGTTTCCTGTATTATTGCACAATATGTACTGCGCATAGGCAATAGCTGTTGATAATGTGCCACTTCCTTCAGGCCCAATAAATAATTGTGCATGCGGAATTCGTCCTGAAGATGCACTTTTTATCAAGTGGCTTTTGATGTAATCCTGACCTAAAATTTGTGAAAATTGCATGAAGCAAAGATAGCAGAAAATGATGTAGTCAAAAATTTTCACGAAAAAGTTTAATTTCTGTAGTTCATTTTTGTATTTGTGAAATGGTTTTTAACAAAATTGTTGGTTTTTTTGTCGTTAAGTTTTGTCAATACTGAGGTGTTTTGAATAGATATTAAGATTTTTTTGTTAATAGTTTTTGCAAAAATCTTTAAAATCTCTCTTTTTTTTAAGTACTATAATGCGTAAAGATGTTAATATGTTAAAGCTATTCTTACAAGATTAAATTTTAACAAAATTAACAAAAACTTCGGCAAAACGCATATTTTCTCGACCTACGACTGTTTTTTAAGGTGATTTCAAATTGATTTTTTTAAAAAAGAAAACATTAAAGTTGCGATTTAACATAATTTATATATTTTTGTTTTCATCAACAACCAATTTTTAATAAGAATTTATGAAAGGGAAAATTATTTTTTTAAGTTTATTTTTTATCTTGACAACTGCGGCAGCTTCTGCTCAGGCTAAAAATGCTCCTAGAAGTATCATTAGTACAACAGCTCTTATTCGTAAATACCATGATCAAAAAGAATTAAGTGGTATGCAAAAAGGAGAACTTTTGGAATTGTATATTGAGCGAATTAAAGTTTTAGTTAAAACTCTTCCTTACATTGCATTGGTTACAAAACCTGGCGTTACGATGGCAGACCTAGGTATTCCGGACGATTCTGAACACAAAAAAGTTTTAGACAATCAGGCAGTTGGTACATCAACATTCTTAGATACTACAGTAGAATTTCAAAGAAAAATGATGCCTTACTCTGACAAAGGAAATTTAATTGCAGCTATTTTATTTTACGAAGGCACACTAAAATCGTTACATGAGTTCAATGAATTGAACGAAATGTAATAAATAACAATATTTTAAAACCTTTTTTAAGATGTTTACGTAAATGTATTCGTTTTGAAGAACATCTTAAAAAGGGTTTAAAAAGCAACTCGTTCTCGAAATACTCTGAATAAGTCAGAAAATCGAGATGAGTTTTTATCTTTTACGCATACCTAAATACTAAATACGCATACCCAAATTTATTATTAACCTAATAACACCCTTGATCATGAAAAAATTTACTCAAATTATCTGCGTTCTTTTGACAGTTACAAGTATGAGTGCTCAACAAGAAAAAGGAATTATGGGCTACAACAACTGGTTGAACAACTGGACTGAGTTTAAGCCTAACAAAGTCGATTATGGTGAAGCAAACCAAATTTTAGCAGGAAACATTTCTGTTAATACTAAATTGCTGAAAAAAAACATTTATGTTTTGCAAGGAAACGTTTATGTTACAAACAATGCTGTTTTAACAATCGAGCCGGGAACTTTAATTATTGGTGATTTTGAAACTAAAGGAACATTGGTAGTTACAAAAGGTGCACAGCTTATTGCTGATGGTTTAGAGACTGACCCAATTGTATTTACTTCTAACCGTAGCCAGAAAAAAGCTGGTGACTGGGGAGGAATTGTACTTTTAGGTGACGCTCCAATCAATAAATTTGGTAATGTTGGTTCTTACAACTTCGACCTTGATCCTACACTAACTACTTATGGTGGTGACAATGTTGCAGGAAATTCAGGTATTTTAAGATATGTTAGAATTGAATTTGCTGGTAAAAAAGTTAAAGGTTTTGAACCTTTTAACGGATTAACTGCTTGTGGTGTTGGAAACAAAACAATACTTGAAAATGTTATGGTAAGCTACTCTGGTGGTGATTCATATGCTTTCTTTGGTGGTGATTTGAATGCTACAAAATTAGTTTCTTACAAGTCAATCAACGACGATTACAAATTTACACAAGGTGTACAATGTCGTTTATATAACTCTTTAGCTGTTAGATCTTCTTACTTATCTAGTAACAAAGATGGCTCTCGTTGTCTGGAAGTAAAAACATACGAAAAGAAAGCTGAAACAGATTTTACTAAAAAAACTACTTTAGTTGTTGCAACAAACATTACAATGCTTAATGATAGTGAAAACATCAATGCAGATATTCAAGCTGGTTTGGTAAAAGAGGCAATTTATGTTGCTGAAACTGCTTCACTAGAAATGAAACGTAGTGTAATCTCTGGATTTAATCCTGCTGTTTTATTAGACAGTAAAACAGAGATTAACGATGCTAATCTTAAGAAAATCAAAATTGAAGAAATGTATTTCAACCTATGTAAAGGAAATATCTTTACAGAATACAATTCTAACAATGAAGATTTAGAGAGCTGGTACGGAAACCCTGTGTTTTTCAATGTTATGTCACAAAGTGATAACAAAGAAACATTCATTGACATCTACAATCCTAAAAAACCAGATTTCAGATTACAGTTAGGAAAAATTACAGCATCTAGCGGAAACAGATAGATAAATAGATTTAGATTTTTATTTCAGAGCGTAAATTTTATTAATAAAGTCCCCAGACACAATTTATGTATCTAAAACGGACTAAATAAAGATCAAAATATAATGGCCCCAATAAAAAAATATTTTATTTATACGATATTTTTGGTTTCGCCTATAACGTCATGTCTATACGCACAGAGCACAGTAAAGCCTACAGTTTCTGTTAACTCTAACTGCGAAACGACTACGTCTATTCTTAACCAAAAGAATGATATAGCTGATGAACGTATCAGCAAATTAGATAATTCTAATCAGTTTATAGTAGGGCTATCTATCCCCAAAGGTAGCCTTGCTATGGCAGCTGGTTTGAACAATCAAACGACGACTTCAGAATGTGATGAAACATCATTGGCTGGTTCTTATTCTGCCCTTGCAAAGGACATAATTGAGAACTATAGATATGATTTTTCTGAAACGTTTATTGATATTTTGTTTTTTGAAAATATAGATTTAGCCCGTAAACGCACTATATGATTCAAAAAATTACTCTAAGTTTTACTAAATTTTTACTTTTATTTAGCATATTATTACTTGCTGAACCAAGTTTGTATGGTCAACCACCAACGATTGTACCACAGACACTTTCTTTTCCTAGAATTTGTGCTGGTCTTATTGTTAATGGTGCTCCATTTAACGAATATAATGCCACCTTTAGTTATGTAAATTTTCCTGCTGGAACTACTTTTGAAGTACAACTTTCAGATGAGTTAGGAAGTTTTACTACTCCTGTGAGTACTACAAAAATTTCGTTTGTAGATAACCCAACTTTGCAACAACAAACTATAAAGTTTGCTATTCCAACTAATCTAAAGGGGTCTGACACTCATAGTGTCCGCATAATAAGTAGTCTGGCAACTGCTTCTCCTAGTTCTAAGTTTAGAAATTCTCAAAATGTAACAGAATTTCCTGTTTATTACAGGACGTATGTTGAGTCATTCACAATTAATGATAAAAGTCTGACGGCTTCTTTTTGTTCAGGTGGAAGTATGAGTCTTTCAGTTGATAATTCAACCCCAACGTCGCCATCTCCCAGAGATTTTTCAAATCTAAAATACAAATGGTTTAAAGATGATGTTGTAATTGCAGGACAAAGTGGTATAACGTTAGTTGTTAATGCTCCTGGTGTTTATTATGCACAAATAGATTACGGTGGATGTCTTGATGAAAACTTTAGTTCAAACCGTGTTACTGTTACTAGTTCAAACTCTGGAGCTTCAGGTACAATCACTTCAAGTTTAGGAAATCCCTTTTGTTCTAACGGAACCGGAACGGTTTTAACTGCAACTTCAGGAAATTCCTATAAATGGTTTAAAGACGGAACTGAAATTAATGGAGTTACAACACGCAGCTACACAACAAATGAGTCAGGACTTTATACAGTTGATATTGATTTCGGCGGTTGTAAAGCGACAGGAAATATAAACCTTAGTAGTAATGGTTTTAACGCAAGTATAGACATTGATGAAGAGACAGATATTGCTGAAGGACAAACTATAAACGTTTCCGTAACAACAGACGCTACAGCTCCTACTTTCGAATGGTATTTGAATGATAATCTAATTGCTGGTGCAACATCAGAAACGTATCTGATAGCCGTAAGAGGTAAGTACAAAGTGAAAATTTCTCAGGCTTCCGGATGTATAGCGACTAAAGAATTTAATTTTATAGTTAGAGGAACAGGTACTTCAACAGTAATTCCAAATATAATTAGTTTAAGCGGTTTAAATCCATACTGGAATATCCCAAATGAATACAAAAATGCAGACACCAAGGTAATGATAATAAGTTCAAATGGTGATATGGTTCTGGATGTCGTCGATTATCAAGGCGATTGGCCCCAGACCACAATAGATTTTAAAAATGTAAATCCAGTATATTACTATGTCATTAAAGGTGATGCAGGTGAGAAAAAAGGATCAATAACTGTGATAAGATAATATGAAGAAAATTTTACTATTCATAACTTTATTTTACGGTTTTTCAAATTTACTCTATTCCCAGGACACTGAGAATGGAGTTGTTTCGTTTTCGTTACCTATCAGAAATTCATTAAAGTTTAATAGATATTTAATTAACCCGGCATTTAGTTTTGTTCGTGAGCAAAATGCTTATTTAAGTTTTTATAATAAAAGACAATGGGTGCAGTTTGAGGACGCACCAAATACGTATTTATTCAATTATTCAGGTCGTTTTAGAGAAAATGAAGCCTTTGCTTTTGGGCTATTCCAACAAAACTATGGTCTAATGACCGTTTTTGGCGGAGTTGCCAATTTTGCACATAATATCGTTTTACAACAAGACAGTAATTTAACTTTTGGTTTAAATGTTGGTGCCTACCAAAGTGGTTTAGACAAAGGAAAAATAATATCTGATGATGAAACTCTTTTGACTGGTGAATATCCGTCAAACACAATGCTTACTGTAAATCCCGGAATTAATTACGGAACTGCTTTTCTGGATTTCGGAGCATCTGTAAACAACTTAATCCTTTACAATTTTGGTTCAGGAGTAGTAAAAGACGATCCGGAAAGAGCTATCGAATTGCACGCAATGTATACAGGATATATTGATAGCTACGGTTTTTTTGAACAAAGTAAATTTTCTGCCATAGTAAAAACAGAAATTAAATCTGAAAAAACAGTTATCTCAGGACTTGCTATGATCTCTGTTCCAAAAGGAGTATGGGCACAGGCCGGATATAATACATTATATGGAGTTTCAGCAGGACTTGGTTTTAATATTACACCAAGTATTGCTATAGAATACAACTATGAAAGAGGAATGGGGAATTTCACCAATTTGGGAGGTTCTCATGAATTTGCAATTGCTTACAAATTCAAAAACAGAAATTACTATTATGGAGATGAAGAAGAAGGTTCGCTTATAGATCCTTCTAAACCAAAAGCGGTATTAGCTAAAAAGACAACATCTACAACTCCGGTAAACAGAGTTGATGGAGCTGAAAAAGCAAAATTAGCTGCAGAAGCCAAAGCCAAAGCAGATGCAGAAGCTAAAGAAGCAAGATTAGCTGCCGCAGAAAAAGCGAAAGCAGATGCAGAAGCGAAACAAGCAAAACTCTTAGCTGATAATAAAGCAAAAGTTGATGCTGCAGAAGCACAAAAATTAAAATTAGCCGCCGACGCTAAAGCTAAAGCAGATGCTGCAGCTGCCGCAAGAGCACAAACAGCAACTACAAACAGAGCAGTTGCCGCAGAACAAAAAACACAAACACAATTAGCTGCAGATAAAGCCAGAGCCGACGCTGAAGCCCGCAGAATAAAATTAGCTGCAGATAATAAAGCCAGAGTAGATGCCGCTGCCGCTGCGAGAGCACAAGCAGCCGCTGCAAACAAAGCAGCAATAGCAGCACAAAAAACACCAGCACAATTAGCTGCTGACAAATCAAGAGCAGATGCAGAAGCTGCTGCAAAAGCAAAAGCTGCTGCAAATAATCCAGCAACTACGACTCAAAAAACAGCAGCACAATTAGCCGCTGACAAATCAAGAGCCGACGCTGAAGCTGCTGCAAAAGCAAAAGCTGCTGCAACAAATACTCCAGCAACTCAAAAAACAGCAGCACAATTAGCTGCCGATAAATCAAAAGCAGATGCAGAAGCTTTAAAATTAAAATTAGCTGCGGATAAATCAAAAGCTGATGCCGAAGCTACAAAAGCTAAAACCGGAACAACTGCTAAACCAGCTGAACCACAAAAAACACCAGCAGAATTAGCTGCTGATAAAGCAAAAGCCGACGCAGAAAATGCTGAGAAAATAAGATTAGCTGCTGAAAAATCAAAAGCAGATGCAGAAGCACAACAAGCAAAATTAGCTGCCGATACTAAAGCGAAAGCTGATGCTGCTGAAGCCAAACGTAAAGCAGACGCTAAAGCGAAAGCAGAAGCTGCAGATTTACAATCGATTTTAGCTGCTGATGCCAAAGCAAAAGCGGACTCTGATGCACTTCAGGCAAGACTTGCTGCCGAAGCAAAAGCGAAAGCTGCTGCTGCTGCAAAAACAAAAACAAGTATCGATGCTGCAAACAAAGCGAAAGCTGCGGCCGATGCCAAAGCAAAAGCTGCAGAAAGTGCTGCCTTGAAAGAAAAACTAGCTGCTGATGCCAAAGCGAAAGCAGATGCAGAAGCAAGAGAAGCAAGAATTGCTGCCGATGCTAAAGCGAAAGCCGATGCAGAAGCTGCGGCGAAAGCAAAATTAGAATCAGATGCAAAAGCCAAAGCGGATGCAGAAGCACAACAAGCGAAACTTGCAGCAGATGCAAAAACTAAAGCTGATGCACAGGCTCTTCAAGCAAAATTAGCAGCAGATGCTAAAGCGAAAGCAGATGCAGAAGCACAACAAGCAAAATTAGCTGCTGATGCCAAAGCGAAAGCTGATGCCGAAGCACTAAGAATAAAATTAGCTGCTGATGCCAAAGCGAAAGCCGATGCAGAAGCACAACAAGCAAAACTTGCTGCAGATGCTAAAGCGAAAGCTGATGCAGAAGCACAACAAGCAAAACTTGCAGCCGATGCCAAAGCAAAAGCTGATGCAGAAGCTCAACAAGCAAAATTAGCTGCTGATGCTAAAGCGAAAGCCGATGCAGAAGCACAACAAGCGAAACTTGCAGCTGATGCCAAAGCGAAAGCAGATGCAGAAGCTCAACAAGCAAAATTAGCTGCTGATGCTAAAGCGAAAGCAGATGCAGAAGCACAACAAGCAAAATTAGCTGCTGATGCCAAAGCGAAAGCTGATGCCGAAGCACTAAGAATAAAATTAGCTGCTGATGCCAAAGCTAAAGCTGATGCACAGGCTCTTCAAGCAAAACTCGCAGCAGATGCCAAAGCGAAAGCCGATGCAGAAGCACAACAAGCAAAACTTGCAGCCGATGCCAAAGCAAAAGCTGATGCGGAAGCTCAACAAGCAAAATTAGCTGCTGATGCGAAAGCAAAAGCGGATATGGTAGCTTTACAAGCACAATTACTTGCAGATGCTAAAGTAAAAGCAGATGCAGAAGCAACAGCTAAAGCAAAAGCAGATGCAGAAGCTAAAAAAATACAAGAAGAGGAAGCGCGTCAAGCAAAATTAGAAGCCGATGCAAAAGCCAAAGCAGATGCTGAAGCCTTAAAAATAAAATTAGCTGCCGATGCCAAAGCAAAAGCAGACGCAGAAGCGCAACAAGCAAAACTTGCTGCTGATGCCAAAGCAAAAGCCGATGCAGAAGCACAACAAGCAAAACTTGCAGCTGATGCGAAAGCCAAAGCTGATGCTGAAGCCCTAAAAATAAAATTAGCTGCAGATGCCAAAGCGAAAGCGGATGCAGAAGCACAACAAGCAAAATTAGCTGCTGATGCCAAAGCAAAAGCCGACGCAGAAGCTCAACAAGCAAAACTTGCAGCCGATGCCAAAGCAAAAGCCGATGCAGAAGCGCAACAAGCAAAACTTGCAGCCGATGCAAAAGCCAAAGCTGATGCAGAAGCACAACAAGCAAAACTTGCAGCTGATGCCAAAGCGAAAGCCGACGCAGAAGCACAACAAGCAAAACTTGCAGCTGACGCCAAAGCGAAAGCTGACGCAGAAGCGCAACAAGCAAAATTAGCGGCGGATGCTAAAGCGAAAGCAGATGCAGAAGCACAACAAGCAAAATTAGCTGCAGATGCCAAAGCGAAAGCGGATGCAGAAGCACAACAAGCAAAATTAGCTGCTGATGCAAAAGCGAAAGCAGATGCAGAAGCTCAACAAGCAAAATTAGCGGCGGATGCTAAAGCGAAAGCGGATGCAGAAGCGCAACAAGCAAAACTTGCAGCTGACGCCAAAGCGAAAGCAGATGCCCAAGCTCTTCAGGTAAAACTTGCAGCCGATGCGAAAGCCAAAGCTGACGCAGAAGCACAACAAGCAAAACTTGCAGCTGCTGCCAAAGCGAAAGCAGATATGGAAGCTGAACAAGCAAGATTATTAGCAGATGCAAAAGCAAAAGCAGATGCAGAAGCGAATGAAAAAGCAAAAGCAGAAGAAGAAATCAGACAATTGCAATTAGCAGAAGAAGCTCAACAAGCAAAACTTGCAGCAGATAAAGCAAAAGCGGATGCTGATGCACTTGCTGCAGCAGCTTCAAAAGATGAAACAGCAAAAGCAATAGATAATCTGGCACTTTCATTAGACGCTTCAGGTAAAACTCAAAATGATATATTGGCACAGTTTAATGGAACTGTAGCAAATAAACAAAAAGACCTGAACGACTTGAGAGAAGAAAATGACTTGAGTGAAAAAGGTATATATAAAGAACCAAAACCGTTTAAAAGTGTAGCTGCTGAGAACAGTCAGATGGAAGCTTTAAAATTACAATTAGCTGAAGCAAACAAAACTCAAAAAGATGAAATTGCGAGGTTAACGAATTTATATAACGAAAGACTTAAAAAATTCCCGAATAAAAATGATGCTTTAAACAGAGCTTATTTAGAAAAAATAAATCAGTTAAAAGCAGCTCAGTTAAAAATGGAATTGGATAGCGCAGCATTACTTGCGGATTTAGAACGTATTAAAGCTGAAACTGAGATTGAGAAAAGACGTAGAATTAAACGTGCAGCATACGAAAATGATCAAGGAAGATATGAACAGGATTTGGCTGCTCTTAAACGTATAAAAGAAACAACGAAACCAAGCAGCAGACCATTAACTGCAAGTGATTTTGATTTTGGGGAAGACCAATCGAATATGCAGATTATTAAGAATATTAAAAATGCTGAAAGTGGCTTTTATTTGATTATAGCAGTTCATAGCAGTGTTGAAAAAAGAGATGAATTCTTAACCAAAGCAGTATCTGCCGGACGTACAGATGTGAATTTCTTTTACAATGTAACAACAAGTAAGTATTACATCTATTATGAAAAAGTCGATGGATTGCCAGAAGCTCAAAAAGCAATGGAATCCAGAGGTAAAGAGCCATATAACGGGAAAATGGCTATCGTAAAAGTTGAAAATTAATTATAAAGAGAATAAGTTTCTTAAATATTAAGGATATAAATAAACGTTTTAAAATGCTGAAATTTAGATCTCTAATGCCCCTTAGAGAAAAGGACCAAGCAAAAAAATAAATACCATGAAAAAACCTACTATTCTAAAAATTGCATTATTATTTTTGTTGTTTTTACAATGTGATGTTGTGTCTTCTCAAAATTTGAAGCCTTTTGTCAGACAGTTTGACAAACAGCTGAAAGGAGATATTCTAGTTATTGGAAATAATATTCTTAACAGAAGAGAAACTAATAACAGAGGTCAAGTGATCACTAGTCCAAATACTGCGTATAACGGTACTGGATTTAATGGTGATTTTGATATGCGCTATATCAATATCGATAATGGAGCTACTACTGGTATTTTTAGCTCAAGTAGTGCAACTCTAACTGTGCCGAATAATCGTGCACCTGCAGATCCATGTTATAGAGTTGCTTATGCTGCTTTATATTGGTCAGCTACTTTAAAGTCGCCGGCTAGCAGGGCTAACATTAATAAGGTAAAAATTAAGGTTCCTAATACGACTAATAGTGCGTATCAGGATGTAACCGGAACAGTTATTCATGACATTGTAAATGCCGCTGATGGTATTAATCCTGACAATACACAAGCTTATGCCTGTTTTGCTGAAATCACAAATTTATTAAGTGCAGCAAATCCTAACGGAACCTATACAGTTGCGAATGTAATTTCAAGTGAAGGATCTAATGGAGGAACTGGTTTGTCTGCCGGATGGTCACTTTTTATTGTATATGAAGATTCAAGTTTGCCTTCAAAAGCAATTTCATCATTTAATGGTTTTACTGCCAGAGCACAAGGAGGGGGACCAAACAATACGGTTATCAATGGTTTTACAACTATTCCTACTGGTCCTGTTCAGGCCAGATTTGCTTTTGCAGCTCTTGAAGGAGATTACGGTTATAGAGGAGATTATCTTCAAATAAACGGATCAACTATTACACCTCCAACAAGACCTAGACAAAGTAATAGCGATAACTTTTTTAATAGTTCCATAAACAGTTTAGGTGCCTCTTTTACAAACAGAGTTCCTAACAGTACAAATACGTTAGGTTTTGATACAGGTGTTATTGATATTGACCCTTCGGCGAATATTATAAAAAATAATGATACATCTGCTACCATAACTTTAGGGACTAACAGTGATATTTTTATTTATTATTTTACGGCATTTTCTGTTGACATTATTGCGCCAAAAGTTGTATTAAAAAAAGCGGTAAAGGATATTAATAATAATGACGCCAGTAATAAAAATGTTGTACTGGGTGAGGAATTAAGATACGAGTTAAGTTTTCAAAATGAAGGTAATGATAATGCGACTTCATTTACTATAATCGATCAATTACCGGTAAACACTACTTTCAATTTTCCGAGCGATATCATTTCGTTACCGCCAGGAATGACAATTCCAACTACTGCGGCCGGTAATCAATATGTTACTTATAATGCCACAACCAGAACAATAACATTTACGATTCCTAATTCGTATGTTACAGCGGTACCAACAAGAGCACCAGAATCAACTATAAAATTTAGAGTTAAAGTAGTAGATGATTGTTCTAAATTGACAGATGCATGTTCTAATATTATTAAAAATAGTGCAGAATCACATTATTTTGGACAATTAGGCAGTACGACTACTGATTTTGGAGATAAAAGTTATTCTACAACAGCTGGTTGTAACCTTGTTCCACAATCGACTAACTTTTTAGTAGGTTTGGATGCCTGTAAAAACAGAAGACAGGAAATTTGTACTACTAATATGGTAATTTCTGCTTCTGGTGGATATAAATCATATTCTTGGTCTACTAATGCTTCTGGTACTCCGGTAATTGGTACAAATCAATCACTTACGATTACACAACCAGGAACTTATTATGTTTATAATACAGCGAATCCTCCTTGTATAGATTTACAGGAAACAATTACTGTAGTAGATGGTGGTGGAGTAAGAACAAACCCGGTAATACCATATGCTGATAATAAGGAACCGGATGGTACTATTGTTGGTTGCGTAATTGACGGTAAACCTCTGCCTAAAATTTACTTATGTGGAACCAACGATTCGAGACTAATCAATGTAAACGTTACTAACGGAACTGTTGTTTGGCAAAAAACGAATTGTGTTCGCCCGGTCGATTTATCTGAAACCTGTGCTGATGAAAGAGGTGCATGTACTTGGGTATCGGCAGGACCAGACGGACCAACGTTTAATGCAAATACTGCAGGTTATTATAGAGTAACAATTAATGCGGGAGGTTGTAATAACACATATTACTTTAATGTATATAAAAGTGATGTTTCTGTTACCGTATCTAAGAAAGATAAATTGTGTTACAAAAGTGGTAACATCACGGTACAACAGATTAACGGATATGAGTACAGTTTAACAAATTTATCGAACAATACAACTGGTGCTTATCAGGATAGTAATTCTTTTGAAATTTGGAATGCGGGTACTTATGTTGTTAATTATAGACTAAAGGGTATTGTTAACACTTGCGTTTATAAAACGCAACAAATAATAATAAATGACTTAAATATTAACGCAAAAGTTGAAAATCCTAATGAGCAGCCATTATGTTTTGGTTCTAATGGAAGTATTACAGTAAGTGCTTCAGCTGGATTTTCTAGTTATTATTTTGTCCTTTATGATGGAGCAACTATAATTGATCAAGTTGGACCGCTAACAGACAGAGTTCATACTTTTTCTGTTGCGCCAGGAAAATATTATGAAGTTGAAGTTTATAGTGTAGATTCAGACGGTAAAAAAGATTGTACTGCTCGTGCGGGTAAATATATAAATAACCCTTCATCTGAAATTACTCCGGTTACTACTACAATTGTACCTCTAACAGCGTGTAGCGATGGAAAGTATAGAATTAGCGCAACTGGTGGTAGTGGAACATATTCTTATTTTGTAGATGGTTCAACAACGGCTCAGGCTTATTCTGAAAACGATAACACTCAGCAAAACAATATTATTATTGTAGCACCTGCTGCAAAAACATATTCAATACGTGTTGTAGATTCAAATCTTTGTGAAAAAACGATAACGCTTACAGTTCCGGGTCTTCCAAAACCAACATATACTGTTTCTAATACTAACAGCGCTTGTTATAATAGTGGTGCTGAAATAAGAGTAACACTAGGTGCTGGCGGAGCAAACGGTTATACTATGGCTTATAGTATAAATAATGGAGGAACTTATCAGGCTAATCCTGTTTTTTCTAACTTACAACCTGGAACATACAAGGTTATAGTAAAATACAGTATCACTTACCCGGTACCGTACTTCCCAAATACAGAAACGAAAGAATGTATTGATCCGGCTCAGACTGTAATTATTAGTGGACCAACTGCTGCTTTGGTGGCATCTGCGGGAGTTGCAGAATTAGCAGGATGTACACTTTCTCAATTGGGAGGAAAATTAAGAATTAATAATGCACAGGGAGGAACCGCACCTTATCAATATAGTTTTGATAATGGAGGAACATGGCAGGCTTCTAATGAAAAAGATGTATTACCAGGTCAATATATATTAAAAATCAGAGATGCTTTAGGTTGTGAATATACTATTCCTTATAATATTATTCTGGATCAAAAACCAGTTGATCCAACAATTAAAGTTGATGATCCTGTTTTTAATTGTAACGGAACTGCAACTAGTAAAGTAACTGTTACAAATGGTACTTCTGCTAATTATACTTATGAATATTATTTAGATGGAGTTGCTAATACGCCTATTACTAATAATACATTTTTGAATGTTCCTTCTGGATCTCATACAGTTTCAGTTAAATATAATGTAACTACGGTTTCTACTTATAGTAATTTATTACAAGAAGATTTTGGTAAAGGTGGTTATACTACAACTCCTGGTATTAATCCTGCTTATTGTTTTGAAGATGAATCAACGCCACACCCGGTAGGTTTCCCTTGTGGAAATTTTAATGATTATCAAATTAATGATGGTAAATACGCAGTTGCAAGCTCTATTAAAACAAATTTTGGAAATTCTTGGATCTTTGCTAAAGACCATACTCTTCCAGCTGATCCTTTAGGAAGATTTTTATGTGTAAATGTTGGAGGAAGTGCTGGTATTGGAGGTATTTTATACAGTAAACCAATTAAGGATGTTATTGTAAATCAACCGGTAATAATTTCATTATGGGCAGAAAATCTTATTGTAAAAACATCAACTACGCACGATGATCCAAAATTAACGATACAGTTAGTTAATAATTTAAATGGTGTCGGTGGTCCACAAACTATTGTTGCCACTACTGATACGACAAACCCATGGGTAGTTCCTAAAACAGAAAAGTGGGAATATAAAGAATTGTCTTTAAATCCTGGAACTTACAATAATTTAAGTTTTGTTATTAGATCTTACAGTAATGAATTTAATGGTAATGATGTACTTATAGATGATATATGGGTTCGTCAAATACCAAAATCATGTATTGCGCAAAAAGATTTCCCTATTGTTATTGATTCAAATAAAGCTTTTACAGCTTCAGTAACCGGATTTAAAGATGTTAAATGTCTTGGATCTAATGATGGTGAAATCACAATTGCAGCTCAAAACTTTAATCTTCCTTACGGATTTGATTATTCATTAGATAATGGTGCTACCTGGATTAACTCTAAAGTTTCACCAGTAACAGCTACTGGATTAAGTAGTAAAACATACAATATACAAGTACGTTACGATGCTTCTGCTTCAAGTTGTACTGTACCATTAACACAAATTGTAAAATCGCCTACAGCAGTAACGGTTACTGCTACGGTAACTAAATTGCCTACATGTACTACTGGTGCAACTATTACTGCAGTTGGAGCAGGCGGAACACCGGCATACCAATATGAATTAAGACAATCGAATGGTACTACAGTAGTTACTGCTTTCCAGGGTTCAGGTGTTTTTACAAATGTTCCTGCGGGTACTTATACTGTTGTAACTCGTGATTCAAACGCTTGTTCTTCTCCAGCATCGGCTGTAGTTACAGTAAATTCATCAACAGCTCCAACTGCATCGTTGGCAGCTACTTCAGATTTATGTTATGACACCGTTAATCAATCTACACTTGTTGTAACAGCTACAGGAACTGGATCTTTAACGTATAGTTTAGACGGTCAGCCAGCTCAAACTTCAAATACATTTACAAATGTTGGGCCTGGTACTCATAATATTGTAGTAACAGACAGCAACAGCTGTACAGCTGCAATAAGTAATATTGTAATTGCACCGGAATTAAAAGGTACAGCAGTAATTTCTAAAACATTAGATTGTACTCTTGCTACGCCAGATGCAACAATTACAGTAAACATTGCCGGAGGAAACAGTCCGTTTACTTATAAAGTAAAAAAAGGTGCTGGAGCTTACGGAGCAAGTATTCCTGTAACTGGAACATCGTTTGTATATTCTGCAAATGCTGCGGATACTTACACTTTTGAAATTACAGATGCTAAGGGTTGTACTAATATTGTAAGTGCAATCGTAAATCCTATTGTAAACCCAACTGTAACAGCTACGAAAGTTGATGCTACTTGTAATGGTGCTTCAACAGGTTCTGTGCAATTAGTTGGTGCCGGAGGATCAGGAGGATATACTTATTTATTCTATAATAACACAACTTTGCCTGTGCCAACAACATTTCTAGCACAAGCAAGTTATACAGGTTTAGCTGCAGGAACTTATTCTTACCAGGTAATGGATAGTAAAGGTTGTAAATCTGCAGTTGGAACTATTACAATTGCGCAACCAACTACTTTAACAGCTACAGCTACTGCAACTACATTTACATGTAATGCATCAAATGTAAAACAAGCTGCTACTGTTACTATTGCAGTTCCTACAACTGGAACAGCTCCATATGAATATAGTTTTGATGGTGGTACAACTTTTACAAGTACACGTACACTATCTGTTACCGATAATGGTACAAACCAAACTATTTCTTATGTAGTTAAAGACGCTCAAGGTTGTAAAACAGGAGTTCAGACTATTACAATCAATAGACTAAACCCGCCAACAGATATTACCTTTAGTGCTGCAGCAGTTACCTGTACAGCAACTACAACTACAGTTACAGCAACGGCAACAAACGGTGTTGGAACTATTACCTATTCAATTACATCACCAGCAGCTTCTGTAGCATCAAACACTACAGGTGTTTTCGCAGGATTAGCGCCTGGAACTTATAATTTCAGAGCAACGGATGCTAACGGATGTTATTTTAACAAACCATTTATAATCAACGCTGTTACACCAATTTCTGTGGTTGCTAACAAAGACAGCGATGTATTGTGTAAAGGTGGTTCAACAGGTAAAGTAACTTTTACAGTTTCAGGAATTGCAACAGTAGGTGCTTATACACATACATTGACAGCCGGAACAGGAACTGTTACTAAAGCAGGAAACACTTTAACATTAGCAAATGTTGTAGCGGGAACTTATACTTTACAAGTTACAGATACTGCTACAGGATGTACCAATACAGCGACAATAACAATTAATGAACCAGCAAATCCATTAACATTAACAGCAGTACCAACTAATATTAGCTGTAATAATGGTATTGCCCAAATTACTGTTACGCCAAGCGGAGGTACACCAAATTATACCTATGCAGTTGTTATAGCAGGAGCTACAGCTCCAACAGTTTTCGCAAGTGGAAACGTTCTTTCAGTAGATACTAATTCTGGTGCAAATTTAAACTGGGATGTTTACGTAAAAGATGCTAACGGTTGTATTACTCCAAGAGCAGTTACTATTGCTAAAGATAATCTACCATCGGTTACAGCTACTAATGGCAACCAATGTACAGGTACAGCAAGTACGTTTGTAATTACTGCTACAGGTACAGGAAAAGCGCCATTAACATATAGTATTGATGGAACATCATTCCAGACAAGTAACGTATTTAATGTTCCAGCCGGAACTTATACCGTTACGGTAAAAGATGGAAACGGATGTACAGCTACAACAGTAACACCATTAATAATCTACCCACAACTGGTTGCACTTGCATCAGTTACTAAAGAATTAGATTGTACAACGACACCAAATGCAACGATTACTGTTGCAGTTTCAGGTGGTAAATCTCAATTTACTTATACGGTTAAAAAAGGTAGTGGTGCCACAAGCGCTCCAAGTGCTCCATTTTCAGGAACATCGTTTACATACGCTGTTACTGCTATCAATGCGGACAGTTATACTTTTGTAGTAACGGATGCCAATGGATGTTCTAGTACAACAACTACAACAGTAAATACAATTTCGAGCCCAACAGTTACAGAAACGCATATTAACCCATCATGTGATGGAGGAGCTAACGGTTCAGTAGTATTAGTTGGTGCCGGAGGATCAGGAGGATATACTTACAGTAATAACGGTACGGTTTATACTGCCAATGCTACCTTTACAGGATTAGCTGCAGGAACTTATACATTCTATGTAAAAGACAGTAAAGATTGTGCAACACCAATTACAGTTACCTTAACAGCTCCAACGCAATTAGCAGCAACAGTTACAGAAGTTCCTTTTTCTTGTAACACTTCTAATGGAAAAGTTGCAGGATCAGTAACAGTAAATGTTACTTTAGGTACAGGAACTACTCCATATCAATATAGTTTTAATGGTGGTGGATTTGGTAATTCAAATACATTAACATTAAACGACAATGGAGCAAATCAAGGTTATACTTACTCAGTAAGAGACGGATTAGGATGTACAATTTCAGGTTCAGGAACTTTATTGAGACTAAACCCGCCAACAGATATTACGTTTAGTGCTGCAGCGGTAACTTGTACAGCAACTACAACTACAGTTACAGCAACGTCAACAAACGGTGTTGGAACTATTACCTATTCAATTACATCACCAGCAGCTTCTGTAGCATCAAACACTACAGGTGTTTTCGCAGGATTAGCACCTGGAACTTATAATTTCAGAGCAACGGATGCTAACGGATGTTATTTTAACAAACCATTTATAATCAACGCTGTTACACCAATTTCTGTTGTTGCTAACAAAGACAGCGATGTATTGTGTAAAGGCGGTTCAACAGGTAAAGTAACTTTTACAGTTTCAGGAATTGCAACAGTAGGTGCTTATACACATACATTGACAGCCGGAATAGGAACTGTTACTAAAGCAGGAAACACTTTAACATTAGCAAATGTTGTAGCGGGAACTTATACTTTACAAGTTACAGATACTGCTACAGGATGTACCAATACAGCGACAATAACAATTAATGAACCAGCAAATCCATTAACATTAACAGCAGTACCAACTAATATTAGCTGTAATAATGGTATTGCCCAAATTACTGTTACGCCAAGCGGAGGTACACCAAATTATACCTATGCAGTTGTTATAGCAGGAGCTACAGCTCCAACAGTTTTCGCAAGTGGAAACGTTCTTTCAGTAGATACTAATTCTGGTGCAAATTTAAACTGGGATGTTTACGTAAAAGATGCTAACGGTTGTATTACTCCAAGAGCAGTTACTATTGCTAAAGATAATCTACCATCGGTTACAGCTACTAATGGCAACCAATGTACAGGTACAGCAAGTACGTTTGTAATTACTGCTACAGGTACAGGAAAAGCGCCATTAACATATAGTATTGATGGAACATCATTCCAGACAAGTAACGTATTTAATGTTCCAGCCGGAACTTATACCGTTACGGTAAAAGATGGAAACGGATGTACAGCTACAACAGTAACACCATTAATAATCTACCCACAACTGGTTGCACTTGCATCAGTTACTAAAGAATTAGATTGTACAACGACACCAAATGCAACGATTACTGTTGCAGTTTCAGGTGGTAAATCTCAATTTACTTATACGGTTAAAAAAGGTAGTGGTGCCACAAGCGCTCCAAGTGCTCCATTTTCAGGAACATCGTTTACATACGCTGTTACTGCTATCAATGCGGACAGTTATACTTTTGTAGTAACGGATGCCAATGGATGTTCTAGTACAACAACTACAACAGTAAATACAATTTCGAGCCCAACAGTTACAGAAACGCATATTAACCCATCATGTGATGGAGGAGCTAACGGTTCAGTAGTATTAGTTGGTGCCGGAGGATCAGGAGGATATACTTACAGTAATAACGGTACGGTTTATACTGCCAATGCTACCTTTACAGGATTAGCTGCAGGAACTTATACATTCTATGTAAAAGACAGTAAAGATTGTGCAACACCAATTACAGTTACCTTAACAGCTCCAACGCAATTAGCAGCAACAGTTACAGAAGTTCCTTTTTCTTGTAACACTTCTAATGGAAAAGTTGCAGGATCAGTAACAGTAAATGTTACTTTAGGTACAGGAACTACTCCATATCAATATAGTTTTAATGGTGGTGGATTTGGTAATTCAAATACATTAACATTAAACGACAATGGTGCAGATCAAGGTTATACTTACTCAGTAAGAGACGGATTAGGATGTACAATTTCAGGTTCAGGAACTTTATTGAGACTAAACCCGCCAACAGATTTAACTTTTACAGCTGCAGCAGTTACCTGTACAGCAACTACAACTACAGTTACAGTAACGGCAACAAATGGTGTAGGTGTTCTTCAATACGAAACTATTGCTCCATCTCCTGTAATTATTGCTAAACAAACATCTAATTCTTTCGCAAATCTTGCTCCGGGAACTTATATGTTTAAAGTTACTGATGCAAATGGATGTTTCTACACAGAAGCTCACACAATAAATCCGGTTACACCAATAACACTTATTGGTACTAAAATAAGCGACGTATTGTGTAACGCAGGAAACACTGGTGCAGCCAGATTTAATGTTGCAGGTTTTGCTGCTACTTACAGTTATACTGTAAATGGTGGAACTGCTGTTACAGCGCAAACTGCTTCAACAATTAATTTAACAACTCTTGTTGCAGGTACTTATACCGTTATCGTTACAGATAATGCAACAGGATGTACAGCAACAGCTGCGGTTACAATTAACCAACCAGCTGCTTTAGCTGCAACTTATACAACTATAAACGGAAACTGTGCTGTTACGACTTCAAATGTTACAGTAACTGTTACTGGAGGTTCACCGGTTTATAGATATTCATTTGTACAGGATAACGCTGCAATTGGTACATATTCTAACTCTAATACTGCGAATTTAGATGCTGCAGTAAACACAAGTTGGGATGTTCATATCATTGATGCGAATGGTTGTACATTCAAATTAGATATTACAATTGCAAAAGATGTTGTGCCAACGGTTACAGCTTCGGCTACGGGTCAGTGTTTTGGTGTAGGAAGCTATACAATTACTGCAACACCAGGAACTGGTTTAGTTGCGCCTTTAAGCTACAGTATTGACAATGGTGCTTCTTACCAAGCAGGTAATACATTTGTAATTACTACACCGGGAAGTTATACAGTTAAAATTAAAGACGGTAACGGATGTACGGCAGATAGTAATGTTGTTATAGTTGATAATGTATTAACATTAAATGCTGTATTAGATAAAAACATTACATGTTCGCTACCAACTGCTGCTCAGGTAACTTTGACGGCTAACGGTGGAAGCGTTGCTTACACATATGAATCAAAAGAAGCTGCAGGTGCTTATACCGCTATGGCTTCGAATGTTTTCAATACTATGACTCCGGGAAGTTATACTTTCAGAGTTACAGATGCTAAAGGTTGTATTATTGAAACAACAACTCCAATTATTATTACAGCTCCAGTTAATCCGGATATTACAAACGTTGTACAAACAGCGCTTATTAATTGTAATGGAGATGCTACAGCTGCTATTGCAATTACGATTGATAATACAAAAGGACTTGCTCCGTTTGTATATACTGTATTAAATACAACTACAGGAGTTAATTATGGTACGCAAACATCTGGCTTAGCAGCAGGTAACTATGTAGTTACTGTTACTGATGCAAAAGGATGTACAGATACATTCCCTATTACAATTAATCAACCAACTCCTATTGTAGTTAGTCGTACAGTTACTCCAATTACATGTGCAGGCGGTGGTGTTTCATTGGGATCGATTACAATTAACTCTGTAACAGGTGGAACTCCAAATTATATCTATCACGTAACAGGAGTTAATGGTTATAACAAACAAATTTCTGGTCAGACAGGAGCTACAGCTGTATTTGAAGTAGTTGACTTTGGTTTGTACCAAATTATTATTACTGACGCAAATGGTTGTACTAATATCGAACAAAACGTATTGGTAGCATCACCACCAGACGATTTGGATATTACCGTAACACCTCCACCTGCAGATTGTTCAACTTTAGGTTCTGCTGTTGTAGCTATTAATACAACATCATTAGGTACTATAACAGGTCCTGGTCCTTTCCATTTCGCTATTTATACTGGTCCGGGAATGGTATATACTGCACCAACAGCCTTACCTTGGTATGATGAGGATGCTATAGGAAGTAAAAAAACAACTATACCTAATTTACTACCGGGTGTTAAATATACTTTCATTGTACATGACACTGTAACAGGTTGTTATTATTTTGAAACTTCTACTACGCCAATACCAACACAATCAACTTTAACTATTAGTAATTTAGTTGAACAAAATATTACGTGTAAAGGTGCAAATGATGGTAAAGTTTCATTTACAATCAATAGTACATATCCAACAGCTACAGATGTAACGTACGAAATTTTAAATTCATTAAGCTTAACCCCAATAACTCCAACTGCTGTTACAGGTAGTGGAACTATTTCGGCAAATGGTACTCTTGCAGTTACTAATTTAGGACCATTACCTTATGGAACTTATGTGATTGTTATAAAAGAAGTTGGTACATCAACACATGCTGGATGTAGCATTGCAAGTAGTAATTTTATTATTACGGAATCTGCTATTGATTTATCACTTACAGCTTCAGTTTCTAAAAATGCAAATTGTAATCCTGCTTCAGGAGTTATAACTGCAATAGGTAAAGATGGAACAGCTCCATATACTTATCAATTACTTTTAGCTTCAGCTACAGCTCCAACTGCTGCAACAGCAGGTTGGGCAAGTGTCAACACATTTAATAGAGATGCAGGAAGTTATATTGCTTACGTAAAAGATGCATACGGTTGTATTAAACAAGCGGCAGTTACTTTAAATAAAGATGCTGATCCAACGATCATTGCACCTGCAACTATTTGTTACAATGGTACTGCATTCACAATCGCAATAGGAGGAACTGTTGATCCTGCTATTGTAGGAGCTGCTACTTATAGTGTAAACGGAAGTACTTTCCAAACAAGCCCTAACTTTACATTTAACGCAGCAGGTATTTATAATTTAACAATTAAAGACGGTAATGGTTGTATAGCAACTGTTCCTTATGAAGTTAAACCACAATTATTCTTAAGCGCACAACTTACAAAAGAACTAGATTGTACCGGTACACCAAATGCACAAATTACTTTGACTGCTACTGGCGGATACAATACAGCTTATACGTATGAGTATTCTACTGATGGTGGAGGTACTTATACCGCTATGGCTACGAATGTACTTTCTACAAGTGTTCTAGGAAACTATATTTTCAGAGTAAGTGATGCTAAACTGCCAACAGCTTGTCAGGCTACAACTACTTTCAAATTAGACCCTATACAGCCAACAATATTTACAACTGTACAAACACACGTGAGTTGTAATGGTGGTAATGACGGTACAATTACAGTTAATGTAACTTCTGGTGTTGGTCCATATCAATATCAATTAAACGGAGGAACATTCCAAACTTCAAATGTATTTACAGGATTAATTGCTGGAACTGCATATATTGTTACGGTTAGAGATGCAAAATCATGTTTGTACTCAAACCCGGCAATTACGATCACTCAGCCTAATGCTTTAACAGCTGCAGCTGTGTTAACAACTCCATTAACTTGTGGAACTGGAAATGCTCCAACAAAAGCAGTTGTAACCGTAACTGCTTCACAAGGAACAGCACCATATTTATATAATTTTGATGGTGCAGGTTATTCTACTACAAATACTTACGAGTCATATGTTGGTGTAACGTTTAATGTTTTAGTAAAAGACGCAAAAGGTTGTATTTTTCCTATAAATGGAGTTAACATTCCAGCGTTGAACCCTCCAACAATTACCACTATTACCGGAACTCCAATTTATTGTGATCCGATTGCTAGCACAACAAGTACCGTTACTATAACGACTACAAATGGTGTAGGAGCATTAAGTTATGTAATACTTTCACCAGCAACGACAAACGTTACAGGAGCTACAAGTGGAGTATTTACAGGATTGCCTGCTGGTACTTATTTATTTGAAGTTACAGATGCTAATGGCTGTAAAGATCAGGAATCTTACATCGTTAAACCTGTAACAAACATTACAGTTTCAGGTGAGTTAGTAAGCAATGTTACTTGTAACGGAGGTAATAATGGAGCTGTTAAATTTACTGCAGCAAATTATGCAGGAACTTATACAGCAGTTTTAACTGCAGGAACAGGTACATTAACTCAAACAGGAAACACTGTAAATGTGACTGGTCTTGTACCGGGAACTTATACAGTTGAAATTACAGACGGAATAACAGGATGTAAAGCAACAGCATCTATTGCTGTTACACAGCCAACACCGGTTGTTCTAAGTTTAGTAAGCAATACAAATGCTAATTGCAACTTTGGTGCAAGAGTAACAGTTTCTGCTACTGGCGGAACTCCAGCTTACAAATATGCCTTTGTTCAAAGCGGAGCTACTCCTGTTGCTGGTGATTATGACACTGTTTCAAGTGTTGTTTTAGATCCGGCATTAAATACAGCTTGGGATGCTTATGTTTTAGATGCAAACGATTGTCCTGCTGTTTACAGTTTTACAATTGCTACAGATTTGCCTCCAACAATTGACACTCCTGCCGCTCCATATTGTTATATGGGAGGTCCGGTACCAATTACAATTACGGGAACTTATGTTGGCACGCCAATGTACAGTATTGGTAACAACTACCAATCTAGCCCTGATTTCGTATTGAATGCACCAGGAACTTACACATTCTCTATTAGAGATGGTAACGGTTGTGTGACGTCAACAGCTTACGAGTTAAAACAACAATTATTATTAAAAGCAACATTAACACAAGATTATACTTGTGCAGGTGATGCAAGCATAACATTATTAGCAACTCAGGGAACGTTAACATATAACACATTTGAAGTTAGTTATAATAATGGAGCATACACTGCGGTAACCGTACAGCCTTACACTACCAATATTCCTGGAACTTATACTTTCAGAGTAACAGACAGTCAGGGATGTCAGGCAACTTCAGTTTCAGTAGAAGTTACACCAAGAACAACTCCAACAGCAACAGCTACACAAAATAATGTTAGTTGTACAGGAGGTTCAGATGGAAGTATTGTAGTTACTGCTGCAAATGGAGTACTACCTTATCAATATCAATTAGATGGAGGAGCATTCCAAACATCAAATATATTCACAGGTTTAGCTGCAGGTACACACAATATCGTGGTTAAAGATGCTAAGGAATGTGTTACAATCACATTGCCAGTTACTATTACACAGCCAACAGCTTTAGCTGCAATAGCTACAGTAACCACTCCATTAACATGTGGAACTGGAAATGCGGCACAAGCAGCAACAGTAACTGTTACTGTTGATCCAACAACTGGAACAGGTCCATATCAATATAGTTTCAACGGAGGAACTAGTTATGGTTCGGTAAATACTTATACAACAACTGTATCAGGTCCTGTTAGCGCTTTAGTTAAAGATGCCAACAACTGTGTAATTACAGTACCGGCAAGTGTAATTGTTCAGCCACTTGATCCGCCAACAATTACCACTATTACCGGAACTCCAATTTATTGTGATCCGATTGCTAGCACAACAAGTACCGTTACTATAACGACTACAAATGGTGTAGGAGCATTAAGTTATGTAATACTTTCACCAGCAACGACAAACGTTACAGGAGCTACAAGTGGAGTATTTACAGGATTGCCTGCTGGTACTTATTTATTTGAAGTTACAGATGCTAATGGCTGTAAAGATCAGGAATCTTACATCGTTAAACCTGTAACAAACATTACAGTTTCAGGTGAGTTAGTAAGCAATGTTACTTGTAACGGAGGTAATAATGGAGCTGTTAAATTTACTGCAGCAAATTATGCAGGAACTTATACAGCAGTTTTAACTGCAGGAACAGGTACATTAACTCAAACAGGAAACACTGTAAATGTGACTGGTCTTGTACCGGGAACTTATACAGTTGAAATTACAGACGGAATAACAGGATGTAAAGCAACAGCATCTATTGCTGTTACACAGCCAACACCGGTTGTTCTAAGTTTAGTAAGCAATACAAATGCTAATTGCAACTTTGGTGCAAGAGTAACAGTTTCTGCTACTGGCGGAACTCCAGCTTACAAATATGCCTTTGTTCAAAGCGGAGCTACTCCTGTTGCTGGTGATTATGACACTGTTTCAAGTGTTGTTTTAGATCCGGCATTAAATACAGCTTGGGATGCTTATGTTTTAGATGCAAACGATTGTCCTGCTGTTTACAGTTTTACAATTGCTACAGATTTGCCTCCAACAATTGACACTCCTGCCGCTCCATATTGTTATATGGGAGGTCCGGTACCAATTACAATTACGGGAACTTATGTTGGCACGCCAATGTACAGTATTGGTAACAACTACCAATCTAGCCCTGATTTCGTATTGAATGCACCAGGAACTTACACATTCTCTATTAGAGATGGTAACGGTTGTGTGACGTCAACAGCTTACGAGTTAAAACAACAATTATTATTAAAAGCAACATTAACACAAGATTATACTTGTGCAGGTGATGCAAGCATAACATTATTAGCAACTCAGGGAACGTTAACATATAACACATTTGAAGTTAGTTATAATAATGGAGCATACACTGCGGTAACCGTACAGCCTTACACTACCAATATTCCTGGAACTTATACTTTCAGAGTAACAGACAGTCAGGGATGTCAGGCAACTTCAGTTTCAGTAGAAGTTACACCAAGAACAACTCCAACAGCAACAGCTACACAAAATAATGTTAGTTGTACAGGAGGTTCAGATGGAAGTATTGTAGTTACTGCTGCAAATGGAGTACTACCTTATCAATATCAATTAGATGGAGGAGCATTCCAAACATCAAATATATTCACAGGTTTAGCTGCAGGTACACACAATATCGTGGTTAAAGATGCTAAGGAATGTGTTACAATCACATTGCCAGTTACTATTACACAGCCAACAGCTTTAGCTGCAATAGCTACAGTAACCACTCCATTAACATGTGGAACTGGAAATGCGGCACAAGCAGCAACAGTAACTGTTACTGTTGATCCAACAACTGGAACAGGTCCATATCAATATAGTTTCAACGGAGGAACTAGTTATGGTTCGGTAAATACTTATACAACAACTGTATCAGGTCCTGTTAGCGCTTTAGTTAAAGATGCCAACAACTGTGTAATTGCAGTACCGGCAAGTGTAACTGTTCAGCCACTTGATCCACCAACAATTGATAATGTAACTGCAACACCAATCTGGTGTACACCAGCTGCAAACACGACAAGTACAGTAACATTAACTGTAAGTCATGGTGTTGGTACTTTACATTATGAAATTACATCTCCTGCAAGCGCTGTTTCAAATTTTTCAGGTGCAACAAGCGGACAATTTAATTTGTTACCTGCTGGAACTTATATTTTCAAAGTTACAGATGCTAACGGATGTACAGCTGAAGCAACAAAAACTGTTGATGCCTTAATCAATATTACAACTGCAGGTCAGTTAATAAATGATGTAGTATGTAACGGAGAAGCAAACGGTTCAGTGAAATTTGATGTTGATAATTTCGCAGGTACTTATACCGCAGTTTTAACTCCGGCCACTGGTACATTAACTAAGGTTGGTAAAGTTATTACCGTTACTAATTTACCGGTAGGTAATTATGCAATTTTAGTTACTGACGATATCACAGGTTGTACAGCTACTGCTTCAGTAACTGTAGGTCAGCCAAATGCATTATCATTAACTGCAACTAAAAATACGCATGCTAATTGTAAATCAGGTGCGGAGGTTACTGTTGTAGCAGCCGGAGGAACTCCAGATTATAAATATGCATTTATTTTAAATACAGCTACAGTTACAGCTGCAGATTATTCAAACAGTAATAATGCTGTTTTAGATCCTGCAAAAGGCTTAAACTGGGTAGCTTATGTGATCGATTCTAAAGATTGTAAAACATCTATTCCAATTACAATTGTACTGGATCCGTTGCCAAATAATATTACTACGAATGTTTCAACTCAACAATGTCCATCTGCGACAGGTGAGTACACATTTACAGTAACAGTAGGTAATGGTATTGCACCTTATGAATACAGTATCGGAAATGGTTTCCAATCAAGCAATATCTTTACGGTAAATGCACCAGGAAACTATACAGTAACCGTTAGAGATGCTAATCAATGTGAAGTAACAGTAGCTACTCCTGTAACTATTTTACCAGCATTAAAATTAGACCATACAATTACTGCATTGCCAGGTTGTGTTGTTACCAATAATGGTATTATAACAGCTACTGCAAGTGGTGGCTCAGCAACTGCAAATTACAGATATACTTTAGATGGTGGAGTTATTGTTTCAACGACACCTGCAGTATTCAGTAATGTAACTCCTGGAACTCATATTATAAGAGTTAGAGATGTTGTTACTGGCTGTTCTGTTCAAATAACTGTAGTAGTAGCTCCTTCTACACCAATTGCAGGATTAGCATTAACTCCAATCCATGTAACTTGTAACGGAGGAAGTAATGGTTCAATCACAGCAACTATAGATGAAACTGGTGTTAACGATAACCCGGTTTACGTTTACAGATTAACAGGAACTACAGCTTTAGGTGTTCCGGTTAGCAGACCAAACCAACCGAATCCAACATTTGAAAACCTTCAGGCTGGAGATTATACTGTAACAGTTACTTCAGGTAGAGGATGTCAAGATTCTGAAGATATTAGAATTAACCAGTTCGATCCAATTGTAGTAACTGCTCCAGTAGTTGTTCAATACGGTTGTACGGTTGCAAACACTTCGAACTTTGCTACTGTAACAGTAGGAAATGTTACTAATGGATCTGGAACGTATACAAATTATGAGTTCTTCAGAGATGGTGTTTCAGTTCAAAGTGGTCCTCAAACAGTTTATACTGAAACGGATTACTTAGGAGGTAACTACACTGTAAAAGTTACTGACGACGCAGGTTGTTCAGGTACAAGCATAGCAGCTCCAATTAGACCATTCATTAGCTTAGATGTTATAAATGTTGCTAAAGTTGCAATCACTTGTATCTCTAATGAAGATATTACTATAACAGTAACATCTACAGGAGGAACACCAGCGCTATTGAATTATACGGTTACTGGTACAGATAATGCTTATAACCAAACAAAAACAAATGGTAATTTCACTGGTTTAACAGTAGGAAATTATATAATTACGGTTACAAACCCTGCAACGGGCTGTAGTTTACAAAAAGCGTATTATGTTGCAGAACCTAATACATTTGAGATTAAAGCTATACCAGTTGTAAAAGAAATTTGTTTCGGTACAACAGACGGAATCGTTGATTTAACTTTTGTTGATAATCAATTAGATCCAACAAATGATGCAGGACCTTTCAATTATACAATTACAGGCCCGGCACCAAGTACTGCTACAATTACAGGTACAACAACTGATGCAGGTCCGTTGAGAATTTCAAACCTTGCAGCTGGTCAATATTCTGTTATTGCTAGATTAGTAGCAAGTCCTGAATGTACTGTTTCAACTGTATTTAGTATAGATCAGCCTGCTACAATTTTAACTGTAACAGCAGAAAAAGATGATATTACTTGTAAAACAGGTAATAATGATGGAGTTATCTATGCTTCTGCACAAGGTGGTTGGGATACTAGTTATGAATATCAATTAGTATTAAACCCTAGTACAATAGTAGCTGATTACTCTGCTACAGCTGTATTTACAAATTTAGGAGCAGGTACTTATACTGTTAATGTAAGAGATAGTAAAGGATGTCCAGTATCAACACAAGTAACATTAGCTATTCCAACTCCAATAACATTTACTGCTGCGGCAGATGCAACAATGTTGTCATGTTTTGGAGATAAGAGTGGAGTAATTAGAGTTTCTCCTCCTACAGGTGGTCAGGGAAGTAATTACTTATATACTTTAACAGTACTTTCAAACAACCCTGTTACAACTGTTGGGCCTCAAATTAGTCCTGTTTTTGACGGATTAGGAATGGGAAGATATACAGTAACAGTAACTGACGGATTTAGCTGTACAGCAACTTCATCTGCAGAAATTGTAATCACTGAGCCAACATTGGTTAAAGCAACGTTAGCGGTAACAAGACAACAAACTTGTCTAACATTGTCGCAACTTACTTTAACTGCAACAGGCGGAACCGGACCTTACTCGTATAGTGCAACTGCAGATTTCGCGATTGTATTAGGAACATTTGCAGCAACAACATCATTTGATGTTCCTGTTGGTTCTTACAGCTATTATGTTAGAGATGTTAATGGTTGTAACGCATTCGTTACAGATATTAGAACTATTGATCCTCTAGTACCACTAAATCTTAACATAGATGTATCTGGTGCAGTAGTTAGATGTCAGGGAGATGCATCAGCATCAATATTTGCTGAAGCAATTGGTGGTCTTGGAGATTATGTTTATACATTACTTGGTGCTACGAATAACGTTGTTCGTGCAGCTCAGACTAACGGAACATTCGAAAACTTACCAATTGGTACATATTATGTAAAAGTTGATAGTCATGATTGTACTTACACAAGTGGTCCAATAGTAATAGATGAACCTGCTACTCCTGTAACAGTTGTGTCAAAAGTAACAGATGTTACTTGTTTCGGAGCAAACAATGGTATTATAGAAATTACTGCCACAGGTGGTACAGGTAATATTCAATATGCGATTTCACCTGATCTTGATAAATTCGATTCGAAATTTATTTTCGACAAATTAGCTCCTGGTGATTATCAGATTGTGGTTAAAGACGAAAACCTATGTGGTGGAATATATAATTTCACAATTGCAAATGGTAATTTATTATATGCAACTTTAGATGCAACATCGATTCAACCAGAGTTATGTGCAGGAGAAAACAACGCTTCATTTAGAGTTGATATCTTTGGTGGTAAACCAGGTTATTTTGTACGTATCGATAATGAAACTGCTTTTGTCCCTGCTAATGGTGGTACTTTCCACACATTTAGTGGATTAAAAGGAGGTAAGCATATAGTATACTTTACAGATAGTTATGGTTGTGGACCATTTGAGCTTGTTGTTGAAACACCAGAGTCGGTAACAATAGATCCAACTACTACTGAAACAGTATATGGTTGTGAAACCAATACGACAACAGTTCTTTTTGATAAGAGTAATAACGTTGATGATCTTGATTTCTCTCTGGATAATACTGGAGTGATTAATCCTGATGGTCCTGTATTCAAAGATCTTACACCAGGTCCGCATACTATTTTAGTAAGACATACAAACGGATGTGAGAAGAGAACTGAAGAATTTATAATCGAAGGATTTGATAAACTTACTTTAACAGATATTACTGTAAGCAGCAAAGCAGAGGTTAATATAATCAGAGTGCAAGCTGCAGGAGGTAAAAAACCTTACTTATACAGCTTCGATGGTGGACCATTTACAGAATCTAATGAATTCAGAATCTACGAAAGTCGTATTTACAAAGTAACTGTTAGAGATCAAAACGGTTGTGAGGCAACTATAGATGTTGAAGGTAAATTCATCGACTTCTGTCTGCCAAATTACTTTACACCTAACGGTAGTAACGGAGGTCATACCGAAATTGGTCCTGGTTGTGGTGCATTAGCTTACAAAAACCTTACCTTCGATATCTTCGACAGATACGGTAGAGTAGTTGCTAAGTACCATGTAGGTCAAAAATGGGATGGTAAATACAACGGAGAAGAATTGCCAACAGGTGATTACTGGTATGTTCTTAAACTAAATGACGAGAAAGATGATAGAGAGTTTGTTGGACATTTCACACTATACAGATAACAAATTAGAGCCCCAAACTATGTTATCTAAAAAAATTATTACAATGAAAAAATTAATTTTATCCTTAGTACTCATGGCTGTAACATCAGGTTACAGCCAAGAGTTAAACCTACCAGTGTTTACGCAGTATTTGGCTGACAACCCTTTTGTTATCTCTCCAGCCTTTGCAGGTATTGGTGACAATCTTAGAATTAGGGCAAATGGACTTACCCAATGGGTAGGAATTAAAGATGCGCCTGATAACCAATCGCTGTATGCTGATTTTAGAATTCTGGATCGTTCCGGAGTCGGAATCTCGTTGTATAATGATAGTAACGGAAACACAAGACAAACCGGTGCTAAAGTTTCGTTTGCACATCACCTTATCTTAGATTATTATTCAAAGCAATATTTGTCTTTTGGTATTTCATACAACTTTAATACTTTTAAAATTGATATTGATAAATTCACAAATGACCCCAATAATCCTGGAGCGCCAACGAATATAGATCCTTCAGTTACCGATAATCGTTATAATTCAAACAACAACTTTGACATTAGTGCTTTGTATCGTAATAAAGCATTTTATTTAAGTTTTAATGCAAATAACGTTTTAAAGAAAAACATAGATAAATATAGAGGAGTTGAACCATCCCTGCTTTCAAATTATCAGGTGTATACTGGATTTGTTTTTAAAGATGGCGAAAACAGCCGTATAGAATATGAACCATCTTTGTATTACCAATATTTTGCCAGTGATGGGCGTTCTACTACGGATCTTAACTTTAAGTACAGACGTTACAATCGCTATGAAGATTACTATTGGGTTGGAGTTTCGTATCGTTTCTTAAACGACCAGTTTCCAAAACCATTATCTGTTGGACCAATGTTAGGTTTCATGAAATCTAAATTTTACTTCGGATATTCTTATCAGGTAATGTTTAACGACTTGGGTAACTATAATACCGGCACGCACTCGATCACAATCGGATTAGATTTATTCGGTTCAATCAGTAACTGTCCTTGTACACAAAGTCCCGTTCACGACTAAATAAAGAACCTTTACATTAAAGCTTACTGTTAACCGAAACAGTAAGCTTTAATTGTTAATGGGAATGTGGCATTTTTCATCTTTTCACCATTAATTTGTTTTTATTTCATAGTTTACAACGTTTTCGTTGTTATAGATAGGTTATTTTTATATTTTCTGAATTTAATACTATTTTAAAAGTTCTATATTTGTTATTCTTTCAAAAAATAAAAAAACTATCAAATGAAAACTTTAAACGATTTCGACTTTAAAAATAAAAAAGCTATTATCCGTGTTGACTTTAATGTGCCACTGGATGAAAACTTTAATGTAACTGATGCAACACGTATTGAAGCAGCTAAACCAACTATTGATGCCATTTTAAAGCAAGGTGGAAGCGTAATCTTAATGTCGCATTTAGGAAGACCAAAAGGTGCTGAAGAAAAATATTCATTAAAACATATTCTTAAAACAGCTTCAGAGATTTTAGAAGTTCCGGTTCAGTTTGCTGAAAACTGCGTTGGAGAAGTAGCTCAAACCGCTGCTAAAAACTTAAAACCGGGAGAAGTATTATTATTGGAGAATTTACGTTTTCATGCTGAAGAAGAAGCTGGAGATGTTGCTTTTGCAAAAGAATTGGCTTCACTTGGAGACATTTATGTAAACGATGCATTCGGAACTGCACACAGAGCACACGCTTCAACAACTATTATCGCGCAATTTTTTCCAAACGATAAAACTTTTGGAACATTATTGGCAAAAGAAATTGAAAGTTTAAACAAAGTACTTAAAAATAGCGAGAAACCGGTTACTGCGGTTCTTGGAGGTTCTAAAGTTTCATCAAAAATTACCGTTATCGAAAATATCTTAGATAAAGTAGATCACATGATTATTGGAGGTGGAATGACTTTTACTTTCGTTAAAGCACTTGGCGGAAAAGTTGGTGAATCTATTTGTGAAGATGACAAACAAGAATTAGCACTTGAAATTTTAAGATTAGCCAAAGAAAAAGGAGTTCAGATTCACATTCCGGTTGATGTAGTAGCTGCAGATGATTTCTCAAACACAGCAAATACTCAAATCGTAGATGTAAAAGCAATTCCTGACGGATGGAAAGGTCTTGATGCAGGTCCTAAATCTTTAGAAAACTTCAAAAAAGTAATTTTAGAGTCAAAAACTATTTTATGGAATGGACCATTAGGCGTTTTTGAAATGGAATCTTTTGCAAAAGGAACAATCGCTTTAGGTGATTATATTGCAGAAGCTACAGAAAAAGGAGCCTTTTCATTAGTTGGAGGTGGTGATTCTGTTGCCGCGGTAAAACAATTCGGATTCGAAAATAAAGTAAGCTATGTATCTACCGGAGGTGGTGCTATGCTTGAAATGTTAGAAGGAAAAATACTACCTGGAATTGCTGCGATTTTGGACTAAAAAGCACTTTTAACATTTTTTTGGATAACTAACACGTATAAACTGCTTAAGTTTGCAAAACTAACGTGTCTGTAATAACTTGAATTATAGAATTTTAAAAAAATGTTATATGATTATAAGGAAACTATCATTAGGAGTCTCGGTTTTATTATCAACGATTGGTTTTGCACAAGATGTTGCTAAAGCTGATTTACAGATTAAAGCGGATTTAAAAATATCGTATTTAGATTCTGTTAAGAATTCCTTCCAAAAAGATAAAATGTGTACTCGCGTAGACAGTCTTTGGATGAACGAATTAGTAAGTTTAGATATCTACGATGATTTAACGAAAGACATTCAAACCATTAATACAGATGTTTCTGTTGATGAAGAATTACCAACTGAGTTGCTTAAACAGCGACTTCAGGTTATGAATGAGAAATCGCCTTTTGATATCGAATATAATCAAGGTTTAGAAAATGTAATAAAGTCGTTTCTTAAGAATCGTAAAAAATCGTTCTCCCGATTAATGGCTTTATCAGAATATTATTTCCCAATATTTGAAGACGCTTTTGCCAAACAAAACGTTCCTTTAGAAATTAAATATTTAGCCGTTGTAGAATCTGCTTTAAACCCTAAAGCAGTTTCTCAAATGGGCGCCACAGGTCTTTGGCAATTCATGTACGGAACCGGAAAACAATACAATCTTAAAATCGATTCGTATATTGATGAGCGCAGCGATCCTATGAAAGCGACAGCTGCATGTTCAGAATATATGACCAAAATGTTTAAGATTTTTGGTGATTGGGAGCTTGTATTGGCTTCATACAATTCAGGTCCGGGAAATGTTACCAAAGCAATTCGTCGTTCTGGCGGAAAAACAAAATACTGGGATATCCGTAACCATCTTCCAAAAGAAACTCAGGGTTATGTTCCCGCTTTCTTAGCTACAATGTACCTTTTTGAATTCCATAAAGAACACGGAATTAATCCGGAAAGAGCTCTTGTAAAGAATTTTGAAACAGATACAGTTCAAATCAAAAATCAAATGTCATTCAAACAAATCGCTGATTTGTTAGACATGCCACAATCACAAATACAACTTTTAAATCCTTCATATAAATTAAACGTTGTACCATTTTACCAAAGCGAACCACACTTTTTGCGTTTGCCGAAAGATAAAATTGCCACTTTTGTAAACAACGAAGACAAGATTTACGCTTACGTAAATTACCAGTCTCAACACAAAGGGCTACCAAAACAATTAGCTTTAAAAGTTTCACCAAAAGGAAAAGCGCAACTTAATAATGCAGTTGCAGCATCTGAAGTGCAGTTTTACAAAGTTAGAAAAGGAGATAATTTAGGAACAATTGCTGATAAATACGATGTTTCTGTTTTAGATTTAAAAAAATGGAACAACATTAAAGGAAATGCAATCGCTCTTGGAAAAACTTTAAAAATCAAATCAAACAACGATTCAATTGTTAAGAATCCAAAAGAATTAAAAGTTGCACCACAAGTTGATAAGAAACAACCGGAAGAAGCAGTTGCATCTTCAAGCAACAACGATAAAGGTTCTAAAAGTTTAGAATATGTAGTTGCTGCCGGAGATAATTTAGGAAGCATTTCTAAAAAATTCGATATCTCAATTGCTGACTTAAAAGAATTGAACAACCTAACTTCAAATAATCTTGGCTTAGGAAAAACATTAATTGTTGGTAAAGAGATTCGTCTTGATGGAGAAACAAACACAGCCAATACTGCTGTAGCTTCATCTTCTATTGATTCATTTAAGAAAAAAACAGCTTCGGCTAAAAATATAGCAGAAGACTATTACGTTAAAAAAGGAGATTCATTATATAGTATTTCAAAAAAATATCCTGGAGTGACAATTTCAGATATCAAAAAATGGAATAACATACAAGATGCCGATATTAAACCGGGAATGAAACTTAAAATAAACGGATAATAAAAAATCTTAACTAAATTTGGGTTTTATTTCATAAATTAATAAAATGAATAAAACCCATTTTTTATGCCTTTTACTTTCGTGTTTGCTGGTTTCGTGTTTTAAAAAAGAAACGCAGCCTCAGCCCGTATCCGGTAAAACAAACACTATTTCTATTATCATCGACGATCAGTTGTGGTATGGAGAAGTGGGCGATACCATTCGAAATAAATTTGCTTCTCCGGTTTTAGGACTTACTCAGGAAGAACCATTATTTACAATCAATCAATATCCTGCTAAATTGCTTGAAGGTTTTGTAACCGACAGCCGAAGTATCATTGTAGTCAAAAAAGCCGCAACAGATAAATTCGAAATAAAACACAGCAAAGCATTACCACACCACACATTTCGCATTTACGGAAAATCTATTGACGATATCATTTGCAGCATCGAATTAAATTCGGCACAAATGATCAAGATGATTCGTGATGCCGAGATTCAAAAAATTCAACAAGATAACAGCAAAGCCTTATTAAACCCTGCTGTTATAAAAAACAAATTTCATATCGGTTTGCAAATTCCCGTTGGTTATGAATACATGCTGCACAAAAAGAATTTTATGTGGCTAAAAAAGGAAATCATAAGCGGAAATACAAGTTTACTCATTTATCAAATTCCAATTTCAAGGCTAACACGCGGTTCAGATATTGTTGGCAATATTGTTAGAATGAGAGATTCTGTAGGCCGTTACATAAAAGGCCGGGAAACAAATACACAAATGATAACCGGTGAAGCTTATGCACCCTATTTTTCAAATACAATTTTAAACGGAAGAAAAACATTTGAAACCAGAGGCACCTGGGAATTAAAAAATGATTTCATGACCGGGCCTTTTATCAACTACGCAATTATTGACGAAGCTTACAACAGGATTTTAGTAATCGAAGGATTTTGTTACTCGCCATCTAATCAGGAACGTGACTTAATGTTAGAGTTAGAAGCAATTATAAAATCAGTTAACGTAGATAAAAGATAGCGTTCGTATTTTTCTTACTTTTGTTTTACAAAAAACATTAAATCAGATCATTATGAAAAAACTTATTGTAACATTATTGATTTTAGTATTGTGTTTTGCATCTTGTAAAAAGGAGGTAAAAACAGAAGAAGTAACTACTACAGCTACGGATACTATTAAAGCTAAAGAACCAATTGCCGAAGAACCTTTAGATTCTGTAGCAGAAATGAAAGCATGGGCAGCTTATGCAACTCCTGGAAATCCGCATAAAATGATGGCAGATGAAACCGGTACCTGGAACTGCGAAATGACTTTTTGGTCGGAAGCAAACGGAAAGCCACAAAAAGCGACCACTACAGCAAACATCAAGATGATACTGGGAGGCAGATATCAGGAATCAAACTATCAGGGAAAAATGATGGGGCAATTATTTGAAGGTAAAAGTACACTCGCTTACAATAATGCCAGCAAAGAATACACCACTACTTTTATCGATAATATGGGAACCGGTATGCTAGTTGCTGTTGGTAAGTATGATGAAAAAACAAAAAGCACTGAATTTAAAGGCGATATGATAAATCCGTTAAACGGTAAAAAAACACCTTACAGAGAAGTCTATACTATTGTGGATGAGAAAACGAGAAAAATAGAAATGTTCGATGTGAAGAATGGAGAAGAATATAAAAGCATGGAAATTATAATGAAGAAGAAATAGAAACAGTTGCATCAAAATAATAATCCCGATTACTAAATGTGGTAATCGGGATTTCTGTTTATAAATCTTTTTTAAAACAATTGTAAATTTGATTTAATTTAGCTTTTTAAATAAATTGATCTTTTCAAATATTACAGAATGGAATTAAAATGGAAAATAAAGCCTTTTGAGGCACTAACAGTTCATGAGTTGTATGATTTACTTAAAGTAAGAAGTGAGATCTTTGTACTAGAGCAAAATTGCGTTTATTTAGACCTTGACGGTAAAGACAAGAAAGCACTTCACCTGATTGGTGAATACGATGGCAAAATTGTCGCCTACGCCCGTTTATTTGATGCAGGAATTAGTTTCGATAATACTTCTATCGGAAGAGTTGTTGTAGATGCCAATTATCGCGATAAAAAATGGGGGCATGATTTAATGCGTGAAGCAATTGCAGGAATTAAATCAAATTTCGGAAAAGAGGAGATTACAATAGGTGCTCAATTGTACTTAAAGAAATTCTATGAAAGCCACGGATTTGTGCAAACAAGTGAAATGTATTTAGAAGATGATATTCCGCATATTGAAATGCAGCGCAGTTAGTCAAAGTTTTGTAATCATAAACTCAACACGTCGGTCATAATTGTCGCCCTTTCCTAATGGATATTTATTTCCACAACCCTGAAAAGTCATTCGGTTGTTTGCGATTTTTTTAGACATCAAATACTTAAAAACGGTTTTGGCACGGTTCCAGGAAAGCGTTCTTTCTTTGGTTTCTTTGTCAATTCCGTCACTATAGATTTCAGGAGTAAGCGAACATGCCCTCTGATTTCAAATTGAAGACTTTACCAATCTTCATTTTTTCTACATTTTTAAAATCGTTTTATACTCAGTTTGATTATTTAAAACGTTCACTGCCTTTTTAATTTCTGAATTGTTTTTAATGTGAAATTGATACAAACCTTCCTGGTATTGGTATCTTTTGATTAGTTCTTCCTGAATTAAGTTTTTAATCTCCTTTTGGTTTTTGTCCAGTAAAGTAGTTTCACTTTTTTCAAGAGCATTGAGTAACTGCTGATATTCCGGTGCGATCGTTTCGTCTATTTTTTCGTTTTTGGCTGCCGCCAAAGTGTTTTTCAGCGCAACTTCAGTTTCAGTATCAAAACTAATTTTGTTCGCTTTCAGATATTGTTTAAAACTGGCATAATCCGCATCAGATATCGTTGGGATTTTATCGCCTAAACCTGGGTTTTTATAATAATACGTTGTTGCATAATCAAATATACCGTCATTTTTTAAAAGCGCGGTTGTTATCGGACTCATTTTTGCTTCTTCCAATTCAATATCCGGTAAAACACCCCCACCATCATAAACCGTTCTGCCTTTTCTGGTTTTAAAAGCATTAAAGTTTTTAGCATCCGTTTTTAAAGCAACTCCGTTTTTGTCTTTATGTGCATAATCCAACGCCTGAATGCAACGCCCGGAAGGCGTATAATATCTGGAAATAGTGACTTTCAATTGTGTTCCGTAAGTCAGGTCAACAGAACGTTGTACCAAACCTTTACCAAAACTACGGCTTCCTAAAACCACTGCACGATCTAAATCCTGCAAAGCTCCCGAAACAATTTCTGATGCCGAAGCACTTCTTCCATTTACTAAAATAGCCAACGGAATTTCAGTATCAATTGGTTGATTTTGAGTTTTATAAATATTGTTATGTTTTTCAATTCTTGATTTTGTAGTTACAATAACTTCATTCTTGGGAACAAATAAATTACAAATGTCAATTGCTTCATTAAGCAAACCACCAGGATTTCCTCTCAAATCAAGAACAATCTGTTTTGCGCCATCAGCTTTTAGTTTTTCAAGAGCTTCCTTAACTTCAGCAGCAGCTTTTCTACTAAAATGTGCCAAAACAATGTAACCCGTTTTGTCATCGATTTTTCCGTAAAACGGAACCGATTTAATATCAACCTCATCTAAGACAAGCACTGTCGTTAAAGTTTTTCCCTGACGAAGGTATTTTATCGTAATCTTAGTGTTTTTAGTTCCTTTTAATAATTGCGAAGCATCATCTTTAAAATCAGCAATTAATACATCTCCAATCTGAATAATTTCATCGCCCGCTTTCAATCCCGCTTTGTCTGCCGGATAATTTTTATAAGGTTCGCGAACAATTAAACGATCTTTCTTTCTGGCGATCATAGCACCAATTCCGGTATATTCACCCGTATTGTTGATTTTGAAGTTCACCACATCCTGTTCATTAAAATAAACCGTGTACGGATCTAAACTTCCCAACATACTTTTAATCGCTTTATCCATCAAATCACCCGGATTTGTTTCGTCGACATAATTAGTATTAACAGCTTTAAATAGTGTAGTGAAGATTTCTATTTGTTTGGCAATCTCAAAGAAATCGTCTTTGAAACTGGTTCCAATAAATAAAAATGCCGCCGCAACGGTTGGTATGATGAACTTCTTTTTGAAATAAGGATACATGACTATATTTTTTTTCTTTTAAATCTTTTTCTAATAAAATAGGCGAGTATAAAAAACAGTATTATAAATGGCCAAATACTTATAATGGATATTAAAAACTCTGATAGGCTAAAAAAACCAGATTTAATAGCTGTCCAGATTTTGGAACCAAATGAAATTTTAACGCCTTCTTTTTGCGCGATTGTTTTATAAAATTCGATCGAAATTGTGCTTTCAGAAACACGGCTTTCTAAATATTTTAAGCGTCCTTCTTTAGCCTCAATCTCTTCTCTTATAATAGAAATTTGCTTTTCAATTTCTAGAATTTCGCTTATTTTGTTGGCTTTTTTTAATATTTCTATATAACGCGCTTCAAGTTTGCGTTTTGTATTTAATCTCGAATTTAGATCAATATATTCTTCAGTAACATCTTCAGAAGAAATGTCTTTACGATCAAAATAAGAAATTCCTTTGGAAACAGAACTTATAAATGCGTCAAAATTTTGACTTGGAACGCGAATGGTTAGATTTCTGTAAACACTATTGTCATCCTTTCCTTCAGAATCATTTTGTACAGTTCCTTTATTTGCTTTAATCGCAGTTTCAATTTGATTGAAAGTACTTTCCAGATCATTTGTTTCAAAACGAAGAGAAGCTTCTTTTATTATTTTCTTCTGAATTTCTGGCGGCAGAGCTTTATCATATACTGCATTGGCATTCGATTCACTTTTAGCAGGAAGCTTAACAGCACTAATTGCTATTTCATTTAAAGGCTCTTCATGGCTTTTACTACAGCTTGTAAGACCGACAAAAATTAGAAACAAAAAGAAAATATCTCTCATAAAATTTCATTTTAGAGCTAAAACTACAATTTTTTTATAATTTCTAATCTAATTTGATAAATAAAGTTCCCTTTTGAGATTTACAACTCAATTTTGGTTTCAGAATCCTCGCGTTTGTTTACTTGTTGTAGAAACTTTTCAAACAACTGAATCGTCTTAGTATTGATTTCTTCGTAAGTTAAGCGGTCCTTCGTTTGATAAAAAAACATAATAGAATAAGGTTCTTGCAAATTGTCTAAAAGCAAATGTTTATTCAATCTGTAAGTTTCTCTCAAAACACGTTTAAAGTAATTACGGTCAACGGCTTTTTTAAAATATTTTTTAGAAACCGAAACCCCAATCTTGGTGATGTTCTCTTCTGAATTAGGTTCTGCCAAACGATAAACCAGACGTAAAGGATACTTTGAAACCGATTTTCCTTCAGAAAATAGTAATCCAATCGTGGTTTTGCTTTTTAAATGTTCGTTTTTTGGGTAAGTGAAGTTCATTAATTCAGAAAAAAGTTGCAATTTTATAAGGCAAAGGTACAATTAAACCCTAAAAACGGTTATTGTTTTTAATTTTAATACCGCTAAAAATATATTTTATTACTTTTGGCCTTTAATTTTTTTGAGCATGCAAAAGATAATTTCGTATCCCATATCCGTAATTTACTATTTATGTTTTAGTTTATGTTTGTTGGTTTTTCATCCAATACAATGGATTTGCCTAAATGTTTTTGGTTATCAGGCGCATAAAAAGAGCGTTGATTATCTGAATTTTTTTCTTTTAAGATGTACCAATTTAGTTGGAACAACCTATAAAATTGAAAACAGAGAGACAATTCCTACTGGTGTTCCGTTAATTTTTGTATCAAATCACCAAAGCATGTACGATATCATAGCAATGATTTGGTACTTTAGACGTTTTCATTGTAAATTTGTAAGTAAGAAAGAGTTAGGTAGTGGAATCCCGAGTGTATCGTTTAATTTACGCCACGGAGGATCTGTACTAATTGACCGTAAAGATCCAAAACAAGCAATTCCCGTAATCAAGGGATTATCTGAATATATTGAAAAGTATAAAAGATCTGCTGTGATTTTCCCCGAAGGCACCCGAAGCAAAACCGGAAAACCAAAAGAGTTTGCCCAAAGCGGTTTGAAAATTTTATGTAAATATGCGCCATCAGCATATGTAGTTCCGGTAAGCATAAACAATTCATGGAAAATGGTTCGTTATGGAATGTTTCCGGTTGGTTTAGGAAATCATCTTAGTTTTACCGTACATAAAGCTTTAGCTGTAAAAGATTATGATTTTGCAGAACTAATGGCAATAACGGAAAAAACAGTTATAGAAGGAGTAAACGAGTATAAATAGATTTTTGTTTTTAGTAAAAAACTAAAACTTAAATCCCAAATCTAAAATAAGTAATGTCTATAAAAAACATTAGATTAGAAGTGATGCAGTTTTTGGAAAAAAACGTGGATAGCTTTGTAGAACAGTATTTAATTCCAGTAGAAAAAATTTGGCAGCCGTCAGATTTTCTGCCTAATTCTGAAGGAGATAATTTCTTTGAGGAGGTTAGAGAATTACGTGAAATTGCTAAAGAATTGCCATACGATTTCTGGGTAACGCTTGTAGGTGACACGATCACCGAGGAAGCTTTACCAACATACGAGTCGTGGTTAATGGATGTGGAAGGTATAGACCAGATTGAAAATGGCGGTAATGGATGGTCTAAATGGATCAGACAATGGACTGGAGAAGAAAATCGCCACGGTGACTTACTAAATAAATACTTGTATTTGTCTGGTCGTGTAAATATGCGCGAAATCGAAATGACAACGCAGCATTTAATCAACGACGGTTTTGATATTGGAACTGGATCTGACCCATATAAAAACTTTGTATATACGAGTTTTCAGGAATTAGCAACATATGTATCTCATAACAGAGTTGCACAAATCGCTAAGAAATTTGGAGATAACAAGTTGTCTAAGATGTGTAAAATGATTGCTGGTGACGAAATGCGTCATCACCATGCGTATAGCGAATTTGTAACCCGTATTTTTGCAGTAGATCCGAGTGAAATGATGTTGGCGTTTCAGTACATGATGAAACAAAAAATCGTTATGCCGGCACATTTCTTAAGAGAATCAGGACAAAAGATAAGTACTGCTTTTGAACAATTTTCAGACTCTGCACAACGTATTGGTGTTTACACCGCAACAGATTACGTAGAAATCATGCAAAAATTAATCGATAAGTGGGAAATTGATAAAATTTCGAACCTTACAGATGAAGCCGAAAAAGCACGAGATTATTTAATGAAATTGCCTTCACGTATGGCCAGAATCTCAGAGAGAATCGTAATTCCACAAGAATCACATATCTTTAAATGGGTAGAGCCGGCTAGATTGTAATAATTTTAGATTTTAGATTTTAGAATGTAGATTTCAGATTGATATTTTAATTGATTTTTGATATTGACATTTATAAATATATTTGTTGATTGTTGAGGTTTAAAAACTTTGACAATCAACATTTTTATTTAAAAGAAAACGATCAGTGTAAATCTGCTTAAATCCGCGTTATCTGCGTGAAACCAAAACATTAGAATTCCCTCAAATCAAACAAAACCAAAATGAATAATTCAGATTTAATAAACAAAACAATTGCTTTCGTAAAAGAAAAACTAAATGATGCCGAAGGCGGACACGATTGGTTTCATATCGAACGTGTATATAAAAATGCACTTTTAATTGCAAAAGGAACAAATTGTAATTTAGTTGTTGTTCAGTTAGGGGCATTGCTTCATGATATTGCCGACAGCAAATTTCATAACGGAGATGAAACTATCGGACCCAAAACAGCACGTTTGTTTCTTGAATCTGAAAAGGTTGCTGAAGACATTATTCAGCATGTGGTAAATATCATCGAAAACATATCTTATAAAGGTGGAAATTTCGAAAAGAAGTTCTCGTCAGTAGAATTGAATATCGTTCAGGATGCAGATCGCTTAGATGCAATTGGTGCAATTGGAGTAGCAAGAGCATTCAATTATGGAGGATTTAAAAATAGATCCTTATATGATCCTGAAATTGCGCCAATAACTAATATGAGCAAAGAAGAATACAAAAAGAACAATGCACCAACAATAAATCATTTTTACGAAAAGCTTTTACTCTTAAAAGATAAAATGAATACCGAAACCGGAAGGCAGATTGCTGCCGAAAGACATCGCTTTATGGAAATGTTTCTTGCACAGTTTTATGCCGAGTGGGAAGGAGTGAAGTAGTTTTTCTGCTATTGCAGATGCAGTTTTAATGATGTCTCAGGAAAAAATACGATAGAGCAATGGCGCATATGAAACCTAAGGTAAACCATAATAATCTTGAAACAAGATTGTCCCGAATTATTTCTGTTTTTTCTAACTCTTTCATATTTAATAATTTAAGTTATCAAATTTAAGAGAGAATAAAAATAGACGAAGGCACGATATGTTTTATTTGTATTAAAATAAGACAAAAAACATCTTTAAAGGCAATAAAAACAGATAATGGGATTTGTCGGGTTGAACATATTCTTCAACAACTTTGCGCACTTCTCCCGAAGTTTCGGGATCGCTCAGTCTGACAAATAGTACGTAAAAAACCTTTGCGAATCCAGCGCTTTTATAGTAGAAAAAAAACCTCAGCACCTTAGTAACTTTGAACCTTTTCTTAAGAACATCCACAGTTTCCGTCACCACAATCTTTTTGCTTTTTAGATTTCCAAAAGAATTTTTTGATTAAGAAAGCAACAGCAATAAGTAATATTCCAAAGGCAATAATTTCTTGTATCATGGCCGTTTATTTTAAAAGTTGATACGCTAAAAGCGCTACGAAATAAGCCAAACCGCTCATTAAGAAAAGCTGCATCGCAGGCCATTTCCATGAATTGGTTTCTTTTTTGGTAATCGCTAATGTACTAGCGCATTGCATCGCAAAAGCGTAGAAAAGCAATAATGATATTCCTGAAGCAAAATTAAAGATCTTCTTTCCTGTTTCAGGATTTATTTCTTCCTGCATTTTGCTTTTTATAGTTGCTTCGTTATCACTGCTTCCAACGCTGTAAATCGTGGCAAGAGTTCCCACAAAAACCTCACGCGCAGCAAACGAACTGATAATGGCGATACCAATTTTCCAATCGTAACCTAAAGGATGAATAGCGGGTTCAATAGCTTTACCCATAATTCCGATATAGGAATTCTCTAGTTTTTGAGAAGCAACTTCGTTTTCAAATTCAATTTTATCAAGTGTAGTATCAGCGAATTTTTCTTTTACAATAGTTTCAGCCTCGTTAAAATCTTTTCCGGGTCCGTATGAAGCCAAAAACCATAAAATAACAGAGATCGCCAATATAATTTTACCTGCTCCAACAACGAAAGCCTTTGTTTTTTCGACAACATTAATTCCCACATTCTTAAAAAGTGGTAATTTATAACTTGGCATTTCAACAACAAAATAGGTTTTTGAGTTGAATTTCAATATTTTGTTTAAGATATAAGCCGAAAGAATTGCAGTTCCAAAACCTAATAAATACAGTATCATCAAAGCTAATCCCTGCATATTAAGAAAACCAAACAAACGTTCGTCTGGTATAACCAATGAAATAATAATCGTATAAACTGGCAATCTTGCAGAACAAGTCGTGAATGGCGTTACCAAGATCGTAATAAGGCGTTCTTTCCAGTTTTCGATATTTCGGGTTGCCATAATCGCCGGAATCGCACACGCAGTTCCAGAAATTAAAGGCACAACGCTTTTTCCGGAGAGACCAAACTTGCGCATTATTTTATCCATTAAAAAAACAACACGGCTCATATAACCACTTTCTTCCAAAATGGAAATAAAAAGAAACAAAAAAGCAATTTGCGGAATAAAAATAATAACACCGCCGATACCGGGCACAATTCCTTGTGAAAGTAAATCGGTCAGAATTCCGCTTGGTAGTTTTTTTGAAACCCAACTGCTTAAAGAAGCAAAAGTGCTGTCAATGAAATCCATTGGAATTGTTGACCAACTAAAAATAGATTGGAAAATTATAAATAAGATGGCAAGGAAAATTACATAGCCCCAAAATTTATGCGTTAAAACACGATCTAGTTTGGCTCTGATATCATTTGCCATTGTGGCATCAACTTGTAAACCTTCTTTCAGAATATCATTTATAAACTGATATCTTTTGATGGTTTCCTTTTGCTGTAAGCGTTTTAGTTCGGAGTGTGATTTGGTAAAACTGCTTCGGATTTCATTACGGTCTAAATTTAGAAAGTTGACATCCTGGGTAATAACCAACCACAATTTATATAATAATTGATTTGGAAAAGCATGCTGTAAATTTTTAAAATACTCAGCATCAATAACCGAAGCGTTTAAACAAGGTTCATGCGGAATGGTTTTATAAGAAACAATTAACTCTTTTAATTCATCAATTCCTAAACCTTTGCGTGAACTGACTAAGGCAATTTTGGTTTTTAGTTTTTCTTCTAAAAACGGAATATTCAGAGTAATTCCCTTTCTTTCCATGCGATCTGACATATTGATGACCAAAATCGTCGGAATTTCAAGATCTTTTATTTGAGTGTAAATCAGTAAATTTCGTTTCAGATTTTCAACATCTGTTACTACTACAGCGACATCTGGATATAATTTGTCGTTTTTGTTCAGTAAAAGTTCAATGACAACACTTTCGTCTATTGAACTGGCATTCAAACTGTACGTTCCCGGTAAATCGAGAATGTTGGCTTTTATGTTATGAGGTAATTTACAAAACCCGATTTTTTTCTCAACCGTAATTCCGGGATAATTTCCAACTTGCTGATTTAATCCTGTAAGTTGATTGAAAACAGAAGTTTTTCCGGTATTCGGATTTCCGATAAGCGCAACATTAATATTTTGAATGCTCATTACAAATTGGTTTTGATAAGTTCAACTTCAATTTCACGAGCAGTTTCTACACGAATCGCAACATGCGAGCCATTAATGTCCAAATATAATGGATCTCCAAAAGGAGCAATCTGAAGTAATTCTACTAAGTTGCCCGGCAAACAACCCATTTCTAATAATTTTAGAGGAATAAGATCGATGTCAAAATCTTTGATAATGGCCTTCTCGCCTTTTTTCAGTGTATAGATTGTATTTTGCAAGCTTATTTAGATTGAATTTAGATTACAAAAGTAGACAATAATTCTTTATTGCAAGGCATTTAAAACTTTTGAATATGCTAAATCTTTCTAAAATAAAGGGCGCTATTCCTGACATAAGAAATCGATATCTTCTAAGAGACGTTTAATTTCATCTTTGTTTGTTCCATCATAAAATCCGCGAACGCGACGTTTCTGATCAACCAAAACAAAATTCTCTGTATGAACCATATCGTATAATTGGTCAGGTCGGCCAAGCTTTACAGCTAAATATGATTTTCTTGCCATGGTGTAAATGTCTTTTTTGTCTCCGGTAACCAAATTCCATTTGCTGTCGACAACGCCATATTTTACAGCATAAGCTTTTAAAACCGAAACACTATCGACCTCTGGAAAAACCGTATGGGAAAGCAACATTACTTTAGGGTTTTTTAAAACTGCTTTTTGCACTTCGGATAGATTTGTTGACATTTTCGGGCAGATTGATCCGCAGGTTGTAAAGAAAAAGTCGGCAACATAAATCTTGCCTTCGTAATTTTTTTGAGTAATGGTATCGCCGTTTTGGTTTACAAAAGAAAAATCAGCAATGGTGTGGTATTTGCTTTTGTATTGAACAGTACTGTCGACCAATTCTGGATTTACATCAGCAGGATTATAAATTGGCAACGTTTTTTGTGGCTTCAAAGCCGAATAAAATAGGGATATAGTGACAACCGAAAATAAAATTAAAACAATAAAGAATTTACGGTATTTGTAAAGGAACGATTTCATAAAAATAATTTGGTGCAAAAATACGAAAAGAGGTTTTTAAAATCCTTAATAATAACGCTTTTTAACAGGCTGAATAGTTTGCCACGAATTACACGAATTTTCACGAATCAATTTACATTAAACATTAATTAGTGAAAATTCGTGTAATTCGTGGCGAATTTATTTATATCGTCTAAACTTTAGGTTTTCGAATCGATTTATTGACCAAATATAATCCTGCCAAAGTAACTAAAACCCCAATTAGGATTGCATGAGTTAGTATTTCTCCGAAAATTAGAGCGCCTAAAATCATTGCAACTATAGGATTAATGTAAACATAAATACTGCTAATTTCTGTTGGAAGATGTTGTAAAGAATATATAAAAGCAATAAAAGTTAATACCGAGCCAATAATTACTAAATAACCAATCGCCCACCAGGATGTTGATGGGATTTCGCTCAACGGAATATTAACTCCTGCCGCTTCAGTTACTGCAAAAAGAATAAAACTCGAAATAAACATTTGCAGTCCTAAACTAAAGTACGGATTGAAACTGGCTGCCTTTTTCTTGGTATGTAGAATTCCGAAAGCCCATGTAATGGTTGAAGCAACAGTTAAGATAATTCCAACTTGAAAATCAGGTTTGAAAAAATCGCCTAAGTGATCCATGAAAATGATGCAAATTCCTCCAAAGCAAATTAAAATTCCTGTTATAGCCAATTTTGCAATTCGTTCGCCATTAAAAAAGTTGATCACAATAATCCAAATTGGGAAAATGGCACTGATGATGGCACCCAATCCGCTACTGATATATTTTACGCCCCAAGTACTTAAACCATTACTCAAAACAAAATTCAAAATAGCCAAAACCAGAATAGTTCGCCATTGTTTGCCTTTTGGCCAAGGTTCTTTTTTGATTAAAAAATAACCAACATACAGTATTCCGCCTATAAACTGACGAATGGTTGCCAATTGAAGAGCAGGCATATGTCGCACTCCTTCTTTTGAAGCCAGCCAGGTTGTTCCCCAAAAAAAACTTACCCAGCATACGGCCAAAATCGGTAATCCGATGGCTTCAACTTTTCCTGAAAATGCAGTTTGAATTTTCGCTCTCATTTTGATTTAATTCTTTTAACAAATATTCCAAAAACTATTTCAATTAGAACATAAAATCATCTCATTTATTCATGAATTTTTTTGCTGATTCCTATTAGAATTTGTGATAAAGGATCAGGCTGTGATTATTGTATAATTTTAACATGAAGTTTAAGATAATTGCGATATGTTTGTATTTACACTCAAAGAATATAGTAAAATGAAAAAACAGCTTAGTAAACCTATGTTTTGTGTTTTTTCTGCATTGTTTTCATTAACGGCAGTAAACGCTCAAGATGTAACTTCAAAAGAACCGGGGATTAATGTTTCGTACATGAATACCAAAATTGGCCCGGGCCAGGATTTTTTCCGATATGTAAACGGAACCTGGTTAGATAAAACTGAAATCCCAAGCGATCGTACAACGTGGGGAAGTTTTAATGAATTGATTAAAAAAACAGATAAAGATGCAATGGCAATTTTGAAGGAAGCTTCAAAAAACCCAAAGTATTTATCGAACACGGATCAGGGCAAAGCTGTAAATTTGTTTAGTGCCGTTTTAGATACTGTTGGAAGAAACAAAAGAGGAATCGAACAATTGAAACCTTATCTAAAAAAGATTGATGCTATCAAAAATGTATCTGATCTTCAAAAGTATTTAGCCGAAATGGAACGTGAAGGAGGTTCAGGATTTTTCAGCATTTATATTGGTGCAGATGAAAAAAACAGTTCAAAGAATTCTGTAAGCTTAAGTGTAAGCGGTTTAGGATTGCCGGATAAGGATTATTACACCTCTGAAGATAAAGATTCTAAAGAAAAACGTGCTAAATACGAACTTCACGTTGCAAAAATGCTGCAGTTTATTGGAGAATCACTAGAAAAAGCAAAACAAAGTGCAACTGAGATAGTAGCCTTTGAAACTTCTTTGTCATCTCCACGATTAGATCGTGTAGAAAGCAGAGACAGCCGTTTGCAATACAATCCTATGTCGATAGCAGATCTTCAAAAGCTAACTCCGGCGATTAAATGGAATACTTATTTCACAGCAATTGGTTTGGCTAAATTAGATTCTGTTGTTGTAACAGAACCAAGATATATGAAAGCTTTACAAACTGTTTTTACTGAAAACAAAGTAGGGCAGTGGAAAGAATACCTGAAATGGGATTTATTAAATTCTGCGGCTTCACAATTAACGACAGAAATTGAAACAGCAAATTTTGACTTTTACAGTAAAACATTAAGAGGAGCGATTAAGCAACTTCCTCGTGAAGAAAAAGCGTTACTGGTAGTTAATCGTAGTATTGGAGAAGCACTTGGTAAATTGTATGTGGAGAAAGTATTTCCTGCTGAAGCAAAAACCAAAGCAGTTGATATGATTCATAATGTGATTTTGGCGTATCAAAACCGTATCAATAATTTGACATGGATGTCTGACGCGACAAAAAAGAAAGCCATTGAAAAATTAGATAAAATCACCATTAAAGTTGGATATCCTGATAAGTGGAAAGATTATTCGGCTCTTGATATTAAAAGTGTTGCTGATGGTGGAAGTTATTTTGAAAATACTAAGAACCTTGCAAGATGGAATTTCAATAAAGATTTGGAAAAACTAAATAAACCGGTTGACAAAACAGAGTGGGGAATGTCGCCACAAACGGTAAATGCGTATTACAATCCATCGTATAACGAAATTGTTTTCCCGGCAGCGATCTTACAACCGCCATTTTACAATTATCAGGCTGATGAAGCAGTTAATTATGGTGGAATCGGAGCTGTAATTGGTCATGAAATTTCACATGGATTTGATGACTCAGGCGCACGCTACAATGCAGATGGAAATCTTGTTGACTGGTGGACAGCTGAGGATTTGAAACAATTTACGGCATTAGGAACTGCTCTTGCAGATCAATACAGTGCTCTAGAACCTTTACCGGGAATTCACGTTGATGGTAAATTTACTTTAGGGGAAAATATTGGAGATCTTGGTGGTATAAATGCTGCTTATGATGGTTTGCAATTGTATTTAAAGAAAAATGGTAATCCGGGATTAATCGATGGTTTTACACCAGAACAACGTTTCTTTATTTCATGGGCTACGGTTTGGAGAACAAAATCGAGAGATGAAGCAATTAAAAATCAGGTAAAAACAGATCCGCATTCACCGGGAATGTACAGAGCGTATGTTCCAATTCAGAATGTTGAAGCTTTTTATCAGGCATTCGGAATCAAAAAAGGAGATCCTATGTATGTTGAACCAGACAAGAGAGTAAAAATCTGGTAAGATAATCTATAAAAAATGGCGCTAATTTAGCGCCATTTTGTTTTATATAATTTTGATTTACTTCAAGTTATATTAATTTACTTCAAGTTACTGTAGATGTAAGCTTCAAGACCTTTCAGTTCTTCGTCTGACATTGCCTGCGTAATCGGAATGTTTGTTTTCATTACCGGAAACTGACTCGGATCTACAATTGGTTCTGCATTTCCTTTAAGGAATGTAACGATATCGCCCTTTTTATCTTTATATATTTTAGCAATTTCCTGAATACTTGGACCAATTACTTTTTGATCAACCTGATGACAGGAAATACAATTACCTTTTCCTTCAAAAATATCTTTTCCTAAAGCTTCCGGTGTTTTGGCTTCCGCCGATTCTCCTTCTGAATAAGTTTCTGTCGTGGGCTGAACATTCTCAGTTGCTTCTTTTTTACAAGATGCAAACGCTAAAACGGCTGATAAGAATAATACTTTTTTCATTTTATCTATTTAAAATTACAGCTGCTTCTTTTGCGAAGTAAGTTGAGATAATACTGGCACCTGCACGCTTAATGCAATATAGTTGCTCTATCATAATTTTATCGTGATCAAGCCATCCTCTTTCGGCTGCGGCCTTTACCATAGCGTACTCACCAGATACCTGGTAAACAGCAACCGGCACATGAACGGCATTTTTTACCTCACGAACAATGTCCAAATACGCCATTCCCGGTTTTACCATTACGATATCTGCACCTTCTTCAACATCTAATAATGCTTCGCGAATTCCTTCAATTCGGTTGGCATAATCCATTTGATAGGTCTTTTTATCTTTCGGAATATTTTGAGAATCTACCGGAGCAGAATCTAATGCATCACGAAACGGTCCGTAAAATGCAGAAGCATATTTGGCGCTGTAACTCATGATCCCAACATTATGATGTCCGTTTTCTTCTAATGCTTTTCTAATCGCCAAAACCCTTCCGTCCATCATATCGCTTGGTGCAACGAAATCGGCTCCAGCCTCAGCATGGCTTAAACTCATTCGGGTTAAAGCATCGACAGTTGCGTCGTTTACCAATTGACCGTTTTCTATAATTCCGTCATGACCATAAATCGAATACGGATCCAGCGCTACATCCGGCATAACAATCATTTCGGGAACAGCATCTTTGATAGCACGAATGGTTTGCTGCATCAATCCGTTTTTATTCCAGGCTTCAACGCCTTTATTGTCTTTTAGATTTTCGCTTACTTTTACATAAATGTTTACCGCTTTTATTCCTAAATCCCAAGCTTCTTTAACTTCTCTAATCGTATTGTCTAACGAATGACGATAAATTCCAGGCATCGACGGAATGGCAACTTTTACATCTTTTCCTTCGGCCACAAACATCGGAAGCATAAAATCCTGTGGACTTAAACTGGTTTCTCGAACTAAAGAACGAATAGATTCATTGGTTCTTAAACGACGGTTTCTTTGTAATGGGAACATTGTTTTAAATTTTAGATTTTAGAATGCAGATTTTAGATTTTCTGCAATCTTATTTTTATTAATTGATGATATATACTTTCGACTTTTCGACTTTAATCTTTCGACTAAACTATGTAATTGAAGCTTCATAAATCCCTTTAATTGTTGTATCTAGTTTAGTATTAAAATCCTCTTCAGATTGACTGGCAGAAAGTCCTTCAGATAATGCTCTTGAAAAACTGGCAATTAATCCGTGATTCTGAGATAGTTTTTGATTGGCTTCTTCTTGGCCGTAACCGCCAGACAATGCCACAACACGCACAACATGCGGATCAGACATTAGTTCACTATAAAAGTCATTCACTGTTGGAATGGACAGTTTCAGCATCACTTTTACATTTTTATCCAGTAAACTAAGTTGTTTCTTGATTTCTTCTTTCAGAATTTCCTCTGATTTTTCCTTATCTGCGCTGTAAATATCAACTTCAGGTTCAATTATTGGAATTAGTCCTTTTGCAAAGATTTGTTTACCAACTTCAAATTGCTGTTCAACTACTTCGCGAATTCCTGTACTATTCGCTTCTTTAATAACCGAACGCATCTTAGTTCCAAAAACATTTCGTTCTACCGCTCGGGTCAATAATTCATCTAGATTCGAAATTGGCTTCATCAATTGCACACCATTGGCAAGATCAGCAAGTCCTTTATCAACCTTTAAAAAAGGAACTATATTTTTCTTCTCCCACAAATAGTCAGCAGTCCATTGTCCTTCAATTTTGCGGTCCATCGTATTTTCAAATAAAATAGCTCCCAGAATATATTTACTATCAAACGCAGCACTCTTAATAATTCGAGTTCTCATTTCATGTACAAGAGTGTACATTTCCTCGTCATTTGTAAAGCTTGTTTCCAAAACGCCATATTGCGCTAAAGCCTTTGGCGTACTACCTCCGCTTTGATCTAAGGCAGCGATAAATCCTTTTCCGGAATGCATACGATGTAATTGTGCTATGTATCTCTCTCTATTTTCCATAATAATAATTTTATTTACTATAAATACTGTTTGAGTGTGAGCATTCAGCTCGTAACTAATAACTACTAATTTTAAAACTTTTAAAGCCCGGTTTTCTCATTTACTTTTTCATAAATCTCTTTGACTTTACTTGGCGGATCAAATCGGTAACCAATACTAAATTTCACAGTTGATATATTATCATTCAGTCTTTCCGCTGCGGTGTCATTCTGAATGAAATTAAGCGTGTTTAAGCTCGCAAATGCAAAAAAACGATCTCTATTATACGCAAGCTTTAAATTTAGATCTAATTCGTATAAAGCTGAGGTATCGCCATCGATATCATTAATTCCCGCTCCAAAGGCAATTCCCGCTCCAATCAAAATCCTGTCGTTAATTACAAAATTATAAAAATAGGAGGGTGCTAACGAAAAAACGTAAATATCTCCGTTAGAAGAATTAGGCTCATTGTTCAAGTTTAAATTGGTATAATAAAATGAAAATGTCGGAATAAAACTTCCTGAACTCTTAGTCTGCCATTCATTTTGATTGACTAATGTTTTATAAGAGAATTTATCGTTGAAGATATACGAAGTAGTTCCTCCAATTTTTGTAGTTCGCATTCGCGGAAAATCTACAGAAATGTTCTCTTCACTGGCATAAAAGCCTTTTTGATTGATAAAAGTGAAAGATTGCATCCACTTTTTATAATAAAAGCGAGTATTGAAACTAACTAATTTAGAGTCTGAATTGTCTTTGTTTACATCAAAAAACTTCGGTGCAAAACCAAAACTAATATCAACAAACTTATAGCTGATACTTACGCCTAATTGTTCTTTTCGATTTGGATTAAGGTCAAGGTATTTTTTTTGTCCTTCTGAATCAAAACCAATCTGAAAATTATTTGAAGTATCCAGATAATAAATACTAGCGGTAACTTTATCATCATATGATTTAAAATACGGATTTTGAAGCGAATCTTTCTGGGCAAAACACCCGAAAACGCTTGTAAAAAACGATATGTAAATCAGTTTTAGATCCATTTATTTTAATTTTTGAAACACAAACAGCATTTATAGACGTTTTTAAATAATCTCTAAATTACAAATTAAATCTATGTTTTAATATCAAATGTGGCTTAAGTGTTTTAAATCCAATCAATTGGATTTTCCAGCACATTCACTAATTTCTCTTCTTTGCTTCCTGCTTCTGCATGATGATCGTAAACCCATTGCACATGCGGAGGCAGACTCATCAAAATACTCTCAATTCTTCCGTTGGTTTTTAAACCGAACAAAGTGCCTTTGTCATGAACCAGATTAAACTCTACATAACGGCCACGACGGATTTCCTGCCACGTTCTGTTTTCTGCAGAATATTCCAGATTCTTTCTTCTTTCTACAATTGGCACATACGCATCAAGGAAACTATTACCAACTTCAGAAACAAAATCGAACCAATTTTCCATAGACATTTGCTCATTTGCTTTGCAATAATCAAAGAATAAACCTCCAATTCCGCGAGCTTCATTTCTGTGAGCATTCCAGAAATAAGCATCACATTGTTTTTTATATTTTGGATAAAATTCCTCATTGTGCTTGTCACAAGCCGTTTTAGAGACTTGATGAAACAATGTTGCATCTTCCTCAAACAGATAATAAGGCGTTAAATCCTGTCCACCGCCAAACCATTGTTCAATTACTTTTCCGGATTCGTCGTACATTTCAAAATATCGCCAATTGGCATGCACAGTCGGAACCATTGGGTTTTTTGGGTGTAAAACCAAACTCAATCCACAGGCAAAAAAATCAGCTTCGCCAACACCAAACATCTTTTGCATTGCTTCAGGAAGTTTTCCGTGAACGGCAGAAATGTTGACACCGCCTTTTTCGAAAACAGAACCGTTTTCAATTACGCGCGTTCTTCCGCCACCGCCTTCCGGACGTTTCCAAAGATCTTCACGGAATTTTGTTGTTCCGTCAACAGCTTCTAATCCCGCGCAGATTTGGTCTTGTAGATTTTGTATGTAAGCGTAAAATTTATCTTTCATGTTAATTGATTTCTAGAAAAAAAGATCTTTGATAGTATTTAAATAAATGGATACAATCAATAAGATAAGAGGGTATAATACTAATTTATAATATGAACTTTTATATTGAATATTTTTTGAATAAACTGAAATGGAAACCAGATATAATATCGTAACTATAATTATAAATATCGGATAAATAAAAGTCATGTAGCCAGCAGCACAGGCTTGACTGGTTGTCATGTTTGCATTATTTGAAAAGAAATAAAATTTTACTAAAGTAAAAAGACAGTAATAGTAAAATCCAAAAAAAATGATTTTAAACAAAAATCTCATTATTGGAAAGCCTTGAAAAACAAGCACTGATACCCTATTAAATGCTAATTTATCCTTCATGTTGATTGTATTCTGATTTAAGCAATCCGAAATAAACAGTGTTTTGCAATTCGCCATCACCATTTCTAAATTCGTCGCGTAAAATTCCTTCTTGTTTAAAATTGTATTTTAATGCAATTCGCTGACTAGCAGTATTAATTTCTGAGGTGCAGATAAAAACCTTGTTCATTTTTAATTCGTTGAAACAAAAGTCAAGTGCGTGTGAAACCATTTTTGATGTGATTCCTTTTCCCTGAACATTCTCATCAGCAAAATACCCTAACTCACATTTTGAAATGCGGTAATCTATAGTTTTGATGCATAAATAGCCAATCAAATCAGTGGTTTTGGTATCTCTAGCGTAAAAATAAAAGCCTTCCTTGTTTTTTTCTTTATCAACACTGAGTGCGAGAAAATCTTTTGCTTTTTTTAAAGAATCAGAATTAGCTAGCGTTACCGGAAATGTTTTTCCAATATGATTTCTATTCTTATCTATAAGCTTATAAAACTCTTCGGGAAGAATATTGTCAATCGTTTCTATTTTCCAATCCGTAAAACTCATTTCGTTATTTGTTTTTGGCCGAAGCGATTTTAATATTTATTCCGAATGAAAAAATCTTGCTTTCCCGCTGAATATATTCATAAAGTGCTAAAGCTTTCCCGTGAAAATCATAATTTTCTACTTTTGAAAAAGCAATTAAAAAATCAGCAAATTGCTCTAACTGATTAAAGTCTAAATGAGCACGAACTAATAAGGTTATTAATTCGTCATTATCATAATCGACCAAAGTCTGGATATTCAACCCAAATTCTTTTAGCTGATTTTCGATATCTAATTTTTCGTCGTTAGTCAACATTTTAGGCACAAAGTCGAGAGAGCGCAATGTTTTCAGGACATTGTCAATTCTGATGCTTTCGTCGTCTCTTAGGCCTTTGTTGAGCATAGTTTTAAGTTGTTAGTTTATGGTTGATTGTATTTATATCCAAACTATCAACCATAAATCATAAACTATTTTGCTTCGTATTCCTTAACCGCGTCAATAAACGCTTTCGCGTGATCTACAGGAATATTTGGTAAAATTCCGTGACCTAAATTCACGATATATTTATCTTTTCCGAATTCGTTGATCATTTCGTGAACCATTTTCTTGATGGTTGGAATTGGAGAAAGCAATCTTGAAGGATCAAAGTTTCCTTGCAACGTAATGTTTCCACCAGACAAATAACGCGCATTTCTAGCCGAACATGTCCAGTCTACACCAAGTGCCGAAGCTCTACTTTTTCCCATTTCGCCAAGAGCAAACCAACATCCTTTTCCGAAAACAATAACCGGCGCGTGATCAGCCAAAGCCTCCACGATCTGGTTGATGTATTTCCATGAAAATTCCTGATAATCAACCGGAGAAAGCATTCCTCCCCAAGAATCAAAAATCTGAACGGCATCAACTCCCGCTTTTACTTTTTCTTTTAAATATAAAATCGTCGTATCTGTAATTTTTTGCAATAAAGTATGCGCCGCAGCCGGGTTTGAAAAACAGAAACCTTTTGCAGTATCAAAACTTTTAGAACCTTTTCCTTCAACAGCGTAGCAGAAAATTGTCCAAGGCGAACCAGCAAAACCAATTAATGGCACTTCGTCGTTCAGCATTTCTTTCGTCAATTTAATGGCATCCATTACATAACCTAAACTTTCCTGAATATCCGGAACGTAAACTCTGTGAACATCTGCCAAAGAACGAATAGGGTTTGGTAAAAACGGACCAAAATTCTCTTTCATCAAAACTTCAATTCCCATTGCCTGAGGCACAACTAAAATATCCGAGAATAAAATTGCTGCATCCGGAGCAATTCTGCGAATTGGCTGTACTGTGATTTCAGCAGCCAATTCTGGAGTCTGACAACGGGTGAAGAAATCGTATTTATCACGCAAAGCGATAAATTCCGGTAAATATCTTCCGGCCTGACGCATCATCCATACTGGCGGTCGTTGAACAGTTTCTCCTTTTAGTGCTTTTAAAAATAGGTCGTTTTTTAACATGTTTTTTATTTTAGGTGCAAAGTCACAAAGTGACAGAGTTGCAAAGGTTTTTATTTATATTCTTCAATTACATCCTCAATTACATCTTCAACCGTTGGCTGATCTGCAATGATGATGTTTTTTGTGATTTTTTCTAAAGCTTCGGCAGTGGTTTCTCCAATGCAAAAGCATTTTTCTTTTTTAATTGTATTCTCTTTCAAATAACTTTCAACGCCAGACGGACTAAAAAATAAAATTCCATCAACGGCAGTTTTTATTTTTTGAGGCGTTAATGAAGTATCATAAACCTGAATTTCATTAAATTTTACGGCAGCATCTTTTAAAGCTTTTGGCAAAGTTTCTCTTCTAAGATTTCCGCTGAAAAATGTAAAAGTTTCAGCACGGTAAATCAAAGTGATAATTTCAGCTAAATCTGAAGCATAACCAGTATAAGCCACAACATTAAAACCGCTTTCTGATAAAAGAATCTTTGTTTTTAATCCAACACAAAAAACGTTTTTACTTTTTAATTGTTCCGATTTCGGACCTGATAAAACGCTGTGAACCGCATTCTGACTTGTGAAAATCAGATTTTCGTTGAGGTCTTTTAATTCGAAAGATTTATTTTGGGTTTGAATAAAATCAGCTTCAACAACTTCAATATTAGCTTTTACCAAAGCTTGTTTTTGTTCGCTTGATAGCTTTTTTGTGGATAATATTTGAATTGATTTACTCATTGTTTTTTTCTTGTTTCATCTGATCTATTGCTTTTAACAATGCTCTTTTCCATTGATTAACATAATTGTCTTTTTCGTAATCAGGGTTTTTGTTAGTTAATTCTAAAAAATAATATACCAAACCATCCCAATCCTTAAGTTTTCCTTTTTCAAATAGTTTCCATCCCAATTCTTCAGTTGTCCAACTTGCTTTTGCCGAATTACCAATCATAGAAGTTGTTACCCAATTGTTTTCATTATCTTCTCCATGTCTTGTTACTGGAATATAGTGATCAATAGTTGGAAATAAATCCCAATAGATGATATGTATTTCTGACCTTTTCCAATTTTTTTGATATTTAAAAATATCAGGAAACTCTATTGTTAATATTTTTATTAATCCAGGAAATAGTAATTTATCACCTGAATATCGATCTACAAATCCATCTCTTAAAAAGATTTTACACATTTGATATTTAGAATATTGCCTTTTTTGAGTCAGATTATCCATAAAGGGATAATTTTCATTAGCAAAATCTACACAATCATTTTTTTTATCATCGAGTAATAATCCACAAATATTTTTTATCAATAAAGCTTTATCCATAAAAAGCCATTATTTTTTCAAACTTTCTTTAATAGATGCCATCAATTCGGTTCCGCCATTATTCAATATTTCCTGAGCTGAATGAAAACCTAATTTTTTCCATTCTGAAATATCAACTGTTTTTTCAATTTCGAGTTTTTGTTTTCCATCAACAGAAAGTAAAACACCTTGAAAATGTAACGTGTCTTCGTCTTCATTATATTTCACCAAAGCCCCGATTGGCGCGGTACAACCGCCTTCCAGCGTTCTTAAAAACTGGCGTTCGATATACGTGCAAATTTCGGTTTCAATATGATTCAATTGCGAAAGTGCATCAAGCGTAAAATTGTCATTTTCCATCGCCACAACAAGCATTGCTCCTTGTGCCGGCGCGGGAATCATCCAATCTAAATTAATATAATTTTCTGGTTTTATGTTGATGCGCTCCAAACCTGCAGCAGCAAAAACAGCTCCGTCCCAATTGTTGTCTTGTAATTTTTGCATGCGCGTGTTTACGTTTCCACGTAAATCAACCACTGTATGATTTGGATATTTATTGAACCAAAGCGCCTGGCGACGTAAACTTCCGGTTGCAATTGTGCTTGGATTTGCAAAATCAGGATTTCCTTTGTGAACTAAAATATCCAAAACATTGGCTCTTTCTAAAACCGCCGCCTGAACAATTCCTTTTGGTAAAGCCGTTGGAACATCTTTCATGGAATGAACTGCAATGTCAATATCCCCATTAATCATGGCGATATCTAAGGTTTTTGTAAAAATTCCGGTAATGCCAAGTTCGTAAAGCGGTTTGTCAAGAATAATATCTCCAGTAGATTTTACCGCAACAATAGAAGTTTTATAACCTAAATCGTTTAGTTGTTTCTCCACATTATGTGCCTGCCAAAGTGCTAGTTCGCTATCGCGAGTTCCAATTCTGATTGTTTTTTCAGCCATTTTGTTGAATTTCACCATATAAGTTATATAAGATAATTTAAGCAGTTTGCTTTTAAATGAACTTATATAACTTATATGGTTTAAAATTTTATTTTAAGATGCTTTTATTTTAAAGACTTTTTCGATCCATTCGATGCTTTCATCCACCATGGTCTCGTCATCTTTTAAATGATTTGCAAAATGTGTAGTGATTTTTTGAATGATTCTATTGCTGATGATCTCCGCTTGAGCCTCATTGAAATCAGTAATTTTCTTGCTTTGAAAGTTTAATTCTGAAGTTTTAATCGCGTTCAGTTTTTCTTTTAAAGCATTGATGGTTGGTGCGAATTTTCGACCTTTCATCCAAATTACAAATTCTTCTTTGATTTCTTCGATAATTGCTTCAGCAGCCGGAATATGTAATTTTCTGTTTTCCAGAGTTTCATCTGTCAATTGCGACAAATAATCCATGTGAATCAACGTTACGCCTTCTAATTCCTCTACGTTTTCGTGAACATTTTTCGGAATAGATAAATCTAAAATCAACAAAGGTTTTTTAAGATTTAAAATTGCTTTGTCAACCGTTGGGTTTTGCGCGCCTGTTGCCACAACGACAACATCTGCTTTTTGAAGTTCTAAGTGTAACTCAGAATAATCTTTAACAATCAAATTTAGTTTTCCGGCTAATTTCTCCGCCTTGTCTTTAGTTCGGTTAATTAAAGTAATGTGTTCGTTTTTAGTATGTTTTACTAAATTCTCGCAGGTATTTCTACCGATTTTTCCTGTTCCGAAAAGTAAAATATTTTTATTGCTGATATCTTCTACATTTTTCATAATGTATTGTACCGATGCAAATGAAACCGAAGTGGCACCAGAGCTAATCTCCGTTTCATTTTTGATTCTTTTACTCGCCTGAATTACCGCATTTACCAATCTTTCCATAAAAGTATTGGCCAATCCCATTGATTTAGCGTGAGAAAAAGAAGTTTTTATTTGGGATATAATTTCAAAATCGCCAAGAATCTGACTGTCTAAACCAGTTCCTACGCGAAAAAGATGATTGATGGCTTCCTGATTTTTATAAACAAAACCTACTTTCTGAAAAGCATCGACAGACCCGTTGCTGTTATCACAAATAAGTTTTATTAATTGAAAAGGGTGTTCTGCAAAACCGTAGATTTCGGTTCTGTTGCAGGTCGAAGTGACAATTAAACTTTCTATTCCTTCAGTTTTAGCTTGTTCCAGTAAACGTGTTTTCGCTACCGCATCCAAACTAAATTGACCTCTTACCTCAGCATCAGCTTTTTTATAACTCAGACCAACTGAGTAAAAATAAAGGTGTTTCGGTACGTTATTGTTTTCCATAAATTCACTTTCCTAAAAGTGAGACAAAATTATCATTATAGAGTTTATAAAAGTAACGCTCAAAGTACTTTTTGTGTCGCTACATGTTTTTTTGTTTCTAATCGTCTGTTTTTATGCAAAAAGCATTATTTTTGTAGCAAAATCAACTTGTTCGAAATGATTTGTTTAGAGTGATTCTAAATAACATTTTTGATTTGTTCTGATTTTAGTTTCAAAAAAATATCGCTATGAGTTCTCAGGAAATTATAAAAATTGAAGACGACTTTACGCTAATTCGTTTTCAAAACGACAGTGCTGAACCATTTTCTGCTCAACGCGAAATTGGTAGTGGCCTGATACAGTTTCACTTCGGAATAAAAGGCAATGCTAAATTTTTGTTCAATCAGGGTAATTATGCTCTTGAATTGAAGGAAGAAAAATCGCTTCTTTTATATAATCCGCAAAAAGAATTACCCCTAAATTTAGAGTTGGCTCCAAATTCATGGGTGATCTCCGTAATTGTATCGATCAAGAAATTTCACGCGTTGTTTTCTGCAGAAGCAGATTATATTACTTTTTTAAGTCCTGATAATAAGGATAAAAAGTATTATAACGAAGGAAACATCAGTCCTTCTATGGCTATTGTATTAAGTCAACTGTTTCATTACAACCTTCATCCATCCATAAAAAACCTTTATTATAAAGGAAAAGGATACGAATTACTGAGTTTGTATTTTAACAGAACCGAAGATCCAAATGCAGAACAATGTCCGTTTTTGATTGATGAAGATAATGTTTTGAAGATTCGAAAAGCCAAAGAAATTATCATCGCCAATATGGCTGAACCTCCCGGATTACAAGAGCTTGCAGATGAAATTGGTTTAAATTTGAAGAAACTGAAAATGGGTTTCAAACAAATTTACGGTGACACAGTTTATGGTTTCTTATTCGATTATAAAATGGATTTCGCAAGAAAACTTCTTGACAGCGGATCTTATAATGTAAATGAAGTGGGATTAAAAATTGGCTACAGTACCGGAAGTCACTTCATAGCGGCTTTCAAGAAAAAGTTTGCAACGACTCCGAAGAAATATTTGATGTCGATTAATACGAATGTTTAATTTGATTTTCAGAATTGCTCAATTGTATTCTTAACATATAATAGAAGTGTCAATAAATAATGGAAACAGAAATATTAGGAGACCATCAAGAATACTTAGAAGAAAAATTTGAAGAAGTATTAGTTCGTTATAATCGATTTGGTAAAGACATTTATAATGTAATAAAAAGGGAATTACCTAACGTATTCAAATATTTGAAATACTACAAGGCAACAAAAAGTACCGAAAATATGTTTTTGGTGCTCAAATTGAAGATAGTTATGCAGTTTATAATGACGGAAATATTTTATTCTCAATTCAATTAGAACCTGAGTGCGAAGTGATCTGTTTAAACAATTGGAAAACTCAAATTGAAATTGGAGATTGGAATAATAACGATTATTATAAACAAGCCATTGAATTTATTAGAACAGAATTTATGAATGAAGATTTCTAACAAATTGATTTTCTATATTCAGCAATAAATAAAAAATAACATTTATCATATTTCCAAAAAGCAGCAAAACCTACTTTTGAAGAAAATTTAAACAAACAAAAAGCTTAAAGCCTAAAGCTTAAAGCCTAAAGCAAAAAAACAATGAAAGGCGTATTATTAGTAAACTTAGGATCTCCGGAAAGTCCAACTACAAAAGATGTAAAACCGTATTTAGACGAATTTTTAATGGATAAATACGTGATCGATGTTCCGTATTTGTTGAGAGCATTATTGGTTCGAGGCATTATTTTAAGAAAAAGACCGGAAGAATCGGCTCACGCTTACGCGAAAATTTGGTGGGATGAAGGTTCGCCTCTTGTGGTTCTTTCAGAAAGAATGCAGAAAAAAGTACAGCCTTTGGTAAATGTTCCTGTAGCCTTGGCAATGCGTTACGGAAGCATGACAATCGAAAAAGGACTTCAGGAATTACACGATAAAGGTGTTACAGAAGTATTGCTTTTTCCTTTATATCCGCAGTACGCAATGGCTTCAACTTTGACTATTTTAGTGAAAGCGGAAGAAATTCGTAAGAAGAAATTCCCAAACATGACTTTTACTGATGTTCCGGCATTTTACAACAAACCGGATTATATCAAGAATTTAGCTGATTCAATTCAGAAAAATTTAGTTGGGTTTGAATACGATCATTTACTATTCTCGTACCACGGAATCCCGGAACGTCATATCCGTAAAACCGATGTAACAAAATCGCATTGCAAAATCGATGGTTCTTGTTGCAACACACCATCGCCGGCGCATGATTTCTGTTACCGTCATCAATGTTATGAAACTACAAAACAAGTCGTAAAATTATTAGGACTTCCTGAAGATAAATACAGCTTGACTTTTCAATCGCGTTTAGCGGGGGACAAATGGTTAGAGCCTTACACTGACGTGGAAATTGATAAAATGCCAGGAAAAGGAATTAGAAATCTGGCAGTTGTAACGCCAGCTTTCGTTTCAGACTGTTTAGAAACTTTGGAGGAAATCGCTATGCGCGCCAAAGAAGATTTTGAGAAAAACGGTGGAGAAAAATTCTTAGCGATTCCGTGTTTGAATGATGGTGATGAATGGTGTCAGACAGTTGGAAATTGGATTAATGATTGGGCAAAATAGAAAATAGAACAAAGAGTAAAGAAAAAAGACTTAAATGGAATATTATAACTATCTAAAATCGTTACATCTTATATTTGTAATTACTTGGTTTGCAGGTTTGTTTTACATTGTACGTTTGTTTGTGTACCAAATTGAAGCCAATGATAAACCATCTCCTGAAAAGGAAATCCTGCAAGCGCAATACAAAATAATGACCTATCGTTTGTGGTATATTATTACTTGGCCATCAGCAGTTTTGGCAAGTATATTTGCTTTTTGGATGTTACTTTTTACAGATTTAGGAAACGCATGGCTCAAAATGCCGTGGATGCATGTAAAATTATGTTTCGTTTTCCTTTTATATCTTTATCACGCAAAATGTCATCAGATTTTCAAACAGTTACAAAACGACGAAGTAAAATATTCCAACAATTTTATGCGTTTATGGAATGAAGGCGCAACGATTATTCTGTTTGCCGTTGTCTTTTTAGTCGTTTTAAAAAGTGCCATCAACTGGATTTTCGGCGTAATTGGCATATTTTTATTCTCAATTATCATTATGCTAGGTTTCCGTTTTTACAAAAGAATCAGAGAGAGAAAATAGTTGTAAATTGTTAATTATGAATTGTTAATGGTAAATTAATCCACACAGTTGATAATTCATAATTCACAATTTATAATTAACCATTAAAATCTATGCTTAACAACTTAAAAATGTCAATGCTTTCGCTTCGTACCAGGATTTTCCTGTCGATGATTGTATTGATTGTTGTGGCATCTTTTTTATTAGCTTCGATTTCGATTATTCAGTTTAAAACCGAGGCGAAAGAATACCATCAGGAACGTTTAGAACGAAAAGAAAATGCGGTAAAGGAACATATCAATTATGTTTTGAATACTACAACTTATCCTTTAAAAACGGCAAATCTCGATTTAATTTTTAAAGATAAAATTCACGAATTAGCCCAAATTCATAAAATTGAAATCAATATTTACAGTCTTGACGGGAAATTATTAAAATCGTCAAAAGAATCTTTTGCTGTAGATAAAGCGCCGCCGCCAATTCCGCTTTACATTCTAAAACTGGTTCGGTCTTCCATAGAAAAACGTTTTGTAGACATTAAAACCATCGACGGAGTTAAAAACAGATCGTCATATAGTTTGATTAAAGACGAGAAATTCAAGCCTCTGGGAATTTTAAATCTTCCCTATTTAGAAGACGACGGTTATTATGATAATGAATTGAATACTTTCCTGATTCGTTTAAGTCAGGTATATTCTTTTATGCTGATTGTTGCTTTTGCATTGGCTTATTTTTTGTCAACGTACATCACAAAATCATTAAAAACCATTTCTGATAAGTTAGAAGAAACCAATTTAGATCAGAAAAATGAGAAAATTGTTCTGGAAGCGAATAGTAAAGAAGTTAATTTCCTGATAAAGGCTTATAACGGAATGGTCGATAAATTAGAAAGTAGTGCTGTAAAACTGGCCCAAAGCGAGCGTGAAGAAGCGTGGCGCGAAATGGCAAAACAAGTCGCGCACGAAATTAAAAATCCGCTTACGCCGATGAGGTTGACGGTTCAGAGCTTTCAACGCAAATTTGATCCAACAGCACCTGATGTCAAGCAAAAAATGAACGATTACTCAGAAACTTTAATTCAGCAAATTGATACAATGAGCGCAGTAGCATCGGCATTTTCGAATTTTGCATCGATGCCGGCGCAACAAAACGAAACTTTGAATGTAGTTGAAGTTGTAGAATTAGCTTTGGATATTTTTAATGAAGATTATATTGTTTTTGAAAGTCAGGAAGAAGAAATCATTTCAAAAATGGATCGTACGCAACTAATTCGTGTCATTACGAATCTGGTTAAAAACGCCACTCAGGCAATTCCGGAAAGTCAGTTTCATAAATCGATTTTAGTTACCGTAGTACGCAGAAACAATAATGTTGAAATTGCAGTAAAGGATAACGGGGTCGGAATTCAGAAATTGGATATTGGCCGAATATTCGAACCAAAATTTACCACAAAAACCAGTGGAATGGGGCTTGGACTCGGAATTATAAAAAACATCATCGAAAATTACAAAGGAACAATTACCTTTGAGTCAACTTATGGAAAAGGAACCACATTTATAGTTTCTTTACCAATCACAAACTCCTAAAAAAAGCGTCATGAACTACGAAAATCTTTTAATTTCAATTGAAGAAAAAATTGCAACCGTAACGATTAACAGGCCTACAAAATTGAATGCTTTAAACAAAGCGACAATTAGCGACTTGAGTAAAGCGGTTAAATTATTAGGAAAAAATGAAGATGTCCGCGTGATTATTATTACCGGAAGTGGCGAAAAAGCTTTTGTAGCCGGAGCTGACATTTCAGAATTCGCAAATTATACTATAGTCGAAGGTGCGCAATTAGCTGCTGAAGGACAAGAATCATTATTTGATTTTATTGAAAACTTAAAGAAACCCGTAATTGCAGCCGTTAATGGTTTTGCACTTGGCGGAGGATTAGAATTGGCAATGGCGTGTCATTTTAGAGTAGCGTCTGATAATGCAAAAATGGGTTTGCCGGAAGTAACGTTAGGATTGATTCCGGGTTATGGAGGAACACAGCGTTTACCGCAATTAGTAGGTAAAGGCCGCGCAATGGAAATGATTATGACTGCAGCCATGATTTCTGCCGAAGAAGCCAAACAATACGGATTGGTAAATCATGTTGTTCCACAAGCTGAATTATTAGATTTTGCAATTGGAATCGCTCAAAAAATCATTAAAAATGCACCTTTCGCAATTGGCAGGGCGATAAGAGCTATTAATGCAAATTATAAAGACGGTAAAAACGGTTTTGATACCGAGATAAAATCATTCGGAAAATGTTTCGGAACTCAGGATTTTAAAGAAGGAACAACCGCATTTTTAGAAAAACGTAAAGCTGAATTTACGGGAAAATAATTTTTTTCTTAACCGCAAAGTTCGCAAGGGATTACGAAAAGCACAAAAGGAAATTTGAAAAACTTTGCGAAACTTGTGTAAATCTTAGCGAACTTTGCGGTTAAATAAAATACAGAGATTTTAAAAACTTAGAACCTTAGCATCTCAGAACCTTAGCACCTTAAAAAAAATGTACGAACCAATATTTGCCCTTTTTTGTGAACGAGTTAAAGAAAGTATTCAAGCCGGAACTTTCGCAAAATTGACTTTGGCAAAAACAATGGGCGATACCGAGATTAAAAATATCTATTTCAGATTGGTTCTGAATGAAGATAATACTTTTTCAATTTCATTAACGACTCGGTACAAAACCGAAGAAATCGAAAGCATTCATACTTTAGATGAAGCCTTATTAATGTTAGGAACTTACATCAAGAATCCCTTTTTAACGGCGCTTTTGTTTACCACAGATAATGATATCACTTTTAAAGTAAACAAGAAAAACGCAGGAAGTATTATCGAACAGGAACCAACGTTTAAAAACGCTTCGCCCGTAATGCTCGAAATGATAGAGAAGGGGATTGTTTAAATTCGTATTTCACCAAAATTGAAGATAATGGATGAACTTAAGGAAATGTTATGGAAGCAATTTGGAGCTGCAATTGACATGCTTGAGAGTTCAATCTTAGTTTGTCCTGAAAGTTTTTGGGACAAAAAAGAGTTTTGGTATTCTGTTTATCACACTGTTTTTTGGCTCGATTATTATTCCTCTACAGAACCGGACGCCTTTTCTCCGCCTGAACCTTTTACTTTGTCAGAATTTGATCAGAATGGAATTTTGCCGGAAAGACTTTATTCAAAAGAAGAATTGCTCGAGTATCTTGAGTTTGCACGTAAAAAAAGCTTCTTTTTAATTGATGGTTTAAATGAAGAAACCTCGAAAGAAAGATTCATCAGCAAAAAGAAAAATTACAACAGAATCGAAATGATTATTTATAGTATGAGACACGTGCAACATCATGTAGGTCAACTAAATTTGTTGCTTAGACAAAATGAAGATGTTGCCGGAAAATGGGTTTCTCAAACACATAAGATATATTAATTCACTTCTTAGTAAATAGTTAAAATTACTTCACTTGCATAAATTGTAGGAAAAATGCTTTATTTTTGCCTGAAAATTATAATTTAAAATAATTTCAGATGAAAGTGTATAGTATGCCAGAGCGACTTAAGGTTTTTATTTTACTTTTTTCCGTTTTATTAATAATCACGTTCGGGAGTTTATTAATTATTCCCTTTATACCGGTTTCCGCACATTCCTTTGCATTCAGACTACATAATTCCTGGCCGCCACGTGGATTTTTATCATGGTTAATTATTCTGTTTCTAATTTCAATGATTACGATTTGTCTGCTATTTGTTTGTGATGTTTTTAAAAGAAAAGTGGTTCTTACAAGGGATTGTATAATTAGTAAAAATGTTTTCAGTACCCAAAAATTAAATTTCAATGAAATAAAAGGTTTTGGAGTTGACTATTTTACAATTTACATAGAAACCAATACGAATAGCAAAAAACGATTAAGAATAAATTTAATGAGCCTAAACAGAACAGATAATTTATTACAAGATTTAGAAATGAGATTCACTAATTTAGATTCTCTGAAACCAGAATAAATCTAATTGTTTATGTAATATTTAGATTGTTTTACTTAAAGTAATTTTACAAATAAATTTGAAGCAATTTTATTAGAAATCGATAATTCTTTACCATCAACTTTTATTCTAACAGATAAATCAAAAGATTCTTTTGACAGAAATTCGATTCTTGAACCCAAAGCAATTTCCTGTTTGTCAAGATATTTCAGAAATTCCGACGAAGTATCTTTCACACCCACACAAACTCCAATTTGATTCTCTGACAATTCTGAAAGCAAGTATTTCTCTATCTTGATAATTCTTCCATTAGCATCCGGAATTGGGTCGCCATGCGGATCTTCCGTCGGATTTCCCAGAAAATCATCCAAACGATTAATCAATTGTTCTGATTTAATATGTTCCAGTTGTTCAGCGATATCATGAACCTCATCCCAGGAAAAATTTAGCTTTTCTACCAAAAACACTTCCCACAAACGATGTTTTCTAACAATCATTTTAGCTGCCAGTTTTCCGTTTTCCGTCAAAGAAACGCCTTGGTACTTTTTATAATTAACCAAATCCTTGTCCGCCAGCTTTTTCAGCATATCCGTAACCGATGAAGCTTTGGTTTCCATCATTTCGGCAATAGCGTTTGTACTTACTTCCGTTTCCAGAGAAGCAGTTAAGTGATATATTGATTTAAGATAATTTTCTTCTGAAAAAGTCATTTTTTGATATTTTTTTATTTCTGCTCTTCGAATATTTTTAACAATGTTAATGCTAAATTTGGTTCTATTTTAGAAATTCTCCCTGTACTTATATTAACTCCAATTGCATTCGATCCGGGATTGTAAATTCCTCCATTTACACCAATTCCACTGAAACTCAAAAAAGAAGCAGATTTATTTTCTTCACCAGTAATCCAAAATGTCTCGCCGCTAAAGCCTCCTTTATTTATCTTGATTTCTTCGCCTAATTGAATTTGAAATTCTTTATACTTACCGTTTCCTATCTAGTATTTGTTTCCATTTACTTTATACGTTTGACTTTTATGCTCAGTTAAATTCTGATTGCCAAAAATATAAACTTTGTTTTTTGGAATATTTTCAAAATTAGTTTCAAAAGTATCGTCATTGCAGAAATAGGTTGAAAGGATTAATTCTCCATTTTCGGCATCGATTTTTTTAAAACTTTCAAATCGAAATGTATTTGCACCTAGTTTTTGTGTTTCGATTTTAAGATTTTCAAATAATGAGGCTATATTTTTGAGACTTCCTGTTGATTTTACTTTTGCTACAGCCTTTAGATTTGTTAAATCGGTCGCTTCACCTAAATAAACAAATTGTTGATATTCCGGTTTTTCAAGAGTGTCGTTTATTGTTATAAATTTTACTTTTTGCGAATGCATTGAGCATCCAATGAACAAAACTAGTAATGTCAGTGTTTTTTTCATATTGCTTTTAGTGTAAAACTTAAATGTGTAAATTGAATATAAATTTGTTTCTTCAGAAATAGGCATCTTTTAAAGGTTCTAAGTTTTAAGGATTCTAAGAAAAACCTCAGAACCTTAGCAACTCAGTGCCTCAGCAACTTTATTTAACAATCAACAAAGGTATCGAAATTTTATGTCTCAACTTATCTACGGTTGTGCCAAATAAAATATCTTTTAAGCCAGTGTGACCGTGGGTTCCCATAACTAAAATATCAAAATTTCCTTGGTTGATAATCTTCGGAATCACGGTGTTAGGTTTTCCGAAGCCAAGTTCTGTTGTGATTCTGAAACCCTTCTGCGAAAGCATATCTTTATATTCTAATAATAATTTTTCGTCTATTGTTGTTTCATGATCGTCAACGTGGCCTCCGTACATTAATGCACCAACAGTTTCTACAATATGAATTAAGGTATATTGCGCGTCGATTCCGCCAAGTTCGAAGGCATTGTTTAGTGCAGCTTCATCGGCATTAGAAAAATCCACAGAAATTGCTATATTTTTCTTATTGTAAGTTTCTTTTGGAGTGTATTGTAATTTTAAATGGTGAGGTGAATGATTTTCAATATCTGCTTTTGCTCTGGCGATAAAAGGTTTCACAACAATATAAAGGAGCAAACCAAGAAATCCAAAAGCTAAGGGAACAACAGTAAGCCAAAGAAATATTGGATGGCTGGAACTTTCGAGCCACGAAGTAATTTCATCGTAAACCAGTTTAGCGTTTAACGAAACAATAATCAAAGCTATAACCCAGGCAGCAACCTGAGTGGTTTTCGAAATATGAAAGCCTTTCATTTTGGTTTTGTCACTCACAAAATGAATTAGCGGAATAATCGCAAAACCCAATTGAAGGCTCAAAATAACCTGACTTAAAATCAAAAGTTTCCCGGTTACGCTTTCTCCATAAATTAAAATTACGATAACTGCAGGAACAATAGCAATTAAGCGCGTGATAATTCGGCGCACCCAAGGCTGAATCCTTAAATTCAAATAACCTTCCATTACGATTTGTCCGGCTAAAGTTCCGGTCACTGTTGAGCTTTGTCCTGCTGCAATTAAAGCAACGGCAAATAATATCGGCGCCCATTTAGTTCCCAACAAAGGTTCTAAAAACTGATGTGCATCCTGAATTTCCGCAACTTCAAACATTCCGTTTCTGTAAAATGTGGCTGCGGCTAAAATCAAAATGGCAGCATTTACAAAGAAAGCCAAGTTTAAAGCGATTGTCGAATCGATAAAATTATATTTCAAAGCCTGTTTAATTCCGGCTGGAGTTCTGTCGAATTTTCGGGTTTGAACTAAAGAAGAATGTAAATATAAGTTGTGGGGCATTACAGTTGCACCAATAATTCCGATTGCGATATACAATGCGGCTGAACTTGGAATCGACGGAACCAAGCCATAAATTACTTTATCCAATTCAGGCTCAGCGAAGATCATTTCAAAAATAAAAGAGAACCCAATAATGGCAACCAACACGATAATGAAAGCTTCCATTTTGCGGATACCTTTATTTATCAAAAACAAAAGAAGAAAAGTGTCTAAAACAGTAATCAAAACGCCTTCGATCAACGGAATATCAAAAAGTAAATTGATTCCGATTGCCATTCCTAAAACTTCAGCCAAATCACAGGCCGCAATAGCAATTTCTGCTAAAAAGTATAAAATATAGTTGATGAACTTCGAATAAGTTTCTCTGGAAGCTTGCGCTAAATCGCGTTGCGTTACAATTCCGAGTCGTGCACTTAGACTTTGAAGCAGCAAAGCCATTAAGTTGCTCATTAGTAAAACCCAAAGCAAAGAATATCCAAACTGACTTCCGCCTGCAATGTCTGTTGCCCAGTTTCCCGGATCCATGTAACCCACACTTACAAGATAAGCTGGGCCTAAAAAGGCTAATATTTTCCTGAATCCTGTTTTTTTATGCTCTGTAGCAACCGATTGGTTTACTTCATCTAAAGATCTGGTCATTGTAAATATGTTGTTTAAACAAATATATATAAAAATTATATTCGTTAAACAATATTTTTAGGCGAGCCTAAATATTTAAATGTTTGAATTCAAACAATTCGGGCATAATCCTGATAACGTAAAGTTGATGTCATTGACTTTGTAGTTATGCGGAATGATATAACTCGGTTTTACATTTTCCAGACAAGTTACTTCGTGGCAGTTTTCGCAACTAAAATGAGCATGGTTATGAATGTGTACACGTTGGGCATGATGATGGCATTTAGCATACTTTACGGTGCCGTCAAGATTTACTACTTTATGAATTATGTCGTCATTAACTAGTCGATCTAAAATTCTGTAAATCGTAACGCGATCACACAAATCGTTTGTTTGTTTTTGAATTTCGGTGTGAGAGAGAGCTGTTTTAGATTGAGCTAAAACCTGTAAAACGGCTGTCTTTGCTGCTGTATTGCGGGTTGTTTTCATATTATTAAAATTAAAATATTATTGCAACAATGTTGCAATTGACAAATTCTTGTATATTTGCAACAAAATTGCATTAAGCAAATGTACAAGAAATGAAGAAATCTACCACATCTTTATATGATATTTTAGGAATTTCAAGCGCAACTATTTGTTTGGTTCACTGTCTGGTATTTCCGCTTCTGACTATTTTACCATTAGGCCTAAGTCACAATTCTTTTATTGATTTGTTTTTTGCGACGATCGGATTATTTGCAATTCTCAAAATTATAAAAAAATCAAATCTTTTAGTGGCTGCCATTTTGATTGTTTCAATTTCTTTAATCTGGATTAGTGTTTTAATTGAAATCATATTAGACATTCATCTTGATTTGATTTTCATTGGTGGCATCGGAATGATAATCGGACACTTTTTGAATTACAGATTCCATAAAAATACAAATCATTAAATACTTAATCATGATGCAACAAAAACAATTTGAAGTTATTATTATCGGAGGAAGTTATAGCGGACTTTCGGCAGCGATGAGTTTAGGCCGTTCATTGCGACAGGTTTTAGTAATCGATAGCGGTTTGCCTTGCAACAGACAGACGCCGCATTCTCATAATTTTATTACGCAAGATGGAGAAAAACCACAGGTGATTTCAGCGAAAGCCAAAATACAAGTTGATTTTTATGATACTATTCAATTTTATAATGGACTTGCCGTAAGTGCAATTAAAACTGAAAAAGGATTTGAAGTCAAAACAGAATCGGGTAAAGTTTTTACTGCCAGAAAAATTCTCTTTGCAACCGGAGTTAAAGATCTGCTTCCTGAGATTAAAGGTATTGCGGATTGTTGGGGAATTTCAATCCTGCACTGCCCGTATTGCCACGGTTACGAGGTTAAAAAAGAAAAGACAGCCATTATTGCCAATGGAGAAATGGGTTTTGAATATGCCAAGTTAATCTCGAACTGGACAAAAGATTTAAGATTGATAACCAACGGAAAATCAACATTAACTTCAGAGCAAACTCAAATTCTTAAAAAACATCAAATAGAAATTATTGAAGATGAAATTGATAGTGTTGAACATGAAAACGGAAATGTTCGGGAAATCATTTTCAAAAATCAATCTAAAGTATCAGTAAAAGCCATTTATTTTAGACCGCCTTTTGAACAGCATTGTAAACTGCCTGAAGTTTTAGGTTGCGAATTGACCGAACAAGGATTGCTAAAAGTAGATGCTATGCAGAAAACTACGATTCCTGGCATTTTTGCTAGCGGCGATAATTTTATTCAGGCAAGATCTGTTGCGATGGCGGTCTCTTCGGGATCTTTCGCCGGAGCATCAATCAATAGAGAATTAATTGACGAAGATTTTAGTTAGGAGTATTTTCTAAACACATAGAAACATAGGTTTTGAAAATGTCTATAAAGGCGTTCCACTTTCCATTAATTCTCATAGAAAATCTATGTGAGAAGCATGCTTTCTTCAATCTCCCTCAAAAGAAACTATAAATTCTATGTTTCTATGTGTTTAAAATAAATACACAAAGCATTGAAATAAATCTATTTAAAAGTTTTTAGCTTTTGAAACACTATTTGTCAAATTTAATTTTTAGTTTTGTCTAAATTTAATTTTATAATAATGAAAAATTCAATTTTAATATTGATTTTGTTTTGTTTACAAATTTCGTTTGCTCAGGAAACCAAGATAATTTCTGGTTTTGTTACTGGTGAAGGGAAGAAAATACAAGCCGCGAACGTTCATTTAATAGGCTCAAACCATAAAACAGTTACCGATAGTTTAGGTTATTATAGTTTAGAAAATATTGCTGTCGGAAATTATACCATTCAGATTTCTCATACGGGCTTTCAGACTTTGAAAAAGAAAATTGAAGTAACAAAAGATTCGATTCAAACTTTTGATTTTGAAATGACCGACAATCAAAACCAGCTAAATGAAGTTGTAGTTTCAGGAACTTTAAAAGCAGTAAAACGATTAGAAAGTGCCGTTCCCGTTGAGGTTTATTCTCCGGTTTTCTTCAAAAAAAATCCAACCGCAAGTATTTACGAAGCGCTTCAAAACATCAATGGCGTTCGGCCACAGCTCAATTGTGGCGTTTGTAATACGGGCGATATTCATATAAACGGATTGGAAGGTCCGTATACTTTGGTTTTAATTGATGGAATGCCAATTGTGAGCAGTCTTTCAACAGTTTATGGTTTATCAGGAATTCCAAATTCTTTAGTCGAGCGAATTGAAATCGTAAAAGGTCCGGCTTCATCTTTGTACGGAAGTGAAGCAGTTGGAGGTTTAATCAATATTATTACTAAAAACCCAACGAATGCTCCGGTTTTTTCGGCAGATTATTTTACCACTACTTATTTTGAAAGTAATCTCGATTTGGGAATGAAATTTAAGGCTGGGAAAAAAGCAATTTCTCTTTTAGGTGTTAATTATTTCAACTACGATCAGGTAATTGATAAAGACAAAGACAATTTTACAGATGTTACGCTTTCTGAAAGAATTTCGGTTTTTAATAAATGGAGTTTTCAAAGAGAAAATAATCGTCTTTTTACGATCGCAGCGCGTGGAATGTACGAAGATCGCTGGGGCGGAGATGTGCGTTGGGAGAAAAAATACCGTGGAGGCGACGAAATCTACGGTGAAAGTATTTATACCAAAAGAGGAGAATTAATTGGAAGTTATCAATTGCCTTTTGAAGAAAAATTGATGCTTTCATTTTCCGGAAATGTGCATTATCAGGACAGCCGTTACGGAACAACATCATATATCGCCAATCAAAAAATTGGTTTTTTGCAATTGACCTGGGACAAAAAGATCGGTCGAAATGATTTCCTTGCCGGAATTGCCAACCGATATTCGTATTATGACGATAATACAACGGCAACAAAAGAAGCTGAAAGTACGTGGTTACCCGGAATTTTTGTTCAGGATGAAATTACGCTTTCTCCAAAAAGCCAGGTTTTGCTCGGAATGCGTTACGATTACAATTCCATTCACGGTTCAATTTACACGCCGCGAGTGGCGTATCGATGGAAGAAAAATGAAAACACTATTTTCCGTTTGAATGCCGGAACCGGATTTCGCGTTGTAAATTTGTTTACCGAAGATCACGCAGCGCTTACAGGTTCTAGAGATGTCATAATAAAAAGTAATTTGAAACCCGAACAATCTTTGAATGCAAATCTGAATTATATTCAAAAGATAAACTTTACAAACGGCACTTTTGTGGGAATTGAAACAACAGCTTTTTATACCAGATTTAGTAATAAAATCATATCCGATTATGCGACAGATCCTAATAAAATTATTTACGATAATATCAACGGCTATGCTATAAGCCAGGGAATCAGTACCAATGTTGATGTTAATTTTCCATCAGGATTAAAAATGATTCTTGGGGCGACTTTCCTGGATAATAAAAATGTTGAAAACGGAATTTCAAAAAGACCCTATTTAACTGAGGATTTTACCGCAACATGGAGTATTTCGTATAAAATAGAATCCTTAAATTTATTGTTAGATTACACAGGAAATGTTTACAGTCCGATGGAATTGCCATTGTTAAGCGAATTAGATCCAAGAAGTCCGAAATCGCCATGGTTTAGCATTCAGAATATTCAGTTTACCTATTTTGGATGGAAGAATTGTGAATTTTACGGAGGAATCAAAAACCTGTTGAACTTTACACCAAAGCAAAATAATCCGTTTTTAATTTCAAGAACAAATGATCCTTTCGATAAAAATGTACAATACGATTCGGCGGGAAAAGTTTTGGCAACACCAGAGAATCCGTACGGTTTAACTTTTGATACGACTTATGTTTATGGACAAAACCAAACAATTCGAGGTTTTTTTGGGTTGCGATATACTTTGAAGTAAAATTTTATTAGCAACAGATTTCACAGATGTAAATTGAAATAATGCTAATTCATGATTAAACTGGACTAAAGTCCAGCCCTACAAAATAGTTCGTTCCGTAGGAACTTAAAGAGCCATAGGCTCGAGTAATATTGTAGAGCTGGACTTTAGTCCAGTTTAATAATACGAAAACAATTCTTTAAATTTTTGGCAAAAAACAAAACAAATGAAAAAGCTAATTCTATTTACAATCTTCTTCGCGATTAGTTCAACAGGTTTCTGCCAACTTAAAAGCAGAACTTTTGAGGAAGCAGATAGTTTACAGCAAATTCAAAAACGAAAAATAATCGTTTTCATTCATACCGATTGGTGTCAGTTTTGCCAAAGAATGAAACAAACGACATTTAAAAATCAGGAAATTATCGACAAACTGAATTCAGATTTTTATTTTATTGATTTGAACGCCGAAGAAAAACGAGAGATTACTTTTAATAATCAGACATTTAAATATCAGCCAACAGGAAATAATGTCGGCGTTCACGAACTGGCTTTACAATTGGGGACGATTCAAAATCAAATTGTATATCCCGTTATATGTGTTTTGAATGAGAAAAACGAAATCATTCTTCAATACAACAACTATTTAAGTCCAAAGGATTTTAAACTGCTTTTAGAAAAATTGAAAGAATAAAATTCATTATTTTTGAGGATGAATTCTTCGCAAATCAAACACTTTGACTACATTTTTACCGGAACCGGATTGGCTTCTTTGATGACAGTTTATAAAATGATTTTGTCTGACAAATTTCGGGATAAATCTATTTTATTGCTAGATCACGATTCGAAAAAGATAAATGACAGAACCTGGTGTTTTTGGGAGAAAGAAGAATCAATATGGAATTCGATTATTTCTAAAAAATGGGATTCTGCTTTATTTGCTAATGAAAACTTTAAACGCGATTTAGCGTTAAAGCCTTATCAATACAATCAAATTAAGGGTTTAGATTTTTATAATTTTGTTTTTGAAGAAGTTTCAAAGCATCGAAACATTACTTTTTTAAATGAAAAAGTAACCGATATCAACGAACTGGAAACGCATGTTTTTATTGGTACAGAACAAAGCATATACACCTGCAACTATTTGTTCAATAGCATTTATACCAAAACTTTTGCTTTAAGTCAAACCAAATATCCTGTTTTGCAGCAACACTTTATAGGTTGGTTTGTAAAAAGTGATGTTGATGTATTTGATCCTAAACAAGCCACTTTTATGGATTTTTCAGTAGATCAAAAAGGCAATACAAGGTTTATATATGTTTTACCAACTTCAAAAACAGAAGCTTTGATCGAATATACTTTGTTTTCAGAAAACCTGCTTCCAAAAGAAGAATATGAAAATGAGATTCAAAAATATTTAGAAAAACTCGGAGTTCTACATTATGAAATTTTGGAAAAGGAGCAGGGAAGTATCCCAATGACGTGTTATCCGTTTTGGAAAAAGAATACCAAAAGAGTTTTAAATATAGGAACTGCCGGCGGATGGACAAAAGCGAGTACAGGTTATACGTTTAAAAATTCAGATAGAAAGTCATCAGAACTAGTTGATTTTCTTCAACATGAAGATCCTAAAATGGCTGTATTTCATAAGAAGAATAGATTTTGGTTTTATGATTTATTGCTTTTAGATATTCTTCATCGCCATAATGAATTGGGAAGTGCTATTTTTTCTTCTTTATTCAGAAAAGGAAATCCAGCTTTGATCTTTAAGTTTTTAGATGAAGAAACAAATTTGATTGAAGATCTTCAAGTAATTTTAAAATGTCCAAAATTGCCATTTATTAAGGCTTTGTTTAGAGTGATATTCAAATAAAAGTTTAAGAATTTCCTCAATCGGCCAAATCTGCGTGTAATCTTATATTCAGAATACACTTTTACAATATTTCTTTTATCGTAAAATATAATGGATACCTTGAAAAATGCTGATTTATTTCCACCAATAAAAAAGCCAGATCGTCAATAGAAATGCCTTATTATTATGTTTTAATAACTTTCTAAGGCGATTATAAAAAGATGGTAGCATTTACTTTGCTGAATCGAAAATAAGACAAGATCGATTTGTCTCCCAACAATGGTAAACGGATTTAGCAGAGAAAAATGCTAATCGAAAAACCTTTAAAAACCAAGTTAGAGATAGTATGATCGTTCATTTTCGATAATAAATTAATTAGCAATTTATGGGAATTACGAAGCACTTAAATTTTGATACAGAAACAAAATCAATAGGGAAAATCTGTAAAGCATTGGGGCATCCTACTAGAATTCAGATTATGACCCTGCTATGGAAGAGAGATAATAGAACTTGTGGTGAAATTGTTGAATTAATTCCATTAGCACAATCAACTATATCCAAACATTTATTAGAATTAAAAAAAGCAAATCTGGTAAATATAAAAAATGAAGGAAAAAAAATAATTTACTCGATTGAAGTTAACAATATAGAAATGCTTAAAAAATATTTGACTAGTTATCTTTCTACCTTCGAAATTTCCGAGCAAAATAAGTCAACCGTTTTGACAACCAGACAGGCAAGAGGCAGAAATAGCTATTTGAAACAATACAATTATCAATTTCCAGATAAAAAAATAAAGCAATTGGCGGTTTAGGTTTATGAAGCTTTTGGGTTTAAAATTTTAATATCGTACTATAACAAAACTTTATACTTCAAATTAAGTAGTTGCGAGTAAACTTTGTAACTTTGCAGTTCAAAAGTAAAATTTAAAAATAAACAATATGTATCCAGAAGAAATGGTAAAACCAATGCAGGCTGAACTTACAGCTGCAGGTTTTCAAGATTTACATAGTGCTGATGCTGTAGATAATGCTATTAAAGCAGAAGGTACCACTTTAGTTGTTGTGAACTCTGTTTGCGGTTGTGCTGCAAGAAATGCACGTCCGGGAGCGAAAATGAGTTTAGAAGGTGCTAAAAAACCAGATCACTTAATTACTGTTTTTGCAGGGGTAGATAAAGAAGCAGTTGATGCTGCAAGACAACATATGTTTCCTTTTCCTCCATCATCACCATCTATGGCTTTGTTCAAAAACGGAGAATTGGTTCACATGTTAGAGCGTCACCACATCGAAGGCCGTCCGGCAGAACTAATTGCTGAGAATTTGCAGGATGCGTTTAACGAATATTGTTAATTAAGTTACTAAGGTTCTGAGTTGCTGAGTTGCTGAGGTCCTAAGGTTTTGATTTTAGGTTCAAAGTAGCAAAGTTACAGAGGTATAAAGATTTTAAAAGCACTATTAATTTAGTGCTTTTTTGTTTTTAATAAATCCGTTGAAACTTAGAACCTCAGCAACTTGGTATCTCAGAACCTTAAAAATAATTTGTAGCTAAAAACTTAATAACTTAGAAGCTTTGTAACTCAAAACCTTTTTTATACCTTTGCCGCTCAAAAAATAATTTCTAAACTTAAAACTGTTTATAGCATGCAACTGTACAACACTTTGAGCGCAGAAGAAAGAGCCATCATGATCGATGATGCCGGTAAACAACGACTAACGTTGTCTTTCTATGCGTATGCAAAAATTGAAGATCCCAAAAAATTTCGCGATGATTTATTTGTAGCCTGGAATAAGCTTGATGCTTTAGGCCGAATTTACGTTGCCCATGAAGGAATAAATGCTCAAATGAGTATTCCTGAAGAAAACCTGGAGGCTTTTAGAGAAACTCTGGAAGTGTATGATTTTATGAAAGGCATTCGATTGAATGAAGCCGTAGAACATGATGACCATTCATTTTTAAAATTAACCATTAAAGTGCGTCACAAAATCGTTGCCGACGGTTTAAACGATGACACTTTTGATGTAACCAATATAGGCGTTCACCTGAAAGCCAAAGAATTCAATGAAATTCTTGATGATCCCAACACGATTGTTGTTGATTTTAGAAATCACTACGAAAGTGAAGTAGGTCATTTTAAAAATGCGATCACTCCAGACGTAGAGACGTTTAGAGAAAGTCTGCCAATTATCAACGATCAGCTGCAAAATCATAAAGAAGATAAAAACCTTGTAATGTATTGCACAGGTGGAATTCGTTGTGAAAAAGCAAGTGCTTATTTTAAACACCAAGGCTTTAAAAATGTATTTCAGTTAGAAGGTGGAATTATTAATTACGCCAAACAAATTGAGGCAGAAGGTTTAGAGAGCAAATTCATTGGGAAAAACTTCGTATTTGATAATCGTCTTGGTGAAAGAATTACAGACGATATTATTTCGCAATGTCACCAATGCGGGAAACCTTGCGACAACCACACCAATTGCGAAAACGACGGATGTCATTTGTTGTTTATTCAATGTGATGATTGTAAAGCAGCAATGGAAAACTGCTGTTCTACAGAATGTCTTGAAATTATACACATGCCTTTGGTAGATCAGGTAAGATTGAGAACCGGAAAACAAGTTGGAAATAAAGTTTTTAGAAAAGGAAAATCAGAAAACTTAAAATTCAAACATTCTGGAGAATTGACTGATACTGCTTTGGCTGCAGCCCCAACCCGAGGCGTAGCCGAACAGAGCGGAGCTAAACCAGCAGATATTCGTCAGAAAATAAAAGTAAAGAAAGTACTCCTTGGAAAAGCCGAACATTATTATGTTAAAGCACAAGTTGGACAATTTACCGTTGAGAATCAAGAGCTAAAAATTGGAGAAACAATCTTAATTTCTGGTCCAACGACAGGTAATCAGCAATTGACTTTAGAAAAAATGATTGTCGACGGAGCGGAAACTTCAACTGCTAAAATTGGAGATAAAGTTACTTTTGAAGTTCCATTCAGAATTAGATTGTCAGATAAAATATATAAGATCTTAGGATAGTTTTTGTTCTAAAGTTCATTTTAAAATAACCTATTTTGTATTTAGCAGAATAGGTTATTTTTTTTTGAATTATATCAGCGTTGTTTAATAATGAACTGGACTTTGGGTACAAGGACAATTGCTTATTCTTTGAAGGAAATCAAGACCAATAGTTATAACGTGAGTTCCTGAGTTATAGGCTCCTAATTGATTAAGCGATGCCTGATAAGAATATCCAAAGTAAAAATTAGATTTTTTAAAACCAGCCATTGGTCCTACACTGTTTGGCTTCAAAATCTGATCATTTAAAAAACGATAAGAAACTCCTATCCAGAAATAATCATCATATCGATTAAATTGTCGGTACTTAAAATTTACATCAGTGCTGGAGCGTTTATCGCTTTCAAATAATTGATAGAAAATTGATGGTTCAAATTCGACTTTATTATTTGCTTTTCCTCTAATGACATAGCCGCTATACACTTGGTAGTTGCGCAATAAAGCGGGTTCTTCATGATAGAATTTGTCAATATTTTTGTTTAAAATGTTAGCAGCGTTTAAACTAATGTAAAATCCTTTGTTTCGGTATAAAGCTCCTACATCAAAATTATTATTTGAGATTTTACGATTATCAGTAACGCCCGGATCTAGACCGGGAGAAATTCCTGAACCTGAATTAAATTTATCAATATCAATTTTAAAAGTATTGATATTGTAAGAAATGCCAAAAGATAAATATTGTTGAGAATAATAATCTAATGTTAAATGGTGTGCAAAAGAGATTTTTCCACCGGTCTGTCTGGTATTTCCGTTTTTATCATTATACAATGATATTCCAATTCCTGAGCGGTCTAAAACTCTCATGTCAGCGTAAACGGACTGATTATCTGGTGAATCTTTAATGCCAACCCATTGCGTTAAGCCGTTTGCCCTTATTCTGAGGTTATCGCCAATACCAGCATAAGTTGGAGATACAACAAATGGATTATCTGCCAAATATTGAGTGAAAACAGGTAAGTTTAATTCTTGACAGTAGCCTGAAACTGAGGCTGTGAGGAGAAATATTGTGATAATTTTTTTCATTGTTATTAATTTAGATACTGCTTCGCAATTATCGGTAAAGAGTAAAATGTCCAACAAATTCTCGGTTATCTTTAGGATCGTTAAGTTTTATCACATACCAGTAATCACCAGATGTTAGTTCCTGCCCATTATATTTCCCGTCCCATCTTTGACCATAGTGATATTTTGCAATTTCCCGACCATATCTATCAAGAATTGTAAACGTCAGATTTTTATAATTTACAGAACAATCTGGTCCCCAATCATCGTTAACTCCATCACCATTTGGAGTAAAGTAATTTGGAATGCAGACATCGATATAATCAAAATATTTTGAAAGAGTAATAGAACATCCGTTGCTGTCTTTTACGGTAACAGTATAATTTCCAGATTTGTAAATAATTAATTTATTATTGCTACTGAATGGTTCGTCGTCAAATGAGTATTGATAATTAACACCGCCTTCTGATGCCGTTGCAACAATTTCATTTAGTTCTCCGTTAGCTAATGTTAACTTTAAAGGTTTAACCTCATCAATAATAAAAACTGCTGTAGATTGAAGACAGCCATTGGAGTGTCTTGCCTTTATAGTGTGCTCACCCGGAGATAGGTTTGTAAAAATGTTACTGGATTGATAAATGCCTTCATCAAGAGCATAATCTACATCGGCAGGATTAACACTGCTGTCAATTGTTACAGTTACAGCATTGCCAATTGTATTACCTTGACAAAAACGAGTAATAGCAACGATTGGATTAATCACTACAGCTGCTGGAAGGTTTACTTGAAGTTGAGTAGTACATCCTTGTGCATCTTTTACATACACGGTATGTTGGCCTGCCGAGATGTTTTCAATATCAAATAAACTCTGATGTGACGAACCATCTGAAAAGATTCCAGCTTCTTGATCCAAACTGTAGTGATAGGGTTTTGTACCGCCAGAAATTTCCATGCTGAATGATCCATTGTTTTCTCCGGTACAATATTCCGGATTGATTGGGCCTACAATATTCGCCTGTAATTGATTTGGTTCTGATATCACTACATCAATTGTGGTAAAGCAATTGTTGCTATCAGTTATAGTAAAAGAGTGTGTTCCTGCAGAAAGACCAATTTGAGATGGTGTAATAGTATAAATACCAGTGCCACCATGTGGATTAATAATTACCGATCCACTTGATTCTCCTTTACATTTTGCATTAGTTTGAGTGTAAGTGGCTGAGATTTTATTTACGATAAGGTTTAATTCCTCGTCTGCGTTGCATCCGTTGTGGATTACAGTATAAGTTCCTGCAGTATTGTAATCTGTATTGTCTGCCATCCAATGGAAAGTTTCTCCCGCGCAGATTGTTTTTTCAGTTACAATTTTAGCTGGTTTTCGCGTCACATTTAAAATTAATTCCTCATCAGCCGTGCATCCGTTATGGACTACTGTATAAGTTCCTGCAGTATTATAATCTTTATCATTTGCTGTCCAGTGGAAAGTTTCTCCTGAACAGATTGTTTGTGTTATTGAAGATTTTGCAGGTTTAGCTGTTACAGTCAAATTCAGAATCTGATCTGCGGTGCATCCGTCATTGCTGATTCTAAGTCCGCTTTGAGATACAGCATATTCAACATTATTTACCGGCCAAGTGTACGTTTGTCCAGAGCAGATTGTTTCTGTAGTTACAACGTCTGCTGGTTTTGATGTTACAGTCAAATTCAAAACCTGATCTGCAGTACATCCGTCGTTAATTATTTTAAATTCAGTTTGTGTGGTTGAGTATTCAACGTCATTTGCCGGCCAGATGTAGGTTTGTCCAGAGCAGATAGTTTTAGTCGTTACAATGTCCGCTGGTTTTGGTGTTACAGTCAAATTCAGAATCTGATCTGCGGTGCATCCGTCATTGCTGATTCTAAGTCCGCTTTGAGATACAACATATTCCACATTATTTGCCGGCCAGATGTAGGTTTGACCAGAGCAAATAGTTTTAGTCGTTACAATGTCTGCTGGTTTAGGAGTTACAGTCAAATTCAGAACCTGATTTGCTGTACATCCGTCATTTGTTATTTTAAAACCAGTTTGTGTGGTTGAATACTCCACATTATTTGCCGGCCAGATGTAGGTTTGACCTGAGCAGATAGTTTTAGTCGTTACAATGTCCGCTGGTTTAGGGGTCACAGTCAAATTCAGAACCTGATCTGCTGTACATCCGTCATTGCTGATTCTAAGTCCGGTTTGAGATACAGTATATTCAACATTATTTGCAGGCCAGGTGTAGGTTTGTCCAGAGCAGATAGTTTTTGTTGTTACAATTTCTGCTGGTTTTGGTGTTACAGTCAAATTCAAAACCTGATCTGCGGTGCATCCGTCATTTGTTATTTTAAATCCAGTTTGTGTGGTTGAGTATTCAATATCATTTGCCGGCCAGGTGTAGGTTTGACCTGAGCAGATAGTTTTAGTCGTTACAATGTCTGCTGGTTTTGGTGTTACAGTCAAATTCAAAACCTGATCTGCGGTGCATCCGTCGTTAATTATTTTAAAACCAGTTTGTGACGTTGAGTACTCCACATTATTTACCGGCCAGATGTAGGTTTGTCCAGAGCAGATAGTTTTTGTCGTTACAATGTCTGCTGGTTTAGGCGTTACAGTCAAATTCAAAACCTGATCTGCGGTGCATCCGTCATTGCTAATTTTAAGTCCGCTTTGAGATACAGTATATTCAACATTATTTGCCGGCCAAATGTAGGTTTGTCCAGAGCAGATAGTTTTAGTCGTTACAATGTCTGCTGGTTTTGGTGTTACAGTCAAATTCAGAACCTGATCTGCTGTGCATCCGTCGTTAATTATTTTAAATCCAGTTTGTGTTGTTGAGTACTCCACATTATTTGCCGGCCAGATGTAGGTTTGTCCAGAGCAGATAGTTTTAGTCGTTACAATGTCCGCTGGTTTTGGTGTTACAGTCAAATTCAAAACCTGATCTGCGGTGCATCCGTCATTGCTGATTCTAAGTCCGCTTTGAGATACAGTATATTCAACATTATTTACCGGCCAGGTGTAGGTTTGACCTGAGCAGATAGTTTTACTCGTTATAATGTCCGCTGGTTTAGGAGTTACAGTCAAATTCAGAACCTGATCCGCGGTGCATCCGTCATTTGTTATTTTAAAACCAGTTTGTGACGTTGAGTACTCCACATTATTTACCGGCCAGATGTAGGTTTGTCCAGAGCAGATAGTTTTACTCGTTACAATGTCTGCTGGTTTTGGTGTTACAGTCAAATTCAAAACCTGATCTGCGGTGCATCCGTCATTGCTGATTCTAAGTCCGCTTTGAGATACAGCATATTCAACATTATTTACCGGCCAGGTGTACGTTTGACCTGAGCAGATAGTTTTAGTCGTTACAACGTTTGCTGGTTTTGGTGTTATAGTCAAATTCAAAACCTGATCTGCGGTGCATCCGTCATTTGTTATTTTAAAACCAGTTTGTGACGTTGAGTATTCAATATCATTTGCTGGCCAGGTGTAGGTTTGACCTGAGCAGATAGTTTTAGTCGTTACAATGTCTGCTGGTTTTGGTGTTACAGTCAAATTCAAAACCTGATCTGCAGTACATCCGTCGTTAATTATTTTAAATCCAGTTTGTGTTGTTGAGTATTCAACATTATTTACCGGCCAGGTGTAGGTTTGTCCAGAGCAGATAGTTTTAGTCGTTACAATGTCTGCTGGTTTAGGCGTTACAGTCAAATTCAAAACCTGATCTGCGGTGCATCCGTCGTTAATTATTTTAAATCCAGTTTGTGTTGTTGAGTATTCAACATTATTTACCGGCCAGGTGTAGGTTTGTCCAGAGCAGATAGTTTTAG
>NZ_SNWW01000001.1:483287-901193 GCF_004362015.1 Flavobacterium chryseum
AGTCGTTACAATGTCTGCTGGTTTAGGCGTTACTGTAACAGTTACAGCTTTTCTGTCTTCGGGTTTGTTTTCACAATAATTATCTCCACTTACAGCTACATAAAAGGTTTTAGAAGATGTAAGTATTCCCGTTTCATAAGTTGAATTACTGCTTAAAAGAGTTGCACTGCTTCCTGAACCATCATACCAATAAAAATTTGTTCCTGCATGTGATGATGGTGTTAACGTTATTTGAGATCCTTCACAAATTGGAAAATTTGATTGTAATTCTATATCTGCAGCCTTTGCACGCGGGGTAACCTGCAGTTCAATTTCCTTATTTCCGGAACAATTTAAATTATTGTTATTAGTGATATCTGTGCCAATCTGAGCATAACGAATTCTGTATTTTGTATTTTTATTTAATAAAGGAGTTTTATATTCTGCTGAAATCTCCCCGGCAATATCAGTCCAGGTTGTTCCGTTAGATTGCTGCCATTGATAATGGTAAGGTACAGCCGGATTGTTGATACTGGCTTTGATTGTATTACTTTCTCCGGCGCAAATTTTTTCATTGGCCAGAGAAAAGGTTAAGGAAGGAACACAAATACTAAATGAAACATCATCAAATGCAATGTCATTACCACTACCATTAGTGTCGGTTTGAGCATTACTAACCCTTAATTTTACTGCACTTAGTCCTGCCGGAATTGTAAATGTTAAGGATAATTCATTCCATAAAAGCGCATTACTTTCACTTAACTGTAATTGACTAGAAACCATTGATTTTAAAATTTGTCCATTCAAAGGATTAATCAAATCAATTTTAACCATTGGTTTAACAGAAAAGACAGGATAACTGGTCGGTGTTAGATTTGTAGCATAAATAGAAAAATTGCAAACATTGCCCTCACAGAGACCTGAGTAATTTTTTTCATAGAAAACGCTTCCCAAAACAGAATTTGCATCAAAGACTAACATGTATCCATCACCACTTTTTCCGGTAGTATGATCTCCATCGCTTGACCAACAAATATTGCCTAAAAATGCATTCTTCAATAAGCCATATCGGTCTGGACTTACAGCACCTGATGCAGTATAACTATATGTAGTAGTAAAATTAGATGCAGCAGGCTGTGGTCCATATTCAGCAGTTCCAGAACCAAAATCATCTTTTAATATAGATTGAAATTCTCCATCACAACTTACAGGCTGAGAATTTATGGTGAAAGATGTTGCTTCCTGAGAAAAACAAGACGAGACTGATCCAACTATGTGTAGCATAAAATAAGATTGTTAAATCAAAGTTAGATTGTCTCTTCGTATGAAATATAGAATAGACTTATTACTAAAAGGTACTGAGGTAAGTAATGCTTGCTAAAATAAATTTTGCAAAGTACATGTTAAAAAACAGGTAAAGCCACCGTGAAAAAACATTTAAATAGTAGAATAAGACAAAATTTATTCCTGTACGAGAATAAAAAAATCGAATCAATTAAAATATAAGGAAGTGACAAACCAAGTTGCTTTTGCAATATTTTTAGATACTTATAGATTTTTATACATTTGATAAACAAATAATTAATCTGTATTATTGCGTCGGAAATTTCAAATATCAAATGAAGATGGCAAATCGTTTTTTTTATTTTAGAATCTCGAAATCGTGTTCATTGTCGAGTTTTGTGAATTGGCCTTAAAGTCATGTCCTGTTAAGATTATTACAATTAAGAAACCTAGGAAAATCAGACTAAAAAAATTAAAAGAGTCTGTTTTGTGTTAAACAGAGTAGGTTTTTACTTTTAACAACCCTTTAGTTTTAATCCATAAAAAGCAAACTAAAAAAAATACTATCTTTACCGATCAAACGTTTATGAACTTAAGTTGCTTTTTGCAACACTACATATATAATTATGGCATGTACAAGTTGTTCAACCTCAGATGGTGGTGCACCAAAAGGTTGTAAAAATAATGGGACTTGCGGCACCGATAGCTGCAATAAATTAACGGTTTTTGACTGGCTTGCGAACATGAGCCCGTCTAATGGAGAGGCGATTTTTGATTGTGTTGAGGTTCGTTTTAAAAACGGACGCAAAGAATTTTTTAGAAATTCAGAAAAATTAACTTTAAGTATTGGTGATATTGTAGCAACTGTTGCTTCGCCAGGACATGATATTGGGATTGTTACTTTGACAGGAGAATTGGTAAAAATTCAAATGAAGAAAAAAGGTGTAAACCATGAAAGTAACGAAATTCCAAAAATTTACAGAAAAGCTTCTCAAAAAGACATTGATATTTGGTCTGTAGCGCGTGATCGTGAAGAACCAATGAAAGTTCGCGCCCGCGAATTAGCAATTCAGCATAAACTGGAAATGAAAATATCTGATATCGAATTTCAGGGAGACGGATCAAAAGCTACATTTTACTACACGGCAAATGACAGAGTCGATTTTAGACTTTTGATTAAAGATTTCGCAAAAGAATTCAGTACAAGAGTCGAAATGAAACAAGTTGGTTTCCGTCAGGAAGCGGCTCGTTTGGGCGGAATTGGTTCTTGCGGAAGAGAACTTTGCTGCTCAACCTGGTTAACAGATTTTAGAAGTGTAAATACTTCTGCTGCCCGTTACCAGCAACTTTCATTAAATCCGCAAAAATTAGCCGGACAATGTGGAAAGCTTAAGTGTTGTTTGAACTATGAGCTTGACACTTACATGGACGCATTAAAAGATTTTCCGGATTACGACACTAAATTAGTGACCGAAAAAGGAGATGCAATTTGCCAAAAACAAGATATTTTTAAAGGATTAATGTGGTTTGCTTACACGAATAATTTTGCAAACTGGCATGTTTTGAAAATTGATCAGGTAAAAGAAATTATTGCTGAGAACAAACTAAAAAATAAAGTTTCATCATTAGAAGATTTTGCTATTGAAATAGATTTAGAGCCTGAAAAAGACTTTAATAACGCAATGGGTCAGGAAAGTCTAACCCGTTTCGATCAGCCAAAAAGAAAGAAAAAGCCAAATCGCAAACGCAAACCGAATGCAGAAGCGGCAATTGTTGCAACGCCTGCTAAACCTCAACAGCAAGGAAACAATAATAATAAACCGGCTGGAGCAAATCCGAATAAACAGAACAAGCCAAATAACAATAACAAACAAAATCAGTCGAATAAGCCAAAACCGAATGATAATAAACCGGCTGAACCTAGAAAACCTATAATTATTACTAAAAATGAGAATAAAAAATAGCGGAATTCTTCTGTTGGCAGCAATACTTCTTTTTTCTTGCGATAAAAAAAGAGTATTCGATCAGTACAAATCTGTTGGAAGTGCGTGGCATAAAGACAGCGTTGTAACTTTTGATCTGCCAGTTTTAGATTCTACCAAAAAATACAATTTATTTCTAAATTTGAGAGATAATAACAATTATCCATTCAATAATTTGTTTTTAATTGTTGCTATTGAAATGCCAAATGGTTTTACTAAAGTAGATACTTTAGAATACGAAATGGCCGCTAAGGATGGAACTTTACTAGGAAATGGTTTTACTGATATTAAAGAAAGTAAATTGTTTTACAAAGCAGATGTAAGGTTTAGAGGAAATTACAAAGTTCACATTAAACAAGCCGTTCGTGAATCAGGAAAAATTCCCGGAGTTGAGGCTTTAGAAGGTATTACAGATGTAGGTTTTAGAATTGAACAAAAAGATTAGAAAAATAGTTATGGCCACCAAAAAAAACAATCAACCTAATAGTATTAAAGATGTTAACTACTATAAAAAGAAATTCTGGAGAATTTTTGCCTATGCTTTATTAGGTATTTTAGCTTTCTTTTTATTTGCCTCATGGGGTTTATTCGGCTCAATGCCATCCTTTGAAGATTTAGAAAATCCGGATTCTAACCTGGCAACAGAGATTATTTCATCTGACGGAGTTGTAATTGGTAAATATTTCAAAACCAACAGATCACAACTTAAATATTCAGATTTACCAAAAAACCTTGTAGATGCTTTGGTTGCAACTGAAGATGCACGTTTTTATGAGCATTCAGGAATTGATGGGCGTGGAACTTTACGTGCTGCTTTTTCCTTGGGAACCAATGGAGGAGCCAGTACCCTAACACAGCAGTTAGCAAAACAGTTATTTCATCGTGGAGGCTCTAGCTTTTTACCTTTTAGAATAGTCCAAAAGATAAAAGAATGGATTATTGCCATTCGTCTGGAAAGACAATATACCAAAAATGAAATTTTAGCAATGTATTGCAACGTTTACGATTTTGGAAATTATTCGGTTGGAGTAAGTTCGGCTGCACAGACTTATTTTTCTAAAGAACCTAAAGATTTGACTATAGACGAATCGGCTATATTAGTTGGTATGTTTAATAATTCCTCTCTGTATAATCCGTTGCGAAACCCTACTGGTGTAAAAAACCGCCGTGATGTGGTACTGGGTCAAATGGTAAAAGCCAAGATGATCACAGAGGCTGAAAAAGAGAAGTATCAGGCATTACCAATAGCTTTAAGATTTAAATTAGAAAGCCACCGTGAAGGTACAGCAACATATTTCAGAGAATATCTTCGTGATTACATGAAAAAATGGATGGCTGAAAACAAGAAACCAGATGGTTCTGATTATGATATCTACAAAGATGGTTTGAAAATTTATACAACTATCGACTCAAGAATGCAGCAATATGCTGAAGAAGCAGTTTCTGCACACATGAAAAACCTGCAGCAGCAATTTTTCATCGAGCAAAAAAACAATAAAAATGCACCTTTCGTGAATATCACAAAAGCTGAAACAGATAGAATTATGATGCAAGCCATGAAAAATTCTACCCGTTGGCAAATCATGAAGGATATGGATAAAAGCGAAGATGATATCATTGCTTCATTCAAAGTAAAAACGCAAATGCGCATCTTTACCTGGAAAGGTGAGCGTGATACAACGATGACTCCATTAGATTCTATTCGTTATTACAAACACTTTTTACAATCTGGTTTAATGGCGATGGAGCCACAAACTGGAAACATTAAAGCGTGGGTTGGTGGAATCAATTATAAATATTTTCAATACGATCACGTAGGACAGGGAGCAAGACAAGTAGGATCTACTTTTAAACCTTTCGTTTATGCTACGGCGATCGAACAATTAAATATGTCTCCTTGCGATTCTATTCTTGACGGACCGTTTATGATTCACAAAGGACGTCATCACGTAACGGAAGACTGGGAACCAAGAAACTCAGACAATAGATACCGAGGAATGGTAACGTTGAAACAAGGTTTGGCGAATTCGATTAATACCGTTTCTGCAAAATTAATTGACAGAACGGGTCCTGAGGCTGTTGTTGAACTAACAAAAAAATTAGGAGTTAAAACAGAAATTCCGGTTCAGCCATCTATTGCATTAGGTGCTGTAGATATTACCGTTGAAGATATGGTTGCTGCTTACAGTACATTTGCCAATCAGGGAGTGTATGTAAAACCACAATTTTTAAGTCGTATTGAAAATAAAAGCGGAGAAGTTATCTACGAACCAATTCCGGAATCGCACGACGTTTTAAATAAAGATATTGCCTTTGCAGTAATCAAATTACTTCAGGGTGTTACAGAAACCGGTTCTGGTGCACGTTTACGTACGCAAGGCGGTGGAAGTGGAGACAATCGTTGGACAGGATATCCATACATGTTCAAAAATCCAATTGCGGGTAAAACAGGAACAACACAAAATCAATCAGACGGTTGGTTTATGGGAATGGTTCCTAACTTAGTAACAGGTGTTTGGGTTGGTTGTGAAGATCGTTCAGCACGTTTTAAAAGTTTGACTTACGGACAAGGAGCTACGGCTGCATTACCAGTTTGGGCTTACTTCATGAAACTTTGTTATGCAGATCCCGGACTTCAGGTTTCTAAAGCTGAGTTTGAGCGTCCGGCAAATCTTTCTATAAAAGTAGATTGTTACACCAGACCAGCGGTTGTAAAAGATACTACTGCAACAGAACAAAATACTGACGAGTTCGAACTATAATTTAGTTTGCCTCTAATCATAAAAAAATATCCTTTTATGTCTTCTCATTTTAGAAAGATATAAAAGGATATTTTTATTTCAACCTGATTTTATTTTTTACGAAATCGTTATAATTTAATCTAAAAATCTTATTTTTATCAAAAATATACAGTAATAAAGACACTTTGTTATGATAACAAAAAAAGTAAATAACGTTAAGGAAGCTATTGAAGGAATTGAAAGCGGAATGACCATTATGTTTGGTGGTTTTGGTTTATGTGGAATTCCTGAAAACACAATCGCAGCTTTGGTAAATACATCAATTTCAGATTTGACTTGTATTTCGAACAACGCCGGAGTTGATGATTTTGGTTTGGGATTGCTTTTGCAAAAGAAGCAGATCAAAAAAATGATTTCATCTTATGTGGGCGAAAACGCTGAATTCGAACGCCAAATGCTTTCGGGAGAATTGGATGTTGAACTTACGCCACAAGGAACTTTAGCAGAACGCTGTCGTGCAGCTCAAGCCGGAATTCCAGCATTTTTTACGCCTGCAGGTTACGGAACCGAAGTTGCAGAAGGAAAAGAAGTGCGTGAATTCAATGGAAAAATGCACATTATGGAAGAAGCTTTCAAAGCTGATTTCGCTATTGTAAAAGCTTGGAAAGGCGATGAAGCCGGAAATCTAATTTTTAAAGGTACGGCAAGAAACTTCAATGCTTGTATGGCTGGTGCCGGAAAAATCACGATTGCTGAGGTTGAAGAATTAGTTCCTGTTGGAACTTTAGATCCGAATCAAATCCATATTCCGGGAATTATGGTGCAACGCATCTTTCAGGGAGAAAAATTTGAGAAGAGAATTGAGCAGCGAACCGTAAGACAAAAAGAACAATTATCTAATTGATAGACTAATATATGGGACTAAGTAAAGAAGATATTGCAAAACGAATTGCAAAAGAAGTAAAAGACCGGTATTTCGTAAATCTGGGCATCGGAATTCCGACTTTGGTTGCAAATTATGTAAGAGAAGATATTGCAGTGGAGTTTCAGAGCGAAAATGGAGTTCTGGGCATGGGACCTTTTCCTTTCGCCGGAGAAGAAGACGCTGACATCATCAATGCAGGAAAACAAACCATTACAACACTTCCCGGAGCCAGTTTTTTTGACTCTGCTTTTAGTTTCGGGATGATTCGAAGCCAAAAAGTAGACTTAACGATTCTGGGTGCGATGGAAGTTTCAGAAAATGGAGATATTGCCAACTGGAAAATTCCGGGTAAAATGGTAAAAGGAATGGGAGGTGCAATGGATTTGGTTGCTTCAGCCGAAAATATCATTGTTGCGATGATGCATGTGAACAAAGCCGGAGAATCTAAAATTCTTAAAAAGTGTACTTTACCATTAACTGGCGTTGGCTGCGTTAAAAAGGTTGTAACAGAGCTAGCAGTTCTAGAAGTGACAGAAAAGGGTTTTAAGCTCTTAGAACGAGCGCCAGGTGTTTCTGTGGAGCATATTATTGCTTCAACCGAAGCAGATTTAATTATTGAAGGCGAAATTCCGGAAATGGATATTTAAAATAATTTATTTTTCGATTATCCTAAAAGGCTAGCTGTAAAAGGTTAGCCTTTTTTTGTAGGATAAATTTAAAGATTGGAGCTTTTGTTTTGATAAATGTTGTTTATAAGCTGTTTAATAGTGAATTAGAAATGAATGATATAATAAATTTCGCACATTATATTATCGAATTCTTACAGTTTGTTAAATAAAAGTGAATTTTAGATAAAAAGTGTTGCATTTTATCGATTAACGGCAAATTTCATCGACTATCTAACAAAATTAAAATACTTTTATCGTAAATTAAGTATTTACTTACGTTAAATATTTCGTTTGTAATCCATTTAACCAAACTTTAAACCCCTTTTATTATGAAAAAAAAATTACCAAAAATTATTGCGACCGCCGCAATATTTACATTCTCGTTTACTTCATTTGCACAGGTTGCGACAGATAAACAGGTAAGCCAAAAAAGCGTATCAGAAAACGGACAACCAAGTTTAATTACATTTAATGAAAAATCAACCTATAAAGGTTCTGATTCACAAAAAGTTTTTAAAGAACAACTTGGTTTAAAAGACACTCAGACTTTTGCAAAAGTCAGAACAGAATCGGATAAACAAGGTTACACGCATGAAAGATTTCAATTGTACGAACAGGGAATCAAAGTAGAATTTGCGAACTACACATTACACTCAAAAGATGGAAAATTAGTTTCGATGAATGGTGAATATTACGACATCGAAAATGTAAAAACTACTCCATCACTTTCTGCACAAGAAGCTTTTAATAAAGCACTTAGTCATATTCATGCCAACGAATATCTTTGGGAAAAACCACAAGACGCTATCGAAATGGGATATGAAAAACCAAAAGGAGAACTTGTTTTATTACCTGATATGGAGGAACAAGGTGAAAAAAGAACAACAGATAAAGTACACTTAGCGTATAAATTTGATATTTATGCTACAAAACCTTTAAGCCGCGGTGATCTTTATATTGATGCCCAAACCGGAAAAGCATTGTTTTATAATGCAACCATAAAGCATTTAAATGATAATGTTCATGCCAAGAAATCTTCTTCTTTGACGAATAATAAAGAAACATCGGCTTCAAAAATGGCAATTGTTGCAGCAAATGCGGCAACTCGCTATAGCGGAACGCAAACGATACAAACCACTTTAAGCGGATCATCTTATATTTTATCAGATACATCTCGCGGTTTAGGAATTCAAACGTATAATTCTGCAAGAACAGCTACATATCCAACAACAAATTTTACGGATGCAGATAATAACTGGACAGCAGCAGAATTTAATAACACCAACAAAGACAATGGCGCACTTGATGCACATTGGGGTGCTGAAATGACTTACGATTATTGGTCAGCCGTACATGGTAGAAATAGTTTTGATAATGCAGGTGCAAAAATCAAAAGTTATGTGCATTATAACTTAGTTGCTGCCGGATATCCAAACAACAACAACGCCTTCTGGAACGGAAGCGTAATGACATACGGTGATGGAACAGGAACCGGAGGATTTGATGTTTTAACAGCAATGGATGTTGCCGGACATGAAATTGGCCACGCAGTTTGTACTTATACGGCAAACTTAGCGTATCAAAAAGAATCGGGTGCGATGAATGAAGGTTTCTCTGATATTTGGGGAGCTTGTATCGAATATCGTGCTGCGCCAACAAAATCAACATGGTTGGTTGGTGAAGATATTGAAAGAAGAAGCGGACATGCTGCTTTGCGCTCTATGAGTGATCCAAATTCTGAAGGACAGCCGGATACTTACGGCGGAACATATTGGGTAAACGTAAACTGTACACCAACAAATAATAATGACCAATGTGGAGTGCATACTAATTCTGGTGTATTGAATCACTGGTTTTATATCTTAACTGTTGGTAAAACAGGAACAAATGATATCGGAAACGCTTATAACGTAACTGGTATAGGAATTGACAAAGCGGCAAAAATTGCTTTCCGTTTAGAAGATTTCTACTTATCATCAAATTCAACCTATGCAAATGCAAGAACATCAGGAATTCAATCAGCGATCGATTTATATGGCGCAGGTTCTGCTGAAGTTATCGCAACAACAAATGCATTTTATGCTGTAGGTATTGGTGCTGCATATTCAGGTTCTACAGATACAGTGGCTCCATCAGCTCCAACAAACTTAGCTGCAGCCGGAACAACCGGAACAACAACCAATTTAACATGGACAGCTTCTACAGATAATGTTGCAGTAACAGGTTATGATATTTATCAGGGAACAACGTTGAAAGGATCATCTGCAACAACTTCTTACACAGTAACAGGATTAACTCCCTTAACGGCTTATACTTTTAGTGTAAAAGCTAAAGATGCCGCAGGAAATGTTTCTGCTTCGAGCAGTACAGTAAATGTTACAACAACTGCAACTAGTGTAACGTATTGTACATCTCAGGGAAATAGTGCTGCTGACGAAAGAATTGGAAAAGTAGTATTTGGTACAATCAGTAATACTTCGACCGGAGCAACAGGTTACGAAAACTACACCGCTGTCTCTACAAATGCATCAAGAGGAACTGCTTACACCATTACAATTACGCCTTCCTGGACATCTACAATTTATAACGAAGGTTATGCAGTGTTTATCGATTACAATCAGGATGGTGATTTTTCAGATTCTGGTGAAACAGTTTGGACAAAAGCGGCTTCCAAAACAACTCCGGTTACAGGAACAATCACAATTCCTGCAACAGCAACTCTTGGAACAAAAAGAATGAGAGTTTCATTAAAATACAATGGAATTCCAACATCTTGTGAGGCTTTCTCTTACGGGCAAGTTGAAGATTATACTGTAAACATAACAGCATCTGGAGCAATTGTAACAGAGGAAATCGCTGCGGGATTAACAGAAACTACCGAAACTTCTCGTTTTGCATTATATCCAAATCCAGTTGAAAGTGAATTAAATGTATCGCTTGCAGAAAGTAATGGATACACTTATAAAATTATAAATACATTAGGTCAGCAATTAAGTTCAGGAAAACTTTCTGAAAATGCGATCGATGTAAGCAAATTGAATACAGGAATTTACATCATCGAATTAATAAACGGTGACAAAAAAATCGTTAAGAAATTTGCGAAAAAATAAAATCTCGAATTAGTATAAGTGAAGAGCCTCGCAATCTGCGGGGCTTTTTTATGAACGCTGTACAAAGTATAATCTTGTAAGCGCTCAAAGTTTTTAAGGCCTTAAATGATAAAAATCTGCTCAATCTGCAGCATCTGCGTGAAACAAAAAACTTCTAACTCTTATCCTTTGCTGAAAACTTCGTTCAACACATGAATTTTCCAGATAATCTTAAAAACAAAAAAGCATTCACCGAGAGATGAATGCTTTTTTTATGTTACTAGTATAAAACTTCTTTTTACAAATTGAAAGAAGCTCCTAAACTAAAAGTAGCCTGATTGTTTAGATGATCGAATACGTCATTATCGCTACCGTATTTTGCGATTGGGAATCCAACTTCTGTGAAAACACCAAATCCGTCAGTAAAGAAATAACGACCACCTACGTGACCACCAAAATTGTGTAATCCTAAACTTAAACCTGGATAAACATCTAATTGTTTAATACCAATAACGCTGCTTAAATTAGCATTAATTCTGGCTTTAGCATCAAAACGATCTTGAAATTCCGGTTTTAAATCATTATATGGTGTTGGATTGTTACCATAAATACCATTATAATTATCTACTCCTAAAAGGTAAGTTGTAACAAAACCGAAAGAGAAATTTTCTCCTAAGCCAAAGTCAACAGAACCTTGAATTCCTGAACCACCATTTTGAAGATTAGCACCTACATTAACTTTTATATCTCCTTTTCCTGTAAAAGCTTCTTGAGCCTGAGTTAATCCGAATGATACTAAAAACAAAAATGTAATAACTTTTTTCATAAAACTTAAATATTAATTATTTGGATTGCAAATGTAGTTTTTTACACTTTAATTCCTACCTTTTTCATTAAAATACAATTCATTTAACGGATCACTTTGCCAGAATTCTTTTGTATCTATGTTCATAATCGTTAAAGGGCCTTTAAAAGCAGCTCCCGTATCAACATTCCAGACACAAGCTTTGTTTATCGGAACTGTTTGACCAATTCTCGTTACAGGCGTGTGGCCAATATAAATTTCTTTGTATAAAGTAAAACGTTTTGGATAGTACAAATCATCAACTTTCAGATCAGGATTTAATGCAAGTGCAGATTCCCAAAGTGTTCTGTCCCAGTAAAATAATTTAGGAAAATACTCCCAAACAACACCATTCACATTAGTGAAACCAGCATGAACAAATAGTCGGTTTTGATCGTCAAGATAATAATCCTGCAAATTTTCTAAAAAGGCAATATGGGTTTTCTTTTTTTCGTCAGAAAGTTTAGAGTAGCCTTCAACAGTAGCTTGTCCGCCATGTTTGTACCACATTTCTTCATCAAAATCTTCGTGTCTGTTTTCAAGCCAGTCTAATGCCAGCTGATCGTGATTACCTCTAATGCAAATGCAGTTTTGTTTGCTTTTAAGATCAATTAAATAATCGATTACTTGTGCCGAATGACTCCAGCCATCAACATAATCGCCCAAAAATATAAGAGTATCTTGTTCTGTAACATTGGCTTTTTTCATCACTTGTTCAAGTGCGAGTAATCCTCCGTGTATGTCGCCTATAACAAATGTTCGCATTTTATTCTATTTCGGATAGTATGCAAAAATAAAGAAAATCATTTGTATGAAACAATTAAGTTGATAATCTTTAGAAGTTAGCCACTAATTCCACAAATTTACACTAAATTATTCTCTCTAAATACTTGAAGAATAAATTATGCTTTTTTAATTTGTGAAAATTTGTGCAATTCGTGGCAAAAATAGTCACTATAATTCTCTTCACTAATTTCGACTTTTTTATGATTATTTTCAGGCCATATTCATGCTTTCCTCTTTAAATTTGTAACATGTCTGAAACGCCTACATATCGAAAAATTATCCATATTGATATGGATGCTTTTTATGCCTCGGTAGAGCAGATGGATAATCCGGAGCTGCGTGGGAAACCCGTTGCTGTTGGAGGTTCAGAAAATAGAGGAGTAGTTTCGGCAGCAAGTTACGAAGCCCGAAAATTTGGTGTTCGAAGTGCAATAAGTGGCGTTTTGGCAAAAAAGTATTGTCCTGAAATTATATTCGTTCGCCCGCGTTTTGACCGGTATAAAGAAATATCCAGTAAAATTCACAGTATTTTTTATGAATATACAGATTTGGTGGAGCCGCTTTCGCTGGATGAAGCTTACCTTGATGTTACGCAAAATAAAAAAGGAAATCCAAGTGCGAGTTTATTGGCTCAGGAAATCAGGTTAAGAATTTTAAATGAAGTTGGCCTTACCGCTTCAGCTGGAATCTCAGTCAATAAATTTGTTGCCAAAATTGCCAGCGACATCAATAAACCTAACGGACAAAAAACGGTAAATCCTGATGAGATTTTATCTTTTTTGGAAGAATTACCGATCAGAAAGTTTTACGGAGTTGGAAAAGTAACAACGGAGAAAATGTATCAATTGGGGATTTTTACAGGAACTGACCTCAAAAGCAAATCATTAGAGTTTCTCGAAAAACATTTCGGCAAGTCCGGCGGTTTTTATTATAAAGTCGTTCGGGGTATTCATAACAGCGAAGTAAAATCGCACCGCATAACCAAATCAGTAGCGGCAGAGCATACTTTTGATGTGAATTTATCATCGGAGATTTTTATGTTGGAGCAACTCGAAAGAATTGCAACTTCCTTAGAAAAACGATTAAAAAAGCATAATATTTCCGGAAAAACGGTTACACTTAAAATTAAATACAGCGACTTCACACAACAAACAAGAAGTAAGACATTGCCTTATTTTATTTCAGATAAAAGCCTGATTCTCGAAACCGTTGAAGAATTATTGTATCAGGAACGCATGAAAGATTCTGTCAGATTGCTCGGAATTTCTTTAAATAATTTGAATACTGAAGAGAAAAAAGCGGTTGTAGTTCAATTGAAATTTGCCTTTTAATTTAATTCAATACCGTTAAATGAGGATTTCCGTAAGTTTGTTTGCGATTTTCGTTCTATCTTTGAATAAGGATATAACATTTAATTAATTACCATGAAAAAGACAAATGCTGATGAGGTAGTAAACCGGAATTCTGTTCCCATTTTATCCTGGGATTTTCACTATGAATATATAAATGAATTGAAAGCTAATTTTGCCGATTTGAAAAAGGTAAATGATATTTCGAATCACTTTTCATGGAATGATGAGGATTTGGAGATTAGAGAGCATCTTAAAGATGATGTTGTAGTAATTACAGATTTGAATTTAAGAATTGTTTTTGCCTCAAACGGAATCAAAAAAATGACAGGATATAATGAAAGTGAAGTTCTTGGAAAAACACCAAAAATGTTTCAGGGACCTACAACTTGCGAAACTGTTCTAAACGAAATACGAGAAGCCATAAAATTGCAAGTTCCTTTTGAAAAGACAATTCAAAACTATAAAAAAAACGGTAAAACCTATAAATGCAAAATTAAAGGCGTTCCGGTTTTTAACTTAAAAGGACAATTGTCGCATTTTATAGCCTTTGAAAGAGAAGATAAAAGCGCTTGATGTTTGTATGCTACGAAGTCACTAAGAAAAAGTTTCAATAAATAAAAAAAGTAAAACCGCCCAATAAGGCGGTTTTTTTATTAAAAAATCTTTGTGTCTTAGTGTCTTTGTGGCAAAAAACTATAAATTCTCAAAGAAATCATTTCCTTTATCATCAGTAATAATAAAGGCAGGGAAATCTTTAACGGTAATTTTACGAACCGCTTCCATTCCTAATTCTTCAAAGTCAACAACTTCAACTTTCAGGATATTGTCTTGCGCTAAAATTGCCGCCGGACCTCCAATAGAACCTAAGTAGAATCCGCCATATTTGTTACAAGCATCAGTAACTTGTTTGGTGCGGTTTCCTTTAGCCAGCATAATCATACTTCCGCCATGTTTCTGGAATTCATCCACATAAACATCCATACGTCCTGCCGTTGTTGGTCCAAAACTTCCTGAAGCCATTCCTTCCGGAGTTTTTGCCGGACCAGCGTAATAAACCGGATGGTTTTTGAAATATTCCGGCATAGGTTGCCCAGATTCCAGTAACTCCATGATTTTTGCATGCGCGATATCGCGGGCAACAATTACAGTTCCGTTTAGTTTTAAACGCGTTTTAATCGGATATTGAGTCAGCTTCGCTAAAATATCAGCCATTGGCATATTCAAATCAATTTCAACAGGTGCTTCTAGATGCGGAGCGGTTTCCGGTAAAAATTGTTTTGGATTAACTTCTAGTTGTTCAACGTAAATTCCGTCTCTGGTAATTTTTCCTTTGATATTTCTATCAGCAGAACAAGAAACTCCCAATCCAACCGGGCAAGAAGCCGCGTGGCGTGGCAAACGAATAACACGAACATCATGCGTGAAATATTTTCCGCCAAACTGAGCGCCAATAGCACTTTCCTGACATATCTTCTGAACTTTTTCTTCCCATTCCAAATCACGAAAAGCCTGACCAGACATATTTCCTGAAGTTGGTAAATGATCATAATATCCTGCAGATGCTTTTTTAACCGCACTTAGGTTCGCTTCCGCAGAAGTTCCGCCAATTACCAAAGCCAAGTGATAAGGCGGGCAAGCCGAAGTTCCTAAATCTTTTATTTTGGTTCGAATGAAAGCATCCATGGATTTTTCATTCAACAATGATTTCGTTTGTTGGTATAAATAGGTTTTGTTGGCAGATCCACCGCCTTTTGCCATGAATAAAAATTCATAAGAAGCACCTTTTTTAGAATAAATATCAATTTGCGCCGGAAGATTTGAACCTGAATTTTTTTCCTCGAACATCGAAATCGGAACAATTTGCGAATAACGTAAATTACGTTTTTGGTACGTATTGAAAATCCCTCTGCTCAACCATTCAGCATCATCAACACCGGTAAAGATGTTTTCTCCTTTTTTTGCCATTACAATTGCTGTTCCGGTGTCCTGACAGCTTGGTAATTGACCTTCGGCTGCGACCGAAGCATTTTGAAGTAAATTGTAAGCCACAAAACGATCATTGTCTGTAGCCTCCGGATCGTCAAGAATCTTTCTTAATTTTTGTAAATGAGATGTTCTCAACATGAACGAAACATCAGTTAAAGCTTCTTCAGCCAATAACTCTAAACCTTTTGGATCAACAGTTAAAACTTCACGTTCTCCAAATTGTTCCACTTTCACAAAATCAGAAGTAATTTTGCGGTACTGCGTATCATCCTTTAAAATAGGATAAGGATCCTGGTATATAAAATCAATCATTTCTTTGTTTTTGGCAAAGTTAAAAATTATTTACCTAAGAAAGAATTTGAATTAGAACTGTTTTAAGGCTTAATCCAGATCGTGAAACTCATTAAATGAAATCTTTTTCTGAAAGTAAACTTTGTCTTTTGCTGAAAGTAATTGCTTTTTCCAATGATTTCCGCTTAAGTGAAAAACAGTTGAATCAGAATAAGTCACCGTTCCCATTTCGTCATTGTCATTTTCAGGTTCAAAAGAAACTGTTTTGCAATAAAAAGATTCGGGATTAGTTTTTGAAGTCGCATCCTCAAATTTGACCCAAGTTCCCCAACCACTGTCTGATATGACATCCCATTGATGAACCAATTGTAAGTCGTTGTTTTTTAAGTAATAAAGATAATTGCTTGACGTATACCCACACGCCGGATATCCGAAACTAATTTGAATGAAAGGTGAATTTTTAGGCGATTCAACGGAAGCTAATCCGTACTTCGCTCCCCATTCTGATCCTTTATCAACTCCTTTAATAATGATTTTCGAATCTCCAATTTTGGTTTTATTCAGATAAAAATCAAGTCGGTATTTTGCAGTTACAATACTGTCTTTATCTGCCTTTTGATCTAAAAGATGCGCCAAAATGTAATTATCCTTCGATGTTTCTGCGTCATCAGAAATTGAAATCGTGTCTGTTTTTAAGAAGTTTTCTTTATTGACAATAGCTTCCGGTTTATTTTCTGAAATTGCTTCTGCTTGAATTTGAGAAACCGGTTTTGGTTTTTGGCAGCTTATTAAAAGGCATAAAAAGATAAAGGCTTGTATTTTCATGGTATTTCTATGTTATTTTGATTTATGTGTGATTAAAAACGGAATTTTAATTTCGTTTAAACATATATGCAATCGTTTAAAAAAACCAAGTCGCCACAAAAATCGCCGTAATAACACAAATAAGATCCACCAACAGCATTGTGCCTAAAGCATAACGCGTGTTTTTGATATTGACAGAACCAAAATAAACCGCAATTACATAAAAAGTACTTTCGGCGCTGCATTGAAAAATGCTGCTCAATCTTGCTGTTAACGAATCTGCCCCAAAAGTATTCATCGAATCAATTAAAAATCCGCGAGATCCGGCAGAACTAAAAGGACGCAGCATAGCTACAGGTAATGCGTTCGTTATTTCCTTACTTACACCCATATTCGAAAAAACAAAAGCAATTCCGTCACTGATAATTTCGAATAAACCGCTGTTTCTGAATAGAGAAATAGCGACTAACATTCCCAATACATAAGGAAAAATAGTAACACCAGTTTTAACTCCATTGTTTGCACCTACAACAAAGGTGTCAAAAGGAGTAGTGTTAGCCTCAATAAATTTCTTTTCATTTTTAAAGGCAAAAATCAAAGTAAAGGCAATAATTCCAATCAATATTAATCCGGAAAGGTTAGACGTAAAATAGTTTTTTCCAATTATGTCTAAATGATTAACATACATCAACAGCCCAACAATGGCGGCGATTAATCCCATTAAGACGATAAGAAGTGAAGCACTTTTAAAGTTGATTTTTTGCTTAATTCCCACAATTAAAAAAGCCGCAATCGTACCAATAAAAGAGGTAATGATACACGGCAACATAACATCTGCCGGATTAGTTGCATTTGCTGCGGCGCGATAACCAATAATTGAAGTCGCAATTAAAGTTAAACCAGAAGCGTGAAGACACATAAACATAATTTGTGCATCGCTGGCTTTGTCTTTATCCGGATTAATTTCCTGTAAACTTTCCATGGCTTTAAGACCAAATGGAGTTGCGGCAGAATCTAATCCAAGAAAATTAGCAGCAAAGTTTAAAGTCATGTAAGAGATCGAAGGATGGTTTTCCGGAATACTTGGAAAAACCTTTACAAATACCGGACTCAATGCTTTAGCTAATTTTCCGGATGCTCCGGAAATGATTAAAAGTTCCATTAATCCACAGAAAAAAGCCAAATAAGCAATAAGCGGCAGAATTAAATCAAGCAAAGTACTTTTACAAGTTGGTAATAATCCATCCGACTTTTGAAGACCGCTGAAAATTTTTACAGTTTTGTTTTTATAGACATAGGTAGTATCAGAATTAAGAGTATCACGATTGATAATCATACTTTGATCCGGTGCTTTTTGAATACTGTCCTTGATGAAAACAGGAAGTTCATCGATATATTTTTCGGAAATTAAAACAGGATCATCTTTCTTTCCATTTATAACAGAATCGATAGTGTAAGTATTGGCAGTAAACAAACTGACTACAATAAAGAGAATTGAAGAAATAAATATCGTTAACCAAAATCTACTTAATACCATAATGCTGTTTTTTTTTGTAAATGTAATTATTTACCAATAAAATGCATAAAGATTTTTATCAATGAACACGAGGTACTTTTTAGAAATATAATATTTTAGTTAAAACTCGATTTAGTCGATAATGATTTTTGTTCCCAGGTAATTTTCGAAAGCTTTAAGACCTTCAAAAAGAATTGCTTTTTTACTATTTTCAGTTTCGTTAAAAAACTCCGTTTCTATTTTTGCGTGATCCTTTTTAATGGTTCTTTTCCACGTTCCAATTACCTTTCCATTTTCTAAAATGATCGGTTTAAAGATACCATTATTTGTAAAAGCTCTCGATTGATGTTCTACTAAAATAGAAGCTTCGCGAGTTTTATAAGAGATTAAAATTTCATCAAAAGCTGGAATAAAATGCAAGCTTTCGTTTAAGTGAATATTGCTAATTATTTGATTTACAAAATAACAATCTTTATCATTAATTACAACAGAATTCAATTGCAACTTTATTGCATTAATAGCCGATTGACATATTGTAGGGGAAAAACCGGACCACCAAGAAAAATCAAGTAAAGTTGCAGGGCCGTGACTTTCAAAATAGCGTTGGGCTAATTTTGCTAAAGCTTCTTCTTTGGATAATTTAGTTTTTGGTTTTTTTACACGTTCTTCAAGTAACGAATATGTAATTTGTTTGCCTTTCATTTTTCCGTTACAAACCAAACCTTCGAGTTCTGCATGCATCATAATTGCTGCACCCAAAAAATCCTGGTTAGAACTTTTTTTAATGTCCAGTTCCTGCATAATTTCTTCTCGTGTCAGATGATTGTTTCCTGCAAGTAGTTTTTCAATTTTTGAATTCGTTTGATCTAGTTTTTTAATATCATAACCGTACTGTTTAGCAGAAGAAATTGTCATACGCTGAACTTGCGGTCCGGAAAGATCCAACATCCAATAAATATCTTCAGAAGAAACAAAATGCCAGGTTGGTCGTAAAATGTGAGTTCGAATGATTTGTGCGGAATTAATTGCTTCTTCAATTTCTATTTCAGTAGCGTTGCAACGAGAACCAATTGCCCATTTTGCCATTGCGTAATCCTGAGCCTGCATCGCGCCCAAATGATGCACGATTTCTTGCGGTGAACTTACGGTTGTTTTGTCTAGCTTTTGAGAAACAAGCCGATAATGTGAGATTTCTTGATGCGTCATGAGAAAAAAATTAAACTTGAGATAGTTTAGTCTGATTTTGACGATTTTTGACTTTCATCAAAATTAGTAAAATAAACAAGGAAACTTGTTGAAATACAAGAAGATAATAGCCTATTTGTAAATTTTCGAACTTACGAGTCAAACCTAAAACAATAAAAATTGTAAAAGGAATTCGATTTAGAATTACTAGAATTCTGTATTTTTTATAAAAAAACAAAAGCGCTGAAAAAATGAATGGCCCTGTTATTAAAACAGCAGCTATTATTTGTAATATTTTTGAAAAATTTAAATTATAAAAAGAAATATTTTTAAAAAAGCCAATAAGTGGTATTGTATTTTCTTGTTGAGATACAGAAGTATTTATGAAATCGCAGTGAATAGTAAAATCTGTATCGAATGGAAGAAAAATGGAAATAAACCCAATTAAAAAAAGACTATAAAAAAATATTTTGGTTTTCATAGGACGTTATACATGAATAATTTCATCATCAATTAATAAATCTTCGCGGCGTAAACGCAGGAAAACCTGAGCGACTGCAATGGTATCTTTTTCGCAATAGGTTACAATTCTGTCAATATCTTTTTCAACATAAAATACTTGAGCAACCTGACTTCCATCAATATCGCCTTTTGGCGATGGAATGCCGAGAATCTTAGTTAGTAGTTTTAGCGACGTAAAATGTTTAAAATCTCCAAACTTCCATAATTCTAAAGTGTCCAAGTGTGGAATTTCCCATGGTTTTTTACCAAATAAATTCAGTTTGTCCGGAATCTTAATTTGGTTAATGATCATTCGTCGTGCCAAAAACGGAATATCGAATTCTTTCGCATTATGTCCACATAAAAGATGTTGCGGTTGATTGAAATGATTATTCAATAAATTATTGAAGTCATGCAGAATCTTCTTTTCCTCTCCGAAAAAAGAAGTTACTCTAAAATTTCGAATATCGCCTTTAATCGTAAAATACCCAACCGAAATACAAATGATCTTTCCAAACTCAGCCCAAATTCCGGCACGATCATAGAATTCTTCAGGAGTAAAATCGTCTTTTCGCTGATATTGCGTTTTAAGATCCCAAAGCGATTGCATTTCTGCATCAAGCGAATTAAAGTTTTCTTCTTCAGGAACGGTTTCTATATCGAGAAATAAAATGTTGTTGAGGTTTATTTTTTCAATCATATTTTTTTTGCCACGAATTACACGAATTTTCACTAATTCTTTGTGGAGCTAAATGTACACAAATTTCATACTAATGTAGGAAATGTTTTATTATTTAGTGTGTGTGCGTTTCAGGTTTATATTTAGTAAGTATAATAATTTTCAAATTTAACAAAAACGAATTCGTGAAAATTCGTGTAATTCGTGGCAAAACCTAAAACAAACTTTGTTGTGTACTTGGGTTTTCATGCTCAATTAACCATTTTTTGCGCGATAAACCTCCAGCGTATCCGGTTAAAGATCCATTTGTGCCAATAACGCGATGACAAGGAACAACAATCCAAAGCGGATTTTTACCATTGGCTGATGCGACGGCACGAATTGCTTTTACATCACCCAATTTTTTGGTTTGATCCATATAACTTACCGTTTTTCCGTATGGAATTTCCAATAGTGATTTCCATACTTTTTGTTGAAATTCAGTTCCTTGCGGATTTAATTTCAATTCAAAATCGGTTCTTTTTCCTTCAAAGTATTCCTGTAGTTGCAAAACGGCTTCTTGTAAAACTTTTGGAATTTTATTTGAAACTTCATTAGTGCCAACATCTGAAACTGAAATTACAGCAATACCATCTTCATCGCCAATGATTTTTGTGACTCCTAAAGGTGAATTGATGTAGACTGTTTCCATATTTTTTACCGCAAAGGCGCTAAGGTTTATCGCAAAGTTCGCAAAGTTTTTGTTTCTACCATGTAAGTGATGTAAGGAAATTTAAGTTTGTTTGGTTTAAACGATTGTCATCCTGAGCGAAGTCGAAGGCGTTCCAATTGAATCGGGCTTCGACTTCGCTCAGCCTGACATCCAACTTTAATAATTGTCCAGCTTAAATTGGTAATTTAAACTGTTTTCAATCTTTTCACTTGAAACTATCTTTTTGATGTTTGATTTTTCAGCAGTAAACTTCGGTAAAATCAAACTTTGCTCTTTTGCTTTTTGAGTATAATATTTCTCTCTTGTGGGATGAAAAGGCGCAACGGCATTAAAAACTTCATTCCATTTTGATTGATTTATGATTTCCAGAATGATTTGGATGCAATCGTCTTGGTGAATTAAATTTACCGGAGCATCTGGATTCTCAAGGTTTTCTTTTCCGGCGAGAAATTTTACCGGATGACGATCTTGACCAATTAATCCGCCGAAACGTAGATTCGTAGTTTTGAAGTTTTGATTTTTTTGAAGAATAGCTTCCGCTGCAAGCAATTGTTTACCACTTTCGGTTTCCGGATTCGCAATTGTTTCTTCTGTGATATTTCCGTTTTCATCTCCATAAACAGAAGTAGAGCTCACAAAAAGCACTTTTGTAACAGTTGATTTTTCTATAAAAGGAATTAAAGTTTCAATTTTCTCCACAAAAATCTTTCTGGAAGAATCGCCGGAATCAGCATTATTTCCTCGCAATTTGGGTGGAATATCAATAATTAAGATTTCACTTTTATCTAGAAATTTAGTTATACTTTCTGAAACACTTTCACTTTCAAGTGTCACCAAAAATGGATTAATTCCGGCTGCTTCTAAAATCGAAAGTTTGTTTTCAGAAGTCGTCGATCCGTTTACCGAATGTTTTTCTTCAATTAGTTTTTTAGCCAATGGCAATCCCAACCATCCACAGCCCAATATGCTTATTTTTGTCATTTCTTTTTAGAGGTTCAAAGATTCAGAGTTACAAAGGTACAGAGGTTTTTTTGTTTCACGCAGATTTTGCGGATTTGCGCAGATTCTGCAGATTAATATTTGCAAAAAATAATCTGCAGAATCTGCGTGAAACAAGAAAACGTTTCTCCAGATAAATATTGAGATTGCAAATTAAATTATTTTACAAATTTAGCGTAAACCTAACCTTATCTTTTCCCTGTGCTCCAATCCTATGGTAGAATTTTATAGCTCTTTCGTTGAATTGTGGCGTTTGCCATTGTATGTTGATGCAATTCTTTTCAATTGCAATTTCTTTTAGTTTTTCGATTAAAACTTCACCAATTCCGAAACTTCTCGCTTGATTTTCCAAAAACAAACAATCCATGTAAATGAAAGTTGCGGCATCCCAAGTTGAATAATCAAAAGTATAAGAAACATAACCAACGATAGTTTCTTTCGTTGCAACAACTAAAGAATATAATTTTGGCTGTGAATCAAAAAGCGCTTTTTGTAAACTTTCTTCTTTTCCTTCAGGAGAAAAATGGGCTTTTTCGTATTCGGCATGTTTTTGACAGAGAATTACGAGTTTTGGTAAATCCGAGATCTCACAACTTCTTATTGAATATTCCATTGCAGGTTAATTTCGGTTTGTAAAAAGGTAATAAAATGATAAAAGTAAGCCGGATATTCCTGATTGTCGCGAATTGCGATGAAATGCTTTCTTTTTAAGCCGTTTTTACCAATTTTAATAGCTTTTATGGGATTGTTTTTTAAATGTGGCATCAAAGCCCATTTCGCCATCGACATTACGCCCATATCAGCTTTTACCATTTCCAATGAAGCTTCAGTAAGTGGCAGCGCGGTAATTTTTTTGGGAGTTACTTTCGCTGGAGCCAAAACAAACTGATGAATCGTAACGGTTTCCATCGGAAGGGAATGAATTAGCAGATGCTCGCCAATGAAATCTTCGGCAACTACATATTTTTTATTCGCCCAAGCATGATTTTCAGAAACCGCCATGACAACTTCATCCTGAAAAAGTTCCATGTATTTAATATTATTGTCATTGATCTGATCGCTTATGATTGCAATATCAATTACATTTTCTAATAATTTTTGTAACGGAATATGAGTGGCTTCGGTTACGATTTTCAATTCGACATTCGGATATAGTAAATGAAATTGTTTCATGACCGATGGCAACCAGTGATAACTCGAGAAGCATTCTGTACTTATCCTGATTTCGCCGTATTCGCCAAATACCATTTGTTTGATCTGCGTTTCAGTTTGAGAAAGCTTTTCCAGAATTTCGTTGGCAAGCGTGTAGATTTTTTCACCGGCTTTTGTTAAAACCAGTTTTTTGTTCATTCTCAAAAAAATAGGCGTTCCCAATTGATATTCGGCTTCTTTAAGCTGATGGCTCAAAGCCGATTGCGTCAAATAAAGTTTGTCGATCGCTTTAGTAATGCTTCCTTCTTCGACAATTGCTTTTATCAACTTTAAATGACGTATTTCCATTTTTTAGAGAATTAGTATACAAAGGAACAAAATTTTAGGCTGGCTTTTGTATGAAAAAAAGTAATGAAAGTAATGAATTCTTTTCGTTTTTATGGGAAGTAGGGTTGGACTACTTTTGAAAAAACAAATAACTAAAAACGGTAATTATGGAAGCTCAAATTAAACATTATGAAAACAAACTGGTATTTGAAATGGATCCTTCAGATTTGTTTGACGCCTTAAATAGTGGTGAAAAAGTTATTGCTTTGGATGCCAGAAAAGCTTTTGGTTTTGAAGCAGAACATATTCCGACAGCGATTAATATTCCGCATCGCGAAATGACGGCTGAAAGTACCCAACATTTGGATAAGGAATTCTTGTATGTAACATACTGCGACGGAATTGGCTGTAACGCTTCTACAAAAGGAGCTTTGAATATGGCAAAACTTGGTTTTAAAGTAAAAGAATTAATTGGCGGAATAGAATGGTGGAAATTTGACGGCTATGCAACCGAAGGGACAAAAGCAACGAAGTCCGGGTTGAATATTGAATGTGCATGTTAAATAGAAAAGGGCAAACTTTAATTAGTTTGCCCTTTTTGATATTGGTGTAGTTGTTTATTCTGGTTTAACAACTGGTATTAAAGTGTCTTTTGCAACGACAACGCTATCTTTTATTGGTGCAGTTTCAATAGGAGCCAAAGGCGCAGTATATCTTTTTATTTTTTGCTGAATTAAAACGGCATCGTTCAAAACAAAAGGTGTTGGCATCATCCAGTCGCTTCTTGGTTTAATCTGGAATAGGGGATTGGTCATTAAATCGAATGAACTTTCAATCAAATCCATATCAAAAACAGAAGATTTGTTGATGTAAAAGTCTAAAACCAACGGTTCATTGCCCACAACATAATAACATAATATTTTTATGTCGTCTCGTTCTAAACGATTTCCTTTTGCTCCTGAAGTCGAAACACCATTTGCTTTGAAGTTGTAAAACGTCATTTTTGGATTTGCAAAAATATCGTAACGGTTTACTTTTCGGTTTGGCGTAATTCTTATTTTTAGATATCTGTTATTTCCAATAACACTGTCTTTTATGAATTCAATTGTCGGTTTTGGCACCGCAACTTTAGGCGCAATGGCGCTATAGGTAAAAGTTGAATTGTACTTGCTGGCAATAGGAAGACTATTTAAGCCAACGGCTTTTTGATTAGTGTTTCCGAGATAAGTTTTCGTCCAGTCATCTAAGTTAGTGTCATAAGTAGTCCAGACTGCCGAATCGTTATCTGCATTATAAACGTATAATAAACTGTTTGATTTTGCTTCTCCACGCTGATAACCAGAATGATAACCGGCATATACAAAAAAGCCAATCGAAATAATAAAGAAGAAAATGGTCCATGCGCTTTTTCTAATAAACGAACCAAATAACGGGAGCAATAATCCAAAAAGTAAAACAGTAAGGACCGCACTTCCGTAAAGTATTTTTAAACCTAATCCAACAGGAAACATTACTATAAAAGGCGCAACAATTGCCAATGCAGGAATACTGAATAGCAGATTTAAGCCTAAACTATAATGTTGCGTAATGACGAAGATTCCGAACAATAGAATTCCGAAATAAACCGGAATAATTAAGAAACCGGCGCCAGTTAAACTATTCGCTAAAAAGGCATTAATAACAATCCAAAGTAGCAAAGGCGCTACAAAATGATTCATTGTAATTTTTCCTTCAGAAAAATGATGGTAAAAAGCAAAACAAATTGCAATACTTAACGTAACAAAAGCACCAATATAAGCATGGCCATTATACGTAAATCCGTTGAGTAAATCATTGTATTGCGGATAAGCTTCTAAAAGAATTTTCCATCCTAAAAATGTAACTAATCCGGCAATAAGTAAAGATCCTAAAAGCGGAACAAATCCTCTGAATATTTCTCTAAAAGTGATAACACGTTTTGCTTTTCCAATAAAAATAAAAAGAATTAACAATCCTAAAGCAATAACAGTCATTGGAAAAACCCACGCAAAAGGATAATTAATAAATCCGAAAGGAACGCTAAAGTAAACGTTGTCCTGAGTAGTTTGAGTAGAGTTTAGATCAATATTAGAAAAATATTTTAATAAAGGCATCAAATAAGCGCCTTGATGGGTGAGTGTAGTTTTGTTTAAATGCTGAATATCGTCTTGCTGCGTGTGATAATTGTAATGACCGTCGATAAAAGCGAAATTGAATCCCTGAATGTTGCCTTGTTCTCTAAACACGGTTAAATCAGTATCATTAGGTAACATTTTGTAAATACTGTACATCAGCGAATTCGAAACCGGATATTTTGCTTTTGCATTAGAGAATTCTTTTACAAGAGCTTCATTTCCTTTATTGGTTTCCATCAACATATAACTAGGACCTGAAGAACCTCTGGCTTCAAAATTTAAAACCAAACCTACGTCTTTTGCCCACGGATGCTGATTCACGAAAAGGGCTGCTCCGTTTAATCCTAATTCTTCAGCATCTGAGAAAAGAATTATAATGTCGTTTTTGTGAGATTCTTTAGCATATAAAAAAGCACGAATGCCTTCCAGAATAGTAGCAACTCCGGATGCGTCGTCGCTGGCGCCTTTAGAAAAAGAATGCGGGGCGCTATCGTAATGCGAAAGCAGTAATAGTGCTTTTGAATTGTTGGTTCCTTTTATTCGGGCCAGAATATTTTTAGATTTTACTAAAAGGCCTTTGTCGTTTAGTGTAAAACCTTCCTGAATCGAAGTTTCTAAACCAATCCGGTTCAGTTCAAGTTTCAGATAATTGGCTACTAACTCATGATTGGTTGAGCCAACATAATGGGGTTTCTGGGAAATGATCGCAACTTGATTGAGGGCTCTTTCAGTTGAGAATTCCGCCAGGGCTTCTTCGTTTTTTGAAACCCATTGAGGCATCATTGTGGCATATATAATGCCCAAAATTGCCAAAATGCATAAAAACGCAAGAATGGAAGTAGGATTTTTTTTCATATGATATTTACTAAATTTCTTTTTTTACGAGCATAAAATAATCATTGTCCAGCGAGCGATATCCCTGGTCGTACAAGAAATAGTAGGTATTTCCTGTTTTGGTCTGCAAAATATTGGTAAAAAAATCAAAATCAAAACCCTTATTTACCATTTTATCCCTCGTTGCCTTTGACTTTCCCTCTGTGTTTAATTCAGACAAAATACGGTAATTTTTTCGTAATTTGTTGTTTACATTTCGCATGAAATTAGTACTGTCCTTATTTATCTTGTTGTTATAGGCATTGCGACAGCTGTCTGAACAAAACTTTTTATCTTCTCGACCTACAATTTTTTCAGCGCATTCGAGACATGTTTTCATGTATTGAGCTTTTTAATTTCATATAAATCAGTTCTTCTGTCTTTTAAAATTCGAACACTTCCATGTTCGTGCAGCTGTTTTAGTAAATTCAAATCGACATCGACAATCAGCGTCATTTCTGTATTTGGAGTTGCTTCGGCTTTTATACCATTGCTCGGAAAAGCAAAATCTGAAGGCGTAAACACAGAAGCCTGCGCATACTGAATATCCATATTATTCACTTTTGGTAAATTTCCAACGCAGCCTGCAATGGCAACATAACATTCGTTTTCTATCGCACGTGCCTGCGAACAGTGTTTTACACGGGTATACGCATTTTGAGTATCTGTTAAAAACGGAACAAATAAGATATTCATTCCTTCGTTGGCCAGAATTCTTGAAAGCTCCGGAAACTCAACATCATAACAAATCAGGATTCCGATTTTACCACAATCAGTATCAAAGGTTTTAAATTCAGAACCGCCTTTCATTCCCCAATGCTGTACTTCATTTGGTGTTACGTGAATTTTGGTATACATTTCTGAAGTTCCATCCCTTTTACACAAAAATCCAACATTATACAAATTACCGTTGTCTATATAAGGCATACTTCCGGTAATAATATTGATATTATACGAAATAGCTAATTCCTGAAAGCGTTTTCTGATTGGGTCAGAATAGCGGGCAAGTTCACGAATCGCTTCAGCTTCAGATAAATGATTATAATCGGCCATTAAAGGCGCAATGAAAAGTTCAGGAAACAGAGCAAAATCAGCTCCATAACCGGAAACAACATCAATAAAAAACTCTGATTGCTCGAAAAACTCTTCTACATTATTCAATTGACGCATTTGCCATTGAATTAATCCCAGACGAATAACGCTTTTTTCAAGATTGATAAGTTTTGGACTTTCATCATAATAAACATTATTCCATTCTAATAAAACGGCAAATTCTTTAGATTCCTCATCGCCTTCAAGATAATTTTTGATGATTCGCAGAACGTGAAAATCATTGCTTAACTGAAACGAAAGTACGGGATCGTGCAATTCTTTATGTTTTACTTTGTCGATATACACTCTTGGCGTCATCTTTTTTGAATGTTGAGAATAATTCGGAATTCTTCCTGCAAAAACAATGGCTTTTAAGTTTAATTGTTCACAAAGTTCTTTTCGGGCATCATATAAACGTCGGCCTAAACGCAAACCGCGATAGTGCGGGTGGATAAAAACGTCTATACCGTACAAAATTTCCCCATCTGGATTGTGGGTTGAAAAAGTATAATCGCCGATGATTTGTCTGTAATTATGTCTTTTGTCTACTAGTTTTTCATCAAGAATTAATGACAGTGCAGATCCTACAACGATGCCATCGACTAATATAACTAATTGACCTTCAGGAAATATAGAAAGTAGTTTTTTAATATCGTTAGATCTCCAGTAAGAATTGGCCATTTCAGGATAAGACTCAACCATTGAGTTTTTCAATTGTTGATAGTCGTCAAATTCTAGATTTCGCAATTCGACTTTATTGATTTTTGTTTGCATTTAATTAAGATTTCTGTTAAATATACAAAAAAAATTTCCATTTACAAACGGTTACAAATAGTTACAACCGAAAGTAAATACTTCGTAACCGATTAATTTTAGTGATGTCCCACATCTTTGCACCGTTGAATTTGATAAACGAATTCAGTTATATAAACATTAAAATACTATACGCCATGAATGCAATGAAAAACAGAGTATAATTAATTGGTAACGTTGGAAACGATCCGGAAATTAAAACATTAGAAAACGGAAAAAAACTCGCACATTTAACGATTGCAACAAACGACAGTTATAAAAATGACAAAGGCGAAAAAGTACAACAAACGGAATGGCACCGAGTTACTGCCTGGGGAAAAACAGCTGAAATTATCGAGAAATTTGTGGCAAAAGGAAAAGAAGTTGCCATTGAAGGAAAGTTAACACACAGAAGTTACGATGACAAAAACGGTGAAAAAAGATATGTAACAGAAGTTGTTGTAAATGAAATTTTACTTTTGAGTAAATAGTTTGTGATATTTAAATCCGAGAGGTTTTATCCCGAAGCCTCGGGATAAAACCTCTCGGATTTAACTTTGCTTAAAACAATTATAAAACAGAAGCGCCATTTATATCCGTTGTAAGTACTTCGCTCATATAATCAAAAAAAGGTCTCATGTTTTTGCATGTTTCCAAAGCCTGTTCTAAAAAAAGTGGACTTAAAACTTCATCATCGGTAAAACGTTTAATGATCAAAAACTGTTTGTAGCGAAGTAAATCAATGGCTTTGTGGTTTGCATCAAAACCTTTTGGTGATGTTTTAAGCTGTTCGCCTTGTAAAGTGCCGAAAGTATTTACAAAAGATTTCGAATTCAATATTTTTTGAAATGGTTCAGGATCCTGATCAAATTCGCTTCTTATGCGTTTTAAATCTGCAGCGTTTGGTCCCCAAAAACCTCCGCCGAAAAAGCTGTTTCCTTTTTCCAGATGAAAATAGTAGCCGCCACGTCTTTCTTTTGTTGCTCTGGTAAAGCTTCCTCCCCAAAAAGTTTTAAAAGGAGTTTTGTCTTTAGAAAAACGAATGTCACGATAAATTCGGTAAACGCTCTTTTTGCCTGAAGTAGTTTCTAAGACATCCGTTTTGGATAGTTCCTGAAGCAATGCACCTGCAAAAGTTTCAATATGATTTAATTCGGTTAAGTATCTTGGCTTATTTGCATCAAACCAGGGTTTGTTATTGTTTTCTTTGAGTTGTAGTAAAAAATCAAGACTGGATTTGGGTATAGTAATATTGTTTTCCATAATTAAAATTTGGTCTTTTTAAAATCAGAAGACGGCTGTAATTTAAACTAAAAACCCACCAGATTTCTTGGTGGGTTTGTGTATATTTATTTAAGCAGTTTTTTTTATTAAGTCGAACATAGGACAACGGGAGCAACGTTTCTTTTCGCTCTTTTTGAATTTCTCACAGCAAGATGACTTGCAGTTTTCGATCTTCTTAATTTTATCAAGGATAGCTTTGTTCTTCTTTTTCTTTTTATCCTTTTTCTTGTCCTTGTCTTTCTCTTGCTTGCTCAATTTTCCTCTGAATTATAAAACAGAGGCAAATATAAAAGAATAAAGTTATCTTTAAGTATTCTAAATAAACTTTAACTTTTTTATTTTGGATTGATTGCGATTGAGCTTGTAACTGTTAATTGCTGAATATCACGATCAAACAAGTAAAGCCCGCCTTTGTCATCTCCAATTAAGTTGATTTTATCCAGAATAGATTTAGCGGTTGCTTCTTCTTCGATTTGTTCTGCCACATACCATTGTAAGAAATTGTGAGTTGCATAATCCTTTTCTTCAAAAGTGATGTGAACCAATTCATTAATAGACTCTGAAACAAAAATTTCATGGCTGTAAAGGGCTTCAAACATTTCTTTAAAAGTAGAATAGGATGTTTTAGGCGCTTTTAGATCTGTAATTTGAGCGTGACCTCCGCGTTCGTTTATATACTTAACAAGTTTAAGCATATGTGCACGCTCTTCGTCTGATTGTGTATACATGAATTGAGCTATTCCTTCTAATCCGTGTACTTCAGCCCAACAAGCCATAGAAAGGTAGGTTTGCGAAGATTCTGCCTCTATGCGAATTTGTTTGTTTAAAGCTGCTTCAATATTTTTCGATAACATAAGTGTGTCTTTTTTGTAAAGTTAAAAAAAATAATCCAATCCGTTTTTTTCAAAATGTGAAACTTAGGCATTTGGATTAATTCTCAATAAACTTAAGACTTTTCAAAACGAAAAGGTTTCGAGAATTGTGCTTTATTCATAATCGGATTTCCGTTGCCTTCTCTTATAAAACCATCTGTAAATTTACGCATGATAAATTGTTTAGAAACCAAATCATAATAACCTAAAATAGAATAATCTTTTAGCTTAAGAATGTTTTCAAGCGACACATTTTTAGTAATACTCAGGAAATAGAAAATGTTATCGATAGCTAAAGGTTCTGATTGCTGGTTTACAAATTCAAGATCAGGATTCAAAACAGCATCAAAAGAAACAGTTTTGGTTCGCGTATATTGTGATTGCCCGTTGCCATCATTAAAGAAATCATTTTGCCCATAATCGATACTAAAGGCTACATATTCTACATATCCACCAAACGTGATAAAATTATTTTTCTTGTTTTTTAAAACAGAAACGCCCACACTTAAGTCTGATAAATGACTCAGAAATTTGGAAGTGGTTTTTAATTCCTGAGGTTTATTATTGCTTGTTTGAAGAAAGAAAGGAGAATTTTTAAATCGTATTGTGTCGTTTTTTGAAAAAGAAATACTTTTTAATGTTTTTCCGGAATCAAAATCTTTTAAATCAAATAAGAATTCGTCTTTGTTGGCCTTTACCTGAAACAATTGATTTTCGCTGTAAAAGGAATTCGAATTTTGAGAAGCTTTTTTAGAAACAGGCTGATTAAAGTTTTTCTCCGTAACAACAAGAGTTTCCATATTAAGATCAAAAACCTGTGTTTTTTTTGCGCTATAATCCAATGTCAGAATAATACGGTCTTCCAATACATACATCTTGTTGATGCTGGTGGTTTTGTCTAAAGGATTAAAATCATTTGACTCCATTTTATGAATGGGATAATATTTAATAAGTGTACTCAATGTAAAGTTTTGACCCTTTTCATTTTGAAAGTTGAAGCCTGAAAAATCGAACATTTTTATTTCACAATTTCCATTTTTGAATTCATAAAGAAGAAGATGCTGTTCTCTTTTTTCTTTTGCAAGAACATAAAAGCTATTGTTTTTTTGAAATGTGCTTATAATGTAATCATCGTTTTGAGGAAAATCAAAATTTAATGTTTTAGAGTTCTTAGTGTCCAGATAATATTTGATGATTTTTATGTTTTTTAAATTATCTGAACCCCAGTAAAGTGTCGGATTTCCATCTTCACTAAGACTGTGTCCCATTAAAGTTCTATTTTCAGCAATTCGTATCGAGTCAGTAAATTGATTTGTCAGGAAAAGCGATTTATTATACTTTAAGATAGTAATGTTTTTATCGTCTGTGGCAAAAGCATATACATCATGCGTTTTTACATCTTCAACATTTAAAATTTGACCGTTTTCTAATGGGTTATTTAGGTTTAACGGAAAAGAGTTTAGTATTGTCTGACCAAACAATATTGATTTTGAGAATATAAGAAAAAAGAGGAGTAAATTTTTCATGACTTTTTAGGCGCAAATATTATTCCAAATTTAATTAAATAAAATGTAAGTAAGAGCCTTGGAAGTTTTTATACCGCAATTCAAACATTTGATTTCTTAATAAAAGGCATAAAAAAAGCCCCGAAGAAATTTTCTTCGGGGCCTGATTATTCTATTATTGAATACTAATTATCTTATTTTAAAAGTAACTCTTCTGGCTATTCTTCTAGCTTCTTCTGAATCTTTTTGAATAGATGTGTCAGCTCCTGCAGGTACAACGTTTAATCTTGAAGATGCAATTCCGGCTTTTTCAAAAATGGTTTTAACATTGTTTGCTCTTGCTTTAGATAATTTCTCATTGTACTCAGAACTTCCAACCTGATCTGCATAACCAATAATATCAAGATTAGCAGAAGGGTTTTTTCTTAAGTAAGTTAAAACAGCATCAATCGCAGCTGTAGAATTTTCTATTGGAGTAGCTTTATTAAAATCAAAATAAACACTATAGTATTTATCATTAATCATTTCTTTAACAATATCCTTGTCGCTTACGGCTTGAGTATTGTTAATTTGTTTTTCTACAATTACTTGTTTTTCCGGAATTTTTTTAATTTGTGCTTCAAGATCAGCAATTTTGCTTTCTAATCCAGAAAGATCTGCGCTATCTTGTGATAGTACAACCCAGTCAGCATGTTTTGTGTTTTTCCCTAAATAAACATTTAAACCAATTGTTCCGTTAAAAAGAACTCCTGAAAATCCACTTTCATACTCAACAGGAACGCCGTCAAATGTAGCATTTTGGTTAGAATTAAGAATTGTAGTAAAATCACCAGTTAAAGCAATTCTGTCAGTCAATCTTATTTGTCCGGTAACTCCAGCAATAAAATTACCCATTTTGTCTTTAATGTGATTATCACTGTTCTCTAATCTTGATAAACCAAAACCTGTATGCGCTAATAAACCAATTGTTTTAGTCCAGGTTTCAAAGTTCATGATTCTTCCTAAGTTCGCTACAGCTTGTAAATCAGCTCTGTAATATTTTGAGTCAAAATTTGCTGAATTACCGCCATCTATAAAATGGTTGTATCCAACATCAGCTTTTAAACCAAACTTGTTGTTAAACATATACCTTGCACCTAAATCAACTACAAATGGACTAGGAAAAGAGGTGTAATAATTACTTGCTGAGAAAGGTCTTTGAGGTTTGTTAACCCCACCACTTAATTCGACAGACCATTTATTGTAATCCGAAGCTTTTTTTTCTGTTTCTGTTTGTGCTTGTGCATGGGTTAAACCTAGCGCGCAAGCCAAAACAATTAGAATTTTTTTCATTGTTATTTGAGTTTTAAAATTTTCCCCAAACCAACAATTATTTGTAAGAATAGTCACCCACTAAAAGTTATTATTGCCACAGAATAGGGCAAAAGTAAATTAGCGGCTAATCGTTCATTAAATCCTGAAAAAAATCTACAAATTTACCCATATGTAATCCGTCCATTAAACCATGATGTACGTGAACTGACATTGCGATGGTTCTTTGTCCGGTTTCTGAAGTTATCATCTTGCCGAAAGAAATTTTAGGGCAGCTATCCGGATAAGTATAACTTCTGGCGTGCGAAAGCGAAGTAAAATTCAACCACGGAATTGCAGAGAAATGTATCACATTATCATCATCAAATGATCTTGTGAAAAGTCCGGTGGTATTTTGAATTCTTTCGATTTCTGCTAAAGCATTTTGTTCGAAAACTTTAAAATCAGGGTTGTATTCGATTAATGAAAATCCGAAAGTCCCATCTTCGCGCCCAATTGTTGCAGAAGCATCCACACGATCGTTAATGTAAATTTTGTCTTCTGAAATTCTGTACTTAAAATTTTCAATAGAATTTACAGCAACCAAAGTCTTATGTAAATAATAGATGAAAAAAGAAGCTTTTAAACTTTTTGCAGTTTGATACGCTTTTGTACAATCAATTTGAACGGTCGCGCCAAAAAAAGGCTCTTCCATTTGTCTGAAATGCTTAAAATGTTCTTTTCTATTCCAGTTTTCTAAATCTAAAAGTGTTTTCATTATAGTAAGTTATGAACGACTTCGGTAATTTTTTCGAATGAACTAAAATGTTCATGCTCTACTTTATGGCTGATTTTTTCATGCTCCCAAGTGGTGTGAAACGGAATGTGTACAGCGTAACCGCCAATTCCTAAAACAGGTAATACATCAGATTTTAATGAATTCCCAATCATTAAAAATTCATGAGCCTGAATGTCTAAACGGCCTAATAATTTCTCGTAATCAATTTCCTGTTTGTCTGACATCACTTCGATATGATGAAAATAATGTCCCAAACCGGAACGGTGCAATTTGCTGTGCTGGTCTTTTAAGTCGCCTTTTGTAGCCACAACCAATTTATAATTACCTTGCAAAGCCTGTAAAGTTTCTTCGATTCCGTCAAGAAGTTCGATTGGTTTTTCTAGTAATTCTTTTCCGTATTGAATAATTTTCTGAATCACTTCAACGGGAATTGTATTGTTTGAAATGTTCATCGCAGCTTCAATCATCGAAAGAATGTAGCCTTTAATTCCGTATCCATACAGAGGCAAATTTGCAATTTCAATTTTAAATAATTCCTGCGAAATTCCCTGCTGTGAAAGATAATCTTCCATCAAGGCGCAAAATTTATGTTCCGTTTCCTGAAAGTAAGGTTCGTTTACAAACAGTGTATCATCAGCATCAAATGCGATTACTTTTAAATTTGGTATTTTGCTTTTATGTAACATAATGTTTTTGTTTCAAGTGTTTTTTTGTTCAGGTTTTTTGCCACGAATTGCACGAATTGGCACAAATTTTTTTGCCACAGATTATAATGATTTCAAAGATTTAAAAATATCTGCTCAATCTGCCAAATCTGCGTGAATCTTCTTCGCAAGAAAATAAAAAAATGTGCATTAATCCGTTTAAATCTGTGTCATCGCGTTCCAGTTCTTAATTATTAGCAGACAGCTTTTTAAAAGAAATCGTTTTATCGTAAAAAGTTATTCTAATTCCGAAAAGCAAAATGATTCCGCCGAAAACCATTTGTAAAGTTATTTGTTCTTCTAAAAACAACCAAGCTAATATTGAAGTAATTACAGCCTGACTCAACAAACTTAATGAAACTCTGGTCGCGCGCATGTGCTGTGTGGCGTAGCTAATTGAAAGCCAGGCACACAATTGACAAATTACCGCCTGAAGTAAAAGTACAAACCAACCCGTATTTGAAAATCCTGTAAAAGGTTCGTTTAAAGCATAACAAAGTATTCCTAAATAAATACTTGACGCCAATAAACTAATGGTCATAAACGATAAAACATCAACTTGTGAAAGTACATTTTTGCTCACCAAAAGATAAATAGAATATAATATTCCGGATAAAACCGCAAACAGAAAGGCCTGATTGAAATTCAACTCCATAAAAAAGCTAAAACCAACCAAAGTCACCATTCCGAATAAGGACACAACCGTTCCGATCCAAAAATTAGTTGCCGGTTTTGATTTCAAAAACACAAAAGAACCAATTCCAACCCAAAGCGGAGATAAATTTGTAAGCAACGAAGCCTGAGTCGCGCTTGAATCCTGAATGGCGATATTCCAAACGGCAACATCTGAAGCAAATAAAATACCGCAAAGTGCTGCTAGTAATGCAAATTTTAAATGTTGGAAGCTTAAAATTTTTACTCAAAAGCACATAAGGCAACAGCAAAGTCACAGCAAAAAACATTCGATAAAAAGCCGAGATTAATCCTGGTGCTAGTTTCAATTTAACCAATATCGGAAAAATCGAAATACAAAGTATCCCGCAGATTAAGGCTAATCTTGGTTTGGTGAGTTTCATTTGGATATGTATTTAAAACAAAAAGCGTGAATCAATTAAAATATTTAATCGATTCACGCCATTTTATAATCTTATAAAAACTTAGTTTATCGTCTCGCCATTTGGCGCATCAGTATCCGGGTTTACAAAAACCAATTTTCCTTCTGCATTTGTTGTCATTAAAATCATTCCCTGGCTTTCAACGCCGCGTAAGGCTCTTGGAGCTAAGTTTGCCAATACTGTAACGCGTTTACCAATGATTTCTTCTGGCGAAAAGCTTTCTGCAATTCCTGAAACTATTGTGCGAACATCAATTCCGGTATCAATTTTAAGCACCAAAAGTTTGTTGGCTTTTGGCATTTTTTCAGCTTCAATGATGGTTCCTACGCGTAAATCCATTTTGGCGAAATCCTCATATTGAATTAAATCTTTTTGAGGTTCTGCTTTTTTGTTTTCAGCGATATTAGCGGTTTTTGTAGCTTCCAATTTATCTATTTGTTTTTGTATTTCTTCGTCTTCTATTTTTGCGAAAAGCAATTCTGCTTCGCCAATTTGGTGTCCGTCGGGAATTAATTCTGAATTCTCAGCAACATCATTCCATTTCAACTTACCTTCATTTTTCAATATTCCTGACAATTTAGCCGCAGTAAAAGGTAAAAATGGTTCAGCCAAAACGCTCAAAGCAGCAGCAATTTGCAATGCCACATACATTTGAGTTTTTACGCGCTCCGGATTGTCTTTCATTACTTTCCAAGGCTCTTCGTCAGCAAGATATTTGTTTCCTAAACGGGCAACATTCATCAATTCGCCTAAAGCTTCACGGAATCTATAACGTTCAACCGAACTTGAAATCACGGCTGGATATGCTTTTAATTCGGCTAAAGTATTTTCGTCAACTTCTGATAATTCATTCGGTTTCGGAATAAAACCATCGTAATATTTGTTCGTTAAAACGATAACACGGTTAATGAAATTCCCAAAAACAGCAACTAATTCATTGTTATTTCTAGATTGAAAACTCTTCCATGTAAAGTCGTTATCTTGAGTTTCAGGTGCATTAGCCGTCAATGCATAACGCAAAACGTCTTGTTTCTCCGGAAATTCTTCTAAATATTCGTGCAGCCAAACTGCCCAGTTTTTTGAAGTCGAAAGTTTGTTTCCTTCCAAATTTAAAAACTCATTTGCAGGAACGTTATCAGGTAAAATATAGCTTCCTTCGGCTTTTAACATCGCAGGGAAAATGATACAGTGAAAAACAATATTGTCTTTTCCAATAAAATGAACCAATTTGGTGTCTTCGTCTTTCCAATACGGTTCCCAGTCTTTTCCTTCGCGCAAAGCCCATTCTTTTGTAGATGAGATATACCCGATAGGAGCATCAAACCAAACATATAATTTTTTTCCTTCGGCACCTTCAACCGGAACATCAATTCCCCAATCCAGATCACGTGTTACCGCACGAGGTTCAAGTCCGCCATCAACCCATGATTTAACTTGTCCGTAAACATTCGGTTTCCAGTCGCTTTTATGTCCAACTAAAATCCATTCTGTTAAGAAATCTGTATATCGGTCTAAAGGTAAAAACCAGTGTTTTGTTGCTTTTAAAATTGGAGTTTCTCCAGTAATTGTCGATTTTGGATTAATCAAATCCGTAGCATTTAGAGTCGATCCGCAATTTTCACATTGATCTCCGTAAGCTCCTTCATTGCCACATCTTGGGCAAGTTCCCACAACAAAACGATCAGCCAAAAACTGGTCAGCTTTTGCATCATATAATTGTTCCGTAACTTCTTCAATAAAATCACCGTTATCATATAGTTTTTTAAAGAATTCCTGAGCCGTATCATGATGAATTTTAGCCGAAGTTCGAGAATAATTATCAAACGAAATTCCGAAATCAGCGAATGATTTTCGAATAATTCCGTCGTATTTATCAATAACTTCTTGTGGTGTAATTCCTTCTTTTTTGGCTTTCATCGAAATTGCAACGCCGTGCTCATCGCTTCCGCAAATAAACGCAACGTCTTTTCCCTGTAAACGTAAATATCTCGAATAAATATCTGCAGGCACGTAAACCCCCGCCAAATGGCCAATGTGAATAGGTCCGTTGGTATAAGGTAAAGCTGCCGTAATAGTATATCTCTTTGGATTTTGTATCATAACTCAATTTTATTGAGTGCAAAAATAAGCAATAGAATTGAGATTTTGTTATTACGCAGAGATTCACAGAGATTTTTTAATCTCACTACGTGCAGAGACGCAAAGTTTAATTTAAAGTCAACGATAATCTTACAGTTTGTCATTTCGAGGAACGAGAAATCTCCGCAAGAAACTCCATTCCTAAAGTCGCCAATCTTTGGCGAGTTACTTGCGGAGATTTCTCGTTCCTCGAAATGACATAAAATGAGAAAACTTTGCTAATCTTCCTCTTTGTTATTCAAAAAATAAAAACCTTAGCAAATCTCTGTGGTAAAACTAAATAGAACCAGTTTAAACTAGCATCTTAACTAAAATCTTCAGAATATATTTTGCAATCTTTGTCCTGAAAAAACAAAGACAATTTTATGAGCAAAACAAAATTAATCATCAATAAAAACGGATCTATAAAAATAGAAGGCGATTTCGAAATCATGGATGCTGAAGGAACAGTTTACGGGCTACAAGGAAGATCTGCATTGGGTCTTTGCCGTTGTGGATTATCTGCAAACAAACCTTTTTGTGATGGTGGACACAGAAATAATTTCGAACATGATTCTATCGCGTTTGATTTACCGCCAATGAAAACGAATTAGGAATCGTTTTAAAACACAAAAAAGCTGCATTTTTCGAGATGCAGCTTTTTGTTTATATATAAAGTTCTCCTTTCATTGTTATAATAGAAGAACCGCCTACTAAAATATCTTCTTCACGATTCATAACTTCAATCAGTGAAGGCTGTTTTAACTTTACTCCCTGAAGAATTTTATATTCTTTATCTGATTTAGTGAATTTCTTTTGTGTTAAAAATCCAATTAATGGACCTGCAGCCGTTCCTGTCGCGGGATCTTCATATATTCCGATTATAGGGTTAAAAAATCTTGTTTCGACTATATGTTCTTGGTTTTCATCAGCAATAGTGAAACAATAAAAACCTTCAAAATTATATTCTTTTGAGATTTCGATTAAAAGTTGGTTATCTGGAACACAGCTATTGAGTAATTGACTGTTTTTTATGGGAACCATTGTGTGTGCAACTTCTGTTTTAACTATTGTTGGAACAAAAGCATTCACATCTAAATCTTCAATTTTTAAACCGAGAGCTACTGCAATTCTATAAGTTGGAATTTCTTGTTTAATGATTGCCGATTTTTGATGCATTTGAACAACAGGATAAAAAGTAACGGGGTCAAAACTTACAGTTAACGGAATTGCTGAATGTTTCATGATGACAAAAGGCTCACTTTCATTTTGTTCGTCAAAAATTGGAATTCCTTTTAGTAGAGCACCACATACTGCGCCTAATAAATTATGTCCTGCGCCGTCGATTTCGATTCCGGTTGGGGTAAACGAACGAACCATTAGTGCTTTATCTCTTGTGGAATAATAAACAAAAGAGGTTTCAGAATAGCCAAATTCTTTAGAAATGTCCTGATAGGTTTCTAGTTTTAGATTTCCATCGGTAAAAACCACAGAAAGCGGATTTCCTTTATAGCTTTCGTTTGAAAATACATCTAAAACGTAGTATTCTAATGCTGTTCTTTGTTCCATTGTTGGTTTTTTTAAAGGCTATTGGTGAAAATAAGTTTTATCACTTTTGATAATCATTTATAATAAGTTTGCTATTGCTCTTATAAACCATAAAAGTACTACAAAAAGAAGCAAGAAAAACTGAACTTTGTTTACTTTTTGATTACCAAATTACAAACCAATAATTAATATTAAAAAAACTGAATTAAGTAGGGTATAAATCACCATTAAGCGATTATGTGTTAAGTTATTCCTGATTGCGTAAATTTGCAGTTTCTGCTTACGCTCAGTTTATTATATTTGTAAACGTAAATTAAAGAAGAGCAACCATGGCAAAAGGACCCGAAAAAAACACCAAAAACAAGGCTTTGCATACCAAATTGCTAAATCGGAAAAAGGCCAAACTTCAGGAAGAAAAAAAGGAACGTGCCTTACGCTTGAAAGCTTTGGTTGCAAAAATGAATGAAAAAAAGAATAGTGACGAATCTGATGCTATTTAAATCAAATTGTATTTTTTTTCTCTTTTAATTTCCCTCAACTTTGCAAAACAATCTCAATACAAAACAAAATGGAGGAATTTGGTAGAATATTAGTTTCAGAAACGGCAATGAATAGTGAAAATCTTCAGGATGTCATTCACTCAAATATTTCGGTAATCAATTTAATGCGCGAGGAAGGTGTCGATGACGAATTTATTCATGAAGATGCTTTGATGAGTTATTATCTTGATTATTACTGGTCGCAATATACCGAAGGAAATTTTGCACAATTCGTTCACAAATCCGGCTGGAACAAAGAACTAAACGAATTAATCGAAGAAGGCTTAGCTTTAATTGGTGCCGAAAAACATGTAGAATTGTTTCAACAACAAAGCAAAAAAGTAAAATTAATGAGCAGCGTAAAGCTGAATAAGTTTTTAAGTGGAAAATTAGAAGGCGTAAACCCAACTCGCGATTTGCTTAACAACGATACATTTTACGAAATTGAAGAAAACTTAATTACGCTAAATGCCAATTTCCTAAAAAACCACCCTGACTTTGAAGTGCTTTCGGTAGACGATATGTTTGCAACTTTAGAAGAATATGTGGGACATGAAATTAAGCGAGCCTAGGTTATTTTACCGCAAAGCACGCTAAGTTTTACGCAAAGATTCGCTAAGTTTTTACATACGCATTGTCTGACTGAGCGAAGTCGAAGTCACGCAAAGCTAAGGTGAATTTCTGTGTCATCTTTGAGCATCTTTGTGAAATAATTATATTCGCAAAGACTTCTTTTTGAATTAATTGAGTTAATTTTAGTTCTGATAAATAAAGCTGTTATTTATGGAAGAGTTTACTCATATTAAATCAATTATCGGAATCATTCTGGGTTTGAGTTTAACGCATCTCATCAGAGGATCTGTAATTTTTATTCAGCATCCGGGGCGGAAAAAAATCTATTTTGTACACTCGCTTTGGGTGTTTTATGTTTTTTTGCTGATTATACATTTTTGGTGGTGGGAGTTTAATCTGAAATTAATTCAGGAATGGTACTTTGCCGATTATTTTTTCATAATTTGTTATATTCTCATTTTCTATTTGTTGTGCGCCATCCTTTATCCGGATGATTTAGTAGATTATTCAGGCTATGAAGATTATTTTTATTCCCGAAAAAAATGGTTTTTTGCTGTTTTGGCCATAAGCTTTGGCGCTGATTTAATTGACACTGCCATTAAAGGTGGCGATTATTTTTTATACAATCAAACCGAATATTACGTTAGGATTATAAGTCATATTATATTGTGTTTAGCAGCGATAAAAATCAACAATAAAACTTTTCATTCTTTTTTGGTGATAGTTTTTATCGTTTACGAACTCTCGTATATTTTAAGATTATTCAATGTTGAATAAATAATGACACTAATTAAATGTCTAAAAATGAAAATTAAAAAGCTTCAAGTGTTATGCTTGTTTTTTGTCTTCTTAAACGGATTTTCTCAGAATAAAATCAATCTGTTTTCAGAAATCAATTATAACTCCATTCCCTCAGTATCCTTAAGCGAATATAAATCGGTTCAGGAGCGTGATTCGAAATATCAAAATCCAAACATTGCATTGGGAATCGGAATTTCGGGCGGCGGTTCACGAGCGCAGTTTTTTAGTATGGGTGTTCTTTTGGGGCTTGAAGAAATTCAGGAAAATAATTTACAACGCAATTTTTTAAGTGAAATCGATTATTTTTCCACCGTTTCCGGAGGTTGTTATTCGGCAGGATATTATCTGACAATCCTGAAAAACAAGCTTTATTATGATAACTGTACCTTCAACGAGTTTTACTTTTCTAAAGCTGACGCTTACAAAGATTACGTCGATAAATCGGCTAATATTTTATCACTTCTCAATAATAGCCGGAATGAAAAAGGAGATAAAATATCAATGACGCAACGACTCGATTCTGAAGTTTTGCAATATGATATTTTGAATCCTGAAAATCCTGATAAATTTAAAACCCAAATGCTTCTGTCAGATTTTTTTGTTCCGAAAGAAAGTAAAAGCCAACCTTATCTGCCTATTATGGTCGCCAACGGAACCGCTTACAATAACGGTGAACGTATTCCGTTTATGCCGCACATTATAAAAGGTTTAAATTTAAATTCATCTTTAGCGCCCAATAAAGCTATTATTCCATTAAATGAAAATAAAATAAATGACGGTTATAATTTTCCGCTTACCTATGCCATTACAGCAAGTTCTGCTTTTCCTGGTGTACTTCCTAAAGTAAAATTCGGAGTTAAAAATCAAAGTAAAATATTGTGCATTATAGATGGAGGCGCTTCAGACAATACAGGCTATAAAACCTTAATTGAATTGTTGTCTAATGATTCAAAAGTGGATAATAAAAATAAAAAAGCGCTTTTTATCGATTGTTTGGGACAAGGAAAAAAAGAACCATACATAAACGACGAAAAAATTAAACTAATTACATTGTTAGAAACCGCGTCTTTGTACACCGTTCAAACCCGATATATGACTTTTGAAAGAGATGTCGAAAATTTACTGGATCGATATAAAATCCCAACTTCTAATTATCAGGTTATTGGTTTTACAACATTGCGCGATTATTTGCTTAAAATGAAAAAAAACGGAGCGTACGAAATTGCAGTCGCAGAATTAAAAAACTCAGATGATGATTATGAAAGCTGGTTAAAAATCTATAACAAATTTAAGATTGAACTTATAGATAAATTCGGAGAACTGAGCTTTAAAAAAGATAAAAATGGCGAAATCATTTTATCATCGCTAAATAGAGATAAATTCAATGAATTCAGTGCTTCACAAATATTAGTTTTATATGAATTTACCTCTCACGTTGAAACCAGACTTAGAATAAACCCCGAAGAAAGAGAAATGTTATTATTGTCCGGACGTCTGGCTTCATTTTTAAAAACCAATGAATTGAAGGAATTATTGGTAGAACATAAACAGTTTTAAGAATTATTCCATTCTTCGATGGTAAGTACATCTGCAGAACGAAGAAAAACTTTTGTTGTAAGAACACGATGCACTTCTTCGTCACGATCTGCACATCCGTCAGACAAAACAGTGATTTTAAAATCTTTGTCAGCGGCTTCTGTCAAAGTTGATAAAACAATTCCACTTGTAGCATAACCCGTAAGTACAAGATGTTTAATGTCTTTCGATCTTAAAACAACATCTAATGCACTTCCCGTAAAGGCACTTATGCGACGCTTTATAACATGTATATCATTTTCCTGTGGAGTTAAAGCAGGATAAATTTTTGTAAATTCCTCAAAATTAATGGCATTTATATGTTCTCTTGTTGATGCAAAAGTTTTGTTGTTTGTGCTGATTTCCGAAGCTCCGTTTTTGAAACCAAGCGTTGCATAAATAATCAGAATGTTTTTACTTCTTGCAACGGTTATGGCTTTGGCTACATTTTTTACAAGAGCATCAGAATCCGGAAGGTTGGCTAATATTGCCGGTTGCATGTCCATTACAAGTAAAGCTGTATTTTGAGTCATTTTGCGTGTTTTGAATTTCTATAAATAAATTTAAAACAATAAAATCACTTCTTCAATTAATTCAAGTCTTTTAAGAATAAATTCCACAAGGGCACCCAAAGATTTCACTAAGTTTCAAAAAGCTCGATTTAAAAATAACTTTGTGCATCTCTGTGCAATCTTTCCAATCTTTGCGGAATAAACCCGGAATAACTTTTAGACTAAACTTTGTCTTAATCTTAGCAAACATTTGCTTAAATTTGCTTCCATTATAAAAAAATACAATAGTTATAAAAATCAAGCTATGTTACAAATCGCATTTATTAGAGAGAATCAGGAGAAAGTAATCAAGGCTTTAGCAAAACGAAATATCGATGCTAAAAGCGTTGTTGAAGAAGTGGTGCAATTAGATGAAAACCGTCGCGCTGCGCAAGTAGAATTAGACAATACTTTATCTGAATCTAATAAATTGTCCAAAGATATAGGGGAACTGATGAAAGCCGGAGAGAAATCGAAAGCTGCAATCTTAAAAGAAAAAACAGTTTCACTAAAAGAAAAAAGTAAAGAATTAGCAGAAAAGGCAGATGTTTTGGCAGCCGAACTGACCAATAAACTATACACATTACCAAATCTTCCGGCTGATATTGTTCCTGAAGGAAAAACTCCAGATGACAATTTGAATGTTTTTCAGGAAGGTGATATTCCGGTTTTGCATGAAGGCGCACAACCTCACTGGGAATTGGTAAAAAAATACGATATCATCGATTTTGAATTGGGTGTAAAAATTACAGGCGCAGGTTTTCCCGTTTATAAAGGAAAAGGAGCTCGCTTGCAACGCGCTTTAATCAATTATTTTTTAGATAAAAATACGGCTGCAGGATATACTGAAGTTCAGGTGCCGCATTTGGTAAACGAAGCTTCAGGTTACGGAACAGGACAATTACCAGACAAAGAAGGGCAAATGTATCACTCAACAATTGATGATTTATATTTGATTCCAACCGCTGAGGTTCCCGTTACGAATTTATTCCGCGATGTGCTTTTAAGCGAAAGCGAATTGCCGGTTTTACATACCGCTTATACGCCATGTTTCCGTCGTGAAGCAGGTTCTTACGGAGCGCATGTTCGTGGATTAAACCGTTTGCACCAATTTGATAAAGTAGAAATAGTTCGTATCGAACATCCTGATAAGTCATACGAAGCGCTTGACGGAATGGTAGAACACGTAAAAGAGATTTTAAAGGAATTAAAATTGCCTTACAGAGTTTTACGCTTATGCGGAGGAGATATGGGTTTCACATCGGCTTTGACGTATGATTTTGAAGTCTTTTCTACAGCGCAGGATCGTTGGTTAGAAATTAGTTCAGTTTCTAACTTCGAAACTTTTCAGGCAAATCGTTTGAAATTGCGTTTCAAAGACAAAGACGGAAAAAACCAATTAGCACACACACTTAACGGAAGTTCATTGGCCTTGCCAAGAGTTTTGGCAGGAATTTTAGAAAATTACCAAACGCCGGAAGGAATCGTAATTCCAGAAGTTTTACGCCCTTACTGCGGATTTGATATTATAAACTAAATTTTATAGTTGTTAAAACGAACCTAACAGGTTTTAAAAACCTGTTAGGTTTTCTCGATTTTTAACCACGATTTTTAATAAAAATAGTAAGAGATGAACGGAATTTTAAATTGGAACGTAGATCCTGTAATCGTAATGATAACAGACAGTTTTCCGTTAAAATACTATGGCGCTTTCTTTGCTTGCGGGCTTTTACTTGGCTATTTTATTGTTAGAAAAATTTACGAGAAAGAAAATCTTTCTGTAGAAAATCTGGATAGTTTACTTGTTTATGTAATCGTCGGGACTATTTTGGGAGCCAGACTTGGACATTGTTTTTTTTATGAACCAGATTATTTTTTAAAACATCCAATAGAAATACTTTTGCCGATTCAAAAAGTAGCAGGCGTTTATAAATTTGTTGGATTTCAAGGTTTAGCAAGTCATGGCGGAACAATTGGTGTGCTAATTGCGATCATTTTATATTGCAGAAAATTTAAAGTAAATTTTTTGTGGCTGTTAGACAAAATGGCTCTTGGAGTTCCTGTAGCGGCAGCTTTTATAAGATTGGGAAATTTTATGAATTCTGAAATTTACGGAAAGCCAACAAACGGAAATTGGGGTGTTGTTTTTCAAAGAGATGATTTGATTCCGAGACACCCAACGCAATTGTATGAAGCTTTTTCGTATTTATTGATATTCGGAATTTTATTTTGGATGTATAAATCTGAAAGAATAAAACAAGCTAATGGCTTAATTTTTGGAAGTTTTTTAACGCTTTTGTTTTTGGCCAGATTTTTAATTGAATTTTTCAAAGAAAACCAAGAAAGCTTCGAAAATAACATGCTGATTAATATGGGTCAGATTTTAAGCATTCCCTTTATTTTAATTGGCTTAACTTTGATTGTTTGTAAGTCTAATGTTGAAATTAAATAGTTTAAAGTTTGCAATAGCAGTTTTCAGTTTGAACTGAACCGTGAACCAAGACTATAAACTGAAAACTAAAAAAAAGCTGCATATGAAAAACATCTTTATCTATATCGTTTTGTTGTGGTCTACTTTTGCGTTGGCACAAAATGAGCAACTCGCTCAATATTATTATGATAAAGGTGATTTCGAAAAAGCTAAAATAGCTTACGAACAGCTTTTAAACAGTTCGCCATCCAACACTCAATATTTTTTAAGAACCGTTGAATCGTATCAGCAAATGCAGCAATTTGACGTGGCTCAAAAATTAATTCAGGAACGCTATAGCCGATATAAGCAAGGTGTTTTTTTAGTTGAATTAGGATATAATTTTCAATTGCAGAAAAACGAATCCAAAGCTAAAAATTATTACGAACAAGCTCTCGAAAAAATCAAAACGAATCCAAATGATGTTTACGGAATCGCAAGTTCATTCGAGAAAAAGGTTTTGTTGGAATATGCTTTAAAAGCATATCAAACGGCAATGCAGGTTCAACCTAACTTCAACTTTAATTTCCAAATAGGGATGTTGTACGGTCAGTTAGGAAAGACTGATTTGATGATTGATCTTTTATTGACAGAATCCTTTCAAAATCCGCAGAATTCAAATTTAATTCAGACGCAATTAGCCCGCTTTATGCAGGGTGAAACAGATAATACTGCTTTTAAAGACGCAATGCGAAAAGCATTAATACTGAAAACGCAAAAAGATCAGGACGTATTCTGGAATCATTATTTGAGTTGGTTTTACGTGCAGCAAAAAGAATTTGGCAAAGCTTTTATTCAGGAAAAAGCAATTTACAAACGCGAACCAGAATCTTTAATGAGCATTGTCAATTTAAGTCAGTTTGCACTGAATGAGGATGACACCGAAACGGCATCAGAAATTCTGAACTTTATTCTTCTAAATACCAAAGATTTAGATTTATTAATTCAGACAAATGCCAATTTGATGGAAATTAAAATCGGGAAAGCACAGGAAAAAGATTATCCTGCAATAGATACAGAATTGCAACAATTGCTGACAACCTATGAAATAAGTCCTAATACCTTATCTTTGCAAATAATTCAGGCGCATTTTCTGGCTTTTAATTTAAAAAAGACCGAAGAAGCCAAAACAATTTTAAAGAAAGCTTTAACGCTCAATTTAAATGATTATCAGCAGGCAGATGCCAAAATGGAATTGGCAGATATTTTGCTTTTAGAAGAAAAGTTCAATCAGGCGCTGATTTATTATTCGCAAATTCAATTGGATTTAAAGAATGATGTAATGTCGCATGAAGCAAGTTTGAAAGCCGCGAAAACAAGTTATTTTAAAACCGATTTTGAATGGGCTTTAAAACAATTTAAAGAATTAAAGTCGGCCAGCACGCAATTGATCGCCAATGATGCTCTTGAATATTTTTTACTGATAAATGATAATACCGTTGCCGATTCGACACAAACAGCATTAAAGCAATTTGCAAAAGGCGATTTTTTAATTTATCAGAATAAAAAGCCAGAAGCAATTGCTCAATTTCAAAACATTCTGAAAAGCTTTAAAGGGCAGGAAATTGAAGCTGTTACAATGTTGCGTTTAGGTAAAATTTATGAAAGTCAGAAAGATTTCACTTCAGCGTTAAGCCAGTACCAGCAAATCATTGACAATCATAGCGACGGAATTTATGTAGATGAAGCATTGTTCTTTTCGGCAGAAATTTACAATGACGAATTAAAAGATATTGAAAAGGCAAAGCCTTTATATGAAAAGGTAATTTTTAATCATCAGGACAGTATTTACTTTGTTGATGCCAGAAAAAAATACCGCGAGTTAAGAGGAGATAAGAATTTATAAAATAGATTCTTAGATTTTTAGACAACTTAGATCTTTATACTTTTCTGAAAATCTAACACTCTAAAAATATAAGAAGTCTAACAATCTAAAAAGAAATGATTATTTACAACGTTACCACTAATATACACGAAAGCGTTCACGACCAATGGTTAAAATGGATGCAGGAAAAACACATACCGGAAATTCTGGCAACACAAAAATTCTCATCGGCAAGAATCGTTAGGGTTTTAATCGAAGAAGAAATGGGCGGAATTACCTATTCAGTTCAGTATGTTACCGATAGCAAAGAAACATTAGATAAGTTTTACATCGAAGATGAACCAGAATTCCATAGAGAAGCTTTGGGATTATTTGCAGACAAAATGCTTTCTTTCAAAACCGAATTAGAAGTTATTTCGGAACATTAATTTTTTAGTGTTCAGTTAAAAATAAATATGAGCGATAAAAAACTATCTGATTACGATATTTCTTTAAGAGGACAACTAACGGTTAATTTACCTGTGATCTTTATAATTCTCGTAATTGGATTTGGATTAATTATGTTTTTTGATTTGCATTTTAAAATTGCAATGATCATTGGCGTAATTTTAGGATGGATTTATTGGAGTTTTTCAGTAAAAAATTGGATTGAGTGGGCAGTTTCCAATAATGTTGAGGAAGACAGATTATTGAAAATTGGAAAAAGAGGATTGTTAATTTGGAGTAAGAATACTATTGAAACAGTTACCAAAAATAATAAAGTACCTTTTATATAAATCTGAGATTATGGAAATTCGATTTCAAACAAAAGAGGAAAGTAATAAACAACAACAGGAAGATTTTCTAAAGTTGTCAAAAACCGAAAGATTTTACAGTTTTTTGCGCTTAAGCGAAAGAATTAGCTAATTTCCGGTGAAGAATAAAGTTGATAAAAACAAGGACAATTTTTTGATTGTAATTGACAAAAATGATAAAAAATAAACTTTCTGCCTTAGCGCCTTAGTGGCAAAAAGAAAAGTTTCGAGCCTTTTAAGGCAAAACAAAAACAAAAAATGGAAAAAGTAAAAGCTAAAAAACATTTAGGACAACACTTCCTGAAAGACGAAAGTATTGCAAAAGCAATTGCAGATACTCTGAGCTTAAAAGGATACAATGAGGTTTTAGAAATAGGACCGGGAATGGGTGTGTTGACTAAGTATTTGCTTGATAAACCTGTAAATACACATGTAATTGAGATTGACACAGAATCTGTGGTGTATTTGGGTGAAAATTATCCAAAATTAAAAGATCAGATTATCTCTCAGGATTTTTTGAAATATAATATCAATGAAGTTTACAAAGACAAACAATTTGCTATAATTGGAAACTTTCCGTACAACATTTCGACTCAGATCGTTTTCAGGACTTTAGAGTTCAGAGACCAGATTCCAGAGTTTTCAGGAATGTTTCAAAAAGAAGTAGCAGAACGAATTTGCGAGAAAAAAGGCTCTAAGGCTTACGGAATCTTATCTGTATTAGCACAGGCTTTCTATATTACAGAGTACTTGTTTACTGTTGACGAAAATGTTTTTATTCCTCCGCCCAAGGTCAAGTCGGGTGTGATGAAAATGACCCGAAAGGAAGATTATAGTCTTCCGTGTGGTGAAAAGTTGTTTTTTACGGTAGTGAAAACTGCTTTTCAGCAAAGACGAAAAACATTACGTAACAGTTTGAAAACATTAAATTTAACTGATAATTTGCGATTAGACACTATCTTTGATAAACGTCCCGAGCAACTTAGTGTAGAAGAATTTATTGAACTGACTCAAAAAATAGAAGCCGATGGAGTTCAAAGTTAGTAAAGAATTAATACAGCAATTAGAAGAGCATATTGTTAATAAAAACGACAAAGAACTTGAAGTTTTACTTAACGATCTGCACCATGCTGATATTGCCGAAATCCTGGATGAACTGGATTTCGACGAAGCAACCTATATTTTTAAGGTTTTAGATAGTGATAAAACCGCCGAGATTCTTCTGGAATTAGAAGATGATTTGCGTGAAAACATCTTAAGCCGACTTTCGCCTAAAGAAATTGCAGAAGAGCTTGATGAGCTTGAAACCAATGACGCCGCGGATATTATCGCCGAACTTTCGCAGCAAATTAAAGCCGAAGTAATCTCGGAAATGGTCGACGTTGAACACGCAAAAGACATTGTTGACTTGTTGCGTTACGACGAAAATTCTGCCGGAGGTTTAATGGGGAAGGAGTTGGTGAAAGTCAATGAAAATTGGAATGTTCTGACTTGCGTAAAAGAAATGCGTATTCAGGCAGAAAACGTTTCGCGCGTACATTCAATTTATGTTGTTGATGATGAAAACCGCCTTAAAGGCAGATTGTCACTTAAAGACTTATTGACAACATCGACCAAAACACAAATTGGAGATATTTATATTCGAAAACTAAATTTCGTAAACGTAGATACCGAAGATGTTGAGGTTGCCCGTATCATGCAAAAATACGATTTAGAGGCAATTCCTGTAGTTGATGAATTAGGTCGATTAGTGGGAAGAATTACCATTGATGATATCGTAGACGTAATCAAAGACGAGGCTGATAAAGATTACCAGTTAGCGGCGGGTATTACGCAAGACGTAGAATCTAATGACAGCGTTCTTGAATTGACAAAAGCACGTTTGCCTTGGTTGCTAATCGGAATGGTAATTGAAATTGTAGCGTCATTTGTCTTAAAAGGAAACGAAGCTACATTTCAAAAATATTCAACATTAATCATTTTCGTTCCTTTACTTTCTGCAACAGCAGGAAATATTGGTGTTCAGGCATCGGCAATTGTGGTGCAGGGATTAGCAAACGGAACATTAAAGGAATTTAGCCGAGGTTATTTTACTAAAGAAATTACCGTTTCGATGATTTCAGGAAGTATTATTTCATTGCTTTTATTGGCATATCACTCGATCATGTATCAACAATATTTGGTAGGAATAGCTATTTCAATTTCGATGATTGTCGTAATTTTATTTGCTGCAACATTAGGAACTTTAGTGCCGCTTTTTTTAAATAAAAATAAAATAGATCCTGCTATTGCAACCGGTCCGTTTATTACGACAACCAATGACGTTTTTGGAATTATGCTCTATTTTGGAGTAGCCAAACTGATTCTTGGATTTTAAGTTTTTTGCAACAAATTAATAGATTAGAGTGATTTAAGATCTCTAAAATCTGTGTAATTTGTGGCTGAAAAATATGCTATTAACCAGCCAAAAAAACAAGCAATGAAAGTACACATCATAGGAGGAGGAAATCTTGGGGTTTCTATAGCCTTAGGAATTGCTAAATTCTCTAAAAACAATCAGGTCACAGTAACAAGAAGAAACATCGCTGCTATTCAATATTTAACAGAATACGGAATCACGGTTTCATTAGATAATAAACATAATATTCAGGAAGCTGATGTGGTTATTCTAACAATAAAACCCTATCAGGTAGATACGGTTTTGGCTGAAATTTTACCAGTTATAAAAGGTAAAACAATTGCTTCTGCAGTTAGCGGAGTTTCGTTGGATATGCTTCAGACAAAAACAAATAACGAATTTCCGGTAATCAGGATTATGCCAAATATTGCTGCACAATTTGGTGAATCTGCAACTTGTATTTCTTTTCCGGAAACAGATCGTGAAGAAGCGATGCCGATTGTCGATTTATTTCAGGATTTAGGAACTGCTCCAATTATTGACGAAAAATTAATGGATGCAGCAACGGTTTTAGGTGCATGCGGGACGGCTTATGCTTTAAGATACATTCGGGCTTCTATGCAAGCCGGAATCGAAATTGGTTTTGATTCTCAAACTGCTTTGGCAATTGCAGCACAAACGGTAAAAGGAGCGGCAAAAATGCTGCTTGAGGAGAAAGTACATCCGGAACAATTAATCGACCGTGTAACGACGCCTCAGGGCTGTACAATTGTTGGTTTAAACGAAATGGAACACAATGGTTTCAGTTCTTCTTTGATTAAAGGGATTAAAACTTCTTTGAAACAAATTAAGGGATAAATCTTAAAAGAAAATTCCAATATAAAAATCCCAAATTTCAATACTTATAAAGTTGGAGTTTGGGATTTCTTGTTTTTGAGATTGATGCTATTTTGTGTGATGTCTCCCTTCGGTCGAAATGATTATATTGGGGGTTACTTTGCGTTTCAAGGGATTGAAATCCCTAGTTACAAAATAAATCATTCCTCTGGAATTTTATAAAGCGTTCCGTAGGAACAAATTATATTGTAGGGATGGATTTTAATCCATTTTTGAAGTTATAACAGCCGTTTTTGTCATTCCTCGTTCGGAATGACGATATTATTGTTAATTGGAATTTGGAATTTGTCTTTTTTTGGAGATTTACTTTTTCTTAATCAACTGAATATACTTCCTTCCACATTCAGAAATCTTAGTATAAGAATTCATAGCATTTCCATAATTCTGAATGGTGAGCGTGTCTTTAACATAACCCGCACCAATTCCAACGGGGATTTCCAGTTCTTTTGATGCTGTGTTAGAATCAGAAATGGAATCGGTTTCTTCTTCGTTGCTAATATCGCCTTCGTATTCATCCCATCTTATCCCTTCCAAAACCAGATATTTTTCTCCTGATTCATTTGCTGTAAAAGTTGCTTTGCCTTTAAGTTTTCGCAGTTTTGTTTGAAGAAAATAAAGGTAGCTATTTTTTGCTTTTGTTATTTCGACTGAAATAGCACATTCACTAGTATTATCCGGATCATCTTTCGTTTCATAAATACCTTCGATTGATTCTTGAATTTTTTTTGTTTGAATCGTGTCTGCAATTACAGGCTTATTATTTTCAACAACAGTTTCGGCTTTATTATTACAGCTTAATAGTATTATGGCGATGAAAATATAACTGAAGTTAATTACTGATTTCATGGTGTTGAGGTTTTTTTCTTAGACAAAATATATTTCAAATAAACAAAACCGAAAACTCCGGAAAGGGCAGAAGCAATAAGAATAGCAATTTTAGAGAAAAGAATAACTTCAGGATCTTTAAAAGCTAAAATGGTAATGAATATAGACATCGTAAAACCAATTCCGCCCAACATTCCGGCACCCAGAATATGAGTCCATTTTAGTTTTTTTGGTAAGGCACAATAACCGGCACTTACTCCTATAAAAGAGAAAAGCAAAATCCCCAAAGGTTTCCCTATTACCAATCCTAAAATAATTCCCAACGCATTTGGATGATTTAAACCCTGATGCCAATCTGTTTCAATAGCAATACAAGTATTTGCTATAGCAAAAAGAGGCAATATAAAAAAGGCAACGGGTTTATGTAAAAAGTGCTGCAATTTGTATGAAGTAGATTTTTCTCCGCCATCGCCAAACGGAATAACAAAGGCTAAAATAACGCCCGTAATAGTAGCATGAACTCCTGAATTCAACATAAAATACCACATAGCAACACCGCCAATCAAATACGGAATCAGATTATAAACTTTTAATCGGTTTAAGCCAAACAAAAATACCCAGATTCCTAAAGCAATGGCGAGATTTACAAAAGATATTGAAGTAGTGTAGAATACTGCAATTACAATGATAGCGCCCAAATCATCAATAACAGCCAATGCCGTTAAAAATACTTTTAGCGATGCAGGAACTTTACTTCCTAAAAGAGATAAAATTCCAATTGCAAAAGCAATATCTGTCGCCATTGGAATTCCGGCACCATTTTGAGTTGTCGTTCCAAAATTTAAGGCTAAAAATAGGGCAGCCGGAACTAACATTCCGCCAAAAGCGGCCATGATTGGCAACGAAGCATTTTTAATACTCGATAATTCTCCGTGATAAATTTCGCGTTCTAATTCCAGACCAATCAGCAAAAAGAAAATAGTCATTAAACCATCATTAATCCAATGCGTAACCGAATGTCCGCCCAAATCTTTTTCCCAAAGTGAAATGTATTCAATATGAAATGGAGAGTTGGCGAGGTAAAGCGAAAGAATGGTCACAAAAAGCAGCAACAGTCCACCTGATTTTTCGTTTTCAAAAAAGGCCGTAAAAGTTTTGGTTAATTTCATTTTGATTTTGATATTTATTCGAGCGAAAATTCGACAGCTCTTTTGGCATGAATTTCAGCCGTCTTAAACAATTTAGTATCCGTAAATTCATTCGTAACTAATAATTCAATTTCTGTGCAGCCTAAAATAATTCCTTCAGCGTCTTTATCCATTAAATCGGTTATTATTTCTAAAAGATATTTCTTGAATCATTGCTGATTATCCCTTTTACTAATTCTCCATATATAATTTGATGGATAGCAGCTCTTTGTTTTTCATTCGGAATTATGGTTTCTATTTGATGTTTATTAAGCAAACGATCTTTAAAAAAACCTTGCTCCATAGTAAATGATGTTCCTAATAAACCAATTTTTTTAATGTTGCTGTTTACAATTTCTGCTGCAGCGGTGTCAACAATATGAAGAAATGGTATCGAAACATTTTTTTCTATTTCATCAGATAATTTATGCATTGTATTGGTGCACAAAACAATAAAATCTGCCCCGGCTTTCTCGAGTTTTTGAGCAGCTTCAACAATTAATTCTCCCAGTTTATCCCATTTTTCTTCTTTTTGCAAAATAGCAATTTCATTAAAGTCAACAGAAAACAACAACGATTTAGCAGAATGAACGCCTCCTAATTTTTCCTGAATGCCGCGGTTTATTATTTGATAATACAAAGCAGAACTTTCCCAGGACATCCCGCCAATTAAACCAATTGTTTTCATAATAGCCTTTTATGCGAATTTACGCATTTCTTATTGAATTGATTTTGATAAAATAATAAACAGCTATTTTTTTGTTACTTTGTTTTCTTAATGAAAGTTTTAATTTATGAGTATCAAAATTCTACATATCGACAGTAATCATCGTATTCTTTGGGCACAATTAGAAGAAGCCGGTTTTGAAAATCACGCAGATTTTAAATCATCAAAAGAAGAAATCGAAGCTAAAATTCAGGATTATAACGGAATCGTAATTCGAAGCCGTTTTAAAATTGATAAAACGTTTTTAGATAAAGCAACCAATCTTCAGTTTATTGCCAGAGTTGGTGCGGGTTTAGAAAGTATTGATTGTGAATATGCTGAGGCAAAAGGAATTCATTTAATTGCCGCTCCCGAAGGTAATCGCAACGCTGTTGCAGAACATTCGCTTGGCGTAATTTTATCCTTATTTAATAATTTGAATCAGGCCGACGCTGAGATAAAAGCTGGTCAATGGAATCGCGAAAGCAACCGTGGACATGAACTTGATGGCAAAACCGTAGGGATTATTGGTTACGGAAATATGGGAAAAGCTTTTGCTAAAAAACTTCGTGGTTTTGAAGTTGAAGTCTTGTGTTATGATATTTTAGAAAATGTAGGAGATGAAAATGCAAAACAAGTTTCGCTAAAAGAATTGCAGCAAAAAGCAGATGTTTTAAGTCTGCATCTTCCGTGGACACCTGGAACGGATAAAATGGTTGATGCGAATTTTATAAATGCATTTTCTAAGCCATTTTGGATTATAAATACTTCTCGCGGCAAAAACATCGTCACAGCAGATTTAGTTGATGCAATGAAGTCTAAAAAGGTTTTGGGTGCAGGTTTGGATGTTTTGGAGTATGAGAAATTATCTTTTGAAACCCTTTTTCAGGATAACAACACGCCAGAAGCCTTTCAGTACTTATTAGGAGCAAACAATGTTTTGCTAACGCCACATATTGCAGGCTGGACTTTTGAAAGTCATGAACGTTTGGCGCAAGTAATTGTAGACAAGATAAAAAAGGTTTATTCTATGTAATATGGCATTAGATTTTTAATAACAAGCATTTTCTGTAAATGTAATCTGTAGAATTAGTTTTTAAAATTATTTTTTTTTAATATTGTTTTCGAATTTTAACAAAATTTTAAAAAAGGAGAAACCGAAAATCCAAAAAGAGTAGGTATTAACTAACTAATTTATTAATTATGATTGAATGGTACAAAAAAGTGGTTTTTGAAAACTATGCAAATTTTAAAGGACGTGCAAGAAGAAGCGAATATTGGTATTTTGCACTTGCTAACGGAATAATTTCTATCTTATTAATAGTTCTTGGAGCTATAATTGGAGGAGTTTTTGGAGACGCGATGACTGGTGGAATTATTGGATATGCTCTTTTTGGTCTTTATACATTAGCAACGCTTGTTCCTACTCTGGGTGCAGTTGTTAGAAGATTGCACGATGTTAACAAAAGCGGATGGTTTTATTTTATTGCTTTTGTTCCTTTAGTTGGAGGTATTTGGTTACTTGTTTTATTATTCACCGAAGGTGACAGAGGAACAAACCAATATGGTCCTGATCCTAAAAATGAAATCGAAGAAATCAACGAAATTGGAAACGTTGAAGTACAATAATTAAATTATTAGTAATGGAAAATACAAAACCGGAAGCGTGGAATAATCCACCAAGTGTTAGACAAGAAAATAAAAAAATTGTTAGTGGAATTTTTGCAATCTTACTGGGAACATTAGGAATACACAAATTTTATCTGGGTTATACCAAAGAAGGCGTTATTCAGCTTGTTTTAGGTTGTATGTGCGGAATTGGTGGGCTTATAGGTCTTATTGAAGGAATTATTTACCTTACTAAAACTGATGAAGAATTTTACCAGACGTATCAGGTAGGTCAGAAACCTTGGTTCTAAATATAATATAAAACCCATTTCAAAAATTATGAAATGGGTTTTATATTTGAAAATTTCACTAGTTTATAAATAAAAATTGTAACAAAAAATCCCATTCGCCTAGGCGAATGGGATTTTTAAATTTTATGCTGATTACAGTAAATCTCCTTTTTCAGATAATTTACGTTCCAGTTCTATTTGAAATTCTTCAATAACCGGTTTCATCGTGCTTTCAGGGATATCTGCTATTCTAATATACATTAATCCATCTATAGCATTGTTGAATAAAGGATCGACGTTAAACGCAACAACACGAGCATTTTGTTTGATGTATTTTTTAATTAAAACCGGCAAACGTAAATTTCCTGGTTCTAATTCATCAATAATTTTGTCAAATTTATTTAAGTCAGATTCAGCTTCATCGAAGATAAAGTCCTTATCAGCATCTTTCAGTTTTACTTTGTAAGCTTTTTTCGGATGTATATATTGTGCGATATAAGGATCGTAATAATTCGATTTCATAAACTCAATCATCAATGATTTAGAAAAATCAGAGAATTGATTGCTGATACTTACGCCACCCAATAAATATTTGTGTTCAGGATAACGTAATGTTGTATGAATAATACCTTTCCATAACAAGAATAAAGGCATTGGTTTTTGCTGATATTCTTTTACGATAAAAGCACGTCCCATTTCGATAGATTTATGCATCATATCGTGCAATTCAGGCTCAAATCTAAAAAGATCGTTTAAGTAGAAACCTTCAATGCCAAATTTTGGATAAATTTCAGAACCCAATCCCATACGATATGCACCTGCAATTCTTTTGGTTTCATCATCCCACAAAAACATATGGTGATAATATTGGTCAAATTTATCTAAATCGATAGATTCATTAGTTCCTTCACCAACTTCACGGAAAGTAATTTCACGTAAACGACCAATTTCATGTAAAATATTCGGAATAGATTTCGCTGTTGCAAAAAACACTTCGTAATTTTTACTTTGCAGTAAACGACAATCACTTCCTCTCAACGCATTTACTTCGTCAAGCATTTTAGATTCGTTTGCCGGCGTTACAATTTTTTTAGGTGCTTTTGGTATTTTAAGACTTGTTGTGTCAATCAATTTGGTGTCTTTTTCAAAAGGATTGGCAAGCATATACGTTTTCTTTCTTAAGAATTCTGAGTATTCTTCAAAAGATTCTATTTCGTTTTGTTCGTTTACAGAAATTGGTTTACCAATACGAACTTTAATTACACGATCTTTTTGGGTTAGCAATTCTGATGGTAATTTTGCAGTACGCAAAGTGTCGTCAATCTTAGAAAGCCAATAAAATAGTCTGCTGTTTTTAGCATGAAAATAAATCGGAACTACAGGAACTTTTGCTTTTCGAATTAACTTTAAAGCACCTTCTTCCCAAGGTTTGTCAACAACAAGTTTTCCGTCTTTATAAGTCGAAACTTCTCCCGCAGGAAAAATCCCCAACGGTTTTCCGTCACTTAAATGGCGCAAAGTTTCCTTGATTCCAACTACGCTCGATTTAGCATCCTTATGATTTTCAAAAGGATTAACCGGCATAATGTATTTTTTTAATGGTACAATACGATGTAATAAAAAGTTGGCGATAATTTTGAAATTTGGTTCTCTTTCAAGCATCAGTTTCAAAAGCAAAATACCATCAATTCCTCCAAGCGGATGATTTGAAATCGTAATGTAAGCTCCTTCTTTTGGTAATCGTTTTAAATCTTCTTCGGGAATTTCGAATTTAATTTCCATCTCATCCAAAATTCCATTTAAAAACGGAACATCCTCTAAATGTTTATTATGGTCGTAGATTTTATTAAGGGTAGAGATCTTAAGAACCTTCATAAGAATCCAGCCAGAAAAAGTACCAAGAACTCCGTACTTCTCAACATTTATTGCCTTTGCAACTTCTTTCGCGGTAACTAAACCCATGTACTATTTTTAATTTATTAGAGCAGCGAACAAAGATAACAAAAAACTCTACTTTTCGTTGATTCAAACACAAACTTTCCACTTTTTTATTACATTTGGATTCCTAAAAAAAACTTGAATGAAAATTATTTCTTATAACGTAAACGGAATCAGAGCCGCAATTTCAAAAGGATTTATCGAATGGCTGCGACAAGCCAATCCTGATGTTATTTGCCTTCAGGAAATCAAAGCTACACAAGAGCAAATTCCCGTTGATGCTATTACAGATGCCGGTTATCCTTATCAATATTATTATCCTGCCACAAAAAAAGGATATAGCGGCGTTGCTATCTTATCTAAAATAAAACCCAATAATGTAGTTTTCGGAACCGGAATTCACCACATGGATTTTGAAGGTCGTAACCTTCGTGCCGATTTTGATGATTGTTCTGTAATGAGTTTATATCTTCCTTCTGGAACCAATATCGAAAGATTAGACCATAAATTTATGTTTATGGATGATTTTCAAAATTATATTAACGAGCTGAAACTAACAATTCCAAATTTGATAATTTGCGGCGATTACAACATTTGCCACGAAGCAATAGACATTCATGATCCGGTTCGCAACAAAACCGTTTCAGGATTTTTACCGCAGGAGCGCGCCTGGCTTGATGGTTTCATGAAATCTGGTTTTGTAGATAGTTTCCGTTATTTTAATAAAGATGCACATCACTATTCATGGTGGAGTTACCGCGCCGGAGCAAGAGGAAATAACAAAGGATGGCGTATTGATTATAATTTAGTCAGCGATTCTTTGCAGCACAGATTAAAACGTGCCGTAATTTTACCAGATGCTGTACATTCAGATCATTGTCCGGTTCTAGTAGAGATAGAATAAGTTTGGTACTGTTCTTGTTGAGTGTGAATGGCGATTTTATGAGGGATCGTGGTTGGGAGTTGTTTTGGAATTTATTTCAGAATTTTAGAAAGAACTCACATTAAAAAAGATATTTTAAATTATTAATTAAGCCCCAAATTAAAACCAAAAATTAAAATGATTAAAAAAACTTCCATCGGATTACTGGTCTTAGCTTTGTCTATGACTTCATGTGTGTCCAAGAAAATTTACAATGATCTTGAATCTAAATATTCAGATCTTAAAAAAGAAAACCGTTCTATCGCGGATCAAAATGCTGATTTGCAAAAATCTAAAAATGAATTGGAGTTAGATCGTGACAAGCTAACCAAAGATTTGGCTAGTACCAAAGATGATCTTGCCAAACAAAAAGCTGATCTTGCTGCTGAACAAAGAAAATACAAAGTATTGCAGGATTCATACAATGCATTAGAGAAAAACAGCAACGATGCATTAGAAAGCAATATGGCTAAAAACCGTGAATTGTTAGCGCAATTAGAAGCAAAATCTAAAAAGTTAGCCGAAGAACAAGCACGTTTAGATAAAACCGCAAGCCGCTTAAATGAACTTGAAGCGATGATTGCTGCCAAAGAAGCGGCAATGAAAAAACTAAAAGAAACTTTATCTAAAGCTTTAAATGGTTTTGAAGGAAAAGGTTTGACAGTTGAACAAAAAAACGGAAAAGTATATGTTTCTATGGAAAACAAACTGCTTTTCAATTCAGGAAGCTGGGCAGTTGGTACGGAAGGTAGAAGAGCTGTTGTAGAATTAGGAAAAGTTTTAGGAGACAATCCGGATCTTTCGGTTCTTATCGAAGGACATACAGATGATGATCCGTACGCAGGTTCAGGACCTATCGCAAACAACTGGGATTTATCTACTAAAAGAGCAACTGCAATTGTTGGAATCTTAAGCGAAAACACTAAAATCAACAAACAAAAATTAACTGCTGCAGGTCGCAGCGAATTTTCTCCTTTGGCAAGTAATGCCACTGCAGAAGGAAAAGCCAAAAACCGTAGAATCGAAATCATCCTAACTCCAAGATTAGATGAAATCGCTGAAATGCTTAATAGTATAAATTAAGTTTTTAGGAACAAAGGTTCAAAGTAACAAAGGCTCAAAGTTTTTACTTTGGGCCTTTTTTGAATCTATATTTTTGTAACTTTGAAATTCTAAAAAAGCTATAATTATGGGACTTCCAGAATTAAAAGACAAAATTCGACATCAATTAGATTTAGCAGACGAAAGAGTATTAAGAATTGTTTCTTCAGTTTTTGATAATTATCTAAATGAAGTAGTCTCTTATGATGTTGAAGGAAATCCTTTGACATTATCTGAATATCATAATAAAGTTGAAGAAGGTTTAAATGATGTTAAATACAATCGAATAATTTCAAAAGAAGATCTATCGAAAGAAATGAAGGATTGGGATAATGAGTAGTATATATTTGATATTTTTTGGACACTTAATGCAAAAGAAGATTTAAAAGAAATTTATATTTCATTAAAGAAAAGCACTTCCAAAGAAACAGCAATTAAAATCCGAGATGAATTATTTAGCAGTACAGATAACATTGTTTTTGCAGAGCAATTTCAATTTGATGAATATAGATTTGATTGCCGAAGAATTATAATAAGAAATTATAAGATTTTATATCAAGTTCAAGAAAATTCAATTTTTGTAATTAGGATTTTTAATTCGTTCCAAAATCCTATCAAAAGTTTAAAATAAAAAAAGGTCCAAAGTTTTTACTTTGGGCCTTTCTTATTCATTAACCTAAAAACTTAGTGCCAGTGAAAAACTTTGAACCTTCAAAACAACTTTGTAACTTTTTTAACTTTTGTATAATATCCCAATACTTATTCCCTTTGTACCTTTGAGCCTCTGCAACTTTGAACCTTAAAAAGAAAAATGAAATACACTAAAATTCCCAATACCGATATAAAAGTTAGTAAAATATGTCTCGGAACAATGACTTTCGGACAACAAAATACAGAAGCCGGAGGCCACGCTCAAATGGATTATGCACTCGAAAGAGGTATAAACTTTTTTGATACAGCCGAAATGTATTCGGTTCCGGCGAGTGAAGCAACTTACGGTAGCACGGAAAAAATCATCGGAACCTGGTTTAAAAAATCAGGAAATCGTGAGAAAGTAGTTTTAGCTTCTAAAATTGCCGGACCAAACGCAAATTTTGGCTATATGCGCGAAAAAATAGATTTTTCGCCTGCAAGTATTAAATATGCTTTAGAAAATAGCTTAAAACGTCTTCAAACAGATTATATTGATATTTATCAGATGCATTGGCCGGAACGAAAAACCAATTATTTTGGTCAGCGTGCCTTTAAAGTGCAGGACGATGCGTGGGAAGATAATTTTAGAGAAGTGCTTGAAACTTTTGATGGATTCATTAAAGAAGGAAAAATCAAACATATTGGTGTTTCAAACGAAAATGCGTGGGGAATGATGCGTTTTCTGGAAGAAAGTAAATATCAAAACCTGCCAAGAATTAAAACGATCCAAAATCCGTATAATTTATTGAATCGCCTTTTTGAAGTGGGTTCTGCAGAAGTTTCTGTACATGAAAATGTTGGTTTATTGGCGTATTCTCCGTTAGGATTTGGAACATTAACCGGTAAATTTTTAACCGGAGAAGAACATCCAAACGCCAGAATTAAACTTTTTCCTCAATATACACGTTACGCGAGCGAACAATGTACGCAGGCAACACGTCTCTATCAGGAAATTGCCCATAAACACGGACTAACATTGACACAATTAGCATTAGGTTTTGTATTACATCAGCCTTTTGTAACCAGCGCGATTATTGGCGCGACAACATTGGAACAATTAAAAGAAAATATTGATACAATTGATGTTGTGCTTTCAAAAGAAATTTTAGTCGAAATTGATAAAGTTCAGGCCATTATTCCGGATCCTGCGCCGTAATTTATTTTTTGCAATATAGCGAGTTCCTCATAAAAGTTAAAAGCCATCTCTATTTTTTGAGATGGCTTTTTGATAACATTTGTTTCTAATTTTTATATTTAATTATAAATAGATTTCCAAAACCGGGATCACTATCTAATTTTATCTCTACGGGTAAATTTTCTTTGTTGTATTTTATTGTAGAGGTTTTTTCAGAAATGGAAACATTTTTTGTTGTTTTTACATTTCGTAACGAAAGACAGTTATTTTCACTGATGTAATCGTCATAATGATCATAAATATTATTTTGTGCCAGCATCTGATTCATAAAATACTTACTACCAAACATATTTTTGAAAAGCATTTTAAAGACATTTTCTTTATCGTCAAATTTAAATGCAGTGACATAATTTTCTTTAGAAGGTTTTGTCCTTTCATGAGTAACAATATTTCCTTTTTCTATTTTAAACTGATTTTCGCTATAAAATTTACCTTGTTTGCTGGAAGTTTTTAGAACACCATCCTTTATTTCATAAACACGTAAATTCTCTCCAGTTGGCTTCGGTGTATAATCTGAAACGCTAGTTACTACAAAATTATTATTGTTTATAAAAGTATAAGAAATTACGTTTTTATGCCATGGAATCAATTCTTGTGATGCATCTTTTTTTCCTGACTTTACTATTTCTGTGATATATCCATCGCTATTATAGGTGTAAAAAACTTCTTGTGTTTCTCCGCCATCATATGTAATAGATTCTTTTTCCAGTAATCCATTTTGATTGTAGAAATAGAAAGTAGGCTTCCTTCCGATTTCCTGTCGGGATATTAATTTACCATTTTCAAATTTATAAAACGTCGAATCTCTATCAGCAAGCCTTATGGAAATGTCGATTATAGATTCTAAAGGATGCTTGTTTTCTTGACAATATGAAGCTGACGAATAAAGAACAATAAGTAATAAAATTTTTTTCATTTTTTTATGTTTTGAGTTATATTAAATAGGCAAAATTTACAGATCAAACTCTTCTTCCAGAGATAAAGAATCATTTTTAACGGCAGTTGAATCAGGAGCTTTTATTCTAATTAATGAACGGGCATTTCCTGAAATGTAAACAGGAAACTGACCAATTGTATCTTCAGGAATTAAAAGTCCTCTGCGAAACATTAAGTTTCTTAAGAATTTTTGATTTTTCACTGCGTAATCTTTCAAATTTCCTTCATCATTAAATTGATACATGAATTTTCTTGGCTTTGGAATAATGGTTGCCAAAAACAAACATTCATCAACATTTAAAGCTGAAGGACTTTTTTGGAAATAAAAATGACTTGCCTCGCCAATTCCGTATACATTTGGTCCCCATTCTATAATGTTAAAATAAACCTCAAGCATTCTTTCTTTGCTTACAACTCTATTGTTTTCAAGAATATAAACCAGCAAAATTTCTTCCAGCTTACGCGAAAGTGTTTTTTCTCTGGTTAAAAAGACATTTTTAATCAACTGCATGCTGATTGTACTGGCGCCGCGAGAGAATTTTTTGGTTCTGATATTCTTTAGAATCGATTGTTTAAAAGCTTCATTGATGAATCCGCGGTGCGAAAAGAAAGAAGGATCTTCTGTCGTCAATACAGATTTTCGTAAATAAGGCGAAATTTGATCTAAAGGCGTATAATTCGGATTTGCATTTCCAACCAAAACCGGGCGTTGCAAAACGTTCTGAATTATAGCACGGTATACAAATTCTCCGTTTAATTTATTTAAGTCGGCTTCTCCGTATTTCGTGATTTTTAAATCTTCTTTATTCAGTTTACTATCAAAAACAAGTGTATTTGGTTTGTTTTTGTTGAATTTGAAATCGAGTTTATAATCGAAATTTCCCGTCGCTTCCATTCCCTGAAAATGTGTAAACAATCCATCAGGTAATGAAACAATAAAATCCTGCGCTTTCATTTTCGGAATATTTACTTTCAAAGTATAAACGGTATCTTTTTCGGTGTTGTAAGAGATATACGGTTTTACTTTTATTTTGTTCAATTGCATTGTAGAAGTGCTGTCTATCGAAATAAAATCGTCGCCAAGCAAAAAACGATAATCAAAACGGGCATTTTTGATAATTACATCTTTGCTCGCAATTTTTGGGTGATTGATTTTTAAATTAGAGATAGAAGTAAAACCGTCGATATGCAATTCGCTTCCGTCTTTGTCGATGTTTTCTACATTCAGTCGAATAGAATCAAAGCTTGCTTTTAAGTTGTAGCGTTCGTCAAGATACGGAACACGGATGGCTCCGGTATCAAGATTAAAAAACCGGATGTCAGCTTTTTTATTTCTTGGATCCGCAAAACCTTTGATATTCCATTTTTGATCAAAATCTTTGCTTTGAACATGAAGATTGGTTTCAAGCTGTTTGTTGTTTAAAACCAATTTATTAATTGCAATAGAAGCTTTTTTGCCATTATCATCAATTTTGAAATTGAGGTTTTCCAACTTCATATCAGTTGGAACCAAATTCAGTAATTTTGAAATGATGCGATAGGCAAAAGTGGCATATTTTCGTTTTTCATTTTTATCAGAATCGCTTTTGTCTCTTTTTAAGAAAGCATCAAAATTTCGAATTTTTCCTTTTTTGACTAATTGAATATAGCCGTTATCGATTTTTAGCGTTCCAACCTGAACATCGCCAATAAGTAAACTTGATAAACTAATACTGGTTTCAATTTTTTGAATGTGACAAAGTGTGTCTAAATTTTTAGTAACTAAAATAACATCGGTCAATTTAATACCTGATAAACCATCAAAAGTGGCAGATTTTATAGAAAAATCACTGTTGTATTCGGTATTCATTTTAAGGGTTACTTTTGCAATAGCTTGTTTTAAAAGCGAATCGCGAAAAAAGTAAAAACCTAAAAAAAGCACTCCTAATACCAGGGCAAGTATTATGAGTGCTTTGAATATTTTTTGTTTTGGGGATTTCATAAAGTAGGTTTATAGAAAATTAACCAAAAAGAATACTGGCTACATCTTCAATCTTAGCCACGAGTTCAATTTTGATTCCTGTGTTTTTTACGGCAATTTTGTTGTATTTAGATACAAATATAGTATCAAAACCTAGTTTCTCGGCTTCCTGAATACGTTGATCTACACGATTTACAGGTCGAATTTCGCCCGAAAGCCCGACTTCACCCGCAAAGCAAAAACCTTTTCCAACAGGAATATCTTCGTTTGAGGATAAAATAGCGGCCACAACGGCTAAGTCAATCGCAGGATCATCAACAGAAATTCCTCCAGTTACATTCAGGAAAACGTCTTTTGCTCCTAAACGAAATCCGGCTCTTTTTTCTAAAACAGCCAAAATCATGTTTAGCCTTTTGGCGTTGTAGCCAGTGGTACTGCGTTGTGGCGTTCCGTAAACTGCTGTGCTCACGAGCGATTGTATTTCGATCATCAGCGGGCGCATACCTTCCATGGTTGTGGCAATCGCTGTCCCCGACATTTCTTCGTCTTTGTGTGAAATTAATATTTCAGACGGATTGCTAACTTCCCGTAAACCGCTTCCCAACATTTCATAAATTCCTAATTCGGCTGTAGAACCAAAACGGTTTTTTAATGAACGCAGAATTCTGTAAACGTGATTTCGGTCGCCTTCAAATTGTAAAACGGTATCCACCATATGTTCCAAAATTTTTGGTCCGGCGATATTTCCATCTTTCGTAATATGCCCGATCAAAATAACCGGAATATTGGTTTCTTTCGCAAATTTGATTAATTCTGCAGTTGTTTCTCTAATTTGAGAAATGCTTCCGGCTGTAGATTCAATATAATCGGTGTGTAAAGTCTGAATCGAGTCGATAATGACGATTTCAGGTTCAATAGCTTCAATTTGTTTGAATATGTTTTGCGTTTTAGTTTCCGTCAAAATATAGCAGTTATCGCTATTTGGCGTTATTCTCTCGGCACGCATTTTTATTTGTTTCTGGCTTTCTTCTCCAGAAACATAAAGAGTTTTGTATGGTAATTTTAATGAAATTTGAAGCAACAGGGTACTTTTTCCAATTCCCGGTTCACCGCCTAAAAGAGTTAAAGATCCGGGAACTAAACCTCCGCCTAAAACACGATTCAATTCGCCATCAGTTGTGTCCATTCGGATTTCCTGAGTCGAATCGATTTCATTAATTTTTAAAGGGCGTGGCGCTTTGTTTGTAGAAGTTGGCTCACTTTTCCATGCCACTTTTTCCTGCTTCTGAATGATTTCTTCGGCAATAGTATTCCATTCTTTGCAGGCATTGCATTGCCCTTGCCATTTGGCATATTGAGTTCCGCAATTTTGGCAAAAAAAAGAAGTTTTAACTTTAGACATTATTTAGTTTTTTTGGCAAGTGTATTCATTTCGTCGATTTTTTCATACATGACATCTTTGTTCAAATCGCCGATAGGTTCCATTTGCGAAGCATTTTGATATTTTTTTGAGGCTCTTTTCGGGTCACCCATTTTTTCGTACATCAAACCTAATTCATATTCTCCTAACATCGCTTTTGGATAATTTACGTTACCAATTTCGGCCATTTTGCCTAATTCATCATAAGCATTCTTTTTCAGAATAAGTGTTTCAATTATTTTGAAATCACTCATCCTAACCGGAATCTGAACTCCCAAAACTTTCGACATTACGTTGTATTTGTTTTCCAGATAATCAGCGTAACCAGTTTCCAAAACAGCAATTTTTTCGTTGTATTCAGCAGAATTTATAGGTCTGTAAACTTCAAAAATTTGATATAAAGCGCTTGGAATTGCGTGTAAAACCTGAGTATAATGTGTTGTGCCTTTAAATAAATCATATTTATAATTTACCAACGGATTATTAGCAAGTTTTATGTTGCTGTCTAACTTTTCAATTGGCTCTTTTATTTTTTTATTGTCTCCGTCTCCTGCAGATAAATAGTAGAATAAAGGCTCCGTTACTTTAGCAAATTTTTCAGGGATTCGAACTTCCATTTTAGGCGCAAGTTCTGGACTAAAAGATATGTAAGCGTTAAAAAGAGGCTGTTCTTTATATAAATAAAAATTAATAAAACTTGCTGTTATATCATGACCGGCAATAATTCTGAAAGGCGATGTACGATATTTTTTTTCGATATAGGGAACCAATTCTGCACCAACGAATTCGAAAAAATCTGCTCCTTTTTCAAATGGAAGCCCGGTATTTTGATCAATTGTTGAATCGTCTTCACGTTCGTCATTTTTATTTTGATGAATTCCAATAATAATCACCTCCGGCAAATCTCCCCAATACGAACCATAACTTAAAGCTCCGGAAAAAGGATCAAATAAATAATCTCCATCTAGTAAATATAAAACAGGGTATTTTTTTTCAGGATTAGCTTCATAAGACTCAGGAAGCCCGATAGTTATTCTTCTTTCTTCTCCGAGTTTTTCAGATTTAATATTGTCAAATTTTTTCTGTGCAAAGGCAGAAATAGAGATTAAAGCAAATAGTAGGTAAACTTTCTTCATGATTTGTGGTATTTCAGTGATTAAAAGTATCGAAATAGTGTAGCAATATAACACTTTATTTGCTTTTTTATTATTTTGGAAATTTAAAAATAGCAACGAAGCTTTGTTCTGAAATTTTATTTGGAGTTGAGGCAAAAGAAATATTCTCTGACAAATAATTTTGTCAAATAAAAAGAAGGTAAAGTGTAAAAGAAAAACTTAGGTTAGCGAATTATCGTTTTCATTTGGGAAAATGATCCACGGTTTGAAGGTTTTTGCTTCTTCAAATTCCAGGGTTGCATATGAAATGATAATAATAATATCGTCTTTTTGAACCTTTCTCGCTGCAGGACCATTCAGTGTAATTTCACCTGAATTTTTTTCTCCTTTAATAGCATAAGTTTCAAAACGCTCGCCATTATTAATGTTTACAATAGCTACTTTTTCGCCTTCAATAATGTTTGAAGCTTCCAGTAGAGTTTCATCAATAGTAATACTGCCAATATAATTTAAATCGGCACCAGTTACCTTAACTCGATGAATTTTTGATTTTATAACTTGAATTTGCATGTTGCAAAGGTAAATTAATTTAATGAAATGGTATCAATCAGTCTTATAGAATTAACAAATACCGCTATAAATGCACGATAATTTTTGTCTTTACTTTTATGATCGATAGGTAATAATGTAGATTCGTCAGCAATAACAAAATATTCGAGGTCAAATCTTTCATTGTCTTTGAAAGAATTTTCTACAAATTCAATAGTTTCCTGAGGGCTTTTTGTTTTGAATATTTCTTTTGCTTCGGTTAAAGTTTTATAAATAATCGAAGCTTCTTTGCGTTCTTCGACAGTCAGACGCTCATTTCTAGAACTCATAGCTAGTTGGTTGTCTTCTCTAAAAATAGGACAGCCAACCACGTTTACAGGCAAATGATTTTTTTCGACCATTTTTTTAACAATCTGCAATTGCTGAAAATCTTTTTCTCCAAAATAAGCATTTGTTGGAGTTACGATTTCAAATAGCCTTTTTACGATCGTGCCAACACCATTAAAGTGTCCGGGTCTGAATTTTCCTTCCATTTGATTTTCTAGTCCGTCAAAATCAAAATCCTGTGAAACAGTGTTTCCTTCGTAAATATCTTCTACAGATGGAGCGTATAATATGATTTTATCGTTTAAAATACGCATTTTTTTAACATCTTCCTCCAAGGTTCTAGGATATTTAGCTAAATCTTCAGGATTGTTAAATTGAGTTGGATTTACGAAAATACTAACTACAGTATCGTCGTTTTCTCTAAGAGATCGTTGCATTAAAGCCAGATGCCCTTGGTGTAAAGCGCCCATTGTTGGTACAAACCCGATGGTCGAATTTGTGGTTTTGATAGTTTTTAAATAAGCTATCAAAGCTACTTTACCGTAGAAAATATGCATGTTGGTATTATTAAAATTTAGTGCAAACATAATATATTAGTTATAAACTGCATAAATTTTTGTAATTTTGCAACGTTTTTATTACCAAAAATTAAGTAAAATACTATTATGAAAGATAAGAGGATATTATATGTATCATCTGAAGTCGTGCCTTATTTGGCTGAAAATGAGGTTTCTTTAATGTCTTATGACGTTCCGAAAATGATTAATGATCAAGGCGGTCAGATAAGAATTTTCATGCCAAGATATGGAAATATCAACGAAAGAAGACATCAGTTACACGAAGTAATAAGACTTTCAGGAATGAATTTGGTAGTGAATGATTTAGATATGCCATTGATTATCAAGGTAGCTTCAATTCCCAAAGAAAGAATCCAGGTCTATTTTATTGATAATGATGAATATTTTAAACGTAAAGCAACTTTTGCTGACGAAGAAGGAGCATTGTATCCCGATAATGACGAGCGTGCTATATTTTTTGCTAAAGGCGTTGTAGAAACAGTAAAGAAATTAAACTGGGTTCCGGATATAATTCACGTGCACGGTTGGCTGGCTGCAATGCTGCCAATTTACATGAAGCATTACTATAAAAATGAAGCTTTATTTTCTGAAACTAAAATTGTAACCTCAGTATATGGTCAATCTTTTGATGAAAATTTAGATTTAGAAATGATAAACAAGGTAAAATTTGATGGAGTTCCTCATGAAGCAATTGCTGATTTGGAAATCCCAAATTATGAAAATGTTCTTAAAGCCAGTATCTTACATTCTGATGCTGTAATTATTGCATCTGAAAACGTATCGCCAAGTTTAACAAAATTTATAGAATCTTCAGGAAAACCTTTTTTACCTTTCGCCACGAAAGATGCATTCGCAGAGGCGTATACAAATTTCTATAAAACGATGGGTCTTTAAAATTTTAACTTTATTATTAAACATGTACAATACTTCTTTTATTAAGAAAATTCTATTAGCTGCTACAGTTGTTCTTTTATATTCTTGCGATAAAGATTTTAACGCCATCGGTGATAATTTGATCGGGGATGATCATTTCGGGTTAGAACCAGAAAAATATGATGTTGTTGCATACAACCAGGAAATAACTCCTATTCAGTCAAATTCCTTAATAGTTAATGCTCTGGGAATTTATGATAATCCAGTTTTAGGAACGACTACTGGAAATTTTGCTACACAAGTTGCACTTGCCAGTTACGCACCATCTATTGGTGATGAACCTGTTATAGAAAGTGTCTTGCTTAGCGTTCCGTATTTTAGTCATGCAACAAGTGTAAGTACTGACGGCTTAACTACTTACGCATTAGATTCTATTTATGGAGCACCGGAAGGAAAATTTAAACTAAGTGTTTACGAGTCAGGTATTCAGATGCGCGCTTCTTCTTTTGAAAATGGAACACAGGTGGCTCAATTATATTATACAGATCAGGCTACTAATTCTGATGATGTTAATTTTGACACAAAAAAAGTTGGAAATAGATTGAATAACGGAGGCGTATTAGAAAATGATGAATTCTTTTTTAATTCTAGTGAAATTACTGATGTAACAAAAGGTACTGATGGCAAAGATATTATTACTAGAGTAGCTCCTGAAATGCGTTTGAATTTAGATAAAGCATTTTTTCAAACTAAAATCTTAAGTGCCTCTGCAACAAAACTCGCGACTGCAGATGTTTTTCAGGAGTATTTTAGAGGGTTATACTTTAAGGTAGAAAAATCAGGTAGTAGCCCAAGCAATATGGCTTTGCTTAATTTTGCCCAAGGTAAAATTACAATTAAGTATAAGGCTAAAACCGATATTACAACCGATGCAGAAACTGTAAAAGATGATAGGACTTTAGTAATAAATCTAACTGGAAGCACAGCTAGCTTGCTTAATGATGTTAAGGAACCAACTTATCTTAATGCAATACAGCATCCTATTTCAACTGGAGACGATAGACTTTATTTAAAAGGAGGACAAGGATCTTTAGCGGTTTTAGAACTTAAAGATTTTGCTTCTAAATTACAAGCAATTAGAGATAATAACTGGAAGGTGAATGAAGCTAATTTGGTTTTTCATATTGATGCTGAAAAAATGGCTGTAAAAGGCGCGGATAATTTGCAAGCAAAAGAGCCAAAAAGAGTTTATCTATATGATTTAGATAATAATGCTCCTATTATAGATTATGCTGCTGATGGAAGTTCAAGCATTACATCTGATCCGAGAATGATAAAAGTTATTTACGGAGGTATAATAAATGTCGATGCAACTACAAAAAGAGGAACTACTTATAAAATTAGATTAACGAGTCATATCCGAAATCTTATAAAAGATGCTACTGCAAAAAATGTAAGATTAGGCTTGGTTGTTGTTGATGATATAAATGTTGTTGCATCAAACAAATTAAAATTAAAAAACAGCGTTATTTCAGAAGCGCCTAGAGCGACAGTTTTGAATCCATTAGGAACAGTATTGTTTGGAAACAATATTCCTTCAGGAGATGCTAATTATGCTAAAAGGCTTCAGCTTGAAATTTACTACACGAAACCAAATTAATAAATATATATGTGTGGAATTGTTGGATATATCGGACATAGAGAAGCTTACCCTATTATTATAAAGGGATTAAAGCGACTTGAGTACAGAGGATATGACAGTGCCGGTGTTATGCTATATGATACTGAAGCAGGAATAAAGCTTTGTAAAACAAAAGGTAAGGTTTCAGATCTTGAGGCCAAAGCAAAAGATAATTTTACTACGAACGGAACTATAGGAATTGGCCACACTCGTTGGGCTACTCACGGAGTTCCAAATGATGTAAACTCTCATCCGCATCTTTCTAATTCGGGTGAATTGGTAATAATTCACAATGGTATTATTGAGAATTATGCTCCATTAAAAGAAGAATTAATAAAAAGAGGTTACACTTTTAAATCTGATACTGATACTGAAGTTTTAGTTAACTTAATAGAAGAAGTTCAGAAAAATGAAAACATAAAACTTGGAAAAGCAGTTCAGATTGCTTTAAATCAAGTTGTTGGAGCATATGCAATCGCGGTTTTTGATAAAAAAAACCCGAATGAAATTGTTGCGGCAAGATTAGGTAGTCCGTTGGCTATTGGTGTTGGAGAAGGAGAGTTTTTTATTGCTTCTGATGCTTCGCCATTTATCGAATATACTTCAAATGCTATTTACTTGGAAGATGGTGAAATGGCAAACATAAGATTGCACAAGCCTCTTAAAGTTAGAAAAATAAAAGATGACACTTTAGTTGATCCTTACATTCAGGAACTTCAAATGAATTTGGAGCAAATTGAAAAAGGTGGTTATGATCATTTCATGTTAAAAGAGATCTACGAACAGCCAAGTGTAATTAAAGATACTTACAGAGGTAGGCTTCATGCTAATGAAGGAATTGTTCAGATGGCTGGTGTTGAGGATAATTTAGAGAAATTCTTAAACGCAAAACGTATTTTGATCGTGGCTTGTGGTACTTCATGGCACGCAGGTTTAGTAGCAGAATATATTTTTGAAGAATTTACCCGTATTCCCGTTGAAGTGGAATATGCTTCTGAATTTAGATACAGAAACCCAATTATTAATAAAGACGATGTTGTAATCGCTATTTCTCAATCTGGAGAAACGGCAGATACAATGGCTGCTATAAAATTGGCCAAAGAAAACGGAGCTTTCGTTTTTGGGGTTTGTAATGTAGTGGGTTCTTCTATTTCTAGAGAAAGTCATGCTGGAGCTTATACGCACGCAGGGCCTGAAATCGGGGTTGCTTCAACAAAAGCTTTTACAACTCAAATTACAGTTTTAACTATGATCGCGTTGCGATTAGGTAAAGCTAAAGGAACGTTATCAAACACAGATTATCATACTTACTTGCAAGAATTAGAAATAATTCCTGAAAAAGTAGCAGAGGCATTACAAACAAACGACAGAGCTAAAGAAATTGCAGCAATTTTTAAAGATGCTCCAAATTGTTTGTATCTGGGACGTGGTTATAATTTCCCGGTTGCTCTTGAAGGTGCATTAAAACTGAAAGAGATCTCATATATTCATGCCGAAGGTTATCCTGCAGCAGAAATGAAACACGGTCCAATCGCTTTAATTGATGAGCACATGCCAGTTATTGTAATTGCACCAAAACAAGGTCACTATGATAAGATTGTAAGTAACATTCAGGAAATAAAATCAAGAAGCGGTAAAATTATCGCGGTAGTTACTAAAGGCGACACACAAGTTCGTGAATTAGCAGATTATGTAATTGAGATTCCAGAAACTTCAGATGCTTTATCTCCATTAATTACAACCATACCATTGCAATTACTTTCATATTATATTGCTGTCATGAGAGGTTGTAACGTAGACCAACCGCGTAACTTAGCAAAGTCTGTTACAGTAGAATAAATACTTAAAATATATTAATGTTAAAAAAGCGAGATTTAGGTCTCGCTTTTTTTATGATATTTTTATTTTTTGTTAACAAAATATTTGTAAGTATTAGTTTATGATTATATATTTGTAAGAAATGTATTAAATGCACGCCTTATGAAAAAATATATTCCGATCCTTTTCCTTTTATTTTGCTTCACAGCAAATGCACAAGCCAAACTAAGCTTTAGTTATGATGTAGCAGGAAATCAAATCAGCCGAATTCTTTGTATTAACTGCGTCTCAAAAGCAGTCAAAGAGGTAAAAGAAATCGAGGCTATTACGCAAGATGATTTATTACAGTTTTCAGAAAAAGACTTCATCTCCTATTACCCGAATCCGGTACGTGAAGAACTGTATTTGCAATGGCAATTGATAAATGAGAATTACGTCACTTCAATACACTTATATTCAGTAACAGGTCAGATTTTAAGAACTTATCAGCAAAATCTTCAGGATAATAATCTTACGATACCTTTTCAAAATTATCCTTCAGGAATCTATATCGTTTTGATGTCTTACAAAGAGGGAGGAGAGAAATCGATTAAAATCATCAAACAATAAGCGACATGAAGAATATTTACTTTACCCTGATTTTTTTATTGTTTGGTTTTTTGGTTTCGGCGCAGACTTCTACCGAAGGAGAAATTGTTAGTGAAACAACCATTATAAAAAGAATTCCTAGTAATGATCCAATTAACACTATAACCAATAAAACACTTTTATCTGCGGTAATGGGTGCTACAAATGCTCCAACAGGCACTTCTGCAGAAGTAGGTATTACACAAGGCGAATTATCGGTTTCATTAAATGGAAATGCAAATTATACAATTCCTATTGCGGTACCCAAAGGTGTAAATAATGTTGAGCCTCAAATTAATATAACTTACAATAGCCAAAACGGGCTAAGTGGTACAGCTGCACGTGGTTGGGATATTTCAGGAATTTCCTCCATAACCAGAATACCAGCTGCTAAATTTCATGATGGAGTAATAGATCCGGTAGATTTTAATGTATTAGACCGGTTTGCACTAGATGGGCAAAGACTAATAGTAAAAAGCGGAACATCGGGAGTTTATGGCTCGGACAAAACAGTTTATGAAACTGAATATTTTTCGAATATTAGGATTACTTCTTATGGAGTTTCACCTTTTGGCGCAAATTATGGTCCAGCTTATTTTTTAGTAGAATACCCGGAGGGATCTAAAGCATATTATGGCAATTCAACAAATTCCAGATCAATTATGGAATGGTCAATTTTATATTATGAAAATGCCCAAGGGGTTAGAATTAATTATAGTTATATATTGTTAAATAATACTTTATATATTGATAGTGTCAAATATGGAGCTTTAGGTAGTAATGTTTCTCCTAATGATGTAAAATTTATTTATGAAGACAGGGCTGTTCCTGCAAATAGTTATGTTGGAGGGCAAAATGTTATAAGAGGTAAAAGGCTTAAAGAAATAAAAACGACTACAAACGGAATAGGTTTTAGAAATTACAGTTTTTCGTATTTAGCAGTAGATCGTATAAATAAAATAACAGAAACAAGTGGAGATGGAACAAAGAGTTATAATCCAACTCTTTTTGATTATGACATGACTTCTGAGGAAATAAAATATATAAACATTGAGACTAAATTAAATATAGGAAATATAAATTCATTAAATGTTGGGGCTATTTCTGGGGATTTTGATGGCGATGGTAAAATGGATTGCCTGGTTTACCCAACACTTGGAGCCGATGCTAAAGCAAAATATTGGTTATATGCTGATATTCAATCGGGAAATAATCCTAATATGGGATTAGAACATAAGGTAGGTGCTTTTGAGGACATCTTTGCAGCTACTTTTTTAAGTTCTGATAATAAAATTTTGCCGCAAGGCTGGGTGGTTGCAAAAAAAATAGGCTCCGAATATACTTTTTCAGCTTATGGTATGATAAATTTACTTGGAAGTTCTCATATAAAGAAGCATTATGACCGGGTTATTACTATTCCAAAAAATTTTGTTACAAAAAAAATAGTGTCAGGCGATTTTAATGGAGACGGGTTAACCGATATTTTGATTTTTGACCAATCTCTTAATGAAAATATTGTTTCAGGTACACAAACCTATTTTATAGATTTAAAAAGAGATAATTTTACAAACTATTTAACATTACCAGGGCAGTTAACTGCTCCCTTGTCAAGATCTGCGAGAGTAGAGGTTGCTGATTTTAATGGTGATGGTAAATCTGATTTGTTTGTATTCGACTCGGGCATTTTAACTATTTATTCGTTAAACAGAGAAAACAAACTTGTCATTTTGTATAATACAAATGCTATTGATTATACTTTAATTGCACCAAGTGAGTATCCTTATTTAACAACTAATATGCCTATTTTAATTGGCGATTATAATGGAGATGGGAAATCTGATTTTATGATTCCAAAGAAATACGGTTCATCAGAATGGTATAAATATACTTCGACAGGAACTACCTTGATAAAAGAAGAGAAAACTTATGTATCGGTTTTTAATAAAAATGAATCAAATTATACATATAATTATTTTGCCACAGACTATAATAATGATGGCAAGGCAGATTTAATAAGCTCCTTAAATTACGGAGATAAAAATGGAGGGTACATAAGTGTATTATGCTATCCAAATATAAATAGTGATTTTACTTCTAAAGCAACAATTAGTTCAACAGGAACAAAAAGTGACATTAACATTTATGCCCTTCCGGTATTTTTACCTCAGTCTTTGAGCAGTTCAAATAGCGCTGCAAATAAAGTCAATTCGACACTCGAAATCGCTTTTTTTAATCAAAATAACATTCATTTTTTCAATTCAGGCTACGATTACAAAAAGGGTAATTTATTAACAAATATTACAACAGGCAACGGCGTACAGGAAGCCATTACTTATATTCCGTTAGATTCGAAGTTTGCGAATACGTATCAAAATACTACTATTTATAAGCCAAGTAAAGAAATCGCGAATTATCCTGATTTTGATATTACGATTGATCTAAAAGTTTAAAGTGGGCAAAAGAACAAAAAGATTTTAATAGCCCCCCAAGAGTAGGAGTCGATCCGATGTCTATTAAGTTATGGGATAATTACAATGGAGATCATAGTTTAAATGCTCCCTCTGATTTTGGGTCACTACTAGAAATAAGTGGTCAAGAGGGGCACTTAATTTCCCAACTCTATTTCGACAGTACGTGGAATGGTTCAAGAATACTTTATAGGTCTGCTTTTTATGATCAGCATACCTGGGAAAGCTGGCGGTATCTTTTAGACTCTAAAAGCGATGTTGAAACTTCAGGAAATTTAAAAATTGGTGGAATTGGGACAAATTATATATCAGGTAATCTTGGGATTGGAGTAAGTAATCCATCGAATGATCAAGGCTGGGGCAGAGTGTTAGATGTCGCTGGAATTCATCATTCTAAAATTTTAGCAACTTCGGAAAATACCTTATATAAAGTTGGTATTTTTGCGCACAATGAAGGATGGGTATGGTGGGGGTGGATTTGTGGGTACTGAAAGTAATCATTCATTGCATTTAATAACTAATTACAATGTAAAAATGTCTATCTTAACAAATGGTAATGTAGGCATCGGCACAACAAACCCAACTTCAAAACTTACAGTAGCCGGAAACATTCATGCTCAGGAAGTAAAAGTAACAATTAATGCAGGATTGGTTCCTGATTATGTTTTTGCTAACAATTATAAACTAAAATCACTGCAGGAAATTGAAAATTATATTAAACAAAATAATCACTTGCCTGAAATTCCATCGGCTACAGAAATCGAAAAAGACGGTTTAATGTTGGCAGAAATGAATTTAAGCTTACTTAAAAAGATGGAAGAAATCACACTCTACATGATCGAACAGAACAAACAAATTATAGATTTGAAAAGCCGATTAGAAAAAGTAGAAAGAGCTTCACTAAAGTAATAAAACAGCTTATGTTAAAAAAGCGAGATTTAAGTCTCGCTTTTTTTATTTGCCAAATATTTTTCTACAACGATGTATTTTTATTAAATCCTCAATTTTTTTCTTAATTTTTATATGTATGCATACTATTTCAGTTTTGGTAAGCATTGTTGTTGCTGTTAATTTAACAAAACAGAATATGGAAAAGTTAAAATTGTGGCAAAAAGATGTGTTATATTAATTTTTTTTAACATTTTTTTATTAATACTAAAATTATTTGTATTTTGGCTACATAAACTAACCAAAAAAAGACCAAATGAGAGTGTATTTGCTAATTATGTTGTTTTTCTGCGGAATTTCCTTCGCGCAGAATACAGTTACCGGTTCTGTTACCGATAGTAACAAACAATCTATTCCCGGTGCCAATATTAATGTAGTAGGAAGTTCAACAGGAACTTCTACTGATTTTGATGGTACATTTAAACTTAATACTTCTGCTAAACCACCTTTTACAATTAAAATTTCTGCAGTAGGATTTGAATCTAAAACAATTAATGTTACATCACTAAGTCAAATAGTTGATGTAGTTTTAAAAGATGAAGAAACTAAATTAGATGAAATCGTAGTTTCTGCTTCTAGAACTCCGGAAAGGGTTATTGAATCTCCTGTTACAATTGAAAGAATGGGAATTCAGGAAATTAAAAATACAACCGCAGCAACTTTTTATGATGGTTTAGAAAATTTAAAAGAAGTAAACTTTAATACAAGCAGTATTTCTTTTAAATCTATAAATACAAGAGGTTTTGCCACAATTGCTAATACTCGTTTTATGCAATTGGTAGACGGTATGGATAATTCATCTCCTGCCTTAAACTTTGTTTTAGGAAACTTAATTGGTATTTCGGATATTGACGTAGCAAATGTTGAGCTTTTGCCAGGAGCATCTTCTGCACTTTATGGTGCGAATGCTTTTAATGGTATTATGTTTATGAATAGTAAGAGTCCGTTTGCAAACGAAGGCATTAGTGTTTATTACAAATATGGACAAACAAGTCAGGATGCGGCAGGAACAAATGATTATAATGATTTTGGAATAAGAGCAGCAAAAGCGTTTACTAAACACTTTGCAATGAAAGCAAACTTCACTTATATGGAAGCGTCAGAATGGATCGCTGCTGATAAAAGAAGTATGACTGGCGGTTCTATAGGACATGAAATGAATCAAAATTATGACGGATTAAATATTTATGGTGACGAGGTTACTACTTCTATTCCAAATGTTGGACAAGTAAGCAGAACAGGATATCGGGAACAAGATTTAACGGATAATAAAGTTAAAAGTATGAAAGCTGATTTTGGTTTACATTTTAAACCTTGGGCAGATGATACAGAAATTATATTACAATATAAAATTGGTACAGGAAGTACTATCTATCAGGGTGCAAACAGATACGCGTTGAAAGATTTTCTTATGCAGCAAGGTAAATTGGAAGTAAAAGGTAAAAACTTTTTTGCCAGAGTTTATTTTACAAGCGAGGATGCAGGAGATTCTTATGATATGAGATTTGCCGGATGGAATGTTAACAGAATGGCCAAATCAGATAAAAACTGGTTTACAGATTACGGAACAGCTTTTCAGTTATCTTCTGCATTGCTTGGTCTTAATGCAAATGATGCTGCTGTATATGCCAGAAATTTTGCAGATTATAATGTTTCACCAAACTTGCCATTAGTGCCAAATATTGATCCGCTTAATCCTGGTGCTCCACGATCAGCAAGATTCGAACCGGGTTCTGCTCAATTTAAAAGCGCTCTTGCAACAGTGGTGTCTAATCCGGATTTAACACAAGGAGCTAAATTTATAGATCACTCAAAATTATATCATTCTGATGTGAATTATAATTTCAGAGACCTGATCAAATTTGCTGAAATTCAGGTGGGAGGTTCATGGAGAAAATATATAATGGATTCTGAAGGAACAATCTTTACAGATTATGATGGTCCAATTGAGTATAAAGAATATGGTGCTTATGCACAATTGCAAAAAAAATGGATGGATGACAGATTGAAATTTACCGGATCTATACGTTACGATAAAAGTCAGAATTTTGATGGAAATCTTTCACCAAGAATTTCATTTGTGTATTCTGCAGGAGCTTCTAAAAGACATAACTTCAGGGTTTCTTATCAAACAGGTTTTCGTAACCCGACTACACAAGATCAATACATTGGTTTAGATTTAGGGCCATTTGCATTAATTGGTTCAGCAGCTGACAATTTAGATCGTTTTCAGGAAACTGTAAGTGTTAGTCCTTCAGGTCAGACTATCGGCGGGCAGCCAGCAACACTTCCAATGTCTGGTCGTAAAGCATATGAAAATGCATACACACTTGCTTCTGTTCAGGCTTTTGGAGCATCTGGAAGTATAGCAGATCTTAAAGTAGCAAATGTACAATTAGTAAAACCAGAACAAGTACAGGCATTTGAAGCTGGATATCGTACAGTTGTTCAAAACGATTTATCAATAGACATTAATGGATACTACAATATCTACAATGATTTTATGAATACGTCTAGAGTGATTTCTCCTTATTATGGAACAGTAGGAACAGGTACTACAGATCCTGAAGTATTAAAAAGTTATCAAGCATTAGCTTTTGGTGACAGAAGAGTTTATCAGGTTTATACCAATACTACTGCTCAAATTACATCATTAGGTTTTGGAGTTGGTTTGTCTAAAAAAGTATATAAAGATTTTGAACTTGGAGTAAACTATAATTATGCACAGTTTAATTTTGACCAATCAGATGATCCAAGTTTTGTGGCAGGATTTAATACTCCAAAACACAGAATTAAAGCGTCTCTTGGTAATTCTAAGCTAACTAAAAATTTAGGATTTAACGTAAACGTAAGATGGAATACAGAATATTTATGGCAATCTTCTTTTGGAGATGGTATGATTCCGGAAAACACAGTTCTTGATGCTCAGGTTAATTATGGTATTCCAAAACTGAAATCGGTTATTAAAGTTGGAGCAACAAACCTTTTTGGAGAAGATTATCTTCAGGTAATTGGTGCGGGAGCAATTGGTAAGATGTGGTTTGCTTCATGGATCATTAATCCTTAAATGAAAGAGATTATTTGAATGTGAAGGATTTACTTCTTTAATAAGGAAGTACTAAATAATTTAAAAGTTAATAACATGAAAAAAAATATAAAATGGCTGTTCTTGGTTTCTTTAACCTTTATGGCATGTAATAATGATGAAGATAATGCAACGCCAGCAGAAGTTCCTGTAACACCTGGTTCGGCAGTTTTTACAAAATATGTGGCACTTGGTGATTCTTTTGCTGCAGGATATAGCGATAATGCACTTTTCAAAAAAGGACAGGAAAACGGATATCCTAATATATTAGCGCAACAGTTTGCGGCAGCAGGAGGTGGTACTTTTGCAATACCCTATATGAATGATAATAAAGGAGGATTATTGCTAGGTGGTACTATAATAGCGGGAACTCGTTTGTATTTTACACCACAAAGAACTGCAGTTCCTGTAGCTGGCCCGCCAACTACAGAAGTTACAACGCATCTTACAGGTCCGTTTAACAATATGGGAGTTCCGGGGGCAAAAAGTTTTCATTTAGTTGCAGCCAATTATGGTAATGTTGCTGGTGTGGCGTCAGGCGCGGCTAATCCTTATTTTGCGAGATTTGCAAGTACTCCATCCGCAACAGTTTTAGCAGATGCGTTAGCGCAGTCACCTACGTTTTTCTCTTTGTTTATTGGAGGGAATGATGTTTTGAGTTACGCCACTTCTGGAGGAACTGGAAAAGATCAGACCGGTAATATGAATCCTGCAACTTATGGAGGAAATGATATTACTGATCCAACGGTGTTTGCAAGTGTATATTCTTCTTTATTGACAGCGTTAACAACAAACGGCGCAAAAGGAGTAGTGGCAAATTTACCATACATTACAACTTTGCCTCATTTTACAACTGTTCCTTACAATCCTCTTACGCCTCAATTGTTAGGAAGTAAACTAGATCTTCTTAATACCCAATTATATGGTCCGTTAAATAAAGTGTTAACAGCTCTAGGAGCTGGTGATAGAATAAATTTATTGTCTGAGACTTCTTCAAATCCTTTGTTGATAAAAGATGAAAGCCTGACTAATCTGTCTGCTCAATTAACTGCGGCATTCACTCCTTCAGTAGGAGCACAAACAGCGGCTTTTTACGGTGCTGTTTTCGGACAGGCAAGACAAGCTAAAGCAACAGACTTGATTCTTTTAACGACACAATCTGCAATTGGTGCCGCTCCTACAGCTGCTGATTCCGGAATAGGTTCTGCTCCGCCAGCGCCATTAAATGCGTTTGGAATATCATATCCGTTACAGGACAAGCATGTTATTATTCCAACAGAAGCAGCAGAAATTAAAAAAGCTACAGATGCGTATAATATCACGATTGAAGCCTTAGCAAAAGAAAAAGGTCTGGCATTTGTTGATACAAGAGCTATAATGACACAATTGTCTACTGTTGGTGTTAAATTTGGCAACTTTACCATGACATCTTCGTTTGCTGTCGGTGGTGCCTTTTCTCTAGATGGAGTTCACCCTAGTCCAAGAGGATATGGCTTAATTGCTAATATTTTTATAGATGCCATAAATGCAAAATACGGTTCGACGCTGCGTCACGTTGATTTGGCCACTTATCAAATTCAATATCCCATGACACTTCCATAAAACTAAAATTTTTATCAAAAAGCCACTCATCTTCAAAGTGTAGTGGCTTTTTTAATTATATAAAAAAATTGCTGTTTTAGATATTTAAGACAGTTCTTTTATGAATCGAACAAAATCGTAGTATTTTTTATAAAAAAAATATTGATTTTATATTTTAAAAAATTATCTTTGCGCTCTGAAAAAAGAGGTATTTTCGATAAACCTAAATAGCTATTTAATAAACACATAAGTAATGTCAAAAGTAATAGGAAAAGTTGCTCAAATCATTGGACCAGTAGTTGACGTTGTTTTCAACGGTAAAGATGTTGAACTTCCAAAAATTTATGATTCATTAGAAATCACAAAAAAAGACGGAACGTTATTAGTTCTTGAAGTACAATCTCACATTGGAGAAAACACTGTTCGTACCATTTCTATGGACTCAACAGATGGTTTATCAAGAGGATATGAAGTAGTTGGAACGGGGAACCCAATCCAAATGCCAATCGGTCCAGATGTATATGGAAGATTATTCAATGTAATTGGAGATGCAATTGATGGTTTAGGAAACTTGCCAAAAACAGGAGAAAACGGTTTGTCTATTCACAGACAAGCTCCTAAATTTGAAGATCTATCAACTTCATCTGAAGTTTTATTCACAGGTATTAAAGTAATCGATTTAATTGAGCCTTATGCAAAAGGGGGTAAAATTGGATTGTTTGGTGGTGCTGGTGTTGGTAAAACAGTATTGATTCAGGAGTTGATCAACAATATTGCAAAAGGTCACGGTGGACTTTCAGTATTCGCAGGAGTAGGTGAGAGAACACGTGAAGGAAATGACTTGCTTCGTGAGATGTTAGAGTCAGGAATTATTAAATACGGTGATGATTTCATGCACTCTATGGAAAATGGAGGATGGGATTTATCTAAAGTAGATATGCCAGGAATGAGAGAGTCTAAAGCTACTTTCGTTTTCGGACAAATGAATGAGCCTCCTGGAGCTCGTGCTCGTGTAGCACTTTCAGGATTATCTATCGCTGAGTATTTCCGTGATGGAGCCGGAACAGATCAAGGTAAAGACGTATTGTTTTTCGTTGATAACATCTTCCGTTTTACACAAGCAGGTTCTGAAGTATCAGCACTTTTAGGTCGTATGCCTTCTGCAGTAGGATACCAACCAACTTTGGCAACAGAGATGGGAGCTATGCAAGAGCGTATTACATCTACAAACAAAGGATCTATTACATCTGTGCAAGCGGTTTACGTTCCTGCGGATGATTTAACTGACCCGGCGCCGGCAACAACGTTTGCTCACTTAGATGCAACAACGGTATTGTCTCGTAAAATTGCAGAGTTAGGTATTTATCCAGCGGTTGACCCGTTAGATTCTACTTCAAGAATTTTGACTCCTCAAATCTTAGGAAATGAGCATTATGATTGTGCACAAAGAGTAAAAGAGATTCTTCAGAAATACAAACAATTGCAAGATATTATTGCGATCTTAGGTATGGAAGAATTATCAGAAGAAGATAAATTATCAGTATCCAGAGCACGTCGTGTACAACGTTTCTTATCTCAACCTTTCCACGTAGCGGAGCAATTTACAGGTATTCCTGGAGTTTTGGTTGATATTAAAGATACTATCAAAGGATTCAACATGATTATTGACGGTAAATTAGATCACCTTCCGGAATCAGCTTTCAACTTGAAAGGTTCTATCCAGGATGCTATCGAAGCTGGAGAAAAAATGTTGGCTGAAGCTTAATATAATTATGAATTATGAGTTATAAGTTTCTACTCACTTATAACTCATAACTTATAACATAACTCAAAAAAAATGATTTTAGAAATAGTATCACCAGAAGCAAAATTATTTTCAGGAGAAGTAACTTCAGTTACATTGCCTGGAGTTGATGGAAGCTTTCAAATATTGAATCACCATGCTCCTATTGTTTCTATTCTAGAAAAAGGAACTATTAAAATTGCAGCGTCAAGTTTTAATTTTTCTAAAGATGTAGCGAGTAAATTCACGAAAGTAAACGACCAGACTTATACACTAGAAATTGAGTCAGGTACTATCGAGATGAAAGACAATAAAATTATTGTTTTAGTTGACTAAGACAATTCTAAAATAAGTTTAAAAAGCCAGACAGTTATGTCTGGCTTTTTTTATTTTCATACTTTAAAGATTATTCTTTACTTTTGAAGTATTAGAATCTCTTTATAAAATATTGATGGTATCATAAAAGCTCAGTAAGCTTTTATTATTTCGCTTTATCTTCCTGATAAAGCGCAAAACATTTATGTCAAATTTTATAAAGAATATATGAAAATTATAAATAAAGTCGCTGTTTTAGGCGGTGGCGGAAGAACTGGAAATTATCTTGTAAACCAGTTATTAAAAGAAGGATTTAGCATAAAACTTTTGCTAAGAAATCCAGAGAATTTCTGCATTCAAAGTTCGCAAATCGAAATTGTCAAAGGCGATGCACTTGATATCGAATCTATAAAAGTAGCATTTCAGGATTGTGATGCCGTAATTACTACTGTTGGACAACGCAAAGACGAACCGCTTGTGGCAAGTTTAGCGACAAAGAACATTTTGCAGGTAATGAATGAATATGGAATCCACCGCTATGTTTTATTGGCTGGATTAAACATTGATACACCATTTGATAAAAAAAGTACCAAAACCCAAATGGCTACGGAATGGATGAAAACCAATTTCCCGATTATTCAGGAAGACCGACAAAAAGCATATAATTTACTGGAAGAAAGTAATGTGAATTGGACACAAGTCCGTGTTCCCTTTATTGAGTTTAAAGATACAAATTCTGAATTAGCAGTAAATCTTGAAGATTGTTTAGGAGATAAAATCAGTGCATATGATATTGCAAATTTTATGATTCAGGAAATGACCGAATCAAAATTTAGCAGACAATCGCCTTTTATAAGTGCGATTTAAAAATTAGATTAAAAACAGCGGGCGATAACAAACCCGCTGTTTCTATAATATTAACTTCAATTTCATAACTTTGCTTTTATGAAATTACCAGAAAACCTGATTCAAAAGCTCGAGAATAGAAAACAGAATAATTCGTTAAGACAATTGCCAAGTTTTAATAATCTTGTCGATTTTTCTTCAAATGATTATATAGGCTTTTCGAAATCGGAAACGGTTTTTAAATTAGCACATCATTATTTAATTGAAAATGAGATTATTCAAAATGGCGCAACAGGTTCCCGATTAATTTCAGGCAATCATTCTTTGTATCAAATCACAGAAACTTTTATAGCGCAATTTCATGAGGCTGAATCTGCTTTAATTTTTAATTCGGGTTACGATGCCAACGTTGGCTTTTTTAGCGCTGTACCGCAACGAAACGATGTTATTTTGTACGATGAATTAAGTCATGCTTCAATTCGGGACGGAATTGTAATGTCGAATGCTAAATCGTATAAATTCAATCATAATGATTTTGAGGATTTAGAACGGTTGATTCTGAAATTTCCTGACACAAATATTTATATTGTTACTGAAACAGTTTTCTCTATGGATGGCGATAGTCCGAATCTGGAAGAATTAGTTCAGCTTTCTGAAAAATACAATTGCTATCTGGTCGTTGATGAAGCACATACTTTAGGTGTTTTTGGAGAAAAAGGGGAAGGTTTGACACAATATCTACAATTGCACAATAGAATTTTTGCACGAATTATGACTTTCGGAAAAGGTTTGGGTTGTCATGGCGCTGCAATTTTAGGCAGCTTAGAATTGAAAGAATATTTAGTAAACTTTGCCCGAAGCTTTATTTATACTACAGGATTGTCTCCACATTCCGTTTCAACAATTTTAACGGCATATCAGCAGTTAGAAATCGAAAAAGAAACTATCGAAAAATTGAGGAAAAATATTGTATTTTTTAATCAGCAGAAAAATTTATTAGGATTAAAGCCAATGTTTGTCCGAAGCAAATCATCGATACAATCAGCCATTATTCCAGGTAATGAAAATGCAAAACAATTAGCGCAACAACTTCAGGATAAAGGTTTTGATGTAAAACCGATACTTTCGCCAACAGTTCCGGAAGGACAGGAACGTTTACGATTTTGTATTCACAGTTATAATTCAGAAGAAGAAATTAATCAGGTTTTGGAGTTATTAGGTAACTTTGTGTTTTAATTATTAACACAGAGATACACAAAGAAACACAAAGCTACACAGACTTTGTAATCTTTTTTTTGCTTTGTGTATGTCTGTGAAATCAAAGCTTATGAAACTATTTATAACCGGTATTTCTACCGATGTTGGTAAAACCATAACTTCGGCAATTGTTGTTGAAGCTTTAGAAGCAGATTATTGGAAACCTGTTCAAGCAGGAGATTTAGACAATTCAGACAGTCATAAAATCAAATCTAAAATCTCGAATAGTAAATCTAAAATTTTCGAGAATAGTTATAAATTGAACACACCAGCAAGTCCACATTTAGCAGCGGAAATTGATGGAATTACTATCGACTTAAAACAAATTGAAGAGCCAAAAACAGAAAATCATCTGGTGATTGAAGGCGCAGGCGGAATATTTGTTCCGTTAAATGATAATGATTCCATTATTGATTTAATTCAGCCCGATTATAAAATTATTGTTGTTTCCAGACATTATCTCGGAAGTATCAATCATACTTTATTGACTATTGAAGCAATTCGAAATCGAGATTTTGAAGTTGCAGGAATTATTTTCAGCGGAAGCGAAAACAAATCAACAGAAGATTTAATTCTCAATAAAACGAACATTAAGTGCATTGGAAGAATTGATGAAGAACCATATTTTGATCAAAACGTAATTAAAGAATACGCTGATTTATTTCGACATAATTTGTTATCGATAGAGAAATCTAAAATCTAAATTCAGAAATCTACAATATTATATCAGATGACTTTAACAGAAAAAGACAGCCAGTACTTATGGCATCCGTATACGCAACATAAAACAGCACAAACTCCTATAGCTATTTCAAGAGGCGAAGGCGCATTGCTTTGGGATGAAAATGGAAAAGAATATATCGATGCAATTGCATCTTGGTGGGTAAACCCTTTTGGGCACAGTAATAAATTTATTGCTGATGCTATTTATAAACAGCTGACCACTTTAGAACATGTTTTGTTTGGAGGTTTTACGCATGAACCAGCGATAAAGGTGGCGGAAAAGTTAATTGAAATTCTGCCTAAAAATCAACAGAAAATCTTCTTTTCTGACAATGGTTCAACAGCGGTTGAAGTGGCGATAAAAGTAGCTTTGCAATATTTTTTCAATAAAAATGAAAAACGAACCACTATAATTGCTTTCGAAAATGCGTTTCATGGAGACACTTTTGCAGCAATGGCAGCAAGCGGAATTTCATTTTACACACAGGCTTTTCAGGGAATGTTTATAGATGTTGTTAGAATTCCGGTTCCGGTAAAAGGGCAGGAGCAAGTTAGTTTTGATACATTGAAAAATGTAATTCAAAATCATAATTGTGCCGGATTTATTTTTGAGCCTTTGGTACAAGGAGCGGCCGGAATGGTTATGTATGAACCGGAAGCTTTAGCAAAACTGATTCAGATTTGTGCAGCAAACAAAGTCTTGACTATTGCCGATGAAGTAATGACTGGTTTTGGTAAAACAGGAAAAACTTTCGCAATGGATTATGTTGCAGAAGATCCTGACATGATTTGTTTGTCGAAAGCATTAACCGGAGGAACAATCCCAATGGCGATTACGACTTTTACTCAGGAAGTTTTTGATGCTTTTTATGATGATGATATCAATAAAGCATTATTTCACGGACATACTTTTACGGCGAATCCAACCGGTTGTGCGGCTGCTTTGGCAAGTATCGATTTATTGCAGACTCAGGAAATGCAGGATAATATTGAAAGAATAAATACAAGTCATTTAAACTTTCAGAAGAAAATTGAAAATCATCCAAAAGTAATTACAGCCAGAACATTAGGCGTTATCTTTGCAGTTGAAATCAAATCAGATTCTGAGGAAAGTTATTACGGATCAATGCGTAACAAACTCTATAATTTCTTTATCGAAAAAGGAGTTGTTTTGAGACCTGTCGGTAATATTGTTTACATTCTGCCTCCGTACATTATGACCAACGAACAACTTCAAAAAGTATATTCTATTATTGAAGAAGCCATAGATATGGTTTAAATAATTATAACACTTTGCGACCTTTGCGAAACCTTCGTTAATTTTGCGGTTAAATAAAACATTTTGAATACACAAAAAATCTCTATAACAGCTTTCTCTTCCATTTCTCCTTTAGGAAATAATCCTGATGCAGTTTGGAAAAAATATCTTGATAACCAACATTGTTTTTCCAGACAATTTTTAGATCAACAAGAAACTTCTGTAGCTTCGCTTGATGCTGAATCAAAACAAATTGTTGCTGAAGTTCGGGAATCTGATATTAAATATAAGTTTTTAGATGATTCGGTTTTGTTTGCTTTGGCAGCTTCCAGAAAAGCAGTTCAACAAGCAGGCTGGAAATCAGATAATGTTTTCGGAATCAATATTGGATCTTCGAGAGGAGCAACCGATTTATTCGAAAAGCATTATAAAGAATACATTGATACAGGAAAAGCACAAACTTTAGCTTCGCCAACAACAACTTTAGGAAATATTTCATCTTGGATTGCACATGATTTGCAAAGTGTAGGTCCGGAAATTTCGCATTCTATCACATGTTCTACTGCACTTCATGCACTTTTAAATGGAGTTGCCTGGTTGAAGTCAGGAATGGCCGATAAGTTTTTGGTAGGAGGAAGTGAAGCACCTTTGACCGATTTTACAATTGCACAAATGCGTGCTTTAAAGATATATTCACGTATAGATCAAACAAAGGAATCATGGCCAAATCTGGCTTTTGATTTTGAGAAAACGCAAAACACTATGATTTTAGGTGAAGGCGCTGCGGTTTGTTGTTTAGAAGCTGGTGAAAAAGAAAATGCAATTGCTTATGTGACCGGAGTTGGTTATGCAACAGAAATTTTAGAACATAATATTTCGATCTCTGCAGAAGCGGACTGTTTTCAGAAATCAATGAAAATGGCTTTAAAAGATGAAAATTTAGAAGATATTGACGCAATCGTAATGCATGCACCAGGAACTATAAAAGGGGATCTAACAGAATTGCGAGCTATAGAAAAAGTGTTTGGATCTAAATTGCCTCTTTTAACCACCAACAAATGGAAAATTGGGCATACTTTTGGCGCATCTGGAATATTGAGTCTTGAGTTGGCTCTTTTGATGATGAAGAATGATACTTTTATTGATGTCCCTTTTTCAGACAAACAAAACCAAACAAAACCAATTAGGAAAGTTTTAATTAACGCTGTTGGTTTTGGCGGTAATGCAGTTAGCATTTTGATTGAAAAGGCGTAGCGCTTTATAAAATAGCAGTTATAAAAAAAAATCCATTCCGAAACGGAATGGATTTTTCATTTATATAAAATCTTATTTTCTTAATTAAAAATAATTTTTTTGGCAGCTGTAAAGTTGTTTTCAAGAGTAACTTTCACAAGCAGTACCTGATTTGCTGCCTGCAGGTTCTGAATCTGCAATTCGGTAGTTCCTACTTTCTTTTTGTTGTAAAGCAGTTTTCCAGATACATCATAAATGCTAATTTCCTTAATGTTTTCTTTTGAAGAGAGTACCTTGATGGTTTTATCCTTCACCGAAACCAGAAGGCCGTTTTCGATGTTTTCAAAATCTCCTGTTCCAAGTGTTTTGTTGGTGTAGCGCAATACAAAACGATCTGCAAATGTTCCTTTAACCGTGGTGAATTTATAATCACTTTGGGTTAAATTATGAATGGTGCCGGTTGTTTTGTCTTCCAGGTAAATCACCTGATTTTTCATGTTCCCGTCTGCCTGATCAATCGAAATGGTAAACTCTCCTGCAATAGTTGTTCTATATCCCAGGGGAACCAGATCCGTATCTGTAAAAGGCAACGCGCGCGCCTGAATCACATAATTGTTATTGTTGGCCACACTGTAGAAATCAATATAGGTATTGGCATCAAAACTTACTCCGTCGTATCGGGGTTCATATTCATTTGTAGCCCCTTGTACATACCCTACCAGCATTTGCTTGAAGGCTCCCTCGGTATTGGTCATGTTTAACCAGACACGGTGTTTTTCCACTGCAGCTGTTTTTGAAGCCGATTTAAAGAACTGTGTATTGTCAGCTGCTCCAAGACGCATTCCATTGTTAAATGCGATTGTTCCGCCAGTAGCGGCACTTGCAAAAAAGGATTGTCCCGCACCTATATATCCTGATGGTTTACTATTGTTGTTGGAAGGGTTTGAACTAGGAGCCTGTAGGCCTGTTCCAACACCACCGGTCAGATTATAACTTGCATAATCCGTTGAGCTGTATTTATACGCACCTGAAAGAACCACCGGCGTGTTATGGGTCCAGAAATAAAGTGTTCCTTCAAGGAAATTGTTTTCTGTTATAAAGGTATCGGCATCCAATGCAGAAGGATACGGGTTTCCGATTAAATAGTATTTACCAGCTGCCAGTGTTTCACCATTGATTATTCCATTGTTTGGAACACCTTTGAAAGAAGCTTCATAATCAGCCTTTACTGTATTGGAAAAGGTTTGCGGACCACGGATAATGTAACCCTTACCAATGGTCATGATCGTGTTTTTATTGGTAATGACCCAATTATTACCGTTAAATCCCATAAACTTATCCCCTAAGGTATAAGGAGAAACATCAATAAGTTTTTGCGGTGTTACCGGTGTTGACCAGTATATATAATCAGCCTGACGAATTTGGGCTGCGATACGCTTATAGGTAATTGTTCCTGAATTCACAGCATTATTGTTTACCTGAACAAGGCTCGAGTGGTTCTCGAATGTTAATGTTGAGCCTGAAGAAACGTTAAGTCCGTTTATGATATACAAAGTACGGTCTGAAGGCACCACGATGTTAATTCCTGTATTGATGGTCAAAGAACAGGCTGTTAGATCAGAAGATACCGCAAAAGTACCTGCGATAATAGCTGCTTTTGTAGCATTAGGAGGCAGGTTGGACCAGGCTGTACCGTTCCAGGTTGTGGAAGACTGATCTGTTATGGTTACATCAGATGATACTACAGAGGTACAGGTACCATTGCTTACGGTAAATCTGTAAGTCCCCGCTGCAAGTCCGCTAACGGTATATGTTGTTCCTGAACCGTTTATTGTATTTGAAGCAAAACCCGTTTGGTTTATTGTCCAGGCTCCGGAAGGCAGATTGCTTAAAGCTACGCTTCCAGTAGTAGTACAGCTAATATTTGAAGCAACTAAACTTGGAGCTGATGGTAATGGGTTAACAGTAGTCGTGAATGAAGAAATTGCTGACGCTGCTGTACAACCGTTCGAATTGCTGTAATTGACCGTTACTATTTTAGTACCTGCAGTTAAGTAATGTAAAGTCACCGTATTATCTACGTTGGTTCCTTTATTATCAATTACGTAATTTGTACCTGCAAGTCCAGGAAATACCCAAACATAATTTGACATTCCGGCTTGTGTAGTATAAGTAACAGTTGTACCAATACAAATTGGTGCTGTTGGCTGTGCGGTAAAAGTTGGTGTTGGTAATGCATTAACAGTAACTGCTGATGAAGAAGTTGCTGTAGCCACAGTACAACCGTTAGTATTTGTATAATTAACCGATACTGTTTTGCTTCCTGCTGTTAAATATTTTAAGGTAACCGAACTATCTCCAGTGCCACCGCCAGAAACAATTGTGTAATTTGTTCCGGCTGTACCTTGCAATCCCCAAACATAGTTTGTCATTCCTGTTTCCGTTGAATAAGTAACACTTGTGCCAATACAAGTTGATGCTCCCGGTTGTGCCGTAAAGGTTGGAGCAGGTAATAAAAGAGTAGTTGCTATATTATCTGTATTGGTTTGCCCGGATATATCTTCAATAATATTGAGTGAAGGATCAGTTCCTGTAACTTTTGCTGAATTAACTACTTTACCAGCTGCTACATCTGCAGCAGTAATAGTGTAAGTTCCTGTTAATGTAGCTTTTGCTCCAGCCGCTAAACTGGCAATTGGATTACCTGAAATTACCAGTCCTGGCATTGGGTCTGTAATTTTAATATCAGTTATAGGTACTTCTCCAGTATTTGTAACTTCAAAAGTATAATTGATGGTATTGCCCACTTTACCACATGTAGCCAGCGAAGCTTTTTTAACCAATCCTAATTCAGCAATTTTTAATGAATTTGTGTTGAATGCTATAAAAGCACAATCTGAACTACCAGAAAAAGTAACTACAAAACGATCTACTTGTGAAGCATTTGTTGCATTTATACCAAATGAACTTGTTTCTATTCCCAGCATTCTTATGTCTCTTGTTGCAGCTGGCGTAAAAGCCACTGTTCCATTATCAGCTCTAAACAAATCAAGACTATATGTTCCTATAGCTGTTATTGCATCGAATTTAATTGATATTTCTGTTCCTACTGTAGCTCCTGCAGCATTTACAAATTTAAAAGTATCATATTGACCACCTGGTTCTGCTACCTGAGTTACAATAATATCAGGAATCCCGTCACCAATACCAGGAATATTCAAATTGTTTGTACCAATTTTAAATTCAGAGATACCCGTTTTAATATTTGCGATTCCTGTTCCCAGCGTCAAACCGCTAGTACCATCAGTAAGTCTGGAAGAAAGTTCTGCTCCTGTAGAGGTAGATCCTGCTAATGCCGGAACTAACTTAGCAGTAGAAGCTGATCCATCGATCATTGATCCCTGCAGATAATACATGCTAGTATCTAGCCCTAAAGTTTGAATTTTTAATGCTCTAAATTTTTGTGGATTAAAAGTTACGGCATTGGTGGTTAGAACATTATCATTTACACCTGTAGAATAAGTTGTACCATTCCAGGCAAAAGCCAGTAAATTATTGGCAGTATCTGGTCGGTTTCCAACTCCTGTTGTACTATTTGATGTCCAGTATCCTTTCCAGTCGGTATGGATTCTTGTAATCGTATTTTGGCTTAACATTTTAAATGGAAGCAAAAAAATAAGTATTCCTAAATTTTTTAAAAATAAAGAACGTACTGATAAAAAAGTTTTTTGGGGCATATATTATATATTTCTATTTGCTTTTAATAATTTTTGAACTTTTCTCTTTTGGAAAAATAAATCAGTTAAAATGAAATGCAAAAAAGTAAAGTTTTAGTCATGTTAAATGTTTTCTATCAACTTGTTAGATGACATAAGAATTTGACCAAGCAAAGATAAACACATGTACGTGTTACAATAATATAGGGTTTTTGATAATGGCTATTTAATCGATGAAATGTTAAAATAGTCGATGAAATACATCAGGAAAAGAAACAATTTGTGTTATTTCCTATAAATAGCTAAAGCTAAAAATAAGAAAAATCGTTAAAATTGGAGTAAAAAGCAGTTGATTTTTGAAATAATTATTAGAAAAACGTCTGATATAGTAAATTATCATCAAAATAATTATCTTCTGATATTTTGTAAAATTGATGAAAATATAGGATTTTTATCAGTTTTTGAGATTGACATAAAGTGATTTTCCTGACAAGATTTTTCAGCTGAAATTAACTGAAATTTTGTTCAAGTTCTTTCACCTTATCATAAACCAAATTACTTTCATAACCACGACGAAGCATATAATCGCAGAATTTTTTTCTCTTCTTTAGATTATTTTTTTCTTGAATGCCATTCCAACATCTTTCCGAAAGTTTTTCGAAGGTATTTGCATATTCTTCTGCAGAAATTTCTTTAAGAGCTAAAGTAATATTAGTTGAAGAAATTTGCCTAAATTTTAATTCGTTTGTAATTCTGATTTTACCCCAATGCTTAATCCTGTGTTTTCCTCTCGCGAAACTGCATGCAAAACGAGTTTCATTTAAAAAATTCTCTTGAATTAAATGAACAATAATCGAATCCATCTCATCAGAAGTCATTTTGAGATCATATAATTTCGAAACTACCTCTGCATGACAACGCTCCTGATAGGCGCAAAAGTGTTCTAGTTTTTGTATTGCTTCTTTGATTGTCATGATTTTAACTCCAAAAGGATAGAAAGAAATGTTATTGATTAATATCTAAAAGTAAGAATTTACAACTAAATGAGTAAATTTTTGGGAAAATTAAGTTAAAAAATTTACAAATCGATAATTTGTAGGTAAATATCACTTTTATTATCATAAAAACCTTTATTTCAGTAACTTAGATACAAGACGTTTTTAAGAAAAAGAGACATCTCATTTGCTGAATAAATCAGTGTTTTTTTACTTAAAGATAGCTTAATAAATTATTCTTTAATCCTAAATACCACATTTATGAAGCTAAAACTATCTTTACTATTATCTTTTATTTATGTGTCTTTATGGGCACAACCACCACTAAATTCAACTGCTGCTTTGTTACCGGTTGGTAATTATACGGTTACATACAATCATAGTAATCCAAATGCAACAGGACTTATTGCAACAATGACTGTTGGGACGGCTGGTACTGGAACTTTTACTGCTTCAGGTTTAACAACGGCTGGAACAGGCTCTATAACTGTTACAAAATTAACATCTGGCGCTTGTTTTTCTAACATTAGTACAAACAATGTCGCTAGTAATATAACTATTTCGCCCGCAACAATTGGTGGTACAGTTAATGGTGGTACAACAATTTGTAGCGGTTTTCCAAGTGCTTTATTAACGCTATCAGGGCATACAGGAACAGTTGTAAAATGGCAATCTTCAGTAAGTCCATTCTCAACATGGACAGATATTGTTAATACAGCTACAACTTACACTTCGGGAGCTCTTACTCAAACAACTCAATTTAGAGCTGTAGTTCAAAGTGGAACTTGCGTTTCCTCCGATTCTAATTTTACAACAGTTACGGTAAATCCTTTACCTGCTATTACTCTTGGAACGGTTGCTCCAGTTTGTACAAGTGCTGGTGCGCAAAATACAACTTTAGCTTATAGCGGTGCAACCAATACGCCAACAACATACAGCATTGTCTGGAATGCTTCACCAACAAATAGTTTTGCAGCTGTTACTAATGCAACATTAAATGCAAGCCCAATTTCAATTGCAATACCTGCAGGAACTGCAGCAGGGACTTACACCGGAACCATAACAGTAAAAAATGCAAATAACTGTACTTCGAGTCCTGGACTGAATTTTAATGTTGTCGTAAATCCGTTACCAACTATAACTCTTGGAGCTGTTTCTCTCGTTTGTGCAAGTGCAAGTGCTCAAAATACTTCACTTACTTATAGCGGAACAGCAAACTCGCCGACAACATATAGCATTGTTTGGAATGCTTCACCAACAAATAGTTTTGCAACTGTTACAGATACTGCATTAAATGCAAGTCCAATTTCAATTGCAATACCTGCGGGAACTGCAGCCGGAACTTATACCGGAACAATAACCGTAAAAAATGCAAATAACTGTACTTCTAGTTCTGGTGTACCTTTTAACGTTGTCGTAAATCCGTTACCAACTATAACTCTTGGAGCTGTTTCTCCCGTTTGTGCAAGTGCAAGTGCTCAAAATACTACACTTACTTATAGCGGAACAACAAACTCGCCGACAACATATAGTATTGTTTGGAATGCTTCACCAACAAATAGTTTTGCAGCTGTTACAGATGCTACATTGAATGCAAGTCCAATTTCAATTGCTGTTCCAGCGGGAACTGCTGCGGGAACATACATTGGAACTATAACCGTAAAAAATGCAAATAACTGTACTTCTAGTTCTGGTGTACCTTTTAACGTTGTGGTAAATCCGTTACCAACTATAACTCTTGGAACTGTTGCTCCGGTTTGTGCAAGTACAAGTGCTCAAAACACAACACTTACTTACAACGGAACAACAAACTCGCCGACAACATATAGCATCGTTTGGAATGCTTCACCAACAAATAGTTTTGTAACCGTTACTGATGCCACATTAACTGCAAGTCCAATTTCAATTGCAATACCTGCGGGAACTGCAGCCGGAACTTATACCGGAACAATAACCGTAAAAAATGCAAATGCTTGTAGTTCGAGTCCGGGATTGAATTTTAATGTAGTCATAAATGCTCTACCATCAGCTCCCATAATAGGAACAATTACTCCTCCTACTTGTATTGTTGCAACTGGAAGTATTGCTTTAAGCGGATTGCCGGTTGCTGGTACATTAACCCTTTTTCCTGGCGCAATTGTAGAGCCATATTCAGGAACAACAGCTACTATTTCTGGACTTGCTCCTAACACTTATACTTTCACCGTAAATAATGGAACCTGTGTTTCATTAGTTTCAGCAAATGCTGTAGTGCCAGGATTGGTTACCAATACGTACACGACTTCGTGGTCTAACGGAACACCAACGCTAGATCAGAATCTTATATTTGCAGGAAATTATATTTCAACTGGTGGAGGTGCAGGAAATATTAATGGTTGTAGCTGCACTGTAAATTCGGGGGTAAACGTTACAATTCAGTTTTTGGATACTTTAACATTAACAAAATCTTTATCAAATAATGGTGGAATTGTAACTTTTGAAAACCATTCGAGTTTATTGCAACTTACAAATGCTGTGAATTCTGGAAACATTGTTTATAAACGTACTAGTCCGCAAATTCGCCAGGCCGATTATGTATACTGGTCAACCCCAGTAAATCCGCAAAAACTTATTGATGTTTCTCCTTATACCTTAGGGGATAAGTTTATGGAATTTAACGTTGATAATTGGATTATTACCAATAAAAACACGATCATGACCGTTGGTAAGGGCTACATTATCAGTGGTCCAAACAGTTATTCAAATACAGTAAAGGCAGATTATACGGCTTCATTTGTCGGTGTTCCCAACAATGGTAATCTATCTGGTGAAACAGTTGTTGCCGGAAAATTTTACTTAATTGGAAATCCTTATCCATCAGCACTAAATGCAAATACATTTTTAATCGAGAATCCATTTTTAGACGGAACACTTTATTTCTGGACTCACAATACTCCTGTTGTTTTGTCAGGGGCATATCGTTACAATTCTGATGATTATGCGAGTTACAACTTGACTGGTGGTGTTGGTGTGCCTGCGGCTAGTGGAAATGCCGGAAATAATAATGCTGCGCCATCTGGCTATATTGCTGCAGGACAATCCTTTTTTGCAAGTAGTATTAATCCAGGTACAATACAGTTTAATAACACTATGCGATTTGGGGGAGCAAATAATATTCAGTTTTTTAAATCGGCAGCGACATTTGAACCAGCAGCAGAAAGACATCGCGTTTGGTTAAATATGACTAATGAAGGTGGAGCTTTTAAACAAATGTTAATTGGTTATATTGAAGGCGCAAGCAACGAATACGAAAATAAGTACGACGGAAAAAGTTTTGATGCAAACCCCTATTTAGACTTTTACAGTGTTGGTAATGGTAATAACTATGTCATTCAGGGTCGTGCATTACCTTTTAGTGATGTAGATGCTGTTCCGCTAGGTTATCGAAGTACAATTTCTGGAGATTTCTCAATTGCAATAGACCATGTAGATGGCGATTTAAGTAATCATGCTATTTATCTCGAAGATAAAATTACAAATACTATTCATGATTTGCGAGCGGGCAATTATACTTTTAATACTTCAACAGGAACTTTTACTGATCGTTTTGTATTACGCTACGCAAATAAATCATTGGGAACTGGCGAGTTCGAAAATGAAGATAAAAATGTTCTGGTAGCTGTAAAAAACAAAGCAATTACAGTTAGTTCCAATGTTGATAGAATAAGCACTATTTATATTTATGATTTCTCAGGGAAATTACTTTATAAAAAAGTCAATATTTCAGATACTATTTTGAAAATCGATAATCTAAAAATAGCTGATCAGGCTGTATTAGTCAAAGTAGTTTTAGAAACAAATGCAACTAAAACTTATAAAATAGTTTATTAGAAACCAATATTTTAACTAAAAAAGTCCACTTGAAAAATATTCAAGTGGGCTTTTTTTTTGCAAAAAATTGAAAAAGATGAATTTGAAAAAGTAAGCTTTTAACTTTGAAAGATTTTTCTTTAACACTAAAAAACTCGTTTGAACGATTATTTTTACTTTTTGATTCAAAAGTTAATTTTTATTTTAAAACATTTGTAAGATGCTATTTTTTAAGCTTTATTTGGACTAGAATAATCTTAAAAGGAATAATTTATTTTAAAAAGTTCTGAGGATTAAATAGTTAGCCCTTTTTTAGAGTTTGGCTAGGTTTTGTAGTGGTATTTCGAAAATTTCTTTTGTAAAAAAAAGCTTTCAAAATGTTAAAATTCAATTTTTATTTAAAATTGTAAAACCATCTTACCTAAAAATCGTAAATGTTTAAACATCAACATTTTGAATTTTTTAGTTTCAAATAAGCAGATTTTCGAAGATTAAGAACACAAATACCACAACTATATGATTAGAAAATTACTTTTATTAGTGCATTCTTTATTTTTTAATTCTCTTTCTCAAAAGAGCTATACTCAGAATGCAAAATTACTTTGTTTGGTAATGTTTTTTGTTGTTTTGAATGTAAAAAGTCAGGTTGCAAACTATACTTTTTCACAAACTGCAGGAACTTATACTGCTATTGCAGGCACAACAGTTCATGCAAGTGGATGGGATGACAATGTAAGTACGAACTCAATCCCATTTAATTTTACATTTACTTATAATAATGTAAATTATACAACTTGCTCTATCAATTCTAATGGATTTCTAACGTTTGGAACAACTATTTCAGCAACTAATGAATTTAATCCTATATCAACAGGGACAACATATGCTGGTGCAATTAGTGCTTTAGGAAGAGATTTAGTAAGCAATGGTTCAAATGTAGTTTATACAACAACTGGAACTGCACCTAACAGGGTTTTTGTTGTCCAATGGACAAATATTAGAAGATATGAGGCTAGGAATAATAGTGGAGAATCATTTAATTTCCAGATAAGATTAAATGAATCGACCAACTTAATTCAAGTTGTCTATGGAAGTTGCTCAGTAAATTACACATCTGACTTAACTACTCAAATTGGATTAAGAGGTCCTTCAAGTGCAGATTTTAACAATAGATTAATTACTAATAACTGGACTGCTTCATCAGCTGGAGGAAATAATGCTGCCACTGCTAATACAGGAACAGGAAAATTACCTACGAGTGGATTAACATTTACATGGACCCCTGTAGTATGCTCATTTAGTAATTTTGGAACTGTAACGCAGATTACGAATATTAAATTTAATTCTTTAGATAACAATAGTAATGGCACAACTTCATATGAAAACTTTACAGGTTTAACTCCAACTACTGTTTACAGAGATCAAAGTTATTCCTTAAATGTAAAAGGGAATACAGGTGGAAATGTAAATTATTATTACACAGCTTTTTTTGACTGGAATCAGGATGGTGATTTTTTAGATTCTGATGAATATTATGTTGTAGGAACTTTTAGAGATTCCCCTGCACAAAATGTAGTTGCTTCAGTCTTTGTTAAAATTCCTGCCACAGCATTATTAGGAAATACAACTATGCGAGTTATTGGTCATTTAGGAAGTTATAACACAACTCCGTGTGCTGCCTCTGATGCGAATAATGCAGGACAGGTTGAAGATTATACCATTAAAATTGGTGCTACTTGTACCGCCACACCAGCACCTGGAGGTACTAATTCAACTGCAAACCCAGTTTGCTCTACTACCCCTTTTACTTTATCATTGGCTAATGAAACTTTAGGAGCACCAACTTACCAATGGCAAACTTCTACTAATGGAACAGATTGGGTAAACGCTACACCATCTCAACCCGCTTTTTTTTCTTCAGATTTTTCTACTCCGCAAGCAGCAAATACAACAGTTGGAATTGAAAGTGTTTCAGGCCTTGATGCTAAAATAGAGGGAGGAGTTTTAACCTTAACTGATGTCGCTGAAACCGGACACCAGAGTGCCTATTTCATTAATAAAAGCTTAGGTAGTAATGTTAATGCTTTTACTACAAGTTTTGATTATAAAATTTGGTTAGGTCCTGCTGATGGTGCAGATGGTCTGAGTTTGAGTTATGGAGACGGATTTATAAATAATAATGGCGGAGGTGAAAATGGAGAAGGAAATGGTCTTATTTTAAAATTAGACACTTACGATAATGATCAGGTAGCCGTAGGTGGTCGAATCCGAATTAATTACGGAGGAAATGCAATTTTTGCAACTGCCATTGGAGCTGTAGCTCTTAGAAATGCAAATTATAGAAATATAACTTTAACTGTTGATAATAATGGGTATTTGTCTCTTAGTTTAGCAGGGACTTCCATTATTAGCAATTTACTGTTACCTGGTTATACAGCAACTAATAAATCAACCTGGAAATTTAAATTTTCAGCAAGAACAGGTGGAAATAAAGATCAGCACAGTATAGATAATTTAGTAATAAAATATCTTGATGTTAGTGCTAATAAATCTATTTATACCACTAGCCAAACTGCTCCTACTTATTATCGCGCATTAGTTACCTGTGGAACTAATACCACACCGTCAACAGGAATTTTAATCAATATGATTTCTGCAGTAGTTACTCCGATATCTACATCAACTTGTAGTGGTGTTGCTTTTACTGTTACACCTACTAATGGAACTAATGGTACAATTCCAACAGGAACAACTTACAGTTGGCCAATTCCAGTAGTGACAGGAGGATTAACTGGAGGAGCTGCCAGTACTGGAACACCATCTAGTATCTCAGGAACATTAGCAAATCCAACAGCTACAGCACAAACAGCGACCTATACCGTTACTCCCACTACTTCAGGTTGTGCAGGAGTTCCGTTTACAGTTGTAATTACAGTTAATCCAAATAATACAGTAACACGAACTTCACTTGCATCAACAACCAATCAAACTGTTTGTGTTAATTCAGCTATAGCTAATATCACCTATACTACAACGGGTGCAACGGGAGCAACATTCTCAGGATTGCCAAATGGAGTTACCGGATCTTGGGCGTCAAACGTCATTACAATAAGCGGATCGCCTTCAGCTACAGCAGGTCCATACAATTATACAGTTACCCTAACAGGAGGATGTGGAGTAGTGACCGCTACCGGTTCAATTGCTGTGACACCAGCAAATACGGTGACATTAACTTCACTTGCGTCAACAACCAATCAAACTGTTTGTGTTAATTCAGCTATAGCGAATATCACCTACAGCACAACAGGTGCAACGGGAGCAACATTCTCAGGATTGCCAAATGGAGTTACCGGATCTTGGGCGTCAAACGTCATTACCATTAGCGGATCACCTTCAGTTACAACAGGTCCATACAATTATACAGTTACCCTAACAGGAGGATGTGGAGTAGTGACCGCTACCGGTTCAATTGCTGTAACACCAGCAAATACGGTGACATTAACTTCACTTGCGTCAACAACCAATCAAACTGTTTGTGTTAATTCAGCTATAGCGAATATCACCTATACTACAACAGGTGCAACGGCAGCAACATTTTCAGGATTACCAACCGGAGTTACCGGATCTTGGGCATCAAATGTCGTTACCATTAGCGGATCACCTTCAGCTACAGCAGGTCCATACAATTATACAGTTACCCTAACAGGAGGATGTGGAGTAGTGACCGCGAACGGTTCAATTGCTGTAACACCAGCAAATACGGTGACATTAACTTCACTTGCGTCAACAACCAATCAAACTGTTTGTGTTAATTCAGCTATAGCGAATATCACCTATACTACAACGGGAGCAACGGGAGCAACATTCTCAGGGTTACCAACCGGAGTTAATGGAGCTTGGACAGCAAATGTTGTTACGATAAACGGAACATCGTCAATTTCAGGTTCGTTTCCATATACCGTTACTTTAACAGGAGGTTGCGGAAATGTAATAGCCACTGGAACGATAACTATTACACCTGCAAATACCATAACATTAAGTTCGGGAGCAGGAACAAATAATCAAACTGCATGTATTAATACAGCTTTAAGCAATATCACGTTTACAACAACAGGCGCTACAGGTGCAACATTTTCAGGTTTACCAACTGGAGTTAGTGGAACTTGGGCAGCAAATGTTGTTACGATAAACGGAACAACATCAATTTCAGGTTCGTTTCCATATACTGTTACTTTAACAGGTGGTTGCGGAAATGTAACAACTACTGGAACAATTATAACAAGCCCTTTACCAGTTATTACATCACAGCCACAACCTCTAGCAGTTTGTGAGGGGCAAGGTGGAAGTTTTAGTATCGTAACTTCTGCTACATCGCCTACTTATCAGTGGGAATATAGTGCAAGCCTTTCAGGACCTTGGACAGCAACAAACGGTCAGGCTGGTGTTTCAGGAGATAATACTGCAAGTTTATCTTTAACAAATGTACCGGTTACTTATTCTAATTTCTATATTCGTTGTACAGTAACCAGTAATACTTGCTACACAATTTCTAATGCAGTTTTATTAACTGTTAACCCTTTACCATCAGCTCCATCGGCGGGCACTACAACCAGTGTTAGCTGTACTACTACTGGAAGCGTAGCTTTAAGCAACCTGCCTTCCGGAGCCTGGACAATAAACCAAACGGGTTTTGCTTCAAATACAATAAACGGTTCAGGAACCACATATACCGTTACCGGTCTTGCAGCGGGAACTTACAGATTTACCGTAAGCAATGGCACTTGTACCTCTGTAGTATCATCTGATGTAACCATAACAGATCAGTCTTCCACAACATGGAACGGTACAGCATGGTCAAACCTGCCTCCTAATGCTACAAAAGCAGCTATTATCGCAGGTACTTTTGCGGTATCTTCTGATCTAACAGCCTGTTCTTTGACCATCAATACAGGAATTAACATCGTGGTGCCTTCAGACCGTACTTTGTATATCATAAACGGACTTAACGTTTCTTCAGGATCAACATTAACATTCGAGAACCACTCGAGCCTTGTTCAGGTAAATAATAATGCTGTGAATTCAGGAACAATTACCTATAAGCGTATCGCAGCCCAAATTCGTCAGGCTGATTATATATACTGGTCAACACCGGTAACACCGCAAAAACTTATTGATGTTTCTCCTTATACCTTAGGGGATAAGTTTATGGGATTTAACGGTAATAATTGGGTCATTACCAATAAAAACACGATCATGACCGTTGGTAAGGGTTACATTATCCGTGGTCCGCAAACCTTTTCCAATACAGTAAAGGCTGATTACGAAGCTTCTTTCAAAGGTATTCCAAACAATGGAATAATCAATGGTGAAACACTGGCAGCTGGTAAATACTATTTAATCGGAAACCCGTATCCGTCTGCCCTGGATGCCAATACCTTTATAACAGAAAACAATTTCCTTGAAGGAACTCTTTATTTCTGGACCCATAACACGCCGGTGGTTCTTTCAGGTGCGTATAAATACAGCTCAACGGATTATGCAAGTTATAATCTGACAGGTGGTGTTGGAACAGGCCTACAGGCCCCTAGCTCAAACCCTTCCAACAATAATAGCAAACCATCAGGATATATAGGTGCGGGACAATCCTTTTTTGCAAGTGCCGCTACTGGCGGAACAATAGCATTTAACAATGGAATGCGTCTTGGAGCAGCTGACAATACACAGTTCTTTAAATCGGCTTCGAAAACAGCTGCAGTGGAAAAACACCGTATCTGGCTAAACATGACCAATACCGAGGGAGCCTTCAAGCAAATGCTGGTAGGGTATGTACAAGGGGCTACAAATGAATATGAACCCCGATACGACGGAGTAAGTTTTGATGCCAATACCTATATTGATTTCTACAGTGTGGCCAACAATAACAATTATGTAATTCAGGCGCGCGCGTTGCCTTTTACAGATACGGATCTGGTTCCGTTGGGATATAGAACGACTATTGCAGGGGAGTTTACCATTTCGATTGATCAGGCAGACGGGAACATGAAAAATCAGGTGATTTACCTGGAAGACAAAACAACCGGAACCATTCATAATTTAACCCAAAGTGATTATAAATTCACAACGGTTAAAGGAACCTTTGCAGATCGTTTGGTATTGCGTTACACCAACAAAACACTTGGAACAGGAGACTTCGAAAACATCGAAAACGGCCTTCTGGTTTCGGTGAAGGATAAAACCATCAAAGTACTGTCCTCAAAAGAAAATATTAAGGAAGTTAGCATTTATGATGTATCTGGAAAACTGCTTTACAACAAAAAGAAAGTAGGAAACACTGAATTGCAGATTCAGAACCTGCAAGTGGCAAATCAGGTACTGCTTGTGAAAGTTACCCTGGATAACAACTTTACAGCTGCCAAGAAAATTATTTTTAATTAAGAAGTTAAATAGATCACTACTAAAAGACGCACAAATAGTGCGTCTTTTTTTGTTTTTAGATGTTTGAGAGAACGCGATATTTTATTAAAAATATCACGGAAAGTGGGTATTGCATGGTTTCAAAGCAAATCATAATTTTAGCCAAATTCTTACATATAAATAATTCTCGCAACACTACTTAATTTTGATTAAAAAAATACTTCTTTCGCTGGTTTTCTTTTTACCCATTATAAGTCTGCAACTTTCTGCACAACAAGGTAAAGTTGATGTAACTTTTAATATACTTGATGACGGACTAAACGGAGATGGGTTCGATAATACGGTTCGAACCTTGTCTTTGCAAACAGACCAAAACCTGATTGTTGGTGGTGATTATTTAAATCTTAATGGAATTTCTTCGCCGTATTTAACTCGTTTAAATCCAGATGGAAATATTGATCTAGCTTTTAATACTGGAACTGGATTTAATGGCAAAGTTTATTCTTCATACATACAATCAGATGGAAAAATTATTGTTGGAGGGAGTTTTACAACTTATAACGGAATTAATGCTGGAAGACTTATTAGATTAAATACAGATGGATCAAATGATGCTTCATTTAATACGTCAATTGGAGGGACAACTGGAATTATTTATGCCATAAAAGCGCAAGCCGATGGTAAAATTATAATAGCCGGTAGTTTTACAAAATATAATGGTACAACCGCAAATAGAATCGCCCGAATCTTGCCTAATGGTGATTTAGACACTTCTTTTAATACGGGAACAGGTTCAACTTCTAACATTACAAATATTGTAATCCTACCCGACGGAAAAATTTTATTGTCCGGTAATTTTACTTCGTTTAATGGAACCGCAAGCAACAAACTGGTTCGATTATATTCAGACGGAAGAGTAGATTCGAGTTTTAATATTGGAACAGGCTTCGACGATGACGTAAGTGCCATCGCTGTACAACCTGATGGCAAAATTATTCTTGGCGGAAAATTCACAACTTATAATGGAAATGTGGCCAACAGAATTATTAGAATTAATGAAGATGGAAGCAATGACAACAGTTTTTTGTCTGGATCAGGAATTAATTCAGGAGCCGTTCAGACTATTAAACTAAGTTCTTCAGGCAATATTATGGTAGGAGGCTCCTTTACAGGTGATTACAATGGAGTTGATGTTAACAGAGTTTTTCTTTTGAATCAGAATGGAATTTTAAAAGATGATATTGACTTTGGTTCAGGACCAGCATCGGCATCCGTTTTGGCTCTGGAAGATGATTCAGAAGGATCTTGGTATATTGGAGGTTCATTTTCGGTTTTTGATGGATTAAACCAAGGAAGGCTGGCAAAAATTAATACGGAGGGAGAATATGATACGGCTTATTTATCGGCTGGAATTGGTTTTGATAATTCTGTTTATAAAGTAATGCCATTAGAAAATAAAAAGACAATGGTCTTTGGTAATTTTAAAAAGTTTAATGGTGAATTTGCATCCAGAATTGCAAGACTTTCAGAAGATGGTTCGCTGGATACAAGTTTTAATCCTGCTCAAATCGGAGCTAATAATTACATAAAAACAGCAGTACTGCAAGCGGATGGAAAAATTATTCTGGGAGGTAATTTTACAAATTACAATGAAACAAATTCCAATCGTTTAATTAGGATTTTACCAGACGGTTTAGTCGATAGTACTTTCAATATTGGTTATGGATTTACTGCTTACGTATACACAATGGCAATCCAGTCTGATCAGAAAATAATTGTGGCAGGGAGTTTTACTAGTTATAATAAAGATTCTTCTGTAATGCGTATTGCAAGATTATTACCTGATGGAACTAGAGATACAAGTTTTAATGTTGGGAGAAGTGTAGATGGTATTATTGAGACCGTCCTCATTCAACCTGATGGAAAAATTCTGGTGGGAGGACAGTTTACTAATTTTGACGGACATCCTTTTGCACGATTAATCCGTTTAAATCCTGATGGAAGTATCGATTCAGGTTTCAATGTCGGAAGTGGTTTTGATAAAAATGTGTACGCAATAGCATTGCAATCAGATGGAAAAATCATTGTTGGAGGAGCATTTTTAAATTATAACGGATCATCTCAAAAACGAATTGTACGATTAAATAGCAATGGAAGTTTAGATACATCTTTTGATTCCGGTACAGGTTTTAGTAAAGGAGATGTTCGCAGCATTTTAGTACAACCGGATGATCGTATTTTGGTCGGAGGAACTTTTTCAGGAACCTATAAAAACCATATTTCTCTAAGATTAATTCGGTTACTGAAATCGGGAGATTATGATTATTCTTTCGAAGCACGTCTAAATAACAAGCTTTATTCAATGAGTTTTACATCTGATTACAGATTACTAATTGGTGGAGATTTTAATTCAGTTTCGGGAATTTCAAAACATAGAATTGCACGTTTAAAACTTTGTTTAGATTCAACAACTTGGAATGGTACGACATGGTCCAATGGTTTTCCATCAGGCGGAAAGCAAGTGTTTTTCAAAAATGATTATTCAGTTTTAACATCGGCAAATGTTTGTAGTTGTTCTATTGATGAAGGTAAAACGGTTACACTTTTAAATGGAAATACTTTAGGAATTGAATTTGATTACTCAGGATTAGGAACTTTGGTTTTAGAAGATACTGCAAGTTTATATCAGCAAGATGATGAAACACTTAATACCGGAATTGTTCATGTAAAAAGAAAATCATCTCCAATATTAAAATTTGATTATACGTATTGGTCATCACCAGTTGAAAATCAAAAGTTGATTGATATTTCACCTTATACATCTTTAGATAAATTCTTTTCCTTTAGCATTACTTCAAATAGTTGGAAACAGGAAAATCCATCAGATAAAATGGTTATCGGCAGAGGATATATTATTCGAGGCCCGCAGTATTTTTCAGCATCAGTTCCTGAAAAATTTGAAGCTACATTTAAAGGAATTCCATTTAATGGGAAAGTAAGTTTAAGCTTTCAGAAAACGGATGGATTTAATTTGGTTGGAAATCCGTATCCTTCAGCAATTGATGCAGATGTTTTTTTAGCCAAAAACGCATCGAATATTAAGGGAACACTATATTTTTGGACACACAATACACCATTTGCGAATAATAAATATACATCAGATGATTATGCGGTTTATAATTTGCTTGGTGGAGTTGGTACACGCGGTGCTTTATCTGCAGGTATAAATGCTAATATTCCTGATGGAAAAATTGCTTCAGGTCAGGCATTTTTCGTTAATAATAAAGGGTTACAGAATGTAGATTTTGATGATAGCATGCGAATTTCAGGCCAAAACGCTACTTTTTTCAAACCAACTAAAGAAATTAAAAGTTCTGTTGAAAAAGATCGTATTTGGATAAATCTTAAAAATGAAGAAGGTATTTTTAAACAAATTCTTTTAGGATATATAAATGGAGCAACAAATGATTTTGATGAAAATTATGATTCAGAATCTCTGGATGCAAATCAGTTCGTTGATTTTTATAGTACAAATTCCAATAAGAATCTGGTAATTCAAGGTCGGGAATTGCCATTTTCAGATACAGACATAATTCCTTTAGGATATCGTGTTTCAGTTGCAGGGAATTTTACAATCGCAATAGATCATGCAGATGGCAAACTAAGTAATCAGGCTGTTTATCTTGAAGATAAAACGACCAAGACATTTCACGACTTAACAGTTAGTGATTATAAATTCAGTACACTAAGCGGAAACTTTAATAATCGCTTTACACTTAGGTATAATTATGAAACGCTGAAAGTTAATGAATTTGAAAATTCAGGAAATAGTGTATTGGTTGCAGTAAAAGATAAGACAATCAAAATAAATTCAATACAAACACCGATTAATGAAGTTGTAATTTTTGATACATTAGGAAAAATGATTTACAATAAAAAGAAAGTAGAAGCTACAGAATTTGAAATAAATTTAGCATCAGCTTCCAATCAGATTTTAATGGTCAAAACAATCTTACATGACGGAAACGTTCAGGTAAATAAAATTATATTATAATTAAAAAGCAGTTGTCTTCACAACTGCTTTTTAATATTCTTAAGCGCTTTTTGCTAAATTTTCATGCGTATTCTGAATCGCTTTTTCGTTTTTGTAGTCAATCCATCTCTGGCCTTTGAGTTTTCGCATTAAAACATCAAAATGCCTCATGATAAATATATTATAAGCTGCTTTGGATAAATTAGTAATATTTCGTGGAAAAGCTCGCAAGCTCATTGAAAATCCGGGCGTCAGATACTTCATATAATGCCAATATCCTTCGGGCATATATAAAACTTCACCATGTTTTAAATTCGTAATATATCCTTCAACATTCTTTAAAGCAGGCCATTTTTCGTAATCAGGATTATCAAAATCAATATCTTCTCTTGAAATTAAGGCATGCGGTATTTTGTACATAAACTTAGATTGATCAGGTGCAAAAATCATGCATTGTTTTTCTCCATGAAAATGGAAATGCAAAATATTAGAATAATCAATATCAAAATGCATAAACACTTTTGAATTCTCTCCTCCAAAAAACAGCATCGGTAATTGTTTCACTAATTTTAAACCGATATCAGGCCATAAAAAGTCATTTCGTAATGCTGGCACTTGTTTCATTAAATTAAAAAGGAAAATACGGTAATTTGTAGGTTTAGATTCTAAAAGATTGATGTACTCGCTCATTTTCATTTTCATATGCGCTTCATTAAAGCCATCTTCATGATTTACGTGCCTGTCATCGTATAAAGGAACAGTAACATTGCCCGCGATCTCCTTCATATAAGATAATTTCCATTTCTCATATGCCGGCCAGTCTTCAGTAAGTTCTTCAATCACAACTGGAATTTGGTTTTTTACGTACTGGGAAATAAAATCTGATTTGCTGATTTTTTTTACCCTTTTTATTTCGTTTAATTTCATTTCTATAAATAAAAAAATTGCTTATAACTCTAGTTATAAGCAATTTAAAAATGTTTATTGAGATGTATTAACTCTTTTAATTAATTCTTTGACTTAATCGAAGCTTCAAGATTTCTTTCAATTGTGTGTCCTGGTCTTGACCATTTTGGTTTTTCGCCTAGCGGTGCAAATTGAGAGTCAGCAGCTTCTACAGTTTGTGGCTGTGAAACTTTAACGAATGGTTTTTGAGGAATTAATCCTAAAAGATCAAACATTTTCATGTCTTCATGAACATCCGGATTTGGTGTAGTAAGCAATTTATCTCCAGCAAAAATAGAATTGGCACCTGCAAAAAAGCACATTGCCTGTCCTTCACGGCTCATATTTGTTCTTCCTGCAGATAAACGTACCTGCGTATCCGGCATTACGATTCTTGTAGTAGCTACCATACGAATCATTTCCCAGATTTCAACTGGTTTTTCTTCTTCCATCGGAGTTCCTTCAACAGCAACTAAAGCGTTAATAGGCACAGATTCAGGTTGTGGATTTAAAGTAGAAAGGGCAACAAGCATTCCTGCTCTGTCTTCAATACTTTCTCCCATTCCGATAATTCCCCCACTACAAACCGTAACATTCGTTTTACGAACATTTTCGATCGTTTGTAAACGGTCTTCGAAACCACGTGTAGAAATTACATCTTTATAATATTCTTCAGAAGTATCTAAATTGTGATTGTAAGCGTATAAACCAGCTTCTGCCAAACGTTGTGCCTGATTTTCGGTAATCATACCCAAAGTACAGCAAACCTCCATATCTAGTTTATTAATGGTACGAACCATTTCTAAAACCTGATCAAATTCTTCACCGTCTTTTACGTTTCTCCAGGCAGCTCCCATGCAAACACGAGATGATCCGCTTGATTTGGCGCGCAAAGCTTGTGCTTTTACCTGGCTAACGCTCATTAAGTCGTTTCCTTCTACACCTGTGTTATATCGTGCTGCTTGTGGACAATAACCACAATCCTCAGGACACCCTCCGGTTTTGATAGATAGTAAAGTCGATACCTGAACTACGTTCGGATCGTGTTTTTGTCTATGAATTGAGGCCGCTTCATAAAGAAGGTCCATCATAGGTTTGTTATATATGGCGATTATTTCGTCTTTTGTCCAGTTGTGTTTTGTAATGCTCATTAGGTACATTGTTTTTGAAGCTTCAAAAGTAACGAAATTGTTCTAATCAACCAATGATGAATTCTGTAAATGAACAATTGGCAGTTATTTTCAAAAAAGAAACACTCTAAAATCATATAATTATAAATTTTTATGATTTTAGAGTGCTTAAATTGTTGATTTATTTTGAAATATTAATCGGCTGCATATTTATTGTTCCAATATAACATCATCATTAAAGTCACGATTACAGAAGAGGCAAGTCCTTCAAACAATAAACAAATGCAATAAGTTGGTACAGATGGATTTCCTCCAAACATAAATGCCTCCGATAATGTTTTTACATAGGCATCTCCGCCTCGGGCATAACTATAAACTAATAATCCGAAAACACTCATAGATACCCCAACGACAGAAGTAGTCATTGCAGAAACGGCATTAGATACAAAATTAGTTTCGCCTTCGCGAAGGTTCATTTGCATAGTTCTGTTTACGCCATAAAATATAAAAAAGACATTCAGCGTACGTAAATAGAACAAATCAGCAAGTCCTAACAAATTCATCAATAAAAAATAAATGCCAATTCCGAGGAATATCAAAAAACCGTTGGTAATTTCTTTAGGTAATTTCATAATGGTTATTTTTAAAGAAGTTAATAGTATGTAGTTGACAAACAGTGTTTTATATCAAATTTACTAAAAAAAGAAGTACGATGATTTAAAAATAACGAAAAGTATGTTTAGTAGTAAACTGGATGCAGTCTCTACGGGACATTCTTGTAAGTTAAGATATTTGTTTGTTACCAATATTTAACTTCTAACGAAGTATATCTCGTAGAGATTGTATATTGGTAGGTTGGCAAGTTCGTGTGCATTTTTGTCCCAGCGGGACTACATCTTAATCTATCCAATAAATTAAAAAATAAATCTTTAAAGCTGGCTAACAAAATCAAGAGCAGTATTTCTATCTTGATTTAATTGTTCTTTCAATAAATCAACAGAACCAAACTTTTGTTCGTCACGAATATATTCTAATAAAGAAATTTCAATCTTTTGACCATAAATATCTGCATCAAAATCAAAAAGATGGACTTCTATAGTTTGTTTTTCACCGTTTACAGTTGGATTAAAACCGATATTCATCATTCCGAATACTTCTTTTTGATTGATAATAGTTTTAACGATGTAAACACCATTTTTCGGAATTTTTTTATAGTCTTCTTCAATATGAATGTTGGCTGTAGGGAAACCAATCGTTCTTCCTAATTGTTTTCCTTTTACAACTTCGCCGCTTAAAAAATAAGCATAACCCAGATAATCATTTGCCAAAGCAATATTTCCTTCGTCTAAAGCTTTTCTGATTTTGGTTGAGCTTACCGAAACATCCTGAATTTCCTGAGCAGAGATTTGTTCCACTTCAAAACCATATTCTTTTCCAAAAGCAATTAAATCATCGATGTTGGCCGTTCTGTTTCTTCCAAAACGATGATCATGACCAATAATTATTTTTTGAATATGAAATTGATCCACTAAAATAGAATGCACAAATTCTTCGGCAGTTAGTCTTGAAAAGCTTTCGTTAAACGGATGAATAACAAGGTTTTCTATTCCGGTTTCTTCTAACAGTTTTGATTTTTCAGGAATAGTATTCAAAAGTTTTATTTCTGATTTTTCCTGCAAAACCATTCTTGGATGCGGAAAAAAGGTAAGTACTAAACTCTCGTATTTTCCGTTTTCAGTATTTTGAGTAATTCGTTCCAGAATTTTTTTATGACCAATATGCACACCATCAAAGGTGCCAAGTGTTAAAATAGTTTTCTTGGTTGATCGAAAATCGTTTATAGAATGAAAAAGCTTCAAAGCAAATTGTTTAGGATGGTGCAAATTTATACTATCTATTTTAAATTCTACACTAACGTGAATTGATTTTTTAACGCTACAGGTTCACTTTTTGACATAAATGCCTGACTCGTCGATAAAAAATCATTAATTGTCGTATATATGTAAGATTTTGATTTAATTCTCTTAATTTTGATTTTTCTAAAACCTTTGAGTATGAGTAAACAGCTACTATTTTTGTTATTTATTTTTTGTTGTATCGAAGTTCATGCTCAAAATGACGATCTATGGCAAAAAAGTTCCGGTTCAGTTTTAAATAAAAGTGTAAGTTCATCTAATTCGGATAAACTATACTATAAATTAAATGCTGATTTTTTGAAAGCAAAACTTTCATCAACCACTAATAAAACTTCAAAAAGTAGTAGTACTGAAATTACTATTCCCAATTCAAATGGGATTTTAGAAAGATTTACAGTTTGGGAATCTTCTAATTTTGAACCTGAATTGCAGGCAAAATACCCTGAAATTAGATCTTACCAAGGAAAAGGTTTAGATGATAAATCAGCAAAAATACATTTTAGTGTTTCGCCAATTGGTACGCAAACAATGGTACTTCGTGCCGATAAACCTTCAGAATTTATCGAGCAAAATCCGGATGATACATCAGAATATGTTTTGTTTACTTCTCAAAACAATTTCAAACCTACTTCTAAATTAGTTTGTAGTTTAAAAGATCAGGCGACAAATAAAAGTTTGACCAACAAAACAGCAAAAACTGCTGCTAATAATAAAGTTTTCAAAACCTTAAGACTGGCTTTGTCATGTACAGGAGAGTATACCGCTTATTTTGGTGGTACAAAAGCTGGTGCATTGGCAGGAATGAATGCAACGATGTCAAGAGTAAATGGCATTTTAAATAACGATCTTGCTGTTGGATTGGTTTTAATCGCTAATAATGATGCTGTAGTATATACTAACGCTACAACAGACCCTTATTCAAATGCAAGTAAAGGAACTTCGGTAGATACAGATGGCAATGATTTTTGGAGTAAAGAAGTTCAAAGCACATTAACAACTGTAATTGGAGAAGGGAATTATGATATTGGTCATTTGTTTGGAGCTTCGGGCGGAGGAGGAAATGCTGGTTGTATTGGTTGCGTTTGTGATAGCCCAACGCCATCAAATGCTATAGGAAAAGGAAGTGCTTATACTTCGCCATCAGACGGTAAACCACAGGGAGACACCTTTGATATTGATTTTGTGGTTCACGAATTAGGGCACCAATTAGGCGCTAATCATACTTTTTCTTTTGATGCCGGAGAAAGAACAGGCGTAAATGTTGAACCAGGAAGCGGATCAACTATAATGGGATATGCGGGAATAACAGATTATGATGTTCAGAGTAACTCTGATGATTATTTTGCATATGTCAGTATTTCCCAAATTCAAAATAATCTTGCCACAAAAAGTTGTCCGGCTAGTACAGCTTTAACTAATAATTCACCAACAATTAATGCAGGGGCCGATTATACAATCCCAATTAGTACACCCTTTATTTTAACCGGAACAGGTTCAAATACTGACGGCAATACAATTACGTATACATGGGAACAAAACGATAGCGCAACATCAACTTCTGGAGATACCAGCCTTGCTTATGCAACAAAGCCGGACGGACCTTTATTTAGATCGTTTACTCCAACAACTTCTCCGGTTAGATATATGCCAAGTTATAATTCAGTTCTTCAAAATAGATTAACAACGACTTGGGAATCTGTTTCGTCTATTGCAAGAACGTTGCATTTTACCTTAACAGGAAGAGATAACGCAGCGCTGGTACCACCGCAAACCAATACTGATGAAGCAATTATAACCGTTGCGTCATTTGCCGGACCATTTGCAGTTACTTCTCAAAACACAACTGATTTAGGTTTGCAGCAAGGAACAAATCAAGCGATAACCTGGAGTGTAAATAGTACCAATACGCTGCAAGGTTCTACAGCTGTAAATATAAAATTATCTACAGATGGAGGTTTGACTTTTCCTGTAGTTTTGGCAGCCAATACTCCAAATGATGGTTCTGAAACGGTTACGATTCCAACAAGTGTTGTTTCGGCTACAAATTGCAGAATTCTGGTTGAACCTGTAGCAAACATATATTACGCTTTAAATAGTAAGTCATTTGCCATTGGATATACGCCATCAACTGTTTGTGATACGTATAATTTCGGAAACTTTAGTATTCCTTTTTCAACAACAACTTATACTTCAAAAGCCGTAAGTGTACCGGCATCAACAGGAACAGTGTCGGATGTAAATGTTAGTATGAATGTAACGCATGCGAGATTTTCTGATCTTGAAATTCAAATCGAAAGTCCAACAGGAACCGTTGTGCGTTTGTTTAATAAAGGCTGCGCAAGTACAAATGCTACTTTAGATTTTCAGTTTGATGATTCAGGAGTAAATTTAGATTGTTCTAAAACGACATCTCAAATTGTTATTCCAACTGATTTTTTAAGTGCTTTTAATGGAGAAAATCCGCAAGGAAACTGGGTTTTAAAAGTTCGTGATGCAGTTTCCGGAAGTTTTGGAACTGTAAATTCTGCCTCAATAAATATTTGTAATCAAACATTTACTTTGGGAGTTCCTGACGAAGAAAATATTGAGTTTGTTATGTATCCAAATCCAACAAGGGGCGATATTACAATTCAATTTTCAAGTGAATCAAAAGCAGGAGTCAACGTTTTTATACATGATGCTTTAGGCAAAAAGGTATATAATAAAACATTTGCAAGCGCAAGCAATTTCAACCAGACTATTAAATTAGAAGATCTGTCTGCCGGAATTTATTTTGTAACGGTTGTAGATGGAAGTAAAAGAACCGTTAAAAAGATAATCGTATATTAAATTTCAAATAAAAAAATTCCAAATTCCAATTTGCCGTTGAATTTTTCAATGCCCATTTTGGAATTTGGAATTTTGGAATTTGGAATTTACCTCTATGAGTTCGCCATCGCCATACAAACAATACTAATCTTCGTTCCGGGAATTTTTAGTAAAGCTCTTGAACAAGCCTCAAGCGTTGCGCCGGTAGTAAGTACGTCGTCGACAATTAAAAAATGTTTGTTTTGATTTTCTTCTGTTGATAGTACATCAAAAATATTTTCGATGTTTTCAGATCTTCCCAAAAGATTCTTTTTAGATTGTGTTTTAGAATACTTCTTGCGGTACAAAATCGAATCATTATATTCAATTTTTAAACCTTCAGACAAAGCTTTTCCAAAAGTAGCAACCTGATTATAACCTCGTTCTCTAAATTTTCTTTTATGAAGCGGAACAGGGATTATCATATCGAAAGGAGTTTGCAATTTCAATTCTTTTAAATCTTCTACATACCAGTTTCCTAAAACGGTACCAATCTCTTCCAAACCTTTGTATTTGAGATTGTGAATGAGTTCCTGAACAATTCCTTTTTTATTGAAATACAAAAATGCCGAAACATATTCGATTTCAACTTTACCATAAAACTTCTTGACAGCTTCATTTTTAGGATCTAAATGATATTGGGTAAGAGGCATTTCATGACGACAATTAGTACACAAAACAGTTTCGTTACTCATTAAAACCGTGCGACAACCGGCACAAACTTTAGGAAAAAACAGGTCAATAATATAATTAAACACAAATAGAAAGAATTTAGTTACAAAAATAACGAAATCAATGCTTCAAACTTTATAATTTTTCTTTTTTTTAAACGTACTTTTTATATTTTTGCATCACTATGGCAAAACAAGAAGATTTATTTAAGAATGTGGTTTCGCACGCAAAAGAGTACGGATTTATTTTTCCGTCAAGCGAAGTATACGATGGACTAAGTGCAGTATATGATTATGCACAAAATGGTGTCGAATTAAAAAAGAATATCCGTGAATATTGGTGGAAATCAATGGTTCAGATGAATGAAAATATTGTCGGCCTTGATGCTGCGATATTGATGCATCCAACAACCTGGAAAGCTTCAGGCCATGTTGATGCTTTTAATGATCCGTTAATTGATAATAAAGATTCTAAAAAAAGATATAGAGCTGACGTTTTAGTGGAAGATTATGCTGAAAAGCTAAATCTAAAAGCTAAAAAAGAAATCGAAAAAGCGAAAGCTCGTTTTGGAGATGCATTCAACGAACAGGAATTTATCACGACAAATGCTCGTGTAGTTGAATATTTAGCAAAAGAAAGAGAAATTCTGGAAAGACTTGCAAAAGGTATGAGCGAAGATCTTCAGGATGTAAAAGCTTTAATTGAAGAATTAGAAATTGCTGATCCTGAAACTGGTTCAAGAAACTGGACAGATGTAAAGCAATTCAACTTAATGTTCGGAACTAAACTTGGTGCTTCTGCAGATTCTGCAATGGATTTATACTTACGTCCGGAAACAGCTCAGGGTATTTTTGTTAACTTTTTGAATGTTCAGAAATCTGGTCGTATGAAAATTCCTTTTGGAATTGCGCAAACCGGTAAAGCATTTAGAAATGAAATCGTTGCAAGACAATTTATTTTCCGTATGCGTGAATTCGAACAAATGGAAATGCAATTTTTCGTTCGTCCGGGAGAAGAAATGAAATGGTACCACCACTGGAAAGAAACACGTTTAAACTGGCATTTATCTTTAGGATTAGGAAAAGAAAATTACCGTTTTCATGATCATGAAAAATTAGCACATTACGCAAATGCTGCAGCTGATATCGAATTTAATTTTCCTTTTGGATTCAAAGAATTAGAAGGAATTCATTCGCGTACTGATTTTGACTTAAAAGCGCACGAAAAATTCTCAGGAAGAAAATTACAATATTTCGATGCTGAACTAAATGAAAACTACGTGCCATACGTAGTAGAAACTTCAGTTGGTTTAGATCGTATGTTCCTGGCTGTTTTTGCAACTTCATTGAAAGAAGAAGTTTTAGAAGACGGTTCAACAAGAACAGTTTTACAATTGCCTTCAGTTTTAGCGCCAACAAAAGCGGCCGTTTTACCATTGGTTAAAAAAGACGGTTTGCCTGAAATTTCTAAAAAAATCATCGACGATTTAAAATGGGATTTCAATGTGGCTTATGATGAAAAAGATGCTGTAGGTCGTCGTTACAGAAGACAAGATGCACTTGGAACTCCGTTTTGTATTACGGTAGATCATCAAACTATCGAAGATGAAACAGTAACCATTCGTCATAGAGACTCCATGAAACAAGATCGTGTAAAAATCTCTGAATTGAAAGCTATTATCGAAAACGAAGTTTCGATGAAGAATTGGTTGATGAAAATGTAATTTTTCTGAAATATCAATATAAAAATCCCAAATTCCAATTAGGAGTTTGGGATTTTTTCATTATAATCGCAAAGGATTTATTGGTAAAATTTGTATTTCTTAGAATGTGCAAATGTTTGTTCATAACGTCTTAACAATGAAATTTTTAAATGAATTGAAATGCGTAATTTTAATTGCGGCCATAGAGCAGATTATTTTAATTAATTGAAAATTCAAAAGAGTAGTAGAAGGAGATCCATAAAAAACTAATAAATCTAATTGAAAAAGTACTCGTATATTATTATAGATGACGATAGCGAAAGCATTTTGAAAACCAAAACAATTGCAGATGGTTTTTCAGAATTGGCTTTTGTAGGTTCAGCTATGCATTACGAAGAAGCATTAAATTTAGTTTTTGAACATAAACCCTCAATTATTTTTCTGGAAATTGCTCCCGAAGATTTAGCCAGTAATTTATCGCTTTCTTTTATCAGTGAATTATATCGGTATCTACTGGTTATACCTAAAATTATAATTACAACTTCTAAAAAAGAGTTAGCTTTTGATGCCATTCAGTATGGTGTTTTTGATTTTGTTTTAAAACCCATTCTTCAAGTCGATCTGTTGAAGATTCTGTTAAGATTGGATAAATATACCATGACGGAACTAAAAAATGAGATAAGTGCATTAGTTCCGCCTTTGCAAACGGTTCAAATTGCAGATAAACCACTTATATTATGCATTAAATCTTATGGAGACTACCGTTATATAAACGCAGCTGACATTTGTTATTTTCAGGCAGATAATAATTCGACCGATATTTATTTGAGTTCCGGTGAAATGATAACTGCATTCAAAACATTAAAACACTTTGAATTTGTTTTAATGCATCCGTTTGTAAGAATTCACAATAGTTATATCATCAATAAAAATTATATTTCAAGAATTCATAACGGACACTCAGTTTGTTACATCAAAAATTCTTCAAAGAAAATCCCTTTTTCTAAAACCTACAAATCAAATGTAGACTCGATTATTTCTGATTTTTCTGCAGGAAATTACTTAGAACTCTAAAAACTAAGTATTTACGCTAATTTGATAGCCATCTACTATCAATTGGGCATGTTCTACCACAAACTAATTTTTTCGTGTTAATTTTTTTGATTACAAAGCTAGCTTTGTCCCATGATTTTGCATCAAAGCTTAATCATAACGCCCCAAATAAAAATCAAAAACTTAAACATCTCACAACATGAAAAAAGCAGCTTTAACAATCGGATTATTATCTTTAGTAGTAGTAACAACTTCATTTACTACGCCACAAACTTTAAATAATACATCTAATGAAGGATTGAGAATTATATCTAATGAAGAATTAAATATTGTACCACCTATAGAAGGTACTGGAATGGGTAGACGTAAAGCTGATTTTACTGAAAACCAAAAACAATTTGATCTTAATTATAAGCAATCTGGAAGTTTTACTACCGAAAGTCAATCTACAAGAATGAACGTGAAATTTGACTAAAAAAAATAAAATACATAAGATAAGGCTGTCAATTTTTTGACAGCCTTTTTTTGCGTCTATACTTTTAGTATTTTTGAAGAAATTCAAAAAGCGCTATTGAAAAATAATTACTTTATATTGATCCTTCTGTGCGTTGTTTTTATTGGTTGCACCAAGAAAGACGAAGTTATAAAAAGAGCAGATTTATCAGAAGATAGCCTTGCCACTTACTTATCATTAGCAAACGACATTCACCTCCCCTTTAAATACAAACAAGATTACAATAAGAAAGCATTTGCAATTATAATAAACCAAAAAAATGACTCCCTCAACAAGGTAAATCTCTTTAAAGTGGCCAATCGATATTATAACATGGCTGATTGGAAATCCTATCTTGAAACTACAAAACTAATTTTAGAGAGATCAAAGAATTCCAAAGATTCTCTTAATATGGCAAAAGCATATAGCTATTTAGGAGATTACTACACGGCTAAATCTGTTGCAGACAGTGCCTTTATGAACTATTTTAAAGCAGAAAAAGTTTATCTGAAAATCAATGATCAATATAATCTGGCAAAAACTTTTTTAAGTAAGGGAACTCTTCAGTATAACGAGGGCGATTATTTTGAAAGTGAAATAAGTATTTTTAAAGCACTCAGAATTTTAAAACAGCGAAAAAACGTTAATGACCAGCTTTATGATTGTTATAATCTGTTAGGTATTTTATATAACGACCGCGAAGAATTTGATAAAGCATTAGAATTTCATTATAATGCGTTAAATATTCTTGAAGATAAATCTATTCCGACAGATTTTCAGTTAAAAGCAACTTCATTAAATAATATTGGTTTTGTTAATTTAAGAATGCGCAATTACAGCAAAGCAAAAACATATTTTGAGAGAGGTCTTAAGGAGAAAAATTTATATAAAGAGAATACTATATTATATACAATTGTATTAGATAATCTGGCATATTCTAAATTAAAGCTGAAAGAAATGCACGGGCTTCCGGGACAATTTTACAGGGCTTTGAAAATTAGGGACAGTCTTGGTTTAAAATCAGGTGTTGTATTAAGTAAAATACATTTGTCTGAATATTATTCTTTTAAAAAGGATACTTTTAAAGCAATTCAGTATTCTAAACAGGCATTAATTGCATCCCGCAGTTTAAAAAAAATAAGAGATATATTAGAAGCGCTTAAACAAATTCAGACTGTTGATCCTAAAAATTCTTCTGCCTACACAAGAGAATATATCCGTCTTAATGATAAGATGTTGAAAGCAGAACGAAATATGGGAGAGAAATTCTCCCGTATAGAATACGAAACCAACGAAATAAAAGACCAAAATTCGAACTTACAGGAAAAAAATAAAACCTTAGTTTATGTTTTTAGTATTTGTACTTTAGTAGGGTTGTTTTTCTACGTTTACAAAACACAACAGGCCAGAAACCGGGAACTACTATTTAAGCAACAGCAGCAAATTGCTAATGAGGACATCTATAATTTAATGATTTCTCAGCAAAATGAAATTGAAGCAACCCGAATTAAAGAAAAGAAAAAAGTTGCGCAGGAATTGCACGACGGCGTTTTAGGCAGAATGTTTGGTGTGCGGATAAGTCTGGATAGTCTGGATAAAATAGAAGAAAGCGAAGCGGCTCCGAAAAGAAAAAAATATCTAACAGAATTAAAACATATCGAAGAAGATATTCGCGAAATTTCGCATGATTTAAATAGAGAAAAGTCAGAATTAATTAATAATTTTATTGTGATTTTAAACAAATTGTTTGAAAATCAACAAAACATTTACGAGTCTAACTTAATAACCAAATTCGATTCTCATATAAAATGGGATTTAGTAAGCAACGCCGTTAAGATTAATTTATACAGAATTATTCAGGAAGCGCTTCAAAATTGTAATAAATATGCAGAGGCAAATACTATTATAGTAGAATTTAAAAGCGAGATAAATTATTTAGTTTTATCTATTTTTGATGACGGCATTGGTTTTAATACCAAAAGAACTAAAAACGGAATCGGGCTTCATAATATCGAATATAGAGCCGCAGAATGCAAAGGTTCCGTAACAATAAAATCCGGTAAGGGAGAAGGAACTTTATTAATCGTAAAAGTTCCGATAGATCAAAAAATTAACCTGCAACACAATGACAATTGACCAAGACGCCCCAGTTTCTCAATTAATCAAACGCAACATTTTGATAGTTGATGATCATCCTTTTATTATAGAAGGATACAAAAATGCCATAACACGCTACAACCCTAAAAAATATGATTTTGTAATTGCGCAGGCTCACGATTGCAGATCGGCTTATGATTTACTCGAAAATGAAGCAACACCAGATTTTGATGTTGCTTTTTTAGATATTAGTATGCCGGCTTACGAAGAAAAAGAAATTTTTTCAGGAGAAGACCTGGCAAAGTTAATTTTGAAAAAAACGCCCAATTGCAACGTCATTTTGTTAACGATGTATACGGAGTTATTAAAAATCAAAACGATTATAAGAACGATTAAGCCGAGTGGTTTAATTATTAAAAACGATCTGACTTTTGATGAATTGCTTTTTGCTTTTGATAAAGTAATGAAAAACGATAAATATTACAGTCAATCCGTTCAAAAAATGCTGGATCAGTCGCCCCATAACTCAATAGAAATTGATGAGTTTGATAAACAAATTTTGTTTCATTTATCAAAAGGAACTCCGGTAATCGAAATGCCTCAATATATTCCGATATCGTTAAATGCAATAGAAAAAAGAAGGAGCAACTTAAAAGAGCTGCTCAAAATAAAAATTGGTTCTGATGAAGAGTTGGTAAAAGAAGCTAAAAGCAAGGGACTTTTTTAAAATAAAAATCCAAATAAAAAAATCCAAATTCCAATTGATACTCATATCGTTGGAATTTGGATTTTTTTTTATTTGGAATTTAAAAGTTTATTCGCTCAAAGCATCCCAGCCGCGAGCCTTTAAGGGAATTTTTGTATTGGCACGAGTTACCAAATGAATTCCTTCGTTTTCTTCGGCCATATGACCAATAACAGAAAAGTTAGGATTTCCTTTTATTTTATCAAAATCATTAATGTCGATAGTAAATAACAATTCATAATCTTCTCCGCCATTAATAGCAACTGTTGTACTGTCGATATTAAATTCTTCGCAAGTCGAAATAAATTGCGGATCTAGCGGAAGTTTATCTTCATACAAATTACAACCCACTTTAGATTGCTTGCATAAATGAATGATTTCAGATGAAAGCCCGTCTGAAATATCAATCATCGAAGTTGGTTTAATTTCAAGAGCGTGCAATAAAGTACGAACATCTTTTCTGGCTTCTGGTTTTAATTGTCTTTCAATTAAATACGTGTAAAGATCTAAATCCGGCTGACTGTTTGGATTTACCTGAAAAACCTGTTTTTCGCGTTCTAAAACCTGTAATCCCATATAAGCAGCGCCAATATCTCCGGTAACAACTAATAAATCAGTTTGTTTGGCTCCGTTTCTGTACACAATCTCATTTTCATCAGCTTCACCAATTGCAGTAATGCTAATAATTAATCCTTTTTGAGATGAGGTGGTGTCTCCGCCAACAACATCCACTTTATATTCTTTTGAAGCAAGTGTAATGCCTTCAAATAACTCATCTAATGCTTCTAGTGGAAAACGGTTAGAAACGGCAACAGAAACCGTTATTTGCGTTGGTTTGGCATTCATCGCACAAATGTCAGATACATTTACGACAACCGCTTTATAACCTAAATGTTTTAAGGGCATATAAGCCAAATCAAAATGCACGCCTTCAATTAGTAAATCGGTAGACACGACTACTTTTTTATCTTTAAAATCAAGAACTGCGGCATCATCGCCAATACTTTTTAAAGTAGATTCCTGAGTAACATCAAAATTTTTGGTTAAATGTTCAATTAAGCCAAATTCACCTAATTGCGCTATACTGGTACGTTGCGGATTTTTATCTTCGATCATTTCTTTTTAAGTTCCAAAGTTTGTAAGCTGCAAAGGTACAAAGTTGTAAAGGTTTTGTCTAATTTAAATAGCATTCCGTTCATTTTGATGTTTCAAGATCTTTTAAAATCGATATTTTTTCGGATCTTTAAGATAAATAAAAAGCAAAAAAATGAAATCATTTGATATAGTTACCTTAACCGTAAATCCTTCTGTAGATAAAAGTACTCACTTTTCAGGTTTAATTGCAGAACAAAAAATAAGATGCAAAGACCCACAATTTGATGCGGGCGGTGGCGGAATAAACGTTTCTAAAGCAATTTCTCGCTTAGGCGGAAGTTCATTAGCAGTTTTTGCTTCTGGCGGACCAATTGGCGAAATGCTAAAAGATTTGCTAAAAGAAGAAAAAATAGAATCAGATGTAATTGAAACCAAAACGCCAACCAGAGAAAATTTTATTGCTGTCGATGATAACACAAACTCACAATATCGTTTTGGATTTTCGGGCGGTGCTTTATCCAATTCCGAAAGTCAACAAGTATTAGAGACGATTTCGAAATTAAAACCAAAATTTTTAGTCGCCAGCGGAAGTTTAAACGAAGGCTTAGATGACGATTTTTACCAAAAAGTAGCCGAGATTGCCAAAGCTTCAAACTCAAAATTAATTGTCGATACTTCCGGAGAAGCTTTGAAGAAAGTTTTAGAAACAGGTGCTTATCTTATAAAACCAAATGTGGGCGAATTGGCAAAGTTAGTTGGAGTTGAGCGTCTGGAAATGGAAGAAGTAAATGAAGCTGCCAAGAAAATTATTGCCAAAGGCGGAGCAGAAATTATAGTAGTTTCACTCGGCCCTCAAGGAGCAGTTTTGGTCACTAAAGATACCCATGAATTTGTTCCGGCACCACATGTTGCTAAAAAAAGTACAGTTGGAGCGGGCGACAGTATGGTTGGCGGAATGGTTTGGGCATTGTCTCAAAATAAAGATCTTAAAGAAGTCATTCGTTGGGGAGTTGCCTGCGGATCTGCTGCTACAATGAACGAAGGAACGCAATTGTTTAAGTTTGAAGATGCCAATCGTTTATTTGAATGGTTGAAGAACAAATAAATAATATTGACACAGATTTTCTGTAGAGGCGCACAGCAGCGCGTCTAACGTCCAGTAACCACAATCATTTCGTTTTGAATTATACGTTAGTTTCGCTGATGTGAAGAAAAAAATAAATATTTTTTTCCTGCTGACAAACTGTTGTCACCAACCCTCAATAATTTTGAAGTATTAAACAAATTAAAACTTTAAAATCATGAAAACATTAGCAGCTCAAGTAATTACTCCGGAAGATTTGTTGAAACACTGGCAAGGACATCGCGCTCTTACGCGTCGTGTGATAGAATCGTTTCCTGAAAAAGACTTTTTTGAATTCTCGATAGGAGGAATGCGAACTTTCTCTAAATTAACAGATGAGCTTTTGGCTATTGCTGTTCCGGGTTTGAAGGGAATTGTAAATAAAGAAGTTAAAGGATTTGCCGAAGAATCAGAAAAGTTAATTTTTAAAGCTCAATATCTTGCAAAATGGGATGAAGCAACTGACGAAATTAATCAATATTGGGAAAAATTATCGATTGAAGATTTTAATGAAACATTTAATCTTTTTGGTCAGTATGAATTTCCGGTTATTCAGAATATTCTATATTTTATTGATAATGAAATACATCATCGCGGACAAGGATATGTATATCTTAGAGCTTTAGGAATTGAGCCTCCGTTTTTCTGGGAAAGATAATTGCTGTTTGTCTAAATAAAAAACTCCTAAAGATGAAATTCATTTTAGGAGTTTTTTTTATAAAAGCCTTTTTCTATTCACTTCTAGTAATTCAAGCGTTCGAATCTTGAGACTTTCTGGTTCCAGAATTGTAGCGTAATCGCCAAACATTAAGAACCAACGCGGAAAACCATTTTGGATATCACGGCACATAAATGTCATTTCTATTTGCCCGTCTGTTTCTTTTTCAGATACATAACCATGATGTTTTCTTTCGAATTCAAGATAACGAACAATCCTTTTGTCAATTAAAAGCCGAACTTTTGTGGTGGGAATTGTTTCGTTTTTATTTAAATAAGTTTCTAATGAATCATGTTCGATAGTAAAATCACAATCTGTTTTTTTGATTCCGAGAATTCTATCTGTCCTAAACTGACGATAATCACTTCGCAAATGGCAATAACCTAAAAAATACCAATTATTATGATCGTGAAAAACACCAACAGGTTCAATATTTCTTTGTGTTGTTTCTTCTTTATCAAAGGTTTTATAGGATAATAAAATTTGCTTCTTCTCAGCAATGCTTTCAAAAAGAACTGCCAGCGTATTTGGCGAATTAGTATTAAACAAAGGTTCTGCAGTTTGCATGAAAACTCTCGATTCAATATTCGAAAGCCAGTCTTTATCGGTACTTCTCAAAACCGATTTCAATTTGTACATCGCAGATGCGTAATGCGTTCCTAAAGCTGGATCTGTAAATTTCTGCATCAGTTTTTCAGCAGCAATAAAACTGCTTATTTCTTCTCGCGTAAACATAACAGGAGGAAGTCTGTACCCTTCCATCAAAGCATAACCAACTCCGGCTTCGCTATAAATAGGAACTCCGGCTGCTTCAAGAGTTCGAATATCTCTGTAAATAGTTCTCAAACTAACTTCAAAACGATCAGCCAATTCCTGTGCTTTTACAATTTTTTTAGATTGTAATTGAATCAGAATGGCGACAATTCGGTCAAATCGTTTTGGGGTTTCGTCCATTTTTCTTTTATAAGGTGCAAAGGTTTTTTTTTTGAAAGGTTCAAATGTTCAAAGATACAAAGGTTCAGAGTTTAAATAAATAAGAAATTTGTTCCAAATTAGGACAGATTTATCAATTAATAATTATTAAAAATTTGCATCTGTAGAGGCGCATAGCAGTGCGTCTAAGAAAGTCACATCTAATAAATAAAAACAAAAAACCCAACAACTTTCGCTATCGGGTTTAATCTATATTCTATTTTCTATATTCTTTTTTCTAAAAAACTTAATCGTTCAATTTCAAAACAGCCATAAAAGCTTCTTGCGGAATCTCAACGTTTCCAACTTGTCTCATACGTTTTTTACCTTTTTTCTGTTTTTCAAGAAGTTTACGCTTACGCGAAATATCTCCACCGTAACATTTTGCGGTAACGTCTTTACGAAGTGCTTTAATGGTTTCACGAGCAATAATTTTTGCTCCAATTGCAGCTTGAATCGGAATATCAAATTGTTGTCTTGGGATTAATTCACGCAATTTCTCGGTCATTTTTTTACCGATGTTATATGCGTTGTCTTCGTGAATCAATGCAGAAAGTGCATCAACCGTCTGAGCATTCAAAAGAACATCCAGTTTTACTAATTTTGAAGTTCTCATTCCTATCGGAGAGTAATCAAAAGAAGCATAACCTTTAGAAACTGTTTTTAAACGATCGTAAAAATCGAATACAATTTCAGCAAGAGGCATATCAAAATTCAATTCAACACGTTCTGTTGTCAAATACGTTTGATTCGTAATTTGACCACGTTTTTCGATACAAAGACTCATTACGTTTCCAACAAAATCAGATTTTGTAATGATTGTAGCTTTAATATAAGGTTCTTCAACTCGGTCTAAACGAGAAGGTTCAGGTAAGTCAGAAGGATTATTTACAACAAAAGGAACTTCCGGTTCTTTTTTGGTATAAGCCAAATACGAAACGTTAGGAACTGTAGTAATTACAGTCATATCGAACTCACGCTCTAAACGTTCCTGAATAATTTCCATGTGAAGCATTCCTAAGAATCCGCAACGGAAACCAAAACCTAACGCTGCAGAGCTTTCAGGTGTAAAAACTAACGAAGCATCATTCAATTGCAATTTCTCCATAGAAGAACGCAAATCTTCATAATCTTCTGTATCAACAGGATAAATTCCGGCAAATACCATTGGTTTTACATCCTCAAAACCAGTAATCATATTGGTTGTAGGCGTTTTAGCATCGGTTAGAGTATCTCCAACTTTTACATCTTTCGCTTCTTTAATTCCAGAAATTAAATAACCAACATCTCCTGTAGAAATCACATTTTTCGGAACCTGATTCAATTTTAAAGTTCCTACTTCATCAGCAAAATATTCATTGCCGGTAGCCATGAATTTAATTTTCTGACCTTTTCTGATTTCGCCGTTTTTAACACGGAAAATAACTTCAATTCCACGAAACGGATTGTAATGTGAATCGAAAATCAAAGCTTGTAATGGCTCATCAACATTTCCTGACGGCGGCGGAATTTTTTCGATAATAGCAGCCAAAATATTTTCAACACCAAAACCTGTTTTTCCCGAAGCATGAATAATATCTTCTAATTTACAACCTAATAAATCGATAATATCATCACTAACTTCTTCAGGATTAGCACTTGGTAAATCGACTTTATTCAAAACCGGAATAATTTCCAGGTCATTTTCTAAAGCCAAGTATAAATTAGATATCGTTTGTGCCTGAATACTCTGTGCAGCATCTACAATTAAAAGAGCACCTTCGCAAGCAGCAATAGAACGAGAAACTTCGTATGAAAAGTCAACGTGACCGGGAGTGTCAATTAAATTTAAAATATATTCTTCTCCTTTATAAGTATATTCCATTTGAATGGCGTGACTTTTTATGGTAATTCCACGCTCACGCTCCAGGTCCATGTTGTCAAGCAATTGTGCTTTTTCTTCACGGGCTGTAACGGTTTGTGTAGCTCCCAATAATCGATCTGCCAATGTACTTTTACCGTGGTCAATGTGTGCAATAATGCAAAAGTTACGTATCTTCTTCATTTTATGATATCAATTCTCTATACGAGTTTTAGTAAATTTTGGGTATAAATTTGCTCTTGAGCAATTGCTTTAGAGCATGTTATTAATGGGCAAAGATAGCGCAAAGTTTTGGATTCTGGAATGTTGAACTACGATAGTTAGACTCTGAGATTTAAAAAACCTTTAAAACTCAAAATTAAATCCTTTTTCAGTCAGTTTTTTGTAGATTTCAGGATCAAATTTGTACAATTTAGCGGCGCGATGCGAAACGTCCTGTTGTTTTTCATCGAGTCCAACCAGTAACTTCATGTGCAGAATTTTTCTGCGGAAATTCGATTTGTCCAATTCAATTCCCAGGATTTCTTCATAAAGATGCATCAATTGTAACAACGTAAATTTTTCAGGCAAAAGGTTAAAACCAATTGGAGCCTGACGGACTCTGTTACGCAAATGCATCAAACTGAAATTTAATATCTCAGTATGGTCAAAAATTAGATCTGGTATGTCTTTAATTTTATACCATTTCGCTTCAATTACCGAATTGCTGGCCTGAATATTATAATCTTCTCTGTTGAGTAAAGTGTAGTAACCTACGGTAATAACTCTTTCGCTTTTTACACGATCTGGATCTGTAAACGCTTTAAGCTGTTCCAGATAAATGTTGTCAAGACTGGTGAGTTCATACAGTATTCGCAGTGCAGCATTGTCTACGCTTTCTTCCAGATATAAATTTCCACCCAGAAGTCCCCATTTTCCAATACTTGCTCCTTCAGCATGTTGCACTAAAAGCACTTCAAGGTTTTTTTTATCAAAAGAAAATATAACGCAGTCAATCGATATGCCGTCTATAAGCGATTTTGAACCTCTGGTTATTATAGTTGTAGTTTCCGGATTATTTTCAGAAGATAAAGAAGTCATTAAAATTCGAAGTTAAATCCCTTTTCCGTCAGTTTTTTGTAAATATCAGGATCAAACTTGTACAATTTTGCAGCTCTGTGCGAAACATCCTGTTGTTTTTCGTCTAAAGCAACCAATAACTTCATGTGAAGAATTTTTCGTCTGAAATTAGATTTGTCCATTTCGATGCCTAAAATTTCTTCATATAAATGCATCAATTGCAATAAGGTGAATTTTTCGGGCAATAAATTAAATCCAAGCGGCGCCTGACGAACTCTGTTGCGAAGATGTTTTAAACTATAATTCAGGATTTCGTTATGATCGTAAATTAAATTCGGAATGTTATTTATTTTATACCATTTGGCATCAGATGCTGTAAAACCTGCTTTAATATTATAATCTTCACGTTTTACCAAGGCATAATAACCAATCGTAATAACGCGTCGAAGCGGGAAACGGTCCGGGTCTCCAAAGGCTTTTAGCTGTTCAAGGTAAATATTATCAAGACCTGTAAGTTCATTCAATAAACGATGAGCGGCATTATCAGTACTTTCTTTTTTATAGATCCAACCTCCCGGAAGACCCCATTTTCCTTTACTGATTCCTTCTCCGTGTTGTACCAAAAGAACTTCTAAGCTTCCTTTATCAAAACCAAATATTACACAGTCAATCGTGATCGCATTCATTGCAGTTTGCTCGCTCTTTAAAACTGAATCTTCATCTACATCTTTAACCATATCCTATTAAAATTTCGACAAATTAAATAAATAAAATGAATAATTGGATTCATAAAAGCTTTATATTTTTTTTAACGTAACAATTTTCTGATAATCAGTGTCTTATTCAATTGCTATTTTTTTGCTTTTTAAAATTTTATTCTTAAATGTCTGATTGTCAAATCGCTAATTCGCTATTTTTTCAATAATTTTTATTTCACTTTCTGCGCTTATTTTGTTGTATCTGTAAAAATGCATATCGATTTATCTGAATAGCCAAAAAAAACACCTAATATTTTGTTAATATAGAAAAAATGTTTTACACTTGTAGTCAAAATAACCATAAGATAAGTTCAATTTGACTATAAGTTTTGAAAAGGACTGTTTTGGAATTAATTTAAAAAATATCACAAATGCTTTTTTTAGGAATTGATTTAGGAAGCTCTTCGATAAAATTATCAGTTTTCGATCCCGAAAAAGGAACGACAATTGGTGCGGTTAGCGTTCCAGATTTTGAAATGCCAATTATTGCACAGGAATTTGGCTGGGCAGAACAGGATCCGGAATCCTGGTGGCAATTTGTTAAAGACGGAATCAAACAATTAGGTTCAAAATCTAATATTGATTTAAAGAAAATTGCCGGAATCGGAATTGCATATCAAATGCACGGTTTGGTTATAACCGATGAAAATCTAAATCCGGTTCGTTCTTCGATTATTTGGTGCGACAGTCGTGCCGCGGTTATTGGAGATGCAATTTACGATCAGATTGGAGCTGAAAATTGTCAAAAACAAATTTTAGGAAGCCCGGGAAATTTTACGGCTTCAAAACTAAAATGGGTAAAAGACAATCAGCCGGAAGTTTTTTCAAAAGCAAAATACATGATGCTTCCGGGCGATTTTATTGCAGCCAAATTATCAAAAGTAGCTCAAATTAGTACTTCAGGATTATCAGAAGCAGCTTTGTGGAATTTCTCAAAAGGGGAATTAGCCACAGAAATTCTTTCTCAAATGGGATTACCATCAGAAATTGTTCCTGAAATTGTTTCTAATTTTGGAATTCAGGCTACAATTCATGCTCAAATTGCTCAGGAATTAGGATTAAATCCGGATGCGAAAATTACTTACAGAGCAGGCGATCAACCCAACAATGCATTGTCATTGAATGTTTTGAAACCCGGAGAAATTGCTACAACAGCCGGAACCTCAGCCGTTGTATACGCCGTAAGCGATCAGGATGCTTACGACAAACAAAACAGAATCAATACTTTTTTACACGTTAATGATACTGAAACCGAAAAACGCAACGGAGTTATGTTGTGCATCAACGGTTCAGGAATTTTATACCAATGGTTACGCAAAATTATGTCGGTTGGCAGAAATGAATTAATTGCGTACGAAAAACTAAATGCTGAAGCTGCAAAAGTAGAGGCAGGAAGCAACGGACTTCGTTTTTATCCTTTCGGAAATGGCGTTGAGCGTATCTTCAATAATAAAAATGCGACTTCAGGAATTCAGAATTTAAACTTCAATATTCACCAGCCGTCACATTTGGTTCGCGCGGCCTGCGAAGGAATTGTTTTCGCTATGAACTACGGTTTTGATGTTATGAAAGAAGTTGGAGTTTCAGGGACCGTAGTAAGAGCAGGAAATTCGAACCTTTTTTTGAGTCCGGTTTTTAGAGAAATTTTCACCAATACAACACAAACTACTTTAGAATTATACAATACTTCAGGAGCCGAAGGCGCTGCAAGAGGCGCTGCTTACGGTTTTGGATATTACAATTCGCTGGACGAAGCTTTTCAGGGATTGCAATGTTTAGATCGAATTGAACCAAATAAAATCCTAACCAATCAGTATCAGGATTTATATCAAGAATGGAAAAATCACATTAAAATAGAACTATAACAATGAGCACAACTAATCAATATTTTAAAAACATCGATACAATTAAGTTCGAAGGAAGAGAAAGTGATAATCCGTTAGCGTTTAAATGGTACGATGAAAATCGTGTCGTTGCGGGAAAAACATTAAAAGAGCATTTGCGTTTTTCAATGGCTTACTGGCATACGTTATGTAACACAGGTGGAGATCCGTTTGGAGCTTCGACTGAAACTTTTTCATGGGATAAAAATGAGAATGTAATTTTAAGAGCTAAAGACAAAATGGATGCGGCTTTTGAATTCATGACCAAATTAGGTTTGCCATATTATTGTTTTCATGATGTTGATGTAGTGGATGATGCGCCAACTTTGGCAGAATTTGAAACTCGTATTCAAACAATGGTTGAATATGCAAAACAAAAACAACAAGAATCTGGAATTAAATTGTTATGGGGAACTTCAAACTTATTCAGTAATCCTCGTTACATGAACGGTGCTGCTACAAACCCCAACTTTGATGTTTTGGCTTACGCCGGAGCTCAGGCAAAAATTGCTATTGATGCTACTATTGCACTTGGAGGTGAAAATTATGTTTTCTGGGGAGGACGTGAAGGATATATGAGTTTGTTGAACACAGACATGAAAAGAGAATTAGACCATTTGGGAAGATTCTTGAATACTTGTAAAGATTATGCTCGTAAGGAAGGTTTTAAAGGAAACTTCTTAATCGAACCAAAACCAATGGAGCCAACGAAACATCAATATGATTATGATGCGGCGACTTCATTAGGTTTTATCAATAAATACGGACTTCAAAATGATTTCAAATTAAATCTTGAAGTAAACCACGCAACACTTGCCGGACATTCTTTTGAACATGAATTGCAAGTTGCAGTTGATGCCGGAATGTTAGGAAGTATTGATGCAAACCGTGGAGATTACCAAAACGGTTGGGATACAGATCAGTTCCCGATAAATCTTCAGGAAGTTACTCAGGCTATGTTGGTTATTCTTGAAGGTGGTGGAATCCAAGGTGGTGGAGTAAACTTTGATGCAAAAGTGAGAAGAAATTCAATCGATTTAGAAGATAAATTCATTGCACACATTTCAGGAATGGATGTTTTTGCAAGAGGATTAATCTGCGCAGATCAGATACTACAAAATACAGATTACAGAAAATTACGCACACAGCGTTACAGTTCGTTTGACGGTGGTAACGGAGCCAGGTTTGAAAAAGGAGAATTATCTCTTGAAGATCTTAGCAAAATTGCCCGTGCAAGCGGAGAACCTCAACCCTTGAGTGGTAGACAGGAATTATTCGAACAAATTATTTCGAATGCATACTAAATTAATTATAAGGTAACTAACTATAAATTTAACCAATCTTAATTATTATGAAAAGCAATTATTGTATAAAAACAACACTGCTTCCGTTTTGTATGGCGCTGCTGCTAAGCGTTTTTACAATGCAATCAGGTTTTGCTCAGGATCAATCAAAATTTGTGAGCGGAAATATAACATCAGCAGATGATAATATGGGAGTTCCGGGTGCGACAGTTTTGGTGGAAGGAACAAAAATTAGTACTGCAACTGATTTTGACGGACTATATAAAATTGAAGCTAAAACCGGAGACGTACTGGTATTTAGTTTTATGGGATATAAAACGCAAAAAATTAATGTTGGAGCAAATAGAAAAATAAATGTAACCATGCAGGCTGAAACTGCTGAACTTAAGGAAATTGTGGTTATCGGTTACGGTACACAAAAGAAAAAGGTAAACACGGCAGCAACATCATTAGTCTCTGGAAAAGACATTCAAAATGTGGCCAGTCTTGATGTTGTAAATGCTTTGCAAGGTCAGGCTTCGGGAGTAAATGTTACTTCAACTTCGGGACAACCGGGAGCTGGAATGGCAGTAAACATTCGTGGAGTAGGAACGGCAGGAAACAGCACACCGCTTTATGTAGTTGATGGTGTAGTTGTCGACAACGGAATTGGATATCTTGATCCTTCTTCTATAGAAAGAATCGACGTTCTTAAAGATGCTTCTGCAGGATCTATTTATGGTGCAAGAGCAGCAAACGGAGTTATTTTGGTAACAACCAAAAAAGGAAAAGATGGTAAAATGAATGTATCGTTTAACTCTTATACAGGTTTTCAGCAAGTAGCTAAAAAACTGGATTTATTAAACACACAGGAATATACTACTATTATGAACGAAGCTCGTGTAAATTCTGGTTTAACACCTTTATATACACCGGCGCAGGTTGCAGCGATGCCAAATCATGACTGGCAGGATGATTTGTTTAAAGACGGTGCAATAAAACAAAATCACTCGCTTACGATTAGCGGTGGAGATAAAAAATCTACAATTGCTACAGGATTGTCTTATTACGGACAAGAAGGTATGATTGGAGGAGCAACAAGTCAATCGCAATACGATCGTATTACATTTAATGTAAACTCAACTTCTGAAGTGATCGAAAACCATTTGAAAATTGGAGAGAATTTCTCTTTCGCCAATATCAAAAGTTCTGGAGTTGCAGATCAGGGAATTTATAGCAATGCAATCAGAAGCTTCTTAAACGCAGCTCCAATTGATGTTGTTTATGATGCAGACGGAAACTTTGCACATTCTGTAGTGGCTCCGGATGTTAGTAACCCGGTTGGGTCATTATATTACAATAACTTTAATGAAACAAAATCAAACCGTTACGTAGGGAATATTTTCGCAGAACTAAAATTCTTAAAAAACTTTACATACAGAACGAGTTTTGGTGTTGATATGACTGATAGTAACTACCGTTCTTTCAGACCGGTTTATTCTCTTTCAACAACAGATAATAATACTGTATCAAGTGTTACTCAAAATGCAACCAAATCATTAGGATGGATTTTTGAAAACACATTACAATACAAAGCTACTCTTGCCGGAGTACATAATTTTGATGTTTTAGTAGGTACTTCTGCTAAAAAGAATACTTCAGATTTTATGGAAGGTACAGGGAAAAACTTAACTTTTGATGATTTCGATCACGCTTATTTAAGCAATGCTACAGATCAAACATCAAATACAGTAAAGGGAAACCGTGCAGATTATGCGATTCAATCGTATTTCGGACGTTTATTGTATGACTTCAATAACAAATATTTATTTACAGCAACAATAAGAAGAGACGGTTCATCAAACTTTGCACGTTCAAGCAGATACGGAAATTTCCCTTCAGTTTCTGCAGGTTGGAATGTTGATAAAGAAAGCTTCTTCCCGCAAAATAAAGTAGTAAACAATCTTAAAATTAGAGCCAGTTGGGGACAAAACGGAAATGATCAGATTCCTGCTTTTTCTTATTTGTCAACCATTAGTACTTACAACAAAAGTTATCATTTTGGAACAGGAACTGAAACATTGCAAACAGGAGCAAGCCCTGATCAACTTTCTAATCCTCGCTTAAAATGGGAAACTTCAGAACAAACCGATTTAGGTTTTGACGCTACATTATTTACTAATTTTACTTTAACGTTCGATTATTACGATAAAAAAACAAAAGACTGGTTAGTACTATCTTCAATTCCTGTTTATGCAGGAGCAACAGCGCCGTATATTAACGGAGGTGATATTCAAAATAAAGGTATTGAACTTGCTTTGGCGTATCGTACTAAAATTGGAAAAGACTGGAATTTTTCTGTAAACGGAAATGTTTCTCACAATGAAAATAAAGTATTAAGAGTTGCCAACAGCGAAGGAATTATTCACGGAGAAACAAACTTATTGTTTCAGGGAACAGATGAGATGAACCGTGTTGAGGTTGGTCAGCCAATTGGTTATTTCTACGGATTAAAAACGGCAGGAATTTTCCAAAATGCCAGTGAAGTTGCGGCAGGTGTACAACCAAATGCACAACCTGGAGATGTTCGTTTCGTAGATTTAAACAATGACGGAAAAATAGATGCAAACGACAAAACTAAAATCGGAAATCCAAATCCTGATTTTACTTACGGTTTAAACTTTGATCTTTCGTACAAAGCATTCGATCTTTCTGTTTATACATACGGAGTAGCAGGAAACCAAAACGTTTTTGGTGTTCACGACCCAACGCGTCCTTACACTAATAACACTACAGAAGTTTTAAACAGATGGACAACAGAAGGAAGTTCTAACAAGATTCCAAGAGTTACTTACGGAGCAGATACAAACGGGAACTATACAAAATTCTCTGATTTATATGTTCAGAATGCAGATTTCTACAGAATTAAAAGTGCAACTATTGGATGTGATTTTACAAAATTAACAAACAAGTTAAACTTCTTTAGTAAATTTAGAGTGTATGTTGCTGCTAATAACCTGTTTACATTTACCAAATACCAAGGGATGGATCCTGAAATTGGATTTGGAAACAGTAACAGAGATAGTAGCGGGAATTTGACTCAGCCATGGGCAAGAGGAATTGATGTTGGATATTATCCACAGCCAAGAACGTATATGATGGGTCTTAATGTTAACTTTTAAATTATGAAAACGATGAAAAAATATATAAAACTATTAGCCCTTTCAAGCCTATTTGTATTAGGAGCTTGTTCAGATGATTTTCTGGATACAGAATCTTCTACAAACAAGGATGAATCTAACTTTTATAAAACTCTGGATGATGCTTATGAAGGATTAGTTGCTGTTTATGACGTATTGCAGCGCGAAGCTTATGGCGGACCTTTATTAATTAGTGAACAAGCTTCTGATAATTGTTTTGGAGGATATGGAACTGCTGATGCTCAAACAGATATTGAATGGGATCGCTTTTTATATGTGAGTAATAAAGACATGAACTCTGATGTTTGGAAATATGCTTACCTGGGAATTTACAGAGCAAATATCTTATTAGAAAACCTGGACAAAGTAAACTGGGGAGCTAATACAGCATTAAAAACAAGATACGAAGCAGAAGCACGTTTTTTAAGAGCGCACTTTCACTTTACAGCTGCAAAAATGTTCGGAGATATTATTCCTTTAGACCATACTGTAACTACAAGTGAGTTTTTATTGCCAAGACAATCGGCAGAAGTTACTTATGCTTTAATTGCAAGTGATTTAAAATTTGCTGCTGATAATTTAGGACCTGAAAACTATTCACAAAAAGGAAACGCTAATTACGGACGTATTACAAAATGGGCTGCCGAAGCTTATTTGGCAAGAACATTTTTGTTCTACACAGATTATTATAAAAAAGCTGATTTAGCTGGTGTCGTTACAAAAGCACAAGCTACAACTTATATCAATGATGTGGTAAGCAATAGCGGACACGGATTGGTTGCTGATTTTGCTAATCTTTGGTTAGCAGCTTCTTTCGCAAACTTTGCAGGAGAAGATAATACAGAAATGGTTTGGGCTGTTCGTTTCAACGGTTCAGGAAAAGGAGACTGGAATTTAAATGAAGGAAACCGTTTTCAGGTAAATATTGCACCACGTGGCGGAAGTATCGGACCATATGCAACCGGTTGGGGAGGCGCAACGGTAAATGCTAAATTATATGATGCTTATGCTGCTGGCGATACGCGTAGAGATGCAACAATTATCAGTTACAATACAGAACAGTATAAAGGAGCACCTTTAAATTTTGATCCGCAAGCAAGAGACCAACGTCAATACACTGGATATTCTTGGAAAAAATATTGCCCGATTACTAACGATGCAGGAACTGCAATTGTAGAAGCAAACGGAGGAAATTTCCAAATTGATAACTATCAGGATTATGCAGTAATTCGTTTTGCAGATGTATTGCTTATGGCTGCAGAATTAAATCTATCTACTAATTCAGCTTTAGCTATTGATGATTTTAACAAAGTTCGTGACAGAGCTTTTAAAGACACTACACATAGAGCGACAACTCTTGATAAAGGAGCTATCATGAATGAGCGTCGTTTAGAACTAGCTCTTGAAGGACAACGCTATTTTGATTTAATCAGACAAGGTATGGATGTCGCTAAAGGAGCAATTGACAATACTGTTACCGGTACAAATCAGTTTGATGTAACTTTTAGATCAGAAACTTTAGGTTGGTTTCCGTTACCGCAATCGCAAGTAGTACTTTCAAACGGTACTATTAAACAAAATCCAGGTTGGAATTAATTAAAAAACAAATGATTATGAAACGTATACTATATATATTAATAGCTGCAGTAACCATAGGTTCATTATTATTTTCATGTGAACCTGTTGAAGATCGCGAAAGTTTAGACGCCATTACCTTAACGCCAGCGAACACAAAATTTTCAGTTACTCAAAATCCTGCAAATGATCATGAAGTAATTCTAAAGAATCAGGACCCAAATGTAATTCCATATTGGAAATACGTTGATAGCAAAGGAAATGAATTAGGACATTCTAATAAAAACGATGATAAAGTAGTATTTCCTTTTGGAGGAACCTATAATATTTATTACACCGCTTATACAAGAGGAGGTTCTGTAGATGCAACAGCTCCTGTATCTGTTACGGTTGCAGCAAATGATGAAACTTATTTTAGTGATCCTAAGTGGGCAATGTTAACAAATGGATCTGCCGGTAAAACTTGGGTTTTAGATTTTGATAGTCCAATAGGCTGGGCTGGTTTAGATTTTCCTGCTGCAAGTGGAGATAACTGGAACTGGTATCCTGATTATGCAAGCAATTCATGGGTTATGCCTAACAAAGACTGGGGAGAAATGCGTTTTGACCTTTCAGGAGGATATAATGTTACTGTAAAACAGACTGCTCAAACGACTGCTGCTCAAACTACCAAAGCGGGATTATTCGCATTTGATATGGCAAATAATAAAATGTCATTTTTAAATGGTGCAGAATTGCTTTACGGAGGAGATTATTATCCGGATGTAAGCAACTGGAGTAGCTTAAAAGTAATTGAACTTACACCAACTTCGTTACGTTTGTCTGTTCTGCGTGATCAAAGCAGAACTGGTGAAGGAAAAGCACAAATCGTTTTCCACTACAAACCAAAACCGTAATTCGTTTAACATACTAAACTACCGACAGGTGATTGTAAAAGTCACTTGTCGGTATATTTATATTTTTTCAATTAAAATAATTCCCGTATGAAAGAGAAAAGAAATAATTTAAGTAACAAATTGTCATTAGTACTGATAATCGGAATTATACTTTTTGGCTCTTGCAGCAAAAAAGATGATGCTTTTGTGAACCGAAAAGTTTCTTTTAATTCAAATTGGAGCTTTCACCTAAATGATAGTTTAATAGATAAAGATACTATTGGAACTTCAACAAAATGGAGAACCTTAAATGTTCCGCATGATTGGAGTATCGAAGGAAAATTTGATGAAAAAAGCCCTGCAGGATATGGTGGAGGATCGCTTAACGGAGGTTTAGGATGGTATAAAAAAACATTCAAAATAGCTTCTGAAGATATAAATAAAACAATAACAATTGCCTTTGATGGTGTTTACAAAAACAGTGAAGTTTGGGTAAACGGACATTATTTAGGAAAACGTCCGAACGGATATATAGGTTTTCAATACGAGATTTCTCCCTATCTAAATTACGGAGACAAAAACAACGAAATAATTGTAAAGGTTGACAATTCAAAACAACCAAACTCACGTTGGTATTCAGGTTCAGGAATTTTTAGAAATGTCTGGATTCAAACTACCGACAAATTGCACGTTGCACAATGGGGAACTTACATTACAACCCCAAAAGTTACTGCCGAAAAAGCTTCAGTTAATTTTGAAACTACCATTCAAAATCAAAACTCAGTTTCAAAAAAAGCAACAGTAACAACAACTATTTTTAAAGAAGATATAAAAGTAACATCTGTTACGCAAGATATAACGATCAGTGCCAATGCCAATCAAACCATAAAACAAGCTGCTCAGGTTGAAACTCCAATTTTATGGTCTGTAGAAAAACCGGAACTGTATATTTCAGTTACCGAAATTTCAGTAGATGATAAAATTGTAGATCAATACAAAACCAGTTTTGGAATCAGAGATTTTAAATTTGATACTGACAAAGGTTTCATCTTAAACGGAAAACAAGTAAAAATAAAAGGAGTTTGTTTACACCACGATTTAGGTGCGTTAGGTGCTGCGATTAACACGCGTGCGATCGAACGTCAGTTAGAAATTCTGAAAGAAATGGGCGTAAACGGAATCAGAACCACACACAATCCGCCCGCTCCGGAACTTTTAGATCTTTGTGATAAAATGGGTTTCATTGTCATGGATGAAGCATTCGACATGTGGAAACAAACCAAAACCAAATACGACTACGGAAATGATTGGGACAAGTGGCACAAAAAAGATCTAATCGATCAATTGCTTCGCGACCGCAATCACCCAAGTATTTTTATGTGGAGTATTGGAAATGAAATTCCCGAACAATGGAACGAAAATGGCGTTGCGATTGCAAAAGAATTAGCTGCAATTACACGTCAGTACGATAAAACGCGTCCGATTACAGCAGCGATGAATCCGCCGGTAAACATGAATCTGGATGGTATTAATTTACAGTTTGATAAAGCAGCAGTTCAATACAATAAAATCGCAGCTTCTGGTGTATTAGATATTATTGGCTACAATTATGCACATCAAACGTATGAATATCATAAAAAGAATTTCTCCGGGATACCTTTCATCGCAACCGAAACAACCTCGGCTTTAGAAACGCGTGGTTATTATGATGCTACTTCAGACTCCATAAAAAAATGGCCTGTAAGATGGGATCTTAAATTTACAGAAGGAAATCCGGGCAATACCGTTTCAGCTTACGATCAGGTTCAGGCACCTTGGGGTTCTACACACGAAGCCACTTGGAAAGTGATTAAAAAACATGATTTTCTTTCAGGAATGTACATCTGGACAGGTTTCGATTATATCGGAGAACCAACTCCTTATGAATGGCCGTCAGTAAGTTCGTATTTCGGAATTGTAGATTTGGCCGGTTTCCCCAAAGACGTTTATTATATGTATCAAAGTGAATGGACGGATAAAACTGTGCTGCATCTTTTTCCACACTGGAACTGGAAAGCCGGACAAACCGTAGATGTTTGGGCCTATTACAATAATGCAGATGAGGTTGAACTTTTCCTTAACGGAAAATCAGTTGGAGTTCGCAGTAAAAAAGGAGACGACTTGCACGTAATGTGGAAAGTTCCTTTTCAGCCAGGAACACTAAAAGCTGTTTCCCGTAAAAACGGAAAAACAGTGCTCGAAACCGAAATTAAAACAGCCGGAAATCCATCACAATTAAAACTAACAGCAGACAGAAGTACAATCAAAGCAGATGAAAATGATTTATCATTTGTAACTGTTGATATTTTAGACGACAAAGGAACTTTAGCGCCAAATGCCAATAACGAAATCAACTTCTCTTTAAAAGGAAATGGAAAAATCGTAGGCGTTTGCAGCGGAGATCCGGTAAGTCATGAATCATACAAAGGTTTAAAACATACAGCCCTTAGCGGAAAATGTTTAGTCATTGTTCAGTCCGGCGATAAAACCGGAAGACTCGAATTGACCGCAAAAGCAAACGGATTAAAACAAGCCACAATTGTAATTACAGCAGAATAACCACAAATAAACAAACTTAAAAACCACACAATGAAAAAAATACAGATAGCCTCCTTATCTCTATTCATGGGTTTTGGATTGTTGCTTTCGCCAAAAGCAGCAGCACAAATTCAGAACGCAGATGTGCTTAATGCTCCGATAGATATCAGCAAAGATTTTCAGAATTACCTGAACACGTTTTATTTTGCCGATGAACTTGCAGCTTTTGATCCTGCTACAGGAAAAGGGACAATAAAATATTTGAGATATAATTATAAAACACGTCAGGCTTTCAACAATATGATGATGAAGCCGGACTCTGTTCCTGCAAACGAATTCCCGACGACAGAATACGAAGCTTCGCCATTGTTGCCATTTGAGATTCAGTTTATTTCTGATAGAACAATCCGAATCAAAACCACTTCAGGGCCACAGTTTCATCCCCAAAAAGAATCTTTAATGCTAGTTGACGGCGTTGCGCCAAATCACCCTGAATTATGGAAATATTCTAAAATTGAAGGTGGTCACAAATACACAAGCAAGCACGGAGTTGTAGAAATTCTGGTAAAACCTTGGCACGTAAAAATCTACGATGAAAAAGGAAAACTACTGACCAGTACACTTCACGATACCGATTTTAAAAATACCTATACACCAACACTTCCATTCTCGTACGTTCGCAGAAACAGCGATTATTCAAAAAGTATGGGAGCCGCTTTTAGCTTAGAACCAGACGAAAAAATATTTGGTTGTGGAGAATCTTTCACACAATTCAACAAACGCGGACAAAAAGTAGTGTTATGGGCAGATGATGCCAACGGAATTCAGAATGAAACCATGTACAAACCAATTCCGTTTTACATGAGCAGCCGCGGTTACGGAGTTTTTATGCACCATTCTACACCAATTACAGTTGACTTTGGAAGATATTATTCAAGTGCCAACGAAATGTACATTGGAGACGACGAAGCCGATTTGTTTTTCTTTATTGGAGAACCAAAAGACGTTTTAGACCAATACACAAATTTAACCGGAAAAGCTGCAATGCCGCCACTTTGGTCATTTGGTTTCTGGATGAGCCGTATTACGTATTTCTCTGAAAAAGAAGGACGCGACGTAGCAAGAGATTTACGTAAATATAAAATTCCAACAGATGTTATTCACTTTGATACAGGTTGGTTTGATGTAGACTGGAGAAACAATTACGAGTTTGCAAAAGCCCGTTTCCCCGATGCACAAAAAATGATGACCGATTTAAAGAAAGATGGTTTTCAGGTTTGTTTATGGCAATTGCCTTATTTCTCACCAAAGAATACGTTGTTTAATGAAATCATGGATAAAAACTTAGCCGTAAGAGACCGCAAAGGAAACCTTCCGTACGAAGATGCCGTTCTTGATTTCTCAAATCCGGAAACCGTAACATGGTATCAGGCAAAACTGAAACATTTATTCGATCAGGGCGTAGCGGTTTTCAAAGTTGATTTTGGAGAAGCAGCACCGCCAGACGGAATTTACCATTCAGGAAGAACCGGTTTTTACGAACACAATTTATACCCGTTACGATACAATAAAGCAGTTGCTGAAATTACACAGAAAGAAAAAGGATACACTTTAATCTGGGCCAGAAGTACTTGGGCAGGTTCACAACGTTACCCTTTACATTGGGGTGGAGATGCCGAAACGACAAACGGTGCAATGTCGGCAGAATTACGTGGCGGCCTTTCATTAGGATTAAGCGGATTCAGTTTCTGGAGTCATGACGTAGGAGGATTTGCAACAAAATCACCGGAGAATTTATACAGAAGATGGGCACCATTCGGAATGTTCACGTCACATGTAAGAAGCCACGGAGAGCCTCCGCGTGAACCTTGGTTGTACAGCAAAGATTTCTTAGAAGGATTTAGAAAAGCAGATAATATGCGTTACGAATTAATGCCATATATCTACGCTCAGGCCAAAGAAAGTTCTCAAAAAGGATTACCAATGATGCGTGCATTATTTGTAGAATATCCAAATGATCCGGGAGCCTGGTTAGTAGATAATGAATATTTATTTGGATCAAGTATTTTAGTTGCACCACTTTTTGAAGAAGTAACAGAAAGAGATGTTTACCTTCCGGAAGGAACCTGGATCGATTACCAAACTAAAAAAGTGTACCAATCTGGATGGCATAAAATCAAAGCGGGCGAAGTGCCAATTGTAGTGTTAGTAAAAGACGGAACTGCATTACCTCACATCGCTTTGGCACAATCTACAAAAGATATGGACTGGAGTAAATTAACGCTAAAAGTATATGCAAGCGACAATACAACTTCGGCGACAGCCAAAGTATTTTTGCCAAATGATACAGCAGTACAAGAAATTAAAGTTACCAAAAACGGAAACAATTTTGATGTAACTACAAACCCATTAAACGGAAAAACCACTTTCAAAACAGAGTGGGAAAAGAATTAAAAATTGAGAATTAAAAATTAAAAATTTGCTGAATCTGCAAAATCTGCGAGAAAAAAAATAAACACATAGAAACATAGGATGTAGTGAACTTATAAAGAGTAATCAAAAAAGCACGCTTTTACACATAGCTATGTGAGTTAATGCAAGTGAAACGCCTATTTTAAGTCTACAAAATCTATGTCTCTATGTGTTTAAAATATTGAACCCAATAAATAAAAATTAGTTTAGTTTTAGTTTAGTTTTAAATCGGATGAGGTTGAGCGCGTCATCCGATTTATTTAAGATGATTCAAAAAAAATATCATGAAAAATAACATAATACTCTCCGCTGTTTTACTTTCAATTACGATTGGTTACAGCCAGAAAAATAAAAATGCTTACGAATTGGCTTCGCCAAACGGGCAAAATAAAATCAAATTCGAGTTAGTAAAAAATGCACCAAAATATGCTGTTTCACACGGAAAAACCGAAGTGATTACACCATCAGACATGGGATTTTTATTAAAAGGAAATGAAAGTTTAAGCACTGATTTCGAAATCAAAAGCGTAAAAAATTCGACTTTTGATGAAACCTGGGAACAAGTTTGGGGAGAAAAGAAAAACATCAGAAATCACTACAACCAATTATCGGTTCAATTACAGCAAAAAGGAAAAAACAAACGTAAGCTTGAAATCCAATTTCGTGCGTTTGATGATGGAGTTGCTTTTAGATATGTCTATCCAAAACAAAATGTAAAAGACAGTATTTTCATTATGGATGAAAAAACGACTTTTAACCTAAAAGAAGATGGAAAAGCATGGTGGATTCCGGCCAACAGAGAAAACCGTGACGAATATCTTTTTAAAGATGCTCAGGTTAGCACTTTAGATACCGTTTTGACACCACTAACAATCGAAAGCAAAAGCGGATTAGCATTGAGTTTTCATGAAGCCAATTTGAAAGATTTTGCAAGTATGACTTTAGTAAACACAATAGGAACACAACTAAAATCAGATTTAGTGCCGTGGTCAGATGGTGTAAAAGTGCGTGTAAAAGATACCTTTACTTCTTCATGGAGAACGATTCAAATTGGAGAAAATCCATCAGAATTAATTACGTCTTATTTGATTTTGAATCTGAATGATCCAAACAAATTAAAAAATACAAGTTATTTCAAACCGTACAAATATTTCGGAATCTGGTGGGGAATGCATATTGGGAAATATACTTTTTGGGAAAGCGACAAACAAGGCGCAACAACCAAACATGCCGAAGAATATATTGATTTTACGGCAAAAGAAGGATTTCATCATTTGTTGATCGAAGGGTGGAACAAAGGCTGGACACCGGCTTGGTATGAAAACCACATGCACATGTTCAGTTTCACAAAAAGCGCAGACAATTTCGATTTTGAAAAAGTAGTGGAGTACGGAAACAAAAAAGGCGTAGCACTTATTGGTTATCATGAAACAGGTTCAAACTTAATTAATTACTTAAAAGAAGTAGACGAAGGTTTTGCCTTATACAAAAAACTGGGAATGCATTCGGTTAAAATTGGTCACGTAGGTTCTAAATTGAATATGAAAGAAAATCACTTCGGACAATTTGGAGTAAATTATTTCAGATATATTCTTGAAAAAGCAGCGCAATACGACTTAGCCGTATTATATCACGAATCAATAAAAGATACGGGAGAGCGCAGAACTTTCCCAAACATGGTTTCAAGAGAAGCAGCACGTGGACAAGAATACAACGCCTGGAGCGAAGGAAATCCGCCAAATCACTTAACGATTATTCCGTTTACAAGATTGCTTTCTGGACCAATGGATTTTACACCCGGAATTTTTGATGTTGAGGTAAAACAAGGTTTCCCAGGAAAAAGAGTGCACGGAACAGCAGCGCAACAATTGGCGTTGTACGTTACGATTTATGCACCAATCCAGATGATGGCAGATCTTCCTGAAAACTACGAAGGAAAACCAGCTTTGCAATTCTTAAAAGATGTTCCAACAGATTGGGAAGATACTAAAGTATTAGAAGGAGCAATTGGACAATATATCACAACCGTTCGTAAAGACAGAAACAGCGCAGACTGGTATTTAGGAACAATTACAAACGAAAACGCAAGAGACGTAAATGTTTCATTGTCATTCTTAGATCCAAATGCAACTTATGAAGCTCAGATTTATGCTGATGCAGAAGGAACTGATGAAACACACAATCCGTCTGCAATTGCAATTTCTAAGAAAACAGTTAAAGCTTCAGATTCATTAAAATTACATTTAGGCGGTGCTGGCGGAACAGCAATTAGATTTAAAAAATTATAGATATAGATTGTCAAACCCGACAGGTTATTAAAACCTGTCGGGTTTATTTAACGGAACGATTAGATTTAAAAATTATAAACCTTCGGGTTAAATAACCACAAATTTTTTAAATGAAAAACCTCATTCTGCATATCGTCTTTCTTTTGTCCATCAATTTGGTAATGTCACAGCAAAAGCAATATCCTTTTCAGGATCCTAAATTAGATACTGAAAAGCGTATTGATAATTTGTTGTCGTTAATGACGCTTGATGAAAAGGTTCAGGCCTTAAGCACAAATCCGTCGATAAAAAGATTAGGTGTTACAGGAACAGGTCATGTAGAAGGATTGCACGGTTTGGCACTTGGCGGACCGGGAGAATGGGGCGGAAAAAATAAACCACCATTAACAACCACTACTTTTCCTCAGGCTTACGGTTTGGGAGAAACCTGGGATGTTGATCTATTGCAGAAAGTAGCACAGGTTGAAGGTTATGAAACACGTTATGCTTTTCAAAAATACAATCGTGGAGGCTTAGTCGTTAGGGCTCCAAATGCAGATATTGCAAGAGATTCGCGTTGGGGTCGTACCGAAGAAAGTTACGGAGAAGATGCTTTTTTTAACGGAACAATGACCGTTGCTTTCGTAAAAGGACTGCAGGGAAATAATTCGAAATATTGGCAAACGGCTTCGTTAATGAAACACTTTCTGGCCAACAGTAATGAAGACGGCAGAACCTATACTTCATCTGATTTTGATGAAAGACTTTGGAGAGAATATTATGCTTTGCCTTTTCAAATGGGCGTTGTAGAAGGAGGATCGCGCGCCTACATGGCAGCCTACAATAAAGTAAACGGAATTCCGGCAATGGTACATCCGATGCTGAAAAACATTACACAAAAAGAATGGGGCCAAAACGGAATTATTTGTACCGATGGCGGCGCATTCAAATTGTTGCTTTCAGATCATAAATATTACGCAGATAAATATCTTGGAGCTGCTGCAGCGATAAAAGCAGGAATCAATCAGTTTTTGGATGAATATACAGAAGCAATTTATGGAGCACTTTCGCACGGCTATTTAAAGGAAAAAGATATTGATGCCGTTATTCGTGGCGATTATCGGGTAATGATTCAACTGGGAATGTTGGATGTTTCAGAAGATAATCCGTATGCGAAAATCGGAACGGGAAAAGATACGATTGATCCGTGGAAAACCGAAGCACATAAAAAAATCGCTTTAGAAGCAACTCAAAAATCTATTGTATTGCTTAAAAATGATACTGGATTATTGCCTTTACAAAAAGAAAAACTAAAAACAATTGCCGTAATCGGACTTCGCGCTGACGAAGTGCTTTTAGACTGGTACAGTGGAACGCCACCGTATGTTATTACACCTTTGCAGGGAATTAAAAATAAGTTAGGCAACAATGTAGAAATCCTTTATGCCAAAAATAACATAGACGGCAATGCAGCGAAAATTGCTAAAAAAGCAGATGCTGTAATTGTAATTGTGGGAAATCATCCGGTTTGTAATGCAGGTTGGGCAAATTGTCCCGTTCCGAGTGAAGGAAAAGAAGCTGTCGATCGGCAATCGCTGACTTTAGAACAGGAAGATTTAATAAAAGTCGTTTATCAGGCCAATCCTAAAACAGTTGTAGCTTTAATTAGCAGTTTTCCCTACGCTATAAACTGGACACAAGAACACGTGCCGGCAATTGTGCACATGACCCAAAACAGTCAGGAAACCGGAACTGCTCTAGCCGATGTTTTATTTGGAGATTATAATCCCGCCGGACGTTTAACGCAAACATGGGTCAAGGATATTACAGATTTGCCGTATTTATTAGATTATAACATTCGAAATGGCAGAACCTATATGTATTTCAAAGGAAAACCTTTATATGCTTTTGGACACGGATTAAGTTATACGACTTTCAAATACAATTCAATTGAAACAAACTCAGAAACTATTGGCAAAAATGGCGAAGTAAAAGTTACCGTTTCAGTTACCAATACTGGGAATAAAGACGGAGACGAAGTCATTCAGTTATACGTAAAACAATTAAATTCAAAAATAGAACGTCCTGAAAAAGAATTGAAAGCATTTCAAAGAGTTTTCTTCAAAGCGGGAGAAACGAAAAATGTTTCTTTGGCTTTAAAAGCAAAAGGTTTAGAATATTGGAATACAGCAAAACAACAATTTGAATTAGAAAATAATATAATTGAAATTCAGATAGGAAGCGCTTCGGATAACATTCTTCTGAACAAAAAAATAACAGTGAAATAATTACAATGAAAAAAAATCTAACGATACTATTTATTTTGCTTTCTCTAATCAATGTCAAATTGATCGGACAAAATAATAATTCAGACAGAACCATTAAAGTCGATTACAACAAAACTGCAGGAAAACTGAACACCATGTTCAAAGAATGCATTGGTGCAGGAAGAGCAAACGAAGGTTTACGCGCCGACTGGCAGCAGCAATTGGTAATGACCAAAAACGAATGCGATTTTAAATACATCAGAATGCACGGTTTATTGTCTGATGATATGGCGGTTTACAGAGAAGATTCAAAAGGAAATCCGGAATACAATTACCAATATATTGATGCCTTATATGATTTTCTAATAAGTATCAAAATGAAACCTTTTGTAGAATTAGGTTTTATGCCCAATGCATTGGCAAGCGGAAATCAGACTATTTTTTGGTGGAAAGGAAATGTTACGCCTCCAAAAGATTATAAAAAATGGGAAGATTTAATTCGAAACCTAACACAACATTTTAAAGAACGTTACGGAGACGAAGAAGTAAAAACATGGTATTTTGAAGTTTGGAACGAACCTAATTTAACGCCAGGTTTCTGGACAGGAACTCAGGCCGAATATTTCAAACTTTACGAATATGCAGCACGCGGCATAAAAAGTGTAAATCCAGCTTATAAAGTAGGAGGTCCGGCATCTGCCGGAGCAGCGTGGGTTCCGGAAACAATAGATTTTTGTGTTAAAAACAATGTTCCGTTAGATTTTATTTCAACACATACTTACGGCGTAAAACAAGGATTTCTCGATGAATTTGGAACTACAGGAACGGTTTTAAATAAGGATGATTCAAGTGTAAGTGGCGATGTCATCAACTCACGCCAACAAATTACAAATTCGGCTAAGCCAAAATTAGAATTACATTATACAGAATGGAGCTCGTCCTATACGCCGGCAGATCCGGTTCACGACAGTTACCATTCGGCTGCTTATATTCTTCAAAAACTAAAACAAGTTGGTAATGCAGCGAACTCAATGTCGTATTGGGTTTTTACCGATATTTTCGAAGAACCGGGCCCAAGATTTACACCTTTTCACGGAGGTTTCGGATTATTGAATACGCAGGGAATTAAAAAACCGGCTTATTTCTCGTATGCTTTTCTGAATAAATTAGGCGAAATAGAACTTCAAAACGAAGACACTTCTTCATGGGCAACTAAAAATGCAAAAGGAGATGTTCAGTTATTGTTTTGGGATTTCACCAATACGCATCCCGGAGATTCAGTTAATAATCAATCGTATTATATAAAAGATTTACCATCTAAACCAAAAGGAAATTTAAAAATTCAAGTCGACGGTTTACAAAAAGGAAAATACACCTTAGAAATCTATAAAGTAGGTTATAAAGTAAATGACGCTTACGCCGATTATCTTGCTTTGGGCAAACCAAGTCAACTAACACGTGAGCAGGTTAAAAAGATAAAAGAAAAAAACAATGGCGCTTTGATCGCATCAGAAAAAGTAACGATTAATGCCAACGGAACTTTTAGCAAAGACTATAAGATCAATGAAAATGACGTTGTATTGTTCAATTTTGTAAAGCAATAATTCTTTAAATAAAACTATTCAAAAAACTAAAATAAATTTATTAAGCATGAAAAATAAAATTATATGCCTGTCAGCAGTATTTGCGTTTTTAGCATTTGCTTCTTGTAAAAACGATGTAAAAACAGCAGATTCTGATTCGGCACAAACAGAAGAGCACCAGGGAAAAGAAATCGGATCTGAGTTTGATGCAGAAATCGACAAGTTGGTTGCTCAAATGACATTAGAAGAAAAAATCGGAATGCTGCACGGTAACAGTATGTTTACCAGTGGAGGTGTAAAACGTTTGGGTATTCCGGAACTAAAAATGGCCGACGGACCACTTGGAGTTCGTGAAGAAATTTCGCGCGACAACTGGGCTCCGGCAGGATTAAAAGATGATTTCGCAACCTATTACCCAGCCGGTGGAGGTTTAGCTGCAACGTGGAATACGGAAATGGCGTATACTTTTGGAAACAGTGTTGGGCAGGAATTACGTGCCAGAGATAAAGATATGTTGCTTTCACCAGCCATAAATATTGTTAGAACGCCACTTGGAGGAAGAACATATGAATATATGTCTGAAGACCCGTTTTTGAACAAAAAAATTGCAGTGCCGTTAATTGTTGGTTTACAGGATAACGATGTTATGGCTTGTGTAAAGCACTTTGCAGCAAATAATCAGGAAACAAATCGTGATTTTATTGATGTGCGAATGGACGAACGTACACTTCGTGAAATCTATCTTCCGGCATTCGAAGCTTCGATAAAAGAAGCACATGCTTACAGTGTCATGGGAGCTTACAATAAATTTAGAGGAGAATATTTATGCGAGAACGATTATATGCTGAACAAAATCCTTCGTGACGAATGGGGATTTAAAGGCGTTGTAGTTTCAGATTGGGCTGCCGTTCACTCGACAGTAAAATCTTTACAAAGCGGATTGGATATTGAAATGGGAACTCCAAAACCATTCAATGAATTTTTTCTTGCCGATAAATTAATCGCTGCAGCTAAGAACAAAGAAATTTCAGAAGCAGAATTAGACAAACACGTAAAAAGAATTTTACGCACTTTGTTTCAGGTAAAAGCAATGGGCGGAAAAGACCGTGTAAAAGGAAGCATTGCAACAGAAGCACATTACCAGGACGCTTATAAAATTGCAGCAGAAGATATCGTTTTATTGAAAAATGATAACAATGCATTACCATTAAAATTAGACGGAGTTAAATCGATAGCTGTAATTGGTAACAATGCAACGAAGAAAAATGCGCTTGGCGGATTTGGTGCTGGAGTAAAAACAAAAAGAGAAGTTACACCGCTTGAAGGATTGAAAAACAGATTGCCGTCATCAATAAAAATCAATTATGCTGAAGGATATTTAGAGCGTTATGATGAAAAAAACAAAGGAAATTTAGGAAATATAACATCAAATGGTCCTGTAACAATCGATCAGTTAGATCCGGCAAAAGTATTAGAAGCGGTAGAAGCTGCTAAAAAATCTGATGTTGCGATCATATTTGCAGGTTCAAACCGTGATTACGAAACAGAAGCTTCAGATCGTAGAAACTTAAAATTACCATTTGGGCAAGAAGAATTAATTCAGAAAGTATTAGCCGTTAACCCAAGAACAATTGTTGTTTTTGTTGCCGGAGCACCTTTTGAAATTGAAAATATCAGCAAAAAAAGTTCAGCAGTAGTATGGACATGGTTTAATGGTTCTGAAGGAGGAAATGCTTTGGCCGATGTACTATTAGGAAAAGTAAATCCGTCAGGAAAATTACCCTGGACAATGCCGAAACAAATTAACGATTCTCCTGCGCATGCTACAAACAGTTTCCCTGGAGGAAAAACAGTAAATTATGCTGAAGGAATTTTGGTAGGATACCGTTGGTTTGACACTAAAAATATCGAACCGTTATTTCCTTTCGGATACGGATTATCATACACCACTTTCGCTTTCGAAAATGCAAAAGCAGATAAAACTTCTTATGCAGCAAATGAAACAATTGAAGTTTCTGTTGAAGTTAAAAACACCGGAAAAGTAGATGGAAAAGAAGTTGTACAATTATATACTTCGAAGTCAGACTCAAAAGTTACACGTGCCGCGAAAGAACTAAAAGGATTCAAAAAAGTACTGGTAAAAGCTGGAAGTTCAGAAACGGTGACGATTCAGGTTCCGGTAAAAGAATTAGCGTATTACGATGTTGCTGCTAAAAAATGGACAGTTGAGCCAGGAAAATATACTTTGAAAGTAGGTAATTCTTCAAGAGATATCAAAAAAGAAATTGCCGTAACGATCAAGTAAGAATAGATTTTACATTAATTGTGTGGCTTTTATTAGTTAAAATTCTAACTAATCAGATGAAATATTCAGCATGCATTTAATGTTTTTAAGTAATAAGAACCACATAATTAATTGTAAAAATCAAATCAAATGAATGATAAAATAAAACATTACCTGTTTAGTACTATTTTATGCTTTTCTTTTCTAAGTATTTCGGCTTGCAGTTCAGATAAAGAAGAAGAAAAACAAGAACAAAAAGTTGTTGTTGCCGGTTTATATCCAAGTTACAACACAAACCCAATTCCGGCTGATGCAAGCGGAATGTCAAGCACAGCAGTACAATTAGCAGCAAAAATAAAATTAGGCTGGAATATCGGAAATACTTTAGAAGCAACAGGCGGCGAAACGGCCTGGGGAAATCCAAAAGTAACGAAAGCCTTAATTGATGCCGTTAAAGCAAATGGATTTAATGCGATCAGAATTCCGTGTTCATGGAATCAGTATCTTGAAAATTCGGCTACAGCCAAAATAAAAGCAGATTGGCTGAACAGAGTAAAAGAAGTCGTGCAATATTGCGTTGACAATGATATGTACGTAGTCGTAAACATTCACTGGGACGGCGGCTGGCTCGAAAATAATATTACCGAAGCCAAAAAAGTAGAAAACAACGCTAAACAAAAAGCTTTTTGGGAACAAATCGCAACGCAATTACGCGGATTTGACGAGCATTTACTTTTTGCAAGTGCCAACGAACCAGCAGTTGAAGATGCAGCTCAAATGGCCATTTTAACTTCCTATCACCAAACTTTTATCGATGCCGTTCGTTCAACAGGAGGTAAAAATGCATACCGTACTTTAGTAGTTCAGGGACCAACAACAGATATCGAAAAAACAAACAAGTTAATGTTGACTTTACCAACTGATAAAGTAACAAACCGAATGATGGTAGAAGTACATTATTACGCACCCTGGAATTTTGGCGGTTTAACCAAAGATGAATCTTGGGGAAAAATGTTCTACTATTGGGGTGCCAATTATCATTCGACAACAGAACTTGATCGTAATGCAAGTTATGGAGAAGAAGCCGATTTAGAGAAAAACTTCAAATTAATGAAAACCCAATTTGTCGATAAAGGAATTCCGGTGCTGTTAGGAGAGTTTGGAGCAATCAGAAGAACCACTTTAACCGGCGATGCTTTAACTTTACATCTGGCTTCAAGAGCTTATTATTTAAAAACAGTGGTAAAAACCGACAAAGCAAACGGATTATTACCTTTTTATTGGGATGAAGGAAGTCTAAATGATAAAGGTTTCGGAATCTTTAACAGAAGCAATAATACCGTCTTTGATACACAGGCTTTAACCGCTTTGAAAGAAGGTCTACAATAAAAATATAATATTCACCCTATAAGTGATATAAGAAAACATAAGCAAAGACCACATCCAAAACTTAAATTTTCTTATATCACTTATGTGGTTTAAAAACAACACAATGAAGAAAAATATAATTTTTATTTTTTTGATATTCAGCATAATAACAAATGCTAATGTAAGATTACCTTTAATATTTTCTGACGGAATGGTGTTGCAGCGCAACAAAGAAATTCCGGTTTGGGGTTGGGCAGATGCAAATGAAAAAGTAGAAGTTCATTTTAACAAACAAACCAAAACCATTCAAGCCGATAAAAACGGAAAATGGATGATAAAACTGTCTGCAGAAAAAGCAGGCGGACCTTTTGAATTATCGATTACAGGAAAAAATAAAATCATTATCAAAGATGTTTTGGTTGGCGAAGTCTGGATTTGCAGTGGACAATCGAATATGGAATTTCAGATGTATAAAGTCATGAATGCTGAAAAAGAAATGGCCGATTCAAATTATCCAATGATTCGTCACTTTGGAGTTGCACAAGATTTAAGCGGAACGCCAAAAGAAGATTTAAAAGCCGGAAAATGGGCTGTTGCCAACAAAGAAAATATTCGCGATTTTACAGCAGCGGGTTTCTTTTTTGCTAAAAAATTATATGCCCAGTTAAAAATTCCAATCGGAATCATTAATACTTCCTGGGGCGGAACCAATGTAGAAACCTGGACAAGCCGCGAAGCTTTCGAAAAAAGCGATGACTTTAAAGCTATGATTGCCGATGTTCCTCAGGTTGATATGGATGCGGTTTTTGAAGTCTATAAAAAATCAGTTTTAGACAACATCAAAAAAATTCAGGGTTTTGATGTTTCCATGGAAAATGAAAACCAATTTAAAGATTTCAATTTTGATGATAAAAACTGGCCGGAAATAAAAGTTCCATCTTTATGGGAAAACCAACAAATCGGCAATATTGATGGCGTAGTCTGGATGCGAAAAACAATTACTGTAACTGCCGAACAAGCTAAAAGCGAAGCCACTTTACATCTTTCAAAAGTAGACGACGAAGATATAACGTATGTAAATGGCGTTGAAGTTGGAACCAATAAAATTTGGGAAGCACTACGAGTTTATAAAATTCCAGCCGGAGTTTTAAAAGAAGGTAAAAATGTAATCTCAGTTCGAATTGCAGATTATTCAGGCGGCGGAGGAATTTATGGAGATCCGGCCGATCTAAAAATTCAATTCAAAAATTCAACTTTACCACTCGACGGACTTTGGAAATTTAATGTCGTTCAGGTCAAAATAGCCGTTTCACCAAACAGTTACCCATCATTGTTGTACAACGCAATGGTAAATCCGTTAGTTCCGTATGCGTTTCAGGGCGTTTTATGGTATCAGGGCGAAGCTAATGTCTGGCGAGCAAAACAATACAAAAAAGCATTTCCATTAATGATTACAGATTGGAGAACAAAATTTAAGCAAGGCGATTTTCCTTTCTACTTCGTTCAATTATCAACTTTTGATGAATTCAAAGGCAATAGTAAAGTCGGAAGCCGTTGGGCAGAACTTCGTGAAGCGCAATTAGAAACGTTGAAATTAAAAAATACCGGAATGGTTGTAACCACCGATATTGGTAATGCAAAAGACATTCATCCAACCAACAAACAAGATGTCGGATTACGTTTAGCAGCAATTGCATTAAACAATGTGTATGGCAAAAAACAAATCTATAGCGGACCAACTTTTAAATCTCAGGAAATAATAGGAAACGAAATCATTCTGACTTTCGATAATATCGGTTCAGGATTATCAACTTCAGATAATTCAGAAAACGTAAAAGGATTCGAAATTGCAGGCGCCGACAAAGTTTTTCATTCCGCGAAAGCGATAATCAAAAACAACAAAATCATAGTTTCAAGCGAAAATGTAAAAAATCCCGTAGCCGTTCATTACGGTTGGGCAGATGATGATACTGAAATTAATCTTTTCAACAAAGAAAAATTCCCAGCATCTCCATTTAGAACTGATAATTGGGAAATGATTACGACAAATGAAATTTACAAAGTGAGTAAATAATCTTCGTTTGTGAAAAGTAAAAAGTAAATTGTGAAAAATTTAATTTGTTCATGAAAATGATAATCAGGGCGTGACCGCATTTACAAAAGGCGCTATGAAACAAACCGCTGATGAGCGCCTTTCGCAAATACGGTCGGGCTATACGCGCTACTTCGGTAGCCAGCTTCTATCCCTCACGCGTGCAAATTGGGTTTCAATATCCTAACAGGTTTCCAAAACCTGTTAGGTATAAAATTTAAGATGTCGATATTACTTAAAAATAATAATACCTAACAGGTTTTTAAAACCTGTTAGGATATCATAAAAAAGAATAATTCATGAAATCAAACGTCATCAAAAAAATAGTTGCCATTTTAATCTTCACCTTTTCCTGCTTAAACATGTCAGCACAATCCAGTCATGTTTTATGGTACAATCAACCGGCAGAATTTTTTGAAGAAAGTCTGGTTTTAGGAAACGGAAAAATGGGAGCAACCGTTTTTGGCGGAGCGAATTCAGATAAAATTTATTTGAACGATGCCACACTTTGGTCTGGCGAACCTGTAAATGCCAACATGAATCCGGAAGCGTACAAAAACATTCCGGCAATTCGCGAAGCACTTAAAAACGAAAACTACAAACTAGCCGACGAATTAAACAAAAAAATTGAAGGTAAAAACTCAGAATCATTTTCTCCTTTAGGAACGTTGGAAATCAATAATTCTGAGAAAGGAAAAGCCGTCCATTACCATAGAGAACTGGATATTTCGAACGCAATCTCAAAGGTGAGTTATGAAATGAACGGTGTAAAATTTACCCGTGAATATTTTGTTTCGGCACCAGACCAGATTATGGTAATCAAATTGACAAGCAGTATAAAAGGTGGTTTGAATTTTGACATTAATTTAAGGAGTTTACTAAAGTCAAATACTGAAGTAAGAAATAATATTCTGGTTATGACTGGTGTTGCACCAATTCATGAAAACACAGGATATGCAGTTTTACCAAAATACCTACAAGTAAAAGAAAGAGGAACAAGATTTACAACTTTAATCCAAATCAATAAAACAGACGGACAAGTTACAAGTTCCAGAGCTGCTTTAACGTTAAAAAATGCAACCGAAGCTTATGTTTATGTATCTGTTGCTACAAGTTTTAATGGATTTGACAAAAACCCGGCAACCGAAGGCTTGGATGACGTGTCAATTGCATTGCAAAATCTGAATAAAGCTTTTGCAAAACCATTCGATAAATTAAAAGAGGCTCACATTGCCGATTATCAGAAATATTACAACAGAGTAACTTTAGATTTAGGAAAAACAACGGCTCCAGACGTTGCAACAGACGAGCGTTTATTGCGATATGCTGACGGAAAAGAAGATAAAAATTTGGAAATCCTCTATTTTAATTACGGGCGATATTTATTAATAAGCAGTTCAAGAACTTTGGGTGTTCCGGCGAATTTACAAGGAATTTGGAATCCGCATTTAAATCCGCCCTGGAGCAGTAATTATACCATGAACATCAATCTGGAAGAAAATTACTGGCTGGCCGAAAACACCAATCTTTCAGAAATGCATTTGCCATTATTAAGTTTCATAAAAAACCTTTCGGTTACAGGAAAAGTGACTGCTAAGACTTTTTATGGCGTAAACCAAGGTTGGGCTGCGGCACACAATTCCGATATTTGGGCCATGACGAATCCAGTTGGGCAATTTGGAAAAGAAGATCCAAGTTGGGCTTGCTGGCCTTTATCTGGCGCTTGGCTGAGTACACACATTTGGGAACATTACATTTCTACACTAGATAAAAATTACTTAAAATCTGAAGGTTATCCAATTATGAAAGGCGCATCTCAATTCTTTTTAGGATGGATGGTTTTAGATAAAAACGGAAATTTAATTACATCGCCATCAACTTCTCCTGAAAATAAATACATCGCACCAGACGGATTTATAGGAGCAACAATGTATGGCGGAACCTCAGATTTGGCAATGATTAGAGAATGTTTTGACAAAACGATAAAAGCTTCAAAAGCATTAAATATTGATGCTGATTTTAGAGCAAAATTGGAAACAGCGCTTTCTAAATTTCATCCTTACCAAATTGGTAAAAAAGGAAATTTACAGGAATGGTATTTTGACTGGAATGACGAGGACCCGAAACACCGCCATCAATCGCAATTATTCGGACTTTTTCCCGGGGATCATATTACGCCAGAGAAAACGCCGGATTTAGCCGAAGCTTCTAAGAAAACTTTAGAAATAAAAGGTGACGAAACCACAGGCTGGTCAAAAGGCTGGAGAATTAATCTTTGGGCAAGACTTTGGGACGGAAATCGTGCCTATAAAATGTTCCGAGAATTACTTCGTTACGTTGATCCGGACGGAAAAAAAACAGAAACGCCAAGAAGAGGAGGAGGAACATATCCGAATTTATTCGACGCGCATCCGCCATTTCAAATCGATGGAAATTTTGGTGGAGCTGCAGCCGTTGCCGAAATGCTGGTTCAGTCTGACGAAAACGAAATCAGATTATTGCCGGCTTTACCAGACGCTTGGGAAACTGGTTCTGTAAAAGGAATTTGCGCCCGCGGAGGATTTGAAATTGAAATGAACTGGAACAATAAAAAACTGGAAAAAGTTACCATCTTTTCTAAAATTGGAGGAAAAACAACTTTAATTAGCGGAGATAAAAAACAAAATGTGACTTTGAAAAAAGGAGAAAAACTAGAAATAAAGTGGTAAGGTTATTTTAGAAACCTACTGTCATCCTGAGCGAAGTCGAAGGCGCTCCTATTGGAACGTGGGCTTCGACTTCGCTCAGCCTGACAAACCGCACTTTAAACCCTACAGGTTTTAAAACCTGTAGGGTTTAATCGCCACAAATATTATTCAGTTTTAGTAGTTTCTTTAGTGCTTGACTTTTCAGAAGCTTCTTCTTCAGACTCTTTCTTGTGATTTTCTTTAAAAGTTTCATACCATCCTTCAATCGTAGGATAAACATAAGCCGCTACTTTTTTTATCGGATTGTAAAAAATAGATTTGTCCAACGTTTCTTGTTTGGCAAACAGGTTGTTGAAATTTATTTTTTCAAAAAGAGCAATTACTATACTTAAAATCAAGAATGTTTTCAGGATTCTAAAAAAACCTCCGCCCAATTTATTCAGCCATCCCAATTGTGCGAAATCCGCAATTCCCGTTAAAAATTTAGCCAGTAAATAGACCGCAACAACCACTAAAATAAAAGTCAGAAAAAAAGCAGTAACCTGAATCGTATTCGGATTCCAGGAAACATGTTTCATGATAATTTCTTTCATGAAGGAGGAGAATTTTATCGCTAAATAAATTCCCAACAACAAAGAAACAAAAGAAGCAATTTCTACAAAAAGACCATTCTTAATTCCCTTGTATAAACTGTAAGCCAAAAGTCCTCCCAAAATCATGTCTAAAAAGCTCATATTCTCTTGTTTTATTGAGCCGCAAATATAACAGGAATTATTTGTTTTTAAGGTGCGGAATAAAGAAACAAAGGTTCAGAGGTTTTTAATTTAGGTTGTCTGTTGTTAAGCTATGTGAGGAAAACTAATTTTTTTAAAATAATACTTTCTTCAAAGTTAAATCTATGTTTCTATGTGTTTAATTTTTTGAGGGTGTTTGAATTTGAAGTGCGTATCTTTGCAAATCTAATTTTAGAGTTCAGATTGCTAATTTTAGATTTTTAAATCAGCAATCTAAAATCTAAAATCTAAAATCATAAATAAAAATGTCCAGAGATACACAACTAAAAGAGCGTTGGGAAAAGCTCGTCGATATACTTTCAAATCAATTTTCGCAAGGTGAAGATTTAGATTTAGATGCCATAATTTACCTAATTGGAGTTCAGGAACTCGGAAAAGTGCACCGCGAATTCAAAAAAGATGAAAAATTAAACTTAATGCACATCGCAATTTGCCGATTGTTAGAGCCTTACGGATTTTACGAATTCGAATATTTTGATGAAGATGGCTGGCCGCATTATAAAGTAAAAGAAGAATTGCCGCCACTAAAAGCAGGTGAACAATCTGTTTTGATGAAAGAAGCAATTGTAAATTATTTTTTAGAAATAAAACTTATTGAATAGTAATTTTAGATTTTAGAATGTGTAGATATGCAATGGTGCCATATAAATCTCATTATGCTTGTTTTAACTGTCGAAAGACATTTAAGAGAAGGCTTATTAATGATATAAAAAGAGGCGAAAAATCAGTTTTGGAAGCAAAGTGTCCGCAATGTGCAGAATTAATGGCAAATATGGGACTAGATTTTGAATCACCAAAAAAAGATGATTTAAAAAAATGGGAGCATATTAAAAGCTTGTATTCTGTTGGAATTGGTTTTCATTCTTGTGGTTGTAGTGGGCCAGGATATATTCCTAATTCAAAAGAAAAGTTAATTGAATATTTTGATGAGTTAAGAGGTATATATCTTAAAAATATTGATTTTTGGCGCTCAAGAATAGAACCAGCTAATAAGCAGGAAAAAGACAAAGATTATCAGAAAAATTGGTTAGAATTAGGTAAAGTTTCATCAAATTCTAAAAAAGAAATCGTTAAGAATCAACAAGGAATAATTTTTTGGTTGGAAAAAGTCAAAGAAATAGAAAGTAAAATTAGCCTCATAAAATAGATTATTAGATTTGAAAGGAAACTTTAAATTTTAAACATTACTTGGAACAAATTTCTTAAATTTGTTCCCTCAATTATTGAAGGAAAATGATAGACAAGATAAAACAACATATAGAGGAAGCCAAAGCCTTTAATGATAAAAATAAAGAATCCTTAGAGCAGTTCCGTGTTAAATATTTAGGGAGTAAAGGTTTGTTAAAAGAACTTTTTACGGAGTTCAAAAATATTCCGAACGATCAGAAAAAAGACTTTGGACAAGTAATTAATACTTTAAAAGCCGTTGCTGAAGAAAAAGTAAGAGTTATTCAGGAAGAACTGGAAAGTAAAGAAGAAGTAAAAGGAATTTTCGGAGATTTAACAAGATCGTCAGAACCTGTAATTATTGGTTCTCGTCATCCTATTTCTATCGTAAAAAATCAGATTATAGATATTTTTGCTAACATTGGATTCAACGTTTCTGAAGGACCGGAAATCGAAGATGACTGGCATAACTTTACCGCATTAAACTTACCGGAATATCATCCGGCGCGTGATATGCAGGATACATTTTTCATTCAGACCAATCCTGACGTTTTGTTGCGTACGCATACATCATCAGTTCAGGTGCGTTATATGGAAAATCATAAACCGCCAATTCGTACGATTTCTCCGGGACGTGTATTTCGTAACGAAGCAATTTCATCGCGTTCGCACTGTATTTTTCATCAGGTTGAAGGATTATACATTGACAAAGACGTATCGTTTGCCGATTTGAAACAAACATTACTTTATTTTACCAAAGAAATGTTCGGAAAATCTAAAATCCGTTTGCGTCCGTCTTACTTTCCATTTACAGAACCAAGTGCTGAAATTGATATTTATTGGGGACTAAAAACAGAAACCGATTATCGTATTACAAAAGGAACAGGCTGGTTAGAAATTGGAGGTTGCGGAATGGTTGACCCGAACGTTCTTAAAAATTGTGACATCAATCCTGATGAATACAACGGTTTTGCTTTCGGAATGGGAGTAGAGCGTATTGCAATGTTATTGTACCAGATTGGTGATATTCGTATGTTTTACGAAAATGATGTTCGTTTCTTAGAGCAATTTAAAGCAAATATTTAATTTTAGTCCAAAGTCGAAAGTCCAAAGTTGAAAGTCTCATAGTATTGACTTTACAATTTTTGGACTTTCGACTTTGGACTTTATGACTTTGGACTCAATGAAAAAAGATATAAAAATCCCCGAAGTAGAAAACGTATTTCTAGCCGCCGTTCAGGAATGGAGCGACGATTTTATGGAAAAAGTGTGGTACGCTTATCTTGTAAACGATAGCGACTTTAATTTAGGTAGCGTTATGGTGGTTTCAAAAGCATTTGGAACTATCGATGGCGAAATGAAAAAAACATCTGTTTTACGCCACGCTTTTGTTGAAGTTCCAGCTGTTTCGGTAGTAAAAATCGAAATGATAGAGAAAAGCCTTTTGGTTTTAAATAACGAATTTATGGTAACTTTCTTCATCGGAAATACTTTATACGACAAGAAATTCATTTTCAAATCAAACCTAATCAACGAAAACAAGACAGAAGAAGTACCGATTTTGTTTGTTGAGGGAGTTATGGTTAAGTAGAGAAAATAGAGTATAGAATAAAGAAAATAGACTTTAAAAATAGATAAAAGAAGAAAGAGTCAAGACGAAATTAATAAGTCTTGACTCTTTTTTTATGTTCATAGGTAAGAATCTTTATTCTATACTCTATGTTCTATATTCTTAAAAATTTAATCCAAAGACTCCGTTAATTTCTTAAATACAGATTTAGCATCTTTTCCTTCATATAAAATACTGTAAACGGCATCAATAATTGGCGTTTTCGCTCCGTAACCCTGATTTAGTTTGTAGGCACTTTTTGTTGCGTAATAACCTTCGGCAACCATGCTCATTTCCATCATGGCACTTTTTACCGTGTAGCCTTTGCCAATCATGTTTCCGAACATTCTGTTTCTGGAGAATACGGAATATCCTGTAACCAATAAATCGCCCAAATAAGCCGAGTCATTAATGTTACGTTTCATTTTATGTACTTTTCTGATGAATTTCTTCATTTCACGAATTCCGTTACTCATCATAACCGATTGGAAATTATCGCCATAACCTAAACCGTGCGCGATTCCGGCAGCAATAGCATAAATGTTTTTAAGCATCGCAGCATATTCAGTACCAATAATATCGTCTGAAATTTTAGCTTTTATGTAATTTCCAGAAAGTGATTTCGCAACAATAGAAGCTTTGTCAGGATCTCCACAAGCAATGGTTAAATAGGAAAGTCTTTCTAAAGCCACTTCTTCAGCGTGACAAGGACCCGTAATTACACCAATATTGTAATATGGAATATCGTATTGAATATGGAAATGTTCTCCAACAATTAAACTTGTTTCAGGAACAATTCCTTTAATAGCAGAGAAGATAATTTTATCAGCTAAAGAAACAGTCAGATTTTTTAATTCAGCATCTAAAAAAGCAGACGGAATAGCAAAAATTACATAATCTGCAAATTCAACCGCTTCGTTTATATTGTTAGTTAATCTAAGTTTATTAGTGTCAAATTCGACAGAACTTAAATAGTTTGGATTGTGTTTGTATTTTTGAATGTGCTCTATCGCAGCATCATTACGCATGTACCAAGCAATTTCTGAAAGATTCACGCATAACATCTTTGCAATTGCTGTTGCCCAGCTTCCTCCTCCAATTACTGCAAACTTTAATTTTTCGCTCATTATTTTAATAATTTAAAGCAAAAGTACTTAATAATGTAGTAATAATACAAAATCTGATTTAAGAAATTTAAAACGACCATTATAAACAATGGTTTTCAGGCAGTTCTAAAAAATAGACAAATTATTTTCTGCTTCATACAATAATAATTCAATTGCTGCGTTTTAACTTGTTATAAATTAGAATTTTAATGAGTTTAGCGAAAATTGAGTTAGTTAGTTTTGTTTTAGTATTTTAAAAAGGCGTTCCTAAATAATTTAAGAACGCCTTTTTTTCTAAACTCCAATTTTTTTGAAATTCCAAATTCCAACCTTTGGGTTCACAATAAAAAAATTCCAAACTCCAATAACACATTTAGTTTTGGAATTTGGAATTTTTTTATTTGAAATTTCTAAATTAGTAGCTCATTTCAACAATTGATTTTACTTTTTCTAAAGTAATTAATTGTTTTTCTCCCAAACCTTTCCAGCCTCTTTCATCGAAACGATTTACAATAAAATCTGCTGTATTACTATAGTTTTCTGTGTATTGCGAAAGTTTAGTGTCCATTCCCATGGTGTGGAAAAATTCAACCGTTTTACTGATCGCTTCTTTGGCAACTTCATCTTCTGAACCCGTTAGGTTAAAGATTCTTCTTCCGTATTGTGCCAGTTTTCCTTTTTTAGTTTCGAACATCACGGTGTATAAACTTGGACCGATAATCGCTAAAGTTCTCGCATGATCAATATCATACAAAGCCGTTAATTCGTGACCAATCATGTGTGTTGCCCAGTCAGACGGAACTCCTTTTTGAATCAATCCGTTTAATGCCATAGTACAGCTCCACATAAAATTGGATGCCAACGCATAATCTGCCGGATCTTCAACTACTTTTGGACCAACTTCAATTAAAGTTTGCAAAATTCCTTCAGCAATTCGGTCTTGTAAATAACCTTCGTGCGGATACGTTAAATATTGTTCCATTACGTGCGTGAAAGCATCAACAACGCCATTTTGCAATTGTCTTTTTGGTAAAGATGTAATTACCGTTGGATCACAAATAGAAAATTTTGGAAACAAGGCGCTTCCGCCAAAAGCCAGTTTTTCCTGAGTCGATTTAATCGTAACGACAGAACCGGAATTCATTTCACTTCCCGTTCCAGGCAAAGTTAAAACCGTTCCAAAAGGAACTGCATTCTCTTTAATCAACAATCGTTTTTGTAAAATATCAATCGGATTTCCGTCAAAATTTACAGCAGCCGAAATAAATTTTACACCATCAATAACAGATCCACCGCCAACAGCCAGAATAAAATCTATTTTTTCAGCTTTAACAATTTCAACCGCTTTCATTAAAGTTTCAAAATGCGGATTTGGCTCAATTCCGCCAAATTCAACAATATCAAAACCTTTTAAGTTGTTGATTACCTGTTCGTGAATTCCGTTTTTAAAAATACTTCCGCCACCATAAGCCAAAAGAATTTTAGCATCTTTTGGAACCAATGTCGAAAGTTTTTCAATCTGTCCTTTTCCGAAAATTAAATTCGTCGGATTATATAATTCAAAGTTTAGCATTTTTTTAAAGTTTCTAAGATGCTAAGGGACTAAGGTTCTAAGTTTTTAATCTTAGCAATTCAACATCTTTTTTTATTAATATTTACTGAGAGATTAAGTTGCTAAGGTTCTAAGTTTTTTTAAGATTTGAAACCTTAGCAACTCATAACCTCATAACCTTAGCACCTTTATTTTACTTCAATTGTTGCAATAATTTACCTGCGACTAATTTAGACGAAGCAGGATTTTGTCCTGTAATTAAAAGTCCGTCTTCAACAGCATAAGGCTGCCAGTTTGCGATTTTAGAGAATTTGGCTCCATTTTGAGTCAAAGCATCTTCTAACAAAAACGGAACAACTTTGGTTAAGCCTACAGCTTCTTCCTCTTCATTTGTAAATCCGGTTACTTTTTTATCTTTCACTAAAAATTCCCCATTCACTTTTACGTTTTTTAAAACTGCAGGAGCGTGACAAACAAAAGCTACCGGTTTTTTGTGCGTATAAAAAGATTCGATTAAAGCAATTGAGTTTTTATCTTCCACTAAATCCCAAAGTGGTCCGTGTCCGCCTGGATAAAAAACAGCATCGTAGTCTTTTTGATTAACAGTCGAAAGTTTAAGAGTGTGTTTTAATTTTTCCTGTAATACTTTATCAGCGTCAAAACGTTTCGTGTCTTCCGTTGCTGATGATGGATCCGCACTTTTAGGATCAATTGGCGGCTGACCTCCAAGCGGAGAAGCAATCGTAATTTCAACGCCCTGATCTAATAATTCATAATAAGGTGCAGCCAATTCTTCTGACCAAAATCCTGTTTTTTCTCCGGTGTTGCCCAGTTTATCGTTACTGGTTACAACAAATAATACTTTTTTCATACCTTTTTTTGATTTTTGAGCTGAAGCAGAAATGCTAGAAGCTGTGAATGCTATAATTGTAAGTAATGCTATTTTTTTCATGGGGTTTAAAATTTTTAACAAATTTACGTTTAAAGTGATATCAGTAAAAATAAAATAAACTATGTTTGTTATAAATATATCTATATCATGGTAAATCTGGAATGGTACAGAACTTTTAAGTCTGTATATAAAAATGGAAATTTTTCAGTCGCTTCGAAAGAGTTGTTTATGAGCCAGCCAGCGGTTAGTCAGCAAATAGCAATGTTAGAAGCGCATGTAGGTTATAAATTGTTTAACCGAAAGTCAAAAGGCGTAGAACCAACGGAATACGCTAAGTTACTCAATAATTTAATTATTGATGCACTTGACAGATTAGAAACTGTTGAAAGCGGATTCAGGGCAAAAGCCGAAGATTCTGTCCGACTAATTTCTGTAGGTGTTTCAAAAGATTTGTTTAATAGCTGCGGAAGTCTTTTAATTTCCAAGTTCGATTTAATCGATTTTACCTTTGCCGAAGACGATGCACTTTTTGCGCTTGTCGATGCTAAAAAACTCGATTTTGCCATTACCACAAAAAGATTTGATACGTTCGATACGATTTATGAAATCGTCGGAAAAATTAAATTGATAATGGTTGCACCAATGAATTTAGATATAGAAGAATTTCGAAAGAAACTAAAAGCAGATAATTATACAGAAACAGAAAAATGGCTCAACGACCAAAAATGGTACACGCATGATGCCCGAATTCCGTATATAAAATTATTCTGGCTGCATGCTTTTAGCAAAAAAAGACCATCAATGGTTCCTAATTATATCATTCCGTCAGAATCTGAAATGCTCGAAATGCTCTCTAAAAATTCGGGAATTGCCATAACATGGAATTGCAATGCAAGAAAATATATTAAAGAAAATAAATTGCAATTGGTTTGGAACAGTTTTCACGTTCCAGAAGAATTTGTATATGTATTAACGGCAAAAAATAATAATCTAAATTCCTTTTTTGAAACTATTTCAAAAGAATTGAAGTTGTTTTTGGGCAATAGATTGTAATTTTTTTTGCCACGAATTTTATTTTTTTTGCCACGAATTTCACGAATCTACACGAATTAATATTTATCTTTTTGTTAAGCATAAAAATTCGTGTAGATTCGTGAAATTCGTGGCAACTTTTTTCGTTTTATATAACAACATAAAATTCATGACAAACTTTTTCGTTTTAGTATAACAACGGGAAACTTCAATAGTTATATTTGTTGATAATGTATGTTGAATATGGAAAATTTTCAAAATATTAGAATCGCTGTTGATGCCATTGTTTTTGGATATAAAAACAACAGTTTATACGTGCTTTTAATTGAGCAAAAGTTTGGTTCTGCTGATAAATACTGGGCCTTGCCCGGCGGTTTGGTAAAACACGACGAATCATTAAAAGATGCCGTAATTCGCGAGTTGCACGAAGAAACAAGTGTTCAGTTGAACTTTATGGAGCAACTGTATACTTTTGGCGATGATATTAACAGAGATTCCAGAAACCGCGTTGTTTCGGTTGCGTATTTTGCTTTAGTCGATGCTTCAAATTTGGAGATAAAAGCAGATACAGATGCTGATAAAGTACAATGGTATAAGATAGATGAAATTCCACCTTTAGCTTTCGATCATAACTTAATTATCGAAAAAGCAATTGCAAGATTAAAAGCAAAACTCACTTACGAACCCATTGGTTTCGATTTACTTCCCGAAGAATTCCTGTTTTCGGATCTTGAAAATTTGTATTGCACTATTTTAGAGAAAGAAATTGACCGCAGAAATTTCAGAAAAAAGATACTTAGTTATGGTTTTCTGGAACAAACCGAACATTTCTCGCCCATAAAAAGTGGCCGTCCCGCAAAATTATTTAAGTTTAATGGTTTAAAATATAATGACTTGATTAAAAATGGCTTTCACTTTGAAATAAAATTTGCTTAACCTACTCGACATGATTAAACCATTTCCATTCCATTCTGATTTAAGAGATTATTTTAAAAAACAAGACAAAACCTGGTCTTGGTTTTCTGAAGAAAAAGTAAAAGCAGAACAGCAAGAAGCCTTTAAAACCGATTTATTAAAAAACTCATACCGAATAGATCCGAGCACGGAACCGAAAGTTTATGAAATTTTAAATACGGCAAAAGACAGATTAGGAATCATTGTACCAATCACGATTTATCAATCGCAAAGTATGGACGGTAATAATGCGGGAGTTGTTTTTTTTGAAAACGAAGCCCACATTATTTTATCAGGAACAATTTTAAAATTACTTAACGAAGACGAATTACTGGTTTTGTTCGGACATGAATTGTCGCATATTTTATTGTTTAATTTAGAAAATGGCGATTTTGAAATCACAAATAGAATCATCAATACGATTGCGAGCGACAGCAACAGCGAATTGTTTTATTATGAAACCGCAAGATTGTATCAACTTTATACCGAATTATATTGCGATTTAGGCGCTCTAAAAGTGAGTGGAAGTTTAGAAAACACCATTCAAACTTTAGTCAAATTAAATACCGGTTTAGAAAAAGTTTCGGCAGAAAGTTATCTCAAACAAGCCAACGAAATTCTCGAACGAATCGAAAAAGGTTCTGTCGGAGAAACGCATCCCGAGAATTTTATCCGCGCTAAAGCATTGGAAATTTTTGAAAAAGATAATGCCAATTATTATTCAAAAACAGAAAAAATCATTTCCGGAAAAACAGATTTACATCAATTAAACTTATTCAGTAAAAAGTTGGTTTTTGATATTACAAAAGAATTAATTTCGATTATTCTAAAACCTAAATGGGCACAATCTGAATATTGTACGACACTTTACAAACAATATTTCTCTAATTCAGATAAAAAAGCCGATGCTTTTATTGATGAGGCTTTCAAACTAAAAATCGAAAACAGCAAGAAAAACCTAAAAGAATATTACGCTTACGTAATGCTCGACTTCGCTTTATGCGATCAGGATTTGAAAGAAGCCTTTATTGGTCATATTTTGGATATTTCAGAACAATTAGGTCTGGAAGAAGAGATGAAAACGATTCTCAAAAAAGAATTAAATCTTACGGAGAAAACATATAAAGCATTCGCCCAAAATTGCACCGCGACTTTAAATACTATTTTAGAATCAGACTTAGAAAACACGTATTAAGATGATTACACCCATAAAGGAATCCGCTTTTTATCAATTTATTACCGAAAATTTTCAGAAAGGAGTTTTTGCCAATGACGACATTATTGCGATCATAATGCCTTTATTGAAAACAGTTGCTTCAATTCACAATCAGGGAAAAGTGGCGTCGCTGCAAGATATTTCGACGATTTATATCGAAAACCAGCATTTTCATATTACCGATGATGCCTTCGAAATCAAAGATAATACAAAAGTAATTTCGGCATTTTTTAAAAGCAGAAGCAAAGCGTTTGAAATTTCGGGAGAACATTTTAATACGACCGAAATTGGAGAAAGCGTAAACAGAGAATATGGTGATAAAAGTGTTTCTGAAACTGATTCCGAAAATGCCACAAAACCTTCTTATGTAAAAGATTACAGCTCTTTTGAATTTGATTTTGATCATCACGATCCGTTGACAGATATTTTTATTTTGGGAATGATTTTGGCGAGTATCGCGCTGCAATTCGATTTTACGGATATTGAAGACGTAAAACGTTTTGTAGAATATCGCAAGAAAATGTATTTCCTGAACAGCAAAATAAATCCTGCAATTGCCAATATTATTTTGGGAATGACCGAATTGAATCGCGAAAACCGTTGGAAAGATTTAAATGAAATTGTCGAAAAACTGCAGAATTACAGAGATTATAATCCGGAAACGGAATATGATTTATCAAGTTTAATCGACGCAAAAATTCAGAATAAAAACCAATTTATACACGAAAAACTTCGAAACCGATTATTTGATAATAGTAAACGTAACCGACTTTTATATTTTCAGCCGAATTTAAAATTCCTCAATCTTACCGTTTCATCGGTTCCGCAGGCGCTGAATTACGAGAATATAGATCCAAATGCTATTTTTTACTGGAATGCTGAAATTTCTAAAAAAATCAGCAATACCAGTACCATTTCTTTAAATAAATATTTAGAATTTCAGGACAATACGTATATCGTGCCCACGCTCGATAAAATTCGTTTAGAAGCCAATAAAGACATTAACGAATACGGTTTTAGTCAATTAAAATTAGTTTTATGCAACCTTAATTGGTTTAATACCAAAGAAGAAAGTTCAGAGAAAATAGTTTCGCCTTTGCTTTTGGCTTCCGTTACGCTAACGAAGAAAAAAGGTGTAAAAGACGATTATTCATTAGAATTTCTGGATTCAGAAGTCGAGATAAATCCGGTTTTGGCCAATATGCTAAAAGATTTATATGACATTCGATTGCCCGAAACCATTCAGCTTTCTGAAACTAAAATCGAAACGATTTACGAATTGTTGCGCGTACAAGTCGAGAAAAATAGTTCAGGAATTGTTTTAGATTATATTGACAAACCCAAAATAAAACTGATTCATTCGCAGGCCAAACAAATCCTGACACAGTTTAATAAACGTTCTAAAAAGAAAGAAGCGATTCAGGATCAACGAAGCCTGAATTACTCTTATAAACCCGAAAATTTTCAGCCTTACGGTTTAGAATTGTTCCGGAATTATGTTTTTACGCAGGCTTCGTCTTTAGAATATCTGATAAACAGCGACATCAAACAAAACCCGCAGTTTTTTAATGAAAATAAAACCATCGAAAGAGAATTTTATCAGCTTGATGAAGGCGACGTAAATCCATTCCGTTGGGAATTTGATACCTGCAATTTAATCTTAGGCAATTTTAATTATAAAAAAATGTCTTTGGTGCGCGATTACAATCAGGTTATCGAAAATGATGTTGAAAGCAATGTTTTTAAAAGTTTGTTCAATTCATTGGCGCAAAAAGATTTTAAGAATGAATTAGAATCCGGAAACAGTTTTACCAAAACGTTTAATGTTGTAGCGAGCGATCCTACACAAAACAACGCCGTAAAATATTCTGAATCTGGCGAAAGTTACATTATACAAGGTCCGCCGGGAACAGGGAAATCGCAAACCATTGCAAATTTAATTGCCAATTATGTGGCAAACGGCAAAAAAGTTTTGTTCGTTTGCGAAAAGCGTGCGGCATTAGATGTTGTTTTTTACCGACTTAAAAATCAGGGTTTAGACGATTTATGTTGTTTGATTCACGATTCGCAAGCCGATAAAAAAGAATTTATTTTTGACCTGAAACAAACATTTTACGATTTTACAGCATCCAAAAATAATTTTCAATCGATAGCAAAAAGCAGAAATAATCTCGTAGAAAAAATTGATGCTGAAATCAATAAAGTAGCGATTTTTCATGATTTTATGAATGCCAAAATCGATGAAGAAACGGATCTTACCATCAAATCTATTTTTGATGTTTTGATTTCGAATTCGCATAAAGCCTTGTTAGACAGTTTGAATATTCTCGATGACAAAGCTGGCTTGCAGGATTGGAACACGCATCACGAATTATTCGAAAAGTTATTCGAGATAAATCAGGAAACGAACCAATCTGAGTTTTTCTCTGTACATCCGTTCCGTTTTTTAAAGATGGATGTATTTCGTAAATACCAGCATATTTCAGATTTAAGAAAAGACTTAGAAAACAGTCAGGAAATACTGGAAAATATTTCAGAGCGATTGGATTTTGTTTCAATTCCGAGAGAAATTGATACGTTTTTTGAGATTCAGAAATTCCTTCGAAAAGCAATGTCAACCTTTATTTATTTTGATACGAATCAATCAGAATTATTAGAGCCAAACAGCAGTCTTTTCAGAGCATTGGAAAATGATGTTCAAACGTTGTTGAAATTAAGAAGCGATATTGAAAAATTGGCGAAACAATATCCGTATTGGACCAATACAATATCTGAAACCGATGCTAAAACTGCTCTGGAAATCATCAGAAAAAATGAAAACAGCTTTTTTAATTTTATAAGTTCTGATTATAAAAAGACAAAAAGTGAAATTACCGCTGTTTATGATCTTAATAAACATGCTGTAAAACCGAGTTTATCTGTTATTCTTGAAAATTATATTGCTCAGTTTGAACAGGAAGAAAAATTCAATACTTTAAAAACTGATTTTGAAAGCAAGTATAATCTGGGTGATTTATTCGAATTAAAATACCATACCGAAACGCTTAAAAAAGAACTTGATGCAACGATTTTAGATTTTGCTCAAAACTTAAATGAATCGGAACGAAAAGAAGTTGCAGAAATTAAGAATCTGTTCTTAAAAGTAAATTCGTCTTTAGTAGACAGCATCGAAAATTATGAAAATTTAAGTTTATCAGAGATCGAAAATGAAATTATAGCGATCAACTCGAAGAAAATGTACTTTGATTTGTACGCTTCTTTTTTTGATGAAATTCAGGATGTAAATCCGTCGGTCATTCAATTATTAAAATTGAAAAAAATCCCTCTAGAACATCTGAAAATTACTTTGGCAGAACGATCCTTAGAGAAATATTATGCGATCAATTATACGCATAAAAAGTTCAATATGGATTTGCTGCATACTTCCATTGAAAAAGTAAAAAGAATGGTGGCCGATTTGTTAGAACTAAACGGAAAATACATCATTACAAAACAAGTAAGCAATCTTAAAGAATTGATTTTAACCTCTGAAATGTCCGTTTCCGGAATGACAGCAGAACAAAAAGAAAGCAAAAGATCGATTACCGAAGGAAGAAAAATTCTGGAAAATGAATTCAGCAAAAGCATCCGATTTAAATCGATTCGCGAATTAGCTTCTTCAGATTCGGGACAAATTATCCGTGAAATAAAACCCGTTTGGTTAATGAGTCCGTTGAGCGTTTCAGACACTTTACCGCTTGACGAAAACTATTTTGATGTTGTAATTTTTGACGAAGCGAGTCAGATTACACTCGAAGAAGGTTTGGTGCCGATTTACAGAGCCAAACAAACCATTATTGTGGGCGACGAAATGCAAATGCCGCCAAGTAATTTCTTTGGAAGTTCATCTGGAAACCAGGACGATTTATGGAAAGATGCAACCGAAGATGATGATGATTATTTCTCTTTAGATGCCGATAGTTTCCTGACGCAGGGCGCGCGCAAATTCCCGTCGATAATGTTGGGCTGGCATTACCGAAGCAAACACGAAGCCTTGATTGGTTTCTCGAACGCTTCATTTTATGACAGTAAATTGTTGACGATTCCGGATTTAAAAGATCACAGCAAAGTTGGTGAAGCCATAATTGTTCAGGATGTAAAAGAAGCGAAGAACAATCTGGAACATTTATTCTCTAAACCAATATCCTATCATTATATTCAAAAAGGCGTTTACAATGCCCGTTCGAATACTTTAGAAGCGCAATATATTGCCAATATAGTGCGCGAACTTTTGATTCAGAATAAAGAACAAAGTATCGGGATTGTTGCTTTTTCGATGGAACAGCAAAACGAAATCGAAACCGCGATAGAAGCACTTTGTATCGACGATAAAGTTTTTGAAAACCTAATTGAAGAAGAATACAAACGTATTGAAAACAACCAGTTTGTTGGGCTTTTTGTAAAGAATCTCGAAAACGTGCAAGGAGACGAACGCGACATTATAATTATGAGTACGTGTTACGGATATAATCCGCAAGGGAAAATGTTGATGAATTTTGGACCAATTAACAAACGTGGAGGGGAAAAACGTTTGAATGTAATTTTCTCGAGAGCCAAGAAAAGTATGTGTGTCGTGAGTTCTATAAAATATACCGACATTAAAAATGAATACAACGAAGGCGCCAATTACTTTAGAAAATACCTTCAATATGCAGAACTCATTAGTTTGGGACAATTAGAAGCGGCCAATAATGTTTTGAATTCAATAAACAGCAAAAATAAAATTGAAACATCAAGTTTAATCGCCGATCAGGTTCAGGTAGAAGTGGAGAAAATGGGCTATTTCGCTACCAAAAATATTGGGCAAAGTAAATTTAAATGCCATTTAGGAATCAAAAAAGTAGCAGAAGATGAAGAGTTTGTTTTAGGAATTATGATCGATGATGATTTGCATTATGCGAATGATGATATTCTAGAGCAATATCTTTTAAGACCGGAAATTCTAAAAGCCAATGGTTGGACAGTTTGCCAAATTTATTCGAAAGACTGGATTGAAAACAAACCAAGAGTTTTAAAAATGATTGCCGCAGCTTTGAAGAACGAATCATTTTTTGATGATGTAGAAATGGAGGAAAACCACATTGAAATCGAAGATGAAAATCTAAATAATACTATTGAAGGAGAATCTAACGGCAATATTAATTTCGAAAGATACCTAAACACATCAAACGGAAGTAATAAATTCTGGGAAATAAGTTCAGAAGGAAAAAATATAACCGTTCAATACGGCAGAGTAGGCACGAAAGGACAAAAAATGGTAAAAGCCTTTGATAGCGATGAACAAGCCTTAAAAGAGAAACGAAAACTAATCGCTCAGAAGGTTGCCAAAGATTATTTTAAAGAGTAGCATTTCGTAATTAAACACATAGAAACATAGATTTTACCATTAAGAGATTAAGGTTCATTAAACAGTATGGCTTAATTTTTCTTAATCTCTTAATGGTAGAAAAAAATCATTTTAATCGTTGAAAATCTGTGGTTAAAAAATAAAAACACAAGTTTGCGTAAATTTTACACAAAATAAATTGTTTAATAAAAATATTAATCTATATTTGCGTATAATTAACGCAAACTAAAAAACTATGATACTTAACCTAGACCAAAAATTCACTCCGATAACCAATCAGGAAGAAATCAAATTTCAAAGTTTTACATTTTCTGGAGGAGAACCTCACATTAAAATCAATCCCGATTTTGATCACAATCAGAAAGTAACCATCACACACCGATTAAACTCATTCAACGATTTAGGATTGTTGTGTATAACGGTAGATGCTTTGCGCAGAATGGACGTTAAGGTAATCGATTTGTTTATTCCGTATTTCCCGGCAGCAAGACAAGATCGTGTGATGATAAAAGGAGAATCTTTATCTGTAAAAGTATATGCAGATATTATGAATACGCTTCAATTCAATAAAGTTTCTGTTTTTGATGCGCACTCAGAAGTTACTCCGGCATTGGTAAACAATTGCGAAGTGATTCCGAATCATACTTTTATCAAGGAAGTTTTAAAAGTAATTGGTGAAAACGTAAAATTGATTTCTCCTGACGGTGGCGCTTTGAAAAAAATCTACAAAGTTTCTGAATTTTTAGGTGGAGTTCCTGTTGTAGAATGCAGCAAAAGCCGTGATGTGAAAACTGGAAAATTATCTGGTTTTAAAGTATATGAAGATGATTTAAACGGAATTGATTGTTTAATTGTCGATGATATTTGCGATGGCGGCGGAACTTTCGTTGGCTTAGCAGAAGAATTAAAAAAGAAAAATGCCGGTAAATTATACTTAGCCGTAAGCCACGGAATTTTCAATAAAGGATTTGAAGTTTTAGATTGTTTTGACAAAATATTTACAACGAATTCAGTAAAAGATTTCGACAATGAAAAAGTTGAGGTTGTAAAATTAGAATTATGAATAAAAATTATAGAGTAGAAATAGCAAATAAAACCTTAGAAATCGTAAAGAATGGCTTTTATGAATATAAAGGAAAAAAGATTGTTATAGAAAAAGAACTCAAAGAATCTATAGAAAACACGTTTACAATTGCACCAGATGATTGGGACACAATCTTGAAAAATCCAATTGAAAATAAGTTTGAAACAGAAATTATTACGAAAAACTGTTCTGCTATTGAAGCAATTGATCAGGAGAAAAACGGTAAAATTTGCGTCTTGAATTTCGCTTCGGCAAAAAATCCAGGCGGTGGGTTTTTAGGAGGTGCTTCAGCTCAGGAAGAAAGTTTGGCCAGATCTTCAAACCTTTATGAAACGCAAATCAAAGACAAAGCGATGTATGATTTTAACAGAAATCAGTCTTCGTTTTTATATTCAGATTACATGATCTATAGTCCGAATGTTTTGTTTTGGAACGATGATAATGGAAATTATTTTGAAAAGCCATTAGTTGCAGACGTAATTACAGCACCAGCACCAAATAAAGGCGCGATGCTGCAGCATAATAGGCAAGAAGAAATTGCTGAAACAGAAGAGGTTTTAAAAAACAGAATGGATAAAGTTTTGGCAATTGCTCTAAAGCAAAAGAGTGACACCATTATTTTGGGAGCTTGGGGTTGCGGTGTTTTTAGAAACGAACCCAAAGATGTAGCGTATTTATTCAAAGAAATTATTGCAGAAAAATATGCAGGTGCTTTTAAAAAAATAGTCTTTGCAATATTTAGTAATTCCGAAAAAAAATCAAGTTTTAAGTATTTCGAAGATGCGTTTAATTAGATCAATTGGTCTAAATAAGTTTTAAGTTACTTGAAACAACAAACTATTAACAATAAACCAAAAAGCAATGAGTGATGATTTAAAACCAAGATTCATTGAGTCTTTAAAAAGAAACAATGATCAGATTAGAGAAGACAGAGCCAAAACAATTGGTGAAGATTCTGAACTAATTTACAGACGCAGAGTAGAAGATATAGAATTAAAAATAAAAAGGCTGGAAAGAGAGCAGGAAGGCCTTATCGATATTAGTCCGCTGGATAAAAACAGTTTAACATTTGCCGATTTTCAACCAGAAGCTTTTGTAAAAAAAGATATGGAGCTTTCGCTGACCATCAGAAACCTGAACATTCAGTTTGAAGTAACAAAAAAGAGATTCGAATATTTATTTGGTAAAACATTTTAGTTATGGGAGGTACAAGATATGATTTAGGCGCTCGCGACAGCAGAGCAAAAAAAGCAGGTTACGGATTTAAATCTGCAAGTGAGATTTTCGTGCAAAATCAAATAGGATTAGCACATGAATCTATGAACCCGAACGGCATTACTTTTAGAGAAGCCAGAGATTCTGAAGTTCATCCTAACACAGTTCCAATTATTTTAGGATTAGACGTTACAGGAAGTATGGGACACGTTCCGCACGAATTAATCAAAGAAGGGCTCCCGAAATTAATGGGCGGAATTATTCAGGGCGGCGTTCCGGATCCGGCACTTTTGTTTTTAGGAATTGGAGATCACGAATGCGACAGATTTCCGCTTCAGGTTGGACAATTTGAATCTGGCGATGAAGAACTGGATATGTGGTTAACCAGAACGTACATTGAAGGCGGAGGCGGAGGAAATGCAGGAGAAAGTTATTTATTAGCCTGGTATTTTGCAGCTTTTCATACCAAAACCGATGCTTTTGAAAAAAGAGGGCAAAAAGGATTGTTGTTTACCGTTGGGGATGAACCGGGTTTAAAAACGCTTCCGGCATCAGCAGTAAAAGAAATTATGGGTTCTGGACAACATACTTATACGCATACTGAATTATTGGCAGAAGCCCAAAAACGCTACGATGTTTATCACATCAGTTTGCTGCATTCAGATCAAGCGATAAGAGCAGATGTGGAGTGGAAAGAATTACTTGGACAAAATTGTTTGTCTATCCAGGATCATAAAGAAATTCCGAATCTAATCATAAAAATCATTTGCGATAAACGTAAAAGTTCAGGATCAGGATTAGGAACAATTCCGCTTGACGGATTAGATACTATTGAAATGCTATAAATGTTTTACACATAGGAACATTTTTTTTTTAATTAAAAATTGAGAATTAAAAATTAAAAATTAAAGATTTCACATAGTACTATGATTTATTATAAGTGAAACGCCTTTTTAGGTTCTGTAGAGCTATGTTTCTATGTGTTTAAATAATATTAAAATAAATGAAAACAGCTCAAATAGTTATAGGTTTAGGATTTGGTGATGAAGGAAAAGGAATTACAACAGATTTTCTGTCGAAACAAAATCCTGAATCTATAGTTATTCGGTTTTCAGGAGGACAACAAGCAGCGCATACCGTAATGATTGGCGATAAAAAACACGTTCACTCTAGTTTTGCAAGTGGTGCGCTTCGCGGTTTGCCTTCTTATTACAGCGAACATTGCACGATTCATCCGGTTTTTTTATATAATGAAAAAATAGAATTGGAAGAACAAGGAGGAAATACAGAACTTCATATTCATCCTTTGGCAAAAATCACAACGCCTTTTGATGTTTGGCAAAACAGAAACAACGTTAAAAATTTAGATCACGGAACTTGCGGCAAAGGAGTTGGAGCCACAATGAAACGTAATGAAGGTCCGTACAAACTATATGCAATAGATTTGATTGCGCCTCGCCAAATGCTTTTAGAAAAGTTAGAAAAGATCGCTTATTATTATGGTTTTCTAAATGAAAGTGAAATCGATGAAGAAGTAAATCATTATCTCAAAGTTATCGATAAAATGGAGTGGAATATCATTGATTACAGCTTTTTAGAAGAGTATTCGAATCTGATTTTTGAAGGAAGCCAAGGGATTTTACTAGATATGGATCACGGCATCTTCCCGAATGTAACGTACGCGAATACAACCTCAAAAAATGCATTTGAAATCTGTCAAAAGTTGCAAATTGAAGACATTGAAATGTATTATGTGACCAGAAGTTATTCAACCCGACACGGAAGTGGCTGGATGAGCAATGAAAAGGAATTAAAATTAAAAAACAACGAAGAAGAAACCTGTGTTTACAACGATTTTCAAAGAGAATTTAGAACAGGCGATTTAGATTACGATCTTTTAAATTATAGTTTAAAATTAGATGCAGCTTATAGTCCGAATGCGAAAAGAAATCTGGTTGTAACCTGTATGGATCAGATTGAAATTGATTACGAATTCGAAAAGTTAACAACAGACTTTACAGAAATCTACGGATCATTTTCACCCGATTCTAAAGATTTTAAAAACATAACTTCTTTGTTTCAATAAAGGAAAAAATGAAATACAATATAGAAAATATACCCACAGAAAGTAAGTTTTTATTTTTCTGGGGACATCAGCCAAGTAAAGACGGAACGATAACCAAAACTTGTTTTAGCCAATGGTGGTTAAGTTCTTTTGAAGTCGATAAAGTCATTTACAAAACCACAGAACACTGGATGATGGCCAAAAAAGCCGAATTGTTTAACGATCATGAAGTTTTAGAAAAAATCATTAAAGCCAATTCTCCTGCCGAAGTCAAAAAATTTGGAAGAGAAGTTAAAAATTATGATGATAAACTTTGGCTAGCGAATCGATATGAAATCGTGAAACAGGGAAATTATCATAAATTCAGTCAGAATAAAGATCTTAAAACATTTTTATTAAATACAAAAGACAGAGTTTTGGTTGAAGCAAGTCCGGTTGACCCAATTTGGGGAATTGGTATGGCGAGCGATCATAAAGATGCTTTGAATCCGGAGAAATGGAAAGGATTGAATCTTTTGGGTTTTGCTTTGATGGAAGTTAGGGATGAATTGAGATAAGTTATAGATATGAACATTACAAAAAAAGAAGAAAAGATAATTAATCAAATTCAATCAAAGTTAAGTAGTTGTGCAGATTGTGAATCTTGGGATGGAGGTAAGCCAATTTGGTTATGGGGAGATCCAACTGATATATATGATTTATTGCAAGATTCTGAAATTGAAATTAATAGAAGAGAAGCTTTAAGTTCTGAATTTAAATGTCCAAATTGCGGTTGCGAGCTAGAACTAGCATCAAAAGTTAGTGTAAAATATAAACATCAATTAGATGTAGAAAAATATATTGATGAGAATTTAAAAAAATATAAAGATGTCATATTTGAATTTGATTCTTTTATTAGAGAATTTCCACTTTTGGCACTAAAAAATCCAATGGGAAAAAAAATATTTTTAGAATTTTCAAATAATAATCTTCCAACAATATCTGTAGAAAGAAAAACTATATTTTTTAGAGGAAGATTGGCAGAGTCTTCTAAAATATTAACTTCGGAAGAATTAAAGAATGCGCCAGTTGGTGAGGCATCTGAAGGAAGATTTAATCATAATGGACAAAGTTATTTATATTTATGTGATCAAAAAGAAGGAGCGGCTTCTGAGGTTGCTACAGATGGACTAGTTTGGATACAACAATTTGAAATTGTTGATGAAATTAGTAATATATTAGATTTAAGATTTGATCCTAATGAAATTTCAACATCTACCAATGCATTATTACTTTCTCTGCATCTATCTGATGCTTTAGTGAAAAATAAAATGAATAAAGGGAATTGGAAACCCGATTATTTTGTAACACGATTTATAATGGATTGCGCTAAACAAAATGGATATAATGGTATTAGATATGATTCTATAAAACATTCTTTAGCTACAAATTATGTTTTATTTTACCCAGAAAATATATCTCTTACTCCCATTGATAATCCTGAAATTATAAAGCAACAATTGACAATACAACGAATAAGAGACTTTGATTTAATTCGTGATATATAACTACTTATCATTAAAATTTATATTATTTAACAAAAAACGTATGAACCCATTACTATTAACCGACGGTTACAAAGTTGACCACAGAAGACAATACCCGGACAAAACTACATTAGTATATTCTAACTGGACACCAAGAAAATCAAGAATTGAAGGTCTTGATGAGGTTGTGTTTTTTGGATTGCAATATTTCATTAAAAAATATATCATTCATGATTTTGATGCTGATTTTTTCAAACAGCCAAAAGACGAAGTGGTTAAAAAATATGCACGCAGAATCAATAATTATTTAGGCGAAAACCAAGTCGGAACAAAACATATCGAAGATCTTCACGATTTAGGATATATTCCGATGGTTTTTAAAGCCTTGCCAGAAGGAGCAAGCGTACCTTTGAGAGTGCCAATGTTTACGATGTACAATACGATTCCGGAATTTTTCTGGCTGACGAATTATTTCGAAACATTACTTTCTGCAGTAGTTTGGTTGCCTTGTAACTCTGCTACTCTTGCCAGAGAATATAGAAAAGTATTAGACAAATATGCTGATGAAACTTCCTCTGTACCAGAATTTGTAGATTGGCAAGCGCATGATTTCTCTATGAGAGGAATGGGCGGAATCGAAGCAGCTGTAACTTCAGCAGCAGGACACTTATTGAGTTTTACAGGATCTGATACAATTCCGGCAATAGATTTCTTTGAAGATTATTACAATGCCAATTCTGATAAAGAATTAATCGCAGGTTCAGTGGCCGCAACAGAGCATTCTGTAATGTGTATGGGAACTACCGAAGGCGAATACGAAACCTTCAAAAGATTAATTACAGATGTGTATCCAAAAGGAATTGTTTCTATCGTTTCTGATACCTGGGATTTATGGAAAGTTTTAACCGATTATTTACCACGTTTAAAAGAAGAAATTGTGGGCAGAGAAGGTAAGGTCGTAATTCGTCCTGATAGTGGCGATCCGGTTGATATTATCTGCGGAAATCCCAACGGAAAAACAGAACAGGAAAAGAAAGGGGTTATTGAACTGCTTTGGGATGTTTTTGGAGGATCAGTTAATGCAAAAGGATATAAAGAGCTTGTGCCTCAAATTGGAGCCATTTACGGCGATAGTATTACAGTGGCAAGAGCAACTCAAATTTGCGAGAAATTAAAAGAAAAAGGTTTTGCTTCAACCAATGTGGTTTTAGGAATCGGTTCTTTTACGTATCAATACAATACCAGAGATACTTTTGGTTTTGCCATGAAAGCAACTTACGGTGAAGTTGACGGAGAAGGAAGAGCAATCTTCAAAGATCCAATTACAGATGACGGAACAAAAAAATCAGCAAAAGGATTAATGAAAATTGATTTAGTCGACGGTGTATATCATTTAACAGATAATGTTTCCTGGGAAGAAGAAAAACAAGGGGAATTGAAAGAAGTTTTCAGAGACGGAAAACTTTTAAATGATCAATCGCTAAGTGATATCCGATCCCGAGTTAAAAGCCAGATAGGCGTTTCGCTATAAACTTAAAAAAAGCCTGAATTTTATAATTCAGGCTTTTTTATTTAAGGCAATTTTTTATTTTAAACTCTTCAGCTTGTTTTGAATTAAGCCCGATTAATTGAATCCCATCTTGATATTCGATTCTTTTTTCTTTTATTAATTTTCCGATGAATAATTCAAAAAGTATAAATGATCGATGTTCTTCATTAATAAAATTTAAGTATTCTCTATTATAAGGAATTTTCTCTGTCGTTATAATGTGAATTAAAGTTTCCTGTAATTTATCAAGATGACGTTCTGAATTTAATTGAAAGTATTGTTCAACTTTGAATTCATTGTGATTAAATGAGATTAAATTTTCGACACCATTTGCATACATTGGTCCATATCTGTAATTTTTTGTTTTTTCTCCAGAAAAAGAATTTCCGTAAATGACCAAATTTTCTAATTCTGAATATTTGTATTCAGTTTCATTTAGTATTAAGAAATCTTCTTCGAATGAAATTGTTCCGTCAAAATATCCGTTAAGATTTTCAAATTCCGTTATTCTTATAAAATAACTGCTAAAATTTAATAGAAAGATGAGAAGTGCTGGATAATAAGCCCATTGAGGAAATCTATAATCAAAATATTTCTCAATGAATAACATTGGTAATGAATATATTACTAATGCTCCAAGAGAATACCAGCAAAGTTTTTCTGATCGGGTTAAATTAAAACCTTTCGGCTTTTGCGGAATAAAAATCGAAGCAGTAAAAGACATTTACTTCTTATAAAAATTATTATGATCAATATATTCCCAAACTTTTGGAGGTAAAAGCGGCTGAATATTTTTTCCTTCTTTAATGCTGTTCCGAATAAAAGTAGAAGAAATTTCTACAATTGGCGCATCAATAATATGAACTTTTGGATGTGATTTTAAATCCAGATTTTCGGCTTCTTCAGAAATTCTGGGATAAACATAAATATCGTAATGATCCAGAATTACTTCGTAGTTTTTCCATTTATGCAGCGTTTTTAAATTGTCTTCTCCCATAATTAAAGAAAAATCATGAGTTGGATATTTCTCCTGCAAATGAACCAAAGTATTTACCGTATAATTGGGTTGAGGTAATTTAAACTCAATATCCGAAGGTTTAATTTTTGGATAATCCTCAGTCGCCAAAAAAACCATTTGCAAACGTTGATGATCATCAAGCAAAGTAGCTTTCTTTTTTAACGGATTATGAGGCGTAACCACCATCCAAACCTGATCTAAATCAGCAAATTCAGCCATGTGATTGGCAATTATCATATGACCAACATGAATGGGATTATACGTTCCGAAATAAAGACCTATTTTCATTTTTATAGTACTTAGTTCTTAGTCTTTTAGTTCTTAGTCTTTTAGATTTTTGGAAAAAGCATTTATCATTTTGCTTTCTTCTTCAACTAAAGACATAATCTCATTAAATAGATTATTGTCGGAAATAAATTCTAATTCTTTTGCAATTATTAATTGTGTTTCTATCTCATTTAATGAACCTCGTGAAATATTCAAAAAATGATTAAATGATTTATCGGTTTGGCGTCCAAACCCTTCTGCAATATTGGAAGGAATTGATACGCTAGCCCTTTTTAATTGACTTGTTAAAGCATATATTTCTTCTTTAGGAAAGCTCTTTGTAAGTTTATAAACCAGAACAACTATTTTTATTCCTTTTTGCCAAATGAATAATTCTTTGTAAGATTTAATACCGCTCATGTAATTTTATAATTTGACTTATTCTCAGACTAAGGACTAACTACTAAAAGACTATTTAGAAACAAAATCCTTCACCAACTGATAAGCTTCTTCTTTTGCTGTATCTAAATCGTAATTTTTAATGATTGTATCAAATTGAGGAGCAGTGGCCAATTCAACAGAAGCTTTTGCAATTCGCATATTAATTTTATCGTCAGTTTCGGTAGAGCGTTCTTTTAAGCGGCGTTTTAGTTCATCAACGCTTGGAGGCTTTACAAAAACAGCTAAAGTCTGTTCCGGAAATTTATGTTTAATACGCAATCCGCCGGCAACATCAATGTCAAAAATCACATTTTTTCCTAGAGCCCAAATACGCTCGATTTCAGCTTTTAAAGTACCGTAAAAATTATCGCGATAAACTTCTTCCCATTCCAGGAAATCTTCGGCTTTAATGTGTTTTTTGAATTCTTCTAACGAAATAAAATAATAATCTTTTCCGTGTTCTTCTCCTCCGCGTGGGTCGCGTGAAGCCGCTGAGATCGAAAATTCTAAGTTTAAATCTTCTTTCCCAAGTAAATGTCTTACTATAGTTGTTTTTCCTGATCCCGAAGGTGCTGAGAAAACAATTAATTTTCCTTTGTTCATTATGTATGCTTTTGGCTTTAAGCAATATGCTTTAAGCTTATGTTCGTTTCGTTTTTCTGCCTCTGGCCTACAGCTTAAAGCTTAATGCTTTACAACACATTCAAAACCTGTTCCTTGATCTTCTCCAATTCATCTTTCATCATCACAACCAATTTCTGCATTTGTGCATGATTTGATTTTGAACCCATTGTATTGATTTCACGACCCATTTCCTGAGTGATAAAACCAAGTTTTCGACCATTAGCTTCAGTACCTTTTATGGTTTCTAAGAAATAATCTAAATGATTGGTTAAACGAACTTTTTCCTCGGTAATATCCAGTTTTTCTAAATAATAAATCAATTCCTGTTCGAAACGATTTTCATCCACATTTACTTTCAATTCAGAAATCGCAGTTTGCAAACGATCTTTTATCGCCTGAACGCGTTCCGGATCAAGAGCCAAAGCGTCAGTCATATATTGACGGATATTTCCAATTCGAAGATTAAATTCTTTTTCAAGAGATTCTCCTTCGTCTTTTCTAAAATTTAAGATATTTTGAAGCGCTTCTTCAATGATAACCTGAATTTGGTCCCAGTCGTTTTCATCTATTTCTTCACGTTCGGTTTTTAGAGTATCCGGCATACGAATTGCCATTTTCATCAATTCCGTTTCATCTGCAGCAGGATATACTTCTCTCAATTGAGCAATATAATTTTTTACAACAGGAACATTTACTTTAGTCGAAGTTTGTTCTGCGGTACTTTCGATGTAAATCGCAAAATCAATTTTTCCTCTTTCAAGTTTTGTAGAGATTTGAGTTCTTAAACCTAATTCCATTTCGCGGTAAAGTGATGGCATTCTTACGTTTAAATCTAAACCTTTACTATTTAAGGATTTTACTTCGACGGTAATTTTTTTTGTAGGCAATTGCAAAGAAGCTTTGCCAAATCCTGTCATCGATTGTATCATATAATTGAGTATAAAGGCGCAAAGATAATTAAAAGTTTGCAGTGTTGGGTTGTAAAATACTAATCTGTGAAATGCAAAGACGTTTAGAAGTTTTTTGCCACGAATTTCACGAATTTCCACTAATGTTGAAATGTTTAAATTGAAATCTAAATTTGTAAAGTTGAATTTGCATCAACTTTTAATTCGTGTTTATTGGTGAAATTCGGGGCTAACTTTTTAAGATAAAGCCTTAATAACCTGCAATGTGACAGGTTGCGTATTACCAATATAAATTTTTTCATCAATAATAAAAACCGGACGACTTATAAAAGTGTAATGTTCTAAAATGAGCTTTTTATAATCAGCTTCAGTCAAAGACTTGTTTTTCAAATCCATCGATTTATATAATTGTGCTTTTTTACTAAATAAAGCCTCATAACTTCCGGCGAGCTTATACATCTCTTCAAGTTCAGCTTCCGTAATAGGATTTTGCTTAATATCATGAAAAACCAAATTATTGTCTTTTGGTAAACTCTTAATTATTTTTCGGCAAGTATCGCAAGAAGCTAAGTAATATATTTTGTTCATGATTTTTGATTTAATTGACTACAAAGAAAATCCATTTGAAATACAAAATTGCTTAATTTTATAAAAAAAATACTAATATGAGTTCAGTTTTTGAAACACAGAAAACCATTAGACAAGTTCTTTTAAATGTTTTAGATAATTATTCATTAGAACAACTAAATAAAATTCCTCAGGGTTTTAATAATAACATTATCTGGAATGCTGCACATTGTGTTGCTGTTCATCAGGCTTTGGTTTATAAATTATCAGGATTGCCAACAATGGTTTCTAAAGAATTTATATTGAAATACTCAAAAGGAGCAAAGCCGGAAGGAGATGTTTCACAAGAAGAAGTAGATGAAATTAAAGCATTACTTTCTACGACTTTGCATCAGGTACAACAAGATTATACTGATAGCTTATTTGTCAGTTATCATGAATATACGACCAGCTTAGGAAATACGCTTAGAGATATAAATGGCGCACTGGAGTTTAATAATTACCATGAAGGAATTCACACCGGTGTCATTATGAGCATTAGAAAATTTGTTTAAAGTAAAAAAGTCCCGCTAAATAAGCGGGACTTTTTTATTCTATTATTCTTTCTATTGTCACTTTCATGGCGCCTGAACCTTTACTTTTGGTTATTTCCATAAAAGCTCTTTTGGAGAGGTCTAACTCACGTGTTTTTACAAAAGGACCACGATCTGTAATTTTTACAATTACAAATTTGCCGTTTGCTTCATTGGTAACTTTTATTCTTGTACCAAACGGCAGTTTTTTGTGTGCAGCGGTATATTTGTTATTGTCGAATCTGCTTCCGTTTGCTGTTTTTCTTCCTGTAAATTTGTCAGCGTAATAAGATGCATGTGCATTTTTTTTGTAAGCTTTTAATTTTAAACCATTGTCAGTAAATATAGAATCAGTTAGTGTAGGTGGTACTGATAATTTGCCAATTTTTATTGTGTCCTGAATGATTTTTGGGGTTTCTACTGCCTGTTTGTTTTGACTTGTGATCGGAGTCAAACAACTTAAAAATGTAATTGCAAATAGAGAGAGCGTAATGTTTTTTTTAATTCTCATGGGTTATTTTTTTTCAGACTTGGGGAGTTTGTACAAATAATATGCCGAGATAAAAAAAGCCCTGTTTAGGGCTTTAGTTGCTGGTTTTAAAACCAGAGATTCCATGGGATTCTACTTAATATAAGTAATAATCCTAAACCGTAAAAAATAGCAAATGTTCTAAATTTAGCTTCGCTGTTAATTAGTTTTTTATGTTTAGACCATCCAATAGTAATCAGGATGATTGCAATAATATTAATAAGTGGATGCTCTAATGAAGTTAATCTAAGTTCTGCGTTAGACATTTGCCCGAAAGCCGCTTTTCCTAACGGAGATACAAAATATAGGATTAAACCAATCAATAATTGAGTATGTGTTCCGATTAAAGCAAAAAGAGCAATTTTGCGATCTTTACCAGTAAATTCTTTTTTAGAAGTAAATCCAATTATTGCATTTACAACTGCTATTAATAAAACCAATAAAGCTAAATAGGCCCAGCCAGAATGAAATTTTTGTAGAAAATTGTACATAAATTGTGTTTTTGTTTAAAACAAATATAGCAAAAAAGGGTATAAAAAAACGGCATTGAACTTAAAAGTCAATGCCGTTTATGGTATTTATTTAGATTCTAAATATTAGAAATCAAAACGTAAACTAAAGTTCCAAGTTCTTCCAAATCCGAAGTATACCTGGTTAGCAGTTGCAATACCTTGGTAAAGAGCTCCTGCCTGAGCGTAAGTCACAGCTGGAGTTGTTGGAGTTGCAGCTGTTCTGATATCATCAGCAAAAATGTTTGTTTTACCTTCAGCAATATAAACTTTGTCAAAAACGTTGTTTACATTTAATCTGAAGTTAACAGAATTACTTTTAGTTCTACCAACTAATACTTTGTATGAAAGACCTGCATCAAATAAACCATAAGAAGGTAATTCTAATGAACCTTTATTGTTTTCTGAAGTAAAAGATCCTGGAGTAATCGAAGAATATAGTTTATCATTGTAGTTATAATTTGCATCAATACTAAAACGAGTTAATATTTCATATGCAGCACCTAATGAAGCAGTTGTTTGAGCAGCATCACCTACTTTTACTTTGTCTAAGTATAGAGTTGAAGTTGTACCACCTCCAATTGGGTTGTTCGATGCATCATAACGGTTACTTGTGCTTGTTCCGTCATATTTCCAGTCTCCAACAGAAAACATTGCATTAATTTTAAGTTTTTCCGTAACTTTTGCAGTTGCCTCAAATTCAACTCCTGAGTGAATTTCAGTAATTCCAGAGAAGTCATAATAACCTCCAGGGTTTGTTGCATCTCCGTCAGTCTGTCTTTGGTATCTGTCTTTCCAAGAAGTACGGTATAAGTTAACAGTTGCATTGAAAATTGCTGAACGGAAACCATAACCAGCTTCTAAACCGAAGATTTTCTCGTTTGTTAAATTACCATTTACTAAAGAAGCATTGTTTGGATATACTGCGTTAAAGAATGGTTGTTTTGAATAATATCCTGTATTAAAGAATACATTGTGGTGTTCGTTAATGTTGAAGTTAGCACCACCTTTTACGTTTCCTCCAAGAATGTTTTCGAAACCTGTTTCAGATAAAGGGTTTGAAGCTAAATATTTGAAATGGTCAACTCTTTTGAAACCTTGGTTAGAAACCGCTCCTTGAACAAAAACAGTTAATCTGTCATTAGAGTACTCTAATTGAGTAAATCCTCCATACCAGTTTACTACACCATCATTGTAGAAGTTAATTTTTTGTTCACTGTCTACACTTTTGAAAGGATTCCAAGAAGGGTATGTAGAATAAGTTTGATATAAAGTTCTGGTTGGATTGTTAATATCATTACTTGAAGCTCCAGTTGCAAGATAATTGGCGTTGTAGCTATCTCCACCTAAAAGGTTGTTGATGTTTTGGTAGTGAATACCTTTGTATCCTCTAACATCTACACCTAAGTCTAAAGTGAAATGTTGTCCTAATTTTTTGTCAAAATTCACAATTCCACCATACCAGTTATGAGAGTTAATTGATGAAATTTGAGATATACCAGCACCAGTTCCAGTTGTTGCAGCGCTATTTTGGTATTCGCCATTAGCAATTGGTGTACGAGTTATTGTAGTAGCAGAACCAGTAAATTTGATAGGTTGTCCAGAGTTGTAAGCTACGATTCTGTCATAATCAACTAATCCATCTGCAGTTCTTAAATTTGCACTAACATAGTTGCTTCCTTGAATTGCTCCTGCTCCAGTTGCTCCTCCTCCACGTCCGAATGAAGCGTAAAGAATAGTAGATAATTTTGAAGTTTCATTGATTTTGTAATCCCAGTTAAGAGAAGCTACCGGTTTGTGGTAGTAGTTTCTTTTCATGTTGAAATCACTTCCGTTTAAATGACCCCAATCAGAGTTGTATTTTGTATTTGGGTCAGTAAGTGTTCCGTATTTTTGGTACGTAGCAAGGGTAATGAAAGTCGATCTTTGATCATGCCATTGAGGAGCACCAGTAAATGTAAATTGAAATTGGTGCTTGTCATCTTTAGTAGCATAACCCAGACCAATATAGTAATTATCTCCGTTAAATTGTGTTCCATCGATGTAACCATCACCTTGCGTATGGCTATATAAAACCGATGCAGACAAACCATTGCTCAATTTTCCTGTATTATAAGAAACTTGTGATTTAATGTAGTTATCATTACCAAATGAAGTTGCAACTGATCCGCCTTCTTTTAAATCAGAAGCTTTTGTTAAGATGTTAATAGTTCCCCCAACAGAAGCGATTGCTAATTTAGAAGATCCTAAACCTCTTTGAACCTGCATTGCAGATGTAACATCTGAAAGACCAGCCCAGTTACTCCAGTAAACTGTTCCACCTTCCATGTCGTTAACTGGCATACCGTTAATCATAACGGCGATATTTTTTTGGTCAAAACCACGAATGTTGATTCTTGAATCTCCAAATCCACCACCTGATTTTGTAGTATATACAGAAGGCGTGTTTTTAAGAATTTCCGGGAATTCTTGAGAACCTAACTTCTGTTGAATTTCAGCTGCTTTAATCGTTGAAACTGCAACAGGCGTTTTTCTGTCTTTTGCAATATCTACTGTGCTACTTTTAACGACAATTTCGCTCAATTCATTTGAATTAGATGTCAAAACGATTTCGCCTAAATTAGTAGTTGAGCCATTTGTAACTGTAAATGAAATTGTTTTTGATTCGTATCCTAGATAAGAAACAACTATTTGTCCAGATGTCGCTGAAGTTGTAATAGTGAATTTACCATCGAAATCACTTGAACCAGCGTCTGATGAGCCTTTTACTGCTGCGTTAGCACCAGGTAAAGAAGCGGAACCATCAGTAATAGTACCTGTAATTTTACCTTGAGAAAATGCGGTTGAAACTATCATGAACAATAGTCCCGTAAGTAACCAATTTTTCATTGTCTTCATTTGTTTATTTAGTTTTTGTTTTTGGCAAAATTATAACATTTAAATCTTATAATGTTATCAAAGTGTTAAGAAAAAACGGTTTTGCTTAATCCGTTGCACATTAAAATGATTTAATCTTTTTCTCTTGTGATAAATAACATTCTTTTGAATTTAAGTCTCTAATTTTTGTTAAAATCATAATGATCGTAATAGTTGTGTAGCTTTTAACTGTCAAAAAAGATAAATTAGTCCAATTGAAATACTTATTTATATGAAAAAACGCCTAAATTTCTGTTAAATCAAGGCGTTTCAGTTTATTATGTATTTATTAAGTTACTTATTCCTTAAAAAATGATTCAACAAAAACGAAGTTGAACTATCATGATTCTTAACAGTTTTAGTATTTATCTCTTCTAAAATAGAATTCGCTAATTGTTTTCCTAATTCTACTCCCCATTGATCAAAACTAAAAATGTTCCAGATAACTCCCTGAACAAAAATTTTATGCTCATATAAAGCAATTAATGAGCCTAAAGATTTAGGTGTTAATTTCTTAATCAGAATTGTATTTGTTGGTTTGTTTCCGGTAAAAACTTTAAATGGCAATAAGTACGATGCTTTTTCTGAAGCAAGACCTTGTTTGTCAAATTCTGCCTGAACCTGTGCTGAAGTTTTTCCATTCATTAAAGCTTCGGTTTGTGCAAAAAAGTTCGACATCAGTTTATCGTGATGATCGTCATTTCCATATAAAGGTTTTACAAATCCAATGAAATCAGTCGGAATTAATTTTGTTCCTTGGTGAATCAATTGGAAAAATGCGTGTTGTGAATTTGTTCCCGGCTCTCCCCAAATAATAGTTCCCGTTTGGTAGTTTACTGGTTTTCCGTCACGGCCAACACTTTTTCCGTTACTTTCCATAGTGGCTTGTTGCAAGTATGGCGCTAGTTTTTGTAAATATTGTGTGTACGGAATTAAAGCTTCACTTTCAGCCCCAAAGAAATTATTATACCAAATGCTTAATAAAGCTAATGTTACAGGAATGTTTTTATCAAAATCAGCCGTTTTAAAATGCTCGTCCATTTCGTTGGCTCCGCTCAATAATTCATTATAATTATCAAAACCAATTGCTAAGCTAATACTTAAACCAACAGCACTCCATAAAGAAAATCTTCCTCCAACCCAATCCCACATCGGGAAAACATTGTCCGGATTAATTCCGAATTCGGTTACTTTTTGAATATTAGTAGAAACCGCTACAAAATGTTTTGCAATATCTTCCTGAGTTGCAGATTTTAAAAACCATTCTTTTATAGTTTCAGAATTCGTTAAAGTTTCCTGAGTAGTGAATGTTTTAGAAACAATTAAGAACAACGTAGTTTCAGGATTTAATTTTTTAATGACTTCGTTTACGTGATCGCCATCGACATTCGAAACAAAATGAACATTTAAATGATTCTTGTAAAACTGCAAAGCTTCAACAGCCATAACAGGGCCAAGGTCAGAGCCTCCAATTCCAATATTTACGATATCAGTAAAAGCTTTTCCGGTAAAACCTTTTCTAGCTCCCGAAACCACTTCGTTTGTAAAGTTTTTAATTTTATTTTTTACTTCGTAAACTTCAGGAATTACATTTTCTCCATCAACTTTTATAACGGCTGATTCCGGCGCACGTAAAGCTGTATGTAAAACAGCGCGATTTTCTGTTTGGTTAATTATTGCTCCACCAAAATAATCAGCGATTGCATTTTTTAATCCAATAGAATTCGCCAATTCTAATAAAAGTGAAACTGTTTCCTGACTGATATTGTTTTTAGAATAATCTACCAAAAAATCATTCCATTGTAAATTGAATTTTTCAACACGAGCATTATCCTGTTGAAACAATTCTTGTATCGTTGTGTTTAGAATTGCGTTATAGTGATTTTGCAGATTTTTCCACGCCTCAGTCCCGGTTGGGTTTGTTGTGTTTAAAGCCATTTTTAGTTTTATTGAAAGTTTGTTTATTGAAACACAAAAATACTGAAATAACTTTTAAAAGCTCAACGGTTCCTAATTATATAACAATTAGTTGCGAAAACGTTTTATGAATTTTCATCATAATTTTTTCCAGACAACTTCTGCAGTAACTGATTTACCGCCTTGTGTTGTATTGGTTACTACATATTTTAGTTCAATATCTATATAAGTATAAAATCTCGTTGAATTGTTTCTTCCCAGTTTGGAAATGAAGTCGTTTTTGATAAGGTTTTCAGAAAACATAAAAGAATGAATCCGTCAGAGTTGAGGAAAAAATTTGTCAAAAAATTTGCTGTTTAAGAATGTAGCAAGTCTACAAATTCCCAATACTATCCAATTCTCTTTTCAAAGGTTCCATTTGTTTCATGAAACGGGTTTTGTCATTTCCGGTTAAAGATTCTCCCGTTGGAAGATTTAGTCGAAGCGCATCAACCTGAATGCCATTTTTCCAGAAACGATAACAAACGTGAGGGCCAGAGGCAAGTCCGGTACTTCCAACCAAACCAATTGTTTGTCCTTGAGTAACACGTTGTCCGCGGCGAACCAAAATTCTCGACATGTGCAAATATTGAGTAGAGTAAGTTCCGTTGTGTTTTACTTTTACAAAGTTTCCGTTTCCTGCTGTATATCCGGTTGCTTCAACAACTCCAGAAGCTGTTGTAGAAATTGGAGTTCCAGTTGGAGCAGCATAATCTGTTCCTTTGTGCGCTTTCCAAGTATGTTGTACAGGATGAAATCTGTTCATCGTAAATCTTGAGGTGATTCTGCTGAATTTAATAGGTGTTTTTAAGAAGAAGTTTTTCAATGTTTTTCCCTCGCCGTCATAATATTCTATTTTTCCTGAAAGTGTATCTTTTTCAAATGGGAAAGCGTAAATAATTTTTCCTTTATATTCAAAAAATGCAGCTTCAAGATCTTCAACGCCATCATAAACTTTTCCGTTTATAAAACGTTCAGTAAAAATTAATCCGTAGCGATCTCCTTTTTTTAATTTAAAAAAGTCAATCGACCATGAAAAAACTTTGGTAATTCTGCTGGCAAGTGCCGTTTCTACCTCTTCATCTCCTAAAGTTTCAGATAATGAAGTTTTTAAAACACCACCTATTATTTTACGTTTAAAAGTAACAGGCTTGATTTTTTTGTAAGCTTTTGTAATGCTGTCTCTAAAATCAACCACATAATACGTCAACGCATCAGGCTGATAGATGAAAACTTCTAAATTGTTGGTTTTATTTTTAGAGCGAAGAATTGTATAGGGTTTGTTGTAACGAATGGTTCTAACATCAAAAGAATCTTTTACCTGTTCGACAATATCGAAGACTTTTTTATCACCAATGTTTTGGTCTTGTATGATAGATCCAAAAGAATCTCCTTTTCTTATAGTATCCTGAACGACATTAAAGTCGCCGTAATTAAAACCGAATTCAACTTTTTTGATTTTTGGTTTGCTAATTTTGGTCTCTACTTTTTCAGCAGTTTTATTACATGAAAATATAGAAAATAATACTATTATAATTAGGAATGCTTTTTTCAAACTTTTAAAATTTTTGAGAAATTAAACAGTGGCTTCATTTCCCCAATTCGACAATTCTTCTTCGGTCCACAATTTAGGAAAAAAGATGCGTCTTTGGTATTTTGGGTGCATATATTTTTGCCAGTCGCTTCCGCCGGTCGCTTCACCGTTACCTTTTCCACTTTCCAGTATATATTTTCTTGCCGTATTTAAATGTTGCATTACCCAAGTAATATTTACCGTTTTGTCGTAATGACGCATTGCCTGAATCAAGTCAGTATTTTGCTGATCTTCAATAGGTAATTGGGTGAATTTTTGCCAAATGTTTTTTGTTTTAAAAGTTGACATCTGACGTAAAAACTGATCTTTATATTTGTTTTCGAATTCCTGAAGTAAATAGGATTTTTGTCCTGTTTGGTAATCTTTTCCTGCCGCTTGCCAATACAAATGTTCGAAACTTGTTTCTAGATCTGTATTTTCATCAAAATTGTCTTTATATCTGCGGTCCGTTAAGTTGATAACATCTGTCGAAGCAAATTCTATTAATCGATATTGAGCACTCTGAAAACCACTTGCAGGAGTCAGCGTATTTCTGAATTTCATGTATTGATCGATTTCCATTCCGTTTTCCATAATGCTGAACGAATTGGTAAGCATATCAAAATAACGGGTAATTCTCGATAATCTTTCGCTGAAAAAAGCAACCTGAATATTTTGTGTTTCGGCAATCTGATCAATTTCCCACAAAATCATTTTAAAAATCAATTCATTTACCTGATGATACATAATAAAAACCATTTCGTCAGGAAGTGTGGTGCGCTGAATTTGCAGATTTAAAAGCGCATCGGTTTGAATATAATCCCAATACGTAATTGGTTTTGACCAAAGTAAACCTTCAAGTTGTACATCTGTTTTCTGATTTATAGCTTGAAATTTAAGGTCAATTTCTTTTAAAATTGATTCAGAATGATCTGTGGAATTCATTATTTTTTTACTTTAAATGGATTTTTTAATCCTTTATATTCTTCAAGATCCGCTTTTAGAGATCCTACAGCAAGATCTGCTTTTATTCGAACCGGAACTTTATTGTCGTCATCTGTTATCCAGATTGTTAAGCTTTCTTTTTCTTTAAAAACTCTTCCTGTTTGTACCAATGGTTTAAACACCATTGTAGAAACGGTTCCAAATTTAGTTGTAATATCCTGAAGACCTATATATTTTAACTTAAATTTTGTGATTTCTTCATCAAAAAACATGTCGATTGTAATCGATTCTCCTGATTTTAATTTGTCAATATTAGGATGATTTCTCAAGTAATAAAATGAAGAAACAATATCCTGTACATTATTTGTAAGTACAATTGTTTTTTCTGTTTTACGTTTGTAGTCTTTGACTAAAACTCTGTTTTCGGCTGGGTTAAAAATTCCTTCCTGATCTTTTGTATAACCGCCTTCGTCAATTTTTCGGATATAACGATAGGGATCTCCGTTTTGCTTGTCAAAGTAACTTTCATATATGTCTTCAACTTTAAAGAAAAATTTAGACATACCTGTTGTGTAACCTTTACCAATGGCATGAAATACTTTTTTATTACTAATTGTGGCGTCTTTAACTTCGAGTGTAGCGTAACCCGCATTTACAATTCCGTAGTGAATTCTAAATTTAAAATATTCTCCCACTCCGTAAGCGTCTTCTTTTTGAGAATCGAAGGCCAGTGTGGTCAGAATTAATATGATGAGAACTAATTTTTTCATAGTACAATTTTTACATTTCATTATAAAGATAATTAAATGCAAATTCTATTCCAAATGTACCAAAACAAAAAAACTCAGTCAAGAAATGACTGAGTTTTTATGCTATTAACTAACCAAAAAACTATAAATTATGAAATTTATATCAATTAGAAGGAAACCACCCCTTCCGATTTGCGAGTGCAAAGATAGATAGAAAGTTCAAAAAATAAATAGCAAAAGGCAAGTTTAACATAATATTTGCATAAAAACCATCGTTTTACCGAGAATTCTTCGATTTAATGCAAAAATAATGCTTGTTTATAATGTACCTCTCAATTCTTGCTCTCTCTCAATTGATTCAAAAAGGGCTTTAAAGTTACCTGCACCAAATCCTTTTGCGCCCATTCTTTGAATAATTTCAAAAAATAAAGTTGGTCTGTCCTGAACCGGCTTAGTAAATATTTGTAGTAAATAACCGTCTTCATCGGCATCGACCATGATGGCTAATTTTTCAATTTCATTAATATCTTCTTTCATCATATCCATATGAACTCCTAATCTTTCCGGAATTGCCTGGTAATAAGTATGTGGTGGAGCTGATAAAAATTCAACACCTCTTGCTTTTAGTTCTGATACTGTTTTAATAATATCATCAGTCGCAATGGCGATATGCTGAATTCCAGGTCCGCCATAAAAGTCTAAATATTCTTCGATTTGAGATTTTTTCTTTCCTTCAGCAGGTTCATTGATTGGGAATTTAATTCTTCCGTTTCCGTTAGACATTACTTTACTCATCAAAGCTGAATATTCAGTATTGATTTGTTTGTCATCAAAAGATAAGAAATTTACAAATCCCATAACGTCTTCGTAAAATTTTACCCAGGTATTCATTTCATTCCAACCCACATTTCCAACCATATGATCAATATATTTTAATCCCGTTGGAGTAGGGTTATAATCTGATTTCCATTCTTTATAACCTGGTAAGAAAATACCGTTGTAATTTTTTCTTTCTACAAAAATATGGACTGTTTCTCCGTAAGTATAAATTCCTGAACGAACTACTTCTCCAAATTCGTCAGATTCAACCGTTGGTTCCATAAAAGAACGTGCGCCGCGTTTCATAGTTTCTTCATAAGCGCTTCTGGCATCTTCAACCCAAAGTGCTGCAACTTTTACACCATCGCCGTGTTTTTTTAAGTGATCATTTATAGGAGAATCTCCATTTAATGGCGTAGTTAAAACAATTCTGATTTTATCTTGTTTTAAAACATAAGATGCTTTGTCTTTTACTCCGGTTTCTAATCCTGCGTATGCTAATGACTGATATCCAAAAGCAGTTTTATAATAATGTGCTGATTGTTTTGCGTTTCCTACGTAGAATTCTACATAATCTGTTCCTAATAACGGAAGGAAATCTTGTGCTCCTTCGAAGATTTTTTCTAATCCGTATTCTACTGATTTGATTTCTTTGCTCATGATGTTTTAATTGAAATAGGTATAAATTAGAAAATTAGAAAATGTGCCTAAAAATGAAATTATTTTCTGAACACATTATAATTATCTTATTTTCTCATCTTGTTGTTCTATTGTTTTGTTTAAGATATGTGTTATTTCAGCCAATTCGTTTAGTAAGTCTTTGCAATTGGGATAATCCTTGCGGGTATCACAAAAGGACAGCCAATGTTTTGTTTCAGTTGCTTCTTTAACAGCGGTTTCGAATTTATCGATAAAAACTGCTTCACTTTCAGTATTCTCAGATTCTTTGATATTTGCTCCAATCGCTGTTCCGCATTTTAATAATTGATTTCCAATTAAAAACTTATTTTGTTTTTGCAGCTCACTTGTATAATTAATAATGTTTACTGCGAAATCGAAAGTTTTACTTAGCAGATTACTGTCTGTGTATTTGGCTTGTAAATTCATTGTCGGCTTATTAGAAAATTATAGAATGTTTCAAGATAGTCTTTGTAGTTCAAGATTTAAAACCTATAAACTACAATATATTGGCGTTTAAAATATTAAAAAATGGCGTATATAAAAATTGATTCATTCTGCATTAACTAATTATTCACACCAGGAGTTATAATACTGGCCATCGTCGAGACCCATTGCTTCTTCAGTAACCATTAATGGTCTGAAAGTATCGACCATAACAGCCAATTCGTGGGTTTCTGTGTGACCAATGCTGCGCTCCATTGCACCCGGCGCAGGACCATGCGGAATTCCTTTTGGGTGTAATGTAATATGACCTTGTTCTATATTGTTTCGGCTCATGAAATCGCCGTCAACATAATATAAAACTTCGTCAGAATCTATATTGCTGTGATTGTAGGGTGCTGGAATTGCTTTTGGGTGATAATCGTAAAGTCTTGGACAAAACGAACAAACAACAAAAGTTGCTGTTTCAAAAGTTTGGTGAACTGGCGGCGGTTGGTGAACACGACCTGTAATAGGTTCGAAGTTATGAATAGAAAATCCGTAAGGGAAATTATATCCGTCCCAACCCACAACATCAAAAGGATGTGTAGCATAAACCACTTCGTGAATCATGCCTTCTTTTTTAATTTTAATCAAAAAATCGCCTTTTTCGTCGTGCGTTTCCAGTTCGTTTGGCAAAATAAAATCGCGTTCACAAAAAGGGGAATGCTCTAAATGTTGACCAGACTGGTTTTTATAACGTTTTGGAGTATAAAATGGAGCAAAAGATTCTACATAAAAAAGTCGGTTTTCTTCTGTCTCAAATTCTATTTGATAAATAATGCCTCTTGGAATAATTAAATAATCACCATATTCAAAAGGAATATTTCCTAACATGGTTCTCAGTTTTCCTTTTCCTTTATGAATGAAAAGCATTTCATCGGCATCGGCATTTTTGTAGAAATAATTTCGAAGCGATTCTTTTGGAGCCGCTAATCCTATAATACAATCTTTATTAACCAGCATCGCTTTGCGGCTGTCTAAAAAGTCGTTTTCAGGTTTTAATTCAAAACCTTTAAAAAGCAAAGATTTTATATTTTTTCCGATTGCAATTTTTGGTTCAACCGAATATGATTTTAGAATTTCTTTTACCTGCGTTGGTCTGTGAACATGATAAGATAATGAAGAATGTCCGTGAAAACCTTCGGTTCCAAACAATTGTTCATAGTAAAAACCTCCCGTAGGTTTTTCGAATTGAGTGTGTCTTTTTTGAGGAAAATCTCCAATTTTATGATATAATGGCATGCCTTTTCAATTAGATAATTTGTAAATTAGATAATTCGAAAAATTTGAATTGAACGCACAAATAATCAGCTAAAAATATAGCTGCATAATGAGTTTCAATTCGTTGGTTTTATTCAGGATTTCTCTTAATGAGGAATTGAAGATACTCTAATAAACCTGTCCATTTTGTTTTCATTACAACAAATATCGTAATTTTTATTTATTTAAATTACAAATTATATTTTTTATAACCATTAAAAATAGGTTAAAGTTTTTTATAATGCCAATAAGCTGTGAAAAACCATTTCGTTTTATGAAATAATTTCTGAATATAATTGTGGGCTAAAATAAAAACCCGATGCTAAACCAAGTATAACTTTTTGACATTTCAGGAGACCATGAATGCTTAACTTCGATTGGGCCAATAATAGTTTCTAATCCGTAGCCCATTGCATAACCAGTATATTTGGGCATTGAGATCCAGTCTACAGTTGTAAAAATATCATCGCCTAAGTTGGCATAATTAGCCGAAAGGTTGATGTGATTTTTTTTGAATATTTCGTAATCAAGAGTTATGGCTGTTTTAATATAGCTGTTTCCGGAAATACTTAAAAAATCATATCCATAAAAATAATTGAAATTGTTGATTTTACTGTAGCCATAACCGCCAAATATATAATCAAAAAACGGAACACTGTCGCTGCCAATATTAAATCCGGCATCGGCCTCAATTTTCATAGTAGCTTTTCTGAACAAGGTGTTTGCAAAGGCAATTTCGGCTTTGGCTGTCGAAAAGGGTTTGAATTTCTTAGTATAATCAGATGATGCTAAGTAGGTCTGCACATCTGTAGAGAAATATAAACCAGAATGAGGAAAAGTTTTCTTGTCGAAAGAGTCGTATTTTAAATAGCCAAAAACACTAAAATAGCTGCTTTTTTCAATAATGTTGTCACTGTTAGAAAGTGTTGGCGAATTTATTTTAAGGTATTTATATTCCAATCCACCGCCCATTAAAAATTTTTGCACAAAAATGGTTTGAAAATAAGCTTGATTTGTCAAGTCTAAAAAGTCAACATTAATCAAATTTCCGGTTGGAGTTTCTGAAATTAAACTTCTAAAACTATTTGTAACGTTTCGGTTGAACTGATTTAATCTCGAACGAAATCCAAAACTGATATTAAAACCATTTTCTACGTAATAATTCAAATCATACCTAAAATTATCCCCCAGAATAATATCTAATGAGGTAACATCATTTTTTAAGAATGTTTTTTTATGAGTAAGATTTAATAAAATAGCACTTTTGTAAAGTCCGTCATAGTGCAGACCAAGTTTTAAATAAGTATGTGTAGGATTTTCTCTCAGAACCAAATCCAAATCATCATCGTTCCCATTTGGCTCTAAACGATAGGAAATAGCACTAAAGTTTTGAGTTGCATCCAGATTATTCATACCTGCTTTAAGATCGTTGTAGGTAATTGTACTTCCCGGTTTAAAACGGAGTTTTCCACGAATATATTCTCTTGTGTAATTGTTTAGTGGATCACTGTTTATTTTTTTGATAGTGATGGTATCATTGCTTATTTTTAGTTTTGGCTTTTTATAAAAAGTAGTTTCGTTTGACAGCGTTTTTAATTTTTCATAAACAGCAAAAGCGGCTTCTTCACCTTTTCGTATTATTTCTTCGCCTTTGTCAAACGAAATAACGCCATAATCACGAATGTCCGGCTTTATGTAAACATCAGTATCTTTTACTTTGCTTTTCATTTTATCAATCGACTGGAGATTGGTAATCTGAACTAATATTCTGGTTGCATTTTTCAGGTTTTTTCGTTTCATCAAATCATCCTGAACGTCAACTCCAATAATAATATCGGCGCCAAGATCGCGAACTTCTTTTATGGGATAATTATTAACAACGCCACCATCGACCAATAATTTTCCGTCTATTTCAACAGGAGTAAACAGGGAAGGAAAAGCGGCACTTGCCATCATAGCCTGAACGAGATTTCCTTTGTTTAACAAAACTTCCTCGCCGGTTTCAATGTTAGTACCAATGCATAAAAATGGCGTTGGTAATTTATTAAAGTCCCGAACATGTCGAACATTACGGGTTAGGCTGCTCAATAAATTATAATTGTACATTCCTTTTGAAAGTGCTTCGGGAATACCTACTCTGAAATTACTAAATGGCAAAACAATGGCATATAATTCATCATTTTTTTTGCCGTAAAAGTTTTTAGACGAACGCGGAATATAATCATTTATAAGATCATCAAAATTGGTTTGTTTAAAAATAGAATCTATTTGAGATGCATTATAGCCAGAAGCATAAAGTCCTCCAATGATAGATCCCATACTTGTTCCGCCAATATAATCGATTTTAATTCCGGCTTCTTCCAAAACTTTAAGTACACCAATATGGGCAAATCCTTTCGCCCCTCCGCCACTTAAAACCAAACCAATTTTTGGTCTTTTAACACTGTCTTTTTTTATTTCTTGCGAAAATGTGAGATGTACGTTAAAAAATACAAGTGCAAAAAGTAACATCTGCACACTTGAGATAGCATTAGAAAGCTGCGATAAGGATTTTTTTTCCTGAAAAAAAGCAGAAACTATGGAAGCTTCTTTATTAGAAACAGAGAAAAATCGCTTATTCGGAATGGAAGACTGAAATAGGCGCATAAAAATTTGCTAATTGGTTTTGTAAAAGTCGACAATTTTTTTGGCTTTTGATACTCCCACAACATCAGATATTTCTTTTTCTGTAGCCAATTTTAATCTTTTAACACTTTTAAAATGTTGTATTAATATAAGCATGGTTTTTTCGCCAATGCCAGGTATACTTTCTACAGACGAATTAAGCGCTGCTTTGCTACGTTTGTCCCTGTGAAAAGTAATACCAAATCGGTGTGCTTCGTTTCGTAATTGCTGAATAACTTTTAAAGTTTCAGATTTTTTATCAAGGTATAATGGTATCGAATCTCCGGGATAAAACAATTCTTCAAGACGTTTTGCAATTCCGATAATCGCAATTTTCCCACGCAATTCTAAAGCATCAATACTTTTTAAAGCCGCAGATAATTGTCCTTTTCCACCGTCAATAATAATTAATTGCGGCAATGGCTCATTTTCATCCAGTAATCTTTTGTAGCGGCGATATACAATTTCGGTCATCGAGGCAAAATCGTCAGGACCTTCTACCGTTTTTACATTAAAATGGCGATAATCTCTTTTGCTTGCTTTTCCATCTTTAAAAACCACACAAGCGGCAACAGGATTTGTTCCCTGAATATTCGAGTTATCAAAACATTCTATATGTCGCGGCTCAACGGGCAAACGTAAATCTTTTTGCATTTGCGCCATGATTCGGTTTACATGTCGGTCCGGATCTACAATTTGCAATTGTTTTAGTTGCTCAATTCTGTAAAATTTCGCATTTCGAATCGATAAATCCAGGATTTGTTTTTTATCGCCAAGTTGCGGAATTGTTACTTTTATATTTTCGCCCAAATCAACTTCAAACGGAATAATAATTTCTTTTGATAATAAATGAAAACGTTCACGAAGTTCAATAATCGCTAATTCTAGCAATTCCTCGTCAGTTTCGTCAAGCTTTTTCTTGATTTCTAAAGTGTGCGAACGAATTATCGATCCGTGTGATATCTGTAGAAAGTTGACATAAGCCGCACTTTCATCAGAAACAATCGAAAAGACATCGATGTTCGTGATTTTCGGATTTACAATTGTTGATCGCGATTGATAATTCTCGAGTATGCCTATTTTTTCTTTGATTTTTTGCGCTTCTTCAAATTGCAAATCCTGCGCATATTGATTCATCAAACGCTTAAAATCTTTCATGCTTTCTTTAAAATTTCCTTTCAGAATTTCGCGAATAGCATCAACCTGTCTCTGATAATCTTCAAAAGATTCTAAACCTTCGCAAGGGCCTTTGCAATTGCCAATATGATATTCCAGGCAAACCTTAAATTTTCCTGCTCTGATATTTGATTCACTCAAATCATAATTGCAAGTTCGTAAAGGGTACAATTCTTTAATTAAATCCAAAATAGTATACACCATTTTGAAATTAGTATACGGACCGTAATATTCAGAACCGTCTTTGATCATTCGTCGGGTTAAGAATATTCTCGAAAAAGGTTCTTTTTTGATGCAAATCCAAGGATAACTTTTATCATCGCGTAGCAACACATTATAACGCGGCTGCAAGGTTTTGATTAAATTGTTTTCCAGTAAAAGAGCATCCGTTTCAGTAGGAACAACAATATGTTTTATGGTTACGATTTTCCGAACCAGAACATTTGTTTTTCTTGTATCATGAATTTTATTGAAGTAGGAAGAGACTCTTTTTTTTAAGTTTTTTGCTTTTCCAACATACAATATTTTATCGTCTTTATCGTAATATTGATACACGCCGGGATTATCCGGTAAGGTTTGAATTTGAAGTTCTAAAGACGGTTTTTGCATTCTGTTTTGTTTCTGAAGATGTCTGAAAAGCGTTGTCAAAAATCATTCCGATTTTCTTTGGTATACTTAACGTTGATTTAGTTTCAAATTTACGAAATCAAAAGAATAATTTCTATATTTAGATTTTATAATTCTTATGAAAAATAACAAGCCCATGATTATTTTTGGCGAATCAGTTTTGCCAGGAGAAAATAGAACGATAAACGTTGAAATTGCCCGACTTCACACGACAACAAAACTTAATATTCCGGTTATTGTGCGGCGTTCCAAGCTTGACGGACCTGTGGTTTTGTTCTCAGCAGGAATTCACGGAGATGAAATAAACGGAGTAGAGATTGTACGTCAGCTTATTAGTAAAAAAATAAACCGCCCAGTTCGCGGAACCATTATTTGTATTCCAATTATCAATATTTATGGTTTTGTAAATAAATCTCGTGAGTTTCCGGACGGCCGGGATTTAAACAGAGTTTTTCCGGGAAGTAAAAAAGGCTCTTTAGCGAGTCGTTTTGCGTTTCATATCGTGGCAGAAATTTTACCAATTTTAGATTATGCAGTCGATTTTCATGCCGGAGGAGCCAGTCGTTTTAATGCTCCGCAAATTAGAATCACCGAAAATAATCCTGAGTTAAAACTTTTGGCAGATGTTTTTAATGCACCATTTACATTATATTCTAAAAATATCAGCGGTTCTTTCAGAAATACATCCGAAAAAGCAAATGTAAAAATGCTGCTTTTTGAAGGCGGAAAATCATTAGACATAAATAATGTAATTGCAAATGAAGGTGTGATGGGAGTGAAGCGTTTGCTGCATTATTTAAATATGCTCGATCCAAATCAAATTGTTGAAGAAGCAGAAGATCCTACAATTTATATCAAAAACTCTGTTTGGCTGCGCGCAAAATGTTCCGGTTTATTGCACGATTATAATATGATTAGCCGTTTTGTAACCAAAGGAACTATTTTGGCCATTATTACAGATCCGTTTGGTAAATTCGAACAAAAAGTAAAAGCGCCTCACGACGGATTTGTCATCAATGCCAATCATTCGCCAATTGTTTATGAAGGCGATGCCATTTATCATATGTCTAAAAATAATCCTGAAGATGCCATCGAATAAAAAAGAATTACGATTACAATATAAAAATCTTCGAAAAGAACTTTCGCTTGATAATATCGAAGAAAAGAGTTTGGAAATAGCCAATAATGTAATCAAATTGCCTATTTGGGATAAAACCTATTTTCATGTTTTTCTTCCTATAGAAGAACAAAAAGAAGTTAACACCGAATATATTTTGCATTTGCTTTCCGGAAAAGATAAAGAAATCGTCATTTCAAAAAGCGATTTTGACACCCGAAAAATGACACATTTTTTATTGACGGATAATACTAAAATCAAAAAAAACGAATATAACATTCCTGAACCCGTAAATGGTTTACAAGTTCCATCAGAAACTATTGAGGTGGCTTTTGTTCCGCTTTTAGCTTTTGATGATTCTGGAAATCGAGTAGGATACGGAAAAGGTTTTTATGATAAATTTTTAGCAGAATGCAAACCCGAAATCATCAAAATTGGGCTTTCTTTTTTTGAAGCTGAAAATAAAATCGATGATGTCTTCGAATTAGATATAAAATTAGATTATTGCGTGACGCCCTTAAAAATCTACACTTTTTAATTTATTTATACCACACTTACGTGTAATATTTGGTAAACTCCAAAAATAAAAAATCCCAAACCCCAGTTTGACAATTGGAATTTGGGATTTTTTTATTTGCTATTTTAAAACGTTATTTTACTTCTTTAATTGTTGCTGCATCGATCCAGCCTTCAGTTCCGTCGGTTAATTCGATTTTTTTCCAGTTTGCTAAACTTTCAGTAACATATACTTTTGCACCTTCATGTAGTAAGAAAATGGCTGAACCGGCTTTTTGTGGTTCACTTCGAACTTCACTTATTTCTGCAAAGACAATCGCCGGGCGATCATTATCATAATGGTCTTTCTCTGACATTCCGGCTGCAATGCTTAAAGACAAAGCAATTAAAAGAACAAACATTCCAATGAAGTAAATTCTTTTTGAAAGTGTAAGCTGAGAAAAATAATAACCAATAAAACTTAGTAAAAAAGCAAAAGCAATTCCAACAGAAATCTTAGCCCACGTATTGTAATTAAAAATACCGGTAAAACTCTGAATTAGTTTTGCGAAACCAACTTTAGGAACTTCTTTAATTTCATCAATAGTTAGTTTTTTAGCAAACTTTAAGTTGTTTAAAGTCTCGGCGTCATTTGGTTTTAAAACCAAAGCTTTCTCATAATTATAAATAGAAGGCGCTACTTTATTAAGTTTGTAATAACAATTAGCCAAGTTAAAATACAACTCTGCCGATTGCTGTTTGTCTTCTTTAATAACACTTTCGTATTCTTCAATGGCTTGCTGATATTGCGCCTTTTGATACAAAGCATTCCCTTTTTCAAAGCCACTTTGGGCAAAGAAAACCTGAGAGATTAATAAAAAAAGATATAATATGTTTTTCATTTTCTAAATATGTAAAAGATTTTAAACTTTGCGAACTTAAATTCAACGCAATCTAAATCAACTTTTCTTAGCGTACTTTGCGGTAAAACTAAATTTGCGGTTATAAAAACTAAACGATTTGCTTTTCTAATTCTGAAATAATCAAAACAGCTTTGTCATAATCTTGCTGAATCGAAGCGCTCGATGCCGGAGCGTAACGCGCAAATTCGCAATTTTCTGTCAAGGCAATAAAACTTTGCACAGATTCCGGATTTGCATTTCTTGAAAGCAATAATTCTCTAATATTATCTTTGCTCATTTCTGAAGTTTCAATATGCAATTTGGCCTTCAGGAAATTATGCATTGCTTTTTCCAAAGCGATATAAAATGGCTCTTTGTTGTTAAGCTGTTTCTTGGCTTCAGATAAATATTTCTTCGCCAGTTTATTATTCATTTTAATTCGGTTTCCGGTCACATCACTGTCGATAGCTTCTTTTTTCTTCTTAGCCAAAACAATAATCGGGAGAATTATAAAAGGTAAAAACAATAAACCATAATATAAATTCGAGCCATAAAAATCGTTTTTAGCCATTGAGACTAAAGTTGTTTTTTGTTTTATGTATTTAAATTGTTCTACTTTGGTGATCACATTTTTAGATGCATTTGCTGTAGCATTTGATTCAGCCTGCATTGGCCCATCTAAAACATCTACCATAATTTCAGGAGAAGTTATTGTTTTATAACTTCCTGTACTCAAATCAAAATAAGAAAACTGCATTGGTTTAATGGCATATTTCCCTTTGTATTGCGGAATTATGGTATACTTATCAGTAATTTTTCCGGACATTCCACCAGAAAGTGAAGTTGTAACTTTTTCATCATGAACCGGATCGTACATTTCTAATGCATTTGGTACAACTGGTTTAGGTAAAGTAAACAATTTCATGTTTCCTGAACCTGTTGCACTCACGATTAAGTCCAGACTTTCGCCATTTTTCAAAGTCGTTTTTGATGGTGTAACGGTAAAATTAAATTTACCAACGGCACCACTAAAACCTTCTGGTTTGTTACTTTCCGGAAGTGCTCTTACATTAATAGTTTTCGCTCCCGCTGAAACAATTTTATTGTCATCTGCAACAATCATCTGACCAAACATATCACGGCGATTTGTTGGCAATTGTACGCCAATATCTAACGAAAGCGGTTCAATAGTAAGTCTTCCTGATTTTTGAGGATATAAGATCGTTTTTTTCAAAACAACAAAATAACATCTTTGACCCTGATAAGTTCCTTGTTCAATAGCCAATTGTTTAATGTCGATGTTCTGATTCCAGAAATCATTGTATTTTGGTTTTGCCAGTTCCTTAAAGCCGGTCACACCAATATTGTAAAAATATAATTTGTAAACAACTGTAATGGGTTCGTTTAGATATGGATTTGTTTTAGAAATTTCTGCAACAAGATTAATCATTTCGCTTCCGGAACCTTGTTGTGGTCGGTCATTCGGGTCTCTTTCTTCTGCCACTGCATTAGTAACCGTAATTTTTACAGGAGCCGTTTTATACACCTGACCATTAAATTCAATGGTTGCCTGTTTAATTGTTACAGTTCCTTTTTGAGCAGGCTGTAAAATATAAGAGTATATTTTTTGAAAAGAGCTTCTTCCGTTTATCCAGGACTGACTTACTTGCTGACTTGGTCCGGCAACAACTCTAAATCCTTCAAATGCAGGCTGGTCAAAATTATCTCCATCAACATTCATGATGAAGTCAATACGAAATCTTTCGTTTAGTCCGAGCGTGTTTTTGCTTACTTTGGCTTCAAATTGAACCTGAGCCATAAGTCCTTGAAAAGTGAATAGTAATAAAATTAAATATCTTTTCATTTACTGTTTAATCGTTGTTTGTTTAACTGTTTAATCGTTTTTTTATTGTTTAGGCGTTTATTTGTTTAACTGTTTATCGTTACAGTTTGGTCGAATAAACAAATTAAAAAATAAACGATTAACCCAAAAATCCTACCAGTCTTTTTCTGTTTTTCTAGGATTTCCTTTTACTTTTTGAGCGTTAACTTTATCTTGAATTTTCTTTTCTTCGTTGTTTACGGCGTCTAATAAATTCTGAACCCGATCTTTTGAAATTCCGCCAGGCTGAGGTTTTGGTTCTCCTTTATTATCTGATTTATCATCTTTTTTACCGTCTTTTTTGTCCTTGTCTTTATCGCCTTTGTCGTCTTTTTTATCTTTGTCCTTATCCTTGTCTTTATTTTTATCCTTGTCCTTGTCTTTATCTTTGTTTTTATCCTTGTCTTTGTCTTTATCTTTATTCTTGTCTTTGTTTTTATCGTTTTTCGGCGGATTTTCTTTTAGTTTCTGTTTCGCGTAGGCATAATTATAACGCGTTTCGTCATCTGTAGGATCATTACGCAAAGCTTGTTTGTAAGCTTCAACAGCCTGCGTATAATCTTTCTCTTTCATAAAAACATTTCCTAAATTGTGATATGCCTTATGTTTGTCCGGTTTCGATTTTGCGTTTTTTATTGCTTTTGCATAAGCAAGCTTGGCTTCTGAAACTTGATTTTGTCTGTAAATCGTATTTCCTAAATTATAAGAAGCAACACCACGTTTAGCAAATTTTGATTCCGAAATTCTATAATTAGCCTCAGCATCAACAAATTTATTCTGCTTATATTCTTCATTACCTTCAGGCAATGTTTTGTCTTTCTCCTGAGCCGAAACCGCAAGAGAAACCGTTAGTAAAATATAAAGAAGTAAATTTTTCATTCTAATTTTTATGTTTTTAGTTTGCCACGAATTGCAATAATTAATTGTTTATCTGAGGCTAACTTTATTATTTCTTTTCGTTAAATAAATTCAACTCTTTAATCCAGTTTGTTTTTCTTTCCAACAAGAAAATATCAATAAACAATAATAAGAAAGCAAAGCCAATGAACCATTGAAACTGCGATTGAAAATCGGCCATTTGTGTAGCTTCAAATTCTGTTTTCTGAATGTTGTTTAAAGCGTTTTTTACGTATTCTAAGACTTCCTTGGTATTTCCGCCATAAACATAACCGCCTTTTGTTGCTTTCGCAATACTTTTTAAGCCGTCCTGATTTAGTTTTGTAATAACAGTTTGTCCGTTTTGATCTTTCTGATAATTTTTTACAACACCATTTTCTTTTAATGGAATAGTACCGCCCTTTTCGGTTCCGATACCAATTGTGATAATTTTCATTCCGAGTTTATTGGCTTCTTCAGCCGCAACCGAAGCTCCTTCAGAATGATCTTCTCCATCAGAAATTAAAATCAATAATTTACTGGTTTTGCTTTTTTCATCGAAATAAGTTGATGACAATCGTATTGCTTCATCAAGTGAAGTTCCTTGAGATGAAACCATATCCGGAGTCATGCTTTGCAGGAACATTTTGGCAACGCTGTAATCTGTTGTAATTGGCAAAACCGGGAATGCACTTCCGGCATAAGCTACAATTCCTATTCTGTCACTTCCTAAATTATTGATGATTTGCGAAACCAATTGTTTACTTTTTTCTAAACGGCTTGGTGCGACATCTTCGGCAAGCATACTTTTAGAAACGTCGACTGCAAAAACAATATCAATACCTTCGCGTTTTACAGTTTCCATTTTAGTCCCAATCTTCGGATTCACTAATCCAATAATCAGAAAAGTAAGCGCTAAAAGCATGATGATTAATTTTAATACAGGTTTGAAAACAGAACGTTCCGGGCTCAGTTTTTTCACCATTTCTAAATCACCAAATTCACGCTGCTTTTTTCTTTTCCAATACATATTGAAAAGAAAAATACACACCACAATTGGCAGTAAGAATAAAAGGTATAAATATTTTTTTTCGTCTAATTCCATATAATTTTTAAAATTCCAATCCCAATTGTTGTGGGGATAAATTCCAAATTCCAATTTATGTTTTTTGTCTAAAAGCTAATTTTAAATTCCAAATTCCAATTTGTTATTTGGAATTTCAATATTGAAATTTTTTAATTTTGCAAAAATTAAATAAAGCTTCTGTAAACGGTGTTTCTTAAACCAAATTCTAACAATAATAAAAAGGCTGCCAATAAAACAAATCCTCTGTATTTTTCATCGTAATCATAGAACTTTAATTCTTGAATTTCAGTGGTTTCTAATTTATTAATCGATTTATAAATTTCGGCTAACCTGTCATTGCTTGTGGCTCTAAAATAAGTTCCATCGGTTTTACGCGCAATGCTTTTCATTAATTTCTCATCGATTTCAACTTTTTGCATTTTAAATAAAAATCCACCGTTTGGTGCGTAAGCATATGGCGATTCTGCCATTCCGTTGCTTCCAAGTCCAATAGTATATACTTTTATTCCGTATTGTTTTGCGATATCGGCAGCTGTTTCAGGTTCAATAAAACCGGCATTGTTTACACCATCTGTTAATAAAATAATAACCCTGCTTTTTGCTTTACTGTCTTTAAGCCTATTAACGGCAGTTGCCAATCCCATTCCAATTCCGGTTCCGTCTTGCAAAGCCGTATCGTATTTGATCTCTTTAATAGCTTCAAGAATAATAGCTTTATCACTTGTAACCGGAGTTTTTGTATACGCTTCTGATGCATAAAGAACCAATCCAATTCTGTCATTTGGTCTTTCTTCAACGAAATCTCCTGCTACTCTTTTTAAAGCTTCCATACGGTTTGGCTTTAAATCTTTGGCAAGCATACTTCCTGAAACGTCAATTGCCATTACAATATCAATTCCTTTTGTCGTTTTAGTCTGATTGCTAATATCAACTGTTCTTGGTCTTGCCAAAGCAATAATCAATGAACTTAAAGCAATAATCCTGAAAACATATAAACAAGGTTTTAGTCTTGTTAACAACGATTCGCTATTTTTAAAACCCTGAGTTGAACTCATTTTCAAAGTAGCCGATTGTTGGTTACGTTTCCAGAAAAACCATGCAATTGCAATGGGAATTAATAGAAACAGCCAAAAGAATTCCGGATTTAAAAAAGTTATCTTTCCCATTAGTTAGCTCCTTTTCTAAGTTCAACAGAATTTAAAATTCGTTCCGAAATATCATTTGCGTAAGTATCTCCTTCTTGGTGTAAAATCATAATTTGTTGTAATCCCTGATCTTGTTTAAAAAGCAAAATTTCATAATACGCTTTTGCACTTGTTTTAGTTTCAGGATTAATAATGGTCATTGTTCCGTACCCTTTTAATCCCTGAACACCTTCATTTGTTTGAAAATCTTCCTGCTTTACAATAATGTTTTGCCCACCCTGAGCTTCAATTATTTTCAAACTTCCTTCTAGAGTTTTTGCCAAATCAAGATCAACAGGATTTTTAAATTTACTGGTTGCAACCGTAATATAAAAATTGTCAATCATGCTTCCGTATGCGAAAAGCTGCATTTCTTTAATCAAAGCCATTGCCTCTTTTGGTAATACTTTTTGGGTATCCATACGTTTTAAAACCTTTGGAGTTTCAATAAGAACGCCCGGATTTCCGTATTCACTTTTTACCCATTCTCCTTCTAATAATTCTTTAGTAGGGTGACCGATAAGATTATCTTTTACATAAGTAAAACCTTTGGTTGCAATGAAAAAAGCAGTAGTTGCTGACAGTAAAAAAACAACGGTTCCAACTGCAATTGCAATACGTTTGTTGCGTTTTTTCTGTAATTGAATTTTGATTTGCTTTTGTCTTTGCGCTTCGTTCAATAACTGATCTTCGATTTCCTCCGGAACTTCTGTTGGAATGGCGTTATCAAGCGTTAAAATTACTTTCTGAATTTTATTTCTGTCTTCTGTAATTTCAAAGTCAAGCGGTTTCGATTTTGCAAATTTCACTAAATCCGCCTGACGTAAAACGCGTTCTAAGTTCTCAACGGTTTCCGGCGTTAACGTCATTTTCTTTTTAGTAGAAGCTGTTCTGATTGCCTGAATCAATTCAGAAGTTGTACTTTCCATTGCAGGAATATGAATGGCTTCTTCAATATAATTACGTGCAATATCAGTCAGTTCACTATAGTATTCTTTAATTTCACCTTTTTGAACAAGTTCTTTTTGTTCTAAGTTGTTCAATAAACTTGTAGCTTTCTCGATAGGCGTTTTATAAACTTCTTCTTCAATTTTTTTATGTTGACGTTTTTTTACGTACCAATATACAAAAGCGCCAATTCCAAGAATAATAACTACAATTAAAACATAAATCCACCAATCGCCAATTCCGTTATCTACAGCGGTAATGTCTTTGATGTCATACATTTTTTGCTGTAAAGTATCGACTTTTACATTGGCAACTTCTACACGAATAGAATCGCTTAAAAAAGGCTGTTTATCAATTAAAATCTTAATACTTGGAATTGTGAATTTTCCGGTATCAAATTGAGTCAAACCATATTTTTTGATCAGTTCGTAAGTGTCATTTTTCTTAACCGTGTCAATTGGATAAGACTGAATTACTTCTAAAGGTCCAATGTTTTTTAGTTTAGGAAAAACAACTTTCGATTTTGAACTCACAACCGTTTTAAGCGTTAACTTAAACTCAGCTCCAATTTTATTTTTTGTTGTATCAATGCTTGTCTCAACTTGTTTTTGCTGAGCAAAAATAGCCGAGGAAAGTAAAAATAAAAAGATGTAAAACTTTAATTTCATTTGATTTTTGATTTCAGATTTTAGTCTAAAACGAATGCTTAAAGTGGCACGCGGATGACACGGATTTAAGCGGATTTTTTATTTGATGTTTTTATTCTTCAATCTTGTTTAAAATCTAATATTCTAACAATCTAAGAAGTCTAAAATTCTTAGCGGGATTTAAAATAGCCTAACAACTTGGTGACGTAATTTTCATCAACTCTTGTATTGACAACGCCGGCGCCAGATTTACTAAAAATATCTTTGAAATAATTGACTCTTTCGTGATAATGTTTTTCGTAATTCATTCTCACCGTTTTTGAACCTGTATCTACCAATTGCGTTTTTCCGGTTTCAGCGTCAAGCATGCTTACCATTCCTAAATTTGGAATTTTTTCTTCGCGTATGTCATACACACGAACACCTGTAATATCATGTTTTTTAGAAGCAATTTTCAATGTTTGCTCATAATCTTCAGACATGAAATCAGAAATAACAAAAACAATAGCTTTCTTTTTCTGCGTTCCGGATAAAAACTTTAAGGCTTGCGCAATGTCGGTTTTATGACTTTTTGGTTCGAATTCAATTAATTCACGAATGATTCTTAAAACGTGTGAACGACCTTTTTTTGGTGGAATATACAATTCGACATTATCAGAAAATAATATTAAACCAATCTTGTCATTGTTTTGTGTAGCCGAAAAAGCCATCGTTGCCGCAATTTCGGTTACGATGTCTTTTTTGAATTGACTTTTTGAACCAAAACCTTCCGATCCCGAAATATCAACCATTAACATCATGGTTAATTCGCGCTCTTCTTCAAAAACTTTTACGTGGGCTTCATTGTAGCGTGCGGTTACATTCCAGTCAATGTTACGAATATCATCGCCATATTGGTATTGGCGAACCTCGCTAAAAGTCATCCCGCGTCCTTTAAATGAAGAGTGGTATTCTCCCGAAAAGATATGATTACTCAGTCTTTTGGTTTTGATTTCTATTTTCCGTACTTTTTTTAAAAGCTCTTTTGTATCCATTTTTTCGGATTGTAGATTTTAGATTTTAAATTTTAGATTCCGAGTTAACAAACACTTTTAGGTTGCAGTTTTTAATCTAAAATCTGCAATCTGCAATCTAAAATTTTAAGGTACTTCAATCTCGTTTACGATTTTGTTGATAATGTCTACAGAAGTAATGTTTTCAGCTTCAGCCTCGTATGTTATCCCAACTCTGTGACGTAAAACATCATGTACAACGGCACGAACATCTTCTGGAATTACATAACCACGACGTTTGATGAAAGCGTAACATTTCGCCGCATTGGCTAAATTGATACTTCCACGTGGAGATGCTCCAAAACTAATAAGAGGTTTTAGGTCGGCTAATTTGTACTTTTCAGGGTAACGAGTAGCAAAGATGATATCTAAGATATATTTTTCAATTTTTTCATCCATATAAACTTCACGAACCGCTTCTTGCGCACGTAAAATTTGCTCAACAGAAACTACCGCATTTACTTTTTCGTAAGTTCCTTTTAAGTTTTGACGAATTACAAAACGCTCTTCATCAATTTTTGGATAATCAATTACGGTTTTCAACATAAAACGATCGACTTGCGCTTCAGGAAGTTGGTACGTTCCTTCTTGCTCAACAGGGTTTTGAGTGGCAAGTACTAAAAACGGGCGATCTAGTTTGAAAGTCGTATCGCCAATAGTAACTTGTTTTTCCTGCATAGCTTCCAGCAAAGCTGACTGAACCTTTGCCGGAGCACGGTTAATCTCATCTGCAAGTACGAAGTTGGCAAAAATTGGTCCTTTTTTAATCGAAAATTCGTTTGCTTTAATGTTGTAAATCATTGTTCCAACAACATCGGCAGGTAATAAATCAGGAGTAAACTGAATACGGCTGAAAGAACCTTGCACAGCTTGTGAAAGTGTGTTTATCGCTAAAGTCTTAGCTAATCCGGGAACACCTTCAAGTAAAATATGCCCCTGTCCTAAAAGCCCGATTAATAAACGCTCGACCATGTGTTTCTGGCCAACAATAACTTTGTTCATTTCCATTGTAAGAAGGTCTATAAAAGCACTTTCTCTTTCAATTTTTTCATTTATCGCTCTAATGTCTAAAGTCGTTGTATTTTCTTCCATATAAATATTTTTAAAACCTTTTTGAACCGTTGATTTCTATGCCTAACTTTTGAGAGTGCAAATTGAATATTTTTTGAGAAGTAAGATGTTAAAGAATGGTTAAAACTTCGACCAATGACCTAATTTTAAGGACGAATTGTGAATCTATTTTTATATTTTTAAGAACTTTGGTAAATATGTTTTATAAAAGCATATTTATTACTAGAAATAAAGCATTAAAACTATGAGCAAAACAACATTATCGCCCATAATTTCGGGCACTATGAATTGGGGAGTTTGGGATAAAAACCTTACAACTAAGGAAATGGAAAACATGATACAACTCTGTATCGAAAACAAAATTACCACTTTTGATCACGCTGATATTTACGGAGATTATACTACCGAAGCAGATTTTGGAAAAGCATTTCACAACAGTAAAATTTCACGCGAAAAAATACAATTAATTACCAAATGCGGAATTCAGCTGGTTACTGAAAACCGTAATAACAAAATTAAACATTACGAATATTCTAAAGATTATATTATTTGGTCTGCTGAAGAATCGCTAAAGAAATTAAAAACAGATTATGTTGATGTTTTTTTGTTACACAGACCAAGTCCGTTAATGCAGGCTGATGAAATTGCTGAAGCTGTTGAGAAATTAAAATCAGAAGGAAAAATTATAGATTTTGGACTTTCAAATTTTACCAATTCACAAACAGAATTAATTCGTCAGAAAACAGAAGTAAGTTTTAATCAGGTACAATTTTCGGCAACACATTATGAACCAATGATTGACGGAAGTCTTGATTATATGCAAACGCACGGAATTCGACCATTGTCATGGAATCCGCTTGGAACTGTTTTTAGAGAAGATACCAAGAAAACACGCCGTTTGAAAAAATTGCTTGCAGATCTAGTTCAAAAATACAGTTTTGGTTCTGATACACTTTTACTTGCCTGGATTTTAAAACATCCAGCCGGAATTATTCCAATTGCGGGAACAGTAAATATTGCCAGAATTCAATCGTTGATAAAAGCAGTTGAACTAAAATTGGATAAAGAAGACTGGTTTGCAATCTGGACAGAAAGTATGGGCGACGATGTTGCTTAAAAATGGTAGTCAGGATTTTTAAAATTAAAAATATTTGCCACAGATTAAAATGATTTTCACAGATAAGAAAAATCATTTCAATCTGTGTTAAAAAAACAAAAAAAGAATGAAAAAAACAGTATTAATAACTGGAGCCACAAGCGGAATAGGAAAAGCAACCGCACAAATATTGGCCAAAAATAACTTTAAAATTATCCTTTGCGGAAGACGCAAAGACCGTTTAGCCGAACTTGAAAAAGAACTTTCGATTTTTACAGAAGTACATTCATTGTCTTTTGACGTTCGCGATAAAAATGCTGTTTTACAAAACATTAATGCATTACCAGCAGAATTTTCAGAAATCGACGTTTTAATTAATAACGCTGGAAATGCGCATGGTTTAGATCCGATTCAAACAGGAGATTTAGACGATTGGGACGCTATGATTGACATAAACGTAAAAGGACTTTTATATGTTTCTAAAGCTGTAATTCCGAAAATGACCGAAAGAAAATCGGGTCATATTATTAATATTGGATCAACGGCTGCCAAAGAAGTTTATCCAAACGGGAATGTATATTGTGGTTCAAAACATGCAGTTGATGCAATTACAGCAGGAATGCGAATTGACCTAAATCCATTCGGAATTAGAGTTGCAGGAATTCATCCCGGAATGGTTGCAACAGAATTTAGTGAAGTACGTTTTAAAGGAGATGTTGACAGAGCGTCAAATGTATATAAAGGATTCGATCCGCTCCAGGCAGAAGATATTGCAGATATTATTCATTTTGTGGTTTCAAGACCGTATCATGTAAATATTGCTGATTTGGTTGTAATGAGTACGGCACAAGCCTCATCGACAATAGTTAAAAGAGACTAGCGTAGATTTTTAGACTAACTTAGACTTCTTAGATTAAAGTTTATATATTCTAAACAATCTAAGAAGTCTAAAATCTAAAATCCAACAGTCTAAGAAGTCTAATAATCTAAGAAGTCTAAAATAAATGATCAACAAACGTCTTTTAATAAAAAATCTTCTTGCTCATAATGACGAGAGCAGTTTTTATGATAAAAAAAGACAGTTGAATTTGCATACGCGCGAAGGAAAAGGAAAGTTTTTGAAACATATTTGTGCGTTATCGAATTCAAATCCAACCAATAATTCTTATATCGTTGTTGGGGTAGAAGATCAGGATAATGAAATAGTGGGAGATGATTTTTTTGATGATAGCAGAATTCAGAATCTCGTTAATGCTTTTTTAGAAAATCCGCCTAAAATTCAATACGAAAATGTGCCGTTTCCTAATCTTCCAAAAGATAAAGTAATTGGATTAGTTACGATTAAACCCAAAAATAAAACCTCTTATTTTAAAAAAGGCATTCACACCATTCTTGCTAATAGCGTTTTTATAAGGCGTGGCAGTAATTCTGTTCCCGTTGAAGGTGAAATCGAGAAAAATTATCAAAATATTGAAACTGTTATTGGAATCGAAAATAGTTCCAGAAACAGTATTCAGTATACGCTTGACGGCGTGATCGATTTTATGAATTTCAGGCACAAAGACATGTCGCCTAAATATTATGTTTTTAAAGAATTATTCGTGATTTGCTGGGCAGGAGTTCCTAAAAAATCCCGGGAAACTACTTTTTTATCTCGTGTTGATATTGAGTTAATCAACGAACAAATTAAACTTTTTTATTCTGCTCAGGATGTTGTAACTATTGTTTTTGATGAAGATAGTTTTACGATTACAGAATATGTTCCGCTTGGGTTAAATGACAAAACAAGTTATTATCCTCTCGAAGAGCAAAAAATTCACTTTTTTGATAATGGTTATTACAAAATTGATCGTAAAATGCTTTTTCAGCCGCCAGAATTCAATAAGCGAATGCTGTATCATATTTACAATTCGAATATTGCATTGCTTCAAAAACTGCAAAAAGGATTGGCCTTATCTGATCGGGAAGCAATTGATTTAGAAAATCTTCCTTCGACTTTTATGATTTGTCACCTCAATGGTTTTGATGAAGCCAAACAAAAACTTATTGACTCAAAAGCACTTTTAAAACCTTTTCCGCAAGTGTATATGTCTTTTAAGGAAGCTTTACGAATTTTGCGAAAAATGAAATACGATTTTTGAGGAAGGTACTAAGGTGCTAAGGTTCAAAGGTACAAAGGTTTTTTGTAGAGGCGCACAGCAGTGCGTCTAACTTAAAGGAACAAAGGCTTTTATCTAAATTCAAATAAAATCATTTATACAATAAATACTTACTGACTTTGGCATACGGAAAAAGTAATTCTTTTGGACCATCGGCATACGACGCTGCTTCATATGAGTTGTAATATAAAAGCAAGCCGTCTTTGGTAAAAAAGATGTTTTGTGGCAATTGGAATTTATCATTTTCGAACATTAATCCAGTTGCGTTAATATTTGATTTTTGTGGAATTTTATATTTTGAACGAAATTCTTTTTCGGCGAAAGCCTTAAATTCTTTTTCGCTTTTAAATAATTGATCATTAAAAATAGTTTTTCCGGTTTTTGGATTGAATAATAAAGAGCGGAAACCCTGATAACCGTGAGCTCCGCCGGTAAAAGTGTAATGATCGATTTTTATATTGATGATTTGGTCAGATTCAAATTCCAGATTCCCTTTAATTTTGCCTTCCCAACCATAGGTTTCAGTTGGAAATTTTTTATGCATTTCTTCATAAGAGGCAATAAAAGAAGTTGTTAACGCATCGTAATCTTTTACTTTTAATGGATTTTCTCCAAAATAAACAATTTCTTCTATGACAGAAAATATTTTTTTGTTGATACTATCTGAAACAACAGGAATATTTTTTGCAACAGGAATTTCGATCGTAATTTGCGGGCACTCTTTTTTGCAGGGAATGCTTGATTTTTTGTTAAACGTTTCATTTTCAAATGAAAGCTCTTTGCTACAACTTGTAAATATTACAAACAAAAGGACTAAAAAACGATAATGTTTCATATCTAAAGTGTTAATTATATACAAAGGTAAGAAGTTGTTTCAGGATTAAAATAAATTAAACGGTAAATTTGTACTCTAAATAAGAGTTTTAAAAACGTAACTATATGAAATTCAATACTAAAGTGATACACGGTGGTCAGCATCATGATCCAAGTACGGGAGCAGTAATGCCTCCGGTTTATCAAACTTCAACTTATATTCAAACAAGTCCGGGACAACCTTTGGGAGATTATGAATACAGCAGAGCTTCAAACCCAACACGTACAGCATTAGAAAATGCTTTGGCCAGTATCGAAAATGGTACTCGCGGATTGGCTTTTTCATCTGGATTGGCAGCAACAGATTGCATTTTAAGATCGTTTAAAGCTGGAGACGAAGTTATTGCCATGGATGATTTATATGGTGGAACTTATAGAATGTTTTCCAGAGTTTATAAAGATTCAGGAATTAAATTTCATTTTGTTGATATGACTGATATTGCAAAATTGAAAGCATTAATCAACGAAAACACAAAACTGATTTGGGTTGAAACACCAACCAATCCTTTAATGAAATTGGCTGATATTGAGGAAATTTCAAAAATAACGAAAGAGAAGAAAATCTGGCTTGCTGTAGATAATACTTTTGCAACACCTTATTTGCAAAAACCTCTGGATTTAGGAGCTGATATTGTGATGCACTCGGCTACAAAATATTTAGGAGGACATTCTGATGTTATTGCAGGAGCTTTAATTGTAAAAGACGAAGCTTTAGGAGAACAATTGCACTTTCAACAATTTGCAACTGGAGCAACACTTGGACCAATGGATAGCTTTTTGGTTTTAAGAGGAATCAAAACGCTTTCGTTAAGAGTGCAGAGACATTGTGAAAACGGAGAAAAAGTGGTAGAGTATTTAACAAAACATCCAAAAATAAAAACAGTTTATTATCCTGGATTACCAAGTCATCCGTTTCATGAAATTGCTAAAAAGCAAATGAAGGCTTTTGGAGGAATGGTTTCTTTTACTTTTGCTTCGGGCAAAAAAGAAGATTCGATTGCGTTTTTAGAAAAATTGAAAGTTTTTACTTTGGCAGAATCATTAGGAGGTGTTGAATCACTGGCAAATCATCCGGCTTTAATGACGCACGCTTCTATTCCTGCAGACAAAAGAGCAGAAGTTGGTATTACCGATGATCTTGTTCGATTAAGCGTTGGTATCGAAGATGCCGAAGATTTAATAGCCGATATAGAACAGGCTTTGGCATAAAAATAATTCCAAATAAAAAATCCCAAACTCCAAAATGATAAAATTGGAATTTGGGATTTTTTTTATTTTAGATCTATTTAAAATTCTAAATAATAAACATATCCAACGTTGAACCAGAATTGCCAATCGTTTGATTTGTTTTCTGTGTAAATATCTTTATTTGCATTTATACCATCAATCCAATCAGAAGTAAAGGCCTGAAAACGTCCTTCGACCATCAAATCGCTCATCTCAGATAATTTGTAATGTATTCCTAATCCTGTAAGAATAGATAAAGCAACTCCATTTTCATTAGAAAACCCAAACTGACGTCCGTCAGAAGGAGTTAAATATTTTGGATAAGTTACAGCAGGATCTCCTAATTGTCCTAGTGATGAACTAACCTTTGTAGAATAAAAACTTCCTGCAAGTCCTAAACTTACATAAGGGCTGAATGCGCCAGTAGTATTTTCGAAATCATGTATTTTCATGAAAGAAAACTCTAATTGAGATCCAATATTTATTACAGTAGAACTTCCTTTCATTGCTCTAAGTTGCAAAACAGCCAATGTAGGCGGTGTTTTTTCAACCCATTCTCCAAAATTTTGAAGATTGACTTTACTAAATGATAATTCTGTTCTAACTTTAAAGTGCTCTGTAAAGAAACTTTCTCTATTGTTATTTGCAGAAAAATTTAAAAAGTGAACAATTCCTACACCAAAACCTGTGTTTCCAAGATTGGTGTCCAAATTATGTCTTTCGCCATAATCTGATTGAAGTGCAACAGGACCGAAAATTATTCCTACTTCGTGTGCCAAATCGCCTTGAGCCAGTGACATTGTAGAAATACCAAAAGTGGCGAATAATGTGAGTATTATAGGTTTAAGCATAGTTTGGGGCTTAGAAAATCATGGCAAATATATAAAAAACATGTACGATTCAAAATATAATATTAACGTATTAGAAAATAACTAGCAAAATACTTAATTTGTTAACTTTAATTATGATGTTTTGATGTAAAGTAGAACGTGTAAAATGGTATATTTAGTATTGTTTGAAAAAAATATAATTCATCATTCAGATTGTAAAAAAAATAACATTCGATTAGCATTTTGTTATATCTTTGTGTGTTAAAATATATGAATATATTTCAAAGCGAAAACGTTTTCTTAAACGTATTTCCTTATACGAATGAGCAAAAATTAAGATAATTTACTTGAATAATTTATTTAAAAATGGAACATAAAATAAATGAGTTTATGGCTCTTGTAGAGTCGAAAAATCCAAACGAGCCGGAATTTCTTCAAGCCGTTAGAGAATTTGCAGAAACGGTAATTCCATTTATCGCAGAGCGAAAAAAATACGACGGAAAAAACCTACTTCTTAGAATAGCAGAGCCAGAGCGCTCAATAATATTCAGAGTTCCATGGGTAGATGATAAAGGAGAAATAATTGTTAACAGAGGATTTAGAATTCAGATGAACTCAGCAATTGGTCCTTATAAAGGAGGAATTAGATTTCACCATACAGTAAATTTATCTGTTTTAAAATTTCTTGCATTCGAACAAGTTTTTAAAAATAGTTTAACAACACTTCCTATGGGAGGTGGAAAAGGAGGTTCTGATTTTGATCCTGAAGGAAAATCTGATGGAGAAATCATGCGTTTTTGTCAATCATTTATGACTGAATTATGCCGTCATATTGGTCCTGATTTAGATGTACCTGCCGGAGATATTGGTGTTGGTGCAAGAGAAATTGGGTATTTATTCGGTCAATACAAAAGAATCAGAAATGAATTTACTGGTGTTTTAACCGGTAAAGGACTTGCATACGGAGGTTCACTTATCAGACCAGAAGCTACAGGATACGGAGTTGTTTATTTTACAGATCAAATGTTACGTACTATCGGACATGAGATTAAAGGTAAAAGAGTAGCAATTTCAGGATTTGGAAACGTGGCTTGGGGCGTTGCTTTAAAAATAAATGAATTAGGAGGGAAAGTAGTTACTATTTCTGGCCCTGATGGTTATATTTATGATGAAGAAGGAATTTCTGGAGAAAAAATCGAGCATATGGTAGAAATGAGAGCAACTGGTGATAACAGAGCCGAAGTTTATACTCATAAATATCCAAATGCTGTTTTTCATAAAGGAAAAAGCCCTTGGGAAGTAAAAGTTGATATTGCTATTCCGTGCGCTACTCAAAATGAATTAACTGGAGAAGATGCTAAAAAATTAATTGATAATGGTGTTTTATGTGTAACAGAAGCTGCTAACATGCCTTCGACATTAGATGCTATTAAATTATTTTTAGATAATAAAGTTTTATTTGCACCAGGAAAAGCTGCAAATGCTGGTGGAGTTGCTGCATCTGGACTTGAAATGACACAAAACTCTATTCGTCTAAACTGGACAAGTGAAGAAGTAGATTTGAGATTAAAAGATATCATGGTTGGAATTCACAACCAATGTAAAAAATACGGTGCCGGAGAAGATGGTTATGTAAACTACGTAAAAGGAGCTAACATTGCCGGATTTGTTAAAGTTGCTGATGCTATGCTTGCGCAAGGTGTAGTATAATATTTTAATATAATTTAAAGATGCCTTCATTTGTCGTAAGATAAATAGAAGGCATTTTTTATTTACAAAAGAACAAAATTCAAATACTTTCGTTTGTAGTATATTTGTCTATCTGAATTACATATAATATGAAGAAAAAGTTTCTGTATATTTTGCTTTTGCTTTTCGTGCAATTAAGTTTTGCACAAAGTAAATTGTCCTGGCAAGGTTATTTTTCGTTTAACGAAATAAAAGATGTTGCAGAAGCTTCAACAACTGTTTTTGCAGCTTCAGAAAATGCTATGTTTTCAAAAAATACAGCGACAAATAGTCTCAAAACTACCACTACAGTCGATGGTCTTTCAGGGCAAACCATATCAGCTTTGTATCATAGTGAAAGCTTCAAAAAAACAATAGTGGGTTACGAAAACGGAATGATTATCGTCGTTAATGAAACGGATGGAAGTATTGTTAAAAAAGTAGATATCATCAATAAACAATTACCGGCAAATCTCAAAAAAGTAAATCATTTTATGGAGCATAACGGATTGGTTTATGTTTCCTGCGATTTCGGAATTGTACAGTTTAATTTAACGACTTCTCAATTTGGCGACACTTACTTTATTGGCGATAACGGAGCCGAAATTAGTGTAAAACAAACCGCTTATTTTAACGGATTTATTTATGCGGCCACTTCAAGCGGCATTAGAAGAGCCAATAGTACAAGTCCAAATTTAATTGATTTTAGTCAGTGGTCAGTTGTAAATTCCGGAGATTGGTCAAGCGTCGAAACTTTAGATACAGAACTTATTGCTATAAATTCTGTTGGCTATATTCATCGATTTAATTCGAATACATTTGTTGGTTTTTTGCAACTTCCGCAGCCTTCAATAGATATGAGAGCAAAAAATAATAACTTATTCATCACAACACCCAATTCAGTTTTTGTTTATAGTAACAAGCTGGTTTTGAATAGACAAATTACTAATTCTGAAGTTTTCAGTAATAATGTAACTTTTACTTGCGCTACAGTTGTTGGTGATTTAATTTATATCGGAACAAAAGATAAAGGATTATTTTCGGGCTCTCTTTCAAGCGGATCATTTTTTGAGAATAGTACGCCAAAAGGTCCTGCGAGAAATAATATTTTTTCAATAGATGTTACTCAAAATTCACTTTGGACCGTTTATGGAGATTATGATATTACTTATAATCCATATCCTTTAGATAATTATGGTGTTAGTAAATACAATTCTTCTGGTTGGTTAGATATTCCCTACGAAGATGTTTTTGAAGCAAAATCGATAACTCGAATTCTTGTCAATCCAAATAATGAAAATCAGGTTTATGCCAGTTCGTTTTTTTCGGGATTATTGAAATTAGAAAATGATGTTCCGTCTATTTTGTATAATAATACAAACAGCAGTTTAGAAACTTTAAAGGCAGACAACTACAATATTATAGATATTCGTATTAATGCAAGCGCTTTTGATAAAGCAGGAAACCTCTGGATAACAAATTGTCGTGTAAAAAACGGATTAAAAGTTTTAAAAAGCAACGGGCAATGGGGAAGTTATTCGCTGAGTCCAAGCCTTACTAATGATCAGAATACTGATTTTGCAAGTCTCGTTATCGATAAAAACAATGTTAAATGGATGGCTAGCAATCGAGATGGAGTCATTGCTTATAACGAAACTTCCAATACGTTCAAAAAAATAAACTTTGGCGCTGATCTTGGAAATCTTCCTACGTACGATGTCAGAGCTTTGGCAATCGATACTAAAAATCAGCTTTGGATAGGAACAACAAAAGGGTTGAGAGTTTTGTCGAATGTAAGTGGTTTTCAAACAGAAAGTCAATTAAAAGCAAATCCCATTATAATTATCGATGATAATTTAGCTCAGGAATTATTATACGAACAGTTTATTACTTCGATAGTAGTAGACGGTGCCAATAATAAATGGATTGGTACTGTAGATTCCGGAGTTTTTATGGTGTCGCCAAACGGTCAGGAAACAAAATATCATTTTACAATAAACAATTCACCCTTGCCAAGTAATGTCATAAACGATATAAAAATCAATAGTTCAACAGGAGAAGTTTTCTTTGCTACAGATAAAGGGTTAATTTCTTTTAAAGGAATTGCAACTGGTGCCAATGAAGATTTAAATAGCGTGTACGTGTATCCAAATCCCGTACGTCCTGAATTTTCCGGAACTGTTAAAATAGCCGGATTACTGGATAAAGCTAACGTAAAGATTACCGATATTGAAGGTAATTTAGTTTACGAAACGATTTCTTCAGGAGGTACAATAGAATGGGACACAACAGCTTTTGGCAGATACAAAGTTTCATCGGGCGTTTATATGATTTTTATTTCTGCACAAGACGGCGGCGAAACTAAAGTCAAAAAAGTAATGATTATACGTTAGTCGTAAAGTCTGAAAGTCGAAAGTCCAAAATCTTAATGTCTAAATATCTAAGAAGTCTAACATCTAAGAAATCTAAGAAGTCCCAATTAATCAAATAATCTAAAAGTGTTAGTCAAAACCAAAGCAATCGTTATTTCGGCATTGAAGTTTCAGGAAAAAAGCCTGATTGTAAAATGTTTTACACTTTCAAACGGACTGAAATCTTATTTCGTGCGCGATGCTTTTTCGAGCAAAAAAACCAGTCAGAAAATCGCTTACTTTCAACCCTTTTCTATTTTAGAAATTGAAGCCGTTCACAAAAACAAAGGCACTTTAGAAAACTTCAAGGAAATAAAAACGGCAGTTCCGTTTACAACTATTCATACAGATATTGTCAAAAGCACAATCGTAATGTTTTTGTCAGAAATGTTGCATTACTCTATTCAGGAAGAAGAAAAAAACGAATCACTGTTTGAGTTTTTAGAAACTGCGCTGACTTGGTTTGATCATCATGATGAGATTTCCAATTTTCATTTGATTTTACTTTTAGAAACAACAAAATATTTAGGTTTTTATCCCGATGTTTCTGAAATTGATTTGCCTTATTTTGAAATGAATGATGGTGTTTTTACACTTTTTCACGGATTAACCGCTTTGACAGAGCATGAAACAAATTTGTTTAAAAAGCTCATTGATTTAAAATTTGATACCGATCAGAAAGTTTTTCATGTGATTGAAAGACAAGTATTACTAAAAATATTGATTGATTATTATAGTTTTCACTTGGATGGTTTCAAAAAGCCAAAATCTTTAGAAGTTTTAAAAGAAGTTTTCTCATAATCAAACTATAAATTATATATATTCGCACACGATTAATAGGATCAAAATCGGCCCTGTTTAATTATTAATTTATAAAAACGGACTATGAAAAAAATTACTTTTTCGATTATTTTACTTTTCCTAATTAGCTTTTCGGCGAATGCACAAAGGAAATATGATGAAATAATAACTACAGAGAACACTGTACAGGATATTGTTCAAAACGAAATAACAGGCATTGTTGTTTTTAAAGAAGGTGGAACCGTAAAAGGTTTAGATCCTGAAACAAAAAAAATAGTCTGGACCCTAACTAAAGAGGATTTTGGTGCTATTACTTCTAAAGACATATTAACAGACCCGGATTTTGGAAATATGTTTAAAGACAAAAGAGATTTAACTACCGTTTCAGGAAGTCCTTATGTTGAAGCTTATATCAATTCAAAGTATTTAATTATCAATACTGATACTGGTAAAATAGTTTACAATTCTTCTAAAGAATCTTTCTTTGTATTTCAATCAGATTTTATTCCTGAAACAAATGAATATCTTCTTACTTTGAAAAAAGACGGTGATATGGCAATCGCCTTATTAGATATGACAACAGGAGAACTTAAATGGACTACAACTGTTGACAAAGCAAAAGCTATGATTAGTTTTTCTTTAAAATTATCTGCTAATACTAATAAAGCAAAAATCAACGGAAACACTGTTTATTACTTACTATACGGTAATTTATATTCTTTTGATAAAGAGTCCGGAAAATTAAACTGGAAAGCAGCAGAAGAATATACAAAGTTTTATGAAACGCAAAACGATAAAAATATTGTTGTAGTTAACGCTGCAGGTTTGTTTTCTAACAAACAATATTTAAATGTTTTGAGTACAGATGACGGAAAAAGTATCTGGAAAGAATCGATCAAAACGAAACAAGTTGTTTATTTAGAAGATTGGGGAACAAAATTATTGGTTGCTCACAACAGTGGTTTTAATTTCTTCGATTTAAAAACAGGAGAAAAAGTATGGAAAAAAGATGCCCGTGGAGATGGTTTGAAAAGAGTAATTCCGATCGAGCAGGATTTCTTGTATGTGGCTGAAAATGAAATGATGCTAATCAATAAAGACGGAGAAAAACTTTGGAAAAAATTCATTGAAATCTCTGACGATAAAGAAGATCCTATTTATTATTTAGGAAAAGTAGGTGAAAAAGTAATGTATCTTACGGGTACTTACGGAAACATGGTTGATTATAAATCCGGAGTTAAACTTTGGAAACGTAACATCAATTTTGATAAAGATCGTCCGGTTTTACCAACGTATGACGAAGCAACAAATTCTTATTTAGTTTACAATGATGAAAAATTATACAAATTTGACCCAAGCATCAACGATAAACCAGAGCCGTTTGCTAAAGTAAACATCAAAAAAGAAAAAGAATTAAACAGTATCGAATTATTTCCTTGGGGAGTTGTTCTTTCAGGACCAGTTGAAGTAATGGGAGTTAATATGGATGGAACAATAAAATACCACCATGTATACTCACAACCAGGTGAAGGTACAAGACGTTTGCTTAAAACTGCTGCAATTGCAGGAAGCATAGGTTTAGGAGTTGGTTCTGTAAATAGTGCTATACAAGGTTCAGAGTTAACAATGACGTATCGTGATTCTGAAGGAAACATGAGATCTACTGTTCTTAAGCAAGAAAATAAAGCAAAAATGAGAGATGCTCAGAATATGGCAGCGGCTTCAGCTGCATTAGGTATGGTGGCAGCTAAATTCAACTCTCGTTTCAATGCAATGAAACAAAACAGAGAGTACTCTTATATTTTTGCAAAAGCAGATACAGGAGAAAAAATATTAGTTAAAGTAAATAAAGCTGACGGAGTTGAGGTTGATAAAATCATTTTCAACAACAACAAACCACTTTATGAAATAGATCCTGCAACACAAAACATTTTTTATGTTTCGGATAAATCTATTCAAATCTTCAATAAAAAATAATAATTAATACAGATAAGCCATCAGGATTTGATTCTGATGGCTTTTTTTTTGCCTATGAAAAAAACATTACTCTTTATTGTCTTGCTTGTAATTACTTCAATTCAGGCACAAGAAAAAATAAGCTCAAAAAAGAAGAAATTTTATATACCCGTAATTAAATATTCAGAATTTCCTGTTCTTGATAATGCTTTAACGCAAACTACTTTTTATCAAATGGATAAAGAGTTAATACAAGAGGAAATTATTTTAAAGAAAAAATATTTTCATATAGATGGTTTTATAAAAGATCCTGCAAATGGTAAACTAAAAATTTACTTAACCGTTGCATTGCCTAAGTTTAATGCAACGAAAGTAGATAGTACGTTTGATAAAAAAAGAAATAACTGGGAATTTCAGGTTTATTCTAATTATGATGTAAGAATAAAAGTGGATGCTAAGTGTGGTGATAAAATTTTATTTACTCAGGATTTTAATAGTATTGAATCACACATAGTTGGAGGTATATATGAAAAAGGCAAAGTGAAAATTGCTGTTGAATTAAGTAATAAAAGAAGTGCACAAGCTGAAAAAGACGGTGATTATACTGCAGAAGAATTAGGAATGGAAAACTTGATTTATCATTCTGTCGACAGAATTCAGAATTTTCTAAATTATAAATTAGCTTATTACGTAGATGAATCCAAAATTAAGTTTGAATTTGTAACTTCTAAAGGACATTCAGAATACAATCAGATGTTGGCATTCGAGAACGAAATTACAGCTCAGATGGAGAAAGTAACGCTTGAAAAAGGTTTAGATGAAAAAGCGCTGACACCACATTTGCAATATCTCGAAAGTTTGTTGGTTAAATATCCGCCTTCGCCTGCCAACGAAAATATTCGATTTATCGTTACGAACAATTTAGCTGAAACTTATTTTTTACTTGAAAATAAAGAAAAAGCATTAACGTACGCTAATTTACTTATTGAGAATGATAAGCAGGATTCCAGAGGATCTTCGATTGTTAAAAAAGTAAATAATGGTTATTTTGTCGATAAAAAAATAAGAAGCCACACAACCCGTTTTGCTGATCTTAAAAAATTAGGCGTTCAGATTGCTGAAGAAAAAGAAGAAAAAAGATTAGCCTTTTTTGAGAAAATCCAACAGCAGGATGCAGAATGGGAAATCGAAAAGGCGAACCGTGAAGCACAGGTAGAGAAAGCTAAATTGCAAAGATTTAATATGCTGGATTCTATACCTTATCAGCTAAATGCTAATTTACTGGCTAAAGTAGTGGCGAATTTAGGAGGAAGCGAAGCACTAAAAAAAGTCGAAAAAGCGCATTTGTTTTCAAAACTTAAAATTGAAGGAAATAATATACCTCAAACAGAAGAAAAATGGGCAACAAACTCCAATTATCTTCTTAGAAAAAAAATGCCCGAAAGCTATTATGAAATCGTTAATGGAGCCGAAGCATGGAGCCATGACGATCGCGAAAGCGGTTTAAATGCAAAATGGGCAAAATTACCAGCGTATGACTTTGCTAACTTGTCTAAAAATGTCGATCTAATAAATTTCTTAACAGATTTAAGACTGGATTTGTGGAATAATTTTGAAGTTTTACAAGATGAAATGTACGAAGGAAGAATGTGCTATCACTTAAATTATTTCGAGAAAACATTAAGTACCGGTAACAGAACAATTCCTAAAACAGATTATCACGTTTTTATTGATAAAGAAAATTTCAACATCGTTTCAACCGAAAAGACTGAATTTGATAATGGAAATAAAAGTTTCTTCGAAAGAAAACTTTTTGGAGATTATCGTCCGGTAGCAGCATTAAATTCAGGAAAAATTCCATATAAAGTTAATTATGAAATTGAAGATTTCAATGGCGAAACGCTTTATCAGGAACAAAGAGAAAAAATTGAAATAAATCCTGTTTTCGGAAATAGAATTTTTATGAAAGAAGTTTATTTCGGAGGGTTTAAATAATCGTTATCATTGTATTAAACGATATTTAGAATCGATTAGTTTTGGTTTATTTGCTCAAAGTTTTGAGAATAATTCCTGAAACTAATCGATTCTTTTGTTTTTGTATCTATTATCTCAACAAAAGTTTGTGAAATTTCGAGAAAGTGGTGAACAATAATTCAAAATTCCTTACTTTCGCACCTCGATTAAGAAAAGGATAAAATGAGCACAAAATTTACTGAATACAAAGGACTTGACTTGCCAACAGTAGCGTCAGAAGTACTTGATTTTTGGAAGAAAGAAAATATATTTGAAAAGAGTGTAACTACTCGCGAAGGTGCTGAGCCTTACGTGTTTTTTGAAGGTCCGCCTTCAGCAAACGGATTGCCTGGAATTCACCACGTGATGGCACGTGCGATTAAAGATATTTTTTGCAGATATAAAACTCAAAAAGGTTTTCAGGTAAAAAGAAAAGCCGGTTGGGATACGCACGGATTGCCTGTAGAATTAGGTACCGAGAAAGAACTTGGAATTACAAAAGAAGATATTGGCAAAACAATTTCTATCGAAGAATATAACGAAGCGTGTAAAAAAACCGTAATGCGTTATACCGACGTATGGAATGATTTGACCGAAAAAATGGGATATTGGGTAGACATGGAAGATCCGTATGTTACTTACAAACCCAAATATATGGAATCGGTTTGGTGGCTTTTAAAACAAATCTATGATAAAGGTTTATTGTACAAAGGATATACAATTCAGCCTTATTCTCCAAAAGCCGGAACAGGATTGTCTTCTCACGAAGTAAATCAGCCCGGAGCTTACAGAGATGTTACAGATACTACGATTGTAGCGCAATTCAAAACTTTACCGGAAACTTTGCCAGGCTTTTTACAAGGTTTTGGAGATATTCACATTTTGGCATGGACGACAACGCCTTGGACATTACCGTCGAATACCGCGTTAACAGTTGGTCCAAAAATCGATTACGTTTTAGTAAAGACCTTCAATCAATATACTTTTGAGCCCGTAAATGTTATTTTGGCTAAAAATTTAGTTGGAAAACAATTCGGAAAAGGATTTTTTGCAAGCGAAGACGATGCTGATTTCGACAAAGTAAAAAATGGCGACAAACAGCTTCCGTACAAAATTTTAGCAGAAGCAAAAGGTGCTGATTTAGTTGAAATCAGATACGAACAATTATTGCAATATGTATTACCCTATCAAAATGCTGAAAATGCATTTAGAGTAATTGCAGGAGATTTCGTTACAACAGAAGACGGAACAGGTATTGTACATACCGCTCCAACTTTTGGTGCAGATGATGCCAAAGTAGCAAAAGAAGCAAAACCGGAAATTCCGCCAATGTTGGTTCTTGACGAAAGCGGAACAGCAGTTCCTTTAGTAGATTTACAAGGAAAATTCACTTCACATTTAGGTGACCTTGCCGGTAAATATGTTAAAAACGAATATTACAATGCAGGACAAGCTCCGGAAAAATCTGTAGATGTTAAAATCGCAATTCGATTAAAAGAAGAAAATAAAGCCTTTAAGGTTGAAAAATACGTACATAGTTATCCACACAGTTGGAGAACTGATGAGCCGTTATTATATTATCCACTAGATTCTTGGTTCATTAAAGTAACCGATGTAAAAGATAGAATGTTCGACCTGAACGAAACTATCAATTGGAAACCTAAGTCTACTGGTGAAGGACGTTTTGGAAACTGGCTGAAAAATGCCAACGACTGGAACTTATCTCGTTCTAGATATTGGGGTATTCCGTTGCCAATTTGGAGAACTGAAGACAAAAAAGAAGAAGTTCTTATTGGTTCTATTGAAGAATTATACCATGCGATTGAGAAATCTATCGAAGCCGGTTTTCAAAAGGAAAACCCATTTAAAGGTTTCGAAATTGGAAATATGTCTGAGTCAAACTATGATTTAGTTGACTTACACAAAAATGTTGTTGATGAAATAACGTTAGTTTCGGCTTCAGGCCAGCCAATGAAACGTGAAAGCGATTTAATTGATGTTTGGTTCGATTCTGGAGCAATGCCTTATGCACAATGGCATTATCCTTTCGAAAATAAAGATAAAATCGACGAGAATAAAGATTTTCCTGCAGATTTTATTGCCGAAGGTGTCGATCAGACTCGTGGATGGTTTTATACCTTACACGCTATCGGAACTTTGGTTTTTGATAAAGTGGCCTACAAAAATGTAGTTTCAAACGGTTTGGTTTTAGATAAAGACGGAATAAAAATGTCTAAGAGTAAAGGGAATACTATAGATCCTTTTAAAACCATTGAAGAATACGGTCCTGATGCTACGCGTTGGTATATGATTATGAACGCTAATCCTTGGGATAACCTGAAATTTGATTTGGATGGAATTGCTGAGGTGCGTCGTAAATTCTTCGGGACTTTATACAACACTTATTCATTCTTTTCGTTATATGCCAATATAGATGGCTTTAAATACGCTGAAGCGGAAATTCCGTTAAACGAAAGACCTGAAATCGATCAATGGATTATGTCTGAATTACATACATTAATAAAATTTGTTGATGAATGTTACGAAGATTATGAGCCAACCAAAGCAGCAAGAGCAATTTCTGATTTCGTTCAGGAAAACCTGAGTAACTGGTACGTTCGTTTATGCCGTCGTCGTTTCTGGAAAGGCGAATATGCACATGATAAAATTGCAGCTTACCAAACGCTTTATACTTGTTTGTTAACAATCAGTAAATTAAGCGCTCCAATCGCTCCTTTTTTCATGGATAAATTGTACCGAGATTTGACAACTTCGACAGAATCTGAGCAATATAGCAGTGTTCACTTGGCTGAGTTTCCAAAATTTGTCGAAAACTTTGTTAATAAAACGTTAGAAAGCAAAATGCAGAAGGCTCAAACCATCTCATCTTTGGTTTTATCACTTCGTAAAAAGGAAATGATCAAAGTGCGTCAGCCTCTGCAAAAGGTAATGATTCCGGTACTTGACGAAAATCAACGTGCTGAAATTGAAGCCATTTCTGAGCTTGTAAAAGCCGAAGTAAATGTGAAAGAAATTATACTTTTAGACGATGCTTCCGGTATATTGGTAAAACAGATTAAACCTAATTTTAAAACTTTAGGACCACGTTTCGGAAAAGATATGGGTCTGATTTCCAAAGAAATACAATCTTTTTCTGCAGATCAGATTAATCAGTTAGATAAGCAGGGTGCGTTAGATATTGTTATTGCTGGAAATAGCGTAACTTTATCATTAGAAGATGTCGAAATCACATCTCAGGATATCGAAGGCTGGTTGGTTGCAAATTCAAACGGAATAACAGTTGCGCTTGATATTACAATCTCTGAAGAATTGAAAAACGAGGGAATCGCAAGAGAATTGGTAAACAGAATTCAAAATATCCGTAAAGATTCTGGATTTGAAGTTACTGATAAAATCAAGGTTCAATTAAAGAGAAGTGGTCTTTTAGAAGAAGCCATTCTTAAAAATGAAGACTATATTAAGTCTGAGACATTAACAGATAGTTTAGTTTTTACAGACGCTTTAGAAAGCGGCATAGAAATTGAATTTGATGATATTAAAACAATGATATTAATTTCAAAATAATTATAAATACCATGATAGATGAAATTACAAGATACTCTGACGCTGATTTAGCAGAGTTCAAAGAAATAATTCAAAATAAAATACAAAAAGCACAAGCCGATCTGGATTTAATAAAAAGTGCTTACATGAATGATTTGAATAACGGGACAGATGATACGTCTCCAACATTTAAAGCTTTTGAAGAAGGAAGCGAAACAATGTCTAAAGAAGCAAACTCACAGTTAGCTATCAGACAGGAAAAGTTTATACGCGATCTTAAAAATGCATTATTCCGTGTAGAAAACAAAACATACGGTATTTGTAAAGTAACAGGAAAACTGATCGGTAAAGAAAGACTGAAAATTGTTCCTCACGCTACAATGAGTATCGAGGCTAAAAATCTACAACGATAATATATAAATAAAAAACGCTCCTTTTGGGAGCGTTTTTTGTATTTGATAAGAAATCTTTTTTATCAAGAAATCTTAATGCGGTCAATTTAAAGTAAAATATAATAACTTAGAACTGTTTTGATTAAAGCCAATTCTAAATTATTACAAATTAATTAAGCTAGATTTTTCTCTAAGTCTAATTTATGTTTTCTTAAAACTGCTCTCGTCATTCCTAAATTTGCCTTACTGGCATCTGCAGCAAGATAAATCATGAATTTTTTGTTAGGAGAAATATCGATAATGTGAATTTGATTTGAAAGTGTAATCAAAATATCTTCGATGTCCTGGTTTAAATTTAAAGCTTTTACGGCGTTCAATTTGGCTTTTACAACCTCAAGATTGTAAGCTGCTGCAAGTTCAGGGTCAAAATTTGAGTCTACTGTAAAGTTTCCAAAGCTTAATCCTGTTTCGATTTCTGTTACAGCGACAGCTATAAATCCATTTACGTTTGTTTTTATTTCATTTAAAAACACATTTAAAAAATCATTACTCATAGTTAGGTGGGTTTGTTGTTAATAGTTTATTTATTTCAATAGGGAATTTTTGCCTAATTCTGCCGAAAGTTCATCAGTGGTTCGCATTAGTAATCCAAGGTTGGTTCCGTCCTTAGTAAATGCAATAACAAAATTTGAGCTGTTAATCTTATTTCCAATGACAACTCCTTCAGTCGTTTTTAAAAATAATTGTTTAAGAGATCCCTTTTCTAAATCAGAAACAAATTTTTCACTCATAGATAAAATTGCAGCGCTCATGGCGGCAATACTATCTCCGTAATCAATATGTAAGGAAGTGATTAGTTTTCCTTTTCCGTTTAAAATAAGAGCTGAGGTAGATTTAGTAGTAACTAAATAATCGTTTAAGGTGGATGTAATTTCATTCATTTTCGGTAAAGTTTGAGGAGTTGTTAAAAATTACTCATATAACATTATATTTAAGAGAAATACGTCTATTTGAATTAAACAAGTGTTAATTTTATTAACAAATATAAATTAAATTACGTATCATTGTAATGCGAAACCGTTAAATAATTTTTTTTTACTATAAAAAACCTACATTATGGCTAAAGTATTGAAATTCAAGGATGTAAACTCAGATGTTGAAAATAGAATGAAAGAATTTGAGAAAATGAGACTTAAATTAAAAGCTCAAATTGATAAGGATGCTTCTAAAAAAGCCAGTGCAGGAAAAGAAAGCAAAGGTTTGCTTAAATCAATTTCCGGATTTTTTGCAGATAGTCCAAAAACAGCACCTAAAACAAATATCAAAAAATAGCACTATTATTCTGTTTAACGATTAGATATTAATAATAAGTTTTGTTACCAAAGAATTAACGTTCTATAAGGAGCGTTTTTTTTGATTAAATTGTTACTTTTGCGCAACAAAAATTATTAAAATGTCATTACGAAAAGCGTATCTCCTTATATTTTTAGTTTTACTTATCGATCAGATTTCAAAAATCTATGTAAAAACCAATTTTACTTTACAGTATCCGGATAATGAAGTTAAAGTTTTTGACTGGTTCAGAATTCATTTTATTGAAAATGAAGGAATGGCGTGGGGAACAAAAATTCCTGGTGAATACGGTAAATTGATTTTAACGGTTTTTAGAATTTTTGCTGTATTCGGAATTGGATATTGGTTGGCTGATGCAATTAAAAAACGTCATTCGACTTATTTAATCGTAGCAATTGCTTTAATCTTTGCCGGTGCTGCCGGAAACATTGTAGATTCAGTTTTCTACGGAGTTATTTTTGACGACAGCTCTAATAATCTTGCAACACTTTTTTCTCCTCATCCATACGGAACATGGTTTCATGGTTTAGTTGTAGATATGTTTTATTTTCCTATTTGGGAAGGTAATTTACCAGCCTGGATTCCTTTTTTTGGCGGTAAACACTTTATGTTTTTTAATGCTATTTTTAATGTTGCCGATATGGCGATTTCTACAGGAGTTGGAATCTTGCTTGTTTTTAACAAAAGAGCTTTCCCAAAAAATTAAATTTCAAAAAAATCAAATTCCAAATTCCAATATTTTGAAGCGTTAATTGCATGTAGATATTGGAATTTGGAATTTGTATTATCGGAATTTGCATTTACTACAGAGTTGTTGGAATTTGTTTACCACAGATATTGGAATTTAGATTTTCATTTTAATTGGAATTTATTCTTAATATTTATTGTGCTATTTTTACCATACAAAAGCCAAACCTATGCCAAGTCCGTCTTTTTCCATCTATGATGCATCTGCAGGTTCAGGAAAGACCTATACTTTGGTTAAGGAATACCTTAAAATAATTCTTTCATCGCCTAAAAACGATGCTTATCGAAATATTTTAGCAATCACCTTTACAAACAAGGCTGTTCACGAAATGAAAAGCCGTATTGTGGGAAGTTTGTCTGAATTTGCCAAAGATGAACCTTCGGCGAAAGCCATAGCTCTAATGGAGAATTTGTCTCAGGAAACGGGGCTTTCGTTAATTAAAATCAAAACAAAATCTCAGAGTATAATAAAGCATCTTATTCATAATTATGCTGCCTTTGATATTTCTACCATCGATAAATTTACACATAAAGTCATTCGTGCTTTTGCACATGATTTAAATTTGCCAATGACTTTTGAGGTTACTTTAGATACCGAAAATTTATTAGTCGAAGCTGTTGATGCCATTATTGCACAAGCCGGACAGGATGAAACTTTGACAAAGCTGCTAATCGATTTTACGATGGAGAAAACCGACGATGATAAAAGTTGGGATGTTTCTCGTGAAATTCTGGAAACAGGAAGATTGGTTTTGAACGAAAACAATCGAAATGAGATTTTGCATTTTCAGGATACTTCAATTGAAGAATTCGTGGCAATAAAAAAGAAAATGTCAGCTTTGTGTGCCGATTTAGAAAAAGAAAATGCAGCGTTTGCAACACAACTTCTTTCTTTAATTGATAATAACGGCATCGATTTAAAATCATTTTCAAGAGGAACGTTTCCAAATCATTTAGAAAGCATCCGGGATGGAAAATTCAATCCCAGAAATAAAACTTTTCATGAATTTGAAGATATAGCCATCAATAAAGCGGCAAAAGACAAAGCGTTAATAGAAAATCTTATTCCGGAATTTCTTCAGGCATTAGAAAAAATCTATAAAAATTTTGAAAAAAGAGATTTCTATAAAGCCTTCTTAAAAAATATAACGCCGCTTTCATTATTAAACACAGTTAGCAATGAATTGGCTAAAATTCAATCTGAACAAAATATTTTATCGATTTCAGAATTCAACGCCATTATTCATCGTGAAATTCAGAATCAACCGGCGCCTTTTATCTATGAACGTTTAGGCGAAAGATATCGCCATTTCTTTATCGATGAATTTCAGGATACTTCTGAAATGCAATGGCAAAATTTAATTCCATTAATTGATAACGCACTTGCTGGCCAGGATGATCTGGGCAATAAAGGAACGCTGATGATTGTTGGAGATCCAAAACAATCTATTTATCGCTGGCGCGGGGGGAAGGCAGAGCAGTTTATTGAACTGGGAAAGGATACAAACCCGTTTAGTAATCCGGATAAAGTAATAGAGCATTTAGATACCAATTATAGAAGCTACAGTGAAGTAATTGATTTTAATAATGCTTTTTTTAGGCTGATTTCGACTGAATTTTCAAATGAAGATTATAAAGATTTATATGAAAATCACAGTCATCAAAATTCAAATGCTAAAAAAGGCGGCTATGTAAATATTTCTTTCCTCCCTATAATTGAAAAAAATGATTTTGTTGATGAGGAAGAAGTTGTAGAAAAATCAGATTTATATGTTTTAGCAACTTTAAATACAATTCAGAAAGTTGTTCGTGAAGGTTTTGAGTACAAAGATATTGTAATTTTGACCCGAAAAAGAGATCAGGGAATTGCAGTTGCAAATTATTTAACAGAACAAAGTATTCCCATTTTATCATCAGAAACTTTGATGATTCAAAATGCTACAGAAGTTCGTTTGATTATTCATTTGCTTAAATATCTGAACAATAGTATCGATCTGGAAGCAAAAGCTAATTTCCTGCACTTTTTGGCAAACACAATAGAAATTGGAATGCCAATTCATGATTTTATAGCAAAGGGAATGGCTCAGAGATTTGAAAATGATTTTGAAAAGTGGCTTTTAACCTTTGATGTTTCATTGTCTTTTGAAAACATTCGAAAAAAATCATTGTACGAAGCGGTAGAAATTATCATTTCAAAATTTGTACTTCCTTCAGAAGGGAATGCTTATGTACAATATTTTCTTGACATCGTTTTAGAACGTGATATCAGAAATCAGGCGGGAATAGCTGACTTTTTAAGTTATTGGGATAAAAATGCACACAAATTCAGTGTCCCGTCTCCCGAAGGAAATAATGCAGTTCGCATTATGACCATTCATAAATCGAAAGGTTTAGAATTTCCTGTAGTGATTATGCCTTTTGCTGAAGAAGATTATAATAGAAAACCAAAAGACAAATTGTGGATTGATACAGAAGATGCTGATTTAGGAGTTCCAAAAGCTCTGATTGACAATAGCAGCGCTGTAGAAGGTTTTGGTGAAAGTGCTTCGGTTGTTTTTAATTTGAAAAAGCAAGAAGAATTGCTTGATAATATTAATGTCCTATATGTTGCGCTAACGCGGGCCGAAGAACAATTGTATATTATTTCGCAAGCTATAAAAGAAAGGAAAGATGGAGAATTCCCGAGTAATATGGCTTCTTTTTTTATTAAATATTTAATGCACAAAGGAGTTTATGATCCCGAAAAATTGGAATATGAATTTGGAAACAGCGTAAAACTTTCTGCTAATAGTAAAACATTAGATTTGGTAAAAATGATTCCGATCGTTTCAGAGGTATTGAATCCGAAAAATATTAAAATTGCGCAGAAAGAATCTTTAATGTGGGGGACGCATCAGCAGGAAGCGATTTCATATGGAAATATAATTCATGAAATTTTAGCTTTTGTAAAAGATAAATCAGATGTTCATTTAGCGATTACAAAGGCGATAGAAAATGGATTGATTACTTTTGATCAGGTTGAAAAAGTAAAGAAAACACTGGATGAAATTGTAAATCATAGTGAATTAAATATTTGTTTTGACGGAACAAATACTATTTTGAACGAGCAAACTATTGTTCAAAAAGAAGGTAAAATCCTGAAACCGGATCGAATTGTTTTGACCAAGAATAAAGAAGCTTATTTGTTGGATTATAAAACGGGCGCTATAAATTCCAAATACACACAACAAATTCAAGAATATCAGGATGCGATTGAAGATTTGGGATACAAAGTGTTAAAAAGAGCTTTGGTGTATATAGGAACCGAAATCGATGTGGTAAATTTGTGATAAAATTAATCAGATGTTAAAGAGTTAAGTAATGTTAACTTGTTAATATTTAACATATTAAATAAATAAAAAAATGTACGGTAAAATTAAGGAATATTTGCAAAGTGAGCTGCAAACGATTGAAGAAAACGGGATTTTCAAAAAAGAACGCATTATAACTTCAGCCCAAGGTGCTGAAATAACTATTTCTACAGGAGAAAAGGTTTTAAATTTTTGCGCCAATAATTATTTAGGACTTTCATCTCATCCTGAAGTTGTTCAGGCTGCTAAAGATGCAATGGATACGCATGGTTTTGGAATGTCTTCAGTACGTTTTATTTGCGGAACTCAGGATATTCATAAAACATTAGAAAAAAAGATTTCAGAATTTTATGGTACAGAAGATACCATTCTTTATGCAGCTGCATTTGATGCTAATGGTGGGGTTTTCGAACCTTTGTTGGGAGAAAATGATGCAATTATTTCAGATAGTTTAAATCATGCTTCTATTATAGATGGAGTTCGTTTGTGTAAAGCGGCCCGTTATCGCTATGAAAATAGTAATATGGAAGATTTAGAACAACAATTAATTAAAGCAAATGAAGCTGGAGCACGTTTCAAATTAATTGTTACAGATGGTGTTTTCTCAATGGATGGAGTTGTAGCGCCTTTAGATAAAATTTGCGATTTGGCTGATAAATATGATGCCATGGTAATGGTAGATGAATGTCATGCAGCCGGATTTATAGGAGCAACCGGAAAAGGAACACTTGAAGCGAAAGGTGTTATGGGAAGAGTTGATATTATAACCGGAACTCTTGGCAAAGCATTAGGCGGAGCAATGGGAGGTTATACAACTGCTAAAAAAGAAATTATTGAATTATTGCGTCAGCGTTCACGTCCTTATTTGTTTTCGAATTCACTTGCCCCGGCTATTGTAGGCGCATCTATTAAGGTTTTTGAATTGCTGGAAAAAGATACTTCACTACGTGATAAATTAGAATGGAATACAAATTATTTTAAAGACGGTATGAAAAAAGCCGGTTTTGATATCATCGATGGGGATTCAGCAATTGTACCTGTTATGTTATATGATGCAAAACTATCGCAACAAATGGCAAACGAGCTGTTGAAACAGGGAATTTATGTTATTGGATTCTTCTTTCCTGTGGTTCCAAAAGAAAAAGCAAGAATTAGAGTTCAATTGTCAGCAGCCCATAATAAAGAGCATTTAGACAAAGCTATAAGTGCTTTCATATCAGTAGGTAAAATGTTAAAAGTTATATAATTCCCATTTTATGTAATTTTTGTAGGTTTTTTTTAACATTTCATTTTGTATTTAAAAATTTTGGTGTTACTTTTGTCTGTAATTAACTAAATTGTAATTAAAAAAATTAAGTATGAAACATCTTAACAAACTTTTAGTTGCTGTGATGATGGTGATGGGTTTAAGTTCTCACGCGCAAGACAGTAACAATCCATGGGCGATCTCTTTTGGGGTTAATGCCGTTGACACTAGAACTAGTTCTGGTGCCGGAAGTGGATTCTTTGATCAACATTTTTCTCAGCCATTCGCTGTGAAAGACAACTGGAATATTCTTCCTTCTTTATCTTACATTGGTGTGTCTAGATACGTAGGAAGTGGTTTCTCTTTAGGTTTACAAGGTTCTGTAAACAAAATTGATAAATTGGTTACTTTTGATCCAAGCAATCCTGCTCATGATTCAAGAGGAAATGTTGTATCTAATCCTGGTGATTTGATGTATTATGGAATTGATGCTACTATTAAATATAGCTTCAAAGAAATGATCAAATCTAAAGTAATTGATCCTTCGTTATCTGTTGGTGGTGGTTACACTTTCTTTGGTGATAACAGTTTTGGAACTGTTAACCCAGGTGCTGGTATAACTTTTTGGTTTACTGACGCAATTGGTCTTGAGTTAGCTTCAAAATACAAATGGGCTGTAGCTGCTAATGAAGATAAGCCTCTTGACAGATCTGTTTTCCAACACACTGCAGGTCTTATCTTCAAATTTGGAGGTAAAGATACTGACGGAGACGGAATCTACGATAAAGATGACGCTTGTCCAGATGTTGCTGGTTTGAAACAATTCAATGGTTGTCCTGATACTGACGGAGACGGAATCGTTGACGCTAGTGATGCTTGTCCAGATGTATTTGGTTTAGCTGCATTAAACGGATGTCCTGATACTGACGGAGACGGAATTGCTGATAAAGATGACGCTTGTCCAGATGTTGCTGGTTTAGCTGCTTTAAAAGGTTGTCCAGATGCTGACGGAGACGGAATTGCTGACAAAGATGACAAATGTCCTACAGTTGCTGGTCCAAGAGAAAACGGTGGTTGTCCTTTCTTAGACGCTGACAAAGATGGTGTTTTAGACAAAGATGATGATTGTCCTACAGTTGCTGGTCCTGCTAGTAACAGAGGTTGTCCAGAAGTTACTTCTGAAGCGTTAGAAGATCTTAAAGTTCAAGCTAGAGCAATCTACTTTAACTCAGGTAAAGCTACTTTCAAAACAGGAGACAAAGAAACTCCAGCTAGATTAGATGCTATCAAACAAATCCTTATCAACTATCCAAATGCTAAATTCAGCATTGAAGGACACACTGATAGCGATGGTTCTGATAAATTGAATCAAAAACTTTCTGAAGAAAGAGCTACTGCTGTTATGAACGCATTAATCGAAAGAGGAGTAAACGTTGATAACTTACAATCAAAAGGTTTTGGTGAGTCTATGCCAGTTGCAAGTAATAAAACTCCTGCAGGTAAAGCACAAAACAGAAGAACTGAAATCAAACATATTGGTTCTAAATACCAAGGTAAACTATAATTTACTTTGTAAATAAAATTGAAAAGCCATTCTTAATTGAATGGCTTTTTTTATTTTTATCAAATGGTAAATATTTCTTTTCTCGAAAAAATTGCAACGGTTATAATTCAGGATTACTCAGGAAAACTTGCTGAAACAACTATCATTCTCCCTAATAAAAGAGCTAAAGTTTTTTTGATTGAAGCTTTGAAAAAAGAAACAAAACAAACTATCCTTTCTCCTGAAATTATTAGTATTGAAGATTTTGTTCAGGATGTTGCTTCAATTAGATCTATTGACGCCATAGAGCTTCTTTTTGAATTTTATGAAGTTTATCTTTCTGTGACTGAAAAACAAAATCAACAATCATTTGAATTATTTGCGAATTGGGCTAAAACTCTTTTACAGGATTTTAATGAAATCGATCGATACTTATTAGAACCATCCCATGTTTTATCTTATTTGAAAGATATTGAAGATATTAAAAAATGGGGAATAGAAGTTGAAAACAAAACAAAGCTTTTAGAAAAATATATTGATTTTTGGAAACTTCTTCCGTTATATTATGAATCGTTATATAATCATCTGTTAAACAAAGAAATTGGTTATCAAGGTTTGATTTACCGTGAAGCCGTTAATAATCTAAATCATTTTTCGAATACAATTTCAAATCGTACTTATGTTTTTGCTGGATTTAATGCCTTAAATGCAGCCGAAGAAAAAATAGTACAGCACCTTTTAGCTCTTGATCAGGCTAAAATTTATTGGGATGTTGATCAGACTTTTTTAAATGATTCTTATCATGACGTAGGGCTTTTTGTTCGTCGTTTTAAAGAAAGCTGGAAACATTATAAAACAAATCATTTTGAGTGGATTGTAGATGACTTTTCTCAATCTAAAAATATCCAGATAATAGGAACTCCAAAAACTATTGGTCAGGCTAAATTAGCCGGAAATATTATAGAGAATATAATAAATGAAAATCCGGAAACATCACTTGATAAAGTTGCAATTGTTCTTGGTGAAGAAAATTTACTGATGCCGGTTTTATATTCATTGCCTTCTTCTGTTGGTGCTTTAAATATTACAATGGGATATTCGAGCAAAAATAATCCATCACAAATATTAATTGCCAAATTGTTTAAAATGCATACAAATGCCCTTTCCAGAAAAGGTGAAAGCTATGTTTTTTATTATAAAGATGTTCTTGACATTTTAACGCATCCATTAGTAGAGCCTTACGCAAAAGCCAATAATTTAGTAAAGATTATCAAAGAAAATAATTACACTTTTATTACGCATCATAGGCTTATGGAACTCGGAAATAATCCATCAAATTTATTTCATTTATTGTTTCAGAAGTGGGAAAACGGAGCACTAAAGGTTCTTGAGAATATTTCGGCACTTTTACTTTTGATAAAAGAAAATTTCAATAATGATAATGAAGAAGAAAAAATAGCAAAAGCTTTTGTATACGCTATTTTTAAAGTCATTAATAAATTGATTAATTATTATTCTCAACATCAACATATTGATAATATTGATACTTTGTATGCTATTTATAAGCAAGTTATTGATGTTGCTGAAGTTTCATTTGAAGGGGAACCTCTGCGCGGATTGCAGATCATGGGGGTTCTGGAAAGTCGCGTCTTAGATTTTGATACAGTTATTGTAACTTCTATGAACGAAGGAAAATTTCCTGCCGGGAAATCTCAAAATTCATTTATTCCGTATGATGTTAAACGAGAATTAGGCTTGCCTACATTTAAAGAAAAAGATGCGATTTACACGTATCACTTTTATCATTTACTGCAAAGAGCCAAAAATATTTATCTAATTTATAATACCGAAAATGACGGTTTAGATGCCGGAGAGCGCAGTCGGTTTATCACACAATTAGAAGTTGAGAAACAGCCAAAGCACAATCTTACGTTTGATATCTATAATCCTGCTTTGCCAAATACAGCATATCAGTCAATGGTGATTCCGAAATCAGATGCTGTTATGGAACGATTACGCGAAATTGCAATTGCAGGTTTTTCTCCATCGGCTTTGACAAGTTACATTCGAAATCCGATTGATTTTTATTTCCAAAAAATACTCCGAATTCGTGAAGTGGATGAAGTTGAGGAAAACATTGCTCTGAATACACTCGGAACTATAATTCATGAAACACTAAAAGCATTATACGATCCTTTTATTGGAAAATTTATTTCTGAAACAGATATTTCTAATTGTTTTAAAATGTTAGATGATGAAGTTTTAAAGCAATTCAAATTAGTTTATAAAGAAGGAGAAATCAAAAAAGGAAGGAATCTTTTGGCCTTTGAAGTAGCTAAACGTAATGTTTCTAATTTCCTAAAAATGGAATTAGAATCAATTAAGGATGGTGACGCAATTCAGATTATTGCTTTAGAAAAAACATTTGAAAGAGAGTTTGCACATCCGGGTTTGCCGTTTCCGGTTTTAATTAAAGGAAATGTCGATAGAATTGAACTTCGTAACGGGAAAATAAGAATCATCGATTATAAGACGGGAAAAGTTGAAAAGACAAATATTATATTGAAATCATGGAACGGATTGACTCAAGAGCTTAAAAATGATAAAATTATTCAGGTTCTGGCTTATGCTTTCATGTTTGAGAACGAAGCAAAAGGAGTTCCAATTGAAGTTGGTATTATTTCATTTAAAAATCTGAAATCAGGATTTTTGCCTTTCGGTTTTAAAGAAGATAAAGAACTCACTATTACCGTGACTTCAGAAATTCTGAAAAATTATTTAGAAGAAATTGCTTTATTGTTAAAAGAAATTTTTGATGCTTCCATTCCATTTGAAGAAAAAACAAATTAAAATATCAAGGTTTGCAGACGTTTTATGTTTTTATTAAAAATGAAAGTATAAACACTTTTATACATAATTGGAAAATTTATATTGATGTAAATAAAAAAATAAAGTACTTTTTAGCTTGAAAACCTCACTATCTAAAACTAAATTTTGAAGTTATTAAATTTGTTTGATGAATTAATACGATCTCTATAGTTACCCGTTATGACTGACTTTAGAGTTGAAATGAAAAATATAAATTGGAAGAAATAAGATTATTTTTCTATTGTTTGAAGTTTAAAATGTAATCCGATTTTTTGAGGGAATTACCTTTAATAAAAATTGTTAGAGATTGTTTTTCAAAAGAAAAAAGCTGAAATTTTCATTGAAAATTTCAGCTTTTTTGTAAGGAGTTTTTAACTAAATATTTTTTTAAAAAAACCTTTCTTTTCGGTTTCTTGAGCACCAGGGTTATTTAGACGACCATTTTCAAAACGAAATCTTCTAAACTTCATTAGTTTTACGTTTAAGTCAAATCTTAATTCTTCTACATTTTTCATTTGATAAAATTTTTGCAAAGTTATGAAAAACTTCTATTAAACATACTTTGTCATAAATCTTAATTTTATAAATGAATTTTACGGAACAAAACCAAAGAATTATCAATAAATCTCTTTTTTCTGTTAATTTTTTTTGAGAATCTTATTTTAAAGATTGCTAAAAATTAAGAGATAAATAAAAGTAAGTCAATAAGTTAGAGCGCCTCATTTTTTAACAACTGTTTATACGTCATATTTGTTTATTGAAAATATCTTTGATTATTGATAAACAATAAATTACAACATGGTTAATATAAATGCACTAGTAGAAGAGACAGGAGCAGAGTCTGGATTGGTTTTTAATATTGATGGAATTTTGCTTGAATCTGTTAATTTAGAATATGATGGAAATGTTGCGGCAATGATTGGTATGATATTGAAAATGAGCCTTGAAATGTCTGAAGATCTTAATAACGGAGAACTGAAACAAATCATGATAAAAAATAATGATGGTATTGTAGTAGCAAATAAAGATCAGGATGATAATTGTGTTGCGCTACTTTCTAAAGATATAAGTAAAATGGGACTTTTGCTTCGCAAAATGGATACCGTTTTCAATAATTAATTTAAATATAATTTAAAACATGTCAGATTTTTTACAAAATTTTCAAAACGACTTAAAAGAGAATGTTGCCGGATTCATTGCGGTTTCAGTAACTGAAGTTGAAACAGGAATGTCGTATTGTTCACTTTCTTTAAACCCAAATTTTGACCCTGAATTAGCATCTGCTTATAATTTAGAGGTTGTAAAAGCAAAAATGAGCGCTATTAAAGCTTTAGGATTAAATCAAAAAATCAACGATATTTTAATTACGCTAACAGACCAAATACATATTATAGATGTTTCTGAGGATGGTAAATATTTTATTTACTTAGCAGTAGACTCTACAAAAGCTAATCTTGGATTAACAAGAGCGACATTGTCGAAGTTCAAAAAGGATATTATTTCAAAACTATAATTTTTGCCCCCAACAATGAGAAAAAGGCTGTTTCAATATATTTGAACAGCCTTTTTTGGTTTTAATATGTTCTGATTTTATTGAAAAAACTCTCCCAATATAATTTTTAACTCTTCTTTATTTTCAATGTGGCTCATATGACCATCATCAAATGAAACAAGTTCAGCTGTTGTATCTTCTATTTGAGAAATACTTTCTTCGTAATTTAGGACCGGATCTTTCTTTCCTAAAATTAATAAAACCGGAAATAGATTTTTTTGCAAAAGATCTTCACGATCTTTTCTGATTTTCATTCCTTCCAGCGAAGCCACAATTCCCTGCAAAGGCGTTTTTAAAGCCTGAATTTTAATTTTTTCTATTTCTTCGACCAATCTTGTTCTGTTGTTTTCGCTAAACAAATTTGCAATTGCCAGGCTTACAAAACCAACATAATTTTGCTTCACAGCTTTTATGGCTCTAGTTCGGTTTAATTTTTTCTCCGGGGTATCTTCTTTTGAAGTTGAATTTAATAAAACCAATTTCTGAATATTTTCAGGATACAATTCGGCGAAAGCCAAACCAACATAACCTCCCATAGAATGTCCAACCATAATAGCTTTCTCAATTTGCAGATGTTCTAAAACTTCATGAACTATATTTGCGTTTTCTTCCATTGAATGCACATACCCCAAACATTCTGATTCTCCATGGCCTAATAAATCAATCGCAATAACGCGATATTTTTCTGAAAACAGCGAAATGTATTCTGCCCACATTTTTTTGTTTTCCAGAAAGCCGTGAAGCAATACAATTGCGTTTCCTTGACCAGAATCATTAAAAGATATTTTAGTGTTTTTATATTGAATGTTTTTCAAAATGTTTTTTTTAAGTATTTTTTTTGCCACGAATTACACAAATTTACACGAATTCAAATCAACTTCAAAAATTGAATTCTACGAATTTTATTTACAAATAAAATTAAGGGCAAAGTAATTACTTAAAATTAGTGAAATTTGTGGCAAACTCTATTGATGATAATCGGAGTAAAACAAAAAACGGCTTTCATTTCTGAAAGCCGTTTTTTTATGATTTAAAATTGAATTTACTTCAGAGAAATATTCTTCATCAAAGAATTATAAGTTCATTAAACTTTCAATTTCATCCACTTCAATTGGAATATTGCGCATCAAGTTAAAAGGATCCCCTTTTTCCTGAATCACAACATTGTCTTCCAAACGAATTCCGAAACCTTCTGCCGGAATATAAATTCCAGGTTCAACCGTAAAAACCATATTAGCTTTCATTGGTTCGTGAAGCAATCCGTAATCGTGCGTGTCTAGACCCATGTGGTGAGAAGTTCCGTGCATGAAATATTTTTTATAAGCTGGCCATTCCGGATTTTCATTCTGAACATCGGCTTTGTCAATTAAACCTAAACCAAGCAATTCAGAAGTCATTACTTTGCCTACTTCAATATGATATTGTTTCAAAAGTGTTCCAGGAATCAACATATTGGTTGCTTCATTTTTAACTCTTAAAACTGCATTGTAAACCGCTTTTTGACGATCAGAGAATTTTCCCGAAACCGGAATTGTTCTCGTCATATCACTAGAATAATTTGCATATTCAGCCGCAACGTCCAACAAAATTAAATCTCCGGCTCTACATTGCTGATTGTTTTCGATATAATGTAAAACATTCGCATTATTTCCAGAAGCAATAATTGGTGTATAAGCAAAACCTTTAGAGCGGTTACGAATAAATTCGTGTGCCAATTCTGCCTCAATTTCATATTCAGTAACATTTGGTTTTACGAAAGACAATAATCTGCGGAAACCTTTTTCTGTAATATCACAAGCTTTCTGAATCAAATCAATTTCTTCGCTTTCTTTTACAGAACGAATGCGTTGCAAAATTGGGTTGCTTTTTGCTACATTGTGTGCAGGATAACGCTCTTTCCACCATTTTACAAAACGCGCTTCGCGAGTTTCAGTTTCAACCATTGCGCGGTAATGCTCGTTAGTATTAATGTACATCGTATCAGCATACGTCATCATTTCGTTCAAAATTTTATGAAAATCTTGTAGCCAATAAACGGTTCTAATTCCCGAAACCTGAAAAGCACGTTCTTTACTTAGTTTTTCACCTTCCCAAACCGCAATATGATCGTTGGTTTCTTTCAGAAAAAGAATCTCTTTTTGATTATCGTAAGGCGCATCCGGAAACAAAAGCAAAATACTTTCTTCCTGATCTACACCGCTCAGATAAAAAATATCTCTGTGTTGTGCAAACGGCAAAGTACTGTCGGCACTAATTGGATAAATGTCATTTGAGTTGAAAACGGCAACACTGTTAGGTTTCATTTCTGCCGTAAATTTTCTGCGATTTTTTACAAAAAGAGCGCTGCTTATTTGATGATATTTCATAATAACTTAGTTTTTGAACTTCGAATTTCAAAATTACTATTTTTTGAAGAAGTAGAACAAAATTGGTTTATTAAAGTTTTCTTATTTGTTTGGGTTCTGTTTTTGGCCACAGATTTCATTTGATTAAAAGGATTTTTTTCCAACATAGATTTTTCTTTTAAATCTTAGCAACTTAGCTTCTCAGAATCATAGGATCTTTATAAAAGCATTTGCCCCGTGCCGGGGCCGCCTCAATCCCTTATTCAATTTAGGTTATAAGGATTTATTGTTATGTTAAAAATATGGTTTTATCAATTATAGGAATTTGTATATTCGTCCATGAATAATGAATTAAAAAAGATAAATGAGATTTAAAACAATAATAGCAATTTTAACTTTGCTCTCTTTGTCATCTTGCACAAAAGAAATCCCGCCATCTATAAAATTAAAAGTCGAGTATTCAGATAAATCAAAAAAAGAAATTCCTCGAATTTATTTTATAGATGTCTATAAAGACGGAAAAATATTTAAAAAATACGAACGTTTTAGAAAACCTCATATTGAAAAAGAAATCTTAATGGATAGCCTGACCAATGGAGAATATGAATTTGTTTATTTGAATTTTTTAAATCAATCTTTAACCAAAACTGTCGAAATAAAAGAAAATAAGCAATATACTATTTCAATCAATCCTGATTATTCTGACTACAAAGATTTTATTGATAAATCACTTGTTCGTAATTTAGAAGACAATCAAAAGGTAGAATTCTTTTATAAAAGTTCAGGTTGTTTTCATTCTCTTGAAGGAAATTTAATAGTCAATAAAAAGGATAATACGTATTATGCTGAAAGTCGTGGGTCGGCTAAAAAGCTGAATAAAAAAGAATTAGACGCGATAATCAAAATGGAGTGCGAATTGAATCTTTTACAAAAAGGCGGATGCACTACAAATGATCATTACATCGTTAAATTTGGAAATGAAGAAAAAGAATTTAACGATAGAACTTGTGCTTGGGAAGGCTGGACAAATATGTTTAAACAAATTAATTTGAAGTATAATTTTTGAAATTAAATAGTTACGCTTGTAAAAGATGATTTTTAATAAAACTACTTTATGAAACCAACTACTAAATTCTTTATTTCAATCCTCATAATTGGTAACCACAAATAGTAAAAGATTCGAAAATGTTTTGATTTATAAAAATCTTGGTTTTAATTTGATACATAATAAGTTTACGATTTATAAGTAATGATTTTTTGTAAATTTGAAATGATAATAATCTAAATTAATCAATTGAATAAGTATTTAAAATATCTAATTTATCTCTTTCTAACTTTTGTTGTGATTGCGAATGACGGAACATTATTTCCTCAGTCTAAGTCGGCAGATTATTATCAATCATCTTTTGTGATTGTTAAGAGAGAATTAGATTTTAAAAAATCTCGTTTATACGTATTCAATCGATTTGTTCGCCGATTAAAAATTGCGTTTTCTATTCCTGTAAATTATCTTGATTTTAAAAAGGTTCTCGATTTTCAAATGAGAGTTATTCAAAAATTGCAAAACATTCTTCATCAAAATATAGATTCATTTATAAGACAATCCTGTTTTATGAATGAAATATTAAATTCAAACAACTTTTATAAAAGTTTATACAGCGCTTAAGAAGTTTCTCTTCTGCGCTTTTATGCGCTTAACGCATAAAATGATAAAATAATGTCTAATCACTTATCATTTTCAAAATGTATAAACACAAAAATAAAACACGTTTAGAGCAATCTAAGCGACCATTATTTTGGTTAAAAAGAAAAATACTCGTAATAATGACCGCATTTATGTTAGGAATGGCAAATGGAATGCATACGCAGGATGAAGCTTTAAAAGGAAATCAAAATTATACGGAACAACATAAAAAGGATTGATTTTTATGACTAAGGAACCTTTGTCAAAGTTTAAAACTTTGATAAAGGTTTTGTAAGCGTAAAGTATGTCTTCCTGAGCAAAGTCGAAGGACAAGTAAGTAGCTCGACAATGTGGATTCGCTTTGCGTGAATTTCGGGCATGTCTTTCGACTTAGCTCAGCAGGACAAGATTGACATAAAAAAAACCGAGGCAAAATTGCTTCGGTTTTTATTGGAATTTGTAAAATTTGAAATTTAATCAACCCATTTATAATATCTCGCCCCAATCAAATTAGGAATTTCTTTTTCAATTCGATCTAAAACCCATTCGTTTTTAGGATTTCGAACACTTTGCTTTTGTTCTTTTTTATGTAGACTTTCATAAGTTTCAAAACCAATTTCAATGCTTTCTTCAAGATTTTCAAAAAGTTTGGTTTTGGCTATAGCAGATTTCCATTGTGGTTGAATCGTTCCTTCAAAAACTTTCGATTTTGATCCGCTTCCATAAGCCAGGAAACCGAATTTTGTCCCGGTAATTTCTTGTTTTGTATCGTAATAATGAGCCAAAGTCGATAATAATCCCATGAAAATGGAACCGGTGTAAAGATTTCCTATTAAAGACGAAGCCAATTCTGCAGGTTGTAATTTGTCCGTTACAAATTTTCGGTACTCGTCAGATTTTCCAACTTCTTTAATTTTGTTTTGATAATCTGCAGGTTCAATATTTTCTGCAATAATTTTATTAGCGTGATCTAAAGCGTAAATCTCAGATAACATTCTGCGTCCCTGAAAGGAATAGGGAAGGTGCATGATAATGCTGTTCCAGGAATTGTATAAAGTTTCGGTTGTGTTTTTTAATTTTTTGAATGAAAAGTAAGCATTTCGCGTACGATCCATATAACATTGGTTGGAATATTGACCGTCAAAAACAGGCTGATCTTTGTGAATTTCGATTTCATTTTCTAAATTATCAAACCACGGATCATTGTTTTCATTTTGTGTAATCGCTTCTTTTGAAATGCTTCTGTACGGTTTAAAAAAGTCAAAAACGCCTTTTGTGCTTGTTGCCCAATTTTCATCAAAAGCGATTATTCTTGGGTTTGAAGTTACCAACATTGCCAAAGCTCCTGCACCTTGTGTATATTCTCCAGTAGAGTTTAAATCGTATTTAGCAAAATCTGTTGTAACGACAATTGCTTTTTTAGTTGGATTCAGTTTTACAAAATCAATGCAATTTTGCAAAGCATCAACGCCACCAATACAGGCAAAAGTAAAATCAACGACATCGCATTCGGCTAATAAATCTTCACCAAATTTTTGTTCCATTAGGCTGATTAAGAAAGAACTAATTGGCTTAGAACTGTCAATTCCACTTTCAGTTCCAACATAAATTCTGCTGATTTCACTTAGATTTATTTCGTTGTCAAAAATTAATTTTGTTAAAGCGTTTGCCCCAAAAACAACGGCATCCTGATGAACATCCGGAAGGGTCATTTTTAGTAACCCGAGACCTTTTTCTAATTTTTCTGGTTCAATATTTCTGGCGATCGCCAAAGTTTTGATGGGTAAATGTATGTTAGCTACATCAAAAGAGATAGCGTCTATTCCTGTTTTCATTCTGCTTTTTTTTGAAGCCGATAAAGGTAAAATTATGCTTCTGAAATTGCGCGGTTTTGCTTCATTAAAATTTAGTTTAGAATCACTTTTGAGGAAAATAAATCAAAAGCGTAAAAAAAATAACAATTTAGTAATTACATAAATGTCAGGTTTTCGTTAAAAGAGCTTCGGAATAAATCCTATTTTGTTGTTTTTAAATAATTTGATGAATTGTCAGTTAAAGCTCTTTAAAATCATTATAAATAACAACGAAATGGTTGTAGTTCTTTTCTATTTGAGTTATTTTTGTGTAATTTTTTAAAACAAACTACTTAAACACTTATGGCACAATCTGCACAGTTGAATGCTTCCATCTTAAAGAAAGTGGCTATGGCTCTTTCGGGAATATTCTTAATCACGTTTTTAGCGCTGCATGTTTCCTTAAATTTTATTTCAATTATTAGTGAAAATGTTTTTAACGAAGCTTCTCACTTTATGGGATACAATCCGCTGATTCAATATGTAATGCAACCAGTTTTGGCATTCGGTGTAATTTTTCATTTCGTAATGGGATTTGTACTGACCGCTCAAAATAGCGCTGCAAGACCAATTTCGTATGCAAAATACAACGGAGCTGCTAATGCTTCATGGAGTTCAAGAAATATGATTATTTCTGGATTGGTTATTTTAGCTTTCTTAGGATTGCATTTTTATGATTTTTGGTTTCCTGAAGTTAATTACAAATATATTGCAGGTGCAGCACCAGATGCTACAAGATATTATGGAGAGTTAGTTCATAAATTTCACGATCCAATTCGTACTGCTATCTATTGTGTGTCTTTTGTATTATTAGGATTTCACCTTTGGCACGGATTCGGTTCATCTCTTCAATCTATGGGGATGCACAATAAGTATTCAAGATTTTTAAGTAAAGTTGGTTATGGTTTTGCGGTAATTGTACCTGCACTTTTCATCATCATCGCATTATTTCATCATTTCAATAATTAATATCAATTATAATGGCATTAGATTCAAAAATTCCAAATGGTCCAATATCGGACAAATGGACAAATTATAAAGATCATATTAATTTAGTAAACCCTGCAAACAAACGTAATTTAGATATTATCATTGTTGGTACAGGTTTAGCTGGAGGTTCTGCTGCGGCTACTTTGGCTGAACTGGGATATAACGTAAAAGCATTTTGCTTTCAGGATTCACCAAGACGTGCGCACTCTATTGCGGCACAAGGTGGTATCAATGCAGCAAAAAATTATAAAGGTGATGGTGACTCAGTTTACAGATTGTTCTACGATACTGTAAAAGGGGGTGACTACCGTGCGCGTGAAGCAAACGTTCACCGTTTAGCTGAAGTTTCTGCAAATATTATCGACCAGTGTGTGGCTCAAGGTGTGCCATTGGCTCGTGAATATGGAGGACTTTTAGACAACCGTTCTTTTGGAGGAACTCTAGTTTCTCGTACTTTTTACGCACAAGGACAAACCGGGCAACAATTATTGTTAGGAGCTTACTCAGCAATGAACCGTCAGATTGGTCGTGGAAAAGTAAAAATGTACAACCGTCACGAAATGCTGGATTTAGTAATCGTTGATGGAAAAGCAAGAGGTATTATCGCTCGTAACTTAATTACAGGAGAAATAGAAAGACATTCTGCTCATGCAGTAGTAGTTGGTTCTGGAGGATATGGAAACGTATTTTTCTTGTCAACTAACGCTATGGGAAGTAACGCGACAGCAGCTTGGAAAATTCATAAAAAAGGAGCGTTTTTTGCAAATCCTTGCTACACACAAATTCACCCAACATGTATTCCGGTTTCTGGAGATCACCAGTCTAAATTGACTTTGATGTCTGAATCGTTACGTAATGACGGTCGTATTTGGGTTCCTGCAAAACTAGAAGACGCTAAGGCAATTCGCGAAGGAAAGAAAAAAGCAACTGATTTATCTGAAGCTGAAAGAGATTATTTCTTAGAAAGAAGATATCCTGCTTTTGGTAACTTAGTACCTCGTGACGTAGCATCTCGTGCTGCAAAAGAAAGATGTGATGCAGGTTTTGGAGTTAATAAAACAGGAGAAGCAGTTTACTTAGACTTTGCTGCGGCAATTCAACGTTACGGAACTGAAGAAGCTTACGTAAAAGGTTTAGATGCTAATGATAAAGTATTGGTAACTAAATTAGGAGCTGAAATCGTGAAAAGTAAATACGGAAACTTATTCCAGATGTATTACAAAATCGTTGATGAGGATCCTTATACAACACCAATGATGATTTACCCGGCGGTTCACTACACTATGGGTGGAACTTGGGTTGATTATAACTTAATGACTACTATTCCGGGATGTTTCTCAATTGGAGAATCTAACTTCTCTGATCACGGAGCAAACAGACTTGGAGCTTCTGCTTTGATGCAAGGTTTAGCTGATGGATATTTTGTTCTTCCTTATACTATTGGAGATTATTTGGCTCCGGATATTAAAATGGGACCAATCTCTACAGATTTACCGGAATTCGTTGAAGCTGAGAAAAATGTAAAAGATCAAATCGATAGATTTATCAATAATAAAGGAACTCATTCTGTAGATTATTTCCATAAGAAATTAGGAAAAATTATGTGGAATAAAGTTGGTATGGCTCGTAATGCTAAAGGTTTAACCGAAGCTATCGAAGAAATTGCTGCTTTACGTGAAGAGTTTTATAGAGATGTAAAAGTGCCAGGAAGCGCTTACGAATTTAATCAGGAATTAGAGAAAGCGACACGTGTTGCCGATTTCTTAGAATTAGGTGAATTGTTCGCGAAAGATGCTTTACACCGTAACGAATCTTGTGGTGGTCACTTCCGTGAAGAATATCAAACAGAAGAAGGAGAAGCACTTCGTGACGATGAGAACTTTGCATACGTTGCAGCTTGGGAATACAAAGGAAAACCAAGTGATGCCGTGTTACACAAAGAACCTCTGGTTTATGAAAACATTAAATTAGTACAGCGTAGTTACAAATAGCAATTAGTCAAAAGACAGAAGTCTTAAAGTCAAATGGCTCAATGTTAGCTGACTTTCGACTTTCGACTTTATGACCTTCAAACTAAAACAGTATGAAACTTACATTAAAAATATGGCGTCAAAAAAACGCCCAAGATAAAGGTGGAATTGTTGATTATCCAATCGACGGAATTGAACCAGATATGTCTTTCCTTGAAATGCTTGATGTTCTTAACGAGCAATTAATCAATAAAGGAGAAGAGCCTGTAGCATTTGACCACGATTGTCGTGAGGGAATTTGCGGAATGTGTTCTTTATTCATTAACGGAGAAGCGCACGGTCCAGACAGAGGTGTTACAACTTGTCAATTACACATGCGTATGTTTAAAGATGGCGATACGATTTTTATCGAGCCATTTAGAGCAAAAGCTTTTCCTGTAATTAAAGATTTAGTTGTTGACAGAAGTTCTTTCGACAGAATTCAACACGCAGGAGGATTTATCTCGGTAAATACTTCAGGAAACACAATTGATGCCAATACAATTCCGGTGAACAAACACGATGCAGATAAATCATTTGATGCTGCAGCTTGTATTGGTTGTGGAGCTTGTGTTGCAACTTGTAAAAACTCATCAGCAATGTTATTCGTTGCAGCAAAAGTATCTCAATATGCTTTATTGCCTCAAGGTCAGGTTGAAGCTGTTGATCGTGTTTTAAACATGGTACACCAAATGGATCACGAAGGTTTTGGTAACTGTACCAACACCGGAGCTTGTGAAGTAGAATGCCCTAAAGGAATTTCTCTTGAAAATATCGCACGTATGAACCGTGAATATTTATCTGCAAGCTTAAAAGGATAATCTAAAAAAGATTAAATTATATTAAAAAACGCATTCATTAATTTGGATGCGTTTTTTGTTTTTAGAAGACACCTTTTTATGTTTCGCAATACTATTGTATTAAATGCTTAAATTTGTTTACGTAAAAAGTATTGGAATGAATGATCATGAATTAATAAATTATACCAAAGAGGAAAGGAAAAATCACATCTTAAAAGAGATTAACCTGCATACTCGCGTAAGTTTCGAAACACTTTCGGCGAAACTGGGTGTTTCGGAAGATACGATAAGACGTGATATTAATGAACTTGAATCAGAGTTATTGTTGATTAAAGTGAAGGGTGGTGCGATGACTAAAGGATATCATTATTCATCCTCAAACCAAACATATGAAGTAGAATCAAAACAAATAATTGCTCAGAAAACGATTAGTCTGCTGCATGATGGTATGGTTTTAATCCTTGATGGAGGAACTACGATTAGAGAGTTTATCCGATTAATTCCAAATGATTTAAATCTGACCATTTTTACTATTACTGTAGTTACTGCTGTGGAACTTTTAGATAAACCCAATATTAAAGTCATAATGATTGGAGGCAGTATATCATCTTACAGTCAAATGTGTGTGAGTGGAGAAGTATATCATCAATTGGCAAATATTAAAGCAGATTTATTGATTTTAGGAACAAATGCTTTAGACATTGACGGTGGTTATTCTGATTCGGATTGGGAAACGGTACAAGTCAAAAAAGCGATGATACAAGCTTCAAAAAAAACAGCCATTATAACAATTACTGAAAAGCTTAATACGGTGCTGAAAATGAAAATTGCGAGCTTATCTGAAGTTGATTATATCGTTACGGAAGTTGATCCGAAAAACGAAAAGCTAAAAGCATATAAAACGGCTTTTCCAGATTTAGTTCTTATTTAATCTTACGCTCAAAATTCATATAAAATGAAAATAGCACTTATACAATCAGATCTTTATTGGGAAGACGCTTCCAAAAACAGAAATAACTTCGAATCAAAGATAAATCAAATCGATTCAGAAGTTAATTTGATTGTACTTCCTGAAATGTTTTCGACCGGATTTACAATGAATGCTGTTGCAGTGGCAGAAACAATGCAAGGAGAAACGGTTCTTTGGCTACAGTCATTGGCAAAACAGAGAAATTGCGCGATTACCGGAAGTTTGATTATCAAAGGAAATAATCAATATTATAATAGAATGCTATTTGTTTTTCCGTCAGGAGAAATTGAATATTATAATAAACGCCATTTGTTTACATTGGCAGGCGAAGATAAAACCTATACTAGTGGAACTGAAAAAGTAATTGTGGATTATTTAGGCTGGAAGATTTGTCTGCAAATTTGTTATGATTTGAGGTTTCCTGTTTTTGCGAGAAATGTCGAAAATTACGATTTACTAATATATGTTGCCAATTGGCCAAAAGTCCGCACCAATGCCTGGGATATTTTGCTAAAAGCACGCGCCGTAGAAAACCTGAGTTATGTTGTTGGCGTAAACCGATTAGGAATTGACGCTAACAATTATGAACACATAGGGCATTCGCAGGTAATTGATTTTTTAGGCAATACTATTCTGGAGCCACAAGAAACCGAAGACGTTTTTGTGGTTGAATTAGATAAAAATATAATGTTGGAAACACGCAAAAAACTTGACTTTTTGAGTGATAAAGATGCTTTCGAAATTAAAATCTAGAAAGCTTTTCTGTTCTTCTCCTCTTGTTTTTTCTTTTTATTTATTTCCTTTTTTTCCAATTCAGGATTATAAGGAATGCTTAAATCGATACTTTCGTCTACATCCCAATTCGTTCGCACATCGATTTCTTTTTGATAATAAAACACTTCTTCAGCATAAGTTTTACTTAAGAAATTACCAGAGTCAAAGACCTTGTTTTTATTATCGTCATATGTTATTCTTAAAGTAAATGATTCAGGCTGCAATAAATCGAATTGAAGTTTAGTCTTGCCTTCAGAATAGTCGCTGGCAAGTACTACATCTCCTTTTTTATTGGTTATTTCCGCAATTATCGGGAAACGTTTTACATTCTTCAAATTCAATATTAAATTCCCGTAATCTTCAAATTCCTTAGTACTTAATTTAAAAGATAAAGTGTCGTTAGCCTTGTCGTAGAAATCAGTCAGAGCGCCCGGAAGAAACGTGAAATTGTATTTCTGCAAAGGCTCTTTCTTAAAATCAATATATAATTTCTGTTCAAATTCATCATATTCTGTAGTAAAATCTACCGCAGTCGAATCTTTATTTATCAACTTGATTTTTGATTTGTCAAATTTCACCAAAGGCGTTGCCGTTTCTAAAGTAAATCGGTCTCTAAAATGAATAACGCCGTTTTGTAACGCTATAATGTTTAAAGTGTCTTTTTTCTGGTCTTTTATTCTAAATGTAAACTTTTTATCATAACCTTCTTTGCTAACTTCAAGCGACAAAGAATCTGCTTTTAAAGGCTTATACCAAACCTGCAAAGAATCTTTTTTAGGAAATTGAGTTACAATAGTTTCCAGTATTTCAGTGTTGTTTTTAAGAACAATTTTTGGTTTAGAAAGTTTAAAATTCTGTTTTCCTTCGTACGGAAGCAATAATCTGTTTCCTGAAGCCTGAATAGGTTTAAAGGCTTTAAGGGGTAATACTTCTTTAAATAATTCCAATTCAAAAAGCGTATCGTTTGGCACCGTGATAAAATGTTTAAGGAAACCAATTTTATCATCTTTCGGGTTAAATTTATTGTTTCCTCCCTTATCTTTCATCGCCACTAAAAGATACTTTCCCGCTTTTAAATTTTCTAATTTAAAAGTTCTTAAACTATCCAAAGTGTTAGTTACATATCTTGGAAAATCTTTATAAACAACAGAATCTTTGTATTTGTCATTCACTTCATACAACATCACCGAAACAAAATTATCAACCGTTTTTTCATAAGAATCCTTAATAATGCCGCCAATAGAAAGCGAATCGATATAAGGTCCCGTTGAAAAAATATATTTAAACTGATTCATCGCATTTCCTTCATTATTGTCGGTAATACTTTGTCCAAAATTAAAACTGTAAGTCGTGTTAGGTTGTAAAGTATCCTTAATTTTTATGGTGATAACTTTACTCACATTGGTTGGAGTAATGAGCGGCTCATGTTTCATTGGAGGTGAAATAATAAGCTGTTTGTTCAGGTTTTTAAGCTTAACATATTCATCAAAATTTAAAATAATTTGATCTCCTTTAAAGTCAGTACTGAAGTTTTTAGGCGAACTCGATTCTAAAACCGGAGCAAGCGTATCTTTCAATCCGCCAGTTATACTGCCTCGTTTGGCGCAGCTCATCATTAAGAAAACTAAAAAGAATGAAATATATTTTAAGTTGTTTTTCAACATAACGGTTTTTAAATTTGATTGCACAAAATAACGATTATATTTGCTTTAATCGAAATTTTTTATCTATTTATTGGGAATTACAGCTTTTGCTTTTTTATTGTTTTTTCTGGAGATGAATTCAGAAACGCTTCATTATTTCTTACATTTGAGTTCTTATTTAATTTGATTGGTTTTGAAAAAGAATATCCTAGTTGCTTTTGTGTTTTTATTACTTGTTTCCTGTAGCAAAACAAAAGAGCCAATTGTATCTTTTTATTACTGGAAAACCATTTTCAAGTTATCTCATACCGAGAAAGAAGTTTTGAAAGACAATAACGTAACAAAGCTTTATATTCGGTATTTTGATATTGGTCTGCATCCAAAAACGGAAGAACCTATTCCGATAAGTCCAATACATTTTCAGGAAAACATGAAGGATTTTGAAATTGTTCCGGTAATCTTCATCAAAAACAAAGTCATGTTGCAAGCAAACCTTGATATTAAGGATTTAGCTCAGAAAACGATTCGTTTAGTAGAAGAAATCAATACTAAAAATAAAATTGTTTCCACTGAAATTCAAATTGATTGCGATTGGACATTGGCTAGCAAAGGGAATTATTTGAAGTTTATTGAACAATTTAAAAAACTCTCGCATAAGAAACTCTCAGCAACAATTAGATTGCATCAGGTAAAATATTTCAAAAAGACCAAAATTCCGAATGTAGATTCTGGCGTTTTAATGTATTATAATATGGGATCTATCGCTCCGGATTCTCTAAATTCAATTTACAGTCAAAAGATTGCCTACAACTATCTTAAAAGTTTAAAAAAATATCCGTTGCATCTGGATGTCGCTTTACCCATATATTCCTGGGGAATTCATATCAGAAATCAGAAAGTGATAGCTTTACGTTCGAAACTGAATGTAGAGGAACTTAAAAAAGATAAAAACTTCAAACAAATTAGTTCAGTCTTTTTTAAAGCCGGACAATCTAATTACAAAAACGGAGTTTTTTATGAAGAAAACGATTTGCTTAAAATTGAAGCAATTTCTTCAGAAGATTTAAAAGAAATGGCGCAGGATTTGGATGAAAATTTAGCTCAGACGCCAAATGAAATTATTTTTTACGATTTAGACGAATTCAATATTAAATACCATGAAAAGAATATTTTTAAACAAGTTGTTTCTTATTTCTAGCGCTTCTCTGCTTTTTGTTTATGGCGTAATTTATGCCTGCGCTGGCGGAGACGACTGGGATTTTTTTAGTTACAATTCTAATTTCACCCCAGAAACATTTACAGATAAATCGTATTCACCACTTTTTTTGTCAGGAGATATTTTTTACGGAATAGGCTTTGATACACAACATAATTCCAGATTTAATGATAAAATTAAATCAGACTGGAACACGTATTTAAAAACCAAAGTTGATACAGCAACGGTGAGTTATTTTTTAATTGGAGATTTAACGCCACAATATTCCAGCGAAAGTAAAATCTCGAAAAATAAAACGGAGATTACACAGCTTCACGTTTATTTAAAAACCAAAAAAGAAAATCAGACTTCTTTAAAATGGGGTAAAAAATTGAATTTGAAAGATGACAAAGTCAAGAGTTTTATCGAATTCCTGTATTTGGCACAAAAAGTAGAAACAGTTTCTATTGGAGAAGATTATTGGAGTTACGATCCGGTCGTAGCAAAAACGTTGAAAGATTTCAAAATGATTCAATCTATAGAAAATGTTTATAATACAACTCCGGACGCATTCTTAAAAAATAGATATTGGTTTCTTACCCTGAAAGCTTATTTTTATAGTACCAATAAACAAAAAGCGATTGATTTTTTTAATAAAACAGAGCAATCAGTTCCCAAAAACGTATTGTATTACAGAGGGCTTGCTTATATAGCAGGAGTAAAATACAAGCAGAAAAAATATGCTGAATCAAATTGCCTGTACGCACAAGTATTTGATAAATGCCCGGAAATGAGAATTGTTACGGCATATAGTTTTCATCCCCAGAATGACGCGGACTGGAACAAGTCGTTGTTTTTGGCTAAAAATAATACTGAAAAAGCAGCACTTTGGGCAATTCGCGGATTTTACAAAGATGAAAAGCAAGCAATCGAAAAAATTTACGGATTAGATCCCAAAAGCGAACACTTGAATTATTTGTTAACCCGATTGGTAAACAGTCAGGAACAAAGTATAAATAATTCATTTGAAGAAAGCGGTAAAGACAATCTGCCGTCAAAAAAGCAAACAGTTGCTGAAAATAAAGAATTTAATAAGACTAAAATTGATCAAAAGGCTTTTGATTTAGTGGCTAAGATCGCTTTGGCAGGAAATACCAATAAACCTTATTTATGGGATATTTCGATAGGATATCTGCAAACTTTAAAAGGTGATTTTGCTGCTGCAGAAAGTAATTATGATAAAGCTGAGAAATCAATGCCTAAAACAGAGTTGGCAAAATATCAGTTAAGATTACTTCGGTTTGTAAATAACATGAGTAAGATTGATCAGCTTACAGATAAAAACGAAAAAACAATTTTAGCCGATTTGAATTGGTTGTATCAGGAACTTCCAAAAACGTATAAAGGTGAAACTTTTCGTTATCAAAATGCTGCTCAATGGAGTAAAAACTATTTAGCCACACTTTACAGAGCGAAAGCAAATCCGGTTATGGCGGAGTTATTTGGTGATACGCCAAACAATTATTGGGGTTCTGGAAATTCATTTTATGACAATGAAAAGAATTTGCTCGATATGAAAGCATTTTTAGCAAAATCAGATAAAACAGAAATCGAAAAAATTGCATCTGGAATTTATAATTTAAAACTAAAAGACATTAGTAATTTTCAGGCGATTCAGGCAACATTCAAAAACAAAATTCCCGAAGCAATTGCTTACATGAAAGAAACAGATTCAGTGCAACATTATCAATTTCTTGGAAATCCGTTTAATGGTAATATAAAAGATTGCCACGATTGTGAACATGCTGCGTATCAGAAAAAGAAATATTCTCAGATAGAGTTTCTAACTACAATAAAAGAAATGCAGGATAAACTGGCTCAAAAAGAAGATGTTTATACCAATAGTTTATTACTTGGAAATGCATTTTATAACATTACACATTTTGGAAATGGCAGAACTTTTTATGAAATCAACATTGTAGGCTACGGATCGAGTCCATATTCATTTAGAGATCCAATGAAAAAAATGATTACCAATTGCGATGTACCTAAAATGTATTATCAAAAAGCTTTTGAAGCCGCAACGACAAAAGAACAAAAAGCTAAATGTATTTATCTGCTGGCAAAATGTGAACGTAATGCATATTACAATACCAAATATAATGGAGTGAACAGCTGGTGGGAAATTCAGGATGATAAAGTTAATTTTATTGCCTGGAACGGATTTAAAGCTTTAAAAAAGGATTATTCAGACACTAAATATTATCAGGATGTAATTGCAGAATGCGGATATTTTAATACTTATGTAAATCAATAATTCTTTTAATTAAAAATAGAAATGGTAAATAAAATTGAACATATCGGAATTGCCGTAAAAAACATGGATGATGCTAATGTTTTGTTTGAGAAATTATTGGGAGTTTCCTCGTATAAATCTGAAACAGTAGAAAGCGAAGGCGTAATAACATCATTTTTTCAGACAGGAGTAAATAAGATAGAACTTTTGATGGCAACCAATCCTGAAAGTCCAATTGCAAAGTTTTTGGAAAAAAAAGGAGAAGGAATTCACCATATTGCTTTTGACGTTGAAGATATCGTTGCTGAAATTGAGCGTTTAAAAAACGAAGGTTTTGTATTAATTAATGAAGTTCCTAAAAAAGGTGCCGATAATAAATTAGTTGCTTTTTTACATCCAAAAAATACAAATGGTGTTTTGGTAGAGCTTTGTCAGGAAATTAAATAAAAAAATCCTGAATTGACTTTTGAAATAAGGTATTGAAAATCAATTAAGTTTTTAAAATTCGCTGATGCTGTTTGAAATAAAATATAAATCATGTCCCGAAATATTTGGAGTGAATGAAAAATAGTAGTAATATTGCATCCTCAAACCGGTCCTATAGCTCAGCTGGTTAGAGCACCTGACTCATAATCAGGTGGTCCCTGGTTCGAGCCCAGGTGGGACCACTAGTAAAATCAAGCCTTCGCAAATATGTGAAGGCTTTTTTGTTTTAATCGACGAACATTTGACGAACATTTTTAAAAAATGATGTAAAAAAAGACTTGCTTTATTTTTAATTAGTTTTGCTTATTTTTATCGAAGCTAACTAATTGAACATGGAAATTTATATCTACATCATAACGTTTGTGTTATTTTTTGCAAAGATTGGTTTTCCCGTGTTCTTACTTTTTAGATTATTTTTCATTGTCAAACCTCTTTTGATAAATTTATACGCTGAAGAAAAATTTACTTATTATATCGGAATTAATAAAAGTAGATTGATAATCTTGTGTTCACTTTTCCTGTTATCTTGTTTTTTAGGAATCGTCTTTGGAAATGAAATTTCGAAGAATTCAGATATTTATAATCAAACATTTTATACCTTTCTACTTGTTTTGATTCAATTCATTTTGCTTTATCTGTTTGAAATAAAAACTCCAGTACATATTTTAAAAATTTTAAATGAGTATATTCTAAACCCTAAAGAAATATTTAAAGAAAGGAAAGTAGTTTTTGAAGAAAGCAAAGCTATTTCGTCAATTCAAAATGGTGTCAGTTTTAAAGATGTGATAAATTTATCTAATGGAGATATTATTAAACAGATTGACTCAAGAGAATTTGAATTGATTATAGAAAAACATAAGGATGTTTTTCAAGACCAATTTTCGATTGATAATCTTTATAAACTTTGTAATGGAATAAAAATAAAAGAAGGATCAATTGCTATAAAAATTGACAACAAAAGAAATTCCAAACAGAATATAGTTGAAATATTAGCTTCACTTTTCAATATTCAGAAGAACTGGAATTCTCAAATAAAAGATAGATCCAATACCAAAATCATTGATTTTCTGAATATGTTTATCATAATAAACCAAAAAGAGAAAATATTACACAGTAATGATTTTACCCGATTATTTGAAAAATTAGACTAACCTAATTGTAAAATTTTATTACTGCAATCTGATTTTTCAAATAAAGTAAGTTATAATGATTTACCCTACTTGGGTATTAATCAGTATGGTTTATTTTAGATGTGTAAAATGTTTTTACACGATTTTTTACTTCATCAAACCTCTGTACACTTGTCTCTTAATTCAAAAAATAGAATCATGGACACAAGTAATTTTACTTCAAAAATTGATCGATTAGAATTGATCGTACAGGAACTAGCGAACAAACAAGATGCTTTTATTAAGAAAGCATTAATGAAATTATCTTTAAATAGTAAAGATGTTTATTCCTCTGAAGAAGCTGCCGAGTTTTTATCGATTGAGGTCAAATACATTTATCAACTCACCCACCAACGAAAAATTAGATATTCCAAGAAAAAAGGTCAGAAGAAAATCTATTTTAGAAAAGAGGATCTTCTGGATTATTTAAACGGAGAAATCATAAATACTACCGAAGATCTTGAAAATAAAAATGCTGCTTTTTGGAAAAAATAATGCGTTTAACTCTCACAAATAAAACGCATAAAAATTTGTTGTCTTTTAATCAAATCCTTACGACAAAACTGGAAGGATTGTAATTTGAATCTTATGAACCTAGATATTCCTTATATCCGAGTAGGGACTTCCTACTTCAAAATTATAGACAAGCCTTTGATTTCAGGTGATAAAGTAAAAGTAATGGTTCGATGGAATCGGGAAACAATCATTACCGATCACGGAAAATCATTTTTAAACGATATATCCAAATTAGATGGCTTTTGTTGTATCCCTAACCATTTTGGATACGAACAAATCGTAGCTGATTTTTATAATACCTATCATGAACTGCCAAATCAACCAATAGATAAAGATTTTTCAATAGATGAATTGGAAAAATTAATTCCGAATTCTTTGAAGTTTATCCACCATATTTTTGGAGAACAAAGTGAATTGGGCTTAGACTATGTAAAGCTTTTATATGAAAAACCTACGCAAACGTTACCAATTCTCTGTTTAGTAAGCAAAGAGCGATCGACTGGAAAAAGTTCTTTCATAAAGTGGTTAAAATCAATTTTTGGAATGAATATGACTTACATAAAAGGGGATTCATTTGGCTCGCAGTTTAATTCTGATTGGGCAAGTATGTTACTTGTGGCAATTGATGAAGTCTTTTTTGATAAAAAAGAAATTACAGAACGTTTAAAATATCTTTCAACAACCGACAAAGATAAAGTAGAAGCAAAAGGAAAGGATCGGCAAGAAATCGAATTCTTTGCAAAATTTATCCTTTGTTCTAATAATGAAGACAATTTTATCCAAATCGACGAAGAAGAAATCCGTTTTTGGATTCGTAAGATTCGCACTATAAATACAGAAGATGTATTCTTTCTTAAAAAACTGAACAAAGAAATTCCGTATTTCTTAAAGTATCTGCAAATGAGAAATTATTTTTCCGAGCAAAAAACTAGAATGTGGTTTAAACCCGAGCAGATTATGACACCCTCTCTATTAAAGCTTGTAAATCGAAATAAAGAAGAAATACTAATGCTTGAATTGATTCATGAATGTTTTGAAAAAATGGAAGATGATGAGTTGAAATTAGCTCCTAATGATCTTTTTATTCTACTGAGAAAGCAAAATAACAGAATGGATATTTCTGCTAATGAAATAAGAAATATTCTCAAACGATGGGGTTTTACGCCTGAAGACAATACGAAGTCTTATTGTGGAATTGAATTATTGTCGCATGGTGAGTATATAAAAATAGATCGAAGAGGGCGCTTTTATACCATTAAAAAGATTTTGTTTTATAAAATATTTGATGCTTTGATGCGAAATTAGTGTAAAGTCTTGTAATTGAGCTAAACAGATCTGCATCAAAGCTTGCATCAAACTAAAAAACAATCTTTTTTGATGCAAAACTGATGCAGGACAAAAATAAAGTGATGCACTGATGCAGTTATTGATGCGATTTAATGTTAACGTAGTCAGTCAGTTAGATGATATTTGCATCAAAATATCAAAAAAAGCAAAAATTATAGTTATTTTTTTTCATCAGCAAATGAACAAACTTGTTCGAAATCAAATAGAAGATTTATTAAAAAAAGCAATTATGGAAAAGTTCAATTGTAAAATTGCAAATCAAATTGATTTGGTCAATTATCTTGAAACATTAGGACATGAGCCATCAAAAATAAAAAATCAGGATCATTGGTATCTATCGCCATTTCGAAATGAAAATACACCCTCTTTCAAAGTGAATCAAAAACTTAATTTATGGTATGACCATGGATTAGGCAAGGGAGGAAATGTAGTTGATTTTGGAATTGAATATTTTAGATGTACAGTTTCTGAATTTTTACAGCTTTTAAATGGCAGTAGTATTTCCTCAGGGATAAGTTTATCTTCTAAGAATGAGAATCGACAATCTTCAAATCAAAGAATTGTAAATGACAAAAAAGCTAATGTCCATGACAAAATTGTTATTGTTGATGTACGCACATTAGAAAATAAGTTCCTTATGGCTTATTTAAATAGCCGAAGCATTTCGCATGAGATAGCAAGACAACATTGTAAAGAAGTTGATTTTTGTTTAAATAATCGAAAGTATACTGCTATTGGATTTCAGAATATTTCAGGAGGATACGAACTCAGAAATGAATATTTTAAAGGCAGCAGCTCACCAAAAGATATCACTTTCATAGATAGGCAAGCAAAATCAGTAGCCGTTTTCGAGGGCTTTTTTGACTACCTCTCTTATAAAATGATGAATCAAAAATCGGTTAACCTACAAACAAATTTCCTGATACTAAATTCTCTATCTTTTTTTAAGAAGTCTCTAGAATTAATGGAAAAACATGAGACAGTTGATCTCTATTTAGACAGAGATACGGGAGGTATAAAATGTACTTGCGAAGCCCTACAAAGAGATTCTGCAAAATATATCGACCAAAGTTTATTATATGAGAAAAAGAAAGATTTAAACGAATGGTTAAACCAGAAACAGCAAGTTAAACGAGGTCATAGTTTTAGGCGATCTATATGACGTTCGAGTGGTAGCCAGCTATGTTTTGGTAAAACCAAAACGCTGGCTCCCCTCATGCTATCGCATTCGTTGAGAGGATTTTTTTCATGCTGCCGCATTCAAAAAATAAATGATGAAAGATTATGGAACAACAGAATGAAACTAAAAAAAATACAGGAGGCAGACCGAAAAAGGCGATAAAAAGAGACCAACTTATGGCAATTAAATGTACACTCTACGAGCGTAAAATAATTGAATCTAAAGCTAAAAAAGTAAATCTAACCGTTTCCGAATACCTTCGTGAAATTGGACTCACGGGAAAGATTGATTATAAAAATAAAGCCCTTCCAAAAGAAATTCTAAGTTTTACAGGAATGCTCAACCACATGGCTGCCAACCTGAACCAAATCGCTAAAAAGAGAAACAGTAACGATGAATTAAACCCCCTTGAACGGGCAGAATTAAAAGTACAGTCAGGTCAGGTTAAAGATCTTGCTGTCCAAATTAAAAACTTTATATCATGATAGGTCATGTAAGCATAGGCAGCTCTTTTTATCATTGCATTAGCTACTGTCTGGAAGATAAAAAAGAATTGTCTGAGGAGAAAAAACTTGGACTTGCAATGCAAGACCATTTGCAGCATAAAGAACGAGCAGAAGTATTAGAATATAATAAATGCTTTGGCAACAAGTATGAGCTTACAGAGCAGTTTAAAGATGTTAGGAGATTAAGCAGGCGTGTTGAAAAACCAATGTTGCATCTCACCTTACGTCTAGCCCCGGAAGATATATTGACCAAAGAACAATTAAGAGAAGTTGGAAGAGAATGCGCCAAGGAGTTTGGTATAGCAGACAACCAATATATTTGTGTGCTACATAAGGATACCAAAGAACAGCATATTCACATTGCAGCCAATCGAGTTGGCTTTGATGGTAAGGTTGCCAATGATAGCAATAGCTATAAACGCATGGCTGAACTTTGTCGTCGGCTTGAAAAAAAATACGATCTTCAAGAAGTATTGAGTCCAAGAGCATTCCTTTCTCCTAAAGATAGACTACTGCCTCGCCATGACAGCAGGAAAGAAAAACTTAAAGAAAATATTCAACAGACATTAAAATATGCCAGTTCCTATTTAGAATTTGAAATACATATGAGGGAGTTGGGTTATAAAGTTCTTAAGGGCAGGGGAATTTCTTTTATAGATGATAAAAAAGTAAAAATAAAAGGAAGCGAAGTTGGTTTTTCATTGATGAAAATTGAAAAGATATTACATCAGAAACAACATTATGCCATCAGAAATGCTGGTGAAGAAAAAAATTATGATAGAGATAGTCAGTCAATATCTAATTCTTTTAACACTGAAAAACAAAACAAAGAAAAGCAAAGCTATAGTTTAGATAGACCAGGAGAAACAGTTGTTAAAGAGGTTTTAGGAGCTATAGGACAATTAATGAATTCTGAATATGAGCCGGATTATATCGATCCTGAATTACAGAGAATTCCTCAAAAGAAAAAGAAGAAATCAGCATTAAGGAGATGATATTAAAAGATAAAAAATATGGAAACAAATTCAAATACAGACAAAGGACATATAGAAAGAGAGACCTTACAATTAGTACTGGAGGAATTTACACTGGAACAGAAAACAAACAATCAGCATATTGAGGCGCTTATTACTGCAGTTAAGAATGTAGAGGATAAAATCGATGTGTTTAAAAAGGAACATAGAATAGAAAAAAATGTTTCAGAACAATTGGATATTAAGCAAATTGAAGCTATTCTTCAAAAAGGTTTTCTAGACATAAAATATATGATTGGCAGGCAGCCAAAAAATATCGTTAAGAAATTCCAGATTTTGTTATTTCCGGAACAGGATGCGAAATTGTTTTATAAAATTGTTTTCAGCAGGTGGTTTTTATGGCTTGCTATAATGGTAGCCCTAAGCAATCTTTATAACTGGGGAATACATTATAGCGACAATAACAAAGAAATTGAAATACAACAAATTCAAAATGATAGGTTAAGAAAAGCTTGGGAGTATATGTATGATAATAACAATAAAGAAACTAAAAAACTTATGAAAAAAGCTTATATAAACTCATTAGAAAATAAATAATAGTCAATAAGTGATTTTTTTAATGATTATTAATATAACTTATTAAGATTTTAGTCTTAATGAATAGGAAAGAACTTTTTTTATTAAGTTAATATCTCATAAAATGCTTAAAAGATGCATTTTTAAGTTATATTTATTTCGTAAAAGTTCTTATGTTTGTTGGGTAGAGGCTGATTAGTTTATTATCCTTTTGGAATGCTGGTACCAAACCGTCATGAAAGCTCGAAAGAGTATCGCTATGGTTTTAATGGAAAGGAAAAAGATGATGAAATTAAAGGGGGAGGATTACAGTATGACTACGGATTCAGAGTTTATGATCCTAGAATTGGAAAATTCTTGTCACAAGATCCTCTAACTAAAGATTATCCATTTTATAGTCCTTATCAATTTGCCGGAAACTCTCCAATTATGGCTATAGACTTGGATGGACTAGAGATGAAAATATCAACTACTGTATCAAGTTCTGAAAAAATAAATAGCACTTCATCAAAAATAACGATGGTTTTTAACACAGATATTCATTTTAAGGTTCTGAATGCAACAGGTGTTAAGGTAGAAGGCTTTGAAAAAGTAATAGAACAAGCTCAGCTCAACATTATGAAAACATATTCTGATCTCACAGGAACAGGAACACAATTAGGATTGACGAATTTCAAAGGCAAAAAAGTTAATGTAAATAAAGGAGGGATTTTTTATAATTATACAGTAACTAGTAAAGTAAAAACTTCCTATGAAATGATTACATCATTAGGGCAAATAAAAGCAAATGATTACGTTATAATACTTGGGGACGATAGATTAAAAGCTGTAACATATAAGGGGACTAATATTAACCCACCAGCTTATACTGATTTGGAAGGCCAAGTGATGATACTAGACATTAAAAATTTGGGTGCTAAATTGAACAGTAATGGAAGATACGATTTTAACGGTGGAGGAGAGGCTGTCAGAAGAATAAGTAATGTCATTAATCATGAGTTAGGTCATCAATTCAGTTTAGAAGATCAGTATACAGGTACTGGCATTCCTAATAAAGGATTTGAAAAGAATACCATGGGAAATTCCAATTATAAAAGTATAAATTTTGGTCAAAAAAATCAATTTCTCGCTTTCCTATTTAGATTTGCTGATAAATATAACATAGACAATACTTACCACTCATCTGAAAGTGCGAAAACATCAACAACAGCCAAGTTAAGCTCAAATAGTATAGCAACTCCTAAACTATAAATATTTATGAAAATTTTATTTTATTTAAATTTGTTTTTTGTTTTGTTTTTAATTAGCTGTTCAAACAGTGAGGAAAAATTAAAGTCACCTATTGAAAAAGTTAAAATTAAAAATAATAGCGGTGTACTATTGCTATCTGGTCAAATGAAAAACGATACATTACCATACGGGCTGTGGACGTTCTATAATGATAAGGAAAAATTAATTTTAGAGTTAGAGTTTAACGATTCCAATAACTTGTCAATTAAACAATATAGCAGGAATGGTAAGATAATTTATGATGCATATTACATAAACGGAAAACTGTTAGAAGAAAAAAAGTGTGCTGATTTTGAAAAAATAAATTATGATAATGGAAGATATTTATTTAACAAATATTTGGATCCTTATTTTAATAGTGAATTTGGGAAAATAAAAAAAGAAAGTTTAAGTGATCTGAAAATAAAAATTGATTTTCTTAGATCTAAATACAAAAATATTCCCATTTTTAACGATAATGAAATGAAAGCAATTGTATGTTTTTTCAATCCTAATGGAGCTAATATAAGATTATGATTTACTAGCTAAAAACAGCAATTTTCCGAAAGGTCTTTACAAATATTAAATTTATCGCATGCGCTGTGAATGTCTCTTGACTTCGCACACGCAACACTGATCCGAAGACAGCATCGATCCTAATAAAAAAACCTGGTATCAGATATGATTCTGGCACCAGGTTTTTCTTTTTTAACTCTTTATAACTCCTTAAACCTTAACCAAAAGAAAACTCATACTAAAAGTTATAGAGAGGGGGGAACGACAAATCATGATTTTTAACCTTAATTCTGGCAGTTTGACATTATTTTCGAACCCGTCATTTCTCCGTCACCGTACCGTCACTCTTCCGTCACTCCTCCGTCCAAACTTTTTTTGAGATTTTTAGAGCATTTGCTCTTTTTCAGTCAGATTGTCAGTCAAATCAGTAGCCTGAATTGTGATTTTATCACCGGTTAAATCGTCATTTTCTTTATTAGCAGTATTAGGTCCAATTAATAACTTTCCAGTTTACTATGCACTTTTTCAATCTCTTTGTCCATATAAGCCTGCGCATAATGTACGTATCTATTAAAAGAAGTGCTGGCATGACTGTGTCCGCTAATTTTTCGCACCAAATGTTCCGGCATCCCTAAAATTAATAAAGTGGTAATGGCAGTTCGCCGCATCATGTGGGAACTCATTTTATCGCAAAACCTATTTTTAACCAGATCTGTTTTTTTTGTAATACGTTGTGTTTTACCTTGTTTTTCGCGGGAAACTTCTATTGGCGCTGTAAAGCCGGCTAGTTCCCCAATTTGTTTTAGGCTTTTATTAAAATTGAATAAACTGGTATTTCCAAAAAGCGGCGTTTTATTGTTGGTCGTTGCATAATGCTGAAAAATAGTTACGGCATAAGCAGAAAGTTTGATAAAACTAAAGGTTTTGGTTTTCTTGGATTTAAGCTTCAGGTACCAATCGTCTTCCATTTTTTCGAAGTTTTTATTGGTCAGTAAAAAAATATCGGAATACCGTAAACCAGTGGTACAACCAAACACAAAGATGTCTTTGATTCGTTTGTAACTCGGAATAAGGGTTTGTTCAAATTCTTTGTCGTGAATTAAAAACTTAAGTTGTTCCGGTGATAAAACAAAGATTTCGATTTCTTCTTTTCTTACATAAAACAGACGCTGAAAATCACCCGTATTTAAATCCTTGTCGTTTTTCAGGTAATTAAAAAAGACCCGGATCACTTTTATATTAGCCCCCACATAATTGTCGTGACAGCCCTTTTTATAAAGGAAATCAGTAAACTTCTGATAGAATTTTTTCCAATAGCTTTTCTCGGAAGTTAGTTCCCTTTTATCCAGTTTTGCGGCATCACAAATACGCAGTTCAAACTTAGTGTCACTCGAAAACTGAATTAAATTTTGTAAGACATATTTATAATTATCTATCGAACTGGATTTTATTTTTTCACCATTTTTTTTGAGTCGCTTACCCGTTTCCGTTTCTCTGATGAACTGTTTGAAAAGCGGAATAATGGGACTCGTTTTTTTCATGGTTGTGGTTTTGTGGTTTGTGCCAAAAATACAATTTTAGGTGAAAGTGAAACTATGGATACGCATAAATAAAAAAACTACAACTTTTTTAGGGTTGTAGTTTTTATTGTTTTCTTGTTTTAATCAATGCCTTTTGAGTATTATCGTTGCGGGTGCGAAGTCAGGAGACATTCGCACAGCCACACGATAAATTTATTATTTTTAAAGAACTCTTCAAACATTGGGGTGACATTTACCACACACAAGACAAGATTTGTTATTTAACTCTTCGGACATCGAGTAATTCTTTATAATATGAACACCAATCTATTCCTAGATCACTTAAGTATTCAAGTTCACCTTTATTCATATTACTCCATTCCAAAAAATCCTTATTTGTTCCAATAAAAAAAGTAATGACTTTTATGTCAGAATCTACACATTTAGAACTAATAGTATTATTTGTTAATTGAAAAATATAACGATGTGAATCCCTCAAATCTGTTTTTGAACCAATGGGCACACATTCAATTTCTACCTTATTTTGTATAAAAATAAAATTCTTATTCATGTCTGTTTCTGATATATGAGAAAGACCATCATTATTAATTTTAACAAGTTCAGTATTTGTTAAATCGTCAAATATAAAGACCGCACATACACCCGTAAAATCTTTATTAATAGAATATACAAGTATTTCAGAGTTACACGAACTCAGGAGTAGTAATATTATAACTCCTAAAACATTATTTTTTTTTCTCTTTATAATCCTCTCTATCATCTTGTTTATTCCATACTTTTTTATCCTCGAATTGCTTATTCCAATCGTCTAATGATTGTAATTTTTGTTGACCATTTTTATCTTGAGTGAAAACTCCTAAAAAATTACCATCTTTATCTGTTGAAATAAGCAATGATCTTTTACTTAAAATATTATCCTTTCCATCACCATAAACATCTGTTAATGGACCTCCATTTGCAGTCGAAGTTCCTAAGAAAAGACCATTTCCAACTGAATCAAAAATAATAGTTTCTTGAGCTGGAAACACGTTGCCTGTGATGGTGGCATCAATTTTAACATTATTCGAATTATCAATTTTATTAATTTCAATTTTAAATTGGATATCAATAGGAGGTCCAACATTCATCCCATTTTTAGCTTTATAAGATCCTTGAACCATCATGTTTTTAGATTTCTTATTGCCATACCCCTTAGCTTCAATACTTTGATTAGTTATTTCCCATTTACTACCACCAATAGAAGCAGTGGAGGCTTGTGAACTAATTTCCTTTCCTAATGTAAATTTATCTAAATCAATATCTAATTTAACATGAATTCTTGCAGAGATTTTTTTATAATTTGCTATTTGAAATTTGGTTCTATCATCCGCTTTACCTTCAAAAAGTATTGATCCTTCAAATGATCCCCGAGGAGCAAAACTACGACCAACAACACTATATTTCTCTAAACCTTCTAATTCAATAAATGCTATAACACTATTTTCACTAAATGCGTATGGCGAATTATGAGGATATTTTTTAAACAAAGGGTCCACTGCAAAGAAACGTCCAATCCTTGGATCATGCATTCTAAAAGTATAATTAATTGAATTCCCTTCCCCTTTTAGTTCCTTGTCTTTCTCCTGCCCCTGGAACCCATAACGGTATTCTTCGGTGTCGGCATGACGATTGGGTACCAGCATTCCAAAAGAAGGGTGATATTTTTGCTGGAATAGTTAATATATGAAAGAACATAATGTAATTAATAAAAGATGTAAAGAAAGTCTTCAATTTCTTTATTGTAAAAATATACAAAATAACTTAACATTTGTAAATTAATGAAATTTGAAGTTTTGAATAATGTTATCATTTATGATTTTAATAATCGATTTTTTAAAAAAAAATAAAAAACAAGACATTTATTTAAAAAATAATATCATCAATCATTTTATCTAAAGTGTTACTTGGAAGTGTATTTAAGTAAGACATAGTGGATTTAATATCTTTATGACCCAAAGCTTCTTTAATAATATCTACAGAGATATTATTAAATTTCAGTATTGTAGCAAATGTATGTCTTGCACAATAGTAAGTGATGTTTTTGTGAATACCCAAGTCGTTGATGATTTTTTTAATAGGCTTGTTTATATAAAGTTTTAGGAATTTTTCCTTTCTGTTATTTATATAGGTTTTAGAATCTTGATTATTGTGAATGATATTGAATATATATAAAGAGTCAACAGGAGAGGCATATTCTCTAATTTTTTGTTTCCAGAAATCATTTAATTTAAAATTTACAATTACTCCTGTTTTACTTCTTTTATAAGTAATAGTCTCTTTATACAAGTCCCTTTTCTTTAATTGTATAAGGTCAATGAAATTAATGCCTCTTCCATAATAGCTTAGTAAAAACATATCTCTAGCAATAATATCATTGTTTTCAGATAAATTTGCTTTTTTCAGTAAATCGAGTTCTTCTTCAGACAAGTATTCTTTTTTACCACTTTCCTTAATCTTTGATACTTTGAATTTAGTAAAAGGATACATAGAAGCAGGAATGATTTCCCTCTTAATTGCTTTATTAAAAACCGATCTTAGAGTTCGAATTCTTATACCAATGGTGCTCTGGCTATTTTTATTGGCATTTAAAAAGGATTGGTATTTATAGATTGTATCTACAGATAAATCTCTAAAAGTGATCTCGGTTCTGCCCAAAAAGCGTTGTATTGATTTTAGTGTATCCTTTTCAATGCTACTAGTTGACAGCTTTCCTTCATTTTTAATTTCTTCAATTAAATTCTCATGAAAATAAGTATAACTCAAAGCTTTCTGTTTACCTGATTTCTTTTTGAATTCAGTTATGATATCTTTTATTGTAAATGGAGTTTCGTCCGATTCAAAATCATAAATTATTTCGTTAATTCGATTGGAATACTTCTCTATTAGTTCATTAATCTGTTTGTATTCTTTGTGCGTTTTTTTTAGTCGTTGGGTGTCAAAAGACCAATCTTCATATTTACATTTTTTATTAATTGATAAAGTAGAGTTTACCCGATCTTTAACAAAGGCGAGATTAATTGAGTATTCTGCTTGTGTATTTGTAGTAGCTTTTATTATAAATTTGTAAGAAATCATCTTGTTTTAAGGTTTAATTTATAAATTTGACGAATATTTGAAGATAAATTGCCTTATAATACTAGAAAAACATGTAAAAAATCGACGAACAATCGACGAACAAATCTACAAATATTATCATTTATAATGATATATTTTATAATTTAATTTTCATAAAACACTGATTTACAGATATAATAAGCAAAAATAAATTATTCTAAAATAACTTAAAACTGACTCATAATCAGGTGGTCCCTGGTTCGAGCCCAGGTGGGACCACGAAAAGCTTCATAACTATTTATGAAGCTTTTTTTTGTTCAAAAGATTGGATTTATGATAAAATCTTATACATTTGTCAAATAATAAAGCGTAAGACATTGTTTTTGTGCGAATTATAATATAAGCAGATAGATTAATAGAAAGCTCCTTGGCTTTCAGTAAGTTGAGATTTATGAAGATAGCAAAAACTTTTTTTTTAGTATTATTTATAACCTTGATTAATGTTTCAAGTGTTTTAGCAAATCCCACTCCTCCAGCTCCAGCTGCGCCACCGCCACCGCCAGTAGGAGGTGCAATTGATCAAAATGTTGTGATTTTGTTAATAAGCGCATTGTTTTTTGGAATGTATACAATATATAGATATAACTTAATAAAAAAAGCTTCAATATAAATTGAAGCTTTTTTTATGACCTATTCCGAGGCTTATTTGTTAATCGAATAAAGTCTTGATATGTATTTTCCCACGACATCAAATTCTAAGTTTATTTTAGTGCCCACCTTAAAGTTTTTGAAATTAGTGTTTTCAAAAGTATAAGGAATTATCGAAACACTAAATTCGTTTGTTTTAGAATTTACAACCGTAAGACTTACTCCGTTTACCGTAATTGATCCCTTTTCTATCGTGATATTGTTAAGGTCTTTATCGTATTCAAAAGTATAATTCCAACTTCCGTTTGCTTCTTCGATCCTAATACAAATTCCGGTTTGATCAACGTGACCTTGTACAATATGTCCGTCAAGACGATCTCCAAGTTTCATTCCTCTTTCCAGATTTACAATATCGTTGACTTGCCAGTCTCCAATATTGGTTTTTAAAATTGTTTCCTCTATTGCAGTTACTGTATAAAAAGAATTTTTTATTGCAACAACCGTTAAGCAAATTCCGTTGTGCGAAACACTTTGGTCAATTTTCAATTCGTTTGTAATCGATGAATCAACAGTTAAATGAAGATTGTTTTGGTCTTTTTTTATTTCGTGAATCCTGCCTAGGGTTTCTATAATTCCTGTGAACATTGTTGTTTTATTTTACTAAATTTGCACATCAAAATTAGTAATAAATAATCTGAGCTCATGAATAAAAAAGCAGAAAATATAATTGTTGGAATTTCAATAGGAGATTTAAACGGTATTGGAAGCGAAGTTATATTAAAAACATTCGAAGATTCTCGTATGTTAGAACTGTGTACACCGGTTATTTTTGCAAATGCTAAAATTCTTTCTTTCGTTAAAAAAAGTTTTACATCAGCAGTTCAGTTTCACGGGATTGATAAATTAGATCAGATTGTACCAGGGAAATTAAACGTATTTAATCTTTGGAAAGAAGGAGTTGATATAAATTTAGGAGCAAACGATGAAAAAATAGGAGAGTATGCTATAAAATCATTTGTAGCCGCTACAAAAGCATTAAAAGAAGATTTGATTGATGTTTTAGTAACCGCGCCAATAAATAAATACAATATTCAGTCGGAAGATTTTAAATTTCCGGGACATACAGATTATTTAGATCAGGAATTAGAGGGAAATGCTTTAATGATGATGGTTCAGGATAATCTAAGAGTTGGTTTGCTAACAGATCATGTTCCGTTAAACGAAGTTTCCTCGCATCTTACAGAAGAATTAATTACAAGAAAAATAGAAACGATAAGAAAATCTTTAATTCAGGATTTTAGTATTGTAAAACCGAAAATTGCTGTTTTAGGGTTAAATCCGCATAGTGGCGATGGTGGTGTTATTGGTAAAGAAGAAGATTTGATTTTAAAACCGGCCTTAAAAAAAATATTTGAAAGCGGAACAATGGTTTTTGGTCCTTTTTCTGCAGATGGTTTTTTCGGAAGCAGTCAATATGAGAAATATGATGCTATCATTGCCACCTATCACGATCAGGGATTAATTCCGTTTAAAACCCTGTCTTTTGGAAAAGGAGTTAATTATACAGCAGGATTAAATAAGATTCGAACTTCTCCTGATCATGGTACAGCTTACGATATTGCAGGAAAAGATATGGCAGATTTTAATTCATTTAAAGAGGCAGTTTACCTTGCTATAGATATTTTTCGCTCGCGTAATCAATATGAGGAGATTAGCGAAAAACCTCTTAAAATAAAAGAAAAACAGTTATAAACAAAAAAAGGTGAATAAGATTATTAGTTTTATAATAATTTTATATCTTTGCACCCCAATTCAGATATCTTGTTTGAGAGGTGAGTGGGGCAAATTGATGTTGAAATGAGCAAAACAAAAGAATTTTTAATTCCATTTAGTGGATTAAAGCTAGGAAAACACCATTTTGAGTATCAAATAAGTAACGCGTTCTTTGAGAACTTTGATTACGACGAATTTCAAAGTTCGGATATCAAAGTGAGTTTAGTTTTAGATAAGAAAAGCAACATGTTAGAGTTGGAGTTCAAACACAAAGGAACCGTAAATGTACCTTGTGATCTGACTGGCGAAGATTTTGATCTTCCTATAAAAGGGAAAATGAAATTGATTGTTCGTTTTGGAGATGAATTCAATAACGATAACGAAGAGTTGTTAATCTTACCGCATGGAGAACATGAAATAGATATTGCACAATACATTTATGAAATGATTGCGCTTTCAGTTCCTCTAAAACGAGTTCATCCAGGCGTAAAAGATGGAAGTTTAAAAACAGAAGCCTTGACAAAACTGAATGAATTAACAGTAAAAGAACAAAAAGAAGAGAGTAAACAAGAAGAAGATATTGACCCGCGTTGGGACAAATTAAAGAAACTATTAACGGATAAATAATATAGTAAAATGGCACATCCTAAGAGAAAAATCTCGAAAACAAGAAGAGATAAGAGAAGAACACATTATAAAGCTACTGTAGCTCAAATCGCTACATGTCCTATTACTGGAGAAGCACATTTATACCACAGAGCTTACTGGCATGAAGGTAAAATGTATTACAGAGGGCAAGTTGTTATCGATAAATCTGTAGCGGTTGCTTAATACGTTTTTGTAAATGATACCGGAACTCTCACATCGTGAGAGTTTTTTTTGTTGGTTATAATTTTCTGTTTTTAAGAAATTATCTACAAATTCATTTCGTTTTTTTTTGTAATTTTCAAGTCTTTTAAAAATTTTTCAAATACATTGTATTTGAAAGGAAATAATAAAATATAATGAATACAATCACAGCCGCAATTACCGCTGTTGGAGCCTATGTTCCGGATTTTGTACTTTCAAACAAAGTGCTGGAAACAATGGTCGATACTAATGACGAATGGATTACTACTCGTACCGGAATTAAAGAAAGAAGAATTCTTAAAGATGCTGACAAAGGAACATCATACCTTGCTATAAAAGCAGCTCAGGATTTAATTGCTAAAGCTAATATTGATCCCTTAGAGATTGATATGATTATTATGGCAACAGCTACAGCAGATATGCCGGTAGCCGCAACGGGAGTTTATGTTGCAACAGAAATTGGAGCTACAAATGCATTTGCTTATGATTTGCAAGCGGCTTGCTCAAGTTTCTTATACGGAATGTCTACTGCTGCAGCTTACATTCAGTCAGGAAGATATAAAAAAGTATTATTAATTGGTGCCGATAAAATGTCATCAATTGTAGATTATACAGACAGGGCAACTTGTATTATTTTTGGAGATGGAGCGGGTGCCGTTTTATTCGAACCAAATTATGATGGTTTAGGTTTACAAGATGAATACTTACGCAGCGATGCTGTAGGGCGTGATTTTCTTAAAATTCCTGCCGGAGGTTCTCTAATACCAACTACAGAAGAGACCGTTAAAAACAGACAGCACAATATTATTCAGGACGGTAAAACCGTTTTTAAATATGCTGTTACCAATATGGCTGATGCAAGCGAATTGATTGTAAAAAGAAACAATTTGACTAATGAAGATGTTAATTGGTTAGTGCCTCATCAGGCAAATAAACGTATTATTGATGCAACTGCAAGCAGAATGAATCTTGATGATTCTAAAGTATTAATGAATATTGAAAAATATGGTAATACCACTTCAGCTACTTTGCCATTAGTACTAAGCGACTTTGAACACTTATTCAAAAAAGGAGATAATATTATTTTTGCCGCTTTTGGTGGTGGATTCACTTGGGGATCTATTTACCTAAAATGGGCTTACGATAAAAAATAAATTAAAACTAAAAACGAATCATTATGGATTTAAAAGAAATTCAAAACCTAATCAAATTTGTAGCAAATTCGGGAGTTGCAGAAGTAAAGCTGGAAATGGATGATGTAAAAATCACTATCAGAACAACTTTAGAAGGAAACGTTACTGAAACTACGTATGTACAACAATTACCTACTCAGGCGCAATTGCCGCAAGTAGCTCCTCAACAGGTATCACCTGTAGTTGTAAACGTAAATACTGAAGCGCCAGCAGCTGCTGAAGATTCGAAATACATTACTATTAAGTCTCCAATTATTGGTACTTTCTACAGAAAACCATCTCCGGATAAACCAGTTTTCACTGAAGTTGGAAACACTATCGCAAAAGGTGATGTTCTTTGTGTAATTGAAGCAATGAAATTATTCAACGAAATCGAATCAGAAGTTTCAGGTAAAATTGTAAAAATTCTTGTTGACGATATGTCTCCTGTAGAATTTGACCAACCTTTATTCTTAGTAGATCCATCATAATTTTTAAAAATTCCAATAGAGAAATCACAAAATCCAATTGTTGGAATTTGGAGATTGGAATTTGTAATTTTTAATATAAGTAAGATGTTTAAAAAAATATTAATTGCGAATAGAGGAGAAATTGCACTTCGTGTAATTCGTACATGTAAGGAAATGGGAATTAAAACTGTAGCAGTTTACTCTACAGCTGATGCAGAGAGTTTACATGTTAAGTTTGCTGACGAAGCGGTTTGTATTGGTCCTCCTCCAAGTAACTTATCGTATTTGAAAATGTCAAATATAATTGCTGCTGCAGAAATTACAAACGCAGACGCAATACATCCAGGTTATGGATTTCTTTCTGAGAATGCTAAATTCTCTAAAATTTGTCAGGAACACGGAATCAAATTTATTGGTGCCGCTCCTGAAATGATTGACAAAATGGGAGATAAAGCTTCTGCAAAAGCGACAATGAAAGCAGCAGGAGTTCCATGTGTACCAGGTTCAGACGGATTATTAGAATCTTTCGAACAAACACAACAATTAGCAAAAGAATTTGGTTACCCGGTGATGCTTAAAGCAACTGCCGGAGGTGGTGGAAAAGGAATGCGTGCCGTTTGGAAAGAAGATGAATTATTGAAAGCTTGGGAAAGTGCGCGTCAGGAAGCTGCTGCAGCATTTGGAAATGACGGAATGTACATGGAGAAACTTATTGAAGAACCACGTCATATCGAAATCCAGGTTGTTGGAGATTCATACGGAAAAGCATGTCACCTTTCTGAAAGAGACTGTTCAGTACAACGTCGTCACCAAAAACTGACTGAAGAAACGCCTTCACCTTTCATGACAGACGAATTACGTGCTGCAATGGGAGAAGCTGCTGTAAAAGCTGCTGAATTCATTAAGTACGAAGGAGCCGGAACTGTAGAATTTTTAGTGGACAAACACAGAAACTTCTATTTCATGGAAATGAATACTCGTATTCAGGTAGAGCACCCGATTACAGAACAAGTTATCGATTATGATTTGATTCGTGAGCAAATTATGGTAGCGGCGGGAATTCCAATTTCAGGAAAAAACTATTTACCACAATTACATGCTATCGAATGTCGTATTAATGCAGAAGATCCTTATAACGATTTTCGTCCTTCACCAGGAAAAATTACTACGCTTCATATGCCTGGAGGTCACGGAGTTCGTTTAGATACTCACGTTTATTCAGGTTATACAATTCCACCAAATTACGATTCAATGATTGCTAAGTTAATTACTACAGCGCAATCTCGTGAAGAAGCTATTAGCAAAATGCGCAGAGCTTTGGATGAATTTGTTATCGAAGGTGTGAAAACTACAATACCTTTCCACAGACAATTAATGGATGATCCGAGATATATTGCAGGAGATTATACAACTGCATTTATGGATACTTTTAAAATGAATCCAGTAGAATAAATTTAAAGGCTGTCAATTTTGACAGCCTTTTTTATTTTCAATCTTATTTTTTTAAACCCGACAGATTTTAAAATTTGTCGGGTTTTCTTATTTCCGGTTGTTTCGTAAGTAAACACAAATTGTGTTTACTTTTTACACACTAATTCAACAAATTACACACTTTTAATAAATACTCATTTTTGGCATATTCATGTAAAAGCCTTTAAAATTAAGTGTTTACGGGCATTGAAAGGTCAGTTTGCGATTACGGCATAATAATTTCATTATCTAAAGCGTAAACAACTATTAACAATTTTAAATATATACACTATGAAAAATTTATTCATATCAGCCGCAATAGTTTTGGGAAGTTTTACATCATTCGCTTCAACTTCACCAATTTCATATACAATCGTAAAATCAATTTCTATTAACGAAGATTACACAGAAATTAAATTAGAAGAAGTTCCGGCTCCAATTAATGAAGCTTTGAAAAAAGCATACCCTGAAGCTGTAATTAACAAAGCATATAAAAACGAGAAATCAGAGTATAAAATAGAAATTACTGTTGGGGACAAAGTTGGTTCTCTTTATGCAAACGCAGACGGATCTTGGATTAAAAAATAATCACACAGATTCTTGTGAAAATTCAAATAAACAATACTAAAGTAAAATTAACGATATTAAAATATAACTATCATGAAAAATTTATTTCTATCAGCCGCAATCGTTTTGGGAGGTTTAACATCATTTGCTTCAACTTCGCCAATTACAAATACAATCGTAAAAACAATCTCAATTCAAGATGAATATACTGAGATAAAAGTAGTAGAAGTTCCGGTTGCAGTTACAGACGCTCTTAAAAAAGCATATCCGGATGCAGTACTTACGAAAGCATATAAAAATGCAAAAAATGAATATAAATTAGAAGTTACTGTTGCAGACAAAGTAGGAGCTCTTTATGCAAACGCAGACGGAACCTGGATTAAAAAATAATCCAAAATAGATTCTCTTACACTCATTCCATTTATTACTATTAAAATACAAACATTATGAAAAATTTATTTTTATCAGCCGCAATTATTCTGGGAGGTTTCACAGCATTTGCTTCAACTTCACCAGTTACAAATACAATCGTAAAAACAATTTCAATTCAAGACGAATATACTGAGGTTAAACTAGAAGAAGTTCCGGCTGCCATTACAGAGGCGCTTAAAAAAGCATATCCTGATGCAGTACTTTCAAAAGCATATAAAAATGCAAACTCACAATATAAGTTAGATGTTACCGTTGGAGATAAAGTAGGTTCTCTTTATGCAAACGCTGACGGATCTTGGATTAAAAAATAATTAGATATTAAATTTAAAAAATATAGCTATGAAAAAGTTAATCTTATCAGCGGCAATCGTTCTAGGAACGTTGTCTATGCAAGCAGGAAATACAATTGTTTCAAAAGCAACGACTCAATCAGTACAAACTCAGGACGAATATAAAGAAATAGATTCTGTTCCTGCAGCAGTAAAAACAGGTTTAGATAATGCTTATCCGGGTGTAAAATTGGAGAAAGCATATGTAAACGATAAAAAAGAATATAAAATTGATATCAGTGTTAGAGATGTAAAATCTACTGTTTATACTGATGCTCAAGGAAATATCCTTAAAAAATAATATAAACAAACCACACAAACAATCACTATGAAAAAGTTACTATTATCTACTGCAATCGTTTTAGGAAGTTTAACTGTAAACGCAGCAACAACTCCTTTAACAACAAATTCAATAAATCAATCAGTAACTATTCAGGACGAATACACTGAAGTTAGTGCTGATGCAATACCAGCCGCAGTAAAATCTACGGTTGAAAAATCTTTTCCGGGAACAAAACTTGAAAAAGCGTATGTGAACGAAAAGAAACACTATAAACTTGAAATCTCAAATGGAGATAAAAAGTATACTGTATTTACAGATGCTGAAGGAAATATCATTAAAAAATAAGTAAGATGAAAAAGATAATCTTATCAGCAGCTATCGTTTTTGGAAGTTTATCCATTTATGCTACTACAATTTTACCTTCTGAAGAAGTAAAAATGGAAGTTGCAGCTCAAAGTGAATATACTGAAGTGAGTACAGAAACTGTACCGACTCCAATAAAAACAGCTTTAGAAGCAGCTTATCCAGGTGCAAAATTGGTTAAAGCTTTTGTAAACGATAAAAAAGAATACAAATTAGAAATAGCTGTCAAGGACCAAAAGGCTACTGTGTATTCAGATGTTAATGGTAATTGGTTAAAAATATAATTAGGTGAATTAGATTTATGTTTTTGGTGAAAAAGAGATTGTTGTAGAAACAATCTCTTTTTTTTTGCATAATTTTATGAAAATACAAGTTTAATAGTATTATTTTAGCAAAAAGTCTCAAAAAGCAAATGCCAAAGATATTAATAATAGAAGATGACATCTCATTCTGCAAACTATTAGAGCGATTTCTAGTAAAAAAAGCATACGATGTAACAATTGCATTCTCAGCTGAAGAAGCAAGATTAGCAATCAAAAAAGAATCGTTCGATTTGATTTTGACAGATCTTCGTTTGCCTGATTCTGACGGTATTGGACTTATGACTGAATTCAAAAATTCAAACCCTGAAGTCCCTGTTGTGCTTATGACAGGATATTCAGATGTAAATACTGCTGTAAAAGCGATTAAAAACGGCGCGGCAGATTATATTTCGAAACCTTTTAATCCTGATGAGGTTTTACTGGTAATTACAAATGCATTGCAAAATGAACCAGAGCAGGAAGAAATCTCAACAAAAGAAAAAAAAGCGGTAAAAAAACCAGCACCTTCTTCTGAAAATGAATTTGTAAGGGGAATTTCTGTTGCTTCAAAAAAATTACTGGATCATATTCAATTAGTGAGTCCTACAGATATGTCTGTTTTAATTATTGGAGAAAGCGGAACAGGAAAGGAAATCATTGCAAAAAGTATTCACCAGCAAAGTAATAGAAAAAACAATAATTTTATTGCGGTTGATTGTGGTGCAATTCCGAAAGAATTGGCAGCAAGTGAATTCTTCGGACATTTGAAAGGATCATTCACGGGAGCTATTAGCGATAAAATGGGTTATTTTGAGGCCGCTAACGGAGGAACTATTTTTTTAGATGAAATTGGGAATCTTTCATACGAAAATCAAATACAATTGCTTAGAGCGCTTCAGGAGCGAAAAATCAAACCGGTTGGAAGCAACAAGGAAATAAATGTCGATATCAGAATTATAACGGCAACCAATGAAGATTTGCGTGAAGCCGTTAAAAACGGTGATTTTCGAGAAGATTTATACCATAGAATTAATGAATTTTCGATTTTGTCGCCTTCATTAAAAGATAGAGAAGAAGATTTAATGGTTTTTGCAGATTATTTTCTGGAGAAAGCCAACCAGCAATTGAATAAGGAAATTATTGGCTTTTCGCCAGAAGTAGTTACTATTTTTCAAAATTACAACTGGCCGGGAAATTTACGTGAACTTCAAAATTGCGTAAAACGTGCTACATTACTAACACGCGGAGATTTTATCGAAAGCGATGTTTTGCCTGCCGAGTTTTTTCAGATTCAAAAACAAAGTACTGCTAATAGTAATTTTTCATTATCAGAAAATGAAAAAGAAGCGATTATTCATGCCTTGTCAAAAGCACATAATAATAAGTCTGAAGCCGCCAAATTGCTTAAAATTACCAGAAAAACACTTTACAATAAATTGAAACATTACAATATAGACTAAATTATTTCTTGTTGTAAAGATTCAAAAAGCGTATTGATTTTGATTTTTAAATCATCAAAAATACTTTTTAAATCTTCCTCTTTGTATGCTTCTTTTTCTAAATCTTTTAAAATTTTAGCAATATCATTTGCCTGAATTTGCCTGAACATTGGCGCAATTCTATGGGCAATCGCATGAATTTCTGAAATGTTTTTATTAGTAATTGCTTTGTCCAGAAACCCTATATTTTCTTCCGTACTTTCTACAAATGAAATTATAACATCTCGTAAGGCATCATTGTCGTTGCCTAAAAACTCTTTTAAGGTTTCTAGCGAATATAAATGAGGAGAAGCTACTTCTTCTTTTTCATTAATCTCAATAGTTGGAATCGTATCATTTTCTAAAATTTGCTGAATCGTTTCTAATAAAACTTTAGGCGAATACGGTTTTTTGATCACCGTTGTAAATCCGGCTTTGGTGTAAACCGAAAAATCTAAATCAGTTCTTCCTGTAAGCGCAACTACGGGTTGATTTTTAAAAGTTGAATTTTGAGAGTTTCGTAATTTTTCAACAAACTGAAAACCGTCCATTTCCGGCATTTGAATATCAGTAATAATAAAGTCAAATTTAGTGTGAGAAATTGCTTCTAAAGCTTTGTTTGCCCTGTCAAAAGAAAAAACCTGATGATTTTCCTGTTTTAAAACGCCGCTCGTTAAATTCAACAAATTGATATCGTCGTCAATAACAATAAAAGTATATTTTTTGTCATTAAGACGAATAGGTTTTTTAATTTCAGGAACCCCATTTTCGCTGCTATTGTCAATTAACAAAGGCAATTTAATTTCAAAAACACTTCCCTTGCCAAATGTACTTTCCAAATGTAAAGTTCCGCCCAAAATCGAAATTATTTTCTGGCAAATAGACAATCCTAAACCAGTTCCGCCGTATTTTTTTTCGATGCCTTCGTTCGCCTGAGCAAATTCTTCAAAAACCAATTTCTGATTATTCTTTTCGATTCCAATTCCTGTATCTTCGATAGTAATGGTGAAAAATGGTTCCTCAAGGGCTACAAATGCGCTAATTTTTATAAAACCTTCTTCAGTAAATTTATAGGCATTTCCGATAATATTGCTCAGAATTTGTTTTAAACGAAAAGGATCTCCAACAACTTTTGTATTCAGTTTTTCATCGACATTAATAATAAGTTCAATGTCTTTTTGTTTGTAAACCGTTTGGATGTTTTTGGCAACATCATCAATAATTTCGGGCAAATAAAACGGTACTTTTTCAATGGTAATTTTTCCGGCTTCAATTTGAGAAAAGTCCAATAAATCCTGAACCAGTTGCGAGATATATTCAGATGAGTTTTTAATGTTCTTGACAAAATAAGATTGCTTTGTATTGACATCAGAATTGCCTAAAAGTTCTGTATAACCCACAATTGTACTTAACGGCGTTTTTAAATCGTGACTTACTGTCGAAATTAATTGCTCCCGACTTTTAAGTAGATTTTTGGTTTTGAAATTCGCGATTTCAAGCTGCTTTTTATACACTTGCGACTTCGAATAATCACTAACAATTAAAACAGAGAAAAACAACGTTAATATTAAACCAATAATAGCCGAAGCCGTGACAATTTCATTGACTTTTTTTAATGATTTTTCTTTTAATGAATTGTTTTTGATGGAGTTGATGATAATTTCTCTTTCAATAATTCGAAGTACTTTTCGAAGTTGTTCAGAAATAGCAATTTCATTTTTCAGGAGTTTATTCTCTTCAAAATTCAATGATTCTTTTTTCTTTTCCGCTTTCAGTTTTACATTACTTAGAAGTTTTTTCGAATTAGCCAAAATAGAATCTGAAGCTTGTTTGCTTAACGTGTTGGTACTGTCATCAGGAATATTCTGATTGAGATAATCAACGTATTTCTGCAATACATTTCGCTGATAATTTCCCAAATCGTTAGGGCTTTTGGTAAAATCCTGCAATTCCAGTTTTCGGAGTTTGAACTCCATTTTGGTAATTTCGTCAATGGCAGTATTTACAGAAACTTCATCTTCGGCTTTGTTTTTTATCGTTTTTAATTGTCTGATGTTCTCTGTTTTTTCTGATAATAAATACGTTACGCTATCTAATAAAACCTTTTGATAATCTGTAGTAACAATTTGTTTTAAAGTATCAATTCTTGATTTTAATGAATCTGTTTCAATAAGGTAGCTTTTAAAATCTTTTTCAGAATTGGTTTGAATCGTTTTTCGTGCTAAACTTTCTGTTTTGTAAACATTCGAGAAAAGCTTACTAACTCTTAAAATTTTGGTTTTCTCATAAGCAATCTTATTTTCAAGTTTGTTGTAAACGACATTTTCAGAATACAAAAACCATCCCACAGTAACCACTAATCCTAACAAGGCAATATAACTGAAGAGTACTTTTAATGCGGTATAACTTCTCTTACTCTCCATATAGTAGAATTGCTGGGCTTTTAGCTTATTATTAAATTGCAATTTATTTAAAATTTTCTAATTTAAGAAAATTAAAGGCATCCAAAATGTTATATAATTGTAATAATGGTCTAAAAAAAGCCGCCTATTTTTTCAAACTCTAAAATTGAATCTGAAAAAATAGGCGGCGAACTTTATTTAATTAATGAATTATAGCGTTTCACTCAGCCATTTAAAGAATTCTCCTTGCCAAACCTGAGCATTTTGAGGTTTCAAAACCCAGTGATTTTCTTCCGGGAAATACAATAATCGGCTTTTTATACCTCGTAATTGTGCCGCCTGAAAAGCCTCTTGTCCTTGCCCAATTGGCACACGAAAATCTTTTCCTCCCTGAATAATCAAAATAGGTTTATTCCAGTTTTGCACCAAAGTTGCAGGATTAAAAGTTGTGTATGCTTTTTGCGCCACAGCATTATCTTTTTCCCAATAAGCACCGCCAAAATCCCAGTTGTTAAAGAAAACTTCTTCAGTAGTTCCTAACATACTAACAGTATTGAAAACGCCATCGTGGGCTATAAAAGTTTTAAAACGGTTTTTGTGAATTCCAGCTAAATAAAATACAGAATATCCACCGTAACTTGCACCAACACACCCTAAACGAGATTTGTCGACATAGCTTTCTTTAGATACATCATCAATTGCAGAAAGGTAATCGTCCATAACTTGTCCGCCCCAGTCTTTACTAATTTGTTCGTTCCATTCTACACCATGTCCTGGCATTCCGCGACGATTTGGTGCCACAACAATATAGCCTTTTGCCGCCATTAAGGAGAAATTCCAACGGAAAGAATAAGCCTGAGTTAAAGCAGATTGTGGTCCGCCTTGACAAAATAATAGGGTTGGATATTTTTTCGTAGCATCAAAATTTGGAGGAAGAATTACCCAAACCAACATTTTTTTGCCGTCCGTTGTTGTTACATAACGTTTTTCAATTTTACCTAATGAAAGCGTTTTATAAGTTTCTGTATTTACCTTTGATAATTGTTTCCAGTTTTTTTTCTTCAAATTATAAGAAAAAATCTCTCCGGCATGGTTCATGTCAGATCTTGTTACGATAATGTCGTCGCCAGCAAAACCAACTAAATCATTTACATCAAAATCCCCACTTGTTAATTGCTGCACCTGAATTGCTATTTTCGTTAAACCCGGAAAGTTTACAGAAAACAATTGTTTTGTACCATCAACCGGAGCAACAAAAAACACATTTTTACCATCTTTACTCCAGATAAAATTATCTACAGTTCCGTCCCAATTTGCAGTTAGATTGGTTTTGATTCCTTTAAACTCAACAATAATGTCGTTTTTATCAGCTTCATAACCATCACGTTTCATTTGCAGCCAGGTCAAATTTCCTGTTGGAGAAAATTGCGGCGCCGTATCGTAACCTAAATTATCTTCGGTTCTGTTCGTCGTTTTTTTAGTTTCTAAATTGTACTCATAAATATTTGTATTCGTAGAAATCGCATATTCTGTTCCTGCTTTTTTCTTGCATACATAAAAAATGCTTTTTCCGTCCGGAGACCAGATATAATCTTCGTCACCACCAAAAGGTTTTTGCGGAGAATCAAAAGTTTCACCTTTTAAAATGTCAATTCCTGTTGCGCCTTCTTTATTTTCTTTATAAAAAACATGGTTGAATTTCCCTTCATTCCAGGTATCCCAATGACGGTAATCTAAGCCATTATAAATCTGAACATCTGATTTTTGAAGGTTCGGATAATAATCTTTACCTAAAACCTTATCAAGTTTCACCTCTTCATTATACACTAAAAATTTTCCGTCAGGCGAAACATTTTTGTCTTTCAATACCTCTTTCGTGTCTTTAATTTCAGTTGCATTTCCGCCATTTACAGGCAAAATATAATATTTAGACGACGACTTGTTTTCTTCTACAGAAGGAGTCGAAACCTTAAAAACAACATTCTTTTCATCTTTCGAAAGTCCAAGTGCAGAGACTCTTCCTAATTTCCATAACAATTCCGGTGACATTACATTTTGTCCGATAGCGTTTAAACTCATCATTATTAAGGTTGTAAATAAAACTTTTTTCATAATAAACTTGTAATTTTTGTGGAGCTAAAAGTACGAATTTTAAATCCCAATTTTTTGAATTCCAAATTCCAATTATTTGTTAAAACTTACCGGCGTTGTCGGCCTGACCGTTCCGAAGCTTCGGAAGAAGGCTTATTACGTGAAAGGGCTTCGACTTCGCTCAGCCTGACACATAATTTTTTAGATGAACCATTAAGAGATGAAGGTATTAAGGTATATTTAGAAAGCAGTACTTAATTTTCTTAATCTCTTAATGGTAAAAAACAAAACATTAATGTTTAAGAAAAAAATAGCGTTAATCTGTGAAATCTTTGGCAAAAAAATAAAATTTAAATGAACTTATATTACTTAAATGGTTCAAAAAAATCATTATTTTTATAAAAATTTGCCAAATGGAATTAAGTTACTGGGAACTGAAAAATTGGTTCACGAATGTCGATTATACAATCGTGGGCAGCGGCATCGTGGGTTTGTATGCAGCATTGCGCTTACGCGAAAAATTTCCGGCAGCCAAAATTCTGGTGTTGGAAAAAGGAATGCTGCCACAAGGCGCAAGTACAAAAAATGCCGGTTTTGCCTGTTTCGGAAGTCTTTCAGAAATTTTGGAAGATTTAAAAACACATACCGAAGAAGATGTCGTACAGCTTATTGAAAAACGCTGGCAAGGTTTGCAATTGCTCCGAAAAAGATTAGGAGACAATGCAATTGATTTTAAACCTCATGGCGGATATGAATTGTTTCTAAAAGAGGACGAAAGAGGATTTAACGAAACGATAATGCGTTTGCCGTTTATCAACGAAATTTTGAAGCCTATTTTTAAAAATGATGTTTTTGCCAAAGAAGTAGACCGATTTGGATTTGAAAATATTCATGAATATTCGATCTTTAATCCGTTTGAAGCACAGATTGATACCGGAAATATGATGCAGGAATTGCTGAAACAAGCCGTCGCTGCCGATATTTTAATTTTGAATCAACAAACGGTAACAGGATATTCAGATTTAGGAAATCAGGTTGAAGTTGTTCTTGGCGATTTTAGCTTTAAATCGAATAAAATACTTTTTGCAACCAATGGTTTTTCAGGTGAATTAACCAATGGAGCCGTACAGCCTGCAAGAGCACAGGTTTTAATTACAGAACCTATAAAGAATTTAGATATCAGAGGAACTTTTCATCTGGATCGCGGTTATTATTATTTCAGAAACATAGGCGACAGAATCTTACTTGGAGGTGGACGAAATCTCGATTTTGAAACTGAAACCACAACTGAATTTGGCCAGACCAAAATTGTACAAAATAAGTTGGAAGATTTACTTAAAAATGTAATTTTACCAAACCAGGAATTCCAAATCGCCCATCGTTGGAGCGGAATCATGGGAATTGGAAACAGTAAAAAACCTGTTGTGTCGCAACTGTCTGAAAACGTGTTTTGTGGAGTGCGTTTAGGCGGAATGGGTGTAGCAATAGGAAGTTTAATAGGAACAGAATTAGCAGATTTAATATAATGGCAGCAACCAAAAAACCGGCACCAAAAAAAACTACCGCAAGTAAACCGAAACCAACCGCTAAAAAGAAGAACCGCTCTTTGGGTGAAAAAGTAAAATGGTTTTTCATTAAACTAATGTTATGGTTTTTCGGCCTTTCAATTGGTTCTGTGATCTTTTTTAAATTTGTTCCGGTGCCTTTTACGCCATTAATGATCATTCGTGCAATCGAAAATAAAGCAGGAGGGAAAGAGGTTTATTTTGATCATGACTGGGAACCAATTGAGAAAATTTCGATGAATTTACAAAAAGCTGTAATCGCCAGTGAAGACGGAACTTTTTTGATACATAATGGTTTCGATTTTAAAGCGCTTCAAAAAGCATACAAAAGCAACGAGCGCGGTCGCCGAATTCGTGGTGGAAGTACAATTTCGCAACAAACCGCCAAAAATGTATTTTTATGGCAGGGAAAAAGTTATTTGCGTAAAGGTTTAGAAGCTTATTTTACTGTTTTAATAGAAATTATCTGGGGCAAAGAACGCATCATGGAAGTCTATTTAAACAGCATCGAAATGGGTGACGGTGTTTATGGCGCTTATGCCGCAACAGAACACTGGTACCGCCGGGATGCGTCGAGTTTAACACCAATGCAAGCTGCCGGAATTGCCGCTATTTTGCCCAATCCAAGAAAATTTAAAGCTACAGGTTCATCAAGTTACATTAACAGAAGAAAACAGAGAATCGTTCGCGAGATGCGTTATGTTGGAAAAATAAATTATAATGGAAAGTAAAAAAGCATTTTTTGCTTTTCTGATATTGACTACAACGTTGACTTTTGGACAAGGAAAAACTAAAGAAATAGGTTTTATAACCGACAATGATTTATACACATCGTCTAAAAATGATATGTATTATACGAATGGTTTAGAACTTTTTTACCGATTTTTATCGAAGAACAACAACGAGAAAATCAATAAAAAAATAACTGAATTTCGAGTTGGGCAATATATATATAATCCAAGATATATTAACAAAGAAGCGGCCAATGATAACAATCGTCCTTTTACGGGTTATCTTTTTGCCGAAGCCGGAAGAAGTTTCTTTTACCAGTCAGAATCAGTTTTAAAAACCGATTTTCAAATTGGTTATATGGGGCCAAATGCCTTTGGTCGCGAAACACAGGAAAGCTTTCACCATGTTATTGGTTATAAAACCGTTTACGGTTGGGAGAACCAGCTTCATAACGCTTTAGGGATTCAGGCGCATGTTTTGTATTCTAAAAAATTGTTTAAAAGCAATCCCAAAGAATTTATAGATCTAAATTTTCAGTCGGAAGCAAATCTGGGCACTATTTTTACCGGAGTTTCAGCAGGTTTCCTGACCCGAATTGGTTTTAAGAAATTACTCCCAATTTACGATTCGAATTTGCATGATGCTTCTGTAAATTCTCAACCGCAGTTTAATGTGAGAGAATTTTATTTTTATGCGATTCCAAGTATCAATTACCAATTTTACGATGCTACAATCGAAGGAAGTATGTTCAGCAATACAAGTCCGGTAACTTTCGAATTGATTCCGTGGCGCTTTAATGCCGAGTTTGGTTTAAAATACCGACACAATAATTTCAATTTGTCTTACTCTTTTATTTATCACGGAAAAGAATTAGAAAGTCATGATATGACGGGCTCTTTTTATGGAAGTATTCGATTGGGGTATTTGTTGAGGTAGGTTATAAATGAGAACGATAACTAAAAAAAAACTTTAAAGTCCTTACGGGACAAATGTTTTGCATTTAATATTTATTTACCAATATTTAATTTCTACGAAATACTCCGTTAGGAGTTACATATTGGTAGTAGAAAGCAACGTATCCAATAAATATCCCGTAGGGATTATATAAATATTTAATCTTTTTATTTGTCCTATTCGGAAATTGCTATTAAAAAGTATACAATTGATGAAATTAAAAGAACCAATCCAATAATAAGAAGTACGTCATCTTCTGTAGTACTTAAGCTTTTTTTGGCTAGCTGATAACGAACAATTAATAGCCCGATTTCATAGAAAAACAAAAAACCAATTAAGGTGATCAAACCGTAAACTTTTTCTAATCCGCCGCTTCCGCCAAAAGCGCCTTCATGTGCAAACCAGCCAATAATAAGACCCAACGGAATAACCAGTAATGAAGATTTTATAAGTAGTGGACTGCCTTTCCAGAACAATAATGCAAGTAGTGCGATTATGGGCAATAATAACCAGCGTAGTAATATTGTCATCTTTTAAGTTTTTAATTTGAAATTATAAATATTTCGCTCTATATAATTTCATGTAAGTTAATTAAAAACGATTTTATTTTGAACAAAAGATCTTCTGAAAATAAAACTTACTCACATAACGCAAAAAAGGAGTCATAGTAAATACTAATAACTCCTTTTTTGAAAAATATAATTTTAAAATTCTTTATTTGCTGTGACCTAGATTGTAACCATTGACAGCAAGTTTTTTTACAATATTTATTGCTGTAATGTCTTTGCTCATTTTGTAGCCAATAAAATTTCCGCCGTTGTCAAACTCTACTTTAAAAACTTTTTTATCGTACGTTATTATTTCCTTGTTTAGATATTTATCATAACCCTGAACCGTTCCCATTTGTGCAAACCAGGTTGCAATTAAATTATGGTCTAAGTCTGTTACTTCATATTTTTCGACCTGGCCATTTTTAGTAATCATCGAGATGTAGCCAATTTTCTGGTTTTTGCTCAGGATATTGCCGCTGTCATCTAAAGTTAAATCAAGAGCATCGGTAATTTTTTTCTCTGCATTCTCTTGTTTACAACCGTATTTTTCGCCCAAACCAGTTGGTGTATCATTTAGAAATGCATTTATTTTTTCTAACTGAACGCCGTTTTCTGTAATCATTTCCTTTGCAAACAAAGTTTGAACAATACTTCTGTCTACATTAAAAGGCGAATATTTTGCAAAATCAAGATCGTTAGATTTTTTATCATTTTCATTAAAAACTTCAATATAAACTTTACCCGGTGTTGTCGTATTGCAAATTCTCATGTAAGCAGTAATCGTGTTTGTACCGTCTAAATTCGAGATTTTGTATTCGCGAAGTACTTTTGTAGAAATTTTCGCAATTGGTTTTCCGTCTAATAAGACTTCTCCCTTTTTGATTTTAAATTCTTGTGCAAAAGAATTAATGCTTATTAATACAAATAAAGCTAGAATGATTTTTTTCATATGGTTTTTAGTTTAATGAATAAAAAAACCGTATCACAATAAAGTAATACGGTTTGTGGAGAATACCGGATTCGAACCGGTCACCCCTTGCCTGCCAGGCAAGTACTCTAGCCAAATGAGCTAATCCCCCAATTGTGTAGCAAATAAAGTCAATTAATTTTCAAAAAACAAATTTCAAATCGGCTTCAGTTGAAAATAGTTGCCAAAATCGTAACTTTACCATAAAAACTATTTTATGAGTTCAGAAATTCAAAAGGGATCTTTAGAAACTACTTTTCAAAATAATATTGCAACCGTTCAATTTGGTCATCCGGCGAGTAATTCTTTCCCACGAGAATTGTTAGATCGCTTAACTGCCGAAATTAATTCTTTAAGTCGAAATGAAACTATTTCGGTTATTATTTTGCAAAGCGAAGGTTCGAAAGCCTTTTGTTCAGGCGCTTCGTTTGATGAACTTCTGACAGTAGAAAATGAAGAACAGGGAACCGAATTTTTCTCTGGTTTTGCACATTTGCTAAATGCCATGCGAAATTGCTCTAAACTAATTGTAGGTCGTGTTCAGGGAAAAGCAGTTGGCGGTGGAGTAGGGATTATTGCCACTTGCGATTATGTTTTGGCTACGACCGAAAGCGCTATAAAACTTTCTGAACTGGCAATTGGCATCGGTCCGTTTGTGATCGAGCCGGCCGTTTCACGTAAAATTGGTAAAACCGCCATGACCGAAATGACATTAGCCGCACACGAATGGAAATCTGCAGAATGGGCGCTTCAAAACGGATTGTATGCTTCGCTTCATTCTTCAGAAGAACTGGATGCAGCCGTTGCCAATTTTGCTCAAAAATTAAGCTCGTACAATCCGGAAGCTTTACACGAAATGAAGAAAATTATCTGGGAAGGAACAGAACAATGGGAATCATTACTTATTGAAAGAGCCGCGATTACTGGTAAATTGGTTTTATCTGATTTTAGCAGAAATGCTTTGACACAGTTTAAGAAATAAAAAAAAGGAAATCCCAAATTCCAATATAGAACTCAATGCTCTATTGGAATTTGGGATTTTTCTTTATTTGGAATTTATTATTTAAACGGTTATTAATTTGTAAATTTGCAACCTAAAATTCAAATCGATGAGTAATATCAGAATTACAAAACAATTTAGTTTCGAAACCGGTCACGCTTTGTACGGTTACGACGGAAAATGCAAAAACGTTCACGGACACAGTTATAAATTGTCGGTAACAGTTATTGGTTCGCCAATAACGGATCGGACAAATGTAAAATTCGGAATGGTAATTGATTTTTCGGATCTAAAGAAAATTGTAAAAGAAGAAATCGTCGATCAGTTTGATCATGCAACCGTTTTTAATGAAACGACACCGCATATCGAATTGGCAAATGAATTAAAAAACCGTGGACATCACGTAATTTTGGTTGATTATCAGCCAACAAGTGAAAATATGGTAGTTGATTTTTCTGAAAGAATCATCGCGCGTTTGCCAAAAGAAATTTCTCTTTTTTCCCTTAAACTTCAGGAAACAGAATCGTCATTCGCAGAATGGTATGCATCTGATAATTAATTAGTCGAAAAGTCCAAAGTCCAAAGTCGAAAAGTCCATATCTAAGAAGTCTAACATCTAAGAAGTCCAACAATCTAAGCAGTCTAAAAATCTAATAATCTAAATGAAAAAAGTATATTTCGCTTCTGATCAGCATTTTGGAGCTCCAACTTCTGAGTTGAGTTTGCCTCGCGAACAAAAATTTGTAGCCTGGTTAGATGTGGTAAAACAAGATGCCGAAGCTATTTTTTTATTGGGAGATTTGTTTGATTTCTGGTTCGAATATAAAACCGTTGTGCCAAAAGGATTTGTGCGTGTTTTAGGTAAACTTGCTGAAATTCGTGATAGCGGAATCCCGATTTATTTTTTCGTTGGAAATCATGATTTATGGATGAATGATTATTTTCAAACTGAATTGAATATTCCCGTTTATCATGATAACAAGGAATTCACTTTTAACGGGAAAACCTTTTTAATAGGTCACGGCGACGGAAAAGGCCCAGGTGATAAAGGATATAAGCGAATGAAAAAGGTATTTACAAATCCGTTTTCAAAATGGCTTTTTCGCTGGTTGCATCCGGATGTTGGTGTGAGTTTAGCGCAATATTTATCCGTTAAAAACAAACTGATTTCGGGTGCCGAAGATGTAAAATTTTTAGGAGAAGAAAACGAATGGCTGGTTTTATACGCCAAACGCAAACTCGAAACCAAACATTACAATTACTTTATTTTCGGACACCGTCATTTACCAATGATTATTCCGGTTGGAGAAGATTCCAATTATGTAAATCTTGGCGACTGGATTGGTTATTTTACCTATGGAGTTTTTGATGGCGAAACTTTCGAACTTCAAAAATTCGAACAATAATTAATTTTTATTGGCCGGATAAATAGCAATTTTGTGTGTTCGTAAAGAATAACTCGACATTGCCGCTTTATTTGATTGTTGAAAACGGATTGCTTTTGAATCTTGTTTCGGCATATGACATTCCACACAATTGTTTGCTAACATCGCTTTTGAAATCGTTTTTAAAGTCGCCTCGTTATGCGTTACACCCTGATGACAACTCATGCAAATTTTAGAATACGTTTTTAGATTTTGAGATGCATTTTCATGGGGATTATGACAAGTCATACAATCCATAGTTTCACTTTTCTTAAAACATTTGCTTTGAGAAAGTAATCCCAATTGATTTCCGTGAACATCATAATGAATGCTGTCATTTGATCCCGGAACAGCTCTAAAATAATCTGAAAGATTATCTCCGGGCTTAAATTCAAAACGTGATTTCATTTTATATTTATCATTTCCGGAATGGCAAAGCGCGCATGCATCTATTTTTTGCTGCCTTTTTAAGTTTTTGAAAGCAACAATATTTTGAGCAATCTTTAAATCAGGAAATTTTAAATGTGTCTGAACATGTTTTTTTGCCGGACCGTGGCAGCGTTCACAATCAATACCATAAATCAGCGTTTTTTTGTTCACAAAATCTTCCACTTCCATAGTCATAAAAGTAATGCTATCCGAACTGGTGGTAATATATCTACTCGCAATATTAGAGCTGTGGCATCCGTAACATTCTTTTTCTACTTTTCTTTCGAAATTAGTTGTAGTTGCAGAATAACCCGGACTTGTTGCCCACGAATTTATCGATTTATAGTACGAAATAGGAAGTTCGTAACTATAATGATTTTTCCAGTATGCGCTGGTTTGGGCGTGTTTGGTTCCAAATAAAACTTCAAACGGATAAGCTTTAACTTCTTTATTGTTTTTATACAAAACCTGATACATTGTATCGTTTCGCTCTTCCATCACTAATTTTGTGTCTTTATCATAAACAAAGATATTTTTACCATCTTTAAAATGTCCCAGAATATTTTCTTTAGTTGCCGGAGCTGTGGCTTTGAAATGTGAAGTATGAAAAGCCGATTCAGATTGTGCCTGATGACATTGAATACAGCTTTCAGAACCGGCATAATCGGTTCCGCGCGGATCAATATAATTGTCAGATTCATTCTTGCAGCTTGTAAAAAATGTGGTCAAGACAGCAATGACAAAAAGAATTCTTATTTTTTTCATTATTGTAAATATACTTTTTTTTGAAGAAAATCAAAATATATTTCAATTATGAAAGAATGTAGTTAAATATTTAATATAGTTCTGAATTGATAGCTAATTCATGCCGGCTCCGTAAACATATTCGTCAAGATCAATTCGGAACAAAGAACCTTCAACCAAATCTTTTATCGATTTTAATTCCGTCATAGAAACCGCCAAATCGATAGAAGCGCAAGGTGTTTTCAATAAAAATTTATGGCAGGAATATTTTAATTCGCAAGCTTCACAACAGCCATTTTCGATCATGCTGTCTTCTATTAAATCGCAAAACTGATTCAATTCCTGAACGCTAAAATAGAATCCGGTTTCTTTAAAAACCAATTGCACTTTGTCAGTTATGGTTTCGTTTTCCTTTTTCCAGTAAAACGCAATTCCAAAATTGTTGTGGTATAACTGTTCTATTTCTTTCATTACAAATCCTTTTATTGTAACAAATATAAATATTATTTATATCAATTCTAAATAAAAGAATCATAAAATAATAAAAAAATATTCGCCATTATAAGTCTTATAATGGGGTTTTAAAAGATATACTTAAACTTTATTTATATCATTTATATTCAAAATAAAATTTTACTTATACCACTTTTCAATTTGAGATAAAAATTGACTCTGTTGATCAACAAATAAATAATGTGAACAGTTTTCCAACAAAGCAAAATGATTTTTTCCAACAATGCTTTTAATCGAACTAATTTGAGCATTAGAAAAGATACCGTCCTCTTTCCGTAAACAGCATAAATAGGAACTCCGCTTGATTTGATTTTCTTTAAAAAAGGTCTGCTGTCGATATTGTTTTGCTTTTCATTTTGATAAAAAAGCAGTGGCGCATTTTTGTTTCGAATGTTGGTTTTAAAAAATTCACTCGCTTCGTAATCACTATATAATTTTTTTGAAGCATCAGTTGGATTCGGCATTTTGAAATAACTATTTTCTCCCGCTAAGTCAAAACACCCTTTTCGATATTCTGCCGAGTTTTTATTTAGCTTTTCAATTGTACTTATTTTTTTCAATTGATTTGAATCTTTTTTAGCAGTTGCAATTTTTGAAACCGATTTTAAAATATGATCGTAAGTTTCCTGTTGCGAAAATAAAGCGCCGGCCAAAACAAGAGAACTTACATTTCCAGGATATTTATCGGTATAAAGTGTAGCAACCAAACCTCCAAAACTATGAGCCAAAAGCGTTACTTGCTGTAAATGGTATTCTTTCAAAATTGAATTTAAATCCGCGAAAGCTTCTTCATAAGTAAACTTTGCGTTGAGGTCTGTAGATCTTCCTTCGCCTCTTCTGTCATAAACAATGACATAAAAACCTTTATCAGCCAGTTTTTGAGCAGTTGTGCCTTCAAATAAAGTCGAATTCCCACTTGGTCCACCGTGAATAAAGATTACGGGTTTATCTTTCGAATTTCCGTATGTTTTGATGTAAAGATTTTGTCCGTTTGCGAAAAAGGAAATGGTGAAAAAGAAAATTAATAGTAAACGTTTCATTACTCCATATTTTGATGATCTTCCATATCCTTTTGAAGATCTAAATTTCTAAACGTAGGCGATTTTATTCCGAAACCTAAAACAGTTAAAAGCGTCATACTTCCGCCAAAAACTACAGAAACTACAGTTCCCATCAATTTGGCTGTTAGACCACTTTCAAAAGCGCCTAATTCATTCGAAGAACCCACAAACATAGAATTCACGGCCGCAACACGTCCGCGCATATGATCTGGAGTTTTAAGTTGCAGGATCGTCTGGCGAATTACTACAGAAATTCCGTCAGCTACACCGCTTAAAAATAAAGCTACAACTGAAAGCCAGAAAATAGTTGAAACTCCGAATAGAATAATACACAATCCGAAAACGAAAATTGCTACCAACAGTTTCATTCCGGCTTTTTTGTACAACGGAACATACGCTGAAATCAGCATCGTTATAAACGCACCAATTGCCGGTGCAGCTCTTAATACACCAAAACCTTCCGGGCCAACTTTTAAAATATCCTGCGCAAAAACAGGAAGTAATGCTACAGCTCCACCAAATAAAACAGCAACCATATCAAGCGAAAGAACACCTAAAATGGTTTTGTTATTAAAGACAAACTTCAATCCTTCTTTCAGACTTTCCATTACCGGTTCGCCAATTTTAGGATTGAGAATTGGTTTTTTCTCGATTTGTGATAAAGCAATCAAAGAGAATACAGAAAATCCAACAACCAGACACATTGACCAGTGAACGCCAATAAAGTTGATAGAAAAACCAGCAACCGCCGGCCCTAAAACAGAACCAATCTGCCAAACCGAACTACTCCACGTTGCGGCATTTGGATATGCTTTTTTAGGAACAATTAAAGACAAGAGCGAGAAAATAGTTGGGCCAAGAAAAGCGCGAACCAATCCTCCCAAAAACACTAAAAAGTAAATGGAATATAAAATGGCATCTGTAGACCAACCAGTAACGATTTTTGGCCAGGTTAATAAAAACAACCCAAAACTAATTACAGAAAACCCAAGAATACATTTTACCAACAAACCTTTTTTCTCTCTTTGATCGACCATATGCCCGGCAAATAAAGCCATTCCTACGGCTGGAATTACTTCCATTAAACCAATAAGTCCCAACGAAAGCGGATTTTTAGTTATACTATAAACTTCCCATTCAATAACAATAAACTGCATCGACCAGGCAAAAACCATAGCGAAACGCAATAATAAAAACACATTAAATTCTCTGTAGCGCAATGCCTGATAAGGATCGGCTTTTTTTGTTTTATTCTTCATTTGTTCTAATATCTTTTAGCATAAGTTGAGTAGAAACAGTGCCATTCCATTCATTTTCAGATAATGAATAAGCCAGCTGAAAAGGGTTTTGATTTTTTGTAATGTTTATTTTTTTTCCGAGTCCGAAACCAATTGCCGCAATTCCTTCGGAGTTAGATTGTTTTACAAAAAGCCTCAAATGTTCGTCATCTGCTCCTAAAGTTTTGGCGTAACCTGTATCTTTTACATCTTTGGTCATAAAAACCGGAGTCATATTTTGTGGACCAAAAGGTTCAAATTGTTTCAAAATCCGAACAAGTTTTGGAGTAATGTCCGAAAAATTAATTTCAGCATCAATTTCTATTTCCGGAGTTCGCATTTCAGGTAAAATCGTTTCTGAAACTTGTTTCTCAAATGCATCTTTAAACGGTTTATAATTCTCGGCTTTCAAAGTCATTCCCGCTGCGTACATATGACCTCCAAATTGCTCTAAATGATGCGCGCAGGCATCTAATGCATTGTAAACATCAAAGCCTTTTACAGATCTTGCAGAAGCCGCATATTTATCGCCGCTTTTTGTAAAAACCAAAGTTGGACGGTAATAGGTTTCGATTAATCTTGAAGCGACAATTCCGATAACGCCTTTGTGCCAGTCTTCCTGAAAGACAACAGTCGAAAATCTTTCTTCTTCCTGATTTTCTAATATTTGTTGAAAAGCTTCTTTGGTAATTCTCTTATCTAAATCTTTTCGGTCAGAATTATATTGTTCAATTTCTGATGCAAATTGTTGTGCTTGCTCAAAATTGAATTCTGTTAGTAATTCAACGGCATGATTTCCGTGTTTTATTCTTCCGGCAGCGTTTATTCTTGGCGAAATAATAAAAACAACATCTGTAATATCTAATGTTTTCTTTTTTATTTGATGCACCAAAGCTCTAATTCCGGGTCTTGGTTCGCTATTGATAACTTGTAATCCGAAATAAGCTAAAACCCGATTTTCACCCGTAATCGGAACAATATCTGCTGCAATTGCCGTAGCCACCAAATCCAGATACGGAACCAAATCTTCAATCGTTTCATTTCGATTCTGACCTAAAGCCTGAATCAGTTTAAAACCAACGCCGCAACCGCATAATTCGTCATACGGATAGGAACAGTCTTCTCTTTTTGGATCTAAAATCGCAACGGCATCCGGCAGAATATTTCCGGGTCTGTGGTGATCACAAATAATAAAGTCGATGTTTTTTTCTTTCGCGTAGGCGATATGATCAATAGATTTAATGCCGCAATCGAGTGCAATAATTAATGAAAATCCGTTGTCATCGGCAAAGTCAATTCCTTTAAAAGAAATTCCGTAACCTTCGTCATAACGATCCGGAATATATGTCGCAATATTTGGGTAATGTGATTTTAAATACGCTGAAACCAAAGAAACTGCTGTTGTTCCGTCGACATCGTAATCGCCAAAAACTAAAATATTTTCCTGATTTTCTATGGCTGATTCTATTCGCGCAACCGCTTTGTCCATATCTTTCATCAAGTACGGATCATGAAGATGTTCTAATGAAGGGCGAAAGAAATTTTTGGCATCTTCAAAAGTTTCAATGCCACGCTGAATCAAAAGTGTTGCTACAAAATCTTCTACATTTAAGGCCTGCGCCAAATGTTTGATTTTATCTTCAGAAGGTTTTGGTTTTAATGTCCAACGCATGGTTGATTTTAGATTTTAGAGTGTTGATTTTAGATTGTGGATTTCTGAAATCGTTTAATCTAGTAACGTAAATATTTTTAATCTGTGATAGAAAAATCCGGTTTTATCTTTGTCAAAGTTTCAAACTTTGACAAAGTCTTTAGGAATTCAGAATTAAGTAGCTTTCAGAAATCTAAAATCTACACTCTAAAATCTAAAATTATTTCGCTTCTAAAGCGTTTCCTTCAAACTGAATTCCGTCCCAGCCTAAATTGATAAAGTTTCTAATGTTCTGATGATTCGTTCCGTTTGGATCTCCTAAAACTTCATCAAAATAAAAAGCGCCAAAACAAGCTAAAGTTTCGTCTTTATTTAGATTTTGCAATTTTGCGAAAGAAAATAACTTGCAAGAACCAGAGTTTTCTCCGGCTGCATTATGTTGTGTTCCGTTTTGAAAAGCGGTTGGAGTAAAATTGTAATTTTCCTCAATCACTGCAATCGTTTCCGGAAATGTTATTTGTGTTGGAGTTTGTTTTACTTTTTCTAAAAAGGCTTGAATGCTCATGATTTGTATTGTTATTTTTTTTCGCCTCGAATTTCACTAATTTCCGCTAATTTTTAATTTGAATCAAACTTTAATTCGTGAAAATTAGTGGCAAATATTAATCTTCTTCTTCCTTAGAAAATTTACTTTTCTTAGGTTCTTTTATTATTGTTTTCCCAGCAACGACAACGACAATTTCGCCGCGTGGTGCTGTTTTTTCAAAATGAGTCAGAACTTCTCTTGCGGTTCCGCGAACATTTTCTTCATGTAATTTTGATAATTCTCTCGAAACGCAAACTTGTCTGTCTTCTCCAAAATAAGTAATAAATTCGGCTAAAGTTTTAACCAATTTATGTGGAGAAACATATAAAATCATCGTTCTGGTTTCTTCGGCTAAAGCCAAAAACCGAGTCTGACGTCCTTTTTTATCAGGCAGAAAACCTTCAAAAACAAATTTATCATTTGGTAGTCCGCTATTTACAAGAGCCGGAACAAAAGCTGTTGCTCCTGGTAAGCATTCTACTTCAATTTTATTTTCGACACAGGCGCGCGTTAATAAAAATCCAGGATCAGAAATCGCCGGAGTTCCTGCATCTGAAATTAAGGCAATAGTTTCGCCGGCTTTCAAACGCGCAATTAAATTTTCGGTTGTTTTGTGTTCGTTGTGCATGTGGTGGCTGTGCATGTGCGTGCCAATTTCAAAATGCTTCAACAATTTTCCGCTCGTTCTGGTATCTTCCGCCAAGATCAAATCGACTTCTTTGAGAATCCTAATAGCACGAAAAGTCATGTCTTCAAGATTGCCAATTGGCGTTGGAACGATATATAATTTAGACATATTTAATTTTAATATTAAAGTGTAATAACACAGATTTCACGAATTAACACGAATTAATAGCAGGACTACTTAACGAATTTAAATTTGTGTTAATTCGTGAAATTCGTGTTTATGAAAACTTTTTCTCAACAATTCCAAGAAAACGTTCTGCGTAATCATCTTTTCCTTCCCAGTTATTGTAATCTGGTTTTACCATGTTTTCAATAAAATCCTGAGCTTCGCCATACGTATCAAATGTCAATAACTGATTTAAAACGCGGCTGTAATCTTCGGTACTGTTTCCGAAAAGATTTTTTGTAAATGCAATACGATCATTTAAATCAATATGAAAACCTTTTGCTAATTTCTCGTTTAGCGGAACCGCTTTTGATTTCTCAGATTCTAAAGTAGTCGTTTCTACAGCTGTTTTTTTCTCGTTGAATTCATTTATTGATGGAGTAGGAGGAGCAGGAACATTTTCAGAACTATCCACTTTTACAAATTGTGCATCGGCATAATTAACGCCCAGAATATCTTCAAACGAAATATGATGAACCGGAATTGATTTTTTATCTGTTTCTGTTTTTGGTTCTTCGGCTTTTATTTCTTCTGTTTTTTCGTCTTCTACATTTTCTTCTCTGTCTAATTCAAAAGCAGGTTTAAAATCAGGAATTGGTTTTAAATCGCTTATTGTTCTAAAATAACTTTCTGTAGCAGTTTCTTTTTTAGTTTCTGAAACCGGTTCTTCTACTTTTTCAGCAACTGGTTCTTCAATTGCGGCAACAGGTTCTGGAATCGTTTCTGCAACAGGTTCCGGAATTACTTCTTCAGGAACTTCCGCAATAACTTCTTCCTTAATCTCTTCTTTTACTTCTTCAATTTCAGGTTCAGGAGTTGCTTCAATTGCAATTTCTGCAACCGGAGCGGGAACTTCAGTTTCAATTTCTGTCGGAATTATTTCTTCTTTATCAAAAATAGTTTCAAGTTGAGAATCAATTTCGCCTCGGCCAATGGTTGGTTTTTGAGCATCAAAATTTTCATCTACAAATTTTAAAACCGCTAATTTTTCGTATAATTTCTGTGTTTCAAGATATAATTGATTGATATCGGATTTATTTTTAAGCTTTAAAATTCGATGTGCAATGCTGATTAAATCGGCTTCCAATTTTTTTTTCATAACTGTTGAAATTATAGTGAATAGGGTATTTTAGTGTATTTTGTATTGAATTTCTTTATTAATGGAGAAAATTGACGAGATGAATTTTTATTTCTGTTAATAAGCGTTTGCGAATCTTCGATTTGATAAAAATTTTCTACTTTTGAAAAAACGTTAAAACAGTAAATTTTAGCGTCAATTTATTACCAGTACAAAGTAATAAAAACTATTCATCTTTAAAGGCAGAAAAATACAAAATGTTTCTCGAAAATACAGTAAATCACAAAGAACAGTTTGGTTGGATTGAAGTTATTTGTGGATCAATGTTTTCGGGTAAAACCGAGGAGTTAATCCGCAGATTAAAACGTGCACAATTTGCCAAACAAAAAATCGAAATTTTTAAACCTGCTATTGATACCCGCTATCATGACGAATTGGTGGTGTCGCACGATGCCAACGAAATTCGCTCAACTCCTGTTCCGGCCGCTGCCAATATTGCTATTTTAGCTCAGGGCTGCGATGTAATTGGTATTGATGAAGCACAATTTTTTGATGATGAAATTGTTACGGTTTGTAATGATCTTGCCAATCAGGGAATTCGTGTAATAGTCGCAGGTCTTGATATGGACTTTAAAGGAAACCCTTTCGGACCAATGCCTGCGCTTATGGCAACAGCAGAATATGTAACTAAAGTTCACGCTGTTTGCACCAGAACAGGAAATCTTGCCAATTATAGTTTCCGTAAAACCGATAATGATAAATTGGTAATGCTTGGTGAAACGGAAGAATACGAACCTTTAAGCCGTGCCGCGTATTATAATGCAATGAAAAAAAATCAGGGAAAATAATTTCATTTTCGTCACAAATCAAACTTCAAATGAAACAACCGTCAAAGAAAAAAAGATTAATTGTTTTAATAATTAGTGGAATTATAGCATTATCAGCAAGTTTAATTCTTTATTTTTCTCCTAAAGATCCTAATTTAAATATTGAAATAACAGAGCTGGTAGCAAAGTATAATGAAAATTGCCCTTTATTAATACAACCAGGAATTCGTTTGGATAGTGTTAGTTTACCTCAAAAACAAGTTGTTCAATATAATTTGACTTTAGTAAATGTTGAGAAACAGACTGCAGAAATTGAAACAATAAAAGAAAATATTGCACAAAGTTTAATTAGTACGGCAAAGTCTAATCCCGGTCTTAGAACATTTCGAAAAAATAGTTTTACTTTGATTTACAGCTATAAGGATAAAAAAGGAATTTATTTATTTCAAGTTACTATAACGCCAGATCAGTATAAATAATCAAAATGCTTGATATAACAACAAACCCGACAGGTTTAAAATCTGTCGGGTTTGTTGTTTTGTATAAAATCTGATATTAAAACTGGACTGAAGTCCAGCTCTACAATATTATATGTTCCTATGGAACTCCCTATAAAGAGCCTTCGGCTCGATTGATATTGTAGTGCCGGATTTTAATCCGGTTTATTGTGAATTGCAATTGTATTATATCTTCTTTCTCATTCTTGCAACCGGAATATCAAGCTGTTCACGGTATTTTGCAATGGTTCTTCTCGCGATTGGATATCCTTTTTCTTTTAAGATTTCTGCCAATTGATCGTCTGGCAAAGGTTTCTTTTTGTCTTCTTCTTCAATTGTATTTTTCAGAATTTTTTTGATTTCTAAAGTCGAAACATCTTCTCCTTGGTCATTCTTCATGGCTTCAGAGAAAAACTCTTTGATTAGTTTTGTTCCGTACGGAGTTTCAACATATTTACTATTGGCAACACGTGAAATCGTCGAAATATCCAAACCAACCATATCTGCAATGTCTTTTAAGATCATTGGCTTTAGCTTAGTTTCGTCGCCGTCTAAAAAGAATTCTTCCTGATAATGCATAATCGCATTCATCGTTACAAAAAGTGTTTCCTGACGTTGTCTTATCGCATCGATAAACCATTTCGCAGAATCCAGTTTTTGTTTGATAAACTGAACTGCATCTTTTTGTGCAGTCGATTTATCACGAGAATCCTTATACGTTTGCATCATTTCCTGATAATCTTTAGAAACGTGCAGGGAAGGAGCATTTCGCCCGTTTAATGTCAGTTCCAATTCGCCGTCAACAATTCTGATCGCGAAATCCGGAACAACATTTTCTGTTACTTTGTTGTTTCCTGTAAAAGAGCCACCTGGTTTTGGGTTCAGTCTTTCGATTTCATGAATCGCTTTTTTAAGCTGTTCGTTTGAAACACCGTATTTCTGCAATAATTTATCGTAATGTTTTTTGGTAAAAGCATCAAACTGGTTTTCGATAATATCAATTGCTAAATCAACATATTCAGTTGGTGTTTTATGCTTTAATTGTAACAATAAACATTCCTGCAAATCACGCGCACCAACTCCCGAAGGTTCCAATTCATGAATAACATGCAGCATTTTTTCGACCATTACTTCATCGGTATAAATACCTTGCGTAAAAGCCATATCGTCGACCATGTCGGCAACGCTTCTGCGTATATAACCCATATCATCAATACTTCCAACAAGAAATTCAGCGATTTCGCGCTCTTCATCGTTCAAAATAAAAGTATTCAACTGATTGATTAAATCCTGATGAAAGCTTATCGGCGAAGCAAAAGGCGTTTCGCGTTCTTCATCTTCACCGTAATTGTTCACCTGAGTTTTATAATCCGGCGTGTCGTCGTCGCTTAAGTATTCGTCTATGTTAATGTCGTCTGCTTCGATTCTGTCAGATTCTGCATCATCATAATCGTCGTATTCTTCATTTGCGAATTCATCTGCTTCGTATTCATCTTCCTTTCCAGCTTCTAGAGCCGGATTTTCGTTCATTTCTTCTAATAAACGTTGCTCAAAAGCTTGCGTAGGCAATTGAATTAACTTCATCAGCTGAATTTGCTGTGGAGATAATTTTTGGGATAATTTTAAATTTAAAAATTGCTTTAGCATATAAAAGTTGCTAAGATACTAAGGCCCTAAGGTACTGAGTATCTTGTGATGAATTAAATTCGTATTAAAAATTATTTTTTAAAACTTAGAACCTTAGTATCTCAGTCCCTTAGAATCTTAGATTAAAATTCTGCACTTCCAGGAGTTCTTGGGAAAGGAATTACGTCTCTAATGTTTGTCATACCGGTTACAAACAATACAAGGCGCTCAAATCCTAAACCGAAACCTGCGTGAGTTGCAGAACCAAATCTTCTGGTGTCTAAATACCAGTATAATTCTTCTTCGTCGATTTCTAAAGCTTTCATTTTCTCAACCAAAACGTCGTAACGTTCTTCTCTTTCAGAACCACCCACGATTTCTCCAATTCCAGGGAAAAGGATATCCATTGCACGAACAGTTTCTCTTCCTGGTTCTGTGTTGTCATTTAGACGCATGTAAAACGCTTTGATGTTTGCAGGGTAATCAAATAAAATTACCGGACATTTAAAGTGTTTTTCAACCAAATAACGTTCGTGTTCAGATTGTAAATCAGCTCCCCATTCGTTGATGATGTATTGAAATTTTTTCTTTTTATTCGGAGTTGATTCTCTTAAAATATCAATTGCTTCAGTATAAGAAACACGTTTGAAGTTGTTTTCTAAAACGAAGTTTAATTTCTCTAACAAAGGCATTTCGCTTCTATCCGCCTGTGGTTTTGCTTTTTCTTCTTCTAAAAGTCGTCCTTCTAAAAACTTCAAATCATCTTTACAATTGTCTAAAGCATATTTAATTACGTACTGAATAAAATCTTCAGCCAAATCCATGTTATCATCCAAATCGTTGAAAGCAACTTCCGGCTCAATCATCCAGAATTCTGCCAGGTGACGAGAAGTATTTGAGTTTTCAGCTCTAAAAGTTGGTCCAAAGGTATAAATCTGACCCAAAGCCATTGCAAAAGTTTCGCCTTCTAATTGTCCAGAAACGGTCAAGTTAGTATGCTTTCCGAAGAAATCTTTTTTGAAATCAATATTTCCTTCTTCATTTTTTGGCAAATTATCCAAAGGCAATGAAGTTACCTGAAACATTTCTCCTGCACCTTCAGCATCAGCTCCCGTAATAATTGGCGTATTTACATACACAAAACCTTTTTCCTGAAAATATTTATGAACTGCAAACGAAAGCACCGAACGCACACGCATAATCGCACCAAAAGCATTTGTACGTACGCGTAAATGTGCGTGAGTACGTAAATATTCTAAAGTATGCTTCTTTGGTTGCATTGGGAATTTCTCTGCATCAGAATCTCCAAGAATTTCAAGTTTAGTAACCTGAATTTCATATTTCTGACCCGCACCTTTACTTTCTACCAAAGTTCCAATTACAGAAACTGCAGCTCCGGTAGTGATTCTTTTTAAAGTCTCTTCCGGTGTATTTTCAAAATCAACAACACATTGTATATTATTAATGGTAGAACCGTCATTAAGCGCGATGAACTGATTATTTCTAAAAGTTCTCACCCATCCTTTTGCATTAACCTCCTGAAGCGTCGTCGTACTGTTTAATAAGTCTTTAACTTTTGTGTGTTTCATTTTAATTTTAGATTTTAGATTTCTGATTTTAGATTAAAATAAAATCAGTGTTTTTATATCGAATTGCAAATATAAACGATAATAATTAATTTTTGAAGCTGTTTCCCGCTATCCGCTATATCTTTCTATTTTTAAAGAAAAAATAGAAAGGATGCCGCTGCTATCGGGGCTAGGGCATTTGTTTATAAAAGAAAGTTTTTTTCCTTCACACTTTTGGTCATTTTCCCTTTGACTGCTATGATTAAGTATTTTGTTCTTATAGTTTTAAAATACTAATAACTCTTTTAGCTCATTCGGAATTTCGTTCTTTTCCTCTATTTTTTCATAAATTTTTTGAGCTTTCTGTTTCATTTTTTCATCTTTTTTCATCTCCGAAACTTTTAGTAAGCAAAGTGAATAATGAACTCTAAAATTAAAATCTTTTTTATATGTTGATGAAACATTTTCCAAAAAGGGGAGAGCTTCTTCATACCTTTTATTTAATGATAATAAAATTGCTTTTAGGAATAATACATCATTTCTCAATTTTGGATTTATAAGTATATATTTCTGTATGGCAATATTTATATTTTCTAATCCTTTTTCATAATCTCCTAAAATTGGAGATGTAACAGCAAAACCATAATATCCCTCGGGGTTTTCAGGGAAAAGTTTAATTATTTCAGTGTATTTTTTTCGTGCAAGTTTTATGGTTTTTTCATTACCATATCGCAAACATTCTGCTGCGAGATTAGTTTTGAACTCAATAGACTTGTTATATGATGTGTCTGCTAGCATATAATACGCCAAAGCATTTTTGTCGTTTAATAATCTTAGTGTGTAGCCTGTAAAGAATAATGCATCACAAAAAGTTGTGTCTTTTTTATAAGCTTGAAAAAAGGCTTTAGATGTCATCTCTAGATATTTCTTATCTAATGACCTATTTAAATAAAGTGTTTCTATACCAACATTAAATGACTTAATTGCTTCTGGATTCTCAGATTTGCAATATAAATTTTTACCTTCAAAATAGTTTTGAGAAAAAATGAAACTTGTATTTAAGATAAGAAAAATCAGAACTATTTTTTTCATATAAATTGATTATTAATCTATGTGTGCTAATTCGTAAAATTCGTGTTTCCTTCCAAATTCTCCAAATCCTCTTTTTTAGCCTTCTTCTTCTCAAAAGTTAAAACCAAAGCCGGTAAAACCAATAAATTCGCAAACATTGCAAACAACAATGTGCAAGAAATTAATCCACCAAGGGCAATTGTTCCGCTAAAGCTGGAAAGCGTGAAAGTAGCGAATCCTAAAATTAAGACTACCGATGTATAAAAAGTACTGATTCCCGTTTCTCTCAAAGCACTGAAAACAGATTTTTTAACCCTTCCGTTGCTTTGTATTAAATCATGTTTATACTTCGCCATAAACTGAATCGCATTATCTACTGAAATTCCAAACGCGATACTGAATACTAAAATCGTTGAAGGTTTCAACGGAATTCCGAAATAACCCATTAAGCCTGAAGTAATACAAAGTGGTAAAATATTCGTAATCAACGATGCAAAAACCATTTTGAATGATCTGAACAAATACAACATCAAAGCAGCGATAACTAAGATCGCAAAAATTAACGATTCAATTAAATTGTCTACCAAATACGATGTTCCTTTTTGAAAAACCAATGCTTTTCCGGTCACGGTAACTTCAAAACGGTCTTTCGGGAAAATTTCATCTATTTTAGAATGTAATTTTTTCTCCACTTTTGCCATTTCATCCGTGCCAATGTCTTTCATGAAAGTTGTGATTCTGGCATATTGTCCTGTCGAATCAACATAACTTTTCATTAAGTTTTCTTTGCTGTTTTTGGTTGCATTTTTCGCATAACCCAAAATAAAAGTCTGCTCCTGAGAAGTTGGTAATTGATAATATTCAGGATTTCCGTTATAAAAAGCCTGTTTCGAATATTTAACCAAATTCACGATTGAAACCGGTTTTGCCAATTCTGGCATTTCTTCAATCGTATTTTGCAATTCGTCCATTTTGCGAATTGTAGACGCTTTCATAACACCTTTTTTGTGTTTGGTGTTAATCATGATTTCAAGCGGCATTACACCGTTAAATTCTTTTTCGTAAAAAATAATATCTTTAAAGAAAGAAGCGCTTTTTGGCATTTCACCAATCAAACTTCCGGAAACTTTCATTTGAGAAATACCAACAATACTTAGCAATAAAAGCAAAGCATAAATAGTATAAATTACTCTGCGTTTGTTTTTTACCACGTTTTCAACAAAATCCAATAAGGTCGAAATGTACGTTTTAGTTAAATGATATAAATGCTTTTCACCCGGAACCGACATAAAACTGTACACAATTGGCACAATTAAAAGCGTCAGTAAATAAACTGAAATTACATTTATTGAAGTCACTAAACCAAATTCAAAAAGCAAATCGTTTCCTGTAATCATAAATGTTGCAAAACCCATTGCAGTAGTTAAGTTCGTCATTAAAGTAGAAACTCCAATTTTCGAAATAATACGCTGCAAAGCTTTTGCCTGATTATTGTGCAGCTTAATTTCCTGCTGGTATTTATTAATCAGGAAAATACAATTCGTAATTCCAATAACAATAATTAATGGAGGAATAATAGCCGTTAAAATCGTGATTTTATAATGCAATAATCCCAATGTTCCAAAAGACCAGATTACGCCAACGATCAAAATACAAATCGAGATAAATGTCGCTCTAAACGAACGGAAAAAGAAAAAGAAAATCAAGGAAACAATCAATAAAGCAGCTCCAATAAAAAGAGCAATTTCACCTTTCATATTGTTAGCATTGATGGTTCTGATGTATGGCATTCCTGAAACACGCAAGTCGATTCCGGTTGTTTTTTCGAATTTGTCGATTTTCGGAACTAGGTTTTCAAGTATAAAAGTCTTTCTTTCGGCAGTATTTACAAGCGCTTTATTAATATAAATGGCAGAACGCACACTTCCGCTTGTTTTATTAAACAGCAATCCTTCGTAAAAAGGCAGGTTGTTAAACAAATCATGTTGTACGGTTTTTAAATAAGCCGGATCTATTGTTTTGCTTTGATCGATAAACGGCTTTAGCACAAATTTTTCGTTAACGGTATCTTTTTCAAGCTTTTTTAAATCATTCAGAGAAACTACTAAATCAATTTCTTTAGATTTTTTTAAACCCGTCATCAATTCATTCCAGGCTGCATAGTTTTTTGGCGTAAAAAAATTCGGATCCTTAAAACCGATAACCACAAGGTTTCCTTCTTCACCAAACTTGTCCAGAAATTTTTGATACTCCTTGTTTGCGATGTGATCTTTAGGAAGTAAGTTGGCTTCGGTATAAGACATGGCAAGATTTTTCCATTGATAACCAAGGAAAATCGTTAAGGCCGCGATAATAACCAATATCGTAATTCTGTTTTTAAGAATGATTCGGGCTGTTTTCTCCCAAAACCCAACTTGAATAGCGTTTTTCATAAAAATCTTTAAAATGGTTGCAAATGTAGTGAAAAGCGCTAGAAATCATAAACAATCACTTTGTTTTTACTATATGTTAACATTAATTAACGTTGCTTTTTTTAGGAAAAGTCGTATAATTAGAATGAGTTCTGTGATATTTTCTGATATTTGCATTTAATTTAAAAAATGAAAAGAAAATGAATTGGATTTTATTAATTATTGCCGGGCTTTTTGAAGTTGGATTTGCATCATGTTTAGGAAAAGCCAAAGAAACAACCGGAATTATTTCTACCTATTGGATGATTGGCTTTTTTGTATGCCTTTCAATAAGTATGATTTTGTTATATAAAGCCACGCAAGTCTTGCCAATAGGAACTGCTTATGCAGTTTGGACAGGAATCGGAGCTGTAGGAACGGTGTTAGTGGGAATATTTATTTTTAAAGAACCTGCCACTTTTTGGAGAATATTTTTCCTTTCGACTTTAATTGCTTCAATTATCGGATTGAAGTTTGTTTCTAGTCATTAAAGAAATATGCCACAGATTTTGAAGATTCTCACCAATTAAAAATATTTTTTGATAATTAGAATTCATTAAAATCTGTGGCAAAAAAAATAGCTACTTTTACAGATGAATTTTCAATGATAATTTATCCAGGGATGCAAGAAAACAATACCATTACTTTTATTTTTCTAGCTATTATTTTACTGCTGATTTTCATCATTTGTTTTGTGGTGTATCAATTAATGCAATCTAAAAAAGCACAAGAGGATGCTGAAAAAAGCTTTTATGCACTCGAAGCAAAAGTGAATGATTTGCAATTAGAAAATTTAGAATCTAAACTAAATCCGCATCTTTTTAAAAATATTTTAAATTCAATTCAGTCACACGCTTATCAGACTTATTTTGCTTTAGATAAACTGGCTAATGTTCTGGATTATATTTTATACGAAAGCAAAAAGAAATTTGTAACTGCCAAAGAAGAAATTGATTTTGCTCTGAATTTAATCGAAATCAATAAAATCAAAATCAGTCCGCTTTTTGAATTGAAGATCAAAACCAACCTTAATAAAGAAGACAAATTATACGAACAGCCATTGCTTGCGCCGTTAATTTCGATAGATTTAATTGAAAATGCTTTTAAACATGCAGATTTGCAAAGTGCCGATGCCTTTATTTCGGTGGTTTTTGAGTTTAAAGACAATGCTTTTTCTATGACAGTTTCGAATAAAATTTCGGATAAAAAAGTATTAAAAAAGGAACGAAGCGGTTTTGGTCATGCCACATTAGAACACCGTTTGCGAATCATTTATAAAAATAACTTCAAACTTGACAGGTTTGTAGAAAACGACATTTATATAGCTCATCTAAAAATAGATTTACTTGAATACAAAACTGAAATGCTTGCTACTGGACGATGAGTTACCGGGATTAACGTACCTGAAAATGCTTTGTGAACAAATTCCTGAAGTAGAAATCGTAAAAACGTTTAATAATCCTGAAAAACTACTGGCCGAAATTCCAAATCTCGATTTTGATTTATTAATTTCTGATATCGAAATGCCTGGAATGGATGGCTTGCATCTGGCAGAAATGCTAAACAATAAATTAGTTATTTTTTGCACGGCTTATAAAGAATATGCTGCCGATGCTTTTAATATTGATGCCGTAGATTATATTACAAAACCTGTAAAACTGGATCGTTTACAAAAAGCGATCTCAAAAGCTTTTGAACGATTTAATAAACCAACTTCGGGTAAGAAATTCATTCAATTAAATACAGATAAGGGAAAAACGTTGTTGTATTTTAATGAAATTCAGTACATTAAAACGGCTGAGAGTGATAGCCGGGATAAAACGGTTCTGCTGACTGATGGAAGTTATTTGAATTTGAAAAACATTAAATTCGACACACTTCTCAAAGAATTACCTGAAGCCGATTTCTGCCGCATAAACAAAAAAGAAATCGTAGCAGTAAAGGCTATTAAATTCTTTAACCATAACGAAATTGTTTTGCATCATTTAGAAAAAAATGACAAAAGCAACGCGTTAATTCTTAGCGAAACCTATCGTTCTGACTTTCTAAAAAAGGTTAAAATCTAACTTATTACAAAGTTTTTCGGACTTGTTACATAGATTGAAAATTAGCTGTAAATTTACTTTTTCAGCTGAATTTCAGTTCAGATATTTGCGCCAATTATTAAAAATACAAGTTATGAATAACTTAAAAAACTCTTTGTTTTACGTAACAATTATTGGCGGTTTTGGCGCTCTGATATATTGGGTAATTTCAAAAGGAGCCGCTCTGGAAGTAGGCCGTGGAATTATTCAGAAAAAAATAGAAAGTAATCATTGGAACGATTTTCTTCATTCGATGGTTGAGAACCTGCAACATCCGTTAGCTATTTTATTAGCGCAGATTGTCACAATAATTTTAGTAGCCCGTTTATTTGGATGGGTTTTTAGAAAAATCGGACAACCCTCTGTAATTGGAGAAATGATTGCCGGAATTGTTTTAGGGCCCTCTTTGGTCGGAATGTATTTTCCTGAATTCTCAGCCGCTTTATTTCCAAAAGAATCTTTAGGAAACTTACAATTTTTAAGTCAGATTGGTTTAATACTTTTCATGTTCGTTATCGGGATGGAATTAGACTTAAAAGTGCTAAAAAATAAAGCACACGAATCTGTAGTAATCAGTCATGCCAGTATAGTAATTCCGTTTGCTTTAGGATTAACTTTAGCCTATTTTATCTATGGTACTTTTGCTCCGGAAGGCGTAGAATTTGCTTCTTTCGGATTATTTATGGGTATTGCGATGAGCATAACGGCGTTTCCGGTTTTGGCCAGAATTGTTCAGGAACGCGGCATGCAAAAAACAAAACTCGGAACCATTGCCATAACATGTGCTGCTGCAGATGATATTACGGCTTGGTGTATTTTGGCAGTTGTAATTGCAATTGTAAAAGCGGGTTCATTTACAAGTGCTTTATATGTAATAGGTTTGGCTATTTTATACGTAATTATTATGTTGAAAATAGTGCGTCCGTTCTTAAAACGTGTGGGAGATTTAAACTCAACTCGCGAAAGTTTGAACAAACCGGTTGTAGCAATCTTTTTTATAACACTTTTGTTTTCTTCTTACGCATCAGAATTAATTGGAATTCACGCTTTGTTTGGAGCCTTTTTAGCCGGAGCAATTATGCCGGAAAACAATAAATTCAGAAATATATTTATAGAAAAAGTTGAAGACGTTTCTATTATTGTTCTATTGCCATTATTCTTTGTATTCACAGGTTTACGTACACAAATTGGTTTATTAAACGATCCGTATTTATGGAAAGTTACTGCGGTAATTATTGCAGTTGCAGTAACCGGAAAATTCTTCGGTAGTGCGTTAGCAGCAAAATTTGTTGGACAAAACTGGAAAGACAGTTTAGCTATCGGAGCTTTGATGAATACACGTGGTTTGATGGAGTTGGTGGTTTTAAATATTGGTTATGATTTAGGAGTTCTTTCTACCGAAATTTTCACCATGATGGTCATTATGGCTTTGGTAACCACTTTTATGACAGGTCCGGCTTTAGATTTTATTGGATATATTTTTAAAGATAAGGTAACGGCAATTCCTGAGGAAATTGGAAATAAAAGTAAATTCAAAATTCTGCTTTCTTTTGCAACTCCTGAAAGAGGAAAAAAATTATTGAAAATCGCCAATAGTTTAGTAAAAAAACAACCTGACAATTCGATTGTAACCGCAATGCATTTGTCTTTAAGTACCGAAATACATTCGTTTGACGTAAAAGATCACGAACGCAAAATGTTAGTTCCGGTTATTGAAGAATCAGAACGTTTGAACCAGAATATGGTAAGTATTTTTAAAGTAACAAATGATATTGATACTGACATTATTGATACGGCAAACCAAGGCGAATACGATTTGTTGTTAGTAGGTTTAGGTCAATCTATTTTTGATGGAACTTTACTTGGAAAAATTCTCGGCTTTACGACCAGAATTGTAAATCCGGATCGTTTAATAGATAAATTTACAGGAAAAGAAGGTTTGTTCGAAAATTCTCCCTTCGATGAAAGAACACGTCATATTATTGCAAAAAGTAAAATGCCTGTCGGAATTTTTATTGATAAAGATTTAGAAGAAGTCAACCAGATTTTCATGCCAATTTTTACTCACGAAGATTCTTTTCTGATTGATTACGCTAAGAAATTAATCAACAATAATGGTTCGCAAATTACAGTTCTCGATGCCAGCGGCGAAGTAAAAAACACGCGCGATATTCAGGAAAGCATTCGCTCAATAGAGCAAATTGCCCCAAACCATATTATGATTATGAACGACAGAACAATAAAAAAAGAGTTTTTAGAAAGCCAAAACTTAATGATTATAAGTTTAGACAGTTGGAAAAAACTAATAGAATCTCAAAGTACGTGGTTGAATAATACACCTTCGGTTTTGATTTTGAAACCATAAAAGGGGAGAAATTTCAATCCCGAAGCTTTCGATAAAAATCCCAAATTCCAATCTTTAGAGATTTGGAGTTTGGGATTTTTTTTGTTTTAGTTCTTGGTTCTACACCCAGCTGTGTCATTTCGACGGAGGAGAAATCACATAACGGATTTCCGGTTCGTTGCTCTCTGGATGTGATTTCTCCTCCGTCGAAATGACACAAATTTATGAAAGCACTATCTACAACAAACCCGACAGGTTTTTAAAACCTGTCGGGTTTACTACATATAAGAAACAAAAAATTCCAAACCCCAACAGAAAGTTGGAATTTGGAATTTTAAAATATTGGAGTTTTAAATTATTAACCTACAAGGTTAATAATTTTACCCGGAACAATAATCACTTTATTTGGAGTTTTTCCGTCTAATTGTTTCAATGTTCTTTCATCTTTCATGATGATTTCTTCGATTTGCGCTGCGGTTAAATCCAAAGGCAATTCGATTGTGAAACGCATTTTTCCGTTGAAAGAAACTGGATATTCTTTATTAGTCTCCACTAAATGTTTTGCATCAAAAATTGGAAAATCAACTGTTGCAATTGATTCAGTATTTCCTAATTGCGACCATAATTCTTCTGCGATATGCGGTGCGTAAGGCGAAACCAAAATGGCTAACGGTTCTAAAATCGCTCTTGAATGACAATTTTGAGCAGACAATTCATTCACACAAATCATAAATTGAGAAACCGAAGTATTAAAAGAGAAACTCTCTATATCTTCTGCTACTTTTTTAATGGTTTTATGTAATGATTTTAAGTTGTCTTTTGTTGGTTCTTCGTTGTTTACGATTAAACCGTTATCATCAAAATACAATCTCCATAATTTTTTCAAGAAACCAAAAACTCCGGTTATTCCTCCAGTGCTCCAAGGTTTTGTTTGCTCTAACGGCCCTAAAAACATTTCGTATAAACGTAGAGTATCGGCTCCATATTCATTACAAATATCGTCAGGATTAACTACGTTATACCAACGTTTAGACATTTTCTCAACTTCACGACCAACGATAAATTTTCCATTCTCTAATATAAATTCACCATTTTCAAATTGGGGCTGCCATCTTTTTAATCTTTCAACATCAATTTCATCTGCTGCATTTACCATATTAACATCAATATGTAAAGCCTCAGTTTCATAATCATTTTTAAGGTTTTTAGAAATATATTTATTTGTTCCTGAAATTCTGTAAACTAATGCACTCGTCCCCAAAATCATTCCCTGATTAATCAGTTTCTTGAATGGTTCTTCGGTTGGAGCAAAACCTTTATCTTTTAAAAATTTATTCCAGAAACGAGAATATAGTAAATGTCCGGTTGCGTGTTCGCTTCCACCAATATATAAATCAACGCTTTCCCAATATTTCAACGCTTCTTTGCTCGCAAATTCGGTTTCGTTGTGTGCATCCATATAACGCATCCAATACCATGAGCTTCCTGCCCAACCTGGCATGGTGTTCAATTCTAAAGGAAAAATCGAAACATGATCTACTAAATCAGTATTAACAACTTTATTTTGTTTTGTATCCCAAGCCCAAACTGCTGCGTTTCCTAATGGAGGCAAACCGTCTTCGGTTGGTAGATATTTCTCTACTTCTGGTAAAATAATTGGCAAATGCTGTGCATCAATCATTTTTGGCAATCCGTTTACATAATAAACCGGGAAAGGTTCTCCCCAATAACGCTGGCGAGAGAAAACAGCATCACGCAAACGGTAATTTGTTTTTCCACTTCCTTGTTCGATTATTTCTAACTTGGCAATTGCCTTTTGCGTAGCATCTTTATAATTTAATCCGTTTAAGAAATCAGAATTAGCAATTTCAACATTTTCTTTCGAGCCGTAAGCCGCTTCAGAAATATCAACATTGGCAAAAATATTCTTGATTTCCGGCATTCCGTTCTGGCCTTTAAAGAAATTTGCAAAAGCATAATCTCTTTCGTCGCCACAAGGAACCGCCATTACAGCGCCTGTTCCGTAACCTGCCAAAACATAATCGCCAATCCAAACCGGAATTGGTTCTTTTGTAAACGGATGTTCAGCATAAGCTCCTGTAAATACTCCGGAAATGGTTTTTACATCGGCCATACGCTCACGCTCAGAACGTTTTGCTGTTTTTTCGATATAAGCTTCAACCGTAGCTTTTTGATCTGCAGTTGTAATCTCAGCAACCAAAGGATGTTCCGGTGCCAAAGTCATAAAAGTTACTCCAAAAATGGTGTCAGGACGAGTGGTGAAAACCTCAATAAAGGAGTCCTGAGTCTCTAGTCCTGAGTCTGACTTTGGACCAAGTACTTTAAACTTAACCATCGCACCAACTGATTTTCCAATCCAGTTTCTTTGCGATTCTTTTATAGATTCACTCCAGTCAATATCATTTAAACCCTGAAGCAAACGTTCTGCATAAGCAGAAATTCGCATGCTCCATTGTGTCATTTTTTTACGAATTACAGGAAATCCTCCACGCTCAGAAACGCCGTTTACGATTTCGTCATTTGCCAAAACAGTTCCTAAACCGGGACACCAGTTTACTTCAGTTTCAGCCAAATAAGTCAAACGATACTGCAATAGCATTTTTTCTTTCTGATCTTCAGAATAGGAATTCCATTCCTCGGCCGTAAAAATCGGAGCATTATCATCGCAAACCGCTTCAACCAAGACATTTCCTTCTTCTTCAAAAACCCTTACAAGTTCTGAAATATTAAATGCCTGATTTTGCTTTTTGCAATACCAAGAATTAAATAATTGAATAAAAATCCATTGTGTATGTTTGTAATAATCCGGATTTGAAGTTCGTACTTCACGGCTCCAGTCAAAAGAAAACCCAATTTTATCCAATTGTTTTCTATATCCTGCAATTTGTTTTCCTTCTTTATCAACGCCGCCATCAATATTTACACGCGTTGTATCTTCCGGACGCTGCCCAGTCTGAATCGCATATTGTTCTGCCGGTAATCCGAAACTGTCATATCCCATTGGATGCAAAACATTGAAACCCTGATGTCTTTTGAAACGAGAATAAACATCTGAAGCAATGTAACCCAGCGGATGCCCAACGTGTAATCCTGCTCCTGATGGATAAGGAAACATGTCTAAAACATAATGTTTCGGTTTTTCAGAGTTATTTTTTGCGGCAAAAGTTTGGTTTTCAGCCCAATATTTTTGCCATTTTTCTTCGATTTCGTTTGGATTGTATTTCATTGTAAAGGTTCAAAGGTTCAGAGTGACAAAGGTTTTAGGTTTTTGCCACCGAATTAAGTCGCAAATTTACATTTATTGTAGATTGTACCAAAGCTATTTTGTTGACAAACAAATAAAATAACAAAAAACGTCTCTTTCAATTAAGTAAAACACTTGTTTTCGAATATGGAATAACCTTTTGTCTACGAAAACTCAAAAATCATTTCCTTTTGATTTAACCGCAAATCGTGTTAAGTTTTTACTTAAAGGACTTTACTAAAAAAGCAAAGTTTGCAAAGCTTTATAAATACAAAGCTTTTCGAACTTTGCGCTATTATAAAACCACACATTAAAAAAACTTTTGAACACTTTGCGGTTAAACCAGCTTTCAAGGTTCTGAGAAGCTAAGATTCTTCGGTGTCTCAGTTTTTATCTTGATTGTTTTGAACATTAGTTGTACATTTATAGTAGGAAAGTTAAAAGTTTGGTCTTTATTAACTTCATTTAAAGAAATTCTTTATTATTTTTACCACATAATTTAAGCATATTATGAGTTCTAACTTTGATAAATTTCAAAAACGCAGGTTAATTTCCTCTTATTTTTCGGTTGTATTAAGTGTTTTTCTGGTATTATTCCTTTTGGGAGTACTGGGATTATTCATTATTAATTCTAAAAAACTGGCTGATGATTTTAAAGAAAAAATTGCAATGACGGTTTTCTTTAAAAATGAAGCTAATGATAGTGTTATAAAAGCATTCAATACTGAATTGAAAAGAGCTCCGTTTGCGAGATCTTATGTGTATGTTACCAAAGAAAAAGCGGCTAAAGAACACACTGATATTATTGGAGAAGATTTTCTAACGTTTTTAGGAGAAAATCCTTTATTGAATTCGTATGATATTCACTTAAAAGCAGATTATGTTGAAAGAGACAGTATTTTGCAAATCGAAAGCAATCTTCGTAAAAACACGATGATTGAAGACATTGTTTATGACAAACAATTGGTAAATCTAGTAAATGACAATATCAAAAAAGTAAGTATGTGGATTTTAATCATCAGCGGTTTCTTAACTGTTATTGCTGTTTTATTGATTAATAGTTCATTACGACTTTCTATACATTCTAATCGTTTTATTATTAAAACCATGCAGATGGTTGGAGCAACAAAAGCTTTTATTCGTAAACCATTTGTAAGCCGAAGCGTAAAATTAGGAATGTTGGGCGCAGGATTGGCCATTATTGCTTTAATCGGAGTCTTATTTTACGTCGATACTAATTTCCCGGGATTAGGAATTTTAGAAGATAAAGGATTGATCGGATTGGTATTATTAGCTGTTTTCGGATTAGGTGTTTTAATCACATGGGTAAGCACACACTTTGCAACACAACGTTTCCTGAATTTAAGAACAGACGATTTATATTAATTTTAGAATTTAGATTGCAGATTTTAGATTAAAAAAAATAAACTCATATAATAAAGAGGAAGAGATTGCTTCGTTCCTCGCAATGACAAAATGAAAAATAATAATAACGAAGAACAACAATCACACAAACAGGAATTCCTTTTTGATACCATCAACTACAAAATCTTATTGATTGGAATTGGTGTTATCGCACTAGGATTTATTTTAATGTCTGGTGGAGGAAGTGATAATCCGAATGTTTTTAACGAAGATGTATTTAGCTTTAGACGCATCCGTTTGGCTCCAACAACCGTTTTAATTGGTTTTGGAATTACGATTTATTCTATTTTCAAAAAATCTAAATAGACTTTTTTAGACTACTTAGACATTTTAGATCTTTAGATTAATCTTTTCTGAAAATCTAAGAAGTCTAAAATCTAAGAAGTCTAAAATCTAACAATCTAATTTAATGAATACATTACAAGCTATCGTTCTTGCCATTATTGAAGGAATAACAGAATTTCTACCTGTTTCTTCAACTGGTCACATGATTATTGCCTCTTCTTTTTTTGGAATTGCTCAGGAAGATTTTACTAAACTTTTTACGATTGTAATTCAGCTTGGCGCTATTCTATCTGTAGTTGTTTTATACTTTAAACGTTTCTTTCAAACACTTGACTTTTACTTTAAACTTTTGGTTGCGTTTATTCCGGCTGTCGTTTTAGGTTTGCTTTTAAGTGATTTTATTGATGGTTTATTAGAAAATCCGGTTACGGTTGCTATTTCACTTTTGATAGGAGGAGTTATTTTATTGAAAGTTGATGAATGGTTTAACAATCCAAATACAGCAGAAACTTCACAACAAATAACGTACTTGCAGGCTTTTAAAATTGGATTATTTCAATGTTTAGCCATGATTCCGGGAGTTTCACGAAGTGGAGCTAGTATAGTAGGAGGAATGTCTCAAAAATTATCAAGAACAACAGCGGCAGAATTCTCATTCTTTTTAGCTGTACCAACTATGTTAGGTGCGACAGTAAAAAAATGCTACGACTATTATAAAGCTGGTTTTGAATTATCTCACGATCAGATTAACTTATTGGTTATTGGGAATGTTGTTGCTTTTATTGTAGCACTTTTAGCGATTAAAACCTTCATTGGATTTTTGACTAAAAACGGATTTAAAGTTTTTGGTTATTACAGAATCATCGCCGGAATCGTTTTATTACTGATTCACTTTTTCATTCATCCCCTTACCATCATATAATGACGCCTGAAGAATATTTAAACGGACAAATTTTACTGATAGATAAACCTTTAAAATGGAGTTCGTTTCAAGCTGTCAATAAATTAAAATACCTTTTAATTAATAAAGTTGGACTTCCAAAAAAGTTCAAAATTGGTCATGCAGGAACTTTAGATCCTTTAGCGACCGGTTTATTATTAATTTGTACCGGAAAATTCACTAAAAGAATTACGGAACTGCAAGGTCAGGCGAAAGAATATACCGGAACTTTTTACATTGGGGCGACAACTCCGTCATACGATTTAGAAACAGAAATCGACGAAACTTTCGAAACCTCACATATCGATGAGGTTCTAATTCACGAAACGGTGAAACAGTTTTTAGGAGAAATCGATCAGAAGCCACCTATTTTCTCGGCTATTAAAAAAGATGGCGTTCGATTATACGAACATGCACGCGCCGGAGAAACGATAGAAATCGAAAGCAGAAAAACTACGATTCACGAATTTGAAATTACCAGAATTGCATTACCAGAAATCGATTTTAGGGTTGTTTGCAGCAAAGGAACTTACATTCGTTCGTTAGCTTACGATTTTGGAAAAGCAATGAATTCAGGATCGCATTTAACGGTTCTGCGCCGAACAAAAATTGGCGATTATGATGTAAGAGATGCAATTGATGTTACTTTGTTTGAAGAAAGCCTGAAATAAGTAATAAAAAAAAGCACATTACATATAAGACAATAGTAATGTGCCAGCTCCTAAATCAAAATATTTTTATTCCATCATTATCTTTGATGTTAATAATGAGGAATGTTTTTTCCTCCGAATAAAAATGTTGAAAATAAATCATAAAACCTTTCGAATAACTTTTTCATAATAGTGCATGTATTAATGGTTAAATATTAAATAGACACCAGTAAAAGAGTAAATCAAAAAGTAAATAATAGAAGTGGGATTACGATAGCAAGATACAAAAAATTTAATTACAAATAAATATTTTATTGATTTTTTAAGAACTAAAACATTTACCTTCAATGTGTTACCTAATCCATGTGTGGTTTTGAAGATTTATAATAGGAAAATTACAATCGGTTATATTTGATGTTTTCCATAATCTGAAGCAATTCTTCCTGAACAGATATTCCCTTATCAGCCAAATACCATAATTGCAAATCGGTTTTAATTTTTTCATCGATTACACCAAAATCTCTTTTATAATTCGTCATTAACTCCGTTGCGCCTTTTGGTCTTGGTCCCCAGTCTGCACGCACAATTCCGGCTTCTTTACAAATTATTACAACTTTTGGAATTGCTCTTCCTCCATTTGTCAAATATTGGCTCATTAATTCGTTGTTCTGATCTCTTAAAACAATTCGCACATCTACCTTTTTATTTGACTCTAAAGCCATTTTATTGATAATAGGAAGTATCTGAGCTGCATCTCCGCACCAGCCTTCAGAAATTACCAGCCAGATATAATGATTGTTTAATTGTTGTAGTTTCGAAATAACATCTTCAGAGATTTTAATGGTTTTCTCTAATCGATTCATTCGGGCTTCATTCAAACTTGTATAATGTGTCAGGCTTTCAGACTGCTGATCACCGGTTGATTTTCCTTCTGATAGTAAATCGGTAACTAATTTTCGATATTCAGCATAAGAATAACTATTGAATAATGCTTTGGCTACAATACTTTTCATATATGTTTCGTTTTGGATGTGATAAATTTACAAATTTTAGAAAGACAGCTGAATGACTTTTATCACATTCAAAAAAATAAATCTAAAAACATCAAAATTTAATCAGAAAAGAGTAATTAATTTTTGAAAACATTATTTTTAAAAAACAGAATATGTCTATATTTGCACAAATTAACGCAACACACAAATGAAATATAAAAGAATTCTTCTAAAACTGAGTGGAGAAGCCTTGATGGGTGATTTACAATACGGAATCGACCCTAAAAGACTGGCTGAATATGCTGAAGAGATACAGCAAATTCACAATAAAGGAGTTGAAATTGCTATTGTTATTGGAGGAGGAAATATTTTTAGAGGCGTTGCGGGAGCAAGTGCTGGTATGGATAGAGTACAAGGTGATTACATGGGAATGCTTGCCACTGTAATTAACGGAATGGCTTTGCAGGGTGCTCTTGAAGACAAAGGAATGAAAACGCGCTTGCAGACTGCTTTGAAAATGGAATCTATTGCAGAACCTTATATTAAAAGAAGAGCAGACCGCCACCTTGAAAAAGGCAGAATTGTAATTTTTGGTGCCGGAACCGGAAACCCTTATTTTACAACCGATACTGCAGCTGTTTTAAGAGGAATCGAAATTAACGCAGATGTTATTTTAAAAGGAACCCGTGTTGATGGTGTTTACGATTCTGACCCGGAAAAAAATGCTTCGGCAGTAAAATTCGATTTCATTTCGTTTGATGATGTCCTTAAAAAAGGATTAAACGTAATGGATACAACAGCTTTCACTTTAAGCCAGGAAAACAAATTACCAATAGTTGTTTTTGATATGAACAAAATAGGAAACCTATTGAGAATTTGCGAAGGAGAAAATGTTGGAACTGTAGTTAATATTTAAGCTATTTAGATTTGTTAGATTATTAGACTTTTAAGCTCAAATAATATCAAACAAACAATCCTAAAAAATAAAACATATTAGTTGGTATAATTTTAGATGTTAGATTTTTAAAACTAACTATCTAAGAATCTAAAAATCGAGAAAAAAAATGAATGAAGAAATAGACTTTATATTAGAAAGTACTGAAGAATCTATGAATGGTTCGATTGCCCACTTAGAAAAAGAATTTCTAAATATTCGTGCAGGAAAAGCTTCTCCGGCCATGCTTGGAAGCGTTTTTGTAGATTATTACGGATCAGCAACACCACTTTCGCAAGTTTCGAAAATAAGTGTTCCTGATGCAAGAACAATTACATTGCAGCCTTTCGAAAAAAATATGCTTCAAACGATCGAAAAAGCAATTATGATTGCCAACATCGGTTTTAATCCAATGAACAACGGTGATGTTATCATTATTAGCGTTCCGCCTTTAACAGAAGAGCGTCGTAGAGATTTGGCAAAACAAGCAAAAGCGGAAGCTGAAGATGCAAAAATTGGTGTTCGTAACGTTCGTAAAGATGCTAACACCGAGATTAAAAAATTAGAAAAAGATGGAACTTCTGAAGATGTTTGTAAATCTGCAGAAGAAGAAGTTCAGACGCTTACAAATACTTTTATTAGAAAAATAGATGAACTATTGGCTGCAAAAGAAGCCGAAATCATGAAAGTGTAAGTTTATTCAGTACAAATAAAAAATCCGTTTAGTTAAATTATACTGGACGGATTTTTTTATTCCTATTTTTGCGTACAAAATTTATAATGTTTTTGTTTCTGAACTATAATCCTCTCTATGAAGCTATTTTGTTTACTGACTTTGTTTTTCACGCTGCATATTCATGCGCAATTTCAAATAAACGGAATTGTGAACGACTCCAAAAACAAACCGCTTCCTTTTGCTACCATTACAACATCAGACAATAATAATACAATTACGGATGTCGACGGAAAATTTATTCTTTCCTCAACATCTAAAATTACTTCTTTTAAAGTTTCTTATATAGGTTTCAATACCAAAGTTATTACCATACTAGAAAATAAAAAGTTTTATCCGGTTTCGCTTTCTGAGAAAACAGATGATTTGAAAGAAGTTGTTATTTCTAATGAAAATCCCGCTTTGGCCATTATTAGAAATGTAATTGCAAATAAAAACAACAACAATCCGCAAAAAAAACTAAGCAGTTTTGATTATAAAACATACAACAAGCTAATAGTTACGGCTAATCCTGATTCTATCGATGGAAGAATTGATTCATCAGCAGCTTATAAAGACCTCGATAAAAAACGAATTAATGTAGATTCATCTGATTTTAAATTTAAAGAAATAATCAGCAAACAGCATTTGTTTCAAACAGAAAAATTATCGCAATATCAGTTTGGCAATAATAAACTTAAGGAAACAATTCTCGGTACAAAAATGGCAGGTTTTAAGCAGCCTGTTTATGAGATCATTGCATTCAATTTACAATCTATCTCAATTTACGATTCAAATTATGAATTGTTCGAAACAAGACATCAAAGTCCAATCGCGAACAATGCGCTTTCTGATTATAATTACAAACTTCTGGATACTGTAGCGATCAAAGGTAGAAATACCTATATGATTTACTTTAAAAACAAGAAAAAAAGAAAGTCGAATACGCTGGAAGGTGTTTTGTATATCGATCAGGAAAATTTTGCTGTTGCTAAAGCCGTAATGCGTACAAAAGCCGTGTTAGACATTAGCGGTGTTCACGAATTTGAATATGTTCCGAGTGAAAAACTGTGGTTTCAAAGTAACACAACTTTCAAAATTGTAAAAGGAAAAAACAAAGAAGATATTAAAATCTTAGGCGGAACAATTCAGTTTGATGCAGACGCGGAAGAAAATTTTGAACCAAGAAAAAAAGTAGCTTCAGATTTTACTTATTTACTTTCTGAAAGTAAAAATTTTGATATTCATTACAATACAAATACACCAATAAAAAATCCATCCCTTTACATTGAAATTAAAGATGATGCCAGCAATAAACCCGAAGCTTTTTGGAATAAATACAGAAAAGACAGTCTTGATTTAAAGAGTGAAAAAACATATCTTATATTAGATAGCCTTTCTTTGGATAGAAGAATAGAAAAACGATTAGGTTCTGGACGAAAAATCATTAATGGATTTTTTCCTATTGGCCCCGTTGATCTGGATTTGAAAAAAATAGTGAGCTACAATAATTACGAAGGCTTTAGATTAGGACTGGGCGGAATTACCAACGACCGTTTTTCTAAAAATTTCAGGATAGAAGGTTATGGCGCTTATGGTACAAAAGACGGTGTAACTAAATACAGTATAGGTTCCGGAGTTTTGCTTGATAAATACACCAATACATGGCTGAACGGATATTACACAGATGACATTCGTGAGATTGCAAGTACGGTGTTCGCAGTTGACAAGCGTGTTTTTAAGATTTATGACCCGCGTCCGATTAATATTAGTACTTTTTACGAATACATAAGCTGGAGAGCCAATCTTCAAACTAAAATAATTCCTAAAACCGAAGCTGTTCTGGAATTATCAACCAATGATATTACGCCAAAATTTGATTATCTTTTTAATCTTGACGGAAGACTGTATTCGCGTTATACTATGACAACCGTTATGCTGTCGATTGTTTGGGCACCATTTAGTGATTTCATGCAAACACCAACAGGCAGAACCGAATCTGATAAAAGATTCCCGAGGTTTACTTTTCAATACACACAATCATTGCCAAATGTATTAGGAAATGACTTTGCTTTTGGCAAAATAGATTTTAAAACAGAGTATGAAAAAAAATACCTGAACGGTCAAAAAACAAGTTTATTATTGCAGGGAGGTTATGCTATGGGCGACGTTCCTATTACACATCTATACAATACGGCGCCAAATAACCTAACAAAAGAAACTGTTGTACAGCGTATTACTTTTTCTGGAAGAAACAGTTTTGAAACCATGTATTTTAATGAGTTCTTTTCCAGTCAATATGTTATGTTTCAGATAAAACATGGTTTTGACCGAATTAAATTGCTAAGAAAAGTTAGTCCTTCATTAGTATTGGTTACCCGAATGGCATGGGGAAATATGAAAAATCCGGAACAGCATGTGGGACCAGCCTACAAAACTTTAGACAAAGGTTTTTTTGAATCCGGAATCGAGTTAAACAAGATCTACAAAGGGTTGGGTTTAGGCGGGTTTTATCGCTATGGACCAAATCAGTTACTGAGATTTGAAGACAACGTTGCGGTTAAAATTTCGTATGTGCTTGATTTGGGGTTATAAAAACTCTTTTTTCTATCCTATTCTAATTCTCTCCGTGCAAACTACTGAATGCCAAAATGACATTTTTTGAAATTGGTTCATAAATTGATGTTTGTTTTGTAACTTTAAATTCAATCAAAAAAAACTAAGTTATGGGAAGTGGATATTTAATTATTGCCGGAGCAATTATGTTATTTAGCTGGTTGGTAAGTTCAAAACTAAAAAGTAAATTCGAATTATACTCTAAATTGCAATTAAGAAACGGAATGAGCGGCGCTGAAATTGCTGAGAAAATGTTGGCTGATAATGGCATTACTGATGTTCGCGTTATTTCGACGCCAGGACAGTTGACAGATCATTATAATCCGTCAGATAAAACGGTGAATCTAAGCGAAGCAGTTTATAATCATCGTAATGCGGCTGCAGCGGCTGTTGCAGCTCACGAATGCGGTCATGCCGTGCAACACTCTATCGGTTACGAATGGCTAACGATGCGTTCTAAACTAGTTCCAATTGTAAGCGTTGCATCCAATTATGTGCAATGGATTTTGCTTGCCGGAATTTTGATGATGAGAACTTTTCCTCAATTATTATTGGTAGGAATTGTAATTTTTGCAGCAACAACATTATTTACTATTATTACTTTGCCAGTAGAATACGATGCGAGCAACAGAGCGTTAGCGTGGTTAGAAAATAAACATATGCTGACACAAGAAGAGCAGGCAGGAGCAAAAGATGCCTTAAAATGGGCTGCAAGAACTTATGTTGTAGCGGCAATAGGATCTATAGCAACTTTATTGTACTATATTTCGATTTATTCGGGAAGCAGGAGGAACTAGAAATTAAATTCCAATTTTTTAAATTCCAATTTTTTAAATTCCAAATTCCAAATTCCAAATTCCAAAATTGAAAATAAAAGCAAACCCGACAAATTTTAAAACTTGTCGGGTTTATTATTTGTAGTGCCTCCAATTTCAAAGTTGGAATTTAAATATTGAAATTTCTTTCTAAATTGGAATTTGGAATTTAAAAAATTGGAATTTCCTTTAAAGCTGTATTTGCCTGTCAATTTGCTGATCTAACGAGATAAATGTTTCAGTTCTTGAAACACCTTCAATCGCTTGAATTTTAGTATTCAAAAGCTGCATCAAATGTTCGTTATCACGGCAAATAATTTTTATTAAAACCGACCAGTTTCCGGTTGTGTAGTGACATTCTAAAACTTCAGGAATCTTCTTTAAATCTTTTACCGCTTCAGAATTTCTGGAAGCCTTATCCAGATAAACGCCAACAAAGGCCATTGTGTTATAACCTAAAACTTTTGGGTTAACAGTAAATTTAGATCCTGAAATTACGCCAGATTGTTCCAGTTTTTTCAAACGCTGATGAATCGCAGCTCCCGAAATTCCTATTTTATTGGCAATTTGTAAAATTGGTTTTCGTGCATCATCCATTAAATACCGAAGGATTTCTTTGTCGATGCCATCAATTTCAATTATAAGAGAGTTAATTTTCATAAGAGTTTTGGTTTGAAACTAATTTGGGTAATTTGGTTTAAAATAGAAATCAAATTTAAGAATTAAACTTTAGAATAATTTAGAAATGAAAGTTTAGATTGATTTTTTTGTATTGAGGTTTTTTACCATTAAGAGATTAAGAAAATAAAGAAAGAAGAACGCTTAATCTTTTCTTTAAAAATTCATTAAGATAGAGCTTAATTTATCTTAATCTCTTAATGATAAAACAAAAAAAATCCAAATCCCAACAAGCAGTTGGAATTTGGATTTTATAAATTTGATATTTTATTAAAAAAGGTTTATTTTCCTTTGTTTGCTTCGCTAATGTATTTTTCTAAAGCCATAGTCATCGAAGGAGTTTCAGGAGTTGGAGCAAGAATATCAATTCTCAATCCATAATCAAGGGCTTCTTTTTGAGTTGTGCTTCCAAAAACAGCAATTCTGGTTTCGTTTTGTTTAAAATCAGGAAAGTTTTTAAACAAAGATTTAATTCCGGTTGGACTAAAAAACGCTAAAACATCATAATAAACATCAGCTAAATCAGATAAGTCGCTCATTACAGTTTTGTAAAAAATCGCTTGTGTCCAATCTACTTTTAAATTATTTAAAGTAATAGGTGCGTCAGCATTTAACTGGTCAGATGCCGGAAGCAGGAACTTTTCGTCTTTGTATTTTTTAATTAGTGGAGATAAATCAGCAAAATCTTTTGCACCTACATAAATTTTTCGCTTTCTGTACACTACATATTTCTGTAAGTAAAACGCAACTGCTTCAGATTGACAAAAATATTTCAATCCTTCAGGAACTTTGTAGCGCATTTCGTCTGCTACTCTGAAAAAATGATCTACTGCATTTCTGCTTGTCAAAATAATCGCAGTGTAGTGATTTAGGTCGATTTTTTGTAATCGAATCTCTTTTGCGTTAACCCCTTCCACATGAATAAATGGTCTGAAATCAATTTTTATTTTGTGTTTTTGTTGGAGCTCAAAGTAAGGAGAATTTTCCACTTTAGGTTCAGGCTGTGACACCAAAATTGTTTTCACTTTCATATTATAAACATTTACTAAGCCACCTCTTTTGTTATCCAATAATACATGAAATAATAAGGGGCTATTTCAAGAGCGCAAAGATATAAAATAAAATAAAATAATTTACTGATTATTACGTTTTGATACGTTTTAATTGAAATAAAATAGGAGAATAGACTTATACATAGCGAAATGCCTATTATTACTAGGGGTACGCTCTTAGGAATGTTGTCAGAATAGAATAAAATAGCGTTAATTGGCAGTATTAAAACGCCAATGTAAGTTCTGTAAGTTGCCTTTTGCAGGTTGAAAAGGCTTACAAATTCGTCGATATTAAAAGAAGTTGCAACGATTTTTTCTATTAAAAATTTTCCTAAAATAAAATACAACAGAAATGTGGCAATCTGAATATACAAAATCCAATCAGTTTTTGACGCATATCCAAAAATATCCAAGGTAAGCTGGATGAAAAATGAAAATGAAAGAACTTGTACGAAAAACAATCCGACGATAAAACTGCCTTTTAAGTTGCTCGTATCGCGATAAATTTTTGCGTATTTATCTGAAAAAATAAGTTTACTAAATTCACTAAATCTGTTTTCGTAAGTCGATTTAGTAATAGCAACAAGCGCAAAGGCCACTACAAATAAAAATGTAGCCCAATCTTTGTTCTCGATAATTCTGGGATGAAGGTGTTCAGTCATAGCGTTACAAAATTAGTAATTTTTTGTATCAATACTTTTATTATACATTTATTATGAATGAAATGGCATAAAAAGTTTACTTTTGCGATGAAATTACGCAGAAAAATGAACGATTGCATTGTCATAATCCCAACTTATAACGAAATTGAAAATATAGAAAGTATAGTTCGAGCTGTACTTTCGCAACATAAACCTTTTCATCTTTTAATTATTGATGATAATTCTCCGGATTTTACTGCTAATAAAGTAATTGCATTACAGCAAGAATATCCGGGAAGATTATTTTTAGAAAAAAGAGAAAAAAAATCGGGTCTTGGAACGGCATATGTTCATGGTTTTAGATGGGCTTTGGAACGTAAATATGATTACATTTTTGAAATGGATGCCGATTTTTCGCATAATCCAAATGATCTTGAAAAATTATTTGATGCCTGCCATTTTGGTGGAGCTGATTTAGCGATTGGTTCTCGTTATGTAACAGGTGTAAATGTGGTAAACTGGCCATTGAGCCGTGTACTAATGTCATATTTTGCTTCGGTATATGTGAAATTTATTACCGGAATGAAAATTCATGATGCTACAGCCGGTTTTGTTTGTTATAAAAGAGAAGTTTTAGAAAAGATAAATCTCAATAAAATAAAATTTGTTGGTTATGCGTTTCAGATTGAAATGAAATACAGAACCTATTGCTCAAAATTTCAGATCACCGAAGTTCCTATTATTTTTACAGACAGAACAAGAGGAGTTTCGAAAATGAGCAATGCCATCATTAAAGAAGCTATTCTTGGCGTAATTTCCCTTAGATTAAAAAAATTAATCAATACATTATAAACCCAATGGCGATGAATAGGATTTTAATAAAAAATGCTAAAATTGTAAACGAAGGATCTATTTTTGAAGGTGATGTTTTGATTGAAAACGACCTAATTGTCGAAGTAGCAGACAGCATAAGTTTAAAAACTTCCGATTGTATAGTTATAGATGCCGAAGGGAGTTACTTAATGCCGGGCGCTATTGATGATCAGGTTCATTTTAGAGAACCGGGATTAACACACAAAGGCGACATAGAATCGGAGTCGAGAGCTGCTGTTGCGGGTGGAATTACTTCTTTTATAGAACAGCCCAATACCGTTCCTAATGCCGTTACACAAGAAATTTTAGAAGATAAATATCAGATTGCAGCGGTAAATTCATTTGCGAATTATTCGTTTATGATGGGTGCAACCAACGATAACTTAGAGGAAGTTTTAAAAACAAATCCAAGAAATGTTGCAGGGATCAAGATTTTTCTGGGTTCTTCTACCGGAAATATGTTGGTTGATAATGAAGCGACTTTAGAAAAAATATTCTCAAGTACGCAAATGTTAATTGCAGTTCACTGTGAAGATGAAACTACGATTCAAAATAATCTTGCCATTTTTAAAGAGCAATACGGAGAAGATATTCCGGTAACGGCGCATCATTTAATTCGTAGTGCCGAAGCCTGTTATATTTCGTCTTCAAAAGCAGTGGCGCTGGCGAAAAAAACCGGAGCACGTTTGCATATTTTCCACCTTTCAACAGCGAAAGAAATGGAATTGTTTACCAATAAAATTCCGTTAGAAGATAAAAAAATCACAGCTGAGGTTTGTATACATCATCTTTGGTTTACCGATGAAGATTACAAAACAAAAGGAAATTTCATTAAATGGAATCCTGCCGTAAAAACTGCTGATGACAGAAAAGAACTTTGGAAAGCTTTAAATGACGGCCGTATCGATGTTATCGCTACAGATCACGCTCCTCATACAAAAGAAGAAAAAAGCCAATCTTACTTAAAAGCGCCTTCTGGAGGGCCATTAGTTCAACATGCCGTTATTGCAATGTTTGAAGCGCATCATCAGGGAAAAATTACCGTTGAAAAAATCGTAGAGAAAATGTGCCATAATCCGGCAAAAATTTTCAAAATTGAAAAAAGAGGTTTTGTAAAAGAAGGTTATTTTGCCGACCTGGTGATTGTAAATCCGAGTTTGCCGTGGAGTGTGAAACCTGAAAATATTTTAGCCAAATGTGGCTGGTCTCCATTTGAAAATTATACTTTTAAATCGAGAATTACACATACTTTTGTGAATGGTGAGTTGGTCTATAACAACTTTAAAGTTAAAGACATTCGCGCCGGAAAAAGATTATTGTTTGATAGATAATAGAAAAAAATGAAGAATTTTATAGTAATAATATTGGTTTTGTTTCTTTCTGTAAGTTGTGAAAAAGCGTTGGTAAAACAACCAAAACGACTTATTGAGAAAGGAAAGATGATTGATATTATGTATGATTTATCTGTTTTGGATGCAATAAAATACAGTAATCCATTGTCGTTAGATTCTTCAGATACAAGTCCGAAGAAATTTATTCTTCAAAAATATAAAGTAGATAGTTTGCAGTTTGCTCAAAGTAATATGTACTACGCGGCAGATTATGAAAACTACAAAGACATGTTCGATCAAATTGCCAAGCGATTAGAAACGAATCAAAAGAAAGCGGATTCGTTAGTAAAGATTGAGGAGAAAAAAGCTGCGAAGGCAAAGAAAAAAAATAAAGGAAAAACAACAGAATCGGCTCCAAAACTTAATGAAGTAAAACCTTTGAAAAAAAGTAGTGTTGACTCAATAAGAAAAACAATGCAATTTAAAGCTAAAGCGCAGTCAAAAAAATAAATTACAATTTCGATACTTCTTTTATGTATTGATGTACATCTAAAAAAACCGTTCCCAGAGCGGTTTTTATTTTTTCATTAGAATAGAGATTCTTGGAATAAGAAGCTTTTGCAGTTGCTTTTGTTAATCTTCTTTTCTGGAAAAATAAGGTAGAAAATAGTGCATCGGCAATCCAGAGGAAATTCATAAATAATGAATTGGCATGAATGCTTGGCCTCTTTACTTTTAAAACATCTGCAATAGTGTTCAAAATATCACGGAAAACAATATTATCAGCAATTAAAGTAAAGCGTTCGTTTTTGATGTCGCTTTTTATCAATTCATATGATATTTTTACAACATCGCTTATGGCAATAAATCCGGTATTTCCAAGTGTATAAAACGGAAGTCCATTCGCTACTTTTACATAAAGTTCAGCACTTCCCTGATCGCAATTTTTTGTTTTGGGAATTGGACCTAAAATAACACCGGGATTTATAATAATAATATCCAGACCTTCCTGAACACCACGCCAAACTTCCATTTCTGCGCCGTATTTCGAAATGGCATAATCACTATGCGGTTTTTCAGGATTCCAATCTGTTTCTTCTGTAATGTAAGTTTCGTGAGGCGCTAAATCTCCCAAAGCTGCAATAGAGCTAACAAAGCAGAATTTCTTTATCTCTTTAGCAATCGAAAAATTAACCATATTGGCAGTTCCTTCAATATTAGTTTTTCGAAGTGCATTTTCATCTTTTGGATCAAATGAAATTAAGGCAGCGCAATGATAAACATATTCAATATCGATAAAAGCAATTTCTAATGAAGGAACGTCTAAAATGTCGGCTTCAACCCAATTGATTCTTTCGAACAAATCTGCTTTTTTATATAATTCAAAAACCGATTTTGTTTTTTGAATTTTATTTATGTCTCGATAAATCGCTCTGACATTTTCTCCGTTTTCAATTAAATGAAGTAATAAATGTGAGCCAACCAAACCCGTTCCTCCTGTTACTAGTACCATTTTGTAAAGATAGCGATTTTGATAAATCAATTAATAATGATGATTAATTCTTAAAATCTATTTTATTTTTAATTGAAAAAAATAGAGCAATGGAAATATTTATTTGATTAAATATTTCCATTGCTCTAAAGCTTTTTTTTAAAGTTCTATTATATATTAGAAAATAGAATAGGCGAAAACGAAATCAATTGCTTTATATTCAGCAGAAAAGGTTTTGTAATCGCGTAGTAATTCTTTTTTAGTATTTGTTCTAATTTCAACACTAAATTTATTTCTGAAATTATATCCTAATCCAAAAACAAAATTAGATCCTGAATTACTTTTATTCTCTACATTTTTATCAAATGAGATACTTGCTTTTCCATTTACATCAAATGAATACGCGGCATTTACGAAAATTTTTGAATTTTTATTTAGAAGAAAATAGTAACGTAATCCTATCGGAAGCTGAATGCTTGAATATTTGATTTCTACATTACGAGTTGTGAAAGGAGAAGACAAGAAAGGACCTCGTCTGCTGTAATCTTTACTGTTTTCATATTTTTGATACATTGGATTCAAAAAGATACTCCATTTGTTTTTATTAAAAGGTAGTACATATTCTGCTTCTAAACCTATTTTAAAACTAGTTTTGTTATCTAATTTTACATCTAGAGATGGTATATCGCCATCATTCATAGTTAGCGAGACAAAACTAATTCCAGGAGTTATTTTTAATAAAAAATGATCTTTGCTTGTTTTTGATAGCTCGCGGTTTGTTTCTTTATTGTCGTTATTATTGTATTTTAAAAAATATTTTGTAAGGTCAGCTTTTTTATACTGTAGGTTTTTAATGTCACTATCACTCGTATTTGACAATCTTACATTATTATTTAGTTGTTGTTTGTAATAATTGTTTTCTTTTAACTCTCCTGTCGATTTACCGTCTTCTATTACTATATATTTTAAAAACACAAGTTGTTCCAGAGGAATTGTTTTTGTTTCGTAAAAATACCTGATAAGATTGTCTTCTTTGTATGAATATAATGTGGCTTCGCCCTGAACCAATAATCTTAAGAAAAGAGTGTTTTCTTCGAACACGGGCTTTCCGGTTTGTGATACTTTGGACAAATCATCAAGGGAACGATCCATTTTAATTTTGGCTCTTTTGAAGGTTGTGATATTTTCAACACCAAATTCTTCAACGTCAGCAATCGTTGCTGTTTTGTAATCGTTGTCACTAACCTGTATTTTGTATTTAAAATCTGTCGGATTGTTTCCCCAGTCTAAATTTTTTATAAAGCATTCTGTTCTTTTTCCGTCATTGGAAATAAAATACCCTTTTTCAAATGAAATTTGAGCATTGATAAATGAGTAGTAAAATAGTAAGGTAATTAGTAAAATTTTTTTCATAGGATATAGTTTTTGGTGGCGCTAAATTAGAAAAACCAAACGCACTTTTTCAGGTTATTATTAGCTATTTTTTTTCTTCTAATCTTTTTTTTTTAATGTATTGAAATACAGTTTTTTAGTTTTTATATATTTGCTATAGTCTGATTTATCAACACTTGAAGAGTTAAAAATTTTAGTGTGATTTTTTTTGATTTAGATAGTTTAAGGCAACCACTACTACTGGAATTAATTATATTTGCACAAATTATTAAAAGAAATGAAGAATCTAGTTGAAGAATTAAAATGGCGCGGTTTATATCATGATAGCATGCCAGGTACCGAAGAACAATTGCTTAAAGAAGTAACGGCGGCATATATAGGTTTCGATCCAACGGCAGATTCACTGCATATTGGTAGTATGGTTCAGATTATTTTATTGGTTCATTTAAAGAATTTCGGGCATCAGCCTATTGCTTTAGTTGGTGGCGCAACCGGAATGATTGGTGATCCATCCGGGAAATCTGACGAAAGAAATTTGCTGAACGAAGAAACTTTGGCTAAAAACGTTGCAGGAATTAAAAGCGTTTTGTCTCGTTTCTTAGATTTTAATTCAAATGATTCAAATGCTCCAATTATGGTAAATAACTATGATTGGATGAAAGAATTCTCTTTTATTGATTTTGCGCGTGAGGTTGGAAAACGTATCACGGTAAATTATATGATGGCTAAAGACTCTGTTAAAAAGAGATTGAGTGGAGAAGGAGAAGGAATGTCTTTCACAGAATTTACATACCAATTAATTCAGGGATACGATTTTTACCATTTATATAAAAACAATAATTGCCTTTTGCAAATGGGAGGTTCTGACCAGTGGGGAAATATTACTACAGGTACGGAATTAGTACGCAGAATGGGCGGAGAAAGTGCAAAAGCCTTTGCTTTGACAACACCATTGATTACAAAAGCAGACGGATCTAAGTTCGGAAAATCTGAAGGCGGTAATGTTTGGTTAGATGCTGATAAAACTTCAGTATATAAATTTTACCAATTTTGGGTAAATGCTACCGATGTTGATGCTGAAAAATATATAAAAATCTTTACTTTTTTAGATAAGGAAACAATTGATGCTTTAATTGAAGAGCATAAAACGGCTCCGCATTTAAGAGTTTTGCAAAAGAAACTGGCTGAAGAAATTACGATTTTTGTTCATAGCAAAGAAGAATTGGAAAAAGCGATTCAGGCATCGAATATTTTGTTTGGAAATTCAACTGCCGAAGATTTAAAACAGTTAGACGAAGCAACTTTTTTAGAAGTTTTTGATGGAGTTCCGCAAGCTGAAATCGCAAAAGCAGATTTAGAAAGCGGATTGGATATTGTTACTGTTTTAAATGAAAAAACAGGTTTCTTTAAATCTAACGGAGAAGCGAGAAGAGCTTTGACAGCAAATTCAATTTCTGTAAACAGAGAAAAAATCAAAGAAGATTTTGTTTTAACTGCAAATGATTTGATCAACAATCAGTTTGTGTTATTGCAAAGTGGTAGAAGAAATTATTTTGTTTTGAGGATTGTTTAACTCAATTCAGAAGCCATAAATTATAACTATAAAAAAAGCATCTGCCTTTGCGGATGCTTTTTTGCTTTAATAACTATTTTTATTTAATAACTTTTCGGGTTTCATCTTTAGATTTAATGATATAAATACCACTTTTTAGTGAATCTAATGATTTGTTTTCTTCTTCTTTAGAGTAGACTTCTTTGGTTAGAACTTTTTGTCCTTCAAAATTATAAACATTTATTAAATAAGGTTGTTTAGCTTCTTCAACTTCTAACTTTGATTGCACTTTTTTGCCAAAAGGATTATAGAAAGTTACAGGTATAGTAGTAACATTATTATTTTCATTTGATTCAGTGTTTGTTTTAGAGTCGTCTACTGAAATAAGAATGTTTCTGTTTCCGGTAAAGGTTGTGCCGATATTACCAAAATTAGAAGAAAAAATTGTTCTGGATACTGTAATTGAAGCTCCTGGGTTTATTGCGCTTATTGCGACACTACTTGCAGTAGATTTTAAATCAGCTGTATCAATAATACCGTCAGTAGATAAATAAAACTGAAGTGTTGTAGGAGTTGATGCAGCGCTTCCTATGTTTTTAATGGTTATTACCTGCAAATTGATACTCCCTGATTGATTGCTTATTGTGTGCCTTTTGTTTCCTAAATCACTTAGTGCAGCACTACAATCAAAACAATTACTGAAAATAATGGTGTTATTTGGATCAATGACTAAATCTGGTTTTCCTGCTGGGGTTGTTGTTTGATTAATAGTAAATGATGTTGAAGATGAAATTACGTTATTACTAGCATTTATATCCTCACTATTAATTAATTGCATAATGGTGTAATATGTACCATTAGTAATATTAGCTGGAATAGTTATAGATGGATATCCAGATTTGGTTTCATTAGAGTTTAGCGGTTCAATTACAATATCTTTAATTAATATATCATCACTACTTAGAGTAGAATTGCCTTTAGAGAAATAAATTAAGCAGCGAGTTGTGTTAAATGCGCGACCGCCATTGTTTTTTAATGCATATGTCGCGGTAGCGGTTGCGCCAGTATTCATTGTTCCGGATCCGAAATTTACACCCGTAGCTTGTAAATCAGGTTTTGGACAATTTAATGTAACAGAAGAAAAAATGGCGCTACTGATTGTAGTGTCCAGTTGATATTCACTATCTCCTGCTTCTATACTTGATCCATCAATTAAATAATAATTTGATCCTTTCCCAAAATCCATTAGATATACATCTCCTATATTTAAAGGTCTAGTTATTTTAAGATTTACCTTTTCTCTAGTTGTATTAACTGTTAAATTGGAGCAATAATTGCTTTGCGCTTCTTCTAATGTTGATCCTAATGATATTGGTCTAATGTATTTCCATGACAAGGAATTACATAAATCTGGAATTAGTACAAAATCTGCAGGCTCATCTATCTCTGCTCCTTTATCAAGATAGTAATCAACAGCATAAAGTACCTTGTAGTATCTTGAACCGGAAGTTGATCCTAACACTAAATCAGATTTGTAAATTTTCCCAACTTCTAATTTAAAGCTTTGATTCAAATTCACATCTCTATTTGGTCCAACTGTAATACTTTTAGCGCATTCAGCAGAAATTGCTGTTTCAATATTAGGCCCTAAATCTTGTAATGTGTGAAATTTGTAAGTCTGAGACCAACTGTTAATACTTATAAAAACAAGCACTAGTAAAGTAATTTTTTTCATTTTTTTTCTATTTAAAATTTTACTCTAAAGTATATTTTTAAATAGAAATGTAGTATTTTTTCTATATTAACGATAAGTTATTAAATCGTGTATATTCTTACGAATTACAATGAAATAAATGTAGGTGTATTGAAATTATATTACAAAACCATCAAGTTACACCCACGAATATCAGAATTATCAAAACGTCCCAATACCTCGAAAGAGTTGTTGGGATTTTTTTTGCCTAAATCCTGGGTAGCGATAAAGGAGCATGAATTAATATTAGCCAAATCAATAACGTTGATTCCACCTGTTTTTCCGTCTTTCACGTAAGTGAGCGCATCTTCCGGATCACGAACTAAAATGTGCATCCATGACGGACATTCGAATACGCCTTCTCCTAAAGAATAGGCTTGCGCTAAAAGTTCCGTCATTCCGTATTCTGAATGAATGGCAGAAACTCCAAAACCTTTACAAAGCTGTTCATGCAATTCTTCGCGAATCATTTCTTTGCGTTTGCCTTTCATTCCTCCGGTTTCCATAATAATTGTATTCTGAAGGTTAAATTGATGTTTTTCAATCAAATCTAATAAAGCGTAAGTAACACCAATTAAAATTACATTTTGCCCAGATTCATCTAAAGTAGTTAGTTTTTTTATTAAGTCATCGTGATTGTGTAGATAAAACCCGCTTTCAGGCTGATTGGATAGTTTTATTAGATCTTCGACCATATAAATGAGCGAAGACCCATCACGTTCAAGATAAGACGGCAAAAGGGCTAAAACAACATAATCTTCGATATTGCCATAGAACTGAGAAAATCCATTGCAGTAACTTTCCTCATATAGGGAAACATCGGTCACTAAATGTCGGCTTGTAATCATTCCTGTAGTTCCGCTGCTGGTAAAAGTAACCTGAGCAAAATCGTTATTAGAAACTACATTATGACTTTTAAAAAACTGAATAGGCAAAAAAGGAATTTGTTCCAGCGATTTTACCAGTTGTGGATTGATTTTTAAAAAATCGCAGAAATCACGATATACCTGATTATTCTCGTGCTGAAAACGAAACACTTTTAAGGCTGTTTTTTCAAATTGCTTCTGACTGGAAATGGTAAATATATCGTTGGCTGTAATCAAAACTTTTTTTTGCAAAGATAATTATAATTGCAAGAAGTTGTGGCAATAAAAAAGCTCCAAATATTATTTGGAGCTTTGAATATATTTGCTATTTCTTATCGAATGATGAGCTTTCGTGTTGCCGAAGCATTTTCTTCGCTAATTTTTATGATATAAACACCAGGTGCTAAATCAGCAACATTAAGTTCTCTTGAAGATAAATGTGTCTGGATTACTTTTTTTCCTAAAACATTAAAAACAATAACTTCTTTTTCTAAGTCGTTTTTAGATGAAATATATACTTTACCATTTGTAACCGGGTTAGGATACAAGCTCAGGCCCTCGATAGTCGTACTTACGTCCTGAGATTTTGGTAATTGCTTACTATCTTGAGCAGAAGCGCTCAGAGTAAAGAAAAATGCCAATAAGAGTGTAATATAAAAGTAGTTTTTTGCCATCGCGTAATTTTGATTAATGTAAATATACAAAAAAAATTACAAAAATTACGCCAAAAAAAAACATCCTAAAATTTTAGGATGTTTTTAACATTTTTATATGTGTGGTATTCTTATTTGATTAAGTTAACACCGTCTACTGTTGCCCAAGCACCAGGAGTTAAAACTGCACCAGTAGCAGTAGTACTAGTTGTCCAGTTTGATGCAGGAAGAAAGCTATCAGCAGATAATGTAAAAGTAGCCTGTCCTGAAATGAAGATAAGAGGAGAGTTAGTAATTTTTACGTTATTTAATTTGATTTTTCCACCAGCAACTTGATGATCGTAAGTAACTTTATCTAGTACTTGTAATACACCACCATTAAATGCTGTAGGCATAGTTTGACTAACATAACCATCGATTACGATGTTACTGTAGTCTCCATTTCCTTCTTTTTTAAATTGAAAAGCATCCAATTGAATTTCTTTTTGCTCTTCTGTAACCGTACCTGCAGCTCTTTTTAGAGTGATATTAGTTACTTTTGGAAAAAACGCATTGTCATTTGAAGAAGCTTCAATTTCCATACCATAGTTTCCTTTATCAACTTGGTAAGCATACCAGTTTGTATTTGCTTGACCTTGCCATCCATCTTGCCAGTCAAATGAATCATCATAGTTACCATAAGAGATAGCATTAGTCATACTTACAGTTCCTCCAAAAAATTCGAATCCGTCATCAGCACCTTTGTAAGATACTAAGTGATCTAAAGTTGTTCCTGAACCTACTGAGTAAAAAGTAAAACCATTGTTTTCTTTTGCTCCGTCAGCTAATTTTGAACCAGCGTATTCAACTCTTGTGTAAGCTAATGAACCACTATTATGAGTTGCATTTGTTCCTCCGTAAGAGATATTATTTCCGTCTTCAGATGTCGAAGTCGTTCCTCCACCAGCTACTTTTGCAGGAGCATCACCATACATAATGATTCCTCCCCAAGATCCGGGAACCTTAGATTTTTCTGTAAATACTACTGGTTTGTCAGCAGTTCCTTTTGTAATTAATTTTCCGTCTTTCAAAATAACTAGAGCATTGTCGCCCGTAGCTTTGTCAATCGTTATTGTAGATCCCGCCTCAATAGTTACAGTTACACCAGCATTGATTTTTACAATTCCTTTCAAAGTGTAGTTTCCGTATGCGTAAGTAACGTCCTTAGTTATTGGACCTGTAATTTCACCAGTAACAGGAGTAACAACTGGAGTTGGATCATCACTACTTGAGCAAGAATTTAAAAATAATCCTGTAGCAAGTGCTAAAGCAAAAAGTTTAGTTTTCATAGTTGTGTTATTATGTGTTTTTATTTTTGTCAAAATTAGAACGATAATCTTTTTCTGGTGTTATCTCAATATTACATTACGGTTACCAAAAGACAATTATAATGTGAAGAGAATGTTATGTGTTTTTTGTTGTGCTAATTTAAACTCAATTTAATTGTGCATAAAAAAAGCTCCAAAATGGAGCTTTTAATAATTATTTTTTCTTGGGTTCTAGAAAGTATATCCAAGTTTTAATGAAAACCCGATTCCCTTTTTATAACTACTAGCCAATAATGATTCTTCAGCTACTTTTATAGTTCCATCGTTACCAAATTCTAATTTTCGTAATGGATTTAATAAGTTGTCAGCGGTAAATTTCACATCAAAATGTTCTGAAACTTTACTTCCCCATACAAAATCCAATTGCTGTACAGGCAACTCATAGATATGGTCTTGTCCATTGGTTCCTACAGCATATATTCTTTTTCCAAAAACACCATAAACTAATGAAACAGTGTTCGACCACTCATTGCTGAAATTAAATTCATATTTTAAATCTGAATTTACTAACCAGTCTGATGCTCCCTGCAGTGATCTTGATTGATGCGTTTCAATAGAAGGTTTTACGGTAATTATCCCATCCTCATCGATAGATTCAAAAGTTGGGCTTACAGTAACTTTGGATGACATTAATGTAGCATTTAATCCCCATGAAAAATCATTTAAGCTTTCGCTGATTCTTTCTAAACCAACGAGTAATTCAGCTTCTATTCCAAATATGTTGGCACTTTCAGAATTTAGAAAAGTGGTAACTGTTCCTGTGGTTGCGTTTGAGATGAAAGTTTTTTCAATTGGATTGATAATGTGTTTTCCAAATAATCCAACAGTAATCATTTCTTTAGCCGTTGGGAACAGCTCATATTTCAAGTCAACATTATAATTGTCGCTGTTTTTCAAAATTGAATTTCCTTGAGTTGAAGTTCCGTCAGCATTGATGAAAGATATAGGGAAAGCCTCCATGATAACTGGTTTAGTGTAAGTTTTACTTGCTGCAAAACGAATGTTAGCAGTCTCAGTCAACAAATACTTAAGATTTACTGATGGTAAAAAATAGGCATTATCATATTTTAATATTCTGAAAGGAGCATCAAAAGAACCTAATGTTCTGTAATGAGTTTCTTTAAGAGTGCTTTCAAATCGAATTCCTGCGTTTACTTCAAGTTTCTCTCCAAATTTTAAAAACAAATTAGCATACCCTGCATTAGCCATTTCGTCAAGTTTAACTTTGTAAGTAGCATTAGAGTTTTCGCTAAAAGACATTTTATTAGCTGAAATGTCGCTGGTTATTTGAGTATCTATATTATTTATGCTTGAAGTAAAACCATCATTACCGGTACTTGCAACAAAACGGTATGAAGATTCCATCATAGATCCGTTGCCATTGTATCCAACGGTTAATTTGTTTTGTTTGTCATTTTTCCCGAACTTCAAATTATACTCTACTAATGCTGAATAAAATGAATTACCATCGACAGTTAAATATTGACGCAGGTAATTATTTCCACCATAAGATGAACTTATCAAATCATCACCAGTTTTAAGACCTGAGAAAAACTTTCTATCTGGTTGTTCATATTTTGTGATTGCATATGAAGCTCCAGCTTTGATAGTTTGATTTTTGTCTTTGGTTAATGCATATTCACCTAATAATTGGCCATTTAAATAATCACTTTTGTCTAATTGATTGGTACGGATAAATCCATTTTCAGCAGCTGTCCCTGCTGATACTCCTTCCTGATCTTTTATAGAGTTTAAGTTAGTTCTGATGTACAATGTATTGAACGATAGTTTAAGCCTGTCAGTGCCGTAGTTTAAACCAACTAATGCTGAGTTTGTGGTTTTGAAACGATACTCAGTGGTTATAAAGTTGTTTATATACTTAGATCCGGAAGACTGTAAATCGATAGTTCTGTCAACACCTTCTCTAATAGCATAATTATTATCGTAATTAATAGACAATAAGTAAGAAAAACTACGATTGTTGCTTAAATTAAATTTTTCAGCATGCAATAAGTTTAGAGTTGAATTTAAAGGTGCTTTTGTTTGACTGACATTAAAACCTTTATTGCCACTTATTGAATTTAATGCCTGATCTGTTGTGAAAGTTTGTCTCGTTGCCTGATCTCCAAGAAAACCTGGTAATTCTCTATCTTTACCATTAAATCCGAAAAATCCTGTTGCTGTATCTGCATCAGTTGATAATAAGAAATCTTTAAAGCTGTTTCCGGTTGTATAACCTGCTCCAATATTTATTTTCGTAATACTTTTTGTTGGCTTTGAAGTTTGAATATTAAAAGTTCCGCCTGCAAAATCACCATAGATATTTGGATTAAATGTTTTGTACACGTCAATTACCCCAACAATATTTGTTGGAAACAAATCTAAAGGAACAATTTTTGAAAAAGGATTATTAGTAGGTGCTGATAAGTCATTAATCAATAAGTTGTTGTAACGATCTTCAAGACCGCGTACAAATAAACCTCTTGATCCTACTTTTGTAATTCCTGTTATTTTTGTTAAACCTTCCTCAACATCATTAACGCCTTTTCTTGACATTTCCTGTGCGCCAATACTTTGTTTAATAACTACAGCATTTTTTTGGTCTAACAATAAAGCTGTTTCTTTTTCTCTGTTTGCTCCTGTAGATTTTACAACAACATCTTTTAAAGTATAACCGGCTCCTGAAGAAAGGGCTTTATTAATTGTTACAGTTTCATTCGCAACAACGTTTGCAGGAACTTCTACAGTTTCATATCCTAAAAAGCTAAGGATTACAGTATAAGTTCCGGGATTTACAGATAATGAATATTTTCCGTCAATGTCAGTGTTAGTACTAATGTTTGTTCCTTTTATTAAAACATTTGCAAAAGGAAGTGCTGCATTATTCATTTCTTTGTCGGTTAATACGCCAGAAATTGTACCTTTGGTTTGTGCGATCGAAATCGTGCAGATAAGTAATGTGAATAATAGAAATTTTAAATTGAATTTCATCTTAGTTGTGTTTAATTTATTTTTTTGCAAAGAAAGAACCGCCCTGTAAAGTTCATGTTACGCACTTGTTATGTTTTTGTGTTCTGTAGATTATCAAATTGTTACGAGATTAAATTACCGTTAACAGCGGTTTTTAACCGTCGTTTTATTATTATATTTACCATCGCAATTAAAAACCATCAGATTTGGTACCATAAAATTTGATGAGAAAACTCAATTTTTGCTATTTTATGAAAAAAACACAAACAAAGATTTTATTAGTTGATGATGAGCCGGATATTCTGGAAATTGTGGGTTATAACCTAGCTCAGGAAGGCTACCAGATTGTAACAGCTTCTAACGGAAAAGATGCAATTGCAAAAGCTCAGAAAGAATTACCGGACCTTATTATTATGGATGTGATGATGGCAGAAATGGACGGTATGGAAGCTTGTGAACACATTAGAAAAATACCAGAATTAAATAACGTTATTATAACATTTTTAACAGCAAGAAGTGAGGATTATTCTCAGGTAGCTGGTTTCGATGCCGGTGCTGACGATTACATTACCAAACCAATAAAACCAAAATTATTGGTAAGCAAAGTGAAAGCTTTGTTAAGAAGATTAAAAGAACAGGAAGTTGTTAGCGATACCTTAAATGTTGGCGGAATCGAGATTAACCGCGAAGAATACAAGATCATAAAAGGCAATGTGGAAATCGCTTTACCAAGAAAAGAATTCGAATTGTTTTACCTGTTAGCTTCAAAACCAGGAAAAGTTTTTAAAAGAGATGAAATCCTTGATAAAGTTTGGGGAAATGAAGTAGTAGTTGGAGGAAGAACAATTGATGTTCACATCAGAAAATTACGTGAAAAGATTGGAGAAGATCTTTTTAAAACAATAAAAGGAGTTGGTTATAAATTTGAAGTTTAGTTTTAAAGTCTCTAAAATACTGAGGTTCTTTTAACTGCGGATTTTAGTTAAGATTTGACGGATTCAAATTGTTTCAATAACATTCCATAAATTTAAACCATATAAGAAATTGAAGTTCATTAAATTTGTATGAACTTCAATTTCTTATATGGTTTTTGAGTTAAGCTTAATTTTTCTTACTCTCTCTAATGGTTAAATTAAAAAATATCAATGAAAATTAATTTTAAAAAAACATACAAATTTGCTGTAAAATCGGCATTATACATAAGCCTTTTTGCAACAGGATTTGTGATGATATTGATGTCTTTATTTTATAAAGGTCAATTGAAACATCAAATTGCATTTGGATTAATTTTTATTATATCAATTTATATTTTCTCTTTTTTAGTTTTACAATATCGTGTAGAACGCTTTATTTACAGAAGAGTCAAAAAAATATATGATGAGGTTTCGTTATTAGAATCGACAACACTTATCAATCAGCCCATAACTACAGATATGGAAACACTTTCACGCGAAGTGAAAAAGTTTGCCACAGATAAAAAACTCGAAATCGAAATGCTCGAAATCAGAGAACAATACCGAAGAGAGTTTCTAGGAAATATTTCTCACGAACTTAAAACGCCTTTGTTTACCGTTCAGGGTTATGTTTCGACTTTGCTGGATGGTGCGATGGAGGATAAAACAATCAGGAAGAAATATTTGAAACGTGCCGAAAAAGGAGTAGAGCGATTAATTTATATCGTTGAAGATTTAGATATGATTACCAAACTCGAATCTGGCGATTTAGATTTGAATATGACTGATTTTGATATCGTTGAGCTCATTCAGAATGTTTTTGATTTATTGGAAATGAAAGCCGATAAAAAGAAAATTAAATTGGCTTTTGAAAGCAGAAATGTAAAGTCAGTTATTGTTCGCGGTGATCAGGACAGGATTCAGCAAGTGCTGGAAAACCTGATTGTCAACTCAGTTAAATATGGTAAAGACGGCGGTTTAACCGAAGTTGGCGTAGTAAACTTAACCAAGAAAAAAGTCTTAATTCGTATTAGTGATAACGGAGAAGGAGTTGAAAAACAAAACATTCCAAGACTTTTCGAACGCTTTTACAGAGTTGATAAAAGCGGAACCCGATCTGAAGGCGGCTCCGGTTTAGGGTTGGCGATCGTAAAACATATTATCGAAGCCCACAAAGAAAAAGTATATGTAGAAAGCGAATTCGGGATTGGTTCTGAGTTCTCTTTTACACTCGAAAAAACTTATAAAACGCAAAAACCTGAAGTTAAAAAATTGTAAGCTGACCTCTTTTAAAGCATATTAAATGAGGTTTTGAAAATCTAAATAATATTCGCATAACTATTTCGAAACAATTATTCTTATTTTGGTAACATCTTGTTAATGATTTCTTAACATTGATGATACATCTTTGCATCTTCAATTCTAATGTGTTGGGGAAAAAATGATAAAAAGAAAAATAATTGCGATTTTATTGCTTTTTACTTGTGTTGCAAATGCACAGGAATTGAGTAAAGAAGATGTCAAAAAAGAAGTCATTCGCCTTCTTGATTCAATCAACAAAGCAAAACTTCCCGACACCAAATCCGGAGTTGCTGACGAACATTGGTACGACAGAATTTCTTTAAGAGGTTATGCACAAATACGTTACAATGGTCTGTTCTCTACAAATGATAAAGTTTCATGCGAACAATGCGATAAATCCTGGGGAACAACTTCTACCGCTCCCAATGCTCAGGCAAACAACGGACTTTTTATCAGACGTGCGCGTTTAGTGTTTTCAGGTCAGGTTCACCCAAATGTATTTTTCTATTTTCAACCTGATTTTGCCAGTTCACCCGTTACCGGAATTCAAAACTTTGTACAAATTCGTGATTTATATTTTGACCTTTCTTTTGATAAGAAAAAAGAATATCGTGTTCGTATTGGTCAAAGTAAAATCCCTTACGGATTTGAAAACATGCAGTCAAGTTCTGTACGTTTGACTTTAGACCGTGCTGACGGCATAAACAGTTCAATAGCAAATGAACGCGATTTAGGGATATTCTTTTATTGGGCTCCAGCCGAAATCAGAGAGCGTTTTGCGATGCTGGTTAAAGACGGATATAAAGGGTCTGGAGATTATGGAGTATTTGCCTTTGGCGTTTACAACGGACAAATCGCTAATAAAATAGACGGAAACAGAGATTTGAATGTTGTTGCAAGAGTAACGTATCCGTTTGTTATCGGAAATCAGATTATCGAACCCGGAATTCAGGCTTATACAGGAAAATGGGCATTTACCGGAGAAGTTTCCTCTGGCGTTATCGTCGATGATCCGCAGTATGTAAAAGACCAGCGCGTAGGAGCAACCTTTGTTTTATACCCAAAACCTTTCGGAATTCAAACCGAATATAATATTGGAACCGGACCACGCTATAATACGTTAACCAACACTGTTGACGAAACAGATTTAAATGGAGGTTACGTTTTATTGAACTATAAATGGGATATTAAAAAACAACATATCTATCCTTTCGCCAAATTTCAATATTATGACGGAGGAAAAAAATATGAGAAAGATGCCAGAAGTTATGTCGTAAGAGATTATGAATTTGGTATAGAATGGCAGCCAATAAAAGCATTCGAACTTACGGCAGAATATGTTATTGCCGACAGAACTTTTGAAGACAGTGCGCTTCCAATCAACAGGCAACAAGGAAATTTATTGCGATTGCAAGCGCAGTTTAACTTCTAATATTATTCTTCAAAAACCTTAAATAACGAATCCCAGTCTATTTCATCATCAAATTGAGACAAACCTTTAAACGATTTTACTTTTGAAAGATCTTCAATCTTGAAATCGTCCTGTAATGCATACGGAACAAGGTTTTCATCCTGAAGTTTTATGGCAAGATATTCCTGTTCGTATTGTCCCGGAGTCGGTATAAAAAAAGCTTTTTTGCCCAATTTGGCTAAATCCATAACAGTTGTATATCCGGAACGGCACAAAACCAAATCACTTTCGTTGAAGGTTTGCTCTAATTGTTTTGAATTCATGAAATTGTAATACGTAACATTTCCTGATTCCAGTTTTGTTTGGTCTTTTTCAACAACCCCTTTTACAAAAACAACTTTACCTTCATAACGAACAATTTCTTCTTTTAATTTTTCTTCCAAATACGTACGTTGCGGTTCAGGTCCCGAAAGAATAATCATTAAATCATACAGTTTTGTAGTTTCCTTTTTACGCATTCTGCTCAAAGGACCAATATATTTTAAGTTTAAATGATTCGTTTTTAGATGACCTAATTCGCCCGTTAAGTTTACAGTGTCATTCGTATCAGGAATCCAGCATTCTGAATATTTTTTTATAATATGTTGATGGCATTTACTGGTAAACCAAGTGGTGTTTCCCGTCATTACATTCAATTGATGAGTCATAAATACAGAAGGGATTTTTCTGCTGAAAACACCCAATCGATTGTCTGAAATAATACCGTCGATTCCGTGTTTTTTAATCCACGAATTCACCATTTTTTTCTCATCTAAAATTGCCGTAATCATTTTAGGCAAATTTTTGATCAGTTTCCATTTGAAGTTTTTGCCATTTTTAGCATATTCAATATGATAAGATGGCAATTCTAAAGTTTGTATGTATGGAAATTCTTTTCGTAATAAAGCCAATGCAATACCGTCAGAAGCGATTATCGGAATATAATTATTTTCCTGAAGCGCCTTAATTATTGGGATACATCTTGTAGCATGGCCAAGTCCCCAGTTTAACGGAGCAATTAATATAGTTTTATTCGCAGAATATTCAATGCTCATAGTGTAACGCTTTTTGAAACGAAGATAGAGAAATATGTTTTTGGTGTTATTTCGGACATATTACTAAATTATTAACTCTATATTCAATGTAAAGTCTCGTTTTTCAGTTAAAAGATTTAAATAACATTAGAATTTTTTACTCAAAGTTATTTGTATGTTAACTGCTAAATGGCTTTTGAGAGGCTCAGAAACAAAAAAAGGAACTAGTAACAGTTCCTTTTATATAATGATTTGTTCTATTTTAATCCTGAATATAAGTCTTGTTTCCGTTTTTATTAATGTAATACTTTCCACCTTTTGGTCCCGTATACACCTTTTTTCCGTTGTATTCTCCGGTAACTTTATCAGCCACTTTTGGAGCTTTTTCTGTCGTTTCCTTCAAAGATTTTGCTGTTGATTTTTTAGTTGCAGTCCCATCTTTCAATGCTTTTGCTTTTGTATCCGCAGCTTTTGCTTCCGTTTTCTTTACATCTGCTTTTGTGCTTTCAGCCTTAGCTTCTCTTTTTGCTTTTGCAGCATCGCTTTTCTTTTTTGCTGCTTCGGTTGTTGCTTTTCCTGATGCATCACTAGCTTCTTTTGCCGCTTTTTTAGCTTTTGCAGCTTCTTTTTTTGCGTCTGTGGCCTCTTTTTCAGCAGCAGCTTTTTTCTTTTTAGCAGCAGCAGTTTCGGTTTTCTCTTTAGTTGTTTTTGTTGTTTCCTGCGCGTAAAAATTACTTGATAAAACAATCATAAAACAAAGCATTAATAATTTTTTCATAGTTTTCGAGATTAAAAATTTCAATTAAAAATAATCAATTTATTGTAATGTTTTTCGCAGGAAGTTAAAAATACGCGCGAAGCTGAACATTACCCGTATGAACCGTTTTTCCAGTTTCACTTTTTCGTCCCTGATAATTCAAATTCACATCTAAAAACTGCGTGATGTTCTTCTGTAAAAGCAATTTCCATACTAAATTTTGTCCCGCCTGAAGCCCTTCCAGCATCTGAAATCCTACCGATGAAAATTCATTTCCGTCAAACTTATTTTCATAAAAAGAAAACTCACCATTCACCGTTACTTTTTTATCTCCCGCATACGAGAAAGAAGTTCCAAGGCGATTTTGTTCTAAAGTTTCAAAATTTCCAATCTGGTTTTTCTTGTTTTGCAATTCATAAAAGAAATCCAGACTCGTGTTTTTCGAAAACAAATAACTGATTTTTGGTGCAATTTGATACCCTTCCAAATCATAATTCTTCTCTGTAAAATCTTCAGAAACCAAATTTGTTTTTATTATTTTGGTAAAGAAATTGAACAACCAGCTTTTTTGATACAAATGTGTATACTGTAATTGATGCGAATTATTAGTGACATTTTGAGACCCGATCGAAAGCAGATTTTTTCCTTTATTAATAAGGTAAGAATACGTTACGGAATGTTTCTGTTTTCCACGATTATAATATAAACTGTTTCTGAAACTCGAGTTCAGTCCCAAAACATTTTCTTCAGAAGAACTAAACGGATTCAGCTCTAAACGATCGCCATCACTTTTTACCTTTCGGTCCATAATAAACGAAGTCTGATTGTAAAAATATGAAGCCACTTTTTTAAAACCCGTTTTATTTTGCCATTGCAACGGATTCAGTGTAACCGATTGTGAAAATTTATTTTGATTGGTTTTAATATAAATCTGATTCGGTAAAAAGATTCTAATAAACTTCGCCTGATCCGGAAAAGGAGCAACTTCAAACTCTTCCAATTCCTGAATTCCGTTGCCGTTATAATCATTCCAGGTATAAACACCTTGTCCGGTTGGTACTTCGATATATGTAAATTCCTGTTGCGCAATAGTTCCTGAACTCGTTTCGTAAGCCGTTCCTATTTGCATAAACTGATTAAAAAATCGGTCGTTGTATAGAATTCTCGAATTTAATGAAGGCTCATTTTTACGCGAAACATCCGTAAAATTTAAAGTTCGATAACTGGCATAAACCGCCAGATCTGTTTTTTTATTCTGGATCAGTTTCGATTTCAAAACATACATTTTAGAATCGTTTACATGTTGCAGCAAACCATTTTGCAAACTGTCGTTGCGACGTTGTAAGTAACCCAATTCTACAAAAACTTTGGTACTGTCGCCACGGCCAACAAAAACTCCATATTCTGAAAATCTCTGGCTCAAGGCCGAAAACTGGTTCGTAACTTTATCTTTTTCCTGGTTATCTTCGATCTGAATACTACCGCCAACCCAGTTTTTACCGAAATGATATTTGGTTTTGGCTAAATTCCGAATAAATTTTGAAGTAGAATTTGTAGCATCCGTATTTAAAAAACTTCCCTGATTTTGAATCGTCCATTTATTCAATTTAAAAAAAGCATTTGCTGTATGTCTTGATCCTGAATAACTTTCGGTAAAATCTAATTTCTCAAATTGGTACGTAAACAAACCAATATTCGAAGTTTCTTTTTTCGAAAATAAATCAAAATTTAGTCCTGTAACCAACAAACTCTGATTGCCCAGAAGTGTTGTGTTTAAATTCCAATCCCGATTAAATTCAATATTATACAAACGTTCTACAGATCTAAAATCTTTCTGCACAAACTGATAATTGGCAAAACCATCTAAAGTCCAGTCTCTCGTAAAAAGACGTTTTTTAATGTTGGTTTTAACAGCAATTCCGTCATTATTAGAATCATCAATCTTAGAAAATGAATTGAGATCGTTGTTGCTCATTGCGATTTCAAAATCGATCAACGTTTTTTTATTCGGATTGTATTTTCCTAAAAAAGTAGCAACCTGAATTTTTATTGGTGCAACGAGTTTTACAATTGGTTCGTAATTTCCCTGCAAAACACCATTTACAGGCGCAACATATTCGTAAATACGTTCGACAGAATTATTGTTTTGAATGATGTAATTCCCAAGATTATTGCCAACAAGACTAAACTTTACATTGTATAAAACATCAGTAGGAACATTCGAATATTCATAAACATCAACCGAATTGAGAAGGATTTTTTTATACAAAATCTTTTTATCAGCGTAAGCCTCTTCATAAGCAGAAGGCGCCACCATTAAATTTTGATCGTCTCCTGCCTGACTTAAAAGCTGAACCTGATCTTTAGAAAGATTTTGTTGCAGAGGCTGGTTTTTTAAATCATTTTCAGAATACAAATAACCACCAAAACTCCAGTTTTTATTCTCGTGCGTTGCGCCGGCGTACGTAACCATTCGGTTATAATTTCTTTCAGAATATTGATATTCAATAGAAATACGCATTTCAGAAGTAATTGTAAAAAGCGATGTAAAAACAATTTCACCGGCATTGTAATCAATAACATAATCGTTGTTTTCGCCACGTTTCAGCAAAACGCCATTTACATAAACACGCTCAGAACCTGAAATAACCAGAACATACAATTCTCCGTTTTGGCCTTTCAATTTATACGGGCCCTGATTGCCTTCCTGACCTGTAAAAGTACTTTTGGCATATTGTCCCTTTACAAAAGCAACCGATGCAAAAACATTGGTTTTACTCTCCTCTGTATCAAAATCAACACTTGTCGAAAGTCCCTGAACTTTTTTATTGAAATTCAGGAATTGTGTTTTCCGGTTTTCTAAAAACACATCGCCTGCGCGGATGTTCCAGTCATCGCTAAAAAGTTCCATAAAAATATTATCAAACTGATCCAGCTTTTGCGAATAACCGCCATCCTGCAACGGAATATTACTGTCCTGAAGTGAAGCCCGTAAACTCACTTTATCAGATATTTTTCCTGTAATCTGAAGATCTAAATTTGAATTTAAAACCGTATTCTGATTGTTTCCAACTGTTACGCCTCGCGTAATGCTTCCGGAAGTATTTAAACCATCAAACGGAGTGACTTTTTTAGCATTGGCGTTTTCAAGTTTGTATAATTTCTCCGTTCCAACATCATTACTCACAACCTGGCTTTCATTGTAAATTCCGTATTCTTTCGTTATGAAATCAGGATATCTTAAATAATTGACAATTAAAGTATCAGAAGCAACATTGAATTTTTCATTTAAAAGTAAAGTTCCTTTTTGAAAATCGATTTTATAAAAAGTAGAATCGACTGGTTCGTTACGTGAATTTAAAAGCTCGAAAAAACTCGAATTAATACTGAATTTTTCAAGGTGAATTGTGTCTCGCGTTGCAATTACTTTTTTGGTTTGATACGATGATTCCGTTTCCTGAGCCTGAAGACCAGAAAACCAAATAAGCACCGTAAAAAACAGTAATTTTTTCAACATAAGGATTGTAACTCTGAAAAGCCAAAAGTAGTATTTATAATTGGTAAATTTTGAGGCTTATAAGAAAACAGACATTGAACAAAGCGAGAATAATAGAGCGAGATAGCTAATTTAAAAAAGATAAAATAATTATTTGCGAATTGCTTTTTTATAGAATATTTCTTACGTTTATAATGTTTAAATTTTAGATATGAACATTATTATAGGAAATAAACTAAAACACTTGCGCAAAGCCAAAAATCTCTCGCAAGAACAGGCAGCTGATTTTTATGCATTTCAAATTCTGCTTATGCCCGAATGGAACGCGGAGAAAGTACTTCGTGGGCCAATCATTTTACTAAAATCTGTGAAGTGTTTGAAATAAATCCGGAAGATTTGGTGAAAAGAGACTGGATGCCTTCGCTCTATGAAAATTTGGTAAACGAAGAAAATTTAACAGAAAATGAAACAATCCGTATTTATAAAAAAATAAAACAATATGAATTGCAGATTGAAGATCTAAAAAACATAATTAGCCATTTAAATAAAGGCAAAAACTAAAAAAGAAAGGCCTCGCCAATCAGCGAAGCCTTTCTTAAATATATTTGAATTGTATAATTAACTTATAAAGAAGATTTAGTTAATCTCTTTAGTAACAATTTGCATTGTTTCACGGCTTACTTGTTTAAGCAAAACAGCTTTGTTTTCTTCGACCGTTTGTGCGGCATTTTCTGTAAAATGGCGAATCGTGTACAAAGTCACATTTTCGCTATAATCTACTTTGAATTTTTTCGAAAGAATCGCATTCAAGTCATTGAAATTTTCAAACTTATCTTCTACACAAACAGAAAAACTAATAGCAGAATTCTGAATTAAGTTTACTTTGATTTTAAATTCATGAAACAAAGCAAAAATCTCGCTGATATTTTCCTCCATAATAAAAGAGAAATCTATAGACGAAAGCGAAATCAATAACTGGTTTCTTTTTACAATAAAACACGGATATTGCGGTTCTAAATCGACACCTTTAGAAACACAAGTTCCTTTTAATAACGGGTTGATAAACGATTTTACGTATAACGGAATTTCTTTTTTCTGCAAAGGCTGTAACGTTTTTGGGTGAATAACCGTCGCGCCGTAGAAAGCCAATTCGATAGCTTCACGATACGAAATTTGGTTTAGCAAACTCGCATTTTCAAAATAGCGCGGATCGGCATTCATAACTCCGGGAACGTCTTTCCAGATGGTTACGCTTTCGGCATTTAAGCAATACGCAAAAATTCCCGCCGTATAGTCAGAACCTTCACGGCCTAAAGTTGTAGTGAAATTATTTTCGTCAGCACCTAAAAATCCTTGTGTGATATTTAATGTTTTTCTAGGAACATTTTTACTGATAAGTTGTTGCGTTGTTTCCCAATCTACTTCTGCATCTCTGTAGTTTGCATTGGTTTTAATGAAATTACGAACATCCAGCCAGTGTGTTTTAATGCCACTAAAATTCATAAAATGACTTAAAATTGTAGTCGAAATCAATTCTCCAAAACTTACAATCTGGTCGTACACAAAATTATAATTTGGCGATTTATTGTGCGCCAGGAAATATTCTAATTCAGAAAACTGCTCTTTTACAGCAGTAAAAACAGCGTGTTTTTCATCATCAAATAAATCCATTATTATTTGATTGTGATATTTTTTAATTTCCTGTACAGATGAATTTAACTCTGCCGGTTTATCAAAATAATTCTTGATAACAACCTCAAGAGCATTTGTGGTTTTCCCCATTGCCGAAACGACTAAAATCACATCTTCATAACCCACTTTTTGTAAAACGTCGTATACGTTTCTAATTCCTTCAGCATCTTTTACCGATGCACCACCAAATTTAAATACTCTCATTTTTAATTTTAGATTTTTAATTTTAGATTTCAGATTGAATGAAATCAAGTATTCCCTTATGTTTTTTTGCCACGAATTCCACTAATTTTCACCAATTAATTCGCGCCAATTAGTGGAATTCGTGGCAAAATATATATTTTATAATTTCTCCAGAAAAGAGTTAATCCCAGCTTCGTCCATTTGTACAACTTGCCAGCCTTGAAGGATTTTTGCTCCTGAATTTTCGTAGAATTTTACAGCCGGCGTATTCCAGTCGAGAACATTCCATTCTACTCTTCGAACATTATCTCTTTTTCCCTGTTTCATGATTTCAGCATAAAGTGCAGATCCTAAACCAGTACCGCGCATTTTTTCTTTCACTATTAAATCTTCAAGATGAATCGTTTTTCCTTTCCAGGTAGAGTAGCGGTAATAATAAAGTGCAATTCCTACAATTTCTTTTTCAAGTTCTGCAACAAAAACATGAAACAAAGGTTTTTCACCAAAACCATCCCGAACCAGATCAGCTTCTGTTATAACAACTGCTTCAGGTTCTTTTTCGAATATTGCCAGTTCTTGTATTAACCCCAAAACGGCTTTCATGTCTTCGGGATTTCCTTTTCTAATATTCATATATTACAGTAATTATTTTTTGTTATATGTTGACTTTTTTCTTTTGCAATGCGTCTGTTTAACACAGAAGATTTTAAAAAAGGCAATTTCCTATATTCTTATTATTAATCAGTTATTAGCTAAATATGTATTTTTTTATGCAATATTTTCAGCTTTAATTAGCAAATATACAATAGTGGCAAACTAACGAAATAATTTTTAAACCATTCTCACAAAAAAAACGATATTTGTGACTTAAAATTAAAACTACAACGATATAGTAATGGAAGAACGCAATAAAACACTAGGAGAGTTTATTATTGAGAACCAAAAAGCATTTCAGTATTCGTCGGGAGAGCTTTCCCGAATTATCAACTCTATACGTTTGGCAGCCAAGGTTGTAAACTATAAAGTAAACAAAGCCGGATTGGTGGATATTATTGGCGCTGCCGGCGAGCAAAATATTCAGGGAGAAGACCAGCAAAAATTAGATGTGTATGCCAACGAAGTATTTATCCAGACGTTAATAAACCGTGAGATTGTCTGTGGAATTGCTTCGGAAGAAAATGACGAATTTATTACTGTCAAGGGGAGCGACAACAGTAATAATAACAAATATGTCATTTTAATGGATCCGCTTGACGGCTCGTCTAATATTGATGTGAATGTTTCTCTTGGAACTATTTTTTCGGTTTTTAGAAGAATTACACCAATTGGAACTCCGGTTACAAGTGAAGATTTTCTACAGCCCGGAATTAATCAGGTGGCGGCAGGTTATGTAATTTACGGAACTTCGACAATGTTGGTGTATACAACAGGACACGGTGTAAACGGATTTACGTTAAATCCGGCAATCGGAACATTTTATCTTTCACATCCGAATATGACATTCCCGAAAGACGGACATATTTATTCGGTAAACGAAGGAAATTATGTGCATTTTCCGCAAGGCGTAAAAAACTACATAAAATATTGTCAGCGCGAAGAAGAAGACAGACCTTATACTTCAAGATATATCGGAAGTCTGGTTTCTGATTTTCATAGAAATATGATCAAAGGCGGAATTTATTTATATCCAACGAGTTCAAAAGCACCAAAAGGAAAATTACGTTTATTGTACGAATGTAATCCAATGGCTTTTATTGCAGAACAGGCAGGCGGAAAAGCAACAGACGGTTTTGGAAGAATTATGGAAATCCAGCCAACTGAATTGCACGAAAGAGTTCCGTTTTTCTGTGGAAGTTATAATATGGTCGAAAAAGCGGAGCAATTTATGGCGGAGGCACAATAACAAAAATAATTTCACCATTAAGAGAGTAAGTAAAATTAAGTTTTTAGCCTTAATGAATCTTAATATCTTAATGGTAATATCAAAAAAAAAAGCTCCAATTAAGGAGCTTTTTTTTATTTATGCATATGTTGCATTTCGTAAACAAAAGTGTCTGCATCTACTTTTTTATCTACTAATGATAATGCTTTTGCTATGATATAATTTACGTTGCTTGGCGTAAAACCTAAAGCAATTCCTAATTTTCTTAACATTACTTCCTGCTGATCTTCTAAATGGTGATCTACATGTACCATTCTCGTTAAATCGTATAAACGCTCTAAGCGCTGAACGTGTAAATAAGGCGGGTTAATTGGGTATTTTAAAGGATCGTTAAGAATTTCTTCGTATTCAGTCTCTGAAATTTCTAAACGTGAAGCTAATTTATCCAAGAAACTTTTTTCTTCAGGATGCACTACGCCGTCTGCTAAAGCTACACGAACAATAGCTGAAAAGTGACCTTTGTTTCTTTGTTTGAATTCGCTATCGAATAAATCTGAAAATGACATAATTATAGAGTTTTTTATCACGCAAATATAAATCTTATTTTAAATTATTAATTTTAATTTTCTCATAAAATTTAACTTATTTTTCTGCGTTGATTTAATATCGGGGTTTCTTTAATTTTCAAAATTAATCGTAAGTTTACAACCCCTTAATCAATTAATACCATTTTACCTATGTCAGAATTTTGGATTTATTTTCAGATAGGATTAAAGCACGTTTTAGATATTCACGCTTACGATCACGTTCTTTTTTTAATCGCATTAACAGTTCCGTACACCTTTAAAGACTGGAAACGCATTTTGCTTTTGGTTTCTGTTTTTACAATTGGACATACTTTGGCTTTATTGCTTTCTGTTTTTGGAATCGTTGCCGTAAAAGTAAGCCTTGTTGAGTTTTTAATTCCCATTACAATCTTAATAACCGCTTTTTATCATCTCTTTACAGCAGGAAAAGCAGCTAAAAATGATGGTTTGAATCTGATATTCTTCGTAACCTTGTTTTTTGGAATTATTCACGGACTTGGATTCTCAAATTATTTTAAGACTATTTTGGGAGGTTCAGCAACATCAAAATTAGTACCTTTAGGGGAATTTGCATTAGGGATTGAAGCCGCACAAATCGTGGTGGTTTTTGTAGTTTTAGTGCTATCATATATAGTACAAACCGTATTTCGTTTTTCAAAACGCGATTGGGCACTTGTAATGTCGGCTTTTATAGTTGGAGTTGTTATTCCGATGATTGTAGAAAGCCCTATTTGGAACAGATAAATTAAATGGAAGTAAAAAAATTAAACAAATACGATAAAGCGTATCTTCGAATTGCAAAAGAATGGAGTTTGCTCTCGTATTGCAAACGTAAACAAGTGGGCGCGATTATTGTAAAAGACAGAATGATTATTTCTGACGGATACAACGGTACGCCATCAGGATTTGAAAATTGCTGCGAAGACGAAGAAGGATTAACACGCTGGGACGTTTTGCATGCCGAGGCCAATGCAATCTTAAAAGTAGCCCGCTCAACACAATCCTGCGAAGGAGCCACGTTGTATATTACACTTTCGCCTTGCAAGGAATGCAGTAAATTGATACATCAGTCCGGAATAAAAAGAGTAGTGTATCAGGATGGTTATCGTGACGACTCAGGAATTCAGTTTTTAATAAAAGCAGGTATTGAAGTCGAGCATATTCCTGTTTTAGAAGAATAATGAAATTTAATTCAACATATTTACCCATAGTTATAGGAGCAACCTTTGCTCTTGGCACAGTTCTCGGAAGCATGATGAATGCTCCTGCAGATGAGCAGCTTTTGGCTAAAAACAGTTCGAAAACCAAACTAAATAAACTTATCGATTTCATCAACAATGAATATGTTGACAATGTCAATACAGACTCTATTGTAAATCTTACCGTAGATAATATTCTGTCAAAATTAGATCCGCATTCCGTTTATATTCCGCCAAGCGAACAAGCCGAAGTTGCCGAAAGCATGAAAGGAGATTTTGTGGGAATCGGAATTAATTTTTATATGTACCGCGATTCTGTGGCCATTATCAGGCCGGTTGAAAATGGTCCTTCGGCGAAAGCCGGATTAAAATCAGGAGACCGAATTCTATTTGCCGGAAAAACGAAATTGTTCGGGCGAAAATTACCTTCAGATAGTTTGTTTTCAAAATTGAAAGGAATAAAAGGTTCTGAAATTGAACTAACGGTTTTTAGAAAATCAGAACAAAAGAAACTTAAGTTTAAAATAAAAAGAGATGTGATTCCGCTAAAAAGTGTTGATGCTTCTTTATTAATTGATAATAAAACAGGTTACATCAAAATAAATCGTTTTGCCGAAACAACTTTTAATGAATTCAAAACAGGTTTAGCAAGATTAAAACAAAAAGGAATTCAATCATTAGTAGTCGATCTTCGGGACAATGGCGGCGGTTATATGGAAGAAGCTATAGCTATCGCTGATGAGTTTCTAAGAGACAAGCAGCTAATTGTTTTTACAAAAAATAAAAACGGAACGACAGATAAAACATACGCAACCAAAAGCGGAGGTTTTGAAACCGGGAAATTGTATGTTTTAATTAATGAAAATAGCGCATCGGCAAGTGAGATTTTAGCCGGAGCGATTCAGGATAACGATCGCGGAACTATTGTTGGACGTCGTTCTTTTGGAAAAGGTTTAGTACAGCGCGAAATGGATTTTAATGACGGTTCTGCCGTAAGACTTACAGTCGCAAGATATTACACACCAACCGGAAGATCAATTCAAAAACCCTATACAAAAGGCAACGAAGAATATTATAAAGAATCTGAAGATCGTATTAAATCTGGAGAACTTTATGCAAAAGACAGTATAAAAGTTGCTGATTCTTTGAAATTTAAAACACCAAAAGGAAGAATTGTTTACGGTGGCGGTGGAATTGTTCCGGATGTTTTTGTACCAATGGAAGCTGAGCACGGAAACGAGAATGTGGCTTATCTGTTGCAAACCGGAATCGTTGGTCATTTTGTTTTTGAAGAACTGGATAAAAACAGAAATACTTTTGCAGAACTTCATTTTAATGAATTTTTAGCGAAGATGAAAAATTCAGATGTTTACTTTAAAAAATTCAAAAACTACATTCTATTAGCTGGTTTAGATTTAAAATTAGATCACACAAAAGCTTTGGTTAATAGATATATTACTGCAGAATTTGCCCGCCAACTATATGGCGAATTATATTATTATGATGTTGTCTTGAAGGATGACGCTATGATTAAGGCAGTTACAAATTCAAAGAAATAATAATAATTTTTTAAAATATAATGTAACGAATCTGGTATAAAACTTGATTACTTTGCAGTATAATTAAATAATAAATCGTTGCTACCTTTATATAAATCTGAGTTAGCATTGCGGTTAAATAAACATAAAATATGAAAAATTTAAAAAGATTAAGTCTTCTTGCAATTTTGATGGCTTTTGTAATTTCTTGCGCAGGTATGAAAGATAATAACAATTCAGTTACAGGTAAAGTAGATTCGATAGAATCAGGAAAAGATGGTTACACTGCCAAAGTTACCACAGATACTAAAGAAGTTTATTTTGCAATCATCAGTATTGTAAATGTAGGCGGACCTCAAAATTACAAACAATTAAAAATTGGAGATGTAGTTTCATTAAAAGGAGAAATCTGGAAAACCGATGATGAAAAACATATCAAAGTAACACAAATTGTTTCGGTAAAATAAAAACTCATTAAATTAAACCATATAAGCTATATAAGTCCATTTAATATATTGCGTAAGCATTTATATTGACTTATATAGCTTATATGGTTTAATAATTTTATCGAATGCTATCGTGCGAATGCGTTTGAACGCCGTTATTCCATAAAGTAAGAATATCTGTAGCAACCGCAGCGCCACTTCCTGCAGCAATAGCCAATTGACTTCTCCAGCCGGCTAAAGTTCCAATAACATAAATGCCATCAGCTACTTTATGATCGTCGTTTTTAAGCTGAATACGCTGTTTTTCCGGTAAAGCTTTTTTGTGAGGTTCAATATATTGCATTAAACCTTCAATATCAAAAGTATTCGCAGAACCAATTCCGATAACGATACTTTTAGTTTGGTATGAGTTTTTGTTGGTAACAACAGTAAATTCAGGATAAGCACCCTCAACTTTTATTACCTTCTCATTTGATATTTGATGAATATGCGGATAAGTCAGCGCTAAATCCTGTGTACTTTCTATAAGTAAATCAGGGCCTAGTTTACCTGGAGTTATACCATAAGCATTGTGGAAAATTGCTTCCTGTAAAGAAGAATTTTTTTGATGTGTAAAAATCCCGATTTTTTTATCGGCGACAAAGGCTTTGTTTTTAGCGGATCCTAAAATGAGTGCACAAGACATGCCTGATACGCCTCCGCCAATAATTAAAACGTCGAACATATTATCGACCGTTTGTTTTTTCTTCGATTCTTTTTGAAATTCTAAAAATTAAAAGAATCAAAACGGCACAAAAAGAAGCTGCGATTCCAATAAAAGCTACCACACTGTCACCTTGAAAAGGGTTTTTAAAGTCTAGCAACGTAATATTAAAAACGATTAAAGCTAATGCTAGAAGCACTAAGATTGAAGTGAAAATTTTCATATGGCTGTTTTGTTTGTCTAAAATAATAATCTAAAGTCTTTCCTGTGAAAAACACAGCTAAACATTATAATTCTATTTTATAGAGGGTAAATTTATAAAATTAAATGTTAGACAAACAAACCTTTAACATTAGCAGCGAATAATTTAACAGCAATTGCTAAAAGTATCACACCAAACGTTTTGCGAACAACGCCAAGTCCGTTTTCTCCTAATAAAGTTTCGATTTTTTTAGAAGATTTCAAAACAACATATACCAATATGATATTTAGAAGAATAGCGATTATAATATTAATGGTATGAAATTGAGATCGAAGCGAAAGTAAAGTCGTCATAGTTCCCGCACCGGCAATTAATGGAAAAGCCAAAGGAACAATAGAAGCAGATCCCGGTTCTTCGTCACGGTAAATTCTAATTCCTAAAATCATCTCCAAAGCCAGAAAAAATAATACAAAAGAACCTGCAACGGCAAACGAATGAACATCTATACCTATAAGATTAAGGAAGCCTTCTCCAACAAAGAGAAAAACAATCATAATCATTCCGGCTACGATCGAAGCCTTTTCAGATTCGATGTGCCCCACTTTAGCTCTTAAATTCACAATAATAGGAATAGAACCTACAATATCAATTACAGCAAAAAGTACCATTCCAACAGTTATAATTTCTTTAAAATCAATCTCTAACATGTTTTTTAATTTATAGATTAAAAGATGTGCAAAAGTAGATAATAAAGTTAGGGCTTTTTTATATTATATAGGTCATGAAGTATTTTTGTTATAAAAACACGTATTATTGACTAAAATAATGATTTTTATAACAAATAGTTGTTTGCTTTACATATTTGCAGGTGATGTTAGGATTTTACCGCAGAGTAGCACAAAGATTTTTCGTAAGATTCGCAAAGTTGATCAGCAAAGCTTGCAAAACAACACCTAAAAAAAGTTTACAAAGTTGTATCGGTTAATCTGTGGCTAAAAAGCTTTGCGCTTTTTGTGGTAAATTATTTTCACGCAGATTTGGCAGATCTAAGCAGATTTTGAGATTGTATATTCTGTAAAGCTTTGTGAACTTTGGAAATATTATATTACTTTCTAATTTAAAATCTTTGCGAATCTTTGAGAAAAATCTTTGAGCTCTTTGCGGTAAATTCTCAAGCCACTTAGTAGTTAAACTATACCGTATTTTATCTGCTTTCTTTGACTATCTTTGCATTTTATAAATTTCAGTATTTTATTATCATGTTTCAATTAGGTAAAACCATTATTTCAGAAGATATTCTTGAAAAAGAATTTGTGTGCAACTTGTCAGCTTGTAAAGGAGCTTGCTGTGTTGACGGAGATGCCGGCGCACCATTAAGTGAAGCAGAGACTAAAATCATGGAAGAAATTTACCCAAAAGTAAAACCATTTTTACGCAAAGAGGGAATTGCAGCAATCGAAGCGCAAGGAACCTGGGTAAAAGGAACTGATGGCGATCTTGAAACGCCGCTTATCGACGAAAAAGATTGTGCTTATGTTATTTTTGACGGAAAAACAGCACTTTGCGGAATTGAGCAAGCATACAATCAAGGAATTGTAGATTGGAAAAAACCGGTTTCTTGTCATTTATATCCAATTCGTGTAAAAGATTTTACAGAGTTCGCTGCGGTGAATTATGACAAATGGGAAATTTGTGATGATGCCTGTTCTTTAGGTAAAGAATTAGAAGTTCCCGTTTATAAATTTGTTAAAGAAGCCTTGATTCGTCGCTTTGGCGAAGACTGGTATTTGGAGCTTGAAAAAGTTGCCCAAGAACTAAAAAATTCATAAAAATTCGGTAGCCATTACCATTGCTGGAAAGTGTGAAAAATGCACTTAAAAAAATCAAAAAGGCATTCAAAAAAACTTTTAAAAACATTAAAATTTTCTTGCTTTTGTTTTAAAAAGAGTCTATTTTATAGATGTCTTAAGGTGTAGATGATAATATTAAATTGCTCATTTACAATAAATTAATTATTGTCCGAAAAATATTCCCTTTTCTTCCTTTGTTAAAAACTACGTCCGATTGTGAATAAGTTTGGCTTTTATTTTTGGCGATAAATGACAATCTTTGTAATCGTTCTGAATAAGAAAAAATTCACCACAAAAATTAAACAAAATAGCATGTCACAAGTCGAACCAATTTTACAAGAAAACAAGAATCGTTTCGTTATTTTTCCTATCAAACATCATGATATTTGGGAATGGTACAAGAAGATGGAAGCTAGTTTTTGGACTGCTGAAGAAATTGATTTGCATCAAGACTTGACAGACTGGAATAATAAATTGAGTGATGACGAAAGATATTTTATCAAACATATTTTAGCTTTTTTCGCAGCTTCTGACGGAATCGTAAATGAAAACCTTGCTGAGAACTTTGTTAACGAAGTGCAATATGCCGAGGCGAAGTTTTTCTACGGATTTCAGATCATGATGGAAAACATTCACAGTGAAACCTATTCATTATTGATTGACACTTACGTGAAAGATGAAGCAGAAAAAGCAGAATTGTTTAATGCTTTGGAAGTTTTTCCTGCAATTAAGAAAAAAGCAGACTGGGCTCTAAAATGGATTGATTCTGATTCGTTTGCAGAAAGACTAATTGCTTTTGCTGCCGTCGAGGGAATCTTTTTCTCTGGTGCTTTTTGTTCTATTTATTGGTTGAAAAAACGCGGATTAATGCCAGGTTTGACATTCTCTAATGAGTTGATTTCCCGTGACGAAGGCGTACATTGTGATTTTGCAGTACACTTGCATAATCATCACTTGATTAACAAAGTTCCAAAAGACAGAATTAAAGAAATCATTGTTAACGCTTTAGATATTGAAAGAGAGTTTGTAACAGAATCTCTTCCGGTAAGCTTAATTGGAATGAATGCTGTTTTAATGACGCAATATCTGGAATTTGTTGCTGATAGATTATTAGTAGAATTAGGTTGCGAGCGTGTTTATGGATCAGCGAATCCGTTTGATTTCATGGATATGATTTCTCTTCAGGGAAAAACTAATTTCTTTGAAAAACGTGTTGCCGAGTATCAAAAATCAGGTGTGATGAACACAGATAGTGATGCTCAGAAAATTTCATTCGATGCAGATTTTTAGACAACATAATATTTAGTGTTTTACCCCAAATAAACACTAAAAGAAGATTAAGATTTTACAATAAAAAACATTTCAGAATCTCTTTTCCCAAATCGTAGATTCAATAATTTTTGACACATTTTCGATCTGATTTCAGATTTGAACAGGGTAGCTATTGAGAATGCTGTAATTCTCAAAAAATAATTAAAAAACACACAATGTTTAAGTACTGGAATTCGTTTTCTAGAGACTTTCATTTTTTCAATAACTAAAATAAAGTAAGCTTATGTATGTAGTAAAAAGAGATGGCCACAAAGAGCCCGTAATGTTTGATAAGATTACAGAAAGAATCAAAAAATTGTGTTACGGGCTTAATGAGCTTGTAGATCCTGTTAAGGTAGCCATGAGAGTTATTGAAGGATTGTATGACGGAGTTTCTACTTCTGAACTTGATAATCTTGCAGCAGAAACGGCGGCATCTATGACTATTGCACATCCTGATTATGCGCAATTGGCAGCTCGTGTGGCAATTTCAAACCTACACTCTAATACTAAAAAGTCGTTTTCAGAAACGATGAAAGATATGTACAATTACGTAAATCCAAGAAACGGACAAGAAGCGCCATTACTTTCGGATGAAGTATTTAAAGTAATTCAGGAAAACGCAGCTTTTCTTGATTCTCATATCATTTATACAAGAGATTTCAATTACGATTACTTTGGTTTCAAAACCTTAGAGCGTTCGTATTTGCTAAAAATAAACGGAAAAATCGTCGAAAGACCACAACATATGTTGATGCGTGTTTCGGTTGGTATTCACTTAGACGATTTAAAATCGGTAATCGAAACGTACGATTTAATGTCTAAAAAGTTCTTTACGCATGCAACACCAACGTTGTTTAATGCAGGAACTCCAAAACCACAAATGTCTTCTTGTTTCCTTTTGGCAATGCAGGATGACAGTATTGATGGTATTTACGATACATTAAAACAAACGGCTAAAATCTCGCAATCAGCGGGAGGAATTGGTCTTTCTATTCATAACGTTCGTGCTACAGGATCTTATATTCGTGGTACAAACGGAACTTCAAACGGAATTGTGCCAATGTTGAGAGTATTCAACGACACAGCTCGTTACGTAGATCAGGGTGGTGGAAAACGTAAAGGTAGTTTTGCGATTTACATCGAAACATGGCATGCGGATATCTTTGAATTTTTGGATTTAAAGAAAAACACAGGAAAAGAAGAAATGCGTGCGCGTGATTTATTCTTCGCAATGTGGACTTCAGATTTATTTATGAAACGCGTACAGGAAGATGCATCATGGACTTTAATGTGCCCGAACGAATGTCCTGGACTTTACGATGTTTACGGAGAAGAATTCGAAGCAATGTATCTTGATTATGAATTTAGAGGAAAAGGTAGAAAAACCATTCGTGCACGTGAATTATGGGAGAAAATCCTTGAATCACAAATCGAAACAGGAACGCCTTATATGTTGTACAAAGATGCGGCAAACCGTAAATCGAACCACAAGAATTTAGGAACAATTCGTTCCTCAAACTTGTGTACTGAGATTATGGAGTACACTTCTAAAGATGAAATTGCAGTTTGTAACCTGGCTTCTATTTCGTTGCCAATGTTTATTGAGAACGGAAAATTTGATCACGAAGCACTTTACAATGTTACAAAACGTGTAACCCGTAACCTGAACAAAGTAATTGACAGAAATTATTATCCTGTAAAAGAAGCTGAAAATTCTAATTTGCGTCACCGTCCGGTTGGTTTAGGTGTACAAGGTTTAGCAGATGCTTTTATTATGTTGCGTTTACCGTTTACAAGTGATGAAGCAAAAGCTTTAAATCAGGAAATTTTCGAAACTTTATACTTTGCTGCCGTAACCGCTTCTATGGAAATGGCAAAAGAAGAAGGACCATATTCTACATTTGAAGGATCTCCAATGTCTAAAGGAGAATTCCAATACAACATGTGGGGAATGAAAGATGAAGAATTATCTGGTCGTTGGGACTGGACTTCATTAAGAAAAGAAGTAATGGAACATGGAGTTCGTAACTCATTATTGGTTGCGCCAATGCCAACAGCTTCAACTTCTCAAATTTTAGGAAACAACGAAGCTTTCGAACCTTATACATCAAACATTTACACACGTCGTGTATTGTCTGGAGAATTCATTGTAGTAAACAAACACCTGCTTCATGATTTAGTAGAAAGAGGTTTGTGGAATGAGACTTTGAAACAAGAAATTATGCGTCATAACGGATCTGTTCAAAATATTGATGTGATTCCGCAAGACTTAAAAGAACTATATAAAACGGTTTGGGAAATGTCGATGAAAGATATTATTGATATGTCACGCCAAAGAGGTTATTTCATTGACCAATCGCAATCATTGAACTTATTCATGCAAGATGCAAACTATTCTAAACTTACGTCTATGCATTTCTATGCTTGGCAATCAGGTTTGAAAACTGGAATGTATTATTTAAGAACAAAATCAGCTGTTGATGCGATTAAATTCACATTAAACAACGATAAAAAAGAAGAAACAGCTCCAGCTTTAGTTGCAGAAACTGAAGAGATCAATATTGAGGATTATAAAGCAATGCTTTTAAAAGCACAAGCTGCAGGTCCTGAAGATTGTGAAATGTGTGGGTCTTAATTCTTTTTTTAGAAGAAAGAAGATAGAATAAAGAGAAAAGATTTTATTCTTTAGATTAATAGAAAGCAGTTATTGTAATGATAGCTGCTTTTTTTGCTAAATAGTATTCAAACAATATGGTAAATAAGATTTTAGGCTTAGTTTTTTTATTGTGTATTTTTTCATGTAAGGAAAAAATAGAGGATATACAGATACAAAAAGAAAAACTAAATGAAGTTAATCAGGATGAGGTTAGAACGATAAGTACTATGACGACCAATTATGATACCTTGATTAATAGAGTTAAAAAATATGGAGATACTGATGCTTATGATGAACTCTTTTATAGTTTTAAAGATTGTTGTTTTGATCAAAGGACGGACAGTGTAATGGTATATTCTATGATTATGGCTGAGAAATATCATTATGAAAGAGCTTATTTTGATTACTTTTCTGCTTTTTGTGAGAAAAACAACGTAGAAGAAAATTATCAAGATTTTTCAAAAATTGATATTAGTAAAACGGATAAAGTTTCTAAAAAGCAAGCCGAAGATTGGTTGAGAATTATGCTTAGTAAAAAGCTTATAACTCAAGAAGATTTTAATAATGTGAAAAGATAACATAATGACAAAAATAGTAATGGAAAGTTTGAGAGAAGGACTTCACAATACTTCCTTATTTTGTGGCTTAACTTTATATTTGAGTTACTTACGAAGATTCCTCATTCTTCGGAATGACAATATTCGTTAGAAGCCTTCGTTTTAAATTATTACCAAAGACTTCTAAACCTTAGAGCCTTAGCAACTCAGAATGTTAGAACCTCCAATTAAACCTTTCAATAAAAACAAAGTCTTATTTCTAAACAAATTCCTGCGTTATGAAAAAAAGCAATCTTTGGTCGTTACGGTTAGGTTTTTCCGGAAAAGAATCTGATAAAATTGAAAAGTTAGGATTAGAAAAATTTCTAAAGCATTCCTATGAATCAAAATTTGACACACAACTTCCGGTTTTTTTAGAAGATGATCCCAAAACATTAATCGAACTCAAAGAACTGCGAGAATCTATAAAAACAGCCGATTCTGAAGCCAAAAAGAAGCTTCTTAAAAGGGAAGTTTATTCTGCAATCGAATTTAAAAAATGGTGGATTTCCAAAATACGAAACGACGAATTTCCATTACGCGAAAATATGGTCTGTTTCTGGCACAATCATTTTGTTTCAACTTCCCAAAAAGTAAAAGTTAATTATTGGGTTTACCAACACAATATGATTTTGCGCGAACATGCTTTCGGAAACTTCAAACAACTGACCAAACAGATTTTGAAATCGAATGCAATGGTGAAATACTTAGATAACGGAGACAATAAAAAAGGTAAAATCAACGAAAACCTAAGCCGGGAATTATTAGAATTATTCACAGTCGGAATTGGGAATTACACCGAAAGCGATATCAAAGAAGGTGCAAAAGCCTTAGCCGGATTAAATGTAGGAGATGATGGAGCGGTTTACAGAAAATTTGCCGAAGACAATAGCGATAAAACCTATTTCGGGAAAACCGGAAACTGGAAAGCAGATGATTTAGTTGATATTATTTTTGAACAGAAAAACATTCCGTATTTAATAACCCGAAAAATTCTAAAATGGTTTGTTTATGATAAACCGCCGGAAAATTTGGTGGTTTATTATGGGGATTATTTCAGAAAAGTAAAGTTCGAAATAGAACCGCTGCTAACCAAAATTTTTACTGAAGAATATGCTAAAGATACTTCCGGAACCAAAATCAAAGATCCGTTGGTGTATATTTTACAGCTTATTGATGAATTGCAAATGAAAACTGTCGATGACGCCATGATTGTATATTTCCTGAAACAGCAAGGAATGGATTTATACAATCAAATAAATGTGAAAGGTTGGGATGGCGGAAATTCATGGCTGACTTCTCAAATTTATCTGCAACGGAATAATACATCAGACTTGCTTTGCAGCGGCAGAAGCATTACGAAAAAAGTAATCAAAACAATGGCTGGCGATACGGAGAAACCAAAATCAAAATTCGAAAAAATCGAAGTAAAAATAGCTTTTGATTCAGACGGAAATAATAAAACCATCATTACTGAATTATCAGACAGATTATTATTTAAAGTAAATGATTCCATACAGAAAGACATGGAAAAATTACTGAAATACGATTTTGATCCCAAAGAAGCTCACGCCAATTTTGCCGTAATAAGACTCTTTAATTACATTACTAAGTTACCCGAATATCAATTAATTTAGAAAACTACAGCTATGAACAGAAGAAATTTTCTAACGTTAACAGGAACTTTTACAGGCGGATTGCTTGTACTTCCTGACTTTTTACATGCTTTTGGTTCGCAAAACAATTTGGTAATTGGGGAGCAGTGTATTGTATTTGTTCAGTTGAACGGAGGGAATGACGGATTAAATACTTTTATTCCCTATGAAGATCCGTTATATTATGATTTGAGAACTAAAATAGCTTTAAGTAAAGATGTAGTTATCGGAAAAAATAAAGGAATGGCATTTCATCCTTCTCTAAAAGATTTTGCTCAAATGCAGCAAAACGGAGATTTAACGGTAATTCAGAATGTTGGATATCCGGAACCCATTCGATCTCATTTTAGAAGCCAGGAAATTTGGCAAACCGCAACAGATTCTAATAAGTATATCAATGAAGGCTGGCTGGGAAGATATTTAGATCTTCAATGCGATGGACATCAGGCAACAGCAGGAATAAATCTGGATTCAATTGATAATTTGGCCTTAAAAGGATTGGAACCAAATTCGATAACCGTAAAAGATCCAAACCGATTCAAAATAAAATCAGACAGAGAAGAGAATGTAAAATTGTCTGATAATCCTCAATTAGACTTTGTTCGAAAAATTGCCAATTCGGTTACAGAAGGATCTGATGAAATTCAGAAAGCTTTGGCAAAATCAAAATCAGAAATTAGTTATCCAAAAACCGAATTGTCTAAAAACCTAGAATGGATTGGCCGATTGATAAAAGGAAATCTGAATTCGAAAGTATATTATACTTCGCTTGGCGGATTTGATACGCATGATAATCAACTTGCACTTCATGAAAGAAAATTAACCGACCTGAATGATTCATTATTTAGTTTCTATCAGGATTTAAAACAAGCGCAATTGCTTCAAAATGTTACCATTGTTGTGTTTTCTGAATTTGGAAGAAGAGTAAGAGACAACGGAAACGGAACAGATCACGGAACAGCAGCACCAATGTTTATTATTGGAGGAAATAACAAAGGAACTATTTTAGGTAATAATCCGAATTTATCTGATTTAGACAATGGCGATTTAAAATATGAAACTGACTTTAGAAGTGTGTACGCCTCATTATTACAGCAAAAAATGAATTTTGATTATTCTAAAATTGGTATTAAGAATAAGCCGGTTTCGGGATTGTTTTAAAACAGTTGGCCACGAATTGCACGAATTAGCACGAATTTTTAATATAGAATTTGAGAAATTTGATTTTAAAATCATAATATTAATTTGTGCTAATTTGTGGCAAAAAACAAATAAACTCAGAAATTTAGCAACACAGTTCCTCAGAACCTTAGAAAAAAAAGCCGTATTTTTTATGATATCATACAAAAGCAAGGGAATTTGTTAAGAAATCCCTTTTTGTTTCATAAAATGCAATATTTTTTTTGGAGAGGTGAAAATAATTTATACATTCGCAGAGAATTTATTGAAAAACACAAACAAAATGTCTAATAACCGTTTTTATTTTAGCAACTCTTTTTATTTCTTCTTTAGTAGAAGTAAGGATTGTGCTATGGTTATTTGAGAAAATTAAAAAAGACAAATAAAACTAATATACAATCCTGATGAAAATCAGGATTTTTTTTTGAATATATGACAACTAAAATTGCAATACAAGGTATAAAAGGTTCTTTTCATCATCAGGTTGTGAAAGAGTATTTCTCTGAAAACGTGGAAATTGATGAATGTTTGTCTTTTGAAGAATTAATTGACAGCCTTCTTTCAGGAAAAACAGATCAGGCCGTTATGGCGATTGAAAACTCGATTGCGGGACCAATTATTCCGAATTATGCTTTAATTGATAAGAATAATTTGCACATCATTGGAGAACATTATTTAAGCATTCACCAAAATTTAATGACTTTAAAAGGTCAGAGAATTGAAGACATAAAAGAAGTTCATTCACATCCAATGGCCATTTTGCAATGTATGGATTTCTTAAAACAATATCCAAATATCAAATTAGTTGAAGATAAAGATACAGCTGAAACTGCCAGAAGAATTCAGGAAAAACAATTAACCGGAATTGCGGCAATAGCAAGCAAAACGGCTTCAGAAATGTATGATCTTGAAATTATTGCACCGGAAATTCAAACAATCAAAAACAATATGACTCGTTTTGTGATCATTAAAAAGCAAAATTCATTTTTGCCTGAAAACGAAATTAACAGAGCTTCCATCAAATTTGAATTGGATCACAAAAGAGGAAGTTTGGCAGCAGTTCTAAATGTAATGAGCGACTGCAAATTGAACTTGACGAAAATTCAGTCGCTTCCAAAAATTGAAACACCTTGGAAATATTCCTTTTTCGTAGACGTAACATTCGAGAAATACGAAGATTTTGCAAAAGCCAAATCGTTATTAAATATAATGGCAGAATATTTTAAAATATTGGGAGAATATAAAAACACAAAACCTTTGAGTGAGTCTTAAAGTTGGAAAGTCGAAAGTCATAAAGTCAAAATAGAAGAGCATAAAGCTTACGGCCTAAAGCTTAAAGCAAAAAATAAATAAAAAATGATTACAACAGCAAAAAGATTAGATACAGTTGAAGAATACTACTTCTCATCAAAATTGAGAGAAGTTCGTCAATTGCAGTCTGAAGGAAAATCGATCATCAATATGGGAATCGGAAGCCCTGATTTGAGTCCGTCAAAAGAAGTTATTGAAGCGGTTGCTTCCGCAATTTTAGATGAAAACGGACATGGTTATCAAAGCTATCAGGGATTACCGGAGTTGAGAAAGGGGATGGCCGATTTTTATCAGAATCAATTTGGTGTTGAATTGAATCCGAACAATGAGATTTTACCCTTGATGGGTTCAAAAGAAGGAATTATGCACATTTCGTTAGCCTTTTTAAATGAAGGCGATCACGTTTTAATTCCGAATCCCGGTTACCCGACTTATACGTCGGTAACAAATTTGGTTGGAGCGGTTCCGGTTTATTATGATTTGAAAGAAGAAAACAAATGGGAGCCGGATTTTGAAGCTTTAGAAAAGCTAGATCTTTCGAAAGTAAAAATAATGTGGCTGGGCTATCCGCACATGCCGACAGGAGCAAGAGGAAGTTTAGCGTTATTTGAAAAATTGGTTGCTTTTGCTAAAAAACACAACATATTATTGGTAAACGATAATCCGTATAGTTTTGTTTTGAATGATAATCCAATGAGTTTATTGCAAATCGAAGGCGCAAAAGAAGTGGCTTTAGAATTGAATTCGCTTAGTAAAACCTTCAATATGGCTGGCTGGAGAGTTGGGATGGTTTTAGGAAAACCTGAAATTATCGATGCAGTTCTAAAAGTGAAAAGCAACATGGACAGCGGTATGTTCTACGGAATTCAGAAAGGTGCAATCGCAGCTTTAAATTGCGATAAATCCTGGTTTGAAGATCAAAACAAAATTTACAGACGCCGTAGAGAATTAACAGAAAAGTTAGCTGAAAAATTAGGCTGCGAAGTTTATAAAGAAGGAGTTGGACTTTTTGTCTGGGCAAAACTTCCGGAAGGAATCGAATCATCAGAAAAGTTCATTGACGAAATATTATACGAGAAACATATTTTTATCACGCCAGGAACAATCTTCGGAAGTAATGGTGAAGGTTATATCAGATTCTCGTTGTGTGTGAAGGAAGAAAAAGTACAAGAAGCGATTGATCGATTTTAGAAGTCATTGCGAGGAACAAAGCAATCTCAGTTGCTGAGTCAATTGTTAGTGTGGTTGCTTCTTTCCTCGCAATGACAAAAAATAAAAATAAATATGAAAGTATACGTAATAGGAATAGGATTAATTGGTGGCTCGATGGTGCTGGACATCAAAGAAAAACATCCGAACTCTACTATTTTTGGAATTGATAATAACGAAAAACATTTGCAGGAAGCAATTGATTTAGGCGTTATCGATCAGGCAGGAAGTTTTGAAGATTTGGCTGAAGCCGATTTCGTAATTGTTTCGGTTCCGGTGGATGTGGCGTTGGTGGTTTTGCCAAAAGTATTGGATTTAGTTGGAGACAAAACAATTGTTTTTGAAGTAGGTTCGACTAAAAAACCAATTTGCGAAGCAGTAGCAAGTCATCCAAAAAGAAGAAACTTTATTGCAACGCATCCAATTGCGGGAACAGAGTTCTCTGGACCTTCGGCGGCGATAAAAGGTTTGTTTCAGGGGAAAACGAATATTATTTGCGAAGTAGAAAAAACCACTTTTAAATTGCAGGAAAAGGCTTTGAAACTTTTCAGCGAAATAGGAATGAGGATTCGATATATGGATCCGACTTCACACGACAAACACATTGCTTACGTTTCGCATTTGTCGCACATTAGTTCTTTCATGCTCGGAAAAACGGTAATGAACAAAGAAAAAGACGAGCAAGATATTTTTGATATGGCTGGAAGTGGATTTGAAAGTACGGTTCGTTTAGCAAAAAGTTCACCAGCAATGTGGACACCAATTTTTAAGCAGAACAAAGAACATGTTATCGAAACATTAGAAGAATATATTTCAAACCTAAGTCGGTTTAGGGATTTGTTAAAAGAAGAAAATTACAATGCCATTTTTGAAGAAATGGAAAGCACAAATAAAATTAAAGAGATATTAAACGGATTAACAATTAAAAAATAAACTAAAAATTAAGATGGAAAATAAAAAAGAAATGAGAAAGTGGTTAGATGATTTCAATTTAAATCACCCACTTGTGATAGCAGGACCATGTAGTGCAGAAACAGAAGATCAAGTGTTGAAAATTGCTCATGAATTGAAAGATTCAAAAGTTAGTGTATTCAGAGCTGGAATCTGGAAACCAAGAACACGTCCGGGAGGATTTGAAGGTGTTGGAGAAATTGGTTTGAAATGGTTACAAAAAGCTAAAAAAGAAACTGGTTTATTAATGGGGACTGAAGTTGCGACTGCAGCGCATTGTAAACTGGCTTTAGAACATGATATCGACGTTTTATGGGTTGGTGCACGTACAACTGCAAACCCTTTCGCGGTTCAGGAAATTGCTGATACTTTGAAAGGAACAGATAAAATCGTTTTGGTTAAAAACCCAGTAAACCCGGATTTGGCTTTATGGTTAGGTGGAGTTGAGCGTTTACATATGGCTGGAATTGAAAAATTAGGAGTTATTCACAGAGGTTTTTCTACTTACGAAAAAACAAAATACAGAAACATTCCAGAATGGCAAATTGCTATCGAATTGCAAAATAAATTCCCTGATTTACCATTAATCATTGATCCATCTCACATTACAGGAGATCGCAAAATGATTTTTGAAGTAACACAAGAGGCTTTAGATTTGAATTACGATGGTATGATTATCGAAACGCACTACGATCCGGACAACGCTTGGTCTGATGCTGCTCAACAAGTTACTCCAGATGCTTTGAAAAAAATCATTAAAGATTTGACGATTAGAAAAACGGATGATACTACAGATCAGTACACTCAAAAAATGACTAAGCTTAGAGCTAATATCGATGTTCTTGATGCTAACTTATTAGAGTTATTAGGAAAACGTATGAAAGTAGCTGACGAAATTGGTCAGGTGAAAAAAGATGCAAACGTAGCGATTCTTCAAAATAATCGTTGGAATGAAATCTTAGGAAAAATGATTCTTGAAGGTGAGAAAAAAGGTCTTACGGAAGAGTTTGTTTTGAGAATGTTCAAAGCAATTCACCAGGAAAGTATTGGTCACCAGGAAAAAATATTCAACGCATAATTTGAATTAAATCATATAAGTGATATAAGTTAATTTAAGTTTTACAATCTAGATCTTTAATTTTTCTTATATCAATTATAAGGTTATAACATTAAATCTCCATCGCTTTAATAAGTGTTGGAGATTTTTTTATGATTTTAAATACCGAAATCAGTGGGTTTCAATTGTAAAACAGTAATTTTGTACTTTAATAAGTTTTAAGAGTAATCTAAAATCTAAGATCTAAAATCTACAATTTGAATGACAGGACTCGTATATAAATCTACAGGAAGTTGGTACACCGTAAAATCTGAAAAAGGCGATTTTATAGAATGCCGTATGAAAGGGAAGTTTAGGATGAAAGGTATTAAAAGTACAAATCCTATTGCTGTAGGCGATATTGTCGATTATGAACTCGAAGAAACTTCGGACACTTTAACCGGAACGATTCATAATATTCACGAAAGAAAAAATTACATCGTTCGTAAATCGGTTAATTTATCGCATCAAATGCATATTATCGCATCGAATATCGATCGCGTTTTTTTATTGATTACGATTAATAATCCACCCACAACATTCAATTTTATTGATCGTTTTTTGGTAACTGCCGAAGCTTATAATATAGAAACTATCTTAGTTTTTAATAAAATAGATACTTTTGATGATGCAACACTCGACGATCAATTGTATATGCAATATGTGTATGAGCAAATTGGTTACAAATGTCTTCGTGTTTCTTCAACCGAAATGAAAGGTATTGAAGAGCTGAAAGAAATGATGATTGGTAAAGTAAGTATGTTCTCTGGGCATTCCGGAGTTGGAAAATCAACTTTGGTCAACGCTATGGAACCGTCCTTGCATCTTAAAACCAAAACCATTTCTGAAGCCAGTAAACAAGGTCAGCACACAACAACTTTTGCTGAAATGTATGATTTATCTTTTAATGCAAAAATTATTGATACACCAGGAATTAAAGGTTTCGGGATTGTTGATATGGAAAAAGAAGAAATTAGCGGTTATTTTCCTGAATTTTTCAGATTAAAAGATCAGTGTAAGTTTAATAATTGTCTGCATAAAGAAGAACCGCAATGCGCTATAAAAGCCGCTTTAGAAAAAGATGAAATTTCCTGGACCCGCTATAATAGTTACCTGAAGATTCTGGAAGGTGATGAAGAAAATTATCGCACAGATTCGTATGATGAAGATCGTAAAATTAGTGATGAAACAAGAAACCAGAAATAATTGTGAATTGTAAATGGTTAATTGTAAATTTTTGTATTCCAATCACATTGCGATAAAATAATTTCTAAAACAAAAACTGATTCAAAGTACAATAACAATTTACAATTCATAATTCACCATTAATATGAAAGTTGTTCTTCAAAGAGTTTCTCAGGCTTCCGTAACAGTAGATTCTAAAATTGTTGCTGATATTCAAAAAGGATTATTGGTTTTAGTTGGAATTGAAGATGTCGATACTCAGGAAGACATTGAATGGCTGGTGGGGAAAATCATTAAAATGAGAATTTTTGGTGATGAAAATGATGTCATGAATTGTTCTGTTCAGGATATTGATGGCGATATAATTGTGGTTAGTCAATTCACACTTCATGCTTCAACCAAAAAAGGAAATCGTCCTTCGTACATAAAAGCTTCAAAACCAGAATTCGCCATTCCCATGTATGAGAAATTCGTACAATCTTTAGAAAAAGACTTCAATAAAAAAATACAAACCGGAATTTTTGGTGCAGATATGAAAGTCAGTCTGTTAAATGATGGGCCCGTAACTATAATGATGGACAGCAAAAATAGAGAGTAAAATTTCATAAACAAATGTTAAGAATTTCTAAAAATAATATATATTTGGTGAAATTCCCTATTAATGAAAAGCCCTGTTTTTGCGTTATTTTTTCTCTTTTTTTCTCTTATAACTGTCGCTCAAAAGAGTGAATATCCTGCTTCAACAATTTCAGACAGCCTTAAAGAAAATGCCAATGCTGTAGTTCGACTGGATCAAACAGAGATTACGATTTTATCTCAACGCAGTATGAATGCAAAAAATCATCGTGTTGTAACTGTTTTTAATGAAAAAGGTTTTGATGCTACAGAAGCTTATGAATTCTATGATAAATCAACTTCTGTTAAAAATATTGAGGCAATAATCTACGATGCTTCCGGTAAAGAAATAAAAAAAATAAAAAGGAAAGATTTTAAAGATCAGAGTGTTGTTGGCGGCGGAACGCTTTTTTCTGACAGCAGATATGTTTTTCTTGATTATACTCCAATTTCTTATCCTTACACAATTGAATTTAGCAGCGAAGTACAAACTTCATCAACAGCATTTATTCCAAGATGGATGCCTTTGAGAAACTTTGCTGTGAGTATAGAAAACTCTTCTTTAAATGTTATTTATCCAAATGATCTGGGATTTAAAAAGAAAGAATTTCAGTTTTCAAATTTTAATATTAAAAAGATAACAGATACAAATACGCAACTGTCTTATACCGCTTCAAATATTTTAGCACAGAAACAAGAAGATTACAGTCCGTCTTATAAAGACTTGTTTCCTAACGTAATGATGGCCTTAGAACGTTTTCATCTTGAAGGGGTTGACGGAACCGCTACAAATTGGACAGATTTTGGGAAATGGTATTCTGAAAAAATATTAGCAGGAACAACAGATTTGCCTGAAGAAACAAAAACAAAAATTAAAGCACTTGTAGGAGATGAAAAAGATCCTATAAAAAAAGCTAAAATAGTGTATGATTTTGTTCAGAAGAAATCGAGATATGTTAGTATTCAGGTTGGTATTGGAGGCTGGAAACCAATGTTAGCTACAGATGTTGATCGTTTAGGATATGGCGATTGTAAGGCATTGACCAATTATACAAAAGCGCTTTTGCAGGCTGTTGATGTTCCGTCATACAATACGGTTTTATACGGAGATTCATATAAAACAAATATCGAATCTGATTTTGTTGCAATGCAGGGAAATCATATGATTTTATCTATTCCTAGCGGAAATCATTACACCTGGCTGGAATGTACAAGTCAGGACGATCCTTTTGGATATCAGGGAACATTTACTGATGACAGAGATGTTTTGATAATTAAACCCGAAGGAGGTGAAATTGTAAGAACCAAAATTTATGCTGACACAGGCAATACTCAAATTGATAAAGGAATTTATACGATAGATGAAAACGGAAATTTTTCAGGATCGATTTCTATCGTTTCAGAAGGTTCTCAATACAATTCTAAGGCTAGAATTGAGCATTTGCAGCCAACCGAAAAAGAAGCTCGCTATAAAGAATATTGGAGTAACATCAATAATTTAAAACTTGTAAAAATAAATTTTACTAACGATAAAGAAAATATTCGCTTTACCGAAGATATTCAATTAAGTGCTTTAAACTATGCAACGATTTCGGCCAATAAAATGATTTTTCCTCTTGATGCTTTCAATCAAAATTCAGGAAATGTGAAACGAATCAGAAACCGAAAAAATCCATTTCAGATTCAGCGAGGCTATTTAGATACTGATGAAATCGAAATTAATTTACCAGCAGGATTTACAATCGAATTTTTGCCTTCAAACTATGAATTGAAAGGAAAATTTGGAGAATACAAAACCGAGATCATTAAAAAAGAAAACAATAAACTGACTTACAAACGCTATATGTTTTTAAACAAAGGGAAATATTCGAATAAAGAATATGATGAATATCGCCTTTTTATGGAGCAAGTATCAAGAAACGATAATGCCAAAATTATTCTGACCAAAAACTAACAAGAATCAATCAAAACCAAACCTTATACCAATGAAAATTTTTAAACCTTTCTGCCTGTTCATTTTATTGTTATTCATAACAAATATAAAAGCACAGGAATTTAAATTAGGAAAAGTATCAATTGCAGAGCTTCAGGAAAAAGTGCATCCAAAAGATACTGCCGCCGCGGCTGCAATATTGTACAAAAAAGGAAGTTCGAAAATCGAATACAATGATAATGATGGCTTTATTACTGTTACTGAAGTTGAAACCAGAATAAAGATTTATAAAAAAGAAGGTTATAACTGGGCAAATCATAGTGTCTGGTATTCAAACAACAGTGACTTGTCTGAAAAAGTATATTTTAATGATGCTGTTACGTACAATCTTGTAGGCGGTAAAATAGAAAAAACAAAATTAAAAAGTGAAGGGACTTTTGATGAAGTTGTAGATAAATACAGAAGCCAAAAAAAGATTACAATGCCTAATGTAAAAGAAGGTTCAGTTATCGAATTTAAATATATGGTTAGAAGTCCTTCAAGGATGATCAGAGAATGGGATTTTCAAACCAGTATTCCTGTAAATTACTCGGAGTTTTCTACTTATGTTCCAGAATACTATAGTTACAATCCTCGACAAAAAGGATATATTTTTCCTAGGGTCTCGACTAAAAAAAACAACAGATCAATCATGTTCATTTCTAAAGAAAGACATCAGGGATCAAATGCGAGAACAGATTTTTCTCATGATAAAGTAGATTATATGGAAACTCAAACTACCTATGTAGGTGAGAATTTCCCGGCAATGAAAGAAGAGTCTTTTGTAAATAATATTGATAATTACACTTCAAGTATCCAACATGAATTATCGACAGTACAATTTCCTAATGAGCCTCTAAAGTTGTATTCTACAGACTGGAATTCAGTTGCCAAAACAATTTACAATTATGATACTTTTGGTCCTGAATTAAATAAAACAGGTTATTTTGAGAATGACTTAAAAGTGATTTTAGCAGGTAAAGACACAGATGAGGAAAAAATCATGGCTATTTTAAATCATGTTAAATCTAGTGTAAAATGGAACGGATATCATGGATATGATTGTGATAATGGGGTAAGAAAGGCCTACAAAGAAAAATCTGGAAATGTTGGTGATATAAATTTGATGCTTACGGCAATGTTACGTTATTCAGGACTAAACGCAAATCCGGTTTTGGTAAGTACCAGATCAAACGGAATATCTTTATTTCCTAACAGAACAGCTTTTAATTATGTTATTGCTGCGGTTGAAACCCCAAATGGCAGTGTTTTACTAGATGCAACAGATAGATTTTCAGGGCCTAATATTTTACCCTTAAGAGCCTTGAACTGGAAGGGAAGATTAATTAGAAAAGACGGAACATCTGATGAAGTTGATTTAATGCCGAGTAAATTATCAGGAGACAACGTATTTATCACTTATAGTGTAGATGCCGAAGGAAAAGTTACCGGAAAAACAAGAAGACAATATACAGATTATAATGCTTTGGTAACCAGAGGAAATATTTCTAGTTTAAAGGAAGAAGAGTATTTGGAAAAATTAGAGAATAGAAACAACAAAATAGAAATAAGCGAATATTCAAGAACAAACGAAAAAGATATTTTATTGCCAATTATAGAAACATACTCCTTTACAGGAAGTAATTTATGTGAATCAATTGGAGGTAAATTATATATTAACCCAATGTTGTTTTTTACAAATGAAAAGAATCCGTTTAAGCAGGAAGTTCGTGAGTATCCGGTAGATTTTAGTTATCCTTTTTCGGATAAATACAATATTACAATTCAAATTCCAGAAGGCTTTACAGTAGAAACATTACCAACTCCAGCAGCAGTAGTAATGGAAGATAATTTGGGGACTTTTAAATTTAATATTGCAGCAAACGCAAATGTACTTCAATTAACTGTTTCACATCAAATTAATGAAGCGATTGTTGGAACAGAGAAATACGAAATGCTTAAGGAATATTACAAAGTAATGATTGCAAAAGAAACAGAAAAAATAGTTTTAAAAAGAATATAATATGAGGTTTCAGAGTGTAGTAATAATTGCTTTTTTCCTTATAAGTATTTCAAAAGTTAAGGCTCAGAATTATGAATTAGACAAAGTAACAATTGAAGAGTTACAAGAAAAAGTAAATACAAAAGATACTACAGCTCCAGCGACAATTTTATTTAAAAAAGGGAAAACATTTTTCACCTACAGTGAAGGAAGAGGTTTTACTGCTAACCATGTTTATGAATTTAAAATTAAAATTTATAAAAAAGAAGGACTTGGCTGGGCAAACCATAAAGTTTCTTACTATGTAGGATACGGAAATTTGAATAATGATAATGTGAGTTTTTCAAGTGCTGTAACCTATAATATTGAAAACGGTGCTATCACAAAAACAAAAATAAAGAAGGAAGGTATTTTTAATAGCAAAATAAATAAATACTGGAACCAGACAACCATTACTTTGCCTAACGTAAAAGTAGGTTCAGTTATAGAATTTAAATATGTAGTAAAATCACAAAATGTAGTTCGGCTTCCTGATTTTGATTTTCAATATGATATTCCGGTTAATTATTTTGAGTATAAAACCGAGATGCCTGAATTTCTTATCTATAAAACAATACTTATTGGCCAATTAAATATTAAATCAAGTAGCGAAATAGTCGAAAGCAAACAAATATTTGCTACTGGTTACAAACAAATTAATAGTTTGTACACCTCTGAAAATATTCCGGCACTAAAGAAAGAAAGATTTGTAGACAACATCAGCAATCACACGGGATCTATACAGAATGAACTAGAAAGAAAGAGATTTCCGCAACAACCCGTTGTAGATTTAACAAAAACATGGGACGGCGTTGCCAAAAGTATTTTTGAAAATGATAGTTTTGGAAAAGAACTTAAACTTAAGAATTATTATTCAGAAGATTTAAAAGGTTTGTTGGCAAATGCAAATCTACCTTCGGAAAGATTAAATACGATTTTTAAGTTTGTTCAAAACAGAATGAGCTGGAACAAAGAAAAAGGATATTTTGTAGATAAAGGAGTTAAAAAAGCATACGAAGCACGAACAGGAAATGTTGCCGAAATAAATTTTATTCTGATTTCGATGCTAAAAACTGCAGGTATAGAAGTAAGTCCCGTTTTAGTTAGTACAATCGAAAATGGAGTACCGGTATTTCCGAACCGCACCGTTTTTAATTATGTTATTGCGGCGGCTGAAATCGATGGAAATAAAATTTTATTAGATGCAACAAACAAGTTTGCAGCACCAAATATTTTGCCATTAAATCTTTTAAACTGGAAAGGAAGATTAATTAAAGCAGACGGTTCTTCACAGGAAATTGATCTTATTCCCGAAACTCCATCAAAAGCCAATTATACAATAACAGCTACTATCAATCCTGATTTAAGAAAAATTGAAGGACAAATACGAATAAGAAGAGCAGATTATTCGGCACTTCAATTTAGAGAATTAAAGTTGAACGATAATAACGAAGATGCCTATCTTGAAAAATTAGAAAATGATCTGAGTAAAATCGAAATCAATGACTATTCGTTAGAAAATAAAAATGAAGATTTATCTAAACCAGTAGTCGAAAAATTTAGTTTTACATTTAACAATGCATATGATGTTATTGATGGAAAAATATTCTTAAAACCTTTACTTTTCTTCACTGATATTACAAATCCATTTGTTCAGGAGGAAAGACAAATGCCTATTTATTTTGGATATCCTGATCAAAATACTTATAATGTTTTCTTTGAAATTCCAGATGGTTATGTTATCGAATCAATGCCAAAACCAATGAGGATCATGACAGAAAACAAAGATGCTTCTTATGTAATGAATATGATTGCCGAAGAAAATAAAATACAAATTCAGGTGACAAAAGGAATAAACAAAGCTATTTTTGCAGCTACCGACTACGATATGCTGAAAGAGTTTTTTCAGAAGATAATCGTTAGTCAAAATGAAAAAATTGTCCTTAAAAAAATATAACCATGGATTTAAAAAATGCACAACTAGACGTAGACACCTGGATAAAAGAACACGGAGTTCGTTATTTTAATGAACTAACCAATATGGCGCAACTTACTGAAGAAGTAGGAGAAGTAGCCAGAATAATTGCACGCAGGTACGGCGAACAATCAGAAAAAGAAAGCGATAAAAACAAAGACTTGGGCGAAGAACTGGCCGATGTTGTTTTTGTAGTTTTATGTTTGGCCAATCAAACAGGAATCGATTTACAGTCTGCTTTTGATAAAAAAATGGATCTGAAATCAGTTAGAGATAAAGATCGTCACAAAAACAACGATAAATTGAAATAATTGTGAAATATCAATGGTGAATTTTGAATTATGAATGAGGAGTGGTAAATTGCAGGCTCGAATTAAATTACATATAATTCGCAACTCATAACTAAGATCATGAATTTAAAATTAAGTACGAATTCACAATTCACCATTGACAATTCACAATTAAATATTACAGGCTCAAAAAGCGAAACCAATCGTTTATTATTACTAAAAGCTTTGTTTCCAAATATTACACTTGCCAATACTTCAAACTCTGACGATAGCGAAGTAATGCAAAAAGCATTAATTGGGAATGAAGAAATTGTAGACATTCACCACGCAGGAACTGCGATGCGTTTTTTAACAGCTTACTTTGCTGTAAATGAAGGCCGTGAAGTCGTAATGACAGGTTCAGGCAGAATGCAGGAACGCCCAATAAAAATTCTTGTTGAGGCTTTAGGACAATTGGGAGTTGAAATCTCTTATGAAAAAGAAGAAGGTTATCCGCCAATTCGAATCAAAGGAAAAAAAGTTACCGCTTCAAAAGTAACTTTGGCGGCAAATGTAAGCAGCCAGTATATTTCAGCACTTTTACTTGTCGCTTCAAAATTAGAAAATGGTTTAGAATTGACTTTAGAAGGAGAAATCACTTCAATTCCGTATATCAAAATGACTTTGGCTTTGCTTAATGATTTAGATATTCAAACTAGTTTTGAAGGAAATGTAATCAAAGTATATCCAAAAGAAAGTGTTGTTTCAAAAGAGATGGTCGTAGAATCTGACTGGAGTTCAGCATCTTACTTTTTTAGTTTAGTAGCTTTAGCCGATGCTGCAACAATCACTTTAAGCAGTTACAAAGAAAATAGTCTTCAAGGTGATTCGGAATTAGTTTCTCTTTACGAAAAACTGGGAGTTAAAACGACATTTCAAAACAATAAAATGACATTGGTTAAACAACCAAATTTTAACTATGAAACTGTAAACTTTGAATTAAACAACACGCCGGATATTGCACAAACCATAGTCGTAACTTGTTTAGGCTTAGGAATTGGATGTCATTTAACGGGTCTTCATACTTTAAAAATTAAAGAAACCGACAGACTTGAAGCACTTAGAATAGAACTTACAAAACTTGGAGCTAATATTTCGGTAACCAATGATTCGTTGACTTTAGTAGCTTCACAAAACATCAGCCATGATATAAAAATTGGCACTTATAACGATCACCGTATGGCAATGGCATTTGCGCCGCTGGCAATTAAAGTTCCGATAATTATTGAAGATGCAGAAGTGGTTTCTAAGTCGTATCCGGATTTTTGGAATGATTTAAAAGCATTGAATTTTCAAATTTCAGAATTGTAAAATTTAAACCATATAAGAAATGTAAGTTTATTTAATAAAGATGAATTAAATTGAATAACCTCCAGTTTTAATTGGAGGTTTTTTTGTGGAAAATTTTATGCTGTGACCAAAAGATGTGTCATTTCGACGAAGGAGAAATCACATAACGAATTTCTGGTTCATTGCTCTCTAGATGTTATTTCTGCCGCAACTAAATGACACAAATAATAATATTTGGTTTTATTTAACTAAAATCTCATTTTTAATCAACCCAAAGTGGCAGTAAATCAACGACTTTTGAAAATAAACAGCAAAACACTTGACAACGCCTATCTCACAATCGTATATTTGCACACGATTTATAATTTTAGATATAAAATCTAAGATCTACACTTTAAAATCAACAATTCAAATATGAAATTATCACATTTTCAATTTAATTTACCAAAAGAACTTTTAGCAGAATTCCCGGCAGAAAACAGAGATGAGTCTCGTTTAATGGTAATTGACCGTGCAAAACAAACTATCGAACACAAAATGTTTAAAGATGTTATCAATTATTTTGATGACGGAGACGTTTTGATTCTTAACAATACTAAAGTTTTCCCTGCGCGTTTGTACGGAAACAAAGAAAAAACAGGAGCAAGAATTGAAGTTTTCTTATTAAGAGAATTAAATTCAGAGCAACGTCTTTGGGACGTTTTGGTTGATCCGGCTAGAAAAATCCGTATCGGAAACAAACTTTATTTTGGCGATGACGATTCGTTAGTTGCTGAGGTAATCGACAACACGACTTCTCGTGGTAGAACTTTACGTTTTTTATATGACGGTTCTTACGAAGAATTCAGAAACAAATTGACAGAACTTGGAGAAACTCCAATTCCTAAATACATCAACAGAGAAGTAACTGCTGAAGATGCTGAAAGATACCAAACTATTTATGCAAAAGAAGAAGGAGCTGTAGCAGCACCAACTGCTGGTTTGCACTTCTCTAAACATCTTTTGAAGAAATTAGAAATCAAAGGAATCAATTTTGCTGAAGTTACACTTCACGTTGGTTTAGGAACTTTTAACCCGGTTGAGGTTGAAGATTTATCGAAACACAAAATGGATTCTGAAGAATTAATCATTAAACAAGAAGCTTGCGATATCGTAAATGCTGCAAAAATTGCTAAAAAACGTATTTGTGCAGTTGGAACAACTTCGATGCGTGCTATCGAAAGCTCAGTTTCATCTCAAAATACTTTAAATCCTTATGAAGGATGGACAAATAAATTTATTTTTCCTCCTCACGATTTTAGTATTGCAAACTGCATGATCACCAATTTCCACACACCAAAATCAACATTATTAATGATGATTTCTGCTTTCTGTGGACATGATTTAATGAAAAGAGCTTACGAAGAAGCGATCAAAGAAGAATACAAATTCTATTCTTACGGAGATGCGATGTTAATCATCTAATTCGATTGCAAATCAAATAAAAAAACCTGTCAGTGATGACGGGTTTTTTTATGGTTAAAAAGTTTTAAGTTTTAGGTTTTCGATGGCAGTAAAAGTTTAAGGCTGAAATTTGGGACAACAAACCTTTTGTTAATTTTATTCAATATATTTTAAAAGTTGTTATTTTTACCAATCAAAAGATACATAATGACTTTTCAAAATACACGCGAATTCGCTAAACAACTTGATTCACAAGATTCTTTACATCATTATCAAGAACAATTTATTTTTCCTAAAGTAAATGACAAACGCGTTATTTATTTTACAGGAAACTCTTTAGGATTACAGCCAAAACGAACCAAAGCCTATATCGATGAAGTTATGAATGACTGGGCAGATCTTGCTGTTGAAGGTCATTTTTATGCCGAAAAACCCTGGTGGGATTATCAGGAAAGATTTGCAGAACCATTGAGTAAAATTGTTGGTGCTTTACCATCAGAAGTTACGGTAATGAATACCTTAACCGTGAATCTTCATTTATTGATGGTTTCATTTTATCAGCCCAAAGGAAAACGATATAAAATTATCTGCGAGGAAAAAGCATTTCCTTCAGATCAATATATGTTTCAGAGTCAGGTACATTTTCATGGATATAAACCGGAAGATGCCATTGTAGAAATTAAACGCAGAGAAGGAGAACATAATATTCGCCTTGAAGATGTTTTGGCAAAAATTGAAGAAGTTGGCGATGAACTGGCTTTAGTTTTAATTGGTGGCGTAAACTATTATACCGGACAAGTTTTTGACATTAAAACAATAACCGAAGCCGGACAAAAAGCCGGAGCAAAAGTAGGTTGGGATTTGGCGCATGCTGCAGGAAATATCAAATTAGAACTTCATGATTGGAATGTGGATTTCGCCGCTTGGTGTAGTTATAAATATATGAATTCAGGCCCAGGAAACGCTTCTGGATGTTTCGTTCATGAAAAACATCATAATTCTGATTTGCCAAGATTTGCGGGTTGGTGGGGACACAACAAAGAACGTCGTTTTAAAATGGAACCAAACTTTGATCCGGTTCATGGTGCAGATGGCTGGCAGATTAGTAATTTACCTGTACTTTCGTTAGCTCCGTATTTAGCTTCGGTAGAAATGTTTGCTGAGGTTGGAATGGATGCTTTAATAAAAAAGAGAGATCATATTACTTCTTATTTAGAATTCATTTTGCATGAAATAGATAAGGAAGTTAAAGGGAATTTTGAAATTATTACACCTTCAAATCCAAGTGAAAGAGCGTCACAGTTGTCTGTTTTTTTACATGGAGAAGGAAGAAGTTTATTCGATTATTTAATGAAAAACGGAGTTATTACAGACTGGCGTGAACCAAATGTAATTCGTTTAGCGCCGGTTCCGTTATATTGTTCTTATGAAGATATGTTCGATTTTGGGCAGATTTTGAAAAGAGGAATTTTAGGTAAGTAAAGTTCTCTCGTAGATTGGCAGAGTTTTTGTTTTACACAGATTCTGCAGATTTAGGCAGATTTTTTTAATTTAGATCTTGTGCTAAATCTGCGTGAAAAAATAAGATCGCTTTTAAATCCGCGTTTTGCTTTAACAATCCGTTTAATCCGTTTTAAAATAATCGTCGTCAAATTATATAACCTTTTGGCTAAATCATGTAACTTTAATAAAAACAATACTCTTTACTTTGTAGCATATAATAAATAAAAACTAAAATTATGAGAACTTTATATGTTTTATTCGCCGCCTTATCAATTGTTTCATGTCAGAATCAAAATAAGGAAGATCTAAATAAAGCCAAACAAGCCAGTATCGATTCGATGAAAGTTGAAATTGATAAACAAAGAGTTGTTGATTCTATGAAGACTGAAATGGCTAAGATAAAAGAAGAGCAACAAAAAGTTGAATCTCAAAAAGTAGTAGTAGTGCATCAGCAGCAAGCTAACGGAACTGCAACTACAACCACAACGACCAAAAAGAAAGGGTGGAGTGCAACTGCTAAAGGTGCCGTAATTGGTGCTGGAGTTGGTGCTGCAACCGGAGCAATTGTGAGTAAGAAAAAAGGTGAAGGTGCCATTATTGGTGGTTTAGCCGGAGCAGCTTTAGGAACTGGAACAGGTGCTGTTATTGATAGTAAAAATAAAAGAAATGAATAAGATTTAAATTCTTATTTAATAAAAACCCCAAATTAAAACTTTAATTTGGGGTTTGTTTTTTTATACCATTTTCGGGTGCGGAATTTTAATTGTGATTAATTCTGCCTTATAAAAATCAAATTGGTTTTTAATTTTTTCTACATCCTTTTTAAAATAAAAACTTGTCGAAAATAAAGTTTGATAATACTCAATTCCTTCTAAAAGATTTGCTTTAAAACTATTCCATTTTTTAAGTTGATTGGTTGTAATTTCTCCGGAAGCAGTTTCAATTTCATTTCTAAAATAGTCAACATACATTTTCAATTCTTTCACAAACAAATTAGGGCGATTATTAGCTCTTAAAACAGACGTATTTCCGTAAATATGACTAACCATATCAGAAAGAGAAACTTCTTGATCAAAATACGCCATATTTGGCCCGGGACAAATAACAACACCTTGCGCTTGTCCTTTTATTTTAATATCATTTTCTAAATAGGAAGCATTTGCTAAACCAACGCACAAACAGGATTTCTCTGTAATTTTTGACTTAGCATTTTCGATAGCAGTAAGCGAAAGATTTTCTTTATGATTTTCTAATTCCTCTAGTTTAATATCCTGATATTTTTTAGATGCCGTACAAATTCCGTGTGGATCGTACTCTTTACTTAAAGCCAGGAATTTTTTCGGGCAGGAACTTCCGGCTTTGTGTTCCTGAATTCGTTTTTGTTTTAAAATTTCATTTGACGTTCCTTTCAAAGTATTAAACGGAACTCCCAAAGGCGAGATATGACTTAAATACAAATCTTCTTCCTTCGCATTTATTAATAATTTTCTCGTGTTAACATCCACAGAAGTTGCTTCGGGAACCAACAAAAAAGGAGAACCCCAGCCAACAGAATCCACATTATAATTGTCTAATAAAAATTCATGTTCTTCAGAAGTTCCTACACCACCCTGAACCGTTATTTTTACGGCTAAAGGCTGATCAGGAAACGGGAGATTCTTTTGCTCTAAAACTTTTACCATCAATTCATGCGAAGATTGAAGTAATTGTTCTTTTTTCTGTTTGAATTCTTCTAAAATAGTTCCCAGTAAAAGTCCGTCAGTTGCAAAAGCGTGACCGCCACAGTTTAATCCGGATTCGATTCTGTATTCAGAAACCCAAAGTCCTTTTTTGGCCAGGAAATTTCCCTGAATCATTGCCGATCTAAAATCACTTACTTTTAGAATTATCTTCTTTTTGAGTTCATTATTTTCATTTGGAAAAAAGTCCGGAAAGTTTTCGAAATAACTATACAGTCTTGGATTCATTCCTGCAGAAAGTACAACTGAAGACTCAAGATTGCTTTTTGCAAAACCTCTTAAAGCCGCATGTGCATCGTTAAATTCAATTGGAAGCTGTTCGTTTTTAATGAAATTATCTTTGTCCAGTTTTGTCATGATATTCACATCAATTGCTCCGGCTGAAAGATGCGTTTCGATAAAATGCTGAATATTTTCTTTAAAAGAAATTCCGTCTTCGAGTAAATTTTGAAAACCTTTTTTGATGTCACTCGTATTGGGTAACATCAACATAAAGTTTTCTAATGCAGTTTTGCTTTCAACTAATTCAGTTTTAAAAGTTTCGAATTTTTGCTTTACAATTTTATCGACTAAATTTAGATAAGATGTAATTCTTTCTGCGCGGTAATCGTGAAATTTCTGAGTTATTTCTTCGTAAGGAAGATTAAATTTTGTGCTGTAAAAATTACGCATCTTCTCAATTAAGTCATCATCAGCAATAGAAATTACAGATGAAATGCCATATTGCGCCACCCGAATCGGGCTGTCAATAGTATATGCAAGCCCCATTACCGGAATATGAAAAGTGTGTAAAGGTGATTTTGTCATTTGTTTTTCAATTAAAAATAAAAACAAATGAAGAAAAAAATAGTTTTAAAAAACCTGATAATTGTCAGGTTTGAATAGGTTTAAAAGTCTGCACTAAAAAAGTTTGCCACAAATTTCACAAATTTACACGAATCATTTTATATGCTGCAGTTAAAAATTAGTGCAAATTTGTGTAATTCGTGGCAAAATATTCTATATCAAAATCTTCTTCAACGACTCAGCAATGCTTCGCCATAAAAAGTTATAAAATGATTTTTCCTGAATTCTTTCTAATTCTACATCAGCGTTTTTAGCTTTATCTTTCGAATCATTTTTGACAAGTAAATTGACAATCGCACTTTTGAGTTTTGCTTCTTTTTCAGGATGTTTCTTTTTGAATAATTTCACTTTTAAATCATCATAATCTAAAGATGCGTTTCCTTTTGCTATATTGTCATTTCCATAAAAATTGAAACGATATTTGGTAAATACTCCGGTAAACGAAGCATTCATATAAGGCTTGCTGAATTTGCCCATTGCCGCAACATCAAAATTTGAAATTACGCCCTGAATATGAAAACTGTCTTTTGGGTCTAAAACATTAAAACTCCAATCGACATTTAATGGCGAAGTTTTCATGAAAACACAATTTACTTTAATCTTAACATCGTTGGTTTTTTTTAAACCAAATCCGCTTCTCAGATTGGTGGCTCGTAGATTAAATTGATCAAAATTTAAAACTCCAGGACCTTTTGTAAAATCAATTTCTTCCTCGTAAACCAATTTAGATTTTAAAACCTGCAGTGTATCAATTTGAAACGGAAATTTGATATTTCGCAATAAATGATTGTAAAGATATTTTTTGCTCAAATCATCTTTTGGCAATTTATTTCGGTAAATATTAGCATCTAAGTGATTGATAACTAACGAAGGAGTATAAAAGAAAAACTTATCATTTTTAAAACCCCATTTCAGGGTATTAATCATGGCAGAATCTAATTTTAGCGTATAAATATCTTTTTCCTTATCCAGTTTCTGAACAAAAACTTTTCGCGAATAAGCCGGTAAAAGTTCAAATTTTTTGATTTTCAAAAAGTTGTTTTCCGTACTAATTTGTCCAATAGTAATATTATAAAACTGACTTGGTTTGTAATAAATACTGTCACACAACAAAACATATTTTTCATACTGGATCGGAATCTTTTCCTTTAAAGTTGCGTCAGTAATCAAAATTCCTTCAAGTTTTACAATGATATTTTTAGCATTAAAAATGGGCTTATTAGTGTCCAGAGAAACAACATCAACTCTTCCTTCATTAATATAAATATTAGAAACCGCAATAATTTTTCTGAAAGGCGCAACAATTTCCTTCTCAATACTTTTGCTGCTGTTTAAAAGTTTATCGCCCTTTTTGTAAAGAATAACTCTGGGTTTGTCGATAATAATACTCTCGGCTTCAATAATGTCACGAAAAGCCAGATCCCAAATATTAAAATGTTTTATAGTAACAGACTCAATTTTAGAATAAAGCCCATTTTTACTATTTTCCGGTTGATTTTTAGGATGAACCAATAAAGTAGTTGCATGAATGTTTCTGGACAAAAGAGAAACTTCAATTTTTTCGTAATTGATGTTGTATGGAGTATTGTTTTTGTCGTTAATAATAATCGGTAATTGTTTTTTTATCCAATAATTGAGACCAACATTGACTAAAATCACAAAAATGAAGACTGAAATTACCCCGATTGCTATTTTTTTATAGATTGACATTTATCCTATTGATTTTAAATACATAAATTTAGGGTTTTAAAAAGTGCTGTTTCTTATATGATTCTATCTTTAAGTTACATCTTAATCGTTTCGTTGTTTTTATCTTTTTTGAAATATGAAAAAAATTAAAAAAATCCTGTTGGTTTTATTTGTTTTGATTGTCATTGCCGGTATAGGTTTATGTGCCTACATTTTTCATTTGAAACCGCAATATGAAGGAGAAATACAATTGAAAAATCTTGAAAAAGAAACTACAGTTTATTTTGATGATTTTGGAGTTCCTCACATTTATGCCGATTCTGAAAAAGATGCAATGACAGCTTTGGGCTATGTTCATGCACAGGAAAGATTATGGCAAATGGAATTGCTTCGGAGAATTGCGCCGGGAAGGTTATCAGAAATTTTCGGGTCGGTTGCACTTAAAAATGATAAGTTTTTCTCCGGAATTGGTATCGAAGAAGCTTCAGCGAAAGCTATTGCCAAATTAGATAAAAACAGTCCCAGTTATCAATTGACATTTGCGTATTTAGACGGGATTAACCAGTATTTAGAAGAAGGTGTTACGCCAATAGAGTTTACTTTGGTTGGAGTAAAAAAGGAAAAATTTACCATAAAAGATGTTTACAATATTTTCGGCTATATGTCTTTTAGTTTTGCAATGGCGCAAAAAACAGATCCTTTATTGACCGATATTCGCAATAAATATGGTGCTGAATACTTGAAAGATTTAGGAATTGAAGGTGAATTTAACACCACAAGAATTAGAAGTTCAAAAGAAAATATTGAAGAATATACTACTATTGCAAAATCTGTCGCAGCATTGTTGGATAAATCTCCAATTCCGCCATTTGTTGGCAGTAACAGTTGGGTTGCCGGACCAAACAAAACAAAAAGCGGTAAAGTTATTTTTGCGAATGATCCGCACATTGGGTTCTCGCAGCCGGCGACCTGGTACGAAGCGCATATTGTAACGCCAAATCATGAATTGTACGGTTGTTATCTGGCCGGAACACCGTTTCCGTTATTGGCACACAATCGCGATTATGCGTATGGTTTAACCATGTTCGAAAATGATGATATCGATTTTTATCAGGAAAAAAATAAAGCCGGAGATTCAAATCAATACCAAACGCGAACCGGTTTTGCAGCTTATGAAACGATAAAGAAAACAATTAAAGTAAAAGATACTTCTGATGTTGTCTTAACGATTAAATCAAGCCGACACGGGCCAATTATGAATGATTTACTGGAACGTTTAGATCGCAAAAATCCGATTGCCATGTCGTGGATTTATACCCAACAGCCTATTCAAATTCTTGATGCCGTTTACGGACTTTCGCATGCTAAAAGTAAAGATGATTTCAAAAAAGCGGTAAAATTGGTTGCGGCGCCGGGATTGAATGTAATGTATGGTGATGCAAAAGGAAATGTGGCCTGGTGGGCAACAGGAACACTTTATAAACACAATAAAGGCGTGAATTCATTTTTTATTCTCGATGGTGCAAGCGGCAAAGATGATATTGCTGAATATTTAGATTTCTCGAAAAATCCCTCGGCAGAAAATCCAAAATGGGGTTATGTATATTCTGCTAATAATCAACCCGAGGCTATTGATGGTTATTTATATCCGGGATATTATTTACCCGAAGATCGCGCCAAAAGAATTTCAGCTTTAATGGATGCAAAATCGGATTGGGATAAAGAAGCAATAAGTAAAATGATTTTTGATAACACATCTCCTGTTGCGCCGGGCGTGGTTGCGAATTTAATTTCGAATGTCAATACTAATTCACTTTCATCAGAAGAGAAGCAGGCCATATCAACTTTGAAATCCTGGAAAGGAACGCATAATTTAGAAGATGTTGCGCCAACGATTTACAACAAATGGGTTTATTTGTATTTGAAAAACACTTTTGAAGACGAAATTGGTTCAGATAATTTCAATTTGTTTCTTGGATTATCTTTAGGAAAACAAATTGTTGCCAGACAAGTTGCGAATGAAAATTCGGTTTGGTGGGATAATATCAAAACCAAGAATAAAAAAGAAAACAGAAGTGAAATCGTTTCTAAATCGTTTCATGAAGCTATTGCGGCACTTCAAAAGCAATTTGCCAATACAGTTTCTGATTGGACTTGGGGAAAAGTGCATACAGTAGAACACGAACACCCAATGGGGAAAGTCGCTGCGTTGCGAAAATTATTTAACGTAGGACCTTTTGCTGATCCGGGATCGAACGAGGTTATTAATAATCAGTTTTTTGGTTATAACGAAGAAGGAAAATATTATGTAAAAGGCGGACCTTCGACAAGAAGAATTGTAGATTTTTCAGATATTGAAAACAGCTGGAGCATTTTACCAACCGGACAATCCGGAAATCCGTTTAGCGAACATTACGACGATCAGGCAGAAATGTTTGTGGCGGGTAAATTCAGAAAAATGAAATTGAATAAGGAAGAGATTGTAAAAACTTCGACGAAATTGGTTTTGAAACCGTAAGAGAAAAATTAATTTTCTTTCAAGTTTCAAGTTCGAGGTTTTAAGAAAAAAACTTAGAACCTCAGAACCTTAGTGTCTTAGAACCTTACTTAGCCAAATACTTCCCGGCAACAATATCTTTGGCATAAATATCCAGATTGTTAAGCAGGACTTTATTGGTTGTCATAACATTTGTAGTCTGGTAAACAGGATCTTTTTCGTATGCTTTTAATAATGTCTCTAAGTCAACTTCATTATAAAAAGCAAACATATTATAGACAGCATCTCTAAAGTTTTTAAAATTGATGCTTTCTGTAATTTCCTTTGTTTTTTGCTCGTTCCATTTTTCTTTGAAACTTGTTTCGTTTATTTTAGTCAGGCAATAATCAACAAAATAGGTTTTATAATTTGTTGCATCGATGATTTTGTTTACAATAATTGTATTTTGCTGCGTTGGCATTGGTACCGATACAGAAGTTTGAGAAATACAAACAGAAGGGATAAATACAAATAATGCTAAAACCAGAAAGGCATGCTTTTTTAAATTTTTCATAGGTTATTTCAAATTGCTTGCAACATTTAGCATTGCAAATGGATTGATTTAGGGCTTTGAGAGCTTTCTTTTGGGCAGGGCTAAAATAGTTTTTTTGTTCTAAATATTCAATTGAAAAATAATATTTAAATAAAAAAAACCGATCGTACAGATTTTTAAAAATCTACCATCGGAAGTTCGTAGGATAAGAATTACGGATCTTGATAATGTTGTTGTCCTAAGTCTATTTTCTTGAAGATCGCATTGCTTTTACAATCTTTAAATTTTCGTTTTTAGAAAGTTTTTCATACTCGGGAGTTTCTCTTCCAAATAAGGCAATTTTTCCTTCTTCATTATTGTGAATTCCCCAGCCGTAACGTTTCGTTAGGGGAGAAGCCCGAAGGCAAGCTTGTCCTTTCGAGAAAAACTGTGCTCTGGCTTCGTTATATTCTGATTTTGTCAAATCATTTTTATCTGCAAATACCTGAAACAAAACTTCATCTGAAGAATATTTGTACGGATTCTTGCTGATCATTTCAAACTCAATATTGGCAACTGTTTTGTTTTCGCCTTTCATTGGCGGAATTTCCCCTCGCGTTGCAGGACTATCTTCTGCAACTTCAATAAAAGTGTTTTGATAATTTGTAGTATGCGTTTTCATTTGATTTATTCTTTAAATTGCCTTTACACTAAAATAATGATTTTATATAAAAAAACTCCGGCAATTAGATTTTATTCTATTTGCCGGAGTTAATAATTTATACCAATATTTTTATTTAGTGTTTTTTAAAATTTCGGCTAACACTTCTTTTCCATGTTGATTTGAAGGGTCAAGTTCTATCGATTTTTTATAATTCGCAATCGCTGATGTTTTGTCTCCATCTTCTAAATATGCCTCGGCTAAACTGTCATACGCATTTCCTGATTTTGGAAAAGCTTCTACATTAATTTTAAAAATTTCGAGCGCTTCTTTCTTTTTCCCAGTTTGCAATAATTGATATCCAACATTATTCATATCGCCTTCTTTGATGCCATACGTTGGATCGTTTTTTAATTTGGTATAAGTTTCAGTTCCGCTTTTAATACCTTTCTCTATGAATACATCTAATAATTCAAACGCAAGAGATTTTTTAGGCTGATTAAATGGCTGATTGTATAAAATATTTCTAATAGACTCTGTCATTTCGCTAAGCAATGTCCTACCTGTATTATTCAATAAAACAATAAGAATTTTGTCTGAAGGAACGCGCGAGATATTAGTATTAAAACCATTTATACCCCCTCCATGTTCAATAATTTTTACTTTTCCTTTAGTTCCTATAGTTATTTCACTAATAAACCACCCATATCCGTAACCGCCATCTCCCATGAGAATGTAGGGTTTAAACAAAGATTCCATTGATTTTTCTGAAAGTAATTTGTTAGTATAAAGTGCCTGATCCCAAAGATATAAGTCTTCTACAGTTGAATACAAAGATCCTGCTGCATACGGAATACTCATGTCTATGTAAGAAGCATTAATGATTTTTTTGCCTTGTTTTTCATAACCTGCAGCTCTGTTTTTTATAACATTGTCACTGTGATCATAACCGGAATTGACCATTTTTAAAGGTGTAAAAATAGTTTCCTGTAAATACTGCTCATAGGTTTTACCAGTAATTTTTTCGATAATATAGCCTAATAAAAAATAACCAGAATTACTGTAAGCGAATTTTTCACCAGGCTTAAATTCAAGTGGCAAATTCGAAAATGTTTTTACAAAATCAGCCGGAGAATAGGGGTTTTTGGCCTTTTCTTTAAGAAAATCTGGAGCATTCGTATAATTAGGTATTCCGGAAGTATGCGTTAGCAAATTTTGAATCGTGATTTTATCACCAACTTCTTTTGGATAATCATGTAAGTAGGTTGTAATAGGAACATCCAGTTTTATTTTTCCTTCTTCGGCAAGTTTCACAATTAAAAACGCCGTAAATTGTTTCGTAATAGAACCTAATCTGAATTTTGTATCAGGTTTATTTGGAATATCCCATTCCATATTGGCAGAACCATATCCTTTTTGGAAAATAACTTTTCCGTTTTCTGATACAAGTGCGGAACCGTTAAATAGTCCGTACTGGTTGTATTGATTCAATAATTGGTCAATTTGTTTTGCTTTGTCCTGAGCCGATACAGTGAAGGCAGCTAATAGAAAAAAGCAAACTGCAATAAGTTTGATTGGTTTTTTCATTTGATTGATAAATGGTTAGAGTTAACGACGGTTTTTTGATTTTGAATGATGAATGAAACGCTTCTAATTTTATTAGACGACTATTCTTTCATTTTGTTTCAAATATCAATCGATTTTTTATCATTTGTCGTAATAACTTATAAATACAACAAAATTTTAAGATTTTTTTTAACCGGTCTGTGTTCGTAACTAACAATTCGTTTCAATTTCCAGTCATTATCTTTTCTTTCCCAGATATGAATAAATTTTTCTGTTGCTTCCGGAATCCCATCAACATAAAAAGTATGTTCGCCTACTTGTACGGCACCAAAATCTCCCAATTTATCAATGGTGCAGGAGTTTAATTTTCGGGTTAGTTTTTCCGGTCGGGCAGATTTAGTAATTAAAGATTTTATTTTACCTCCGCGGGAAACATTGAAGCCAAAACGATCGTCATACAATTCTACATCATCAGCTATTATTTTTTTGAAAGCCGCTGCATCACATTGATTAAATGCAACTTCAAACAGCAAATTGTCCATCTTGATGATTTCAGATTTGAGAAAATTAATCTCTGAAACTTCGCTATTCGTTTGCCCCAAAACTTCTTTGCTTAAAAATAATATAAAAAGCGATAATACATTTATCATAGGTATCATACTTGCGATTTTACTATTATTTATTCGTTTTGGCTGCTTTCATCTGATGATCATAACTAAAAGATCTTGCGAGTTTCCAGACTCCATTTTGCAATAGCCAAACGTGAGTAAATTTTGCTGTACTGCCAGGTTTGTCTTTTTGACCGGGAGAAATTTCAAAGAATTGATGAATTCCGGTTTGCAATGCTCCGTACAATACACCATTTTTGGTTAATGGATAAATTTCGGTACTTCCCGTTATTAAGTCTCTTCGAACTTTATAGCTTTTACCCGAAAGACAAATGCCTTTTTTAAGATTCTGTAAAAAGAGAGTCTTATCAGAAATGCTGTCTTTGTCGTGATAAAACTCAAAATCGTCGCTAATTAGATTTTCAAACTGTGAGATATCGCAAGTATTAAAGCCAACATTAAAGAGTAGGCTGTCTTTTGACATAATTGTCTTGTACAATGTTGAGTTTTTTTCTTCCTGAGAAAATCCAATGTAGAATTGGAGAAGTAATATTCCAACTAAAATTGCTTTAAATTGGAAAGAGGATTTGTTGATTTTCATTTTTGATTGATTTGATTGATGATTTGCAATATTAGTTCAATCCTGATTCGCAAAATTGTACAAATGCGAAATTTTATCTTTTTTCTGAAAGAAAATAAGAGCTTGAGTTGAACATTTTTGGAGTTGTTTTCGTCACATCTTTAAACTTTTTTATAAAATGTGACTGGTCAAAATATTTGTTGTAAAGCGCGACATCCGTCAAACTAAGTTTTTCTAAATCAGAATTTACCATTTGATCGACCGATTTTCTGAATTTCAGGATCTGAATGTAGTTTTTAATCGTCAGTCCCGTTGCTGCTTTAAATTTAATTTGAAGTAATCGTTGTGAAGCATTTAAACTTTTTCCAATTTCAGAAACATTAATTTCTTCATTATGAAACTTGATTATTTCGCATATTTTTTCAACAAGATTTTTGTTTGGATGCGTGGTGTTTAAATCTTCAAAATAGTCGTTAATAATATTTAATAACGATGCAATATCGCTGTTTAAACCCGTTTCAATTTTAGTTTTAAAAGGCAATTCAGTTGAGGTGATTTTAATAATTGAATCCGAAAAATTGCTCAAATCATAATTTGGAAACATCGAAAGTGTCCAGGCGTGAAATTGTATGATCGTAACTTTGGTTTTAGGCTGAATATTGACCAAAACTTTATTGGTCATTTGCGAACAAAAATAAAATCCCTCGTTCATTTCATACTTCTTTTTACTCGTATGAACTTCAATAGAATTTCCACTAACAATAGCCAGATTAAAGCAACCGTTGGGTAAAACCAGTTTATTTTCGATTATAGTTTTGCCAATACTGTTGTCCAGACACCAAATTTTATTCACGAAACGTTCGCAATTTTCACTTACATAATATTCTGAATATAATTTCATGCGTTATTATGTTGTTTGATAATTGTTTAGTGTTTATTTTTTGCTTGTAAATAACTCTACGCTCGATGTTTTATTAAATGGATCGTTGAAGAAACTCATTAAAACTAAATTGCCGTTGATTTGTTTGTAGTTTCCGGCTTCATTATTATTTCCGTATGCAATTTTTACATCTGTTTGTGCGGAAGCTTTTCCGATAAATAACAAAATAAAAGATAATAAAATGATTGATTTTTTCATGATTTGATTGATTGATGATTTTTGTAAAAATGATGATTGGTCATTGTAATTGTATTAGACGACAGAATTTGTATTTTGTTTCAGTTTTAAAGATATTAATCTAGTTTAAATAAATTCAGAAAAACATTCTCTTTTTGTAAATTCCCAGTCCTCTAAAATGATACTGTAATAAACATCATCTTTGCTTTTCCCTTCAGCATCAACATAATTATTTCTAAATATTCCTTCTTTTACGGCACCTAATTTTTCAATTGCTCTTTGCGATTTTTTGTTTTCAAGATCAGCGCTGAATTGTATTCTCCTGAATTGAATGTTTTCGAAGCCAAAATTCAGCAATTCATATTTGCAGGCTTTGTTTAAACCTGTTCCCTGAAATTGTTTTCCGTACCAAGTCCAGCCAATTTCGCATTTTTGACTTGCATGATTTAAATATCCGTAACGAGTGCTTCCGGCAACTTTATTGGTGACTTTGTTAATAATTAGAAACGGATAACAAATTCCGTCTGCTTTTTGTTTTAAAGTATTTTGAATGTAATTTTCGAAGTCGATGTCATTTTTTACATACATTCCCATATATTTCCAGATTTCATCATCAAAAATGATTTCTTTTAGTTCGATGTTTCTTTCGTTTTCGAATGGAAGTAATAGTACTTTATCGTTTTCCAGAATAATGTTTGATTGTAATAGTTCGCTTTTCATATGATTTGTTTTATGGAGGATTGCCACAAAGTCATAAAGGCGCAAAGTTATTTCACGCAGATTTTTCTAATCTTTTATTCCTGGGCTTATATAAAAAACTTTGCGGCTTTGCGAGAGATTATCTCTTGAGCGAAAATAGACTTTTCTACACTTCTAATAAATCTATAAAAACGCAAATTTGTTATGAAAACGAGTGTTGCATGAGGGATAGAGGCGGTATCCTTTTATGAAGAGAAGCGGAATAAAAGATATAGCCGAAAGCCCCGACGCGCTTTTTCTGCGGGTCATGCCATGATAAATAAGCTTTTAAATCATAAATATTTCCTTTATTTTTAAGCTCTTGTAGAATTATTACTTATTTTTACGATCTTATATTTAGATTTTTCTTGATGCAAACTTCACTAAAAATTGCCGTTGTAGGTTCCGGACTTGTGGGATCGCTTTTGGCAATTTATCTTAAAAAAGCAGGTCACACCGTTCATGTTTATGATCGAAGCCCTGATATTCGAAAAATAAATTTTTCTGGTCGTTCTATAAATCTGGCGATGTCTAATCGTGGTTGGAAAGCTCTTGACGGCGTTGGTGTTGGCGATTCGGTGCGGGAAATCGCAATTCCGATGGACAAACGCGCGATTCATTTGGTTGATAAACTCAATTTTCAGAATTACGGACAGGAAGGCGAGTCGATTTATTCGATTTCGAGAGGAACACTAAACCGAAAAATGATTGATCTTGCCGAACAAGCGGGAGCCGAGTTTTATTTTGAAGAAAAAATCTGGGATGTAACGCTAAGTGATGCGACTTTGCATATTGGCGAAACCGAGAGAGGGGAGTGGGAAGAGCGAAAATACGATATGGTTTTTGGTGCCGATGGTGCTTTTTCAAGAATCCGTCATAGAATGCAACGCCAGAGCATGTTCAATTATTCGCAGGAATTTTTGAATATGGGATATAAAGAATTGAATATTCCGGCAAATGCCGATGCTACACATAAATTAGATAAAAACTCTTTTCATATCTGGCCTCGTGGCGAGTATATGTTGATTGCGCTTCCTAATCTTGACGGAAGTTTTACATGTACGCTGTTTATGCCTTTTGAAGGAGAAAATTCGTTTGCTTCCCTTACAGATCGAAAAATGGTTGAGGATTTCTTTGAGAAAAACTTTCCGGATTCGATAGAAGTTATCCCAAAACTGGCCGAAGATTTCTTTAAAAATCCAACGAGTACTTTGGTGACAATGAAATGTTTTCCGTGGACATACGAAGATAAAATTGCTTTAATTGGAGATGCTTGTCACGCTATTGTTCCGTTTTACGGACAAGGAATGAATGCTGGTTTTGAAGATATTAGCGTTTTGCAGGAAATGATCGAAAAATACGGAGACGATTGGAAAACGATTTTCTCTGAATATCAAATTTCACGCAAACCAAACGCTGATGCAATTGCAGAACTTTCGTATCGTAATTTCATGGAAATGAGTACAAAAACTGCCGATGAGAAATTCTTGCTACAAAAGAAAATAGAAAAAGCATTCTCTGACAGACATCCTGATAAATGGATTCCACTTTACAGCCGTGTAACTTTTAGCGATCGCCCGTATGCGGAAGCTTTAGCAATAGGTGATTTCCAAAACGGAATTATGGAAGAAATTCTAAAACTGGATAATATTGAAAACATCTGGAACACTCCTGAAATCGATACTAAGATTTTGGAGTTGTTGAATAAATAAGTTCAAAATCAATTACAATATCAAAAATCAATTTTAAAATTTGACATTGATATTGTAATTGATTTTTGATATTGTACTTCTTATTTTTTGAATATTTTAGTCAAAACACCAAAAACGCCTCTTATAAAAGTAGCACTCGTAACCACTTTCAAAACCGATTTTGTAACAACGCTTGCTGTTGTTGGCTCCGATTTTGAAGATTTTGTTGGCGCTTGTTCTTCCTGTTCAGCAGCAGCCTGATTTGCAGATTCGATTTTTTTGTTTAGAATTTCGTAAGCGCTTTCGCGATCCATTTCGTCACTATATTTTTTTACCAATTTCGATTTGTTGTTGATTTCTTCAATTTCATCTGCGGTCAAAATATCCATTCGACTCTGTGGAGCACGCATCATAGTGGCTACAAGCGGCGTCGGAACTCCTTTTTCATTCAAAGCAGTAACCAAAGCTTCTCCAATCCCTAAACTCGTAAGCAATTCATCTGTTTTATAGTAAGCAGAAGTTGGGTAATTATCAGCTGTTTTTTTAATCGCTTGTCGGTCATTTGCTGTAAAAGCTCTAAGTGCATGCTGAATTTTCAATCCTAATTGTGCCAAAACACCACTTGGCACATCCATTGGGTTTTGCGTTACAAAATAAACACCAACACCTTTAGAACGAATTAGTTTTACAATCGTTTCGATTTGTTCTAACAATGCTTTACTGGCTTCGTTAAATATTAAATGTGCTTCATCAATAAAAATGACCAATTCCGGTTGTTCTGCATCTCCTTTTTCAGGCATTTTCTGGTAAATTTCAGCCAATAAACTCAACATAAAAGTCGAGAATAACTTTGGTTTGTCCTGAATGTCCGTCAGGCGGATGATGTTTACGTAACCTTTTCCATTCTCATCAATTCTCATTAAATCATCAATTTCAAAAGATAATTCACCAAAGAATAAATCCCCACCCTGTTGTTCGAGTTCGATTATTTTTCGAAGAATCGTTCCTGTTGTTGCAGTCGAAATTTTGCCATAACTTTCCGTAATTTCATCTTTACCTTCTTCAGTGATATAATTAATGACTTTTTTAATGTCTTTTAAATCCAACAAAGGCATTTTATTATCATCGCAGTATTTAAAAATAACGGCAACAACCCCGGCCTGTGTGTCATTCAAATCTAAAATCCTTGAAAACAATACAGGTCCAAATTCAGAAACAGTGGCGCGTAGGCGAACTCCATTTTGTTTAGACAATGACATTAATTCAACAGGAAATGAGCTTACATTATAAGGTATGTTTATTTTAGCATGACGTTCAGTAATGAAGCCTTCTTCTTTTCCTTCTTTGGCAATACCACTAAAATCACCTTTTATATCCATCATCAGGACAGGAATCCCCGCATTTGACAGCTGTTCAGAAAAAACCTGAATCGTTTTTGTTTTTCCGGTTCCGGTTGCGCCCGCTATAAGGCCATGACGATTTAGCGTTTTTAAGGGAATTTTTACGTGAGCTTCAGCAATTGGTTCGCCGTCAAGTAGCGCGCCTCCCAGTGTAATGCTGTCACCCTTCGCCAAATAACCATTGTTTATATCTTGAATGAAATTGTCCTTTTTATTCATGTTTTTGTTGTAATTTAGATGATTATAAGAGTATTACTTTGTTTTTTAACAATTTGATTACTTTTTTTTTAGTAGGAAAAAGCTTTTAAGCACTAAAAATATTATAAAAAATAATTTCGCAACTTTTTAAGAAGATATCAACGGAATCTTTGAATATTGACTAAAACGTTGTAATTTTCCCAGATTTAGCTCGTATTTTTGTTTTATCGAAAAAAGAACGTTGGCAAATTAATGAGATATTTTTTAAATTGACGTTAAATTTCCTTCAATAAAATTAAAAAAAGTTTTTTTATTTAAACTAAACGTATAAATTTGCTCCTCTACAAGTTAAATATAACTAAAAAATAAAAATTATTTAAAACTATTAAATTTAAAAAAAATGGCAAACGTTAAAGTTAAAAAAGAAAGCACTTCAAATGGAGGAGGAATGATTACTGGAATCATTATTGTAGCGTGTATTTTGGTTGGGGTGTTTATTTGGAAAGTAATTATGGGAGATGCTGCTAACTTCGAAGGTGGTAATCCTGAAACAGGTCACCCAATTAATACATTAGGGCAAGTATATAAAGGAGGATTTATTGTACCGGTATTATTAGGTATGTTTTTAATGGTTGTCGTGTTTTCTATTGAAAGATTTATCGTTATCGGTAAAGCAGCTGGAAAATCTAATTTAGATAAATTCATGAAAAGCGTTCAAGGAAGTATTAAAGAAGGAAACATCGAAGCTGCAATCGCTGCTTGTGACAAACAACAAGGTTCAGTTGCAAATGCAATTAAATCTGCTTTGATTAAATACCAAGACGTTAAAAAAGAAGGTTTCAACAGTGAAGAGGCTTCAGAAGTAATCCACAAAGAAATCGAAGAGGCAACTTCATTAGAAATGCCAATGTTAGAAAAAAATATGACTATTATCTCTACTTTAGTATCATTAGGAACTTTAGGAGGATTATTAGGAACTGTATCAGGGATGATTAAAGCGTTTGGTGCGTTAGCTTCTGCTGGAACTCCAGATCAGGCTGCTCTTGCAACAGGTATCTCTGAAGCACTTATCAACACTGCAACAGGTATCTCTACTTCAATCTTAGCTATCGTTTCTTACAACTTCTTTACTGCTAAAATTGATGATTTAACTTACTCTATCGATGAGGCTGGTACTACAATTGTAAATACTTACAGAAGATTCAGAGGAAGTTTGAAACAATAATTAATTTTTGATATTATAATTTTAATTAATTATATCAAAATAAAAATAAAAGAGAATGGCTAAAATAAAAATGAAAAAAAAGTCAACATCGACAGATATGACTGCCATGTGTGATGTTGCGTTCCTTTTGCTTACGTTCTTTATTTTGACCGCTACTGCTAAGGTGCCAGAAGCACTTCCTGTTGACATGCCTTCTTCTACTGTTCAAAGTAAATTACCAGATTCAGATTTGGCAATTATCACTATTGGAAAAGGTGAAGATGGAAAAAGCAAAGTGTTTTTTGACATTAAAGGAAGAGAGATTCGTAAAAGAACTCTTGAGGGAATGGGTGCAAAATTCGGTGTGACTTTTTCAGAAGAAGATAAAACTAAGTTTGCTTTAATGGATGACTTCGGTGTTCCTGTAGCAGAATTGAAGAGTATTATCGATATGAAAGCGGCTGATAGAGTTAAAGCAGATCAACGTGGAATTCCAATCGATTCTTTAGATAATCAATTAAAAGAATGGTTGTTGATTTCAAGAAGAGCTGCAATTGACCTAGATGATAAAGAATTGCAAATTGCCATTAAGGGTGATGCTAAAGAACAATATCCACAAATCAAAAAGATTATGGATATTTTACAAGATCAAAAAATCAATTCCTTTAACTTAGTTACTGGTATGAGAGGAAAAGACTTTTAATTAAAAAAGATACACTAAAATGGCTGAATTAAATACCGGCGACGGTGGTGGCGGAAAAGGTGGTAAAGTAAGAAGTAAAAAGCAAAACTCTAAAGTCGATTTAACGGCAATGGTAGATTTGGCTTTCTTATTGATCACATTCTTTATGTTAACCACATCGTTGTCAAAACCACAATCGATGGATTTGTCTCTGCCAGATAAATCTGAAGAAGATAAACCTGAGAATCCAACGAAAGTAGATGAAAACCGTACGATGACTTTGATGTTAGGTGCAAATAATAAGATTGTTTATTATATGGGATTACTTGCTACTCCTATTGCTGGACCTAAAGATATTGCATATGGTAAAGATGGAATTCGTAGAGAAGTTCTTAAAAGAAAGAAATCAGTTCTAGAATATTCTGCAGCTAAAGGGAAACCTAAAAACGGAATCATCGTTATTATTAAACCAAGTAAAAAATCAACTTATCGTAATTTAGTTGATATTTTGGATGAGATGGCGATTTCTGGAGTTGAAACTTATGCTATCGTTCCTGAGTTTTCGCCAGAAGAAACTAAATTGATTGATCCTACTAACACAGGTACTACTAACACAGATCCTGCTAAATAAGAGATATCTTGTTTTTAACATCTTAATAATCAAGAAAAATGAAGTTAGATATTATAAAAAATCAGTGGCTTGATATCGTATTCGAAGGACGTAATAAGATATATGGTGCATATGAGCTAAGAAAAGCAAATACTAAAACAACGGTAAAAGCACTTATCATTGGTTCAGTTATTTTTGCTGTAGCTGTTGCGGCTCCTCTTATTGCAAGTTTTTTGCCAGATTCTGGTGAAGATGATGTGAATAAAGATATCAAGATTGCTACAGTAAAATTACCTCCTAAAAAAGAGGAAGTTAAGCCTAATGAGCCACCGCCACCGCCACCGCCACCAAAAGTGGATCAGGTAAAGTTTGTGAAACCGGTTGTTGCTAAGGCAAATGAAGTTACTGAAGATCCTCCAAAAATTGAGGAACTTAAAGACAAAAAAGTTGGTTCTGAAACTATCAAAGGAGATCCAGATGCAGTTTTAACTGTTGATGAGCCAGTAGGTACTGGTACTGCTGCAGTAGTTGAAGAAGATAACCAAGTATACAACACAGCTGGTATCGAAGTAAAACCAGATTTCCCTGGAGGAATTGAGAAATTCTACAAATTCGTAGGAAACAATTACAAGACTCCGGAAGAAGAAGGTTTGAAAGGTAAAGTTTATGTTACTTTTGTAGTTGAAAAAGACGGGTCATTAACCGACATTAAAGTTTTAAGGGATATCGGTTACGGTACAGGAGCAGAAGCAATTCGTGTTCTTAAAAAATGTCCAAAATGGACTCCCGGCGAGCAAAATGGTAAAAAAGTTAGGGTACTATACTCTCTTCCTATTACTATTCAATCTGCAGAATAATGTTAAAAGATATGCTTAATAATATTCAGAAGAAATCGCTCAAAGAGCGATTTCTTCTTGTTTTAGGAATAATGTTTTTTTTAATATATCTTGTACTAGGTTTAATGATTATGTTTTGGGAAAAATTACCATTAGACATTGAGCCTAAATACAGATATGCTTTCGGAGGTTTGCTAATAGTATATTCGGCAATACGATTTCTAAGATTAATTAATTCAAATACAGAATAGTTATGTTGAAGTATGGTAAAGTTTTCGGATTGGTTGTTTTTGTCTTTTTGTTTGCCATGTGTAACCAAAAAAGCAAGAATGAATCTGATAAAGAAACAATTTTAAAAGGATCTATTGATATTGCTGTTGACGAAACGGTTAAACCAATTGTTGATGATCAGGTTGCTGTTTTTGAAGGAACTTACTATGGAGCTAAAATTTCTGTAAAACCTAAATCAGAAGCAGAGCTTATAAACGATTTGTTGAATCAAAAAACTAAAGTTGTTGTAACAACCAGGGATTTAACTAAGGAGGAAAAAAGCAGATTTGAAAAAAGTAAAATTAATCCGCGAGTTACGCCGTTTGCAACCGATGCAATTGCTTTTATTTCAAACAAAAGCAATAATGATACATTAATTGCGTTGAAAACTGTAATTGATTTTATGCAGGGTAAGTCTGATCCTAGAATAAAAGGACTTGTTTTTGATAATCCAAATTCAAGTACGGTACGTTACATGAAAGAAATTGCTAAAGTTAAAGACATTCCTGCAAAAGGTGTTTTTTCTTTTAAAAATAACGATGAAGTTATTAAATTTGTTTCTGAAAATGACGGAATGATTGGTGTAGTGGGCGTAAATTGGTTATCACAGCCCTCGCCAAATATGGCTGATGTTATTAAAAAGATTAATGTTTTGGGTGTAAAAGGTTTACAGGGAGATAAATATTATAGCCCAACTCAAAATGATTTGGCTGAAGCAAAATATCCTTTGGCACGCGATTTGTTTATCATAAACTGTCAGGGTTATTCTGGTTTAGGAATGGGCTTTGCTTCATTCATTGCCGGAGACATAGGACAGCGAATTGTTTTAAAATCCGGATTACTTCCTGTAAGAGTTCCGGGAAGAAAGCTAAAAATTAGAAGTCAAATTATAAACGATAAAGAATAAATTAATTACGATAGAGATGAATAAATTTAAAATTTTCAGTCTTGCCTTAGTTGCTTCAGCTTCTGTTGCAAAAGCGCAAGATATAAACCAGGCTAAAAAAGCAATTGACGCAGAACAATTTGAGAAAGCAAAATCTTTGCTAAAATCAATAATTAAAGCAAAACCATCAGATGGTGAAGCCAATTTTGTTTTGGGTAATATATATCTAAATCAAACTGTTGTTGATTCTGCTAAAATTTATTACTTAAATGGAATTGCAGCATCCGATAAGAAAAACTTAAACTATATTGGATTAGGTCAGTTAGATCTTGATAGTAAAAATACGGCTGGAGCTCAGGCAAATTTTGCATTAGCTACGAAAGATATCAAACGTAAGGATGTAAATGAGTTTATTTATATTGCTAAAGCATATATGAATTCTACAAATCCTGACTATAAAAGCGCAATTACAAGTGCACAAAAAGCTTTAGCAATTGAGCCACAAAACGCTCAGGCACTTTTAACAATTGGTGATGCATATTATGGAGCAAACAATCAAAACGATGCTTACAAAGCATATCGTGATGCATTTACTGCTGATCCAACACTTTTAAGAGCAAAAATGCAGTTAGGTGTTTTACTAAAAGGTGCTAAATCATACGATGAAGCAATTAAATCTTTTAATGAAGTTATCGCTTTAGATGCTAATTACGGTCCAGTTTACAGAGAGTTAGCTGAAACATATTACAAATGGGCTAGAAACAAACCTTCTACAAGACAGGTAAACTATCAAAAAGCAATTACTAATTACGAGAAATACTTAAGTCTTACAGATTATTCTATTCATTCAAGAATGCGTCACGCTGATTTCTTGATTTTAGTTGAAGACTATAAAGCCTTAGAAGCAGAAGCTAATAAGATGATTGAACTAGATAAAGTAAATCCTAGAATTTACAGATACTTAGGATATTCTGCTTATGAAAATGGGAACTATGATGTTGCTATCAAATCATTAGAAGATTTTACTAAACTGCCTACAAATAAAGCGATCGCAAAAGATTATTTATATTTAGGACTTGCTAAAATTAAAAAAGGAAGTAATGCTGAAGGTGTTGTAGATCCTGCTGCTTTTGATGCTGGTTTAGCTGAAATTAAAAAAGCTATTGCTATGGAACCTTTAGTAGTTGAAGATCTTGGTGACTTTGGAAAAGAGTTGTTTACTAAAAAACAATACGTTCAGGCTGCTACACTTTATGAATTTGCAGCAAATACAGCAGATTCAAAAAATTATTTGAATGATAATGTATATTATGGTATTTCACTTTATTATGCAAATGCAAATAAAGCAAAAGGTGCTGCTGATGCTGCTGCCTTAGCTAAAGCTGATGCTGCTTTCGACAGAGTTTTAGTTGCTTCTCCTACTTATGACGAGGCTTACTTATACAAAGGAAGAATCAATAACTTGTTAGAGAAAGATGATTTAATTATTAAAAACTACGAAGAGTATATAACTAAAACAACTGCTAAAGGTGCTGAAGAATTAGCTAAACCTGCAACAGTTAAAAAAATAGTTGAAGCTTACAATAGTATTGGAGCTAGTTATGCTAACACTGATAAAGCAAAAGCAATTGAATACTTCAATAAATCTTTAGTTTTAGATCCAGCAAACACTTACGCTGCACAATCTGTAAAAGCTTTAAAATAATATTAGTTTTCTACTAAATAAAAAAGGGATAGTTCAAAGAACTGTCCCTTTTTTTTGTTCCGTATTTAAATGACTATCTTTGCACTTTAAAATGAAGTAATGTTATCAAAAGAAATACAATTAGAAGTTAATAAAGGAGCGATGTTGCCTTTGATGGAAGAATTTTACACCATTCAAGGAGAAGGTTTTCATACAGGAACTGCTGCTTACTTTATACGAATTGGAGGTTGTGATGTAGGTTGTCACTGGTGTGATGTAAAGGAAAGTTGGAATGCAGAATTACATCCGCCAACAAGTGTTGATTTAATTGTAAAAAATGCTTCACGTTATGCAGATACAGTTGTAATTACAGGAGGAGAACCATTAACATGGGATATGACTTTTTTAACGCGACAATTAAAAGATCAAAATTTAAAAGTTCATATAGAAACTTCCGGCGCATATCCGTTATCAGGAACCTGGGATTGGATTTGTCTTTCACCAAAAAAAAATAAATTGCCAACTCAAACCGTTTATGATAATGCACATGAGTTAAAAGTTATAATTCATAATAAGCACGATTTTATTTTTGCAGAAGAACAAGCTGAGCTGGTAAACAATAACGCAATTCTTTTTCTTCAACCTGAATGGAGCAAAAAAGAAGAAATGACACCACTAATCGTCGATTATGTTATGAACAATCCAAAATGGCGTGTTTCATTACAAACGCATAAGTATTTAAATATCCCTTAAAAGATAATAAAGCAAAAAGGTCTCTTCAGTCGAAGAGACTTTTTTCTTATTGTAAATACACACTGTATAAAAAATACACAAACTTTATTCCCAGTTTTTATATTTTTTCAAATTAGTAATATGAGCTAAATGATGTTCTCCATGCCAGGCATAACTTCCTATAATCTGTTTGATTTTGTATTCTGAATTGTTTTCAGGATGAATAAACGATTTTTCGAGCTCAGTTTCAGAAAGTTTTTTCATAAGATACGCCAGTCGAAAATGCAATCCTTCCAATAATGATAGCGTTGGCTCAATCGGCATATCTAAATTGTCATATAATTCAGCCCATAAAGTTTCATCATACGCTTTTATTACAGGATTATTTTCGGTCAAAGCCCATTTCAATCTTATAAAACAATTCATATGGCTTTCTGCACAATGATGAATTACTTGTCGAACCGTCCATCCGCCAGGTCTGTAAGGAGTGTTCAGTTGTTCGTTTGTTAAATGAATTGTTTCCTTTTTCAATCTTTCAGGATAAGATTCTATCGATGCAATTCTATCAGCAATATAAGTAGTGGTATAGATTTCCGGTATTTTAAATTTTCCTATCGGATATTTTAATTTTTCTAAATCGAATTCTTCCATGATCTGGATTTTTTAATTTATATCGAAAGTTTGGCCAAATAGTCATAATGTTCTCCCTCTAAAATGAGTTCACATTTTAAACCGTTTGCAATTGCCGCATTTTGTAACGTATTATAATCTAAATAGAGCCAATCAAAAGTTTCTTCCTTTTCACCTTTATAAGAAATATTAAAAGTAAGCTCTCCGTAATAATCATTATTCGACGGAATCCATTTTCCACCGTCTTCATCTTCATCAAACATATAGATAATATCAGAGCTGTCTAATAGAATTTGCCCACCCGGATTTAGTAATGATTTTAATTTAGATAAAAACGTATTACAGTTTTCTAATTTTCCAAAAATCCCAACACCATTCATCAATAATAAAATGGTATCAAATTTTTCTCCTTCCAAATTCAGTAAATTCTGCACTTGAGCATTTTTTACACCTCGAAGATTACAAGTTTCGATAGCTTTTTCAGAAATATCAATAGAAAGAACATCCAAGTTACGATCATTCTGTAACGATAAACTGTGACTTCCCGCACCGCAGCCTACATCTAAGATTTTGCCATAAACTAATTGCAATGCTTTTTGCTCGATTTTTGGCATTTCGTCATAAGCACGAAATAAATAGGCAACACTCATTTCATCTTCTTCAGAAATTGAAGTTTCAGTAATAATATCTTCAGGTGAATTATTGGTTTGGAAATCATACATTGCTTTCCCAAAAAGATCTTTCATCGTAATTTAGTTCAAAGTTTAAGGTTTCAAGTTTAAAGTTGTTTAATTTTGCAGATCAACTTAAATTTTAAACTTGAAACAGATTTTAAATAACTTAAATAAGTTAGCCAAAGATAAGCATATCGAAAACAAAAAGTATTTTGATAAGCTGAAAAAGAAACAGCCTAAGAATTTAGATTACGTCATGCAGGATTTGCACGATGCAGAATTTAAAAGAACAGATTGTTTACAATGTGCCAATTGTTGCAAAACAACCGGGCCGTTGTTTACTTTGGCAGATATTGAGCGAATTTCAAAATCCTTCAGGCAAAAACCACAACAATTTATCGAACAATATCTACGAATCGATGAAGATAAAGATTATGTTTTGCAAAGCGTTCCCTGCACTTTTTTAGATAATGAGAATTACTGCATGATTTATGATGTTCGTCCAAAAGCTTGCAGAGAATTTCCGCACACAGATCGCAAAAAGTTTCATCAAATTACAGATCTCACTTTAAAAAATGTCGCAATCTGTCCCGCAGCATATAATATAGTAGAGGAAATGAAAAAGAAACTTCCTTTATAGCACTTAAACATGTAATTGTTTTTAAGAACAATTCTTTTTTGGTTTTTTAAATGTAATTTTGAATTATACGAAAGTAGACTAAACTAATAAATCAACATAAGACCAATCGTAAATTGAATTTAGAATATTTTATAGCTAAAAGACTTATTACTGCTAAAGATCATAAAAGCAGTATTTCCGCGCCAATCATCAAAATTGCCATTTCGGCTATCGCAATTGGTATTATTATGATGTCTGTTTCAGTAGCAACCGGAATAGGATTGCAGCAAAAAATACGCGATAAAGTTTCTGCTTTCAACGGTCAGGTTATTATTTCGAATTATGACAACAATAATTCAGAAGTAACATTAGTCCCTATTTCTAAAAAACAAGATTTTTATCCCAATTTCAAATCAGTTCCAGAGGTAAGTCACATTCAGGCAATCGCAAGTAAAGCCGGAATCATCAGAACTGAAAATGCCTTCGAAGGAATAATTTTCAAAGGAGTAGGAGCAGATTACGATTGGAATAACATAAAAGAATATTTAGTAGAAGGGAAATTACCAGATTTTTCTAAATCATTGAATGAAGAAGTTATAATTTCCCAATTTTTGGCTAACCGACTTAATTTAAAAGTAGGCGATAATTTCAATACTTTTTTTATTAAAGAAGAGCAAGGCAAAATGCCAAACAGTCGTCGATTTAAAATTACAGGTATTTTTAATTCAGGTTTTCAGGATTTCGATGCTACTTATATAATAGGCGACATACGTCATATCCAAAGAATCAATAAATGGACGCCGGATCAAGTTGGAGCTTTTGAAGTTTTTGTAAAAGATTTTAATAATATCAAAACGACCGGCAATCAAATTTACGAGCAAACATCATCAAGTTTAGATACCAAAACCATAATTGAAAAATACAGTTATATTTTTGACTGGCTTCAGCTTTTCGATTTCAATATAATTGTTATTCTAGCTGTTATGATTTTAGTAGCAACTATAAATATGGTTGTAGCCTTACTGGTTCTTATTTTAGAACGCACACAAATGATTGGAATTCTAAAAGCAATGGGAGCAAATAACTGGACAGTTCGCAAAATATTTTTATACAATGCCTTCTATCTCATTTTAAGAGGACTCTTTTGGGGAAATCTAATTGGTATTGCATTACTGTTAATTCAACAACAATTCGGAATCATTAAACTCAATCCTGAAAATTACTACGTCAACCAGGCGCCAGTATATTTAAATTGGGGTTATATAGCATTACTGAATTTGCTAACAGTAACAGTTTGTTTTATAGTGTTGTTAATTCCCTCTTATATAATAACGAAGATTTCCCCGGTAAAGGCCATTCGTTTCGATTAAGTTATATAATTAAAATCATATTTTCAACCCGACAGTTTTTCAAAACCTGTCGGGTTTATTTTTGCTGTCTACATATAAGAAGGTAAGTTTTATCATGCTGATTGAAGTCGAAGCTCTATAAGTTTGTAATTTGTAATTTCTAAAATTTAGAATTTAGTTTTTCAGGAGCTGTTTCCCGCTATGCGTTCCAATCTTTTGTGCCGACCCCCGGCACAAAAGGATTTCCACCGAGACTTCGGGACTATCGGGGCTAGGGCAGTTGTTTTCAAAAGAAACATACTTATATATTAAGTAAAGAAAGCAATGTCAAATCACAAAATAATCTTTTTGCCTTGTTGAAAGTCCTATTCAAACCCCATAAATGTCAAAAAACGCTTTAAAACCCAATTTTACATGTTATTGAATAGTTCTGCAAAAAGGGTTAATTAAGGTGCGAAGTCCATAAAACAGGGATGAATTAGAAGCTGAGGATTGCGAAACCCACAACTCGCTACAGAAATTCCTCACAAATACTAAAAAAGTTATAATTGTAAAAAGGGGGTTATCAGAGAGTTAAGAAAAAGTTTTGAAAAAGGTTGAAATTA
>NZ_SNWW01000002.1 GCF_004362015.1 Flavobacterium chryseum
ATACTTTTAAACTACTTTTTAGACACCTTTTTGAGTTCATTTATACTGCTCACTTTTATCCAGAATTAGGTGCTCACTTTATCCAGAATATCCAAATTGAAGACAATTGGTGCCTTATTTTGCTTGAAAAAGTTGTAATAGATATATTAGTGATTTTTTTGTTTTCGTTCCTTCCAGAAAATATTTTACGAAAAAAATACTTTATTTTTTGCACCGCTGTAAATTACAAATACAACAATTAGCTTCAAATTTATTCTCTAAAGACAAAATTACCCCCCAGCAGCTCTAGCCCCGATAGCAGTGGAAATCCTTTCGTGCCGGGGTTCGGCACAAAAGATTGGAACGTATAGCGGGAAAAAGCTCCTGAAAAATAAATAACACCAAATACCTTTTACTTTGATATAGGTCTCATCCAATCTCCAACTCGCACCTACTCTGCCTTTTCTATTCTTGATCTCTGCCTCAGGCAAAGGTGCAAACTTATAACCCCAACGCTGAATTGTGCAATGATCCACAATTACATCCCTATTCTTCATTATTTCTTCAATGGCACGGTAACTAAGTTTAAATCTTAATTTGAAATATACTGACTGAAGAATTATGTATTTTGGATAGCAGTGACCTTGGTATTCATTTTTAGGCGAGTTTACATTAAGGTAAAATAAATCCAAAATCCGACAGAAACAAAAAAATGCCACGGCATAATATAAATTTATATGCTGTGACATTTTAGCATTATTTCGTGGAATTATTTTGTTTCAAGAAAAAAGTCTAATAATCCTTTTTGAACTGCTGCTGTGTTTTCCTGAACAATCCAATGTCCTGAATTTGGAATATTGGTTTCAAAAACATTAGTAGCGACAAGTTTGGTGTGATCTTTTAAAAATGCTGCAGCAAAGTACTGTCCACCCATTGTCAAAACTGGCATATTCAATTTCGTTTTCATAAATTCAAGGTTGTCTTTTCCGTCCTCAGCAAAAGCACCGAACCAATGAAAGCTTCCTGTTGTAGCCCCATTAACGGAATAAGCACGAATGAATTCTGCTGTTTCTTCTTTTGTAAAAGACTCTTTATTAAAAGCCACAACTGGCCAGAATCCGGTTAAAAACTCTTTTTCTTTTCCGTTTACTATAGCGCCGGAAGATGGCCAGCTAAAAAATCCAAACCACCAAGCTGATGCTGAAACTTGTGACCAAACTGGTTCAACTCCTGGAAGCAAAGCATCCATTAAAGCTAATTTTTTCACTTCACCCGGAAATTGTGCGGCATACGCATAAGCCACCATTAATCCAATATCATGTCCCGCTATATTAATATTTTTGTATCCGAGTTTTTTTACTAGCTCATGAATATCATTCGCCATTGTTTTTTTATCGTAACCGTTTGCTGGTTTGCCTGATTCTCCAACACCTCGTAAATCTGGAGCTATTACAGTAAAGTGTTTAGACAGTTCTGGTAAAAGTCTGTTCCACATGTACCAGTTTTGACCAAATCCATGAACTAATACTAAGGGTTCTCCCTTCCCTCCTATTACGTAATGAATGTCAACATTATTCACCCTTACAGTTGCATACTTAAAGTTGGCCGGCGGGTTCGCTGGTAATGTGGGTTTGGTTTGGGCAGTTAAACTGATTCCCATTAAAAATGCTCCTGAAAGCATGGCTAAATTTCTAATTATTGTTTTCATTGATATATTATATTTAAATATTTATGGGGCAAAATTGTAATAACGGAACGATTGTTCCGTTATTAATTATGTTAATAGTTGGTTAAATTTTTATACCTTTAAAGAATACGGGCTTTAAAAGACTTTTAAGCATTTATAAATTGCAACCTTATTAAAAAGTAAACGCCACTTAAATGTTTAAAGTGGCGTTTACTTTCAAATTCCGAATTAATAAATAAACTACGTAAAAGCTGACTTTTACTTCATAAAAGGATAATCTGTATAACCAATTGCTGTACCTCCTCCAAATAAAGTATGACTATCTGAAATTTCATTTAAAATTGAATTATGCTTTACTCTCGCAGGATAATCAGGATTAGTCAAAAAATGCCGCCCAAAACCAGTTAAATCAACCAAGTCTTCCTGAAGTAATTTCTCGGCTTCTTCAGCAGTTTTATTCCCTGTTGCAATAATTGTATTTTTAAATGTATCTCTAAGTTTAAATCTAAAATCTGAAGGAATTTGTGGTGCATCATCCCAATCAGCTTCGCAAAGATGAATATAAGCAACATCCAGTTTATTTAATTGTTCTGCTGCCAGCATTATAGTCTCCAAAATCTCAGGATCATTCATGTCCTTAAAACTGATAAATGGAGATAATCTTATTCCTGTTTTTTCTTTTCCAATTGTATTGGCTACCGCTCTTGAAATTTCAATGAGTAAACGAATTCTGTTTTCTTTTCTTCCACCATATTCATCTGTCCTTACATTGCTATTGCTTCTTAAAAACTGATCAATCAAATAACCATTAGCGCCATGAATTTCAACTCCGTCAAAGCCAGCAGCGATAGCATTTTTGGCACCTTCTGTAAATTCGTTAATTACAATTTCGATATCAGCTTTATTCATTTCCCGGGGTTCTTCAACGGGAACAAATGTTGCATCTCCATCTGAAGAACCGTCAAATATATAAACACTGGTGTTTTGAGCAGTTATTGCAGATGGTCCTATAGGCTGTAATCCGTTTACTTTTGAACTGCTTACTCTGCCGACATGCCATAACTGCAGAAAAATTTTACTTCCATTTTCATGTACCGCTTTTGTAATTAATTTCCAGCCTTCTATTTGCCCCTGAGTGTAAATACCAGGTGTTTTAGCATAACCCTTTCCCTGAAGCGAAACCTGTGTTGCTTCGGTAATTATAATACCTGCGGTGCTTCTTTGTGCATAATATTCAGCCATTAAAACATTTGGAATATCACCAGGCTGTGAAGCTCTTGAACGCGTCATAGGAGCCATTAAAAAACGGTTTTTTATTTGATTTCCACTTAAGTTGTAATGCTCAAATAATTTCTGATACTTCATAATAATTCTTATTTAATAAGTAAGATGTTTAATTGGCTGTTTATGATTGCATCATCATTCTCTAATGGTATATTTATCTTCATAAGCCATTTTAGCAATCTCATCTTTTCGCCTAAAACTAACCCCCTTATGTTTTTGAATGTATGACAGGATTTCCGTAGTAGCAGCGACCATTTGTGGTGTGCCTCCTATACGATCATGAAAACTTATTGACATTTGCCTGCATTTTTTTTCTGATTCTTTATAAAGCTGGTCAAATTCCATTTTAACCTGACGCACAAACTGATCGGCACTGAAATTTTTCCCTTCTATCAATACAATATCGTTACAGCGAATCGTATACGGAACCACTGCAAAATCATTTCCTTTTACTTTTAATATAAAAGGTTCGTCGCGGCTTAAGTCATCAATATGGTATTTAAAACCAAGTTCCTGCAAAATTTCCAATGTATTTGTTCCGCGTCTCAACCAATTTGCATTATAGCCTACAGGTTCAAAACCAGTAACTTTTTTAATAGCATCTGCCCCGTCCTTGATAAACTTCTTTTCGGTTTCATATGGCATAGAATATTGCGTCGCCCAATCCATACCGTGGGCGGCAGCTTCATGTCCTCTTGCTACAATTTCTTTGGCAAGTTCCGGATTTTTTAGTACTGCTGATCCCACCATATGAGAAGTAACTTTGATTCCAAATTTATCCCAATTGTCCAGCATTCTTGGAATTCCCTCTTTATATCCATACTGATACCAGGATTCGCCGGGAAGATCTACAAATCCTTTTTGCATGTTTTGCGGAAATGGACTCTCAGCATTTACGGGCTGACCGCCCGCTTCAAATTGCATTGATACCGACACTACCAAACGAGACCCGTCAGCCCATTTGGCTTCAGTGCTTTCATCATTGTTTAAATGGTCTGCTTTGAGATCACTTGCTGATAATGTACTTAGTGGCATCAAACCCGCAAGGCCAGCCAGACCTGCTTGTTTGAGAAATGTTCTTCGATCCTTCATACTCTTTTACTAAAATTTAAAATTATTTCACTGCCTTTTGCATTTGCTTCAATTAAAGCAGCAACTGTGGCATGATAAAGAATGGCAGTCAATTAATGTTTGACCATCTGACGTGCATATTGTACACCTACTCCGTAACCACCGGCATATTTAACTACAAGATCATTTACCGGTTTATAAGTAGCTTGTCTAGACCAATCTCTTTGAAGTTCTAACAAATATTGAAGAGAAGTCATTGGATGTGCACCAGCCTGAACCATGCGTGTAATTGCCTGATCGTGAGATTCTTTACTTACATCTCCACATGCATCTGTAATTATATAAACATCATAGCCTTCGCTAATGGCTGACAAAGCAGGGCCAACAATACACACGCTTGTCCATAATCCTCCAAAAACCAGTTTTTTCTTGTTTTTACCCACAATGGCTTTATAGGCATTTACGTCTTCCCAGGTGTTCATCGTAGTACGATCGATATAGGAAGATTCAGGATACAATTCCAAAATTTCAGGAAACATAGGTCCACTGAATGATTTTTCGGCCACGGTAGTAACCACAGTAGGAATATCAAATATTTTAGATGCTCCTGCCACTAATGCCACATGGTTTCGTAATTGGTCTATACTTATACTGCTGGTTGCAAAAGCCATTTGACCTTCATAATCTATTAGTACTAATGCATGATTGGTCGGGTTTAACAATGCAGGACCTGGCTTTTGGCAAAATCCTGTAACAGTAACTAAAAACAGTACTGCTGATAGTAAATTTTTCATAATAAATAAATTTTAGGTTATTATTAATTTTAATTTTTTTACTGTCCTCTACTATACAAAAGGATGTGGGATCCATTATCACAATCAAAAAGGCAAAAAACAATCGAACCTTGAAATTTTCTTATTTGAAAACTGTTCTCCTTGTTTTTACAGTAAATGATAAATTTTATTTTTATTTAAGTACTTTCTCAATAATCAATGTTTCTTCATAGAGTGAAAATTTGCTTATCAAATTATTTTCCACTGTTATATGAATCGCAAGAGGCATTTTAAAATGTTTTCCGTTTTTTTTCACGGTTCTTTCAACAAAACCAAAAACGGCTACTTCATTTCCTCTCAATAGAAAAGATTGTGCCTCGAGTTTTTCACTTCCATCAACAAAATAACTGAATAGTGTTTTGAATAATTCTGAAATTTCTTCTCTCTTAGAACGATGTCCCGTCCATGGCATATACTTTGATTCAAAAATATACCAATCCACATTTTCTGAAACCATCGAGGCTATTTTTTCGGGATTTTTGGCTCCAACATATCCAAAGAACTTATCAACAGTTTCTTTTGTTTTGATTTCTTCATCAGAATACACTTGCGCTTGTGCTGAAAAACTAATCAGCAGTATTGCCAGTATTAATTTTATAGTTTTCATTTTTGATTTAAAGACAGCTTTTTTCATAATAATGTTTTTTAAATTATTTTGATTTAACTCCATTTTAAGTCTAAAAATGAAGTTGCATGGTAATTCCGGTAAAGAATATATTTTTACCTGTTCCGGATGCTTTGATATAATCTTCTGCCTTAAACCAGGTCGCTTCGAGCCTAAAATAGAGATATTGATTAGGTTCCCAGATGATTTCGCTTTCTAACTGATTTCCGATTTTCTTTTCTGTGGTAGTATCTCCAGGATAAATGAGTGACATATTTGGCGCATAAATACCATCATTGCCGCTGTATCGCCAAAACATATCATAGTCAATAACCCAATCTACATTTTTGGCAATTTCAAAACTCAGCGACGGATGAAAATCAATCAAATTGGATGGTCCGATTACAGAAGCCAGTCCAAAATAAGCGCCTCTGGGAAAAAGAGGATTAAAGGTTTCCAAATTTGTATCTCCTGCGTTTTTATCTCCGCTGATTACTTCAGTTTTAAAACCAATTTCCGGTCGAAACTTTACCTCATTGAAACGATATCCTACATTAATAGAAGCTGTCCATGCATTGATTTTTTTTTCTGCCACGTCCCCAAACTGGTAAACCGCTTCACCATCGTAACGCCAGTTTTTTGTTTTCCCCCAAATACGTGTTCCCGCCGAATGACGTTTTTCTTTTCCTGCTGCATCATTAAAGGCAGCATTCGCTCTTTGGTACCCCAAATAATACACATCAATATTTTTGACAACTGGTATTTTATTAAAGACAAAATAACTTCCCCATAGTTGTCTGTCTTTATTCGATTCATCATCAAAAATACCGTTGTGTGCCACAACATAATGGCTGTAAAATAAATCTGTTGTAAAATTTTCTTTGCCTATAATGGCTTTAACCCCATCGAAAGATTGTCTGTTATTAGGACCTTCCCTAACAGCTAGCAAACGTTGTGATCCATATGTGAGTTCCTGCCTTCCTACTCTTAAAATTAGTCTTTTACTGCCCTCGTCTATTATCTTGAAATCACCGAATGCCTGATGTACTTCGAGCGGATTTTGCTCTACCGGACTCGGATCAATTCTTCCGTCAGCCATACTGCTTTGCATTTGAACAAAAGTTCTGAAATACTTGCCGGCATGAAAATCCGCATGAAACAAATATCTTCCTAAAACATAACCATCGTTATCCTGCGGACCATCGCCCCAATTTTCATTTTTAGCATAGAAGTACTGAAAACGTATATCGCCCCCAAAACTGATATACGTTTTTTTAGAAGCAGAAAGTGGCAGAAATTTCACTGTTTTGTACCAGTCATTGCTCACAGTATCAGTATCATTTTCCAAAACACTGTAATTTTCATCAAATCGCAGTGATTTAAAATCAGGATAACGCTGTGCAAATCCTGAAATTGAAAGCAATAAAACCAGTAATACTATCTTGTTTTTCATAAATCAATTTTAAATACCACAACCTGATTTACTTTTATTTAATTCCATTTTGCTTAATATCTTTGTATGCATTTGGAACATTAAAATTGAAATGAAGCCAGTTAAAGAGTTCATATCCTTTATCAAATTCCTGCATGGTCACAGCCGTTTTGGTTTCTTCCAATGTCAAACCTTTTTTTACTGCATTTTCAACATTAGACTGCAAAGCTGTAACATAATCTATTGTGTACTTAATACCTGCTTTATTAGTAATTCGGCCATGACCGGGAACCACAATATCTTTATCCGAAATCATATTATAAATTTTGTTCAGGTTTTGAACCGGCTCAAGAAAATACCCGTCAAATAACCATGGAATTGTAGGACTCTCAGCTATAAAAGGATTTCCTGCCCACAATACATTTCCTGAAGATGATTTCAAATAAACAAAAAGATCAGCCGGAGATTGTGCGGTTCCTACATTGATAATTTCAACAATATTCCCTTTTCCCATATCAATTTTCATGGTCTGGTTGATGGCTATTGTAATATCTGCCGGACGGTAAACACTCTCTTCGATTCCTCTTCCCTTTCCAAAAAGCATGATCATAAACTGTTTGATATTATCATAATTTTTAGCAAGATTGTCTTTGCAGAATTCATTCTGAATGACAATTGTTTCTTTTGGAAGTAAATAATTTCCGAAACAATGATCGCCATGATCGCTTGTATTTATGGCATAAACAATAGGTTTTGGGGTTACAGACCTGATTAATTTATAAAGCTGATCGTATAATCCTTTGCTTAACATCGTTTCGATAAGCAAAACCCCTTTGTCTCCTACAATAAATCCAGCCGAAGTTGCCTGTGCAATTCCTTTTGTGGTTTCGGTTTCGGTTGTACTTGGAGATACGGCATACACATTTTCTGAAATTTTATGCAGCTTTAAAGTCACTTTGTTAGCGTCCCAAATGGGCACGTGACTGGGCATTGGGAATTGTGCATAAGCGAATGTATTAGCTAATGTGCACAACATGATAATTGCGAATGCTGAGATTATTTTTTGAATTTTCATGATTTATTTTTTATGGAATTGTCTTCAATTCGTTTTACATTTTTTTAGCATAGCCACCAAAATATTTCACTGGCGACCAATCCGGAATTACAGGAGCAATTGCAGGATCAAGTGATTTAAAATCCCTCGCACCATACACTACTTTTCCATTTACAATGGTCAGATCCGATTCGATGTTTCGAACTTTATCGGCTGAAACTGTAAAATAATCCTCTGATAGAATCGACATATCGGCATACATTCCTTTTATCAATTTTCCTTTTTCTTTTTCTTCGCCCGAAAACCAGGCGCTTCCTGAAGAGTACAATTGAAGTGCGGTGAACTTGTCTAAAACCTGATCTTTTGGCCAAAACTGCATACCTCCCAACGTTTTTCCTGTAATAAGCCAATGCAGCGCCATCCACGGATTGTATGTTGAAATACGCGTAGCATCCGTTCCCATTCCCACAGGGATTCCCATTTCGAGCATTTTTTTAATCGGAGGCAATTGTGTTTTTGGAGCACCATACATTTTCTCATACAATTCTCCCTGAAAATACATTCTGAATTGAACTGCAATTCCACCATTTAATGCTTTTACTCTTTCTAATTCCTGAGGTGTAATGGTTTCGGCATGATCAAAAAACCAGCGTAAGCCGTTAAACGGAATTTCCTTATTGACTTTTTCAAATACATTGAGCATTCTGTCAATCGATTCGCCGTAAGTAGCATGTAAACGAAAAGGCCATCTGTTTTTAACCAATAAACGAATTATAGGTTCCAGGTCTTTTTCCATTTCATCAGAAAGTACAATTCTTGGTTCCAAAAAGTTTTCAAAATCTGCCGCAGATGCTACGATATTTTCTCCGGCACCTTCTTCGGCATAACCATTGGCTGTCAAAAGGTTATCGTTTTTATTGATGACCGTTTCGGCAACCCATTTTTCGTAATCCTGAAGTTCTTTTCCTTTTTGCTGTGCAAAGAGATAATACGAAATTCTAAGGTTCAGTTTTCCCTGTTTTGCTAATTCCATCGAATTGGCGTAATCTGCAGGATAATTTTGAGAACCTCCGGCTGCATCAATTACAGAAGTCAAACCAAAACGGTTCAGTTCACGATTAAACTGAAGCGAACTGTTAATCCTTTCTTCAGGAGTCAATTTTGTAGTTAATCCTAAAGTGGTATAAATGGCTTTTGGTGTTTCTTTGGCAAACATTAATCCTGTTAGATTTCCGTTTTTATCTTGTTCCAAAACACTTCCTTCGTAGTGCGTGTCCTTACTGTAGCCCAAAACTTCGATTCCTTTCTTGTTTAGGAAAGCTTTGCCGTATAAATAAGTTATAAAGACAGGCTTGTCAGGAACGGCTGCGTTTATTTCTTCGATGGTTGGTTGTCTTTTTTCCTCAAAGCCAAATTCATTCCAACCTCCAATTACTTTGATCCAAACTCCGGGAGGAGTTCTTGTTGCTTGTTCCTTAAGCATTTCCATTGCTTTTTTCAAGGTTTTGACACCATCCCAACGCAATTCTGCATTGTAATTCAAACCTTCTCGAATGACGTGAATATGACTGTCATTTAAGCCGGGAACAACGGTTTTGCCTTTTGCATCAACCACTTTAGTGGCTGTAGTTTTATACATTTCTAAAATGTTTTTTGAGGTTCCTGTTGCCAGAATAATTCCGTCTTTAGATGCTAGCGCCTGAACAAATTCGCCTGATTTTTGCATCGTTGCAATTTTACCGTTGTAAATAATCAGGTCGGCTTTTTCCTGAGACTGCATTAACAGACCAAAGAAAAATAATAGTGTTGCAAATATTTGTTTCATTTTTTAAAATTTATTGGTCTGTCTTTGTAAGCTGCTGTTTTATTTTGCAAGGAAAAATGCCAATAAATCTTTTTGTACCTGAGCTGTATTTTCCTGAACCAACCAGTGTCCTGAACCTGCAATTTTAGATTCACTTACATTGTCGGCCACCAATTTAGAATGCTCTTTTAGGAATGCTGCCGAAAAATATTCTCCGCCCATAGCAAGCAAAGGCATTTTAAGTTTTGTTTTTGCTAATACTAAATTGTCTTTTCCATCCTGCGGAAATGCTCCAAACCATTTGAAAGTAGATTTCGCACCATCTTTAACAGCATAAGCTCTTACGAATTCAGCAGTTTCCTCAGCAGTAAAAGGATCTTTAACATGTCCTACCATTGGCCAGAAATTAGTCAAAAACTCTTTTTCTTTTCCTTTAACAATATCCCCTGAAGCTGGCCATGCAAAAAATCCAAACCACCATGCAGAAGCTGACACTTGTGACCAAACCGGTTCGATACCAGGAAGAAGCGCATCCATCAAAGCTACTTTTTTCACTTCGCTCCCGTATTGTGCAGCATAGGCGTAAGCGACCATAAGTCCAATATCATGTCCTGCCAAATTAATATTGTCGTAGCCCAATTTTTTCACCAGTTCATGAATATCTTTTGCCATGTTTTTCTTGTCATAACCTCCTTCTGGTTTATCAGATTCTCCTACTCCTCTTAAATCCGGAGCGATAACGGTAAAATGTTTTGAAAGTTCCGGAAGCAAACGGTTCCACATGTACCAGTTTTGTCCAAAACCATGAACCAATACCAGAGGATCTCCTTTACCTCCAATCACGTAATGGATTTTAACTCCATTCACTTCTTCGTAGGCATGTTTGAAATTCGCAGGTGGATTTGCAGGTGCTGGCTGAGTTGTTTCGGAAGATTCGGTAGGTGTAGTTTCTGTTACAGTAGTTTCTTCCGTTTTTTTATTACATGATATTAAAACCAGTAGTAAAAATACAAAGGTTAAAATGTGGACTGTTTTACTTTTCAAGTTTAAAAAAGTAGTGTTCAATAAATTCGTTTTCATAATTTAAAAATTTAATTGGTTATTAGAATAATGGTTATTATACTTTTTAAGCAGGCAGTTTTCCAATCCAGTCTTGTATAAAGACTGCAATCTCCTGCCAGCCGGGTTGATTTAAAACAAAGTGATTTCTTTCGGGAAAAACTTTGAAATCGGTAATCGAATTTTTATTCGTGTATTTTTTATAGTTGGAATAATTGAGAGATTCTGGAATAGTATGATCAGCCGATCCCGCAATTAATAAGAGCGGATTATGAGCAGCTTGAAAATCTACTTTTGCAGCGGAAGTTATCGTGTCGCGAACAATTAGCTTAGATTCGGGAATAACATAATCACAGTATGCTTTTTCCTGCCATTCCTCAGGCATTCCGTTTGTAAATGAATATTGCCATTGGCTAAAATTCATTAAGAAAGTTTTTTTAGAAGAAGTAAAAAAGCCAAGTGGCCCCCATCCAGCTTTTAAAAATGAAAATTCAAAAGTCATTATTCCTTGCGGAGGAACTGAATGTATAGCAATTGCGGCTGATGCCAAATTACGTTGTAAAAGTATTTGCGCAGCAAGTCCACCAATGGAATGTCCGATTACAATAGGTTTTTGAGGGAGTTTTTTGGCAATATTCTCAAAATGATCTATTAGCTGAGTTAAGCGTAAACTCGCAATCTGAGGATCTGGATGTCGGGAACGTAAAACATCTACGGGAGCGTCTTTATATGGCCATGCAGGTGCAAGTGTTGTATAGCCTTTATTTTCAAAAAAGGTTTTCCAGTCATCCCAGCATCTATTGCTTACAAATGCACCTGTAATAAAAAGTATTGTTGTAGGGTTTTCAGTCAGCATATTACACATTTTAATGTTATGCCAAAGTGTAAACTAAAACCGAACCTTTTCTATATTTATCTAATAATAAGCCACTTACATATTTGCAATTATACCAGTACCGACTATATTTCGTCGTACGACGAAAATAAAGCGACTTAATATCGTTTGTTTACAAATTAATTCTTTAAAAGTGGCTTCTCTTTATACCCAATTTTTGCATTCTGGAAGCTAACGTTGTAGGCGGTAGCCCTAAGATTTCGGATGCACCTCCGGCACCTCTTATTCTTCCGTTGCATTTTTCAAGCACATTGATAATGTGCTCCCTTTCATTTTCCTGAATAGTTTTAAAGAACCATTCATTTGAATTAGCATTTATTTTAATTTCATCAAAAGCCGGAAGCGGAATATGCTCAATCGTATTTGTTTTTGCCAATAGAATACTTCTTTCAATCAGGTTCTCCAATTCCCGAATATTACCAGGCCATTGATAAGACAAAAGACTTTTTAAAGCACTCTCTCCTATTTCCGTCACATTTTTTCCCGTTTTAGAACTATAGAAAGTAATGAAATGGCGTGCGAGGAGTCCAATATCTTCTTTCCGTTCTCTTAAAGGAGGCAGCTGAATTGGAAACACATTTAATCGGTAATAAAGATCTAATCTAAAACGTCCATCAGCAACTTCTTTTTCAAGATTACAATTGGTAGCTGCAATAATCCGTACATTAACTTTTATTGAATCATTTCCTCCAACACGTTCAATTTCTTTTTCCTGAATTGCCCGCAGTAGTTTTGCCTGCATTTCTAATGGCATATCACCAATCTCGTCGAGAAACAAAGTGCCATTATCAGCTTGTTCAAATTTACCAATCCGTCTTTCTGAAGCACCCGTAAAAGATCCTTTTTCATGTCCAAACAACTCAGATTCTATGAGACTTGGTGGAAGTGCTGAACAATTAATTTTTACAAACGGCTGATTTTTTCTATTTGAAAGTTCCTTAATACTATGGGCAATACTCTCTTTTCCTGTACCGCTTTCTCCAGTAATTAAAACTGTTGTATCAGCGGGAGCAACTTGTAAAATATGGTCAAATATTTTTAGCAAAGCCGGACTTTTGCCAATGATCGATTCAAATCCTAAATCTTTTATATTCTTAGCTGTTACAGGAGTTTCAGAAGTGTTTTTTTTATCCAGTTTTTTGTCATGACTGATTAAATTTTCAACTGCAAAAATTAAAGGTTCCTGAAGCCTTTCACACAGTGTTAAATGATTTTTATTGTAATTATCTGTCTGTCTGCTGAAAAAAGATAAATATAATCCGCCATTTCCGGACAATGCTAAAGGAACCGGCAGCATGAGATTTGACTTCATATTCATGGAAGTAGCCATCAATTTTTTGAGAGGGTCTTTTTCACATATTTTGATAAAATCCTCATCATTATAGAATGTGGCGTTTGTTTCCACATTACTTTTGTTTCTTAAGTCAGTAATCTCAGATTCTTTTAATGCAGTAATATTTTGCAATTCTTCAATTCCTATCCGTTGATATTCATGCAATCCTGTTCTTGCGTAGCCCAAAACTCTGCTGGATAATTTATTTTCCATATAAAAAACAGCCATTACAAGATCAAAAGAAATAAGAGACTGCAGCGCGGTAATGATATTAAAAACCCTCTCATCCCATGTTCCGCTTTTTGTTACTATAGTTTTTAATTGCTTTTGAAACAAAAGCTCTTTTCTAATAGAAGATTCCATACCATACTGCTGATGATATTCAGCAATTTCAATTGTTACTAATAAATCTTTTTCTCTAAAAGGTTTCACCAAAAAACCTTGAGGATGCGTTAGTTTTGCTTTGCTAAGCACTTCTTCGTTAGAGTTAGCCGAAAGATAAATAAAAGGAATATTTTCGTCTTTGAGTATTTCGGCAAGATCAATACCGGTCTCTTTTCCCGACAGAAAAATATCCAGTAACACCAATTCTGGCCTCTGCTCTGCAATATAATATTTAGCATCAGGAACAGATCTTGCCATTCCAATAACGGAGTGTCCGGCTTTTTTCAGCATCAGTCGCAAGTGATTTGCCTCAACAAACTGATCCTCAACTATAAGTATTTTTAATGGTTTAGCCATTTTATAAAATTAAATTAATTAAAATTACTATCTGCAGTGCTAAATTCCAAAGTTATTTTTGTACCATTCTCATTAGTAATTTGAAATTTTCCACTTATATCGTTCGAAAGCCCATGCATTAATTTTATACCTAACGAAGGACTGTCGTAGGGATCAATGTCGTAGGGAAGCCCTATACCATTGTCCTGAATAATTAAAACATAATTTTTATTGTCATTTGTTTTAAGGTAAATCCTAATTACTGCATTTTTAAGATCTGGAAAGGCATATACAATAGCATTTGTAACTGCTTCATTAAAAATTAGTCCAATGGGTATTGAATGAGACAAAGGCAGATTAAAGCTGTCAATATCCAGTATAAAGCGGATTGATTTTCTGATCTCAAAAGAATCTTTCAAATATTCAGTCAATTCAAAAATATAAGAAGGCATATCAATTATCGATAAATTCTCAGATTGATATAATTTCTGATGGATTAAAGCCATGGTATGAATTCTATTCTGACTGCTATTAATAGCTTGGAGAGCCTCTTCATTTTTTAGAAATTCAGCCTGACTTGCAAGGAGACCGGCGACCATATGCAAGTTATTTTTTACTCTATGATGAATTTCACGCAGAAGCCATTCTTTTTCACCGACCAGCTTTTGCAGTGTACTATTTTTTTTATTGATTTCATTTCGTTGTGTTTCCAGCACCTTATTTGTTTTCTTCTTAAACCTGAAACTTTTATAGAGTAATCCAAGTATTATAAGTAAAAGCAAAACAAAAATTATCATGGAGTTACGCAAAAATACCTCGTTTTTAAGCTTGCTTTGCTGCAACAAGGTTTTATTTTTAAGTTTGATAATATCCATGCTTTTCTTTTCTGTTTCATAGATAATATTGAGCCTGGAGGAAATGGGATAAATGTCGCTTTCTTTCAGATTGGCTGCTTTATAGAAAGCTATAGCTTTTTTTAAGAAATTTGAAGACTTGTGAAAATCGGAAACTGAAAAATATAATTCGCTGATTTCTCTGTAACAATCACCACTTCTTTTATTGTTTCCGGACTTTTCAAAAAGAGCTGCGGCCTTAAAAATTGGATCTAATCGCTCTGATATTGATGCATTAGTACGCATTTTGGCCGACCAGACCATTACCCATGATTCTGCCAAATCATCGGTTTCATCTGTTTTAGCTAATGCCTCTATTGCTTTTCTGGCGTTGATTTCTATCATTGAGTTGTTATTTCGCAACTCCTGCACCATAGCTAGCTGTAGATAGCATTTACCAGTATAAATATTAGAATTAAGGTTTTGGCTTATTCTTAGGGCTTCCTCCCCATATTGAAATGCCTTTAACAAAGTATTAGGGCTGTTATAGGACGCTTCATACCAGTCACTGACCTTTAATAAAATTTTGATTTTGTCTATATTTTCAGGTAATGTGCTTAAAAGTTCCTCCGCTTTTTTTACCTGTAGTTCGTTATAAGCTGTTTCCTTATCAAGACCAATTCCTATCTCCATTATGCTCTCGGAAGGAGCCAATGCCTTTACTTCTCCAACTGTAAACCATACAAGGAGAAACAGAAGTATTCTGTAGTGATTTGAGAGCATTTTATTTGGAATTAATCAGCTTAAACGAAGGTATTGATAATTCTTTATTTAAATTTAAAATATTATAAAATTGACTATCAACGATATATCGTTGCTTTCTTATAATTATAAATAGTAAAAATTTAACTAAAAATTAACAATTATAATAACGGAACAATCGTTCCGTTATTATATCTTTGTACCATAATAATTAAAAACAAATAATTTAAAAACAAATAAAAATGAAAAATTTAGAAAAAAAAGTAGCAATTGTAACTGGTGGAAATAGTGGAATTGGTTATGCAGCTGCAGCTGAACTAACAGCAAAAGGAGCCAAAGTAATTATTACAGGAAGAAACAAAGAAGCTTTGGCTAAAGCAGAAAAAGAATTGAACGTTACTGGCATTGTTTCAGACCAATCTGATTTAAAATCGATTGACAGTTTAGTAGAACAGGTAAAAAACCAATTCGGAAAAGTTGATATCTTATTTTTAAATGCGGGAATTGCATCTTTTGCTCCTGTAGATTCAGCTTCAGAAGAACATTATGACAGTATTATGAATGTAAATGTAAAAGGCGTTTATTTTACTGTTCAAAAAGTATTACCAATTTTAAACGACGGTGGTTCTATTATTTTTAATACTTCAATCAATGCACATGTTGGTATGCCAAATTCGAGCGTTTATGCATCAAGCAAGGCTGCAGTTTTATCTTTAAACAAAGTTTTTGCAACAGAATTAGCACCAAGAAAAATTAGAGTTAATGCCGTTTCTCCTGGTCCTGTTGAAACTCCACTTTATGGAAAATTAGGTTTAGAGAAAGCAGAAGTTGAAGGTTTTGGAGCAGTTTTGGCAGAGAAAATTTTATTGAAACGTTTTGGACAATCTTCAGAAATAGCGAAAACAGTTGGTTTCTTAGCCTCTGATGATGCTTCATTCATTACAGGGACAGAAATTGTTGTAGATGGTGGCCTTACTGTAAATGCAGTAGTCTAATTTTTTTCTCTAATTCAGGAACGAATGTTCCGTTTTTTAGTATCTTTGTACAGTAATTTAATTAAAAAGTTATGGCTAGAACGAAAGAATTTAACGAAGATCAGGCTTTAGACAAAGCCATCGAAATTTTTTGGCACAAAGGTTACAACGGAACTTCAGCTCAGGATTTAGTAACTCATTTAGGACTTAGCCGTTCAAGTTTGTACGATACCTTTGGTGACAAACAAAAATTGTTTTCACAGTCTTTGCAGCGTTATCAAAAGCAGTCACAAGATCAGATAGTAAAACTTTTAGAGGAATCGAAAAACGTTAAAAAAACGCTGCATGATATATTTAAACAAGCAGTGATAGAAAGTTTGCAGGATCGAATTACAAAGGGCTGCTTTATGGTCAATTCTTCTGTAGAACTCGCGATGCATGATGAAGAAATAGCAAAAATCGTAAAAAGCAATAGTCAGAAAATGGAAGAAGTTTTTACTAATGCAGTAAGAAAAGGACAGGATTCAGGACATATCTCCAAAGCTACAGACGCAAGAGTTCTGGCCCGGTTTATCTTTAATACTTATTCCGGGATCAGGGTTTTAGCAAGAGCCGGAGAAAGAGATAAACAGGTTTATGACGATATCGTTAACACTATGTTTCACCTTCTGTAATTAAACAATTAGCAAAGCCTCAATACAAATAGTATTGAGGCTTTTTAATGCGATTGATTGTGAAACTAACTAAAACCTTTAACTTACTTTTTAAACATTAATTATAACTTCTATTCTATAACAAGTCAATTACCAATAATTACCTAAATTATGGTTGGGGCTAAAGTAAACTTCACGACTACAAGAGTTCCATTCTCACCGCTGATTTTAAATTCGGCTTTTATATCCTCAGCAAGCCCTCGCATTAATTTCAGTCCCAAAGAAGCATTCTCAACAGGATCAAAATCTATCGGAAGTCCACTACCGCTATCCTGGATTTTTAAGGTGAAGGTATTATTATCCCCTGCTTTAAGCGAAATGTCAATGATTCCATGAACATTATCCTGGAAAGCATACTTTATGGAATTGGTCACCGCTTCATTGAAAATCAAGCCAATAGGTATGGAATGGGACAGCGGTAAATCAAAATTATCAATATCCAGAACAAACCGAACTGACTTTTCCATCTGAAAGCAATCCTTTAAATACTCTGACAGTTCAAAAATATAGGATGGCATGTTAATAATAGATAAATTCTCAGACTGATAGAGCTTCTGATGGATCAACGACATGGAATGAATCCTGTTTTGGCTGCTGCTGATAGCTTGCAGAGCTTCTTCATTCTTCAAAAATTCCGTCTGGCTTGCCAATAGTCCTACCACCATATGTAGGTTGTTTTTCACCCGGTGATGAATCTCACGCAAAAGCCATTCCTTTTCAATGAGCATATTCCGCAGGGTGGTATTCTTTTGATTAATCTCATCCTGCTTACCTTCAAGTGTCCTGTTTGTTTTTTTCTTGAATTTAAAACTCTTATAAAGCAACCCCAGAATTATTAGAAGCAGCCCCAGAAAGATAATCATGGAATTTCTTATAAACGCCGCATTCCTAAGTTCATTTTGCTGCAGAAGGGTTTGATTGCGCAGAATAATAATATCCTTGTTTTTCTTTTCTGTTTCATAAAGTATATTAAGTCTGGTGTAAATAGGATAAAAATCCTTCTCCTCAAGATTTGCTTTTTTATAGAGAGCCATTGCTTTTTCCAGCGAAGCCATTGCTTTGGGAAAATTTTTGTATCTGTAGTACAATTCACCAATCTCCCTGTAACAGTCACTTCTTCTTTTTATATTTCCCGACCGTTTGAACAAAGCAGCAGCCTTACGAATCGGCATAAATTTTTCCTTCATAGGTGCCTCACCGCGCATTTTTGCTGACCATAGCATCACCCAAGCTTCCGCGAGGTCATCTGTATGATTTGTCTTTTCCAGCAAGACGATAGCCTGTCTGGCACATTGTTCTATCATCTCATTGTTATTTCGCAACTGATATAACATGGAAAGCTGCAGGTAACATTTTCCTTCATAGAGAACAGAATGCAAAGACCGGCTTAGCCGAAGGGCTTGCTGGGCATAATCAAATGCCTTTTGAAGTTGTCCTGCCTTAAAGTTTTGCGATTCATACCAGTCACTTAACTGTAATAAGGTGTTGACTTTGTTAATACCGTGTAAGCCGGACAAGGCACGCTCATCACTTTTGACCAGTCCATGCGTATAGTCTGTTTCCTTTGCATCCATACAGACAGAATGCCCTATGAGCAAGAGCGCAAATATGCAGTATTCTTTTAAAGCACACGGTTTCATGTTTTGTTTTCCGGAGTTAAAATGAAAGCAACAAAGTTATTGATAAATCGGATTATAATGAGTCGGAAGGTTATTTTTAAAGAAAACGATATATCGTTGTTTCTTTTGGGTCCTAAACAATTTAAAAGAACTCATTTATTTATAACACACTATCTAGCTATTATCAGCTTCTGCTAAATTAGTGTAATCTTTTTTTCACACCACTTCCATATTTTACTTTTAAGTTTGATAAATTATTAATAAATAAATATAGTGCAAAATTAAATCCAAGAACTAGATATGTAAAAAACTGAATACACACTTTTACATCAATCCCCAACAGGACATCAAAACCAAATTCTTTAAGCCAATGAAAGACAGACACTAAATATAGTAAGCCAAACTCTTCAAATCTTCCATAAAATTTATAGAAATTTGTCCCGTAGAGGTCACAAACAAGACAAATGGCGCCAATTGAAGACAATTGGCGCATTTTTTTTATAACTTTGTTTATTTTTTATTAGTCTAAACAGCCGGGCTCCTCAGCAGCCCTAGCCCCGATAGCAGTGAAATCCTTTTGTGCCGGGGTTCGGCACAAAAGATTGGAACAAATAGCGGGAAGAGCTGCTAAAAATAACTTCAACTTATAAACCCACCGTTGGATCGCAGCATGATCCACAATAACTCCCCTAATCTTCATTATTTCTTTAACATCCCGATAGCTTAATGTAAACCTAAGCTTGAAATATACTGCCTGCAGTATAATAGATTTCGGATAGCAATGACCTTTCGTATTCATGAGTTTAAGAATTTAAAAAGCCAAAGATAAAACTTAGCTTAGATGCGACAGAACCCTTTAATACAGTTGTAAAATGGAAAATAAATATCATTTGAAAACGGACAGGAAAAATGAGATTCTTTCAAAAAAATTAGCTGCTATTGATCGCAAGCAATATTCAACATCCGTACTAATTTATTTAATTATTGGTTTGATATTCGCAACAGTTGTGTATTTGCAGTTGCTTTGATACTATAAAGCAAAGCCACTCAATGAGTGGCTTTTAGTTAAATATTTAAAATATTAATTTCATCTTCAATTCTTTCTAAATATGTTTCAGTATTAAGATGTTTCACAGATCAGCTTTTAATCTATTATTTTATAATGAGCTTTTTGGTAACGTGGTATTCCTCTGAAATAATCGTCACAATATATATTCCGGCAACTAAATTATGACTTATTTTTGCAGAAGAATTGAGTTTGTTTACCAAAACCTTTTTTCCATTTATATCCGTGACAGTAATAGTTGCCCAATCACCAGCTCTTAATTCCGGTAACACAATATTAAATTCATTATTAGTTGCAGGATTTGGATAAATGCCAATTAGTACATTATTTTCTGTTGTTGTTTCTAATTTTTGATTATTGCCTTTAGCTGTTGCAGTTGTTTGAAATTGCCATTGTGCACTTTCCCAATTGTTTTGAGCTCCGGCATATTGAGCAGAGCCAGTTAAGTTTTCGATATGAATCATACTGCCTGTCTGCCATCTGTTTTTAATTCTTACCCAGGTTGCATCAACATTTTCGTTTGACCATTGTGCACTCCACCAGGTAGATGGTCCGGCAGAACATTGTACCGCACCGGTTAAATTTTCAATATTCATTACATCGCCAGTCCCTACATTTTTTAATACAAAATAAGTGGCATCTATTGCTACTTTCTCCCATTTATAATTATTGTTGGCGACATTAGCTCCATAACCTACATTGGCGCCGGCATCATATAAATAAGTATTGGTCCATTTATTTTTAATGGTAAAGTAGCTTCCTGTAGCTGTCGCTACTGTTATAGCAGCCGTACTTGTTTTATTTCCGTCGGCAGTAGTTACCGTGATTGTTGCTGTGCCATTCGCTACTGCAGTTACCAACCCAGAACCATTTACGGTAGCTACGGCAGTATTATTGGAAGCATAGCTAACAGATTTATTACTTGCATTTGATGGTAGAATCGTTGGAGTCAATTGTTGTGTTCCTCCCACTGCTAATGTCAATGAAGCTGGACTAAGACTCACACTTGTCACTGCAACATTAGATGAACTTACAGTTATTGTTGCAGTTGCTATTTTTGCCCCATCTTGTGTAGTTACCGTAATAGTGGCTGATCCTGCACTAACTGCAGTTACTAACCCAGAACCATTTACAGCTGCTAAACCAGTATTATTTGAACTATACGTAACCGTTTTATTTGTAGCATTAGCAGGTGAAACAGTAGCGGTGAGTTGCTGGGTTGCGCCTGTCGTCAATGATACAGATGCTGGTGATACCGTAACACCGGTTACCGCAACGTTGCCTGTTGTTACGGTGATAGAGCTTGTTGCTGTCTTTGCGCCGTCAGCTGTTGTAACGGTGATCGTAGCAGTACCTGCTCCAACTGCTGTTACAAGCCCTGATGAACTTACTGTGGCAAACGAAGCGTCGCTGGTTGACCAGCTTACATTTTTATTCGTTGCGTTTGATGGTGCTACAATTGCTGTAAGCTGCTGGGTTGCACCAACTGTCAGTGTTGCAGATGCCGGTGATACCGTTACCCCTGTTACAGAAACGTTACATGCACTAACCGTTATTGTACTTGTTGCGGTCTTTGCGCCATCAGCTGTTGTTACCGTGATAACTGCTGTGCCCGCAGCAACTGCTGTTACTAGCCCTGATGTATTAACTGTAGCTACTGCAGTGTTCCCTGAGCTCCAAGTTACATTCTGATTTGTGGCATTTACTGGTGCTACGGTAGCGGTGAGTTGTACTGTGCCACCCAGGCATGCTGATGATGGTGAGGGTGATACGCTCACACCTGTTAAGGGAACATTAGGTTGCGTGCCGCAGTTTGTAAGAAATACGGTACCAAATACACCTGGTGTAGACCATGCTGTGCTTGTTGTTGCAAAAGCAGATACCTGTGAATCTCTTGTTCCGCCGTTATCATCATCATCAACTTCTACTTCCAAGCCGATCTTGTTTCCAAGACTTGGTATTACACCTATTGTTGACCATGGTATTCTAACTTCTATGTTATAACCGTTTGAAACATTGTGTTGCGCGAAAACAATGCCAGTAGTTCTTGTTACCGATGTACCACCTACTTTAATGCCGGTGTCATTGTAACGGAAACCTAACTGAAAGTCATCGACTCCGTCGTAAGATGAGCCTTTGCTGTTGTTTCCATCAATGAAGATTTCTACAACATCATCTTCCCACCATGATGCACCAGAGTCATTAAACCTATTTGCATCGTTTACTTCTACAAGTAAATACAAATTAGTGTTGTCATACATCGCTCTCCATTTGCTGCCTGCAAAATCTGAAGGCAAGGAACCAATGGTAACATTGCCTAACGTACCGGCTGGAACATTACCCCATGCTGCATCAATGCTCTGATCGATAGCGGGAGCGGTTGTAGTGAAACCAATTACGGGTGCCGTGCAGGGCGGATTATCGTTATCAGCAATATTTATTGTCGCTGCTGTACTTCCTCCAAGGTTATAACCTGTGCCAGGCTGAAGGGTAACTATCAATGTCTCTGATCCTTCGAATACCGTATCATCTGTGGGTGTAATTGTGATTGTGGCGGATGGTGCAGCAGAAGTTAAAGTAACCGATCCACTCAATGCGGGACTTGACGAATAATCAGAAGTTGATGCTGTTCCTGATATCGTATATCCGATAGTAAGGTTTGAAGTAGTACCGCTGGTGCTTATTGTATAAACGCCTACGTTACCGCCTTCACCTGCTGTTGCATCTGTAGCTGTAATATTTACAGCGGCTGTTACAGTAACAGATTTTGTTGCTGTCTTGCTTCCGTCTTGCGTTGTCACTGTAATGGTAGCAGTACCCGGTGCAACACCTGTTACAACACCTGCAGCACTCACCGTTGCTACGGCAGTATTAGAAGACGTCCATGCTACATTTTGATTGGTAGCATTGGTTGGGGAAATAACGGCTGTTAATTGTGAGGTTCCGCCTTGCGGGATTGATATAGCAGAGGCAGGGCTAATCGCTACACTGGCAACACTTGTGTTCCCTACGTTGTTAATTGTAAATGTTGCAGGCGATTCATTATTTATTGCAGGTGTTGAGGCTGCGTTTACTACCAGACCTGTGGTAGTCATTGAACCGTTGGTACCTGGTGTACCTGGCAATACATAAATTCCATAGCCCTTGTAATCATCCCACGTACCTGTTGTGTAATTATTTACATTGTTATCTTTTCCTGTTCCATCAATGGTCACATTGATAAATTCAAGATTTGTAATTTTGAAAGCGGTACCAACGTTGTAAATCATGGCACCGTCTTTTTGCGAGTTAAGAACATCTACATTTCTTAATCTCAAGTTTTGAACATCATACAACCTTGTAAAAATATCTATAGCACCATATCTGTTATACCAAAGGTTTGCATTGGTACCACAGCTTATTACTGTTGTCTCATAAATTTCCATCCAAAGCGTAGTACTAAATGAACTACCTACTGTTGGGAAATCGGAATTCACCCGTATTCCATTTTCAACGCCATCCTTAATCAGCAAGTGATGGCCTTTGTGTCCACCGCCTCCGAAGAAACCAATACCACCTGCACGCCAGGTATTTTCTGCCGTACAATATCTGAACTCATTGTTTACACATTGTTGTGGACCATCATTTGATGACCATGAAGCCATGGCATCATCGCCATTGTTTCTCATGTTTGAATGCTCGCAAATTGAATTGCTTGTGCCGCGTGAAAAATTTACACCATCAGCATAATTATTACGAAAGCGACAGTTGGTTACCAACAATCCATCGGTTACCGGTGTGCCGAAAAAGTTCGCTTCCCACAAACCAACCTCAAAGTGTTCAACCCACACGCGCTCTATAGACGAATTAGTTCCATGTCCACCGACAAAGCCTTTGTAATCAGATGTGCGGCTTGTGTTATCGGTATTCATAAAGAAATCTTTCATATCGATATTTGTACCCGTACCACCGGATGAAATACCGCCACCTCCAGAAGAAGTACCGGTGAAATATAATTCGGTAAGCCACATACCTGCACCTTGCAAAGTCACATTACTAATATTGATCATATCAAGTTTGCTATTCAATAAAAAGCGACCTTCAGGAACGTATATGCTTTTACCTGTATTTCTCGCTTCTGCTATTGCAGAGACAAATGCTTGCTTGTCGTCATTGGCATCATTGGGAACGGCACCAAAAGAAGTTACACTAACAGCGTTAGCAGGCTGAGCCACAGCAGCAGGTATCGGTTCCATTTCTATAAAGTCAACCAAATAGTTGATACCATCAGAAGCTTGTTTCACGAGCCTTACTTCAGTGCCTGAAGAAACCGATGAAGGAAGTTTCACACGCACTTCATCAAAACGCATGCGCATAGTCCAGCCTGATTGTGGTGTGTTCACTGGATCTTTTGTTCCATCGCTGGGATTGGGACTAAAATATTGCCATGCCCATTTGGAAGAGAGATTTATATTCTGAACGAAAGTACCTCCAACAAAAAGAGCGAGCGTACCTGTTTGACCGGTACCAGCTGCGTTGTCAGGAATACTAAAACGTAAAACCAAACCCTGACCGGCAGAAGTAAGATTCCATTTTACAAATGAATTTGTTGCGTTAAGGCTCGCGCAGGTTTGATCAGAAGCTTCTGATTGTGTTTGCTTTTGATCAAATGTGGCGGCAAGCATAGTAGCTCCGCCACCCACTGCGGCCGCATTCGCTTCATATCTGGTGTACGGCATTTGATATGCTCCACGTGGGAGTCCATCGCTTTGTGCGTGAGTTATCAGCGGAAAAAATCCGCAGAGAACCAATAATAGAATTATAATTTTTTTCATATTTTATTTAATTTAAATTACATCCAACGAATTAAAAAAAGACTATTTCACAATCAGTTTTTTTGTCACATTAAAAGTGTTAGAACTAATTGTAACAACATAGAGCCCAGCAGCTAAATTATGATTGATTTTTCCAGAAGAATTGAGTTTGTTTACCAGAACCTTTCTTCCACTTATATCAGTAACAGTGACAGTTGCAATTTCACCCGCTTTCAATTCCGGGAATAGAATATTAAATTCATTGTTAATTGCAGGGTTTGGATAAATACCAATCAACGAATTGCTTTCGGTATTTATTTGTTCTTTAGTGACATCATTTTTAGCCGTTGTAGAAGATTGAAACTGCCATTGGGCACTATCCCAATTATTCTGACCTCCATTGTACTGAGCAGAACCTGTTTGATTTTCAACATGAATCATAGCGCCTGTCTGCCATCTGTTTCTAATTCTTACCCAAGTACCATCCACATTTTCATTTAACCATTGGGCACTCATCCAAGTAGACAATCCGGCAGTACACTGTACCGCTCCTGTTAAATTTTCGATATGCATTACATCTCCGGTAGCTACATTTTTTAGCACAAAATAAGTGGCATCGACCGCTACTTTTTCCCATTTGTAATTGTTGTTGGCAACAGAAGCTCCATAACCTACATTCGCACCGGCATCATATAAATACGTATTGGTCCATTTATTTTTAATGGTAAAGTAGTTTCCTGTAGCTGTAGCTACGGTTATTGCAGCCGTACTTGTTTTATTTCCATCGGCTGTAGTTACTGTGATTGTTGCTGTGCCATTAGCAACAGCAGTTACCAACCCGGAACCATTTACAGTTGCTACACTACTATTATTAGACGCATAACTAACGAATTTATTACTTGCATTAGATGGAAGAATCGTTGGCGTTAATTGTTGTGTTCCTCCAACTGCTAATGTCACAGAAGTTGGACTAAGACTAACACTTGTTACTGCCACATTCGATGTATTTACAGTTATCGCAGCTGTAGCTGTTTTCGCCCCATCTTGTGTAGTAACCGCAATAATTGCCGATCCTGCACTAACTGCAGTTACTAATCCGGAACCATTGACAGTTGCTACACCAGTATTATTAGAACTATACGTCACGGTTTTATTTGAAGCATCGGAAGGAGCAACCGTTGGTGTTAATTGTTGAGTTCCTGCAACGTTTAAAGTCGCAGTTGTTGGTGAAATTGTTACCCCAGTTACAGCAATTGATGTTCCAGGTTTGGTATCAGACCAAGTGTTATTTATATACCAGCCCGTTTTGTTTCTGTTTAAATCGGCGGTTTGATTCGTGCCATCATTGAAGATAAGATTGGTTGCCGTTATATTGGTGAAAGTATAACTGTACCAGCCATTACCAGCGTCGGTCATAGTCACTCCAGGCCAGGAAGCATCTGCTAATGTTCCGGTAGGCATTGCGCTCCACCAATATATTTTTATTGCTGTTCCCCAAGTTGCAGGTCTGAAAAAGTTAACTGTAAAACTTGAATTTGAGTTTGTATTTACAGTGATTGCGGCTGTAGCAGTTTTTGCTCCATCTTGTGTAGTTACCATGATAATTGCCGATCCTGCACTAATTGCAGTTACGAGCCCGGAACCATTTACAGTTGCTACGCCAGTATTATTAGAACTATAAGTAACGGACTTATTACTTGAATTCGATGGCAGAATCGTTGGAGTTAATTGTTGTGTTGTGCCTACAGCTAATGTTGCCGAAGTTGGACTTAGACTAACACTTGTTACTGCAACATTAGATCCATTTACAGTTATTGCAGCAGTAGTTGTTTTCGCCCCATCTTGCGTAGTTACCGTAATAGTAGCAGAACCAGAACCCACTGCAGTTACCAGTCCTGCAGCATTTACAGTTGCTACGCCAGTATTATTAGAACTATAAGTAACCGTTTTATTTGTAGCATTGGCCGGAGCAAACGTTGATGTCAATTGTTGTGTTGCACCTACATTTAAAGTCACAGTTGTTGGATTAAGACTAACACTTGTCACGGCAACATTTGATGTATTTACTGTTATTGCAGCAGTAGCTGTTTTGGAACCATCTTGTGTAGTTACTGTAATAGTAGCAGAACCAGAACCCACTGCGGTTACCAACCCGGAAGCATTTACAGTTGCTACGCCAATATTATTAGAACTATAGGTCACGGTTTTATTTGTAGCATTTGCTGGAGCAACTGTTGATGTTAATTGTTGTGTTGCTCCTACTGCTAATGTTACGGATGTTGGACTAACCGTTACTCCAGTTACCGGAACATTGCTCACCGTCACGGTGCAGGTTGCAGTTTTTCCCTGATCAACTGTGGTTGCAGTGATGGTAGCTGTTCCTGAGGCAACCGCAGTTATTAAACCAGATGCACCCACTGTAGCTACAGAATTATTACTGGAAGAATATGTGACAGCTTTATTTGTAGCATTGGATGGCGCTATTGTCGGTGTGAGTTGTTGTGTTCCGCCCACAGCAAGTGTTGAACTGGCCGGAGTAACACTAACCCCTGTAACCGGAACTGCAGGTGCTGAATTAATTATAATATTATATCCTTGCTGACCTTTGTAGACAAGCGCGGGTTCTTCCAGTCTTGAGGTTACCAGATTGTTAAACGTTGTTGTACCATTGCTCGAGTAAGAAAATATTGCATATCCACCTGAAGGCGCTGCAAATGCAGATTTGGTTTCCGTATCAAGGCCCGTGCCGTCAATGATAAGGTTATCAAATTTAATGTTGTTGATTGTATTGGCTCCGAGAATAACACCATGACGTTGTGCGTTGGTGATTGTATTATTCGTAAAGGTCATATTTTGAATAGGCCCCATAGCATCGTATAATTCGATGGCACCTTTTTCCTGATTTACCAGATCTGTACTTGTGCCACAACTGATTATTGTGTTTTCATAGATCCGCATATCGGTGTTGTTTTCAAACTTATAACCTGAAAACTCAGTTGTAAACCTGATACCTGAACCCGCAACGCCATCTTTAATATAGTTGTGATGAATCTTGTGATTGCTTCCACCGAATATACCGATGCTTCCTGCGCGCCAGTTATTTTCAATCGTATTATTTCTAAACTCGAGGTTCTTGCATTCTACGGTGTTACCCATATCTTTCGCTGACCAGCTTGCAAGACCATCGTCACCATTGTTACGAACAGAACAAAATTCTATTATTGAGTTACTAGTACCCTGGCAGAAGTTAATACCATCAGCGTAGTTATTACGAATCCGGCAATGGGATACGAGTAAATTTGTAGTATGTTGGAGGGGAATTTGGTCATAGTCACCAATCCACATCCCGCATTCAAAATGCTCGATCCAAAGTCTTTGCATCTTTGAGTTCGCTCCATACTCACCCATAAAGGCTTTATATACGCGATACACACCGTTTTCCCAACGTATGTTATTGTTTGTACTAAAGTATATATCTGAAATATCCATGTCGGTTCCCGTAGACATCATACCGCCGCTAAAAAATGCATTTGTAGAATAGTGAACATTAGTATACCACATTCCCGCTCCTTTTATTCCGATGTTTGATGCACCTACGCGCCAGCAAGCTGCTAAGGTAAATTGTCCTTCGGGAATATAAATACCAGTGTTGGCTGCATCTGCTTCTGTGATAGCCGCATTAAAAGCTGCCTGATCATCAATGCCATCATTTGGAATTGCACCTTTGTCAACCACTGAAACATAACCGGATGGTTTACCTAAAGGGGCCGGCACTTCTTCGACTTCAATAAAGTCAACACCGATTTCAAGACCGCCTGTATCTTTTTGAATTTTGACAACATCACCTGCATTCAGTTTTGTAGCGAGTCTGAAATGTATTTCATCAAACCGCATGAAGGTGAGTGCCTTTGGACCTTGATTGCTGGGATCGTGCTCGTACATATTAAAATATTGCCAAGCCCAGTAAGAGGTCAGGTTGATTGTTTTCACCAGCACATTGTTTACATACAAGTTGAGCGATCCGGTTTGTCCTGTCGTACCGGCATCGGGTAATGTAAAGCGCATATTGACACCTGCGCCAGCATTTGTCATCGTCCAACTGATTGATGAACCGTTGGAAGGAAGACCTACATATTTCTGATCAGAAGCTTCACTTGCCATTTGGCTCATGATATATTCAGGAGAAGAATATAGCACAGCTCCGTCTCCCCTTGTGGCACTTTCAGATTCATATCGTTTGTAAGGCACGTCATAGGCACCGCGTGGCAATCCATCGCTTTGTGCGTGGGTTATCAGTGGACAAAATCCGAAGAGAACCAATAATAGAATTATAATTTTTTTCATGTTTAATTTAATTTAAATTACATTCAACGGGTTAAAAAAAGACTATTTCACGATCAGTTTTTTAGTTACATTAAAAGTCTTAGAACTAATTGTAACAACATATATTCCCGATCTTAAATTATGATTGATTTTTCAAGAAGAATTCAGTTTGTTAACCAAAACCTTTCTTCCATTGATATCCGTAACAGTTACAGTTGCTGTTTCGCCGGCTTTCAATTCTGAGAATAGAATATTAAATTCATTGTTAATTGCAGGGTTTGGATAAATACCAATTGCAGCATTATTTTCGGTATTTATTTCTGTTTTGCTACCATCAATTTTCGCCGTTGTAGTCGATTGAAATTGCCATTGGGCGCTATCCCAATTGTTCTGACCTCCATTGTACTGAGCAGAACCCGTTTGGTTTTCAACATGAATGATAGCACCTGTTTGCCATCTGTTTCTGATTCTTACGGCACCATTTGATAATTTTGCCACGTTTGCCTCATACCTTTTCATAAACCGCATCATAATAGCCTCGTTGTGAATATATATTTGAGGTTATAAAAGCAAAAAAAATTATTAATAAATGATAATATTTGCGTCTTTTAAAAAAGACAGTAGGTAATTGATTACTCATAATTTTGGTTTTTGGGTTAATAGTCTTATTCAAGCGTATTTCTTTTTTCTAAAATCATTCCTTAAAGAATTACCAGATAATTAACAGACACTTCATCTTTATTTATTTGAATAAAAATGGTGAATTGAAATTTAGTGTTTGAAAATTAGTCCGTTATCTAAAGAACAATAACAAAACTAGACTTAAAAGAAAAACTAAAAAAAAGGTAGATTAAGAATCAAGATTTAAATAACGTAAAATTGAACTCAATAAACTAATATACAGTTACTTACACGTTATTTTAATAAATAAAAATCAAGAGAAAGTATAGATAAAGTTGCTATTTTTAAGGCAAATGAAATAGGAATATTAAAATTTTTTAACATTATTATACAACTTAAAACAAAATATCAATGTTTTTTTATAAATTATAAAAAAATATTGCTTCAAATCGAAAATACAATAATTAATCCTGATTAATAAAATACAGTTGTTGATTATCATTTACAATTGCCATTAAAGCATCATAAATATATTGAGATAACAAAGCGCCTCCTTCTATATTTATCAAATCAATATCATCTTCGGGTGTATGATATTGCGGTGGCCTCCTGTATGAAAACCTAGGTTGCGATAGAAGACTTATAAAATGAAACATGATCAGATCCCCCAACTTCACCGGCGTGTATAACAGGATTAAGGGCAACAGCATGGTAAAACCATCCTGGCCTAATGGACACATCTGCTTCTCCCTGAACCCATTTTTCTCCATCTTCATGTCCTGACATAAACTCTGTATAATGAACTTTTCCTGCCAATTCATCTTTCTGACGTAAAAGACTCCAATATGTTTTTCCGGCCCGACCTTCTTTATTCCCAATCCATCTGGCTTCTGAAGGTCCAACTCCCAATACTAAAGTTTTGAGTGCTGTTTGGTAAATTAGCTTATACGTTTCATCCCAATTATAATAGTCAAGGGTGTTTATTTTTCGGATTTCATTTGCTCCGGCATAGTAGCCTTCTCCGCCATTTGCGCCGTCAAACCACATTTCGAATACATACCCATAATTAGTAAGCAATTCTTTTAGCTGATTTCTGAAATACGTAATATATTCCAGTTTGCCGAAGTCATCATGATTTCTATCCCATGGAGAAAGATATTGTCCTAATTTTAAATCATATTCTTTGCAGGCTGCTGCTAATTCTTTTATAAGATCTCCATTTCCATTTTCCCAAGGAGAATTTTTTACAGATCTTTCTGTATAAGCTGATGGTAATAAACAAAACCCATCATGGTGATATATCTCTGATACTGGATTAATCCTACCTAAAACAATATGGAGATAATATCTATTTGCTGCAAAAAGTTAAGGCGGTTTTAATAAAAAGAGGTTTACGATTTGCTTTTTTGGCAGTACATTTTCCTTCGATCCCCGACAACACATCCAAACCAAATTCATAAAGCCAATCAAAGACAGCTACTATTTGTAGTAAGCCATTCTCTTTAAATCATCGATAAAATGTATAGAAATTTGTCCAGTCGAGGTCACTACAGCCAAATGGCGTCAATTGAAGACAATTGACGCCTTATTTTACCTAAAAAACTTTTAATGAACATATTAGTTATTTTTTTTTGTTTTCGTTTCCTTTTTTATAAGACATAACAACCAGAAAATATCCTACGAAAAAAATACTTTATTTTTACACCTCCTGTAAATTAGAAATACAACAATTAGGTTCAAATTTACTTTCTCCAAAGACGAAATTGCCCCGCCGCCGCAGCCCTAGCCCCGATAGAAGTGGAAATCCTTTTGTGCGAGGGTTCGGCACAAAAGATTGCAACGAATAGCGGGAAAAAGCTCCAAAAAATAGAACTATATACAATTCATTACATAATTACTCCGAATTAGATTCCTGTAACAATTACCAATACCAAAAAGCGAAGCAATTGGGATACACATCCTCTGGGACTATAAAAATTAAAGATGAGAATTTTATAATAATTATTAAGCAGGCTATAACAACTATTAGTCAAGAAATTATATCTTTGAAGTTGAACAGATGCCTATAATGTAAGCAGATGACGATCCTTTAAATAGTTTTGCAGTACAGCCTTTAGGCACAATCAAAGTGAAGCATTAAGGCTCTTTAATAATTAAGTAAACATAAAATGGAAGATTATGTTTATGGACACCCCGCCTGATGCATTTTCTGTATTTGGCGGGTTTTTGCAGATTACCCGGACCATGTAAGGCAGCACTATGCCCTTCACTCTTTGCAGGTGAACTCTTAATCCACTTTCCGCAGCTCTTGAAAAACATTAACCAAATCGCTTACTATCTTCAAGAAACAAAGTGTCTTTCTCTCATAATCTCAATTTGAGCGAATCCTGAACTGAAAATTATATAAGACACTGTTGTCCAATATATAACGCCAGAAAGAACTGCTTTGTGTAACTTACGATTTAATTTTAGGCTATGGAATCTCCCGATATACCCGTTTCGCAAAATGAATCCGAACGTCTTGACGCCTTAAAACGCTATAATATACTCAAAACGCTCCCCGAGCATGCCTTTAACGATGCCACCGCCTTGGTATCCTACATCTGCGGGGTTCCTATCGCCTACATTACCTTTATTGGCCAGAACAGGCAGCTGTTCAAATCGGAAATCGGCCTTGACGCTTCCAAGGGGCCGCGGCAGATCACCTTCTCACGCTATACCATCATGGATACCAGGCTGGTCGAAATTCCCGATACGCTCCTCAATGAGCGTTTCAGGGACGATCCCGATGTCACGGGAGGCCTTAAAATCAGGTTTTATGCCGGGGTGCCCCTGACAACCCCTGACGGCTATAACATAGGGGTTTTGTGCGCCGCGGACAATATCCCACGGGAACTCAACGACAGCCAGCGCACCGCACTTTTGATTGTCGCCCGCCATGTGATCAACACACTGGAGCTCGGTACCAAAAACAGCGAACTGGCCCGCCAGAAAAAAATAGCCCAGCGCGCCGTTGCCGCCAAGGAGAGTTTCCTGGCCAACATGAGCCATGAGATCCGGACACCCCTTAATGCCATTATCGGTTTTACGGAACTCCTGGCCGGCACCAGGCTCAATGAGCAGCAAAGCAGTTTTGTGAAGGATGTACAGACGGCAGGGGATAACCTGCTTTTGATTGTCAATGACATATTGGATCTTTCCAAGATTGAATCCGGCGGACTTACCCTGGAACTCCAGCCCTTTGATTTAAAAAAGGCGCTCCGGCACGTCTACGACCTGCTTAAGGTAAAAGTTCCCAAGGAAGTGGAATTCAACCTATACCTGGATGCGGAACTCCCCGACATGGTATCCGGGGACCAGGGAAGGCTCAATCAGATCCTGATGAACCTGGCTGGAAATGCGCTGAAATTCACCCAGGAGGGTGAAGTGAACATAGCCGTAAAAAAAACAGGGCAGACCGATGAGGAGTATCTGATCCGGTTCTCGGTGAAAGATACTGGCATCGGCATCCCCGAACAGCAGCTTAAAGCCATTTTCGAGCGCTTTACGCAGGCCGAGCAAAACACTACCCGAAAATTCGGGGGCACCGGGCTCGGGCTCAGCATTGTAAAAGAGCTGGTCGAACTCCATGGCTCGTCTATACAGGTCAAAAGCCAGGAAGGCGGCGGATCGGAATTCTTTTTCACGGCCGCCTATAAGAAAACATTTCAGCAAGCAGGACAGCAGCAAACCCAGTCGGTCAACGACCTGGGCAGTCTGAGGATACTACTCTGCGAGGACAACCGCCTAAATCAGAAACTAGCGCAGAACGTAATTGAGGGATTCGGTTTTGAAATTGACATTGCCGAGAACGGCGAACAGGGCATTGAACTGCTCAGAGAACATCACTATGATCTGGTCCTGATGGACCTTCAGATGCCGGTGAGCGACGGCTACCAGACCACTAGCTTTATCCGCCGGGAGTTAAAAAGTTCCATTCCCATTATCGCTATGACCGCGCACTCCTTTGTCGGGGAGCAGGACCGCTGTTACGATGCCGGCATGGACGGTTACGTTCCCAAACCCTTTAAGCAGCACGAACTGCTGCAGGCGATTAAAACCGTCCTGAAAAAAGAACCGCGATCCGCCAGACGGCCCAAGGCCGACCTTTCGCGCATTGAAGAAACAGACCTTATAAAACCGGGGTGGAAAAAAGAAGTGACCTCCAAGTTTATCGAAAAAGCCCCCATTGAAGTGCAGGAATTTGAAAATGCCATTAAGGCTGGTGATTTCCAGACCGTACTGCATCGCGCAGAGCAGCTTCAAATCTGGATGCACCTGTTTCTTCTGGAGAGTCTAAGCATGCATTTAGCCGGCATTGAGCGGGAGGCCATCCAAAAGAAATTTACCGCCCAGACAGCAGACAGTATGGAAATACTGTACTGCAGTATAAAAGAAATCGTACAGGATCTTCAGAAACAGGAAATTGCCTAGTACCACGGTAACCCCCGCAATATCTGTAAAGGTAAACCAATGATTTTTGATTTTATTGAAAATAATTTAGATAGATATAAACTTTGGGGCTCTGTCGCACCTGTTAGAATCAAATATAAATATTTAAGTAATTTAAAAGTTAGCATGCTAATTTACAGAATGATTTAAACATATTTGTCCCAGGTCCAATCATCTGATTCTTTCTTAGCATATGCACAACTTCAATTCCACCCAATGTTCGTCTTGATGATTCAAAGTTTTTAAATCCTAGCCCGTTTTGTATCCTCCATTTTATAAATCGATGGTCCTGTTCTACAATATTGTTGAGATATTTACACTGCCGAATTTTTATCTTTGAGAACGAACGCTTGTTATATACTTTGATCGCTGCGGTATTAGGACCGCTTTTATCAATGTTCCTTACTCTTGGCAGGCAGTTATTACTAATCGCTTTAATTAGAAAAGACTGAGCGCTCATTCTCTGTCTTCTTCTGGTCAAAAGAAAGTCTACTGTATTGCCTAATTTATTTACCGCTCTATATAAATACCACCTAATACCTTTTACTTTGATATAGTTCTCATCCAACCTCCAACCTGCCCCCACTCTACGCTTTCTCTTCTTCAGCTCTGAGTCAATCAAAGGTGTAAACTTACAAACCCAACGCTGAATGGTGGCATGATCCACAATCACTCCTCTAATTTTCATTATTTCTTCAACATTGCGGTAACTACGTGTAAATCTTAATTTGAAATATACTGCCTGAAGAATTATGTATTTTGGATAACAATGACCTTTGGTATTCATTTTTTGATCGGTTTAAAGTTCTAAAGATAAAAGTTATTCCCAGATGCGACAAACCCAAATTAACGACCTTAATGAGAAATTAAATAATCTAGAAAAAAAATTACGGTTCTCTCGCATGAAACATGAAACAGATAAAATAATAGCTTCGTAAATGTTTTCTGTAACTAGTAAGCATATTATCGACAGTAAATAACAGATTCTAAACTACAGACTCTATATTTTCAAAATCCCCGCTATCTTCATATTGTAATATAAGAAGTTAGAACCAAAAACATTCAAATTCCAAACTTATTTTATAAGTTTACCTTGCTCAGCCCTGCTATTAAATTAGTCCGTGAGCGCTGGTGTAAACCAAGATTAAAATAAGGGTCGTGTACCTATAAGTTCATAATTTAATATAAGATTCTAAAGAAATTTCAATCTTATTTCTTACTAAAACCTTTTCGAGTCATTTCGCCCCATCCATTATTGCCCATCAGTTTTTCTTTATAACCCATTAAAGAAGCATAAACTGCAAGGGGATAAAATAAAATGGTTCTATAAAAGCAGCTAAAAGCAACTTAAAAAAATCACTTTGCTTTGAATATTTGTGGTACGTTCGCTCTTCACTGTATAAGGCAATTACCGAAAACATAACAGCAAAAAAGTAAACAAAAAGTATCAGTAAAAAGAAGGAATACCAATTAAGCAGTCCAAAAATAATAAACAGAATTGTTAGTAAAAGACCTGTAAATTCTATTGCCGGAGCAAGAAATTCAAATAACATCCAATAAGGTATACTAAGCATGCCCAGCATTTTATACTTTGGATTTAGGAACATTTTTTTATGAAAGCCCAGAGTTTCAATTGTGCCTCTCATCCATCGGCTGCGCTGTTTTTTAAATATTTTGAAATCTTCCGGCGCTTCGGTCCAGCACAATGGGTCAGGTATGTAAGAAACAGAGTAAGGCATCTTGTTCTCCATCATATAACGGCGCATTCTAACTACCAGTTCCATGAGTATTCTGGCGAAATATATCAGTATGCTGGAGATGAAATGATAATATCTCGGAGATTAGAAAAAGGAGTAAAAAACAATACTTGTATACGGTGCTTTTTTGGTATGAAAGAATCGTTAATGGACAAATCAGTTGCCTATAAAGAGAAATATGGCTTAACTCCACAATTTAAAGCAGGATTACATTGTGGAAAAGTTACAACTGGAGAAATAGGTGTCTTAAAAAAAGAAATCATGTTTACCTGTGATGTACTTAACACAACAGCACGAATTGAAGGGCTATGTAACAATTATGATTTAGATATTTTAGTATCTGACTCAATTACTGATAAGCTTGACCTTAGCCTTTACTCCAAGGTAGAATCAGTAGGAAAAAATACCTTGACGGGTAAAGACGTACAATTTGAATTATTTACATTGTATCACATATAATCAAGAGAAAATAAATCATCAGCAAGCAATATGAATTTCGCAAGGTTTTCTCGAAAAAACAAAAAATTAGGATCAATCCCAAAATGGCATTGTTTTCCAAATCAATAGCCAATATCTTTTGTATTACTTAATTCCGTCATTAAGCTTTGCGTTTTGTCCGGCTAAAATAAGCCATATGCCATCTTTTTTTGTCAAAATGATTGTTCTGCGAAATTCAAACGTTTGTCCAGGAAAACGTGTATCGCCTGAAAGACCAGTACGAATGTGAGAAATGGCTACATCAGGTTTTACAAAAATTATGTCTTCTACAGCACGAGTATAATAATGAGACGATTTGAAATAGCTTGTATGAACAATTTCATAATGATTCTGAATGTCCTCTTTCCCAATATAATATGCGCCAAACCAATTGACCCAAGTTGCATTATTATCGTAATTATCTGCAAGTCCTTTGGGATCATGTCTATTCCACGCTTTTTCGTAATTTGTCACAAGTTGTTTTATCGCGTCCTTATCATTTGCTGTATCAACTTGAGCAACAACATTTTGTAGTGTAAATATAAAAACTAAAGTCATTGAATAAATTGTAAAAATCTTATTCATAATTAAGTTAATTAGAGGTTATTTAAAATATCTCAAAACGTCAGTCTATGAGAAAACCTAATTTGAGTAGTCTCAAATATAGCAAAAAAAACTGTTGGAGTTGATACCTTTTTGCCGCAAAAAGCTAAGGCCGTTTTAATAACAAGAGATAAGGATTTGTTTTTTTTCGCTTCATTTTCGATCAATCCCCAACAGGACATCCAAACCAAATTGTTGAAGCCATTTAAAGACAGGTCCTACCAGTAGTAAGCCAACCTCTTTAAATCCTCCATAAAATTTATAGTAATTTGTCCCGTAGAGGTCACTCTTAAAAAAAAGTTAAAATGAAAGTTTTAGCTTTTTTTTTGCCTCTTTTATTCATATTTAACCAGTTAATACGTCTAAAAAACAATGATTTGATTGTCCTGTCAAGTTAACCCTACTTGATTCAAACCGCTTCAAAAGCCTTTAAATATTATACTTGCAGAAATTCCTTGTCTTAATGTTACATTCAAGAAGCTGCAGAAATTTTAAGCTTTCTAAAATTCATGGCAAACGGAGTAGTAAAGAAGTATTTAAACGAATAAGAAGATAATTATTTATCATGGTAGTTATAATCAACATTTCAGAAATTGGTGCAGGCTTTCATCATTATTTAAATCTTCCTCTACATACCTGCTATTATTAATTGTTACTCAAAGGACTTTAAAACTTGATTTATTTCTTTACAGACAATTGTTGTTTTACTCTAAAAAAGGAAGACATCAGAATAAAGAACGCGAATACTAATACGATAATAAAAAATGTACCCATGATAACATTGATTTATGTTTATATGATGTAGTAAATTACGAATTTTATGGTGATAAATAATTATTTTTTATTTTGACGATTTTTTTTGTTAATTTTTATTTTATTTTTGAGGTAAATTAAAATAAAAAACAAAATTTATGAAAAAAATACTTTTATGTATTGCTATTTTTTCTACAATTTATATATCTGCACAAGCGGTAATTGTTGAAGAAAAATATGAAGATAGAAATGAACCAATTACTTTTCAATACCTACCTAATTCTAAAAAAATTGTAGTTTATAAAGGTTCGCCAATTTCAATGTCATATTCTTATATAACTACAAATGCTTTAAGCTTTGATGTCAATGGAAAGAAAACTGTTCTTTTTGAAAATGAAAAGTTAATGAGTCCTACATTTTCAGTCACAGAGAATACTTATAAAGCAAACGATGCTACACAAATTAAGAAGGCTAATTATAAATTTTTTCAGGATAAGAATGTTTTCCCCGTTAATTATGATACGCTCGAAGATCTAAATACCCATTATTTTGGACGATATGATTATAATAGCGTATTATGCGCTGTTGAAAATAGATCGTCAGAAATGTTTTTTGATGCTTCTTTCAATGATTCTCATGATTTTGGTTTTACAAATCAAAAACAAAAAGGTACAATTAATTTTGAAAAAGATGATATTTATTTAGAAAGCATTGAAATCACTAGCAATGCAAGGAAAAGATTTAAGTTAGAAAAACCAAATTTATCTCTATTAAAAGGTGATGCATTTGCAGAACAAGATTATAAAACATCTTTTATTTGTAAATTAAACGGTAATGAAAATTTTGATATCATTACAAAATCTGTTTCTGCAGATTTTCAAACTACTATATTATACAAAACAACTTATGATTTTGTAGGCAAAAAAATAAATGAAATATCTCTGACATTAAAACTTAATAATAAATTTTTCATTGCATCAGATAATTCTGGAGGACCAAAGGGTTTTGTGTCAGCTGACGAAAACCCAGGTAATCCTTTCACAGCTGCTGCAAAAGGTTTAGGAACATTATCTGTGAATAATTATTATGAAGATAAAAAGACAGGTGATATTTTTTGTTTACGGAGCTTTTAGTGAAAAAGCAACTAAAATAATAAATGGAGTAACTACTCCAAAAGGTTTTTATGTTTTTAAGTTTGATAAAAATGGTACTAAATTATGGGAATCTATTAATGCTATTGCTAGTAAAGATTTTTTTGAAAAAACACATACAAGTTCTAGACTACAGATTAATTTATTGGAGTATAAAAAAGATTTAATTTTTTCAGTTTCAGTTAATGATTTTACTGAATTTTCATATTCTACAAAGGTTGATAAATTGACTGGATCTATTTCAAAAATTAATTTTATTGAGTATAATAATACAACAAGTAATTTAAAAAATAAAGCTTTTATAAATAATAGCTATGTTAGCGATGAATTTAAAAATAAAGTTTTCTCACAGATGACTTTTGTAGCTATGATTGTAAATCCTAATGTAATGAGTTATGTAAAAAGTGTATCGAAAGATGGTAAAAAATTATATTATGAAAGTATAATTTGTGATGAGGGTATTTGGTTAGTAGAAACAGATAACAAAGAAAGTTATAAAATTTTATTTTTTAAAGACTAAAAAAAGCTCCCATTTTGGTAAGAGTGGTCTGAAGAAATTTCGGCCACTTTATATTATAAATACTTTTGCCGGATCTCCGCCTGCGAAGATAGGAAATAAATCAATTTTTAGCTTCGGTGGAAGAATATAAACAAGTAGACACATATTTTTTATTTTCATCCAAATTAGCAAACATAATCATCAAATTTTGACCTGAATAATCTCAAAACTAACATTTAATTTTGTAAATAACTGAATTAAATCTTCATTTAAAGATTGAGTTAATATTCGGATTTAATACTTGAAATTGATCCAATAACAAATTAGTGAAATCAATTATTTAACATTTTTCAAGATTTAACCTCTGCAATACATACAAACCGCATTTGAATAAAAATATAAAATAATTATCCTACAAATTTACTTGAAAATAGGCTAATTTCTTTAAATCGTTCATAAAATGATTTGTAAATTGTTAAGTAACCGTCACAACAGCCAAAAGGCGCCAATTGAAGACAATTGGCGCCTTTTTTTATACCTAATCACATAACTAAAACTTACGTTTATGCATGGGCAGCAGAGAATATAACAATAAGTAATTCCCATAACTGAGCAAGGGTCTTCTATTTAACAATCAATACAATACTGGTTTTAGCATACTGGTTGATTGCAATTTTCACATCATCAAAATTAGGTGCTGAGAGTTTTGGTTTATAATTTTTAGAAAATCCAAATCCTTCTGTCGGATAACCAATAATATTTCTATCACATTTTCCGTTATTATTTAAGTCTTGATAAACAGCAATAGCATAATCGCCATCCGGTAGGTTTTTGAACGTGTAGACCACTTTATTTTCTGTAGCTTTTACTTTTGCGGTGGCAATCTGTGACTCATTATCAAGAAAGCCTTTCTCTTTATCGTACAATCCAAAAGAAACAGATCCTTTGCCGAGTTTTACGCCCGATACTTCAACGCTGAAATTATGTTGTGCAAACAGTGCCGAATTAACTGTTACAAGTACTATCAAGATTATCATTTTAATTTTCATAAGTAATATTTTTAGGATTTATAATAGAACCTTTTCTAGCTTCTCTTTCTCTAATTGGTTAAAAAAGTGATTCATCTTTTTTACATTCCCTTTTTTAAACGCCTGGTAGGGTTCTGATTGTGAGAGCAGCCATTTTTTTATCATACTTTTAAAAATGAAGGTGATTTTTTTTTGGAGAGGATAAATTTTCTGGCGGACCATCTCGAAATAATCATTCAAATTTTGCTGTCGAAAACCTAGAATATTATCTAAATCTTCACCATCTTTTAAAATACCACAGTGAAAATTTTTCTCTGCAAAAGCCTTTTGTGGAAAATCAGCTTTGCCTAAGCCAAATTCAGCAAACATTTTGTCTAGAAAAGATCCATAAGTAATAACACAATCCTCTCCCCCTCCCAAATTGAATATTTGCTTCTCTAGTTTTTTTTGGTTTTCAATTGCTTTAGCAAAAGCTCTGCCCGTATCTTTTGGCGTGCAGATTTCCATTGGTGTATCCAGCGGCATATGAAACATCAATTTGGATATCTTATGATTCCCCATAATTGCAGCCAGACGAAAAATACTCCATGATAATTTGGATTTCCCAATCAACGACTCACACAACACTTTTGTTTCTCCATACTGATCACCGGGACTGGGCTGCAAAATATCAGTGATACTTATCTGGGGATTCTTCATCCGATCACCATAAACTGAAATACTGGAACTAAAAATCAAATAACAATCCGGTGAATTCTTCTCTAAAGCGTAAATAAGATTTTCGGTCCCTCTCACATTGACACTGTAAGCCATCTCTGGATCTATATCTGCAAGAGGTGGAATGACAGCTGCCAAATGGATAGCTACATCCTTATTTTGGGCAACTTTTAGCACTTCTTCTCTATTGCTGATGTTGCCATACATAATCTCTACACGAGATCGAAAGGGAGCCAGTTTTTTTACTGAATTTTGGGTTTTTAAATCAAAAACCGTTATTTCATAATCCGTATGCTCAACCAGATGCTGTAAGGTTTCAAATCCTACAGTTCCAGATGCACCAGTCAGAAGTATTTTTTTTCGTGATATCTTATTTTCCATTTTTTTTAATTTAACATTTGTCCTTTTCAATCCGCTTAAATTTTGATTAAAAAGCTATATTTGTTATACAATATGTTCAATATTTAACTTTGTGTTCTTTTTGATTACTACGTAAAACTATTAAAGAAGAATGTATTTGCTGTTTCAAAAAAGGATTCTACTGTACATTAGCGAACAAAGAATAATGCTTTTGTAGCGTATGTAAAATAATTTGTGATGGATTTAAGAAAAGACAGAAGGGTTCAGTATACTAAAAAAATATTGCGTGAGGCATTATTTAGTTTGCTGCACGAGAGGGAATTGAGCGAAATTACCATAACCGAACTGTGTAAAACAGCCGATGTCAACCGCAATACATTTTATCGGCATTATAATATTCCGCTGGATATAGTGCTTGAAATAGAAGATAATGTTTTTGAAAAACTCTCAGTAGTTTTGCGTAAAAGTACCAATATGGATGATGTGATACTGCTCAGCTGCCAGTTACTGGAAAGTGATAAGCAGATGAGCAAAATTGTGTTTACCAAAGCAGATGGAAGCGGAATTCTGTCGCGAATCCTGAGAAGTGTTCGGACTAATTTTCCAGTTGAAAATCAAATAGAACTTACCGACGAAGTAAAGCCTTTTGCTGAAATGGCATACCAATTTGGCGAAAAAGGAAGTATTGCTGTGATCAAAAATTGGATCGAAAATGATTTCTCTGTTCCTGCTGAAAGTATTGCACATATGATAAGTTATCTGGTAAATAAACTCAATAAATTATAGCAATTTTTATAAGCCATCAATTCTAATCGAATCTCTCAAAGCAAAATAAACAAATATCATGGATTTTAAAAACGAATTGTTTAATCTTCCTTAACGAATAACCTGAAATTACTGTTTTACTCTGGAATGGAAACCTTTTTTGCCACAAAAGTTAAGGCGGTATCTTTTACATTAATTAAATAAAGTAAAAAATATCAGAGTACATTTTGTGCAAAATCAAAAATAAAACGATATCAATTTTCTCTCAATCCCCAACAGGACATCAAAACCAAATTCTTTAAGCCAATGAAAGACAGGAGTCACATATGGTAAGCCAATCTCTTCAAATCTTCCATAAAATATATAGAAATTAGTCTCGTCGAGGTCACAACAGCCAAATGGCGCCAATTGAAAACAATTGGCGCCATTTTTTTTATATACCCTACTAGCAAATGGTTTGACTCGTTTCTGCTTTTTTTTTTTTAGAATTGCAACAAAAAAAACTATTTTCTGTTTCCTTACTTCTTTTCAATACTTGGCGGAATCAATTTATACATCACCGGAGTTACAATTCTTGATAATATTGTAGAACTGATTAAACCGCCAATTAAAACAATGGCCAATGGTGTAATCAAAGGATTTGAGTTTAGCGCAATTGGAATCAAACCACAAATTGCAGTAATGGATGTCAGTACTACCGGCAGAAAACGCGTTTCTCCTGCAATGGCAATCGCTTCATCGATCGAATGCCCTTCCTGTCTCAACTGATTGGTAAAATCTACCAGCAGCAGCGAATTTTTGACCTGTATCCCGGAAAGACCTATAAAACCGATAATGGCAACCAACGACATCGGACTTCCGTTCATAATAAGTAAAAGTACTCCCCCTAAGATTCCCAATGGTATAATCGAAAGCACAATAATAATTCCTTTAAAAGTTTTAAACTGCAGCAGTAAAACCGCAACAAACAAAAAGGTGCTTAAAATAATTACCGCCAGAAAATTACCACCCAGCGCATCTCCTTCGGATTCTTTTTCACCTGATAATTTGTAGTAATATCCTTTTGGCATTTTCAATTGATCCAGTTTTGGAACAATGTGCGTCAATAAATCATTGGCATAATAACCTTTTGCTGATAAAGCGGTTACTTTTGAAAAGCGTGATTTATTAAAATGATTAATTGCAGTTGGAGAAGTTTCAAACGAAATTTCAGCAATCTGGTTCAGTGCAATCGGGGTTCCCTGAAGGTTATTTACGTACAGGTTTTTCAAAGCATCAAGGTTCGAAAATTTATCACGGGGCAATGTCAGTGTAACATTTCTGGCATCTCCCCTGTCATCTATATAATCGCCAACCGTTAATCCAGCTACCGAAAGACGGATTACCTTATCCACATCGCTCGTTAATACTCCCAGTGTTCTGGCTTTTTCTTTATTTATTTTAACTTTAACATCTGTCTTATAAGTATTCAACTCGTTGTTAATGTACACGGTTCCTTCCTGATTTCTAAGAATAGTTTCTACCTGTGAAGAAAGCTTGCGCAGCACTTCCTGATCTTCACCAAATAACCGCACTACAATATTGGCTTCTAAGGGTGTTCCCTGTTCAAAATCTTTTACCTCTACTTTTGCGTAAGGCATAGTTTTAAATTTAGTTCGCAGTTCTTCAATCAAAGCTGTTTTTTCTGATGGTTTTGCTTCATCTTCTAGCTGGACAAAAATCTGTGCAAAATCCGGTTTTCTGTCCTGTGGATGCACATTGTAATAAATCTGCGGATTTCCCTTACCTACATTGGAAGTGTAATACACGATTTCTTTATGATTTTTTAACTCTGCTTCTACAATTTTGGTCACGCGGTCACTTTCTGAAATATTGGCCTGAAGTGGTAATTTTATATTAATAAGAAACATTGGTTTTTCAGAAGCTGGGAATAATTTAAAACCAGTTACTTTAAACAATCCAAAAGCAGTGATGCTTAAAACGATAGAAATGGCAATAGTTGTTCTGGGATATTTTAAGGCTTTTGGCATAACATCACGGTACGCTCTGGTCAGGAACTTTTGCAGATACTGAAGAAAAATATTCCCTCCCGCATGATCGTGTGTTTTTAAAAATCGGCTTCCTAAAAACGGAACCAATGTTAAAGCTACAATCATCGATGCCAAAACACTTGTAATGACAGCCATTGGCAGACTTCGGATAAACTCACCCGAAACATCCGGCAGAAAAGTCAGCGGTAAAAAAGCGATAATAAGTGTTGCAGTACAGCCTACTACAGCAATTCCAATTTGTCTGGTGCCTTTAAGGACTGCATCCATTTTTGAATGTCCTTCTCGCAGCCACCGTTCTATATTTTCGACTACCACAATACTGTCATCAACCAGTAATCCCAAAGCTACCACCAGACCAACGATACTCAACTGATTTAAAGAAAAGCCAAAAGCATTCATTGCAATTAATCCTAATGCGAGCGATAACGGAATAGAAATCATCACAATTCCGGAAGCTCTTAAACCTAATGGAAGCAATGTAACAATTACCAAAAAAATTGCCAGCATAAAATCAAAACCTAAATGTCCCAGACGCTGCGATACCATATTCGCCTGATCAAAGTTTTTTACCAATTTTATGTTTGACGGTAGTTCTTTAGAAAATTCATCTACAATTGGCAAGAATTCTTTTTGTACATCGGTAATGTTTACATTGTCTTTCATTCCGGCTGTCACGAGCACACAACGGTGTCCGTTGATGCGCGTAATATGATCGACAACCTGAGACTTATAGCCTACTTCGGCTACATCTCTCATGTAGATTATTTTTCCGTTCGCATTGTAAATTACCGTATTGGCTACATCATCGGCATTTTTAAATTTACCGCTGGTTTTTACATTAAATACTTTACTGCCTAAGTCTATGCTTCCTCCCGGAATATCGGCTGCTTCGCTTTGTAGGCTTCCGATGACCACGTTTAACGGAATTTTTAGCTGTGCCAGTTTTTCCAACTGTAAGTCAATGCGAATTTCCTGCTCCGGAATTCCGGCATATTTTACATCTTTAAGATTGGTTATTTTCTCAATTTTAGATTTAAGCTTATCCGCTTCATCGCGCAGCTTTTTGTCTGACGCATTTTCAGAAACCAAAGCCACCTGAAGGATTTTTACATCTGATGAAGCAATTTTTTCGGTTTTTATCTGATAAATATCTTTGGGAAGTTCGCTGTTTTTAAGCGCATTCATTTCCGTAGAAATCTCCTGATATTTGTTATCAACATCAACGCCGTATTTAAATTTTACCTGAAAAGCAGCAACACCGTCTTCTACTGTGGTTAATATTTTTTCGATATTTTCGAGTCCGTAAATTTTGTTTTCGATCGGTTTTACGACCTGTTCCTCCATATCTTTCGGATTTGTGCCGGGATAAATTACCGTAATTAAATATTGTGGAGGATGTGTTGCAGGATCTTCAGCCCTTGGCATTGTAAACAGGGTAAGATAACCTACCACAGCAACCAGCAGAAATATAATCAGCGTAAACTGATAATTCTTAACAGCAAAGTTTGTTATTTTCATGATACTGAATTATTTAATGATCTTGATGGTTGATTGTTCGTTCAGATAAGCACTGTTGGAGATTACGATCTGATCTGTTTTCTGAAGACCTTCTTTGATGAATACTTTATTGTTCTCAAATTTATTGATTATTACCGGTTGGCGTTTTACTTTGTTATTCTCTACAATAAAAACAAACGCTTTGTTTCCGTCTGCCTCAATAAGCGAATTGTACGGAATGATCATAAAATCTTCTGAGTGTTCTGCATTTATTTCGGTTTTTCCAAACATTCCCACTGCTGGTTTGTTTTTGTTAAGGCTCAGTTTTAATTCAACCTGAAAAGAACCCAATGCTGCATCTGCCGCCTGCGATTTTCTAAAAATAAAAGCACCAAATTTTTCGTCCGGATAACCGTCAAGTGTTACAGTGGCTTTCTGTCCTACTTTAACCGCAGCCCATTCTTTGTCTGTCAATCCTACTTTTAGCAGATAATTATTGTTCTGGCTCGTTTCATTTATAGCCAGAATTGGCGCTCCTGCGCCGACTATTTCTCCTTCGTTTGCTATTTTTTTCGAAACAAATCCATCTGCAGCCGCATAAATTTTAGAATAACGTGCATTAAAAGCAACAGCATCTTTCTGTTTTTTAGCAATGTCAAGACCTGTTTTTGTATTCTGAAGCTGTTCTAATGTGTAAACACTGTCTTTGTAGAGATTGCCTGCTCGTTTATAATCACGTTCGTACTTTTTGAGATTCAGATCAGTTTGGTTTAAACCGGCATTAATTTCTGTTTCGTCTAACGATGCCAAAAGTTGTCCTTTCTTAAAAAACTGTCCTTCTTCAACATAAATTCGATTGATGATGCCTCCGATTTTAAATCCGTAATTTGCCTGGTTTTCTGTTGTTACCAAACCCGATGCGCTTATGGTATTCTTAAGGGCCAAAGATTGAACTGAGGCTGTTTTAATCGGAATAACATCTGCGCTTTCAAAGGGTAAATTTTCTTTTTTTTCTTCTTTACAGGCGTAAAAAAGCGATAGAACAAGCAGTAGAACCAGGCTTTTTCTACTATCTGGTATAAAACTTCCTTTTAGGTATTTTTGAATCTTTGATTTCATTTTTTTTGTTTTTAGTTAAAAGTAAAAGTGGCGTTGGCTCTTTCTAATTCCGCAAAAACAATCCAGGAATTATAAAGCGAAATATTGGTGTTAAGCTGTGCATTTACCCATTGGTTCTGCGCATCCAGAAGCTCTATGTAAATGGCCTGGCCTTCTTTGTATAGTTTGGTAATATCGTCGTTGTATTTTTTGGCCGACTGTTTTTGATTTTTATCTGCATAAAACTGCTCCAAGGCCGATTTTAGATTGTTCTGTGAAATCTGAAACTGAAGCAGTAATTGCTGTTTGACATTATCAGTCTGGGAACTTATTTTTTTCTGATCCTCTTCGACTTGTTTCAGTTTATACTTGTTTTTATTTCCCGAAAAAATATTCCACTCTAAACCCACACCGGCAAAATAATACCGTGATTGCTTATCAACTTCAAATTCAAAATCCTGAATTCCGAAATCGGCAAAACCATTTACTTTTGGCAGCCAGTATGAATTGGTCAGTTTGCTAACATTTTCATTGATTTCTTTAGCCTGCGTCAGCTTTTGCAATTCTTCTCTATTTTGGGTATTTTCTGAAATGACTTCTATTGGCGGTACTTCACTCTGATCCGTTTCTATTACGGTATCAAGTTTTTGATTCAATAAAAAATTAAAATATGATCTGGCATTATTGCTGGTCTGTCGCGCGGTTTCTAAATTGGCCTGAATGCGGATTACCTCATTATCGCTTCGTAAAACGGCAGTTCTGTTTATTTTTTCATTTCTAAATAAAGCCTGATTTACCCTTTGATTTTCTTTTACCAAAGCCAAAGCATCTTCATAAATCTTAATTCCTTCAACCGACTGCAGGTATTTGTAATAAGCAATTTTAATTTCCTTTACTAACTCTCTTTGGTAGATTTCGAGTTCTATTTTTTGAAGCGAAGCCTGCTGGGTTTTGATCCTTTTATTATAAATAATTTCAAAATTTAGCAATGGCATCGTGGTATGAATTTTAGCATCATAAAAATTATCCGGATTTATCAAAACCGACTGATTTTCTAACATTGGAAAAGCGTTAGAATTGGTAATCTGATTTAAAGTAGTGTACACCGGATTCAGCATATCTCCAATAGGAATATCGATTGTCCTTCCGCCTTCTGCTTTTGTGTAACTTCCATTTAAAGAAACTGTTGGATAAAATAAAGCTTGTGCTTCTTTTAAGGCATACATACTTTTATTTATGTCAAAATTATGCTGCCTGATTACTTCGTTATTTTTTAAGCCTGTCTGTATATAACTTTCCAGCTTGTTCTGTGCATACCCTAAATATCCTAGACAGAGTATTGCAAAAGTTAGTTTAATTTTCATTTATTGTACATTGTTTATAATTTGAACTATGTTCATTTTTTTGATTAAAAAATTTTTAAAGCTTTTCTATCATTTTTAAATATTCATTGTATCCGTCATACAAAATGGTATCCGGATTAGTAAAATTTACGTTTTTAATTCTCTGGTGAATTTCCAGACAGCACATACCATGTACCAAACTCCAAACCATAAATGCCAATGGTTCAGCGCTATGACCTTTAAAATATCCTTTATTAATACATTCTTCAATAGTTTTTTTAACTAATCCAAATGCTGTACATCCTTCGTCCCAATCTTCATTCTCGGACTCTTTGAGGAATTCTATTGGCGCTTTTAGATTAAACATCAAATCGTACATTTCAGAATTTTCGATGGCAAATTTAATATAGGTAAACCCCATTTTCCTTAATCTTTCCTTCGGATCTTCTACAGTATATAACTCCATAAAATAACTATCTAATTCCTGAAAACCTATCGTGTGAAGATCATGGAGAATATCGTTTTTATCTTTAAAATAAACATAAACAGTGCCTACACTGTAGTTAATTTCTTCAGCAATGTTTCTTATGGTAGTCTGTTCAATTCCTTTTTCAACAAAAAGCTTTTTAGCACCTTTTAATATCAGGGCTTTTAAAGCTTCTTTTTCTCTTGCTTTTCTATCTACTATACTCATACTTATCTGTTCCAGACTTACTACTGACAAAGATATAAAATAAAATGAACAACGTTCATTTTATTTTCAGTTAAATATTTTATATAAATTAAGATTGCAATCTGGCCGTAATGCCTTTATGATTCAATAACTTGTAAGCTAACTTTGGTAAAAATCTATTTAACAGATAAATCGCTTTTGTATCGCCAACACGAATAGTGTACGTATTGTTTTTTAATCCTTTTATCAAAGCATCAATTAGCACATCTGGTGTTATCGATTTACCTTCCATTCCCTCAGACATATTTGTTTTTACCAACGGGGGCAATAATTCAAATATTTTTATGCTGCTTCCAATTATCTGTAAATGATCTCGTAATGCTTCGGTATAAAAACGTACTGCAGCTTTTGATGCTGAATAAGTCGGTACAAGATTGGACGGCGTGTAACTCAATATCGATGATGTATTGATAATAGCTGCTTCTTTTCTGCTTAAGCATATTCAGAAAAAGATCATTTAAGAGAATAACTCCTAAGTAGTTAGTATTAATTTCTATGGCAGCTTTCTCAAAATGTTTTGAATTACTGAAACCTAAATTATCCTGGCCATTCATAATTCCGGCATTGTTATAAAGTATATCGATACCACCCATTTCATTAATTTGATTGTACAAAGCAATCGCAGCTTCCTGGCTGGACGCATCACTTTTAATGGTCGTAATGGATGGATGCATTTTTTTGGCAAGATCTAATTTTTTCTGATCTCTTCCTGTAATAATTACTTTAGCGCCTTCTGTAATGAATTGTTTTGCTGCCTCTAATCCTATTCCGGCAGAACCACCGGTAATTAATATTGTTTTTCCTTTTAATTCCATTATTTCTTAGCTTAAAATTATTATTTGTATATTTGCTTGCGAATTGCAAGTGCAAATATAAAAGCATTTACTTGTAAAATGCAAGTGGTTTTAAATTTATTTTATGAAAACTCAAAAAAAGAGATCAGACTGCCCGGTAAGTTTTTCACTTGAAGCCTTTGGTGACAAGTGGTCACTATTGATTGTGAGGGATTTAATGCTTAAAAAAAAATGTACCTATGGCGAATTGGCCAAATCTGATGAGAAGATAGCAACTAACATTTTGGCTGCCCGACTGCTTTCATTAGAAGAAAACGGAATTATTCAGAAACTGGAGCATCCGGAAAGTAAAGCCAAAGTATTATATCAATTGACACAGAAAGGAATGGATTTAATTCCCATAATTGTTGAAATTAATCTTTGGGCTGAAAAGTATACCAAAATTCCTGATAAAAGAAAGGAATTGCTGGGACAGATGAAGGCTGATAAGGAAGGATTTATTAAAAATGCTTTAAAAGAACTTGAATCAAATCTATAGTATATATTACATTGAAGCTGCCTCCAATCTTATCTTCATTCTTTCTTCAACATCTCGATAACTTAAAGTAAACCTAAGTTTGAAATATACTGCCTGCAGAATAATAGACTTTGGATAGCAATGACCTTTCGTATTCATTTTTCGATGGGTTTAAATTCTAAAGATAAATGTTATTCCCAGATGTGACAGAACCGAAAATAATATGACCATAACAAGAGATAAAATTGAGATTAAACAGAAATATAAAAAAGAGGCTGTTCCTTTACGGAAAGCCTCTTTTAAAAGTTGTATTTTGAAGAATTGAATTCGAACTATCAGTGCTGGCTACAACATAAATATTTATAATTTTCGAAATCTGCTTCCTCCGCTTATCAATTAGATTGGTCTTTTGTAAACCGTTACATCATCTACCCACATCATTACAGATGAAAATAAGTTAATTTTATTAGGGTCTATAAAATTAGAGTCTTTTGATCCCACATTCATATTGAAAATAATCGAATGTGTTCCAAAATTATTAAAATTAAGATTAGCTACACTACTGTTCATATATGTTGCAACAGTTACATTGTCAACCTTTATGGTTACGGTTACAACATTGTTTTGCATTTTCCAGAAGGATTCATATAAATGCCATCCGTTATTTCCGTTTAAATTAAAACTACCGGGATAGTTTCTTTCGGCAGCGTTTCCTAATAAGTTGTTTCCGGAAGAAGTTCCATAAAAAATATTTGAAGTATAACGGCTGGCGTTAGGTGCAAAAGAGTAACCTTCCAGAATATCAATTTCTCCTTTGGTTGGCCATGCGTTTTGCTGTACAGACCAAAAGGCCGGCCATGCACCGTAAGTATCTGAGAAAGATTTGTAGGTTCCGCCATCCATCGCTATTAATTTAATATTAGCAGAAAGCATATACTCTGTATTGTTTTCTGGTTTGTATTGATAATGAGAACTAATGAAACCAGATTGATATTTGTAAGTGCTTAATTTGGTTGTTTTGATTTCTAAACATTGTTTTCCATCTCTCCATTGTGTGGTAGGTACCGAACTATTATAGTCACAATACCAGGAATTATAATCCGATCGTTGTTCTTTTGTCCATTGTGACAAATTAGAGCCTACATTGAATGTGTCTTCAAATTGTTTCACCCAGGGTGCGGCGGCTATTTTACCTGTACTTTTAGAGGTATTTACACTTGCCAATTGGTCTTCTTCCAATACAGGACTTGTATTATCTGAGCAGGATGCAAATCCTAAAACACATGATAATGCTAATGATAACAAATTTAATTTTTTCATAATTTTTTGTGGTTAATTAATAGTATAGTAAAGTATTATGCTTTAAAATTTAATCTAAACCTTCGAGAAATCCGGTATGCGAACTTTTGATAGCAAAATTTGCGTCATACAATAAAGGCCAGTCATTTCCAACATGGTTAAGATCTGTGTTATACGGAATCCAGGATTCATTATCCTTCATTCCCCAAATCGTTAAAGCGTATTTGTTTGCTGCCGGAAGTGCATTATAGATTTTTACCATTTCTTTGTATTTTTCTTTTTGAGCTAATCTTCTTTCATTTGTAAAAGTAGAGATGTCATTAAATTGATTGACTTGAATGTCTAATTCTGAAACATGAATTTTCAGACCCTTTGAAACAGCTCTGTTAATATCTGTTTCGATTTGAGTTTTTGTTGGGCTTAAATAAGTATTATGCATTTGAAAACCAACACCATCAATAAGGTTACTTGTTTTTAGATCATCTATAATGCTAAAAACTTTATCTTGTTTTGGGATATTGGTCGACGTTGCATAATCATTATAAAACAATAATAAATTTGTGTCACCTGCTGTAGTTGCTGCATTTCTTGCCCATTGAAAACAATCTTTTACATAATTAGGTCCCATTCGTCTAAGAAAAATAGTATTTCTCATATTGCCGCCATTATCATCTACAGATTCATTAACCACATCCCAGGATTTTACTTTTCCGGCATAATGCGTCACAACATCCGTAATATATTTTTTTACTTCTGCAGCAAATTCAGCATCAGTACCAGAAAAATCGGTTAGCCATTTTGGTACTGAATTGTGCCATACTAAAGCGTGACCGTGAACATTGATGCCATTTGAATTTCCGTAAGCAACAATTTGATCAGCCACTGTCCAGTTATAAACACCGCTTGTAGTAGAAATTTGATCCATTTTCATTTCATATTCGGCAGAAATACTGCTAAATTCATTTTTCAAAATAATATCATAAGGGCTTCCGCTGGTTAATTGCGAAGCCTTTATTGCCATACCAACAAAAAATGGATTTGCCACCTTATTGACTTTTACTTTTAAAAATGTAGGATCTTCAGGAATACCGTTAGACCCGGTAGTTACAACACTAATAACATTTGAATAACCCGAAGTTTGCGTCTCTGATTTGGCTCTTACTCTGTAATAATATTGCGTACCACCCGCTAAACCAACCACAACTTCATTCAAATCAGTCACTTCTTTTGAATTGTAATTGGGCACAATTGCTGTAAAATTTTCGGTTGTAGAAACATCTAAAAGATAGCTTTTAGAATTGGAAACATAATTCCATTTAGCTTTAAAACCATTGTCATTCACATCTTTTGGTGCATTTGCAATGGGTGTTTCTAAAGTTTCAACAGTTTCATTGTCATCTTTAGAACAGGCATTTAAAAAAAAGAAGAGACTGCTGAGCACTAGTAAAAATTTAATTTTCATACTGTTTTTTTATTATAGAATATTCTGGAATACTCTTATTATATTTTCTTTGTTATTTATGATATAATTCACTTTTATAAAGAGGCTGCTTTGATGACAACCTCTTTTTTAGTAAAGTGCATACAATCCTCAATTATTGGTAACGAATTTTAATATTGTCAAATTTTATCACACTAGGATTTGGCGTATCACTCTGTACAATTCCTACTTTGATTTCATTAACTTTAGAAGCGTCCAGCGTAGTAGCAGGCAGTCCAAACCCATAATTATCTTTAAAATCAGCTAAGGTTATGGTTTTTGTTGTCCAATTTATATCGGTTATTTTAAAATTATAACCATAATCTTTACCATCGATGGTGTTTAATTGTATGGCAAATTGAGCGCCTATTACATTGGCACTAACGTCAATATCTATAAAAGTTCTTGCAGCATCAGTGTTTGATGTACTTAGAAAACTAGTTCCTCCTCCGGCGCTGCTTCCGTTGTAACCGTTGGCAGTTGAACCAGTCCATGCAAGTGCTGCATAATTACCTGTTGGACCACCTGCAGTATTTGCGTTAAAACTATCGATATCGCCATAAGAATTCCAACTCGTTCTGACACCATTTCCGTCAAAATCAGATACTATAACTAGTGTGGCAAAATTTATTGTTGTTTTTGCTGTACCTCCCGGAGTAGTGATTATTAATTCTGATCCTGAAACTGCATCTGCAGGTAAACCGATAATAATTGAAGAAGATGATTTTAGAGTATAATTTAATGCTTTTCCTCCTAAGGTTACCGAAGAAATATTATAAAACCAGGTGCCTTCAATTTCCAGCGGAAATCCCGGAGTTGCTACAGCCGGAATTGTTTTTGTAACGGTAGGAACAGGTTGTAAAATCTCGATATCTTTTGTAAATGAACCGGCAGCTGTTTCAAATGTAATGGGTTGTACACCAAATCTGCTTCCTAGTTTTTCGTCAAAAGGAATCGTAAAAATAAATGCTTTATCTGAATTATGATTAGGATTAAAACTGATATTAATTTTATTATCCAGCGTAATCTTTTTTAATCCCGCTAAACCTTCACCTTCGACCCTAACTTTATTTAACGGAAAAGCCTGATTAAGTAAATCTCCGGGTTCAGCAACCATTGCATCTATAGTTGCAGTAGTACTATTATCATCATTTTGGCAAGCTGTAAAAGAAACCAGAGCCAAAAGAATTATAATTCTATATTTTATTTTATTGATCATAGTATAAAAATTAATTGAAGTTAAAAGGAACCGGTGGTTCTAATAATGATGGATTAGTATCAATAGCAGATTGAGGTAATGGCAATTCAAAATAATTATTGCCAGGAGTTATCTTTCTGGAAACCAATTCAGTTCTGGCATCATCAGAATAAAAACCAACTTCCTGCTGTGAAATAATTGCTGTAGCTTCAGCAATACCACGGCGTTTTAAATCAAAGAAATACTGTCCTTCAAGTGCAAATTCGACTCTTCTTTCATTAAACAGATCCTCTCTGGTAAGTATTGTTTTAGCTGGTAATCCGGCTCTTGATCTCACTTCATTAAAAGCGCTTAAAGCAGCTGCAGAAGTAGTAGAACCTGCTCCGGCCAAAATCGCTTCGGCATGCATTAACAAAACATCAGAATATCTTAGTATAATCGTGTTTTGTGATGTTCTCATAAAAAACACATCGTTTCTTTCTGCTGCAGAACCTACAATGTATTTTCTGAAATTAGCTCCTGTAGAAGAAAGGATTTTTTTGTACGTGAAACCACCTTGATTTTTTAATAATTCAGGATAAAAGTCACCATCTGTCATAATCGTGTTCTTTTTTCTGGTATCTTTTGGCTCAAATCCAGCTTGTAGTGAGATAGAAGGCAGATAAACTCCCCATCCGTCGCCGCCACCGGTTATTCCTGTACCTCCCGGAACTATATAGGCCTGGTTTGTATTTTGTGTTCCCCATTCTGTAGCAATCGCTTTCCATTGCAAGGCAAACATACTCTCTGCGCTATTATTATTTTCAGGGCTGCTAAATAAGTTTCCATATTCCTGGATTAATTTATATTGGTTTCCAATAATTTGCTGGGTTAAGGCTGAACTTTCTCCGTATTCATTTAAGGTTAAATGCACTTTTGCAAGAATACCCATAGCGGCAAATTTCGTAACATACCCTTTTTTTAATGGTTGTTCAGGTAGATTTTCAACAGCATATTCCAAATCCTGTTTTATAAATTTGTACACATCCGAAACGAGATTTCTTTTTGGCTGTGCAGCAGAACCGGCTTTGCTAATAATAGGCACAGCACCAAAAGTTCTCACGAGATAGAAATAGGCATTGGCTCTCATAAATCTGGATATTGCAATAGCTTTTTTATACGATGCTTCAGGCAATTCGCTTTTTCTTTCTTCAACCAGACTCATTAAATTATTGGATTGATCGACAACCGAAAATAACGAAACGTATCCTTCTGTCAGAATTGGGTTTTGCGAGGTTACCTGGGCATCTTTAAATTGTGCATAGGCACCATCAAATGAAAAAGCATTTCCCGCATACATATCTCCTACAGCAATCAGGAATTTATCATTAAAAGTAAACCACGGCTTAAAGTACAAACTCTCTGCGATTCCGTCAAAAGCGGTTACTCCTTCGGGTAAGTCTGCCGGAGTTAATTGATTTTCAGATGGTGCATCCAAAAAATCATCTGAACAGGAAAATAAAGACAGTAATGGTATTAGCATTCCCATCATAAAAAGTTTAAAAAGTTTTTTCATAACTATTTTTTTTTATGTTAACGATTATGAATCATTAAGTTAAATGTGTTTTTTTATCAATTTTAGAATTCTAAATTCACTCCCATAGAAATTGTTCTTGGCACAGGATATCTTCCTAAATCAATACCGCTTAGGGTTATATTTTGATCTAAATTTCCAAGGGCAGGATCAAAACCGGAGTATTTAGTAAACGTGTATAAATTTTGAACATTTGCGTATACTCTTACTTTAGAGAAAATAGATTTTTCGAATATCTTTTCTGGTAAATCATAGCTCAATGAAACATTCTGAATTCTTAAATAAGAGCCATCTTCAACAAATCGATTTGAAATTCTGCCATTACCGTTTGGATCATTAAGTGTGATTCGGGGTACATCTGTATTTTCGTTTACTCCAGGTTCAAAAGCACTTAATGCCTCAGTACTAACGTTTCCAAAACGATCTCCAAATCCCGGATAAATACCATCTGTATAATGGCGCGTAAAATTGTAGATCTGGTTGCCCTGACTTCCTGTTAAAACAACAGATAAACTGATGTTCTTGTATTTAAAATTATTGGTAAATGCATACGTAAAATCAGGAATTGCATCTCCTATGGCTGTTTGATCTTTACTATCGATTTTTCCATCACTGTTAAGATCTTTAAAACGAATATCTCCAATTCCGGTTCCTGTTTCCTGAGTTGGTCCTGCAGCTAATTCGGCAGCATTTTTAAATAATCCGTCAGTAACGTATCCATAAAATTGTCCTACCGGCTGTCCTTCTGTTGTTCTGGTAACGTTATATAAATCGAATTGTACTTTCCCTAACAAAGATTTGCCCTGACCCTGAAAACTGGTCAGCTCATTATTGTATTTAGATAAAATAATTGTACTGTCCCATGTGAAATTTTCGGTAACAATATTTCTTGTATTCAATGTAAATTCGACTCCTTTAGTTACAATTTCACCTGTATTGAGGTAGTAATTAAGTGCACTTTGATTTGATTCATCGTTGATTTGTTTGGTCAGGAAATCTGAAGAATTCTTAACATAATAGTCAAAATCTATTTTTACTCTGTTATCAAATAATCCTAATTCAAAACCGGCATTGAAAGATTTAAGAGATTCCCATTTAATATCCGGATTGCCTAAGTTATCAATTGTTGGTGACACACCTCCAAAGGGGGATGAAAGTAACGATAGTATGGTTTGATATCTGTTTGCCGGAATATTTTGATTTCCTACAAGACCATAACCTGCCCTGAATTTTAAATAATTTATAGTCTTTGATAAAGGCTCAAAGAACTTTTCGTTACTTACTGTCCATCCTCCTGAAAATGACGGGAAATATCCCCATTTGTTGTTAGGTCCAAAATTTGACGAAGCATCAGCTCTTAAAGACGCAGAGAAAGAATATCTGTCAGAAAAGCTATAGTTTAATCTCGAAATATAAGATGCCATCGACCATCTGCCGGAACCATTGCCGTTAAGTGCAGTATCAATATCTCCAATGTTTAAGTTCGTAAAATCCTTATTTAAAAACTCACCCGTTCTGTAACCGCTTAAATATTCATAGCGGCTTTCCTGGGCTTCCTGACCTAATAAGAAAGTAAAATTGTGATTTTCATTTAGCGTTTTATTATACGTCAGATAGTTTTTAATGTTCCAATAATAACTTTGATCCTGCTGTTTGAAAGATTTGTTTAAAAGTTCAGACACATTTCCTAAAGTATATTTAGGCGCAAAAGCACTGCTTTTTGAAAAATTCAGATCATAACCTAATTCAGATCTAAAAACTAATCCTTTGATAATCGTGAAATCAGCAAATAAATTACCATTAATTTTAAATCTTTCTGTAGTTGAATTATTGTATTCCGATAAAGCAATTGGGTTTGTTGCTTCATTTGCAGAAGACCCTAAACCACTTGTTGGTCCCGCATAAGAACCATCGGCGTATCTAACCGGTAATTCCGGCGATTGTCTTAAGGTGTTCATAACCAAACCACCTCTATCATCGTTTCTTACTACTTGTTGAGACGACTTACTTACAGATAAGTTATTACCAATCTTTAGCCAGGATTTAACATTAGAATCTACATTTAATCGCATTGATAATCTGTTGAAATCTGAGTTTAGAACAATTCCTTCCTGATCAAAATAATTTAAAGAGGTATAAAAACGTGTTCCTTCTTTTTCACCGGAAAATGACAGCTGATGATTGTACATTGTAGCGGTTCTAAAAAGTTCATCCTGCCAGTTTGTTCCATTACCTAATAAATTAGGCTTTTGATATTGATACGGAACAGGCTCACCGTTTAATTTGAAAATTTTTGCCTGATAAGCAGCATATTTTGGCAAGTTTAAAACATCAACTGTATTTGTTACCTGCTGAGTTCCTAAATAGGTTTCATAGGTAAACTTTGATTTTCCTTTTTTTCCTTTTTTGGTTGTAATCAAAACGACACCATTGGCACCATTGGCACCATAAATAGCCGTTGCTGATGCATCTTTTAAAATATCAATGGTTTCGATATCAGAAATATTCAAACCTGATAAAGCAGAATTTTTAGTTTGTCCGCTTCCTCCGCCTAATGCGCTGAATGAAAAAGAGTCGTTGTTTTTATCAGCAAAAACGGGTGTTCCGTCAATAACATATAAAGGTTCGTTACCGTTAATGGAAGTTATTCCTCTAATTTGAACAGAGATTCCGCCTCCGGGAGTACCTGAATTTTGAGTAACGTTTACACCTGCGGCCTTACCCACTAGTGCCTGATCGATAGAAGTAAACGGTTTGTCCTGAATTTCAGAAGCTTTAATAGAAGAAACAGCACCGTTTATATCTTTTCTTTTTGAAGTTCCGTATCCTATCACAACAACCTCATTTAATTTTTCCAGGTCATTAACCATAACAACCTGCATGACTGATTTTGCGGGCAGTATTAAATTTTTATATCCTACATAACTAAAAAGCAATGAAGCCGTTGGTTCGACGTTGTTTAAGGCAAAACTACCGTCGAAATCGGTAACTGTTGCGTTTTTTGTTCCTTGTACTACTACACTAACACCCGGCAGACTGATTCCGCCAGATGTTACTTTACCTTTAACAGTTTGAGCAAAGAAAAAATTTCCCCACATACACACTATTAAACACAATAGTTTTTTTAATGTTCTTTTCTGCATAAAATTTGGTTTTGAGTTGAGTTAAATAATTAGTTGTTTTAGTTTGTATAAAATATTTAATGGGTTGTTTTTGTCTAGCTCATTGTATAAGTTTTGATAAAAAACTATTTCTTAAATATTTCTTAACGAAAGTAAAATCTACAGCAGTCCAAGTGTAGAACAGATGAAGCAAATCATGCATCATTTGATGCAAAACAGCATTTGAACCCTCTGGATTTAATGAATAACAGATAAAAACCGTTAAACGACTAATGAAGTATTGGTAAAAAATCATACTTTAAAATATATTATGCGAAATTATATTGTAGTATTTTTATTAAAATAACAAGTTTGAGAAAAATTCAAAAAAGTACTTTTTTCGAAACACGCTAAACAAAAAAAAGCCCCGATTTTAAATCGAGGCTTGTAAAATTATATGAGCTTTAATGAAGCTTTTTTATCTTTATTCTATATTCTTTCTTCTTTAATCTTTTTTCTTTATTCCTTAGATCCAATTTCCTGTGTAGGGAGATGCCCGTATTTAATTTTATAACATTTGGCAAAATAAGAAGGGGAAGTGAATCCTACTTTATAACTAATTTCATTAATATTAATAGTATTATTGCCTTGCTCGAGCAATTGTTTTGCTTTTTCTAATCGTACATTTCTAATAAACTCATTTACTGAAACACCTGTTAGCGTTTTTATTTTTCGATACAATTGACTCCTGCTCAGGAAAACTTTAGAAGAAAGCAACTCCACACTTAAGTCAGATTCGCTCAGGTTTTCATTAATAAAATGAAGGATTTTCTGAATGAAATCATTGTCTAAAGAAGTGGTTTTTTCTTTTCCATCTTTTGTGATACCGGTATAAAACTTCTTAAACATTATTTGTCTGCTTGTAATAAGCTGTGCCAGACTGGATTTTAAAATATCCAATTCAAATGGTTTGCTCAAATACATATCTGCACCAGAGTCTATTCCTTCAATCCTGTCTTGTACCATTGCTTTTGCAGAGAGCATCAATAACGGAATATGACTTGTTTTTAAATCTCCTTTTATATTTTTACACAACTGCAATCCGTCCATTACTGGCATAATAACATCTGTAATTATGATATCCGGTAATTTCTGAACGGCCAGTTCGTAACCTTTTTTTCCGTTTTCGGCGGTAATAACTTTATATGATTTACTCAATTCTGTTTTCAGATAATTCCGTAATTCAAGATTGTCTTCAACAATCAAAACGGTATATGCTTTTGCAGTATCTGCCGCAATTTCTTTCATTGGCTCGTCAGGAATGTCTTCATCATCTGCCTGATATTTATTCGATTCAAACAAGAACTTATTTTTATTTTTTTCTATTTCAAAAACTTCATTGACTACTTCATTTTCCTTATAAAAAGAGTTGCCTAAAGGAAATGTTACCATGAATTTTGTTCCTTCTCCCGGTGTACTTTCAACATCAATTTTTCCTTTATGAAGCTCAACAAATTCTTTTACAACCTCTAAGCCAATTCCGGTGCTGCCGTAGTAATCTTTATTTAGGTTATTAACCTGATAAAATCGATCAAAAATTCTTTTCAAATCCTCTTTGTAGATTCCTGAACCTGTATCTGTAATTGTTATTGAAAAGGATGGAATTTTACTTCCATTAATTATTAAGGAACTATCCTCATCTAATTTTTCTATAGAAATAGCAATAAAACCATCATCGGGAGTAAATTTAAAAGCGTTTGAGATAATATTGAATATTATTTTTTCCAGCATTTTAGGATCTAACCAATCTTCAAGCTCTTCAAGTTCTGATTCGAAATCAATAGTTATGTTTCTCGCAGCTGCTTCCTCATCAAAATAACCTATAATTTCTTTTACAAATGCGATCACTTCAATTTTTTTAACCTGAAGGAAAATTTTGTTGAACTCTAATTTATTAAAATCCATAAGCTCATTGATAAGCCTTGAAAGCCTGTCTGAGCTTTTGTGTACAGTTTTTAATTTGTTATGTATTTCGCGCGATACGTTTTTACTTCTTAAAATATCTTCGAGAGGGTTAATAATTAAGGTTAATGGTGTTCTGAATTCATGCGAAATATTAGTGAAAAACTGTAATTTTTTATTATTTAATTTCTCTAACTGAATTGTTTTTTCTCTTTCTAATATTATGGATTGTCTGGCTTTAAAACGATTTTGATAAATTTTGTTGAAATATATAATCAGGAAAATTAAAATAGAGGCGTATATTAAATAAGCCCAAATGGTTTTCCACCACGGAGGAAGGATTTTAATTTTTAGCTCTAGCTGAACATTACTCCAGGAACCATCTGCATTGGCCGATTTTACTTTAAAAACATAATTACCAGGTTCCAAATTGGTGTATGTAGCTGTTCTGTTATTGCCTACATAATTCCAGTCTTTCTCAAAACCTTCAAGATAATAGGCGTATTGGTTTTTTTTAGAATAATTATAATTTATCCCCACATATTCGATCGTAAAAACCGATTGCGCATGATTGAGAGTAATTTCTTTTGTCTGAGAAATTACTTTGGTTAATGGCGAACCCTCTTCATTTGGCTTTACAGATTTATTAAATAATTTGAAATCACTAAAATACAGCCTTGGTGCTTTTTCTGTTTTTTTAATTTCATTGGGATTAAAATAGTTTACTCCTTCATAACCACCAAAATACAGTTCTCCATTTCCATCTTTAAAGACTGCATTATTATTAAAATCGTTATCAACAAGACCATCATCTTTATTGAAATTTGTACTTTGTTTGTTTTTAAAATCGAGTTTTGTCAGCCCGGATCCACCGCTTATCCATAAAGATCCATTATTATCAGAAATGATGGCGCGGACTGATTTTTCTTCAAAACCTGGAAAATCATCATAATCAGAAAAGATCTTATTTTTTTTATTATAACTAAAAAGTCCTTCACCATCTGTACCTATCCATATTTTTTTATCGTTTGACTCATAAATTGATAAAATGGTCTGAATACCTTTATATTTCGTTTTATCCCTGAACATTTCATCTCGCATGTTTATCACTCTAAAACCGTAATCGGCATTTAAGTGTACCTGATATAGCCCTAAAATTGTTCCCACCCATAAAATATTATCAGAGTCAACAAAAACTTTACGAATAAAGGCTTCGTCTAAAGCGTTATCTGCAAAGGGTTTAGTATCACAATGAACGAATGTATTGTTCTTATTGTCAAAATAATGAAGTCCTTTTATGAAAGTTCCAATCCAGATTCGGCCTCCGGAATCTTCAGAAAAACTAAAAATCCTATTTGATTTTAATCCGGAAGTATTTGTCGTATTATAGTTTATGAATCTGGTAGTTCCATTTTTCAAAAAATAGATACCGCGATCCCAGCTTCCTACCCAGATATTTTGTTTACTATCTATGAATATAGTCTGAATATCAACAGCATCAAGACCGGAATAGTAACTTTGATTGTTTTTGTTAACATGGATATAGGTTTTAGCCGAAAGATTATAAATATCAAGTCCGCCGCCTTCATTACTTATTATCAGATTACCCTTTTTATCTTTTATAACTGATGTTACATAGCTTGTTTGCAAGGAATTATCATTATTAACAAGTGACTCAAGTGAATTAAATTTATTATTAGGCTTATCAAATACTCCAAGCCCTTTATTGAAATAACCTAGCCAAAGTCTTTTTTCCTTGTCTTCGTATAAGGACCATACGGAATTCGACTTTAAACTAAAATTATTGTATTTACTGTGCAGGTATTTTTGAAGTACTTCTCCTTTATAATTTACAACTAATAATCCATCATTTTCTGTACCGCAAAGTATATAATCCTGACTACTTTGTATAATAGATAAGATTTTATTTTTAGTAATAAAAAAATTCTCAAATTGATAGTTATCCGTTTCAGGTTTAATTTTTATCAGGCCATTTTCAGTCGTTCCCAACCATAAATATCCAAATTTGTCTATAACTACACTTTCTGTATCATCTAACAAAGGTTCTCTTTTAAACTTGTCTTTATAAACATGTTTTACTTTTCCGTTTACATCTATCTCTAAAAGTCCATAACTGGTTCCTAAATAAATAATTCCCTGCTTATTTTTTACAGAACATTTGATTAAAAAATTTGGTTTTTCTAAAACTTTTGAGTGAACTAAGGATGCTTTTAAAGTTTTTACATTTAGTTTAAATAATCCAAAACCATAAGCACCTAAAATTATGTCGCCATTGTTATCTTCAATAATTGTTTTTATAGTAATTGGCTGTTTATAGCCTTTTACAATTGCATCCTGAATATTGATTTTAGTAAAATTATCCAGATCCCTATTGTATAAACATAAACCTTCATCTGTACCAATCCATAAGTTATTTTTAGAATCAATAAAAGTGGCATAGATAAAGTTACTGTTTACTGAACCTGATTTTTTATCATGTTTATATCCAAAATAATTTACCCCGTCATATCGATATAATCCTGCGCCGTTTGTACCTATCCAAATAAAACCATTTTGATCCTGAATTATAGACGAAATAGCTCTTTTTGAAGTAGTTTCCTGTATGCTTCTAAATTGGTAGTTTTCAAATTTATCCTGAGAAAACAGACAATTTATAAGCCCAAAGCAACACAGAAGAATATATTTGATATTTTTCATTTACATTTTAATATTTATCAATTCTATTTGAAATAAAATTTATAATTGATTTTTATTTAATCATATCTAAAACAATATTAATAAAACTAAACAGAACACTTACTTTTTTTATCCAGATTTACCATATTGCTAAAAACCTGAGTAGATTAATGGCCTCAAAAGGATTAATCGTACTCAGGCTGTAGATTGCTTAAAAATAAATTAAATCCCGAAGTTATTTTTTTGTTTTTAAGTTCATTAGCATTTATTTTAGTTCGAATTTAGTGGTAAGACCTTCATTAGAATTCCAGCCTACCATAATATTAAACAAACCGGCTTCGGTTAAAAAATTACCATTGTTGTCATAAAATCCAAGTTCCTTATCTGTTAAAGTAAACTGAACGGTTTTTGTTTCTCCTTTTTTTAATGCAATAAGCTCAAAACCTTTTAATTCCTTAACAGGTCTAACCACACTGGCAACAGCATCATTTACATATAATTGAACTATTTCTTTTCCATCAACATTTCCGGTATTGGTAACATCAACACTTAGTTCAATTTTTTCTCCTTTCTGGAAGGAAGTTTTTGCTAATTTCAGATTTTTATATTCAAAGGAAGTATAGCTTAATCCATAACCAAATGGATATAATGGTGTTTTTTCGACATCAATATAATGAGACCAAAAAGCGTTTTGATCTTTATTGGCTGGTCGTCCTGTATTGTACAAATTGTAATAAATTGGACACTGTCCTACGTTTCTTGGGAATGACATTGTCAGCTTACCACTTGGGTTGTAATCTCCGTACAAAACCTGTGCAATTGCATTTCCGGATTGGGTACCTAACTGCCATGCTTCAACAATAGCAGGAATATTTTCTGCTGCCCACGGTAATGCCAGCGGACGCCCGTTATTTAAAACCAAAATAATATTAGGATTTACTTTGTAAACTTCCTCTAATAATTGCTGCTGATTCCCAGGCAGACCTAATTCAGTTCTACTGCGTCCTTCACCACTTTGAAAACCAATTTCTCCTAAAACCATTACCACAACTTCTGCTTGTTTGGCTGCATTTTTCGCAGCTTCAAATCCGGAAAAATCAGTTGTATTAATTTTTACTTCATCAACAAATACTTGTTTATTTAATGCCACATCAGTTCCTTTTTCATAAACCAAAGTGTTGTTTTTATATTGCTGCATTCCTTCAAGAACCGATATAGCTGTATTATCATCAGCCGCAATTCTCCAACTTCCGAGCGGACTGGTTTTATCATTTGCCAAAGCACCAATTAAAGCGATTTTCACTCCTTCTTTTTTTAATGGCAACAGTTTTTTATCATTCTTCAATAAAACTATTGATTTTTTAGCCATATCCAGAACAGCTTCATTATTGGCCTTGTTTCCAATACTTGATTTTTCACGGGATTCATCACAATATTTGTATGGATTATCAAACAAACCTAATTCAAATTTTACTCTAAGAATTCTGCGAACAGCATCGTCGATCACATTTTCTTTTACCAATCCTTTTTTTACCAAATTGGCCAATTCTGTTACATAAACATTTGATTCCATATCCATATCAGAGCCTGCAACAGCGGCTTTTTGAGCGGCATCGGCTGCATCGACTGCGTAACCGTGGGTAATCATTTCGGCTATAGAAGCCCAGTCAGAAACGACAAAACCATCAAATTTCCAGGCTCCTTTTAAAATGTCTCTTTGCAAAAAACTATTTCCGGTTGCCGGAACTCCATTTAATGTATTAAATGAATTCATGAAAGTACGAATTCCGGCATCGACAGTCGCTTTAAAAGGTGGTAATACACTATTGTACAATTTAGAATTACTCATGTCGACACTATTGTATTCCCTGCCTGCTTCTACAAAACCATAACCTGCAAAATGTTTGGCGCAAGCAATAATAGAGGTGTTAGCACTTAAGCTCTCTCCCTGAAACCCTTTAACACGAGCAGTAGCAATTTTGCTGCCCAGATAAGGATCTTCTCCGGCACCTTCCATTACGCGTCCCCATCTTGCATCATTCGAGATATCTACATTAGGTGCAAAAGTCCAGTTTAATCCTGAAGCAGAAGCTTCTATAGCAGCAACATGCGCCGAATTTTTAATGGCTTCTAAATCCCAACTTGCAGCTTCTGCCAACGGGATAGGGCTGAGAGTTTTATAACCATGTATCACATCAAAACCAAAAAGTAACGGAATGCCAAGACGGGTTTCTTCAACAGCAATTTTTTGTACGGCCCTTACTTCTTTAACGCCTCGTACACTTAGCATAGAACCTACCAATCCTTTCTTTATATTATTGTATTTTTCTTCATTAGAACCTGATTCGGGTTTTGGACCTGTAACATCCCATGAACCATTGTATTGATTCATTTGCCCTACTTTTTCTTCTAATGTCATTTCTTTCATTAAAATTGAAATCCGGTCTTCAATTGGTTTACTGGTATCCAGGTATTTTTTTGATTGCGCGTATCCATTTCCAAACACAATTAGCAGTAAAAAGGCATATTTTTTAATTTGTTTTTTCATCATAGTTTTTTAAGTTTTTGCAGCGTTGTTAAATTATGTAGGTGATAGTAGATTATATTTTTTTTATTATAATTTATTTTGCATACTATAATTTTACCAGTTCATTTACATGAAATCAGTAAATTCCGAGGTTGTAAATGTAATTTTCCTGAATTCATTAGGGTAGAACATTTGAAGCATTATGTGCGACAAATGGTGTATTTACATAAAAAAGCCCGATATCAAAAGATATCAGGCTTAACTTTTAAAAACATAACCACTCATTCAATTGAATACTATTGTTACCTTTTTAGAACAAAAATTAATTTTTAATTCCAGACATTAATTTTTCAATTTGAGAATACGAAATCTCTGGATTGGCTCCAGGTGCTTCAGCTACTAACGCCCCCATTGCACAGGCAAAATCGATAGCGTATTGAGGTTCTTTTCCGGTAAGCAGTGATGTAATCAAAGCTGCCACAAACGAATCTCCTGCTCCTACTGTATCGGCAACCTGAATAGGATAGCCACCGTTTTCATAAAGTTGACCTTCCCACATTAACAAAGCTCCATGCTTGCCTCTTGTGACGCACATAGCATTGACTCCGGTTCTCTCTGCAATTAAGTTCATATTATCTTCCAAACTTTTAAAGGGAGACTTCATAGCTACAGTGATTTCTAACAATTCCTCATCATTGAATTTAATAAAATTGGCAGCATTCATTAATTGCTCCAGCATTTCATAAGAATAATGTGGTTTCCTTAAATTAACATCAAAAACCTTATATATATTGACATTTAACAACCATTCTAAAGCCAGCCTTGACACCTCATCCCTACAGACTAAACTGCCATAAATTAAGACATCAGCTTCCACAACCTTTTTTTTAGCCTGATCATTTAAAACAATTTTATCCCAGGCCGCAGGATATGCAATTTCATAAGTTGCTGATCCACGATCATTTAAAGTAACATTGACCAAACCAGTTGGAAAATCTTCTGAAGTGACAATTGTATTTGTCTCAAGTCCTAAACTTTTTACGTGATCAACTATTGCTTTTCCATTTTCATCATTTCCCACGCAACTAATCATGGCCACCTCGCAGCCTATTGTTTTCATTCGCAAAGCCACGTTTAATGGTGCCCCTCCAATCTTTTTTTCATTGGCAAAAACATCCCAAAGCACCTCTCCGTAGGCCACTGCCTTAAGGTTTTTTCCGTTATTCATTCTGAAATTATTTATTATTAATGTTATTCTGGTTGCGTAAGCTGAAGATTTGAAATCACAGTATTCTGTCCTTCTGCAATTAATCCCCATTTATTTTTGTCTCTTCCGTAAATACGGTTTGTAAGTGCTGTTTTGCCGTTAATGTAAATCACTACAACACTTCCTTCTGCAATTATTTCAATATTATATTTAACATTGGCCTGAAATTGAAAGGGTATTCCGGTAGTTTCCTGTGAAGCCGAATTGTACCCTATTACTTTGCCTTTAGCAATATCAAAAGCTATTTTATAATAACTGCCCGAATCATTGGTATGAAAAACAATTCCTGCAGTACCCGAATTATTTGCTAAGGTAACTTCTGTTTTTATTTTGGCTTTTTTACCGATAGCTTTAAAAGTTACCATTGCTTTATCTGCAGTACCTGACAAAGTATAATTTCCATTATTTGTTGTCACACTTCCTAAAGTAGCATCTACTTCTGCACTGCTGTTTTTCTTGGAAAATAAATCCACAACGGCTTTTGGCGATTGCATTCCTAAAGTACCATCAGTATTTTGTATCAATTCATGAATGACCATATTACCTGCCCAATCTTTATTTCCAAGATCGTTCTCGGGAGTTTTTCTGGCATTCCATCCAAAAACATATCTTTTATTTCCATCAGAAGCTGTTTTTCCGGCATAAAAATATTCCCCGTCAATCCTGTCATTTTGTGGTGTGGTCCACGGGCCATTAATTGATGATGCCATTTTGTAATGTGTTCCTTTATTACTACTCCAGTTTTCAGAAAAAATCAGATACCAATAATTACCCATTTTAAATATGTCGGCACATTCCATCATCAAATAATTTTCCTGAGATGTTGTCGTATATATCGGGTTTTGAACGTCCCATATTCCTGAAGCCAGATCAGCACTTGTAAAATGCAATAAAACTGCTTTTCTTCCCGGTTCGGTCTGTGTACTGACAATCATTGAATACTTTTTCAATTCTTCATTATAAAACACATGAGGATCTCTGAAGTCATAATTATAATAACCTGCCGGCGCCGTAATTTTAAACAAAGGGATTTTTGTCCAGTTTTTTAAATCCGTACTTGTCGCGCACAATACACTCTCTCTGGCATTAGATTGCAAAAAAGCAGGTAAACCATTATGTCCGGTGTAATAAAAATAATAAAGATTACCGATTTTTACAACTGATCCCGTGCCAACGGCAAAATCAGGATCAGTATTTTCGCCGTATGGAATAGTTTGCCCTTCGTAGGTAAAATGAGCTAAATCTGTACTTAAAAATTCATGAATATCATGAAAGCCTTTTCCGGCTGGTTTATTCTGTGCATCGTGAAGAAAGTAAATGTGAAATTTTCCGTTATCAAAGAATGGCATTATATCTCCTGTAAATCCTGCACTAAAATACGGATCGTTTGCTCCCATCCATTGTGCCGGCGGCGCAGGAAAAACACTTGCTATCTCAGACTCCCCACCCGAAATTGAACCTCCGGAATAATTTTCATCCTGACTACAGGAAAGAAGCGAAAAAAACAGGAGAGTTATTGTTATTATATTTTTATATTTCATTTTGCTGGTTTCAGAGTGATTAATCTTTAGCTAAATAATTGATACTGTTTTGTGTCAAGAGCCTAATATTGGTAATAAATTCATTGGCCTGACTTGGTACTCCACTGCTATTGGTTTCATTATACCAATCGTAAGCTCCCATCGAAATCACGATCACATTTTTATTAGCTGATGTATTTGGAAACTCTGCAATGGTAACTCTTCCGTCAAGATTATTATCCCAGGCCTCGCTGGCTAAGTTGTTTCCACCTGTTTGGTTTCTCCAGCCTTCGCCATTACCATAACCTCCCCATTCCGGTACAAACCACCATGCGGTATGGTTTAATCTGAAAGTTCCGCCTTGTAACAGATTCGCTTTTCCAGCTTCATAAGTTGTTAAACCTTCAAAGATTGGATGATTTTCATGCCCTTTAAACGACATTCCCCAAGAGTTTGCATCTACAAATCCGTTTGGAGGAAAATCCCCAAAAACATTATTCGGTCCTTTTCCTGAAGGAACAATTCCCAAAGCATCTACATATTGAGAGGCAAAAGACGTCAGAAGTAAATTCCCACCGTTAGCTCTGAAATTCTTTAAAGCTGCAGTGACAGCAGGTTTGTATGTAACTGCCGGTAAATTGGCAGCAGAATCAAAATGCCACCAGATTAGATCAACATCGCTTAAATCGGCACCATTTTCAACACTGCTAAATGAAATATATTTCGCTCCGCTAAAAGTTGAAAAGAACCAATTAACAGCAGTAACTTCGTCCATATTAGTAATTTCAGCTCTTGTAGCAGCTGTTCCTAAAAAGGCAACTACTAATCCAGTTATCGGCAAACCGACGTTAGCGGTATAGTTTACGCTTTTTCCTTTAGAAGTTATTACGAAAGTTACAGCATTTGTAAAATCAATCGTAGCTCCGGATGCAGGTGAAATGGAAACTCCTTCTGTCAATTCAATAATTGGTTTTAAAGCTGTTAAATTTGAACCCTCTGGCAATGTCAGGGTAATGGTCCTGTTTAAATCGTTTACCGTTGCTGCAACTCCATTAATGGTAAAACTTTTAATAGGACTTAAAACCATAGTGGTGACTGTATAATCTTTGTACAAATTGCCATTAATCACTCTAAACTTTACCGGATTTGAATAATTAGTCGGTACTGTTAGATCTAAATTTGATGTTGACCCTTCTTGTAGTACTATTTCGGGTTTTACAGCTGTGATGTCTGATCCATAAGGCATCGTGACATTTATTTTTCCGGTTTTCTGGTCAATTTCGCCTGCAACTCCATTTATTTTAAATGAATTTACATTAGACGGTGAATTGACATCAAAACCACTACTCTCAAAACTGTTTTCGCAGGCGGTAACCATAAAAAACATTGACAGTATCAAAGACACTCTGGTCCAATTTTTATATATAAATTTTCTCATGTTGCTGTTCTTAAATAGATTAATAACCCGGATTTTGTTTGTATAATCCCTGACTGAAATTAATTTGTTTCAAAGGAATCGGGCAATACTCTTCCTTATGCGCATCAAAAAAGGCGTCCTGATAATAGGTGCGTTTTGTTTTTTCACCTGCATAAAAATCATTCAATACCTGATCTGTAACACCCCAACGAACTAAATCAAAGAAACGATTTCCTTCCATAGCCAATTCTAAACGGCGCTCAAAACGCATCGCTTTACGGGCAAAATCCTGTGTCCAGTTGCAATTAACCCCGTCAACATAAGTATTAATTTTAAAATTATTTACATACGTAAGTCGTCCTGTACTCTGAGCCGCACGTTCTCTAATCTGATTGATTAATGGTAAAGCTTCTGATTGTCTTCCCAGTTCAATCAAAGCTTCGGCACGCATTAAAATCACATCAGCATAACGAATCTGGATTCTATTTTTTGAATTCCCGTAAAACGGATCAATATTTACCACACAGCTACAGTTTGGCGCCACGTTTTCTTTTAATGAAGCAAAATAGCCGTATGTCCCCGGAGATCTTACCCAGGCTTCCACATATAAAAATTCCGGATCATATTTATAAGGCAAACCCGGCATGGCAACAGTGTGATACAATCTTGGATCAACCGTATTGGCGTCAATATTTTTATAGTCAAAATCCTGATTGTTATAGGTGTCAAATTCTGGCAGACCATTTGAACCCGTTTTAAAAGCATTTACTAAATTTTGGCTTGGCTTATGAAAATCGCAGCATCCCAAACCCTGAGGAGTTGACAGGACATCCGAAAAATTTAATCTTCCGTATAAAGTTCCATCATTATCTGAAAATTGAATTGAGAAAATCGATTCAGCTCCGTTTTCAAAAGTTCCCGGCAAAAAGTTATTCGCAAAATCAGGTTCCAAGCTTGCTTTTCCGATTACTTTGTCTGTCGCAGCAATTACTTCCTGTAAATGCTGTTGGTTGATTCCTGTTACTTTATAACTATCATCTTGCGTATAAGCCTGATACAAACGGGTTTTTGCCAGATAAGCATAAGCTGCTTTTTGAGTAGCACGTCCAACCTGCGGCTGATTTTCCGGTAAAGCATCGGCGGCAGCCTGAAAATCTCCAGCAATTTTATTCCAAAGTTCTTCGTTTGACAGTGCCTTATTTGAGATCGTTTTATACTCTTCTATCGGAATGTCTTCTGTGATGTAAGGAACGTTCCTGAACATAATTTTCAGCATAAAGTAAAAATGTCCTCTTAAAAAACGCATTTCAGCCATACGTGTTTTCTTTAACGGATAATCGGCTTCCGAAATTTGTTCTAATGCTTTTAAGGCTTTATTCGCTCTTGAAACCCCCACATAACTGATGTACCAGAAATTATCTAATTCACCAAAATCCGGTCTGATATTATTGGAGACTTCAAAAAAGTGAAAATCCTGAATATCATTTGTTCCGCTTCCGCCTTTGTAGGCATCGTCAGAACGTACATTTCCAAATGGCCATAAACTATATGGTGAATCATAATGGTCGTTTCCTAATTGTGCGTAAGCCGCATTCATAAATCCTTCTACCGATTGTGGTGTTACAATATCTTCTTCAGACAACACACCACGCGGATCATTTTCCAGAAAATCAGAACAGGAAGTAAATATTCCCATCACTAAAAACCCTGCTATATATAGTATCTTTTTCATGTTTTTTGATTTAATCTTTATTATAAAGTAAAATTAAGACCCGCTGTGAAAGTGGTTGGCTGTGGATATCCAAATCCCGCATTTTCAGGATCTACACCAGTAAAGCTTTTAGCATCAATGATTAATAAATTTTGTCCGCTGATGTACAATCTAAAGCTGTCGAAATTCATTTTTTTCAATAAATCTTTTGGCAGACTGTATCCAAATTGTAAAACACGCAGTTTCAAATAGTTTCCGTTTTCTACATAATAAGTTGAAAATCTTGACTCTGCATTTCGATCCACTGTGGTTAAAGCGGGAATAGTAGAATTTGGATTGTCTAAAGACCAAGCATTTAATAAACGAGTTCCTTTATTTGACCCTACGTCGTCAACACTCCAGAAATCTGTTTGGTATTTCGTATTGTTAATTACATCAACATCACTTGCTCCTTCCCAGAAAGTGGTAAAATCCCAATTTTTATATCCTAATCCTAAATTAAATCCGTACGTCAGTCCCGGATTTGGATTACCAATCCAGGTACGATCTTTATCTGTAATGGTTCCGTCGCCATTTAAATCTTTGTAACGAATTCGACCAAGACCTTTTCCTTCCTGAATAGCCGAGTTATCTACTTCGCCCTGACTTTTAAATAATCCGTCAGTAACATAACCGTACATCGAGTTAATCGGGCGGCCTAAAATATTATCATTTAATCCGTCTCCTCCGTAATTATTTTTCACTTCATCCGGCAATTCTGTAATCTTGTTTTTGTTTGCAGAAATATTAGCCGAAATGTCATATTTCAATCCAAATGAGGTTTCGTCATGGTATCCCAACGAAACTTCCCATCCTTCATTTTCCATCGAAGCACCGTTTACCCAGCGATTTCCACCTTCACCAATTACTCCTAAATAAGGCGGTAAAACCAGGATGTCTTCTGTTTTCTTGATATAGTAATCAACAGAACCGCTTAATTTTTGTTTGAATAATCCGAAATCTAAACCAATGTTGGTTTGCGTGGTCGTTTCCCATTTTAAATCATCATTTCCGGATTGTGTTGCAATAAAACCAGAAGGAAGTAATCCGTTTCCGTTTCCTGCAATGTCGTAAGCTGTTCCGTAAGAAGTTGCCCAGGTTGGACTTCCTCCTGCATAACTGGCCAAATACAAACTGTAAACGGCAGTATTGCTGATTTCCTGATTTCCGGTTTGCCCCCATCCTGCTCTTAATTTTAAATCAGAAAAGACGGGCGCATTATTTTTTATGAAACTTTCATTACTGATTCTCCATCCTGCTGAAACTGCCGGAAAGGTTCCAAATTGATTGTTTTTTCCAAAACGAGACGAACCATCACGACGAATTGTAGCTGAAAGCAAGTAACGATTATCGAATTCATAATCTACTTTTCCAAAATAAGAAAGCAATGAATATACGGTTGAAGTTCCGCTTGTAAACGATTCTCCTGTTCCTGCATCAGGATACATATAGTCAGGCGTTTCAATCAAAAAGTCGTTTTTACGTAAAGTTGTGGTCTCAAAAGTATCTTTATACATCTCAGTTCCGGCCATTAAATTCAAATTGCTTTTTCCGAAATTTAAACTGTAAATAGCCGTATTGGTCCAGGTCCATTTATCACTTACTGACTGATCCATGGTAACCGATGTCTGATCGTTTTGTAAATAACCGGATTGGTAACTTCTTTGCAGCGTACGTTTTTTATAAAACCCGTAATCGATACCGAAACTACTTTTGATGTGAAGGTTTTTAATAATTTCTAAATCGGCATACATATTTCCGAAAAGGCGTAAATAATCGTACTTATTATCTTTGTTATATTCTAAAAGCCGAACCGGGTTTTGTCTGTCATTCATTCCTCCAACAGGCCCGCCCCAGCCTTTTCCATCAACAGTTCGTACCGGAATAATTGGTAAAGCACGAAGCGCAGGATCTAAAACTCCCGGATCTGTAACTTCATTGGTACGATTGAAACTAAAATTTTCTCCGATAACCAATTTACCATGAAAATATTTATAAGAGCCATTCATTCTGGCTGAGACTCTCTCAAAATCAGTCGTTTTTACAACACCTTCACTTCCGTAATAGCCTAATGAAAAAACATAGCTTCCTTTGTCTGATGCATTTGAAACTGATAAATCATAAGATTCAGCAATTCCGGTTTGCGAAATTTCATTGTACCAGTCGGTATTCGATGCTTTCAGCGTTTGATTAGCATCTAAATATTCAGGAACCAAAACTTTGTTTAACTCTGGTTTATTATTGTTAACCGACCAGTCAAATTGATAACGCAGGTTATTATTATTCGGATTTAATCCGTCGTTGATATTCGCCTGCCATAAAGCCTGACCAAATTGATTGGCATTTAGCACTTCTTGCTTTCTTGAATAATCAGAAATAGAAGTATACGTGCTGAAATTGATCCTCATTTTGCCTTCTTTTCCTTTTTTGGTAGTGATGATAATTACACCATTTGAAGCACGGGAACCATAAATACTTGCCGAAGAAGCATCTTTTAAAACCTGAATGGTTTCAATATCATTCGGATTTAATTCATGCATTCCTGATTTAGTCGGCATTCCGTCAATTACATAAAGAGGATCAGTATTGTTTAAAGTTCCTACACCACGAATTACCACTTTTGTATTTCCTCCACTAGGAGATCCATCAGAAGTAACTTTCACCCCCGCTACCCTTCCCTGTAACGCTTTAATTGGGTTTGGTTCTGGTTGTTTCATGACTTCCTTCATGTTCACAACAGCAACGGCTCCGGTAATATCCGTTTTCTTTTGTTTGGAGTATCCTGTTACGACAACTTCATTTAGTTGATTGTTGTCTACTTTTAAAGTTATACTGAATGATTTTTGCCCTTTAACGGGAATCGATTGTGGCGCGTATCCGATAAAAGAAACAACAATTACAGCATCTGAATTAATATTTCCGAAAGAAAAATTTCCATCAAAATCTGTTACTGTACTGGTGTTTGTACCTGAAATAAGTATAGTCGCTCCTGGTAGCGGCATTCCGTCGTCGGACGATATGACCGTTCCTTTAATTCCGCTTTCTTGTGCTGTCATCATCAGCATTGGAAAGAAGAAAAATAGAAAATAAATAATTTTACTTTTCATGAGGTTAGTGGTTTTAGTTAGTTTATATTTAATTGGTTAATTACGAGGTTGCTCAATTCAACTCCTTCTTTTGAAGACACTGAAAGTGCTGTAAATGGCTGGTTTGTGAAAAAGATTTCCGTGATTACTTTTTCGCCATTGTTGTAAAATAGTTCGATAGAGGTTTTGTCTAAAATGATTTTAAAAGCACCTTCTTTTTGACTTCCCTCTAAAGCCGCTTTGGTAATTGTGGAAGCGAATTTGTCTGAGAAATCGTTTTTTCCTGCCTTCGAACGATCCAGAAATAAATAATGATCTGAATTATTTAATCCGAAAGTCAAAGCTTCTCCCGCTTCGTTTGAAAGCGTAATAGTATAAGTATCCTGTTTTATGTTTTTTAAACTAAAATTGACAATGGCTTGGGTTAAATCAATTTTTCCTGGTGCTACAATAGAAAGCTTTCCTTTTCCATTTAGATTTTTCCCTTTGATGGTTTTAGAAACATATTTATTGATTTCTTTCACCGGATTGCTAACCAAACTATAGTTCTCTCCTTTTTTGATTAACTGAATTTCTCTAGCAATTGTAGTAGCGCTTCTCCAGGCATTAGTTGGAACTTGCTGTGCGTACTCCCAATTAGACATCCATCCAATGAACAATCGTCGTCCGTCAGCACTCGGAATATTATTCCAGGTTACGCCGGCATAATTATCTTTTCCGTAATCGATCCAAACGGCTTTTTCTTTTTCTACTCTTTTTGCAAAATTGGAATCTAACGTAAAAGTTGTGCCGTCAAAATCTCCAATAAAATATTGCGTTCCAGAACCTCCGTTGGCTCCGCCTGGATTTAAACTCTGAATTAAAACCCATTTGGTCTCACTGGTGCCTTGCACTTTTATCTCAAAGAAATCTGGACATTCCCAAACACCTCCGTGAGCTCCTATATTTTTTCCAAAATCAGACAAATATTCCCAGTTTTTAAGATCTTTTGATTTGTAAAACTGAGATCGATCCTGAGCAGCCAAAACCATTATCCATTGTTTGTGTGTTTCATCCCAGGTAGCTTTTGGATCACGAAAATCACGAATTCCAGGATTTTTAACGACAGGATTTCCTTCCTTAAATTTCTGCCATGTAAAACCATTGTCATTCGAATACGCAATATCCTGCTGCTCAACATCAATTTTACCTTCTTTTTCTTTTGTCATATCGTGCAGCGTATAAATCGCTACAATTGGAGCCGTTTTACCATTACCTAAACCTGAAGTGTTGTCTGTATCTACAACTGCGCTTCCTGAAAAAATATATTTATCGTTGTCGGGATAAATCGCAATAGGCTGTTCTTCCCATTTAACCAAGTCTTTACTAATTGCATGTCCCCAATGCATTGGTCCCCATTTATTTCCGTCAGGATAATACTGATAGAACAAATGATAATATCCGTTAGCATAAAACATTCCGTTAGGATCATTCATCCAGCCTTTTTTTGGTGTAAAATGAAAATTAGGACGGTACATTTGTTCTTCTGTAGAAGTCGAAACAGAAACAGTAGTCGTTTGTGCAACAGCCGAATATGGTTTACAACCTCCTATCGATATTACCAGTGCACTATAAAATGCCAGTGGTAGATGTTTCTTTGATTTCATGGTTTTTGATTTTTTTTTAGTTAGATTTTCACTTAATACTTCCAAAGAAATTCCTTTGGTTTCGGGCATCATAAAAATTACAAACAGTAATTGCAGGACCATCATAAGCGTAAAAATTAAGAATACGACTTCAGGGCCTATTTCTGAAAATAACATTGGAATTAAAGATGGAATAATCGCTGCCAAAACCCAGTGTACTGAACTTCCAAAAGCCTGACCTGAGGCACGAATGTGATTTGGAAAAATTTCTGAGATAAAAACCCAGATCACAGCTCCCTGTCCAATGGCGTGAGAAGCAATAAATAAGAAAAGGAAAATGGGTACTGATAATCCTCCCCAATTAAAATAAAATGCAGCAGAAACCAATCCTAGCGAAATAATATATCCCACAGAACCAATGTACATTAACAACTTTCTTCCTAATTTGTCAATTAATGCTACTCCGATTAATGTAAAGATAAGATTCGTAATTCCGATTCCGATGCTGCTCAATAAAGCTGTATTTTGTCCTAAACCTGCTTCTTCAAAAATTCTTGGCGCATAATATAAAAAAGCATTGATTCCGGAAAACTGGTTAAAAAATGCAATTAAAAAAGCAAGTATTAACGGAAAACGGTATTTCTTCATAAAGATATTTTCGTGTTTGGTAACACCATTTTCTCTGGAATCGTCCATAATATCTTTAAGATCTGCTGTCGGATCAATTTTATACAATACTTTGCGCGCTTCCTCATCTCGGTTTTTAGATAACAGCCATCTTGGACTTTCCGGAATAGTAAGTATAAACAGAATATATATAACAGATGGAATTGCCTGAACCCCAACCATCCAACGCCAGGCATTTTCTCCAATATCTTTTAAAAAGTAATTGGATATAAAAGCAATTAAAATTCCTAATACAATATTAAATTGATAAAGAGCTACTAAGCGTCCGCGTTTGTCTGCCGGAGCAATTTCAGAAACATATGCCGGAGCGGCAATAGTAGAAGCACCAACTCCTAAACCTCCAATAAATCTGAAAGCGGCAAATACAAATGGATCATTTGCAAAGGCAGCACCTACAGCTGAAATGAAATATAAAATCCCAATCCAGAATAATGTCTTTTTACGACCTATTTTATTGGTTGGAATTCCTCCAAAAATGGCCCCCACAACAGTTCCCCAAAGTGCCATTGCCATAACAACAGATCCATGAAAAGCATCAGATGAATGCCATAAAAGCTGTAATTGTTTATCAGCTCCAGAAATAACTACGGTATCAAAACCGAATAGAAAACCTGCCAGTGCAGCAGTAACAGACCAAATCAATATCTTGTTCATTGTAGATGTATTAAAAACTTATCGCTAAGATATCCGCAAAAAAAACAACTTATTTTTAATGATGTTACAATTTAATTCTATAATTACTGACAGATTGATATTTAAACAAAAAAAGCCTTATTTACAAGGCTTTACGCAATTTAAAATTTATTTACGAAAACCATGTAGTTTCGATTTTGTTACATTAGGTTTAAAATTGATACCTAATTTGTATCAATTTTAAACCAATATCAATTGGCAGATTTGTATTCCTTTGGTGAAATTCCAAATTTATTCTTAAAAGCTGTAGAAAAATAGTTTGGTGAGGAGAATCCAAGTGAGTACGCAATTTCAGAAATATTTAAAGTATTTGACTTTAAAAGCTCAGCAGCTTTCTCCAATTTTACATTATTAATATGATCGCTGATATTGATTCCGATAATCGCCTTTACCTTTCGATACAACTGAACTCTGGAAACTCCAAGTTTATCGGCTAAATCTTCAACCGAGAATTTGGGATTTTCAACATTTCTTTTAATAATATCATTCATTTTAGTAATAAAAGACTGTTCCTGATTACCAAATTTAGACTCAGGCTCAATGCGATAAATATTATTGGTATAATAATATCGTAGTTTTTCTCTGTTGAAAAGCAAACCCGAAATTGATTGTTTTAAAATAGAAAGGCTAAAAGGCTTTGTAAGATATTGGTCTACTCCGCTTTGCAAGCCTTTCAAAACAGATTCCTTATTGCTTTGAGCTGTTAAAATAATGATTGGAATATGTGACGAACGTAAATCCTTTTTCAATTCTGTACTAATTTCATAACCGTCTTTGTCTACCAGATTTATGTCACAAATGATAATGTCTGGAACGATTTCCATGGTTTTTTCAATAGCATCGCTTCCGTCAGAAGTATGAACCAGATATTCCTTCGATAATTTGGCTTTTAAAAATGTCACTAAATCTATATTATCTTCTATAATTAAAAGTGTGTGTTTTTCCGATTCAGAAGCTATATTTCTTTCATTTAAATCGGTTTCTATGTCTAAATTATCTGATATTAAATTTGGAGTTACATTTAGATTTTCAGCTTTAGTAATCATTTCTGAAGGTTGTAAATGACTGTTCCCTTTTAATAACGTAATTATAATTTCACTGCCTTGTTTTGATTTAAGTTCAATTGTTCCGTGATGCAGAAGTACAAATTCTTTGGAAAGATGAAGCCCGATTCCTGAACTATTTTTATTATTATTTGAAGCCCTGAAAAAAGGATTAAAAACGTTCGACAATTCATTTTCAGGTATTCCAATTCCGGAATCCCTAAAACTAATTTTAACTTTATTATCCTGGTTTTCTACAATCGAAATGCCAATTTTTCCGTTATCAGGTGTGAATTTAAAGGCATTAGAAAGCAAATTAAAATACACTTTATCCATCAAACCTCTATCAACAAATAATTCTAAATTTTTGTTTTTACAAGTAAGCTGAAAATCAATATTCCTTCTTGTAGCTTCGCCTTTAAAGTTGGTCATTACTTCGTTTGTAAAATCGTAGATTTTAGTTTTTGAAGCTCTTAAGGTAAATTTTTGCTCTTCAATTTTTCTAAAATCCAATAATTGATTTATCAATCGGAGTAATCGATTTGAATTTTTATGAATTAGTTTTACTTCATCAATAAGCGTACTTCCTTTAATTTTTTCATTTTCAATTAATGATTCTACATAACTCATAATCAAAGTTATGGGTGTTTTAAATTCATGTGAAAGTCCGGTAAAGAAATTCAATTTTGCTTCATTGCTTCTTTGGGCAATTTTAGACATTTCCTGAATCTCATTATTCTGCTCAATTACAGTTTGATTAATTCTTTCAAGCTGTTTTTTCTTTCTTGAAATAGAGATAGTCGAATAAATACTGTAAATGCTCAAACTCAAAATAATCACCAAGAAAAAACTCAATAAGCGAACCAGATTGTTCTGCGAAGCATATTCTCTTTCCTGTACATTTATTGCTCCCTGTTGTGATTCGATAACAGCTTGTTGCTGATCGACTTTATCCATTTGATTCTCGATAATCTCAGCATTATTCTGATCAATTACAATTGTATTCAGTATATTATTTTTAGCGACAGGTTCTTTATTGTATATTTTCAAGGCTAATTTCAACGCTTCATTTCCCCCCGTCGGATATAAAATAGTTCCAGCTAAAACATCACTCTTTATCAGGTCTATTCCGCCATTTAGTGTGTTTAATCCGTCAACACCAATAAATTTTATTCTATTTTCTAATCCTACTGTTTTAGCTGTTTCCCAAGCGCTTAAAGCCATGCGGTCATTATGCGAAAAAATATATTCAACGTTAGGGTTTTGTAAAAGAATTGTTTTTAATGGTGCTTTAACCGACTGCCCTTCCCAATCACCCTGAATTGTGTTTTCTATTTTGAAGCGTTTGTTTTCACTTATTATCTGACTAAATCCCAGACTGCGCTCATACGCGGGTGATGAGCCTTTTGCTCCTGTAATTTCAATAATTTTGCCTGAACCTTTGCTGTGTGAAATGATATATCGTGCGGCAATTCTGCCAATTTCAATATTATCAGCCCCAAGATATGCAGTATAATTTTCGCCATCAATTTTTCGATCTACAACAAGTACTGGTATTCCCGCTTTTATTGATTTTTCAACCACTGCCGTTAAAGGTTTAGATTGAATTGGAGATACAATAATAACATCTACTTTATTCGAAATGAATCGTTCAATATCTTCAATCTGTTTGTTGATATTATTATTGGCGTCACTAATTTTTAAATCAACTTCAGGTCGTAAAGAAGCTTCAATCTTTATAGAACTGTTCATTTGCTTACGCCAGTCGTCAGTCGTCATAGCCTGAGAAAATCCTACTTTTATTTTATCGCCCTGTTTTTGTTTACAGGATACTAAACTTAAGGATGCCAAAAATAGCATCAAAATATATTTTACAAATTGATACATGGAAATTTTGAGTTATGTAAATAAAAAATAAGCATTTAAAATGCATTCTTTAATCGCGTTGTCTAAATAATTAGGAAGGATTATTTTAAAATGACAAGCAAGAAAGGTGTATAGTTTAAAAAGTAAAATTAAACTTTTATTTCATGTACACAAATGAGCAAATGATATATCTGATGTAAAATAATGAAAATGCTCATATTCATATAATCATTTTTAGAAATCAAATAATTTTTTCTATCAATCCCCAACAAGACATTCAAACCAAATTCTTTAAGGCAGTCAAATACAGCCACTACATATAGTAAGCCAATTTCCTCAAATCTTCCATAAAATGTATAGAAATTTGTCCAGTCGAGGTCACCAAAAGCCAAAAGCCAAAAGGCGCCAATTGAAGACAATTGACGCCTTTTTTTTATCATTAATGATAATTTAAACAGTAATAGTATCCCAAAACTATATACGAACTGATTTTTATTTTATAAATCTTTATTTTCGCTATTGATTACATTAAGCTTCTACTTGTACCCAACCTTCTATTTTTTCAAATATTGTCATTAATTTTAATGGAATTTTTTTCTCTTGTACAGTTGCAAGTTTAAGAATTGAAGTGATTTTATCTTCTTCTCCATTTTGAGTTAATTCTACCCAATCAGGATTAACAATTAAAGTTCTTCCAATTGCTACCATAGAAACACCATAGTCTACAACTTTATCAGCCATTGCTGGTGTTGTAATGCCTCCAGCAACAAGAACAGGAACTTTGTTGTTAACATAATTGTTTAGCACAACTGATATAGGTTCTTTAGAAAATTCTGACTCAATTGGTATTTGATTAACGGCATCCAGCAGAGAGAAATGTAAATAATCAATCTTTTCTTCAATCAGCTTATCAATTAGAACGAACGTATCTGGAAGTCCATACGATTGTTGTGGAAATTCTTCCGGAGAGATTCTGTACCCTATCAGAAAAGGACGATCAGCATATTTTGAAACTATATTTTTTACCTCTCTTAAAATTTCAAGGCTAAGACGCAAACGATTTTCCAGAGAACCTCCCCATTGATCATTTCTATTATTGAAAAAAGGCGATATAAAATTTTGAAGCAAAAATCCGTGTGCCCCATGAATTTCTACACCGTCAAAACCTGCTTCGATTGCTCTTCTGGTGGTTTCTCCAAATGCCTTGATAATTTCTAAAATTTCATTTTCACTCAATTCTTTTGGAAGATTTTCTTTTTCAAAAAGCACTATAGATCCACTTGAAACGGCGCTTGCACTTACCACTTCACCATCCGGAATAAGTCCGGGGATTGCTTTATTGCCTGCGTGGAACATTTGTAAAATTGCCGGTGCTCCACCACTTTTTGCGGCATCTGCTAACTTCTTAAGACTTGGAAGGAAAGTATCGTCATATCCTGCAAATTCGTGAGTAAAACCAATACCATTTGCCATAACGTGGGTACATCCTGTGATTACCAAACCAACACCTTTTACTCTTTTCTTGTAATATTCAACTTCTTCATCAGAAATAGTGAAGTCTTCATTAGATGACCAAGTAGTCATAGGCGACATCACAATTCTATTTCTGAGATTAATTCCGTTCCCAAATAACAAGGGAGCAAACAACTTATTATATTTATTCATTACTTCTTTTATTTTTAAACGCAAAGTTCCCCTGAAAGCAATGCAATGCTCCCAGTAAAAACTTTAACGAAATGATCTTTAGTTATTTAGTATACAGATGAAAAAGCTTTGAAACAACTTTCCATTCACCATTAATTTTGATTAATGAATGGTAATCGGTGAAATCTTCATTTGCTGCATCATGTTCCATTTCAATGCGAACAATTGCTGTGGTAGGTGTTTTGTGTAAAACCGTAAGATTGGTTTTGATATTGGGCGCTGCGCCAAATTTCTCAACGTAAGTGTACAGATTATCTATACTACCTTGTGAGAGGTCATCACCTAAATGACCGTACATAATCGCATTCTGATGAAAAGTCTTTTTCAATTCTGCTACGTTCCCTGTTTTTAATCCGTGAACATAGCCTTTCATTGCCAGCAGAACATCTTCATAATCCTGAACAGCGTTTATATTTTGATTTGCTGCCATTATTCTTATTTTTTAATTTGATAAATTTTGCTGATGATTTTCCAATCACTGCCGTCCTTAACCAATGTAAACATATCGGCATATTTGTCAGATCCAAACTGAGATTCGATTCTCACTATTGCAACATCACCTTCCACATCCAGAGTAGTCAATTTGTAATTCGCTTCCATTGGCTTCGCTGCAGAAAATCCATCAAATAGTACCTGGATAGGAACACTTTTTAATGCTCCATTTTCAGACCACGACATTGTTGCGGTAGGCGCAAAGGCTGGTTTTGCAATATTTCCATCTCCTTTTTTTCCTGCTTCTACATATAAATCTATTGCTTTCAGGATACCTTCTTTTTGTTCTTGATTGTTTTGCATAACTTCTATTTTATTGTTTTTATTATTTTTATCTTGACAGGAAACTAATAAACCGCCAATTGTTAATACTGAGATAATGCTTAAGGAAAATATTTTTTTCGAAATTTTCCCAATGCCCTGCCCAGTATAACAAATTGAGCAACTTGCTATTGCATTTTTTTGTTCATAAATGTTTTTCATAAATCGTTTTGTTTTAGTTGAAGATTGTTAATTTTTGAGCATAATTTTGTCTGTTATTTTACAGAATAGTTAAGCTCTATTTCTAAAACAAAGGTAATCTGACTACAGCGTGGCGTTTTTTCTAATTAGCTCAAAGATTTTTACTAATTAGTCCTTTTTAAGAATTGAAAATTTTCAATGTAGAAGTTTCTCCATTAATAAAATTGCTATAAAAACTTTTCTAATAAGAATGGAGAATAAGATGGAAGATTGTGATTCAAATAATTGAATACGGGAATTTTATCGAAGTTGAATTATTTTCTAATACTGCAAAAGAATTTAACCCTAAATTATCTCCTAACGGGAGATACTTGGTGCCTGCCCGTAAAATTCTTTGTAAATTCTTGAAAAGTGAGAGACATTTTCAAATCCTAATGAATAACAGATGTCTGAAACAGACAAAGCAGTAGTTTCCAGCATATCTTTTGCCTTTTCCAATCTCTTTTCTCTGATCCAGGTTGCTGGTGCAACATTGTATATATTTTGAAAATCTCTTTTAAAACTCGACAGACTTCTTCCGGAAAGATAAGCCAGTTCGGAAACAGAAACTGGTGAAGCATAATGCTGTTCCACCACATTACGGATATCAGTCTTTACAGGCTCGTGCAACTGGAGAATTTGTAAAAACATATTTCGGTTACATTCTGCAACATCATAAAGTAATTCCATAATTTTCAGGCGAAGCTGCCCGGGATGAACCACCGAATGATCAAAAAAGTAAGGTTTTAGAGAATGGGCAAAGGCAACCAAACATTCATTCATTGGGTAAACTCCTGTCTTAATTTCTCCTTCAGGTTTTGATACTTTAATTTCTGAGGTTGATAAAAATGATTTTAGAACATCATCTTTGATACTGAACATGAAACTATCGTAAATATTATCATTTTCAGCATTTCCGAATTTATGATACTTTACAGCAGTTGCTTTTTTTAGCAAAATCATATCATTCTTGCCAAGCTTATATTCTTGTTTTCCATAAGTAAGATCAACGGACCCTTCCAATACTATTAGTAGTAAATGCTGTTCTAAGTACATGATTCCTTTAGCTTCAGTACTGTGTATACACTGCTCAATTACAGAACAACCATCTAACATCAAAAAGTTTTGCGGCGCATCACAGCCAATTAAAGAAGTTGGAACTTTAATCATTTTTTTCATACTACAACTATTAAAGTTATAAAGCAGTTTTAATTTTGTTTTAGAAATTATTTTGGAATTAATACTGAAATATTTCAAACTTAAGATACAAAGATACAGGTATTAAGAAAAACGTACTTTTCTTTTTAGTCCAAATATTTTGCTCTTTTAGTCCTAAAACAATTCATGTTTAAATATAGAAGGCAAACAATCAATTAGGGTAATTCTCAGAAAAAATATATCAATCCCTAACAGTACATCTAAACCAAAATTCTGAAGACACATAAAGACAGACACAAGATGTAATATAACAATCTCTTCAAATCGTCCATAAAATTTATAAAAATTTATCCTGTTCCTGTCACAAAATTAAAATCCCATTTCTAACGAAATGGGATTTTTTTATGCTTTTTTACTGTTTAGTATATTATTTTAAGCTTTTAGAATATTTAATGTATAATCACTTCAACGTAAGCGTTCCCGCTAGAAGCTCCCGGCAGCGGGGGGAAAATCTGACTCATTGATTAACATTATTTAAAAACGAATTAAAACTTGAGGACATTAAAATACCTGTTTGCGAATGTTTCGCTTCACTATGCTTATAGTTTTAATTGATAAACTGATTCTGAAACTGCTTTGGTGTTAAACCAGACTCTTTCTTAAAGAGACGTGAAAAATAAGGCAAATTTTCAAATCCTAATGCATAAGCTGTCTCAGTTACATTATGATCGGAATTCATTAATAAGTTTTTTGCTTCAGAGATAAGATAAATATGAATGAGTTCCAATGCGGTTTTTCCTGTTTCCTGTTTTAGCAGATCTGTAAGATAATTTGTTGATAAATTAAGTTTATCAGCCATGTATTTAACTGATGGCGCACCATTTTCATTCAATAAACCGCTCTGCGAATAATTTTCCAAAAGCTCATTGAATTTGGTGCTTGTTTTTCCGGTTGATTCTTTCCGATTAATGAATTGCCTTTTATAATAACGCTGGGAATATTTCAATACCGAATCAATGTGTCCGATAATAATATCCCTGCTGTACTCATCCTGATTATTTAAATATTCCGCTTTAATTTTATCATGAAGGTCCCATATGCTCTTTTCTTCTAAGGGAGACAAATGCAATGCTTCATTTACTTCATAATTAAAGAAATTATATTTTTTAATGTTCTGATAAAGCGGGGTGCCGTTTAAAAAATTTTCGTGAAAAATTATAAGAAAATCATCGAGCTCAAATTTCAACTGCTGAAAAGCAATTACCTGTCTGGGTCTTATGAATGACATTGAACCGTTCTGGTGATCGTATTTGGTTTTCCCGTAACTGAATATTCCTGACTCCAGTTTTTTAAAAGCTATCATAAAAAAGTCTGTTGTGAATTCGTCATGCCCCATAGCGCAGAGACCACCGCATTTTACCACACTAATTAATGGATTTTCAGGAGGCGCAAAGTTATTATCCCTGTGCAGTTCAGCTAAGGTCTTAAAATGTTTCATATTACAAATTTAACTAAATCTACGCCAAATTTGGCGTAGATTTATGTTTATCCAAAAAGTACAACTAATTTATTTTCCGTGCGCTGCTGCCGAAACATCTTTCCATTCTTCCCATACAGCTAGCTTTTGTTCATAGACGTATTTAATCCATGGGTAGGCCATATTACCCAGAAATAATCTTGAAGGAGGGTTTGCGCTGTCAACTAAGGCAAGCAAAGCTGGAGGGGTTGCAGCTGGATCTCCGTAATCGCTCGGTTTTCCATTGTTTTGAAAAGCTTGGTGGACAGCTTCATACTCCTGCATTGGTTTACTTTTAGAAGCTGATGCTCCAGGCCAGTCAGTTGCAAATCCGTTTGGCTCAAGTATAGTTACCTTAATTCCGAAATCTGCAACTTCTGCTGCAAGCGCTTCGCTTAATCCCTCTACTGCGAATTTAGAAGCGCTGTAAATGCCCAATGTAGGAAGTGATGTAAGCCCAAGAGCACTTGACAATTGAATAATATGTCCCTGTCCCTGTTTTCTCATAATTGGCAGGACAGCCTGAGTGACCCACAGCAGGCCAAATACATTAGTTTCAATCTGCTGCCTTGCTTCTTCTTCACTGGTTTCTTCAATGGTGCCAAATAGTCCAAAGCCGGCATTGTTGATCAATACATCAATTCCGCCCAAAGCAGTTTCTGCATATTGTACTGCTTCAAAAGTTTTGGTTCTGTCCGTTACGTCCAATTGTATTGGAGTTATTAAATCGCCAAATTCCTTAATCAGGTCATCGAGATCCGATAGTCTTCTGGCTGTTGCAGCCACTTTGTCTCCGCGTTCTAAAAAGGTCTTAGCCCAAAGTTTTCCAAATCCTCTGGATGCTCCTGTAATTAAAATTGTTTTTCTCATTATATTAAAATTTAATACCGCAAATCTAAGACGCCAGATATATTAAAACTGATACAGAAACTGGTATTACTGACACAAAAAAGAACTGAAGCTGCTACCTTTTTGATATCCAAAACGACACTATATGCATTGTTTTGACATCAGTTACTATACATTAATTTAGGCAACATCTCAGACTAACTGATTAACCATTATCATATAATTCTTCAATTGAAATAATTAAGATTAAGTTCATTTTTACATCTATATGTAAATTGAATTGCTTAACTTGATAATACCAATATGGAGAGCATTATGAATTTATTTAATTTTGAATCCTATAACTTTTATCTATTAGCGGGAGGAACTATTACCCTTCTTGCTGCGGTGATTCCCAACGTTTTTGATAAAAAACAGCTGACACCGCCTATTATCTATATTTTTATAGGTATTGCCATTGCCTTTGCAGGCAGGCAGTATACAGACTTTGACGTAATGCAGCATACTGATATTATTAGGCGGGTGTCTGAATTTGTAGTAATTATTGCCCTGACAAATGCAGGATTAAAAATTAAAAAACCATTTGCATGGGAAACCTGGAAATACTCCTTTAGATTACTAATTATCACCATGCCTCTTACTATTATTGGGGCTGCATTGACAGGATGGTGGCTGCTTAATCTTGCACCGGCTGCAGCATTACTTTTTGGTGCACTTATCTCACCTACCGACCCTGTCCTGGCATCAGATCTACAGACTAGCCGCCCGAGCAAAAAAGATTTGTCAAAAATACGTCTGGTTCTAACATCGGAAGCTGGATTAAATGATGGGTTAGCATTTCCTTTTACTTACTTTGCTATCTTTATGGCTGCACAAGGCAATGATTACACGAAGTGGATTGGCGAATGGTTTTATATTGATGTGATATATAAAATTATTGTTGGGGTAATAATAGGATTTACAGCAGGCTGGTTATTGTACAAACTTATATTTAAAATTACATCCAAAAGTCATCACTCCCATATCAGCCGAGGTATTCTATCATTGGCTTTGACACTTTTACCTTATGGGATTACCGAACTTCTGGGAGGGTATGGATTCATAGCTGTATTTATTGCAGCATGTACCTTTAGCAGCAGTGAAGAAAAAGCAAAGTATATGGACACACTTCACGATTTTACCGAAGAAGCAGAACAAATTTTTGTTGCCTTCATATTTATATTTTTCGGCATCTATCTCAGTGCTTCAATGGAGAAACTTCTTGATTTTAGGATAATAATAACTGCTGTTATTGTACTTATTTTTGTCAGACCGCTCAGCGGATGGGTCGCATTGTATAAAACAGACTTATCAGCATTTCAAAAATTTACGTTATCCTTCTACGGAATTCGCGGTGTTGGTTCTATTTTTTATCTCATGTACGCCTTCGAGCAAACTGAATTTCCAAATGCTCATGAACTGATTCAGTTGTCCGCTGTAATCATTGTACTCTCGGTTTTTATCCATGGTTTATCCGCATCCACATTACAAAAGAAGCTTGATTGAGAGTGAAATATTAAGGACGAAATAACATTTTTAAACCTTAATTTAAAAGATTCTAGTATTAAATTTTATCTTTAATAAGTAAGCTAACCTGTAGTACTATTGTAACAAAAAAGATTATGAAACAATTCAATGACATACTAAATCTCAAAGAAGGAGAAGATGACAGGGCAAGAACGCTTGAAAATGTTAAAAAGAACATTGAATTTAAGGGGGCAAATCTTTGGATACTCGCCTGTGCAATAATTGTAGCTTCCGTTGGACTAAATGTAAATTCAACAGCCGTCATTATAGGCGCGATGTTAATATCACCTTTAATGGGGCCTATTCTGGGTGCAGGATTTGCCTTGGGAATTTATGATTTTAAACTTTTGAAAAAATCTCTAAAAAACCTTCTAAATGCAACACTTGTCAGCCTGACGGTTTCAACATTATATTTCTATTTGAGTCCTTTTAAGGATGTACAATCAGAATTATTGGCCAGGACCTCTCCTAACATTTATGACATTCTGATTGCTTTTTTTGGAGGAATTGTCGGGGTCATTGCCATTACCAGGTCTGAAAAAGGAAATCCAATTCCTGGGGTAGCCATTGCAACTGCCCTGATGCCTCCATTATGCACAGCGGGATACGGAATCGCCACTGCACAATGGTCGTTTTTCTTTGGTGCCTTCTACTTGTACTGCATTAACTGTGTTTTTATCGGAATTGCTACTTTTTTAATTATAAAATACCTTAATTACCCGGCAGTTAAGCAAGTAAACGAAAAACAGCAGAAAAGGGTAAAATTTATTATTGCCTTTCTTATTACTGCCATGCTTTTACCCAGCGGATATCTTGCATTTTCTTTATACCGCGAGCAGCAGTTTAAGAAAAATGTGGAGCTGTTCATAGAAAAAGAGTTCAGCAGCAAAGGCTATACGGTAGTATATAAAAAAACGGATTTTAATCCAAAAAAGAAAAAAATTGAATTGGCTTTTCTTTCTAAAAGATTTGATTCGCTGGAAATGAAAGCCTTAAAAAATAAAATTAATAAAAATCAGTATCTCAAAGGTGCTCATCTTTTAATTCGGCAGGATACAACTGACAGGTTCAACGCTCTTAAAGGCGACATCTTAAATCAGATAAAAGGAAGCGAGAATGAGATGAACTCTAAAGATGTAAAAATTATGCAGCTCGAAAAGCAACTGGCTTTAAATAAATTTGACAACAAGCAACTCTTAAAGGAAAGCAGAGCACTGTTTCCTAATATCGTCTCATTATCCATCACAAAAACCACTATAATAACCCAAAAAGATAGTCTAATTCCCTTAACTGCTGTCATATATGAAAGCCCACGCAGACTTAGCCAATCTGATCAGGAAAAACTAAGGAACTGGCTGAATCAAAGACTTTCCGTTAAGGATGTTGAACTTTTCAAAAAACAATAATAAAAATTATTTAAATCTTTTTCTGGCTGGTGTTAAAAATCACAATCGAAGCAAAATCAGGGCCTACTTAGCTTTGATTCGAAACTTTATAGTCCGATTATAACTTTCATCTTTCCTTTTACACTGGCACCAGATGAATTTTCAAAAGGAGCCAGTTATTGCAGTCTTTAAGCGGAAATGATACAGGACAACTTTTATAACATTAAATAAATAAAACTTCAAATGATTTTGGCTCATAGTAACAAAGAATATCGCCGGATAATCTTTTTGTAATCAGTTTCTATTATTTGAATTGTATCTTAGCATAATTTTAAATAGGCAATGAAACAATTATCTGATTTTATTAGATCTAAAGTAATAATTAAGGCGGATGAGCTGGAGATCATTTTGTCTAATTTTCAAGAAATGACACTTGAAAGAAGACAGTTTATTTTAAAAACAGGGCAAATTGCTAACCACTACTATTTTATCAAGTCAGGTGCGTTACGTTTTTATTACGGAGACTTCGAAGAACAATTAACGGCATGGGTAATTGTTAAAGATGAATTTTTTACCGAAATATCAAGCCTTAATCCTCAACTCCCTACACGTTTTAATATTGAAGCTATCGAAAAAACGGAATTACTTTACATCCATAAAAATGATATGGAAATATTGTATAAACAAATTCCAGCCTGGCAGGAATTTGGCAGAATCACCTGGGAAAATATGGCTATCCGTATGATTAACCAAATTATTAGTTTTCAGACCTTATCAGCCGAGCAACGTTATCTGGAGTTTATGCAGGATGCCGAATTGATGAAAAGAGTACCTGTAAAACAGATTGCCTCTTACCTTGGCATTACTCCTAATGCACTAAGCAGGATACGAAAAAACATCAAGTAGTAATTACCTACCAAATGGTAGCTTATTAAATGACAATAGCGTTTTAGATTTGCATTAAAATAATGACAATGAAAAATACTATTGTGGTAGCTGGCGCTACAGGAAATTTAGGCCATCGTATTTGTAAAGAACTAATTAAAATGGAGGTTACGGTTAGAGCAATTGTGCGTAACAGCAGCGATCCCAAAAAAGTTGATTCGCTCAAAAAAATGGGAGTTGAAATTTTTCCGGTTGAACTATTCAATAAAGAAGAACTTACTGCTGCGTGCCAAGGTGCAACATGTGTGGTATCTGCTGTTACAGGACTACATGATGTAATTGTTGATGCACAACTGGAATTATTGCATGCAACAATTGCAGCCGGCGTACCACGTTTTATACCATCAGATTTTTCCTCTGATTTTACCGCCATCCCTAAGGGTGAAAATAGGAATTTTGATTTAAGAAAAGAGTTTGAGCAGCACCTTGAACAAAGTTCTATAAAATCTACAACTATTTTTAACGGTTGCTTTGCTGATATTCTAAGGTACAATACTCCGCTATTTAATGCAACAACTCAAACTGTTGCTTTTTATGATGATAAAGCCGACTGGAAAATTGATTTTACAACGATGGACGATACGGCGGCCTTTACAGCCAAAGCTGCACTGGATACTAACGCACCGAGGTTTTTACGAATTGCAAGTTTTAGGGTCAGCCCTAACGATCTTATTGCTTTAAGTGAGCAGTATAAAGGCAAAAGATTTGAACTTGTTGATATGGGTTCTATGGAACGATTTTCTGCCTACAATAAAATACAAAGGGCAAAAGACCCTGCCGGAGAAGATGAGCTATATCCAAAATGGCAACAGGCACAGTACCTATACAGTATGTTTTTAGTACATCACCAAAAACTTGATAATGATAGATATCCAACTTTGGTATGGTCTAAAGTCGAAGATAATATTTAAATACTTGGAATTATGAATATTGAAAATAAAAAGAACGGCATTGACCAGTACTCTGATGAAGAGCTTATTAAAAACTGGCTCGGATTTGAAAATAAATTTGCCATAGTAAATGGTGTACAATTGCATTATGTACAAGGTGGCAGCGGCTCCCCACTATTATGTCTGCCGGGATGGCCGCAAACGTGGTACTCTTTTCATAAAATTGCACCGCATCTTGCAGAAAATTATAGAGTAATTGTTGTTGATATAAGAGGCATGGGAACTTCTGGAAAACCGAAAGATGGTTACGATAAAAAAACAATGGCTAAAGATATTTATGAACTTATAAAGCATCTAGGATTTGAAAAAGTGAATCTTTTAGGACATGATATTGGGGGCATGGTAGCAATGAGCTTTGCCTTTAATTACACTGAAGCAATTGATAAATTGATTGTAATGGATGGTGCGCATCCTACTGAAGGTATGTTGCAAATGCCGTTGATACCGGCAAAAGGAACATTTAGTGATAAAATGGATGTTAATATGCCCTACGTGTGGTGGATGGCCTTTAATCAGGTTAGACATCTCCCTGAAAAATTATTAGAAGGCAGGTTCAGGTACCTGCTTGATTACCTTTTTTCCTATGTAATGCTGGATGATACAAAAATGACTGATTTTGAACGAGAAGTTTATGCATCAGTATACAATAATCCGGAAAATATACGTGCCTCTAATGCATGGTATCAAAGCTTTACAGAGGACATAGAGGATTCGAAAAACTATAAACCGTTAACCATTCCGGTATTGGGTATAGGCAGTAATTCAAGTTACAACTACATAAAAATGGGATTGCCTTATGTCGCAATTAACTGCAAAGTAGAGGGGATTATGGATAGTGGACATTATATGATCGAGGAAAATCCTAAAAAAATTATTGAGTTGGTTACCGGCTTTTTAAGTTAATCTTTAAAAAGTTAACAAGACTAATTTAGTAAAAAAAATTCAAATTATCCGATAGTTTATTTTAAGTTATCTAGTGTTTCTAATCCTACTGAGATTAGAAAAAATCAAAAATGTGCAGTAAAAGTTAAGTATGTATTATTTATTATTTATCACCACTAAATTTTGACATCAATAACATTAGAATTATGATTCAGATTTATTTCTTGAATTAGATTTTATGTTCAAGAATTTATCGCTAAAATTATATTTTCTATCTTCATTCTACTTGTAAATAACTTAAAATGTTTTTTAATTAATAATTTTGATTCAGCTGTTGATTAATATTTCATTAAAAGATTAATTTAGAACGACGAAAACCTAAGTATGAAAGAAGATTACATAAAACGAATTAATAATGTACTACTATTTATTGACCAAAATTTAGATCAGGAACTGAATTTGGAAACTATAGCTAAAATTGGAAATTACTCGCCATTTCATTTGCACAGAATTTTTAAAGCAATTACAAATGAAACTATAAATGAATACATTACTCGCAAAAGAATTGAAAAAGCGGCGTCAATACTTTTACACAAAAGAGAAATAACAATATCAGAACTTTCATTACAATATGGGTTCAACAGTAACTCGTCCTTTACAAGAACTTTTAAGAAATTTTACGGGATAAGCCCTAAAGAATTCCGACAAACATATCCAGATAAATTTAGCAAGATTGGTAAAATGGATAGCAAGAATAGACAAGAAAATGGAATATTTGACCAATATATTTGCAACATTAATAACCATAAAAATTGGATAAAAATGAAAGCAAAAATTGAAATTAAAGAAATGCCAAAATTAGATCTTGCTTATATTTCACAAATTGGACATAATGGAATGCAGAATGCTTATTCAAAATTAATTAAGTGGGCAACTTCAAGAAGGCTTCTGGAAAATGAAAACTTAAAAATAGTTACCATTTACCACGATAGTTTTAAAATAACTGAACCTGAAAAAGTTAGAATGAGTGCCTGCATTTCGTTGAAAGAAAAAGTGGAAGTTGATGGAGAAATTGGATTAACTACAATTGAAAGAGGTAGATTTATTGTAGGACATTTTGAAATTCAAATAAACGAATTTGAAAAATCATGGAGCGGTCTTTTTATTTGGATGAGCGAAAACGGATATAAAAAAGCTGATCGAAATCCTTATGAAATTTATTATAATGATTTTAATGAGCATCCGGAAAAAATGAGCATCGTAGATTTTTGTATTCCAATTGAATAAATTAAAACTTCCTAAAAATGGAATACAAAGAAATAAAAACAGTGATAATTTTGACTTTAATAATTACAACGTTTTTAGCAATGTTTGAATTAAACATCACAAAAAAATATTATTTGAATAAGTCCAAAATCAGTTTCACTGAAGTAACAACTTATGCCCTAAAAATTAAAAATACAAAGTAAAAATAAGCTGTAACTATTAAAATTAAAAAAAACATTCTAAACTTAGATAGTTATATCCATTAGAAATTCAGCGGATTTAAAATTTCCGTATTATGTTTTTTAATTGATAATATTAGTTAATAATTGAAAACGGTTCGAAGTCCTGTTAAGGATATAGTATTTTTTTCTCTCTCTCGGTTTATCATAATTTTTTGATACTAAATATAGTAATTCCAAAATAATTTTAGTAGCCTTCTCATCTACCTGAATGCCGTTGCTAGAAAGAATAATAACGGCTTTTCTACTGAAACATTCTTCTATTGGTTTTTCGGTTACTTTTTTTTGATAATTTTAAAAATGCTTGATTTAAATCTAAAGAATGAGCTCCTGTTTGAAAATCAATATCAGTCTGCGCAAGATTCAAGATGCTTCTCATATAAGGTATTAAATTCAGAGAATATTTGTAAGATAGATTGCGAATTTCACTTCCATAAATTAACTTTTGCCCATTTAGTAAAATAAGTAATTATCGCAAAGGAATGGCAATGTGCACATAAAAATATCAATATAAGGTAAAGCTGAATTTTATACGCTACAGAACCAGAACTATTACCTGTAAGCCATAATGGTTCAACACCTACATATTTTGTAAGGTTATAACTAAAATTATCTCTATTTTTGTATCTTATTTTGAGAGTATGGATAATAAGAAACTACCAATACCAAATAATGAGCTAGACCGCCTGGCAGCGTTAAAACGTTATAATATTCTTGACACACTTCCAGAACATGCTTTTGATGATGCAACGAAACTTGTTTCCTACATATGTGGTGTACCAATAGCTCATATTTCATTTATTGATGAAAACAGACAATGGTTTAAATCTGAAATTGGAATTGGAGTGACCGAAGTACCGCGCGAAATTTCTTTTTGCCAGTATACAATTTTGGACTCTAAAATGATTGAAATTCCTGATACCCATCTAAGCGAACAATTTAAAGATGACCCAAATGTTACTGGTGGTTTTAAGGTAAGGTTCTATGCCGGTGTTCCACTTACTACGCCGGATGGCTATAATATAGGAACGCTTTGCGCTATAGACCATGTAACTAAAGAACTTAACGAAAACCAGAGAAATGCACTTTCAATTATTGCAAAGCATGTGATAAATCAATTAGAATTAAGCACAAAAAACATTGAACTAAACGTTCAGAAAAAAATTGCCGAGCGTGCAGTACAAGCTAAAGATAGTTTTCTGGCTAATATGAGCCATGAAATCAGGACGCCTCTCAATGCCATAATTGGTTTTACAGATCTTCTTGCCCAGACAAAATTAGATAATGTTCAACGTGATTATATTGATAGTGTACAAATTGCAGGAGAAAATTTACTTCTGATTATAAATGACATTCTGGATCTTTCAAAAATAGAATCCGGTAATCTGAACATTGATGCGCAGCCCTTCAACTTAAAGAAAACACTCAAACATATTTATAATTTACTAAAGGTAAAAGTTCCAACAGGTGTAGAATTTAATCTTTTCCTGGATGCAGATATGCCTGAAATGGTCATTGGTGATCAGGGAAGACTAAACCAAATATTAGTTAACCTTACAGGTAATGCGCTTAAATTTACCGAAGAAGGTGAAGTAACTGTTTCTGTAAAAAAAGTCGACGAGACTGAAAATCAATATTCCCTTAAATTCACTGTTAAAGATACCGGCATAGGTATCCCTAAAACCAAACTTAAAACTATTTTTGAACGCTTTACACAGGCAGAAGAAAGTACTACACGAAGATTTGGCGGTACTGGCCTTGGGCTTAATATTGTAAAGCAGCTAGTGGAATTGCAAAACGCCGAAATTCACGTGAAAAGTCAGGAAGGATATGGGTCAGAATTTTTTTTCGTGCTTACTTATAAAAAAGTAAATGAGACTGAAACCGAAACAGAAAAATTATCGGAAGAAAATTTAGGGCAGATTAAAATACTGCTTTGTGAAGACAACATTTTAAACCAAAAACTCGTAAAGAGTGTTATTCAAAATTTTGGTTTTGAATTAGACATTGCAGAAAATGGTGAGCAAGGAATCGCTTTTTTATCCAAAAACAAATATGACCTGGTACTGATGGATCTTCAAATGCCTGTTAAAGATGGTTATCAAACAACAGATTATATCCGTAATGAAATGAAATTAGCCATTCCTATTATAGCAATGACTGCACACTCCCTTGCAGGAGAACAAGAGCGTTGTTTTAATGTAGGAATGGATGCATATGTACCTAAACCTTTTAAGCAAGCAGCACTTTTAGAAGCAATAAAAACAGTATTAAGTAAAGATATTGACCTTCCGCAGAAGAGAAAATTAGATCTGTCTTATTTAGAAGAAATGTCTTGCGGTGACACGAAATTCAAGCAGGATATGATCAATATTTTTATAGAAAAAATTCCAAATCAGGCAGCTCAACTAGAAGCGGCTTTTAATGTTAATAACATCGAGGCTGTTAAAAAACTGTCACATCATATGAAATCCAGTTTAGATATGTTCATGCTCCAGGATTTATGTAACTCCTTGTCTGTTATAGAAGAGGAGGCTTATATTGGAAAATTTACTACTGAGAGTGTCGATAAAATAAATATAATACATTGTGGAATCGCTGAAGTAGTTAAAATTTTAAAGGAACTATGATAAAAGAGAAATAAACTATAGCTTTACGTTATTTACTTAATTTTTATAATTGCTTTAAGACATAAATTTAAGCTGATGAAAATAGTTTTAGCCGAAGATAACGAAATACTACGCAAATCATTATCTTTTTTTCTAGAATCGAAAGGATTTACTGTTGACCAATTTTCTGATGGTAAAGAAGCACTCCAGGCCATTGAAACAAATAATTATGACCTGATACTAACAGATATAAATATGCCAGGTATAAGCGGAATGGAAATTACGCAATATGTAAGACAGAGCATTGGTTCTGATATTCCAATCATTATACTTACTTCTTCAGGCATAGAACAAACTGAACTGGATTCTTTTGATATAGGTGCAAACGAATTCATTGCTAAACCAGTCAGTCTAGCTATACTTTTGGTGAGAATTAATAAATTATTAAATCAACGTGGCTAATGAAGTTCCTATATTATACCATTTTTTTATTGCTTATTTCTAACACCATACTCGGTCAGGAAATTAACATTGATGTTGTTATGTCTGACGTAAAAAGTGAAGTAGAAAAAGGCAACTACGACAAAGCACTCTCGATGCTTGAGCCTTTGATTGCAAAGTTTCCCGAAAATGAAGAAATAAAGATTTACACAGGGCGCATTTACACTTGGAAAAAAGATTACAAAACTGCCATAAATATACTTTCGCCAATGGCAGACAGGACTAATCCGTCGCCAGATGCTTTATTAGCTATTATAAATGTATTTTATTGGTCTGAAAAGTTCGAAAAATGCATTAATTATTGTGATACTTATCTGGCTATTGATCCTAATTCTTATGATGTACTGCTTATTAAAGCAAATTGCCTTGAAAAACTGGGTCGAAATAACGAAGCATTAGTCGAAATTGAAAAAATATCCATAAACGAGAATAACACTCAGGCCATTACAGGTCTGCGAACACTTATTGGCCGTAAGGCAAAAAATGCAGTCGCCGCTTCTTATCTAAACGTGTCAACATCCAGTCCGGGACAGTCGCCCCTGCATTATGGTTATGTGGAATATTCTCATAAATTCACCAGTTCAGCATTGGTAGGACGTGTTAATGTGGGACACGCCAATAACGATACACAAATGCTATTTGAAGCAGATTACTACCAAACTTTTTCTAAACGAAATTATCTATATGTAAATGCCGGTTTTTCGACTGGCGAGACCATATTTCCCGTTGCAAAAGCAGGTGCCGAATATTACTTTACTCCATATCGTAAGTTTGATTTCTCTCTTGGAGTAAAATTTATGCATTTTGAAACCGAAGATGTAACATTGCTTACAGGGCAATTATCGTATAGAATGGGCAGCTATGCCCTCGCCTACCGACCTTTTTATGATACCGGAAACAAACTGTTTTCTCATGTTTTAAGCGTACAGACTACCAATGATGAAAAAGAAAGTTTACTAAGACTGGAACTGCAATATGGTAATGTACCTTACCTGTATTTATATAATAATTTTGTTGAACCTTTGAAGGCATACAGAGTTGGTATACAATACCAGCAACGCATTAGTAATTCATTTTTTATACGACCTGTTTTCTTATATGAGTATGAAGAATATTTACCTGAGCAGTACAGAAACAGGTTTAATGTTCAAATAATTTTGACTAAACGCTTCTAATATGAAAAAGCTTTGGGAATTTTATAAAAGTGATGTATGGATAGAACCATTTCTTACGTTTTCTATAATCTTCTTTATAATTGCATCATTTATTTTGTATCTATTGATTATCAGAAGCCGAAGCCGTAATATAAAAAAAGAAAGACTTCGTATAGATTACGATTTGGTTATTGAAAAACTAATTTTCTCTATTATTTTTCAGGATGTTACTTCATCAGCAATTGTAGAAGATCCGGAATATAAAAAGCTTTCTAAAACAACTTTTTTTAGAGAAGTAATGATAGAGTCTATAATAAATCTCCATAAAAATTACGAAGGTACTTATGCTAAGAAACTTGAACAATTTTACAAGGAATCAGGATTAATAAATGATTCGTTTAAAAAGCTTAAAAGCCAGAAATGGGAATTAAAATGTAAAGGAATTACCGAACTTGCCGAACTCAATATCACAGAGGCTTTCGACAGTATTATAAAAGTCTCTAAAAAGAGAAATAAAACTTTAAAAATTACTGCGCTCAATGCCGGGATTAAACTTGCCGGTACAAAAGGAATTGTACATCTTACGGAACACACTCATCCTATTGATGACTGGGCACAGATCAATATTATAAGTGCTTTTAAAAAACATGATATAGGAGATACTGAAGGTGTTGAACTCTTATTGGAATCTCAAAATTCGACTGTTGTAGTGCTTGGACTAAAGATTATTCAGGAACTTAAACTAACTCAAAAAATTCCTCATATCATGCAATTAGTTGCAAGAGATCCTAATACATTAATAAAATATGAAGCGCAAAATGTATTGCAGATACTAACAGTTTAAATCATAGCAAGCAAATGACTTTTTTTAATAGTGAAATAACATTCTTTATTCATATTTATCTATTTCTTATACTTGGTTATGCGATATTGATTATGTCTTCTTATCTTGTATTAGCCTACCTTTCTACAAAAGAGCTAAGGGAATATCTTAAAAAAAATAGCTTTGTAGATTATAATGTACTTCTCACCAGTGAATTTGCACCAAAGCTATCTTTAATTGCTCCTGCTTATAATGAAGGTTTTACTATCGAAGAAAATATAAAATCGTTACTTTCTTTAAATTACAATAATTATGATGTAATTGTGGTAAATGATGGAAGTAAAGATAACTCGATGGAGATCCTTATTAAGACCTATGACCTATTTTTAACGGACATTAACATTCATCCAAAGATTAAAACAAAAAAGATAAAAGGCGTTTATACCTCTAAAAATGCTGCTTTTAAAAAACTAATTGTTGTTGACAAAGAAAATGGCGGTAAGGCCGATGCTCTTAATGTGGGCCTAAACTTCGCACAGCATCCTTATGTCGTATGCATTGATGTTGATTGCATCTTGGATAAAGATTCTTTGCTTAAGCTGGCAAAACCATTTCTGGAATCTCATGGAAAGCGCATTATTGCTACTGGTGGCGTGGTAAGGATAGCAAATCAGTGCGTCATTAAAAATGGCAGATTGGTTGAAATTAACATTCCGGATTTACTGCTGCCAAGAATACAGGTTTTAGAATACCTTAGAGCTTTTCTACTGGGAAGAATGGCTTGGGGAAGACTCGACGGATTATTGTTAATAAGCGGTGCCTTTGGTGCTTTTGATAAAGAAATTGCAATATTAGCAGGTGGCTACAGCACAAAAACAGTCGGTGAGGACATGGAGTTGGTAGTAAGAATGCGCCGATATATGTTAGAAAACAAAATACCATATTCCATTAGTTATATACCGGACCCGCTTTGCTGGACCGAAGCACCTGAAGATTTTAAAATATTCAAAAAGCAGCGCAGTCGCTGGATGAGAGGAACTATTGAAACCCTTAGCCTTCACAAGAAAATGTTTCTTAATCCTAAATATAAAATACTGGGGATGCTTAGTGTACCTTATTGGACACTCTTTGAATTTCTGGCTCCTGCAATAGAATTTATTGGTATTGTAATTACAATTCTATTTTTTGTATGTGGACTGATTCACTGGCATTTTTTCTTTTTACTCTTAATATTTGTTTACTTTTTTGCTGTGTTGTTTTCAGTTATTGCACTGTATAGTGAAGAGCGAACTTATCATAAATATCCTAAACAAGCTGATTTTTTTAAGCTGTTGCTGGCTGCTTTCATAGAGCCAGTATATTTTCATCCATTGGCCGTTTATGCTGCAATTATTGGTTACAAAGAAAAAATTATGGGAACCAAAGGCTGGGGTGAAATGACAAGAAAAGGCTTTACAAAGAAATAATAGTATTGACAGAATTAACAAAAAAGATAAAAACTATACTGTTATTAGAAAAAAAACTATCCTTTGAATTTTGTGGCCAGATCTTGGCTCATGGTGTTTTCGAAAACCAGAAACTTAGCAAAGCACGCTATAAGATTAATTAAGCTCTAAACTTTATAACCTTTTTTTATAGTTGTCTATTTTTTAAAGGTTCGATTTATTTTCCAGGTACAAAAACAAACTTATAAATCAATTTTTTAAGGATTTTATTTAAAACAATTCGTCAAGTAGTTAGGAACTTTAATTCTTTTAAAAACAATATTAAAACAAGAAAGATGAGCATTACTGCCCATCTTTAATTTATATTTTGCTAATATTTATTCTATTTCTTAGAAATTCTCACTAAGTCTGAAACTCACCTTAGAACCTTAAATCCCCGTTCGAGATTAGTTCTGGTTAAGTATGATATGTACGATGAATGCCAGATAAATTTAAATCGAAAAAAATCTGGTATTAAAAAGCGATTAAGTAAAAATTATTTGACTTAATCGCTTTATGAAAAAGATTCAGACTATATTTTTTGGTGCCATCTCGAAATAAGTCCTATTGTAATTAAAACTTAGGCAATAAAACTTTGTCTATTACATGAATTATTCCATTTGAACATTGCACATCTGTCGCAACTATATTACTTGTTCTACTGCTGGCATCTGTAATTTTTGCTCCGCCAGTTAAGCCAATTGTAAAGTTTTGTCCAGCAAAAGTACTTACAACCTGCCCGTTTGTTAAAGCTGAGGATTGAACATTTGCTCCGGCAACAACATGATATTTTAAAGTTGTTTCAAGAACATTCGCCGGAATTGCAGGAAGTCCTGAAAATCCGGTTTCAGTTAAAAAACTGGTAAAAGCTGCATTTGTAGGAGCGAAAACAGTAAAAGGTGAGCTGGCCGTTCCTGATAATATTCCGGCAAAACCCGATGCAGGATTGTACGTCAAAGCTGCTACCAGAGTTGTAAAATTCTTATTGGCAATAGCATGATTCACAATAGTAGGAAGTCCAATAACCCCGTCAACTACATGAATGACTCCATTTGAAGCTTCAATGTCTGCTGTTGTTACTGTACCGCCTCCATTTGTTTTCCCTCCATTGATGTCAACACCTGCACCTTTTTCGATATACATACTGATCGTATTTGAGGTTGATGCACCTCCCTTTGCTAAAGTTTTTACATAACCAGTTGTAATTTCAGTTGATTTGACTTTTGTGCTTAAAACATGATTAAGTAATATTTCCTTTAAAGCTGCTACAGGTACTGCCTCTAGATTGGCATAACCATTAGCAGATAAAAAAGCACTAAAAGCAGTATTGGTGGGTGCAAAAACGGTATAAGAACCCGAGGAGTTCAATGTGGTGGTGAGACCTGCTTTATCCAAAGCAGCAACCAAAGAGCTAAGATTTGGATTTGATTTAGCAATAGATACGATGGTTTGAGGTGGTTGTGATGAGTTATCATCATCATCATTGTTACATGAAATACTGACTAAAGCAATTAAGGCTAAAAAAGCGATTAATTTAAATTTGATTGTTTTCATAGGATATTTTTTATTATTTACTAGCTAAGTTAATTAATTTTTGTTTAACAAAATAGCAAAAAGATTAAACAAATTTAAATTTTAACATTTTTTTAATTTCATAATCAACTAACAAATAACCACTTAAGGATCTGGATTATTTAAAACTGCTACAGAAACGGGTATCACTACACAAAAACAAAATCAAGCGGAGACATAATGGTATTAGAGCTGTTAGTCCCTCTTTTTTATTTCGTTTAAGAATGAAGTTTGAAATATTGAACATTTTAATCTCTATTTTTGCAATTAGTATAATGATGCTATTGTAATCTTGAAAAATCAAAACCAAACTATTACACAATTTGAGCTTTCGCCTCTTGCCAAGGCAGGGATTATTATTGTTAATATGGAAGATCGAGAAGTTGAAGAGCACGATATTTCGAAACCACATCGCGATAATCATTGTCAATTGATGTTCGCTTCAAACGGAACATTCAAATTAAATATTGATTTTGAAAATGTCGAATTTTCCGGACCTGCCCTACTTTGTGTATTTCCTGAACAAGTACATCATATTATAGATGTAAAAGATCCTAAAGGATGGATGATTAGTTTTGATCCGTCGCTGTTTAGTAAAGAAATAGTACAGCTTTTAGAAAGCAAAATCGAAAATCCATTTTTACTTCAACAAGAATCTAATTTTTGCCAGCAGCTTGTTATTCTAATGAATTTAATAGAGAAAGTGCAGTTAGAAAATACCAATAACTACATTCAAAAAAGTATTCATTCCTTATTAAATGGTCTTTTGAGCCTGATTGCCGGAGAACTCTTTTCTAATGCATCTGTTGATAAAGAGAAAGAAAACCGAAGTATTATAATTAAGGAAACTTTCATAAAACTAACAAAAGAGCATTTTAAAACCTGGAAACAACCTTCTCAATACGCTTCGGCACTTTCTATTTCGGTGGCGCATTTAAATGATACCGTAAAATCATTAACCGGAAGCTCTGTATCTATTCATATTCAGGAAGCATCGATTATGGAAGCCAAAAGATTGCTTTATTTTACAGATAAAAACGTCAGGGAAATAGCTTATGAAGTTGGTTATGACGAACCGGTTTATTTTGGAAAACTTTTTAAAAAAGTAACAAACCTTACTCCTCTTGAATTTCGGAAAAAATTCCGTGATTAGGACTATCATTCCCTTTATTGAAACTACATTAAAAACCATACTACAACTAGCTTTGCATTGTAATTAATACTATAATAAAATGCAAAACGAAATCAATATTCCCATCATACTCGATGCAGTACGAAAAGTAGGCGATGTCTTTTTAAAGGGCTATAAGCAAAATGAAATTCCGCAAAGTATGGACGAGCTTTTAAAACAATTAGAAGATATCGATATCTTGTGCCTGACTTCATTAAAGGAAGATTTATCTCTGGAATTCCCAAATATTCCCTGGCATATTGGCGACGAGTTTGATAGTCATTCACAAAGAAATCCGGCTGAACAGCAAGAATACTGGCTTTGTGATGCCATGGATGGCGCTATTCAGTACCTTCAGCATATTGCAGGATGGACAATAAATCTCGCGCTTATTCGTGATGGAAAACCTTTCTTTTCTGTAATTTATGATCCTTTGGCCAACGAAATGTTTTGGGCAAAAGACGGCGAAGGTGCTTTTATGAATGGAAAGTTACTTCAAATAAGCCGTAAAACAGATTTGGCGGTTATGCTTGCCGTTTTTGAATATGGACATCAGGACAAATCAAATAATAATTTAAATGAAGAAATTGGCTTTACTGTAACGAAACTACTTCAGAATTTTGGAATTGTTAGAAATTACGGTCCACACGGATTGCAGTTGGCTTATGTAGGTGCAGGAAGAATCGATTTGTTTGTTCAGGAAGATCTCGATACTTATAATTGGATTGCCGGATTACTTATTGCCAAAGAAGCAGGAGCCGAAATCCTGACAACAGCAGGAACTTCATGGAAATGGGGAAGCGAAAGTTTACTGGCCGGATCAAAAAGTATTACAGAAAAATATCTACAAATTAAATCAACAAACTAACATGAATATAGCAATTATAGGAGCCGGAGCAGGAATAGGATTAGAAGCTGTAAAACAGGCTCTCAAAAAAGGACATACCGTAACGGCATTATCAACAAATACAGATCATATTCCAAATCATCCCAACCTCATTAAAATAAATGGCAGCGCAACATCTCCAATAGATTTAAAACATGCCATAAACGGTGCTGATGCTGTACTTATAACGGTTGGAACAAAAAATAAAAAAGCCACTACCCTATTTTCTGATATAGCTAACACACTAACAAAAGTAATAGATGAGCTAAGTTTTTCTGCGCCAATTTTAGTAATTACAGGTTTTGGTGCAGGAGAGAGTAAAAACTATTTGAGCTTTTTTATGAAAACTGTGATTTCATTATTCCTGAAAGACCAATACATCAATAAAACCGTAATGGAGGAAATTATAACTAAAAGTAACATGAATTGGGAAATTATAAGACCTGGAATGCTTACAGACGCAGCTGCAGGCTCCAATTATAAAATAATATCCGAACTTAAAAAAGGAATGAAAGTTGGAAAGATTTCAAGAGCCAATGTAGCCCAGTACTTAATTACAGAAGCAGAAAACCCAGCAAGATTGTATCAATACGTCACATTGACAAATTAATGTATAAGAAAAGTAACAACATTTTTAAACCAATCCGCAACAAGAGAAGGTTTTTGATCTGGGAAATGACTGGAACCAAAACAAAATTTCTATGCTGGAGCAAAAAGATGTAATTAAAGATAATTTGCTTAAACAAATCTCAAACTCATTAAAAATTCCTGTGGAAGCTTTTCATAATTTTGATGAAGAGTAAGCGGTGAATATTATTTCTAATACTTTTGGATAACACGCTTTCAGTAATTCATTTAATTACGGAACAATTAATATTCATCCAATTGAAAAATTGATTTCGCTTCACGAAGAAAAAATTGCGTTATACGAGCGTATGTTGAAAAGAAAGATGAAATGCTGGTAAGGCTTGAAAAATTGATTAATAAATAATTGTTTATGAAGTATATGATTTAAAAAAGAGACTTTCGAAGTCTCTTTTTTTGTTTTGGAATATTAATAAGTGCGAAGTCAGGAGACATTCGCACAGCTTTTCAATTGAACACTTCGGAGAGCTGGGTATTTCATCTAATTCAAAAACAGGTATTTATACGTACGACCAATACGATTTTCATCTCTACATTTAGAATTAATTTCATGTCAACTTACAACTTTATAAAAAATCGGATAAAATAGATTCAGACGAACCAACATATACTATAGAGTTAGAACCATACTAAAAAAACAGAATTAACTATTATTAAAAAATAAAGTTTGGTTATAGCTCTAAAAAGGGGACGAATTTAATAGAGTAACAACTCGCATAGTTATAAAAATAAATAAAGATTACCAGATGATCCAATAGATTCTTATCAGCAAGCAATTATAACCTAAGGAGTCAACTGACTTTTAGAATAGTACAAATAATTAAATGTTATTATTTCTTTTAGCATACTCATATTCTTCTAAAATATTTTTCTTAATAAATATATTGTTATGGACTTATCAAATTGGCAAAAAAAACTATTACCATTTTTAGTAATTTCAATTTCTACTCTTGGTATTATTTTCATCATTTTCTACTTTATTCAAATAAACGATATTGAAAAAGCATTAGAGAATGTTCCCGAATTTCAATCATCATCAATTAATAAAAACCAAACTATCAATCGATGGAATGATCTAAAAGATTTAGAACGTTTTAGCATTTCAAATAGGTATTATAATGCTCGACTGATTATAAGAAGTCGATTTCTTATGATTTCTCTTTCATTTTTAACTGGCGTAGTATTGTGTTTCGTGGGATCGATATTTATTTTAGGTAAAATTTCAGAAGACCCTACGACTATTGAAGGAAGCCAAGAAAAAATTAATTTAAAAATAGTTTCGAGTTCGCCAGGTATTATTCTTTCTTTTCTGGGCATAATAATAATAATCACATCTATATTGTCAAAAGTTGAACTTAATGTTTCAGATTCACCCTTATTCATACCTGAAACAACAATTAATATTGATAGAGAAATACTCGATACGATGTCATATCAAATTGATACTACAAAAAAGAAAGAAATAGATGATATTATTCTTAAATACAAAAAATAAAATAATTATGAGATTACTACTTTTTATAATTTCCACTATTTTTATATCCCAAATTGCTAATAGTCAAAATAAATTGGATGTAATAAAATTAAAATGGAAACAAAAAAAATACGATGAGGTTATTAGCTTAGGAACCCCGTTCAGAGAGACACTTCAAGGAAAGGCGATCCCTGCATTAGATTACATGATTTTATCTAGCATTTGTGTTACATCAACTCCCCGCTCAGTACCGTGTACTGAAATCCAAGGCATTTTAAAGGACTATTATATTGGTTTGTCTAATAGTGATTATAAGCTAATGGAGAGTGGCTTTGAGCAGATTTGCCAACAAAATAGTGAACCAAATTTTGCTATTTCTGACAAACTTCCTTTAAGACAATATGCTCATCCACAACGTATATCTACAACAACCAGCAAATTTAAAACTTACTTTCTTATTAGTGAAGGCCTTAAAAAAAATGGTGTCTTTCAAAAAATTAATTACAACGAAGTCAGAAACATTGTTGAAACATTAGCAGTCGAAAAAGACTCTCTTCAAAGATTAAATGATAAACTGATTGATACTTACATTAAAAGACGAATTGCCAAAAATGATGCCAGTAAGATCAAAAAAGCTGTATCTACATTTGGACCAAATTCGAAGTATTGGACCAGTGAAAACTTTTTGGTTATAACTTCTAAAAACAACAAAATAAACCCTAAAGTAGTTTGTTTAAACATGGAAAATGTGCTTAGTTTTTTTAGAAATACATACGACCTTTCGATTACAGAAGATTATATCACGATTTATCTTGTTCAAGATTACAAAAATGTGAGAAACAATATTCAAAGATTATATTCCACTAAATTATCTTTTAATCCTTTAGGTTTTTCAAATTTTTATGACAATAGTATGGTAGGATGGTTATATGATGATGCGATGGTTGGTACATTAAAACATGAACTAATACATCTTTTAATAAGGTCAAGGTTTAATTTTATTCCAGAATGGTTTGAAGAAGGTCTTGCTTCTTTGTATGAAGAATCAAGATTTGATGCCTCTGATAATCTTCTTGGCAAAGAAAATTGGAGGGGGATTTTATTAAAGGAAACACCCTTAAATTATAAATTGAGCGATCTTTTTGCAAACAAAGATGTCAATTTTGATACAAAAGAACTAAAATCATTAAAGGACGAATATAAAAAAGAAATTAAGCAAATGAGCTATAGAGATCAAAACTTGAGTTGGATATATAAAGATCATTATCAAGAATTAGATGAAGTTTTAAATATATTTCTTTCCAATAGAGTTGCTCTTTATAAAGATGCTTTGTCGCGCTACTTTCTTCTTTATCTACAAGATAAAGGAAAACTTAAAAAAATGTATCAAGCTCTTATTCAGAGAGATAGATCAGTTATAAACATTGGACATTACCAAACTTTAGAATTTGTAATTCTAACTGTATGTGAAAAAACAAGTATGAATGACCTTCAAGGTGATTTCTCCAATTGGTTAAATAATTTATAATTGACAAAATTGTTAGTTCAATGAAATACAATTTATTAAACAATATCATTAATTAAATAAGACCCGATCGCGCGGATTTGTAATCCTTGATCGCAAAGTATATCTTAACATATTTAAAAAAAGAAAATCCAGTTTTTATTAATATGGGAACGGGCACGGAAAGAATTTCCGTGCTATCGTTGCGCATATCCGAGCGATAGAAATTTTTTGTGTATTTTCGTTATAACGAAATTATACTTAGAATACTTAAATGATGAACGACGAACCAAATTTTTACAACTAATAAATGATTATAAATTTTTGTGAAATACCTCTGGCTAACAGCGGTGTTGGAGATCAAGATACATTTGAATTGTTTGCACGTGACTTTCTTCAAGAATTAGGATATGAAATTATTTCAGATCCAACTAGAGGCGCAGATGGTGGTAAGGATCTTATTATCCGAGAAACAAGAAAAGGTTTAAGTGGTCAGACCACTATTGACTGGCTTGTTAGCTGTAAACATTACTCACACTCTGGAAAGTCAATAACACCTACAATCGAACAAAATATAAATGATCGTATCATAGCAAATAGCTGTGCAGGCTTCATTGGTTTTTATTCTACCATAGCATCTGAAGGTTTGGTCAAAAATTTAAAAAATATACAATTCCAAATATTTGATAGAGAAAAAATCGAAAAACAAATCATTGGAATTGATACGTTTGAAAACATATTCCGTCGATATTTTCCAGATTCATTTCATAAATGGAAATCATCTTCGTTTCCCTACGCACCAATAAAGCTTTTTGATTATTATATAGTAAATGCACATAAATATACTTTACAAATATTTAAGTATGCTTTTAAAACTAATGCAGCAATGTTTGTGGCGTTACTAAAAAGTGGTAGTGTAGAAGAATTTTTAGAATTTAGAAATATTACAATACATAAATATGATATAGAATCTACATATAACAGTCTCGATATTAAGCATAAAGATGATATAAAAAACATGTCTTATACAGAAAAAAATGCCTTTTTACGAGAAAGACTAGTTGATCAAGCTTTAAATATCAAAAATACTGCAATATTTGATTTGGAAGGTTTCGCAAAGAGAGAAGCAGGATACGGAATGTATATACTGATGCCAGCTATATTAATAATTAACGACGTCGAATATCAACAATTACTTTTAGATTATAATTTGTTAAAACAAATAATTGAAAATTAATTAAAAACCTAAATCCCCCGCTACCGAGAGCATCCCGCTCGTGAATATTTAATCTTTTTAAAAATATTGTGCTCACGTGCGGGACGCTAGCACCAGCGCGGGGAGCGATCGGGTTACGATATTGAAAGTAAAATTGTTGTAAACAAATTCTAAACCTAAGCTATATTCTCTAAGGGATAACTATTTTACGTTTAATTTTACGTTCAATTTCAGGTAATACTTTATCATTTAAAAGGTTATTCATACTTTCTTCAAAATTTGGAAAATTTGGAGGACTAAGTATATTTTTCTTTTTAACATTGCTAATATTCCCAACATTAAAATTTGAAACTACTTCGTTTGTTTCTAGATTTATAAAAGCATTACTTAAAAATATATTTGTTCTTTTGTCTCCATTAATATATCCTACTTTTTCAAATTCTATTCCAAATTGACCATCAACAATAAGCAAATAGTCCAAATTATATTTCGTTTTTATTTTTTTTAAATCGTCATTTACATATTCTGGTTTTGTCCAAACCATAATTGGGTCATTTGCCTTACTAATTGTATCTTTTATTTGAATAATTTCAACATTTAATGAATCTAAATTTTTTAAATATGCATTAATTATTCTTTCAGTTGGGTTTCCTTTTCCTGTTTCTAAAAACTTATAAGCGCCATAAAACATATCTTTTTTGTCTACGTTTGATTTTTCAATCGTATTAGACATTGCTTGTCTGGTTATTCTGTACGGACCATTTATATTAAAAATTACGCCCATTTTTTTTTGCGAATAGCTAAAATTAAAAAGCGCAACTATACATACAATAAGAAATATTTTTTTTTGTTTCATTTTTTATTTAATTAATATTCAATTGGAAATTTAAAGTAAATATAACTAAAAAACATAGTGAGTATAACCAGTTTTTCTAATAGAAAATAAAAAAGTCATTAAAAGACATTTCAATCAAAATCTCTTTTACTTTTGCCAAATGTTAGAAATTCTTTACCAGGACGAATATATTATCGCAATTAATAAACCAAGCGGATTGTTGGTTCACAAATCATTTTATGCGCGCGATGCAAAAGTGTATGCTATTCAGGAATTGAGAAATCAAATAGGGCAACACGTCTATCCTATTCATCGGCTAGACCGCAAAACATCGGGTGTTTTGTTATTTGCCTTGGATACAGCCGTTTTGAAAATTATGAATGATCGTTTTGCCACACGCGAAGTCGAAAAAAAATATTTAGCCATTTTACGTGGCTGGTCACCCGAAGAACTAACGATTGATTATGATTTAACGAATGATGATGACATTACACAAAATGCCATAACCTACTTTCATCGTTTGCAAAATGCCGAAGTTGAGCTAGAATTTAATAATAAACCAACTTCCCGATATTGTTTGGTAGAAGCAATTCCTGAAACTGGACGCATGCATCAATTACGAAAACACTTCAAACATATTTTTCATCCCATTTTAGGAAGTCGTCCACATGGTTGTAACAAACAAAATAAATTATGGTTAGAGAATTTTGACCTAAAAGGAATGATGCTTCATGCACATCAGTTAATTTTTAATCATCCAATACACAACGAACAACTAATCCTGAATGCAAAGATTAATGAAGAGTTTAGCAGAGTTGGCACTATTCTTAATCTGGACTTGAGTAAGTATCAATAGAATATCCTTAACCTGTTGTGTGCAATTATTTTAACACATAGAAACATAGACTCTAGCCTGGTAAAGAAGGCGTTTCACTTAGTTAAAATGCACAGAGTTTGACTATGTTAAAGAAATGTGTTTCTTTTTGTATTCTTTTCTAGGTATAAAATCTATGTTTCTATGTGTTTAAATAGAATTTTATCACTCGGGCGAAGCGAACAGACGAAGTAATTACACCAAATGGGATATCCTTAACAAATCAACAACAACCTATATTCTCCTTCATTTTCTATTGGTGCTCTATGAATACAAGGCAGCACTTGCTGTTTTGGATGATCTACAGCCAGCCTCCAAAGATGTCCTAATCCTAAATTAATAGGTTCTACATCCTTATGTACCTGATAATGCAAATCAAAATAATTTTCCGTCAAAAAGTTTTCAAATTCTTCCTTTGGTCCATCATGCAGTTCTTTTAGCTTTGCTCGAATTTCCGGAATTAGGATTTTTTGCTCTGCTTGCGAATTAGCAATAATATCACTTGCCGCTCCGTGATAGGTACATAAAAAAGTATCTGTCGCAATGGGCGAACGATCAACATGAAACGAATACACATCAGTCGATATGAAATCAAATTCATCATCGCGTTCGTAACACTTCAGTAAATTAAGAGAAGGCGAAGCGCCAAAATCAGTTAATAATTGTAAATCATTTAAGATTATTTCCCTTGCTCTATTTCCGTTTTCTGATAGTTGGAGTGCGATTAGATCTTCAGTATAAACTTCTGTTATATTTTCTTTTAAAGATAAATGGGCTACAATCTCATTAAAATCCCCATCCAAATTTCTGTACCAGCATAATGCATTCATTTCTCCCTTGAAATCGGTATGTATAAGCTCAGAGAAAGTAGATACTATTCCAATTTGGCTGCTGTCAGAAAATGTGTTGCTCATAGTATAATAGTAAGAAGCTAGTTACTTCATACATTACAAAATTAGGCGGTTAAGGATAATGTTCAAAATTTATTGGTCATTTTAAAAATGCTACCTGTTGATTCAATTTATCGCCAAGTAAAATCACATATTATTCAATATATTAAATTCTTAATTATCTAAATTTTGTGTAATTTTTTAATAATACTATTTTTTTAATCTAAAAAATATACATAAAACACATAAACAGGATTTATGTGTACCTAAAATCGTACTTTTTTACTCTCCATCTAAATTGTTATTAATCAACTTTGTACTATCAATTACAAATCAACATTGATAACGATTTACAATCTTCTGTTTCAGCATCAATGATGTAATTACTATCTATTATTTACTAACCATTAATTATTTACTAACCTTAAAAGTTTTAAAAATGAAAAAAATCTTAAAATTAACCAGTTTACTATTTATTACAGCTTTAGTCTTTAATTCCTGTGAAAAAGAACAAGATTTAAATGTACAGCAAAGCACTGAGAAAGACGAGCTGCAAATCGTTAACAACGAGTCACAAAGCACGAACAAAGATGCCGGGTCAGCTGCAGCTTTAGCAGGTGGCGGAGCCGGAGCCAGAACGATCACATTGAAAACCAATACACTAACGTGTCCTGGCGGTTTGTGTACATCGTATGGCGTTTGGTCAGAGGGCGTTTACACCGTTTGGTTTACTATGAAATTCAATTCCGGATTTTATTGGAGCAGAGGCGGTAAATGCGGATATGGTATACTAATTGGTGACCAAAATACCGGTGGTGACCCGGGATGGGATGGCAATGGCGGTAGTGCCAGATTTATGTGGTATTGCCCTAATGGATCAAACACTGCTAAAGGAAGCGGCGCTTATCTGCAGCCTTACGTTTATTATAAAGATCAGCCCGGACAATTTGGTAATGATTTTGGAAAAAAGTACTATATACAAGAAGGCGTTACGTATAACTGTCAGATATCTGTTAAGTTAAATACTGGATCAAATACTAACGGATATGTCAAATATTATGTAAATGGTACGGAGATATTGAATCAAACCATTCGTTGGGTTACTAACGATTCTAAACGAAATGTCAATGCAGTAAGTCTTCACACTTTCCGTGGTGGAAGTCAGGAATACTGGAAAGCTCCGGTTACAAGTTCTATTTATTATGCTAGTGCATCCTGGGATGCTCAATAGCAAAATTATACTGTGAATATTATAAAAAGTCACTTTACAAAAAGGCAAAACTATAAACGTTTTGCCTTTTTTATGCTTTTATTCCATATTACTTTCAACTATCGAGTTATAAATTTCGGTTTGCGCACGTCTTGGCAAATCTTCACTATTTAGAATATCCTTTTCATTATTTCCTTCACTATTGATGATTCTTCTTTTTGTATTGTCTTTTAACTGTAACTGAATAATGGTATTAATTTCTGAAATGTGTTTTTCGTCATATAACGGAAAAGCCACTTCTATTCTTCTGTTTAAATTTCTACTCAACATATCTGCAGATGACAGAAATATTTTTTCATCGCCATTATTGGCAAATTTGTATATTCTGGAATGTTCTAAAAACATATCTACAATGCGATAGATTTCAATGTTTTCTGATACATCTTTAATTCCGGGCAATAATGTGCAAATTCCACGTACTATCATGATCACATCAACACCTGCCCTGCTTGCTTCAATAAGTTTATCGATAATATCCTTTTCATCAACTCCATTTACTTTTAAAAAAATATAAGCTTGTTTGCCTTCTTTCTTATTTTCTATTTCCTGATCTATCAATTCTATTAATTTCTCTTTCATATTAAAGCCTGCAGCTAAAATATGTTTTGGTTCTGCTGCTTTTTTCTTAGATTTTAAAAAGTTAAAGACTGTTTTTAAATCATCTGTGTATTTTTTTTCTGAAGTAAAAAAACCAAAATCAGAATAAACATTTGCGGTGCTTTCATTAAAATTTCCCGTCGATAAATAACTATAGTGTTTTTTATTTCCATACTTATCTTTCATTATCACCATCGCAACTTTAGCATGAACCTTTAAATTTGGCATACTTTGAATGATTTTTATGCCGGCATTTTTCATCTCTCTGGACCAGAATAAATTATTGTATTCATCAAAGCGTGCTTTAACTTCTACAAAAACAGTTACTTTTTTGCCGTTTTTTGCAGCACTTATCAAGGCATTTGCAATTAAAGATTGTGATGAAATGCGGTATAACGTAATTTTTATCTCAAGAACGTTTCTATTAATTGCCGCCTGATTAAAAAACTGAAGTACATAATAGTACGATTGATACGGAAAATGAAGCAATTGATTTTGTTTGTCAATAATCTGAAAAATTGACTTGTTGCTTTCAAAAGGCAGGTGTTTAAGTCCAGGATAATTTTCTCCCTGAAGATTTGGTTTAAGTGGATTTGGAAACTTGAATAAATCATAAAAATTATGATGGCTTCCTCCTTTTATCATTTCATTATTGTGCAGGTGGAAAGCTTTTTTGCAAACGGAAATTGTTTCTGAATCCATATTAGAATCATACAAAAATCTTGTCGATGAACCTCGTTTGCGTTCTTCAATTTTTGCTTCAATTTTCGCTATCAAATCTCCTGAATTTTCATCTTCGATCAGATAATTTTCGTCACGGTTTAATTTTATAGCATTACAGGAAACAACTTTTCCGGTAGGAAATATATACGATAAACAATTCTTTATTATCGTATCAATCGAAATTATATAATGTGTATCTCCCTGACTTTGCAATTGTTTGTATCGCTCCAGTTTATCTGATGGAATATTCAGGTAAGCATAATTATAATTGCCTGCGGTATCTTTTAACTTTACTAAAAAATATAAACTACGGTTGTTTAAGAAATAAGTTTTAGGATGGTTTACTGAAATGTAAATTACCTGAATATAACACAGAATAATGCTTTTAAAATAATATTCAATCTCTTGCAGATGCTCTTCTAAAAGTTCCTGATTTTCATAATAAACAATATCATTAGCGGCTAATTCTGGTAATATCGACCTGTTCCAGATGGCTCCGAATCTGTTTTGCTGAAGATTTACTTCCGTTAGAATCTTATCTAATAAATCTTTATTTTTTTTGGAATTTTTGATCAGCAGTTTTCTGATTTTAACCCTGAAAAACTCATCTAAATTAGACGAGTGAATAGCTAAAAACTTAATTCTTTCGTATAAAGAATTATTGGAGTCATCAGCTTCATCTAAAATACAGTTATTAAATGAAAGCCATGAGATTTCTGAAGGTATAAGGTAGTCTTGCACGTTTAAAAAGATACTATTTTATAAGGTAATAAATTGGTTTATTTTACTAATCCATCGGTAAATTTGAGAATTAAATATCTTAAAATACAATACAGACAGGCAGTTAACGATAATTTAATTTATTGGTAACATAGCTTAACCGTCACAATAGCATTCCCATAACTTATGCATACAGGCTATTATCACTTCAATATTTGCAGAAAAGACAGCATTGTTTTTATTGGGTTTACAGGCAACAAATAATCCTAATCCTATTAACTTTTTGTTAACGGTATTATAATATCGCCAAGATAGTACGATTTCTCTTTTAAGGTACTTATAACCAGTAAGAATTATAATTCAAAAAACAAGATAATCTGTCGGCGAAATTTTCAAAAAACAAAATTTCTAATTCTGATTATTCTTTTTCTCAACTGGTTATTGCTAATTAAAGAATTTAAATATTATAAACCTTAAAACTAAAATTATGAAAAAACAAAATCGAAAGAAAGTAGTAAGCAAAGTGTTAATTATTATGTTATCTGCAATTACCTTCTCATGTCAGGACACTACTATGGAGGAAGTAGAAACGACCACAGCTGTGGCGAAAGAACAACAAAATTTCAAAAAAATGAGTTTGGCAGCAAGTTCTGATTTAGCCAGAAGATGGGCTCCTATTCACTACAGAGATGTAGACGCCACAGGAACTTATGCCGAAGGAGGAAAATCAGATTACATTACAGCAATTAATTATGATAATGACTGGGATGGCAATAACAACTGGAACAATCTTCCTGCTTATAGTAATTCTTTAGCGGCGCATTGTTACTATTCTGTAGTAGAATCAAATACACACTGGTTTATTACGTATGCTTTTTTCTCTCCACGTGACTGGACAGATAATCCGCTTTTATATTCATTAGACCAACATGAAAATGATTTAGAAGGTGTATTAATGATTGTAGAAAAAAATGGTTCATCTTATGGTACTTTAAAAGGAGCTGTTACGGTAAGTCATTCTGATTTCTTTTCGTATGTACCATCCGGAAGTTCTTTTGTAAGCGGATTAGAAAGTATTGATGGAACATTACAAATGAGAGATTACAACGGAGAATTGCATCCTGTTACAGCACAAGACGCCAAAGGACACAGCCTTAAAGCCTGGCCGCAGCACGATATAGACGGAGATGGAATTATCTACTACCCTTCTGCTAGCGGAGTGGCACAAATACCATCTGATAATTATGATAATTATGTGGAGTACAAACTTGTTGATATTTTTGAAAGTGGAGGTTTATGGGATCAAAGATTTAACACTCAATTGTTTTCTAGTCCGGGCGGAGGTTTTACAGGAAATGATTTTAAAACTGGTGGTGCGAATGCTCCGTGGGCATGGAATGATGGAAATGATGCGATAGTGCAAGGTGGAGAATTTGCAACAGATCCTGCCAAATTAGCGGATAATTATTTTGATGGTGTGGGTAATTTTTCACGTACTTATACTGATAATAAATACAATGCAGCAGCCGGAGGTATTGTAACGGTTTATCAAAATTGCAATTATACTGGTTATGCAATTGCTTTGCCTACAGGTAATTATACATTGGCTCAGCTAAAATCGTATGGTATTGTAAATGATGATTTGTCTTCTGTACGTTTAGAAAATGGGTATAAAATTACCATGTATCAGAACGACAATTTTGGAGGAGAATCTGTTGTTATAACAGGAAATAACAGCTGTTTAGGAAATTTTAATGATAAAGCTAGTTCTATAAAGATTAGTGTTCAATAAATAAACATTCAACAAAAATAGAGGCTGCTTCATAAATTATGAAACAGCCTCTTATATTTTGTAAAGAGGACTCTAATTAATTCAACTTCTAATATAAATAATTCAGAGCTGTAACATCATTACCATTAAAAGCTCCTGTTTCGCTTGAACTGAAACATGCTCTCATATAAGAACTAGAATCATATCCTGTAGGTGTTCCCGGGATGTGAATTGCTCCAACGCCAGCTGTTCCTTCGTTTGAATTTTGTCCACAACTTTGACGGCTAAACCAGTCTGTATGGCGTAAACCAATACAGTGGCCTATTTCGTGTGCAGCTACGTGTGCGTTTACACCTGTTGAATAACTATCTAATCCAGAATACAATGTAACTGAATTGAAAGGTGCTCCACCTGAAGGGAAACCTGCTACTCCACCGGCAGATCCGGTTTGTCTTCTTACGACAATGTTTGCACCCGAAGTACTTGAACTAAAGGTTAGTGTAAAGTTAATAGACAATCCTAAATTATTGTACCTATTAACTGCTGCTTGCAATCCTGCCCGCATATTGGTACTCAGAGCTGATGTACCAGTTCCTGATAATCCAACAATTCTAATAGTTCTTGGAGCAGATACTAAATTAGTAGTACGATATTGTTCTGTGGTAATACCTCCGTGAAGATCCATTTTGTTTAATTGATCTTGTGTTATGATGATATCTCCTTCTACTAAAAAGGCATCCTCAGTGGTACCATCTAACTTAGTATTTTTAATCACTTGAACATCTGAATTATTCAATGAAAGTGAACTAATTTTATTTAACACTTCTGGTGTTACTTTAAGAGATTCTTGGTTTGTTTGAGCTGTTGTATCTTCATCTTTGTTACAAGAAAACAGCGTTAGCGCTACGAATGATACCGCTAAAATTGATTTAATTTTTTTCATAAATAAGTTTTTTTGGGTTGTTAAATAAGTTGGATAAAAGGGGTCCTTACAAAATATTGTAATATTTGTTATCAAATTTATATAAATTTTAATCTTAAAATACTTATAAAATAACAATTTAACAAATTTAACATTTTTTGTTAAATTTTTTTATTCAGTTTTTTTAATAATAATTATCTGATTATTCACGCAAGCCCAGTAAAATCAATAAATAAATCTAAATGAGAGTGTTATGGATAATAATACTCCTTGAATATTTTTTTTATTTATACTTTGTTAAAAAAATGATTTTACAATTTTGGATAGCAATTAAAATTGAAAAAGGGCAATAAAACGAGAATTTGTCCTACATATTTTGAAGATTCTGAATGAAATAAAAAATCATAAAATTATTACAAATAATTTAATAACTTTGATTTACCTACAACGGATAAATATTTCAAATAGAAATCATTAGTACAATATTTCATTCTTTTCTTTATCTAAAATAAGAAGTGATGAACAGCTGCAACAGTCCGTTTTTTGTACGATTGATGAGAAATACTTATAATTGCCCTAATAGCTACAATAAATGAAGACACAAATTACTTTCCTCCTTTTTATGCTAACAACAATCAGTTTCTCGCAAAGTGCTGAAAAATGGAAGCAATACATAAAAAAAGAAAACGAAAGAAAATTTGAAAAATATTATCTTACATCTTTAGAGAATGCACATCATAACAAATATAAGATTGTAAAAAAACTCGATAGTACTTTTTGTATTGTTGAAAATGAAAGCGCAACATCTAAACGGGTTTTAAAAGAAATTCTCCCGGTTAATAATTTATGGAAATTACCTTCAAATTTTTCAAATCATACGGAAAACAAAAATTATATAATAGCAACTGATTCTATTAAAGCATTAATTACGGACTTAAAATCACTGTACATTTCTGATATCAAAATAGTAGATAAGCATCTTGTAATCATAAAAAGTGATTCCAAGACAATTATGGACACTATTATAGATTTGAGTAGCGTAACTTCTGTTTCGCAGGAATCGCTGCAACCAAAAGCAGAATCTAAAATAACAGATCAAAATTTTACTATAAATTATATAAACAAAGCCTCTACAAATTTTCCACTTTTAACAGGCGAAAATCAAATTGTGGCTATCAAAGATGATCTTTTTGATGCAACTGATGTTGATTTATTAAATAAGCACATTCCTTCTCCTACACAATCGGCTATCGTATCGGGCCATGCCACGGCTATGGCAACTATAGTTTCCGGATTAGGAAATAGTTCTGTATTAGGAAAAGGAGTCGCTCAAAAGGCAAAGATACTATCGTCTGACTTTTTGAATCTTTATCCTGATGAAATAGCCAGTTTACAAGGTGCTGTTACTCAAAATCATTCGTACGGTACAGAAATTGAGAATTTTTATGGATCACTAGCTAATGCTTACGACTCTCAATTATTTTTAAATCCTGATTTGACTCATTGTTTTTCCTCCGGAAATACCGGACTTCAAGGTTATAAATCTATTACCGGTAATTTCAAGCAATCCAAAAATAGTATTGTAGTAGGCTGCATTGACCAAAACGAAGTAATTATGCCCTTTTCTTCAAAAGGTCCCGCCTATGACGGCCGAATAAAACCTGAGCTGGTAGCCTTTAGCACACAAGGAACTTCAAATTCTACGGCATTAGCTACAGGAATTATTACCCTGATGAAACAACATTATAAAACGATAAACAATATCGCTCTGACTAATGCCCAGACAAAAGCAATTTTAATTAATAGTGCAAAAGATTTAGGTATTATAGGTCCGGATTTTACCTACGGTTATGGTACTATCAATGCTGATAAATGCTTAAAAACGATCAGCGAAAACAGAATTATCGCTGGCAATTTGACATCAGGTCAGACAAATTCACATACGATTACGCTGCCGGCAAATGCGAAAAACTTAAAAATTACATTAGTCTGGAACGATTTGCCCGCTGCAATCAACAGTAATATAAGTTTGGTGAACGATTTAGATCTGGAAGTTATTTCGGCAGATAACACCTCTTTTTTACCGTGGGTTCTTAATCCTGATATTCCTCAGCAGCAAGCTGTAAGAGGAAAAGATAAAATTAATACTATCGAGCAAGTGACAATTGAAAGTCCGGCATCGGGATCATATGCTATTAATGTTATTGGTTCATATGTCTCAAATACATCACAGGAATACAGCATTGCTTACGAATATGAATTGCAAGATCATTTTGAATGGAATTATCCTGTTACAAATGATAATTTCCCTTATGATGGCAAGACTATCTCGCCTTTCAAATGGGATGCTACATTTTCCGGTAGCTCCGGACAATTGTCTATTAGTTATAATGATGGGCAGACTTGGGAAATTATCGCAAATGGTATAAATCTGGATACTGAACAATTTTCGTATACGCCAACAGAACAAAAATTTTCAAAGGCAAAATTGAAAATGACCATTGATAATTCTGATTATATTTCTGATAGCTTTACGATTTCTTATGATTTAAATATTAGTACCAGCTTAGTTTGTGATGGCACAACAGAAATTAATTGGGACAAACCTGCCGATGTTGCTTCCTTTAATATTTATCAACTTACAGGAGATAATTTAGAATTTAAAGAACAAATAATAAACACTACTTATACCTATACTGATGGAAAAATTTACACTGTTGTTCCTGTGTTTGATAATAGTGAAGGAATAAAAAGTGAGTCAACATTGCAGTATGCCCAAAATTCAAATTGTTATTTCGAGCTGGCTTTGGCAGAAGTTTATGAGGAAAACAAAATAAAAATTAATGCCAGTCTTTTTAGCCTGTACAATATCAAAAGAATTGAGTTAGTAAAAATAAGTAATGATACGGAAGTTGTCATCAGCACAATAAATGACGTTAATTCAAAAGCATTCTCATTTTTAGATGACGCCCCAATAAAGGGCAGCAATAAGTACAAGATAAATATAATTTTAGAAAACAATAATGTAATAAGTTCGCTAATTCTTGACACTCATTATTTAGGCGACGATTTGTTTTTTATACACCCCACGCTGTTAAGCAATAATGAAGAATTAAATATTGAAGCTAAAAAAGAGGAAAGCGCCATTTTCTATTTGTACAATATTATCGGACAAAATACGATCACTTCTCCTTTACTTTCTAAAACCAATACTATCAATCTAAAAAATACTGCTTCAGGAATTTATATCTATAAAATAATTACAAGTTTAGGCGAAGTTCAAACAGGGAAAATTGCAGTTTTTTAAGTTGATTCTGTAAACTTCCAAGTAAATACACCTTTAATTATCTGAAAATAATATAATCAAATCAGCTTAAGCTGTAATTTCCTGATACTTATACTTTTTAAATTTATCATTATTCAAAAAAATTAATACGATCTGCTTCTTAAGCAGAAAATTAAAAACAATTAAATTTAAAGATTATGATAGCACAAGAAAAATATGATAGAAGTTACGACATGAATGAAGAATCTCTTAATTCTGAAATTAAGGAAGAGAATGATACACCAGATACGCAACATTTTGACGATAAAAGATCTGCAGATCATCAACCAACCGAACTGGATCATGATGATGCAGACAGAAGAACTTTAGACGAGTCAGAAGCTGACGAAGATGAAGATGATGAATAAACATTAATTTAATGTTTAAATAGTAAACCTCCAAAGTTATTTGACTTTTGGAGGTTTATAATTTATGGTCGTCAAAGAAACCTGTCTATAACCTTTTTGCAAGGTTAAAGCGCCACAGTTTTATTAATAAACTTCTGTTTTTTAAATTGATAAATTGATCCGGCAATAAAGAATAACAATATAAAAACGAGCGTATTACCAATCACCGGATCTGCTATATTTTTAGCCAATGGATGCCCTAACGGAACTCTGGTAAAAGTTTCGTTAACAGTTGGAACAAGAGACAGCAAAAAGCTAAAAGACAGCCAGAAGTTTTCAAAATAACGCGCCCTTGCGCTATTTTTTCTTTTTGAATTCAGAAAATAACCTGCTAATACTAGAATAAGTATAAAAACAGAAAAAACATGTCCCGGATTAAACCCGCCATGTTTTGAAATACCCAATGCCGTTAAGGATGTAATGATTGTTCCGTAAAAATATATTTTACCGGATACTTTGTTCAAATTGATTTTACCGTACTTGATAAAATCTGTTACTGCCGCTATAATTGCTCCTACGCCTATAATTGTGTGAAAAATTCCTAAACTTGATAATCCCATTTTATATTGATTTAAGGTTGTTTGAAAATACAATACAAACTTCCGACACATTAAAGGGAATGGTTTTGTTAATTGGTCCAATTATTTGGCAATTTAGTTCACAAAAAAATATATACAATAAAACTTACTACTATTAATCGTTATCTGATTTCTGACGATAATTTGTTGGACTTACGCTGTATTTACTGGTAAAACTTTTGGTAAAATTTGCCAGGTCATTAAAACCGCAGTCAAATGCTATTTCAGTAATACGCTGATTAGAAACCTGCAAAAGTTCTGCAGCTTTTTCAAGCTTTTTGGCTTTAATATAATTGGCGGGCGTATCGTGGTATATTTTTGCAAATTCACGCTTGAAAGATGAGACACTCAAATTGTTTTGCTGCGCCAGTTCTTCGATGGTGAGCTGTGAAAACAAATTGGCTTCAATTATTTGTTTGAAAGTATAAGTCGTGGGAGAAAAAAGCTGCGATAATATCAGCTGTACCGATTCTGAATTTTGTGTCTGAGAAAGTAAAAGTATAATTTCTTTTACCTTTAGTATCAGTATATCTTCATTGATCAGAGAAGGGTTTTCAAAATAAAACAATAATCCCTCAATATACTTTTGGATTAGGAAATCGTTGTTTATTTTTTCACTTGATTTATTCGATGTTACGTTTCTTGGTTTCTGAAGCAAAGATGGAAGTTCCTTGTCATATATTTTTTTTAATATCTCCGGATAAAAAGTAACGATCACAATTTCACAATTACTTTTTGATTTTGAATTCTGTATTTGCTTTCCGGAATGTATACAATTCAGTAATAATGCATAATTGGTGGGGATCTCTATCTTTTCATTATCAATCTGATATTCGATGTCACCTTCCTTCACATATAAAAAACAAGCCTGCTCCGTAACCGGAAAATCAAATTTAAACGGCGGTGTTATTTCAATTTTTTGAATCAGTGTTTTGCCATACAAATCGTGTTTTTTATAGTCGTTTATCATAAACCTTTTTTATTTATATCTTCTTTACACCAGATTAAGTGTCAGTTACAAACTCTTTTACACCTGTATTTTACGATTCGGGACTATTTATAAGATTTAAAAAACTCATAGGCTCTTTGCTCTGCATAGGAATACGTTGAATTACGCAGCGGAAAAGCACAATGTCCTCCATACTTTGGAGTTTCAAGATAAACGTATGCACTGTCTTTCGCTATAGCTCTTGGGTAACATCTTTCACCTAAAAAAGGATCATCCAGAGAATTAATAATTAAGACCGGAGTGGTAATATTTTTAAGGGAAAATTCAGGAGAAACGCGCTGATAATAATCATCACGGCTGGCAAAGCCATGCAGCGGTGCTGTAAAATAATGATCAACTTCATCAAAAGAAGTAATGCTGTCAATTTGATCACTGTTTATAAAATCAGGAAACTGCGCTGCTTTATGTTTCAGTTTTCTTTTAATATCAATTGTAAAATTCTTTAAATAAACTCTGTTAAAGCCTTGTTTGAGTACAGCCGCACTTGTGGCAATATGTGTGGGTACTGAAATGCATACTCCGGCTTTTATGCGCTTATCGATTTTTTTCCATCCAAAATAATTCAAAAGCTGAACACCTCCCATTGAATATCCAATCAAATAAACCTCTTCAAATCCCTTTTTCAAAACATACTGAACAACTTCGTCCAGATCATCTACTGCACCGTGATGATAAAGTCTGGGTAAACGGTTCATTTCACCTCCACAGGTTCGGTTATTCCATGCAAAAACTGAAAAATCTTTCTGCTGAAAATAAACTGCACAGCTATTATTGTACGTTCTGCGGGAATCTCCTTCTAAACCATGACATAGAATAACTGCTTTTTTAGAATTATTTATGATAAAATCAATGTTGATAAAATCTCCGTCGACTAACTCATGTTTTTCTCTTGTGTATCCGGGAGCATCAAACCTTTTAATCAAAGCAGCATAAATAGTAGAAACGTGCCTGTTACGATGCATAATAGAAGGAAATTTATATTCTGAGTGTTCAATGATTGGCATGATTAAAAGTTTTATGGTGCGTGGTATTACAAATCTATGAAATCAATTAACATGTAATTAAAAACTGTCTTTTTTATTTCAATTGTATTGATTAATAACAAGCTTATTTTTGAGAAAACAAATAGGAAGAAAAACAGACTTATATACTAATCTAGAAATAAGAATGAAATTATGTAACAAGAAATCTTCAAAAAAGAACTACATTTCAGATCTAACTAAAAAACATATTTATGAAAAATTTCTTAATGCTATTACTACCAATTTTATTTTTTTCTTGTCAACAAAAAGAAAATAAAACCGCTCCTGTTAACGATTCGGAGCAAATTTCTACAGAGAAAAGTAAAGACGAAGACAAACCAGTAGAATTCGAAGAAAACAAACAAGTTGGCGACACTATACTTATGAGCTCTAAAAATGAAAGAGGATCGTATATAGCTGAAGGTTCCTTAGATTCTCTTCATCCGAGAACGTATGTCAAATTTAAAATTGAAGAATTAGGCGAATTAAGCGCAAACATTATTCCCACTACTGGCGAAGGAAACATCCGTTTTAACCAAATTATTTTTCCCGATAACACTTCAGACGGACCGTTTGGAATGGATTTAAAAATCAAACTCAAGCAAAAAGGAAATCATATTTTAGTAATTGGACATTCGCAAATGGCTGACAATCCTTTTTTGGGTAAATTCAGGGTTGAGGTTGAGACTAAAAAATAATGATTACAGTATAACTAAAATAAGAGAACCCCGAAGTCAGACACTTCGGGGTTTTCTTTTATAGTTTGACATGGGGAATATGTAATTAGAGTTTATAATTATGAAAGAAAATTTTTGACCGTAATTTTACTTTGCGTTCAATAATCTCTAAAAAATTCATACATATGAAAACTTTATGTCTAAAAGTTGCCGTAATTATATTAATCTCATTGTTTAACTTCAGTTGCGATCATTGCGATGATGAAGATCGTAATCTAAATCAAAAAGAAGAAGCTTTACACAAAGTAGACTCCGCTCAAATTATCACAAATTGATTGGCTTTATAAAAGTGATGCATACTTACATAATAAATCATTCAACCAAAAGCGTAGTCCAAGAAGTTTATGAACATCAATTACAAAAAGAACAAACCCTGAAAATACTTTCGGGGTTTCTTTTTTTGATCGTTTTAAAAATTAATCTTCTATATTTGACCGTGTATAAATTTACATGCCTCTATTTTTATTTTATGATCTTTTACCTGCTCTTTCAAATTTTTATTTCCTGGTTTGTTGCCTCTTGCATTCTAAGATTATTTTACAAGACAGTATCGGTAAAAGACATCGAAGTTTACCGCGAACCTGCACTTCTTACATTTCTTCTAACCGCAATTGATATAAATTTTCCGCTAAAAGCAAAATTTATAACCGGAAAGATACTGCACCATTGCATAGGAGTCTGTTTTGCTTCCATCTATTACCTGATTTGGTACTATGAATTCAAAGAAATATCCTGGAAGATCAGCCTTATTATAGGACTCATCAACGGCTTATTACACATTATAGGCTGGGTTTTTCTGCTTGAAATTATACCATCATCGCGGCTTAGTAATTTTAAAGGATATTACCTTCAGCTTGTATTTGTACACAATGTTTTTACCATAAGTGCCATAACTATATACGAATTGTTCTAAGTTTGATACCAAAAAAAGTATTTAAAATAAAAAAAGCTAAATCTTTCGATCTAGCTTTTTTTATTTTAATAGATGTAAACAGGAGATTTAATATTAATTATCTCCGGAATTCTGCTTAATTTATATCAAACCATAATTTTGTGGTAAGTAAGTCTTTTCCCTGAGCAGAAATTGCTGCCTGGTAACTAGTTCCGTTTAAAGATTGCTCTGTGCCTGGATAAAAGAAACGTGAAGGTATTTTTCCGTCCAAAACCGTAGCCGGACCAGCTGTTAATACCGGATAGTCAAGTCTTCTCCACTCTGCAAAGGCATCAAGTCCTTGTCCGTAAAATGCAATCCACTTTTGTGTACCTATTGATTTAGCATAATTTGTTGCATCGTACTTTACAATTGCCTGATTCAGGTAATTAGAAATAACTGTTGCATCAGTAATACCAAATTGATTGAATGATGCCGTAATTGCATTTTTATATAGTTGTTCTGCATCTCCGGCAATATATCCACGCGCTACTGCTTCAGAAAGATTAAACAACGTTTCAGAATAGGAAGCAATTACAGCCGGCGAAGCCGAAGTCAGAAAATAAGTACCCGGTTTTGATGTTTTAGCAAATCCCTGACTGTTGGCATCACTGTTAGATAATCCATTAGCTGCTCCAACGTATGTACCAACGCTTGCATCTGATGGCAACTGCGCATAAACCGGCAAACGCGGATCTGAGAATTCTTTTAATTTATCAACCAATGTTTTAGAAATACGATAATCATCACGAGTTTCAAACCATGCTGAGGCCGGATTTTGCTGAGGCGAACTAATATAAGTAAACTTAAAAGTATCGTTATTGCTGCTTAATACTCCTGCAGCATCTGTTGTTGCATCAATCGCAGTTTGTTTGGCCAAAGCAGGTTCTCTGTCTGAAATTCTTAAAGCAATACGCAAACGAAGTGAATTTACCAGTTTTTTCCATTTTGTAATGTCACCTTTATAAACCAAATCACCGGTTACAGTGCCGTTTGCTGTGTTTAGCAAAGACTGCGCTTGTTTCAAATCTTCAAGTAATCCTGTATACACTTCTTTTTGAGTATTGTATGCCGGTGTTACTTTTAGACCTGCTTCTTTGTAAGGAATACTTCCATAAGCATCTGTCAGCAATAAAAATGTCCATGAACGTAAGGTTAATGCAATTCCTTTGTAATTTGAATTTGCCTGGTCTGCCGGAAAATTTAGAATTGTATTCAAATCTGTAATCAAAGTTGCATATCCTGTATTCCATAAAGTAGTGAAAGACGTATTAGACACATCGTATCTGTCCGGTTCTGTATATTGAATTTTAGCCCAATGCTGAACAAATAGCAAAGATGAGTCAAAATTATTGGTTGCCCCCCAATATAAGTCAGAGCCCTGTTTTAAGGTTCCTGTTAAAAGGTAAGGTGCCAATGGTGTTTCAGTTGCATTTGGATTTTTATTAATATCATCCAGCGTATCGCTGCAAGAAGTCAGTGACAATGCAAAGAGCGTTATATAGGCTATTTTTTTTAGCATGATTTTGTGTTTTTAAAATTTAAGATTAACATTCAGACTGAAATTTCTGGTAGTTGGCAAAGCTAAACTCTCCAACCCTTGCGCATTTCCGGTATTGAAAGCGGTTTCAGGATCAATATTTGGTGCATCTTTGTAGATAAATAAAAGGTTACGGCCCACTGCAGTAATACTGGCTCCCGCCAATCCTAACTTCTTCACAAATGACTTATTGAAATTATACGCCAATTTTATTTCTCTTAGTTTTACAAAAGTTGAACTATAAATATAGGCTTCACTAATATTGTATGACGCTTTGTAATATTCCTGCGCACTAAGAACTGAAGTGTTTGGAGTTCCATCAGCATAGACGCCTTTAAAGATCATACCATCATCATATACTGCTGCGCCACCTGGTGCGCCTCCACTTGGCAGTAAGGTTTTTGTAGTTCCGTTAAGATAGTAATTTAATCCACCATTAGCAGCATCACGGCCTTCAAGTGTCTGTGCAAGTACACCAGTGTAATTACCTGTTCTGTTGGTCCCTGAAAAAAGTTCTCCTCCTACACTAGCATCTACAAGAAATGACAATTCAAGATTTTTGTAGGTCAATGTATTGGTAACACCAGCTAAATAATCCGGAGTATAATGTCCCAATACTTTCTTTTGCGGATCAGCTTTTGGTAATCCATTTGCACCAACCACTATATTTCCGTTGCCGTCGCGCAGGTAAGCTGTACCGTATAATGCACCATAAGCCTCTCCTACTGATGCCAATACATCAACACCTCCTGAAGTACCAATTGTGTAGTTTTGAATCTGTTTTTCATAATCAAGAATCTTTACTTCGCTTATATTCTTTGAATAATTTACCGCTACATTCCATTTGAAATTTTGAGTCTGAACAGGGCTTCCGTCCAACTGTATTTCTATACCATGGTTATTGATTTTTCCAGCATTGATTAACTGTGAATTATAACCGCTTGCAGTAGTTGTTTTTATCTCCAGAATCTGGTCAAAACTATTGGTGTTATAATAAGCAACATCAAAATGCAGTCTGTTTTTCCAGAAAGAAGCCTCTAAACCAAATTCCGTAGATCGGGTGGTTTCTGGTTTCAAATTTTCATTAAGTTTTTTCTGCGAAGAAGTTTGAATTGGATTTCCGTCAAATGCAGTTTGAAAATTATAAACCGTTGCCAATTGATACGGATCTGCATCATTACCCACTTCAGACCAGCCAGCACGCACTTTCAAGAAATCTAATGTATTGCTTTTTAGATTTAAGGCATCTGAAACCACTAAACTACCACTAACAGAAGGATAGAAATAAGAGCGGTTACTGCTTGGCAATGTCGATGACCAGTCATTACGCGCCGTTAAGTTTAAAAAAGCATAATTTTTATAACCCAATTGTGCCGAAGCGTATGCACTGTAAACTCTCAATCTTGATAATGAATTCGATGAAGTCAACGGATCTCGTGAATTAGTCAGCGTATATAAATCAGGCACAGCTAAACGTGGTGCTTTTTGATAATTGTTTGCATCGCTATGGTTACGAATATTGAATCCGGCCAAAGCATCCAAACTAAAATCATCATTGAGTTTTTTGGTATAAGTAAAAATACCTTCCGTGTTTCTTTCATTTACGGTGTAAGCATCTTCAGCATACGATCCGAATGGAGTTCCGTTTGTACCATACTTAATCGTATATTTTCTACGATCATTATAATAGTCAACTCCCGTGCGGAATTTAAAATTAAGACCTTCAGCAAGTTTAACATCCAAATGAATATCTCCAATTAAACGGTTACGTTGTTGACTTGTAGTGTTATAATAAGCATTCCAATACGGATTGCTGTAATAACTGTTGTTCCAGTTGACATTTCTATTATTTTCAAGCTGATTGATATCTACCTGACGTCCAAACCAAAGAAACTGCAGCATTACACCGGCAGCACGACCGCCCGATGGACCACCCGGCAATGCTGGAGCATCAGTAACGATATAATTCGCTGTTACCCCTACTTTTATATTTTTGGATATTTTATAATTGGAGTTAACTGTAAAGTTTGTTTTGTTTACCTCACTATTAGGCACTACTCCGGTTTGTTTTTGATTATTTACTCCTAAACGAAAATCTGCTTTATCATTCGATTGTGCCACAGAAATACTATTATCAAGCGTGATACCTGTATTAAAGAAGTCTTTAACATTATTAGGATGAGCCACAAAAGGCACTGCCACACCATTTGAATAAAATTGAGGAATAAGACGTCCGTCCATTTTAGGTCCCCAGCTTTCATCAACTCCATCATTAATACCGCCTCCTTTACCGTCTACATAGCTAAATTGTCCGTTAGATCCTTGTCCAAATGAATTTTGATACTTAGGCAAAGTAGCCACTTGAGAGATCGTTATACCAGAACTAAAGCTTATCCCTAGTCCGTTTTGAGTTTTTCCAGATTTTGTAGTAATAAGAACCACACCATGCGCAGCACGTGATCCGTAAAGGGCAGCAGCATTTGGTCCTTTCAAAACTGTTATCGTCTCAATGTCCTGTGGATTTAAATCGGCAATTGCATTTTTAAAATCGCGGGTAGCGCCGCCAACGCTTCCAAGCTGCGAATTGTCTACCGGAACTCCATCGACCACAAATAATGGCTGGTTATTTCCGGATATAGACGTTTCACCACGAATAATAATACGCGAAGATCCCATATCTCCCTGCGAATTGGTGATACGTACTCCGGCCAATTTTCCCGTAAGGCCATTCAAAAGATTCGTTTCTTTTGTATCTGACAAATCCTTGCCTTTAATTGATTGAGTGGTATATCCTAAAGATTTCTTTTCTTTTGTAATACCCAACGCCGTTACTACTACTTCTGACAACGCATTTTGCTCTTGAGAAAGGCTAATAACGACAGAATTTGCACTAACTACAGTTTCTGTTTTTTTATACCCGAGATAACTTACCACTAGCGTATAAGGAAATTTTTGCCCTGTTTGGAAATAAAACTTCCCGTCAAAATCGGTTTGAACCCCGTGTGTAGTTCCTTTAATATTTATTGAAGCGCCAATAATAGCATCCTTCGTAACAGCATCGATTACTGTTCCCTCGAGTTTCGACTGAATTAACGGTGTAGTCTCTTGAGCTTTAACTCCTATGGAAATCAATAAAATACATAACCAGATATATCTATTTAATTTTTTTTTCATTACTTTGTTTTGGTTTAATAAATAAGGTTAGCCGAAACGGATTTACTCCACTCTCGCTTTCCTTACAGAGATGAACAATTTCTTTAAGCTTCACCATTTCTGCTGCAACAGAAATGGTATTTTTTTATCTACACATTCGTTTTTTCATTTTTTCTATTTTGAATTATTATTATTTTGAATTGCTCTTTAAATTCAATCCTGAATTTGGATTGCATTTTTAGTAAAAATTTGAATTAAGTATTGAAGGATTTCGACTCAAAAAACTTATAAAACATACATTTGAAATGATTCTGTTTTGTTCAAATTTATATGTAATTTTTAGTCTTAATTTGTTATTTTCCCTTAATTCACAATATATTCTACTAATTTGATAGAACAAAAGTATATTAAAAATACGAACCTCAAAAGTTTATTCGTAATTTTTGCAAAAAAAATGTTAATTAAATTAATTCCAATTTTTAAATTATTAAAAACAAGAGACTTAATAATTATGAGTCCTGTTTTACTGTGTAAGAATTTTTCTAAATCAATAAGATTAAATTAGAAATAGCCATCAGTTAAAAAAAATTACTAATTTTAGTACATATTCATTTTATACTATGACCAATAAATCAGAACTTCGAAGTTCCATTTTCAGACATCTCGACGGCTTAGCCGTTGCCCCAGTTGCAATAGCACTTCAAAACAATGCAGTTTTAGAGTTTATCCTGAACAAAAAGCAAATACAATTAACAGAGCTTGTCACTGTTTTTAAGGCAAACGAAGGTTATCTGAATGTTGGTTTGAGAATTTTGGCTTCTCAGGGCTTTTTAGATTACGAAGTCGATAACAAAACCCAGGAAATTACAATCTCGGTAAATAAAAAGACAGAAATTGCCTTTTCACTTTTTCATCTTTATGAAGATGTAGTTGATTTACTTCACTTTTCTACCCAATTTCATCCACGTATTTTTGAAGATGCACCGTTTGAAAAACTCAACATTATTTTCGAAAAATATAAAAAGAATTACGGAATTGAACGCTCAGATGATGCTCTGACAAATAGTATTCAGGACCAGATTTTAAAACACGTAGAAGGGTATTTAATTGGCCCGACTATAGTGCGTTTGGCAATGAACGGAATGTTTCACAAATATTTTATGGAGACTTCTTTTAAACCCGAAGAGTTTCATAAATCGCCTGAAAAATTTAAAAAAATATTAGACTTTTTTGTGCATCTTGGATGGTTTCTGGAAAAAAACGGCAATTATCAATTTACCGAAGTGGGATTGTTTTTTGCAAAAAGAGCCAGTGCTTATGGTGTTACAGTTTCGTATTTACCAACATTTGCCAAAATTGAAGAATTAATTTTTGGCGATCCGGCGGTTTTAAGAATGATTGCCGATGGCGAAAACGAAATTCATGTTGATCGTGAAATAAATGTATGGGGAAGCGGCGGTGCGCACGACACGTATTTTAAAGTTGTAGACGAAATTATCATCAAACTTTTTAACCTGCCAATTGAGCAACAACCCAAAGGAATCCTGGATATGGGTTGCGGTAATGGGGCTTTTTTACAGCACATTTTTGAGGTAATCGACAGGCAAACTTTACGCGGAGAAATGCTAGAGGAATATCCGTTGTTTTTGGTCGGGGCAGATTATAATCAGGCGGCGCTAAAAGTAACCAGAGCAAATCTTATAAAAGCAGATATTTGGGCAAAAGTAATTTGGGGAGATATTGGACGCCCAAATGTACTTTCGGATGACTTGCGGGAAAATTATAATATTGACCTGAAAGATTTGCTTAATGTAAGGACTTTTTTAGATCACAACCGAATTTGGACAGATCCGAAAAACATCGACAAAGACAGAATTAGTACTTCTACCGGCGCATTTGCTTACAGAGGAAAAAGAATCAGTAACAATCTGGTAGAAGATAATCTCCTGGAACATTTACAAAAATGGTCGCCTTATGTCCGTAAATTTGGTTTGCTTCTGATTGAATTGCATACCATAAACCCCAAACTTGCAGCCAGTAATTTAGGAAAAACCCCAGCAACAGCTTATGATGCCACTCACGGTTTTTCTGACCAGTATATTATTGAGATAGATGTTTTTAATCATGTCGCTTCAGAAGCAGGATTATTTCCGGATAAATCAATTTTTAAACGATTTCCAGATGCTGATATCGCTACGGTCAGCATCAACTTACTGAAAGGGAACTAAATAAAAATGCCAGATCGTTTGATCTGGCATTTTTTTGTTGTTTTATTATTGTAATTGATTACTTAACAATCAGTTTTTTAGAAACATTTAAAACATTAGAATTAATGGTAACAACATATATTCCTGAAGCTAAATTATGATTGATTTTTGCAGATGCATTTAATTTTTTCACCAAAACCTTTCTTCCATTAATATCAGTAACAGTTATTGTTGCCTCCTCACCTGCTTTTAGTTCCGGTAAATCAATATTGAATTCATTATTGATTGATGGGTTCGGATAAATACTAACTGCAATGCTATTCTCTGTTACGTCTGCTTCATTAACAGTAACTTTTTTTGCTGTAGAAGTAGTTTGAAATTGCCATTGTGCACTTTCCCAGTTGTTTTGTCCTCCGGCATATTGAGCAGAACCGTTGAGGTTTTCAATATGAATCATACTGCCCGTTTGCCATCTGTTTTTAATTCTTACCCAAGTACCATCAACATTTTCGTTCGACCATTGTGCACTCCACCAACCAGATGATCCTGCAGTACATTGTACCGCTCCTGTTAAGTTTTCAATATGCATTATATCTCCCGTGCCTACATTTTTTAATATAAAATAGGTCGCATCAACGGCTACTTTTTCCCATTTGTAATTATTGTTTACAACAGTTGCACCATATCCTACATTCGCACCGGCATCATACAAATAATTATTTGTCCATTTATTTTTAATCGTAAAATAGTTTCCGGTTGCCGTAGTTACCGTAATTGCAGCCGTACTTGTTTTATTTCCATCTGCAGTTGTTACTGTAATTGTTGCAGTTCCGTTTGAAATGGCTGTTACTAAACCTGAAGCATTAACCGTTGCTACGGCAGTATTGTTTGAACTATAACTAACAGCTTTATTAGTGGCATTAGACGGTAGAACAGTGGGTGTTAATTGTTGTGTTGCACCTACTGCTAATGATGCTGAGGTTGGATTTAAACTCACACTTGTTACTGGAACATTTGATGAATTTACCGTAATTGCAGCAGTTGCTGTTTTATTGCCGTCCTGAGTTGTTACTGTAATTGTTGCCGTTCCCGAAGCAATGGCAGTAACTAAACCCGAAGAATTGACGGTTGCGACCCCAGTATTGTTAGAACTATAACTTACCGTTTTGTTGGTAGCATTGGCCGGAGCAACTGTTGGCGTTAATTGTTGCGTTGCACCAACACTTAAAGTAGCTGTTGTTGGTGAAAGTGTTACTCCTGTAACGGCAACTGATGTAGTTGAACAGTTAGAACTTTGTGTCCATGAAAATGAACCAATTGCACTGATTTCTTCATTTACTGTAGCATTACCGCCTCTGTTGGAATAATTCATGTTACAATACGTTCCATTTCCGCTGGGAGAGCCTGCTATAAGTACAAAAAAACCTCTGCCCCAATTTCTGTTCAATGCATTATTGTTTGGAAATTCCTTCCCTGTTCCATTAACCGTTATGTCTTTAAAACTAAGATTATAAATACCATCTCCTGATCTTTTGCTTATCGAAATCGCATCATTTCTTGAATCTATAATATCGATATTATAAAGCTGAACATTTTTAACCTGAGATCCGGCATTAGTAGCACTGAAAATATCTACCGCCGCTACAGGATTATTATAAGTATCATTAAAAGTTCCGCATGTTGTTACCGTGATATCGTGAATTTCGTGCATACCATCATTGTTAAATGGCGCTCCGGGAAAATTATTACTAACTCTGATACCCGCTTCCAGATTATCTTTTATAATTAAATTGTAAGCTTTGTTGTTTTTTCCGCCGTAAATAGCAAGACCACAGGCACGCCAGCAGTTTTCTGAGGTATTATATCTAAAGGTATTATTGATACATTCCAATCCGTCTGCAGACCAAATTGCCTGATCATCATCGCCATTATTTCTAAAACTGCAGTGCTCTACAATCGAATTTGCTGTTCCTTTGCACAGGTTAATTCCATCGGCATAATTATTTCTAAAACGACAATGCGATACTGTAAATCCATCAGCAATTGCAGGTCCTCCAGTATTGTATTGTGCAATCCAGGCTCCACATTCAAAGTGTTCAGCCCAAATATTTTTTACTGTCGAACCAGCTGTGAAAACTCCATTGATAGCTTTATAAGAATTGCTTCTTGAAGCCGAATTGGTTGTTAAGTAAAGATCGCTGAATGAAATGTTACTTGCATTGGCACGCAATCCTCCATTTAAGCTGGTAGTATTGGTGAAATTAATTTGAGTATACCACATTCCGGCACCAATTAATGAAGTATTGGCAACACCAAAATACAATTCACGGTTAACATTGTAAACTCCAACCGGAATAAATATTTTTTTACCGCCGTTCGCATCAATAAAGATCTGAAGATCGCTTCCGTTTCCTGTATACGTTACTGAACCGGCCGGAGCACTAACACTTGTTGGAATGGGTTCCATCTCTGCAAAATCCAAATGAACATTTCCTGATTCTCTTACTAATCTTAATGTTCCGGATGCCGCTATTTTACTGGGAAGTTTATAACGAACTTCGTCAAATCGCATTCTTGGGTTTTGATTGGTAATTCCGTTATTATTTGGATTTCCGTTACTCCACAAATATTCCCAAGACCAAGTTGAAGTTACTGTTAGCGTTGTAATTTTTGTGCTTCCATTATACACGCCCAAAGTTGCACTTTGTCCGTCAGGAACGCTATAACGAATTACAAGTCCGTCTGCAGCTTCTGTAAGCGTCCATTGAACTGTAGCATTGGTTGCAGACATATTTACACATTGCTGATTTGATGCTTCTGATTGAAGATCAGCCTGAATATATGATTTGGAAGTAACTGTAGCGCCATTTGATAATTGGCCTAAGTTTGCTTCATACCTTTTATACGGCGCATCATAATAACCGCGCTGTGCATATAAATTGGAAGTAAAAAGAGCGAAAAAGAGCCAAATTATATAGCAATACCTGTCTCTTTTTAAAAAAGTAAAATGTAATTGATTGTTCATAATTTTAGTTTTTAATTAGTTTGTTCCTACAAAAAGGAGATAACGAAACTAGACTTAAAAAATAAACTAAAGAAAAGATGTGTTAAAAATCAAGATTTATACAACGATTTCGTTGTTTTAAATATTTGACAATCAATGTTTTAAATTTTTACAATAAATAAAAAATCAAGAATAAATATAGATAAGAAATTAGTAATCTAAGGCAGATATAATAAGAATATTAAAAAATTTGATATCAATTATTCCATATTCTCTTTTTATAAGCAAAAGTTTAATACATTATCACAGGATAAAAAACTTATTAAAAAGAGTTGAGAGTATAAATGAAAACGTCTCAAATTCTAAATTTGAGACGTTTTTATTTGTTATTTTTTTTCTTCATTATTTAGCTTGTCATCCAAATCAGGTTCTTTACCTTTAAATTTGTGCGTGTCAACATCATAATTTTCATCGTTTGTTAAAACTTCATCATGATCTTTATATTGATGTTTTCTCATGTCACTTCGATTATCAGAACCACTTTTCTTAGTGCTATTCTGATTTTGATTATTTGTGTTCATAATTATAAGTTTTAAATTTCTAATAAAATTAATGGAATTATAAAAATGAACGCTTATAGAATCTTTTGTAAAAGTTATAAAATACCACTAAGATATTTATAAATGATTGTATAAATCTCATAGTAAATCCTTTTCTAAAAAGCTTGAATTTCAATAAATTATTAAAAATATTTTTGCCTATTTTTGTATAAATACAAACTCAGATGAAACGTTCCGGCACAGCAGATCTCCCATTACATTACGGACATGTTCCGTTATGGCTAGCCGAACGAATGTCTAAACTTGGTTTTGCAATTGTAGAAACGATTGCAATGGAATTTTCTACTTCTGAAGTAATCAGCAAACTAAGCAATCCTTTTTGGTTTCAAAGTTTTGGCGCTGTAATGGGAATGGACTGGCATTCATCCGGAATTACAACTTCTGTTCTTGGCGCCTTAAAAAAGTCTGTAAACCCGCATTCAAAAGAACTCGGAATATATATCTGCGGAGGTAAAGGCAAACATTCGATGCTTACGCCACAAGAACTTCTGTTTGTAGGTGAAAAAACAGGACTTGACGGTAATAATCTCGCCAATTGCAGCAGACTTACGGCTAAAGTAGATAACACCGCCATTCAGGACGGATTTCAGTTGTACCAGCATAATTTTATTGTTGATAATAAAGGGCAATGGGCTGTTATTCAGCAAGGAATGAACCCTAACTCTAAAACTGCGCGACGATACCATTGGCATTCAGCAGATTTAAAGTCTTTTATAAATGAACCTCATACGTTTATTTACGGCGAAAATCAAGGTACTATTTTAAACCTTACTGCTGAGGCAGCTACAAAATCAAGAGAAGGTATTTTAGAATTATCGAAAGAATCTCCAACAAAAATCATGAAAGAAATGCAGTATCTTTCTATGCCAGCACATCATGATATTAGAATGGAAGATGTTAACATGAAAAGACTGGGCGCAATGCTCTGGGCAACGCATGAAAATAAACCGGAAGATTTTGAAGAACTTTTGCTTTTAAAAGGAATGGGACCAAGAGCTTTGCAGTCATTAGCACTGGTTAGCGAAATAATTTACGGTACTCCTACCCGATTTGAAGATCCAGCACGTTTTTCATTTGCTCACGGAGGAAAAGACGGGCATCCGTTTCCTGTTCCGGTAAAAATTTATGATGAAACTATTGATACTTTACAAAGAGCCATTAATCGTGCGAAAATTGGTAATAGTGATAAAATAAATGCTATTCAGAAATTATCTGAAATCTCAAGAAAAGCCGAAGAAAGTTTTACGCCCAATACTAACTTTGATGCGCTGATTCAAAGAGAACGGGATGAATCACACCAATATGGCGGAAGAACTATTTTTGGAGATGCAAAGCCTCCGAAAAAAAGACCTGACAGCCCCAATAATCAACTGGAATTATTTTGAGTTGTGTATCAATTCAATAAAATTATCATACAGCTTTTTATTTCTTAATCTAGATTAATCGACAGCTCTTGTCTATAGCTCTAAATTTGTAAAAGAAATTAGAAACATCCGGTACATTAAAAACTTACATTTAATTACTTACGAAGTTTGAACTTTTCTACTAAAAATTTATTAATCTAAAACCAAAATAAGATGAGCACAATTACAGTAAAAGACGGAACAGAAATTTATTACAAAGATTGGGGAACAGGACAACCAATAGTTTTTCATCATGGATGGCCTTTGTCAAGTGACGATTGGGATGCACAAATGATGTTTTTCCTTAAACAAGGTTACAGAGTTATTGCACACGATCGCCGTGGACATGGACGCTCAGGTCAAAGCTCTGAAGGAAACAATATGGAAACATATGCTGCGGACGTAGCAGAACTGACAGCTGCTCTTGACTTAAAAGATGCCATACATATCGGGCATTCTACTGGTGGTGGCGAAGTTATACGTTATGCTGCAAAATACGGAAAAGGACGTGTTGCAAAAGCTGTAATTATTAGTGCCGTAACGCCAATAATGATTCAATCTGAAACAAATCCTGAAGGTGTGCCTTTATCTATTTTTGATGAAATTAGACAAGGTACCGGATTTAACAGAGCACAATATTTTTATGATTTCCCTATACCCTTCTACGGATGGAACCGCGAAGGAAAAACAGTTCAGGAAGGTATTAAACATAATTGGTGGCGTCAGGGAATGATGGGTTCCGTTTTAGCACATTATGAGGGAATAAAAGCTTTCTCTGAATCAGATTTTACAGAAGATCTTAAGAGTTTAGAGATACCAGTTCTTGTTTTGCATGGAGAAGATGACCAGATAGTCCCTTTTAATCAGGCACCGAAGGCTGCTGCACTTTTGAAAAACGGAAAATTAATTGCTTATCCAGGATTTCCTCATGGGATGCCAACGACAGAGGCAGAAACAATCAATAAAGATATTTTAGCTTTTATTAAATAATTAAAATATACAACTCTTCTAATTCAGTAAGAGTTACAAACTTAAAAGTGGACTTTTAAGTTTTATAATTATGATAATTATGTTTGTAATCTTCTCCGTAAATTCTAAAGTAGTTTTGTTAAGTTTATGGGGATTATGATTGAAAAAACGGAACCTTCTCCAAAATTACTTTCTGCAAAAATATCTCCTCCGTGATTTTGCATAATTTTTTTACACATTGCTAATCCTATACCAGTTCCTTCATAATCTGATTTACTATGCAGACGTTGGAAAATATTAAAAATACGTTCGAAGTATTCTGGTTGAAAACCAATTCCGTTATCCTTAATCTGAATTTTATAAAAAACAGCATTTAGATTTCCAGCATGAATTTTATTAATGTCAGATAGTTCTGCCGGTTCAGCAAGTATTGAAATTATTGGGTCACGGTCTTTTTTAGAGAATTTTAAAGCATTTCCAATCAAATTTCTAAACAACTGCGTCATCTGCATTGGATTTGCATTTACAAAAGGCAATTTGTCAATATGAATTTTGGCTTTCTTTTGTTCAATTAGCAAGTCATAATCTGAAATTAAATTTGTAACGACCTCATTTAGATCAACTTCAATATATTGTTCTTCAGATTTGGCTAATTGTGAATAATTCAGGACATCGTTTATCAGACTTCGCATTCGTGTTGCAGAATGTACAATTTTGTCTATATAATTCTGTGCACCTGCTGTTTTGTTTTCTCCCAAGCTTGATTCGAGCATTTGAGAAAAAGTACTTATTTTTCGAAGTGGTTCCTGAAGATCGTGTGAAGCTATATAGGCAAATTGAGCCAGCTCCTCATTAGACTGAAGCAATCGGCCGTTTGATTTTTCAAGATCTTCATTTGTTGTTTCCAGTTCTTCAATTGCTGTAGCAAGCTCTTCTGTACGAATGCGTACCTCCTGTTCCAGTGCTATTTGTAATTCCTGCTGTATCGTTACATCCTGTGCCGTACCGTTCATTCGGACTGGATTTCCGGCCAAATCAAAAACGGTTTTTCCTTGTGCATGCAGGATTCTTTTATGTCCTGTTTTGGGATGAACTACTGTATATACTTCATCATAAACCCCACCAGATTCGGGGTTAAGCGCCCATGCTACTGCATTGGAAACTCTTTCCCTATCTTCCTCCATCAGGACAGGTATAACTTCGTTATAATCGTTATCAGCAGGATCGAATCCAAACCACTCAATAAGACGATCTGAATAGGTAAGTCCGTTGGTCGCCACATCTATACTCCATGTTCCTAATTGTGCTAATTCGACCGCACCTCTTAATCCTGCTTCGGCTTCTTCCTGCTTTTGTCTGGCATAAACCTGATCTGTAACATCAATAGCAATGCAAATTACCCCGTAAGGTTTATTATTGTCATCAAAAAGCGGTTTATAAGTGTAGTCATAATAACCCAAATAGGATATTCCGTCTTTTACAAATTCAATGCGTTCGGCAAATACTTCATAAATTTCTCCTGTTTCTAACACATAATTATATTTTTCAAATAACTCAGTATTTTTCAATTCAGGCATCGTTTCTCCTATTGGTTTTCCTATAATCGAAGTGTCACGTCCGAATATACTCAGCATCTTTTCATTTGCTTCGCGTAAGATCATGTCTTTTCCAACATATACCAATTTTGCCACAGGAGAAGTGTAAAATATTTTACGAATAAAATCCTGATTTTCCTGCAGTAATCGATTGGCTTTTACCTGTTCGGTAACATCTGTAGCAACATCTAAAATGGCATAGACATTTCCATTTATATCAAACAAAGGTTTGTAGGTAAAATCAAAATATAATGTAGTTAGTTCGCCATTAATAATTATATCTGCTCGGGCGCCTTTTTGTTCGTATAATTTACCGGTTCTGTAAACCTCTTTTAGAATTTCAGGAAATGGCTGATTTATGGCTTCCGGAAAAACGTCAAGCATGTTTTTGCCAATTATTTCAGGACCTCTTCCCCAGTGGTCCATAATAATTTTGTTGGCGATTTCAATTCTCATATCCGGTCCAACATACAAACAAGTTCCTACGGGCGCTTCTTCGATTAAGGAACGGAAACGTTTTTCACTTTCTTCGATCTTTCTTCTTACCAACCACTGTTCTGTTACATCTACAGCCATGTGCAGCACGGCAGAACTTCCTTCGGCTTCTTTAATGCAGTCATACGAAAAATTAAAGTATCTGCGTTCCAGCTTTCCGTTAATTAATAAATCAACCGGCTGTTCATCACCTCTAAAAGGTATGCCTGTTTTTTGAACATCGATAACAATTTGTATTGCCTGCTGATCGACGAGCTCAGGCAGCGTTTCAATCATTTTTTTGCCCAAAACTTCATCTGCAGATTTTTTGTTCATAAACTGCAGCATCGGTTTATTGATGCTTTCGATAACCACATCTTCGCCTCTGGAAAGCAACATGGCAACTGGTGCCTGCTCAATCATGTTTCGAAAACGGGTTTCGCTTTGCTGAAGTTTTTCCTCAGCTCTTTTTATTTCAGTGATATCACGGGTTGTTCCGGTAACAGCCTCTACTTCTCCCTTCTCATTAAAAACCGGCGCAAAAATGTAATCGTAAACGCGGCTTCCTAATTCAGCATGCGGAAAAGATACAGTTCCTCTGACCGTTTTTTTGGTTGCAACCACTTCATCAATTTCCCTTTCGTGCATTTGGGCATGCCATTCTTCGTAGCCGTTTTCTCTTAGGCCTTTTCCAACAGCATCACTTTCTGATTTACCCCACATTGTTAGCAATGCTTTATTCGCATATGTAAATTTGTAGTCCAGGTCAAAAGCATAAACTAAATCGGGTGTGTTGTTTATAATAGCATCGTGACGGCGTTTTTGTTTCTCGGCATCAGCAAGTGTAGTGTTAAGGTTGAGTTCTGATTGCTTTTTATCTGTAATGTCTGTTGTGTTTACGACAAGTAGTTCATCTTGCTTTATAGCAGTAAATTGGAACCAGTTTTTTAAGTTTTCAGCTGAGTATGAGCATTCAAAATTTGTAGTAACACCAGTCTCAGCAACCTCGATAATTTTTTCAAGAATACCACTTTCCTTCACCATTGGAAAAACTTCACTGTAAAGTTTTCCATTATATTCTCTATCTCCAATTGTATTAATTGCGCAGGTGTTAAGTAAAAGTATCGAAAAATCTTCTACTCTGCCTTTGTCATTAATTACAGACTGTAGTACAGCAATACTATCTGAACAAGAGTCAAGAATGGTTTGAAAAAGGTTACTATTTTCTATTAACTTCATTGGGGCGTATATCTTTAAAAAAAGCATAACTGCTTTTTTTTATTTTTAAATATCAGTTTAAAGGTCTTTCTTTTTAACAGCTTTATTTCAAGCAGACTTCATTAATTTAATACTGCTTTTTAAATGCTTAAATAAAGAATTAAGCTGTGAAATTCCAGGCATTTGTCTTGGAAAAATCAGGTAAATTTCCTCTTTCTTTAAAAAAACCTATATCTAAGTAAATAAATAAAACTCGAATATGCAATAGAAATAATAAAAAATTGAAGTAAAAATTGCAACTAAAATCTATGTTGTTGCCATCAAAAAGTTTTTATTTCCTGTTTTTAAATTGAACAAAAACTTAATAAATGTCAATATATTTCATATGAAATATCAGTGATATGATACTATAATAACAATTTTATTTTAATTAAAGTATTTAGTGATTGCTTTCAACTGAATTATCATTTTTTTGAAGTAACTTACCAATTCAATTTAGTTACAATGAAAAAGGGTAGAAAACATTTGTCTTCTACCCTTTTACTATTTAAGGCAATTTGTCTACAATTGCTTGTTTTAGTTTAAAATATATAATCTGTACTTAAAAAGTTAGAATCGTGGTCTCTAACTATTGAATTGAATAATTTTTTATTGGCATCTGTAGCTTTAGTTGCAACCAACGAACGAATTGAAAATGAACGCAATGCATCTGATATTGATAATGTTCCTTCTGCGCTGTCTTTTCTTCCGGTAAACGGAAAAACGTCTGGTCCGCGTTGTGACTGGCAATTAATATTTACACGGCTTACCAAATTCACAAACGGATCAATTAAGCTTGCTACTTCTTTAGGATCTTCACTAAAAATACTTACCTGCATTCCGTGCGAAGCATTGATTTGATAATCGATAGGTTCATCGATAGAATCAAAAGGAACAACCGGAATAATTGGTCCGAATTGCTCTTCATGATATAATTTCATTTTATCGTTTACGGGATAAACTACAGACGGAAAAACAAATGAATTATTGGTATATCCTCCGTTTTCATTTATGATTTTTGCACCATTTGCCAAAGCATCATCAAGACAGCTTTTAAGATATGCCGGTTTATCAAATTCCGGAAGTGGCGTAATTTTTACATCTTTATCCCAAGGAAGTCCCGGTTTAAGCGCGGCAACGGCATCACTAAGTTTTTGAACAAATTCATCTGCAATTTCTTTCTGCACAAAAATTAATTTTAATGCAGTACAGCGTTGTCCGTTAAAAGACAATGAACCCAGTAAACATTCGCTTACAGCAACATCTATATCTGCGTGTTTGGTTACAATGGCAGCATTTTTTGCATCAAGACTTAATATCGAACGCAGTCTGTTTGCTTTTGGGTGCAATTTCTTTAAGCCATTTGCTACTTTACTTGAGCCAATAAAAGCCAATACATTCACTTTTCCACTTTCCATTAACGGAGAAATAATCTCTGCTCCTCTTCCATATAGTGTATTTACTGTTCCCGGAGGAAATGCTTCTTTAAAAGCATTCAATAATGGATAATGTGCAAGAACTCCGTGTTTAGGCAGTTTGAATAAAATGGTATTTCCCATTATAAGTGCCGGAATCAAAGTCGTAAAGATTTCATTTAAAGGATAATTAAATGGTCCCATACTAAGAACAACTCCAAGTGAAGATCTTCTAATTTGAGCCAAAACCCCTTCCGCTTCTTCAAAACGAGAAGACTGTCTGTCTAAATCTTTTAAGGCATCGATCGTAGCATTAATATATTCTACAGTTCTATCAAATTCTTTGGTTGAATCAGGAAGACTTTTTCCAATTTCCCACATCAACAGTTTGATAACAAGTTCACGTTGCTGAATCATTAAGTACACAAATTTCTGCATGCACTTGATTCTGTCTTCAACGCTCATTGTTGGCCAAACTCCTTGTCCTTCGTCGTAAGCTGCAACTGCTGCATCTAATGATTCCATTGCTTCTTTGGCAGTAGTGTGCGGTATTGTTCCAACCAGTTTGCGTTTAAGTCCGTCTGCACCATTAATAAAAACGGGAGAAAAAACTTCTGTTACGTCGCCATTCCACGGCACTAATTTACCATTTAGTAAATATTCTCTTTGATGAATTTCTGAAATTTGATATTCTTGGGGAATCTGACTTTCCTCTACAAACAAACTATCAATAGCTTTAAAATTTTCCATGTTTATATTTTAATCGGTTATTAACAAATTGATTTTTTTTGAGTTTATAAAAGACCCAAAAAAACAACTATTAAATTTAGTAATAAACAATGAATATACCATAACTATAAAATACTTTAAATCAAATAATTAAGAATTATGTCGTTTTCATTTTTATTTTATTTCGCTATTTTGTTAAACTAGTATTGATATTTAAAATAAAATTAGTTGAGAAGCTTATTTCGTTCTTCGAGAAATCGTGAGATTTAAATCAAGGAATTATTTTATCATTTCGAAGTTGCTCAAATAATTCAAAAAAAGAATCTTTTGTGTTCTTATAAACTGAAAAACCCAATTTTCTGCTTCGAGACATATCGGTCATGACTTCTAAAGGTCGTCCCAGGTCAAGATCTGTATGCCATGCCGATGCTAATTGACCTAAATCATCTTCAATTAATTGATTTTCTTTTGCAATTTGTTTCCAAATAGCATTCTTATCATTTAGTACCGTTTCAAGTGGCTTTACAGTGCCGTTGTATCCTTCAAATTCAATTTGAAACCATTCTGCAATTTTCGTCCATAGCCATTTCCATCTAAAAACATCTCCGTTTGTAATGTTAAAAGCTAAATTATGAGCTTGGGGATTATTTGCTGCCCAAATTATCTGATCTGCCAGCACTTTTGCATCGGTAACATCAGATAAACCATTCCATTGTGCATCAGAACCCGGCCAGATAAACGGACTTCCTTCTTGCTTGCAAATACTGGCATAAACTGCTAAAGTGGTTCCCATATTCATGGCATTTCCAATCGTTTTGCCAATTAAAGTATGTGGTCTGTGTATGTTCCAGGTAAAGCCATCTCTGGCCGCAGCTTCATAAACTTCATCTTCCTGTGCATAATAAAAATTCTTTAAATCTAATCTTGGCTGTTCTTCTCTTAATGGAGTTTCCGGTAAAGTACCGGTTGTAGCATAGGCATCAAAAGGTCCTAAATAATGCTTTAGACCGGTAACAAGCGAAACATGTTGTACGGATTTTTTAACTGCTACTACGTTCAGTAAATTTCGAATCATCAAACTGTTAACTCTAATGTTTTCATCTTCTGTATCGTTTCGCATCCATGTTGTAAAAAATACATGAGTTGGCGATATGTTACTTAAAGCAATGGTTAACGATTCTTCATTAAGCAAATCAGCAGCAATGGATTGTAGTCCTTCAATATCGTTCTTGGGACTGCGGGAAAGTCCGAAAACTTTCCATCCGTTTTCTATTAATTTTGAGGCAAGATTGCTTCCGGAAATACCGGTTGCTCCAACTACTAAGGCTATATTTTCTGTTGATTGTGTTGCAGATAATTTTTGAGAATCCATGATATATTATTTTTTATCAAAATTACCTTTAATGTTAATCTTTAGCGATGACGTAAAACAAGAAATTCGATTGATCTAAATCAATTATTTCTGCGCAGCAATTACATTTTTTTTAAGTCGGCTAAGAGTTTCAGGCGAAAGTCCAAGATAAGAAGCGAGCAGATTTTGCGGTATACGTTTGATGAGATCAGGATTATTTTCTAAAATGTACCTGTATTTTTCTTCTGCTGTATGAGTATATGAACTGATTAATCTTCTTTCTTTTGTGATTAAGCTGTTTTGAAAAAGCAAGCGAAAATACCGATCCATTACAGGAACCTGAACGGTTAGCTTATCAAAATCCTCACTGGTGATTAACAGCACTTCTGTATCTTCCATGGCATCAATACTATAAAAGGCATTTTCTCCTCTAAAAAAGCTGCTCATGTCTGATGTCCACCAACCTTCTGGTGTAAACTGATTGATATGTTCATTGCCTTTGTCGTCGATATTATAAGCTTTCAAGAGACCTTTACTAACAAAAGCCATATATTTACAAACATGTCCTTCAACTAAAAGAAATTGTTTTTTCTTTAGTTTTTTAGGTTTAAAAAAAGTCTTTATAATTTCCTTTTCCGTTTGTGTTAAGGTGACTTTTTCTTCAAGATGTTTGAAAATTATATCGTACATATCTCGTGCTTTACTTTTTTTGAATTAGGAAGTATAACAAATGTATGACATTTATTTTTTAGCCTTACACAAAACCTTTATGCTGATTCTGGCGCTTTATCTATTATTTGTAAAGCCATTTTTTAATCAATTTTGTATAATTGGGCATCAACAGGAAAACCATTATAAAAACCACACAGCCGGAAACAAAAAATGAACTAATAAACCTGTTTTCAGGAAAGTGTAATATTTTTAAAACGGGCAGTACAATTAACGGAATTAAAAGTGATAACGGATAAATGGCAGACCACGTAACCAAGTACTGTTTCCATCGGGGCGGGATCTTTTTGTTTTCATTTTCAGAATCAAATAGAAATTCTAATCCTGACCTAATGAGATATTTATCATCTCCGGAAAAAATAGGTCTGGCTTTTTCAATAAGAATTTTTCTTTCGTTCGATTCCATCCAGTTTCTTAGGTTTTCGATGGTATCAAATCGTATAATTATAGTGTAATTAAAAGTTAGGTTAGGAATTGGACGGATAATCTGCCAATCGATAAAACCTGTAAAACTTCTGCAAATTGGACCAATTTCATTAAGCCAGTCTTCATATTGCTGTTGTTTTCCATTTACAATATGATGATTAATTACAACCGATGCGCCTTGGTTTTCCATTCTTTTATGTTTAAAAAATTACCTGAATAGTAGAATATTGTACGTAAAAATACTGTTTTTAAATTTCTGATAATTGTCAAATGATTCGTTTTTCAATACAATCAACTTTACTGGTTTGCAGCTTTTCTTTCATCATATTCAATCACTTGTTTTTTAGTTGAAAGTCCTTTCCAGCTTAGTTCAAGAATTTCAGTTAATAATTTTCGGTCATAATTATGCAGCCACATACAAATGTACGGATACGCCTTAAAATGATCGGGTAAATGGAAAATTTCCGGATGACTGTCTAAGTATTTGTCCCGTATTTCAAAATCAAGCCGAATGGGAATAAACTCACCGCTGTCATGAAGTCGGCACATTAATTTTCCGCGAACTTTTACAGATGGTGTTCCTTCGTGTGAAATTCCTTCTTCAGTATTCGGAAACGTTAAAGCAATACTCTTTACTACTTCAAAATCAGCATAGTTAAATTTTATCATTTGTCTATCAATTTTTAAGTTGTTTGATGAACCAGCTATTAATTATGCAATTATACTTTATTTTTCTGTAAGAAGTTTTACAGCCGTCTAAACTAAATTTGTAATACAATAAAATTACGTAATTCAAAATAAGAACAAAATTGAATTACTTTAAAAATAATAAATACGCTAAAAAAACAATATTATGGAAAAGCAAAACAACCACGAATATGGTCAGACAGATCCTGATTATATTGATCAAAATACACTTATTGACGGAAGTTATATTAGAAACGAGGAACAGTTTCAACAGAAACCTACTTCTGAGGATCCATTAGAATTTGGTGAAAGTGATCCTGATTCTATTGAGCAAAATACGCTTATCGATAATGATAATTATGCGAAAGACGAAGATCCATTTCAATATCAGGAAGAATTTATCGAAGATTTTAAAAATCCTGAAGTCAATAAAAATGTGGAGTCAGAAAACAATTCAAATCCTGAGCAAATTACAAATAAGCAGGATTCGAGATTACAAATGACGAAGAAGAAAACGATGACAATGAAAACAGATAGTTATTGAACTTCTAAAGTTTTTAAATAAAAAAGGCAAACTCTTGGGTTTGCCTTTTTTTATTATCTGTTGATTTAAAAAATCATAAAATGAGTCGGCTATTGAAGTATCTTTACATTCAAGATTTTATAAAAATATAAATGGAAGCATTACAAACTTTATTCACCGAAACTTTAGGACTAAAGGCTGCTCATTTTGAAGAATTTCAGAATGAACTGCGCATAAAAAACGTAAAGAAAAAAGAATTTTTAATTCAGGAAGGTGCTGTTTGCGATTTTATTGCCATAGTGATTTCAGGAACATTACGATCTTTTGTTCAGAATAATGAAGGTGAATTTAATAATGATTTTTATCTTGAAAATAGTTTTGCAAGTGCCTACACGAGCTTTTTAACTCAAATGCCAACCAACTGTAATATAGAAGCTTTGACGGATGTTGAAATTTATTCTATTTCTCATAAACAGTTTCATGCTTTAATCGAAAAAGATGCTAATTTTCTAAAAGTTGCCAAGTATATATCTGATGATTATTTTATTAGAAAATGCAAAAGAGAAACTTCTTTCCTGAAAAATTCTGCAGCAGAACGATTAGAAATGATTAGAAAACTTTATCCGAATATTGAGCAAAAAGTACCGCAATATCATATTGCCTCTTATTTGGGCATTAAACCTGAATCTTTAAGCAGGATCAAACTCTTAACATACATCAATAAATAAGTTTGTTGTTATACTGAGCTTTGTACTTCATTAATTTAAATATTTGAAGTATGCCAATAATCAGTTTAAAAGTAAGCGGTAAAGAAGATACTGCCTTAGCAAAAGAATTAGCAGTAATCATTAGTGACCTTACCAAAAAGGTCTTAAACAAAAAACCAGAAGTTACAGTGGTAACCGTTTCGTTTATTCCTGACGATTTGTGGTTTATAAATTCAGAATCACTGACTGAATTAAACGCAAAAAGTTTTCATCTTACGATTAAAATTTCTGATTCTACCAATCTAAAAGAAGACAAAGCCCAATATATTGATGCGGTTCATCACGCATTGGCGGCACGTCTCGGAACAATTCATCCAGTAAGTTATACTGCCATTGAAGAAACACGAGCAGATGCTTACGGTTATGACGGACTAACGATTGAGTATAAATGGATTAATAATCGTGCAAAACTTTAATAGTGCAAGAAAATGAAATATCTAAAACTTCTGGCTTTCCTCTTTTTTGTTGCTTTTCAACAAACTCAGGCACAAAAAAATACAAATAATAAAAAAGAAATACATGCCATTATTGAGCAATATAGCGAAAGCGTTATAAAAAGAGATTCAATAAAATTCTATGATTTATTTAATGATGGAACTGTTACCTGGTGTGCAGCGCTTATGGAAAAATCTCAAAATAAAGAAATTGAAACAAAAGGGATTGAAAAAGCAGGAAGCAATTACTTTTCAGGAAGTTATAAAGGTTTTTTAAGAAGTTTGTTCCGATATCAATCTACTGAAGATAAATTTGATAACATTCATATTATTGAAGATGGAACTGTCGCATCAGTAACAATGGATTATAGTTTTTGGGCCAATAACAAAATGACAAATTGGGGCAGCAAATACCTGACTTTAATTAAAAGAGATGGAAAATGGAAGATTACAAGCGTCATTTATTCGTTAGAACTTACTTCTTATTTTGAACAGCCTTCAGTTGCAAAAAGACAAAAAGATAAAAAATTGCAATAAACAGTTAAATTTATTTGTAACATATTTTTTCTATAATTTGTCTTTATTCGTAAGCCTTTAGAAAGTTAAATAACTATATTTACTTTTTGGTTGATAAGATTACGTTGTGCCAATGGACAGTTTTTATAACGTATGACCGAATAATTTTAAGTAGTTAAGATGGAACAATTTACCGTATCAGTAGCATCGGTACCTTTGGATGATAATCCGATACCGAATAGTCAAATTAAGAAAGCCGATCTATTACCAGATCCGGAATCTCGATTAGATTCTATGGAAATGAAAGAAAAACCTATCGCGGATTCCAGCATTCCGTTTAGAGATTTGACCAATGTTGCGAGTAAAAAAGAAAGCATTCACCGACTTATTGATAAATTAGATGTTGAAAACAATCTTAGATATCAAAAAACCGTAGAAGATACTTATTGCAACGTGTACTCTTACGATTATTGTTATTTCTCTAAAGTATATCTTCCAACGGTTTGGTGGACAGATGAATCTCTTGAAAAAGTATTAAATGGACAGGAAGTAGAACCTGTTTTTGAGCAAATGGTAGATCGCATTTACTCTAGCGCAATACACGATTGGTTTTTGCAATGGGGAGCCAGTTTTGGCTGGAAAAGATTTTTTGATCTTGATGAAATGCAAAATAAAGTAAATGAAAACGGCGGAATTGGAATAATTTGTGCCAAAAGAAAAATAAGAGGACTCTCCGGACATATTGTTCCGGTTGTTCCCGAAACCGATTTGCATAAAGCGTATCGCGAAAATGGCAAAGTGGTGTATCCGCTGCAGTCTCAAGCTGGAAAGCTGAATTATAATTATTTTTCAGAAGTTAGAAAAGATTGGTGGAATGATGAGTTATATTCCTCTCATGTCTTTTATTATCACGAATAAAAGACAATTGACTAAATCGGGCTAACATTCAAAAATAAATATTGATTATCAACTTGTTAAGCACTTGCAAATAACATAATAATACACTACTTTTGCAACTTAGAAAAAATAAGGGTTGCAAAAGTTGTGCTTTAGCCACTCTCCTGCTTAAATTATTGATATAAAAGTGATTAATAACAATAGTAAATTTTATTACCCCAATATAAACTTTACTTTTTAATTCATTTTTAAGTCGATACAAGTACAAAATTTCTAAAATATAAATTCCTATATTTTTAAAAGTAAATAAGAAACTTTTATAGTGGAGGCAACAATTATGCTTAATCCGTTATAAGGTTTTTTGACTCTAATTTTAACTAATTAGATTCCTATTTCGATTAAAAAATAATGCCTTTACAAGACTATAATAACCTTAAAAAAAGAAAGTAAGTATAAATGAAAGACAATCAGACAAAAAAATATTATTGGGGAATTGGATTAGAAAACGAAACCTATATGCAATTTGAAGAATCCCTAATAGTTTCTGGTGAGTTTATACAAGAAAAAATTGGTTTTGAAAAATATAGTATTGACTACAGAAAATGCTATAAACCGGAAAGCCTTGCTCCTATTTTAAAGAAAGCTTTTGGTTTGAATGAAAACTACAAAGTGAGCCGAATGATGAACAGTCATTCACTGGAAAAACTGGACATTAATTACCAACACAAAACATTATCGCCGATAAAACCATTGGTTGATACAGAAAATGGTGAGGTAATCGCGCAACCACTTGAAAACCCTGAATATCTTGGAAAATCAATCATGGAACTTTTCCTTGAAGATCAGCCGTATAATATTCAGAGTATGATTACCCAAAGAAATAAAACGATGGGTTCTGTACATTTTGATGGAGATTCTATTGAATTCGTAACTAAATATTTTGAAAACCGAACGATAGAAGATTCCTGCAATGAACTAAAAGCTACCAAAAAGTTATTTCTTGATAAAATCAATGAATCATCTGTATTGAATGGAAAATTAAATTTTCCTGATTACAATAATGGTCTTAATATGTTTATGACCAATCAAGAAAACCTGGTTTTGTTTAATAACGGAACGTATCATTTTCACATTACTTTACCGTCGCTAACAGAAGACAGCAGAATTGTAGATTATAATGAGTTTGAAAAAACACACGCCAACGCCATTTATTTATTGCAATGGTTTGAGCCGTTTTTCATCGCAACGCTTGGAAGCCCGGACATTATGGGCGTGATAAGCGATAAATACAGTTTAGATAAAAAATTCACTTTAGGTTCTATGCGAAATGCGATGTCTCGATACATTGGCGTAGGAACGTATAATAAAGCAATGCCAAAAGGTAAAATTTTAACCTATAATGTTGATGATTTTAGAAAACTGCTAAAGTTTGAAAAAGAAGAAAACATTTGGTGGCGCGACCAGATTGAAGCTGACATGGAATACGAAATGCTATCAGAGGTTGGTCTTGATTTTAATCAGGAAAAAATGTACCAAAGTGGTTTTGAATTCAGAAGCTTTGATGAATTTCCAGCAGAATACTTAAATGATGTTCTTTTTTCTATAATCCTTATTTGCGAGCATTCGTTAAATCTTCCTGATGTAAAATGGGGACATGACAGCAAAGCTTGGAATAACCTGGTTTTTAAAACTTTAAAAATGGGTTATGCAACTGAAATTAATGAAGAAGAAAAGAAAGAAGTTTTAGATTTATTACAATTATTAAATCCATCAAACTCTAATTACAACACTTTAAAACCAGAGTTTGAAGCGATTGTAATGTTAGATGAATTTTTCTTTAAAATTCTGGCTGTCTTACATGATTTATATAAAGACAACAATGTTTGTCTGGATTCTATGTGCGGACAAAAAACAAATTTTCCTCCAAAATGGGATAACTTTAATAAATATCAAACAGAAAGACATTTGAAGCAAATTGGTGATTTCTGTGATAATTAAAAAATATTTATTTCTATAAAAATATTAAATCCACATCGTAATTTGATGTGGATTTTTTTTGGCGTTACATCATTCTTTAACACCATCCAATCGATACTGATCTAAAAAAGCATTTAAAGCTTTAGAAGGCTGTTCATCGTTTCTGTAAATTAGCAATGTAGTCATCGTAGATAATTCTTTGCTTACAGGAAAGGTCTTTATATTTCGATTGCTATAATACAGGTTTATAACTTCTGCCGGAAGTATGCTGATTCCCAAACCTGCTTCAACAAAATTGATAATTCCTTCTATTGAATTTAGGACTGTACTTTTATAACGCAGTATTCCTTTTGAGCCCAGCCAGGTTTCGAGTCGTGCCCGGAAAAAACAGCCTTGATCAAAAACAACAATTTTTAAAGGATCTTGTTTTAATATATCAGTTAGCTTAGTGGCATCTTTGGCAGCAATTATAACAAGTTGCTCGTCCCGAACAGTAATTTGTTCTAAACCGGGAATATTCATTGGCGCTACAACAAAAGCTGCGTCAAGTTTATAGTCAAGAACATCCCGAATCAGTTTTGGTAACATTTCAGAATGAAACTCAAGCTCAACCCCAGGATAAAGTTCTCCAAAACTGCTTATAATTTCCGGAACTTTAAGCGCCATTGTCGTCTCAATACATCCAATTCGTATCGTTCCGTTAATATGTTCAACACTATGGATATCACTTTTTGCATCATCCAATAAACGTCCTATTTTTTTAGAATACAGCAAGAGTGTCTCCCCTGCCTCAGTAAGTACAACTTTTCTGGAAACTCTTCTAAAAAGTTCCGCTCCAAATTCCTCTTCAAGATTTTTAATTCTGGCCGTAACATTAGATTGCACGGTAAAAGTTGCCTCTGCGGCTTTCGTGAAGCTTCCGAGTGTTGCTGCAGCTTCAAATATTTTAAGATCATTACTATTCATATCATCATAATTAGTGATTAATCGCATCACAATAAATCGTTTTTGAGTATCAAATATAGGATGTAAATTTGTATTAAACAATTGATAATATGAAAAATATAATTAAATCGGTAGCAACATTACTTATTGTAATTCTACCCGGAATTTTGGTAAATGCGCAAGCAAAAAAAGCTTCACCAGCAACTGAAGCTGAGGCAATTCATTATAAGACCATAAAGGTCAACGATCTTACTATTTTTTATCGTGAAGCGGGTCCTAAAGATGCCCCTACACTATTATTACTTCACGGATATCCGACTTCATCCCACATGTTCCGAAACCTTATACCAATTCTGAGCAAAAAATATCACGTTATAGCACCTGACTTACCTGGTTTTGGTTTTTCAGACGCTCCGGATCATCTTAAATTCGAATATACTTTTGATAATCTGGCTAATACAATGCAAGGCTTTATCGATCAACTTGGTTTAAAACGTTTTGCTCTTTATGTGTTTGATTATGGCGCACCAACAGGTTTCAGACTGGCTCTTGCCAATCCGGAAAAAATTACGGGTATAATATCCCAAAATGGGAATGCCTATGAAGAAGGATTGAGTACGGGTTGGAATTCTATTCAGAAATATTGGAAAGATCCATCACAAGAAAACAGAGATGTACTTAAAACTTTTGTAACTAAAGAATCAACCTGGTTTCAGTACCACGAAGGCGTTTCTGATCCTTCACTTATTGCACCTGAAACGTATACTTTAGATCAGCATTTTTTAGATCGTCCGGGAAATGCAGAAATTCAGCTTGACCTTTTAAAAGATTACAGAACAAATGTTGCTCTTTATCCGAAATTCCAGGCTTATTTTAGAGATAAAAAACCAATGCTATTAGCCGTTTGGGGTAATCAGGATCCATATTTTCTTCCTGCAGGAGCCGAAGCCTATAAACGCGATAACCCAAATGCTACGGTTAAATTTTATAAAACCGGACATTTTGCTCTTGAAACACATTATAAAGAAATTGGTGCAGATATAGCTGCATTTCTTTCTAAACTGCCCAAATAATTGGTGTTTATTTTAATAATAGCATCATAGCTAAAATACAACCATCAACTATCTTAATAGGTTATTTATTAAGACAGTTGATGGTTGCTTTTTTTACTTTTTACTTTATTGAATTATAAAATATTGGTCTCCACTTTTATATTTCCATGTAAAGCTTTAGAATAAGGACATATAAGATGTGCAGCTTCGGCAATAGCGTTTGCAGTTTCACGATCTATGCCCGGCAGGCTAATATTAAGGTGTGCCTGTAAACTATACCCTTCTGTTTCAGATAATACCAAATCTATTATAGTATTAATGCTTGAATCCTGAGGAAGTTTTACATTAATTGCTGCTGCAGATTTTCCCATAGCGCCTAAAAAACAGGCTGACCATCCTGCGGCTAGCAATTGTTCCGGATTAGTACCTTCGCCTTTTGCTCCCGGAGATGTAAGCTTGATATCTAAACGACCGTCTGAGCTTTTTGAAGCACCTTCACGACCACCTGTAGTAAGTGTTGATCCACTATAAATTACTTTTCCTTGTTGAATTGAATTTTCCATTTGATGTATAAAAATTTAGTTAATAAAATCATTTCTAATTTCTTTGCCAAAGGTAAGGTCACTATACAGGCTTAAAAATTACTATTTATCCGAAGCGTGCAAAATTAGACTTGAAACTGCCATTTGTTAAGCTGAAAAATTCAAAGACCTTTGTTATTTAAATTATTATAAGACTTCAGCCTAAAATCAATTGCTTTAATTCAATAATAACATTAAAATTAAATAAATGGCAGCCATAATAGTATAATAGATTTTGCTGCACATCTGTCTAAATTTGAATAAGTAGAATTTATAAAATGAATAAATTTCGAAGAAGTGATAAATTAATCTAAAGAAAAAATAGTATGACAACAGATAACAACAGAAATTACGATCAGGATGAAAATAATTTCACACAGGATAATCAAAGCTATGTAGATCAGTATCAAAAAGAACATATTACTGAAGAAAATGAATTTGAAGAAGAACAACTTTTAAATGAAGGTGAGAATCTGGATACTGAATTTTCTAATGCAATAGAAAGAGATGATCAGGAAGATCTTGATGATGAAAATGATTTGGAAGAAGATGATGATTTAGAAGCAAATGATCTTGACGATGATCTTACAGAAGATTATGATGAAAATGATACTGAGCCAGAAACTTTTGCTGAAGACGGATACAAAATAGATTAATTTGAATTTAATTCTGAAAAGCAATAAAGAAATATTAATAAGACAAGGTTTTGATTTACGGAGAGGCTGTTACTGTATTTGAAGGAGAATTTAAAAATTAACAATCAAGTGTCTAAAATGCAATAAATACAATAATTAGATGTTTATTAATAAACGTTAATACGTTTAGTTTAAAATTAATTTGCATTTACTAATACAAAAAGTATGAAAAAAATAGTGTTCTTAATTATTATGACCGCTGCATCCTTACAAGGATTTGCACAAGAAGGTAATAGTAAATTCACTCCAATAAAGCCTATAACTCCTGAAAATAAAGAAGTTATACCACCCAAAGAAACTCCACCGGATGCACCGCCTGTAAAAGAGCCAACGGTTTTAAAAATTAATCCGGAAGAACTTTTTAATAATAGTAATTTATATAAAAAGGAAGCCAACGTTGAAGGTATTTTTTACAGACGAAATGAATATTTAGGCGGTTTTGTAACCAATTCAACTATTTCTACAGTTCGTTATCGTGATGCGGCTTTTGTAGATGGTGATAAAATTAGAGTTTACCTGAATGACAAAGTTATTGAACCGGAAGTGAGTTTGGTTGGAGAGTTTAAAGGATTCAAAATTACTTTGGTAAAAGGAATGAATAAAATTGATTTTGAAGCTTTAAACGAAGGTTCTGCTTCGCCAAATACAGCTGAATTTCAGGTTTTTGATGATGAAGGTAAAGTCATAGAAAATAGCCAATGGAATGTTGGTAAAGGGTATAAAGCCACTATTATTTTATATAAGGAAAAATAAAAATATTTCAATATATCACTTTGTAAATCCGAAAAGATTTGCAAATTTAAGTAAGTCTTTATTTAGCAATTATTCATTGTTAGATAAAGACTTATTTATTTGTAGATTTATAACCGAAAACAAATTTACAGGTAATATTTTATAGAATGAAAACAGAAGAAAATAATCCCGGATACAATACCTTTAGAATAGCCGTTCCCGAAGTTTTTGAACAGGTTTTTTCTCATTTTTATTTTGCCGAAAATAAGTCGAATGAAACTATTACCAAAACATTATTACCTTCTTTTCAAACAATAATGATTTTCAATTTTGGCGCAAAACCTTCTTTTCATACCAAACAAAATACGCAAATAGAAATCGATAAATACCTAATGCTTGGGCCAATAAAGCAAGCATTTGAGTACTCCCTGCCTCCCAATGCAGAAATATTGACGGTCAATTTTAAAGATGATGCTTTTTATCGGTTTTTCGGCAATGTTTGTATGGCAGAACATGTACCAATGAATCCTGATGATTTATTAAATGAAGATTGTTTTCCTCTTTTGTGGCATGAGCTCAGCAAAATAAATGATGTTGATCTAAGAGTAAAGCACATTCTGAATTTTTGTGAGCCGTATTTAAAGCATCGGAATAAAATCGCCGAACAATTAGCCAATTTTAAGGAGCCAACTTTAAATTCGATAAAATCTGTTGCAAGCCAAAACAGCCAGACGGAGCGCAATATGCAACTCAATCATAAAAAACATTTTGGTTATTCTGCCAAAGAAGTCAGCAGATATGAACGATTTTTGAAAACGATTGATCTGTTACAAAAACTGGCTACAACAAATTCAAAAATAGATTGGTTTGATGTTGTAGCCGAATGCGGTTATTATGATCAAAGTCAGCTGATACATGATTTTAAACATTACATCAATCTTACTCCCACTAAATACCTCAAATTTCAGCAGGACATTTGCAATCCTGTAACGTGATTTCGTTTTGATACAATTCTAGCAGCAAACACCAACATACATTTGTTTTGAAATAATTTATTAAACTAAAAAACAAATTGTATGGAAATTCTAATTCAAATCGAAGAACTAATTATGTTTCTGGGCTGTATCTATTTATTCTCACGTTTTAATCTAAAATGGTGGTGGTTTCCCGTTTTGCTTTTGCTTCCAGATTTTGGTATGATTGGTTATCTTATAAATCCGGCGGTTGGATCAGTTTCGTATAACATCGTTCATTTTAAAGGAACTGCAGTTATCATCGGACTTATTGGTCTAGCCAAAGAAAACCGCACTCTTATGCTGGTTGGCATTATATTACTTGCACATGCCTGCATGGACAGAGCCATTGGAGCCGGATTAAAATTTCCTGACAGTTTCTGGCATACGAATTTAGGCACAGAGAAATTTTGGTAAACAAGAAGTAATAACTAAGCTATCTGCATTATTAATTTCTTTCCTTCGGTTTTATTCTCACGAAGTTTAGTATGCGCTTTTAGAACTGTAGCAGTTTCAAGTTTTCCCATAATTTCTATGGTTGGAGGTGTAATTAACTTTTGTTGCAATAAGATTGCTAATTCCTGTAAACCTTGTTTATAATAGGCGTAGTTTTTTTCAATTCCGTATGCATAATTAGAGATATTCAAAATTGTTGCGCCTTTGCTAAATAATGCTTCACGAGAATCTGATGTAGAAAAACTTGTTACATCAACATAAATTCCGTTCGTTTGCAAAAGACTGGTTGCAACAATTGCGATTTCATTTCCAACCAAATCAATTATTAAAGGAAACGTTTTATAATTGTTTAAAGCCAAAGCTGTTTCGTATACATCCTGTTTTTTGTAATTAATGATCTTTTCAGGTTTTATTCCGAGGGATAATAATGATGCAATACTATTTTCATTTCCGGCTGTAACAATCAGATTTTTATATCCTTTGGCGAGTAATAACTTAACGAGCATATTTCCTACTCCACCCGCAGCGCCGCTAATAAAAATAGAATCTGTAACTTTTGCCTGCATACGATTAATACTTTGTAAAGCTGTAAGTCCCGCCGATGGAAGTGCTGCGGCTTCTTCAAAAGAAATAGTATCAGGCTTGAGCATTGCAATTGCTTCGGGAATACAAATATATTCTGCGTAAGTTCCGTTAGATCCCATACTTCCGGAGCCTGAGAAAACTTCGTCGCCTATTTTAAACTGCGTTACATTTTCTCCCAAAGCGGTTACAATTCCGGAGAATTCACGGCCTAGAATTGGAGAATGCAACAGCTTTTTTTCAGAAGCATCATGATCTGTCATTTGATAATCTACAGGATTAAAACCTGAAGCCATAATTTTTACCTGAATCTGAGAATCCTTTGGTTGCGGAATAGCTAAATCTTCCAATAGAAATTCACCGCTATTTTGTAATACAATTGCTCTCATATTTATGTCATTATTATACAAATGTATAACGGCAATACTTTATTTTTGCTATAGGTTAACACATGGTAACCGGTTACCTAAGAGAAACTAGTATGGCAAAAATTAATGATAACGGAGTATTTCGCGAAGCCAATTGTTCTGAAGAACTTATGGCAATGCGCGATAGTCTTGATGTTTTGGGAGGCAAATGGAAACTGATGATTTTGCGTTTCTTAACCAACAGAACCAATCAGGTAATTCATTTTAAGAAAATGCAGCGCGAAATCGATGGTATTTCGGCCAAGATGTTAAGCAAAGAATTGAAGGAACTGGAAATCAATTTACTTGTTAGCCGAACCATTCAGGAAACAAAACCTGTTACGGTTGTTTACGCGATTACAGAATACGGAAAATCGGTTTTGCCTGTAACAGAAACTCTTGTAAACTGGGGATTAAGTCACCGGGAAAAAATAATTGATTCGATTACTAAATAGAAAATTAATTACACCATAATTGAATCTAATAGTCTTAAAATAAATTCTAAATATGAATAAGGTATTCTCTGAAAATGGAACATTATTGTTGGGAATTGAAACATCTGAAAATAATGCTTTCGATAAACCACTTCAGTTTAGCGAGTATACCGTTTTGTTTATTAGTGAAGGCGAAGGAATTTATCATGCAGATTTCGCCTCGTTTCCGTTTACTGCCCCTGTCCTACTGTTTTCGACACCACAACAATCCATTCATATAAAAGCAACTAAACCATTAACTTTTAAAACATTACAATTTCACGGTGATTTTTATTGCATTGAATATCACAGAAATGAAGTGGCCTGCAACGGTTTGCTTTTTAATAATATTTATCTTGAGCCATCGATACAATTAATACCTGCAGAACATCAGTCATATGCTGAGTTAATCGAGCAGATTATAACTGAATTGAAGCAAAATCCACCTTCGGAAATTGTTTTACGGGCTTATCTTCAACTTTTTCTGGCGAAGTCCAGCAGTATAAAAACGAAAAGCATTAAAAAGCAGGAGATTCTTAAAGATGAAAAAATGGATCACTTTAGGGAATTACTCGAAGAAAATTTTCTGACACTCCATAAACCAAGTGATTATGCGTCTTTGCTTGCCATGACTCCAAATAATTTTACCAAACAATGCAGCAGACGTTTCAATAAAACGCCTTCTCAAATGATTCAGGAAAGATTAATTCTTGAAGCAAAGAAACATCTGCATCTCACGCGGTTAAGCATTAAAGAAATTGCCTTTGCTTTACAATTTCAGGATGAATTTTACTTTAGCAGATTCTTTAAAAAAATGACCAAAGTTTCTCCTCAAACTTTCAGGAAAACAACCGGAATATCTATCGTGGCAGATTTGTCTATGTAATATCCCCATTCATCCATTTTCTGAGCGTATTTCTCAACCTAGCTTTGTAGTAACAAATAACTTAAAAAACAAAGCAATGAAAAATACTATTGTAAACACAATCGCAAATCTTGATTTAGTAGGCAAAAACGCCATTCGAGCCGGAATTGTAATCGTTTTCCTTTGGATTGGCGGATTAAAATTCTTTACGTATGAAGCAGACGGAATTGTTCCTTTTGTAGCAAACAGTCCGTTTATGTCATTCTTTTACGACAATCCAACAGAATATAAAAAATACGCCAATAAAGAAGGTGAACTAATTGCCAAAAACCATCAATGGAACATTCAAAACAATACGTATGGTTTTGCAAATGGCTTAGGAATTTTATTGATTGGTATTGCATTTTTGGTAGCCATTCATCGTTGGGCACCTTTCGCCAGTATGATTGGCAGTATTTTGGTTTTTATACTTACAATAGGTACACTTTCTTTTTTAATTACAACGCCCGAAAGCTGGGTGCCTCATTTAACAGATCATCAATATGGATTTCCGTACTTATCCGGTCGAGGCCGTTTGGTTCTCAAAGATGTTATAATTCTGGGTGCTTCAATAATCACAATGAGCGAATCCGCTGCTCTCTATCTTAAAAGAAAAAATTAAAACATACATTAAAAGTTTAAAAATGAAAATTATTCCGCTGATTCATTAAAAGAATGTACGTTTTTAGCAGCACAGAATTTCTTATAAATAGAATTTTATGCAATTAAGGCTTCGAAATAAAGCAGAAATTGATTAATTCTCATTAAAGAAGAACATTATTAATAATTAAATAAAATTTGAGTCATTCAACACCTTAAATCTCTCTGTTATAGGCACATTACAAGCTATATTTAAATTATATAACAATGGAATAAAATTATATAAATCGAAAATTGGGTTCATACGGTAGTTTTGGATAGAAATAAATGGAGAAAAATTCATTGATTTAAACCAAAACATTAGAGTACCAAAACCACTTTAACCTTTTTATAAATAATTTACAGATGGCTTACGCAAATAATGATTTAACCCGCTTTTTGGATGCCCAAAACAAACTTTATCTTACTGCAGTTTCAGAAATTAAAAAAGGAAAAAAAGAAAGTCACTGGATGTGGTTTATCTTCCCTCAAATTAAAGGATTAGGAACAAGTAGTCTTGCTGATTATTACGGAATTGCTGATCTTGATGAAGCAACTGAATTTCTTCAGCATCCTATTTTAAGAAAACATCTTATCGAAATTTGCGAACTATTGTTAACTAAAAAAAGAAAATCACCTGAGGCTATTCTTGGAGATTTGGATGCTCGTAAATTACGTTCGTCTATGAGTCTTTTTAGTCAGGTTGAAAATGCTAATCCTATATTTCAGGAATTATTAGATACGTTTTTTGCCGGTAATTTAGATCCGCTTACAGTGTCTATTGCGAATTCAAGAAAACAAATACCGGTTGCGGCTGTGGCTTAAACATTACTCACACAAATATATATCTTAAGATAATCTTATATTAATTCAATAAAAAACTCCAAAGTCAGATGATTTTGGAGTTTTTTGTTGAATTAATTTTGTTTCCTTTTTTTAAGATGCCTGAATGCATAGAACTTTTTTGAATGTGAAAGCATTACGGTAAAATTGCCATTTTCTGTTGAAGTATTATTTTAATCCGATGTTGGTTTCCAATCGTATCTTTTTGAATATGAATTGGATTTCCTTCAAATTTTTGATACTGTAGAGTTGCTTTTTCAGCTGGAAACTCAATAATTTCGAGAGAAACTAATTTTCCGGGAATAATTGCTCCAAACCAGTTTGGATCTGATTTTTGATTCCAGGTTATCCAGACCATTTTCTCGCCTTTTTCTATCTGAGTACCATTTGATTTTATACGTTGAATTGTTTTTTGATTTCCATATAACAATGCTGTCGTATGTTTTTTGTTATTGATAGAAGAATTGAGCACTTGCAAACCTGAAACTTTATCTAACAAAATGTCTGGAAGTGATGCTTCATTATTTATACTTTCTTTTGAATGATCTGAACAGGAAAAAAGAAAAAACAAAGAAAAAATTACGGTGAAATTGAATATTGTTTTCATATTTATTGTCGTATTGGAAGCGTGAATACATAATCGTTATTTTTCATGGGCTGATGGCAATTCATACAATCAATTACAAAATCAGCATTTTTGCCAAACGGAACCAATTCTGTTGTTTTAAATCGGGCAAAACCCCAGCCATTTGTTTTCTTATATTTCTTATGGTCTTTAATCATGAATTCAACTTGCTTAAAAGCACCATGAGAAATGTTTCCATCAGCATCTTCGATTTCATCATACGCCGCTTTAGCCAAAATAGAACCGTCTGGCCAGAAATCAATGTTTTTTTCTTTGATTGCTTTTATTGCAATATTATTTCCATAAATAATTCTCATAGTTCCATTATAAAGACGCTGCGTTGTACTTACTACAGCCCAGTTTTTATAATCGGCTATATATTCAATTCCGTTAGAAGTTATTGGATGTTTAGCGGCAGTTTCCTGCTTTATTACCAATGCTGATTGTTTGTGCAGCTCTTTAATTTTTGCAGTATCCTGAGGAATATTATTTATTCTAAGGCTCCAGATATAATCTTTTAATACTTTGATATCTTTTTGAGATAATTTTGCTTTTGGATGTGCCAAAGTATAACTACCCAAAGGCATTGCTCCCAAATAAACCTGATTGACTGATTCCCAAAGTTTTGCTTTTTGATCTGCCGGAGATAATGCATCCCAATTAGAAAAATTAAGTCCGCTCCTACCGTCTTTAATATGCTGTGCAACTAACCAGGATACCGGTGCTACTTTGTCATACCAACTTAAATTAGTTTGATTAGAATGACAATCGTAACAAGAGTTTTTTAAAATTGTCTGAACTTCATGAGGTACTTTTAAATCGCTTGTAACCGGAGGATTTGTAATTTCAGGACTCAAAAATTGCAATCCTGCAAAAAGTACAAACATGATTGCTAACGGTATCATGATTCGCTTTCTTTTAAATATTTTTAGCTTATTCATATTAATGGTTTTTGATTAATTTCTGTTTGTTTTTAAAATTGTAATTCTGCTATTTCAAATTTTATACTGCAAATGAAAGGCTCTTTCGTGCTACAAAACAAAGAAAAATACACGAAGGGGAAAAAATGAACTTAAAAGGGAATAAATCGGATCGAACGAAATTCAGCTTTTCATTAAAGGAAATATTCCTGAAAATTATTGCCATTCGTTATTCTCCTTTGCTATAAAAAATAACTGCTGGTTATGATTAACATGTTCAAAGCTTATAAATATTGAGTAAATTTGATCATTCAATAAACATCTTTATGAGGAAAGACAAACTTTATCTTTTTACCTTTTTATCATTGCTCGTTGTCGTTTATATCTGCGGATATTTTAGTATGAATTATTTAGTTGGTTTGAGTACGGAACAGTTTTTAAAAATCCAGATTGAATCGAGTAAAAGAGAAGCCAAAGAAATGGCAAACCTAATTTCTCTTCAGGCACAGCAAATTAATGATAAACAGGTAATCATTAATAATGTTCAGAAAAGCATTGAAAAAACGGATATGCAAACGGGCTTTATTTGCATGTTCGATCAAACCGGAAAAGAAGTTTGTCATCCTAATCCGGAAAAAATTGGTGCAATGACAGGACCGGACGAGTCTTATATTTCTAAAACTCATAATGATGTAAACTCTGAAGATTTCTATACTTATCTTAAAAATAAAACAGAAGGCGGCGGCGTTCGCAATTTTAATAATCCGAAAAAAGCATCTGAAATTATTTACCTTTATCCGGTTAAAAACACAGAATGGATTATTGCCTCGCATGCCAACTTAAAAAGCATTAATGAACAAGTCCAGAATTTGAAATTCTACTTTATTATAGTATATATTGCGACCGGAGCTTTAATTGTTTTGATGTCTTTTTTTATGATACGTCTTTTTGGAAGCCGTTATGAAAGAAAACTCGAAGAAAAAAATGAAACGCTGTTTAATGAGGTTTTGAGTTTGTCTAAACTTAATTATGACCTTACCAATTATAAATCGAAAATTGATTCTGCCGAAAAATTAAAAAGCCAAAATGTTTCCATTCCTCCGCCTGCTAAAAAAAGGATTTTAACGCATTTGAAAAGTGAACTTGTTGCTTTAGAAATTCATCAGATTGCTTACATCTATATGGAGAACAGCATAACCTATGTTAAGGATTTAAACGGAAAAATATCTACAAGTAACAGTAGTTTAGATGAAATTTGTAATGAGCTGGATAATATGGCTTTTTTTAGGGCCAACAGACAATTTATTTTGTCGATAAAATCGATTGATAAAATACTCAAATACGGCAATAATCAGCTGAAGATTGAAGTAAATCCAAAATCTGAAATTGATGTTATTATAAGTAAAAACAAAGCTGCCGAATTTAAAGCATGGCTGAATAAATAGAAAAAAGGGAATATTTCTTGATGAAATATTCCCTTTTTTATTAGTTGTAAAATTGTTTAAAATTTAAAAGTAATATTTGCTGTAACACGCATTGGGTTTTGAGCAGCAAGTCTGTACGACCAGTATTTTTCGTTCGTTAAATTGTCAACTTTAAGACCAAGTCTATATTTTGGCTGATCGTAAAAAAGAGAGGCATCTAAAACGGTATACGACGGAATAGAAAATTTAAAAGCAGTTGTATTCGTTTGATAATATTCGCTGCCATAAATTCCTCCAAAACCAATTCCTAAACCTTGCGCAGAACCTTTTACAATTCTGTAACTTGCCCATAAATTGGCTGTTCTTGGCGATCCCGCAGTTGTTGGTCGTAAGCCCTGAACGCTGGCATTACTTTTTTCGTATTTACTGTCATTATAAGTATATCCTGCAATGATATTAAGTCCCGAAATTGGGTTTGCAATTAACTCTGCCTCAAAACCTTTACTGACCTGAGTACCATCCTGAATTGAATAGCCTGCGTGGTCAGGATCAGGATCATCACGTGTAATATCAGTTACTTGTATGTCATAATAACTAAGTGTCGCCGATATTTTATCTAAATCAAATTTAAAACCTCCTTCAGCCTGATTGGCCTGATTAGGCTTGAATGTATTTCCATTAAAATCAGAACCTGAAACATTGCTAAAACCGTTCATGTAATTACCAAATATGGAAATTTTATCTTTCATAATTTGATAGACCACTCCAAATTTTGGAGAAAATGCAGTTTGGTTGTAATTTCCAGCAATCGAATCTTTACTAGGATAATACACTCCCTTATTTTCATATTTGTCAACACGAATACCCGCCATAGCTATTAATCTGTCAGTTATGTTTAAAACATCAGAAACATAAGCACTATACGTTTCTTCATCACCCGATACATAATTGGTAAAAGTGGCATTGGCAAACATTGGAGCTACTTTTTCAAGCGTAAAATTATTGTATGCATCACCCGGTTTTTTATAATCCATTGCCGGCATATTTACCGTTGCATCATTTCGGGTAGAACGAAGACTATAAAAATCAACACCAGCTACTACCCTGTTTTTAAGCGGGCCAATGTTAAACTTACCATTAAAATTCTGCTGAATATCAGTTCCGTAAAACGGAGATTCCTGATACGTTACCTGCTGTCTCAAAGTAGTTGGTGACCTCATAGTCAAAGCCACTGTATATCCGTCAGAAGAAGATCTTGTTCTGGATAAAACAGTTTGCGAAGTCCAATTCTCTGACATTTTATATTTTAATTGTGCAAAAACATTATACTGCTGACTTGTATAAGCAATTGTATTATTGGCAAAAGATAATTTATACGGAATTTCTAGCGCTTCAACACTGCTTTCTGTTCCTGTTACAGCAAAGGGCGCAAGTCTTGTTGGCGAAGTTGCTTTGTACATACTAAATTCTATATCAATTAAAAGGCTTAATCGATCGTTGATTTCGTATGAAAAACTAGGCGCAATCGAGAAATTTTTATTAAATCCGGCATCCTGAAAACTTCTTTCGCTATGCAATGCCGTGTTTATTCTAAACAAAGCCGTTTTGTCTTCGTTTATTGGCGTATTTACATCAAAAGTTAAACGGTTAAGATCCCAGCTTGCTCCTGAATAGGAAACTTCTCCTTTAAAAGTATCGAAAGGTTTTTTAGTAACACGATTGAATAATCCGCCAAAAGAAGATAAAGTACTACCGAAAAGTGTAGCAGATGGTCCTTTGATAACTTCAATTCGATCTAGATTTGAAGGATCAACAGTTGTATACGTAAAACTTCCTACTCCGTTTCTCACTACTTGCGGAGTTGGAAAACCTCTTGATATTGAAGTTGTTCGCCCTTGATTTCTTACTTCGGCAATACCGGCACCAGGAACGTTTTTAAAAGCACTATTATAATCCGTTATTACTTGTTCTTTCATTAATTCTTTGCTTACAATAATGTAAACCTGTGAATTTTCAATATTTTTTAATGGCATTTTAGCAACATCAATACTCTCTTTCTTTGCAAAACGATTTCCTCCGGAACGAATAACGACATCTTCAAGATTTTGAGAAGAGGAATTTAGTTTAATATCAGCTGTTGCTGATGGTGTTTCTTCTGTAATTGTTACACTTTCGACAGTTGGCTCATAACCAACCATAAAAACTTCAACAGTGTAATTTCCAAACGGAAGTTTTTTAAATTCATAACGCCCTTCAGAATTTGTAATAGCGCTTTTGTTCGCTACACTTAATTTTACTACCACTCCCTGCCCTGCAGTTCCGTCATTAGTAATAACTACACCGCTTATTTGTCCTGTTTGTGCCTGAGCGAAGCTACTCACAGCGAACATACACAGTAGCAAATAAGTCAAATTATATTTTTTAATTATTGCTTTTCTATCTGAAAATCCTAAATAAGAGGAAATTAATAGTATTGTTGTTTTCATGTTATTGTTATTTAAACTAATTCTAAATTAAAGCGCAAATGAACAATATTTTTTTAATCTATCAAATGAAAAATTTAAATATTTTTTAGTTATTTATGATGTAAATTACCTTACAAACCTTGTAAATAAAGGAAGTCATACAAAATTTATTATTTGGACTGTTTCTAAAATACAACTATATTTGCCCGTAGCTTTAAAGAATTATAATCGATATTAACGCAATGAATTTGAAACTGAATCGGAAAAAATTGAAAAATGCAGCTCGTCAAATTCATTTATGGCTAGGTTTATCGACAGGAATTATCGTTTTTATTATAAGTATAACAGGTTGTATTTATGTTTTTGAAGAAGAAATCAGAGACGCGACAAATGAGCAGGAATTATCTACACCAATTCAGCAAAAACCTTTTGTCGGACTTGAAAAAATTATCACTAATTTCAATGCAGAAGTTCCCAAACAAAAAATTAATTCGATACGCATCAATGAACAAGTACCAAATGCTTCGGTTGAGTTATCTACAAAAAAGAAAATTTATTATTTTAATCCATACGACGGTACATTAATCAATCAGGAAAAACAGGATTGGTTGGTTACCGTGCGAAAACTTCATACAAGTTTGCTTCTTGGTGAAACGGGAAGTTTCATTCAACGTTGGTCAGTTGTTATATTTGTATTGATGCTTATTACGGGAATTATTATATGGTTTCCAAAGCAGATGAAATCGCTAAAACAAGCATTAACTATTAAATGGAGCGGAACTGCAAAAAGAATTAACTACGATTTGCACAATGTTTTAGGATTTTATGCTTCTTTTATATTGATTATCATTGCACTTACGGGCTTATTTTTCGCTTTTAAGGAAGTTAAAAATACGGCAGCATTTCTAACCGGTTCTGAACTTACAGACGGCAAAAAAGCTGACGAAAAACCTACCGAATTAAAAGAATTTTTGGCGGTTCGCTACGACAGAATTTACAAAATGGCAATGCAGCAATATCCCGGCGCCACCACTTCTACTCTGTCTATAAAAAAAGATGGAGATCTCAGATTGAGATTGTTATATCCGTACAATTGGTCAAGAAAACAAAATACTTTTTTCTATAGCCCGTCAACAGGACAATTGCTTCGTTATAAATTGTACAAAGATTTTAATAGTGCCGATGTTATCGAAGCGACAAATTATGATCTTCATACGGGTCGACTTTTTGGTTATTTCGGAAAAATTATTGCTTTTCTTGCAAGCTTAATTGCAGCAAGTTTGCCTGTTACAGGGTTTATGATTTGGCTTCGAAAAGGAAAGAAAAAATCTAAAGCACGTAGATGACGTTTTAAACAAAACAAATTGACGTTTTAAACAAAACTGAAAAAATAATGCCACCATAACTTTGCTCCCATAACAAATAACATTTGAAAAATGGAAACAAATAATTATCAGGGAGCACTACAAAAGCCTTTACATTCAGGATTCAACGCAAAATCAACATCAGACGAAATCATTAAAGGAATTGACCTTACAGGAAAAATTGCCATTGTAACAGGCGGTCATACTGGAATTGGTCTGGAAACTACCAAACAACTATCTAACGCCGGAGCAACTGTAATTGTTGCCGCAAGAGATTTGGCTAAAGCCGAAAAAAATCTGAACGGAATTGCTAATGTCGAATTAGAATCTTTAGATTTCATGGATCCGGATTCCATCGATGCTTTTACCTCAAATTTTTTAGCATCTGGCAGGCCTTTGCATTTACTGATCAACAATGCCGGAATAATGTGGGTGCCTTTGCGAAGAGATCATCGTGGTTACGAATCGCAATTGGTTACTAATTATTTAGGGCAATTTCAATTGACTGCTAAATTATTTCCCGCACTTAAAAAAGCCAATGGAGCCAGAGTATTAAATGTATCCTCTTATGGACATCAAATGGCGCCTTTTAATTTTGATGATCCTAATTTTCTTCACAGAGAATATGATACTTTGCAAGGTTATGGACAATCAAAAACAGCCTGTAATTTATTTGCACTTGAGTTAGACAATCGCGCAAAAGAATTCAACGTTAGAGCCTATTCCTTACATCCGGGAAGTGTTCTTGGAACTGATTTGGGAAGAGAAGAACCAATAGAATTGTTCAAACAAATAGGAACTCATGATCAGGATGGTAACTTGAAACCAGAAGTCGCAGCCTTATTAAAAACAATTCCACAAGTAGCGGCAACTACCATTTGGTGTGCAACAAGTTCAATGTTAGACAATATTGGAGGCGTTTATTGTGAAAATGCAGATATCGCCGAATTAGATCTTGGAAATATTGAACACCTATATGATGATCCTTCAACCATTCGTGGTGTACAACCTTATTCACTAGATTTTGATAATGCCAAAAGATTGTGGGATTTAAGCGAAAGAATGACTGGAATTACATTTACTATTTCTTAATCCGCTTTAAGTAAAAATAAAATATACCACCAGAGAATGCTATCTTTGATTGTTTGAAAAGAGCAAATTTGGTGGTTAAAACTTATAATTTTCCAAAATGGAACATGTATCAAAATATTTAACGAAAGATATTAAACTCTCTTGTTACGAGGATAAATTCTTTAAGTCTGATTTAGTTTTTGACGATCATATGCTAATTTGGTTTATTTCCGGTGAAACAAAGATTATTCAGGCTAATGCTAGTTTTACCTTCAAGTCAGGCGATATTTTTCTTATTCCACGAAATTTACTCGCCACAATTATCAATTATCCAAAAAATGGTCAGCCTCATAAAACAGTCGTTATGCACCTTTCGACTAAACGACTCAAACAATTTTACCAAAATATAGTTTTAGATTCTAAAAAAACTTCTGAACAAAAAATTATTAGTTATAATAATCATCCTTTATTAGAAAGTTGTCTGGCATCTCTGATTCCATATTTTGATATTGAAGGTGATTTTCCGGAAAACATCGCAACATTAAAAATTACTGAAGCAATAAGTATTTTAAGAGAAATTGATAAAAGCATTGATAACATCTTAGCCAACTTTGATGAACCGGGCAAAATTGATTTGATTGATTTTATGCAACGTAATTTTATGTTTAATATGCCAATGGAAAAATTAGGCTATTTGACAGGACGTAGTTTATCTACTTTTAATAGAGATTTCAAAAAGTACTTTAATACAACTCCCCAAAAATGGCTAACCAAAAAAAGACTTGAACTGGCGCATTATCAATTAGCAAAAAATAAGAAAAAACCAACCGAGATTTATTACGAAGTTGGTTTTGAAAATTTATCCCATTTCTCTTATGCCTTTAAAAAGCAATTTGGTTATTCTCCAACATATCTAACTAATGCACAGTAGTAAATTATTTTTTTCTTCCATAAAGTAAAATCCTTTTAAAAGAATAAATCGCCGGAAGCTTCGGAAAATTTTCTGCAATTCTTTCTTTATACGTCTTAATAAAAAGTTCTTGCTGTTCTCCTTCCAAACGTTCGATATACGGAATTAGAGCTGAACCTAAAATAAAATTATAAAGTGTTTCGTGATCATTCGCAATGATTGGATATACCTTTTGTGAAACTTGAATATCTTCTAGACCACCATCAAAAAGTATTTCTGCATAATTATCAATACTCAAAACGGGTGAATCTCTTTTGTAATCTTTCAAATAAGATTTAAAAGGTTCTTCATCAACCAAATCCGAAAGTATTTTATTGAGTTTATTTTCTGGCTGAACAGGCATTTGTACCGCAAATTGTCCTTTTGAATTAAGCAGATCAATCAATTGCGGAAATAATTTTTCATGATTATTTGACCATTGCAAAGCAGCATTACTAAAAATTAAATCCCATTTTTCTCCTGAAGCAATTGTTTCTTCAGTTGTTGCTTTGCGGAAATGTAAATTATCCGTTTCCAAAGACTTTGATTTTTCAAGCATTTCATTTGAAGAATCCACGCCCAAAAAATTTGCTTCTTTAAATTTATGTGCTAAAATTGCCGTTTGTTCGCCAGTACCACAACCCAAATCAATTGCTTTCATGTTTGACATCGGTTTGATAAAATCGATCAAATCATAAAAAGGCTGATAACGAATATTCTTGAATTTATTATAGATTTCTGGATTCCAAGGCATTTGCAAATTATTTAATTGTAATTACACTAAGATACAAAATTCTTGTGAGGTTTATAAAAACTAAAAAAGCCTCAAATTTCAATTTTGAATTTGAGGCTTTTTAAATTTTTAGAGATTAATTATTATCTAATTAATTTTCTGTATTTCAATCGTTTTGGAGTTAAATCACCACCTAAACGTTTCTTTTTGTTTTCTTCGTATTCAGAGAAACCTCCTTCGAAATAATACACTTCAGAATCTCCTTCAAACGCTAAAATGTGCGTACAAATTCTGTCTAAGAACCATCTGTCGTGAGAAATAATTACAGCACAACCAGCGAAATTCTCTAAACCTTCTTCAAGTGCACGAAGCGTATTTACGTCCAAATCATTCGTTGGCTCATCCAGTAAAAGTACATTTCCTTCTTCTTTCAATGTCATGGCTAAGTGCAAACGGTTACGTTCACCACCAGACAACATTGATACTTTTTTATTTTGCTCGCCTCCACCAAAATTGAAACGTGACAAATAAGCTCTTGAATTTACTTGTTTTCCGCCCATCATAATTAATTCCTGACCATCAGAAAAATTCTCCCAAATCGATTTATTCGGGTCAATATTAGAGTGTGACTGATCTACATAAGCAATTTTCACCGTTTCACCAACCGAAAATTCTCCGCTATCGGTTTTTTGCTCACCCATAATCATTTTGAAAATTGTAGATTTACCAGCACCGTTTGGTCCAATAATTCCAACAATTCCCGCTTGTGGCAAAGTGAAATTTAAATTATCATATAGTAATTTTTCTCCAAAAGCTTTGGCAACATTTTTCGCTTCGATAACATTCGTACCTAAACGCGGACCATTTGGAATATAGATTTCCAGGTTTTCATCCAATTGTTTTTGGTCTTCATTTAATAATTTATCGTAATTCTGCAAACGCGCTTTTTGTTTTGTCTGACGTCCTTTCGCACCTTGACGAACCCAGTCTAACTCACGCTCTAACGTTTTTCTGCGTTTTGAAGCTACTTTTTCTTCTTGTGCCATTCTGGTCGATTTTTGGTCTAACCAGGAAGAATAATTTCCTTTCCACGGAATACCTTCTCCTCTATCCAACTCTAAAATCCAACCTGCTACATTATCAAGGAAATATCTATCGTGCGTTACCGCAATAACAGTTCCTGCATATTGTGCTAAATGCTGCTCTAACCAAAGTACAGATTCAGCATCAAGGTGGTTGGTAGGCTCATCAAGTAACAATACATCAGGCTGTTGTAATAACAAACGACATAAAGCTACACGGCGGCGCTCTCCTCCTGAAAGGTTTTTAATTGGCGTATCACCCTCCGGCGTACGCAATGCATCCATTGCAATTTCTAGTTTAGTATCGATTTCCCAAGCGCCAAGAGCATCAATTTTATCTTGTAAAGCAGCCTGACGATCCATCAACTTATCCATTTTATCCTGATCTTCATAATTTTCAGGAAGACCAAATAAATCATTAATTTGATTGTACTCTTCTAAAACTGCCATAGTTTCAGCAGCTCCTTCACGAACAATTTCGATAACGGTTTTAGAATCATCAAGAATTGGCTCTTGCTCTAAATAACCAACAGTATAACCCGGTTGAAAAACAACATCTCCCTGATAGTTTTTATCAACTCCTGCAATAATTTTTAAAAGAGAAGATTTTCCTGAACCATTAAGTCCAAGAATACCAATTTTAGCACCGTAAAAGAAGCTCAGGTAAATATTTTTAAGTACCGGCTTGTCTGCTCCCTGATAGGTTTTACTCAATTTCTGCATTGAGAAAATTACTTTCTTATCGTCTGACATTATGTTTATTGTTTATTTATTATTATTTTTTATTGATATTATTATTGCAATTGATATTGAAACAGATTAAACCCTTCCTTTCAAAGCATTAAAAACCCAGGCATTTGCTAAAAACCCAACTCCTGTTGCTGCAAATCCCCATCCTGATACTTCACTATATCTAAAAGCGCCAAGACCTATAAGTAACAATCCCATAAGTACCATTATAAAAGTAGCCCATCCTAAAATGGTATTTTTATTCATTCCCATAATTGTGTCATTATTATTTTTAAGTAGTAAAAATTTTCGAAAGGCAAATATCGTGAATTTTCATGGCTTAATTAAATATTTTGTAAAGCATTTCTTTTAACAAATCTGATTGTGGCAACGCATTTGCTCCCACTCCTTTACTTTTAACATCTACATCTCGCAAAGCTCCGACAATCTGACTCACTTTTCGCATGGGATAATTTTTGACTGCCAAATCATATTCCTTTAAAAAATAAGGATTTACACCAATCGCTGCAGCAACGTTTTTCGGATTTTTATCCTTCAATCCGTGGTATTTTAAAAGCTGAACAAAAAATCCGAAAACTAGTCCGGTTGTCATAACCAAAGGATATTCTTTAGGATTGTGAGCAAAATTTTCTGCAATTTTATAAGCTTTAAGCTGATCGCGTTCTCCAATAGCTTTTCTAAGTTCGAAAACATTGTAGTCTTTACTGAAACCAATATTTTCCTCAATATGTTGTGGTGTAATCATGGTTCCCTGCGGTAAAATAATCTGAAGTTTTTCAAGTTCATTATTAATTTTACTCAAATCTGTACCTAAAAATTCTACCAACATTGCATTTGCTTTGGGATCAATTGTATATTTTTTTCCAGCCAATACACGTTTGATCCAGTCACCAACCTGGTTTTCATAAAGCTTTTTACTTTCGTAAACGATTCCTTTTTGTGCTAATAATTTAGTAACTTTTTTACGTTTATCGAGTGTTTTGTATTTATAACAAAAGACTAAAACTGTCGTATCCATCGGATTATTTACATAGGATTCTAATTTATCAATATTTCTTGATAAATCCTGCGCTTCTTTTACAATAACAACCTGTCGATCAGCCATCATTGGATATCTTTTTGCTGTTGAAACAATATCTTCGACAGACACATCTCTTCCGTATAAAACAGTCTGGTTAAATCCTTTCTCTTCTTCAGAAAGTATATTCTGCTCAATATATTCAGATAATTTATCAATATAATAAGGCTCCTCGCCCATTAAAAAATAAATTGGTTTTATATTTCCCGCTTTTATATCATTAACAATTTTTACAACTTCGTCCATTTAAAATTTTGTTTCAAGTTTAAAGTTTCAAGTTGGCCCGAAACCTAAAAACTATTTTATATTTTTGCTTTATGCTTAAACTAAATTTTCCTTCCTATACTTTCCGATTCAAAAATAGCGAAAATAAAGTGTCTATTTTTGATGAAATCAGGAAAAAATTTATCATTCTTACTCCGGAAGAATGGGTTCGTCAGCATGTTGTTCATTACTTAATGAACGAAAAAAAATATCCCAAATCACTCATAAACGTCGAGAAAGTTTTAACAGTCAACGGATTACGAAAACGTTACGATGTGGTGGTTTTTAATTCAGATGGTTCTATACATATATTAGTAGAATGTAAAGCGCCCGAAGTGAAAATTTCACAGGCAACTTTTGATCAGATTGCACGTTATAATATGACAATGAAGGCACGGTTTTTGAAAGTCACAAACGGTCTGAGTCATTATTATTGTCAGATGGATTTTGAAAACGAAAAATATGAGTTTTTAAAGTCATTACCGGAATACAAAGAAATTTAATAAATTATAAAAAGAATACTTTTGGATAAAATATCAGTTGTCATTTTAAATTGGAACGGAATAAAATTATTAGAACAATTTTTACCATCAGTAATTCAATTTTCTGAACAAGCCACAATATATGTAGCAGATAATGCTTCAACGGATGACTCTATAAATTTTGTCAAACAAAATTTCCCTACAATCAAAATTATCAAAAACGATGGTAATTATGGTTTTGCAAAAGGTTATAATCTTGCTCTAAAAGATGTTAATGCTGAAATTTATGCCTTAGTAAATTCAGATATTGAAGTAACCGAAAATTGGCTAAAACCCATTCTCGAAACATTTGAAACTGAAAAACATACTGCCATTATTCAGCCTAAAATTCTGGATTTTAAAAACAAAGAATATTTTGAATACGCTGGTGCTGCCGGCGGATTTATCGATAAATATGGTTACCCATATTGTCGTGGCCGTATTTTTGAAACGGTTGAAAAAGACAATGGACAATATGACGATTCCTGCGAATTATCCTGGGCATCAGGAGCTTGTTTTTTTATCAGAAAAGAAGTTTACGATGAATTAGGAGGTTTTGATGAAACTTTTTTTGCACATCAGGAAGAGATTGATTTATGCTGGAGAGCTCTAAATGAAGGATATATTATTAAGTACAATTCAAAATCAGTTGTTTATCATGTTGGAGGTGCAACTTTAAACCAATCAAACCCTCAAAAAACCTACTTGAATTTTAGAAATTCATTACTAATGCTGGTCAAAAACGTACCAAAAAAAGGTTTGTTTACTATAATTTTTTCAAGAATGGTCTTAGATGGAATTGCAGGTATCCGTTTTCTTACCCAAGGAAAATTTGGTCATACTTTTGCCGTTTTAAAGGCGCATTTCTCCTTTTATTGCATATCTTTAATTTATTTAAAGAAGCGTAAAGATTTTCAAATTAAGCAATACTATACCGTAAAAAGTATCGTTTACTTGTATTACGTAAAGAAAATTCGGGTTTTTAAGGAAATCTTTAACACTATTCAAAATATTAAAAACTAAATTTGTAATCAACGTTTAATTAAATATAATACCTATGAGAAAAATAGTTTTAGCACTATCAGTATTAATGGCCTTAACTTCTTGCGTTTCGAAAAAAGAATATGCAGCATTAGAAGCTAAGAACAAAGAAATTCAAGATTTATTAAACTCTTGTACAGTGAAATTAAATTCTTGTTTAGAAGAAAAAGCAGGATTAGCAGCTACAGCTGAAAGTTATAAAGCACACAATCAAGACCTTATAAATAGTTCTAAAGACTTAACAGTTTTAACTACTAAAGGTGCTGAAAATCTTGAGAAATCATTAGAAAGCTTAAAAGAAAAAGATTTAAAAATATCAAGACTTCAGGATGCTTTAACTAAAAAAGACAGTGTAACGCTAGCTTTAGTTACAAGTTTAAAAGGAGCAGTTGGAATCAACGATCCGGATATCGAAATCAATGTTGAAAAAGGAGTTGTATTTATTTCTATCGCTGATAAACTATTATTTAAAAGTGGTAGTTATGACGTAACGGATGCAGCAAAAGGTGTTTTAGCTAAAGTTGCAAAAGTTGTAAACGACAAACCTGATTTTGAATGTATGGTTGAAGGTCACACAGATAACGTTCCTTACAAAAGCAACGGAGTTTTGTTAGACAACTGGGATTTGAGTGTTAAACGTTCTACTTCTATCGTTCGTGTATTAACAAATGATCTTGGAGTTAACCCTGCAAAATTAATTGCTGCTGGTAGAAGTTCATATATACCTTTAGTTGCAAATGATACTCCTGACAACAAAGCACGTAACAGAAGAACTCGTATCGTTGTTATGCCAAAAATCGATCAATTCTATGATATGATTGAAAAAGAAATGAAAAAACAAGCAAAATAAATCTTAGTTTTTCATAATGCTATAAAACAGAAAAAGCAGGTCAATTGACCTGCTTTTATGTATTCTTAACTTTTTTAATAACCAATTAAATATAAATCAAGAATAGCATTATTTTTAAATTAACTAACTAAATTTTAACTATAATAAAGTTAATTAAATATTTTAAATAATTATACTATTTCAGTATTTTTTTACAAAATACCAATATCTCCCTTTCCTTCCCTTACAATTACTGGCTCATGCTCAGATAAATCTATTACAGTCGAGCCAATATTTTCACCATATCCACCATCTATAACCATATCAACAAGGTTTTGCCACTTCTCAAAAATCAATTCCGGATCAGTTGTATACTCAATAACGTCATCTTCGTCACGAATAGAAGTTGAAACAATAGGATTTCCTAACTGACGAACAATTTCTAAAGCAATATTATTATCCGGCACACGAATCCCGACAGTGGTTTTCTTTTTAAACTCTTTTGGCAAATTATTATTACCAGGTAAAATAAAGGTATAAGGCCCAGGCAAAGCTCTTTTCAAAATTTTAAAAGTTGCCGTATCAATCTGACGCACATAATCTGACAAGTTGCTCAAATCATGACAAATGAAAGAGAAATTAGCTTTCTCTAATTTTACACCTTTAATTTTTGCAATTTTTTCTAAAGCGCGAGAATTGGTAATATCACAACCCAATCCGTAAACGGTATCTGTTGGATAAATTACCAAACCTCCATTTTTTAGCAACTTCACTACTTTAGCAATAGCCGCTTCATTTGGTTTATCAGGATATATTTTTATGAACTCAGCCATTTTTATTTTTAGTTTAAAGTTTTATTTTGTTTCAGGTTGCAAATTTTATATAACTTGAAAACCTGAAACTTGAAACCAATATTTTAACCAATAACATCAAGTTTTGCAAATCGAAGCAAAAGCTTTTTAATTCCACCAACCTCAAATTTTATTTCAGCTTTTTTATCAGCCCCAACACCTTCAAGATTTACAACTTCGCCTTTTCCAAAACGCTCGTGCATTACAATATTTCCGACAGTTAATTTACTGTCAAATAGATTCGGAGCACTGTTATTTGGGTTATTTCCCGAAACTGGTTTTAACTTTCTAATATTTAAATCCGGTTTAGGTTCATTATCCGTTATATATTTTGGCGGAGTTCCTCCAACGGGTTTTGCTAATCGTAATTTCGATTTATCAATATCTCCAAAAATATCACTGTCAATCATTGGTTTATAACGATAATTACTTTCAGCAGGTGTTAAATATTCTAAATACTGCCCGTCGATTTCTTCAATAAAACGAGACGGGTCGCTATCGGTGAGTTTTCCCCAACGATAACGCGATTGTGCATATGTTAAATAAGCCTGATGTTCAGCTCGGGTCAAAGCTACGTAGAATAAACGGCGTTCTTCTTCCAATTCGCTTCTCGTACTCATACTCATAGCACTCGGAAACAAATCTTCTTCCATACCCACCACAAAAACATGCGGAAATTCAAGTCCTTTTGCTAAGTGAATCGTCATCAGCGCCACACGATCTTCATCAGAAGTATCTTTATCCAAATCCGTTGCCAGTGCTACATCTTCCATAAATTCAGATAAAGCGCCTCTTGCTCCGTCAATTTCTTTTTGACCTTCAGTAAAATCTTTTATACCATTTAAAAGCTCTTCGATATTCTGAATTTTCGCCATTCCTTCAGGAGTAGCATCTTTTTTCAATTCCTGAACCAAACCTGTTTTTTTGGCTACATAATCCGTAATATAAAAAGCATCCTGATTTTGATCAATAACCTGAAAACTCTGAATCATCGTCACAAAATCGTTCAGTTTTTGTTTCGTTCCGGAATTTAGTTTCAAATCGATTTTATCAATATTAACCATTACTTCCCAAATCGAACGTTTATAATGATTGGCAGCAATCGTAAGTTTTTCTACCGTTGTATCTCCAATTCCACGAGCCGGATAATTGATAACACGAATTAAAGCTTCTTCATCCTTTGGATTGATTATCAAACGTAAATAACACAAAACATCTTTGATTTCTTTACGTTGATAAAAAGATAATCCACCATAAATTCTGTACGGAATATCACGTTTTCTCAACGCATCCTCCATAGCACGCGATTGTGCATTCGTACGATACAATATAGCAAAAGCACCATTATGCAATTGATTTTGCATTTTTTGTTCAAAAATCGTACTCGCAACAAAACGTCCTTCCTCGGCATCCGTTAAACTGCGGTGAATTTTTATTTTCGGACCAAAATCATTTGCTGTCCAAACAATTTTATCCAGTTTCGTTTTATTGTGGTCAATAATCGTATTTGCAGCTTCAACAATATTTCGCGTTGAACGGTAATTTTGTTCTAATCTAAAAGTTTTTACACCTTCATAATCCTTCTGAAAATTCAAAATATTATTGATATTCGCTCCACGGAAAGCATAAATACTCTGCGCGTCATCACCAACGACACAAATATTCTGAAATTTATCTGATAAAGCCCTAACAATCAAATATTGAGAGTGATTTGTATCCTGGTACTCATCGACCAGAATATAACGGAAACGATTTTGGTATTTCGCCAAAACTTCCGGAAATCGTGTAAGTAATTCATTGGTTTTCAATAATAAATCATCAAAATCCATCGCTCCCGCTTTAAAACAGCGTTCTACATATTGCTGATAAATATCGCCCAAACGAGGTTTTTTAGCCATCGCATCAGCCTCTTGCAATTCGGGATTATTAAAATAGGCTTTTACGGTAATTAAACTGTTTTTATAACTTGAAATTCGCCCTAAAACCTGTTTCGGTTTATAAATATCACGATCCAATTGCATTTCCTTTATAATCGAAGAAATTAATCGTTGTGAATCTTGCGAATCATAAATGGTAAAATTAGACGGATATCCTAAATGCTCTGATTCTGAACGCAAAATACGAGCAAAAACCGAGTGAAAAGTTCCCATCCAAAGGTTTTTTGCCTCTGTTGCTCCCACAATATCAGAAATCCTGTGCTTCATTTCACGAGCCGCTTTATTCGTAAACGTAAGCGATAAAATGCTAAAAGCATCAACGCCCTGACTCATCAAATAAGCAATTCTAATCGTTAAAACACGAGTTTTTCCAGATCCCGCACCAGCAATAATAATCATTGGCCCATCTTTTTGTAAAACGGGTTCTCTTTGTGCTTCGTTGAGCTGGTCTATATATTTGCGCATGAAATTCTTCTCCTTTTATGCAAAAATAAGAATTAATCATCTAATTAGCTACTAAGTTTCTGAGGTTCTGAGCCGCTAAATTTTTATTTTTTTTGAAGTTCGTGAGATGCTAAGATTCTAAGTCACTGAGCTAAGATTGTAGTTAAAATTAGAAGCACGGCAATAGGCATTTTATTAAGCATGGTTCCCGCTTTCGGCTTTATCTCTCCGTTTCACTGCGAGGATACCGCCTCTATCGGGGCTAGAAACAAACAATAGGTTTGTTTATTTTTTTTGAAAGAAAAATCTTTAAATTTAAATTAATTATATATTTGCAGCATTTTGAATAAATATGAAAATTATACTTACTGAAAATGCAGAAAAAACGTATTTTGAAATCACAAATAATTACTCTGAAAGTAAAGCAACGATGTTTTCTATTAATACGATTTCAATTTTATTAATAATTGAACAGAATAACTACATTGGTTCAAGATATAAAAAAACTCACTACAGAAAATTTTTGATATCAAATCAAGTTTATCTCTTTTACAAAATAGAGGAAGATGTAATTTATATAGTTTTATTTTGGGATAATAAAATGAATCCCTTGAATTTAGACATTATACTTAGCTCGTAGTTTTTCTTTAAAATCTGAAAAATCGATAATTCTTCCTGCCTTTATATCATATTCACTTTTTTGAAACTCCTGCATCAATATTTCTTCAGGAAATAATAAAGCTGTAATCAGTTTTACTTCTTGATGAGTGAAATTTTTCAATTTCAGCTTTCTATAATATGTTGCATGCTTTAAACCGAGTTTTTGCATAAAAAACTCAGCTTTATAATATGACTTCCCTATTAATTCAGGCAAATCATTAATGTAGTTCTCGTAATTTACAACTATTTCTATCATTTTATGATACTTTTTATTTCAAAATATTGTACAAAGATAGTTTAAATTTTGATAATAAGATTTTTAGTTATAAAAAAACTTAGAACCTTAGCAGCACAGCACCTTACTTAAAAAATACATCGTATGCAAAGCGAATCAAAGTTCCTATAACGACAACTAAAAAGAAGATTCTAATAAAACCATTTCCTTTGTTAATGGCTAGTTTCGCACCCAACCATCCGCCAAGGCCATTGCTTGCTGCCATCGGAAGTGCGATTGACCAAATTATTTTTCCTTTTATCATAAACAAACAAATCGAACCAAAATTGGTTGCCAGATTTACCATTTTCGCATTGGCTGAAGCATGTAAAAAATCAAAACCCAAAAGTGCAATGAAAGCAACAACAAAAAAACTACCTGTTCCCGGGCCAATAAATCCGTCGTAGAAACCAACAATTATACTAATAACAACTGCATATATTATTTGAGTTGCAGGAGAATGATCTTTAGCAACGTGTTGTCCGAAATTTTTCTTCGCATAAGTATAAATAAATAATAAAGACAAAACCACAAGCAAAAGCGGTTTCATAAAATTATTGCTCACCATCGTCAAAATCGTAGAACCTAAGAATGCCGAAGGAACAGCTAAACACATCATTATCAAAAGCAATCGCCATTGAATAACCACTTTTTTAAGATATTGAAAAGCCGCAAATGCAGTTCCGGTAAAGGCAGGTAATTTTAAAGTTCCAATAACGGTTGAAACTGGTAAATTCGGTAATAAAATTAATCCCATTGGCGTTTGAATCAATCCGCCGCCGCCAACAATTGCATCAATAAATCCTGCAGCAAAAGCTGCCAAACAGAGTAAAATTATAATATATGATTCCATTTATGATGAGTTTCAGTTGGTTTTGATAATTGCTGACAAAAGTAGGTTTACATTTTATTTATTACAATAAAATTTAAAGTGGATTTCTCATCAAAAAGTATATTTTTGTTGAAAAATTGAACCAAATGGATTTTACAAGAATTATAGAATTAGCCAGTTATACTTTACCAGCCATCGTTACCGGATTTGTGGCGCACAGTTTTTTTGAATTGCACATTAAAAACAATGACAAAAAGCGTAATTTTTTATTAAACAGAGAATATCAAAAACAATCTTTACCAATACGTTTGCAAGCATACGAACGTATGACATTGTTTTTGGAACGTATTAATTTGACTAAAGTGTTAATTAGAATTACTCCAATTTCTAACGACAAACACGATTACGAGAATTTTGTAATTGATCAAATCGAACAGGAATTTGAACATAATCTAACGCAACAAATCTATATGTCTGACGAATGTTGGACCATTATTACAACCGCTAAAAACTCAACGATACAAATGATTCGTAAAGCTGCCATGAGCGATCGTGTTGACAGTGCTGATAAATTACGCGAAGTTATTCTAAACGATTTATTGGAAAAACAATCACCAAGTAATGCTGCTTTGGGATATATTAAAAATGAAGTTTCAGAACTTTGGTAGAAACGCAATTTTAGAATTCAGATTTTAGATTTTAGATTGTCGGAGAGCTTCACAATCTAAATCTAAACTACTTATTGATTATTCAAATTTACGTTCCAAAAGACTTAAATTATTATCAACAAAAGCTTTTAATAATTCAATTGTTTTTTCTTTGCTTTGATCAAGCAATTCAGAAGTGTAATTATTGTTTAATTTTTCAATTAAACCAAACCAGTTTTTTTGCATTTTTGATCTTTTAAAAAAAACATAAAACTCAAATTTCTCAGGGTTGCCAACAGCAGAAATTGACAAACCATTTTTATTGCTTAAATTTTCAAACTCAAGCGAAGGTGAATAATAAATATTCTCCGTTTCTTCTAAAAATGTTTTCCACGGGAAATTTTGAAATATTTGCATTATCTCTGAAGAATCAATTTTTCCCTTTTCAATAATTTTTGGATTTGTTGGTTCACAGATGCTATATCTAAATTCCCTCATTTTTTATTATTTATATCCCCTGAATTCTTCATTCAACCTTAGATTTTACTTCCTTTTAAGATTAATCTAAAATCTAAAATCAACAATCTAAAATTATTTATTGTCACTCATAACTTCAGACTTATTCTGAGCGTATTCATAACCTTGCTCCCACCATTCTTTCATGACTTCTTTATTAAAAATAAGCGCATTATCGGTAAGTTTGGTTGGTGTATAATATAAATTAAGTTTTACATTCTTATTGTTTGCCATAAGTTTTCCTATAGCAATATCATGTTTTTCTACCTGATCTAAAGCAATTCGGAACAAATCAATCATTAACGAAAAAGGGTTTTTACCAATAACGGTTTTGGTCATATTAACTTCCGTTTCCAGAATAATTACGTCTATTTCAGTTGCTCCGCGATTAATTGCTTCACGAATTGGAACTAAGCTTGAAAATCCACCATCACCATATTCAAAATTATCTTTTTCGACCAGACTCATAAACGGAATATAATTACTTGAAATCCAGGTCCAGTCGCAAAACTCTTCGTAAGTGCAATCTTTAACCGATTTATATTCAGCTTCGTTTTTGGTTAAATTAGTAACCGTAACAATTACGTCGCATTTAAGTTTTTTTAGTTTATTAAAATCTGCCAAAGAAAAATTTCCTTTGATGTATTTCTGCAAGCCTTTACTTTCTCCAAAAGTCCTTTTTCCTTTAAAAAACTGACGTAATACATTGAAGTGGTTAATAGTTACAATATCAATTCCGTCTTTTACCTTAACAACAAACGGACAAATATTAAAAATTTTACTCATGGTTACATTGGTATAAACCCAATGAATTTTCTTGATGTGGCCAAGTGCTAAATGCGGAATTAGCAAGCTTCCTGTAGAAGTTCCTAAAAACAAATCGTATTCGTGTTTTTTTTCTTCTATTAAATACTGTGCAACACCTCCGGCAAACGCGCCTTTACTGCCACCACCGGAAATAACCAATGCTCTCATATAATATTAATGTAGGTTTTGTTTTTGGGCTTTTAAAGAGAAAAAAGAGAATAGATTAAAGAACAAAGGCTTTCTCAACTTAGAAATCTTTACTCTTACTTCTTGATTCTATTCTGTTTTACTCTTTCAACAAACGATTCAATTGAAACTGTTCATCGGGGGTCAAATTAATCAAAATTCTTTCAAACGAAGCACGCATTTCAGGATTTTTTAAAAGAAATCGAATTGTATCTCTTCCAAATTTTGAAAATTGCCACATATGGTGCGTTGTTGAACCGACTAAGTTGGTCAAAACCTGATCGTTAATTATTTTAAAAGCAATTAATTTCTCGAGTGCATTTTGTCGTGTAGTAGCTTCGTATTTTTTTGATGAAAAAGAAATTAATTCAGAAATTAAAGCTTCTTTATTATCAGTATAATTTGGTGTTGATAAAGCCAATGAAAGCCACATGGTACGAATATTATAATCGTTAAAACCAATCCAGTTTTTAGATTTGTCCAAATATTCTGTTCGATGATCCGGAAAATTTTTCCACAACCAATACAAGGCAATTTCCTGGGTCTGATACGATTTATCATCAAGTAAAGTTTCATAGTTTACTCTAAAATCTTCCGGAATTTTAGGTAACGAACTGGCAACAGCCTGACGAATCTGCAAATTATTGGTTTGCAAAGCAAGTATTAAAAGTGCTTTCTTGTCTTCGTATTTCTCATTTTCTAACTGATCTACAACCGCTTCTTTTACAGCAAAATAAACATCAGATTCTAATGTTTTTTTTAGAAAATCTTGTTTTTCTGCTAAAGGAGTTTTCTTCAGTTTATCTAATTCTAATCGAACCTGAATTGCTTTATTTTTGCTTAATAGCATATTTGCTGTTTGCGTATCAAAAACAGTTGATTCTAACCAGGTTTTTTGAAACTGAACCAAATCAAAATTGGATACTTTTTTAATTTCATCAAAGAAATTTTGAGTTTCTACTGTTTGATAAGCGTATTTATTTAAGTAGCTTTTGATTGCTTTTTTAAAAGCTTTATCTCCAATTGATTCATGCAAAACAAACAATGCCCAAGCTCCTTTTTCGTAAAAAGTCAATGAGCTTGCTTTTGCATTTAAAACCGGAATAGTGTCGGTTCTTGAAGCAAATTTTATTTGTTGGGCGGTATCGTATAATTTAGAATAAAAATAATCTTCGCCATAAATATCTTTTTCTGCTAGTGAGGCAAAGTATGTTGCAAAACCTTCCTGAAGCCAATGATGTGTACTGCTTTTTGCCGTAATTAAATCGCCAAACCAATGATGTGCTAATTCGTGAGCATCAACATTTGAGTACTTTCTGTCTTCAAAACCAACTGAATCAACCACATAACGTGTTGTAAAAAGTGTTGTGGTTGTATTTTCCATTCCTGCGTATAAAAAATCCCGAACAGGAATCTGTCTGTAAACTTTCCACGGATATTTCACGCCTATTTCTTTCTCCAGAAAATCAAATATGCGTTTAGAATAACGATATGTTGGTTCAAAGCGATTCGCATTATTAGTTTCTAAATAATATTCTAACGGAATTTTAGATTTTGATTTGAATTCTTTTTTATCATATTTCCCAATAGAAAGAATTAATAAATAAGAACTCATTGGATTTTCCATTTGATATTGCCAATGAAATAAATTTCCACTAATCGTTTTGTCTTTCAAAATTCCGTTTGAAACTACCTGATATTCTTTATCATAAGAGATTCCCAAACTAAAAATTACTTTTTCATTTACATCATCAAAACTCGGAAACCAATTGCTGGTATATCTTCCCTGGCCTTGTGTCCAGATTTGTGTTTCTGAATTTTCTACATCTACAAAATATAAGGCTTGTTTTGGTTTAGCCGAATATTGAAAAGTTAAATGATTCTGGCCTTTCTGAAAATTAGAAATTATTTGTAATTCTTTACCTGTGTTTACAAAAATGGCTTCTCTATTATCGATTTGAACATGAGAAAACTCCATGTTTTTTGCATCTAATTTTATGGTATCAATAGGGTTTAAAACCTCAAATTGATAATCAACCAAACCGGAAATTGATTTCTCTTTGGCATTTAAAGTTAATTGTCCTGAAACCGATTTAAAATCGACAGATTGGGTTTGTTGCGCAAAAACGAAACTGGTAAATAATAATAAAATGTATTTCATTGAATAGATTTGAAGGCGAAATCCCAAAGTTACAAAGGTTTCAGCAACAAATCGAATGAAATTTGTATGTTTACAACAGAAAATTAAAACATTGTGTCAACACCTACAAAAGCCTTATTTAACTGGAGCAGCGGAAAAGATTCTGCTCTGGCCTTATACAAAATTTTACAAAATCCGAATTTTAAGATTGAATGTTTATTAACCAGCGTTAATCAACAATTTCAACGAATTTCAATGCACGGCGTTCGTGTGGAATTATTGGAGGCTCAGGCCAAAAGCATTGGAATCCCTTTAAAAATCATGCAGATTCCGGAAATGCCCACAATGGAAGTGTACGAAAATGTTGTAACCGAAACTTTAATTGAATTAAAAAAACAAGGTATTACGCATTCTGTTTTTGGTGATATTTTTTTAGAAGATTTGCGAAAATACCGTGAAGATCAGTTGGCAAAATTAGATTTTAAAGCCGTTTTTCCAATATGGAAAATCCCAACAAAAGATTTAATTCAGGAGTTTATTTCGTTAGGATTTAAAACTATTGTAGTTTGCGTAAACGAACGTTATTTAGATAAAAGTTTTGTGGGACGAATTATAGATCAGGATTTTATAAATGATTTACCCGAAAATGTAGATGTATGTGGAGAAAACGGCGAATTTCATACTTTTACTTTTGACGGACCCATTTTTTCTGAACCAATTAATTTTGAAATTGGAGAAATCGTTTATCGAAAATACGAAAAACCAAAAACTGAAGATTCTTCAAATACCGCTTGCGATACCAATACCAGCGATGCCTTTGATTTTGGATTTTGGTATTGTGATTTGATAGCTAAATAGCCGTCTGTCAGGCTGAGCGAAGTCGAAGCCCAGGTTCCAATTGTAGCGCCCTTCGACTTCGCTCAGGGTGACAACTGCAAACAAGTTGAATTAATGCAATTCATGGCAAAAAAAATTACTCAGAATACATCGCTAACAAATTTGTAACTGTATTCCAGTTTCGCATTGTTACTATAACATTCAGTTTTTTCTCGATATACTTGCCTTCTAATCTGGTTTTTCCTGCTCCTACCGCGTATTTGATAAAAATTCTGTTACCGTCAATACTTGCTTCATCTGGCTTAAACTGACTGATTTTTAAATCATTTATATTTTCTTTTTTCAATAGGGTTGACACAAAAGCCACATATAATTTTTTTGTGTCTACATCTTTTTCTTTTAGATATGGATTGTTTGCAAAACACAATTCAAGATCTTTTTTGTCAATAACAATCGTAGGAACTTCATGTCCAAAAACCTTAAAAATTTCCTTTTTAATCATAAAACCCACTTTCGTAGCTTCTTCCTCACTATCTACAAAAACATTTCCTGATTGGAGATATGTCCTAACGTTTTGAAAACCAATATTTTCTAACATTGTTTTCAAAGCGTCCATTTTCATCATGTTATGTCCTGAAACGTTGATGCCGCGTAAAAGTGCTAAGTGAGTTTTCATTTTAAAAAATTTATTCCATCAAAGATATTATTTTCTATACTTTAAATTCTCACATTTTCAAATTTCCTAATTAAAATCTATCTTCGCTTTTTGAATAAATTCCAAATCAAAAAATCCAAATTCCAATTCTGAAATCTAAAATCAACAATCTAAACTCTAAAATCATTAATGTCTAATAATCTCCTCGAAACCCCAATCGAATACCTAAAAGGCGTTGGTCCCAGTCGTGGCCAGTTGCTTCGTAAGGAATTGGGAATTCATAAATACGGAGATTTGATTAATTTTTTTCCCAATCGGTATATTGACAGAACGCGTTATTACAAAATAAACGAACTGCAAAATACAGGATCAGAAGTGCAGATTATTGGAAAAATAATCAACATAAAAACAGTAGAATTTGCTAAAAACAAAAAGCGTTTGGTTGCCACTTTTGTGGATGATACAGGACAAATAGATCTTAATTGGTTTCAGGGACATAAATGGATTCGAGAGAGTTTGAAACTTAATGAAGTTTGTGTAATCTTCGGGAAATGTTCACTTTATGGAAGTCAGTTTAGTATGGCGCATCCGGAAATTGAATTGCTGACAGAACATGAAAAAAGTCTTCGTTCAGCGATGCAGCCTGTTTATCCTTCAACTGAAACTTTGACAAATCGTGGAATTTCTAATCGAACGATAAACAAATTAATGCAGCAATTGTTTATTGAAACTCAGGCTCTATTTTCCGAAACTTTTCCTCCTTATTTAGTTGAAGAATTAAAGTTAATTTCGAAAAAAGCAGCTTTATTCAACATACATTTTCCTAAAAGTACCGATGCTTTGGCGAAAGCACAATTCCGATTAAAATTTGAAGAATTGTTTTTTATACAGTTGCAATTAATTACCAAAAACCTGATTCGGAAACACAAAATAAAAGGACATCCGTTTACTAAAGTGGGTGAATTTTTCAATGAATTTTATCAAAATCATTTGCCTTTTGAACTGACAAACGCTCAAAAAAGAGTGGTAAAAGAAATCCGTTCAGATATGGGAAGCAATGCCCAAATGAACCGTTTACTGCAGGGAGACGTTGGTTCTGGAAAAACAATTGTGGCCTTTTTGAGTATGCTTTTGGCTATTGATAACGGTTTTCAGGCTTGTTTGATGGCTCCGACTGAAATTTTGGCCAATCAGCATTTTATTGGTTTATCAGAATTGGCGAGTACATTAAACCTCAATATTAAAATACTAACCGGTTCTACCAAAACGGCAGCCCGAAGAATTCTTCATGAAGAACTTGAAAACGGAACTTTGCATATTCTAATAGGAACGCATGCTTTGCTAGAAGACAAAGTAAAGTTTAAAAATTTAGGTTTGGCTGTAATTGATGAACAACATCGTTTTGGAGTAGAACAGCGCTCTAAATTGTGGAAGAAAAATGAGATTCCGCCACACGTTTTAGTTATGACTGCCACTCCTATTCCGAGAACTTTGGCGATGAGTTTGTATGGCGATCTGGATATTTCTGTAATTGATGAATTACCGCCCGGAAGAAAACCAATTCAGACGGTACATCGATTTGACAGTAATCGTTTGAAAGTCTGGAAATTCCTTCGCGATGAAATTGCTAAAGGGAGACAAATATATATTGTTTATCCGCTAATTCAGGAATCTGAAAAAATGGATTTTAAAGATTTAATGGACGGTTACGAAAGTATTTCGCGTGATTTTCCGTTGCCACACTATTCGATTTCTATTTTGCACGGAAAAATGAAACCTGCAGATAAAGATGCTGAAATGAAACGTTTTTCTGAAGGAAAAACAAACATAATGGTTGCAACTACCGTTATTGAGGTTGGTGTAAATGTACCCAACGCAAGTGTTATGATTATTGAAAGCGCAGAACGTTTTGGACTATCTCAGTTACACCAATTACGCGGGCGCGTGGGTCGTGGTGCCGAGCAAAGTTATTGCATTTTGATGACGAGTCATAAACTAAGCTCTGACAGTAAAACCCGCATGGATACTATGGTTCACACGAATGATGGTTTTGAAATTGCAGAAGTCGATCTTAAACTTCGTGGCCCCGGAGATTTAATGGGAACGCAACAAAGCGGCGTACTAAATCTTCAAATTGCTGATATTGTCCGCGATCGTGATATTTTGATGTTGGCCAGAAATTATGCAATGAAAATCCTGAAAGAAGATGCTCCACTTCAAAAACCGGAACATGCAGTTTTAAAAGCTGTTTTTATTGAATTAACCAAGAAAAAGAATATTTGGAATTATATTAGTTAAGAAAAGGTCCTGAGGTACTAAGTTGCTTAGGTTCTAAGGTTTTTAGGTACAGAGGATCAAAGAGACAAAGGTGGAAAGGTTTTTTAGTAGTTAAGGTTCTGAGGTTTTTGAATTGAATTTTTAATTTTTAATTCCAGATTTTTAATTTAAAAAAAACTATATACTTCAAGGTTTAAAATATTCATTTACCGTTAGGTAAAGTTGATTTAGATTTGTTGGGGAGCAAATTTAAGTGAATATTTTAGTTTTTCAATGAAGCATATAGTTATAGTTTACTTTTTACTTTTTACTTTTTACTTTTTACTTTTTACTTTTTACTTTTTACTTTTTACTTTTTAGTACCGTTTTTCTTTTCGAAAAAGCCATTAAAAAAACCTTTACTTACTTTGTTTTTATCATCTTTTCCGGTTGCTACAAGATGATCTACATATTCCATATATGTTTTCTTGCGCTCTTCTAAGAAACCAATCAAATAATCTTCTGACGCTCCTACTCCGCTAACTTCTTCAATGTGAAGCAGCTTTTTATAAAGAGGTTCAATAAATTTGACAATAATATCTTCTGGAACCGATTTTCTGGTTCCAAAATACCCTACAATTTCCCCATCTGTATCGGCTATGATTTTAAAATCGGTGATAACCCAATAATATCGGCCTGTTTTAGACATGTTTTTGATAATTGCATGAATATTTTCATTCGATTTAATACTGTCCCATAAAAACTTAAAAATTACTTTTGGCATATCCGGATGACGAATAACGTTGTGCGGCTGTCCGATCAACTCAAATTCATCGTATCCGGAAACATCAATAAAAGCTTCATTGGCATATAATATCGTTCCTTTTGTATCTGTTTTACTAAGTAATACCTTCGTTTTATTCCAATCAACTTCTCTGTCAGATGGGTTCGGGCGGGTAATTCTGGTATCCATAAATCTTGTATTTAAATTAATTTGTAATTACATTTCTGATGGCAAAATGTGGTTTTCTTAAAGTATTCTAATGAAGTTCCTGTTCTAAAGTCGCTAGTAAATCTTTTATTTTCGTAAAAACAGCTTCTGATTCATCTTCTAACCAATCTGGCAAAGTGCTATCATTCACTGATTTTAAATGATGAATATCGTTGGCAATCTGAATAAGTTTTTTGTATTGAAAATCTAAATTTTTAGCATTAGGATTGTTTTTATTTTCATTAAAAATTTCTGCAACCATTTTTCCAAATTCGGTTTGCGATTCTATTCTTTCAAATGAATCCAGTGCTGCATTATTTTTAAGAAAAACATCAAAAGACCTTTTTAAAATAATCAGCTTGGTATTGGCTGATTCAAAATCATGTTTAGACATAAATTGAGATTAAGTTTATAATTGATTTTGGAATAACAAAAGTCTTAACCTCTGCTATTCGTAGATTTTATGTGAATATCATTCACTAAATCATCAATTTTTTTGGCACTTTCTCTCATCATTTCCAGATAACTCAATAACTTGTCATTATCGGTATGCCCTTTAGAAACATCAATTAATTTTAAAACAGAACTCACAGGCGATTTAAGATCTAAAGTTGTTCTGTGAATGAAGTCATTATATTCTTTGGTAGCAGATTGTGAACTGTATTTGGCAGAAGCTAATTTGATGTTTTCTAATTCATATTCATCAGATATTTTAGAAATATGATTCTGGCTATGTTCTTTAAAATAATACGCCCAATAACCGTTCATAAAAAAAACAACTGCGGCTAATATTACGTGAATTATTAAGGTTTCGATATCAAAATTTACTTGCGAAAAATAAACTTGTAATCCTTTTGGATCCTGATAAACAAAGTTTTGCATGTAAGCCAAACCTGCGTGATGTACGACAACCAAAAGCGTTAACGGAATTTGTAATTTCCAGTTTTGATAAATAATCAGGATTGTACTTGCGATAAATACCGTAAAATGCATCTCGAACAAACCGTGCATCTGATAAATATACTGCGCCATAAAAATAGCCAATACAACCGACAAAACGTACTGATAGAAATTTCATTTTTTGAGTAAAATTTTAGCTGAATAATACATTAATAAATTTAAGGTACCAACTCCCACTCCTATCTCAAAAGTATCGTATTTAAAAGAAAGACCGATCCCGAGAAGGAAATAAACGGCAAGAACGTAGTTAATAATAGTATCCGATTTTTGTGTCATCGTCGACATAAAACTGTGCAGATAGTCCTGCTCATTTAAACTGGCTTTTGTTTTCATAACTAGTTGTAATTTAGGTTAAGTGTTAGATTTTATTTAGTACATTTTGGTAAAGAACATCCATACGCTCTAAGAGCTAAAGCATCAAATAATGGGGGCTGATTTTGTTTAAGCAAAGAGTCTATTGCCATTTGTGCATAATTACTATCTGCATTGGTGCAATATCTTGTTTTATTGTAGTTTTCGCGGTAATATAATTTTTGAGAAGCATCTATAAGTACCGCTTGCGGAGTAGAAAAAACGCCGCATTTTTTGGCCATAGCATCATCAAAATAGACAGGAATATCGGTGTCAAATTTTTTCTGGATTTGTGCTATGGTAAAATCTTTGTGTTTGTTGAGCACAACAATTTTAAAATTGATTTTATCGCCGTATTTCTTAATTAACGCGCTTACGTGAGGAATATTGAAGCGTGAACACGGACAATCCGGATTGAAAAAATGTATAAAAACGGGCTTGTTGTGTGTCGCCCAGCATTTTCCTAAATCAATTCTGCTGCCCATGGCAACATTGTGATAATTAGTTGGAACTGGCGTAGGCAAAGCGTATTTTAATTCATTTTGCCAAAACAAAAAAGAAATAGCACAAAACAATAAGATAATCCATAAACCAACGTGTATTTTTTTTCTCATATATGGGGTAGTTTTTAATATAAAAATGACTCAACATTAAACACTTGTTAATGTAATAATTATTATAAGGTACATATTTAACTTAAAATAAAATAAAAAACCTACATAGATTAGCGCTTAATCCTCGAAAACATTATTATACTCACAAAAAACTACCATTTTGTTTAAGCTTATCAATGTTACAAATAAAATCGATAAAGTGCAAAAAAATCGGACAAAAAACCAAAAAAAATAATCAGTTTTTTCTCATATCTTGTGTTTGTTGGTGTTTAAGACGAAATATTTCTAAATTTTGTTTATCAAATTTTAATGATTAACAAACTGATTTTAATATTAATAACTGAAATAAAAGCAAGAGCTAAAATTTATTTTAGAAAAATCATGAAATCAGATTAAACCTTTCTTTAAAAACCGTGTCTAACTCTAAAAAGTCTGCAGAAATAATTACTAAACATTTGTTTAAAATTATCGTAATCCAAGTGTTAAATTACCAGTAACGCCTTTTGATTCCGATACAAAAAGTTAAATTTGCGAACTACTAAACAGATCCAAAAAATACATTTACCTCAATTTTATGAAAGTAAAAAACCTTATTTATGCCCTTATAATTATTGTTCTCGGAGGATTTATCGCTTACAGAGTTATATCTAACAAAAGTAAAAACGACGAATCTAAAAAATCTGGTGACAAAGACAAACCTACAAGTGTTACCGGAATAGTGGTTAAAACTTCTACTTTCGATAATAATTTATCTTTGTCTGGATCTATTGAAGCCAATGAACAAATAGAAATTCATAGCGAAGTTTCGGGAATTGTAGAAGGTATTTATTTTACAGAGGGAACGTATGTAAATAAAGGTCAGGTACTTTTTAAAGTAAATGATATTGAATTAAAAGCACAATTAAGACAGGCCGTTACGAAAGAAGGTCTTGCTGGCGAAAACGAAAGAAGAGCCAAATTGCTATTGCAAAAAGAAGCCATTAGTCAGGAAGAATTTGATGTGGCGAATGCAGATTATGCTTCGATGAAAGCGCAAAGTCAGTTAATTAGAGCTCAAATTGCAAAAACAGCTGTAAAAGCGCCATTTTCAGGAAAAATCGGATTACGTTCTATTTCACCGGGAACTTATATTACACCAACCGTTTTGGTAGCAAAATTGGTTAATACAGGAAAATTAAAAATCACATTTTCAATTCCTGAAAAATATGCTGCACAAGTAAAATCGGGTTCAACCATTGATTTTTCTGTTTCAGGATCTGATAAAGTATACACTGCAAAAATCTACGCCATCGAACCGGAAATTGAAGTAGCAACCCGTACCTTAAAAATTCGTGCCATTGCAGATAATATCGACGGAAAACTTTTCCCTGGAACATTTGCAGATGTAAAATTACCTTTAAATATTATTAAAGATGCTATTGTCGTTCCCACAGAAGCAATTGTTCCTGTACAAGACGGTAAAAAAGTATATATCTCGAATATGGGCAAAGCCAAAGAAATTATGGTCGATGCCACAACAAGAACAGATTCTTCTATTTTGATTTTATCAGGACTAAAGGCCGGAGACACCTTGATTACAAGTGGCGTAATGTCCTTAAAAAATGAAGCTCCGATAAAAGTTAAAGTAAAATAATTTTAGATTTTAGATTTCAGATTAAATTATCAGGAATCTAAATCCATTTAAATAATATAATTATAGATTTTTAGATAAAACGTTTAAGGTTGAATAAATCTTAAACGTTTTATCTAAAAATCTAAAATCATAAATCACCTATGAGTTTATCAACTACAAGTATAAGAAGACCCGTTTTAACCATTGTACTGAATCTTTTGATTATTTTATTCGGTTTTATTGGTTACACTTTTTTGGGTGTTCGAGAATTCCCTTCAATTGATCCCGCACAGGTTTCGATCAGAACCAATTACACCGGAGCCAATTCTGATATTATAGAATCACAAATTACAGAACCGCTTGAAAAAGCCGTAAATGCTATTGACGGAATCAGAAATATTACATCATCCAGTAATCAGGGAAGCAGTAATATTACCATAGAATTTAACTTAGACAAAAATCTTGAAGAAGCTGCAAATGATGTTCGTGATAAAGTTTCGCAAGCCGTTCGAAGCTTACCGCAAGATATCGATGCGCCGCCGGTAGTTTCTAAAGCAGATGCTGATAGTGAATCTATTATTTCGATGACGGTTCAGAGTGATAGCAGAAGTTCTTTAGAATTAAGTGATTATGCCGAAAATGTTATTTCACAACGTTTAGAAACAATTCCCGGAGTTAGTGGTGTACAAATCTGGGGGCAAAAACGTTACGCCATGCGTTTATGGATTGATCCTGTAAAATTAACAGCTTACGGTTGTACCGTTGCCGAAGTTCGCGATGCTTTAAACGCACAAAATGTCGAATTACCTTCTGGAAAACTAACCGGAAATAATACCGAATTAACCGTAAAAACAATCGGAAATTTATCTAAACCGGAAGAATTTAATAATATTATAATTCGTACTGATGGCGATAAAATTGTTCGTTTAAGTGATATTGGAAGTGCTGAATTAGGACCTGAAAATATCGAAACTTCCTTAACGTCTTCAGGACTTCCAATGATTGGATTGGCAATTGTGCCAATGCCTGGTGCTAATTACTTAGATATTTCGAAAGAGTTTTATAAAAAATACGATGCTTTAAAGAAAGATCTCCCAAAGGATATCAAACTAAATATTGCACTTGATAATACGCTGTTCGTAAAAAAATCAGTACTTGAAGTGGCTGAAACTTTAGGGATTTCTATTATTCTGGTAATTATTATTATCTATTTATTTTTTAGAGACTGGGCAATTGCTTTCAGGCCTTTAATTGATATTCCGGTTTCGTTAATTGCTACTTTCTTTATTATGTGGCTTTTCGGATTCTCTATTAATGTATTAACCTTATTGGCTATCGTTTTAGCAACTGGTTTGGTTGTAGATGACGGAATTGTGGTAACAGAGAATATCTTCAAAAAGGTTGAGGAAGGAATGTCACCAATTGAAGCGGCGATAAAAGGTTCTAATGAAATTTTCTATGCTGTAATTTCGATTTCGGTAACTCTTGCAGCGGTATTTTTACCTGTAATTTTCTTAGAAGGTTTCGTTGGTCGACTCTTTCGGGAATTTGGTGTGGTAATTGGCGCAGCAGTTTTAATTTCTGCCTTTGTATCATTGACATTAACGCCAATGTTGAATGCGTATTTGATGAAAGGCGGAGAACAGAAAAAGTCTAAATTCTACATAAAAACAGAACCGTTTTTTGAAAAATTAAATAGCGGTTATGCAGATTCTTTGGGGCGTTTCATGAATAAAAAATGGATTAGTTTCCCTATTTTGATTGTTTGTTTTGGATTGATTTATCTGTTTTTTACCATACTCCCAAAAGAAACTGCACCGTATGATGACCGTAGTTCTGTAACGATGCGTATGACAACTCCTGAAGGTTCTTCTTACGAATATACTAATCGATTTATGCAGGAAATGTCAAAATTGGTTGATGATTCTATTCCGGAGAAAAAAGTAAGTTTAGTAATTACTGCGGGAGGCTCGGGAGGTTCTGCGACCAATTCCGGATTCATCAGGCTTTCGTTGAAAGAACCAGATGAAAGAGAGAAATCTCAAAAAGATATTGCTGATAAATTAACCAAATGGACTAAAAAATATCCGGATGCTAAAACATCTGTAATTCAGCAGCCTACAATTGCCGTAAACCGACGTGGAGGTTTACCTATTCAGTATATTATTCAGGCGCCAAATTTTGAAAAACTAAGAGAAAAAATTCCGGTTTTCATGGATGAAGTGGGAAAAAGTGATGTATTCTCAACAAGTGATGTGAATCTGAAATTTAATAAACCCGAAATCAACGTAACTATTGATCGCGCAAAAGCAGAAAGTTTAGGAATTTCGATTATGGATATTGCGCAAACACTGCAGCTTTCGTTAAGCGGACAACGTTTTGGATATTTCATTAAAAACGGAAAACAATATCAGGTTATTGGTCAATTTGATCAAGAAGACCGTTCAAAACCTTTAGATCTGACTTCTATCTTTGTAAAAAGTAAAAGCGGGCAACTTATTCAAATGGATAATGTTGTAAAAGTCGAAGAACAAAGTAATCCGCCACAGCTATATCATAATAATAGATATATGTCGGCAACCGTTGCTGCAGGTTTAGCACCGGGAAAAAGTATCAGCGACGGAATTGAGGAAATGGACAGAATTAAATCTAAAGTTTTAGACCAAAGTTTTACAACAGATTTAAGTGGAGAATCGCGAGATTTCGTTGAAAGTAGTTCTAATACTTCCTTCGCTTTTGGATTGGCTTTATTATTAATCTTTTTGATTCTGGCAGCGCAATTTGAAAGTTTTATCGATCCGTTTATTATCATTTTAACGGTGCCAATGGCAGTCGCAGGAGCTTTATTCTCCTTATGGTTATTCAATCAAACCTGGAATATTTTTAGCCAGATTGGAACCGTAATGCTTATTGGTTTGGTAACCAAAAACGGAATTTTGATTGTTGAATTTGCGAATCAGTTGAGGGAACAAGGCAAACCAAAATTAGAAGCTATTTTAGAAGCTTCAGAAGCGCGTTTACGTCCAATTTTGATGACGAGTCTAGCGATTGCCTTAGGAGCTTTACCAATTTCAATGTCGCTTGGAGCCGCTTCTACCAGTAGAATCGGGATGGGAGTTGTAATTGTTGGAGGAACTATTTTGTCACTGGCATTAACTCTATTTGTAATTCCGGCGATTTATTTAATGTGGTCTAAAGCCAGAAAACATTATCCGGAATTCGATCACATCGAAGAATACGAGAAAGAAAGTAAATAATTTATTAGTTCTGAATTCACAAATTTCATTTAAAGTTATTTGTGAATTCAGGGCAAAAGAAACCAAATATGAATACTACAATTTTGTTCCGCAGTTTGCTAATATTCTTCCTTTGCATTACAAAAATTAATGCGCAGGAAGTCCTGACTATTGAAGAGGCTATGAAAATAGCGTTGGAAAATAATTTCGAAATTAGAATTGCAAAAAATAACACGAAAATCAGCGAAACCAATGTAACTATTGGTAACGCCGGAATGCTGCCAATTGCCACAGCTTCGGTAACAGATAATAATAGCATTCAGAATTCATCGCAAACCCGTCAGGACGGTACTTCGACATCATTAGACAACGCCAAAAACAACAGTTTAAACTACGGCATTAGTCTTGGCTGGACAGTTTTTGACGGAATGAAAATGTTTGCCAGATTAGATCAGTTAAAAGAACTTCAAAAATTAGGCGATTCTGAATTTAAGAGAATTGTTTTGGTGAAAATTGGTCAGGTTAATTCTTCTTATTATGATTTAGTACAGCAACAGCAACAATTGGCTGCGTTAGATACCACAATCGTAATTTCTAAACAAAGATTAGAGTTAGCCCAAAATCGTTTTACGATTGGAAAAGCTTCAAAATTAGAAGTTTTAAACGCTCAGGTTGATTTAAATTCAGATCAGGTTGCTTTATTAAGACAAAAGGAATCTTATGCTAATGCTAAAATTTTACTGAATCAATATTTGGCGCGCGACCCGAAAATAGATTTCAAAGTAACTGATTTAGTAACTGTTGACAATACTTTAGTTTTAGCTAATTTAATGGATTTAGCACAAAAACAAAATCCGGGATTAGAATCGCAAATCATCAATAAACGTATTGCAGAATTACAACTCAAACAAGTTAAAGCAAATCGATATCCTGTTGTAACTTTAAATTCAGGTTATAATTTTGCCGATAGTCAATCAAGTTTAGGATTTACAAGCCAATCCTCTGCAAGAGGTTTAAATTATGGTTTTACTGCATCTGTAAATGTATTTGATGGTTTTAATCAACATCGAAATGAGAAAGTCGCTAAAATTCAAATCGAAAATTCTCAAATTGCAATCGAACAGCAAAACATGATTTTGAACACACAATTAAGTACTGCTTTTCAAACGTATTTGACCAATCTGGAATTAATTGATTTGGAACAAGATAACGAAGCAATAGCAAAACAAAATCTTCAGATTACATTAGATAAATTCAGAATTGGAACCATCACAACTATTGATTTTAGAACGGCTCAGCTAAATTATGTAAACGCAAAAGTGCGTTACAGCAATGCGCAATATGAGGCAAAATTATCTGAAATTGCATTGAAAGAATTAGCGGGAAATATTAATTTTTAATTTAAATTTGTTTCCAAAACAATTTTAAATGATCTCATACAATACCAAAGAGTGGTTTTCCTTTATCTTCCATTTTCACAAATCTGACACCGTTAGAAAATTATTTCCAATTATGCTGGCTATCGGAATTTATGCCGCAGCAGTAGGTTATCTGGAAGTAGAATATTTTAAAATTGGGAAAAACGACTACATTCATAATATTCCGATTATGCACGGAATGTTGGGTTTTGTAATTTCATTATTACTTGTTTTTAGAACCAATACAGCCTACGATCGCTGGTGGGAAGGCCGTAAATTATGGGGAGCTCTCGTAAATAACAGCCGTAATCTTGCCATAAAACTTTCGGCTATGCTGAAGGATGAAAACGACAGAAAGTTTTTCAGGAAATTTATTCCTACCTATGCCTCCATTTTATACAAGCATCTTAATGATAATGAAACCAGTAAACAACTTTTTGAAGATGTAGATCTGGAAATTGACCATCATAAACACAAACCAAATCAGGTTAAAAGAATGATGTTTCATAAGATTAATAACTTGTACGAAACAAAAAAAATTACCGGAGACCAACTCCGAATTTTAAATGAAGAATTACAATCGTTTACTGATATTTGCGGTGCGTGTGAGAGAATAAAAAACACGCCCATTCCCTACTCTTATAGTGCTTTCATCAAGAAATTTATTTTCTTCTATACGATGACTTTACCATTTGGATATTCTGTAAGTTTGGGCTATTTTGTAGCGCCAGTAGTTGTTTTTATTTTTTATGTTTTGGCGAGTTTAGAACTTATTGCCGAAGAAATTGAAGATCCGTTTGGCGATGATGAAAATGATTTACCAACGAAAAAAATATCAGAAAACATCAAAAAACATGTTGAAGAATTAATTTAATAATTCTTGAAAATTAAATTAATGAATTGTCTCATTTCGACTTGAAGTGAAACAATTCATTAATTCAAATATTATTTCTGGCGCTTCTTCAAAACATCCACAACATCATTTAGTTGAAAACCTTTTGCCTGCAATAAAATCAAGTAATGAAATAACAAATCAGCGCTTTCGCTAAGGAACAAATCATCATTATCATCTTTGGCTTCAATAACGACTTCTACAGCTTCTTCGCCAACTTTTTGTGCAATTTTATTGATTCCTTTTTCGAATAGAGAAGCTACATAGCTTTTCTCAGAATCGGCATTTTCTCTGCGAGTTGCAATGGTTTTTTCTAACTCAGAAATAAAACCGTAATTTTCTTTATTTTCTTCTTGCCAGCATGTATCTGCTCCCGTATGACATGTTGGTCCTACTGGTTTTGCCTGAATTAAAAGTGTATCGCCATCGCAGTCATTTTTTATATCTACAAGATTCAGGAAATTACCACTTTCCTCGCCTTTTGTCCAAAGCCTTTGTTTTGAACGGCTGAAAAAAGTAACCTTTTGAGTTTCAATTGTTTTTTGAAGCGATTCTTCGTTCATATAACCCAACATCAAAACATTTTTTGTTTCTGAATCCTGAATAATGGCAGGAATTAAACCGTGTGCGCTTTTTATATCTATGTTCATTTTTATTTTAGATTTTAGATTTCTGAACTCTTTTTATTTTTTAGATTAAATCTTACTTCTTTCTTCTTGCTTCTATTTCCTAAAGTCTAACTTCTATATCATTCTTTCTTAATTCTTCTTTTAGAGCTTTGATTTCAATTTCTTTAAAGTGAAAAACGCTTGCCGCCAAAGCTGCATCAGCTTTTCCTTCTTTAAAAGAATCGACAAAATGCTGTATATTTCCGGCACCTCCCGAAGCAATAATCGGAATATTTATTAAAGTTGATAATTTAGCCAGCGCTTCGTTTGCAAAACCATTTTTAGTCCCGTCATTGTCCATCGAAGTGAATAAAATTTCACCTGCTCCGCGTTCTGCAACTTCTACAGCCCAATCAAAAAGATTTAGTTCTGTTGGTACTTTTCCACCCATTAAATGCACAATCCATTGTCCGTCAATTTGTTTGGCGTCGATTGCAACAACAACGCACTGGCTTCCAAATTTTTGCGCTAAATCGTTAATCAATTGCGGATTTTTAACTGCCGATGAATTAATAGATACTTTATCAGCGCCATTATTCAGGAGAATCTCAACATCTTCAACAGATGAAATTCCGCCGCCAACCGTAAACGGAATATTGATTTTCTCAGCTACGCTTCGCACCATATTCACCAGTGTTTTTCTGCGTTCTTCCGTTGCCGAAATATCCAGAAAAACCAGTTCGTCCGCTCCTTCGTCAGAGTAGATTTTAGCCAGTTCAACCGGATCGCCTGCATCACGTAAATCTACAAAATTAACGCCTTTTACAGTTCTTCCGTTTTTTATATCCAGACAGGGAATGATTCTTTTTGCTAACATTTTTTTAGTTGTTTCACAGAGATTCACGAAGATTTCACAGAGATTGACAAAGATTATTTTTGTAATCTTTGTGTTTTTGCTTTGTGTAGCTTTGCGAAATTATCTTACTTGTTTATATCTATTTATTCGAACACCGGACGTAAAAAATTCCTTTCGTAACTTATAATACATCTTGTATCTTCTGCAATCTTAAAAGCTTCCACACACTCTTTATCGTCTTTTGAAAACATTTTCTTTCTGTAGTTTTCATAATCTGCAAAACTCGGAAATGAAAATAAAGCATAAGCAATATTATTTGCTCCTTCTGAAGGCATAAAATAGCCGTGATGCTGACCTCCCAAACGATTGACAATTTTAATCCATCTCTTGCTGTAATCTTCAAAAGCTGCTAATTGATACGGATCTATGATGTATTTTAAGTGACAAGTTATCATAATTTATTTTTTAATGATATAATTTTCAAGTTGCTTAAGAGAAATTCTACCTTCGTAAATCGCTTTTCCGATGATTGTTCCTTCACAACCTAGCTCAGCTAATTTAGGCAATTCATCAAACGTTGAAATTCCTCCCGAGGCGATTAGTTTTACTCCAATTGCTTCTCCTAATATTTTCTCATACAAATCAAAACTTGGACCTTCTAACATTCCGTCTTTTGCAATATCAGTGCAAATAACATACTGAATTCCTTTACTTTGATAATCCTGAATAAACGGAATCAACTGTTCATCTGAATCTTCTAACCATCCAGAAACGGCAATTTTTTCATCTTTAGCATCGGCACCAAGAATTATTTTATCTGAACCGTATTCCGAAATCCATTTTTCAAAAATCGCTCTGTTTTTTACCGCAATACTTCCTCCGGTTATTTGGTTGGCACCGCTTTCAAAAGCAATTCTTAAATCGTCATCTGATTTTAAACCGCCGCCAAAATCAATTTTTAAACTGGTTTGACTGGCAATTTGTTCTAATATTTTATAATTAACGATTTTGCTCGATTTTGCACCGTCTAAATCTACTAAATGTAAATATTCGATTCCGTGTGCTTCAAATGATTTTGCGACTTCAAGCGGGTTTTCATTGTAAATTATTTTAGTATCGTAATCACCTTTTGATAAGCGAACGCATTTTCCGTCAATGATGTCTATGGCTGGTATTATTCTCATTTTTATTATTTTAGATTTCTGATTTTAGTTTTTAGATTCTAAAAATTGAAATTGATTTTTTAATGTTGAAATTGGAATTTGGGATTTTATGAATTGGAATTTAATTTTAAAAAGTTCTCCAATATTTTCTCCCCAGCTGCCCCACTTTTTTCAGGGTGAAATTGTGTTCCGTAAAAATTATTCTTTTGTAAAGCCGATGCATATTCAAGTTCGTAATCTGTTGTGGCAATGGCTTCATCGCAATTTGGGGCGTAGAAACTATGCACCAAATACATAAATTCATTTTCAGCAATTCCTTTAAATAAATCTGATTTTAAATCATAAATCTGGTTCCATCCCATTTGCGGGACTTTTACTTTGGTAGTAAATTTAATTACATCAACATCAAAAATACCTAAACCTTTTGTATTTCCTTCTTCAGATGATTTACACATCAACTGCATTCCTAGACAAATACCCAAAACAGGCTGTTTCAAATTCGGAATTAAATTATCCAAACCGCTTTCTTTCAGTTTTTTCATGGCTGAACTCGCTTCGCCAACACCAGGAAAAATCACTTTATCTGCCGCCTGAATTTCTTCCGGATTATTACTCAAAACAGCTTTAAAACCAAGTCTTTCAATAGCAAACATAATGCTCTGAATATTTCCTGCTCCGTAATTTATAATTACTATTTTCATTTATTTAGTCTTAAAGTCCAAAGTCCAAAGTCTTAAAGTCGCTTCTTAATATCCATAATATAGGAATATTTCGACTTTATGACTTTCAACTTTTGACTTAATTAAAGCATTCCTTTCGTCGAAGGCAAAATCATTTTTTCTGTATCTCGTTTTACTGCAACTTTTATCGCTTTTGCGAAGGCTTTAAAAATCGCTTCAATTTTGTGGTGTTCGTTGGTGCCTTCGGCTTTTATGTTGATGTTGGCTTTGGCTCCGTCAGAGAACGATTTAAAGAAATGAAAAAACATTTCTGTTGGCATTTTACCTACCATTTCGCGTTTAAATTCGGTTTCCCAAACCAGCCAGTTTCTTCCTCCGAAATCAATGGCAACCTGCGCTAAACAATCATCCATTGGCAGGCAGAATCCGTAACGTTCGATTCCTAATTTGTTTCCCAGAGCTTTTGCGAAAACTTCACCTAAAGCAATTGCAGTATCTTCAATAGTGTGGTGTTCATCAACTTCAAGATCACCTTTTACCAGAATTTCCAAATCCATTTGACCGTGACGTGCAATTTGATCTAACATATGATCGAAAAAAGCGATTCCGGTTTCGATTTTACTTTTTCCTGTTCCGTCCAGATTTAAATCGATAAAAATATCCGTTTCATTGGTTTTACGTGTAATCGATGCCGAACGTGCTTCCAGTTTCAAAAACTCATAAATTCTTTTCCAGTCGGTTGTTTGTAAAATGATTGTATCGTTCAATTCCTCACGTTTCGATGAAATTTCATTGCTTCCGGCTCCATCCGTCATATTCATGAAAATGGCTTTTGCACCAAGATTTTTCGCCAATTCAACATCCGTCAAACGATCTCCTAAAACAAAAGAATTTGCCAAATCATATTGAGGATTATCTAAATATTTCGTCAGCATTCCTGTTCTTGGCTTGCGTGTTGGCGCATTATCTTCTGGAAATGATCGGTCTACAAAAATCTCATCAAACAGAACGCCTTCATTTTCAAACGCTCTTAAAATAAAATTCTGCGTTGGCCAAAACGTTTCTTCCGGAAAACTATCCGTTCCTAAGCCATCCTGATTGGTTACCATTGCTAATTCGTAATCTAATTCATTAGCAATTTTAGCCAAATATTGAAACGCTTTTGGATAAAATTCCAGTTTATCCAAACTGTCTAATTGTAAATTTTCTGGTTCTAAAACAATCGTTCCGTCACGATCAATAAAAAGTACTTTTTTCATATATTATTTTGTTTTGCAACACATTCTAATGATTTTCTTTTGCCACGAATTTCACTAATTTACAGTAATTTTTTTCACGCAGATTTTAAAAGATCTGAGCAGATGCACGCAGATTTATTTATAATCAAAATTAAATCTGCTTTAATCTGCCAAATCTGCGTGAAAAAATTATGTTTTAATCTTTCAAAAGATCTTAAAGCTCTTCGCATAATCATTTGCAAACTGTGCACTTATATTTTTTTACTTTAACAACTTCAATTCTTTAATTAAAACTGCGTTTTCTTCTGGAATTCCAATCGTAAAACGAAGACAGTTTTCGCATAAAGGCTGCGTTGTTCTGTTACGAATTACAATTCCTTTTGCAATTAATTCATCGTATCTTTTATTAGCGTCGTCAACTTTTACTAATACAAAATTAGCTTCTGTCGGGTATACTTTTTCGACAAAATTAATTTCAGTTAAAACTTTAAGTAATTCCTCTCTTTGCTCAATAATCGAAGTTATTTCCTGTTTTATTTTATCCGAATCCTTTAAACGTTCAATGGCTCTTTGTTGCGTTAATTCGTTTACATTATACGGAGGTTTGATTTTATTTAAAACTGAAATTACAGCTTCTGAAGCATAACAAATTCCTAAACGAATTCCCGCCAAACCATAGGCTTTAGAAAGTGTTTGTGTGATGACCAAATTTGGATACTCATCCATTTCTGTCAACCAGCTTTCTTTGGCGGAAAAATCAATATAAGCTTCGTCAATTACCACCAAACCTTTAAAATTCTGAAGTAAGGTTACAACACTTTCATCAAAAAACGAATTTCCGGTTGGATTATTTGGCGAGCATAAAAAGATGATTTTTGTATTTTCATCAACAGCATCTAAAATCTTTTCTACTTGTGGCTGAAAATCGTTTGAAAGCAGAACTTCTCTATTTTCTACAGCATTAATATTGGCCAAAACACTGTACATTCCGTACGTTGGCGGCAACGAAATAATATTGTCGATTTTTGGTTCGCAGAAAGCTCTAAAAAGCAAATCAAGCACTTCATCGCTTCCGTTTCCTAATAAAATCTGGCTTGATTTCACCTGATTCTTTTTAGCTAAAATCGCTTTAACCGAATTCTGCTGTGGATCTGGATAACGATTTACGCCATTTTGAAATGGATTTTCATTGGCATCCAAAAAAATCATTTCGGCCGTATCAAAATCTTCAAACTCATCTCTTGCAGACGAATACGGTTTTAATATTTTTACGTTTTCACGTGTTATTGTGTTTATATCGAATTTCATCATGTTATTTTTTGGAATATAGAAAATAGAATAAAGAGAATAGACTTCTCATCTGATCTGTAAAATTCTATATTCTTTGTTCTATTTTCTTTACTCTATATTCTTTTTTCTATTTTCTATATTCTTTATTCTAAACTCTTCAATCTTAAGGTTACTGCGTTTTTATGCGCCTGCAAACCTTCGGCTTCAGCCATAATTTCGATGGCGCCACCGATATTTTGAATTCCTTTTTCTGAAATCTTTTGAAATGTCATCGATTTCATAAAACTATCCAGATTAACTCCGCTGTAATTTTTTGCGTAGCCGTTTGTTGGCAACGTATGATTCGTTCCTGAGGCATAATCACCAGCACTTTCCGGAGTGTAATTTCCGATAAAAACAGAACCTGCATTTACAATTCCGTTGCAGTAAAAATCATCAAATTCTGAACAGATTATAAAGTGTTCCGGTCCGTATTCGTTGATTAAATCTAAAGCGATTTGATCATTTTCGACATAAATTAATTTCGAATTTTTAATGGCTTTTTTCGCAATTTCCTTTCGCGGAAGTTCTTCTATTTGAGTTTGAATTTCTTTTTCTACAGCATCAATTAATTTTTTTGAAGTCGAAACTAAAATAACCTGACTATCTGTTCCGTGCTCTGCCTGCGACAATAAATCGGATGCTACAAATGAGGGAACAGCGGTATCATCAGCCACAATTAACAACTCTGAAGGACCTGCCGGCATATCGATTGCTACACCAAATTGTGTTGCCAATTGTTTCGCTACCGTCACGAATTGATTTCCTGGTCCGAAAATTTTATATACTTTCGGAATTGATTTTGTTCCGAATGTCATTCCTGCAATTGCCTGAATTCCACCCACTTTTAATATTTTGGTTACACCGCATAAATTGGCAGCATATAAAATTGCCGGATTTATTTTTCCTTTTTTATCTGGAGGTGAACACAATACAATTTCTTTAGAACCTGCAATTTGAGCAGGAACTGCCAACATCAAAACAGTTGAAAACAAAGGTGCTGTTCCGCCCGGAATGTATAATCCAATTTTTTGAATCGGTCTTTTTTCCTGCCAGCAGTTTACGCCTTCGATAGTTTCAACTGAAATTCTTTCTGTTTTTTGAGCGCTGTGAAATTTATAAATATTTGATTTCGCTAACTGAATTGCTTCTTTTAATTCATCAGAAATTAAACTAATTGCTTCCTGAATTTCCGCAGGAGTAACTTCATAATTTTCTAAAGTAATACCGTCAAAAATTGAAGTGTATTTTGCAACTGCTTCATCTCCTTTTTTCTGAACTTCTTTAAAAATTTCTTTAACCGTAACTTCGATATCATCGATTGTTTTGGTTGGTCGTTTTAATATTTCTGACCAGATTTCTGGTTTTGGATTGTCTATTTTATTCATATTATATTTTTTTTAACCGCAAACTTTATGTGTTTTTTACCGCAAAGTGCGCAAGGTTTTTTCTTTTCTTTATCCTTAAAAACACAAAGTTCGCAAAGCTGTTGTCGAGGTTTGGAATTTGGAATTTTTTAAATTGGAATTTTTCTTTAAAGAACCATTTTCTCAATTGGGCAAACTAAAATTCCTTCGGCGCCTGCTTCTTTTAGCTGATCGATTACATCCCAAAAAGTATCTTTATCAATTACAGAGTGTACGCTGCTCCAGCCTGGTTCTGCTAAAGGTAAAACGGTTAAACTTCTTAAAACTGGTAAAATTTTACCGATTGTTTCAATTTTATCGTTTGGTACGTTCATTAATATGTATTTCGAATTTCTGGCTCTTAAAACGGCCTGAATTCTAAATTTTAAAGTATCAATGTGTTTTTGAATTTCAGGAGAAACTTTTGGTGAAACGGCTAAAACGGCTTCACTTTTCAAGATCACTTCAACTTCTCTTAAATTGTTTTTGAATAAAGTGCTTCCGCTTGAAACAATATCGACAATTGCGTCGGCAAGACCTATATTTGGAGCAATTTCTACTGAACCTGAAATTTGGTGAATATCAACTTTTAATCCAAATGAATCAAAATATTCGTTGACTGTGTTTGGGTAAGAAGTGGCAATTCGTAAACCGGCTAAATCCTGAATCGAATTGTATTCGAAAGTTTTAGGAACGGCTACAGAAACTTTGCATTTTGAAAATCCTAGTTTTTGAACAACCTCGATGTTTTTTCCTTTTTCTGCAAGAAGATTATCGCCAACAATGGCAAGGTCAACTACTCCATCGATTAGATATTGAGGAATATCTGAATTTCTTAAATATAAAACTTCTAAAGGAAAATTTGAAGCTTCGGCTTTTAACTGATCGTTTCCATTATTGATCGAAATTCCGCAATCTCTTAGAATTTGAATGCTGTCTTCGTTTAAACGACCTGATTTTTGAATTGCAATTTTTAAAGTACTCATTTTTTAGTTTTTGTTAAATTAATAGTCTGAGTACAAAGAGTTGGAAATAAAAAAACCCGTTTGATGTACTCAAACGGGTTTTAAAATATGATGATTTACACACATACCATTAACACATCGCCTGAGAGCAATAATGAAAATGATGGTGATGTAATTGATTTGAAATCATGATTTGATTATTTTTTTATTCTTTGATTCGGTTGCAAATATAGTAGTTAATTTTAGAAAAAGGAACTTTTTAATTTAACTTAACGATAGTTTATTGTTAAAAAAATGAAAGCCGGCTGTTTTTTATACAAAAATTGAATTTACGATAACTATTTCTCATCTTCATCAAAATTTAAAATTACGGTGGTTCCTTCCCCAATTTTACTGGCAATTTTAAATTTAACATGCAGTAATTCTGAAATTCTTTTTACAATAGAAAGCCCTAAACCGGTTCCTTTAATTTCGGGATGATCTGACGATTTTGATCTGTAAAAAGGATTAAAAACAGTTTCCAGGTCCTCTTTATCGATTCCAATTCCGTTGTCTTTAATGGTGCAGATTGTTTTGTTATTTTCTTTTGAAAGCAAAATAGAAACTTTTCCTTCAGTGTTAGTATAATTGATGGCATTTGAAATAATATTCCTCAAAATTGTCAGTATTAAATAAGTGTCTGACTGAATATAATAATCACCTTCAGCATCAAATTTGATATGAAGTTTTTTGTTGTTTATTTTATCTGAATATAAAGTCAAAACATCCAAAATAAGTGCATTTAAATAGACTGATTCAGGGACAATATGTTGTTTTTCATTTTCAAAACGCGCTAACAAAAGAAGCTGGTCTACGAGCATATTTAAATGATCTACTTCTTCAATACAAAAATTAATTTTTTCTTCGTATTCCCAAGTTTCGCGGGGTTTGCGAATTAATACTTCGAGTGTTCCTTTTATAACTGTAAGTGGCGTTCTTAACTCATGCGACGCATCAGATGTAAATTGTTTTTCGCGTTCAATAGCCTCCTGAATTCGGTTTAATAAATCATTGATGGTTTTAGAAAGTGTGTACAATTCATCGCGTGTTTTTGGCAACGAAATTCTTGTTTTTAGGTTGTCTTTCGTAATGGTTTTAGATGTATTTGTAATAGCATTTATGGGTTTTATGCTTCGGCCTGCAAAAAATCGGGCGATTAAAAATAACAAAACTAAAATTGCAGGAAACGCCAGACACATAATGTCAAATAAATTATTCAATACTAATCGTGAGTTCGTTAAGGACATTCCGATAATCAAATAGCCTATTTTCTTTGATTTTATAGAAAGCGGAACCTGAATTTGTCGAATTGTGTTACTTCCTATTTTGGTGTCAAACAATTCGAAATTCTCTACACTGTCATGAAAAACAAGTGTTTGTGTTTTAAGGTTTGGCGATTTTTCAACAATTTTTTTATTCGTATCTAAAAACTGAACAAAAACAGGGTTTACGCTAACTGTATTATGTTCACGTTCTTCCCATTCTTCTTTATCTACCAAAATTACAACACCATTTACAATTTTAATTTCCTTAAAATGATTTTGAACTTCGACCTTGATATCCTCGTCAATTCGGCTGTATACAGTGTGCTTTACGATGGTATAAATAGCAAAGAAAACTACTAAAATCAGCAAACCAGTTGTAATAATATAGTTTACTGCTATTCTGTTTTTAAAAGAAAGTTGTGACATTTATCAGTCGTTAGCAATGTATCCCACACCGCGAATTGTTTTAATATAATCTTCTTCAATTTTTAAATTCAGTTTTTTTCTGATTGCATTCATAAAAACATCAATTACGCCAGTATCGTATTCAAAATTAATGTCCCAAACATCTCTTAAAATCTGATTTCGGGTACATACTTTACCTTTATTACGAATTAAATAGGCTAATAATTCGAACTCACGATGCGTAAACGAAACTTCTTCCCCATTTTTTAAAACAATATACTTCGACAAATCAATTTTAATAGATCCTAAAGTTAGAGTTTCGGATCCTTTTTGTTTTCTAAAATGAATTTTAATGCGTTCTGCCAATTCCTCAAAACTAAAAGGTTTTTTGATGTAATCATTAGCTCCGGCTTTTAAACCATCAATGGTTTCCTGAACTGTATCTTTTGCTGTCAGAAATATAATTGGAGTTAACTGATCTTTGATTCTAATGGCTTTACATAATTCTAAACCATTTATTTTAGGCAGCATCCAATCTAGTAAAATCAAATCAAACTGTTGATTTTGAGTTAATTCAAATCCTTTTGAACCATCATTGGCTGTGGTAACCTGATATCCTTCTTCCTGCAAACCCTGTTGCAAAAACTGAACGATTCCTAACTCATCTTCAACTATTAAAATATGCATTTCGACTATTTAATTAAAATTTTAGATTTCTCAATTACATTACAAGTACCAAAGATAAATAATTTGTGGTCAGAAAAATTTATGTTCAAAGTAATAAAAGCATGTTTTCTTAAGTAAAAATTAAGTTACCGTTAAGTAAGGTAAAGGTTTATCTTAATCTCCAATTAATCGTGCAGAATTAATTTTGTAAAAAAATAATTCCATGACATTTTACAAGAAATTTTCTCCTTTTTACAATCTTGGTATATTTTACTTTACTATCAGTTTTATATTAAGAGTTGTTTTGTTTTTTCATCCTATCACTCAAAGTTCTTTTACTTTTATGGAGAGTTTGAAAATCTTCCTTTTAGGGCTTCTATCCGACTTTTTTGTGTTTATAATTGCTACAGTATTTTTGTGGTTCTATTTAATTTTTATTTCCAATTCTAAATACAATAAACCTTCGGGTTATATTATTTTAGGAATTCTTATCGCTTTGTTTGCTTATGTGGCTTCAGGGAAAAGTATTCTGGACGAATATGGCGGAGCTTTACCAAGAATTGTTTTAATTTTTATCGGAATCAAATGCGTTTTATTTTCTCTTTTACTTTTTCTTCCAAAATTAAGAGACAAAATAAGATATTGGCTGTTTGCTTTTGTTGTGTTTTTGTACGTTTTATTGATTTTGCAAAATGGCTTAAGCGAGTATTTCTTTTGGAATGAATTTGGTGTAAAATATAATTTTATAGCGGTAAACTATCTGATTTATACGAATGAGGTAATTGGGAATATTATGCAGTCTTATCCCGTAATTCCCTTGTTTTCAGCTTTATTTCTGATAACTGGAATCGTAACTTATTTTATTCTGAAAAATGCTAAAAGTTATATTGATGCTATTCCGACTTTTAAAGAAAAACTAAAAATTTCGGCACTTTATTTAACCTTATTTATAGTTTCATTAGTTGCAATTCCTGCTTTGGCTAAAACCGAAAACTCTAAAAATGTTTTTGTTAATGAATTACAGTCAAACGGATTGTATAAGTTTTATTTGGCTTTTAAAAATAATAAATTAGACTATTTCAAATTTTATAAAACGCTTCCCAATAAAGAGGCTTTTGCGATTTTAAAACAGCAATTTCCTAATATTTCAGGTGAAAATACAATTCGTAAAATAGGGAGTGATTCAGCGGAAAACCATAAAAATGTAGTTTTGATTACGATTGAAAGTTATAGTGCCGAATTTATGAAAGCTTATGGAAACAAACAAAATATAACGCCTTTCTTAGATAATTTAGCTCAAAAAAGTTTACAATTTACAAATTTATATGCTGCCGGAAACCGCACCGTTCGCGGACTTGAAGCTGTTACTTTATGTTTGCCGCCAACTGCAGGAGAAAGTGTTTTAAAAAGAGAAGACAATAAAAACAAATTTTCAACGGGTGCCATTTTTAAACAAAAAGGATACAACGTAAAATTTATGTACGGTGGTGATGCATTTTTTGATAATATGCAGGACTTTTATTCCGGAAACGGTTACCAAATTATTGATAAATCGAGTTTTGCTCCCAGTGAAATTTCGTTTTCTAATGTTTGGGGCGTTTGTGATGAAGATATGTACTATAAAGCTATTAAGGTTATGAATGTTGAGGCCAAACAAAACCGACCTTTCTTTAATCATATTATGACGGTTAGTAATCACAGGCCTTTTACCTATCCAAACAATAAAATTGATATTCCCGGCGATATCAAATCCCGCGACGGCGGTGTAAAATATACTGATTATGCTTTGAGAAAATTCTTTGCAATGGCAAGCAGACAGCCGTGGTTTAAGAATACTGTTTTTGTAATTGTGGCCGATCATTGTGCGTCGAGTGCCGGAAAAACAGAATTACCAATGGATAAATACAGAATTCCTGCTTTTATTTATACTCCTGATGGAAAACCTGAAAAATTCAACAAACTGATGTCGCAAATTGATATTATGCCAACACTTTTTGGTTTGCTGCATTTTGATTATCACAGCAAATTTTTTGGCCAGGATGTTTTAAAATCCGATTATAAACCAAGAGCTTTTATCGCAACGTATCAGGATTTAGGATTCATAAAAGATAACGTACTGACCATTTTATCGCCAAAACAACAGGTAAGACAATTTAAACTAAAATTAGTTCCTACAGCTGGTATCGCTCCTGAATATCAAATTCACTATGATGAAAAGTGCATGAAAAAAGAAAGAACTGATTTGGTTAATGAAACTATTTCATTTTATCAAACGGCTTCGGTTATGTTGAAAGAAAAGAAATATCAAATGTAGAATTTTTGCAAAGTTGGTTACGAAATTCATCGTAATATTAAACCTGACAGGTTTTTGCTGAATTAAGTATTTGTGTCATTTCGACGGAGGAGAAATCACATCCAGTATTCGGCAACAGTGCGTGAGCAACTTTATGTGATTTCTCCTCCGTCGAAATGACACAACTATACCAAAAAAGGCTCAAATTCGATCGAATTTGAGCCTTTTTTTAACCTGAAACTTACAATCTGAAACTAAAAACTAGTCATTCTGATTTTTCATTCCGAATAAATCTCCATTTTGAAACAATTTCCAATCTTCTTTCAAAGCCTGGTTGTTTCTTTGCGTTACTTCTGGTGCATCTAAGTTACTTAAATCTGGTTTTCCTGCATTTACCCAGGCAGTATACCAATAACTTGAAGTTGCCGTAATGGCTTTCTTCATTTGATTTTCAACCATTCCATTTAACTCTTGATTTAGTTTTTTAGCATATTCATCAGAGAAAACAGCCGAATTGTATTTGTTTTTCAACACTTTTCCATCAGCATCTATTTTATAAACCTGATTTTCCGGAGTCGAAGTTCTTAGTTTCTTATCAATATCAAGTAACGGCTGCGCTAAACTGTGCGTATCATTAATCATATCCCAGATTGCTTTATGAACATTTTCATAATAATGTGCCTGCGGAACATTTAACTTGTAATTTTTAGCAAATAATTCAGGAAGTCTGCTTTCCCAAAGTGAGTGAATTCCTTTTTGATCACTCAATTGTCCGTCATGATTTGCAGAAGTATGCAACGGCATATGTGCATCACCTATGTAATGACCTAAATCTGCCGCAAGAAATAAAATTTCTGCTCTGTTTTTATCTTTAAAAGCTTTGGTTAATTTAACCATCATGTCTTCAATATACCAAGGTAAAATTCCATTGTCGTTCAAGAATTTAGCATCGTATTTTTTCTTTGCTTCTTCCATAGTTTGTGGCAAGCTGTCAGCAGAGCCAAAATTTTCCATGTCAAAATAATGTCTCGGATTTTCCTCTTTATAATTCAAAGCATATTTACGAATATCCGGTACAGAGGCTTCTTGTGTGATAAAATCAATATGATTGTAAAAGAAAACCTGAAGCGGATGAGGCAAAGCCATTACTGCAGCTTTATTAATACGTTCGTGGCCAACGATTCCCCAGGATAATGTCAAAAAACCAATTGCTAATGCGAATAATGCGATTAATCTTGGTTTCATTTTAAAGTTTTTCATTTGTTTTTGTTTGAAGGTGCAAATTTATTTTATTTAAGCATAATTCAAAGGAATAGTGATTAATATTGTGATAATTTAATTATTGTTATTTTTAAAACCATATAAGAGACATTAGTTCCTATTAAAAGTTTCTTTGTAAATTCGTTTCATTTTATTTTAAATCTTATATATGCGCCTAATTCTACCGAGTATTTTTTTCTTCCTTTTTATTTCTATTTGTTCAGCACAAGATGATGACATTGTGCAACTTAAAAACGTTAGCGATACTATTATAAATACCAAAAGAACATTGTCGATTGCAGGAGAATTAGATCCGGTAAAAACAATGCAAAAGTTATTTCCGGGCAAATTATATAACATGTCAGATCATAATACTTTTATGAGCTGGAAATGCAAAAGCTGTAAACCTGTTGCTTATATTGACGCAAATGGTGAAGAAGGAGATCAATTATTTCCTTACACCGAAGGCGTTGCCACAAGATTACTCACTACAATTGATTACGCTGATTCTAAAGGAAATCAATTTAAGTTTCTGTTTTTTAATCATTCCGTTTACGATGCAGACGGATTGCAAACGAGCAGATTTACCGGAGGTCTTTTAGGCGTTTCCAAATTTGCAAAAAATGATAATACTTGGGAAATGAAATCTTTTCAGCCAGCTGTTCAGGCTTTCGGTTCTTTTGCTCAATCTCCCACGCCAAAACTGGTGCAAATTGGTGAAGATCAATATGCTTTAACTTTAGTGCATGCCAATGGCGGCGGAGGCGCTCCTTATTCCGGTTATCTTTATCTTCTTGTTGGTTTTGATGGAAAATACCAACCTTTGATGGAAGTGAGTTATTATAGTCTTTTTAATAGTCCCAGCTCAGATTGGTCAAGTTCTTATACTGTTGTTAATGACAATAATAAAAAGTTCTTTCGCGATTTTGTCATAACAACTACTGGCTCATATAAAAAAGCAAAAGGTACCGAAGACGATTATGAAGTCGATTTGCCAAGCGAAATTGCAGGAATGGCTAAAACTAAAAAGCAATTTAATTTTGTAATTGAAAGACGGTTTTCATTTAAAGGAAAACGTTACAATGTTGTTGGTAAACCAGTTGTGAAATTTTCAAATATAAAATAAATCTTAGCTTAAGTAAATAATCGAAATTAAACTCAAACCTGCAATAAATATCCAAAGAAAAATACCTTGTAATAAAGGCTTCACTCCTACTGATTTTAAAGTATTTATATTCAATGTTGCCCCAATTAAAAACAACGTTATTGTTAAACCAATTTTAGCAATGCTAACAATTGACGGAGCAATAATAGCCGTTGCAGGTAAATAAGTATTGAAAAGCATTGCCAAAATAAACAGACCTATAAAATATGGAATTTTTATTTTTGTTCCCGTACTTCCTTGTTGCTTTTTGAAAATTGCTGCCGTTAAAAGTGAGATCGGAATAATCCATAAAGCTCTGGCTAGTTTTACGGTTGTTGCAATTTGCAAAGCCTCGGCTCCGTATTTATTTGCTGCACCAACTACAGAACTTGTATCGTGAATGGCAATGGCGCACCATAAACCAAATTCTTTTTGAGACAAATCAAGTTGATGACCAATAAACGGAAATCCAAATAATGCAATGGAATTCAATATAAAAATAATACCCAAAGCAATCGAAGTTTGGTTTTCATTTGATTTTATTACCGGAGAAATGGCTGCAATGGCACTTCCTCCACAAATGGCGGTTCCGCATGAAATTAAATGTGATGTTTTTTTATCGGTTTTGAGCCATTTTCCTAAAAGCGTTCCGAAAATTAAAGTGCTGAAAATAGATGCTATAGTTAATAAAAAACCTTCTTTTCCTGCTGAAATTGCTGATGTGGCGTTCATTCCGAAACCTAAGCCTACTACCGAAAACTGCAGTAAAAAAGTAATGGCTTTGCTATTGAATGTCACAAACGGATTTCCGAAAACATTCACAAGCACAACTCCTAATAATAAAGCAATTGGTGGAGAAATAATCGAAAACAAACACAAAACAATAACCAAAACAAAAATGGCTTGTTGCAAGTAAAGATTAACTTCTACTAAATGTGCTGCTGAATGTTGTTGCGTTTTCAAAATAAGGTACTTGATATTTTACCTTACAAAGGTCTGCCCTTTATATTGAAATCGCCAATCGTAATTTACAATCGACTATAACTTCAGGTTATAGTAAGCTGAAATATTTTGGATAAACAACTCAGATAATGGATCTGATTTTCCGAGTAATGTTATAATATAGAAATATCTTTCTATGGATAAATTTTCTACATCTAAAACAATCAATTCGTTATTTTTAAGTTCTTTATCGACTGCGTGTATTGACATGAAAGCATAACAATCTGAATTTAATAAATACGATTTTATGCTTTCTGTACTTCCTAACTGCATTTCGATTTGCAAATCTGAAAATTTTACACCAACTTGTTTTAAAGCATATTCTATAACTTCAAGTGTTCCTGAACCTCGTTCTCTTGTTATAAACTGAAGCGATTTTAAATCGTCAAGCGAAATTTCATTCTGTTTTGCTAAAGGATTCTTACTGCTGCAAACCAAAACCAATTCATCTTTTAAAAACTGTAGGTATTTAATGGATTGATTTTTAGATTGTCCTTCTACAATTCCAATTTCAATTTCTTTATTGATTAAAGCGTTTTCAATTTGTTCTGTATTTCCATTCAGCAAATTGACTTTTATCTCTTTTTGCTTTTGATGAAAACGCGCCAAGACCGGTGAAATAATATATTGTGAAATTGTTGTACTTGTTCCTAACCTCAATAAACCCTGACGTTCGCTGATAAAAGAACTCATATCAAAATCGATTTCACGGTAAATTTCGAAGATATTTTTGGTGTGTTTAAGCAGAATTTCTCCGGCTGGAGTTAAGACAATTTTAGAACCGTTTCGTTCGAAAAGTTTTGTTTTATAGGTTTCTTCAAGTTCCTGAATATGTTTAGAAACCGCTGGCTGTGTAATGTACAATTCTGTTGCCGCTTTAGTAAAGTTAAGGCGGAGCGCAACGGTGTAAAATACTTTTAGCCTGAAATCCATGTGTTGTTTTTTAAATTCTATCTTTTGTGAAACTTTGAGAAATTTTTTGTGAATCTCTGCGGAAAATTATAACACAAAGCTACCCAAAGTAAATATTAGACCTAACTTACAACAATCCATTATATTTTCTAACAAACCACTCCGTCGTCAATAAAGCAGCAATTAAAATCAATAACCAAACCCAATCAATTAATGGCGTTTTTGTTGAGATGTTTTTTTCTATTGATTTGTATTCTTTATTTTCTAAAAGTTGTTGAATTAATTCATCAGCCTGATTTTCAAAAAATGCTTTTCCGTTGGTTTGTAAGGCTAATTGTTTTAGTTTTAAAACATCAGGATTTACAAATTGTTTTTCGATATCGAAATCCAAAATTTCAAAATGACTTGAATAGGATGTATTTGAATTTAATTCTTTTACTGAAAAATTATATTTTCCAGCAGTTAATCCGTCTAAATTTACGGAGAAAGAATTGTTTCCTTTTAATAAATCGTAGTTTTTACTTTGTTTAGTTGCAGCGTTAGTAACGGTTATTGTTAATCTGGCTTTTTCGTCAAACTCATAATTTTTATTGAAATATTGTGCGTTGATGACAATTGCTTCTCCTGAATTATAAAAACTTTCGTGCGTTACAACCAATGATTTTTTTGATGTCGCTGTTGCTAAATATTGAATTATTTTATCTACAAAAACATCATATTTATCAAATGACTGATTATCGATGTGGCTTTGTAAACGCCATTTCCAGCTATTTTCTCCTAAAAGGTAAGCGGTACGCTTGCCTTGATTTTCGGCGAAAGCCAATAACGGCGCATTTGTAGAAACGTTTCTTATTTTTGATGAAAGTAAAACAGAGACATTTCCGTTTGTTGTAATAGTTCCGAACAAATTTTGCAACGGAGGAAAATTTTCAAAACCAATATTATCGATGGCAAACAAATTAAACTGAGGTTGAAATTCAGTTAAATAATCTTCTATTTGATTGCTCATATTAAATACCAAATTTTTCTGTTGTTGGTTCAGAAAATTAAAATCGGTACTGTTTCCTGTAATTATAAAAGTGTTTGTTGCGGCAAGTTTGTTATTGTCAAAAATAGCTTTGAAAGCTGAATTTGGCTGATATAAAACTAAAACGGAAGCGTCTTGCAATAAATTCAATTCATTTGGTTTAGCCAAAATTACTTTACGTTGCGCATTAACTTCTATTGAGCGTTTTAGAGCCGCAATATCAGGATGATTTATAACCGAAACTATTGCAATTGTAGATTTTTGATCTATAATTTCAACCGCAAAATTCTTAATATTATTATAGCTGTTTTTCTCTTTTAAGTTGGATGAAATACTGGCTTTAAAAATTTGTAAACCCACTTTATCAGCTGGCAAAAGAAGATTTAAAGTTGCTGTTTTTTTAGATGGCGAAAATGAAACGCTTTCTTTGGCAACAACAGTATTTCCTTGCGAAATTGTAAAATTAGCGGTGGTGTTTTTATCTCCGGCATATTGCAGAAAAACTTCAACGGGGAATTTATTTTTATGAAAAGCGTATTTATTTACGTTGAGCTGATTGATCTTTAGATCAAAAAAAGTAGTTGTATCTCCCACAACCAAAGGATAAACTTTATTAACAGGATCAAAACGATATACATAATCGTTTCCTGTAGTTTGATTTCCGTCGGTAATTATAACGGTTGGGAAAATCAGATTTTTGTTGATGCTTTTTAAATTCTTCGCAACTTCATCTAAATTGGTTTGTTTTCCTTTAAAATCAAATTGTTCAGAAGGTTTAAAATCGGCATCAAATTGATAAGACTGAATTTCAAATTTTTCTTTTAATGCAGGATTTGAAATCAGTTTTTGATATAATTCGGTAACTTTTTTATCTGATTTTAGTGCTGTAATCGAGCTTGAATTGTCAACCGCAATTGCCAAAGGTGTTTTGGTGACTTCAAGTGCGTTTTTAGTCATTATAGGATTAATCAATAAAAGCAATAATCCGAATATGGCTAAAAAACGTAAAAAAGCCAAAAACGAAATCACATTGGATTTGTTTTTGGCTTTGAAAAAATATTGAAAAAACGACAAACCACCCGCTATTACTAATGAAAGTAATAATAATAAAATCGTGTTTGTAGTCATATATATTTTTAGTTTATAGTTTTGAGTTTATAGTTTTGAGTTTATAGTTTTTGGCTGCAGAACAATAAACAACAAACCATTAACAATTAACAATATTAGGTTAGCATTCCTCCGCAAACATTAAGTACTTGTCCTGTAATGTAAGCACTCATGTCTGAAGCTAAGAAAAGACATGCATTGGCTACATCTTCTGTAGTTCCTCCACGTTTTAACGGAATTCCTTCTCTCCAGCCGTTTACTACATCTTCAGATAATTTTGCAGTCATTTCTGTTTCAATAAATCCCGGAGCGATTGCGTTGCAACGAATATTACGTGAACCTAATTCTAATGCTACTGATTTTGTAAAACCAATTGCACCCGCTTTTGAGGCTGCATAATTAGTTTGACCAGCATTTCCTGAAACTCCTACTACAGAACTAATATTAATAATAGAACCAGCACGTTGCTTAAGAAAAGTTTTTTGAATTGCTTTTGTCATATTAAAAACTGATTTCAGGTTAACATCAATAACCTGGTCAAAATCAGCTTCAGACATACGCATTAATAAGTTATCTTTTGTAATTCCGGCGTTGTTGATCAAAATATCAACAGTTCCAAAATCAGCTAAAACTGCTTCTACAAAAGTTTGTGCTTCATTAAAATCGGCTGCATTCGATTGGTATCCTTTTGCTTTAACTCCTAAACTATTCAATTCTGCTTCCAGAGCCTGAGCTGACTCTACAGATGAACTGTATGTAAATGCAACATTTGCACCGTGTTTAGCGAAAACTTCAGCAATTCCTTTCCCAATTCCACGACTAGCGCCTGTAATAATGGCAACTTTTCCTTCTAGTAATTTCATATTTAAAATTAATTTTATTTTTATTTTAGTTATTCCTCTTTCCTGCGATTAAATAATTACAGAAATTGGTTCATTCGGGGGGCTTTGAATGATAGGTCAAATATATGATAATTCCCTTTTTAAAAAAAATAAGAACTGCAATAAGCTTTGAAAATCCTTTTGAATATAAGAATCAATATTTTATCCTCTTAAAAAAAAACATAAAAAAACCAGTAGTTACTTTCTACTGGTACTTCTTTTAAGCTATTATTTACTTAATTATAAAGGAGCGGGTCCGGGTGAATCTTGCGGAAGCATAAAACATGGGCCTGTATAAGGAAATGGTGTCCATGGTATTGTGCAAACTGTTTGATAAGGATCACCTCCAATTGTGCTTTTTTGTTCATCGATACTTAATACTTCAACTCCTTTAAAATTTAAAATTGTTTTTAACATAATAGTAAGGTTGTTTGTTTTTGTACTCTCAATCACTTTTATCTGTTGAGTTTCAGACAGAAAATTAAATGTAACCATTTAGTTTTCAGAATAAATATAAGAAAAATAATCGTTTTAAAACGAAATGTAAGTTTTTATTTTTTATAAATAAAAATAAGAAAGCAGTTCAAAACTGAACTGCTTTTTCTTCAAAATAAATAAAAATAAAACTATTAAATATAATTTTGCTTCGTTAGAAAAAAGAAAACGATTAGCACAACTGCCATAATGAGTATTCTATAAATGGATGCCTGAACTATTTTTGTACCGTTGCTTTTATCTTCTTTCCTTTGTTTTATCATATTTAAAATCATTATTGGAATGAAGATTATTATTGAGAGATACAGATAATATCTTACGTATTCTCTAAAAAATGCTGATATAACTACAAGTAACAACCCCCACAAAAGAAGAAGAACATTTATTTCTTTACTATTTTTCATCATTGTTTCTTTAAATTTAAAATCATTTAATGCGATGCATAATATTCATTAATATTTTTTGCTTGTATTTAAAAAAGCAGCCCAAAACTGAGCTGCTTTTTTTCAAAATAAAAATTAAAACTAAACTATTACTGGAATGAATACGCAACCATTCTAAAAGGAGTTGTTGTACTTGTAAATGTATAAGCTGTATAACCAGAAACTGGAGTTTTAGCAAAATAGAGTCCTTGAGGATTCATAAACTCGTCATCTAACGCTTTTAAGAAAGACGGCGTTGCTATTGCTGGAGCAGCTGCAGTTGCAGTAGATTTCCAAACACCTGGAACTAAAGTAACTGTTTTATTAACAGCATCAGTAGTTATAGTAAAATAATGATATCTTCTGGCAATTGTTACGGCTGGGTTTGTTACAGCTGCAAATCTATATTCGATATAACTTGTTCCATCAGGATTATTAAACCATGGTTGTATTCTACTGATCATTAATCCTGCACCAGCGGCCGCCTCAGCATTTGCTAATAAAGATAGAAATAGAGCAGAATTAGCTGGTTCTGGTTTAGTTATATTATATATATAAGCATAAACATTATTGCCACTTTGTGGCAACAATAATTTATAATCATCTGTAAGGATTAACGGTTTGTTACTATATTTAATTACAGCACTAACTCCGTTTGTTCCTGTTGCCGTAAAACTTCCATCTGCATCATTATAAACGAAATCTGTTAATTTTTGACCACCAACTTCAATTGCCGGATTCACTACAATTCCGGTTGGTGTATAACCAACACCAAAATTAAAACTTACAGAATAACCTGCTTCTATAGAATTTGCATTTGCATAACGTGTAACATCAGAAAATGAAAAATCAAACTGATGTTTTGTTGTTCCGTCATTTGTTTCTAATAGTCTAAACAAAGGTCTTGCATTAGATCCTATTACATTAGAAATCATGTCAAAATTCTTAGGTAAATTATCTCGCTCTTCTTTTGTTGCTTTTACAAAACGTATTTCTTGTCCGTTTCTATTGGCTTTAAAAATAATTTGACCATTTTCCTGTCCATAATACAGAAATTGGAAATCTCCTAAATATCCTTTTGCTCGCAATGCCTCGATTGGATAATTATCTGACTCAGACAAAAGATGTATCCAGTTTCTTGTTGTAAATGTTAAACTTACGGTGCTTCCTAACTGTATCTGATATTCACTTTTTTGAGTTACATCTGTATCTAAATCATCATCAAAATCAGAAGACATTTCAACTGTACCATCAGCCGCAAACTTGAAAAAATGAGTATAGCCACCCAAAATAGTATTGTCTGTAAAATAGATTGCTTTCCATCCTTCCGGAGAAGAAAGTAATGCTTCTTTTAATTCTGCCATTTGCGCATTTAAACGCTCAGTTGGCGTTTTATCAAACTTTGGATCTGCGTCTGTGTTGTTATCGCAGGAGCTTAGTTGCAATGCTAAAAACGCTGCAAATAAGTACTTATATATGTTTTTTATTTTCATGATACTTGTTTTATTTGTTTATTACAGCTGTAGTATTTTTTTCTGCCTCATCTCTTAAAGCATAAAAATCCATATTAAAAGCTTCTTTGAAATATTTTACTACAATTGCTTCTTTTGCTTTTAAAGCCTGGTAAGCAAAAGGGCTTTCTATACCATCTAAAAATGCTGCATATTCGTCTTTAGAATAGATCAATATCATTGAAGCCGTTTCTGCAAAGTCTTCATTAATATTTGATCTTGCATAACTGGTAATAAATCCAAGTTCATTTGATTCTGGTATCTCATAATTATACCAGTCTGCTGTATATCCACTTGGAGTCAGCGTTTTCCATGTTTTTTCATCAAATGGTTTATTCTGATTTAATATGTGTATGTACTCGTGCTGAATTGTGTGAATAAACTCAGACACATTTGCACGATCTGTTTGATCTATGTAATCTGTTTCAAACAAAGTAACACGCTGTCCACCTTCGGCTAAACCCAGGGTTCTCGTTCCTACACTGTTTAAATTTACTCCGCCAACTAAAACAATTTCCCTTGGAGCAATTTTCTTAACGAAATCTGCACCGCCAATTGCTGAATAACTTTTAAGCCAGATGGTTTGAACAATTTCTAATGCAGGCTGTACTTTTTCGATTGTAGGAGGAAATAAGTAACGACTGTTATCAACTGTATTTTGATTCCATTTGTATTGCACATTTATATTATATGGATTTAAATATGTAGTTGTGATCCAGTTATCTAAACTGGTTTTTACTGGCTGCGTGTAGTCTAATTGACTTTCTCCCGGCTGTTCATCGCCAGCACATGAAATTAGAACTATCGAAACTAGTGCTAAAAATGCCACTTTATTATATTTTAATAATTTCATAATTTTGATTTTAGGATTATCTAGGATTTAGTTCAACGCCTGTATTTGATGCATGAAGCGGAATTTGCAATGCTCTGCGGTTATCGTCCTTTACCAGCTTATTTACTGGTTTATTTGATGTTTCATGATTAACTACAATATTAAAACGCTTAATATCAAACCATCTAATACCTTCATGTATAAAATCTCTTCTTCTTGTTTCTACAATCGCTTTTACATATGATGTCTGCACAGGCGTCATTGTATAAAAAGGTGTATATTCATCCTGAATAACTGGAAACATTGCTACTACTTTTGCTTCTGTCAATTTATCTGTAGCAGGATTATACGTTGGCGTTCTCGTTGCTAAAAAATATTCTAGTTCGTCATTTGCTAAAGCTATCTGACCTTTCATAACGTGAGCTTCTATTCTGTTTAAGAAAAACTCATCATTACTTAATAAAACTTCGGCAACATACGGATCTCCAATTGCTGCAGTTACATTTGAATATTTAAAGTATTCGTAAAACTTTGGAAGAAATAAAGTGGTACTACCATTTGAAGAATAGAAATTATAATAATATGCTTTGCCAAATAAATTTGTACTTGCTCCAAAAATCTCCGGACGACGTAAACCTGATAAATTAAAACGGTTTAAATAATAGAGTCTGCTTACAATTGTGTTTGCAGAAACGATTAATAAATTGGTTTCAACATCACTGGCTGCATATCTTAATTGTTGATCTTCGACACCTAAAGATTCATAAGTTGAAAAATCTCTTAGTTTACCTTCTGGTTTTGAACCTAAATCATCAGATAATGCTATAACTCTGTCCCAGTCACCTTTTACTAAATAAAACCTACTTGCAAATGCTTTTGAAGCGGATACATTAAAGTGAAATCTTGGTTGTTTATAGTCATTTGTAACATATTTTAAACCTTCTTCGATATCTTTTGCTATAAAATCGTAAACTTCGGCAACAGAATTTCTCTTGTATTTAGCTACCAAATCTGTTTCTGGTTTTGTTACATAAGGAATACCCAAATCTGTAGCAGCTGTAGCAGGATTGTAACGTTTTGACCAAAGTGAAACCAACATAAAATGCGAATATGCTCTTGCTATTAATGCTTCTCCTTTTTGCGGATTTAAACTTGCCTGATTCCCTAATTCATCAATTGCTTCTAATGCTTTGTTTGCACTTGCTATTGCTTTGTAACAGGCATCCCAATAATAGGCTTGAGTATCAATATCAGTAGCATCTGTATTAATTTCCCAATTGTAGTTTTGTTCGTTTCTTATTAAAGTTGATGGAAGTCCACTATCAAAAACGTTATCAGACATTGTTTCAGCAATTTCAAAATAACTCATTTGAGGATATGCTTCAACTAATAATTCTGATATTTTTTCAGGTGTATCAATTTCAGTTCTATTATCTGGCTTTTCCGACAGGAAATCATCACAACTAGTAATACTTATAAGTATCAATAGGGATAATGTTATTTTTAAGTTTTTCATGATTTTTTACTATTATAATGAAAGGTTTAAAGTAAATGTATATTGAGATGTTACTGGTAAGGCAACTCCTCCAGAGTTACGAAACTCAGGATCCTGACCATTTAATCTCTTATCAGAGTAAAGTAACCACGGGTTGACCGCTGAACCTTTTAATGTAAAAGTGCTTAACCCTAATTTTCTCTTGAAATCACTTGGAAATTCCCAACTTAGCGATATGTTTTTTAATCTAACAAAATCTCCATCTGCAATACGAGCATCAGAATAATTGTAGGTATTGTAAGCTCTCGCAAGAGTACGTTCTCCACCATAATTAGCATTTAGACGTTTGTCTGCAATGACAGGAACATTTGTAAAATTTTCGTCTCCGGGATTGATCCAACGATTTGTAAAATCTTTAGTAAATACTGTTAAATCATCATATGTACTGTCGTACACAGGGTTTAAACGAACTTTGTTTCCTCCAGATCCTACAAAAAACACATATAAAGACCAATTTTTATAAGTAAATGTATTGGCTAAACCGATAGATTTATTAGGTTCAATTGACCCTTCATATTTTAAATAATTAGTTACATTTAAATTATCCTGGAAATTAGCATCTGTTATGTTGTCTTCTGCCCCATCTTGCAAAATAAAAGTTGGTAAACCTTCGTTATTTAAACCTTGAAATTGGTAAGAATATAATGAATTTCTTGGGTGTCCAACTGTATTTCCTCCATTTGCATCAATTAAATCAAATGCTGTTGGGGTATTTTCCAGTTTTGTAATTTTTTGTGTGTAAACAGAAAAATTAAGCGTTGTTGACCATTTGAAGTCCTTACCATCAATGTTTTTAGTTGTAAATCCTACCTCCAAACCTTTAGTTTCCATATCTGCATTATTTCCTTGTCTGATTCTTTGTCCTCCAATTCCGGATGTGATTACATAATCAACCAAATCAAATGCTTTACGACGATAAATGTCTGTTGTTAACTGAACTCTGTTATTAAACATTCCAAGATCAACACCAATATTAGTTTCAAATTGTTTTTCCCAAGTTAAACTTCCATTTTGTAATTCATCAATTCTAATTGAAGATTCTCTGTCATCAAGGCCAAAACGATCTGTAATATAACTTTTATAGATTGCTAATGAATTTGTTGCTGGTCCGGCTGTAGCAGTTAAACCATAGGAAGCTCTTACTGCTAAAGTATTTACTGATTCAATGTCTTTCATGAAGCTTTCTTCAGCAACATTCCATTTACCACTAAAAGTATACGTTGGCAACCATCTTGATGAATCGCTGTTTCCTTGTCTGTTTGATCCATCATAACGTCCTGTAACAGAAGCTGTATAACGACGATCGTATGTGTAACCTACTTTTCCAAAGAAACCTACTGTTCTTTCTTTTTCTTGATTGAAACCATAATAAGAATCTCCTCCGTTGATGATTTTTTCGATAATTCTAGGATCTGTAAATGCTGTTAACCCTTTGTCATATTGTAAACCTGCTGCAGTAAAATTATCACTGTTTCTGTCAACAACTCTTAATTCAGTACCAAATAAACCTTCTACTTCGTGTTTATCACTAAATGTATTTCTATAGTTTACACTATTTCTTAAGTTATAAGAAGTTAAGTCGTTAGTAAATTTTCTTAAGAAACCTCCGTTTGGTAAAACTGATTCTTTTGGTAATGTTAAATTATTTGGATCTTGGTATAAAAAGATATTTTGATCTCTTACTAAAGTATTTACTCCATCTTCTCCATCTGGTGTACCTGCTTTGTAAGCTCCAACAACATTTGAACCTTCTAAAATTTTATGCTCACGACTTGTGTTTGCGTAACGAGCTGAACCTGTTAAGTTATAATTTAAGTGTGGCGTAAGTTTATAATCTAAATCTAATTGGAAACGGATATCTTTTACTTTGATCTCCATGTAATTGTTTGCCAATTCATTAATAATGTTCATTTTAGCCCAGTTGTTTCTGTAATACTCAAGATTACCATTATCATCGTAAGGACGTAATGTTCTGCTTGTGTTTAGTACATAATTAAATGGATTGATATCAAAATCACGTGTTACTTTACCAAATACAACATCTTTTTCGCTTTCGTAACTTCCCGGCGCACCTTGGTCACGTATAGAAGCCAATGTAGATAAAGTAATATTTAATCTGTCATTCACATAAAACGTACCTCTGATATTAGATGAAATTTGTTTTACATCATCAGCAATTGTCCATCCCGGATCTGTATAATATCCTAAAGAAGCATAAAATGTATTGTTTTTACCACCTCCTGAAAAACTTAAAGAGTGATTTTGAGTAATAGATGGTCTGAATAATACACTAAACCAATCTGTATTAGCCAATTCGTATTTCTTTAAAAAGTTATTACGACTAACCGGATCATTATTAACTAAATAACTATCAGTTTCAGGCACATAAGTATTAATAGCTCTACCTAAAATATTATAAGCTCCACCATATCTTCCGTTTACTGTAGAAGGTAAATCTAAATAACCTTTAGCTTCCATTTCCTTCATAATACTCATAGATTCCTGAGAATTCAAAATATCATATTGGCTATAATTTGGAACTGCTCTAACACTTTGCTCTAAACCATAACTTACTTTTAATGGCGAATCTCTACGACCTTGCTTTGTTGTAATAACTACAACTCCATTTAATGATCTTGAACCATAGATCGAAGTTGCAGAGGCATCTTTAAGAATCTCAATGCTCTGAATATCATTTGCATTTAATCCTGCAACAGAAGAACTTAACAATGTTTCTGAATTTCCTGATGCTAAATCAGCAAATGATAAATTGATAATATCTTCCTGAACAACACCATCAATTACCCATAAAGGTTTTGTATCTCCAAAAATTGAAGAAGATCCACGAACGGTAATTTTAGGAGCTGTACCAAATGTTCCAGTTACGTTTTGCACTGTAACTCCGGCAGCTTTACCCTCAATCATTCTACTTACATCTACAACACCATCAACTTTTAGTTCAGCTCCTGAAATTTTACTGATCGCTCCTGTAAAAGTTCTTTTAGATGTTTTTTCGTATCCTGTAGTTACTACAACTTCTTTTAAATTTTGTCCTGCTTCATTTAAAATAATCGTTGGTGAAGTATTTTCTATTCCTATTTCTTTAGTTTCCATACCAACATAAGAAATAACAAGACCAGTACTATTAGCAGGCATTTCGATAGAAAAATTACCATCAAAATCTGTTAATACTGCAATTTTAGTTCCTTTTGCCATAACTGTTGCTCCAGGTAATGGAACTCCACTTGGATCAGTAACTTTTCCTTTAATAATTGGACCTGCAGTTAAAATTTCAAACAATGAATCACGATTATCTGCTTTTGCAAAAGGATCTGCAGCTGCACTTTTTTGCAATATAATCTGATTACTAATTTCTGAATAACTAATGTTAAATGGTGCTAGAATTCGGCTAAGAATACTAGACAACATTTCATTATTAGCATCTATACTAACTTTATAATTTAGTTGAGGAAGTCTTGAATTGTAAGAAAATTTTACATGTGCAGACTTTTCAATTTTAGACAATGCATTGTCCAAAGTCAAATTTTCAACTGTAATTGTAACTTTGGTATCTAGTTTTTTCTGCCCGTTTATACTGTTTGCCATTGTAACACTTGAAAATACAAGTGCTAAGACAAACTGAAATAGCGTTATTTTCATGATTCGGTAGAGTAATCGTTGTTTAACAACTGGTTTTTTCATAATTTTGGTGTGTTTTGATTAATACTGTTCGAGTGTATTTTTAAGAAACGTAATGAATGACTCTTTACAGAGAGAAATTCAATTTTATTAAGTGTCGATAATGTTACAGCATTTCGGCACTTTTTTTAATGCATTTTATTCTTACATAGGCTTTTAATGATATTTGGTTTAAGTTTGGTTTTTAGATAAAATTTGTTTGAAAAATAAATAGGGCTAATTACAACCTTCTGAATGTATGGTAATTTGATTTCCATTCATCTCGAATGTACTATCGCCTCCAATACTTTTGCAAATGATTTTAAGTTTTTCCGGTAACGGCTGATCACTTAGCGATGTTGTTAAATGACAATCTTTAAGTTTATCTTTAGGATAATCAATCTCAACTAAATAAGCCTGCTCTATTGTCTCGAAAATTTGAGTGATTGGAATATCATTAAATTCAAAACTAAGCTGCTCAATATTTCCAACACTATGAACCAACACTTCGTCTTTAGTAATATTGGTTATTTTATTAAATACCAAATCTTTACGAATGAATCGAAGTGCCTGATTTGGAAGTAATACTACTTCGTCATCATTTTCATTAGAAACCAGACTATTTGATTTTACCCTTACTTTACCGGTGCGAACGAGAACTTCAACATTTTGCTGGTCCTGATATGCTTTAATTCTAAAACTAGTACCAACTACTCTTGTTACAATTTCGTTTGCATAAACAAAAAAGGGCTTTTTGGGATTTTTACTAATTTCAAAGAAACCTTCGCCGGATAAATAAACCTTTCTTTCATTTCCGGTAAAGATTTTAGGATAACTTAATTTACTTTTTGGTTGTAATAAAACAGAACTTCCATCTGATAATGTTATGATTTGAGAGATATCCGAGTTATTAGTTTGCTCAACCAACCCTTCATCATTTTCTTCAATCAATTCATTGTATGTAACCACAGTATTGGTCGTTATACTATTATTTCTAAAAATATAAAGTGATATAAAAATCAACAAAACTGCTGCTACTGCTGCACTTAACCAATACCTTTGCAAAAATCTAATCTTTGATTTTTTGGTTTGGTTATAAAAATTTTCTTTTTCTTCGATTTTATTCCAGGTAGATTGTAATGCTTCGTGAATCTGGTTTTGAGACAAATTCACATCAGTAACTTTCATTGCTAATAATAAAAGTCTGGCATCCTCAACTAATTTGGCTCGTTGACGGTTTTCTAAAGTCCATTCCTCCCAGCCTTGTTCATCAATTTTTGAAAGAATCCATAATTGAAATGATTCATCAGCTAAAAAATCTTCGATTTCGGTATAATTATTACGTTTTTGCATCTAGAGATAAGGGTTACAAAAACATAGAGGACAGCTTTCTTATTACATACTCACCTAATTGTGATTATTTTTAAGTTTTTTTTAAGAAAATTGCAAAACACCTGAAGATAGTAGTACAATATAGGATAAATTACCTTTCCATTCTTTGCGAAGGCTTAATAATCCGCGGTATAATAAATTATTGGCTGACTGATAATTAACATCAAGCAACTCTGCAATTTGTTCTACAGCTAATCCTTGATGATATCTAAGATACAAAGCTTCTTTTTGACGCGGAGGCAAATCGTTCAGCAATTTATTTAGATATAAAACACGTTCTGCGGTTACTTCATCTTCTACTAATTCATTTTCGATAGAAAAATCAAAAAGAAACTCTATTGCTTCAGTTGAAGTGGTTTTACGAAATATATGATCTCTTTGAAATAAACGTGCAATTCTTTTTCTTACACTTGATAACAAATATGCTTTTACAATAACACTTTCCTGCAATGAATTTCTATATACCCAAACATCAGCGAAAACATCCTGTACACAATCTTGAACCTTTTCCTGAAATGGAGAAAGTGAATTTCCGTAACTAATTAAATCCTTGTAATATCTTTCAAAAAGTAATGAAAAAGACTTCTCATCACCTGCTTTTAAATTACTCCAAAGAGTATTATCATCTAAAAGTTTGTTGTTTAATATTTGGCTATTCATATCTATTTGCGGCGTAGTATATTTAGAAAACAGGCTTAACTTAATACTAAGAGAATAATATTTTAACATTATCTTTTAAGTATGTTTGATAAATATATAAAAGCAAATAAATAAAACCAATTTATTTACAAAAAAGAAGCGGTTTCTTAATGAGGAAACCGCTCGTAAGTTTGACTCTGTCAGAGATCTTAAATAAATGTTAAAAAATAATTTATTTTAAGCTATTATTAAAATGTAAGAATTTACCATACAGCATGGATATAAGTTTATTCTTTAATAAATTTTGTTCCCGAAATTCCTTTGTCAGTTTTAATTTTCAAAATATAGTTTCCAGTTCGTAATTTTGAAACATCAACCTTTGAAGCCTTTCCAGCACTCGGAACTGCAATTATCAATTGTCCTAAAATATCATATATTGACATTGACCGGATCTCAATTTGATTATTAGAAGAAATATTTAAATCATTTTTTGCCGGATTTGGATAAACATTAAAATAATTAGAAAATTCAAAATCCTGAGTTCCTAAAGTTTTAAAAGTAGAAGTTGCTTTATTCGTTAAAATTGGAAAGTTATAATCAAAATAAATATTAGCTTCATTCGTAAACGCATCACCTATTGATAAGGTTGGTAAAGTTTTGATTTTAAAAGCTATATAACCATCATTATTAGCATCATCAAATGGAAGGTTTATCTTTTCGAAGATAAATTCTACTTTATTTCCCTGGGAAATTTTCGTTGTATAAGAATGGCTTGCACTAGTTGGCACTAAAGTTGAAATATCAAATTTTGATAAATCGATCATATCTTTTACCACAATATTTTCAGCCTTATACGTTCCTGTATTTTCGAATCGAATTAAATAATGCACATATTCCCCAATTAATTCTGGTGTAATAACATCACCTTCTAAACACGTTTTGTCATTTGGATCATAAGAGCCAACAACTGTTTGACGCAAAGCAAAAGAGTTATCAACTGGTTTTTCATCATTAACAAGTGGAAGGATTAGAGCGTTAAAACTTAATCTGTCATTAATATTAACTGCAGGAGTTTCCATTGGAGAATTGACATTTAGAGTAATTAAAATCTCTCTGCTTTCAAAAGGTTCTAAGTTCTCATAATTCCAAATCAACTTATTCGTTACCTGACTTGAAATATAAGGTACAGCAGATATAAAATCTAAAACAGCATCATTAAAGTCAAGCGAAACTGAACCAGATTTTAGCTGATTTCCTTTATTTTATAAACTATTTTATAAGTAGCATCAAAACCTGGCCTAGCAGGAATAACCGAAAAAAAAGTAACTTCTAAGTCTTGATGAGAGCCGTTTGGCGTTACACAAAAATTTTGAATAAAAGGGCTTGCTTCTGCTGGAAAGGTTACTGAAATTGATTCTGGATAAACTTTAAAATAGGTATTATTCTCTAAAGATGGTTCAATTTTATAAGCACCATCGCCAACAAGTAAACTGTAATTACCAGACTTATCTGAAATTATACTATTATTTGAAATTCCATCAGTGATATTGAATTTTAAATTCGTAAAAGCTTTATCATTTTCGCTACACCATCTTTATCAATATCAATTTTTGTAGCTCCTTTAATGGTAGAATAAACTCCTCCAGGACCAAATGTGCAATAAGAATTTAACGATATATTTGTATAATTGTAATATTTAAGATATTTTTCAATTTGTGAATCTTTGATGTCATCATTACAAATATATTTTAAACTCCTTCAATATCAATACCTTCGTTTTTTCCGTTTTTTAAAAAAATAGTCGTCAAATTTTTATTATTCTTACATTCAGCACTGCTAATGTTAATAAATTTCGACAAATCGATTGTAGTCAGATTATTGTCTGATAAACGGATAAATTCAATATTACTAAAATCATCTACATTGAAAGATGTTAATTTATTTTTCCCTAAACTAGCATTACGTATATTTTTTGGAGTTGTTAAATCTATAAATGTCAGATTGTTTTCATCAGCCCATAAATCAGATAATTTAGGACAATTTGAAAGATCAAGATTATTTAATTCGTTATTTTGTATCCATAATCTGGTAAGGTTATTACAATCTTTTAAATTGATTATATTTTCAATTTTACTATCATTACAAATTAAATCTTCCAATTTTGTTAGTCCGGACACATCTAATTTTTTTAGATTATTATAACCACAATCAATATATTTTAAGCTTTCCAATCCCGATAAATCTAGATTTTCTAATAAATTTCGGTCTAAATGCAGATGATGAAGTTTAGATAGACCTACAACATTTACTGAAACAAGTTGAGTTTGGGTACAAACTAAAGTTTCCAAATTTCTGAGAGCTGAAAAATCTAAAGAATTAACAGAAATACCGCTACAATTTAAGTATGTTAACTCCTTTAAAGAGTTGACATTAAAAGAAGTTAAATAATTACCCCAACAAATAAAAGTTTTTAAATTGGTGAAGTTTTCAACTCCACTAATATCAGTCAAATAATAAGATGATATATTTAACTCACTTACTTTAAGAGCTTCTGATATTTGTATTTCTTTATCTCCATTTTCATCAATTTTAATTGAATTACCCTTAGAATCTTTTGCAATGCTACTACTTGTATCTGAATATAATAATACCTCAAGAAATCTTGAAGATTTAAATTCAATAACTTGTGCATTTCCAGTAATCAATAAAAAAAATGTAAATAATAAAAAGTAGTTTTTCTTCATAATATGTTTTTGAAGAAGTAAATATAGGGTTTTAAGTAACATCGTAATTCTTACCAAAATATTTTATCAAGATTTTATTAGAAACCTCAAATGTGTTCATTTGGTTAATTATATTTGCTTCTATATTCTGATTTCCATAAAATTATAAATGAAAAAAACACTTTTTGTGCTTCTAATAGTATTAACTGCAAACTTTGCTAAAGCGCAGTTAGTTATTGACAATTCAACCTTAACTCCACAGCAATTAGCTCAAAATGTATTACTTGGACAAGGAATCAATATTTCAAATATTAAATTTAATGGTTCAGCTTCAAATACAATAAGTGATCAAATTGCAGTATTTGATAACGGCGCAGCAACAAATGTTGGTATAAATAAAGGTTTGATTTTAAGTACCGGAAATGCAATTATAGCTAAAGGACCAAATGATAGTACACTAGCCACACTCCCAACATCAAGTCCTTTTCAAGGAGATGCAGATTTATCTATTTTAACTAATAATCAGCCAATCAAGAATGTAGCTATTCTTGAATTTGATTTTGTTCCTGTTGGAAATAAATTGACTTTTAATTTTGTTTTTGCGTCTGATGAATATCCTGAATATGTAAATGATTTATATAATGACAATTTTGGTTTCTTTATAAGTGGACCGGGAATAACAGGACCGTATACAGGAAATGCTAAAAATATAACTTTAATTCCAAATACTTCATTCCCTGTCTCAATTAATAATCTAAATAATGGTATAACCAATGCTGGACCATGCGAATATTGTCAGTATTATGTAAATAATAAAAATGGAGCTACAATTCAATATGATGGTTTTACAAAAGTTATACAAGCAAGCGCTGCTGTAGAATGTGGAAAAACGTACCATATAAAACTTGCAATTGCAAATGTATCTGATAACAATTATGATTCGGCTGTTTTTATTGAAGGTGCCAGTTTTAGTTCATCGGGGATTAATTTAGGAGAAGATTTGCAAATTTGTTCCACATCAAATTATACTTTAAAAACAGGATTAGATCCTTCGGTAACTCATGAGTGGACATTTAATGGAGTAGTAATTCCATTTCAAACAGGTCCTGAAATTACAGTAGATCGATCCGGAACTTATGGTGTGAAAGCAAGTCCAATAGGAATTGGTTGTCCCGTTTCTGATGAAATAAAAATACAATTTACTACTATTGCACAACCTTATATTTACTGCGGAACAAAAACATCAAACTCGATTACTTTTGATTGGTTAGCTTTAGGAAACGCAGGGTTTTCTGTAGCATATAAAATTGGAACTAATCCTATTGTAAATATTGGATTTCTTGGAAAAGTATATTCCTATACTGTTCAAAATGTTCCTCCAGGTGAAACCGTTACAATTACTGTTACTCCAACAGGAACACCAGCGGAATGTTTTGGTCCAAACTCGATTTCCTGCACACTCGATACATGTATAATTAATCCAACAATAATTCACAGTCAAGTTCCAACGTCCCAACAAACTTGTGCAAATACAATTATTTCTGATATGAGTTATACGATTGGCGGCGGAGCGACTGGTGCATCTATAACTTCTGGAAGTCTGCCAAGTGGCGTAACAGGAACTTTAACTGGAAATGTATTTACAATTAGCGGAACTGCAGTTTCATCTGGAAATTATAATTTCATTATTACTACATCTGGAGGATGCGGTGCAAATGCAACAGCTATTGGTTCTATAAATATACTTGAAAGATCTATTCCGGACTTTACGCCTATTAATGCAATTTGTGAAGGTGGAAATTTTATGCTTCCATTACAATCAACAAATGGTATAACAGGAACATGGACTCCTGCAATAAACAATTTAGCAACCACTGAGTATACTTTTACACCTACTTCAGGACAATGCGCAACTACTTCTAAATTAACTGTAATTGTAAATCAAACAATAATTCCAATATTTACTGCTATTGCACCAATTTGCGAAGGAGAAAATATTGTTCTTCCCTTGCAATCAAATAATGGGATAGCAGGAACTTGGACTCCCGCAATAAATAATCTAAAAACAACAGAGTATACTTTTATTCCCAATTTAGGACAATGTGCAACTACAACAAAATTAACAGTAAATATAATTCCTAAAATTACCCCAATATTTACGGGAATTGCTCCAATTTGTGAAGGCGAAACAATTGTTCTTCCATTACAATCAAATAATGGAATAACAGGAACCTGGACTCCTGCAATTAATAATTTAATTACAACTGAATACACATTTATCCCAAACTCCGGGCAATGCAGCAATAATGCTAAATTGACCGTGAATGTAAATCAAAAAACAATTCCTATATTTACCCCTATTGTACCAATTTGTGAAGGAGAAAATATTACGCTTCTATTACAATCAAATAATGGAATTACAGGAACTTGGACTCCTGCAATAAATAACCTTGCTACTACCGAATATACGTTTGTTCCAAATAATGGTCAATGTGCGGGTTCAACTAAATTAACGGTTACTGTGTATCCTAAACCAGAACCGAAAATCGAAGATGGAAAAATTTGTATTGAAAACGTAACAAATAATCTTATTCAATCGTATATCTTAAATACACAGCTAAATAATTCATCATACAATTTTGAATGGTTTTTAGAAGGAAATAAAATGCCAAATCAAAATGGTAACACATTAGAAGCAAAAGAAACAGGCCACTATGCTGTAATTGCAATCGATAAAAACACCAATTGTATTTCAGATATTTCGGAAGCAATAGTTACAAGCACCAAAACTGATTCTGGAGAGATAACCATAACACAATCTGAATCCTTTGCTGAAAACTCAACTGTAACGGTCAAAGTCACGAATGCTTCAGGAGCTTTTGAATACCAAATAGATAATTCAGATTTTCAATTTTCAAATCAATTTACTGATGTAACTTCAGGAAAACATATTATAACTGTTAGAAGTACGAATGGATGCACCAAATTAAATAAAGAAATCACAGTAATAGGATATCCTAAATTCTTTACCCCAAATGGCGATGGTCATAATGATACCTGGAATATAATTGGTTTTGAAGGAATAGAAAACGATAGAATTTTTATATTTGATCGTTATGGAAAATTGTTAAAACAAATAAATTCTAAAGTTTTAGGATGGGACGGCACATACAACGGACACCAAATGCCTTCAACTGATTATTGGTTTAAAATACTCTTTACTGAAAACAAAATTGAAAAAGAATTTAAATCTCATTTTAGCCTGAAAAGATAAAATTATTACACATAAAAAAAGAGCCTGAAAATTTCAGGCTCTTTTTTTATTTAAAACTCCTTCTAAACTTTAATAAATTTTGAACTTGAAGTTCCTTTATTAGATTTTATTTTTATGAAATAATTCCCCGTTTTTAATTTTGAAACATCAACTTGATAAACATTTTCAGAATTTGGAACTACAATAACCAATTGTCCTAATACATCATAAATTGCAATTGATTTAATAGTTATATCATTCTTTATAGAAATGTTTAAAACATTCTGTACCGGATTCGGATAAATAGTGAAATACTTCGAAAACTCAAAATCCTGTGTTCCTAACGTTTTAAAAGTTGAAGTTGCTTTGTTAGTTAAAATTGGAAAATTATAATCGAAATAAATATTGGCTTCATTTGTAAAAGAATCTCCTGTTGACAATGTTGGTAAAGTTTTAATTTTAAAAGCGATATATCCGTCATTGTTTGCGTCATTAAATGGAAGATTTATTTTTTCGAAGATAAATTCTACCTTATTTCCTTCTGAAATTTTAGTGGTATAAGAATGACTTGCGCTTGTTGGAACTAATGTCGAAATATCAAACTTTGATAAATCGATCATATCTTTTACAACAATATTTTCTGCAGGATAAGTTCCGGTATTTTCGAAACGAATTAAATAATGCACATATTCTCCAATTAATTCCGGCGTTATTACATCGCCTTCTAAACACGTTTTATCATTTGGATCATAAGAACCAACGACAGTCTGGCGCAATGCAAAAGAGTTATCAACCGGTTTTTCATCACCTGTTACAGGAGTAATTAAAGCGTTAAAGCTCAAGCGATCATTTATATTTACAGCAGGAGTTTCCATTGGCGAATTAACATTCAGGGTTACATTAATTTCGCGTGTTTCTAAAGCTTTTAAGTTTGTATAATCCCAAACTAATTTATTGGTCGTCTGGCTTGTAATATTTGGAACAGCCGATACATAATCTAAAACAGCATCATTAAAATCAAGAGTAACAGAACCTGATACTGTTTTGTTGCCCTTATTTTTATAAACAATTTTATAATTGGCATCAAAGCCTGGCCTTGCCGGAAGAAGTGATAAAATAGTAATTTCTACATCCTGATGTTCGCCTTTTGGCGTAACGCAAAAATTTTGAGTAAACTGACTTGTTTGTGTTGGGAAAGTTGCCACAAAAGATTCTGGGGAAACTTCATAATAGTTTGGATTTTCCAAAATTGGTGTTATGGTATGAGTTCCTTCACCTACGGGAATTGAATAATTACCGGATTCGTCAGAAATTATATTTCCTTTTAGAACTCCATTAGTAATATCAAAATTTAAATTTGGCAATTTAGTGTCAGAAATATCACAGCCATTATTATCTGAGTCATACTTTTGATTTCCATTTATAGTGTAATATATTCCTCCGGGATTAAATGAGCAATAAGAGTTAGCTGAGCATTCATTCAATTTATATTCATTGATCATATAATTGACATTAGACATTTCTGGAAGGTTATTACTAAAATTCTCATCAGCGCAGATAAACTTTAAATCTGGATTATCATTAAACTGCAAATTATTTTCAAAATGTCCGTTTTTAAGAAATAAAGAACTTAATTTGTTTTTATTACAATTTAAAGTCTCTAGTTTTTTTGAATTTGAAAAATCCAAAGAGGTTATCAGATTATTTTCACAACGAAAATCAACTATATTATAAAGACTTTTCGTATCAAGATTTGTAATTTTATTATTATTGCAGTAGAAAAAAACTAAATTTGACTGATCGCTGATATTTAAACTAGATAAATTGTTATTTTCTACGTAAAAAACTTGAAGGTAACTTAAATTGGATACGTTTATACTATTCAAATTATTATGACCACAACTTATTGATCTCACTTTTTTAGCTTTTGAAAAATCAATCGTTTCAAATAAATTACCAGAACCTTCAAAAGTTTCTAAATTCTCTAATCCGGTAAAATCAAATTCTTTAAGTTTATTGTAAAGAAATGATAAATGAACCAGATTTTTTAAATTTTTCAAGTCTACATTTTCAATTAAATTACTACTTAAATTCAATTCTGTAAGATTGATAAAATACTGTATTCCTTCTATAGATGATATCTTTCTATCATCATAACAGCTGCTGCAGGGAACACTAATTTTGTATATTTTTTTAGCTTCATCAACTTGAATTTCTCCATCGTGATTAGAGTCAATAAAAAATTGATTGCCATTTACATCAAAAGCTTGACTAACATTTGTCGGAGTACCGCTTGCAGTCAATAACCACATTTTAAAATTTGGATCTGGAAAATTTATTATTTGGGCATTAACAGAAGAAAAAAGACATAAAGCCAGTAATAACAAGTAGTTTTTTATCATATTTTAATTTTGTTTTTAGGCTATAAATATATAAAGTCAAAAAATCAAAACCTAGTGCTAAATAAAAAAAGCCTTACTAAATGTTAGCAAGACTTTTAATAATTTGTATTTGAAAGAAGGATTGCTTAGAAAGCTACATTCCATCTTGGTAATTTTGCATTTTCATCCAAGAAATTTTGCAAAACTTGTCCTTCAACTGCAGTTGGAATTGCTTTTGAATCAGCATTGAAAGTCTCGTACCAAACCACTTCAAGAGCCGTGATATTTTCTAATTTCATTTGTGCCGGCCAGGAATACTTTCTTCCTGTTTTTGCGAATTGGTGTCCGTTTACGATTTTATCATATAAACCACCATTTTTACTTTTCAATGTTCCGTCGTTTTGAACAGTTCCTGTAGAAGAAACCATAATCAATTCTTTTGCATCACCTTCAACTGCATAAACAATAAAAACTCCTGCACCTCCTTCCGGAGCATTGCAAACTTGTTCTAAACTGTCTTCAATAGTAAAAGTAAAACTATTGCTTACTTTAAACTTTTTTAATTCTTTACTCATATTTCTTTTGTTTTTCCACAAAGGTTCTAAGATTCTAAGAAACTAAGTGTTTGTTTATATTCCTTACATTTTTTTAATGTAAAAAAGTCTCAACAAAATATTGAGACTTTTTTTGGAATTTTTTATTTTCAATATTGGATATTATCCAAGTATTTCTTTTACTTTTTTACCAATTTCAGCTGGTGAATCAACAACGTGAATTCCGTTGTCTCTCATAATTTGCTTTTTAGCAGCAGCAGTATCATCAGAACCTCCAACAATAGCACCTGCGTGACCCATTGTTCTACCAGCAGGAGCAGTTTCTCCAGCGATAAAACCAACAACTGGCTTACGGTTACCATCAGCTCTTACCCATTTAGCAGCATCAGCTTCTAATTGACCTCCAATTTCACCAATCATGATGATAATTTCAGTTTCAGGGTCGTTCATTAATAATTCAACAGCTTCTTTAGTTGTAGTTCCAATAATTGGATCTCCACCAATACCAATAGCTGTAGTAATTCCTAAACCTTGTTTTACAACCTGGTCAGCAGCTTCGTAAGTTAAAGTTCCTGATTTAGAAACGATACCAACTGTTCCTTTTTTGAAAACGAAACCTGGCATAATACCAACTTTAGCTTCACCCGGAGTAATTACTCCCGGACAGTTTGGTCCGATTAATCTAGAATTTCTTTCTTTAACATAATTATTTGCTTTAATCATATCTGCTACAGGAATTCCTTCTGTAATAGCAATAATTACTTTGATTCCAGCATCAGCAGCTTCCATAATTGCATCAGCAGCAAAAGCAGGCGGAACAAAAATGATAGATGTATCAGCTCCAGCTTGATCTACAGCATCTTTTACTGTATTAAAAACCGGACGATCTAAATGGCTAGTCCCTCCTTTTCCCGGAGTAACACCACCAACAACATTAGTACCATACTCAATCATTTGAGAAGCATGGAAAGTTCCTTCGCTTCCTGTAAATCCTTGAACAATTATTTTGGAATCTTTATTAACTAAAACACTCATGATATATATTTTATGTAGTTTTTAAAATTGTGTTGCAAAAATAAGGTTTTGTAATCTATTTTAACGTTTTTGTCTCCAAAAAAATTAAGAAAATTGACTCATCTGATAACCTCGATATAATTTGTCATCTTTAATTTGCCAAATTGTAGCAAAATGGGCTAACAACATTTCTTCTCTTGGATTTTCAATCGTTTTTACAAAATGAGAATAACGTATTGAAACTAAATCATCTTCGGCAATAATATGGCTAATTCTTACTTTAGAGCGTACATAAGCACGACTCAATTCATTCGCCATACCTAACATCGAATTATAATCCATCACGATTAATCCTTTGGTACTGTGCCAGTCTAACTTTACATCAGGATGCAAATAGGTTTTCATGATTTCGCTATCAATTAAGGCATCCGACTTATAAAATTTTTGAACAAATTCTTTTATAGACATATTACTTCAATTTATTTAGAATTTCAGGAATCTTTTTGATATTGGCTAATTGCTTTAACTTTTCTCTTGATTCTTCAATTGGAGTTCCAAAATAAGATTTTCCGCCTTCAACCGATTTTGTAACGCCTGTTTGTCCCATAATAACAGCTTTTGCTCCTATGGTAATGCCACTTGTTGTTCCAACTTGTCCCCAAATCGTAACTTCATCTTCAATAATAACACAGCCGGCGATACCGGTTTGTGAGGCAATTAAACATTTTTTCCCTATTACAGAATCATGTCCAACATGTACCTGATTATCAATTTTTGTTCCTTCTCCAATTGTTGTATCGCCTGTAACGCCTTTATCAATAGTACAAAGCGCTCCAATTCCAACATTATCTTCGATTACAACTCTTCCACCAGAAATTAACTGATCAAAACCATCCGGACGTTTTTTATAATAAAAAGCATCGGCACCTAAAATAGTTCCAGCGTGAATAATAACATTATCGCCAATTACAGTGTGGTCATAAATAGAAACATTAGAATGTATCAAACAGTTTTTACCAATTTTTACATGATTTCCAATAAAACTATTGGGCTGAATTACAGTTCCTTCCCCAATTTCTGCAGAAGAAGCAATTGCCACATTTGCAAATTGAAAAGGTTTAAAATGTTTGGTTAAAGTATTGAAATCTCTGAAAGGATCATCAGAAATTAAAAGTGCTTTACCTTCAGGACAATCTACTTTTTTGTTAATTAAAACAATTGTAGCGGCCGATTGTAAAGCTTTGTCATAATATTTTGGGTGATCTACAAAAACTATATCTCCTGGTTCAACGACATGTATTTCGTTCATGCCTAAAACCTCAAAGTTTTTGTCGCCAATAAATTCGCAGTTAAGCAAACTTGCAATTTCTTCTAAAGAGTGAACTTTTGGAAATTTCATATATATTTAGTTTTTAGTTCAGTTTTCAGTCTCAGTTTTCAATCTATCAACAACTGCTAACTGCGACTGAAAACTGAAAACTTATAAAAACTACTCTTTTACACGCTCCATGTAAGAACCTGAAGCTGTATCAATTTTAATTTTATCACCTTCGTTGATGAACAACGGAACGTTTACTGTTGCACCTGTTTCTACTGTAGCAGATTTAGTTGCATTTGTAGCTGTATTTCCTTTTACTCCTGGCTCAGCATATGTAACTTCAAGAATTACAGAAGATGGCATATCTACAGATAAAGGCAAATCAGTTTCAGTATTTACCTGAACCATTACACTTGTTCCTTCTTTCAATAATCCAGGAGCGTCCAAGATATTTTTATTTAAAGAAATTTGCTCAAAAGATTCTGTATTCATAAAATGAAATTCATCTCCTTCAGCATATAAAAACTGGTAATTATGCGTCTCAACACGCACATCGTCAATTTTATGTCCTGCAGAAAATGTATTATCTAATACTCTTCCTGTAGTTAAACTTCTCAATTTGGTTCTTACGAAAGCTGGACCTTTTCCAGGTTTTACGTGAAGAAATTCGACTATTTTATAAATATCGTGATTAAATTTAATACACAATCCGTTTCTAATATCTGATGTAGATGCCATTTTTTTTATTTTAGATTTTAGAATGTAGATTTTAGATTCTTGACAAGAATAATTCTACATTATTTTATTAATATGTTTTTAATTTTTGGTTCAGAAATCTAAAATCAGAAATCTAAACTCTAAAATTAATAGTTTCCTGAATAACCTTTCATAATTCCTCTTGATGAATTTCTGATAAAATCTAAAATTTCATCTCTCTCAGGAGTAGCTTCCATTTCAGCTTCAATAATACTTAAAGCTTGCGTTGTATTGTAATTTTTTTGGTACAGAATTCTATAAATTTCCTGAATTTCTCTAATTTTTTCAGTACTAAATCCTCTTCTTCTTAAACCTACAGAGTTGATACCTACGTATGATAACGGCTCTTTTGCAGCTTTTGTATAAGGCGGAACATCTTTTCTAACCAAAGATCCGCCAGAAATCATAGCATGATCTCCAATATGAATAAATTGGTGAATTGCTGCTAAACCTCCAATTACGGCGTGGTTTCCAACTACTACGTGACCTGCCAATGCAACTCCGTTTACGATAATGGCATTATTTCCAATTTCGCAATCGTGTGCAATGTGTGCATAAGCCATAACCAGACAATTATTTCCTAAAATGGTTTGCCCGGAAGCAACTGTACCTCTATTTATAGTAACACATTCTCTAATCGTACAATTGTCTCCAATTATAGCAAGAGAATCTTCTCCTCCAAATTTTAAATCTTGTGGAACGGCTGAAATAACAGCTCCCGGAAAAATATTGCAATTTTTGCCAATTCGGGCGCCTTCCATAATGGTTACATTTGAACCAATCCAAGTACCATCACCAATAACAACATTATTGTGAATTGTTGTAAAAGGTTCAATTACAACATTTTTAGCGATTTTGGCGCCAGGATGAACATATGCTAATGGTTGATTCATCTGTAAGTTTTATATTTTAAATTAAAATAGTCTAATTTGGGCAACAAACGTAAACAATAAATTTGATTAAAATTATTGTTTTCTAACAATTTGAGCCATTAATTCTGCCTCGGTAACTAATTTACCATTTGCGTATGCATTTGCCTGCATATGACAAATTCCTCGTCTGATAGGAGAAATCAATTCGCATTTGAAAATTAATGTGTCACCCGGCAATACTTTATGTTTAAATTTAACATTATCTATTTTCATAAAGTAAGTTAAATAATTTTCAGGATCCGGAACTGTGCTTAAAACCAAAATTCCACCTGTTTGTGCCATTGCTTCAACAATTAAAACACCCGGCATTACAGGAGCTTCAGGAAAATGTCCTACGAAGAAATTCTCATTCATCGTTACATTTTTCAAACCAACAACATGACGATCAGACATTTCAATGATTCTGTCAATCAATAAAAATGGAGGTCTGTGTGGCAGCATTGCCATGATTTTATGAATATCCATCAATGGTTCCTGATTCAAATCGTAAACCGGAACATGATTTCTTTGTTCTATTTTAATGATTTTTGCCAGTTTTTTTGCAAATTGAGTATTTACGTAATGACCTGGTTTATTTGCAATGATTTTCCCTTGAATGCGAACTCCAATGAGAGATAAATCTCCAATAACATCAAGCAATTTGTGTCTTGCCGCTTCGTTTGGGTAATGTAAAGTAAGGTTATCTAAAACTCCATTTGGTTTTACAGAAATCTCTTCTTTACCAAAAGCTTTCTTTAAATTAGCCATTGTAGATTCAGAAATTTCTTTGTCTACATAAACAATAGCATTATTTAAATCTCCACCTTTAATTAATCCATTTTCTAGTAAAGATTCCAGTTCATGCAAAAAACTAAAAGTTCTCGAGTTTGCAATTTCAGCTTTAAAATCAGAAATACTTTTAAGGGTAGCGTTTTGTGTGCCTAAAACTTTTGTACCAAAATCTACCATTGTAGTTACTTGATAATCATCGCTTGGCATTACCAGAATTTCGCTTCCGGTTGCTTCATCTGTAAACGAAATAACTTCTTTTACAACATAAACATTACGGTTTGCATCTTGTTCTTCAATTCCGGCTTTTTCAATTGCTTCAACAAAATATTTTGATGAACCATCCATAATAGGAAGTTCAGAGGCATTCAATTCAATAATAATATTATCCAAATCACAACCAACAACTGCAGCTAAAACGTGTTCCGGAGTTTGTATTTTTACACCTAATTTTTCTAAATTAGTTCCTCTCTGAGTATTAACGACGTAATTAGCATCAGCTTCAATCACTGGCTGACCTTGCAAATCAACTCTAACAAAAGTGAAACCATTATCTATTGGAGCAGGTTTAAAAGTCATTGTAACTTCTTTTCCAGTGTGTAATCCAACTCCTGTTAGTGAAATTTCATTTTTGATGGTCTTCTGTTTAACCATTATTTCCATTTTTTGGGTTTATTATTTGTTTCTTTAATTCTTCCACTTCGGCTACAATTTTAGGTAGGTTTTTGAAATGAACATATGATTTATTAAAATCACTGTATCCTAATGATGGTGATCCTTGTAAAATTTCATCATCTTTAATGTTTCTTGCCACTCCTGACTGTGCCTGAAGCCTAACATTATTACCTATAACTAAATGGCCTGCGATACCAACCTGCCCGCCAATCATACAGTTTTCGCCAATTTTTGTAGAACCTGCAACGCCTGATTGAGCAGCGATTACAGTGTTTTTGCCAATTTCTACATTATGTGCTATCTGAATTTGATTGTCTAATTTGACTCCTTTTCTTATAATGGTAGAACCAAGAGTTGCTCTGTCTATTGTCGTATTTGCACCAATATCGACGTTATCTTCAATGATTACATTTCCTATTTGTGGTACTTTACTGTAAACTCCTTCTTCATTTGGTACAAAACCAAAACCATCTGCACCTATAATAGTTCCTGAATGAATAGTGCAATTGTTTCCTATTATGGTTTCAGAATATATTTTAGCGCCTGCAAAAATATATACATTATCGCCAATAACAACATTATCACCAATAAAAGTGTTAGGATATATTTTTACATTATTACCTAAAATCACATTTTGTCCAACATAACTAAAGCTTCCCAAATATAAATTTTCTCCATATTTAGTTCCTTCAGATATAAAAGAGTGTGCTTCTATTCCGTTTTTATTTAATTTTACCTGATTGTAAAACTGTAAAAGTTTAGAAAAAGATGCATACGCATCTTCTACTTTTATCAAAGTTGTAGTGATTTCTGCTTCTGGTACAAAGCTGTCATTAACAATGGTAACTGTTGCCTTTGTGCTATATATGTAGTTGATATATTTCGGATTAGCCAAAAAAGTAAGTGAGCCTTCCTCACCTTCTTCGATCTTAGATAAGCGAGAAACTTCTGCATTGGGATTCCCAACAACTTCTCCTTCTAAAATCCCTGCTATTTGTTCTGCTGTAAATTTCATTGCGACAAAAATATAAAAAATAGATTTTAAATGTTAATTTTATATAAGTTGTTTTGGAAAACAGATATAATATTTTGTCACCAATTTAGATAACGATTTCAAATTCAGTTGATCAGATGCTTCAACAACATCCTCAATTGTTTTATCTTTTTTCAAAATTCTTATGGGTTCAGCCTCTTTACTGTATGCCTGGTTTTTAATTTTTCCTCTAAAAATAAAATATCCTGCTTCTAATTGCGTGATATGGTGTTCGCTGGCAAATTGTTCTTTTAACAATTGCGATTCCTCCATCGGAATTTTTTCTGCACTGAGCTTAATTTTCAATAAATCTCTGTTAATGATCATTTTACTCAATGTAGAAAGTATAAAATCATCTTGTTTTTGCCATGCTTTTAAAGCGCTAATGATATCAAAATCATCTAATTGCGAAAACAAATCGAGTTTTTCGGCATCAAAACTTTCTAATGTTATTTTATTTTGCATAAAAAACAAAAGAGGTTCGCTGCAAGGCAAAGACACACCTTTTAAGGTTAATTCTTTGGCTCTTTTTAAAGCTTTCATCAAAATTAATTCGGCTACCAAGCTGGTTTTATGCAAATAGGCCTGCCAATACATCAATCGTCTTGAGAGCAGGAATTTTTCAACAGAATAAATCCCTTTTTCTTCAATAACCAAAACACCATCAACCACATTCATCATCTGAATTAATCGTTCAGAATTGACGTTTCCTTCTGCAACTCCGGTATAAAAACTATCTCGTTTCAGGTAATCCATTCTATCCATATCTAATTGACTAGAAATCAATTGCAGCATGAATTTTCTATGATAATCACCTTTAAAAACCTGAATTGCCAAACTCAGTCTTCCATCAAACTCATCATTTAACTGGTTCATAAACAACAATGAAATAGCTTCATGATTTACATCTTCAACAATACTTTTTTCCATAGCATGCGAAAAAGGTCCGTGGCCAATATCATGCAGTAAAATGGCTATTAATAAAGCATTTTCTTCTTTAGCCGAAATAGCAACTCCCTTAAAACGAAGTGTTTCGATAGCTTTTTGCATTAAATGCATACACCCTAAAGCATGATGAAAACGCGTATGATTCGCACCCGGATACACCAAATACGATAATCCCATTTGAGAAATACGGCGCAAACGCTGAAAATACGGATGCTGAATTAAGTCGTAAATAAGCTCGTTTGGGATGGAAATGAACCCGTAAATGGGATCGTTAAATATTTTTAATTTATTTATATGGGTCACTATAGAGTTCTTTTTTAGGTCAACAAATATAAGGAAATAACTATAAAGAGATTTTAGTTTTTACTTTAATATTAGCATTTTACACGAAGTAAATGTTAAAAGATAATACAGTCAAAATTGTTTTATAAATAAAAACTCCATTTCTTATTCTGAATTTTATACTATTTTTAATACTTTTTAAGTTCTATACTTCTAAATTGCATTAAAATTAAATTTGTTTTATGGATAAGATAAAAATACTTTGGGTTGATGATGAAATCGACCTTTTAAAGCCCCATATATTATTTCTGGAAAAGAAAAACTACGCTGTAACGACTTGTAATAATGGTTTAGATGCGATAACATTATTTGAAGAAGACAATTTTGATATTGTTTTTCTGGATGAAAATATGCCCGGGATGAGCGGATTGGAAACACTTTCGGACATGAAAGAGAAAAAATCAGCGACTCCGATGATTATGATTACCAAAAGTGAGGAAGAATATATAATGGAAGAAGCCATTGGTTCTAAAATCGCTGATTATTTGATAAAACCGGTAAATCCGAATCAGATTTTATTGAGTTTAAAGAAAAATCTGGATCATTCGAGGTTAATTTCTGAAAAAACGACTTTAGATTACCAAAAGGAATTTCGCAAAATTTCGATGGAAATGGCAATGGTCAACTCCTATGAAGATTGGGTGGAACTCTATAAAAAATTGATTTTTTGGGAATTAGAACTTGAAAATATCAATGATCAGGGAATGATTGAAATACTCGAATCGCAAAAGGTAGAAGCCAATTCGCAATTCGGAAAATATATCGAAAGAAATTACGAAGACTGGTTTGCACCAAAAGCAGATAAACCTATTCAATCGCACAATTTATTTAAGGAATTGGTAGTTCCGGAAATCAAAAAGAAAGACAAACCTGTTTTATTTGTTGTGATTGATAATTTACGTTACGATCAATGGAAATCTTTTGAAACCGTTGTCGCCAATTATTATAAATTAGAAAAAGAAGTTCCTTACTTTTCGATTCTTCCAACGGCTACACAATACGCCAGAAATGCTATTTTCTCTGGTTTATTGCCAACTGAAATGGAAAAACAATTTCCGCAATATTGGAAAAACGATGTTGAAGATGGGGGAAAAAACCTTTATGAAGCTGAATTTCTATCAGCGCAATTAAAACGTTTAGGTCTAAATCTTAAAGAAGATTATTTTAAAATTACCAACTATGCCGGAGGTAAAAAACTAGCTGAAAACTTCAAAGCTTTAAAGGGCAATGATTTAGTAACCGTTGTATATAATTTTGTAGACATGTTGTCGCACGCCAAAACAGAAATGGACGTTGTAAAAGAGTTGGCCTCAGACGATAAAGCATATCGTTCGCTAACATTAAGCTGGTTTAAAAATTCGCCATTACTGGAAATTATTCAACAAGCCCAACTTTTAGGTTTCAAATTAATCCTGACTACAGATCACGGAACGATTAATGTGAAAAACCCGTCTAAAGTTGTTGGAGATAAAAATACAAGTTTAAATTTACGCTACAAAACAGGACGTAGTTTAACCTATGAGCAAAAAGATGTTTACGTGGTAAAAGAGCCTAAAACAATCGGTTTGCCTGCCATTAACATGAGCAGTTCGTTTATTTTTGCTAAAAATGATTTGTTTTTAGCCTATGTAAACAACTACAATCATTATGTAAGTTATTATAAAAATACATATCAACACGGTGGTATTTCATTAGAAGAAATGATTATTCCGTTTTTGGTATTTAATCCAAAATAAAATATATCGCCACGAATTTCACGAATTTGCACTAATTTATTTTTAATAATCTATTAGAAATACAAATTTAATTCGTGAAAATTAGCGAAATTCGTGGCAAAAAAAATAGAACATGAATATCGTTTTTTCATTAGATCAAATTCAGGAAGTAGCAGAAAAAATTATAGCATCCAATCCAAAAAAAATCATTCTTTTTAATGGAGAAATGGGTGTTGGAAAAACTACTTTAATCAAGCAATTATGCAAAAATTTAGGCGTTGAAGATGCGACAAGCAGTCCAACATTTTCTTTGGTTAATGAATATTATACCAATAAAAATGAAATCGTTTATCATTTTGATTTTTACCGCTTAAATAAAGAAACTGAAGCGCTTGACATGGGAGTTGATGATTATTTGTATTCCGGAAATTGGTGTTTTATTGAATGGTCTGAAAAAATCGAAAATCTGCTTCCTGAAGAAACTTCAAAAATCAATATTGAGTTACTGGCAGATGGGAAAAGAAAATTAGAACTAATTTAATTTCACAGAGAACCCTGGTGAAACTTCGTGAATCACTGTGAAACAATATACATTTACAATGAACCTTCAAAATACAGTAGAAATAATTCCATTTTCTCCAGATTTAAAAGAGCCAATCAAAACTTTAAACATAGAATGGCTTCAAAAGTATTTTAGAATTGAAGAAAAAGATGAATTAACGCTTTCAAATCCTCAGGAAGAAATTATTGATAAAGGCGGAATGATTTTTTACGCTAAATACAACGGAGAAATTATCGGAACGTTTTCTTTATTAAAATTTGATGATACAACTTTCGAATTGAGTAAAATGGCCGTTTCAGATAAAGCACAAGGTTTGGGAATTGGAAATAAATTACTGGTACATTGTTTTGCTGTAGCTAAAGAAAACAAGATAGAAAAACTGTTTTTATATTCGAACAGAAAATTACTTCCTGCTATTCATTTATATGAAAAATTTGGTTTTGTTGAAGTTCCATTAGAAGATGGAATTTACGAAAGGGCCGATATTAAAATGGAAAAAATAATGACTTGATTATTAAAATACTATTAGCAGAATTTTTGCACTAATTTTAAAACTTTTTACGTAATTTGTACCCTTAATTTTTCGCACAATCCATGTCAATAACCTTAACTCCATTTACGAAACAACAATTGTTGCCACAAGAAGAAAAACTTGAAGTTGGCCGATTCAAAAGAGAGCTTTTCATAGGAATTCCTAAAGAAACAAGTTATCAGGAACGTCGTATTTGCCTGACGCCTGACGCCGTAAATTCTTTGACTTACGAAGGACATCGCGTTATGATTGAATCGGGTGCCGGAGAAAGTTCAAGTTATTCTGATAAAGAATATAGTGACGCCGGAGCAGAAGTAACAAAAGATACTAAAAAGGTTTTTGGTTGCCCGATGCTTTTAAAGGTTGAGCCACCAACATTGGCTGAAATTGAAATGATTAATCCTGAAACTATAATCATTTCTGCCATTCAGTTAAAAACAAAAAAGAAAGCTTATTTTGAAGCTTTATCACAAAAAAAGATCACTGCACTCGCATTTGAATATATTAAAGATGAAGACGGATCTTATCCGGCGGTAAAATCACTTAGTGAAATTGCAGGAACTGCATCTATTCTTATTGCCTCAGAATTAATGATTACGGATGAATTTGGAAAAGGACTTTTATTTGGAAATATAACCGGAGTTCCTCCTACCGAAGTTGTTATTTTAGGTGCTGGAACTGTAGGCGAATTTGCAGCAAAAACCGCCATTGGTTTAGGCGCAAATGTAAAAGTTTTTGACAACTCGATTACCAAATTACGTCGTTTACAAAATAATTTAAACCAACGAATTTTTACTTCTACAGTACAGCAAAAAGCATTACTAAAAGCTCTGCGTCGTTGTGATGTTGCTATTGGAGCCATGCGCGGTAAAGAACGCTGCCCGATTATCGTGACAGAAACGATGGTGGAACACATGAAAAAAGGAGCTGTAATCGTAGATGTAAGCATTGATACCGGAGGTTGTTTTGAAACTTCAGAAGTTACAACGCACGAAAAACCAACTTTCATAAAAAGTAATGTTTTGCATTATTGTGTGCCAAATATTCCATCAAGATATTCTAAAACTGCCTCATTATCAATAAGTAACATACTAACTCCTTACCTGCTTCAAATTGCCGACGATGGTGGTTTAGAAAGTTCTATAAGATGCAACAAAGGACTTAAAAACGGAATTTATTTATACCACGGAATCCTAACAAATAAGGCAATTGGCGAATGGTTTGATTTGCCGGACAACGATATTAATTTACTTGTATTTTAAAGGAACTTTAATGTACCTTTGCAAAAAAATTACTTCATGAAGTTCGTACACCGTTTTGCTTATTATTTGATTGGTTTGATTATGGGATGCTTTTTTGTAGCCCTTGTTTTTAGTGGAAAAGATACCCGTTGCAACTATTTTCCTAATGCCCGAGTTTTAAATAATTTACGGACTAAACCTTTTCAATATTCTGATAAAGCAATTCAGACTTTAAACGAAAAATGGGTTGACACTTCTGACATTAGAAAAACATTGACTTACGGAGATGTAGATTTTGACCAAAGTAATGTTCCGTTCAAAAAAGGAAAATTATATATCATCGAAGGAAAAACTTCTAAAGATCAAGAAATTATATTAAAAGTAGTGAACTACGAAAACAAAGCTATTCTTGACGAGATTGTAAAAAAACCTGTCGAAAAATAGTCAAAGCATTTGTGTCATTTCGAGGAACCAGAAATCACATAAAGGATTCACGCTCGTTGCTCTCTGGATGTGATTTCTAGTTCCTCGAAATGACAAAATTAATCGCTACCATTCAATCTCTTTCATCCCTTTAGATTTTAGAAAAGCATTAGTCTGACTAAAATGTTTATTCCCAAACCAAAATCCTCTATTGGCGCTTAACGGAGAAGGATGACCAGATTTTAAAATATGATGTTTTGAAGCGTCAATTAATGCTGCTTTTTTTTGGGCAAAACCTCCCCAAAGTAAAAAGACAACATTTTCACTCTCAGCAGAAATTTTTTTAATTACAGCATCTGTAAATTTTTCCCAGCCTTTTCCCTGATGGCTTCCGGCTTCAGATTGTCGAACGGTTAAAGTTGCGTTTAAAAGAAAAACACCCTGATCTGCCCAACGTTCTAAATTTCCTGTTTTAGGCAACGGCTTGTTTAAATCAGTTTCGATTTCTTTGAAAATATTTTGAAGCGACGGAGGAAACGGAATTCCATCATTTACAGAAAAACACAAACCATTTGCCTGCTTTGGCCCGTGATATGGATCTTGTCCTATTATTACAACCTTTACCTGATCAAAATGGCAATGATCAAATGCTGAAAAAATTTGACTTCCTTTAGGATAACAGGTTTTAGTAGTATATTCAGATTTTACAAATTCGATTAATTCTTTGAAATAGGATTTCTCAAATTCATCATTCAAAACCGGTTTCCACGAAGAATGCATTTTTACGTCCATAATTTTTTTATGCGAATTTCAGGATTTTTTTATTGAAATCATATTTAGCAGCCAATAAAATTTAGCTTTAACTTTATGGAATTCAATGCTACTATTTTCGTACTTTTGCTTGTACTTTCTTAAAGAGATTAAATGATCAGTATTACCGAAAAAACATTACAAGATTTACAATTTCCAACAGTGCTCGAAACCATTTCAGCTGGCTGTAATACAGATATTGGAAAAGAAAAAGCTTTACAAATAACTCCATTTAGAGATAAAGAAACTTTGATGCAGGCTTTAATGCAGACATCAGAATATGTTTCATCTTTTGAAAATAATAACGCCATTCCCAATCACGGATTTGACGCGATAACGCACGAAATAAAGTTTCTGGCAATTGAAGACAGTTTCCTGGAAGTGGGGAGTTTTAGAAAAATTGCAACACTTTCATCAACAGCTAATTTCTTATTGAATTTCCTTAAAAAATTCGATGATTATTATCCAAATCTAAATGCAAGAGCTTCAAGGGTTGAATATACTAAAGATATTGTTACGCTAATTGACGCTATTGTAGACAAATACGGAGAAATAAAAGACAACGCCTCGCCTGCCCTTTTAAGTATTCGCCAGAACATGAATATTGTTCGAGGTAAAGTAAACCAAAGTTTTGGAGTTGCTCTTACTCACAATAATAGTCTGGGTTACTTAGATGATATTAAGGAAAGTTTTGTTCAAAATCGTCGTGTTTTAGCCGTTTTAGCTATGTATCGTCGTAAGGTAAAAGGCTCTATTTTAGGAAGTTCTAAAACAGGAAGCATCGCTTATATTGAACCAGAAGCAACGCTGCAATATTCTCGTGAACTAAGCAATTTAGAATACGAGGAAAAAGAAGAAATCACCAGAATTCTAAAGCAATTATCAAACGCAATTCGTCCGTTTTTGCCCATATTAATTGAATATCAGGAGTTTTTAAGTGATATTGATGTTGTTGCCGGAAAAGCAAAATACGCAAATAGAATCAACGGAATTTTACCAACGATTACAGATGAAAGAAGGTTGTTTTTTAGAGAAGCATATCATCCTATTTTGTATTTGAACAACAAACAAAAGAACGAGATTACGCATCCGCAAACTATTGAATTAAAACAAGATAATAGAATTATTGTAATTTCCGGACCAAATGCCGGTGGAAAAACAATTTCGCTTAAAACCGTTGGTTTATTACAATTGATGCTGCAATCTGGTATGTTGATTCCGGTTCACGAACGCAGTGAAACTTTCTTGTTTGATAGAATCCTAACCGATATTGGAGATAATCAATCTATTGAAAATCATTTAAGTACTTATAGTTACCGATTAAAAAACATGAATTATTTCCTGAAGAAATGCAACAAGAAAACCATGTTTTTAATTGACGAATTCGGAACTGGTTCTGATCCTGAATTGGGTGGTGCTTTGGCGGAAATTTTCCTGGAAGAATTTTACCATCGTGAAGCTTTCGGAATTATTACAACGCACTATTCAAATTTGAAAATTTTAGCGAACGAATTGCCTTTTGCTACAAATGCAAATATGATGTTTGATGAAAAATCATTAGAGCCTATGTATAAACTGGCTTTGGGTCAGGCCGGAAGTTCGTTTACTTTTGAAGTGGCGTTGAAAAATGGTATTCCGTTTGGATTGATAAATCGTGCTAAAAAGAAAATTGAAGTTGGTAAAGTTCGTTTTGATAAAACGATTGCAACGCTTCAAAAAGAACGTTCTAAGCTTGAAAAAACTTCTATCAATTTGAAAGAAGAAGAAACGAGAGCGCGTGAAGAAAGCAAAAAGATGGAAAACATCAATGTAAAAATCAAACAGAAACTGGAAAGCTATCAGGAATTATACGACAGCAACCAGAAAACGATTTACATTGGTCAGAAAATTGAAGATATTGCTGAAAAGTATTTCAACAACAAAAATAAAAAGGATCTTATTGGAGAGTTTTTGAAAATTATTGAAATTGAAAATTCAAAACGTAAAAAAGCGACTCCAAAGGAAGCAAAAGCGATAATCGAAAAGAAAAAAGAAGTTATTGCCGAAGTTTCTGTTCAGGTTGAAGAAATCCGACAAGAGAAAAAAGAGAAGAAACTTAAACCTGTTATAGAAAAACCAAAACCCGTTTTAAAAGTTGGCGACAGAGTTAGAATGCAAGACGGAAGATCTGTGGGAAGTATTGATTCTATAGAAAAAAACAAAGCAACTGTAAATTACGGAATTTTTACTTCGAAAGTAAGTTTAGATGAACTGGAGTTTGTTGAGGCTGGGAAGAAGTAGGATTATAGTTTTACTGAACCTTTTCACGTACGCAAAGTCATTGCGAGGAACGAAGCAACCACACTATCAAAAAGCACGTTTTCTAATTAAAAAATATGCAAAATGAGATTGCTTCGTTCCTCGCAAAGACAAAAAAATAAGAATTAAAAATGAAACCCGGATTTGTTTATATAATCACCAATAAATACCAAACGGTAGTTTACACTGGTGTAACTTCAAATCTTCGTCACAGAATTTTGGAGCATAAAGATAAGAAGTATCCAAAATCATTTTCCGCCAGATATAATGTAAACATTTTAGTCTATTATGAGCAATTTCAATGGATTGAAGATGCAATAACAAGAGAAAAGCAAATAAAGGCAGGATCAAGAGAGGCAAAAAATGATTTGATTCGTTCGATAAATCCAACCTGGAAAGATTTATTTGAAGAAATTGAAGATATAATGACAGTATAATTACAACGCAAATGGAAAAAAATAGTGAGATTGCTTCGTTCCTCGCAAGGACTGTTGAGAATAAAAAAATAATCCTCTTCGACGGTATTTGCAACCTTTGTAATGGCGCGGTTCAGTTTATCATTAAACATGATAAAAAAGACACATTCAGATTTGTCGCTTTACAATCGGAAATAGGAATTGAGATTTGCAATTATATTGGAGTTGATCAAACTAAAATTGACAGCATTATTTTATACAATCCTGGTGTTGCTTATTATTATAAATCTTCAGCAGTTATTGAAATTGCAGAAGAATTGGGTGGAATTTACAGTTTACTTTCTGTTTTTAAAATCCTTCCTGAAAAACTTCGAAATTATATTTACGATTATATTGCTAAAAACCGATACAAATGGTATGGCAAAAAAGAAAGCTGCATGATACCGACACCGGAATTAAAAGCTAAGTTTTTGTAAATCCTTTTAGCGTATAAAATGAGAACAATTCATAAAAAATTCCAAATTCCAATAAGTTTTGAAATTTGGAATTTTTTATTTGAAATTTGAACTTTATGATTTAATAGGTTCAGGTTTTAAATTCATTATTCTGTATTTATTAAAAACCATAAAAATAATAACGATAATAAAAATTAGGGAAATGTTTGCAAATCCTAATAATAACTGGCTTTTTACCGCGTATAAATTTACAAATCCGTAGCTAAAAATTGAACTTACCATATATGTTCCTCCGCCTGTAAGTCCGCTGGCTACTCCGGCATTTTTAGAAAAACGGCTTAAACAATATCCATAAATATTATTAAAAATAAATCCTCCACAAACATTGATTCCCATTGTGAAACCAACTAAAGTGTAAATATTACTTGTTATCGAAGCCGTAGAAATCATAATCAATACTAAAATAACCTGTACAGAAACTGCGATGGTTACTTTTTTAGCCAGAGGTTCATGAATAAGCGATTTGGCAATAATCCCACCCGCCATAACGGATAAACCAGATAATAAGGAACTGTAACCTGTTGTGATCGCTGAATATCCCAATACGCGTTCTACAATAAACGGACTTGATAAACTATAAACGACAACAAGACCGAAACAGATTCCCAAAATTAATACGCCTAGTGTAAAATCTCCTGATTTTAGCATTCCTGAATAGGTTTGTACAATGGTTTTTAATTTAAAAGGATGAAAATATTTTAAAGATTCACCACTGTATAAAAGTTCCAGAATGAGGAAAAGCAATGATAATCCGCCAAGGAAATAAAAGTTGGATCTCCAGCCAAAACTATGTTCTAAATAACCTCCTAAAAATGGCGCCATAATTGGTGCACAAGCCCAAATAATGGAAAATAAACTGATGTAACTTTTCAGTTTTTCACCGGAATATAAATCTACAAAATAGGCTCGCTTTGCAATTACAATAAAAGCAATGGCGATTCCCTGAATGATTCGCATAGCATATATAACGTAAATATCGGGAACTAAAGCAATAACAAAACTGGTAATTGAAAACACCGCAAGCGATGCAATGTTGATTTTAAAACGCCCGAAACTGTCTAATATACTTCCTATAAAAATCTGGCTCACGCCTAAACTAAACATAAAAAACACAAGCGAAAGCTGAATTGCTCCTGCCGAAACGTGGAGGTCTTTTGCCATTGCCGGAAGCGATGGCAAATAAATATCTGTTGCAAATCCGGACAACGGAATTAAGGACAACGCTAATAAAGTACTAAAGCCTTTATGATTTTCTTTTAAATTTCTCATTCTTTTAAATTAATATTAATAAATAATTAGACCGATCGGTCTTAAATTGTTCAAAAAAAATATGTTATACGACATATTTTTCAAATTCATTTTGGATGCTGTTTAGAATAATTTCCATTTGGTGATTACTTTCTAATACTTTTCTACATAAAATGGACCCTTCAATCATAGCAAAAACTTTTATACTAAAATCTTCCGGATTTATATCTGGCGATACTTCTTTATTTGTGATGCCAAACGCTATTATATTGAAGAATCTTTTTTGTGCTGACTGAATTGCGTTTTTTATAAGTTCTTTAATCGCGGGATTTGTATCGTCAGCCTCTGCTCCAAAATTCAAAATAGGACATCCATCTATCATATTTTTATCATTTCTGTAAATTTCTAATACGTTATATAACTTTTCTTTAGCCGTTTTACCTTGAGAAACTGCTGTTTCAAGTTTGTTTACTAATTGAGATCTCAGATAAGAAAATGATGCTATGCAAATTTCTTCTTTACTTTCAAAATTCCCGTAAATACCTCCTTTTGCCAACTTAGTAGCGTGCATTATATCTGTTAATGAAGTCCCGGCCATTCCCTTTCTGTTAATTATAGGAGCTGATGCTTCGATAATAAATTGTCTGGTTCTTTCTGCTTTATTCATGATTCCAAATTTTATGACGCAAATATAAGACCGATCGGTCTAATTATACAAGAATTTTAACTTTTATTTTAAAAACTAGCTGTAGCGTACATTCAAATGGGTTAAAGTCAATGGCTAAAGTTCAATTAAAGTTATTATGATTCTTAGGCAAATCTTTGTCAAAGTTTAAACCTTTGACAAAGATTTAGCAACCGATATACAAACAGATTTATTTTGGAAAATAATTTCCTTTTAGAATCAATTTTATAGAGCCAATTATAACGCTTAAAACCAAAAGATTGGTAAGACAAAATACAATCAAAGCAACTGTGGTAACGGCTGCATCTGATGTTTTTAACGCAAATATTGACAATCCTTGAGATAATGTTGCAATCCCGAAAGTATACGCCCAATATCCCGGAGCAAAAGCCTGTTCTTTTAGCCATTTTATCGCGAAGGTTATAGCAACGAAAATGAATAACGCATAACCCATTAAACCATAAGTAATTGGAATGTTTAAAGTATCTTCTGCCAAAACTTGATAGGCTACAAATAAAATTACCGGCGGCGCCATATAAATTCCCATAAAGTTTCTGGTTTTAGCGCCCAGTCCGCCAACGGTTAATTGTTGTGTAATGACAGAATCCATTATTAACCAGGAAATAGTTCCAATTCCGAGCAATAAAAATCCGTAATGATTATAAGTCAATATCCCGGCAACCAGCGCATTCACTAAAATACTTGCAGTAAAGGTTAAAAATAAAGATGGCGTTGTTTGATCTGCCGAACGTTCTTTTGTCCACAATGTTGAAAGTCGGTACGCGCCATATATAAGATTTAAAATGGAACCAATCCAAAACAAAGAAATCGCAATTGATTCGCTGTAAATATGCAACGCCAAAGCCATCAAAATTATAGATTCAGGAATTAAAGCTAGAAAGGAAGATTGCACCGGGTCATTGAATTCATTTACGGCCAATTTTCTGTGCTGAATCCATTTGTTGATGTAAAGTGTAATCCACCAAACAAATGAAAGTACGGCTAAAGCCTCTAAAATTTCACCAATATACCAAGGCATACTCCATAAAGTAGTTGCATTTCTCCAGGCGTTTCCTGTTTCTGCCAATCCCAAAGTCATTGCAAAAAAAGATGCCGGTGCAATTGGCAACGTAATCTTTTGTATTTGAGATTCTTGTTGTGCTGTTTTGTTTACAATTTTGTCCATAATTAAAATATTTGATTTAACTTTGAGCAAAATTATACTGATTAAGTTGTTTTTAAATTGTAAAATTATTCGTTAATTTAGTAATATTCTGTTATGGCTAAGAATAATCTATATCTTCCTTATGAAATTATTTTTAAGGAAGTCGAAGAATCACTTCACACTGAAGTGGGAAATAATTTCTTTGAATTGATTTATATTGTTTCCGGAACCGGCGTACAAACGATCAATGATAATCGATTGGTTTATAAGCCCGGAGATCTTTTTTTAGTAACACCTCACGATTCTCATTCGTTACAAATAAAAACGCCTACGACTATTTTTCTGTTGCGTTTTACGGATATTTATATTAAAAATGGTCCTTTCACTTCTAATAGTCTTTACAAATTAGAATATATCTTACAGCACGCGCATCATCAGCCGGGTTGTATCTTAAAAAGAGTAACAGATAAAAATCTGGTTCATCCTGTTATTGAAGCGATTCGACATGAATATCAAAATCCTACGCTTTACAATACAGAATTAATTCAATTATTAATTAATACTTTGATTGTTATTATTGCCAGAAATATTTCTGAATATCTTCCTGAAAACATCAACAAACAATCTGACGGTAAGGCTCATACGATTCTTGAATATATTCAAACAAATATTTATGAACCAGAAAAATTGAGCGTTTCAATAATGAGCGAAAAATTTGGAATTTCTGAAACATATCTTGGTCGCTATTTTAAAAAACAGGCTAATGAAACTTTACAGGATTATATTTCGAAATACCGAATAAAATTGGTCGAAAATAGACTGTTATACAGTGATTTGCGTGTTGGAGAAATCGCAAATGAATTGGGTTTTAATGATGAAAGCCATCTCAATAAGATATTTAAAAAACATCATGGCACTACTCCATCTGCTTTTAGAAAATCGACAAGTATAAATTAGGTTATTCTTAAAATTTAATACCAATCTGATTTTATTTCAAAAACGATATACGTTTTTGTAAGAATCTGAGAGTTAACCACTATTACGCAAACAAATAGGATTTTTTTTACACCATTAAAATAAGCAAAAAAAAATCTATTTATAACGGTTTAGTAATGTAAATCACAATATATTTTGATTAGTTTTACGACCGAATTACCCCGATAAATACCAAAATAGAATGGCTTACAATACAAATAATTTGGTTCGCTTTTTAGACGCCCAAAATAAATTATACTTAGTTGCTCTTTCTGAAATTAAAAAAGGAAAAAAAGAATCGCCTTGGATGTGGTTCATATTTCCACAAATAAAAGGATTGGGTTCAAGCGATACTTCTAAATTTTATGAAATTCAAAATGCTGACGAGGCCATAGCTTATTTAGAACATCCAATTCTGGGAAAACATCTTATTGAAATTACAAGGGAACTCTATAATACCAATGAAAGAAGTGCTCTGGAAATTCTCGGATTAAGTGATGCCGAAAAATTAAAATCAAGCATGACGTTGTTCGCAAGTATTCAAAATACAGAACCTGTTTTTCAGGAAATAATCAATAAATATTTTGATGGAGGTTTAGATTTTCATACCATACAATTGCTATACGGCAATTTATAAATCTATCAATCAACACATTAAAGTAATATCTAGCTTAAAAAGCAAAAAATAATCATAACTGGTATTTATTATTTGGAAATATTCTAAATAAGCAATAACTTTCCGCTTCGAAATTCCGTAGCGGAAATTTTCGTTAAATCTATATCCATTCGTTAAATCGAAACTATGAAAAAAATACTTTTTACAGCATTACTTTTGGCATCAGTGTTTGTTAACGCTCAACAAAACAAGCTTTTAGATGCAAACTTCTGGAAAACATCTCCAGATTTAACGACGGTAAAATCTGAAATTGCTAAAGGAAATAATCCTGCAGAGTCAAACGCATTTGCGTTCGATCCAACAGTTTTAGCGATCAATAATGGCGCTTCAAACGAAGTTGTGAAGTATTTAGCTGATCTTCCAGGCAACGGCGTTAAAAAACCAACACATGACGGCCGCATTTATTTGCATTGGGCAGCTTATAAAGGAAATACTGAACTAGTTGATTTTTTTATTGCTAAAGGTTCTGATATTAATTTAGAAGACAGTCACGGAACAACTCCAATTGCATTTGCTGCCGGCTCAGGAGTAGCTAATCCTGCAACATTTGACGCTCTTTTTAAAGCGGGAGTCGATCCTAAAAAAAAGTATGCCGACGGAGCAAACCTGCTTTTACTTTCAATACCTAATGATAAAGACCTGACTATTACCAATTATCTTGTGTCAAAAGGTTTATCGCTAAAAGACGTTGATAACAATGGAAATACGGCTTTTAACTATGCAGCCAGATCAGGAAATATTGATTTACTGAAATCACTTGCAGCAAAAGGAGTAAAATATACGGACAATGCTATTTTAATAGCTGCGCAGGGAATGCGCCGCAGCTCTGCCCCAATCGAAGTTTATAAATATTTGATTGAGGATTTGAAACTAAAACCTACGGTAACTTCTCCAAACGGACAAACGGTACTTCATGTTTTGGCACGCAAGGAAAAACAGACTGAAATTGTAAAATATTTTATCGATAAAGGTGTAGACGTAAATAAGGCTGATAAAGAAGGAAATACAGCTTTCATTTTAGCATCAGAAGGAAAAGACATTGAATTATTACAAACCTTATTGCCAAAAGTTAAGAACATAAATGCTGTAAATACTAAAGGAGAATCTGCATTAACGCAAGCTGTAAAAGGCGGTTCTGCGGAAGTTGTATCCTTACTTTTAACTAAAGGAGCTGATATAAATAGTAAAGATAATAACGGAAATAATCTGGCTTTTTATCTTGTAGATTCTTTTAGAGCGAGAGAAACATCGCAAAAAGATGATTTTACAGATAAATTGACAGTTTTAAAAAGCAAAGGAATTGATTTTGCAGCTCCTCAAAAAGATGGAAATACCGTTTTGCATACTGCTGTAATTAAGAACAATATCAATCTGCTTAAAAAACTGGAAGGGCTTAATGTTGATGTTAATGCTAAAAATAAAGAAGGATTAACAGCCTTGCATAAAGCTGCAATGGTAGCCAAAGATGATGCTATTTTAAAATATTTAATAGCATTGGGCGCTAAAAAAGACATCAAAACAGAATTTGATGAAACCGCTTATGATCTTGCAAAAGAAAATGAAGTTTTGAAAAAGAATAATACATCGGTTGAGTTTTTAAAATAAATAATTATACATGAAATCATTATCTAAAATCTGCTTAATGGCAGCATTTGCATGTCTGTTCTCGTTTCAGGCATCAGCACAAACTGACAAATACAAATGCCTTTTGCAAATGTCTAATTACGTGGGAGAAGGTGCTTATATAGTAGTTTCGCTTATTGATGCTAAGGGAGAATATGTAGAAACATTGTCTGTTATGGGCGATGATAAAAAATGGTACAAAAGCATTAAAGAATGGTATAAATTTTATTCTAAAAAACCGGATATCAGCGCTAAAACAGGCGCTTCTGTAACCGGAGGCGATCGCAGTGTAACAACATTTGAAATTGCATCTTCTAAAATTAACAAAGGTTACAAACTGCGTTTTGAAACTGCTGTGGAAGACCAGAAATACCATGTAACTGATGCCGAAATACTCTTGACTACAGAAGGAATGGCAGAAAAAGCAGAAGGAAAAGGTTACATCAGATATGTAAAAATCAACAAGATATAAGGCGCATGACATTATCCGTCTGGAGATACGCGCATTTAACTTTGGCTGTATTTTCTTCTCTGTTTCTTATCATGGCATCCGTAACAGGAATTGTACTTGCCATCGATGCTGCACAGGAGAAAATACAGCCTTACAGCGTTGCTAATTTTAATGATTTAACGGTTGCACAAGTAATTCCCGCATTGCAAAAGAACTACTTAGAAATCAGTGAAATCAACATCAACCACAATAAATTTACAACTCTTAAAGGCCTTGATGAAGATGGCAACGATATTGATGCGTATGTAAATCCTGAAACAGGAAAAGTCTTGGGCAAACCCGAAAAGAAAAGCGAGTTTATACAATGGGTTACTTCGCTTCACCGTTCGCTATTTTTGCATGAAACGGGGCGTTTTATTATTGGAGTCAACTCTTTTTTACTTTTTTTAATAGCAATTTCCGGCATTGCATTGGTGTTACAAAGACAAAAAGGCTTTCGCCGATTCTTCTCTAAAATCGTTAAAGAAAATTTTACACAATATTACCATGTTGTTTTAGGAAGGCTTATGTTTATTCCTATTTTCATAATTGCGCTTTCAGGAACGTATCTTTCGCTTTTAAGATTTAAGGTTTTCACCGAAGATAAAATCCATTCAAAGGAAATTAAATTTGATGCAAAAGCGAAAAAACAAGATATTGTCAATTTTGAAATTTTCAAAAAAACCAAACTTGCTGACGTACAAAAAATAGAATTTCCCTTTGATACTGAAGATCCGAAAGAGGTTTTTATACTAAAACTTACAGATCGTGAATTGCAGGTAAATCAGTTTACAGGACAAATTTTACGCGATATGCCCTACCCTTCAACGGTAATTTTCGAAAACTTAAGTCTCGATCTTCATACCGGGCGTGCGAATATGTTTTGGGCGATATTTTTAGCAATTGCATCTGCCAATATTCTGTTCTTTATTTATTCGGGATTTACGATGACATTAAAACGTAAAGAAACCCGAATCAAAAACAAATACAAAGCAAAGGAAAGCCGTTTCATTTTATTGGCCGGATCAGAAAACGGCAGTACATTTCGTTTTGCTAATGCCATTCATACACAATTGCTTAAAAATGGATTTTCTTCTTATTTGGGAGGATTAAATCATTACAAACAATTTCCGGAAGCAGAACATATTATCATTTTTTCTTCGACACACGGTTTGGGCGATGCACCTTCAAACGGAGGGAAATTTTTATCACTTCTCAATCAATTTCAACAAGATAAAAAGATCAATGTATCTGTAGTTGGTTTTGGTTCGAAATCATATCCTGATTTTTGTGGATTTGCAAAAGAAGTTAATGCTGTTTTAGCAAGTCAAACCTGGAGTAATATGCTTTTAGATTTGCATACTATCGATGATAAATCGCCTGTACAATTTACAGATTGGGTAAAAGACTGGAGTACAAAAACAGGAATTCACCTGAATGTTACACCCGCTTATTATGCGCAAAAACCAACAGGTTTGCAAAAAATGAAGGTTTTAGAAAAAACAAAATTATCTGAAACAGATCATACTTTTATGCTGACTTTACGCCCGCGAATGCGAACTAAATTCACTTCTGGCGATTTGTTGGCCATTTATCCCGCAGGCGACGGAAGAGATCGTTTTTATTCAATAAGCAAAAGCAACGGAAACATACAATTGGTGGTGAAATTTCACGAAAACGGTTTGGGTTCAGGTTATTTAAATCGACTTGAAACCGGAGCTGTTATCAAAGCAAGAACTATTGAGAATACCGGATTTCATTTTCCTAAAAAAGCGCCTTTAGTGGCGATGATTGCTAACGGCACGGGAATTGCTCCATTTTTAGGAATGATTGAAGCTAACAAAAACAGAACTGAATGTCATTTATATTGCGGTTTCAGAAATGAAACGGAGACGATTATTAAATACAAACAATTTGCAACAGAACAAATCAATAAAAAAAACCTAAACAGTTTTCATATTGCTTTTTCGAGAGAACAAAATGAATGTTATGTGATGGATTTGATTCTAAAAGATGCTGATTTCTTTGCTAATTTGCTGCAACAAGGTGGAAAAATCATGATTTGTGGTTCGCTAGCGATGCAACAAGATGTAGAAAAAGTTTTGGAAATGATTTGTTTAGAAAATAATACTACACTTTCTCATTATAAGAAAAACAAACAATTGCTTACAGATTGTTATTAATAGATCCTATTTTTTTCATATAGTTGTATTAACATAGTTTAAAATGAACGCGGATGACACGGATTTACTTCGTAAAAACACGGATTAAAACGGATTTTTTAGTTTTTTTATTCATATTAAAATAAGAAAACCCGCTTTAATCCGCGTCTTCGCTTTAGCGAATCTGCATCATCCGCGTTCTATATATGTGTCGTGAAAAACAAATAATTATGAAAAGTAAATGCACTACATATTTAAAATCATTCACAACCCTTTTTTTATTGGGATGTTGCTTTATGTCGAATGCACAAGTTTTACATAAAAGAACGACAATGCTGATGGGTGGCCGTTTTGATATTTCTATTGTAGCAAATGATTCTTTAAAGGCAGAAAATTCTATTGATGAAGTTATTGCCGAAATTACACGAATTGAAAACCTGATATCAGACTGGAAACCAAGTTCTCAGGTTTCAGAAGTAAATCGAAACGCTGGAATTAGTCCTGTAAAAGTAGATCGTGAGGTTTTTGAATTAACGCAAAGAGCACTTCAGTTTTCGAAAATTACCAACGGCGGTTTTGATGTAAGCTTTGCCGCGATGGATAGAATCTGGAAATTTGATGGTTCAATGACAACCATGCCAACTCCTGAAGCTATCAAAGCATCGGTTGCAAAAGTGGGTTATCAAAATATCATTCTTGATAGCGTTCAATCTACAATCTTTTTAAAATTAAAAGGAATGAAAATTGGTTTTGGGGCTTTGGGCGAAGGTTATGCCACCAATAAATGCAAAGATTTAATGCTGTCTAAAGGAATAAAAGCCGGAATTGTAAATGCTTCGGGAGACCTAACGGCCTGGGGAACGCAACCTAATGGCAAAGACTGGAATATAGGAATGACAAATCCTTTTGATACGAATAAACTTTTTGCGATAGTACCGATAAAAAACGGCGCTGTAACAACATCAGGAAGTTATGAAAAATTTGTTGTTTTAAACGGTAAACGCTATTCTCACATTATAAATCCTGCAACAGGATATCCTTCAACGGGACTTTGCAGTGTTAGTATTTTTGGTCCGAATGCTGAAATGGCAAACGGATTTAGTACTTCTATAATGGTTTTAGGAAAAAAAGCCGGACTGGAATTAATTAACAAATATCCTGAATACAGCTGCGTTATGATTAAGGATAACGGAAAAATTATTAAATCGAAAAACTTTAATATCGCTAAATTTCATCCTAAAATTTAATACTTAAGTAAGTCGAAAGTTTAAAAGTCATAAAGTCAAAAGGTCTTACATCAATTAAAACCTTTATTAATCAAACACTAATCATTGTATCTGATTTTAAAATACAACTATATCGTAATTATTACTTATGCGGCAGTATGTGGAATGTAAATATTGAATTTTGCTCCATTATTAGGTTCGCCGGTTGCTGAGATGTAGCCGTTATGGTTTTCTACAATTTTCTTTACAATGGCAAGTCCAATTCCGGTTCCTTCATAAACATCTTTGCTGTGCAGCTTTTGGAAAACACCAAAGATTTTTTCACTGTGCTGTGCATCAAATCCTATTCCGTTATCGCCAAAACAGATGTGGCAATAATTGTTGTTTGGTAACAATTTATCATTTCCTAATTCTGATCCCAAAGCTATGCGGCTTGTGATTTCGATTTGTAACGGAACATCTTCTCTCGCAAATTTAATCGCATTATGAATCAAATTTTCCATCAATTGTATAAACTGAAAAGGAATAATATTGGCTACACCGTGCAAATTCGTAATAATTACAGCATTTTTTTCTGCTATATTTTCATGCAATGCTTCCTGAACATTTGCGATAATAGTATTTAAGTCGACATTTTCGAAACTGCGATCGACAATGGTGGTGCGCGAAAAAGAAAGTAAACTATTAATAAGTTCCCTCATTCTGTTGGTCGCATAAAGAATTCTGGTAAACTTTACTTTTCCATCTTCAGACAAATTCCCAGATTCGTTCGAAAGTATAAGATTGGTAAACGTCTGTATTTTTCGTAAAGGTTCCTGAAGATCATGACTTGAAATGTAGGTAAACGCATCAAGTTCCATGTTTTTCTTTTTCAGTTCTTCGGCATGTTTTTCTATAGCGGCATATTGTGCTTCGAGCTTGGCGTTAGCCTTTAAAATCATTTCATTTAATCTGGTAGCTTCTTCTTCCCTTATTCTTAATTCCTGGTTTTTCTTAAATAATTCGGTAAATACCATCACTTTGGCCTGCAATATTTCAGGAGACAAAGGTTTAATCATATAATCTACGGCTCCGGACTGATATCCTTTAAAAATATATTCGGTGGTATTCATATTGGCAGTCAGAAAGATGATCGGAACATGTTTGAGTTTCTCGCTCTGACGAATTAACTCAGCCGTTTCAAAACCATCCATCAATGGCATTTGTACATCCATCAATATTATTGCAAAGTCCTGATTCTTCAAGAGAATTCGCAAGGCATCTTTTCCGGAAGATGCCTCGACAAATTTATATCCTCTGTCGGCCAGAATAACCTGTAATGAAAGCAGATTTTCTTTCTTGTCATCCACAATCAAAATTTTGATTGGATCTGCAATTATACTATTCATTGAGTATTTTAATTATTTAAGCCACACACGCATTAACGTGGATAATTGTTCAACATTTACAGGTTTTGTCATATAATCTGAGGCGCCCGATTCTATACAGCGCTGTCTGTCACCTTTCATGGCTTTCGCCGTTACGGCAATAATAGTAAGATCTTTGTGTTCAGGATCTTTTCTAATTCTTTTCATTGTCTCGTAACCGTCCATTTCCGGCATCATAATATCCATTAAGACAATATCTATCGCTTTATCTTCATTTAGCAAATCTATCGCTTCCTGTCCGCTTTCTGCACTAATTACATCAAGTCCGTAGCGCTCTAATGCAGTTGTCAGGGCAAATAAATTTCTAACATCATCATCAACTAAAAGCACTTTTTTACCTTGCAATACATCTTCTTTCAAATAAAAAGATTCAATTCTTTCTCGCATTACCTGCGGAAGTTCTTTATGAACACGGTGCATAAATAAGGCCGTCTGGTCTACAAGTTCATCCAGAGAATCAAAACTTTTTAAAATAATACTATGCGCAAATCGGTTTAATTTTGCTCTTTGTTGTTTTGTAACATCTCCTGCCGAATGTATAATAATGGCGGTTTCCTGTCCTGCAATATTATTTTCAAGATCACTTATTAGATCTAAACCATCTGCATCCGGTAAAACCAAATCTAAGATAATACAATCAAATGATTTTTCCTGAATTAAAGTTACCGCTTCTTTAGCTGTTTTTGCACTTAAAACCTCAATATCTTTCCCACTTACAGCTTCGAGTATTCTGCTTAAATCTGTTTCATTATCATCTACGACCAACAGGTTTTTGATTTTTTTGTTTTTAAAATCATGAATGTCATTAAAGAGATGTGTTAGCGAATCATTTTTTACGGGTTTAAGAAGGAAATTCCTTGCGCCACGTTTTAGACCTTTGTTTCGTTCATCTTCACCTGAAATGATATAAACCGGAATATGACGCAAATTGAAATCTGTTTTTAGTCGGTCAAGAATCTTCCATCCGCTGGTATCCGGCATGTTAAGGTCCATCGTAATCGCGTGTGGATGAAACTGATTAATGAAATCAATAACATCATTTCCTTTTGTAGTAACGATAGCTTTAATGCCATTATTATGTGCCTGATCTAGCATTATTTTTGCAAAAGTAAGATTGTCTTCTGCAATTAATAAAACTTTATCATTTGGTTTAATGTCTGTTCTGTCATCACCAACCTCATCAACAAAGAACAAATCAATATCAGATCTGTTGAATTTTTCTGATGGCAATGATTTAATACGGCCTTTTAGATCTGTTTCTTCTTCTGTATTTACATTCTCTATTTCAGCAATATGAACGTATTTCAATGGAAGGAATAAAGTAAATTTACTTCCCACATTCGTTTCACTCTCCAATTCGATACTTCCGCCTAATAAATCAGAAAGTCCACGGCTGATCGATAATCCTAAACCTGTACCGCCATATTTACGTGATGTTGAACCTTCGGCTTGTTGAAAGGCTTCGAATATGATGTTTTGTTTTTCTTTAGAAATACCAATTCCTGTGTCCGAAATCTCAAAAGCAACAACGGCTTCTGCATTTTCAAGACTGATATTATTGGTTTTCCAATTGTTATTGGCTTTGTAAATTTTAAGTTTGACTTCTCCTTTTTCGGTAAATTTAAACGAATTCGAAAGTAAGTTTTTCAAAATTTGATTTAATCGTTGTGAATCGGTTTCCATTAATTCCGGAAGATTTTCATCCATTGTGATATTAAAACGAAGATGTTTCGCTTCAGAAATCGGATTGAAAGTAGAAGCTACAAATCGGCTGATTTCATCAAAACTAATCGGGTTGTAATCCACAGAAATATATCCGGATTCAATTTTAGACAAGTCAAGAATGTCATTAATCAGCTGAATAAGGTCATCTCCACAAGAGTTAATGGTTTTCGCAAACTGAATTTGTTTTTCAGATAAATTTCCGTCACGGTTGGCAATTAATTCGTTTGCTAAGATTTGCAAACTGTTTAGGGGCGTTCTTAACTCGTGCGACATATTCGCCAAAAACTCTGATTTATATTTTGATGTAAGCGTTAACTGATCGGCTTTTTCTTCTAATGCTTTTCTCGCAACCTCAACCTCTTGGTTTTTAAGCTCTACTTCTTCTTTTTGATTCGCTAATAAGAATGCTTTTTCTTCCAATTCCTCATTGGTATTTTTCAATACTTCCTGTTGGCTTTTAAGCTCTCCGGCCAACGATTGTGACTGCACTAATAATTCTTCAGTTCTTGAATTCGATTCGATCGTATTTAATACAATACCAATACTTTCTGTTAATCCTTCCAAGAAATCGAGATGTGTTTCGCTAAAAGTATCCAGCGAAGCCAATTCGATAACGGCTTTCAATTGTCCTTCAAACAATACCGGTAAAATGATAACGTCTTTTGGTTTGGCGTCTCCCAATCCTGAATTTATTTTGATATAATCTTTTGGAACATTACTCAAAATAATTCTTTCTTTCTCTACCGCAACCTGACCAATAAGTCCTTCGCCCATTGCATATTGCGTTGGCGAATTTTTTCTTTTGATGTAAGCGTATGAAGCAATCAGATTCAATTTAGAATCCATGAATTCTTCATCTTCATGCAGAATATAAAATAATCCGTGTTGTGCGGTTACAACCGTCGCCAACTCAGAAAGGATTTTTTTAGTAACCGAATTCAATTCTTTTTGCCCCTGAAGCATTTGGGTAAATTTCGCTAAATTCGATTTCAGCCAGTCTTGTTCCTGATTACGTAATGTTGTCGCTTTCAGGTTCGAAATCATCTGGTTAATGGTATCTTTTAATGCCTCAACCTCACCTTTAGCTTCAACACCAATCGTTCGTGTTAAATCTCCTTGTGTTACCGCAGAAGCCACCTCAGAAATCGCACGTACCTGCGTAGTAAGATTCGCTGCCAGCTGATTTACGTTTTCTGTTAAGTTTTTCCAGGTTCCGGAAGCTCCCGGTACGTTGGCCTGGCCTCCCAGTTTTCCTTCTGCTCCAACCTCACGGGCAACCGTAGTTACCTGATCTGAGAAAGTTGCCAGTGTATCAATCATTTCGTTGATGGTATCGGTAAGTTGTGCAACTTCTCCTTTGGCATCAATCGATAGTTTTTGTTTTAGATTTCCTTTTGCTACAGATGTTACAACCTTCGCAATTCCACGTACCTGAGATGTTAAATTCGACGCCATCAAGTTAACCGAATCGGTTAAATCTTTCCAGGTTCCTGCAACACCTTTTACTTCAGATTGTCCTCCCAGTTTTCCTTCGGTACCAACTTCACGCGCCACACGAGTTACCTCTGATGAAAACGAATTCAGCTGTTCTACCATCGTGTTGAAGGTGTTTTTCAAGTCCAGAATTTCTCCTTTTACGTCTACGGTAATTTGTTTCGAAAGGTCACCATTTGCTACCGCTTTTGTTACATCGGCAATGTTACGCACCTGACCGGTTAAGTTTGATGCCATTTGGTTAACGGAATCCGTTAAATCCTTCCATGTTCCTGCAACTCCGGGTACGAAGGCTTGTCCTCCCAGTTTTCCGTCGGTACCTACCTCGCGCGCCACACGAGTTACCTCTGATGCGAAGGCACGCAGCTGATCCACCATCGTATTTACGGTTTCTTTCAATTGAAGAATCTCTCCACGAACGTCGGCTGTAATTTTTTTGGACATATCCCCGTTTGCTACGGCAATCGTTACCTCGGCAATATTACGTACCTGCGTGGTTAAGTTACCCGCCATCTGGTTAACGGAATCTGTTAAATCTTTCCAGGTTCCCGCAACTCCCGGTACATTCGCTTGTCCTCCCAGTTTTCCTTCGGTACCCACCTCACGCGCCACACGAGTTACCTCTGATGCAAACTCACGAAGCTGATCTACCATCGTATTCAGGGTTTCTTTTAGCTGAAGTATCTCACCACGAACGTCAACGGTAATTTTTCGGGACATATCCCCGTTTGCTACGGCAATTGCCACATCGGCAATATTACGTACCTGAGCGGTTAAGTTACCAGCCATTTGGTTAACGGAATCTGTTAAATCTTTCCAGGTTCCGGCAACTCCCGGTACATTCGCTTGTCCTCCCAGTTTTCCTTCGGTTCCTACCTCTCTTGATACCCTTGTTACCTCCGAAGCAAAGCCTCGAAGCTGATCCACCATGGTATTAATTGTATTTTTAAGTTCCAGGATTTCTCCTTTTACGTCTACGGTAATTTGTAATGATAAATCTCCTTTTGCTACGGCGGTTGTTACCTCGGCAATGTTACGTACTTGTCCGGTAAGATTCGATGCCATTTGGTTTACCGAATCTGTTAAATCTTTCCAGGTTCCACCTACACCTTCTACCTGAGCTTGACCTCCCAATTTTCCTTCGGTTCCTACCTCTCTCGCCACGCGCGTTACCTCTGATGCAAATGAGTTCAGCTGACCCACCATCGTATTAATGGTGTTTTTAAGCTCAAGGATCTCTCCTTTTGTATCTACGGTAATCTGACGTGATAAATCGCCTTTTGCTACGGCTGTAGTTACCTCAGCAATATTACGTACCTGACCCGTTAAGTTAGATGCCATTTGGTTAACGGAATCTGTTAAATCTTTCCAGGTTCCTCCAACTCCTTTTACTTTGGCCTGACCTCCCAATTTTCCTTCGGTTCCTACCTCAAGTGCCACACGGGTTACCTCAGACGAGAATGAGTTCAGCTGATCCACCATCGTATTAATGGTTTTCTTCAACTCCAGGATTTCTCCTTCGGCTACAGCCGTAATTTTTTTAGATAAATCGCCATTTGCTACGGCGGTCGTTACCTCTGCAATATTACGTACCTGACCGGTTAAGTTAGATGCCATCTGATTCACCGAATCGGTTAAATCTTTCCAGGTTCCCCCAACTCCTTTTACTTTTGCCTGACCTCCCAGTTTTCCTTCTGAACCTACCTCACGTGCAACACGAGTTACCTCGGCACCAAAGGAGTTCAGCTGATCCACCATCGTGTTAATTGTATTTTTAAGTTCCAGGATTTCTCCCGCAACGTTTACTGTAATCTTTTTAGATAAATCTCCTTTTGCTACGGCTGTTGTTACCTCTGCAATATTACGTACCTGACCCGTTAAGTTACTCGCCATCTGGTTTACCGAATCGGTCAAATCTTTCCAAACTCCACCAACTCCTCGTACTTTTGCCTGACCTCCCAGTTTTCCTTCAGATCCCACCTCTACCGCCACACGGGTTACCTCAGATGAAAACGAGTTCAGCTGATCCACCATCGTATTAATGGTGTTTTTCAATTCCAGGATTTCTCCTTTTACGTCTACGGTAATTTTTTTAGATAAATCTCCCTTTGCTACCGCGGTTGTTACATCGGCGATATTACGTACCTGACCCGTTAAGTTCGATGCCATTTGGTTAACGGAGTCTGTTAAATCTTTCCAGGTTCCTCCAACTCCTTTTACCTGTGCCTGACCGCCCAGTTTTCCTTCGGTTCCTACCTCACGCGCCACACGGGTTACCTCAGATGAAAATGAGTTCAGCTGATCCACCATCGTATTAATGGTGTTTTTCAATTCCAGGATTTCTCCTTTTACGTCTACGGTAATCTTTTTAGATAAATCTCCTTTTGCTACGGCGGTTGTTACATCGGCGATATTACGTACCTGACCCGTTAAGTTACTTGCCATTTTATTTACAGAGTCGGTCAAATCTTTCCAAACTCCACCAACACCTCTTACTTTTGCCTGACCTCCCAGTTTTCCTTCTGTACCAACTTCACGCGCCACACGTGTTACCTCCATCGAGAATAAATTCAGCTGTTTTACCATTCCGTTTACCTCTTTTGCAATTCTAAGAAATTCTCCCTGAAGCGGGTTTCCTTCAATAGAAAGCGGCATTTCCTGAGATAAATTTCCTTTTGCTACGGATGTAATTACGTGTGCAATCTCAATTGTTGGGTGCACCAGATCTGAAATCAATGTATTTACAGAATCAACGCAGGAACTCCACGAACCTCTTGCGCCATCTAAGGCAACTCTATTGGTTAGTTTTCCTTGTTTACCAATGCTTTTTCCAACCTTCTGAAATTCGAAAACCATTCTCTCGTTCAGATCAATAATTTCGTTCAAAGTATCGCAAATGGAGCGTTTGACTCCGCTTTGATCTGTTGGAAAACGCTGGGTAAAATTCCCATTTTTGACCTTTATTAAAATCTTCAAAAATTCCGCATCTGTCAAAACATATTCTTCTAACACTTCATTTGATGCTTTCATAATTCTTTATAGCGTGAATTAAAAATATTTTATCTTTTTTTATGTCATTTTTCAAATGAAATGACACTAATCTTTACGTTTATATGTTCTCGTCGAGTAAAATTTTTCTTAAATGAAATTGTACAAAAGCATCCATAGAATCTGATCTTTTGGTGTTGTCATTATAGTTTAAAGGCTTAATTATATACCCTGAAATCCCTAATTTTTCTGCCTCGAACCTATCGTTTCCTTCTGAAGATGTTGTCATTATAAAAACCCTTAAATTTTTTAATTGTGGATCTTCCCGAAGGACTTTCAAAAACTCAATTCCGTTCATTCTGGGCATATTAATATCCAACAGAATTACCATTGGATTTAATTGTATCTCTGTATCTCTCAGCATTTTTAAGGCTTCGATTCCGTTATACGCCGTATAAAGTTCGTATTCTATTTCTAATTTTTTTAAAGATCGCTCTACACTAATAATATCGAGTTCATCATCTTCTACTAGTAAAATGGCTGGTTTTTTCATAATTTAACTATTTCTCCATGTAAAAATAAACTCGGCTCCCGCGCCCACTTTCGAAATTACAATAATATCTTCTTGTTTGTCATCGATAATTTTCTTTACAATGGCGAGTCCTACTCCTGTACTTTCCTGTTCATTTTGTTCTCTAAGGGTTTGAAATATTTCGAATATTTTCTTGTGATATTCTCCTGCAATTCCAATTCCGTTATCTTTTACCGAAAACTCATAATGCTTGTAAAATTTTCTACAGCTAATCTGAATAATTCCGTTTTCTTGTGGTGTATATTTCACAGCATTACTAATCAAATTTGCAAATACTTGCTCTAATTTAATCCTTTCTGTGAATAATTCGGGCAAATCTGAAATTTCAAGCGTAAAATTTCTCGGAACAATCGAATCTGCAATTTCCTTAACTAAAGTATTTGTATTGATTAATTCTGGCGGAACATTAATATTTAGTCGTGCGTAGTCCAGCAAACCATTAATCAAAGCTTCCATTCTTTTGGTTTTTTGAGGAATGATATTGAGGTATCTTTTTAATTCCGGCGAAAGCTGATTGTCAAGATCTTCTTCTATCCAGGTAATCACATTGTGAATGCCGCGTATAGGGGCTTTTAAATCGTGAGAAACCACGTAGGCAAATTTATTGAGTTCAGCATTTCTGTTTTTAAGCTCTCGGATATTTTTATCTAATTTACTAGACATGATATTTAATGAAGAGGCTAATGCTGTTAACTCGTCATTTCTGGTATCTTCTATACTGGTGAATTTTCCTTTTGAAATGTTTTCGGCAAGACGAACCATCGAAGAAATTCGTTTGGTTGTAATCCGCATGATGTAAAAAGTGCTGATTACACCAACAATAATGGTTAACGTAAGAAAGATAAGGGAGAATGTTCGGGTGTAATTGAGCGAAGTAAGCAGCATAACGCTATGATGTTTTCTTCTTTTATATTCTATTCGGTCAAACTTGGTAAACTTTTTAGAAATGTCATCGTTTATCTTTTTGCCAACATGTTTTATTAAAATTGTCTGTAACGAATTTGCATCTTTTTTTCTGGACTCAATCAGTTGTTCTGAATATTTAAGCCAATCGTTGTGAAGCATTTCGATAGAATCTAATATCGTTCGCTGGGTATTGTGATCTCCAATTCGTTTTTTTTGAACTTGAAATAAATTCGGAACATTTTTAAGACCTTCAAAATAAGAATCTAAAAAAACTTTATCATCGGTAAGCAAATAACCTCTAAAGGCGCTTTGCATACCGATAATCGCTTTATGGGTTTTGTTTGAATTTCGGATTATTTCTTCTGACCTGGCCAAAAAATGCGAGTTGAGCTGCACTTTTTTCGACATCATATAATTGGTATATGAGTCTGCAACAGAGAGCAAAATTATCAATGTAAATGCTAAAAGAATTTGGGTAGATAACTTCATTTTCCAGAATTAACCATACATAAGATTACCGCACATTTATTTTTTTACTAAAAATATAAAAAAAACTAACTCAAAATTCTCTAAGGTTTAAAGTTGTCTGGAAATTACACATGATTAACCTGATAAGCGTATTGACTTAATATTTTTTTCAAATCATTAAAGTTATTGGGTTTCGAAATATAATCGTGTGCCCCAAGTAGTTTGGCTTCTTTAATAAGATCTTCAAGTCGTGAAGTCGAAAAAATAATAACCGGGATTTGTTGCAGTATATCCTGCTTTTTTATTTCGGATAAAAGTTCAAGACCGGACATGATTGGCATATTTAAATCCAGAAAAATAACGTCTGGTTTTACTTCTTGTTTAATTAACTTATGATAAGCTTCAACAGGATCGTTGATTGATGTATAATGTGAAGCAGAAACTGCATTCAGGGCTTCCATAAATAATTCGCAATCGTCCGAGTCATCGTCAATCTGTAGAAAATTTTTATATGTCATTTGTGGTATTATATTTTTGGATGTAAAGTTGAAAAATGTGATTTCAAATTTAGTTTCTCCTATTTTGTTTTTGCTGTAATTTTAGATCTCACTCTGTAAAAATTTTATGATGCCGATACGACATTAATTATAAATCAACACTAAAGTATATGGTCCTTCTATCAAATGTAATAATTTAATTATTAATAATAACTACAAACTATCTATTATAATTTTGCATCGAAATTTTTTATTGAACATATTCTAATCGATATTTAGTTGTTGCTTTTACCATAATCCTGTTTAGTTTACTAATAACTTGTTTAGCCACAATGATTCAGGACCATAAAAAAAACTCCTGCTTTATGGGCAGGAGTCTTTCTAACAAATAGTAGATTCTAATTTAGAGTAGTAAAAATTTTATGACAATTATTTATTTTGTTTCGGCTAAACCACGGGTTAACCAACCTCTTTTATTTGCTGTTGCAATAGCGTATGGTGTAATCCAGAATAAACTGAAAGTATAAAAAACACTATACGAATACGCCCAAAGTGAGTCTTTCAAATTATATCTTTTAGCATAAAATATAACTGGGAAAGTTGATATTACTAAGATACTTGCAAGCGTTGAGCTAAAAAACAATAACGGGTGTGTTGCTATAAAAATAAACATGAATATCAAAAACGGATAAGACATTATCATTTTTAGCGATTGATTGATAAGTAATAATCTTGAACCAAATTTAGATCCTTCTCTAAAATTGGTAAAAACAAATTTAGACATCGCTATGTTTTCACGAACATTACTTCTCGCCCATCTCACAAACATTTTATACAAACCTGTATATTCTTCAGGAACATTTGTCAATACCAAGGCGTTTCTTTGAAACAATACATGCTGTCCTTGTTTTAAAATCATATTGGTCATGGCGCGGTCTTCACCAATATCTGATGGCTGCCCCATAAAAGTCTGGTTGATCCATTCGTCAAGACATGCAAAAACGGCTGTTTTACGATAAGCTGCCGCAGCGCCCGGAGTACAAAGTACAGAACCTAACATACTTTCTGCAGAACGCATGAATTCAAAACTCATTACGAAACTTACATTTAGCATTTTTGGAAGTATTGCTTTTTTATTGTTTAAAACCTGAACGTTTCCTGCTACTGCCCCACAATTTTCGTTCGTTACAAATGGACTAACTAAATTACGTAAAGTATCTTTTTTTACAATAGAATCACTGTCTACAGTAACGAAAATATCTCCCGTTCCAAGTTCAAATCCACGGTGAAGTGCGTGACGTTTTCCTTTGTTTTCCGGTTGTTGAAAAATGGTTAAACGATCGCCTAATCTTATTTTTGCCTGTTGCATCCAATACCATGTATCATCTTTACTTCCATCATCAATAGCAAGCAATTGCATTTTTTGTTCCGGAAAGTCACTGGCCGCAAGACTTATTAAAGTATCCCAAACTAATTTTCCTTCGTTGTATGCAGGAACAATTACGGTACAAGTTGGCAATAATTCATCTGAAACAGATTCGATTGGTTTGTAACGAAGATATAAATACGCATTATATAGAAATGATGCTGTTTGAAAAAAGAACAACACCATTGTAAAAATAAGAAATGGATATCCCCAGGTTGAATCTATTCTGTCTAATTGAAATTGATCAAAATCGGGTTGGAATTGATACACTAAAAAAGCACCAATTAACATTAATGCAAATGTGCCAACGAGTACAAAAGAACCAAACGGATTTGATTTTCTTGCAATATTATTGTTTGGTTTATCGTTATCTATACGGAAAATGGAATTGTTTAATGTATTTTCGGCTTTTATAGCTTCACTTGAAGAGTAAAATTGTTTTGAGATGATTGTTTCGCTTTCCATGTTGGGGTATTATTATTATTTTTTATTGATGGCTCTTACTTAAAAATTATTTTTGTGTTGTGAATCTTTTTCAGAAACACATTATCTCAGTTAGCAACCAACATGCCATTATCACTTTTCGCTGTAATAGAGCGGTTTACCTGATTTCAATAAATTTTTAAGTGTATAAATTTTACTCATTTGGTATACAGTATACACATAAAACGCAGGCAATAGAACGCAGATGACGCGGATTCGCTAAAGCGAAAACACGGATAAAACTGATTTTCTACTTTGTCTTCTATGATTAAAAAAAATCCTTGTCAATCCGTGTCTTTACGAAGTAAATCCGCGTCATCCGCGTTCAATTTTTAAGCTTTCATTTGAAATTCATGTTATAAAATATTTTTTTTCAAAAATTTGTCCAATCCTGAAAGTTCGATTGTCATTAGGGTATAACATTTAAAAATTATACAACATGGAAACTAGAATTAATGCATTCGAAAAAGGTCAAAAAGCGTTAAGTACTTTATTTGGAATCAGCGCTTATTTAAAAAAATCAGGACTTGAAAAATCTTTAATCGATTTAGTAGATTTTAGAGTATCTCAAATTAATAGCTGTGCGTATTGTTTAGATATGCACTCTAAAGAAGCTTTGGCAACCGGAGAAACGCCTCAACGTTTGTTTGGTTTAAGTGCCTGGAGAGAAACTCCGTATTATACTGCAAAAGAAAGAGCCGCATTGGCTTACGCCGAAGCTGTAACGGCTTGTCACGTTCCTGATGAAATATATGCAATTGCAAAAAGTGAATTTTCTGATGAAGAATTGATTGATCTTACTTTGGTAATTACGACAATCAATACCTGGAACCGTTTTAACCTTGCTTTTCCTAATACTCCGGGAACTTACAGAGTGGGACAATTTGGATAAATAAACTGAGGCTGTTTTTTATGTGATGTAAAAGATTAAATTTATGTCTCCTAAGCAGCTTTTGTGTACAATTATTAAACACATAGAAACATAGATTCTAAAATTTTAATTTTTAATTCTCAATTTTTAATCAAATCGATATTTCTATGTGTTTAAAATCAAAACAAATTAAAAAACAAAAACAATGAATGAGTTCATATTAATTTTCAGAAGAGATTTTTTATCAAAAGAAATACAGCCTTCTCCGGAAGAAATGCAACAGCACTTTCAGCAATGGCAAAACTGGTTTGGAGGTTTGGCAGCGCAGGATAAACTTGCAAGACCGCTGCAACGCTGGGATGGAGAAGGAAAAATCGTAAATAAAAACAAAGGCATTACAGATGGGCCTTTTGTTGAAATAAAAGAATCTATTGGCGGTTTAATTATAATTAAAGCCAAAGATTACGACGAAGCGGCAGCAATTGCACAAGACTGTCCGATTTTGAATTTAGGCGGGAATGTTGAGATACGAATGGCGGTTTAGATTTTAGACTTCTTAGATTATTCGATATTGGACTTCTTAGATTTAGATTTAATTGCGCAAAGTTGTGTCATTTCGAAGGATGAGACTCGAGCGATAGCGACAGACGAAGTATATCTCCTCCGGCAAGATTATAAAACAATTCTATCAAGAAAGTTCCGGAGGAACAAAACATATTATAGGGATGGATTTTAATCCATTCTCGATAAAGATTGAAGAGTTTGATTGCGGATTATTAGGATGTGATTTACTTCGTCTGTCGCTATCGCTCGAGTCTCCTCCGTAGAGATGACACAATACTTTGACAAAGATTTCAACACAACATTACATGAACAACCAGGAACTCCTACCCAATTTATTCAGAACCGAATATCAAAAAATCGTTTCTGTACTTTGTAATCTATTCGGAATTCATCATATTGAAATTGCGGAAGATATTGTGAGCGATACTTTTGTGGCGGCTTCAGAAATCTGGGCAATAAAAGGAATTCCCGAAAATCCTACAGCGTGGCTTTATACAGTGGCTAAAAACAAAACCAAAAATTACTTTAAGAGAAATGCTATTTTCGAAAACAAAATTGTTTCTGAAATAAAATACAACACACCGCTAAACAATCCTGAAACAGAAATTGATTTGTCTGAAAAAAATATTGCTGATAGTCAATTGGCTATGATATTTACGGTTTGTAATCCTTGTAATTCTGATGAAGCGCAGATTGCCCTTGCTTTAAACTTATTGTGCGGTTTTGGAATAAGTGAAATTGCAGATGCTTTTCTTTCTAATAAAGAAGTGATTTATAAAAGAATCAATCGCGCGAAGGAAAAACTCAAAGAAGAAAACATCAAAATTCAAAATCCGAGCAAGACACAGGTAAACGACCGAATAGAAACGGTTCTTAAAACCATTTATCTACTTTATTCTGAGGGTTATTATTCTACTTCGCAAAATACGACTTTACGTAAAGACCTTTGTTCTGAAGCGATGCGACTTACTTTTTTACTAATTCAGAATAAAGCAACCAATTTGCCTGCAACCAATGCATTAATGGCGTTAATGTGTTTTCACTCTTCCCGATTTGAAGCCCGAACTACTGAAAGCGGCGAAATAATCTTATATCAGGATCAGGATGAATTGCTGTGGAACCAGGAATTAATTGATAAGGGAATTTATTTTCTGGGTAAATCTTCATCTGGAAATACGCTTTCAAAATACCATCTTGAAGCTGGAATCGCCTATTGGCATACACAGAAAAAAGATACGCCGGAAAAGTGGCAGCATATTTTAGAATTATACAACAATCTGATCATTTTAGAATATTCTCCAATTGTTGCCTTAAACAGAACTTACGCTTTATCGAAAGTAACAAGTAAGCAAGAAGCGATTGTTGAAGCTGAAAAACTGAACCTAACTGACAATCATTTCTATTATTCTTTGCTAGGGAATTTATATACGGATTTTGATAACCAAAAAGCCAGAAAGCATTTTGAAACCGCAATTGGCCTGGCCAAAACAACTTCTGACAAAAATATTATAAGCAAAAACATGCAGCAGCTTCGCTAATAAAGTTGACATTTTTAGATTTTTTTTATTTTTCTCAATTTTTTTATTTTTCTATCGCGAATATTTCTAAAATGCTATTTATTTTAATTAAACATCTGTTAAATCTTAATAAATAATTTTTGAAAATGTTTTGGAAAAACGTATATTTGAGTAAATACAATATTTATTAGCGTGCAAGAAAAAGAAAAATCACATAGTTTTATATTTCCCAAAACTCCTACAGGAGTAGACGGCCTAGATGAGATTACTGATGGTGGATTTCCGAAAGGACGACCTACACTAATCTGCGGTGGCGCCGGCTGCGGAAAGACATTGTTATCGATGCAATTCCTTATTAAAGGAATTACAGACTATAACGAGCCCGGAGTTTTCATGTCTTTTGAAGAACCCTCCCTCGACCTTACTTTAAATGTTAAGTCTCTTGGTTTTGACCTTGAGCAACTTAAAGCAGATAAAAAACTCGTAGTTGACCATGTTAGGGTTGAAAGATCCGAAATTGAAGAAGCTGGAGAATATGATCTCGACGGATTATTTATTAGATTAGAACATGCAATCGATTCGATAAATGCAAAGCGTGTTGTTCTCGATACTATCGAATCTTTATTCGCCGGTCTTGATAATCAGGCTATTCTTAGAGCTGAGCTTCGTAGATTATTTCATTGGCTTAAAACCAAAGGCGTAACAGCGATTATAACAGGTGAACGCGGTGAAGCAACTTTAACGCGTCAGGGATTAGAAGAATACGTTTCAGATTGTGTTATTGTTTTAGACCATCGTGTTACGGAACAGGTTTCTACCAGAAGGCTTAGAATTGTAAAATATAGAGGGTCAACTCACGGAACAAACGAATATCCTTTTCTTATTGATGAGGAAGGAATTTCGGTTCTTCCTATTACATCGCTAAGACTAGATAATGAAGTTTCTTCAGACATTATTCCTACCGGAGTTCCCGGATTAAATGACATGTTTCAGGGTGGTGGTTTTTATCGAGGTAGTAATATACTAGTATCAGGAACTGCCGGTACAGCTAAAACTACTATTGCCTGTTATTTTGCCAATGAACAGTGCGAAAAAAATGAAAAAACCATTTATTTTGCTTTTGAAGAATCTCCGCAGCAATTGGTTAGAAATATGAAATCGATAGGTATTGACCTTGATAAACATATCAAAAAGGGCAATTTACAAATCCATTCTTCACGTCCGTCGCTTAATGGCCTTGAACTGCATTTGTTAACCCTTAGAAAACTAATCAGAGAATTTAAACCTACTACCATAATTATTGATCCTATCAGTAATTTGGTAACCGTAGGAAGCGAACATGAAGTTCGTTCTATGCTGGTTAGGCTTATAGATATGCTAAAAGCAAATAATATTACGGCTCTTTTTACTTCTTTAAACAAACAAACTGATAATGTCAGACCTGATCTTGCAGAAGAATCAGTATCTTCTTTGGTGGACACCTGGATTACAGTGCGCGATATGGAAGGAATAGGAGAAAGAAATCGTGGAATATTCATTGTAAAAGCACGTGGAATGGGACATTCTAATCAGGTTAGAGAGTTTGTAATTACACAAAAAGGAATAGAATTATTAGATGTTGAAATAGGTCCGGAAGGAATACTTACAGGTACCGCCAGACAATCAAATCATTTTAAGAAAACCATTACGGAAATTAAGCTTCAAAACGAAATTAGCAGAAAAGACAGAGAAATTATGCGTAAACGCAAAGTTCTTGAAGCTAATATAGAAGCTCTTAAAAATGAATTTGAATCTGCTGAGGAAGAATTAAGTATTTTGAAAGCAACAGAAGAATTGCAGGAAAAACTGGCTTCTGAAAAAAAACAACAATAAGATGAAAGAAGAAGTTGTAGCCGAATGGCAATTAAGATTATATATCGCAGGGCAAACGCCAAAATCGATTACGGCACTTGAAAATATTAAAAAATATGCCGAAGAGCATTTGAAAGGAATTTACAGCATTGAGATAGTAGATTTACTTAAAAATCCTCAATTGGCCGAAGGTGACCAGATTTTCGCTGTACCAACATTAGTTAGAAAGTTCCCGGAACCCATTCGCAAGATCATTGGTGATCTTTCGAATGAAGAACGCGTACTTGTGGGGCTTAATATTAAACCATTAAACTCATAGAAAAATGGACGATTCCTCTGATGGCTCTAGTGCAAATAGATATAAATTTATGCTTTTTGTTTCTGGTATGTCTGTTAAGTCCGGGCATGCTATTGAAAACCTGCGTCGTATTTGTGATCAATATCTTGAAAATAACTACGAACTAGAAATTATAGATATCAGTCGTGATACAGATCAGGCAGTTATACATCAAATAGTAGCAATACCTACTTTAATAAAAACAAATCCTGCTCCAAGAAGAATAATATTGGGCGATTTGTCAGATAAAGAAAAGGTGTTGAGAATCTTAAATATACGCGAATAATTGAAGGACAATAATACAAATATCGAATCTCTACAAGCCGAAATAGATTTACTAAAAGAACAACTTTATGAATCTAATAGTATTGTTGATGCTATAAAGCAAGGAGATGTTGATGCATTGGTGGTAACAACAAAAGGAACTCCGCAACTTTATTCGCTTGAAACTGCCGACTATACTTTTAGATTGCTTATTGAGAAATTTGGACAGGGTGCGCTGAGTATCTCAAGAAACGGACTAGTATTATATTGCAATGAATACTTTTCAAAATTGGTAGGTATAGCTTCCGAAAAAATAATCGGAACTTATATAAATCAATATTTTCATAATCCCGAAAATTTTGTTTCGCTTATTGAAGCTTTAAAATTTGGGATTACGGCTCATGAAATACAGTTTGAAACCAACAGTCTTATAAAAGTTTTTCCCGCGCATATTGCACTAACAGATCTTGAACCGTCTGTTGATGCGATTGGAATTGTGGTAACAGATCTTACAGAAAAGAAAAGACAGGAGGAAGCACTGATACGCCATCAAAAAGAACTCGAAGAAAACATACACGAATTAAATAAAACCAACAAAAATCTTGAAGAATTCATTCATGTCATATCGCATGATTTAAAAGAACCCTTAAGAAAAATTGTAATGCATAATGGCAAGATTGACGGTACTTATCTTAATGAAACAGATGCCCGATCAATAGGTATTATGAAATCAGCTGCATTACGATTAAATTCACTTGTTGATGATTTGGTGCAATATTCGTCGCACACTGCACAGGAAGAACGTACAGAAATTAATTTAGAGGAAATAATTTCAGAAGTAATAGATGACCTTGAAATTATAATTACCGATAAAAAAGCCACTATTCAGGTAGGACAACTGCCTTTGATACAAGCTTCGAGAGTGCAAATGCGCCAGCTTTTTTCAAATCTTATTTCAAATGCAATTAAATACAGCAGAACAGATGTTCCGCCAATAATTCAAATTTCTCAAACAGAATATTTTGAATCTGAAATAGCCAATAAAATAAATCAGTTTGTAAAAATTCAGATAAAAGACAATGGTATTGGAATGGAGAAAAACCATCTGAATAAAATTTTCACCATATTTCAGCGTTTACATGCTAGAAGTGAGTATTCCGGAAACGGTATTGGACTTGCTATCTGCAAAAAAATAATGGAAAATCATTCCGGACATATAACTGTAGAAAGTAATCCGAATGAAGGTACCACATTTAATCTTTATTTCCCAATCTAAATGCCACACTTACAAAACTTACATATTATTATTGCCGAAGATGATACTGATGACGCTGATGTAATTTACGAAACGTTTACTAACAATCCTAATTTTGGAAAAGTAAGTCTGGTTGCAAATGTTGAAGAACTTTTGAGCTATTTAAAAGATGAATCTAATGAAAACCCGGACGTAATACTTACCGATATCAATATGCCCATAATTGATGGCATTGAAGCACTACAAGTAATTTTGAATACTAATGATTTAAAGTCAATTCCGTGCTTTGTTTATTCAACCAGCATAAATCCTGCCTATAAAGAAAAGTGCGATTTAATGGGTGTAAAAGCCTATCTTATAAAGCCTTATTCTTTTGAAGCTTTTGAGGAAATTCCGAAAAGTATCCTAAACATAATTGATCAGGAATCAGCATAATGAATACTCATAAATTTTTTGAATCTAACTATAAAAAACTAGGCTTTCTGGTGTTGAATGAGGATTCTATTGAAGAAATTAATGGCGAATATTACAAACCTTATATCAAGGTACTTTATTTACCCGAAGATTATTTGATTACAATCGATTTTAAGCAATATAAAACCACAACGCCTTCCCTGTTTTTTATCAATAGCAACCAATACCTGCAAATAGATAAAGAAGGAAAAAGCCAAGGTTATTTTATGTATTACAATCGCGATTTTTATTGCGTACAAATTCACGATGCTGAGGTTGCCTGCGACGGATTATTGTTTAATAATATTTTCGAAATGCCAATGACGGCGCTGCCAAATAAGGAAGTTTTATTTGTAGAAGCCATTTACGAACAAATTCAGGGAGAGTTTGATGCTCCCGATTCTTCTCAGGAAGAAATGATCAGAACCTATTTGAAACAGCTTATCATAAAAGCAACCCGAATCTGGAAAACACAGCAATTAGGAGTTTTAAATAACGAACCCTCTAAAGAAATGGATTTTTTCAGGGATTTTAGCCGATTGGTTGAAATTCATTTCAGAACCAAACATAGTGTAGCCGATTATGCCGATATTCTTGGCGTGGCTCCCAAAACATTATCCAACAAATTCAATCGGTTAGAACTTACACAGCCCAACGATATCATCAAAGACCGCATTATGCTCGAAGCAAAAAGGCTTTTGGGATATTCTACTTTAAGCGTAAAAGAAATAGCTTACCAACTTGGTTACGAAGATCCGGCTTATTTTAACCGACTTTTTACGAACAAAGTTGGCGACACTCCGTCTAATTTCAAGAAAAAGTACCTTCTAGGGAAAAATGTACAATTAGAATAGACTTTTGTCTATTTTTAGAGCTTTACTACCGCCATATCTTTGTCCTATCAAATTATAACTGATAAAAAATTAAAGATATGAAAACTAGTAAAGTATTACAACAAGGTTTATTTATTGCAGCATTGTTAATCGCAAATACAATTGCAATAGCACAAGAAAGACAATTTAAAGGAGAAAATGATCCTCAGGTTTTTACAGAAGTCCGTACTTTTTTGAAAGCATTAAATTCAGGTGACGGAAAACCTTTAGAACAATTAAGTGTTGCAGACGCACGTGGCGTTTTGGTTGGCGCTCAAAAATCGGTTGAAGTTGATTATTCAGGAATTGAAGAATCTGAAAAAGTGATTTCTCAAAACGGTTTAAAAGTAAAAATTCATATTACAAAACCAAAAGGCGCTAAAGCAAATGCACCTGTATTTATTTTTATTCACGGCGGTGGATGGGTTTTAGGAGATTATCCAACCCATAGAAGACTGGTTCGTGATTTAGTTGTAGAAAGTGGTGCTGTTGCCGTTTTCCCTGACTATACACCTTCTCCTGAAGCGCAATATCCTGTAGCCATAAATGAAATTTATGCTGCCACACAATGGGTAGCCGAAAACGGAAAAGAAATTGGTGTAAACGGTAAAAACCTTGCTGTAGTAGGAAACAGCGTTGGTGGAAATATGACTGCTGCAATTACATTAATGGCAAAAGATAAAAAAGGTCCGCAAATTAAACTACAAGTTTTATTATGGCCGGTAACCGATGCTAATTTTGAAACAGAATCTTATAACGCATTTGCCAATGGACATTTCTTAACTAAAAATATGATGAAATGGTTTTGGGATAATTATTTGCCAGACACTAACAAAAGAAAAGAAATATACGCTTCTCCGTTACAAGCAAGTATAGAACAACTTAAAAACTTACCTCCTGCATTAGTACAAACTGCTGAAAATGATGTTTTAAGAGATGAAGGTGAAGCTTATGCAAGAAAGCTAAACGAAGCCGGAGTTCCTGTAACATTAACAAGATACAATGGTTTAATTCACGATTACGGACTTTTAAATCCTATTTCAAATGTTCCTGCCGTGCAAACTGCAATTTTGCAAGCTGCTGTTGTGATTAAAAATACATTGAAATAAGAAATTTTGATAAGACAAAAAAAAGAGCTGATTCTAGAATCAGCTCTTTTTTTGTTTGATTTTTTTTTGAATTAAAACTTTATAGCAATTTTTCCAATCGTTTTTCCTGATTCTAAAAGCTGATGAGCGTGTTTAAGATTATCAGCTGTAAGTCCGATTAAGGTTTCTTTTAAAGTAGATTTCAGTGTTCCGTCATCTAACAAATCAGCTACTTTGTTTAAAATGATTCCTTGTTCCTCCATATCAGCTGTCTGAAATGTCGAACGAGTAAACATTGATTCCCATGAAAATGAGATACTTTTAGTTTTTAATTTGTTGAGTGCAACCAGGTCACTGCTTCCGGTAATGGAGGCAATACTCCCTTGAGGTTTGATGAGTTCAACCATTGTATCCCAGTAAAAATTGGTATTTACAAAGTCTAAAATAAAATCTACATGTTCAAATCCTGCTTCACGTACTGATGAAATCAGATTTTTATGATCTACAACAAAATCTGCTCCTTGTTTTTTACACCATTCAATAGTTTCTGGACGTGATGCCGTTGCAATAACCGTCAAGCCTGCTATTTTTTTCGCCAACTGAATTGCGATAGAACCTACTCCGCCCGCACCGCCAATAATTAAAATAGTTTTTCCTTTGTCTTTTTCCGGACTAATGCGAATACGGTCAAATAATGTTTCCCAGGCTGTTAAAGCAGTCAACGGAATTGCGGCTGCTTCTTCAATACTTAACGATTTTGGTTTTTTGCCCACAATTCGTTCATCAATAATTTGATATTCTGCATTACTTCCTTGTTTTGTAATGTCGCCCGCGTAATAAACTTCGTCGCCAATATTAAATAAGGTTACGTTTTCTCCTATCGCTTCAACAATACCAACGGCATCCCAGCCAATAATTTTCGGCGTGTCAAGAACGGTGTCTTTAGCTCCGATTTGGCGAATTTTAAAATCGACCGGATTTACAGATATGGCACTAATCTTCACCAATAAATCACGCGATCCCGGAATTGGTTTAGAAGTTTCAAATTCAATGAAACTGTCTTTTTCTGTTATGTCTAATGATGTTTTAAATCCTATTGCTTTCATTTTTTTACTTTTAAAGTTTAAAATAATAACACAAAGATAAGTCTCAACAAAATTTTAAAAATGGTATAAATTGATGGTATATCGGTACAAATTTATCAATAAGAATTTAGGGACCAAAGGTCATCAGGTTGATAAAAGTATTTCATTATATAAAATTCCAACCAAAAGATATGTAAATGTTATGGCAGATTATAACATTTTAATATGAGTGAAATGTTTATTTATACGAGTCTTTAAATTCTTGATTGCTTAAATACACCCTTTTATTAACTGTTTCTAAAGATTTTCCATTTAATAAAACTTCAAAATCTCTATTGCCATTATTCACTTTTATTTGAATCTCATTATCGCCGTTATCTTCATTTTTAAATTTTTCGTTGGTTTTTTCCCAATTAAAAAATGCTCTTCCTTCATATTTTTCTCCTTTACCTGTTTCCCAAAAAAAAGTAATTGCACTGGGAATAGCCCTTTCCCTTTTAGCAGGGTTCAATGATATAGGCCTAACTGCAATCTCAGATTCTGCATTAAAAAACCCTGTCATTACATCAAAAAGTTTGAATTTTGAGTTATCAGAAGTTATTACAGGATGCCAAACATATTTTTTACGATAATTGTCCCATTTTTCAGGACTTGAATATGGAGCTAAGTAATTTTCACGCACTTCTTCTCGGTTCATTGACCATGATGCAAATAATTTTTTTTCAAGTGCTGCGTTGTCTTTTACTACCTCTGCTTGGTAACGTCCTAATTCTTTTTGAGTTGCACCATACCGCAACCAAACCACAACCACTCCTTTTGGAGCAAAACCAAAAACCAAATCTCTAAACTCCGTATAAGCTCTTTGATTGGGTTTTCTCTCATATACGTATTCCTTTAAAATGTCGCCATATTCTAAATCTTCATTATTGCAATAGAATCTTTTACTTAAGTCTACAATCGTATCTACTGGAAAATCTACATTTAAACGATAAAAAGTATCTTCATACCCTGCATAATAAGTAACATCTGCACCGATAGGTGTACCGTTCTGTTCTGTCCAGGAAGCATGAGAATCTCCCCATTCACCCGAAGAACCTCCGTACGGGAAAGAAGCAGAGACTCCTTCGAGTGTTTTTACTTTATCATTAACCACCTCTATTAAATATTTATCTTCAGGGTGGCACATTTATACGTGAAATTGCGGTAATTCTTTTTTCATTTGGCAACTAATTAATTGGGTAAAAACAACAGCTAATAAACTATAATACAATACTATTTTTTTTATTTTATCCATGGTGTATTTCTCTTTTTCTATATTTTTGTTCTAAAGCGCCTTCTTTAGACGGGGCTTGACTTTCGCGTGTTTCCAATCCAAATTTATTGGCTTTTACAGACCAATGTAAATATTCGTTTCGTAGTTTTTTTAAATCTTTTTCATTTATATAATCGAGATACGATATTTGCCGTAATTCATTTAAATAACTTTTCGAATCAGTCGATTTTGCTCTAACATATTTGTTCCTTAAATCACTGCATGCTGCCATATAGTTCATTAATTGGTTGTAAACTCCCTGCAAAAAGGGATTATTTATTTCGTGTTTTGTTTTAATCTTCACATCACTATATTTCACCCCAAAATGATCAGAGTAAAAAAACATTTTTTTTAGAGGTATTTTGTCATAGGTATTTTGCAATTTTTTTCTTGTACCTACAACAGTATAGAACTTTTCGGAATCATCGACACTTCCTTTTATTTCTGTACCTAAATTTGAGTCATGAAGTACACCCGATGTAATTTGATTAGGTTTGTACCAGCCCTCATTAATTACTATTTCCTTAAATTTTTCAATTTCTGTATCTGTATCATGAATAATCCTGTTGTATATTGACTGTCTTTTGTAATACAAAACAGAAATTTCATCTTCATTATCATTATAAGAACCGCCTATGTCACAATGTACACCGGGCAAGGTATATTCTAAACCATTTAAGCCCGCACTTGTAATATCAGTTAGGTCAAAATTTTCGCGGTATTCATCATCAGCAGAAAGCTGAAATACAAAATGTGAATTTTTAATGGCATCCAGATTTAAATCGTTTACATCATTGCCATGATAAACTCCATAAGAGGCAACAGTATCGTAGAGTCCTGTAAAATTGAAATGAATTCTTTTTGGATTAATTTCGTTTTTTAATAAACAAGCTGCAAAATAACCGTGTTTATCTAATATAGGGCTATAAGGTATCGTAATCCTGGCATCTTCCATTAGCATGTCTTGGTAGACCTTTGGCGCAATAAGTGTTACATTATTATCTTTGTCTTTGCTAAAAACAACTGCAGGACTATTGGCTACATGCAAAAAATGTCTGGCTGCTGCGGCACCACGGCTAAAACCAAAAACATTTATTTTTAATTCATCGATTTCTTTACTTTTATATTCTTTTTTTGAAACTTTTTCCCAACTTCAACACAAGCCTTTACAACTTTTGCCATTACACCTCTATCGCCCATACCTAAGGCAACATCTGGAAGAATATCGTCACTTTCTTCATTATGAGTTCCTATACCTTCTATATAAATTTTTTCTTGAAAAGGAACATTAGTAGCTACGGTATCATAACCTCGTGCCACGTTCGAGAAGTTATTGGTATAGCTATCGTCTATATGGTTCGATTCTATGTAATCTTTACCTTTTAGCGTATTGGTTTTATTATTTTGTGTACCATCAAAAAAAATATTTAGCGTAATATCGATTTCATTTGCTAATGAATCAGCAGGATGTAAGGGCTCATAATCATTATAAGACATGCCTTCTTCTCCATATTGTTTATTGTGTTTAGCCGAAATTATATTAAGATCTCCATCTGTTGCATGAATTTCTATATTTCCTGTGGCGGTCTTTGTGAGTGATCCGCCAATAATTCTCGTAATACTCATAATTAACCGTTTTTAGATGTTTCGCCGCTATGGTTATTTACATTTTTCGCACTTAATATATTTATATTTTCTTCGGTACTATTTAGATTTATTTCCTTCGCAATCTCTTTGATTCCTTTACTCTGTGTTTCTTTAGATCCTTTTACCCATTCAAACATTTTTCCTGTCACATTCACTATAAAATCTATTCCTATAGTTACATCTTTCGAACCTGTGATCGTTTCGGAATAATTTCCACCAACAGTATTATTTTTGTTGACACCTACATTAGTATTCATATTTTGCCCAGCATTGATAGTAATATCTTCCCCAGCATTAAAAGTCATGTTTTTAGGAGCGTCAAATTCCATATTCCCATTCCCATCCATAAAATATTTGTTTCCGCTTGGGTCCTGAATTAAAACACTTCCATCAGCATCGTTACACACAATTAAGATTCCTGAGCGCGTGCGGAAAACTTTCAAATCATTATTAGGCATACTATAACCGCTTTTCTCTTTTCTGCTCGTCATCGTCCCCATTACGATTGGCAATTCGGCATTGTTTCCCTGAAAATCAACAAATACAGTGTCGCCTATTTCCGGAATAACATGACCGCCTCTTGCATCTCCGCCATATTTTTGAATCAATGGTACATAAGGCGTAGTTTCTCCTTTTAATTCCTGCCAAGGCATTTGTATCTGTATTCCGCTAAGTCCGTCTGGATCTGCGTTGGCTGTTACAATTGCAGTCTGGCTGTAGCATTTCGGAAATAAATCCGGATTCGTTTTGGGTGAAAATACCGCACCATTAAAGTTTACAGCCGTAAAATGATTTTCATAACCGCCGCCATCATCGCAGGTGTGGGTTATTTTTGTTACTCTGTAAGCACTTTCTAATTGTACATCGACACCGCTTATTACAACGTTATTGCCTATTGTAATTCCCGGAACTTCGCTAATGCCTTTTATCTGCGTCATTTTGCCTGCTACAGCGCGCATTTTGTTTTTGGCATATTCTTCAGCGGCAGTACTGCCATTTCCTTCAACTGCATTTTGATTGAGCTGAATAAGCGTTTCTTTATTAAAAACCTCGCTCGATTTATTAATAAAGTTTTGATGGAATCCGTCAACTTCTTTTCGGTATTTTAAAATGGCATCGCTAGAATAATCCCCTTTTCGATGGTCATTTTCAAGGACTTTAAGCAATACAGGAAGTAATTTTATATTATAACTAAAATCATGCAGGTTAACGCCATAAACCAAAGTTGGTTCTACAGATGAGCTTCCCGGCGTTCCAAAAACTATTGTACGTCCGTTATGATACAACCATTGTCCGTGGCGCATAGCCAGGCGGTTTAGAAAATCGAAGTCGCTTTCCTGATACTGAACCGTATAAGCCAGATTATTTTTGAAATAGGAATTAACATGCATATCTATCTCATAACCTGATTTTACTTTATTTACAATATCTTCAAGGGACATTTTTGTAAAAGAGTTCGAATCCGGTGCATTGTCTAACAATATTGAGGTGCTGCATCCCTGAATCAATATCGTTTCCTCTACATCTTTAATATTCGATTTTTGCAATCTTACTTTCGTTATCACACCATAAAACTGCAGGATATAATCTTTGGGATTTTTAATAATCATCAGATCATCCAAACCTTGTATTGGTTTTATTTCGATGCTGATTTTTGCGCCCGATAGTTGCTGCGAAACGGGCATCACGCTCTTTAATTCATCCACTAATAAATCTTTGCGTACTTCTAAAGTGAAAGTATTATGATCATGAATTTTTTGAATAATCTTTAGATGGCTAAAATTCCTGATTAAGGTTTCGCCTATTTTTATGGTTGTATCAGTTTGTAATGCCATATTCTCTTATTCTTTGGTAGTTAATAGTGTTTTTTAGTTTTAAGAATTTTTCCAGTTATTGTCGAATACAGTATTGCCTACTTTTATTTCATTACAAGTAATCAGAATCTCGGTCGTCATAGGCACCGTTCCTTCACTATTAAATTTCTTTTGAAGCGAAATGCAATATCCTTTATTAAAACTCACTTTTTTCATGGTACTCATGGCATCTCTTCGGTAAAAAATAATTTTTCCGTCCTTTACACTTGTATGGGATACCATCCAATCTGAAAATAAATCTGTTTGTGTGGTTTCGATTATTAATCTAATTTGTCCGCCTTTGGCTTTACTGGCTGGTTTTCCATTGTTGTCAACGTTTTGAACAAAGCTCACATCAAATTGTAAGACATTAAAAACTTCGTTGTCTAATTCTAATTTTGCTAAAAAACTCATATAATTATTGTTTGATTATTGTTTTGAATCGCTCTGTTATTACTGAAGGTTAAAAAGTACCAGAGAACTAAGGCTCTTGTAAAATAAATTCAAACCCAATCAGGAAAGAGCCACAATAAGTTTTATAAGTATCAAAATAAGACACCGACTAAAAAAGCGTTCTATAATCAATTATGATTTTAAGAAGGCTTTTTTTGTACTTTTAATCCCAAACAAAGGCAATTCGACCATGAGATTTTACATTAATAAAGAACATTTAGTAAACGAAATTGAATATCCAATCCGATATCAATCTGAAAATCTCGTGAAAAGTGCTTTTGTTGTTTTTGCTGTTCTTTTTATGTTTCTTTTATTGTTTACACCGTTTGGAGTTTACGAACCTGAATTCAGAATGAATTATTTCCTGATTTGTTTCTTTCACGCTTTTTCACCTGCCTTGATTTTGTTTGTTTATTTTGGAATATTCAATTACATAAAACAAAAAAACAATCGATTTAATAAATGGAGCTTGCTTCGCGAATACGCACACGTTGGCGCAGTTTTGTTACTGTGTGGAATCGCAAGTTTCTTGATGCGTGATCTGATTTATAATAACAAACTCAATTGGTTATTACATTATTTATATGAAGAAATCAGAAATTGCTTTGTTGCCGGAATCTTTTTCTATTTTTTGCTGAGATTAACCGGCTTTTATTTTCAATCAAAAAAAGGTTCTCCTTTTGTATTACAGTTTGTTCCGTTAGCAAATGAACCCGAAAAAACAATTCTAAAATCGACGCTCTTCATCAATACTCAAGTGAGACAAGATGATTTTACGCTCGATTTAGAACATTTACTATTTGTAAAAGCTGACGGCAATTATATTGAACTCACCAAATCTGAAAATGAAGAAGTCAATGTCGAATTAAAAAGAATTTCACTGACGCAGTTCGAAAAACAAATAACAGCTTATCCGCATTTTTTCAGATGCCACCGAGCGTATTTGGTCAACATGTTTAAGATTCAAAAAGTAGCCGGAAATTCTCAGGGATATCTATTGTCGTTTTATAATACCGATCTTAAAGTGCCTGTTTCAAGAAATCAAATTGAGAGTTTCAATAGCTTTTATAACCAACTCAGAAACCGACAAATAGCTTAAGCTTGTTGTTCATCACAAAAGCTAGTTGCTGATAACATGCCGACTTAAAACTGTATTTTCTTGTTGTACGTTTGCCATCAGTAACTCAAAATCTATTTCGTATGTCTTCTCAAAATGCTGCTTTTTCTCCAAGTGCGCAACAGCCAAACAAACTCGTTTACATCAATACTATCAAAGTTTTATTAACAGTACTGGTTATTCTTCATCATACTTTTATTGCTTATTCCGGTTCAGGATGGTATTATACAGAACCAACAACTATTATGGGTGTTGTTGTTCCCATGAAAATGTTCATTAGCATCAACCAGTCATTTTTTATGGGCTTTTTCTTTATGCTTGCGGCCTACTTTACAGATGTTTCATTTACCAAAAAAGGTACTTTTAAATTCATTGCAGATCGTTTGATCCGATTAGGAATTCCATTAGTCTTTTATGTGCTTCTAATTTCTCCTTTCACCAGTTATCTCGTGTATTATTTTGCACTCGAACATCATATTCCCTTTTTGCAATATATGAGCGCTTACGATGCCTGGGAAGTTGGTGTAATGTGGTTTGTGTTAGCTTTGCTTGTATTTACTTTTATTTATGTAATCGTAAAAACGGTTTTTAAAATCAATTTCGAAAACACATTCCCCGTTCCGGGATCAAGAACTATCATTCTCTTTGCAGTCGCTTTAGGTTTTGTTTCTTTTTTAGTTAGAATTATATTTCCGGTGGGATGGGTTTTAGAACCGTTCGGATTTCAATTAGGACATTTTCCTCAATATATTGCCTTTTTTACCATTGGATTAATTGCTGCTAAAAACAATTGGTTCGAAGCACTTTCTGAAAAAACCAGAAAACACCTTACGCTTTCTGCTTGGCTGTGTTTGTTATTTTTTCCTGTCTTTTTTATTATCAGAATCACGGTAAAAATGCCTGTAGAATGGTATTCGGGAGGTTTTCACTGGCAACAATTGCTGTACGCCGTTTGGGAACAATGGATTGGGCTTTCCATCTTAACCGTTTTATTAATTAAGGGGAGAAAAAACTGGAACAAATCATCTGCATTGCTTACCAAATTATCGCGCTATAGTTTTGCCACTTATATTTTTCATCCTGTCGTAGTTGTTGCCATTACATTGGCGGTAAGAAACTGGCCAGTAGATCCTGCAATAAAACTTCTTGTAGTGGCACCATTGATAGTTGTGGGAAGTTTTGCTTTAGGCGGATTGATTTTATTAATTCCCGGTGTTAAAAAAATCATCTAAAATCAGCAATTAAAAAGGGAACAAATCAATCCAAATAAAAAATCCTCTGAAGTTCGTTCAGAGGATTTTTTTATGTAGAAATTGAATTAAATCAACGGAATCAAATGATCACAAGGAAAATAAACCGTTATCGCCGTTCCTTGGCCCGGTACTCCAACCGCTTTAATAGTTCCGCCGCAAGTCTGCATTATTTTTTTACATAAAGCCAAACCAACTCCGGAACCGCTGTATTTTTCCTGAGTGTGCAATCGCGTAAATATTTTAAAAATCGATGCCGCATATTCCTGTTCAAAACCAATACCATTATCAGTAAAAGTAATCCAGTTGCAATATATTTTATTCGCATGATCATAGATTTCAGACTCTTGCGAAGCCGTTATTTTTATAACCGGTAAGCGATCGGGAGACGCGTATTTTATTGAATTTTGAAGAATATTAGAAAACAGCTGCTTCATCAAAAAGTTAATTCCGTACACTTCAGGCAGATTTTCATATTCAATTACAGCACCGCTTTCATTAAATACTTCCTTCATTTCGCTAATTGTCGACTCCATAATAGCGTTCAGATCTACTTTTTGAAGCGAATCGGTAGTATATTTTACACGGGTATATTTTAGAATATCCTGCAATAAAGTCTGCATTCTGTTAGCCGAATTCGAAACGCGCAACAAAGAATCAAAAACCGATTGTGCCGGAACATTATCGATTTCACCCAAAAGTTTAGATATAATCAGCTGAATTTTACGCAAAGGTTCCTGCAAATCATGCGTACTAATCCAGTTTATATTTTCAAGTTCTGCATTGGTTTCCTTCAAAACATCACTTTGATTACGGTATTTTTCTTCCTCTTCACTCAGCATCATCATAATAATCTGGTTGTGAAGCGCATGAGCATAACTAGCCGCAGCATTTATTTCAAGATGCAGCCAGCGGCTACTTTGATTTTTAACTATTTGTTTCCAAATATTAAATGAATTTCTCGGATGCAGCCCATTACTGTCTTTTACAATTGCCTTTACAGGATCTCCCGCCCAATTTATTTCAGATATATTTTCAGGTCGGTACCAAATTATATTGTTTTCATTACCAAGCGAATGGTAAATAATTCCGGCAACATTAAACTTTTCATCCTCGCTAAAATAATCTGCCAGTTTATTAGTGCAAAAAATTCCTTCTCTGACATGATGTGATATTTCCTCACTTATCTTAGAAATCTGATCTTCTGACGGCGTTAAACCATATCGGTACATTTCTCCTCCAACATAAATAGAAACACCTGCAGCATTACAAAGATTCAATAATTCAGGATCAGTAACAATAATTTCAAAAGGCAAATGATCAAGCGGAAGAGTTAAACCCACCAAATGTTCTAAAGCCAAAGCTGTTTTACGGGCAATCTCATATTCATCTGTACTTTGTCGCAAATCGATTTGAGATGTGATAAATTGCCCCTGCAGTTTAGCCGCAAGCCTAATTTCCGGCGAAATATTTTTTGCCGAATAATGATGACACGCAATTAATCCCCAAAGTCTTCCGTGGTGAATAAGTGAAATGGTAAGCGTCGCTCCCACTCCCATATTTTTCAGGTACTGAACATGAATTGGCGAAGTACTTCTTAAAATAGAAAGGCTTAAATCAAGGTTTTTATTTTCCTGATTATCGACCGTAAAAATCGGCACCGGTTCATAATCCATATCAACAATCAAACGAAGCTGATTTTTCATGTATAATTCCCTCGCCTGAACCGGAATATCGGTATGCGGATAATGCAATCCTAAAAACGGCTCTAAATCTTCCCGACAATCTTCGGCAAAAACTTCACCATTATAATCTTCATCAAAACGGTAAATCATGACACGATCGTAACCCGCAATTTCGCGCGTTCCTTTCGCCACAAGCGCGCACAATTCCTGCAGCGTTCTGGTAGAGTTCATGTCCGTAATAAACTGAATATTCTGCAAATATAAATCTGCAAGCAGTTCTCTGCTTCTAAAATGCGGTTCAGCCTCGAGCACATAAATATCGTTGCTTTTATGAATGCTGAGCTGAAATAATTTCCCTAAAAGTTCAATTTCAAGTGGAAAAACCGATTGATTTATACCATCATTGATATATTTTACTATCGTTTCATGAACGTGGTTTCCAAAGGTGGCGCCAAACTCTTTTCCAATAATTTCTTTGTACGTTAAATCAACAAACGTTGAAATATTAGCCGTACAAAAATCTATTGTCCAGTCTGTGGTAACGCCAATCAAAAAACCATGCGGCTGAATACTTCCGGGAATATGTATGGGTTCGTGCTCGCAATTGGTCAAAGTGACTATATCCCGATTTACAATATCTCTTAATTTCATTTATTTTTTTGTCTGCTGGAAATGATTATGAATACAATCGAAGGCATAAACTGCTCCCTCAATTATTTCATCTTCAACATTATACTCTTCTTCGTATGCGGTAAGCAAATGTAGGAAAGTTTTCCAATAACTCCCCGTTTTATTCCCATATCCTGAAAATAAGAAACCCCTTTTCCGTCTGTAAGTCCGTCGATAGTTTCAAGATTTTTTAAGATGAATCTGCCACCAAGCGAAGAACCTTCAACCACGTACAAAATTCCCAAAGCAAACGGAATTGTTATGTATTGTGTACTAAAAACAGGTCGTGCAACAGGTTTAGGATAATTTAAATACAAAAGATCAGCTTCGATTAAATCCTTTTTTGCTCTTTCGTTTACATCATCAATAATAGTAGAAAGTAGCGGAAAAACAGTTGTTTCTACACTATAATGTACATCGTACATCAATTGTAAATAATGCGCATAATCGTCCATTTTCATGTTTGGCGAAAGAATGTAAGAAGAAACCGGAAGTTCCTCCAGCCTTTTATGCGATGCTGCGGTATGTGTTTTTAGTTTGTTTAAAAAATCTGTGGAAATGGAAAAATTCAATATCGAATAATTTAGTTTGTTCTATTTTTCTTAGGTGGCACAAATATACTATTTGCTGTAGTTAAATGCCTCATTTTATTTGATTTTAAGAAAATAATTAGTGCTTTTTCCCTTGAAATATTATCAGGAGCTATTTCCAGCTATCCGCTATATCTTTTTCTTGCTGAAAAAAGCAAGAAAAAGGATACCGCTTCTATCTGGGCTAGGCAATCTTTTTCATCAGAAGTTGTAGTGTTTTATAAAACCCGTATAAATACGCATTGTAGCATTTTTATTTAGTGGTATTCTTGTTGAGAATAAATTTAGTTGGATTATGGTTTTCCGTAAGGAGGCTAATTATTAAAAACTAATATTTGTAGAATAAGAAAGGATCAAGCAGATTTTTAGTAATCAATATCTTAAAATAATCAACTGAAAATGACATTAGAAGAAGCATTAAAAAGAGCAGCTTATAAAGTTTGGAATGAATTAGAGCCAATTCCAAATGATTCAAGATATCATATATATGAGGTAAGGGAAGAAGGATTAACAACTATGTCAATCAAGGAACTTGTAAGAGCTAATTGTCCAGATATAGAAAAAATATTAATGATTCCTCCAAAAGAAGAAAAAATAAAAGGTTACGATTTTGAATTGGCTATAGGAAGTCCTTCAAAAGGAAGATTTATACGACTATTTATTCAAGCAAAAACTTTAAAAGGAAAAAAAATTAATAGTAAATATGAAGAGATAGACTTTCCTCAAGCAACTACATTGTCAGATTTTTCAAAATCAGAACGAAGTTTAGGAATGTATGCTTTTTTTAATCATCTAACTGAAAATACTCCTACTTTGCAAAATCACTATAATTCGATGACACCTTTTGATAAAGAAAGCTTAGGAATAACAATAGCTTCTGCATATTCTATTAGGATGTTAAGAAGTAGAATATTTTCTGATTATCATTTTAATTGCGGTTTAACAATGTCACCTAAAATGTTTACTTGGCGATATTTTTCTCATTTATTTTATTTTCACAAGAGTACAAAAGGACATCTAGCAGTTCCATTTCATGAATTATCATATTTTACTGTGGAAATTGCTGAAATGATTAATAGAGCATTTAGAATTATTAAACGAAGAGGTAGAGCAAATTTTTTCTTTTTTTTCCTTCCAGGAATCGAAGAATTATTTGAGGATGATGATGAAATTATTCCTATCTTAAAAATAAATGTTGAAGGATTGATAAAAGAATTTAATTATAGAATTGAAGTTCCAAAAAATGATACATATAAACCACAAGCATTAATAATTATTAATACCGATAATTATTAATTATAAAATCAAACAAAAAGAATGGATATTTCACCTGACAAACAAAACATTGATCGTGTTTTTTCAAATACAACTTATTATATTGATTTCTATCAAAGACAATATAAATGGAATGAAGAACCTGTAAAAAGGCTTTTGGAAGATATCTTTTATAAATTTAATGAAGAATTTAAAAAACATAAAGATTCAGATATTCCTTTAGAACAATTGATTACTAAATATTCTTGGTATTATCTAAATACGTATGTCACTAACGTAATTGATGGTAAAATATATGTGGTAGATGGACAGCAAAGACTTACAACTATTACCCTTATACTCATTAAACTTAAACATTTGGCAGAATCACAAAAATCTGAATTAACTGATTGGGTTAAGAATAAAATCTCTGGTCATGCTGGTTTTAAAAAAGAATTTTGGATGAATCATGAGGCGCATAAAATTGCTATGCAGGGATTGTTAGATGGATTAGCGTCTGATTCTATAGACGTTACTAGTGGTATAACTGCACAAAATATGGTTTCTAATTATCAAAGTATTTCTAAATGGCTGGATAATGAACTTTCTGGAAATCTTTACAAATTGGAATCATTTATTTTTTTTTTCTTAAATAGATTAGTATTAATTAATCTGGCTGTTGAACAAACTGAAGTTCCGATGGTTTTTGAGGTTATTAATGATAGGGGTGTTAAATTAAAGCCATATGAAATTTTAAAAGGAAAACTTCTTGGGCAAATTGAAAAAGATGAATTAATTCAACTAAAACTTAATGATATTTGGGAGGATCAAGTAAAAAAAATAAATGATTTTAAAGAAGATGAAATTGATGAGTTTTTTAACTATTTTCTTAAAGGAAACCTTGCTGACACACGTGGTTTAGCTCAAAAATTTGATAGGATTATCATAGAGTTATGTTTGAGGACGAATATGATAAAGAACTCAAATTAAAACATAATGCAAAAGGTGTTAAAAAATTTTTACTTAATGATTTCATATACTACACAAATTTATATCATAAAATATTACAATATGCTGTAAGCTTTAATGATCTACAGCCGTATGCATATTATAATAATTTAATATCAATGAACAATCAGTTCTTGCTTATTATGTCTGCTTGTGAAATTAATGATAATGACGAAGAAAAGAAGATATTTACTGTTAGTCGGCAATTAGACCGCATGTTTTGTCTTCTCCAATTACAAAAGAGCTATAACAGCAATTCATTTACAACCGAAATTTATAAATTAAGTGCTGAGATAAGAAATCAACCTATAGAAAAAATTGACAAAGTTTTTGAAAAGTACCTATTACAACATATTTCTGATGTTAGGGGCATAAATGTAGAAAGTCTTTACAATTATACTTTTTTTAAAGAAACAGGAATAGAATTAGAAAAACGTTTTAAAAGATATTTCTTTGCTCGTATAGAAAAATTTATTGCTGACAATACAAAATTAAATATGAAGCATAATTTTTATGATCTAATACAAAATACAGGTTCTAAGAATGGATTTCATGTTGAACATATATTATCATATAATTCAGAAAATAAAGCTCACTTTAATAATGATGAAGAACTATTCGAAAGAGAAAGAAATAGACTTGGTGGACTTTTATTATTAAAAGGCGCAGATAATATTTCTAGCAATAATGAAGCTTATAAAAAGAAACTAAAATCATATGCAAATACTCTTTATTGGAATGAAACTCTTAGAGAAGATACTTATAAATCAAAACTAGACTTTAGCAAAATGATAAATACCTATAAATTAAAGTTCAGACATATGGAACAATTTGGTAAAGAAGAGTTGGAAGAGCGCCATAGATTATTATTTGACTTGATCAAAATAATTTGGAATTAACATAAAAGAGCTAATTAATATCCATAATTAAAAAATAATCCCCCGCTCTACCAAGTGTTCATTATCAAAGCTGCGCAAATATCTCCGACTTTGCGCTTTTTTTATTACTTATAAATTCAATCATTTATCTTCAATAAAAAAATCATAATCCTTCCCCCTATTTCCAATCTCAAAAATTTCAATAACTTTGAGCCTTATGCAGGCAAACCTTAGAGAACATATCGAAAAAATAATTCCGCTTACGGATGATGAGTTTGCATTTGTGGCTTCTCATTTTACAACTAAAAAGTTTAAGAAACACCAATTTCTTATTCAGCAAGGCGATGCGGTTGTCTATTCTTACTTTGTTATTTCGGGACTTTTAAAACTGGTGCATACCGATGCTTCAGAAAAAGAACACATCGTTTCTTTCGCTATGGAAGATTGGTGGGAAAGCGATTATTATGCATTTTTTACACAAACCAAAGCTACCTTGTCACTCGAATGTCTGGAAGATACTGAGGTTCTTTACTGCACGCTCGAACAGTATAAAAACCTTTGCAGCGGTTTGCAAAAAATGGAACGCTTTTATCTGGAGAAAGCCACTTCTGGTTTTCTGGGATCGCAACGCCGTATTATTTCCTGGCAGACTTCGAATTCTAAAGAACGCTACGAACAACTTTTAAAACAATATCCTTTACTTTTTCAGCGTGTACCAAAAAGCTTAATCGCTTCGTACTTGGGCGTTTCGCGCGAAACCTTAAGCCGTTTATCTTCGTAAAGTTTAGTTTTCAGTCTCAGTTAATAGTTCATCTTTAAAATCGGAATTGTTTCACTCAGATTTTGCAGATTTCATTTTTACATTTTCATTCCTAGCTCATAACTCATAACTCATAATTCATAACTCCTAACCCTTATATGTGACATTTCTCACTTTATAATCGTGAGGAATGTCAAGACCTTTTTCCGGATGTTATGCCCAACTTTGCAGTATCAATTTTAAACTGTAATCGTGAAAAAAACATCAAAAATTTTAGTATTACTAGTATTAACAGCAATGCCAATAGTGGCACAAACTAAAAAAGCTAAACAAATGGAAAAAAGAATTATCAACCCGTGGGAATGGCAAAATGAACGCAGTTATAACCAGGCCATAGAAGTTAAAAATCCGGAAGGAACGCTATATGTTTCGGGACAAGCCGCCGTAAACGCCGACGGAACTTCGAGCAACGAAAACATGGAATCGCAAATAAAACTTGCCCTGAGTAATCTGGAACAAGTAATTGCCAAAGCCGGATACGAACCAAAAGGAATTGTTCGGCTGACTATGTATACTACTGATATGGAAGCACTTTGGCCTAATTTCAATATCATTCAGGAATGGATTGCTAAACACGGCGTTCAACAAGCCACAAGTTTAATGGAAGTAAAAACCCTTTTTGAGACATTGAAAGTAGAATTCGAGGCAACAGTGGTGAAGTAATTGTTAATGGTTGATTGTTAATTATTAATGGTTAATTGTGAGTTGTGAAATGTGAGTTATTGTTGATCGATAATTTTACTTTTACAACTCACTTTTTAATTTTCACTTTTTAATTTTTAATTTTCTAAATCCAAATCGTCATTAAAAACGTAAGTATAAGAAGACGGTAATCTGGGATAAGATAAATTTAGTAATGAGATAAAGTTTAATTCATTATTGCGTTTTTTGGGAAAAAATATTGAGTTTGTTATGTTCCTGATTATCGTCTTTTTTATTAAATTTTAAGAACAAAAAAAGGTTGGAAAAAATAAAAGTTCAAAAGTTAAAAAAGACTTTAGATTATCTGGAAAGCAAACAACGCGAATTAAACCGAAACAACGAAACCGATACCCGAACTATTGAATCGATGATCAAATACCTCAAAAAAGACATGCTCGATCAGTTTAATTTATCTGATTATCATATTTCTATTCAACAAGAAATTAAAAATACCGAAGCTTTTATTAATAATGTAAAAAACATTATTGATATTAATTCTGAGGATTAAATATACCACTTAAACAATCTAGCAAAGCCACAAAGTTTATACGCAATATTTGTGTCATTTCGACGGAGGAGAAATCACACTCGTAACTCCGCAATGCAAATCGCCAATCTTTGTCGAATCACGAGTGTGATTTCTCCTCCGTCGAAATGACAAAAAAAGAACCATTTTGATTCAATCGTAACAAAACAAACCCGACAGGTTTTAAAAACCTGTCGGGTTTAATATTAAAAACTTTGCGCCTCTGCGCCTTTGCGAGAAGTGACTTTTAAATTACAGTCTCTTGTTGCTTAAAAACTGCCACAGGATTCGAAAGCTTCCCAACAAACTGCAAACTATCAATAGGATCTGCCAAATCGAGCATTTGTTTATTGTTACGCAATTGCAAACGGTTCAGACAACACGAATCAAATTCTGGAACAAACAAATTGTACTTTTTAAATTGCTCCTGCAAATGCGGTTGTTCGGCTTGGTATTCGTGAATACAATCGGCGACGGCAGACCAGAAATCTTCTTCTGAAAGTGTTTTGCTTTCGGATAAAATAGCCGAAAGAAAACGGAAATAAAACTGAAAAACATCATTAAAAATGCATAGAATTTTCAAAGGTTCTTTCATATTAATGTGAATGCGTTTTACTTTTTCTGGCAACGGAATTTCTCCATTAAAAACCATCACTTCTTCGGTAATATCTTTCATAATCGCTTTTACGGGAATATGATTTTCTAAAACCAAAATCAGGTTTTCGCCATGTGGCATAAAAACTATTTCATGCTCGTAAAAACAATGCAATAAAGGTGAAAGATAAGCGTCTAAATAACGGCTAATCCAGGTTTTTGCGTTAATTCCGGATTTCTGAATCAATTCATCAACAAAAGCATTTCCGGATTGGTCAACGTGCAATAAAGCTGCCATTGTCATGATATGTTGTCCATTTTCTAGTTTCGGAATCGGACTTTCGCGCCATAAAGTAGCCAGCATTTTATTATGCGGAATGCTTCGGCCTAGAGGTTCGTACAAGAAATTGCGATAACCAATTGTGGCTACTTCGCCCAAAAGTGTAAAGCCTTTTTGCTGCAAATACGAATCGTTTTCAACCAAATTGGCAACCCATTCGGTAATCGCGGGCGTGCTTTCCATATAATACGGGGAAAGTCCGCGCATAAATCCCATATTGATGACCGAAAGTGCGGTTTTTGCATAAAATTTCTCTGGTGACGAAGTATTAAAAAAAGTCCGAATCGATTGTTGTGCCGAATATTCATCATCACCATAACCCAGACAAACCAAATGATTTTCGGCAATATCGGGAGCAAAAATCAAAGCCAGTTTATTGAACCATTGCCACGGATGCACGGGAAAGAAATAATAATCTTCGACATTCAAATTCTGCGATTTCAGTACATTTTCAAACAATGAAATGTTTTCCGCAGACAATTCCTGCTGCAATACTTTTTGATAATCTAAAGTTTCAATCGCTGTAAACGTTGCTTTGCTCCTATGCCCTGCAAGCCATAATAATTTTACGGGCGCGTTCGCTTCAGGAGAAAAAGTAGCAAAATCATCAATATTAAAACCATTTTTTCCGCTGTTGGCCACAAAACACGGATGCCCTTCAGTCATGGCGTGTTCGATAATTTGATAATCAAGCGCTAATAAATCTTTTGACGAATATTTTTCGTTCGCGATTTTATACGCTGTGCTATATAACGTACTTGTGATTTCTTCGAGATACGTTGGCAAAAGGCTTTCGCTGATGCCTAAAGTATCTTTAAATTCAATAATAAATTCTAATAAACGTAAAGGCGAATTTTTTCCTTCAATTGTCTTTTGTATAGAATCTACAGCAATCGACCAATGATGTAAAGCCAAAATTGAAGCTTCAAAAGTATATTCGACCTTTTTATCAGGAGAACAAATACTATATAAATTATTTCCATTAGAAATTGGCTGAATCAACAATTCATGAGCAAATTCGCTTAACGTTTTCTTGAGCAAGATAGCATTGGCCTTATCCCAATTCTCCTTCGTTAAATGCTGTATATTTTGGGTTGGTGTTTTCATTTCTATCAAATTAAACCGATTGTAATGCCTTGTAATAATCCTCGCGTGTGCAAAACTCGAGATGTGCCTGTTTGTGCGGCAAATCGAGAACACGCTGAAAAACAAATCCGGCTCTTTTATTCAGTAAATGAATTTTATGGTTTCTGGCATCCGGTTCTACAACAATTCTTTGGTTTTTGCCATCACTAAAAATAAAATCAAGAATGACGGTAAAAATGTTCCAGGTAAAATTCGGAATTGGCTTTTCTGATGGTGCAACCAATATGTGCATGCCTTTATCGCCTTTTTGCGATTCGTAATATTTGCCTATAATATCATCTTCAGGATTATAACATTCTAATAAAAAAGCGACATTGTTATTGAATTTGCCCATATAAACCTGTGCTTTTTCCTGAATATTATAGTAGGTGTTTTTTACTTCTTCTTCAGAAAATCCATTCATTTCCCAATACACGGCATATTCACGATTTACCCAATTGTGTATCAACGGAATATCAAGTTCCATATCAATCGGACGCAGCTCAAAAACCCCTAAACCGGGAATTGTTTTTACAAAAACAACATCTGTTATGACATCATTTTCAGGATGATTTATTATACTATTCATCTGTTTCGGAATTAAGCTGTTATTTTTTTATACGGAGCGATCGGGTTTTGCAATTTTCCCTGAAATTGTAATAACGCCACAGGATCATCAAGATCAATCATGGTTTTGTTGTTATTCAACTGCAAACGGTTCAGGCAGGACAACTGAAATTCATTAGCAAACAAATCATATTGCTCGAATTTAGCTTCGAGATATGGGTTTTGTTCCTGATAATCAGAGATACATTCTGCCACCAATTCCCAATAACGATCTTCAGAATAATTATCACTCGAAACTAAAATAGCCGACATGAAACGGAAAAACCCATCAAAAACATCAATAAAAATGGAAAGTAATTTTACGTCTTCCGGAACTTCGGCATAAATACGGTCAATGTTTTTGGGAACTACTACATCAGGGTTTAGAATCACTGCTTCTTCGGTAATATCCTTCATGAAAGAACGCACCGGAACGTGATTTTCTAATCCTAAAATAAGGTTTTCGCCGTGTGGCATAAAAACCAGATCGTATTGATAAAAACAATGCAATAACGGACTCAGATACACCTTGAAATATTCGGCAAGCCAATTGTCTATGGATAATGAAGACGCTTTTATAATTTCAGATAACAGTGAATTTCCGTCTTTATCCAAGTGTAAAAGTGCCGCCATTGTCATCAGTTGTTCGTCGTTTTTGAGTTTTGCCACCGGGCTTTCTCTCCATAAAGATGCAATCATTTTATTATACGGATTGTGTTTTCCGAAGCTCTCAAAATACGGATTAATGTAACTTACAGAAGCGACTTCGCCCAACATTCCGAAACCTACTTTTTGCAAATATTCGTCACCACTTAATAATTGATCCAGCCATTCTGCCATTTCCGGCGCTGTTCCTAAATAAAATACCGGTAAGCCTCGCATAAAGCCCATATTCAGGATCGAAAGCGATGTTTTGGTATATAATTTTTTAGGATTGCTCAAATTGAATAACGTTCTGATCGACTGCTGTGCCTGATATAAATCGGGTCCGTAACCTACACAAATCAGTTTTTGTTTGGCGATTTCAGGCGAAAACAAATTGGCCAGTTTATTAAACCATTGCCACGGATGCACGGGAATAAAGAAATAATCATTTGGATTTTCTCCTTTTTCTGAAATCGTGGCATTGAATTTTGCGATGGTTTCAGATCCTAATTCCTGTTGAATCAACGTATCGTAATCCAGTTTTTTAGTTCCGGCATAAACAGTTCTGTCGCGGTGTCCGGCGAGCCATAAAATCCTGAACGGATTTCCGGCTTCAGGCGCGTAGGCTTTGTAATCCATGCTGTTGTAACCAATTCTGCCGTTATTGGCCACAAATCCAGGATGTCCTTCCATCATGGCTTGTTCAATGGTTTGGAAATCAGAGTTCGCTAATGATTTTGAAGTGGAATTTTCTTTTAATAATTTATAACAGCTTCCGTAAAGTGTGCTTATAATTTCTTCCAGATAAGACGGAATCAATTGCTCTGAAATCCCTAAACTGGTTTTAAATTCCTGAATAAAATCAACAGCATCTAAAGGAACTGGCATTCCATTTTTATATTTTGAAATCGAATTGACTTCAATATTCAAATGATTCATAGCCAATTGTTCTGCCTTAAAAGTATATTTAACTGATTGATCATCAGAAAACAACGAATATGTATTTGCAGATTCTAATATTGGTTCGATTAAAAGTTCGTGCGAAAACTCACAAATGGCTTTTTTGACCAACAATCGATTGGCTTTCTCCCAAACTTCGGGCTGAATGTGTGTAATGGCTTTCTCGGGATATTCTAATTGATTTTCGGTATTCATTTCAGTATAATTGAGGTTAAATGAATCTATTTTTTTAATGAATTGCTCTCTGGTACAAAATGCGAGTAAAGCGGTTTTATGCGGTAAATGGACCACATCGGCATCTTCAAAACCTACGCGGTGGCACATATCGAACATTTTTTTGTTACGAATGTCCGGCTCGACAAGGATTCTTTCGATGGTAAGATCTCTGAAAATAAACTTGATGATACTCGAAAAAATGTGCCAAGTAAACTGATGTACGGGTTTTGTTGATGGCGCGACAATAATATGAATGCCACAATCGTAATCCTGAACGGTATAATAGTTACCAATGATATCTTGTTTTGGATTGTAGCGTTCTAATAAAAAAGAAACTTCGCCATTTACGAGTCCGATAAATACATCAGATTCTTTAGTGATTTTTTCATATTCTAATCGAACTTCTTCCAGATTTTTCCCCTGCATGCCCCAATATTGCGCATAATCACGATTGACCCAATCATGAATTATTTCTGCATCGGCAGGTAATTGCAATGGACGAAAATCTATAGTCCCGAAATCCGGAATGGTTGTGCTGTATATAGGTTTATATGTACTCATTTGATTTTAGATTTTATATTGGAGATTTTGGATTTTAGATTTCTTAGACTTTCGACTTTAGACTTTGGACTTTGGACTATTTTAATTTTAGATTGGAGATTTTAGATTTCTTAGACTTTCGACTTTGGACTTTTGACTTAGGACTATTTTAATTTCATTATAAGCAAGTTGAATGCTTAGACTTGTCGCAATAACAACCGGAAACAAACCTAAAACTATCCATTGATCGTGTTCCCAGAAACCCAAAACATACATGCCCCAATTGATCAAAACCCATTGAATTACGTACAAACTTGTGACGTGTTTGCTGCAGAAAGTCAATAAAGTAAACACTGGGTTATCTTCTTTAAAAAGATTAACAATAATATTTGTGAGCCAGTATAAAACCAGGTTCGTTCCGAGTAATAAAATGCTTCCGCCTGGTCCTAAATGATAATAATCGCCAAAATGATATTCCGGATTTGAGAAGTTTAAAAATCCTCCAACGGCAATAAAAGCCAAACCAACAAGCAGCATTTTCTTGAAAAATAAATCCTGATTTTCGTTAAGTTCTTTATACCATCTTCCTAAAAACATGCCGATTAAAATAAAAGCACTCCACGGAAAAACAGGGAAATAGACATTAAACTGATTGCTAAAAAACAGATCGCAGATATAATCTAAACCCGCAATTCCGACTCTGAAACCGCTTAATTCTTTTGAAATAGAAGTGATTAACAAAGCCACAATCAACGGAATATATTTGCTTTTGCTAAAATGATCGATAAGCCCCATGATAAACAAAGTAATTCCGGCCAATTGCAGGATATCGCCCAAAAGCAAAAAGAAAATTCCTGTTTCTAAAGTGCCTGATTTTAAACCATAAGCTGAAACAAAAGCTTCCGGAAGTCCTCCAAAAATAAATTCTGGCACCAGAAATTTCAAAATATTCATTCCGTAACCAACAGCGAGAATGTATAAAGCTCTTTTACAAACCGCCAGAAAACTTTGTCGTCTTGATAACACAAAAGAAATTCCCATACTTACCAAAAACATAGTTGTTCCGCGGCCTAACCATAAAATAATTTCTCCTAAAACGGTATTGGTTTGTGTGGCAATGGTACCGTAAATTAACATGGTATGCACCATCATCATTAAAATTACACTAGTTCCTCTGGCAAAATCGATTGCCAAAACCCTCTTTTTTGGTTGTGCTGTTTCCATAATTATGCGATGGTTTCAAATGCCGGAGATTCAATCACTTCTGCTGCGGGAACACCAAATTCCTGAAATGCAATTTTGGTTTCTACAGCGTAATGTTCGACTCCGGTGATTTCTTTAATGATGTAAGAGTTTCGGTAACAAGCCATTCCTAAATCCGGCGTTACGAATCCGTGTGTGTGGAGTTCTGCGTTTTGCACGAAAACTTCGTTAGCATTGTTATCGATGCTGTAATTTCTGTTGGTTGCAAAACGTCCTTTTTCATCCCATTGAATTCGGTTTGCAATTCCTTCCAAAAATTGGGGCAATTTGTAACCGTAACCTGTTGCCAGAACCAATGCATCGGTTTTATGACGGTATCTTTTATCTTGTTCCACCTGATGCAATTCCAACTCAAAATACTGATTTTCTTCATTATAAGTTCCTTTGGTACAAGCGGCATTGGTTCTTAAATTCACATCAATTTCTGTAATTACTTTTTTGTTGTAAATCGTATCGAAAATCGTTGCAATCAAGTCTTTATTGATTCCTTTGTACAATAATTTCTGGTTTTTAAGCAAATGATCTCTTTTGTCCGAAGGAAGATTATAAAAATAATCTACATATTCAGGAGAAGTCATTTCGAGCGTTAACTTGCTGTAATCCATCGGAAAAAAGCGAGAAGATCTCGTAATCCAGTTCAATTGATAGCCGTAAACATCAATTTCCTGCAATAAATCGTTGAAAACTTCGGCAGCACTCTGTCCGCTTCCTAAAACCGTAATTGATTTTTGTTTTTGAAGTGAAGCTTTATTCTGAATATAAGCTGAGGAATGAATTGCTTTTCCTTTTAAAGATTGGCAGGATTTCGGAATATGCGGTGCTGTTCCTGTTCCTAAAACAATTTTTTTAGTTTTGTAAATGGTCGTAACAGCTGTTTTAGTGCAAAGTGTAGTTACGATATAAAGCTGCTGATTTTCATCGTATTCAATCGCCGTAACTTCAGTATTAAAATAAATATTCGGCAGTTTTTTAATCGCCCACTGGCAATATTGATTGTATTCGTTTCTTAATAACAAGAAGTTTTCACGAATGTAAAATGAATACATTTTGCCTTGTTCTTTGATGTAATTCAAGAAACTAAACGGACTTGTTGGGTCTGCCAAAGTCACTAAATCGGCCATAAACGGAATTTGTAACGTTGTGTCTTGCAGCAACATTCCCGGATGCCAGTTGAAAGAATCGTTTTTGTCGAAAAATAACCCGTCTAAATTTTCAATTGGTGCGGTAAGGCAGGCCAGACTTAAATTGAAAGGTCCTACTCCAACGGCGATGAAATCGTATGTTTTATTTTGCATGATATTTTAATTTATTAGTGAATATTCATTTCCGTGAAATACGATCAGATCAATGATTTCTTCAATGTCTTTAGGCGTTGTTAACGGATTTAATAGAGTGAATTTCAGAAATACTTCATTGTAGACTTTTGTACTGGTTATGATAGCTTTACCTTCGTTAAAAATAGCTTTACGAATGTAACTGTTGATGCCGCAATACGAATTTCCGTTTCCGGTAAAAGGTGTATAACGAAACACAATTGCACTAATTTCAGGCTTATGAATGATTTCAAAATCATCTCTGTTTCTTAATAAATCTGCGGTAAATTGTGCGTTGGCAATGGCTTTTTCCATGTAAGAACTCAAACCTTCAGTTCCTATCATTCTTAAAGTAAACCACAATTTTAAGGCATCAAAACGGCGTGTGGTCTGAATTGATTTTTTGACCATGTTTGGAATTCCTTCGTCTTCCTGTTCTTTAGAATTCAGATAATCAGCGTGGTATTTAATGTAATCTACAAATGATTTATCTCTCATAAAAAAGCCGCTTGAACTTACGGGCTGATAAAACGTTTTGTGATAATCGATGGTAACGGAGTCTGATAATTCGATTCCGCTCAATTTTTCTTTATGAATGTTACTGATTAGTAAACCGCCGCCATAGGCCGCATCGACGTGAAACCAAATGTCGTTTTGACTGGCAATTTTAGCAATTTCAGTCAACGGATCTATAGAACCAAAATCAGTCGTGCCAGCTGTCCCCACAATCGCAATCGGGATATTGCCTAAATCTTTTTGTTGCTGAATTACTTTTTTCAATGCGTTAGTATTCATCTTAAAATCAGGATCTACAGCAACCGGAATCACGGCATTTTGTCCTAAACCCAAAAGGCTCAAGTTTTTCTTTAAACTAAAGTGACTTACTTCTGAACATAAAACCCTGAATTTTGAAGCTTCAGGAGGCAATCCATCCATTTTTGGATCAATTCCGTAATGTTTTTTGATGTAATGATCTCTTGCCAAAAGCAATCCCATCATGTTCGATTGCGTACCACCGCTGGTGAAAATTCCGTCAGCGTTTTCCGGATAACCCAGTTTATCAAGCGTCCATTCTACCAATTTTAATTCGATAAAAGTCGCTCCCGTACTTTGATCGTATGTATCCATCGAAGAATTTAATGACGATATAAAAGCTTCTGCCACAAGTGTTGGCGTAAGAATTGGGCAATTAAGATGCGCGATGTATTTCGGGTTATGAAAATGAATACAATCATCTAAATAAATGTCTTTCAATTCATCCAGAACATAATCAAGGCTTTTCCCGTTCTTGTTTTCTTCGAGATAAATGTTGTCGATTTTTTGTTTAATCGTCGAAATACTGGCTCCAGTAAACGGTGTATCTCTTTCTTTTAAATGATTTCCAATTGTTTTAATGGCCTTTTTCATGCTTTTCTTATAAATCCCAATTGATTTAGTATTGTTAGAAAAAACATGTTTATTGTACGCATTATCAATTACAACTTCCTGCAGTATTGTTCCTAATTTTTCTTGTGCCTCCATTTGTGGTATTTATTTAGATTGATTCTAAAGAATAGTTTTGACAAATGTAGATTTGTACGAAAATTAAATCAATACCATAAAAAAGTGAAAATGATTTCTATAAATGAGGTATGCAAAATACCGCATTTGTAGTAGAAACATGAGCATAAAAATGTCTTAAGTAATACAACAATTACTTTATTTTTTTCTCTAATGCGTACAAAATCAATTCAGAAGTAGTATGTCTTCCGGTCTTTTTCATAATGTTTTTGCGGTGTGTCCTGAAAGTATGTATGCTGATAAAAAGCTGCGATGCGATACTTTTTCCGTTGTTTCCCTGTGCTATTTGCTTTAGGATTTCAAATTCTCTTAAAGTAAGTTTTTCATCAGTTTCTGCAGTTGGTAAAGCAAAAACATCAATAAGCGCATTTAAGGTTTTGGGGCATAAATAGCGTTCTCCGTGCTGAATTTTATACAAGGCATCATAAATGGTTTGTTCTTCGCAATCTTTTGATATAAAGCCATTTATATTATCTTTTAAAAAGCTGTTAATGGTTTGCTTGTTCTTAAAATATGAAAGAATTATAATTTTGCATTTAGGATAATTTGTTTTGATGGTTTTAAGATCATCATCATAAAACAAAAAAATATTATTGGGGTCAATAATCAAACATTCTATATCATTTTTATCCAAACACTTAAACAATTCTTCTCTTGAATTTGCCACTTTTAAGTTGGGTGTTTTTACCAACTTTTTAAGTGTGTGCCTCAATCCGATTATGTGTAGGTTTTCGGAATCAGCCAGAAGGAAATTTTTCATCACTATTTAGATTTATTCTAAACAAAATTACTAATTAAATTGAATTGGAGTATAATTTAGTCAAAAAAAATAGTTATTTTCTTATAATCGCTAGTGATAGAAAGAAAGGTTACAGTGACAATAAGATACTAACAATGCTGATTTATTTCTCATTATTAGCTATTCTTAATTTTAAAGCATAAAAAAACGCCTCACTTTAATGAGACGTTATATTTTAAAGAAATAATTTATGCTTTAGCTTTCCTTTTTACCGTACAGCCAATTTCTTTTGTTTCTGTTATCGTTGGTTTTTGATTGTTTTTTAATGATGTGATTACATCTTCAACATATTTCGTTTTTTCGTCTTTTGTTCCTTCAGGATCATTATCAATTGCTCCGGTATATTCTACAACAGTTCCTTTTGCTGTTTTAGAAACCAAAAATAAATGTGGTGTATGTTTCGCACCGTATTGATCTGTAACCACTTGTCCTTTATCAAATAGATACGGAAATGAATATTTTTTCTCTTTTGCCAATTCCTTCATTTTATCAAAAGTATCTGCTTTTGATGCTTCAGGATCGTTTGGATTAATAGCAATTACGGGATAACCTTGTGGTTTAAACTTATTATCAAGATCAATAATTCTTTGCTCGTAAGCTTTTGCGTACGGGCATGTGTTACAGGTAAATACAACGATAAAACCTTTTGCATCAGGATAACTGGCAAATGAAACTTCTTTATTGTCTACATTTTTAAGTTTAAAATCCGGTGCAGTTTGTCCGGCTTTTAGTGTTGGGGCTTGTGCCTGAGCAATAAAGGCACTTAAAAATAATACTAAGGAGATGTACTTTTTCATAATTTATAGTTTTTTATATTCGGTAAGTAATTGTTCGTAAGTAAGTTCGCTTTCGATAAATTTTCTTTTATCGTTTTTGATAAAAAGTGTTGCCGGAATACTTCCCGACCATGAAGGATCAATACGATCGATATATTCCTGAGGATTGCTTTCATTTAAAAGAAAAACTTCACTTTTTAGATTCTTCCTTTTTACAAAAGGTTCTATGTTAGAGGCCAATTTCGATTTAAAATCAACGCTGACCAATAATACGGCCAATTTTTCTGATTTATACTCTGAGCCAAGTTTTTCAAAGTTTGGTAACTCTTTAATGCATGGCGCACAACAGGTTGCCCAGAAGTTCACTACATACGTACTGTCTTTTCCGTTTTTGATTCTTTCCTGAAGCTGATCTACATTTAGCAGCTTTACTTTCTGACTTTGAGCGTTTAATGAAAAGGCTAAGCATACAAAAAGAAAAATCTTAAAAGCTTTTATTTCTTTCATCTAATGTGGTATTTCAGTTGAGTTAGGTAATTGTTTACACAAATATAAAACTAATGAGATTTCAAAATTGTAATTTATTGTTAATAAATATCCTTCAAAAGTTAGTTGCAGAGTGATTAAGATTAGAATTCAAATCGAACTTCAGATTGTCTATTTCAAAGTTTAAATTGTACGTTTCGGCAAAATTTGAATATGAAAGTTAACGCCAATCAAGCAAATTTGTCCTGTTTAACAACTTAAAATCATTAAAAACATGAATGCAAAAACAACAAAAATTATTTACTGGACAGGTATCATCTTAACTTCTTTATGGTTTGGTGCCAGCGGATTTTTTGAACTTACAACCAACAAAATTGTTTGGGAAATTACAGTACAATTGGGCTATCCGCCCCATTTTATTTATTTACTTGGTATACTGAAAGTATTGGGAGTAATCACTTTATTGATTCCGAATAAATTGCTTCGTTTGAAAGAATGGGTATTTGCGGGAATCTTTTTTGACATTACTTTTGCCTTTTTCTCCAAACTTGCTGTATTAGGTTTTCCAGCAACAATTGATGCAATTATTGCTTTTATAATGGTTAGCGTTACGTATATTATGTTTAGAAGATTGTATGTTGCCACTTATACCATTAAAAGTTTAGAGTAAGCTTATTAATTTTATTTCACGCAGATTTTAAAAAGGATTTAAGCAGATTTAAGCAGATAGTTTATTTCCTGTTTTAAAATTAAATCTGCTCTAATCTGCAAAATCTGCGTGAAAAAAAATCATTTTTATCCTTCAATCTGTGGCTTAAAAAACAAGCTTACATTTTAATGTCGCAAAGTCGCGAAGTCCCAAACTTTATCTTGTGGCTTCGCGACTATTTTATTAAATGAAAATATTTTATATTTTGTTTGATCTTTATAACAAACAAATTTGAGCTTTTCAACAAAACAACAAACTTTGCTTCTACCGTAAATTTGTAATGAATTTAAAACACAATTACAATGAATAAAATATGGTTTATTACAGGAAGTTCTCGAGGATTAGGACGTAATCTTACAGAGGCAGTTTTAGAAAGCGGTGACAAAGTTGCTGCTACGGCAAGAGACATTAATCAGTTAAATGATTTAAAAGAAAGGTTTAAAGATCAAATTCTGCCAATTACATTAGATGTTAACAATCATGATCAGGTTAACGATGCAGTAAAAACAGCTGTCGAACATTTCGGAAGGATTGATGTATTGGTAAACAACGCAGGATTTGGAATCATTGGCGCAGCAGAAGCGTATACAAATGAGCAGGTTCGTAGTCAGTTAGAAACCAATTTATACGCACCAATCGCAATTACTCGCGCTGTATTGCCTTTTATGCGCAAACAAGGTTCGGGACGTATTTTGCAAATTAGCTCTGTTGGCGGCCGCGTTGGAAATCCCGCTTTAACAATGTATCAGGCAGCAAAATTCGGCTTAAGCGGATTTACAGAAGCATTGGTAAAAGAAGTTGCTCCGCTTGGCATATTCGTAACAAGCGTTGAACCAGGAGGTTTCCGTACCGATTGGGCTGGAGTATCAATGACTTATGCGGATGATATTGAAGGCTACGAAATGGTAAAACAGCGTACGGATTTCTTCAAAGGTGGAAATTTTGTTCCGGTTGGAGATCCTCAAAAAGCAGCTAAAGTAATGTTAGATTTAGCTTCACATCCAAATCCGCCAATGCATCTTGTTTTGGGAAGCGAAGCAATTGGGCTCTTAAAAAATGCTGACGAAATACGAAAAGAAGAAATGGAAAAATGGATGGATGTTAGTTTATCTACAGATCATGATGAGTCCGAAAACTTTTTAAATACAACACAGGGTAAATGGTATACTGGTAAAAAGTAATAATTGCAATTTCAATTGCAAAAATCAATAAATCTCAGTATAACGCATAATTTTTTAAACACATAGAAACATAGAATTACTTTTAAATAAAAGACGTTTGAAAAAATCTAGATTTTCACACATAGCTATGTTTGCTTAAGCAAGTTAAACGCCTTATAGATCAAGAAAAAACTATGTCTTTATGTGTTTAAATATATATTTATCTAACTAAAAACAAAATCAGCATCGGGTAAAAGGTATTCGATGCTGATTGCTTTTTTTATAAATTTGTGATATGAACGATTCTAAAATAAATCAGAAAAAATCGCCTATTGCCTATTCTTGCTACTATACCCAAAATCGGGAAGGCGAGCAATTTGCTGCTGAACATGTTATGAGTTTTCAGATTTCGGGGGAACTTACTTTGAATAACGGCACTAAAGAATATCTTTTTAAGCCTGGTGATTTTCGGTTTATTAGAAGAAATCAGCTTATTAAGTTCATCAAACAACCCGATCCGAATATTGGTTTTCAGTCTATTTCTATTTATCTGAATCAGAATGCACTGCGGGATTTCTCTATACAATACAACCAGAAAACCAATTTGATTAAAAGTCCGGAAACAGAAACTGTTTTTCATTTAAAAGAAGTGCCATTACTTAAAAGTCTCATGAATTCTTTGATTCCATACATCAATGATGATCAATTAATTAACGAAGATCTTCAGACTTTAAAAGTAAATGAAGCGATTACTGTTTTATTGCAATGCCAACCGGGATTAAAAGATATTTTATTTGACTTCAACGAACCTGGAAAGATAGATCTCGAAGCTTTCATGAAGAAGAATTTTCATTTTAATGTACAATTAGACCGTTTTGCATATCTCACAGGCCGCAGTCTGGCTACTTTTAAAAGGGATTTTCAACGTATTTTTAATAATTCTCCCAGCCGATGGTTATTACAAAAAAGATTGCAGGAAGCATATTATCAGATTAAAGAGCAAGGAAAAACTCCTTCTGAAGTATATCTGGAAGTGGGTTTTGAAGATCTTTCGCATTTTTCATTTGCATTCAAAAAACAATTTGGATTGTCGCCTTCGAAAATTTAGTTTTCAGGTTCGAAATGGGGTTTTACCGCAAAGATCGCTAAGATTTTACTCAATATTACGTTCACAAAACACAAAGTTCGCAAAGCTGTTTCAACACAAAGCTTTGCGAACTTTACTTTTTATACAGCATGCATTTTAGAAACATTGCGACCTCTGTGGTAAAAAACCATTTCAACGTTCAGTTTTATTTAAAGCACTAAATGGACTATTCACCTCCTAATTTGGACGGTTCGCTATTATTCACTTATAAATCAGCGATTACGATTCTACCTTTGAGAGAAATAATAGAATTTCAATCCAATTTTAAATGAAAAATTATGAAAAATAGAATCTTTCTCTTTTTAGCAATTATGCTTTCCGGGCTCTTTTTTCTGAATTGCTTTATGTTTCCTGAAATGGAATTATCAGAAAAAAAAGCAGCAAAAACCGAGATAAAATCGACAAATAATAAAGGCTTTGCTATAGTAGAACTTTTTACTTCTGAAGGGTGTTCAAGCTGTCCGCCAGCAGACGAATTGATGGCAAAATTACAACTTGAATCTAACGGCCAAAACATTTATTTTCTGGCGTATCATGTTGATTATTGGGATCGTTTGGGCTGGAAGGACCAATTTAGTTCGGCTGAATTTACAAACCGTCAGCAACATTATAAGGATTGGTTAAATTTGTACGTGATGTATACGCCTCAGTTTATTATTAACGGAAATGCTGAATTTGCAGGTTATAATGAAGCCGCACTTTCTCAAAAAATTGCTGATGCCTTAAAAACTAAACAAATTGATACGTTGAAACTTACTACTCATTCTGATAACGATTCGATAGCGATTCATTTCGAAACAAATTCAGTTGATAAAAACAAAAAAATATTTATTGCAACAATATTGCGAAAAGGAATTTCTAAAGTACAACGCGGTGAAAACAAGGGAAATACGTTAAATCACGTTCAGATTGTGAAAGAGCTTAAGAGTTTTTCTATTTCTGAAAAAGAAGGGAATGTGACTATCACAAAGCCAGAAAATTATAACGCAACTAACTGGCAGTTAATAGGTTTTATACAAAACACAAGTACAGGAAAAATCTCTGTAACAACAAAAGCTGATTTAAAATCATAAATCAGCTTTTATTGTGTTTAAATCTATGTTTCTATGTGTTTAAAAAAAACACACAAACTTATTATCTGTTCTCTAACCATGTCAAAAAAGCAGTAGCTTTCTCCTTTCCTACCAGTAATTTCTCTTCGGTTGGAACGGTTAGTTTGATGATTAATTTGCGTGAGAAATAGTGTTCTGCTTCTCTTATAGCCGAAAAATTAACCAAATATTGCCTGTTGATTCTAAAGAATTGTGTTGGCGATAATAGTTTATGAACCTCATCAAGCGATTGTGTTAATTGATATTCTGTTTTATCAAAAGACATAATGGTTGGCGTTTCATTTTTAATGTAAAAAAACGCAATATTCTCTGTTAAAACAGTTTGGTACTTATTGTTTTTAAAAACCAAAAAGCTGCTTTTTCCTGTATTTTCACCGGTCCTGGTTAATAAATACTCGAAATCTGGCATGGCTTTTTTATTTCTTTGGAAGAAGTTCTTCAATTCTCCCGCTTTTTTAATGGCCTGTGCAATGCTTTCTCTTGAAAAAGGTTTCAATACATAATCAATTCCGTTTGATTTGAATGCTTCAATCGCATAATCATCAAAGGCAGTACAGAATATCACAGGTGATAATACGGCGACGTTTTTAAAAATTTCAAAGCATAAACCGTCAGCAAGCTGAATATCCATAAAAATAAGATCCGGCTGATCATTTTCTGAAAGATAACTCACCGCTCCATCAATACTTTGAATGTACGACAGAATTTGAGCATCTGGTCTGATACTCAAAATTAGCTGACCAAGTGCTTTGGCCGTTTTTACTTCATCTTCAATTATTACGATAGTCATAAATCAGTGGTATTTTTACTTTAAAAGTAGTTTCATTTTTATCAATTTCTATTTCCTTATGAACCAAATGCATAAAACGCTGATTGATATTATCTAAACCTACTCCGGTCGATAATACGCCTCTTTTAAGCTGAATTTTGTTTTCGATAACCAGGAAATCATTTTCGGTATATAAATCGATTTGCAAGGGTTTATCGAGCGAAACAACGTTATGTTTAATGCAATTCTCGATTAACAATTGCAAAGTAAAAGGCGGAATTGCAGCATCGTATTGTTTTTGATCGATGTTACTATTCAAAACAAAACCGTCTTCAAAACGGGCTTTTAGTAAATAAACATACGAATCTAAGATCTGAAGTTCTTCACGAAGTGATATCAAGTCTAACTTTCGGCTTTCTAATGTAAATCGATAAAAATCAGATAGTTTCAAAATAAAATCTGAGCTTTGTGGATCCTGAATATCAACCATCGATTTTAAAGTATTTAAACTGTTGAATAAAAAATGTGGATTGACCTGTTGCTTTAAAAGTTCATATTGCGCGCCCAGATTTAGAGCTTTCGTAAGTTCCAGTTCTGCGCCTATTTGTTGGGTTTGATAGTTTTGAAAAAGCAAGTGCAAAAACATGTAAACAATCAAATTGATTAAAAGACCTCGCAATTCAAACATAATTGGTGCATCCATCTTAGAAATCTGAAAAAGTTCCTGATGTCCAATTACAATCAAAATCATTACTAAAATCCCCATTATAACGCTTAATAACAATTTCCAGTTAAATAAACTTGTACTGGTTCGTTTTGTCGAAAATTTGGGCAAACTGTAGATATTGTAATACCATATAAAAATAGAAAATAACAACGTAATGGATGAGTTAATTACGATATCTCCAGGCGTAGAATATACATCAAATAATTTGGGAATTGAAGCAAGAATTGCCAGTGCTATAGAACTTCCCCAAATGACCTTTAGAGAAACCTGAAAGCGTTTTATTTTTTCCATAATTTTAGTCTGTTTTTTTGATCTTGCTTTGCCAAAGATAGGATATTTTAAAAGTATTTTATGCCTAAAAAATGATTTCTAATTTTTAAAGGACCGGAAAATTTCATTCATAATAATACTTAATTATAACTTTAGATATATTAAGTAAAGTATCTGGTATTATATCACTTATGAAATTAAAATTATAGCGACTGCCATTTCGTCATAATACTAAAAATGATCATTTTGTATATTTATTTATAAAAATTAGCGATTTTAAAATCTTAAAAAAGTGATTTTATTTTCTCTATTTCAGAGTTTAAAATTTTAGTTAAAAAATATTTTTTCAATGTATATAAATTGAATTTTTTGTGATAATTCCAATATCATTGAAAAACACACTTAAAATTAGCCTTTACCTTTCCATTAAAAGAAAGAAAAATGACTTAAAAAAGGATTTAATATTATTGGAAAATCAATTTTATAGGTTTAATAAAACAATTGCTAATTATTACAAAAATCAAGAACAATAAATTATTGATATTTAGATATTTAAAATCATTAATGTAAATAAAAATTTTAAACTAAATAGCTGTATTTTTCATATATAAAAAGCCTCAATTAAGAGACTTTTTATATTGAATTAATAAACAAATAATTATAACGATATTTGTTGCAAAACTGTCTTATTTACTGCTAAAATACTTCCGGATTTTTTATCCTGCACAAAGCCGATTATTTCAAACTCTTTAGCCTCAAAATTTTTAGGCAAACGAATGGATGTTGTTCCTTTTTTGGCCTTACTTAAATCTACACTTTGCAACTGATGAACGATTTGATAATGCGATAAAACACGATTAGCATTCTCCCCTCTTTTGACATTGCTATTAGCATGTTTTTGAACAATCGCAATTAACAAACTGCTGTTTTTTGAAGTTCCTTCAACAGCATAATTTACAGTAAGATTATTGTTGCTTTGACTGGCTTCTAAATATAAGTCGGCAACAACGGGTTGAGAAAGTGCAGATTTAATTGCAGCTTTCACAATTGTTTCTTGTGAACCGATATAATCTGCTTTTCCGTTAACGATTAGTTGTGGCGTATAAACTTGTTCTTTTCCTAAAAACGTTGAATATTCGTATTGCCTTTTAGTGAAATCGGCGTTGCTAAAAATATCTTTCCAGCCTTGTCTGTCCCAATAATCAACATGATACGCCAAAATATAAACATTGTCTTCTTTGTATTCATTTTGAATTCTTACCATCAATTCATCCGCAGGCGGACAACTGGAGCAGCCTTCTGAAGTGTATAATTCTAAAAGCGCAAATCCCTTTACGGCTTTTTTCTCTGTATTGTTTTGTCCAAAAGCTGTCATTGCCATTAGCTGTAGTGTGATAAAAAATGCTGGTAGTACTTTTATTTTTTTCATAATTCTGTCTTTACGATTTCTTTAAGGCTTTAAAACAGTGATTATTTGTTTTAATTTTTAATTGATTTATTTAAGTCCGTCCACATCAATAATCGCCTGTGCAAATGCCTTCGGATCTTCTTGTGGTACATTGTGTCCTATTCCTTTTAGAATTCTGTGGGCATATTTTCCTGTGAATTTACTCGCGTATGCTTTTCCATCAGCGTTTGCGCCGTCGAAATCGCTGCCTATTGTAATCGTTGGGACTTTTATTTCAGGTCTTGAAGCTAGTTTTTTCTCTAGAGAATCGTATTTAGACTCTCCGGCTTCAAGCGATTGTCTCCATCTGTAATTATGAATTACGATTGCTACATGATCCGGATTATCAAACGATTGTGCGGTTTGGTCGTAAGTTGCTTTATCGAAATTCCATAAAGGAGAAGCTATTTTCCAGATCAGTTTATTGAATTCATAAGTATTTTGGGTATAACCTAATTTTCCTCTTTCGGTAGCAAAATAATATTGATACCACCATCCTAATTCTGCTGTTGGAGGCAATGGTTTTAAGTTTGCTTCAAGATTTACAACTAAATAACCGCTTACAGAAACTAATCCGGTTAAGCGTTCCGGCCAAAGTGCTGCCATAACTACGGCTGTTCTTGCTCCCCAATCGAAACCTCCAATAATGGCTTTATCAATTTTAAGCGCATCCATCAAAGCAATGATATCGCTTGCAAGTGCTGCTTGTTGTCCGTTTCTAAAAGTATCTTTAGAAAGAAAAGTCGTTGTTCCTGATCCTCTTAAATAGGGCGTAATTACCCTGTAACCTTTTGCCACTAATATTGGCACTACTTCATTGTAACTGTGAATGTCGTACGGCCAGCCGTGAAGCAAAATTACGGGTTTTCCTGTTGAAGGTCCGGCTTCGGTATACCCTACGTTTAAAAGTCCGGCATTAATTTGTTTTAATGTTCCAAGAGAACTTGTTGTTGTTTGTTTTTCTGATTGTGCATTGATTGCTGTCATTGTAAAAAACAAAGCTGCAATTAGCACTATTTTAGAAGCTACTCTGTTTACGAAACTGCTTTGGTTATTTTGTAGTGTTTTCATGATTATTATTTTTAATAGTTTGATTATTAGTTAATTTCTTCGTCAAAGGTATTCTTGCAACGGTCCTTTTACAATCAGAAAATAGTTGAAACGGACAAAGTTGCGGCTGAAACGGACAGACAAAAACATAAGGTTTTAATTATTTAGCCAGTACCAGAATAGGTTTCCCTTTTTCAACAATGTATGTCGCCAGCTCTGAAGCTTTGCTATTAGTATGATTCTTAGCGGAGTGAATTTGGCCTGCGGGAATAAAAAGTACTTCTCCGGCTTTTAATATTATTGGCGTTTTATCTTCAACTTGATATTCTAGAGAACCTTCCAAAACATAAATAACTTCTTCGCCGGGATGAGAATGTTTCCCAAAAGCCGTATGAGGCTCAAAATCGATTCGTGCTTGAACAGTTTCGTGTCCAACGACACTTATGTCGTGTTTTTGTAAATCGGTTCGTGTAATCCCTGATTTTTGCGCTGATGCATTATTTGAAATGGTAAATGCTATAAAACTTAGAATAGCAATGGTATATAACTGGAATTTTTATTTGTTTTCATATCTTTTGAATTGTTGTGTGTGTTTTCGAATACTTAGATTTCGTATTGATTTTCAAATTAATCTATGTGTTAGCTATTTTTTACGCAGATTTTGCAGATTGAGTAGATTTTATTTTTTAATGTATTTAATGCTTAATCTGTGGGTTTATATAAAACACATAGAGTAATTATGAAAAAACTTTGGACTGACTTTAATTTTTAATTTCTAATTTTTAATTGCCTTTTCTCAATGATTTAAAAGCGGCGCGAAGTTCAATGGTAAAAAGTTGTGGTTCTTCCCAGCAAGCAAAATGTCCGCCTTTGTTTACTTCATTAAAATAAATCAGGTTTTTGTATGCTCTTTCGGCCCAGCTTTTTGGTGCCTGATAAATTTCTCCGGGAAAAACGGTAATCGCAACCGGAATTTTAATTTCATTCGTTCTTTGCTCTACAGCATTAAAGTTGTTGGTGTTGTTTTCCCAATACAATTGTGCCGATGAATTTGCGGTATTGGTAAACCAGTACAATGAGATGTCATCCAGCATTTCGTCTCTGGTTAAGGATTTTTCAGCATTTCCTCCGCTATAAGTCCAATCGTTGAATTTATCCAGGAAGAATGAAGCCAGACCAACAGGAGAATCTGTAAGTCCGTAACCTAAAGTTTGCGGACGTGTAACCATCATTCCGGCATAACCTGCACCTTTGGTATATAATTTATTAAGTGAATTGAAAGCTGCTTTTTCTTTTACTGATAATCCTGCAGGTGCCGGATCTCCATTTTGTAAAGCTTTTGAAATAGCTGCAGGAACTGTTGCAGGCATATTTAAGTGAATTCCTAATAATCCTTCCGGAGCCTGGCGTGCCATGGCATCTGCAATTACTGAACCCCAGTCACCGCCTTGAGATACATACTGTTTGTACCCCAAACGTTTCATTAAAACATCCCAGGCATTTCCAATTTTTTCCGGTCCCCAACCTGTTCCTTTTGGTTTTTCTGAGAAACCATAGCCCGGCATTGACGGAATTACAAGATCAAAAGCGTCTTCGGCTTTTCCTCCATAAGCTGTTGGATCTGTTAACGGCCCAATTACTTTTAGAAGTTCAAAGAAAGATCCCGGCCAGCCATGTGTAATAATTAGTGGCAGTGCATTTTTATGTTTTGATTTTATTTGAATGAATTGAATATCCAATCCGTCGATATTGGTAACAAATTGAGGCAATGCATTTAGTTTGGCTTCTGTTTTATGCCAATCATAATCAGTTCCCCAATATTTTACAAGACCTTGAATTTGCTGTAATTTCAATCCTTGAGATTGATCTGTTACGGTTTCTTTATCAGGCCATCTTGTAGCGTTTACACGATTACGGAGTTCTGTTATTGCTTCCTGAGAAATACTAATACGGTACGGACGAATTGCTTCTGAATCATTTTTAGTTTGTATTTGTTTTTGCTGTGCGAAGCCAGCTGTGGCGATCAGCATAAAAGTTCCTGCTGCAATTGCATTCAGAAAACTTATTTTATTTTGAATTGTTTCCATTGTTTTGATTTTTTAAATTATATGTTTATCAGTTAATTTCTTCGTCAAAAGTATAATGGTTACAGCCCTTTTAAAATGAGGAAATAGGTTAAACAGACGAAGTGAATCCTGAAACGGACATACAGAAACCTGAAAATTTTCAAATAATACTTTAGGCCTATTTGTAAACAAAAAAAGAACCTACAAGTGTAGGTTCTTTTAAAACAATCTGTGTTTAACAACTTAAATTAAGCTTTCAGATCGCCGAAATATTGTGAAGTTTCTTTTATTAAAGAATCCATTAATTCTTTTGCTTTTTTATGTTTTAAAATTGGAGCAATTTGTCCGCCCCAAAATAAGATCATATCCCATTTTTGTTGATCGAGAGCCGCTTTTCGTAACGGCGCCATAAGTGTGGTTTGCAGCGGAAATGGTAATATGTTTTCTTCTCTGCCTAAAACTTCTTTGGCAATTCTGCTGGTAATTCCACGGCCAAGTCTTCCTGTATACGCACGAGATAAAGTGGTATATTTTGCAGCATCTGAAAATAACATTTCTCTGTGAATAGGCAATGCATTCGATTCATCGGTGGCTAGAAATGCGGTTCCTATTTGAGCTGCATCTGCTCCTAGCGCCAATGCTGCTGCAACGCCTTTTCCGTTTGCAATTCCGCCTGCCGCAATAACGGGGATTTTTACTTTTTCGCGAATCAATTGCAGTAATACAAAACTTCCTGTTACAGATGATTCTGCTGAAGCTAAAAATGATGGTCGGTGTCCGCCGGCTTCAAAACCAGATGCGATAATCATATCTACTCCTGCTGCTTCCAGAAAAATGGCTTCGTCTAAAGTAGTCGCTGCACCAACAGTAACAATTCCTAATCTGCGACATTGTTCTAGAACATCGGCTGAAGGAACTCCAAACATAAAACTGAATACTTTCGGACGGATGTCTAAAATTACTTCCAATTGATTTTCAAACCTGGATTGAAATGGAACTGGCTTTTCCGGTAACGGAATTCCAACCTCATCAAAATAAGGTTTATACAATGCCTTGGCCTGATTGTATTTTTCATCGGTTAACCCAGAATCAGGAATATCATGATCTGAAACCCAAAGGTTGATGTTATACGGTTTGTCTGTTGCTGCTTTTATTTGCTTGTCTACCTCATAAATTTCCTGTGGAGACATTGTGTAGGCTCCGTAGCCGCCAAGTCCGCCAGCGTTTGAAACCGTAGCAGTGAGTTCTACTGTTGATAAATTACCTCCAAATGGTCCTTGCAGAATTGGATATTGAATACCCAATAATTCTGTAGCTTTTGTATTGTACCACATCATTTCTTCTTTTAAAGTTTATTCACTTAAGTCTGTCAGCATTTTATTGACGATAAGCCATTTTCCATCAATTTTATGGAAAGATAAAAAATCCCGATAATTAAAATCGTACATTTTTAGATTAACTTCAGCTACAGCGATCGAATTCACCACTTTAATTTCCAGAATTTCACCTTTAAAAGGTTTTCCGGAATCTTTCGGACTTTGTCTGTTTTTTACGCCATCCAGATAATGTTCTGCGGTTTTAAAATAAGGCTGCCCCTTTACATCTCCATAAACAAATGTTCCCGGTTGAAAAATACTTCCAAGGCGTATGACATCTCCTTCGTAAATACCTTTTAAATAATAATTTTCAACGGCATCTGTAATGACTGCAATTTCTGCTTGATTTTCCATTTTACCTTTAGGTTGTGCTTTCATGCCCTGAAAACTCCAGAGCATAAAAGCGGTTAATAAAATAGTTTTCACTTTAGTTTAAATTATGTCCTGCTGCTTTACCACCGTCAACATTGATGATGGCACCGGTAATAAAAGTGCTTTTTGCAACAGTGTATACCATTTCTGCAACATCGTCGATTTCTCCTACTCTGTTTAATAAATGTAAACCAGCGCTCAAATCGGCTTTGTCTCCATGCATTGGTGTACGAATAACGCCAGGTGCAACGGTATTAAATCTGATGTTTTGTTTTCCGAATTCTGCCGCCAATTGAACTGTTATAGCGTGAATGGCTCCTTTACTCGCAATTGGTGCTGTAGCCGGCCATCCGCCTAAACCGTGGTTTACAAGTGGCGTTCCAATATTAATTACAACTCCGTCTTTTTGTTTCAGCATTTGCGGAACAACGGCTTGTGTAGTAAAATAAGTTCCTTTTAGGTTGGTTGTCAAAAACTTATCTAAATAAGCTTCGTCAACTTCTAAAAATGGTTTACTGTCAAAAATTCCGGCATTGTTTACCAATACATCTACAGAACCGAATTTTTCTAAGGCAATTTTCACCAATTGTTCGCCTGTTTGTTTGTTGCTTATGTCTCCGGCAAACATGGCAAGGTTTTCTCCTGCTCCAAATTCATTAAAAGTATTTTCTAATGAAGCTGGTGTTACTGAATTGATGACTACGTTATCGCCTCTTTCTAAAAAGTATTTGGCGATTCCTTTTCCGATACCTGAAGCTGCTCCGGTAACGATTATGGTTTGTTTTTTCATGATATTTATTTTTTATCGGCTGTTATGCCTTTTTCTCTTAAAACTGATACTTGTTCTCCTGCGTAACCCCAATCGTCTAACTCCACTTCCTGAATGACAACGTGAGTTAAATGTGGATCTTTGTTTAATACATCGGTAATTAAATTGGTAATACCGCTAATTAATTCCTGTTTTTGCTCGCGAGTAACTCCTTCGCGGGTCAATTCGATTTTTACGTAAGGCATGATTTTTAGTTTTTAGATTGTCCTGAAAATATAGCTTCGGCTGTGATATTAAAATCTAAATCAAAGTCATTGTAGATTAAAGTATCTCCCAAATTGGTAAAGAAATTACCTGAACGGAATTTGATATCGTATTTAGTACGGTCAATTACCAATTTTCCGGAAAGAGAAATAGAATTTCCGTTATGCGCTACTTGCGCCTCAAAACCAACAAGATGTGTAATATCTTTTATGGTAAGATTTCCCTCTAAATAATAGCTGTTGTTTGAAACTTCTTTTACTGAAAGAATATCAAATGTTGCAGTAGGAAATTTTTCGCTTGAGAAAAAATCATCCGAAGCCAGGTGACCTGCAAATTGTGCATTTGTTGCCGGATCTGTTACGTCCAGAATTTCAATTGCAGTTGTGTCGATGATAATGTTACCACCTTTAACTTTTCCATCATTCAAGATGAAATTACCTTCTTTGATACCAATTGTACCATTATGTGCACCAGTAACTTTTCTACCAGTCCAATCGATTTTGCTATTTGTGCTTACGATTTTAAAATTTGTTGTTTCCATTTTTATTGTATTTAATTGTGTTTAAAAGTACAAGGCAAAGGAACGGCGACTATAGAAATTGGTTACGTGATGTAGATCACATTCTGATTTTGGGGTGGAATTATGCGTTTTTTGTTTCACGCAGATTTTTAAGGGATTTAGGCAGATGTGCGCAGATTTTTTTTTTAAACTATGCTTAATTTTATATTCTCGCAAAGGCGCGAAGACGCAAAGTTTTAGTACTCACTTTTTTTATTCTCATTTTTGTCATCCCGAGGAACGAGATCTCCGCAAGAAGCTCGATAAAGATTGGCATCTTGCGTACGTAGAATGGATTAAAATCCCTTGAAACGCAAAGTAACCCCAATCTTCTGATTTCAGGGAACGAGGGATGACAAACTACATCGGAAAAACAGGAATCAATAAAAATCTGCTTAAATCTTTTTAAAATCTGCGTGAAACAAAAATCATTTTTAATCTGTAAAATCTCTTGTAAAAAAATTAAGGATTATAAAGTCTGCTTAACGTTTCTCTTGAAACACCCAGATAAGCAGCAATCAAATGTTTTGGAACTAAATTATAAAGTTGAGGATAAAGCGCTAAAAGTTCTTCGTAGCGGGTTTTTACATTATTGTTCATAAAGGATAAAAGCCTTTTTTGAGAAGCAATATATCCTTTATTGGTTCTCCAGCGGAAAAAATGTTCGACCTGATGAAATTCATTGCAAAGTTTTTCGCGATCAGCATTAGAAAGACAAAGCAATTCTACATCAGAAATGCAATCGACGTTTATAGTCGCAGGCGTTTGATTGTATAAAACCGTATAATCAGAAGTCCACCATGTTGGCATTGCAAATTGCAATATGTACATTTTGACTTCATCATTAATAAAAAAAGCCTTTAAACAACCTGAAATTACAAAATACTCACAATCAACCTTATCCCCTTCACTAATAATAGTTTGCCCTTTTTTAAAAGTCTGTGTTTTAAAATGAGAAAAGAAATAATCGAATTCTTCATCTGTTAATGAAGCCGTTTTGGAGATGTGTTGCTTTAGGATTTCTTTGGATTCCATTTAGAGAAGGTTCTGAGTTGCAAAGGCTCAAAGGTACAAAGGTTTTTTATAATGTTGCTGAGTTTCTGAGGTACTATCCCGAAGCTTCGGGACTAAGTTTGATCTTTGTTGTTTCTTTTGAAAACGAGTTTCCTAGCCCTGATGGGAGGGAAAATCCTTTTGTTCCGGTCCCGAGGCTTCGGGAGCCACAAAAGATTGGGAAGGACAGCAGGAATAGCTCCTAATTAAAATTAAAATTCCAATTTTTTAAATTCCAAATTCCAATTTTTCACGTTTCAAAAGCCTTCGACTTCGCTCAGGATGACAATAGGAAAAAACCTCAGAACCTTCGCAACTTAGCTACTCAGAATCTGAAAAAACCTTTGTCGCTTTGAGTCTTTGCAACTTTGAACCTTAAAAATTAAGCAAGAACCATCCCCCCATCCATAATAAAATCAGCTCCGGTAATGAATTTTGAAGCGTCGCTGCTTAGGTAAGCGACCATTTTGGCAACGTCTTCTGAAGTTCCCATTTGTTGTAGTGGGATTTTATCGACCACTACATCCATAATCGTTTTAATGGTTTCCTTGTCTAAACCGACTTTGTTCATGACTTCTGTTTCTGTTGGACCCGGACTAACTGAATTTACTCTGATTTTTCTCGGAGCCAGTTCTAAAGCCGCTGATCTCATAACCGAATTCAAAGCAGTTTTGCTTGAAGAATAAATGGATGATCCCGGACCTGGCATACTCGCGGTATTTGAAGAAAGAAAAACCACCGAAGCATCGTCTTTTAAAATGGGAATAAATTTGCTTAAGGTAAAATAAGCGCCTTTGAAGTTGACATTCATAATACTATCGAATAAAGCTTCGGTTGCTTGCTCGATTTTTCCTAAACCTGCGATTCCGGCATTGATAAAAAGAATATCAACTTTACCAAAATCATCTTTTACTTTTAAAGCCAGATTTTCGATGTCACCAATATTCGACTGATCTGCAACAATAGAAGTTACACCCAAATCTGAAGCTGCTTTCGCTATCGCCTCTTTTCTTCTTCCGGTAATGATAACCGTTGCGCCTTGTTCTTTCAATTGTTTTGCTGTTGCGTATCCGATTCCGCTGTTTCCGCCTGTGATTACTGCAACTTTATTTTTAAAATCGTTCATTTTTATGTTTTTAAATTAACGGTACAAATTTAAATGGGAAAACAGGTTGCTTTTTCAGTGGTATCATGGAGTATACCGAATTATGTTTTTCACCATATAAACTATATAAGTTCAATAAAGCTGGTGGTAGTCTAATGGAATGTTTTTAAGCCATATTAATAATAGAGTGAAAGAATTAAATGAACTTATATAGCTTATATGGTAAAAAAGAATGTTTTTATATCTTAGTCTAAAATTATTACCAATGGAAAGAAATCAGAAAGAAGAATTTCAGGCGCTTCAGGATACTATTTATGTTTTGGGTGGCAAATGGAAACTGCCTATAATCAATTCCATCTGTAACGGTAATAACAGATTTAAGGAAATTCAGCAAAGTATTCCGGGCATTACTTCAAGAATGCTTTCGAAAGAACTGAAGGATATGGAATTGAATAATCTGGTAAAAAGAACCGAAGACCGCGATGCCAAAGTACCCATACTTTACGAATCTACGCCCTATTGCCAATCTTTCGGACCCATAATTTCAGAAATGATTAAATGGGGAATCGCACATCGGAAACATATTGCTAATAAGTTATGAGTTATAAATTATAAGTTATGAATGTACAATGTAAACTCCTAACCTTTAACTCTTAACTCATACCTCAAAAGTGAAATTTATCATAAAAAACAAAATAAATTTGCATATATGACCAATCGGTCATATATTTGCAGTGTTAAATAGAAACCTATCATGACAAAAGGAGAAGAAACCAGACAATTCATTATAGAAAAAGCAGCCCCAATTTTTAATACAAAAGGGATTGCCGCAACAGCTATGAGTGATATTATGGAGGCTACCAAATTGTCTAAAGGAAGCATGTACGTTCATTTTGAAAATAAAGAGGTCCTGGCTTGTGCCGCAGTCGATCATAATATGAAAGTATTGGGCGATAAACTGGTATCTGAAATTAGTAAAAGTAAAACTGCAAAAGAGGAATTGTTCACTTATATCGATTTTTTTAGTAATGCTGTAAATCCGCCCTTAACCGGAGGTTGTCCGTTATTGAATTTCGGAACAGAAGCTGATGACACTAACCCTATTGTAAAAGAGAAAATCAACAGAGGAATTCAGTTCAATCAGCAATTGCTGGCTAATAGCGTCAATAAAGGAATCGCAAACGGGGAATTTAAACCGGACTGGAACGCCGAAGATTTCGGAACGGTAGTTTTCGCCATGATGGAAGGCGGTCATTTAATGTCAAGAATGTCAGGCAGTAATGATAAAATGAAAGTTATCACCAAAACCCTTAAAAAAATAATAGAGGAAAACAGCCTCTAATTTTTTTTCTTTAAAAAATGACCTTTCGGTCACTTATTAAAGAAAAAAATTAAAAATCAGGAATTAAAAATTAAAAATCAATCGAAAGCAACTCATAACTCATAACTCATAACTCATAACTCATAACTCATAACTCATAACTCATAACTCATAACTCATAACTCATAACTCATAACTCATAATTAATCATTCACAATTTACCATTAACAATTAAAAACTAGAACTCATGTCAAAAACAATTTTAATTTCAGGAGCGTCAAAAGGATTCGGAAGAGCCTGGACAGAAGCATTTTTAGCAAAAGGATACAAGGTAGCTGCAACAGCCAGAAATATCGATACCCTAGCCGACTTAAAAGCACAATATGGAGATGCTATTTTACCGTTGAAACTAGACGTAAACAACCGCGCAGAGTCGTTTGCAGTAGTAGAAAAAGTACAACAGCATTTCGGAAAAATTGATATCCTGATCAACAATGCAGGATATGCTTTGAACGGAGCGGTTGAAGAAGCAAGCGAAAAAGAAGCGAGAGATCAATTTGAAACTAATTTCTTTGGAACTCTTTGGTTAACACAAGCGGTTTTACCAATTATGAGAAATCAAAAAAGCGGTCATATTATTCAGGTTTCTTCTATTTTAGGAATCGCCACTTTACCAATAATTGGTTTATATAACGCGTCTAAATTTGCTGTGGAAGGTCTTACTGAAACGTTGGCTTCAGAAGTAAAACAATTCGGAATCAATGTAACTTTGGTTGAACCAAACGGTTATGTTACTGATATCTGGGGTAACGGATTCAACAGCGAAAGCATCGATGCTTATGACGGAATCAAAAAAGCTCTTGCAGAAGGTCACGATCCTGATACTTTCGGAAAAACTAGCGCTACAGTTCCGGCAATTATTAAATTGGTTGAAGCCGAAAACCCTCCTCTACGCCTATTCTTAGGAAAAGTTGCTTTGCCATTCGCAAAACAAACTTACGAACAAAAAATAAAAACGTGGGAAGAATGGGCTGACGTGTCTGTAGCCGCACACGGATAATTTATTTCTCTTTTTTTAAGTTGATTGAAAACGGGACTGTTTCTTTTAGGAGAAATGGTTCCGTTTTTTTTATTGGGATATCCCGAGATTTCGGAATCAGCTGTTTGCTATATCTTTTACACCTCCCGAAGCCTCTGGACCTGCACAAAAGGATGTTGCTCCCATTAAGGCTAGGGATTTCATAAGGAAATTCTAAATATCAAAAATGTGATGTATTATTAAACCCTTTTTGAATTAGATCTTTTACAACTCCATACATCATAGCAGAAAAATCTTCTTTGAATTCTTTATTGTCAGAATACAATTTAAATAAATCAAAGTTTGTTGTAATGTGCTTTAATAGTTCTTCTCCAACAACTTTATCACTTGTTATTCTTGCATTTTGATCGTCTGAAAATCTGATGGAATTTATTAATTCATTGTTTTTGGCAACATCATTTGCAATACTTTCAGCCATTTGACGTACTTTATCTGCATCTTCAAATTGTGTACCGTACCTGTCATTAAAAGTTTGCAGTATATTTGACAATCTATCGATTTCTGAATCAGATGCACCACCTCTCATTTCAGTCGGAATTGGTTTTAAATCTTCTCCTTGTTCCAAAACTACATTTGTTGTTGCTTCCAACTGTAAACGATAACTATCCATGTCAATATTATCCAAAATACCTTTTGAAAAATCGATTTGTGTTTCACCTACTAATTTGTTCTGTAAATAATTTAAAAAGATATACAATCTTTCTAGGTATGGATTCTCAAAAGGCACTATTTGTGAAAGGAAAATATACACAAACATACAAAAAAGAGTGTAAGGGAACTGAGGAAAATAGTAAAAGAATAGATCAATGAACTTATATTTTTATTTCAAAAGTGATTTAATTGAATTATTGCTTGCTTTCCATTAGCTACTCAATAATATTCCTTTTACTACTTCACAAACATGTCTAGCCTTAAACATTTGTATAAGTATATTAAATCAAAAAGCTATCAAATTTTCATACTTAAACTAAGTTTTTATTTAAACACAATCAAAACAAAACCCGAAAACGCAGTACAATTATGAGTAAATTTCCAGAACAGGTATACATTTGTATTACAAGTTCCTTTTATTTCAAGGTTATACAAATGAAATATAACTACCATTCCATACTGCATCCCTTGCATAATATTATTATAAATAATTTTAATAACCCTAAAAAATTATTAATTTGATTAATAAACACCTTCACCATAAATTTGTCCTATCAAAATCAAACAACTGATTTGAGAAATTTAAAAACAACTTTAAAAAATAGAAATCATGAAATTTACAAGAAGAGCAAACGCAAATTGGAAAGGTACAGGAATGGAAGGAAAAGGAACCATCAGTACACAAAGCACAACACTAAACGAAGCACAATTATCTTTTAAAACCCGTTTTGAAGAAGGCGTAGGAACTAATCCTGAAGAATTAATCGCTGCGGCACATTCTGGCTGTTTTACGATGCAATTAAGCTTTTTACTTTCTGAAGCAGGATTTGTTCCGGAAAATTTAGACACTGTTGCAAAAGTAACTTTCGAAGACGGAACTATTACTTTAATTCAATTAGAACTTACCGGAAAAGTACCTGGAATTTCTGAAGAAGTTTTTCAGCAAACTGCTCAAAAAGCAAAAGAAATTTGTCCAATTTCAAAATTATTAAATACTGAAATTACTTTAGCTGTTACTTTAAACTAAATATCAATAACAATCTCAAAAATCAATAACAATTTAAATTATAAATTATGAAAACAAAATATGTAAAAGAACAATTGAAATCTTATTTAGTGTTCGCCGCTTTAATCTTTAGTTTATTATTCGCAACAGCAAATGTAAACGCACAAACAACTCCTCAAATTAAAAATGTAGTACTGGTTCACGGGGCTTTTGCAGATGGTTCAGGATATAAAGGATTGTATCAAATTTTGACTAAAAAAGGATATAATGTAACGATAGTTCAAAATCCGTTAAGCTCTCTTGAAGATGATGTGAGAGTAACAAATTTAGCTTTGGATAAACAAGACGGACCAACAATTTTGGTTGGACATTCATGGGGCGGAACTGTTATTACTGAAGCCGGAAATCACCCAAAAGTAGCTGCATTGGTATACATCGCTGCATTTCAGCCGGATAATGGAGAAAACACTATTCAATGGCTGCAAACTGCTCCGCCAGCACCCGAAAATGGTGTATTGGCTCCAGATGATAAAGGAGTTGTTTATTATGACAAAGCTAAATTTCACGCTGGTTTTGCCGGTGATCTTAGCAAAGAAGATGCTGATTTTATGTTCGCTTCGCAAGGTGCATTTTATGCAAAAGGTTTTGGAACTCCAATTACTAAAGCTGCCTGGAGAGATAAACCGGCTTACGGAATTGTAGCTACTGAAGATAAAAGTATTGCTCCTTCTATTGAGCGTGCCATGTACAAACGTTCTAACACAAAAATTACTGAAATAAAAGGAAGTCACGTAGTGTTTATTTCACAGCCAGAAGCTGTAGCGAAAGTTATAATTGCAGCGTCTAAAAAATTATAAATTATTAATGGTGAATTATAAATTAATTCCATCACATAAAAAAGCCTGACTTTACGGTCAGGCTTTTTTATTTCTCAACCTTCATCACACTCTTGTCATTCCGAGGAACGAGGAATCTGGACTAAAGAAAACAATCTTAAAAAATAAAAATTCCAAATTCCAATCGCAACAGCTTTGGAATTTGGAATTTTTCAATTGTAATTTCATTTTAGTTTACATAAACTTACTAACCGCTTTCACAAAATAAGGAGAATCGTTCCAGCGTATTTTTCGGTACGCGAAATCTTTTTTAAGCGATTCCGGTAGACAATTCCAAATTGCTTCATTCATTTTCTCTAATAATAATTTCTTTGAAAATGAATCTGAAACTACCAGACTTATTTCTCTAACAGGAATTGGTTCTTTAAAAGGTTTAAAAAGTGCTGATTTTGCTTCGTTCATAATCGAAAGCTGCGGAATAATCGCAAATCCTAAATGGGCACGGACTAAGTTTTTTAACGTTTCAATGGAACTGATGTCATACGTAAATTGTTCTTTTATTTTGTCTGAAGTTTTTAAACCACAAATGTCTAAAAGCTGTGCATTATAACAGTATTCATGGTGCAGTAATAACAATTCGGTTTTATCGCCGGGCTGCATTTCATAGAATTCTTCATTGGCCATGGGATGAAATTCATTCAAATAAGCCACAAAAGGTTCTTTAAAAATAGGATGTTCAATTAAATTTAGATTTCCGGTTGGTGTTGCCATAATAACAACGTCGAGTGCGCCGGTTTCTAAATCCTTCATCAATTGCCCTGTATTGGCTTCTCTGATTATGAAATGTACTTTTGGAGTCGCTTCTTTCATTGCTTTAATAAACAACGGAATGAGATAAGGCGATAAAGTTGAAATAATCCCAAGCTTTAACTCCCCTTCCAGCAGATTTTTTTCATTCACAACAAAATCCCGAATTTCATCGGCTTCCCGAAGGATTTTTTTGGCTTTGTTTATAATCTCGGTTCCCAGTAAAGTTGGTGTTAGGGGAACTTTATTCCGATCAAAAATTTTGATTCCGATTTCTTCTTCCAGATTTTTTAACTGAATGGTAAGTCCGGGCTGTGTAACCATACAAACTTCTGCCGCTCTTGCAAAATGGCGTTCTTCATCTAAGGCTACTATATATTTTAATTGCTGAATGGTCATCGATTATAATTTTATTTTATAAAGATAAGTAAATATCAATTTTAATTATAAAACTATGAGATAAAATTAACCGCGAAAGATTTAACCGCAAATTGCGCGAAGGGTTACGCAAAGTTCGCAAAGCTTTATTCACTAAGCAACGCAGACCCGACAGGTTTTAAAAACCTGTCGGGTCTAACTATGAGAATATTATGGATTTGCATTACTTGCCTTCTGAATGTAATCTCTCTTTCGTCGAAACAAGATTCTGAAATTTAATTTTTTGTAATCAATTATATTAAAGTATAAAAAGATCTAAAGATCTAAGAAGTCTAACAATCTTACTTCTCCACTTCACTCTTCAACTGTAAAGCACGTTGCAAAAAACTCTGATGGATTATTTTATTTTCGGCTTCATTAATAGCCTGAAGTAAATTGTTTTGATTATCTGCAATGTCACTTAGAACCGTTGTCATGACTGACCAGACGGGTTTCATTTTTAAAATAAGCTCCTGCCCTTTTGGAGTAAGCTGCAAAAGTCGTTTTCGTTCATCGATTTTGTCTTTTTTAGAACGAATGAGTTTTTGCTTTTCCAGCTCTTTTAATAAACTGATAGTCGAAGGATGTGTGTAACCAATTTCATTGGCAATTTCAACAACGCTCAAAACTTCTTTATGATATAAAGTATAAATTACAGGAAACCATTTCGGTTCAAAGTCAATTCCGTATTCTTTGTAAAGCAATGCGCCATCTTTACGCAATTGCTCACTCAAACGCTGCAATCGTGTTGAAATGGCTAAAATTCCTGATTCATCAATTATATTCATTTTTGTTCTTTTAGGTTTAAATGGCAGAAAACGTTGTCTGCGCTCATTAATGGAAATGCTTCGGGAAGCAATCCTTTTTCGATGCGTACAAAATGATTTCTTTCGTAAAAACGCAAAGCAGCTTCTAATATCGATACTGTTCCCAAATATAAATCATCAATTTCGTTTTCTGTACAATATTGAATTAAAGTCTCTAATAATTTTTGGGCAATAGAAAATTCTTTTCCGCGATATTCCTTTTTTACAAACATTTTTCTGATGGCTGCTGCGTGCTCATCAAATTTGATTAAAGCAATCGTTCCCACCAATTCCTCGTTTATAAATGCGCCCCAGAATCTGCCGCCACTGGCATAATAAAAGTTCTTTATGTCTAATAAATCCGGTTGGTCTTGTAAAGTAATGGCAATATTAAATTCTTTTTGCTGAATGTTTAAGACTAGATCTATAACTGTATCTGCATGTTGATTTTCGATCGGGATAATATCTGGTTTCATAGTTTTATTTTTATATAACAAAACTACGTAGTTAGCTACATAAAAACAAATTTATTTTATCAAAACACAAAAAGATGTATACATTATATTTCTCCCGTTTTTAAAATATTCTCTTTTACACCATTGTTTTTCAGCATTCTAAAGTGTGAACGCACTGCATGATAAAACGGATAAGAAGTATAAGGAAGGTTATATACTTCGGCATAACGCCTAATTATAGGTGTAATATAGGGATAAAAGGTATGGCCAACGCCGGGAAAAAGATGATGCGCAACATGATGCGTAAAACCTCCGTATAAAAAATTAGCAAGCTTACTGTCTGTGCTAAAATCTTTAGTAACAATCATTTGATGTCTCGCCCATGTAGCTGATAAATTTCCGTTTTCATCTGTTACCGGAAAATGTGCATCTTCATCAACATGAGTCGATACTAATGCAATTACACCCACCACGCTTGCAGAGAGATGCATCGCAAACCAAGCGCCTAATACAAAATACCAAGGCTGCTTTAGCAAGATCATCGGAATAAATAATAAATAAAAAAGATTAAGTGCTTTTGCAGTAAAAAGTAAATAGATTTCTTTCTTCGGAATTTTATCCACTACCTTTTTTACATAATTGTCTTTCTTCCCAAAAAAATCTTTAAAATCTCTAATATAAATCCAATTCAGGCTATAAAACGGATAAATAAACCACATATAAATATGTTGGTACTTGTGATAATTGAATAACGGACTGGTTGGAAAAATCCTGACGATATCGCTTTGTTTGAGGTCAACATCCCAATCGGGAATATTTGTAAAGGCATGGTGCAGACCAATATGCCGGCGTATCCAAAGCCAATGATTACTTCCAAAAAGCTCTAATGAATAAGTAAACAATTCGTTGTGTTTTGGCTTTTTAAACAATGCTCCGTGCGCGGCGTCGTGAAATGCATTTATAAAAAGCACAATCATCGTAATGCCGCATAAAATATAAAAAATAAAGAGTAATGGCGTATTATTTCCAAATAGCAATACGCAGGAATAAAACAGAAAAAAGAGCACTAACAGTCCTAATGATTTTAAAATATTAATCTGATACAATGATGAATTTTTTAAAACGGTTTCTTTCACTTCTTGTTGCAGCATTTTAAAAAAATCATCGGTACCGGGCTTGAGGTAAACCGGGCGTTTCAATTTTTCCATAATGAATATTGGCTAGAAATTGCAACGTCAAATTTAAATAAAATCTCAAAATAAATAATAGTTTTTATAAATTATTTAATAGTTAACCAATTGTATTATAGCTTTTTATATATTTTATAATAACCAAATATTTTCTAAAATAAAATTAGGTTTAGTAGTAAAAAAAATGTTAAATTTGATTAACCCCTATCAATCTACTAAAAATAACTTATGAAAAAAAATCTACATCTTAGACTAAATCAGAGGAAACAATTAAGGCAATTTCTACTATTTGCTTTCTTTTTACTGATTTCATCACAGGCAAATTGCCAGTACATTACGCAAAACCTTGCTCCTACTGTAGTTATTAAAGAAGGTTTATCGTTAGAACAATCTTCTGACGGAAGAATATTTATTGCCGAAAGAGCCGGTATTGTAAAAGTATTTCAAAACAATACTGTTTCAACCGTTTTTACCGTTCCAACTATCACAGATAAAGAACAAGGATTACTTGGACTTACCTTGCATCCTGATTTTGCTACAAACGGCTATGTATATGTGTTTTATTCTATTGATGACGGAACTGTGATCAGACACAGAATAGAGCGCGTACAAATTAACAATGCCAATCAGGTTTTAGGCAGGCAGGAAATTTTACTGCTTGAACCTATTGGTGCCGGATTTCATAATGGAGGTGACTTAAAATTCTTTAATGGATTTTTATATGTAACTGTTGGAGATAGTCAACTTGATACAAACGCACAAGATTTAGACACTTACAAAGGAAAAATATTGCGTCTTACCGAAAATGGATTGCCTGCACCCGGAAACCCATTTTATGGAACCGGTTCTGTACAAAGACAAAGCATTTGGGTTTACGGATTTAGAAATCCGTGGAGACTGGTTCCGAATACCACAGCCAATAAATTATTTGTTTTGGATGTTGGAACTTCGTGGGAAGAAATTAATGAAATAAGTAACCCAACAATTCGTAACTATGGCTGGGGACATCAAGACGGAGGCGACGGAAAACAAACGGAAACGAATTTATTTACGAACCCAATATTTACTTATAGAACCGGAAGTATTGGAAATGCTTTAACAAATGGTGTTTTATACAACCCAACAACGCCTCGTTATCCTAACCTTCAAGGGAAATTTATTATCAAGGATTATGTGAGAAATGCTATAAGATATTTTGACCCGAATGTTGCTGATCCGGAATCTTTTGAATTTTATGAAGCTCCTCAACAACAAACACTTGGTATGATGTTAGGAAACGACGGTTATATTTATTATTGTGCTTACGGAAACAACGGTGCTTTAATTAAACTTGATTATATTGAAACCGCTGCTCCAACGATTGTAAATCATCCGCAATCGCAAACCATTATGGCAACGTATCCTGTAACTTTTAGTGTTACAGCAAGCGGTGTTGGGCAAACGTATCAATGGCAATTTAACAACGTAAATATCAATGGCGCTACAGCGGCAACTTATACAATTCCGAATGTAACAGCGGCAAATGCGGGAGCATACAAAGTTATTGTTACCAATACGGCAGGAAGCGCAACAAGTAATGTAGCGACACTTACCGTAACGCCGTTTAGTAATGCGCCAACGGTTGATTTGAAATTTCCACTGCCAACCTTAAAATGGACAGCAGATGATGTTGTAAATTTTGAAGCTACAGCAACAGATATTGAAGATGGCGTATTATCTGCCAGTGCTTTTTCATGGAGCATCGATTTGTTTCACGAAGATGTTCCGGGAGCCGGACATTCACATCCTGGAGCAAGTCCGCAAGGCGTGAAACTGGGAACTTTTGTGGCATCAAACCAAGGTGAAAAAACACCAAATGTCTGGTACAGATTTACCGTAAAAGTAACGGATAGCAATGGTTTAACCGCTACAAAATTTGTTGATATAAAACCAAATTTGGTTGATGTTACCGTGACAAGTTCGCCTGCATTGCTAAATTTAGAGTTCAACCAAAAACCTGTCGTTGCGCCTTCGACCAAACAAGTGGTGGCTAACGCTAAAGTGCAAACATTAAATGCTCCAACGCCGCAATACGCCGGCAATGTCAGATATGATTTTGATCATTGGAGCCAGGGCGGCGCTGTCAACCAAACGTTTCAGGCTCCTGTTACGGGTACAATAACCTATACGGCTTTTTATACCGCAACAACACTTCCTAGCGCGCCTTATCAGGGACTAATTTCTCAAATTCCGGGTATTATTGAAGCTGAAAATTATGATATTGGCCCAAGTGCGGTTTTTGATTCGAATGGCGGCGGAGACACGCAATACAGAGCCGGAGATGGCGTAGGAACAGAAGTTTGTAACGAAGGCGGTTTTAATATTTCGTACGTGGCTAAAAACGAGTGGCTTAAATACACTTCAAAAGTAAATACTACGGGCAATTATGATATTAAACTAAGAGTTGCAACGCCATACGCAAACAAAGCGTTACACATTGAAGTTGATGGTGTAAATGTTTCCGGCAGATTTAATATTCCAAATACTGGTGGATTCCAGAACTGGCAAACGGCAACAATCCCAAATATTCCTTTAACGCAAGGTTTACATGTTATTACGCTTTGGTTTGACGAAGCAGATGTCAATGTAAATAAAATTGAATTTTCATTGTCAGGAAATGCAATAACACCCGTTGCAGATTTTGAAGTCGCTCCGCAAATGGGATGCATTAATACACCTGCTACTTTTGCGTCCGGTTCTGTTGGAACGATTGATACGTATGTTTGGAGTTTTGGCGACGGTGCTACACCCGCAACAGCAACAGGAATTGGTCCACATAGTGTACTTTATGGTACCGAAGGCACCAAAACAGTTTCTTTAAAAGTTACAAATACCGCCGGAACTCATACAAAAGAATTTGAATATATGGTTCATAGCTGTAATCTTGGAGTTGATTTTCCAACCGAAAATGCTAAGAAAGTTGTAGTTTATCCAAATCCATCTTCTGGAATATTTCATTTATCAACAGAAATGGACTGGAAGATTTATTCGCCTTCAGGCATTAAAATTAAAGAAGGAAAAGGAAGTTTAATCAATATCTCTGAAGCAGCTTCGGGAATTTATTTCATTAAAAATAATGAAGGCAGTAAAGCGATTTCTATTATGAAGAAATAAATAATTATTATCCTTAATGATTAGAAAACGGGACTGGTAGCAATACTTTTGTCCCGTTTTTTATTATTGTAATTACAGATTTATTAAATTTGAAATACTATAAATTTAAAATCTATTTTTATGGGAAGAATACATTTATTTGAGTTTGAAGATCAAAAATGGTTCCCTGATTTTTTGAGAAATTACGGAACTGATTTTTTGCAATTTTTGTCTAATAAAAGCGGAATGTACAAACCTGTTATTCCCTTATTAGAAAATTTATTAAAAGAAAACCATGCCAATACAATCGTTGATCTCGCATCTGGTGGCGGTGGCGGAATGCTTTGGATTAATAAAGAACTTGAAAAGAAAATTCCGGATCTAAAAATTATCCTAACCGATTATTATCCCAATATTTCAGCTTTTGAATACACCAAAAAACAATCGGCTAATTTTGAATTTTACAATCAAAGTGTCGATGCAAGACATGTCCCTGGAGACTTAAAGGGTATTCGAACTCAATTCTTGTCTTTTCATCATTTTAAACTAACAGATGCTAAACAAATTCTTCAAAATGCTGTGGATTCAAACGCTGCAATTGCCATATTTGAAGTACAGGAAAGAAGTTTTGCCAGTATTTTAGCAATGATTTTTTCGCCTTTAACCGTTTTATTGACTACACCTTTTATCCGACCTTTTAAAATAGGACGAATTATTTTTACTTATTTTATTCCAATTGTACCTCTTTTTGTTTTGTGGGATGGAATTGTATCTTCAATAAGAACTTATTCTGTTGAAGAAATGCAAAATCTTGTAAAAGAGTTAACTCAAACAGACACATATATTTGGGAAATCAACAGAGTGAAATCTGGTCCGGGCGTAGTACTTTATTTAACAGGATCTCCCAAAAACCAAAATCTTAACCTCTAGCAAAAAGAGATTTTTAATATCTTTACTACATGATAGAAATAGGAATAGACAGTTTTGCTTCGGCAATGTATGGCGACAACAACTCCTTAAGCAGTGTTGACGCGATGGAGCAATTGCTTCAAAGAATTGAACTTGCCGATCAGGTTGGGCTTCATGTTTTTGGAATTGGAGAACACCATAAAAAAGAATTTTTAGATTCGGCTACAGCAGTAATACTCAGTGCCGCTGCTTCAAGAACAAAAAACATACGATTAGCCAGCGCGGTTAGTGTTTTAAGCGCCGCAGATCCGGTACGGGTTTATCAGGAATTTGCTACTTTAGATTTGGTTTCGAAAGGAAGAGCAGAAATCGTCGTAGGCCGAGGATCTTCCATTGAAGCTTATCCCCTTTTCGGATTTAATCTGAATGATTATGATGCGCTTTTTAAAGAAAAACTAGACTTATTATTGCAAATTAGAGATAATGAATTTGTAAACTGGTCAGGAAAATTTCGTCCGGCGATTAATAATCTTCCGGTTTATCCGAGAGCATTACAGGAAAAATTACCAATTTGGTTAGGCGTTGGCGGAACTCCGGAATCTTTTGTAAGAGCAGGATCGCTTGGTTTGCCTTTGATGGTGGCCGTAATTGGAGGTCAGACGCATCGTTTTCGACCGTTAATCGATTTGTATCGCGAAGCTGGTCAGGCTGCAGGATATCAACCCAACGAACTTAAAGTAGGTTTACATTCTCCGGGATATGTTTCCGGAACAAATGAAAAAGCAATCGAAGAATATTATCCGGGTTATGCTGAACTTTGGACAAAATTAGGTCTGGAGCGTGGCTGGCCGCCTGTAACCAGAGAAAAGTTTAAAGGTCTTATTGATAAACAAGGCGTTTTGGTTTTAGGAGGTCCTGAACAAGTTGCTGAGAAAATTCTGCGTCACAGCGAAGCTTTGGGTGGAATTTCAAGATTTACATTTCAAATGGATAACGCCGGACTTACACATACTCAATTAATGAGTTCAATAGAATTTATCGGAACAAAAGTTATTCCTTTAGTTCATAAAGGTTAATTTTTAAGGTATCTTTTTTAAACACATAGAAACATAGATTTTATAGATTGAAATTCAAGGATTTCTTAGAAATCAAGATTTTTTCACATAGCATATAAACGGCAGCTTTGTAAGAGTTTCAAACTTTGACAAAGCTGCCGTATTTTTCACAAAAAACTATTCGGTTTATTATAATACTATGAGTTTTATTTAGAATGAAATGTCTTTTTTGAACATACAGCAAAGCTATGTTTCTATGTGTTTAAAAATTACGCCAACAAGTTTAATCCTCATGCATTTCCATCCATAAACGGGTTTCTTCAAGATCGAGTTCTTTTTCGATCTTTCTGAAAATTTCTTCGTTAACAGAACCTTTTTTATGCATAACTTCCAATTTAGCTCGTTCTACATTAAGCAAATCAATTTGCAGTCTCGTAAAATCATTAAAAATCTCCCCTCCCATTACTTTTCCTCCTCCAAAAAAATTAGCCGGAAGTTCGGTTCTCTGCAAGCGGTTAAATTTTACTTCGTATTTACTTTTGATGTTATGAAGCAAATCATCATTCAGTAATGAAAAATTATCTTCGATATGCGTAATCGTTTCAGATACAATAACATTCCGAATTTCATATTCTTCAGCCAATATTGAATACGGCTGCAATTTTAGTTTTTTAATTACCCACGGAAGTGTTAATCCCTGAATAACCAAAGTAGAAAGTATCACACAGAAAACCAGATAAATAATAAGATTTCTTAACGGAAATTCTTCATCGTTATTTATCGTTAATGGTAGTGCTAATGCGGCGGCCATAGAAACAACACCACGCATTCCGGCCCATCCGAAAACGATCATATTTCGATAATCAAATTCTTCTTTTAAACGTATTTTTTTACTAATGTATCTCGGAAGCAGCGTTGCCGGAACAACCCATAAAAACCGAACTACAATAACAACTAAACTTACTGTTCCGCCCCAAATAAATAAAGACATTCCGGAGTAATGTGCAATTCCTGAAATAATAGAACGCAACTGAAGTCCGATTAAAATAAATATTAAACCGTTTAGAATATTCGTAAGAACACTCCAGATTGTATTGGTCATTATCCTGCTTTCATGTGTAAAAATAGTACCTGATCTTGCGGAAAGGAATAAACCTGTTGTTACCACAGCCAAAACACCGGAACATTCAAAATGCTCTGCAATTAAATAAGAAGCAAAAGGTGTCAACAAGGTTAGCGTTGCTTCGATAACATCGTCGCAAACAAACTTTTTATGAATAATACTCATCGCAAAACCAACGACCAAACCAATCGCAATACCTAATGTCGACATGATGAAGAAATTCAACCCAGCTTGCCAAAGCACAAAATTTCCGGCAGTAATAGCGGTAAGTGCATATTTATAAGCTACAAGTCCGCTTGCGTCGTTTAGTAAACTTTCGCCTTCTAGAATAGCAATAAGCCTCGGGTGTAAACCTAGTCCTTTTGTTATGGCTGTCGCCGAAACCGCATCGGGAGGAGAAACAATAGCACCAAGCAAAAATGCTAATGGCCATGAAATGTCTTCGATAAGCCAATGCGCGGCAACTGCTACAGCAACGGTTGTAAAAAGAACCAAACCAACAGCAGCAAGTGTTATCGGACGTACGGCTTGTTTAAAATCAGACCAACTGGTATACCAGGCGGCGTGATATAAAAGCGGTGGCAAAAAGATAATAAAAACTACTTCGGGATTTAAGGCAATTACAGGAAGTCCGGGAACTATACTGATGATTACGCCACAAAGAACAAGCACAATTGGAATAGGAAAATTATATCTTTTACTTAAAAGACTCAGGAATGCAACCCCGAACAACAACATAATAATTACGGTAATATTTTCCATTTAATTGATTCTATATACTTAGGACAATCCTTTTATTTGTTCTTGTACTAATATAATATTTTATGCCAATTATATTTTAAATTATTAATCTGTAAACAAAAAAAAAACGCCTCAAAAATTTGAGGCGTTTTAAAGTCAGTTCTACTTAATTAGTGATGACCTTTATCTTTATGATCTTTAGAGTTTCCTTTATGACCATTGTCTTTTCCATTCCCGTTGTAATGCTTGTTATCCTGTTTATATTGTTTTTCAGGCTTGCTTCCTCTGTTTTTCTGAGGTTTACCTTTATATCCTTTTGGATACTTAGTAATGTGTGTTTTGTGGTAAGTGTAAGGAGCATCTCCTCTGTAATCGTTTAAAACTACTTTGTAACCACCATAAAGATCATATCCTCTGTATCTTGAAGGCAATCTGCTTGCACGTGCCCATTGACCATTATTTATATAAATATACTGGCTTGTGTTTACATCATAATAAGTATCAATATCCGGCAAATAATAATATCTGCTATCATCATATCCAGCCGGTCCCCAACTTGGCGGTGTACCAATATTTACATTTACCGATACCTGAGCGTGAGATAATACACCCAACAGGAGCATTAAAGCTAGTGCTAATTTTTTCATTTTCTTATTGTTTAATATTACTTGATTGTAACATATCGAAAGTAGTGCCAATTTTTAAGTTTATCGCATTCATTATACCTAAACTGCAAACTAATCGACAAATAGCACCTTTTAACCGATAAACTATTGATATTCCTACAACGTTCTCATGAAATTTTCCTAACTTCTACTTCCAACCGCCGCCTAAAGCGCGATATAAATCAACTAAAGCTTGTAATTTTTGCAAATTATCGTTTACGCCGCTCAATTGTGCAGCTAAAAGATTTTGTTGAGAGGTCAATACATCTGTATAATTCGTAGCAGAACTGTATTCTAAAAGCTGTTGTGTGAAATCAACCGCTTTTGTCAATGATTCAATTTGTTTTGCTCTCGAATCTTGTTTTTCTACTGCCATTTGATAAGCATACAATGAGTTTGAAACTTCTTGTCCGGCAACCAAAAGACTTTGTTGAAAATTATTTAACGCCTGGATTTGTTGTGATTGTGCCGTTGTTAATCTGGCTTTATTAATACCGTGATTAAAAAGTGGCTGTGTCAAACCTCCAATGATGGAATAAAAAACAGAATTTGTAAAAAAGTCTGTTAGCTGCAAATTCGAAAATCCACCGCTTGCTGTAAGTGTTAAACTTGGATAAAAATAAGTTCTTGCCAGGTTTGTAGATTCAAAAGCCACTCTGAAATTCAATTCTGCCTGACGAACATCAGGACGATTTTGAAGCAATTGAGAAGGTAAACCTATCGCAATATTTTCAGGAATCTGCTGATCGCCCAAAACGCCTCTGTCTATTTCGCCGGGAGCTTGTCCCATGAGAATATTCAAAGCATTTTCGGTTTCGCGAATGCTTTGTTTTAAATCCGGAATCAAAACTTCGGCTGCATAACGATTGGCTTCACTTTGTACTACTGCCGCTCCGGTAACAATTGCTCCTTCTTTCAAAGATTTAATTGTTTCCACATTTTTAATACGACTTTCTAATGTTTCTTTTGTTATTTCAAGCTGTTTATCGTAAGCTAACAACAAGAAATAATTGTTGGCAATATCCGAAATCAATTGCGTTTGAATGGCTTGTCTCGCTGCATCTGTAGCAAGATAGGAAGCAAAAGCTGATCTTTTAGAACTGCTTAATTTTCCCCAGATATCCGCTTCCCACGAAGTACTTAAACCCAGTTTATAAGTTGTTGTTAAGGTATTGATATTAATTCCTGCCGGAAAGTTTAATCCTGCTTCTGATTGCTTCGTACGCGTTACATTGGCATCAACATTCAAGGTTGGATAATACGCTAATTTGCTTTGACGCAATGTGGCACGTGCCTGAACAATATTTTCGATAGCATTTTTAAGATTCAGGTTCTGATCCAGGCCTTTTTGAATTAAAGCGTTCAGTTTCGCATCTTTAAAAACACTTTGCCATGGCATATCTGCAATAGTTGTAGAATCCGCGGCAGCCTGATCCCGGAATAATTTTTCCGTAGAAACTGTCTTGGGACTTTCGTATTTTTTGGTAACGCAGGCACTCAAAAGAGTGGCTGCAATTACCATTAAAATATATTTATTTGAACTATGAGTCATCTTTGTTTTCTTAATTAAATTATTACTCTTTATGAGCTTCTAATAGTTGTATTTCCTCGTCGTCATCTTCATCATAACCATCTTTTGCCGGACCGCTGATTCTTTCCTGTAAAGTCTGGAAAATGATAAACAATACCGGAATAACAAATACTCCTAAAATGGTTCCGATTAACATTCCGCCAACGGCACCTGTACCAATCGATTTGTTACCCACAGCACCCGCTCCGGAAGCAAGCATTAAAGGAACAAGTCCTAAAATAAAAGCGAAAGATGTCATTAAAATTGGTCGTAAACGCGCTACGGCTCCCGCAATTGCAGCTTCTACAATTGCCATTCCTTTACGGCGTCTTTCCAAAGCAAATTCAACAATCAAAATACCATTCTTGGCCAGCAATCCAATCAGCATGATTAAGGTAATCTGCAAATAAATACTACTGTTCAATTTGAATATAATCGAGAATAAATACGCCCCTGCCAATCCAAACGGAATCGAAAATAATACAGCAAAAGGCAAAATATAACTTTCGTATTGCGCACTCAACAAGAAATAAACGAAAACTAAACACAAAATGAAGATGAAAATAGTTTCACTTCCTGATGCTAATTCTTCACGCGTTAAACCTGAAAATTCATATCCATATCCTGCCGGAAGATTTTCTGCCGCAACTTCTTGAATTGCTTTAATAGCATCTCCGGAACTAAATCCCGGGTTTGGCGCTCCTGTAATGGCAATAGAGGTAAAAAGGTTAAATCTTGAAATAGATTCCGGACCAAAAACCCTTGTCATTTTTACAAACTCGGTAATTGGTGCCATATTTCCTGAACTGTTTCTGACGAAAATTTTGTTCAGCCCTTCTGTATTGGCTCTAAATTCAGGAGAAGCCTGGATCATAACACGGTATTGTTTTCCGAATTTATTAAAATTCGAAGCATACAATCCTCCGTAATACCCTTGCATCGTTGACAAAATCGAATTGATAGAAACACCAGCATCTTTCGCTTTTGCCAGATTAATGTCCATCATATATTGAGGGAAACCTGGATTAAAAGGCGTAGTTGCATATTGTATTTCAGGACGTTTAGATAATTTTTCTAAAAAGTCTGTATTCACTTTAAAGAATTCTGCTGTCGTGTGACCTCCTTTATCCTGTAATTGGAATTCGAATCCACCACTTTGTCCAAATCCCTGAATGGTTGGCGGAGAAATAAAGAATATATTAGCTTCGCGAATGCCGCTTGTTTTGGCAAAAAGCTGACCAATTACATCATTTACACTTAAGTCACGTTTGTCCCACGTTTCCAGTTTTACAATTACCATACTGTAGGCACTTCCCGCTCCTGCAGTAAAGTTTTGCCCCACAATACGAAGCGTATTTTTAACACCGGGAATCGTTTTGGCAATACTGTCTACTTTCTTCGCGATTTTATCAGAACGCTCCATAGAAGCCGATGGCGGTAAACTAATGTTGGCAAAAACAGTTCCCTGATCTTCCGCAGGAACGAAAGCCGATGGCGTAGTTTTCATCATATAAAACAATGCTGCTCCTGAAACAAGAATAGCCGCAAGTACAATCCATTTTTTAACTGAAAGAAAACTTACGGAACGTTTGTATTTCTGCGTTACATTATCAAATGCAACGTTAAACGACGTATAAAATCTTTGTAAGTAACTTTTATGTTTATGATCGTCTTCATGTGGTTTTAAAAGTAAAGCACACAAAGCCGGACTTAATGTTAATGCATTTACTGCCGAAAGAATAATCGCAACGGCAAGTGTGATACCAAATTGTTTGTAGAAAACTCCTGTTGAACCTGTAATAAATGTTACGGGAATAAATACCGCCGCCATTACAAGCGTAATCGAAATAATCGCTCCGGAAATTTCATTCATCGCATCGATTGTGGCTTTCTTAGATGATTTATAACCGCTGTCAAGTTTGGCGTGCACCGCCTCGACGACGACAATGGCATCATCGACGACAATACCAATGGCCAGAACCATTGCGAAAAGCGTTAATAAGTTGATCGTAAACCCGAATAAATTCAGAAAGAAAAATGTTCCTACAATCGCCACCGGAACCGCAATCGCCGGAATTAATGTTGATCTGAAATCCTGAAGGAAAATAAATACTACGATAAAAACCAATATAAAAGCTTCGATCAAAGTATGAATTACTTTTTCGATAGAAGCATCCAAATTTTCGTTAACGTCAACAAGAAGTGTATATTTTACTCCTTTTGGGAAATTTTTTGCGGCTTCTTCAATCAGTTTTTTAGAATTGTTGATTACGTCACGCGCATTAGAACCCGGAGTCTGGCTAATCGCCATAGCGGCAGATTCTACACCGTTTGTTTTAATTGTTGCAGAATAACTTAATGATCCTAGTTCAACTTTTGCAACATCTTTAAGGCGCAGCATTTGTCCGTTACCAACAGATTTTATAATAATATCGCCAAATTCCTGAGCGCTTGTTAAACGTCCTTTGTATTTAATTACATATTGAAAGGCCTGATCACCGTTCTCACCAAATTTACCTGGTGCAGCTTCGATATTTTGTTCTGCCAAAGCAGCCGAAATATCACTCGGAATCAGTTGGTATTGTTGCATGATATCCGGTTTCAGCCAGATTCTCATCGAGTAATCTTTTGCTCCAAAAACCGTTACATCTCCTACTCCAACCACACGCTGAATTTGTGGAACAAGGTTAATCTTCGCATAATTTTGAAGGAAAGTCTGATCGTACGCTTTATCATCACTGTATAAAGAGAAAATCAATAAGTTACTACTCTGGCTTTTGGTTACGGTAACCCCGGCCTGAGTAACTTCAACCGGTAATAAACTGGTTGCTCTTGAAACCCTGTTTTGCACATTTACCGCTGCTAAATCAGGATTGGTTCCTACTTTGAAGTAAATTTTTATAGAAGCATTTCCGTCATTGGTTGCTGAAGAAGTCATGTACGTCATGTTCTCCACACCATTAATTTGCTCTTCAAGCGGAATTACAATACTTTTTAATACCACATCGGCATTAGCACCGGTATAACTTGCCGAAACGTTTACCGTTGGGGGCGCAATATCCGGATATTGAGAAATAGGAAGTGCTATTAACCCTAAAACACCCAGAATAACAATAATAACAGATATTACGGTCGAGAGTACAGGTCTTTGTATGAATATTTTAAACATTTTTTTTTATTTTAAATCGGCGTATACAGTTTCGGCATTTTGATTTTGAGGCTTAATTTGCGTTCCGTCTTTAAGCGTTGCAACTCCCTCTAAAACAATTTGGTCTCCGGCTTGCAAACCGCTTGTTACAACATAATAATTTCCGGCTTTGCTGTCTAAAATCGTTATGTTTGTGTTTTTCGTTTTTCCGTCTTTTCCAACAGTAACCGCGAACATTTTATCCTGAAGCTCAAATGTTGCACTTTGCGGAATAATCAATCCTTCTTTTACTTCTTTTGGAATTCTTACTGTTGTGCTGCTTCCGCTTCTTATAACACCTCTTGGGTTGGGAAAACGAGCTCTGATGTTTACTGTACCGGTTTCTGTATTAATTAATCCGTTTACGGTTTCAATACGACCTTTTTCTTCATACGTTGAGCCATCTGAAAGTAATAAGGAAACTTGCGGAAAATCTTTGATTTTTTGAGCCAGAGAACCTGCGCTTTGAGTAAAGTTTAAAAGTGCTTTTTCGTTCATGGCAAAATACGCATAAACGTTACCAATACTTGAAACTGTTGTTAAAGCCTCAGCATTATTAGAGCTTACTAAACTTCCTAAACGAAACGGGATTGAACCTACAACACCATTTACCGGACTGGTAACGGTTGTATAACCAAGATTGACTCTTGCATTGACCAAAGCTGCATTTGCCTGTGCCAATGTTGCCATAGCCGACTCATAATTATATTGCGCCGATTCTAACTCGTATTTACTGATGATTTCTTTTTCAACCAGCGGTTTTACTTTATTTACCGCCAATTTTGCCGTACTTACTGCTGCCTGCGCACTTTTTATACTGGCAGATGCCGTGCGCACTTGCTGCTCATATTCAGGAGCATTGATTTTAAATAAAGGCTGTCCGGCTTTTACAACTGCACCTTCGTCTACGTAAATTTTCTCGATATAGCCTTCAACACGCGGGCGAATTTCTATATTTTGCTGTCCCTGAATACTTGCCGGATAATCAGTATATAAAGTGGCTGATTCTGGCTGTAATGTCAGTGTTTTATACTCCTTAATTTGAGGTGGACCTCCGGCCTGAGCCGCTTTGTCGTCTTTATTACCACACGAGGCGATGATAATTGCTGCTGCTAAAATGCTTAAAAAAGATTGCTTATTCATTGTATAAAGGTGTGATTTCTATATTTACGTTATCAAAATAAAGAAATTAAGGTACACAAAATTTTTGAAATAGACGAAAAGCCAGACACAATCGATAGAGATAACCTTAGAGCCGATGGTTTTTTCAAAAAACTAAACAAGTGTTTAATTTTAAAACTCGTCGGTTCTAAAATGGTTTTTAAAGACTGTAATTCTCTATTGAGCGATTGGTTCAAAATTGCATTCAAATAAAATGTAATATTGTAAAAAAACGTCAATTCTAATGTCTACAAACATTTCCAAAAACATTTCCAGACCTTATTTATTTGCCGGAATACACATTCTTGGCTGGTTATTATTGGGATTTATTATGTTGTTTTACATTCCTATAACATGGAATGTTATACTTCCTTCGGTTTTCTGGCTTTGGCAAATGATCGTATTGTTTTTATTAATTATCATTTTTTATTCTAATGCCAAAATCGTAGTTCCAAAAACCATTATTAAAGACCATACTTCTCCCTATTTATTATGGGCATTTATTGCTGTTGTTGTGATGCAGTTTATTGCTTATTTTTTTACTTCGCAAACAGATCTTCATACTAAAGTGAGTCTCGTTTTAGGCTTCAAAAAATATAGAAATCCTTATTTCGACAATTATGTTCTAATGCTTACTTTACTGGTTTTAGGAATCAGTACCAGTTGGGCGATGTTACAGCATTGGCAAAAAGCGGCACAGCACAAACAAAAACTGGAACAGGACAAAACAATGGCCGAATTAGCGATGCTGAAAGCGCAGATTAATCCGCATTTTTTCTTCAATTCCTTAAATAGTATTTATTCGCTCACTTATACTGATATTGAAGACTCTAGAAATGCACTGCACACTTTGAGCCGAATGATGCGATACCTGCTTTACAGCACCGAAGAAACTACAACATTGCTGAAAGAAGCGGAGTTTATGCGGGATTTTATCGCTTTGATGAAACTTCGTGCCAATAGTAAATTAACGATTACGACCGACATTCCGGAAAAGATTCACGATTACCCAATTGTTCCGATGTTATTACTACCTTTAGTAGAAAATGCTTTTAAACACGGTGTTCATGCCACTGATAAAAGTGAAATTCATATCTCGCTTAGGCAGAATGGCAGCATTCTTGAATTTAAAGTAGAAAATACCTATTTCGAAAAGTCTTCGACATCTGACGAAGGCGGCATTGGGTTAACAAATACAAAACGCAGACTGCATTTAATTTATCCACAGAAACATTCGTTAGTAGCCGGAATAGCTAAAAACGGAATGTATAATGTAAAACTGCAAATAACTTTAGAATAATGACAATATTAAAATGTATAGCGGTCGATGATGAACCTTTAGCTTTAAAATTGGTACAGACTTTTATTGAGCAAACGCCTTTTTTAGAATTAACAGCCAGTTGCGATAATGCGGTTGAAGCTTTGACCTTAATTCGCGAAAAACAGCCGGATCTTGTTTTTCTGGACATTAATATGCCTAATTTAACGGGAATGGAATTGGCGAGACTTTTGCAGGAACAGCCGGGACCGTTGCCTAAAATCGTTTTTACTACCGCTTACAATCATTATGCAATTGAAGGGTACCGCGTAAATGCAGTCGATTATCTTTTAAAACCTTTTAGTTATGAAGAGTTTTTGCGCGCTGCCAATAAAGTTTTGAAAATAACAGAAGATACTTCTAATCATTTTCAGACTGTTACGGCAGACGATGAATTTATTTTCCTGAAAGTCGAGTATCAATGGGTTAGAATTTCTCTTAAAGATATTTCTTATATCGAAAGTTTAAAAGATTATGTAAAAGTACATCTCGACGATACTCAAAAAGCCGTGCTTTCGCTCATATCTTTAAAAGCATTGGAAGAAAAATTGCCTTCATCAAAATTTATGAGAGTGCATCGTTCTTACATTGTTTCTCTGGATAAAATTAGTGCCATCAGCAAAAACTCCATTTTTATTGATAAAGAAGAAATAACAGTTGGCGAACAATACAAGGAGACTTTTAAAGCTATTGTAGAAAAATGGATCAAATAAAAAATTAAATACCATGGAAAAAAGATCGAACAAATATCATTTAACATTGAGCTTAAAGCAATATGCAAATGGAGAAACAAAACCAGCAAAAGAACTGGGAATTGAATTCGATAATCACGACGAAATATTTGAAATAATTGAAAAAATAAAAGATAAAAATATATTCGACAATGAATCTGAAGCCACACAATTTGCACTTGGTTTAAAATTGTTCAGCGAAATCAAACTAAAACACCGCAAAAATCCTTTGTTTGAAGAATTGAATGACGTGTTTCCTGTTTTTATGAAGAAACTTAAGAGTTTGTAAGGTTTGCCACGAATTACACTAATTCACTAATTTTTTTCTAAATTGATCTTCAGATTTTATTCGTGGAAATTAGTGTAACTCGCGGCGAAAAAATTCCACTTTATTCCTTAAATTAGTTTTAAAATTTAAATCATGGCCAAACTAACCAAAGAAGATATCAGTCAGGAAGTATTTGATTTATATAATGATTACGCTCATAATAAAATCAACAGAAGACAATTTGTCGAAAAGCTGTCCATATTTGCTGTAGGAGCCGTTACGCTGCCTTCGCTTTTAAGTTTTATGACACCCAATTATGTCGACAGTATTTTAATTCCGCCCACAGATTCAAGATTAAAAACGGGTTATATTAATTATGATTCTCCAAAAGGCGGCGGAAGCATTAAAGGTCTTCTCTCCCAGCCTTCTGAAACTAAAAAGAAACTACCCGGAATAATTGTCGTACACGAAAACCGAGGCCTTAATCCTTATATCGAAGATGTGGGAAGACGAGCTGCTATAGAAGGTTTCATTACGCTTGCGCCAGACGCATTATCGCCATTAGGCGGTTATCCCGGTAATGACGATGCCGGACGTGAATTGCAAAAAAAACGTACCAAAGAAGAAATGCTTGAAGATTTTATTGCTGCTTATGAATATCTCAAATCACATCCGGATTGTAACGGTTACATTGGCGTGGTTGGCTTTTGTTTTGGTGGATGGATTTCGAATATGATGGCGGTTAAAATTCCAACTTTGCGTGCGGCTGTTCCGTATTATGGCGGGCAACCTACCAAAGAAGAAGCAGAACAAATAAAAACACCGCTATTGTTGCATTATGCAGGATTAGACACCCGCGTAAACGAAGGCTGGCCAGCGTTTCAGGAAGTACTCAATAAAAATAAAGTCGAAAATACCGCTTATTTTTATCCAAACGTAAATCACGGTTTTCATAATAATACAACACCAAGATACGATGAAGCCGCCGCAACTTTATCGTGGACGAGAACTATTCACTTTTTTAAGGAAAAACTAAAATAGAATTTTCTTTAAAATGACAAAATCAATAGCAACGGTTTATTTTTACATTCCCAAACATGTTTCATTACTTGATTTAAGCGGTGTTGTAGAAGTGTTTCAGGAAGCCAATAATCTGAATTTTAGTTATGATTTAAAGTTCGTGAGCAGTCAATCTTCCATGAATTCTAATTCGGGATTAGAGCTTTCTTCTTTGATTCATTTTTCTGAAACAAATCCACAAAAAAATGATATTATTTTTGTTTCCGGATTCAGTACGCATCAATTAGCAAAACTTACAGAAGATCCTTTATTTTTTGAATGGCTGCAGAATGCAAACAAAAATCTAACAACCATTTGCAGCGTTTGTACAGGCGCATTTCTGCTGGCGAAATCAGGACTTTTAGATCATAAAGAATGTACGACACATTGGAAACTTCTTGAAAAACTAAAAAAAGATTTTCCGCTTTTAAAACCTCAAAAGAACATTTTATTTACCAAATCTGAAAACATCTACACCAGCGCCGGAATTGTAACGGGAATTGATCTGGCTTTGTTTATTATAGAAGAAAGGCACGGCAAAGATGCTGCAACGACGATTGCCAAAGAACTTGTGGTTTATAAAAGACGAAACGGAACGGATGAACAGGAAAGCGTTTATTTGCAAAACCGAAATCACCGTGACGAAAAAATTCATACCATTCAGGATTGGATTATTTACAATTTAGAAAAGACTTCAAACATTGATTTTTTAGCCGATTTGGTATTCATAAGTCCAAGAAATCTAACCCGTATTTTTAAAAAAGAAACCGGAATTACAATTGCCGAATACCGAACCAAATTAAGAATTGAAAAAGCCAAAAGCCTGCTCGCTAATTCAGATTACAAAATAGAACATATTGCCCATTTATGCGGCTATAAAACTTCGAAACAATTAAGAGTTGTGCTCGATCAGCATAATTATTTACTCGTTAAAAATTAATTTAATATGGTCACCTAGCTATTAGCTATGTGCATTAAAAACAAGTGAAACGCCTTTTTAGTGTATTCAAATCTATGTTTCTATGTGTTAAAAATAATTGTACGCGACAGTCGGTTGTCTTAAAACGACTATCGTTTGTCCTTTTTCAGCAATAAGTACCAAAGTACATTTGTAATCTAATAATCAAAAAGATATACAAATGAAACTAAGAGAAAAAAATCCGGCTTTAATTATAATTGATGTTCAAAAAGGTTTTAACGAAGAAGCTTTTTGGGGCGGAAACCGAAATAATAAAGATGCTGAAACCAAAATGGCTCAAATTCTGGAAAAATGGAGAGCGCTTCAATTGCCTGTTTTTCATATTGTACACAGTTCCATTCATCCAAATTCAAAATTAAACGCATCAAATCCAGGTTTTGAAATCAAAGAGGAAGTAAAACCAATTGATGGCGAACCTGTTATTGTAAAAAATGTAAACAGCGCTTTTATCGGAACCGATTTAAAAGAAAGACTTGACACACAAGGAATCACACATCTTGTTATTGTGGGTTTAACTACCAATCACTGCGTTTCTACCACAACCAGAATGGCCGGAAATTACGGTTACGAAAATTTATTAATAGCTGATGCCACCGCTACATTTGACAGAATTGGCATTAATGGAGAAAAATTTGATTCAAAATTAATGCATCAAACCAGTTTAGCCAGTTTGCATAACGAATTTACGGAAGTAATCACTACAGAAAAACTGCTTGAATTAGTATAGTTTTTTTTTAAAACACATAGAAACATAGAATTTGCATATCGCTGAAAAGGCGTTTCATTAAATATAAGCCGCATAGTCCTTTTTGAAAAAATTCTGATTTTAAAAATTATATGATTCCAAATTTTTAATTTTTAATTCTCAATTTTTAATTTAAAATAAACCAGTTTAGGATTATAAATCAAAAAACTGGATCATTTTTTAGTTAGGATACCTACCTAAGTTTGTCATGACGATAAAGTCATAATATAAAACTTAAAAAATGAAAAAAGCAATTTTTTATCATGCAGGCTGCCCGGTTTGTGTAACTGCAGAACAGGAAATCATTAGTTTAATTGGAGCATCAAATGTAGAAGTAGTGCATTTTGGAGAAGACAAAAGCCGTCTTGCAGAGGCTGAAAATGCCGGCGTAAAATCAGTACCGGCTTTAGTTACTTCACAAGGAAATGTCCTTCATATTAACTTCGGAGCAACACTTGCCGACGTTAGAGGATAATCATCAATTAGTATAAATGCTAAACCAATCAAATCAAATGAGATCAAAATATATATTGATAGCAACATTGCTTATCATCACTCTGCAGGCTACAGCACAGGAAACAAAAGCGCCACACGGTTATACTTACGGAACTAAAGAAGTGGCAAAATCGCCGTTTACACTTGAAGAATTAAAACTTTTGGAACAATCTTTACTTTTTTCAGAAGAAGATGTAAAGTATTTACGAATGAGCCACGATATTCTTGAAGGTCAAACCGATGCAATTCTAGACGTTTGGTACGGTTTTGTGGCCTCAACACCACAATTGGTTTATTTTTTTGGCAACACAAAAACCGGAAAACCAGACGGAGAATATTTAGCAAAAGTAAGGGCACGTTTTAAAATGTGGATTCTTCAAACGGCTGAAGCTAAGTACGATCAGGATTGGCTTAACTATCAATACGAAATTGGTTTGAGACATTACACCACCAAGAAAAACAAAACAGACAAAGTTAGTTCTGTGCCAATTATTAACTATCGTTACATTCCTGCTCTAACCATTCCGGTTACAACCACGCTAAAACCATTTTTGGCAAAAACCGGAGCAAGTACTGCCGATGTCGATAAAATGTATAATGCCTGGGTAAAAAGTGTTTTAATTCAAAGTATACTTTGGGGTCAGCCTTATATGAAAAAAGGAGAATTCTAAAAAAAAGAGCCGTACTTAAATATAAGTCCGGCTATTTTTTTAATTATTTTTTAATCTATTATTGTAATTTTGGTCTATCAGTAAATTACAATTCCAACACAAACAACCAGTCCAGATGTTACGACCATGGCAATTTGAAATTCAATTAGACAAAAAATCAGACAAGGCACTTTATCTACAAATTGCTGATGCTATTATCATTGCGATAAAATCCGGCAAATTAACCAGTGGTAATGCTTTACCAGGAAGCCGACAGTTGGCCGGACTTTTAAATGTGAACAGAAATACAGTAATTGAAGCTCTGGACGTACTTATTGCCGAAGGCTGGGTGATTACGATGGATCGAAAAGGTACTTTTATTGCTGATATTTTACCCGAAATTATTCCGAATAAAAAAGCGACAGAACAAATCAATAATACAGTTGAAGATTTAAAACCACATCTTATTTTTGATGACGGACTTCCAGACAGCCGCCTCGCCCCTATGAATGATCTGGCACGCGCTTACAGGGAAATTTTCAACAGAAAATCGCGTTGGCAAATTATGGGCTACAGCAATGAATTGGGAAATATCGAATTTAGAAAAGCCATAGTGCAAATGCTGAATTTTAAAAGAGGTATGAATGTTTCGCTCGACGAAATTTGCATTACGCGCGGCAGCCAGATGGCAATGTATCTCGCGGCGCATTGTTTACTCTCGAAAGGAGATTTTGTAATGATCGAAAATCCGGGTTATAAACCTGCCTGGGAAGCGTTTGAAAATGCCGGTGCCAGTTTACTTCCTGTAAATGTTACTACAGATGGTTTAGATTTGGATGAGGTTGAAAATCATCTCAAAAAAAAACAAAATGTAAAAGCAATCTACGTTACGCCACACCATCAATTTCCTACTACGGTTACGATGAGTCTGAAAAAAAGACTGAAACTTATTGACTTATCCAATCAATACGGATTTACAATTATCGAAGACGATTATGATCATGAATTCCATTTTGGGCAACGTCCCATTTTGCCCATTTCGAGTTACGCCAATGCCAAAAACTTTGTATACATTGGTACTTTAAGCAAAATTGTTGCTCCGGCATTGCGTATAGGTTATGTTGCCAGTTCATCTGAAAACATTCAGAAAATTGCCAATCACCGTAGAATAATTGATGTACAAGGAGATAACATTATGGAAGAAGCCATTTTACATCTTATCAATGAAGGTAAAATCAAAAGGCATCTTAAAAAAACAAACCTGATCTATAAGGCAAAAAGAGATCATTTTGAAACGCTTTGCCATCTTCATCTTAAAGATAAAATTACTTTTACAAAACCCGAAGGAGGTTTAGCCTTTTGGATGGTTCCGAATAAAAATATTGATGCCAAAAAAGTTTGCGAAGAATTGCGTAGCAAAGGCATCAAAATCATGAATCCGGATAAGTTTAGTTTTGGCAATCCGGTATCAGGATTTCGATTAGGATATGCCTCACTTACAGAACAACAAATGGAAGAAGGAATTTTAACCCTTGCCAAATACTTATAAACGTGCGGGTTTATGATCGTGACAATCCAGTTTAATGTCAGCGGTTTCTAATTTTATTTCCATCAATTTACAATGATTGCTTCCGTTTTGTTGCGAAAAATAATGGCAATTATAACAGGTACTCTGCACATTAATAACTTGCAAAGTATGCAGTTGCTGAATTAGAGCACTAATGTTCTGCCATAAAACAACTTTATCATTTTCAGATGTTTCTGTTACAATATCATACAAAGGATCTGTAAAATCTTCTGTTACCAAAACAATTTCTAAACCTCTAGCAGTTAATACAATTGTATAACTTCTTGAATCGCTGCTATTCGCCTCTTTAACTATATATTTTTTCTGTTCTAAAATCTTAATCGTATCGCTAACGGTAGCTTTTGTCAGATTAAATTCTTTCGCCAGATAACTTACTGTTGATTTGTTTCCGTAATGATGTTTTATAAAGATCAAAAGCTGAATCTGTATTGGACTCAAATCATATTTTTTGGCTTTTTCCCATAATAAAACCCTGAAAACCTGAGACAAGCGTTCGAAACCAGCCACAATTTTTCCGTCTAAATTGTTGTTTTGCATTTCTAAATTAAAAATGTTTTTCATACTATTATAACAAATAAAAATAGACTGAAAGCCCCCACTTTCAGTCTATTGAATTAATAATCCTAAAAGAGAATCATTAGTAACAGTTTTCCATTTCAATAATCGAAAAACCGTTTTTAAGTATTTCATTTTCTACTTCTGCAGGCGCCTGATCAATATGGCAAAATCTGCATTCGTTGGCGGTCAAAGGCTGACCTTCCTGTAAAACTGTTTTAAGGTAACTTTTACCATATTCAAAAACCTGGCTGGCATCATAATTATCCTCATCAACAAGAATATCAAAATGCATAATTTTTCCGTCTTTTCGGGTTACATATGTATCCCATACTGCTACTTTCATATTATTTATAGTTTTTTTATTTAGTTTTTAAGTATTGTGTCATTTCGACGAAAGGAGAAATCACATGTGTAACTCGACAAAGATTGGCGATTTTGCATGAGGAATACTTTATGTGATTTCTCCTCCGTCGAAATGACAGAAGCTGCGTAATCACATTTAACCAATTACATCTTCCATAGAAGCACCAAAATTGATATGCAATACATTTCCGGTTGGCGTTACCAATGCCGGAACTGATTTTACACCTGCTTGTTGCGCATCGGCGATTCTGCTTCTGTCTGTTCCAATGTTGACTATTTCAACATTCGAAGAATTAATTAAATTTAAAATGTCGTGTTCTGCGCTGATACAAACTGGACATCCTGCGTGGTAAAAAATCGATTTGCTCATTGTGTTTTGTTTTTAGTTAAACTTTATTGACAGGACAAAATTAGTCAGGATACCTAACCATAAAATCATCCAGTTTTGTCATTTATAACAGCTTACTGGTCCAGTTACAATTTTCAATTTATTAAAGAACACATCAAACTGGACCATTCAAAATAGAACAAACTGGATTGTATTTACATTCCAGATCATTTGTAATTTTGCACTATGAAAGACGATATCCTTTTTAATTTGAAACAGGTTCACGATCGTATCGAAAATGCCTGTAAAATTTCTGGCAGAAATGCATCAGATGTTCAGCTTTTGTTAGCAACTAAAACCGTTCCTGCCGAAATAATCAGAATTGCAATTGAAGCTGGAGAACATTTACTTGGCGAAAATAAAATGCAGGAATTACGCGATAAAGATTCTGATTTGCGGCATTTAAATATTGAACGTCATTTTATTGGTCATTTGCAAACCAATAAAATTAAAGATGTTTTAAAATATGTGACTTGCATTCAATCACTTGACCGAATAAGTCTTGCGCAGGAATTAGATAAACAATTACAAAAGGAAGGCAGAAATCTGGACGTTTTTATTCAGGTAAATACTTCGTTTGAAGCAAGTAAATTTGGTTTGCCTCCAAAAGAAGTTATTTCATTTATTAAAGAAATTAAAAAATACGAAACCTTAAAAATCAAAGGCTTAATGACTATTGGTTTATTAGATGTAGAAAAAGAAAAAATGCTCCCTTCTCTTCGTTTGTTAAGAGAAATCAGAGATCTGATTTATCAGGAAGAAATTGAAGGCATTTCTGATTTAAAACTTTCTATGGGAATGTCGCAAGATTTAGAATTGGCTATAGCCGAAGGTTCTAATCTTGTTAGAGTTGGAACATCAATCTTTGGAAATCGGTTTTTGGGAAAAGAAATCTGGAACGAGAATATTGCAGAATAAAATCTAATTTTGCACCAAATAAAAACTCAAATGAATTTGTACGAACTTACCGTAAACGATACCGAAAAAATAGCATTGAGTGATTTACTTTTTAGTGATGAAAATAAATCTGCTTTAGCGCAAACCATTAAGGAACATCAATATATTGAGGAATTAAAAAAGTACAATCTTAAAGTTGATCATAAAATTTTACTGTACGGACATTCGGGCTGCGGTAAAACAACAACAGCAAAAGCGATTGCAACTGCTTTGGATAAGAACATTGTAATTATCAATTTAAGTACTTTGATAAATGCACGAATTGGTGAAACTTCTAAAAACATAAAAGCCATTTTTGATAAGGCGATTCGTGAAAAAGCAGTTTTATTTTTAGATGAATTTGACCAGATAGGAAAAAGCCGCGACAGCGATGACAAGGATGTTGGCGAAATGCGACGTCTCGTAAATACTATCATTCAATTGATTGATTATTTGCCTAATGAAAGTTTACTTATTTGTGCCACCAATCATTATCATAGTATTGATACTGCTTTATTAAGACGTTTTCAAATACGTTTAAAATTTGAAATGCCGGATGAAAAAGAATTAGACGTTTATTACGATAAAATAGTAGCTTCTTTTCCTTCTCATTTACAAGATATTCCACGCAAATATGCTATTTCTTATGCCGAAGCCAAAGATTATATTCATACTATTATGAAAAAACAAATCATTGCAGAATTGGAACTTTTAAATAAAAAACAGCGTTTAGAATCGTAGTCTCTAAACGCTGTTTTTCTGAATTAATAATTTATCTTCTTCCTCTGAAACCGCCGCCTCTAAGGCCACCGCCTCCACCAATTCCACCTCCGGAACGTTGAAAGTTTTGAAAATTTCGGGTTTGCGTTTCTCCTCTGTTTCTTGCAAGATCAGATCGATTAAGACCATCAATAGTGCTGGCGCGACCCGGCTCTCCAAGAGGTTTATTGGGCGAACCTAACACTCTGTCTGCTTTTTGTAAATCCAGGTTATTATTTTGAATTTTATCTGCAGGACGCTGCATTTTTTCTCCGGAATTGTGTGTAGAACCCAGCGTTCCTGCTTGAGTCCAGCCACCATTTCCATTATTATAATGGCTCCAATTTCCGTTAGCATCTTTTTTATAAACATGACCGTCATGCCCTGCATACAAATTATTATTGGTACGAATTGTAGTTCCTCCACCTCTGTGATGCGTAATTACACCTTCATTTCCGCTTGATGTTTTATAGCCAATAGCAGTTCCGTGTCTGGTAGTAATATGTCCGGACTGAACCCAGTCACGGCCGTTGGTAGCTGCAGAATGTCCCCATTGTGCGTATGCATTATGACCTTGCGCTGTGGCTGCATAATTTCCTGTCCACGGATTGTATGAATGCGCTACGGTACGTCCGCCATACCAACCCTGAACGCTTGCAGAACGACCGTATCTTCCGGTTGCAGGATTATACCAGGCTGAGGTTCCTGCTGATCCGTAAGGGCCATAAACAGATCTTCCTGCCGCCCAACCGCCCGTCCATGGGTTATAAACGGCTCCAACGCCATAAGTACAAGGCCATGGGCGGTAAATGGGATACATCGGACCATAGAATAAATACGGCGGATAATAAAATCCGGTTCCGTAAGTAAGTACGGCTCCAAACATTGCACCCACAATAAACGCTCCGAAATAACCTGCTGTTGTACTGCTTTCTACTGTTGTATCGGTTACATTTTGTGTAACATAGGTTACATTATAAACGGGCGAACTTGGCGGAATTGTATAAATTTCTTTCGGGACTGAATTTGTTACTTTCCATGGTCCATTAGGAGTTGTTGACATGAACCAAACCGCCTGAAAACACAAATAGTACATATCGCCTACTTTTATTACCCTCTCCTGCGTATTGCTGGCGTATTGAAGTGATGTTCCTTCAATGGGTTTAAATTGTGGTGTTCCGTCATAATTGACTTTTGCTTTAGCTTCGGCGTCAGCTTTTTTTATAATGGCTGTTGTAGGTACCTGAGCAAGCAATACAGCATCTGAAGCTTCTTCTGTTCCCGGAACAGAAGCTAATACATTAGCACGAGGAGAATCTTTGGGAATTTTTGCAAAATCAGCCGGTAAGCTTGTTGTTGCATAACTCCAGGGTCCAGTTAATTCCTTCGATTTAAACCATCTGCCAGAAAGCAATACATAATATTGCCCGTCTTTTTGATCGGCAAAAATATCATTATCCGTATTATCAATATACATTAATTGCGTGTCCGGAATTTTTAAAAATTTTGGAGCTCCGTTTACTGCAATAAGTTCAGCCGGTTTATTGCTATAGAAAACCTGCAAATCTACATTAACAGCCTTTGCCGGAACCATTTTCTTGACATCATCAAAATTTTGATCGGATGGCAAATTGCTCATTTCCTTTGGTAAACTTTGGGTTTTGGTCCATTTTCCTTTTAAATCGGTAGCAGTAAGCCATACATTTTCTGCCAGCAAATAATATTTTTTTGAAGATTTATCATAAAATAAATCCCAATTGGTATTTACAACATAGCTCAAATTCGTTTTTTCTACCGGAGCTAAAACCGGTTCGCCCTGAACAATCAATAATATGGACGGGCTTGCACTGTAAAAAATTACGGGAGGATCATTTTTAACAGCTACACCTTTATCAGGACTTTTAGAATTTGCTAAATCTGCCATAACTCGATCTAAACCAATCGGATTTCCGCTTTTTGGCAGCAATTCTTTAAATAATTTCTCCATCTGAGGTGTTTGTTTTTCATCGAGAGCAGGAAATCTTACACCAGTTGCTTCCACATTTTTAAAGAATACATTATGAGAATCTTTATCGACCATAGTTTCTGCCTGCAAAGAAGCAACTCCTAAAACTTCTTTTCCGTCTTTTGGCGTTAGCGAAAAGGCAATTTGCGCAGTTAACTGTTTAAAATCTCTCCACTGATCAACTTGTGGCTGATAATAAACCAGTTTTGCTCCATCATTTGTTACTTCGCGTGGCCAGCCAATATCAGTTGTGCCAATAGAATCAGCAGCCGATTGTTTTACAACTCCGGCAATATTTTCATCTTTTTTATCCTTTTTGCAGGACAACAAAATTACAGCAAAACTCAATATTACCAGGTTCTGGAGTATCTTTTTCATAACTTAATTTATTACTTTAAAGTTTTATTTACTTTGATATTTATTCTTTTCTTATCAGATAAATCAATATCTCTTCTTCCAGTTCTTTAGACAAATTCTCAGATTGTAATTTGTTATGAAAGTTTTTCTCAAATTTTTTTTTGTATTTTTCAGTATTCACTTTACTCTTACAATAATCATCGCATATTACTTTAAACTTATCATCTACTAAGTATAAAATCTTAAGAGAATCAAGATAATCTGCAAATTTCGCACTGTATAATTCGTTGGGAAGGGACATATAAATATGATTTTGTATTAAAAATTTAGTGTAGTATTTGGGACTAAAAAATACAAACAGTATAAAACAAACCGGAACGTTATATTTTGATAAATCTAAATTAGGAATAACAAGCATACAATATTTTACAAACATGTTTCATGCTATAAAATGAAACATCAATTGCGCTATTTTGAAACAAGAAAAACTATTGAAATCCTATTTTTGAAAAACAATAAACCCATCAAAAGATCAATTTTATAATTAGTATCAGATTTGTTTTTTTGCATGATAAGAGGCTGAAAATTAAAACTTATTTCTACTTTTAACGTCTGAGATTAAAATCATAAACTAATAAATATGACAACGGATATTATTGAATTGAATGATTTTATAGTTTTGATTGAGCAATCGAATGCAACGAAAACATTTGTTCAGAAATGCGAGATCGATGGCGATGCTGTTGGATTTGCTTTTTATGGTTCCGGCAATGTCGAATTAGAAATAAAACACAACCAGCAAACGAAATACTTAACCAATACAACAGGTTTGGCTATTTGCTTTTTTGGAAATCAGAAAGTAGAATTCTCTCATAAAATTGAACCTGATAAACCGTTACAGTCGATTAGCATTTTCTCAAAATTAAAAAACATGCATTTATTATCGCAGGCAGAAAAGGAAATTTTCGAAAAACATTTGCCTGATTTATTAAATCCGCAGGAACATTTTGTAAAAGGCCCATCGTTTTACATGACACTTGATATGCAACTCGCCGTTCAAAAAATTTTCAATACTACTTATACCGGAAATACACGATTATTATTTTTGAAAAGTCAAATCAGCGAGCTTCTTGCACACTTTTTTGGATTATTGGCGAGTGATCAAAAGGATGTTTTTTCAGAAAAAGATAAAAACAAACTTTTTCAGGCCAAAGAAATTGTTACGCATAACTTTTCTCAACCGCCATCGATTACCCAGCTTTCTAAAATGGTTGGACTGAACAGTAGTAAATTGAAAAAGAACTTTAAAGAGCTGTTCGGAATTCCGGTTTTTAAATATGTTCAGGAAGAACGCCTTAACAAAGCTTATGAATTGCTGCAGCAAAGCGATAAAACGGTTCAGGAAGCCGCATGGGAAGTGGGTTACGAAAGTCTTAGTTCTTTTTCGAATGCTTTTCATAAAAAATTTGGTGCCCGACCAAATGATATCAAACAAAAATGCTTTTCAAACAAATCGTAATTCTTTTGCAACAAATGATTTGATGTATTCTTAAACACCTTTGTATCAGTATTCACTTTTAAAAATATTGATATGAAAAATAAGAACATTTTAGTACTTGGTGCTAACGGAAAAACAGGAAGCAGAGTTATTGAGCGTTTGCAAAAAATAGACGAAGCAGTAATCAGAATTGGTTCCAGAAATGCAGCACAGCCTTTTGATTGGGAAAATCCAGCAACCTGGTATGCCGTTTTACACGAAATAGATTCGGTTTACATTACTTTTCAGCCCGATTTAGCTGTTCCTGCTGCTGCAGAAATTATTCAGCAATTTGCAACTCTAGCCACCAACCTTGGCGTTCAAAAAATGGTTTTATTATCCGGAAGAGGCGAAAAAGAAGCCCAGCTTTGCGAAGAAATTATAAAAAACACAGCCAAAAACTGGACGATTGTAAGAGCAAGCTGGTTTAACCAAAACTTTAGCGAGAGCTTTTTCCTGGAACCTATTTTAGCCGGTTTTGTAGCTTTACCAAGAGCAGAAGCACTTGAGCCTTTTACAGATGCAAATGATATTACCGATGTAGTTGTAGAATGTCTTTTGCACGATCATAACAATCAAACCTACGAACTTACGGGTCCAAAATTGTTAACTTTTCCTGAAGCTGTTGCCGAAATTGCAAAAGCAACTCATAAAGAGATTCAATTTCAGGCAGTAACGCTGGAAGAATACAAACAAATGTTGCGGGAATATCAAATTCCGGAAGATCATATTTGGTTGGTTAACTATCTTTTTGAACAAGTTTTAGACGGAAGAAATTCTCAAATTACAAATGACATTGAAAAAGTATTAGGCAGAAAACCAACTGATTTTGAAACTTATGCAAAGGAAACTGCGAAAACCGGAATCTGGAATGCGATAAATGTTTAAAATTCTTCTTATGAATTATTTAAAAATTCTTTTGCCCGGCATATTGGTTTGGATTAGTGTAAGTATTTCGTTTTATATTCTCAGTTTTGTTCCGTTAGTAAACAGTTCACTCAACCTGCAAGCCGCATTGGTTATGATGTTACTTGTTTTTTATGCTAATGAAAGCGCGAAATTTTATTATAAAACAGGCCGTAAAACTCACGGCTTTGTTATTGGATTAATTATGTCATTAACGGCATTGTTGTTGGATATTTTAATAACAGTTCCGTTTATTGAAATTCCAAACGGGGAAATTATCAAACTTTTTTCAATAATCCCATTCTCTGGATATTCGTTTGTTTAAATACTTTAACCGTTTATTTTTATTGGAGAGCTAAAATTAAAACAACTACTTTAAAATAGAATTTGGAATTTAAATGCCTCAGCTTATTAAATAAAAAAGTCCAATTACATCAATTGGACTTTTTCATTTTTTAATTATTAATTTTTAATTGTTATAATCTTATCACAACAACACCAAATGTCAGTTAAAAAAAATTAAATTTGAGCACCCAAACTCATTCTTAAAATTATGATGCAAAAGAAAAATTCTATTTTATTAGCCTTACTTACCGTGTTGCTCTTTGCATCACATTCTTACTCGCAAAACGCTGTTCCAAAAAAAGATAGTTTAAAAACGGATAGCATAAAAAATAAAAGTTCTAAAACAGGCAGCAAATCAAAACTATTTGAAGAAACCACAACAGACAGCGATTATTTGATGGCAATTGAAAAAGCCGGCGCTGTAATGGAATCTGCTTATAATGATGCCGATTTTGATGGCGCAAGTCACCATTTATTTGGAGAAATAAGAAGAACACAAAGCAAACTCGATTTAATTTTAAACAGTTTGAGCGGTGCAAATCCGAACGTGCGAAACCAGCAAATGTATCGTATTGTACTGAAAGAAATTCAGCAGGAACTTGACGATCAGAATAATGATATCAATTTACGCAATCAGAATCTTGAAAAAATTAAAGCCCGATTTATTGAGCTTCGTAAAGATAAAACTTTAATGAGTCTTGTAAAAGACACTATAAAGCGTAAGCAGTTTAAAAAAGAATTTGGAAATCTTAGAAAAAGATACAAAGCAACAGATAGCCTGATGACTAAAAATCAGGGGATTTTAAATAGCAATAAACGATTAACTGTTCAGCGAAAAATTGCAGTTTCGAATGCTTTAATTACTGTAGAGGGCAAGCTTGAGAAGTCTGGAATTAGTATGCTTAAAAAAGAATATCCTTTTTTATGGAGTATCAACGATTCTATTCCTAAAAAACAAGTTGGCCAAAATATCAAATCAAAAATAATTATTGAAGAAAGTGTTGCCTCTTATTATTTGAGCTATCGTGCTGGCGGACTGATTACTTTGGCTTTTTTAATGGGAATTTTGGGTTGGTACATAAAACGCAATCTAAATTATTTAAAAGAAAAAGGTCACCTGGATAAACTTACTTCTTTTAATTTTAAATATCTTAACAGAGGCATCATAATTCCGGTTATTGTAATTGGTCTTAATATTGCCATTGTTGGCAATTTATACGCTCCGGCATTTTTTATAGAAATGCTTCATCTTATTTTACTTGCGAGCATTACGGTACTTTTCAAAAATAAATGGTCAGGAAAATCAATGCGAAACTGGCTGTTGCTTTTAGGATTGTTCTTTGCACTTTGTTTCCTTGATTTATTTATTGGAGTTGGTTTATTTCAGCGTTGTTGTTTTATTGCGATTAATATTTTTGGAATTCGTTATGGTTTGGTGCAAATCAGAAGCATTAAAGATCAATTATATATAAAAGGTTTCTTTAAATGGGCCAGTGTTATTTTTATTGTATTAAACGGTTTGTCTATACTTTACAATATTTTCGGAAGAGTTTCTCTTTCTAATATGCTTAGTTTAACCGCTTTTATATCGCTTACACAAATTGTAGCACTTAGTGTTTTGCTGAAAATTATTCTGGAAATCATTATTTTACAGATATATACAACTAGACTTAAACGTGATATCGAAAAACTTTTTGATCACGAAAGTTTATCTGATACGCTAAAAAAACCATTTATCATCGTTATAAGTTATATGTGGCTTGTGGTAATTGCTTCCAATTTAAATATTTGGGAATCTTTACATACTTCATTAGGATCAGTGCTTACGCATCCTAATACAATTGGCAGCATTACATTTACGTTAGGAAATATTGTATTGTTCTTTATTATTATCTGGACAGCGCATTTATTGCAGAAATATGTAGCGTACTTTTTTGGTGAAATTGATGATGAAAACGAAGAAAACATTAATAAAAGACAACATTCTAAATTACTAATTACGCGACTGGTTGTCTTAATTGTAGGTTATCTTTTGGCCGTTGCTGCATCCGGAATGCCTTTGGATAAATTAAGTATTCTTTTAGGAGCTTTAGGTGTCGGTGTTGGACTTGGATTGCAAAATGTGGTAAACAACTTTGTTTCGGGTATTATTTTAATTTTTGATAAACCAATTCAAATTGGGGATGTTATTGATATAAGTTCTGAATCTGGCCGTGTAAAATCGATGGGACTTCGTACAACGAAAATCAATGCTCCAAATGGTGCCGAAATCATTATTCCGAATGGAAATTTATTATCTCAAAACATCACAAACTGGACGTATACTGACAATTTTAAATTGGTAGAAATTTCGATTGAAGTTACCGGAGATATTGATCCTGAAGACATTAATATTATTATAAATGAATCTTTAGAAAATCTTCCGTTAGTAAATAATGCTAAACCTTCTCAGATTTATTACACTGCTATTTCTGACGGAAAATTCAAAATCCTGGTCAAATTCTGGTGCAGTATTTACCGTACCGAAGAAACTGTTAGTACAGCAAGACAAGTTATGTTTAGTAATTTTAAAGCTAAAGGATTAACTTTTTCATCATAAAAAGAGCTTCTTCTGAAAATCAAAAAGCCTTCAAATTATTTGAAGGCTTTTTTTTAATATCACTTTTGCCAGATGTCAGCATATTCATCCGGATGTCTTGTAAATTGTGCAAAAACATACGGACAAAGTGGTTTTACAGTATATTTATGTTCGCGAACATAAGCAACCATGGCATCCAAAAGCAATTTTGCATATCCTTTTCCGTTGTATTTTTCATCAACTTCTGTATGATAAACTGTCAGGATTGTACCTGAAATACTAAGCACCATTTCGCCTATTTTTTCCTCATTTTCAATTAATTGAAAACCTCCATGCTGCTTTTCGTCTAGTTTTAATTTTATTTCCGGCATCTTTTTTCTATATATTAATTTTGGTAAAATTCTTTTTAACGGATTTCAATTTACGAAATATTGCTAATTCCTGCTGCTTTTTATTATACAAAAACTTTTTTTAATCTTTTTAGATAGAACTTATTTAGTTATTTAAAAATAGCTGTAAAACAAATTTTAACTTTGTATTTAATGTCGAAAATAAAGAAATGCATGTTTCGTAAACAGGATTTAAATGGTAAATTTAGCGTTATAAATTCTCATTATTTAAATGTATAATACTAATTATTTATAATTATACTTTTAGTGCCAAATAAAGTAAAACAGACAATATAAATTTAAAAATAACAAGATGGAAAATCAGGGTAATATTAGAAGAGTTGCTATTGTAGGTTATAACCGAATTCCTTTTGCAAGGGCAAACACTTTTTATTCAGACGTTAGTAATTTACAAATGATGACCGCTACTCTTGATGGTCTTATCAATAAATATAATCTTCAGGGAAAATTGCTTGGAGAAGTTGTTGGCGGTGCTGTAATCAAACATGTGTCTGATAATAATTTGATTCGGGAATCTGTAATGAGAACTTCTCTTGATCCTGCAACTCCAGCCTGCGATTTGCAACAAGCTTGTGATACAGGAATTGAAAGTGCTATTTATATTGCCAATAAAATTGCGCTCGGCCAGATCGAATCCGGAATTGCGTGCGGCGTAGATTCTATTAGTGATATGCCAATTGCGGTGAGCGAAAATCTTAGAAAAATATTACTTCAGGCGAGAAAAGCAAAATCATTGGGCGAAAAAATAAAATTGTTTTTAAAACTAAGACCTAAAGATCTTTCGCCATTAGTTCCAAGAAATGAAGAAGCCCAAACCGGACTTTCGATGGGTGGACATACTGAAATTACGGCCAAATATTATAAAATTCCGAGAGAAGACCAGGATGAGTTGGCGTTAAAAAGTCATTTGAATATGGCAAAAGCCTATGATGAAGGTTTTTTTGATGATATGATTACACCTTTTAACGGACTTGACAGAGATAATAATCTTAGAAAAGACAGTACGTTAGAAAAGTTAGCGAAATTAGCTCCGGCTTTTGATAAAGTAAACGGAACATTAACAGCAGGAAATTCAACGCCGCTTACAGATGGCGCTTCGAGTATTTTATTGGCAAGCGAAGAATGGGCTAAAGAAAACGGATTACCTATTTTAGCGTACATCACGCACGCAGAAGTAGCTGCCATTGAATATGTAAAAAACCAGCAAAACTTATTATTAGCGCCTTTATTTGCTGCATCCAGAATGCTCGAAAAAGCAAACTTAACGTTACAGGATTTTGATTATTATGAAATTCACGAAGCTTTTGCCGCTCAGGTTTTGGCCACTTTAAAAATTTGGGAAAGCCCTGAACTTAGTGCTGAAATAGGTCTTAAAAAACCACTCGGCGTCATCGACAGAAGCAAACTGAATGTAAAAGGAAGCAGTTTGGCCGCAGCACACCCGTTTGCTGCCACTGGCGGAAGGATTATTGGCGTTATGGCAAAATTATTAAACGAAAAAGGTTCTGGAAAAGGTTTTATTTCGATTTGCGCGGCAGGCGGCCAGGGAATTACGATGATTATTGAAAAATAATTATGAATGGTTAATTATTAATGGCTAATTATGCGGTCCTGCAACGTTTTCAAAACCTTGTAGGTTTGTTTTAGTTCAAACCATATAAGTTATATAAGGAAATATAAGTTTAAGACATCTTTTCTATCAAGTTTAAAATTTATGTTTCCATTTGTTTAAAAAACCATCTCAGTTAAAAAACAAAAAATCCAGACAAATGTCTGGATTTTTTTTATTTGATGAGTGAAATTACAATTGATAAACTGAACCTCCGCTTGGAGTCCATAGTATAGGTGCTTGTGCTACAAAGTTCGCATCAACATGTATAGCTGGTCGTTTTGTGTTTCCGGAAAAATCAACAATAGTAATTGCTGCATTATTACCGTTTTTAAGATTAATATCCGTTAGCAATGTGTTGTTATAACACCAGAAACAATTTAATTGTGAATTTGTACTATAGTTTAAAGTCACCCATTTATTATAAGAAAGGTTTACCATTTTTAATGAAGTTAACGAAGCTGTAGACAAGGTAGAAAAATTGTTAATTTGTACAAATAAACTTGTCAGGTTAACATTTCCATTAAGATTTAATGTAGACAATTGATTACCGTAACACCATAATCCCCAAAGACCGCTAACATTTGCAGGAAGCGATAAACTTGTAAGCAGGTTATTGTGACACCAAATTTGTGTTAAGTTGGTATTTGATGTAAGGTTTAAAGTTGTCAGTTGGTTGTACTGGCATTCTAACCAGGTTAAAGTAGGTATACCTGAAACGTTTAAACTTGTTAAATTATTTCCATTGATAATCAACTGAGATAAAGAAGTAAATGCTTGTAAACCTGTTGCATCACTAATATTAGCTCCAGCAAGATAAAGACCACCGCGCGTTTTATCAATATTAATAGTATTGTCGTTTGGAGTTCCGTCATTTGCATCGCCTGCTCCAATATTTATTAATGCTGCTCTTAAATTAGCATCTGGAATAGTAGCATTAACCCATACCGCAGCTGTTTTCTTTGTAATATTTGCCTGTTCTAATAAAGCTTTTTCGTCTTTAACAAAATTAGCATCATTAGCTTTTCGATAATCATCAGGACTAGGATTAGCATTAAAAGTACTGGTCGTTACTTTTGCTGTTTCAACAGAATTGTCTTCATTGTTGTCTGTAGAGCAGGCTACAAAATTTAGCGCAAGGGCTAATAATAAAACTTTTTTCATAAAATTTGGGTTTCTAAATATTAATAAGTAATTTCCCAAATGTATATGAATAATTTCATTCAAACATTAAAATAATGTAAATTTTTCGTACAATTATGTAAAATTTAATACTATAATACTTATTATTAACAAAAATGTTTTCGCGATAGCTTATGAAATCTAGATTTCTAAAAGTTATTAACATTTCTTTATTTGATAAAAAATATGCTGTTTTTTATTCTTGCATAAAAACGTAGTTTTTCGTTAAAAAACAGACGAATTCATTTAATGTGTTAATTTTCAATTAATTATAAATTATTTGCGCGTAAACCATCAATTAGTGAAAAATTGTGTAAGTCGAGGCTAATTTTACTTTTGATTAAATAAAAATCCAGAAAAACGTCTGGATTTTATATTATTTGAAAATTAAAAAGCAAATTCTTCGACACTTGCTAAGGCTTTTGGCAAAGCGCCTTCTGCTAAATCAGGAATTGCGGTTCCTTCTACGCGGAAAACAGTAATATCTGTCATGCCTAAAAAACCAAGTACAGCACGTAAATACGGTTCTGAAAAATCGTAAGCTTTGTATGGTCCCTCAGAAAATACAGCTCCTGATGCAATAGATAAATATACTTTTTTATTGATTACTAAACCCTTTGGTGTACCATCTCCATAAGTAAAAGTTGCACCAGCTCTGGCAACCTGATCGATCCAGCCTTTTAATACTGCGGGAATTCCAAAATTGTAAACCGGAACACCAATCACAATAATGTCAGCTTCTAATAAATTGCTAATGGTGTTATTAGAATATTGAATCGCTTCTTTTTGTGTTTCAGTATGCGCTTCTGCAGGTGTAAAAAATGCACCTCAATTTAACTGGTCAAGATATGGTGACGGTGTTTTTGAAAGATCAATTGTTTGCAGTTGTATTTCACCATATACTTTCTCTAATTTTTCGAGAACAGCATTAGATAATTTATTACTAAATGAAGCATCGCCTTTGATACTTGTTACTATATTCAGCACTTTTTTGCTCATAACTTATTATTATTTTGTTTATGATACAAACTTATCTACATTTACTATCTCTTTTATAGTACTATCCCGGAGGATAGCGCTATCCTGGAAGATAGTAACACAAATTAGTGCATATGACAACGAAAAAAACGAACGTATTAGAGCACCAGCAAGAAGAATGTCTGGCTGCGCTGCTTCCGGTTAGAGATGCCTTGGAAGTTTTGAGCGGAAGATGGAAATTACCTATTTTAATCACTTTATCAAACAGGCCAAAACGATTCAAGGAGATTTCTAAAGACATCAACGGAATTACCGATAAAATGCTTTCGAAAGAACTTAAAGATCTGGAAGTGAACAAACTTGTAACGAGAACAGTTTATGATACGTTTCCGCCTACTGTTGAATATGCAGCAACAGAACACAGCAAAACTTTATCAGATGTTATTTTTGCATTGAAAGATTGGGGCGATTTACACAGGAAAAAAATTATTGGAAAATAACTTTTCTTCTGCTCCTTTTTAATGTGAAAAACCAAATGAAATACTCAATATTATAATTCCGATGACAATTGTAGTAATGGCTACGTACAAATAATCCTTCTCCAAAATAAAAGAAAATAGTGAAAGTAATACGCGAAATACAGGCGTTAAAAACAACAGTATCACGCCAAAAAATATAACCGATTCTCCCCTGCCCTGAATAACTCCATTATAAACATCAGCAATTACTTCAAAAATATTTCGGTCATTTTCTTTAAATACCGAATAATCCTCGATGGAATTTCCGTGATGCAATAAATAAATTACGCCGCCAATAAAAGCGACTGATAACGAGATCCAAACGCCGTAGCGCAACAAGTTTCCTATAATAGTTTGAAAATCTTTTTCTCCAAATTTTTCTTGTAACATAGCTTTAGATTTTTCCATTAAGTCCGTTATAAATCATGTTCAATGCCAATACAAAAATTAAACAGGCAAAAAAGATTCGGAGTTTTTTAGGGTTTGTTTTTACCAGTATTTTAGCTCCCGCCATCGCGCCAAATAAAACGCCAATAACAACGGGCATACAAATTCCGGGTTCGATATATCCTTTTTGAATATAGATCACAGAACTAGCCATTGCGGTAACACCCATCATAAAATTGCTGGTTGTGGTTGAAACTTTAAACGGAATTCTCATAATATTATCCATAGCAATTACCTTAAAAGCGCCGGAACCAATTCCTAATAATCCGGACATCATTCCGGCAATTCCCATCATACTGAATCCGCCAATTACATTTTTTGTTCCGTAATACACTACTTCACCATCGTGAGTGGGATAAGTTCCTTCTAATCTTAGTTTTTTAGCCAATGGACTTGATTCTAAAACGATATGTTCTTCTTTTTTTCTTAAAGAATTAATGGCTGAGAAAATCAATGTTAATCCGAATAAAACGGCAATAAAAGAAGTTGGTGCAATAGTAGAAAGTAAAGCTCCGCAAACAGCGCCAATTGTTGTGGCAATTTCAAGGAAAATTCCAAGACGCATATTCGTGATTCCCTCTTTTACATAAGCCGCTGCAGAGCCTGAAGAAGTTGCAATTACCGAAACCAAAGCTGCGCCAATTGCATAATGAATATCAACCCCAAGAAAAACGGTTAAAAGCGGTATAATAATTATTCCGCCGCCTAATCCTGATAATGAACCTATAAATCCTGCCAAAAAAGCGCCCAAAATCATAATCAGAGTAAAGGTAAGTACTGTCATGTGGTATAATTTGGCTACTAATTTACGAATGAATATTGGTACAGGATCAATCTTATTTAATAAGATGTTTTTAAAAACGAATTATTTAAATCTATTTAATTAATTTTCAAATACTTACAATAAACTTAAAAAGAACTTAAAAATGCTGACGTTTTAAAAGATGTCAATTGAGTTATACAATAATATCATTTTCAGAAAGATCAGTTTCAAAATTTTCGTTTTTAAAAGTTTCACTTTCAGGAGTTTCATCAAGCCAGGCGATAAATAATTTATACCCAATTGAAAATATAATTGGGCCAACAAACAAGCCTATAAATCCTCACATGATAAATCCGCCAATAACACCGAGAAAAATAACAAGCATGGGTACCATAGCACCTTTGCCCAATAAAAGTGGTTTTAAAATATTATCTGAAAGTCCGCTGATGATAAAAAATATCGTCCAGCAAATGGCATAAACAGAATCGCCTGTTGAAAACATAAAAATAATGACACCAATATTAATAATAGTGGGTCCAATTTGTAAAATAGAAAAGATAAGACACAGCAAAGTAAATATTCCGGCGTACGGAATTCCGGCAAAATAAAGTCCGAAAGCCTGAATAATGGTTTGAATTAATGCAACTCCAATTATTCCTTTTACAACCTGATGAATCGTAGAAACCGAAATTGTCAAAATTTCATCTGCTTTATCTCCGGCAATTCTTTTAATAAATTTCACGATTAAATTCTTGGCACTTGTTGATACCAATAAAACGCCGGCAATAATTACGGATAAAATAAACTGAAGAAAAGCCATTCCTGAACTCAAAACGCTTTCCATAATTTTCATTGAAATCGCCTTAATTTGTACATCATATTTTAATAAACTATGTTGCAGGTCTGATGATAATGAATGTAAAAATTCAAATAATGGCTGCCCTATTATTGGCCAATTTTTAATGGTTGCTGCGGGTGGCGGTATTTTAAGCGTTCCGGTTTCGAAACTGTTTTTTAATTCTAAAAAATTGCTTGTTGCCGAATTCAAAGAATAAATTACAGGCAAAATCAATAATCCAACAATTGTAACAGTTATGAGAATCGATGCCAACGTTTTTCTTCCTCTTAAAATTCTTTGAAGAAAATTAAAAAACGGATAAAAGATAATGGCTAAAATTGTTGCCCAAATCATTGGCATAATAAAAGGCAGCATTAGTTTGAAACAAAACCCAACAATCAGAAAAATAAAAATGAATTGCAAAATGGTTTCTAAGAGTTCTTTACGGTTATGTAGATTAGAATTTTTCATTTTATTTTAATTAAAGGATTGATTTGATTTTCCACAGAGTACACAGATTAAGCGAATTACTGTCTTTTGTGTACCTTTTTTCTAAATTGGAATTGGCTCTAACTCTACTCTTCTAAGTGGTCGTCGCCAAAGTTTAAAAAGCAGAATTATAAAAATGGGTAAAAAACAAACTGCTGACATGACCAGATAAATATCTTTGTACGCCAATAATATTGAGGCTTGAGAAGTTTTACTAGAAAGGCTTTTTTCGGCTCTCTTTTGTGCTTCGGATTCGGATAATCCTCGCATTAAAAAACTTCTTTTGGTATTTGTTAATTGTTTCTGCGCCAATTGGTTTACGGCTGTTAATTGCTGGCTAAGACCTGTTTTGTGCTGTACATTCATATTAGAAATGCAGGTCCCTAAAATCGCGCTTCCTAATAAACCTGCAAAAACAGCTTGTGCAATAATTCCGGTCATCATTCGTGAGGCGCTTAATTTAGGCGGAACTCCTTCTGAAATATATAATAGTGAAATTGGAAAAAGAAACCCCATTCCGAGGCCTTTGAATACTAAAGGAAGAAAAAAATCAGCCGAATCTATTCCGGGATAAAACCTGAAAAAGAGAATGATATGATAAAATCCGTAACAGCCAAAACCCATTATCCAGATGGTTGCCAAATACACTCTTTTGAATAAAAGATAGGTGGATAACGGAATTGAAATGCATAAACCAATCACCAAAGCCAAATGCGTGCGCGCTCCTGAGACAGAATCAAAACCCAAAATATTAGTCATATAACCTGTGATAACGCTTCCGGTTCCGTTCATTACTCCGATATAAAACATTAAAAAAGCTCCTATAATTACGTTTTTATATTTGTAAACTTCGGGATCAATTATGGGATCTTCGGTAAAACGGGTATGGATTAAATAAATTCCGAGAATGATAAATAATAAGGCAACCGCTAAACTTATTTTTGGATCGTTAAACCAGTTTCTGCTTTGTCCTTCGGCACTTAGAAAAAGAATAATGGTAAAAAATACAATCATAATTATCCATCCGCACCAATCAAACTGAAACTTCGTTTTCATGGGCGCGACATCCGCTTTATAAAAATACCAGGCCAGAATAATACAGATTAAAAAGTTGATATTTAGAAAGTAAATTCCGAATGTCCAATTGTAAAAACTGGTAAAATGTGCGCCAAAATATTGATAAACATGCTGACTACCTTTTTGAATAAACTGAAGAATTCCGTACAGCAACGCCATATTAAAAGCAGGATTGTATTTTAATAAAATTGGAACCATTGAAGCAAATATTCCAATAACAGAAATAATTCCCAAAAGTGAACGCCAGAACGTAAACCATTCAATACTAACCGCAAATAAAGAAGCCGTATTGAAAATAATAGATAAAAAACTAGCCGATAAAATCATCGTGCGTACGGGAATTTGCTTTCCGAGTTTTAATCCTAAAGGCATAAAAGCCAGTAAAACAAAAATAGAAATGTAAATGGAATACGTAAAAACCGTTGTCGAAGCACCAAAATGTCCGAGAATTTGAGAATTATCATAAGTCGTAACGTTCAGTCCGTTAAAAAAAGGAATCGTCAGGAGATATAATCCTATGAGGGTAAAAATGCTTCGTTTTTTTCCTGCGAACATCTTTTATTTTTTTACTTCCACCGTTACGTTCATTCCTGGTTTTACTTCTTCTAAAGCTTTTGCATCGGCTTCAAATTCAATTTTTACGGGAATTCTTTGTGTTATTTTTACAAAATTTCCGGTTGAATTATCGGGTTCGACCATCGAAAATTTAGCGCCTGTTGCCGGAGAAAAACCGAGAACTTTTCCTTTAAACTCTTTGCCGTTAAGCGCATCAATCGTAATGGTAACTTGCTGTCCTTGTTTTATTTTTTCGATTTGAGTTTCTTTAAAATTCGCCGAAACCCATAATTTCTGATTCAATACAATTGTGGCAACAACCTGATTTGCATTGATTAATTCTCCTATCGATAAATTGCGTTCGCCAACAATTCCATCACCTGGAGCAATAATATTGGTATACGACGCTTGTAATTTTGCTGCCTCGAGATCTGCTTTTTTTCTGGCAACGGTTGCTCTGGCTGCTTCTAAATTGATGCTGCTTTGTTTGGTTACCGAATTATTTGCTTCTAATCCTTTTTTTCCGGCTTTTAGATAAGCTTCTTCTGAACGTAATTTTGAAACTACCTGATCGTATTGATTTTTTGTTACGGCAGAATCGGCATACATGTTTTTAAATCGCTGGTAATCTTTTTGGGCTTTTTCAAGACTTGCTAAATCTCCTGCTAATTTTTCTTTTGTAGCAGCCTGATTTGATGATGAAGTTACAATTGTTTGTTCCATCGAATGCAGGTTTCCTTCGGCTATTGCCAAATCGGCTTCGGCTTGTTTTACCTTAATTAAATATTCTGAATTGTCTAAAATAATAAGTGTATCGCCTTTATGCACCAATTGATTGGTTTCAAACCGAATTTCTTTGATATGCCCCGTCGCGCGTGCCGAAACGTTATTGATATACGCCTGAACCTGAGCATTATTGGTAGTTTCATAATTGCTAAAATCAAAAAACAGGCTGATAATCCAGAAGCCTCCAGCAATCAGAAAAATAAAGGAAAGAACCGTTAAAATGGTATTTCGTTTTTTGTCTTTCTGAAGGGCTCCGTTTGGTGCATTTTCTTCGCTCATAATAGCTTTTTTTTAGAGTTTACCCATTGCAAACTGCAGGGAATAATATTGAATAATTAAATCTAAATTGGCATTAACTAATGAAATTTTGGAGTTATTCAACTGTAATTCAGCATCGACCATATCGCTGATTAAAGCAAAATCATTATCATATCTGCTTTTTACAATTTTATAATTGCTTAAAGACAGCTCGACATCTTTTTTATACGTTTTGATGTTTTCCTTGCTTTCAGCATATTTGATGTAAGCTGTTTTTACTTCTCTTTCGATTTGGTCTTTTGTGGCATCAAGTGCAATATTGCTTTTATCGATTTGCAATTTATCTCCGCGTATGCGATGTTTTATATTGTAAAAACTCGAAACATCCCAATTTAGCGAAATACCTGCTGCCCAATAATTTATAATATTGACATAATTAGGCCATTGTGCGGGATATTCGGTATTTAGAATAAGGTTTGTACTTATATTAGGTTTAAAGCCGCTTTTTGTAATATCTAAAGTTGATTCTGAAAGTTTCAGGCTTATTTCAGCGCGTTTTATTTCCTGTCTGTTTTGATAGGCTTCCGTTATACTTTTTTGTAAATCTACTTCTTCGAAACTAACATTTGCAACCACATCCGGTTTTAAGATCGTATTTGTTGGAAGACCAATTAATATGTCTAAATAATTGCTTACCAATTCGATATCATTTGTATTTCGAAAAACCGAAACTTTAAAATTCGATTGCTGCAATTCGGTTCTTAATAAATCACTTTTAAGATTTTGTCCGTTATCAACACGCGATTTTAATTGTTTTAACCGAAGATCTGTATTGATAATATTTTGTTTGGTTACTTCAATTTGGCTGTATAATTTTTCGAGTGTAAAATAGTATTCTGTTATTGCATTTTTTACATCTGCCTCGGTCATTTTTACAATTGATTCCTGCATTTGGGAAATGAGTTTTTGCTGCTCGATTTTATCGTTTATTGCACCGCCGCTATAAATGGGCATTGAGGAGACTATATTAGCAAAAGCCCGATGGTTATAGTAATCTACTGTTATGTTTCTCTCATAAAATCCTTCGTATAATTTAGGATCTCCAATGTAGGTATATCCTGCGCCCAAACTCAAACGCGGAATTTTCGCCATTTTTGCCTGACTGACATTTTCATTCGCGATGGCAACATCTGTATTTGCTATTTTAAGTTGTCTGTTATTTTGATTTCCAAGCTGAAGTGCTTCTTCTAATCGTATTATTTTGATATTTGAATTATCTGCCTGACTCAAAATTTTAACAGGAATTAAAAAAATTAAAGTCAGCATTAGATATCGAAAAGGTGTTTTTTTAGGTAACCGATAATTCATATTTTTTTGTTTTAATTAAATCGCTGATATACATCAACTTGCCAATATTTTAATAGTACTAACCAAAAAAAATCAAAAAATAAATACCATAAATACTATTTTCCCTTTAAATACGGGTTGTCAAATAATTTATGTTAAATTATGTTAATATAAATGTAGTAAAAATTTCGTTATATAAAAATAAATCGCTAATATTGAACTACTTAAAACCAAAAAAGATATGCTAATAGAACTTGCTTTAACAGGGAAATTTATTGTTGATATCGTTAAAAGATTAAGAAGCGATAAAACTTTTCGAACTTTAGGATTTTTAATATTTGTACTCATTCTTGTAGGAACGATGTTCTTCTGGCTGGTCGAACATTTACCATTTCTCAAAGCACTCGCCTATTCTGTGGGAACGCTTTCGATGAACAGTCCGTATGATCATGCGGTAACTTTTTCGACTATTGGAGTCGTTTTTAACATCATTTACATTTTTATTGGTGTTGGTGTGTACATCATTTTTGTTCTCGAAGCCGGAAAAACAATAATATCTGCGCATGAAGATTTTGAAAAGAAACAAGCAGAAAAGAAAGCCCTAAAAAAAGCATTAAAAGAAGCGAATAAAACCAAATAAAATAGAAATAATCAAAACAAACCAAAGTCCATTTTGTCTTAAAATGGACTTTTTTATTTAAATAAGATTTTTTACTAAAATGTTTAGTAAAATTAAAATACTAATTTGCTTAAAATCAATTGAATAAAAATTCTTACGAAAATGAATTATTTCATAAAATCACCTTAAAAAAGTACTTAAAAATAGTTCTTATTAATCCTTTTATACTATTTTTAGCGTTCAAAGCTTGGTTGCTTTATTCTTATAAATCCCAAATTTACAAGACTTTAACCTAATTTTTTATTTATTGATTAAAAAACTAAAACGTATGGTACTTTGTTTCAAAAGGCTTCATTTATTGTTGTTCTCGTTTTTATCTTTCAGTGCTCAGGCACATATTGAAAATAGTAAAAAATTGCTCGTTTATAAAAACGCAATTTTACCTTTTCAAAATGCATCAAATAAACCCTATATTCTAATTGCTATTATTGCAATTTTTATTCTCACCGTTGGTTTTTTACTTCAAAATTACAAGTATTTAAAAACTAAAAATTTATTAGATGAACATCAGGCAGAGCTTAGTTCACAGGAGCTCAGTACTATTTTGCTGGAGCAGGAATTAATGCTGTTAAAAGCTTTTATTATTGATGAGGAAAAAGAACGTGTACGTGTTTCGCAAGAAATGATTAATACCATTGGCAGCAAACTAGCATCTATAAAACTGCAAATTAATCATCTGAATAATAGCAATTTAAAAAATATAAGTACTATTAATGTGCGATTGGAAGAAACCTATCAGCAATTTAAAAACTTATCTCCTAACCTGATTCCGAAGAAATTCAGTCAACATAGATTTTGTGAATTTTTAGAATCTTATCTCAATAATATTGGTGAAGCCTGTCAGCTTAAAATTTCATTTTTGACTTATCCTAAAAAAGAGGTTAATGAAATCAGTGAACAGCTTCAATGTGAGGTTTTTAAAATTATCCAGGAATTAGTTACAAGCACAATAAAATATGCAAAAGCTTCAGAAATAGAAGTTCAGCTGAATTTTATTGATGGTAATTTGAACGTTACGGTTGAAGATAATGGTTTTGGCTCGGATTCTAAAAATTACATGGAAATCATCAGTTTTGCAAAATTAGAAACTAGAATTAAAAATTTAAACGCTTCTTTTTCAATTGATTCTAAGTTAGAAAACAGAAGATTGATTAATATTGAAATTCCGTCATTGGCAGAAATCAATGAAACAGGAAGTGCAAAGGTACAAGGGATTAATATTAGAAATCAACTTAACATCTTGAAGAGTAAATTTTAGCATTATTATTCTAATTACCAGTAAATTATACAATTACAAAATATTTTTCTATAAGTAATCTGAAGTTATTACTGCTACATTTGTAATATATTAATCATTAAACTATATATTATGAATACTTCAAGTGATAATAATGGTAATTTCCCTCATTACGAACAAGATGTAATTTTAGGTACAAAATATTATTCAGATACTAATTTACAAGAACTGGATTCAGAAAATGATGTTAGTATTTACGAACAAGCAGATAGCCATCACCCGAGAAATTTTAATTCTCCGGATGATGATCAAATTATAAATCAGGACGATGCCGTTACCAACGATGATGATCATGAAGAAGCAGATCAAAAACTGGATCTTTATGATGAGCCAGAAGATGAGGACGACGGTTTATTTCGCGATGCCGACTTATCTGCACAAGAAGATATTGATCAGGATTTAGAAGAAATTCATCCTGTAAACCATCCAAGACAATTTTAAATTCAAGTAAGATTTTATATAAAACCGTTAGCTAAATGCTAACGGTTTTTTTTGTTTGAAAAGTCTACAAACAGCTGAAAATTATACAAGTAGTATTTAATTTTCTATAAGAGTTTATGCGTACCTGAGCACTAGCTTTGTATAACAATTATAAAAATAACCTTAAACTTTTATATTATGAAAAATGAAACTAACGAAAACTACGGTCAGTTAGAACGTAATTTTCACCATGACGAAGATGGTCCGATAGATAGAAATAAAGAAACTGCGATAGAAGAATTATTTGACAATGATAAATATCAAAATCTGGAAGACGATCTTCAAAATAAAGAAGAAACTCTAATCGATATTAATCATGAAACTAATGATTATAACAGAAATGAAAATATTCCGAACGAGGAAAGAGTCATTGATGAAGATGGATTGACTAAGAATGACGAAGAGGAAGACGATGATGATTTTAATCAAAATGATTTAGATGATATCATCGAAAAAGATGGCGATCTGGATGACGATAATGAAGATGAAGATTATAAAAGCAGCGAAGATTTAGAAGAAGCCGATGAATATTTTCCTGATACACATACGAGAGAGTAATGATTTTAAATTGGAGAATTTAGATTTTAGATTGTTAGAATTTTGGATTTTTAGATCATAACTTCTACTTTTAACTAATAACTCATAATTTATAACTCATAATTCCTCATGGATATATCAATTCAAATTATTTGGCTTTTTATTTTAGCTATTCCTATTTCCTGTATCAGTTGGACAGTAACGCATGAAGAAATATTTAAAGAACCCAGGGACTTTTGCGTTGAATGTTCTAAAAACAGCCGACTCTTGGTAACACGAAAGCTTTTTTATCTTTTTACCTGCGAATATTGTTTCAGCCATTATGTAACTATTTTTTTTATAATTTTTTGCGAATACAAACTATTACTTACTGATTGGCGTGGATATTTAATTGCGGGATTTGCATTAGTTTTTGTCGCGAATGTTTATATGAGTTTGTTTGGATTGTTGCGACAAGCAATCAAAAAAGAAAAAGTAGAAATCAAAAAAATCGAAATTGAAGAAGAAATTATTCAAAAGGAAATTAAGTAACCCGATATAATATAAAAAGCAAAAAGCCTATAAAATTTTATAGGCTTTTTGCTTTTTATAATCCGATTATTTTTTTGTTTTTCTTTTAGTATTCGAATTAGTGATGGTATCTATCGTCATTGGATGAGAAGTTGGATCTGAAACCATTTTGGTACTATTCGACTTTTGTTTTTTTACCGTATCAGCCTTTTTAGCTGCTGCATCTCTCTTTTTAGCTAAATGCTCTTTTACAGTATCCTGAGTTGTCGTTGTTTGTTTTGGAGTTTCTTGTGCCATTGCACTTCCAACGAACATCACCATTGCGATTGTTAAAAATAAATTTTTCATAATATGATATTTTTTAATTAATAGTTTGATTTGAAAGTTTAATTCTTAAGAATTATTCTTTTACAAATATCAGAATAAATCAATATTATAAGTTATATATTACAATTCGCAACTTACATCATTATCATCTGTTTAAATTTACGGAATTACAATTTATCTTTCTCCTTTTTAGATTTTTTTTGTACGATAAATTCATTTTTGTGCCAATATTCAAGTATTGTATTGATAATTTCTTTAAACTTTTCATAACTGTAAGGTTTAACCATGTAATTTTGTGTTGGCGCAGAATATAAATCCATTACAAAACATTGATTAAAGACAGTTGTAAAAAACAAACAAGGGCAATTTAGTTCGATACTTAAATTTTTAAAACTAATATTAACTTCCTGCTCATCATCCATATGGAGAAGCACAATGTCTGAAAATATCAAAAATGGTTTTACATTGTTAGAAATTAAGTAGTTATAAGCATCGTTTCCTGAATGAAAATATAGGATATTATTTGAAAAACCTAATTCAGAAAATATTTGTGTAAATAATTTACGATCTCCCTGATTATTTTCTATGAGTATGATTGGTCCTTTCTTATTCATGGTAATTCATTTTAATTATTAATAAACTGATTGATTTTACCCACAAATACTTTAACGTTTTTGAATCAATCTTTAAAATTATTAAGCAAATATTTAAATTTTTTAGTAAGAATGTATTACAAAATAATTTAGGATTATTATATAATTTTTATGTAGTTTTTTCTCAAATGTTAAAATTTAAGAAGTATCTTACGCAGTAGATATTATGTCAGATAACACCTCTGATATCTTGTATTTTCTGATAATTATATAAGTACAGAATTTAATCTTATAAAGCAAAATTTTTCATTTGAACTAATTTTGACAATTAGCAAATCATAAATTAATACTATTATGGTCGAAAAGAATTATGATCCCGATAATGATAATTGTCCGGAAAAAGAAACGGTAGAAAATCTTCATAAATCGAAATTGCATACTGATAAAAATAATACTCAAAATGTTGAAGAATTTATAAACGATAATCCAAATCGTATTTCGAAAGACAAAACAAAAGATTCAGAAGATAAAAAGAATTAATCTGATTATTTAAAAATATTCAGATCCTTACAAATGTTTAATTAAAAATAAAAATCATGGAAAACTTAAATTTCATTAATCCATTATTACACGGAATCATTCCTGAAGAACTAGAAAAAAAAGCCTTAAATATTTCTACAAAGCAATTAGTTGTTGCCGGAGTGGGAACATTAATTGCAGGAGCTGTTTTGAAAAAAACAGGACATAAAAAAGCAGGAGCTGTTGTTGCAGGACTTGCATTACCAATTCTAGCTTCAGCTATTTATAAAAAAATTCAAAGAAAAGCTTCTGAAGCACAAGCAAATGCAGACAATTCTGACGCTATAACAGAACACGCATAAATAATTTTTGTACTTCCCGGTTTCACTTTTGTTTTTAATCAATTGATTAAAGAGCAGAATGAGGACTAGGAAGTACATTTTTTTTTCACTTATAAAAACTGCACCATGAACCCATAAATACTTTCATTATGTCACTTTCTAAATACAACCAAAAACGTAATTTTAAGCAAACAGAAGAACCAAAAGGCAAAATTGGAAAATCTGAAAAAGACCTGATTTTTGTTGTTCAAAAACATGCGGCTTCTCATTTGCATTATGATTTTAGATTGGAATTAGATGGTGTTCTTAAAAGTTGGGCGGTTCCAAAAGGTCCTTCGATGGATCCTGAAGTAAAGCGCCTTGCGATGATGGTCGAAGATCATCCTTATGATTATAAAGATTTTGAAGGTTCTATTCCCGAAGGAAATTACGGCGCAGGAAATGTTATTGTTTGGGATAACGGAACGTATACCTCTGCAGATGATACTTCTGCATCAGCAAAAAAAACTTTATTGGCAGATTTAGATAAAGGCCGTTTGAGCTTTGTTCTAAAAGGCAAAAAACTAAAAGGCGAATTTTCCCTGGTCAAACTTAAAGGCAAACAGGAAAATGCCTGGTTATTGATAAAAAAGACCGACAAATTTGCTTCTGACGAAGATATTCTTAAAAAAGATAAATCGGTACTTTCTAAACGAACTTTAGAATCATTAGCTAAAAAAGCGGAAGAACCGGAGCAAAAGAAACAGGCAACAACTGCAAAAAAAACAACTTCTACAGTAAAAAAAAAGCCTGAAAAAACAGAAAACATTTCTTTTGTAAAACCAATGCTCGCTACTTTAGTCGAAAAACCTTTTGACGATCCTGAATGGGTTTTTGAAAATAAATATGATGGCTACAGATCGCTTGCTGTTCTTAATTCTGACGAAGTACATCTCTTTAGCCGAAATGAAATTTCATTCGATAAAAATTTTGAACCTATTCAGCAGGAATTAAAAAAAATAAACCATCAGGCCATTTTAGATGGTGAAATTGTCGTCGAAAATGCTGTTGGTGAAGCCAATTTTCAACTTCTTCAAAATTACCTTAAAACAGGAAAAGGAATTTTAAAATATTATGTTTTTGATATTTTAAATCTTGACGGTTTTTCAACTACTAATTTACCGTTGCTTGAACGAAAAGAACTTCTAAAAATATTACTGGAAAAGTATGAATTACCAAACGTTTTTTACTCTGAGCATACTGCAGCAAATGGAGTAAAACGTTTAGAATTAGCCGCTAAAAACAAAACCGAAGGTATTATTGCTAAAAAAGCTTCCAGCACTTACTTAATAGGAAAAAGAACCAATGACTGGCTAAAAATAAAAATACAAAAACAGGAAGAGGCTGTCATTATTGGCATTACAAAGCCTAAAAATTCCCGAAATTATTTTGGTGCAATATTACTGGGACAATATTACGGTAAAGGATTGAAATTTATAGGAAAATGTGGAACTGGATTTACCGAAGATACGCTGAAAGAGCTGTACACTAAATTTGAACCTAATTTTATAAATGAATCGCCTGTTGCAGAAAAAGTACCGCTTAGAGATACTATTCAATGGATTAAACCAAAATTTGTTGCGCAAATTAAATTTACGGAATGGACAGATGATTTACGATTACGCCATCCTGTTTTTTTAGGATTACGAGTTGATAAAAAAGCATCAGAGGTTTTTCTGCCTGCAAAGATCAATAGCACAATAATTAAAGAAGATGAAGTCATGGAAAAAGATACAACACAAGAATTAGGTAAAGGCGAAGATAATTTTGATTTGAAAGTAGGCAAAAACACCCTTAAGCTAACCAATCAAAATAAAATATATTTCCCTGAAAGTGGCATTACAAAAGGTGAAATCGTGCAATATTATAATGAAGTGGCAGATTTTATACTTCCGTATCTTAAAGATCGTCCGCAATCTATGAACCGATTTCCGGGCGGAATTAATGGACCAAGTTTTTATCAAAAAGATGTTGACCTGGATAAAATTCCAAAATGGTTAAAAACGAAAAAAGTATTTTCTGAATCTAATAATGAAGACCTGGATTATCTTATTTGCAACGATAAGGCAACTTTGCTTTATATGGCAAATTTAGGTTGTATTGAAATAAATCCGTGGAATTCGACAATTAAACAAATCGAAAATCCGGATTGGCTGGTTATTGATATTGATCCCTCTAAGGATAAATTTGAAGAAGTTATAGAAACGGCATTGGTGGTAAAAGATGTTATGGATGAACTTGAAACAGAATGTTATTGCAAAACATCCGGTGCTACAGGATTGCACGTTTATATTCCGCTTGGTGCTAAATATGATTATGATTCGATCAAGATTTTTGCTGAATTAATTGCGACTAAAATTCAACAGCGTTTACCGGAAACCACATCTCTGGAAAGAAGCATCAAAAAAAGAAATAATAAAATCTACATTGATTATCTGCAAAACCGCCGCGGACAAACGCTTGCCGCACCTTATTCTGTAAGACCAGTTCCGGGAGCACAAGTTTCTACACCCTTAGAATGGAGTGAAGTAAATGATAAGCTGCATCCGTCTCAATTTACCATAAAAAATGTATTGCAACGCTTCGAGAAAAAAGGAGATTTATGGGCACCCGTTTTAGGTAAAGGCGCAAATATTAAGAAGATAATGAACAAGTTATAATGGTTGATTGTAAATGGTTAATTATTAATGAAAAAATCATAAATCATAAATCATAATTCATAATTCATAATTAACCATTTACAATTATTAAGAGGATTTCTTCTTCTCAAGACTTGCTTTTAGCATACTTAACAAATCGTCGCTTTGTTTGTGAACGACTTCCAATTTTGGTGTTTTAGTTTGTTTTTTACCTTTTGCTTTGCTCTTAATTATTTTCAAAAGCTTATCAGTATATTCGTCTTTATAACTGCTGATATCAAACTTTTCGGTAAGTTGTTCTACGAGTTTGTTGGCCATATCCATTTCTTTGGTTTTCTTTTTAGAAATGGCAGGAACTTTAAGTTCGGCCGTGTCTCTGATTTCCTGTTCGAAACGAATTCGGTTTAAGAGAATAACATTTTTATAGGGCTTTAAAATGGCAAGACTTTCTTTGTTTCTTAAAACAAAACTCGTCACTCCTACCTTACCCGTTGCCTCAAGTGCATCGCGCAATAAACCATAGGCATTCATCGCACCCTTATCCGGTTCCAGATAATACGGCTGCTCATAATAAATACTTTCAATTTCTTTTTCGTACGCAAAACTCTGAATATCTATTGTTTTGGTTTTGATGGCATCTGCGGCTTCAAAATCTTCATCTTCAACTATAACGTATTTATCGTCAATTCGGTAACCTTTTACAATTTCAGAAAAAGTTACTTCTTTACCGCTTTTTTCGTTTACACGTTTAAACTTTATGTTAGAGTGATCGCTGGCATCAAGCATATCCATATCAAGACTACTTTCCTGCACAGCAGAAAACATTTTTATGGGAATATTGATTAACCCAAAACTTATTGAACCTGTCCATATTGACCTCATAACTATTATTTTTTGTATTTAATAACTGTTCAGAAAAGTAAATCTTGCCTGAAGAAGTCTTATATATTTCCTTCAACCCAATTTAGGGCCTTATTAAATTCAATTTTTTTAAACCCTTTAAACTCTCCCGGAACAACATAACTAAAACCGTTTGTAAACGAAATAATTTCTTCAGAATCTGAAATGATTGCAGCCCTGTTCCATTTTCCTAAATGTTTAAGTCCTAACATTGCATCCTGAAGCCACGCACCGGCAGTAAAATTTTCTAAGTCTGTATCTAAAACCAGTAAAAAATTGATTTCATTTAATTGATTTACTAATTTTTCAACTGCAGGAACTACAACTCGTTGAAAATCATCTTTAGTTACTTCGGCTAATGCTCTAAAAGCAACAATATTATCTGCGGTATCGATTTGGTGTATCATTTTTTCTTTAATTTATTTGTTTAAAATTTATTCTGTGAATCTATTAGGTATCGATTTTATTGAATTAAAAATGGATATTCTGAAGTCTCCCAAAAGTAACTACAATATTATTTTTTTCTCTTATATGATCTCTGTTAAATATTACAAAATCTCTATTTATCAACCTTTTAAAGCATCTATAGGGCTATTTTTAGATTTTTTTCAGTCAACTTTTTTTTCAGATTTGGACTACTTTAGAGAATTATTAATGACTCAAAATTTGACGATCATGGAAAAAGAAAAACCAAAGAAATTTCCCGAACAAAAACAAAATCTTCCAGGTAACGAATATCAAATGAATCCACAACCGGAAATTATACGGGATAACTATGTTGGAAGCGGAAAACTTTTGGGTAAAGTAGCGTTTATAACAGGCGGCGACAGCGGTATTGGCCGAAGCGTAGCTGTACATTTTGCCAGAGAAGGCGCTAATATTGCAATCGTTTACTTGAAAGAAGATAAAGATGCACTTGAAACCAAAGCGCTGATTGAGAAAGAAGGCAAGGAATGTTTGCTCATTAGTGGAGATTTAAAAGACGAAAAATTCTGTAAATCGGCTGTTAAAAAATGCCATTCTCATTTTAAGAAATTAAACATTGTGGTAAATAATGCGGCGATACAATTTCCTCAAACCGAATTAGAAAAAATTACGGCAACACAGCTTCACAAAACATTTGAAACTAATATTTATCCGTATTTCTATATTTCAAACGCAGCATTGCCTCTATTATCAGAAGGCGATACAATAATCAATACAAGCTCGGTTACCGCTTATCGCGGAAGTGAACATCTTGTAGATTACGCCAGTACAAAAGGTGCGATTGTAAGTTTTACAAGATCACTGTCGACAATGTTAGCCAAAAAGAAAATACGAGTAAATGGAGTTGCCCCCGGGCCAATCTGGACACCATTAATTGTAGCAAGTTTCGACAAACTCTCTGATTTCGGGAAAGATAATCCGATGGAAAGAGCCGGTCAGCCATCAGAAGTTGCGCCTGCATACGTTTTTCTGGCTTGCGAAGATAGCAGTTATATTACAGGGCAATTTATTCATATTAATGGTGGAGAAATTGTGGCTTAAATGGTTTGCCACGAATTACACTAATTTTCACTAATTTATTTTATTTAGAGAAGTCTTAAAAAGAAAGCGGATATAATTAAATTGAGTATATCCGCTTTTTTTATTTTGAGGCGCAATCTTTTTTTCTAGGACAAAAGAACGTTTCTCTTTTATCCTTTTTTTCTTTTATAACCTATCTACCTCATTTTAAGCGCTCTATTGTATCAAAAATTGAATAATATTAGAAAAAAATTATACATGGAAAAAAATTTTAGTTAACTTTAACAATAATTACCATATAAAAAACTACACGCCTGTAAATCTATTTCTATTATTTCAAATAATAATTATCAGCCATTAACCTAAGATTACATTACTACCTATTTATTTTAAGCAGTTTTATTAATCTCATCAAACTCCAGACAAATGAAATATAACCCACTAATATCAGCCTTTTTTTTATTTTTTAGTATACAGTTTTTCGGTCAGGTTTACACCGAAAAAATAATAGGTGAAAAGAATAAAGAACTCAAAGACAGTCTTAAAGTTGAAAAATATCCCTATGCATTGCCTATTTGGGGAGAAAAAGTAGCCCAAAAAGGATACAAATTACCTTATTCAGCCGGAATCTCGGTAAATTACTTTTGGCAGGATTCTGAAATTGTTATAAGCAATTTAAATGTTGGTTTTAATAATGGTCCGATGTTTAATTTAGATGAAATTGTACGATTTGACAAATCTTCTGTTGAAGCCGGTGCCATAACTATTAGACCAGACATTTGGCTACTTCCATTTTTAAATGTGTATGGGATTTTTGGAAAAGCAACTCCAACAACCAAAATCAATGCAGGAATCTGGATTCCTGACGCAGATAATAACTGGTCGCAAATTGCCAGTTTTAATACCAAGGCTAATTTTAGTGCGACAACATTCGGTCTTGGTTTAACGCCAACTATTGGTATTGGCGGCGGTTGGCTGGCTCTTGATATGAACATGTCCTGGAGCGATGTAAGTGCTTTAGACAAACCTGCATTTTCTTATATATTCGGACCCCGTTTGGGTAAAACTTTCAAATTGCATAAACCGGATAGAAATGTAGCTTTATGGGTTGGTGGTTTTAGAGTGCATATTTCGGGTGACACAAAGGGAAATATAAACTTATCCGACGTTTTACAATTAGACGGAGCTCAGGAAAAAAGTAGATAATGGTTTTACCAGAGTAGCCGAAAATCAAACCAAAGTTGATAACTGGTGGGATAATTTGACACCTGCGCAACAGGCAAATCCGGTAAATGTTGCGAAACACGATACGGCAAACAGAGCATTGGAAAGTGCCGGAAATTTTTTAACAACTTTAGACGGTGCTTTAAGTACAGCCGAATCTTCTACAGTACAATATTCGCTTCAAAAAAAGCCAAAAGATATGTGGAATTTTATTATTGGTACACAATTTCAATACAATAAGCATATTATGTTCAGGCTGGAAACTGGTTTTTTAGGCACTCGTACGCAAGTTTTAGGTGGCGTTCAGTATCGTTTTGGACTTTAACTTCATCACCATGAAAAAAGGTTTATTTATACTTAGCACTTTGTTTTGCATGACAAGTGCACAATCTCAAGTTTTAATTTCATTACTTTTTGGGGATAAACTTAATTCGCCTTTTTTGGAATTTGGTTTAGATGGAGGACTTAACTTTTCGACTATTTCAAATTTAGATACTTCAGGAACTCAGGTTGGATTTAACCTTGGTTTTTATTTCGATATAAGATCAAAAAAAAATCCGGCCTGGATGATTAATACCGGCGTAATTGTAAAATCGCCAATGGGCGCGCACGGATTACCTGTTTATTCGTTAAATGATGCCAATTTAGATAATACGTTTGCCGGTGGAAGTGTCAATCGGGAAATTCGGTATTTTAATGTTCCTATTTTAATCAAATATCAATTTAAAAATAATATTTATCTTAAAACAGGTCCACAATTAGGATTATTAGCCAAAGCTTTTGATAAATTTGAAAAAGAATACAATGGCGATGATGTGGTTTACAAACACAATATCAGAGACCAGATTCATGTAATCGATGCCGGAATTGCATTTGGTGCGGGTTATCATATGAATGTTGGAAACGGCCTTAATATTACCGTTCAGTATTATCTCGGATTAGTTCCTGTCATGAAAGGCGATTTATATCCGGATCAATACAACAGATCGTTGTATGTAACTGCAGGAATACCAATAGGAAAAGGAAAAGCTGCCCAAAAAAGAGCCGAAAAAGAAGCGGAAATGAATAAGGTAATTCTTCCTGAAGATGAGAAATAAAAACGTTGTGTTTATTTTTTTAACACATAGAAACATAGATTTTTTAATTTGAAAAAAAGCGTTTCACTTGTAATAAAACTCATAGCGTTGCTTTGTGAAAAAGTACAGAGCTATGAGTTTTATTACAAGTGAAAACGACTTTCTCTACTATGTAAACTATGTTTCTATGTGTTAAATATAAATATAAAAGCCTGCTCAAATTAATGAGCAGGCTTTTGACTTAAAAAATAAACTAACACAAAAACTTAATTATATCCTTGATTTTGTTTAAACACTTTTTGATCTATAACAGTTTGCGGAATTGGAAATAGTCTTCTAAAAGGTTGAGAAGCAGCTTTTGCAGTTCCGGCTAAATCGAATTTTCCAAAACGAATACTTTGTGGTCTTCTTTGTAACTCCCAGTACAATTCAAAACCTAATTCTTTATACAATTGCTCTGAATCTAAAGCAGTAAGCGCTTTTCCAGGAGCATTTGCATATAATGATTCTCTTTTTCTGCTTGTACGCAATTTGTTTAAATCGTCCATTGCAGCACCTACAGCTCCTTTTCTAAAATATGCCTCAGCTCTCATTGTATAAATTCCACCTAAACGGAATAACGGAATATCAACATTACTGTTACCGTTTCCTCCTTCAGGATCAAATTCATATTTAAAAACACGAGCTCCCTGATTGATTTCATTTTGAGCAAAAACAGATTTAGTAGGATCTGCAAATGTTAATGATGGGGTAAAATTCATTCTTGTACCAGTACTTTTTTCCATAAATAACGGAGAAACTTTGATACGGTTACCTACCATTTCAAGAGATCCTGAAGGTAATAATATTGGACCGTATTGAAGTCCTGCCTGGATTCCTCTGTTGAAATGGAACCAAGGCAACGCCGGGCTACTTTTAGGTACAATATCGGTTGCGGGAACACTTACATCTGTACCATCGTTCATAAACCATGTACCATCAGCATATTGATAATGTTGTTCGAATCGTGGATCGTCATGATTACCATCCCAGCTTGCATAGAATTCAGGTGTTATACAAGCTGCATTTGTTCCTCTGTTTGCTGCAGACGCTCTTTGGTTACGCTCCATGCACACATAAGCAAAACTGTTTGAACCGTTACGGATGTAATCTATTTTTTGGGAAATTGCGAAAATAAGTTCTTTACCATTATTGTTATCTCTTGCAAAGTTTTTGAAAAAGTCACTTTCTAAACTAAATTTTCCTGAATCGATTAATAAAGAAGTGTAATAAATAACACGATCCATATCTGTTCCTGTGCTGCCTGTTACAGCAGGTTCATTAAAATTGAAATTTGATGACGCATTGTAACGATCTTTAAATACAGCACGATTTAAATACATGTTGGCTAAAAAAGCATAAGCGGCTTGTTTGGTAAATCTTCCCTGATAGGTTCTCTGCGTTCCAATATCAGCTAAATCAGGAATTAAAGCCTCAACATCTGTAATTAATTTATCTATTTGAGTATCTGCTTTTAAAATTTGTAAAGTTGCTTTTGGATCCATTGGATCTTTATATGGAGCCTGTCCGTATAAATCCAAAGTGGTATACATGTAAAAAGCCATAAGTGCTTTTGCTTCTGCAGCAAATAATTTCTTTTCAGGATTTGAACTTTGTTCAGCCGATTGTATAGCTGTTATACAACGTGTAATACCATTTGTTAATAAATCCCAGTTACCTACAATGATTGAATTAGTAGAGCTCCAGGTAAATTCGTGCATATCTCTCCATTTTCCGCCATCTCCCCAGTCACTTCCACGAGTTGGTAAAATAGCTTCATCTGTAGTGTATTCCTGCATGGCAAAAATGGCTCCGTGATCAACGAAAGTTCCGTCACCCAATCTGTCATAAGCGGCAGCAAGTGAACCCGCAGGATCTGAAACTGTATTTCCAGGTATTTCATCTAAAAAAACTTCATCCAGATCAGTACAGCTGTTTAGAAGAAAAATAAAAGAGAATAATGTTAAAAATTTTATGCTTAAAAATGTCTTTGTCTTCATAATTTATAATTTTAAAGTTGCTCCTAAACTGAACGTTCTCGAAGTTGGATAAGCTGCGTAATCAATTCCAATAGATTGGTTTCCGTCGGTTGCTTTAGGAGTATTTACTAATGGATCAAATCCTGTATAATTTGTAATTGTAATTAGATTATTTCCTGTAACATACAGTGTTAAGCCATTAATCCAGTTCAATCCTTTCAAATCAAAATTATAACCTATACGTGCCGCATTTAATCTTATAAAGTCAGACTTTTCTAAGAAAAGCGTAGACAAAACTGGTGAGTTTGTTGGGTTTGCTCCTGACTCATAATATCCTGTTGCCACGTTACGATCTGATGCTAAGTTATTGATGTTTAAAGCATTCAATCCTGTATTATTCAACAAATAACCGCCTGTTTGTCCAATAATTGAGAATGAAAAACTAAAGTTTTTATATCTCATATCACTGTTGAAACCGTAATAAAAAGTTGGTAAAGCTCCTTCAATAATAATCCTGTCGCTGTTATCAATTTTACCGTCTCCATTCTGGTCTTTAAATACGTTTGCTCCATTTTGATCAAAACCAGTGTGCTCTAACAAATAGAATGAACCTGCCGCATAACCGCTTTTGTAAATATTAGCATTAACACCTGATTGTCCAGGACCAGAAATAGCACCTGTTAAGATTTCTGAAAGCGGTAAGTTTTCAATTTTGTTGTTTAATGTTGATCCATTCACATCAACATTCCAGCTGAAATCTTTTCTATCGATGATTTTAGAACCCAGCGTAATCTCAATACCCTTATTAACAATTTTACCGTCAATATTTGTCCAGATAAATTTTGTCTGACTCAAAGGAGTTGAAGGTATATACAAAATAGCATCTGTAGTTGTTTTATTAAAATAGTCTACAGTTCCATAAAATTTGTCATTCCATAAATTAAAATCAAGACCTATATTATATTGTGTAACAACTTCCCATTTTAAATCTGGATTTGCTGTTCTGGAAACAGAAACACCATTTACAAGATTTAAATCATCATATAAATAATATCCGTCCGGGCCAGCCAAAGAGTAACTTGCCTTAGTTTGTTTATTTGGTACTTCTTGATTTCCTGTTTGTCCCCAACTTGCTCTAAGCTTTAGGTTATTGATTGTTTGAGAATCTTTCAGGAAATTTTCATTAGAAATATTCCATCCTACAGCAAATGAAGGGAAATAACCATATTTGTTATTATCTCCAAAACGTGTAGAACCATCAGCTCTCATAGAAGCTGTCAATAAATATTTATTATCAAAAGTGTAATTTAATCTTCCGAAATAAGATTGCAATTCGTTTTCCTGAGCATAACCTGTTGTACCAGACTGCGTTCCTGCAAAACCTGGATTAATAGATGGTTTTACACCTGCTCCTTGCGCTGAAATTCCATCAATACTGAAACTTGTTCCTGATCTTTCAAATTTTTGATAAGAGAATCCTCCAAGAACTTCAATTTTATGTTTATCTAGTGTCTTATTATAAGTTAGATAATGCTCAACCAATGAATTTTTTGAATCAAGATTGTTCTGAGCATATTTACCTTTTGGATTTAAATCGGTAAGGTTTGCATAAATTGTGGTATTTCTTTCTGATGTAGAGCGATCAATACCAATATTTAATTTATATTCTAATCCGTCGATAATTCTGAAAGAAGTCTCTAAATTTCCTAAAACTCTTAGTGTACGCGTTTGATCCTCATAAATACTTAATAAATAAGCAGGATTATAATGTGCGTTCATGTTGAAGTTTGTGTACTTTCCGTTAGCATCAAAAACTGATCTTGTTGGGTTCGCCATTAAAGTATGCACGATCAATTGCCCGTTAGAACCACCGTCATCACTTACAGGAACACCATCATCTGTAGTCTGGCTCGCAGTAAGATTTAGTTTCACTTTTAAACGTTTGTTGTCTAAAAATGATTCGGCAGCATTAATTCTACCTGAAAGACGTTTGAAATTACTGTTATGAATAATTCCTTCCTGATCCATTTGTGCAACAGATGCATAATAATTTCCTGATTCTGTTTGTTTAGAGAAAGACAAAGCGTTATTGGTAGTGATCGCAGATCTAAAAATTACATCCTGCCAATCTGTGTTTCCACCATGATCAAATGCTTTATCTTTTATAGCGTTTCTATATTGGCCTGCATCTAAAACATCTAATTTGTGAGCAACAGAAGAAACTCCCATATAAGAGTCAAAAGTTAATGTTCCTTCGCCTTTTGATCCTTTTTTAGTAGTAACCAAAACAACTCCATTAGATCCTCTTGCTCCGTAAATAGCTGCAGCAGATGCATCTTTTAAAACCGTAATCGATTCGATATCACTTGTATTCAAAAAGTTTAATGGATTTTTTGCTGTTGAACCTCCAAAACCAACATTAGTACCTGCCGGACTTGTATCATCATTAGACAATGGCATACCATCAACAACAAACAAAGGTGTACTTCCGCTTCTGATAGATCCAACTCCACGAATGGTAACATTTACACCTGCTCCAGGTTCTCCGCTTGTATTAACAACACGAACACCCGCAACTTTTCCCTGCAGTAAATTATCTACAGAAACATTTACACCTTGCTTAAAATTAGCAGCTTCTAGTTGCGTAACGGCTCCGGTTACATCTTTTTTAGATTGCTTACCATAACCTACAACCACAACTTCGCTCAATTCTGATGTATTTGGCTCTAACTGAATCGTCATGAACTTGTTTTGAGCTCCAACTGTTTTGGTTTTATAACCTAAGTATGAAACTTCGATTGTTGCACCTTCTGTTACTGAAAGTTCAAATTCACCATCAAAATTAGTTGTTGTTGCATTTTTTGTAGCTGTTTCTAAAACTGTTACACCTGGCATTGGCACACCGTTTTCATCTACAATTTTTCCTTTTGCTCTAATTTTTTCTGCTGATTCTGAAATTTTTGAAGGAGCAGTTTTCTGAATTAAAACTAATTTTCCGTTGATGTTGTAATTGAAATTCGCTTTTTTAGAAAGGTCGTTTAAAATTACAGTTACAGATTCGTTAGTATAATTCACCGTGTAAACCGTATTATCAGAGATAATTGCTTGTCCGTAACTGAATTTGTAATCAGTTCTTTGGCTTAATTTCGAAAAAATAGAAACCAATGTTGCTTTTTCTATTTTATTATCTACATTTGATTTTTTGTAATGGGTTGTACTGTAACCAATTTGAACGGTCAGTAACGCCAGGGCTAAAAAGAAAATTCCTTTTAGAAGATTTAAATTGATTCGTTTAAAATACATGATTTAAGTTGTTGGTTTTTCGATACTTAATTATTAATCGCAGTTGTTCTCAGCAACTGCTTTTTGTTTTTTAGTTCACTTTTATTATCTTGTCATATACATTAAATTTTAAGTTTGTGATATAATTTATTTGTTTTAAGATACTTTCTAAAGAGGCGTTTTTTTCGATAAACACCGTAACAGGAACCGTCAGAACCGATTTATTTTCGAATTCGAATGTTACTCCGTACTTATATTGCAAAATGGTAATTACTTGTTGCAGTGTGGTTTCATTTAACGTAATATCAGTGGTATACCAATTAATTACAAATGCTTTATCTACAGGAAGTCTGGTTAGTTTGTCGCCAGAAAACAATGCTTCTTCATACGGTACTAAATCGACACTTTGCCCTTTTGAAGAAACATTTACTTTTCCAGTTACGACAATAACTTCACACTTTGATTTTGATAACTGAATATGGAATGAAGTTCCTAATACTCTAGTTTTAATTTCTCCTGACTGAATGATAAAGGGATGTTTTTTATCTTTTGCTACTTCAAAAAAAGCATTTCCTTTTAAAAGCGAAACTTTTCTTTCGTCTCCCAGAAATTTTTCAGGATATTGAAATAATGAATTTGCTGCCAGATAGATTTTCGAGCCATCACTTAATTTGATAGATTTGGGGGCATCTGATGTTTTAAATGTTAATTGCTTTTCGTTAGCAATACTTGGTTTATAGAAAAATCCTAAACCAACAAGAAAAAGAATACTGGCAGCGGCTGTATATTTTAAATACGGAAAAGATTTTTTCTTACCCATTCGAAGTTGAATTCCTTCGTATATATTTTTAGAAACTTCGTCTGAATTTCCCATAGAAGCATCGTCCCATTTTGAATTCTGATATTCGTTTAATGCAAAATTATTCAACAGATCTTCTTCTGCTCTTGATGTTTTATTTCGGGAACTTTTGTCAAGTAGGCGTTCCAGACTGTGTTTGATTCTCTTTATCATAATACTTATTATTACAAGTAAGTACAAGAATCATAAAATCGTACTATCCGGAAATATTATGAAACCATTAACAGAAAGTTATCTTAAAAATTATGACTAAAAATAACTATTGGTGCCATCCACGCTACGTCTTTAAGGCCTTCACGCAATTGTTTTAATCCGGAAGAAATTTGATTTTTAACGGTTTGTTTAGAAATTCCGAGTTCATCAGCAATTTGATCAATCGACATATCCTGCATTTTGTACATCAGTAAAACTTCTTTTCTTTTTTCCGGAAGTTTGTCTAATAAAGAATAGAGAACCTCTAAAACTTCGGGATCAATTGTCGCAAAATGATCAATTACATAATCTTCAAATTTATCCTCGAGAACCGTCTTATCAAACTTATTATTTTGGTAATGTTTGAAAACCTGATTTTTTACCGCACGAAACAAATAAGGTTCAATTGCATTGATATTGAGTTCGTCTTTTCGCTCCCACAAATCAATAAAAACATCCTGAACAATGTTCTGAGCCAAGTCTTTATCCTGAGTCATCGTATACGAAAAAGCATTCAGCTTTTTCCAGTATTCAGTATACGTTTTCTCAAAGATTTCAGGTGTATTCATAGTTTATTTTGGTAGGATTTGCTGATGTAAAATAATAAAATGTTGTACCATTGTTTTTTTCCTGAAGGTTATCTTTAAATTAAGGAATGCCTGTATTTGTTTTATTAATACTACTTTTTTAAGCCGAAATGACACTCACTTTGCGATTTCTTTTTTTTTATGTAACACAAAAATCAAATCTTGATTCTAATTTAGTAATCTCAAAAAACGACAAAGTTCACTTGTCTTGTCCCCACTCTATTTTTATTAATTCCTATTTACTTCAATCTATGAAACGAATTCTGTTTACATTATTAATTACTATTGCCGTAACTTATAATTCTCATGCTCAAAGCGATGATTTAAAAATAAATCAATTACAAGTTATCGGCTCTCATAATAGTTATCGCCACGCCATTGAACCTGATTTATTCAATTTGATTCAGGCGAAAGACACTACACGTTCTTTAAAAGGTTTACAATACACGCATATTCCTCTTACAGACCAATTAAATAAGGGCTTAAGAAGTCTGGAGATTGATGTTCAGGGTGATGATCAAGGCGGGAAATTTGCACATCCAAAAGGTTTGGATCTCGCAAAATCGCAAGAAGCTTATGACCCAAACGGAGAAATGAAAAAACCGGGTTTTAAAGTTTTTCATATGATTGATATCGACTTTAGAACTTCCACTTATACGCTTCAAAGCTGTCTTGCAGAACTAAAAAAATGGTCTGACGCAAATCCTGATCACGTTCCGGTTTTTATTACGCTGGAGCCAAAAGATGACGATAGTTATTTAGGTACAAAAGCAGAGAAATTTACACCTGAATTGTTCGATGCTTTAGATAAGGAACTTCGAAAAGGTTTAGGAAATAAACTAATTACACCGGATATGGTGCGTGGAAAATACAAAACGCTGGAAGAAGCGGTTTTAAACAATAATTGGCCAACATTAAAAAAAGCCAGAGGAAAGTTTTTATTTATTTTAGATAACAACGGAGCCAAAAGAGATTTGTATGCTTTGAATCACCCTTCACTAAAAGGGCGCGCGGTTTTTATCAATGCAGAACCTGGAAAACCGGAGGCTGCGACTTTATTCAGAAACAATGCTGAAGATCCTGCTATTGCTGATTTAGTTAAAAAAGGATACATAATTCGCACCAGAGCCGACTCTGATACTAAAGAAGCCCGAGCAAATGATTACACGCATTTTGAAGCGGCTAAAAAATCAGGAGCGCAAGTTATTACTACTGATTATTATTTACCAAGCACGTTTTTCAATTCGCCTTATCAAGTTAAATACGATGATGGGACTTATGTGAGAGTAAATCCGGTTAATGGAGGAAAATAGTTTTGAGTCTAGATAAAATTTAACCGCAAAGTTCGCAAAGGTTTACGCAAAGTTCGCAAAGTTTTAATTTAGAAAGCTTTGCGAACTTTTTGTTTATTAAAAGCGTTTTGTTTGTTTCACGCAGATTTTGCAGATTGCTTCGCCTGTTCGCTATCGCTCGGGTGAGCAGATTTTTTATATTCTATTTTGCTAACTAACTACGACAAGGTGTGTCATTGCGAGGAACGAAGCAACCACATTTGCAAAATCAAACTTTTCGGTTTGTTAGTGTGGTTACTTCGTTCCTCGCAATGACCTAAAATGAGAAAAAAATCCGTTTAAATCAGCGTTTTCGCTTTAGCGAATCGGTGTTATCAGCGTTCTAAGCTTTGCGTTTGCTGAACATAATGCAAGTAAGAAACCCTAGCGCTCTTTGCGGCTAATATCCCCAGTTTTCAAATCTACAGTAAAATGATCTGCGGGAACTTCATGCATGAATTTATTGAAGATTATCAAAAACAATCGCATTTGGTTTTGCAAAGGTTTTTCTTTTGCATTATCATCTTTATGATTCTCGAAAAACAAATTTGAAAGTACCTTATAAACTTTCGCTCTTTTTTCTCCAACATCAACTAAAGCCAATTCATCGGCACTTCTGAAACGATAAAAATCTACCAGAAAATCATACCCTGCCCAGTTCAAATCTTGTTTTTTGAGCTTGTTTTCGGCTAGAATTTTGGTTGTTTTAAGTTGAGCTTCTTCCCATTGTTTTTGAAAAGTTTCTTTGTTTTTGAGAATAACATCAAAATCTTTATCGGATTGCATATTAGCTAAAGTGAATAAATCTTCACCGGAAACATTCAAAATAAAACTCTTAAAAGCTGCTGGCCAATCATCTGCTAAAAACCGTAAACGGACTAATTCTTTCAAATGGAAATCAGTAAAATCATGATAGTTTTTGGTTTTTAGAATGTCGATATTCCAAATATCTTTTGTTTTTTGATTTTGTAAAAACTGATATTCCATTTTATACAAATCGAAAAGTTCGTCGAATCTCTCGACTTTATCAATTGTTATGGTTTGAATATCAACCAAATTATCTTTTTTAATCGTCAATAATTTGTATGCCGGAATATACGCCGCCAAAGATGGCGTTTGAACATTCACCAACGTATTTCCTTTTGCCGTAGTGCGCGTTCCTGTATCGTTAATGTGCATGTGACCGCCAAAATGAATTTTAAGTCCCGCATCTGCAAAAACCTGTGCAACTTCTTCGACCGGAACGCGGTTTAATTGCCATTTGTTTGGGCCAAGAAGCTCTTTTATTTCCGCGGAAGCGTCATCATTAAAATCAATCATCGGGAAATGACTAAATGCTATTAATGTTTTGCCTTGTTGTTTGGCTTGCGCCGAAATTTCTTCGACCCATTTTATAAGATGTTTTTTGTTTGAAAGCACATTGTTGTAACCTGTACTGGCTTCTGAGTAATTTTTGGGATCTTTGGCGTCTGCCGTTGCTTCTTTCTTCGGAATATAAACGTTTCCGTCAATCGCCATTAGCCAAAGTCCGTCAACAGGTTCTACGACATAACTTACGTCCGGAACTTCATAGCCTGGCGCCACATTATAAACTCTGTTTGATAGCAAAGCAGCTTGAGAAGCTTTTTCGAAACTATAATCCTGACTGTTGTACGTTGCAAAAGGCGTCGACCAGAATTTGTATTTTTTGTCCGGATAAAAACCAAAATCTTTTAATCCGTTTGTAATTCCTAAATAACCCATTTTAGCAATATCGGCTGTTACAACTACAGGCTGTTCAGTCTTTAAATTCGGCTTATATAAGTCGATTTTGCTATAAATGGGCTGGTTTTTACCTTCATTTCCCAAGAAATCTTCTTTACCTGATTCTTGTGCAAAAGGTCCAACGGGATCGTGATTTCCTGTTGTAATAAAAAATTCTATGTTGTATTTTTTTCTGTATTGATTTAAGATTTCTTCTAAACCGCGAACGTGAATTGGCTGTCCGTCATCTGTATAATCACCCGGAAGCGCGACGTATTTAATTTTTCGCTTTGCGATATCTTCTAAAGCGGCAATAAAGGCAAAGTAATTTTCATTGAATATTCTGGTAGAATGCAGTTGAGAAGCCATAGTTCTCATCAAAGTATATTTTCCGGTTTTTGGATTTAAAATACCTCGATAGTCATTGTCTGAAAATTTCCCAAAAAGATCCTGTAAATGTACATCAGACAAAAAAGCAACCTGAACGCCTTCGAGATTCTTTTTTTGTGCTGAAATACTAAAATTGATGAAGAATACAAATAGAATAAGAAATATTGAAATGCTTTTTTTAGATGGAAATATACTTTTTGAAATCATGGATAATCTTTTTTGCAAATGAAGAATTCTTGATTTGTTTTTGAAGTCTTTCTAAAAAAACAATTTGCAATTTTATCGATTTAAACTCAGATTGGGTTTAAACTATTGTTACCGAATGATAATCTTTAAGAGAAGTTATTTATTTACAGAAAGTATAAATTTCAATATTCCGTCAACATCTAATATAAAATCGGGAGTTGTATTTACAATAGCGTTATTTGGCATAAAAGGCATATCTGCAGAAGCGGGATCCTGAACTATAATTACGCCCCCTGCTTTGCTAATTGCTTTTAAACCTTCGGTTCCGTCAGAATTAGAACCTGATAGTAGAATTCCGACTAAGGTATCTCCGTAAACTTCTGCAGCCGATTCAAAAGAAACATCGATACTGGGTCTGCTGTAATTTATTTTTTCTGAAGTATCAAGGGCAAGAAATTCACCTTTTTCAAATAATAAATGATAGTTTGATGGTGCAATATAAATAAAGCCCGGCAATAGCGGCATTTTATCTTCTACGGCTTTTACGGTTATTCTTGTTTTTAGTTTTAGTAATTCTTCTAAAGTTAAATCATCTGTGCTTCTTCTGTGAAGTACTATTACCAGGGCAAACGCATTTAGTGCCGAAATATCAGGTAAAATCTGCAATAATGCATTCAGACTTCCCGCTGATCCTCCAACAATAACTACTTTACATTTTGGTATTATTTGATCTTCCTCCATATTTTTTCTTTCTCTAACTGTTTGTATTTAGTTGTAGATATAGAATATTTTATTGTTTCTTTAGTTCCTAACGCCAGAAAACCTAACATTGACAAACTTTCGTCGAATAAATTAATAACTCTTTTTTGCAAATCGTTGTCGAAATAAATCAACACGTTGCGGCATAAAATAAAATCAAACTCATTAAATGAAGTGTCTGAAACTAAATTATGTTGTGAGAAAACCATTTTTTCAGCCAAATCTGCATTAAACTTTGCAACACCATAATTGGCAATATAATAATTCGAAAAATCTTCCAACCCTCCGGCTTCGCGATAATTTTCTGAATATTCTTTCATAGCGCGCAACGGAAAAATTCCTTTTTTGGCTGTTTCCAGAACTTTTGAATTTATATCTGTTGCGTATATCAAGGCTTTATGAAGAAGTCCGGCTTCTTTCAATAAAATTGCCATCGAATACACTTCTTCGCCGGTTGAACAGCCGGCATGCCATAAACGTATAAAAGGTTTTGTGGCTAATAATGGCAATATTTCGGTTCTGACTACTTTATAAAAATGCGGATCACGAAACATCTCTGTAACATTTACCGTAATTTCGTCAATCAAATTTTTATAATAATCGGCATCGTACCTCACTTTAGATAGAAATTCATAGAAATTTTTGAATCCGTCTAAATGGTAAATTCTGTTTACGCGCCTTTTTAAAGAAGCTCTGGAATAACTTCCAAAGTCAAAACCATAATATTCGTAAATATCATTTATAAGGGTTTCTAACTCAATGTCTTCTATCATAATACATTCAAATTTTGCTTAATGCCTTAAGCAATTTATCTACATCAATTGGTTTAGATACATAGTCGTCTGCTCCGGCTTCAAGACATTTTTCTTTATCTCCGGTCATGGCCTGCGCCGTAACTGCAACTACTAATACATCTCTGCGTGATGGTATTTTTTTAATTATTGGTATTGCATCATACCCATCCATTTCAGGCATCATCATATCCATTAAAACAGCATCGATAACTTCATCAGTTTCCAGCAGTTTTATGGCTTCTTCGGCGCTTAAACACGATAAACAATCAAATGATTTAGCTCGAAGCGTATTTACCAACGCAAAAATATTTCGAGGATCGTCATCAATAATTAAGACTCGCTTTTTATTCATTTCTTTTTATTTGCATTAAATTTTATCGTACAACCACACTCGCAATAATGACAATAACTGATCGATATCTACAGGTTTTGTAATGTAATCTGAAGCTCCGGCTTTGATACATTTTTCTCTGTCTCCCGTCATTGCTTTTGCTGTTACGGCAATTAGCGGTAAGCTAATAAATTTAGGTATTGTTCGTATTTTTTCGGCTGTTTCGTAACCGTCCATATTGGGCATCATCATGTCTAGCAAAACAATGTCTGTATCCGGATTTTCTTCTAATATTTTTATGGCTTCGTTACCGTCGAAAGCTGAAATTACATTCATTTTAAAAACTTCAAGCGCTTTTGTTAATGAGTATATATTTCGAACGTCGTCATCTACAATTAAAACCTTTTTATCGTGCAGGATATTATTTAGTAAATTTAGCTTTTTATAGCTTTCTTTTTTAGTATCTCCGCCTTTATTTTCTTCTACTAAATGTAAAAACAGTGAGACTTCATCAAGCATTCTTTGGTACGAATGGGCTGTTTTTACGATAATAGAATCGGCATATTTTTTAATTTTAACTTCTTCTTTCAACGATAAACTTTTCCCTGTAAATACAATTACCGGAAGATTTTCTAATCCCGGAGTCTTTTTAACATTGTCCAGAATTTGATACGCTTGTTTGTCCGGAATTCCCATATCAAGAATAACGCAGTCTACATCGGTTTTATTTAAAGCTACTAAGCCATCTGCCACTTCACTTTTAATTTCAGAATTAATGTTATAGGTTTCTAAGAAATAAGAAAGTGCTTTGGCATGTTTTGGATTATCTTCAATAATTAAAACCTTTTGTGATTCTTTATTAATGATGTGTTCGATGCGCATAAACACTTCCGGAATTTTATCGAAAGTCGCTGGTTTATGCAAGAAATCAATCGCGCCTTTTAGTAAACTTTCCTGTCTTAATTTGTGCGATGACATGATGTGCACAGGAATATGTTTGGTCTGAATATTATTTTTCAGTTCTTCCATAACTTCCCAGCCACTTTTTATTGGCAATTCGATATCCAGTAAAATTCCGACTGGTCTGTAAAGAATAGCGAAATTTAAAGCATAATCGCCTCGAACGGAAACAATACCTTTATAACCATTTTGTCTACTGAAAGTCAACAATGATTTGGCAAAATTAATGTCGTCTTCAACAATCAGCATTACTTTATCTCCTTCTGTAATAGAATCTCTGTCGTCTTCTATTTCATCTGGAATTGTTGCAGAAATATATTTGGTTTTAATTTCTTTTAATTCCTCAACTGCTGCTTCTGCTTCTGCAATTTGCAATGGAGCTGCTTTCTCAACCGTTACTTTTCTATTAATCGATCCGTAAACCGGTAAATATAGTGTAAAGCTGCTTCCTTCGCCTACTGTACTATGCAAAATGATTTCTCCTCGAAGCAATTTGGCAAGTTCACGGCTAATAGACAATCCTAAACCAGTACCGCCATATTTACGTTTCGTCGAACCATCGGCTTGTTGGAAAGCTTCAAAAATAAGCGGTTGCTTTTCTAACGGAATTCCGATTCCGGTATCTTTTACGATGAAACAAATAATTTTATTGTCGTCGTCGTTTATTTTTATTTCTAAACTTACAGAACCTTTTTCTGTAAATTTAATGGCATTCGAAATTAGGTTTTTAAGAATTTGCTCTAATCTCATTTTGTCTGTTTTAATGACAATTGGAGCATCTTTTGAAATAATTTCAAAATTGATATTTTTCTCTTTCGCTACTTGGGTAAATAAGCTTGATAAGCTGTCTGTGATTTCTTTTGTTGAAACATCTAAGAATTCAAGTTCCATTTTACCGGCTTCAATTTTAGATAAATCCAGAATTTCATCAATAAGTCCTAATAAACTGTTTCCTGAACTCTGAATAACTTTGGCAAATTCTATTTCCTCATTATTCATGCTTTGGTTATTATTCTCAGATAACAAACGGCTTAAAAGCAAAATAGAATTTAAAGGCGTTCTTAATTCATGCGACATATTGGCAAGAAACTCTGATTTGTAACGCGTTGTAAGTTCTAATGCTTCTGATTTCTTTTGAATTTCGTTGTTCTTTTCTTCCAGTAAAACACTTCTTTCAGAAAGTTCTTCATTCGTTTGTTCCAGTTCTTCTTGTTGTACTCTTAATTCTTCTTCAGAAGCTTGTAGTTTTTCGGTTTGGGCTTCTAATTCGGCATTAATAGCTTCCAATTCACTATGTTGAATACGTAATTCTTCAGATTGTGATTGGGTTTCTTCTAAAAGCTCCATAACACGTTTACGGTTCTGAGTCGATTTTATCGCAATTCCGATGTTATTAGAAACGATTCGTAAAAACTCTAAATGAAGATCAGAAAATCCATAAATACTAGCCAATTCCAGTGCTCCTTCTACTCTTGTATCCAGCAATGGAAGTGCAATAACATGCGTTGGTTTTATTTCGCCCAAAGCATAATTTATCTGAATGGCATCTTCAGATATCGTTTTTAATTCTAATAATTTTCCTGAAACAATTGATTGTCCTAATAAACCTTCGCCTTTTTGTATGCGTTCGCGATTTTTATTTGGCATATAGCTGTAACCTGCTGTCGCGTACAATTCGTCGCCTTCAAGAACATATAAAACTCCCGCGCTGCTGTTGGTATAATGACATAAAAACTCTATAATGTCTTTTGCTAAGTGATTCATTAATTTATCACCCAACATTACATTATTAAGGTTGGCAATACCGGTTTGTATCCATTCTTTTTCTGATAGTAAACTAAACGATTTTTTTAGGGCACCGCTCATATTGTTCAGTGATTCTCCCACACTGCCTAATGCATCTGCCTGAATATCAGCTACACGAATGTCATAATTTCCGTTCGAGATATTAACTGCGATACTACTAATAGCTTCAATTCTTTCTGCAGTTTCCTTATCTTTTTTTATTAATTCCTGTTGAAGTGCTGTACGTTCGCTGTAATCTTTTAAAATTCTAAATAAGAAAACAAGCGAAATAGCAAAGGCAATTATAAAAGCTATAATAATTAAAATAATACTGTAATTACCGTAGTCATCAGATTTTTGACTGCGTTCTTTTAGAAGTAATTGTTCTCTGTTTTCGATTAACTTAAAATGATGTCTCAGTTCATCCATCATTCTTTTTCCTTCATTAAGATCGAATGTGGCTAATTTATCTCCTAATCGTTTTTTAACAATTTGATTATTAAGGTATTTAAAGAAATTAGATCGAAGCCCTTTTAATTCTGTTAATGCTTTTTGCTGGTAAGGATTGTCAATTGTAAGTTCCTGGAGTTTTTCAAAATACGTATTCGATTCTGTCTCATAAGTACTGTATCTTGTTACAAATTGCTCATCGCCAGTTATCAAATAACCTCGCATACTCGTTTGAGCATCCGTAAGTGACGATGAAGCCTGATTTAAATTGTAAATAACATCCTGCGTATGATTAACCCAAAAATTACTTTGCAACAAATTCTTTATACTAAGAAATGATGCGGTTGAACTGATCATCAATACTAATATCGATGCCATTGAACTGATTAATAAATTCCTTTTAAAATTGTTTTTCATAGGTTATTATCCAATATTTTAGTTTTCGTATTTTAAGGGCAGGACCATGATAAAACTGGCGCCTTTGCCTGGCTGACTTTTTGCTGTAATTATTCCGTTGTGTTTTTCCATTATCTTTTTGGCAATGGCAAGTCCAATTCCGGTTCCTTCATAAGTTTGACGGTCGTTTAAACTCTGGAAAATAATAAAAATACGGTCCAGATAAATTTCGTCAAAACCAATACCGTTATCAGAAACTGTAATGCGGCAAAACTTTCCGTCAGGATCGACTTCGCCGTCAAATTCTTTGGTTTTTATGATTTCTGATTTTATTTCGATAATCGGAGTTTCAACATTTCCGGAAAACTTAAGGGCGTTCCCGATCAAATTTTGAAAAACTTGTCGCAACTGACTCGGAATGCTATCTATAATTGGAAGTTCGCTTGTTTTTACAATCGCGCTTTTACGTTCAATCAGATAATCAAAATCAGTAAGCACTTCCTGTAAAACAATATTAAGGTCTGTTTTTTCCGGAACTACTTTTGATGATAATCTCGAATAAGCAAGCAAATCTGTAATCAGGGTTTGCATTCTTTCAGCCGATTTTATCGTACGATCTACATAATCGATGGCTTTTTCGTCTGTTTTTAAGTACAGTTCTTTTATTATTTTAATGAAAATCTGAATCTTACGTATAGGTTCATTTAAATCATGCGAAACTACCCAGGAAAATTGCTGGAGTTCGTGATTTCTCATCTCTAATTCTTCGTTTTTCAAAACCAGTTCTTTGGTTCGTTCTGCGATTTTAATTTCGAGATTATCCTGAGCTTCTTTACGAATTTTTATTTCTTTTGAAAGTAAGTCTTTCATAAGGCGCAATTCGTTTTTTTGCTCGTATATTTTTAGGAATGTTTTGACTTTCAGAATTAATAAGTCAGTGTCTACAGGCTTTGTGATGTAATCTACAGCGCCAGTTTCGTAACCTTTAAAGATGTATTTTTTCTCGATACTAATTGCCGATAAAAATATAACCGGAATATCTTTTGTTCTTTTGTTTCCGGAAAGAATTTTAACTACTTCAAAACCATCCAAACCAGGCATCTGAACATCCATTATGATCAGAAAATAATTGGTTTTTAAGATTTTTTTTAAAGCTTCTTCGCCGGATTCTGCGGTATCTACCTCAATATTGTGGAGTTCAAGTGTTTTCTTTAAGGCAATTATATTAGCCCGAATATCATCTACAATTAATATCATTTTATTGGGTAAAACGTTATGAACTAAGTTTTAAATTAATTTGGTTCAGATTGATTATTTTGAAATGTTTAACTTTTTAAAAATTGACTGCTTCTTAAGAAAATGGCATAAAACCATAGTTCAAAACTACCAAATTTATAAAAAAATACTCAAAACTTGTTTAAAGCTACTAAAAATAGTTTCATAATTCCCATATTTAAGTCTTATTTTTTTAATTACTAATGATAGCTAACTTATTAGATTTCCCCTACAATTCCTGGTCATAATTTTCATGTAAATTTTTTCAGACAAATAATTGTGCGTCCTGATTTTATTGTGGCACTTTTAAATTTTATCAAGTCATATTGTGCTGAAAAACAGCTGTAATTTTAATACAAAATTGTATTTCAAAAACATTTTTCATCTTAAAAATCAAAACCTATGAACTTAATTGATATCGTTGGGCTTTTTGCCGGAATTTGCGTAACAGTATCTGTTATTCCGCAAATTTATAAAGTATGGAAAACCAAAAAAGTAAAGCAGATTTCATTGCTAACTTTTAGCGTTTTAACCTTTGGAATTGCAATTTGGGTTGTTTATGGTATTCTCAAAAAAGATTTTCCAATAATTATAACCAACAGCGTTTCTTTATTTCTAAATTTAGTAATGGTTTATTTTATTATTTATTACGAAAAAGAAAATTAAAGGCATAAAAAAAACAGCCCGAAAAAGCTGTTTTTTAATCATACAAGTTAAGGTGTATATTAGGCTGTCTTAGCTAGCGAATTTTGAGGATATCTCTCCTTAAATAACCTTGGAAAATAGTTTTTACCAAGATGTCCAATAGAATAAAAAACTTCTCCGATATTAATATTCGAGATTCTTTTCAATTCGTCAAATTGTTTGTTGGCCAAGTCTAAAATTGGTGTAATCATCGTAATATAATTGTAACTGTGCTGCGCTATCTCTATTGCAACAATAGTATTTAAAATACTTTTTTGAAGTAAATTTTTAACGATTCCAGTTTGAGACGTTGTTCTGAATTCTTTTAGTTTTTCGAAAATTTTCGAATTCCCAGTTCCAACATATATATAATTTCCAGATTCATCTGTAAACATTTCTTTCAATTGCGAAGCTAACTCATAGTTATCATCTTCCTCATCAACAGTTGTTGGCATACTTACCAAAGAAAATTCAGTATGTTTAAAACCTTCAAAGTGCAATACACTGTTGATAGATGATTTATTGCTTAAAATACCTGATTGCTGTTTTTTAAGATTTTTTCTATTTCCGTTTTCACCAAAACTGTGTGTCAACATTCCGTCTTCGCAATAAGCAAAAAATATTGGAGATGTCTGGAACGATTCGATGCTTAAGCTTACGTCGTTGTAAAAAACCATGTCAAAGTGCATATATGACATTTCTTTTTCAAAACGTTTTCCGCTAATAGTACCTTTTGCCCATTTTGTCTGTACAGTCAAAGTGTATTCGTTATCATTAATAGTTAAGTCACCATTAAATCTCTCTTTAAGGTTATTAAAAATAGTATTAAATCCACCAGTATTTAAGTATAGTTTTTTCATTTTCAGTTTGATTAAGAAATTGACTAGTACTCATTTTATGTACCGATCAATTTTGGTTTTTATTTCCCTTTTAATATTATTCAAAGTTCGCCCATAAGTCCTTGGAATATCTTATACAATTTCGGAGAGATTTTTCATAATTATTATCTTACTTATTAAATCTCTGATTTATAATATTATGGAATAAAAAAAACAGCTACTTCAGATTTAAATCCGAAATAGCTGCTTCCTGCAAAATAAATAATCACGTTACTTATGTCAATTCGTTGATGTCAGAGTTTTTAGAATAATTCTCTTGCGGTATGTCTTTAAAAAACTCCGCTTCTTCAAGATCTGCTGTTGGTCCGTATCCTGATAAATGAGTTCCTTTTATCTTGTCTTTAGTTTCTATTACATATAAAATAGACATATCATCAGGATCAGTCATTCCTTCATAACGGTGATGCGCTACAATAAAAATTTCTTCAGGTTTATATTCTGTTTTTGTTGCTGTATCCATCAAAATATTATTGACAAACAAAAAGTTGCTCGTATAACCTTCATCTTCATACTTTTTGATATAGTCGGTTTCATGTTTTGAATATTCTTTTTTCATGATATTTTAATTTTAAATGTTTTGTAATCTGTTATTAACTCAAATTTCATCATTGATCATAAATAAAGTTAACTCAATAGATTTAAATCTTAGCTCAATTAGAGAATCAAAATTATATCAATTTTTATTTTAGTATTTTTAACAATGATCCCAAATACCTTATAGATTTATTATGAATCTATAACGAAATAAAAAAAACGAAAACCACTATTCATGACAGAAATGCATCATGACTTTCTTTCTAAAGGAGGCGAAATGGGCGCACTAACCCGCGCTAAAGACTGGAGTAAAACTCCGCTTGGTTCGCCTGAACACTGGCCGCAAAGTTTAAAAACCACATTAGGAATCTTGTTAAACTCAAAATTTCCAATGTTTTTATTCTGGGGGCCGGAACTTATATGCTTTTATAACGACGCTTATCGTCCGAGTCTTGGCAATGATGGAAAACATCCGTCTATATTAGGACAAAAAGGCGCTGAAGGCTGGCCGGAAATCTGGCATTTTATAGAACCTTTAATAGATAAGGCGCTGACAGAAGGCGAAGCAACCTGGCATGAAGATCAATTTTTACCTATATATCGTAACGGAAAAATAGAAGATGTTTACTGGACATTTAGTTACTCTCCTGTAAACGATGAATCCGGAAAACCTGCCGGAGTACTGGTTATTGGTAATGAAACGACTGAAAAAATTAAAATAAACAAGAAATTAGAAGAAAGTAATACCCGTTACCTTAATAATATATTACAGACTCCGAGTGCCATGTGCGTTTTTAGAGGGCCGGAATTTATTGTTGAAATTGCCAATAATCCTATGTTGGAGTTATGGGGAAGGGAAAATCACGAAGTTCAAAATAAACCTATTTTTGAAGGATTACCGGAAGCAAAAGGACAAGGTTTAGAACTGGTTTTGGAAAAAGTCTATAAAACCGGAGAAAAATTTGAAGCGCATGAACGCCTCGTAAAGTTACCGCGCAACGGCAAAATAGAAGATACATTTATAAATTTTGTATACGAAGCGCTAAAAGAACCCGATGGCACAATATCAGGAATTGTAGCAGTCGCAAATGATGTAACGGCTCAGGTCTTGGCCAGACATGTGGTTGAAGAGAGCGAGAAAAGATTTAGAAATACAGTAAAACAAGTTCCGCTTGGAATTTTAATTTTAAAAGGAACAGATTTAGTCGTAGAAATGGCTAATCCTATTTATTTGCAGATTATAAATAAACAGGAGTCTGATATCATCAATAAGCCCCTATTTGATTCTGTTCCGGAATCTGAAGAAATCCTTTTGCCATTGCTTACCCAAGTGCTTGAAACCGGAAATGCTCATACTATTGATGAATATCTGGTACTATCGAGCCGTAACGGAAAAGAGGAAATTAGCTATTTTAACCTGGTTTTTCATCCTTTAAAAGAAGAAAACGACACGCTTACAGGAGTTATTATTGTTGCTTATGAAGTAACAGAGGCTGTAAAAAAACGCTATCTTTTGACAGAGAGTGAAAATGCCTTTAGAAAGCTAATCATGGAATCGCCTATTGCAATGACTATTCTGAGAGGAAAGGATCATGTTATTGAGATGGCAAATTCTACCATGATGGATGGCATTTGGCAAAAAACGCCACAAGAAGCCATTGGCAAACCTATAGTCGAATTATTTCCTGAACTAAGGGAACAAAAATATCCGGAGTTATTGAAAGAAGTTTTTCTAAATGGAAAAATTATAACCGAAAATGAGTCTTTGGCTTACGTTAATGTGAAGGGAAAAATTGAAAAATTTTACCTGGATTATCAGTATACGCCTTTGTTCGAAAAAGAAGGAAAAATATCCGGTATAATGGCAACCGTTTATGATGTTACTTCGAGAGTTGAAGCCAGAAAAAAATTAGAAGATACTGAAGAAAGAATGCGATTGGCCGGTGAAATTACGGGAATTGCAACCTGGGACCTTAATCTTAAAAATTCTGATATTCTGTATTCAGAGAGTTTATTGGGGATTTTTGGTTTTGATCAAAATTATAAAGCTACACATCTGGAGTTTCGCAGCAGAGTTTATCCTGACGATAAACCTATTCTGGAAGCTGCCTTTAATGAAGCATTGCAGACCGGCATTTATAAATATGAAGCACGCCTTTTAAAACCTGATAATATAACAAGCTGGATAAAAGCACACGGAAAAATATTTTTTGATGAAAATGGTGATCCGGTAAAAATGATTGGGACCATCATAGATATTACCGACGAGAAAGACAATCAGCAAATCCTGATGAAAAGTGAGGCAAAATTCAGATTGCTTGCTAATTCGATGCCACAACATATCTGGACGAGTGATGCTTTAGGAAATATTAATTATTTTAACCAATCTGTATTTACCTATTCCGGAATGTCTGCTGATGAAATTCAGAATGGCGGATGGCTGCAAATTGTTCATCCTGACGATCGCGAAGACAATGTTAATGTATGGATGAAATCGATAAATACGGGAAATGACTTTTTCTTTGAGCATCGTTTTCGTCGTTACGATGGCGAATACAGATGGCAGATAAGCCGCGCTATTCCTCAAAAAGATGCAGAAGGAAATATACAAATGTGGGTGGGTACAAGTACCGATATTCATGATCAGAAAAACTTTACTGATAAACTTGAAAAACAAGTGCATGAACGAACCGCAGAGCTGGAACAAAAAAACCGTGATTTGATTAATATGAATATCGAGCTGCAGTCTTTTGCCTATATATCAAGTCATGATTTGCAGGAGCCGCTCCGTAAAATTCAGACTTTTGCCAGCCGATTATCTGATTTAGATGAGCAAAATATTTCGGCTAGTGCCAAAACATATTTAGATCGTATTGAAGTTGCGGCTAAAAGAATGCAGACTTTAATACAAGACCTTCTCGCCTACTCGAGAACAAATTCTGCAGATCGGGTTTTTGTAAAATCTAATCTGGATGAAATTGCCGAAGAAGTTACCAGCGATTTCTCTGAACGTATCGAAGAAACAAATGCTGTTGTAAATTTTCATCCTTTAGGAGAAGCTACTATTATTCCGTTTCAATTCAGGCAATTGCTGCATAATTTAGTTGGTAATGCATTGAAGTTTTCAAGAAAAGGCGAAAGTCCGTATGTAGAAATTACAGCTGAAAGAATTAAAGGATATGAGATAAACCAGTCTGTAGATTTTCCTGATAAAATATATTATCACCTTACTATTTCAGATAACGGAATTGGTTTTGATGCTGAATATAATGAACGGATTTTTGAAGTTTTTCAGCGTTTAAATACAGAAAGCGAGTTTTCAGGTACGGGAATTGGTTTGGCAATTGTGAAAAAAATTGTAGAAAACCATAAAGGAATTATTACTGCTTGTGGCGAAAAAGGAAGAGGAGCAACTTTTAATGTTTATTTTCCTGAATTATAAAATAAAAAAACACCAAACTTATTAAAATAGGTTTGGTGTTTTTGATTTTATACTGTTTATGATTTATAAACGAAATTTTTAGGCCCGGGAATAAATTCTTTCCAGTTAATTTCTAAAGCATGTTGAATAGATTTTACAATATCTTTCATTAAAACCGGCTTTGTAATAAAATAATTAGCACCAAGGTGTCGGCATTTTTCTATAATGCTTGGCTCACTTGAAGTAGAAAAAATTACAATCGGAATATTTCTTTTTTCTTCTGAATTTTGAAGTTCTTTTAAAACATCGAAGCCATTTTTACCTGGCATATTCAAATCCAAAAATACTACAGACGGCGTTGGCGGCGGATTGTAAATCGCATTTAATAATTTTTCTCCACCGTTATAAGTTTTTAATTGTATTTTTTTTGGTAATGATTCAACTGCATCCATAAAAATGCTCAAATCGTCTTCATCATCATCAGTGTAAAAAATCGTTAAGTCTGTCATCGTTTTTTGTTAATAATTCGTGATTATTATAAATCAAAGATAATTAAATTTACAACTTAATCAACCTGTTTTTCAACTCTGTTGAATATATTTTTTTTACTTGAAATCTCATAATTTATAGATTAAATTATGTAAGTAAAAACAGTGTAAAAAATAGCAATTTTACATTAATGAATTCGATTTTTAATTAAATGAGAATTTAGAAACAATTTCAATTAAAATCTTAAAAAATATAGTCATGGGAGATCATAAAGACCTTACGAATGAATTTGCTGTAGATAAAATAAAAGATCTTGCAGAAGATATCAAAACATGTATGTTATGTACTTACAAAGAAGGAAAATTGCAATCGCGACCAATGTCAGTTCAAAAAATTGATGAGCTGGGACAACTTTGGTTTTTATCAGACACGAACAGCAGCCAAAATGCAGAAATTATCTTAAATCCAACGGTTGAATTATTTTTTTCTGCTCCACAGGATAAATTTTTAACCTTACACGGAACTGCACGCGTTTTATACGATCAGGAAATAATTAAAGAACTATATGATCCAATCGTAAAAGTTTGGATGCCAGGCGGAGAAGATGATCCACGCTTAAGTATTATCAAAGTAATTCCTGAAGATGGATATTACTGGAACAATAAAAACGGTAAAATAGTTGCAATGGCAAAAATGGCTACTGCACTTGTAACCGGAAAAACAATGGATGATGGTATTGAAGGTGAATTGAAAATTTCATAACAGATCATTTTATTAAAAAAAGCAGCTGTCTTAATTGGCAGCTGCTTTTTTTTTGTTTGTAAGTATAGATTGTGTCATTTCGACGAAGGAGAAATCACATAAAGCTGATCACGCACTGTTGTCGAATACTGGATGTGATTTCTCCTTCGTCGAAATGACACAAAAAATGAGTGCAAATTATTTTTGAAATTGATAATTCAAAAACTCGAAAGCCGGATTAAAATTCTTAATTAGTTCCAGTTTTTTTTCCCGTCTCCATTTCTTCAATTCTTTTTCTCTTGAAATTGCTTCTTGAATCCAAACAAATCTTTCATAATAGACTAAATATTCAAGAGTATATTTTGAAGCAAATGTTTTATTGTTTGCATCAATATTTTCTTGATGTTGTTTTAGTCTTACTTTTAAATCATTTGTAACACCAATGTAAAAAGCTGAACGATATTTGTTTGTTATAATGTAAATATAATAGGAATGAAAACCTGTTTGAGGGTTTAACATATTTTTTTTAATACGAAATTACTTTATTTTATTTGTTTCCAAAACATGTATCTAAAATTTACCTCATTTTGTGTCATTTCGACGGAGGAGAAATCACATAACGGAATTCCGATTCGTTGCTCTCTGGATGTGATTTCTCCTCCGTCGAAATGACACATACTTTGCCGTAATTCTCTTTGCCTTCTGTTGTGGAATATTGGATGTGATTTCTCCTTCGTCGAAATGACACATACTTTGTCGTAATTCTCTTTGCCTTCTGTTGTGGAATACTGGATGTGATTTCTCCTCCGTCGAAATGACACAAACTTTGTGCTACAATTATCCCTACTCCTTCCCGCTAAACTCTAAAGCATTTAAAATTCCTGCATCGCTGGCGGTATTATTAAAATACACAAAACCGGATTTATCCCTAATTTTCTCTTTGACATTTTCTAATTCTTCAGAAGAATAACGCGAATAAAAAAGTTTTGTATTTCCGTGAAAACGAATGTATGTTAATGGAAAATCGGTTAGAACATCTTCCGGTAATCCGGGATAACTCACACTGCAAAACGTGATTTTATTGAATTTTAGCGATTCAAATACTTCATTATTCCACCAGCTTTTGTGACGGAATTCGATAACGTTTTGAAAATTTGTATCCATACTATTTATAATGTTATGAAGTCTTTCTGTAGTAAAATCATAACTTGGAGGAAACTGAAATAAAATTGGACCAAGTTTTTCTTTTAAACCAGTTTCACAAACCTTATAAAAATCTGAAAGCTGCTCTGCACAATCTATGAACTTTTTTATATGTGTAATTTCTTTTGGCGCTTTAACCGAAAAAATAAAATGATCCGGAACTTTATTGTACCAATTTTCCATGACTCTGATTGTTGGTGCTTTATAAAAAGTACCGTTCATTTCGTAAGTATCAAAATGCTGGCAATAATAATCGAACCATTTAGAAGTGGGCAGATTTTCAGGATAAAAAATACCTTTCCAAAAACGGTTATTATAACTGGAACAGCCTATTAAAATATCATTTTTCATTCGTATAAATTTTGGCAGTTAGTGCAAAAAAAGCTTCTGCGTTTTTTCTTTCCGGTATATTTTTTAAGTAATGGAAGGTCGCATCTCAAACATATCTTTTTAGTATGTGCGAGCCAATGTTTTTTCAGTTCAAAAAGTTTTTTCCATTTTAGGAATTCAAAACTATAAATAGAACTTTCGTTAATTAATTCCTCCATTTTATCTTTTGGAATTTTGCTAACCAAAGATTCCGGGTGAACGTAGCATCGGTATAAAACTTCATTTTTAATAATATTACCAACTCCGGAAAATATATTCTGATCGAGTAAAGCATCGCAAATCATTTCATTCGGAAATTTTTCAAGGCTTTGTTTTGCTTTTTCAGGATCCCAGTTTTCATTCATAACATCTCCATCCCATTTATAATGAAGATTAATATCGCCTTCGAGAATTTTAATCGAACAGGTATAAAAATTGAGTTCGCCATTCGAGAAAAGCATACTCAATCGCGGTGTTGTTTCTTTTCTTTCATTTATTCGATAGGTTCCAAACATCAATAAATGAATTTTAACGGTAAAATCATCAAAACAAATCAGGAAGTGTTTTCCCCAGGTTTTAAAGGATTGAATGGTTTTATCCTGCATTCTTTGTATATCGGTGGCACTATTTCCGGAAACTGCGATTATTTTGTGTCCCGAAAATTGGTCAACTTCTTCCTTAAGTATTTGTATGGATGGTCCTTCGGGCATAATAATTTATTTTGAATTCGTATTTGCTTAAACTGAAAAAAGTGCAGCTTTTAGACTGCACTTTTATATTATTTCTGAGAAGTTTAGTTTTCGTCTTCTTCTGCAGCCTCAACATTAATAGCACTTACAGCAACTTCTGTTAGTTTTTTATCAGCTCCTTTTTCTTCATCAAGTGTTAACTCTAATAAAGAAGCAGCTTCTGTAAAACCAAGTGTTTCAGCAAATTGTCTTAATGTTCCGTAAGTAGCAATTTCATAGTGCTCGATTTTTTGACTTGCAGCAATGATTCCTGCATCACGAACAACACCAAGTTCAGTTTCTTCAAGAATTCCTTTACCTTCTTCAATTAAACCTGCCATAGCATCGCATTTTTTAGCGGTTGCTTTTTTACCAATACTTTCAAATACTTGCTCTAAACGAACAATTTGCTCTTCTGTTTCAGTTAAATGATTGGTAATCGCATCTATTAATTCTGGTGAAGTAGCATTTTTAGCCATAAGCGGCAATGCTTTTGTCAACGCTTTTTCTGCCCAATAAATGTCTTTCAATCCATCTTCAAAAAGTTCTGTTAATCCAGATGCAGCATTCGATTTTGCTTTTGTTACTCCAGCTTTTGTTTTTACAGCATTTTTAGCGTCCTGTTTCGGTGCGGTCTGTTTTTTATCTTTGGTTTCCATAGTAATGATTTGTTATATTAATATATGGTAAAGATAGTTTTGGTTTGAGCCGGATTTGTTATACCATTTTGCCTTACAATTACAACATAAACATCTGTAAATTATAGAATTAGCGAATTTAATTCTGTAAGAAATTCGGTTAGCTTCGTCCATAGCTTTGTATAATAGAAACTATAAAAATTTTATGTTATGAATACTTCAGACAACAATAATATAGGTACAAAAGATCCACGTAGTCAAAATTTAAACAGACAGAATACTATTCTGAATGAAAAAATATATGATAATGACGAGATGAGAAGAGCAAATCATCAGGAGGATATCAAAAGGTACGGTTTTACCATTAGAAATGGTTATGATCCTAATAAAGCTATTCCGGATCAGGAAAAAATTACAACTAAAGAAGATGATCTTGATGATGTAGATTATGATTTTAATGCTCCCGGAGATCTTGCAGATGATGATGAATTTGATAATCCCTCAGACAATTTAGAGAATGATTATACAGATCCTGACGATATGGATGAAGATGACGAAAACTACATCGACGATCATACACATACAACCGGAGATATCCTTTACGACAAAAATGCCGATAATCTAAATGACGAATTCGATAATCCTTCAGACGATGAAGATTTAACTGAATCTGATAATGATTTGCAGGAATTGGATCCAGATGACGATGATTTAGAAGATGATCTTGAAGAAGGAGAAATCGAAGAAGAAGATTCTGAAGAAAATTATCCTGAGAATGACCCAAGAAAATTCTAATTTCTTAAATATTAAAAAAGCCGTTAAAAAATTAACGGCTTTTTCTATGAATTAAAATTAACGCATATATAAGGAGATCAATAAATTAATCTCCTATTTTATCGAGAGTCGGAATATCATCCATTTTTTCCAGACGTTCAGCAAGTCCCATTCGGGCTTCATTCAATTCCAATTCGGCTTTGCCTAATTCTTTATACCATTCTTCTTTTCCTGTTTCAGAATTTTCTATTTTACGCATAATTTCAAAAATTTCTCCCTGCGCTTCCATAACTGCCAGTCTTTTATAATAGGTTAAACTTTCTGTCATGTGAGCAAGTGCAATCATTGCCGTTAAAAACGGATGGTTATTAGTAACGTTAACATCCTTTATTTTTCCGTGTTCTAATTCGACTTTTAAGGCAAAAGCGAATTCTTCCATATTAAATCTTTCGTGTCTGCTGTTTGGGTTCAGGTAAGCCTTAATAGCTTCCACATTATTCATTGTCGAAAGATCAACATCAGTTTCCTTGTCTTTATTTAAATCGCGATAAATTACGGCAGCAATGGCTCTAGCCTCGTCTATTGTAGGGTCATTGAGCGGATCTTCAAAATCACGGACAGACCAATCCCAATTGTCCGGATTAACTGGTTTAATGTATTTTTCGCAAAAATCTGTAACATCATTTTTTAAACTTACCAATTCATTTTCTCTTTTTATATATATATCCTGGTAAGCACCGCTTTTTGTTTCCATAATTTTAATTTTTACTTTAAATGAAACGACACATTGATCAATTAAGATAATGTGTCGTTTCGTTTCCCCAATTTTGAATTCCCATTTTAATATCTCAAAGTTGCGATATTAAATAAAAAGTCATTAACTCAAAACGTTCAATTTTTATCTCAATCCATTTAATTATGAAAATTCAGGCTGAAAATTTCCAATTAACTCAGAAAAAGCAATTTCTGAATGCGAAAAATGCGGTTGATTACTTCTGCATTTTCTAGCTCTATCAAAATATTGCTGAATCGAACCATCTTCATAACTTGCTACAAGAAGTGGATGTACGTAATAATTTTTACAAACCGTTTTTGTATTTCCTAAAGCTTCGGCAGTAGTTTCAAAAGCGTCAACGATATTTTTTTTAATTTCTTTTTCATCAGTTGTTGTTCCGATGCTTGCTAAGGTTTCAAAAAATATTAATGATGCTCCCCATGTTCTAAAATCTTTGGCACTGAAATATTTGCCAGTAATTTCATGAAGATATTGATTCACCATATGACTGTCTAAAACTTTGCGTTCGCCGTTTTCATCATAATATTTAAAAACTTCCATACCCGGAATTTCTTCACATCGACCAACTAATTTTACCAATTGCTTGTTTCTCGTTGTAATGGTATGCTTTACTCCTTTTTTACCCACAAATTCAAAACGAAGCGTATTTTTATTGATATTGATGTGTCTTTTTCTCAAAGTCGAAAGTCCGTACGATTTATTGTCTTTTGCATATTTTTCGTTTCCGATTCTGATATGTGTTTCTTCCATTAACCGAATCACAAGCGCTGTAACTTTGTTTTTGCACCATTCTTTTTGTTCCAAATCACGATCGACCTGCGCTCTAATTTCAGGCAGGTATTTTCCGAATTCGGCTATTTTATAGAATTTAGTCTGATTTCTGATCAAATTCCATTTTGGATGATAGCGATATTGTTTTCTGTTTTTTACATCAGTTCCAACTGCCTGAAGATGTCCGTTTGACAAATCTGCAATTCTGACATTTTCCCAAGCTGGCGGAAGTACTAAACTGCTAAAGCGTTTTAATTCACTTTTTTGTTTAACGTGCCTTCCGTTTTTTTTATAGATAAACCCCTCGCCTTCTCTCAATCGCTGAATGGTGAGTGTATGATCTTGTACATAAACTAAATCTAATTTTTCTAAAACCAATTGAGGTGCTTTTATCAATTGGTCCATTAATTTTTCCTGGGTGAGTTTGGCATTCATATATTTTTGCTTAGAAAATGAATTCTAAATATTCTAATTGGTTCGTAATGATTTGATAAGATTGTTTTTGTCCATATAAGAACGACCTTCAAGACCTACTTTCCTGGCTTGTTGATACAATTCTTCCTTGGTCCATTCTTCATATGGTTTTGCGTTTGCTCCTTTTTCAACTGCCTCTGGTGCGTTGGCAATTCGTGCGGCTTTTTCTTTACTATATCCTATCTCTAACAGAGCTTGATATTGCTTTTCGTTTTTAATTCTTGCGTCTGGCATGATCATAAAATTTAGGTTAATAATAGTAGTTGTGAGTCATACAAAATTCTCAAAAATCAAGGCTAATCCCGTTATATAATCATTCGCATATTTTATATAATTAGTTCGTATTTAAAATTTTAGATAAAAAAAAGCCTGATTCTTTTCGAGAATCAGGCTTTTTTTTATCTAAAATTTTGTTTATTTGGTTAATCGTTTAACCGACTTCAAGGTATTTTTCTTTCATTAAACTTAAAGCAAAAGCTGCGGCAGCCGAAGTGAAAACAGAATAATCTAACGGACCTTTGATTCCTATAGTAAATGTCATGCTCAACGCAAATATTAACAGTATAAATCCGCTTAGTTTAGCAAACAATTCGGTTTTGAATCCGATGAGAAGAAAAATTGCGAAAATAACCTCAGCTGCGGTCGCAATAATGGCAATGGGATTAATAAGGCTTTCCGGAATTAACGGATTTAAAACTCTTGTATACGCGACGAAATTATCCCAATTTCCCCAAGCCGAAACTTCTTTGCTCCATAAACCAAATCGATCTGCCACGGCAGAAAGGAAGCTGATGGAAATTGCAAGACGTAAAAATATTTCAATTAGTTTTTGATTTGTGATGAAGGGCATATTTTAGTTGTTTTTTGAATAAGAATTAGAGTTAATAAGAACGAAAATATGAATTAAATTTTATTTATCTATTTACTAATTTATATCTGAAAATATACTTACTCCGGACTAACGAATGAGACTAAATGACCATCTTTAGTTGCTCCAATGTACCCATGACCTTTAAAGTAATAAAATTTAAAATTACCATAACTCATTTTTGCTTCGATTACTAAAAGGTTTTTATAGATACAATATCGCGTTTGTAATTCTCCATTATAGGAAATAATTTTATATTCATCTTTCCCATCTGCTGATTTCCATTTATCTCCTTCTTTGAATGCAATATTATATCTAACGGTTTCTTGTTTAAGATCTTGATCATATTGATAAACAATACCATTTTCTTCTCTTAAATATAATAAGCTAATTTTTTTATCTTCCCATTTTTGTTCAAAAACAGTATAAACTTTGCCGTTAATAGTCTCTGGATCTTTCTTTATTTCTTTATAATAGGTTTTGTACCATAATATTTTTTTATTAAAATTAAATGAAGAAACAGGAAAGTAATTTCCAATTTTTGACTCTTCACAAAATTTTTGACCTTCACCTATTTGCGAATAAGAATTGAAACTAACAAGAAGTAAAAATATAAGTAATGTTTTATTCATTTTGAGTTTATTTTATCAAGGAAAATTAGCAATTAAATTGATTTTTATTTCATTATGGCTTTGTTATTGGCTTGAGCGATATTCAGATTATAACTTTTTATCAACTCCAACTCATATTTATATAAACAACATTTTCTTTTATTTTTACTTTTCCGCCATAAGGATTAAATCCTTTTGGATGAATTTCATACACTTTCGTTTCATTTATTATTTTGGGCTTATTATTTTTGAACCCTTTACTTTCTAGAATCCATTTTTTTATCTCAGATTCAGAACTCTTAAATTCAATAATATATTGTCTGGTAAAAGCACTTCCTCGTTTTTCCATATGAGTAATTTCAGCATCTTTAGGAAGTTCTCTTAATTGCCCCCAACTTAGAGCACAGTTAATTGCTGCTTCCTTTTGCCAAGGCATTACAAAAGATGAAAAGTAATTTATATAAAGAAAGACCATTAATAATAATCCCGCAAATATTTTAGTTCTAGTCATTGAATGTATCTTTTATGTATGATTAAGATCTTTGTCAAAATTTTAAACTTTGACAAAGATTCGCGCTTTCGTTACTTGCTTTTTAATTTTAATATTTCAACCTAAAATTGCCCAGATCATCCTAAAAATACATTATACGCAAATCTGAGCGCAATAATTCTATTTATTATAGTTAGTGTCAATAAGTATCTTTTTAATAAAGTTTTTTTAAGGTTGATTTTTATTGTTTAAAAGCGAATATAAACTATTTGTTAAATACGATATTTAAATCCTGTAACATTATTTAAAAATGCTGTAAAACAAACCATTCTGTTCTAATATAATTTTACACTATAACATTTAAACTATAAAATCATGAAAAAGTTATTATTAGCAGGAAAGGTTATTTTAAGCGCCGGATTAATCATTATATTCTTGAATTCTTGCAAAAACGAAACGAAACAAGAAGATCCAAAGGAGGTTGCTGAAGATGCTAATGAAGCAAAATTTGATACTATTGATAGTAAAGAAGATGATTCTGAATATTTAGTTGATCAGGCTGAAATTAATTTAGCTGAAATCCAAATCGGAAAACTTGCACAAACTAAAGGTACAAATACAGAAGTGAAAAACTTTGGTAAAATGCTTGTTGATGAGCATACTAAAGCAGCGTCTGAACTAAGTGCTTTAGCTAAAACTAAAAACTTCTCATTACCAACTTCTTTAACTGAAGAAGGACAAGAAGAATACAATAAACTAAATGAAAAATCAGGTGTTGATTTCGACAAAAAATTCGCCGATATGATGGTCGATGGCCACGAAAAAGCAATTGACAAGTTGAAAAAGGCTGCTGAAAACGCTAAAGATCAAGACGTCAAACTTTGGGCATCGAATAATATTGCCGGTCTTACTGCTCATTTAGAACATGCTAAGTTGTTGAAAGAAAACTTAGATAAAAAATAATAATTGGTACTGGTATTTTTTTTTTGAGAAAACCCCTTAAGAGTTGAATTGCTTAAGGGGTTTATTTTTTTTTTAGAAGGTTCTGAGGTACTGAGTTGCTAAGGTCCTGAGATTTTATAAACTTTTAATAGAAAAAACTTAGCAACTCAGCACCTTAGCACCTTAGCAACTTAGAACCTTAAAATTAAAAGCTAAAATACTCTTCATCCGTAACATTCTCTAACCAAAGCGCATAACCTTTATCAATTTCTGTGATAATGGCTATGTAGGAGAATTTACTGAAAGGTGTTGCACCATACCAGTGTTCTACGCCTGGCAAAATAGTAACTACTTCATCTTTATGAAGCAATCTTATTGCTTTTCCTTTTTCCTGAAAATATCCGGTATCTTTAGCGATAAGCAATTGCAAACTTAAATTGATGTGCCAATTGCATCTCGCTCCTGGTTCGCAGGTTACTTCTTTAATAACTGTATTTTCGGGATGAATATCGCTGGTTTGTTTCTTATATGAAACTTCGCCAGTCATATAAGTATTAGGAACTTTTCCTTCTTCGATAACGGTGCTGTAAGTTGTTGACATATAAATTGGTTTAGTTGGTTTATTTAAAACTATTGTATTGCTCATCGGTTACGGGTTCAAGCCAGTCGACGATTCCGCTTATTGTATTGGTACTGATGGCAATGTGTGTAAATTCACTGTCTGGTGAAGCGCCGTGCCAATGTTTAACTTCGGGTTGAATGTTCACTACATCGCCCACCTGAAGTAACTGAATTGGTTTTCCTGCTTCCTGATAATATCCTGTTCCGTGCGTTACGATTAAAATTTGTCCACCCGGATGTGTATGCCAATTGTTTCTTGCGCCGGCTTCAAAAACAACATTTCCGACAGCCGTATTTAAAATCGGATCATTCGGAACTAACATTTTAATCCAAGCTTTTCCTGTAAAGTAATCTGCCGGAGCTAAATCTCCTTTGGGGAAAATGGTGTTATTTAATTGGTTTTCTGTTGCTTTCATAATTGTTTGTTTTAAATATCAGTATTGAACTAATCAGGAAAGCAAGATGCGCTTTAGAAGTATTATTTTAGTTCGCTAAAAACCGATAAATGATTAATACTCATTATTTGAGCGCAAATTTACTATAGTAAATAGGAAGTCAAATAACAATAATCAAACATAAAATTAAGAATATGAAACAATTTACATTCTTAACGACTTCGGAATTGTACCTGTAAGTCTTTTAAAGTAATTGTTAAAATAGCTCGGATATTCAAATCCAAGTGAATAACCGATGTCTGAAATACTCCAATCTGTATGTTGCAGCAATGCTTTTGCTTCGCCAATAATTCTCTCTGTAATATGAGCCGTAGTAGGCTTTCCGGTGATTTCTTTTACAGATCGGTTTAAATGATTTACGTGTACAGAAAGACTTTGCGCGTAATCTTGCGGTGTTTTTAAAATTAAAGGTTCGTTTTTAGTTTCTATGGGAAATTGTCTTTCTAATAAATCCAAAAATAAAGAAGTGATTCTCGAAGATGCATTTTTATGTTTGAAGAAATTCTCCGAAGGCTGCATTTTCATCGATTCATGAATAATCAGGTTGATGTAATTGCGCATCAGATCATCTTTAAAGACATAATCTGTAGCTTGCTCTTCAATCATTTTTTGAAACAATGAATCTATAAATACCTTTTGTTCAGGTGATAATGTAAAAATTGGAGTTCCGCCTATTTTAAACAAAGGCGATTCATGAAGACTTTCAGAACGATCGTTTACCTTTAAAAATTCTTCGGTAAAAACACAGGCGTAGCCACTATACGAAGGCGAAATAGTTTCCCAGGAATATGGAATATGAGGATTTCCGAAAAACAAAATGGTTCCGTCATTTTCTATTCCGCGGTCTGCATAATGAATGAGGCTTTTACTTGTATTAATACAAATTTTGTAAAAATCCCTGCGATTATAGGTCGGAATCTTACTTACATCTTCATTTATTTCATAAACTTTAAAACCTTTTAGTTTTAAATCATTTACTCCTGAGTCTGAAACATGACAATCTACTTGATCTTTCATTTTGCAAAGTTATGAAAATCAAATAAAAAAAATAAAAATAAAATTCCAATCTTTTTTAATTTCAAATTATAAACTGAAATCCAAAGTAACTTAATGTTTACCGGTTGTAAACTTTGACAAGATAACCCGAACGCAAAATTGGAATTTGGAATTTAAAAAGATTGGAATTTCTTTTAGACCTTTTATCTTTGTTAAATGAAGGATTTGCTGCCCGTTATAGATTATATTTCAAGATATGTTGATTTGACTGAGGATGAAAAAAATCATCTGGCTACTTTTTTGAAAATTACAAAAGTCAAAAAAAGACAATTTATTGTACAGCCGGGCTTTGTGTGCAAACATAAAAGTTATGTTGTAAAAGGTGCTTTCAGGGGATATTTGGTTGATAACGAAGGAAAAGAACATACTTTATCATTTGCTATTGAAGATTGGTGGATTTCAGATTACAGCAGTTTAATTTATCAGGAACCTGCGACTTTGTTTGTTGAAGCACTCGAAGATTCGGTTCTCATTCAGATTGAATATGAAGACGAGCAAAAGTTTCTTGCTGAAATTCCGAAACTCGAAAAGTTCGAACGCATTATTACGCAACGCTCTTTAGCTTTTCATCAAAAAAGACTTTTATCTAATTTTACTAAAACGGCCGAGGAACGCTACGACGAATTCATGAGCAAATATTCGGCAATTGCAAAGCGCGTTCCGCAATATGCTTTGGCTTCGTATTTGGGTTTTAGTACTGAGTATCTTAGTAAAATCAGAAACGGAAAAACCTCAAAAAGTTAAACTGGTTCAACCTTATTTCCTAAACCAGTTCATTTTTATTCTTTCTATTCTGTCTCAAATTTGCATAGTCAATAAAGACAAAATAATCTAAAATAATAAAAATGAAAAATAGCATTTACAAAAACAATAAACGAAAAGTTTCTTTATTGTTATTTCTTTTAATTCTTATCAATTTTAAGATAACAGCTCAAACTAAGCAGAATTCAAAACCTGAAATCTTTCACATTCAGAATTATTTTTCAGAAGCTTATCTTATAAAAGGCAACAGTGAAAAGTTACTTTTAATAGAAACCGGAGTTCCTGTTCCCGGATATCAGGATAGTTTAGTGAATTCGATTAAAAAGCTGGGGTTTAAACCTGAAAACATTACGCTGGCAATTGTTACGCACGGACACGGAGATCATGCAGGAAATGCGCGATTCCTTCAACAGACTTTTAAAATTAAAATTGCAGGAAGCAAAGCTGATCTTAATAAATTTACTTCGGGCAAAACTGAATTGTCAAAATCTGAAGATGTGAGTATTTGGGGAAACCGACTCAGACCGTATTCTGATTTAAGTTATCAGCCTTTTACTCCGGATATTATTGTTGAAAATGCCAATATTGATCTTGAAAAATATGGCGTAAGCGGAAAAATAATTCCGATTAAAGGCGGACATACGCCTGGTGATTTATTAATTCTTATTGGTGACAATCTTTTTGTGGGAGATGCTTTCGTAGGAACATTCAAATCGCAAGGCGGAGGATTGGTTCCTGATGGCCATCATGTTAGAGAACATTTCTTTCACGAAAACAAAAAACTCGCAGATGAAAATTTAAAATTGATTGAGAAAATTGCCATCGAAAATAAAGTTAAAACGATTTATCCAACGCACAATGGTCCGGTAAGCACTTATGAGTTAACAAAATACATTAAGGAAGAGCCATTATTAAAACTTTTCTCCAAACAAGAAGCAAACCCGGCTGCAGAAGATTTCAGAATTGTTTTTTCAAATGAAAATACTGCTGTACTAACGTTTTTGGAAACAAATAAGGCAGAAGGAAAAGATGCTAAAACTATTTCTGTAACAGAAACTTATTCTAAAGAAAAAGGAATCTGGAAAGTAGTTTATAAAGACGTTAAATAGTTTTTAGTTTCAAGTTGAATGAGGAAAAATATTTAACCGCAAAGTTCGCAAGGTTTTTTATGAGTGATGTTTTGTAAAACCGCGAAGTTCGCAAAGCTTTGTTTTAAAACTTTGCGAACTTTGCGGTTAAAACTTTTAAACCTGAATCAAAAATAACAATTACAAGAATTGCAGTCTTTCTTCTTCAAGATCAAGATGGAGAATGTGTTTTCGAACAATTTCTTCATCTATTCTTCGATCTTTGTTTTTATCGGTAAGCCATTTTCTTTGCATGTCCAGTATTTCTCTGTAGACTTTTTTGGCTTCATCTGTCATCAAAATATCATCGTTGTTAGAAATACTTGAATGTTCCCATTTTGTTGCTAATTGTTGCAATACAGGCTCTATTTCCAGTTGTTTACTGTAATTTCCTTTTAAATAATCTAAGGCTTCCTGCGCAAGCAATCTTCTTAATTTATTATACATTTCATCATCTGGCATAATAAAATCCGGATCAGGCATGTCCAGTTTTTTAATGACCCATGGCAAAGTAAGTCCTTGCAATAATAATGTCGTTAATATGACAACAAATGTGATAAAGAGAATAAGATTTCGCTGTGGAAAATCTGCCCCGCCCTGAGCGTGAACTGGTATTGATAATGCGGCTGCCAACGAAACAACACCGCGCATACCAGACCAGCCTAGAATTACAATTCCCTTATAACCAGGATGCCTGGTATCTGCAACGGTTATAAATTTTCGGGCAACAAGTGTTGTTACTACTGCCGCATAAGATGATATTATTCTGGCAACTATTAAAACTACCGTCACAAGCAGACCGTAAGCAATGGCTGATGCAATACTAACTTCTCCAAGTCCTAAAGTAATTTCGGGTAAATCAAGTCCAATAAACATAAATATTAAGCCGTTGAGTATAAAGCAGAAACTCTCCCAGACATTTATGCCCCGTAATCTCGAAGTACTGCTTAAAAAAGAAAGCCTATTGTTTGACAGTAGCAACCCGCCACTAACTACGGCAAGAACTCCTGAACTGTGCACTTCTTCGGCAACGAGATATATAATATAAGGCGTTACTATAGAAAGTACAATGTCTATATTGGCATCTGTTGGCAGGTATTTATGCAATTTCATAAAAATAAAACCAATAGCCAAACCTATTCCCACACCACTTATCAGCATCCATCCAAAACTGGTTACAGCATTATACCATACAAATTGTCCGGTTCCTGCAGTTATCAAGGCAAAGCGAAAAATAATAAGCGAAGAGGCATCGTTTAAAAGACTTTCTCCTTCTAAAATTGAAGACATGCGTCGAGGCACTTTTACGAATTTTAAAATGGCACCAACACTCACGGCATCTGGTGGAGAAACAATTCCGCCAAGTAAAAATCCTAATGCCAATGAAAATCCGGGTATAAAATAATTAGTTACAAGCGCTACAGTAAGTGCTGTAAAAAACACTACCAAAAATGCAAAACTGGTTATAATACGTCGCCAGCGCCACATTTCTTTCCAGGAAATTTTCCATGATGCTTCATATAATAAAGGCGGAAGGAAAATAAAAAATATAAGTTCCGGATCGATACGCAACACCGGAATTCCGGGAATAAAACTAATCGCCAGTCCTGCCAAAACCAATAAAACCGGATAAGCAACTTTTATCTTGTTGCTGACCATAATGAGCAAAAGTATGACAAGAACGATACTTAAATAAAACGCAAGATCATTTAACATTTAGGGGTATTATTTAAGATTATAAATGGTATTTATTTGAAGACCAATATTAAGAAATATTTTAGAGAAAATAAATGTGAAATTAAAAGATTACTGTTTCTTAAAAACTAAAATAGATTGCGGTTTTAATCCTTTGGCAGAAGCCGATAAAACAGCTTCAACTGCGTTTTCATCTTTCTGAATAATTATCTGAGCATAACCGTTAAAAAGTTTTCTTTTCCACGGTTCAGATGGCGTAATAACCTGAATAATTCCGGGATCAGTATTCATAACATCCCATTCTTTTACCTTTTGCAATGGCGGCGCAATAATCTGAATTGTGTTTGCTCCCTGTTTTAAAACTGCGGCGTTAAAAACATATTTTTCAGGATCTTCTGCACTTGGAGCAATTTTATTTCCGTTTACAAAAACAACTGCATTTACGCCAATTTTTTTATAAAAGAAGTTCACTGTATTTGTTTTTGAATTGTTTTTTAAATCAAATTTCCCTCTGTACACATAGGCCGGAGCCTGATTTTTATAATCTCTGTCTTTAAAAGCTTCCTTCCAGTTATTTTCTGAATCAGAAGTTTGATTGGGAAGCTCAGCCGAAGCCAGTTTCTTCTCTTCAAAATTAGTGATTGCAACAAGCTCTGTTTCCTCAAAAAACTGATCTTTTTCTAACGATGTCGGATTTCCGTTTCCTACGCCCAGAATTTTTCCTCCTTTTATGGCAAAGGTTAGTTCATTATTTGCAGTTGGTACTTGCAATCCTTTTTTGTCTGTAACTTCTACTGTTACAACAGCTACATTTGCATTTGCCACGTTTTCTTTATCAAGTGTAAGTTTTATGTTTTCAGCAGCTTCGGTTGTTTTTTGAACTTCTGTCAGTATCTTTTTTCCGTTTTTATAACCAACAGCTTCAAGCGTTCCCGGTTCATAATTCACTTTCCATTCTAAATGGCTGTTTACTTCCATTTTCTTTTTTCCGAGGCTTTTTTTGTTCAGGAAAAGTTCTACTTCATCGCAATTTGAATGTACCCAAACAGCAATTTCTTTTCCTTCCTTTCCACTCCAGTTCCAATGTGGCATAATGTGCAAAAGAGGCGCATTTCCCCACCATGATTTCAAATAAAACACATTGTCTTTCGGGAAACCGCAAACATCCATCATTCCAAAATAAGATGTTACCGACGGCCAACCATAAGGCGTTGGTTCTCCGCGATAATCAAATCCCGTCCAGATAAACATTCCGGCCAAATAAGGTCTTTCTGCATAAAATTTCCAGCCTTCTTCAATGCTGTAAAAAGTTGGACGCGGTTTTTTGTCGTAAGCACTTTGATAATGTTTGGCATCATCTGTAAAATAAACACCACGCGTTGCAAAAGTCGAACCTTCCTCCGTTCCCATTCCGGGCTGGTTTTTAAATTGATTTCGGTGCGCATCAATATCTCCGTTTCCAAGATAATTATAGCCCATAATTTCAACTACAGATGAAATTCCGCTTTTAAAACCACTGCTAATTCCAACCGTTACTGGTCTTGTAGTATCCATACTTTTAGTAAATCCCTGCATCACATTGGTAATGCGTTCACCAACAATTCCGCCTTCGATATTCCATTCTTCATTTCCAACCGACCAGCAAAAAATACTTGGGTGGTTGCGGTCACGTTCGATCATTCGCTTTAAATCATTTAAATGATAATCGTTAATTCCCATCAATCGGGTTTCATCAATAACCAACATTCCCAATTCATCACAAGCTTTCAATAATTCAGGCGTTGGCGGATGATGCGAGCAACGATAAGCGTTAGATCCCATTTCTTTCAGCTTTTTAATTCGGTAATATTGCAATTCATCCGGCAAAGCGGTTCCTATTCCTGCATGATCCTGATGATTGTTGGTTCCTTTTAATTTTACCGGTTTTCCGTTAAGAAAAAATCCTTTTTCTGCATCAAATCGAATGGTTCTGATTCCGAATGGCGTTTCATAACGATCAATTATTTTTCCTTCTTGCTTAATCTGAGTAATTAATCGGTATAAATTTGGCGTTTCAATATCCCATAACAACGCATTTTGAACCTTTAATTTTGAAGTATAAGTTGATGATTTGTAAAATTCCGGAGCTGTTGCATTTTCTGTTTTCACTGCTACTTCTTTTCCGGAAGCATCCTGAATACTTTGCAATATCTCAAATTGACCTTTATAATTTCCTTTATTTTCAATAGTAACTACTGCCGAAATTTCAGCATTATTTTCTTTAATTTCTAAGGTTACATAAGTTCCGTTTGTTGCAACATGAAGCGGATTTGTTTTTTGCAAATACACGTGTCTGTAAATTCCCGCGCCTTCATAAAACCAGCCTTCTTCCATAGAAGCATCAACGCGAACTACAATTGTATTTTCTCCGCCATAATTTGCGTAAGCCGTAACATCATATTCAAATCCGTTGTAACCGCTTTCTTCTGTTCCGAGGAAATAGCCATTAAAAAATACTTTTGAATTTCTAAAAACACCATCAAATTTTAAAGAGATAATTTTGCCTTTATCACTTTCCGGAATGCTGATTTTTTTACGGTACCAGCCAATGCTTTTCTCAGGGAAATTTTTTCCTGCCGTTTTAAATCCGTGACTGTAACTCGCTTTCTCACTAAAAGATTGTTCTACAGCCCAATCGTGCGGAAGATCTAATTTTCTCCAGGCGCGATCATCAAATCCTGTTGCTGCGGGTCCGTCTCCAAATCCGGTTTTCGTTAAATAAGAAAAATATCCGGTTGCATGACCAAAATCTTTTTGGGTATCGTACAAATGCCCAAACGAAAAACGCCAGTCTTTATCGATTAAAGTTAGTTCTCTTTCTGATTTACTTTGTGCTGAAGCATAGCACGATATCAAAAAAATAAAATAGAACAGAATTCCTTTTGAAGAAATAGTTTTCATAAATAAGCGTTTAACTAATTTGTTTTGGAAATAGCGATAAAAATATTCTTTTTAAACCGAATAAAATAATAGTATTTCATCAAAATATGATTGTTTCTGCTTAAGAATAATAACTGAAAATTAGGCATCAAAAAATTTAGAATCATTCTATCAACCGTTCGTTACCGAATATTATTCTTTTGATGTAATTTTATGTAGAAATCCAATAAAAGACAAATAATCTTATGAGTGTTATAAAAGATAAAAATACGCTTCTTAGCACTATTAAGCGTATAGATGAGAAGATTGATAAACTAAATGATCAAAAAATAATTGCTTTTTTTGAGCATCTTGGATTAACTGACAGAGCCGATATCCCGAAGGATTTCCTGAAATGGGAAACGATACTTATTGTTGTTCCTGACCGACATATTTCGCATGAATTAAAATTCTTTAAATACTCTATTTCAAGAATTTCGTTTGTTACGAATCCGTATGCGCAAAAAATTCATATTTATGATTTTAAAGAATGGAATGCCATAACCAGAAACAAAACCCAATTTCAGGTTCGGGAAATGCTAAAAACAAGTTTTGGCGGTGTTAGAAATAGCATCGACGGAATGAACTAACTTTGGTTTTTAAGAACTTTTCAAAATGAAATGGATTACCAGAGAAAGACCAAAAATTGACCGAATTGCTTGTCCGTGGCTTATCAAAAAGTTTGTTGATCATGATGCTGAATTTATATTTGTACCTTTTGATACTGTTTTAACTAAAGCAAAAGAATTAGATGCAATTCCGTTTGATATTCCTAATGTAGAATTTACGCATTATAATGAAGAATGTACTTTTGATTATATTATAAAAAAGTACAAAATCGACGATCCTGCAGTTTTAATCATGTCTAAAATTGTTCGTGGTGCTGATACGGACCGACACGATATTGCAAAAGAATCTGCCGGGCTATGGGCAATTTCTGCTGGTCTTTCGCACAATATAACAGACGATTCTGAATTGTTAAAAAACGGAATGCTTATTTATGATGCGCTCTACAGTTGGGCAACTCATTTATACCAACAAAAGCATTTGCAGAATAGCCCTTTCGAAAGTTTACTTCATGAAGTTTACAACAAATTTTTGTCTGAGAAAAAGTCAAACAAAAAAACACCTTCATGGGTTAAGGATTTGAAAGAAATCATTCAGGATCAAATAGATACACAATTTGCTTTTGATCTTAAAAAAATATCGAGTGATTTAGAACTTAATCCTTCTTATTTATCGAGAGAATTTTCTAAATATTTTGAAGATCTTAATTTTGGGGAATATGTTAGAAAATTACGCATCGAAAAAGCCATAAATCTCATTCAGAATTCAACTTACACGCTTACCGAAATTGCTTACATGACGGGGTTTTCAGATCAAAGTCACTTTACGAGAATATTTAAATTGCATACTGGCAAAAATCCTTCTTCGTATAGAAAAAATGCGCTAAAAAGTAATTCAGATACAAAACGTAAATAGCGTTCTATTTATCTCTTTTAAGTATACATAGTTTTGTTTTTTAATAAAACCAAACTATCATGACTTTTTTAAAACACACTGCATTACTTATTTTATTTTTCTTCAGTACCATTGGATTTTCTCAAACTACATATCCAAAAATAACGGGATATTTTGGAATACTTCATCCTATTTTGACTGTTAGTAATGAACAGACCAACTTAAATTTCAGAGATTATTATGCGGTAGGTTTTCCAACGGGAATCAACATTTGGAAGAATCAAAAAATAGGTTTTTCTTTTGAAATTGTTCCAAATATAAAAGATGAAAATGGCACTGATAAAGTCACCAATATTTTATTTCATCCGGGCGTTTTAGTTGCTTTAGGAAATGGTTATACATTTGCCGGAAGGCTGGCTTTTGAAAGCGGTGGAAGATACGGTGTTACGCCTGTCCTTAACAAAACCGTGATTAAAGGCGAAAATTGCAGTTATTTTGTGGCAGTTCCTTTGCCGGTACGTTTTGGCAACAATCATCCTGCTACTTTTACGGCGGGTTTTCAATTTGGAATTGCTTTTTAAAGCTTAAATAATAACACTTGTTAATCTTTGTCAAAGATAATTCTATTGTCATTCCGAGGAACGAAAAATCTCCATAACGAGAATCGACAATCTTTGTAGCATTACTTGCGGAGATTCCCCGTTGCTCGGAATGACAAACTAGAACTAGTTTTATTCAATAATTTCAAATAGTTTAATGAACTTTTGTTCTAGTTTTTTCCTTTTTCTTTCCTCTCTCCATCTCGAATAAAAAGCCATAAAAAGCAAAAACAAATTCACAATTGTAGACGCTCGCCTAAGTCCTCTTGCAAAAAAGAGAAAAAATATATTAATTGCCAGAATAAGGATTATTGGAGAATAATACGCCCAAATTAATTGAGCTTTACTGTTTGGTTCAACAGTGTAATTTATTTTAATTACATTATTAACGTTTTTATAATTTCCTTTTACAATAAAATGTGTTGGTGATGTTGTTGAATTTACAGTTAATCGAAAACTTTTATCATCAAAAAGTCCATAGAAAGGCTTTACTCCTCGAAATTTAGGATATAGCCTCAATAAACTTAAATTTATTTTAAGCGAGCCTATTTCTGTATTGTTTTCTAATCTTTTACGGAATTCCGATAAACTAAGTTTTGATTCCATTATGAATATTAATTCGTTTACTGCATATTATAAAATTATCACTTCAATCTTCCTAACTCTATTTTTCCATAAATAGCTCCCACGGCTTCAAAAACTTCATTTTGATTTTCAATTAACGTCCAACCTTTCTTCGAAAGTTCATTTCTTACTTCCTGTTCAGATTTTCCTTTTATAAAATGATAATTACAAAAATCCAAAACTTCAACCGGAATTTTTTCTAATTGATACGTTGTTATTATTGAAAGTAACCTTAAAAATGCCACATAATAAGTTAATACTAATTGCACAATCCAGCTTACAATCAACCCTATCCAACCGGTATTTAAGGTTTTGATTGTTAAACCTTGTTCCAATCTAATTTTTAAAAATTCGAAAAAACTGATTCTTTCTAAGTTGTTTTCAAGTAAAATAATTTCAAACTGAAAATATTGATTGGAAAAATAAGTTAGAAAAACCATTCCCATTAATAAATATTCCATCTTTTTAATCTCTGTAAAATTGGACCATTTTATCAAATATTTTAATAAATAGGCCAACGAAATTCCAACCAAAACTTCAAAAACTCCAATGAAATAAATTCCGTGAATAGAAATTGTTGCAATTACCAAACCAAGTAGTAGGGATATAATTAAACTTCCAATTGATACAATTGAAAAATTCTTTTTTCTTGATGCATGTGGCGCAGGCAAATGATCCGGAATTACGTAATCATCCCAATTATTCTTCGCTTCAGTTTCCTTTTCCAATTCGTTCAAAGCTTCTCTGTCAAATTCATTTTCAGTCTCCTTAAAAGCATGAATAAACAATTTCACCCTTTTAGAATTTCTCCCATTATCCCACATTTCATTTCCTAAAGATTCACTTTTTACTTCGACATTTCCATGATTAAAAGTAATTGTAATAGCTTCAGTCCATCTTTCAATTCCTAATGACTTTTCCTTTCTTTTTGCTTCAATCGACTTTTCATCTTTATATACGATATCCCAGCCTAATTTTAAAATTGTTTTTTCTACAATAGGAATAAAAATCGTTTGACTCAATGATGTGTGAAAATCTTCTTTATACTTTGGCGACCCAAAACTATGTTTTCTAATAATAGTTCTTTCGTAATCTTTTAATCTCTCTTCCATTATTTTTTATTAATTGTAAGTTTTTCTGCAAACATGAAATATTTCCCGAAATATCAAAACCTGATACAATTTTATTTCACTTTTTACTGCCCAAGCAAACTCTTAACCATTTCATTCAAAGCATTTCCGTGAATGTTTTTCGCTACGATAATTCCGTTTTTATCAATTAGAAAATTTAATGGTACAGATTGAAGCATGTAATCTCCAACAACCGGAGATTTCCAGTATTTTAAATCGCTTACTTGTGTCCACGGTAATTTTTGTTTGGCAATTGCAGCTAACCAAAGCGGCTTTTTAGTATCCATAGAAACACTGTAAATCGTAAATTTATCAGGATATGCATTGTACAATTTTATCAATTCCGGTTGTTCTTTAATAGAAGGTCCACACCATGATGCCCAGAAATCTACTAACACTAATTCTCCTCTTAAAGAAGAAAGTACAACGTTGTTTCCTGTTGGATCCGGAAGATCGATTTCGGGAGCGATATCGCCTATGTCAGTTCCTATAACCTGAGCTTTTGAACTTGTTATTACACAACATAAAAATGCTAAAATGAGTAGAGTTTTTTTCATAATGGATTAGTTTATTTTAGTTTGAGGCTTTTTAATCTACGAGCAAATATAAAACATCTTTTAATATATGCTCCCATCATAAAATTATCCTAAATATTTTTTACTTAATTGGTATATCGGGAAAAGTCGATATATTTGCAACATGGAACATATAGAAATCTTTAAAGCATTATCTAACAAGTCGAGATTGCAAATGTTGGAATGGTTAAAAAATCCCGAAATAAACTTTCCGGAGCAACTCCAGCATGCAGGATTTGAACACGGAGTTTGTGTTGGACAGATTCAGGCGAAAGCCGGATTAACACAATCAACAGTTTCTGAATATCTATCTATTTTACAGCGTGCAGGCTTTATAGAAGCGACTCGCGTTGGACAATGGACTTACTATAAACGCAACGAAGGTGCCTTTGAAGCACTCAGTAAATTAATTCAATCTAATTTGTAAATTACTATGAGTACAAACAACCTGTTTTCGCCATTTAACTTAAAAACGTTAAATCTTAAAAACCGAATCGTAATGGCGCCAATGACGCGTTCATTTTCTCCAAACGGAATTCCAACTGATGAAGTAGCTGCTTACTATCAAAAAAGAGCTGAAGGTGAAGTTGGTTTAATTTTATCTGAAGGAACTGTGATCGACAGACCTTCATCATCTAACGACGGAAATGTTCCTCATTTTTATGGTGATCAAGCCTTAAAAGGATGGAAAAAAGTGATAGAAGAAGTTCACACAGCGGGAGGTTCGATGGGACCACAAATCTGGCATATGGGAATTATGGACAATCATCATTCAGGATGGGTTCCGCCAGTTCCTTTTGAAGGTCCATCAGGATTAAACAGACCTGATTTCAGCAATGGAAATACCATGACGCAGAAAGATATTGAAGATACTATTATTGCTTTTGGAAAAGCTGCTGCTGATGCTAAAAGATTAGGTTTTGATACGATCGAAATTCACGGTGCACACGGTTATTTGATTGACCAGTTTTTTAGAGCTGAAACTAATTTACGTACTGATATTTATGGTGGAAAAACGTTACCGGAACGTAATCGTTTTGCAATTGAAGTGGTAAAAGAAATCAGAAAACAAGTTGGTAACGACTTTGCTGTTATCATGCGTTTTTCTCAATTTAAACCTTCTGATTATAATTATAAACTGGCTAAAAATCCGCAAGAATTAGAAGCCTGGCTTACGCCACTTGTTGATGCCGGAGTTGACATTTTACACTGTTCTCAAAGAAGATTCTGGGAACCTGAATTTGAAGATTCTGATTTAAACTTTGCAGGTTGGGCTAAAAAAGTAACGGGTGCTCCAACAATTACTGTTGGTTCTGTTGGTCTTTCAGGAGATTTCTTCGGTGCTTTTGCAGGAGAAAGTTCTCAGCCAACTTCTTTAGAAGAATTAAACAGACGTTTCGACAGAGGCGATTTTGATTTGGTTGCTGTGGGAAGACCTTTATTATCTGATCCAAATTGGGTTGCGAAAATTAAAGCCGGTAAAACAGAAGAATTGAAAGGTTTTAGCAAAGAAGCTTTAGGAGCTTTGGTTTTAGAATAAGTTTTTTTTTTTAGGTTCAAAGGTGCGGAGGTTCAAAGGGACAAAGGTTTTCTTTGATTGTCTTTGTTCCTTTCTGAAAAAATTCATTATATAAATGCAAAAGGGATAAACTTAATTGTTTATCCCTTTTTTTGAATTGCTAATAACTAACAAATTAGAAATTCGTTTTTTTATAGTTCAGAGTTACAAAGTTGCAAAGGGGAAAAAGTTCTCTTTTGCACCTTTTTTTACCTTTGTACCTCTGCACCTTTGTTTCTTTGAATCTTCTCTTGAAGCCATTTTCTAACCGGTTCATCGTATAATTTCAAACATAAATAAGCAAGAACAATACTGGCAATCAAAAGTCCAATTCCCCATAAATATCCATCTGCCAGAGAAACTTTATTATCGACAACCCAAGCAGTATACCAATAAATTAGCGGATAATGTGTAATATAAATTGGATATGAAATATCACCTAAAAATTTACATATTTTAATCGAAAACGGATTTCCTACTTCTCCTCCGGCGCCAATCGCAACTATTAAAGGAAAAACCAGAATAATACAAATTGATTCGTATAAACCGTTCATCCATAAGCTGTTTTCATCTCCAAATCTTGGCAATGCCAGAACAATCGTGATTAAAATACTGCAAACCCAGAAAGCTCCTTTTATGTGAATTAATTTTCCTAAACGAGAAAGCAGAATCCCGGCAAAAAACGGATACAACAAACGCGTAAAACCAACATTCATTTGTTCCAGATTTAACGACCATCCGCCAATAACATCTCCTTTTGGACCAAAAACGGTGTAATTAATTAGTAGTCCTGCAAAAATCAGTACAAAAACCGAGAGTACTTTGTTCGAGAATTTGCGGAAAAACAAGGCGTACAGGATATTCGCAATATATTCGAAGAAAAGTGACCATGCCGGACCATTTAAAGGATGCATTTCGCCCCAGCCTCTAATATCTGCCGATGGCGTTAACGGAATTAATGTAAAACCGACCAACATTACCAACAATACTTTCCAGAATGGTGTATTAGCAATTTGCGGAAATAAAATATCCGAAGCCTGGAAATAATATAATGCCGCGCCAATGATCATCCCCATAATAACCATGGGCTGTAAGCGAATTAAACGTCGTTTGTAAAATTCCCATTGTGTCATTTTTATCCAACGATCGTCATACGCATAAGCGACAACAAATCCTGATAACAGAAAAAAGAAATCAACAGCCAAATAGCCGTGATTGATGATTTGTACAAAACGGTTTCCACCAGAAAAGGCTTCAAAAATGTGAAAAGCAACAACTAATATTGCAGCTAGTCCACGCAAACCGTCTAAAATTTCATAATGCTTTTTTGGTTTAAGATCCATATAATGGTTAATGGTTAATGGTTAATGGTTAATGGTTAATGGTTAATGGTTAATGGTTAATGGTTAATGGTTAATGGTTAATGGTTAATTTAATATTCACAACTAACAATTCATAATTAATAATTCATAATTAACAATTATTCCTGGTGATTTTTAAGCCATTCTAATCTGCGTTGATCTGGTAAATGCGTTACTTTAAAGTTTTCGAATTTGGCTTCAAAACCTTTTCCGTCCGGAGATGCAGCCATTAAGCCTACCATAACTGGTGTGTTGTCTTGTAAAGGTGCATTTCTGGCAAGAATGTAATTTTTATCATCAAGAGAAAAGAAAACTTCAATGGCATCTAATCGTCGCACGACTTTTATCCAAACAAATGGCGGTGCTTTGTCTAAAGTTGTTACGCTCCAATCGCTTTTATCATGCGTTACAACGGTACTGATATTGAATTTTCCGTCGACAAACTCCACTCCGGTTTTGATGTAATTTTTTTCGTCAATGCGAATCATTAATCCCATTTGGTCGAAACGGGCAATGTAGTTTCCGGTTAGTTTTACTTTTGCTTCAAATTCTCCGCCGTAATTCGCATAGTAAAAAGGCGCATCATCAACGGTAAATCCGTAATGCGAAATACGCCAATAATCGCTGTTGGCGGTAACATTCATGATTAAAGCATTGTTTTTAATTTCCCATTTTTCAGGTTCATTAAACCATTGCATTTTGTTCAGGCTTTGCGCCGAAAGATTTTGCGCTAAAAATAAAATGAAAGCGCTTAGTACAATTTTTTTCATGTCATTTATTTTTACAATTAAACATTTCATTTATTTTTTTGAACCATTAAGAGATTAAGAAAAATTAAGTTTAAGTTCGTCAAACTTAATTCTTACTAGATAAAGTTAAACACAACGCTTAATTCACTTAATCTCTTAATGGTAAAAAAAGAAAAACTTAATTTTAAAAAGCAAAGCCGCAATTTTTACAATTGCAGCTTTACAACCAACCAATTTAGAAAATAATGAAATTATTGAAGTGAGAATCCCACTTTAGATTTTATATCTGTCGACGATGCACCAACGATAGCTTCAAAAGCTCCCGGTTCAGCAACCCAGTCGTGTTTTTTATCATCAAAAAAGCTTAAAGCCGTTTTATCTACTGTAAAAGTTACTATTTTTTCTTCTCCCGCTTTAAGCGAAATTTTATCAAAACCTTTCAATTCTTTTATCGGACGAGGCAATGAAGATTTTAAATCGCTGATATATAGCTGAACAACTTCTGAACCTTCACGTGTTCCTGTGTTTTTTACTTTAACAGAAAACGTGATCTTATCACCGGCTGCCATTTGTTTTTTATCTGCTGTTACAGCTCCGTATGCAAAAGTTGTGTAGCTCAAACCATGTCCGAAGGAAAATAATGGTTTTGCGTTTTGTTTGTCAGCATAACGGTAACCTACAAAAATGCTTTCTTTGTATGTAACTTCATCTCCACCAGGAAATTCTCCTAAAGCATGTGCTCCGTTATCAGATAATTTCACCGGAAAAGTAAACGTCAATTTTCCGGACGGATTAACATCACCAACTAAAACTGCTGCCAAAGCATTTCCTGCTTCTGTACCTAAAAACCAACCTTGTACAATTCCCGGAACTTCTTTAACCCACGGCATTGCCACAGCATTTCCTGAGATATTTACAAAAACGATGTTTTTATTTACTTTCGCTAATTCGCTGATTAATTTATCCTGATTGTACGGAAGCCCTAATTCTTTACGATCGTGTCCTTCGTCATCCTGATTTTCGCTTTTATTTAATCCTCCAATAAACAGCACAATATCAGCATCTTTAGCCACTTTCAAAGCTTCAGCCGTTAATTCTGCCGGAGAGCGTTTTTCTTCTAAACTTACTTTTGCAATAACGCCGTTGTAATTACTTGTCGGATCCCCAACGTAACCGCGAGCGTATACTATTTGAGCCTGATTGCCAATTCTTTTCTTTAGTCCTTCAAGTGGTGTAATTTCATATCTTGCTTTTAGTGAAGAACTTCCTCCCCCAACAGTCATCATTTTGATAGCATTTTCTCCAATTACGGCAATTTTCTTCGTTTTAGAAAGGTTGATTGGCAAAATGTTATTGTTGTTTTGAAGCAAAACAATTCCTTCTTCAGCAATTTTTAAACCAGCATCAGCATGTTCTTTTGTTCCGAAAGATCCAAAAGGTCTGTTTTTATCCATTGTAGTTAAGAAAGCTAAACGTAAAATACGACGTACTTTTTCATCTAATTCCTTAGTTCCAATTTCACCTTTTCTAATCATCTCTGAATATGGTTTCGCTAAATAATAGTTGTCATACGCATTGCTCGTTCCCCAGCTAAGTCCGTTTGTCCAGGAACCAAATTCCATATCCAAACCATTATGAATCGCTTGTTTTGTATCGTGAACACCGCCCCAATCTGAAACCACAACACCTTTAAAACCCCATTCTCCGCGAAGAATATCGTTTAATAAATACTCATTATGGCAACAGTGTTGTCCTTTATATTTATTGTATGAACCCATAATGGCCCACGCATCGCCTTCTTGTACGGCAGCTTTAAAAGCGGGTAGATAAATTTCATAAAGAGCACGATCATCAACAATTACGTTTACGGCATTACGGTTGGTTTCCTGATTGTTTAAAGCAAAATGTTTTACACAAGCAGCGACCCCATTAGATTGAACTCCTTTAATATAAGGAACTACCATTTTTGAAGCTAAAAAGGGATCTTCTCCCATATATTCGAAGTTACGACCGTTTAATGGCGTTCTGTAAATGTTTACTCCAGGCCCTAGCAATACATTTTTGTTACGGTAACGTGCTTCTTCACCAATTGATTTTCCGTATAAATTAGCCAATCCCTTATTCCATGTTGCAGAAAGTGCCGTTAAAGCCGGAAATGCAATACAAGAATCGTTTGTCCAGCCCGCTTGGTCCCATTCGTCCCATTTTACTTCGGTGCGGATTCCGTGCGGTCCGTCGGTCATCCAGTTTTCCGGGATTCCAAGACGTTGTACACCCGGTGAACTAAATTTTGACTGCGCATGAATCATCGCAATTTTTTCAGCTGTTGTCATTTTCGAAAGTGCATCTTCTACACGCTCATTAATTGGCTTTTTATCATCAAGATAAACCGGAACTTTATTTTGTGCATTCAAACCGAATGAACTTAATACAACTAAAACAAGAAGTGTTTTAACGTTTTTAAACATAACTATTAATTTATTAAAGCATTTAATTTTATATCAAAGTACTTCAAGTCAAAAGTACCTTATAATAATATTGTAAAGCTAAAACGTTATAGTATGCTTTGAATTTTTAAAAGAAAAAAAGTAGTGAAATAAAAAATTAAAATATTGATTATCAAATATTTAATTTATTTTATTACCTAAAAAAAGTAGTGAATTTAAAATAAATCGTTATACTTTCAAGTTAATTAAACCTATTTTCATAACCATTTCTTCTAAATCATTTCTCGAAACTGCGGCTTTATTTCGAGCTTTGGTTCGATAATTATAAATTGTACTTAAAGAGTAACGAAGAAAGGCTGCAATTTTTACGCTGTCGGTAATTCCAAGTCGGATAAGGGCGAAAATGCGAAGCTCCGTATTTAATAATTCACCTTGTTTCAAAACGATTTGTTCTTCTTTTATCAGCAATTCATTAAAATCTTTTACAAAAGTCGGATATAAATTCAGGAAGATAATATCAAAGTTTTTGTATAATTCTTCTAACTCATTATCAACCAAAGTTGTCGATTTGAGCATTTTGTAAATTTCATCAAACTGCTTTGCTGTCGCTTTTTTGTTTAAAATAATGCGGTAATTTTCTAATTTATTAATGTAAGCCGAACAAAGATTAAAGAAATGCGCAATATATTCTTCCTTAACGTGATTGGATTCTGATAGTTGCGAATTACGTTCCTGTAACTGATTGTTGGTTTCGGTAATATCTTTGTTTAATTCGGCTAATTTCTGGCTGGTTTCATAAAGTTCTCCACGAATTCTGGATACTTTTTTCATTTGTTTGTAAACGTAAATAACCGCTACAATCAAGAATAACGAAAGTAGACTAATGCATAAAAGATACAGTTGAAGCTCTGTTTTTCTTTTAGCTTCTTTTTCTAAATAAACCGTGTTGATAATCGAATACACTTCTGACATCAAAAGTGTTCTAAACTGCACATTGCAATAAAGCGCATCTTCAATGGCCGACTGTGTCAGTTTATAAGCCATATCAACATCGCCAACTTCATAAAAAACCAATGCCAGTTCCTGAAGCGAAGCGTTATCTTTATTAGCATTTTTAATATCCGCAGTTGCCGAAAGTGCGTAGTATTTTTTTCGTAATTCTAATTGATGTGTGTTTTCGTAAATACTTCCTAAAAGATAGGTAACCATCGCATATTGCGGATTATCTTCTTTCATGTTTTTCAACAAAACCATTAATTGCTTTTGGGCATTGCCTAGTTTTTTTTTAGACATGCCTTGCTGGATTTTATTGATCTGATAATCTAAAGTCTTCGGATCTAAAACGGTTAATAATGAATCACGATACATTCTGATTTGCTGAATGTATTTTATATCGTAACTATTTGCGGCATAGTGCTCAAAGAATTCACGATACGCAATGTAATACGTTTGAAGTAACGCTTTCGTCAATGTATTTTTATCGATACTTTTCAAAATAGCTTCAGATTCGCGGTATTTTCCGGAAGAGGAATAAAGGGTAACCAATTGCAGGTTGGCTAAATCCAGTAAAGGTTTATTTTGAAGTTCAGCAGCAATTTTAATGTTTTTCTTTACGTAAAAAATAGCCGAATCTGAATTGAACTTTTGATATTCAGCATATAAAGTTTTATTGTAATTGTATTCCTGTTCTTTCGTTAAATCTGCCGATTTTATTTTTTTGAAGTTCAAAATGCGTTCTTCTTTCAGCTGAACATAACGCTGTTTATTTCTTAGCGCATCGTTAAGCTTATCTAAAATAGTATCGGTACTATCCGATGCATAAACAGGAAAGCTTAACAGAACAAGTAAAAGAAACAGGAATGAATTTTTCAAACTACTTAAGAATAAATGAGACTTACAAATATATGAAAGTGTACATATAAATGGGGATTATTTAGGATTGCATATTGTTTAACGAACATAAAATTTTATTGAACACATAGAAACATAGATTTTGTAATTTTGTCTAACTTAAATTTTCTAACTTAAACTATACATTATGCCACATTTTATAATTGATTGTTCTGAAAATGTAATCCGCTTAAAATCTGCTGATGAAATAATGAAAGAAGTTTTTGATTCGGCTTTATCGACAGATCTTTTTACTGCTTCTGAAATTAAAGTTCGTATAAATCCTTTTTCATATTATAATAACGGAAATTCTTTAGACGATTTTATTCATGTTTTTGGCTACATTATGGAAGGTCGAAACTCGGAACAAAAAGCTAGATTATCAAAAGCAATTGTTACAAAACTGAATTCAATACTTCCGGAAGTTCCCGTTATTTCCATTAACATAATGGACTTCGAAAAATCTAATTATTTCAATAAAACGATGTTGTAAAACAGATTTAATTGATTTTGCTATTTTAAAAACAATTACAATTAAATAATGGCATAAAAAAAATAATTTCACTTATGTATTCAATTAGAATATTTAAGTGAAATTATTTAAGAACAATAATTTTTTTAAACCAATTAATTAACTATAAATCAAGGTCTTAATTCAGAAAATTTAGCATCTAATTCAAAAGCTTTTTTTACTTTTTCAACCACTATTTCATTTGGTACCGAAAATTCAGCTGTCTTTTTAATATTTTCAGATGAAGCGCCAATTAAAACTTTATAAGTTCCTGCTTCTGCAACCCATGCACTTCTGTTTTCAAGAAAGGAAGCCAGATCTTTTGGTGATAAAGTCAGTTTTAAAGTTTCACTTTCTCCCGGTTTTAATTCTTTGGTTTTACCAAAAGCTTTTAGTTCTTCTTTTGGTTTATCAATAGATTTTGATGGTGCAGAAAGATACACTTGTACGACTTCTTTTCCAGATACTTTTCCGGTATTTTTCACTGTAACTGAAACTGTCAATTTATCTTTGAAAGTTGGAGCACTCAATTTTACATCGGTATAATCAAATGTTGTGTACGAATTTCCAAAACCAAATTCATACGATGGTTTTACATTGAATGTATTGTAATAACGGTATCCAACATAAACACCTTCTTCATAAGTCACTTCTTTCGGATTATCAGCAGGAATTCCAGGGAAGTTTTTCGCCGACGGCGTATCAGTATATTTTACAGGGAAAGTCATAGTAAGTTTTCCTGACGGATTTATTTTTCCTGAAACGACATCAGCAACAGAATGTCCGCCTTCCTGACCTGGCTGCCAAGCTAATAAAATGGCATCTACTTTATCTTTCCAGGATGCTGTTTCGATTACGCCGCCAATATTTAAAATAACCACTACTTTTTTTTCTTTTTGATGAAAAGCTTTCGAAATTTTATCCAGCATTTCAATTTCTTCTGTTGCGATATTAAAATCATTATCAACAACTCTGTCATTGAATTCTCCTGAATTTCTTCCTAAAGTCACAAATGCAATTTCAGAACTTGCTGCTTTTTTAGCAATAAAAGCATCGTCCATTTTCAATTCAGGAAGTCTTTCAGGCAAAGCCATAACTCCTTTTTCTTTTCTTCTTTCCTTTTCAGCAGCAACTTCTTTATCAGCGTAGGGTTTATACAAATCGACCAGTTCTTTATCTAATTTATAACCTGCTGCAGTTAAACCTTCTAATAGAGAAACGGTGTGTTTATTATTCACGCTTCCACTTCCTGTTCCACCCGTAATCCAGGCATAAGAAGTAACTCCAAATACTGAAACCTCTTTCTGTTTGTCAGCAAACGGCAATGTGTTTTTTTCGTTTTTAAGCAAAACCATTCCTTCCACTGCGGCGTTTCTTGTTACTTCAGCATTTTTAGTTAAGTTGGGTTTATCGCTATATTTATATTTTGCAAAAGTTGGCGTACGGAAGATATATTCTAAAATTCTTTTCGCGTTTGCATTGGCAACTTCCTGAGATAATTTCCCTGAATTTAATGCTTCTAGCAATGCTTTTTTCTGAACCGGAATTCCCGGCATTAAAAGATCGTTTCCGGCATTCATTTGTTTTACTACATCAGAACTGGAACCATTTTGAATGCTTTCAAAACCAGGAAAACCTCCAAACCAGTCGGTCATCACAATTCCTTTAAAGCCCCATTCCTCTCTTAAAACCTGAGTCAGTAAATCTTTTCTGGCAGAAGTGTATTCGCCGTTTAGTTTGTTGTACGAAGACATTACCGTCCAAGGCTGTGATTCTTTTACCGCAATTTCAAAACCTTTCAAATACAATTCTCTAATCGCTCTTTCAGAAACGTGAGCATTGATTGTCAAACGGTTGGTTTCTTCATTATTAACAGCAAAATGTTTGATAGAAGTTCCAACTCCCTGAGACTGAATTCCGTTAACAATCGCTGCCGCAGTTTTGCCTGAAATCAACGGATCTTCAGAATAATATTCGAAATTTCTTCCGTTTAAAGGATTTCTGTGAATGTTCAAAGCCGGTGCCAATAAAACGTCAACGCCATATTCTTTTACTTCATTCCCCATCGCTTTTCCAACCTCTTCTAAAAGCGTTTTATTCCAAGTTGAAGCCAAAGCTGTTCCAACCGGAAATGCCGTTGCATAATAGGTTTTTGTATCATTATCTCTTGTTGGCTGAATTCTTAAACCGGCAGGGCCATCGGCCACAACAGTTGCAGGAATTCCAAATCGTTCAAAAGCAGCAGTTCCGCCCGCCGCTCCGGGAACCAAACCTTGTTTAGAATCTCCAATAGGACCAGTAAGTACTTCGATTCCTGGCATTCCGGTTCCGATAAGCAGTTCTGCCTTTTCTGCATTCGTCATTTCTTTGATAATGGCATCAATTCTTTGATTCTCAGAAAGACGCGTGTCTTCCCAAAGGTCTAATTTTCCGTTTCTGTTAAAATCTTTAAAAGTAAATCCCTTAATAGTTAAAACCGGTGGATTCGTTTCGTCGTTTGAAATTGTATTCCACGATACGTTAGAAAGTACCAATGCAGTCAAAAGTGATACTCGCGCTGTTTTTATAATTGTTCTTTTCATAAGTGAAAATTTAAAATGTGGTTGACAAATAGTAAAGTTGCAACATTTAATAATTTCATTGCTTCATTATGAAGCAATATTAATTACTTTTTTTCATATCAGCAAATAAAATTGGTTAAATTTTCATTTATGATAATCAGAAAGCACTAACCTTAACATATTCCTAATCAGGGAAATATTTAAGTAAAGATTAATCAAAGTATAAAAACCTTCAAAAGCATTGATTTTAAAGGAAACAAATAAAATTTTGAAGATTTTAAGTGATTTATAATTTTCAAAAAGGCTAAATTTGAAAATAAATCAATACAATGGAATTTAAGAAACTACTTGAACAGCAATCTGAGGAATCGTTTAAAAAATACATTCCGACACTTTCAATTGATTGCGTTATTTTTAGCTTTCATAAAAATTCCCTGCATGTTTTAACGGTAAAAATGAAGGATCAGGATTCCTGGGGACTTCCGGGAGGATATGTAGAAAAAGAGGAAAATGTTGATGATGCGGCTATTCGAATTTTAAAAGACAGAACCGGAACAGAAAATATTTACCTGCAGCAATTTTATACTTTTGGAAATCTAAAACGTTCTGAAAGTGCTTTTGAAGCGTATGATGATAGTATTTGGAACAAACAGCGTTTCGTTTCGATTGGCTATTATGCTCTGGCAGAACATTCTAAAGTGAAATTGATTATTGACCAATATTCGAGTGCGGTTGAATGGAAATCTATTGAGGATTTGCCGCCGTTTATGATGGATCACAAAACCATTTTTGACAAAGCTTTGCTTACGCTTCGGGAACAATTAAACAATCACCCAATTGGTTATAATCTTTTGCCTGATAAGTTTACGATGCCGGAACTTCAAAAATTATATGAGGCTATTTTAAGTAAAAAACTAAATCGTGGCAATTTTTACCGAAAAATACTTCGCTACGATATTCTTACCAAATTAGACGAATCAAGAAAAGGCGGCGCACACAAAGCTCCGGATTTGTATAGTTTTGATTTGGAGAAATATAACAACGCGCTGAAAGAAGGTTTGAAGGGAAATTGGTAGTTTATTTTAAACCATATAAGTGATGCAAGTTCATTCTGTGTTTTGTGTTTTTTGCACAACGTTTTTTTGTCATCTTGACGAAGGAAAGATCTCCGCAAGAAACTCTACAAATGAAATCGCCAATCTTTGGAGAGCCTCTTGCGGAGATTCCTTGTTTCTCGGAATGACAACTTTGTCTTTATTTTTTTAAAGCTTTTTTGTGTCATTTCGACGAAGGAGAAATCACACTCGTAAATCGATAAAGATTAGCGACTTTGTTTGCAGAGTTTCTAGTGTGATTTCTCCTTCGTCGAAATGACAAACTTTGGGTAAAAAAAAGAGCTTTGTCAAAGTTTAAACTTTGACAAAGCTCTTAAAAAAATCTATTCTCTATATTCTATATTCTCAATTAACAGCAATTGGCGCTGCAAGACAACTCTCCGGAATATCGAAAGCATTTACCAACGCAACGGCATCCGGGCGAATATCCCAACAAAGCTGGTTTACAATTTTGCGGATTGCTTTGGTTTTTACCGCTTCCATATAACCGTCTTCGAGATACCAGGCTTTATTTTTTTCTATTTGCGAAAGCGCATATAATTGATACAACTTGGTTAATATAACTTTTGAATTTTCGTCTTCAACTGTTTTTATTGCTGCCTGAAATTGTTCTAACACAATTCTTTCCAAATAAGCCTGAGCTACATCAATCATTTGATGCTGAACCACATTAAACGCGTCATAAGGCTCTAAACCTCCATCAACTAGTTTTTTGATACGTCTCGCCGCAGATGCCAAAATTGTTTTTTCTCTGTGGATAAATGCTTGTAAATGAAATTCTGAATCCAGCAAATGTTCATCATCTGCCCTTCTTGTTGCAATTGGGTTTTTCTCGGCAATTGCTGCTTTTGCATTTTCATACACATAATTAATGATTCCGAAAGATCCCATTTCTCCAAATGCTTTTCTGAATTCAGACAAGCGATTTTTAGCCACCAATTGCATTAAAACCGTATTGTCGCCTTCAAAAGTCGTGTAAATTTCAGTGTCATTTTTTAGATCATCTATTCTGTTTTCAGATAAATAACCTTTACCGCCAATAGCCTCACGACATTCCTGCAAAATATCTCTGGTGCTCCAGGTCGAATAGGATTTCATACCGGCCGCCAAAGCTTCAATTTCTTGCATTTCTGATTCGGTTTTATTCAGGAATCGGTTCGTAAGGTATTGCAAAGCAAAATGAACCGCGTAGGTTTTCGCTAAATGCGGAAGTAAACGGCGTTGGTGCATTCTGTAATTTAAAATCGGAACTTCAGATCCGCCTTCGGGACCAAATTGTCGGCGTTGATCGCTGTAACGAATGGCAATTGTTAATCCAGATTTTGCTGCCGCCAAAGCCGAGCGCGGGATTCCGATTCTTCCTCCAACCAAAGTTCCTAACATCGTAAAGAAACGTCTGTTATCACTCGGAATCGGGCTTTCGAATTCTCCTTTATCATTTACGGAGGCAAATCTGTCGAGCATATTCTCTTTCGGAATCACAACCTGATCGAAACGAATTGTTCCGTTATCAACACCATTTAATCCCATTTTATGGCCGCAATCGCCTATTGTAATACCTTTTAACGTATTTCCGTTTGGATCGCGCAACGGAACCACAAATGCATTTACGCCATAATCGTGATCGTTTATAATAAGCTTTGCAAAAACGGTTGCCATTTGTCCGTGAACGGCTGCGTTACCAATATATTCTTTTTGCGCTTTTTCATGCGGTGTATGAATCGTAAACGTTTGATCGTTATGATTGTATGTTGCTGTCGTCTCTAATCCTTTTACGTTCGATCCGTGATGGGTTTCGGTCATGGCAAAACAGCCGGGAATTTTTAGCGAACCAATATCACTTAAATATTTAGCGTAATGTTTTTCGGTTCCAAGCGATTGTACGCTCATTCCCCAAAGTCCAAACTGAACGCCAAATTTTATCACTAAACTTAAATCGTGGTAACTTAAGGTTTCCATAATCGCAAAATAATCGGCGATGTTTTCTCCTCCGCCATATCGTTTTGGATAGGCCATATTTCCGAGATTTTCTTCTGCTAAAATTTTACACCAATTGTATACGGTTTGACGATACACATTGATATCTGTAGAAGTTTCATAAGCAAATTCAGGTCTTGAAATGACCGATTTTACTTTTTTGATTATCGCAGCTTCTTTTCCGTCAAGAAGTTGTGTTATTTTTTGAATATCAAAATTAGATGTTGTTTGCGAATTCGATGTAAACGAACTTTCTTTCGTTTTAAAATTCTGAATTACTTCTTCGCCTAAAACGCCCAAATCGTTTTCTAATTTTGTGAAATCGGATTGTAAGGATGAGATATCTAAATCTTTTTCTGAAAGTGCTACGGCGATATCAAAAATTGATTTTATAGAGGATTTATTTTTAAGGCTTTTTTTAATATCCAGTTTCCATTGGGCAAGTTCATTTCGCAAAGGCGGATTTGAAATGTCTACTTTCGAAAGCAGCAATTGTTTTTCTTCCAGCGAAAGTAACGTTTGAGCACGAATAAATTCCTGCAAGGTTGTAAACTCTTTTTGGGTTAACAAATCATCGGACCATACTAAATAAAACAATGGAATAAAGGCTTGAAGTTTGGTATTTTTCATAATTAGTACTATAATTTAGCTTTGGTTAAATTAATAAATTTTAATTATTAAAGTAATTAATCATTCGTTAATTAAATTGTAAAACATGATACAATAAATAACGAATTACAGTTTATTAAACAACTCACATAAATAAAAAGAATTGATATAATAATTACTATTCTAAAAAGATATATTTGTTATGATTAAAAATTATTCTGACAATCTAATTAGTTGGACCTTATTCCAAAACTTTTTTATGAATAAAATACATATTGTACTAATTATGGCTTCATTCTGGACACTTTTTTCATGCAATAATAAACAACAGAATAAAAATTTTAAGCTCCAATCAAAACAAGATACAATACATAAAATTGTTTCTCAAAATATACATGGTGAGAAAACAAAGTTTAATTATTCGGATTTTAATGATTTAAAAAATAACAAATATTATGATCGTTTTTTAGCAGATGAGCTTACTGTTACAACTGGTAAAATAGTTTGTACGGATCCAATGTATATGGAATTGGGGCTTCCTCAGAGTTGGATTATTAATAAAGGAAAATATCCTGTTTTCTTATATTTTGGTTTAGAGGAAGATTACAAAGGGCGTATAGCATATTCGGAACTGGTTATTAAAGATGAAATTCCAGCATATTGGGAATTTTCATTAATTAAAGAAAATTTACTAGCAGACGAATTTGAAAGAAAAATGAATGGTTACTATCCCGTAGAAAACGGACTGAGTTGTTTTACAGATTTTGAAACTTACAAAATTTATGAACAGGAAGTTAAAGATTTTTATAGTAAAGATAAAAATGCTAATTTTTACAGTGATGTACTAGCTCCTAAATTTTCAACAAACAAACATACCACTGTAAGCCCTCTAGATGAAGAGCAAGAGTGGGCAAATTTTAAACCAGCAAACTCAAATGGAAATATAATAATGTTTTCTTCTGGTTCAGGAGACGGACTTTATGCAAGGTATGTTGGTTACGACAAAAATGGAAATGTTGTGAAATTCATAACTGATTTTATTAAACTTGACCAGACAGAAATGCGCTAAAAAAGCAGGAATAAAAACGCTCATTCCTGTTTAGATATCTTGTGAAGATTATGGAAAATGTTGCCGGAAATTTCAATAATTATCACGAATTATTTTTTTAATTGTGTAATTCACCGAAATATTAATTAGTGAAAATTAGTGAAATTCGTGGCAAAAAAACTATTTTGAAACCGGAATATATTTTTGTTTCAATGAGACAAAAAGATGCGAATTGAAGACTAAAACGGCTATAAAAATAATGCTGTATGCTACAATTTGCAATGCTCCTATTTCTTCATGAAATACAAAAGCTGCTAATGCAAAAGCAATCATTGGATTAATATTTAAAAGCATTCCGACTGTTGATGAATTGATACCTGAAAGGGCATATAAATTAAGAAATAGCGGGAAAATAGTAAACAATATGGCAATGGTTTCAATACAGAAATAAAACCTAAATTCTGTTGGAACGGGACCGCTGTAAGCCGGATAAAACGGCAATAAAAATAGAGCGGCTAATGTGATATGAAATGTTAGTATAATGAATTTATCAAAACCTTTGTTCACACGCTGACTTACTAAATAACAGGCATACGTAAGTCCGATTACGATGCTGAAAACCATATCCATAATATCGGCGTAAGACAATAATAAACAGCCTGAAATACTCAAACCTACAGAAACCCATTGTGTTTTACTAAGTTTTTCATGCAAAAGAAAATAGGCCAACAAAGTCGTTAAAATTGGACAAACCAAATACGCCAAAGAAGTTGCTTTTACGCTAACATGGTTCATTACATAAATAAAGGTGAACCAGTTTGAAGTTAGAAAAATGCTTCCGCCGATGTTTAGCAGAATCGTTTTTCGCTTTTCTTTTAGTGGCAATGCTTTAAAAATCTCAATTGTTTCTTTTACTTTTTTTCGTTTGAAAGCAATAACAATCAATAACATTAAAATACTACAGCTAAAAACGCGGTTGAATAAAATATCTAATGAAGGATAATCGTGAATTGGTTTTAAAACCAAACTAAAGAATCCCCAAATGGTGTAGGCGGTTATCGCGGCGATGTAGTATTTTGTTGTTTTCACGGAAGTTGGTTTTTGGTTTAAATCTTCTAAAGCAAATTTCTAAAAAATAATACAGCAATACAGATACAGTTTTTGTAAATTGCACCATAACAGTTTTTTTATGAAAAATTCAAATTACTTATATCTGCAGTTTGCGGATCGGATTGAAAAGCAAATAAAATCGGGGGTTTTGAATGTTGGCGATAAACTGCCATCTATTCGTGAAGTGGTTGCTGAAACAGGCTACAGCATGAGCACGGTTAGTAAGGCTTATTATGAAATCGAAAGCCGATCTTTAATTGAATCACGACCGCAATCCGGTTATTATGTAAGTAATATTTCGGCCAGAACGATTCCGGAACCTTCTTCGAGCAGTCCAATTTTAAGATGTGAAAATGTTGATCGTGAGGATTTAATCGATCAGGTTTACGGCAATATGACAGATAAAAACATTACGATGCTGTCTTTGGGTTTTCCTTCGAATGAACTTTTGCCCATTGCTAAATTAAACAAGGGAATGGTTCAGGCGATGCGTCAGCTGTCTAATAGCGGCACAAGTTATGAGGAAGTGCAGGGTAATTTGAATTTAAGAAAAGAAATTGCGCGCTGGTCTTTTAGCTGGGGCGGATCTTTAACAGAAGAAGATATTATTACCACTCCGGGTTGTACAAGTGCAATATCGCATTGTTTAATGACTTTAACAAAACCGGGAGATACGATTATTACAGAAAGTCCTGCTTATTTTGGTGTTTTGCAATTGGCAAAATCATTGGGATTATATATTATGGAATTGCCCACGAATATGACAACGGGAATAGAATTAGAAGCCTTAAAAAAAGCGCTTTCAACTAAAAAAGTAAAGCTTTGTTTGTTGATGAGTAATTTTAGCAACCCGTCGGGAAGTATGATGCCTGTTGAACATAAAAAAGAAGTCGTAAAATTGATGGAGTTTTATAATATTCCGTTAATTGAAGACGATATTCATGGCGATTTGTACTTTGGCACAAGCCGACCAACGAATTGCAAAACGTATGACGAAAGCGGTATTGTACTTTGCTGCAGTTCGGTTTCTAAAACTTTGGCGCCCGGTTATCGCGTGGGCTGGGTTTCTCCTGGGAAATTTAAAAAGGATATTTTACGAAATAAAATTTACCATACGCTCTCCTCCCCTACTATTACACACGAAGTTGTGGGCGATTTCCTGAAAAACGGACGTTATGAAAACCATCTTCGCAAAATTCGCCAGATACTGATTCACAATTGCAATAATTATATTAATACGGTTTTAGAATCTTTTCCGAAAGGAACAAAAGTAAGTCAGCCTCAGGGCGGTTTTTTTCTTTGGATCGAATTAGATAAAAAAATAGATACGGCGGCTTTTTATCATTTGGCTATGAAACATCACATTAGCATTGCGCCAGGTCGTATTTTCTCTTTTCAGGATCAGTTTTCGAATTGCATGCGATTGAGTTTTGGCTTGCCGTGGACAAATGAATTACGACAATCGATTCAAACTCTGGGCAGATTGCTTCATTCTTATTAAAAAAAGTTTGCCACGAATTACACGAATTTTCACAAATCAGTATAATTAGAAAATTCGTGAAAATTCGTGTAATTCGTGGCGAAAAAGTTCATAACATAAATCTAATCTGTAGGTATTGAATATAATGTCATACCTACAAGGTTCGAAAAAACCTTGCAGGAATTACAGCAAATAAAAAAACCAGACAACACAAATAAATGCGTTGCCTGGCCAACAAGTAAATTGACTAATATTAATTATAAAACATAATAGGTATTCTTATCTACTTTTACAGGTTCAGTACTAAGATTAAATTCTTTAATGATATCAAATTCGCTTTGATATTCGTTTAGCATCTGCATTATATTTTTTTCAATCGTGTTCGAAATAGCGGTTACCGGTGTATCTGTTGCTCTATTTTCGAAAGGATCCTGCAAATGAATCGCCATTCTTTCAATTAAAAAGAAAGCTGCTGCAATAGCGGTAATCAACGGAATTGCAAACCAGCTTAATACGCTGATTAATCCGAAAGGCAATAGCAAAATAAACAAACACAAGGTTAATCTAATGTACATGCTGTACGTTGTTGGAAAAATTGTATTTTTAATTCGCTCGCATTTACCCATTGCGTCACATAATCTCGACAACGTATTATCAATTTCTACTTGCTGATACATATTGATATGCTTTGTATTTCTGGCATTTCGAAGGTCTTTGGCGTGAAGCATTAAAATAGCATTTGGGACATTTTGATGGTTTTTTATAAAACGCAATTCTTCTTCACTAATTAAACCTTCAATTGGTGTTATGGCGTCTCTGTTTCTTAATGACTGACCTAAACTGTAACACCATGCAATTTGTCTTTTTGCAAAATTTTCTTTGAACTCGCTTGCTTCAACAGAAAAATCAGGATCTTTATAAAAAGTCAAAACCTGACGGATTAATGTTCTGGAATCGTTTACAATCGCACCCCAGACAATTCGTGCTTCCCACCATCTGTCGTAAGCCTGATTCGACTTAAAAGCTAATAATAAAGAGATAATAGTACCAATCATTGTTGGTATTGCAATTGGAATATCTACAGGAAGGTTTATAAAATAATTGTGGAAAATTTCAAACAAAATTGTGTAAGCTAACACAAGTCCTAATTCTACTTTAATTTTCCCGAGAACGTACTTCATTGGAATTCTTTTCTTTAATAACATATTTTCGGTTTTAAATTAAACTTATTTTTTAGTTGCGTTTTACGCCATTTCGTAAAGTGATAAAACAGGAAGTCCTAGTTTATCGCTGCTATTTTCCTTTTTAGTTTTTTTGAAATTTATTTTTTCGCCTTTACGTGTTTCTACCAACAAATCGATGTCGTATTTCGAAATTGCTTCAGATAAATAAGGGGCAAATTGTTCGTAATTGTCATCAAAATTGGCGGTTTGGCTTACAATTTCATAAGAGAAATTTTGGCTTAAAAACTGCTGCACATCTTTTACATGCATATTTGCTTTGGCATTTTCGATGTATAGTGCTTTATTGAAATCGTCTTTCACAACTTCTGAACCTAAATGTAAAATAGGGCATTTTTGGTTTCCGGCTAATTTTACTAAATGCTGGTGAATTCGCTTTGTTTCTTGTTTGTATGAATTTGTAAGAACAACTAATTTTACATCAAATGCATCAATAATTCCTTTAAAAATAGGTGCCGAAATTCCGTATTGATTGTGCACTTTTATTTTGCAATTGGCTGTATGTTCTATAATATATCGGCAAGTTTCAAGTACTTCTTCCTGGCTTGAGGTTAGCGAAGTTCTCATTTCACGTAAAAACTGTACAGAAGAAAAAGCATCCGGAGTTTCAGAAACCATCATTAAGATAATCTCGCAATTGTTGTTTTTTGCCTGATTTACAGCTGATTTTACAGCATTAATTGTATCTTCTTCTAATGTGGTAGGTATAAGGAAATTTTTCATAAGTATAATTGTTTAGTTTATACATACAAAATAACATCCCGTAAATTAGAAGGGTCTTAATCTAAAATTAGAATTTCCTAAGATTCAACATTAGATTTTCTAATGTTGGCTTTTTTGGTATTGTCTTTTCTAAAAACAATGGTTACAATGGTTCCTTTGTTTTGCTCTGATTGTACCTGGATTTCACCGTCGTGCATTCTGATAATTTTAGAAGCTAAAGGAAGCCCTAAACCGTAACCTATATATTTGGCAGCAATTTTTCCTCTAAAAAAAGGTTCGTATAAATGCGGAATATCTTCTGGCGGAATTCCGATTCCGATATCGTTTATGGAAATTTTAATCCACTCGCTATTTGCCGAAAGCGTTACGAAAACTTCGTTGTTATCAGAGTATTTTACGCCGTTTGTAATAATATTATTAAGCGCTAATTCTAAAAGCGGTTTATTGCACGGAATTAAAAGCAGATTAGAATCTCGTGGAGCGAAATTAAGTTTGATGCTCACGCGATTATCCGGATAAATTTTATCTAAATCAGATTTTACTTCAATTAATAATTCATCGATTCTGGCAATATCCAGCACTTGTTTTTTTCCGTCGTAACCGGTTTGGGTTAGCTTTAATAAACTTTCGGTTAAATTTCCTAATCTTGAAGCCTGACCGTAAATATTTTGCAAAGATTCTATATATTCCGGAACTGCTCTTTCTTTTAAAAGCATAATTTCAGACTCCGCAATTATGGTCGTAATAGGTGTTTTTAATTCGTGAGAAGCATTATTAATAAAATTAGCCTGTATTTCAAAAGAAGTTTCAAGTCGGTCTAACATATCATTGAAAGTTGCAGTCAGATCTGAGATTTCATCCGAGTTCTTCACTTCCGGCAATCGGTTATGAAGGTTTGAGGCACTGATTCTATTCACTTCTTTTGTAATTCTTGCAACGGGATTTATGACACGTTTAGCCAGAAATCGTCCTAAAAAGAAGGCCAAAAATATAAAACCAATTCCGCCAAAAACTAATATTTTAAGAATATAAATTGATGTCGTTTTTCCTCTTCGGTCACGAGCGCCAACAATTACAATGTATTTTTGATTGTTTTCTGTAAAAACCTGACCTAAATAATACTTGCTGTCAATTTCATAATAATCTTTTCCTGTTGCCAGAATATTAGAATAAAATGAATTTGGTAAATTTAACTTTGTATTGTAATCAAAACTATTGGCACTGTTTATTTTAAGAACATATTCTTCTTCTTCAATAAGTTCTTCGAGGCCGTTTTTTTTAAGATTACTGTAATATTTTATCTTTTCGCGATCGTCCTGAAAATGTATCGAAGAAACAATTTTTGCCCGGTCTTCTAACCGTTTTAAAAAGTGATATCTGTTATTTTCACGAAATAATACAAAAACTATAATACACAATAACAGCGTACTAAAGGTAGAAAGGGCAACATATGTAAAAGTAATTTTCTTTCTGATATCCATTTTATGGCTGTATAACATAACCTAAACCTTTCATGGTATGAATAAGTTTGGTTGTAAAAGGTTTGTCTATTTTTTTTCTTAAATAATTGATGTAAACATCCACAACATTGGTGTTCATATCAAAATTAATGTCCCAAACATTATCTAAAATCTGATCTCTGGAAACAATTCTGCCTGTATTTTTGGCTAAATAATACAATAATTTAAATTCTTTGGCAGTCAAAACAATCGATTCTCCTTCTCTTTTTACTGTTTTGGCTTTTCCATTAATTTCTAAATCGCTGATAACTATTGTATCTACTTTCTCCGTTTCCTGATTGGCTCTTCTGTTCAAAGCATTTACTCTGGCATCGAGTTCGCCAAATTTAAACGGTTTTACCACATAATCATCTGCGCCGGCATTTAAACCTGTTACTATATTTTCTGAAGTTCCGAGAGCTGTTAAAAGTAAAACGGGAACAAAATTTTTGTTGGCGCGCAATCTTCTGCAAATTTCGATTCCGTTAATATCCGGCAGCATTACATCTAAAATTACGACATCAAAACTATAATTCTCAATCATTTCTAAAGCCGTTTTGCCATCAAGAGCAACACTTACTTCATTGTTATTTTCAGCGAATCCTTTCCGTAAAATAGATAACAGATTGGGTTCGTCTTCGACTATAAGTAACTTCATTGGAAAATGGTATTATTAACAAAAATAGGGATTGCCTTTTAAAAACGAATTACAATAATTTAGAATTATGAATTTATTATGAAGAAAACAATTTAAAGTAAGAAAATTGAATTTTATATTTTTTTACCTTAAAACTATTGCCGAAGTCTTGTTTTAAAACGTTTCGCCGGCGTTTAAATAGAAGGCTTTAGACCTGTTTCCCCAGGCATAATCGACGATTAAGTTTGTTCTTGTGGCCTTGTCTATTAAAATACGCAAACCAACACCTATTGCAGGTTGTACGTATTCAAAAAGTTTTGTGTTCGTTTCAGGATTGCTTGCGGTGACAAAATTGGTAAAAACGGTGCCGCTTAACATTTGATTGCAAGTAATTGGAAACCTGAGTTCTGTAGAAAGATAAATTAAATTTGTTCCCCGAAATAATCCTTGTGTGTAACCTTCTCCACTCCTGCTCCGCTGATCCCAGCCAATCGCGGGCAAGTTTAAGTACGGAACTTTTCCGTTTGTTACGAATTGGCCGTAAGCCCAAATTCCCAGAATATATCTGTCGTTTTTTTGAGAGACCGGAATAAAATTTCGATATTCTGTGTAAAGAACATTGCTATATCCTTGATTTTTAAAGATAACGGGATTAAAACGGTAATTGATATTGGCAAACCAACCGCGATTGGTATTGACCTGATTATCTCTTGAATCGTAAATTAAATTAAGGCTCACTCCGGTTAAGAAATATTCTAAATCATTAAACCCGTATTTTTGACTGTAATTATAATGATAGGTCAAATTTCCGTTTGCCACATCGAGTTCATTGTCTTTAATGCTTGAATACCAGTCAATATTAACTCCGCCGCCAACATAAAAATTGTTCCTAACTTCAAAAGAAACCGTCTGGTGAAATTTGAAATAATTATAATCCATTGGCTGTGCAATAGAATCGATACTAAAATTGTCATTTTCTCTTCGATTGGGAATAATATTAGTTCCTAAACCATAATTAGGCTGCGAGAAGATATACAATCGGTAATCGCCGCTTAGAAATACTTTATTATTTTTTAGCAAAATATTATTCTTGACATTCACCAACCATTGTTTTTTAGTGGTATAGGTTATTCCGAGATTTGCAATCGAATACTTTGCTGCTTTTTCTTTTCCTTTAAAAGTATATTGGGCAACGGCGCCAAAAACAAATCCTGTCGCAGGCTGAGAACCAATCACTGGAATGACGAGAAAAAAACTGTTTTTAATGGGTTTAACAACGTAGATAGAATCTTTTTTTTTGAATATTTCAAATAATGTTTTTGGCGGACAAAGTTCTGTAGTTATTGAATCTTTTTGTGCTATTAAAGCGAACGGTATAAAAAACAACAATCCAAAGATTTTAAATCTATTCTGAAAGTAATTATTTTTTAAAAGTTTTATCATTGCAAGTTTTAATTTTTATGAAACCACAATTTTCTCTATTGTAAATATAATCCTTATTATCAATAATTTACATAAATATTCTTATAAAAAACACATCGACATTCCTACATCTTTAAAAATAAGTGAATAAAAAGACATCAATTATCTGGCTTAATTATTATCTTTTCAGTCTTAAATAATCTTCAAAACAGCATTGAAAAAAGAATCTGAATATTTCCTTGATAAAGAATACGATACCAAAATTTATGGTAGAGACGATCTTAATTTTAAGGATTTCGAATGTTGTATTTTTAATAATTGTAATTTTTCAGCCTGCACTTTTTTAGCGGTAACTTTTATTGACTGTGTTTTTAATGATTGCATTTTTAGCGAAGCCAAAGTCAATTATGTAGCTTTTAGAACCGCGACTTTTAATCGTTGTGAGATTAAAGAAGTAAATTTTGCGATGTGCGACAAACTCATTTTTGAAGTTCATTTTTACGATTGCATTCTCGATTTTTCGAAATTTTATACTTTAAAAATAAAAGGAACAACCTTTACCAATTGCAGTTTGGTTGCGGTAGATTTTATGGCAACTGATCTTACAAGTGTTCTTTTTGAAAATTGCGATTTATATAGATCCGAATTTGATAAAGCAATTGCCAATAAAGCTGATTTTAAAACGAGTTATAATTATACTATTGATCCATCAAAAACTAAACTTAAGAAAGCTGTTTTTGCTTTGAAAGAAGTAAAAGGCTTATTGTTTAAGCATGATATTATTGTGAGTTAATTAGAAGTTTTTCAGGATTTACTTTCTTATTTTAAACCTAAAATTTTAATAATGTTATCAAGTCTGGAGAAACGATAATCAAACAGATTGAGGAATATAATTGGAAGAAATAATCATCTCTCTTTTTAAAATTTTATTATATTGACCTATTACTTTCATTTGAGTTTTAGGTCATTTTTTTAATATAATGTTATGTATTTTGTATAAAATAGCAGACCGTTTTTGCTTTAGGTTCTATAAAAACATACAAATTACCGTCACACCAAAAATTCATTTTCGAGAATAACTTTTGTTCATACTCGCTTTTAGCTACAACATTTGTATATTTTGTTGGCACATCATTCCAACTACTTAATTGGCAAACAAATTTCATTTTATTATTTGTTTTAGGACAAATCGGAATATTATGTTTTTGATCCCAATATGGCTTTCCTGCAATTCCTTTAATATCAAATTCATTATCTTCTGTAACGCCGTCAAATTCTTCTAAAGAAAATCTTTGAGCTTCGTAAATCACTTTCGAATTTATGTCTAAAATTGTATATGCACTTCCTATTTCGGCAGTATTTTTTGGATAAATTAATTTTGGTTCATTTGGTTTTTCATAATCAAGAAATACTAAATCAAAATCTAAATATATTGGACATATTAAGTTTAGTTTAAATGGAAGCCAATTGAAAATTTCGTCATCATTATTTATAAAACCTAAATACTGGAAATTTGATTTAAATTCGTTATCTGGTACTATAAATTCTGTTGGTATATCACCTCCAAGTTGATGTTTCCCGTCCTGATCAAATACAAATTCGTAAATTTTTGTTTTACCTAAAAGGTTTTTAATAAAATTCATTTGCTGATAATTTATATTCAAAAATTAATTATAATCTCTTCTCCATAACATAATCTTCCATTAAAAAGCCGTTCCCAATTTCGATATCGACTTCATCGATAACTTCAAAACCTAATTTCTGATAGAAACGTAATGCATTATTAAATCGGTTTACGTTTAATGATAATGCCGTTGAATTATTTGCTACAGCCAGTTTTTCGATTTCTTCAATAACTATTTTTCCGATGCCTTTCCCTTGAGTTTCCGGTAAAAGATATATTTTATGAATTCTTGTAACGGCTCCATTTTTATAATGATGTTCAATTCCGATAAAACCTAAAGTAGATTCTGAATCGGAAATCAAATAAAATAATTGTTCTTTTTTCTGAAATTGTTTTGTTAATGCTTCATCAGAATAAATCATGTTCAGCATAAAATCTAATTGCTCTTTTGATAAAATTTCGCCATAGGTAAGTGGCCAGGTTTTATGTGCAATTTCCTGAATTATTTTAAGATCGTTTATTGTTGCTTCTGAAATTGTAATCATAAATTTTAAAATACTTTTATTTTGTAAAAATTTGATTTTCCTGTTCGCTAACTCTTATAAAAGTCGTGCGTTTGGTAAGTTCTTTTAGCCTTGAAGCACCAACATACGTGCAAGTGCTACGCAAACCACCCAAAATATCTAAAACGGTATTGATCACATTTCCTTTAAAAGCAACCTGAACGGTTTTGCCTTCGCTTGCTCTGTATTCTGCAACGCCGCCAACGTGTTTGTCCATTGCCGTTGTCGAACTCATTCCGTAAAATTGTTTGAATTTTTGCCCGTCAATTTCGATTAATTCTCCTCCGCTTTCTGTATGTCCGGCTAACATTCCGCCCAACATTACAAAATCTGAACCTGCGCCAAATGCTTTGGCAACATCGCCCGGAGTACTGCAGCCGCCATCGCTAATAATATGTCCGCCTAAACCGTGAGCAGCATCGGCACATTCTATAATTGCAGAAAGTTGTGGATAACCAACACCGGTTTTAACACGTGTTGTACAAACAGAACCAGGACCAATTCCGACTTTTACAATATCTGCGCCGGCCAATAATAATTCTTCGACCATTTCGCCCGTAACTACATTTCCGGCAATAATAACTTTATCCGGATATTGTTTTCGGGTTTGTTTTAAAAACTGAACAAAATGTTCCGAATATCCGTTTGCAACATCAATACAAATGAATTTCAGTAAAGGATTAGACGTTATAATTTGACCTATTTTTTCAAAATCTTCTTTTCCAGTTCCGGTGCTTATGGCAATATAATCGTAGAAATCCGGTGTAACATTTTTCAAAAAACTATTCCAGTCTTCTAAAGTATAATGTTTGTGAATGGCTATAAAAAGTTTTTCTTTGGCCAAAACCTGAGCCATTTCAAAAGTCCCAACTGTATCCATATTTGCCGCCATTATTGGAATTCCTGTCCAATTTGTGGTGGAGTGCAAAAATTTAAAATTCCGATCTAGTGAAACTTCAGATCTGCTTTTCAGCGTTGATCTTTTTGGTCGAATCATTACATCTTTAAATCCTAATTTCAGATCAGTTTCTATTCTCATGTCTTTACATTTTGGTTACTTTCAAAGATAGCGATTTTAGATTTCTGATTTTAGATTATAAAAAACTTTGCATTTATTTGAACGCGGATTATACGGATTCGCTATCGCGAAAACGCGGATTTAAAACGGATTTTTTATTTTTTTTTTCACAGAGCTTCGCAAAGACTTTATAAAGATTCACAAAAATTTCTAATTGGAGCTCGTTTCGAATTCGCTCAAGGTTGCAAACATGCAACTTGAAAACAAATAAAAAATTGAAAAAAAAGATTTATCCAGCAAGTTTGGAATTTGGAATTTTTTAATTGGAATTTTTAATAAACTATCCGTGAATCGTTTCGCCTTTTCCGTAATTGGTAATGATAGATTCTTCGAAGGCCAGCCATTCTCTCCAGCGTTTTTCAACGTCGATTCCTACTCCGTATTTTCTTGCGTAAGTAATGAATGTAGTATAATGTCCGGCTTCACTTTCCATTAAGTCTCTGTAAAAAATGGCTAATTCTTCGTCCTGAATGTTTTCAGATAATACTTTAAAACGTTCGCAGCTTCTGGCTTCGATCATGGCTGAGAATAATAATCTTTCTACCAAACCTGATACACGGCTTCCGTCGCCGCTTTTCTTCATATATAAATAAAGCTCGTTTACGTAATCGTCTTTGCGTTCGCGTCCTAATTTTAATCCTCTTTTGATGATGATATTATGAACTTGTTCAAAATGATCAATTTCTTCTTTGGCTAAAGCCAATAAATCTTTCACCAAATCCTGATGTTCAGAATTATTGGTTATTATGGTTATCGCGTTTGTTGCTGCTTTTTGCTCGCACCAAGCATGATCTGTTAAGATTTCTTCAATATTTTTCTCAACAATATTTACCCATCTTGGGTCAGTTGGTAATTGTAATCTTAGTACGCCCATTTTTTTAAGTCTTAAAGTTTGAAAGTCAAAAAGTTGTAAAGTCAAAAAAAAACAAAAGTCGAAGATCAAAATTAAAACAGAAATTTACATTCTATTTCAAGACTTTCGACCTTCGACTTTAAGACTTTATGACTAATATATTAGTAAACGAAAATTGGTCTTTCGCTCATCATTTCGTTTACTTCGTTTGCTACTTCTTCAATAACAGCTTCGTTTGTATGATCTGCCAATACTCTGTCGATTAACGCTACGATAGTTTCCATATCTTCTTCAACCAAACCACGAGTTGTTATTGCAGCTGTTCCTACACGAATTCCTGAAGTTACAAATGGTGATTTATCATCAAATGGAACCATATTTTTATTTACTGTGATTTCTGCTTTTACCAATGCGTTTTCAGCTTCTTTACCAGAAATATTTTTATTTCTTAAGTCAATAAGCATCATGTGGTTATCAGTTCCTCCAGAAATAATCTTGTATCCTCTTTTTACAAAAGCATCTGCCATAGCGTTTGCATTTTTTTGCAATTGCATCGCATAAGTAAAGAACTCATCTTTAAGCGCTTCACCAAAAGCAACTGCTTTTGCAGCGATAATGTGCATTAAAGGTCCACCTTGATTTCCAGGGAAAACTGCTAAATCTAACAATGATGACATCATTCTGATTTCTCCTTTTGGAGTTTTTAATCCTTGTGGATTTTCAAAATCTTTCCCCATCAAGATCAAACCTCCACGTGGTCCACGTAAAGTTTTGTGAGTTGTTGTAGAAACAATATGACAATGTGGAATTGGGTCATTCATTAATCCTTTTGCAATAAGACCTGCAGGATGAGAAATATCAGCAAATAAAATTGCTCCAACGCTATCAGCAATTACTCTGAAACGCTCAAAATCCATATCACGAGAATAAGCCGAAGCTCCTGCGATGATTAATTTTGGTTGTTCTCTAGTTGCAATTTCCTGAATTTTGTCATAATCTAAACGACCAGTTTCAGCATCTACACCGTAAAAAACCGGTTTGTATAAACGACCTGAAAAGTTTACAGGAGAACCGTGAGTTAAGTGACCACCGTGAGATAAATCGAAACCTAAAATAGTATCACCAGGATTTAAACATGCATGGTAAACTGCTGTATTAGCCTGAGAACCTGAGTGAGGTTGCACGTTTGCATATTCAGCACCAAATAATTCTTTAGCTCTGTCTATTGCAATTTGCTCAATAACGTCAACTACTTCGCAACCGCCGTAGTATCTTTTGCCAGGATATCCTTCGGCATATTTATTAGTTAAAACAGAACCAGCTGCTTCCATTACTTCATCACTTACAAAATTCTCAGAAGCGATAAGTTCTAATCCATGAATTTGTCTGTCTTGTTCCTCTAGTATAAGGTCAAAAATTTGTTCGTCGCGTTGCATTTTTTCGTTTTTCGTTAATTTCCTGCAAAAATACAAAAAAACGTTTGTCATACTGTTAGATTATGATATATTTGACATACAATTTTTCAACAAATAATTAACATTCACATGCCAATAACCGCCAACGATACCAAAAGAAAATCATGGTTAGAAGTACCAGAAAATAGTGACTTCCCTATTCAAAATATTCCTTTCGGTGTATTTCTTACTAAAGAAAATGTCGTTACCGTAGGAACAAGAATTGGCGATTACGCTATAGATTTAGGCGCTTTACAACAATTGAACTATTTTGAAGGAATAGATTTAACTGATGATATGTTCATGCAGGATACGCTTAATGATTTTATTTCTGATGGAAAAAAAACATGGCGTTTAGTTCGAAATCGTATCGCTGATATTTTCGACGAAACCAACTCACAGCTTCGGGATTCAACAAAAGATCGCGATATTGTTATTTTTAATATCGATGATATCGAAATGCAATTACCGGTTTTAATTGGTGATTATACTGATTTTTATTCTAGTAAAGAGCATGCAACGAACGTTGGAAAAATGTTCCGCGATCCTGAAAACGCTTTATTACCTAACTGGTTACACATTCCGGTTGGTTACCACGGAAGAAGTTCTACTATTGTTCCGTCCGGAATTCCGGTTCACAGACCAATGGGACAAACTTTGCCTGCAGGAGAAAAATATCCTGTTTTTGGTCCGTCTCGTTTAGTAGATTTTGAATTGGAAACTGCTTTCATTACAACCGACGTAAATATAATGGGAGAAAATATCCCAACATACGAAGCCGAAGATTATATTTTCGGAATGGTTTTATTGAATGATTGGAGTGCGCGTGATATGCAAAAATGGGAATATGTCCCTCTTGGACCCTTTTTAGCAAAAAATTTCGCTACATCAATTTCTCCGTGGATTGTGACTATGGATGCTTTGGAGCCTTTTAGAACTAAAGGACCAAAACAAGACCCGTCGCCGCTTCCTTACTTACAGACTAAAGGAAAAAAAGCTTTTGATATTCATTTAGAAGTTTCAATAAAACCTGAAGATGCAGAACAAACTGTAGTTTCAAAATCAAATTTCAAATATTTATATTGGTCAATGAGCCAGCAATTAGCACATCATACTTCAAACGGATGTCGTGTAAATTCTGGTGATATGATGGGTTCAGGAACAATTTCTGGTCCAACTCCTGATAGTTTTGGTTCTATGTTGGAACTAACTTGGGGTGGACAAAATCCTTTGAAGTTAAAAGACGGAAGTGAGCGTAAATTTATCGAAGATAATGATACGGTAATTATTAGAGGTTTCTGCGAAAATGCTGAAGTAAGACTTGGCTTCGGAGAGGTTAGCAGCCAATTATTACCTCCTTTTATCAGACCATGAAGATCAGATAAATTATCTCAATAGATATAAAAAACAAAAAACCTTGGTTGTTGCCAAGGTTTTTTTTATGCTTTATTTTTAAATAAAAAATTTTATGTTTGAATCTCGCAAAGTCGCGAAGCCGCAAAGTTTAAAAGCAAAAACTTAAAAATAAACCTTTGCGACTTCGCGACTTTGCGAGATTATTTTTTAGACAAACTAAGCCGGAATCTGCTGGCTCAAACAATGCAAAGTTCCGAATCCCCAGATAAAATCGATACAACTAATTCCGATTACTTCTCTGTCAGGAAAACATTCTGAAAGTATATTTAAAGCTACTCTGTCGTTACTATCATTAAAAGTTGGTACAAGTACACATTTATTCAGAATTAAGAAATTAGCATAACTTGCCGGTAATCTTAAATCTTCAAAATCGACACGTTTTGGCATTGGCAATGCAACAATTGTTGGCGATTTCCCGTCCTCAAGTTTTGCATTTTGCAAACGCTTTAAATTGTCTTGTAGTGGTTTGTAATTTGAATCGTTTTTGTCGGTTTCAACAATTGTTACGATTGTATCTTCATTTACAAATCGGCATAAATCGTCGATATGGCCGTGTGTATCATCACCTTCAATTCCGTCTCCAAGCCAAATTACGTTGGTAACTCCAAGATATTCTTTAAAAACAGCTTCGTAATCTTCTTTGGTAAAATTTTTATTTCGAACCTGAATTGTCGGGTGCATCAAACATTCTTCAGAAGTTAATAAGGTTCCTTTTCCGTTTACATCAATGGCACCGCCTTCAACAATTACCGGTTTTCCTTTATACATTACTTGTGTTAACGGAACATCAATAAAATCAGCAATTTTGCCGGGAACAAATTTATCTAACTGATAGTTTTTGTATTTGGCCCATCCATTAAAATTAAAATTTAGTGCTTCTCTTTTTGAACCATTTTTTACAATAATTGGTCCTGAATCGCGCATCCAGCTTCGGTTTGTTTTATGAATAATGAAAGATATATTTGCAACATTTACACGTGCACTTTCTAACATTTCAGCTACTTTTCCTTTTAGTTTTTCATCGGCTACGACCAAAAAAACAGTTTCAAAAGTGGCTACTTTTTTTATAAATTCTACAAATGCCCACTGAACAGCCTCATATTTTCCCGGCCAGTCGTTACCATTATGCGGAAAACATAATACAATTCCTTGTTGTTTTTCCCATTCTGCTGGAAATCTTCTATTATTTGTTGACATATAAAGGTTCTAAAATTTAAAAGAGTACAAAGATAAGCATTCGGAAGGATTTTAAAATAGCAGAATTAAAATCGTATGCATTTAAAAAATTTAAGTTAAAGATTAAATAATACAACCTTAATATACACTCTACATCCGGGAATTACTTTTGGCGAAACTAAAAACTAAAATAACATGAAAAAATTAAGTCTTTCATTATTAGCATTAATTACAATTTTTGCAAGTTGTAATAATGATGAAAATTCTAACAACGAAGAACCAGAAGTTGTTGTAAATGAAAATCCTGCCACTTTTAAGGAAATTGGTTCTATAACTATTGGCGGAGAAGCAGCAGCAGAAATTTCAGCTTATGATGAAAAAACCAAAAGACTTTTTACAGTAAACAATAGCGGAACAAACCAAATTGATGTAATTGATATTTCTGACCCGACAAAACCTACTAAGGTTGGTAAAATTGATTTAACGCCTTATGAAGGTGCTTCAAACAGTGTTTCTGTTTATGACGGAAAATTGGCTGTTGCTTTAGAATCAACAGTTAACAAACAAGGAAACGGAAAGGTTGTTATTTTTAACACCTCTGATTATAGCCTAATTAAACAAGTTACAGTTGGTGCATTGCCGGACATGATTACTTTTTCTGCTGACGGAAAATATATTATGACCGCAAACGAAGGTGAACCAAGTACAGATTATTTGCAAGATCCAAATGGAACAATTTCTATTATTGAAGTAACTAACAATTATGCGGTTACGACTTTAGACTTTAGTTCTTTTAGCAATCAGGCTGATGCACTGAAAAAAGACGGATTTAGAATTTCAAAATTTGCCAGCAGTTTTGCTCAGGATATTGAACCGGAATATGTAACTATTTCTGATGATTCTAAAACGGCTTGGGTTACATTACAGGAAAATAATGGAGTTGCAAAAGTAGATTTAACTTCTAAAACTATAACAGCAATTTATCCTTTAGGCTTTAAAGATTTTAATACTGCTGACAATGCAATTGATGTAAGTGATAAAGATGATAAGGTAGCTTTTAATCCTTGGAAAGTAAAAGGAATGTTTATGCCGGATGCTATAAGCCATTTTTCTGCAAACAATGTTCCGTATTTTGTTACAGCAAATGAAGGAGATGCAAGAGAATATACAGCTTACACAGATATTAAAAGAATGAAGGATATGAAGTTAGACGCAACAGTTTTTCCTGATGCTGCAACTTTAAAATTAGAACCTAATTTAGGAAGATTAAACCTTATTGCTGATATGGGAGATACTGACGGCGATGGAGATTTAGACGAAATGGTTAGTTTTGGAGCACGTTCTTTTTCTATATGGAATGGTAACACTGGAAAAATTGTTTTTGACAGTAAAAATGATGCAGACAAAAAAACACAGGAATTAGGGACTTATGATGATAAACGAAGCGACGACAAAGGTTCTGAACCAGAAGCTGTAGTGGTTGCCAAAATGGGAAATCAGAATATATTATTTGTAGGTTTAGAAAGATCTGATGCTTTTATGACTTATGATGTAACAAATCCAGCATCACCTCAATACTTACAAACGGTAAAAACAGGTGACGCTCCAGAAGGTGTATTATTTATTCCGGCTTCTAAAAGTCCAACAAAAAGAAGTCTGGTAATCGTAAGCAGCGAAGGTGATGGAACTATAAAAATCTTTCAGCCGGATTTGAAATAAATTCAGCATCTATTCGATTAAAAAAAAGGGAACAAATCAATTTTGTTCCCTTTTTTAGTTAAAAATTAGGTTTTATTTAACAAAATGCGGTTTTTTCTAATTAAAAGATGGAAATTATATAAAACCCGCGCTTATGTATGGAACATAAAGGAAAATCATTGCTCTAAGTTTGCTCTAAGTTTAAAAAAACTTAAAATATTAAATTAAACACTTAGATAACATGAAAAAGAAATTAGCTTCCGTATCACTTTTATTACTCGCTTTTGCTGCGAATGCACAAAACATGGCAACAACGTCTGTTCAACCTACTGTTGACAAACCTGCATATAACAAATGGTCTATCGAATTGAATGGTGGGGTAAACAAACCAACCAGAACGATGACTGATGGTTACTCTACTGCAACACTTAATCCATTTCATGCTGATTTGGGAGTAAGATATATGTTTAATCCAAAATTTGGTTTGAAACTGGATGTTGGATATGATCAGTTTCAGGAACGCGATGACACGCCAGAATTTGAAAGCAGATTGATAAGAACAAGTTTACAAGGAGTTATTAATGTTGGAAGAGCTTTAAATTTTGAAACATGGACAAACACTTTTGGTCTTTTGGCACACGGTGGTTTTGGAGTTTCACAATTAACATCTGATTCAGGTTTTGATGGAGAAGATTATGTAGGACATGGTATTGTTGGTTTAACTGGACAAATTAGGTTAAGTAACAGAGTTGCCCTAACAGGAGATTTAACAGGGATTGTAAACGGAAGACAAAACTGGAATTTTGACGGTATGGGACCAACAACTAGCGGTTCATTTGACGGTGTATTATTAAATGCTTCTGTTGGTTTGACTTTCTACTTAGGTAAAAATGAAAAACATGCTGACTGGTATTCTGAAGAAAATGAAAGATTAAATAAATTAGAAGACAGAGTTACAACTATCGAAACTGGTCTTATAGATACTGATAAAGATGGTGTTGCTGATTTATACGATTTAGAGCCAAACACTGTTTCAGGAGTTGCTGTAAATACAAAAGGACAATCTATTGATAACAATCAAAATGGTGTTCCGGATGAATTGGAAAGTTATTTAGAGAAAACTTACGTTCAAAAAGGCGGAGAAACAGCAACAAACAATACAGTTGAAGAATTAATTAACGGAGGATATGTAAATGTTTATTTCGATTTTAACTCTTCTAAACCAACAAACGCTTCTTTATCAGGTGTTGATTTCTTAGTGAAATATTTGAAAAACAATCCTGGTAAATCTGCAGATATCATTGGATATTCAGATGAAATCGGAAGCTCAGATTACAACAGTGAATTATCCAGAAAAAGAGCTGAAGCTGTGAAAAACGTAGCTATAAACGCTGGAATTGATGCTTCAAGACTGAATGTAATTGCTAACGGTGAAGATACTTCTGTGAATAAAAATTCTAAAGAAGCTCGTCAAATCGTGAGAAGAGTTACTTTTAAGGTAAAATAATTATATACATATATTAGAAAAAGGCTGTTTCAAATATTTGAAACAGCCTTTTTTTTGGGATAAAAAAAAAGGACAAAATTATATTTTGTCCTTTTTCCTTTTATATATTTAATTAAAATTAATCAATTGCTCTTTTTGTAATATCGCCAAAAGCATCAATTCTTCTGTCTCTGAAAAATGGCCAGTTTTGGCGAACATTTTCCTGAAGATCTAAATCTACTTCTGCTATTAAAATTTCTTCCTGATCGTGAGAAGCCTGAGCTAAAATTTCCCCTTGTGGGCCAGCGATGAACGAAGCTCCCCAAAATTGGATTCCTTCAGTTCCTTCAATGTATTTTTCTAAACCAATTCTGTTTGCAGCAGCAACAAAAACTCCGTTTGCAACAGCGTGACCTTTCATAACATTCATCCAGGCACCGTATTGGTTTTCTCCGTATTGCTCTTTTTCTTTTGGATGCCAACCAATTGCTGTTGGATAAAACAACACTTCAGCACCTTTTAATGCTGTAATACGTGCTGCTTCCGGATACCATTGATCCCAGCAAATAAGGGTTCCAATTTTTCCTTTTTTAGTTTCAATTGCCTGAAAACCTAGATCGCCAGGAGTAAAATAAAATTTTTCATAGAAATGAGGATCATCCGGAATGTGCATTTTACGATACAAACCTGCTTCTGTACCGTCAGTATCAATAATGTATGCACTATTGTGGTAAATTCCAGCCATTCTTTTTTCGAAAAACGGAACGATTATAACAACTTCTAATTCTTTTGCCAGTTCGCTAAAAGCAATAAACGAAGTGCTGTAAAGTGGTTCTGCTAATGCAAAATTGTCTACATCTTCGCTTTGGCAAAAATAATGGCTGCTATATAATTCTGGTAATAAAATAACTTCTGCTCCTTTATTGGCAGCATCTTTTACCCAACTGATACATTTTTTAAGATTATTTTCGGCAACATCGTTAAGATTTAACTGAACAACGGCTATTTTATATTTTCTTTTCGGCATGACATAAAATTTAGAGTGCAAAAATAGTAAATTTTAGAGGAATGACAAAGTGGGTTAAGGTCTTATAAAAAGTAAAAGTTCATATCTAGCCCCGATAGTAACGATATCCTTTTTCTGGCTTGTTTAGCCGGGTAAAGATATAGTAAATAGCGGGACTGATGGTTTTATGAAAAAAATAAATCCCTGCTTAAAAAAAAAACACTGGCCATTTGACCAGTGTTTTTTATTTTATATGAGTGTGAATTATTATGCTGTTGCTTTTTCTTTTTTACCGAATAACTTTTTAAAAAGATTTACTATTCCCAAAACTACTAATCCTAGTACTAAACCTACTACAAATTCTTTTATAATTACAGGGATATTAATCTTAGGTGATAAATGATGGAAAAATGGAATATAATGCACGAAAATACCACCAGCAACAAGTAATAAAGCAATTGTACCAATTACGGTTAAACTTTTAATAACCAGCGGAAGGGCTTTTACCAATACATTACCAATAAATTTTGATATACTTTTTTCTTTTTTGCTCAATTTGATAAGCTTATAACCTGCTTCATCCATTCGAACAATAAGAGCAACAATTCCGTAAACGCCAATAGTTGCAATTAATGCAATTATAGAAGTTACAACGATTTGCTGCATTAAGGGTTCCTCAATTACAGTACCTAAAGCGATAATTACGATTTCTACTGATAATATAAAATCAGTTATAATTGCTGATTTAATTTTGCCTTTTTCAGCTTCCAAAATTTGTTCTTCCGTAAAAGTTTCATCGGTTATTCCTTCTGATTCTTCATGCCCATGTGGAAATATAAATTCGTAGATTTTTTCGGCTCCTTCATAAGCTAAAAAAAGTCCTCCAAGTACAAGGATTACAATAATAGCAACAGGTAAAAATGCACTTAATAAAAATGCGATTGGCAAAATGATAATTTTGTTAAGTAGTGAACCTTTACTAATTGCCCACAATACCGGAAGTTCTCGTGATGAAGCAAATCCTGAAGCTTTTTCGGCATTAACGGCCAGGTCATCGCCCAGAATACCTGCAGTTTTTTTTGCTGCAATTTTACTCATTACTGCAACATCATCCATTATTGCTGCGATATCATCTAATAGTACGAAAAAACCTGAAGCCATTTTATTTTATTTTCTGCGAATTTAATACTTTTTTATTTATTAATTCATTCAAATTAATGGCTACATTGGCCTAAAAGCACCCAGATAATTATAAAAACAAAAATTGTCCCGAAGCATCCGCCTCCTAATTTCTTTGCGCCGTAACCTGCCAATAATCCTCTAAATAAATTGTTCATAGTACTTTAGTTTTTAAGTTAATTAAATTTAAACGTAAAGATGAGAATTTAGGAAAGATTTATTTTTATAATACTTTTAAAAAAAGTTTCATTATTTACGGATTGAATTTAATTAGACAAAAAAACACCAGCCTCTCGACTGGTGTTTTCACTTTTATTAAATCTAAAAATTATTATACAGTTTGATTTTGAGTTTGATTTCTAAAAACCAATTTTCCATCAAAAGCATCTATCAAAATAATGCTGTCAGTAGTAATTTTTCCAGCTAAAATTTCTTTTGATAGCTGATTCAAAACTTCTCTCTGAATAACACGTTTTACCGGTCTTGCACCAAACTGCGAATCGAAACCTTTGTCTGAAAGATATTTAATTCCTTCTGGAGTCGCATCCATTGTAATGCCTTGTAACGCCAGCATTTTGGTAACACTTTTAAGCTGCAAGCTTACAATTCTCGAAATATTATCGATTGTTAAAGGTGTGAACATTACAATTTCGTCGATACGGTTTATAAATTCCGGACGAACGGTTTGTTTCAATAATCCTAAAACTTCAACTTTTGCCGCTTCTGTTGCCGCTTCAACGCCACCTTTTAGATTCTCGAATTTCTCCTGAATAATCTGACTTCCCATATTGGATGTCATGATGATAATTGTGTTTTTGAAATCGGCCAAACGACCTTTATTATCTGTTAATCGGCCTTCATCTAAAACCTGCAATAAAATATTGAATGTATCAGGATGCGCTTTTTCAATTTCATCTAACAAAATTACAGAATATGGTTTTCTACGAACGGCTTCAGTCAATTGTCCACCTTCGTCATAACCTACATATCCCGGAGGCGCACCTACTAAACGGCTCACACTATGACGTTCCTGATATTCACTCATATCGATTCTGGTCATGGCATTTTCGTCGTCGAATAAATATTCTGCCAAAGCTTTTGCTAACTCAGTTTTACCAACTCCGGTTGTTCCTAAAAATAAAAAGGTTCCAACTGGTTTTTTCATGTCTTGCAAACCGGCTCTGCTTCTTCTTACGGCATCACTTACGGCTTCAATTGCTTCTTCCTGCCCCACAACTCTTCTGTGTAATTCATCTTCAAGATGCAACAGTTTTTCTCTTTCTGTCTGAAGCATTTTCATAACCGGAATTCCTGTCCATTTTGCTACAACTTCGGCAATATCTTCGCGGGTTACTTCTTCTTTAATTAACGAATTACCAGACTGATATTCCTGCAATTGTTTCAATAAAACATCAAGGCGTTCTTGTGCTTCTTTGATTTTTCCGTAACGAATTTCGGCTACTTTTCCGTAATCGCCTTCACGTTCTGCACGTTCTGCTTCGTGTTTAAAATCTTCAATTTCTAATTTTACCGCCTGAACTCCGTCTACAACATCTTTTTCAGATTTCCATTTGGTGTAGATTTCGTTGCGTTCTTCTTTCAGATTTGCCAAATCCATTCGGAGGATTTTTAGCTTGCTTTCTTCTTTTTCACGTTTAATGGCTTCAATTTCGATTTCCAACTGCATGATTTTACGATCTAAAACATCCAGTTCTTCTGGTTTAGAATTGATTTCCATACGCAGTTTAGAAGCCGCTTCATCCATCAAATCAATGGCTTTGTCCGGCAAAAAACGATTCGTAATATAACGTTGCGAAAGTTCTACAGCCGCAATAATCGCTTCGTCTTTAATTTGAACTTTATGATGCGTTTCGTATTTTTCCTTAATTCCACGTAAAATTGAAATCGCACTTTCAGTATCCGGTTCATCAATTAAAACCTTTTGAAAACGGCGTTCTAATGCTTTGTCTTTTTCAAAATATTTTTGATATTCGTCTAATGTTGTTGCACCAATTGCTCTTAATTCTCCACGAGCCAAAGCCGGTTTCAAGATATTCGCCGCATCCATTGCGCCTTCTCCTCCACCCGCGCCTACAAGCGTGTGAATTTCATCGATAAATAAAACGATATCACCTTCGGCAGCCGTAACTTCTTTTACAACCGATTTTAAACGCTCTTCAAATTCACCTTTGTATTTTGCACCAGCAATTAGCGCTCCCATATCTAGTGAGAAAACGATTTTATCTTTTAGGTTTTCCGGAACATCTCCATCAACAATTCTGTGCGCTAAACCTTCGGCAATAGCGGTTTTACCAACTCCGGGTTCACCCACTAACATTGGGTTATTTTTTGTTCTACGGGTAAGGATTTGCAATACACGACGAATTTCTTCGTCACGCCCAATAACGGGATCCAGTTTTCCGGTACGCGCTAATTCGTTTAAGTTTTTAGCGTATTTATTTAGTGAATTATAATTTTCTTCTGCAGAAGCGGAAGTTACTCTTTCGCCTCTTCGAAGTTCTTCGATTGTTGCTTTTAATGCTTTTCCGGTAACGCCCTGATCTTTTAAGATTTGAGCAACTTTGCTTTTTGAATCGAAAATAGCCAATATTAAATGTTCGATCGAAACATATTCGTCGTTCATTTTTTGAGCGATTATTTCAGCCTCATTCAATGCTTTATTCGCATCTCTTGAAAGTACAATATCGCCTCCGGAAACTTTTGGAAAACTCTGAATTGTAGAATCTAATATTTGTAAAAACAACGGCACATTTACGTTTAGTTTCTTCAAAATAAAAGGTGCTACATTTTCATCAACCTCAAAAATGGCTTTAAAAATGTGTTCGTTTTCTATTTGCTGTTGTCCGTATCGTTGCGCCAATTGCTGTGATAGCTGAATGGCTTCCTGAGATTTTGTTGTAAATTTATTTATGTTCATTTTTTGTATGATTTAGGTTTTCTTTTTTTCAATTTGATAATCGATACCATCAAAATTAGATTTATTGCATTACTTTTTTAATTTTAAATGATATAACTTTGCTGGAATATTCAAATTATATTCCATATTAAAATTACAGACAAAATGGCGTTTTTCTTAGCTTTTAAGTTCATTATTAACGTCAAAAAGTCATAAAACAAGTCAAATATGAGTTTTTTAAATTCAATCTTCGGAAGTTCAGAGAATACAGATTCTCCAAAAAGCAATGTAAACTGGATCGAATTAACTGATATATTACAATTGCAGGAAATCGAAGCAATATCGAACGAAAAGCCTGTCGTAATATTCAAACATAGCACAAGATGCAGCATTAGTAAAATGGCTCTAAAGCAATTTGAACGTGAATATGACCTAAATGATACAGTTGATGCCTATTTTTTAGATTTGATTGCGCATCGCGATATCTCAAATGAAATAGCAAATAAGTTTAATGTTTATCACGAATCTCCGCAGCTTATCTTGATCAAAAACGGAAAAGCAGTTTACGATGTTTCGCACAGCGATATTGATGCTGAAGCGCTGAAAACTAAAGTGCAGTAATTTCTAAAAATGATTAAATGGATGTTCAGACGATTTATCAAAAAACAATAATTTTTGCAACTTTAAAACATTTAGAAATTAACCAGACTATTAAAGATTCTAATTTTCCGTATGTCATTCATTTAAGTAATGTTGCGATGGAAATTTTAATAGCATCATATAATACAGAAGAATTTGACTTGAATTTTGCTACTCAGGTTGCCTTATTACATGATACGCTGGAAGATACTAATACAACTTTTGAAGAATTAAAACTTGAATTTGGAATTGAAGTTGCCGAAGGAGTTTCTGCTCTGACTAAAAATGACAATTTACCAAAGGAGGAAAAAATGCTGGATAGTATCAACAGAATTTCGAAACAGGAAAAAGAAATTTGGGCTGTAAAATTAGCTGACAGAATCACAAATCTTCAAAAACCTCCAAAAAGCTGGGATAATCTTAAAAGAACAGAATACAGAGAAGAAGCTAAAATTATCCTTGAAAAATTAAAAGGCGGAAATGAATATTTAGAAAATCGTTTACGTTCAAAAATAGATGAATACGAGCAATATCTTGATTAAGAAATCTCCTAATAGATAACAATAAAAAACGCTGAAATTAAACTTTCAGCGTTTTTTTTATATATTTAAAAATTACCTTCAGATCCGCCACCACTAAAACCTCCACCTCCAAATTCCATTGGAGAATTTTCCGGTTTTACTCCCGGTTTCATTCCAAAAGTTGAGGCTACTATTAAGGCTTCGGCATTTAAAAAAGCATCTGAATTTTTGATTCTGTCTGGTTTAAAAGTCAAACCACTTTCTTGTTCTTTTAATTTTCTTATTGAAAAATAGGCAATTGTAAACAATACCAATCCTCCCAGAGTTAAAGCAGTTTCAATTGGTAAAACCGAATAATAAAATCGAATTGTAAATATGGAGAAACCAATTGCTAAAAAACTGATCCAAAGCATGATTCTGTCTTTTGTTCTTAAAGCCTGAACCAAATATAAAACTGGTACAATAAAAGTGAAGGCGTAAAAGAAAACAGCAAACGGAATATCAGTTCCGGGAAAAATTTCATTATCTAAAAGCAATACAGAAAGTTCTCTGACCACTAAATAATTGCACGAAAGATAAAAGAGAACTAAACAAAAACTATTTGCTAACAAAAGACCTTTGTAATAATAAACCTGAGTAAGATTATCAATTGATTTTTTGGTAAAAAAATAAAAACCAGCAGCAAATAACATCGCTATAAAAGGTAAAATCGTTTTTCCGATAGCGCCAAATTCGAACAAACCATAAAATAAAACAGCTGAAGCCGCCAAACAAAAAACTAGCAATGAGAGCAAGTGCAAATATCTTCGATACATTACAAATGAAGCAATGGCGACAAAAACGGCAATTACTAATTCATATCCATCTGTAGTTATTGCTATTGCAACACCAACATTCATAATGCCTCCGAGAATAAAAGCATCGTCTAAACCGTGCCCGTAATATTTTCGATTAGCCAGCATTTCTGACCCAACAAAACCTATTACAGCAAAAATATAAAAGCAAATTTTAAAATAAAACTCTTCACCGCTAAGTGCTACTAAAGAAATTGCACTACACATCGATGAATATAAAAACGATCCTAGCAAAAAGAATCCTAATCGAACGAGAAGATTGCTTTGACTTTTAAAAACCGGCAATTCTTTTTTAATTAAATCCTTTTGTTCCTTGCTGATGAAACCTCCTGATTTTAAAGTGTCTGCTTCTTCAACTAAAGCGACATTGTTTAATAAATTTTTATCGTGTACTATCATTCGGCTATTTCTTTATTGAATTTTTTAATTAGTTTAATAAACACTACAATTGAGCCAATAAAATAGGCAGGTAAAAGCAAAATAAATAACGTCCATAAATCAGAAAAATCAATATTATAAAAAATTCTAAACAGCACGATGTTGATTCCGATAAAGGCATATAAAATCATAAAAACATACAATGAAATCGCTTTAAGTTCATGGCTTATTTTATAGAAATAGTAACAAGAGGCAGCCAAAACAATTACGAAAAACAACCAGATTATATCTTCAAAATAATCTATTAAACTGCTAATTGATGCAATGCTTATAATATGCAATGCAAAAGTTAAATAGATAATAGTAAAATGTGTTTTTAATTGAATTCGCGAACTATAAATCGTCCATAAAATAAGCAAGACACCCAATATTATTGCAGAATAGCTTAACGTTTGATCTTCATAGAAATTAGTATTATTTAATAAATCCTGTGGCGTAACCGAAAGACCCACATAAGCTGCTAAACCCGTAATTGCAATCGTTAAAACACTCTTATTATCAAAATAATAAGCACAAAAGAAACTGACAATTGTTGGAATTAATGTGGCTAATCCGTAATGAGTTCCGAAAGGTTTATATTGAAATTGCAAATATCCTATAAAAATACATGTTAGAATATTGGCTGCTAAAACCAAATATTCTAAAACGGGATGCTCGAAAGCAGTTTCTGTTTTTTGAAATCCTTTTGAATTTTTAAAACAGTAATAAAAACAGACACAAATAATTATAAACAGAATTGAAAGTAAAGCAATATGACCAATGCTGTCTATATTTTTATAAATTAGAACCCCAACTCCGGAAGTAAAGAGTAAAACAGACAGGTAAAGGAAAAATTTCAATTCGGCATTTAGTGAAAAAATATTCAGATTGCGATAAGCAGCAATTTCCTGATATTGATTTTCGGTAATCAAATTTTTATCTAATAATGATTTTGTGGACTGGTCATCAAATTTATTCATACTTTATATTATAACGTGCAAATCAAAAATAGTCTTTTTTTGTTATGGATAAACTTTAAGTAAAAAGAAACCTATAAAAAAGCCTCGGCGGTTGTTGATTTCAGTAGTTATTTATAATATTTTATTAAAATTATTGATTGTAAAATATTATTAATTACATTCGTGTAATCGATTACATTAATTGATTACTTTACCAAAACCACCTAACAAACTTAAAATGAAAAAACAACTCACTTTACTCTTTTTACTCTGGAGTTTATTTAATCTGTCTGCACAAAATTACTACATGGCATCTCCCGAAGGATTTGGAGCTCAAACAACTGGAGGAGGAAATGCAACACCGGTTACAGTAACCTCTTATGATGATTTACTGGCAAAAATTAAAAGCAATAATCCTGAAGTAATTTTGGTTTCAGGAACAATTACAATTCCTAGTGGTAAACCTATACAACAAGTGGTTACAAACAAATCTATTATCGGATTACCGGGCGCAAAACTTGTAAACGAAAACCAATCGAATCCCGGCGCGGGAATATTGTATTTAAAAACTGGTTCTAATAATGTAATTATTAGAAATTTAGTTTTTGTTGGACCAGGATCCTACGATATTGACGGTCAGGATAACTTAACAGCAGATTGTACGAATCTTTGGGTAGATCATTGTGAATTTCAGGATGGACAGGACGGAAATTTTGACAATAAAGGAAAAGCAGATAATGTTACGGTTTCATGGTGCAAATTTACTTATCTAAAAGCTCCAAAATCAGGAGGTTCAGGCGCAGCTGACGATCATAGTTTTAGCAATCTAATTGGTTCCGGCAAAAATGATTTTCCTGCGGATGGGCATTATAGCATCACTTTTAAAAATTGTTATTGGGCAGACGGCTGTAAACAAAGAATGCCACGTGCGAGAAATGCAGAAATTCATATCCTGAATTGTTATTATAATACTTCAGAATCTGGTTCTGTCGCTATTGGTTTAGGCGGAGGAGCTAAAAACTCAACCTGCTACGTTGAAGGTACTGATTTTGCAAAAGTCGAAAAAGTATTTAAAGAATATATAAGTACAGATGGAGGAACAGTTGGAATTGCATTCGATCATTGTCGTAAAGGTTCAATGGATTTTGGAACAACAGTAAGTAAACCTACTTATAACTATACTTCAATTCCTTTGGAAAAAGTAGAAGAATATGTAACCAATAAATCGTATGGCGCGGGAGCTACACTTCAGGTTAGTTCGACAGGCGTAATAGCTTCAAGCTTTGCAAAGAAAAGTTAATCGAATATAATTTACATAAAAAAAACCGATTTGTATTAGATATACAAATCGGTTTTTTATTTAGTAGCAATCCTGTTTTAATAAGCTGCCTTCATTTTATCTTTAATCGCATTCAAGCATAAATTATTGATACTGCCTTCGTGCGTGTGTTTGGTTTCTTTTGGAGATTGATATGTTCCCGCTTCTAATTGTTCTGCAACAGCTTTGTAAGCATCTCTAAATGGCATTCCGGCAACCACCATTTCATTTAAAGTATCTACTGTAAACAAGTAATCGTATTTTTTATCTTTTAAAATATTGTCTTTTACCGTAATATCTTTTACCGAGAAAATTGCAATATCTAAACATGATTTTAAAGTTTGAATTGCAGGAAACAATCCTTCTTTTAAAAGCTGTAAATCTCTGTGATAACCGCTTGGTAAATTATTGGTAATTAAAGTTATTTCGTAAGGAAGCGCCTGAATTTTATTGCATTTTCCTCTAATCAATTCAAATACATCGGGATTCTTTTTGTGAGGCATAATGCTCGAACCTGTTGTAAGATGCCCCGGAAGGCTTATAAAATCAAAGTTCTGACTCATATACAAACAGACATCCATTGCAAATTTTGATAATGTTGCTGCAACACTGCTCATCGCAAAAGCGACTGTTTTTTCTGCTTTTCCACGACTCATTTGAGCGGCGACAGCATTGAATTTCAATGTTTCAAAACCTAATTCCTGCGTTGTAAAAGTTCTGTTGATTGGAAATGAACTTCCGTATCCTGCTGCAGATCCTAACGGATTCTGATCGACAATTTTTGAAGCTGCATTTAGCATCGTAACATCATCAATTAAACTTTCGGCGTAAGCAGAAAACCACATTCCGAATGACGATGGCATTGCGATTTGTAAGTGCGTATAACCCGGCAATAAAACGTTTTGATGTTTCTCTGCCGATTCCATTAATAAATCAAACAAAGTTTTCACCTGTTCTTTGATTGCTTTTAATTCGTCTTTTAAATACAAATGAACATCGACCAAAACCTGATCGTTACGGGAACGCGCAGTGTGAATTTTTTTTCCGGCATCGCCTAGTTTTACGGTTAAAAGATATTCGATTTTAGAATGAACATCTTCAAAACTGTCTTCGATTTCAAAGTTTCCTTTGGCAACATCAGCAATGATTTCGTTTAATGCATCGACCAAAGAAGTCGTTTCTTCCTGAGTTAATAACCCAATTTGCCCAAGCATTTTAGCGTGAGCGATTGAACCTAAAGCATCATATTTCGCCAGAACCAAATCAAGTTCACGATCGTTTCCTACTGTGAAATGTTCGATTTGTTTGTCTGTTGGTATTCCTTTTTCCCAAAGTTTCATAGGTAGATTTTTAGACTTCTTAGATGATTAGATTGTTAGACTGCTTAGATTTTTAGACTTCTTAGAATCTAGATTTCTTTCTTTGTGTTTATTTCTAATTTATTCTAATGTTGTTGTTTATATTGCGGTATTTCTAGCCCCGATAGTAGTGGAAATCCTTTTGTGCCGGGGTTCGGCACAAAAGATTGAAACGGATAGCGGGATTAGCTACTAAAAAATATTATAATTTAAAGAAATCCGTTAGTATTTTGATATACAAATCGACTCCTTCTTCTATTTCGTTGATAAAAATAAATTCGTCTGCTGAATGTGAACGTAACGTTTCTCCTGGTCCTAATTTTAAAGACTGACAGCTCAAAACAGATTGATCTGAAAGTGTTGGCGATCCGTAAGTTGTTCTTCCTAAAGCGATTCCAGCTTGTACTAAACCATGTGAAACTGGAATAGATGAAGCGTTTAAATGCATTGATCTTGGCGTTACTTCGGCATTTACGTTTGCTTTTACAACTTCTAGAATTTCGGTGTTAGAATATCGGTCTGTTACTCGAATATCAACTACCAAATCACATTCTGACGGTACAACATTATGCTGTTTTCCTGCGCTGATTTGTGTTACAGTCATTTTTACGGGACCTAAAACATCTGAGATTTTGTCGAATTTATAGTTTTTAAACCATTCCATTACCGGAATTGATTTGTATAATGAATTATCATCGTTTTGATGTGCGGCGTGACTTGCAGTTCCTTTCACTTTTACATCCAAAACCAACAAACCTTTTTCGGCTACAGCCAATTGCATTAAAGTTGGTTCGCCAACAATCGCGCAATCTAATTCTGGTAAATGCTTTAAAACGCTGTTTAAACCGTTTTTCCCGCTGCTTTCTTCTTCGGCGGAAGCCACGATTACAATATTATATGGCAAATTTTGATTTTCGTAAAAATGAACGAAAGTCGCTAATAATGAAACTAAACAACCGCCGGCATCATTGCTTCCTAAACCGAATAATTTACCGTCTTTTTCAATCGCTTCGAACGGATCGTTTGTGTAAGCCTGATTAGGTCTTACCGTATCGTGATGCGAATTCAGTAAAAGTGTTGGTTTATTTTCGTCGAAATATTTATTGAAAGCCCACACATTATTGTTTTCTCTTTTAAAAGGAATCTCGTTTTGGTTGAACCAATTTTCTATTAAAAGTGCCGTTTGATCTTCTTCGCTTGAAAATGAAGGCGTTTCAATAAGGTTTTTTAATAAACTAATTGCTTCCTGGGTAAGCGTTGCAATATTTTTCATAGTTATGGTTTCTTTGCCGCTAAGGCACGAAGTCACAAAGTTTTTAATTAAATCTGTGACGATTTTAATTTGCGCAAATTTCTTAAATTAATATTTAAATAACTTATGCAGTCGTATTTTTTTGCCACGAATTACACGAATTTTTACTAATTTTTTATTTTCGTTGATTTTTAATTCGCGAAAATTCGTGTAATTCGTGGCAACCTCTTTTATAACGTAATTGTCGTATGCAGAACATCAGGATTTTGAAGCATTTTATGATGCCCAATTTTGATTTTTTGTACACCTCTTGATAAACTATTAAAACAATTATCCAGTTTAGGAATCATTCCGGAATGGATTACTTTTTCTGCTTTTAGATTATTGTATAGTTCTTCGTTTATTTCTGTTATTACAGATGAATCATCTTCTGAATCTTGCAAAACTCCTTGTTTTTCAAAACAATACGTAAGCGTAACATCGAAAAATTCAGACAATGCTATTGATAATTCACTAGCAATTGTATCAGCATTTGTGTTTAATAATTGACCGTTTTTGTCGTGTGTAATGGCACAGAAAACAGGTACAATTCCGGCTTCGAGTAACGTTTTCAATAAAGAAGTATTGACTTGTTTTACATCGCCTACAAATCCGTAATCGATTGTTGGGTGATTTCGTTTTGTTGACTGAATCAAATTTCCATCAGCTCCCGAAAAGCCAATTGCATTATTGTCTTTTGCCTGCAACTGCGCTACAATATGTTTATTGATTTGTCCTGCGTAAATCATGACCACAACATCAAGCATTGGAGCATCAGTGATTCGGCGTCCGTCAATCATTTGCGGAACCAAACCAATACTTTGTGCCATTTTTGTAGCCGATTTTCCACCGCCGTGAACCAAAACTTTATAACCTTCGATTTTAGAAAAATCGGTTAAGATTTGTTCTAATTCGGTTGGGTTGTCGATGATGTTTCCACCAATTTTTATTACTTTAACTTCCATTTTTTGAGGTTCAGAGGTTCAGAGGGACAAAGGTTCAAAGGTCTCTTCTAAGGTTTTTAAACCTTTGTACCTCTGCAACTTTGTGCCTTTGTACCTTTATTTATAACTTCTTAAGAATCTTTTGTAAAACTAATTGTGCCGAATACGTTCTATTATTCGCCTGTTCGATTACGATTGAATTTTCTCCATCTAAAACTTCGTCGCTTACGATTACGTTACGACGAACAGGAAGACAATGCATGAATTTTCCGTTATTAGTTAAGGCCATTTTTTCGGCAGTAACTGTCCAATTTGGGTCGCTGTTGGTTACTTTTCCGTAATCGTTGAAGTTGCTCCAGTTTTTTACGTAAACGAAATCGGCATTTTCGAAAGCTTTATTTTGATCGTATTCGATTTTACAATCTTGAGTAATTTCCGGGCTTAATTCATAACCTTCCGGATGCGTAATTACAAAATCCATATCTTTCTGCATTTGCATCATTTCTACAAATGAATTTGCAACAGCTTGTGGTAAAGCTTTTGGATGCGGCGCCCACGAAAGAACCACTTTTGGTTTGTGTTTCGTTTTGTGCTCTTCCATTGTAATAGCATCTGCCAAAGACTGCATCGGGTGACGAACAGCACTTTCCATATTTACGATTGGCACCGTAGCATATTTCAGAAATCCTGAAATAACGGTTTCAGCATAATCTTTTTCTTTATCAACTAAACCTGCAAAAGCACGTATAGCGATAATATCACAATATTGAGAAACTACTTCTGCGGCTTCTTTAATATGCTCTGAAGCACCAGAATTCATTACGGCTCCGTCTTCGAACTCTAATGTCCAGCCTTCGTTGGTAAAATTCATTACCATAACATTCATTCCTAAGTTTAAAGCAGCTTTTTGAGTACTCAAACGTGTTCTTAAACTCGGATTGAAAAATAACATTCCCAAGGTTTTATTTTTACCTAACTTTTGATTTTTAAGCGGATTTTTTTTGATTTTAATCGCGCTTTTTACCCATTTTGATAATGAGTCGATATCTTTTATTGAAATATAATTCATTGTTTTTTGTTTTTTAATTGTTATCCAAATTAGACGCGGATTTTACTGATTCGCTATCGCGAAGACGCAGATTAACGCGGATTTTTATATTCTTAATTTTCTACTATTCTCAAATACTTTTCGTCTAAATTCTGGTTTTGTTCCAAAATTTAAAAGTAAACCTACTTCACAATTTGTTCCTTTTAAATAATTCAAAATTTGATTTTCAAACTCGACCACAATGCAATTAGCTGCTTTGAGTTCTAGAATAATTAAATCTTCAACTATTAAATCTGCATAATATTCTCCAACTTCAATACCTTTATAGTAAACTTTAATTTTCCTCTGAGCTTCAATATACAAACCTTTATTTTTCAATTCTAAATACAAGGAATTTTGATAAACTCTTTCTAAAAACCCGTGTCCTAATTCATTATAAACTTCGTAAAAAGTTTTGATGATAATATCGGTCAGCTCTTGATGCAATAATTTCATAATTTTAATATTTGAATAAAATATACTACAATAAAATTAAACTCAAATATAAAATCCGTTTCAATCCGCGTCTTCGCAATAGCGAATCCGTTTTCATCCGCGTTCAATATCACACAATCCTGGTAAAAGGAATTTCGCCCTTTAATGCCTTTAAAATAAAATTATCATTTAATCCATTGACAATCCAGGTTTCTATATTAGCTGCTTTTGCGATTCCTGCTGCTTCAATTTTGGATTGCATTCCTCCTGTTCCGTGTGATGATTTTGATTCGCCGATTTCTTTTTCAAGCGTTTTTAAATCATTTACTAATTTAATCGTTTCTGGAATTTCACCATGAATAGAATCTTTCGTATAAATTCCGTTCGTATTAGTGGCAATTATCAGAATATCAACATTTAGCAGCACTGCCGTTAAAGCCGCTAATTTGTCATTGTCTCCAAACCTGATTTCATCCGTTGCCACGGTATCATTTTCATTGATAATCGGAATGTAATTGTTCTCAACCAAAACATTTATAGTATTAACAATATTTACTTTAGACTGTTCTTTTTCGAAATCAGAATAAGACAATAAACATTGCGACGTCAATAAACCTAAATCGCTGAAATTTTCATGAAAAATCCGCATTAAATGGGGCTGACCTATCGATGCTAAAGCTTGTTTTAATGCAATTTCTTTTCCTTTACTTTCGAGATTTACAAATTGCTTGGCGGCGGCGATTGCTCCGGAGCTTACAATTACGAATTCGTAATCTTTGTTTAAGGCCGCAATCTGCATACCGAGGTCTTCAATCTTTCCCCGAGAAATGTGATTGGTTTCTTTGGTTAAAGTATTACTTCCTATTTTTAATAAAATCCTTTTTTTTGCCATGTTTTCTGTTTTTGCCACGAAGGCACAAAGACACTAATTTTCTTTTACCGCAAGGGCGCAAGGTTATTTTTGTTGTTTGTGTTTACAAACGCTAAGTTCGCAAAGCTAAATTTTTATATAAATTCCAAATTCCAACAATCTAAAATCTAAAATTATCTAATCTGCCCTTCTCCGTAAACGTACCATTTATTGGTAACCAAATGTTGCAAACCAATTGGACCTCTTTGATGCAATTTATCTGTGCTTATCGCTAATTCTCCGCCTAGACCAAATTGTCCTCCGTCTGTAAAACGTGTTGAAGCGTTTTGGTAAACGGCTGCGGTATCAACGGCATCCATAAATTCTTGTGCGGCTTTGTCGTCTTTTGTAATAATTACTGCAGAATGTCCTCCACAATATTTATTGATTTTTTTGATCGCATTTTCCTCAGAATCAATTGTTCCGATAACAATTTTATAATCTAAAAATTCTTCATACCAAATATCTTCGTTTTGAAGTGTTTCTGTATTTTCGAAATTTTCTAAAGATTTGTCGCCTATGACTTCCACTTTTGATTCAATTAAGGCTTCGATTAACAATGCTGTAAAAGCTTCAAAATTGGGCAATTTGGAATCAATTAAAACTTTATCAACAGCATTGCAAGCTGAAATTTTAGAGGTTTTAGCGTTTAAAATTATTTTCAAGGCCAAATCTGTATCTGCATTTTCGTGAACGTAAACAAAATTGTTTCCGCGCCCGCTCACAATTACCGGGCAAGTCGCATGCGATTTCACAAACTCAATTAATTTTTCTCCGCCTCTAGGAACAATTAAATCGACTTTTTGAGTTGGTTTTTCTAAAAAAGCCTGTGTTTCTGTTCGATTATAATTTAGATATTCAACCCAATCTTTTGAAACTTCATTTTCTTCTAAAGCTTTATGCCACAAACTCACAATTTTCAAATTTGACTTTAAAGACTCTTTTCCTCCTTTTAATAAAATTTTATTTCCGGATTTAAAAGCAATTCCGCCGGCTTCGATTGTAACGTCGGGACGAGATTCGTAAATAATTAAAATCGTTCCGAAAGCTGCTGTTTTATTAATTACTTTGATTCCATTATCATGAACAAAATGAAAACGCTCTACTCCAACCGGATCATCTTGAGAAGCCAACTGGTTTAGTGATAAAATCATTTCATCAACTTTTTTATCATCAACTTTTAGTCGCTCTTCCATCGCTAAATCGGAACCGTCGTAAGCGTCAAGATCTTCTTTATTAGTTAAGATGATTTGACTCCGCTCCTGCTCGACCAGCTTTGCCATGGAGCGCAAAACCAGATTGCGTTTTTCAATTGATAATGGATTCATTTTTTTGGTTTAATTGGTTAATCGATAATTCGTTTAATCGTTTAACTAGTTAATCGATTAAACGAATTAACAATATATGGTAAACTTAGTTTTTTAGTTCTTCCAAACTCTCTTTTAAAGCTACAATGAAAGTATCAATATCCCCTTTTTTCACAGTTAATGGTGGCAAAATTCTAAGCAGATTTTTGTTATTGGCACTTCCTGTAAAAATGTGTTTTTCGATAATTAGCTTTTTTCTTAAAGCTGCAACATCAAAATCGAATTCAACACCAAGCATTAAACCTTTTCCTTTTACTTGTTTGATACCTTCAACTTCTTTGATTTTTTCTAAGAAATAAGCGTAAACTTCGTTTACATTTTTCTGCAAATCAAGCTTTTCCATTACATCTAATACGGCAATTCCTGCTGCACAAGATAAATGGCTTCCGCCGAAAGTAGTTCCTAATAATCCGAAACTTGCTTCAAATTTTGGAGAGATTAAAATGGCTCCAACCGGAAATCCATTCCCCATTCCTTTCGCTACTGAAATAATATCAGGGTTGATTCCGTGATGTTGGAATGCGAAAAATTTCCCGCTTCTTCCGTAACCCGATTGTACTTCATCTAAAATCAAAACAACATCGTGTTTTTTACATGCTTTTTCTAAAGCCTGAAAAAATTCTGTTGTTCCTTGGTCTAAACCTCCAACTCCTTGAATTCCTTCGATAATTACTGCTGTAACATCTCCTTTAGCCAATTCAGCTTCAACTAATTCGATTTGGTTTAACGGTAAAAAAGTAACTTCTTGTTGTGCATTTATTGGCGCAACAATTTTTTTATTGTCTGTAACGGCAACGGCTGCAGAAGTTCTTCCGTGGAAAGAATTATCAAAAGCAACAACTCTTGATTTTCCGTTGTGGAAAGAGGCTAATTTCAAAGCATTTTCATTGGCTTCGGCACCAGAACTGCATAAAAACAATTCGTAATCTTCTAAACCAGAAAGCTTTCCTAATTTTTGAGCCAATTCAACCTGCAAAGGATTCTGAATCGCATTCGAATAAAATCCTAAATGGTCTAACTGATTTTTAAGCTTTGCTACGTAATCCGGTTGTGTGTGTCCAATCGAGATCACACCATGTCCGCTGTATAAATCTAAATATTCTACTCCTTTGTCGTCTGTAATGGTACAATCGACTGCTTTTACTGGAGTTATGTCATATAATGGGTAAACGTTGAATAAGTTCATCTTTTTAGTTTTTGGTTGATTGTTGATGGTTGTCGGTTTTATCATGATGTTCCCATCAACTATAAGCCAACAACTATCAAATAAATTAAAATCCGCTTGGTTTCAAATGTAAACCGGTGGTTTCTTCTAATCCGAACATTAAATTCATGTTTTGAATCGCTTGTCCTGATGCACCTTTGGTTAAGTTGTCGATAATTGATGTTATTAAAACCCGGTTTCCTTTTTTCAATAAACTGATAATACATTTATTCGTTTGAACGACTTGTTTCATATTGATATTTGTAGTTGTGACCGTTACGAAAGGCTCATCTTTATAGAACTCTTCATATTTTGCCACTAGTTGTTCTAAACTATCATCCGAAAGTGTGTATAAGGTTGCAAAAATTCCTCTTGGAAAATCTCCTCTGTTTGGAATAAAAAGCAACTCACTTTCAAAATCATCCTGCAATTGAACCAAACTTTCTCCAATTTCTCCCAAATGCTGATGTTCAAAAGCTTTGTAATGCGACATATTGTTATTTCTCCAACTGAAATGTGAGGTTTCTGAAAGTCCTACTCCTGCGCCTGTACTTCCAGTTGTGGCATTAATATGAATGTCATTATTCAACAGATTATTTTTAGCTAAAGGCAACAAAGCCAATTGAATAGCCGTGGCAAAACAACCCGGATTTGCAATGTAATTTGCTTTTTTAATTTCCGTTTTGTTTAATTCCGGCAAGCCGTATATAAAGTCTTTTCCTTCGAAATGTGCAGCTGCATTCAATCTGAAATCATTTCCTAAATCAATAATTTTAGTGTGACTCGCAAATTGATTTTCCTGTAAAAATGAAATTGATTTTCCATGACCCAAACACAAGAAAACAACATTTACATCAGGATTAATTACATCTGTGAAATTCATTTCAATATCTCCCATCAAATCATGGTGCGCCACAGAAAGTGGTTTTCCGGCATTTGTTGTACTGTAAACAAAATCAATGTTTACTTTTGGGTGATACATTAAAATTCTGATGAGTTCTCCAGCTGTATAACCTGAACCACCAATTATTCCGACATTAATCATGATCTAAATGATTTACAGATGAAAATATATTTTGGGCATTTCCTAAAATCTTAATAAATCCTTTTGCATCGTCAGATGTCCAGGCGTTGTTCATTTCTCCGTATTGACCGAAACCTGTGTTCATCAAATCGTTATCAGATTCAATTCCGTCAAGCGAAAAATGATATGGTTTTAGCGAAACGGTAACAACACCATTTACTGTTTTTTGAGTGTCTTGCAAAAAGGTTTCTATGTTTCTCATAACCGGATCTAAAAACTGACCTTCGTGAAATAACATTCCGTACCAGTTTCCTAATTGTTCCTTCCAGTATTGCTGCCATTTTCCTAGGGTATGTTTCTCTAACAAATGATGTGCTTTGATAATAATTAACGGTGCAGCAGCCTCAAAACCAACTCTTCCCTTAATTCCAATAATAGTATCACCTACGTGAATATCTCTACCAATTGCATAAGCATTTGCCAGTTTTTCCAGCGCGACAATATTATTTGATGGTTTATCTAATTGACCATTTATTCCAACTAATTCTCCTTGCTCAAAATGTAATCTTACTTTTTCTTCGCCTTCTTTTTGCAATTGCGAAGGATAAGCATCACTTGGCAAAGGCTGGCTTGAAGTTAAGGTTTCTTTTCCTCCAACGCTTGTTCCCCAAAGTCCTTTATTGATCGAATATTGTGCTTTTTCCCAAGAATAATGAACGCCGTTTTGAGCCAAATAATCAACTTCTTCTTGTCTTGACAATTTTAAATCTCTAATTGGCGTAATGATTTCGATTTCCGGAGCGATGGTTTGAAAAATCAAGTCAAAACGAATTTGATCATTTCCGGCACCTGTACTTCCGTGTGCGATGGCGCTTGCTCCTACTTTTTTAGCATATTTTATGGCTTCAATTGCCTGAAAAACACGCTCTGCACTTACTGATAGCGGATATGTATTGTTTTTTAACACGTTTCCAAAAATCAAATATTTTATTGCTTTATCGTAATATTTATCTACGATGGTTAGGTTCGCGTGTTGTGCGCTTCCTAATTCGTAAGCTCTTTTTTCTATAGCTGATAATTCTTCTGCATCAAATCCTCCTGTATCTACAAGTACGGTGTGAACTTCGTATCCTTTTTCATTTTTTAAATATTTCAAACAATACGAGGTATCTAATCCTCCACTATAAGCTAATACAACTTTTTTCATTTTTTATAATTTAGGCTAATACTTTCGTATTTAGCAAGTTTGAGATTTCTTTTTTAATTCAATTTTAGGTTAAAAAAACAGACAAGATTTTATTTAAGAATAAAGCTTGTTTTATTTTTTTCAATCTGCTTAAAACAGCTTCATTAAAAGGATGTCTTGGCGGATCTTTTTGTTTTTCTTTTGGGTCATACAACATTCCGGTGCAAAGGCACATTTTGTTTTCTTTGCTTTTTAGAATTTCATAATTAGTACAGGTTTTACACCCCGACCAAAAACTCGGATCTGTTGTAAGTTCTGAAAATGGAACCGGCTTGTAGCCCAAATCAGAATTGATTTTCATTACAGCCAGACCAGTTGTAATACCAAAAATTTTGGCATCCGGATATCTTTGCAGCGAATAATCAAAAACTTTTGATTTGATTTTTTTTGCTAAACCTAAACTTCTGTAGTCCGGATGTACAATTAAACCGGAGTGTGCCACGAACTTGCCGTGCTGCCAACTTTCGATATAACAAAAACCTGCAAATTTTCCGTCTGCCAGAGCAATCATCGCATCACCATTCGACATTTTTTTCTGAATGTATTCAGGAGTTCTTTTAGCAATCCCTGTACCTCTTAATAAGGCAGATGATTCTATCGTATCGCAAATTTCCTGTGCGAATTTGAAGTGTTCTTCCTGAGTAACAACAATAGAGATTTTCATTTCAATAGTTGAAGTTAGAGTTAAAAAATAAAACGTATTGTTTAGTTTGAATTCCGGAAATCAATCCATTAAAAATAGATAAAATAGAAGTAACATTCTCAAAATCAAAAGTTTGATTAAGAAAATTTACAAAAAAATATATACTTTTAGGATAGGTTTGTCCAATGGACAAATTTTGTGATTTCAAAATGAAAAATGAATATAAATAAATACGCGGCGAAAAACTCTGTGAATACTATAGAGATAGTATCCGTACTTCGGGAGAAGTTACAGGAGAGTTTGTCCGTGACAAAGAAGTTATATGTAAACTTATTTTATTCATCGGTTGCAAAAGTACACTATTTTTCTATTTACAATACAAAAAAATAAAAATCTAACATTTTTTTAATGTAATGTTGTTTTTTTTGAGGAGCTAAGGTTCTGAGGTGCTAAGGTGCTAAGGTTTTTAGTTTCTGAGTTTTTTAAGTTTGAAACTTTGAAAGATTGAGCATTTTAAACTTGAAACCTGAAACTTGAAACTAAACTAAAAGAAAAACCCGATAGCTATACATAATTATCGGGTTTGAAAATATTATTATTTCGTTTTTAGTTTCTTTTAAACGGAATTACTTTTCCATTTCCTAAAACAATCATATCAAAACCATTTTTAGCTTCATTAAATTTGAATTTTAATCCAGCTCTGTTTGATTGAAACGTATCTTTTTCTCCTTCTACTGGTTCAACAGCAAATTTTGGATAATTTGAAATTTCTGCGTTAAGAACACTATTTTTCTCTGTAAATTCAACTTTTAAGGGTGCTTTATCAGTCGAAAAATTCCCTAAATATCCATCTAAAATGATGTCTTTTTCAACTTTTCCCTTTCCCGCTGTCCATACATTATTACTTTCGTTATAATCAGGAAAAGCATGATCAGGATCTAAAGTTATGCTTTCGATTTCTTCGGTAGAATTGTGTTTGAAAGACCAATCGTTGTTACGCTGCCATATTTCAACTGGCAATTTAACTCTGGTTACTTTTCCGCTTTTTGTTTTTACATCCAAAACAATTGGCATTGGCATTTTATCGAAATTTTCTACTGTAATCACAACTCCTTTTGCAGGATCGTTTTTAACATATTTGATAGAATTAATTCCCTGGTCAAATCTCCAGTTGTTTACAAACCAGCTTCTCCAGAACCAGCTTAAATCTTCTCCTGCAACATTTTCAATAGTTCTAAAGAAATCATCCGGAGTTGGATGTTTGAAAGCCCAACGCTCTACATAAGTACGTAACGCTTTATCAAAACGTTCTTCTCCTAAAACCTGCTCTCTTAAAATTATTAATCCTGAACTTGGTTTTGCATAACATAAAACACCAATATTACCTTCCTTCATATTATCAGGAGAACTCATAATAGTCTCTAATTTCGGGCTTGTAAAATATTCTGCATCTTCATGTAAGTCAGCAGGTTTTTGCTTGTATTCTCCATTATTAAAATCAAAAGAACTAATAGAATTAATGAAAGTATTAAAACCTTCATCCATCCAGGCAAATAAACGCTCATTTGAACCTACGATCATAGGAAACCAAATATGTCCGAATTCGTGATCTGTTACACCCCATAAATCGTCTCCTTTAGATTTCCATCCACAAAAAACAATTCCCGGGTATTCCATTCCTCCCTCATTTCCTGCAACGTTTGTAGCTGCCGGATAAGGATATTCAAACCATCTTTTTGAATAATGTTCAATAGACGATTTTACATATTCTGTCGAACGTCCGTAAGCATCGTTACCGGCACTTTCTACAGGATAAGCAGATAATGCTAATGATTTTTTACCGCTTGGCAGGTTTATTTTTGCTCCGTCTAAAATAAAGGCCGGAGATGATGCCCAAGAAAAATCACGGGCATTTTTGATTTGATAATGCCAGGTTTTTTCGGCAGTTGCATTTGTATTTGCAGTTGCAGCAACTTCTTCGGCAGAACGAATTATAACCGTTTTATCGCTTTGAGAAGCCTCTTTGTAACGTTTAAATTGCTCAGCAGGCAAAACTTCTGCACCATTTAATAATTCACCTGAACCTACTACGTAATGATTTGCAGGAACTGTAAGTTTTACATCAAAATCACCATATTCTAAATAAAACTCAGAAGCTCCTAAATAAGGTGCAGTATTCCAACCTCTTACGTCGTCATACACACACATACGCGGATACCACTGTGCAATGGTAAATATTTTACCGTTTTTAGTTTCTAAAACTCCCATTCTGTCTGATCCTTCAAACGGAGCAATAAATGAGAATTCAATTTTGATTTTTACAGATCCGCCTTTTGAAGCCAATTCTTCTGGAAGAAAAATTTGCATTCTGGTATCTGTAACTATGAATTTTGCGTCAGCTTCAACTTTTTTCTTTCCGCCAGAAATAACTTTTACTGATTTTATTTTATTTCCACCATCAAATACCTGACCTTGAGCACCATTACGACTTCCGGTTAAAGGTACAACAGCGTTTCCTCTTGAATCTTCTTTAAATAAATTTTGGTCTAAATTCAACCAGACAAATCCTAATTTGTCAGGACTATTATTGGTATACGTAATTTCATCTGTACCAATAATTTCATTTGTAGTTCCGTTTAATTTTGCCGATATCTGATAATCGGCTCTGTTTTGCCAGTACTCAACTCCCGGCTGACCGCTTGCTGATCGCGTTGGCGTTCCGTTCTTTGTATAAAAATGGGGTGCAAATGCATCATGATAATTATAATTATTAACTGGATTTACTGCTGTTGTAGCTGGCATTTGTTGCGCCCAAACAGAAGAAATCCCTACAAACAAAGCCATGGTCAATAAGGCTTTTGAGGATTGTTTTTTCATATTTTTTAGCTGTTTATGTAGCAAATTAATGAAAAAAAAAGCTATTTACAGAGAAAAATCAAAGGTTATATTGCGTTTTGGCAAAATTTTATCAAAAAATATTTTAAGCTATTTTCCTAAAAAAATAAAATTTATAAAATATATTTACATCAGGATAAAAAACTAATTCTTTTCAATTACTATTATTTTGAACACAACTATAACAAATTCAAGACTTAAAGCTTCTATAAAACACGCAGGAGCTGAATTATTTTCATTAAAGGACAATCAAAACAAAGAATATATCTGGGAAGGCAATCCTGATTTCTGGGGCAAACACTCGCCGGTTCTTTTCCCGATTGTTGGAACTTTAAAAAACAACACTTATAAAATTGGTGAAAAAGAATATGAGTTGCCAAGACATGGTTTTGCTCGTGATATGGAATTTGAACTGATTGAAAAAACAGAAAATAGTGCCGTTTTTTCGTTACAATCTAATGAAGAAACGCTGAAGAAATATCCTTTTGAATTTGAATTGCAGCTTATTTACACAATTGAAGAAACCACTTTAGACATTCAATATAAAGTAATTAACAAAAGTGATACTAAAATGCCTTTTTCAATTGGAGCGCACCCGGCGATTGCATTGCCTGAAAAGTTTGAAAATTATGCTTTTGAATTCGAAAAAGAAGAAACGCTAAAATACTATCTTTTAGAAAATGATTTAATATCTGATAAAACTAAAGTTCTTGAAACTACCAATAATTTGGTTCCTCTAGATTATAAATTGTTCAAAAATGATGCGTTGATTTTTAAAACTTTAGAGTCGAATTCGCTTACTATTCTTGAAGATTCCAAACCTTATATTAAAGTCGACTTTGAAGATTTTCCGAGTTTGGGAATCTGGACAAAAGTAAAAGCTCCATTTATATGTATTGAGCCGTGGCTGGGTTATTCTGATACCGCCAATAATTCAGGAAATTTATTCGAAAAAGAAGGGATTTTAATTTTGGATGCCCATCAGGAATTCAATTCAAAATTCAGTATACAAATATTATAAGATTTAGAAAATGCTAGAATTTAATTTTACACCATTCCCAATTATAGAAACAGAACGTTTACTATTAAAGAGAATTACTAATGAGGATGTAAACGAAATTTTTGAATTGCGTTCGAATCCTGAAACCATGAAATATATTCCGAGACCTTTGGCAAAAACTGCTGAGGAAGCTTTGGAACATATCGCTATGATCGAAGATAAAATCGTAACAAACGTAGGCATTAATTGGGGAATTACATTAAAAGATAATCCGAAACTATTAGGTATTATTGGTTATTACAGAATGCAGCCTGAAAATTATCGTGCAGAAATTGGCTATATGTTATTGCCGGAATTTCACGGAAAAGGAATTATGCCTGAAGCTGTTAATAAACTTATTCGTTATGGTTTTGATGATTTAAAACTGCATTCGATAGAAGCGGTAATTGCTCCCGAAAATTTTGCATCAGAAAAAGTGTTGCAAAAATGTGGTTTTGTAAAAGAAGCGCATTTTAAAGAATCTGATTTTTACGAGGGACGTTTTCTAGATAAAGTAATTTACTCATTGTTAGACAAATAAAGCTTTTTATGGTTTTTAATGAAAGGAAGTCTTCTAAAAACTTCCTTTTTTTTACAATAGTAGCTTTCATTTTGCGTTATATTTGCATCCGAAATAAGTAAAATACAACTTATTTTGTTGCCATGAAAATCTACTTTATGAAAAAATTATTCATTGTATTTATACTTTTATTTTCTATCCAAATACAAAGTCAAACCTATATAAAATTCAACGCAGCTACTGCAATAATAGCAGTTCCAAATATTGGAATTGAAACAAGCATTGGAGAAAAAACTACTTTTAGTGTTGATGTTATGGCTTCTTTCTGGGAATCTTTCAACGGGCATCATCCAATGAAATTTTACACTTTAACTCCTGAAATACGTTATCATTTTAAAGAAAAATACAATGGTTTTTATGTAGGTGCTCATGCCGGTCCTGACGTTTATGAGCTTCAAAAATGGAATTATTTTGATTCTAATAAATATGAACACGGTTTTGGTTACAGATTAGGAGTTACGGTAGGTTATAATATTAAAATAAATGATAAATTTTTATTAGATATTTTTGCGGGTGGCGGTTGGCATCAAGGATTTTATCATGGATATTATAATGATGGAACTCCAGGAAGATATGAAAAAGCTACAAATTGGAATAGAAGCGGCGAATGGCTTCCGTACCGTGGCGGCGTGATGCTTTCGTATAAACTGTAATTAATTGGTCAGTTTAGGAAGAGATTTTACATATAACTCTTCAACCTTTTTGCGAGCCCAATCGGTTTTTCTTAAAAAAGTAAGACTTGATTTTATACTTGGATTTGCTTTAAAACATTTTACCGGAATTAATTCTGATAAAGTATCAAAACCATAATGAGCAACTAATTTTTCTAATATTGCCTGAAGCGTAATTCCGTGTAAAGGATCTTTAGATTGATTTTGCATTTTATAAATAATATTAAAAAACCATACTCCAGTATGGTTTTTGTTTTTACAAAATTAGTAAATTGAAATCTAAATCGATTAGATAACTACTTAAAGCTAATTATAGAATCTGAAAATCTTTAAATATTCAAAAACTGGAAAGTTTTTCAATTTTGTTTACATTTGTACTTATGTTAAAAACAGTCAATATACTTAATAAGAGAGCTCGATTTGATTATGAGATAATCGATACCTATACTGCCGGAATTGTTTTGTCCGGAACCGAAATTAAATCTATACGATTAGGGAAAGCTAATATCACTGAGAGTTTTTGTGAATTTAGTAACCTTGAACTTTTTGCTATAAATACCTATATCGAAGAATATACGTTTGGAAATCAGTTCAATCATAAATCCAGAAGCGAAAGAAAGTTGCTATTAAATAAAAAAGAATTAAAAAGCCTTCATAAAAGTATTCAGGCTAAAGGTTTAACTATTGTTCCGCTAAAATTATTTACAAATGAAAAAGGCCTTGCAAAATTGCAAATTGGTCTTTGTAAAGGAAAGAAAAACTACGACAAACGTGAATCTCTTAAAGAGCAGGATACAAAACGCGATTTAGACCGAATAAAAAAGGCTTACAACTAATTTATTCGAAATTCTTATTTTTTTAAAATTTTATACCTATTTTTACTACAGTAATCTAATTTTACGGTATGAAAAAGTATTTAATTTTGCTGGTGATTCTTGTGTTTTGGAGTTGTGGAAGTAATACTTCTATTGTGAGTAGTTGGAGAGATCCCAAAATTACGGTAGCTCAAGAAGAATTTAAAAAAGTTTTGGTTGTTGCCTTGGTAAAAGATGAGGCATCGAGAAGAATAACCGAAAATAGAATTGCAGCCAGCAATACTATTTTTAGAACATCTTACCAATATCTAAACGAAACTACTTCGAACTTAACGAAGGAACAAAAATTAAAAATTCTACAAGATGAGAATTTTGATGGAGTTATTACAATGAGATTGGTAAGCACTGAAAAAGAGACTAATTATGTTCCCGGAACTTATACCGGAATGTATTACGGCGGATTTGACGGAATGTACACCGGAATGTATGGTTACGGATTTGGGAACTGGTACGGAATGTATTCGCCAACTTTCTACGATCCAGGATATTATCAGGAAACTACCTCTTATATGGTTGAAACTAATATCTTTTCACTAAAAGATAATAAGCTAATCTGGACAGGAACTACGAAATCAGATTACGTTACAGATGTTGGCCAAACTGTAGATGCTATTATGCAGGCAGTTGTGGCAGAAATGAGAAAAGACGGTTCTTTGCCTAAAAAATAAATTTACAAAAGCAATATTTTTAAATGTTGCTTTTTTTATAAAAATTAAAATGACTGCAATTGTCAAGACTTGAATTTTCATCATGAAATCACTTTTAAAAAATGCACGGGAACAAAAAGGTTTAAAGACACGCGAAGTTGCACAAATACTGGGCATTGATCAAGCATTAATAAGTAAGTTTGAATCAGGAACAAGAAAACCAACCCGAGAACAAATCACAAAGCTGTCTCAACTTTTAGAAATAGATTACGAAACTTTGATGATTGCCTGGCTTAAAGAAAAAATTCTTTATGAAATTGGCGATGATGAGTTTGCCTTGAAAGCATTAAAAGTAGCAGAAGATGAAATCAAATATAGTAAAGCTAAATCAAATTTAAAATTATCAGCATCTTTAGAAAAAATTCTAAAAGAAATTGATTCTCTAAAAGATAAATTAGATTCTTATAAGCAATTTGACAGTTACAAAATTAAACAGGCACTCGAACTTGAATATACTTTTGAAAGCAATAGAATTGAAGGAAATACAATGACACTTCGCGAAACCGACATGGTCATTAATGAAGGTTTGACTATTTCCGGAAAAAGCATGAGAGAACATCTGGAAGCGATAAACCATCAGGAAGCTATTGGCTTTATTAAAGATTTGATCAGTAAAAACAATTCTTTTAATGAACGGGATCTTTTATCTATTCATAATTTAATTTTGAGAGGAATTATTCCCGAAAATGCTGGTCGTTATCGAAAAGTTCAGGTTATGATTCAAGGAAGCAGTCATATGCCGCCACAACCTTTGATGGTAACTCAAGAAATGGAAGAATATTTTATCTGGTACGAAATCAATAAAAATAAATTACATCCTGTAATTTTAGCCGCAGAAATGCACGAAAGATTATTGACAATTTATCCTTTTATTGATGGAAACGGAAGAACTTCACGATTGGTCATGAATTTAATTCTAATGCAAAAAGGATATATTATTGCAAATATAAAAGTCGATTATGAGAGTCGAATGCAATATTATCAAGCATTAGAAACTGCTCAAACTAAAAAAGATAAAGAAGCTTTTTTGCTTTTTATTGCTCAGGCTGAGAAAGAAAGTTTGGAAAAATACATTGGTATTCTTACGCAATAAAAAAGCCCAATTAAATGGGCTTTCAATTTAATTTTTATGTTCTAATAAAGGAACAAATCGAAACTCTCCAAACTCATGTTTTTCGAATTGCGTTTCGTTTTTACGAATTAATAAAGTCATAATCTGAACCTCTTCTCCTAGCGGAATAACGAGCCTTCCTCCTATTTTTAACTGTGCCATTAAGGGCTGCGGAATAAACGGCGCGCCCGCAGTAACAATTATACTGTCAAACGGTGCATAACTTGGTAACCCTTTATAACCATCTCCAAAAGACAAATGTTTTGGTCGGATATTCAGTTTAGGAAACAAATTTGACGTTTGTTTAAACAATTCGTTTTGTCTTTCAATACTATAAACTTTAGCGCCCAGCATACACAAAACGGCAGTTTGATAACCTGAACCGGTACCAATTTCAAGAACTTTATGTTCTTTTTTAACTTCTAATAACTGCGATTGAAAAGCAACGGTGTAAGGCTGAGAAATAGTTTGCCCCGCACCAATCGGAAACGCCTTGTCCTGATAAGCATAATCTTCAAAACTTGAATTTAAAAAAAGATGTCTTGGAATTTTTTTAATTGCCTCCAAAACTGCCTTATCAGTAATTCCTTTTTGTTCTAAAGTGCTTACTAATTGATTACGAAGTCCTTGATGTTTGGCAGTATCTTTCAAAATGAGCTAGTTTTATTTGGGCAAAAATAAGAAACAAAAAAAGAAATCTAATATTGATTTTTAATTATTAAATCGCTAAATCTTTATTGCATTCACTTTTACTTTCAACAAATAAATTATATTTTTGTTTAAAATACATTCTCATGTTAAAAGTAGGAGTTTTAGGTGCTGGTCATCTTGGTAAAATACATTTACGCTTATTACAACAATCTGACAAATACGAATTAGTTGGATTTTACGACGAAAATCAGGAAAATGCCGAAAGAATTTCAAAAGAATTTGGCTATAAAAACTTCAGCACTATTGCAAAATTAATTCACGCTGTGGATGTAATCGATATTGTAACGCCAACACTTTCACACTATAAATGTGCTAAAGTAGCAATCAAATCTGGCAAACATATCTTTATAGAAAAACCAATTGCTAATACTGTTCAGGAAGCTGAAGAAATTATCGCATTAGCCAAAGAATACAACGTAAAAGGTCAGGTTGGTCATGTAGAGCGTTTTAATCCCGCTTTTATTGCTACAAAAAACATGATCGAAAATCCGATGTTTATAGAAACACATCGTTTGGCAGAGTTTAATCCGCGTGGTACTGATGTTCCTGTGGTTCTGGATTTAATGATTCATGATATTGATGCCATTTTGAGTGTTGTAAATTCGAAAGTAAAAAACATTAATGCAAGTGGTGTATCTGTTATTAGTGATACTCCGGATATTGCCAATGCAAGAATCGAATTCGAAAATGGTTGTGTTGCTAATTTAACAGCAAGCAGAATTTCGATGAAAAATATGCGCAAAACACGTTTCTTCCAAAAAGATGCTTACATATCAGTTGACTTTCTGGAGAAAAGATGTGAAGTTGTCCGTATGAAAGATGCACCGGAAGTTCCGGGAGATTTTGATATGATTCTGCAAAATGCCGAAGGTGTAAAAAAACAAATCTATTTTACAAATCCCGACGTAGAACAAAATAATGCAATTCTTGACGAATTAGAATCATTTGCACACGCCATAAATACAGATACAACACCAGTTGTAACGCTTGAACAAGCTACAGATGCTTTAAGAGTAGCGTATCAAATTATTGATTGCTTCGATAAATAATACAAAAATATAACTCATTATTTTTAAGGTTTAAAGTTGGCAAAAAAGCTACTTTAAACCTTAACTTTTAAAATTAAAATACCAAAATTAAATGAAAACGATAGCTGTAATTGGTGCAGGAACAATGGGTAACGGAATTGCTCATACTTTTGCACAAAGTGGTTTTACTGTAAAACTGATTGATGTTTCTGAGAAATCATTAGATAAAGGAATGGCAACTATTGTCGCTAACTTAGACAGAATGCTGTCTAAAGGAACTATTACTCAGGAAGATGTTGCCAAAACTATTACCAATATTATTACGTATACTGATATAAAAGATGGTGTTGTTGGTGTTGATTTAGTAGTTGAAGCTGCCACAGAAAATGTCGAGCTAAAACTGAATATTTTTAAACAATTAAATGAAGCTTGTTCTCATAATACGATTTTAGCAACCAATACTTCTTCAATATCTATTACACAAATTGGAGCCGTTGTATCACATCCTGAACGTGTTATCGGAATGCATTTTATGAATCCGGTGCCTATTATGAAATTAGTCGAAATCATTCGCGGATACAATACGAGCGATGAAGTTACTAAAATCATCATGGATCTATCTGAGAAATTAGGAAAAACTCCTGTTGAAGTCAATGATTATCCGGGTTTCGTGGCAAACAGAATTTTGATGCCCATGCTAAACGAAGCTATCGAAACGTTATATAATAAAGTTGCAGGTGTTTATGAAATTGATACGGTAATGAAGTTAGGAATGGGACATCCGATGGGACCGCTTCAACTAGCTGATTTTATTGGACTTGATGTTTGTCTTGCAATTTTGAATGTAATGTACGAAGGTTTCAAAAATCCAAAATATGCTCCTTGCCCGTTATTAGTAAATATGGTTAGAGCCGGTAAATTAGGAGTGAAATCCGGAGAAGGTTTTTATGATTATAGCGAAAGCAAAAAGGCAGAGAAAATCTCTAAGCAGTTTATTCTTTCATAAAAAAGAAATACCATGTCGATTCAATCGAATTTAAATACTATTAAAGCAACTTTACCTGAAAACGTAACATTAGTTGCAGTTTCTAAAACCAAACCTGTTTCAGACTTAATGCAAGCCTACGAAGCCGGCCAGCGTGTTTTTGGGGAAAACAAAATTCAGGAAATGGCTGATAAGTGGGAAGAAATGCCAAAGGACATTCAATGGCATATGATTGGTCACGTTCAGTCGAATAAAGTCAAATTTATGGCACCATTTGTGAGTTTGATTCATGGAGTTGATAGTTTGAAATTATTGCAGGAAATTAACAAGCAAGCTTTAAAAAATAACAGAATTATAGATTGCCTGCTTCAAATTTATATTGCTGAGGAAGAAACTAAATTTGGTTTGGATGAAAATGAATTAAATGAATTATTATCTTCATCAGAACTGAAAGAATTCAAAAACATTCGTATCTTAGGTTTAATGGGAATGGCAACTTTTACAGAAAACCAAAACCAGATCCAAAAAGAATTTGCACATTTAAAGTCTATTTTCGATTCGATAAAAAAGAAAAACAAATTAGAATCTTTCTCTACGATATCGATGGGAATGTCAGGAGATTACCAACTTGCGATAGAATGTGGCAGCACAATGGTTCGCATTGGAAGCAGCATTTTTGGAGGTCGATAATTCAAAAATCAATATCAATTGCAAAAATCAATATCAATTATAATTGCAATTTTAAAATCAATAATTTAAATGGAGAAAATATTCAATTTTGAAGATCGATTAGTTCGCTTCGCTGGAGAATGTATTTTCTTTACAAGACAATTAGAGCGATTATTTGAAAATGAATATTATAAAAATCAATTAATCAGATCATCAGGAAGCGCTTCCTTAAATTTTGGAGAAGCCCAAGGTACAATCACTGATAAAGATTTTATCTTTAAAGTCTCATTAGTTGTCAAAGAGTTAAAAGAATCTAGAAACTCTTTAAAAATTTTAGATTATATAAAAGAAGGTGATGGCGATAAAAGAAATAAGCTGCTAATAGAAGTAGAACAACTTATTGCAATTTCATCAAAAATGATAATAAATAAAAAATAATTCAATTACGATGGCGATGTCAATTAAAATAACAATTTTCAGAAATTGAAATTGATTTTTGAAATTGACATTGCTATTGATTTTTGAAATTGAGATTGAAAATGTACGCAATACTAGACATAGAAACAACTGGAGGCCAGTTTAATGAAGAAGGAATTACCGAAATCGCCATTTATAAATTTGACGGTCACGAAGTAGTTGACCAATTCATTAGCCTCGTTAATCCTGAAATTCCGATTCAGCCCTTTGTGGTAAAATTAACAGGGATTAATAATGCTATGCTGCATTCTGCACCTAAATTTTTTGAAGTTGCCAAACGCATTATAGAAATTACTTCAGATTGTATTATTGTAGCACATAATGCTTCTTTCGATTACAGAATTTTACGTACAGAATTCAGACGTTTGGGTTATGATTTTGAAGCCAGAACACTTTGTACCGTAGAACTTGCCAAAAAACTTATTCCAGAACAGCCATCCTACAGTTTAGGAAAATTAGTTCGTGCACTCGGAATCCCAATGGCTGACAGACATCGTGCCAGTGGAGATGCTATGGCAACGACAAAGTTGTTCAAAATGCTTCTCGAAAAAGACTTAGAAAAAACAATCGTGAAAGATTTTATAAAGCTTGAAGTCGAAAAAGGAATTGCTCCAAAATTACTCGATTTAGTAGCACAAATGCCATCTAAAACCGGTATATATTACATTCATAACGAAAGTGGGAATTTAATTTACATCGGCAAAAGCCAAAATATAAAGAAAAGAGTCAATCAGCATTTTACCGGAATTACAACTAAAAGTAAAAAAATTCAGGCCGAAGTTTTTACCATAACTTATGATGAAACAGGTAGTGAATTAATAGCGTTACTAAAAGAAAGCGAAGAAATAAAAATCAACAGACCGAAATACAATCGTTCACAACGAAAAACTAATTTTCCGTTTGCCGTATATGGTGAAAAGGATGCTAATGGATATTTAAACTTAAAGCTTGAAAAAGCAGACGGGCGTAAAAAAGAAATTCTTTCATACTCTAGTTTACAAGAAGGTAAAAATGCGCTTTTTAAATTTACTTCAAAATACCATTTGTGTCAAAAATTAACCGGACTTTATCAATCTAAAAAAGAGTGCTTTCAATATAAAATTAAAGAGTGCGATGGTGCTTGTATTGGCGAAATAACTAAAGAAGTATATAACGCCAGAGTACAGGAATTTGTGGCTGACAATAGTTTCGATAACAAAAGTATGATTTTGATGGACAGGGGAAGAAATGTCAATGAAAGAAGTGCAATCCTGATCGAAAATGGCGTTTATAAAGGCTATGCTTATTATGATTTGAATTACCAGATTACAAATATTGATATTCTGAAAAATATTTTAATTCCAATGCAGAACAACCGCGATGTAAAGAATATTATTCAAAATCACATTCGAAAAAGCAAATCGCTTAAAATTCTTCATTTTTAAACACCAACTAAACTTTCATTATCTTTATTGCTATGAGAAAAATGAAATCGAAATACGATATTTTTAGAGAGAGAATAAAAATCGTTCTTTACGGTACAAATACTATATTGGGCCGAATGTTCGATTTGGTTTTATTGGGGTTAATTCTATTGAGCGTTATTTTAATTATGATGGAAACCGTTCAGGGAATCAATCAAAAATACCACGATCAGCTTATTATTTGCGAATGGATTATCACCATTTTTTTTACTATCGAATATATCTTACGGATAATTTCAATTCAAAAACCGGTTAAATACATTTTTAGCTTTTACGGCATCATTGATTTACTTGCTGTTTTACCAATGTATTTATCAATATTTTTTCCGGGAGCAAGCATACTTTCTATTGTAAGATCATTACGTTTCTTCCGATTATTCAAGATTTTACATATTCCTCAAATATCACATCAATCGTTTCAATTGCGCGAAGCGATCGAAGCGAGTAAAGAAAAGATTCTTGTTTTTATTTATTTTGTACTGATAAGCACCGTAATAATTGGCTCCATAATGTATTTGATCGAAGGTCGGGAATCAGGATTTTCGAGTATTCCAATGAGCATTTATTGGACCATTGTAACCTTAACAACAGTAGGTTACGGAGATATTTCGCCACAAAAACCGCTTGGGCAATTCGTAGCTTCTCTGGTCATGATTCTGGGTTATGGAATAATTGCGGTTCCTACCGGAATTGTAACTGCTGAGTTCGCAAAAAACAACCTTAAAAACAATAACGCAACTGGAAAAAAACAATGTCAAAAGTGTAATGCCCAACTTCATTTTGATAATGCAAGATATTGTTTTCAATGCGGAACAGAACTACCTAATAATTAATTTAAAAAGCAATTTCGAGTTGTAGATTTCCAATCCCATTCGGGCGAAAAACATGAAATACTTAATCACCATTGTCGGACCAACAGCAATAGGCAAAACCGCCTTAAGTATTGCATTGGCACAACATTTTAAATGCGAAATACTATCTTGCGACAGCCGTCAGTTTTTTAAAGAAATGACAATTGGTACTGCGGTTCCAAATCAGGAAGAATTACAAGCTGCAACACATCATTTCATTCAAAATAAATCTATTTTCGAAAATTACACCGTTGGCGATTACGAAAAAGAAGCGCTTTCTAAATTAGAGGAATTATATAAAAATAATGATTTTGCTATTTTAATTGGTGGTTCCGGTTTATATGTTGACGCTGTTTTAAAGGGTTTTGATGAATTTCCTGAAATTGATCCCGAAATACGATCAGCAGTAAATTCAAATTATGAAAAGCTTGGAATTGAATATCTTCAGGAACAATTGCAACGTTTAGATCCTGATTATTTTCAAAAAATAATGATAGAAAATCCGCAGACACTTCAAAACCCGCAACGAATGATGCGTTTTGTAGAAGTGTGCATCGGAACTCAAAAACCTTATTCCACTTTCCTAAATCAGAAAAAAAACAATAGAAACTTCACTCCTATTTTAATTGGTCTTGAAGCAGATAGACAAATTATTTACGACCGTATCAACCAACGTGTTGCTATTATGATGAGCGAAGGTTTGTTAGAAGAAGCAAAAAAATTATATCCAAATAAGGCGTTAAATGCACTTCAAACAGTCGGTTATAGAGAATTATTTAGTCATTTTGATGAAGAATTCTCGTTAGCTTTTGCTATAGAAGAAATTAAAAAAAATACAAGAAGATTTTCTAAAAGGCAGCTTACCTGGTTCAAAAGAAATGAAAACACTAAATGGTTTGATTATGCAACAGACAGAAAAAAAATTATAAATTACATCGAAAATCTTCTAAAGTAAGGTATCTATTTCTATATTTTATTCTCGGAAAAAATCTAAAATCAACAATCTAAAATCTAAAATTAAAAAATGCCTATATCTCCAAATTTCACGTCTGTTTTAAGTAAAGAATGGGAAATCAATTTCACACAATGCACACCAAATGGTTATCTAAAATATACCGATTTATGTAATATTTTACAACTAACCGCTGCAGCACATTCTGAAATTGGAGGCATTAGTTTTTTTGACATGCAGGAATTTCACCAAGCCTGGGTTTTAAGCAGAATGCGTGTTGAAATTATCGCGTTACCAAAATGGCAAGATATTGTAACCGTAAAAACATGGATTAATAGTTTAGAGAATTCACGATCTGTTCGTGCACTTGAAATGTATGTAAATGGCAAAAAAATAGTAGGTTGCGAAACGTATTGGGCCGTTTTTAATACGCAGGCACGCCGTCCGGAAGCTTTGGCTTTGCCATACGAACATTTTGAATTGTTCCCCGAAAATCGTGCTACGATCGAAGGTTTTTCAAAGATTAACATCAACCACGAAAAAGAAGCTGTTTTCGAAAAAACTGTTTATCTATCAGATTTAGATATTGTAAATCACGTTAATAACGTTAAATATCTGGAATGGTGTTTGGATCATGTTGATCCAAAAAGAATCCTGAAACAAGAAGTTAAAAGCTTCGAAATGAATTTCATGAAAGAGCTTTCCTTACAAGATAATGTGGTAATTCACGAAAGTGAAGATGATGATCATACAACTGCAACATTCAGTATTACTAAAGGAGAAAAAACATGTTTTGCATTAGAGTTGCACTGGAAATAAAAAAAAACGATGCAACTCTGCATCGTTTTTAGTTTTAATCAAAATTATTTTGTTTTCTTTTTTGAATCTTTCTTGGATTTCTTGACTTTCTTTTTCAGTAAATCAATTTTACTTTGAATTCTTTTCTCTACCTCAGTAATGTCAGAATCAAAAGCAGCTTGTAAAGTGAAAAGTTTAGCATTTTTAATTTCCTTTAATGCATTTTTAAACTCCTGTTGTGCTTCAAAAAGTATCGCTTTCTTTACATAAATTTCAGATTTATTAATTCCTTTTATCGTTAGGGCAAAATCAATTAGTTTTTGCGCTTCTTCATAATCCTCATTCAAAATTAAAGTCTGTAAATAATACGGATATACTTCCAGCGCATGAATATTTATAGCCAAAGCTTGTTGAAAATAGGACTTAGCTTCTTCATAATTCCATAATTGTTCTGTCTGAATTCTGCCGTACAAACACAAAACCATCGTGTTTTTATCATTATAAGAAAAAGCATAATCGAGAGATTCAATAGTACCTTCAAGCCAATATGGATAATTATCCAAAGCCTGAAAAAGGTATTTATCAATTGTTTTCATTTCGTAAATAGTTTTTTAATTTCTGACGAGTTCCTTTGTAATTTTTCTCAACTTTATTTTTTTTGAAATCACTTCCGGTAAAAACTCTAACTGGATTTCCCCGCTCAATATTAAGCTGATTTTCCCATTGTTTTCCAACGTGATTTTTAAGCTGAATTAATTTTTCGTCTTCTAATTTTTTTAATAATCTTTCTGTTGCCAGTTTTTTGTTTTGGTGTTGCGAACGGCTGTCCATCGAAACAACTGCAATTCCTGTCGGTATATGAGTTGCTCTAATCGCAGAACTAACTTTATTAACATGTTGACCGCCTGCGCCTGAACTTCGCATGGCCTGATATTGAATATCATTTTCTAAAATTGATGTGTGTTTTTGTGGCTCAATTTCAAAAATACCAATGAACCAGTTTTTGCGTTTGTGCATTTTTCGAAACTGACTTTGACCAATCCATTGAATGGTTCCTAGCCAGGAATTCACAAAACTCTCTGCATTTTTTCCTTTAACAGAGATAGTTGCTGTTTCAATAGTTCCGTTTTCGTCTCCTACTTCTCTTTGAAGTAAAATCACTTCTAACTGCTGATCCTGTGCTTCTTCCAAAACTTTTTTAAGCACTTGGGCGACAACCCAAGTGCATTCTGCAGGTCCGCGACCCGCTGTTATCTGAATTATTTTTTCCATTTTAATTTCTTTTATCGGTCCATTCTAACAATCTTTGGTGTGAAAGTTCCAAGAACTTCTACCAACTCTGTTTGATTTCCCATCACCTTTGTAATGTCTTTGTAAGCCATTGGTGCTTCGTCGATATTTCCACCAATTAAGGTTACATCATTTGCTTTCAATACTTTTTTAATATCACTTTGCGTGAAAGTACTTTTACATTTTGATCTTGAAAATAAACGTCCCGCCCCATGCGAAGCTGAGTTTAAACTAGCTGTATTTCCCTTACCTTTCACAATATATCCTGGAGCTGTCATAGAACCGGGAATTATACCCAGTTGACCTTCAGCTGCAGGAGTTGCACCTTTTCTGTGCACGATGCATTCTTTTCCGTTTACCATTTCTTTCCAGGCAAAATTGTGATGATTTTCAATCGTTACCACAACTCTTTTTCCTATTGCTTTGGCAATTCTTCTATGAATATCATCATGACAGGCTTTTGCATATTCTCCTGCTAAATTCATCGCTAGCCAATATTCCTGACCGTCATGGGTATTAAGATCTAACCATGCTAAGTGCTGAACATTTCTCGGTAACGGACATTGTTTTGTTGCCAGATATGTATAATGTTTTGCAATGTTTGCTCCTAAACCGCGAGAACCACTATGTGATAAAACCGCAAAATATTCGCCTACTCCCAACTTCCATTCATTCTCAGGATTATCAATCTTTGCAATTCCGAATTCAACAAAATGATTTCCTCCGCCAGAACTGCCTAATTGCTTGTATGCTTTAGGCAACAGATTCTTTAAGAGCGGAATATCCTGAAATTCACTTTTGTAAAAAACTTCATGATCTGCTTTTGAGGCATGAGTTTCATTCATTCCAAATTTGGTATTGTCTTTTAAAATTGCCTGTAACTGATGCTCTTTTCCTTTGAAATAAGAAGCCGGTAAATCGAAAATTGAAAGACTCATTCTGCAGCCAATATCAACTCCAACTCCGTACGGAATAACCGCATTATCTGTTGCTAAAACTCCACCAATTGGCAATCCGTATCCTGAATGTGCATCCGGCATTAAAGCTCCAGCAACTGAAATTGGCAATTTTAAAGAATCATACAACTGAAACTTAGCTTGTTCATCGATTTCATTTTCTCCAAAAATGGTAAACGGAACTCTCGTTGTTTTAAGCTGATGCATTCTTACCTGAACTGGCTTTATTAAACCTTCGGCAACTTTTCCCCAAGTTCCGTCTCCTTCGAACTTTTCAGGATAAAGCAAAACTTGTTTGGCTTCTGTTAGAATAGATTCTTTTTTCTCTTTTTTTCTATATCTGTTTATTTGTCCTAAGGCGATGTTTATTGAATTATTTTTTGGAAAGCCCAATTTAATCAGGTCTTTTCCGGATAATTTATTTCCCATAAATTGTTTAATTATTGTTGTTTTTGCAAACCGATGCTTTCCAAAACTGAAAGGCTCTGAAAAAGTATAAGCGTGCGGAATCTTTTATCCAATTTGGATAAATAATAAATCGATTATTCGGGAAAATTTGAAGTGTCTAGAATAAAAAAAGCCCGAAACTAAATGTCTTCGGGCTTTTTATAGATCTAAAAATGAATTTCTAAGATTGAAATAAGCCACGAAGAAGCGCTGCACCCAATTCGTTTGGTCTGAAGCTTTGAGATGATGATGTTAATACAAACATTTTTCTTCGTTATTAAAGGGTTATTATTATTTTTTCGTCTGCAAATATTCAGAATAGTTTTTTGAATTTCCAAATTATTATCGGGAAAATTCGTGTAAAAAAATATCCACTGTTTTATTTTTATATTTAAAACGGAGTTACATGACTTAAAATCAATGCTATATAAATAAATTAATATTTTAAAAAAAGGCAAAAAAAAAGCACTGATTTCTCAGAGCTTTGATTTTTTTGGATGAACTAGTTTGTATTCTGTATTATTCTGCTACTTTGCTTTTAACAACTAATCTGAAACCTTCACCGTGAATGTTTAAAATTTCAACATCTTCGTCAGATTTTAGATATTTTCTTAATTTTGCAATGTAAACGTCCATACTTCTTGAAGTAAAGTAGTTATCATCTCTCCAGATTTTTGTTAATGCTAATTCTCTTGGCATTAAATCATTTTCGTGAAGAATCAACATTTTAAGTAATTCATTCTCTTTTGGAGATAATTTTATTGGTTCGTCATTTTCGAAAGTCAAAAATCTAAGTTTAGAATTTAAATGGAATTTTCCAATATTAAACTCAAACTGAACTTGTTCTGCTTTTGTATCTGCAGATTTTCTTTGAATGATTGCTTTGATTTTCATCAATAAAACTTCTGAATCAAAAGGTTTATTCAAATAATCATCAGCACCCGCTTTGTATCCCTTTAGCACATCTTCTTTCATTGATTTTGCAGTCAAGAAAATAATTGGCACTTCGCTATTTTTTTCTCTTATCTCTTTTGCTAAAGTATATCCATCCTTATAAGGCATCATTACATCAAGAATACATAAATCATATACATCCTTTTTGAATTTCTCGAAACCTTCCATACCGTTTTTAGCTAAAGTAACTTCAAAGTCATTTAACATTAGATAATCTTTAAGAACTGCCCCGAAATTAAGGTCATCTTCTACTAAAAGTATTCTTTTGTTATTATTTTCCATATTTTAATTTATTAATGGTATTTTTATTATAAAGGTGCTACCTTTTCCTTTTTCGCTTTCAACATATACTTGACCATTATGATCCTCAACTATCCTTTTTACATACGCAAGGCCTAAACCGTGACCTTTTACGTTATGTAAATCTCCTGTATGTTCTCTGTAAAATTTTTCAAAAACTCTTTTTTGAGCTATTTTACTCATACCAAGGCCATTATCTTTAACTTTTATCAGAATCATGTCTTTGACATTCTCTGTAAAAATTTCAATTTCAGGCACATCTGGCGAATATTTTATTGCATTCTCTAAAATATTAACCAAAACATTGGTAAAATGTACTTCATTTATCAAAGATGTTGTTCTGGCAGCATTATAGTGCTTTACAACTGTTCCTTGTCTGTCTTCTAAAATTAAATTTACATGCTCAATTGCATCATCAATAATATCATGAATGGCAGTTGGCTCTTTTGTAATATCAAGTTCCCTTTTTTCTAATTTAGAAATGCGCAGTACATTTTCAACCTGAGCGTGCATTCTTTTATTCTCATCTCTGATCATTTGAAGATAGCGAAAAACTTTCTCTTTATCCTCAATAATCTTAGGATTTTTTATCGCATCGAGTGCTAAATTTATCGTAGCAATTGGTGTTTTAAACTCATGCGTCATGTTATTTATAAAATCTGTTTTGATTTCAGAAATATGTTTTTGACGTAATAATTGGTTCAATGCACTTGTATATGCTATAATAATAATCAGTGTAAAAATGATTGATAATATGGTTATACTTAGCAATTCTGATAACAAAAATTTCTTTTTATGGGGAAAGGTAATGAACAACTCATATTTACTATTTCCTTCATTATCAGTATATATTGGTATATGGTAACTCGCATCTTTATCATAATGAAATCCATCAGATTTTATCTTTGTTGCCAAACCACTATTAAGAACTCCAAATTCAAACTTGGTTTTTACACCATATTCTTCCAGCTCTTTACGCAATAATTTATATAACTTATCTTTTGTGATTCTTCCTTCAATAGGAGTCAGAGAAGCGATATCTTTATACTGTATCTGTTGCTGAACTTTATTTAAAATATCTAAACTTCCTGATTTTTCTATCCTTAAATCCGGTATAATACTTTGTCCTAAAGTACTGTTATCGATATTATTATTGTTATTGTAAACTTCTGTTACTCGTTTTGAACTGAAATTTTTAAATCTCTCGCTGCTGAATTTTTTATTAAAAAGCGATCCGCTTATATCGTAATCTTCAGAAGTAAGTGTATTAGAATAAACAATCGTTTTATTTGTTTTTGTGTTTCTTTGAACGTAAAGAACCTCTAGTAGATCTTCTTTTTTAGGAATTTTACCTGTACTGTCTTTTATACGGTTGTATTTATCGTAAAAACTGTATTCTTCCTGCTGTTCAAGTTTATCAGCAACATTTCCGATTACCTGAGTAACGTGGTATTTAAATTGTTCGTCATTATTTTTGAACGAAGAGTTGAACCAAAATACCTGGACAAGAATTATCCCGATTAAAGACAAGCTCATCAACAAAACAAGTATTCTAAAAAATAATTTATTCATCGAAACAAAATTAATATTTTAACAATATACTAAATAATACATTAACCAAATATTAACATTTAAGACTGATTTTGTTTAATATTCAATATTTTAAGAATTTTAACAACTTCTTTTCTGGCATTTTTAAGATTATCGTTATTAATAACAAAATTGCTTCTGGAAATTCGTTTTTCGTCGCTCCATTGCATTTGCATTCTGCTTAAAACCTGATCACGTGTGGTATTGTCGCGCTTTAAGACTCTTTCAATTCTAGTTTCTTCCGGGGCAGTAACTGTTATTATAAAATCACATTCTTTATATCTGCCACTTTCAAATAAAATGGCAACTTCATATATTATGCATTCGTAATTTTTATGTTGCAATAACCATACCTCAAAATCATTTTTTACAGCGGGATGAACTATCGCGTTTAATTGAGCTAATTTATCTTTATCATTAAAAACAATTTCTGCAAGTTTGGCTCTGTTTAAAATATTATTTTCAAAAAGACTTTCACCAAATACTTTTTTTATTTCTTCAATAATACTTTCAGACTGCATTACTTTTTTAGCACCATCATCAGCAATATAAACAGGAACTCCCAATTCGCTAAAAAATTTGGCAATGGTCGTTTTTCCGCTTCCAATTCCACCAGTTAGGCCAATAACTTTTGTCATATTATACTTTAAAAAACATACGAGGAAAAGCTTCTTGTGGTTTTTTCTTTAAAAGGATAATTTTAATAAATGATTCTAAAAATCCCGTTCCGTAACCATAAAATTGTTTCCAAACTGCAATTACAGACAAATAGCCAATTTTAATACTTTTATTTTGAATACTTGCTGTAAGAAAAATTATAACGAAATATACGAAATATAATTGTAATAATATATCAATATTGAATATTAATAGTAAAAAAGCTAATAATAAACCTAACATAAATACCGTTGGAAAGAAAAAAGTAAGCTTATTGTGTTCTGGATACCAACTGTTTAATATTGGTCTTGCTTTCCCAAATTTATTTACCTGAACAGAGAATTTTTCCCAGTCGATTCTACGTTTATGATATACAAAAGCTTCTGGAAACAGTCTTGTTTCAAACCCAAGATTCCATAAACGAATAGATAAATCGGGATCTTCACCAGGATGTATGTTACCAAAACCTTTAGATGCTTCAAAGGCTTTTTTAGAAATTCCCATATTAAAACTACGCGGCTGAAACTTATTGATTTTTTCAGATCCTCCACGAATTCCTCCCGTAGTAAGAAACGAAGTCATTGCAAAATTAATTGCTTTCTGAATATTCGAAAAACTGGCCAACGCTCTATCCGGACCACCAAAACAATCGACATACTTTGCGTTTAATTCTTTGCGGACTTCTGTCAAATAATTGGGTGGAATAATACAATCAGAGTCAAAAATGATAAAGTAATCACCTCTCGCCCTTTGCATTCCAAAATTTCTTGAATCTCCAGGCCCTGAATTTTCCTTAAAATAATAGGCAATATTCAGTTTTCCCTGATAGTTCATTACAACGTCTTTGCAAGGAATTGATGAACCATCTTCTATTAGAACAATTTCAAAAGCTTCATTATAATCAGATTTTGATAAGCTTTCTAAAAGTTCATCAACTTCGTCCGGGCGATTATACACGGGTATAATTAAAGAAAAAATCATAGTGGAATATGCGTATTAAGTAGCAATTGTTTTAAATCTCAAAATTTTAACAAAGGTATGTTATATTCATAAAAAAACCATTCGTAGTGACGAATGGTTTTTTAATATATCGTAATAATTTGTAAATTATTTTATACTTTCAATTTCTACAACTTCATTTGCTTCAGCATTGTAATCAACCCCTGCAAATCCAAATCCGAATAAATTTAAGAAATCGTTTTTATATCCTGCTAAATCTCCAATTGCCGGTAACGTTTCTGTAGTTGCCTCTAACCAAAGTTTTGCCACTTTTGCCTGAACATCTTCACGCATTTCCCAATCGTCGATTCTGATTCTTCCTTTATCGTCTGTTGGAACTTCTGAACCAGAATATAATCTATCCTGAAACAAACGTTGAATTTGCTCGATACAACCTTCGTGAATTCCTTCTTCTTTCATAATTTTATATAAAAGAGAAATATATAATGGAATAACCGGAATTGCAGAACTTGCTTGTGTTACCAAAGCTTTATTTACAGAAACATAAGCTTTACCTCCAATAGATTTTAAACTATCTGTAATAGAAAATGCTGTTGCTTCTAAATGATCTTTTGCACGGCCAATTGTACCTTTACGGTAAACTGCTTCTGTCAATGATGGCCCGATATAAGAATAAGCCACTGTTGTAGCTCCGTCAGCTAATAAATTCTCCGCTTTCAAAGCATCAATCCACATAGTCCAGTCTTCACCGCCCATAACAGCAACGGTATTTTCAATATCTTCTTCGTTTGCAGGAGCAATTGAAACTTCTGTAACATTTCCTGTGTGAAAATCTACTGTTTTGTTGGTAAAAGTTTGTCCGATTGGTTTTAGAACAGAACGATGCAAAACTCCCGTAACCGGATGTTGACGAACTGGCGATGCTAAACTGTAAATTATTAAATCAACCTGACCTAAATCAGCTTTTATTAAATCTAAAGTTTGTCTTTTTATTTCGTTTGAAAAAGCATCTCCATTGATACTTTTTGCATATAAACCTGCTTTATGAGCTTCAGTTTCAAAAGCTGCTGAATTATACCAACCCGGAGAAGCTGTTTTTCCTTCAACTGGCGGTTTTTCAAAAAACACTCCAATTGTAGCTGCATCAGATCCGAAAGCACTTGTAATTCTTGAAGCCAATCCAAAACCTGTAGAAGCACCAATAACCAGTACTTTTTTTGGTCCTTGAATTGAACCTTTTGATTTTATATATTCTATTTGATTTTTTACGTTTTGTTCGCTTCCTTTTGGGTGAGCTGTCAAACAAATAAATCCTCTCATTCTAGGTTCTATAATCATCTTGTAATTATTTATCGTATTTAATTCAGTTTCAGTTTTAATTTTTCAAAAATAGACATTTTATCCTTAACCCTTTTCATGTTGGCATTCATATTGTCAATAAAATTTGGGTTTAGCGCATTTTTCTTGGCTGCTTTATAAAAGTTATAAGCGGCAGTATACTGGTTTTCATACTCTGCCATCCTGCCTAATTCGCTGTTAAATGATGAGTAATCAACGTTTTCTAAAGTCTGAAACGTAAAATCAATATGCTCTTTTGCTTCAGCATATCTTCCAATATCAATTAATAAATAAGCGTAGTTTAAATAAGGTGCAGGATATTTGGGTTCAAATTTCATAGCCAGCTTATAATGATAAATTCCTTTATCATAATTACTTAACTTATTATAATAAATCCATCCTAAGTGATTATGGGCTTTTCCAAAATCAGGATATTGAGATAAAATTTCCTCAAGCATTTCTTTACCATCAGCAATATTTCCTTCAGATATTAACGAATCTGCCTTGATAAATTGATTTTCGTAGAAGCTTAAACTTTCCATATCTGTATCTTAATTTAATAATTCTTTTGCGTGATTTAATGCCGAATCAGAAATATTAGCTCCTGATAACATTTGTGCTATTTCTGTAATTCTTTCATTAGGAAATAAAAGCTTCAATTCTGATTGCGTGTCTTCTCCAACCGTTGATTTGAAAACTTTAAAATGCGAATCGCCTTTTGCAGCTATCTGAGGTAAATGTGTAATGGCAAATATTTGCATTTTAGTACTCATTTCTTTCATGATTTCCCCCATTCTAATAGCGATTTCTCCGGAAACTCCCGTGTCAATCTCGTCAAAAATTAAAGTTGGTAATTTTGAATATTGTGCTAAAATTGCTTTTACAGCCAACATAATACGAGACATTTCTCCTCCCGAAGCTACTTTTTTCAACAATCCGAAATCAGTTCCTTTATTGGCTGAAAATAAAAATTTCAATTCATCTTTTCCATTTTGAAAATAGGTTTCAGATGGTAAAAGTTCCATATTGAAACGAACATTTGGCATTCCTAATGTTTCTAAAATTGAAATTAGCTGGTTTGATAAAACCGGAATTGCATTTTCTCTATTTTGATGAATCGTTGCCGACAAAGCATCTAATTCTATAGTTTTTTCTTCGATTAATTTTGATAATGAAGCAATTTCTTCTTCAATATTACCCAATTCAACAACAGCATTTTCTAAATTTGCCTGAATCTGAATTAATTCATCTACAGAAGTTACCTGATGTTTCTTTTGCAAATTGTAAATCAATTGCAATTTTTGATTGGTTAATTCTAATTTTTCAGGATCGTTTAATAATTTTTCTGAAGCGTTTTGCAATTCTCTTGAAATATCATCAAATTCAATTGCTACACTTGTAATTCTTTCGAATAAAGTTTCATATTCTGGCGAAAACAATGCTATTTTCTGCAATGAAATTTTAATTTCATTCAAATTATGAAAAACTCCAAATTGTTCTTCATTCGCAATTACCAATGATTTATCTATTGATTCTTTTATGACTTCAACGTTATTCAGCTTTTCAAAATCAGCTTCCAGTTCTTCCTGTTCTCCTGATTTCAATTTAGCCGAAACCAATTCATTCAATAAAAATGTATTGTATTCCTGCTCTTTTCCTGAATCACTTTGCTTTTTAAGTAAAGCGTTGAGTTTTGATTTATCTGATTTATACGTTTTTAATAATTTTTGATACGTCGAAATTGTATCAAAATTATTTGCAATCGCATCAATTATTTTAAACTGAACATTTTCATCTGATAATTCCTGTGTTTGCTGTTGCGAGTGAATGTCAATCAAAAACAAACTTAAATCCTGCAATTCCTGAAGATTTACGGGACTATCGTTAATAAAAGCGCGCGATTTTCCGGATGGCAAAATTTCACGTCTTATAATTGTTTCATCTTCATAATCAAGATCATTTGCTTCAAAAAACTCTTTCAGATTATATTTTGAAATTTCGAAGTGGGCTTCAATTACACATTTTTCTTCTTTATTCTTTAATGAAGTCAAATCGGCCCTTTTTCCTAAGACCAATCCTAAAGCGCCTAATATAATAGATTTACCAGCACCAGTTTCACCTGTAATTATAGAAAAACCTCTTGAAAAATCTATTGATAATTTTTCTATCAGAGCATAGTTTTTAATCGACAGTGAAGTAATCATAGAATTAATATGTAAATATAAAATTAATGAAGAAAGTAAAAATCAGGAAAAATCAATTAAAATTTAATCTGAGACCATTTGGTAGAATTCAATGGTGAAACTCTATTTAAAACATCCGTTAAATCAGTAACCGGAATACTTGGCCCGCCTGAAAATATTGAAACAATTTCATCTGATTTTGCATCAAAAAATACGCGGGTTAAAAAAGCATTTGGCTTAACCGAATTTAATTTGGCCAAAAGTACAACTGAAGATTTTATTTTTTCTTTGGATACTTTTAGATCATTGCTCATGCCATCTAAACCTGTATGGTACAAAAACATGGTTTGACGTAAATCAGTATAAGTTGGTGAAACCATATCATTTATTAAAAAATAACGGTTTTGAACACCGTCAGACTGGCTCCATCCTCTTGATCCTCCTTGTTGAGCAACATTGGCAATATTCTGAGCTGTTTCAAAATAAGGACTTCCCGCGCCCATTTGAAACGTATCTGCATCCATTCCTAAAATTATATAACTGTAAAAAGAAACTACCGATACTAAATTTGACTCAAATGTTGTGGGATTAAATAATAGAGGTTCGTATTCAGTATAATTGAAATTTAAATCTTTATCGTTAAAATTAAAAACCGGAGATGAGTAAGTCGAATTATAAATTAATCTTGAAGATTGTACCTGGATTGTACCTGAAAACTGATCTGAACTATTTGATGACAATGTAATATACATCGAACAATTGATTCGTTCATTTTGTTTTAAAACTGATCCTGTCCAGTCTGTTTTATTAACAAACTCTGACAATGAAGTCTGAAGTGTTTTAAATACCTGCTGATTAGGATTTGGAAGTCTTTCTGTATTTATAGTTACAATACAATTTAGCTGTTGCGCTTGTGTAAAGCCAAAAATTAAAAATACTAAAAGAGTAACTATTTTATTATTCATAACAGATTCTATTTGCTTTATCGAAATACGATTGAGCTGTTTTTATTTCACTTTTGATTAAGACTGTTGCTGTTTATGAAAAATGAGAAATCACTTTGTTCAAAATATCCACGGCAACAGATTCTTTTGTTTTTAATTCCATTGGTTCAATCTTAAAATTTTTATCAATAAAAGTAACTTTATTGGTTTCTTTTTTAAAACCGGCACCTTCGTCCTGCAATGAATTAAGAACTATCAAATCTAAGTTTTTTTTCTGAATTTTCAACTTAGCATTTTCAATTTCATTTTCAGTTTCTAAAGCAAATCCTATTAAAAATTGATTTTCTTTGATTGTTCCTAATGAAGCTAAAATGTCTTTTGTCTTTTCGAGTTCAATAGAAAAATCATCCGCAGCTTTTTTAATCTTTTGTAAAGCTACAACTTTTGGTTTATAATCGGCTACGGCTGCCGCTGCAATTGCAACATCAACATCTTTAAAATGCAGATGACAAGCATCATACATATCTTGTGCAGAAATTACATTTATAACTTTAATTGTAGTATTTTTTGCTTTATAATGCGTTGGTCCTGAAACTAAAATAACGTTTGCACCCAAATTTGCGGCTGCGTTTGCGATATCAAAACCCATTTTTCCTGAAGAATGATTTCCTATAAAACGCACAGGATCTATTGCTTCGTATGTTGGACCAGCTGTAATTAGTATCTTTTTTCCTTTTAGTGGCAGTTTACTTTCTAAATCAGCTTCAAGAAAAGCAACGATATTTTCGGGTTCTGCCATTCGGCCTTCTCCGGATAATCCGCTTGCGAGTTCACCGCTTTCAGCTGGAATCATTACGTTTCCAAATTGTTGCAATGCAGTAAAACTTGAAATTGTTGAAGGATGCTTGTACATATCCAAATCCATTGCCGGAGCAAAATAAACGGGACATTTAGCTGATAAATAAGTAGCAATTAAAAGATTATCGCAATTTCCTGTTGTCATTTTAGACAATGTATTGGCAGTTGCGGGAGCAATTATCATTAAATCAGCCCAAAGCGCTAATTCAACATGATTGTTCCAAACTGCATCTTCATCATCCTGATTAAAGAAACTGGAATGTACAGGATTTTTTGATAACGTAGATAACGTTAATGGAGTTACAAAATCCTTAGAAGCAGGTGTCATTATCACTTGGACATGTGCACCTGCTTTTATAAAGAGTCGTACTAATGAGGCTGTTTTATAGGCTGCAATTCCACCAGAAACTCCCAGTAAAATTTTCTTCCCGTTTAAAACTGACATTTATACTATATTATTTATTATTTGTTTGAACCTCTGTGGTATGTTTTACCATCTAACCATTCCTGAACAGCTAAAGCGTGTGGTTTTGGTAATTTTTCGTAAAATTTAGAAACTTCAATTTGTTCTTTATTTTCAAAAACTTCTTCCAGACTGTCATTATAAGTAGCAAACTCTTCTAATTTTTCAGTTAATTCTTTTTTAATTTCAGAATTAATTTGGTTTGCTCTTTTAGCCATAATGGTAATTGCCTCATACACATTTCCTGTTGGTTCTTCAATAACCGTTTTATTGTAAGTTATTGTGTTAACAGGAGCATTCGTCTTTTTTAAATCCATGACTTTATTTATTTAGTAAATTTTTGTAAATCTGTTTCAACTCTAGCATTCATTTCGTCTGCTTCTTTTTTATATTTTGTATCGCTTTTAAACTTTAATAAGTTATTGTACGCTACTTTGGCAACATTTAAACGATCTTGCATTTTTGATGGAACGCTGTTTATTGCCAATTTGTATGCAGAGTCATATTTATAGAACAATGCATCTTCTTTAAAAGATGTTCCCGGGAAATCTGCAATAAAATTATCAAAAGCAATCAATGCTGATTTATAATCTGAAATCGTATTATATCCTTTTGCGTTTTCGAATGCTTTTTTCTCCAGTTTTCCGTTCAAAACCTGTACAGTCGCGTTTGCCTGCGGTATGTATTCTGAATTTGGATAATTATCTATAAAAGCCTGCAATTTCTCTAAAGCTTTTACTGTATCTGTCTGATCTAAACTATAAACAGGAGATAATTTTGAATAACTCAATGCTCCTAAATATGCAGCTTCCTGAACTTTTTCGCTTCGTGGATATCCTGAAACAAAGCTTTCAAACTGATAACCTGCCAAGTAATATTGTTTTGTTTTATAATAAGACTGAGAAAACATATAAAATAATTTTTCAGCCTGAGGTTTACCTCTATATGTAGGTGCTAATTGTTCAAAAAGACGAATCGCTTTATTGTACTTACCTGCCTCGTACATTTTTGTTGCGATTTCAAATTTTGCCGCAACATCTTCATTTTTTAATGCTTTTTGGTAATCACTACAAGAACAAAAAAGGACAACAACAATTAATAGAGATACTATTTTTTTCATTTTCTTAAATTATTATGATTTCTTAGACAATTATGCCAAAGCAAAATCACACCGAAGTTCCGGTGGCAAATTTAGTTATTAATTTAGCTACTACAAAATATTTTTTGGTATATTAAAATACCCTTAATCCTGCTCTACTCTTATGCTGCTTTTAACAAATTCATTTAGCCTTTTCGCTAGTGAATCATCTACAGAAACCAATGGCAAACGTACAGTATTATCAGCAATACCAAGGGCTTGAAAAACTTGTTTGATTCCGGCAGGGTTTCCCTGCTCGAAAATCATATCGATACAATCTGATAAAAAGTATTGGGTTTTGAATGCTTCATTTACTTTTTTATTCAGACCTAAACGAATCATTTCTGAAAATTCCTTCGGAAAACCTTGTGCAATTACAGAGATCACTCCTGCTCCGCCGGCCAAAACTATCGGTAGCGCAATCATATCATCTCCGGAAATTACAAGAAAATCTTTTGGTGCATTTTTTATCAATTGCATCGCTTGTACAACATCTCCCGCTGCTTCTTTTATCGCTACAACATTATCAAAATCTTTTGCAAGACGAATAACAGTTGATGGCAACATATTGCTTGAAGTTCTTCCCGGAACATTATACAAGATTACAGGAATTGGAGAAGCCTCGGCAACTGCTTTAAAATGCTGGTATATACCTTCTTGTGTTGGTTTATTATAATAAGGCGAAACAGAAAGGATTGCTTCAAAAGCTGAAAAATCTGTTGTTTTTAATTCCTCAACAACCTGCATTGTATTATTTCCTCCAACGCCAAGTACTAAAGGTAATCTTCCTTTATTGGTATCGATTACGGTTTTAATAACCAGTTCTTTTTCGGCTTGTGTCAGGGTTGCATTTTCTGCTGTTGTTCCCATAACTACAAGATATTCAACTCCTCCATCAACAGAAAAATTTACAATTCGCTGTAATGCTTCAATGTCTACTGAGAAATCTTTTTTAAATGGAGTTACAAGTGCAACGCCTGTTCCTATTAATGATTGCATATTATAATTTATGTTTATTTTAAACTTTTTAAATACTTAAACAATTCAGAAATGAAAAGTTTATAATTTTCTACATCGGTATCTATCATCCATCGATTTAATCTTTTATCGACAGCTGTAAACCCGATTTTAAACTTCGCTTTTGATTTACTGGTTATCATCATCAAAATTGATTTTTCAATTTCGTAATAACTAATCAAAAGGTCAAATTCTGTCTCGACAAATTCAGATAGAAAATCTGTTGTAATCTCCGCCTTCCAATTGATGTTTGTTTTACCAAAAGTAGGCCTTGAATACTCTTTTTTCTTGTCTAATTTATCTCTATACGCAACAAGTTTTATGTTTTCCGGAGCAATTCCGTGTAAGGCTAATTCTTTGATCAAGTCCTTTGAATGCCTAAAATTACTCTCATCTACCAATAAACCAACTGTTTGTATATGTCTAGTAAAGACTTCTCTTTTTACATTATGTAAGTTATTTTTTAATGATTTTTTTACAAAAAATTCCTTTGTATAATTTAAAAACATAGTACTTTTACTAATTACAAAATTAATTATTTAAGTCGCATTTAAAATGGTAAAACTAAAAAAGTATAACGGGGTTTTAAAACTTTTTGTTATATTCTTAACACTTTTTTTTATAATTTCCTGCAGTCCCAAAAATTATAACCTTACGAAGATAGAAGGGAAACAGCTTCCGATAACAGAAAAAGCTTCGGAAACCCCGGAAATAGAGAAATTTATTGCTCCGTATCGAGAGCACATTAATAAAGATTTAGACAGTGTTTTAGCATATGCTCCTGAGACTTTGGATAAAAGTACTGGAAAATGGCAAACTACAATTGGTAATTTAATGGCTGATGCCTGCATAGAAAGAGGAAATCTGGTTTTTAAGGCACGTGAGAAAAAAAGTATCGACTTATGTTTATTGAATCATGGCGGTATAAGAGCTATTTTACCTAAGGGGAATGTTACCAGCAGAACAGCTTTTGAAATTATGCCGTTTGAAAATAGTATGGTTGTGATGGCTTTAAAAGGTGATCAAATTCTTGAAATAGCTTCTTATATTATTAAGACACAAAAAGCGCAGCCATTATCTGGTATGACTTTTACAATAGGAAAAGATAAAGTTGCAAAAAACATTTTAATTCAGGGAAAACCTTTAGACCTTAATAAAGTTTATTATGTTGCTACAAATGATTATCTGGCTAATGGCGGTGACAACATGAGTTTTTTCGCTAAAAGTGTTCAGAAATTTGATTTGAACTATAAACTTAGAAATGTATTAATTGATTATTTTAAAGAAGTAGATACGATTCCGGTTCCTAGAGATATTCGAATTACTGAAGAATAAAAAAATTAAAAAGTCTGCCACGAATTACACAAATTTTCACAAATTCTTTAATAACAGAGTAAATGAAAAATTAGTGCAAATTTGTGAAATTAGAGGCAAAAAACTTTACCTAACTACAATCGTTCCTGAAAAATATATAAAATGAAAAGAAGAGAATTTATCGAAAAAACTGCTGCAAGTACTGCTTTATTAAGTTTAGGTTTGTCGTTAAGCAGTTTTGAAACTAACGATATTAAGCACTTAACTATTTTACATACAAATGATGTTCACAGCCATATAGATCCTTTTCCTGCTGATGATCCTCGTAATGCAAATAAAGGCGGGGTCTCTCGTCGTGCAGCACTTATTGAAACTATCCGTAAAGAAAATCCAAATGTGCTTTTGCTTGATGCGGGAGATATTTTTCAGGGAACTCCTTATTTTAATTATTACGGTGGTGAACTTGAGTTTAAATTGATGAGCATGATGAAATATGATGCATCGACAATTGGAAATCATGATTTTGATAATGGTCTTGATGGGCTTCACGCTCAAATGCCACACGCCACTTTTGAATTTATAAATTCTAATTACGACTTTAAAAACACCGTAATGAACGGACTTGTAAAGCCGTATAAAATTTTCAATAAAAACGGAATTAAGGTTGGTGTTTTTGGTTTAGGAATTGAGCTTGATGGCTTGGTAGACAAACAAATGTATAAAGAAACGGTTTATAACAATCCTGTTGAGATTGCTCAGGATATGACTAAATTATTGAAGAAGGAAGAGAAATGTGATTTGGTTATTTGCCTTTCGCATTTGGGTTATAAATATGGCGGTGAAGATTCTAAAATTTGCGATTTAAAATTAGCAGAATTGACTCAGGATATCGATTTGATTATTGGCGGACATACTCACACTTTTTTAGATAAACCAACTATTGTAACCAACAAAGCGGGTGAAAAGGTCTTGGTAAATCAAGTAGGTTGTTACGGAATTAATTTAGGGAGAATAGATTTTTATTTTGACAAAAATAAAGCACATACTAATGAAGGAAAATCAATTATCGTATAATACTTTTTTATACGATTTTGCTTTTTCGAGAAAGTAGGCTACCATAAAATAATAGGCCAAAATTTGGGTTACATCCCGAATTAAAATTAGTACAATTGAATAGGAAAAGTATGCGCTAAAGACGTAGAAGATATCTGAAAATATATAACTTATGGCCATTAAACTCATTAAAAATGAGACGTATGTGCCTTTTGTTATATAGCTTACAAAGGCGTAATAACTTAAAACACTAAGAACGATTCCGTAAAAAGTGTAAATAAAATTAAACTTTTTCATGTTGTCTGATTGCAGACTTAATACTGAAATCAATAGATAGAGTATAAAAATAACTACTATTGATATTGGCAGGATATTTTTTTTTCGGAATTTTATTTTTTCGTGACCTACAATTATGATTCTTAACAGCAACATGTAGACAATTAAGAAACTTAAAACGCCGCCAATTTCAGAAATTCCGACATCCATTAATTCGAAAACCTGCCCTGTAAAACAAAACAGAAAAACCAAAGCTTCTGTTTTTCCCATTTTATAATCGTTACTGACTAAGAAATAGAAGAAAATTGCAGGCAATACGATGGTCTTGGCATAAACTGCCAGAAATTCGTGCTGTATACAATCAAAAATAATGGTAAACAGTAACGCTAAAAAATAAAGAATTAACGACGGTTTATTGGCTTTCATTCAATTTGGTTATAAAATCTTCTTCAGACAATATTGGGATATTCAATTTACTTGCTTTTTCTAATTTAGCTGGTCCCATATTATCACCGGCAACGACAAAATCGGTTTTCGTAGAAATTGAGCTTCCTACTTTTCCACCGTTATCTTCAATAGTTTTCTTTAATTCGTCTCTTGAAAATTGAGCAAATACTCCTGAAACTACAAATGTTTTTCCGATAAACTTTTCTGTAGCATTTGGGTTTATGTTTTCAACAATTTCAAATTGAACACCATAACTTTTTAGGCGCTCTATTATTATTCTGTTTTCTTCGTTTTCAAAAAATTCAATTACACTTCTTGCAATTCTTTCGCCTATTTCATCAACGAGAATTAAATCCATTAATGAAGCCTTGCTTAGTGCATCAATATTTTTATAATGTTTGGCCAGTTTTTTTGCAACGGTTTCTCCAACAAAACGAATTCCGAGTGCAAACAAAACACTTTGAAACGGAATTTCTTTTGATTTCTCTACGCCATTCACCAAATTTTCTGCTGATTTTTTTGCCATTCTTTCGAGATGCAAAATATCATCAACTTTTAACTCATAAAGATCTGCGTAATTATGAACCAATCCGTTATTGAAAAGCAAAGCCACTGTTTCGCCGCCAAGACCTTCAATATCCATCGCTTTTCTTGAAATATAATGCTGAATTCTGCCTATAATTTGTGGAGGACATCCGTAAAAATTAGGGCAATAATGATTGGCTTCGCCAGCGTTTCTAACCAATTCGGTTTGGCATTCGGGACAATGTGTAATATAATGTGTTACTTCTGAATTTTCTTGTCGTTTTTCTAAATCTACCGCTATAATTTTCGGAATAATTTCGCCTCCTTTTTCAACAAAAACGGTATCATTTATTCTGATGTCTAATTTTGCAATTTGATCTGCATTGTGCAAAGAAGCTCTTTTTACAATCGTTCCTGCTAATTGTACGGGCGCTAAATTGGCAACGGGCGTGATGGCTCCGGTACGGCCAACCTGATAGGTTATCGAATTTAATTTAGTCGAAACTTGTTCTGATTTAAATTTATATGCGATTGCCCAACGTGGTGATTTTGCGGTATAACCTAATTCTTCCTGATGCTGAATGTTGTTAACTTTTATAACAACTCCATCTGTTTCATAAGGTAATTGATGACGATGAACATCCCAATAATCAATAAAATCAAAAACTTCTTGTAAATTATTTACCAGTTTTGCTTCGCTTGGCACTTTAAATCCCCATTTTTTTGCTGATTCTAATCCTTCGAACTGTGAAGAAAATGGCAAATTATTTCCTGTTACAAAATACAATAAGCATTCTAATGGTCGTTTTGCAACCTCAGCACTGTCTTGTAATTTTAAACTTCCGGATGCTGTATTTCTTGGGTTTGAATAAGGAGTTTCACCAATTTCGATTAATTCCTGATTCATTTTTTCGAAACCTTTATAGGGCAAAATAATTTCGCCTCGAATATCAAATTTATCAGGATAATTTCCTTTTAATTGTAATGGAACTGATTTGATGGTTTTTATGTTATTGGTAACCTCATCACCTTGAAAACCATCTCCACGTGTTACGGCTTTTACTAATTTTCCGTTTTCGTAAGTTATACTTATTGAGGCTCCGTCATATTTTAATTCACAGGTATATTGCAAGGCTACATTTCCTAATACTCTTTGAACGCGCGCCTCCCAATCGACTAAATCCTCTTTTGAATAGGAATTATCGAGCGAATACATGCGATACTGATGTGCAATGGTTTTAAAATTTTTAGTGATTGCTCCTCCTACTCTTTGCGTTGGAGAATGTTCATCAAAAAATTCAGGATTTTTATCTTCTAAGTCCTGAAGCTCTTTTAGTTTAAGATCAAAATCATAGTCTGAAATTGTGGCATTATCAAGTACGTAATAGTTGTAATTGTGCTGATTAAGTTCGTCGCGTAAGGCCTGAATTGTTTCTTGAGTACTCATAAAATAGTAAGATAGTGCGGATATTGTGACTTAGAATAACTGTACCTCAAAATTAAGATTATTTTTAATGAAAAGTAAATAAAACGTAAAGTTTTAAAAAATCAAAAATCAAGCTGCAAAAAGATGCAACTTGATTTTCTTCTTGTCCATATTCTTAAAAAGAATTAAACAAAAACCAACTTCCAAATGGTTTTAACATTCATATTACGACTGCAAATGATGTTGGTTAATTTAGTCATGTTTATTTTTGAATTATTATAAAATCAGAACGTCTGTTTAGAACATGCTCTGCTTCTGTGCATTTTACTCCATTTTTGCATTTATTAATTAATCGGCTTTCACCATACCCAATTGCGCTTTCTATTCGTGAGGCATCAATATTTTGTGATATAATATAATCACGTGTAGATTTGGCTCTGTTATCTGAAAGTTTCAGGTTGTAGGCATCTTTTCCGCGAGAATCTGTATGAGACTCAATTTTGATTCTGATGTTGGGAAATTTCTGCATGATGAAAACTACTTTTGTCAATTCTTCTATGGCTAAAGGTGTGATATCATATTTGTCGTAATCAAAATAAATTGGGTTAACATCTACTTTTTCTATACCTTTCTTTTTAACAACTAAATCGTCATAATTACTCAATTCGAAATTGACATCTTTAATTTCTCCTTCGTTTTGGTTCGTAGTTTCAACTGTTTTTTCATCTCTGCTGTAATTAGGTTTTGCAGCGATCATTTTAACTACTTTTCCACATGGAACTACAATGGCGTATTTACCTTCATAATTTGTTTTGGTTTCTCCCAAAATTTCACTGTATGAATTATAAGCCATGATCGTAACATCTGTAAGTGCTAATTTCGTTTTTCTATCAAAAGCCATTCCTGAGATGTTCTGATTACAAACCGGTTTTCCTTTGATGAAAGAATAAATATCATCATCGCCTTTTCCGCCTGCTCTGTTTGAAGAAACGTAACCAAAATTATCTGCACTATTGATTGTAAAAGCAAAATCATCTTTGTTGCTGTTAATTGGTTCTCCTAAATTTTTAGGTTCTGAGAAGGTTCCGTCAGCCAAAAATGTACTTTCATAAACATCTAAATCTCCTAAACCGTAATGCCCATCAGAAGAAAAATAAAGTTTTCCGTTTCGAAAAAATGGAAAAAGATCATTTCCTAGTGTATTGATTTTTGGTCCCAGATTTACAGGAGAACTCATTGTACCGTCGGCTGCAATTTTTACATAATATAAATCTGTTTCCCCAACTCCACCCGGCATATCTGATGCGAAGAAAAGCCATTTTCCGTCTTCACTTAAAGAAGGATGTCCAACCGAATAATCATCGCTGCTAAAGAAAACAGTTTGCGGATTTTCTAACTTATTATCTATAATATCGCCTTTAACAATTTTAAAATTATTGGTTTTTGTTTCGTCTACAACCAATTTATTCTTTTTAACGATATTGGTAGAGTAATAAATTGTTTTTCCACCGGCATCAAAAGTGGCTGTTGCTTCATGATACTTTGTCATTACGTTTGGTAAAAACACAGTTTCATTGAATAAGCTTCCATCGGCAGGATTTCTTTCGGCCACATAAAGGTTTAGAAAGGGCTGATTGTTCCAGGTATACAGTTTTTCGCTAAATTTTGTCGTATCCCTCGCAGAGGTAAAAACAATTTTCTCCAGAAAAAAAGTAGCTCCAAAATCTGATTTACTGGTATTAATGTCAAGATTTTTAATCGTGTAAAGTGATTTTGCTTTAGACAAACTATCTAATTGATTCTTTTGGGCAACATATCTGTTTATCTCTTTCTGATCTCCTTTTTTGGTGAGATATTCTTTGGTCATTTTATCTGCTTCGTCGTAATCCATAACTGCTTTTAGCGACTGAATGTAACGCAGATAGTAAATATCGGTTAAATTATTGCCTTGTACTTCGTATAATTTTTTATACCATTTGAGTGCATTTCGACCATCTGAAATAAAGTAATACGAGTCGGCGGCATTTTTTAACGTTTGGGCGGATGGATTTTTAATGTTTTGTAAAATTTCTTCGTAAGCTTTTGAAGCATCTACATAAGAATAGTTTTTGAACAATGCATCGGCCTTTTTTAAATTAGTTTTTTGAGCAAAACAAATCGTAAAACTCAATACTAAACTAAGTATATATAATTTTTTCATAGGATTGTTTTTTAGAAGAATCGAGGGGATTTAATTTTGCTTTCACCTTTGTTAAACTGATAACGCAATATGATTTCGTGTGAACCGTCGTTGTATTTATTCAGGTCGCTCACGGTATAATCAAATGCATATCCGATGTAAAAACTTCTGGAAATTTGAAAACCTGCTAGTAAGCTTACAGAATCATCTGTTCTATACGCTCCGCCAATTACAAATTTTTCCGCAATCATAAAATTCGCCGATACATCAGCAGTAATTGGCGCTCCGCTTACTGCTTTTACTAAAAATGCAGGCTTGAATTTTAAATTCGGACTCAAATCAAAAACATATCCTCCCATTAAATAATAATGCAAACGATCGTAATCTATCGATTCCTGCACATCATCATAATAGCGATTTTCTATAAAACTAGGAATCGAAACTCCTAAATACCACTTATCTGTATAATAATAAATACCTGCTCCAACGGCTAACTTCATTTGGTTATCGATGTTTTGGTTTAATAAAACATCGTTGTTATTGTAGTATCTACCTTTAGACCAATCCACGTTTAGCATGCGCATACCGGCTTTAAGTCCGAATGCCAGTCTTTTTTCATATCCAAGAGGTATTGAATAGGCAAAATTTCCGTCAACATACAACTCATTCGATGGACCAATTTTGTCATTTACGACACTTAATCCTAAACCGATATTCTCATTTAAAAGTGGTCCGTGAATAGAGAACGATTGTGTTTCAGGCGCGCCATCAATACCAATCCATTGTGAACGATACAAAAGTGCTGCTTCTAAATTACCGGTAGACCCGGCATAAGCCGGATTTACCGCCATAGTATTATACATATATTGTGTATACTCGGGATCTTGTTGTGCACTCGCACTGAATGTTATAATAGAACATATTATGATTAAATATGTTTCTAATGATTTTATATATAGTTTCATAACGATACTTATTTAGTTTAATTAATTAGATGATTAATAATGGTGCTTATCTCATTATAGATAACCATCCTTTTTTAACCGTTCCGTCTCCAATGTCTATCACATAAAAATAAGTACCAGTAGGCAACATATCTCCTCTATTTATAACTCCTGATACATTGGCTGTTCCGTCCCAATCATTTTCGTATTTCTTTTTGCTGTATACTAATGCACCATATCTGTTATAAACTTTTAGTTCATTGTTTGGATATGATTCGATACAGTCAATTCTGAAAAGATCATTTGCACCGTCGCTATTTGGAGTAAACTCGTTATAAACGGTTAAACAAATTGGTTCAACAAAAGCCGAAGCTGTATTATTTGTTGGATCAACATCTAAAGGAGTTGAAATTTCTATAGTTGCTACGTTTGTATATTCACCGCTTGGCATTACAATAACTCTAATTTGAAGTGTTTCGCTTTCGCCCGGATTTAAGGTTGGAATTGTCCAAAGTCCGGTTAAAGGATCATACACTCCGCTTGATGTAGATGTTGATACTAATTCGTATCCACTTGGAATTAAATCACTAACAATTACGTTATTAATTATTCCTTCTCCAACGTTATTTACTGTTACTGTAAAGACAATTTCATCTCCAAAATTTGGAGTTGGATTACTAACTGTATTGGTTATTGTAAGATCTGAACATGTAGCTACTGTAACATTTAATGTTTTTGTAGTAGTTTCATCGCATGTATTGGTATACGTTACCGATACTGTTCCGGCACCAACATCTCCCCATGAAACGGTTACTGTTCCGTCAGTACTACCACCTCCTGAAGTTATAGTTCCGGTTGTGCTAACAGACCAAACATAATCTGATTTTCCATTTGCAATTGAATAAGTAATTCCCTGGAAAACACATGGTGTATTGTCACTTGCAGTAATTTGATACAATGCATCATTTTCAAATCCAACTGTTATGGCTAAACGTGTAGCGTTGTCACAACCGTTTGTCGTGTTACTAAGTAAAGTAGCATAATATGTAGCTGCAGTAAGCAATGTATTTGCTGCTAATGGAGTTCCTCCTGTTGCAGTAGCGTACCAAACCACATTTGGCTGATTTACCTGAATGTCTGCAATTGTTGGTGCTTTTGATAAACAGAATGTTTGTGTTGTGCTTGTTGTGGTAACTGTACCAGGTGTATTTACATTTACTGTTACTACTAATCTTAAAGCATTTTCACAACCTATTGCGCTTGCAATAGCTCCGTAATACGTACCTGTCGCTAAAGCTGTTGTTGCAGGTATTGCTGTTCCTCCTGTTGGTGTAGCATACCACACTACATTAGCCTCATTTACCTGAATATTAGCAACCGTTGGTGCATTTATTGAACAGAAGTTTTGAGTTGCTGCATTTGTAGTTGGTGTTGCAGTAGGATTATTGATCGTTACTGTTACTATCAATCTTGTTAGACTTTGGCAGCCTGTTACCGGATCTACAATTGCTCCGTAATAAATTCCGTTTGCTAAGGCAGTTGTTGGTGCAATGGCTGTTCCGCCTGTTGCTGTACTATACCAAACTACATTTGGCTCGTTTACCTGAATATTAGCAACCGTTGGCGCATTAGTTATACAGAAATCCTGAGTATTATGTGTTGTAGTTGGCGTGCCCGGATCTGTTACTGTTAATGTAACTGCTAATCTTATTGCACTTTCACAAGTTGTTACAGGATTCAGAATAGCTCCATAATAAACTCCACTTGTTAGTACAGTTGTTGGTGCAAGCGCTGTTCCTCCAGTTAATGTGCTGTACCAAACTACATTTGGTTCATTCACCTGAATGTTCGCAACTGTTGAAGCGTTTATTAAACAGAAATCTTGCGTAGTATCTGTAGTAGTTGGGGTTCCCGGATCAGTTACACTAATAGTAACCGCTAAACGAATTGAACTTTCACAACCTGTTGTTGGATCTAAAATAGCTCCATAATATATTCCATTTGCTAATACTGTTGTTGATGCAATTGCTGTTCCGCCAGTTACTGCGCTATACCAAACTACATTTGGTTCGTTTACCTGAATGCTGGCAACCGTTGGCGCATTAACTAAACAGAAATCCTGTGTAGTATCTGTAGTGGTTGGCGTTACAGGATCAGTAATTGTAATTGTAACTACTAATCTTACAGCACTTTCACAATTTGTAACAGGATCTACAATAGCTCCGTAGTAAATTCCGTTTGCTAATGCCGTTGTTGGTGCAATTGCTGTTCCACCTGTTGCTGCGCTATACCAAACCACATTTGGCTCGTTTGCCTGAATGTTGGCAACCGTTGGCGCATTTACTAAACAAAAATCTTGTGTAGTATCTGTAGTTGTTGGTATGCCAGGATCGTTTACTGTTATTGTAACCGCTAATCTTGTCGCACTTTCGCAAGTTGTTACAGGATCCAAAATAGCTCCATAATAAACTCCGCTTGTAAGTACAGTTGTTGGCGCAAGCGCTATTCCTCCAGTTAATGTACTGTACCAAACTACATTTGGCTCATTCACCTGAATGTTCGCAACTGTTGAAGCATTTATTAAACAGAAGTCTTGCGTAGTATCTGTAGTCGTTGGGGTTCCCGGATCAGTTACAGTAATGGTAACTGCTAAACGAATTGAACTTTCACAACCTGTTGTTGGATCTAAAATAGCTCCGTAATATATTCCATTTGCTAAGGCGGTTGTTGGTGGAAGTGCTGTTCCACCAGTTGCTGCGCTATACCAAACCACATTTGGTTCGTTTATCTGAATGTTTGCCACTGTTGGCGCATTTACTAAACAGAAATCTTGTGTAGTATCTGTAGTTGTTGGCGTAGCAGGATCAGTAATTGTAATTGTAACTGCTAATCTTACAGCGCTTTCACAAGTTGTAACCGGATCTACAATTGCTCCGTAGTAAATTCCGTTTGCTAATGCCGTTGTTGGTACAATAGCTGTTCCACCTGTTGCTGCGCTATACCAAACCACATTTGGCTCGTTTACCTGAATGTTGGCAACTGTTGGTGCATTTACTAAACAGAAATCTTGTGTAGTATCTGTAGTTGTTGGTGTGCCAGGATCGGTTACACTAATGGTAACTTGTAAACGTACTGAACTTTCACAACTTGTTACCGGATCTAAAACAGCTCCGTAATAAACTCCACTTGTTAAAGCAGTTGTTGCCGGAATTGCTGTTCCGCCTGTTGCTGTTGTATACCAAATTACATTAGCTTCATTCACTTGGATATTAGCAAATGTTGGTGCATTCACTAAACAAAAATCTTGTGTAGTATCTAATGTTGTTGGCGTATTTGGATCATTTACTATAATATTTGCTGTTTGAAGCGTTCCTGCAATATTCTCACAAGTAGTAGTACTTGAAACTGCAACATAATAAGTAGCCGGGCTCATAGCACGAGTTAAACCTGTTGCAGTTAAAACTCCTGTAGCATTAATTGTATAGGTTACTCCGCCTATAACTGCTCCACTTGTTATTGGCTGTGTTTTATTTACATCTAAATACCAAGTAAATACCGGATTTGTTAATGCACTTGCCGTTGGCGTTAATGATGCAGGCACATTGTGACAAACTGCTACATCAGTAACTACAATATCAGTTGCAACTGATGGAGGCAATATTGTAAATGTTATTTGTTTTCTGTCTGCTGCTGCAGTTTCACAAAACTCATCTGAACTAACTCCCACAAAATAAGTATATGTTCCCGGTGTTAATCCATTTATAACCAATTGAGAAGTTGTTTCTCCCGGAATTAACTGACTTGTTGTTCCGTTAAAACTATACCAGTAGAAAATTGGGTTTGTTAATACTGGCGTTCCACTTACGCTTGTTGCTAAAGTTACGGTTCCTGTTGGAGAACAAATTGAAGTTGTGGCAGCTCCATTTAACGTAATAGCTGTTAAAGCAGGTTCAGCGCTGGAAGCTTTTACCTCAACCGTAACTTCTCCTCTTGCTAATGCTTCGCAAGTGTAACGTACCGGTTGTACATAATATTTGTAAATTCCTGCAGGTAAATTAGCCGGAATTGTATAAGTAACACCATTGGCTAAAACTGTACCTCCGGTTGGCGAATCATACCATCTGTAAGTTGAACAGGCATCTGCAGGTATCTGAAGAGTAATTGCTGCACCCGGACAAACTATAACTTTGTTATTAGGATCTCCTCCTATAACTGTAGTATTCGCTACACGATCTACAGTATGAACTCTCAAACCTTCTAAAACTCCTAAGACTCCTCCAAAACGAATTCTAACTCTATCATAAGGTTCTGGTAAAGAAGATAAAAGTACAGTAGCTAAAGTAGTTCCAGGTAAAACTCTTAAACTTAATAATGAACTTGTATTTTGAATTGGCGCACCAACCGCTACATTACCTAAATAACGCTGAATGCTAAATCCTGCAAGAGCATTTAAATCTAAAAGAGGTCCTGGTCTTGAAACCACTATTCTTAAAGTATCACTTGCAATAGATGGCGTTTTAAACGCAACTGTTAAGTCTGCTGCAGCAAGAACTCCAACAGCTCTATACATTGTAGCAAAAGTTGTAATATCATTATCTGCAACATTAAATGCATCACTAACACCTACTGTAGCAGTAACTGCTCCTACTCCTAAATCGCTCGCTCCATAATGAACATCCTGAATATCTCCCGGTGTACAAGTTATGGTTGGAACTTGTCTTGTATAATAAGCATCATAAACTCTTGTGTTTTGAGCAACACTCAATAAAGATGCTGACTGAATTCTTATTCCATCATAATCTTGTGGCCCGGAACCATTTGCCGGTACAAAAGTATATTCGAAAGAATTATCACCTGATAATAAATTCAATAATGCTCCTGAAACAGATTGCATAGTCCCGATATCAACTCCGTTTTTAGTCCCAATTACTGTTAGATTTTGTCCAACCGCTACTCCACTATATTCTGAACCTAATTTAATAGTCACCGGAGTTCCTTTTACAATGTTAGCTGGCCAGGTTAAATTTTGCCATGTAGTTCCAACTCCTAAAAGTCCAAGTCCTGTTGTAATGGTAGAGTAAGTTTGAGTATTTCCATCAACAGCGTTTGCTCCGTTAGAAACTGCTCCTGTAATAATTGAACCAGAAGTTTGCGCAGTTGCATAAACTCTTTCAGCCAATAATTGACAGCTATTTGGATCTATAACATTAATAGAAACTGTTCCTGTTCTTGAACAATTAGCATTACTTGCTATAACTGTATAAGTATAAACTCCCGGAGTATTTAATACGCCTGTTGAAAATGGAGGGCCTGTTAAAGCATTTCCTTGTGGATCAAACCAAGCTAATGTTCCATCTGATATTGCAGTTAATGGCACATCAGAACCAGCATTTACTGATATTGATGGTGTTACTGTTAAAGTTGGTAAAGCATTAATCGTAACTGTTACCGGTAGTTTTACAGATGGACATGTAATACCATTAACCTGAGCCTGAATGGAGTAAACACCACTTGTATTTATGTTTGCTGCAGCATTTGCAGGTAGAACATTATTTAATGAATCATAAAAAGTATAGGTTGTATTTCCTGTTGTATCTAAACCTACAATCGCAGATCCTAAATTTACAGTTCCACAACCCACTAAAGGCGAAGTGACTGCTAAGGTTGTAACAGTTGGATAATTAACCGTTACCTGCGCTAAAGTAGTAGCCGTATTTTCGCATGTTGCTGCATTTGTAACAGAAACATAATAGTTGTAAGGTGCTCCGACAGCAGTAAGTCCTGTAATGCTTAATGCTCCTGTTGTCGGATCTTTAGAATAAGTTATTGCCCCCACTGTTCCGTTTACAATTTCTACAGTCTTATTTTGATCGGTATAATATATAAATTGTGCTCCGGCCAAAGCAGAGGTTGGAGATAATACAACTTCTCCGGCACATGATGCTTCTAAAGGACTTGTAATTGTAATATCTGCAGCTGTTGCAAATGGTGATACCGTAACCGTAACAGGCTGACGAACGCTATTAATACAAGTTCCGCCACGTGTTGCTTCTACATAAAATGTTGTACTAGCTGTTAAATTTGGAGATGGAGTGTAAGTTGATACAGCAGAAAGCTCTGTTCCTGCATTTGCTGAATCATACCATTTAAATGTCTCTCCTACTACTGTCGAAGTAGCTGCTAAATTAACAATTTGACCACTACAAATTGGAGTTGTAGCACCTGTAATCGTAGCATCTTTAAATCTGTATGAAGCTCCATAAATGTCTAAACTTGTTAGAACTGTTGCCACGCCTCCTAATCTAACTTCTACAGCTGTAAAAGGTCCGCCTGCTACAAAACTTGCTTTTAAGCGAGTCGATGATAATAATTGAACATTTACTAATGAACCCACATTTACCTGATCATTATTTGCTGTTGCTCCATTATAACTTCTTAAACTAATATAAGAAAGAGCACTCACATTGATAATTCCGGCTGGAATTCCTAATTCAACATCTATAATATCGCCTGCTTGTCCCGGAGTAGAAAATGTTAGCATTTGTTGCATATAATCATTTACTAAACCAGCAACTACAGAAAGATTTGCCGCGGTTGCTGAATTTCCATCAGCAGAAGCCCCATCGTTTGCAGAAGTACACAATAGACATCCTGTTAATCCTCCTCTACTCGTTACTTGTGAATTTACCTGTAAACAAGTACTGATAAAATTACTTATTATGACATTAATGGCAACTCTTGTACTACTTGTACAACCTGATACTGTTCCTCTTGCCGCAACATAATAGGTTTTATTTGCAGTAAGGACAGGTGTTGTAAATGTATTTGTGCCTGAAGCTAATGCTGTTCCGTTAGTAGGTACATCATACCAGTCGAATGTAACGTTTGATTCCGGACTTGAAACTTGTAAAGTTACACTTTGCCCTGATTGAATTATTACGTTAGACGATGCCGGAATTGGTGCAGAAGGTAAAGGATTAACTGTAACTGTTACCTGAGTACGGGCTGAGTTAGTACAACTTCCAATTCCTGCTTCTACAAAATAATTGGTATTAGCAGTTAAATTTGGTGTTGTAAAAGCATTTCCTGTAAATAATAAAGTTCCACCAGAAGCTGCATCATACCATCTATAATCTGTTCCAGCAACTGGTGCCTGTACATTTAATGTGGTAGTTTGTCCGCTACAAATTGTTGTCCCTGCAGTTGCAATAGTTGGCGCAACAGGATTATCAACTGAAATTAAAACTGGAAAACGCTCACTATTTACACAACCATTTCTGGCTATTTCTATATAATAAGTTGTTGCAGCATTTAAAACTGGTGTTGTAAAAGCAGCTGTCGCTGCTAGAGAAGCACCTCCTGTAGCTGCACTATACCAATTAATAGTTTCACCAACAGCAAGATTTGCAAGCAAAGTAGCTGTTTGTCCGCTACAAATTGTTGTGTTACCTGAAATTGTTGGTGCTTTATATCTATAACTTGCCTGATAAATATCCAGACTTGTAAGTACTGTTGCCAGTCCTCCTAATCGAATCTCAACACGATCAAAATTAGCGCCTGCAACTACACTGGCTCTAAAACGATCTCCGGTAAGTAATTGAAGTGTAATTAAAGGATTGGTAATTTGAATTCTGTCATTATTATACGTTGCTCCATTATAAGTTGCCAAAGTAACAGCACCTAATAAAGACAAATCAGCTAGTCCGCCTGGTAATTCCAACTCTACATCAACAATATCACCTGCTTTACCAGGATTATTAAATTGCAGTGTTTGTTGAACCCATCCGTTTAATAAACCAACAAGTACCGAAAGTCTGGCTGCAGTTGCAGCATTTCCGTCAACAGAAAAATTAGGATTGGTGCTACTGCACAGTAAACACAATCCATTTTGAACTGTTTGCTGGCTATTGGCTTGTAAACATCCTCCTAAAGCTGAAGGCTGAACTGTTACCGTTACCGGAACTCTTGTTGCACTCACACAATTTCCTGAAGCACTTTGAGCCTCAACATAAAATGTTTTTGTAGCCATTAAAACTGACGTTGTATATGTAGAAGTATTCGTTGCTAATGCTGCACCTCCTGTAGCTACATCATACCAATTTAGTATAACTCCTGCCGGAGCTGTAGCACTTAATGTTGCATTTTGTCCGGATTGTATTGTTACACTTTGCGTTAAAACAGTTGGTAAGGCCGGAACTGCATTCGAAATTACATTCACCTGAGTTCTTGCCGGAGCCAAACAACTTCCTATTGCAGCCTCAACGTAAAAACTTGTCGTTCCCAGAGGCACAGTTGGAGAATATGTTGTGCCGGAAGCTAAAGCTACGCCGCCCGTGTTTACATTATACCAATTGTAAGTAGTTCCCGGGATCGGGTTAATTACTGATAACGTAGTTTGTTGTGTTGCGCCTGTTGAACATATTGTCGTGCCCGAAGAATTAATTACCGGAGCAACAGGATTTGATACGTTAAGTACAACCGGAACTCTTTCGTTACTTTCACAACCTGCAGCTCTTGTTACTCCTATATAATAGGTAGTATTAGCAGTTAAAACAGGAGTTGTATAACTGTTTCCAGTTATTAAGGCTGTTGGAGATGTGGCAGAACTATACCACGCTAATGTAGTTCCTGCAGCAGGAGTAGCTGTAAGTGTAGTGGCATTGCCCGCACATACAGTTTGTGTTAAACCTCCCGTTACTGTTGGATTTGCAAATTGTAAACGAACATCATAAATTCGTAAATTTACAAGAAGACTTAAAAGTCCGCCCACCTGAACTTGTACCTGATTGGTATCTCCTGTTAAGGTATAGCTTACGGCGGCAACTGTATTTCCGGACAATAAATTCAGATTCAAAAGCGGGCTGTTTATCGCTACTCTTGGACCTACATTTGCTCCGGAAAGCTTAGTTTGAATAGTGGCATTAGATAGTAAACTTACATCTAATAAACCATTTCCTGTACCTATATAAAGTACAACCTGATCTCCGGCTTTTGCCGTCTGATTCAGGGTTAGTGTTTCTTCAACAAAACACCCAACTCCAACAGCATTTGTCAGAGTTGCAAAAGTCGTTAAGCCCGCGTCATTATCATATGCGCTGGCAGGACTATCTACATTTAAGCCAATACATAACAATCCACCTTGCGAATTAGTTTGAGAAACGGGTCTGCAAACAGTTTGCGCAAATGCATTACTACATAAAAACAATAAATAAAATAGTCCTAATAATCTCCTCTGAGCGAGGAGATTACAAAAAGTAAAGAATTTTTTCATAATTTGGAAGATTAGAAAATGGACAATAAAACACTTGTTGCAATAAGCACATATGCTTAGGCAATTATAAAAAACATTAATAATCAATTAGTTAACACGAAATTTTAAATCTTGTTTTACCAAGACTTTAAATTAGATTTTATAAAAAATCATGTTGTATTAAGTATATAAAAATATACTTGAGAGCATTTTTTATCCCCTTTGAGTAAAAGATGCGTCGAAACTTCTGGAAAATATTGACCTGAATCAATCTTCCAAACGGAGTGATTTGTACCATTAATAATTTTCATAAAGAAAATTTATGTTAGATAATAATGTAAGGGGGGAATTTAATATAGAGTATAATTCAATATTATAAAAAGTTGATTAGGCAATTTATAATTTTTTCTATTTGAAAATAACGTCCAAAAATTGAATCATGAATTTTTAATAAAAAGCAATTTATTTAAAAATTAAACATAAGAATGCTTTTCGTTTCCAGAACACCAACCGGGGTTTGGAAATAAAAAGCTGCCTGAATGTGTAAATTTATAGAACAAGTTTGCTATCGAATTAAAATTGAATTTTAAGACAAATTTTAATTTATCCCAAAGAGTAAAAAATAAAGCTAAAATAATAAGAAGACTTAACGCAAACTTGATAAGGAGAGTAGTTTTCAATTCCATAAGTAGATGAATTAAGTTTATTTAAAATTCTGCTTTTAATTTAGTTTAATTAGGTAAAATAATATGTCTTTTCAAAAAGAGAATAAAACATTTTGTTTAACCTTTTCTTTTATTAAAATTAAGAAAAACCAAAATACAAAACAAGCATAAAATTCTTATTTTTTTAAATTTTATAAATTCTAACAAAACAAAGAATGGTCAAAATATCAGAAAAATAAAGGCATAACAACAGAAATCGAAGTATTATAAAAATTACAAAAAAATTAAGTTTTTTTTATAAAAATTTAAAAAAGAAAGAAAAAGACTACTTATTTATATTTATAAGCACCTGTAATTCAAGGATAAAAAAATATTTGAAAAGTAAAACCTACAGAAATATTGAACTACATCGATTTCTTGCAGTATTCGAAAAAAAAGCGTAAAAATACGGGGATATAAAAGTAATAAAGTTTAAACAAAAGTTAAAAAACCTAAAAAAGGTAAACAATTTAACATCAATCATTTACCTTTTAAATACTTTATAATTGGAAAAATTACGATTCTATAATCGTATTTATCTGTGTAAACAGTTGTCCGTCACTTAAAAAAGCGCCTTGCTGAATCAATTCAAAGATAGAAGTGTTCCTGTCTTCAGTAAAAACTTTCTTCCCCACTTTCATTTCAATAGTTTCTGTAAACATATTATCGCTCAACCATTGCAACCCTTCCTTAGTCAAAAAATCAGTTTCAGGAACTAATGATTTCAACACTATAGATTGTACATGATTCTCAAAACACTGAAACAAAAAAATGTGGCTTTTAGAGAAATGCTCTAAAAACTCTGCTCTTGATAAAACTCCTTCCCATATTAAATCTGAAAAAACATCCAGTTCCTGCTCAGCAACTTCCGGTTTATTTACTTTAATAGTATCCCATTCTGCTTTATCAATTGCCTGTGATGCCAAAAAGTTAGCAAATTCTGCGTGTAACTCATCAAATTGCTCTTTTGTTAGTCTTGCGTATTTCATTTATTTATTTGTATTTAAACACTCTGTAAAGAGTTTAGGTAATTTTTAAAACTTTAGTATAATACATAAAAAAGCCCTCGCAAATGCGAGGGCAAATTTACAACTTTTTTTACTTTACTAAAAAATGTATCTGATACCAAATTGAGCTTGCCATCTCGACGTTAAACTAGCATCATAACTAAAGGTTTTAGTCTGCGTATTATTGAAAGTATACGTTGGTGTATTTCCAGCAACTGTAACTCCAATTGGCTGAACGCTGGTTGGAACCTGTACAACACCCCAATCAGAATTTAATAAATTCCCGAAATTCAAAATATCGATACTAAACTGAATTGTGTTTGTTTTCTCAGATGTCGAAGAATATTTAAAATTATAATCCTGCATTAATTTTAGATCACATCTGCCTCTCCACGGAGAAATTGCTCCATATCGCTCTGCATACTGTCCTCTTCTGTCCTTCATATACTTATCCTGCGAAATGAATTTATCAAAAGCCTCAGCTTGTCCAGGCGCGCTAAAAGTCATTTGACCTATTTCTGTTGTTGTTGGTATATAAATTAAATCATTTACCGAAGAACCATCTCCATTTATATCACCTCCGTAAGTATAATTGAAACGACCTCCCTGAGCATATTCTAAAAACGTAGAAACTGTAGTTGCCCATTTATCTTTTCCGTATTTCCATTTTTTAGAAGCAACTCCAATAAAACGATGATTATCGCCATATTTAGAATTCGAAAGCACATCATTATTTACATTTCCTAGTGCCGGATTAAAAGAAAAAGCATCTCCTGTAATTTCAGCCTCAATAGAGTTAACATCTTTTGATTTTAAATAATTATAGGCCACACTGGCGTATAATCCGTTTTCAAATGTTTTCTGTACCTTAACAGAAGCATTAAAAGCACTTCCCTTGTCTGAATTTGTCATTACATAAGCATTGTTTGCTCCATGGTCTGTTGCTGTATAAATTAATCTGTTATCTACACCTGCCAATGTTCCTGTTGGAGGTTTTAATCCCCAGTTTTGCACATGCACTGCATTAATATCTTTATTAAGTGATAAATCAAGCGTTACAATATAATTACTTTCAAATCGATGATCATAACCTAAGCTTGTTCTCCATACTTGCGGCCATTTATAATCCGGATCCATAATCTGCAAGTAACCATCATCAGCACCACTCACCTGATTTCCTAACCAAACAAACGGAATTCTTCCTGTAAAAATTCCAGATCCTCCACGAAGTTGCGAAGTTGCATCGCCTTTTACATCCCAGTTAAACCCAACTCTAGGTGACCATAAAATTCTGTCACTTGGTAAATCTGTTGAGATTAATTTAAAATCCGCCTGACCAGTTTGAGGATTATAGTAATTAATATCATTATTTCTTCCTGCTCCACCATTGTCTGTATCAATATATTTTTGAATTAAATCTGCAGTATTAAAATATAAAGGTTTATCAATTCTTAAACCTAGAGACAATTTAAAATCGTCGCTTAAGCTGATATCATCCTGAGCATAAAAAGCTAATTGTCCTACGTTTAGTTCTGCCAGTTTCCATCCGCCATCACTTCCGACTGCAAATTGACTTTTAGAAGCATTCACATCCTGAGCATATTGTAAATTTTGAGCCAAAGAACTAGAAGCAGGTGGTAAAGCTGCATCCGCCAAAAAGTCTGCCACACTTGCATAAGGACTAAAAGTACCATAATAAGGAACAGGATCTGTTGCTGGATTGCGAAATTTATCATAACCCGTTAAGTTAAATGAATTGGCAAACTTGAATTTCTCAAAAGAAGTTCCAAAAGTAAAAGCATGTTTACCAACAGTATATGATAAATTATCAGTAATTTGAATTACTTTTTGATCTAACGTATTATTAATAGAAAACGGCTCGTGTCCTGCAATAATGTAGTTAGAACCAGCTCCATCCTGAATATTAATTACGGGAGCCGGAGTAGAAAACGGAACTCTGTAATCATCAAAATGAGTGTAACCAGCCTGTAATTTGTTTGAAACCGATTCACTAAATTTTGAATTCAACTCTACTAAAAAAGAACTTAATTTATTATTAATTTGATATCCTGAATTTTGGAATTGTAAAATAGAAGCATTTGGTCCTCTAAAACCTAATGCTGTCGGGTGAGCAGGTTTATCTTTTGAAGCATCCAGAAAGTTATAAATAACAGCTAGCTTATGATTATCATTAATATTCCAATCTAATTTAATAATTCCCTTGCTTGAATTAGATTCGTGTTTAAAACCCTGATAAGCACCCGTATTATATCCTAAATCAGACAATGCTTTAGAAACCGCAATTAAATCAGATTCTAAAACTCTAGATTCATTAATTCCGGTAACGCCGTCGTTGTTATTGGCAACAAAATTAGACCCAAGATCACTTCTTTTATCAATTTCAAAATTTCCAAAAATAAATAATTTGTCTTTTATAATTGGAGCTCCCAAACTAAATCCAGCCTGAGTCTGCTCTAAAGAGGGTACAAAGATTTTTTCTCCTTTAATTTTATCACCCGTCAAATCCTGATTTCTGTAAAACGCATAAGCTGTTCCGTGAATTTCGTTGGTTCCGGATTTTGTAACAGCATTTACTGAAGCTCCGGTAAAACCAGATAAGGTAACATCATAAGGAGCAGTTGCCACCTGAATTTGTTCGATCGCATCTAATGAGATAGGCTGTGCACCTGTTTGTCCTCCGGGAGTTGCAGCATCCAATCCAAACGGATTATTAAATACAGCTCCATTCAGAGAGTAATTATTATACTGATCATTTCTTCCACCAAAAGATCCACCACTTGCAGTTGGCTCTAAACGTGTAAAATCTTCTGCAGATCTTGAAATTGTAGGCAATGCTGTTAATTCTCTTCTACCAATTGTAGTTTCAGCACCTGTTTTGCCACTTTTAAAAACTTTATCTTTAGCAGTAATTTTAACTTCTTCAAGTGCCTGACTCTCGTCGGCCAATTGAACATCCAGATTAAATGGTTTTCCCAAATCAAGATATACATCATTATATTCCTGATTTTGAAACCCTACAAAAGTCACTGTAATTTTATAAGGACCGCCAATTCTCATGTTTAAAATATTAAACCTTCCATCTTCATTGGAAACAGCTGAATATTTAGTTCCGGTTGGAGTATGAACTGCCAAAATACCAGCTCCGGGTAACAGTTCGTTTGTCGAACTTTTTACGATACCCTTAATACTCGAAGTCGTAGTTTGTGCCGTGACTACGGCGAGACCAAACACACATAACATTAATGCAAAGATTTTTTTCATTTTCCTGGTTTGAGTGAGTTATTTCCCTCAAAATTAGGCAAAAAAAAATCACTCCAAAGAGTGATTTTTATATTTTATTAACAAGAAGTTAACAAAATGTTATTTTTCAGCGATAATCTCGTATGGTAATTCAACGATAACATCTCTGTGTAAACGAATACTTGCTGTATATTTACCAGTACGTTTAACGATACCGCTAGTGATGAATTTTCTATCAATACCATTACCAGATTTCTCTAATGCTTCAGCAATGTCGATGTTAGTGATAGAACCAAAAAGTTTCTCTCCACCAGCTTTTGCAGTAAGTTTAATTTCAAGAGCTTTTAAAGTTTCAGCTAATGCTTTTGCATCAGCAACCACTTTAGCTTCTTTGTGTGCTCTTTGTTTTAGGTTTTCAGCTAAAACTTTTTTAGCAGAAGGAGTTGCTAATGCAGCAAAACCTTGAGGGATTAAAAAGTTACGACCGTAACCAGCTTTTACAGATACTACATCATCTTTAAATCCTAGGTTCTGTACGTCTTGTTTTAAAATAAGCTCCATGTTGTTGTCCTTATAATTGAGAAGTTAGGTTCCATCTGACCGGAAACCAACAACTATTGTTTAATATTATTTTAATAAATCGGCCACGTATGGCATTAAAGCTAAGTGACGAGCTCTTTTTACAGCTACAGAAACTTTTCTTTGGTATTTTAATGAAGTTCCGGTTAAACGACGAGGAAGAATTTTTCCTTGCTCATTAACGAATTTCAATAAGAAATCAGCATCTTTATAATCGATATATTTGATTCCTGATTTTTTGAAACGACAATATTTTTTTGTTTTGTTAGTTTCAATGTTTAAAGGCGTTAGATATCTGATATCTCCGTCTTTTTTTCCTTTTGCAGATTGCTCTATTGTAGACATAATAATTAAGCTTTAGTAGATTTTAATTTAGTTCTTCTTCTTTCAGCCCAAGAAATAGCATGTTTATCTAAACTTACAGTTAAGAAACGCATAACTCTTTCGTCACGTCTAAATTCAGTTTCAAAAGCGATTAGAACTTCTCCAGCCACTTTGTACTCAAAAAGGTGATAAAAACCACTTTTTTTGTTTTGGATTTCGTAAGCCATTTTTTTCAGACCCCAATCCTCTTTTGATACCATTTCAGCTCCTCTACTAGTAAGAAATTCTTCAAATTTCGTTACTGTTTCCTTTACCTGAACCTCAGATAAAACGGGATTTAAAATGAAAACAGTTTCATATTGATTCATAAATATAATATTTATTTGTTAAAATTGGGTGCAAAAGTAACCATTTAATTTATATAAACAACACTTTTTTACGTTTATTCGTTATACTGTAAAAAAATAAGCCCAATTTTAGTTTTTTTACTAAAATAATAATATATTTACTATTGCTATCCTGAATTTATTCTAAATTTAAATCTTATGAAACTAAATTGTGTTGTTGTAGATGATAGTTCTATTCAGAGGACAATTATTGCTAAATTAGTAAATAATCATCCTGGTTTGCATCTTATAGGGGACTTTTCAAACGCAATTGAAGCTAAAAGTTGTATCTCTTTAAATAATATTGATTTAATATTTCTCGATATAGAAATGCCTGTTATTAATGGTTTTGATTTCCTTGACGGTTTAAAATCTAAACCGCAAATTATATTTATCACTTCTAAGGCTGAATATGCACTAAAAGCATTTGATTATGATGCTACCGATTATCTTCAAAAACCTATTGCTGTAGATCGATTTAATGCATCTGTAAAAAGAGCAATCGACATGCACTTACTTAAAAAAGAAGTTAAAGAAGAGGAAGGCGAACATATTTTCATCAAAAGTAATCTTAAAAAACTTAAAATATTCACGGCTAAAATCAAATGGATTGAAGCTTTTGGAGATTATGTAAGAGTTGTAACTGAAGATGACAGTAACCTTGTACTTTCGACAATGAAATCTTTTGAGAATGATTTATCGAAAGACAAATTTATTCGCGTACACAAATCGTATATTATTAATATAGATAAGGTTGAGCGTTTTAATAGCAAGTTTGCAGAAATTGGAATTACTAAAATTCCTTTAAGCCGAAACAAAAAAGAAGATTTGGTAAAAGCATTATCAACTTCGTCATAATTAATAAAAATCGACGTTAGCAATAACTTTTATAGCTCTGTACTGAGCAACCGCCTCAAAACTATTCAACATTTTCTGAATAGTTTTTTTTGTGCCTCCTAATGGCAGATTTTGCGGAATCTTAATTAAAATAGTTCTGATGTATTCATTTCTGATTCTGCTTATTGCAGGTTCTTCCGGACCTAAAACCGGCATATTCAGATTTTGACTCAAAACCTGATACAACCACATCGATCCTTCTTTCAGTTTATCAAAATCTCGATGTTTCAATGTCAGCTTTATAATTCTGAAATAAGGTGGATATTTATAAATTTGCCTGTCATACAATTGCTCTTTATACATACCTATATAATTATGGGTTGTAACCTGCTGAATTGTATTATGATTTGGATTGTAAGTTTGAATGATAACTTTCCCCTGTTTTTCAGACCTTCCGGCTCTTCCGGCCACTTGCGTCATCATCTGAAAACTGCGTTCAAAAGCTCTAAAATCAGGATGATGCAGCATATTGTCAGCATTCATAATTCCGACAAGGCTAACATTATCAAAATCTAAACCTTTTGCCAGCATTTGCGTTCCTACCAATATATCTATTTCACGATTTTTGAAGGAATCGATTATTTTTTCAAAACCAAATTTTCCGCGCGTCGTATCCTGATCCATTCTGCCGGTTTTGGCTTTCGGAAAAAGAGAAACTAATTCCTGCTCAATTTGTTCTGTACCAAATCCTTTTGTAGTCAGATCAATACTCGAACAACTATGACAGTGCGTTGGTTTTGCTATGGAATAGCCACAATAATGACAACGCAATTGGTTTTTATGCTTGTGAAAAGTCAAACTTACATCGCATTGCTGACAGTGCGGAACATGCCCGCAAGTCAAACACTCAATAATAGGCGAATATCCTCGCCTGTTTTGAAATAAAATCACTTGTTCGCCCAAAGACAACGCTTCTGCAATTTCTTCTATTAAAAGATCGCTAAAATGTCCAGTCATTCTTTTTCTGAAATGTTTGTCTTTTAAATCAACCAAAACAATTTCAGGCATTCGAACATTATTATAACGTTCTGTAATCGTTACTAAGCCGTATTTTTCAGATTGCGTATTAAAATAGGTTTCAATACTTGGTGTTGCAGATCCCAAAAGTACTTTTGCATTATGAAAATTAGCCAAAACAATGGCAGCATCTCTGGCATGATAACGGGGCGCCGGATCTGTTTGTTTAAAGGTTTGCTCATGTTCTTCATCTACAATTAGTAAACCTAAATTAGCAAAAGGTAAAAACAAAGCCGACCTTGCTCCTATTACAATTTGAGCTTTATCAGCATTTTCGAGTGTTTGTTTCCAAACTTCAACTCTTTCGTTATTGCTGTATTTTGAATGAAAAACAGCTACTTTATCTCCAAAATGAAGTCGGAGTCTTGATACCAATTGTGTGGTAAGTGCAATTTCGGGCAACAAATACAAGACTTGTTTTCCTGTAAGCAAATACTCTTCAATTAACTTAATATAAATTTCGGTCTTTCCGCTAGATGTAACGCCGTGAAGCAGACAAACTTCTTTCTCTGAAAAATTATTTTTAATGGATGTAAAAGCAGTTTCCTGAGCTTCACTCAATTGCAATTGTTTATCAGTTGCTTCTCCATTAAAAGAAACACGATCTTGCTGTAAATAATACTCTTCAAAAATTTCTTTTTTAACTAAAGCTTTCACAACAGCTGAAGTAGAATTTGAAACCTCAACTAATTTCTTAACTGTTACGGGTTTCTTTTCTGAAGCATTAATTTGAAAATAAGCCAAAACAATTTCTTTTTGATTAGCATTTTTCAAAGCATTGAGTAACTCATTCAAACCTTGATCTGATTCGTATTTTGAATGTAATTTTACATATCGAACCAGTTTTGGTTTGTAGCTTTCTTTTATTTCTTCTTCTAAAACAATAATGTCTTTTGCCATTAATTTTTGAAGAATCGGAAAAATATTTTTTTTGTTTAAAATAGAAGCAATTTCCTCAACTTTAAGCGAACTTTGATGGTGAAGCGCTTCATAAATTAAAAATTCATCGTCTGAAAGCTCAGAATCATTTACAACTGTGCCTGGTTTATGCGAAACGATAGTTTCACTTTCTAATAATAATCCGGTCGGGAAAGCACCACGATAAACGTCGCCAATACCACACATATAATAATTCGCTACCCAAAGCCAGTGTTTAATCTGAATTTCGGTAGCAATTGGTTTTTCATCTAAAATTTGATGGATTTCTTTTGCTTCATACAATGTCGGAGCATTCTCGTGCGCGTCTATTACAAGTGCTGTATATATCTTGTTCTTACCAAAAGGCACTGCAACCCGCATTCCTTTTTTAATGAAATGAAATTCGGCCTCAGAAACACGATAAGTAAAGGTTTTAGCTAAAGAAAGAGGTAGGACAACTTCGACAAAAAACATGTAATTATTTTATATGATTTACAAAATTACTTTTTTTCTGAAGGTTTATTCAAATAACCTTCAACCAATTTCAAAGTATGATTTAAAGATTGAGTATTAGTCCAATCTTCGTGACCCGGAATAATATATACCGGATTTTTAAATTTGGTTTGTACTTTTTTAATCGATTTTTTCCATTCTTTTACATCAGAATCAGCCAGATAACCTAAATCTGTTGCACTGGCGCTTTTTATAAAACAAGCTCCGTAAAGCACTTTTTCTTTATCAAACCAAACAATAATATTATCCGTTGCATGTCCTTTTCCTGGATAATAAACCTGAAATTTATGTTGTCCAACCGTAAAAGTAGTATCGTTTGGAATCACAAATTCAGCTCTGTTTTTGTTCTCTTTTTTCAGAATTTCATCGGTTAGTTTTATACTATACGTTTTAATTCCTTTTTGTTTATAAAACCCGAAACCTCCTGATCTGTCACCATGAGAATGCGTTCCAAAACACATAACTACATCTTTATTATGCCTTGCTTTTATCGTATCTAATAAGGGTTGAAATTGTGTTTCATCCCAGGGTGCATCAAACAATACAACGCCTTTGTCTGTAACGAGATACATCGCGTTGGCAGATATTTGAGTTCCGTTATAATCATGAAAGGTTTTATAAACATAAAAGTCACCTGTAAGATGACTTATTTGTAAAGGGGAATTCTTAGATTGTCCAAAAGTATTTGATAGTACTAAGAATAAAATTATGGATGCTAATTTTCGCATGTTTATTTTATCAAAAAATTAGTTCTTTGCTCTTGCCCAATATTGTGTTCTTCCCATAATAGAAATTCCAACATAACCGCGAAGTTTTAGTTTATCAGCAGAATCTAATGTAATATAACATTTGTATTTTTTACCTGTTGTAGGATCTAAAATTGTTCCTCCGCTATATTCATTACCGTCTTTTTTAAGACCGTTAATAATTACCATTCCTAAAATTTGTTTATTTTTTTCTGCACCTTCGCATTTAGAACAAACATCTTTTTTATGCTTATCGCGAAGTATATCTACAACCTTCCCGTAAATTTTTCCTGATTTTTCGTAAATCTCTACTATTGATTTTGCTTCTCCCGTTTCATCATCAATTGTTTTCCATTTTCCAACAACACTTTGGCTATGAATAGAACCAACTGTTAGAATAAAGAAACCAATGCTTAACATCCAATTTTTCATATTTTTATTTGTTTTTTTGTTTTAGTTTTCTGACAGTAGCGTTCAATTCGAACCCCAAAAGCAGAATCATACAGTTTATCCAAATATAAAACATTAGAATTAATAATGTGCCAATAGAACCATAAAGTTCGTTGTATTTTGAAAATTTTATAACCCAAATCCCAAAAAAGAACGAAGATATAACAATTAAGATGGTCGTAAAAACAGATCCGATGCTGATAAAAGGCACTTTATTGTATTGTCTTGTACCGTAACGTAATAGTATTGAAGAAGTTACCAAAATCATTGTAATAACAAACAAATAACGTCCTAAATTGATGAGCGGAATGCGATCGCTTAATACATCCTGAATAATGGTTTTTTGAATAAATACCTCAAAAACTACAATTGTCGCTACTGTTACAAATAATATAATGGTCATAACAAGCGAAATCGCCAAGGCCATTAAATATTGACTGAAAAAACCACGTTTATCAAAAACGTGTTTAGAAGATTCAAAGCCACTTAAGATTCCGTTAATACCATTTGCCATCAAAAAAATGGAAAGCAAAAATCCTGAAGACAACAACCCGGAGTGACTATTATTTAAAATATCACTAATGATTTTGTTTATCGCATCGTAGGTATTAGGAGGAACTCCCTGTTGCACAAACTGAAGAAAATCGGCCTGAAAACCTTCAATTGGAATAAAAGGAATTAAGTTCAATATAAAAAGTGCAAACGGAAATAAAGCCATAAAAAAGCTAAAAGAAACAGCACTTGCATGATACGAAAATGCTCCTTCAAGAATTCCTAAAGTATACAGTTCCAGCAAATCGTATAACGAAAAACCTTCTAAAGAAGGAAATTTGATTTTCTTTAAAAGCCGCACTAAAGAACGTAATACCGGAATTCTTTCAATCCTATCTTCTATCTCTTGAGACATATTATTTTAGATTTGAGAGTTTAGATTTTAGATTTTTCGCGTGTTAAATATATTTAGCATTAACAATTCACAATTAATAATTTACAATTGATTTAAAACGCTTTTAGACTCAAATCCATGTTATAAATCGAGTGTGTTAAAGCGCCCGAAGAAATATAATTAACGCCACACAAAGCATATTCACGAATCGTTTTTTCGTTGATATTTCCTGAAGATTCGGTTTGGCATTTCGAGCCAATTAAAGCTACTGCAGCTTTTGTATCTTCATAATTAAAATTGTCAATCAAAATTCTGTGAACACCATCGCTTAGTAAAATCTCACGGATTTCATCCAAATTTCTAGCTTCAACAATAATTTTTAAATCTAAATTATTCGCTTTTAAGTAGTCTTTCGTCTTTTTTATAGCGAGCGTAATTCCGCCTGCAAAATCAATGTGATTGTCTTTTAGCATCACCATATCATACAATGCAAAGCGGTGATTTTCGCCTCCTCCTATTTTTACAGCCCACTTTTCGGCAGCTCTAAAATTGGGCGTTGTTTTACGTGTATCTAAAATTTTAGCGCCCGTTCCTTCTAAAAGCTTAACGTATTGATTTGTTTTTGTAGCAATTGCAGACATACGTTGCATTGTGTTTAAAACCACTCTTTCTGCCTTTAAAATAGATTGTGAACTTCCGGAAACTTCAAAAACAACTTCGCCATATTCTACATGTGTTCCGTCTTCAATGTACGTTTTAACTTTTAATTTCGGATCTACATATTCAAAAATCATTTTCGCAAGTGCAACACCCGCAATAATTCCCTGATCTTTTACCAATAACTTAGCCTGGCCGTGCGCCGTTTCCGGAATACACGCCAATGAACTATAATCTCCCGTGCCTACATCTTCACGAATTGCATTACTGATTAATAATTGTAATTCGGTTTGAAATTGTACTTCGCTAATCATTTTTCTAAATTTTATAAGATGCTAAAGTAGGACTTATTTTGTGGATTTGAAAGTTTCATTTTGATTTTAAAAATTAAAAAATAGTAAATATTGTAAAAGAATTAAGATTAAATTCTCAACTAAACTTAATCTCTTAATGGTTTAAAAAATTAAAGAACATTAAATATCTTTGAGGTTCATTCAAACAAAATTATGGGATTAATTAAAGATATATATTCGGTTACTTTTTACGAGAAATTTGGTCAGGCTGTCGCCGAAGTATATCCAATATTCGACAAACAAAAATTCATTGATACAATATACGAAGGCGATTTTGATCAAAAAGAATGGAAGGAAAGAATGAAACATACAACGACTGTCTTTCATCAATTTATGCCTGAAAACTTTCCGGAAGCTGTTGTCTTAATTGATAAAATCATTGAAAATTTAAAGAAAAATAAATTTACAGAAGGAAATCTCGCCTTCATTTTTTTTGCCGATTATATCGAAATGTACGGAATCGACGATTTTAAAACTTCGGCGAAAGCCTTTGTTTCTATCACTCAATTTATAAGTTGCGAGTTTGCGGTTCGTCCTTTTATTTTAAAATATAAAGAAAAAATGATCGATGAAATGGTCAAATGGTCCTTACACGAAAATCATCACGTACGGAGATTGGCCAGCGAAGGAAGCCGACCGAGATTACCGTGGGCAATGGCGATTCCGTTTTTAAAAAAAGACCCTGCTTCTATCCTTCCCATTTTAGAAAACCTGAAAAATGATCCTTCAGAATATGTCCGCAGAAGCGTTGCTAATAATCTAAATGATATTGCAAAAGATAACCCGCAAATTGTATTGGAAATTGCCCATAAATGGAAAGGCTTCACCAAAGAAACTGATGCAATTATAAAACACGGTTGCCGAACTTTATTAAAACAAGGTCATCCTGAAATCCTGAGTCATTATGGTTTAGAAAGTACTAACATCGAACTTTCGTCTTTTGAAATTAAAACGCCTGTTGTAAAGATTGGAGCTTATTTGCAGTTTCAATTTCATTTAAATAATAAAAACGAAGAAGCTAAAACAATCCGTTTAGAATATGCCATTCATTACAAAAAATCGAAAGGCCATTTGGCGAAAAAAGTTTTTAAAATCAGCGAAAAAATTTATCAGCCCAATCAATTAATAAAAGTTGATAGAAATCAATCTTTCAAACTAATTACAACTCGCGTTTTTCATACCGGAATGCATCAATTGTCGATTATCATTAATGGAACTGAAAGTGAAGCTTTGGAATTTGAATTGATTGACTAAAATTTAAACACAAATTTCACTAATTAGCACAGATTGATTTGTGAAAATTCGTGCAATTCGTGTTCTATTTATTTCTTATTTTTATAAAACATTTTCTTAATCTAAATTAAGTTACAGATTCCTATCACAACTGTAATTTTGTTTTCAAATCAAATTAAAAAAAACCATGTCAAATATCAGTTTAATTATCGAAGAACGTGCTGCCAACATTGGCAATTTTATGGTAGGCCGTTTATTGCCTTTCCGTGAAAAAAGAGCCGTTGGTCCGTTTGTATTTATCGATCATATGGGACCTGCACATTTAAATCAATATCAAAATATGGATGTTCCGCCACATCCGCATATCGGACTTTCGACTTTGACTTTTTTGTTTGAAGGAAGCATTATGCACCGCGATAGTTTAGGAACAGAATTAGAAATAAAACCCGGAGCCGTAAACTGGATGACAGCAGGAAAAGGAATCGTACATTCTGAAAGAACACCTGAATATTTAAGAAATTCTGATAAAATGCTGCACGGATTGCAGATTTGGGTAGCATTACCAAAAGAATTGGAACAAATGGATCCAAATTTTGCGCACGTTGAAGCTGATGATATTCCGGCCTGGGAAGAAGATGGCGTTTCATACAAATTAATCGCGGGAGAAGCTTTCGGAAAAAAATCACCGGTTCCTGTTTATAGTCCGTTATATTTTATCGAAATTAAAAGTACCGAAGCTAAAAAAATCAATATTGGAAATCATCTATTTGGCGAAAGCGGATTGTATATTTTAGAAGGAAGCATTAAAAGTGGTGAACAAGTTTATGATCCGAAACAAATATTAATTACAAACGACAGTACTTTATGTGAGTTTGAATTAGCCGAAAATTCTACTGTTTACATTTTTGGAGGAACGCCATTTCCTGAAGAACATTTCATCTTTTGGAATTTTGTTTCATCAGATAAAGAAATAATCGAAAAAGCCAAAAAAGACTGGACAGAACAAACTTTTCCGAAAGTTCCGGGCGAAACTGAATTTGTGCCATTACCAGAACCAAGAATCAAATAACTTATGGATACTATAACAGCAAAAATTGATACTCGTTTGTATCGAACGGAAATAACTTCAGCGAGCGAAAATGTTTTAATCTCAGATGAACCTCAGGAAATTGGCGGCAAGAATTTAGGATTAAATCCAACAGAGCTTTTGGCAGCATCATTGGCTTCGTGCACCGTAATTACGTTGCGAATGTACATCAATCGTAAACAATGGGAAGTTTCAGAAATTAATGTCAAAATTGATTTTGAAAGAGATGCCGATCGAAATGTAGCTGTTTTTACGCGAAAAATCGAAGTAATTGGCGAGGTTGACGAAACACAAAGACAACGATTAGAAACTATTGCCAATAGTTGCCCAATTCATAAAACACTTACACATTCAATAGAAATTAAAACCACACTAATATAAATTATAATGGAAATTCAACAAAGAAACGATACAAGAAGAGGTGCTTTTGAAGCAATCGAAGACGGACAAGAAGCAGGAAAAATGACGTATACCTGGGCTGGAGATTCTAAATTCATCATCGACCATACTGAAGTAAGCGAAGAATTTAACGGAAAAGGAGTTGGTAAAAAACTGCTTATGGCGACCGTTGATTACGCCAGAAATAACAATTTAAAAATTATTCCGCTTTGTCCTTTTGCAAAAAGTGTTTTTGATAAGAATGAGGATATTCGTGATGTACTTTTTTCGTAAGTTACTAAGTTTCTGAGTTGCTAAGATTCTAAGCTTTTTTTACCGCAAAGCACACAAATAATTACGCGAAGTTCGCAAAGTTTTTCAGACGAAGCTTTGCGAACTTTGTTGTTATATTAAGTTTAGCACATAATAAAACCTTGCGTTCTTTGCGGTAAAATTCACCAACCTAAAAATCAATTTTAAAATCTCCTCTAAAACTTGTATATTTGCATGTAATTTAAACTTAGAGTATGACGAGGATAATTACATTTTTCTTTATTTTTATAGCACAGATCGGCTTTTCTCAAACGGCTGAAAATTATTTAGAAAAAATTAGAAATAACGAAGCTCTCTTAACAGCTTTTTTTCAACAAATGCCAAAAGGCGGCGATTTACACCATCATTTTTCAGGATCAATTTATGCAGAACCTCTTTTAGAAAGAGCGATTGCTGAAGATTTTTATTTGAATTTAGAAACGATGGCTGTTTCAAAAACAAAACCTTCAAATGGCAATTGGCAGGCTTTTTCTTCTCTTAAAAACAATGGAAAACTAGCACAATACGAGCAACAAGTAATGCAAACCTGGTCGGCTAAAGATTATAATGGTTCTGTACCTTCTGACGATTTGTTTTTTGATTCTTTTCAGAAATTTGAACCTACAATCCAGGGCCATTTTGCAGAGGGAATGCTCGAATTAAAAAAACGTGCCATTGCTGAAAATGTTAGCTATATCGAAACCCAATTATCAACGATTCCTTGTGATATGAATGTTTCTGATTTAACCGATTTTAACTCAAAATTGCGTCAGGCAGCAAATCAAAAAGATGAAAAAGCAGTTTTAAAACTTTTAGATGAATTGTATAAATCACTTCAACAAAAAGATGCTAAAAAATATGCGACTGATTTCAATACCAATTTTATATCAAAACTTCACAAAGACTTAAAAATTGATGATGATCGTTTTACGATGCGCTATCAAAATTTCGTGCTTCGTTTTATGGATCCGGTTGATTTATTCAAAAACCTGACAATTGCTTTTATTTCGGCAAACGATAGCAAACTGGTTGCAGGCGTTAATATCGTTTCTCCGGAGCATGGCGAAAATTCCATGAAAGATTATTGGTTGCACATGGTCATGTTCAAATACTGTCATACTAAATTTCCAGATGTAAAATACACATTGCATGCCGGCGAATTAACGTTAGGCTTGGTTCAGCCAGAAGATTTAACCTGGCATATTAACGATGCTATTTATATTGCCGGAGCAAACAGAATTGGCCACGGAGTAGATATCGCTTACGAAGCAAACTCATACGATTTGTTGAAATACATGTCTAAAAACAATATTCCAATTGAGATTAATTTAGTCAGTAACGAATTCATCCTGAAAGTAAAAGAAAACAGACATCCGTTTACACTTTATAAAGAATTTAATGTTCCAATCGTAATTAGTACAGACGACGCCGGAATTTTAAGAAGCAATATGACAGAGCAATATGTTTTATTGGCTAAAAGATATCCTGATGTCTCGTATGCTATTATTAAGAAATATGTTTACAACAGTATTAATTACAGTTTTATTCAGGATGAAGCGGTTAAAAGGCAGTTATTGAAAGATTTAGACAATCGATTTAAAACTTTTGAAGCAAAATTTTCTAAAAACTAAATTATGATAATTTCTGAGTAAAATATTTTAACGCAGATTTAAAAAGATTAAAGCTGATTAACGCAGATTTTTTATTATAAAATATCAAAAATAAAATCTGCTTAAATCTGCAAAATCTGCGTTAAAAATTACCTCTCGCAGATTTAGCAGATCAGGCAGATAAAAAATTCATTTAATATGATTCTAGAAGCGGTATATCTTTTTATAAAACCAGAATTTGCAAATCAATTTGAAGCTGATTTTGCAAAAGCAAGTCAATACATTTCATCAATTAACGGATACTTAGGTCATCGCTTAGAGAAATGCCTAGAAGTCGAAAACAAATATCTTTTATTAGTAGATTGGAACACGCTTGAAGATCATACAATAGGTTTTAGAACTTCAGAAGCTTATCTGGAATGGAAAAAGATTCTGCATCACTATTACGATCCGTTTCCCGTTGTAGAACATTTTAAAACCGTTTTTGAAAATAAAAAATAGCCCACTGATTTTTACAGATTTAACAGATTTTCAAATATCTTTTTCAGTTTTTAATTCGTGAAAATTAGTGCAATTCGTGGCAAAAAAAAAGCTTATCTAATGAACATCAAACTTATCGCCATAGGCAAAACAGATAATAAATCGCTTCAAACTTTGATTGACGATTATACCAAACGTTTATCGTTTTACATCAAATTTGATTTGGAAATTATTCCCGATATCAAAAACGTAAAGAATTTATCTGAAAGCCAGCAAAAAGAAAAAGAAGGCGAATTGATTCTGTCGAAATTAACGCCAACTGATCAGTTGATTTTATTGGATGAAAACGGAAAGAACTTCTCAAGCGTTGGTTTTTCTGAAGAATTACAAAAGAAAATGAATTCCGGAATCAAAACTTTGGTTTTTGTAATTGGCGGACCGTACGGATTTTCAGATACGGTTTATAGCAAAGCGCAAGGCAAAATTTCGCTTTCGCTAATGACATTTTCACATCAAATGGTGCGTTTGTTTTTTATCGAACAATTGTATCGCGGGTTTACGATTCTACGAAATGAACCTTATCATCATCAATAGACGGTTAATCGTTTTACCGTTTAATTGTTGAAATTGTTTATTTGGTAATTCTTTAATTGTAATTTTCTAGAAGATAAATTCCTTAGGAATTTCATCATTGTAAGAATCTAGTTTTCTGAATTCAATTTTAGTTTCAATGTATTCCTGATAACTCATGTTTTTATCGAATAACAAATATACTTTAGGTTTTACAAAAAAAGCTATTCTACCAATATGCTCTAACACTTCCTCTTTTTTAACTTCTTCATTATTTACCAAAACAATATTACTTCCCTTTTTAAAAACAATTACCAAATCGCCTGTTGCTGGTTTTGACATTGAATAATACACTTTCGTGAAAGGTAAAAAGGCCATGTTCTTTCCAACAGAATCTGCGTAAGAATAATAGTTTTCGGCTTTTTCGTTTTTGTGTGCCTGCTCTCCGCGTTTCTTTTCCTGAAGTTTTATTATTTCAGGAATTACTAATTTCAAAGGCAAACGTTTGTCAATATTAAAAATCCAATTGGTAGAAATTATGCTGTTTTTTCTGTTTACTTCTGCAATTGTATCTTTTCCTTCGGTTTTAAAAAAGATGTAAATTGGTGAATGATCCTGAACATCTTTTACTAAAGAAATATTCGATTTTGGAAGAAAAACATCTTCTTTGGTTGCGCATGAAAAAAGAAGGCAAACAATAATTAAACTAAGGTATTTCATAAACTAAACTTTTATTTTTTTAATAGAGCATTTTTGTGTCATTTCGACGGAGGAGAAATCACATGCGCTTAATCCATTCAGTTGTTGCTCTCTGGATGTGATTTCTCCTCCGTCGAAATGACAAACTAAACGATTTATTTACACTATAAACTCATTTTCTTAAACAAAGTAACGCATTCCATCGCTTCTTTTACATCGTGAACACGTAATATTTTTGCGCCTTTTGTTAATGCAATGGTATTCAGAACCGTTGTTCCGTTTAAAGCTTCTTGTGCTGTATTATTAAGCGCTTTATAAATCATAGATTTTCTTGAAACACCAGTTAAAACAGGCAATTCTAACAAATTAAAAAGTTCCATTTTTTGTAAAACTTCATAATTTTGATCGGTTGTTTTGGCGAATCCGAAACCCGGATCTAATATTAAATCATTAATTCCGAGGCTTCTTGCTTTTTTTACTTTTTCAGAAAAATAGAAAAGTATTTCTTTTACAATATCATCGTATTGTGTCAGGCTTTGCATTGTTTGCGGATTGCCTCGCATGTGCATCATAATATACGGAACATTATAATGTGCAATAACATCAAACATTTTATCGTCTAATTCTCCTGCTGCAATGTCATTTATAATCGCAGCGCCACTTTCTATACTTGCTTTTGCAACTTCTGCTCTAAATGTGTCAATTGATAATAAAGTGTCTGGAAAATGCTTTGAAATCAATTCGATAACCGGAATAATTCTTTCGATTTCTTCTTGTTCCGAAACAAATTCAGCACTTGGCTTACTAGAATAAGCTCCAATATCTATAAATGTCGCACCTTCTGAAAGCATTTTATCAACCTGCGAAATGATTTCGTCTTCATTTTTATATTTTCCACCGTCAAAGAAAGAATTTGGCGTAACATTCAAAATTCCCATTACTTTGGGAATCGACAAATCTATAAGCTCGCCTTTGCAGTTAATCAACATCTGTTTTGTTATTTTTTGTTTCAGGTTTCAAGTTTCAGGTTGTTGGCATTAACACTTTGTTTAGAAAAAACTTGAAACAAAGAAAACCTGAAACTTGAAACTCTTTAATATTATCCCTATTTTTGAAGAAATTTAAGCAAATATACAGCAATAAATGAAGAATACTTCCTTAGAATTTGATAATGTAATTACGGTTTGCAGAACCTTATTTATCAATAAAATGAAAGATTATGGCAGTGCCTGGCGTATTTTAAGATTGCCTTCGCTAACCGATCAGATTTTCATAAAAGCACAAAGAATCAGAAGTTTACAGGAAAACGAAATTCGTAAAGTTGATGAAGATGAAAAAGGAGAATTCATCGGAATTATCAATTATTCTATTATGGCTTTGATTCAGTTAGAATTGGGCGTTGTGGATCAGCCTGATTTAGACGTACAAAAAGCTACCGAATTGTATGACGCTAAAATAAAATTAACCAAAGAGTTAATGGAAGCCAAAAATCATGATTACGGCGAAGCTTGGCGCGATATGCGCGTTAGTTCTTTAACCGATTTAATTTTGCAAAAACTTTTGCGTGTTAAGCAAATTGAAGATAACAAAGGTCTGACTTTAGTTTCAGAAGGCATCGACGCTAATTATCAGGATATGATTAATTATTCTGTTTTTGCCTTGATTCTCAATCCTATTAAATAAAAGTAAGCCACGAATTTCACAAATTTACACTAATTTAATTGGTGCTTATTCGTGAAATTCGTGGCAAAAAAACAAAAAAATATGAAAAATATAATTACTCAATTTTCCCGATTATTTGTCGGTGTATTATTTATCATTTCCGGATTAATTAAATTAAATGACCCGGTTGGTTTCTCTTATAAATTGGCTGAATATTTCAGTGAACCGGTTTTTAATATGCCATTTTTAGAGCCATTGGCTTTAGGATTAGCAATCTTTTTAGTAATTCTTGAAGTAGTTTTGGGCGTAATGCTATTAGTAGGTTACAAATCAAAATTAACGATTTGGGCTTTGTTGCTTTTAATCGTTTTCTTTACGTTCCTTACCTTCTACTCGGCTTATTTTGATGTTGTTAAAGATTGTGGCTGTTTTGGAGATGCTTTGCACTTAACGCCTTGGCAATCCTTTACAAAAGATATCGTTTTACTTTTCTTTATCCTGATTTTATTCATCAATAAAAAACTGGTAAAACCTTTATTTTCAAATCTTGTTACAAACATTATCACTTTCGCAAGTTTGGTTTTGTGTATTGTTATGGCAGTTTGGGTTTTAAATCATAATCCGATTAAAGATTTCCGTCCGTACAAAGTGGGAACCAATATTGAGAAAGGAATGGAAATTCCGGAAGGCGCGCCAAAATCTGTAGTAGAAATGATTTTTATCTACAAAGTTAACGGAGTTGATAAAGAATTTACAGAAAAAGATTTAGGAAATATTCCGGAAGGTGCCACTTTTGTTGACCGAAAAGATAAAGTAATTACAGAAGGTTATGTGCCGCCAATTCACGATTTTACGATGACAAAAGACGATTCTGATTATAAAGAAGAATTGCTGAAAGAACCAAAATTATTGATTTTTGTTACGTACGATTTGGCTTTGTCTAATCCTGAAGGAATGAAAAAATTAGAAAAAGTAAATGTCGAAGCTAAAGCAAAAGGTTATAAAGTAATTGCAATGACAGCGTCTGGAGCTGATGAAATTGCAAAAGCTAAAAAACAATACGGTTTAAATGTCGATTTCTATTTTTGCGATGCAACGGCATTGAAAACTGTCGAAAGAGCAAATCCGAGTATTGTTGTTTTACATAAAGGAACAGTAGTTCAAAAAGTACATTATAACGATGTTGATGATTTGAAATTATCTGACACTGCTTATAATCTTTAAAACAAAATAAAAAATATAAAGAACGCCAATATTCTATGAGATCTATTGGCGTTTTTTATATTTTCTAATCAAACCCATTCTGAAATGTTTAAAAACCACATTGACATAAAAATAAATCACGAAAAATTCATAAAAAAAGTTTGTGAAACAAATATTGTTTACGGATTAAAAAATGAAGCTGGATTTGCAACTTCAAGCTCTAATGAACTTGAAGATGAAAATGGAGAACCTGTTGAAATAATATGCTTTTGGTCAGAAGAAGTTAGGGCGAGAGTTTGTGCAAAAAATGGATGGGAAAATTATTGTACTGCTGAAATAGAATTAAGTGAATTTATTGAAAATTGGTGCATTGGCATAGATAACGATGAATTATTAGTCGGAACTAATTTCGATCAAAATATGTTTGGTCGTGAAATTGAAGGATATGACTTAATATTGGAATTGATTGACGAATTAAAAAAGACAAGCAAGGAATTGGAATTTCAAAAGTTTGAAAATTTACAAGATTTGGAGACTCAAATTAAAGAATCTTTAGAATAAAAAGAGACTTTCTTTTATCGTAAGAAAAATAATAATCCAAAATAATGGTTTGAGTATATTTGTTAAGCAAACTCTACCTAATACACTTTAATTATGAAACAATTGTTCAGATTATTATTTACTTTTCTATTTATCCTTTTTAGCATATTGAGTTTTGCTCAAACAACAAACAAAGATCAAAAATATATCTTTTTCCTGCATAATAAATTTGTTGAGGAAAACGATTTAAGCATTGCTCATCCAGAATATGGAAAAGCCGAATACAATGAAATTTTAGCTTCTTTCAGGAAAGATAATTTTATTGTTTCTAGTGAAATAAGAAGTAAAAATACTAATGCTGCAACGTATGCTAAGAAAGTTGTAAAACAAATTAAAGGCTTACTAAAAAAAGGTATTTCTCCAAATAAAATAACAGTAATCGGAACTTCTAAAGGTGGCTATATTGCGCAATATGTCTCGACTTATTTAGCGAATCCTGATGTGAATTTTGTTTTTATTGGATGTTTTATGGATAGAGATATCGAAGAAAGTCCAGAAATTAATTTCTGTGGAAATATTCTAAACATTTATGAAAAATCAGATATTTACGGTGTTTCTGCAATCAAACGAAAAGAAACTTCAAAACTGAAAGTAAATCAGTTTAAAGAAATTGAATTAAATACCAATCTTAAACATGGCTTCTTATATAAAGCTTTAGATGAATGGATTGTTCCAAGTAAAAAATGGGCAAATGGTAATTATGAATTGAATTAGAATTCTAAAGAATATATTTTAAAAGCCTTCAAAATTGATGGCTTTTTTTATGCGAATCTGACGCTTTTTTGCTTCTAAAAATCTTCTTATTTAAAAAAAGGATCACTTTTTTCAACTGCTATCAAAATTATTTTTTTAAAATTTCCTGCAAATCGAGATTTTTGGCACTTACTATTACGATTTCTCAACTCGTTTTTTAACCGAAATTTCAAGTTTTGTGATAAAATAAACGAGTCTTCAAATTTTGTTAATCTCCATTTGGCATTCGATTTGTTTGTTTAACTTTGTTGGGAACCTTAATATATGAAATCGCCCTGATTTGAATTTGCAGATTCATTTCCAGAAAAGCATTTCATACTATTTTAAAAACTATTATTATAATATGAAACAAATAGCTTTAGTTGTTATTGCATTTATTACTTTTTCATGTACACAAGCACAGAAAACTAGTTTTTCTAAAGAGGCTTTGTCTGAAAAATTACTTACAGTTGATGGAGGTCAAACTTCTTTCAAAAATATTTTAAAAAAATACAAAGGAAAAACTTTGGTTATCGAAGTTTGGGCTTCGTGGTGTGGTGATTGCGTAAAAGCAATGCCGAAATTAAAGGAATTACAAGCGAATCATCCTGAAGCTTCTTACTTATTTCTTTCGGCTGATAAAACGGCTGATAAATGGAAAGCAGGAATTGAAAAACACGAATTAAAAGGTGATCATTTCATGATGAATGATGGTATGAAAGGTCTTTTTGGAAAAGCAATAGATTTAGACTGGATTCCGAGATATATAGTTATTGATAAAAAAGGGACAATTGTTCTTTACCGTGCAATTGAAACGGACTTTGATAAAATCAATCAAACTTTACAAGGATTGAAATAATTTTTAATAGCAATGGCAATTTCAAAATTCAATGTCAATACTAAAAATAAATTTTAATTTTAGCTTAACTTGAATTGAAATTTCAATAAAAAACAAATTACAAAGAATAAATAAAAACTACCAAAATGAGAAAAAAGATTGTTGCAGGAAACTGGAAAATGCATAAAAACGCAGCGCAAACTGAAGAATTATTAAGCGAATTAATTACTAAAATACCAGCACAAACTACTGCTCAGGTAATTGTTGCTCCAACATTTGTAAACTTACAAGCAGCCGTTGCTAAAGTAAAAAACACAACAATTGGTGTTGCTGCACAAAACGTTCACCAGGCTGAAGGTGGCGCTTTTACAGGAGAAATTTCTGCTGATATGTTAACTAGCATTGGTGTAAACACGGTAATTCTTGGTCACTCTGAGCGTAGAGCTATTTTTCATGAAACAGATGCTTTAATCGCAAGCAAAGTTGATACTGCTTTGAAGCATGAATTGACTGTAATTTTCTGTTTTGGAGAAGAATTAAAAGATCGTCAATCAGGAAATCATTTCAATATTGTTGAAAATCAATTACGTGACGGATTATTCCACATTACAAAAGAATCATGGTCGAATGTTGTTTTAGCATACGAACCAGTTTGGGCAATTGGAACGGGAGAAACTGCTTCACCGGAACAAGCGCAGGAAATGCACGAATTTATTAGAGAAGTTGTTCGTAAGGCTTTTGGAGCTGATATCGCTGACGAAGTTTCTATTTTATACGGTGGTTCTGTAAAACCTGATAACGCTAAGGAAATCTTCTCTAAACCAGACGTAGACGGTGGTTTAATTGGTGGTGCTGCTTTAAAAGCTGATGACTTTTTAGCTATTGTAACGGCTATCTAATTTTAGATTTTAGATTTTAGATTTTACTATAAAAAAAGCGTTTGCTGGTGCGAACGCTTTTTTATTTTTTTACTCTTTACTCTTTACTTTTAACTTCTATAACAGAGATCAGTTTATAAATGATTGTAGTAGCGGGCAATTGTATTTGTTAAATGTTGGTGTTGTTTTATACACCGAATAGAAATTAACCAACTCCTGCCCTGCTCTAAACGGATTTTTTGCTTCTTCTTCCGCCGAAACTATATTAGCATAATGATTGTAATAATTACATTCGAAAATCATTAAACTGGCTAAGGCTTTTTCGTTATTATTTATAGACATTTTTAATGCTTTCTCATAATACATTTTCGCCATTGTCAAACTGTAATAATTCCCTTTTTGATAGGTTTTTTCGTTTTCAGAATTATCTCCGTACACATAATCAACATACGATTCTCCAGATGTCCAATCGTAGGCAACCATCATCCAGGAATTTCCTAAATAGGAAACATTGAAATAGGCATGTGCCAATTGTAAATTGCCCGATGCTGTATTTTGCTTTTTTAACTGAATTAATTTTGCAATGAATTCTGCTTTATTAAAACGATAATCGAATTTGCGTTCTTTATCTTTTTGCAGAATTTTTGGCGTAAACGGATTTTCATTTAAATTGTCTGCAAAAGCATAATTCTTGTCCCAGAAATCTTTTGGCATACTCGAAAAGGTTTCATAAGCCAATTCTAAATTATTGTTTCTAAAGGCAATAGTTCCTTTCAAATCTTTATAATAATTTACATTTGGTGCGATTGTTCCGGAACAAATGTATTTTTCAAAAGGTGTTTTGTCTTCTTTTTGTTGTAAAGCGATCAATTGATCTATGTCTTCAACAGTCGCAGTGCTGTCGAAATAACCAATATAACTGTAGAAGTAAGGATTATTGTAAACGGAATATTCACCTCCGTTTTTTTGATCCGATTTCATCATTAATAATCCTGCCGTAACACGATCGTCTTTTTTAGCAAAATCAGCACTGGCAATTCGGTACAAACTGTATAAATTCTTGAATAATCCGTTATCGGTTTCAACCAGACTTTCGACTGAATCAAAGTATTTAAAAAGCTGATTTTGAACTTGCTCCTCTTTCAAATTATCTTGTTTTAAAGAAACTAAAGCCAGTTGAATATTTTTCTGCATTTGTATGGATGCGTTGGCTTTAGCAGAAATCATATTGGTATATTTTTTTCCTTCGTCAATCTGATCATCCATAAAACAAAGCTGTGCAATGGCGGCGGTAACATAGTCTTTTTGCTCTCCCGAAGTTTGCTCACGAATAGAAATTAGAAAATATTCTAATGCTCTTAAATGCAAAATATCTTTATTAAGATTTTCTTCTCTTGCTTTTGCATAATCATCATACCAAATCGTGCCGTCAAATACAACCGACGGACTTCCGTTATTGGTATATTGCGGGGTAAAAATCCAATCTTCGAGTTTGTTGATTTCTCTTCCGATCAAGAAACTCAAATTAACGCTATTCGGACTTAATTTATAAACTGCTTCAATAGTTTTTAAATCCGGCGCAGGATTTCGGAAACTTTCAATGGCAAGAATTACGCTTCGCTCTTCATCATTTTGCGCCAGAGCCAAGGTTTCTTGGGTTAATTTCCAATTGTAATGCTGCAAAACGGCAAATGATTTTTCTTCGCAAGTGGCAAAAACTTTGCTCAATAAATAGTTTTGCAACGGAAAATTATCAATGCATAAAGCTTTATAATACAAAGCCCAAGGTTCTAAAATGGTATTTTTATTTTCGGCAAAATAAGTATCGTACAAACGAATTACTTCTTCTTTATCCTGAGCGTAAAAACTATATCTCAAAATTAAAAAAGCATATCGCTGTTTCAGTAATGCATCTTTTGCTGATTTAATTTTCTTTTCAAAATCTTCTAAATCTGCCAGTTTATGATCCTGGCTGTTATAACTAACTTTGTCCCACGATTCCCATTTTACATCAGTATTACTATTGTATTCGAGTTTTTTAGCAAATAAAATATAGTTTAAAAAAGCTTTATTTTTTGACAATGATAGCGCTTCAATAAAAGTGTTTTTTGCGAATACTTTTTTTAACGATTTAGTTTCAAATGCCGTTTCAAATTGTTCAGAATCTGTTTCGTATAAAATAACGTGAACATCTTTTGGATCAATTGTATTTCCTAATTTTTTCTTCCACTCCAAACAATTCAATTCGTGATCAACATCAGAAACGGTATTGGTCGAATAGTAATAATCCGCAGAATAATAAAATGGTGTGAGTTTAAAAAAACCATTTCGTTGTGCTTTAAACAAAGCTAAACGACTTGTTTCCGGCGAAACGCTCCAACCACAGGCAAAAGAAACCTGAAAGCTTAAAACTAAAAGTAAACTGCTAAAAACTCTCATAATAGTTGGATATATTTTGGGTTCCATAATCGTTGATGTATTTTTTATCAAAAGAGAAAAATGTCACTTTGGTTTGATTGTCAATTTTAATTTTACTTTTTACGATTGAAATCATTTTCTCGAGTTCATCTTCAGAAATTTTTTCGATTCTGATTTCATCTCCATTTCGCAAATAGGTTTGTCCCACTAAAATATCGTCTTGCAAAATGTATTTAGTATCAGATGATTTTTTCAATTTAATAGTATCACTTCTCAATTGGTCATAATCAGATAAAATTCCCTTAAACTGATTTCCTCTAAAAACAACCGCCCAGCTGTACAACGGCAAAGCAATGTCAAGTTTTAATTTGTATGTATCGTGAGTAATGTATTCTGCCAAATCTTCGCTGGTTCCTATAGAATTTTTGGTTTTTAAATCGTCTGGTTTGTTCAGATTATAACACATTAATAAGCCCTTATCAACAGGCGGAGTTCCCGCTTTTTCAGCATATTTATATTGCCAAAGTCGTATTGTGGCGGAGATTTTTGCTGTTGGAAATTGTTGTTTGATTTGCTTTAATAAATAGAAATAATTCTTTTTAGACTTTTCTGTCCAATCGCAATCTATTAGAATTTCTTTAAAGTCTACTTTCAATTTAGCTAATTCAATTGCTTTTATCGAATCGTAATTCAATCGCTTAAAGTTTTCATTTTTATAATACTCTTTTGGATATACAATTTCATTGGCAATTTTATCAGCCTTAGTTTCATTCATTCTGGTGCCAATTATCTGAACGCGTTTTGCGATTCTGGCTGCCAGACTATCTAATTGACTGGCATTAGCTTGCAAAACAACTTCGTTAGTTATAAAAATACTTGGCGTAATTTCGGGGTTGCTATTATTTAATCTTATATCATGAATGGTCGCAACGGGCAAAGGTTCTTTGGCGTACGGATTCCAATCGACATCAAAAAAGCGAACGTACAAATGTTTTACATTCAGGTTTTTAATTAAAGAATCATCTTCTTTCTCAAAATTTAAATCGGTTTTCCAGTAACAAAAGGATCGTACAACTTCGTGTTCGTTCTCGCAGCTTCCTGAAGTTAACACTACAAAAAGCAAAATAAAAATGATATTCTTCATATTTTAAAACCGTTCAAATTTCAATCAAAATTAACACTAATCTTGGTGAGAATATGATTTATTTTTAAACAACTTCTACTTTCGATTGTTACCTTTGCAAAAAAATTATTTATGTCGAATATATATTTAGGATATCATTTTACCATTGAGCCCAAAGAACCGGGTTCAGAAATTTTAATTGCAGAATTGGGCGAAAAAGCGTTTGAAACTTTTACAGAAACAGAAAACGGAATTTCGGCTTTTGTGAAGAAAGATTTATGGGATGAAAACATTCTGGATGACATTTATATTTTACAATCTGAAGAGTTTAAAATTGAATACACGGTTGAAGAAATCGATCAGGTAAACTGGAACGAAGAATGGGAAAAGAACTTTGAAGCGATTGATGTTGACGGAAAATGCCACGTTCGCGCTCCTTTTCATGAAAAAACTGATGCCGAATTTGATATTATAATTGAACCAAAAATGAGTTTTGGAACCGGTCATCACGAAACAACGCACATGATGATTCAGCATTTATTAGAAATGGATGTTGAAGGTTTAAAAACACTTGACATGGGTTGCGGAACAGCAATTTTAGCCATTTTAGCTGAAATGAAAGGCGCTCAGCCAATTGATGCCATTGATATTGATAACTGGTGTTATTTAAATTCAATCGAAAACGCTGAACGCAATAATTGCAAACATATTACCGTTTATGAAGGCGATGCAGCACTATTGGCCGGTAAAAAATATGATTTGATTATTGCAAACATCAACCGTAATATTTTGCTGAATGATATGCAAAGTTATGTAGATTGTTTAAACCCAAAAGGAATTATACTTTTTAGCGGTTTTTATGAAGAAGATATTCCTTTTATTGATGCTTCATGCACAGAAAAAGGGTTGACTTATGTAAAAAAGTTTCAAAGAAACAACTGGGTTTCATTAAAATACGTAAATTAGATACTAGTAATTACAACAGTACAAAAACTTGAAAAAATGAGTACTAAAGAAAAAGTAAGAGAAAGAGTTCGCGAAAAGGAAGCGACAGGTTTCAATAACGAAATCATTGTTTATAACGACGATGTAAACACTTTTGATCACGTAATTGATACTTTAATGCGTGTTTGTAGTCACACACCTGAACAAGCAGAACAATGTTCCTTAATTGTACATTACAACGGAAAATGCACCGTAAAAACGGGTCCGATGGACAAACTAAAACCTCAATGTACACAACTTTTGGAAGCTGGACTAAGCGCCGAAATTGTTTAATTATCAATAATGTAAAAAACGTTATAAATTATTCTATATTTGAATAATTTATAACGTTTTTTTTATGGAAGAATATGGAAAGATATTAATTATCGCTACGCCTATTTTTTTAGTTTTAATTATAATAGAAAAAATTTACGGCATCTATAAAAAAGAAGACACTGCACCTCTAATAGATAGCGTTTCAAGCATTAGCTCCGGAATTACCAATTCTGTAAAAGATGTTTTAGGATTAAGCCTGACTTTTATTTCCTACGAATGGCTGGTTTCTAAAATTGCTTTTTTTCATCTTGAAGCTAATGTTCTTTCCTATTTTATTGGCTTTTTCGTAATTGATTTTTACGGCTATTGGAGCCATAGATTAGCGCATCAAATTAATTTTCTTTGGAACAAACATGCGATTCACCACAGCAGCGAAGAGTTTAATCTCGCTTGCGGACTGCGGCAACCTATAGCAAGTTTGGTTAATTTATTTACTTTTTTATTGATTCCTGCCGCATTACTGGGCGTTCCCGCTACGGTAATCGCCATTACTTTGCCTCTTCATTTATTTCTTCAATTTTGGTATCATACCAAACACATTAAAAAAATGGGCTTTGTAGAAAATATTCTGGTTACACCTTCGCATCATCGTGTGCATCATGCGATTAACCCGGAATATCTGGATAAAAATCATTCGCAAATATTTATTTTTTGGGATAAGTTATTTGGTACTTTTCAAGCAGAATTAGACGATGTTCCTCCTGTTTTTGGAATCACAAGACCGGCAAATACCTGGAATCCGATTAAGATTAATTTTCAGCATTTAAGTTTACTAATTTCAGATGCCTGGCGCGCTGATAACTGGAAAGATAAATTGACAATTTGGTTTAAACCAACAGGCTGGCGTCCCGAGAATTTTGAAGAAAAATATCCTGTACACAAAATTGAAAACGTTTATAATTTTGAAAAATACGGCACTCAAAATTCACAAAAATTAGTTTATTGGTCTGTAGCACAAATGCTGATTACGCTTTTGTTTGTGACTTATTTATTTGATAATATTGCTAAAATTGGTTTGCCTAATATATTCGTTTACGGCTTTTTTATTTTAATAACGATCTACAGTTATTCTGAATTGATGGATAAAAGTAAATATGCCGTTTTTTGGGAAGGATTTCGTTTCGTAATTGCCATTGCAATCATATCTTATTATGGCGACTGGTTTGGTTTAAACGAGGTTTTATCTATTTCTAATTATATCATTTTAAGCTATTTGAGCTTGTCATTTATAACTTCAGTTTATTTTGTAACTATAGATTTTAAAACTACCCCCAGCCCATTAATCAATCCCTGACACATTATGAAACATACTTTATTTATTAAACTTTATTTTGTCATTAGCCTGTTTTATTTATTATTTTTATTTTTAGGCTATGAAAATTTAGATTTGTATCTAAAACCTATTTTAATTCCTCTTTTGGGATTTGTCGTTTATCTTCATGAAAGATTTCCCCTTAAAAAAACGCTTTTAATTGCTTTACTATTTTCCTGGATTGGTGATATTATTTTACTTTTTGCGGACATTGACGAAATCTATTTTATTCTGGGATTAGTTTCGTTCCTGATTTCGCATATTATGTATTGCGTTGTTTTTAGCAAACAAATTAAGGCGGAAACCAAAACTAATAAATTTCTTTTTGCAATAGGAAGTCTTGTAATTATGCTTTACTTAGTTGGAATTCTCTCCGTTTTATATCCAAGCCTGGGCGATCTAAAAATTCCTGTAATGGTTTATGCGACTGTTATTTCGACTATGCTTTTATTTGCGTTTAATGGCTTTTTAGTCTGGAAAAAATCGGGAAGTAAATTGGTATTTATTGGCGCGATTGTATTTGTTGTTTCAGATACTATTCTGGCAATCAATAAATTTTATTCGCCAATCGAAAAAAGTGCCTTTTTTATTATGCTTACTTATCTTGTGGCACAATATCTGCTTGTAATTGGTGTCTTAAAATTGAATTCGAAGGTTGAATTGATTCAAAATTAGTTTGAACTTTGTTACAGATTTTAAGATTAGCGCAGATAAAAATTTAAGATAATTTAATTCTTTTAATCTGTCGCAGAAGCAATTTTGCTTTTATATTTGTACCACCAATAACTAACAACCATGAAAAAAATAGCTTTAATTCTCGTTTTACTAATTACTGCAACTTCTTGCGTAAGCACAAAGTCTACTTTGAAAAATGTAGACGATAATGCTCCTGATTTAGTATTAAAAAAAGACAATACTTTTGCTATTACACTTTTCAGTAAAGACAAAAAATACGGCTACGATCCAGATTATCCTGTCAATATTTTTTACCGAAATACCAGAGATGAAGCTTTAAACGAAACTCGTTTTCTAAATGCTTTAGCAGGTCCAAATGGTGAAAAAATTACTTATACAAGATTAGAAACCTGCTGTCCTTTCCCGACTAAAAGAAGCGATATGGGAGCCGGATTTCTGAATGTTTATGAGTTAAAATGGGAAGGACAAAAAAAGCCTGTTAAACTTTATTTGAACATTTATGAAAAAGGAATTTTGATGGTTCCGCTGGGATTGAGTTTGAAGAAGGAGTAATTTCTAATAACTAATTTAAATACAGAATACATAAATGTTCGGAATAACTCCTTTAATTCTACTTGCATTACCACTACTCTTTCAACTAATATTTGGTAACAAAACTATTCGCGATAAGTTTTCAATAACACTTAGTAATTTAGCTTTTATAACTTTAATTTCACAAGTCGTTTTATCAATCGTATCTTATAAGATTGCCTTATATAATTTTAATCAATATTTTGAGCAGCATCCAAATGTAACGAAATGTGGAATGGGATTTTTAGGTCTTATTGGACTTGCTGGATTTTTTACTATTGCTCTAATAATTGTTATAATTGTTCAATATTTTATAAATAGATATAGAAAAAGTAGTTGAGGAAATACTTGAAATATCATGATTAAATCAAAAATAGCTTTTATATTTTTTGCGTTTTTAACTGCTTTGATTAGACATCATTTTTAGCATTTAAAGTCATAAAATTCTTTTAAAAGTAGAGAAAAAATCGAATTCAAACTTGGCGAATTTGTAACTTTACAATTAGGCATATTGTTAGTGCTTGTAACTCTCAGGTTTCATGTAGAAACGAATAAATTTTAATAAAATGAAACAATCAAACAATCATAAAATTGAAGCTCCAAGTTTCGATTTACAGCAATATTTAAAGAGAATCAATTTTTCGGGAGAAATTAAATTGAATTTAGACGGTATTAAAAAGCTGATGCAAAGCCAGATATTTAGTGTGCCTTTTGAAAATATCGATGTTCAGGCCGGCAAAATTATATCGTTAATTGGTGATGATATTGTAACCCAAATTGTGGACAAAAATCGTGGCGGCTATTGTTATCAAATTAATGGTATATTTTCGTTAATGCTTCAGGAAATCGGAATTCCGCATTATTATATTGCAGTTCGTCCTTTAGTTAATCCCGGTCAGAATGCTAAAACACATTTAGCAATCATTGCTACGATAGAAAACGAAGATTATCTGATCGATTTGGGATTTGGCGGTAACAGCATTAGAGAACCTTTGAAACTAAGCGAAATTGGAACTGAAATTAAGCAGAATTTTGATACTTTTACCTTAGTTAAATCGGAGGAAAATGAATATTTACTGCAAATACTTATCGAAAAGGAATGGTCTAATTTATATTCGTTTGATTTAAATCCCCAAAGATGGATTGATTTTAAACCTGCCAATCATTATAATTATTCACATCCTGATTCTCCTTTTACTCAAAAACTAATTGTTGTTTTACAAAACCCATTGGGTAAAAAAATATTACTTAAAAATGCTGTAAAATCTGTGAAAAACGGAGTTACTGAAATTATTTCTTTTGAGGACAATCAATTGAATAGTATTCTGGAAACAGAATTTAATTTGAAGGTCTAATTTAAAAGTTGTTTTGAGGAAATATTCCCCATTAATTCAAGAATTCCACTACATTTTTAGCCCTGATAGCAGCGGAAATCCTTTTTTGAGAAACCCTATTTTTTCTGGTTTTTGCAGAGCGACCGGAGGAAGCTCCTGCAAAGACCAAGAAAAAAAGGGTTTAGAGAAAAAGATTGAAGTGAATAGCAGGATTGGCTTCTTAAAAAAAACTTAAATCTTCATGTGCTATTCATAAATCATAACTACCTTTGCACTGTCAAAAAATCATATTATGAACATACAACATATTCCACAAATTAAGCATACTGATAGTGGGAATTTCTTTTTATTGGCGGGGCCTTGCGCCATTGAAGGAGAAGAAATGGCTCTCAGAATTGCTGAAAAATTAGTTGGTATTACCGACAAACTTCAGATTCCTTATGTATTTAAAGGATCATTTAAAAAAGCAAACCGTTCTAGAATTGATAGTTTTTCTGGAATTGGTGACGAAAAAGCATTAAAAATTTTAAGAAAAGTTTCAGAAACATTTCATGTTCCAACTGTAACAGATATTCATACCAATGAAGATGCTGATATGGCTGCACAATATGTTGATGTTTTACAAATTCCGGCTTTCTTAGTACGTCAGACAGATCTTGTTGTGGCTGCTGCTAATACCGGAAAAGTAGTAAACCTGAAAAAAGGACAATTTATGAGTCCGGAAAGCATGAAACACGCTGTACAAAAAGTGTTAGATTGTCATAATGAGAATGTTATGGTTACAGACCGTGGTTCTATGTTTGGTTACCAGGACATGATTGTTGATTTTAGAGGAATTCCTACTATGCAGCAATATGCTTCTACGGTTTTGGATGTTACACATTCATTACAACAACCTAACCAAACTGCTGGTGTTACGGGCGGAAGACCTGATATGATTGAAACTGTTGCTAAAGCGGGTATTGCTGTTGGTGTTGACGGTATTTTTATCGAAACGCACTTTGACCCTGCTAATGCGAAAAGTGATGGCGCCAACATGCTTCATTTAGACTATTTTGAAGGTTTAATGACCAAATTGGTTGCCATTAGAAAAACAGTTAATTCATTTTAAATTTTTAATATTATTTCATTGAAAACAAAAATTTTATTTTTCTTTTTAGTGTGTTTTTCTATGCACACATTTGCACAGGAAGAAATCGCAGTAGAAAGATACACAGCACATAATAAAGGGAAATTCTTCGTTTCCTGGGGAGGAAACAGAGATAGTTACAGTCAATCTGATGTGACTTTCAGAGGTAAAGATTACAATTTTACGGTTGATAATATGGTAGCTCATGATAAACCAAAAGGATGGCATCTTGATTACGTGAATCCGGCTAACATGACAATTCCGCAAACTAACTTTAGAATGGGATATTTCTTTAGCGACCACTACAGCGTTTCTATTGGTTGGGACCACATGAAGTATGTAATGAGCCAAAACCAGATAGCTAATGTTACTGGTAATATTAATTTACCTGCTGATCAGGCCGGGTCTATTTACAACGGAGTTTATAATAATACACCTGTAGATATGTCTCAAGGTGGTGCTCAGGAAGGTGGCTTTGAGAAAGGTGAAATTCAAAATGGTACTGCTTTTTTAATGTACGAACATACAGATGGTTTGAACTATATTAATACGGAAGTTTCAAGACATGACGATATTTCGAAATGGCTTGGTTTGCCAAATACAGATAAGATTCAGATTAACTTAACTGAAGGTTTAGGTGCCGGAGTTTTATATCCTAAAACTAATGCAACTGTATTAGGAAAGGATCGTCATGATGATTTTCACATTTCGGGTTACGGAGTATCTGCAAAAGCTGGAATTAACTTTACCTTTTTCAAGTATTTTTATCTACAAGGTGAACTAAAAACTGGTTATATCAATATGCAGGATATTAGAACTACACAAAGTAATGATGATAAAGCTTCGCAACATTTTACATTCGTTCAGAGAATTATTGCTGTTGGAGGAATTTTTAGAATCTAATTATTTCATAAAAAATATTTTTAAAAATAGCTGTCATTTATTTGGCAGCTATATTTTTTATGTTTTACTTTGCGATTCAAAGTTCTTTTAAATGTGTTAAAGTATTTAAAAAAGATAATTAGCCTAAAGTGTAATAATGTACTTTTAGCGTTTAAAAATACAAAGATGAAAAAACAAAAATATCTGTTTCTTGGAATTACGTTTCTGCTAAGTTTTGGTCTTGCATTGTTTGTCGCAATGTCTGTTTTTCCTAATAATCCATTTTCGAAAACAAAAGCAGCAAAGACTGAAAGCGCGATACAAAGTAAGCTTAAAAATGGAGATATTATTTTTCAAACCTCGCAATCTCCTCAATGTGAAGCGGTGCGAATTGCTACTAATTCAAAATTTTCGCATTGTGGAATAATCTATGATCTTGACGGAAAATGGTTTGTTTTTGAAGCTGTTCAGCCCGTAAAACTAACTCCGTTTGACGAATGGATTCAGCATGGAAAAGACAATAAATATGTTATAAAAAGATTAAAAAATGCCGATCAGGTTTTGACACCTGTCGTTGTACAAAAGATGCAAAATTACAGTCAGCAGTTTGATGGAAAAGAATATGATGCTTATTTTGAATGGACTGATAATAAAATTTATTGTTCTGAATTGGTTTGGAAAATCTATAAAAATGCGGCTGGAATTGAATTATGCAAACTAAAGGAATTGAAAGACTTTAATTTAAGTGATGAAAGAGTACAAAAAATACTAAAAGAAAGATACGGCAATGACATTCCGCTTGACGAAAAAGTAGTGGCTCCTTCTAACCTTGTTGATTCGGATTTATTAAAAACTATAATTGATAATTATTAAGCAATTTATAACAATAAAATCTTAAAGCTAATTCAAAACTTAATTAGCTTTTTTATTTACTATTTTACTTTGAATTTCAAAGAACTTTTAAAAAAAATAAAACAAAATATGAAAGACACTATTATCGAAAAAATGTATGAGCTGTCGCGCGCACCTTATCAAAAATATTTTAAGAAAAATGATCCGTGGCAAATTGATAAGACGAAATTACTGGATTATCCGGAAGGTTCTTTAGGACTTGGTTTAGGTAATTTTCTTTATAAAAATCATTTTGATATTCAGCCAAAATTGGAAGATCATGATATTATTCATGTTTTAACGAATACAGGAACTTCTGTATTAGAAGAAATCGGGATGCAGTATTATCTGCTGGGTAATGGAAAAAGAAGTTTGTATTTATACTTGGTAACATTATCAGGCACCATCTTTTATCCAACGAAAATTAATTACTTTTTTGGTGAATATAAAAAAGGAAAAACGGCACTTCCTTTTTATTATCTTGATTTTTCGAAAATGCTATTAATGCCTATTTCTTCTATTCAAAATACTTTTAAAATATTATCATGAAAACTAAAGAGCATAAAAAAAGCTACAAGTAAAACTTGTAGCTTTTAAAAATCTTTTTGTGAAAATTAGTTTGAAGCTGGAAGAACAATTCCGGTTTGGTCAATTAAATAAACCAAACTTGCCATTGTCGCGGCTCCAAGTTCTAACTCTCTTTTATTAATGGCATCAAATTTATCGTTTGCTGCATGGTGATAATCAAAGTAACGTTGAGAATCTGGTTTTAAACCTGCTTTTACGATCGCTTTAGACGTTAAATGATCAATATCTGACCCAGCGTGTCCAATTGTGAAACTGTGTATCAAATAAGGCTCAAAAAGGTCTTTGAAACCTTGTATTTTTTTGAAGTTCGTATCATCTGCCTGAACAGAAAACCCTCTTGGACTAAATCCGCCTGAATCACTTTCTAAAGCAAAAATATGATTTTCGTTCTTTTGCTTTGAAACTTCTTCGTACTTAGCACCACCTTTTCCGCCGTTTTCTTCGTTCATAAACAATACTGCACGAATGGTATTTTTTGGTTTGTAGTTTAAGTTTTTAAGTATACGAATTACTTCCATACTTTGCACTACTCCTGCTCCATCATCGTGAGAACCATCTGCTAAATCCCAAGAATCAAGGTGACCGCCTACAACCATAATATTTTCTGGAGTAACTGTTCCTGTTAATTCTCCAATTACATTGTATGACAATACATCCGGTAGTGTTTCGCATGATTGTTTGAAATAAAATTTCAAGGCCGGATTGCTTTTCAAAGTTGCACTTAATAACTCAGCTCCGTTTGTACTAATTGCCGCTGTTGGAATATATTTTTCCTTTGGTAAATCGCCATAACTCTGAGCGCCTGTATGAGGAAAATCATCTAAACGCAAATTCATAGAACGAACAATTGTTCCTACAGCTCCAAGTTTAGCCGCTTCTTTTGCTCCGGCAAATCTCTGATCTACACATGCTCCGTATGATATAAAGGTTTCAATATTTTCAGGGTTCATTGGTCTGTTAAAAAACACAATTTTTCCTTTTACTTTATCACCAAGTTCTGCTAATTCTTTAATTCCCTGAACTTCGATTACTTCTGCAGTAAGTCCGGTTTTTGCAGTTGCAACAGAACCACCTAAAGCACAAATTGGCACTACTGTTTTTGCTTTTCCGTCAAGAATGTAAGCGGTTTCTTTTTCGCCACGAACCCAATGCGGAACCATAACTTCCTGTAAGTACACTTTGTCAAGTCCTAAACTTTCTAATTGTGCTTTTGTATAATTTACAGCTAGTTGGGCATTTTGAGATCCTGATAAACGAGCTCCGATATCATTAGACAAATACTCTAACCAAGTATAGCATTTAGACTCTGTTAAAGCTTTTTTGTAAAATAATTTAATATTTTTTTCATCATTTGACTGTGCAAAAGATGTCAATCCGTTTAAAACTAAAACAGTTAAAAGAATCGTTTTTTTCATAGGTTATTCGCATTTTGGGTTAATTAATTCACTTGTTAATTGGCTTGACAAAGGAACAAAATTCTTTTGCAAATCAGGTGGATTTTAATAACCCATTTTCTAAAAAATAAAACAAATTTACTTTACTTCGTTAATCTTATTTTTTGTGCTGATACCATTTTCATTAAACGCCTCAATTGTAAAATAATACTTCGTTCCTTTGTCTAAACCTCTAAAATCATAAGAGCTTTCATCATAGACCATTATGGTGTTGTACAATTTATCAGGAGAAATTCCATAATAAATGTTATATCCAATGGCATCGGTTTGCTTTTTCCAGGTAATCATTGCACTACGGGAGTCGGCTGCATTTCTTTTCACTTTAAAATCAGAAACCGGTTTTGGTTTTACGGATAAGCCGTTTCCAAAAACCCTGAAATCTGATATGGCAAATAAGCCCGAAGCATTATGAATATTTTCCATTTTAATGTAGCGCGCTTCAATTGGTTTTGATAATTCTACATAATCGTGTGGAACGTCTTTATCATTCTGAGATTTATCGATAACTAATTTCCAATTTACAGCATCATCAGACATGAATATTTTGTACTGATAATAAATATCCATTGCCTTATTGTATTGTGTCGCTTTATGATCGGCATAATTTATTTGCAAAGCGTTTATTTGCATTTTTCTTCCCAAATCAAGCTGCAACCATTCACCGGGGTTACTGGTTTTTGCAGACCAATACGTTTGAATATTTTCATCAGTTAAATTTGCAGCTCCGTAACAGAATTTCTCATAAACTTTTTTACCGCCATTATCTACTCTGTGTGTCTCAACTTCCATACAATCTTCAGAAGAGGAAACTGTTACCGGTTTTTTATACGAAAGCAGCATCCAGCCCGATGAAGCGCCATTTTCATGATTGCGCAGTTCTGTCGGAAGTTTTATTGGAAAATCTCCGTAAGAGGTATTCGAATACATTATATCATCTTTATCAAAACCTGCAGGAAACATATCGATACGACGTTCAAAACGATCTTTTATCGAGATTTTGCAAGTTCCGGTATTCCAGTAATTGCCGTAATTATCAGCAAAAGTATTTCCGTGCCCTGCTCCAATTACAAATCCGCCTGGCTTGTATGACATCGGATTGTGTTTTTGATAAACGAATGGCCCTAACGGATTATCTCCAACATGTACTCCGTTTGCATAACCTTTAAACTCCGTTGCAGGAGCACCATATTGCATATAATATTTTCCGTTGTGTTTTGTCATCCAGGCACCTTCTATGAAATTTCCCCAAGGTGCTGGTTCCATATCATTATTTGGACCAAAACGTTCCCAGCCGTGAGCTGCAGGATCAAGACCAACAACCGCTTTTGCCTGACCATAAGGTTTTTGAATATCTTCGACTTCGGTTGCAGCATAAAGCTTTGCATAATCGGCCTGATTCCCTTTTGGCAACCAGGTTTTGTAATCAACTTCAACACCTACAAGTGGCAATTTTCCGCTTGAACCGTAGTACATGTATACTTTTTTATCGTCATCCTGAAAAATAGCAGGATCCCAAGTTGGCAACATTGCTTTATCAACATGTCTTAACCATTTACCTGATTTTGGATCAGCAGTTTTCCAAACCGGATGATCTTTTTGCCAGGTAGAACCAACGTAAAATAAGGTATCGTTTACAACCCACGCAGCAGGCGCACATTGATCGTCGTCCCCAGGTTTTCTTTGAAAACTTCCGTAAACAAATTTCCAGTCAGACATATCTTTACTCCAAAAGAAACCAGCCTGATTGGTTGCAAATAAATAATATTCGCCTTTAAAAGTAATAATTACAGGATCTGCACTTGAACGACGCGATTCTGGAATTCCGTTATGATTAAATGTTGTATAATTATATCCGATATTAATTGGATTACAATAAGTTGACGCAGGTTTATTAGGATCAAACCATTCTGTTTTTCCTGGAATAGGTGAATTTTGTGCTGATGTAGTGATTGGAAATCCAATCAAAATCAGTAAAAGCGGAATTAAAAATATCTTTTTCATCTGTATTAATTTAAACACTAATTTTATATGTAAATTCTTATTTAATAAATTATTAAATCTATAAAAAAGCCCTTCGTATAACCAGTACGAAGGGCATTACTAATTAACAAACCAATTATTTAGTTAACTCAAAACTAACTTTCTTATCGGCATTTGAATTTCCTCCAACGAAAACATCAAACTGTCCAGGTTCTGCTACGAATTGTAAATCAGAATTATAAAATTTTAAATCTTCAACCGTGATATCAAAAGTCACCGTTTGTTTTTCACCTTTTTTAAGTGTTATTTTTTGGAAGTTTTTCAGTTCTCTAACTGGTCTTGTTACTGAACCAACTAAATCTCTGATGTATAACTGAACGGTTTCTTTTCCGTCATAATTTCCTGTATTGGCAACATCAACTGTTACTTTTAATTTTCCGCTGAAATTCATTTTATCAGATGAAATTTTTACGTTTGAATACTCAAATGTGGTATAACTTAAACCAAAACCAAATGGAAATAATGGCTCGTTTCTTTCGTCAATATAATTTGATCTGAATTTTTCGAATTTTCCTTCTGTATTAGAAAGTGGTCTTCCTGTGTTTTTATGTGCATAATAAATTGGCAACTGACCAACGCTTCTTGGAAAAGTTGTTGTCAATTTTCCTGATGGGTTAACATCTCCAAATAAAACATCAGCTATAGCATAACCTGCTTCTGTACCTGCAAACCAAACGTTTAAGATTGCCGGAACTGATTTCTCTTCATCAGTTAAAACTAGCGGACGTCCGTCGAATAAAACTAAAACAACTGGCTTTCCAGTTTTTAGTAATGCATTCAATAAATCTTTTTGTGCTTGTGGAATTTCTAAATTTGTTCTACTGCTGGACTCTCCGCTCATTTCTGCGGATTCTCCTAAAGCCGCCACAATAACGTCTGATTGATTGGCTACTTTTAAGGCTTCTGCCAATAATTCTTCTTTAGAACGAGCATCACGGTGCAATGTTTTTCCAAACATTGTCGCGTTAGTTTCAAAAGTTTCATCATAATCTAAGTTACTTCCTTTAGCATATAACACTTTCGTGGAAGTTCCTGCAACTTCTTTAATTCCTGCCAATAATGAAATAGCATTTTCCATTTTTGTCGCTACGCTCCAGGTTCCCGGCATATTTTCTTTAGCATCTGCCAACGGTCCGATAAGTGCAATAGTTCCTGATTTTTTAAGCGGTAATGCCTGATTTTGATTTTTTAATAAAACCAATGATTGTGCTGCAATCTGACGTGCTTCTTTTCTGCTGCTTGCGGTAAAGATTTCCGTTTTTGCTCTGTTTTCATTACAATATTTATACGGATCCTGGAACAATCCTAAATCGTATTTTGCTTCTAAAATAAGTTTAACAGCATTATCAATTTGAGCAATCGTTACTCTTTTTTCTTCTAAAGATTTCTTTAAAGTTGTCAAAAAACCTTCTCCAACCATATCCATTTCAACACCTGCGTTTAATGATAAAGCAGACACGTCTTGCAAATTACCCATTCCGTGTTCTATCATCTCAGGAATTCCAGTAAAATCTGTAACTACAAAACCTTTAAAACCCCATTTTTTTCTTAAAACATCAGTCATTAACCATCTGTTTCCGGTTGCAGGAATTCCATCAATTTCATTGAAAGAAGCCATAACTGAACCTACTCCGGCATCAACCGCTGCTTTGTATGGCGGAAAATAATCGTTGAACATTCTGATATGACTCATATCAACTGTATTGTAATCACGTCCTCCTTCTGGTGCACCGTATAAAGCAAAATGTTTTACACACGCCAAAATAGAGTTGTTTTTGGAAAGATCATGTTGTTGGTATCCGTTTACCATTGCTTTTGCAATCTGGCTTCCTAAGTACGGATCTTCACCTGAACCTTCAGAAACTCTTCCCCAACGAGGATCACGAGAAATATCAACCATTGGCGAAAATGTCCAGTTGATTCCGTCAGCACTTGCTTCCTGAGCTGCAATTTGAGCACTTCTTTCAATCAAATTCATATCCCACGTACATGACAGACCAAGTGGAATTGGAAATGTTGTTTCGTAACCATGAATTACATCCATACCAAAAAGCAACGGAATTTTTAAACGGCTTTTTTCAACAGCGATCTTTTGTACTTCTTTAATTTTTTGTACTGATTTTATATTGAATAGACCTCCTACTTTGCCTTCAGCAATATTTTTTGCAACATTCGAACTATTAGCTTGTCCTGTAGTAATATCGCCAGAAGTTGGTAAATTTAGCTGTCCTAATTTTTCATCTAATGTCATTTTAGAAATTAATTCAGCTACAAACTCTGATTTCGGCTTAATTGTTACTGCATTCTTAGTGTTCTTTTTCTGGGCGTAACCCAAAACAGCACATCCTAAAAAAAGTAAGACTAATTTGTTTTTCATTCTATCGTTTTTATTTGTTTGTATTCTTTTTAACCTGTTTCAACATCCAGTTGTAAATTTCCGGATTATCATAAACTCTTGTCCAACTGTCGTGACCTGCATCATCAAAAATGGTGAGTTGAACATCTGGTGCATTGCACTTTTTTAACTCTTTGTAAATGGTTATGGCATAATCTACCTTTACCACATCATCTAATAATCCGTGAAAAATCCTAGTTGGAATATTTGCAATCTTACATGCGCTTTCTAACTCAATTAAATCAACAAAACCAGAAATTGGTACAATTGCCGCAAATTTTTCAGGATATGAAAGTGCTAAATTCCATGCTGCCCAGCCTCCCGAACTTAATCCTGTAACATATATTCTTTCAGGATCAATTTTGTTCTCTTTTTGAATTTTTAAAATCAATTCATAAATAGATTCTATGTTCCAATTTTCATCTTCTTTGCATTGTGGTGCAACAACATAAGCATCTAATTCATGTGTTTTTAAATACTTTAAAGGTCCATGAATTTTTACTTTTTCGAGATCTGTTCCCTTTTCTCCATCACCTGAAATAAAAACGATTAATGGCTTTTTATCTTTTGTATTTGCTGGTTTGTGCAAAACGTAGCCTAATTCATAATTGGTTACCACAACTGTTTTTATTTTTCCATTTGTTTCTTTTTGTGCAAAACCTAATACAGAAAATAAGAGCACTAATACTGCTAATTTGTACTTCATATTAAATTATCTTAAATCCCATATTTTCCAGATTTGAAACCAAGTTTTGTTAAACCTTGTTTTACTTCCGGGGCATTCATAAATAATTTCCATAATAAACCAGTTCTGTAATTTTCAATCATTACTACTTCCGGGCCCTGATCAATTGCTAAATAACGTTTTGCAACCCAATTATTATTCCCTAAGCTTAGTGCATCGTAAAAACCAGCATTTCCCCAAGTTTGTTCTTTATGATTTTCATATAGATTTCTTATGAATGCCATTGATTCTTTTGGCATATATACAATTGAACTAATTGCTGCTGTTGGAGAGATTACTTCCTGATCGTTACTTGGCATATGGGCATTATATCCTATTGATCCGTCAGAATTTCTTGAATATGAAGCACTTAATCCCCAATAATCAGGTCCATAACCTTTTACTTTCTTTGGATTTTCAACGCAATATTCATAATTGATTTTAGTCTGATTTACATTCAAATCCCAATAGTTAGCATATTTATCGCTCAATTGATTTGGATCTAAGCCAACATACGAATAATGCGCCCAGAATAAAGGTCCACCAAATTCTGCAGCACCATTATGTTTTAAAACCAATGGAACATTATATTTTTTATCTGATGAAACAATGTCACCATTTCTGGCCCAGCCTTCGTGATATGCTTTTGCATCAATTGAATGCGTTGGCGAAGATGCTGCCATTACATAGGTAATTAAACATTCGTTATAGCCTTGCAGTGGAAAATTCATTTGCCAGTCGTAAGTTGGTGACCAGTGCCAATACAGTACATTTTTATTGTTTGTAAACCAATTCCACTCTACACCTTTCCAAAGTGCATCATATTTTTGCGCTACGGCTTTCTCTTTTTCAGAGCCTTCTTTTAGATATTCGCGAACAGTAATCATCCCTGCAACCAAAAATGACGTTTCGACTAAATCTCCACCATTATCCTTGGTTCCAAAAGGTTTTACTTTTCCGGTATTTCCGTCTATCCAGTGTGACCATGCTCCGTGAAAACGATCGGCTTTGCCTAAAAAATCAGCAATTTTGTTTAATCTTTCAACTCCTTGTTCTTTAGAAATATATCCTTGAGACATTCCGGAAACAATCGCCATTAATCCAAAACCTGAACCACCTGTTGTTACGATGTTTGCATCATTTTCAGGATAAATTCCATCCGGATGGTAGCGTTCTCTGGCTAATCCTGAATTTGGTTCTGCATAATCCCAAAAATATTTAAAGGTTTGTTTTTGAACAGTTTCTAAAAGTTGTTCGTCTGTTAATGCAACAGTTGTAGCATTTTCTTCCTTTTCTTCTTTTGGTTTATCATTTGAACCACAACTAAAAAAAGTAAAAGCTAATAATAAAACTGAAATTCTAACCATTATTTATTTTTTAAAATTAATTATTTACCAAGCAAAATTTGCAGACCATTGGCTAAAATCACTCCAAGTACCATTTTGTGATTTAGATCTTACTCTAAATTTTATTCTCCAAGGTTGTAAATCTTTATTGACATACATATTGTAAGCTACATGAGAAGACTCCATTGTTTGAAAACTTCCGTTTACAGGACTAGCAGGGTTTGAAGCATAATTTAAAATCATATATTCAACCTCGTGTAGAATTGTATTATTATCTGATTTCCATTGAAAATTAGCTGTTCCACATACACCTCCAGATGTGCTACAAGCACTATTAACTATCAAATCAGAAGGAGGATATACAAAATCAGTGTTTTTTAAAGCTGACAGTTGACATGAATTAGAAACATTTTTTATAAAAGTTAAATCCTCTTTACCTGCAATTTTTATTACTGCTTTGATAGTGAATGGAACTGTTGATGCTCTGCTTATCACAAGATCATTTCCTGTACCAGGTCTCGCTAAAACAGCGTAAGATGGCTCAACTGTCCAATTTATTGAATTATAATATTTAGGCATATAAAAAATGGCATATCTTTGTGTATAACCACTGGTTGCTGTTGAACAAAATTTATCACTTCCATCTAATGACGGCGGTGTTGCTGACTCTGTATATACTTCTGCAAGTTCCCAATTATTGGATACATAAGGAGGAAAATCTAATGACTCTGAATAAGGTTCTGCTCTAATCCAAAATTGATATAATGAATTGGGTAATAAATCTGGTATCGTTTTAGTAGTTTCTGTTGAAGTAGTTCGTCCATAAGTGACTGGTGTTCCTGTTTTTCTATACTCCAGAGTATAAGATAATGCACCTGGCACCTTGCTCCATTTTACAATAATTTTATTGTCATATGAAACAAAATTTATATTAGTTGTTTTTGCTAGACCTGTCTCTTGAGTGGCTCCTTTTTTATAATTAACTGTTATACTGATCATTTTAGAATCCTCTTGCGAACAACTAGAATTTGTTGAAAACTTATATGTAAATGAATGATCTAGAGGAGTAGCTTTTCTAAACTTAAACGTTATTTCAGATTGTTGCCCCGGTAGTAAATAAGTACCATTACTAAAATTAACACCTGTTAATCCATTGTCAAAGACGCAATAAGTGGGATTTATTAATACTGAGGTCGAAGAACTTCCTGTGCATGAAGCCATAACTTTTACTAATACTTCTTGACCAGACTCAGCTGTAACAGTCTGTGAAAGATTAGAGTAGGTCACCACATTTTGAGATAAAATAATTTCTGTCGAAAACAACAAAAAAAATAAAATTACTATTTTCATACTTTTCATAATTTGATTTATAGAAATACATAATATACATCACTTCCTTCAGAATGTTGAAGGAAGTGATGTAGTATTTTAATTTACGTAAAGAGGATTTTGCTGAGATAATCCGCTTGCTTCTCTTAAAAATGAAGCTGGTAAAGGGAATACTTCGTTTTTACCTTCAGTAAAAGTCTTACCATCTATTGCAAAAGCAGCTTTGGCTTGTCCGGTTCTTACTAAGTCGAAGAATCTGTCGTGCTCAAATGCAAGCTCTACTCTTCTTTCTTTCCATATTGCAATTCTAACATCAGCTTGAGATACGGCAGGAGTAACGCCTAAATTTGCTCTATTTCTGATTTGATTTAACAAAGGAATTGCATCACCAGTTTGACCTAATTCATTAAAAGCTTCAGCTTTCATCAATAAAACTTCTGCATATCTTAAATATCTGATATTGGCATCAGCTTTACCTTGATCCGTAAAATTAGAAGAATATGCTTTATAATTAGCTGCTTTAGGGAAACCAGCCGTTATTTCTTCTTGAGTTAGCGATGGAACTATACGTCCGTCATATAATGTTGAACCTGGGAATATAATTGTTGCAGCCTTTCTTACATCTCCTGGCTCATAAGCATTTATTAAACTTTGAGACGGAGCATTGAAACCCCAACCCCAACCTCCGTTGCTACGAATACCTTGAGATACAGAATAGTTATCGATACCTAACGCAGGAGCTGTTCCTACTGAATTAATTTCAAAAATTGATTCAGGTCCAAATTCTCCAGTAACTTTATACATCGAAGCATAATCACCAACAATAGAGTAACCCGTAACTTTATTACAATTATCTACTACTTGTTGCCATTTCTTTTGGTATAAACTAACTTTAGCTAGTAAAGCATAAGCAGCTCCTTTTGAAGCTCTTGCTTTGTCAGCATCTGAATAAGCAGATTTTTCTGGTAATGCAGCTGCTGCTTCATTCAAATCTTGTTCAATAAAAGCATATATTTCTGCTGGAGTTTTACGCGTTAATTGCATAATTCTATCCGATTCAACTCCAGGAACTGGTATATGATCGATAAGTGGAACTCCTCCGTAACATTTAACTAAAGTAAAGTACATAAAAGCTCTTAAAAACTTAGCTTCTCCTACTAATCTTGATCTTAAATCACTGTTTGCCTTATCTAATTTTGGAACTATTACTATGGCTTGATTTGCTCTGTTGATACCAACATAATTTGCTTTAAAAATAGTTTCTACAGATGGATTTGATCCTTCATAAGTAAGTGCGTCCAGAATGTCTTTATCTGCACCTGTATCACCCGGTATAGAGCCTTTATCTGCATCATCAGAAGCAATACTAGAAATTCCGTTCCAGGCAAAAGAAGACATTTCCCAGCTTAGGAATTCATTGTAAACAGAAGTTACAAATGATTTTGCTCCAATGTCATTATTGTAAAGCTCTAAATCTTCTACAGGAATAGACTGACTTGGTTTAACATCTAAATAATCATCAGAACAACCTGCAAAGATGAGGGCTGAGAAGACCGACATCGCTATATATATATTTTTCATGTTTTTAAAATTTAAAATTAGCACCAATTACAAATGATCTTAATGCCGGATAAGCATCTAACTCTACACCCTGACTTTTTGTTGGATCTCCGTCACCATTTAATTCAGGAGTAAAACCTGAGAATTTTTGAGTAATAAATGGATTAATTGCATTGATGTAAATTCTGCAAGAAGTAATAAATTGATCTTCCTGAAGTGGTAATTTATAACCTAGAGTAATATTATTAATTCTGAAGAAATCTCCAGATTCCATATAATAAGTCGAAGCTACAGGAACTTGATTAAATGGCGCAGGATTTGTCGCTGTTGTATTGGTTGGTGTCCAGAAATCTGTTGCTACAGAGGCTTCTACATTTTCACCAGAAAAACGTTGTGCTTTTTTACCATTATAAACTTTAGCACCGCCAGTACCGTAACCATCAACAGAGAAATCAATATTTTTATAAACTAATCCTAAAGTTACCCCGTAAGTAGACGTTGGTAAAACAGAACCAAAATATTTCTTATCCTTGTTACCGTCTAAAAGATTTTGAGTTACTTTTTGACCAACTGAATTATAATATAGCATACTTCCATTTGCGGGATCTACTCCTGCATATTCATATAAATAAAAGCTACCCAATGGTTTTCCAACAGATGAATAATCTAATATCTTAGTATCCTGACCATTTCCTAATCCACCTCCAATTGTTGGTACGATTTGCGGATCAGTTATTTTAGCTAATTCATTTTTATTGTAAGCATAATTACCACCAATCCAATAACTTAAATTATCATTGATTTTATCATCCCAACGTAAAGAAATCTCATATCCTTTATTAGAAACTTCACCAACGTGCCTTGCAGCTTGTTGATCAATTCCTGAAGTCATTAAAGGTTTAGTATATAAAATGGTATTTTTAGTTTCTTTATCATACACATCAAAAGATCCTTTTAATCTGTTATTTAAAAGTTCGAAATCTATTCCTGCAGAAGCTTCTTCTACAATTTCCCAAGATAAAGTTGGATCTACCTGAATATTAATTGTATTTCCATTTGCATCTAATCCCGGGAAATAATAACCGTAACCTGATGAAAAAGTTTGTGCATTAAGAGGCACATTTTGGTTACCTAATTTACCCCAACCACCTCTAAGTTTAATTAAATCAACTCCTTTGATATCAGACAAGAATTTTTCTTTAGTCATAATCCATCCTAAACCAAAAGAAGGAAAAGTTCCCCAACGATAATCATTCGCATAATTAGAAGATCCATCACGTCTAATTGTACCTGTAACCAAATATCTGTCTAATAACTTATATTGGAAACGAGCAAAGTAAGATGCTAATTTTAATTCATTATAATTTTCATCTTGATATTTAAGTATATCAGCAGCAAAATTATATTGATCACCTACTGGTGCCCAGTAGTTAGAATCTGGAGTTACATTTTTTCTGTCAATTGTTAATTTTTCTTTATGTCCTTTTACATTTGTTTCAATACCGGCAGTTACTTCAACATCATGAATTTCTGCAAATACTTTATTATAAGTCAAATAATTAGACAAGTTCCAGTTGAAATATTGTTCTCTGCCTTTTGTCAATACATTTGTATTTCCTGAAATTGGATAAGCACTTGCAACACGTGTTGGATCAGCAGCTAACCATTTACCTTTAGTATCAACATAATTGTATTGTTTCCAATTATAATATTCACCATTAAATTGAGATGTGAATTTTAACCCGTCTATAATTGTATAATCTAATTTTAAACCTCCTTGAAACATTACGCTACGTTGTTGTTCGTCATAAAAATTCAATTGAGAAACCGGATTTTCCACTGTATTAAAAGCAGATCCTGTTTCGCTTGCAACACCGTTAGCTACAAATGGAACTCCATATTTGCCATCAGGAAAATAAACCGGAACAATTGGAGATTGTCTGTAAGCATTTGTAAATGCACTAAGAGGCTGTGGAGAAGATTTTACAGAACTAAAACTAAAGTTCTGACTTAAAGTTAATTTCTTAGAAATTTTATATTCATTGTTATTTCTAAACGTTGTACGACCGTAATCCAGTCCATTTAAAATACCTTTTTCTTCATAATTACCTACACTAAAAAAGTATTTTATATTTTCAGATGATCCTGAAACCGAAACGTTATTTTGAGTATAGCTTCCAGTTCTTGTAATCTCATCAAACCAATCTGTATTTACAGGTTGATTTGCAGCAAATGTATTGGCTCCCAAGGCTGCATTAGAGTAAGCAGCAAATTGATTTGCGTTAGCCATTTTTACTTTTTTCAGTGGAGACCTAACCCCACCAAAACTTTCAACTTCTACAGTAACTTTGTTTCCTTTACCGCTTTTTGTAGTAATCATAATTACACCATTTGCACCTCTGGTACCATAAATAGCTAATGATGATGCATCTTTAAGAATTTCATACGAAACGATATCATTTGTATTAATATTATTGATGTTTTCTGTTGGCATACCATCAACAACATATAAAGGAGTTCTTCCTCCTAATGCTGTACCAACTCCTCTAATAACTACAGAAGGCGTACTTCCAGGAACATCGGATGATGTAACCTGAACCCCGGCAGCTTTACCTTGGATGGCTTGAGAAGCATTTAAAACTTTTGTTTTCGCGACCTCTTCTCCTTTTATTGAAGAAATTGCGGTAGTATTATCAATTTTCTTTCTTGTACCATAACCAATTACAACTACTTCTTTTAAAGCAGTATCACCTGATTCTTTTAATGTAATTGTCATTGGAGCCGAAGTTGCTGGCAATGAAACAGGGTCAAAACCCAGCATTGAGATTTTTATCATCTCGCCTTCTTTGGCATTTATCGTAAAATTTCCGTCGAAATCAGCATCAGCAGTGGCTCTGGAACTTGGAGCACTAATAACTGCCCCCGGAACTCCCATTCCGCTACTGTCTACTACTTTTCCTTTAATTGCTTGTGTTTGCCCAGACATGTACGCCGGAAGCAATAAGAGCGCTAATAAGCTAAAAATAAAATTTTTCATACAGTTCGTAATCGTTTAAGTTAGTAGAGCCAAATTAAACAATTACAACGTTGTAGTACATCAAACACCACTACTACACAGCTACATCATTATGTTAAAATACCATTGTATACTAATGATAATCAACATAATAAATGTTAATAATAATTTCTTAACATAACATTATGATGTAGTAATGATGTATTGGAATTCTATAAAAAATGATGTGTAAAAATATAAAATCTACAAATAACAGATACGAATCTTACACACTTAATAAAAATTTTGACAGGTTTTCTTCTTGAGTGAGGTTTAATTTCTTTCTTAGTCGATATCTGTGCAATTCTACACCTCTAAATGATATGTTCATCATGGGTGCAATTTCCTTCGAAGAAAGGTTCATTTTAAGATAAACACAAAGTTTTATATCTTTGGGAGTCAGGTTTGGAAATTTCTTAGAAAGGTTAATAATAAACTCATTATGAATTTGATTCAGATTCGTTTCAAAAATCTCCCATTCGTGTTTATTTACTTCATTTATTTTAATGGTTTTTTTAATTTCGCTTTTTAGTTTATTAAAATCTTTTTCAGAATCAAGAATGGTTTGGATATTGTCAATCATTTCACTTTGCTTGGCAATCGACAACGATTTTCCGGCAACTTCTGATGATTTGGTTTGTAATTCAAGTTCTAAAATATGTTTTTCATATTCCTGAATATTTAATTCGTTTTCTGTTTTCAATTCCATCTCAAGAATTTCTCTCTGATGTTTTAATTCTTCAGCCTGCAATTTTAATTTTTGCGTATAGCGAAGTTTATTCCATTTATAATAGAAAAACAATACCGCAGCGATTATCAATAAATAAAGTAAAATCATCCAAAATGAAAAGTACCAAGGTTGTGCAACTTTGAAATCAAAACTGGAAACAGTGTCATAATTTGCACCATCATGTTTAAAAATTACAACTGAATGAGAACCACTGCTAAGATTATTTAAAACTATTACTCCGTTTGAAATTGGAATATAGTTTTTTCCTTTATTAATCTGATAAAATAAATTAGGTCTGCCAGCTCCGTAAATTCCAGATATTACGTTTACTCTAAGCTCGGTATTATATTTTATTTTACTGTCATTTGGCAAAAGTTTATTATTATTATAAGCTTCAACCTTAACGCCTTTATTTTGTTTATTCTGATATTCTAATTGAAGGGAAATAAAACCATCATCAAGATTCATTAAATAATGGTTTTGACTTCTGAAAATTCTTAAGTTTTCATTGATCAATTTTCCTTTATAATATTTCTCCTGAATCATATTCCACACAAACTTGTTTCCATTTGCATATATATGATATAAAATATTTTCCTGAAGTACTATAAAATGGTCTTTATCTATGGCTACAACATCAGCAATATTCTTAAAATTAGTATTGAACAATTCATTCTCTTCTAATTTATTTGAAATAGAATTAAACGTGTACCAAACATTATTAATCAGAAAAAGTATTTCGTTTCTAAATTCGAAAATCTTAACTCCAAAATCATTTTTAATTTTACTTTGCTGTGTAATATTTTCAATTTTCCTGGTTTTAAAATTATCATCAAATAAAACTCTATATAATCCGCGATAATTATCTGCTGCCCATATTTCATTTTTTTTATTTTGGGCTACATATTTTATAGGTTTTGAAAGACCGCTAATTAATTTATTTTCTGTAAGTTTTGAAGCATCTTTATAAACCAAAATTCCGCTGTAAGTAGATTGAAAATAAGTATCGTTAATCATACTTTTAGATAAATTCCAACCACCGCTTACCTGATTAATTTTGTTTAATGCACCGTTTTCATAACAAAAAGTTCCATCGTTATGACCTATAATGTATTTGCTTCCAATTTTAGTAATATTCCAACCCTGACCTTGCGTGTTGGGCAACATATTAAAATTCCCGGAATTAAACTCAAAAATTCCGTGATTTGAGGCAATTAAATATCCGCTATTCGTTGTTGCAACAGAATAAACAGAACCTAAAATTCCTGAATTATCATAAAAAAATGAAATTGGCGAATTTACTTCAACGTGGGCAATTCCGTTATCGAGACCAAGCCATAAATCTTCCTCTTTATCAAAACCAATACATAAGACCGAATTGTTCATCAAAACATTATTTCGATCTATATTCTTATAGGTCTGCGTAATAAAGTCATAAATATAAACGCCTTTATTTCCCGTACCAACAACTAGTTTATTGTTTTTAATAAACTTTGCTACGTTAATTCCGTTTGCTTTTAAAGTTTCATTTAATGGATTATTCCAGGGTTTTAAACCCGATTCTTCAACAATAAAAATACCTTTCTTTTGCGTAAATATGTAGATTGTATTTTTGTATTTTTCGATAGCGTGAACAACGGTGTTTTTTAAAATATTCCAACCTTTTGGATTTGAAATTTTTGAACCATTCATTCTAAAAAGACCTTTATCGACAGATGCGACATAAAGATTTTTATCTACTACGAAACAATAAGATATTAAAAATGGAAATTTGATTTTTGAAATATGCTTTCCGTCGTAAATAAAAACGTCATTAAAAGACTGAAAATATAAGGAACCATTGTATCTGAAAATTTTCCAAATTTCTTCATTATCTTTTTCAGCAAACAAGCGAAGGTTTTTGGTAATGGATACATATTTCATCTTTCCATTTTCTCTATACCAATAGCCAAATTCTTTATAAGAACCAGAATATATTTTATCACCTTCAATTAAAATTGAACGAATAATAGTTTTGTTGGGCAAAGAATATTTCTCCCAAATAACGCCATCGTATCGCAATAAATAATGATTATTGGCAAAATACATGGCTTTATCATTTCCCTGTGCTGCATTCCAGATTTGATTATCACCCTGATAATCTGATTTATTATAGTTTTCTACGAAAGGAAGTAATTCTTGTGCGTGCGCTTGAAAAGCAATGAAAAAGAAGAATAATGTTTTTAAAAGTATCGATTTCAAGATATTGAGATTTATATTCAAAGATAATGACAAATATTGAATTTTAGGGCGTAAAAAAAGCTTCTCAGGTGAGAAGCTTTTTAAAGAAACTATAATGTTTTATTTAATTTTCAAGCAATTGATACACCTGATTTGCAATCTCATATTCTTCATCTGTTGGTACTACTAAAATCTTTGCTTTAGAATTTGGTGTATTAATTTCTCTAATGGTTTTAGAACGAATCTGATTCTTTTCGTCGTCTATTTCGATTCCAAAATAATCCATATCCGTACAAACCAATTTACGCATGTACGAAGAGTTTTCGCCAATTCCCGCTGTAAAAACAATGGCATCTAAACCATTTAAAGCCGCTGTGTAGGCACCAATAGTTTTTCTGATTCGATACGCATTCATTAGTAAAGCCAACTGACAATCTTTGTTTCCTTTTTCAGCTTCAGATTCAATATCACGTAAATCACTGTAACCTGTAAGGCCAAGCATTCCGCTTTGTTTCAGTAAAATGGAATTTACATCATCTGCCGTGTAGCCAAGATTTTTTATCAGATAAAATATAACCGATTGGTCAATATCTCCGGCACGAGTTCCCATTATCAAACCATTTGAAGGCGAAAATCCCATTGTAGTATCGATGCTTTTTCCGTCTTTAATCGCAGTCATGCTGCAGCCATTTCCTAAGTGAATCGTGATTATTTTTGAATTCTTTTCTAAAAACTCAATTGCTTTTTCTGAAACATATTTATGACTTGTTCCATGAAAACCATAAACACGAACTTTATTTTCGGTTAAAAGATAATTTGGTATCGCATATTTATACGCTTCAACCGGAATAGTCTGATGAAAAGCAGTATCAAAAACGGCTACTTGTTTAGCGTTAGAAAAAATTTCTTCGGCAACATTTATTCCAACCAAATGCGCAGGATTATGAAGCGGAGCCAGTTCTGAAAGTTCTTTTATTTTTTCTTTAACTTCGTCATTTATAATTGTTGTGTCTGAAAAATAACTTCCTCCATGCACCACGCGATGACCAACAGCGGTAATTTCAGAAGTCGATTTTATGACTCCTTTTTCAGGATCTAAAAGCATTTCGGCTACTTTCTCTAATCCTACTTTATGCGTTGTAATTGGTATTATTTCTTCAATAGAATTTGATGAAGTTTTGAATGTAACATTAGAAGTTTCTAAACCAATTCGATCGATCATTCCTGTACAAATTACTTCATTTGCAGGCATAACCATTAATTGATATTTAATTGAAGAACTTCCTGAATTTATAATTAATATTTTCATTTTTTTTAAAGTTGCTAAGATTCTAAGTATCTAAGTTGCTAAGTTTTTTTTAAAGTTAAAAGACACAAAACTCATAATTAATAATTCACAATTAATAATTAATTATAATCCTTGCGCCTGAATCGCTGTAATGACAACCGTATTAATAATATCGTCTACGGTACAGCCGCGACTCAAATCGTTTACGGGTTTGTTTAAGCCTTGTAACATTGGACCAATGGCCAAAGCTCCGGTTTCTCTTTGAACGGCTTTGTACGTATTATTTCCTGTATTTAAATCGGGGAAAATAAGCACACTCGCCTGACCTGCAACTTCAGAATCAGGCATTTTGCTTTTTCCGACAGCACGGTCGACTGCGGCATCGTACTGAATTGGACCTTCGATTTTTAAATCCGGACGTTTTTGTTTTACAATTTCGGTTGCAGTTCTAACTTTCTCAACTTCATCACCTTTTCCTGATGAACCCGAAGAATACGAAAGCATTGCAATTTTTGGTTCAATTCCGAAAGCGGCACTTGAATCTGCTGATGAAATAGCGATTTCTGCCAATTGCTCTGCCGTTGGGTTTGGATTAATAGCACAATCGCCAAAAACCGAAACACGATCTTCTAAACACATAAAAAACACCGATGAAACTACGGATGAATTTGGTTTTGTTTTGATGAATTGTAATGCCGGTAAAATGGTATGTTGCGTTGTGTGTGCAGCTCCGGAAACCATTCCGTCTGCGTGACCTTTATATACCATCATGGTTCCAAAATACGAAACATCTTCCATTAAATCCCTCGCCATTGTTATGCTAACATTCTTTGCTTTTCTAAGCTCGTAATAAGTATTAGCATAATCTTCATAATATTTTGATTCTATTGGATTAATGATATTTACCTGTGAAAAATCAAATGAAATTCCTAACTCTGTTACTTTGCTTTCAATTTGTTTTTTGTCGCCAATAATTGATATATCAACAACATCCATAGCTAATAATCTTGAAGCTGCTATAATAATCCTTTCATCGGTACCTTCCGGAAGCACAATATGTTTTCGATGTTGTTTGGCTCTTTTGACCATGTTGTACTGAAACATTTTTGGCGTCATTCCTTCGGCCTGAAATGTGATTAATTTTTCAGACAGAGCTTCAACTTCTACATACTTTTCGAAAGTATTAATTGATGTTTCAATTTTATGCGTGTTATTGGCGTAAATTTTTGATTTGATAGCACCAATTCTATTTGTAATGTGATAAGTTCCGCCATCTACAGCAATAATCGGAACAATGGCTGAAAGTCCTTCAATAAGTTTTAAAATACTTTCTTCGGGAAGAATATTTCCTGTTAGAATAATCCCAGAAATTGTTGGATAATTAGCCGATTCATTCGCTTGCAAAGCTCCTAAAATAATGTCTGAACGATCTCCGGGCGTAATTACAAGGGCGTTATCATTTAGATGAACCAAATAATTATGCAATTGCATTGCTCCTACGCTAAAATGCCCTATTTCGTTGTTTAAATAGGTTTCTCCAAATAAAATTTTCGCATCAAGTTCGTTAACAATTTCCTGCATTGTAGGATTGTTTAAAGTCGAGATTAACGGAATGGTATTTACCAAAACATTTGCAGGCAAACTTTTTTGCAATCCTTTAGTAACCAATTCTATATTTTCCGGTTGCACTTTATTGGCAAAAACGGCTAAAACTTCAACTTCTTTTATTTTGAAAGAGTCATAAACCAAATATAAACTATCAACTAATTCTTCCAGGGTTTTTCCAACTCCTGAGCCAATAATTACTGTTGGAATTCCGAGGTTTTTAGCGATTAAAACATTCAAATCCAGTTCTATTGAAGTTCCTTCTCCGGTAAAACTTGTTCCTTCAACTAAAACAAAATCAAAGCGTTCTTCGAGTTTTTTATATTTTTCGATAATTAAATCTAAAACCTCTCCTATTTTGCCTTTATTCTTTTTTTTGATTAGTTTACTTTTTGTAATCGCATAGGCTTCTTCAAACTTAATATCAAGGTTAAAATGCGAAAGAACAGTCTCGATATGATTGTCTAATTCTCCATCAACAAAATCCTCAACTATTGGTCGGAAATATCCAACTTTAGCTGTTTTTCCAATCAAAATACTCATCAAACCGAGTGTGATAATCGATTTTCCGCTGTTTTGATCGCTTGTGGCTATATATATTGCTTTACTCATAATTTATATTTTCAATCTGACAAATGTACTGTAAATCGTGATTTTTAAGGTGTAATAAATATTAAAACCAACGTCTTTTTTTGAAATAAATGATTAAGGCTATTACGAGCAAAAACATAATGCCCATAACTACAAAATAACCATTTTCCGTTTTTAGTTCCGGCATATTTTCAAAATTCATTCCGTATACTCCAACAATAAAGGTAAGCGGAATAAATACGGCCGAAATAATGGTAAGCGTTTTCATAATTTCATTCATTTTCCGACTTTGTTCCGAAAAATAAAAGTTTGAAGCGCTTTCTAATGAACTCATATCTGATTCAATTTGCTCTAAAAGTTCTAAGCTTTTTTGATGCAGTCGAATGAAAAAATTAAAAGTATCTTTTTGAATTAGATTGTTGTCATTGTCATCTTTTATAGTTTTCAAATAATACAGTGAATCGCGAAGTGGAACAATAGAACGTTTTAAGAAATTAAAGTTATCCCGATGATTTTCAATTTTTTCTAAAATAATTGGGTCTGCTCCTTTTTTTGTCAAATTGATCAGTTCTTCTATCTTATCTTCTTCATCTTCAATTGTAATATAAAAATTTTCCATTACAGCATCTAACAGTAAATACAGCAAATAATCTACTTTTTTAGTCCTTACAATTCCCGCATGTGTGCGAATGCGCTCGCGAATATGGGCAAAAAAGTCACTTCGTTTTTCCTGAAATGAAATTAGAATTCCGTCTTTCAAAATAAAACTAATTTGCTCTACGCTTATATTATCTGAATATTCAGAAGGCAAAAGTGATTTTATATTAAAGAATAAAACATCTTGCTGTTCTTCTAATTTAGTTCGTTTGGTTGTATTTAAAATATCTGCTAATAAAAAGTCATCAAACTTAAAATTATGCCCTATAGTTTTAAGTAAATCAATATCATTTAAACCATGAACATTAAGCCAGTTATTCTTTGTAAAATCAAAACAAGAATTTAATGCTGCCACCGTAAATTTTTCATATTCAATAACATCTGCATCATTGTATACGAAAAGCTGCATTTCGGTTTGGTGTCCTTTATGTGCTCCTGTATACTCTAAACTAATGTGTTGCAGCTTGCGCCCTTTCTTGTATTTTATCTTTCTCATCAAAAATGATTTATATAGTAATATTACAAAAAAGAATCTGAATGGGAAATGACAATTGTCATTTTGTAAAAATATTAACCGTTAAAAAATATAATCTTTTTATTACTTTTAAAAATTAAACAACGCTAATACAAACATCTAAAAACCTTTCCGATATGAAATACTAACTGTTAACACAAATCCATAAAAAAACCGAGTCATTTCTGACTCGGTTTTCTATCTTAATACTTTGTACTAATTACTTAATACTAAAGAATTATTTTACTTCTTCGAATTCAACGTCTTCAACATTGTCACCTTGCGATTGCTCTTGTTGTGGAGCTGCTTGTTGACCTTGATCACCACCTTGAGCATACATAGCTTCTGTAGCTGTTTTCCAAGCTGCATTGATGTTGTCAAGAGCTGTTTGAATAGCTGGAATATCTTGAGATTGGTGAGCCATTCTCAATTCAGTTAAAGCGTATTCTACAGCAACTTTGTGGTCGTCAGCTAATTTGCTTCCTAACTCTTTCAATTGACTTTCTGTTTGGAAAATCATGCTGTCAGCTTCGTTTAATTTCTCAGCTCTTTCTTTAGCTATTTTGTCAGCGTCAGCGTTAGCTTCAGCATCTTTTTTCATTTTTTCGATTTCTTCAGCTGTTAATCCAGAAGAAGCTTCGATACGGATATCGTGAGATTTTCCTGTTCCTTTATCAGTTGCAGAAACTTTGATGATACCATTTGCATCAATATCAAAAGTAACCTCGATTTGAGGAACTCCTCTTGGTGCTGGTGGAATACCATCTAAGTGGAAACGACCGATAGTTTTGTTATCAACTGCCATCGCTCTTTCTCCTTGTAATACGTGAATTTCAACAGATGGTTGAGAATCAGCAGCAGTAGAGAAAACTTGAGATTTTTTAGTTGGAATAGTTGTGTTAGACTCAATTAATTTAGTCAATACACCACCCATAGTTTCGATACCTAAAGAAAGAGGTGTTACGTCAAGTAACAATACATCTTTTACATCTCCAGATAAAACTCCACCTTGAATAGCAGCTCCAATAGCAACAACTTCATCAGGATTAACTCCTTTAGATGCTTTTTTACCAAAGAATTTCTCCACTTCGTCAGCAATTCTTGGCATACGAGTAGAACCTCCAACAAGAATAACTTCGTCGATATCAGATGTAGATAAACCTGCATCTTTTAATGCTTTTGCAACTGGCTCCATAGAACGTTTAACTAATGAATCAGTTAATTGCTCAAATTTAGCTCTTGATAATTTTTTTACTAAGTGTTTAGGTCCTGAAGCAGTAGCCGTTACGTATGGCAAGTTGATTTCAGTTTCTGAAGAAGAAGACAATTCAATTTTTGCTTTCTCTGCAGCTTCTTTCAAACGTTGCAATGACATTGGGTCAAGACGTAAATCGATACCTTCTTCAGCTAAGAATTCATTTGCTAACCAGTCAATAATTTCGTGGTCAAAATCATCTCCACCTAAGTGAGTATCACCGTTTGTAGACAATACTTCAAAAACTCCGTCTCCTAATTCAAGAACAGAGATATCAAAAGTACCTCCACCTAAATCGTAAACAGCAATTTTTTGATCAGTTCCTTTTTTATCTAATCCGTAAGCAAGTGCCGCAGCAGTTGGCTCATTGATGATACGCATAACTTTAAGACCTGCAATTTCTCCAGCTTCCTTAGTAGCCTGACGTTGTGCATCGTTAAAGTAAGCAGGAACAGTAATAACCGCTTCAGTTACAGTTTGACCTAAATAGTCTTCAGCAGTTTTTTTCATTTTTTGAAGAGTCATTGCTGACAATTCCTGTGCAGTATATAAACGACCATCAATATCCACACGTGGTGTATTGTTGTCACCTTTTACAACTGAATAAGAAACTCTTTTTGCTTCGTTTGTAGTCTCAGCAAAAGTGTGTCCCATAAAACGTTTAATAGAAGCAATCGTTTTTGTAGGATTCGTTACCGCTTGTCTTTTTGCAGGATCACCTACTTTAATTTCTCCACCTTCAACAAAAGCGATGATAGATGGCGTTGTTCTTTTTCCTTCTGCGTTAGGAATAACAACTGCTTCGTTACCTTCCATTACAGAAACACAAGAGTTCGTCGTACCTAAGTCAATTCCGATTATTTTACCCATTTTTTATATATTTAATTTTGATATACATTTTATAACTCAGGTGGCATAAGTCAATCTTTATGCCAATATAAAAAACCAAAGTAAATTGTCAGTTTTAATATTGGCACACTAATAATCATCTGACAACATGACATTTTTTAAACCTGACAACCGTGGCATATCAGCACTTTACGTGTCATTATCAGGAGCTGTTTCCTGCTATCCGCTTGTATCTTTTTATTTTTAAAGGAAAAATAAAAAGATACAAGCGGATAGCAGGGCTAGGATAATCGGTTTCATTAGAAAATTATCTTAATCCTCAATTTTAATGTCTTTCCATACTTTCAATTAAAGTTTGAAATATATACATTAGCATTTTTCTAAATTATAAGAATGGAAAACTACAGCATCATTATATTTATTCTGGCAATCGTCATAGGACTATCAGCCTTTGCCGATAAAGCAAAATTACCTTACCCTATTCTTCTCGTTATTGTTGGAATCGCAATTGGATTTATTCCCACAATAAAAGAAATTGAAATCAATCCCGAAATCATTTTTCTGATATTTCTGCCTCCTTTATTATACGATGCTTCGTTTAATATTTCGCCAAAAGATTTCAAAACCAATATCAATACAATCAGCACACTGGCTATAACTTTAGTTTTCCTTACAACCTTTTGGATTGCAGTCGTGGCGTATTATATGATTCCGAATATAACCTGGCCGCTGGCATTTGTACTCGGCGCTATACTTTCAGCAACCGATGCCGTTGCAGCAGTCAGTATTACCAAAGGACTCGGAATATCTCATAAAACCATTACAATTCTTGAAGGCGAAAGTCTTATAAACGATGCCTCTGCACTTGTTGCCTATCGTTTTGCCGTTGCTGCCGCAATGGGATCTGCGTTTATAATCTGGAAAGCAGCACTCGACTTTGTTTTTTTATTAGGAGGTGGTTTTTTGGTAGGTTTTATAATGGCAAAAATTCTGGCTTTTATATTAAGCAAAGTCCATAAAAATTTAAATGTTACCATTAGTTTTATGCTATTAATGCCTTTTGTAGCTTATTTGGTTGCAGAACTATTACATGTTTCAGGAGTTATTGCAGTCGTCATTTCAGGATTGACAATTGCTCGTTTTAGCAAAAAAATATTTCCCGAAAACTTAAAAAACAGTTCCAAAAGCCTTTGGGATATTATCATCTTTTTATTAAACGGATTAATCTTTATCCTAATCGGACTTAATTTTAGATATTTATTAAAGGATATCGATAACGACATGATCCTGCCTTATATCGGCTACGCGTTTATCATTACCATTGTGGCTTTGCTAATTAGAATGGTTAGAATATTTCTTCAAAAAATTAATCTTCAAAAAGCATTTCAAAAAAATGGAGAAGGAAAGAGGAAAAGAAATATTAGCGAAGATGCACTTTTAGATTTTAACAACAGTGTTATTTTAGGATGGTCAGGGATGCGCGGTATTGTATCGCTTGCAATTGCGATCGGACTCCCAAAATTCCTTGAAGACGGCACTCCGTTTCCTGAAAGAAATGCAATTATTTTTATTTCTGTTGCTGTTGTGCTTTTTACCCTTATTGGACAGGGACTTACACTTCCGTGGATAGTTAAAAAATTGAATGCTAAAGATGAAAAAGTACACAAATTAGATCAAAATTTAAAATAAAAATAAAATAGCAATTAAAAAATACGATACTATTTTACCTACATTAGCATCATTAACTTAACCAAAATTTTTGATAAAAAAAATAGTACTATTTACGGTTGCCTTTATTTTCTTTTCAAACTCTTACGCTCAAAAAACAGAGTTGCGAGTATCTTTAGATTCCGGACTTTCCTCTTTTAGTGGAGAAAGCGCAGAATCATCTTCGTTTATACTTCTTTCTGAAACTGTAGGCTATGGATACACTAATAATCCTTATGGATCAAAAAATGCATTATCATACGGAGTTTCGCTAAACCTGAAAAGAATAACCAAAGTAAATTTTATATATGGTGTAGGAGTCGGTTACGAAGATCTGCGAAGTAAGACTTCGTTAACAGATGTATTCAAATATGAAGAAGATGTTATGGTGCCCGTTTCTGGTGAAACTTTTATGGATGTAAAATCAATAAATATAAATCCATTTGCAGGATATCGTTTTAATGCAGACAAACTTCCAATTGATGTAGTGGCAGGTTTTGATTTTGCAAATATTCTAAATACCAAAGAAAAGGGAGATGCTACGGACACAAATGGAATTAAATATACTACATCACGCGATAGGAAAACAATAAGTACAGATTTTCGTCCAAGAATTCAAATTTCAACAGATTATAAAAAATTCGGGGTTTATTTAGGCTATTCTTTCGGATTAAAAAATTATAAAGAAGGATATGTTGGCGGGACAAACGAAGTATATTCAAAGATTTTAAGATTTGGAATCACGTATCAGATATTATAAAATAATTTAATATGGAAAACAGCATTGCAATATACGGCGCTTACGGACACACAGGAAAATTCATTGTTGCCGAACTTTCCAGACAAGGATATAAATTAATTCTTTCTGGAAGAGACGAAGAAAAATTACAGCTTTTAAAAGAGCAATATCCTGAGTCAATTGTAAAAGCAGCCGATATTAACGATTCGAAAACGTTAGACAATGCATTTTCCGAAGCTACGATTATTATTAATTGTGCCGGTCCATTTTTAGATACTGCAGAACCTATCATTCAGTCGGCTTTGCGATTAGGAATTCATTATATTGATTTAAGCGCCGAACAAAAAGCTGTTTTAGATGTATTTGAACAATTTTCTGAACAGGCAAAAGATAAAATAGTAATAATTCCTGCTGCTGCATTTTACGGCGGATTAGGCGATTTGTTAAGCACTTCGCTAACTCAGGACTGGAAAGAAATCGACGAAATAAACATTTACATCGGGCTCGATTCCTGGCATCCAACCAAAGGAACGCGATTAACAGGAGATCGAAATCATTATAAAAGATTGACTTTCAAAAACAAAAAATTACAAGAACTCGAATCAAATCCTCCAATACAATGGGATTTTAAAAATTCTATAGGAATTAAGGAAGTCGTTACTTTACCTCTTTCAGAAATTATTACCATTTCCCGTCATTTAATGTAAATAACATTAATACGTATTTGAGTCAAAATTCTTTAGATGATTTACGAAATGCAGACACACCAGAACCTTTACCAACGGACCAAAAGAACAGATCGTCTCAGCAATTTTGTGTAGAAGTTGTAGCAATAAAAGGAAAAACCCGAAGAGCAATTACAGCTTTTGGGCAGGATATTTATGCCGTTACAGCGCCTTTGGTCGTAGAAACTATAAATAGAATATTATCGGGAAAAATAAAAAAGATTGGTGTAACTACTATGGGAGAAGCATTTGATGCTGCAGATTTTTTACAATCGTTAGATAAAGATGACATTGTAATATCTGCTATAACTGAATCTGAACTGAATTAAGATTTTCTGTAATAACAATTTTCTAATACCCAGTTTGGGTTTTTATTTGTAATTTCGATTTTTCATTAAAATTACAAATATAAAATGGCTTCATTTATTAAAGAAATATCTTTTCGCTGGTCAGATCTTGACCCTAATTTTCACGTTCGACATAGTGCTTACTACGATTTTGGCGCACAACACCGTATCGAAATTCTTGAAGAACTTGGTTTAACTTTAAGAGTGATGCAAACGCAGGGTTTTGGACCTGTTTTATTTAGAGAAGAATGCGTTTTCAGAAAAGAATTAAAACTTTCAGACAAAATATTTATTCATACTAAAACTTCAAAAATGAAGGCCGATGCTTCGCGCTGGTCTATTATTCACGAATTTAGAAGAGAAGATGATACACTTTGTGCCGTAATTACAGTTGATGGCGCATGGATGGACACTAAACTTAGAAAATTAGCTTCTCCAACTCCTGAAATTGCAATTGAAGCATTAAGTATTTTCCCAAAATCAGATGATTTTGTTGGACTCTAACTAACGTTCATTTTTTAAAATATAAAATCCAAAAACATAACTAAAATTATGTTTTTGGATTTTTTTGTTTCAGCTATTCTGCCACAACTTTAAAATTACCATTGAAATTTTCTCCCGAGACATTCAAAATATAAAGTCCGTTTATCTTTTTATTTCCAAGGTTTAAAGCAAAAGTTCCATTTCCGTCAGAAACAATTTTTTCTTTAAGAATAGTTCTTCCCGAACTATCAATCAACGAAGCCGTTGCAGAAGTAAGGGTTTGATTAGGGATATTTATGAAAATTTTATCCTTAACCGGATTAGGATATACAATAATATTATTTTTGTTTTGACTGAATTTATCTGTGCTCAAAAATTCCTGCGTAAACAATCCTAAAACTTCTGTTGCGTTTAAGGGATAATTAAATATCTGAAGCTCATCAAATTGACCTTTATAGGGTGCGGGAGCAGTTCCTGATGACAATTCAAGTTCTCCAATATTTCCAATTATAAGATCTGTTTCTTCAGAAATTCCTGTAACTGCGGTTTCATCTAATTCTGCCGAAAAAACACCATCCGTGTAAATTCTGATTTTATGCGCCTGAATATCTCTCATTATAACAACGTTGACCCAATTGTCTGTAAAATATTTGGGAGCGGCTGTCGTAACTTCTTTTTTCGTTTTATCATCATCAATGGCAAAACGCAAAAGTCCGCCTTTGATTTCTATATTATATCTTCTGCCCGTTGCACCAGTTGTGGCATTTTTGGTAAAAGAGCCTTTGCACAACAAATAAATACTAGTTGCCGAAGAAGTGGGCAATAAAGGCGGAGCAGCCTTCATCCAAAATGAAACGGTAAACGAATTTTTATCAAACAATAAATGATCCTGATTTGGGATATTTACCATCGATTTATTAGTTGGAGAAGTTGAAAAATCTATGGCATTATTTGCTTTTCCGGGAACTCTCACATTCGCGTTATCATAAGCTGAGTTTAAAATACCGTTATTGGCATAATTGGTAATATCCGCTATTTCTTCTCCCTGTGAAGCAGCTTCTTTAAAAGGCCAATGACCAACAAGGCTTGGTGTTAATGCACGAAAACTCCAAACATCTCCCGTTGCAGTGCCTTTTGCGTTTACAGCATCAATTCTCCAGTAATAATTGGTTGCCGGAGTTAAGCCTGGAATTTGATAAGAAGGACTGGCAACATAAACCAAATTTGTTAATTTGTTCAAGTTGGAAGCATCTGTACCAAAATAAACAGCATACATAATTGTGTTTGAACTTCCACTCCATTTTAAAGTTAAACTTCCATTTGTCAACTCCGCATTATTTGAAGCTGATACAGGAGTTGGATTCGTTGCTTTAGTTGGCGCTGACGGAATTGGTGGTGTTGTTATCGAAACAACTTCACTATAAGCAGATGATTCTGTAGTGTTTACTGCTTTAATTCGATAATAATATTGTGTGTTTGGAATTAAGTTGGTTTCATTATAACTGGAAATATTAGCTCCTAATGTACTCAAAACTGTAAAATCAGTTCCGTTTACAGAACGTTCTAAAACATAACTCTCTTCATTTGCTGCATTATCGCTCCAATTAATCGTGAAAGAACTTGCTGCGGGAATTTCTGTTGAAACCACATTAGTAAAATTCAAATTGGATGGCGGAATAATAAAATCGGGGGGCGTTACATTAGTCAATCCGTTAATGTAAACCTCAATATTCAAATAAGGCGAATGCGATGTACTTACCGCTAATGCATCGGCACTATTTTTATTTAAGCCATTGGCATCTTCCCACGCGTCAGGCATTCCGTCGTTATCTGTGTCTATAGAAGCTGGTGCGCCATAAACATGTCCTGCACCGCCGTTTGTAAAACCAAATTGCGTTGTCAGATCAGTTTGAACATATACATAAGTTGCCGTAGTTCCTTTAGACATTAAATCAGAAATCATTAAATTATCAACCTGATCGCGTCTCGGATAAGATGCACCAACATTTAATACGATTTTATTATAAGCATCGACAGCACTCAACGTGGTATTTTTCATCGGATAATCATATGGAGTTGCTAAAATAGTAGCCGCATCTCCGGTAGGATATCCCGTTAAATCTGCAGGAACTAAAGTCCCATTTAAGGCTCCATCCTTATTATTATCAAAATAATTCCCTGAACCGTACAAAAGGAAATTATCGTTTCCTCTGTTAAAAGGCGTTGTAATTGTAGTGCTCGTATTTGGGCCTCCAATAAAATAATTGTTTATAATATTAACATCAGAACTTCCGGCAGAATCTCCACCCATAATATAGGCATCACCAGATTCTGTATGTCCATAAGTATTTCCGTAATTTCCCCAATTATAAACAACGTTATTTACAAACTCGTTAATTCCTTTTATTTTATTGTTTCGCGTTTTATTGCAGATATATAAATTTCCAATTAAACTTATTTTTCCTCCTGAAGGCTGAATCAAACCTCCGGCCGAATGATTATGACGGTGCAATGCCTGACCAATAATCGAATTCTGAATAGTGATATTGTCCGGACTTATACCTTTATTATCCCAATTGATAGAAAAAACTTCATCAGTTCCCCAGGTAAAAGTCATGTGATCAAAAATCATATTGGCGCCATTTGCAAGTCCGGATGCGTCTTGATTTTGAGCAGTTCCACCATAACGAATGCGTAGATATCTGGCAATAGTATTATTTGATCCTGTAAAAGTTACTCTTGGACCTAAAAATATAATTCCCTCACCTGTTGCGGTTTGCCCTGCAATAGTGGTATTACTTGCAACCACAACCGGAGTTAGCAAATTAACGATACCTCCTACTCTAAATATCACAAATCTGCCTTCCTGACTAACGGCGTCCCGAAAAGAACCCGGACCGCTGTCATTTAAATTCGTAACTAAATAAATTTGAGGATTTGCTGCACCACGCGCTCCTGTTGTAAATCTTCCAAAACCGGTAGCTTCCGGAAAGGCTAATGTTTGAGCATTTAAAGTTCCAAACATGGAAATTAATCCGAAAATCATACAGGATTTGAGTACATACTTAAATGTAAAAATGTTTTTTTTCATAGTGATTTGGTTATAATCAGTTAAATAGTATAACCAAATTAGTTATATGTCAAAAAGAGACCGTCCTGTCCAATCCTGTTTTACAACACTAATTATCAGTATTTTATATTTTCAACAGCTAAATTGAAACTTTTGTTTAATTCGAATAATCAAATAGGTATAATCGCTCCTTTGTTTGCATTTGTTTTATTTTTTTAACACAATAAAAGCTATAATAAAAACAGCATGATAATTTTAATTATAGCTTTTAAGCAAATCATTTTATTACAAATTTTAGTGATTAATTGAGTATTTAACCTAATAACTATAACTTTGTTATACTTTAAAATTTTAAAACTAAGGGTATATTTGACTTTGTAAAAGATTCAGAATTAATGATAAAATCAACATAAACAATTTTGTCGGCACTGTTGAACATTGAAAGTCTGGGCATAGGCAAAAAAATCTACAGATGGATTTGTGATGCATTGTGATTTTATTGCAAAGCATTAAAAAACGCTTTGATGAAACTGCAATTAGTATTACTTATCCGCAGCGAATTATGACTTTTAAAAACAGCGAAATAAATACATCAAAAGAAAAATAATACATCTCTATGAAATCTATACAAATTATACCCATCCAAACATTACATCTCTTTCCTGTTCTTGATGACTTGTTAATTGAACTTTTAACGTCATTAATTGATGAAGAATGGAACGCACAAACCGTTGCTAAAAAATGGAAAGTAAAAGACATTGCTTCTCATTTATTAGATGGAAATTTGAGAGGTTTATCGATTTCCAGAGATCATTTTTTTGGAGAAAAACCCGAAAATATTAATTCATATGAAGATTTAGTTGATTTTCTTAATCAGTTAAATATGAGTTGGACAAATGCAACAAAACGAGTAAGTCCGGCAGTTATAACAAACTTGCTGGAAATTACAGGCAAACAATATTCTGACCATTTACAGACATTACATCCTTTTGAAAATGCTATATTTTCAGTCGCCTGGGCTGGAGAAGAAACTTCACTAAACTGGTTTCATATTGCCCGTGAATACACTGAAAAATTTCTGCATCAGCAACAAATTAGAAATGCCGTTGGCAAACAAGCTTTGTTTACAAAAGCGTTATTTTATCCGTTCATTCACACTTTTATGCAGGCTTTGCCAAACGTCTATAAAAACACATCAGCAAAAGAAGGAACTATTGTTACGCTGATTGTAAATACTGAAATTGGAGGACAATGGACTATTATTAAAGAAAAAGACAACTGGAAATTTATTGAATCTTTTGATACAGAACCAAGCGCAATTATAAAAATAAATCCTGATGATGCGTGGTTGCTGTTTTCGAAAGGAATGACCCCAAATGATGCTAAAGAAAAGGTAAAAATTATCGGTGATCAAAAGCTTGCAGAAATAGCATTAAACATTGTCGCAGTAATGGCTTAATTAATAATACATATTTTCTGATAATTTTAAGACTCTTATTTTGCATTTTAAAATGGTTAGTTTTACTTTTATAAGTAGCCATTCAATAAATTCAACATGAAAAATATAAGATTCCTTCTAATCCTGCTTCCTTTTCTATGCTTTTCACAGCAGGAAAACGTAAAAGCACTTGATATTAATTTAAGTAATTACGAATATCCGTTTCCGGTTCATTTTTTAGAATTGAGCAATCAGCGTCAGTCTTTAAAAATGGCTTATATGGACATTAAACCTGATAATTACAACAATAAAAATATCGTTTTACTTCACGGTAAAAACTTCAATGGCGCTTATTGGGAAACGACAATCAAAGCCTTAACAAAAGAAGGTTTCAGAGTTATTGTTCCTGACCAGATAGGTTTTGGAAAATCATCTAAACCGGATAATTTTCAATATACTTTTCAGCAATTTGCTGAGAATACCAAAAAATTATTAGACCATTTAGGAATTCAAAAAACTACTATTTTAGGGCATTCAATGGGTGGAATGTTAGCGACAAGATTTGCGCTTATGTATCCTGAAACGACCGAAAAATTAGTTTTAGAAAACCCAATTGGTTTAGAAGACTGGAAGTTGGTTGTTCCTTATAAAACAATTGATTGGTGGTACGAAGGTGAACTAAAACAAAACTACGAAGCCATAAAAAAATACCAAATGGCGAATTATTATGATGGAAAATGGAATGCCGATTTTCAAAAATGGGCAGAATTAAGCGCTGGCTGGACATCAGCTCCTGATTATAATATTGTAGCGTGGAATTCAGCTTTGATGTATGATATGATTTTTACACAACCTGTTGTATATGAATTCAAAAACATCAAAAGTCCAACACTTTTAATCATAGGAACAAGAGACAAAACGGCAATTGGAAAACAATGGGCCTCTGAAGAAGTCAAAAAAACATTGGGTAATTATGCTGAATTGGGTAAAAAAACACAAAAGGCGATTCCGAATTCTAAATTAGTTGAAGTACCTAATACCGGACATTTACCGCATATTGAATCTTTTGATCAATTTATAAAACCATTAATCGTATTTTTGAAACAATAATTTTTTGTCACCACTCGAGCGACAGCGAACAGGCAAAGCAATTACATTTTTTGTTTGCCACTAATTACACAAATTTTCACTAATTTTTTATAAAGATTGAAAATATTATTTCGTGTAAATTTGTGTAATTCGTGGCGACTTAACTTAAAAACTAAAATATCATGTTTACAATCGAACAAATAAAAGATGCACATTCTAAAGTAAAAAGCGGTGCTGATTTTCCAAATTATATTCAGGACCTAATTATTTTGGGCGTAAAGGGTTACGACACTTTCGTGAATGACGGACATGTTGAATATTACGGAGTTAATAATTATAACGTTACTGCTGACGAAAAATATGCGAAAATTAAAGTCGCTGATACTGCCAATAAAGAACGCTTTATCGAATATTTGGTAATGCATCAGGATGGTCAAACGGATTATTTGACTTTTTGCAATCATTCAGCACAATGCGGAATAGCAAAATGGAGAGTTGATATTTTAGAAATGACCTGCACCTACTATGATAAAGCAGAAAATGAAATATTGATCGAGAAAATTCCGGGTTAATTTATAAACAATTCAATTCTTATTTGATATGTCACAATTGTTATCACCTATTATAAATCCAGAAGATTTACTTCACCTTCAGGATTCATCTGAAATTATTTTAATTGATGCCCGAGCAGGAATCAATGCCGAAGAAAATTATAAAAACGAACATCTAAAAGGTGCGCGTTATGTTGATTTAAATCGGGATTTGGCAACTGTTGAAACTGATCCAGCAAATGGAGGAAGACATCCTTTACCTTCATTTGAAAAATTTTCAGAAGTACTTTCTAGACTTGGAATCTCACCTAAAATTCATGTGATTATTTACGATGATAAAAACGGATCGAATGCCGCAGCCAGATTTTGGTGGATGTTAAGATCAATCAGACATGAAAAAGTTCAGGTTTTAAACGGAGGTTTGCAAGAAGCTATAAAAATAGGTTTTCCGGTAAGTTCAGAAATTGAAACTTTTGATGCAACAGAAAATTATCCTATTTCAGACTGGAAATTAGCCACAGCCAATATTGACGAAGTCGAAAGAGCCAGAAATAACAATCAAAATATTGTAATTGACGTAAGAGATAAAAACCGTTTTGATGGCTTAACAGAACCACTGGATTTAATTGCAGGGCATATTCCGGGCGCCGTAAACGTTCCTTTTAGCGAAAACTTAAATGAAGATGGTTTTTATAAATCTGCAGTAGATTTAAAAGAAAAATATACTGCAATTTTAGGCAATAAAAACCCCGAAGATATAATTGTACATTGCGGATCGGGTGTAACAGCTTGCCACACTTTATTGGCTTTAGATTATGCCGGAATAGAAATTCCAAAACTGTATGTAGGTTCCTGGAGCGAATGGTCAAGAAATGATCGTGAAATGGCAACTAAAGAATCGAATTAATTATAAAATACAAAGTACCAAAAATGCAGCATTGGGATATACTTTTATCAAATCAGGTAAATAAAAAAGCATTTATTGAAAGCTTGCTTTCCGGAGAAGCAAAAGGCGAATTAGCTGATTTTAATAATCAAAAAGGAATCCTGTTTTCTGATATTGCGATCGAGAAATTCATCGAAAGAGAATATCAATATGACATTGTTGAAGCTTCACCGGAATCGCACCGACAGTTACGCACTTTTTCATCTGGAGAGCGTAAGAAAGAATTTTTAAAATACTGCATCAATCAAAAACCTGATTTTATCATTTTTGATAATCCGTTTGATCATTTAGATCAGGCTTCGAGAGTAATTTTAGCAGAATCTCTAAAAGATTTAGTTGAAGTTACAGCTATTATTCAAATCGTAAATCGTGTTACTGATGTACTTCATTTTGTTCCGAATAAAGCACAAATTAAAGACAACACATTCGAATTACATCCGATTGCACAAACCGAAAGTCATTTTAAAACCTTAAATACATCGGCAATTCCAAAAGCAATTGAGCCGCATCCCTTCCACGAAAGTGTATTAATTAAAATGGAAAATATTTCTGTCAGTTATGATGATCGAAAGATTCTCGACAACATTTCATGGACAATTAAACAAGGTGAATTCTGGCAATTAATTGGCCCGAACGGTTCAGGAAAAAGTACTATTTTGTCTCTAATTACAGGTGACAACTCAAAAGGTTTTGGACAGGATTTATTTTTATTCGGAAGAAAAAAAGGAAGCGGCGAAAGCGTTTGGGACATCAAAAAACAAATCGGAATTTTCACGACTTCAATGACCGATTTATTTCAAAAAAGCCACACTTTAGAAGAAATGATTCTGTCCGGATTTTTCGATTCAATCGGGCTTTATATTGAACCAACCACGCATCAAAAACAAATTGTTTCGCAATGGCTTGAAGTAATCGAAATGACACATTTAAGAAAAAAACGTTTTATTGATCTTTCAATCGGTCAGCAAAGAGTAGCTTTAATTGTGCGTGCGGTTTTAAAACATCCGCCATTATTAATTCTTGATGAACCTGTAGAAGGTCTAGACGACGAAAATGTCGATTTGGTAATTCAGCTTATCAATACCATTAAACAAGAAACTAACGTCAGTATTTTGTACGTTTCACATCGCATAGAACAAGGCCTTGCTCCTACTTCGGTTTTTGAATTATTACCAACTGAAACAGGCTCAATCGGTAAAATAAAATATCATTCAGAATTGAATTAAAAAATAATATTTTACCATTAAGATATTAAGTTAATTAAGAAGTGCGCTTAATTTTTCTTTCTTAGAATATTAAGTTTGTTAAGAACTGACTGCACTTAATTAACTTAATATCTTAATGGTGAAATAAAAAAAGCTCCAATTTGGAGCTTTTTTTAATAATCGGAAAATCTATTTTCTTTATTCTATTTTCTTTCTTCTGAATCTAAAATCTTAAGTCAAAATTAATTTTCTTCTTCTTCCATAGCATGTGTCTTTCCATAATTGCGCCATTTTTCGATGCAATCCTGAAAATCCTGAGGCAATTCTGTGTCAAAACGCATCATTTCGCCAGTTGTCGGGTGAACAAAACCAAGTGTTTTAGCATGCAGCGCCTGACGTGGCAACGCTTTAAAACAGTTTTCGATAAACTGTTTGTATTTCGTAAAAGTAGTTCCCTTCAAAATCAAATGTCCACCGTAGCGTTCGTCATTAAACAACGGATGTCCGATGTGTTTCATGTGTGCACGAATTTGGTGTGTTCTTCCGGTTTCTAATTTGCAAGAAATCAAAGTTACATATCCAAAACGTTCCAAAACCTTATAATGCGTAATTGCAGGTTTTCCTATTTCAGGATCTGCAAATACGGCCATTTGCATACGGTCTTTCAAGTGTCGGGCAAGATTACCTTCAATTGTTCCTTCCTCTTCGGCAACATTTCCCCAAACAAGGGCAATATATTCACGTTCAGAAGTTTTAGCTTCAAATTGTTTTGCCAAATGCGTCATAGCCGCTTCAGTTTTGGCAACAACCAAAAGTCCAGACGTATCTTTATCAATTCTATGAACCAAACCTGGGCGTTCACTGCTGTTCATTGGCAAATTATCAAAATGATGTGCCAAAGCATTCACAAGCGTTCCCGTATAATTTCCGTGACCAGGATGTACAACCATTCCCGGCTCTTTGTTAATTAATAAAAGTGCATCATCTTCATAAACAATATTCAACGGAAGATCTTCCGGAAGAATATGGTTTTCAAACGGTGGATGTGTTAACATAACCGTCACTACATCAAACGGTTTTACTTTATAATTTGACTTTACAGGAATATCATTTACAAAAATGTTTCCTTCAGTAGCTGCGTTCTGAATTTTATTTCTCGTCGCATTCTGAATCAAATTCATTAAATATTTGTCAATACGCAAAAGCGCCTGACCTTTAGGTACTTCAAATCTAAAATGTTCGAATAATTCGTCTTCCAGATCTAAATTTTCATTATTATTGTTCATCTTGTGGGGTTTCAGTAGCTGGCGCAGCTAAACTGTCATTTGCCTGACTTTCATCTACATAAGTTGCTTTTCCGTCTCCTAAAACCAAATCAATTTTAGAAGCTTTTAGCACGCGGTCACCTACTTTTAAGTTTCTGCCTTTATAACGCATTTCCAATACCATATCTTTTCCTAAGTTTGGGATATAAGTAATCGTTCCTTCTTCAAGCCCTAAAGCTTTCAATGTTGGAACTGCTTCGCGATATGTTTTTTCAATTAAATCAGGGATTTTAACAGATGAAAATCCTGATGCATTAATTTTAATATATATTTTTCTTCCTTCTTTTACTTTAGTTCCCGGCAACGGATCTTGCTCAACAACACTATATTTAGGAAATCCACTTCGGTAATCAACACTATCCAAAAGCACATAATCAAGATCTAATTCGTCTAATTTAGACTCTACTTGCTCCTCCGTTAATTTAGACAAATTCGGAACTGTAATTTCATGTCCGTGATCAGTTGTAAACGTCAACCAATGCATAAATAAATATACTAAAACGACAACAATTCCAATGGCAATTAATATTTGTATAAAAAATACTCGGCTTGTTAAATACTTACGTAAACTCATAAATTTATTTTTAGTTGTGGCAAAGATAAAGCTATTTCGTTTCAAAAAAAATGATAATTTTGTTTAAAACAAGAAAGTGTCTCGATTGTCATCCTTAGCGAAGTCAAAGGATAATTTTAAGGAGCTGTTTCCTGCTGTACACTGTATCTTTTATGGCGAACCCCGCCACAAAAGGATGCCGTTTCCATCAGGGCTAGGACTTTAGGTTTCATAAGATTATTTTTGGTATTATTTATCATTCCGAGGAACTAGGAATCTCCGCCTGATAAAAAATGAGAAAAAATAAGTTGCAAAAAACTAAAACAAGAAAACAAACGATTAAACACATCAAACGATTAAACAAATAAACATCAAATCAATGAAAAACATAGCCATTATCATGGGCGGATATTCTAGCGAATATAAAATCTCACTCATCTCAGGAAACGTTGTACATCAATATTTAGATAAAACAAAATACAACGGATTCCGTATTCATATTTTTAAAGAAAAATGGGTTTATGTAGATGCAAATGATGCTGAATTTCCGATTGATAGAAATGATTTTTCTGTAACGGTAAACGGAGAAAAAATCAAATTTGACTGTGTTTTCAATGCCATTCACGGAACTCCGGGAGAAGACGGATTAATGCAGGCTTATTTTGAATTGTTAGGAATTCCGCAATCATCTTGCGATTATTACCAATCGGCACTTACCTTCAACAAACGTGATTTATTGTCTGTTTTAAAACCATACGGAATTAAAACAGCTATTTCTTATTATTTGAATAAAGGAGATGTTATTGACACAGCAGAAATCGTTAAAAAAGTGGGTCTGCCATGTTTTGTAAAACCAAACAAAGCCGGATCAAGTTTCGGAATTTCAAAAGTAAAAACCGAGGCTGAATTGCCAATTGCTATTGAAGTAGCTTACAAAGAAGACAACGAAATCATCATCGAAAGTTTCCTTGACGGAACTGAAGTTTCTGTTGGAGTTATCAATTATAAAGGAGAAATCAAAGTTTTGCCAATTACAGAAATTGTTTCTGATAATGATTTCTTCGATTATGAAGCCAAATACGAAGGAAAATCACAAGAAATAACACCTGCCAGAATCTCAGATGAGTTAACGCAAAAAGTAGGTGAAACAGCAAAACGCGCCTACGAAGTTTTAAAAATGAAAGGCTTTTCAAGAAGCGAATTCATTATCGTAGACAACGAACCATACATGTTAGAAATGAACACGATTCCGGGTCTGACAACAGAAAGTTTGATTCCGCAACAAGCCAAAGCAGCTGGAATTTCTCTCGAAGATTTGTTCACCAATTCTATTGAGCTGGCTTTAGTTTAAGCTACTAAGGTTCTGAGATTTTAAGATCTCAGAACCTTAATTTTTTATACAAAATATTGTCAGACTGAGCGAAGTCTAACGAAAAAAAAAAACTTAGCAACTTAGTACCTCAGAACATTAGCAACTCAAAAAAAATGAAAGAAATATTCGAATGGAATAGACTGTTTTTTAATGAATTACCAGAGATTTTTCTTCTGGAAGTAATATTTCGTTCAACAGTAATGTTTATAGTTTTGCTATTAACGCTAAAACTAGCCGGTAAAAGAGGCGTAAAACAATTATCGATTTTTGAAACCGTAATTGTAATTGCGTTAGGATCTGCGGCTGGGGATCCTATGTTTTATGAAGATGTGGGAATAGTTCCTGCTATCATTGTTTTTATGGTCATTATAATTTTGTATCGTGCCGTAACCTGGCTTACTGGAAAAAGCAAAAAATTTGAAGAATTTATAGAAGGTAAAACCGAATGTCTTATAAATGACGGGAAATTTTCTGTAACCAGTTTTAGAAAAGAAACTCTGGCTCAGGATGAATTTTTCTCTGAACTTCGTGTAAAATCGATTGAACATTTAGGCCAGATTAAACACGCTTTTATTGAACCAAGCGGAGAAGTAAGTGTCTTTTTTTATGAAGATGAAGAAGTGGGATATGGACTTCCTATTTTGCCAGCCTTATTCAATAAAAAAAACAAAACAATTCCTGAAAACGGTATATATTCATGTTCTTTTTGCGGTAACACCAAAGAAATTGAAAAAGGAACCGCAAAATGCGAAGTATGCCAAAAAGAAGAATGGGTTCCAGCCATCAATACAAAGAGAATTACATAATAATTTTCGATTTTTTTTAATTCCAAATTCCATAAAAATCAACAAAGCTTCAACAAGTTTTAATTAACTCAGAACCTTAAAACAAATGAGAAAAGCCATATTTCCAGGATCATTTGATCCTATTACATTGGGTCACGAAGATATTATCAAAAGAGGAATTTCACTTTTTGATGAAATCGTAATCGCGATTGGTGTTAATGCCGAAAAAAAATACATGTTTTCACTCGAAGAAAGAAAACGTTTTATTGAAGAAACTTTTAAAGATGAACCAAAAATTTCGGTTATTACTTATGAAGGATTGACAATTGATTTAGCCAAAAAATTAAAAGCAAATTTCATTTTAAGAGGTCTGCGTAATCCGGCCGATTTCGAATTTGAAAAAGCCATCGCACATACTAATCGTCGCCTTTCTAAAATTGAAACAGTATTTTTATTAACTGCAGCAAAAACGTCATATATAAGTTCGAGCATTGTTCGTGATGTATTGCGAAATGGCGGTGAATATGAAATGTTAGTTCCGGATGCGGTTAGAGCGGCAAAAATATAACACCCGCAAAGTCATTGCGAGAAACGAAGCAAACACACGACGCTTTTCTTTATGATAAAATTTAGCAAATGAGATTGCTTCGTACCTCGCAATGACATACAAAAACCAACAATACAAACTTGCAAGCGAAGCAAATTATAAGTAATTTCGCATTTTTAAATAAACAACAATAATGAGCATCGAAAGAGAATTAAACAAACGTAGCGGATCTAAATGTGAGCTTTGTGGCGCGGAAGAAAATTTAAAAGTTTATCAGGTATTACCAACTCAAAAAGGTGGACTTGATGAAAGTATTCTGGCGTGTAATACGTGTATTGACCAAATTGAAAATCCTGATAACGTAGATTTAAATCACTGGAGATCTCTTAATGACAGTATGTGGAATGAAAACGTTGCTGTACAAGTTGTAGCCTGGAGAATGTTAAGCCGATTGCGTAGTGCAGGATGGCCTCAGGAATTGCTCGACATGATGTATTTAGATGAAGACACTTTGGCTTGGGCAAAAGCAACAGGAGAAGGTGAAGAAGATGAAAACAAAATTGTTCACCGTGATAGTAATGGCGTAATTTTAGAACACGGAGATTCTGTAGTTTTAATCAAAGATTTAAAAGTAAAAGGATCCAGCATGGTTGCCAAACAAGGAACTGCTGTGCGTAACATTCGATTAGACCATGAAAATGCTGAATATATTGAAGGAAAAGTTGATGGTCAGCAAATTGTAATTATTACGCAATACGTTAAGAAGATATAGTTTTTTTTGAGGTGCAAAGGTTCAGAGACACAAAGGCACAAAGATTTCTTTTGAGGTTCTGAGTAACTGAGTAATTGTGTCTAAAAGTTTTTGAAAGCTGACTTAAACAAAGAAAACTTTAAACCTGAAACTAAAAAAAAACATTAAACAATAAAAAAGGCCATTCAAATTGAATAGCCTTTTTTTATTTATATCTCTCAAAGATTATTTTTGAAATAATCTGTTGATTTGCTCTTTTACGAATGGCTCAGAAACGCTGCTTGTTGCAGAAGTAGCTTCTTTTGATGAAACCATAAATTGTACTGTAGCTTTTTCAGGAATAACACTTCCTGTGTAGTGCAACCAAATATAGTTATTAGGTAATTCTAATTTGATATCATACAAAGGATTTGCACCAAAACCACCCATAATAATATTGTAAAGGCTTGCGTAATCATTATTAACATTTTTAAATGAAAATTTTCTTAAAGTAGAAGAATCATCATCGTTTTGAATACTAGTATAATAAACAGTATATTCATCTCCAATTTTTTGAATATAATTGTTATTTACTTTTCCTAATTTTTCAACTGGTACAGTTTCAAGAACTTTAATTTGTGCAAACGAAGCAAAACTAAAGAACAACGCGGCAAGGGTAATAATCTTTTTCATAGAGGATTTGGGGTTAATTTTTTTACTAATATATAAACGCCGAAATTATGAAAAATTACTTCTAAAACTACTGTTTTATTAACATTAAATTGTGATTTTTGTTTAAAATTATTTCAATCACCAACACAAGCATCGCAACTTTTTAAAAATCAGTAAATTACATCTAATAACAACTATTTAATGCTATTATTTTTTAACAATTTTATTGGTAATCAAAAGTGTTTTCGATGCTCATATCATAGTTATTTTTAAGAATTTACTTAAAAAAATAATCTTTTTAAACGTATTAACTTTGGCAAAGGTTTGTAAAAACGAGAAACATTAAACCTACAGAGCTGAAACTGAAAATTTTATTTCTCTTCTTCTTTTTTAACAACCTTACGGGCAACTTCAATTTTGAATTTTTTGCCTTTCATTTTCTCTTCTTTTATATTCTGAAGCAAGTCTTTTACCTTGTTGTATTTTACAGCTGCAAACGAAATGAAATCCTTTACCTCAATCAAACCTAAATCACCTTTTTCTAATTTCCCTTTTTGAGAAAAGAAACCAACAATATCAATTTTATTCAGTTTTGTTTTCTTTCCGCCACTAATATAAATGGTTTGATATTCTGGTGGTTTTGGTAAAGTTGTCGTGTTCTCTACATTCAAAACATCCATTTTGTAATCTATATAATCGAGTTGCTTTTCACTTTCGTGGATGATAATATAAGCCGTTCCTGAAGCCTGCATACGCGCTGTACGACCGTTACGATGTGTAAATTCATCTTCTTTTAATGGCAAATGATAATGAATTACGTGTTTCATTTCAGGAATATCCAATCCACGTGCCGCTAAATCGGTTGTGATTAGATAGCTCATACTTCCGTTTCTAAACTGAATCAAAGCACGTTCGCGTTCTTCCTGATCCATCCCGCCATGATAATATGTGGAGTAAATTCCTTTTTCGTTTAGCGTGTCACTAATACGTTCTGCCGCATCACGATGGTTACAAAATATAATAGCCGACTCCGACTTTAAAGAACAAATCAAATTGAATAAACTTGTCAATTTATCTTTTGCTGGCGAAACAACCATTTTCATCGAAAGATTCGCTTTTTCTTCTTCCTCAGGAATAAAATCTAAAACCGTTGGATTTATAACTCTGGTATATCTCGGAATTTCAATATCTGATGTTGCCGAAACCAAAACACGTTTGTTTAGTTTTGTCAATTTCCCAATGATATAAGACATTTGCTCATGAAAACCCAATTGCAATGATTTGTCAAATTCATCAAGAATTAAAGTCTGAATTTTATCAGTTCGAAAAGTATCTCTGTCAATATGATCTGCAATTCTTCCCGGAGTTCCTATTAAAACAGCTGGCGGATTGCTTAAATTTTTGATTTCCGTATCAATTGAATGACCTCCGTAACAAATGTTTACTTTGTACTGAGTTCCCATTTTTTTCCAAACCTGCTCAATTTGCAAACCTAATTCACGCGAAGGCACTAAAATTAAACATTGAACCGAAAGAATTTCAGGTTGTAATAATTCTAAAACAGGCAACAAAAAAGCCAATGTTTTTCCTGATCCTGTTGGAGAAAGCAGCAAAACATTGTTATCATTTAAAATTGCGCCCTGAGCAACTTCCTGCATTTCGTTTAGGCTTTCAATTCCTAAGTTCGAAAGTATATTGTTGGAATGGTGATTTTTATTCATTTTGCAAAAGTAGTCAAAAAAAGTTGTTTCAGGTTTATTAACCTCAAAGTCACAAAGAATAGCGCAAAGTTCACAAAGATTTTGTTTCACGCAGATTTTGCAGATTTAAGCAGATTAAAAAAGATTTTTTTAATCTAAAATAAAAATCTGCTTAAATCTGCAAAATCTGCGTGAAACCAATAAACTGAAACATGAAACCTGAAACAAATAAAACTTTATATTTGACTTTTCTATTAAAACCAAAATCATGAAACTTTTCACATTACCCATTTTACTTTTCACAATCGCGATTTTCGCTCAAAATAATAAAAAATACGATACTTTTTTTGAGAAAGGAAACGGAAATCAATCTGCTTCTTATTCCGAAACTATTGCTTATTATAAACTTTTAGCGAATGATTTTCCAACAATTCAGATTAAAGAAATGGGATTAACAGATTCTGGAGAACCTTTGCATATGGTGATTTACAATCCTGAAAAGGAATTTGATTTTGAGAAAATCCAAAAAAACAAAGCCGTGCTTTTCATCAATAACGGAATCCACGCCGGCGAACCTGACGGAATCGATGCGACAATGCAATTGTATCGAGATTTAGCGATTGGAAAACTGAAAGCGCCAAAAAATACAGTTTTGGTTACCATTCCGGTTTATAATATTGGCGGTGCTTTAAATAGAAATTCGACTACGCGCGCCAATCAGGATGGACCTGAAATTTATGGTTTTAGAGGAAATGCCAGAAACTACGATTTGAATCGGGATCTAATGAAATCTGACACCAGAAACACAAAAAGTTTTGTTGAGATTTTCCAAAAAATAAATGCCGATGTTTTTATTGATAATCACGTAAGTAACGGCTCTGATTATCAATATAAACTGACTTATATTATGACACAGCATAACAAATTAGGAACTGTTTTGGGCGATTTTATGAATAATGAAATGATGCCTGCTTTGGTTAAAGATTTACAACAAAAGAAAATTGAAACAACGCCTTATGTAGATTCTTTTAAAGATACTCCGGACAAAGGTTTTGGGCAGTTTGTGGATAGTCCGAGATATACAACTGGTTATACTTCCCTATTTAATACAATTGGGTTTGTGGTTGAAACGCATATGTTGAAAAAATATGCCGAACGTGTAAAAATGACGTACGAATACACCAAATCGACTTTGGATTTTACGGATGCAAATTACCTAAAAATCAAGGAACTTCGAGTTAAAAATCTGGAGCAATACAAACCTAAAAAACAATATACTTTGAAATGGGAATTGGACAGCACAAAAGCTACCACATTTTCGTTTTTAGGATATGAAGCGGGATACAAAAAAAGCGAAGCTACAACCGGAAATCGTTTGTATTATGACCGAAGCAAACCTTATAAAAAAGAAGTTCCGTATATTAAAGAATTCAAATCAGTTAAAGATGTTGTGATTCCAACAGCTTATATTATTCCGCGTGGTTATTGGAATATAATTGAGCTGCTGAAAAATAATAATATCACTTATTCTCAACTTAAAAACGACACGATTATAGAAGTTGAAAGTTATAAAATTGCCAATTTTAAAACGGTTCCGAATGCGTATGAAGGTCACTATTTACACTACAACACAACTGTAAATGCTAAAACCGTAAAAATGGCTTTTGCTAAAGGCGATTACTTAGTTCCGACAAGTCAAAAAGGTGTAAAATATGTAGTTGAAGCTTTTGAACCTGAATGTGTTGATTCGTTTTTTAACTGGAATTTCTTCGACCCAATTTTACAGCAAAAAGAACATTATTCTGAATATATTTTTGAAGATACAACCGCGAAAATTTTAAAAGAAAATCCAACTCTAAAAGCTGAATTAGAATCTAAAAAACAAACTGATGCTGAATTTGCTAAAAGCTCTGAAGCGCAATTAGACTGGATTTACAAGCATTCTGTTTATTATGAGAAAGCGCATTTGCAATATCCGGTTTATCGATTGCTTTGATTTTTTAACCGCAGAGTTCGCAAAGTTTTTTTTGATTTTGATCGAGTTGAAAACGCTAAGATCGCAAAGCTTTTGTAAAAATCTTTGTCAAAGTTTTGATTTTGACAAAGATGAATTGAATTCAAATACTATTTAATAAACTAACAAAATGGAATACAAACTTTTTCTTGACGACATAAGAGATGTAAAAATGGTTTATAAGAACTTAACAGATGATGATTTTGTTATTGTAAGAAACTTTAATGACTTTAAAAAAGTAATACTTGAAAAAGGACTTCCAGAATTAATTAGTTTTGACAATGATTTAGGATTAGATGAAAATGATATTATTGCCGAAGATGGTTATGCTGCAGCCAAATGGTTAGTTTATGAATCTGGACTTGATTTACTCAATTTAAAATTTAATGTTCATTCTGCTAATCCTGTTGCTGCTCAACAAATTCAAAGTTTACTTGACAATTATATCAAGCATTTAAAAAGAGAAAATAAAAATTGATTTATATTAAACAATAACTAAATAACATTATAAAAAAATGGGACTTTTTGACTTTTTGAAGAAAAATAAAAAAAACGAAATAATTCGAAGTGAAGAAAATTCAGTTTCAACGATTAAACATAGTGGAAAATCATTGAATGAAATATATGCTGAGAAACAAAATTTTACAAAGCCTGAAAACCAGGATAAACTATTTGATTTTATCAAAATTTATAATGAATATATCGTTCGGTTTATCGGAATGCAAATTCAGAATAACTATTCTCCAATTGCGGCTTATGAAAAAGCAAATGGCGAAATAATAGGCTATTTGTATATTGCGAAAGATATGAGTTATAATCTTTCTATTGAAGAAGTAATTTCAAACATGGAAATTGAATTTGAAAAAAGACTTAGCCAAAACTTAATAAAATCTTATACCATTTTTTACCATTCTAAATTCAATAATGACAATAACCATTCTGTTGCGAAAAACAGTGATGAATTTAATGCAATTTCTATTAAATATAAGGCTGCAGATTTTAGTGGCTTTTTAGGTTTGCCCTATTCTTTTAATGAGGATGAAATTACATTTAAAGGTATTTCTGGGTTTTCAATAGAACAAAATAATTTGATTTTAAATACACAATTAATAGAAGATAAAGATTATTTTCAAGAAAGAGTGGTGATAGAAGCGCAGATAACTGAAAATGAAATTGGTTTAAAAATAAAAAAAGTAAACGATGGAACTGTAGGTGATATGTGGGGTGGTATTTTTGGATTTGAAAAATTAAGTAATCCAGCTGGAAAGCAATTATTAATAGAGAATTCTGCATATGCCCTGAGCAGAGAAGAAATAAAATCAAATAGTGAGGTTTCCATTTCTGAAATAAATTATGATTCTATAATTTTTAGAGGAGTTAAAACTGCTGATGATAATACTCATACTATTTTTCCTGTGGTAAAAACAGACTATTTTATTGAAGTAGAAAATAAGCAAATAAATGAATGGGAGAATGTTGACAACGTTGAAGGAGTAATTTCCGGAAGCGGAAGAGATACGTTTGGCATCACCTATTTTGCTACAGATTATGCAATTAATAAAGATATATACAAAACCAGTAAAAAACTAAATATTGAATTAAGCGGGATAATTTATGTACTAGATATCAGCGAAATACACCAGACGAAAACGGAACAAGAACCAAAGTTTAGTGATGATTTTACAATGTATATGCCAAATAAAGAAATGGCTGAATTTGGCTGTTTCGATTTTGTTGGAAAATTAGAATCTTTTAGAGAAATAAGCGTCTCTGAAGACAAAAGTGTAAAAGGATATATTCTAAAAGTTAAATTAATTACCAATGAAGATTTGAAAGATTTTTTTACAATTAAAATGTTTGTGAATAAGGAAAATATGAGGTTTGAAAACTTAACAATTGGAATGAAATTAACAGGAATGTTTCAATTGCAAGGACAGATAAGAGAGTAATTAAGAACCATAGAAAACCGTCCCGCTCGTGAACAAAATCAAAATAAACACAAAATATCTAAATTAAAAATAGTGACAAGCGGGACGCTCGCGCTAGCGGGGGAAATTTTAGTCAAATTTTTGAACTTTGACAAGATAGATTACCAATTTTAGAGTACTTTATGGATTTCTGTAAAAATATCACTGCTGTGCGAAGTCTCTCGACTTCGTACCATCTTTAATGATCGATAAAGAGGATTAAAAATGATCATGACTTGACTGTGACTTATCTTAATGTTATATATTTGAAATATTAATTTTATAATTCTAAAAGTCAAAAATAAATGGGACTATTCAATAATCTTTTTAAAAAGAAAGAAGAAAAAACAAAATTAACTTTCAATCAGCTAAATGGTACTAAACAGTTTACATCTGAAAATGATTTTTTAGAAAAATTTGGAGCTGTTGCTTTAGAGAAGCAAAGAAATCTTTTTGGTGTAACTGGTGGTCTTTCATGGAATGTTGACATGGGTAAAGAAGAAATAACATTTGGAGACCATCTTACATTTCCAATGCAGGTTTTGGGTTCTTTTTCGCATTCTTCAGAAACATGGCTTTGGGTCTGGGAGAATAAAGCTGGTGGTTATGCTGAATCTGTTATGAAACAAGCTCTTCTATTAAAGCAATATGGAGAAGAAAATAATATTGATTTATTGACTGTTGGAAAATTTGATGCTGTAGAGAATGATTTACACCTAATTGGTATGATTGCTGTTGAAATGTTTAATGCAAGTGGTTATTATCTTGGAAATTATGGACAGGGAACAATGGTTGTTACAATTAAATCTGATACAATTGATAAAGTTGAAAGTGAAGAATTATCGCGAATTTTAACTGTTTTCCCAGAACTAATTTCAACATTTGAAATTCAAAATCATAAAAATGCTTTTACCAATTATCTATCTCAAAAAGGTTATGAGCTGACATCAAATGGAAATGAAATTAAAGCAGAAAAAAATGAAAATGTAATTAATGCTGCTTTTAATGAAGATAATCTTTTGACAAAATTAAATGCTAATTCTTAAGCTTTCCGCTAAAAAAAACAACTAAACCCTGCGAAGATCTTTTAAAGCCGATTGCCTGCGTGAGGGATAGAAGCAAGCTACCGAAGTAGCGCGGATAGCCCGACAGCATTTAAGAAAAGACCCAATGAACGCAAAATTTGTTGGGTCTTTTCTTAAATGGTGGCACGCCATAAAAGCTTCTAAGGTTCTGAGAATCTAGAGTGTTAAGTTTAAATATTTCGAAAGTAGAAAGTATAATTAAAACAAAACCTCGTAAGTTAGACTTACGAGGTTTTATATTTACTATGCAGAAAAATGTCTCTTTTTTATTGACCACCAACTCCCACTAAAGTAGGATATTGACCAGCGGTAAATTTCCAATTAGCAGCTGTCCAGGTGCTGTTATAAGGAGTTGCTGTTTTCATCTGTGCTGTTGTTTTTCCAACTGCATCACCACCATCATCTGAAGTAGTTTGTCCCGTAGTTTGGGTATCCCAAAAACAATCCGGAGCTGCACTCCAGTTGAAATTAAAACCAACCAATCCGCCACCAACTTTTATATTTCCTGTGGCATAGCAATTATTGATTTCGCAAGCATTTTTTCCAATAAGTGCTCCTCCATTTTTGTATGTTCCTGATACAGTACCTGTAGCGTAACAATTTTGTACATCACAAAGGTAATTATAGCCTATTAAACCACCTGCAAAGGAATTAGCGGGTCCTGTTACATTCACTGTACTGTAGCTGTTTAAAAGTTTACCAGCTATTCCGTTGGCATCATTGTTAATTCCAACTAAACCACCTACATGCCTATTAATCTGGCTTCCTGTAGAGCTAACAGTTCCAGTAGCATAACAACGAGAAATTGTACCTCCTACATTATTGGCAACAAGAGCTCCAACATTACCACCACCTTCAATTTTTACTGAGACAAGTCCAAGATTCTTAACTACACCTTTAGATCCAAGAGTAGAAACAAATGCAATATCGTCAGTACTAGTTCTTTTTATTGTTAGATTCTTCACTACGTGACCATCTCCGTCTATGGTTCCGTTAAAGCTATCAAAATCTCCAATAGGATTCCATCCCTGAGTTTGATAATTAGAACCAAGTGCATATTCAGTACCATCTACAGCAGGCATAATAATATCGTTCATCAGCTTAAAATTATCTTCAAGATGGTAACTTGCTGACCAGAGATGCTCTGGAGTATATACGCCATAAGGATTTGTACTTTTGTTATAAGCTGGTACTTTAATAACGTATGTTTTTTTAGTCTTTTTATCAGCCGCAGTTACGGTAAATGAAACTCCTGTTGTATTATAATTACTCTGTTCGTTGTCTCCAAAAGCTGTTACTTCTGCCCCTGGAGGTAAAATTGGATATCCTGTAACAAACTCAATATCAGCCGGAGCGTTGTTAAATGTATTTGTTCCTTCTTTAAGCGAAGTTAGTTCCCAATACGTTTCATTATTAGAAGCTTCAAAAGTAAAGCCTAGTATATCTGCTGAATTAGGTGGTGCTATTGTATAATTTTGTGTGCTGCCATCTTCTGCAGTTACTGTGTAAGTAATAGTTTTGCTAAAATCATTTTTAGTTGTACCACTTACTTGATTAACAGTGCCTACGGTAACTTTTGTTCCTGTTGTAGTAAAAGTAGCCGCTAAACTAGTTAAATCTGTTTGAGCAGGAAATGTAATGGAAATAGTGTGCGTTTTTTCATCTATAACACCTGTTACTGCCGGATTTACAAAAGAGAAAGCAGTAATTGCCTTGTCGGTTCTGCTTACTACAGGCGGTACATCTGGATCGTCGCTTGAACATGAATAACCAACCATAATTAATAATGCAAGTAAGCCCGCATATTTGAATATTGACATCGTAGCCAATTTTAGTTTTTTTGACATTTTTTGAGATTTTTTTAGTAAAATAGTTTATGGGAAATGATAGCTGTTTTGATCCAGCTATGTGTAAAACCGTACTGGTTTTTAAGAGTAATTTTTCTTCATATTGTAGAATGATGGCTTGTTTAAATTAGTTATTATTTTAAGTGAAATTTTGATCAAAAATAACTTTAAATTTCTTTGGGGCAATTTTTTAATAAAAAAAATAGCATAAATTAACTTCTTTATGAGTTTTACTCAAAAAGTTTTAAAATATGATTAAGTGTTAAAAGCAAAAATCAATATCAAAAAATCTAATTTAATTTTTGATATTGATTTTGAAATTTGAAATTGCAATTGTTATTGAAAAGTACTTTCTTCCTCAAACAACAATTTAATATTTTCGTAAGAGTTTTTTAAGGCTTCTTTGATTTGCTCCGGATTGAGCCAGGCCACTTTTTCAATTCCTTCTTCTATTTGGCCTTGTGGAGTTCCTTCAAAATCAGATTGCATTTCGAACCAATGTGTGATTTTGAGTTTATATTTTCCGTTGCGTTTGAAAACGTGATAGGTTTTTTCCAGTTTTTCGGTGATTCGGAGCTTGCCTACGCCAGTTTCTTCTTCAACTTCACGCATGGCGGTGTCTTCAATTTCCTCCCCTTTTTCGATTCCGCCCTTTGGTAAGTCCCATTTTCCGTTTCTGAAAATAAATAAAACTTCGCCTTTTTTATTGTATACAAGCCCTCCTCCTGCTTTACTCACAGGGATTTTGGCTTTTAACGTCTTCATAATTTCCTTTTCGTCAGGATGATACAAATAAGCCTTTTGAATTTTATTTTGAAAAATTTTAACGATAAGATGCTCAATATCAATACTTTCTAACAAGAATAATTGAAAATCGGTCTCTTTCGAGATTTCATTTGTCAAAAAAAGTGGTTTGTCGTTCACAAAAACTTTATACATTTGTATTATGATTTTTAATAAAGATACTGCCGAAAAAACAGCCGAATTGCTTTTGCAAATAAATGCAATTAAATTGAATCCCGAAAATCCTTTTACATGGGCTTCCGGATGGAAATCTCCTATTTATTGTGATAATAGGTTAATTCTTTCATTTCCTGTCATCCGAAATTACGTTCGTGATGAGTTTGCGAAGAATATTGAAAAACAATTTGGAAAACCAGATGTTATTGCCGGTGTTGCCACTGGAGCCATTGGAATTGGAATTCTTGTTGCTGAAAGCCTTGGATTACCGTTTGTATATGTGCGCCCGGAAGCAAAAAAACACGGAAGACAAAATCAGGTTGAAGGATTTTTGCAAAAAAGTCAAAACGTAGTTGTTGTTGAGGATTTAATTAGTACAGGAAACAGCAGTTTGATGGCTGTGGAAGCTTTACGCAACGAAGGCGCTAACATAAAAGGAATGGCAGCGATTTTTACTTACGGTTTTAATGTTGCTGAAGAAAACTTTAAAAATGCTAATATCGATTTGTTTACGTTAAGTAATTATGAAAATTTACTTAATCTGGCAGTTGAAAAACAATATATTACCGAAGAGCAGCAGTCTACTTTGCAGGAATGGAGCGAAAGTCCTTCGACTTGGCTGCAGGAAGAGGAGTAATTTTAGATTTTAGATTTTAGATTTTAGATTTTAGATTTTAGATTTTAGATTTTAGATTTTAGATTTTAGA
>NZ_SNWW01000003.1 GCF_004362015.1 Flavobacterium chryseum
ATGCTTTGTAGTAAGTCAAAACCGCTTCCTCCAATACTTTTCTGCCAGTCAAGATCTCCTTTTTCGTTCATTTTCCAGATCCAATAATCCAGGTCTCCGTGGTTATCATCATTTTTATTTCCTGTTTTATTAGAAAGGGAGCTTCCTGCCAAAATAAAACCGTAATCGGCTGTGGGCTGCGCATCAAAAAGGTAGTCTGCGTGCTGTCCTCCATATGATTTTTCCCAAAGAATATCCTGGCAGTAAGTAAAAAAGGGCAATAAAATAAGAAGTAATAGGTAAAGTTTTTTCATAAGCGTATTTGATGATAAAGTTTTGGTTTAGTATAGATTTGCGCGCAAATCTAAATATCTAATCTGTTAAAACTTTACGGCTTTCCTCATTTTGGAATATTTTTTTTAAAATCTATTAGTCAAACTATAAAATCAATCTAAGTCAAATTAAAAAAACCTCCAAAATCTATTTATTTGAAGGTTTGTTCTTATGTTTATGATAAAAAAAATCATTTAAATATTTCATTTAAAACAAAAAAAAGACCATTTCCCAAAAGGAAACAGTCTTTATATATTTTAAATTTACATTTAAAGCTTACGCCATAAACAAAGCATATTTATTATAGTTGAATAAAACCAAATCATAAGGCACTAATTTTGGTGCTATTTTCTCTGAAGATTCGTTGAATTTAATTCCGTTATGCTTTCTGAATAAGTAGATTTCTTTTAAGCAATTCGACAAACTTTGGTGAATTGATGTGGTAAAAGTCGGTAATTGTTTATCTCCAACCAATAAATCAATTTGATAATTAGAACTGCTTTTAGAAAGGTTGTTTCCAATAATTCTTATCGTAAATGTTGTAGATTTTCCGTATTGTTCACCCTGATACTGTACTACCATAATTTTAGTATTTAAGTTTTTAAGTTTTTAATTGTTTTTTCACCACTCAACTCTTTCTTGCCGAATTCAAAATTAAAGTTATGAAAAAAAGTAAATTGTTTTACAAACTGATCTTAAAATATCAATTCGGCACAAAGTTAACATAATTTATAGTTACTCATATTAAATTCATTCGAAACTTTACAGCATAAAAAAAACCGTATAATTACGGTTTTAATAATTAACTGATAGTAACTTTAATTCATAAGCATTATTCATTTTTGGTTATTATTATGGCTTCTTTTTCAGTATTTATTCCTAATAAAAATGGATTTCCGTTTTCGTCAAACATAGTCATATTTAAAGCGTGTAGTAAAGTTAAATCTTTAGAAACGCTTCCTTTAAAATGATTATAAGAAAGATTTATTTTAGATAAATTATGTATTTTTCTAATTCTTTCGGAATTTCTCCTTCAAAATTATTATTAAACAAAGATTTGGGGTTGTTGTAAACTGTAAAATTATAAATTTTATAGACATTCAGCACAAAATGTCGACAAACTGTTAATAAGTAAATATTTAATACTATTTTTATTACTTTTATAAAAATATATGGTTAACTTTTTTTGATTAAATTTGAATAACTAATTATAAAAACCTCATAATATGGAAATTAACTTTATTGCATTACTACTTGCAGGAATTGTCACACTTGTAGTTGGTTTTATTTGGTATCATCCAAATGTTTTTGGAACGATCTGGATGAAGGAAAACAACCTGACTCAGGAAGAGCTTAAAACTGGAAACATGCTTAAAATTTTTGGATTAACGTATGTTTTTTCTTTGATGATAACAATGACATTAATGTCGTTAACAATTCATCAATCCGGAGCTGTCGGAATGGTTGGCGGTCCACCTTTGTTAGCAGATGCAAAACCTTCGTTTGCTGCTTTCATGGCTGATTATGGAACGGCTTATCGTACATTTAAGCATGGAGCACTTCATGGCTTTTTGTCGGGTCTCTTTTTTGCTTTTCCGGTAATTGGTATCAATTCTTTATTTGAAAGAAAATCCTGGAAATATATTTTGATTCACGCGGGATTTTGGATTGTTACTTTGACTTTAATGGGCGGAATCATTTGTGGATTTGCCTAAAAAAATTATAAACAAAACCCGTTTGAACTGAAACCTCAAACGGGTTTTCTTAATAATAACTTAAACCAGACGAGTTATTATAAATATTATCTAATTTTGAAGAAATTAGCTCACACTTTTGACTACAACTTATTCTTTCGAAATATACAATAGCGCATCATTACTACCTTTAGAATGGAATTCGCTTGCAACTGAAAATATTTTTTTGACACGGGAATATCTCGAAGTCCTTGAAAAGTCTTCGCCAATAAATATGATTTGTCATTTTATTGGAATTTTTGACGAAGAGGAAAAACTTATTGGAATTGTTTTAACCCAATTTTTATTTGCAGAAAAACTCGAATCTTTTGGAGAACGCGATCAATGCTTAAAAACTTCTGTCCGTAATTTTGCTTTTAAAAATTTTGCTTCGCACGTATTGTTCGTCGGAAACAATATGCTAACAGGACAAAATGCTTTTGCTTTTGATAAAACAATAAATGAATCAAAAGGAATTAAAACGCTTCATAAAGCCATTAATCAGCTTAAAAAAGATTTAAAGGCAAATGGAAAAAAAGTTCACATAACCAGCATAAAAGATTTTACAGCAACAGAAATTGAACCGTTGCAAGCTGAATTTAAAAACAATTATACGTTTTCGACGCAGCCCAATATGATTTTTGAAATCAATGATAATTGGAAAACTGAACAGGATTATATTGATGCTTTGTCAAAAAAATATCGTGATCAATACAAACGTGCCAGAAAGAAAGCCGAAGGAATCGAAAAACAAAAAATGGCTTTGTCTGACATTCAACAATATGAAGATGTTATTTACGATTTATATTTTCATGTGGCTAAAAATGCGCCTTTCAATACTTTTTTCTTAGCCCGAAATCATTTTAGCTTTTTTAAAGAAATCATGAAAGATGATTTTCTTTTTTATGGTTATTTTTTAAACGGAGAACTAATTGGTTTTAACACGCTTATCAAAAACGGAAATGTAATGGATACTTATTTTCTGGGTTACAATGAAGGTATTCAGCGCGAGAAAATGTTATATTTAAATATGCTGTACGACATGATTGCCTATTCTATAAATCAAGGGTTTAAGGAAATCGTTTTTGCCAGAACTGCACTCGAAATTAAAAGTTCTGTTGGCGCAAAACCTGTAAAAATGTACGGTTTAATTACACATACCAATGCGCTGATCAATCATAATATTGCTCGTTTCTTTAATTATCTCGAACCTAAAATGGATTGGCAGGAACGAAATCCTTTTAAATAATAGCTTTGACAAGGTTTAGAACTTTATCAAAGCATTATTATAGCGCTTTTTAAGGAACAGCAATCTTCATTTGTTTGTGCAGGATATTAATTTCTAACGAAGTCTGAGCGCCGCAATATTCACCATCAATTTGAAAATTAACCGGAGCATTTGTTTTTACAGTCGCTTTATCTGTCGAAATAATTACGATATCTTCTGAATCTATGGGCATGTTTCCTGTAATGATTTTTCCGAGCAGGAAAATATCAAGGCTTTTCAGAATTACCAATTCAAATTTACCATCGTTCATTGTACCATGCGGATTAATAATTACTCCGGTTCCGTATTTTTGAGAATTGGCAATCACAACTATTCTTGCCGTATGTTCAACAGTTTGATTATTGGCTGTAATTGTGGCTGTAAAAGGCTCATCTGAATCTTTCAAAGTTGTATAGGCCTGCAATGCATAACCCCAAAAACCGCGCATATTACTTTCCTCATAATTTTTCACCAAATCGGCATTGATACCAATATCGCTTAAATGAATACTTTTTTTGCCGTTGATGCAAATCATATCCATCTCGATAAAACGATTTGAAAATGCAATTTTCAAATTTTCTTCAATCGTAACGGGTAAATTTAAGTCAACAGAAAGCCCGTTTGCGCTTCCTGCAGGCAAAATACCAATGATTACATCATGATGTTCCACAGCTTCGGCAACCATTTTTATGGTTCCATCGCCTCCGGCTACGATAATTCGTTCAGGCAGGTGCTTATTATATAGTGATTGTATCTGATGCTCATCTCGTTCGCCAGTAGTTTCGTAAACTACTAAATTAAAATGGTTTGTGGTCGCAAACTCTTCTACGCTAGCAATTAAATCTGATTTATCCAGATCTCCCGAAATAGGATTTACAACAAAAATGATATTCTTTTTCAACATTTTATTTTTAATACCGATTAAAATAATTAATTTACAGTCTCCTATAAAAATACACAATTAATGAAACCAATCCTACAATTATATCGCGGTTATGCTAATCAACAAGAATTAATTGTGATGGGACATGTTTTTAAGAGAACTTATGATTATGATTTTCAGAAAAAAAACTTTAAAAACGCTACTTCCGTAATTAATCAGTTTAGGATACAAACTATTAAAAATTATGATGTTTATCTTAAGTGTGGAAATCAGGAAATTATTCACTCTAAAACATTAGACGATGGTTATTTTAAATTTTGTATTCCGCTCGAAAAAGAATCTAATTTTGGGTGGATGGAATATGAAGTCAGTTTAAAATATGAGGGAGAAACCATCATTTCTAAAGGCAGTTTTATAAGGCCTCACCAAGGAAATCTGGGAATTATATCTGATATTGATGATACTTTTTTGATTTCGCATACTCGTAATGTTTTCAAGAAAATGTACATTCTTTTGTTTAAAAATGTGAATGACAGAAAGGTATTTAAAGATGTTGTTCCGCATTATCAGGCCCTAAGTTCTGCCGGAAGAAACAATAAGGAAGAGGAAAATGCTTTTTTTTATATCTCGAGCAGTGAATGGAATTTATATGGATTTATTGTAAAGTTTACCAAAATGCACCAATTACCTCGAGCTGTTATTTTATTGAAAGATATAAAACGAGGGATTACTGATTTTTTTATGAGCGGAAGAGGAAATCACGATCATAAATTTGAGAAGATCAAACACGTATTAGAATTTTATCCTAATCTTAAATATGTTTTATTGGGAGATGATTCTCAACACGATCCGATTTTGTATGAGCGAATTTGCAAAATTTTTCCCGTTACGGTTATTGCTGTTTACATAAGACAAACAGGAAGAGCTCAAAAACCTGAAGTCGAAAAAATCATGAAAAACATGGAAACGCTTGACGTATCTGTTTGTTACTTTAAAGACAGCAGCGAAGCAATTATGCACTCAAAATCTATTGGGATTATTAAGTGATTTCTAGTTTTGTTATTTCGACCGAAGGGAGAAATAACACTCGGAATTCGACAAAGATTCATGAGTTTCTTTATGGAGTTTCTAGTGTGATTTCTCCTCCGTCGAAATGACACACTAGGCCTTTATATCGTTACGATTAATTGTGCAGAAAACCTGAAACTTAAAACAAAAAAAAACTCTAAACTCGATTTCCTAGCCCAGATTGAAGTGAAAGCCCGGAGCAAAAAAAATTGCATTTCTTGTTAAAAAAAAGCGACTGAAAGAAGCTCTTTTTGCAACATTAGAAATGCATTTTTTTTGTGAGGACTTGTAACGAAAAGCTGGATTAGCTCCTGAAAATTATCTTATGCGTTGAAATTATCTATCTCTTCCTGAACAACTTCCCAATCTAAAAGTAATTGATCAAGGTCTTTTTTCTTTTTCTTGTAAGCGGTGAAAAAAGACGCATCTTCTATATGTTTATCGTAACTCGAAGCCAACAATTTATCGTCGTGCTGAATGTCTCTTTCTAATTGCTTGATTTGGCTTTCGACTTTACTTAATTTGTTCTGCAGCGATTTTCCTTTTTTCTGATCTTCGTATGAAGTTTTGTTGTTTTCTTTTGGAGCAGCAGCTTTGGCAACATCTTTTTTCTCAACTTCACGCATATTTTCAAGGTTGCGTTGTTCTAAGAAATAGTTGATATCGCCTAAATATTCTTTTATTTTTTGATCTTTAAATTCATAAACGATATTCGACATACCTACAAGGAAATCTCTATCGTGAGACACCAATAATAAAGTTCCGCCAAATTTTTGAAGAGCAGCCTTTAAAACGTTCTTAGATTTGATATCTAAGTGGTTGGTAGGCTCATCCATTAGCAAAACGTTAATTGGCTGTAATAACAATTTACAAAGCGCCAAACGGTTACGTTCTCCACCTGAAAGTACTTTTACTTTTTTCTCGACATCATCACCGCGGAATAAGAACGAACCTAACATATCACGAACTTTTGAACGGTTGGTATCTGTTGCGGCGTCTTCCATAGTTTGCAGCAATGTAATTTCTCCGTCAAGATATTCTGCCTGATTTTGAGCAAAATAACCTAACTGTACATTGTGACCCAATTTAATATTACCTTGGTATTCAAATTCATTTACTATGGCTTTGATAAAGGTTGATTTTCCCTGACCGTTTTGACCAACAAATGCAATTTTACTACCACGTTCTACCAGTAGATCAATATCTTTTAAGATAACTTTATCTCCGTAAGCTTTTGTTACGTGCTCAGCTTCTACTACAACTCTTCCAGGTTCTTTTGATACCGGAAAAGAAATATTCATAACAGAATTGTCGTCTTCATCAACTTCAATTCTTTCGACTTTATCTAATTTTTTAATCAACGATTGCGCCATCGAAGCTTTTGAAGCTTTTGCACGGAATTTTTCGATTAATTTTTCTGTTTCTTCAATTTTCTTTGCCTGATTCTTTTGAGTTGCTAATTGCTTTTCACGAATTTCATGACGCAATTCTAAATATTGAGAATAGGGTTTATTAAAATCGTATGCTTTTCCTAAAGAGATTTCGATTGTACGATTCGTAACGTTATCTAAAAACATTTTATCGTGCGATACAATCACTACAACTCCAGGATAATTACGAAGGAAACTCTCTAACCAAATGATACTTTCGATATCCAGGTGATTGGTTGGCTCATCCAGAAGCAATACATCATTTGCTTGCAATAATAATTTAGCCAACTCGATACGCATTCTCCAACCTCCAGAAAATGTTTCGGTTTGGTTGTTAAAAACTTCCCTTTTAAAACCTAGACCTAAAAGAATTTTCTCTGTATCTCCAACATAATTATAACCTCCAAGAAGTTCAAAACGATGTGTGTAATCAGATAAATCTTCAATGATCTGGCTGTATTCTTCACTTTCATAATCGGTTCTGGTTACCAATTGATGATTGATTTGTTCTAATTTTTTTTCAACAATTTTAATATCTGTAAAAGCTTCGTAAGCTTCTTCAAGAACGGTTCTACCTTGTTCAAAATCGATGTCCTGACGCAAGAAACCCATTCTTACTTCTTTCTCAGTAGCGATTTGCCCGGAATCCGGTTTAAAATCTCCGGCCAGAATTTTTAGCATTGTTGATTTTCCTGCACCGTTTTTTCCGACAAGTCCTACTCGATCACCAGCTCCCAGACGAAAAGTTACTTCTTCAAACAAATAAGAACCTCCGAAAGAAACCGATAAATTATGTATATTAAGCATGTATTGTTATTTTATAACTAATTGATTATGTAAATTTACACTCCCGAATTAATGGGAATATTAATTTTTTGCAAATGTTAAAAAAAGGATCCAAACTAAATAGTATTTTAACAGGAAGTTGTCCAAAATGTCAAAATGAGAGCATGTATTCGGACAAAAATCCTCTTCACTTGACTAAAGTTCTCAAAATGAATGAGAATTGTAGTCACTGTGGATTAAAATATCAAATTGAACCTTCCTTTTTTTACGGCGCAATGTATGTAAGTTACGGACTAAATGTTGCCGTTGGAATTGCTGCTTTTATTGTTTCGTTTGTCTTTTTAAAAGCAACAATTGGAGAATCGTTTATAGCAATCGTCATTACGCTGATTCTATTATTTCCATTTGTTTTAAGACTTTCCAGAAATTTATATATTAATATGTTTGTTTCTTATGATCCTAAGGCCGGTCTAAAATAAGCGTTTTTAAATATTTTTTATGAAATCGCTGAATATCAATTTCAGGATCTAAAGGAATTTCATTTTCAATTTTATCAAATAAAGCTTTTGCCATCGCTGGTCCAAGCATTACACCTCGAGTTCCTAATCCGTTAAGAATATGCAATGCTTTACGTTCATGATGAGTACCAATCAAAGGTCTTCTGTCCTTAACTGTTGGGCGAACGCCTCCAAAATGTTTTACAATTTCAAAATCGCAATTCAGAATTTCTTTAATTCGCTCTAAAAGTTCCTGTTTTCCTCCTTCAGTAGGTGCATCTGTTTTATCCTGCCAGTTGTATGTTGCTCCTACTTTAAATAAATGACCGCCTAATGGCAATATAAAAACACTTGTATTTATAATAACATCCAGGTTTAAATCCGGTGCTTTAATGATAAACAATTCCCCTTTTGTTCCATCCAAAGGCAAGTAATTAAAGAAAGGGTTTTTATGCAGTCCAAAACCTTCTGCAAAAATAATATGACGTGCCTGAATGTTTTTGTATTGAATTCCATAATCAAAAAACTCAATATAACCGGAATCAAAAAATTCTTCCAGCAATAAATTATTTTTCAGTAAATATTCTTTGTAAGTATCTAATAACAAAGCTGTATCCACATAACCTGTATGCAAGACTTCTCCATAATCGTATGGTGAATCAATACCATTATATTTTTTAGGAATTAATTTTGTAGATAGAAAAGGCGCTAAGTTCTTTTTGTCTGAAGCTGCAAACCAATTATTTTGTTCTTCTATTGAGAAAAATTTCCTGAGAATAGGGAGTTTGAAATTAAATCTGGTCTGTAGTTTATCTTCTATTTGATTGTAAAATTCGTCCATTAAAACCAATTGTTCTTCCGCTTTCCAAACTTCGCTAAAGCGTTTTAAAATTACAGGATTATACAAACCGCCAGCCACTTTTGATGAAACTTGCGATTTATTATCAATCAGTAAAATAGATTTATTGTTTTTAAGGGCGATCTCAGCAAATGAAATTCCAGCCAATCCAGATCCGACAATTAAATAATCAATCATTTTTTGCAAATAATAAATAAAGAAAAACTCTTACTACAAAGGTAATAAGAGTTTTTGTTATAATGTGATATGGCAACTTAGTAGTTCCACATATCTTGTTCGAAATTTCGGATTTTCTCTTTCACTCTTTCCGATTCTAATAACTGATTTTGTGCATTATCTTTCATGTAATCTTTAATCTCACGATCTCCATACATATTTTCCTCTTTATAGATAATAGCATTAAAATGTCTTGAATTTAATATTTGATCGAAAGAAATGGGTTGTGCAGAATTGACATCGTTAAAGGCTTTTGCTTCGTGTAGAACTTCTCGGGCATTCGGGAAGAAAACCCAGAATAATTCGATATAATCCTTTTCGTCTTCATTCATAGTATAAACGTCCGGAGTTACAGGGCAAATTCCGAGTAAACGATATTTCAACTCACTCTGGCGTTTGTCAAAATACCAATATCCTTTAATTTTGTATTGTGTAACATCTGCAGCAGTAAGATCTTGCTTCAGAATATACTCTGCAGGAATCGTTCTGGTTGGTCCTACTGTCTGATCAACATAACTCACAACTTTCTTTTTACCAGTTCCGGTAACTACTTTTTTCTTAACAATACGTGTCCTGTAATCATCAGGATATTGATTGATTAACTCTCTACCGGCATCTGTGGTATCAACGCGAGATAATGAACCCTGAATATCTTTCAAAGATTTTTTAGTATTGAAATAACTATCCGAATACACTTCTGATATTCTGCCATTTCTAATAGCTTTCGTCAAAACATCGTAAAGTGATCTTCTATCAGAACCAATATTAGCCGTATCTACCGGAAAATATAGTGGGAAATTGATTTTTTCATTCAAATCTATAATCTCCCATGTAGTTTTCCCCATCAATACATCTCTATCATCTATATAACCGTAAGCCAATGGCTTATCGTTATCAGAAATCTGCTGTGCAGCGGTCTTAAGCCCTATCTGATCGGCTGTTTTTGCATTAAGCAAATTTGATTGAGCACTGGATATAAAACAACCAGCAATACAAACAATAACTATTAAAAAACTTTTCACTTTCATTGTAATACTTTTTATATTAAACAAAACGCAGTTCTTATTTATTTATTGTTATTTTTCCTACATTTTTTTAAAATTAAGTAATTGACAATTTAATTTTAGAATCAAACTAATTTCTTCTTAGTAATTCAATGGTTCTAAGATAGTATCGACTTGAAATATTTAAGAAGAACAATAATCTGTAGTTGTCAATCTACTTTTGATAGTTTTTAAAATCATAACTACATTTCATTTCAGAATTACAGAAAGTATCAAAAATTTGTAGAATATATTTTAAAGGCGTAGTAGGTAAAATAAAAAAAACTCTTACTACAAAGGTAGTAAGAGTTTTTGATATAATTGTAATACAGGTACTTAGTAGTTCCACATATCTTGTTCGAAATTACGGATTTTCTCTTTTACTCTTTCCGATTCTAACAATTGGTTTTGTGCATTGTCTTTCATGTATTCTTTGATCTCACGATCTCCGTACAAGTTTTCTTCTTTGTAAACAATAGCATTAAAACGTCTAGAATTCAAAATTTGATCGAAAGAAATTGGTAATGCTGAATTGCTGTCATTAAAAGCTTTTGCTTCGTGCAATGCAGCTCTTGAATTTGGATAGAAAATCCAAAACAATTCAATATAATCCTTTTCGTCACTATTCATAGTATAAACGTCCGGAGTTACAGGACAAATTCCAAGTAAACGATATTTCAACTCACTTTGACGTTTGTCAAAATACCAGTATCCTTTAATTTTGTATTGTGTAACGTCTGCAGAAGTAAGATCTTGTTTCAAGATATACTCAGCCGGAACTGTTCTTGTTGCTCCTACAGTCTCATCAACATAAGTTACAACTTTCTTTTTACCAGTACCAGTAACTACTTTTTTCTTCACAACATGTGTTTTGTAGTCATCAGGATATTGATTGATTAACTCTCTACCAGCATCTGTTGTATCAATACGAGATAATGAACCTTGAATGTCTTTCAAAGATTTTTTAGTATTGAAATAACTATCAGAATACACTTCAGTTATTTGGCCATTTTTCATAGCTTTCGTCAAAACATCATATAAAGAACGTCTGTCAGAACCAATATTAGCTGTATCTACTGGAAAATACAAAGGAAAGTTGATCTTTTCATTCAAATCGATGATCTCCCAAGTAGTTTTCCCCATCAATACATCTCTATCATCTACATAACCATAAGCCAATGGCTTATCATTATCTGAGATAAGCTGTGCAGGAGTCTTAAGTCCTATCTGCTCAGGTGTTTTTGCGTTAAGCAAATTAGATTGCGCATTAGAAGCGAATCCGCCTGCGATAGAAACAATCGCTATTAAAAAATTTCTTACTTTCATCGTGGTATCATTATAAGATATTGAACGTAGTTTTACCTACTTTATTATTGTATTTCGTAAATTACCGGAGCAGTTCTTGGTAATAAATAACTACCAGCTCCAACAAGTTTAGTTTTAATTTCAGAAATAGTAACCTGATCTCCTTTTCCAGCTCTTGAAAGAATTTGTTTACATTGTGCATTTAATCTGTTACCAGAAACAACAACTGTAGGTTGTCCAGTTACTTTTAAGTTAAATCCAACAACATCTAAACCAACTTCAAAATCAAAATCAAGTAATTTAGCACCAATAGTAGCAATCTCTAAGTTTGATTTAGGTCCTTTAACAACACCCATCTCACCTCTAATTGTTCCTGTTGGCCCAGGAATACCTTTAATTCTAAATGTTTTCTTATCTGTAACTTTATCTCCGTTTGGCAATGTTCCAGTAACTGCAATTGTAGCTTCTGTTCCTTGACCCGGGCTCATGTTATATTTACCTGGTTTACCAGCAGATACTAATCCTGGAGCACTTGCTGCAATTTTGTTAGCATCAACTCCAGCGAAAGATACAGAGATTGGGTTAACAACACCTCTATAAACAACATTCATTTTATCAGCAGAAATAGTAGCTGAATTAGGTCTTGGTACTACAACGTAAGTTCCAGCAAATTTAAGTGGAATGTTTTTACCATCTTCTAAGAATGTAAATTGACCATTAATGTTTTGCTCTCCAACACCTCCGGCAGTTAATGAAATAACCGCTTGTCCGTTGATAATTTGTCCAGGACCTTGGAATGAAGTAGGTTTAGTGTTTTCGTCATAACGACCTAAAACTACCTTACCAGTTACTTTCTCTCCTTGGAAATAAGCATTTTTATCTAAAACAACAATCGCTTGGTAATTACTATAAGAAGCAGCAGCAACCGCAGCTTTTCCTAAAGCACTGTTATAAACATCAGTTTCTGCTTTTTTAACGTCATTTTGCCAAGCTGAAAGTTTTGCAGCTGAAGCAATAGCAGGAAAACCTTTAAAGTGATATGCTAAGTAGTTTTCTTTTATACCTTCTTTGTTTTTTACATCAGAAACGTCAAATTTCTTTTCAATCTCTGCTATAATGTTTGCATACTTTTTATCTGTTCCTAAAGCAGCTTTTAAATCTGCTTTGTATTTTTGAATTTTAGCGATAATTTCGTTACCTTTTTTAGTGTAACCGTCTCCTGTAAACCAGTCGTCGATATTATCTCCTCTATCCATTGCTTCGTAAGGCAATTTTCCAGTTTCTTTTTCTACTTCGAAACCTTTGATAGACTGAGCTTTTAAAGTACCAATATAATCATAAAATTCTTTTGAGATTGATTCTACTTTGTGAGCCGTAACTGCAGCAGTTGCGAATTCTCCTTTTGCTTCAGCAGCTTTTTGATCTAAAGATTGTAGTAATGAAGTATTTGTTTCAACTGAAGAAGTATTTGATGCTTCAAATTTTTCATTCATCAAACCGAAAGCAGAAATAACTTCTTTCGATACGTTCATTGCTAACATTGCGATGAAAACCAGATACATCAGGTTAATCATCTTCTGTCTAGGGGTTAATTTTCCTCCTGCCATTTTATTTTGTAATTAGTTCTTATTAATAAATTTAATATAATAGTTAAAAACTAATTATCCTTTGTTACTCATTGCAGAAAGCATACCACCGTAAACATTGTTTAAAGAAGCAATGTTTGCAGTCATAGATTGCATTTGCTCTTTTAATTTAGATGCGTTATCAGCAATTTCTTTATTAGCTTCAGCATTTCTTGAAGCACTTTCTAATTGAACTTTGTATAAACTGTTTAATGATTCCATTTGAGCAGCAGCCATAGATAATTCTTCGCTATATTTTTTAGTAGAAGCGATAGAATCTACAGTAGGAGCAATTCCTTTAGCAGCTGATTCGAAATTTTTAATGCTGTTTCCTAAGCTTGACATTAACTCACCGTCAATTTTAGCTTCTTTCAACATTACGTCTAATTTTTGAGATAATAATCCTTGAGCATCAGATGGAGTCTCAACTTTATCTGCTTTTTGTCTAGCTTGTCCGTTAGCTAATTCAGGGTAAACAAGTGTCCAGTCTAATTCGTCTTCTACTGGTTCGAAAGCAGAAAGGGCAAAGATTAACGCTTCAGTTAACAATCCCACAGAAAGCATTACAGTACCTGTTAATGGTCCAATTTCAAAGTGAGTAATTTTGAATAATGCTCCTACGATTACCACTGCCGCTCCCATACCATAAGCGAAATTCATTGCTTTTTTACTTAATAATGCCATAATAATTTTTTTTTAGGTTTTAATTTGAAATAGATTCGATTTGGTTATTGATTTAATTTAATTTACTTACTTTTTCTTTTTTCCGGTTACCTGAGTTCCCATATAATCTTGTACGGTTCTGAAACCAATGTAACTTCTTGCAGAATCTGCATATTCGTGATCACGTGTGCTTACCTGTAGGAAATAAGCAACATCTTTCCAAGATCCTCCACGAACCACTTTTCTTTGATTGTTTCCGTCAATTACGTTTGGATTCATTGTAGAAACATATTCGTATGCATTTGGATTGTAAGCTGAATCTGTCCACTCTGAAACGTTTCCTGCCATGTTATATAATCCGTATCCGTTTACTTCATATGATTTTGCTTCAACAGTATATAATGCTTCATCAGCAGCATAATCTCCTCTGCTTGGTTTGAAGTTTGCTAAGAAACAACCTCTGTCACTTTTAGTGTAAGGACCACCCCAAGGATATGTAGCAGATTCCAGACCTCCTCTTGCAGCATACTCCCATTCTGCCTCTGTTGGCAATCTGAAAGCATTTACTAAGTCACGTCCTTTTTTCTTTGATTTAATGTAGCTATTTTTATTTAAGGTTCTCCATGCACAGAATGCTTTTGCTTGTTTCCAAGTAACACCTACTACAGGATAATCTCCGTAAGCTTTGTGCCAGAAATAATCATTATGCATTGGCTCATTATATGAATAAGAGAAATCTTTAATCCAAACTGTTGTGTCAGGATAAATTGGCACTTGTTCCGTTTTTACGAAGTCTTTTCTTTTTCCAACTTTAGCTTTTGCTGCAGCCTGAATGTCCATCCAAGAATAACGGAATTTCAATTTATTTACATCAACTGTTCTTAAACCATTGTATGATTCTTCAATTGGTAAATACATAGAGTCCATTACTTCAGAATAATACTCGTCCGGATAAGCTTTAGTATCTTTAATTAACTTAACTTTTTTGTTTAGTTTTCTACCAGCATAAGGATCATCTTTTGTTCCTACACTATAGTAGTTATCATACATATACTTATCATATGCCGTCATTTTATCTGGCTCAGAATCGTTAAATGCATAATCAGAAATGCTACCAGCTTTTTTACCTTTACCATCTCCTGTACTTTTTTGTCCAGTTTCATCGGCCAAAATAGCTAAACGAACTCTCATTGTAGAGTCTTTTACCCATTCTACGAACTGACGATACTCACTGTTAGTGATTTCGGTTTCATCCATATAAAATGAACGAACTGTTACAGTTTTAGTAGGAGCATCTTCAACATTAGCTAAATCAGCATCTGATTTACCCATGATAAATGACCCACCTGGAACCAAAGTCATTCCATATGGCTTTTCGGGATGCCATTTCCCTCCTGTAACACCAACTAACTCACCTTTGTCACCTGACTTACCACAGCCGATTACTAGTGTTAACATTGCTGCAAATGCAATAAACTTCTTCATATAAATTTGGGATTATCTATTCATTATTATAAGTCCGTAAACGTATTTATTATTTATTAAAAAAACAACACTACTCACGAAATTTATTTCACCGTTCAAAAATAATGTTAAATAAAATAAAAAAAAAATATTTTGTCGATAAACTAACATGAAAAATCGACGTAAAACGTTAAATTTTATATTTTATAAACCTTATCTTACTAAATTTATTTAACAATTTATTAATAATTATTGATATTTTGAATTTTAGTTAAAATTCTGTTTTACAAAGCGTTTTTTCTTTGTGCTTTCCACCATCTTTCTGGCAATTCTTGGTTACAAGCGCACAAATATTCGTCATAAGAACAGGGTAATAACGTATTTCTTTTCAATTTATTATGACCGTTTGAAACGAATGGAATTTCAATCCACCAACGTTCAGTCTTGTCACTTTTATAGAATATCAATTCTTCTTCTTCTAACGGAACAATATACTTTAAATAGTTCGTTCTGCTTCCAAAAGGATATTCCTTAGAACGATAATGATACCCTTCTACAAAGTACCACACTATTTGAGCAATCATAGCCGATTCATGTGCTGTACTATTATGATTGAAGATTCCAATTGAGGAAATTTTATCACTAATTCCGGCATATCTTGCTAATGAGCAAATCTCTTTTCCATTGAAACCATTTGGTTCAAAAGAAACAGTATTACCTGAATCTGAAGACTTTACCGAATTTAAATCGATACTTACCAAATCAGCATCCCTGAAAACAGGTTCTGCCAAAGCTATTTTGTTTGAAATTTCTCCTAAACGATAGGCATCAAAAAATAACTTTTCAATCAAATCAATCTCTTCCTGCGAATTATAATAGGTTTGATAGCCAATATTACAATAATTAAACAGATTATTAGGCTCATCAATGATGATTTTTGTTAAATAAGAATTGGCAGAAACCGTTTCATTCTCTTTTCCAAAATCGAATCTGTTATCTACAGAAACCATATTCACCATTTGCTCTAAATCGTCATAAGCTCTATATAAAGCGTATGTCAAATCCTGAGAACCTCCCAGGACTATAGGAATCACTTTATTCTTAATTAAAGCAGCTGTTACTTTTTTAAGTGCAAAATAAGTATCCTCTACAGAATCACCTGCCAGAATATCTCCTAAATCTGCAATTGAAGCATCCCAGTTACCCGGAAACATACCGTAAAGTTTTTTACGAACAGCTGTAAGATTTACCTCATTTACAATTTCAATATTTCTACGATCTTCTAAAACACCTACAATAGCAATGTTAATTTTGCTGATATCCGGAAATTGATCCTGAGTATGCAAAACAACTTTGCTACCCAATTCTTGCGAAGACAATGAACTAATGAATTTTAAAATTCCGTCATTAACTGGTTCTAGAAAATCAAATTCCATTTTTTATTTCTTTTTAGCAGCTGTTTTTTTAGCTGGAGCTTTCTTAGCTGTTGTTGCTTTTTTCGCTGGTGTCTTTTTTGCCGGTGTTTTTTTGGCAATCATTTCCTGAACTTCAGCCAATGTCAGTTTTGTTGCATCAACATCTTTACTTAATTCAATTTTGATTTTACCTTTAGTAATAACCGAGCGTCCCCAACGTGCTTTTTCAACCAAAATTCCTTCTTCTTCCCAATTGTGAAGAACTTTATCTATATTTTTCTGTAATTTATCTTCAATTAGTTCTTCAACTTCTTGTTGTGATAAATTATCAAAATTGTATTTTTTACTTACATTGATAAAAATACTGTTCCATTTTATGAATGGACCAAAACGTCCCACACCTTTTTGAACAGCTTCTCCTTTATATACTGCGATTGGCGCATCAGCCAATGCTTTTTCATCAATTAATTCCTGAGCTCTTTCTTTAGAAACTCCAAGTGGATCTTCTCCTCTTGGTAATGAAATAAAAACACTTCCGTGACGCACATAAGGACCATAACGACCATTACTTACTTCTACTTCTTCTCCTTTATAATCACCTAAACTTTTTGGAAGTAAGAATAAATTTAAAGCGTCTTCAAGTGTAATGTTTCCGATATTTTGATCTGACATTAAACTCGCAAACTTTTTATCTTCATCATCTGCTTCTCCAATTTGAGCCATTGGTCCAAATTTTCCTAAACGAACAGAAACTTGTCTTCCATCAGCATCTTTACCAAGAATTCTTTCTCCGCTCTCACGTTCTGCATTAGCTTCAACCTCTTTTACATTAGGATGAAATTTATTGTAGAATTCCTGCATCATTACTGCCCAGTCAATATTTCCTTCAGCAATTTCATCAAAATCCTGCTCTACTTTTGCAGTAAAGTTATAATCCAGAATGTTTCCGAAGTTTTTTACTAAGAAATCTGTAACGATAGTTCCAATATCTGTTGGCACTAATTTACCTTTATCAGAACCTGTGTTTTCCTTCAATAGCTTCTCACCTACTTTACCTGTTTGCAAAGTAAGTTGTGTATAATTACGTTCCTGACCTTCAAGGGTTCCTTTTTCAACATAATTTCTGTTGATAATAGTAGAAATGGTTGGTGCATACGTAGACGGACGGCCAATTCCTAATTCTTCTAATTTCTTCACCAAAGATGCTTCTGTATAACGAGCCGGCGGTCTTGAATATCGTTCTGTAGCTGTAATATAGTTGTTAACTAATTTTTCATTTACTTTTAAGGCAGGCAACATTCCTTCTTGTTCTTCCTCGTCATCATCATGTCCTTCAAGATATACTTTTAGGAAACCTTCAAAAAGTAAAACTTCTCCTGAAGCTGTAAAAATTTCACCGTGATTATTCGCTTCAATTTTTACATTCGTTCTTTCTAATTGTGCATCACTCATTTGCGATGCCAATGTTCTTTTCCAGATCAAATCATACAAACGAGCCTGATCACGATCGATATTTACCGTGTGACGCGACATATCAGTCGGGCGAATTGCTTCGTGTGCTTCCTGTGCTCCTTTGCTTTTATTGGCAAAAGTTCTTGGCTTAGAAAACTCTTTCCCGTATGATTTTATGATTTCAGCTTCAGCAGCATCCATTGCATCTTTAGAAAGGTTTACACTATCAGTTCTCATATATGTAATAAGTCCTGCCTCGTATAAACGTTGTGCTAATTGCATTGTGATTCCAACTGGTAAATACAATTTTCTCGCTGCTTCTTGTTGCAGTGTAGAAGTTGTAAATGGTGCTGTTGGAGATTTTTTGGTAGGTTTAGTTTCTAAATCTGCTACCTTATATTGTGAACCGATGTTTTGTTTTAAGAAATCTTCGGCTTCTTTTTTAGTATTGAAATTTTTTGGCAATTTTGCTTTAAAAGCTTTTCCGGCTTCGTTTACAAACTCTGCAACAACAGAATAAGTTGCCACAGCATTGAAATTTTGAATTTCACGTTCTCTTTCTACAATCAAACGAACTGAAACTGATTGTACACGACCTGCAGAAAGTCCTCCTTTAATTTTTCTCCATAACACCGGAGATAATTCGTAACCTACCAAACGGTCTAAAACACGACGCGCTTGTTGTGCATTAACTAAATTATAATCAATTTCTCTTGGATTTTCGATTGCTTTAAGAATCGCTGACTTGGTAATTTCGTGGAAAACAATTCGTTTGGTTTTTTTAATATCAAGTTTTAATTCTTCCGCCAGGTGCCATGAAATAGCTTCACCCTCGCGGTCCTCATCACTTGCCAACCAAACCATTTCGGCATTTTTAGATAGTGTTTTTAATTTACTTACTAAAGCTTTTTTATCTGGAGAAACTTCATATTTAGGTTTAAATCCATTCTCAACATCTACTCCTATCTCTTTTGACGGTAAATCGGCTATGTGGCCATAACTAGACTCAACCTGAAAATCACTTCCTAGAAATTTCTCTATCGTTTTCGCCTTTGCAGGTGATTCCACTATTACTAAATTCTTTGCCATTGCTCTATTTTTCTGCAACAAAAGTATCTATTTTTTTTAAATATCAACCTTGATAACGCATTTTTGAGTTATTTTAATATTATGTTTCTAAAAATTGCAGATTTATCTGTAATCTGATCTATTATATATATAGGTATAATTTTTAATGATTTAATGGCCTATTATACCTATTAGTATTATAAAGCAAACCTAGAATTATACTTACAGTATTTATCCTTAGACACTTCAACTTTGAAAAACTGAACGTAAACTCACTTTAACATTAAATTCGTAATTCCTCAATTACGAGAAAATCTTATATTTGGTTTTACAAAAAACAATCTGCTTTATTTTCAGGAAAATTTTAAAAATGTAATATTTATGAAAAACACCTTCAATAAATTCCCAATTTTAAAAGTTCAAATTAGTAAACTCTATTTTTTAGCCATTATTGCTTTTACTTTTTCGGCAAAAGCTCAAAAAGTATATTCTGCTCAATATGCAAATCAAGCGGACGTAAAAGTTTTTATAACAGAATATGCTAATATTGCGGACCTAAAAGTCTATCGGGTAGGTCATAGCAATCAGGCTGGAAAAAATAACGGGAATTGGTTTTTTACAGAATATGAAAACCAAGCCGAGAAAAAAATATTTTTTACTCAATACGAAAATCAGGCTGACCTTAAAATATTTTACGTCGAGTATGCAAATCAGGCGGGTTGGAATGACGATTCGAAAAAGAAGTTTTTTGAATAACCCAGTGGTAATCTGATTTCTAAAAATCTGTGCTTACTCATCTATCAACATTTCTGAAAACATTGTTAATTCTTTGTCTGACATCTTGTCATATTTATACCTTTTGCGTTATCTTTGTACTTTGAAATTATACAATGGAAAAGATTATTGAAGAAAGCAAACAGGGCGAAAGTCTTGTTTTAGAAAATAAACCTGAGAATACAAAAAAGCTTTTTATTGAAAGTTACGGTTGTGCGATGAATTTTTCGGACAGTGAAGTCGTAGCTTCCATTTTATCAATAAACGGATATAATACTACACAAACCCTTGAAGAAGCCGACTTAGTTCTGGTAAATACCTGCTCGATTCGAGATAAGGCAGAACAGACTATTCGTAAACGTCTGGAAAAATATAATGCAGTAAAACGTATTAACCCGAAAATGAAAGTGGGCGTTTTGGGCTGTATGGCCGAGCGTTTGAAAAGTCAGTTTTTGGAGGAAGAAAAAATAGTCGATCTTGTTGTTGGTCCTGATGCTTACAAAGATCTGCCGAATTTATTAGCAGAAGTCGAAGAAGGCCGTGACGCCATAAATGTAATTTTATCGAAAGAGGAAACATACGGAGATATTTCGCCGGTTCGTTTGATGAGCAACGGAATTACGGCTTTGGTTTCGATCACGCGTGGTTGCGATAATATGTGTACGTTTTGCGTTGTGCCTTTTACACGCGGACGCGAACGCAGCCGTGAACCGCAAAGTATCATGAAGGAAATTCAGGATTTATGGGACAAAGGCTTTAAGGAAATTACTCTTTTAGGTCAAAACGTTGACAGTTACCTTTGGTACGGCGGCGGTTTGAAAAAAGATTTTGTAAGCGCTTCTGAAATGCAAAAAGCGACTGCAGTAGATTTTGATCAATTGCTTGAAATGGTTGCCGTTGGTTTCCCAAAAATGCGTATTCGTTTTTCGACTTCAAATCCTCAGGATATGCACGAAAGTATTTTACACGTTATTGCAAAATATCCAAATATCTGCAAGCATATTCACTTACCTGTTCAATCTGGAAGTGATCGAATTTTAAAAGAAATGAATCGCTTGCACACTCGTGAAGAATATATGACTTTGATTGATAAAATCAGGGCTATTATTCCGAATGCGTCGATTTCGCAGGATATGATCGCCGGTTTCCCAACAGAAACAGAACAAGATCATCAAGATACTATGAGTTTAATGGAATATGTAAAATATAATTTCGGTTATATGTATTCGTATTCTGAACGCCCTGGAACTTTGGCCGGAAGAAAAATGGAAGACGATGTTGCCGAAGAAACCAAAGCGAGAAGATTGCAGGAAATTGTCGACTTACAACAAAAGCATGCCTGGTTTAGAAGCGAAGAATTCGTTGGACAAGTTGTGGAGGTTTTAGTCGAAAAAGTGTCTAAAAAATCAACCGAAGAATTTTCAGGAAGAAATTCTCAAAGTATTACGGTTGTTTTTCCAAAAGAGAATTATAAAATTGGAGATTTCGTTAACGTAAAAATCACTAGCTGTACCAGCGGAACTTTGAAAGGTGAAGCGGTTGGGTATTCTGAAATGAATTAAGAAAATATTTCAAGTTTTCTTTGTAACTTGAAACTTTAAAGACATATACATAACAGTTTATTCCTATAATATTTACTATGAAAAAAATCATTATTATATTACTCTCATTATTTATTCTATCATGCTCAAATGATAACAATTCAGCTACTGAGTCTGAGAATGTAGAAGGAACTATATTGAAAAGTTACAAAGAAGACAGTCCTAATGGAAATATACATTTATTTGAAAATGAAGGTAGTAGATATGATAAAATAGTGTTTCCATCAGGAGAAATACTTATAAAATTCACTTACGACTCAAATAACAAAATGACAAAAATAACTGTGAGTCCTGATAGTTCCCCTGTTATAACTACTTTTACCTATAATGATAGTGGTCAAATTATTAAAATGGAAAAGGACACCAGAAATACCGGCACCGCAGGAAAACTTTTTGTCTGGTTATTCTCTTACAGTAATAATGTTGTGACTGGTGAATTAGTTTCTGACCAAGATCCAAACTTTAATCATGTCAAAGTTCAATATACTTTTAATAATGACGGATTACTTATTTCTAAACATGATTATGTTGATTATCCTGCTAAAGAAAATAGACCAATAAGAACAAACTCTTATCTTTCTTTGAAATATGATCAAAATAAAAACGTTGTTTTAATGAAAGTAACTGAAGATGGAACTCATGATTTGCCGGACAGTCCAACAAATGTATATACATATTCAATTACTTATGAATATGATAATAAAATTAATCCTGTGCATCAGATTTATATGAATCACTATATGAATTATATTTTAAGTAATGATTATCCATTTAATGTAGAAAGAGGCAGTTTTCAAGATAGAGTTACAGGAACAGGAACAAATAATTTAATAAAAACTACTTATCCAGAAGGCCAATATGGTGGAATACCTGTAGACAATGTTTATAAAAACATTTACAGTTATCAGTTAAACAACCTACCTATTAAAATGTCAAGAGTTTCAACTGCTGACAATAAAGAGTATGGTAGTCTGATTTATAATTATTCAGCCAAATAAAAACTTGAAACAAAAAATACATGGAAACAGTTCAAGCAATAAAACAACGATTTGAGATTATTGGAAATGATCCAAAATTAAATCGCGCCATTGAAAAAGCCATTCAGGTTGCGCCTACTGATATTTCGGTAATGGTAACTGGAGAAAGTGGAGTTGGTAAAGAGAATATTCCGAGAATAATACATTCGCTTTCGCACAGAAAGCATGGAAAATATATTGCTGTAAACTGTGGAGCAATTCCGGAAGGAACAATTGACAGTGAACTTTTTGGACACGAAAAAGGCGCTTTTACAGGTGCAACAAGCACACGTGAAGGTTATTTTGAAGTGGCTGACGGAGGAACAATTTTCCTTGATGAAGTTGGTGAATTGCCATTGACAACTCAGGTTCGTTTACTTCGTGTTTTAGAAAACGGAGAATTTATAAAAGTAGGTTCATCTCAGGTTCAAAAAACAAATGTTCGAATTGTGGCGGCTACGAATGTTAATTTATTCAATGCCATCGAAAAAGGGAAATTCCGTGAAGATTTATACTATCGTTTAACTACTGTCGAAATCACATTACCGCCTTTGCGTGAACGAAACGAAGACATTCATTTATTGTTTAGAAAATTTGTTGCTGATTTTGCGCATAAATACAAAATGCCGCCGTTAAAGTTAGATGATGATGCGGTTCAGCTTTTACAAAAATTCAGATGGAACGGAAACATTCGTCAGTTGCGAAATGTTGCTGAACAAATTTCGGTTTTAGAAACCAATCGCGATATTACACTTGCCACTTTACGATCGTATTTACCAACCGAAGGAAGCAATTTGCCATCTGTAATTAGCGATAAGAAAAAAGAAAGTGATTTTAGTACGGAAAGAGATATTTTGTATAAAGTCCTTTTTGATATGAAAAGTGATTTGAACGACTTGAAAAAACTTACTTTAGAGTTAATGAAAAATGGAAGTTCGAAAGTGCAGGATATTAATCCGAATTTAATTCAGAAAATATACGGTTCACAAGAAAATGACAGCGAAATAGATTTTGAAGAAGAACCAAGAACTGCTGTTATAACGCCTGCAACGCGCGAAGATAATTACCAGATACAAGACGACAATTATTTGTTTGCCGAGACGATTGAAGAGGAAGAAATTTTACGTTTAGAACAAAAAGAAATCGAAATGATCAAAAAATCATTAGAAAAAAACAAAGGAAAACGAAAAGCTGCTGCTGACGAATTAGGTATTTCTGAAAGAACTTTATACCGCAAGATTAAACAATTCGATTTGTAGTTTTTCCATAAAAGACACTAAGACCCAAAAAGTTTTAAACGAAAATGAATATCTTTGATCCGAGCGTCAGCGAACTGGCGAAGCAATTCTTAAAATAAAAAATGAAAAACTTAAAATATATCTTAATCCTGTTGATAGCTACAACTTTTAGCGGTTGCGGATTTTATAACTTTACAGGATCAACCGGAAAAATCGATGCTAAAACTTTTCAGGTAAACTTCTTTCAGAATAATGCTGATTTGATAGAACCTGGAATCGACAGAGATTTTACTCTGGCTCTACAGGATTTAATTCAAAATCAAACCAACTTAAACTTAGTAAGCAGCGGTGGCGATTTGACGTATGAAGGAGAAATTGTAGATTACAGAACAACTCCAATGACTGCAACAGCAGATCAGCAAGCCGCTCAAAACCGTTTGACAATCAGGATAAATGTTCGATTTATCAATAAAAAGAAAGAAACGGATGATTTTGAAAAAACATTCGAATTCTACAAAGATTATCCCGGAACACAACAACTTGTTGGTTCATCTTTAAACGCTGCCATCAAAGAAATTTATGACCGAATTACTCAGGATATCTTCAACGAGTCATTGGCAAAATGGTAATTTTGGTTTAATTGTTAAATCGTTTATTCGTTGAATCGATAAATAGTTTAACAAATCAATTCGATTAAACAAATAGACAAATCCACGATTAAACAACAAAATCGATTAAACAATAAAAAAATGAATGTTACTGATTATACATACCTAATAAACAAACCCGATGCTATTACAGAAAAGCAAACGGAAGCATTAGGCAATGTTTTGATTGAATTTCCGTATTTTCAAAGTGCACGAGCATTACGATTAAAAGGACTTTATAATCAAAATAGTTTTAAGTATAATTATGCTTTAAAAGTTACTGCGGCTCATACAACAGATCGTTCTGTTTTATTTGATTTTATTACTTCAGAATCTTTTACTTCCATTCAAAACGAATTTTACAATAGAAAACTTCGTGATCTTTTAAATATTAATGTTTTAGACAGTGAAATTGTTTCAGTTGAAGAAACCAAGAAAATTCCGGAAGCCAAAATTGATCCGCTTGAACAATCTATTTTAACTTCTATCAGACAGGCTACGTTACCAGTTTATGAAGAACCGGTAAAAGTTGAGGAAGAATATATTGAATCTGCTACAGAAGAAACTATTTCAAATCCTATCGAAGAAACAACATTGGCTGACTTTGAAGAAGTGACAGAAACTGAAGAGAAACCTGTTGATCATATTATTGAAGAAACTATTTCAGCTCCTGCTGAAGAAACACCATCAGTTGTTTTTGAAGAAGCAATTAAAACAGAAGACGCACCTATTATTATAGAGCCAACTGAAACTTCTGTTGAAGAAACAATCGTTCCTTTTGAAGAAGATATAAAAACAGAAGAGCAACCAATTGAGACTATAAAAGAAGAAGTTATTATAGCTCCTGTCAAAGAAAGAATAACATTTTTTGATGAAGTAGTAACCGATGAAATAGAAGAAGATCCTATTATTGAGAAATCTGTTTCAACCTCTATTGTAGAAACTACACCAAGTATTGAAGAAGAGAAAAAATTCAGAGAAATTCGAATTGATCCTATTGAAGAATCTATATATAACTCTATAAAAGAATCTACAACAGTTGTTTTTGAGGAGTCAAAACCTTCGGAAACAAGTATTGTTGAAGAACCAAAATTTATAGAAGAACTACCTAAAGAAGTTGCAACAGTTGTTTTTGAAGAAGTAAAAACAATTGAGGAAGAATCTAATGAAGTTTCTCCCGTTGTTTTGGAGCAACCACAAACAATTGAAGAAGATTCTAAAGAAATTATTACTGTTATTCTTGAAGAACCGACATTTGTAGAAGAAACTCAGGAAGCCGCGAATGTAATTTCTGAACCAGTAAAAATTACAGAAGAGGATCCTATTGAACCTGCAACAGTTTTTGTTGAAGAACAAAAAGTAATTGAAGAACCAAAAGAAATTCAATTAGAAGAAACTGTAAAAAATGCTGAGGAAAATCTGGAAATAGGCAAACCTTTAGATTTTTCAGTAAACGAAAAACATTCATTTCAGGAATGGCTGCAACTGGCAAGACCGGAACCAATTGATAGAACTAACGAAGTTACTCCAGTAATTGAAAAGGTAGAAGCAATTAAGAAAATCGAAGATGTTACAGAAATAAAACAAATCGAGCAAACACCTGAACCTGTTATCGAGAATGTTGTCGAAGAAAAAATAGTTATTGAAACAGAAGTAGCTGAAGAAGACGAAAAAAAGAAAAAGGCAGAACTGATCAATAAGTTTATAAAAACTAATCCTAAAATTCCGCCAGTTAAAGCAACAGCAACAACGCTGCCTCCTATTCAATTTGACATTAATCAGGAAGATAATTCTTACTTAATGACAGAGACTTTGGCAAGAGTATATCTGGAGCAAAAAAAATATACAAAAGCAATACAAGCATATGAAATATTAATTTTGAAATATCCAGAAAAAATTAGTTTCTTTGCAGACCGTATTTCGGATATAAAGATTTTACAACAAAATAACAATAATAAGTAAGCAATGAGCACATTTTCAATTTTTTTAGTTTTAATCACAATAGTTTGTTTTCTATTGATCGTAGTAATCATGGTTCAAAACCCTAAAGGAGGCGGATTGTCGTCTACAATTAGTGGAACTCAAATGTTAGGTGGAGTACAAAAAACAACTGACTTTTTAGACAAAAGTACTTGGACATTGGCTACTATCCTGATTGCTTTAATCTTACTTTCAAGCTTAAGCTTTACAGGATCATTAAGCGATACTGATTCTAAACTTATTGAGAAAACGGAAGCACCTGCAACTAATACACCAGTTGCCCCAGTACAACAAACACCAGCTCCGGCAACTCCTGCAGCTAAATAATAATTTAAATATAAAATGAAATGCCAGCCTGTCAAAGCTGGCATTTTTTTTAGGAAATAATGTCAGTTAAAATAGCATGGCACAATTTCTGAAAGCTAATAGAACATTAAAAAACGTATAACTTATAATAATATAAAATCATGGCCTTAAACATTAAACCGCTTTCAGATCGCGTACTTATTGAGCCTGTTGCAGCTGAAACCAAAACTGCCTCAGGGATTTTTATTCCAGATACTGCCAAAGAAAAACCACAAAAAGGAACTGTTGTGGCAGTAGGAAACGGATCTAAAGATCACACTATGACCGTAAAAGTTGGTGATACTGTCCTTTACGGTAAATATGCAGGAACAGAATTAAAACTGGAAGGAACTGATTATTTGATTATGCGCGAAGACGATATTCTTGCGATAATCTAAAAAATACGTATTAAGTACTCGGTATTAAGAATTAAGACTAAAGTAACTTGAAACAAATCAAACATTAAACAAAAAATAAAAAATGGCAAAAGATATAAAATTTGATATTGAAGCACGTGACGGATTAAAACGTGGTGTTGATGCATTAGCAAATGCTGTAAAAGTAACTCTTGGACCAAAAGGTCGTAACGTAATTATCGGAAAATCATTTGGTGGACCAACAGTTACTAAAGATGGAGTTTCGGTTGCAAAAGAAATCGAATTAAAAGACCCATTAGAAAACATGGGCGCGCAAATGGTTAAAGAAGTTGCTTCTAAAACTAATGATTTAGCGGGTGACGGAACTACAACTGCTACAGTTTTAGCTCAGGCAATCGTAAAAGAAGGTTTGAAAAACGTTGCAGCAGGTGCAAATCCAATGGACTTGAAGCGTGGTATCGATAAAGCTGTTGAAGCTATCGTTGCTGACCTGGCAAAACAAGCTAAAGTTGTTGGAAGCGATTCTGACAAAATCAAACAAATTGCTTCTATCTCTGCAAACAATGACGAAGTTATTGGTGAGTTAATTGCTACTGCTTTTGCAAAAGTAGGTAAAGAAGGTGTTATCACTGTTGAAGAAGCTAAAGGAACTGACACTTTCGTGGATGTTGTGGAAGGTATGCAGTTTGACAGAGGATATCTTTCTCCTTACTTCGTAACAAACCCAGAGAAAATGGAAGTTGAACTTGATTCTCCATACATCTTATTATACGACAAAAAAGTTTCTTCTTTAAAAGAATTACTACCGGTTTTAGAGCCAGTTGCACAATCAGGAAAACCATTATTGATTATTGCTGAAGATGTTGATGGAGAAGCTTTGTCTACTTTAGTAGTAAACAAATTAAGAGGTGCTCTTAAAATTGCTGCTGTAAAAGCTCCTGGTTTTGGAGACAGAAGAAAAGCAATGTTAGAAGATATCGCTATCTTAACTGGTGGAACTGTAATTTCTGAAGAAAGAGGTTATACATTAGAAAACACAACTATCGAAATGTTAGGAACTGCAAAAAGAGTTTCTATCGATAAAGACAATACTACAATTGTAAGTGGTGCTGGTGAAACTGATATTATCAAAAACAGAGTAAACCAAATTAAAGCTCAGATGGAAACTACAACATCTGATTATGATAAAGAAAAATTGCAAGAGCGTTTGGCTAAATTAGCTGGTGGTGTTGCTGTTCTTTATGTTGGTGCAGCTTCTGAAGTTGAAATGAAAGAGAAAAAAGACAGAGTTGACGATGCATTACACGCAACTCGTGCAGCTGTTGAAGAAGGAATTGTTGCTGGTGGTGGTGTTGCTTTACTAAGAGCAAAAGCTGCATTGGCAGGAATTACAGCTGACAACGCTGATGAAGCAACCGGAATTCAGATTGTAGCTCGTGCTGTTGAATCTCCATTAAGAACTATTGTTGAAAATGCAGGTCTTGAAGGTTCTGTAGTAGTGGCAAAAGTTGGTGAAGGTTCTGGTGATTTTGGATACAATGCTAAAACTGACGAATATGTAGACATGCTTAAAGCTGGAATTATCGATCCTAAAAAAGTAACTCGTGTTGCATTAGAAAATGCTGCTTCTGTTGCTGGAATGATCCTAACTACAGAATGTGCATTAATTGATATTAAAGAAGAAAGCGCTGGCGGAATGCCAATGGGTGGCGGTATGCCAGGAATGATGTAATCATTCTTTTCTTAAAACTTAAAACGCCAGATATTAATCTGGCGTTTTTTTTAGCTACGAATTTCACTAATTTCCACGAATTGTTTTTTCAATATTACTTTAAAAAATTAGTGCCAATTAGTGAAATTCATGGCAAACTTTTTTTATTTAAAATTGTTTAACATTCAGTTTTTGCTGTTAAAAATGGTTATTGGTAACTTTGCAATTCCAATAAATTTCAATAATGAAAAAGCATTTTACATCTCTTCTATTCTTAATTTTTCTTTCATTTTCTTTCGCGTTACATGCTAAAATCAATAAAGACACTTATGTAGTTTTAGTTTCTATGGATGGATTCCGTTGGGATTATCAAAAACAATTTGACCTTCCGAATTTAAAACAAATTGCCAATGAAGGCGTTCATGCAAAATCGATGAAACCTTCTTATCCTAGTAAAACTTTTCCGAATCATTATTCTATTGTAACAGGACTTTATCCGGATCATCATGGAATCATTAATAATGTTTTTTATGATTCAGCAATGAACGAATCTTTTTCTTTATCATCTAATGCAAAAAATGATTCCCGTTTTTATGGGGGAAATCCGATTTGGAATGTTGCCGAGCAACAAGGTATTAAAACTGCTTCTTTTTTCTGGCCAGGCTCTGATTTAGATCAAAGAAGACCAAGTTATTATAAAAATTACGACAGCAAAATTCCGTATGAAACCAGAATTGACACAGTCTTAAAATGGCTGCAGCTTCCGGAAAAACAACGCCCGCATTTAGTTACTTTATATTTTGACGAACCAGATCATACCGGACATAATTTTGGTCCGCTTTCTCCGGAAAATAAAAAAATGGTCATTAAAATGGATTCTATTATGGGAGAATTATCCCGAAGATTAGATCAGTTAACCATTGGAAAACAAATTAATTTAATCATTGTTTCAGATCACGGAATGGCTGACATCAGCAATGATAAAAAAGTGGCTGTTCTGGACTATCTAAAACCGGAATGGCTTGGCTATAAAGAAGTAATTAACCCAATTATGAGCCTTCAGGCAAAACCAGGATTTCAGGATTCTATTGCAATTGCTTTGAAAAAAGTCCCACATATTAAGTTCTGGAAATCTAGTGAAGTTCCGAAAAGGCTGCACTACGGAACCAATCCGCGTGTACATGATTTTGTTATTGAAGCTGAAAAAGGATATAGTTTAGTAAGTAAAGTAAGCACATACATAAAAGGCGGTACGCATGGTTATGACAATGACGAGAAAGACATGCATGCTATTTTTTATGCAAAAGGACCTGCTTTTAAAGTTGATAAAAAGGTAGGTACATTTCAAAATGTTTCGGTTTATCCTTTAATTGCGCATATTTTAGGATTACAAATTGATGAAGTTGATGGAAAATTGAGCGAAGTTGAGAATATGCTGAAATAAATAATTATAAAAGTATTGAAAAAGTTTCGCCACGAATTGCACAAATTTTCACGAATTAATTTTAAAAAATGCCTTTAAAATTTGTGAAAATTTGTGCAATTCGTGGCGAACTTTATTTAATTCAAGGTTTTTGATTAAAATCCAGTAGAAACAGAAACTGATTTCCATTGTTCTAATTCTCCCTGAACGCTTCCTATTTTCTGGTTAGCCATATCATAGGCATCTTGTCCTAAAAATAAATGCAAAGGAGGATTTTCTTCCTGGCTAATTTTAATTAAAGCATCAGCTAATTTTTCAGGATCTCCCGGTTGATTTTCGTTGATATCACCTTTGTGAGCACTTTCAGATTGTCTTACTTCTTTATAATCTGCAATTGGACTTTGAGGCAACAATAAAGAACTGTCTTTTAAGAAATCGGTTCTGAAATAACCAGGATATACAATTGTTGCATGAATTCCGAATGGTTTTATTTCTGCCGATAATGATTCTGTTAAACCTGCAACGGCAAATTTTGTAGAACAGTAAATTCCCCAACCCGGAAATTCTCCGTAATAACCTCCAACAGAAGAAATATTAAAAATATGTCCTGATTGGTTAGCACGCATGTAAGGCATTGTATTTCTGATGACATTCAATAAACCGAAAACATTTACTTCGTAGTTTTTTCTAGCTTCTGCATCGGTTAATTCTTCTAATGCTCCTAACAAACCGTAACCTGCATTGTTTACCAAAACATCTATCGTTTTAAAATGACTTACAGTTACTTCAATGGCATTTTTTACACTTTTTTCATCAACCAAATCCATTTCTAAAGGAAGAAAATTTTCTGATGGATTTCCTAATACTTTTACTAAAGCTTCTTCACTTCTTGAAGTTGCAGCTACTTTGAAACCTTGTGCTAATAATTTTTTAGCTAATTCTAATCCAAGTCCCTTTGAAGCACCTGTGATAAACCAAACTTTGTTATTTTCCATGATTTTAAATTTTTACGTTTTAATTACAGGACAAAGGTATTGGCGAACTGCTTGTTAAAAATTAAAGCAATCAAGCAAGAAGTTACAAAAATCAAACAATTTCGGCAATTCGATAATTTTTAGGCGAAACCTGAACATTTTTCTTGAAGAAATTGATAAAATGAGACAACTCTTCGAAGCCCAAGCACCATGCAATTTCATTAATATTCCAATTGGTTTGTTTCAGTAAAATCATCGCTTCCTGAACAATCCTTTCAGAAATAATTTGGGAAGTCGTTTTTCCTGTCGTTTCTTTTAATGCTTTATTGAGATGATTTACATGTACATTTAACTGACTCGCATATTCAGAAGGCGAACGGAAATTAATTTGCTGCGATATCGATTCAATCGGAAACTGACGTTCCAGCAATTCTAAAAACAAAGATGAAATTCTAATCGTAGCGTTCGACTTACTGTATAATGAAGTAGTTACCGTTTGGGTTTTCAGTGCGAGGTGAATAATTTCAAAAACAAGATTCCGAAGCACATCATATTTAAAAGCATAATCAGAATTGATTTCGTCAAACATTTTTAGATATACTGTTTTTAAAGATTCGGCTAATTCTTTTGAAATCGGAACAATTGGATTTCCGCCGGGCTGAAATAAAGGATATTCCTTTAAATTTCCATATTGGCTAAAAAAAGCATCTGTAAAAATGCAGAAAAAACCAGTTTGATTTTCATCAATCTGCTCCCAATTGTACGGAATTTGCGGATTGGCAAAAAATAAAGCCTGATCTTCAATACCAACGACTTTATCTGCATAATGCACTTTGTTTTTTCCGATAATCAAACTTATTTTATAAAAGTCTTTTCGGGTATAAGGAAATGGTTTACAGGTATTACCAACAAAGTCATCCAATTTAAAAACATTAAAATGTCCGATTTCTTTTTTAAGATTCTCGGGCATTCCATTTACTTTTATCGTGTAAAAATCTTCTAAGGTTTCTGTGAGTTTCATTTTGTAAAGTTACGAAATTCAAACAAAACCAGAGAACAAAGAATAAGGAATAAAGAATAAAGAGGAAAAGCGAATTCAATTCACAATTTACAACTCACAATTAATCATTCACCATTATCAAGAAACCACTTTATAAGTAGGATCTTCAATTATGTTAACATTAATAACGGCATCGGCATTTTTTAATAAAATTCTGCAGTCTTCGCTTAAATGCTGTAACTCAATTACCTTATTTTCCTGATTGTATTTTTTTGTCAAATTATTCAAAGCTTCTATGGCCGACATATCAGCAACACGACTTTCCTTAAAATCTATAATTACATGATTTGGATCGTTTTTAACATCAAACTTTTCCATAAAGTTGGCAATTGAACCAAAAAATAAAGGTCCGTAAATTTGATAATGCTTTACTCCTGCTTCATCAATAAAATGGCGTGCGCGAATTCTTTTTGCACTTTCCCAGGCAAAAACCAAAGCCGAAATAATGACTCCAATCAAAACTGCTAAAGCCAGATTATGCAGTAGAATTGTAATTACGGCAACCAGAATTCCAACAAAAATATCATGTCGGGGCATTTTATTAATGACTTTAAAACTTGCCCATTCAAAAGTGGTAATCGCAACCATCATCATAACGCCAACCAAAGCCGCCATAGGTAATTTCCCAATTACAGGCGCTCCAAAAAGTATAATCAATAAAATCGTTAATGCGGCAATTATTCCAGAAAGTCGGGCTCTTGATCCGGCACCTAGATTCACCAAAGTTTGCGCAATCATTGGGCAGCCACCCATACCAAAAAAGAAACCGTTTAAGATATTCGAGCTTCCTTGTGCAATACATTCTCTGTTACTGTTTCCTCGTGTTCCAGTAATTTCATCAACCAAATTCAGCGTAAGCAATCCTTCGGTCAAACCAACGGCGGCTACTATAACAGAATAAGGAAATATTATTTTAAAGGTTTCAAAAGAAATTGGAATATTCGGAATATGAAAAGGAGGAAATCCGCCCTGAACCGATGCAATATCCTGAACAGTTTTTGTTTCGATATTGAATATAAGCACGATAGCAAAAACTACCATTATCGCTACTAAAGAAGCCGGAACTGCTTTTGTAATTTTAGGAAAAAGTAAAACGATACCAATCGTAAGCGCAACCAAACCCAGCATAACATATAGAGGCGTTCCTTGCAGCCAAGAAACCTGTCCGTTTACAATAGTTTTAAATTGCTCTAATTGCGACATGAAAATCACAACCGCCAATCCGTTTACAAAACCAAACATAACGGGCTGCGGCACTAATCTGATAAATTTTCCGAGTTTAAAAAGTCCTATACAAATTTGCACTACTCCACCCAAAGCAACTGCGGCAAAAACATATTCGATGCCGTGCGATTTCATCAAAGCGATTAAAACGATCACGGTTGCTCCTGCTCCGCCTGAAATCATTCCGGGTCTTCCGCCAAAAATCGCGGTTATTAAACCTGCAATAAATGCCGCATATAAACCAACCAAAGGTGGAAATCCGGCCAAAATTGCAAACGATAATGATTCCGGAATCATTGTCATCGCAACGGTTAAACCAGCTAAAATTTCGTTTTTATAATTAACTTTTTGAGTAAAGTCAAAGAGAGAGAAGGCTTTTTTCATAAGCTGCAAATTTAAAAAATAATTTACAGCAAACCCAATAAAACGCCTTTATACCAAAATACAGTTTAACAAAATTGCTCTAAAAGCAACTCTATAACTAAAAGAATAAAATTTATCATAATTCGAAATGTAATTTATTACAAAGTTTTTCAGACGGCTTTTGTGTAAAGCTTTACAACTGAAATTATAGCAACAAAAATATTGATAATCTATTGTAAAAAAACGGGTATTTTTACCCTTTTTTCAATAGTAATAAAAAATAAATTATTCTAATGCTATACAAAGATATCCCAGACAATTTACATAGTCTATGATATTTTTAGCCTCCAGTTCAACACCTTCAACCCTTAATATTTTATCGCAATCTTCTAAATCAAAATTGACTTTGTAATGTGGAAACTGACTTTGAATAACGGCGATAACATAATTTTTATCGGCCTCTTTGTGAACATTTGTTTTAAAAACCTCAACGACCATAATTATTTGTTTTTAATTATTGAATCTGATTAAAAAGGATTGTATGATATTCCAAACCTGAAATATCCCTGAGTATCTTCCTTGTGGTCATAAACATAACGATTGGTACGTTCGCCTTTTGCAGTAATTCGCGTGCTTAAAACGTTATTGACTCCGGCTTTAAGAAAACTGATTACTTTAGGTGTAATGCTGTATTCATAAGTAATGCCCGATTTTAACTCCAACTGATTCAACTCATAAATCCCCTTGAGATTTGAGGTATTCAAATTTAAATAAAAACTTTCAGAGTTTAGTTCAGTACCTAAGGAAATTCTTACGTTTTCTAACAGTTCCCTTCTAAACAGTAAGCGTTGCGGCAAAATAAAATCGATATCCCATTTCGAGTTTTCAAACTTATGATTGTAAGTAAAAATTGGTGTAATGGGAATTATAGAAGAAGGATCTAACATTGCCAAAGCTCCAATTGTAATCGTCGTATTTTCTGTTCTTTTAAGTACAATGTTTGCGGTTACAAAACCTTTTACACGCTGCACATTTTCCTGATTTCCGTCAACCGTTGCTGTTCCATTATAAATAACAGGTTTCCTGAAAAGTGTCGACATATAAGTGGCACTCACAGCGGCTGCCATGTAATGAAAATTTTCCTGATTTCTTGTATAGGTCTGTGCTGAACTGTAATTATAAATATCTCCAAAATTGTAATTTTCATATTTATAGCGCAAAGAAGCGGTTAAAACAAAACGCTTAGATTCTGATTTATAAAAAGGCATGTTGAATGCGACTTTCAATCGGTTATGACTTTCGATTCTTCCTCTTTCAAAATCATTTCCAAAAAGTTCCGAATCATAATTTGTTGAACCTAATTGTTCGTATTGTACATCAAAAGTTCTCGTGGTCGGGAATTTATCTGTTACCGCTTTACCAAATGTTTTCATGCCCGGCTCTTTTTCCTGAGCCATAGTTTGTAAAGAAGTACACACGAATAATACAGAAATGATTCTTGCTTTCATAAATTGACGTAAAGATTAAATTTTGTTTTGGATGGTATTTAAATGCAGTTCAAAAGTAATCGACAAGTTGGTATTATAACAGTATAATTATACTAATGGCGTATCATTTATACCAGTGGCGTTCGTATAATTTTATAAAGCAAATAACTATAAACTATAATATTACCTTAATTTTGCCGTTATGACGATTCTAAAAATATATCAGAATTTTTTCTTCCGAAACCTCATCGTAAATACTCTTGTTATAGGTATTATTTTTGTTTGTATTTATGACGAAATGAATCACTATAAAAAAGATTCGACTATACTTCTACAAAATATTTGCCTGGGCTATTTACCTATGTATTTTGGCGTAACCATTAGCAATGTGTTTATAATTAATAAGCTTCTCTTGAGAAAAAAATATCGGATTTTCTGGGTTGTATTTATCATTTATTGGATTTGTTTATACAACGTAATGATCGATTATTTTTATTATGCAGGATTGGGAAAAATGAAAACGCTATCGATTATCTCTTTACTTTTTAACGGAACTTGTTTGTATTTCCTCCATTTGGGAATCATGAAAAAAGTTTCGCAAACGGATAAGGATATTATTAATTTCAAGTCTGAACTTTCGTTTTTAAAACAGCAGCTTAATCCGCATTTTTTGTTGAATGCAATGAATAATTTATATGGAGAATCGTTATCTGAGCCGGAGAAATTGCCGGACAGAATTTTAAATCTTTCAGATATGCTTCGATATCAGATAGAAGCTACCAAAAAAGATTATGTATTAGTAGATGATGAACTCGATTTTATTAAAAAATACATTGATTATTATAGTTTTAGAAGCGAAAGATTGTCTGTAACTCAAAAGTACGAAGGTGCTTTTGATAATATTGAAATTCCGCCTTTGTTCTTTTTGCCTTTGGTAGAAAATGCGGTTAAATTTTCCGGAGAAACCACTGAACCTTTTATCAATATTGATTTGAAGGTGAAGCACCAACATTTATCTTTTACTATAAAAAACAATTATCTCGATTCGGGTTCTCGCCTTTCGAGCACGGGAATTGGTATTGAAAACTTAAAAAGACGCCTTGAAGTGTACGGATTAAAGCATGAACTGAACTGCAAAAAAGAAAAGAATATTTTTACAGTAAAATTAAATATATGGCATCTACCTACCGCTGTTTGATTATAGATGACGAATCGCCGGCACATAAGGCGCTCGCATCGCATATTTCGAAATTTGACGATCTGGAGCATTCCGGAAGTGCCTTTAGCGGAATGGAAGCAGTGAAAATGCTCAACGCCAACAGCTACGATATTATTTTTCTGGATATTAATATGCCTTTAATTTCGGGAGTTGAACTGATGGAATTACAACCGAATCGCCCGCTTACGATTGTAACCACGGCCTATTCTGACTATGCGCTTTCGGCTTACCAAAACGATGTGATAGATTATTTACTAAAGCCCATTTCGTTCGAAAAATTCTCTAAAGCGATTGAAAAGGCCAAGATTTACTTTTCCGGAAATAGTCTGAAAAAAGAAGTTACTACCAACTCAAAAGTACTTTCGCATCGTGTAAACGGTCAAATGATCGACACGCTTTTGTGTGATATTATTTATATCGAAAGTCTGGGCAATTATATGAAACTTTACAGCACGAAACTTAAATCGCCTATTATTATTTACGGTTCTGTTTCAAGCATCGCCTCAGAAATTGACAGTACCAACTTCGTTCAGGTGCATCGTTCTTTTATTGTAAATGTCGATAAAATTAGCTCTGTTACTTTCAAAAATCTGACGATGTGCAATAACGAAATTATTCCTGTTGGACGTAAATATCAGATTTTGCTAAATAGTTTCTTTAAGTAAACGTTACGTAATTCTTAATTTATAAAAAGCTCAACTTTAAATAGTTGAGCTTTTTTTGTGGTAAAAAACCGTATAAATACGCGTTGTTTTTTTGTTGATTTGTGGTAATATTGTTGTGATATGTTAAAGAAAATATTACTCTAATAATTACAACAACACCGAAAAATCAAGCTTAAAAATAAGCTTACATTGAAACAAAACAAACAACCTAGAAAAAACCTAAAAACCTAAATAATTATGAAAAAAATTAAAATTGTAGCAAGAGTTGGAAAAGTCTATGCTCCCAAAAAAATTAGTGTATTTATCAATAATCTTGACAATGATCTTTATGATAAACATTATGAATCTCAAAAATCTTTTGATCAAGAATTCGAAGCTTCAAGTGGAAGATATATTATTAATGTAATTGGAATGAACCAAGAAGATGATACAACCACTGTAACTGTTAGCGGCGATTTTGTAATTGCAACCACAAAATCTTCGAATAAAGGAAATTATGTAATGGTATTTATCGGTAATGTAAACTAACAAAAATGAAAAAAATTATTTTATACCTTATGTTGTGTAGCTTTTCTTCAAATGCAATTTCTCAAACTAAAGAACAGGCTTCAAAAATACTAAATCAAATTGAAAATTCTAAATCTGGTAACCTTATTGATGCATTTGCGGGATTTTATCAATTCGCATTCAAAAGCATTGATGTTAATGAAAAATCTTTAGATCTTAATTCTACTCTTTTTTCACTAGTCAAAAATTACGATGAAGATATACTACATACTAAAAATAGAAGTACTATAGTTTTTTTAAGAAATTTTCAAATAAATGGGAAGCTAAATTTAGATGAGAAATTAGATTTTAATGGTTACTCAATCGGGTTTACTTGGGCTATTTCAAATAAAAGAGACAGGGGATTTATTGACTTAGATGATAATTTAGAAAAACAATTCCTCAAATTAGATTCTCTAGTCATGATTGCAAATAACAGGATTATTGAAACTGAAATAAATAATTTTAAAACAAAGAATAATAGAGATATGAACTCTTCTGAAACGGAACTACTAGCGAACGATATAGAAAAAGTTAGTACATCAATTTTAAATAATGAAACTATTGAGCTTAAGTTACAAAAGCTTCAGCAGGATCTTACAGAAGAATTAAATAAAGAAATTAACAAAAGTAAATATTTTCAAAGTCAGAAGGATAAAAAAGGAAATAGTCTCACTAATATTGAAATTGTTAACAAATACTTACAAGATTTAAAAGATGAGTTTATAAAAGGTCTTGAAAAAAAACCTTTCCTATCAGTTTCTCCAAATGCAATTACAGACAAAGATGGAAAATTAAATCAAGCATCCGCAGAAATGGTTTTTGTTGTTGGAAATCGATTTGGAGAATTCGACGTTAGAGCTAAATATAATTATCTGGATACAATAAGTCCTAGTATGCCAAGAAGTATTTTTAATGCAAAAATTGGATATAATTTAAAAGTATTAAAAAAAGGAGCTAAAAGTTTTTTTGAAATTAAAGCTTATGGAGAATATAACAAAATATTAAAAAACACACTTCCTAGTGAGAAAGAAGAAACAATTTTAGCCAATGCTGACTTTAGATTTAGACTTACAGATGATTTATGGATTCCTTTTACTGTAAAATATGATACAGAAACATCAAATTTTCTTGGATTTTTAAATGTCACATATAGTTTTGGGATTTAACTATAACCAAACTATCAACCTCTAACCAAAATATAATTATTCATCCTATAATAACAACTATCATGACTAAAATAGGAATATACATCACAGGTCTTGGGCAATCTATTGATAATGAAACAGTAGAAAAACATGCGGAAAGATTTAAAAACGAATTAAGTTTTAGTATAACTGGCTTTGAATATTTTTTAAAAACAGAAAAAATATTTTACATACCAGAAAAAAGCAGCACAGTAGTTCAGATTATAAAAAAAAACAAGACTACAAGCGAAGAAGAATTAGTATATAAAATATATGATTTTCAATATCATAATATACTAACAGATAAATTTATCCATTATAATATTTTTATTCAAAGCTTAACGTTATTTGCTTTAGTAATAAAAAAATTCCCTCAAATTATTTTAAGACTTTTTAAAGGTAATGGCTTTAGTAGACCGGGTCAAACCTTTTATGCTTTTTTTATACTTTTCATAATCTCATTATTTATAATTTTCTTAATACCAACCTGTGTTGATTTAATTTTAAACTCTGGAATTTTTAAAAAACCAGATAATTCAATTTTAGAGAAAATAGTAACAAATATAGATGCTGAAAAAATAAGAAAATATGAAAAATCAATACTTTCATTCATTGCATTAATATTATTATTTCTACCGCAATCGAAAACAATTATTACTTCTTTGGCAACGGAATTTGCCTGTGTTGATAGTTATATTAATAATGGAGAACAAAGCCAAATTTTAGTAGGCAACCTAAATTTATTAACAGAGTATATTGCTGAAAATGAAATTGACCCAGAAATACATTTTCATTGCTACAGTTTTGGCAGTATTATAGCAATGGACGCACTTTTCCCAATAGCGGAAATACCACCTTCTGAAAATATCAAAAATCTAACAAAATCATTTATAAGTATAGGGAATCCATTCGAATTTATAAATGCATATTATCCAGAATATTATAATGATAGATCTCGTGCAATGGAAGGTAAAATAAAGTGGATAAATATTTATTCCTTATTCGATACTTTTGGAACAAATTTTAGAAAAGATAATAAAAAAGGTGATGCTCAATTTGGTATCAAAGATATTTCTGTTCCTGAAAATATAAATTATGAAATTCGAAATAAACCTTTAAATTTTGTTGATTTTATATTACTAAATAGTATAAAAATGCATAAATGTTATTGGGATTCTTCACCAATTGGAGATAGCTGTTTAAAAGTTTTATTGCCAAATATGAAAGTGAATAACTTAATCTAAAAAAAATCATTTTAATGTATATAATATTTTCAATGGTAAAGCTTTAAAATTCCCAAATTATCCTCACATCTAACACAATTAAGCCCTACTTAGGCATTAGTCACTTTTTAATCTTTAGATTTTGGTTTAATTAAATCTATTAAAATAGAATCTGTTAAATATATTTTAAGTCATAACTAACAAGGTTGATCAAAATCTAACTTAACTATAAAACCAAAAAAAGCTGCAAGAAAAAAACCTTGCAGCTTTTTTTTAATCCTTAAAACCACCCTACAAACCTCCTATTCCAAAAAATAATGAACATTAAAATAAATTTCTTACATAAATAATTATCTTCGCAGGGCCATGAAACTTTAACCCCCAAATTTTTAGAAGAATGACCATTTTTAATTTCCTACTTAAAAAATCAAATTTAGAATGCCCCAGATGCCTGGGAAAAGGATTTGTTGATGCAGAAGATATAAAACGATTCAATAAGCAATTAAAGTGGGCGCCCGGACCCTGTGCTTATTGTAATGCTTCGGGAAAAGTTACGGAAGAATTGCTCTCAAAATTGGCCGTAGACACAACATACCTCACTATTGATTTACCGGAATCTGAAATAGAAAAAATAAAAAATGGCGACCACGAAGCCGTAGAAAAAGGAAAACTACAAGAACTTTTTATCGACAATCTCATAAAATATGTTGAATATCACTATCTGCACGAAGATATGGATGCGGAAAGTATTGCTGCTCTATATTTAAAAACAGAAGATGAAACGGCATTATTTTCGGTTGAAAAAGAGAACTTGATATTATACATTCACAAAATAATTGAATTAAAAAGATCGTAAAAAAAAGGTTCAGAGTCTTAAAGGCGCAAAGGGACAGAGGTTTTTTTGGTTTTTTGATTGTGCGCAATGTCAAGGAAACTTGCTGTTCGCTGAGATCAGAGAATTAGTTTGCAGAGTTTAGTGCGTGTCCTTCGACTTCGCTCAGGAGGACAACACCCGACCACAGTTGTTTTGAATTTTGACTCTTTACATCTTTCAACATCTAAAACTCTCAATCTCAAAAAAAAAAAAAAACAGGTATAAATACGCATTGCCAGAATTTTATTTTGTGGTAAAATTGCTCTTGAATAATTTTTGTCAAAAAATTAAATTTCCTGGGAAGGAGATTATTTATTATTAAGATGTTATTTTTTTTGGAGCAATTAAGTGAGATTTCAAACCTTGGGGGCTTTGAAATCTCATTTTTTGTTTAGGTTTTTAAGTAGCAAAGGTTCAGAGGTTCAAAGGAACAAAGATTTTCCATTTCAAAAATTCCCAAAAATCTAAAATCCAACAATCTAAAATCTAAAATTAAATCTGCGTATTAATCCTTACTGATGCTTTTATTAAGGCAAGTACTTTTATACTTTTTATAGGAAATTCTACTGTTTGATAATCCGGGTTTTGAGACACAAACTGCACGTAAGATTCACGTTCAGATTGTTTTAAAAATCGGATAAAGAAAAAATCGTTATCATCATTTTTTACATAAATCAAATACATTTCACCCCAAATGATATTGTTTTCCAGATTGTTAATTTTCTTGTAGACTACAATATCTCCGCCTTTCAATAATGGGTACATACTATCACCCGTAACGTACAAAGCACCATCGCACTTCGAAATTTTAGGAATTCTAATATAACTAACGGGCATTTGTTCCTGATTATCACCAAACAAATCGATAATTTCTCCTGTTGTTTTAATATCATAAACGGGAATATCGAGCTTTTGAATCTTCTCTAATTTTTCGTAAAGTTCCGGATTTTCACTTAATACATCGAAATTTAGCATATTTCCGGTTCCTTTTAGTAGCCAGTCTGAGTTTACATCAGGATATTTGCTTAAGATATTTTCTAATTTATCAACACCAATTGTTTTGTCGTGTTTTAACTGACTGGCAAATGAGCCATTAGACATACCAACTTCTCTTTCGAAAGCGCTAACTTTAATGCCCTTAAAATCTAAATATTGTTTAATTCTCTTTAAAGTGTTTTCAGTCATAAAAACTATTTTTTTAGATAATGTCTTACATATTACTTGCTCCTAAGAAATATCTTACTTATATTTGTATTACTTTTAATACAAATGAAGCAATGGACAAAAATATAAAAACTAAACCAAGTTATAATCAAGATGTGCTAAAGATTATTAAAGAAAGACATGGTTATTCGTATGATTACATCAGAAAATCGATTCGGGGCGATCGTGTTGGTATCATTTGCGACGTTATTAAAGCAGAATACATAAGGCTTACAAACGAATATAAGAAGGTTCTCGAAATTCAGGTAAGCAAGTTAGACAAGCAATGATTCAACAATTAATATTAGAAATAAATAGATCTTAGAGACATAATTAGTTATTAGTAACTGATTCGATTTTAGATATGCACCTGATCATGCATATCTACTTTCCCTAGGAAGGCAAAGCCGTAAAGAAATATCTTTGCGGCTTTTGTTTTTAACATCTTTAAGGTGTGATATTTCAAGTTTCAAATTCAGAAAGTTTCTGAATCTTTTACTTTCTCTGTCTTGAACTTTTAAAAAAAGCGATTGCGCCAGTAGACCATAACGCCAGAAAAATTAAAACTGGCTGAAAAAATAATCGAATCAAACGAGAAAGATCTGTATCGAGACCAAAAGCTGAAGTTCCATTTATATATTGTGCGATATTGCCCGGAAAAACCAAAACATAAAATATCGCTAATGCGATTCCAATATACACTCTGTAACGCGTTAGAAATAGCATGGCAAGACCCAATGCTATCTCAACAATTCCGGAGAGTATTACAACCAGATCTTTATCAAGAGGAATCCAATTAGGTACTTGCGCCTGAAAATCGGCTCTTTGAAATGTAAAATGACCAATCGCAGCCGTAATCATAAAAATCCCCAACAATATTCTAAAGAAATTTTGAGTTTTAGTAGTTTGAATATTTTCCATATCTAATATTATTTTGCTTTAAATTTTAAAGAAGCCTTCTTATTAAAAAGTTCTCACTCAAATTTACAATAATTAAGTAGTAAATCTTTTGCAGAGTTTTTATAGTATCGTTGCGTAATATCCATATAAAAAATCTCTTTACTAATCTGTTTAAAGTATTTTTTCACGCAGATTTTAAACAGATTTAGGCAGATTTATTTTGATTTATTTATGCTTCACGAAGTATACCTCTGAACCTTTGTAACTTTGTACCTCTCAAAAAAAATGTATCTTTGAGCTCTTGCAATTAATTGTAAACTATTTGCCTGTAAATGCCACAAAATTAAAGCCCAAAATCGATATGACACGAGAACATTATATTCCCTTTAATAAGGAATTCTTACTCGAGCAACAAATTGCAGCTTTCGCCGAAGACAAACAAAAAGTTGATGATTTTAAAAAACTATTCGATATCATCGAACATTATTACCATTACGAAGCTTTTAATCTCAACAAAAACTTAAAACAAAATTACGCTCTTTTTGATCCCGATTTAAGCCAAAAAGAACGGGAAGCATTTGTGGGGAAAAGTGATTTTTCGGTTTTTAAGGAAACGCTTATTACGGTTTTGAAACATGGAAATTATCGCCAAGTTGATCAGGAAACTTTAGATAAATCTTTTAAAAATTCTGATTTAATAGGTTTAAATCTTTCTATAGATTTTAATGCTTTTAGAGATTATGAATTGTATGTTCGCGGTCATCATAAAGCAAAAGAAAAAGTCAAAAAATATATTTTCTGGACAAAAGAAATTGAGATCGAATATTATGATCGTGTTATGATTTATCTGAATTATAACGAAGCCGATTATCTAAGCGAGAAAAGGGTCAAATTAGGAAAAATGCCAATTGATCCTGGAACTATTGCTTTAAAAATATTTAAGCGTGTTCCTCAAAACGACGTCGAAACCATATTCCCGAACGCTGTTCCCAGAATGTCCCTAAAAGATAAATTGTTACTTTGGGTGCCAGGGCTTTTTGGTGGTATTTCGTTGTTAAGTGCCAAAGTAATTCCCGCTCTTATTAACATGTATGGCGCATACGAAACTGGCGAAACTATTGACTTATTAAACAGTAAAACTTCATTAAATCAGGGTTTAATTGCACTGGGAATTTTATCTGCCTACTGCTTTCGCCAATACAATAATTTTGTAAATAAGAAAATCAGGTATTCTAAAATGCTTTCAGACAGTTTGTATTTTAAGAATCTCGGAAACAACAGCGGTGCTTTTTATTCGCTACTAAACTCTTCTGAAGAAGAAGTGCTAAAGGAAACTATTCTCGCTTATACATTTTTATATAAAGGCAATAATCCATTGACGTCCGAAGAACTTGACCATCAAATTGAACTTTGGTTTAAAACTAAGTTTAATACAGAACTCGACTTTGATGTTAAAGATGCTTTACTGAAGTTAAAAAATATTGGGCTTGGTATCGAAACAAATGGAAAATGGGAAGTTATTCCGTTAGATAAAGCGCTTATTCAAATTGATGAATTGTGGGACGGGGTTTTTGATTATAATAAGGGATAGTAATACTATTTTCAATCGATTAAAATCCGTGTTAAGCCAATCAGAATAATTTTGTCAATGACACAACTTTGCGAAAAGTTAAGATTTTCATATAAAAAAAGAGGACTAAAAAGCCCTCTTCCCTATTTTAATAGTCCGATAAATTATTCGCTATCTGCTTCTACAAGATCTTCTATATTTTCTCCCATATCACCAACAGCAACCACTTCTGGTTTAGAACCTTTTAGGGCATTGAATCTTTCTAATTGTTCCAGCTCTCCTTCTTCTCCACTAAAATATGGAAAAACATCCATAATCGGCGATTCTGAAATGGCTGGAATCGTATAATCTCCCATAGTTCCTTTCATAACCGAAACGGTGTTATCATACGCTTCTTTTACGTCATTCGCCTGCACTAACAAATACATATTTGTTTTACGCTCTTTACCGCTTTCTTCATCAAAAGCAATCAATGAAACTTTCGATTTAAACCAACGATCTGCATTTTCAAAAGGATGAATTTCGGCATAATTCGCCACTTTTATATTCGTGATTTTAAACTCTTCGCTAACATAAGCCGCCATTTCTTCATTAATTCTGCTTTCGGCCTCAGTATAGGATATTGCATCTACCAAATAAGGCTCTGTCGTAACCTTTTGTGCTCCAATATCGTCTGTTTTTCTATATTTTACTTTGCATTCGTACCAAACTGCGCTCATGTCTATATTTTTTTAAGGATGCCAAAGATAGATTTTAAAGAAAATAAAATTGCCAATTCTCGTAAATAGATATTCACAATTTGAAATAATTTTCGACTTCAATCTTTATTTCTTTGCAGATTAAATTTACCGATGATTTAACATAATGCTATCCCAAACTATCTCATAAACTCGATAATATTTAATAGATTTGTAAGTATAATCTATTAAAAATCATGGCTTAATAGATGTATAAAAGTCCCAAACTATTTATAAAACTTTAAAAAAATCTACAAAATGAAACTTACTAAATATTTAAGTGCACAGGGTTTTGACTTAATCGAAGGTCCTGTAAGAAGCCACAAACCGCTTCAATTATGGATCAAAAAACCTTTTGATGAAGCTCAGCTTTATTATGGCAGTATAGAACACGCTTTTAAAAGTGATGTGGTATTAACCGAAATTGAAAACCCTGCTCTTAGTGTCGATGCTACTCAAAAAGACGATTACGGTTTTAATATTGGCATTACACTTTTAGAAGAAATTCTAAAAACGCTCGGGTTAGGTACTTTTGAAATTTCTGCTAAAATAAAATCAGGAAAAACAGTAACCATTAGTTATGAAAACTCAATTACAAAAGAATATGCCATTGGTAATCTCGAAGAATATTTATTTGATGCTGATTTTCTGCATCCTAATCCTTCGCTTTTAAAAAATGCAAACAACAACAATATCCTGCTTATAACCGGAACTGTTTTTGCCAAAAATCTTGTAGTTAATATCGAAACTGATTTTACATTAGATTCAAGTTTGATTACAAGCCTGAATGCAGTTGCTGAAGGTAAACTGGAATTTACAATGAGCAGCGCGAGTAAATTAAAAATGATTTCAAATGTTGGAATTTATTTCCCAATTGCGGTTAAGGCAAACCGAATAGATTTTGACAGAAGCCGTTTTCAACAATTAATATTGGTCACAGATAATACCAATATTTTTTAAGGTTTTAGCTGTGAAAATTTTTCTGAGTTAAAACAAACTCAGAAAAATTTACATAGCTTTGTTATCTATCTAACCAACTAAACCAAAAAAAATGAGAACATTAGATCAGTGGTTTGATGAATACGCCGTAAGTCATCAAAACCCAACCAACAAAGCAATACATTATATTTGCGTCCCGGCAATTTACTTTTCGATTGTGGGATTGTTAATGAGTATTCCGAGTGGTTTTATTGCAAATACCTTAAAACTGAATGCACCAATTATCGAAAATTGGGCGGTTGTGGTTTTGCTTTTTGTACTTGTTTTCTACATTCGATTATCAGTTATCATGGCGATTAAGATTGCTGTTTTCTCTGCAATTTGTCTTGTTGTCAATTATTATATTGGTCAATTTGTTCCGTTATGGGCTTTCTCTATTGGCGTTTTTGTCATTGCCTGGATCGGACAATTCTACGGACATAATATTGAAGGCAAAAAACCTTCGTTCTTAAAAGATCTTCAGTTTTTAATGATTGGCCCGGCTTGGGTTGTCGAGAATTTATTTTCTGGGAAGAAGATTTCGTAACTCTTATTTCGTAAGATTATTATCTCTTTTTTCAAAACAATAACTTAACTTTATTATTCCAAATGATTCAGGAATTATGAAAATAGATAATAAAGAAATCCAAATTGAAAGAGATGACATTTTTACCTACAGAAGAATCAGGCGGGCGATTGGCTATTTAGGAATTAGTTTGCCGTTGCTTTTAGTGGGTTTGTCGTTTATTGCGGTTTTCAAAACCCAACTTCAGCCTTCTATAAGTGATTATTATTTTACCAATTTAAGAGAAATTTTCACGGGAACGCTGTGTGCAGTGGGCTTATTTTTGATTTGTTATAAAGGCAACAGCAATGCTTCATTATTTAAAAATGATAGTATATTAACCAATATTGCAGGAATTATGGCAATTGGTGTAGCGTTCATCCCCGTGAATCCTGATGATTTTGCGATTAAAATTTACACACTGTTTCCGTATCCTGAAAAATGGTTGGGATGGCTTCATTATGGGTTTGCAGCCTTACTTTTTTTAATAATGGCTTTACTGGCAATTAATGTTTTTACCATTGGTCAAAAAAACGAAACCAGAGATCCGAAAAGTATTTTGAACGAAAATAACATTTACAGGGTTTGCGGTTATTCGATATTAGTTTTCGTTGTAATGGTTCCCGTTTCAGAAACTTTTAAATTATTTCCGTATTCGACTTTGGTTTTTGAAGCTCTTGCGCTTTTTGCTTTCGGAATTGCGTGGTTAATAAAAGGTCGCGCTTTGGGTGATCAAGGCGAAATTGGCCGAAAACTATATCAGGAAAACAATCCTGTTGATACTGAAAAAGTATTTGAGGAGTAAGTTTTTTTCTTTTATAATATATGATAAAACTGCTTATATTAGCCTAAGAAAGTCCAGCTTATTGGAATCTAAAGCGCTAAATCAAATCTTAAAAAATAAGTTGACAGATATACATTTGAAATCAAAAAAGAAAACCGGATATTGGAAAGGTCACATTCTTGGTATTTTATTTTTTCTATTCATATCAATATTCTCTCTTACAAAATATAATCCTGAAAATTATTCAACAAATATTTGCCTAATTTTATCCATCATTTTTTTGATTGGGACACTAATATGTACTTACAATTTAATTTCAATAAAAAATTATTGTATTGTAAATAATAAATTACTTCAGGTATCATCTTTTGGAAAGACTACAAAAAGTTATACTATTAATGACGTTGAAAGTTGGACTGAAAAACAATACAAAGGAAAATTTGACAAATGGGAAATGTTAACATTGCATCTCACAACAGGTAAAAAGATAAAAATATGCAGTGATTACTATGCTAATTATTATGAGATAAAGAATGAAATAACGAAAGACAAAAAGCGAAATTTAAAGATTGAAGAACTAATCGAAAAAAAAATCAATTTTGAGGTTTCTATAATCTTTATAATAATCGGTATTTTATTTTTTATCGGCGCAAATAATGCATTGAAGGTTAAAATGATAAATTCTAAAGATCTTATTGTTTTTGGCGATGAAATATTAAATATTAAATACATTCGAAAAAAGCATAATTCTATTTCTATTAAATTAAAAAACTCTCCTGATTTAGATTTCTATATAAGCGGTAATGCCTTGAAAGCAACTTTCGTAAAAGATTTATTGAATGATATTAAACAAGGAGATACGCTATTTATTGGTATCGCTAAAGGCGATTATTTGTCAAAAATAGTAAAAACAGATTCCTTATCTTTTAGTGATAAATATTTTTTTAATGAAAATATTAGCGTTGAAAGTGTAAGGTCTGCAACAACAGATTATTTGTATTTATCAGAAAATAACGCCAGTAGATTTGAAGATAGATATTGGAATTTTGGAATATTCGGTGTCTCGGGCTTATTCTTTATTTTATTAGGTATCAACGGCGTTAGGTTAAATTGTAAAGAATAGATTGAGTGATAAATAACCATCTAATTTCAAATCATACTGTACTTTCCACCAACTTAACATTTTTTTCTACCTGATGCCAACAAAGAGTATAGGATTTATGTATTCGCTCAAATGTTGTTGGAAATAGTTTTTCTAAAGATTTGTCATGTAGTTCAATAAGTTCATCTGATAAGTGCAATGCAATCCAATAGTGCCAATCGTAATTAAAATTCCAAAAAATCAATTATCTACAATCAAAAAAAGCTAAAGAATACATTACATATTCCTTAGCTTTCTATTTTAACGCTAATAACTTTTTCTATTATATTTTGAAATTAAGTCCGCATTCAAAAGTATTGTTTGCATAAGCACCTAAGCTACCAAAGTATTTAGAATAAGCAATAAAAACACCTACTTTATCAATTACATCAATTCCAAATGCTGTAGAAACAGTCTTATTAGTATGGTAAAATGCAGATACATTCATTTTATAATCCGGAAAATTAAATCTAGCTCCGGCATCTAAAATATCCTTGTGTCCCTTAATACCTCTATAAGCAATCAACGGCTCGACATTTAAGTCCTCATCTTCATTTGAAAGCAATATCTTGTAACTTACAGCTGAATAAAAAATAGAACGATCTACATATTTTTTCACACCGTCGTCAGTATTAACTAAAAAATTATTAAGATTTGGCAATGACGCCTGAATTGTTAATAACCTACTAGTATATGACATACCGAAATCTCCATCAAACGTTCCTCCATTATTAAAATTCTGTAGTGCAATGTCATCGTATTGTCCAATAACTTTACTGTTATCAATAGAAGCAAATTTGGCACCTGCTGATAAACCAAAATTAAGCTTTTCCTCTTCTCCTATTGGTAAATGATAAGCGTATGTTGCTACTACTCTTGTTCTATTAATTAATCCAGCTCTGTCACTATTAAAGTTTAATCCCCATCCTGTTCTGTTTCCAGCATTGTATTCGATAGTACCATTCATTAAAATTGGATTTCCCGGCACTTGATCCCATTGACGCTGGTAACCCAGATTTAATTTCACTCCTTCATTTAACCCTGCCATAGCAGGGTTATTTATATATTGATTTTGAAAATACATAGACTCGTATTCCGTTAACTGCGCATTTGCGGTATTTGTTCCTAATATAATCAGGAACATAATTACCTGTAAATAGATTGCTCTCATTGATTTAATTTTTATTGTACTCATTTCTGTGTGGTTATACTCTAACCATTTTAATGCTTTTCGCTACTAATTGTTAGTTTCTAATAATTGTAATGAACCCTTTAAGTTTAGGTGTTCCATTTCCTAGATCAATTAGATAGTAATAAGTTTCTTCAGTAAGCGGAGATCCTTTGTAAGAACCATCCCAATCATTATTATAATTATTTTTAGAATACACTAATCTTGCTGCACGATCAAAAACTTTAACTGAATTGTTTGAATATGATTCGATACCCGGAATTACCCAGAAATCATTCTTACCATCTCCGTTTGGAGTAATAATATTTGTAGGCACAATTTCAGCCTTAGCTCTATCTATAATTACAGTATATGTATCTGTTGTAGTACCATCTTCTGCTGTAACCACTATTGTAATTACGTTTTCTCCTACTTTCAAATCAATTGGAGCAGTAGGATCAATAGTTTTTCCGTCTACTATTACTACAACAGTTGCATTAGGATCGATTGGTAAAGGTTTAATTACAAATGAATCGGTTTCATTTGGCACTTCCACTCTATAATCATTTGTATGTGTATTAAAAGTTGGACTTAACTCACCATTACTGATTACTATATCAGATAAACCTGCATTATCAGAAGGCTTAGCAGCCTCTTCTCTTGTAACAATTACAGTATAAGTTGTAGTTGTTCCATCCTGAGCTGTTATTACAGTAGTAATTGTATTTTCACCAACTTCTAAAGGAATTTCTCCAGAAGCAGTTCCACTAGGAACTTCTTTTCCATTTACTGTTACTGTTGCTGTAGTATCTGCTGTAGTTGGCGTAACTTTTATACCTGCAATATCATTTGGTACAGTAGATGTATAGTCTTTAGTTCCCTCTGCAAAAGCCGGACTCAATATACCTTCACTGATTGCTAAATCATTTAAGCCTGAATTACCAGAAGGGTCTCTTGTAACAATTACTTCATATTCTTTTGTTGTTCCATCTTCAGCAGTAACAACGATTTTAATTTCGTTATCTCCAACTTTCAAATCCATTGGAACGGTAGGATCAATAGTTTTTCCGTCAACTATCACTACAACCTTCGCATTTGGATCGGCTGGTATAGGATTGATTACAAATGAATTAGTTTCATTAGGAACTTCTACTTTATAATCAGTTTTATCTTTATCAAAAACTGGATCTAAAGTACCATCACTGATAATAATATTTGATAAATCTGCATTACTAGAAGGTTCTCTTGTAACAATTACTGTATAGGTTTTTGTAGTTCCATCCTCAGCTTTTATCACAGTTTTAATTTCATTTTCTCCTACTTTCAAAGGAATTTCTCCAGAAGCAGTTCCACTAGCAACTTCTTTTCCATTTACTGTTACTGTTGCTGTAGTATCTGCTGTAGTTGGAGTAACTTTTACACTTGTAATATCATTAGGAACTGTAGTTGTATAATCTTTAGTTCCCTCTTCAAAAGCCGGACTCAAAGTACCTTCACTAATTGCTAAGTCTGTCAAATCTGCATTACTTGAAGGCTCTCTTGTAACAACTATTGTATAAGTATTAATAGTTCCATCCTGAGCCGTCACTACAGTAGTAATTGTATTTTCACCAACTTCCAAAGGAATTTCTCCAGAAGCAGTTCCACTAGGCACTTCTTTTCCGTTTACTGTTACTGTTGCAGAAGTATCTGCTGTAGTTGGGGTAACTTTAATAGTTTTAGTATCGTTTGGTACTATAGCTGTATAATCTTTATTTCCTTCTGTAAAAGCGGGGCTTAAAGTACCTTCACTAATAGCTAGATCTGTCATACCTGCATTACTAGAAGCGATAACTTTTAAAATAGCAGGTACATAGGTAATACTATAGTTTAATGAAGTCGCTCCACTAGCTGTGATTGCATAATCTCCAATTGGACTATTTTTCACGGCCGTAGTTGCAATTGTAGGTTGTGCAGTTAAATTCGCTGCAGTATCCCCATTTACAAAACCAGCATAACTTGCTGTTAAAATTGGATTATCTAATCCGAAAGATCTCGTTTTACTATCTACAGTAATAGTTAAAGCTGCAGGAGTAATTTTAAGTACTGCATTTGGTCCGTAAGTAATGGTATAGTTTGAAGAAACTGCTCCACTAACTGAGATTGGATAATTTCCTACTGCACTTCCTTTTACTGCTGTAGTTGCAATTGTAGCTTGTGTCGTTAAATTCGCTGCAGTATCTCCATTTACAAACCCAACATAATTTGCTGTTAATGCCGGATTATCTGATCCGTAAACTTTACTATTATCAGTTGCAGCAATAGTTAAAGCCGCAGGAGTAACAGTTAATTTTCCATTTGATCCATAAGCAATGGTATAGTTTGAAGAAACTGCTCCACTAACTGAGATTGGATAATCTCCTACTGCACTTCCTTTAACTGCCGTAGTTGCAATTGTAGCTTGTGTAGTTAAACTTGCAGCAGTATCTCCATTTACAAACCCAACATAATTTGCTGTAAAAGCTGGATTATCTGATCCGTAAACTTTGCTATTATCAATTGCAGTAATAGTTAAAGCTACAGGTGTAACAGTTAATTTCCCGCTTGTTCCATAAGTAATTGTATAATTTGATGAAGATGCTCCACTAACTGTGATTGGATAATCTCCCACTGCACTTCCCTTAACTGCCGTAGTTGCAATTGTAGCTTGTGTCGTTAAACTAGTTGCAGTATCTCCATTTACAAACCCAACATAAGTTGCCGCTAAAGTTGGATTATCTGATCCGTAAGATCTGGTATCGCTTTTTGCGTTAATCGTTAATGGTGCTTTATTTACTGTACTTGTAGCTATTGCTACATTTATAGTAGTAGTACCATTACTAGTCAGAACTATATTTCCTGAATAATCTTTAGCATCAATTGTTCCTTTTAATCGTACAAAAACTGTCTTAGATGCAATTGCACCTGCTGCTCCAATAGTAAGTGCATCACTAAAAGTAGTTCCGTCTGTACTTACCTCAAACCCTGAAGGTGCTGTAACTAAAATCCCTTCAAGCATAGCCAAACCAGATATGTCAAAACTTTTTGAACTTGATGGCGTACCATAAGTTGTAGTTAATGCTGTTAAGCTCGAAGTGTTTATTACTATTGTTGGCCCAACATTTACAATCCCATTATTTGAAACAAAAAAAGTATTGTTTTTATTAACTGCGTTTGAAAGCGAACTTCCCCATGATCCACCAGATAGGGCTGAAGTTCCTAGTTTTATACTTTTAGCAGTATGTATTAAATTTGCAGTAAGATCGGCTTTTACTCCATCTACTATCGAAAAAGTGTCGTTTATGGTAGTTGCTGCACCAAAAGTTTTGGTACCAGATCCTGACAATACAAGATTATTATAGGTTATCGATCCTGTTCCTAAATTTTGAGCTCCTCCATTAAACTCTACAGTACCAGTTCCCGGTGTAAAAGTACCTCCTGTACCTGTTACATTTCCTGAAATTTTCAAATAACTTGATCTGGCGTTTAATGTTCCCTGAGTTCTATCCCAATCTGTAAATGTATGCGTGAGGCCTGATCCAAGACTAAGTGTCCCTAAGCCATTAATTATTAATTTTTTTGTATTTATATTTCCTGTAAAAGTAGCTGTACCGGCACCTTTATTCATAGCAACTCCCTTAGAAGATGTAAAACTAGCTATACTTTGATTAACGTTCCCAGTTAAATAAACAAATCCATCAGTTGTAAGCGATCCGTTGTTGTTGATAAAGTCACCACCTAAATATAAGTTAGTGTTGCCCAATATTAATGAAGCATCTTCCTCTACTATAAGTGCCACTCCATCATTAAATTTTTTGTCTGCGACACTACTACCCATAGTAACTGTACTTGCAATAGTAAGGCCTGGAGTTGAAATTATGACCCCTCCTTTTGCTGTAAATGGACTTACCCATTCTGGTCCAACTGTATAAGATACTGCACTATATTGTAAAGAAGCATCGGCACCATAAGTAGGCGCTGCAGATGCAGTTGCTGTACCAGCCATATTAAGTTTACCATTTACAATTACTCCTGAAGTAATTGTTCTTACGCCACTACCTGAAATTGTTAAATTATTATAAGTGTATGGACCAACATTACGTGTTCCTACACCATTATAAGTTACAGTTCCTTTCGCATCAGCATTTAATACGCCTCCTGTCATTACTCCTCCAATAAGTAAATTTCCATCTCCGGAAAAAGTTACGTCATTTTGAAGTGCATTTCCATTCATTGTAATGTTTCCTGATACACTTACTTTCCCAGTGTTGATATTTAAACTACAATCACTGGTATCTCCCCCGCTGCTGTTCATAACTATTGATGCAGGAGAAAAACTCCCCGATCCTTTTACCATTAATGAAACAGTAGTTCCCGGAGTTGAATTTTTTAACTCAAGATGAGCACAAGAAGCACCTGCGTTAGTTATGACTGGCTGATTAGTTGCACTTGTTATTAATACATCGTCACTAGCTGTGGGCTTTTCGCCACCGTCCCAGTTGTCATCGTCATCCCATGAGGTACTGACTGTTCCTGTCCAAGTTTTCAGTTGCTGACCATATCCTATATTAAATAAAAGGAAGGCCAATGCAATAAGTAAATTTTTGTTCATTTTTATTTTATTTCTATTCATTTGTTTACAATTTTCATTCATTATTCCTAATTTTTTACTCATCCTTCTTGTTTTAACTCATTTAGTTTTTTTTTAGTTTTTTACTCCTTTCCTTAACTTTAGACCATTCAATTCACTAAAAATAATTTCATCAATCACTAGCGCTTAATTTTAAAATTCACATAAGCATGCATCACTTTTAGGTTCTAAATTTTAATTTCGTAACACGAGATGTCACAAAATGTATTTGAAAAATGAAAAGCAAATAGTTTAATGTATTGATTGTAAAATCATTGTAATTACACATTGACAAATCGTCCAGAAATAGATTTAATACTATTTCATTACTCAAATATTGCAGGTATAATAATTTATTATTACCCGTAAAAGTTTTTAACCTAACAGATAAAGACATTTATTACAAGTAGTAGAATTATTAAAAATATATTAGTGTGATTGGGTTTTGAATCGAGTTAAAGAAGTGGTAAAATAAAAACAAGGTCGATTCTTAATGTAAATAAGGAATTTGGGTTTGTGGAGAAGAAATAAATTTAATCTTTAAGAAATAAAAAAAGGCAAAATACATTTACACGTATTTTGCCTTTTTGTGACCTTGATGATACAAAATTCGAACCCATTTGTTAGAAGATTTAAAGATTTTAAATGATGTTTAGAGTTCCATTCCTGCTAATTCATCAAAGTAGCAAGACTATTAAAATTACACTTATGCTAGTACGAAAGTATTCAGCGAATAAAAAGTTTGTTTAATGTTTTTCAATAAAAAAAACTATTTTTGAAACAAAAAACTGTGGCATTTATCACTTAATTTAGGACAGATAAGCTAGATATTCATGTACATAAATTGTGTACTATTTTTACAACTCTATAAAAGAATATAGAAAACATAAACTATGAGAAAAAGTACGTTTAGAAGGATTGCTACAGCAATAACATTTTTATCATTCCTTATATTAATGATTTTACTAATTACTCCCAATAATTCTTTTCTCTTTGAACAGAAACCAATCGAAAACCAACAAGACTTAGGAAATCAAATTTTAGTAGCATTTAAAAATAAATTTATCTCATCTGATACTATATTTTTGGCGAAAAGAAGAACATATAATATAGATTGTGGAACTGGCATAAGAACAAATTACATAGATAATATAAAAAATAAATATTACAAAATCACACATAGAGATGTCATATATGTTGACAATCTCTTTGGTAAACCTTTGGAAGAAACCCACAAAATTATACTGACAGAAATTGTGACCTATTCAAATGAACAATATCCTAACGATAGCGATTCTATGGTTGTAAATGGTAATGCTATTGATAGTTTAAAATCAAAGGGAAAAAAGATTTTTATTTTAAATTTTGATTCTATAACCTCTGACAAAGTCGAAGTTGTTTTTATAGATTATTTAAAAAATTCATCTGTATTGCACCTAAGTTTTGTTTTAGAAAATAGCAAATGGAAACTTGCTTCAAAAAATTCTTGATAAAAAGAAATGCCACATTATGAATAAAATATTTTTTTTGCTATTACTTTTTACTGCTTTTTCTTTCGCGCAGGAAGCAAATAAAAAGAATAAAATAATTAGGGGGTTTGTTTTTGAAGATTATTTAATTCCAGCTCAAGTTGAAATTAGTGTGAAAGGAACAGATTTAAAAACGTTTACTGATGCAGATGGTAAATTTGTTATACAGGCAAAATTAGACGACGTTTTAGTTATTTCATCTTTCGGAGAAAGACCGATTGAAATTACAGTAACTGAAAAAAATTGCTATACAGCTCAATTATTCAAAGACACGGGATTGTATTACTATACTAAAAAAGCTGCTAGAATAGTTAAGAAAATAAGGCGCAAGGCAATGCGAAAGTATAAACAGGGTTTTTACGACTGTGATGACTAACTAAATAAATAATAAAGCTATACGTAGTAACTAATACAGCGGATTTGGGTAATAGGCTGGAAACTAAATCTTAATTACCTTATAGCTTGAAAAGAATCGTAAACCTTTAAAAATCCATGATGGGCTTCGAACCAAAATCTCTTTTAAATATAGGTATTTTCAAAACCAGAAGAAAATGTTGAAAATTTTCGAACCATAAGAAAGCCTGGGAATCTACATTCTCAGGCTTTTAAAATTTATAGTGACCGCGGAGGGGTTCGAACCCCCAACCCTCAGAGCCGAAATCTGATATTCTATCCAGTTGAACTACGCGGTCTTTATTATTGTAGATTTTTGAGTTTAGATTTTAGATTTTAGATTACTGATTGGAATCTAAAATCTAAACTCATAATTATTTAAACTAATAGTTTCTTAACAATAGTAGAAATAGTTTTTCCTTCTGCAGTTCCGCCTAATTGTGCAGATGCTAATCCCATAACTTTACCCATTGAAGCGATTCCTGAAGCTCCTGTTTCAGCAATGATTTTAGCAATTACTGCTTCTACTTCTTCTTCGCTTAATTGAGCTGGTAAGAATTTTTCGATTACAGCAATTTGAGCCAATTCCGGTTCAGCTAAATCAGGACGATTTTGCTCTGTAAAAATTCTCGCACTTTCTTTACGGGTTTTAACTAACTTTTGAAGCAATTTAACTTCTTCATCTTCAGACAATTCTTCTTTAGAACCTGAAGCTGTTGCAGCTAATAACATTTCTGATTTTATAGCTCTTAAAGCTTCTAATGCTACTGTATCTTTTGCTCTCATGGCGGTTTTAATTTCGTCCATGATTAATGTTTGTAAACTCATTTTATTTTTTATTTGAATAAGCTATGCTTATAATTGATCTATTATTTTGAATAGTTGTTCCTTACTCCGATCGAACTTACATTAAGATTTACTTTAAAAGTCAAAAAAGAAGTCAAATTTCTAAATTCTGTGCGAAGATAAAAAAAATAACCCGAAAATTAAATCCAATTTTCGGGTTATCCTACTATTATGAATGTAAGTTTAATCTACATTATCGTGCAAAAATGAATTGTTTGAGCGCAATTGTAAATCGTTATTACTATCAGTACCAACAGATATTCTTGAATTGGTTGTATTCGATTGATTGTTTGAAAGATCGATACCTAATCTTTTGTAAGCAGGCTCTTTTTCAAGTTCATCAATTCTGGAAACATTATTGTGGAATTTATAATTAAATTCTTTTAGTTTCTTTCTTCTTTCTTCTGCTCTTAAACGTAATGTTTCTTCGATAGTTAATTCTAGCGGAGATACATTATCTGTTGTTGTAAATGCAGCTTCCTGAGCAAAATCAACTCTTGGTTTCATGGTTATGTTTAATTCCGCAGGAATTACGTCTTCTACCGCTTTATCAACAGGTTTTGATGTGATCAGGTCGTTTTCAACCTCCATATACTCTTCTAACGAATATTTAATAATTCCGTTTTCAGAAAGTTCAGTTACCGGAACAAATTGTACCGGATCATTTACTTTTATATTACGAGTTTCGTTTGTTAATTCAAACAAGATTTTAGCTTCTTGCTCAACAACCGGCTCTTTTTTAACTTCTGGTTCTGCTTTAAAAAGAGGTAAATCAAAAGAGAAAGTTGTTTGTTCTTCTCTTTCAAAAGTTCTTTGCTGAACAGGTTTTATTTCCTGAAAAGATTGCACTTCAGGAGCTGAAATAGTAAAATCGATATCTGTAATTGGCGAAACGATTTCAAAAGTTACATCAAGGTTTTTAATAAACTCTGACATTACTACTAATTCTTCCTGATTGATTGACGGAGCAACCGGAGCAACTGCTACTGGTGTAGGCGTTACGGGAGCAACCGTATCTTCCATCAATTCAAAAACAATTTTTTCTTCGGATTTTGGTGCAGATGATTCTGCATTTAAATCAAAAGATACTACCGATTTATTCGATAGATTATGAACACTTCTTTGCTCATCTTCTAACGTATGAATGATTTTTTTAGGCTCTGTATTTACGATTTCATTTTGTTGTTCAACATCAAAACCAGTCGCAATAATAGTCACGGCAATAGCATCACCAAGAGTTTCGTCTTCACCAACTCCCATGATAATATTAGCGTTATGACCTGCTTCTACCTGAATATGATCATTGATTTCTCCAATCTCATCAAGTGTAATTTCATTCGATCCAGAAACGATAAGCAACAATACGTTTTTGGCTCCTGTAATTTTGTTGTCGTTTAACAACGGAGAATCCAACGCAGATACAATTGCATCTTTTGCTCTGTTTTCACCCGAAGCAACAGAAGATCCCATGATAGCAGTTCCGCTGTTTGCTAAAACAGTTCTTGCATCACGTAAATCGATATTTTGAGTATAGTGGTGCGTGATTACTTCAGCAATACCTCTTGAGGCTGTTGCTAAAACTTCATCAGCTTTTGAAAATCCTGCTTTAAAACCAAGGTTTCCGTATACTTCTCTTAATTTATTATTATTGATCACGATTAATGAATCGACTTGCTTGCGCAATTTTTCGATTCCTAAAAGTGCTTGTTCCTGGCGTACTTTACCTTCAAACTGAAACGGAATTGTTACAATACCAACAGTCAGGATTTCTCTTTCTTTTGCCAATTGTGCAATTACCGGAGCAGCACCAGTACCTGTTCCACCACCCATACCAGCAGTAATAAACACCATTTTAGTACCACGATCTAACATTTTTTCGATGTCAGCGATACTTTCAATAGCAGATTGTTGTCCTACGTCAGGATTTGCTCCTGCTCCAAGACCTTCTGTTAAGTTTACTCCTAATTGAATTTTATTTGGTACAGCACTATTTTGTAGTGCTTGTGAATCTGTATTACAAACGATAAAATCTACCCCTTTAATACCTTGTTTGAACATGTGGTTTATGGCGTTACTCCCGCCTCCACCGACACCTATTACTTTGATTACATTTGATTGGTTTTTCGGTAAATCAAATGAAATACTTCCAAATTCTGAGTTGCTCATCATCTTTTTGGTTTTGAAATTCTTATTAAATACATTTTTTACTTCTTGACTTGGGGCAAAAAGTAATCCTTTTCGTTTATTATTATTTTATTCTGCGTTGTCTAAAAAATCTTTGATTTTATCGACATAACGATCAAAAAATGATCTTCTAATTTTTGTTTCTGTAGATTCTTCTTTAACCGCTGTTGCTCTGGCTTCTCTTGGCTGTTCGAATGTTTCTACTCTTTCAACGTAGTTTTCTTCAACTTCGTATCGCGGTTGTACAGGTTGTTGCGGCTGCACCGGAGCGTTTCTGTACACTACTTTTGGCTGTTCATTTACAAGTTCCATTCTAACAGCACTTTGCGTACTATTTTCGATACTATTCATTACTAAACCAACTGCAGTTGCAAATAAAGGACTTGAAATTTCTTCGCTTGAATTTCCTGCTAAATGCTCGTTTGGATATCCAATTCTCGTGTCCATTCCTGTAATGTACTCTACTAATTGTTTGATATGTTTTAGTTGAGCTCCGCCACCTGTAAGAACAATTCCTGCAATCAGTTTTTTACGAGGATCTTCGTGTCCATAAGCTTTAATTTCAGCAAAAACCTGTTCTACTATTTCTACTACACGAGCATGAATAATTTTAGATAGGTTTTTAAGCGAAATTTCTTTTGGCTCTCTTCCTCTTAAACCTGGAATAGAAACAATTTCGTTGTCTTTATTCTCTCCCGGCCACGCTGATCCGAATTTTATTTTTAAAAGCTCTGCTTGTTTTTCTATAATCGAACAGCCTTCTTTAATATCATCTGTAATTACATTTCCTCCAAAAGGAATAACTGCAGTATGACGAATAATTCCATCTTTAAAAATGGCCAAATCTGTTGTTCCACCACCAATATCGATAAGTGCAACTCCGGCCTCTTTTTCTTCCTGGCTTAAAACGGCATCAGCAGAAGCTAATGGTTCTAATGTCAAACCTGACAATTCGATACCTGAACTCTGAATACATCTTCCAACATTTCTGATAGATGATGCCTGCCCAACCACTACGTGAAAACTAGATTCTAATCTTCCACCGTACATTCCGATTGGTTCTTTGATTTCAGATTGTCCGTCGATTTTAAATTCCTGTGGCAAAACATGAATAATTTCTTCTCCCGGTAACATGGCCAGTTTATTAACCTGGTCAATCAGCATTTGAATATCATTTTCGCCAATTACTTCTTCCGGATTACTACGGCTGATGTAATCTGTATGCTGAATACTTCTGATGTGCTGCCCGGCGATACCTACAACAACATCTTTTATTTTGTAACCTGAATTATTTTCTGCTTCTAAAATAGCTTGTTGAATTGACTGAATAGTTTGCGTAATGTTGTTTACAACACCTCGCGCAACACCCAAACTTTTGGATTTACCAATACCCAAAATTTCCAATTTGCCATACTCGTTCTTCTTGCCAATCATGGCAACTATTTTGGTGGTTCCAATATCTAGACCTACTGCAATGTTATCTTTTTCCATTTTCTATTATTTTGTGCAAACTACTTGTTCCGTAAACCTCAGGTCAATTTTATTGTATTTGTATAACGAACTGTCTAAAACTGCTTTTTGAAAAAACGCTTTATAGTTTCTAAATTTTTTATCAACATTCATCGTTCTGCCAAAATCGATGAAGTAATTATAATTTCTATTAAACATTTTTAGGCTACCATTAGGCATAATTTGGATTGCAATGATGTTTTTTTTCAAAAACGCATCGTCGTAAATTGTGCGAAATAGGGCAGCTAAATCTTCGTTGTTTTTTTTATTTATTGTCCCAGAAACAAGTGGAACGCGCGCTGTAAAATTGTCTGATAAAGGCATTTTATTTCCCTCATAGTCAATATAAAAAGAGTTATCACCATCATAAACTCTTGCTATTGGTGTCTTCTGTTTTACTATCGCTTTTAGAACGCCATCGATACTTACAAAAACATCTGACTTTTCAATCATGTCTTGCGTATCAAGGGATTTTTCTATCTTATTCAAATCTAGTTCAACTTTTCGGATACTGGAAGCGTCTTTTTTATTTTCTATTAACAATTTATTAACCGATTCCGGTTTTACAAACAGTGTGTTTTCTCCCACAAAAACAACTGTAGATTTCTTTAATTTTCTATTTCCATTTCGGTGCTGAGCGAATGAATACAAAAAAAGTACAAGCCCAAAAATGAGCAGTAATCGAATGTTTGTCCAATTAAATATTTTCATTGAGCATTTTTTTGATTGATGGTACCATTTCTCCAATATCACCAGCTCCTATTGTTACAATTATTGGCGCATCACTGGCTTTGATCTCCGCTAATAAATCATTTTTTGCAACAATTTTTTTGTTCAAATTTGTCATTTTCTCCAACAGCCATTCTGATGTAATCCCTTCCATCGGTAATTCGCGTGCCGGATAAATATCCATTAAAAACACCTGATCAAATGCAGATAAACTCTCTGCAAATCCATCAGCAAAATCTCTTGTTCTGCTAAATAAATGTGGCTGAAAAATCGCCAAAACTTTACGTCCCGGATACAATTCCGTAACTGCCTGATGTACAGCATTTATTTCTGTCGGATGATGTGCGTAATCATCTATGTAAACTAAATTTTCAGATTTAATCTGATAAGAAAAACGTCTTCTGATTCCGTTGAATGAAGCCAGAGCTTTTGCAATTGCATCGGTTGATGTGCCGTATGTTTTTGCCATTGCAATCGCCATCAGCGCATTCATTAAATTGTGTTTTCCAGGCAATCCAAAACGTAAATCTTTCATGATTTCTGATGGTGTCTGCACATCAAAAACATAACTTCCGTCTTCTATTCTAACATTAAATGCTTTATATCCGGCATCTTCATTTATACCACAATGAACACCATCCAGAGGCAATTCTGTAGTGATAAATAACTTGTTTTTATCTTCCACTTTTAAGGCAAATTCCATAAACGAAGCTTCAATAGCATCACTTGTTCCGTAAATATCCAAATGATCAGCATCCATTGATGTTACGCAGGCGATGTTTGGATGAAGATGCAAAAATGATCTGTCAAATTCATCGGCTTCCACAACCGTTACGGTTTTTCCTGTTCCGATTAAATTTGAATTATAATTTTCTACAATTCCTCCAACAAAAGCTGTAACATCGGCACCGCTTTCGTGTAGAATATGTCCTAAAATACTGGATGTTGTTGTTTTACCGTGGGTCCCCGCAACTGCGAAACTAAAAGTGCCTTTCGTGATAATCCCTAAAACTTCGGCACGTTTTTTAATTTCGTAATTTCTTTCGATGAAGTAATTCCACTCTGAATGTGATTTAGGCACTGCAGGCGTAAAAATCACCAATGTATTTTCTACAAAATAATTTTTTGGAATTAAACCAATATTATCTTCAAAATGAATATCAATACCACTTTCTATTAACTCGCTGGTTAACATCGAAGGCGTTTTATCGTAACCGGAAACTTCTTTTCCGATATATTTAAAATATCGGGCCAGGGCGCTCATACCGATTCCTCCGATGCCGATAAAATAAACGTTTTGTATTTGATTTAAATTCATTTTAAATTTTATTTTGAGCTATTTACAAGTCACTTTTTTATATAAAAAACTAGTAATTAAGCTTTTGTAATTTTCTTATTTTAATAACTCAAAACGCCTAAAAATAGCGTTCTAATTTTTTAATCTTGTTCTATAATTTTATAAAAAAGTTATATTATAACAACTTTTTTATTTCTTCAACAATAACTTTTGTTGCGTTTGGTCTGGCCAGCTTTTTTATATTTTCGCTTAACTGACTTTGTTTTCCCTTATCTTTTATTAAGGCTTCAAAAACTAGCGAAAACTCGGCATCTAATTCTGATTCTTTTAATAAAATGGCTCCTTTTGCGTCTACAATTGCCTGAGCATTTTTAGTTTGATGATCTTCTGCAACATTGGGTGACGGAATAAAAATTACCGGTTTCCCTACAATGCATAATTCTGATACTGATGATGCTCCGGCGCGTGAAATTATAATATCTGCAGCAGCATAAACAAAATCCATTCTTTCAATAAAATCAACTACTCTTACGTTTTGTTGATTGTGTTTTTTATAGTCTTCAAAATATAATTTCCCACATTGCCATATCACCTGAACATCTTGCGACAGCATATTGGTTAATTCTTTTTCTATTAACTGATTAACTCTTCTGGCACCTAAACTTCCGCCAAGAACTAATAGTGTTTTTTTATTCGGATCTAAACCATAAAAAGCAATGGCTTCGTCTCTTTTGCTGTCAATATCAATTAAATCCTGACGAACCGGATTTCCCGTTAAAACAATTTTTCCTTTTGGAAAAAAACGCTCCAGGTTATCGTACGCAACACAAATAGCATTTGCTTTTTTGCTCAACAACTTGTTCGTGATTCCGGGAAATGAATTTTGTTCCTGAATCACTGTTGGAATTCCTGCTCCGCCTGCCGCTTGTAATAACGGACCGCTGGCAAAACCTCCTGTGCCTATTACTAAATTTGGCTTGAATTGTTTGATGATTCTTCTTGACTCTAGCAAACTTGTTGCCAGTTTTAAAGGAAACATCAGATTTTGTAATGTTAATTTTCTTTGCAAGCCGGCAATCCAAAGACCTTTTATTTCATATCCTGCCTGAGGTACTTTTTGCATTTCCATTTTATCTTTGGCTCCAACAAAAAGAAATTCAGCATCAGGGAATTGTAATTTTAATTCATTTGCAATAGCGATTGCAGGATAAATATGTCCTCCTGTTCCGCCACCACTTAATATGAATTTATAATTTGTCATTTTTTAAAAGTTTTACCGTTTTAAAAATTATTCTTTTTATTTGTTTAATACTGCATTCATCGGATTTCTGGAATTATCTTCGATTGAATACATTGGCTCTCCTTCGTAAATCTCTTCTTTTTCATCAACCGGCAAATCTGCTTCGGACAGTTCTTTATCTATTAATCTTTGAAGTGCTTCTTTTCTTCTTTCTTTTTCCAGTTGTTCCTCTACAATTTCTTCATCTTTTTTAGTCACGCTAATGATAATTCCGAGAGAGAAACACGTCATCCAGATTGAACTACCTCCACTACTGATTAACGGAAGTGTTTGCCCTGTTACCGGCAACAATTCTACTGCAACTGCCATATTAATCATGGCCTGAAATATCATGGGAAACCCAAGCCCGACGACGACTAATTTTCCAAATAATGTATTGGCTTTATGCGAGGCTATTACAAATCTGAATAATAACAACAGGTACAAAACCAATATTGCTACTCCGCCAACTAAACCATATTCTTCTACAATAATCGCATAAATAAAATCTGAAGAAGATTGTGGCAAAAAGTTTTTCTGAACACTTTTCCCCGGACCTAAACCTCCTAATTTTCCTGATGCAATTGCAATTTTAGCTTTCTCAATTTGATAATCATCTTCATCTGGTTTATCTGTGGTAAAGTTCATAATACGGCTTTCCCAAGTTGATACCCTGCTAAAGAATCTTGAATCCGGAAAGGCTTTGGCTACCAAAAGAAAAAACAACAGCATTGCAACTCCTGAACCTATAATGAAACCTATATATTTTAATGGATATTTACCAATAAATGTCAACATTATTACCATTGAAAAAATTAACGCAGTGGTCGAGAAATTCGCTGGTAAAATAAGTGCTAAAGTGATAAATACTGGTAACCACAGTTGAATTAACGAAACCTGAAACGGTTCATTTTCTTCTCTTTTTTTTGACAAATAACGTGCAACATAAATAAATAATATACTAGCGGCTAAAGTCGAAGTTTGAAACGTGATTCCGATAAACGGAACCTGTATCCAACGGCTTGCATTTGCTCCGGCAATAACGGTTCCTTTTAGCAATGTGTAAAGCAATAAAAACCAAACAACAGGCAAAGCTATTTTTGAAATCGCTCTAAAATAATGATACGGAACTTTGTGAACCCAATAAATAATCAGGAAACCAATACAGATATGTGCCAGATGTTTTACCAAATAACCTAATGTATTTCCGGTTCCGTGACCTATATACGCCAAATTACTACTCGCACTAAAAACAGGCATAAACGAAAACAGCGCTAATAAAGCCACGAATGACCATATTACTCTATCTCCTTTTAATTTGTTTACGAGCTCTTTCATTTTAGATTTCTGATTTTAGATTTTAGATTATTTTCTAAACCTTCGGTTTTGTATTTTTATTAATTCTATTGTTTACTGTTTTTAAGCTGCTGACGAAAATGGCTGTTAACTCATTTCCTTCTTTCAAAATTATTTCTAACTCTGATTTATCGCTCCAATCTTTTTCTTTTATAATTTCTAACCAAAATAAAGTTTCATCTGATTCTTCTAAAACAATATTCATTTTAGAAATAAATTCTTTGTCACTTCTGGCCCTGCATACTGCTCTATAATTTGCTCCAACAGATGTCGCACTTCTCACAATTTGATTAGCAATTACTTTTACAATATATGTTGCTGGTAATTTTTCTGCTAAATCAATTATCCTCAAAGAGAACTTTTTTGTTCTCAACTTCATTTCATCCGTCGTCATAAAAAGAACTTAAATCCTTATATAAATCAAATACTTAAATTCCAAATTCTAATCTTAACACTTGTCAAAAATCTAAAATCTGAACTCTAAAATCTAAAATTATAAGTTGTGTACCGCTTGCTTAAACTGTTTTCCTCTGTCTTCGTAGTTTTCGAATAAATCGAAACTTGCGCAGGCTGGGGATAATAAAACAGTATCGCCTTTTTCTGTTAACCTTTGAGCTGTTTTTACTGCATCGCTCATGTTGTTTACTTCAACCATGATATCAACTACATTTCCGAAAGCTTCGATGATTTTGTGATTATCAACTCCCAAGCATATAATTGCTTTTACTTTTTCACGAACTAATGACATCAATTCGTTGTAATCATTTCCTTTATCAACTCCGCCAACAATCCAAACGGTTGGCACATTCATGCTGTCTAATGCAAAGAAAGTAGCGTTTACATTCGTTGCTTTTGAATCATTAATGTATTGTACATTCTGAATTTTTAGTACTTTCTCTAAACGGTGTTCAACACCTTGAAAATTCGATAAACTTTCGCGTATTGTTGCATTTCTTATTTGCATCAATTTTGCTACAGAGCTTGCTGCCATTGCGTTTTTCATATTATGTTTTCCTTCTAACGCAATGTATTCCGTTTCCATTGTAAACTCTTCTTGGTTGATCTTTATTTCCATTTTGTTGTTATTTATAGAAGCTCCTTCGTCAAATTTTTCAGTTAGTGAAAAAGGAATTAATTTTGCTTTTGTTTTGTTATTTTTCAACCATTCTGCTATTGTCTCGTCATCTGCATCATAAATAAGATAATCGCTTTCGGTTTGATTCATTGTTATTCGAAACTTCGAATTGATGTAATTTTGATATTTATATTCGTACCGGTCTAAATGATCCGGACTAATATTCGTTATAATGGCAATATCCGGCCTGTAATCTATAATTCCGTCGAGCTGAAAACTGCTTAATTCAAGAACGTAGGCATCGTATTTATTTTCGGCTACCTGCCAGGCAAAACTTTTTCCGATGTTACCTCCTAAACCTACATTTAAACCTGCCGATTTTAACAAATGGTGGGTTAGCATTGTCGTGGTTGTTTTACCGTTACTTCCCGTTATTCCAATTGTTAATGCTTCTGTAAAAGGTTTTGCAAATTCAATTTCAGAAATCACTTTTACTCCGGCTTCAATCAGCTTTTTTACTATTGGAGATTTATCCGGAATCCCTGGACTTTTCATGACGACATCGGCATTTAAAATCAGTTCTTCTGTATGTTTTTCTTCTTCCCAGGCAAGTCCATTTATAATAAGAACTTCTTTATAGCTTTCTTTTATTTTTCCAAAATCAGATACAAAAACGTCGTATCCTTGTTTTTTACCAAGAATAGCAGTTCCAACACCACTTTCTCCTCCACCCAATACTACTAGCCTCATCTATCTTAATTTTAATGTAACAATTGACAATATGGCTAACATGATGGCAACAATCCAGAATCTGGTTACAATTTTACTTTCATGGTATCCTTTTTTCTGATAATGATGATGCAATGGCGACATCAGAAAAACTCTTCGGCCTTCGCCAAAACGATTTTTTGTGTATTTAAAATAAGCGACCTGAATAATTACTGAAGCACTTTCTGCTAAGAAAATTCCACAGAAGAAAACAATTAATATTTCTTTACGAACTGCAATTGCTAAAACTGCTATGATTCCGCCAATTGTTAAACTTCCTGTATCGCCCATAAAGACCGAGGCGGGGTAGGAATTATACCAGAGAAACCCAATTAAAGCTCCCACAAATGCGGATATAAAAACCGTCATTTCTCCCGAGTTGGGGATGTACATTATATTTAGATAATTCGAAAAAATTATATTTCCTGAAACAAATGTGAATATCCCGAGCGCGAGGACCGATATTGCTGAAGTTCCTGCGGCGAGTCCATCTATACCATCTGTTAAATTAGCTCCGTTAGAAACTGCAGTGATGATAAAAATCACAACGGGAATAAAAATCAACCATGCCCATTTTTCATATCCTTCTCCTAAAAAAGATAAAACTTCAGCATAATCAAATTCATTGTTTTTTATGAAAGGAATTGTTGTTGCTGTCGACTTTTCTTCAACTTGAGCCGGCAAAACTACCGTAGAATTTACAGATTTGTAAATATCTGTTCTTCCTACATCTGTTCTTACGGTAACTGCAGGATTAAAATACAAAACTGCACCTACGATTATTCCTAAACCAACTTGTCCGATAACTTTAAAAATTCCTTTTAGTCCTTGTTTATCTTTTTTGAAAATCTTAATATAATCATCAATAAAACCAATTGTCCCCATCCAGAGTGTGGTTACGATAAGTAATACTATATAAATATTTTGCAAACGGGCAAATAATAAAACCGGTACAAGAGTGGCAAAAATGATGATAAGTCCACCCATTGTTGGTGTTCCTGCTTTCTCATTTTGACCTGCAAGACCAAGCTCTCTAACTGTTTCTCCTACTTGTTGGCTACGTAAAAAGTTAATAACTCTTTTCCCGTAAATGGTTGATAGTAGTAACGAAAGCATAAATGCTAAAGCTGATCTAAAAGTGATGTACTGAAAAACTCCTGCTCCTGGCATGTCTAATGTTTTTCTCAAGTATTCAAATAAATAGTATAGCATATTTTTCTATTTTTTAAATTCCAATTTTGAAATTCCAAATTCCAATCATTCTGGTGGTATTCGAACTTAAAAATTTATTGTTCTTATTTATTTAATTGATCTAAAATTTCTTTTACAGTTTCCATATCATCAAAATGATGACGAACTCCGTTTATTTCCTGATAGGTTTCATGCCCTTTTCCGGCAATTAATATTATGTCGTTTGGCTGCGCTAGTTGACAAGCGGTTTTTATGGCTTGCTTTCTATCTGTAATTCTCAGCATTTTTTTATAATTGTGCGCTTCAATACCTTTTTCCATTTCATCCAAAATCACTTCCGGATCTTCATTTCTTGGATTGTCTGAAGTTAAAATCGCTTTATCGCTAAAATCGGCAGCAATTTTAGCCATAATTGGTCTTTTGGTTTTATCTCTGTTTCCTCCGCAGCCTACAACTGTAATTAATTGCTCGTTTTTAGTTCGGATGTCATCAATTGTTTTTAAAACATTTTCTAAAGCATCCGGCGTGTGTGCGTAATCTACGATTGCAGTAATATTTCCTTCTGAAACTATATACTGAAAACGACCTGAAACACTTTCTAAATCAGACAATAATCTTAGTGCTTCAAGATTATCCATTCCTAATTCTACAGCCGTACCATAAATTGCCAAAACGTTGTAAGCATTAAAAGTCCCAATTAGTTTTACCCAAACTTCATTATCATTGACCTTCAACAATAATCCTGACAATTGGCTTTCTAAAATTTGTGCTTTAAAATCTGCATAGGTTTTTAAGGCATATGTAAATTTTCTTGCAACTGTATTTTGCAACATCACCGTACCGTTTTTATCATCGATATTTGATAATGCAAAAGCCGTTTTTGGCAATGAATCAAAAAATGATTTTTTAACGTCTCTGTATTCTGCAAAAGTTGGATGATAATCTAAATGATCGTGCGAAAGATTCGTAAAAATCCCGCCAACAAAATGCAATGCTTCTGTTCTCTTTTGATGAATTCCGTGTGAACTCACTTCCATAAAACAATGTGTTACTCCGGCTTCGATCATTTCATTCAAATAATGATTGATTGTTAAAGAATCCGGTGTTGTATGTGTTGCATTATATTCTGTTTCATCAACCATGATTTTTACGGTTGATAATAAACCAACTTTAAAACCTGCTTTTTGAAACAATTGAAACAATAATGACGCAATTGTTGTTTTTCCGTTTGTGCCTGTTACGCCAACTAATTTTAATTTTTCAGAAGGATTTCCAAAATAATTAGCGGCCATAAAAGCCAATGCTGAATTGGTATCTTTTACCTTGATATAAGTAATTCCCTTTTTAACATTTTCAGGTAATGTATCACAAATTATTGCTGTCGCTCCTAACTGAATTGCTTTTTCGATATAATCATGCCCGTCCGAAAGAGATCCTCGAATTGCAACGAAAACATCATTTGCTTCAATTTTTCTTGAATCAAAATCAATTTTATGTACATCGATTTCTGTTGAACCTGTTACAGATTCAATAGCTACTTTATATAATATGTCTTTCAGTATTTTCACGATAATTCTAATACTATGGTTGTGTTTTTACTTATATTTTGTCCGGCCTGAATAGATTGCTTTTTTACTTTTCCTACTCCAATCACTTTTACTTTAATCTTTACGTCAAGATTTTCTAATAAAGCAACTGCATCCATTCCCGGCATTCCTTTTAAATTTGGAATCTGATTTATTTTTTTATTTGCTTCTTTTTCAAACTTATCATAGCTAATTTCCTGTTTGGGAATTTTAGAATCGAGCTGTTTAATTATATTTGTTGATGGCGCATCTGTAAATATTTTTTGAGCGATTCTTTTAAAAACCGGTCCTGCAACATCTGCCCCGTAATAATTATTTTTTGCTGTATTGGGTTTATGAACGACCACAATACATGAATATTTAGGATGATCTGCCGGAAAATAACCTACGAATGAAGAAGCATAATACAATGCCGACTTTCCTTCCTTTCCTCCATAATTCATCTGAGCGGTTCCTGTTTTCCCTGCCATCGAAAAATCTTTCGAATACAATTTAGAAGCCGTTCCTTTTTTTACCACATTCAATAAAACAGCTCTTAGTTTTTTAATCGTTTCCGGTGAACAAATCTTTGGATTAATTACTTCTGTATCGAATTTCTTAATTGTTTTGTTCCATTCTTTTATTTCAGATACAAATTGCGGTTTTACCATTACACCATTATTTGCAACCGAATTGTAAAATGCCAATGTTTGCATTGGTGTTACCGAAACTTCATATCCAAAAGCCATCCACGGGAGTGAAATTCCTGACCAGCTTTTATCTCCAGGATGTGGAATGATTGGTCTTCCTTCTCCTTTAAAATGCAATCCTAAAGTTTTATCCAAACCAAAATTTTTGATATGGTTTACAAATTTTGATGGGTTGCTTTTATAATTATCATAAACCGCCTGAACCATTACCGTATTTGACGAAAGTTCAAATCCGCGGGCTAATGAAACTTTTCCGTAACCACCTTTGTGCGAATCATTAACTGGACGACCGTAGTATCTAATTTGACCTCCGTGGCTATCATAAACCGTACTTGTATCAGCAACCTTATCTTCTAAAATTGCCATTAAATCGACCAATTTAAAAGTCGATCCCGGCTCGTGAGATTCTGCTACAGCATAGTTTACAGTCTCACTGTAAGATCCGTCTTCTCCTCTTCCTAAATTAGAAATGGCTTTTACATGACCTGTTTCTGTTTCCATCACTACTACACAACCATGATCTGCTTCATAATCCTGAAGTTGTTTCAATAAAGCGTGATGTGCAATATCCTGAATAAATACATCTATGGTCGAGATTACGTCATAGCCGTCTACAGGATCTACTTCGTTTAAATCTCGAATAGGTTTCCATTGCCCTTTTGCAATTTTTTGTTTTAAAATTTTACCGTCTTTTCCATTTAGATAACTTTTAAAAGCCCATTCAATTCCTTTACCCACTTCAACACCTGTTGCCGGATCAATACGATCGTAGCCAATTGTTCTTTCAGCAATTTTACCTATCGGATGTTTTCTAACGGTTTCCTGTTCAATTATAATTCCACCTTTAAAAGCACCTAAGTTGAATAATGGAAAACCTTTAATTTTGACATATTCGGTATAACTCAAATTTCTGGAAATCAGATAATAACGATTTTTATTGGCTCTGGCTTTTCTTAATTCCTGTTCGTAATAACCTCCCGGTCTGTCTAAAACTGTAGCCAATGAATCTGATAATGCTTTTACATATTTTTCAAAAATTTCTGTTTTTGGTGCTCTTGCATCAAATCTAATTTCATAATTAGGAATTGAAGTTGCCAGCAAACTTCCGTCAGCCGAATAAATATTTCCTTTGTTCGCCGGAATTATAAAATTCCTAACGGTACGCTGTTTTGCAAGTTGTCTATAGTGGTCGCCTTCAATCCATTGAATATTAGTTAATTTAACGACAATAGCAATTGCCATCACAAAGATGAAAACTGCTACGAGGTAAATTCTGTAGGATATATGTTTATCGTCTACTGCCATATTCTTTTAAGGAAACTTTTTTCTTCTTCTTTAGTGACTTCTATTTTTGTCGGAGGAACCGTTGATGGGAAAATTTGCTTTTCGAGCATTTTATCCGATATCGTTGACTCCATTTTCAACTTCATTAATTCTGAACGTCGGTCTACAAATTCTGATCGCAATTCTTTTACATTATTGCTCAGTTTTGCAATTTCAAAAACCTTTTGTTCGTATCGTTGTGTATTTGCAATCATTATTATGGCAAGTAAAATGATAAAAACAATGAATCGCCAGTTTTTCACCGCATCATCGTTTAATAGAAACCTTGCTTTTAATATGCTAAATACTCCGCCTTTCATTTTTCTACCTTATTATTATATCTTTTCTGCAATTCTTAATTTTGCACTTCTTGCTCTATTATTAATTTTGATTTCTGCATCATCCGGAATAATCAATTTACCTATTGTTTTAAAAGGAACTGAAAAATTTCCGAAGAAATCACGTTCTGGTTCTCCTTCAAACATTCCGTTTTTTATAAATCTTTTTACCAATCTGTCTTCTAGAGAATGATAAGAGATTACAGAGAATCTTCCGCCCGGATTAAGAATTTCTAACGACTGTTCGATAAATTCTTTTAAAACATCCATTTCCTGATTTACTTCAATACGAATGGCCTGATAAATCTGAGCTAATATTTTATTTCGAACTCTTTCGGGTAAATATTTTGCCAAAACTTCTTTTAATTCGTCTGTCGTTTTAATTGGCCTGTGCTCTCTTGCCTCTACAATTGTTCTTGATAAAAGTGGTGCGTTTTTCAACTCTCCATAATCAAAAAAAACACGACGTAAATCCTGTTCTTCATATTCATTGACAACTCTGTAAGCATTTAAATCATTTTTCTGACTCATTCGCATATCGAGCTCGGCATCAAATCTTGTCGAAAAACCTCGTTCCGGAACATCAAACTGATGTGATGAAACACCTAAATCTGCCAAAATTCCGTCGACACTTTTTATACCATGAAAACGTAAAAATCTTTTTATAAACCTGAAATTCTCATTAATTAAGGTAAACCTCTCATCTGGTAATGCATTTGCTAAAGCATCTTCATCCTGATCAAAAGCAAACAATTTTCCGTTTGGCCCTAATCGTTTCAAAATTTCTTTTGAATGACCTCCGCCACCAAACGTAACATCTACATATATTCCGTCGGGCTTAATATTTAAACCATCAACTGTAGGATGAAGCAAAACCGGATTATGATATTCCATTGTCGTCGTCATTAATATTTCCCATTACTTCTTCGGCTAAATCTGCAAAATCCATATCTTCGCCGCTTATTGATTTTTCATATAAATCCTTATCCCAAATCTCAACAATATTAACCGCAGATGAAAAAACAACATCTTTAGCAATACCTGAAAAGGCTACCAAATCTTTTGGCACCAACAACCTACCCAATGCATCAATGTCTACCACTTTAACTCCTGCAGTAAATCTTCGGATGAAATCGTTGTTCTTTTTTACAAAACGATTCAGCTTGTTGATTTTTTGCATCATCAAATCCCATTCTTCCATTGGATACAACTCTAAACACTGTTGAAAAACAGAACGCTTCAAAACGAATCCGTTTTGAAGAGAGGTCGCCAATTGCTTTTTTAAAGGCGCAGGCAACATTAGCCTCCCTTTAGCATCGACTTTACACTCATATGTTCCGACAATTGTGTTCAAAAAAAATGTATTAACATGTTATACAGCAAAAATATAAAAAATATTACCACATTTTACCACAAAATACCACTTTGTTAATAAGTTTAACCACTTTTGATTTTAAAGCATTAATTATTAGACAATCAATACTTTAACTAATAATTGTTTTAGAGACAATATCATTTAACAATTGCAAAAAATACCTCGCCATTCTCTTAAAAAACTAAGCATTATGCAAATATTTTAACATTTACAAATTATAACAAAATACGTTCTAAAAGCTGATTTTTAAACACTTATATATTCTACTAAAAGAATCTAGTTAAAAAACGGTGGCAAAAATTCATTTTTATTTATTTAACCCTATATTTGTCCAAATTGAAATTGGCATTAAATTAAATGGACAAAAACTACAAAAAAGAAGGCAAGTACAGCTATTATGAAGCTGGAGAAGGAACTCCTATCGTTATTTTACACGGCTTAATGGGAGGCCTAAGTAACTTTGATGCTGTAGCAGAATATTTCCCTGCAAAGGGTTATAAAGTTGTAATTCCTGATTTGCCAATATATACCCAGAGTATTTTAAAAACCAACGTAAAAAGTTTTGCGAAATACGTAAAAGATTTTATCACTTTTAAAGGCTTTGACAAAGTAATTTTATTAGGCAATTCATTAGGAGGACACATCGCTCTTTACCACACTAAATTATATCCTGAAAAAGTAGCCGGACTTGTAATTACCGGAAGCTCTGGACTTTATGAAAGCGCAATGGGAGACAGTTACCCAAAAAGAGGCGATTATGAATACATTAGAAAGAAAGCTGAAGATGTATTTTACGATCCTAAAATTGCAACACCAGAATTAATTGATGAAGTATATGCTACCGTAAATGATCGTATTAAACTGATCAAAACTTTAACGATTGCTAAAAGTGCCATTCGTCATAATATGGCAAAAGATTTACCAAAAATGACAGTCGAAACCTGTATTATTTGGGGTAAAAATGATGCTGTAACTCCACCAAATGTGGCGGAAGAATTTGATAGATTATTGCCCAATTCATCTTTATACTGGATTGACAAATGTGGACACGCTGCTATGATGGAACATCCTGAAGAATTCAACAAAATTCTTGAAGAATGGCTCGTTAAGACAAATTTATAGCATCTAACTTTCGATTTCAGAAGGTTTAAAAAACAAAACACATGAAAATTAATACCGCCGAATTTATTATCAGTAATTCTGAAGTTGCAAAATGTCCAAAAGATTTTTTGCCGGAATATGCTTTTATCGGCCGCTCAAACGTAGGCAAGTCATCGTTGATTAACATGCTTACCAACCATAAAAATTTAGCTAAAACTTCAGGAAGACCCGGAAAAACCCAACTGATTAATCACTTTAAGATTAACAACAACTGGTTCCTTGTCGATTTACCTGGTTATGGTTATGCCAAAGTTTCTAAAAAAACAAAATCGGTTTTTCAACAATTTATTACCGATTATTTTGAAACCAGAGAACAACTTGTTTGCGCTTTTGTTTTGATTGATATTCGTCATGAAGCTCAAAATATTGACATTGAATTTATGTCGTATATGGGAGAAAGCGAAATTCCGTTTTGCATTATTTTTACGAAAGCAGATAAAATCAGTAAAACAAAAATTGACTCGCATATTGCTGCATACAAAAAACAAATGTTTGCCAATAACTGGGAAGAAATGCCACACTATTTTGTGACTTCTGCGACAGAACAAACCGGAAAAGATGAAGTTTTAAATTATATTGATGAAGTAAATCAGGAAGTTTTTAAAAATAACAGCGAGTTTTAAATTCTGAGAATTAAGCTCCAAACCTTCGACTTCGCTGAGGGTGACAAAAAAATCCCAAATTCCAATTACAAATTGAAATTTGGGATTTTTTGTTTGTAGTTAAAATCTTCAAAATATATTTATAACTTACTAAACCACAACTTTTTTAAACTACATTTGAAACAAATCAAATTTAGTCTATGAAGAATTTTAAAGTAATCTCATTCCTTTTTCTCTTAATTTTATCATCATGCCATGCCCCACGATACATGTTCATGACCGGACAAAGAACCGGTGTTGATTTTACATCCGGCAAATGGCTTTTAAATGAATTAGATTGCCCGAATAATTCTAAAGAAAAAATGACTTCAGAGTCTTTAAAATTTTTTAGAGAAAGTGTAGGTGATAGATTATCATACATTAATGACGTTAATGGATTACTGGTTACAAGAAAGATTCATTTAAATCCCAATAGCGTAAAACTAAAAGAACTCAAAGACGGAACTGGTTTTGATTTTTTTATTAATATTTCTACCAAAAAAAGCAAAAGTGACTTTTCGAACATAGAACTTTACCAGACTGATTACGAAACAGGAAAAAATGAAGCATCTGTAATTTTGGAAATATATGATTTAAACTTACAACAAATTATTTATTCTCAGAATGTTGTGGGTATTACTGAAAAAGGAAATACAAAATCGATGTGGGAAACAGAAAAATCCGATAAACTTATAGACAATATAGCATTCTACAAAAACACAAATAATTTAATGTTAGGAGCTTTAAAAAAGGTATTTAAAGATTTAAAGAAAAGATCGGTTAAATAGCAAAACATCAAATTTGAATATAAAAAATCCCAAATTCCAACCTTGCAATTGGAATTTGGGATTTAAAAAATTGAAATTTCAACTATTGCTTTGTCAACTCCAGTTTTTCTGCAAAATAATCACAGAAATCTTTCATTGTATCGGCCATTTTTTCGTCATCTGTAGCGCGTTTAAAAGTATCAGACATTGCTACTAATGTTTGGTGAAAGAAAATTTTCATTTCATCTACCGGCATATCTTTCGTCCACAAGTCAATACGCATCGTTTCTTTGGCTTTACTATCCCAAATAGACAACATAATAGCTTTTGCTTCTTCTGCTTGCACACCGCCATCCTGAGCGCTCCAGGTTAATTTTTCCGGCACACGGTTTTCGTCTAATTCTATATTGAATTTAATTTCTGAGTTTATTGTATCTGACATTATTTCTTAGGTTTATATTTGGACTTTTCGAATATTTCTTTTGCATCTGTTTTTAATAATTCCGGCAACGTAACATTGTTGTTTTTCATGTACGAGCGCACGATTTGCCAGCCAATCCAGCCTCCCACTCTTCCCGGGGATTCATTATCTAATTCTAAATAAAATTTAGAGAATGGAGCAGGCGCAATAAATCTGGTGTTTAATTTAGGATCAGGACTGTATAACATTTCTTTTTCAAGAAAATAGCGCCACATATAATTTTCATTCTCTTCACACCATTTTATTTGTTCCGGCGTGTAGCCCATTTTTTCTGCATCTGTATAGTCAGGCAAAAGTAAATCCTTTGCATACAATTGTTTTCCTTCAAAAATCATTTGAGAAAGCAACGTTTTATCAGCAGAAGGCGGAATATTTCGGTAAGCAAAACTAGAAACCACGTCAGGCATGATTTGTTTTTCTTCAAAATTTTGTTTCAGATAATTTGGGAACTGATAAAATTTATGGTCTTTTCCCAAATACAATTCTAATGCAACTATCACCAGGCTGTCTGCATAAATTGCTTTGGCATTATAATCCATTTCTGAAATTACTGTGATGACTTTAGGCGTTTTTGTTTTTGGAAAATAATACTTTACGTGTTGAAACAGTGCATTGAATTGCTCACGAACGGGCTCAAAATTGCCGTATTTTTTTTGTACTTCTGTGTAAACTTCCTTCCAGATTGGGTCTTGCATTTTATTTAACCAAACGGCATCATCATTGCCCGGAGGAAAAAAGAAAGGATATTGCCTTTTTACTTTAGCCAGATCTTCTGGTTTGGTTTCAAAAAACACTTTATCAAAACGTTCTACTTTAATATCAACAGGAATTTCCTCAACTGCTTTTTCGACTTTACTTTTTTGATCACAAGACAAAAAAAACAAGCACAGAACCACTGCAAAGCGATATATTTTCATTTTATTTTAATTAGATTTGTGTTGCTGGAATTTAAGTAAAAACGTATACTTAAAAAATTTATGCAAATATACATCCCTGTATTTTAAAACTTGAACTATTATGGCTAAAAAAAGCACAATTCAGACAGAAAAAGTAAATACTCATATTGTTGAATGGTTAAAAAATTACGCTACCAATGCAAAAGCTAATGGTTTTGTAATTGGAATTTCGGGCGGAGTAGACTCTGCAGTAACTTCTACGCTATGTGCGCAGACCGGTTTACAAGTTTTATGTGTTGAAATGCCAATTCATCAAGCTGAAAATCAAGTGTCAAGAGGAAGAGAACATATTGATCAGCTTAAAAAACGTTTTCCGAATGTTTCTAATGTTGAAACTGATTTAACAAGCACTTTTGAGGCTTTTAAGAGCGCTGTGCCATCATCAAAAGATTCAACAAAAGTTAATTTATCGTTAGCGAACACCAGAGCTCGTTTAAGAATGACTTCTCTTTACTATCTAGCTGGTATTCATGGACTTTTAGTAGCAGGGACGGGGAATAAGGTAGAGGATTTTGGTGTAGGATTTTATACAAAATACGGAGATGGCGGAGTTGACCTTAGCCCAATTGCTGACTTAATGAAGTCTGATGTTTATGCTCTTGGCGAATATTTAACAATACCACAGTCAATTTTAACAGCAGCACCTACAGATGGTTTATTTGGTGATAACAGAACAGATGAAGACCAATTGGGAGCCAGTTATGATGAGCTTGAATGGGCGATGCTGGCCGCGGAGTCAGGAAATTCGGTAGCTGACTTCAATGGGAGAGAAAAATCTGTCTTTGAAATCTATAAACGTTTAAACACCAGCAACAAGCATAAAATGGATCCAATACCAGTTTGTTTAATCCCAAAAACGTTAAAATAACATTTTTAACATTTGTCTGCCATTAATTACAGAATTTATTTATTAATTTTACAGCTCCAAAAAACATGATAATAATTCTAAAAAGGTAAAATTATGATTAAAGTATGTCTTGCAGACAATCATCCTGTGACTCACTTTGGCGTTAAGTCTTATTTTAAAGACCACGATCAAATTTCAATTGTTGCCAACGTAGGCAATTTTTCAATGGTTAGAGATATTCTTCAAACGAAGGAGATCGACATCCTAATTCTAGATTTAGAGTTAGAAGGTCTTTCGAGCATCTTCGAAGTGAAATCTATTCTGAAAAATTTTCCAAAAACAAAAATTGTAATTTTTAGTGACCTCGCTGAACAGATGTATGCTCCAAACGCAATTAAAGCAGGAGTCTCTGGTTACGTGCACAAAACAGAAAAACTTGAAACTTTAGGTCTTTCTATCATCAAAGTGCATGAAGGAAAAATTATTATCAATGAAACAGTTCGCAAAAACATGGCCCTAATTGCTAAACAAAGCAAGAGCGAACGTTTGTACAGAAAACTTTCTAATCGCGAGATTGAAGTTTTGCGCTATTTAAGCGATGGTAAAAAAAACAATGAAATCTCAAAAATTCTAAACCTGAACGAAAAAACGATCAGCACGTACAAATTGAGATTATTAACTAAATTAAATGTTACTAATTTAGTTGACTTAGTTAATAAAGCTAAGACATTAGAAATTATTTAATGGTATAAAATTACTCTTCTGGTATATTCCAAATACCACTATGAATAATCCAAAAACCGTAGACAAAAGCTCTGTATTGTCTGATTTATCAGTTATATAGAGCTTTTTAATTTTATTTAATGATACGGAACTACAACTCTTCCCAGTTTTCTTGAAAAGTTATTTAATAATCTTGAATAATCTACAACCATCGATAAAAGCTCTGAATTATCTTCTTTAGGATCTGATAATAATGAGTTCTTTAAATCGTGGATTATTTTAGAAACCAAATACCAGCGCATAGAGAAAATGGTATCTGATACATTTTGTTCTATGGTTACGCTTTTATGTTTTGGAAAAATATTTTGTCCTTCCCAGTTGTGAATGGTTACTTTTTCATCTTCCATTAAAATATTGGTCACTTCCTGTGCAAAATCAGGATGAAGATGCATTAAATATTTATCTAAACTAAAAGCTTCATTTTGATTATAAAAATCAATTAATCCTGCAAATATATTTTGAAACAAATTATTAGAAAGCTCTACTTCGTCTTCCTGCAGACTTAAATAAACTTTTTCGTAAACTTTATATTTTCTTTTTTCGCTTACTTCTTTAATAACTCCTTCTTCATCAGCTTTCAAAAAAACATCTTCAAAGTCCTCTTCTACATTTCCGTAAAGCAATAATATTTCGATAATTTTTCTTTCGAAACCGTACAAAATATCTACTTTTTCTGCTTGTTCTTGCAGATATCCTGTCTCTCCCGGATAACCTTCCGGTGGCCCTACTCTTGGATCTTCAGGATCTCCCCCTGAATACCCACCATTTTTTGGTTTTTGATTTCTAAAAACTTCAAAAGGTTTTTGCTCCTGCTTTTGTTTTTTATTAACTTCTGCAATATCTTTTTGAATCAACTGAGCCAGTGTACTCAAAAGTACCTGTTCAGAAATATCCATGATTCTGGCACATTCCTGAATATATATTTCACGCTGAATACGATCTGGTATTTTAGAAATACTATTGACCATATCGCGAATTAAATCGGCTTTTTTAATAGGATCGTTTTTAGCATCGCCCATTAGGATCGAAGCTTTAAACTGTATAAAATCTTTGCTGTTTGCTTCTAAATAAGCTACTAAATCATCATGAGAATTTTTTCGGGCAAAACTGTCCGGATCTTCTCCATCAGGAAAGGCACAAACTCTTACATTCATTCCTTCTTCCAGAATCAAATCAATTCCCCGAATAGAAGCACGTAGTCCTGCAGCGTCTCCGTCAAAAAGTACGGTAATATTTCTTGTCAAACGATTTATTAAACGAATCTGATCCGGTGTTAAAGCAGTTCCTGACGATGCTACAACATTCTCAATTCCGGCCTGGTTGAACTGGATAACATCAGTATAACCTTCAACCAAATAACAATTATTTAATTTCGCTATCGATTGCTTCGCCTGAAAAATTCCGTAAAGCACTTTACTTTTATGGTAAATATCACTTTCGGGAGAGTTTAAATATTTTGCTGCTTTTTTATCATTGGTTAAAATACGGCCTCCAAATCCTAAAACACGTCCGGACATGCTATGAATCGGAAACATAACACGACCTTTAAAGCGGTCAAAAGGACGGTCTTCCCTTGCAATTGTTAAACCGGTACTTTCAAGATATTCTAATTTATAGCCTTTTCCTAATGCTTCTTTGGTAAAAGCATCCCAGGTTTCAGGCGAGTATCCTAAACCAAATTTTTTGATGGTTTCATTGGTAAAACCTCTTTCTTTAAAATAAGAATATCCAATTGCTTTTCCTTCTTCAGAATTTAAAAGTACATCCTGAAAATATTTTGATGCAAACTCAGAAACCAGATACATGCTTTCGCGCACGTCTGTTATTGCTTTTTCTTCATCTGATTGTTCGGTTTCTTCAATTTCGATATTGTATTTTCTGGCTAAATAGCGAATGGCTTCGGGATAGGTAAATTGCGAATGTTCCATCAGGAATTTAACAGAATTTCCTCCTTTTCCTGTACTAAAATCTTTCCATATTTGTTTTACAGGCGAAACCATAAACGACGGAGAACGTTCATCTGAGAACGGACTCAGACCTTTGAAGTTACTTCCGGCGCGTTTTAAATTTACAAAATCACCTATAACCTCCTCTACTCGAGCAGTTTCAAAAACAGTATCAATTGTATTTTGTGAAATCAAAACGTAAAATATTTTTAAAGTTGAGAGCCTGTAAAAGTACACAAATCAATCTTGAAATTTTAAAATTTTGCATAAAAAAGTGCCTCTTTCGAAGCACTTTTTCTACTAACTAAACTCAACTCAATTTTTAATTTAAATCTAAACGCAATCCTAATGAAATATTCTTTTCTTCAACTAAATTGTCTTTAAATAAAGGGTTCAAATCATATTTTAAATACAAACTAACCTCTTTGTAACCAACATAAGAACTTAATCCATAAATAAAATTATTTACATTGTAATCGCCTTTTATTGTTGTTTTATATTTTAAATCCTCTTCTTCAAATTTTAAAATTTGTTTGGATTTTACATTTATTCCAGCGTAACCTCCAATCCCGAAACGGAAACTTTCGTGTGTTTTGAAATAAGTTTGTCCATCACTATATTTAGGTTTCGAAAAATCGAATTCTAAATGTACGGGCGCGACTAAATAAACATTTCTAAAACGTGATTCGTTTAGGTGCACAGCATTAACTTCTAGATTAGTCTGATCATTATTTACGACAAAGCTTCTGTTATCATTTGGGCGAATATTGTTATACATTAATGAAAGTCCGTATTTGGCGTGCAATAAATTATCGTTTTTCATTAGCCTTGAATTATAGGTTAAACCCCATTCGTAAAAATGCGAACCCATAAAACTGTACTTTGAATCCTGAAGTTTTCCGTCGACCATCATGTTGTTTAAACCCATTGCAAACACAAATTGCGAAGTGGTTCTTTTTTCTCCATAGATAGAATCGCTGTCTGTTCTTTTATCATTTCGATGAAATACTAAACTATATTTTGTGTCTGAATCCTGTTCTTTTATTTTTCCATCTACTTTTTGCTGTACCAAATCATTAAGTTCATTTTGGGCCAAAGTCACTTTTTCTTCGATGATAACAGCTCTTGCTTCAGCTAATTCTTTTTTGCGCTTATCGGCCACTTCCTGCGTTATCTTTCCTTCTGATAATTGAACATTTATGGCTTCAATTTCTTGTTTTAAAGCTTCTTTTTCTTCTTTGGTAATCTTCTCTATTTTATTGGCAATTTCTCTGGCCCTAGATTCAAAAGTTTCCTGACCGAGCACTTTGCTGACAAATAAGAAAACCAGGATTACGAGGTAAACGGTAAAATTTTTCATGATTGATTTTTAAATGATTGATGATTGTTTTTTAATTGTGAATTGTAAATTGTTAATTATGAATTGTGAATTCTTAATTCTTAATTCTTAATTCTTTACTCTTTACTCTTGTTGATTTCGATTTGTAACCGCCACTTTTACTGTTTGATAATTTTTATTAACTTTTGTAATGATTTTTTCTCTAAATGAAAGTTCTAATTCGCCATCGACCTGATTGAGTAAATCGCCTGCATTTACTTTTATTTTTTTTGCTTTCGCCGAATTTTCTGCAACTGCTGTCTTTTCTGCCGAATTTATCAACTGATCTCTATTCTCATTTTTAGAAGTTTCAACTGTTGAAATTTGATTGTTGATTGTTTGATTTTCCTGATTGTTTTTGATGATGATTGAAGACTCCGCTATTTGATTTTGTTCTTTTTTTATTGGTTTACTCGATTTATTATTGAGGTTTATTTTTTCTTTATTTGAAGTTTGATCTGAACTTTTTTCTGAATTTGCAATTTCAGTCTTACGGAAATCTATTGTATTTAAAATTGGTTTTAGAATTGAATCCTTTTTTAGATTTTCTTCTATTACAACATTTTCTTTTAGAGTTTCGATTGTATTTTTCTTTTGATTAAAAAAGAAAGTTCCAATCAATAAAAAGCCAACAATACTTGCAGCGACATACAGCCATTTTCTCTTTGAAGTTTCTTTCGGTTCGGTTCTTTCGGCAATACTCAACATCGCATCTAATCGGTCCCAGGCTTTATCACTTGGTTCAATTTTGCGTTGATTTAATTTATCACGGAAATCCTTTTCAAAATTATTCGGTTCCATTATCTTGTTTTTTTAATGTATTAATTTGAGTTTGAAGCATTTTTCTCGCGTGCGATAATTGCGATTTCGATGTACCTTCATTAATCCCTAACATCTTTGCAATTTCATTGTGTTTATAACCTTCAATAGCATATAAATTGAAAACCATTTTATAACCATCCGGCAAGGCATCAATCAAAAACTGAATCTGATCTATTGAAAACTGAATATCTATTGCATTGAAACTTTCTTCTGTATAAATTTCATCTTCGGTAAATTTCACTTTCTTCTGAACTCTTAAATACGAAATGCATTCGTTAACCATGATTCTGCGAATCCAGCCTTCAAAACTTCCTTTATGTTCAAATTTATTTAAGTTGGTAAATACCTTCATAAAAGCCGTTATCATGACATCTTCGGCCAATTGAATATCTTTTATGTATTGTCGGCAAACGCTTAGCATTTTTGATGAAAACCTGCTGTATATCTGTTGTTGTGCTTGTCGATTATGCTCGACAGCCAACCTGATAATTTCGGTTTCTTCTTGATGTAAATGAATAATTTTCATTAATAAGCGTTCAAATTTTGTTTTACTAACAGACTTCTATTAGCATAGACGAGTATTGTTTTGAAATGGTTGCATGGGGATTAAAAAATTCAATTACAAAATGAAATTCCAATATTTAAATTCCAAATTCCAACATAAAAAATAAAAAAAACAACTGATTTATAATTGAGTAATCCGTTGTATGCAGTTATTTTAACACATAGAAACATAGAATTATTGAACTCAAAAAAGGCGTTTCACTTGCATTAACACGCATAGCTATGTGTGAGAAACGAGTTTCTTTTTGATTAACTTTTTTTAAAATATAAATCTATGTTTCTATGTGTTTGATTAATTTTTTAGAATTAATCAAAAAGGATTCCGTAAAACAATTATCAAATTGACAAATTATCTAAAAAAAATTATTTTTTTCTTTCGATAACGTAGTTTACCATTAAAATAAGTGCGGCTTTGAATTCAGAATCGGGGTAATTTTCTAAAATAGAAAGTGCTTCTTGTTGAAATTTAACCATTTTATTTTCGGCGTAAGCCAAACCATTATTGTCTTTTACAAAAGCAATTACTTCTTTAACGCGTTTTTTGTCTTTATTGTGGTTTTTGATGGAGTTTATCAGCCACTTTTTTTCTTGCGGAGTACACGTATTTAAAACATGAATTAAAGGCAAAGTCATTTTTTGCTCCTTAATATCAATTCCGGTTGGTTTTCCTATTGCTTCTTCGCTATAATCAAATAAATCATCTTTTATTTGAAAAGCCATACCGATAAGTTCACCAAACTTACGCATATTTTCGACCTGAATATCATCTTCAATTACTGATTTTGCGCCAAGAGCACAACAGGCCGCAATAAGTGTAGCGGTTTTTTTTCGGATAATTTCGTAATAAATATCTTCTGTAATATCAAGTCTTCGGGCTTTTTCTATCTGAAGCAATTCTCCTTCGCTCATTTCGCGAACCGCTACAGAAATAATTCGGAGTAAATCAAAATCGCCATTGTCTATAGAAAGCAATAATCCTTTAGACAATAAATAATCTCCAACCAAAACGGCAATTTTATTTTTCCAAAGCGCATTGATGGAGAAAAATCCGCGGCGGCGATTACTGTCATCCACGACATCATCATGTACCAAAGTTGCGGTATGAATAAGCTCAATTACTGAGGCTCCGCGATATGTTCTTTCGTTTACAATTCCACCTGAAACCATTTTTGCCGTTAAAAAAACAAACATCGGACGCATTTGTTTTCCTTTTCGGTTTACGATGTAATAAGTTATGCGGTTTAATAATGCCACCTTTGAGGTCATCGATTCATGGAACTTTGTTTCAAAAAGTTCCATCTCTTTAAAGATTGGCTGTTTTATTTGAGAAGTAATATTCATTTCGATTCCAAATATACTATTTTAAATAAAAAAACGTTCTTTACTTATGTTAGTATATCGATATTTTATACAATTATTAAGAAAGCATACTAAAATCATTCTCTATTTAAAGACTAATTTGAGTTCATTATTTAAAAGTAAAGCATTTAAAATTATTTATTACGAAAACAAATTGACTTAAAAATAAGAATCCTTTTTGCCCAATGAAAAAGCATTAAAAACAAGTTATACTCTTGTCTTTAATGCTTTTTGTTTTTTGAAACATTAAATATTTTATCCTTCTTTATTCGCCAATTGTCCGCAAGCAGCATCAATATCTTTTCCGCGGCTGCGACGAACTTTTACCACTATACCAATATTTTCCAACGATTTTATGTAAGCCATAATAGACTCTTCTGAAGCTTGTTGAAACTCTCCGTCATCAATTGGGTTATATTCAATTAAATTAACTTTACAGGGAACATATTTGCAGAATTTAACCAAGGCATCAATAGAAGCTTTGTCGTCGTTAATTCCTTTCCAAACAACATATTCGTATGAAATCTTGTTTTTTGTCTTTCTGTACCAATATTCTAATGCCTCACGCAAATCTGCCAGAGGAAAGTTTTTGCTGAAAGGCATGATTCTGGCGCGAATTTCATCAATAGCCGAATGTAAGGAAACTGCCAGTTTGAATTTTACATCATCATCGGCCATCTTTTTAATCATTTTCGGAATTCCTGATGTCGAAACCATAATACGTTTTGGCGACATTCCTAAACCTTCGGGCGAAGTAATCATATCAATTGCTTTAATGACATTGTTATAATTCATTAAAGGCTCTCCCATTCCCATAAAAACAATATTCGAAAGCGGATGATTATGATACAAACGACTTTCTTTATCGATTGCTATAACCTGATCGTAGATTTCTCCCGGTTCCAGATTTCGCATTCTTTTTAATCTTGATGTTGCACAAAAATTACAATCTAAACTACAACCAACCTGACTAGAGACACAAGCTGTTGTTCTGGTTTCTGTTGGAATTAAAACTGATTCTACTACTAAACCGTCGTGCAAACGAACAGCATTTTTTACAGTTCCGTCGCTGCTGCGCTGCATGGTATCAACCTTAATATGATTGATAACAAAATTATCCTCAAGCATAGAACGCGTTGACTTTGCAACATTCGTCATATCTTCAAAGCTGTGTGCTCCTTTGCTCCATAACCATTCATAGACTTGGTTTCCACGAAAAGCTTTGTCATTATTTGAGACAAAAAAATCTCTTAATTGATCTTTTGATAAGGCTCTTATGTCTTTTTTCTCGATTTGCATGGTGCAAAGTTACTAAGTATTTATGGAAACCTTTTAATTCTGAAAAAACTTTATGTTTATCTTTTAAAAATTAAAATTTTGGCACAGGAATTGTCTTGCTCTGAAAAGAAAAATAATCTTACGAAGAGCGCTTAATTTTAAAATTTGTACTTTTATTTTTTCACCATTATAACCTTTAAATTTTATCAACCTAAAAAAATTAATTTCATTATGAAAAAACAAATTTTAAGCTTAGCTGCTGTTGCTTTATTGGTATTCGCTGTACAATCATGCGAAAAAAAAGAACCAAAACCGGGAGAAGATGAATTAACACTTGGAAACAAGGTTGATACGCTTACAACAGATATTGAACAAGCGAGAGATACTGCTGTAATTAGAGCAGAAAATGCTGCTGCTGAAGCAAAAGATGCTACGAACAAAACCATTGAGGAAGTAAAAGATGGTACTAAAAAAACAGCAAATGAAGTTGCAGATGCTGCTAAAAAAACAGCTGCAGATGTAAAAGAAGCTTCTAAAAGAGCGGCAGACAAAGCAGAAGCTGCTGCTAAAGCTGCTAAAGACGGAACTGTAAAAACGGCTAAAGATGTAAATGAAGCTTTGAAAAAATAATTTATTTTTTTTAAGTTCAAAATTGAAACCATTCGTTGCGACGAGTGGTTTTTTTATGCAAAAAAGAGAGTGGATATTTTTGTATTTTTGCTACTAAAATTAGAACACTTACAAGATGCATTTTATTTCACAGGACTTAGAAGATTATATTGAACAACATTCTGAAAACGAACCAGAATTATTAGCAAAACTAAACAAGGAAACGTACCAGAAAATACTTTTGCCAAGAATGTTAAGCGGACATTTTCAGGGTCGTGTCTTAAGTATGTTGTCTAAATTAATTCGTCCGGTGAATATTCTTGAAATCGGAACTTATACCGGTTATGCTGCCTTATGCTTATGCGAAGGAATGCAGGAAAACGGGCAACTACATACTATTGATATTAAAGAAGAATTGGTTGATTTTCAACGCAAGTATTTTGATGCTTCGCCTTGGGGAAAACAAATTTTTCAGCATTTAGGAGAAGCTGTAGATATTATCCCGAATCTGGATGTAAAATTTGATTTGGTTTTTATTGATGCAGATAAGGAAAATTACCTCAACTACTGGGAAATGATTGTTCCGAAAATGAATAAAGGCGGAATTATTTTATCTGATAATGTTTTGTGGAGCGGAAAAATTTTAGAACCGGTTCATCCGAACGATATAAGCACCAAAGTCCTTTTAGAATATAACTTACTTCTGAAAAATGATCCTAGAGTTGAAACCGTTTTATTGCCAATTCGCGATGGTTTGACGGTTAGTAGAGTTCTTTAATTTTTGAGCTACTAAGGCACTAAGTTACTAAGATTCTAAGGTTTAAAAAAAAGACTTAGAATTTTAGCGACTTAGAAACTCAGAACCTTATACAAGCTTTTCCGGAAAATATTGTGGTTTTAATTTTCTATAAACCAAAAATAATAAAAATCCAAAAAGTGCTCCGAAGAAATAACCAGTTAAAATGTCTCCAGGATAATGCACTCCTAAATAAATACGGCTGTAAGCGAAAATCAAAGGCCATAAAAATATAAATCCAAAGTATTTGATACGATTTCTTAGAATCAAAAATAAAAAGGTTGAAACCGCCATTGTGTTAGCAGCGTGACCTGAGAAAAAACTATAGGAATTTCGCATCAGTACAAGACGAATATGTGAACTGATTTCAGGGTTATTACACGGGCGTAAACGCTGAAAATTATATTTAACCAAATTAGTTACCTGATCTGTAAACGTAATAAGGATAGCTATAAAAAGTAAAATATATAAGGTTTGTTTACCGCCTAATTTTTTATAAATAATATAAAAAAGAAATAAGAAAAATGGTACCCAATAAAGTTGATTGGTTATAATAAGCCATAAGCTATCGTATTTTTCAGAACCTAAACCATTAAGATATACCAGCAAACTGGTATCTAATTCTTTTATTTTTTCAAGCATTATCCTTGGCGTTTTACAGGTCCGGAGATTGAATCTATGTCTTCTTTTACTTTGTCGATTTCTGTAGCAGTATCGCCTAATATATTACCGGATACACTAGTAGTATCTCCTAATAGATTCGTTTTTGCTTCATTTATCTGGGCATTGATATTTCCGGTGATATCTGTTAAAGATTTAGCATCGTAGCCATTTGCTTCTGCGCCTTTTTGAATTTCACTTTTAATATCATTGGTTGCATTTTTTAATTGCGCCATCGCTTTACCCATTGTACGGGCAATTTCCGGCACTTTGTCTGAACCAAAAAGCATTAGTACTATAAACAGTATAAAAACTAATTCCCCTCCTCCTATACCAAACATATCTTTTATTTTTGTGTAGCTACAAATATATTAAATTTTGTAGCTGAGAGTTTTAAAATTTACTTAAAAAAAAAGACTCTTTGCAGAGTCTCTTTTATCTATTTAGTCAAATTTTGACTTTTCTTCTACTTTTGGCCAAGAGTTATTGGTTACATCAATATCAGCAGTCATTAATTTTGGGTCAACCTGAATACTTTTAATTGCTTTTGAAGTTGCGTAAACTTTCTTAGCGGTGTCATTATTCTTTCTCCAGATTTGAGCCGGATATTGATAATTATCTTTCGAACCGTCTTCGTAAGTTATCTCAACCAAAATTGGCATAATCATTCCGCCTGGTTTGTTAAACTCAACTTCGTAAAAATATTTAGGCGATTTTAAACTTGCTTTTTCTTCAGCTGTAAAAGTTTTATCTACATATTCAGACAATAATTTTACGTCTTCTACTTTTAAGGCTTTTTTCTTTGAAGCATTAACTTCAGCATTTTCTGCAGCAACTAAGTAAACGAATGGTCCTTTTTCAAATCCAAAACGTCCTTTTCTTACTTTTACATCTTTAATATCAGCTGTTGGAGTTTCAGAAACATAATATTGTTTCACCTCTTTAATTCCGATATCCACGAAATCTGTTGAGTAAAACCATCCTCTAAAAAACCAGTCTAAATCTACAGCAGAAGCATCTTCCATAGTTCTAAAGAAATCCTCAGGAGTTGGATGTTTGAATTTCCATCTGTTTGCATAGGTTCTAAAAGCATAATCAAACAACTCTTTACCCATAACTACTTCTCTTAAAATATTAAGACCTGTAGCCGGTTTTCCGTAAGCGTTATTACCAAATTGTACAATTGTTTCAGAGTTAGACATAATTGGCTCTAAAAACTTTTGGTCTCCGCTCATGTACGGAACAATATTTTTTGCTGGACCGCGTCTTGATGGGAAATTTGGATCTAATTCCTGTTCTGCCAAATATTCTAAAAAGGAGTTTAAACCTTCATCCATCCAAGTCCATTGACGCTCATCTGAGTTTACAATCATAGGAAAGAAAGTGTGACCCACTTCGTGAATTACAACCCCAATCATTCCGTTTTTAACTTCTTTGCTAGTCACTCCATTTTCATCAGGACGACCAAAATTCCAACAAATCATTGGATATTCCATTCCCTGATCTTCTGCAGAAACTGATACCGCTTTTGGATAAGGATAATCGAATGTATGAGAGGAGTAACTTTTTAAGGTATGAGCAACTGTCATGGTTGAAGTTTCTCCCCAAAGCGGATTTGCTTCTTTTGGATAAACAGATTCTGCCATCACAATTTTACCGCCTAATTTTACCGCCATTGCATCGTAAATGAATTTTCTTGAAGAAGCAATTCCGAAATCACGAACGTTTTTAGCGCTGAATTTCCATGTTTTTTTCTTCTCAGAGAAACCTTTTTCAGTCGCTTCAGCTTCAGCCTGCGTTACAATTACAACGGGTTTATCAAATGATTTTTGAGCCTGTTCGTAACGTTTTACCTGCTCTGCGGTAAAAACTTCTGCTCTGTTTGTCAATTCTCCTGTAGCATCAATCACGTGATCTGCAGGAACTGTAATGTTTACGTCAAAATTTCCAAAAGGAAGAGCAAACTCTCCGCTTCCCCAAAATTGCATATTCTGCCATCCTTCAACGTCGTTATAAACGGCCATTCTTGGATAAAACTGAGCAATTACATATAATTTATTTCCGTCTTTCTCAAACAATTCATAACCTGAACGTCCACCTTCTTTTCTGTAATTATTGATGTTGTACCACCATTTTATAGCCAGTGAAATTTTCTCACCAGGCTTAAGAGGAGTTGCCAGATTAATACGCATCATCGTTTCGTTGATGGTATATGACATTGGATTTCCTTTTATATCTTTTACTTGTTCAATATTAAAACCACGCTCTAAGTCTTTTCTTAAATATTTGCTTGAAAAACCATCAAGTGCCAAAACCTGATTTATTTTTTCGCTTTCAGCTAGAGTAGATTGTGTATTTGCTTTTGCCTGATTTTGATCTAATTGAATCCATAAATATTCTAAACTGTCCGGAGAATTATTAGAATATGTAATAACTTCAGAACCAGTTAATTTTGAATTTTTATCATCTAATTCAATATCAATTTTATAATCTGCCTGTTGTTGATAGTAAGCAGGACCCGGCGCTCCGGAAGCTGTACGAAACATGTTAGGCGTCGCTAACAGGTCATACATTTGACTAAATTTATTAGTATCGTACTTTCCTTGTTGTTTTGGAGCAGCTGTTGTGGTGGTTTTCTCCTGAGCCATTAAAATAGCAGGAAAAAGTAATAATAATGAAAGCTTTTTCATAAAATATAATAGGTAGTTTTGTAGGGTGTGAAAATAACAATTAAAATAATAATTTTACCTATTGATTAATATTTTAACACTTCTTTCCTTGAAGATTCTGTAAAGAGAACACTCATTTTGGTTCCGAATGCTGAAACATGTGTAATATTCTGTTGTTCAGCGTTCCAGTCGACTAAAATAGTGTTTGAAATTTCGATGTTTTTAAACTTTTCAACATCCTTAATTCTTGAGTAACAAACCAAAACATCTCCAGCCTCTACTTCTTTAGATAAAAAAGTAATAGGTTTTGACTGGCCGTTTATTTTTACAGTAAAGTTTTCAGCAAGGTATTTTTTTAATAAATCAACATCCGCCTGGGTTTCCTTATCGGTACCAACGAATGTTTTTTGATGATATTTCTTTTCCATTCCATTATTCAGATCATCGATAAAAATCCGGGACGTAATTTGAAGCATTTTCTTTTCTGCAGCGTAATTGACCTGAAAAACTCCCATATAAAATTTATGGAATGAAAAAGCAGAAAGCGACAAAAACAATATCCCGATTAAGGGATAAATTAATCTATTTTTCATTTTTGACTCATCTCAATTTTTTTAAACTCTTTGTTTTTATTGATCATAAAATCAATCAATTCAAACTTATCTTCCGGTTTTAAGTGTTTTTTAGATTCTGAATCATTAGAACAATACATCAAAAACAAGTCTATTTCATCTGGTTTTAAACTTAATGTTTTAGTATAAAAATCAGGCGTAAAATTATCTTTAGCGTATTCAACAAATGCTATATCACTTATAACTTCCTCTTGTACTTGCTCATCTTTGCGTAAAAGCTTTTTAACGTCTTTAAAAATCCTTACGAAATCCATTCCGTATTTAATCGTCTGATCAGAGTACATTACCTTATTTTCCGGACTAGATAGTTTGTCATCTTCAAATTGCATATCGGTTATACTTTGCGATCCGCCTTGCAATGATTTTACTTTAAGTTCTTTATGAACCAAAACTTCTTTCAATTCAATATTTACTAAATCCAACGGCACTGAAAAAAGTTTTTCTGCACAGTCCTTCTCCGTTAAAACAATTTTTTTAGCTTGAAATGCCAGTCCCGTAAACAACAAAGTATCTTTAGGCCTTGCCATGATATCAAACAATCCGTTTAAACCAATAAAAGTTCTTACATTGGCATTTACATTCATCACATAACCACTTTCTATGGCAAGCGATTTATTTATAACTTGTCCGTGTAATGGTTTTCTTGAATTTTGTCCCATCATAATTTGACAAAATAGGCACACAACGAGTATTTTAAGGCTATTTTTCATTTTCTAAAATTTTTAGATATTTTCTGGCTAAATCGGTTATTAAAAACATACTCATCGTTTTGTTCTTACTATCCAAAGATACAGCAAATTCGGCATCATCTATACAATAAAATTGAAATCCTTTAATGTCTTGTACTGAAATTTTCAATCTTTCTGTGTAATAATTCTCATCAAAAAGATATTCCATTTTTCTGAAAAGCGCCTCCTTTTTTTCGATTTTAACTTCTTTTTTAAGCATGGAAGTTCTTCCTGAAATAGCATTCAATAACATATCGCCCGGCGTCGATTGTGCTGTATACACTTTTCTTTCTGCCGGCGTATATTTTTTCTGGTCATGCGAAATAATCCCAAGATTTGCGGCATTGATATTTGCATTTTCATTCACCACAACTTCTTTCAATTCAATTTCTTTAGCAGTCATTTTTATCTGAAGCGAAGCAGACTTTAAATCCTCAGCACTAATTCTGCGTTGAAGCGTCTCTAAGTTAACTGATGAAAAAACCAATACATCTCCTTCCCGAACCACAATCGAAAACATTCCGTTTGCATCAGAAACCGTAGTAACCTGAGTTGTATTATTGATAATATTTACGCCTTCGACAGAAGTCGATTGCTCAAAAATCTGACCTGGAATTTCCTTTGCGCCATTAGTTTGTCCAAACGAAATTTGAAAAATGCAGAATAGTATTAGGAGTAGTGCTTTATTTGTTTTCAATAGCAAGTATTTCTTTGTATTTAACAGCTAGTTCTCCAAGGAGAAACTCTGTTGAAGTTCTGTTTTTAGAATCTAAAATAGCCGTAAACTTATCATTATCTACAGCATAATATTCAAATCCTTTTACATATTCATGAGGGATTTTTAATCGATTAACGAAATGGTCAAGGCTAAACATATTCTCTAAAAGCCTCATGAAAGTTTCTTTTTTCTCAACCGCCACTTCTTTCTTCAGCATTGCCGTACGTCCGGAAAAGAAATTTAATAAAGGATCTGCAGAAATAGATCCTCCAGCCATCGATCCCGCATTTGCAGTTGCGTTTAAAGCTGTTGCAGTATGGAGTTTTCTTTCTGCTTCAGTGTATTTTTTTTGTCCTGCAGGAACAATCCCTAAAGCGACAGCATTAATATTACCGTATGTTTTAATAATTACCTCTTGTAATTGATGCATTACGAGATTTAATTTCACTGTAAAATTTAGATCAGAGAAATTTTCAGGAGTTAGCAAAACCCTATTTTCTTTAAATTGTATGGATGAAAAAACAAGTGTATCTCCTGCTTTAGCCATAATCGAAAAAGATCCGTCGGCACTTGTCGCTACCATCGTTTCAGTTTGAGCATTTACTACATAAACACCTTCCAAATCATTTGTATTAGAAATGATTTTTCCGTTTATAATAGAACGATCCTGATTTTGAGACCAGGAAGTCTGACTCAAAATAATTACTAAAAAACAAAAAACTTTGTTGATCAAAATAAAATAAAATTAGAATTATTCTTAAAATGTAAAAATATCCTAATGTCTTCCAAATTTAGTATTAAGAGCATGGTAAAAAAATGTTAATTAAACCCAACTTTTTTTAGCTTAAAAATGTAGTTTTTAATACCTTTAACCGTATAATCTGAGTTTAAAATTTATGAAAAGCATTATCATTGCCAGTACATCTACATTGCACGAAGGCAGTTATTTACAGTATTTATTACCAACTTTACAAGTTCATTTTAAAAATTGCAAAAGCATACTATTTATTCCCTATGCGCGTCCGGGCGGAATTTCGCATACTGAATATACGCAGAAAGTCGCACAGGCATTTGCAACAATTAACATTTCTGTAAAAGGAATTCATGAGTTCGAAAATGCAGAAAACGCGGTAAAAAACGCAGAAGGTATTTTTACCGGAGGCGGAAATACTTTTTTACTCGTAAGTCAGTTATACCAACAAAACATAATGCAGCTACTTGCTGAAACCATTAAAAACGGAACTCCGTATCTAGGAACAAGCGCCGGAAGTAACATTTGCGGATTATCGATGCAAACCACGAATGATATGCCGATTGTTTATCCGCCAAGTTTTCAGACTTTAGGATTAATTCCTTTCAATTTAAATCCGCATTATTTAGATCCTGATACACAATCAAAACATATGGGCGAAACCCGCGAAACTAGAATTAAGGAATTTCATGCTTTTAATGCTATTCCGGTTTTGGGTTTGAGAGAAGGAAGCTGGCTTGAAGTAAAAGGAGAAAAAATTACGCTAAAGGGGAATTTATCCGCACGCTTATTTTTACAAAATGAATCTCCAAAAGAGTTAGAAACTGAAAGTGATTTGAGTAGTTTAAATTAAAGTTTTTTTTTACCATTAAGATATTAAGAAAATTAAGCTTAACTTCTTAACAAAGCATTTTCAACATTAAGAATTACATTTAATCCTTTATTTTCTTAATATCTTAATGGTAAAAACAAAAAAAATCCCCAAACAAATTGTTTGAGGATTTTGAAGAGCGAAAGACGAGGCTCGAACTCGCGACAACCAGCTTGGAAGGCTGGAGCTCTACCAACTGAGCTACTTTCGCATTAACAGGGTGCAAATATAAACAAATAAATGATTCTAAAAAATAAAAATCAAAAAATTATTTAATTTTGATAAAAAAACCGAAACAATTAAGTTTCGGTTTTTTAGAGCGAAAGACGAGGCTCGAACTCGCGACAACCAGCTTGGAAGGCTGGAGCTCTACCAACTGAGCTACTTTCGCATTACTGGTGCAAATATAAAAAATAAGTTCAGTTCAAAACAAGCTTTTTTTGAAAAAAAATTAATTAAAAACAACTATTTCTTATAACCTATTTAAAACTAAAATGTTATACATTTATTTATTTTTTACAAATTATGAATCTCATTAAAGAAATACCCTCAAAAGAAACTTATATCGTTCGTCAACCTGTTCTTAGAAACGGAAAACCTATTGAAACCTGCATATTTGAAGGAGACGATTTAGATACTACACATCATTTCGGGTTATTTGACGACGATAAATTAACAGGAATTATTTCATTATTCTCTCAAAGCAACATTATATTTGCCGAAAAAAACCAGGCTCAAATTCGGGGGATGGCAGTTTTAGAAACGCATCAAAAAAAAGGATTTGGAGAAGCTTTAGTTTTACATTGTGAAAATTATTGCAAAGAAAAAAATGTTGATTTAATCTGGTTTAACGCCAGAACAGCTGCTGTGGGATTTTACAAAAAAATGAATTACCAAATAATTGGCGCACCATTTGATATCAAAGATGTGGGCGAACATTATTTAATGTCTAAAAAATTATAAAATGAAGAAACTTTACTTTCTGTTGGTAATATGTGTTTTTATTAGTTGCAAAAAGGAGCCAAAAGCTCTTCCCCGAAAAATAACTCCTCCTCCAACCATCATACTTACTGATGAAAGAAAAGTTGCAATTGATACTGTATTGATAAATACATTTAAAAGTGAAACACTTCAGCAATTTTATAAATCATCAGGAAATAAAACCGTTTGGGGAAATCTTAAAAAGAGAAAATATGTTTTGTCTCAATTAAAGAAAGCTGAAGAATTAGGTTTAAATCCAAATGATTATAAAGCTTCAACCCTTGAAAAATATGAGAAAAGAATCAGTGCTTTAAACGATAAAGAGCTGGGTACTTATGACATATTACTAACATATAATTTTGAATTATATCTAAAACACTTGTATAAAGGCAAACTGGATCCTAAGAAATTATATCCAGACTGGGACTTAGCAGACAAACCTTTTGATGTAAATAATGTTCTTGTAAAAGCTTTTAATAAAAACAAATTAGACAGCATTGTTGAAAATATTCAGCCAAAATCTCAGACGTATAAGCAATTATTAAGCGCGCTTCAAATCATCAATACTTTTCCTGATGAAAAGATAGACAGCATTAAATCTGCAGAGAAAATAACTTTCAAAGACACTAATAATGCCTTAATTAACATCAAAAAAAGACTTTTATTCTGGAAAGATCTTAAAGGAAAAGACAGCCTGACAAAAATTTACGACAAAAAAACTTTTGAAGCTGTAAAAAAATTTCAGGAAAGACACGGCTTGGCTGCTGATGGCGTTATTGGCGCAGGAACGATGAGTGCTTTGAATTTTTCTAAAGAAAAAAGAAAACAGCAAATCATTGCTAATTTAGAGCGTTGGAGATGGTACACCAGTGATTTAGGAGAAAGTTATTTTATTATTAACATCCCCAATTACAGCTTGAATGTCGTTGAAAACCAAGACACTACTGCAGCAAGAAATGTTGTGGTAGGAACAAGCAAAAGAAGAACTCCTATTATAACATCAAGACTTAGAACAGTCGTTTTTAATCCTACATGGACAGTTCCGCCAACTATTTTGAAAGAAGATATTGTTCCGGAAATGAAAAAAAACAGAAATTATCTAGCCAGAAAACACATTACGATATTTGATTCTGCCGGTCATGAAGTAGATCCTAGAGCGTGGAATGCAAACAAACCTCATAGCTATAGATACGTACAAAGCCCGGGATACAATAACTCTTTGGGTTTAATGAAGATTTTATTCCCAAATCATCATAGTGTTTATTTGCACGATACGAATCACCGTAATTATTTTGGAAGAAATAACCGTTCACTAAGTTCAGGCTGTGTTCGTATTGAAAACCCGCTAGAATTAGCGCAGCATATTTTAAATGACACCACATCTAATAATTGGTCTAAAGAAAAAATCGATTCGATTATCGAAACCAAGAAAACGATAAACATCAAAATAACCAAAAAATATGCTTTATATCAATGGTACTGGACGGCTTGGAGCAAAAAAAATCAGCTCCTGTTCAGAGCTGATATTTATAATTTAGATTCGGATTTGTATGCTAAACTAAGACATTAGTTTTTCTTCCATCGTAAAAGTTCTTGATGGATGATAGATAAACAAACACGATTTATTTTTAATAGTTTGGATTATTTCATCCGTCAATTCAACTGGTAGTGCCGGGCAACCCTGGCTTCTGCCTAATCTTTTGTGGTCTCTGATAAATGACTCAGAAACATAATCTGCTCCGTGCATAACAACTCCTCTTTCGCGGGCATTGTCATTAAAACCTCTTTCCAAACCATCTAAACGTAGTGAAGCACCATGTTTTCCCTTATAAATTTCGCCGGTAGAATAAAAACCAAGGCTGCTTTTAAAAGATGAATTGGTATTTGAAAATGCAGTTGCAAATTCTTCTCCGGTATTTCTGCCGTGAGCAACTAAAGACTGAAATAAAATTGTATTAGTCGACAAATCAATCACCCAAAGACGTTTGGTGTTTGATGATAAACTAAAATCAATTAAAGTTAAAATGTCTTTTTGAATTAATCCTTTTTCTTTCAATAAGTAAAAACCTTTTAGAGCTTCAGAAAAAGTTCGTAATTCTGGTAACTTAAAATGGTTAGGATTTAATGTACTATAAATGCTTTCAATTTTAGCATCAATAGAAACCTTTTCAACCATGGCAAAACTTTTTGCAGTTACCTCTTTTAATTCGGGGGTGCTTTTTGTGTCTTTTCCAAAAGACAATAGCAAAAACACCACTAGTGGATAAATTTTGTAAATCATTGAATCTCTTTAGGTTAATAATAAATTTGGGTAGGGCAAAAGTATAAAAATTTCAAACTTGACAAAATAGAACTCTGAAAATCAGGCACTTTTTCATTAAAATTTAACATTATTAACAAAAAAAGGGCGTTTCTGTAGGATATTTACTTCTGCTAAAAATCTAAACGTTTTGTAAGACTTTCTTAAAGAAAATATAAGAAAACAGTACTTTTACATTCGAAAACTGTAACTTTTAGATTAAAAGTGAGTCTATTATTCCAACAAATCATCCATTAATAATTACTTTCTTTAAAATTGTCATGAGAAAAATAGCTTTTTTATGTCTTCTGTTTTCTTCTTTTTTAGGCTATAGCCAAAAGAAAACACTGCAAGCACAATCTATTTCGCAAAATATTCTTGTTGACGGAAAGTTGGATGAGGCAGCGTGGGAAAATGCAGCAACAGCTTCAGACTTTGTTATGTTTGATCCCGATAACGGAAAACCTATACCCGATTCTAAAAAAACTGATATTAAAGTTTTATACAATAATGACGCAATTTATATTGGTGCGATTATGTATGATGATGAGCCTGATAAAATTTTAAAAGAAATTTCGCAACGCGATAATTTTGGAACTGCTGATATTTTTGGCGTTTTTATTAATGGTTTTAATGATGGTCAGCAAAATTTTGAATTTTTTGTTTCTGCCGCCGATGTTCAGGGTGAATGTATTATGACGGATGCCATTGGCGAAGATTATTCCTGGGACGCTGTGTGGATTAGCAAAGCAAAAATAACAGACAAAGGCTGGATTGTAGAAATGAAAATTCCGTATGCGGCTTTGCGATTTTCAGGAGAAAACAAACAAACCTGGGGAATTAATTTTTTTAGAGAAATAAAACGCGAACGCAGAAAATACACATGGTCTATAATTGATACTAAAGTAGGCACCTTTACGCAACAAAATGGTAATCTGGAAGGAATTGAAAACATCAAACCTCCTACTCGATTGTTTTTTATGCCGTATGCTTCTTATTATTTAAATGCCAGCGATGGTCAAAAAACATATGGTACGATAAAAGGCGGAATGGATATTAAGTACGGAATTAACGATGCTTTTACGCTAGATGCTATTTTGATTCCGGATTTTGGACAGACTAAATATGATGATCAGATTTTAAATTTAGGTCCGTTTGAGCAGGAGTTCAATGAAAATAGAGCTTTTTTTACCGAAGGAACCGATTTGTTTAATAAAGGAAAAATGTTCTATTCGAGAAGAATTGGAGGAAAACCTTCTGTTGAACCGGATTTGAATGATAATGAAGAAATAATCGAAACGGTTCAGAACGTAAATCTTATTAATGCTTTGAAAGTTTCCGGAAGAACGAAAAACGGATTAGGAGTTGGGATTTTAAATGCAGTAACTGAAAAAACATTCGCCACGATAAAAGATACTATAACCGGCGCAACCAGACGTGAAATTGTAGAACCTTTGACCAATTATAATGTTTTGGTTTTAGATCAGCGTTTTCGTAAAAATTCTTCAGTAACACTTATTAATACTAATGTTTCCCGAAATGCACATTATCGCGATGCCAACGTAACAGGCATTGCCTGGGATTTAAACACAAAAGCAAATACGTATAATTTATTTGGAAATGTAAAATACAGTACTATAAATGCGCCGGAAGATAAAACTGGTTTTTATTCCACCATTAGCCTTGCCGAAACAAGCGGTAAGTATCGTTATAGTTTTGGTACTGATTTTGTTACGAAAGATTTTGATCCAAATGATTTGGGAATTAACTTCTATACAAATTTTTATAACTTTTACGGAAATGCCAATTATAGAATCTTAAACCCTACAAAGCTTTTCAACAGTTTTAAGATTAATTATAATATGTATGCCGAATTCAATAAAGATTCCGGTAAAGTTCAGGATAACAGTATCAATGCCAATATAAACCTGACGACTGTAAAAAATAATTATTACGGAATGGGGATTACCGTTTATCCTGTAGAATGTTACGATTATTACGAACCAAGAGCCGATAACCGATATGTAGCAATTCCGAAAAGAATAGAATCTTGGTTTAGCATCTCAACAAATTACAATTACAAATTTGCTTTAGATTTAAATCCTACCATTATTTTTGCCGATGAACCCGGAAGAGTTGCCTATGGTGTTGATATTGGTCCGAGATATCGCTTTAACGATAAGCTTTTGCTGACATATACTTTTAGCTTTTTAAAAAGAAATAACAACAAAGGATATATTGACAGTTTTGATGACGATGATAATGAAACTACAACTGATAAAATCATTTTTGCGAACAGAGATGTAATTACTTATGCCAATACCTTAGCCGGAAAATATGCTATAAACAGTGCAATGACGCTTAATTTAGCGGTGCGCCAATATTGGTCTTCGGCTGAAAACAAGAATATTCTTGAGCTTCAACAAGACGGAACTTTAGATCCTTATGCTCAGTATACGGAGAACAAAAACTCGAGTTTTTATTCCTGGAATGCAGATTTATCGTATTCATGGTGGTTTGCGCCGGGAAGTCAGCTTTCTGCATTATACAGAAATAATGCTTCAAATTTTGAACGGATTATTGATAAAGATTTCAAGCACAACGTAACGAACTTACTTACGAACGATTCCTTAAAACACGTTTTTTCTATAAGTGTAAAATATTTTATTGACTACAATGCCGTCAAAAATAAGATTAGAAAGAGAGCCTAGTTCTGAATTAATTTTAAAAAATAAAGACTTATATAATTAATTTAATATTTTTAAATACAGTTCATTTTATTAAACATAATTGTAACAATGCTTTCTTTGCAAGTTTTATAAATGGCTTATCTTTGTAGAAAACAAAAATCATGAACAAAAAAGTTATACTTATGATTTTAGATGGTTGGGGAAAATCTCCTGACCCTAAAGTTTCTGCAATAGACAATGCACACGTTCCTTTTATAAACAGTCTTTATCAAAATTACCCAAGCGCACAACTTAGAACTGATGGTTTAAACGTTGGTTTGCCTGAAGGTCAAATGGGAAATAGCGAGGTTGGCCACATGAATCTTGGTGCCGGAAGAATTGTATATCAGGATTTAGCTAAAATAAATCTGGCTGTTGCGCACAAAACACTTGCCAAGGAACAAGTACTTGTTGATGCTTTTACTTACGCCAAACAAAATAATAAAAAAGTACACTTTTTAGGATTGGTTTCTGATGGTGGAGTTCACTCACATACTTCGCATTTACGCGGATTAATCGATGCTTCTCAAGAATATGGCCTTGAAAATGTTTTCGTTCATGCTTTTACTGACGGACGTGATGTTGACCCGAAATCCGGAGCAAAATACATTCACGATCTTGAAGAATATATTAAAGAAACTCCGGTAAAAATTGCGTCGATCATTGGTCGTTATTATGCAATGGACCGTGACAAACGTTGGGAACGTGTAAAACAGGCTTATGATTTGGTTGTAAATGCTCACGGAACACCATCTCAAAATGCAGTTGCAAGTGTTCTGGATAGTTATGCACATCATGTTACAGATGAATTTATTGAACCAATTGTAATGGTTGATGAGCAGGAAAAACCATTGGCAACAATTGTTGAAGGCGATGTTGTAATCTTCTTTAACTTTAGAACTGACAGAGGTCGTGAACTTACAGAAGCACTTTCTCAGCAGGACTTTCATGAGCAAAACATGCACAAATTAAACTTGTATTATGTAACGCTTACCAACTACGATGAAACGTATCAAAACGTAAAAGTGGTTTATAACAAAGATAATATTACCGAAACTCTTGGTGAAGTTTTAGAAAAAGCAGGCAAAAAACAAATTCGTATTGCCGAAACAGAGAAATATCCGCACGTAACATTTTTCTTTTCAGGCGGAAGAGAAGTTCCGTTTGAAGGAGAATCAAGAATTTTACGAAATTCTCCAAAAGTTGCCACTTACGATTTACAACCTGAAATGAGTGCTTTTGAACTTACAGACGCTCTTATTCCTGAGTTAAATAAAAACGAAGTTGATTTTGTATGTCTGAATTTTGCAAACGGTGATATGGTAGGTCATACCGGAATCATGAGTGCTGCAATTTTAGCGTGCGAAGCGGTTGATGTTTGTGTGAAAAAAGTTATTGAAGCTGCTCTTGCCAATGATTACACCACTATCGTAATTGCCGATCACGGAAATTGCGAAACAATGATTAATCCTGACGGAAGCCCGAATACAGCTCACACAACCAACCCTGTGCCGATCATTTTAGTTGACAAACAATTAAAAAATATCAACGATGGGGTTTTAGGTGACATTGCTCCTACTATTCTGGAATTAATGGGTGTTCAGCAACCTGCTGCAATGACTTGTCATTCTTTATTGTAAAAACATTTTATTCAAAATAAAAAAAAGAGACAAGTTTTAGAATTTGTCTCTTTTTTGTTTTAATCTCGTTTTGTCATTTCGACGAAGGAGAAATCACACTAGAAATTCCAGAAAGAAATTCGCCAATCTTTGTAGAGTTACGCATGTGATCTCTCCTCCGTCGAGATGACACAACTATCTGTTTTAACTACCAAAAATTCATCAAATAATGAAATGATGATAAAGCTGCTCAACTCCATAAATTATAAGCCCAATCATTCCGCCAACCAAAGTTCCGTTGATTCTGATGTATTGAAGGTCTTTTCCAATTTCTAATTCTAATTTTTCAGAAACTTCTTTTCCGTCCCAGCTTTTTACTGTTGAAGAAATTAAATCTCCAATTACTTTTTTATTGTTCAAAAGCACAGATAACAAATCATTTTTAATGAAATTATTGATTTTATCGATCATTACAGGATCTTCCTGAATTCCGCTGCCGAAGCCCTGAATCAGATTTGCAATATTATTTTTTATAGAAGAGTCATCACCTCTTTCAATATCTCTTGAAATCGAAAGTTTTATTTCATCCCAAATTCCGTTAATATAATCCTGAACCTCTTTTTTGCCCGCAAAACCCATAATTAGATTATTGATCTTGATTCGCATTTCTTCAGAGTTTTTTACTTTATCCAGAAAATCATAAACATATTCATCTATTTTGATTCTTACCGCGCTTTCCGGATTTTTAGCTTCGTTTAAAAAATCGGCCAATCCGTTAAAAACACCTTCTGAAATACTTTTATCGGCAAGACCAAAACTTAAAAAAGGCGTTGACTCTTTTACTTTTTTCCGAATCAAATCTTTATTATTCGTCAATTCTTCACTCATAACTACCAAAAGATTGGTCAGCAGTTGATCCTTAACCTCACCGTTTTGTAAAGGTTCTAAAGCCAGTGCAACCCAATCTCCAAAATTAATAGCCTCTAATTTTTCTTTAAACTGAAACTGAATGAATCGCTTAATGTCTTCATCTTTTATCGTTTTTAAAATTCCCGGAATAATATTTAATGCGATCGAACTGGCAATTTTATTGGCATTTTCATTTTGTGAAAGCCAATCTGAAGCTTTTGAAGCAAAATTGAATTCGTCTAATTTAATTTCTAATTTTTCCCGATTCAGAAATTCTTCAGAAACAAAACTTCCTAAATTCTCTCCAATTTCATTTTTCTTGACCGGAATAATTGCCGTATGCCAAATCGGAATTCCCAGCGGATGACGAAATAATGCCACAACAGCAAACCAATCTGCAATTCCACCTACCATTGCAGCTTCGCTAAAAGCCTGCAAAATTGGAATTTTAAAATAAATGGCAACAATAAACAACAACACCGCAACACCTAAAAGTGCCAGAGCGTTATTTTTCATTTTGTTTAAAGCTTTTTGTTTCGATATATTTTCCTGATCTATTGACGTTTCCATAATTTCATTCGTTTTAACTATTACTAATTTACGTTTTTTCTGAGATATTAAACTAAAAAGAATGATAACCCTGCAATTTAAAGGTTTGCCACAAATTGCAATAATTTCCACGAAATGCATTTGCTTCAAGAATTTTATTAAATTATACTTCGAGAAATTCGTGGCAAAAAAACTAATTCATCGCAGAAATTTTAGACAAAAAATAATATTAAAATCGTACTTTTGCGAACTGAAAATCTGAAAAATATGATTATCCCAAAAAATAGAGAAGAAATCGAATTAATGCGCGAAAGTGCTTTGATAGTATCTAAAACATTAGGAATGATTGCTTCTGAAATTAAAGAAGGAGTTACCACATTACATCTTGACAAATTAGCTGAGGAATTTATTCGTGATCACGGAGCAGTTCCAAGCTTTTTAGGTTTATATGATTTCCCAAACTCACTTTGTATGAGTCCGAATGCACAAGTTGTACACGGAATTCCTAATAATACTCCTCTGAAAAACGGAGATGTAATTTCTGTTGATTGTGGTGCTTTTAAAAACGGATATCACGGTGATCACGCTTACAGTTTTGAAATTGGAGAAGTTGCTCCGGAAACTAAAAAACTTTTGCAGATTACTAAAGAATCTCTTTACGTAGGAATCAGAGAATTTAAAGCTGGAAATCGTGTTGAAGATGTTGGAAACGCGATTCAAAAATATACTGAATCTCACGGTTACGGAGTGGTACGCGAATTGGTTGGACACGGTTTAGGGAAAAAAATGCACGAAGAACCTGAAATGCCAAATTACGGAAAACGCGGTCGTGGAAAACTTTTTGTTGAAGGAATGGTTGTTGCCATTGAGCCAATGATTAATATGGGAACAAGAAACATCAAACAACTAAAAGATGGCTGGACAATCCTGACTGCTGATGGAAAACCAAGCGCGCATTTCGAACATGATGTGGCCCTAATCGACGGAAAACCAGAAATATTATCGACTTTCTATTATATCTACAAAGCTTTAGGAATTGAAAGCAATGAAGAAGATGAATTCAGAAAAGTGCCGTTGGTATTATAACACGAATTTCACGAATTAGCACGGATTATTGTTAGGCTGAAAATTACACTAAATAAATTCTGTTAATTTTAGAATTAAAAGCACTAGCAGCGTTATCAACAAGTGAAATAAAACAAACATTAAATTATTTAGCTGCTTCAAAAAACAAATTAGGATTACTAATTTTGGAGAAGACAGCCTCAAATACAAAAGAATAATACTTTAACCCAAATCAAAGGTTCGTGAAATTTCACACAACATTTAATCAGTGTTAATTCGTGAAATTCGTGTTCAAATCTATTTAGCCGTGAAAAAAATTTTTAAGCTTATTTTAAATACAATACCACGCCCATTATTAATTCGTTTGAGTTATGTGGCGCGTCCAATTTTAGCTTTATCATTAAAAGGAAGCAAATACACTGACCCTATTGACGGGAAAAGTTTTAGATCATTTTTGCCTTACGGATACGGAAAACAACGTAACAATGTGCTTTCACCAAGTACACTTTCGTTAGAAAGACACCGTTTGCTTTGGTTGTATTTAAACGATCAGACTGATTTTTTTACTGCACCAAAAAAAGTGCTTCATTTTGCTCCGGAACAAGCTTTTTATAAATTATTCCGCAAGCAAAAAAACCTTGATTATACGACAACCGATTTGCTTTCGCCTTTGGCAGATGTAAAAGCAGACATTTGCAATTTGCCTTTTAAAGACAACGAATATGATGTCATTTTATGTAATCACGTTTTAGAACATATTCCGGATGATACAAAAGCAATGCAGGAATTATTTCGTGTATTGAAACCGGGTGGAATGGCGATTCTTCAAATTCCACAAGACTTATCACGTGAAGTTACTTTTGCCGATGATACTATTACAGATCAAAAAGAGCGTGCTAAAATATTTGGTCAATACGATCACGTTCGTATTTATGGCCGTGATTATTTTGACAAATTAAGAAGCATTGGTTTTATCGTAATTGAAGAAGATTATACTAATAAAATGTCACCGGAATTGGTAGAAAAATATTGTTTGGCAAAAGGAGAAATTATTCCTCTTTGTTTCAAACCGGAAAATCAAAATAATTAGATTTTTTCTCATAATAAATACATTTAAAAAGTTTTCAATTTATTACTATTTTGAAAACTTTTTAAATTTTAGCCAACTTCTCAAATCCACCAAACCAAATCCCTACTCTTGGAACCTTCTAAATCATTTCAGTTTTGTTTTGACATCAGTTTTGAAAAAAATCTGAACATTTATACTCCAACAGCTTACATCGTTGAGAATACCGATGAAATTAAATATTTAAACAAAAAAGCAAGTGCTGATGTACTTGAAAGTTTTGGAATTGTTGAAAATTTAGATTCGAATACAAAAAAAATACTCACCGTTTGCGAATCTTTAAAACCTGAGTTTATTTTCAAAAAATTTAGTACAAAAGTCAAATCGGCAAAAACAATTGCTGATTTGCAAAAAGATTCCAAAATTGATTTTGCCATTCGCCAGCATTTGCAACTAAATTTAGATTGCTTTTACACTCTAATTGTGCAGGAACAATTTCCGTTATCTCTTAACATGGGACTTGAAAAGGATTTTTTTCGTTCCAGAGTCGATATTAATCCACTTTATTTTGAACCTCAAATTCAATTTGATAAACACGACGAAGGAATCACTTATACCCTTTCTTTAAAAGAAAACGAAACTACATTTTTACCCATGAATAGTAGTATTGAAATTCTTTTAGATGAGCCGGGATGGCTAATTATTGATAAAAAATTAGGGCAGTTAAAAGACCTTAATGCTAAAAAACTTTCGCCTTTTTTAAAGAAAAAATCAATCGAAATACCTTCAAAATTAGTTGATAATTATTTTAAGAATTTCATTCCTGAAATAGCCAAAAAAATTAATATCGAAGCTACTGGTTTTGAAATCGAACATCGTGATACAATCATTTCATGTACGATTCAGCCCGTTTACGATTTCTTCAAAAATTGCTATTACCTCAACCTTTACTTTGATTATAACGGATATTTATTTGATGCCAGCAAAACAAAGAAAACACATTCGTTCGTTGATTTTAGTATTATTAATGAACCTAAAATAATTCAGTTTAAACGAAGTGCTGATGAAATTTTATATACAAACAAATTACTTGAATTTGGTTTCCTAAAAATCAAAAACGAATTATTCGGATGGAATTTTGATGCAGAAACTTACGATCCTTTCGCCAATATTCAGTTGGTTATTGATCGTAAAGAAGAACTGGAAAACTTAGGCTTTACAATTCAGAATTTGAAACTGGAAAGCAAAGAAATCATTACAGAAAACCATACTGTTTCAATTTCAAAAGAAACAAAAGCAGATTGGTTTGACATCAAAATAATCATTACCGTTGGTCCTTTTACGATCAACTTCAGCGAGATTATCCCGAATATAAAAAGCAAAGAAAGACTGTTTTTATTGCCTGACGGAAACTATTTTTTGATTCCGTTAGAATGGTTTAGCAAATATCGTTCGCTTGCAAAATTGGCAAATACAGAAAATGGCGATCTCCTTTTGCGTAAAAGTAATTTTGCTGCTTTGGATGCAATTCCGGAAATCAAAAACGATGCAGAACCCATTTATAAGGCGGAATATGTATCTTCTGATTTGCTAAAAGCAACTTTAAGACCTTATCAAATTGATGGTGTAAAATGGCTTTTGGGTCATTTTAATTCGAATTTAGGCGCTTGTCTTGCTGATGATATGGGGCTTGGAAAGACATTACAAACTTTGGCTGTTCTGGTTGCTGTTCAGGAACAATTAGGATTTACAACCAAAACCACGAATTTTGATTTGTTTCAAAATGAAACTATTGTTGAAAGAGAACCTTTAAAAACACTGATTGTTTTGCCTTCTTCATTGGTTTTTAACTGGTACAACGAAGCTTCAAAATTTACGCCGCATTTTTCAAAAATGCAGTATATTGGTAACGATAGGAAATTGTTAGTGAACCGTTTAGAGTCGTCAGATTTAATTTTTACGAGTTACAGCATTATTCATCGTGATATTTCAATCTTAGAAAAATATAATTTCCGCTATTTAATTTTGGATGAAAGCCAATACATTAAAAATAAAAACTCTAAGATTTTTAAGGCCATTAATAAAATAAATACGGCTCATAAAATTGCCTTAAGTGGTACACCTATCGAAAACTCACTAGACGATTTGTGGTCACAAATGCAGTTTATAAATCCGGATATTTTGGGCAGTTATGCTTTTTTTGCAGAGAATTTTAAAATTTCGATTGAGAAAAAGCAAGATGAAAATAGTTTAGCCGAATTAAAAAACATCATTCAGCCTTATATTTTAAGACGAACTAAAGAACAGGTTTTAAAAGATTTACCCGAATTAACGGAACAGATTTATTATTGCGATATGGATCCTGAACAGGAAAAATTATATGAGCAGGAAAAATCTAAAGCTCGCAATTTTTTACTAAAAACAGATGGATCAAGTCCTGACAAAATTAGCATTATTAATACGTTAATGAAGTTAAGACAGCTGAGTAATCACCCAAAAATGATAGATCAGGAATCTGAAATTGATTCCGGAAAATATATTGCGGTTACTAATTATCTGGAGAGTTTAGTTAAGGGGAAACAAAAAACGATCATTTTTAGCTCCTTTGTTACTAATTTGAGTTTTTACACGACTTGGTGCAAGGAAAATAAAATAGCATTTTGTGAAATTACAGGCGAAACTCCAGCCAACAAGAGAGAACAACAAGTGAATCTGTTTCAGGAAAACGAAGAACCATTGTTGTTTTTTATTTCGCTCAAAGCCGGTGGCGTTGGCTTGAATATTACAAAAGCTTCGTATGTTTTGTTTTTAGATCCGTGGTGGAATCCTTTTGCTGAAAAACAAGGTATTGGAAGAGCGCACCGAATTGGACAATTGAATAAAGTAAACGTGATCCGGTTTATTTCTAAAAATACGGTTGAGGAAAAAATAATTAAACTGCAGGAAAACAAAAAGCTGTTATCTGATTCGCTTTTAGAAGAAAGTTTTGTTAACGATGAAATCGAAGTTAATTTAGAATACATTTTGGGTTCTTAATAATTGTTCTAAAAATAAAATGTCTTATTTTTCGTTATATAAATTGTTATATTTACAATCTTAGAACATAATAAGATGCCAAAATTTTTATTTCAAAACCTTCTTTTGTTTTTCATTTTTGCTTCGGCGACAGCCCAGGAAATTCAAACTGAAGTAGTTCCTCCTTATAATATTAAAACCGTTACGTTTGTTCAGGGCGGAAGTAATGTTGTGCCGATATTTGAATTAGGTTCTTCCTTTGAATTTCAATTTGATGATTTATTTGGCAATGAAGCTAATTATTATTTTGAAGTAACACACTGCAATTATAACTGGAAACCAACTGATATTCCTAAAACGGATTACGTAACAGGTTTTGATAATCAAAGAATTACTGATTATTCGAATTCTTTCAATACACTTCAGGTTTATTCGCATTACAGATTGGCTTTTCCAAACCAATTCACGACTCAATTGCGCATTTCAGGTAATTATATACTTAAAATTCTAAATGAAGATAAAGAAGTTGTTTTTTCGAGAAAATTTATTTTATACGAAGACCATGCTACGGTTGCCGCTCAGGTAAAACGAAGCCGAAACCTCAGCAATATTGATTATAAGCAAAATCTGGATTTCTCGATACTTTCGAATGATATTGTTTTTCAAAATCCGTTGCAAAATGTTAGAGTTTTATTATTGCAAAACAGTGACTTTAATACCGGAATTAAAAATATAGTTCCTCAATATACGATCGGAAACCAAATGGTTTACAAATATGATAAAGAAACCCAATTTTGGGGCGGAAACGAATTTTTATATTTTGAAAATAAAGACATTCGTTCTGCCAGCAACAATGTGGGAAAAGTTGGCACTAATAATGATATTTACAACTCTTATTTATATACCAATCAGGCAAGAGCCAACCAGATTTACACGAATTATCAGGATGTAAACGGGAATTTTGTCGTAAAAAATATTAATGCATCTGATAATTCTATTGAAGCAGATTATGCGTGGGTTTACTTTACGCTTTCTGCTCCCACTTTCAGATTAAACAAAGACATTTATATTACAGGAATGTTCAGCAATTACAGCTTATCTCCGGAATATAAAATGGACTATAATCAGGATAAAGGAGTTTATGAAAAAGCGGTAATGATTAAACAAGGTTTTACCAATTTTAAATATACAATTGCAGACCAAAAAGGTATAATTGATTATGAAAATGCGATTGATGGCAATTTCTACCAAACAGAAAATGAATATACTATACTGGTTTATTATAAAGAAAGTTCTGCTCGCTACGAACGAGTTATTGGAAAAGGCAATGCCAATTCTATAAATATCATCAATTAAAACATTGTTAAAGGTTTCTGTTCAATGATTTTTTTTTGTAAGTTTGCCTCTATAACACACACATATATACGACTTTAGTATGGTTTCTCAGATTACACGAGGTATAAAAATTTCTGTTTTGACTAGTTTTGAAGGTACTTACTTCAAGAACTATAAGATTCATTTTGCCTTTAGTTATGTAATCACAATCGAAAACCACAGTAAAGATTCAGTTCAGTTAACTTCCCGTCACTGGGAAATTTTTGATTCTTTAAATGATCTAGAATTTGTTGACGGCGAAGGTGTTATTGGAAAAAAACCGGTTTTAAAACCAGGTGAAAATCACACTTACAGTTCAGGTTGTCTACTATCATCTCCTTACGGAGCCATGAAAGGTCATTTTAATATGATTAATTTCACGACTACAAAAACATTCAAAGTTATTGTTCCGACTTTTAGAATGTGCGCTCCTTTTGCTTTAAATTAATTTATCGTTACTTCAATAATTCCTTCTTTTGTGATGGCGTATGCTTTGTCATTTTCTGTGGGAACTAAATAAGAATTTCCTGTAAACTCACCAAAAGCCGGAAAAATTAATTGATTGGTTTTTTGGAAGAAACAAGACAAACTCAAAAATTGTCGGCCCAATCCTCTTAATTGGATTCCGGGATGAATGTGTCCGCAAAAATTAAAAAGTCCTTCTTCTTCTGTTGGATGGTGTGTCAACAAAAAACGATCTATTACCAATTCGCTGTAAATTTCGATATTCAAATCTGCATAATATTGTTTTGAAATAATATCGTGGTTTCCTTCAACCAAGATTATTTTTTGCTGATGTTGTTTTGTCCATTCAACAAAAAAATCCCATTCGTTATTTATTTTACTGTGGAATAAATCGCCCAGAAAAATAATTATTTCAGGACGGAATAATGCTAAAACGTTGTTTAATCTTGTGAAATTCTCAAAAATAGCATCTTTAGGTATTCCAATTCCGTGTTTTCTAAAATGTGCTACTTTCCCTAAATGTACATCAGAAATTAAAAGTATTTTTTTTTCTTCCCAAAACGCAGCACCCGATTGATGCAAAATAAAATTTTGGCTGTTTATTGTAATTCTCATATTTAAATATAGTAACCTTTTTTATAATCGTCAAGATTATTTCATATAACTCGCTGTCATTTTTTTGATTCTTTCTGCTAATGTTTCACTCGATAATTTTTCTCTTAATCGATCTGTAATTATAGGAAAACTAAAAGGTGTTGGCTTTTTGCATTGTTTCCAGACAATTGTCTGATTATTAATTCTTTCCAAAGCCTGAAGCAAACGTCCTTCTTCTAATTGATGCTCAAAAGTTTCAATATAAGCTTGCTGAAGCAATAGATTGTCCGGTTCATAATCTCTAAAAACTTCAAAAAGCAATTGCGAACCGCTTTGCAAATGTTTGGTTTTAACTGGTTTTCCGGGCATTCCTGTAAAAACCAAACCGGCAATTACGGCAATGTCCCTGAATTTTCTTCGTGCCATTTCGGTAGAATTCAAACTTTTTTGCAGATCGTGATGTATATATTCTGACGAAAGTAAATCATTATCAAAAACAGCTTCCATATCAATTTCCTGATCCGAAAGCAATTCGAATCCGTAATCGTTATAGGCCAAAGAAAAACTAATTGGTGACAACAAACTAATGCGATACGAAAGAATACTCGCCAAAGCTTCGTGCACAAACCGCCCTTCAAACGGATAAAAAACGGCATGAAATCCTTCTCTTGTTTTAAAAGTTTCTATCAAAAACTCATTGGTATCAGGAACAATGCTTTCTTTTCTTTGTCTTGCAAAAAGAGGTTGCAATGCTATTAGTTCGGGCGTTAGATTATCTGTATTTGCAGCATATAATTCTTCCCGAAGCAATTCGCTCATTTGTACGGATAAAGCCATACGGCCGCCCATCCAACTTACTACTTTTGATGCTTTTTTAGGATCGGCTTTTCGTACTAAAACCTGCATATTTTTTACACGAAAAAGCTCGAGCCTTTTTCCGGCAAAAGTAAAAACATCTCCGGGCTGCAGTTTTGAAGCAAACCATTCTTCAATGGAACCGATATAACCTCCGCTTAAAAACTTAACGTTCAGTGCTGCATCGCCCACAATAGTACCAATTTGCATTCTGTGATGCATGGCAATCATTCGGCTGTTGATTTTAAAACGTCCGTCTTCTTCAACCTCCACTTTTTTAAATTCGTCGTAAGCTTGCAGGCTTTGACTTCCGTTGGTGATAAAATTTAAAATCCAGTTCCAGTTGTCTTTAGTAATGTTTTGATAGCAGAATGTTTTTCGAACTTCTTCATAAATTTCATCCGGAAAAAATCCGTCAGAAACTGCCAGGGTATTTAGATATTGTACCAAAACATCCCAGCTGTTCAGGTACGGAATCCGGTCTTCAACAATCGTTTTCTCTGCCGCTTTTTTAAGTGCAGATGCTTCTATAAGTTCTATTGCATGTGTCGCCAAAAAGTAAATAACACTTTCTTTTCCCGGTTGATGGCCGCTTCGTCCTGCTCTTTGCAGAAAACGTGCGACACCTTTTGGCCCGCCAACCTGAATAATGGTTTCAACTGGCGCGAAATCTACTCCCAAATCTAAACTCGAAGTACAAACTACCACTTTTAAATCTTCATTTCTAATAGCATTTTCGACCCATAAACGGGTTTCTCTGCTAATGCTTCCGTGATGCATGGCCATATCTCCGGCAAATTCAGGATATTTTTCGAGTATTGCCTGAAACCACATTTCGCAGGCAGAACGCACATTGGTAAAAATTAAAGTCGTTTTGCTTTTTCTGATAATTTTAGCAACCTCATCAATTAAATGTAAACCCATATTTCCCCGCCACGGATAACTGTCCATTTTTTCGGGCAATATCGAAAGTACTTTGATTTTTTTATTGATGTTGGCTTTGATTAAAACTGAATTCTGATAAGCTTCAGAATCTAAACCTAATAATACTTGTTGCGCCAATTCGAGATTTCCTATGGTGGCAGAGATTCCCCAAATTCGCATTTTTGGTGCAACTGTTTTTAAACGTGACAAAGCCAGTTCCATTTGAACACCACGTTTTGTTCCTAGCAATTCGTGCCATTCGTCTACTACAATTGCAGAACAATTGGCAAAAGTTTTTGCAAATTCTTTTGATGCTAAAAGCAATTGTAAACTTTCGGGTGTTGTAATAAGCAAATCCGGCATTTTTTTACTTTGCTTTGCTCTTTCGCTTTGCGAAGTATCTCCAGAGCGAATTCCAACTGTCATTTGGGTATCTAAATCGTGAACAATTCTGTCTGCAGCTTGTTTAATTTCTACAGAAAGTGCTCGCAAAGGCGTAATCCAAATCGCCTTTAATCCGGGTTTGTGTTTGGTTTTATAATCCGGATTTTTCTTCATGTAATCAAGAACGATCGGAAACCATAAGGCATACGTCTTTCCGCTTCCGGTTGGCGCGTTTAATAAACCGTTTTTTCCTTGTAGAAACGCTGTCCAAGTTTGGGTTTGAAACGGAAATGCTTTCCAGCCCTGAGTATGAAACCAGTTTTCTGCAATGGTATATAATTCGTCTCTGTTCATTTTTTTATAAGGTTCAAAGTTGCAAAGGCTCAGAGGGACAAAGTTTAGCTGTTTCCTAAAGTTTTTTTCTTTGAAACTTTGTTACTTTGTCTCTTTGAACCTTTTATGAAATCATACTTTTTAGGTCTTCAATTGAATTTGCTTCGTCAATTTTTTTGTCTTGTCGCCATCTCAAAATTCTGGGAAATCGTGTTGCAATTCCGCTTTTATGTCTTTTTGAAAGTGCAATTCCTTCAAAACCAATTTCGAACACTAGTTGTGGCGTTACACTTCTTACCGGACCAAATCTTTCCAAGGTGTTTTTCTTTATAAAATCATCTACTTTTCTAAATTCGGCATCGGTTAAACCGGAATAGGCTTTTGCAAAAGTGACTAATTCTCGTTCGCCTTTATCATTATCTTGCCAAAGTGCAAAAGTATAATCGGTAAAAAGATTCGAGCGTCGTCCGTGGCCGCGCATGGCGTACGTTAAAACGGCATCAATTACCAGAGGTTCAATTTTCCATTTCCACCAATCGCCTTTTTTTCTTCCAACCTGATAAGTTGAATCGTTGCGCTTTATCATCAAACCTTCACTTTTCATTTCGCGGGCTCGCATTCTTTCGTTCGTTACATCTTCCCAGGAATGGAGCAAAACTCTTTCTGATAATTGAAAGTGAGGTGTTTTATCTTTTATCGAATCGTATAATTGTTCTAATAATAATCTGCGTTCAGAATACGGTAAATTTCGAATATCCTTTCCTTCCCATTCCAGAATATCATATGCTTTTAGAATTACGGGCACTTTTTCTAATAAAGACGCCGAAATGGTTTTACGTCCAATTCGCGCTTGTAAATCATTAAAAGTTCCGATTTCCTTTTCGGGGAAAGCTAAAATTTCGGCATCAATAACAGTTCCGTTTGGAATAATTCCGAGGAAAGATTTAAACTCAGGATATTTATCGGTTACTAACTCCTCACCTCTTGACCAGACATACATTTCGTTTTCACGGATAATGGTTTGAGACCGAATTCCGTCCCATTTATGTTCTACTGACCAATCTTCCGGATTTCCGAGATTTTCAACTTCGCCTTCAATTGGATATGCTAGATAAAAAGGATAAGGTTTTGACAAATAATCGCTGCTTTTTTCATCTAAAATCAATTCCTGAAAAGTAATTGTATTCGGATCCCAATTCCCCATTAATTTATACGCCAAAGCATCTTCATCAACATTTTCTGCTTTAGATAAGGCACGTGTCATTAATTTTTGGCTTACGCCGATTCTTAAACTTCCGGTAATTAATTTGGTAAAAACGAAGCGTTCGTAATAATTTAGCGCCAGCCAGTTTTCATGTAAATATTCTTTTTTCTCAATATCTGTTTTCTTCTTTAAGGCGATAATTTCCTGCAGGTATTCGGTTAAACTTTTATCTGAATGTTCTTTAGTGGTTGGAATTATCAACGCAATAGTTTCGGCCAAATCGCCGACTATATGGTAACTCTCTTCAAAAAGCCACAAGGGAATATTCGCTAATTCATTTGCCCAAATTCGTAATAAAGTAGTATTGACAGGTCTGGGCGGACGACGATGCGAAAGAATCGCAATTGTCCACACTTTATCCTCTGGCGATGCATTATTAAAATACGTCGTCAAGGCATCGACTTTTACGTTCGTTTTATTCGAACTATCAAGGGTTTTTATGAGTTGGGCGAAATTTTTCATCTATAATTCATTATTTTCAGCAATGAGCGAAGTTTCATTTTGATCTATTGCAGCTTCTTTATCATCTTTTTCCATTTCTGCCGCTTCGCCTTCATATTGTGTTTTTTCGGTTCTGGCATCGTAACCCAATTCTCTTAAATATTTAGAAAAAATATCGGTATAACCGTGCGTACAAATTATTTTTTCTGCGCCGGTTGCTTTAATACTGTCTAAAAGAGAATACCAATCGCAATGATCGCTCAAAACAAAACCTTTGTCAATGGCGCGTCGACGTCTTGCTCCGCGAAATGCCATCCAACCGCTTGCAGAACCGGTAACAAATGGTGTCATTTTTCTGATCCAGATACTTCCGTGCGCGCTTGGGGGTGCAAGAACAATATTTCCTGCAAACTCTTCTTTTTTGGTTTCACGGGTTACTAATGTTGTTGGCGGAAAATCAACCATCGGACGTAAAACATTTGTCATATTTTCAATCGCGCCATGTGTGTATATTTTTCCAATATCAGTATCAAGATATTTTAAAAGTCGTTGTGCTTTGCCTAAAGAATATCCAAAAAGAATAGACGTTTTCCCTTCGGCTTTATTTTCTGCCCACCAATTATTGATTTCTGTAATTACTTCGGCTTGAGGTGTCCAATTGAAAGCTGGCAAACCAAAAGTACATTCAGTAATAAATGTGTCGCATTTTACTACTTCGTACGGAACTGAAATCCCGTCGTCTTCGGTTTTATAATCTCCTGTAAAAACCCAAACTTCGCCTTTGTGTTCTACACGAATTTGAGAGCTTCCTATAATATGTCCGGCTGGATGAAGCGAGAATTTTACGTTATTTATCACAAAGGTTTCTCCCCACTCTTTTCCCGTCACATTTATTTCTCCTAAACGATGGCGAATGATCGGCACATTAGTATGATGTGTAATATAATTTTGATGTCCCCAGCGTGAATGATCGGCATGACCGTGCGTAATAATGGCGTTTTTTACCGGACGCCACGGATCAAGATAAACATCGGCCTGCTGGCAATAAATACCTTTATCATTAAAAGCTAAAAGTGGGATTTTCATCTTATTACATTTTAAAAAATTACAAAAATGCTGAGCGCATCAACCTCAAATTTAAATATTTACACAGATATGAATATTACAACTTAATGCTATTACTTTATTAAATTACAACTTTTTAATATTGTATTGTGATTTAATCAAATTATCATTTGTACTTTTGTATAAAATTAAATAATTCGTAATTTTAAAATATTTCATCCCATGTTAAAAGGATTCTTTCATGTACCAAAAGCGGTAAACGAACCTGTAAAAGGATACGCGCCGAACTCACCAGAAAAAGCAGCTGTTCAGGCAGCATACACTTCAATGTGGAACTCGAAAATTGATGTTCCATTATACATTGGTAGTGAAGAAATCAAAACTGGAAACACTAAAACAATCTCAGCTCCTCACGATCACAAACATATCGTTGGAACCTATCATTTGGCTGAAAAACAACATATCGAAAAAGCAATTGCAAATGCTCTTGAATCAAGAACAGCATGGGCAAATATGGCATGGGAACAACGTGCTGCTATTTTCTTAAAAGCGGCTGAACTTATTGCCGGTCCTTACAGAGCTCGTATCAACGCTGCGACAATGATTGGACAGTCTAAAAATATTCACCAGGCAGAAATTGATGCTTCTTGCGAATTGATCGACTTTTTACGTTACAACGTAGAATTTATGACTCAAATTTACGGAGATCAGCCAAAATCTGATTCTACTGTTTGGAACCGTTTAGAATACAGACCTCTTGAAGGTTTTGTCTACGCGATTACTCCTTTTAACTTTACTGCTATTGCTGCAAATCTTCCTGCAAGTGCTGCTATGATGGGTAATGTTGTGGTTTGGAAACCAAGTGATAGCCAGGTTTTCTCGGCAAAAATTATTATCGAAGTTTTCAAAGAAGCTGGTGTTCCTGATGGCGTTATCAACGTTGTTTTTGGAGACGCTTTAATGATTACGGATACTGTTTTGGCAAGCCGTGATTTTGCCGGAATTCACTTTACAGGATCAACTCATGTATTTAAAGATATCTGGGCTAAAATTGGTGCAAATATTCATCACTATAAAACATACCCAAGAATCGTTGGTGAAACTGGTGGTAAGGATTTTATCATTGCGCACCCAAGCGCTAACGCAAAACAAGTTTCTACAGGAATTACTCGTGGTGCATTTGAATATCAAGGTCAAAAATGTTCTGCAGCTTCAAGAGCTTATATTCCGCAAAGTTTATGGCCAGCTGTGAAAGAACAATTAATTGCTGATGTAAAATCTTTTAAAATGGGTTCTCCGGAAGATTTCGGAAACTTTATTACAGCAGTTATTCACGAAGGTTCTTTTGATAAATTAGCAAGTTTTATTGATCAGGCTAAAAAAGATGCTGATGCTGAAATCATCATTGGTGGAAACTACGATAAATCGGTTGGATATTTTATTGAGCCAACGGTTATTGTAACGACAAATCCAAAATATACTACAATGGAAACCGAATTATTCGGACCAGTTATGACTATATATGTATACGAAGATGCAAAATGGGAAGAGACTTTAGAATTAGTTGATACTACTTCTGAATATGCTTTAACCGGAGCTGTATTTAGCCAGGATCGTTATGCTATTGAAGTAGCGACTACGAAATTGCAAAATGCTGCAGGTAACTTCTACATTAATGATAAACCAACCGGAGCTGTTGTAGGAATGCAGCCTTTTGGTGGAGCAAGAGCTTCTGGAACTAACGATAAAGCAGGTTCTGCATTGAACTTATTACGTTGGGCTTCTCCTAGAACTATCAAAGAAACGTTTGTAACTCCAGAAGATTACAGATATCCATTTTTAGGTTAATCATCTGATTTCAGATTTAGATTCATAAAAAGCCGCAAATTTCAATTGAAGTTTGCGGCTTTTCTTTTCTTCAAATTTAATTTTTACTTCATTAAAATACTGAATTTCAACAAATAACACAGACTACAAAAATTACCAAATAGATTTTGTAATACTTTTCTTATGATATTGAATTTCAATACATTAGATGATTCAAAAATCCTATTCTGTTATTTTAAAAACTTCTTATTCCTATATATAAAACTACATCACTATACATTTGCCTGTACAAAAAAAACTTAATTAAAATTAAAAATACAGACTTATGAGAAATTTAAACAACGTTCCTAAAGTAATTCTAGAATCAAAAAGCATTGGTCATTCAATTGATTTTAAATGGAATAAAAAGAAAATAGATAAATTTTTAGATCCTATTGAACAAAATTTTGAGTTAGAAAATGCATTAATGAAAATTAACCATAAAGGTTCTATTGGTTTAACGGCAGCGTTGCTGGAGTGGGTTTACTGGCGTTTTACAGGATACACACAATCGACTAATGATACTCAAAAACGTATTGAAGCACTTTGGTGCTCTATTAATGAGCGTGAACAAACAAATCCTTTATTGTTTGATACTGATCTTGAAGTTCCCGCTGTAGGTTCTGTTGACGGCGTTTTATGGATCGCTTTAATGAATGTAAGAATGGTTGATGTACTATATAGAAAAGGATCTTATTTTTTACAAAGTGAACTTTTAGGATTGGTATTATTAGCACGTCACATAACTCCAAAAAAGAAAGCTTTTGACAATTGGCTTAATAAAACTGTTTCGGAGTTAATTCGTGTATGTCCTCGCCAATATAATACTGATTTGAATGAAGAATCTGAAGAAGCTGTATACGATTCATCACATGAACCAGCAATATGCCGCGAGTTTTTCTTTGATTCTGAATTTAATTATTCTCGTGAAGCAGCAGAAAAAGCACTTCATAATTTTATTGAGAATTTAGATCATAAAGCAAATCCCTTCTTAGATATTTCAAGAAAGGCATCTTAGTGTAATAGCTATTAATTCAAAAATGACCCGCAAAATAAGTTTTGATCGGGTCATTTTTTTTATAACTTGATACTTTTTAAAACTAGAAACTATAATCTAAGCCTGAAACTTCAAAGGCAAATGCACCACTTTTTTGGTTTCAAAAAACTCATCTTCAAAAATAGTCGACAAGTCATATAAAGTCGCTTTAGGAAAATCTTTTAATTCTTCGGTTAAATCTCCACCTTTAAGATATAGAATTCCGTTTTTCAAAGTATGTTTTTGTTGTTTCTTGATTTTATCTTTTATCCAGGAAACGAAATCCGGCATATTGGTGACGGCGCGGCTTACGATAAAATCAAAATCTCCTTTTACCAATTCGGCACGTTTTTGTTCTGCTTTCACATTTTTTAATTCTAATGCATCGACAACGCCCTGAACTACTTTTATTTTTTTGGCAATAATATCAATTAAATAAAAACGCGTTTCGGGAAAAAGAATCGCTAATGGTATTCCCGGAAATCCTCCTCCGGTTCCAACATCAAGAACAAATGTTCCCGGCTCGAACTTCATAATTTTTGCAATTCCTAACGAATGCAGAATATGTTTGGTATATAAAGCATCAATATCTTTACGTGAAATGACATTGATTTTTTCATTCCAATCGTGGTATAAAAAGTCTAATTTTTGAAATTGTTCGATCTGAATCTCGGTCAAATCAGGAAAATATTTCAATATCTCATCCATTGCTGTAATTTTTTAACAAAAGTAGTACTTTACAGTTGAAATATTTAACTCAAATTTGCAAATTGAAAATTTATAATAATTATCTTTGAAAACTATTTAAATTAATTATGAATAACTCTGCGCCTACATTTGCTAAACAAGACAATCTGAAGTTTTTCAGAACACTTAACTCACGAGTAAACAATTACTTCAAGGAGAACAACATTCAGAAAACCGGAAACTGGAAGCTGCATTTAAAAGCAGTAATCCTGTTTGCTATTTTCCTGACGCCTTATTTTTTGATCTTAACTATTGACATGCCGTTCTGGGCACAATTATTATTGAACATTCTTATGGGAATAGGAATGGCCGGAATTGGAATGAACGTTATGCACGATGGTAACCATGGATCTTACTCTTCTAAATCCTGGATTAACAAAATTATGGGTGGAAGCATTTATGTTTTAGCCGGAAATGTACACAACTGGCAAGTACAACACAATGTATTACACCATACTTATACAAATATTCACGGTCATGATGAAGATCTTGATGCAGGAAGAATTATTCGTTTTACAAAAAATGCTGAATGGCATCGTTTTCATAAATTTCAACATTACTATTCTTTCTTTTTATATGGACTATTGACTTTCAATTGGGCTTTAACAACTGATTTTAAGCAAATGAAAGGTTACCTAAAAAGAAAATTATCTTACGGAACACCTCAAAGTCCTGCTAAATTATGGACTGTTTTGGTGATCACAAAAATAATCTACGTTTTAATCTGGATGGTTTTACCAATGGTTCTTGGTGTAACATGGTGGAAAGTTGTTGTTGGATTTTTCGTAATGCATTATGTAGCCGGATTAATTTTGAGTATTGTTTTTCAATTGGCACACGTTGTTGAAGAAACTTCAAATCCGATTCCTAATGAAGAAGGAGAAATGGAAAACACATGGGCAATTCACCAATTGTATACAACGGCTAATTTTGCTCCAAAAAACAAGATTGTTAACTGGTTTACAGGAGGATTAAATCACCAAATTGAGCATCATATTTTTCCACATATCAGCCACGTCCACTATGGAAAAATCGCTGAAATTGTAAAACAAACTGCTAAAGAATGTAACTTGCCATATCATGAATTCAAAACAATGAGAGGTGCTGTTATTGCGCATTACAAGCATTTGAAAGATCTTGGAACAAAACCTGAACTAGCATAATTTTCATTATAAAATACTGTAACATAAAGATGCAATGCAACTTTATATTACATCTCAACTAAATAATAAACCGCAATTAACTACAAAAATGAATCACATTCTTTCGGACAGAATCAACAACTTAGCTACATCACAAACCTTAGCAATGGCTGCTTTAGCGCGTGAATTAAAATCACAAGGAAAAGACATTATCAGTTTAAGTTTAGGTGAGCCTGACTTTAATACACCCGATTTTATTAAAGAAGCTGTTAAAAAAGCAGTTGATGAAAATTACAGCACATATTCTCCGGTAGAAGGTTATTTAGAATTAAGAGAAGCAATTTGCAGAAAATTTAAAAGAGATAATAATTTAGATTACAAACCAACTCAAATTGTAGTTTCTACAGGAGCAAAACAATCTTTATACAACATTGCACAAGTAATGTTAAATGATGGTGACGAAGTTATTTTACCAGCACCATACTGGGTTTCTTATTTCGAAATTGTAAAACTTTCTGGTGGAGTTCCTGTTGAGGTTCCAACATCTGTAGATACTGATTTCAAAATTACACCAGCACAATTAGAAGCTGCAATTACACCAAAAACAAAAATGATGTGGTTCAGTTCTCCTTGTAACCCATCTGGATCTGTATACAGCAGAGAAGAATTAACAGCTCTTGCAAAAGTTTTAGAAAAACATCCAAATATATATGTTGTTGCCGATGAGATTTATGAGCACATTAATTTCTCTGGAACATTCTGCAGTATCGGTTCGATCCCGGGAATGTTCGAAAGAACAATTACTGTAAACGGAGTTGCAAAAGCATTTGCAATGACAGGATACAGAATTGGTTATATTGGAGCGCCGGAATTTATCGCAAAAGCGTGTACAAAAATTCAGGGACAAGTAACTTCAGGAGCAAACTCTGTTGCACAGCGTGCTACAATTACTGCTGTAGATGCTGACCCAAGTGTTTTAAACCACATGGTTCAGGCTTTTCACGAGCGCAGAGATTTAGTAGTTGGATTATTAAAAGAAATTCCAGGTGTAAAAATCAACGTTCCGGAAGGGGCATTTTATGTTTTCCCTGACGTTTCTTCTTTCTTCGGAAAAACTTTAAAAGGAACTGAAATTAAAGATGCTAACGATTTATCAATGTATCTTTTAGGAGAAGCAAACGTTGCAACTGTAACAGGTGACGCTTTCGGAAATCCAAACTGTATTCGTTTCTCTTACGCAACAAGCAACGATATTTTAAAAGAAGCACTACGCAGAATCAAAGAAGCTTTGGCTGCATAACAATATTAATCATTTTACTAAAAACGGCTTAAGGTTTAAAGTTTCATCACTTTATACTTTGAGCTGTTTTTTTTATGGACTTACTTTTGGCATGTCTGCCGCGACGGATCGGGCTATAACTAACGCAAACGGAAAACTTACATCTATATTTCGAAAGAAATCTTCTTAATCGTCTGTCAAATTAAAGCAGACTTTCAAAATTCCCATTCTACAATTTTATAAATCACTAAGATAATTCTGTAAAACGTAAGGCTTCTTAAAATCCCATCTTTGTAATATAAATTAATTAAAAAATTATTGTCATGATACATACAGATGAAACCACAAAAGAAGCAGTAAGTACATTAGAAGGATTAATTTCAATTCTTGAAGACGGAAAACTAGGATATACAAATGCTGCTGAGCACGTAGAAAGTCCAGCTATTAAAACTGATTTTTTAGATTATGCACGTGAACGCGCATTATTTATTGTAGAAATACAAGACGAAATCAACAGATTAGGAAAATCAACTGATACTTCAGGCGGAGGTCCGTTAGGAGCTTTACACCGTACCTGGATCGATATTAAATCATCATTTACCGGTGGAGATACAGAAGCCATTATCAATGCTTGTATTACAGGAGAAGAAGCTGCTATTGAAAAATACAAAATGGCTTTAGAAAAAAATGAACTTGAAGCTAGTCAAATTTCAATTGTTTCAAAACAATTAAACAGCATACAAAATACTTTGACTAAAATCAAAATGAAAAAATTGTCATAATAAATTGACACTGTTTTTTGAGAACGAAAACTATCCGGTTTATTAAACTGGGTAGTTTTTTTGTTTTTGTAAAACTCGCATTTTCAAGCGGATTAAAATCCGCCCCTAAAATTATTCTGGCTTATAACTTTTTAGTAAGCTCCAGAGTAACGATTTATTTTGTAGCAACGGATTTTAATTCGTTGAAAGCAAGATAAAAACACAAACATTCCATATTATCTAACTATTTCAAAAAAAGTCACTTCAGCATTAGCAAACTCGAAATATTTATAAGAACTTTGCAAACTTTTTCCCGTGAATACCACCGAAGGCTAAAGTTTTAGAAATGAAGAAGAAAATCGAAATACTAGCTCCTGCTAAAGACTTAATTGGAGGAATGGCAGCTATAAATAGCGGAGCCGATGCCGTTTATATTGGTGCACCTCAATTTGGTGCAAGATCGAATGCCAACAACTCTATCGAAGATGTTGCTGCATTAGTACAATATGCGCATTTATTTAACGCCCAGGTTTTTGTGGTTATGAATACCATTTTGTACGACAATGAACTAGAAACGTGTCGCAAAATGATCTGGGAATTATATGAAATTGGTGTTGATGCCCTGATTATTCAGGACATGGCGATTATGGAAATGGACTTGCCTCCTATCGTACTTCACGCCAGCACACAAGCCAATAATCGTGATGCTGATAAAATTAAATTTCTAAAAGATGCTGGAATCAAACGTGTGGTTTTAGCACGCGAACTGAACCTACATCAAATTAAAACGATCTACGACGAAGCTGATGTCGAGTTAGAGTTTTTCGTAACAGGAGCTTTATGTGTATCCTTTAGTGGGAACTGTTATATGAGTGTAGCCAACGGAGAACGCAGTGCCAATCGTGGTTCTTGTGCCCAAAACTGTCGTTTGCCTTATAACTTAATCGACGGAAACGGAGAAACTTTAATCAAAAACAGTCATTTACTTTCGATTAAAGATTTAGATATTTCTGATCAAATTCCAAATTTAATTGAAGCTGGAATTGTTTCTTTTAAAATCGAAGGAAGATTAAAAGATGTGGTTTACGTTAAAAATAACGTATCCTTTTTACGTCAAAAATTGGACAGCTTTTTAGAAGGAGCTGGAAGGGATAAGTACATGAAAGCTTCTTCTGGAACTTGTACCTATACTTTCGACTCTTCTTTAAACAGAACTTTCAACCGTGGTTACACCGATTATTTTGTAAACGATAGAAATCAAAGTATTGGTTCTTGGGAAAGCCCAAAATCGAAAGGACAATATATTGGTAAATTAATCAGAACTGTTGGAAACGCTTACGAAATCGAAAACAGCGAATTCTTAAACAATGGTGACGGACTTTGTTTCATCAACGAAAATAATGAAGCTGACGGAATTTATGTAAACAAGGCAGAAAACGGAAAAATATATCCAAACGTTTTAAAAGAAATTAAAGACGGAACTTTCATCTATAGAAATAACGATGCTGCTTTTATCAAAATTGTTGAAAGAGAAGACAGCGCCGTTCGTAAACTTAGCACAACTTTATTACTTACAGAAAACGAAACTGGTTTCGAATTAATCGCAACCGATGAAGATGGAAATATAAGTATCGTAAATTTAGAACACGCAAAAGAGCAGACTAAAACTGGCGAATCAATCGAAGAAAACATTAAAACGCAATTAGCTAAAACAGGTTTTACACCTTATACCGCTGATGAAATTAATGTGATGTTTTCTCAAAACTGGTTCCTCCCTATTTCAAAAATTAACGAAATGAGAAGAACTGTTTACGATCAATTAACCGAAATTCGTTTGAAAAATTACAAGCGCGAAGAACATCAATTAGTAAAAACGTCGCATCCGTATCCTGAAACGAAATTGGATTTCATGTACAACGTTTCGAACAAAACGGCTCGTAAATTCTACGAACGTCACGGCGTAACCGAAATCGAAAAAGCATTTGAATTACAATGGGATCCAGGAAAATCTCGTGTAATGACAACAAAATACTGCATCAAATATGAATTAAAAAAATGCCCAATACACCAAAAAGATATAATGGGTGTTAAAGTAAAAGAACCATTGGTTTTAAAACAAGGCGAGCTTGAATACAAACTAAAATTCAACTGCAAACCTTGTGAAATGGAAATTTGGGAAAAAGATGCTGAATTTGAAATTGAAGAAGATCATTTTCATTAATATTATTTAACTGCAAAGTTTTTTTTACCGCAAAGCTCGCAAAGATTTACGCAAAGGTTCGCAAAGATTATTTTTAAATCTTTGCGAACCTTTGCTTTTACCTAAAAATCAATAACTTTGCTTTCTTTGCGAGCTTTGCGGTTAAATTATAGATTGCGTAGACGCACTGCAGTGCGCCTCTACGTTAATCCATGTAAATAGAACTTTGCGGTTAAAAACATTTTTCGCTACTTTTACTACTCCAAAATTTCAAAACTCCAAAATGAAAATACTACTCCTGGGTTCAGGCGAATTAGGCAAAGAATTTGCTATTGCCGCACAACGAATCGGACAAACCATAATTGCTGTTGATAGCTACGAAAATGCTCCAGCAATGCAAGTTGCACATGGATTTGAAGTAATCAACATGCTTGACGGCGAAGCGCTTGACCGAATTGTAGCCAAACACAAACCCGATTTTATCGTTCCCGAAATAGAAGCCATTCGCACAGAACGTTTTTATGATTACGAAAAACAAGGCATTACCGTTGTTCCTTCTGCGAAAGCGGCTAATTTCACTATGAATCGTAAAGCCATTCGTGATCTAGCTGCAAAAGAATTGGGTTTAAAAACAGCCAAATATCAATATGCCACTTCTGCGGAAGAATTACAAAAAGCCGTTCAGGAAGTTGGAATTCCGTGTGTGGTAAAACCTTTAATGTCTTCTTCGGGAAAAGGACAATCGACTATAAAAACAGAAAACGATATCGAAAAAGCCTGGCAATATGCCGTTGCGGGTTCGCGTGGCGATGTTATCGAAGTGATTGTTGAGGCTTTTGTTGATTTTCATTCAGAGATTACGATTTTAACGATTACCCAAAACAATAATCCAACTCTATTTTGTGCACCAATTGGTCACAGACAAGAACGCGGCGATTACCAAGAAAGCTGGCAACCGGCAAAAGTTTCTGAAGCTGACTTATACGAAGCTCAGGATATGGCCGAAAAAATAACCGAAGCACTTGGCGGCGCAGGACTTTTTGGTGTTGAATTCTTTTTAACCAATGAAGGGGTTTATTTCTCAGAACTTTCTCCTCGTCCTCACGATACCGGAATGGTAACTTTAGCCGGAACTCAAAATTTCAACGAATTCGAATTACATTTAAGAGCCATTTTAAGTTTGCCGATTTTTGAAATTACTTTAGAAAAAGCAGGAGCAAGTGCCGTAATTTTAGCATCAGAAGATTCTACAAATCCAACTTTTACGGGAATAGAAAAAGTTGCTGCTTTACCAAAAACTGATTTCAGAATTTTTGGTAAACCAACTTCAAGACCTTATCGCCGAATGGGCGTTGTTTTAAGTTACGATTCTTTAACAACCCCAATTGATGAAGTCATAGAAAGAGCAAAAAATACAGCAAAACTTATAAAAGTACACTCATAAATGGCTTTAATACTCGATAATATTTCCAAACATGTTTCGCTAACTCCAGAAGAACAAGCGTTTTTTTTATCTAAAACAGAAACACATACTTACAAAGCCAAAACTATTTTATTGAGTTCTGGCGAAATCTGCAAACATTCGTATTTTGTAAACTCTGGAATTTTAAGAAGTTTCAATATTAACGACAATATTGTCGAACACGTTTTGGCATTTGCTTGTGAAGGCTGGTGGATGAGCGATATGTATAGTTATTTTTCGCAAAAACCGGGTCAGCTTTTTATTGAAGTTTTAGAAGATGCAGAAGTCGTTTCCTTATCCAAAGAAAATCAGGAACAATTATACCTTGAAATCCCAAAATTAGAACGCTTTTTTAGAATTTTGATTGAGAATTCATTGGTTGCCAATCAACAACGCTTAATGGATAATTTAAGTTTACCTGCCGAAGAGCGTTTTGAAAAATTCTGCACTAAATACGGATCGCTTGTTTACAAAGTTCCTCAAAAACAAATTGCTTCTTTTATTGGTGTTACGCCTGAATTTTTCAGCAAAATGAAAGCAAGGCTTTTGAAGAAATAAAGTTTTAGCCACGAATTTCACGAATTCACACTAATTTTACTTTCAATTTTAAGTAAATTTAATTTGTGGAAATTTGTGAAATTCGTCGCAAAAAATAAAAACACGGCTCAACTAAGAACCGTGTTTTTTTTGAATTAAAATTGCTCAACCTCTGTAGAATGTTTCATTGCCGTTGTTGTTGATTTTCCAATTGTTACCGTATTTTGTACCGCATCAAAATAAGAAGTCCCAACAAAAGCCTGGTGTTTTACTGCTCTGAAACCGTTTTTCTGTAAAGCGAATTCTCTTTCCTGCAATTCAGAATAACCGGCCATTCCGCGTTCTTTATAGGCTTTAGACAATTCGAACATACTCGTATTTAAAGCATGGAAACCGGCCAACGTAATGAACTGAAACTTATATCCCATTGCAGCCAAATCTTCTCTAAAAGTTTCCATTTCGGCAACAGATAATTTCGCTGCCCAGTTAAAAGATGGCGAACAATTGTAGGCCAGCATTTTATCCGGAAATTCTTTTTTCATCGCATCAGCAAACTTTTTTGCATAAACTAAATCCGGATTACTGGTTTCCATCCAAATTAAATCGGCATAAGGCGCGTAACTCAAACCTCTCGCAATTCCCTGATCGATTCCATTTTTCACGTAGAAAAAGCCCTCGTTTGTTTTTTCTCCAGTAATAAACTTTGCGTCTCTTGGATCTGCATCGCTCGTTAATAAATTCGCTGCATCAGCATCTGTTCTTGCAACAATTAAAGTTGAAACACCCATAACATCAGAAGCCAAACGTGCTGCTATCAATTTATTAATCGCTTCCTGTGTTGGCACCAAAACCTTTCCGCCCAAATGCCCGCATTTTTTAGCAGAACTTAACTGATCTTCAAAATGAACTCCAGAAGCACCAGCTTCAATCATTGATTTCATTAGTTCGAAAGCGTTTAGATTTCCCCCAAAACCAGCTTCGGCGTCGGCCACAATAGGAACGAGATAATCTTTTTTATCTTCCACTTTATTTACAGTCTGAATCTGATCAGCACGCAACAAAGCATTATTTATTTTTTTTACGACCATCGGTACGCTATTTACCGGATAAAGCGATTGGTCTGGGTACATTTCTCCTGCCAAATTTGCATCGGCCGCAACCTGCCATCCACTTAAATAAATCGCCTCTAAACCCGCGTCGACTTCCTGAATCGCCTGATTTCCAGTCAACGCGCCCAACCCGGCAACATAATCCTGACTTTTTAACTTTCTCCATAATTTTTGCGCTCCCATTTTGGCAATAGAATGCTCAATTTGATACGAACCCTGCAACGTAACTACTTCTGTAGCCGTATAAGGGCGTTCAACACCTTTCCATCTTGGGTTCGTGATCCAATCGTTAATCAATTCCTGAATTCTGTCTTCTGTTGTTTTCATAAATAATATAGTTAAGTTGGTTAGTAAAGCGTTTTTTTTAAATTAAAAATTGAGAATTAAAAATTAAAAATCTGCGTTATCTGCTAAATCTGCGTGAAAAAATATTTTTAATTTTTAATTATGAATTTTTAATTGTTTATAGGTATTTATAACACGGAATCGTCAGGAAATCCACAAAATCAGAATTTACAACCAATCTTTCCAGAACTTTTTCGGCCAAGGGAAATTGACGTTTTTCGTAATTTTCTTCTCCTAATTCGTTTTTTATTTTCTGATATTCATCTAAAGCCAATTCGTGATAATAAGCCAAATCTAATTTTCTGCCATTATCCAAAAGCACTTTATTCTGAAGCCATTGCCATAATTGTGATCTCGAAATTTCGGCCGTTGCAGCATCTTCCATCAAATTATGTAACGCCGCTGCACCTTGTCCGTTTAGCCATGAAGCCAAATACAAAACTCCCACGTTGATGTTTTTGCGAACACCATTTTCAGTTATAATTCCGATTGGTGGTTCAATCAAATTAGCTTCTGTAATTTTTCGATGTTCTCTTTTTATATGAATTTGGTTTGGAGTTGGCATTCCTTTATCAAAAATTTCTTTTGCTATTGAAACCAAATCCGGGTGGGCAACCCACGTTCCGTCATGGCCGTTTCGAACTTCGCGTTCTTTATCGGTTTTTACTTTGGCGAAAGCAATAGCATTTGCTTCTTCATTATTTTTAATCGGAATTTGCGCTGCCATTCCGCCAATTGCATGAATGCCTCGTTTATGACATCTTTGAATTACCAAATTTGAATAGGCATTCATAAAAGGCGAAGTCATATTTACCTGATCGCGATCCGGAACAATGAATTTTGGATTTTTTCTGAATTTTTTGATGTAGGAGAAAATATAATCCCAACGTCCGCAATTCAAACCCACGATATGTTCTTTCAATTCATGTATAATTTCATCCAACTGAAAACTTGCTGTAATCGTTTCAATTAAAACCGTCACTTTTATAGTGCCTCTCTTCAGTTTCAAATAATCCTCAGTAAAATCAAGCACATTATTCCACCAACGAGCTTCCAGATAATGTTCTAATTTCGGAATGTAGAAATAGGGTCCGGAATTGTTTTCTAAAAGTTTTTTATGGTTATGAAAAACATACAATCCAAAATCTACCAAAGAACCTGAAACTTCTTTTCCTTCAATTAAAAGATGTTTTTCCGGCAAATGCAAACCTCTCGGGCGAACAATTAAGGTTGCTATTTTTTCATTTAACTGATAACTTTTATTTTTAACTTCATCTGTATAAGAAATTGTTTTGTTTACAGCATCAATTAAATTCGCTTGCCCATCCATTAAATTTTGCCATGTTGGAGAAGTACTATCTTCAAAATCAGCCATAAATGTTTTTGCTCCTGAATTCAACGCATTGATAATCATTTTACGATCGACTGGTCCGGTAATTTCCACTCTTCTGTCTAACAAATCTTTTGGAATTTCTCCGGCTGTCCAGTTGCTTTCTCTGACGTTTTTGGTTTCCGGAATAAAAACCGGCATAATTCCCTGATCAAAAGCGACTTGTTTTTGCTCACGCTGTAAAAGCAGCAGTTTTCGCTGCGATTCGAATTTTCTATGCAATTCGGTTATAAATGCACATGCTTCTTCTGTCCAAATTTTTGAATAAGAAAGCTTTTTTTTAGCTAAAAATTCAATTGCCGTTTCTGTAATTTCTAATTGGTTCTTCATAGCTAATAAGTTTTACACTACAATGTTACAAAAAGTTTTTTATAAAAATAGCGAACGTTCGCTAAAATTTAAAAATTATTTTTTTGCGATTGTTTTTAGATTACTTACATTTGATATTATGGATAACACAAGAGACTATATAAAGCTGATCTTTGGCCTAAAACTGAAGCAAGTCAGAACCCAAAAAAATCTTTCGCTTTTTGGCTTAGCCAAATTGACTAATCTTTCAAAATCGTATTTAAACGAAATTGAAAAGGGAAAAAAATATCCAAAAACAGATAAAATTTTGCTTTTGTGCCAACATTTGGACGTTCCTTACGACCAATTAGTATCGCTTAAACTCGACAACAACCTTGCTCCGATTGGTGAAATTTTAAAATCTGGCATTTTAAAAGAGATTCCTCTTGAACTTTTTGGAATTCAGGAAGCCGATTTAATCGACATTATTGCCAATGCTCCGGCAAAAGTCAATGCTTTTATCAGTACAATTATTGAAATTGCACAACATTATAATTTAAGCCGTGAAAGTTTCTTTTTGGCTGCTTTACGTTCTTATCAGGAAGCACACAGCAATTATTTTGAAGATTTAGAACTGAAAGTAATTGAATTTTCGAAATCATTTCAGATTAATCTGGATTCTAAAATTACCATTGAAGAATTGGAAGCGATCCTAAAGGAAGAATATGAATACAGCATAAAAGAAATTGCTTTTACAGATCAGGAAGCTTTGGGCGATTTGCGTTCGATTTATGTTCCGAAAAGCAAAACTTTATTACTTTCTACAGAACTCGACGCTCCGCAAAAAGCTTTTATTTTAGCTAAAGAAATTGCTTATAATTACTTGAAAATCTCAGATCGTTTACTGACTTTCAGCTGGATTAAGTTTGAAAATTTCGATCAGGTTTTACACAATTTTTATGCTTCTTATTTTGCTGGCGCTTTATTATTGCCGAGAAAATTGGTAGTAGATAAAATCAATCTCTTTCTGGAAAATGGAAATCCGAATCCGGAGGAATTTGTGGCTTTGATTGAAAGTTTTGACGTTTCGCCAGAATCTTTTTATCAGCGGTTAACCAATTTATTGCCAAAAGATTTTCAACTGAAAAATTTATTCTTTTTAAGAATGTCACATCCCCTTGGATCAGATATTTATCAGATAAAAAAAGAATTGCACATTACCAATCAGCAAGAACCGCACGCCAACGAAACCAACGAGCATTATTGCCGAAGATGGGTTTCGGTTAAAACCATAAATGAGGCAATCAGACAAAATAAACCTCACTTTTTTGATGCTCAAATTTCAAGTTATGTTCATAGCGGTAATGAATATTTAGTTTTTTCATCGGCTACAAAAGATCCTTTTGTAGAAAATAATATCCGCAGTATTTCTGTTGGAATTTTGATTACGCCAACAATGAAAAAGAAATTCAAATTCATCGAAGGAAAACCTTTAGTTAAAAGAATTGTCGGTGTTACCTGCGAAACCTGTGATGTAAAAAATTGCCTGGAAAGAGCTGCGCCGCCAATTGCTTTAGAAATGAAAAAACGCCATGATAACACGGATTTGGTTGTGCAACAATTTATAAATCAATACAGTTAGAATATGATGAAATATTTATTTATAATAGTTACTCTGCTTTCTATCAACTTAAACCAGAAAACAGAAAAACTTAATGGTCGATATAATTATCTAGTTGAAGATAACAATTCATATATCCAAAAAGATAAAATTACTTTTAAGGATAGTATTTTTGTCTTTGATAACAAATATATGCCAAAAGGAAAAATTTCCTATGGCAATGTAATTTTGTTGGATAATTTCATTAATACCGATTTAATTATCAGCATTCCAAAAAACCAGATTGAAAAAGATACGATTCTGTTTTACATGCATGATAAGAAAAGTTCTTCCGCGAATTATCTTGATGAAGTTATTGGGAAAGGAAAATTGATTAGAATTAAATAATACATCCCTGTCTTTTTAGCACGTCTTATTTGTCATTCCGAGGAACGAGGAATCTCCACAAGAAGCTCGACAAAGATTGGCGATATACTGTGCGGAGCTACTTGCGGAGATTCCTCGTTCCTCGGAATGACAAACTGTTTGATCACTCAAAACATAACGTCTCGCAATCTTTTCATCTCGACGAAGGAGAGATCACACTCGAAACTCCGCTCCTATTATAACCAAACTTTATCGAGCTACTTGCGAAGAATGGATTGAAATCCATCCCTACAATATCTTTTGTTCCTATGGAACTTTTTCCCTTTACGCCTATTCAACTTTTGAAAATGAAACTTCTCGCTTAGCCCCGATAGAAGTGGAAATCCTTTTGTGGCGGGGTTCGCCATAAAAGATTGAAACGGATAGCGGGACTAGACGTCTTTTGAAAATCAAATTTCTGCTTCAAAAAAACCTTAGAATCTTAGCATCTCAGAAACTTAGAAACTTTTCTTAATCTACATTAAGTGCCTTTCATTGACCTTGGTGATATCTTTGTACTATAAATAATAAAACACATATAATCATGGAAAATATAGTATTACACAAAGCAGAAACAAGAGGAAATGCAAATCACGGATGGCTTAACGCTTATCACAGTTTTAGTTTTGCAAGCTGGTACAATCCTGAAAGAATTCAGTTTGGAGCACTTCGTGTTTTAAACGATGACACGATTGCAGGCGGAATGGGTTTTGGAACTCATCCTCACGATAATATGGAAATTATTACGATTCCGCTTGAAGGTGATTTGGCTCATAAAGACAGCATGGGAAATACTGAAATCATCAAAAATGGTGATATTCAGGTTATGAGTGCAGGAACTGGAGTGCAGCACAGTGAGTTTAACCCAAATGCAGATCATCAAACTAAACTGTTACAAATCTGGTTGTTTCCGAATAAAAGAAATGTTACGCCGCGTTACCAACAAATTACTTTGGATGTTGCGGACAGACACAATAAACTGTCTCAGATTTTATCTCCGAATGCAGATGACGAAGGCGTTTGGATTCATCAGGATGCCTGGTTTAATATGGGAAATTTTGATACCGGAATTGCTACAGAATATAAAATTAAAAAAGAAGGAAATGGAGTTTACGCATTCATTTTAAAAGGAAACGTAACAATCAACGGTCAGGAATTGAATACTCGTGATGCAGTTGGAATTTCAGGAACTGATATTTTAAAAATACAAGCTAATACTGATGCAGAATTTTTATTGATGGATATTCCGATGAACTATTAATTCAAGCATTTTTTCAAACATAAAACAAACGGACAATTTAAAAGTTATTTCATTTTATTTCTTAATCTAGGTTAAGTGCCAAATAAAGACCCTCGAAGTAACTTTGTCCTATCAAAATGAAATTAATTATTTAAAAAATAAAATTATGGCAACTACAAAATGGTCAATTGACCCAACACACTCAGAAATTGGTTTTAAAGTTAAACACATGATGTTTACAAATGTTTCAGGTAAATTTGGAACTTACGATGCAACAATTACTACAGACGGAGATAACTTCGAAAATGCTGCAATCGAATTTTCTGGCGATATCGCTTCTATCGATACTGCAAATGCAGACAGAGATGGTCACTTAAGAAGTGCAGACTTTTTTGATGTTGAAAACAATCCAAAATTAACTTTCAAATCTTCAACTTTCAAAAAAATTGATGCTGGTGATTACGAAATAACTGGAGATTTGACAATAAAAGGTGTTTCAAAATCTGTAACATTTCCTGTAGACTTTAGCGGAATCATGACTGATCCTTGGGGAAATACTAAAGTTGGTTTAAGCATAGAAGGAAAAATCAATCGTAAAGATTGGGGATTAAACTGGAACTCAGCTCTTGAAACTGGTGGAGTTTTAGTAGGCGAAGAAGTAAAATTAAACATCGAATTACAGTTCGCAAAACAAGCATAATTTGCAATATTCTATTAATTTGGTTGGTTAAAAAGCCTGCACTTGTTGAAAAGTGCAGGCTTTTGTTTTAGTTTGCCACGAATTACACTAATTTCCACTAATTTTTTTCTACAAATTAAAAAGATTTTCGCAGATTAAAATCCACATAATCCTTTGGCAAAAAACTAAAATTCAATTTGTGAAATTTGTGAAATTTGTGGCAAAAAAATTATCGCACAGTATTTCTAAATTCAGTTGGCGACATTCCGGTTTGTTTTTTGAAGAATCTGGAGAAATACGAATAATCCTCGTAGCCTACTTTAAATGCTACTTCGTTTACGGCTAATTGTTTATCGATCAGCATTCGCTTTATCTCTAAAACTACTCGATCTGTAATTACTTCTGTGGCTGTTTTTTGTAGAATTTCATTGCAAATTCGGTTTAAATGTTTTAAAGTGATATTTAATTTTTCGGCATAAAACGAAGGCAGTTTTTGAGTTTTAAAATATTCTTCTAATAAAGTTTCAAATGCACTGATTTTGATATTATACGAATGTGTTTGATGCGAATAGGTTTCATTATATTTCCTGGAAATTTCGATATGAATACAATCAAGCAGATTCAGTAATTTATCTAATTGCAATTTATTAATTTGAAGATTTTCGTCAATTAATAAATCAAAATATGGGAGGATTTTTGGAATTTCTTTTTCTTCAAAAACCATTTCCGGGCGATTGTGAATCGAATGATAAAAATTATAATCGTTGATGTTTTTCTGTCCGAAATATAAATTATAAAGTTCCTGAGAAAAGATAATCACATAACCTTCAATGTCTTCAGACAAACTCCAATGATGCATTTGTCCGGGCTGTAAAACAAATAAACTTCCTTTTTTTATTTCGAATTGATCAAAATCGACTTCATGCGTTCCTGAACCATTCGTAAAAAACACCATTAAATAAGAATCGTGACGATGTGGCTCTTCGACAAAACTGTGACTTTTTAAATGTTCTTTGAAAGTATTGACGTAAAAATCGCGATGAATGTCGTTACAGCTAAAATTCTGAACACTATAAACTGGATATTTTTTCATAAAATGTCTTTATTGTGCTATAAGTAGCGAAGATATAAAAAAGGATTTAATAGAATCTAAAATACCTTTGTATAAATAAAAACAACAAAGTCATGTCAAATACATTAACACATATTTTGAAAAATGAATGTCCGAATTGTCATAAAGGAAAAGTATTTAAAGACAAAAATATTTTTCTGAATTTCGGTTTTCCAAAAATGAATGAATATTGTAGTCATTGTAATTACAAATTTCAAAAAGAACCTGGTTACTTTTTTGGTGCCATGTACGTAAATTACGGATTGACTGTAGCGCAAGGTATTGCTACTTATTGTGTTGCCCAAATGTTTTTTGAACAAACATTCGATTTACGAATCATTCCTATTATTGCTGTTGCAATTACCTTACTAACTTCTTTCAATCTGCGATTTTCAAGATTAGTATGGATTTACATGTTTAAGGATTATACGAGCTAAAAAAATACTATTTTTGCCTTTCAATTGAAACTAATTTTCAATTCAACAAATTTCAATCTTAATTAGACAAATGAAAGCATACGTATTTCCGGGTCAGGGCGCACAGTTTACAGGAATGGGCAAAGATTTATATGAATCATCGGCTTTAGCCAAAGATTTATTTGAAAAAGCTAATGAAATTTTAGGTTTCAGAATTACAGATATTATGTTCGAAGGTACTGCCGAAGAACTAAAAGAAACTAAAGTTACGCAACCGGCAGTTTTTTTACATTCGGTTATTTTAGCTAAAACTTTAGGCGAAGATTTTAAACCAGAAATGGTTGCAGGACATTCGTTAGGAGAATTTTCTGCATTGGTTGCCAACGGAACTTTATCTTTTGAAGATGGACTTAAATTAGTTTCTCAACGTGCTTTGGCAATGCAAAAAGCCTGCGAAATTACTCCATCTACAATGGCTGCAGTTTTAGGTTTAGCTGATAATATTGTAGAAGAAGTTTGTGCTTCTATTGACGGAATCGTAGTTGCAGCAAACTACAACTGTCCGGGACAATTGGTTATTTCTGGAGAAACTACCGCAGTTGAAAAAGCTTGTGAAGCAATGAAAGCTGCAGGAGCAAAACGTGCTTTAATTTTACCTGTTGGAGGAGCATTTCACTCTCCAATGATGGAACCGGCAAGAGAAGAACTGGCTGCAGCAATTGAAGCAACTACATTCTCTACTCCTATTTGCCCGGTTTACCAAAACGTTACTGCAAATGCAGTTTCAGACGCAAACGAAATCAAAAAGAACTTAATTATTCAATTGACTGCTCCTGTAAAATGGACTCAATCTGTACAACAAATGATCGCTGACGGCGCTACTTTGTTTACTGAAGTTGGCCCAGGAAAAGTGCTAGCAGGTTTGATTAATAAAATTGATAAAGAAGCGGTTACGGCGAATGCTTAATTCTTATTTAGTTACAGTGACAGTTTTCACTTATTTAATGTATAAAAAAATCCTCATAGACTTCAATCAGTTTATGAGGATTTACTTTTATAACTGTTTTGCTTCTTCGCTGTAATTATTTAAAATTCCAGTAATCAGATAACTTTGATTTCTTTTTTCAAAAAACACATACCAAGTAGTTCTGGTATTAGCTTTATAAAAAATATAATCTGACCCTAAATAATGAAGTGATTTTGGAGTTTTCTTATGAGGAGATTTTTTAATTCTTTCCGGAACGGCATCATAAATATTGTCAACATATTCTTCTGCAGATTCTATAAATCCAAAATATTGTTTTTTATGTAAGATTACAACCAAATCATCAAGGTAACTTATTACAAATGGCGTAAAAATAACTTCTATTTTCCCCACCATTCTCTAATTCTCCTTTTCGCTTCAGCTTTTGCTTCTTCTGGCGTTAACCCTTTTGCAAACTCAGCATCAAAATCAAAAGTTTCAGGATCTATTCCTTTGAACTTCGGTTTTTGAATTTCATACTCCACTCTAGGTTCTTCTACCTTATCATTTTTTTTATTTTCTTTTTCTGAACCCATAATTCCTACATTTTTACCTTACAAATTTACAAAATAAATCGAATCAAAATAAAAATCCCAAATGAATAATCATTTGGGATTTTTATATTTAGTATGCGACTGAAAATTATTAAGAACGAACTTTTTGTTCCCATTTCCAAGCACTTGCCATTGCTTCGTCTAAGCTTAATTCTGCTTTCCAGCCTAAAACATTATTAGCTTTGTCTGTATTTGCGTAGGCTTCTGTGATATCGCCTTCGCGACGCGGCATAATTTTATAGGGTAGTTTTTTATTGCTTACTTTTTCAAAACTATGAATTACTTCCAAAACCGAACTTCCTGTTCCGGTTCCTAAATTAAAAGTTTCTACTTTTTGCAAATTCTTTTTATTCAATAAACGCTGCAATGCAATAACGTGGGCTTTTGCTAAATCAACAACGTGAATATAATCACGAACCGCAGTTCCGTCAGGCGTTGGATAATCATTTCCAAAAACTGATAATTCCTGACGCAATCCCATTCCGGTTTGGGTAATAAACGGAACTAAGTTTTGAGGAACTCCTAAAGGCAATTCCCCAATTTCTGTACTTGAGTGTGCTCCAACCGGATTAAAATAACGCAATAAAATCGCAGTTATATTTGTTACTTTAGCTGTATCTGTAATAATTTCTTCTCCAATTTGCTTTGTATTTCCGTAAGGAGACATTGCTGTTTGCACCGCAGCATCTTCTGTTATTGGCATTTTTTCGGCTTGACCGTAAACTGTACAAGATGAACTAAAAATGAAACTTGCTTCTGGTTTTTCTTTTAATTCCTGCAATAAATACACTAAGGAATTAATATTATTTTCGTAATACAATAACGGATTTTCAACACTTTCTCCAACTGCTTTTGAAGCTGCAAAATGAATTACTCCAGTAACATCATTGTGTTTTTTAAAGAAATTTTGAACTGCCGCTTTTTCTCTTAAATCAATTTTCTCGAATAAAGGCGTTTTTCCGGTTATGTTTGTAATTCCTTTTAAAACATCTTCTGAAGAATTTGAAAGATTATCAATTACCACAACTTCAAAGCCTTCATTTTGCAATTCGACTACGGTATGCGAACCAATAAATCCTAATCCTCCTGTTACTAATATTTTCATTTGCTATTTCTTATCTGGTTATATTTTAAAAGCTTGTCGGGCAATAAGCAACCAATTATTTTTTTGTTTTTGCCAAACAAGCATTATTCCAATTTTAATATCTTTATCAATTCCGCCATCTTTGGTATGAGCTGCTAAAATATGTCTAACTATTGCTACATCACCGTTAATAGTAATGGTTTGATCTTGAAATTCTATCGTTACAAAATCAGATTTTCCACTAACGATTCCTTCTATAAATTCTGTTTGATTTTGAAAATTACCATTTGAGTGAACATAATTCAACTTTTCAGAAGTTAATGATTTTAATTTCACGCCATCTGCATCAATCATTGCCTGACGCAAAATTTCAACTCGATTATTGACGGCAGTTTCTTCTTTAGAATTCGATTTTTGAGCAAAAACCGAAACCTGAACAAGAATCATTAAAATTAAAATATTGAAAGATCTCATGATTATTTGTTTAAAAACTCAAGAACTGAATCTGTAATAAATTTAATTTGCTCATCATCCAATTCTGTATGCATTGGCAAAGCAATTACTTCTTTAACCAATTGATTTGTTACAGGAAATTGTTCTTCTTTATAACGAGTATCAACATAAGCTTTTTGAGAATGCAACGGAATTGGATAATAGATCGCACAAGGAATTCCTTTATCTAATAAATGTTGCATTAATGCATTTCTATCTGCATCAACAATTCTTAATACATATTGATGAAAAACGTGATCGTTTTGATTTGCATCAAATTCAGGTGTAACAATATGTGCATTTCCTGCAAAAGCAGCATTATATTTTGTTGCTGCACGACGACGCGCTTTATTATATTCGTCTAACAAAGGTAATTTTGCATTTAAAACTCCCGCCTGAATACTATCTAAACGTGAATTAACCCCAACAACATCATGATGATAACGCTCGTACATTCCGTGATTTACAATTCCACGGATACTGTGTGCTAATTTATCGTCGTTTGTAAAAATTGCTCCACCATCGCCATAACAACCTAAATTTTTAGATGGAAAAAATGAAGTTGCAGCCACATGACCAATAACACCAACTTTGCTTTTTGTTCCTGATTTAGAAACATAATCAGCTCCAATTGCTTGCGCATTATCTTCGATAACATATAAATTATGTTCTGCAGCAATTTCCATAATAGCATCCATATTAGCGGCACGGCCAAATAAATGTACCGGAACAATTGCTTTTGTTTTTGGCGTAATTGCTTTTTTAATTGCCTCGATATCAATATTCATATTGGTGATATCAACATCAACCAAAACCGGAGTCAATTGCAGTAAGGCAATTACTTCTACAGTTGCAGCAAAAGTAAAATCGGCAGTTATAACCTCATCTCCTGGCTTTAAATCTAATGCCATCATTGCAATTTGCAACGCATCAGTCCCATTTGCACACGGGATAACATGTTTTGCTCCTAAATAATCTTCAAGATTTTTTTGGAATTGATGAACTAAAGGTCCGTTTATATAAGTATTTGTATCTAAAACTTCTTGAATCGAAGCATCAACAGTAGCTTTTATTTTTTCGTATTGACTCTTTAAGTCAACCATTTGAATTTTTTTCATTTCTATTTCTTTATTTAAAACGTAAGATTTGTTTTTGGAACTCAATCTTTAAAACGAAGAACAAAAATAGTTATTTAATACCTTCAAACCAATGAAAATAATCGAAAGAAATGTATTTTTGCACCAAACTTACACACATGCTTTTTCTATACAATATTGTTGTTTCTATTGCTGGCTTTTTTCTAAAAATTGTCGCGCTTTTTAGTCCAAAAATCAAGCTTTTTATTGAAGGCAGAAAAAACGTTTTTAAAATTTTAGAAGAAAAAATTAAACCAACAGATAAAACGATTTGGTTTCATTCGGCCTCACTTGGTGAATATGAACAAGGTTTGCCTGTAATTGAAAAAATCAAAGAAAAACATCCTTCGCACAAAATTATAGTTACTTTTTTCTCTCCTTCAGGTTACGAAGTACGAAAGAATAATAACGTCGCCGATGTGACTTTATATTTGCCTTTGGATACTAAAAAAAATGCAAAACAATTTTTAAGATTAGCGCATCCAGAATTAGTCTTTTTTATTAAATATGAATTTTGGCTGAATTATTTGAAAGAGCTTGAAAAAAGCAAAACTCCAACGTATTTAATTTCAGGCATTTTTAGAGACAGTCAGATGTTTTTTAAATGGTATGGCGGTTTTTACAGAAAAGCACTAAAAACCTTTACTTATTTCTTTGTACAAAATGAAGCATCAAAGGAAAAAATTCAATCGATCGGATTTGATAATGTAATTGTTTCAGGCGATACGCGCTTTGATCGTGTAAATGCTATTTTAGAAAGAGATAATTCGCTTGATTTTATTGAGAATTTCAAAAATAATGAAACTACCATTGTCATAGGTAGTTCATGGCCCAAAGACGAAGTTTTACTTGCGGAGTATATTAATCAGGCTCCTGAAAATGTAAAATTTATTATTGCGCCACATAATATTAAAGCAGATCAAATTTCCAGCCTTAAATCACAAATTACAAAATCAAGTGTTTTATTTTCAGAGAAAGAAAATATCGATTTGTCTAATTTTCAGGTTCTTATTATTGACACAATAGGCTTATTAACCAAAATTTATAGTTACGGAACGATCGCGTATGTTGGAGGAGGTTTTGGAAATCCCGGAATTCATAACATTCTTGAACCGGCGACTTTTGGAATTCCGATCCTGATTGGTCCTAATTATTCGAACTTTGCAGAAGCAATTCAATTAGTTGAGCTCGGCGGATGCATTGTTATATCTAATAAAGAAGAACTAAAAAGCAATTTGGACGATTTAATTACCAATGAAAATTTACTGAAAGAAAAAGGCAAAATTTGTGCGTCTTATATCCAGAATAATACAGGCGCAACAAACAGCATTATGAATATCGTTTCTTAGACATTTAAAAGCTTTAAAGAGTAGTTACAGGTCATTTTTACAATAAAAAGGCTTTAAAAGCTTTTATTTTATCATTTTCGGCTCACAGGATAATTAATAAAAAGCAAAATAAACTGCAATCAAACAAAGCGAAAAAGCCAATTTACTTATTGAATATTCAACGAAAAATAATCATAGCAAAAAATACCATAATACGCCATGTTTTTGCCGTTTTGGCATTATTCTTGATAACTAAGATAATCGTGAGCAATGAAAATATTTTAAAAAAAAAATAAAAAAATATTTTACATATTAAAAAATTTATATCTTTGCCACGAATTAATAATTAACCTTTTATAATAAAGTAAGATGAAAAAAGTATTTTTAAGTTTAGCTGTTGTTGCTGTTTTAACTGTTGTATCTTGTAAAAAAGCTGATGCTGCAGCTACTGAGAATGTAGATTCTACTGCTGTTGCTGTTGATTCAGCTGCTGCTGTAGTTGATTCTGCTGCTGTAACTGTTGATTCTGCTGCTGCAAAAGTTGATTCTGCTGCTGCAAAAGTTGAAGAAGCTGCTAAAGAAGTAAAAAAATAATTAGAACTAAATTCTAAAGATTTTAAAACCATCATTACGATGGTTTTTTTTATGATCGTTTTTTCCTACTTGATCATAAAAACACAAAAAAAAGCGTTCACCTAGGCGAACGCTTTTTTTATTCTATTTCATCTTCAACTACAACCTCATCTTCAAAAATCGAATCGTTTGACGAGAAGTCCAGAATCTCTGCTCTTGAAGCATAAGTCACTATTTCCTTTATTCCTTTCTGTAACAGCAATTCTGTAGTGTATTTCCGGCTAGTGGCGAAGTGAACATCGCCCAACATCAATTTAAAGAAATACTTTCCTCCTGATCCTTTAAATTTCAAAAATTTAGCCTGGTCAATATTTGCTTTAAATCTTTCAATATCTTCTTCTGATTCAAATTTCAACTCATAACTCAAACTTGTAAATATCACTTTCCCTTTTCTGGAAGTAAATACAAATTTATATTCATCATTAAATCTTTTACTAATTACAAAAGCACCCATTTTTTGATTTCAGATTTTAGATTGTTGATTTTAGCATTCTTAGATTCTTAGATTCTTAGATTCTTAGATTCTTAGATTCTTAGATTCTTAGATTCTTAGATTCTTTAAATAAATTTACTTCGTAAATTTATTTAAAGCTTGAGTTTATGCAATAAAAAAAGCCTCTTCAAAAGAAGAGGCTTTAGTACTCAGAGCGGGACTTGAACCCGCACGAACATTGCTGTTCACTGGATTTTAAGTCCAGCGTGTCTACCAATTTCACCATCCGAGCATTATATGGTTTTGAGCGAAAAACGGGGCTCGAACCCGCGACCTCGACCTTGGCAAGGTCGCGCTCTACCAACTGAGCTATTTTCGCGTTTCAAATTCTAGTAAGAACCGCAACACTTGACTTGTTCTGTATTGCGAGTGCAAATTTAGGACATTTATTCAATTACACAAGCCTTTTTTGAAAAAAAATTACACTTATTTTATAACTTTCTGATAACCTAAACTTTAAATACGAAAATTTATTTCTTAATTAGCATTCTTTTGATCTCATTGAGTTTCATTAGTGCTTCAACCGGCGTTATTGCGTTTATATCAAGACTTAGTATCTCTTCTTTGATTTCTTCCAATAAAGGATCATCTAAATTAAAGAAACTCATTTGCATTTCATCAGCTGCAGATTTTACTCCATTTAGTGCGTCGCTTGAATGATTCTTCTCTAATTTCTTTAATAACTTCTGGGCTTTCAAAATTACGATTTGAGGCATTCCGGCCATTTTTGCTACGTGAATTCCAAAACTGTGTGCGCTTCCTCCTTTTATCAGTTTTCTGATGAAAAGAACAGTATCTTTTAATTCTTTTACCGCAACGTTATAATTCTGTATTCTCGGCAACGATTCTGTCATTTCATTTAACTCATGATAATGCGTCGCAAATAAGGTTTTTGGTTTTGATGGATGTTCGTGCAAAAACTCGGCAATAGCCCAGGCGATTGAGATTCCGTCATACGTACTGGTTCCTCTTCCAATTTCATCTAAGAGAACTAAACTTCTGTCGGATATGTTATTCAAAATAGAAGCCGTTTCGTTCATCTCGACCATAAAAGTAGATTCGCCCATCGAAATATTATCCGACGCTCCTACTCTGGTGAATATTTTATCTACAATTCCCATTCTAACACTGTCTGCAGGAACAAAACTTCCCATTTGAGCCAACAATACAATTAAAGCGGTTTGTCGTAAAATAGCCGATTTACCAGACATGTTAGGCCCGGTAATCATAATAAGCTGTTGAACTTCTCTATCTAAATAAACATCATTAGCGATATACGGTGTTCCAACCGGTAATTGTTTTTCGATTACAGGATGTCTTCCGTTTTTGATTTCGAGTTCAAATGTTTCATCGATTTCCGGACACACATATTGATTTTCTACAGCGAGTTGCGTAAAAGAGCATAAACAGTCTAATTGCGCTACCAAATTTGCATTCATTTGAACCGGTTTAATATAAGTCGAAATCCAGGCCACTAATTGCTCAAAAAGATCTGACTCGATTTTATAGATTTTTTCTTCGGCTCCTAAAATCTTGGTTTCATATTCCTTAAGTTCTTCGGTAATATAACGTTCTGCATTTACAAGCGTTTGTTTACGAATCCACTCTTCCGGTACTTTGTCTTTGTGTGTATTTCGAACTTCGATATAATATCCGAATACATTATTGAATGATATTTTTAATGAAGAGATTCCGGTTCTTTCTGATTCTCTTTTTTCAATTCCCTCCAAATATTCTTTTCCTGAGGTAGAGATAGCACGTAAATCATCTAATTCTTCACTAATTCCTTTAGCAATTGCATTTCCTTTTGAGACTGCTACCGGAGCATCCTGATTTAAAGTTGTTTTAATTTTCTCTCTCAACAAATCGCAAGCATGCAAACTATCTCCAATAATTTTTACTGCTTCTTGTGGACTTTGAAGCGCTAAGGTTTTTATCGGAATGATAGCATCCAGCGATTCTTTCAAATAAACAATTTCGCGAGGAGAAACTTTACCGGCGGCAATTTTAGAAATCAAACGTTCTAAATCTGAAATTTGCTTGATTTGATATTGAATTGTATGTAAAATTTCAGGATTTGTTTTTAAATACGAAACCACATCGTGTCGTCCTTTTATTTTATTGCTGTCTTTAAGAGGCAATGCCAGCCAACGTTTTAACAAACGGCCTCCCATTGGCGAAAGCGTTCTGTCGATTACATCTAAAAGCGTTACAGCATTTGGATTATAACTGTGGTATAATTCCAAGTTTCTAATCGTAAAACGATCCATCCAAACATAGGCATCTTCTGCAATACGCTGAATGGCTGTGATATGTTGTACGCGGTTGTGCTGCGTTTCTGACAAATAATACAAAATCGCTCCAGAAGCAATAATTCCTTCTTTTAATTCTTCAATACCAAAACCTTTTAAAGAAATGGTTTGAAAATGTTTGGTTAAAATTTCTACAGCATAATCTTCTTTATAAATCCAGTCTTCCAGATAAAAACTATGAAAATCTTCACCAAAAGCAGCTTTAAAGTCACCTTTATTATTTTTAGGAACCAGAACTTCACTCGGATTAAAATTCTGTAAAAGTTTATCTATATATTCAGCATTTCCCTGAGCGGTTAAAAATTCTCCGGTTGAAACGTCTAAAAAAGAAACTCCTATATTTTTATTTGCAAAATAAACAGAGGCTAAAAAGTTATTTGTTTTGGATTGTAAAACCTCATCATTTAAAGAAACTCCGGGAGTTACCAATTCAGTAACACCGCGTTTGACGATTGTTTTCGTCATTTTTGGATCTTCAAGCTGATCGCAAATCGCTACACGAAGTCCTGCTTTTACTAATTTTGGCAAATAGGTATTGATAGAATGATGCGGAAAACCAGCCAGCGCTGTTTCAGTTTCAGAACCCGCACCTCTTTTAGTTAGCGTAATACCAAGGATTTTTGAAGCTCTAACAGCGTCTTCTCCAAAGGTTTCATAAAAATCTCCTACTCTGAAAAGCAAACATGCATCAGGATATTTTCTCTTGATTTCGTTGTACTGTTTCATTAAGGGTGTTTCTTTCACCACTTTATCTTTCGCTGCCAAATTAATATGTTTTTAAATGAAAATTAAGACAGCGAATTTATACTATTTTGAAGGAATATCGAAATGCTTCAAAAATTAAAATATTTTTAAGATTATTTTAAGTTCAGATATAAGAATTTTATCTAGCTTTGTCCTAATTAAAAAAGACTCTTAAAAGATGAAAAAAATAATCTTAATCGCTATGTTAGCTGTAGTTGGAATTACAGCTTCTAACGCTCAAAGCACTAAAAAAGCTAAGGCTGCTAAAGTTGCTAAAATTGAAGGAGCTGGAATGGCTTTTGAAACTGAAACTATTGATTACGGAACTATCGCTCACAACGCAGATGGAAAACGTGAATTCGTTTTTGTAAACAACGGAACTAAGCCATTAATCATTACTAACACACAAGGATCTTGTGGTTGTACAGTACCAACTACACCAAAAGAGCCAATCGCTCCGGGTGCTAAAGGTATTATTGGTGTAAAATATGCTACTGACAGAGTTGGTGCATTTACAAAAACTGTTACTGTTACTTCTAACGCTGAAGGACAGCCAACAAAAGTACTTACAATTAAAGGTACAGTTTTACCAGATCCAGTAAAAAGCTAATCTGAAAAACAATAAAATAATAGAAAAAGCTTCCTTATCTTTGGAAGCTTTTTTTATGACTTGAAATCAACCCAAATGAGAAAACTGGAAAATAGTGAACTAGACCGAAAATCGATTGAAGATTTTAAAAAATCAGACAAAACTCCTCTAATTTTAGTGCTTGATGATATTCGAAGTCTTCACAATATTGGTTCTGTTTTTAGAACTGCTGATGCTTTTTTGATCGAAAAAATAATTTTGTGCGGTATTACAGCTACTCCTCCAAATAAGGAAATTCATAAAACTGCCCTTGGTGCTACCGAAACTGTTGCCTGGGAACATCATGAAAATGTTTTAGAAGTTATTGAAAATCTTAAAAAAGACAAAGTACAAACATTAGCCATCGAACAAGTTGAAAGCGCCGTTTTTCTTCAGGATTTTAAAGTGGAAGAAAATCAGAAATATGCCTTGATTTTTGGAAATGAAGTATACGGTGTTTCTCAAGAAGCGGTTGCCATTTGCGATGGATGTATTGAAATTCCTCAATTGGGGACCAAACATTCTTTAAACATTTCTGTAAGTGCGGGAATTGTGGTTTGGGATTTGTTTCAAAAATTGAATTGGCCTAAATAGAAATATATTTTTTGTTATCATAAAATTGATACTTTTATAAAATGAAAGATATTAATTTCTTAACAATCTTGATTCTAGTTTTTAGTTTTAGTTTTAATCAATCTCATGGTAATGAAATAATTAGAACTTCGACTAAAAACAAAAATACAATTGCAAACAATACTCTTAAACCTAATAAAAAGTATAGTTCAAAAACATTGCTTGCCATAACGCCTCCTGTAATTAAAGCAACAGGAGATCAATTATATTGCCCAACAAACACCCTAAATATTGTAACAGATATTATTATTACGCATGATCCTGCAGAATTAGGAACAGAAGCTGTTTATATTCAAATCTCATCTGGTTATTCAAGTGGTTTTGACAAACTTGAACTTTCTAATCCAACATTACATCCTTCACTTGTAACAAGATGGGATGTTACTTCCGGAAAATTAAAACTATCAAGCCCAACGGGAGTTGATGTTTTATATTCTGATTTTGTGGCTGCGATTAAAGATGTTGTCTTTTCTAACTCTTCTGTTACTGCTTCCGGAACCAGAACTTTTTCTATAACAATTGGTCAGGCGAATTACTTACCATCTACACAGCATTATTATTTATTTATACCCAGTATTGGAATTACCTGGACAAATGCAAAAGCTGCCGCTGAAGCCAGTACTTACTACGGACTGAAAGGATATTTAGCCACGATTTTAGCTTCGGATGAAGCCAAACTAATTGGTGAACAAGCCTCAGGAACTGGCTGGATTGGAGGAAGCGATGCTGAAATGGAAGGAATTTGGAAATGGGTAACAGGGCCAGAAGCAGGAACTGTTATGAATTATACTTTCTGGAATTCAGGCGAGCCAAATCAACTGGGTGATGAAGATTATGCTCATATTACGCAACCCGGAATTGGAATAAGAGGATCATGGAATGATTTGTCAAATACCGGAGATGTAAACGGCAATTACCAACCGAAAGGTTATGTTGTTGAATATGGAGGAATGCCAGGCGAACTTCCTTTAGAAATAGCGGCCAGTACAAAAATTACAATTCCGCAAATTACTATTACTTCTCCCCCTCCAATTTGCGATTCAGGAAGTTTTATTTTAAACGCAACCGCTACAACCGGAGCAACAATTAATTGGTATGACGCTGCTATTGGTGGGAATTTATTACACACCGGAAACAATTACACAACACCTACTATAAATTCCTCAACAACTTATTATGCTGATGCAGGTTGCGAAAGCAATCGGAAATCAGTTATCGCCACAATAAATGCAACTCCTGCAACTCCAACCGTAAATTCATCAACTGTTTCAAGATGTGGTGCGGGAAATCTTACGCTCGAAGCCAATTCAAATATTGGTATTATTAACTGGTTTACTACTGCTATTGGTGGCGCAAGCGTTTATACCGGCAACAGTTTTGTAACACCAACTATTTCAGCAAATACTACTTATTATGCACAGGCTTCTAACAATGGCTGCATTAATACAAATCGCACTCCTGTAAATGTTGTTATTTATACTCCACCCCTAGTTAGCGATGAAGAAATTTCGATATGTGAGTTTGAAAAGAAAACAATAGATTCTGGAATTTCGGGAATGATTTATAAATGGAATACCGGCGAAACAACTCAAAAAATCGAAATTAATACTGGTGGCATATTTACGGTTGATGTTACGAGTCCTGATCCTCAAAACTGTACGAGTACAAAAAAAATTACGGTTACAGAACATTTGATTCCTAAAATAGATCGAATTGATGTAGACGAAACAAAAGTTATAATTTATCTGAACAAAGAAGAAATCTATTATGAATATTCTGTAGACGGAATTAATTTTCAGGATTCTAATCTATTTTATGATGTTCCAGGCGGATTGCAAACTGCTTATGTACGAGAGAAAAATGGATGCGGAGGCGTAACACAAAATTTTATCGTGCTTGTTTTTCCAGCGTTTTTTACGCCAAACAACGATTCTTATAATGATTTATGGGAAGTAACAGGAATGGAAAATTATCCTCAGGCGCAAGTCACGATTTTTGATCGTTACGGAAAACTTCTGGCACAATTGAATTTTTCTAAAATGAGTTGGGATGGCACTTTTAATAAAACACCTCTTCCCGCTTCTGATTATTGGTATGTGCTAAAAATTGATGACACAAAACCGATTTTTAAAGGCCATTTTTCATTGAAGAGATAAAGATCTTTAAGAAATCTTCTTTTGAATTTCATCTAAAACAAAAAGATAATCTTCATGTTTTTTTACGAAATCGCGATTTGAAACATCAATAATCAGAACATTTAAATCAGTTTGAGATTTAATATATTCTAAATAACCATTATTGATTTTATCTAAATATTCTGCTTCGATATTTTGCTCGTAGTTTCGTCCGCGTTTTTTGATGTTTTCCAGTAAACGCGCTGTATTTTGGTACAAATAAATATACAAATCCGGCTTTGGCATTTCTTTATAAATAATATCGAATAAGTTTCGGTACAAACGATATTCATCTTCGGCAAGTGTAATTTTAGCAAAAATGAGCGATTTAAAAATATGATAATCAGCTACGATAAAATCTTTAAACAAATCAAACTGCGCCAAATCATCCGATAATTGTTGGTATCTATCCGCCAGAAAAGACATTTCAAGCGGAAAAGCGTATCGGTTCTGGTCTTTATAAAATTTAGGCAAAAACGGATTGTCTGCAAAACGTTCCAAAACAGTTTTAGCATTAAAATCTTCCGCAATTTTATTCACCAAAGTTGTTTTTCCGGCACCAATATTTCCTTCAAAAGCAATATAATTAAACTTTTGCAACGGAATTTCCTGCAACGGAATTTTTAAATCCTGCACAACCGTACAAACACTATCATCTGGTGTCGCAGCAATTAACTCGGCTATTGTTTTATGAAATATGGGATGTTTCCAGTTTAATTTTAAATCCTGCATGGGCAGTAACACAAACTTTCTGTTTTGCATTAAGGGATGCGGAATCTGCAGTTTTTCAGAATCGATAATTTCATTGTCAAAAACAATCAAATCAACGTCAATAATTCGGGATTGGTATCCTTGCTGATTTGATCTGATTCTGCCTAATTGTTTTTCAACTTTTAAAACCTGATTTAATATTTTTTGTGCCGATGAAGTGGTGTGCAAAAGCAAGGCACAATTATAAAAAGCATCACTTTCAAATCCCCAGGAAGGCGTTTCGTATAGTTTTGAAACCTGAATTACCGTCCCTACTTCCTGATGTATCAAAGTAATACAACTTTGGATGTTAGCTAACCGGTCTCCCTGATTACTGCCTATCGATAAAACGACCTGATGCTGTGATTTCATAATTAATGCAAATTAACTAAAACTATTTTAGAATTAACAATATATTTGTGAAACGAGCCCGCATTTTAATTGTGGATTTGTCCTGAAAATTTGTAACTTATTACTCTTTTTCGCTACTTATTAAAAAAATATATTTATGAAATTTCTAGGAAATGTAGTTGCCACAGTAATTGGTATTTTTGTATTTATCATGTTATTCTTTTTTGGAGTAATTCTTATTGGGGCTATTTTTGGAGGAGACGATAGTGTTTCTGTTAAAGGTGATTCGGTTATAGAATTAAATTTAAAAAAAATCAATAACGACTATGCCGGAAAATATAAAGATCCGTGGGTAAGCGTTTTCTCTGATAAAGAAGGAGTTGGCTTGACGGATGTTATTAACGCAATCGAAGCGGCTAAAACAGATGACAAAATAAAAGGAATCTCCATCTTAAATGATGAATCATCTTTAGGATTGGCGCAATATAAAGATTTGAGAAATGCACTTGAAAGCTTTAAAAAATCAGGAAAATTTGTTTGGGCTTATGCCAATACTTATTCTCAAAAAGAATATTATTTAAACTCGGTTGCCAATACCATTTATTTGAATCCTGCCGGAGATTTAGATTTTAAAGGGCTTTCATCTGAAGTAATGTTTTTTAAAGATTTTCAGGATAAATCAGGTATTCATATGGAAGTGATTCGTCACGGAAAATATAAAAGTGCCGTTGAACCTTTTCTTGAAAATAAAATGAGCGATGCCAACAGAGAACAAATTACAGCTTTGTTAAACTCAATCTGGACGAATGTTTCTACCGATATTTCAAAAAGCCGAAATATTCCGCTTCCTAAATTAAATGAAATCGCAAACGGTTTGTTAGCCAGAACTCCGGAAATGGCAAAAGCACAGCATTTAGTTGATATTGTTGCTTATGAAGATGTGTATCATAACGCCATCAAAAAAGCACTGAAAGTTACCGGCGATGACGATTACAACAAAATCTCAATTTTAGATTATACTCAAAATAATATTACAACGGCTTTAACCAATACATCAAGCGATCAAATTGCGATTATTTACGCTCAGGGCGAAATCGAAAGCGGTGAAGGCGATGTAAATGTAATTGGTGAAGGTGCGATGCGTCGTTCTTTGCAGGAAGCAAGAAAAGATGATGATGTAAAAGCAATCGTACTTCGAATTGACAGTCCGGGTGGTAATGCTTTAACTTCTGACTTGATTTGGAGAGAAATTGAAATTACTAAAAAAGTAAAACCGGTTGTAGTTTCTATGGGAAATTATGCTGCTTCAGGTGGATATTATATTGCTTGTAATGCGAATAAAATTTTTGCTGAAAAAAACACCATTACCGGTTCAATTGGCGTTTTTGGTATTTTGCCAAATTTTAGTCCGTTAGCCAATAGATTAGGGATTAACACAGAACAAGTAAAAACGCATGAGAACTCTGCTAATTACAGTCCGTTTGTTCCTGTTGACGAAAAGTTCAAAGCTTTTACTTTAGAAGGTGTAGAACATATTTACAACACTTTTGTAACGCACGTTGCTGAAGGTCGAAAAATGACTTTTGCTCAGGTTGATGCCATTGCACAAGGGCGAGTTTGGTCAGGATCTGAAGCTGTAAAAATTGGTTTAGTAGATCAAATTGGCGGCTTAAATGATGCCATTGCTGAAGCTGCAAAAATTGCAAAAGTAAAATCATACAGCACACAAAATTATCCGGAATACGAAAAGTCTTTTAACGATGTATTATCAGGCTTACCGTTTGCAAAATCTAAAGAAGCTTTTATTAAAGAAGAAATTGGCGAAGAAAACTACCTTCTTATCGAACAGGTAAAAAGACTGCAAAAACAAAAAGGTGTTCAGGCGATGATGCCTTTCGGATTAAATATTAAATAAAGTTTGCTAAAATGAAAAATGTATTTCTTTTGTTTTTTCTTTTATTGCTGGGTTCTGTAAACGCACAGGATAAAAAGCAAATCGCTTTTCAGGAATCTTCTGCGATCTTAAAAATCAATAAAGATCAGCTTTATGGTACGCTAACAATGCCGGATGTTGCAAAAAAATGTCCCGTTGCTTTAATAATTGCCGGTTCAGGGCCTACAGACAGAAATGGAAATAACCCGATGATGAAAAACAATTCATTAAAAATGCTGGCCGAAGCTTTAGCAAAAAATGGAATTGCATCTTTAAGGTTTGACAAAAGAGGAATTGGAGAAAGCAAAACTGCTGCAGCAGCTGAATCTGGTTTAGTGTTTGAAAATTATATTGAAGATACCAAAAGCTGGATAAATTACTTAAAACAGGACAAACGTTTTTCGCAATTGATTGTTATTGGTCATAGCGAAGGTTCTTTGATTGGAATGATTGCGGGAGCGAAGGCCGATAAATTTATTTCGATTGCAGGAGCAGGAGATTCTGCAGATAAAATTTTAAAAGCGCAAATAGCCAGTAAATCAAATAAAGAAATTGAGAATCTTACGTTTCCAATAATTGACAGTTTGAAGAATGGCAAGACGGTAAAAAAAGTCGATCCGATGCTTAACAGTTTATTCAGACCTAGTATTCAGCCTTATATCATTTCCTGGTTTAAATATAATCCTCAAACAGAAATAAAAAAATTAACCATTCCTGTTTTAATTTTACAGGGAAATAAAGATTTGCAAGTCACAATAAAAGATGCTGAAAATTTATCTGAAGCGAACAAAAAAGCTGAATTGGTAATTGTAGACAAAATGAACCATGTCCTGAAGATTGTTGACGGTGATGAGCAGGCCAATTATGCCAGTTATACCAATGAAGTTTTACCAATTTCGGAAGTATTGACAGACAAAATAGTTTCATTTATCAAAAAATAATAAAATTACAAACCATGCCAAAATCCGTTTGATTCATTTCAAACGGATTTTTTCTATTTAAGAAAACAATTTCTTAGCATACCGCAGCGTTTATACTAATTAGCTATTATTAAATTAACCCAAAATTAATTTACACTTAACACCTTTAGCCCTTTGTCCTGCCTATTTTAGCAAAAAATTAATGCACCAGACAAAATCGTATACGCCTACCTATAAAGACATAGAAAATTAATTTATTTTTTTTTAATAGCTTGCCCATAATCGAAATTCGATTTACGGCAGGCTATTGTTTTTTTATGAAAGATTTCAAATAAAGACATTATAAAAAGTCTATTTTTGCAGGAATAGTACATATAAATTAAGAACCTTAAAACCTCAAATCTATAATTAATTATGTTAAAGAAAATTTTAAAAATCGCAGCCATTGTCCTTGTGGTAATTATTGCCGCATTATTTGCTATTCCGTATCTTTTTAAAGATCAGATAAAAGCAAAAATTGCAGAAGCTATTAATGAAAGTGTAGACGCAAAAGTGAGTTTTGCTGAAGCCGACTTAAGTTTATTTAAAAACTTCCCTAATGCTACTGTAGAAATTGAGAAACTACTAATCATCAATAAAGCTCCTTTTGAAGGTGATACATTGGTTTCTTTAGGCGAATTGAATTTGAAAATGAGTATCAAAGAACTTTTTAAAGGAAAAGATGAGCCTTTAAACATTCAGGGAATTACCTCTGAAAATGGTTTAATCAACATTATCTTTAATAAGGATGGTATTGGAAATTTTGATATTGCATTAAAAGACAATAAAGAAAAAACAGAAAAAGAAGAAGCAAGTAAACCGCTGGCTTTAAAAATCCAGAACTATAAAATTGAAAATTTTACTTTCAGATATATCGATCAGGGTTCTAAAATAAAAATGGTTATTGACAGTTTAAACCATGAAGGAACAGGAGATTTTACCAATTCTGTACTTGATTTAGACACAAAAACTACAGCTAACGTTTCATTAGATATGGACAAGGTTAATTATATGAAAAATATAAAATTAACTTTAGATGCGGTTTTAGGAATTGATTTAGAGAAAAGTAAATACACTTTTAAAGAAAACAAAGCTTTAATAAATCAATTACCATTAGAATTTGACGGATTTATTCAGATGGTTGAAAAAGGTCAGATTTATGATTTGAAATTTAAAACGCCAACTTCATCGTTTACCAACTTCTTAGGATTAATTCCTTCGGCTTATGCCTCAAGTTTAGAAGGTGTAAAAACAACCGGAGATTTTACTATCGTTGGTTTTGCAAAAGGAGAATTAACAGATACAACTGTTCCTAAATTCAACATTGCCATTGCTTCAAACAATTCTTCTTTCCAATATCCGAACTTACCAAAATCAGTTCAAAATATTGTTATTGATACAAAAATCATCAATGAAACAGGTATTTTAAATGATACTTATGTAAACTTAGATAAATTATCATTCAAAATTGATCAGGATATTTTTAGCGCTAAAGCAAATGTTAGAAACATTACGGTAAATCCGTTAGTAAAAGCAGCATTAAAAGGAACTATCAATTTAGCAAACCTTTCGAAAGCATATCCAATAAAAATGGACAAACCTTTGGCTGGTATTCTTAAAGCTGATGTTACAACAGAATTTGATATGGCTTCGGTAGAAAAAAGCCAATACGAAAACATCAAAAATGCAGGAACGATGAGTTTGTCAGGATTTAAATATACTGACGAGAATAACAAGTCTATGAATATTAGTACGGCTTTAGTTGAGTTTAATCCAAGCACAATCAACTTAAAAAAGTTTGATGCTACTACAGGAAGAAGTGATATTAGCATTAACGGAGTTTTAGAAAATTTCTATGGTTTTATGTTTAAAAAACAAGAACTAAAAGGAAATTTCAACATGAGTTCAAACCAACTGGCTGTTGATGATTTTATGACTTCAGGAGAACCTGCTGCACCAGCAAAAACGGAAGGAAAATCCGGAGAAACAAAATCTACACCGGCAAAACCGGCTGAAGCAATGAAGATTCCAGCGTTTTTAAATTGTACTATAAATGCAAAAGCAAATACGGTATTGTATGATAATTTAAAACTGAAAGATGTTGCAGGACGTTTAATCGTTAAAGATGAAAAAGCAACTTTAGAAAACTTTAAAACTTCTATTTTTGGAGGAACAATTGGTCTAAACGGAGCTGTTTCTACTAAAGCGAAAGTGCCTACTTTTAATATGAACTTAGGTTTTAATCAAGTTGATATTGCACAAACTTTTACGCAATTAGACATGATGAAAAAAATTGCGCCAATAGCAGGAATCGTTAATGGAAAAATAAATTCGACTATTAAATTGAATGGAAATCTGGATGCAAAGGAATTGACTCCGGACTTAAAATCAATTACTGGAGATTTAATTGGGCAGTTGCTTTCTACTACCGTAAATGCTAAAAATTCTACTTTACTGAATTCTTTAACTTCAAACATTAAATTCCTTGACGCAAGCAAATTGAACTTGAATGATTTAAAAATGGCTTTGAGTTTTGAGGACGGAAAAGTAAAAGTAAAACCATTTGACATTAAATATCAGGATATTAAAGTTACTGTTGGCGGAACGCATGGTTTTGATCAAACCATGAATTACAACTTAAAATTAGATGTTCCTGCTAAATATTTAGGATCAGAAGCTAATGCTTTAATCGCAAAAATGTCTGCTGCTGATGCTGCTAAACTGGATAATATTCCGATTAATGCATTGATCTCTGGAAATTTTTCGAGTCCTAAGATATCAACAGATATGAAAAGCGCCGTTAGCAGTTTAGCTTCTCAGGTTGTGAATCAGCAAAAAGAAAAATTAACTCAAAAAGGAACTTCGGCTCTTACTGATTTAATTAATAAAAACACAAAAGCTAAAGACACAACACAGGCTGCAAAAACAGAAAAAGAAACTAAAACACAAGAAGCTACTAAAAAAGCAGGTGACTTATTAAACGGTTTATTTAAGAAGAAAAAATAAGGCCACGAAAAAAGTAAAAGGCCATTCACTGTGAATGGCCTTTTTTATTTATACTGCTTTTGAATATGTTTTTAATTTTCCGTTAGCGAGAATTGAATTTATAATTTTAAAATATTCTGTCTGGGAACAATTTGCAGTATCAATTCCGATACTGCCACTATCATAAGGTTCGTATTTTTTTATGTCTGAAACAGAGAACAAACCTACGGTTGGCGCCTGAACAGAACTTGCTAAGTGCATAATTCCGCTATCTGCCCCAATAAACAAATCTACATTTGCTAATACAGATCCCATTTCGCGAATATCTTTACTATAATAAGTAGGAGCTTTAAACCCTATTTGCGAAACATTTTCGATAGGCAGGATTTCGATAATATTGTAATTTTTATATTCTATTAAAAGTTTAGAATAAAAGTTTTCCCACCAATCTTCAGAAAAACATTTAGTTCCTGTAGCGTATGTAAACAAACAAATTGTTCGTTTTGAAGGATCAATTATAAGATCCAGGATTTTCTTTCCGTTATCAAGTTCCGCAGTAGTAAGTTTTAAATCTAAAGGCGGAATTATTTTATTGCTTTTCGCTAATCCTAACTTTGATAAATAGTTTCGGAAATTATAGACAGGATATTTGGCGATATGGTCGTAATCATCTTTTGACTCTGAAAACTCACCGTCTAAATCTCCATAAAATTTATATTTTGCATTTGAAAATTTTACTGCCAATCGGCCAGAAGAAGAATTTTGATCTACATTGATGGCCATGTCATACGGCTCTTGTTTTATAGAAACCCAAACCTTAATATATTCCAGTAAATCTTTGAACGGTTTTTTAGGTAAATGAATTGTTTTATTTACAACTTCATAGTTTTCATAAATAATGGGTGCTAAAGATCCTTTTACAAACAAATCGATTTTACAATTTGGAAACATTGTTTCAACTTCCTGAATAAGAGGAGATATAAGCAACAAATTACCTAAACGTCCGTTGGGTCTACAAATTAAGACTCTTTTAATTTCAGTTTTATCAACCAAAACAATATCTCTTTCGGACTTTGGTTTCCCGATATTCTTAGTCAAATTGCGCATTACGCCCCTTCGAAAATAGTTGATTTTGCCTAAAACACTCATTTGTATAATAATTTTTAGAATTAGAAATCTCTAATTAATTTTAAAAAAAACCTATGTGTTGAATTACTTCAAAACTAGGTTCTTTAATTTTTTAAAATTAATTTCTTTCAATAAGCTATTATTACAAAATTGTAAGTAAATGTATCAAAATTTACATCTTTTTAGCCTTGAAAGCGATTTAAAATTAAACTAAATATTATGTAATCAATAAATTATTAGACAGTTAGCCACTATAGTCCGACGGTTTCGCAATATAGCTAGACGTTGATATTTACGACATATCCTTCTGAACCCCGAATGTTAAAAACGGTTCCGTTTTCGAATATTAAATATTGTCCTTTTATACCAACCAATTTCCCCTGAAAAGAAGGTGTTTTGTCTAAATTTAAACTTGCCACTTTTGCCGGATAATTTAAAACCGGATATTGCAATTCGTATAAATCATTCTTTTCACTAAAAAAATACTCACGAGCTTCTGTCGGAATCAGGTTTTCAATTTTTACTTTTTCTGCAATAAGGTCAAAAGTTTCGCTTGTATGCTGAAGCATTTTTCTCCAGTTGGTTTTATCTGTGTAGTAGTTTTTTAAAGCGACTTCAGTTATTCCGGCCAAATATCTGTTGGGAACCTCAACTACAGCTATTGCAAGACTGGCTCCCTGATCTATCCATCTGGTTGGAACTTGTGTTTTGCGTGTCACTCCCACTTTTATTTCACTTGCAACGGCCAAATAAACTACGTGAGGCTGCAATTGTACTTTTTGTTCGTAATCTAAATCTCTATCGGCAATTCCTAAATGCGCTGTACTTAATTCAGGTCTCATAATCCAGTCGCCAACAGCGGGACTCGAATAAAAACAATCATAGCAAAAACCTTGTCTGAATATTTTTTTCTTTTTACAGCAGTTCAAACATTGATACCCAACAAAATTAATTTCAATTTCTTTATTCAATAACTGATTGACGCTTAAAAAACTATCTTCAAAAACCAGGTAATACTGAATTGGGCTTCCGAGTTCTGTCTGCATTTTTGTAAGTACGCCTTGATATGTCATTTTAATTTTAGATTGGTGATTTTAGATTTTAGATTGCAGATTCGTTGCTCAGATCTTTGAATATTAAAAATCAATTCAATTTTTTTAAGTAGAATCTTACCACAAATAGAATTGTTTTTTTATAAAAAAACACTATTTTTGATACAACAGCAAAGTTACTATTTGTCTGTAGATATTCAAATTTTAAATTTTTGTTTGCTGTAAGTAAACTTAAAAATCTAAAATCTAAAATCAGCAATCTAAAATCTAAAATTTACCAATGCCCATATCAATAATTAACTCGTTCGCCTCTTGGGTTCTTAAACAAAGAATTCACCAAATAGAACTCTTTTTAAAATATCCAAATGAAGTTCAGGAAGAATTATTGCACAATTTATTAACGGCATCTGAAAATACGGTTATTGGAAAAAAATATGAATTTTCATCTATAACTTCCTACCAGACTTTTGTAGAGAGAGTCCCGATTGCAACTTACGAAGAATTACAACCTTTAATAGAACGTACACGTCAGGGTGAACAAGGTGTTTTTTGGGAAAGTCCTATAAAATGGTTTGCCAAATCCAGCGGAACTACAAATGCTAAAAGTAAATTTATTCCGGTAAGTAATGAAGCTTTAGAAGATTGTCATTATAAAGGAAGTAAAGATTTACTTTGCTTGTATTTGAATAATAATGAGGACTCTGAATTGTTCTTAGGAAAAAGTCTTCGCTTAGGCGGAAGTTCTCAAATCTATGAAAACAACAATACTTTTTTTGGTGATTTATCTGCTATATTGATTGAAAATATGCCTATTTGGGCTGAATTTAGCAGTACGCCAAGCAATAAAATTTCGTTAATGACGGAATGGGAATCTAAAATTGCCGCAATTATTAATGAAACTAAAAATGAAAACGTAACCAGTTTTGCAGGAGTTCCTTCGTGGATGTTGGTTTTAATGAATAAAGTTTTAGAAAATACGGGCAAACAAAATCTATTGGAAATCTGGCCGAATCTTGAAGTTTATTTTCATGGCGGAGTGAGTTTTTCTCCATATAAAGAACAATACAAAAATATTGTACCTAGTAAAGATTTTAAATATTACGAAATATACAATGCTTCTGAAGGCTTCTTTGCGATTCAGGATTTAAATAATTCCAGCGATTTATTGTTAATGCTGGATTACGGAATTTTCTACGAATTTATTTCGATGGATACTTTTGATTCTCCAAATCAAAAAATAGTTCGTTTAGCCGATGTTGAATTGAATAAAAATTATGCGATTGTTATTACGACCAATTCTGGTTTATGGCGTTATTTAATTGGCGATACGGTTCGTTTTACTTCCTTAAATCCGTACAGAATTCGCGTAACCGGGAGAACAAAACATCATATTAATGTTTTTGGTGAGGAATTAATGGTCGAAAATACTGATCAGGCCATAGCCAAAGCTTGTCAGATTACCCAAACTGAAGTTATCGATTATACGGTTGCCCCAATTTTTATGCAAGACAAAGAAAAAGGTGCTCACGAATGGATGATTGAATTCAAGAAAAAACCTGCTGATGTTGGTCTTTTTCAAAAAGTTCTCGACGAAACTTTGCAGACTTTAAACTCTGATTATGAAGCCAAACGTTATAACAATATGACTTTAAATCCTTTGGTTATTAATGTAGCACGTGAAAATTTATTTTACGATTGGTTAAAGGAACGTGATAAATTAGGTGGCCAGCATAAGATTCCAAGACTTTCGAATCAAAGAGATTATTTGGAACAGTTGAAGGAGATGTGTGTGGTGAAGAGTTAAACACAAATTTCACGAATTGTTTATATTGATTTTTTATAACGTTTGTCATTTCGACCAAAGGGAGAAATCACACTAGAAATACGCAAAGAAATCGCCAATCTGTGTCGAGTTGCGAGTGTGATTTCTCCCTTTGGTCGAAATGACACGAAATGTGATAATTATTCTTAAAAACCTTAAATTCCACTAAATCGCATGAGGGATAGAAGTGGAAATCCTTTTTGTTTTTTCTTTAAAAACAAAAAGATTGGAATGGATAGCCCGACCCGGAGGGACATGCCCATAAAAAAACCTTAGCTTTTATTGAAAACTAAGGTTTATATTTTATTTTCATTGCGGAGTTTCTAGTGTGATTTCTCCTTATGTTACGTCGAAATGACAAAAATGAGATTACATCATATCAATATAGCGATCGTGATATCCTAAAAGATACAAAACGCCATCAAGACCTAAACTTGAAATTGATGTTGAAGCGCTTTCTTTTACTTTTGGTTTGGCGTGGAAAGCAATTCCTAAACCGGCTAAGTTTAGCATTGGTAAATCGTTAGCGCCATCACCAACTGCAATAGTCTGATTGATGTGAATTCCTTCTTTTTCTGCAATAGCTCTTAAGTGTTGGGCTTTCTTTTGACCGTCTACAATATCTCCTAAATATTTTCCGGTTAGTTTACCGTCTATGATTTCCAATTCATTAGCGTGAACGTAATCGATTCCTAATTCTTTTTGCAAATAATTTCCGAAATAGGTGAATCCTCCAGATAAAATAGCCGTTTTATATCCGTAATATTTTAAGGCTTTCATTAAACGATGCGCGCCTTTTGTTATCGGTAAATTTTCGGCTACTTTTTGTAAAACATCTTCGCTTAAACCTTCTAACAATGCCATACGCTGTTTAAAGCTTTCGTTAAAATCTATTTCGCCATTCATTGCTGATTCTGTAATGGCACGAACTTGTTCTCCTACACCGTTTAGTTCTGCCAATTCGTCGATAACTTCGGTTTGAATTAAAGTAGAATCCATATCGAAACAAACCAAGCGACGGTTTCTTCTGTAAATATTATCTTCCTGAAACGAAATATCGACATCTAAGGTTCTTGAAATTTCCATAAAACTTGCTGTCATATGAATTTTATCTACAATTTCGCCTGTTACTGATAATTGTATACAAGAACGAGGATATTCTTCTTTTTCAACAATAGAAGTTCTGCCCGTTAATCTTATTATAGAATCAATGTTTAAATTTTGATCTGACATTATTTTAGTCACGGCTGCCAATTGAGAAGCTGCCAGTTTTTCCCCTAAAATATTGATAATGTAGCGTTGTTTCGATTGTGATTTTACCCACGTTTCGTAATCTTCAATAGAAATTGGAATGAATTTTACTTTAATTTCCAATTCGTATGCTTTAAACAATAAATCTTTTAAAACGGGGCCTGAAGAAGAACCTGCTTCGATTTCGAACAAAATTCCTAAAGAAAGGGTATCGTGAATATCAGCCTGACCAATATCTAAAATATTAGCATCATACGTTGCTAAAACTGCTGTTAAACCTGCCGTTACTCCTATTTTATCATGTCCTGAAACTTTTAATAAAATAATCTCTTTGTCTTCTATTGCCATTTTATCTTTATTATTTAACAAGCGACAAAAATCGGTAATCTATTGTTGATAAAAAAGGATATTGTTTGTTTTTTTGAAAAGAAAAAGCACATATGAATGTGCTTTTTGAATTAATTTAACAATTATGTTCCGCTATTAAAATAACGTAACTTTTTAGTTATTTGTTTGGTTCGTTCTCATCGAAATTTACCATCCAGTTAACACCAAATTTATCGGTAAACATTCCAAAATAAGCTCCCCAGAACGTTTTATCCATAGGCATAAAAACGTTTCCACCTGCTGATAGCCCATTAAAAATTCTGTCTGCTTCTTGTGTGCTTTCTACATTAATTGAAACTGAAAAATTTCCTCCAAATTTTACATCTCCGGATTGTTCGTTGCTGTCGCTTCCCATCAAAATGGTATTTCCTATGGGCAATGAAACGTGCATTATTCGGTTTGCATCTTTTTCGGAAAATTCCGCGCAGCCTCCATCTTCAGCTGCCGGCATATCTTTGAATTTTCCGATATATGGAAATTCTCCTCCAAATACGGATTTGTAAAACAGAAACGCTTCTTCGCAATTTCCATTAAAAATTAAATAAGGGTTTACTGATGTCATGATATTTTAGTTTTTTGTTTATCGTTTGTTATAATAATTAAGTTCTTATTCCTGACTCTTTGTTCTTTGTTCTTTGTTCTTTACTCTTTACTCTTTACTCTGATAATTTTTTTACGATTTCTAAACCTTTGGGGAAAGCTTCTTTAAAATAATCGATATATTTTTCGACTACATCAACCTGAACTACAAGATCTATAAACTCATCATCAGGAGTTAATCGATAGATTTCCATTGCACCACTCCACTTTTGAGTTTTTTCATCAATAGGCAGTTCTTTAAAATCTTTAACTTCTCCCAAATGTTTAAAAGCCATATATTCATTTGGGATTTTTTTCTCGATTATGCTATTCATTCCTCCACCGTTAGGCCCGAGAAAGTGTATTTTTCCGCCTTCGTTCCAATCACTTACAGCATATGATCCTTCATAAAAAACTCCCGTCCATTTTCTATAGGTTTCATCATTCCATAAAACAGACCAAACTTTGTCGGCCGAAGCTTTAATTCTAATTTTAAATTCCAGTGTTTCCATCTTTAATTTTATTTAGGCATTTTACTAAAATCCATATACAAAACATTCCAGCGATGACCGTCTAAATCGGCAAAACCACAACCGTACATCCAGCCTTGGCTTTCACCCGGAAGACCAAAGACATTACCGCCGGCTTCTTTTACTTTATCAGCTAATTGATCAACTTCTTCTGTGCTTTCAGCATCAATAGAAATTAAAATTTCTGAACTCGCTTGTGTATCTGTCAGTTTGTTTTGAGAAAAACTCGCAAACAATAATTCTTCAAAAAGCATAACCACAAATTTTCCGTCACCCACCAACATGCAAGTCGAACTTGGCGTGTCGTGTTGTTCATTAAAAGAAAAACCAATTTTCGAGAAAAAGGCTTTCGATTTTGCCACGTCTTTTACGGGCAGATTCAACCAGATTTGTTTTGTCATTTTTGATGTTTTTCGTTAAACATTTTGACACTTAGACACTAGGTCTCAAAGTTTTTTTTTAAAATCACAATTTTAAAAGCTTTGAACTTTTGTTACTTTGAACCTTTGAGTCTAATTTTGCTCTACATAACTTTTAAAATTATCCAAAATAGCCTGCCAGCCTCCACGCTGCATTTCTTCGGGATTTTGTGTTTCAGGATCAAAGCTTTCAATTACTTCTACTCCGTTTGGAGTTTCTTTAAAAGTGATCGCAACTTTCCTCCCGTCTTCTAATACATATTCAATGGCCTTATTTTTTTCGACTAAAGTGTATTCACCTCCAAAATCAAAACTCATGCTGCCATCTTTGGCCGCCATAGTCGATTTGAATTTTCCGCCTTCTCTCAAATCATTTTCAGCATAAGGTGTATGCCAGTCCGGAGAGGCAAAACTCCATTTTGTAATGTGATCCGGCAATGTCCAAAAATCCCATACTTTAGTTATTGATGCGTTAATCGTGTTTTTTACAGTTATCATTATCTAGTTGGTTTTATAATTTATAAATTGACTTATTTTTTAAAATTTTCGACATATTCTTTAAAATTCTGAATGATTGCAGTACAAAATTGTTTTTCCATATCAGCTGAGTTTTTTGTTGTGGGCTCAAATGTTTCAGTAAGTTTTACTTCTGTACCCTCAGTTTCAAAACGAACATTAGCAGTTCTATTATCGAAAAGTTTGTATTCTATTAATGAAAAATTTTCAATGTTTGTATATATCCCTTCAAAATCAAATCCTTCGCTTCCATCTTTAAGAGCCATAGTAAATTTAAATTTGCTTCCTACTTTCAAATCATTATCTACATAAGGCGTATGCCAATCCGGAGAAGCATTGTTCCAATTTTTAATATGTTCAGGCAATGTCCACAATTCCCAAACTTTTTCTATTGGGGCGTTAATTATAGTTTGTACCGAAATCATCTTTACATATTTGGTATTTGGCTTTCATCCATGCAAAAGATTTCCCAATGATGCCCGTCTAAATCAAGAAAAGTTCTTTGGTACATCCATCCATAATCTTTTGCTTCTCTGTAATGAGTTCCGCCTGCGTTAACTGCTTTTTCGATCATTGTGTCTACCTGCTGACGTGTTTCGACAGAAATAGAAATAAGAACTTCGCTGCTTGTAGTGGTATCGCATATTTGTTTATCTGTAAATGTTAGATAAAATTCTTCGACCAAAAGCATTACGTTTATGTTTTCGCCAATTATTAAACAAGTTCCTTTATCATTAGTAAATTTTTGATTAAATGAAAAACCCAATTGGGTAAAAAATGATATTGCACGATTTAAATCTTTTACAGGAAGATTTAAGAATATTTTTGTTTCCATGAGTATAAAAAATTACAAATTATAAAAACAAATTTAATTTTTTATGATAAGATTAAAACTACAATAGAAGTCAACTTTAGGGTCATTTAAGACAAAATTTATATCTTCGTAATACTGTAAATCAAAATCATGAGCAAAAAAGTAGGTTTAATTGTGCCGCACGACTATAAATTATTAAGTATAGCAGCGATTTTAGAAGTTTTTGAAACTGCTAATAAATTAAGTAATGAGGCCGAAAAACCTTTTGAAATTATGGTTTTTCAGTCGGTTGAACAAATCAATGGAAAACATTTATTTGGTTATGAAGCCAATATTATCGAAACGTCGAAAATAAATCTCGATCTGATTTTGATTCCCGCTTTTACGACAGATAATATGAGTGAAATGATTTCGAAGAATAAAAATTTTATTCCGTGGTTACAAAAACAACACCAGTCAGGAGCCGAATTGGCTAGTTTTTGTACGGGCGCATTTTTGTTTGCTGCGTCTGGTTTACTTAACGAAAAACTGGCGACAACGCATGTTGATGCTTGCAGTGCTTTTACAAAAGCTTTTCCGTTAGTGAAATTAAAACCAGAAGAAACTCTTACCGCTGATGGCAGTTTGTATACTAGCGGAGGTTCGACCTCAACTTTTCACTTATTGATTCTTTTAGTGCAGAAATATTGCGGTAATGAAGTTGCCGTGCAAATTGCCAAGATTTTCTCGATCGATTTAAACCGATATAAACAAAGTTATTTCAGCACTTTTAGACCCAATCATTTACACAATGACACTTTGGTTGCGATGTTGCAGCAAAAAATTGAAAGTCAATATCATACTATTGAAAAACTGGAAGAAATCACCAAAGATATTCCCACCAGCGCGCGCAACATGACAAGAAGATTTAAGCAAGTTACGGGAATTCCGCCAATTGAATATTTGCAAAATATAAGAGTCGAAAGCTCTAAAAAGTATTTAGAACAAACACAACTTTCGATTTCTGAAATTATAGAAAAAACGGGATATAACGATCCGAAAGCTTTTAGAAAAGTATTTTATAAAATGGTTGGTATGAAACCCATTGAATATAGGGAGAAATTTAGGGTGCAATAATTTCAGAAGCAGAAATTTCATTTTCATAAGAACCCCCAGTCCTGCTCTGCACTATATCTTTTACTGTGAACCCCACAGCAAAAGGATACCGTTTCGATCAGGGCTATGCAAGAAATTTTATTTTCTCAAGGATAAAATTTTTATGACTTAATAATCCACATTAAAACTTTTTTATTTGTTTTTAAAAGCTTGTCAATTTCTTTCATATTTTCATTAGAGACAGCTGGACAACCCCAACCTTCCGGCGTTCCGTCCGGATAAACTTCATCACTTGAAATTGCATCCCAGGAATGTAAAACTATTGCTCGATTTCTGGCATTTGAATTTGATTTATCTTTTCCCTGTAATATATAATTCACTTTAATTCCCCATTGACTTACACCTCGATCTAAAATAACAAACTTGCCTGTTGAGGAACAATGTGAATCAATTTCATTACTTATAAGTGCCTGATCTTTTGATGAAGTTCCACCCCATTTATTATCGCCGCAACCATGACTTACTATAAAGGAGTTTAAAACCTCATTTTTCTTAAAATCATAAATAAAGAATCTTTTTAAACCAGAATGGATACCTAAATCTATCAAAATAAATTTATTCTGATTCAAATTATTTTTTTTGCAATATTGCTCTGCTTTCTTATAATAAGTATTGTAATTAATACCTTTAATTTCGCCGCGAAGTTTTTCTTTTGAAACAACAACTTCCGTATATTCTTTTTTAGAAATACTTTCTTGTGTCTCCTTTTTATAACAAGATAATAACAGCAACATACTTACGAAGTACAATATTTTTTTCATGTCGCCAATTTACATAAAATTCGGAATGCAAACAATTTCTAAAAAGCATAAAAAAAACCTGTTCAAAAAATGAACAGGTTTAAAAGTGAACTTTATCAACGTTTAAAACTTTGAGAAAGTTATTTCAAGATTTTAAGAAGCAATTTCCATTCGCTTCAATAAATTTTTGCTTAATGTATGTTCTGCATAATCTCTGTCGATTGTTAGAACTTTATCGTCTGAACTTGGTAGTTCATACATGGCATCAGTTAAGATTGCTTCACATAAAGAACGTAATCCACGAGCACCTAATTTGTATTCTAACGCTTTATCAACAATAAAATCTAAAGCTTCATCAGTAATACTGAATTCTACTTCGTCCATTAAAAACAATTTTTGATATTGTTTGATTAACGCATTTTTTGGTTGAGTCAAAATGGCACGCAAAGTTTCTCTGTCTAAAGGATCCATGTGTGTTAAGACTGGTAGACGACCAATAATTTCAGGAATCAATCCAAAATCTTTAATATCTTTTGGAATGATATATTGCAATAAATTGTCTTTGTCGATATTATCAACATTTTTAGAGGTTGAATATCCAACTGCCTGACGGTTCAAACGTTTAGAAATAATACGCTCTACGCCATCAAAAGCTCCTCCTGCTATAAACAAGATGTTTTGTGTATTCACTTCAACAAATTTCTGGTCCGGATGTTTACGTCCTCCTTTTGGTGGTACGTTTACAACTGTTCCTTCTAAAAGTTTTAATAATGCCTGTTGAACACCTTCACCAGAAACATCACGTGTTATTGATGGATTATCGCTTTTACGGGCGATTTTATCAATTTCATCAATAAATACGATTCCTCTTTCGGCTTTGGTTACGTCATAATCAGCGGCTTGCAGTAAACGTGTCAAAATACTTTCAACATCTTCACCCACATAACCTGCTTCTGTAAGTACAGTTGCATCAACAATCGCCAAAGGAACGTCTAACATTTTAGCAATAGTTTTTGCTACTAATGTTTTTCCTGTTCCGGTTTGACCAACCATGATGATATTACTTTTTTCAATCTCAACTTCGTCGTCTAATTGCTGTTGCATTAAACGTTTGTAGTGATTGTAAACCGCAACTGACATTACTTTTTTCGTCTGATCCTGACCAATAACATATTGATCTAAGAAAGCTCTGATTTCTTTTGGTTTCTTTAAAATTAGATCACCAACAAGTTTCGCGCTTCCGCTTGATTTTAATTCTTCTAATACAATGCCGTGTGCTTGTTCAATACATTTGTCACAAATATGTGCATTAATACCTGCAATCAACAAATTGGTTTCTGGCTTTTTCCTTCCACAAAACGAACATTCTAATACTACTTTAGCCATTCTTTTTTAATTACTAAACTGCAAAGTTACTAAGTTTCTGAGATTTATCACTAAAACCTCGTAAACTTAGTAACTTATTAACTTTTATTTTTTGTTTCAAGTTTAATTTGTTTAAGGTTTCGAGTTAATGTTAGAAGCTTAGCTCCTTTGCAACTTTGAACCTTTAAAAAATTATCCTCTTCTTAAAACTTCATCAATCATTCCGTATTCTTTAGCTTCGTCAGCTTTCATCCAGTAATCACGCTCACTGTCTTTGTGCACTCTTTCAAAAGATTGTCCTGAATGCTGAGAAATAATGTTGTATAATTCATCTTTCAATTTCAACATTTCACGTAAGTTGATTTCCATATCAGTTGCAACTCCTTGTGCTCCTCCTGATGGCTGGTGAATCATAACTCTTGAATGTGGCAAAGCCGAACGTTTTCCTGCTGCACCTGCACATAATAAAACAGCTCCCATTGAGGCTGCCATACCTGTACAAATTGTAGCTACATCTGGTTTGATGTATTGCATTGTATCGTAAATTCCTAATCCTGCATAAACGCTTCCTCCAGGAGAATTTAAATAAATTTGAATATCTTTTGATGCATCAGCACTTTCTAAAAATAATAACTGAGCCTGAACGATATTTGCGATTTGATCATCGATACCTGTTCCTAAAAAGATAATTCTGTCCATCATTAATCTTGAAAATACGTCTAATTGAGAAATATTCAACTGGCGCTCTTCGATAATATATGGAGTCATGTTTGTTGGATTCATTGCCGCTACGATTTTATCGTAGTACATGGCGTTTACCCCTTGGTGCTTTGTAGCAAATTTTTTAAATTCTTTACCGTAGTTCATATGTGTCTGTTCTAAGTTTACTTTAATATGTTGTATATTTTATTTTCATCAAAGGTCATACCTTTTTATAAAGGATGTCAATTTGTCTTAGTTTTTGTTTCAAGTTTCAAGTTATCAACTTTAATAAACCAGAAATAAAAAAAAGCGTCAAAAGAAAAAATCTCTTGACGCTCAAATATAATTATTTTTAGAATTATTCTCCGTAAGAAGCGGCAATAAATTCTTCGTAAGTTACTTCTTTTGTTGTTGGATTTGCTTTTTCTTTAAACACTTCTAACAATTTTTCAGCTACAACTTGCTCAGATAGTCTTTTTACTTCTTCCTGGTTAGATAAAACTCTAGCCACGATTCCTTGTACTTCTTCGTCAGTTGGGTTTGTCTGACCAAATTGAGCCATTTGTTGTCTGATTGATTTTGTTGTAAAAGCTTTCAAATCTTCAAATGTAATTTGGATATTGCTTTGTGCCATCGCTTTTCCTTCGATCAATTGAAAACGTAATCCTTTTTCAGATCTTGCATATTCAGCTTCAGCTTCTTCTGCAGAAAGTTTTTTCTCTCCAACAGTTTGCAACCATTTTTTAAGGAATTCAGATGGTAAATCAAATTTTGTATTTTCGATCAAGAAATCCTGAACGTCTAATAATAATTTTTGATCTGCTTGTTGCGCGAATTGAGCTTCAGCATCTTCTTTAATTTTAGCTTTCAAATCTTCCAGAGAAGCTACTTTTCCTTCACCAAAAAGTTTATCAAATAAATCCTGGTTCAATTCTGCCAATTCAGCTCCGTTAATAGCTTCGATAGTAAAGTTTACTTCGATATCTAAACCGTGAACGTCATCATGTGATACTTTTAAGTAATCCATCAATTGGTGATCGTCTTCGAATAAACCTTTAGTACTTACTGCAACAACATCTCCAACTTTTTTACCGATAAATTTATCTCCGGCAGCTTTGTTAAAAGTAGAAACAGAAATTGTAGTTGTATTGCTAATTCCTTTTTCTTCGTTTGAGAAAGTTCCTGTCAAATCAGAATCTGCAGATACAACTTCTTGTGGTACTGGTTTTCCGAATTGTTTTTGGATACGCTCTACTTGTCCGTCGATTAATTTATCGTCAGCAGTAACAATGTATTTTACGATATTGTTTTTTGCCTCTAAATCAATTTCAAAGTTTGGTACTAAACCAATTTCGTATTCAAAAGTTAATTCTTCAGCATCCCAATCAAAGTTTTCGTTTTCTTTAGCAAGAGGAGTTCCTAAAAGATTTAATCTTTCAGATTGAACAAAACGCTCTAAAGCCAAATCAACTACTTTTTTAACTTCTTCCTGCTTAATTGCTTTTCCGTATTGTTTTTCAACAAGGTCTTTAGGCACTTGTCCTTTTCTAAAACCTTTTACAGTAGCCAATGGCATTTTTTCGTTTATTCTTTTTGCTACCTGACCTTTATAATCCATGTGAACAACTGTCATTACAATCGTTTCATTCACAGCGTCTTTTGCTATTCTTTTAATATCCATCTTCTTCTTTAATTTACGTAATAAAATTGGGTTGCAAAATTATAAAATTTTTGCAACCCAACCAAGTTTTTAATCTATTGTATTTAGCGGTGTTTTTAAACTCGCTTTTTATTCTGATTTATTTATCGTCTCCTAATATTTTATAAGTAATAGACTGAAGTACAGATAATATAACACTAAATATTAATGCTGTCCAAAAAGAGTCTACTGCAAAACCACCAACAATATTGGTGCACAACAAAATAATGATTGCATTAATAACTAATAAAAACAATCCTAATGTAATCACTGTTACCGGCAATGTCAGGATAACTAATATTGGTTTTATAAAAAGATTAAGCAATCCTAAAACTACTGCAACAATTACAGCTGTTGCAAAACTCGCAACATGCACGCCTGACAAAAGATTAGCAATTAGTAAAACCAGGGCAGCAGTAACAAGAAGTCGGAGTAATAATTTCATATTTTTTATATTTAAATTTTAATAAAAGTAATGAATTTTATATTCATCAACTATTCGATTTTTTTTACCACAGATTAAAATTACACATTTGAAAATCTTTATAATCCTTTTAATCTGTGACTTTAAAATTTGAAATTAATTATTCTTTCAAAAACGTAGTTGTTAATTCAAAAAACAGTTTAGGATTTTCGGCATGAAGCCAATGTCCTGCATTTGGGATGGTTTCAAACTTAGTATTTGGAAAGTGCTGGCGTATAGAATCAAAATCTGTATCTAAAACATAACCTGAATTTCCTCCGCGAATAAACAATGTTGGTTTTTCAAAAACCAAACCATCGGCCAAAGCTTTCCCTATAGCTTCTAAATTATTATTAAAAACTTCCAGATTAAATCTAAAAGCCAATTGTCCCGGTTCTTTCCAATATAAATTTTTAAGCAAAAACTGACGTGTTCCAAAATCAGAAACATATTCTGCAACAATTGCTTCTACATCGTTTCGACTTGGTTTCACAGAAAAATCAACGGCATTTAAACCTGCCAAAATATCCTGATGGTGTTGTTTGTAAAATTTCGGACCAATATCTGCCACAATTAATTTATCTACAACATCAGAATGTGTTGTTGAAAAAAGCATCGCTACTTTCCCTCCCATCGAATGCCCTAAAATGTCGATTTTATCTAATTGATTTGCCTGACAATATTCGAATACATCCTGAACCATAGCTTCATAAGACCATTCATCTGAATGGAAGCTACGACCATGATTTCGTAAATCTAAAATATGAACCTGAAATCCGGCCTCTACATATTGTCCTGCCAGGGTTTTCCAGTTATCAGACATTCCAAGAAATCCATGCATGATAATAAATGGTTTTCCTTCGCCTTCTATTTTTGAGTATAACATTTATATAAATTTAAACTTATTACAAAGTTAAAAAACTTATTTATCAATATAAGCACAATCATTTTGAAGAAATCATTTTATTTTAAAAAAACTGCACGACTTTACGGGTTCCCGTAAATAATAAACATTCTGAAAGTGTATATTCGCGAATGGAAATCAAAACTAAAAATTTGATTCAATTCATTTAATTAAAATACCAAATCCATGATTAAAAAATTCCTTTTATTATCATTAGTTGCTTCTCAACTTATGGTTTCATGTTCTAGTGAAGACAGTCCGGAAACTGATCCTACTAAAGAACTAACTTTAGAAGAAGAAATCGCTAACATTGTTAAACAACCTTATTCTAATTTAACTCCGGCACAGCAAAAATTAAAGTTAGAGACCGAAGCTAATGACATGTTAGTTCAATTAGATAAATCTAAAAGCTCAGGTGCTATTGAAGCAATTGAAAACTTAGGTCGTTTGTTTAGTCTTAAACACATTGATCTTTTTGACGGAAAAAGTGATAACGGAGTTTCAGAAGTTTTAAATATTTCTGGAGTTTACGGAATCTACACTTGGAATAATGCACAAAAAATTTGGGTTAAAACAGCTTCAACAACTGAATTAAAATTTGTTTTCCCTGCTAAAGCAAGTGAAACTACAAACACTGCAACATTATCATCTAAAAGCACTTCATCTGATTTAAAATTTAGTAATATAGATACTTATGGATCATGGTATTACGATGGCGAAACGGATGAATATATAACAACTCCTTCTGTACAAGACTGGTTTTATTTACCTACATCAGTAGATGCGGTTTTAACAATTAATGGAAGTACTGCTGCTACTTTAGCTTCAACTTCAAAATATGCAAAAAACAAATCTCCTGAAGAATATGCTTATAAAGTAACTCTAAACGATGGTTACACTTGGGAAATGAGTGGTAAAAAAGCAACTCAAAGCACTTCAAAAGCGTCATTTACTTATAACGCAAAAAATTTAATTGAATTTAATGTAGGAAGTACTGCAGATATCGACGCTTTAATTAATACTCCGGAACTTACTAAATATCAAGGTAAAGCTAATGGATTAGTGAGAATTTTAGACAATTTTGTTATTGTTGCCAATACAGATTTAGTTGCTACTGCTGCAGATGATGCTGCATTAGATAACAGTGTAGTATATCCTACTTATCCAGCTTATGATAATGCGAATAGTAATTTCAAGGCATACTATACAGCTGTAAATTCTTACAATCAAAAATATAGCGCAGGAAGTGCTGCAAACTTCAATAAAAATTCTAAACTAATTTTAGTTTCTAAGAAAGATGGTACTAAAATAGCTGATATTGTTGTGCATTCAGAAAAATCAACTGATTCTTATACTTTTTACTTACCTGAGTGGTACAATGGTTACTGGCAATCTACTGACGAAGGGGAACAATTTACAGAAGCGTATTACGACGAAGTATATTACTTAAAATTCAACGATAATACTGAAGTTGCGATGAGTGTTTATTTCTCTGAAGGATTTGATAATCTTAATACAAAATTCGAAGACTTTTATACATCTTTTAATAAATAAAAGAATTTAAAATAACTTAAAGCCGGTTTGAATTGTTTCAAACCGGCTTTATTTTTTTAGGTGGTGTTTTAACGATTATAGTACTTTGTCCATATCCTGCCCAAATACCAATTCCTCCTTTTATATTCGATTTTAAACTTGTATTAGATGGATAAATTGGATTTTTACTGTTTACAATTTCATTTTGCCAGCTGTTCCAAAAATCAAGCGCCTCTTTATTTTGCGTTCTTAGTTTTACATAAATTAAATCCCCGTCAGCAAAATAAGGCGTGAATTTCGTTTTCGGAAAAAGTAAAATCCCCCTGTTTATTTGAATTGCAACAGCTGATTCGCTAAAATTTTTGTCATCCAAATTACCGTAAAATGCAGGAACAAAAACAGGTTCTTCGGTATCAATTTTTGTAGCAAGCTGATAATAATTTTTATCTTCTAAAGGATCATCAAACTTCACAAAAACATAACCAGTTGTATCTGTCGCATTCTTTTTTACATACTCAGCACTTTTAAGTTCAACAGTTTTAGGTATTGTTGTTACGGCTTCTACAACACGACTTAAATATTCTATTTTTAGCGAATATTGTTTTCCGGCTTCTCCTTTTAACGTTGTTCCGTAATAAACAAAAGGCGGCACTCTGTTTTTATCATTTTTAACCCTTAAAACTTCTGAATTTTCACCATCCGAAATCGTAATTTTGGCTGATCTTATAACATGGTTCAAAACATTTGTAGAATCAATTACATCGGTAACCGGAATACTGCTCGAAAGCAAAACCTGCGCATAATCTCCTTCTTCGATCCAGCCTTCTACTACAATTCTGGACTCAATACTTGTCTGTTCTCTAAAATCATCTTTAGAACAGCTTACCATTATTAAAGTAAAAAGAAACAGTAAATATTTTTTCATCTTTTAAAATTTAAATCTCCAGCTTATCGAAGGCAATATTCGGTATAAAACTTTTTTATCCTGCTTTACAATTACACTGTTTTTATCTTCATCAACCTGAACATTCAAAACAACATAAATTGGATTATCAATATTGAAAGTATTATAAATTGAAAAATTCAAAGCACTTTCCTTTTTATTTGTTTTAAAGAAGAAATAATTAACCGAAAGATCTGTACGAATGTAATTTGGCATTTGCGCATTATTATATTCTGAGTATTCTTTGACCGGATTATTATTGATAAAATACCAAGAAGTAGGCATCGTAAATCGATTTCCGGAACTAAATATTTGGGTAACCCCAAAATTCCACTTTGCATTTAAATCGTACATTCCAACCAACGACAAATTATGACGCCTGTCGTATTTGGCAAAATATGTTTTTCCGTTGTTGAGTTCTTCAAAATTTCTGTCAGACCAACTTAAGGTATAACTCAGCCAACCTGTAAATTTTCCGTTGTTTTTTCGAAGCATAAATTCTAAACCATACGCTTTTCCTTTTCCAACTAATAAATCATTTTTTAAAGTTGTAACTTCATTAAACTGAGTTATACCGTATGGATATTCCAATAAATCTTTCATAGAACGGTAAAATCCTCCAAAAGAAGAAACCAGGTCTTTTGAAATATTTTGATTTGAACCAACAGAAAATTCATCTGACGATTGTGGTTTTATTCCATCTGAACTGGCAATCCAAAAATCTGTCGGAATTCCAACACTTGAAGTTGTTATCAAACTCAAATATTGGTATTGTTTATTATACGATCCGTAAAAAGAATATTTTTCGTTTGCGATATAATTTAACAAAACACGAGGCTGAAAATGCAAATACGAACTTTGAGATCCTGAGGTGTAATAATTTATTCTTAGTCCTAATTCTGCATTTAATTTATCAGTCAACTTTGGTTTAAAAGTCGAAAAAACAGCCGCTTCATTAGCATTTATTATACTATTTTGAGAAGTATTAGAATTGGCAAAATTTTCAATATTAATTTTTTGAGGCTGTAAAGTATGGTAAACATATTGCAAACCAGATTCTACAGGAATGTTTTTTATCCAATAACGAAGTGAATTTGTAAAACCAAAATCTTTTACAGAAGAAGAAACTCCAAACTGAATTGTCGCTTGTTCCATACTCAAATCATTAGAATATTGACTAAAATAAACAGCGTTTGACATGCTTGTTTTAGATGAAAGCGTTGTTGTTAAAGTTGGAGAAACCGTAAAATTGCTCCATTTTAAATTCGTTTTTAAAGACAGGTTATCGTCTTTAATTTTTAATTTATCACCAGAGACAAAAGCATCAACAGAAAATAAATTGTTTTTAGAAATTTGAGATATAAAAGTGATATTTCCGTCTGAAAAGCCATACTTCATATCTTCAACATCGTTGTTTTTCGAAAATGAATTTACTAATGGCGCAATGAATTCATCGATATACGTTTTTCTGCCAGATAGATAAATTCCTGACTTTTCAGTAATTGGCAAAGCCAAAGTTAATTGCGAGGCTAAAATTCCAATATTTCCCTGAATAGAAAATTCTGAAGGCACTTTTTTATTCGGCATCAATAATGTTGTAGAACTCAAACGTCCTCCATATTTTACATTCGAACTCGATTTATCAAATTCAACTTCCTTAATATGGTCTGTGTTATAAAAAGGAAAAATACCTAATAAATGTGACATTCCATAAACTGTCGTGCCATTGTATAATATAGCATTATGACCTGGATCTCCGCCGCGTACGTACAAATATCCATTTGCATCGCCAGAATTTTGAACACCTGGAGTAAGCTGTAAAATTTTTATAATATCTGTAGTTCCCAGTACTGTTGGCAAAGAAGATAATTCTTTTAAATTAAAGGATAATTTACCGCCTGATAAAGTCGAAATACCACTTTTTTTATCATTTGCTATAATTACTTCTTTTAAAAGTGAAATATCTTTTTCTAAAACAACACTGATTACGGTATCTTTTACAAGATTGATAGTAAAATTTTTATTAAGATAGCCCAATTGATTAATTGCAATGGTGACTTTTCCTAGTAGAATATTTTCTGAAAAATTACCTAATGAATCACTTAACACAAAACGGTTTTGGTTAAAAGAAATACTGGCACCAATTAAATTTTCGTTTTCAGAAGATTTTATATTTCCTGTTATATTTGCCTGAGATTGTGCAAATAAACCAGAAAAACAGAACAAACAAATAATAATAAATTTCGACACTAGCTTTTAATATGGAAAGTGCGAAAGTAAACAATTATAACCCAATTGCATCAGGTTATAATTGTTTTAATTTTAACTTATTTCAATTTATTCAAATACATATTTACCACATTGTCTAAACCAAGATAAAGCGCTTCTGAGATCAAAGCATGACCAATAGAAACTTCTAATAAACCGGGAATATTTTGTTTGAAAAATTGAATATTATCTAAACTTAAATCATGTCCGGCGTTAATTCCTAAGCCTAAATTATTCGCCAATTCTGCTGCTTTAACATACGGATCAATTCCGTTTTTATTTCCTAAATCGTATTGATGCGCAAAAGCTTCGGTATATAATTCGATTCTATCAGTTCCTGTTTTTTTTGCTCCTTCAATCATTTCAGAAATTGGATCAACAAAAATCGAAGTTCTGATTCCGTTACGTTGAAATTCCTGAATAACTTCGGTTAAATAAGCTTGATTTTTTATGGTATCCCAACCTGCAGAAGACGTAATTGCTCCAATTGCATCCGGAACTAATGTTACTTGCGTTGGTTTACATTCTAAAACCAAATCGATAAAATTATGCTGAGGATTTCCTTCAATATTATATTCGGTATAAACTATAGATTTTAAATCTCTTGCATCCTGATAACGAATATGGCGCTCGTCCGGACGTGGGTGAATGGTGATTCCTTGTCCTCCAAATTTCTGAATATCAGTCGCCACTTTTAACAAATCAGGCACGTTTCCGCCACGTGCATTTCGAAGAGTTGCAATTTTATTGATATTTACACTTAACTTTGTCATATAAATAGATAATTAATTCTAGTAACATTATATTTGTTACGACAAAAATACAAAGTAAAACGTAGCAGTTTTTGCTATTTTTTGATTATTTTGCGTGAAATATCTTCAATTGATTTATGACAGAAATAACTAACTATATCACAAACGATTTTCGAGCGATTGATAGTCAGGAAACGATAGCATCGGTTCAGGACTTTTTTGCAGACGTGAATTTTTCGCATTTTCCGGTTTTGGAAAATGGCATCTTCATTGGAAGTATTGCTTCTGATGATGTTGAAACTTTTGATATCGACAAAAAAGCAATTGATTATAAATATACTTTAGAGCGATATTTTGCCCGAAAGTCGATGATGTGGCTCGATGTTTTAGAAGTTTTTGCAAAGAACCATACCAATACCGTTCCGGTTATCGATGAAAATAATACTTACATTGGCTATTATGAAATCGAGGATATCATGAAGTTTTTTCAGGAAACTCCATTTTTAAAAGAACAAGGCGGGATTATTATTGTTCAAAAAGGACTTTTAGATTACTCAATGGGCCAGGTAGCTCAAATTGTAGAAAGTAATAATGGCAAAATCCTGGGCTGCTTTATATCTGAAGCTGATTTGGAAAATGTTCAGATCACTGTAAAAATTGGCATTGGACCAATGAACGAGATTATTCAGACTTTTAGACGATATAATTACGAAATTATTTCTGAACATCAGGAAGATGCATATATCAATAGCCTTAAAGAACGTTCTGATTATTTAGACAAATACCTTAATATATAGTTTTCTATGTTGAATCGGTTAATTGTTTAATCGTTTTGGCAAAAAAAACAGCGATCACAATTCAATAAAAATCGATTCAATACCAAGATGAAAGTAGCCATTTACGGACAGTATTATCAGAACAGTACAGAACCCATTATCAAAGACATATTTTTGTTTTTCAATACAAATAATGTAGAGATGGTTATCGAAGAAAACTTTCTAAAAATGCTACATGAAAAGGAACTTGTAGAAAAAGAATATAAAACTTTTTCAGCAACCACATCCTTAGACAGCAGTTTTGAAATGCTGATTAGTATTGGCGGTGACGGAACTATTTTAAGGGCTGCTACTTTGGTTCGTAATTCCGGAGTACCTATTTTAGGAATCAATGCGGGAAGACTTGGTTTTTTGGCTACCGTTCAAAAAGAGAAAATAGATAGTTTTTTACAGTTTGTCATTAACAAAAATTACACTACTTCTGAAAGAACTTTACTGAGCATAACATGTGATCCTAAAAATGATGCTATCGAAGAAGATTTAAATTTTGCCATGAATGAAATAACCGTGAGCCGAAAAGATACTACTTCGATGATTACCGTTGAAACCTACCTTAATAATGAATATTTAAATTCATATTGGGCAGATGGCTTAATCATTTCGACACCAACAGGTTCTACAGGATATAATTTAAGCTGCGGCGGGCCATTGCTAACGCCAGACGTTAAAAGTTTGGTGATTACACCTATTGCGCCACATAATTTAACGGCACGACCTCTTGTTATCCCTGATGACACTGAAATCAAATTACGCGTTTCAGGAAGAGAAGATCAATATTTGGTTTCACTTGATTCCAGAATAGCATCTGTAAAAAATGAATCAGTTTTAACCATCAGAAGAACTGATTTTAAAATAAAAATGGTTGAAATTCCAGGGGAAACTTTCTTAAAAACCTTGAGAAACAAATTGCTTTGGGGAGAAGATAAGAGAAATTAAGCTTTTTTCTAATTTGTAACTATACGATTATAGTACTTTTTGCCGTTTTGCATATATCGAATCATTATTAAATGTCTCAAAATCATGTTACATATTGAAAAAAAAGCACATTTAACTAAAGGAACGTTGATTCGTATCGATAATTATTATATTTGCACGCAATTTTGAATTAAATGAAGAAAATTTTTAATTTATTGTTATGTTTTTTCCCTCTAATTACACTTCACGCTCAAATAAACGAGATTGGAGTTTTTCTTGGTGGAAGTAACTTCGTAGGTGACGTAGGAAGTACAACTTATGTTAATCCGGATAAACTGGCTTTTGGTGTTTTGTACAAATGGAATAGAAGTCCTCGTCATTCGTATCGCTTTTCGTATACACAATCCTCAATTTCCGGAAACGATTTTGAGTCAGAAGAAACAGGGCGTAACAAAAGAGGGTACAAATTTAAAAACAACATTAAAGAACTTTCTGCCGGTTTAGAATTCAATTTTTTTGATTTTAATCTTCACGATTATCATCCAAAAATTACTCCTTATGTATATTCAGGTTTAAGTTATTTCTTTTATGATGATTTATATATTACTGGAGGACAAACAAGAAAAGAAAAAACCTCAAGTTCAATTGCTATTCCTATGACATTAGGAATAAAATCAAATGTGTTTCCAAAACTTATTTTAGCAGTTGAAGTTGGAGCACGTTATACTTTTACAGATAATATAGACGGAAGTAATCCGACCAATGAGGCTTTGCGATTTGGAAATATAAATAATAATGACTGGTATGTTTTTTCAGGTGTTACACTAACGTATACCTTTGGACTAAAACCTTGCTATTGCGCAGAATAATAAAATGAATTTAATAGACTCTATCGACCTGACAAACCTACCTAAACATCTGGCCATTATTATGGACGGTAATGGACGTTGGGCAAAGCAACAAGGTTTTTTGAGAGCTTTTGGCCATGAAAATGGAACAAAATCTGTAAAAAAAACAATTACAACTTGTGCAAAACTTGGTATCGAATATTTAACCCTGTATGCTTTCTCTACAGAAAACTGGAATCGTCCGAAATTGGAAGTCGAAGCTTTGATGAAAATATTGATCAATTCTTTAAAGAAAGAGCTTGTTACTTTGCAAGAAAACAATATCAAACTTAATGCTATTGGAAATCTTGATAAATTGCCAAAAAGTGCTCAAAAAGAACTTTTAGATGTTATTGAAAAAACAAAAAACAATACGCGTCTCACGTTAACTCTGGCTTTAAGTTACGGATCACGAGAAGAATTGGTAAATGCCGTAAGAATCATCAGTGATAAAGTTAAAAATAATATAATTTCAATAGACACTATTGACGATTCAATTATAAATGAGCATCTTTACACGCAAAATTTACCAGACGTAGATTTATTAATACGAACAAGTGGAGAACATAGAATAAGTAATTTTTTGCTGTGGCAGATAGCCTATGCAGAGTTATATTTTACTGATGTGTTATGGCCAGACTTTAAAGACCAGGATTTATATGAGGCTATTATTAGTTATCAAAAAAGAGAACGTAGATTTGGAAAAACCAGTGAACAAATTAAATAATTTTTTAGTGTTACAAAAAAGAATACAAATAGTCTTTACCCTTCTTCTATTGGGTAGTTTTTCACAAATAAAAGCACAAGAAAGAGTTCCTTTTGATCAAGGAAAAAAATATATTCTTGCTAAAGTTTCTGTTGTTGGTAAAATAAGCTTCAATGAACAAACCGTTGTTACTTTCTCCGGTCTTCAAAAAGGACAGGAAATAACTGTTCCTGGTGAAGAAATAAGTGGTGCAATTAAAAAATTAGGTAAACTTGGCCTTTTTGATGAAATCTCTTTTTACGTAAATAAAATAGACAATGATAGTATATATCTTGACTTAAACATTGTTGAACTTCCAAAGTTGAACGAAGTTAAATTCGTAGGTGTTAAAAAAGGTAAAGTAGAAGGGTTAATTAAGGATAACAATTTGACAAAAAACAAAATTGTCAACGAAAACTTAATTACGACAACTAAAAATTATATTGAAAATAAATATAAAAAAGAAGGTTACTATAACACAAAAGTTACTATTACAAACACTCCTGATACTACAGCTGGAAACCATGTAAACATGCTTGTTCGGGTAGATAAAGGCGATAAGGTAAAAATTAGGAAGATTGACTTCATAGGCAATGAAAAACTTACTGATAATAAGTTAAAAGCGGCTATGAAAGATACAAAGGAAAAGAATATTCTTCATGTCCTGAAAAAGTCAAAATTTATTCCTGAAAAATATAAAGCTGACTTAGAAAAAGTTGTTGCGACATACAAAGAAAAAGGATATCGAGATGCTCGTATTATATATGACTCTGTTACATATAATAAAGAAAAAAATATGCTTGATATCAAGATTAATCTGGAAGAAGGAAATAAATATTACTTTGGAAATATTAAATTTTTAGGGAATACTGTTTATTCAGATCAACTTTTGAATCGCTATTTAGGAATCAAAAAAGGAGAAACTTATAATGGTGTTTTACTTGAAAAACGAATTGCTGACAAGACAAAGCCTGATGCAGAAGATATTACAAACTTGTACCAAAACAATGGTTACTTATTCTCTAATATCAATGCTGTAGAGGTAAAAACAGTTAATGATACAATTGACTTTGAAATTAGAGTTACTGAAGGCCCTATTGCATATTTCAACAAAATATCGGTTGTTGGAAACGACAAAACGAATGATCATGTAATTTACCGTGAGTTAAGAACTAAACCAGGAGAAAAATACAGTAAAGAACAGTTGGTTAGAACTATTCGTGAAATCGGACAATTAGGATTTTTTGATCCTGAGGCGATCGATCCAAAATTTAAAAATGTAGATGCCGCAGCAGGAACTGTAGACATTGAATATCACGTAGTAGAAAAAGGATCGAGTCAGGTAGAACTTCAGGGTGGTTACGGTGGTGGAGGTTTCATTGGAACCTTAGGATTATCGTTTAATAACTTCTCTGCAAGAAACATATTTAAGAAAGAAGCTTATAAGCCTTTACCAATGGGAGATGGTCAAAAAGTATCACTTCGTTTGCAAGGAAGTACTTACTTTCAAACCTACAGTTTATCGTTCTCTGAACCTTGGTTTGGTGGAAAAAAACCAGTACAATTTAGTTCATCTATATCGTACAGTACACAATTCTTGAATAATTATATTACAAGAGATGTAGATAAAAGCAAAAGTTTTAATATTTTTACTGTACAAGTTGGTCTAGCTAAAAGGTTAACAGTGCCGGATGATTATTTTGTTTTATCTCAGTCGATAAGCTACCAACACTATGATTTAAATAACTATAATACAGGTTTATTTACTTTTGGTAACGGAGCATCCCGAAACTTAGCTTATACTATAGGAATTTCAAGAAGTAATAAAGGGGTTAACCCAATCTTCCCTACTTACGGATCAGAATTTAGTATCTCAGCGAAAGTAACACCTCCTTATTCATTATTTAACAATATTGATTATTCAGATTTAAAAAATCAAAAAGAATATAAAACAAAATATACTGGAACGACAACCACTACAGGTGCAGACGGAGCAGCTATAAGTCCTGGTGATTACACTAAAACTGAAGTTATCAATGGCCAATCAGGTACTGTAGGTGTAGGATCTGATTATCAAAGTGCAGATACTGATGTTGGTAAAGTCGATCAAAAGAAATACAACTGGTTAGAATATTATAAAATTAAATTTAAAGCAGATTGGTATACTAAAGTATATGGTAAATTAGTTCTAAGAACATTAACCGAATTCGGTTTCTTAGGAGCTTATGATCAATCAAGAGGTGTTGTACCTTTCGAACGTTTCTATTTAGGTGGAGACGGAATGGCCAACTACTCTATGGATGGTAGAGAAACTATTCAGCTAAGAGGTTATCCAAATAACTCTTTAACACCGGTAAATAGTGCAGGAGAACAAATTGGAGCAACCATTTATAATAAATTCTCTATGGAATTACGTTATCCAATTACATTAAAATCATCAGCATCTATATATGCCTTAACATTTTTGGAAGCTGGATCATCTTATCCAACATTCAAAGAATATAACCCATTTGATCTGAATCGTTCTGCAGGTGTTGGTTTACGTGTATTTATGCCGGCATTTGGATTATTAGGTATTGATTTTGGTTATGGTTTTGATGCCTTACCTGGGTCTGTTACTAATAAAGCAAATGGTTGGGAAACACATTTTATTATTGGACAACAATTTTAGTACAAATTTTAGTACATTTGGTTAAAAATTTGAAAATAAAGTGATGTTATGAGGAAACAGTTTTTATTTATATTTTTAGCTTTGATTGTAGTGCATACAAGTCAGGCTCAGACGAGAACGACAAGGATTGGGTACATTGACATGGAATATATTCTAGAGAATGTCTCTGATTATAAAGAAGCAAAAGCCCAATTAGAGTTAAAAGCTCAGAAGTGGAAACAAGAGATAGAGGCCAAAAAGTTAGAAATTAATAACCTAAAGGAAAGTCTTAAAGCTGAAAAAGCTTTACTTACTAAAGAACTTATTGATGAAAGACAAACTGAAATTAAATTTCTTGAAGATGAAATGCTTTCTTATCAGGAAAAACAATTTGGAGCTGACGGAAATTTAATCAGACATAAAGCAGCTTTAGCAAAACCGATACAAGATCAGGTTTTTACAGCCGTTCAGGATATTGCTGAAGCAAAAAATTATGATTTTGTTTTTGATAAATCATCAGATTTGACAATGCTTTTTAGCAACAAAAGATTTGACATTAGCGATCAGGTTTTACGTGTATTAAACAGAACTGATAAACGTGAGCAATTGACTAAAAAACAATTGAAAGAACAGGAAGTTAAAGAAAATCGCGAGAATGAAATTGATGAAAATCCGGCAATGGCTGATCGACAAAAAGTATTAGATCAAAGAAAAGCTGCCAGAGAGAAATTAATTGAAGACCGAAGACTGGAACAAGAAGCTAAGAAAAAAGAATACGACGACAGAAGAAAAGCCATCACTGCCGAAAGAGAAGCTAAAAAAAATGGCACGGTTTCTGAACCAGCAAAAACAGAAACAACAAAAACGGATGCTAATACAAATGCTGTTACAGCTAAACCTGCATCAACAACGGAGCCTGCAACAACTACTGAACCAGCGGTTGATAAAGCGGCAGAAAGACAGAAACTTTACGAACAACGTAAAAAAGAATTAGAAGAAAGAAAAAAGAAAATTCTGGAAGAAAGAGAAGCGGCTAAAAAAGCAAAAGAAGCCGAAACACAAAAAACAAATACGACCGATAATTAATTAATATTTTAAAAATGATGAAACAAATCAAAACTTTACTTATTGCTGCCATGCTAGTTTTAGGAGCAAGTAACACAATGAATGCACAGGCTAAGGTAGCTCATGTTGATGTTAGCGAGATTATGTCGAAAATGCCTGCAATGCTTGACGCTCAAAATCAACTTCAAAAATTAAGTGGTACATACGATGCTGAATACAAAAAAATGGTTGACGAATATCAAGTAAAAATCAAAAAGTATGAAGCTGAAGCTGCTACTGTAACTGAAGCTGTAAACGGTGAACGTTCTAAAGAAGTTCAAGACATGCAAAAAAGAATTGTAGACTACAGAGACAATGCTCAGAAAGAACTACAACAAAAAGAAACTGATATCGTAAAACCATTAATGGAAAAAGTAAGAGCTTCTATCCAAAAAGTTGGAAAAGCTAAAGGTTTCCAATACGTATTAGACGGTTCAACTCTTTTATTAGCTGATGGTCCAAACATTACTGCTGATGTTAAAAAAGATTTAGGATTCTAAGAAACACATTCTTATTATTATAAAAAAGGCTCAACTTAAAAGTTGAGCCTTTTTTTGTTCTTTAATTTATTTTCAGACTTGCATTAAAACAAAGCCATTGGTATATTCTAATATAGAATTAAAAAATTTGTTGCCAATGTATAATGCAAAAAAACAATTTCCATTAGATAAAATTTCAAAATAATTTAACCTAAAATTGAGTAAAAAGTACGAATTTAGATTCTGAAAAATATGTAACTTTGCTTTATGACAAACAACAATCCTATAGGTGTTTTTGATTCCGGTATTGGTGGAACTTCAATCTGGAATGCCATTCACGACTTATTACCTAACGAAAATACCATCTATTTAGCAGACAGTAAAAATGCTCCCTACGGTCAGCGAACTAAAGAAGAGATTGTTGCTTTGAGTAAAAAAAACGTTGATTTTTTAATTGCAAATAATTGCAAATTAATTGTTGTTGCCTGCAATACTGCAACCACAAATGCCATTCAGGAATTACGTGCTGAGTATGATATCCCGTTCATAGGGATTGAGCCTGCCATAAAACCTGCCGCTAACAATTCTAAAACTCAAATAATTGGTATTTTAGCGACTAAAGGAACTTTGAACAGTGAGCTGTTCAACAAAACTGCCGAAATGTTTCAACACACTACTATAATTGAACAAGTAGGCCACGGATTGGTTCAACTTATTGAAGATGGTAATTTGAATTCTCCGGAAATGACTCAATTATTAGAATCTTATTTACGACCAATGATTGATGCTAATATTGATTATCTGGTTTTAGGCTGCAGTCATTACCCGTATTTAATTCCACAGATTAAACAAATACTTCCTGAACATATTCAGATTATCGATTCCGGAGAAGCTGTTGCTCGACAAACTCAAAACGTATTACGTGAGAAAGTTGGTTTTTCAGAAGCAGAAAAAACAGAACCTGTATTTTATGTCAATTCAAATCCTGCTGTATTAAAATCAATTTTAAACGACAAATACGACGTTATTGAGAAAGATTTCTAAATCGTTATTCAAATTTTCGCTTGACGAACCAAATTCCGTCTAAAGATAAATTCAAGGATATTTTATGATAATTTTCTTTGATCAGATTATCTGAAATTTTTCCTTTTTGTGCGTAAGAATAAGATATATTCAACGCTGAAAAAGTATTATCTATTGGCAATGAAAGTCCAAAAGAAATGGAAGCATTATTTATTCTTTTTCCATCGACTTCAAGGTAGCCGGTATCAAAATTGGCTCCAGCACTATACTGAATACGATCGCTATACCTTCTAATATTCTTTTTAGCACTATAAGTGAACCCAAGTGCAAATCTGTCCTGATTAACAAAATTACCATACAATTCAGATTGATTCGTGCTATTCCACAAGCTCTTCTCATAATCCATTGTCAGGTTTAGATTGTTTTTAAAACGCTTGCTAATTCCTATCCCAATTTCTAAAGGAATATAATAATCATCTGTATCTGAAGCAACATCAGATTCAACTGTAGTAACAACGTCGTTAGTTATCGTTTGAACGGTTTGCACTTTGGCAGCATTTACTCGTGTTGGAGCCTTAAAAGTCGAAGCAATCGTAAATGTAGAATCAATTTTATATTGAGTTCCTAACGTTGCCCGCACACCATTATAATCTGTTTTTTTACTAATAGATGTGACTGAATTCGAAATTAAATAAGCCCTGTCATCCGAAATATTCCCAAATAACAAAGTCGCAGTAGCGCCAATAGCTAATTTTTTACCGAATCTATATCCATAAGAAAAATCGAAATTATTTAATCCGCCGGAGCCTGCTGCCGTTAAATAATAATATTCCTGGCTATCTGTTATAGGCAATTTCAAATTAGAAATTTTAAAGGTGGCACTTGAATAGGGTCTTAAAGCCACACTAAATCCTGATTTTTTTGTAACCGGAAAAGCAAAAGCAATATGTGAAAACTGAAAATTATTACGTTTTTCAGATCTTGAACCACTTTCATAAGTCGTTGCAATAGCTTTACCTCCGATATCTAACATAAAATGATTTAAAGGTAAATAAGCTAATGAAGCTGGATTTAAATTATTGATAAAGACACTTGAAGGTAAAGCCGTCCCGGAAGAACCAATAGAAGGAATTGAACCAAAATCTGAATCATACAAACTCCCTAAACCATATAAGGAATAAGGCGAACTTGAAATACTTTGAGAAAATGACGTTAACGACATTAAAATGAAGCAACTTAAAAAAGCTATTGTATTTTTCATTTAATATGAGATATAGTAAATTTTCAACTGAATTTTATTGTTTAAATGTTTTTGATCCCCTAAAACAATTCGATTGACAGATTTAGAAATTCCTGGTAACGTTAGAATAAGAGAAGATCTGGAGTCTGATTTTTTCCACATTTCTTTTTGAAGAAATCCACCTACAGAAATCGAGTATCCTATGTTTTCATTAAACTCATCGGTTTTTTGATTTAATCTGCCATATACTGTAGCTCCTGCAGAATTTAATAATACACTGCTAATCCTGTTTAAATTATCAGCTACATAAACACTTAAAGAATCTGCCAGAGGATATTCTTTTGAATACGTATTGGCAACAGGTTTTAAAATAAGTTCAGCATCGACAATTGTACCTTTATCTGAAATGTATTTGAGCTGTTTTATACTTGGAAACTCAACCCGGCAGGCAACTCCTGCTCCTGACTGAATAAATGACTGTCGATTGGTTAGCGAACTGGATAATTTGCTGCTCGAAATTGGCAAATTTTGAATTAATGTTCCTGTTTTATCAGATGAAATTGAATTGAATTGCTTGGAAACGTCTTCAATGCTAAAATCTAGAAAATACGATTTATCTTCCAGGCTTTGATATTTAGAATAATACATTCTGATAACACTTTTACTGGTGTTAAAACCAATAACACTTGAAGAATTAGATGTTGAGGGAACTAAAACAAGTCCTTTTAAATATTCAGAAAAACTATCAAAATCAGCAACTTCTTTTTTCTTTACTTTCTGAAAAAGAGCTTCACCAAACACAGGATCCATTTTTATATTAACAGAATCCTTTTCTATAGGTCTTGGTTTATAGGATATACTGCCTAAACTTTCGGTTCCATATGTTAGAGTCGAATTATTATAAAAACTAACATCATCTGTTTTTGGCTTAATTGTTTGCAGAACCCGATGAATATCAAACGTTTGTACTTTTGTTGTATCTCCATAATAATAGTTATCATATCTTAAAATCATTGAGATAGAATCGAAAACATAATTAACCGCTTCTGTATCAGAGCCACTATTAGTTAAAGTATACGTATCTCCGGATAATTGAAAATAGCTGTCTGATTTTATTTTACCGAAAATAGGGTCTTCATAATTTCCAACTAAAATTCTGCTTTGACTCGATGTAACCAATGAGTCAAAATTTATGGTAGACATTTCGACTGTTACGGTATCAATTAAAATTACTTTATTGTTTACAGCCAAATAATCAGATCCCACTACAAATTCGCCGGCATCTTTATCAGTGCCACATGAAACTATTGTAAGAGCAAAAAACAACATCAATATAAACTTATGCATAATCGTATTTTTTCAACAAATATAAAGGGCACAATTCTGCATTACACTATAACATATACAGTCTTGCTATTTTGACCTATAAACAGCAAAAAAACATCTACAATAGCTCTACGACAACAAATAGTTGGTTCAGCCATAAAAAACGGCATTTAGTCTATCAAAAAGCATCATACATATATCTTCTTTTTTTTAAAACCATTAGGCACCTACTTTTGAACCAATAATTAAGTAATGAAAATAAGGCTTATAATAGGTTCTCTTTTTTTGATTTCGTTTTTCAACATGAAAGCTCAGGAGAAGTTTTCGGTTAATGCGAATTTGAAAACAGAGCCAACAGATAAAATTGATTTTAATGAAGCAAGCATTGGAGTATTCTTCAATGCAGCAATTAATTCAAAAAATGAAATAAAGAATACAATTGAATATTCGAATTTGAAAGTGAATTATGAATTAGGAACTTTTAAAGCATTAGAAAATTTGGATCAATTTGTTCAGATAAAAAACAAATTTGAAATCGCTCATACATTTTCGAGTACAAAACTGAATCTTGCTTTGACGCCAACAGCAAATTTTCAGAGAAATCTGGAGGCATCTGATGTGACGCTTTTAGGAAGTTTTGAAATAAGCCAACAAATTGGATCAAAAGCAAACATCAATTTTGGTGTTTCGAGAACAGCAATTTTTGGTTACCCGAAGTTCATTCCAACCTTATCATTTCAATATAAAATGAATGACAAAAGTGAACTGTTAATTGGATTTCCTAATTCTAAGATTTCATATTCTAATAATGTTCGAAATACATTTAGTTTAACCAATAGCTTTAATGGCAACTTTTACAATTTAGATAATTCAATTAGTCAAGCAAATAATGCTGCAAAAGTTAGTGTATCACAAATGACTTTGGCACTTGAATATGAGAGAAATGTTGATAAAAATTGGTTTATAAATTTTAAAGCCGGTTACGATTTTAATAAGAAGTATAATCTTCTGGACAACGATGATCATAAGGTCTATGATTTTAATACTGGAAACGGGTATATTTTGGGAATTGGCATCAAATACAAACAATAAATAAATTTAATACATTATGAATAATTTAAAAAATGGAATATTATTGGCGGCATTATTTTCGAGCCTCTTTTTTATAGGCTGCAGCAAAAGTGATGACGATGATGATTTAATAGGAAACTGGGTTAAAAAATCAGCATTTGACGGACCTGCAAGATCTAGCGCCACTAGTTTTGTTATTGGAGATTATGCGTATATAGCAACTGGTTACACAGGAGATGTGTATTTGAAAGATTTATGGGCGTACAACTCAACAGGAGATTATTGGGAACAAAAAGCTGATTTTACAGGAATCGCAAGAAGTTCTGCTTCAAGTTTTACACTTAACGACAAAGGATATGTAGGGCTTGGTTATGATGGAACAAATAAATTGAAAGATTTTTACCAATACGATCCTAGCAGCAACAGCTGGACTCAAAAAACCGATTTTGCCGGAACGGCCCGTTATGCTGCTGTAGGTTTTCAGGCTGGCGGAAAAGCTTATTTTGGAACTGGTTATGATGGAAATTATCTAAAAGATTTTTATCAATATGATGATCAGGCCAATACCTGGACACTTATGAATGGTTTTAGTGGAAATAAAAGACGTAACGCTTCTGTTTTTATAATTGACGAAAAAGCTTATTTAGTAGCCGGAATTAATAATGGCGTTTTACAGGAAGATTTTTGGCAATTTGATCCTTCTGCAGATGTTTGGACAAGAAAACGTGATATTGATCAGGACGATGACGATGATGATTCATTCAATGACGATTATACTATTGTTCGTTCTAATGCTTCAACTTTTTCGATGAACGGATTAGGATATCTTGTTGGTGGAGAAGGTTTAAAAACAATTTGGGAGTACAGCCCTACTACTGATTTATGGGTTGAAAGAACTTCTATGGAAGGAGCTTCGAGAACTGACGCTGTTGGTTTTGCCATTAACAACAGAGGTTTTTATATGTTAGGAAGATTAGGCTCTACTTATTTTGATGATGCATGGGAATTTAAACCTTTAGAGGAACAAAATGACGATGACAATTAATAGTAAAAAACAATTCTTCTGGGCCAAAATCCAGAAGAATTTACTGTTTATCCTACTTGTTTTACTTTTGGCTTCCTGCAAAAAAAATGAAACATTCAAAACTGAATCATTCAAAACCACATCAGGTTGGGGATATTCGATAGCTTATAAAAATAAAATTGTAATCAAACAATCTGTTATTCCGGTTTTAAGCGATACCAAAAGTTTTTCAACAGAAGAAGATGCTTTAAAAGTAGGTAGTTTAGTGGAAAAAAAACTCCGAGATGGCATTTCGCCTTCAGTAACAAAAAATGATTTAATTTTATTAAAAATAAAAATCTAAATGAATATAGGCGCCATTAAAAATACAAACTCAAACAAAATTTTATTCCATAGCATTATATGGACTTTCTTCATTTTGACCTCTTTAATTCAATTTTATGAAAGTCCTTTTAGAATCAGTAATGATTTCTATGTACAATGGGTAACAGGAATTATTTTGTTCTATCTCAATTATTTTTACTTGGTTCCCGTATTACTTTTAGAAAAAAAATATTGGCTTTATTTTGTATTTGTATTTGCCTTAATTTTAGTTTTTATGGTTATCAGGATTAATTATTTTATTCCTGAATTCAGACACGTAAGACCAAGAGGCATGATGCCGCCGCCAGAAGACATGAAATTAATGTTCAAAGGCAAAAGAGTAAGTTCTATAATGGCAAAACAGCCTTTGTTTTTTAAAATTGGCCCTTCATTATTTTATATTTTAATCATTACAATAAGTGCTATTATTAGAACCCTTTCAGAGTTTTATAATAATCAGCAAAACAAATTAATAGCCGAAACACATAGAACAAATACAGAATTAATATACTTGCGAAAACAAACCAATCCGCATTTTTTATTCAATTCTCTAAACAGTATCTATTCTTTGGCGCATAAGAAATCTGATTTGGTTCCTGATGCCATCGTCACATTATCAGAATTAATGCGCTATATGTTGTATGAAACTGATAATAAAACGGTGGCTTTAGAGAAAGAAATTAATTACATTCAAAATTATATTGAATTACAAAAACTCAGGCTCAATGATATCGAAGACATTGTAATCAATGTTCACGGTAATACCAAAAACAAATATATTGAGCCTTTGTTATTAATTTCATTTGTAGAAAATGCTTTTAAATACGGAACTGATTATAAGGGTGCTGCTCACGTAAAAATTAAGATTTTCATATTAGAAGACAACCTTGATTTCTGGATAGAAAATACAATTGAAAGCTATGTAAAAGACCCTGATAATTCAGGAATTGGTTTAGTAAACATTCAAAATCGACTGGATTTACTTTATCCAAATGCTCATGAACTGAATATAACACAAGACAATCACTTTTATCGTGTTCATTTAAATTTAAACCTGGACAAAATTCAAACGGCAATAAATTAATTTAACTTTTATGGACAGAAAAAAATTCCTCCGAAACAGTATTTTAGGAATTGCTTCATTAGCAACTGCTACAAAAATATTAGAATCCTGTTCTAAAAATGACAACGACGATAACGACTCAGAATCTTCTGATGGAAGTTGCGCCGTTTCGCCTTCAGAAACAAAAGGACCTTTCCCCATAAAAACACCAAGTCAGTTAGTTCTGGAAAATATAAAATCAGACCGGATTGGAGTTGCATTACTGATAAATTTAAAGATTGAAAATCAAAGCAAAGATTGTGCACCATTAGAAGGTGTTTTAGTCGATGTTTGGCATTGCGATAAAGATGGAAATTATTCTGAATATGGCGGCACTTCAATGCAGCAGACTGACTATACAAGTGTGCATTTTTTAAGAGGAAGACAAACTTCTGACGTTAGCGGAAATGTTTCATTTCTTTCCATTTTCCCAGGTTGGTACCAAGGCAGAGCACCGCACGTACATGTTGAAGTTTTAACTTCTTCAGGTTCTTCATTGTTGGTAACACAAATTGCTTTTCCGGAAAATGTTTCGAGCGAAGTATATTCGAGTACAAATTATGCTGCTCACGGTCAAGCCGATACTTCGAACACAAAAGACAATATTTTTTCTGATAGTTTATCTGATGAACTGGCAACATTAACAGGAAATTTGACAGACGGTTATACATTAACCAAAACCATTACGGTAAAAGCATAATTTATAGCGAATAAAACCAGTATTTTATGAAAATTTTAAAACTTAATTGACTGGTTTCAAACTACTTTTGACTTCCACAACAAATTTTTAAGAATTTAATCCAGAACAGATGAAATGTGTAATTATAGACGATGAACCTTTAGCGGTTGAATTATTAGAAGATTTTGTTCGAAAAGTAGATTCACTAGAATTGGTTAGTACTTTTAATAATGCAATTGATGCAGTTTCATTTATCAATCAAACCAATATCGATTTGATTTTTTTGGATATTCAGATGCCGCATTTTTCGGGAATTGAATTTTTAAATACTATCGAAAAGAAACCTTTAATTATTTTTACCACAGCTTATTCTGATTATGCTGTTGAAGGTTTTAATCTTGGTGCTGTTGATTACTTGGTAAAGCCAATTCCATTTCATCGTTTTTTGAAATCCGTTGTGCGAGCGCAGCAAATTTTCAATCCGGCTTCGGCAATTCAGGCCATTTCTGAAAACACAACTGCTCCAGAATTAGAACAGGATTTTATGTTTGTAAGAGCAGAATATGAAAATGTAAAAATGAATTTTTCGGATATTTTATTTATCGAAGGCTTAAAAGATTATGTCAAAATTTATACTACAGATAATAAATTTACGCTGACACTGATCAGCTTGATAAAATTAGAAAATTTACTTTCGAGCAAAGGATTTTCAAGAATTCACAGATCATATATCATCAATATAAAACATGTAAAATCAATTCAGAAAAATAAAGTTTTGATTAGCGATAAACGAATTCCGATTAGTGAAAGTTATAAAAGTGCTTTCTTCGAAAGAATCAATTTATAGTTTTGAAAGTTCCAAAATATAAATTCCAAATTCCAATAAAGCTTGAAACTATTGGAATTTGGAATTTTCATTTTAGGATTTATAATTTATTCTTCGTTTTTAAACCAGCCTGAATACATGACGTAATTGTTCGAAATACGTTCGATTTCACCCGCAAAATCAGATTGATCAATATCTTTTACTTTTTTGGCAGGAACACCGGCATAAATACTTCCGGAAGTTACAACCGTATTTTGCGTTAAAACGGCTCCGGCTGCAACAATCGAATTACTTTCAATAACACAATTATCCATTACAATCGCTCCCATTCCTATTAAAACATTGTCATGAACCGTGCAGCCATGAACAATCGCATTATGCCCAATTGAAACATTATTGCCAATAATTGTGGGATGTTTTTGATACGTACAATGAATAATGGCTCCGTCCTGAATATTAACTTTATTTCCTATTTTAATAAGGTGAACGTCGCCGCGAATTACAGCATTAAACCAAACACTGCAAGAATCTCCAAAAGTAACATCGCCTACAATAGTAGCATTTTCGGCTACATAACAATCTTCTGGAATTACCGGAGATTTTCCGTTTACAGATTTAATTAGCATAATAAAAAGTATTTAATTAATCGCTGGACAATTACAATCGTAACGTTCCTTTGTACAAAATAAATTGATTCCCAAAGTAATCTGATGATAACCACCAGTATCAAATTTCACGTCTCCCGTAACTTGCGAGTAAGTATACGCAAACATAAAATTCTTGTAATTAACACCAATAATAGGTGTTATGTATTGTAGTTTTTGCGAAGCTACACCGCTTCCGGCACTATATTGTGCACCGTCGAAACTTCTTCTATACGATAATGCAGCCCACAAACTTCCAAAGTCCATGTTTTTGTAAGCTTTTAAATTCACATCAATAGATTTTTCTTTCGTCTGATCAAATAACTGGAACAAAATAGAGGGTTCCCATGTAATATTTTCTCTTTTGCCAAAAACGTATCCGGCACTAAATAAGAACTTTCTCAAATTATCACTTTCATAATCTGTGTAGATTTCTCTTCTGGTTTCAAGAACGCCCTGAACCGTAGCATGAGCATAAAAATCCAGGTAATTGTATGATCCTCCAACATCAACATTGAAATAAGAATCTTTTTGAATCTGACCAAAAACAATTGGATCAAAAGTTCCTCCAAATTGTGTTTCGTCTAACTGACTCTGAATTACGCCTCCGCTAATACCAAATGAAAGCTGATTTAAATCGACTTCATCTCTTGAAAACATAATATGATGAGCGTATGTAAGTTTAATTCCTTTTTCAGAATGGTACCCATTTTTATCGTTAAAGACAATAATTCCGGCACCAGATCTCTCTCCTATTCTACCGTTGAAACTTAACGTTTGAAGTGATGGCGCATCTTCCTGACCAAACCATTGCTTTCTCGCCGTTAGTCTGATCTTGGCACAATTCGCCGCGCCAGCCATCGAAGGATGAATTAAATAATAATTATCTGATAAATAATCTGAATAAACAGGAATACCTTCTTGAGAATAAGAAAAAAAGGAGGTCAATAAAAAAATCAATAAAAGCCTGATTCTAAATTCCATAAAGGCAATAATATTTAAAAATAGTGTTGACTCTTTTATTTTAATACGATTAATTTGAAAAGAGTCTTAATTATTTTATTAAAAAATCAAATATAGCCATTAGTAGAAAATAACTTTCTTAAATTTGTAAAAAATTACCACTCATGACAAAAATCACTATAAGAGAAACTCAAAATCCGACTATCCTGAAGTTTGAATTTGAAGATTTCATCACTCAAAACCGAAATTTTGAGTTCAAAAATATCGATGAAGCCCAATCATCCCCATTAGCACAACAATTATTTTATCTTCCATTTGTAAAAACAGTTTATATTTCAGGAAATTTCATCGCTATCGAAAGATATAGTATTGTAGAATGGGATGATGTACAAGATGCTGTTTCTGAACAAATTGCAGCATTTGTAGATAAAGGTGGCGTTATCATTAAAATTGACGAAAATCAAGCTAAAAAGCAGCCAATTACGGTTTACGGAGAAACAACTCCCAATCCGTCAGCATTGAAATTTGTAGTAAGCAGAATGTTAACCAGAAATCCGGTTGAATATAAAAATATCGATCAGACTGCTTCTTCTCCATTAGCGAAAGAGTTATTCAAATTTCCGTATGTAAAAGAGGTTTTTATCGATGAAAATTATATTTCGGTAACAAAATATGACATCAACGATTGGCAGGAAATCACTTTAGAAGTTAGAACTTTCATCAAACAATTTATTGAAAATGGCGGAACTGTTTTAGACGAAACTTTAATTGAAGTTGCAACAAAGAACGATGTTTCTAAAGATGAAAATTTTGACAAACTGGATGTCACTTCGCAACAAATTATCAATATTTTAGAAGAATATGTGAAACCGGCAGTTGCTGCAGATGGTGGAAATATTGCTTTTGACTCTTATAATGAAGAAGATAAAACTGTAAAAGTTATTCTTCAAGGTGCTTGCAGCGGTTGTCCGTCATCTACTTTTACTTTAAAAAGCGGAATCGAAAATATGCTAAAAAGCATGTTGAACGATGAAGCTATTAAAGTAGAGGCTGTAAATGCATAAAAAACACATCATAAAAATATTAAAAGCGCTTCAAATGAGGCGCTTTTTTTTATTTATGCATATCTGCGTAATTTTCAACAAATTATTTTAAATGCACGTTTTTCATATTCTCTAAATAGTTATATTGTGTTCTAAACTAATAACCAAAAACTAAAACTATGGGACTATCTTCATTCTTTAAAAATTTATTTGGCTCGGCCAAAGAAACTACTACTGATTTGGCAAATAAAGCCGAAAACACTTTTGAACAAGCAAAAGAAGAAGCAGCTCCTCTTATTAATAAAGCAGAAGCTTTTGCCGAAGAAACTTTCGTTAAAGTTAAAGAAGCTGCAGAACCAATATTGGAGAGCGCTGTAGAATATGCCAGCAAAGCAAAAGACATTGTAAGTGAATATGTTGAAAAAGCTTCTGATTCATTAAGCGATGTAATCGATTCTGCAAAAGAAAAAACTGCTGAAACAGAAACAGTGGTTTCACAAACGGTAGTTGATGCCAGCGAACAAACTAAAACAGCAACTGATGAAGCCGCTGATAATACCGCAGACAAGGAATAAAAAACTACTTTTTTTCTTATAGAAATAAATATTTTTATATTTGCACTTTTAATACCACCTTCTCACTAGAGAAGGTTTTTTTATTTAGATATAATGGACATGAATTCTACACAACTCAGCAATTACGCGGCTCGATTTATCGAAGTATTGCTTGATTATTCGCCGAAATTAATTTCAGCAATCTTAATTTTATTTATTGGCTTATATGCCATTAGATTAATCAACAGAATTATTAGAAAAGTCATGATTAAGAGAAATCTTGATCCTACTTTAACCAAATTTCTTGCTGATATTTTGTTATGGGCTTTACGCGTTTTATTGTTTGTTACGTTTATTTCAAAACTCGGAATTGAAACTTCTTCATTTGTTGCCATTTTAGGAGCAATGGGACTTGCTGTAGGCTTATCATTGCAGGGTTCGCTTTCAAATTTCGCAGGCGGAATGCTGATTATTGTTTTTAAACCTTTTAAAGTGGGAGATACAATTGAAGCGCAAGGTGTTATAGCAACAGTTTTAGAAATTCAAATTTTTGTTACTAAGATGCTTACTGGAAATAATCAGACTGTTTTTGTACCTAATGGAGCGTTATCTAACGGAACAATTATTAATTACTCGATGCAGGGAGAAAGAAGGGCAGATTTGACTTTTGCCGTTTCTTATGATTCTGATATTAAAAAAGCAAAGGATATTCTTTTGGATGTTTTAAACAAAAATCCTAAAGTTCTTAAAAATCCTGCTCCGGAGGTTTTTGTTAAAAACCTGACAGCAAGTTCTGTAGAATTTGCAGTGCGTCCGTGGGCAAAAAATATAAATTATGGAGCTGTTTTTTCTGACACTTTAGAGAATTGCAAAATGGCTTTAGATGAAGCTGGAATTGCTGTTCAGCCTTTTACACTTCAAAAATAAAAGAATAGATTATTTTTTTGATGGAGGTGCCATCATAAAATCTTTTAAATAATACGGTTCAAAATAAGCGACATCTACAGTGTCGCTTTTTTGATATTTATCAAAACTGATTTTACTCATTGCTGATGCTGAAGGGTATTTAATTTCTTCTAAAAATACAAAATTTTCCTTTGTCAAAACTGGCTGGCATTTTTCGGCGCAATCGCCAACAAAATAAACAGTTTCATTTATATCCTTAAAAGAATTCTCATCAATGACTTCTGCCTGAATTGCTCTTTCTGTTTCTAAATCAGCATTAAAAATGGCACTGTAAACTTCCATTCTTCTTGCATCGAGCATCGGAATAATTTTTCCGTCAGACACTTTGGCTTGCGATGCTAAAGTTTGCAAAGTATCTATAGCAATTAGCGGAATATTTAATGCGAAACATAATCCTTTTGCCGCTGAAACTCCAATTCGTAAACCTGTGTAAGAACCTGGTCCCTGACTTACTGCAATGGCAACTAAATCCTGAACGGTGATTCCGGCATCGGCAATTACTTCTTCGATAAAAACATGAAGTTTTTCTGCATGCGAATATCCTTCTTCTGCAATTTCTTTACAGAGAATAGTTTCCCCGTTTTTTGCAATTGATACTGAACAATTTTTGGTTGCTGTTTCGATATTGAGAATAAAAGACAATGTATTTATTTTTAAGATTATTTATTGATGTCAGGACGAGCGACAATATGTGTTATTTCTTTGGAGTTTCCGCTTTTTTAAGCTTCACTTTATCACCGGAATTTAGTTCTTTAGAAACTGTTGTATAGGGTCCTGTAATAACAACATCTCCAGGTTTTAAGCCAGACATTACTTCGATATTTGTATCGTCCTGAATACCTGTTTTAATGATTGTGATTTTAGCTTTATCGCCCACTTTTACAAAAACGCATTCGAATTTTTTATCGCTTTTTGGATTTGCTTTTTTATCTTCGTTTGGATCTTCAACTTTAAAATCTTTTACAGCAGTTGTATCTGATTTTACTACAACAGAGCTAATTGGTACTGCCAAAACATTCGTTTTTGTTTTTGTAATAATATCAACTGTAGCAGTCATTCCGGGTCTGAAAGGAGAGTATGCAGCTGGCTGTCCTTCTAATAAATCCTGATATGATTCTTTTAAAATACGCACTTTTACTTTAAAATTAGTTACCTGATCTGAGGTTAATGTTGTACTGGCAGAATTAGAAATACTTGTAACAGTACCTTTAAATTTCTTTTTTAAATAAGCATCAACTTCAACATTGGCTTCATCACCTATTTTAATTTTTACAATATCATTTTCGTTTACATCAACTTCAACCTCCATATTATTAAGATTGGCAACTCTCAAAAGTTCTGTTCCCGCCATTTGTTGCGTTCCTAAAACTCTTTCTCCTAATTCTACATTTAAAACTGAAATTGTTCCATCTGCAGGAGCATAAATTAAGGTACGCCCAAGATTGTCTTTTGCCTCTGTTACAGATGCAGACGCGCTTTGAACGTTATAATAAGAGCTTTGTTTAGTAGCTTTTGCCACCTCAAAAGTAGCAATTGATTTATCCCAGTCTGATTTCGAGATTACTCCTTTATCGTACAATGTTTTGTTACGCTCATAACTTGCCTTCGCTTCTTTATAGTTGGCTTCAGACTGCGTTAAACTCGCTTTTGTTCCTGATAAATTTGCAACTGATCTGTCTAATCCTGAAGTATATAAATCCGGATTTATTTTTACCAATAAATCTCCTTTTTTAACAACCTGACCTTCTTTTACATTTAATGCAATAATTTCACCCGACACCATCGATGAAAGTTTTACTTCAATTTCCGGTTGAATTTTTCCTGTTGCTGAAACAGTTTCAACAATGGTCGAAGCCTCAACTTTTGAAATCTCTACTTCTTTTCCTTCATCCTTATTTCCTATTACTCCCGATTTTGAAAGACCAACTATAAATGCAATCAGAACAAGTGCACCGCCGACTAAGAAATAAACTGTTTTTTTTGACATAGTAAATTATTTTGTGATAATTGGAACGATTGGAATTCCAAAGTAAAATTCAAGTATTTTTATTTTGAACATGTAATCGTATTTTGTTCTTATAACCTCTGATTGTGCATTGGTTAACAATGTTTGTGCCTGTGTGAAATCAAATGAATTCATCAAACCTACATCGTATTTTTCTTTTGCATAGTTATAAGCCTGCTGTCTTGCTTCTAAAGTTACTGTCGAAGATTCATAAGCATTTAAAGCTCCTTTAGCATCTGTAAAAGCAGTATAAACATTACGTTGCAAATCTAAACTTTTTTGCTCTAAATCTATTTTAGATTTCTCTAAACTTACTTTACTTCTTTCAACATTGTTTTTAACTGAAAAACCATTAAAAATTGGAACAGAAAGCTGAAGTCCAAAAGATTGCCCTTTATTGTCATTAAACTGATCAAAAATTGGTGCTGCTCCGCCTAAAACCGGAGAATAATTTGGTTCTAAAACTGCCTGATTTGTTCCTTCTACATAACCGATTTGTCGCGTTGGATTGACACTATTTAAGGTAGAACCTGTAACGATATCTGAGTAACTTGCTCTCGTATTGAAATTATAAAAAGCACTCAAAGTTGGCTGATAAGCACCTTTTGCAATAATAACGTTTCTCTCCGCAATTTCAAGATTAGTCTGAGCTAATTTTAATTCTGTTCTTGTTTCTTTTGCTTTATTGTAAATATCAATTGGAGTTTGTGCCATGATATTGTTTTCGTCTTTTACATCTGTATCGTCAATTACGTCAAAATCAGCAAATTCTTTTAATTGTAATAACTGAGCCAGACTTAATTTAGAGATCAATACACTATTCTCAGCAACAATAATTGCTTGTTGATCTGTTGCGGCAGTGGCTTTTAAATCATACAAATCTCCACGCGGAATTGTTCCGGCATTTACCATTTCTTCAGAACGGGCCAATCGTTTTTGATCGATAGCCAGTTGCTCTTTTTTAACTTTTAAATTTTCTTTATTGAAAAGAATTTCTAAAAATGCATTGGCAACATTCAATGAAATATCTTCCTGCATTTTCGTCAATTGATATTGTGACGCGATGATAGCAAGTTTAGTTCTGCGAAGTGTGTTTTGGTTTTGTAAACCTTTATAAATATCTACACCAACAGAAGCACCCACAGATGAATATTGAGTTGTTGAATTCTGAAGCAAACCTGTTGTAATATTCTGGTTCAAACCAACGTTCCACGAATGCGAAGCATTTGCATTTACAGAAGGCAGAAAATTACCCAAAGCACCTCTTTTATCTATAACTGCATTTTTTACATCTAACTCTGATAGTTTGATTGTAATGTTATTGTCTAATGCATATCTAACGCATTCTTCCAGAGTCCATTGTTTTGGTTGTGTTTGAGCTGAGATACCAAACCCGCATAACAAAGCAAAAACCAGACTATTATATTTATTTATTTTCATATATTTTCGATGAAGGCATAGCATGCAAGCTACGCAAATTTAACATTTTTTAAAACCAAAAAACCTTTACACTTTCAAATTATTTTTTTTCTCCTTCTCCTTCAGTAACTAAACCCTGATTCCAGATTTTAATTTTATCCGAAGCTTTAATTCCGCTTTTAACCTGAACATAAATTCCGTCACTAACTCCTAAAACTAAATCTCTTCTTTGAAATTTCTGAAGAGCAGTTTCAACTTCAACATAAGGTTTTTGTGTTTTTTTGTCAAATTGAACCAATGATTCTTTGATTGCTAAAACTTTATCTGCTTTTTCTAAAATAATAGAAGCATTTGCACTTAAACCGGCTCTGATAAAAGTAGCATCTCTATTTTCTAAAGAAGCTTTTATTTCAAACTGAATCGCACCATTTTCTACTACACCTTTTGGCGCTATATCAGTTAAAACAGCAATAAATTTTTTATTTTCAATAGCTCCAACTGTAATTTCAATTGGCATTTTTTCTTTTATTTTCCCTACTTCAGATTCATCAATTTTTCCAATAAAAATCATTCTTCCCACATCTGCAACGCTGGCAATTGTAGTTCCTTCATTAAAGTTATTACTTTCAATAACCTGGTTTCCTACTTTTACAGGAACAGCCAAAACCATTCCGTTCACTGTTGAACGAATTAGGGTATTTGCATAAGTTCCTAATGATGATGTTGTTCCTGTTTTTACAATGTCTAAACTTTGTCTGGCAGCCTGATAGTTTTGTTTGGCTTGCGTATAAGCTAATTGTGCTGCATCAAAATCGTTTGCAGAAATAACATCTTTATCAAACAATGTCTTTTGTCTTTTATAGATTTTTTCCTGATTATCTAATGCTATTTTAGCTGTTTGCACCTGATTTTGAGTCGAACTAACATTCGATACGTTGGCAACAACTCTAATTTTGGCAATCATATCACCGGCTTTGATTTTTTCACCTGCTTTAATATACACTTGTTCAATAATTCCCGAGATGTTTGGTTTGATTAGGACTTCTTCATCCGGCTGAATATTACCTGTCGCAATAGTGCTTTTTACGATCGTTTTAATTTCTGCTTTCTCCGTTTTAAATATAACGGGAGACTCTTGATTTTTAGCGTATAAATAATATAATGCGCCAAAGAAAACTATAGCAATAAAAATTAAAATGGTTACAGTTACTCCTTTTTTCATTTTGTTTTTGGTTTAATTCGATTATTTTTTTGATTGATAATTTTTATTCTGTTCGTAAAGCATCTACCGGCTTTACATTAATTGCGGTTTGAGCCGGAATAAATCCTGCCAGCAAACCAGATCCTACTAATATTAATAATGCGACAAATACAACTCCTAAATCAACACTCGGGTTGGCAAACATTGTATCGTTTCCGGGCGGCATCGAATCTAAAAACATATTCAGCAATGCGATAATTCCTGTGGCAACGGCAATACCAAACATTCCTGAAATAATCGTTAGAAAGATAGATTCTGATAAAATCTGTCCGCGAATAGCTGCCGGCGTTGCACCTAAAGCTCTTCGAATTCCTATTTCTTTTGTACGTTCTTTAACTACAATAAGCATGATATTTGAAATTCCGATAACTCCTGATATCAAAACCAAAGTTCCTACAAAATAAGCAATGATATTTAAAATACTAAAAAGACTTTGCACTTTATTAAACTGCTCGTATAAATCAAAATTCCCTACTGCTCTGTCATCTGCCGGATTTATGGAATGCAGCGCTCTTATTTGTTCTAAAATTTTCGGTTTCAAAGAAGTAATGGATGTTTCATCCCTAGCTGTTAACGCCATCCATCCTACTTTATCTCCATAATTAAAGGCTTGTTGAAAAGTTGTAAACGGAAGAAAGATATTCTTTTGTTCCTGTTCTGCATTTCCACCTTGTTGTTTCGATTTATAAACACCAACAACCATAAAGTTTATTCCGTTTACTTTAACGTACGTTCCAATTACCTCTTCTTCTTTTCCGTAAAGTTCAGAAATAACGCCTTTTCCGATAACCGCTATTTTTCTTCTTTCAAGAATATCCTGTTGATTTATAAAACGCCCTTTTATAATATCCATCGGCTGTTGCTTAATCAGTTCCGGATAATCTCCATAAATTGTAAAAGAGGAAGTTTTTGTTCCACGTACTACATTATTTGTTCCGTTAAAATCACCTAATTGATTTCTGGGAGAAACATATAATAAATCCGGAAAAGCTTGTTTTAAGGCCATTACATCACTATTCCTAAAATTATAGGTACGGGTTTTAGGCAATCCTTTATACGCTTTTGATGTTGTCTGACTCCACATAAACATTGTGTTTGTCGCAATTCCGTCAAAACCTTTTTTAATTCCGTTTTCTAAACCATTTCCTGCTGCAAGTAATATTACTAAAATAAATATACCCCAAAATACACCAAAAGCAGTTAGAACCGTTCTGAAAACGTTGGCCGTTAAAGCCTGTAAAATCTCATCCCAATTATCTTTATTAAACATAATTATTCATCTCTAAGTGCTACAATAGGTTTTATTTTGGCTGCTCTGTAAGCTGGAAAAAATCCGGCAAGCGCGCCTGCAAATACAAGTAAAACAAGTGTCGTTAATGCTACACTAAAGTCGACCTGAGGATTTCGAAAATACTCGCTTTGTACCATTGGTCCAACAAATTCCAATAATAATAAACTTGCTAATAACCCAGTAAATCCGGCAATAGTAGTTATAAAAATGGATTCATGAAGTATCATCGAAATAATAGAAAATGGAGATGCTCCAAGTGCTTTTCTTATGCCAATTTCTTTTGTTCTTTCTTTTACAATAATTAGCATAATATTACTTACACCAACAACTCCGGCAATAATAGTACAAATCCCTACCCACCAAAAGAATAATCTGATGTAAAGATTTAGATCATAAAATTGTTTGGCATCTTTAACCGAATTATAGGCATTTATTCCGCCATCATCATCCGGAGCTACCACATTTTTACTTTTAAGCAAATTTTTTAAATCCTGCGTGAATTTTTCAGATTGTGCTAAAGCTTCATCATAATCATTTGTCTTTTTCAGCGTAAAAAATAAATTGCTGATTTTATCTCCTGCACCAAAAGCTCTTTGTACAGTAGTCTTAGGCAAATAGGCTCTTGTTTCTTCTCTTTCTCCACCAGGATCTGTAAAAACTCCTACTACCTTAAAATTGATATTATTAATTAAGATTTCTTTTCCAAGTGGATCTTTATCTTTAAACAAATCAGTTTTGACTTTCATTCCAATGGTTGCGACTTTTTCATAATTCGCTAAATCTTTAGCATTAATATATCGACCTTGAACTATCGTCAAATTTTCTATTCCGCCATAATCAGGATCAACTCCCCTATATTGATAACTTCCTGATTCTTTTCCATAAGAGAAAGATGCTCCCCAATAATTCTGTGTTGAAGCTCTCAGATCTAATTTATCCTCAAATTTCTGAACAGATTGTGAGTAATCACTATTTCGAAACTGAATTTGTCTTCCGGGATTCAATCCTTTATATTCTTTGGTTGTCGTACCAGACCAAACTTCGATAATTCCGGCAGCATCACGCTCGAATTGTTTTTCAATTCCATTCTGAAGTCCTTTTCCGGCTCCCAGCAAAATCACCAAAATAAAAATTCCCGAAGCTACAGAAACACCGGTTAAAAATGTTCTTAACCTGTTTTTAGAGATTGCTTCAAATATTTCCTGCCAACGTTCAATATTAAACATAAGATGTAGCTCTAACTTGTTCTACCATTTTATCATCGATAATAAGTCCGTCTTTCAGGACCACGTTTCTTTTGCACATTGCGGCAATATCAGGTTCGTGGGTAACGATTAAAATGGTTTTCCCTTCATCATTAATTCCCTGAATAAGTTCCATTACTTCATAAGAAGTTTTAGTATCCAAAGCTCCTGTTGGTTCATCGGCCAATAAAACTTTTGGGTTCGATGCCAAAGCTCTTGCAATCGCAACACGTTGTTTCTGACCTCCTGAAAGTTCGCTTGGTAAGTGGTGTGAATGCGATCCTAAACCAACTTTCTCTAAATATTTCATCGCGATCTCATAACGTTCTTTTCTTTTGATACCTTGATAATAAAGAGGCATAGCAACGTTATCGAGTGCGGTTTTATAATTTATTAAATTGAAAGATTGAAAAACAAATCCCAAAAACTTATTTCGATATTTTGAAGCTATCGTTTCGTTGAGTTTTTTTATCGGGGTTTTATCTAAAATATAACTACCAGAATCTGCCTCATCTAAAATTCCCAAAATATTAAGAAGCGTCGATTTTCCAGATCCTGAAGATCCCATAATCGCAACCAATTCGCCTTCGGCAATATTAAAGTTTATTCCTTTTAACACATGCAACTCTGAACTTCCCATTTTATAGGATTTGTGCAAATCTTTGATTTCGATCATGATCTAGTTAAATTTAACGACAATAATAATATTTTTATTAAGTAATTTATGATAATAAAACGTTAATAGTTTTGTTTCATTATTACAATAAGACTCTATTTATTATCAATTGTTACACTTATTTAGAATAATATAATTGTTTTCTTAATTTTGCATCACTCAAAAAAATCATAACAATGAAGTTTTTTTCAACACTTTCTTTATTTGCGGTACTTACCGTGCTTTTAAGTTGCTCAACAACCCAAAAATTAGAAACTTTAAAACCTGAACCAGATGATGCAAGTCCGCTAGTTTATGACAGCAATCCATCGTACATTAACTTACCGATTACTGTAAAACTACATGATATTGAAAACCAAACTAATGCAATCTTAAATGGTTTAATTTATGAAGATAATAACATTGAAGATGACGATATCGAAATGAAAATCTGGAAACAGGCTCCTATAAAAATTCAAAATGATCCTGCCAATCCGGATAAAAAAATAAAAACGATTCTGCCTTTAAAAGCAACAGTTAAATATCGAATTGGAACCAAAAAATTAGGTGTTGAACTTTATGATACGCGAGAATTTAATTTAAATGGGGTAATTAATTTATCAAGCGAAGTTGCTTTAACCAACTGGAAACTAAACACTAAAACTGAATTCAAATCTCTTGATTGGAATGAAAGCCCAACAATGACTGTTTTTGGAAAAAGTATGCCTATAACTTATTTAGTTAATCCTGCGATTTCTATTTTTAAATCAAAAATTGAAAAAAGCATAGATAATGCAATCGAAAAATCTATGGATTTTAAACCGAATGTTTTATCGGCTTTAGAAAAAATCTGTACTCCGTTTAAAATGAGTGACACTTTTGAAACATGGTTGCGAATTGTTCCTGTTGAAGTTTATTCGACGAATGCAAAACTTAAAAATGACTTGTTTTTATTAGATATGGGAATGAAATGCAATATGGAAACTATTGTTGGCAAACAACCTGACTCTAAATTTAATGCGAGTAAAATCGTTTTAAAGCCTGTGGCTAAAATTCCAAATCAAATCTCTGCTAATATTGCCGCTATTTCAACTTATAACGAGGCTTCTAAAATCATGACTGCAAACTTTGCAGGTCAGGAATTTGGTTCAGGAAGTAAAAAAGTCACGGTAAAAAATGTCGCTATCTGGCACAAAGATGACAAGATGATTATTGCGCTTGATGTTTTAGGATCTGTAAACGGAACAATATATGTAACAGGTTTTCCACTATACAATCCTCAAACCAAAGAAATATATTTTGATAAATTAGATTATGTTTTAGATACCAAAAGCAAATTAATGCGAACTGCAAGCTGGCTTGCTCAAGGATACATTTTGAAGAAAATGGAAGAAAGCTGTCGCTATTCTATACAACCCAATTTAGAAGAAGGCAAAAAAAGTATGGCTGCGTATCTTAAAAACTATTCACCAATGCCAGGCGTATTTGTAAACGGAAAAATGGAAGATATTCAGTTTGATAAAATTCAACTCACAAATCAGGCAATAATTGCTTTTATAAAGATTAACGGAACGGTAAATGTTTCTGTTGACGGACTGAAATAAAAAAGAAAAAGGTTGAATAATTTATTCAGCCTTTTTCTTTTTCGATTGATACATTCTGTAAATCAAGACTCCAATTAAACCAACAAGCAAATACGGAATAACCATTAAGTAAACAATTCCGTCATTTACTGCCTCTGCTTTTTTAACATTCGAATCTCCTGCAAGAGCCGCGCGACACATCGCACATTGAGCGTTTGAGCTCAGAGAAAAGAAAATAGACAAAAGAACATAGAAGCATTTCGTTGAAAAAAAATTTACGATTCTACTTCTATCTGTCATTCTATTTTCTTTATTCTTTATTCTATTTTCTATTTTAAGCATAATAAGGAGAGATCATTAAGTAAACCACTACGCCTGTAACGGCAACGTACAACCAAAGTGGAAAAGTTATTTTAGCTATTTTTCTATGTCTGTCAAATCGCTCTGCAAGGGCTCTTACGTATGTTATTAAAACCAAAGGAATAATAACGATCGACAATATAATATGGGTTGCTAAAATAAAGAAATACAAATATCTAACAGCTCCAATCTTTGCCTTTTCAATTGCATCTAGAATACCGTCATGATTTAAATCACCAAATTTAGCTGAATCAGATGTCATATGATACGCTACATACATTATCAAAAAAGCAACTGATAAACCAATGGCAAAAGTCATTAAACGTTCATGAAGCTTTTGTTTCCCGTTTTTTATAGCTATTACAGCAAAAACCAAAACAATAGCTGTAACACCGTTAGTTGTAGCGTAAATAGGCGGCAAAAATGAAAGTGGCTCAACATGAATCCCTAAATCTTTTAATTTAACTCCGAATAAAATACCTACTACAACCGGAATTATAATTGAAACTGCAATAATAAATTTGCTGAACTTTTTTTCTAATGAATGATCTTCCATTTTTATTCTTCTAATAATATTTTAATATCTTCCTGAATGTCTCTAACCCCTTTTTTATCTAAACCGTCATAATACAAAATTGGATTTCCAAACTCATCTTTACGACAACGAATATTTCCGTCTTTATCAATTAAAGCAAATAAACCTGAATGTTCAAAACCTCCATTTACTTTAGCATTTTCTCCGGCATATAAGTTAAACCCTTTGTTGGATAAATCCATGATGGTAGCTTTATCGCCCGTTAAAAAATTCCAGTTAGAAGATTTAACTCCCAATAGTTTGGCATGCTCTTTTAAAACTTGCGCTGTATCATGATTAGGATCAATAGTTATTGAAACTATTCCGAAATTAGGATTGCCAAAAAATGTCTTTTCAATTTCTAACATGCTCAAATTCATTTTTGGGCAAATAGACGGACAAGTAGTGAAGAAAAATTCTAACACATATACTTTTCCTTTATACGTTTGATTTGATACTTTAACGTTATCCTGATTTGTTAATTCAAATTTAGGAGCCGGACCTATTGTTAAAAGTTTCGCATCCGTTTTTGATGATTTCAAATCAACATTATCTAAACGATTTCCTTTTACCACTTCGCCATTTTTAATTCTTTCTACAATTTTTGGCACAGCATAAATTCCGAAAATTAAAATGATAAACGAAATTCCGATATAAGATTTATTTTTAAACATTATAATTTCAATTTAAAGTTGTTTAGTGGCGTTATGATTTTTTTTAAGTGCAGCGCGATATTCGTATAAAATGATTTTAAAATCATCCAGCATCTCGTTGCTTAATTCAGATGGATGAAAAGTATCATATCCTTCTTTGTACTCTTCTTTATGATCTTTGTTTCCGCCTTTTCGACCTCTTAAATTGCGTTCTTTGTCGACGATATAAACATTAGGAGTTCCTAGATTTTTATCTAATTTTCCTTTTAAATGTAATTGCTTGTAAAAAGCTTCAATCTCTGCCGGAGGGGCAAAAACAAAATTCCATCCCTTAACATCTGTAAAAGGTTTTAATGCATCAACTACTTTTTGAGCTTCAGTTTCTGTACCTAAAGGACAGATTACTACAAACTGAAGATCTTCAAAACCATAATAGCGTTTGTATATTTTTTCATTAAGATTAAAGTAATTTCCTCTGCTGTTTAAAATATCAGAACCGGAAAAACCTAAAACAGTAATTTTTTTATCTAGAGAAACTTTTTTGCCGTCTAAAGATTTCCAATTTCCAAAGTCAGCAATTTTGGGAGTAATAATAGGAAGTTTAGTGAAGCTGTTTACACCTGAAGCAAAAAATAAATAGGCTACAATTGGAAGTACAAAAAGCACAAAGAGAACTATATTTTTTTTCATTTTATTAACAGAAGTTATTGAGGTACAAAAATAAAAAAAGCTCCGTTAAACGGAGCCTCTTTTCGAATTAATATCATGTTAAAAATTCCATTTAATAGTAGAATCTTTAAAAACCCCATAAATATAATGTCCTTCTGTCAACAGAATAAACAATAAATATAAAACTAGGAAAATAACTGGTGAAACAACAGACCATCTAAGGCTGCTTTTTTCACCTTCCATGTGCATAAATGCCCATACTATATAATATGCTTTGAATATTGTCAGGATATAGAAAATCCAGTTCAACAAATTCAAACCTAAAAAATGATTAAATTCTAAAACTCCAGGTTTTAAAATACCTAGGATAACTTCTACTGTAGTTACTACTGATAATAGTCCGAAAACAAACCAGATTCTTTTTGTATTTGATACGTGCTCGTGTGACATAATAATTAAAATCTAAAATTAAACTAAGTAGAAAACTGTAAATACAAATACCCAAACTAAATCGACAAAGTGCCAGTATAAACCAACTTTCTCTACCATTTCATAGCTTCTTCTTTTTTCGTAAGTTCCTAATAATACATTAAAGAAAATAATGATATTAATGATAACTCCTGAAAATACGTGGAATCCGTGGAATCCTGTGATGAAGAAGAAGAAATCAGCAAACAATTTACTTCCGTATTCGTTTCTTGTTAAGTTTGCACCTTCTACAACGTATTTCGCTGTACTCAAACGAGTTTCAGAATCTGCTCTTGACAAAATTGTTTTTTTCTTTTTCTCTGTAAGAGTTTCAGTTCTTACTAATAAATCCGGATGCGCTTTAAAACCAGCCTGAATTTCAGCAACTGAATATGTTGGCAGCGTTTCTGCATCTTCCATAAACCATTTTCCTTCAGATCTTGTTAGTGCGTGTCTTTGCTCCGGTAATTTTACAGCAAACTCTTCAAGAGCAACTCTTTTACCACTTGCATCAACAAATTGCAACAAGCTTCCTCCGGCAGTTTCAACTGCTCCGTATTCACCTTTAATGAAGTTTTTCCATTCCCAGGCTTGTGACCCAACGAAAATTAAACCTCCAATAATGGTTAAAAACATATAGATTGCAACTTTTGTTTTCTTCAAATGATGACCTGCATCAACAGCCAAAACCATTGTTACAGATGAGAAAATCAAGATAAAAGTCATTAAGGCTACATAGTACATAGGTGCTTCAACACCATGTAAAAATGGAAAGTGAGTAAACACTTCGTCAGCCAGTGGCCATGTTTCGATAAATTTAAATCTCGAAAAACCATAAGCCGCCAGGAATCCAGAGAATGTCAAGGCATCTGATACGATAAAAAACCACATCATCATTTTACCATAACTTGCTCCTAATGGCTCATTGCCGCCTCCCCAAGTTTTTTCTTCGTTATTTGCAGTAGTAACTGTCGCTTCCATAAAAGATATTCGTTAAAAAGTTCCCAAATTTACGTTTTTTTCTTATTTAAAGAAATATAAAAATAAAAATAAATATACCCATAATAAATCCAAAAAGTGCCAATACATCGCACCTAGTTCTATACCAAGAGTTTGAGTCGAATTGTATTTTTGTTTAAAATGATTATAAATTATAATTAAAAGTGAAATTAGCCCGCCAGCTAAGTGTAATAAGTGTGTAACCGTAACTACATAAAGGAAAGTTGTAGTAATTGAGCTACCTTGTCCTGTAAAATAATATCCGCTTTTTACGATCTGTCCAAAACCTACAAATTGTAAAACCACAAATAAAATTCCTAATGCTAATGTTCCTAAAAGCAATCCGGTTGTCGCGCTTCTATTATCTTTTTGAATTGCCTTTTTAGCTAAATAAAAAGTAACACTGCAGCCAATAATAACAGCCGTACTGTATAAAAACGCTGTTGGTAATTCGAAATTCTTCAACCAGTCAGCTCTTGATTTACTTACTACAAATGCACTAGTAAGTCCGGCAAACATCATGGTCATACTTACCATTGCGAACAACAAAATCAGTTTTGCCGATTTTGATTTTCTTAATTGTTCCTCACCTGTTGTCATTGTCATTTCCATAACTATCTTAAAAATTTATCTACTATAAATACAATCTGCAGTAACGAAATATACGAAACGCTCACCAACATTAATGTTCTTGCCGCTTTTGCTGTTCGTAACTGATACAAGCGTACTGCATAAAACAACATCCACAATCCTAGCAAAAATACTATGATTGCTGCAATGGGTGTTATAAATAATTGTCCTGTATACCCTAAAACCGGTAGCAATGATGCAATTATTAACCAAATAGTATACAACATTATCTGCAATGCAGTTCCTTTATCCTTTTTTCCTGTAGGAAGCATAAAGATTCCTGCCTTTTCATAATCTTCATATAAAAACCAGCCAATAGCCCAAAAATGAGGGAATTGCCAGAAGAACTGAATCAAAAATAAAGTTCCCGCTTCTATTCCAAATTCTCCTGTTGCCGCAACCCATCCTAACATAAACGGAATTGCACCAGGAAAAGCACCCACAAATACTGATAACGAAGTTACTGTTTTTAAAGGTGTATATACACTTGTATATAAAAATATCGAAATCGCCGCAAACATTGCTGATTTTGCGTTAATTGTATAAAGCAATGCAATACCAATAATGGTAAGCAAACTTGCAACAAATAATGCTGTTTTTGGAGACATGCGACCTGAAGGAACCGGACGATTTTTAGTTCGATCCATCAACGAATCGATATCTTTTTCTATTACCTGATTAAAAGCGTTTGAAGCTCCAACCATGCAATATCCTCCAATAGACAAAATTACTAAAACGCTCCACTTAAAAGGATGATCTGCATTTACACCCAATAAATATCCGGCAATCGAAGAGAACAATACACTAATAGCTAAACCCGCCTTAGTTATCTCTTTGAAATCCTGAAATATTGATTTTAATGAAAATGTATTTTTTGTAGCGTTCAATACAGTAAATATTTGTATGTTTTTTTTGAGTGGTGCAAATGTACAAATTAGATTGTAGAATCCTGAACTATAAATTTAGATTTTTTCAATAAAACCTTTATAAAATAAGGACTTGCAAATCTTTAACACATTATTTCGAAAAATCTTATTAAATCCTAATAATCAAAATACCAATTGAAGATATCTGAACGCAATCCGATTGTAAACCAGGTGGTACTTTGCTTAAAAGTTGTTGCCGTTTCCTGCGTTGGATCAAAATTTCTATAAATAAAACTTCCAAAGAACTTCAGATTTGTCATCGGGTTTATTAAATAACCTGCCTGAACATCTGCAATAAAAACATTTGTTTTATTACCCTGCCCCACTTTTACACCTGTATCATACGGACGTTTTTCATCATAGCTTTTGTATATATTTCCACCATAATTAAAACTATCTGTTGCAGTATCAAAATCCAATCCTCGTTTACCAACCGTAAATTTCGCATCTGCAAAATAACGTCCGGTATGATAACGACCGATTGCGACAAGTTCTTCAAAATTTCCTCCCCATTGATGTCCCATACTTTGATTATTATGCCCATAATTCGTAATAACAACGCTATGAGAATATACATAAGGACGAACGTGATTGTATTCTAGTTGCAACAATAAATCTTTTACTTTAAAGGCATTAAAATATTTTGCTCCAAATTGGTAGCCAAATTTATTTTTCCAGCTATTATCTCCGCCTTTTATATCTCCAAATGAAAACTCATCAATTAATAACTGACCGTATAAATTAAGATTGTTATTCCATTTATATTTTGCAGACATTCCTAAAAGTGCGTTTCCACTTCGTGACGATGATGCAAACTCAACAGAACGATAAAAAATAATTGGGTTAACAAAATTCACATCAAATCCTCTATTGTTTGTGTCTGTCCACACTACAGATTCAAAGAAACCCATGTTCAGTTTATTCGAAACATTCCAGCTCAAATAATGATTCGCCATATATTTTGATGCATAGGTTTTTTCCACCGTAACATCAGGACGAACATCTTTAAGCCACATATAAGTGTTGGTGTATTTTATTTTCCAGAAAGTCGTGTTGATTTTAAAATAAGGATAAGGACTTGCACCATCGCTTTCAAGCAATGAACGATATCCATCTCCAATAAAATTTCTTCCGTAACCTAATTGCAAATCAAAAAACTTACTTGGTGCATAGGTAATATTAGCTTCCGCTAAAGGAAAATCGTATGCATCTGTTTTAAATCGTTTTGCAATTCCCATTCCAGGAACAATCGCCGGATTTCCTCCAGAAGGTTTTAGTGTTTCAGCATAATTATTATAATAACCTGCGAATCGGCCCTGACTTTCAAAAATTGTCGTTGTAAAATTAATTTGTTTACCCAAACCTCCCTTAAAATTCAACGCTCTTGTATTTACATAAGTCGAAGGATCAATATCCGAAGCCTTACCCATTTGCAAATCCAAAATAGGATTTAATGCCAGCCAATAATCTTCACCTTCGATTTGAACTAAATTCTGATTCCAAAATTTTCTTCCCAACCAAGTCGAAACATTCTTTTGAAGAGATTCGTTTACTGCTTTCAAATTATAATATTTTGAAACTTCAGCATAAGTGTATGGTTTTGAAGCCGTATGATTATTGCTTCCAACCTGATTCATTGCACCATCAAATTGTGCATAATAACTATGAGAAAACGGAATATTCAAATGGCTTTCAAACTCCGGATTTGTATATTTTTTATAAACAATACTATCCAATTCTGTCATTGGCTTCTCCAATGGTTTTTCAATTTTAGATGCGGCCAATGCTTCTGCAGCAATTTGATCTGCCGTTTTTAATGGAATACCTATTGAAATGGTGTATTTAGAATAGGTTGGTTTTCCGCTATAAGTTGATGGTTTAATTTTTGGGAACTGGCCAAAAACTCTTTTCGCTTCTTCTGATAATGCTTCATTTTCGGCATTCACATAGATAACTTTAAATTCTCCATTAACATCTACTTCAAAAAGAACTTTTACTTCTCCATTATAGTTTGCTTGTTTTAAATTATCAGGAACCTGAAAATTATTATAAACAAAATCCTGAACTTCTTTATAAAAACAATTTTCTAATTTTTTAGACTGCAAGTTTTCACAGTTTGGAAAAATAGGAAATTGCTCTGTTGTAAAACCGGGTTTAACAGAACTGTTATTTGTTTCTTGTGAAAATGTAACTAAGGAAGATAGGATAAGAATAAAAGATAAAGAATTCTTAACGAGGTAAATTTTGGCTTTCATTTAATATTGATTTGGGGTATTTCCTCCGTTCGCAATTGTTTTTGCTGCCGAAGTTCCAATTCGTTTTACACCTAAACGAATCATTTCTATTGCTTCATCGTACGTTCGAACACCTCCGGCTGCCTTAATTGGCAAAGGTGAAGCATTCTCGAGCATCATTATAATTGTTGGAATTGTTGCTCCGTTTGGCAAATCATTTTCAGTTTTAAAAAAACCTGTTGATGATTTAACAAAAACAGAAGCGTAATTTTCTTCTTTAAAGTTTGATATTACAATGTTTTTTATCAAAGCCGAAAGCTGAATAATTTCTTTATCCGTTAACGCTGCGACTTCAATAATCCATTTTACTGTTTTATTGTTTGATAATCCAATTTGTGTTCCTAATATAATTTCCTGCTTTACTAATTCAATCTCTCCGTTTTTAAAAGCATTGTAATTACAAACAAAATCTAAATCGTCTGCACCATTATCAATTGCTTCACTTGCTTCTTTGATTTTTGTTTCAGTATCAGACTTTCCTTCCGGAAAATCTATAACAGTACCAACATGCAAAGTTGAATTGGCTTGCAAAATCATTTCCTTAGCCAAAGCAACGTGTTCGGGCCGAATCATAATAAGCTTAAAGCCTTCTGCAATCGCTTCAGCAATTGCATTTTTAACCACAACATTATTTTCTGCTTCTGAAAGTCCGGCTTGAGAGGCAGTTTTTAAGTAAGTAGAATCCAGATATTGCTTGATATTCATGATCTATAGGTACATGTAGAATTGGGACAAAAATACATTTTAAATTCAGAAAAAAAATACTCTTTTTGAACCTTGATCTTTTGGCAATAAAAAAACCCACCGAAGTGGGAATTATATTATATTTTGTCGATTTTCTTTTTCAGCACTATTGCTGTAAAAAGACCTATTGTCGCTCCAATTGTATTTGCTAAAATATCAGTAACATCTGCCGCTCTTGTAGTGGTAAAAACACTTTGCAAAATTTCGATTGTAATTCCGAAAAAAACAGAAAATATAAACGAAATCAGATAGGCCTGATAATCATCAGGCGCTTTCCCCTTGAGCTCTTTTTTGAAAAATAAAATCCAGGAAAAAGTAAATACAAAATGAAAACAGAAATGAACGATTTTGTCAATGCTCGGAAAATTTACCGCAGGAATATTACTTGAATCTGTCAGGCAGAAATAAGTTATAATTCCTGAAAAGATAAGAGCCCAAAGGAGCAAGAATTGTTTAGGCACCGATAAGTTGTGTATAAGCTTCGTCAGATAATAAAGAATCTATTTCTGATGCGTTAGCAATTTTTATTTTAATCATCCATCCAGCTCCATAAGGATCAGAGTTTACAGTTTCAGGAGCACTTTCTAAACTATCATTAAAAGCAATAATTTCTCCTGTTAAAGGCAAAAACAAATCCGAAACTGTTTTTACAGCTTCAACTGTTCCAAAAACCTCATCTTTATCAAGTGTCTGATCTAAAGTTTCTACTTCAACATACACGATATCTCCTAACTCTTTTTGAGCAAAATGAGTAATTCCTACAGTTGCAACATCTCCTTCGATGCTAACCCATTCGTGATCTTTTGTGTACTTTAAATTTGCTGGTATGCTCATAATAGTATGTTTGAAAATTGATAATTTAATAATTTAGTCACAAATGTAATAATCTTCTAATGAAATCTAGTTTAGAAATCTAAAATTAATTTCCGAAATTATATCGAAGTGTGAACCCTGATCTAATATTTGTTAACGGAAACGATGTTGAAATTACCGCTTTCGAGAATGAATGATCGTAATAAAATATAGCCGTTAAGTTTTTACTAAACGAATAATCAGCAGTAAGTTTTACAGACCAAATGTTTTGTCCGGCTGCTAACTGATTGTTATCGTAATCTAAATAGCGTACTAATGTTTCGTTATTTCTCATAGAGAAATCAGCTTTTATATTGATATCACTTTTGATAATTCCTGTTGGAGTATCGGCAAGTCTCGACGAGAAAATAACATCTTTAAAACGATATCCTAATCCTACAACGTATTCAATTCCTTTTACTTCTGTCAATAAGTTATTATCAAAACTCATTGATAATGCTCTGTCTTTTTTGATTTCCGTAAGCAATCTCAAAGAGCTCTTTAATTCGAAATCTACTCGAATAAGCGGACTGAACTGCTCTACCAAATTGACATTTGACATAATCGTTTTATTGTAGTAATTATAAGTAATAGGGTCCTGTATTGGATTTGTATCAGGATTGGATATTGCCTTATCATAATCAAAATTAGACCTGAACTGATTAATTGTATAAGATGCTCTATAATTATGCTGCAATGAAAAACGTTTAAATTTATCCTTAAAGAATTTATAACGCATTAAACCATTATACTTTATGCTCCAGTTTGGAATAGGAAAACTTTTGAAAATTCCCGTTGAAGCTCCTGAAGCATCACTTCCTGAATAAGCAGATATAAATGCCGGAAGTAAAACCGCCTGATTGCTTTTTCCGAATCCAATGGGATATCCTGCATTTGATGTGTAAATATCTCTTTTATTTTTCTCAGTATCATTAGTTGGATCTGCCGGAGGTCCAGGAATTGGATTTGCCGCATCTCCATATCTCGGAATTGCATCTTGTGATCCATAATAACTTTCAGCTAAACGATTTGCAATAATCAAACGATTGTTTCTAAAATCATCAAAAGCAGCAGACTGCGTTTCATTACTGGTAGAAAATGCGGTTTTAATTAATACCGTCGAAATCGAAAACATTCCATAAGTGTAAGGTGATTGTGGCGTATATTGACCATCAATAACAGTATATTGTTCTGACGAATTCTCCGAATAAGAACGATCCATTGTTAAATCAATTTTGAAATCCGGGAACAAATCAATATTCGTCGTTACTTTTAAAAGCTTGTTTGTTACTTGCGTAAAGTTTTGATTAAATTCCTGATAATCTGTCAACCATCCATTTTTAGCTGCTTCATAACGCACATCATCCTGACTTCCAAATACAAAACCTAAAGTTGGTTTTGAAGTTCCTAAGAAACCAACGCTTGGCGTATATCCCGGTAAAACAGTTCCGCTATTTTTTGTATAATTTACCTGAATGTTTTTAACGCTTGTCAAGACACTAATCAAACCATCTAAAAATGGACTATTATTAGCAACCGGTTTTACAGCTGTATTTACAATTTTTTCTCCCGGTTTCGGCGGTGCAACGGCTTTAGGTTTTGCCGGTTTTTTTCCACCTGGTGTTAATCCTAAATACTTATACAACATATTCATATTAAAAGTTGTAGTCAGTGTATTCGAATTGGCATTTTGAATTGTATTTCCTAAATCATATGTTACATCATCTTCAACAAATTCAGAAAATGCAGTAGACGAGCGCTGCCAGCTGTAATCTGCCGTATATGAATAACTTGCCTTTACAAAACTAAGTACAGGAATTTTATTAATAGGAATATCATAGTTCAGCACTAATTGTTGTATGTGCTGATTTGGTGTTCCAATATCCAAGTAATCATCCCAAATAGTAAAGTCTTCTTTTGGCGAATTATCATCATTTAAAAAGTTTCTAACGATATTATTTGATGCTGCTGTATAATTTAATTTTAATGATTTTGTTAAATTATATCCAAAACCATATTGATAATTAAAGGCAAAATTTCTTCTGTAAAGCGGATCTAGACCAATTCCTTCAACTTCAACTTCTCTATATTGCTGACGGTTACTTTGTCTTAATATGTTAGTATTAAAAGTAATATTAGAAGGTAAATAATTAAAATTAAAGTCACTTAATAATTTCCAATACTCACTTTTTTTCATGAATTTGGTTTGTTTAAAAGGAACTACTTCTTTTGGCTGAAAAGTATAAGCATAATTTACAGCTGTATTTGATTGTTCATCTTCATAGCTCTCTACTTCGTAATCATGGCGCTCCACCTGGTTGTATGATTGAGAGAATGTTAAGTTCTCAACATCATAAACATGTTGTTTTTGTTCAGGAGCTCTGTCTTTTCTTACCCCAATAAAATTGATGCTTTTTCTTTTCGTATAATCTATCGCTCGTGTTCTAATATTATCTTTTTCTGCCTGATCTGTTGTTTCTCTTAGTAACTGGTCAAGTTTTATATCCTGATTAAAAGGGTCATATTCTGGTGTAATTACCTCTTCTCCGATAGCATAATTAAACGGCAAATTAATTCCCCATTTTTTCGGAAGCAGTTTTCCTAAATTTAAATTCGTAACAATATTATATTGCTGAATATCTTCACGATCTCTTTCATTTGCACCTTGTTCTAATGATCCAAAGCCAATTGTACTTTTTTTACCTGATGCAGAAATAGTAGCGAAATCAGCCATATTGGTATCGATATTTAATATCGCAGCCATACCGCCTTTGTTTTCTAAGTCAGCCATACGAAGTTCATTAAACCAAACTTCCCCTTTAATATCTTTGTGATCTGCTCTACTTTTTACACCAACCATTAAATTTCGTACCAAACCAAAATTTGGGTTTCCTTTAATACCTAATTTTAATCTGGTGTTACCATCTCTTGATGAAGGATCTCCTTCTACATCTACATCATCATCCGGATAATACACTCCGTTAATATCTCTTTTGGTAGAATTAATATCGAGAGGCATAGCCTTAATTTTCATTCTGGTCAATAAATCAAGTGCTAAATCAATATCATTATCTTCTATCCAAACCACACTAGGATCCGGATTAACCAAACAACCTCCCGTTTTAGTAACTTTTAAAGGAATTTCAACTTGATAGTAGTTTTGTGTAAAGTCATTTCCAAAACGAATAAAACCAACCATTTCATCATCTTCTAATGCGACTTCACTTGGCAATGATTCCGCATGCAAAAACATTTTCAGTTTTTTGTACTGACGCATATCAACACTTACGTTTTTAAATACTGCTCTAGAATCCTGGTATTGTAAACCGGTTCCGCCAATTCGTAAGGCCAAAGATTGCTCATTTTGATTGATAACGGTATTATTATTATACAATTGTTCTCTTTGCACTCCTGGAGGAATCACATAATTTACAGGACATTTTGTTCCGTTCTCCTGAATATTAACTGCCGCGACATCAAATTCAGTACCGTCATCATCCGCGTTTGTATCGTTTGCATCAAGTGTTCCTGTGTATCTTCTCCACTCTCCTCTTACCAAATCTAAAGCTCCAAAACGAACGGTCATCTGATCATTAAATCCAGTCATAAACATACGCATGAATCGAATAGATCTAAAATCGGTTATGTTTCCAATTGTATTTTGAGGTTGAGATACAGGAATTTTAAACTGAATCCATCTGGCAGTTGTTGTCATTCCGTTTGGCAACTCAACATTTGGTACGTCGCGAATATCTGTAATATAATTTTGACCAATTGCCATTCCGGGTTTAAGATCAATACTATATTCATAATAGGCATTAATCGTATTCATTGTATTATCGCGATTGATATCCTCGACATCCGGTAATGTTGTAGATCCGCGGTTCGGGTCATCAATACTAACTGCCGAGTTTCCTTCTACTCCGTTATATTTTTTATAACGTTCCAGAACTCCTCCTTCAGTATTTAAATAATAGGTATAATCGTCTGCAGCAGGATCCGCTTCTCCAGCGTAACTATTATAAATAGATCCCTCTCTTGAGTTTGGTAAACCATCTAAACCAACGTCTTGATTTCTTCGATTATCTGCATTCGTATCAAATGCATAAATTAAAGATTGCGATGCCGGAACGTCTCCCCAAAGTGGCTGCGGATTTACCATAACCTGATCCGGGCCTAATCCGTTTTCATATTGTTTTCTTCCATCTTTCAGAACATCTTCAGAAACTTCACCTAAATTGAAATATATTTTACCGGTATTATTAGGTTGCGCTTCTCCATTTCCTACATAGGGATCAAGTACCCAAAACTGTATATATTCGACATTTCCCTGCTCAAAATTGGTGGAATTTAAAGAACGCATTATTCCTCCAAAATTTGAAGTTACAGGATCTGTATTAAAACTCGGGTTATTGTTATACGGACCTCTTTCAGAAGGATAATAACTTAAATCAAGCGTATTAATTACCTGTATTTGTCCTTGTGCAATATCTGTATTTGGATATAACTCTTTGCTATAAACTCTTCTGGTTGTGTTTAACGATAAATCATCGTTTGAAATACCTGATGGTTTTGAAGAATAAAAAACCGGGTCAATAGTGTACCACGATAATTTTGATCTTTTGTAACCATATCTTAAATCATCAAAATTTGCATTAAAAGTAGGATCACCTGCTGCATTTATAAACGGTGTAGATGCTAAACTCCACGCATATGCAGAACGCATATCGATAGTAGATTGCGATCCTTCAAAATCATCAATATAAATTGTTGGCTCTCCTTCAAAATCACTTGCTTTTGGAGCATCCGGTTTTAAGAAAGCAATTTCTCCACGAATAGAAAGATTAGAAGGAACATCTGTATCTATATTTGGTAATTTATTTACTAATCTCGTAAGGAAAGGAACTTCTGTTGAGTAATTTCCATTAAAACCAAAAATTGTATTATTTACAGATTCCTGACCGTAACTTGATTTTTGAGTAAATGGCCTTTCTGTCATTTTTAAATAAGTTCCGCCAACCACAAAATTATCCGAAATTTTATGTTCAATGTTGAAACCCATGAATCTTCTGGTTTGTTGTCCGAAGATTGAATTATTCTCCAGCGAAACCTCGATTGGCGTATTTGACGCCTGAAGCGAAGGATCAAGAATCTGAACTCTTCCTAATTGATAATCGACACTATAATCGATACCTTCAATTAATCTTCTTCCGGCTGCTGTTACTACAACTGAACCTTGCGGCACATTAAATGCCCCAATTGGAATACCATTACTTCCTGATGATTTATATTTTCCGCGTAATAAAAATTTATTTTTATCACTGTCCTGCAATGCTCCTGATTGTGTGGTTCTATACATGTTTCTAAACACGTATTTTTGTTGGTTGGCATTATAAGTATTAGGGTCGCTATAATTTTCTGCCGAACCTGTATTTTGTAATTTTTTAAATAAAAGTTCTCCAAAAGGTTCTTTAGTTGTAAAAATAATTCGTCCGTTTTGAACGTCTACTGTTACTCCCGGAATATAATCGAAAAAACCATCGCCACCACCCTGCGGATCATTATTATAATTTAATCGATCTAAGTTAAATACATTTAGTAATGGTGTCTGCTCTACTCTATTATCTGCAGTTGGGTTAGACGGAAAACTAGTTCCTGTAACCGGGCTGATATAATTTATAGGCGAAGGATCTGTATAAAGTATGTTTAATCTAAAATCGTCTTGTTTTATTTGATATGCTTGTGGAATTTGATACACGTTTTTCATCATCAAGTTCCAAACAGGAGTATTAACGTTTGTTAAACTGCTTTTTAACATTTTCAATATCAAACTTTGTGTAATAATTGCCTGATTAGAAGGATTATTACCAGTTACAATTGTACCATCAACTCCATCACTACCAAATTCTCCAACTCGATATACATCGTTTCCAACGGTATATTCGTAAGCAACTGCCAAAATTTCATCATTTGCCAAACGTTGCTGCAAAGAGATATATCCTAATTGTGAGTTATAAGTATATTCGTTTGAAGTTAATTTTCGGGCATTTTCAAGTACAGAGTAATCCGTTCCTTCGCTTACTGTTGTGCTGTTAAAACCAGATTTTGCCGTTACAATTTCTCTAATATTTTGGTTTAAAAATGATCCTGCCTGTCCAATAGCTTTAGGGTCATAATTATTATTTGTATTATCTGATGGCGAATCAATTAGCTTAGTCGTATTAAAAAATCCTGTGGTAGGGTTTACCACTACAAGCTCATTTTCAGGAACTCTTGTTAGTCGGCCTTCACCTAAATCCTGAAGCGCGATAACATTTCGTAAGTTATTGTTTGTTGTATTTACTCTGTTTTGTTTATTGGTTACCCAAACTTCTATTCTTGTTATTTGAACCCGGCTTCTGATTAATGGATAACCTACTAACGACTCATCATATTTGTCTCTAAAATATTGAGACAGGAAGAAGTGCCTGTCATTATCGTAGTCTAAAGCGTATAAATCAAAATTCTGAACTGTTCCGCCACCTTCTGCAACTATACTCTTTGTTTGAGATTTCTGTTCTGAGAAAACACCAGTAATAGTTGTTTTTCCAAATTGCAATTGTGTTTTTACACCAAATAAGCTCTGAGCTCCACGAATTAGGGAACTATTTAATGGCATACTAACATTCCCTACTTCTACTTTTTGAATAATATCATCCTCAGAAGGCGTGTACGCTAGTTTAAACAGGTTTTGAAATGCAAATGTAGATTGTGTGTCGTAATTAGCGTTTACCTCTAATCTGGTACCTACTTTCCCCATTAAACTCATGCTTATACGCTGATCAAAATCAAAAGTAAGACTTGATCTGTTTCTTGGCGAAAAGGAAGGATTATCTTGTTTGGTATATCGAATACCTAAATCCATTTCTACTGATCCTGTAGGTTTTACATCAATTGTATTGCTACCAAAAACACTTTCAAAAAGACTTGAATTTATATAATATCTTGGTAACAAATCTTTTTTAGCAGCCTCACTGCCAGACTTTTTACCATCGATTGCATCCGATTTTTTTCTGAAATAATCTCTTCGGGATTCTTTCAAAACTAAATCTTCGTATTCTCTTGGTGTTAAAACAATTGGATAGTCGATGGAGAAACCGTCAACTGAATTTGTATAAATGTATCGATCTGTTACCGGATCATATTTATAGGCCGAAAGTACACTAGGTGGATTATCTAACTCAACTTTACCTACAGAAAACTGAGTTTTCGTTGTATCTTGAACTGCTGGATTTACTTGCGCCCGCAAAACATTACCGCAAAATAAAACCAGTAAAAAAATACAAATTTTACGCATACAATTCGTTTATGTTAATTGAGTTATAAACTTTTTAAAGCTTTTTTGATGATTGTTTCAACAGTTGCTTCAGGATCTTCTTTGACAATCTTTTCGACCACTTTTTCTGAAGTTTTTCGAATGAATCCTAAAACTTCCAAAGCAGATAACGCTTCATCTCGATTTGTATTGTTTTGAACTACCGAAACTTCATCCAAATCGTACAACTTTAACACTTTTTCTTTTAAATCAAGAATAACTCTCTGTGCTGTTTTGTTTCCAATTCCTTTGATGGATTGAATAACACCAACATCTCCAGAGGCAATGGCGTTTATAATTTGTCTTGGTTCTATTGAAGATAACATTGTTCTCGCAATATTGGCTCCAATGCCAGAGACAGATAACAACATTCTGAATATTTCTCTTTCTGATTTTTCTGCAAAACCAAATAATGTATGCGCATCTTCCTTGATTAGAAGATGCGTATACAATTTTATAAAATCAGCATTTGGAAGAAGAGAAAAGGTATGTAAAGATATATTAACCTGGTAACCAACTCCGTTGCAATCAATTACAACTTCTGTAGGGTTTTTCTCAACTAATTTTCCTTGCAAATGTGCTATCATATTTATATTTTATAGCCACAAATATAATAAAAATGCAATAAAAATAAGACAATTTTATTTGATCCTTATAAGAAATTCTATTTCGTTAATTTATTCTTCTTATTTTCTTTTTCCTGAGCGTCAATAACAGCAATTGCTGCCATATTTACCATTTCTTCAACACTTGCTCCTAATTGGAAAATGTGTACCGGTTTACCCATACCCATCATAATTGGACCTATTGAATTTACTTTATACAATTCTTTTAATAATTTATAAGTAATATTCGCTGATTCCAGATTAGGGAAAATTAAGGTGTTTACTTTTTTACCTGCTAGTTTAGAGAATGGGAATTTCTCTGCAAGCATCTCCTGGTTTAATGCAAAATCTGCCTGGATTTCTCCGTCAACAATCATTTCAGGATGGTTTTTGTGCAAATAAGCAACTGCATCCCTTACTTTTGATGCATTTTGATGCGTTGAAGATCCAAAGTTAGAATAAGAAACCATTGCAATAACTGGCTCTATACCAAACATTTTGGCAGTTTTTGCAGTCATGATTGCAATGTTTACTAAATCTTCAGAAGTTGGGTTAATATTTATTGCCGTGTCTGACAAGAACATTGGCCCGCGAGCAGTAAGCATCATATTTGCAGTTGCAACAAGTGAAGCTCCATGCGCTTTTTCGATTAATTGCAACATTGGTTTTACAACACTAGGGTAACTTCTTGAATATCCTGTTACTACAGCATCTGCTTCTCCTTCATTTACCATCATTGCGGCAAAATAGTTTCTTTCGCGCATAAACTTCTGAGCATCAAGCAACGAAACACCTCTACGTTCTCTAGTTTCCCAGTATGAATTTGCAAATCTATTTCGTCTTGCTTCTTCTTCGTTTGTTTTAGGATCAATTATTTCAAGTTCTGCATCAAAACCTAATTCTGCTTTTAGCTCTAAAATAACTTCTTTATTTCCTAATAATACAGGAAAACCAATTCCGTCTTCATGAACAATCTGTGCTGCTTTTAAAACGTTTAATTGGTCTGCCTCAGCAAAAACAATTCGTTTAGGATCTAATTTAGCACGGTTTGTAATTAAACGAACCATTTTATTATCGTTCCCCATACGCTCACGAAGCACATCTTCATAAGCTGCCCAGTCTGTAATAGGATTTTTTGCTACTCCGGATTCCATTGCTGCTCTTGCAACAGCAGGCGCTACAATAGTAATCAATCTAGGATCAAATGGTTTAGGAATAATATATTCTTGTCCAAAACCTAATTTTGTTGCACCGTAAGCTACGTTAACTTGCTCTGGAACTGGCTCTTTCGCCAAAATAGCTAACGCTTTTACAGCTGCCATTTTCATCGCTTCGTTAATTTTTGTAGCTCTTACGTCTAACGCTCCTCTAAAAATATAAGGAAAACCCAATACGTTATTTACCTGATTAGGAAAATCTGAACGTCCCGTAGCCATAATAACATCTTTACGGGTTTCGACAGCTAAATTATAATCGATTTCCGGATTTGGATTTGCCATTGCAAAAACAATCGGATTCTTAGACATTGTTAGTAACATTTCTGGCGACAAAATATCTCCAGAAGATAATCCTATAAAAACATCAGCACCATTTACTGCTTCTGCTAAATCAATTTTAGGTCCATCAATTGCATATTTTAATTGCAATTCTGAAAGTGAAGGATTATCTTTTGTTAAAAGTCCTTTACTATTAAACATTAAAATATTCTCGACTTTTACACCTAACAAAACATATAAATCAGTACAAGCAATCGCAGCCGAACCTGCTCCTGAAACTACTAATTTTACATCTTCTGCTTTTTTTCCTGCTAATTCTAAAGCATTAATTAATGCTGCAGAAGAGATAATTGCTGTACCATGCTGATCATCATGCATTACCGGAATATCTAATTCTGCAACCAGTCTTCTTTCGATTTCAAAAGATTCCGGCGCTTTTATATCTTCCAGATTTATTCCTCCAAAAGTTGGAGCAATATTTTTTACGGTCTGAATAAATTCTTCAATATCTTTAGTTCCGATTTCAATATCAAAAACATCAATATCTGAGAATATTTTAAACAATAAACCTTTTCCTTCCATTACTGGTTTAGATGCTTCCGGACCAATATCTCCTAGCCCTAAAACAGCTGTACCGTTTGAAATAACGGCAACTAAATTTCCTTTTGCTGTATATTTATAAACATCATCGATGTTTGCTGCAATTTCTAAACACGGTTCTGCAACACCCGGCGAATAGGCCAAAGATAAATCTCTTTGGGTTGCGTATTTTTTTGTTGGAACTACCTGAATTTTTCCTGGAGTTGGCTCTGAATGATACAGTAACGCCTCTTTTCTTTTACTCTCTTTGTTCATTGTTTTTAGCTTTTATTCTAGCTTACAAAGATATAAGTCTTCATTTAAAATGGCATCTTTTTATAGCTTTCTTTTGTTAAAAAGAAAATTCACGCAGGCCAAAAAAAAAGTCCAACATAATGTGGACTCTTTTTTTTAAAGTATTTTTTTGATTTGTTTATTGCGAAATATAAGAATTTAAGTGGTTAATAGTATCTTTTTGAATTTCTATAATTGCCTTAACCACATCGCTAATAGAAATAATTCCTACCACAATTTCATTATCTAAAACGGGTAAATGCCTAATGCGTTTTGTGCTCATAAGCTCCATGCAATCCTCAATATTGTTGGATAAATTTACTGAGAAAATAGTGCTTTCCATAATCTCATGAACGTATGTTTCTTTAGATGATTTATCTTTCAAAACAATTTTTCGGGCATAATCTCTTTCAGATAATATTCCTTTTAAACTGGTTCCGTCAATAACCAGAATTGCGCCAATGTTTTTTTCTCCCATCACTTTCAGGGCTTCATAAACAGTTGTTGTTGAACGTACCGAAAAAACATCCCTCCCTTTTGTCTTTAGTATTTGATCTACAGTCATATCTGAAATTTTTTAATAACTATAAAGTTAAAAAAAAATGCACATAAATAATAAATATCAAACTTTTTTAGAAGCTAATTCATTCATTTTAAACATAATATATAATATTTTAAGTTTTAGAATTTATCTTGTAACAAAACGTATGATTTTTCAGTCTTTTTTACGAAAACGATATCGTTTTCACTTTTATACATTTTCTATAAAATAAAAAAAGCTCTTTTCTTATTACGGAAAAGAGCTTCTTGCATTAAAAAAAATATTTATAAGTAGGTAATTATAAATTCACTTCGTCTGTTTTTCATATGTTCCTGCTCACTGCATTTTACTCCATCAGCACATTTGTTTACCAGTTGTGTTTCGCCATATCCTTTTGCCGTTAATCGACTTTTATCAACTCCTTTTTGTACGAGCCAGTTTTTTGTTGATTCTGCTCTTTTATCAGATAATATCATATTTTTTGAAGCAGTATCACGAGAATCTGTATGCGAACGAATATCTAATTTTATTGTTGGATATTGTTTTAACATTGCAACCAGTTTTAATAATTGCGGTTCTGAGCTTTTTTTAATCGTTGCTTTACCTAAATCAAAAAAGTTCATTGGTAAATTAAGCAATTTGGCCAAATCTGTTCCTACTGCCAATGGCTGAAGTTTTACAGATTTTAATGTTGCTACTTTTACCATTATAGTTTTTGCTACTATTGGTTTGGCTTTCTTTTCTATAGAGATGAGTAATGTTGTTTTTCCTGATAATTTTTTAATAGCTAGCGGAATTTCTTTTATATCATAATCTGTTTTTGATGTTTTTATGAAATATTTTTTACCACATTTTACATTTGGAAAAACATAATTTCCATTTTGATCTGAAAACACTTCTGTAGCGCTTAAACGACTTTCATCAAACAAAATTAAACTTACGTTTGGCAGCACTTCATTTGTTTCTGCATCTGTTATTGTTCCTGATAATTCCTGCTCGCAGATTAATTTACGGAATTCTGTAAATCGATAAACATCATCAAGTCCGTGGCCGTTATCTCTGTTAGAAGAGAAAAATCCGTTTCGGTTTTTACTATTGATAATAAAAGCAAAATCGTCTTGTTTACTATTTATTGGCTCACCAAGATTTTGAACTTCCTCAAAAGAACCATCTTTATTTATTTTTGAAACATAAACATCGAGTCCGCCTAAACCCGGGCGGCCGTCGCTTGCGTAATAAAGCTCGTTATCATCTGATACATATGGAAAAGTTTCCCTGCCTTCGGTATTAATTTCGGGACCTAAATTTTCAGGTTTGCCAAAAGTTCCGTTTCCATTTACAGCTACTTTAAATAAATCTGACATATCCAAAGTTCCGGGCATATCTGACGCAAAGTATAATGTTTTTTCGTCATTACTTAACGAAGGATGTGCAACACTGTATTCGTCACTGTTGAATGGAAGTTCCTCAACTTTATTCCATTTACCATCAATTAAAATTGCTCTGTATAGTTTTAAAAGTGTAATTCTATTTTCATTATGTCTCTTTTTACCATTTATAGAATTGTTTCTGGTAAAATACATTGTTTTCCCGTCTTTTGTAAAAACCGGTGTTGATTCATTAAAATTGATGATTAACTCGTTTCTATGAAAAAGAGCTGGATTTCCGATGCTTCCATCGGGCATTAACTCAACTGAATATAACGCCGAAATGGACTTATTGGTCCATTTAAAATTCTTCTTAATGATGCTGCCCGTATCTCTGGCCGATGTAAAAACTAATTTATTGTCGAGAATAGTGCTTCCGTAATCAGAATCTTTAGAATTGATTCCGGCATCGGCAATTTCAAATCGACCTGAATTTGATTTAATATCTTCTAAATAGTTTCGGTATTTTTTGAATAAAATTGCTCTTTTATCTGAAGGTGATTTTTGACTGAATTTTTCTAAAACTTCATCTGATTTGTTATAATCTCCTGCTGATTTTAAACATTGGGAATATCTGAAAAAATACTCTGCCTGCTGATTTTCATTAAATAAAAACAAATCCTTGTAACATCTTAATGCTTCTGTAAATTCTCCGCTAAAATAATACGAGTTACCAAGTCTTTGCAAAACATGTTCGTCTTTGTAACCTTTGTTTATTACATTTTCGTATAATTTTATAGCATCTGCGTAAGCATAATCATCGTACTTTTTATCAGCACGTTTTATGTTTACGGTTTGCGCATTTGCATTTAGAAAAAAGCATATTAACAAAAAAGAATAGGCTAAATTTTTAATTTTCATATGTACTCTATTAAAAGAATCTTGGAGATGTCATTTTATTATAATTATTGAAAAAATCGAAACGCAGGAAAATTTCATGAGATCCTGAATTGTATCTTCTTAAATTAGTGGTTTCATGGTCGTAACCATACCCTATATATAATCCGTCAGTAACCTGAAATCCTGCCATTGCACTTACTGATGCGCTCCAACGATACGCAAGACCAACAACAAATTTGTCGTTGAACATAAAATTACCCGAAAGATCAACTTGTAGCGGTGCACCTTCGACCACTTTTGTTAATAATGCCGGTTTGAATTTTATATATTCTAAACGATCTAAATTAAATACATAACCTGCCATAAAATAATAGTTGATTTTGTCTTTAAAGATCGCAATATCATCATCGTTGTATCGGTTCGTTTCAATAAAATTAGGAACTGATAAGCCTACATAAGCTTTATCAGAATGCCAGTAAATACCTGCTCCAACATTTGGCGTAATTCTATTTGCTAAATTTTGAAATTGTGGATCATCCTGATCTTCAGGATTTAATTTATTTACATCCAGATTAAAAAGATTTGCTGTTCCTTTTATACCGAAGGAAAGTTTAGATGCCTCAGAAACTGGAATGCTGTATGATAAATCCGCAGAAAGTGTGTTTTCGTTTGTTGGCCCAATTTTATCGTTTACCAAAGAAACTCCTAATCCTAATTTGCTATTATTGAAAGGTGTATTTACTGAAAAAGTACTCGTTTCCGGCGCTCCGTCAAGTCCAACCCATTGTGTACGATATAATCCAAAAACACTTAATACGCCACGCGAACCTGCATAAGCCGGATTAATTTCGATTGTATTATACATGTATTGTGTAAATTGCGCGTCTTGCTGCGCAGAACACACAATGGAAAAAAAGATAAAAACTAAAAGTAACTTTTTCATAATAAGTTTTAAAATGGCTTAGTAAAAACTAAGCCGTTTATTTTTTTTTATTTATTGATATATAAATAGCCAGATTTTTCATGTTGGTTTGATTCGCTATCTCTGTATTTTAAAATATAGAAATAAGTTCCAACCGGCAGACCTTCTGATTTTTTCATTGTTGTACGTCCTGCAGAAAAACCTGTAAAAGCTCTTTCATCATTATTGTAATGATCAACATCAAAAACTAAAACTCCCCAACGATTGTATATTTCAACTGTATTATCTGGATAACATTCTAATCCCTGAATATAGAATCTTTCGTTTTTACCATCTCCGTTTGGAGAAATTGCGTTTTGAACAATAATCTGACAACCGTTTAGAGGTAAAACTGTAGGTTTGTCTTCTAAGTTATTGCCGTCATCTGATTTATCTTCTACCAGAATTCCTCTTTCACTACGTCCTTTTACAGTCGCCTGATTGCTTACACTTCCAAAATTAATATCACTTTGTTTTATAGTATATTTTGCTGTAAAAGTGTTTTCATCAGATTCGTTTACCTCTAAAGTAATTGCTTGTCCTGAAACTGCAACTCCTGGTAAAAGATCTATAATCGTAATTCCTTTTAATGGAACGTTTCCTGTATTGGTTATCTTAAACTTATAGGTAATTGTTTCTCCTGCATTGGCAAATCCGCTCGCATTTTCATCATTGAAAGTGGCCGTTTTGATAACCGCAATCGCCGGAACTTCAACAAAAACATTTAAAGTTGCACTACTACAATTTGATGAATTTGCTTTCGAACAAATTTGATAATTTAATGTATACTGTCCGCCCGGTGTATTTGGTTTCACATTAACTGTTCCGTCTGAATTAAATTCAAAATAAGGACTAGTTGGTGCATTTGTAAGTACAACATCTGATGCATTAACTGGTAATCCGTTTAATGTATCGTTATCCAGTACATTGATAAATTCTAATGCGCCATTGATTCCGTCAACCGCTATTTCGCCATCATTATTCGCTACAATAGGTATCATTGGATCTACTGGAATAACTGAATTCAATACTTTTACATTTACAACAGCCTGACTGCAATTAGATAAATGCAACGCATCGCAGATTTGGTAAGTAAGTTGATAATCTCCTGATACTGTTCCAGGTTTTACATCAACAGATCCATCTGCATTTAAAATTAAATTAGCATTTGGAATGACTGTGCTTAAAACTACATCAGCAGGATTAATTGGCAAGCCGTTTAATTTATCATTATCAAATACATTTATCGATGTACTTGTTCCTTTAGTTGCATCTATTGGTCCTGCTGCATCATCATTTGCTTTAATTGCAAAAGTTGGTCTTGCATTACATTGCGGAGTTGCTGCCGGATAATTTACCGGAATACTAACTGATGTGTTTAATGAAAATTCCATTGTAACTTCTGGTTTTGTATTTTCAAATCCGTCTGCACCCTCTGTCCATTGTCCGTTTGCTAATACCCAACCTGGCCAATCTACACCATTTCCGTCATTATCAATAATTGCACCTGGCCATAAAATATTTCCGCTTAATGGTAAACCTGTTTCAGTTGCTACTACATTATTGTTACTGTCAATCCATTTAATTGTTAATAAAGTAGTTGGAGTAAAATTATCTGGCACAACATTATAAGTTACGTAAGGAACATTATTAGAACAAAAACTACTTGCTGTTACCGTCATCGTTGCTTCATCTACTGTTACTTCGATAGTTGCTGTACTGCAATTTGTTGGGTTCAGTTTCTCACATATTTGATAAACTAATTCATAAGTTCCTCTTGGTGCGTTTGCTCCTACTGTTACGGTTCCGTCAGGGTTTAATGTTAAAACTTCTTTTGGATCTGCCGTTACTATTGAAAGGTTCAAATCTGTTGCTACAACTGGCAACCCGTTATTTGTGTCGTTATCAAACACATTTACAACTGTTTGAGGTTGGTTTATTCCAACAACCGAAGGAACCGTATCTGGATTCGCTTGTAAAACTCCTGCCGTTACCGTTACTTTTATAGTAGCCGAACTACAATTCGTTGGATTTAATTTTTCACAAATTTGGTATGTCAGTTCGTATGTTCCAGCAGGTGCGTTTGCTCCAACTGTTACGGTTCCGTCAGGATTTAATGTTAAAACTCCTTTTGGATCTGCCGTTACTATTGAAAGATTTAAATCTGTTGATACAACTGGTAAACTATTGTTTGTGTCGTTATCAAATACATTTACAACTGTTTGAGGTTGGTTTGTTGCCACAACTGAAGGAACTGTATCAGGATTCGCTTGTAAATTTCCTCCTGAAACAACAATTGTACTTTTCGCCGAATCACAATTTGTTGGATTTGTAATTTCGCAGATGCTGTATTCTACTTCGTAATTTCCTGACGGAGTATTTGGTGCAACTGTTACTGTTCCGTCTGCATTTAAAGTTAATCCTGTTGGAACTGTGATTGGAGTTAATTGAACTTGTCCAGCACTTGTTCCGATCACAACTGGATTTCCGTTTAATGTATCATTAGCAACTAATGTTGCTGTTGTTCCTCCAACATTTCCGTTGATAAGAGTCGTTGTAATTTCTGTTACAGCATCGATTCCCGGAGCAGTTACCGTTATTTTTATAGTAGCCGAACTACAATTCGTTGGATTTAATTTTTCACAAATTTGATATGTCAGTTCGTATGTTCCAGCAGGTGCGTTTGCTCCTACTGTTACGGTTCCGTCAGGGTTTAATGTTAAAACTCCTTTTGGATCTGCCGTTACTATTGAAAGATTTAAATCTGTTGATACAACTGGTAGCCCGTTGTTTGTGTCGTTATCAAAAACATTTACAACCGTTTGTGGCTGGTTTGTTGCTACAACTGAAGGAATTACATCTGCATTTGCCTGTAAATTTCCTCCTGAAACAACAATTGTACTTTTCGCTGAATCACAATTTGTTGGATTTGTAATTTCGCAGATGCTGTATTCTACTTCGTAATTTCCTGACGGAGTATTTGGTGCAACTGTTACTGTTCCGTCTGCATTTAAAGTTAATCCTGTTGGAACCGTGATTGGAGTTAATTTAACCTGACCGTTTTGAGTTCCGATTACAACTGGGTTTCCGTTTAAGGTATCATTAGCAACTAATGTTGCTGTTGTTCCTCCAACATTTCCGTTGATAAGAGTCGTTGTAGTTTCTGCTACAGCATCGATTCCCGGAGCGGTTACCGTTATTTTTATAGTAGCCGAACTGCAATTCGTTGGATTTAATTTTTCGTAAATTTGGTATGTCAGTTCGTATGTTCCAGCTGGCGCGTTTGCTCCTATTGTTACGGTTCCGTCAGGGCTTAATGTTAAAACTCCTTTTGGATCTGCTGTTACTATTGAAAGGTTCAAATCTGTTGCTACAACTGGTAAACTATTGTTTGTGTCGTTATTAAGAACGTTGATAACCGTTTGAGGCTGGTTTGTTACCACAACTGAAGGAATTACATCGGCATTTGCCTGTAAATTTCCTGCTGAAACTACAATCGTACTTTTCGCCGAATCACAATTCGTTGGATTTGTAATTTCACAAATGCTGTATTCTACTTCGTAATTTCCTGCCGGTGTATTTGGCGCAACTGTTACTGTTCCGTCTGCGTTTAAAGTTAATCCTGTTGGAACTGCGATTGGAGTCAATTTAACTTGTCCTGCACTTGTTCCTATTACAACCGGATTTCCGTTTAAAGTATCATTGGCAACTAATGTTGCTGTTGTTCCTCCAACATTTCCGTTGATAAGAGTCGTTGTAGTTTCTGCTACAGCATCGATTCCCGGAGCGGTTACCGTTATTTTTATAGTAGCCGAACTGCAATTCGTTGGATTTAATTTTTCGCAAATTTGGTATGTCAGTTCGTATGTTCCAGCTGGCGCGTTTGCTCCTATTGTTACGGTTCCGTCAGGATTTAATGTTAAAACTCCTTTTGGATCTGCCGTTACTATTGAAAGATTCAAATCTGTTGCTACAACTGGCAAACTATTGTTTGTATCGTTATCAAATACATTTACCACCGTTTGTGGCTGGTTTGTTGCCACAACTGAAGGAATTACATCAGCATTTGCCTGTAAATTTCCTGCTGAAACAACAATCGTACTTTTCGCTGAATCGCAGTTTGTTGGATTTGTAATTTCACAAATGCTGTATTCTACTTCGTAATTTCCTGCTGCTGTGTTTGGTGCAACTGTTACTGTTCCGTCTGCATTTAATGTTAATCCTGTTGGAACTGTGATTGGAGTCAATTTAACTTGTCCAGCACTTGTTCCAATGACAACCGGGTTTCCATTCAAAGTATCATTGGCAACTAATGTTGCTGTTGTGTCTCCTGTGTTTCCGTTGATTGAAGTTGTTGTTTCTGAAACTGCATCGATTCCCGGAGTAATTACCGTTATTTTTATGGTAGCCGAACTACAATTTGTTGGATTTAATTTTTCGCAAATTTGGTATGTCAGTTCGTATGCTCCAGCAGGTGCGTTTGCTACAACTGTTACAGTTCCGTCAGGGTTTAATGTTAAAACTCCTTTTGGATCTGCCGTTACTATTGAAAGATTTAAATCTGTTGCTACAACTGGCAAACTATTGTTTGTATCGTTATCAAATACATTTACAACCGTTTGTGGCTGGTTTGTTGCCACAACTGAAGGAATTACATCCGCATTTGCCTGTAAATTTCCTGCTGAAACAACAATCGTACTTTTCGCTGAATCACAATTCGTTGGATTTGTAATTTCGCAGATGCTGTATTCTACTTCGTAATTTCCTTTTGGTGTGTTCGGTGCAACTGTTACTGTTCCGTCTGCATTTAATATTAATCCTGTTGGAACCGTGATTGGAGTCAATTTAATTTGTCCAGCACTTGTTCCGATGACAACCGGGCTTCCGTTTAAAGTATCATTGGCAACTAATGTTGCTGTTGTTCCGCCTGTATTTCCGTTAATTGAAGTTGTTGTTTCTGTAACCGCATCGATTACGGCCTGTCCAACAACTATTGTGCTTTTAACAGCGTCACAGTTTGTTGGATTTGTAATTTCACAAATGCTGTATTCAACTTCATAATTTCCTGCCGGTGTGTTCGAAGCAATTGTTACTGTTCCGTCTGCGTTTAATGTTAATCCTGTTGGAACTGTGATTGGAGTCAATTTAACCTGACCGTTTTGAGTTCCGATTACAACCGGCTTTCCGTTTAAAGTATCGTTAGCAACTAATGTTGCAGTTGTTCCGCCTGTAGTTCCGTTGATTGAAGTTGTCGTTTCTGTAACCGCATCGATTACGGCTTGTCCAACAACTATTGTGCTTTTTGTTGTATCACAATTCGTTGGGTTTGTAATTTCGCAGATGCTGTATTCTACTTCGTAATTTCCTGCCGGTGTGTTCGGTGCAACTGTTACTGTTCCGTCTGCGTTTAATGTTAATCCTGTTGGAACCGTGATTGGAGTCAATTTAATTTGTCCAGCACTTGTTCCGATGACAACCGGGCTTCCGTTTAAAGTATCATTGGCAACTAATGTTGCTGTTGTTCCGCCTGTATTTCCGTTAATTGAAGTTGTTGTTTCTGTAACCGCATCGATTACGGCCTGTCCAACAACTATTGTGCTTTTAACAGCGTCACAGTTTGTTGGATTTGTAATTTCACAAATGCTATATTCAACTTCGTAATTTCCTGCCGGAGTATTTGGTGCAATTGTTACTGTCCCGTCTGCATTTAAAGTTAATCCCGTTGGAACTGTGATTGCAGTCAATTTAACTTGTCCTGCACTTATTCCGATTACAACTGGGTTTCCATTTAAAGTATCATTAGCAACTACTGTTGCTGTTGTTCCGCCTGTAGTTCCGTTGATTGAAGTTGTAGTTTCTGTTACAGCATCGATTACCGCTTGTCCAACGACAATGATACTTTTTGTTGTATCACAATTCGTTGGATTTGTAATTTCGCAGATGCTGTATTCAACTTCGTAATTTCCTGCAGGTGTATTTGGCGCAATTGTTACTGTTCCGTCTGCATTTAAAGTTAATCCTGTTGGAACCTTGATTGGAGTCAATTTAACTTGTCCATTTTGAGTTCCAATTACAACCGGATTTCCATTCAAAGTATCGTTAGCAACTAATGTTACTGTTATTCCACCTGTATTTCCGTTGATTGAAGTTATCGTTTCTGTAACCGCATCGATTACCGCTTGTCCAACAACTATTGTGCTTTTTGTTGTATCACAATTCGTTGGGTTTGTAATTTCGCAGATGCTGTATTCTACCTCGTAATTTCCTTTTGGTGTATTTGGTGCAACCGTTATGGTTCCGTCTGCATTTAATGTTAATCCTGTTGGAACTATGATTGCAGTCAATTTAACTTGACCTGCACTTGTTCCAATTACAACCGGATTTCCGTTTAATGTATCATTGGCAACTACTGTTGCAGTTGTTCCGCCTGTAGTTCCGTTAATTGAAGTTGTCGTTTCAGTAACCGCATCGATTACCGCTTGTCCAACAACTATTGTGCTTTTTGTTGTATCACAATTCGTTGGGTTTGTAATTTCGCAAATGCTGTATTCAACTTCGTAATTTCCTGCCGGTGTATTTGGCGCAACTGTTACTGATCCGTCTGCGTTTAAAGTTAATCCTGTTGGAACCGTGATTGGAGTCAATTTAACCTGACCGTTTTGAGTTCCAATGACAACCGGGTTTCCATTCAAAGTATCATTGGCAACTACTGTTGCTGTTGTTCCGCCTGTATTTCCGTTGATTGAAGTTGTTGTTTCTGTAACCGCATCAATTACCGCTTGTCCAACAACAATAATACTTTTTGTTGTATCACAATTCGTTGGGTTTGTAATTTCGCAGATACTGTATTCTACTTCGTAATTTCCTGCTGCTGTGTTTGGTGCAACTGTTACCGTTCCGTCTGCATTTAAAGTTAATCCCGTTGGAACTGTGATTGCAGTCAATTTAACCTGACCGTTTTGAGTTCCAATGACAACTGGATTTCCGTTTAAAGTATCATTAACAACTACTGTTGCTGTTGTTCCGCCTGTAGTTCCGTTGATTGAAGTTGTTGATTCTGAAACTGCATCGATTATCGCTTGTCCAACAACAACGATACTTTTTGTTGTATCACAATTCGTTGGGTTTGTAATTTCACAAATGCTGTATTCAACTTCGTAATTTCCTTTTGGTGTGTTCGGTGCAACTGTTATTGTTCCGTCTGCATTTAAAGTTAATCCTGCTGGAACTGCGATTGGAGTCAATTTAACTTGTCCATTTTGAGTTCCGATTACAACCGGGTTTCCGTTTAAAGTATCATTAGCAACTACTGTTGCTGTTGTTCCGCCTGTAGTTCCGTTGATTGAAGTTGTCGTTTCAGTAATTGCATCAATTATTGGTGCAACTACAGTTATTTTTACAGAAGCTGTACTACAATTTGTTGGATTTAATTTTTCACAGATTGTATAATCAAAAGTATAATTTCCTGCTGAAGTTAATGGATTAACAGTAACTGTTCCTGTAGTTGTGTTAAAATTTAAAGCAGAAGGTAAAGCAGTTGCTAAAGTAATAGTAATATCATTTCCAATTACATTAGTACAATTCAAAAGATCATTATCTAACACATTTGAAACTGCAGTTCCGCCTGAGTATCCATTAAAGTTAGTGACAATGTCATCATTTGCTTTTATTGGGCCAACTACTTTTACCGCTTGCGTACAAGTTTGTGTATTTCCTGAATTATCGGTTACCGTCCAGATTACTGTGGTTGTTCCGATAGGGAAAGTTGTTGGTGCATTATTAGTTACCGAAGCAACTCCACAATTATCTGCCGTAGTTGGAGTTCCCAAAACAACGCCTGAAGCTGTACATGAATTTGCATCAACTACTTGTGTTACATTCGAAGGGCAAGTAATTGTTGGTTTTTGAGTATCTGTAATGGTTACCGTTTGCGTACAAGTTTGTGTATTTCCTGAGTTATCAGTTACTGTCCAGGTTACTGTTGTTATTCCGATAGGGAAAGTTGTAGGTGCATTATTAGTTACCGAAGCAACTCCACAATTATCTGCCGTTGTCGGAGTTCCCAAAACAACGCCTGAAGCTGTACATGAATTTGCATCGGCTGCTTGTGTTATATTCGAAGGGCAAGTGATTGTTGGTTTTTGAGTATCTGTAACGGTTACCGTTTGCGTACAAGTTTGTGTATTTCCTGAATTATCAGTTACCGTCCAAGTTACTATGGTTGTCCCAATAGGAAAAGTTGATGGTGCATTATTAGTTACCGAAGCAACTCCGCAATTGTCTGCCGTTGTTGGAGTTCCCAAAACAACCCCAGAAGCTGTACATGAATTTGCATCGGCTGCTTTTGTTACATTAGAAGGACAAGTGATGGTTGGTTTTTGAGTATCTGTGATTGTTACCGCTTGCGTACAAGTTTGTGTATTTCCTGAATTATCGGTAACTGTCCACGTTACTGTGGTTGTTCCTATAGGGAAAGTTGTTGGCGCATTATTAGTCACCGAAGCAACTCCACAATTATCTGCCGTTGTCGGAGTTCCCAAAACAACGCCTGAAGCTGTACATGAATTTGCATCGGCTGCTTTTGTTACATTCGAAGGACAAGTAATTGTTGGTTTTTGAGTATCTGTAACGGTTACTGTTTGCGTACAAGTTTGTGTATTTCCTGAGTTATCAGTCACTGTCCAAGTTACTGTTGTTGTTCCGATAGGGAAAGTTGTCGGTGCATTATTAGTTACCGAAGCAACTCCACAATTGTCTGCCGTAGTTGAAGTTCCCAAAACAACCCCAGAAGCTGTACATGAATTTGCATCGGCTGCTTTTGAAACATTTGCAGGACAAGTAATAGTTGGTTTTTGAGTGTCACTAACTTTAACAGTTGAAGCTGCCGAAGTATTTTCACAAGTGGTCGCTGTGTTTGTAACTTTAACTTTATAATCTCCATCTGTCGTTACAACTAATGTAGATCCTGTTTGTCCGTTAATTACAATATTATTTTTATACCAAACATAAGCTGGTGAAGCTGCATTCGTAACAGCAGTTAAAGTAGTTGTCAAACATGCATTCAAAGCTCCCGTTATTGAAGCTGTTGGAGTTGGATTAACTGTTACCGTTCGTGTTGAAGTTGCATCCGCACAACCTCCGGTTCCTGTAACTTTATAAGTAATTGTAGCTGTTCCGGCAATAACTCCCGTAATTACTCCACTTGAATTTACTGTTGCAACCGCTGTATCACTACTTGACCACGTTCCGCCTGAATTTCCATTTGATGTAAAAGTTGTTGTACCTGAAATACAAATATTTTGTGTTCCTGATAATGTTCCTGCAGTTGGTGGAGTTGCTATTGTTACAACAACGGCTTTTATATCTGAACATCCTGCAGCAGTTGTTCCTTTTATGTAGTATGTTCCTGCAGCAGCAACAGTTGGCGTGCTGTAAGCAATTGTAGCCGCAGCGTTAGTCCAATATGAAAACGTTAAACCTGTTGTACTACCCGCTGTAATTGCCGGAGCAGTAATATCAACTTTTGATGGAGAACAAACTGATGCCGGGTTATTGATAACAACCGTTGGCAAAGGATTTGGAGTAGTTGCAACACTAGCCTCATTATTTGCCGAATTAGTATCAGGCACAGAACTTGATATTGTTGCTGTGTTTGTGTAAACTCCACTTGCATTTACTTTAGCTACAATTTTTAACGTTGCTGAAATTCCACTGTCTACATTTCCAATACTCCATACTCCGGTTGTCGAATTATAAGCTCCAACTGATGGTGTTGAACTAACAAATGTATAACCAGTAGGAAGTAAATCGTTTACCGAAACTCCAGAAGCATTATTAGCGCCAAGATTATTTAATTTTACTGTAAATTCTACATTAGATCCTACACATGGTGTCGCATTATCAACTGTTTTTGTAATTCCCAAATCAGTACATAAAGTAACTGATACAGGTTTTGATTGTGTCTGAGCTCCACACGTTAAAGTTGAAGCTACAGAATATGCACCTGTTTTAGTGGCTGTATATGTATTTGAATTTGCTCCTGAAATTGCAGTTCCATTCAAATACCATTGATATGGAGAAAATCCTGCCGGACTAGTTAAAGTAGCGGTACTGTTTGTACAACCCCCACCAGAAATATAAGTAAATGTTGGATCTTCCGGCTGAACAGCAAAATTAGAGAAAAAACCTGCCATCGAAAAACCTCCGCCTTGTTGTACAATCGAAACCGTTAACTTGGCATCACTTGATATAGAAAGAATATTTGGACTTCCGATATTAGTATCTTCAAAATTTATCAAATACCATCCCGTTGTTCCTAATTGATGACGGACTGTCACTCCTGATTTTGTTTCAATATCAACTCCATTTACATATACTATCGACGTTGCATCTTTTAAAAGAATATATCCGAAGTAAGGTAATGAACCAGTATCATAATTTCTAAATTTTGCTGTTTCGATAAATTTAGATCCTCCACATTCAGAAACCGGAGCAATTGTTGAAATATCAACCTCACAAGATTGTGCTGTTCCCGAGTAAACGGCAACATTTTTATCTGCAGAAACTCTTGAAGCGGAGAAACTAGTGTTAGATACACCGTTTTTAAATGTAAAGAAACTCCCAGCAGTAGCTAAAACAGTAGTGGTCGTTGCTGTTAATGCACCTGTTACAGAAAAAGTATTTACTGTAACCGTTGTATTATCCTTGGTTGCAACAACAGTAGTTTGCTCTGCAGTATCATTTCCTTTTCCTCTTTCAATAAAATATTCTGAGCCTAAAACTGCTTCTGGAGGCACTTGATTATATGCACTATCGCCACAACCACCAGGGGTATCGATCGCCGCTGATGTATTCATCACCGTTGGATTCGAAGATTGTACCAAAGTTCCTATCGCAGCTTTAAATAAATAACTTTGCCCTGCATTTAATGTAGCTTTAACGACTCCACCAACTGTAACAGTCGTACCATTCGTAATAGCCATAATGCTATAAATTGGGCGTTGATCACCATAGCTATTAAAATTCCCTAATGATCCATCTCTATAATATCCTACTCTAAATCTAACCCCAATTCCTGCATCTCCAAAACTCGTCAATGCAGCATTTCCTTTTATTTCCTTATCTATATTATTACCACCTAAAGCATCCGAAGCCACGTTTCGTAAATTGATAGATATTGGACCTGTACCTGTAACTATCAATCCTGCTCCACTTATAACCGTATCAAATGCATATGCAGGAGTTGTTGTACTAGGCAAACCATCAAATCTATATACTGCCGGCGTTCCTTTCACAGCCGACAAAGTTGTTATTGCAGTACCATCACTTTTTGTTATAGTAATACTTACAGCAGTTATCGAATTAGTTGCAATAACAATTTCATTTGCTTTATTAAAATACTGCCAAGGAGCAGGAGCAATGTAATGCTTGTCATAAAATTGAGCTGAAGCATTAATGTTAAATAATGAAAATAAAATAAAAGAGATTAGTTTAAATGAATTAAACTTTATAAAAGTAGAGTTAAGCATACACAAGCGTAATTTGAAAAATAGAAATAGTATTCGCCAAAGAACCGATCGTGGTTTTTAGCTTATAGGACACATACGAAATAATGAAGAGAATGGATTTTGAAAATTCAATAAAAGTCTCAAAAAGATCTTTAAAAAAATAGCACAGCTTGCAGACCATATATGTAAATAGTTCAGACTAAATAAATAGCCATTAGATTAAATTAGTAGTTTTTGGCGGTGCGAAAGTATGCAAACACCTGAATATTAACCACTTTCGTCGACCAACTACCCAAAAAAACGTTGAATTACACTATTTATCGATAAAAATTAACCTGAAGACACAGAAAACTTAACTATTTGATAATAAAATTGCAGAAAATTCTTAATTTATTGCTGAATTGTAGGTGATTTGCGAATATAACAACAAATCCGCAAAACAATCTTACAATATACAGATTCAAAATAAATCACAACTATCTTAAAATCAAAATTTTACATTTTTAGAGAGTAAAATAATATCTTACGAAATTTAATTTGTTTCAAATCAAAATTTTCATTAGAAACAAATTAAGAGCGAATAAGTAGTTTAATAAAAAATTTGTACTAAAAAAATTACCTAAAAAGTAAGAATTGATACAATAAAAGATAAGTTGAACTTACAAAAAAGTGGGTCCGGAATTTATTCCAAAAATTTAATATTGCGTTTTAAACCTTCAAATTTTGTTCTTTTGATGGGGGAATTTTTAAAAACAGAGCGAAAAGTTTCTTCAGTAATTTCAATCCAGTCTTTTTTAGAGAAAGAAAGCACTTCAGGATTTGGATTAAATAATGGTTCCGAGTGAGATTTTGAGAATCTATTCCACGGGCAAACATCCTGGCAAGTATCACAACCAAACATCCAATCATCAAATTTTCCTTTCATTTCATAAGGAATATTTTCTTTAAGTTCAATGGTGTAATAAGAGATGCATTTGCTGCCGTCAATTACATGAGGCGCAACTATAGCTTGTGTGGGACAAGCGTCTATACAAGCTGTACATGAACCACAATGATCTGTGGTCGCATGATCATATTCTAAATCTAAATCAAGTATTAGTTCCGCAATAAAATAAAAAGAACCCACTTTTTGAGTGATTAAATTACCGCTTTTACCAATCCATCCTAAGCCGCTTTTGGCTGCCCATGCTCTGTCTAAAACAGGTGCCGAATCGACAAAAGCACGTCCGGAAACATCTCCAATATTCTCCTGAATAGAAAAAAGTAGTTCTTTTAATTTTTCTTTAATTACAAAATGATAATCCTGCCCGTAAGCGTATTTTGAGATTTTAAAACTTTCCTGACTTTGAGTTTCAGGAGGATAATAATTTAGTAAAAGTGATACCACACTCTTTGCATCGTCTACCAGCAAGGTTGGATCTAAGCGTTTTTCAAAATGATTTTCCATGTAGGCCATCTGGCCATGATGGTTTTTATTTAGCCAATTTTCAAGTCGAGGCGCTTCCTCTTCTAAAAAACCTGCTTTAGATATACCACAAGCAAGAAAACCAAGTCTGTTTGCTTCTGATTTTATAAATTCTGAATATGTTTCTTTAGAATTAATGCTCATCTTTTTGATAATGAAACTTCTACGTCAACAGGTTTTAATGTAATCAAAGGATTAATCTTAACATTATCACTGTTAGATTTGATTACGTATTTTTTTACTACATGAACAATAGTCAGACACATTTCGTAAATAGCAAATCCTGAACCAATGCACATTCTAGGCCCAGCTCCAAAGGGATAAAAATACTGCATCGAAATCTTCTTCTGATCACCAAGAAAACGCTCGGGATCAAATTCATCCGGATTCTTCCAGTATTTAGGATTTCTATGTAGTTCATAAAATGAAACACCAATTAAAGTCCCTTTTTTTATATTAAATCCAGCAAGTGTATCATCTTCTACATTTTGCCTGTCAGTAATCCAGGCTGGCGGATACAATCGCATTGCTTCATTCAAAACAGCATTTGTGTACGTCATTTTTTGAAGTTGCTCAACAATATTATCTGTTTGAGACTCAATTTCTTTTATTTCCTCAAATACTTTTTGTTGCACCTCCGCATGTCTTCCTAAAAGATGAACAGCGAAAGTCAATGCATTTGCAGTGGTTTCGTGTCCCGCAATAAATAGAATTTTTATTTCATCAATTAACTGGTTTATTGACATTGGTTCTCCCGTATCTTCATAACGGGTTTCAAGAAGCATGTTTAGCAAATCATTAAATTCCTCTTTAGAAGAATTTCTAATTTCAATAATTTCTTTAATAATAGCATTATTTTCCAATGCCAATTGCTGATGTTTTTTTACCTGACCACTTAACGAAAACCACCATGCTTTATGTGGAAGCCTAATTTCCTTGATTAAGAAGTTTTGAACTTCTTCAATGATAAATTTTATTCTATTTAATTTTTCTTCTGATATTGAAAGCTGAAATAAAGATTTAGCAACAACATTAAACGCCAATTGACTCATTACAGGAAAAAGATCAATTGTTTTTTCTTCCACTAAAGTATCTAATTCTGAGATAATAGTCTGATTCATGTTTTCGACCAACTGATTCATTTTTTGTTTATGAAAAGCAGGCTGAATAAGTCGTCTTTGCTTTAACCAAAAATCGCCATCAACTGTTAAAAGTCCTTTTCCTAAATATTTAGAAAGGTAAACTGATTGAAATTTAGACTTATAATAATTCTTGTGATTTTTCTGCAATATATATTGAGCAACCTCATTATCTCTTGATAAAATTATATACTTTGAAAATCCAATTTTAATGGAAAATGAATCTCCGAATTTATCAAAATATCTTTTATGATACGGAATTGGATTTCTACGCACGCCTTCAGCATCTAATAGAAACCTTCCTATTGACAATTTATTTGGATAATTATATTTTTTACTCTCAGACATTAATATAATTATTAAAACAATCCGCCTTGAATATTGGTGTTTACTTTTCCTAAATGCTTGTATGCTTTCTCAGTAACCTCACGCCCACGTGGTGTACGCATGATAAACCCTTCTTGTATCAAAAACGGCTCATAAACTTCCTCAATAGTTTCACTGCTTTCAGATACAGCTGTGGCTAAAGTAGACAACCCTACAGGACCACCCTTGAATTTATTAATGATGGTTAATAGAATTTTATTATCCATTTCATCAAGTCCATGTGCATCTACATTTAGTGCTTTTAGCGCATAACGTGCAATTTCCAGATCGATAGTTCCATTCCCTTTTATTTGTGCAAAATCACGTACTCTTCGTAACAAGGCATTTGCAATACGAGGTGTCCCACGACTGCGTCCAGCAATTTCAATCGCAGCATCCAATGAAATTGGCATTTTCAATATAGAAGCACTTCTTTCAACAATTGTAGTTAAAAGTTCAGTAGTGTAGTATTGTAATCGGGATGAGATTCCGAAACGCGCACGCATTGGTGCAGTTAATAGCCCTGAACGCGTAGTGGCACCAATAAGTGTAAAAGGATTCAGATTGATCTGTACCGTCCTTGCGTTTGGTCCCGATTCAATCATAATATCAATTTTAAAATCCTCCATTGCCGAATATAAATATTCTTCCACAATAGGACTCAAACGGTGAATTTCATCAATGAATAATACATCTCTTTCGTCCAGATTAGTCAGCAAACCTGCCAAGTCTCCAGGTTTATCCAAAACAGGCCCTGAAGTGATTTTAATTCCAACTTCAAGCTCATTCGCTAATATATTCGCCAAAGTAGTTTTTCCTAATCCGGGAGGACCATGAAATAAAGTATGATCAAGCGCTTCACCACGTTGATTGGCAGCAGCAACAAAAACTTTTAAGTTTTCTAAAACTTGATCTTGTCCTGCAAAATCATCAAATGATAACGGACGTAATTTTTTTTCAAGATCTAACTCTTCTGGGTTATATCCTTTTGTTGTAGGATCTAGGTTCTCATTCATTTTACAAAGATAGGCAAAGTAATCAGTATGTAAAATAGTAAAAGTAGACGGTTCAAACTTTAACTAAAACAAAAAAGACTGTCAATAATGACAGTCTTTTTTAAATATTTTTAGTGGTGTAAAACTTCTTCACCTTCTTTCATCGGTACATTTTGCGGTACAAAATCTACATCGTGATTCGGATTACTGTAGTCATATGGCCAACGGTATACATGAGGAATTTCTCCTGGCCAGTTACCGTGAATATGCTCTACCGGAGTTGTCCACTCTAATGTTGTAGATTTCCATGGATTCTGAACTGCTTTCTTACCGTAGAAAATACTACTAAAGAAATTGTATAAGAACACTAATTGAAACGCACCTCCTATAAGAGCAAATGTTGTAATTAAAACATTCACATTTTGTAAATCATCAAATAATGGGAAGTTTGTATTTGTATAATAACGTCTTGGTAAACCAGCTAATCCTATAAAGTGCATTGGGAAAAATACTCCGTAAGCACAAACTGCAGTTACCCAAAAGTGAATGTAACCTAAGTTTTTATTCAACATTCTTCCATACATTTTAGGGAACCAGTGGTAAATACCAGCAAACATTCCGTAAAGTGCAGAGATACCCATTACTAAGTGAAAGTGAGCAATTACAAAGTAAGTATCGTGAACGTTAATATCTAAAGTACTATCTCCTAAAATGATTCCAGTTAAACCTCCAGTGATGAAAGTAGAAACCATTCCGATAGAGAATAACATTGCAGGGTTAAATTGTAAGTTACCTTTCCATAAAGTTGTAATCCAGTTGAACGCTTTTACAGCAGACGGAATTGCAATCAATAAAGTTGTAAAGGTAAACACAGATCCTAAGAAAGGATTCATACCTGAAATAAACATATGGTGACCCCAAACAATAGTAGATAAGAATGCAATTGCAAGAACTGACATAATCATCGCTCTGTATCCGAAGATTGGTTTACGAGAATTCGTAGCCATAATTTCAGAAACAAGTCCCATTGCAGGTAAGATTACGATGTAAACCTCAGGGTGACCCAAGAACCAGAATAAGTGTTCGAATAATACTGGAGATCCACCTTGATAGTGTAAAACTTCACCAGCAATATAAATATCAGATAAGAAGAATGATGTACCAAAACTTCTATCGAAAATCAATAATAAAGCAGCAGACAATAATACTGGAAATGAAATAACACCAATAATAGCTGTTACGAAAAATGTCCAGATTGTAAGCGGAAGTCTAGTCATAGACATTCCTTTTGTTCTTAAGTTGATAACTGTTACAATGTAGTTTAAAGATCCCATTAATGAAGATGCAATAAAGATAGCCATTGAAACTAACCATAAAGTCATACCTGTTCCAGAACCTGGAATTGCTTGTGGTAAAGCACTTAATGGAGGATAAATTGTCCAACCCGCAGAAGCTGGTCCAGCTTCAACAAATAATGAACTCAACATAATTACTGCAGATAAGAAAAACAACCAGTATGAAATCATATTCATAAAACCAGAAGCCATATCTCTAGCTCCAATTTGAAGCGGAATAAGTAAGTTACTAAAAGTACCACTCAAACCAGCTGTCAGTACAAAGAATACCATTATGGTACCGTGAATTGTAACTAAAGCCAAATAAATATCATTAGCCATTACACCATCTGGTGCAAATTTATCTCCCAATAAAACATTAAAGATTTTGAAAGACTCTTCCGGCCATGCTAATTGCATTCTAAAAAGCAAGGACATTGCAATACCAATTATACCCATAATAATACCGGTAATTAAGTATTGCTTAGCAATCATTTTGTGATCAATACTAAAGATATATTTAGTAATGAAAGTGTCTTTATGATGATGTTCGTGCTCGTGATCGTGTCCGTGATCGTGATCGTGCGCTTCTGCTGACATATATGTATACTTTAAATTTTCTTAATAATATTATTTCATAGCAACTTTAGCTACAACTGCTTTAGCAGTATCGATAACTGCTTTCACAGTATCTTTAGTAACGCTACTATCTTTAGTTTTCTCAACTCCCTCAGCTGGTTTTGCAGCAGCCGCAGCCGCTTTAATATCCTGAGCTAAAGTAGTTTTCTCGCTTAACCATTTTTTGTAATCTTCCGGAGAATCAACTACAACTTTCATTTGCATGTTATAATGAGAAGCTCCACAAATCTTATTACATAATAATAAATAATCAAATGTATAAGGATCTAAAGCTGTACCACCTTTTGCAAGTAACTCAGTGCTTTTTTCAGCTCTTAGTTTATTGATATGAGCAACCTTTTCAATCATAAAAGGCAACTCTCTATATTCGGCAGTTGTGTAAGTTGGAATAAAAGCAAATTCCGTAACCATTCCTGGAACACAGTTCATTTGCGCTCTAAAGTGAGGCATATAAGCTGAGTGTAATACATCCTGAGAACGCATTTTGAAATGTATTTTTTTACCTTTTGGAATATGCAACTCAGAAACAATAATATCATCCTGAGCATTAGGATCAGACATATCAACACCTAGTGTATTAATACCTTCGATTAAACGTACGTTAGCTTTTCCTAAAACATTATCGTTTCCAGCATATCTTGCTGTCCATTTAAATTGTTGAGCGTATAATTCGATTTCGATTACGTCTTCATCTTTATCAACAAACATAATGTTGTTCCAAGCATATAATCCGTAAAGAATTAAACAAGCTAAAACTACAGATGGAATAATACTCCAGATTGCTTCTAATTTGTTGCTATCAGCAAAGAATAATGCTTTCTTATCTTTGTTCCCTCTATTTTTAAAAGAAAACCAGTATAATAAACCTTGTGTAATAAATTGAACTACAAAAATTAAAACCCAAGTAATATTCATTAAATTATCAACTAAAAGTCCATGCTCTGAAGCAGGAGTATGAAGTGCTAAACCACCCCATTTTAGTAAACCGTAAATCGTAAATATATAAATGAAAGCTAAAAAGCCAAACATAATATATCCCTGAACATTATTATCATTATCTGATGCAACCTGTGAATCGTCCGAAGAAGATCCTACTTGAGTAAGATCAAATATCTTGGTCAATTGCCACAATGCAACTGCTAATAAAACTAAAACTATAATTACCAACAAACTTGTCATCTGTTTACTTCTTTAAATATTAATAATGAAAATGTTTACTTTCTTCAATGAAAGGATTTCTTTTTGCCAACAAAGGAGCTTTAGTCAATGCTGTAAATACAACAAAAATAAATAAACCTAAGAAGAAAAGTATAGATGCAATTTCAGGAACTCCAATAAACCATTTGTCTCCAACTGTACCTGGCATAATCATATTAAAGAAATCAACATAGTGACCCAATAAGATAACAGTACCCGCCATTACAATAACCCAGCTAAGACGTTTAAAGTCAGTATTTACTAAAATCAATAATGGGAAAACAAAGTTCATAACCACAGCACCAAAGAAAGGTAAGTTATATAATTGAATTCTTGTGATAAAATAAGTAACCTCCTCAGGAATATTTGCATACCAGATCAACATAAATTGAGAAAACCATAAGTATGTCCAGAAGATACTAATACCAAACATAAATTTAGCTAAATCATGGATGTGACTAGTGTTTACATATTCTAAATATCCTTTAGATTTTAAGTATATTGTAACTAATGCAATAGCGGTAATTCCACTTACAAAGAAGGAAGCAAAAACATACCATCCGAATAAAGTACTGAACCAGTGTGGATCAAATGACATAATCCAGTCCCAAGACATAATAGACTCAGAAACAATAAAGAACACTAAGAATCCAGCAGATAATTTAAAGTTCTTTTTGTAATTTAAATCATCATTAGCTTCGTCTTGAGCTAAACAATTTTTTCTAGAATAATGACGGTATAAATTCCATCCTAATAAAAAGATAGCTGCTCTAGCGATCCAGAAAGGAAAATTTAAATAACCATGCTTACCAGCAATAATTTCATCATAATTAGCACTCTTAGGATCTGTAACTCCTTCCCCTAGCCATACAAAAATATGATTAAAGTGTAAACCACAAAGAATCAAAATGATAAAAAATATTACAGAAGCCACAGGTAAATAAGCGGTAATTCCTTGCATAACTCTAAATAAAACCGGAGACCAACCTGCCTGAGCAACTTGTTGAATAGCATAAAATGCTAAAACTCCCATAGAAAGTAGTAAAAAGAAAATACAAGCAACGTACAAAGCAGACCATGGCTTATTTTGCAATTGGTGCAATACGTGAGTTAAATGTTTTTCATGCTCAGCAGCAGCATTAACTTTTTCATGCTCGCCACCTTTGTGCGATTCATGCGAAGCTTCAGCAGCTTCGTGGTGTCCAGCTTCTTGATGTGAAGCTTCTGCTGTTGCTTCATGTGCAGCACCATGCGATCCATGTGCATCTGCAGCTAGAATTTTTTCAACTTCTTGAATATCTTTAGGAGCAGTTAAAAAACCATATCCAATTCCTAAGACACCAAGTACCATTAGGATGATAGAAAAAGTTTTTAATTTACTTGAAAATGTATACATATCTATTACGATCAGTTTGTTCAACAATTATAATTGGCTTTTTAGTTTTAGAACATAGTCAGCAACTAACCAACGTTCGTGGGCACTTAATTGATTTGCATGTGAACCCATTGCATTTAAACCATAAGTTTCAACATGAAAGATACTTCCTTCAGTGATTTCTCTGTCTTTATAGCTAGGTACTCCAAGAAATTTTTCTCTTTCAACCAATTTACCTTTACCGTTTCCAGATGCACCATGGCAACTGATACAATAAATTTCGAAAAGTTCTTTTCCTTTTCCTGAATTTCTTTCGATAGAATCCAAAGGAGATTTTAAATTAGCTTTAGCCAATTCATAACCCGCTGTTGAATTTTCATATTCATAAGGTTCAAAACCTCTATTGATAGTTCCTACTACAGGAAGCTGTCCTTCTTTTCCACCTTTAAATATTTTTGCTTCTGAATAGGTTTCATAACCTACAGACTCATACATATTAGGGAAATACTGATAGTTTGGTGCCGAATTATTGTGGCAAGATGAAACTAAAATAGTTATACCAACTAAAAGTGTTATTTTATATATCCTTTTCATAGCTACAATTAATTCTTTTCAATTACTTTAACTTCAACTGCTCCTGTACCTTCGAAAAAAGAAACTAGTTCAGATTCGTTATCATTTACAGCAACTTCCATTAAGAAGTGGTCATCTGTTGTTCTTACATCAGGATTTTCCGCTTGTTTAAATGGCCATAATCTACTTCTCATATAAAAAGTAATTACCATTAAGTGGGCAGCAAAAAATACTGTCATTTCAAACATAATTGGCACAAATGATGGCATATTCTGAATGAAACTAAAACTTGGTTTTCCACCGATATCCTGTGGCCAGTCATGAATCATAATATAACTCATCATGAATGTTGCAAAAGATATACCCACACATCCGTATAAGAAAGAACAAATTGCTAATCTTGTAGGTGCTAAACCCATCGCTTTATCCAACCCGTGAACCGGGAATGGAGTAAAAACTTCCTCAATATGATGATGAGCAGCTCTGGTTTTCTTTACTGCGTCCATCAAAATATCATCGTCATTATAAATGGCGTATATTACTTTATTACTCATGATGTGAATCTTTATTTGCTCTTTCTCTAATGTAATTATCTCCTGTTCCTTTCAAAATTGTTTTTACCTCTGCCTGAGCAATTACAGGGAATGTTCTAGAGTATAATAAAAACAATACAAAGAAGAAACCAATTGTTCCGATGAAAATTCCAATATCAACAAATGTTGGTGAAAACATTGTCCAAGAAGATGGAAGGTAATCTCTATGCAAAGAAGTAACAATAATTACGAATCTTTCAAACCACATTCCGATGTTTACTACAATCGAAATGATAAATGAGAACATGATACTTGTTCTTAGTTTCTTAAACCACATAAATTGTGGAGAGAAAACGTTACAAGTCATCATTGACCAGTATGCCCACCAGTAAGGTCCGGTTGCTCTGTTCAAAAATGCATATTGCTCATATTCTACACCTGAATACCAAGCTACAAATAACTCAGTAATATAAGCAACCCCAACGATAGAACCTGTAATCATGATTACAATGTTCATTAACTCGATATGTTGTAGTGTGATATAAGCTTCAAGGTTAGATACTTTTCTCATAACAATCAACAATGTATTTACCATTGCAAATCCTGAGAATACCGCTCCTGCAACGAAGTACGGAGGGAAAATTGTTGTATGCCATCCTGGAATTACAGAAGTAGCAAAGTCCATTGATACAATCGTGTGTACAGAAAGTACAAGTGGTGTAGCTAAACCTGCTAATACCAAAGATACTTCTTCAAAACGCTGCCAGTCTTTTGCTCTTCCACTCCATCCAAAACTTAGGATAGAATAAACTCTTTTATTGAAAGGTGTTATCGCTCTATCACGTAGCATTGCAAAATCAGGTAATAAACCAGTCCACCAGAAAACTAATGAAACCGAAAGATACGTTGAAATTGCGAATACGTCCCAAAGCAATGGTGAGTTAAAGTTTACCCATAAAGATCCAAATTGATTTGGAATAGGTAAAACCCAGTATGCTAACCATGGACGTCCCATGTGAATAATTGGAAATAAACCTGCTTGAACTACTGAGAAGATAGTCATTGCTTCCGCTGAACGGTTAATAGCCATTCTCCAACGTTGACGGAAAAGTAATAATACCGCAGAGATTAATGTACCTGCGTGACCAATACCAACCCACCAAACGAAGTTCGTGATATCCCAAGCCCAACCAACTGTTTTATTTAATCCCCATGTTCCAATACCGGTAGATACGGTGTAAATTATACAACCTAACCCCCAAAGGAAGGCTATTAATGCGATTGAAAATACAATCCACCAATGTTTATTTGCAGGACCTTCAACAGGTGCAGCTACATCTACAGTTACATCGTGATAAGATTTATCACCTATAACTAAAGGTTTTCTAATGGGTGCTTCGTAGTGAGACGACATAATCCTTTATATGTTTCTTAATTAATAATTTATTCTAAGTATTTCTAACTTTAACATGGTAAACCACATTAGGTTTTGTTCCAACATGCTCTAATAAGTGGTATGATCTTTCATCAGCAGCTAATTTAGCTACTTTACTTTCAGCATCATTAACATCACCAAATATCATTGCTCCAGAAGAACAAGCGTTTGAACAAGCTGTTTGGAATTCCCCATCAGCAACTGGACGACCTTCATTTTTTGCTTTTAATTTAGTCGCTTGTGTCATTTGAATACACATAGAACATTTTTCCATTACTCCACGAGAACGAACGTTTACGTCTGGGTTTAATACCATACGACCTAAATCATCATTCATATGATAATCGAATTCAGTGTTTTTGTTGTACAAGAACCAGTTGAAACGACGTACTTTATACGGACAGTTGTTTGCACAATAACGAGTACCAACACATCTGTTGTATGCCATATGATTTTGACCTTCACGACCGTGTGATGTTGCAGCAACAGGACAAACTGTTTCACAAGGTGCGTGATTACAGTGTTGACACATTACCGGCTGAAAAGAAACTTGTGGATTATCCCCAGCTTTTTCCATTTCATTAAACGTAGATAATGAACTAGACAAACCAGCAATATTCTCTTTTCTTTCGTTATCACCTGCAAAAGTGCTTTCAGAAGAATAATATCTATCGATACGCAACCAGTGCATATCACGACTTCTTCTTACCTCTGCTTTTCCTACAACAGGAACGTTATTCTCAGCGTGACAAGCAATAACACATGCTCCACATCCTGTACAAGCGTTTAAGTCGATTGAAAGATTAAAGTGATGTCCTGTAGAACGATCAAATGATTCCCATAAATCAACTGTTGTAGCTTCAACTTCCTGGTGATCTAAAGACACCATTGGTTGTTCATTCCAATGTTCAGCATCTTTGGTGTTAAATATCTCTAAGGTAGTTTCCTTAATGATATCTCCTCTACCCATTAATGTTTTTTGCCCTTGAACACAAGCAAACTCATGTACTCCATTAGCTTTAGCAATAGAAACAGACTGAACACTATTAAAGTTTTTATATAAAGCGTAAGCATTTAAACCTACTTGCATTTCTTCTTTTAAAGCCGCTTTGCGACCATATCCAAGTGCTAAACCAACTGTACCAACAGCTTGTCCTGGCTGAACTATTACTGGAACGTTTTCTAACTTAGAACCATCAGCAGTAGTAATTGTAGCATAACTTCCGTTTAAACCTCCGTTTGCAACAATTTCATTTGACAATCCAAGGTTTTTAGCATCAGCATTAGAAACTGTTACATAGTTATCCCAAGAAACTCTTGTAATTGGATCCGGAAACTCTTGCAACCAAGGATTGTTTGCTTGTTGTCCATCACCCATACCCGTTTTAGTATACAATACTAATTCGAAATCTCCAGTTGATCTTGATTTTGAAACTGCATTTGCAGCAGCAGAATAATCAAAAGAACCAGCAACTAAACCAGTAGAGCCAATTACAAAAACACCGTCATGTAATACTTTATTCCAAGAAGAACCAGCAATAATTCCAGCTGAATTAACTTTAAGATAATCGTAAAAATTTCCGGCAACTCCGTTTAATGATAATAAAACGTCCTGAAATTGTTTTGTATTAAATATAGGGCGAATAGTTGGCTGAGTCAAGCTATAAGTTCCTTTTGTAATTTCAACATCTCCCCAAGATTCTAAGTAATGAGGTGCAGGAGCAGCAATTGTAGTAATTGAAGCTGTTTCATCTTCTTTTAAAGAAAAAGCAACTGAAGTTTTTACTTTTTTCAATCCAGATACAAAAGAAGCTGAATCAGCTAATGTATAAACTGGATTAACACCACTCATGATTAAAGTATGAACACTTCCAGCGTTCAGATCTTTTATTAATTGAGATACAATAGCATCAGAACCTTTTCTAATTTGTCTTGTACCACCCGTATTAAAAGCTTCACTAGCCAATACCTGATTGATCGCTAAAACTAATAATTGAGCATTTTTATCTTCAATTCCAGAAACTAAAACTCCTTTAGATCCTGCAGCTTTTAATTGTTGTGCAGCTTTAATAACTTCTGCTTTGTAAGCAGCGTCTAAAGAAACAGGAACAGAAGCACCGGCAACAATATTATATATTTGAACTAAAGCTTGTTTTTGATTAGCAATAGTCATTGGAACACGCTTATCAGCAGCAGCTCCGGATAATGTCATATTTGATTCAAACTGAAAGTGACGAGACATTTTTCCGTTTTGAGGAATACGTCCTTTTGCATATCCAGCATCGTAGCTACCACCTTGCCAATCTCCTAAGAAATCAGCTCCAACAGAAACGATTAAAGAAGCTTTTGAAAAATCATAATCAACTAAAGCTCTTTCACCATAAACCGTTTCAAATGCATCCAATGCGTCAGATGAAGAAACTGCATCATAAACAACATGTTTTGCATTAGGATTTTTAGCTATAAATTCAGCAATTAATTTTTCAGTAGATGGACTCGCCAAAGTATTTGTCAACAACACTACTTGCCCACCTTTTGCTTTTGCATCAGCAAGACTTGATTTAATTTTTAAATCAACAGCAGACCAGCTACTATTTTTTCCATCCAATTTAGGCTCTTTCAAACGCATGCTATCATATAATGACAGTATAGACGCATGAATTCTAGCATTGGCTGAAAACTTAGCTCCAGAAATAGTATTGTTATCAATTTTAATTGGACGACCCTCGCGAGTTTTTACCAAAAGATTAGCAAAATCAAAACCATCAAAAACAGTTGTTGCATAGTAATCTGCAACACCAGGAATGATTTGTTCCGGTTGTAATACGTATGGTATAGACTTGTGAACAGGACCTTCGCAGGCAGCAAGTGTAACAGCTGCAGTACTAAATCCTACGTACTTTAAAAAGTCACGACGTGAAGTTCCAGATGTTGCTAAAGCATCTGCATTTCCTAAAAATTCATCAGTAGGAATTTCTTCAACAAATTCGTTATTTCTAAGCGCCTCAACAATAGAACTATTTTCTAGTTCTTCAACACTTTTCCAGTATTTTTTGTTTGATGACATTGTATATAAATATTAAAATCTTAATAATTCGATTAATAGTGGCATTTACCGCATTCTAAACCTCCCATTTGCGCTGCAGTCAATTTCTCTACACCGTATTTTTTAGAAAGTTCAGCATGAATTTTATCATAATATGCATTTCCTTCCATCTTAACATCAGTTTTTCTATGGCAATCAACGCACCATCCCATTGTTAATTTAGAATATTGCTTCATGATTTCAAATTCCTGCACTGGACCGTGACAAGTTTGACATTCAACTCCGGCAACAGAAACATGTTGCGAGTGATTGAAGTAAACAAAATCAGGCAGATTATGAATACGAACCCATTTTACTGGCTGTGTTTTTCCAGTGTAAGCTTGCTTAGTTTTATCCCATCCAACAGCGTCATATAATTTTTGAATCTGCTCATCGTAAAAAGCTTTGCTGTATTCAGCAGTAGCAGTAGTTTCAGCAACTTCTGAAATGTTTTTATGACAGTTCATACAAACATTTAAAGATGGTATACCTGCATTTTTACTTACACGTGCAGCAGAGTGACAATATTTACAATTGATTTCATTATCACCAGCGTGAATTTTATGAGAATAATGAATAGGCTGGATTGGCTCGTAGTTTTGATCTACACCTACTTGCATTAAGTACGCATACACAAAGTAACCACTCGCTAAAAGCAAAAATATTGAAGTTACTAAAACCAAGAATTGATTTTTAGCAAATGCTTTCCAGATTGGAGTTCTCGCTTCTCTTGGCGCAACTACAATACCATTATTACCTGCAACCTTAGTTAATACTTTGTTCACCATGAACAACATCACAACTAAAATAGCCATAACAAGAGCAAGAGCACCTAAAATAATATTATTAGAAATCCCACTTCCTTCTTGTTGAGGACCAGTTGGCAATGCTGGATTACCAGGCCCACCTGTAGCAGGTTCAGCTTTTACTTCAGAGGTATAAGCGATAATATTATCAATATCTCCAGTTGATAATTGAGGAAAAGGAGTCATTACTGACTTGTTGTTTTCTTCAAAAAGTTTAACAGCAACAGCATCTCCTGACTTAATAAGTTCAGAGCTATTATGAACCCATTTGTAGATCCAAGCCATTTCGTGCTTACCAGCAACTCCTCTTAAAGCAGGACCTGTTGATTTAGCATCTAATTTGTGACATGCAGCGCAATTTGCATTAAAAAGTTCCTTCCCTTTTACTGGATCACCACCTGTTGTTGCGGCCGGAGCAGCAGCTGCAGGTGCCGCCGGAGCAGCAGCTTCTTGAGCAAATGAAGTTAGGGAGAAAATCAGCGTTAGCGATAAGCTAAGCAGCAATTTTCTTGAGATCGAATTATGGTTACCCACCTTTTTCATATAGTATAATAATTATCTACTAATTTTTGGTATGGTTTTTTCTATATTAATTTAGTAAAAACCGAACACCTTCTTTTAAAACTTGCACAAAAATACGACTTATGAACTATTCTCAAAACCTTAAAATACTCTTAAATATCAATTTATATCAATTCTAAATAATATTAATATTTTCAATACAAACTTTAAATACTATTTTTGCATAAAAACCATCACATTATGAGAATTTTAACCCCTTCAAAAAGAGTTTTCTTAACAATTCCAATGATTCTTTTAGCATGTAACATTCATGCTCAAGACCAAAATTTAACACTTAATCAAGACCCTAAATTTGAACAATTACTTAATGACAAACGTAAAATTAACACGTCGTTAAGTACAAACGATACATATAAAATTCAAATTTTCAGTGGGAAAGGCGAGGAAGCAAAAAAAACATTAACTGAATTTAAAAGACAATTTACCGACGTTGATGGCACTATAATTTTTAATACTCCAAACTATAAAGTTTGGGTTGGAAATTTCAGAACGAGAATTGAAGCAGAACGAAATTTAGCTGAAATTAAGAAAAACTACAAAAGCGTTTTCTTAATTAAACCAACCAAATAAAAACTCAAAAATAATAAATTTAAAACCACTCTAACAGTGGTTTTTTTTATGCGTTAAGTTTTCAAAAACTAAGTCTAGGATAGTTATAAATCGCCCCCTAATATTGATTTAAAACGCTTCTTAGCCATTAAAATATCAAAATCTAATCTACCCAAATCCTAAGTTTATAAGAAAAGATTAAACCAAAAAAAGTCCCAATTCACATTGGGACTTTTTTAATATAGTATTGAATTTTATTTCAATTTCTTTTTGATAGCAACTTCATGGTACGCCTCAATAACATCTCTTTCTTCAATATCGTTATATCCTTTAATTTGGATACCACAATCGTAACCTTTAGAAACTTCTTTAACATCATCTTTGAAACGTTTCAGAGCAACAAGCTCACCTGTATGAACCACTACTCCCTCTCTAATAACTCTAATTTTAGAAGTTCTCATGATTTTACCATCCATCACCATACAACCTGCGATTGAACCCACTTTAGAAATTTTGAAAATCTCACGAATTTCAGCAGTTCCTAAAATTTCTTCTTTCATTTCTGGAGCTAACATTCCTTCCATCGCATCTTTTAAGTCATCGATAGCAGCGTAGATAATAGAATAGTAACGGATATCGATTTCTTCTTTATCTGCAAGTTGTCTTGCATTTCCAGCAGGACGAACATTAAATCCAATAATGATCGCGTCAGAAGCAGAAGCCAACATAACGTCAGTTTCGGTAATTGCTCCAACACCTTTATGAATAATATTAATTTGAATTTCTTCTGTAGAAAGTTTAGAGAATGAATCTGATAATGCTTCAACAGATCCATCAACGTCTCCTTTAAGGATTACGTTCAATTCTTTAAACTGACCAAGAGCGATACGACGACCAATTTCATCAAGTGTAATATGACGTTGAGTACGTACAGATTGTTCACGCATTAATTGAGAACGTTTAGATGCAATTTGTTTTGCTTCTTTTTCGTCTTCAAAAACGTTGAATTTATCACCCGCAGTTGCAGCACCATCTAAACCTAAAACTGATACCGGAGTCGAAGGACCTGCCTCTATAACGATATGCCCTCTTTCATCATGCATGGCTTTAATTTTACCATGGTGTTTTCCAGCCAACATATAATCTCCAACTTTTAAAGTTCCGTGTTGAACTAAAATTGTTGATACATATCCTTTTCCTTTATCCAAGAAAGCTTCAACTACAGTTCCCTGAGCTGCTTTGTTTGGATTAGATTTTAAATCTAAAATTTCAGCTTCTAATAAAACTTTTTCTAATAATTCTTTTACACCTGTTCCAACTTTTGCAGAAATATCATGTGACTGAATTTTTCCACCCCAATCTTCAACAAGTAAATTCATACCAGCCAAACGCTCTTTGATTTTTTCAACATTAGCATTTGGTTTATCAATTTTATTGATTGCAAATATAATTGGCACTCCCGCAGCTTGTGCGTGAGAAATTGCTTCTTTTGTTTGTGGCATGATGTCATCATCCGCCGCTACAACGATAATCGCGATATCGGTAACTTGAGCTCCACGTGCACGCATCGCGGTAAACGCCTCGTGACCTGGTGTATCTAAGAATGCGATTTTTTGACCATTATCTAAAGTTACTCCGTAAGCTCCAATGTGTTGTGTAATACCTCCAGACTCACCAGCGATAACATTTTCTTTACGAATATAATCCAGTAAAGATGTTTTACCGTGATCGACGTGACCCATTACAGTAACAATCGGTGCTCTCACAACTAAATCTTCTTCTTTATCTGCAACTACTTCAATAGCTTCTTCGATATCAACGGTGATGAATTCCACTTCATAACCAAACTCATCAGCTACAATAGTTAAAGTTTCAGCATCTAAACGTTGGTTCATGGTTACCATGATACCAAGAGACATACAAGTTCCAATTACTTTGGTAATCGGCACATCCATCATTATGGCAATTTCACCTACTGTAACGAATTCTGTAACTTTAATAGTTTTACTTCCTTCATCAATAGCTCTTTGCTCTTCATCAGATTTCTGACGGTGCGTATCTCTTTTATCTCTTCTGTATTTAGCAGCTTTTGATTTTCCTCCTTTACCTTGAAGTTTTTCAAGAGTTTCTCTAATTTGGTTTTTTACTTCCTCTTCAGTAGGCTCTACTTTTGCTACAATTGCAGGACGATTTCCTTTTACGAAACCAGGTCTTGCACTTCTGTTAGCATTAAAACCTCCACCAGTACCTCCGGTATTTGGCGTAATTTTGTTAGGATTTGGAGTTCCCGGCGCATGACCTGTAGCAGGTTTTGGTGCACCCGGCGCTCCTGGTTTAGGAGCAATTCTTTTACGCTTATTTTTGTTAGCGTTATTATTTGCACCTGGAGCTCCTGGTTTATTAGGAGTGATTTTCGGATCTTCTTTCTTTTTCTTCGGCTTATTAAATTGAGATAAATCAATTGTTTGCCCAGTAAGTGTAGTTCCTGATAATTTTTGATATTGAGTAGTGATAGTCTCTTCAGCAGTTGACGGATCTGTTGCAACAACAGGTTCTTGTGTTACTACTTTAGGAGCTTCAGCTTTTACTTCTTTTTTCTCTGTAATAATAGGTTTTTCTACCTTTTTCTCTTCAGAAATTACAGGAGCAGTTGGCTCAGGCTGTACAACTTCTTTCTGAGCAGGTTTTTCTGGTTGAGTTGGAGCAACAACTGCTTTTGGTTCTTCAGCCTTAACTGGTTCCTCAACAGGCGGAGAAACAACTGTAGGTTTCTTTGGATTCAAATCAATTTTACCAACTTGAACAGGTCCTGTTACAACAGCTTTCGCTTTGATAACCTCTTGTTGTTTTTGACGCTCTTCGTCTTGTCTGCGTTTGTCTTCAATTTCTTTCTCACGTTCAACACGCAATGCTTCTTTTTCTTTTCTTTTCTCTTCTCCTACCTCTTTAGAAGCTTCCTTATTCCCCTTATCGCCCGCAAATTGGCTTTGTAGGATATTAAATTCGCTATCAGAAATTTTCGCATTTGGATTTGCATCAATAGCAATTCCCTTATCTTTTAGATAATCAACAGCTCTTTCTAACGAAATATTTAATTCCCTTAAAACCTTGTTTATTCTTATTACTCTCTCTTCAGACATATAACCTTTTTATTATTACCTTTTTCGTTGTGTTGTTGGAGCAGATAACTAGCTATCAAACTCCTCTTTTAGTATTTTCATAACATCAAGAATTGTTTCCTCTTCTAAATCTGTTCTTCTTACTAAATCTTCTACTTCTTGTTTTAAGATACTTCTAGCTGTATCTAAACCAATTTTTGCAAATTCTTCGATAACCCAGCCTTCAATTTCATCTGAAAACTCTGTTAATTCAACGTCATCATCTTCACCAGTGGCAACATCACCTTCTCTGATAACATCTAGCTCGTAACCTGTTAGCTGACCTGCTAATTTAATATTGTGACCACCTCTACCAATTGCTTTAGAAACTTCTTCTAATTTCAAGAAAACTTCAGCTCTTTTATTTTCTTCATCAATTTTGATTGAAGAAACTTTTGCAGGGCTTAATGCTCTTGTAATAAACAATTGAATATTGCTTGTATAGTTGATTACGTCGATATTTTCGTTTCCTAATTCACGAACAATTCCGTGAATACGAGAACCTTTCATACCAACACAAGCTCCAACAGGATCAATTCTATCATCATAAGAATCTACCGCTACTTTTGCTTTTTCACCAGGAATACGCACTACATTTTTAACTGTAATCAAACCGTCGAATACTTCAGGAATTTCTTGTTCAAATAATTTTTCCAAAAACTTTTCAGAAGTTCTAGACATAATAATCTGAGGTTTATTTCCTTTTAACTCAACGCTTTCAATGATTCCACGAACGTTATCTCCTTTACGGAAAAAGTCAGACGGAATTTGTTTTTCTTTCGGAAGTACAATCTCGTTTCCTTCATCATCTACTAAGATAACTACTCTAGGGCGTACGTGATGCACTTCGGCAGTATAAATATCACCGATAATATCTTTAAATTGTTTGTAAAGATTTGTATTATCGTGTTCGTGAATTTTAGATATTAAGTTTTGGCGTAAAGCTAAAATAGCTCTTCTTCCTAAGTCAATCAATTTAACCTCTTCAGAAACTTCTTCACCAATTTCAAAATCCGCTTCGATCATTCTCGCTTCAGTCAAAGTAATTTCTTCATTTTCAAAATCAAGATCTTCGTCAGCAACAATTACTCTTCTTCTCCAAATCTCCATATCTCCTTTATCAGGATTTATGATGATGTCGAAGTTGTCATCAGAACCGTATTTTTTCTTTAATGCATTTCTAAACACGTCCTCTAAAATTGCCATAAGCGTTACACGATCAATAAGTTTATTATCTTTAAACTCTGAGAATGAATCGATTAATGCTAAATTTTCCATGCGAATTCTTTAATTAAAATGTTACTGTAACAATTGCCTCTTTAATTTCTGTATAAGGTATTTGTTGTTCTTTTTGAACTGTTTCTTTTCCTTTTCCTACTTTTTTCGGTTCTCTCGCTTTCCAAGACAAAATTATAAAAACATCGTTAGCTTCCACTAATTCTGCTTCAATTTTTTCAGTTTTTGTAGTAACAATCAATGTTCTACCTACATTTTTCTTGTATTGTCTTGTCAATTTCAAAGGAGATCCTACTCCAACAGATGCTACTTCAAGCGAAAAATCCTGCTCTTCACGATCCAGATTATTTTCGATTGCACGACTGATATCAATACAATCCTGCAGCGCCACTCCATTATCACCGTCTAAACCTACACTAATTTTAAAAGAATCTGAAATAGCCAAATCAATCAAAAAGACTGAAGGTTTTTCCAGAAGAGCTTCTGTAATTAGTTCGTTTACTTTTTCTTTAAATGTCATAATTTTATAAAAAGAGGGGACACTTAGTCCCCTCATTATTTAGATTTTAATAAATAACGGTGCAAATATAGTGTTTTTTTTATAAATCAAAATAAATACATTGCTCTAAAATATTTCTTATCTTTATAGAAGCATTAAAATAACGGATTATTCATATTATTTAATACAAAAATTATGAAACGAATTCTAGTACCTACTGATTTCTCAGAACACGCAGAAGATGCCTTAAAAGTTGCTGCACAAATTGCCAAAAAAAATGATTCAGAAATCATCATTTTACATACTCTTGAATTGCCTCATCAAACTAGTGATGCTATTTTAGGAGGCGCAAGTATTCCGGAAGCGATATTCTTTATGAAAAAAGCCAATGAAACACTTGACGAAATTTCAGCTAAACCTTATCTGGACGGAATTAAGATCACAGAAATTGCAAAAATGGACAAGCCAAGCCATGGCATTATTCAGATAAGCAAAGAATATGATGTGAATTTAATCATAATGGGATCACATGGATCTTCTGCAATTGATCAATTACACATTGGTTCTAATACCGAAAAAGTACTTCGTAACTCTGAAATTCCCGTTTTGGTTATTAAAAACAGCACAACAAACTTTACCGCTTCAGAAATTGTTTTTGCTTCTGATTTTACCAACGAAACTAAAAAACCTTTTGCAAAACTTTTGGAATTTACCAAATTCTTCGATTCAAAAATTAATTTGGTTACCATTTGCACTCCAAACAGTTTTAAGCCAACTCATGTTATTGAGAAAGCAATGATTTCATTTGTAAGCGAATTTAACCTGACAAATTATTCAACTCACATTTACAACGACACTAACATTGAAAAGGGAATTATTAATTTCTCTAACAGTGTAAATGCTGATATTATTGGAATGTGTACTCATGGAAGAACTGGCTTTGCACACTTTTTCAACGGAAGCATTAGTGAAGGCTTAGTTAATCATGCCGTAAAACCCGTTATCACCTTTAAAATTTAAACTGCCTATTCAAAAAAATACTTAGTCAAATTTATTGCATAAAAAAAGCCTCTCGATTGAGAGGCTTTTTATGTTGGTCTACAAGGACTCGAACCTTGAAAGACTGCACCAAAAACAGTTGTGTTACCATTACACCATAGACCAGCAGTGCGGTTAAGCGAGTGCAAATTTAAAGCTTTTTTTAGTTTGCGCAAACTTTTTGACAAAAAAATTTAATTTTTTTTCATTTTTTTTTCTTTCAAATTCACAATAAACCTGCAAGTATTTCACAAACAGCAGGTTAATTTAATCAAATAGTTTTGTAGAATTTTTTGTTAATGCTCGTTTCTTTACACAAAAAAACATTTTCTTTGTAGGATAGAAAACGTACAAAATTTTAACACCTAAATATGGCACAATTCAATTTCAATAAATGGAATACTATTATTGGTTGGTTTGCATTTGCAATCGCTTTAATTACTTATACACTAACTGTTGAACCTACCATGAGTTTTTGGGATTGTGGCGAATATATTGCTACAGCCGCTAAACTAGAAGTTGGGCATCCTCCGGGAGCGCCTCTATTTCAAATGATAGGTGCCTTTTTTGCCATGTTTGCCATAGACGCTCAACATGTTGCTTTGATGGTAAACATGATGTCTGTTTTTTCAAGCGCGTTTACTATTCTTTTTATGTTTTGGTCTTCTTCTATGATTTTGAAAAAAATTATAGCTCGTTTTGCTGAGATTGATCAAAATAATTCGATTGTAATTTTAGGAAGTTCTTTTGTTGGGGCCTTGGCTTATACTTTTTCAGACAGTTTTTGGTTTAATGCCGTTGAAGCCGAAGTTTATGCGATGGCTTCGTTATTAATTGCATTATTATTCTGGCTTGGTTTACGTTGGGAACAAGATATGGATGATCCAAAAGGAAATAAATGGTTGTTAATAATTTCGCTTGTTATCGGACTTTCTTTTGGAGTTCACTTTATGGCGTTATTAACGATTCCTGCAATTGGTTTTCTGTATTATTTTAAACACTACGAAAAAGTTACCATAAAAAACTTCATTATTGCCAATGCTGTTGTAATTGCTATTTTGTTGTTTATTTTTAAATTACTATTACCATTAACCATGGCTTTTTTCGGAAAAACCGAAATATTTATGGTTAACAGTATGGGATTGCCTTTTAATTCAGGAACTATCTTTGTGGCTTTGCTTTTTATTGCTTTCTTTTATTTTGGATTAAAATATACCAAGCAAAAAGGTTTCGTTTTTTACAATACTATTATTCTTTGCATCTTATTTATTTTAATTGGTTTTTCTACATGGATGATGCTGCCTGTTCGTGCTAACGCTAACACGGTAATTAATGAAAATAAACCATCTGATGCTACTGAGGTTTTGGCTTATTACAATCGTGAACAATATGGTGTAAATCCTTTATTTTACGGACCTCAATATACTGAAGTTTTTGCCGGACTAGATGCAAAAACACCATATTTGGATAAAAACCCTAACTACGAAAGAGATTATAAAACGGGTAAATATATTATTACCAATAATTATAAAAACGCTGAACAAAATACAGACGATAATCAGAAAACGGTTTTACCTAGAATGTGGAGTACTGAAACAGGACACATTCAAAACTATATCAACTTTACAAATCCTCCTCAATTCAAAATCAATCCGGATTATCCCTACGAAGATGATTTGGCAAAATACGGAATTGATGCCAGTCAATTAAGCGAAGATGAGTACAATAAAGCAACTGCTCAATTGCGTAATGAAGTTGAAAAAACAGTTTCTGAATTCAGAAAAGCTTACGCTCAAAAACAAATTGACAATGAAGGTTATGTAAAATTCCTTAAAAGTTATGGTGATTATTTAATCATAGAAAAACCGACTACTGTTGACAATTTCAGCTTTATGGTTGAATATCAATTTGGATATATGTACTGGAGATATTTGATGTGGAATTTTGTTGGACGTCAAAGTGATGTTCAGGGAAAATACGATAATCTGGATGGAAACTGGATTAGCGGAATTAAACCTTTGGATTCGTTACATCTTGGTTCTCAGGACAATTTACCATCAGATGTTTTAAACAACAAAGGAAGAAATGTTTACTTTTTCCTGCCTTTCATTTTAGGACTTATTGGATTAATGTATCATGCTAATAAGGATCTTAAAAGTTTTTATGTGCTTTTAGCATTATTCTTATTTACAGGAATTGCTTTAAAAATTTACCTGAACGAAAGACCTTTTGAGCCTCGTGAAAGAGATTATGCTCTTGTAGGATCATTTTATGTATTTGCGATCTGGATAGGTTTTGGAGTATATTCTTTATATGAAACTATTAAAAATTATATTGCGCCAAGAATTGCAGGACCTATTATTATTGCTGCAACATTTTTAGCGGCTCCTGTTTTAATGGCTTCTCAAAACTGGGATGATCACGACAGATCTAATAAACGTACGGCAGTTGCCATGGCAAAAGCATATTTGGATTCTTGCGATAAAGATGCCATTTTATTTACGATTGGAGACAACGATACTTTCCCATTATGGTATGCACAGGAAATTGAGCATTTTAGAACCGATGTAAAAATTGTAAATACGAGTTTATTTATGACTGATTGGTACATAGATCAGATGAAAGCCAAATCATATGAATCTGAGCCGTTACCTATTTCGTTTACACACGCAGAATATGTGGGTGATAAATTAGATTACGTAGCTCATATTCCTAAAATAGAAACACGTTGGAATATTAATGACTTCATTAGTTTTATTAAAAATCCAAAATCGACTGTTGGTTTACAAAACGGGCAAACGATTCATTTTTATCCAACGAATAAAATCAGAGTTAGTGTTGATAAAAACCTAATTATTAAAAACAAGGTTGTTAATGCTAAATACAATGATTCTATCGTTCCTTATATCGATATTGACATCAAAGGAAGTGCGCTTTACAAAAACCGCTTGATGATGTTGGATATTTTAGCCAATAACAACTGGAAAAGACCAATTTACTTTAGTGGAGGTGCTTTTGATGATGAAGATTATTTATGGTTAAAAGATTATTTACAATTAGACGGAATGGTTTATAAATTGGTTCCTGTAAAAAATACACCATCTAAAGATGGAGGACCAATGGATATGGGTCAAATTGATGCCGATAAAATGTACGACATTGTAATGAAATGGGATTGGGGCAATAGCGAAAGCGATAAAATTTACCACGATCCTGAAACACGCAGAAACAGCATTACGTATCGTACCAACTTGTCTCGTTTAATGTATCAGCTTATTGAAGAAGGAAAAATTGACAAAGCTAAAAACATTATTAATTTAGCAATGACAAAAATGCCTTTAGACAAATTTGGTTATTATTCGTTAGTAGAACCTTTTGCCGGAGGATATTATCAGGTTGGAGAAAGTGCAAAAGCGCAAGACTTACTTAATAAATTAGTTCAAAAATATAAAGAGAACTTAAATTATTATGCAACGTTGTCAACTGGTGATCAGACTGACCTTGCAATGGATATTATTACCGATATCGAGCGTTACAGAAGCTTATTGCAAGTAATGAAAGACAATAAAGATCTTGCTTTCTATGAAAAACATAAAGTAACTTTTAATACTTATGTAAACGTGTTTGAACGTTTTGGAAGAGAAAAAGAATAATATACGAAAAACATAACAATTAAAAAAATGTAGCATTATTGAAAAATAGCGCTACATTTTTTATTTTTACATATATCTTATAAATCAATTTAAAATGAGCTTTTATTGGGTAAAAACAAATTCATTTATAAAAAGGGTGTTTTCTAAATACTGTTGGGATATTCCGAACAATGAAAAGAAAATATACCTGACTTTTGATGATGGCCCTACGCCTGAAATTACGGATTGGGTTTTATCTGAATTGAAAAAATTTGATGCAAAAGCTACTTTTTTCTGCATTGGAAAAAATATAAAAGCCAATTTATCTTTATTTGAAAAACTGATTACAGAAGGACATTCAATAGGAAACCACACGATGAATCATGTTAACGGATGGAAAAGCCATACCAATGATTATATCGAAAATGTAAAAAATTGTGCCACTGTATTAGAAGAAAAAAAAAACGTAGAAACTTTATTATTTCGTCCTCCTTACGGGAAAATTAAAAAGGAACAATCTAAAATCTTACGAAATTTAGGTTATAAAATAATAATGTGGGATGTTTTGAGCGCTGATTTTGATCAGAGCATTAGTCCTGAAAAATGTCTTGAAAACGTTACTAAAAATGTAAAATCAGGAAGTGTAATTGTTTTTCATGACAGCATAAAAGCTTCACAAAATTTAAAATTTGCTTTGCCTAAAACATTGCATTTTTTAAAAGAAAATGGATTTGCTTTTGATATTATTCACTAAACAATATCACGTAAAGTAGTTTTATACGCTAAATTGCTCCTGAACGATTCCAATAATTGTATTTGCATCAAGTTCTCCGGATTGTCTCCAGATCATTTGTCCTTCTTTATAAATCATTAAAGTAGGAAGTCCTTTTATACGCAATGCTTCTGCCAGTTCCTGGTTTTTATCTACATCTATTTTAATGACTTTGGCTTTATCGCCAAGCGCAGCAGCAACATCTTTTATTACAGGATGCATCGATACAGATGATTCGTTCCAATCGGTGTAAAAATCTATTAACACTGGAACTTGAGCATTTATAAGTTCTCCAAATTTTGACATAAAACCAAAAATTTAATTCTTTTAATCTCTTAAAAAGATATAATTAATACAAATGTAGCATTTTTAACGAATTAAGCCACATTCTTGCCCTTTTTTAGTTCAATAACCGTTATTTCCGGCATAATACCAACTCGTCCAGGATAAGCGTGAAATCCGAAACCACGGTTTACATAAACATAACGATCGAACTCTTTATATAGTCCGGCCCATTGTTTATAAATATATTGTGCTAAACTCCATTTAAAATATCCCGGAATTTCTATTCCAAATTGCATACCGTGCGTGTGGCCTGATAACGTTAAATGGAAATTTTTAGGATGCTTTTTTATCTCATATTCCCAATGACTCGGATCATGGCTCATTAAAACTTTAAAATCTTCCTGAGCAACATTTTGAGAAGCTTTATTTAAATCTCCGGCCTTTTTAAAATTCTGTCCCCAATTCTCTACTCCAATTATAGCGATTTTATCATCACCTTTTTGAATGTAAGTATGTTCGTTTAGCAAAAGCTTAAATCCGATTTGTCCGTATAAACTTTTAATTTCCTGAAAATTTTCCTCTTTTTGTTTTTCAGAAGGCCAGGTTACATATTCGCCATAATCATGATTTCCTAAAACAGAGAATTTGCCATATTTATAATCTTTAATACGATTGAAAGTCTCCAACCAGGGATGCATTTCTTTAGCGTGCGTATTTACAATATCACCGGTAAACAAAATCATATCAGCTTCCTGTTCATTTATCAAATCGACCGCATAACTTATCTTATCCGGATCATCAAAACTCCCGCTATGGACATCTGAAATTTGGGTAATCTTAAAACCATCAAAAGCATCCGGTAAATCAGGGAAAAAGATCGTTTGCTTAAACACTTTGTAATTATATTTCCCTTCAAAGATTCCATAAATTAAAGACAAAAAAGGCACAGCCGCTAAACCTAAAGCAATTTGGCTTACAAACTTTCGTCTTTCAGGCATCATCTCTTTTCTTGGAGCATTGTACATACAATAATTTAAAATGCTCGCTCCTATTCTAAAAATATCTTCTCCAAACAAAACAAGTGTTAGCACAATTTTAGGCACATAAACCAACAGCATTAATCCCATTGTAAACATGGTTTGTTTTGTTTGCCCAATAGAACGATCAAATTGCGTAAAAGAATATATGATAAAAATTAAAAGCAGTAAGCTTATAACTTGATAACTAATCAAAACCCATCTTAGTTTAATTAAAGTACGAAAGGCTTGATAAGAATAGAACTCAATAAATAAGAAAAGAGCACAAAGAATTAGAAAGCGAATTATCATGTAGGTTTAGTTTTTAACAAAGTAACAAAGAATGAAAATTTTATCGCTTTTTATTATCAAAAATTTAACTCAAAAATCAAATAAAAAAAGCTGATAGATTACTCTACCAGCCTTTCCTCTGACTAAAAATTATTATTACCCAACCCTATTCATAAACCAAACCAATAATTTATGAAACCAAAATAAGAATTAACCTTTATTTTTTAGCTTTTGCTGATTCAGGTCTAGTTGCTTCAACTTTTGCTGTTGCTTCTTTTTTCTCAGCTCTTGCTTTTTTATGAGCCTCTTTTTTAGATGCTTTAACTTCTTTTGCCGGTGCTGTTTGAGCTGGAGTTGTTTGAGCGCTTACCATTGCTGTAGTTCCTAATACAGCCACTGCTAACATTACTAATTTTTTCATGACTTTAAATTTATGATTATTATTATTTTTCATATTTATAAGTCAAAGATATAATCGTTAAATGAAGACAAAATGAAGATTAAGCTTGCCTGAAAAAATTAACTTTTAATTAAGCGTTAGCAGCTTCAGGAAATAAAAGTGTAAAGGTTGTGCCTTCGTTTATCTGAGAAACAACTTTAATTTCGATGTGATGAAAAGACGCAACACTCTCCGCAATAGCAAGGCCTAAACCCTGCCCGTCCTGATCTGAGCTGATTCTGGCAAAGCGATTGAATATTTTTTCGATTTGAGAATCATCCATACCAATTCCTGAATCTTTTATGGAAATAAAATAGTGCTGATTTAAAAATCCGTCGCTAATTGTAATAGTTCCATTTTCCTGATTGTATTTTATGGCATTAGTTACCAAATTATAAATGAGAATATGAAGTAAAGTTTTATTTCCTTTAAAATTAAAATCATGTTGCATATTATTAAACAACTTCAATCCTTTATCCTCAATTCTGTCTTCCAGATCTTCATGTAATCCGTTTACAATTTCATGAAAATCAATTTCTTCGTTTGCTTCGTATTGATTATTCTCAATTCTGGAAATCAACAATAAATTATTGATGATTTTTTTCAGCATATCAAGTGTTTTAAGGGAACTCGCAATTTTATCAAAGGCATTGTCATCTAAAGAATCGTTTTGAAGCAAATTCTCCAATTTGTTCTTAAGCAAAGCAATTGGCGTTAGAAGTTCGTGTGAAACATTCGAAATAAATTGTTTTTCTTTTTTGAAAAGTTCTCCAATACGATCCATCATTTGATTTAAAACTAAATCAAGTTCTCTAAAATCTCTCGACTTTGCCTTTATTGGCGTATGATCAAAAGTTTCCGGTTCGTTGACACGCCTTATTTTAGTATCGATAATTTTATAAAAAGGTTTGAGCAAATATTCAATATAAACGGTATCTGCCAAAAATGTAACCAAAAGAATAACAACCAAAACGATAATGATAAAGAAGCGAATTATAAATGTTAAATCATTTACTTCACTCAAACTGCTACCAATTTCTAATTGATAAGCTACTTTTTCATACGTAAAATGATATTGAAGGATTCTGTATTCATTTTCTTCGCCTTCAATAATTCGATAATCATTACTAAAAATTGTTTTCTTTTGATGCGGTTTAATGGCAACTTTTGAAAGCACTAAAAACTCACTGTGCAAAGTTGAGAACTGCGAATAAGTTTCGGTTGAATCATTTGAATTTTCGATAAAATCATTAATCTCATTTTGATTTAGATGATCAATGAATTTTTTCTTTTTTTCAAGCAATCCATTATTAATGTGTTTATAAACTACGTTTTGAACTAAAATTGGCAACATTAACCACAAAACTAAAATCACCAACAAACGCGTTAGTCCATTAAAAATGGCTAATTGATGTTTTATTTTCACAATACTTTATTTACTCGTTAATACGATAACCCACATTCCGAACCGTTTCAAGCCAATCTATTGTAGTATGTTTGTCAAGTTTTTTACGGAGATTTCGAACATGAACATCAATAAAATTAGAATCTGAATTTACTTCCAGAATATCTCCCCAAATATGTTCTGTTAATTGTAACCTGGTAATGACCCTATTTTTATTTAAAACCAGGTATTGAAAAATATCAAACTCCTTTTTAGTAAGGTTAATTGGTATTCCGTTATAACTCACTTTATAATCCTGAAGCTGAAGTAAAAATCCGTGTACTTCCAAATTGTTTAAAGTAAAACCATGAATCCTCCGAATAACCGCAAATAATCGTGCACTAAGTTCTGTTAAAGCAAAAGGTTTTGTCAAATAATCGTCGGCACCAAGATGCAAACCATTTATTCTGTCGTCTAATTCACCTCTCGCAGTAAGTACAATTACAGCAATTTTAGATTTTGTTTTTCGAACTGTTTTTAAGACTTCAAAACCGTCTCCGTCAGGCAAACCCAAATCAAGCAGCATCGCATCATAATCATTACTGTTTACTTCTTCTAAAGCATCGGCACAAGTATGGGCAATTTTGCAAATGTAGCCCACATTGCACAAAAAATCGTAAACTTCAACAGCGAGTTCCTTATTATCTTCAACAATCAGAATATTCATAAACACAAAATTATTAGCGCAATTAAAATTAAACAATTATAAAAAGTGCAACTGCGCATTATTAAAAAATTAACGAATAAAAAAAGCTGATAAATTTCTTCATCAGCCTTTCATTGGCAATCGTAATAATTGTTCTCTCTGTTTTGCTTCCCTTACAATTCTTTGAAAGCAAAACAAAAACAATGCTTATTTATTCACTTTTGCAGTTTCTGATTTTGGAGCTTCACTTTTTTCAGCTTTCACTTTTTTATCAGATTTGTTTCTTTTAGGATGTTTTGTCGCTTTAACTTCTTTTGCAGGAGTTGTTTTAACTTCTTTTGCAGGAAATGCATGTACCATTGCACTTGTTCCTAAAACTGCCACTAATAACATTAATAAATTTCTCATGATTTCTAAAATTTAAATTAATACCTTTTATTTTACAGATCAAAAGTACCTCAGTAAAATGAAGACAAAATGAAGAAATCTCCGAATAAAAAAATTTAACTAGACATTAACGTTTGGGGCATTTTACCATTTAAGTTATATAAGTTCATTTAATTTTTATGAATTGGGTAAGGTTTTAAACACTCCAGAATACGCCATTAGTAAAATGAACTTATATAACTTATATGGTGAAAAAAAAATCCTGATAGTCTAACTTTTGAGAACCCAATTGTTTATTTTTACAGACTAATATTTTTTTTATGTCAACTCAAAAACGTCTTTTTCTTCTCGATGCTTATGCATTAATTTTTCGTGGATATTATGCTTTTATAAAAAATCCGCGAATTAACTCAAAAGGAATGGATACATCGGCGATCATGGGATTCATGAATTCGCTTTTGGACGTTATTAAACGTGAAAAACCAGATCATTTGGCGGTTGCTTTCGATAAAGAAGGAAGCCAGGTAAGAACAGAAATGTATTCTGATTATAAAGCCAATCGTGATGCAACGCCTGAAGCAATTAAAATTGCAATTCCGTATATTCAGGATTTATTGAGAGCAATGCATATCCCGATTATTGAAATGGCGGGATGTGAAGCCGATGATTTAATTGGAACAATTGCAAAACAAGCCGAAAAAGAAAACTACAAAGTCTACATGGTTACGCCGGATAAGGATTTTGCACAATTAGTTTCTGAAAATATATTTATGTACAAACCAGCCCGTATGGGAAATGGTATTGAAATTTGGGGCGTTCCTGAAGTTTTAGCAAAATTTGAAATTGAAAGACCGGAGCAGGTTATTGATTTTCTTGGAATGATGGGTGATGCTGTCGATAATATTCCGGGATTACCAGGCGTTGGTGAAGTTACAGCCAAAAAATTCCTGAAAGAATATGGTTCAATGGAAAATCTTCTGGAAAATACTCATTTACTGAAAGGTAAAATGAAGGAAAATATAGAAGCCAATAAAGACAAAGGAATTTTATCTAAAAAACTAGCGACTATTATATGTGATTACGATGTTGTTTTCAACGAAAACGATTATGAACTTTCACGTCCTGATATTGAAAAAACCGATGCTATTTTTCAGGAATTGGAATTTAGAAGAATGGCTGAACAATTTGATAATTTGTTTAAAATTGGTGGTGGAAATGAATTAGCAAATAAAGCCGACGAAGCCAAATTATACAAAAAACCACAACCTAAAAACGAAGATCAGTTTGATCTTTTTGGAGGCGGTGCCACTACCGATGAAAATAATGAAGAGAGAACTTCATTTTACAATACTTTAGAAAACACACCTCACTCCTATCAGGCTATCGAAGGCGATTTGGGAATTAAATTGCTTTTGCAAAATTTACAAAAACAAACTTCTGTATGTTTTGATACTGAAACCACTGGTTTAGATGCTTTGCACGCTGAATTGGTTGGAATTTCTTTCTCTTACGAAAAAGGGAAAGGGTATTATGTTCCTTTTCCGGAAAGTCAGGAAGAATCTCAGGTTTTAATTGACAAATTTATTCCGTTTTTTGAAAATGAAAATATCGAGAAAATTGGTCAGAATTTAAAATACGATTTAAAAATCCTTTCTAATTATGGCGTAACCGTAAAAGGAAAACTTTTTGACACTATGATTGCGCATTATTTGATTAATCCGGATATGCGTCATAATATGGATATTTTAGCGGAAACGTATTTAAAATATTCTCCAAAATCAATCGAAACTTTAATTGGTAAAAAAGGGAAAAACCAGATTTCGATGCGTGATGTTGCTTTGGAAGAAATCAAAGAATATGCTGCTGAAGATGCCGATATTACATTACAATTAAAAGAAGTTTTTACAACTGAATTAGACAAAACCGAAACCAAAAAGTTATTTGATGAAATCGAAATTCCGTTAGTAAGCGTTTTAGCTGATATGGAAACCGAAGGAATTCGTTTAGATGTTGAATTCTTAAGTGCCATGTCTAAAGAAATGGAGGTTGAGATTAAATCTTTAGAACAAAAAATATACGAAACTGCCGGCGAGAAATTCAATTTGGCTTCTCCGAAACAACTGGGAGATATTTTATTCGACAAAATGAAAATTGGCGGCGCAAAACAAAAGAAAACCAAAACCGGTCAATATGCGACTGGCGAAGAGGTTTTAACGTATTTAGCAAACGATAATCCAATTGTGAAGGAAATTCTCGATTGGCGTCAAATGGTGAAATTACAAAGCACTTATATTTTGGCTTTGCCGGAACAAGTCGACAAAAAAACATTAAGAGTTCATACAGATTATATGCAAACGGTTGCCGCAACGGGACGTTTGAGTTCTAATAATCCGAACTTGCAAAATATTCCGATTCGTACCGAAAGAGGTCGTCAGATTCGTAAAGCATTCGTAGCTCGCGATGAAAACCATACTTTAATTTCTGCGGATTACTCTCAGATAGAATTAAGAATTATCGCTGCTTTAAGCGGTGAAGAAAACATGATTAAAGCTTTTCAGGACGGAGAAGATATTCACCGGGCAACTGCTGCAAAAGTTTTTAATGTTCCGTTAGAAGAAGTTTCCCGCGAACAAAGAAGTAATGCAAAAACCGTAAACTTCGGAATTATATATGGTGTTTCTGCATTCGGATTAAGCAATCAGACTTCATTATCACGCAGCGAAAGTGCTGCATTGATTGAGGCTTATTATAATACATATCCGAGACTGAAATCATACATTCAGGAACAAGTAGAATTTGCCCGTGAAAAAGGATATGTACAAACCATTTTAGGTCGTCGCCGTTATTTAAAAGATATTAACTCTGCAAACGCCGTTGTTAGAAGTGCTGCTGAAAGAAATGCTGTAAATGCTCCAATTCAGGGAAGTGCTGCCGATGTTATTAAAATTGCGATGATCAACATTCATAAAAAGCTAAAAGAAGAAAACTGGAAATCTAAAATGTTGCTGCAAGTACATGATGAGCTTGTGTTTGATGTGCACAACGACGAATTAGAAAAAATCCAGCCGATGATTAAACATGAAATGGAAAACGCCTTTATAATGACGGTTCCTTTAGATGTTGAGTTAGGTTTGGGTGCAGATTGGCTGGCGGCGCATTAATAATTTTAGCTTTTAGATTTCTCATAAAACCATTCAGTATTAGAATAATGAAAAAAGTACTTGTATTCTTTTTTGTATTTCATTCCATAATTGCAATTTGTCAGGATAGAATTTACTATCTGGAAGGAACTTTGGGAAAAAGTAAAATTTACATGAAAATTGAGGTTTATAAAGACAATCAGGAGACAAGTTTAACTGCTACTTATTTTTATCAGAATTCATTAAAAGATATTCAATTAAAAGGAGCAAAAAACGACAGCTATACTTTCTATTTTAAACCAAACGATGTTATTACAGAGAAATTTTATCTAAAAAAAGACACTAAAGATCAATTTCAGGGATTATGGTATAATAGCGCCGGAAAACAATTTCCGGTTCAGTTGCAGCCAATCGATTTTTCAAATTACAAATCAAATTTAGATGGCCGTTATGCCGATGATAAACTAAACCTTGTAAAATGTAAATTTCTTGAATTCAAAAAACAAAAAACTACATCTTATAAAAATAAAGAATTTGTCTGGTATTCTGAAAAACATTGTGAGTCAGATTTTTTTAGATTGGGAAATAATTTTTCAGATAAAAACAAAGCTGTTATAAATCCTATTTTAGAAAAAATACATATCGAAAACACTTTAGACCAATTAAATTGTACTTCTAGTTTTGAATATAGTGAAGGAAAAGGAATAGAAGGAAATTCAACAATAAATTTTTTGAATCAAAACTTATTGGGTTTTCAAATTTCAAATGCTTGGGATTGTGGAGGCGCGCATCCTGATTTTGGAAGCAGTAGTTATTTGATTGATTTAAATAATGGCAAAAATTATGAAATAGACGATATACTTGCTTTTGATAAAAGTGTTACTACAGAAAAAGGAAGTGATTTTTCTAGTTTTTCTAAATACAGAAGTACTTTTTTTGCTCCTAAATTACTGGCAGTTCTCAATTCTGTTGAGTATTTTGTAAAACCAAAAGATGAAAGTGATCCGTGCGATTATACTAATGAGGAATATTGGGATTTTCCTTCATGGAATTTCACCGAACAAGGCATTGAATTCACACCAATTTTCGCCCGAGTAGAAAGATCTTGCGAAGAGCCTTTTTTAGCACCGTTTGAAAAACTAAAAAAATATAAAAATCCAAAATTTCCTTATAACCTAGAATAAAAAAAATCCATCAGTTGCGGCTGATGGATTTTTTTCGTTTTATGCTTTTCGAGTAGATTCTCGTTCTTTTAATTTTGTTTTGATGACGATGGTTTCGTAATCTGAAGTTTCTTCTTCTGATTCTTCCAAACGTTTGATTAACTGTTTGGCGGCCACTTCTCCAATTTCAATTCCGTGCTGGCTTATTGTTGTCAAACTTGGGGACAAACGTCTTGAAGCTAAAATTCCGTCAGCAAATCCTATTATCGAAATATCTTCGGGAACTTTAAATCCTTTTTTCAGACTCACTCTTAAAGCGGCAACTGAATCATTTTCATCCAAAGCAAAGATTGCGTCAATTTTGTTGTCAAAAATAGCATCAATTTTGGCTTTCATATCATCTTCAGAATCGGTACGAAGAATAATTTTTTCGTTTACCGGAATATTATTGTCTTTTAAAGCTTTCAAATATCCGTCAGCTCTCAATTTTCCAACACTCAAATTGTCTACAGAAGAAATCAAGGCAATATTTTTACATCCCAAATTAATTAAATGCTGTGTAGAATTCAAGGCCGAATCAAAATCATCAACTACAACTTTATCGCATTCAACTTCATCTGCAATTCTATCAAACATTACGATTGGAGTTCCGTCGTTTATAATTGCTGAGAAATGATTGTACTCCTGTAATTTCTGCGCTTCTTCTGAAACTGACAGAATAAATCCGTCAATTGTTCCGTTGCTCAACATTTCAAGTGTATGAATTTCTTTTTCTAAAGATTCATTCGAAATACACGTAATTACATTATATCCTTTTTTATCGGCTACTTTTTCGATACCACTAAAAACCTTCGCAAAAAAGGAGTTTAATATATTAGGTATAATTACTCCGATTGTTTTGGTTTTGCGATTCTTCAAATTCAGACCAATAACGTTAGGCTTATAATTTTTGAGTTTGGCATACTCCTTAATCTTCACCTTTGTTTGCTCGCTTATTTCAGGGCTATCATTAAGTGCCTTAGAAACAGTTGAAACAGAAACATTAAGTTCTTTCGCAATTTGTTTTAGAGTTGCTTTAGCTTTCATTTAAAAATAATTTGATGTAATTAATACAAATATAGTAGAATTACCGAGAATAAAACAAAAATCGTACTAGTCCGATTTACAACTTGTAAGAAGTTTTTTTAAAAAAAATTAAAAATAACACGCATTTCCTAAAACCGCTTATCATAAAATTACGTTAATGAATTAATATGCTGTTAATAACCTTTATTAAAAAAACTAGAAATTATGAAAAACGAAGTTAAAATTCATGAAGTAGATCCTTCATTGAATACTAGAAGGAGCTTCCTTAAGCTCGGTGGTTTGACATTAGTAACAGCCGGTTTAGTTATGGCCGGTTGCAGCGACAACGATAATGACGAACCTATGGAGGACACCTCTTTACCCGGAGTAAGAAATGGGGTATTCGATTTAGGTTCCGGAGATTTCGGCGTATTAACGTACGCGTATGCTTTAGAGCAATTAGAGGCTGATTTTTACACTAAAGTTGTAAATGCTTCAGGTTTCAATGCTACCTTTAATGACATTGAACGTCAGGTGCTGACTGATTTATATCACCATGAAGTAATTCACAGAGATTTTTTTAAAGCTGCCTTAACTGGTGGACTTCCTGATCCAAGTTCGCAATTACTTCCTTCATTGGCATTTAATTACGGATCGTTAAATTTTAACAGCCGTACCGAAGTTCTTGCTACTGCAAAAGCATTGGAAGATACTGGAGTTGCTGCTTATAATGGAGCCGGAAAACTAATTAAAACTCCTGCATACTTATTATTAGCAGGAAAAATTGTTTCGGTAGAAGCACGTCATGCTTCTGCAATCAGAAGCTTAATTAACCCAAATTCTAGTGATTTTGCGGGTGATGATATTGTAAGTACTTCAAGCGGATTAGATGCTGCTAAAGATCCTTCTAAAATTTTACCAATTGCGGGAGGTTTCATTACCACAAAATTTACTGCCAAATATTTACCTTAATCTTAACTAGCTAAAACTTAGAAATTATGAATATTTTAAAATTTATAGAAACTTTTACTGATGATAGCTTAATGAGAAGCACTGGTTCTCGAAGAGATAGTTTTAATCAGTTTGGAAGCATTGGGAAAAATCTTGCGCTGGCATCTATCCCTTTCGGATTATCTGCTATGGCGAATAAAGCATTAGCTAAAGATATCACTGCAACACCAGCGACTCCAATTGGAGCTCTGCAGTTTGCATTAACATTAGAATATCTTGAAAATGAATTTTATGCTATGGCATTAGATTCTGGAGTAATTCCGGCATCAGAAAATGGCGGGCGTGACTTAAAAGTTTTTCAGCAAATATCAGCACACGAAGCAGATCACGTTAATTTTTTAATTACAGGATTGGGCGGAACAGCAAGTGCTAATTTTGTTCCTAAACCAACTTTTGATTTTACTGTTGGAGGAGCATTTGATCCTTTTAATGATTACCCAACGTTTTTAGCATTAGCTCAAGCTTTTGAAGATACAGGTGTTAGAGCATATAAAGGTCAGGCAGCAAATTTAATAACTACTCCGGACTTATTAACAGCAGCATTACAAATACATTCTGTAGAAGCACGTCATGCATCAGAAGTACGTCGCTTACGCGGCTTAAAAGGATGGATCTCAAATGAAGAAAGAGGTGCCGGAATGCCCGCAGCAACACAAGCTGTTTATGCTGGCGAAGGAGTTACGATGCAGGCAGGATACAACACTTCAACTTTATTTGGAGCTGCGGCAGGTTCTGAAGCTTATGATGAGCCACTTACAACGCAACAAGTTGTAGATATTGCCAATTTATTTATTGTTTAACAAAACAATTCTAAATATTGAACCACCTTCGCGTTATTGTGAAGGTGGTTTTTTTTATTCTTTTAAATAAAAAAGGGAGACGCTGATTTTCAGTACATAAAATAATCTTTTCAGGTATTTGGTTTTAAAATAATTAATTGTACTTTTGCATCCCCTTTATTGGGGATGGAATGTTTAATTAAAATAATATTATGGACGCATTAAGCTACAAGACAATTTCAGCTAGCAAAGCCACTGTAACGAAAGAGTGGATCGTTGTAGACGCTGAAGGTCATAACTTAGGTCGTCTTGCTTCAAAGGTTGCAATGATCTTAAGAGGTAAGTACAAACCAAGTTACACACCGCACGTTGACTGTGGAGATAACGTAATTGTTATCAACTCAGAAAAAATTAACCTTACAGGTACAAAAATGAATGACAAAATTTACATGCGTCATACAGGTTACCCAGGAGGACAAAGAACTTTAACTGCTAAAGTATTGCAATCTAAAAACCCTGCATTACTAGTAGAGAAAGCTGTAAAAGGAATGTTACCTAAAAATAAATTAGGGGCTGAACTTTTTAGAAATCTAAATGTTGTTGTAGGATCTGAGCACAAACAAGGCGCTCAAAAACCTAGAACTGTTAACCTAAACGATCTTAAGTAATGGGAGTTATTCACAAAATCGGTAGAAGAAAAACCGCTGTTGCACGTGTATATGTTTCTGAAGGAACAGGAAAAATCACTGTAAACAAAAAAGAATTCGCAACTTACTTTCCAACTGCAACTTTACAATACAAAGTTTTACAACCAATGTCTATGACAGAAAATGTAAACAACTTTGATGTAAAAGTAAACGTTTACGGAGGTGGTTCAACTGGTCAGGCAGAAGCTGTAAGAATGGCATTAGCACGCGTTATGTGTGAAGTAAATGCTGAAAACAGAGCTATCTTAAAACCAGAAGGTTTATTAACAAGAGATCCAAGAATGGTTGAACGTAAGAAATTCGGTCAGAAGAAAGCTCGTAAGAGATTCCAATTCTCTAAACGTTAATATTACCTGTCTTGTGCATATGGTACAAGACATCATCAATTTATTGAAATTAAAAAACACAGTTGTTGTTGCTCTCCTATCGAGGTAGGAAATAGTTTAGCATCTAAATGAAACTGGGATTGAAAAATTAAAAAAATTGAATTATTAAAAGATTTCACTGAAACTTTTAAATCTTTAAATTTTTAAATCATTAAATCCAAAACGGGACATTGCTAATCAACAGAACGTAAACTAGTACAAAAATGGCAAACAAAATAGAAGTAAAAGACTTACTAGAAGCAGGTGTTCACTTTGGACACATGACTAGAAAATGGGATCCTAATATGGCCCCTTACATTTATATGGAGCGTAATGGTATTCACATTATCAATCTATATAAAACTGCAGCAAAAATTGAAGAAGCTAATGAAGCTTTGAAAAAAATCGCTGCATCAGGTAGAAAAATCTTATTCGTAGCTACCAAAAAACAAGCTAAAGACATCGTTGCTGAAAAAGCAAAGGCTGCAAACATGCCTTACATCACTGAAAGATGGCCTGGTGGAATGCTAACTAACTTCGTAACTATCAGAAAGGCAGTTAAAAAAATGTCTTCTATTGATAAAATGAAGAAAGATGGTACTTTCATGACGTTATCTAAAAAAGAGCGTTTGCAAGTTGATCGTCTACGTGCTAAATTAGAGAAAAACTTAGGTTCAATCGCTGACATGTCTAGACTACCAGCTGCATTGTTCGTAGTAGATATCAAAGCTGAACATATCGCAATAAAAGAAGCACAAAAATTAAACATTCCAGTTTTCGCAATGGTTGATACGAATTCTGACCCAAGAGAGGTTGATTACGTTATTCCTGCAAATGATGATGCTTCTAAATCAATTGACAAAATTTTATCTTTAGTTACTGCTGCTGTAATCGACGGTCTTTCTGACAGAGGTTCTGATAAAGAAGCTGAAGTTTTCACAGAAGAAGCTCCAGCTACTGAAGCTGCTGCTCCAGATGTTGAAGCTGCACCGGCTGTTGAAGCTGCTGCTCCTGCAACTGAAGAATAAATCAAATTTTAAATTCCAAATTTTAAATTCCAAAATCCAAGCACAAATTAAAAACGTTATGTTGATAATTTAATAAAATTGGAGTTTGGAATTTAAAAGATGGAATTTTTACTTTTAACATTAAAATTCAAAATATTATGGCAACAATTACTGCTGCAGACGTAAATAAATTAAGACAAACTACAGGTGCCGGAATGATGGACTGTAAAAAAGCTTTAGTTGAAGCTGATGGTGATTTCGATAAAGCTATTCAAGTCCTAAGAGAAAAAGGACAAAAAGTTGCTGCTAACCGTTCTGACCGTGAGTCTTCTGAAGGAGCTGCTGTTTCTTTTGTTAATGCTGACAACACTAAAGGAGCAATCATCACTTTAAACTGCGAAACAGATTTCGTAGGTAAAAATGAAGCTTTCGTAACTTTAGCTAAAGAATTAGTAGAAAGAGCTATCAATTTCTCTTCTAAAGAAGAATTCTTAGCGTCAGATTTCAACGGACTTACTGTTGCTGAAAAATTAATCGAGCAAACTGGAGTTATCGGTGAAAAAATCGAAATCGGTGGTTTTGAAATTTTAGAAGGTGCTTTCGTTGGATCTTATGTTCACGTTAACAAAATTGCTGCATTAACTGCAATTTCTGCTGCAATTCCTAACGCTGACGTTTTAACTAAAGATGTTTCTATGCAAGTTGCTTCTATGGGAGCTGATACATTATCTTACAAAGATTTTGATCCTGCTTTCGTTGAATCTGAACTTGCTGCTCGTATTGCTGTAATCGAAAAGGATAATGAAGAAGCAAAACGTTTAGGAAAAACTTTAAAAAATGTTCCTAAATATATTTCTTACTCTCAATTAACTGAAGAAGTTATCAAACAAGCGGAAGAAGATGCTAAAGCTGAATTAAAAGCCGAAGGTAAACCAGAACAAATTTGGGATAAAATTATTCCAGGAAAAGTACAGCGTTTCATCTCTGACAATACAACTTTAGATCAGGAAAAAGCTTTATTAGATCAAAACTTCATCAAAGATGATAGTAAAAAAGTTGGTGATTATGTTAAAGGATACAATGTTGAAATTACAGGTTTCAAAAGAGTTACTCTAGGTTAATATATTATTTCAATATAAAAAAGCCCGAATATTTATTTATTCGGGCTTTTTTTATGCTGCTTTTTTCTATTATTTTTTATCGACAATAGGAAAATCTCTGGCACGCATTAAAGCATCAGACTTGGGAGATCTTCCTCTGAAATTCTCATAAGCTTTTTCCTGATCAATCGTATTTCCTACGCTAAAAACAGTATCATAAAGTCGTTTTGCAACTGCTTTATCATAAGGCCCTTTTCCTTCTGTAAATGCTTCGTAGGCATCAGCGTTGATAACATCAGCCCACAAGTAACTATAATAACCTGCAGCGTATCCATCGCTAGAGAAAATATGTGCAAATTGCGGAATTCTGTGGCGCATTACAATCTCAGATGGCATATGAAGCACATCTAAGTTTTCTTTCTCAAATTTATGAGGATCAATAGTTTCTGTAGCTAAATGAAGCTTCATATCAATTAATGAACTTGATATTGTTTCTACAGTCGCAAAGCCTTCATTAAAATTTGCTGCTTTTTCAATTCTATCCACTAATGATTGTGGTAACGGTTGATTGGTTTTGTAATGCAAAGCAAACTTATTCAACACTTCAGGAGTAGCCAGCCAGTGTTCTAATAGTTGCGACGGAAATTCAACATAATCTCTCGCAACCGCAGTTCCGGCCAAACTCGGATACGTTACATTTGAACATAAACCGTGTAATGCATGTCCAAATTCATGAAACAATGTAGTGGCATCAGTCCAGGAAATTAAAACAGGCTCATTTTCTGCTCCTTTTATAAAATTACAATTATTAGATACAATTGTAAGCACATCTCCGTCAAGTTTCTGCTGATCACGATGAGAATTCATCCACGCACCCGAACGCTTTCCTGCGCGAGCATAAGGGTCAAAATACCAAAGGCCAACGGCTTTTCCGGTAATTTTATTACTTACTTCCCAAACACGAACGTCAGGATGATAAACGGGAACATTAGTAATTGGTTTAAAACTCAAATTAAATAATTCACCGGCAACCCAAAACATCCCTTCACGTAATTTTTCAAGCTGCAAATAAGGTTTAACTTCATTTTGATCTAGATCATATTTTGCTTTTCTAACTTTTTCAGCATAAAAACGATAATCCCAAGGCTGAATTTTAAAATTACCTCCTTCAGTATCTACTATTTTTTGCATTGCTGCAACATCCTGATGTACTTTTTCTACAGCCGGTTCCCAAACTGACATCATAAGATCGAGTGTTTTCTTCGGATCTTTTGCCATTTTATTAGACAAACTCCAATCTGCAAAAGTAGGAAATCCTAATAATTTTGCTTTTTCTGTGCGCAATTGTAAAATAGAAACTAATGTAGAATTGTTGTCATTTTCATTACCATTATCACCACGTTTTACAAAAATATCAAAAGCTTTTTCACGCAAATCTCTGCGATTTGAAAATGTCAAAAATGGTTCAATTGATGAACGTGTGTTCGCAATAATTCCTAAAGCATCAATTTTTCTTTCTTTTGCTTCGGCGATTGCAGCATTTTTTACTTCAACAGGCAATCCATCAAAATCACTTTCTGCTTTTAGGGCAACGTATTGATTGTGTTCTTCTGCCAATAAATTTTGACTAAAACGTGTAAAAAGCGTTGCTAGTTCCTGATTGATTTTAGTGACTTTTTCTTTGTCTTTTTCATTTAACTTAGCGCCTTCACGAACAAAATTAGTATAATACAACCAAATTAATCGTTGTTGTTCGCTAGTCAGTTTTTTGCTTTCTTTGGCATTATACAAGGTTTCGATTCTCGCAAAAAGCTTTTTATTTTGATTGATTTTATCTCTGAATTCAGAAAATTTAGGAGACATTTCTCTATCAACAACATTAAATTCAGGACTACTTAAATTAGACCTGTAGATGCCGTAAACGGTATTAACTCGCGAAATTGTTTTACCTGAAAGTTCCAGAGCAGCAATTGTGTTATCAAAATTTGGCGCTTGTGGATTGTTGGCAATAGCATCGATTTCATTTAGTTTTTCCTGAATCGCAAATTCTATTGCAGGTTTAAAGTCGGAAACTTTATATTCATTAAAAGCAGGAACTCCTCCGTAAGGCCCTGTCCATTTTTTTAACAATGGATTATCAGAATTGGTTTGTGCGTTAGCCGTAAAAAATGTTGTACTCATGATAAAAACTGACATTAATTTTTTCATTCTCATTAATTGATTTTTAGATAATAAAAATGGTTATACTCAAAAGTAACCAAAAATCATTAACCAAAGTGAACTTTAACTTTGAGATTCTCTTTATAAAAAACCTTCAATTTTAAAAATATAATCCATTATTAAATTATATTTAAATAGCTTAAATTTGAATTATCATTTACCAGACCACAATGTTTAAAACCAAAAAAGAAATTGTTTTTGTAATTCTAGCCGGAATTTTTATAACGAATGCTGTTGTAGCAGAATTAATAGGAGGGAAATTAATTCAGATTGGACCATTTGTAATGAGTATTGGAATTTTGCCATGGCCGATTGTTTTTCTTACTACAGATTTAATCAACGAATATTTTGGAGAAAAGGGTGTTAAAAAACTTTCTTTGATAACTGCATGTTTGATTGCATATGCTTTTTTAATCTTATTTATGGCCATCGTAATTCCCGCTGCAAAAGGAATTAGTCCTGTAAATGATGAACAATTTCAGGCTGTTTTTGGGCAAAGTATGTGGATTATCGTAGGAAGTTTAATTGCTTTTATGGCATCTCAATTAATAGACGTTTCGATATTTTGGTTTTTTAAAAGACGAACCGGTGAAAGAAAAATATGGCTGAGGACAACGGGATCAACAGTAATTTCACAACTATTTGATTCTTTCATCGTACTTGGAATTGCATTTTGGTTACCCGGAAAAATTGATTTTGATACTTTTATTTCTTCTGCATTAACAGGTTATGTGTTTAAACTTTCTGTTGCGGTAGTTTTAACTCCACTTATTTATGCAGGACATCATTTGATTAAAAAATATTTAGAAGAAGAAGAAAATAATTCTTAATTTTAGATAAAGGTATCGCAATGAAAAAAACTTATATACTTATACTTCTAATAGTAACGTATTGCTTCTATGGTTGCGATAATCAGAAAAAACCACCCAAGAAAGAAATCTTACGTCCTGTAAGCGCTTTAAAATCAGCTCCTAAAAAAACGCTAAAAACAACTTCTTTAGATACTGTAGCCATTACGAATGATCTTAAAAAGATGAACTCTCATAAAAAAAATAATTTTATTGCCAAAGATGAAATTCCAGTCATCCCACAAATTCAAAACGATACACCGGTAAATAACACGCTAGACCTCAGCGAAGAGGGCAATAAAACTTTAATGACATTTGCTAATTTACGTAAGATTCTTTCCGGCAGTAAAATTGGCGAGACTTTAACTCAAAAACAATTAACCCAAAATTTTGAAATTCCTGAAGAAGCTGTTAAAATAGTAAAAAGCATTACAAAAACTGCCGAAGATGAAATTGCAGTAAAATGGCGTTCGACCTGGTTTATAGAAAAAGTTTCAGATGCAAAATTTAAAGACGGCTTAATGAAAATTAGATTTAAAGCTAATAAACTCTACACCTCCGGAAGCGCAATTGGCATTAAGCACGATAAAAGAATATACCATGAACTTGTCATAATTGGCCGTTCTGCTTATATTCCCGGTGTAAAAGGGTATAGTTGGCAAATAGGAAAATAAATCATAAAATCAGACACTTGATTTTCAGTATATTATAAAAAAATGTTAATTAAGGCCGAAAATACTTATTATAAGCTGCTTAAATGTCAAAAAAGATGCTATTTTTGTTAAAAATTTTAACAATTAAATCAGACCAAAAATGAAAAAATTAAGCATTCTTTTTTTATCAGTATTAGCATTAGGTTTATCAACATCATCTTGTAGTAGTGATGACGATAATGAAGGAACTTTAGAAGGAAAATGGGAACTTACAGAAGTTGGAGTAGGTTATGACGGAAAAGAAGCAGTAGGACCAGTTCAAAATGAAGGAGGTTGCAAAACTGAAATTGCAGAATATTTACAAGATGGTAAATTTACTGATACTTATTCAGAATATACAAATGATAAATGTAATACATCGTCTGAAACTGGAACATGGACAAAAGATGGTAGCAAAATTACAAGAAAATATACAGGAGATGACGAAACTGAAGTATTAGAAGTACTGGAATTAACAGGTAGTAGATTAAAAACAAAAATTACATACACAGAAAGTGGTGTAACTTTGTCAACTATCAGCGTTTACAAAAAAATCTAATTCTTACAGATTAATAATTTTGAAAACCTCAAATCTTAACTGATTTGAGGTTTTTTTATACATTTGAAATAAAAAATGGAACCAATACGATGCGGCTGGTGTACAACCAGCGATTTATATAAAAAGTACCATGATGAAGAATGGGGAGTTCCTGTTTATGACGATCCTACTTTATTTGAATTTTTAATTCTCGAAACCTTTCAGGCAGGATTGAGTTGGATTACCATTTTAAACAAAAGAGATAATTTTAGAGTTGCTTTTGATCGTTTCGACTACAAAAAAGTTGCTAATTATTCTGAAGATAAAATCGAAGATTTAATGCAAAATAACGGAATCATCCGCAACAAACTTAAAATCAAAGCAGCCGTTTCAAATGCTCAGGCTTTTATAAAAGTACAGCAGGAATTTGGAAGTTTTTCAGATTATATCTGGAAATTCACCAACGGAAAACCTATTATAAATAATCCAAAAACCTCAAAAGATGTTCCAGCCACTACGCCACTCTCAGATGAAATCAGTAAAGATTTAAAAAAAAGAGGTTTTAAATTTGTTGGTTCAACCGTAATTTACGCACATATGCAAGCAACCGGAATGGTCAATGATCACGCCGAAAATTGCTGGAAAAGAACAAACTAAAAAGTCTCAGTTTTTAGTCTGAGTTTTCGGTTTTACAAAAACTTGAAACCTGAAACTTGAAACTTTTTTAAACAACCAAACAAAAAATTACTACATTTGCTTCACACTTTAGGGGTGTCTACAATTTTGTAGGCTGAGATTTTACCCTCTGAACCTGATCTAGTTCATACTAGCGTAGGGAAAAGTAAGATGACTTCTGCGCGCATTTCTATGCGTAATTGTAGCCATTCCTAAAGTATAACTATACTAATTCAAAAAGGAATGGAATTAAAAATCAACCAACAAGTAAAACATTTCAATGCTGAATCACTTAGCATTCAGTCATTACTCGATCTCGAAATTCCCAATAAACAAAACGGAATTGCTGTTGCCATTAATAATACTGTTGTTCCAAAACTCAACTGGAACGAATACCTCGTAAAAGAAAGTGATGAAATTCTAATCATTTCTGCTACACAGGGAGGTTAGAAATAAAATTCCAAATCAATCCCGAAACTTCGGGACAAATTCCAATAACATATATGGCGTAGACGCACTGCTGTGCGCCTCTACAAACTCATAACTTATAACTCATAACTTCTCTCCTATGACTAACGAAGAACAAATTTCCAGAACACCTTTTCCAAACTCCAAAAAAGTATATGTTAACGGTGAAATTCATCCCATAAAAGTTGCAATGCGTGAAGTTATTCTTAGCGACACGAAACTTTCAAATGGTGGAATCGAGAAAAATCCGCCCGTAACGGTTTATGACACTTCTGGTCCATACACAGATCCAAACATCGAAATTGACATTCGAAAAGGATTACCGCGCTTACGCGAAAGTTGGATTCTGAATCGAAATGATGTTGAAATTCTTGAAGAAATAAGTTCTGATTACGGTCAAAGCCGATTAAAAGATGAAAGTTTAAATCATCTTCGATTCGAATATTTACATCAGCCAAAACGTGCTAAAAAAGGGAATAACGTAACGCAATTGTACTACGCCAAACAAGGAATTATAACTCCAGAAATGGAATATATTGCAATTCGTGAAAACCAAAGAATTGAACTCTTAAACGAGCAAACTAAAGCGATGCGATGCCAGCACAACGGACATAGTTTTGGAGCTAACACGCCAAAAAGTAAAATTACTCCTGAATTTGTTCGTAGCGAAGTAGCTTGTGGAAGAGCCATAATTCCAAACAACATCAATCATCCGGAAAGTGAACCGATGATTGTTGGGCGCAACTTTTTAGTGAAAATTAATGCAAATATTGGAAACAGCGCTGTGACTTCAAGCATTGAAGAAGAAGTTGAAAAAGCAGTTTGGGCGTGTCGCTGGGGTGCAGACACGATTATGGATTTATCAACGGGAAAAAATATTCATGAAACCAGAGAATGGATTATTCGTAATTCACCAGTCCCAATTGGAACGGTACCAATTTATCAGGCTTTAGAAAAAGTAAAAGGAATTGCCGAAGATTTAACCTGGGAAGTTTTTAGAGATACTTTAATCGAACAGGCAGAACAAGGCGTTTCATATTTCACGATTCATGCAGGAGTTTTACTGCGTTACATTCATTTAACTGCTGATCGCGTTACCGGAATTGTTTCCCGGGGCGGATCGATCATGGCGAAATGGTGTTTATTCCATCATAAAGAAAACTTTCTGTATACCCATTTTGAAGAAATCTGCGAAATTATGAAACAATATGATGTTGCTTTTTCTTTAGGCGATGGTTTGCGTCCGGGTTCTATTGCAGATGCTAACGATGCCGCTCAATTTGCCGAATTAGAAACTCTTGGCGAATTAACCAAAATTGCCTGGAAACATGATGTTCAGGTTTTTATTGAAGGCCCTGGTCACGTACCAATGCATATGATTAAAGAAAATATGGACAAACAATTAGAACATTGTCATGAAGCTCCATTTTACACTTTAGGACCATTAACTACTGATATTGCTCCGGGTTATGATCATATTACTTCGGCAATTGGGGCTGCAATGATCGGTTGGTACGGTTGCGCCATGTTGTGTTATGTAACACCGAAAGAACATTTGGGTTTACCCAATAAAAAAGATGTAAAAGATGGCGTAATAACGTATAAAATTTCTGCTCATGCTGCAGATTTGGCAAAAGGTCATCCGGGTGCGCAATATCGTGATAATGCCTTAAGTAAAGCACGTTTTGAATTCCGTTGGGAAGACCAATTTAATCTTTCACTTGATCCTGACACAGCGAGAGAATTTCATGATGAAACGCTTCCTGCTGATGGAGCAAAAGTGGCCCATTTCTGTTCGATGTGCGGACCTAAATTCTGTTCTATGAAAATATCGCAGGAAATTCGCGACGTCGCCGCAGCCGAAAAAGGTATGCAGGAGAAATCAGAAGAATTTATTGAGCAAGGGAAAGAGATTTATATTTAGAAAATAGAGGAAAGAATAAAGAGAAAAGATATGATTGTGATAACAAATCCTTCTTTTATTGAAGCTGAAATAAGCATTATTAATTCTTTGTTTGAAGAAGGATTGTCTTTGCTTCATATTCGGAAACCTGATTTTTCTGAATTTGAAATGGCTTCCTTTATTCATCAGATAAAATTAGAACATCGTTCTAAATTGGTATTGCATAATCATCATGATCTGGCGGAAAATTTTGGAATTAACAGATTTCATTTTTCTGAAAAAGAAAGAAAATACGAAGTTAATAATCCCTCAATCTTTCCAAAACATTGTAAGTATAAATCAACAGCAACACATTCCATTCAAGATTTCAATTCTTTAGAAAATGATTTTGATTACGCTTTTTTAAGTCCGGTTTTTACCAGCATTTCAAAAGAAGATTATCATCCAAGAGAGAATCTTTTTGAATCTTTAAAATCAAGAACCAATTTTAAAGCAAAAGTTATCGCATTAGGCGGAATTAATGCTGAAAATATTGAAAAAACACTCCAAAATGGTTTTGATGATGTCGCACTTTTAGGAAGTATCTGGAAGAATGAAAATCCAATAAAACAATTTAAATTATGTCAAAAAATCGTCCGTTCGTACTCAGTATAGCTGGTTTTGATCCTTCAGGAGGCGCAGGTGTTCTGGCAGATATCAAAACATTCGAACAGCATCAGGTTACTGGTTTTGCCATTATAACGGCCAACACCATTCAAACTGAAAATGAGTTTCATGCCATTGAATGGACTAATTTGAGTTTTGTAATTCGTTCTATTGAAACTTTATTTCAAAGCTACACAATTAGCGCTGTAAAAATTGGTATTATGCCTTCTTTAGAATATTTAAACAGAATTCTTTCTACTGTAAAACTGCTTTCTCCAGCAACGCAGATTGTCTGGGATCCAGTCTTAAAATCATCTACAAAATTTGAATTTACAAAGATTGAAGATGAATTATTTTTAGAAAAAGTCCTATCTAAAATTGATTTGATTACACCTAATTATCATGAAATGGAATTTTTATTTCCGGGATTTCCTGAAAATAAATTTTTGTTAGAAAATGAAATTCAAACTCCTATTTTATTAAAAGGAGGACATAATACCGCAAATGTTGGTACGGATAGATTATTTCTTAAAAATGAAATTATCGACTTTTTGTCTTCAGAAAAAAAATGTTCCGAAAAACATGGTTCGGGATGCGTATTATCCTCTTCTATTACAGCCAATTTAGCCCTAAATCAACCTATTACGGAAGCCTGCAAAAATGCTAAAACCTACATTGAAAAATACCTGAGTTCAACTTCAACTTTAATAGGATATCATTATGTATCATAAACTGCAATACATTTCACAGGGAAAAACAATCGAAGAACAATTGTATAATATTCATCAGGCGCTAGATGCAGGATGCGACTGGATACAAATGCGATTTAAAGATCAAGATGCAAAAAGCACTTTTGCTTTAGCCGAAGCTGTAAAGCTTTTATGCGAAGAATATCTCGCCAATTTTATTGTAAATGACAATCTATATCTCGCACAGCAAATCGCGGCTGACGGGGTTCATTTGGGTTTATCAGATATGAAAATTGATGAAGCACGAGCCATTTTAGGAAATACCAAAATCATTGGAGGAACAGCAAATAACTTTGAAAATATTGAAAATCATGTAAAAAATGGCTGTGATTATATTGGTTTGGGACCTTTCAGGTTTACCACAACAAAAGAAAAATTAAGTCCGATTTTGGGTTTATCAGGCTATTTTGAAATTCTTCAAAAAATGAAAAAAAACAAAATTGAGATTCCGGTTTATGCCATTGGAGGAATCACATTAAAAGATATAAATCCGTTAATGGAAACCGGAATTCACGGAATTGCCGTTTCAGGAATGATTACAGAGAGTGATCAAAAAAAGAAATTAATTAAACAGCTAAACGAAAAATTATATGCAAACGTCATTGTTTAAAATTGGAGATAAAACCTTAAACTCTCGCCTATTCATCGGAACGGGAAAATTTGGTTCTAACCAACAAATGGAAGAAGCGATTTTAGCTTCAGAAAGTGAATTGGTTACAGTTGCCTTAAAACGCATTGATCTCGAAACTGAAACTGATGCTATTTTATCGCATTTAAAACATCCGAGAATAAATTTATTGCCTAATACTTCAGGCGCCAGAAATGCAAAAGAAGCTGTTTTTGCTGCTCAATTGGCTCGTGAAGCATTAGAAACAAACTGGATAAAACTCGAAATTCATCCGGATCCAAAATATTTAATGCCGGATCCTATTGAGACATTAAAAGCGACAGAAGAATTAGCCAAGCTTGGTTTCTTTGTTTTGCCTTATATCCATGCTGATCCTGTTTTGTGCAAACATTTAGAAAATGCAGGAACTTGCGCTGTTATGCCTTTGGGTTCGCCAATTGGAAGCAATAAAGGTCTAAAAACGATTGATTTTCTGGAGATTATCATCGAACAAAGCAATGTTCCTGTAATTGTCGATGCGGGAATTGGCGCTCCCTCTGATGCCGCAAAAGCAATGGAAATTGGTGCCGATGCTGTTTTGGTAAATACCGCAATTGCCGTTGCCGGAAATCCTAAATTAATGGCTGAAGCTTTTAAGGAAGCTGTTATAGCAGGCCGAAAAGCTTTTGAAGCTAGAATTGCTATTCAGCAAAATTATGCTGTGGCTTCTAGTCCTTTGACTTCTTTTTTATATGAATAATTATTTCACGCAGATTTTGCAAATTTAAGCAGATTAAAATTGATTTATTTTTTTGATTGATCAATTTAATAGTGGATTAAAAATGAAAGAAAATTCTTTATTTTTGTTTTGAGATCAAAGTAAAGAATTATGATGGAAAATGAAATATCATATAAAATTAGAGGAGCAATTTTTAAAGTATATAACAATTTAGGACCTGGCTTATTTGAATCTGTCTATGAAAGTGCATTGTTTTATGAATTGGAAAAACTAGAATTAAAAGTCCAAAAGCACATTGAAGTAACAATTCCATATGATGAAATAATATTAGATCCTGCCTTTAGACTTGATTTATTAGTTGAGGATAAAGTAATTATTGAGTTAAAATCTGTCGAAGAATTGGCGCCAATACATTATAAACAAATTGCAACATATCTCCGACTAGCTAATAAGAGGTTAGGCTTACTCGTAAATTTTAATACCTTAAATATTTTGAATGATATAAAAAGAATAGCAAATAAAATATAAAAGAGCATGACTTGAATTAAAATCAATTTTAATCTGCTTAAATCTGCAAAATCTGCGTAAAAAAAAACAATACAATGAAAACATTCAAATCAGTTTTTGAGCAATATGATTGGGATACCATTCAATCTAAAATATATAAAACTACATCAAAAGATGTCGAATATTCTTTAACCAAAACCAAACGAAATCTCGATGATTTTTTAGTTTTAATTTCTCCTGTTGCTCAAAATTATTTAGAGCAAATGGCTCAACAATGCCATCAAATCACCAAAAAACGTTTCGGAAAAACCATTCAAATGTATGCGCCGCTTTATTTAAGCAACGAATGCCAGAATATTTGTACCTATTGTGGATTTAGTTTAGATAATAAAATCAAACGAAAAACACTTTCTGATAATGAAATTAAACTGGAAGTTCAAGCTTTAAAAGAAACAGGTTTTGATCATGTTTTACTGGTTACAGGCGAAGCAAATTATACCGTAAATATTAATTATTTCCTGAATGCAATTGCTTTGATCACAGAACAATTTTCGATTATTTCTGTTGAAGTTCAGCCACTTTCCACAGAAGATTATGAACGTTTGCATGAAGCTGGTGTTTATTCGGTTTTGGTTTATCAGGAAACCTATCATCAGGAAGTTTACAAAAAATACCATACAAAAGGTAAAAAGTCAAACTTCGATTATAGGTTAGAAACTCCTGACCGAATTGGAACGGCTGGAATTCATAAAATAGGTTTAGGCGTCTTGTTAGGTTTGGAAGATTGGCGAACGGATAGTTTCTTTAATGCTTTACATTTAGATTATCTTCAAAAAAAATATTGGCAAACTAAATATTCTGTTTCATTTCCTCGACTTCGACCTGCGGAAGGCATTATCGAACCGAATTTTGTTATGGACGATAAGGATTTGACACAACTTATTTGTGCTTATCGTTTATGGAATGAGGATTTGGAAATCTCGATTTCTACACGCGAAAACGAAAAATTCAGAAACAATATAATTCCCATTGGCGTTACCAGTATGAGCGCTGGATCTAAAACAAATCCGGGTGGTTATGTTGTTGATCCGCAATCATTAGAGCAATTTGAAATTAGCGATGAGCGTTCTGCAAAAGAAATTGCCCAAATCATAAAAAACTCCGGTTACGAACCCGTTTGGAAAGATTGGGACAAAAGTTTCAATTAAGGAAATTCCAAACTAAAAATTCCAAATTCCAACCTCAATCTAAAATCAGCAATCTAAAATTACAATGAGCATTATACAAGAATTTTTACGTTACAACAGACAAACCATTCTTCCGGAAATCGGAGATGAAGGTCAGGAAAAACTCAAAAAAGCAAAGGTATTAGTAATTGGAGCCGGAGGTTTGGGTTGTCCCATTTTACAATATATTGCAACGGCTGGAGTTGGTTTTATTGGAATTATGGATTTTGATTCGATTGAAATTCACAATTTACATCGGCAGATTTTATATACCGAAAATGAAATTGGTCAGGAAAAAGCTCTTGTAGCAAAAGAAGTCGTTTCAAAACTGAATCCATTAATTGAAGTTAAAGCAATTCCCGAAAAATTGACTTTAGAAAATGCATCGCACATTATTCAACAATATGATATAATTGTTGATGGTTCAGACAATTTTGCAACACGCTATTTGGTCAACGATACCTGCGTTCAATTTCAAAAACCATTAGTTTACGGAAGTATTTTAAAGTATGAAGGTCAGGTTGCCGTTTTTAATCATAAAGGAAGTAAAAATCTGCGTGATTTATTTCCGGAAATACCAGATCCAAAAGATGTTCCGAATTGTAATTTGAATGGTGTTTTAGGAACTTTACCGGGAATTATTGGCACAATGATGGCACATGAAACCCTAAAATTAATTTTAGAATTACCTGTCTTAAAAAATGAACTAGTGCTGTTTAATACGCTAAATTGGAGCTTTACAAAACTGAATTTCTAGAAAACAACTTCATCTCCAACACTAATAATTCCTGAATTGAAACTCACGATATTAGTTCCAAATAAAACTGAATTATTTACGTTTCTGTATTTGCTTAAGGTTTTTAGTGGTTCTTTTTTTAGTTTGCCGTTTTTAGGGTCATTATTAACCATAATACATCTTCCGCAAGGTTTTATATTTTTAAATTGAACTTCTCCAATTTTAAAAGTATCAAAATAATCTTCTTCATGAGGATTTTGACTGCTTATGACAATGTTAGGACGAAATCTTAAAACAGAGATTTTATCCTGTAATTTTTCATTTAAGAAATCCATACTTTCTGTTCCGACTAATAAATACGGATAACCATCAGCCAGACTTACATTGAAGGTTTCTTTTAATTTAGAACTTTCATGTTTACGATTTCCAATTCTGATAATTTTGACCAATTTACATTCGAAACCTAACTTGTCGCTAAACCATTTTGAAGTTGCTTTATTTACTTCAACGACCTCGCTATCGTCTTCCCAAACTTTTACATCAATTGGTTGGTCTAAATTTTCATTTATAAAAAATTCATGTTTTTGGTTTTCAAAAATAATTTCAATTTTTTCCTCTGAAATCTGTGGATAAAACTGACTCATAATTCGATGTTCTCTTTGCGTTATCATTTGATTTTCAGCATCAATCAACATCCATCTTCGATCATTTTCGAATCCCATTTCTTCAGCTAAAGCGCTTTGGCAACGTATTCCTGCCAGGCTTTTTATCGGATAAATATAAATTTCTTTTACAACATGAATTGTACTCATTTTTACTAACTTTTTAAAATAGACATAAATTCATCACGATCAATTTCGCGACAGCCTAAACTTTCTAAATGCGGATTGTAAACCTGGCAATCTAAAAGTTTATAATTTCCTTCTCTTAAATAATTTACTAAAGTAATAAAAGCCGCCTTTGATGCATTCGATACTTTTGAAAACATACTTTCACCACAAAAAACATTACCTAAATCAATGCCATATAAACCACCAACTAAAACCTCATCTTGCCAAACCTCAACAGATTTTGCAATTCCCTGTGCATGTAAATCGCAATAAGCATCAATCATTTCGTTTGAAATCCAGGTTCCGTCCTGACCTTCTCTTTTTATGTTTTGGCAGTTCGAAATGACTTCGGCAAAATTTTGATTAAAGGTAATTTTAAACATCTTTCTGTTCAAAATATTCCGCATGCTTTTAGACACTATCAATTCATCCAAAAACAAAACCATTCTGGGATCCGGTGACCACCAAAGAATTGGTTCTCCTTCATTAAACCAAGGAAAAATACCATTACTGTAAGCCAGCTTCAACCGCTCTGGATTTAAATCGCCGCCAACTGCAAGAATTCCTTCTTCATCGGTTTCTGAAACTGGAGGGAAATATAAATCTTTATCTATGTAATACATTTTTTAAATAAAATTCCAATGTTGAAAATTCCAAATTCCATGTAATCTGTGTCATTTCAACCGAAGGGAGAAATCACACAACGCTGATCACGCACTGTTGTCGAATACTTGATGTGATTTCTCCCTTCGGTCGAAATGACACAAACTGAGAGGAAAACAAAATTCCAAATCCCAAATACACTTTAATGATTTGGAATTTGGAATTTGTTTTTTGAAATTTAAACTCTTTTAGAAAGGTAAATCGTCCGGTTCGTCTTCGTTTAAATTAGTAGCCGGAGCAAATGCTTCTGCAGCAGGCATTGGAGGAGTTTGTCCAGGTCCTTCCGGAGCTACTCTTTCAATTCTCCAACCTTGAATACTATTGAAATATTTGGTTTCTCCTTGTGGATTAACCCATTCTCTTCCTCTTAAATTGATAGAAACTTTTACTGCCTCTCCTTGTTTATAGCTACTTAATAAATCGCATTTATCTTGTGTAAATTCGATTAAAATGTGTTGTGGATATTGCTCATCAGTAGTAACAACTAATTCTCTTTTTTTAAATGAGGCACTAACTTGTTGCTCTGGGTTAACCACTTTAACTTTTCCTGTAACTTCCATCTTCGTCTATATTTATTATTGTTTCTTTTCTTATTTTTTTGCTAAAAGTACTTTCCAAGCCGACTCAACGTCATCATTATCAAGGTATTTTTTAGCTTCTAAGTATATTTTTTCCTGATCATCAGAGCTTAAAACTCCTTTCACAGAAAAATTTTCTTTCACAAATATACTAACTTCTTCTGTTGTAGGCAAGGCTTCGATGTTTCCTAATTTACCAAGATCATTTCCACTAAAAAAAGGGCTTTCCTTGACATTATTCGGAATCACGTCTACTCCAACGCCTAAAGTTGTAAGTGGTTTTGCGACTTCAAAAAGTCCTTGGTTAGATCTTGAATACCAATTATTTCCTAATCTCGAAACCAAATCAATCTTATGCTGATCAATACCTCCATTTTCATCTAAAACAGATTCATCAATATGAATTTTAACCACTTCGCAAAGTACTAAATTCCCTGCTCCGCCTTCTGTTCCTAACGGAATAATCTGTGTGACTTTGCACTCAAACTGCACCGGAGATTCTTTTACACGATAGGGTTTTACCAAATCTGACGGAATTTGTGTTAATCCGGCTTTTATAAATTCGTTTACACCTTCTGCATATTCTGTACTAGCTAATGATGTTTGTTGTACCAAATCATAATTAACTACATTAATTACTACTTCACGAGTGGCTTCAACATTGATCAAAGTATGTTTAACGGTATTGTCGCGCACGCGTCTTGCCGGTGAAAAAACCAAAATTGGCGGATTGGCACTAAACACATTAAAGAAACTAAAAGGCGATAAATTCGGTATTCCTTTTGTACTCATTGTACTGGCAAAAGCAATAGGCCTTGGCCCTACAGTACTTTGCAAATAGCCGTGCAATTTTGCTGTTGAAATCTCTTTTGGATCAATGCTAATCATACTTTTTCTTTTTAACCAAATCTCGTTTTGGCAACTACAAAAGTATAGAAATCGTTTAAGCAAAAGAAATAGTTTTTGACTTAAAAACAAAAATGTTTAACGCAATACAAAATATTAAATGTGTATATTTCGTTATATTTATACCACAAAAATTACTTTATGCGTTTTTCTGAAAGTAGAAATACAACTCGTTGGGTCATCATTTTTATTTCCTTTTCGATCATTACTCTGATTCTCTGGAATACTTATACTTTTTTCCAAATTTTTAAAAATGAGGAAAGAATCAAAATGAAGCTTTTGGCAAATGCACAAATCGCACTAATTAATGCCGACGAAAACACTGATCTTGAACTTCCGCTTCAAATTTCGAGCAACAACACTTCTATTCCTGTAATACTAACAATGTACGACAAAATTCTGACTACCAGAAATGTACCTGAAGAAATATTAAATAACGAGAAGAAATCAATGCAGTTTTTGAGAAATCTTCAAAGCGAAAACGAACCGATTGTTTTTGAATATTCTCCGGGAAAATATCAAAAATTATATTACGGAAATTCAGCCTTACTTAATAAACTTAAATATTATCCGATTGCTTTATTGCTGATTATCTTTTTGTGTGGCGCTTTGATTTATAATTTCTATAAAAGCACCAAAATGGCAACTCAAAATAAGCTGTGGGCGGGAATGGCAAAAGAAACGGCTCATCAAATTGGTACACCTTTATCTTCTTTAATTGGCTGGGTTGAAATTTTAAAAACAGAAGAAATCGATCCATCCATTACATTAGAAATCGAGAAAGATATTGATCGTTTACAAACTATTACAGATCGTTTTTCTAAAATTGGATCAATTCCTGTTTTAGAGCCCCATGATATTATTGCTGAAACGCTGGATACTTATAATTATTTGCAATCTCGTTTTTCTAAACAGGTTGCGTTTTCATATCATGTTCCGGAAACACCAATTTTAGCCATGATAAATCCCGCGCTTCATAGCTGGACAATCGAAAATTTGGTAAAAAATGCTATTGATGCTATGAAAGGAAAGGGAACTTTAGACCTTTATATTGAGCAAGATGCGCATCATGTAAAAATAAAAGTTAAAGACTCAGGAACCGGAATTCCGAAAAAACAATTCAAAACCATTTTTGAACCCGGCTATACTACAAAAAAACGTGGTTGGGGATTGGGACTATCTTTAACTAAAAGAATTGTCGAGGAATATCATAGCGGAAAAATAAAGGTTTTACACTCTGAAATTGGAAAAGGAACTACTTTTCAGATTCAGTTAAATAAAAAAGTGTAGCAAATTATTTTACTACACTTTATATTTTTTATTATCAAAACCTTATGTTACTTGAACTTAGACTTCGCTCAGTCTCATAAAGCGATTCTATAAATTAGCCGCAATACTTTTAGCCAAAGTTTCAAACTCTTCTTTAGAAAGAGAAACTTTATTATGAAAACGCATTTCATCCATTTCGTTTAACGGAATCAAATGTACGTGCGCATGAGGAACTTCTAAACCAACAACTGCCATTCCGACTCTTTTGCAAGGAACCGTTTTTTCTAATGCAATTGCAATTTTTTTAGAAAACTTCATTAATCCTAAATACAACTCATCATCCATATCAAAAATCTTATTGATTTCTTGTTTTGGAATGCAAAGTGTATGCCCTTTCGCATTTGGATTTACATCTAAAAAAGCTAAATAATTTTCATCTTCAGCTATTTTATAAGATGGAATTTCTCCGTTTACTATTTTGGTAAATATTGACATTGTTTAGATTTTTAGACTTTTTAGATATTAGACTTCTTAGATTTTTGCTTTTTGACTTTTAAACGATTAAACTACAACCGATTAAACAGTTAAACAATAAAAAATTAGTCTCTTGAAATTTCAAGGATTTCAAATTTCAAAACTCCGTTTGGTACTGTAATTTCTGCTACTTCTCCAACAGATTTTCCAAGTAAACCTTTTCCAATAGGAGATGTTACTGAGATTTTTCCTGTTTTCAAATCAGCTTCACTTTCTGCAACAAGTGTATAGGTCATTTCCATTCCGTTGCTTTGGTTTTTAATTTTTACATTAGAAAGTACCAACGCTTTTGAAACGTCTAGTTGTGATTCGTCAATTAATCTTGCATTAGAATATACTTCTTCCAGTTTAGAAATTCTCATTTCTAATAAACCCTGCGCCTCTTTTGCCGCATCATATTCTGCATTTTCAGATAAATCTCCTTTGTCTCTTGCCTCTGCTATATCTTGAGATGCTTTTGGACGCATCACACTTTTCAGGTGCTCCAATTCATCTTTTAATTTTTTTAATCCTTCTGCGGTATAATAAGATACTTTACTCATAACTTCATCGTTTATATAAATACAAAAAATCCCATCGGAACGGGATTTTGTATTACAAATATACTATTATTTTTAATAGTACATAATTATATGTTAATCATATAGAATTCAAAACTAAATAATTTAATTTTGTTTCACTAATACCTTCTAAAATAATGAAAAAATTCTGGCTCTTCATCGTATTAACTTCTGTATTTTTATCTTGTAGTGATAACAATAGAAGCAATAGCAATCCTAAAATACCTAATTATTCGGTTAATGCTTATCTTAATACTAGTTTGCCCGCTTATAATAACCTTAACTATATTAGCAATCCGGTTTTTGTTTCTAACTATGGCGCGAAAGGCTTAATTGTTATGAAAACGGGTGAAGGAACTTACACTGCTTTTGATGCTGCATGCCCAAACCAGCCTTTAGCATCGTGCACTGCTATGACAATTGATGGTATAAATGCTGTTTGTTCCTGCGATAAAACTTCTTACAATCTGTTTACCGGACAGGGAGGTCAGGAATATCCAATGAAACAATATCGGGTTGAATTTTCCGGAGGCGTTGTTCACGTTTACAATTAAATAAAAAAAGCCTGAAAATTTAAAATTTTCAGGCTTTTTTTATTGGATCAAATCTCTTAGAATTTTAAAGTCAATCCGGCTAAGAAATTAATTCCCGCCTGAGGATAATAGTACGGATAAACATCATACATATATCCGTTTGAAGCATATTTTTTGTCTAAAACATTATTGACTAATCCAGTAATTATAATCGATTTAAAAATAGATTTCGGTTTTATTTCGTAAGATACATTCAAATCGTTTACAAAATAATCAGCCAATTTTGCTGCCGGCAATTCAATATTATTCATGTATTGTTCACCAACATATTTTTGTAATAGCGAGATATGAAAATTCTCAATTGGACTGTAAATGATAATATTTCCTGCAATTACTGATGGAGAATAAGCAATATCTGTTGTTCCGTAATTTTGACCTTCAACAGCTAAATCAACATTTTTATTGCTGCTTAAAGTAAAGTTTGGTCGCAATAGAAATTTGTCAGACAATTTAATAGTGGCATCAACTTCAAAACCTAAACGGTAACTTTTTTCACTGTTCGAACGAATTGGCGATCCAACATCATCAAGGGTTCCGGTTAAAATCAATTGATCTTTGTATGCCATATAATATAGATTTGAAGTCAGTTGAAATTTCTCTGAATTGAATCTCCAGCCTAATTCAAAATCATTCAGTTTTTCAGGCCTTACATTTCGGCCTTCGTAATCGGTCCTGTTAGGTTCGCGATTGGCTCTGGCGTAAGAGAAATATAGGGTGTTTTTTTGATTGATTTCAAAATTCAAACCTGCTTTTGGATTAAAGAAATTAAAGTTGTCGTCAACCAAACCTGTTTCTAAACTGTTGGCTTTGTATTTTACATTTCGATATTGTAAATCTCCGTAAAAACTTAATTTTTCTGTAAATTGATAATTGGCTTTAGCGAAAATATTTCCGTCTGTTTTTGTTGAATAATCATCGTAATAATGATCTCCCAATTCTGATTGTGAAGCGTATCTTGCCCAAATTACTTTTCCGTAATGATCGCCTTCGTATTTGTTCCAGCCACCACCAAAAATAACATCCAGTTTTTCTTCCTTATATTTTACAGAAAAAGTAGTTCCGTAAAAATCATTGTCTAACCATTTCTGACGCACTAAATCAGTTGTAGTTATGACTCCAACAGGCAGTAAATTATACTCAGCCATATCGGCATCTTCTTTATAATTTTCGTAGTAGCCTTTTCCTTTTGTGTAATGCAAAGCTAAGTTTGCACTCCATTTATCCGAAAATGATTCGTTCCAGTGCAATTGATAATGATCTTGTTGGTAATTATCAGTTTCATTATCATAAAAACGGGTATTTCCGGCTTCATCAGTATACATTCCGGCAGAATTAAATCTTCGGTCTTTATTTAGCATTTCAGCGTCTATACCGTTCCAGGATTGGTATGTTTTTTCAGTTCCCCCAAAAGCCAAAGCTTTAATTAATGTCGTCTTGCCAACATACGTTCCTTGCAAAAAATATGATTTTAAATCAGAACTTCCTCTGTCAATAAATCCATCAGATTTAAGGGCAGACAAACGTCCGGCTAATTCAAAATGATCGTTTAATAAACCTGTACTAAATTTCACGGTGTTTTTTCGAGAATTGAAAGTTCCGTAAGAACTTGATATTTCACCATTTGCTTTAGATGCATAATTATCTGTCAGCATATTTAAACTGGCACCAAAAGCACCAGAACCGTTTGTTGAAGTTCCAACGCCACGCTGTAATTGTAGACTTTCTACAGAAGAAGCAAAATCAGGCATATTTACCCAAAAGGTTCCCTGGCTTTCGGCATCATTGTATGGAATTCCGTTAATAGTCACATTTACTCTTGTTGCATCGCTTCCGCGGACTCTGATTCCGGTATATCCAAAACCATTTCCAGCATCAGAAGTGGTTACAACCGAAGGCAAATAATTCATAAGAATTGGAATATCCTGACCGAGATTTCTAAATTTTATATCTTTTTTATCCAGATTACTAAAACTAACCGGCGTTTTTGTAGTAACACGAACTGCTGAAACTAGCACGTCATCAAGTTTATTGACTTTGGTAGAATCCTGTTCCTGAGCGAAAGAGTAAAGAGAATAGAAAATAGAAGAAAGAAGAAAGAAAATAGATTTACAGTTCACCTTTGAACCTTTGAACCTTTGTAACTTAGCACCTTTAAAAGTACCTTCAAAAAATGTTTTCATCCGTAAAAAATTACGAATAAAAGGGGGAATTATTCTTTTTGTTAAATTAATAAATTTGTTTCACGACAAAGTAAAGTGTGCACGCTAAAAATTTGTCGTTTATTTCCCTTAGCGACATTACTCGCTCAGGTTCGTTGGGTATGATCTCAGCTCGTTATTTAGAGCACCCCTTTGAGACGGGACAAAAGTAGTGTATAAAAAACAAATTCCAAAAATTAAATTCCAAATTCCAGTTGAAACTTCATGAAGTGAGTTTTTTTGAATTTGGAATTTATAAATTGAAATTTAATCTAAATCAGGTTTTCTTCGTGATTGTTTTATTTCAGAAATATTCTTTTTATCCTTAATTCGTTTTTTAATTACTGATTTTGGAATCTTGGTTGCTTTTCGAATTTTAGGAACAAATAATCCTTTTTTGATAATTTCTAAAAACCGTTTTATAACAATGTCTTTATTTTTAAGCTGACTTCTGTCTTCGTCGCAATTCAGAATTAAGATATTTTCAGTTGTTAGTCTTGGTGCTATATTAGTTTGTAAAAGCAATTTTTCTTCTTCAGATAAAGCCTGAGAAGCATTCAAATCAAAAGTTAAAACAACTTTCGACGAAACTTTGTTTACGTTTTGTCCGCCGGCACCACTGCTTCTAACGGCTTTAAAACTAAGCTCTGATATGATTTTGTCAATGTCCATTATTGTGGCTGATGCGCTGGTTTTAATAAATCGTTTACGGTTTTTACAGGATTAAAAGTAATTAACGGAACTGCAACAAAAATAGTCAGCCAATTTGCCATTGCACCATTCCATAAACCTGGTAATTCATAACTTTTTACCGTTTTTCCTTCAACACTTTTCTCTACTATGAATCCTGTTTTAGGATCGGTAAATTGTGTAAGATCAAACTTTTCGTTTTTATAGTTTTTGATTCCGCAAACCAAATCAACCGGATTAAAATGTGTTGCTTCTGCTAATATTTCGACTTGTTTTGCATTAGTTAAGTCTACTTGTGATGTCTCTACAATTTGCAGCGAAACCGATCCTTTATCATTTATAACCCAAAATGGTCCCCCACCGGGTTCACCTTCATTCTTAACCATTCCACACACACGTATTGGCCTGTTTAATAATTCTTTAATCTTAATGATTTTATTTTCAAAAGTAAATTTATTAAAATCCTTATTCAATTCAATATTTAGCTTTTGCATTAAAAAAGAAACAATTTCTTCAACATCATCTTGTTTAACATGTTGTTTTTCAATAGCATTCAAATAACCAAAAACCTTTTGCTGCACATTAATTAAAATTCCCGCTAGAGCTTTTTTATACAACGCAATTTGATCAATATGATTTTGAATTACATTATCTATGTTTTTTATAAAAATGATATCTGCATCAAGCTTATTTAAGTTTTCAATCAGAGCGCCATGTCCTCCGGGTCTAAAAATCAAAGAATCATTTTTATCTCTGACAATTTTATTTTTAGCATTGACGGTAATAGAATCTGTGCTTTTATTTTGGTAAGAGTAGCCAATTTTAATTTTAACTCCTGATGAATTTTCGACTTTTTCTTTAACTAATTCTATCTCCTTCTCAAACTGACTTTGATGTATTTCTGAAACCGTAAAATGCAAATTCGAAACCTGATTTGAAGTTGCATAATGCACGCATTCATGTAAATGTTCTTCTATAGGAATAGCAATATGAGTTTTATATTGATGAAATGGCAAAACTGCTTTTGGCTTATTTGCAAAGTCGAAATGATCTGAAGACAATAATGTTTTTATAAAGTAGTAATTTTTATAGTCTCTTCCTAAAGTTTCGAAATTAGGGTAGATTTCTCTGAGCTTTTTATCGACAGCATTGAAGAACGGAAACTTATCCATCGCTACTATAAAAATAGATAAATTGCTGTCTTTTTTTCTGTTTACATAAGCATTAATCGTTTCTTTTTGAATGTCAAAATCGCTCAAAAATGTGCTTAAAAACTTAAACATTCTACTTGCCGCTCCAGAAGCCGGAACGAATTTCTTTAATTTAAGATTTGCTTTTTGAAGATCAAAATAATTGGCTTTCTCCTGAAAATCTTCTTCGGTCAAACTTAAAATTCCGTTGTTGATTGTTGCAGGACTTATTAAGTTACTTTTTGCAATTCCGTCTTTAAAAATTTCAAGTTGCTTTAATATAGTATCAAAAGAAATTCCATGATTATAAATTTCAACAAAATCACGAGATGAAAATCCTTTTTGTTTCGCAATTGTCAAACTCTCTACAATAGCGGTAGCCTTTGCCAGTCTAAATTCCTCATCTCCCGAAAGGGTAATAAAGGGCTTTTTAGTATCTATTAATGTTTGCTTGAAAACCGAAAATACCGTTTCTCTTCCTTTTGGCGTGTCTCTAATATCGTCCTTTTCCCAAGGAACATCAATGTCAGTAAGGAAAAACAGATCGTAGTCATGATCTAGTGCTGCTTCATTCAAAGCAGGATCACAGAAACCATAATACATTTCAGAAAAAACCTTAGTTACCATTAAGTTGGTATCGCAAAATAAATATTTTTTTGAAGATGCAAGTTTTTGATTTTCCAGAGCAACTTGTCCGTAAGCTATAGGCATCATATCATCAGCATTGCAAATATGCTGATTTTCTTCCCACTTATTTTGCAAATAATCGCGTGCAAACTCAGGAACCCATTCGGTTTCAAAGTATGCGGCAAGTTGTTTTGCTAAAGTGGTTTTTCCTGTGCTTTCAGGACCAAATAAAGCAATTTTTATTATTGTTGTTTTTTGCTGTCTAAGATTTTTCTCCATTCTAAATAAGCTGAAATAGCTAAAATTGTAAAAATTAAATATTGAAGTGACAGCATCCCTAAGCCACGATAGGCGTAAAGAGGCACTACAATAATATCACCAATAATCCAAAGTGTCCAGTTTTCGATCTTTTTTCTGGCCATGTACCACATGCCTGCAAAAAATATTCCTGATGAAATCATATCGACATAATTGTCAGCTTTAATTTCGTAATCAAAATATTTATAAATGCCGAAAACTACAAAAATGGTGACAAAAAAGAGTAAGATTCCGATTATTTTTTCATTACGATTAGTTCTCGTAATTGGTAAGTTATCTTCTTTTGTTCCTCCTTTTGCCCAAACATACCAACCATAAATACTCATTACAGAGAAATATCCGTTGATAATCATATCACCAATATAACCTGCAATATATAAGAGGTAAACCGAAATTACAGTAGCAATTAAACCTGTTGGATACACCCAAATGTTTTCTTTTTTAGCAAACCAAACACTTAAAATTCCACATACAAAGACTAAAAATTCTAAAGCGATATGCCACAAAGGAGCATTTTTATAACTTTCTAAAAAAAAATCAATCATTTGGGGCGGTTGTTTTTGGTTATCATTTTAAGAATCAAAAAAATGACTGTTGTTTTCAAAAGCAGTTCCAATAACTACTAAATCTGCACCCGCATTATATGCTTTTTGAATCCCGTGCAAATCTACAATTCCTCCTCCAACAATTATAGGAATTTCAATATTTTGCGAAATCAACTCAATCATTTCCACAGGCACAGCATTCTTGGCTCCGCTTCCGGCTTCCAGATAAACCAATTTGTTTCCTAACATTTCTCCAGCCTGAGCGGTTGCCAAAACCAAATCAAGGTTTTCTCTTTTAAGCGGTTTTGTTTTACTCACACGTGCTACGGCTGTCTCGTTTCCGCTTTCTATCAAAATATATCCCGTAGAAATAACTTCAAGATTGGTTTTTTTAAGAATTGGAGCTGCACGTACCTGATATTCTATTAAATAATCCGGATTTCGGCCTGATAATAATGATAAGAACAAAATAGCATCGGCCTGAGGTGAAATTTGCGAAGGATCACCTGGGAATATAACAACGGGCAAATTTGTTTTTTGTTTCAATATTGCCATCAATTCTTCTAAGATAGTGGTCTGTACAATGCTTCCTCCCACAAAAATATGTGTGGCCGGCGATTGGTTTATCTTTTGTAACAAACCTTCTAAATTTTCTAAGACAATTTTATCCGGATCTAAAAGAATGGCCAATAACTTTTGTCCGTTTCTTTTGGCTTGAATAATTTGCTCGTAGATTTTGGGTATTTTTTGTTGCATAATTGGCGTAAAAGTAAAAGTTTTTTAATGCAGAAGAACAATTTTGAATGAATTATATTTGCGTGAAGGCTTTTGACAATCCAAAAAACAAGATTATGATTGCTACTGAATTATTAGAAAAATATGGAGCTGTGAAGAAGTTTTTTGATAAAACAGCTATTATTTTTGAAGAAGGAAATCTACCAACTCATTATTACCAAATTCTTTCGGGCGAAGTAAAAATGAGCAATTATAATGATGATGGCCGCGAATTTATTCAGGGAATATTTTATAAAGAACAGTCTTTTGGTGAACCGCCTTTATTTTTAAACCAAAAATATCCTGCCAATGCAATCGCAGTTGAGGATACCGAAATTTTTCTGCTGCCTAAAATTAACTTCATGAAATTGTTAGAAGAAAATCCTGTCATTAGCCTTAAAATAATCGAAAATTTAGCGCAGCGTTTGTATTACAAATCGGTTATGGCGGCCGAAATGTCTACGCAAGAACCAGAACATCGTGTCTTAAAACTGATCGACCACGGAATTGCTTATTTTAATTTTAAGAAAGACGCTAACGGTTATCTCATTAATTTCACACGCCAGCAGATTGGAGATTTAACAGGTTTGCGAGTAGAAACTGTTATTAGAACCATTAAAGCTTTAGAAAAAAAAGGGGTTTTGAAGATTATAAACAGGAAAGTATACCGATAAAAAAGTTCCTGTTTTATGATTTAAGTCATAAAACACAGCCCTATAGTGCCTGTATCTTTGTGGTATAAAAATCTCAATATCATGACACTATATCAAACAACATTCGAAAATTTCAATAAAAACTATATTGGTTCTGCAACAATGGCTGTAATTGGCCAAAGCTGTTTAGGTGCGGCTGCAGCAATGTATATTCTTTCTCACGGAACTTCAATTGGACAAATGGTACAATTGGCAATAATTGTTTTGGCTTGTATATTAGCAAATACATCTATTTTAGCACAAATGAAACACAAAGTGGTATTCAACTTCATTCTGACAAGTGTTTTGTTAAGCATTTTATTTATCATTCTCAATAATTTTATAGTATGAGAAAACAAATAGAAAACAGGGCTGATATTTCTTTTTTAGTACATCAGTTCTATTCTAAGATAAGAGCCGATCGAGAAATCGGCTTTTATTTTAATACGATGATTAAAGATTGGGACGCGCATCTGGAAAAGCTAACTGATTTTTGGGAAACCAATCTCTTTGCCGTAAAAAAATACAAAGGAAATCCGCATGAAGTTCATAACAAAGTCGACGAGCATTTTGACGGACAGATTACTTCGAATGAATTCGGAATCTGGCTTAACTTTTGGTTTCAGACTTTGGATGAATATTTTGAAGGAGAAAATGTAGAAACGCTAAAACGTCGCGCCAGAAAAATGGGAACATTTTTATTTGTGAGTATGTTTGAGCATCGTAAGAAATTGGCTGAGGATTCTTCTGAATAATTATCGATTTTTGTGTCATTGCGAGGAACGAAGCAATCTCACTAGTAAAAAACGCGAATTGATTTAGCAAGTGAGATTGCTTCGTTCCTCGCAAAGACTATACTTTACGGTTATTTCTCAAAAGCATAAACCAAAGTAAAATTTCCATCAAAGTGATCTGATTTGATTTCTTTATAATGCACATCAAAATCTTTTACCAAATCATCAAAATGAAGACTCGCTTCTGTTTGATTTTCGGTTAAAGAAAAATCTTCAACTTGTATATGGTCTTTAAAACTGATTCCTTTTTCGTTTCTGATTTTGAAGATTGCTTCTTTTGCGCCCCAGATTACAGTAAGTTTTTTGACATATTCTTCTAAAATATCTTTCTTTAAGTAATTGAATTCTGTATCGACAAATTTATCAGCGATTCTGAGGATTTTTTCGCGTTGCAGTTCCATATCAATTCCAACGGTTTCATGGCTGATAATTATCGCTGCAAAATGGTAGGAATGTGTTATTGATATATAATTATGACAATCAAAATAAGGTTTTCCGAATTCGTCATAATGCAAGTCGCGATCTGTAAAACCCATTTCCTGAATCAGCATTCGAACACTCAAAAAAGCACGTTGATGCAACTGAGATTTCATTCCGTTCAACCTCAACTGTGTTTTTTCTTTTAAAACTACTTTGCTTAATAACTCCTCAAAAGATTCGGTTATTTCCCAAATTAAAAGCTTGGTGGTTTCGTTGCATTGTATGGTTTGAAATAAAGGCATTCTTTTTTAATTATGAATTATGAGTTGTGAATTATAAATTATTTTTTCTTTTGAAAATGAAACTTCTAATTTAATGTCTGGTGTTTCTAGCCCTGATGGGAACGGCATCCTTTTGTGGTGGGGTTCACCACAAAAGATATAGTGGACAGCAGGATTAGCTTCTAAAAACTATTATTTAACTAATATGCTATAGATTAAGAAATTAAACATTTCACAAATCTTATATAAGTTAGTAAAAATTATAAAGTTATTACGTAAATTTGCAAAAAATATTACAATATACAAATATACTATAAATGAGTACTACAACTACGCCTTTTGTGGCTTTCAAAGTAAAAGACATTTCTCTAGCGGCTTGGGGAAGAAAAGAAATTGAATTAGCTGAAGCTGAAATGCCAGGTTTAATGGCGCTTCGTGCTGAATATAAAGATGAACAACCTCTAAAAGGTGCTCGTATTGCTGGATGTTTGCACATGACAATTCAAACTGCGGTTTTGATCGAAACTTTAATCGCTCTTGGTGCAGAAGTTACTTGGTCATCTTGTAACATTTTCTCTACTCAGGATCAGGCTGCTGCTGCAATTGCTGCTGCAGGTATTCAGGTTTATGCCTGGAAAGGTCTTGACGAAGAATCGTTTGACTGGTGTATTGAGCAAACTTTATTCTTTGGTGAAGACAGAAAGCCATTGAACATGATTCTTGATGATGGTGGAGATTTAACTAACATGGTTATTGATCGTTTTCCTGAATTGGTTTCTGGAATTAAAGGATTGTCTGAAGAAACTACAACTGGAGTTCACAGACTTTACGAAAGAGTAAAAGCCGGAACATTGCCAATGCCTGCAATTAACGTAAATGACTCTGTTACTAAATCTAAATTTGATAACAAATACGGATGTAAAGAATCTGCTGTAGATGCTGTACGTCGTGCAACTGACTTAATGTTAGCTGGAAAAAGAGTTATCGTTTGTGGATACGGTGATGTTGGAAAAGGAACTGCTGCTTCTTTTAGAGGTGCAGGATCTATTGTAACAGTTACTGAAATTGACCCAATTTGTGCTTTACAAGCTGCAATGGACGGTTTTGAAGTTAAAAAATTAAACACTGTAATTGCTAATGCTGATATCATCATTACAACTACAGGAAATAAAGATATCGTTCTTGGATCTCATTTCGAGCAAATGAAAGACAAAACTGTTGTTTGTAACATCGGTCACTTCGACAACGAAATTGATATGGCTTGGTTGAACAAAAACCACGGTGCATCTAAAATCGAAATCAAACCACAAGTTGACAAATACACAATCAACGGAAAAGATATCATCATTCTTGCTGAAGGTCGTTTAGTAAACCTTGGTTGTGCTACAGGTCACCCAAGTTTTGTAATGAGTAACTCATTTACAAACCAAACTTTGGCTCAAATTGAATTATGGAAAAACAGCGCTGCTTACAACAATGATGTTTATATGTTACCAAAACATTTAGATGAAAAAGTTGCTGCTTTGCACTTAGCTAAATTAGGCGTTGAACTTGAAGTTTTACGTGACGATCAGGCTGCTTATATTGGTGTGGAAGTTCAAGGTCCGTTCAAACCAGAATACTACAGATACTAGTAAATTTTAGATTGAAGATTTCTGATTTTAGATTTCTTCGATTATCTATATCAAACCCGACAGGTTTTTAAAACCTGTCGGGTTTTGTTTTTAATCTAAAATCAGAAATCTTCAATGTAAAATCATTTTTGGCGTGCCACCATTTAAAAAAAGGCCTAATTATCTTTGCGTTCATTGGCCTTTTCTTAAATGCTGTCGGGCTATTCGGGCTACTTTGGTAGCTTCCTGCTATCCCTCACGCAAACGGGAATCAAGAACCTTAAAATTAAAATAGATATTTCATGTCTTTTTAAAATATAAGCATATTTTTGATAACCAAAAACCAAATCTGAAACCTAAATTATGAGAATCTTTTTGATTGCAATCCTATTAATGTTTATATCTGTGTGTTCGAATGCACAAAGTTTTAATCACTCAAAAATGGGACCGAGAACCAATAATCTATTTCCAATGCAAGACGAAAGGCCACCGCAATTAGTACAGTTGCCAACTATGAAACCTATTTCTGTAAGTCGTTTACAAAAGGCACAAACCAAATTAACAAGAGAAGAACAAAAATTAATAAAGCTGGCAAGAAAAGCATGGGATTATGAAGATGATTTGAAAAAAGAACAAGAACAATTGAAAAATATTGAAAATGCCCCAGAAAGCAGCAATGATCCTGATCATCAAAAAAAAATTGAAAAATTAAAACAACAAATAGTCAAATCTCAGGAAAAAGTAAGCAAGGCAAAAGCTGAGGTCGAATCAGAAACAATAAAAGTAGAAAGCTTAGAAAAAGCGATCGAAACAGCTAAATTTACAAGACAAGGATCTTAAGTACTTATTTTTAAATCCGACAGGTTTTAAAAACCTGTCGGGTTTTCTTTTTTGATTCAAATCTAAAACTTCACAGCGATATTTAAATCAAGAATCTATATTTTAATTAAAGATTATATGTAACTCGTAAAATTTTAAGTTTAAATTTGAAACTTAGGAACTATTCAAAAATAAGAAGAAAAAGATATGATTGAAAATGTTTTATGTGAAGTACACGGTTCAAAAGAAATGTCTTTTACCTGTATTCATATTGCAATGGCGATAGACCTTAAAGAAAAAGTAGGTTTCTTTTATTCAGAAGCCGAAGAAGATTTACCGCAAATTGCATGGTGCGGAGCATGCGAACAATATCTTCTGGATAATGGTGAGGAATGGACTGATGATTTTCAAACTAATGCCGACTTTAAAACACTTTGTTCAGATTGCTTTGAGGAAGCAAAAAATAATGAATTAGAAATTCACCTACGATAAATAAATTTCATGAAAAAGAGTATTATTCTTTGTACATTTCTGCTTTTGGGATATTCTGCATTTGCCCAAAATAAAGATATTTGGATTTCATTTTGGGATAAAGACACCACACATATAGGTTTTAAAGATAAAAACGGCAACATCAAAATAGAACCTAAATTTATGGGAATGACTATTGCTCATAAATTCGAAGATATAATTGCTGTAAGTGAAGAAGAAAAGGATAGCTGGAAAAGCTATTATTTAACCAAAGCCGGAAAAATAGTTGGTCGCGACAGTTTATACATTTTCGACAATGGTCCTGATTGCGAAAACGAAGGTTTTATTCGTTTTAAAGATCCTAAAACAGATAAAATGGGTTTCTTTAATGGTGATGGAAAAATTGTAATTCCAGCCGATTACAGTGATTTGACAAAAGTTAGAAACGGAATTTTCATAGCATTAAAAGATGCTGAAAAAGAAATGGATGGAGAACATTTTTTCTGGAAAGGAGGAAAAGAATTTTTAATCGATACTAACAATAAAGTTTTAATCGAAAATTTCCCTTATAATGATGATTTGAATTTTTATTCTGTAGAAAAATCTAAAGATCCGAGTAAAGATCCGATAAGAGAAAATTTTCTCGGAGTTGACGGTCAATATTATTCCTTTATCAATTTTGACAAAGAATTTAAATCCTGGTTAAAAACCAATTTGCTTTCTGATTTATCTAAAGACAATTTGCTAAAACATTCTTTTGATAAAATTACGTATTGGAAAGAGCCAAATGGCTGGATGAATGAACCTAAAACTAAATTCATCTCTCAAAATTATAAATTCATAAAGCTTAAATTGCAGGAACTTAATGCTGCACAAACTGAATATTTTGTTTCGTCTGATGGGTTAAATAAGTTCATTTTCGAATCAAACGAGTTCGAAATTTATTTTAATAATTGCAGAGAGCCTAAAGAATGGATTTATCCAGTTAAAAATATCGTAATCTCTCCAAAAAACAAGGCCGATTCCGGGCAAGATCATTTTGAGTTTTTAAGAACTGAAAATGGATATAAATTGATAAGTGTTTCGGCTGCAAAAAATAATCTTAAATGACATTATTCATTTCAGTTAACATCATAAGATACTCATATTAAAGCATTTTCTATTTTCTTAAATTCAACATATTTAATGATTTACAACTTATTAACTTAAACATAATTAAGTTGTCAATAAATTAATCTTCTATCGTATTTTTTGATAACAAAACATTCAAAAACTTTTATATCTTCGGCATCAAAATTCAAGACAAAGTAAATCATTAATTATACTTGAAACCAATTTATAATGAGAAAGACAGAATGTACTAATTGTGACAATAAAAGTGTGCCTCTCAATGAAACAATTACTATTGATAAAAAAGTTTTTTGCCATTCGTGCTTTGACGCTAATTTTTCAGATGAAGAAAAATTAAGCGGAAAAACAATTGAAAAAAAATATGACCCAACAATATGCTCTGCCTGCTCTAAAGATTTTGGAGATACCGAATAAATAAAATAGGCGTATATCCACATTGTATTGATTGCGAAACTGATGTCAGAAATCGTGTTTTTCCAACATGGGTTAAAGCATTTTTTGTCGCGATCATCTTAATCGTTCTTTTTTCTTTTTATTGGAATTGGCAATATTATGATGCTTACAGCAACATTCAAGAATCGAATGACTATTTTGATAAAGGAGACTTTGCAAATGCTACCAAATTAATGAAGAAGGCCAGCAAAGAAGTTCCTGAAGTCGAAGATCTAAAAATCTTAACCGCTTATTATAATGGATTTGAATCACTGGCAAAGGATGACAGCGAAAAAGCATTGAGTCAATTCACTTCTTGTTTAGGCAAAGTTCCACCAGAATACAACATTAATTTTTTTATTAATCAGGCCAAAATTGGCGTTAGTTTTGACAAAAAAGATTACGATGGCTTTCTATCTGCCTCCAAAGAAATATTAAAAATCGATTCTACTTCAGCAGATTCTTATGCGAGTGTTGCTTCTGCTTATGCGTGTATTTACGCTACCAAAAATGATGAATCTGCAAAAATAAAGAGTTATCAATATCTTGAAAAAGCACATGCAATTGACAGCACAAGCGCAGAAGCTAAATTTTATTATAATTTTCTGGAATACAGAATGTATGCGCATAAAGTAATAAAAAGAGAAGAATTTATTAAACAATTTCCAAACGGTTGGACTAAAAAGTAAAAGATATGTTTTTTATACCTGGTGAATTAATTTCTATTATATCGTTTCCTGGAATTATTGTGCATGAATTTGCACATATGCTATTTTGTAAAATTAGAAAAGTCGCTGTTTTTGATGCGTGTTACTTTAGAGTAGGAAATCCTGCAGGATACGTCATACATGAAAACTCTAACAACTTTACCTCTACTTTTTTAATCTCAATGGGGCCTTTCTTTGTAAATACGCTCTTGTGTTTACTTATCTGCCTGCCTGCGTATATGCCAATAAAGTTTTTCAATCTTGAACATCCATTATCTTATTTTTTAATTTGGCTGGGAGTTTCAATAGGAATGCATGCTATTCCGTCAAATCAAGATGCTGAAAATGTATTTAAGGAAGCGAAAATAGCAATGAAAAATAAAAATATATTAGCCATAATTTCGTTTCCAATCATTGGATTAATTTATGTCTTCAACATCTTAAGAATAATTTGGGCTGATGTTATTTATGGAGTTGCAATCGGAATAGGAATTCCTTCTTTGATATTTGGATAAAATTCATATTTTTTATTTCAATTCGTACAAATAGTGATCCTAAAATCTGCAGTGAAGATTAGCAAGTTTCGGATTTTATGCCTGCAAAAACCAGTCGATATTTGCATTATAAAATTGAACGAACATGAACATACAGGAAACCATAAATTATAATCGTATTGCCGATGCTATCGATTATATCAAAGCAAACTTTAAAGAACAACCCAATTTAGATGAGGTTGCCGAAAAAGTGCATTTAAGTCCGTTTCACTTTCAGCGTTTATTTACCGAATGGGCAGGAACAAGTCCGAAGAAGTTTTTGCAATACATTAGTGTCGAACACGCCAAAAAAATTCTGAAAGAAAACAATCAATCTACATTATTTGATGCCGCTTTTGATACAGGGCTTTCCGGTACAAGCCGCCTGCATGATTTATTTGTAAATATTGAAGGAATGACTCCCGCGGAATATAAAAACGGTGGTAAAAATTTAGAAATTAATTTTAGTTTTGCCGAAAGTCCGTTTGGGAATATTATCGTTGCTTCGACTCAAAAAGGCGTTTGTTTTATGGCTTTCGCCGAAAATGAAGCAATCGGATTTGAGGATTTAAAACACAAATTTCCAAATGCTGCTTTTTCCAGAAAATTAGATTTGGCACAACAAAATGCTTTGTTCATTTTCCAAAACGACTGGAGTAAATTATCTGAAATCAAATTGCATTTAAAAGGAACCGATTTTCAATTGAAAGTTTGGGAAACCTTGCTTAAGATTCCAATGGGACAACTTTCAACTTACGGATCTATTGCACAACAAATCGAAAAACCAAATGCTCCGAGAGCCGTGGGAACTGCAATTGGAAGTAATCCTGTAGCCTTTTTAATCCCTTGTCATCGCGTTATTCAATCTTCAGGAACCTTTGGCGGTTATATGTGGGGAAATACCAGAAAAACGGCTATCATTGGCTGGGAAGGTGCTCAAATTGAGTTATAATTGAGCAAGAAACAGATTTTATCTTCGTGGTTTCAATGGTAGTTTTGTCTCATAAATAATTAAATAGTATTAAAATGAAGACATTTATTCTAGTCCACGGTTCGTGGCATAGCGCATGGAACTGGCACAAAGTAATTCCAATTTTAGAAAGCAAAGGACATAAAGCAATCGCAATAGATTTACCGGGAATGGGAAGAGACAAAACACCTATTCAGGATGTTACGTTAAAAACTGCTGTAGATAAAATTTGCGATTTAATTGATAGTTTAGACGAAAAAGTAATTCTTGTTGGGCACAGCAAAAACGGAATTATGATTTCGCAGGCTGCAGAATATCGACCAGAAAAAATCGAAAAATTGATTTATCTGGCCGCTTATTTAATTCCAAACGGGAAAACCCAAAGTGAATATTCTGCTCAAGATACTGATGGCGTATTAAAACCCTATGTAACCAGATATCCAGAGTTAAATTCACATACTTTACAAACAGAAATTTACAAAGAAGGTCTTTATCATGATTGTGAAGATTCTATTACACAACTGGCAAAATTATTATTGAGCCATGAACCTGTAGCCTCTGGAATTACGCCCTTAGTATTATCTGAAGAAAAATACGGCAGCGTACCTCGATTTTATATAGAATGTACTGAAGACATGGCCGTAACACCTTTCATACAAAGAAAAATGTATACAGAAACTATTTGCGAAAAAGTATATAGTCTGCCAACCAGCCATTCTCCTTTTTTTAGTAAACCGGAAGAATTGTCGGCCCTTTTTTGTGAAATCGCAACAATCTAAAAAATGCAAAATATACAATCTAAAATTGCTTCTCTTAATTGGGAAAGCATCACTGAATCTATGCACGAAAATGGTTTTGCAATAATCTCTAAAGTCCTCAATAATGAGCAATGCGAAGATTTAAAATTCGATTATGATAATCCAACTTTATATCGAAAAACGGTTATAATGGAACGATATCGTTTTGGATTAGGCGAATACAAGTATTTCAATTATCCATTGCCGGATTTGATTCAAGATATTCGATCATCGATTTATTTAAAATTGGCTCCGATTGCGAATGTCTGGATGAAAGCATTAAACATTAATACTGTTTTTCCCGAAACGCACGAAAAATTACTCGAACAATGTCACTTCAATAACCAATTAAAAGCAACCGTTTTAATTTTAAAATATGGTAAAAGTGGTTTTAATACTTTGCATCAGGATTTATACGGAGCTATTTATTTTCCTATTCAAATAGTTCTTTTTCTAAATGAGCCTGATCAGGATTTTACTGGCGGTGAATTTATTCTGACTCAACAAACACCCAGAGCACAATCGAAAGCAATTGTTTTAAAACCCAAAAAAGGTGATATTTTGGTTTTTACAACAAATTTCAAACCTGTAAAAGGCACAAAAGGTTATTATCGCGTGAATATGAAACATGGTGTTAGTGAAATTCATTCGGGCGAAAGGCATACGTTGGGGATTATTTTTCATGATGCGTTGTCGTAATTTAAGGTACAAAGAGGCAAAGGTACAGAGGTGCAAAGATTAGCAACTTATCCAAGCCTTTGAACCTTTGAACCTCTAAAAAATGATTCAACATATTGAAATTTCAGATTTAAATCTCCGAACTAAAATTAAAAATGCGGAAATTTGCTTTGGTGGAAACCGAAAACTAAAAATTTACGGAATACTAAAATGCAGTTCAGGAAAAAGAATGAAACGAGAAAACCGCGTTTTCTTTTCTTCTGAAAAGGAAGCGAAAGAAAGCGGATTCAGACCTTGCGGACATTGCATGAAAACCGAATATTTAAACTGGAAAAATGGACTTATTTAATCCCGAAATAGACGAAACAACGAACTTACTCCCAAAACAAGGAACGGTCAATTATTACGGAAAACTGTTTTCGAGAGAAGATTCAAATCGTTATTTGGATATTTTATTGAATACTATTGAATGGAAAAATGACGAGGCCGTTATCTTTGGAAAATTAATTCTCACAAAACGAAAAGTAGCCTGGTACGGAGATTCGGGTTTTGAATATACGTATTCGAATACCACAAAAAAAGCACTTCCGTGGACGAAGGAACTTCTGGAATTAAAAGCAATTATTGAACAAGAAACAGGTGAAATATTCAATTCGTGTTTACTCAATTTATATCATTCCGGCGATGAAGGAATGGCGTGGCACAGCGATGCAGAGAAAGATTTAAAAAAGAATGGGGCCATTGGTTCGGTAAGTTTTGGTGCTGAAAGAAAGTTTGCTTTCAAACATAAAGAAACCAAAGAAACGGTTTCGTTGATATTAGAACATGGAAGTTTATTAGTTATGAAAGATGAAACGCAAACGCATTGGCTTCACCGACTGCCTCCAACTAAAACAACTTCAAAACCTAGAGTAAATTTGACTTTTAGAACTATTGTGAGATAATCGTAAAGTAAACCAAGTAGGTTTTAAAAACCTGTCGTTTTCTTTTCACAATAATATACTGGGGTTACCAACCTTGATTCAGTCCGTTTTTTAAGACTTCTTCGTATTTATCTTTATCAAAAGAATATAAATTTGGTGCTTTGTGCGCGACATTATTTTTCTTTTCATCAAGCTTTGTTAAGATTCCGATATTAGTTATTTTTCTAAGGAAGTTTCTTCTGTCGAGTTTTGTGTCTAAAATGGTTTCGTACAATTTTTGAAGCTCCGGAATTGTGAATTTTTCAGGTAATAAATTATATCCTATCGGCATTAAATTCAATTCTATTCTTAAAGTATTCAAAGCTTTATCCAGAATTAGTGCATGATCTAGAATAAGTTCCGGAACTTCTTTATGGTCAATCCATTCTATGATTTCCTGACTGTGTTCTTTTTGCGGAATTGCTTTTAAAAAATCAACCAGAGCATAATATCCAATTGTTACAAAACGCTGTCTAAACCACTTTCCTTGTTCTTTAGGAATCTGTAAATACTCTAAAACGGCGTTTCCAAAGTGTTCGTCATTTCTTTTTACTTTTCCAAAAGTGGCAAATTGTCTTAAAAATATGCCTTTCATTCCTGTACGCTCCTTCAAAACAGTAACGGCTGCAGTATCAATATCCTGATCAAGAGGAACAAATCCGCCGGGTAAAGACCATTTGTTATCGTAAGGAGTTTTAATCAGTAAAACTTTAAGCTGGTTGTCATGAAAGCCGAAAATAACGCAATCTATCGAAAGTCCGGGTTGATAATTTTCACTGTTTAGTATAATTCCTTTTGGCATTCGATTTTTCTTAATTAACTGTTCGGTTCATTCAACATGCAATTTAAATCATTTTTACAAATGAAGAGCTTCTTTGACGAAATTCAATGTAAAAACAAGAAAAGTGTAGAAATCACAATTTTTGCTTAAAATTAAATTTGAATTAAAAAAATAAGTACATTGCGTCATAATAACACATTACAAAGTTAGTTTCTTATTTTGACAGAAAATGCATGTAAAAAATTGATTATAAGATAGATAAAAACGCTCAATAATCGTTTTTAATATTTCATTTACTGTAACATAATTTAAAATAAGTAGTCTGCTAAAGTAGAGAAAAAACATTAATTGATTTAATTATGAGTATTCCAAATCTGACAAAACTAAACAAGAGGCTTGTTAAAAAAGTATGCTCTTCTTTTGGATTGGTTTCAAAAAACGATCTTTTAGAAGCTTCTATAAAATATAGTGAAGAGCAGGAAAGAATTTTCAATCAGATGATTGTTGAAAATGAAACTAAAAATAAAAAGGAAAAACGCGAAGCTTTCGACAAGGCTTTGTATGCATCGTATAAAGGAATTGGCGCTATGGATTTTATAAATACGGTCTTGAAATAATTCAACACCTTTATAAATCCATAACGCCAACTTAAACTGACTTCTACTATTGTACTAATTCAAAGTCTGATCTTAATTTTATATCTGCTGATGAAGTCCCTATCATTACTTCAAAATCTCCCGGTTCAGCAACCCATTCTAATTTATTATTGTAGAAAGAAAGTTTCTCTTTATCGATTGTAAACTCAATAGTTTTAGATTCTCCCGCATTCAGTTTTACTTTTTGAAAATCTCTTAACTCTAAAACTGGTCGTACTACAGAGCCAAATTTGTCCTTCAAATACAATTGCACCACTTCTTCTCCGGCAACTTTTCCAACGTTTGATAATTGAAAAGAAACTTTAATGGTTTCGTTACTTTTTATTTTTGTTGAAGAAAGTTTCAAACCTGAATAATCGAATTTAGTATAACTCAAACCGTATCCGAAAGGAAACTTTGGAGAATTTTTCAAATCGATATAAGATGAGACATAACCTGTCGAATTTTCATTTGGCGCTGGTCTTCCGGTGCTAAAATGATTGTAGTAAATTGGCACCTGCCCCACTTCTCTAGGAAATGTCATTGGCAATTTTCCTGACGGATTGTAATCTCCAAATAAAACATTGGCAATTGCATTCCCGGCTTCGGTACCTAACCACCACGTGTAAACAATGGCAGGAACGTTATCAGCGGTCCAGTTAAAGATAAGTGGTCTTCCTGCGTTTACCAAAACCACAACCGGTTTTCCAGTTGCCTGAATTGCCTTAACCAAATCTTCCTGAACGCCCGGCAAATGAAGATCGCTACGGCTTTTTGCTTCGCCGCTCATGTCGCGTCTTTCTCCGATACTTAAAATAACAACATCGGCTTGTTTGGCAGTTGCAACTGCTTCTGCAAAACCATCTTTATTATCGCCGTCAACTTCACAGCCTTTTGCATAAAGCAATTTGGTGTTTTTGCCTACTTTATTTTGCAAACCATCCCATTGCGAAACTACCCATTTATCATAATCAACATCAGGCAATTCTACAGACCAAAATCCCATATTGGCTTTGTATTCTTTTACCATAGGACCAATGAATGCAATTGTTTTGAGGTTTTTAGAAAGTGGTAAAGTTTGATTTTCATTTTTTAATAAAACAATACTTTTTTGCGCTACTTCTAGAGCTGCTTTTCTGTTTTCCGGATCATTTAAAGCTTTATCAGCTCTCTTTTGATCGGAGTATTTGTACGGATCATCAAATAATCCTAATTCATATTTTTTGCGAAGAATACGTTTTACAGCATCATCAATAAGGTCAATTGAAACTTTTCCTTCTTTTACCAATTCGGCTAAATTATATCGGTAGGCATTGCTTTCCATATCCATATCGCTTCCGGCGGTAATCGCAGAAAGTGCGGCAGCTTTCAAATCTTTTGAATAGCCGTGTGCTACCATTTCTCCAATCGAACCCCAATCTGAAACTACGAATCCCTGAAAGTTCCATTTTCCTTTTAAAATATCGCGTTGTAAGTGTGCATTTCCGGTTGCAGGAATTCCGTTTAAATCATTAAATGAATTCATAAAAGTGGCTGCACCTGCATCAAGAGCGGCTTTAAATGGTGGTAAATACGTTTCGAACAACATGCGTTCGCTCATATCTACAGAGTTATAATCTCTTCCGCCAACTCCAGCGCCATACGCTGCAAAGTGTTTTACGCAAGCCATAACCGAGTTTAAATCTCCTAATTTATTTCCCTGAAAACCTTTTACTCTGGCGTAAGCAATTTTAGAACCTAGGTAAGTATCTTCTCCGGCACCTTCCATTACACGTCCCCAACGCGGATCGCGGCCAATATCTACCATTGGTGCAAATGTCCAGTGAATTCCACTTGCAGAGGCTTCTGTAGCTGCAACTCTTGCCGCTAATTCAATTGCTTGTAAATCCCAGCTTGCGGCTTCGGCTAACGGAATTGGAAATGTGGTTTTGTATCCGTGAATTACGTCCTGACCAAATAACAACGGAATTTTTAGGCGTGACTGCATCGCCAATTCCTGATATTGTCTGGTATATTTTGTTCCGATGATGTTCAGCATCGAACCTACTAAACCTGCTTTTATTTCGGCTTGTTTATTTGGGTTGATGGTAATTGGCCCCGTTGCAGAATTATCGCCTGTATATTGATTAAGCTGACCTATTTTTTCTTCAATGGTCATTTTTTTCAATAAAGCATTTACTTTTTGATCGATTGTTTCTTGTTGTGCGGCCGCAAAAAACGAGACCATCAACAATGTAAATGTGGTTAATTTTTTCATTATAATTTAGTTAATTTCGATATAAACCGGAAGGTGATCTGATGGATATTTTAAATCTTTTGAATCACTTAAAACGGCATGTTTTTGAACGGTAAATCCGCTATTTTTAGAAATAAAAATATAGTCTATTAATAACGTTACTGGCTGATCATGTTTGAAATCGTTGAACGTTCCTGAAGGACCAAAAGGTTTTTCTTTTGAAACATCTCTTGTATCGTCCATAACTTTTTTTATTTCCTGAATTTGTGTTGTTCCTGGTTCTGAATTAAAATCTCCCATTAAAAAAACAGGAAGCTTTATGGTATTAAATTCTTTTATTTTTGCAAGAACCAGCTGAACGCCTTTTATTCTTGCTTCATTTCCAATATGGTCGAGATGCACGTTAAAAACCCAAAATAATTTCTTTGTTTTTAAATCTTTAAAAAGAGCCGACGTACTGACTCTGTTGCAAGCAGCATCCCAACCTTTGGAAACTATATTTGGCGTTTCTGATAACCAGAATGTACTTATATTTTGTACCTGAAAACGATCTTTTTTGTAATAAATGGTACAAGCCTCGCCTGTTCCGCCTTCTTCTCTTCCTATCCCGAATTTATTATAATCAGGCAAAGCTTTTGCTATATCAATTACCTGATTTGGAGTTGCTTCCTGAACTCCAAAAATATCCGGACTGTAAAATTGTATTTGCGATGTAAAATAATCTTTACGGTTTGGCCACCAATTTTCTCCATCTGAAGGATTGTCTAACCGAATATTATAGGTCATCATTTTTAGGTTTTGACCATAAGATGAGATGCTTACAAAAAGCAACATTAAAACTGAAGCAAGAACATTTAATTTTTTCATATTTAATAGTTTTAATCCACAAAAGCTCCAATGTTTTAGAGCCTTGATGGAGAAAACTAATGTAACAAAATAATTAATCATGTATTTTACCTTACAGTTAATAAGTCTTTTTTTAACATCTTTTTACTTTTTCGGGGAACTTTTTTTTAATTTCAGAGAAATCTAAATAATTTAAATTAAAACCACCTTTATCAAATACTTCTACCAACATTTAACTCCTAAAAAGGAGTATTGCCTTTATTTCTTTATCTTATTTTTTTAGCTTCAGAGAAATCTAAATAATTTAGATTAAAACCACCTTTATCAAATACTACTTTTATTTTATTTGTTCCTTTATTTAATGTTACTCCAGATAAAATAACGGTTTCAAATTTGTCATTTCTTCCTGTTGGAGAAAGCGTTATCGTTTCTGAAGTTTTTCCGTTTTCTATTTCTAAATGAAGTTTTCCTTCTAAATTTTCTGCTGAATAACGAATTGCTACATTATATATATTTGCTTTCGAAACTTCAACCGTATATTGCAGCCATTCTCCATCTTCAATAAACGAAACCTGATAACCGTTTAAACCGCCATCTTTGCATGGCAAGATATCAACTCCGTCATTTCTCATGGAATTTCCTTTATTCCACTCATCAAATTTTCCGGTTTCGACTCTGTAGTTTATAAAATCTTTATCAGAATAGGCTTTTTCATTTGTGCCTAAATCATAATGTGCTGCAGGAATTTTTCCGGGAATACTATTCTTTTTGTACGGTTTTGTATCATTGGTTTGTACTTGCCTAAACATGGCATCAATTACATCTGGCTTTACGGTTAGGTTTTCCATTTTGTAATTATTTGCCATTTTCATCAATGCTTTTTTAGCAAATTCAGCCGATGGTTTTTCGCCGCCGTCTTTCCAGTATTTTAATAAAACATCGTATTCCGGAATTTTGGTTACAAAAGTTACGCCTGCTATATTTTCGATTTTTTTCATTGGCCAAAAAGCCCAGCCAATATTGTTAGTTTCTACTAATGCCAAAGCATCTTTAAACCATACATTGGAGTTTTCTCCACTTTCTCCCAACCAAATCGGAACATTATATTGTTTCCTGTAATCGAGCATTTTCTGGATTGAAGCTGTAGTATTGTAGTTCCAGTATTTATGGAAACTCAACGCCATATTTTCATCCCATAGAGGAAAAATTCCGTTGTAATTATTTCCCCAACAATTTCCTTCAATAAAAATTAAATGGTTGGTATCGACTTCACGAATTGCTTTCGTAACCTGAACCATCAAATCTCTTAAAGGTCCGTTTGAATTTTCATCGCAGCCATTTTTATTTGTTCCGGTAAAATTCCAGTTGGGTTCATTAATGATATCGTAGGCGCCAATCCATTCGTTATCTCTGTAGCGTGAAGCAAGTTTTTTCCATAATTCAATCATCTTTTTCTGATTGGCATCGCTTTGCCATAAAGATGGTTTTGTAGTATCATAATCAGAAATTGCAGCATCATTTCCTTGTCCGCCCGGCGCAGCATGCAAATCTAAAATAAGATACATTTTATTCTCGGCACACCATTTCAGCAAATTATCGGTCATAGTAAAACCTTCTTCAATCCAGGTTATTTCGCCGTTTTTTTCCTGTTCAATTGGCGGTGTATACAAATTGTAATGCATTGGTAAACGAATCGAATTGAATCCCCATTTTGCTAATGAATCGACATCTCTTTTCGTGATTCCATTTGCTTTGTAGGCGGCATAAAATTCTTTAGTTCCTTCTTCTCCAATTACTTCCTGAATTTTTTGTTTGATTATATATTGTGGACTTGCAAAGGATTGCGTTTGCAACATGTAGCCTTCCTGAACCATCCAGCCTCCCACGCCTAAACCTCTCAATAATACATTTTTCCCATTTCCGTCAACAATATTCTGCCCGTCTCTGTGCAGAAATCCCTGCGCAAAAGTGGATAATGAAAGCAATAATTGGAATGTAATTACTAATTTTTTCATGCTGTTTTTACTAAACTTAAATCCTGCAAGGTTTTGAAACCTTGCAGGAATAGTTAAGGTTTATTTTAATAGAAAATCCTTTTTTAGATTTGATATTTGAATAGTAAATGTTCCTTTTTCAGAAATCCATTTTAGGTCTTCATTTACAAATTGAAGGTCTTTTTGGTTTAAAGTAAATTTTACTGTTTTTGTTTCGTTTGGTTCTAAACTAATTTTCTCGAATCTTTTCAGCGATTTAAATTCTGGTGTAATCGAAGCAAAATTGTCTGACAGAAATAATAAAACAGCTTCTTTTCCAGCTCTTTTTCCAGTGTTTGAAACTTCAACATAAACATTAATTTCATCTGAATTATTGATTTCTGTTTTATCAATTTTTAAATTTGAATAGGCAAAAGTGGTGTATGATAATCCTGTTCCAAACTCGAATTGAGGCAAATAACTTTTCTCGTATGTAGCGTCGTTATTTTGCTCTCCTTCAGAAATACTTTCGGTATATTTTCTATTATACTTTTCTAGTGAATTTGGATATCTTGGATAGTTATATGGCAATCTTCCGCTTGGGTTTACGTCTCCGTATAAAATATCAACTAAGGCTCTTCCGCCTTCATTTCCTGGCAAATAACATTGAACAACAGAACTCATTTTGTCTTCAAAATCGCTAATTAATCTTGGTCTTCCTTCATTTAAAACTAAAACAATTGGCTTGTTTAATTTTGATAAGGCTAAGGCTAATTTAATTTGAGATTGACTTATAAAAATATTACTGATGTCTCCTGGAGTTTCGGTGTAATTTTTTTCTCCTAAACACAATACAATTTTTGTAGCGTTTTTGGCTAAATCTACTGCCTTTTGAATTTCTGCATCATCTTCTTTTTCTAAATCAGCACCAGCCGTGTACAATACATTTTCTTTACCTAATTTATTTTGAAAAGCTTCAAGAATAGTAGATTTATCAGCTGCATATGTATCTGAATTTTCTCCTTGCCAGTTATACGACCAACCTCCATTTAAGTATTTCATACTGTTGGCAGTTGCACCTGTTACCAGAATTTTTTCGGTTTTATTTAATGGTAAAACTGATCCATTATTTTTTAACAAAGTAATAGATTCCGCAGCAGTATTATAGGCTTCCTGAATATGCTCCGGAGAACCAAATTTTGGATAATCTTTTAAGTCAGCAACGGTATTTTGGAACAAATTCAATTCGAATTTCATTCTTAAAATACGTGTTACAGCATCATCAATTCTTGACATTGGTACTTCTCCTTTTTGAACTAAATCTATAAGATCAGTATAAAAAGAAAACTCTTCCGGCACCATGCTCATATCAATTCCAGCCATAACAGCGATACGAACGGCATCTCTTTTGGTTTCTGCAACTTTATGTCTGGTGTTTAGGTAAATAATATCTTTCCAATCGGTTACAACAACGCCCTGAAAACCTAGTTCATTTTTAAGAATATCTGTAATTAAATGTTTGCTGGCGTGAACCGGAGTTCCGTTTATTTCTCCTGAACTTACCATAACGCTTTTTGCTCCGGCTTTTATTGCAGCCTGATAAATCGTCAAGTCGTATTGTCTTAAAATACGTTCTGGAATAATGCTTGGTGTTCTGTCTTTTCCGGTTGTTGTGCTTCCGTAACCAATGTAATGTTTCATACAAGACGCAACGCTGTATTTAGAACCTACATTGTTATTTCCTTCAAAACCATCTACTAAAGCAACGGCCATTTTTGAAGATAAATAAGCATCTTCTCCAAATGATTCCCACATTCTTGACCACGCAGGATTTCTTGGAAAATCTAAATCCGGGGAGAAAACCCACGGAATTGATGAAGCTCTTGTTTCGTAAGCTGAAATTTCGGCACCACGTTTTACCAAGTTTGTATTGAAAGTTGCTGCCAAACCAATTTGTTGTGGAAACAAAGTTGCTCCAGCTGTGTAACTCGCTCCATGAATGGCATCGATTCCGTACAAAACAGGAATTTTTAATCTTGTTTTATTGGCTTCGTTTGTAATTGCGGTCATGGTTTCCTGCCATCTTTTTAAAGTTGGCGCACCAGGATTTGGCACATTTAAAATAGAACCAATATGATAATCCTGAATACCTTGTTTTAGTTTTGCTGCATCAAAATAGCCTGGTTTTTTGGCATCTTCAAAAATAGTTACCGTGATTTGGGTCATTTGTCCCACTTTTTCTTCCAATGTCATTTTTGACAGTAACTCCGAAACTTTGGCATTAATTTCTGCCTTATTGTTTTTTACTTCCTGACTCCATGTTGCTCCACAAAAAAGGAAGGCAACTACAAGAAACTTTGTATTTTTCATTTTATATTTTTAAATTAATATCATAATTAAAACCCTAATACACTAGAGTTTGCATGGCATGCGCTGGAATTGTAATTGTATTTTTAAGGGAATTAATTTTTATTTCGTAAACAACTTCTTTGTCTGATTGGTTCATGACAATTGTTGCAATTTTTCCATCAGCATTAAGAAATGATGTGCTTAACAATGTTTTATTACTGGCAACATTGCTAATTCTTTTGGCATCAGGACGAACAAATTTTGATAAATGCCCGATATAATAATACATTGGTGTATAAATTAATTGATCAGAATTTGTATCGGCATGAATAGGCGCAAAGCAAAAATTACCTACATGATTTGGTCCTCCGTTTTGGTCTAAAAGAATATTCCAATCTGTCCAGCCAACTGTTCCGTTATTAAAATCGTTAATCATATCAAGACCGTAACGTTCTGCATTTCCCCAAAACTGAAATTTTGTGGCATCAAATTTTTCAATACAACCTTCGGTAAAAATTAAATTTTTGTTTGGAAAAGCTTTGTTGACGTTTGCAACTGATTCGAATTTTGGAGTTCCGCCATTCCAGGTTTCATACCAATGAAATCCAATTCCCCATGCATATTTTGAAACTTCAGGATCTGAGAAAACCAATTGAGCTCTTTTTTCCAGCATATCGCCGCGGTTATGATCCCAGATAATTATTTTTTTAGAACCAAGTCCATCTTTTTCTAATGTTGGTCCCAGAAAGTTTTTAAGAAAATCTCTTTCGGCTTCGGGTGTATAAATACAGGATTCCCATCGCTGGCTTGCCATTGGTTCATTCTGAATGGTTAATCCCCAAATTGGTATTCCTTCTTTTTCGTATTCTTTTATAAACTTGGCATAATAATTTGCCCATGATTGTGCAAATTCAGGCAATAAAACGCCGCCGTGCAAAATATCATTATTGTCTTTCATGAAAGCTGGGGGACTCCATGGACTAACAAATAACGTTAATTTCCCGCCGGCAGTTTCAATTGCTTTTTTGAGTAATGGTATTCTGAATTTTCGATCGTGATCGATATTAAATGTTTTTAAATCTTTATCACCTTCAGCAATATAAGTATAACTTTCGCTGCTAAAATCGCAACTATGAATGTTTGTTCTGGCTAAAGAATATCCTATTCCTTTTTTCTTATCATAATATGCAGTTAGAAATTCCTGCTGTTTTTTTGGAGATAATTTAGCAAAAACTTCGGCACTTGCATCTGTTATGGCGCCTCCAATTCCAAGAAAAGTCTGAAAGGTTTTCTTTGGATCTACTTCAATAAAAACCTTTTCACTTGTTTGTTGAGAAGGTTTATTCGAAATTAAATTATTAGACGACGACAATCTTAAATTTGAGTTTTCGGCTGTCGTGTATAATTCTATTTTTTTATTTGAATGTGAAGAAGAACCTTTAGAAGATTCCGCATGTTGTGCTAAAGCATAACTTACTTGCAGAATTAATATCGGCGTTAGTATTAAACTACTGATTGATTTCATGTTTTTTTAAAAACTATTTAATTATCAGATCTCAAAATAGAGATCAAAATTCTATTTTTAAAAGATTAATACACCAACGTTTGTATAGCGTGCGCCGGGATTTTAACAACTGACTTTTCTGTTCCAATAATAAAATTGTATGTAATTTCATTATCGGTATGATTCATAACTATTGTTGCCATTTTACCATCAGTATTTAAAAATGAAGTGCTTAATAAATAACTTCTACTTACTGAAGTGGCTACACGTTGCGCATTTGGACGAATGAATTTTGAAAAATGTCCTATGTAATAATAAGATGGCGTGTAAATTAATTGGCCTGTATTTGTATCTGCATGAATTGGCGCAAAACAAAAATTTCCAACATGGTTTGGTCCACCGCGCTCATCCAAAAGGATGTTCCAGTCTGTCCAGGCTACGGTTCCGTTATTAAAATCATTAATCATTGATGTTCCATAACGTTCTGCATTTGGCCAAAACTGATATTTTGTATCATCAAATCTTTCTACGCAACCTTCGGTAAACATTAGTTTTTTATCCGGATATGCTTCATGTACTCTTGCAACATTTTCGAACATTGGCTGAGCACCTGTCCAGGTTTCGTACCAATGAAAACCCATTCCCCAAACATATTTTGATGCTTCAGGATCTGAGAAAATAACGTTGGCTCTTTGTACCATCAAATCGCGGTTATGATCCCAGGCAATAATTTTAACATCGCCTAAACCTTCCTTTTTTAATGTTGGTCCAAGATAATTTTTCAGAAAATCTCTCTCTTCATCTGCTGTATACAAACAAGATTCCCAAGTTTGAGTAGCCATTGGTTCATTTTGTACCGATGTTCCCCAAATTGGAATTCCTTCTTTATTGTAAGCTTTAATAAATTTTGCGTAAAAATTAGCCCAAGGCTGAAAGTATTCCGGTAATAATTTTCCACCTTTTAATACACTTTTATTGCTTTTCATAAAAGCATTTGGAGACCAGGGTGTGGCATATGTAGTTAATTTTCCACCTGCTGTTTTTATAGCATCTTTAATTAGTGGAATTCTATATTTTCGGTCATGATCAATCGAGAAAGTTTTTAAATCTTTATCTCCTTCTTCGATGTAAGAATAAGTTCCACTGCTAAAATCAGAACTCTGAATTGTTGTTCTAAGCAATGAATATCCAATTCCTTTTTGGGTATCGTAATAGGCATTTAAAAATTCCTGTTGTTTTTCTTTTGATAATTTGGCGAAAATTTCGGCACTTGCATCAGTAATTGCACCGCCAATTCCCATAAAAGTTTGAAATCTTTTAGAAGGTTCAACAAAAACAGATATCTCTGTTTCAACCGGTTGTTTCGATGCTGTAAAATCTAAATTATCTGTAGGGGTTAACCTTAATTTTGTATTATCGGCAGTAGTATATACTGTGATTTTTTTGTTGGCTGTTGTAAATTTCTGTACTTGTTTTTGGCTTTTTTGAGAAAAAACAGATAAAGAAAAACATAAACAAGTAGTTATGATAAATGTAATTTTTGTCATTGTATATGTTTTAGGTAGTAAGACTTTTGAACAAATCTCGTTTTGAACTTAGTCAAACTTGATTTAAAAAATAGCCCATAATCAATAAAGAATATGGGCTATTCTGACAACCAAACTTAAACTTAACTCAAACTAACATCATTGAAATTGTTAACTTTTATGATGTTATTTATTTAAAAAATGATTTTTAGTAAAGATCGTTTTGAACCATTTTAGTGTTGTTGAATTCACTGTAAGGAATTGGGAAAGCTTCATTTTTTCCTGCAGTAAATCCTTTGAAAGCCAATTTAGCAGCAGCCTGACCTGTTCTTACTAAATCAAACCAACGGTGTCCTTCTCCCGCAAGCTCCAATCTTCTTTCTGCATAAATAGCATCCAAAGAAACTGGTACCGGCGTTACTCCTGCTCTTAATCTAACAGCATCAAGAAGCGCCTGAGCTCTTGCTCCTGTTCCTCCTAAAGCTTCAGCTTCTAGTAAATAAGTATCAGCTAAACGAATGATATAAGTATTGATACCAAAATTCAAGAAAGGATTCGACGATTTAATATCGCTATTAACAGCTGCATATTTAATAAAATGATATCCTGTTTCATTGTAACTGTCTGTATACGTTATAAGCCCAGCAGGATCTGTGTTTCCTGTACCTCTTGCCACACCTGCATCAAAAATAGTGGAAGCATAACGAGGATCTCCTAGTAAAGCAGTTCTTAAATCATTAGTAACTACCATAAAACCCCATCCGTTAATATAATCTGGTAAAAGTGCTGCAATACCTGCTGTTTTTCTAGTGTAATCTCTAATACCCATTAACTGAGCAGCAACGTTTCCTTCATCATCACCTCTTTCAAAATTTCCCCAGTCAGCATTTGATTTATCTGTATAAGCAATTTCAAAAATAGATTCTGTATTAAATTTATTCGCATGATTCCACAAATCTGAAAATTTAGGCATCAAATTATAACCATAACTACTTGGTTGGCCTGGAGTAGCTCCATTTACTTTTGCTAATTCGATAGCAGCTTGTGGTTTTTTGTTATCGTATAAATATACTTTTCCTAAAAGTGCTGTTGCAGCTCCCTTACTAAATCTTCCTAATTCATTAGTTGGTAATGTCATTGGCAAATCAGGAATAGCTTCGTTTAAATCTTTTTCGATTTGAACATATACGTCTTGAGGTTTAGCCTGCTCAATTAATGGAATTTCTTCTTTAAGAGTTATAGGAGCCAAGATTAAAGGAATGTTTTTAAACATTCTAACAAGATCAAAATAGTAATAAGCGCGTAAGGCTTTTACCTCTGCAGTAAATCTTGTTTTCTTAGCAGCATCCATTGGGATAGCAGGCAGTTTTGCCAACATGATATTACATCTTGCAACACCTTTATAATAATCTGCCCAAATATTTGGTGGAATATTTCCCGGACTTACAGAATAGTTTGATGCAACCTGAAGTCCTGGCTGGTCATCTGGACCTCCTCCACCTGCATAGAAATCATCAGAAGCAGAGTTTAAGAATAATAGTGGTGCATTTTCCATTGCTCCTGCAAACTTTCCTAATTTATCGTAAGCTGCAACAAGGCCTGAATAAGCTTCTGTTTCGTTTCTATAAAAATTTTCTTCATATACTACTCCGTCACCTTTCACTTCTAATTTTTCATCTGTATCGCACGCTCCAAGTGTAAGCAACACTCCAAATGCGATAAGTGACTGTTTAAAACTTATAAGTTTCATAATATTTTATTTTTTTAATTAAAATTGCAAATTAACTCCTAACATGTACGATTTTGCCTGAGGATAATAACCTCTGTCAACACCTTGTACATTGTTCATCCCAGCTGTAGTAGGGCCTCCAATTTCAGGATCATAACCAGTATATTTAGTTATTGTCCATAAATTTTCTCCTGTCACGTACAATCTTACTTTTTGCAATGAAATGCTTTCTATCCATTCTTTTGGAAATGAATATCCAAGTTGAATTGTTTTAAATCTAAAGAAATCTCCTTTTTCTAAGTTAAAATCAGATGGATTTGTAAAGTTTTTATTTGTATCGTTTGTAGTAACTCTAGGATAACTATTTGTTGATCCTGGTCCCGTCCAACGACCTAAAACTTCTGTTTGATAATTTGCGTTTGTAATATCAAGTCTTCTTAAACCTTGATAAATCATGTTTCCACCAGCTCCCTGACCAAAAACTAACATATCAAAACCTTTGTAGTCTAAGTTTAAAGTAAAACCATAAGTATATTTAGGCAATGAAGTCCCTAAGAAAGTTCTGTCATTAGATCCAATTACACCATCCCCATCTAAGTCTTGCCAACGGAAATCTCCCGGTTTAGCATTTGGCTGAATAACTTTACCCGCAGCATTTTTATAATTGTCAACATCTGCCTGAGTCTGGAAAATACCATTTGTTTTAAATCCGTAAAATGAATTATAAGCTTGTCCTACTTGTGTTCTGTTAATTTCATAAGCACTAGACTGAACTGTTTCATCACCTACCAAAAAGTTAGTTCCTTTATCCAGGTAAGTAATTTCATTTTTGATGTATGAGAAATTTCCGTTTACTGAAAGATTTAATTCACCGATTTTCTTACGGTATCCTAATTCAATATCAATACCTTTATTTTCCATATCAGCTAAGTTAGCATATGTTTTTCCAGTTGCTCCAACATATCCAGGAACTGGAACCGGCATTAAGATACCTTCTGTTTTCTTATTGAAGAAATCTACAGTTAAATTGAAATCATGGAATAACATAGTTTCAAAACCAATGTTAGCTTGTTTTGTTTCTTCCCATTTCAAATCAGGATTTGCAATTGCATTTGTACTTTGTCCGTTAGCAATGTTTCCACCAATAGTGTAGTTTCTTTGAATTCCAACTGTTGAAATATATAAGAAATCAGGAGAAGAATCATTACCAGTTACACCGTAACCTCCTCTAATTTTTAAATTGTTTACAACATCGTTTTCTTTCCAGAAACCTTCTTTAGAAGGCACCCAACCTAAAGACACAGAAGGGAAAGTTCCGTATTTATGATTTGGTCCAAAACGTGTAGAACCATCACGACGAATAATACCTGTAAAAATATATTTCTCTTTATAATCATAGTTTAATCTTCCAAACAATGACTCAACTCTGTGTTCTAAAGCTTGTGCATTATAAGCATTTGCTATTTTATCAGCGATTGGAATATCAACATTGAATGATGCATCAGCATGTGTTTTTGCAGGAACTCCTCTGTAAGTGATATCATTACCAGAGGTAATATTATCTACATAAGTTCCTTTACCTACTAAAACACTAAAGTTATGATCTCCTAATTTTTTAGCGTAATTAAGAGTATTCTCCCAATTCCAGCTATATGATTTTTTGTAAGATCTGAACAATTCATTTACATCTCTTTTTGTAGCCCCATTTAAGTAAAAAACCGGAGTAAAGTTGTCTGAACCATAATAAGCTAATTTTGCACCTGCAGTAGATCTAAATTTTAATCCAGGTAAAATTTCTGCTTCGACAAAAATATTTCCAACAAAATTTTCAGAGAAATCATTATTCCCTAATCTTGTTTGCGTATAAGCTAACGGGTTTGAAGTTTCCTGAGTTACGTTAGTAGAAATACCATAGTAGTTTCCGTTTGCATCTCTAAGTGCATTGGCATTTACGTATGGACTTCCTGCTACTGCAGCTTCCGGACCAACAAGTACTGGTGTTAACGGATCTAAGTTGATTGCAGATGATAACGGCCCACCAAACTCATCATTTGTGTTACCAATACCAATTGTTTTTTCGTTAGAATATCCCAAAGTCTGACCAATTTTGATATACTTACCAAGCTTATGATTAGAGTTTAAACGGATGTTTTTTCTTGTATAATTTGAAATATCAGTTGTAATAATACCTTCCTGATCTGTTAGACCAAATGACATGTAAAAAGTCGAAGTATCATTACCACCACTAAAACTTAATTCGTGAGAATAACGTTGTGCATGATCATTAAATATTACATCCTGCCAGTTTGTTCCTTTTCCATAATCAATAAGTCCTGATGGATTTGTTGGTGTTGGAGTTGTTGTTGTAGCAAAAGGTGCCGGTTTTCCCCCATTCACATATGCTTCATTTAAAATAGTTACATATTGAGAAGCATCTAATAAATCAATTTTCTTTGCAGCCTGAGATGTTCCTGCATAACCAGTATAACTTACAGAAATTTTACCTGCTTTACCTTTTTTAGTAGTTACCAAAATAACCCCTGCAGCAGCACGAGAACCGTAAATTGCACCAGAAGCACCATCTTTAAGCACCTCAATAGATTCAATGTCAGATTGATTAAGGTAGCCTATTCCACCATTATCTACAATTACACCATCAACTACCCATAAAGGATCGTTATTGTTTAAAGTAGTAAAACCACGAATACGAATCGTAGAAGCAGATCCTGGCTGTCCAGCATTGGCAGCAATTGAAACACCCGAAACTCTACCTTGTAAAGCTTGCTCTACTCTAGTAATTGGTAAACTTTCTAAATCTTTTGCTTTAACACTAGAAATTGATCCTGTTACGACACTTTTCTTTTGTGTACCGTATCCTACTACAACAACCTCATTTAAGTTTTGAGATTCCGGACGTAATTTAATATCCAGTTTAGTTCTTCCGTTTACTGCTTCCTGAACAGTAACATAACCTACAAAAGTAACTGTCAAAGTTCCGTTTGAAGGAACACTAATTTGGAATTTACCATCAAAGTCAGAGGCTGTAGCTTTGTTTGTTCCTTTCACTAAGATAGTTGCCCCTGGGACGGGTAATCCACTTTCATCATTAATAGTTCCACTTACCGTAACATCCTGCGCCATTGCGATAACTGAAAACAATAGAGATGAAACACAAAAAATAAGTAATTTTGTTAATTTCATTTTTCTAAAAATTTTGGTTAATTAATTAGTAATTTGATGCAATAATAAAGTTAAATTTTTACTATTTATAATTAAAATTCATTACAAAAACACATCAAACTAAATTTTAATACATTACAAAAACACATCATTTTTTTCATAAACAATTGATTATTAATAAATTAATACAATTTTATTAGATGTTATTAAAATGTTAATTATAAAAATAAACACTACATTTATGAAAAATCAATTATTTTAGCTTTTATTGAAAATTTTGCTGTAAAATACCTGATACACAACTGCCATATTCAATTTTAAATCAATATATAAAACATTACTCATAAAAATACATATTAAAAATTATGAAATTCATAAATTCATTTTTAACAATAATAGTAGTTTTTACCTTACAATTTTCGATTTTTGCTCAAGTAAAAAGCATTGGTTTACCTGATGTTAAGAACTATAAAAGGACAGAATATAAAGGTGGAACACAAAACTGGAATATTGATCAGGATAAAAATGGAAATATGTACTTCGCTAATAATAGCGGCCTGATTCAATTTGATGGATCTACTTGGCACAAATATTCTTTACCAAATGGAACAGCAATACGAAGTTTAAAAATTGATTCAACAGGGAAAATTTTTGTAGGAGGAAATGACGAATTTGGATATTTTGAAAGCAACAAAAAAGGTGTACTAAAATACTTTTCGCTCTCTAAACTAATCGATACAAAAGCAAATAAAAACATTAACCTAATTTGGAGAATACATATATATAAAGGAGAAATAATTTTTCAATCTTTTACCAAAGTATTTTTTTATAAAAATGACAAACTACGGTTTATAGATGCACCAAATAAATTTCAATTCTCATTTTTGGTAAATAGAAAGCTTTATTTTCAGGATAAAGTCTTAGGGATTTTAGAATATAAAAACGGAAAATTAATTCCGCTTAAAGGTTCAACTGTATTTAACGATAAAGAGATATGGTCTGTATTTCCTTTACCAAATAACCGATTGCTTTTAGCAACTTTAGAAAAAGGTCTTTTCGTTACTGATGGTAATTCAGTTAAACCGTGGGACACTGAGGCTAATGAATTTATTAAAAAAAATACGTCGCTTGGAGGAAGTATAATAAAGAACAAGTTTATAGTTCTTAACTCTGTATTAAATGGTTTTATCGTTTGCGATTTAAACGGTAAAATAATCCAACATTTAAATCGTCAAAAAGGCCTTCAAAACAATACTATTTTAACGTCATTTGTTGATAACAAAAATAATCTTTGGCTTGGATTAGATAACGGAATTACATTTATAAACGAGAATTCTCCTTTTACATTTTTCGATTACAGTTACAATATCGGAACTGTTTATTCTTCAATTGTTTTTAACGGAAACTTATACGTTGCAACAAATCAGGGATTGTTTTATCATCCGTGGAATAAACCTTTTAAAGATGAAGCATTTACCAGAGTTGAAGGTACAATTGCACAGGCATGGAATGTTCAGGTTATAAACAACACCTTATTATGCGCCAGTAATAGTGGTGCGTTGGTTATTAGTCAGAATAAAGTTTTGAAGGTGTTAGACACAAGAGGATATTTTGGATTTAAAGCAATTCCTAATCATGAAAATTATATTATTGGAGAAAGCTATAATGGATTTTCAATTTTTAAGAAGGGGCCAAACGGAATAGAATATGTAAATCAGGTAGAAGGATTTGATCAAACAACAAATACATTTGAAATAGCATTAGACGAAAATTATCTGTGGTTGAAAAAAGATCCTTATTTATACCAAATGGTACTTTCAGATGATCTTAAAAGATTTGATTACATAAAAAAACATACCCAAATTTCATCAGAATATAAAGGTATTAGAAGCATGCAATTTCTAAACAAAAAAATATATTTTCAGACGAAAAATCATTTTTATAGATTCTCTAAAGAACAAGAATCATTTTTTGAAGATAAAAAAATAAGTCAACTATTTAAAGACATACCAACTATTAATACTTTAATTGAGGATTCTTACGGAAATCTTTGGTATTCTTACAATGAATCGTTGGGTGTATTAGCAAAAAATAAAAATGGCCAATTCATAAAAAAAGAAGCGCCGTTTTCAAATCTTACCGGAAATTTAGTAAACAATTATATATCTGTTAATACAGTAGATCCCGAAAATATTTTTATTGGTTTAACAGATGGTTTAACCCATTATGATTCGCACATCTCAAATGCATTCATAACAAAACCTAAAGTCTTTGTTGAAAGTTTTTCGTCTCCTGAAGATACTATCCTAATAGGTAATCTAAACAAACCCGAAATAGACTTGGATTTGCCATATAGCTCAAATCACGTAAAATTTACTTTTTCATCTCCAACCTATGAAAATCAGGAAAACCTTCTTTACTCTTATAAATTAGAACCTTTTGATGACAATTGGCGAAATTGGTCTACCGTTGCCATAAAAGAATACACGAATTTAAGGGAAGGCAATTATAAAATGAAAATTAGAGCTAAAAACAGCTATGGTGTTATCTCTGATGTTAGTGAAGTAAATTTTACTATTTCGCCACCCTGGTACAGACATTATCTTGCATACTTTTTTTATTTTATTCTTGTTTTGGGTGGAATTTATATTATTTCGAACAGAATTCAGTCAAAAATCAGGAAGAATAAATATTATGAAACCATAGAACAGCGAAGACTATATCTTGAAAAAGAATCAAGAATAAGACATGAGCAGCATGAACTTGAAAAAGAAATCGAAAAACTGAAAAGTGATAAACTCCAAATAAAAATCCTTGCAAAAGACAAAGAATTGGTAAACAATTCTCTTCAGGTTGTAAAGAAAAATAAAGTATTAAATGGAATCATTCATAAATTAAAAGACATAGACACTAATATACTGGATGATTCAACAAAATTTGAATTCAATAAACTGCATAAAAGCATTGTAAAGGAAGTTAACACAGATAAAAGTTGGAAAGATTTAGAAAAGCACATTAAAAATGTACATTTTGAGTTTTTGAAACGATTAAAAGAAAAATATCCAACTATTTCTCCTCGCGAACTCGATTTATCGACTTACTTATTAATGAATATGTCTACGAAAGAAATAGCTGAAATCATGAATATTTCCAGCGGAGGAGTTGAACTTGCCAGATATCGTTTAAGAAAGAAACTAAATTTAAATAAAAAAGAAAATCTAATTGGTTTTTTGATGAGTATCTAAACAAAAAAAAATGCCATTCGTAAAACGAATGGCATTTTTTATGAGTTTGTAAAGATTAGATGTATTCGAGAGTTCTCTCTAAAGCCATTCCTCTTGAACCTTTAATTAAAATTGTATTATTATTAAATGATTTAGTTTTAAGGAACTCCGCAAAAGCATCAAAGGTTTCAAAAAACAGAACATCTTCACTCGTAACTTTGTGTTCATAAAATGCTCTCCCAATCAAATAGCAACCGGACTGATTTTGATTTAAAACTGAATCAACAATAATTTTATGTTCAGATTGGCTTTCATCTCCCAACTCAAACATATCGCCTAAAATCATTATTTTATCGCTATTATCTAATTGTATGAAGTTTGCAATTGCAACAGCCATACTACTCGGATTGGCGTTGTAAGCATCCAAAATAATTTGATTCGTGCCTTTGTTTAAAAGCTGCGATCTGTTATTATCCGGAACATAACCTTCAATTGCTGCTTTTATATCATTATTATCTACTTTAAAATAAGTTCCAATAGCAACGGCGGCGTTAATATTATTCGCATTATACAATCCAATTAAATTAGATTTGATATTGAAGCCTTCATATGCAATACTAACAAAAGGATTCGCCTCAATGGTTTTTATTTTCACATTAGCTTCCTCTTTTTCAATTCCGAAAGTAAATGAGTTTATTGATCGCGATCTTTCAATCTGAATAGAATCTTCAAGATTTACAAAAGCCGTTTTGTTGTTATTAGCAAGATATTGATACATCTCGCTTTTTCCTTCAATTACACCCTGAACTCCCCCGAAACCTTCCAGGTGTGCTTTTCCAAAATTGGTAATGTAGCCAAAATCCGGTTGTGCGATTTCACATAAAAATTCAATTTCCTTTTTATGATTAGCACCCATTTCAACAATTCCAATTTGAGTTTCTTTTGTAAAGGATAACAAAGTTAACGGAACTCCAATATGATTATTCAAATTTCCAACGGTCGCTTTTGTCTTAAATTTTTTCGCCAAAACAACATTAATAAGTTCTTTTGTTGTTGTTTTTCCATTACTTCCCGTTAAGGCAATAATTGGCAGTTTCAAATGAGCTCTATGAAATTTAGCCAATTCCTGCAGCGTTTGTAAACTGTTTTCAACCAGAATTGTTCTATTATCTATAAAATAAGATTCGTTGTCTATAATTACAAATAAAGCACCTAAATCTAATGCTTGTCTGGCAAAAGTATTAGCATCAAAATTCTCTCCTTTAATAGCAAAAAAAATGGAATCTTTTTCAATTTTTCGAGTGTCAATTGAAACAGATGTACATTGTAAAAACAAATTATGAATGTCCTGAATATTCATTTATAAGACTTTAATATTATTAAAATAAAAAAATTCCAAATTCCAAAAACTGAAGATTTCAGTATGGAATTTGGAATTTTTTTATTGATTTTTTTTAACTTTAGTTTCTAGGCGATTTTCTTCTTTCAGCTTTAGAACCTACTCTTGACATAGCACATCTAAATCCGATGTAATCTGTTGCCATATCCTGAGGGAAATATCTTCTTTGAGCCGGATCTAACCAATAAGCTCTGTCTCTCCAAGAACCACCTTTATAAACTCTTACTTTATCATCGATTAAAGTAGTACGTTTACTAGAGTTGTCGTATTTTCTTAATACTTTACCTAAACTATCAGTAGTGATATTATGTTTAGGAGAGTTGTACATTGTTTGATCTGCTTTTGCTCCAGATTCAGGATCTCCAAAGTCAAAATATTTAGATGATTGTTTATCACCATCTCTATAATTGATATTGTCGCTTGTACTGAAATTTGTTCTCAAATATGTTTCATTCTCGTCAACTGGTACCTGAGCAATTTCTCCCGGAAGGTTTCTTGCAACAACTTTACCATTACTTAAAGTATCGTATTTGATATTCTCTTTAGTGATAATTTCAAGTTTACCATCTTTACCAATTTTGTTTTTAGCATATTGATTTCCTCTATAGTAGTTAAAATCATTAGCTTCATTATCAATAATAGGTCTGTAAACGTCAGCTACCCATTCTGCAACGTTACCTGCCATATCGTATAATCCGAAATCATTTGCAGCGTAGCTTTTAACCTGATTTGTAATATCGGCACCGTCATCTGACCAACCAGCAATTCCACCGTAATCACCGTTACCTTGCTTAAAGTTAGCCAATTGATCTCCTTTATTTTTACGCTTAGCTGAACGAGTATAATCTCCAGACCAAGGGTATTTCTTTTGTCCTTTATAGATGTTGTATTCTCTTTGTCCAACATCAGCAGCGGCAGCATACTCCCATTCTGCTTCAGTAGGAAGTCTGTATTCTGGCAAGATAACTCCTGAAGAACGTTGTGCGTACACATTTTTCTCGTCCGGAACTACACCGTCTTTACCTGCTTTTGGTCTTCTTCCGTTTGGATTTTTCTTCAATACTAATTCTTCATTACCACCGTAAGTAGTAGATGGAGAAGCTAAGTAAGCTTCAGTATTAAATAAACTTTCAGCACTAACATCAGTTGTTTTAGCACCTTTTTTAAGATATCCATCTTTTTCTAAAACAGCTTCGTTTACACGGTCTGTTCTCCATTTACTAAATTCAACAGCTTGAATCCAGTTAACACCAACTACAGGATAGTTAGCATAAGAAGGGTGTCTTAAATAGTTATTAGTCATCGTTTCGTTATATCCTAAACGATTTCTCCATACTAAAGTATCAGGAGATGCTCCTTCATAAATATTTTTGTAATTCTCTTCTGTTGGAGGGAAAACTTTTTTAAGCCATTCCAGGTACTCTAAGTACATACCATTCGTAACTTCAGTTTCATCCATGTAGAATGATTGAACGTGTTGTTGAGTCGGAGTATTATTCCAATCGTGCATAACATCATCCTGTACTTTACCCATAGTAAATGTACCTCCTTCAACAAAAACTAAACCAGGACCAGCCTGTTGTTTTTTCCCTGCATTTCTAGCAGAAGTTCCATTCTGACTATCTACATCCCAACCTGTTGCTCTAGAAGCATGGTTTGAACTCGATTTTTTGCTACAACTAGCCGTGCCCAACATCAATACCATTGACATCATTAATTGCAAGACTACAATTTTGTTTACTTTCATACTCATTCTTAGGTGATAAATTTAGGTGCTGCAATATAATAATTAACATTTAATTAGCAACATCTGTTCTAATAATTTTATTTAGCTGTTTTTTACCAGAAAATAACCTATAGTTACGAACGCAAAAATATACTTTTTATTATTTACTATAACATGAAATACTATATTTTTACTTACTAAAATAATTTAATTTTAATTTCGCCTTTTCAAGCTATGAAACAAGCCTTAATCCTATATCTTTTTTTACTTCCGTTAATCTCATTTTCTCAGACAAATGGGAGCTTAACGCTCGATTGGCAAAGCAAAAAAGAGATGAGTTACGGCGACTACAAGATTACTATTCCGTACTTTACAGGAAGCAGTTTTAGGTACGATACTACTAAAAAAATCATAACACTGCTGCTTAATATATCTGAATCAGGATCTTCAAACGGCAGTTCTGTCACCTTAACAAATGTTATTTATGAGACTGTTTCAGTTGCCGAATTAGGAGAATTAACACTCAAAAATATTCCGGACAAACCAAATGAAACGTTAAAAATCGCCTTGGCGAGAGATAAAAAGCAAATTTTCCTTTCACTTTATCCAATTATAAGAGAGGGAAATAGTTATAAAAAAATCAAATCATTTTCATATTCTGTAAATAATAGTACGTCTAAAAATAGTACTGCTTCAACTTTTCAAAAAGCAGCTTTAATTTCAAATTCAGTCTTAGCTTCAGGTGATTGGTATCGATTTTATGTTGAAAAATCTGGCGTTTATAAAATTTCAAAGTCTTTTTTACAAAGTTTGGGATTTGACGCAACAAAAGTTGACCCAAGAAGAATTAAAATTTACGGAAATGGCGGAAGAATGCTTCCGTTAGCAAACAATATTTATTATCCTGAAGATTTAACAGAAAACAACATTCAGATTATAGGAGAAAGCGATGGCACTTTCAATAATGAAGACTACATCCTTTTTTATGCTGAAGGAGTTGATACATGGAATACAGAAAGTCAGACTAATTTAAATCTATACGACACAAAATCATACTATTATATAACAGCTAATGGAAGCGACGGAAAAAGAATTCCAACTTTAAATCAGCCAACAGGCAGTACTACATTAGAACTGAACACGTTTGATGACTATCAATATCACGAAACTGATCTTACAAACATTGCACACGCGGGACGTCAATGGCTTGGAGAAGCATTCGAAATTAACCAGGAACAAGAATTTGACTTTAACTTTCCTAATCTAGAAACTTCAGTTCCTGTAAAAATAGAATTAAATGCGGCTGCGGCTGCCTACACTCCTACTTCTTTTACAATTGCTGCAAACGGACAAAATATTGGTACTATTTCTTTTAATGCAATCACTGCAAATTCGGATACTAAATTTTATGTTGCAGAACTTCCAACAAATACAACTTTCACAGGATCAGACAACATAAAAATAAAACTTACCTATAATAATAGTGGTGTTCCGGGATCAAAGGGATATCTGGATTATATCAACTTAATTGCAAAAAGAGAACTTCTTGGAACCGGAAAGCAATTTAAGTTTCAATACAATTTGGCAGGTTCAACTGCGGGAATTGCAAATTACACGATCGCAAACGCCTCAGGAATAAATCAAATTTGGGATATTACAGACCTATATAATGTATCAAAAATAGAAAACCCGAATTTAGCCATTTTTAGCTTCAAAGCTACTTTAGGAGAAATCAGAAAATATATTGCCGTTGATGCATCAGATTATTATACCCCTTTAAAAGAAAATCAGTCTAAAGTAACGAATCAAAACTTAAAAGGAACTATTTTCAAAAACATTCAAAATACTTTTCAGGATATCGATTATGTAATTGTTGCTCCTAAATCTTTAGTTTCACAAGCTGAAAAATTAGCAAGTTTTCATCGTACCTATTCTAATTTAAATGTAAAAGTAATTGCTTTAGAAAACATCTATCAGGAATTTTCGTCCGGCAAACAAGATATTGCAGCCATTAGAAATTGCATTAAATACATTTATGACAATGCATCTTCATCGGATAGAAGAATTAAATATTTGAATTTATTTGGAGATGCTTCTTTTGATTATAAAAACAGAATTACAAACAATACTAATATTGTACCTATATATCATGCCCTAGTGAGCAATACTGTTGGCGAAGCTTCATTTGCTTCAGATGATTTTTACGCACGAATGGATAATGATGAAGGTAATGATCCTTCTTTTTTTGGAGGAATCGACATTGCCGTTGGAAGAATGTTAGTTTCTGATAATGCACAGGCATCAGAAATGATTAATAAAGTTTTAGAATATCATGATGCGAAATCCTATGGAAACTGGAGAAATAATTTCGTATTAATAAGCGACGATGCAGATGACACTGATGACGCACAACTTCAATCAAGACAAAATGCTTTAGCAGATATTATCGCAACCAACAAACCATTTTTTAATATTGATAAAATCTTTTTAGACTCGTACACACAGGAAGCTTCTGCCGGTGGTGCAAGATATCCAAAAGCAAGAACTGATTTTTTTAATGCTTTCGAAAAAGGTGCTTTGGTTTTTAATTATTTAGGACACGGTGGCGAAGATGGTTTGTCCGCAGAAAGAATTTGGGAAAAGTCAGATGGACAAAATCTAAACAACCAGTATAAATATCCTTTATTTATTACTATTACCTGCGAATTTTCCAGATTTGACGACCCAACAAGGCCAACAGCAGGAGAATATACGTTTTGGAATCCTAAAGGAGGAGCAATATCACTGCTTACCACAATTCGGTCTATAGGACAATATAATGCTCAAAATTTCAACGATAGTCTGAATAAAAACCTCCTTTCGTATAATTCAAATCAATATACGACTATAGCTGAAGCGCTGCGTATTTCTAAAAATGAAAAGCCAAGTTATTCCAGCAATGTTGTTTTTTATATTGGAGATCCTGCCTTAATGCTGGCAATTCCGAAACCCAGAATAAATTTAACAAAAGTGAATGATGTTGTTATTTCTCAAGCACTTCCAGATTTTAAATCTTTAGCAAAAATTAAAATTACCGGAGAAATTACAGATGAAAACAATACTGTTTTGAGTAATTATAATGGTGAATTATCCACTGCTATTTTTGACAAATTAATTACAAGATCAACCTTAAACAATGATGGATATAGTCCTGCAATATCATTTAAAACTCTTGGAGAAACCATTTTTAGAGGGAATGCATCGGTAACCAATGGCCAATTTGAGTTTAGTTTTGTCGTTCCGAGAGATATTAGAATTCCGGTTGACAATGGAAGAATTAGTTTTTATTCGAAGAAAAATGGAAATTTAGAAAACCAATCAGGGTACAACACGGTTATAAAAATAGGAGGAATAAATGAAAATGCACCTGTGGACAATATAAATCCAAAAGCGAAGTTATATATGAACGATGAAACTTTTGTTTCGAGCGGAATTACAAATAGTTCGCCTTTTTTATTGGCGTTTTTAGAGGATGAAAACGGAATAAATACGGCTAGCGGAATTGGTCATGACATTGTTGCTATTTTGGATGGAGATGTAAGTAATCCGTACATTTTAAATGATTACTATCAGACTAAACTAGACGATTATACCAATGGAAATGTGCGTTTTCCGTTAAGAAATTTAGCCGCAGGATTGCACACGATAAGTTTTACCGCTTGGGATGTTTACAACAATCCAGTAACAAGCGAAATACAATTTATAGTTGTTGGAGACGAGTCGTTAACTCTCTCACATGTTCTTAATTATCCGAATCCATTTTCGACATATACACAATTTTGGTTTTCACATAATAGACCTTATGAACCTTTAGATGTACAAGTTCAGGTTATGACTATAACCGGAAAAGTAGTCTGGACAAAAAATCAGGTTATTACAACAGAAGGTTTTTTATCGAGAGAAATTACCTGGGACGGTAAAGATGATTTTGGAGACCGCATAGGTAAAGGGGTTTACATTTACAAACTTACTGTTAGATCTAATTTAACAAATAAAAAAGCAGAAAAGTACGAAAAACTTGTCATATTATAATAATATATATATTTTTACCATAAAAAACCCTAAATCTATAAATGAAAAAAATATCACTACTTTTAATTTGTTTATTAGTCATTACATACGCAAAAGCCCAAGACATTGATCGCCCAATTACTACCGGAGTACCATTTTTACTCGTTGCAGCAGATGCAAGAGCCGCTGGTTTAGCAGACCAAGGGGTAGCAACATCTACAGATGCCTATTCGCAACAATGGAATCCTGCAAAATATGCATTTGCAGTAGAAGCTCAGGGACTTTCAATAAGCTATACTCCTTATTTAACGGATTTAGCGAACGACATTTCTCTTGGTCAGGTTACTTACTACAATAAAATCAATGAACGAAGTGCGTTTGCAACAAGCTTACGTTATTTTGGTTTTGGAGGAATTGAATTAAGAGAAACCGGAGATCCAAGCGAAGCTACAAGAGAAGTAAATCCAAACGAACTTGCCATAGACGGATCGTACTCATTAAAATTGAGTGATAAATTCTCAATGGCTGTTGGTGCAAGATTTATAAGTTCTAATTTAAAAATCCCTTCAAGTGATGTTGATGCATCAGCTGCAAAATCTTTTGCCGTAGACGTTGCCGGTTTTTATCAATCTGATGAAATTGCTTACAGCGAATTTAACGGTAGATGGAGAGCTGGGTTTAACATGCAAAACTTAGGACCAAAAATTAGCTACGATAACGATGATATTAGTTCAAACTTTTTACCTGCAAACCTTAGATTAGGTGGAGGCTTTGATTTTATTTTAGACGACTACAATAAAGTTTCGGTTAGTGTAGAATTTAGCAAGCTTTTAGTTCCAACTCCTCCGGGACCAGGAACTCCTGTAGATGCTAACGGAGATGGAGATTATTTAGATCCAGGAGATACTACTCAGCTTGCAGCAGATAGTAAAGCCTATCAGGAATATAAAGATATTGGTTGGGTATCAGGGATATTTAAATCTTTTGGAGACGCTCCAGACGGTTTTAGCGAAGAGCTAAAAGAAGTTACCTATAGTGTAGGTGGAGAATATATGTATCAGGATTCGTTTGCGTTTAGAGCAGGATATTTTCATGAAAGCCCAATGAAAGGTGCGAGACAATTTTTCTCTCTGGGTGCAGGATTCAAATATAATGTAGTAAAAGTTGACGTTTCTTACCTATTCTCATCATCAAAAGTTAAAAATCCATTAGAAAATACACTTCGTTTTTCTTTAACCTTTAACTTTGGCGACAAATACGAAGTTTACTAAACAAAAAAATATAAAAACATAATAACAATCCAAACTTCTGATTTTTTAGAAGTTTGGATTTTTTTTCCCATAATAACAATGAAAGAGATAAGCGTTACATCATCATTTTTGGTATACGAATCATTACAAGAAGTACCAAACGACGTTCAGTCCTTAATGGAGCAAGCTATTGAAATTCGTAAAAAAGCCTACGCACCATATTCGCAATTTAGAGTTGGAGCAGCGTTACTTTTGGATAACGGAAAAATAATTTTAGGATCAAATCAGGAAAATGCAGCGTATCCGTCAGGATTGTGCGCAGAACGTGTTGCGATTTTTCATGCAGGAAGCGTTTATCCTGAAGCTAAAATCTTAAAAATGGCAATTACTGCTGCTTCAGACAATAACCAAACCAAAGCACCGATTCCGCCATGTGGTTCTTGCAGACAATCAATTGCAGAATATGAAATCAAACAGGATACCCCTATAGAAATCTATTTCATGGGCGAAATTGGTGAAGTTTATAAATCAGCATCCCTAAAAAATCTGCTTCCTTTTATGTTCGATAAAAAGTTCTTGTAAAAAAAAGCCAAAAAGTCTCTTTTAAATTTTAGTTCTTAAACGGAATGTCTTATTTTTGCATCCCGACCTTTCGGGCGCAAATTTGTGGGAGGAAACTATTTTGCGTTATAGGCAACAATTGATAACACAAACAACTTTAGCAAAAGAAAGAATTCAGATGAAAGAAGTTACAAAAGAAGTATATTTAAAGTGGTACGAAGACATGCTACTTTGGAGAAAGTTTGAAGACAAACTTGCAGCATTATACATTCAACAAAAAGTTAGAGGTTTTCTACACTTATATAATGGTCAGGAAGCCGTATTAGCGGGCGCTTTGCATGCTATGGACTTGACTAAAGATAAAATGATTACTGCTTACAGAAATCACGTGCAGCCAATTGGTATGGGAGTTGATCCTAGACGCGTAATGGCTGAACTTTTAGGAAAAGCTACCGGAACTTCTAAAGGTATGGGAGGTTCTATGCACATTTTCTCTAAAGAACATCGTTTTTACGGAGGTCACGGAATCGTAGGTGGACAAATTCCTGTTGGAGCTGGTTTAGCTTTTGCAGATAAATATTTTGAAACAGGCGGTGTAACCATGACTTACTTTGGTGATGGAGCTGCCAGACAAGGTTCATTACACGAAGCTTTTAACATGGCAATGCTATGGAAACTTCCAGTTGTATTTATTGTTGAAAACAACGGTTATGCAATGGGAACTTCTGTTGAAAGAACTGCAAACCATACTGATATCTGGAAACTTGGTTTAGGATATGAAATGCCTTGCGGACCTGTTGACGGAATGAATCCTGTAAAAGTTGCTGAAGCTATGACTGAAGCAATTGACAGAGCGCGTCGTGGAGACGGACCAACTTTCCTTGAAATGAAAACGTACCGTTACAGAGGACACTCAATGTCTGATGCACAATTATACCGTTCTAAAGAAGAGGTTGAAGAATACAAAAAAATTGACCCGATTACTCAGGTTTTAGATGTAATTATGGATCAAAAATATGCTACAGAAGAAGAAATTGAAGCAATTGACCAAAGAGTTAAAGACTTGGTTGAAGAATGTGTGAAATTCGCTGAAGAATCTCCATATCCAGACTTACAACAATTATACGACGTAGTATACGCACAAGAAGACTATCCATTCACACCTCATAAACTATAATATATTATGGCGATAAAAGTAACAATGCCTCGTTTGAGCGATACTATGACGGAAGGAACGGTAGCGACTTGGTTAAAAAAAGTAGGCGACAAAATTAGCGAAGGAGATATCCTTGCTGAAATTGAAACAGATAAAGCAACAATGGAATTTGAGTCTTTCAACGAAGGAACTCTTTTGCATATTGGAATTCAGGCTGGAGAAACTGCTCCGGTTGATTCATTATTAGCAATTATTGGTAACGAAGGAGAAGATATTTCAGCATTATTAGCTGGTGGAGATGCTCCTGCTGCTGAAGCGCCAAAAGCTGAAGCAAAAGATACTGAAACAAAAGAAGCTCCTGCTGCTGAAGCTAAAACTGAAACTGCTGCTCCTGCAAAAGCTGCAACTGAATTACCAAAAGGTGTTGTAGTTGTAACTATGCCACGTTTGAGTGATACAATGACAGAAGGAACTGTAGCAAGCTGGTTGAAAAAAGAAGGTGATGCTGTTGCTGAAGGTGACATCTTAGCTGAAATTGAAACAGACAAAGCGACAATGGAGTTTGAGTCTTTCAATGCCGGAACATTATTATACATTGGAATTCAGGAAGGAAATACAGCTCCTGTTGATAGTTTATTAGCTATCATTGGGCCTACTGGAACTGACATTTCTGGAATTGCCGACAATTATACTGCCGGAGGAACTGCAACTGCTCCAGCAACCGAAGAAAAAGCTGCTCCTGCTGCTGAAAAAGCAACTGAAACAGTAAATAATACTTCGGATGGAAGAATTTTGGCTTCACCATTAGCTAAAAAAATCGCTTCTGATAAAGGAATTCAATTGACTCAGGTTAAAGGTTCCGGAGAAAACGGACGTATCGTAAAAAGCGATATCGAGAACTTTACTCCATCTGCGCAAGCACAACCTGCTGCAAATACAACAGCTGCTGCCAAACCACAAGAAGGTTCTGCTGCACCAGCTGCACCAAAAGTATTTGTTCCTGCAGGAGAAGTTTTCACAGAAGAGATCAAAAACTCTCAAATGCGTAAAATTATCGCAAAACGTTTGGCAGAATCTTTATTCACTGCTCCTCACTACAACTTAGTGATCGAAGTAAGTATGGATGAAGCGATGCAGGCAAGAGCGACAATCAATACTGTTCCTGAAACAAAAGTTTCTTTCAACGATATGGTAATTAAAGCTTGTGCTTTAGCATTGAAAAAACATCCAAAAATTAACTCTCAGTGGAAAGAAGATGCTATCATCATCAACCACCATGTAAATATTGGTGTTGCTGTAGCGGTTGAAGACGGATTGGTAGTTCCTGTATTGAAATTTACAGATGCTATGAGTTTATCTCAAATTGGTGCATCAGTAAGAGATTTAGCAGGAAGAGCTAAAAACAAAAAATTGGGGCCACAAGAAATGGAAGGAAGTACTTTTACAGTATCTAACCTTGGAATGTTTGGTATTACTGAATTTAATTCAATTATCAACCAACCAAACTCTGCTATCCTTTCTGTAGGTGCAATTGTTGAGAAACCAGTAGTTAAAAACGGTCAGATTGTAGTTGGAAACACAATGATGTTATCATTAGCTTGTGACCACAGAACAATTGACGGTGCAACCGGAGCTCAATTTTTACAAACATTAAAACAATTCATCGAAAGCCCTGTTACAATGTTGGCATAATTTTGTCAGCCTGAGCTAGTCGAAGGTTTATATTTAAATCCCGTTTTGAGCAATCAGAACGGGATTTTTTATTTAATTTAGATTCTTAAATCCAATACTTAATAAAAATGAAAAAAGTTTATTTATTCGTTTTGTTTCTAGCAATTGTAGCCTGTCAGAAAAAAGACAGCGTTGAAAAAAAAGCAGTTGTTAAAGACGAACATACATTTTCTAAACCAGAACTTGCTGTCGTAAAACACTTAGATCTAGATATCAAAGTTGATTTTGATACGCAAACAATTTCAGGAAAAGCTTCCTGGCAAATTGATAATATCAGCAAAGGCAATGAAATTATCTTTGACGAAAACACACTTGAAATTACAAAAGTAACTCTGGGTGATGATGAAAAAGAAACCAAATTTGAACTTGGAAATGAAGTTGAATTTCACGGAAAACCACTTCATATTACAATTGAGCCAAATACAACTAAAGTAAATATTTACTATAAAACAACCAAAGATGCTGTTGCATTACAATGGTTAACACCACAACAGACAGCAGATAAAAAGAAACCGTTCCTTTTTTCTCAAGGCGAAAGCATTTGGTCAAGAACCTGGATTCCTTGTCAGGATTCACCGGGAGTTCGCTTTACTTATAATGCAAAAGTTACAGTTCCTAAAGATTTATTAGCGGTGATGAGCGCTGTAAATCCACAGAAGAAAAATGATACCGGAGTTTATACTTTCAAACAAGACAAAGCAATTCCGTCTTATTTAATGGCAATTGCTGTTGGAGATATCGAATTTCAATCTATTGATAACAGAACCGGAGTTTATGCAGAACCATCGATGTTAAAAAAATCGGCTTGGGAATTTGCTGAACTTGGAAAAATGGTGGTTGCTGCCGAAAAATTATACGGACCTTATCGTTGGGGACGTTACGATGTTCTTGTTTTACCTCCGAGTTTTCCTTACGGCGGAATGGAAAATCCAAATTTAACCTTCTTAACTCCCGGAGTTATTGCAGGAGATCGTTCTTTAACCAGTTTATTGGCGCACGAATTAGGCCACAGTTGGAGCGGAAATTTAGTTACCAACGCAACTTGGGATGATATTTGGTTAAACGAAGGTTTTACCACTTATGTAGAACACCGCATTGGCGAAGCAATATTTGGAGAGAAAGAATTCGAAATGCAGAATGTTATCACTCGCAAAGAATTAGTTGATAATGTAGCTGAATACGGAGACACAAATCCCGACACAAGACTTAAAGTTAGTTTAACAGGAAGAAATCCTGATGACGGAATAAGTTTAATTCCATACGTAAAAGGTTATGCATTTTTAAGAGTAATTGAAAACGCCGTTGGACGCGAAAAATTTGATGTTTTCATTAAAAACTACTTTGATGCACACGCTTTCCAATCGATAACAACTGAAGATTTTGTAAAATATATCAACGAAAATCTTATAAAAGAGGACAAAGCACTTGCTGATAAAATAAAATTAGAAGATTGGATTTACAAGCCAGGAATCCCCTCAAATATTACTGCTGTAAGTTCTGCTGATTTTGATGCGATAGATAAAATTCAAAAAAGCTGGAGAGAAACAGGTGTTGCAGGTTTAAGCAAAAAAATCACGACAACTGCAGAAAAACAGCATTTTATTGATCATCTTCCGGCTGATATTACAGTAAAAGAACTAGAAGCAATCGATACTGAATTTAACTTTACAAAAGGCGGAAATTTTATTATCAAACGTCAATGGTTTGTTCAGGCAATTCGTCATCAATACAAGGCTGCAAATCCTGCAATCGAGCAGTTTTTAATTGGAATTAGCAGAACCGGATCTGTAATGATGCTTTATAAAGAAATGGCAAAAACCCCAGAAGGTAAAGCTTGGGCAAAACAAATTTTTGATAAAGCAAAATCTGGTTATCACGCAACAACAATTCAGGCTGTTGAAGGTTTATTCAAATAGTATTCAGTTACAGTTTGTAGTATGCAAAAAATCCCCGATTATAATGTAATCGGGGATTTTTTTACTTTAATTTTTATTCTTAGCTTCTATCCATTTTGCCATGTATTTGGTACTTTTTAGAGTATGATGCTGCAGCAAACTTCCCATAAAATTATGAAGGCGATGACTTTCAGAATCATTTAGTAATGAAGTAATTTCCTCAATTAACGCTGTTGAATATTTGCTAATTTGATAGCATTCATTGACTATTGCAATTCCGTTTTGTTGAGATTGTTTCCAGAGATTTTCATCCTGATATAAAGCAATGGCGTGTCTTGTAAATTCCTCCATATCATCGGTAATAAAACCATTCCATGGCAAATTAGCAAACATAGCTTCAGCACCAATTGTTGTGGTTACACTTGGCGTTCCGCATTGCATGGCTTCTAAAAGTTTTCCTTTTAAACCCGCTCCAAAACGAATTGGCGCCAAAACAACTCGTGCATTTTTTACTATTTCATTCGCTTCTACGGCTCTTCCCATAATAAAAAAACCATTTTTAGGCTGGTGCAATTGTAATACTTTTTGCGAAGGATAGGCACCATAGACTTCTAAAACAGCTTCGGGAAATTGTTTTTTAATCAAAGGCCAAATGGTATCTTTTAGATGCTGAACCGTATTCCAATTGGGTTCATGAAGAAAATTTCCGATAAAAACAAAATTTTTGCGTTCTTCAAATGATGGCAATTTTTGCAAATCTTTCTCAGTCATTTCATCAACCAAAAATGGAAGATAATGTAGTAGACTCAAATCTATTTTGAAAATTTCTTTGAGAAGATTCATCTCAAATTCAGAAATAATAAAAGACAAATCGCATCTTAAAATACTCGCAATTTCTCGTTTCGCCACTTCTTCTGAAAGTAAATCAGTCAATTGAAACGTTCTGTTTTCTTTGAAAGCTTTTTGTCTTGCCGTTCTTAAACAATGTAAATCTTCGGTATCTAGTAATCGGATAGCTCCAGGACAGTTTTCAGAAACGCGCCATCCAAATTGCTCTTCGATCATGAAACGATCAAACAAAATAACATCCGGATTTAAATTAATTATAAAATCATCGAAACTGGAATTATTCAATTCGATAGATTTTTTATCCACTCCAAATTCAGCTAAATCAACCATAAAATCACTGTCTAAAGCCGGGCTTGCAAATGTAATTTCAAATCCGTTTTCTTTGAAAATAGAAATCAATTGCATCATTCTGCCTCCAGCCGCAGACGAATTTGGTTCCGGCCAGACAAAACCAATAATTAATAGTTTTTTTATTTGAGTCATCGTAATTGTTTGAAGCTACAAAATAATGCTTTTTTAAGCGTATTTGCACGATGTTTACTGATAATTGGCAACAAAAAACACTAATTTTGCATTATATAAATTTGTAGGAATTATGCTAGGATTAAAATTAGCCACAGACCCGCGTTGGGTAAATATAGTCGAGTCAAATATTGAAGAAATTTTGACTGATCACGCCTGGTGCGAGCAAAAAGCAGCATCAAACGCCATAAGCTTAGTTACTTATAACTCTGAATTAGAAGAATTAGTAACTGAAATGCTTGTAATTGCACGTGAAGAATTAGAACACTTGCAAATGGTTCATGACCTTATCAAAAAAAGAGGGTTGACTTTGGGTCGTGAAAGAAAAGATCATTATGTGAATGAACTTTTTAAATTCATGAAAAAAGATGGAAGCCGAAAAGACGCACTTTGTGATCGTTTACTGTTTTCGGCCATGATCGAAGCCAGAAGCTGCGAACGTTTTAAAGTCCTTTCAGAGAATATAAAAGATGAAGAACTGGCTAAATTCTACCGTGATTTAATGATTTCTGAAGCCGGGCATTATACTACTTTTTTAGGTTTCGCAAGAAAATACCAAGACAACATAGACATTGACAAACGTTGGAAAGAATGGATTGAATATGAAGGTTCTATAATTACCAATTACGGAAAAAATGAAACCGTTCACGGATAAATTATCCGTTTTTATTTAATTCTAATTCAACATATTTACAATACAATTTAAAATGCCAAATATTAAATTTAAATCGGCCTTACTAAAAACAGGAAAATACCTGGGGATAACTTTTGCTGTTATTCTGGGATTACTGTTTTTAACGCCTATTGTTTTTGAAGATCAGATTAAAGATCAGATCAAAAAAACGGCAAATGAAAAACTAAGCGCCGAGCTTAACTATTCTGATGTTTCGGTTTCGTTTTTTCGACATTTTCCATCTTTAACTTTAACCTTAAACGATTTAAGCCTTAACGGTTCAGCGCCCTATAAAAGCGAAAAATTCATTACAGCAAAAGAAGTTTCTTTTGGGATAAATGTGGCGAGTTTGATTTTTAGCAAATCAGTAAAAATAGACCAGATTTATTTGTCTGATTCTTTTATTAATGTAAAAGTGAATAAAAATGGTGAGGCAAATTACAACATTTACAAATCGAAATCAGAAGTCGAAAAACCTAAAGACAGCACTGAAGCTGCATTAAAACTGGAACGAATTGAGATTATCAACAGTAAAATTATTTACGACGATCAATCTACAAAAGTTCATTTTGATGCTTTGGGCTTTAATTATTTAGGAAAAGGAGATTTAAACAAATCCGTTTTTGATTTATACTCTAAAGCAAAAATTGAAAAACTCAATATCATTTATGAAGATGAACCTTATTTAATGAATAAAAAGGTTGATGCCGATTTGATTACCAAAGCAAATTTCAACTCGTTATCCTTCTTTTTTGAACAAAATAACTTAAAAATAAACCAGCTTGTAGTCGACTTTAAAGGGAATTTTAATATCCTGAAAGATGGTTATAAAATGGATTTGGTTATAAAATCAGACAATAGCGATTTGTATGATGTTTTTACCGCATTTCCACCAAAATACATCACATGGCTTTCTAAAACGGAATTAAAAGGAAATACGAATCTGCTTTTAACCTTAAAAGGAGATTATATTGCATCGCAAAAAATAGCGCCGGATCTTAATTTACATGTAAAAGTAGAAGATGGTTTTGTCAATTATAATAAAAGCGCCATTCCGGTTTCGAACCTGAATTTAGAAATTGATACCAAAATGCCGTCTTTAAATTCGGACCTTTTAACCGTAGATGGTAAAAATGTATCCTTAAATATTGATAAAGATTATTTGAAATCGAACTTTTATATCGAAGGCCTGAATGTACCCAATATTAATGCTGATTTTAAGGCGAAACTTGATCTGCAAAAACTAAATGCTGCTTTGGGAATTCCAGGTTTGCAATTAAAAGGAACTTTAGTTGGCGATTTAAAAGCAAAAGGGAAATTTGATCATAAAAACAGACTTTTTCCCGTTACAAAAGGAAGCATTGATTTGAAAAACGGATATATAAAAACCAAATATTATCCGAATGCCATAACCAATATCAATATTAAATCTCATATTGAAGATCAAAAAGGAACCTTTGAAGATTTAAAAATTAATCTAAAACCGGCTCAATTTACTTTTGAAGGAAAGCCTGTTTTTGTAGAAGCTGACTTAAGTAATTTTGATGATTTAAATTATGACGTTAAAGCAAAAGGAGAACTTGACGTGAATAAAATTTATAAAGTTTTCTCTCAAAAAGGTCTTGATTTAGATGGTTTTATAAAAGCTGATTTAGCTTTAAAAGGAAAACAAAGCGATGCTGAAAAAGGAAATTACAGCAAACTAAACAATAAAGGAACACTTGAACTTAGAAATATAGGCGTTGCGTCAGAATATCTTCCGAAGAAATTTATCATCAAAGAAGGGATTTTTAAAATCAATCAGGATAAAATGTCGTTCAATAACTTTTTGGCGGCGTATGGAGAATCCGATTTTAAGATGAATGGATATTTGAAAAACGTTTTTAATTATGCAACAACTAAAACAGGAATTCTAAGAGGTTCTTTTTCAGTTTCGGCACGATATATCAATGTTGATGAATTTATGTCGAAAACAGAACCTAATACCTCTGTAACACAAAATAAAACTGAGACTAAAGATGCTCCGGCAGAAACAAAACAAACTGGAGTTATTATTATTCCGGCAAATTTAGATTTGCAATTAATGACCAGTGCACAAAAAGTAAATTTCGATAAAATGATACTTCAAAATGCATCAGGAAATTTAAAAATGAACAAAGGCAAATTGACTATGCAAAATACCGGTTTTAATTTAATCGGATGTAATGTTGCCATGAATGCCAATTATCAAGCCGTAACACCACAAAAAGCAAATTTCGATTACAACATTAAAGCTTCAGATTTTGATATCAAAAGAGCTTATAATGAAGTTGATATTTTCAGAAAAATGGCAAGTGCTGCAGAAAAAGCTCAGGGAATCGTATCGCTTGATTATCAACTAAAAGGTCGTTTAAACAGCAATATGGAACCTGTTTATCCGTCATTAGTGGGCGGCGGAACGCTTTCTGTAAAAAATGTAAAAGTGAGAGGATTGAAAATGTTTAGTGCCGTAAGCAAACAAACAAGTTCTGAAGCGATAAAAAATCCGGATGTCTCTAAAGTTGATATTAAAACCAGTATCAAAAATAATATTATGACGATAGAACGGTTTAAATTTAAGTTTGCAGGCTTCAGACCAAGAATTGAAGGTACGACAAGTTTAGACGGAAAATTGAACTTAAAAATGCGTTTAGGCTTACCTCCACTGGGCATATTCGGAATTCCAATGACTGTAACGGGAACTCAGGATAATCCTAAAATAAAAGTGGGACGCAAAACTGAGGATTTAGAAGAAACGAAGGATACTGAATAAACTTTAAAAATTGCAAATTTTTGAAATTTCAAATTTCAATTTTTGATATAAACCTTTGTCAAAGTTTAAAGCTTTGACAAAGGTTTTTTATTATCAAATTCTCACACAATCTTGTCATCCCGAGGAACGAGGGATCTCCGCAAGTAGCTCGACATCGCAGATAAACTTTGTGTTAGTTTCTTGCGTAGATCCCTCGTTCCTCGGGATGACAAAAAACACGAATGAATTTAAAGAAAGAAATATTTAAAACAAAAAACCCGTTCTTTTCAGAACGGGTTTTGTAATAAGTAATCTAATGATTATGCTTCGAATGGAAGAATAGATACATAAGATTTGTTATCTCTTTTCTTTTGGAACTTAACAACTCCCGCTACTCTTGCGTGTAGTGTGTGATCTTTACTGATGTAAACATTTTCACCTGGATTGTGTTTTGAACCTCTTTGTCTAACGATAATGTTTCCAGCAATAGCAGCTTGTCCTCCAAAAATCTTAACGCCTAAACGTTTTGATTCTGATTCTCTACCATTCTTCGAACTACCGACACCTTTCTTGTGAGCCATGACGTATGAGTTTAAATATTGTTATTATTCTTTAGTAGCTTCTTTTTTTGCTTTTGGAGCTGCTGCTTTTTTTGCTTTTGGAGCTGCTTCTACTTCAGTAGCTGGAGCATCTTCTGCTACAACTGCTTTTTTAGCTGCTGCTTTTTTAGTTCCGCCTGCTGCAGTAATACCTTCAATTACAATTTGAGTAAGATATTGTCTATGACCATTTCTCTTTTTGTATCCTTTTCTTCTTTTCTTTTTGAAAACGATAACTTTATCTCCTTTTAAGTGTTGTAACACTTTAGCTTCTACTGAAGCACCTTCTATAGCTGGGGCGCCTAAAGTTACGCTACCGTTATCGTCTAATAAAAGAACTTTGTCAAAAGAAATTTTTGAACCTTCTTCATTAGCCAAACGGTGAACATAAACCTTTAAGTCTTTGCTTACTTTAAATTGTTGCCCTGCTATCTCTACGATTGCATACATACCAAATTGATTTATTGATTTTTAAGGTTGCAAATATACAATTAAAAATTTACTGTGCAATCTCTTATTCTAAAAATATTTTCTTGTTCTTAAAGTCTGTTTTTCAGGGTATTTTGCCTCTTTCTTAAAACGATTTAGCTGTAAAACACTGTTAAAGTATTATCAAAACAAATATGAATCTTTAAATCATAATTAAAAAAAGGTATTTTTGATGTAACTATAATCAACTCTTGGCTACCTATTACTTATATAGGTAACAAAAATTATTAATCTTTATGAAAAACTCAATAATGATGTTAAGTGCTGCATTAATGCTTGGCGGAGTAGCTCATGCTCAAAAAGTAGCTTTTGAAGAATACAATTTAGACAACGGAATGCATGTTATTTTGCATAATGACCCTTCTGCTCCTGTTGTCATCACATCTGTAATGTATCATGTAGGCTCAAAAGACGAACGCCCCGACAGGACAGGTTTTGCACATTTTTTTGAACATTTATTATTTGAAGGAACTCAAAATATAAAACGTGGCGAATGGATGAAAATCGTTACAGCCAACGGCGGAGTAAATAATGCTAATACTTCTGATGACAGAACGTATTACTATGAAGTTTTTCCATCAAACAGCCTTGAATTGGGGCTATGGATGGAATCTGAACGATTGATGCATCCGATTATCAACAAAATTGGAGTTGAAACCCAAAATGAAGTTGTAAAAGAAGAAAAAAGAACGCGTTACGACAATCAGCCTTACGGAAATATTCTTCCGGAAGTGAAGAAAAACATGTTCAAAAATCATCCGTATCGCTGGACTACAATTGGTTCAATGAAAGATCTCGACGCTGCAACTCTTGAAGAATTTCAGGCTTTTAATAAAAAATTCTACACACCCAATAATGCTGTTTTAGTTGTTGCAGGTGATTTTGAAAAAACCAAAACCAAAGAATGGATTCAGAAATATTTTGGATCAATTCCGAAAGGTGAAGTCGTAAAAAAACAAACTTTTACAGAAGAACCAATTACACAAACGATTAAAGCGACTTACGAAGATCCGAATATTCAGATTCCGATGATTGTGGCTTCGTATAGAACTCCTTCAATGAAAACCAGAGATGCAAGAGTTTTAGATTTAATTTCTTCTTATTTAAGTGATGGAAAAAGCTCGAAATTGTACAAAAAAATAGTTGATGACAAAAAAATGGCACTTCAAATAGGCGCTGTAGGTTTTAGTCAGGAAGATTACGGAATGTACATTTTGTACGGCTTACCAATGGGACAATACACAACGAATGATATCTTAAAAGAAATGGACGAGGAAATTGTAAAAATCCAAACGGACTTGATTTCTGAAAAAGATTACGAAAAATTACAAAATAAATTCGACAATAATTTCGTCAACGCGAATGCAAGTGTTGAAGGAATTGCTGAAAATTTAGCTTCTTATTATTTACTTTATGGAGACGTAAATCTTATTAATACTGAAATCGACCTTTATCATTCTATTACAAGAGAAGAGATTAGAGAAGTTGCCAAAAAGTACTTAAACCCTAACCAGCGTTTAATTTTAGATTATATTCCTTCAAAGAAAGCTCAAAACTAAGAATATAGAATCATGAAAAAAATACACTCAGTTTTAATCCTTTTATTCCTTACCGGAATTATGCAAGCACAAGATCGTCCACAACCAAAACCAGGAAATTCACCCGTTGTCAATATCAAAAAGCCACAAACTTTTGTTTTGGCAAATGGCATGAAAGTTTTGGTAGTTGAAAATCATAAATTACCAAGAGTTAGTTTTAACCTTACGTTAGACAACGCTCCTTTTACGGAAGGAAACAAAAAAGGCGTTGATGAATTAACAAGTGCCTTAATTGGAAACGGCACTAAAAAAACCACCAAAGAAGCTTTCAATGAAGAAATTGACTTTTACGGGGCAAGTATAAACTTTACATCGCAAGGCGCTTATGCAAGTGCACTTTCAAAATATTCAGGGCGAGTTTTAGAACTTTTAGCGGAAGGTTCTTTACAGCCTAATTTTACTGAAGTAGAATTTGAAAAGGAAAAAGCAAAATTAATTGAAGGGCTTAAAGCCGATGAAAAAAGCGTTCCCGCCATTGCCAATCGTGTAGTTGATGTTTTGACTTTTGGAAAGAACCATCCTTCAGGCGAATATATTTCTGAAGAAACGGTAAAAAATGTAACACTGGAAGACGTTAAGGCAAATTATGCTGCTTATTTTGTTCCTGAAAATGCTTACTTGGTTATTATTGGCGATATTAAATTTAAAGAAACAAAAGCTGCCGTAGAGAAACTTTTTGGAGGTTGGAAAAAACAATCTGCTCCAAATAATACATATCCTAATCCGGAGAATGTTTCTAAACTTCAAATTGATTTTGTTGATGTTCCAAACGCAGTTCAATCTGAGATTTCTTTGGTAAATACGGTAAATTTAAAAATGAGCGATCCTGATTTTTTTCCGGCTGTAATTGCAAATCAAATATTGGGAGGCGATTTTAACAGTTACCTGAATATGAATTTACGCGAACAACACGCCTGGACGTATGGCGCAAGTTCTAACATTGGAAGCGGAAAATATGTAACAAAATTTAAAGCTTCGTCTGCCGTAAGAAACGCTGTGACAGATAGTGCTGTAACAGAATTTGTAAAAGAAATTAAACGAATCAGAACGGAGAAAGTTTCTGAAGATGTACTGAAAAACGTAAAAGCAGGTTATATTGGAAGATTTGTAATGCAGGTTGAAAAACCACAGGCTGTAGCACGTTATGCCTTAAACATCGAAACAGAAAAACTTCCAGCGGATTTTTATGAAAAATACATTCAAACTATAAATAATGTTTCAGTTGATGATATTTATCGCGTAGCTAACAAATATTTCTTGTTAGATAATATGAGAATCATAATTGCAGGAAAAGGTTCTGAAGTAATTGATGGTTTAGAAAAACTACAAATTCCGATTTTCTATTTTGATAAATACGGAAATCCTGTTGACAAACCTGTTTCTAAAAAAGAAACTCCGGCAGGAATTACAGCAAAAAGTGTTTTTGAAAACTACCTGAAAGCAATTGGCGGCGAAAAAGCAGTTTTGACTGTGAAAACGCTGGCAATGAACGGATCAACAACAATTCCACAAGCTCCTACTCCATTAACTTTTGTTTCAAAATTAGATTCAAAAGGAAAAATGATGGTTTCACTTTCTATGGGAAGTATGGCTTTGATGAAACAAGTCGTAAACGACAAAGGCGCTTATATCGAACAACAAGGCCAACGTAAAAACTTAGAAGGGAACGATTTAGCTGAAATGAAAGCGAATGCAGCTCCTTTTGAAGAATTACAATTAAGCAAAAGAACTGATTTAAAAGTTGAAGGAATAGAATCGATAAATGGTAACGATGCTTATTCTATAAAAGATGGCAAAACGATTTATTTTTATGATGTGAAATCAGGTTTAAAAGTTGCCGAAACTAAAATAAAAGAACAAAGCGGACAATCGACTACTCAAACTACTTATTTTAATGATTACAGAGAAGTAAAAGGTGTAAAAGTTCCTTTTAATCTGATACAAAATGCAGGTTTTGAATTAGATATTAAAATGTCTGACATTAAAATTAATGAAGGAGTTTCTGAGAAGGATTTTCTTTAGAAAGGTTCTGAGGTTCTAAGTTGCTGAGATGCTAAGGTTTTTCCAGGCTTTGTCAAAGTTTTACAACTTTGGCAAAGCTTTTTATTTACGCATTGTTTTTCAGGCTTAATCTGTGTCATTTCGACGGAGGAGACCCGAGCGATAGCGAACAGGCGAAGCAAATCACATCCAGAGAGCAACAATACGCAAATACAGTATGTGATTTCTCCTCCGTCGAAATGACACACTTTACGAGCTTAACTTTGTCTGGCTGAGCGAAGTCGAAGCCCTTTGCGCCCTTCGACTTCGCTCAGGGTGACACACTTTATGTTCTAAAAATCGATTTACGATTACTTTTTCGCCGATAAATAAACTCCAATCAAAATAACAAACGCTCCAAAGAACTGAACTTGCGTTAGCATTTCGTTATCTAGTAATCCCCAGAAAAAAGCGACTATCGGAATTAAATAGGTTACAGATGTGGCAAAAACAGGCGAAGACATTTGTATCAATTTAAAAAATAAAACATTCGCGATTCCGGTTCCTAAAACACCTAAAATCATTACAAACAAAAGTGAATGCTGCGTTGCTTCTAAATTTATTCTTTGCAGAAAATCTGTTGTGCTTAAAATAATTAATGCCGGAATAAGCAAAACTGCAAAATTCCCTGTTGTAATGCTTAACGAATTTAAATCGGATAAATATTTCTTGATTAAATTTACATTTATAGCATAACAAAGTGTTGCAATTACTACTAAAACAACATAATAGTAATTTTGTCCCGGATGATTTGATGCGCCGCTAAAAACCAGTAACAAACAACCAATCAATCCGATGAAAACGCCTAAAACCTGTCTTTTCTGAAATTGGATTCCAAAGAAGAGAATTCCTAAAACTAAAGTATTTAATGGCGTAAGTGAATTTAAAATAGCAACAATTGAACTATCGACCTCAGTTTCGGCAATAGCAAAAAAGAAAGCAGGAATAAAAGTTCCGAAAACAGAAGTTAAAGCAATAAATTTCCATTGACGTTTTGAGATTTTCTTCAAACTTGAAAACCCTACAATCAGCAAAAACAAGGCTGCAAAAATAATTCGGAGCGAACCAACCTGAATTGCTGTTAAGCCAACTAATCCTCTTTTAATTAAAATAAAAGAACTTCCCCAAATTAGTGAAAGTAGAAACAAATAAAACCACTTCAATTGCTTTGCATCCATAGAGAATATTTTAAGTGCAAATTTGTAATAATTTTACGAACTAACCTTTCGTTTTTTATTAATTTTGCAAACAACATAATAAACAATCTTAAAACACAGGTATAATGAAATTTACAAAAACCATAGCTTCTTTAACAATAGCAAGTTTAGTATTCGTAAGCTGCAAAAAAAATACAGTCGAAACTTTAACTCCAACAACTGCTGAAGCCAGTATTCCGAAACAACACAAACGAATTGCTGCTGAAAATGTACAAACTGCAAGTTTTACAATCGAAGGAATGACTTGCGCTGTTGGCTGTGCAAAACAATCGAACAGGAATTAACAGATCTTGAAGGAGTAGAAAAAGCTACTGTTGATTTTGACAAAAAAACAGCTACTGTGGTATTTGATAAAACGGTTCAAAATCCTGAAAAACTGACTAAAGTTGTTCAGGAAACCGGTGACGGAAAAACATATAAGGTTTCGAATATGAAATCGTAATCGAAATGATTTAGCATAAAAAAAGCGTTCATAATTAAATGAACGCTTTTTTTATGTTTTTATATTTTAACTATTTCCACTTCAACGTTTCCATAAGTCGTTGCATATCATTTTTAATGTAACTCGCAGCCGGCATAATCGAATCAAAATTAGGTTTAGCATAAAAATAAACTGAACCAGTTATAAAATGTTTTGTACTGTCTGTTACGTAAAATTGCGAGTTTGTTGCGGCGTTTCCATCAACTTGATAAAACATTCCGTAAACCTTTTTTTGCGGGTTTAAATAGGGCTGTTCTAATATATCATCTGCTTTAATAACATGCTCATAGGTTAATTTTTGAGCATCTTTAAGTAACTTTTCAATGTCATTATTTACAGGTTTATAAGTCAGGTAAATAGTGGCTTTCATTTTTGGATAGGTAATAGCAAAACCACAATTTTTTTCAGCTTTAATAGTTGCCGCTTCATTCATTTCAAAAGTAAAAGGACAATTGTTTTCAAACTGAGCGTAGGTGGCTTCCGGATAATCTAAACGTAAAAAACCTGACGGTTTAGGCAAGACATCATCTTTACAACTTACAATAGTTAGGGTTAATAAAATTGTCGCTACTAAAATTAGTTTTTTAAGCATTTTATTCTAATGTTACTTTTATTTGTTTTATACGCTTTTTATCGACTGTTTCAATTGTAAACACACAATTTTCAAACGCTATTTTTTGATCTTTTTTAGGGAAATTCCCCAAAACCTCCAAAATAAAACCGGCTAATGTTTCGGCTTCACCTTTATGAGATTCAAATACATCTTCATTTACATCTACAATTCTGTAGAAATCTTTCAAATTAATTTTTCCTTCAAAAAGAAAGTTTTTTTCATCTATTTGGGAGTAGTTTAAATTTTCATCATCAAACTCATCACTAATATCTCCCACAATTTCTTCAATAACGTCTTCTAAAGAAACCAAACCTGATGTTCCGCCATATTCATCTACAACTATCGCTAAATGGCTTTTAAGACTCTGAAAATCCTTCAATAAATTGTCTAATTTTTTATTCTCCGGCACAAAAAATGGTTCTCTGATCAAAGATGTCCAATCGAATTCTTTTTTATCAATATGTGGCAATAAATCTTTAACAAACAAAACGCCTTCGATCTGATCTATATTATCACGATAAACCGGAATTCTTGAAAATCCTTTGTCGATTATTTTAGGATAAATTCCGGCAAATGATTCTGATATTTCTAATGCAAAAATATCGATCCTCGGACTCATAACCTGCTTTGTATCTGTATTTCCGAATGAAACAATTCCTTCTAATATTTTTTGTTCTTCGCTCGATGTCCCTTCAGAATCTGTAAGTTCCAACGCTTGCGAAAGTTGATTTATTGAGAAATTATTTTTTTGCTTGCCTAATTTATTATGCAAATATAACGTAACGCTACGCATAGGCAAACTTATTGGCGATAGTAAATTATCTAAAAACGCAATGGGATACGCAACCCATTTGGCAAATTTTGTATTGTTTCGACTGGCGTAAACTTTAGGCAATACTTCTCCAAATAACAAAATAAGAAACGTTACCAAGGTAACTTCTAAAATAAATTTGAATGCCGGAGAACTTACAGCCGCAAAAATATTTCGACCTATAAAAGAGAACAAAATAACAACGCCGATATTTAAAAAATTGTTAGCTACTAATAATGTGGCTAAAAGTTTTTTGGGTTTATCTAAGAGATTGGAAATGATTTTTCCTTTTGAATTATTTTCTTGTAATGTGTCGTCGATATCTTTTTGGGATAAAGAAAAAAGAGCAACTTCGGCACCTGAAACGATTGCCGATAAGAAAAGTAAAATAAATATTCCGACAAAACCAACAATTAAATTGGTGTCTAAATTAGAAGAGAAAAATAAACTGGGCTCCGGGTCCAAATCAAAAAGGATTAATTAAACAATCAAAAAGGCAAATCATTTATAGGTAAGCCTTCATTACTCGCGTCAAAGTTAGTGTTTTTTGCGGATTCTGCTTCGTGATTTTGCTTATGATGCGCGGTTTCTTTTTTGGTAGTCAAGAAAGTAAACTCCGTAACCTGAATTTCTGTAGTATATTTTGTAATTCCGTCTTCGGCTTGCCATTGACGCGATTTTATACGACCTTCAACATAAATTTTATCCCCTTTAGAGAGATATTTTTCGCAAATTTCAGCGGCTTTATTACGCACAACTAAATTATGCCATTCTGTTGATGTTATTTTTTCGTTGGTCGTTTTATTAATATAAACCTCGTTTGTAGCTAATTGAAATCGCCCGATGCAGTTTCCCCCATCAAAATAATGCATCTTCACATCATCTCCTAAATGGCCAATTAACATTACCTTATTTAAAGTTCCGTTCATGATTTGTTTTTGTCGTATTTATCCCAAAGATACATTTTTTTAGCAATTTAATTCTTGCTTTTCAATAAAATTATAAATTGCAATTGGAAAAGGAAAAGTTTTTAAATTACTGGTAATCAAACCATTTTCAATTATTTCTTTAATTTTAACCCTCCAGAATTGTATGTGAAGATGTTGATGCGAAAGCTTATGAATTACAGTTGCTTCGCTGCATTCTTCTATACTTAATATAGAATAGGACGGAAAAATATCATTTTGAACTGCATTTGAAACAAAATCAAAATCGACTATTCTATCTGTTTCCAGAAGAGGAAATTCGTATAAATTATGCCAAATGCCTTTTGCTGTTCTTTTTTGAATTAAAGTATTCCCCAAAGCATCTTCTAAAATTAAATAATTAAAAAATCGATTGGTTACCTTTAGTTTTTTAGATTTAACAGGCAAAACATCTACTTTCTTTTTTTGAAGTGCCACGCAACTATCGTTAAAAACACAAATAGAACAATTAGGGCTTTTAGGAACGCATTGCAAAGCGCCAAATTCCATTATCGCCTGATTAAAGATGGCGGGATTATCTTTTGGCATTAATTCATAAGCCAGTGCTGTAAATTCTTTTTTGGTAGCCGGCAATGTAATATCTGATTCGATTCCGAAATAACGTGAAAGCACCCGAAATACATTTCCATCCACCACAGGAACCGCTTCATTATAAGAAAAAGAAGCAATTGCGGCAGCTGTATATTCACCAACACCTTTTAATTGAAGTAATTCTTTATAATTAGGAGGAAAAACTCCATTAAGCTCATTTGCGACATATTGAGCCGTTTTATGCAAATTTCTGGCGCGCGAATAATACCCTAAACCCTGCCAAAGTTTTAAAACTTGTTCTTCTGAGGCATTTGCCAAATCGAATACAGTAGGAAATTCCTTTGTAAAAGCAAAAAAATAAGGCATTCCCTGTGCAACTCTTGTTTGCTGCAACATAATTTCTGATAGCCAAATAAGGTACGGATTGACTGTATTTCGCCACGGCAAATCACGCTTGTTTTGTAAATAACAATTTACCAATATGTTATGAAAATCCATAGAAAATTTCTTAGAAAACAAAAGTAAATGTTTATGTAATTAAAATTTAACGAATTAGCTTGATTAATTATTTTTTTAATTCCTATATTTGCAAACTCAAAAAAATAGTACATCATTTATAAAAAATAAAATAGGAAAGAAAATGACGAAAGCAGATATCGTAGCGAAAATTTCAGAGAAATTAGGTCTTGAAAAAGGAGATGTTCAAGCAACAGTTGAAACTTTTATGGAAGAAGTTAAAACTTCATTGGAAACTGGAGACAATGTTTACCTAAGAGGTTTTGGAAGTTTCATCGTAAAAACCAGAGCTGAAAAAACAGGAAGAAACATTTCTAAAAACACCACAATCAAAATTCCTGCACACAACATTCCTGCTTTTAAACCTGCAAAAGTATTTGTAGAAGGAGTTAAAACGAATAACGAAGCAAAATAATACTATTAATTAATTATAAAATCGACACGATATGCCAAGTGGTAAAAAAAGAAAGAGACATAAGGTAGCTACTCACAAAAGAAAGAAAAGAGCGAGAGCTAACCGTCACAAAAAGAAAAAGTAGTTTTAAACTACTTTTTTCTTTTTAAAAGTTCATTGAAATTGAAAAAAGATGAAAGAGTAAAAAAAATAGAATATAGACTTAAAGTCTATTCTCTTTGTTCTACCCTCTATTAATCTTCTTTTCCCCGGGTTCAATACCTGTTAAAAAATATTGTTTAATCCATCTGTAGATAAGATTTTAGATTTTGGATTTTAGATTTTAGATTTTTTTTGAATCTATAGTCTTTCCTCTATAATTCTATTTTCTGAAAAAACAGATAAAAATTTACAGTGTGAATAAAGAATTAATCATTAGATCTAGTTCTGAAGCCGTAGATTTTGCCTTATTAAAAGATGGAAAACTAATTGAATTACACAAGGAAGAAGAGAAAAGCAACTTTCAGGTTGGTGATATTTTTATTGCCAAAATCAGAAAACCAGTTGCCGGACTTAATGCTGCTTTTGTAAATGTGGGCTTCGAAAAAGATGCCTTTTTACATTATCACGATTTAGGACCTAACTTAGCTTCTCAACTGAAATTCATAAAACTTGTAAGCGCAGGTAAAATAAAAGATTTCTCCCTAAAAACCTTTCAGTTTGAAAAAGAGATTGACAAAGATGGCATCATTACTGATATTTTAAGTGCCAATCAATCTGTTTTAGTTCAAGTTGTAAAAGAACCTATATCTACCAAAGGTCCAAGGATAAGCGCTGAGCTTTCATTGGCAGGAAGATTTATTGTTCTCGTTCCGTTTTCTGACCGCGTTTCTATTTCTCAAAAAATAGAAGACAAAAAGGAAAAGGATCGTCTAAAAAAACTTGTTCTATCGATCAAACCTAAAGGATTTGGTGTTATTGTTCGCACAGTAGCCGAAGGCAAAAACGTAGCCGAATTAGAAAAAGATTTGCAGAACCTGCTTGGCAGATGGACTGCAATGTGTAAAAAATTACCAACTGCTCATCATCCATCAAAAGTATTAGGAGAACTTAACAGAGCTTCCTCGATACTTAGAGATGTTTTTAATGATACCTTTAGTGGTATTCAAATAGATGATGAAGAGTTGTTCCACCAAACGAAGGAATATCTGCAAGAAATTGCACCTTCAAAACAATCGATTGTTAAGTTTTATCAATCAAATGACACTCCAATTTTCGAGAAATACAATATAGAGAGACAAATCAAAACTTCATTTGGAAGAACGGTTTCTATGAGCAAAGGCGCATATCTTATTATTGAACACACTGAAGCTCTTCACGTTATAGACGTAAATAGTGGAAATCGTTCGAATAAGGCGACTAATCAGGAAGATACCGCCATGGAAGTAAATATGATTGCTGCCGCTGAAATTGCCAGACAACTTCGTTTGCGTGATATGGGCGGAATAATCGTAGTTGATTTTATCGATATGTCTAATCCTGAAAACAGGAAGGTCTTGTTCGACTTCTTGCGAGAAGAAATGAGCGACGATAAAGCAAAACATAAAATCTTACCGCCTAGTAAATTTGGCTTGGTTCAAATTACCAGACAACGTGTAAGACCAGAAGTTAATATTAAAACTAGAGAAGAAGATCCAAACAATGAACATGGCGAAATTGAAGCGCCAATTTTAATCATTGACAGAATCAACTCTGATTTAGAAAGAATTTTAAAAATCCACAAAAGTGTTGTGCTTAATGTACATCCGTTTGTGGCTGCATACCTCAGTAAAGGTTTTCCATCATTACGTTCAAAATGGTTTTTTGAACATAAGAAATGGGTGAAAATCATACCTCGTGACGCTTACACGTACTTAGAATACCATTTCTATGATAAAAAAGGAAATGTTATTTCAGAATAAAACAAAAACCGCCTCTCGAAAGATTGGCGGTTTTTTTATGGGTCATTGCGAGAAACGAAGCAATCTCATTTCTATTTTCGATTTTGGATTTTTTTTTAGAAGCAATTTCCAGCTATCCGTTCCAATCTTTTGGTCCGCCGCGGCGAACAAAAGGATTTCCACTTCTATCTGGGCTAGGCAATCGTTTTCATAAGAAATTTATTCTCTAATAATTTCTACTTTCCTTCTTATTTCATTTCCAAATTCATCAACTACAGTAATATAATGAAAGCCGGCACTCATTACAATTGGCTTTTCATGAAAGACTTTTGTTTCTCCTTTATACACATTATCAACATACCAAAACAGTTTTTTTTCTCTTTGTGAATAAGCAACTTTAAAAATAACGGGTTGAATCTCACTATTAAAATTTTTAGTCAGATAGATTGTGCTGTTTGCTTTCGGATAGATAAAATCCATAGCCGGTGTTTGTGTACCTGCGCAATTTTCTCTAAATGGAGGCAATGGCAAATATTCTATGTGTTTGCCTTTATAATACCAAGCCATAACGGGAGGCAGAACAAACCAGTTTTTCACAATCATATTTTCTACATTTTCGCAACTGCTATTGACCTGAAATTGCTCTGTTTGATCTAAATGTACCGTTTTATGATACGGACAAATTGCGGTTGTTTTTCCTTTTTTTGTTACCCATTGTTTTATTTTAGGACAACCTTCTTTTGCTAAATATCCGCTTAATTTGCAAACTTCGACCTCATCCAAATCCTTATAAGGTGTTTGAAACCATCTTTGTCTTGGCAATAAATTAAAAACATCAAACAAAATTGGTGCAGCACTGGTTACGCCTGTCAAGGTTGGTCTTCCTTCTCCGGTGGCATTTCCGACCCAGATTCCAACTACATATCTGGAATTTGTACCTATAGCCCAAGCATCACGATTACCAAAACTGGTTCCCGTTTTCCAGGCAATTTTTAGTGAACTGTCATAAAATTTCCACGCTTCATCGCCTTCCGGCCTGTTTACTTCTTCCATGGCGTTATAGGTTAACCAAATAGAACCTGCACCTAAAATATTCTTCTGGTCACTTTCGTCTCCAAAATCAGGTTTAAAATCATTTTCATAATTCAGTTCTGTGAATTCTTTTGTTCTGTATTTTCCGTTGCTTTTACCAAAATAATTTACTGTCGAAGATAAATTGGCATACGTTCGGCATAAATCCCACAAATTACTTTCGGCTCCACCCAAAATAAGCGACAATCCGTAATGATCCGGTGATTTAGAAACGTCTCTTAATTCAAACTTTTGCAATTCTTCATAAAATTTGTTCACGCCAAAATCCTGCAACATCAAAACTGCGGGAATATTCAATGATCGCGACAAAGCCCGATGCGCGGGTACGGCTCCATCAAAAGTTAAATTAAAATTCTGTGGTGTATAGCCTGCAATTTGTGTTGGAACATCTGCAACTAAAGTATTCGGCAAAAGTTCCCCATCATCAAGCATTGCGGCATATAGTAAAGGTTTTAAGATGCTTCCGGTGCTTCGCGGTGCGTCAATAATATCAACATCTTTTTGATGATCTTTATCGGTTGGCGAATTCCCAACATAACTCATTACATTCCTGTTAGAAACATCAATAACCAAAATAGCCAGATTGTTAACTTCATTTTGCTTGTATTGATTGTAATAATATTTCGCAATTTGATTGACCCTGTTTTGTAAAGCAAAATCAACGGTAGTTTTTACTCTCGTTCCTTCCTGATTTTGAGCTACGCGTTGCAACAAATGAGGCGCAATTTGAGGTAAATTATACGGTTTTTGCGGCAATGGTTCGTCGATCGAAAGTTCATACGTTTGCTGATCAATTATTCCTTCCTGATTTAATTTCAACAAAAGTCTGTTCCGTTTTTCTAATAATTTAATCTGATTTTTTCCGGGATAAATTAAACTGGGAGCATTTGGTAAAACTGCCAAAGTAGCACTTTCTGCCCATGATAACTGGCTTGATTTTAAACCGAAATAACGCCATGCAGCCATTTCAAGTCCAACAACATTTCCGCCAAAAGGTGCATGAGCGGCGTATAAATCTAAAATCTCATCTTTAGAATATCCTAATTCTAATCGTGTGGCGAGAATAATTTCAATGAATTTTTCAAAATAAGTTCTTCCCTTTCCTTTTCGGGATAATCGAATAACTTGCTGTGTTAAGGTGCTTCCGCCACGAACTACTTTTCCAGCTTTTCGGTTTTGCTTAATAGCATTGACCATTGCAACTGGGTTAAATCCGGGGTGTTTATAAAAGTATTCGTCTTCAAAATAAACAATGCACTTTTTGAATTTATCGGGAACACTGTCTTGAGCAGGAAAACGCCATTGTCCGTCGCGGGCAATTTTTGCTCCTAATAATTCACCTTCTTTACTTTCAATAACGGTAGAATAGGGTTCCTGAAATAAAGTTCGTGGCAACGAGAAATAATAAATCAGCAAAAGCAAAAATGCAATTGCTGATTTTATTTTATTCTGTTTAATCCAGTTTATAATGCGTTTAGAGAACGCTTTTAATTTATTACTAAACTTTATATTCAAATTTATTTATTTGTTTGATATCCTAACAGGTTTTGAAACCTGTTAGGTATGATTTAGATTATTTTTTATATTCTAGTCTAATATTAAATACCTAACAGATTTTGGAAAACTGTTAGGAATGGAAAACTATTCGTCCATCATATTAACATCATTTATTACTCCTTCGTAAATTACTCTTCTTTCATCATGACAAAACTTGAAATTTTCTACATCTTCAAATAAATTAAGTATAAAACTCCTATCTATACTTGTTGGCTTATTTGAAATATAAGATCGATAAGACGAATGCAGATATGATTCAAATTGCCTAACAAAATTATGTTTAACAGGATTCAAATGAACATATAAAATTAACTGCTTTAAATATTCTTCATTTTCTATTCTGTTTCTCTGCAAATGCTCCTGAAACAAACTTCCTGTTCGGCTATAAGCTTTATTAATACTTTTGGAGTAAGAATTAAATAAATTGGAAAATGGCAAATGAATTTTTCCTTTAAATTTTTCCGGCATTTCGTTTTTATTCTTAATCCTTAAAACAATATGAAAATGGTTTTTAAGTAGGCAATAAGCATAAATATCAGCTATTGGCAAAATATATTGCTTCACCTTTTTAAGAAAATAGTTGTAATTTTTCTCTTCTATAAAAATATTCTCTTTGTTATTTCCTCTATTATAAATATGGTAATATTGTCCCTCTTCAAAAAAATCCTTCTTCATTACAATCTGTCAATTTTTATTATCCTAACAGGTTTTGAAAAACTGTTAGGTGTTTTTTTTAAAATTTAATACTATTTATATATTATGAATTAATTTGGAATACCTAACAGGTTTTGGAAACCTGTTAGGATACTACGTACTTTTACTTCACCACCTCAACCCAAAACCCTTTTGTTCTGGCTAAAAATGTATTATCATACATCGCTTCGCATTGTAATCCAGGCAAATAATAAGTTCCTAGATAAGATGCATTCAGCAAAATTCTAAATACTTTGGTTTCGCTGGCTTTTAATCCGAAATAGAAATTAGTTCTGTCATCGCGGATATCGATATAATCTGCAATGTTGTTTGTTGCGTCTCCATAATCCGTGAAACGCGTATTTACAATTTCGAATCCAGACGGAAGAATTTGTGACAATGCTACATTTTCTACACGTTCATTTCTTTGATTTCTAACGGTAACTTCAGCTACAAACTCAGTTCCTTGTGTAATTCTCGAAACATCGATCATTGCGCCTTTACGGTTTTTGAAAATTATTGAAGCGGAAGCATCATTTTGAACTACATTTTCCTGACCAATTGGTAAAATTCCTGTATTTAATACACGAACATAAACTGTGTTTTTTCTATTATTTTTTAATGTAATGCTGTTCGATCCTGTTTTAACTACTAAACTTCTGTCAGCAACTGTTTTTGATGTTTTTACAGTTTGAGATTTTCCATCTTTGCTGAATTGAATATCAATTCCTTTAGCGCCATTGTTTGCGGCAAATTTAGACATTGCATATAAACAATAAGCTGTTGTTTGTGTGCTCATCCATTGATCGCTAGCCATATTTTTAGCTAATTTTATAGCCATTGCAAATGCTTTTTGTTTTTGACCCAATAATAACATTGTCTCTAAAGCCATTGCTCTGTTTCTGGAACTTGAACCATAATAATAGTAATTATAATTGCTTGTTTCATCCTCAATTTTACTATGTAAAAACAAATTTAAGCCTGCAGATTTTTGTCCGGCCAAAACGTAAGCGGCAGCCAATCTTAAATTACTTTCGTTAGAAATTCCTTTTGTTTCACGCAATCTGTTCATCGAAGACAAATCAGCAGAACCTGCTAAAGCTAATGTATATAATCGGTAAGCCTGTGCTAAATCATTTCCGTAACGAGGCTCAAAACGCCATTGTTTTGCTTCTTTTTGTTGGTACGACAGCCATTTCGATTTAAAATTAATTGGCAAAACATATCCTTTTTTCTCTGCTGCGATCATAAAATGTCCGGCATAAGAACTTCCCCAATCATCTGCAATTGAATTTCCCTGCCAGTACGAAAGTCCACCATTTGGCAATTGAAAACTTCCCAATTTGGTGATTCCCGCCATCACATTTTTTTGAATAAGCTGCAAGCGTACGTTATCAATATCGGCAACATCATTTAAAAATAACTGAGGAAATACAGCAGATGTTGTTTGCTCCACACAACCATGCGGATATTGAATCAGAAACTGTAATCTTCCGTTTAGATTAATGGTTGGCATTGACGAAACTTCCAGTTTTGCCTTATTGCTTCCTGAAACTCCAAAGGTTTTCCAGCTGATAGTTTTAGAACTGTTCGGCTCCAGAATAACATCAGTAAAAGTATTTGTTACCGGATTCGGATTAGTCATATCAATCTCAACATCATAAGTAGATTTCTCATTTCCGGATGTAGCGATAATTTGTACTTTGGCTATGCCGGTTAGACTACCAACTGCCAGATTAAAATTAACTATTTTTTCATCTGGCTGCGTAAAGTTTACTTTTTGCGCCGCACTTCCAATTACTTTTAATCCGTTGCTGGTTTTAATTTGAACGGTTACATTTTTGATGTTTTTTTCCATTGCAAAAACCGTAACAGGAATCGTTACTTTTTCTGATGGAGAAATTTTTCTTGGCAACGAAGCTAATACCATCAACGGACTACGAACGGGAGTTGCTTTTTCTACACTTCCGTAGGCACTTGTTGCTGCATCTCCAGCCACGACCATTGTTCGTACTGAACCTATGTATTTTGGTAATTTGATCTGATGCGTTTTGGTTTGTCCTTTTTCTAATTTAAATGGTCCAAGAAAAACAACAACCGGTTTAAAACGATTGGCTTTTTTGGTTTTTCCACCGCCTAAATCCTGGTCTCCACCAATACTAAAAATCTGATTGACTTTTCCACCATACGCGCCAATTACATCATCATAAACATCCCAGGTTTTTACGCCCAAAGCTTCACGCACATAAAAACTGTCCCATGCATTTGGTGTTTTGAAACGTGTTAAATCCAACAAACCTTCATCGACAATCGCAATGGTATAGGTCATTTCTTTTCCTGATTGTTCACTCACTTTTAGAGGAAACGTTTGTTCTGGTTTTAAAACATCCGGCATTGCAATTTTAGGTGCAAGAATGGTATTTTTATCCACAACTTCAATCGGAACAATTCCGTACATTCTTATTGGCGAATCGTTTTTGGTTGATGCATGTGGTTGCAAGAGCGTAATATTAAAATACACATTTGGAGCCATCGCTGCTGTAATCGGAACTTCAACTTTCGTTTCTCCTTTTTTTGTTTCAACCCAAAGTGTTTGTACTACTTTTGATCCGTTTTCTACAGAAACCAAAGCACGTCCGCCTTCACTCGAAGGGAAAGATATTTGGGCTTTTTCTCCAACTGCGTAATTCTTTTTATCGGTAGAAAAAACAAGCATATTGGCTGTAGAAGCATCTGTGTTTCTGGTTTTTCCGGACCAGATTGGCCAGTCAATATTTACCGTTAATGCCGTTGCATGTCCGCCAACTTCATCAGAAACACGAATCATGTAACGTCCCCATTCTTCATCTGTTAAAGCAAACTGAAAACTTCCTTTTCCGCTTGAATCTGTGTTAACTTTAAATGTTTTATAAGAAGTCGTTGCATCTGATGAATTATAATTTGATAAATTATCGCTTGATGCATCCCACCACCAACGCCATTCTACTTTATACACTTTTACTTCAAGATTTTTAACTGATTTTGGTCTTCCATTTTCATCAACCGTAACAATATCAAATCTATTAGCTGTTCTTGTTTCGAGCATTCCGTATTTTGTTGGTTCCGGTGACTTTACTCCCACATAAGTATTGTACGGAGAATAGGTTGTCGAAATAACATCCATACTAAAATCTCCGCCTTCTTCATATACTTTGGTTACAAAAGAGGCTTTTAACATTCCCGGAGCCTGACCTTGTAATTTCGGATCAATATTTACTGAAGCTCTTCCATTGGCATCAAGTTTTCCGGAGAAAATATTAATTTCTTCGGTACTAAACTGGCGCACTAAATCATCAAAAACATATTTATCATAGTTTTTAAAAGTGGTACTTTGCTGCGAAAATTTCGCCTGCATTTCTACATTCAAATTCTTGGCAATTGCGCCATGAAGCCAGGCCACTTCCAGATTTGATGTATTAGCATGTGACGAAGATAATATTGGGTTTTTAAAACTATTCTTGATCTTTAAACGATTTGGTTTTATCGTTTCGATTTTTATACTCTTATAATATTTTGCGCCGCCCACGCTTACCATTGCTTCCCAACTTCCGGTTGGCGCATCTGGATCTGTAGGAACTATAAAAGCATAATGATTTAAGTCATTAGTTTTTTGAACAGTTTGATAGGTAACTTTTCCGTTTGGATCTGTTAATCTGAATTTTATCGGATGTGACTGTGGTAACTTATTTGCTGCATCATTCAAAATAAAAGACAAATACAAATTATCTCCGGGACGCCAAACGCCACGTTCTCCATAAATAAATCCTTTTAATCCTTTTTGAAGTGTTTCTCCCGACACATCAAAATTACTTACCGATAGTGAATTTCCGTCATCAAGTTTTACATAAGTCGATTGATCTCCTAAGGTTACAATAGCAAAATAGGCGAACTTATCTAATTGAAAAGTCGCAATTCCTTCGCTGCTCGTTGTTCCTGTTGTGAGTTTTTGTTGTTGGAAACTGTATAAATCTACTCTTGCGTTAGAAACCGGTTCTGTTGTAAGAATATTATTTACAGCAAAGAAATACGATTTATTTTCGCCTCTTTTGGCAATTACACCTAAATCTGAAGCCAGAATATTGGTTCCGATTTTAGCATTGTAATAATAAGAACCTGTACACGGATCCTGACTTTCTCTCCATTCGTAATCATCGTAATAATAGTCATCATAAGAGTTTCCGCTGTAGTTTACATCGTTTTCATCTACTTCTTCCTCTTCGGTTTCAGTTTCGGTTTCAGAAGATTCGCATTTGTATAATGAATAGGCTTTTTTATATGAGAACTCGACTCTGTAAATTGCTCCTGGCTCGGGCGATATTATTTTAGATAAATCCAAAGCAAAAGTGTTCCATTTACTTGGGTTTATTAAGGTGCTTTCTTTTAAATTCAATGTTGTTTTCGCGACGGGCTGCGAAACGCGTTTTAGATTTTGAGTTCCGTTTAATTGATTATTTTGAAGAAACTGTAAAATGTTATTTTTATAAATTTTATACACTTTTACATCGACAGAACTTAAATTTACAGCTTCAAAATTCAGTTTTAAATTACTTGAACTTGGTAAAATTGTTCCGTTTTTTATAAAGCGAACATTTGGTTTTATTTGGTCAAATGATATTTTTTCAGAATAATTATTCTTCATTTCGTTACCATACTGACTTTCAATTCCCTGAAAAACTTCCAATAATAATTCGCCTGAAACTAGTGCTTGTTCCGGTTCAGGCTCCACTACAACCTCTTCTACAATAGGCTCAGCAACGGCAGCAGTATCTACTGCTACGCTTGCAGAATCGACTACTGTACTCGTAGAATCAACAACGGCAACTACTTCTACTTCATGTACAACTTCTGCAACCGGTTTTTGATTGCTGAAATAGACTTTCAGGATATTTCCCTGAGTCGAAAATTTTAGATTATTGGTGTTTTGTATGGCAACTAAACCTTTAAAATCCTGACCCTTTTCTAAGGGTTCAGAAAAATTAATTAAAACGGATTGATTGTTTTCGTCGGGAACCTCAACTTTTACAATTTTGAAATCGTTTACAGCTGTAATCGGAAAATCCATTTTTCCTTTCTGGTCGATATCAAAATCATTCCCATCGTAAGCAATTTCCAGATTACTTGCGGCATCGAAACGCTTAATATTATCAATTATAAATTTAAATTCTTTTCCTGAATTTGATGTTTTCTCAAATTTGATGTTGACTTGATTTCCGTTTTGAGAAGCCGAAACCAATTTCGTAGCGGTTTCTAAATCAATATCATCTGCTGTTTTTAAGACACAATTAAGGTATTGATATTCTTTGCTTCGCGATTGAATATCAAGTGTGTTTACAGTAAAATCCTGTTTGATGGTTTTAACGGTAAAATTAAATTCAGAAAGATCTTTTTTATCGTCTTCTGTTTTTTTAGGAAGTGTGATTAGCTTGTCTAAATGCAGCGTAACCTGATATTCAGTTCCTGGTTTCAGTTTTTTTTCCGGAATAAATGCGATTGTATTACTTGAAAGCGCAACCACCTTTCCGTGGACACTTGGTGAAATATCGAATAAATCATCGTCCAGAACTTCATTAACTTTCCACTCTTTTTTATCAAAAGCTAAAACTACACGAATGTCCGACTGTGCTGAGACAATTCCGCCTGTAAAACTAGTTATATACTCTTTGAATAATGAAAAATCAGAATTAAAATCTGATTTTCTGCCACAGGCCTGAAAAATAAAAAACACAAAAAATACGTAAACTAATCCTCTTACTTTCACTTTGATATCGGGTTAATGGTTACAAATACAAACTATAAATTAAAGAACATGACATTTAACGGTCTAAAACCATAACCTATGAAATGACAAATATATTACAGTAAATGTATATTATTTTTTGAAATGTTTTGGCAGGAAAATTCAGTAAACAGAATTATTTTTAGTGAAGCAAAAAACTAACACTATTTACGTCTTTCAATAAAAAAGCGTTTCATTAAATCGGCGGCTTCATTGGCCATAATTCCAGAAACGACAGTGGTTTTAGGATGCAGTTTTGTTCCCATAACCATAAATCCGCGTTGTTCGTCGCGGGCGCCAAAAACAATTTTCGAAATCTGACTCCAATACAAAGCGCCTGCGCACATTTGGCAAGGCTCTAGTGTAACATATAAGGTACAATCTTTAAGATATTTTCCGCCTAAAAAGTTTGCAGCTGCGGTAATGGATTGCATTTCGGCATGAGCGGTAACATCATTTAGCAGTTCGGTCAAATTATGACTACTGGCAATTACTCTATCAGCCACAACAATTATTGCTCCAACCGGAATTTCGCCTTTGCTAAAAGCTATTTCTGCTTCCTGCAAAGCTTTTTTCATGAAGTATTCGTCGGTGAAAGGATTTATCATAATTGCAAAAATAATCTTTTCGTATGAATTTTTTATTACATTTAAATCCTGATATTCAAATATGGAAAGAAAATACAAAATAACAATTCCTGAACCCTGCCATGAAAAATGGGATAAAATGACGCCTAAAGATAATGGTCGTTTTTGTTTGAGCTGTTCTAAAACAGTTGTTGATTTTACATCAATGCTTCCGGAGGAAATTCAGGAGTATTTTATTTCACATAAAGATGTCTGTGGAAGGCTTAAAAGTGAACAGTTAAGTGAAATAAATATTCAGATTCCGTCTCAAATATTATACAGTCAAATCCATTATCGAAAAATGTTTTTATTGGCACTTTTTATAGCTATGGGTACGACATTATTTAGCTGTCAGGACATGGATGGCAATAAACAAAAAATAGATAAAGTTGAAGTTGTAGAAGATGTAAAACCAGAACAACACGCTACTACTGGAATTATGTTGATGCCTATAGACACACTAAAGGTCGAAGAACATTCTCAATCTGGACAAGAGGAACCTCAATCTGGACATTACGGAATTATTTATAATTCAAATGATTTAGACGTAGCATCTGTTCCAAAAAATGGAATGAAAAAATTCAATTCTAATTTTTCAAAAAATCTTACCACTGCAAAACAAGGAGAAATATCCGTTTTATTTGTAATTGAAGGCGACGGAAGTCTTAGCAATTTTAATATACTTAAAAATACAACTTCAGCAAGTAAAAAAGATATTATCGGAATTTTAGAAAAAACGCCAAAGTGGATTCCAGGTAAACGAAAAAATCGAATTGTTCGCTCCACTTACACTTTGCAAATTCTATTTAAGTAATTAAGTATGAAACATAAAATTACAATTCCTGAACCGTGCCATGAAGACTGGGATAAAATGACGCCAAACGAAAATGGAAGATTTTGTTTAAGCTGTTCTAAAACGGTTGTTGATTTCACTTCAATGTTACCTGAAGAAGTTCAGCATTTTTTTATTCAAAATCAAAACAAAAAAGTCTGCGGAAGGTTTAAAAATGAACAATTAGAAAGTTTAATTATTCAGATTCCAAGTCAGGTTTTATATACACAAACACAGTATCATAAAATGTTTTTGCTTGCTTTGTTTATTGCCATGGGAACGACATTGTTTAGTTGTGCAGATAAAGACGGGAACAAAAATAGAATTGATAAAATCGAGATTGTTAACAATACAACTCAGAATCAAGATGAAAACGAGATTCATTCCTCATGTTATGGTCATCAGATCGAATCTAAAAAAGAAAAAATCTTAGCCTAGGGACTACAATGGGAGCAGTAATTCCTCCAAATTCTATGCAAGAAGGAACATTTAAGTATAATATTATATATAATTCAACTGATTTGGATGTTTTACCTGTTCCGGAAAACGGGATGAAAAAATTCTACGCTTTTTTTAGCAAAAATTATATTGTTCCAAAGGCACGAGAAGAATTTAGAGGAAGGTGTTTTATTATATTTGTTATCGAAAAAGACGGCAGTTTGAGTAATTTCAACATAGTTAAAAATTCGCCGAAAGAAATAGGGGAAGAAGCTATTAGAGTTTTAAAAACAAGTCCGAACTGGATTCCTGGAAAGTTAAAAGATCGTATTGTTCGTTCCTCTTACGTTTTACCAATTACAATTAAATAATGGATAGAAAACATAAAATTACAATTCCTGAACCATGCCATGAAGACTGGAACAAAATGACTCCAGATAAAAATGGTCGTTTCTGTTTGAGCTGTTCTAAAACGGTTGTTGATTTTACTTTAATGTTTTCAGATGAAATTAAGCATTTTTTCACTCAAAACGAAAATAATAAGATTTGCGGAAGATTTAAGAAATCGCAATTAGATACGATTACAATTCAAATTCCAAATCGCGTTTTATATTCCCAAACGCGTTACAGTAAAATGTTTTTGCTTGCTTTGTTTGTTGCAATGGGAACAACTCTGTTTAGTTGTGCAGATAAAGAAGGAAATAAGAAAAAAATTGACAAAGTTGAAATTGTAAAAGATACAGCATCAGTTGAAAATTTTACTAAGGGCAAGTCTCTAATTCGAGATTCAAATGTTCCACCTCCACCGCCAAAAGTTGATCAGGTTAAATTTGTGAAACCAGTATCTAAAAATTGTAGTAAACCTATTAATGATAAAGTAAAATCTTCAAGCCAAGGAGAAGAAGATAATTCGACATTTGTAACGGGTGCAGTAATGCAGACAAATGCAGAATTTCCGGGTGGTATTGAACAATTCTATAATTTTTTTGGAAAAGAGTTTAAAAAACCTGAAGACATTTATGCTTCAAATCTTAAAATTATAATTTCGTTTGCCGTAGAAAAAAACGGCTCAATGTCTTACTTGCAATCTGAGCCTGCTATTGACAAACAGTTAGAAGATGAAATTATTAGAGTTTTAAAATCATGCCCTAAGTGGGAGCCAGGACAATCAAACGGAAAAAAAATTAAGATGCAATATTCTCTTCCAATTGTATTGCAATAATATCTCAGTAATAAAATTAAATTTAAAACCGTAAATTTGCTTTTTACCTTACAATGAAAAGCAATTTACTTTCCAGCATATTAAATCCTGCCGATTTACGCTTACTTTCTGAAGGGCAACTGCCTCAAATTGCACAAGAATTACGTCAGTTTATCATTGATGTTGTTTCTGTGAAAGAAGGACATTTGGGTGCAAGTTTGGGCGTAATTGAGTTGACGATTGCTTTGCATTATGTTTTTAACACACCAGAAGATTTATTGGTTTGGGATGTTGGACATCAGGCTTACGGGCATAAAATCCTGACCGAAAGAAGAGAAAATTTCCATACGAACCGACAAATTGGTGGTCTTTCTGGTTTTCCTAAAAGAAGCGAGAGTATTTATGATACTTTTGGTGTTGGTCATTCTTCTACTTCTATTTCTGCCGCTCTCGGAATGGCTATTGCATCTAAACTAAAAGGTGATTTTAATAAACAACATATTGCAGTTATTGGCGACGCTTCTATCGCATCAGGAATGGCTTTTGAAGGTTTAAATCATGCAGGAGTTACGGATGCAAATATTTTGGTGATTTTAAATGATAACGCTATCGGAATTGATCCGAGTGTTGGGGCTTTAAAAAAATATTTAACCGCAGTTAAAAACGGAAAAAATCCCAAACAGAATAATATCATTAAATCTTTGAATTTCGATTATTCAGGACCAATAGACGGTCATGATCTTCCAACGTTAATTAAAGAATTAAATCGATTAAAAAAGATAAAAGGACCTAAATTTCTTCATATTGTAACTACAAAAGGAAAAGGTTTACAGCAAGCAGAAGACAATCAGGTAAAATATCATGCGCCCGGAAAATTTGATGCTTCAACAGGCGAAATTCATTTAAAATCTGAAGAAAATCTACCTCCAAAATATCAGGATGTTTTTGGTTTAACCATTTTAGATTTGGCCAGAAAAAACGAAAAAATTATCGGAATCACTCCGGCAATGCCGTCAGGAAGTTCTTTAAAATTTATGATGGATGAAATTCCGGAACGTGCCTTTGATGTTGGTATTGCAGAACAACACGCCGTAACGCTTGCTGCCGGAATGACAACTCAGGGAATGGTTGTGTATTGCAACATTTATTCGACTTTTTTACAGCGCGCTTACGATCAGGTTATTCATGATGTTGCGCTGCAAAATCTACCGGTTATTTTTTGTTTAGACAGAGCAGGTTTGGTGGGCGAGGATGGCGCTACACATCATGGCGTTTTTGATATTGCGTATTTAAGATTGATTCCGAACATGATTATTTATGCGCCAATTAATGAAATTGCTTTGCAAAACATTTTATATACAGCTCAATTGGGCTTAAATCATCCTATTGCTATTCGATATCCGAGGGGCCGAGGTGTTTTTCCGAGTTGGGAAGTAGCAAATTTCGGACAATACGAAAATATTAAAATTGGAGAGGGAATTTGCTTAAAAAGCGGTACTCAAACTGCCGTTTTATCAACGGGAGCAATTGGTAATAATGTAATTTCTGCCATCAATGAATGCGGTAGTCCAAAAACAATTGCTCATTATGATTTTCCATTTATTAAACCACTAGATAACAATTTATTACACTATATTTTTACAACTTTTAAAACCATTATCACCATCGAAGATGGTGTTGTAAATGGCGGTTTTGGAAGTTCAATTTTAGAATTTGCAGCTGCTAATAATTTCACTAATAAGGTAATAATTCTAGGTGTTCCAGACGTGTTTATTGAGCACGGAACTGTCTTAGAATTACAACAATTGTGTAAAATTGACGTTAAAAGTTTAGTAAATCTTTTTTCTAACCATTGAAAATAATTATTTTGCGCAGTCAAAAAAAAATCAAAAGTTAACCTAATGAAATTATTTCGATTCCCTTTCTTATTTTTCCTCTTTATTTTTTCAATTTCGACATCGGCTCAAAGTATTATCCGGACTACTTTAGATCCCGGGCAATTACCTCCACCGCCTTCAAACTGGAGTAAGAAAAACCAACTTGGCTTTGACATTTCAGAAATTGCTTTTGTGAACTGGAGCGCCGGGGGAACAAGTTCTATTTCAGGTTTGTTTAAAGGAGAATTTGGAAGAACTTATATAAAAGGAAATCATAAATGGGCAAATGAACTTATTATAAAATATGGTTTAAATAAACAAGACGGTACTGAACTTAGAAAGACAGATGATGCGATTGCGCTGAACTCTACTTACGGATTCAGAAAAGATACGACCTCAAATTGGTATTATTCGGCTAAGTTTAACTTTAATACACAATTCACAAACGGTTATAATTATCCAAATAAAGATATTGCGATCTCTAAACCATTTGCACCGGCATATATCTTTTTAGGAGCTGGAGCTGAGAACTCGAATAAGCAGAAAAACAGAACTTTCTATTTCTCTCCAGTTACGTTAAAAACAACTTTGGTTTTAGATCAATATTTGGCGAATCAGGGAGCTTTTGGTGTTAAAAAAGCGGTATATGTTACTGATCCTAATGATCCTGCAAATCAAATTTTAGTTCAGGAAGGACAAAAAGTAAAAGCGGAATTCGGTATTTTACTAACCGCATATATGAAAAGTGAAATCTATAAAAATATTTTCTACGAAAACAGGTTAAGTTTATATACAGATTATTTAAACCGATTTGGAAACGTAGATGTTGATTATGATACGCGTCTGGATCTGGTTGTAAATGCTTATGTAAAAGCAAATATTGGTATTCATTTAGTATATGATGATGACATTAAAACTAAAAAAGATGTTGTTGATCCAATTACCGGAACAACATCTCAGGTTAACGACGGCCCAAGAGCGCAACTTAGGCAGGTTTTAGGTGTAGGTCTTGTATATGCTTTTCAATAGTTAAAAATCTTTCTTCTCTTTACATAAAAAAATACGCCGTAAAACATATATTTTACGGCGTGTTTTTTTTAGCATAACCAGCAATTAATTCTTTTTGCGACCCTGAATCATTTCAAATAATTCTAACGCATTTCCGTCTGTTAAAAGTGAAACATAATGACAAATATGCAGCAAACGTTCGTATAAATTAGCTTTGTCTAAATGGTGTTTTTCCGGCAGCATTTTCAAAATTAAATGATCATAATTCGACGCTTTTCCTTCGTATTTATTATTGAAAGCAGTTATAAATTTATCCAGCAAAGTTTGAATAATCTGATACCCTACAATTTCTTTCTCGATTACCTCGCGGCTCTGATAAATTTTTTCAATACTTAATTGAATAATATCATTCATTTGAGCTTTGTATTTGCTTTTATCTGTTAAAGCAAAAGGGAAATTTCCAGCTAAAATGGCTTCTTCGTTTTCAACAAAAACATCAACTGCATCATTAATTAAAGCTCCAATTGCCAAAGCACGCAAATAACTGATTCGGTCTTCTTTAGTTTCTAATAATTTATATTTTGCAACGCCAATATTATCTTTTACCAGTTTAATTAGATATTCAAGAGCATAATCTTCAGAAACTAATCCGAGGTTTATTCCGTCTTCGAAGTCAATAATCGTGTAGCAAATGTCATCTGCAGCTTCAACCAAATAGGCCAAAGGATGCCTTTCAAAACCAATATCGTCGCCTTCTTTATTGGCGATCATTCCCATATCTTTTGCTACTTCTTCAAAAAATGCCTTATCCGTTTGAAAGAATCCGTATTTTTTATCGGCAATATTGTTTGTTGGTTTTTTAGGAAGACTTTCTTTTGGATATTTCATAAAAGCGCCTAAAGTAGCATATGAAATTCGGAGTCCGCCTTCAATTCCAGGACGACTTGCCGTTAAAACCGAAAATCCGTTGGCGTTTCCTTCAAAATCAATTAAATCCTGCCATTGTTTGGCCTTCAACTGATCTTTATATTTTAATCCGTTTCCGATAGAAAAATATTCTCCAATAGCCTTTTCACCAGAATGTCCAAAAGGAGGATTTCCAATATCATGCGCCAAAGAAGCTGCTGCCACAATTGCACCAAAATCGTTCATGTGGTAACCGTGAACTTGTTTTAAATGCGGATATTTTTCGATGATTTTCTTCCCAACCAAACGCCCTAAAGAACGTCCAACAACCGAAACTTCTAAACTATGCGTAAGTCGTGTATGTACAAAATCTGTTTTAGAAAGCGGAATAACCTGTGTTTTATCCTGCAAAGACCTAAAAGCTGCCGAAAATATGATTCGGTCATAATCTACCTCAAAACCTAATCTCGTATCATCTTGTTCTACACGTAATCTTTTGCTTGTATCGCCTTGGCGTTTTAAAGATAAAAGTTGTTCCCAGTTCATTTTTAATTTTAGATTTGTGATTTTAGATTTTAGATTGATCATCTAAATGTCAAAAATACATTTTATTTTATGATTTTATAATGATTAAAATTCCAAAGCTGTGCTATGTTTAATTTCCCCCATTACAAAAATACTGTTCGTATTCCCGATGTTTTCAATTGTCGATAATTTATTCATTACAAAATCCTGATAACTAGACATATCCTGAACCAGAATTTTAAGCATAAAATCATAATCGCCGGCAATATTATAACATTCTATGATTTCAGGAAGCGCTACAATATCTTTCACGAAATTACTTCCGACATTTTTTGCATGTTCTTTTAGCCTAACATTACAAAAAACCGTCATACCTCGATTCATTTTTTTCTTGTCTAATAACGCAACATATTTTGTGATGTAGCCGTCACGTTCCAGTCTTTTTATACGTTCATAAACGGGCGTAACGGTTAGGAATAATTTGCTTGCAAGGTCTTTTGTATTGATATTTGAATTTTCCTGAAGGTGTTTCAGGATCAATAAATCAGTTTTATCCAAATTTTCCATAGTATTTTTTACGGCTAAAGGTTCATTAAAAAGATATTCACAGTAATTAAATCTTTTAAATCTATATTTTAAAATACATTTTACTGAAATAAACCTCAAATATAAGTTATAAAATCTAATACAATAAATTTGTTCAGTAAAAAATACTGAAACAGAAATGAAAACAAATAATTTAGGTTATCCAAGAATTGGCAGCAACAGAGAATTAAAAAAAGCCAGCGAACTGTACTGGGCAGGTCAACTTTCCGTTGATGAACTTATTCAAACCGGCAAAGATATTCGCCGTAAAAACTGGAAATTACAAGCAGAAGCCGGAGTAGATTTGATTCCGTCTAATGATTTTTCTTTTTACGATCAGGTTCTTGATTTGACTTTGACTTTAGGGGCAATTCCGGCACGTTATCACGAATTTGCCAAAACAAATTCTTCGATCGATTTGTATTTTGCGATGGCAAGAGGCGCACAAAAAGACGGTCAGGATGTTGTTGCGATGGAAATGACAAAATGGTTTGACACCAATTACCATTATATTGTTCCTGAATTTACGAAAAACCAAAAATTTGAATTGTTTTCTGAAAAAATAATTTCTGAATTTAAAGAAGCCAATGCTTTAGGAATTGCCACAAAACCGGTTTTAATTGGCCCTATTTCGTATTTACTTTTAGGAAAAGAAAAGGAAGAAGGTTTTCACCGAATTGATCTTATTGATAAATTACTCCCGGTTTATTTTGAAATTTTCGAAAAACTTTTAGACGAAAAGGTAGAATACATTCAGTTAGACGAACCGTTTTTAGCTTTAAATTTAACGGATAAAGAAAGAAATACTTTCACAGAAGTATATAACGAAATCAACATTCGGTATCCAAAAATTAAAATCATTTTAGCGAATTATTTTGATTGTTTTGGAGAAAATCTAGAAACGGCTTTGGCTTTACCGGTTGATACTTTCCATTTAGATTTGGTACGTTGTCCGTCTCAATTAGATGATATTTTAGAATCGGCACAATTAAATCAAACTGCAAATCTTTCTCTGGGAGTTGTTGACGGAAGAAATATCTGGAAAAATGATTATAAAAAATCTTTAGAATTAATCAAAAAAGCAACTGATGCTTTAGGAGAAAACAGAGTTTTGGTTGCGCCGTCTTGTTCTTTAATTCACAGTCCGTGCGATTTAGATTTAGAAACAAATGATGAAACACTTACTCCGGAAATCAAACAATGGCTGGCTTTTGCTAAACAAAAAATCAACGAAATTGTTGTATTAAAACAATTAGCTTCGAACGAAACAATCGAGAAAAACTCTGTTGCTTTTGACAAAAATACTATTGCAAATAACAATCGAAAAACCTCAACATTAATTCATAATAATGAAGTTAAAGCGCGTGTTGCCGCAATCACCGCTTCTGATGATAAGCGTAAAAGCGCATTTGCAACCAGAAGAAAAAGTCAGATTGAAGCGTTAAATCTTCCTTTATTTCCAACCACAACCATTGGATCTTTTCCTCAAACTGCCGAAGTGAGAAGCTTGAGAGCAAAGTTCAAAAAAGGAGAATTAACCACTGAACAATACAACGATTTAATCGAAAAAGAAACCGAGGCTACAATTCGTTTTCAGGAAGAAACCGGAATCGATGTTTTGGTTCACGGAGAATTTGAACGTAATGATATGGTCGAATATTTTGGTGAGCAATTATCAGGATTTACCTTCACCAAAAACGGTTGGGTTCAAAGCTACGGAAGCCGTTGCGTGAAACCTCCGGTTATTTACGGCGATGTTTCCAGACCTAACCCAATGACGGTAAAATGGTCGAAATTTGCGCAGTCTTTGACTCCAAAATGGGTAAAAGGAATGCTTACCGGTCCTGTAACTATTCTACAATGGTCGTTTGTACGTAACGATCAGCCACGTTCTGAAACTTGTACGCAAATTGCTCTGGCAATTCGCGATGAAGTTGTAGATCTCGAAAAAGCAGGAATTAAAATTATTCAAATTGATGAGCCAGCGATTCGCGAAGGTCTGCCTTTGAGAAAAGAAGAATGGGCAAATTATTTAGACTGGGCTGTAAAAGCGTTTCGTATTTCTGCAAGTGACGTAAATGACGATACACAAATTCACACGCACATGTGTTATAGCGAGTTCAACGATATCATTCAGAATATTGCTGACATGGATGCCGATGTTATTACAATTGAATGTTCGCGCTCGCAAATGGAACTTCTAGATGCTTTTGCCAACTTTAAATATCCAAACGAAATTGGACCAGGCGTTTATGATATTCATTCGCCACGCGTGCCTTCGAGTGCTGAAATGGTTGGTTTATTAGAAAAAGCTTCGGCAGTTATTCCGGTAGATCAATTATGGGTAAATCCGGATTGTGGTTTAAAAACCCGCCATTGGGATGAAACTAAAAAAGCTTTAATCGAGATGGTAGCTGCTGCTCAGGAAATGAGAGCTGCGGTTGAAAATCCTGTTACTTAATAGTTTTTATTTAAATATATTTTTGTTTTTTATTGCCAGCAAAGTGAACCTGAAATTAGTTATGATTTCATTTCGGTTTTACTTTTGCTGGCATTGTTTTTTTTTGAAGCAGAATGTTTCGTTTTCAAAATACCTTCAGTCCCGCTATCCGCTATATCTTTTCCTGGCTAAAGAAGCCAGAAAAAGGATACCGCTTCTATCGGGGCTAAACAATAACTTTTTATTTTCAAAATACTTCAGGCAAAAAACAAAAAAGCATCCGCCGCGGCGGATGCTTTTCTGAAATTGAATATAGAATTTAAGATTAGAAGTTTTTAGAAACCCCAATGTTAAATGTTTTACCAAAATTAAAATCGAAGTTTTTGTATTCTGGTCCGTTGTTGTCATAGTTTATTGTACCGTAATTTAAACCACCAATATTAAAGTTTAAACCAAAACCTTTTTTCATATCGATGAAAAGTGCCGGTGTTATTCCAACATACATACCATCACCTTTAGCAGTTGTAGTAATTGGTCCTGCATACGTTCTGTCTTTTTCACTTTGAAAACCAGCTCCTAATTCAGCAAAGAATGAAAAAGTAGGGTTCAATGGAATAGTGTAACGTAAAAATGCACCTAATTTAGTCGTATTAAATCTGTCTTCGTTTGTTCCTTGTTTTGTTTTAGAAGAACCAAAAGAAGCCTCACCTCCAACAGTCCAGTTATCGTGAAATTGATATCCTACTTTAGGAGAAAAGTCAAATTCATTGTTTTTAACTTCATTATTACCAAGAGTTCTAGTTTCTGAAGAATAACCAATACTTCCACCAACTAAGATTGTTCCTTTTTGTGCACTCGCAAAGCTAACCATAGCTAATGCAAGAATAACTAACATTTTTTTCATTGTAAATAATTTAAATTTAATATCCCTTTAACAATAACGATGCCGTGTGACTTGACCGTTAATATTTTTTTATGATTTCTTTAGAAGGCAAAAATGTAGCAATCAAGAGTATTTCTGTTTACTTTTGTAGCAAATAAATAGTCATGTCGATAGAAGTAAACAACATATCAAAAAGTTACGGATCTCAAAAAGCTTTGAACTCAATTTCGTTCTCTATTCAGAAAGGAGAAATCGTAGGATTTATAGGACCTAACGGAGCCGGAAAATCTACCTTAATGAAAATTTTGACTACTTATTTATTGGCAGATGATGGCTCAGCCCTTGTAAATGGTCACGATGTCATGACAAACGCAAAAGCAGTTCAACGTTCCATAGGTTATTTACCAGAACACAATCCGTTATATTTGGATTTGTATGTTCGTGAGTATTTGGCTTTTAATGCCGATGTTTATCAAGTTGCCAAATCAAGAATTGAAGAAGTCATTCAACTGACAGGACTGACACCGGAAAGCCATAAAAAAATAAGTCAATTGTCTAAAGGATACCGCCAGCGTGTGGGACTTGCCAACGCTTTATTGCACAATCCTGATGTTTTAATTTTAGACGAACCAACTACTGGTCTGGATCCGAATCAGTTAATGGAAATTCGAAATGTAATTAAGAATGTTGGGAAAGATAAAACGGTTTTTCTTTCAACGCATATTATGCAGGAAGTTGAAGCGATTTGCGATCGTGTCATTATTATTGACAAAGGAGAAATTGTGGCTGACAAAAAATTAGACAATTTAGTAGCTGCAGGTTCTGAACAAGTGATTGAGGTTGAATTCGATTATCAGGTTGAAGAACAACTTTTGGCAAAACTGGAAAACATTGCTTCATACAAAAACACCCACGACATGACTTGGGAACTAACTTTTGTTACTGAAAAAGACATGCGCCCGGCCATTTTTGATTTTGCTACTGCAAACGGATTAAAAACACTACAACTGAATCAGAAAAATAAAAATCTTGAAGCTGTTTTTAGAGAAATTACTAAATAAGCTTAGGTTACAAATATTTAAAGCTCATTTGATTCGTCAAATGAGCTTTAATTTTTTACTTCATTATTGCCCTTAAATATATGGTAAACAATAATGATAAAACTAGTGCAGAAAATCGAAGTACATTTTTTAGCAATTTATTATTGATATTCAATGAAGGCAAATCCGACTTGGTTTTAAAAAAGAAGTCGACTAATTTTTTATAATCTAACAATAATAAAAACAAGACTCCGATCGTGAGTAAAACTGACTGCATGAGAGCGCCGGCATTCATATCGTAAAATACATTAATTAAAGTCAGATTTAAAAGTAGAGAAAACAAAATTATCGCTCCTGCAAGTACTGTTTGGCGAAACAATAACATGAAACCTCCGATAATCTGGATCGTTGCAATTATAATCCCGAAAGTATGCGAGTAACCAAAGTAAAACCATGTAAGCCACTCACCTGTCTGTTGATTCATTGGCATTTGTGCGATTTCTGAAGGTACAATAAATTGAAGTCCATAAAACTTTTTCCAGCCAAAAGCCATGATATTAAATGCGATGCAATACCGTATTGCGCCATACAAAAATCCATAAATTTTTATTGAATTGATTTTTTGTTTTCGCTCCAGCGAATGCCATATAAAAGGAAATAATACTGAAGCCAGTAAAGCAATTCCAATTACAGGAAAAACGAAAACAGGAGGCAGCCAGGGAATATTCCCTCCGTTACCTAACAATAAAAATAAGGCTGAAAATTCGAGTCCAAATAATAAACAAGCACTGATCTTTTTTACAATTGAATTTGAAATTGGCGAAATTGGTTGTTCTGACATTTTGTTTCTTTTTTAAATTAATATTCAGCAAATTTGAATATTATTAAGAAACTGAATGTTCTGACGTATGTACCCGAACGTATTTTCGAATTATTTTCAGGTAATAATTGTATTTGATTTTACAAAATCCCGGGGAGAAAGACCTGTATGTTTTTTGAAAGTTGTATTGAAAGTCGTTTTAGAATTAAATCCTGATTCATACGCAATACCCAAGATATTTAATTGATTGTATTTCTCAGACAATAGCATTTTTTTCGCCTCTTCTACGCGGTATTTATTTATAAAATTATAGAAATTATCACCATGTAACTGGTTAATAACAAAAGAGGTCTCGTTGCAGCTTGCATTCAGTTTCTTTGCTAATTTTGGCAGATTCAATTCATTATCCAAATACAACTTTTCAGCATTCATAATCAATTTTAATTGAGTATCCAGCTCCATTAAGCGGGCTTCCGCCACTCTTTTTGGACTTTCGTTTTTTTGTTCTTTAATGCTTGACAAGTCTTCTAAATCTTCTTTTGCAAAATCAAAAATTTCTTTTTGCTGCAACGAAAAGTAAGCAAGAAAAAAAACACTTATGAGGTATAATATTGGTGTGTAGGGAATTAAATATTTTAAATTAAAAAACACCAGATTAAGCCAGGCCAACAAAAGAAACAATATGATTACTAAAAAAGACCGTAACCAATAAAGATCAATTTTTTCTGTGACTGACGAAAATCTGCGGATGTTTTTTATATGATTACGCAATATCATCCATGATAATATCCAATAAATGAATGTTTGAAAAGGTAAAGCAGTGCGAAGAATAAAAAATAAAATTGGTCGTGTTTCAGCACTAAACTCAAGATTTTGACCTGTTATAAAAAATGGAACTCTAAAGGCACAGAAAATTAAAAAAGGCAAAAAATGCCATAAAATGTTTCTTTTAAAACCTTTCTCAAATGAGGTAAAATATAAAATACTGATATACAACAATGGAGCTGTTAAAAATCGTATCAGGCCAATTAGTTCAAATAAATTTGGATGTCGTAGATGAAAATCCTGATAATACAGCGGAATTTCAATCATGGCAACGCCAATCGTCAATACAAATAAACCGAGATATCGATTTGCAATTACATTTACTTTTCGGGGCTGCACAATAAGTAGAAAGCCCAGCAAAAATGTAGCACCCGCAGTAAGTTCTATAATAACCGGAGAATTCATCTGTTAATTATCTTGGTTAGAATCAAATGTAAATAATATACTTTAATCTCTTATTGATAAGGTGACGAATTAATTTAATTGTGATAAAATGACCTTCATCTCGTCGATTACTGTTTTAATATCATTTTCATTTGTTCGCCAGTTTACAAATGAAGCTCTGATTCCTTTACGATTTTGATAAACCGTTGGTGTCATAAAAACTTTTCCCGTATCATTTAAAGCGGTCAAAAATTGAGAAACTTTCTCCTGATTATGATCGCCTTTTAAAGTGAAACAGACATTATTTAAGCGAATTGGAGCCAGAAGTTCAAAATTACCGTCTTTTAGAAGTTCGTTTCCAAAAAGCTGCGCCAATGAAACACTCGTTTCTATAATATCCTGAAAACCTTTTTTACCATACGCCAATAAAGAAAACCAAACCGGCAAAGCTCTCAAACGTCTTGAATTTTCAGGCAGTACATTTAAGTAATTGAAATTTTCTAACGGATTTCCTAAATACGGCGCATTTGAGTTTTGAAAAGTTTCTACCTGTAAATTTGTATGCTCTTTTTTAATCAAATAAAAAGCACTTTCATAAGGCACATTCAGCCATTTATGACAATCTATCGTGATACTGTCCGCTCCTTCCCAGCCTTCTGTAAGATGTTTAAATTTATCTGAAACAGCTGCAAAGCCACCAAAAGCCGCATCAATATGCCACCAGAATTTGTATTTTTCTTTTAGTTTTGAGATTGCAGTAAAATCATCAAAATCTGCCGTATTAACCGTTCCTGCACTTGAAATTAAAATAAAAGGTTTCCCGTTTAAGGTTTGAATATTTTGCTCTAAATCGGCAATATCAATAGCTTCACGATTGCCTTCGATAGTTTTAATTGTTGTATAATTCTGACTTCCAATTCCCAACATTGCCAATGTCTTAATTGATGAAGAATGTGGAGTTGCCGTCAATATATTGATCTTTTCTGAAATTCCGTTTTTCGCGAAATCTTTCCCTAATTGGTTTCCGAACCATTGTCTGGCAACGCCTAAACACGTAAAATTGGACATGGTTGCGCCCGTTACGAATCCGCCTAAAAATGAAGTTGGTAACTCTAATAATTGCAATAATAAATGGATTGTCTCAAATTCTATTAATGCCGAAACTCCTCCTTGCGCCTTTATAGCCTGGGCATTTTGATCGTAAACAGAAGCCAGCCAATCACCCACAATTGATGCAGGAGTTGAACCTCCGGTAACAAATCCCCAATATCTTGGGCCCGGAGATGAAACTAATAGTGGAGCCAATCGCTCATTAAATTCTTTTAAAGCTTCTAATGAACCTAGACCTAATTCGTTTAAATCACGATTGGGATCAATTGTATTTTTATTTGAAGTTGGAATGTTTTCTAAATTATTCAAAAAACCAATTCCCTGTTGTTTTGCTTTTTCTAAGATATTTTCGAAATCGTTTAAATCTTGTTGAAGTATTGAATTCATAATATATTTAATTGGGTTTCACGCAGATTCTGCTGATAGAGCAGATTTATTTTAATTATATGAAGAAAATTTATGCTACCATTTCGTTTTTTCAGAAAACCGGGCAACCATCATCGAAGAGATTACATCGCCATTTGCATTTAACAGAGTTGCAATTGGGTCGACTAAAGTTCCTAAAATCATGGCTACCGGCAAAGCTTGTTCCATTGGTAAACCATAAACGGTAATGGCTAAAATTTCTCCAATATAACCTCCATTTGGAATTCCGCCTTCTACAATTGAAACAATTACGGTAATTCCCAATGCTAAAAGTATCGTTGATGGGTGAGTAAAATCTTTTCCGAACATAGCAAAAAGAAAAGTGATTTTTAAGATGGATGACATACTGGAACCGTCTTTATGCAAAGGTCCACCAAGTGGAATAACCAGATTGCGAACGTGTTTTGGAATGCCCATTTTTTCAGCCGCAGCTAAATTTGCCGGAATTGTGGCAATACTGCTGCAGGTTCCGACTGCTGTTAAAGACGGCGTAATATTATTGCTCCAAAAAACTTTAAAAGCTCTTTTTCCGCCAGCAACTAGTGCGTATAAACTGAAAAACACAAAGAAATAGAAGATACAGGCAGCATAATAAACTGCCATAGGTTTCGCGTAAACTCCAAACAATTGCGGTCCGAAAACACCAACCTGATAAGCAAAATAAGCTCCTAAACCAATCGGTGCTAATTTCATTATGAGGTTTAAAAGTTGTTTCATGACTTCGTTTCCGGAATCCAGAAAACTCTTAAAAGCATTTCCTTTTTCTCCAGATTGAAGTGTAGCAAATCCGATTAAAAAAGAAAATATTATAAGTGCCAGCATACTTTTTCGTGATAATAATTCGAAGAAATCATTTACTGTAACCAGCTTAGCAATTTGATCTCCAACCGATCCTGATTTAATGTTTTCAAACGGAACTTTCGTAATCGCTATATCCTGATGAATGGGAAAAAGATAAACGGCAAAAATCATTACAATTGCCGAAATAAGAATTGTTGTTAGAAAAACCAATACCATTACAACAAAAAGTTTTCCTAATTTTTCTGTTCTTTCCAGATTGGCAATTGAAGAACCGATTGTAAAAAAGATAAGCGGAATTATGGCCGTAAAAAGTAAGTTCAGAAATATATCGCCAATTGGTTTTATTACCAAAACTTTTTCTCCAAATACTAATCCAAAAATGCTTCCTACTATAATACCACCAAGCAGTAAAAGTATGCTGCTGTAATTTTTTAAAAAATTGATTTTTTTAACTTCCATAATTAAATAGATTATATAGGATTTAGACTTACAATTACAACTTCAGATAAAAATCAATTAAATTAATCAAAAAAAGAGTTCTAAAATTTTTGTTGTTACTTTTTGTTACTTTACAAGAACTAAAGTAGTAAAAGCTCTGTCGACTAATTCTCCGGTTTTGGTTTTTACTTTTTCTATTAAAGTTTCTTTATTTACTATCTTAAAAAGTGTTTTCTCAACTAATTTCTCTGCTTTTTTGGTATCGTAGAGTTCAAATTCATATTGAGTAAACGGTAGCTGTTTCATGAAACTTTCTTCGGCAAATGTAACGCAAAAAATTCCTTTTTGTAATAAAATTCTATATATTTCTGAAAGCATTTTTTCAGGATCCTCCCAAAAATAAATGGTATTTACTGTGAATATTTTATCGAAAGAAACATCCTGAAATGGAATTATATTTCCATCATATAAGGAAAAGTGAGCCTGTTTTTGAGTAACAAATTTTTGATTAATTTGCTGTGCTTCCTTAAACATTAGTTCAGACAATTCAAGTCCATAATACTGTAAATCTGAAGCTTGCTGCAAAACATATTCTAAATGTCCGGCATTTCCGTGACCGATTTCTAAAATTTTATTTCCGTCAGCAATATTTAGATTTTGAACAGAATGGCGTGTCATATTGATGTTTGTTTCGTGCATCATATTTGCCATTTCAATTCCCTTTTCTCCCGTGGGATTTTTTAATTGAGATGCTATTGCTTGTAATTCTTCTTTTTTCATAATGTTTTAAATTCCAATATTTAAAATTCCAAATTCCAAGCTTTTTTGTCATTTCGACGGAGGAGAAATCACACTAGAAACTCCACACAGAAAATCGTCATTCTTTGTCGAATCCCGAGTGTGATTTCTCCTCCGTCGAAATGACAAACTTTGAACTTTAACTCTAAAAAAGATGACTCGCTATCTGACGGATATTCTCTGATTTTCCCATAGAATAATAATGCAAAACCGGAACACCTGCAGCTTTTAACTCTAAAGATTGTTGAATTGCCCATTCAATTCCCACTTGTCTGATTTCTGCATTATTCTTGCAGGAATCTACAGCATGAATTAAATCTTCGGGTAAATCGATACGGAAAATTTGTGGCAAAACCTGTAAATGTCTTTGAACAGCAATTGGTTTTATTCCCGGAATAATAGGAATTGTGATTCCCATTTCTCTCGCTTTTTCTACAAAATTAAAATATTTTGCATTGTCGAAAAACATTTGTGTAACCACATAATCAGCTCCGGCATCTACTTTTTCTTTCAGTCTTTTTAGATCTGATTGTAACGATGGAGACTCTAAATGTTTCTCCGGATAACCTGCAACACCAATACAAAAATCAGCTCTGTTATCAGCATCCATAACTTCATGCAGGTATTTACCCTGATTTAATAAACTAATTTGTTTCACCAAATCAACAGCATAATCATTTCCTCCGGCTTTTGGCATGAAATATTGTTCGTCTTTCATGGCATCACCACGCAAAGCCATCACATTGTCGATTCCAAGATAGTTACAATCTACCAAAAGATATTCTGTTTCTTCCTTTGTAAATCCACCGCAAAGTACGTGCGGAACCGTATCTACATTATATTTATGTTTTATAGAAGCGCAAATTCCAAGCGTTCCCGGACGCATACGAGTCAGTTTTTTATCCAAAAGACCGTTGCCTTTATCGATATAAATATACTCTTCGCGAGAAGTTGTGACATCAATAAACGGAGGTTTAAACTCCATCAACGGATCGATATTATCGTACAATTCCTGGATGCTTTTCCCCTTCTGAGGCGGAATAATTTCAAATGAGAATAATGTATTTCCTTTGGCGTTTTCTATATGTTCTGTTACTTTCATTTTAAGTCTTAAAGTTTGAATGTCGAAAGTCGAAAGTCATGCCCTTTGAGACTTTATGACTTTTGACTTTATGACTATGTTTTAATCTGCTATATTAGGGTTTAACCATTTGCTTGCATATTCAGTGGAGACATTACGTCTTTTGGCGTAATCTACCACCTGATCTTCTTTTATTTTTCCGAGTCCGAAATATTTACTTTTCGGATTTCCGAAGTAATATCCGGAAACGGATGATGCTGGCCACATCGCCATACTTTCCGTTAAGGTTACTCCAATTTCTTCTGCCACATTTAAGAGCTTCCAGATTGTTGGTTTCTCTAAGTGATCCGGACAAGCCGGATATCCTGGAGCAGGACGAATTCCTTTGTAATTTTCTTCAATTAAATCTTCTGTCGAAAGTGATTCTTCAGGATCATAACCCCAGAATTCCTGACGTACTTTCTCGTGCAGATATTCGGCGAAAGCCTCAGCAAAACGATCGGCTAATGCTTTAACCATAATCGAATTATAATCGTCAAGATCTTTTTCAAATTCAGCTGCCCATTCGTCAACACCAAAACCGGTTGTTACACAAAAAGCGCCCATATAATCTGTAATCCCGCTGTCTTTTGGTAGAATAAAATCAGACAAAGCAATATTTGGAGCACCTTTCGTTTTTTGTGACTGCTGACGAAGCGTTAAGAATTTCTCCAAAACTTTTCCGTTTTCATCACGCAATTCAATATCGTCGTCGTCAATTTGATTCGCTGGGAAAATTCCGTAAATTCCTTTTGCAGATAATTTTTTTTCTGCCAAAATTACTTTTAACATTGCCTGAGCATCTGCAAAAACAGAAGTTGCTTCTTTACCAACAACCTCATCCGTTAAAATTGCCGGATATTTCCCGAACAATTCCCAAGTTCTAAAAAACGGTGTCCAGTCAATATACGGAACCAAAACATCTAATTCTACTTCAACTATTTGTTTGCCAATTACTTTTGGTTTTGTTGGAGTATACTCATCCCAATCCAATTGTAATTTGTTTTTACGCGCCTGCTCAATCGTCAGGAAGTTTTTATCTCTCGAACGATTTAAAAATGTTTCTCTAAACGCATCATATTCAGCACGAATGTCGCTTGCATATATTTTACGGTTATGATCTAAAAGGTTTCCTGCAACAGTAACAGCGCGTGAAGCATCGTTTACGTGAATTACAGTTTCTCTATATTGTGGAGCGATTTTCACGGCCGTATGCGCGCGCGAAGTTGTGGCTCCACCAATCATAATCGGGATTTTGATTCCTTGTTTGTCTAATTCTTTCGCCAGATACACCATTTCGTCAAGCGAAGGCGTAATCAGTCCGCTTAAGCCAATAATATCAACATTATGTTCAATCGCGGCCGCTATAATTTTTTCCGGAGGCACCATAACACCAAGATCTACAATCTCGTAATTGTTACAAGCCAAAACCACAGAAACGATGTTTTTACCAATATCGTGAACGTCACCTTTTACGGTTGCCATCAAAATTTTTCCGTTTCCTTGTTTGTCTCCGGCTTGTTTGCTGGCTTCGATATAAGGCAATAAATACGCCACGGCTTTTTTCATAACACGTGCCGATTTAACCACCTGAGGCAGGAACATTTTTCCGCTTCCAAATAAATCTCCAACCACATTCATTCCCGTCATCAAATTGATTTCGATAACTTCAATAGGTTTTGTTGCAGCCAAACGAGCTTCTTCAACATCTTCTTCAATAAAAGCATCTACTCCTTTTACCAATGAATGCGTAATTCTTTCCTGAACCGTTCCTAAACGCCATTCCTGAATCGCTTTTTCATCACTTTTTACTTCGCCTTTTACATTCTCTGCAAAATCCAAAAGTCTTTCCGTAGCATCGTCGCGTCTGTTCAGGATTACGTCTTCAACGTGTTCCAATAAATCTTTCGGGATATCATCGTAAATCGACAACATTTCCGGATTCACGATTCCCATTGTCATTCCGTTCTTGATCGCGTGATATAAAAATACCGAGTGCATCGCTTCACGAACGGTATCATTTCCTCTAAAAGAAAACGAAACATTACTCACACCACCGCTTATGTGTGCGTGCGGTAAATTATCCCGAACCCATTTTGTACCTCTAAAAAAGTCCAAAGCATTTAAACGATGTTCTTCCATTCCGGTGGCAACGGGAAAAATATTCAAATCGAAAATAATATCCTGAGGCGGAAAACCAACTTTATTAACCAAAATATCATACGAACGCTGGCAAATTTCAACTCTTCGGTCAAAATTATCGGCCTGACCTACTTCGTCAAAAGCCATAATAATTGCCGCAGCTCCGTAACGTTTGATTAATTTGGCGTGATGAATAAAAGCTTCTTCACCTTCTTTCAACGAAATCGAGTTGACAACGCTTTTTCCTTGTACTACTTTCAGACCCGCTTCAATGATTTCCCATTTCGAACTGTCGATCATAATCGGCACTCTCGAAATATCGGGTTCAGATGCAATTAAATTCAAAAATTTAGTCATTGCCTGAACACCATCAAGCATTCCTTCATCCATATTAATATCGATGATCTGTGCCCCACCTTCTACTTGTTGTCTTGCAATATCAAGCGCCTCGTCATATTTCTCTTCCTTGATTAAGCGAAGGAATTTTCGCGAACCGGTTACATTCGTACGTTCCCCAACGTTTACAAAAACACTTTCGGGCGTAATAATCAACGGTTCTAATCCTGCTAATACAAGGTCTCTTCTTTTTTCTGCCATTTCTTTTTAATTTTCAACGAAATAAATTCCGTTGCTACAATATATTTCGTTCCTCTGGAACTATTATTTCAACGTCCTGCTTGTCTTTGCGAGGAAAGAAGCAATCTGATACTAATATTTTATAATCTTTTGTGGGCGTGTCCCAAGGGCCGGGCTATCCGCTATTAGTCCTCGCACTTCCTTCGTCAGGCTGTGGGCTAACCGCTTCTATCCCTCACGCAGACTCGGTTTCATAAGATGATTTATGTTTCCGAAATTATTTCCATTTTGACTTCTCTATATATTTGCAACTTACGCCTGCATCATATATGTAATATTTAGTTTTAGTAAATCCTGCTTTAACTAATGAAATTGAATCAGGTTCTAATTTTTCTTCTAAGATTATATAGTTTTCTTCAGGATTATTTATGTTGTATTTAACTTTATAAAACTTATTAATTAAGTCGTAACCATTATGTTCCCTTGTAGAAATCTCTGATAAAATTTTTTTGCCTGAATAGAAATAATATTTTAAGTAATCTCTCTTTTTTCTTCTATCGTCGATTCTAGTTACAAACCCAATAGTTTCGCCTTTAAATGTTTTCTTATACTCATTATATTCATTGGCATCTTTACTTGCAAGAAAAAACAACAAAAATATTATAACAATAAGAAGAATTGGTCCTACCAAATTTGTATTAATGTTAGTTCCTTTCATTTTTTTTACGCAAATATCGGCGCCACACGTGGTTTATAATCCTTCGCTACTTCAGCAATCAATCGAATATGATCCGGAGTTGTACCACAACAACCGCCAATTATGTTGATTAAATTATCGTCTAAATATTCTTTAATCAGAGCCTGAGTCTGTTCTGGCGTTTCATCGTATTGTCCGAATGCGTTTGGCAATCCTGCGTTCGGGTGTGCTGAAACGTTAAATTGTGTATGTTGTGCTAATGTTTTTAAATATGGTTTCAACAAATCGGCTCCCAAAGCGCAATTGAATCCTACACTCAATAACGGAATATGTGATACTGAAATCAAGAAAGCTTCAACAGTCTGCCCGGAAAGTGTTCTTCCAGACGCATCTGTAATCGTTCCTGAAACCATAATCGGAATATCGATATTACGGTCGTCTTTTACTTCTTCGATGGCGAAAAGTGCTGCTTTTGCGTTTAATGTATCGAATATGGTTTCTACCAAAAGTAAATCGCAGCCACCATCCATTAAAGCTTCGACTTGTTGTTTGTAGGCGATTCTTAAATCATCGAACGTTACAGCTCTGTAACCTGGATCATTTACATCTGGCGACATACTTGCGGTTCTGTTTGTCGGTCCGATTGAACCGGCTACAAAACGTGGTTTGTCTGGATTTTTGGCTGTAAATTCATCAGCTACTTCTCTTGCCAATTTTGCCGATTCGTAGTTTAATTCGTAAACCAAATCTTCCAGGAAATAATCGGCCATACCGATTGTGGTTCCTGAAAAAGTGTTGGTTTCTACAATGTCTGCACCGGCTTCAAAATAGGCTGCGTGGACATCGCGGATCGCTTGTGGTTGTGTTATGGATAGTAAATCGTTGTTTCCTTTTAACGGATGCGGAAAATCTTTGAAACGCTCTCCGCGAAAATCTTCTTCGGAGAAATTATAGCGCTGCAGCATGGTTCCCATTGCTCCATCTAGGATTAGGATGTTTTTTTTTATTGCTTCCTGAATTGTTATTGACATATTTTTTTATCTTTTAGCTACTAAGATACTAAGGCCCTAAGTTGCTAAGTTTTTTACTTAATTATAATACCTAACAGGTTTTAAAAACCTGTTAGCATACGTTACTTTTATTCACATTGATTCCAAAAATTCACTATGTGAGTAATTAGCCCCGATTGAGCCGGTATCCTCGTAGTGAAACGGAGAGATAAAGGCGAAAGCGGGAACGATTGACAGCAAAAATGCGCCAATGATTCGCTCATGATACCAAAGTGAATTCAGTAAAATAATATATAAGTTGTCAGGAAGAGTTTTGAGAAATACTTTATGTATTTGTGTTATCTATCTTTAATACTAAGAATAGTATAAAGTAGAATGTAGCACCTTCTTTATGATAAAGGGTTGCTAAGGTTTCATTGGGTCTTTCCCTCCGCCTTTCGTGATAACTTTCAATAATTTTAAGAACAGTGCAAAGTAAACACATAGCGCTAATACTTGCAAGTATTAGCACGATATTTTTTAATTAGTTTTTTGGTAAGATGTTAGAAGTAAAACTGAACTAAATAGGCTTATTATTTTTAGATTTAAAAAAAGATGTTTTAAAAACTTCTTTCCCAATTTAGAAAGATATCGATAACTTCTTCATGATTTATAAATTCATTATCTTCCTGATTACTTTTAGTTTCAATTTTTGCCTTTTCTTCCTGGGTTTGCTCTACATTCCAATTGTTCATAATAAGTGATTTTTTGAATTCATTCTTAAAGTTAATACTTTATATGATTTATTCAAAACTTAAAATCCATTTTTTTTTAATAAAAAAAGCTCAAACTATATTACAAGTTTGAGCTTTACTATTTACGTTCTCTTAAATTTTAAGCGTACAATTAATATTTTTGCTGCTGCTTTGTTCCTCTAAAATTGATAATTTCAATACTATTAGATTGTTTGCTTATTTTGTACACTAAATAATTATTTTTATCTATAAATGCTTTATACAAAGATTCGCTTTTTTTAGATTTTGGAAATTGATCCGGATTAAGACTAATTTGATTAATAACCTGTTGAATTTTGTTTTCTAAGTTTAAAATTTCTTTTGTTGTCCAATTAGCTTCTAGATAATCAATAACTTTATTAAAACCTTTAACCGCTTGTGCTGTCCATATAAATCTTAATGCCATTTTGAAAATCTTTTCATAACATCTTCATGGTTTGAAAATTCTCCTTTTTCAGCCTGATCTAATCCAATTTGAATTTCAGCTTGCTCTGACTCTGATAATTCATCGAACCAGTCGTTTTGATTTGCTTTAAGAATTAATTCTAGTTTTTCCAAAACCCCTTCATCCTCTACCTTAACCAACGCTTGAATAAACTGATATTTTCTAGCTTCTAAGTCCATGATATTCAAAATTTATATAAAACAAATATACAAATAAAAAAAGCTCAAACTATATTACAAGTTTGAGCTTTATATAAATCTTAGTTAATTAGGACATCAGACTAAACAATCGCCTTAACAACCGCTTTTGGAGCTTCTTTACGAGTTCCGTCGAAACCGTCTACACCAGAAACTGTTGTATATTTTAATACATATTTCTTACCTGGATTGATGATTTGGTAGGCTGCCTGACACATTAAAGTTGCTTCGTGGAAACCGCAAAGAATCAATTTTAATTTTCCTGGGTATGTATTAACGTCACCAATAGCAAAGATTCCAGGAACGTTGGTTTGATAATCTAAAGCGTTGTTTACTTTAATCGCATTTTTCTCTATTTCTAATCCCCAGTCTGCAATTGGACCTAATTTTGGCGTTAATCCGAAAAGTGGAATAAAATAATCTGTTTCTATTTTACGGTGTGCGCCGTTTTCTTCGATATCTAAAGATTCAACATGCTCAGAGCCATTAATTCCGATTACTTCTGCCGGTGTAATTAATTTGATTTTTCCGGCTGTTTTTAATTCCTGTACTTTTTCTACAGAATCAAGTGCTCCTCTAAATTCGTTTCTTCTGTGAATTAAAGTTACTTCTGAAGCTACATTAGACAAGAAGATACTCCAGTCTAAAGCTGAATCTCCTCCTCCGGCAATTACAACTCTTTTATCTCTGAATTTCTCCGGATTTTTGATGAAGTATTTTACTCCTTTATCTTCATAAAACTCAATATCTTCTATAAGTGGCTTGCGTGGCTCAAAACTTCCTAAACCTCCAGCGATAGCAATAACCGGCGCGTGAAATTTAGTTCCTTTATTTGATGTTACGATAAAACTTCCGTCTTCTTGTTTTTCGATCGTTTCTGCGCGTTCTCCTAATGTATAACCTGGCTCAAACTGCTTAATTTGTTCTTGCAAATTATCAATTAAATCTCCGGCTAAAACTTCAGGAAAACCCGGAATATCATAAATAGGCTTTTTTGGATACAGCTCTGATAGTTGTCCTCCAGCTTGTGGCAAAGCATCTAAAATATGACATTTTAATTTTAATAATCCTGCCTCGAAAACGGCAAATAAACCTGTTGGGCCTGCTCCAATTATAAGTATATCTGTTTTAATCATTATGGTTGTTGTTTATAATCATTCTTAATAATACAAAGAAACGAATAATTTGTTCTATAATCAATGATTTTTATCATTCATTTCTCTGCTCAGCTTTTTACAATTTATTTTTTAATGAATCGGTTATCTCGTTCATTCTTTTTACCTTTTCTTCAAAATCACCTTTTAAAGTTTTTCGGTATTCGTTCAGATTTTCTACCATTTGATTGATGTCTTCCGGAATTACTTCTTCAAAAAATTCTCTAAGCCTTTTGGCTGTTGTTGGCGATTTTCCGTTGGTCGAAATGGCGATTTTTACATTTCCTTTTGTTACGATTCCGCCTAAATAATAGTCACACAAATCGGGCGTATCGGCAATATTGCAAATCAAATAACGCTTTCTTGATAAATCATATACTCTTTTATTGACTTTTAAATCGTCTGTACAAGCGATTACCATGTGACGTTTTTTGAGCATTTTCTTTTTGAATTTCGCTTCCGTCAATTTTATTGATGGATGATTTTCGGCTAAAACTTTAATTTCTAAATGAAAATCCGGCGCCACAACCTCAACATTGGCGTTTGGACTCGACTTTAGCAAAAAAGAAAGTTTCTCTAATCCCACATTTCCTCCGCCTACAATTAAAACATTCAGATTGTGAAGTTTTAAGAATATTGGATATAATTCGTTTTGTTCCATTTCATTTAATTTTATCCAATCAAAATTAGATGATTTATATTTTATCGGACGATTTCTTTCGATAGAAATTCTTCGTAAAATTTCTTTATTTCCATCGGGTTAAAACCCGACGCTACAATATTGGTCGTCCCTTTGGGACTTTATCTGGCAATTTCTTTCGATAAAAATTCTTCGTAAAAACCTTTTAATTTATTGCTTTCGCGGACAACCTCGCCTAAAACGATGATGGCTGGCGAACCCAATTCTTTTTCTTTTACAATATTTAGAATCGAATCTACTGTTCCAACTCCTACTTTTTCTTCAGAAGTTGTTCCGTTTTGAATGATCGCAACGGGTAAATTGCCTTTGTTTTCTTTCTGAAATAAATCGATAATTTGAGGCAATTTGTGCATTCCCATTAAAATTACAACTGTTGCAGACGATTGCGCCGCCAAAGCTACATCTGAGGATAATTTTCTATCAGAAGTTGTTCCGGTAATCGCCCAAAAACTTTCTGAAACGCCTCTTTTCGTAATCGAAATTCCCTGACTTGCAGGAACGGCAACTACTGAGGAAATTCCGGGAACGACGATTGTTTCAATTCCGAAACTTTCTGCAAATTCGATTTCTTCGCTTCCTCTTCCAAAAATGAAAGGATCTCCGCCTTTTAAGCGAACTACATGTCCGTAAGTTAAAGCATTATCCACAATCAATTGATTGATTTGATCTTGCGTATAAGCGTGATTTCCTATTTTTTTTCCAACAAAAATTTTGATGGCGTTTTTAGGAGCGTACGCTAATATTTCGTCATTGGCCAAGGCATCGTATAAAACCACATTTGCTTCAGCTAGTGCTTTTACAGCTTTGAGCGTAATCAAATCCGGATCGCCTGGACCTGCGCCAACTAAAGTTACTTTTGGTTTTATATTAAGCATTTGCTAATTCTTGAGCTCTGTATTTTTCTATAATTGCAAAAAATGCAATTCCTTCTTCAATATATTGTTTTGCAAACGCTTCACTCGGTTCATTTTGATTGATTTGATATACCAACTCTCTGAAAGTTGTTGGCAATCCGATTTTACCTGCTGCAATAAAAACGGTGTCAAATAAATCAACAATTCCTGCGTGATTATTTGTTTTTTCGTTTTCTGAAAGCAACAATGCTTTTGCACCATTTACAAATCCGGCGTAAGCGTGGTAAATTGCATCAGACCATTTTCCTTCGTCGAAAGATTCCTGAGCAAAAGTCAATTTATCTTTGGCTTCTAACAATAAAGTAGCTACTAAATCAATTACGACTCCGGCACATTCTCCTACTCCAACTGCTTTTACGTAGTTATCGGCATTTCCCCAATCAATGAAATCGGCTTCGGTTAAATTGGTTACATCTGCAAAAGGTTTTAAAATTTCATAGAAATATTTCTCTCCTTTTAGATCGTAATAATTCAGGAATTTTTCTCCGTTTGCATTGGCATCAAAATCATTTAAAATGGTACGTAAAGCATCTGGTCCTCTTCTACTCGGAATTTTAATTACTTTATCAGCAAAACGACCAGCGCCATTTCCTAATTTTCCTCCGCCCAACAAAACCTGCAAAGCCGGAGCCACCAATTTTCCTGAGTTGATAGACATTCCCTGAAAACCAATTGCAGACATATTATGCTGCCCGCAAGCGTTCATACAACCCGAAATTTTAATTTCAATTTCCTGATTGTTTAAGTATTGCGGATATTCTGCATTTAAAACTTTTTCTAGTTCCTCCGCAATTCCGGTACTACTTGCAATCCCCAAATTACAAGTATCTGTACCGGGACATGCCGTAATATCTGCCGTAGAATTATAACCTAAATGAACAAAGTCTAATTTGGCTAATTCCTGATAAAAGAAAGGTAAATTTTCTTCTTTTATGTGACGTATTACAATATTTTGACGCAATGAAAAACGCAATTCATTGGCTCCGTAATTTTTAATTAAATCGGCTAATAATCTTGCTTTATCAGTATAAAAATCTCCTAATAAAACTTTGATTCCAATTGCGTAATAACCGTCTTGTTTTTGTTTAATTACATTCGATTTTTTCCAGGCTTCATACGCTTTTGTATCTTCGATTGTAACTTGTGGTACTGCTAATAATGGTTCCGGAATTGGACCATCAAAAGCGGTTGTGTCAATTTCGTAAGTTTCAAATGCAATGGCCTTTTTCTCTTTTTCAACCAAATCAAGGAAAACATCTCTTCCCATTTCTTTGATTAAGAATTTCATACGCGCTTTCATTCTTTTTGCACGTTCGCCATAACGATCAAAAATACGGATGATTCCTTCTGCTGTTGGAATGATTTGGTTCACGGGAACAAATTCCGAAAGCAATTCGGCATGCGCTGGCTGAGATCCTAAACCTCCTCCAAACATAATTTTGAAGCCTTTTTCGCCATTTACAATTTTCGGAATAAATCCTAAGTCGTGTAAATAACTCAGCGCCGTATCTTCATCTGAAGAAGAGAACGAAATTTTGAATTTTCGTCCCATTTCCTGACAAATTGGGTTTCTTAACAAATATTGAAAAAGTCCGTGTGCGTAAGGCGAAACATCAAATGGTTCGTTTACATCAACACCAGCCAATTCGCTTCCTGTAATATTTCTAACGGTATTTCCACACGCTTCACGCAATGTAATATCGTCTTTAGCCAGATTTGCCCAAAGTTCAGGTGTTCTGTCTAAACTCACATAGTGAATCTGAATATCCTGACGCGTTGTAATATGCAAACGCCCAGTAGAATATTCGTCAGAAACTTTCGTAATACGTACCAATTGTTCGCTCGTCACTTTACCGTAAGGTAATTTGATACGAATCATTTGTACACCTTCCTGACGCTGACCGTAAATTCCGCGCGCTAAACGAAGACTACGAAAACGTTCGTCATCAATTTTTCCTCCACGGAATAAATGAATCTTTTTTTCAAGATCGATAATCTCTTTTTGAACTATCGGATTTTCTATTTCTGTTCTAAAACTTTCCATTTCTCTTTAGTTGTTGGTTGTTAGTTGTTGGTTGTTGGTTTGCTGGCAGAATAACTATCAACTAAAAACCATCAACTATCAACTAGCGAATGAATCCTACTCCTGCTGTTGTGTTTGTTGCGGTATCAATTAAGATAAAAGCTCCGTTTGATTTGTTGTCGTTGTAAGCGTCAAAATATAAAGGCTTGCTCAATTTGATAGTAACTTCTCCTATTTCGTTTATTGCTAATTGTGTAGCTTCTTTTGTTCCGGAATAATCTGTTGAGATGGTATTTTTGATACTTTCTACTTTCGCTAAAACCGAATTGGTATTATGCTGTACAATATATTTTGTTCCTGCAACCAGTTTTTTACTGTCCATCCAGCAAACTGTTGTCGTGATTTCTTTTTCAATTTTTGGAAGTTCAGATGATTTTACAATCATATCGCCTCTTGTAACATTGATGTCATTTTCTAATTCGATTGTAATTGATGAACCTGCAACGGCTTCGTCAAATGTTTTATCGAAAAAGTGAATTTTTGATACTTTTGATTCGGTTAAAGAAGGAAGAACCGTAACGGCATCGCCAACTTTAATTGAATTTCCGTATAATTTTCCGGCGTAACCTCTAAAATCATGGTATTCTTCTGTTTTTGGACGAATTACGGTTTGAACCGGAAAACGTGCTTTTCCTGCTTCAAATACATCCGAAGAATGTAATCCTTCTAAATGTTCCAATACCGTTTGACCATCGTACCAAGGCATATTCTCTGATTTATCAACAACATTTCCGCCGTTGATTGCGCTTAACGGAATGTAACTTACGTTTTGTTCCTTGAAAGTGCTTTTTGCATTTAATGCCTGAAAATCGGCTTTGATTTTGTTGTAAACTTCTTCAGAATAATCAACTAAATCCATTTTATTGATCGCAACAATTACTTCTTTTACTCTCAATAAATTATTGATAAAAAAGTGACGGTACGTTTGCTCGATAACACCTTTTCTGGCATCGATTAAAATAATAGAAACCTGAGAAGTCGAAGCTCCTGTAACCATGTTTCTGGTATATTCTACGTGACCCGGAGTATCGGCAATAATGTAACTTTTCTTTGCAGTCGAAAAATAAATATGCGCAACATCAATCGTGATTCCTTGTTCTCTTTCTGCTACTAAACCATCGGTTGCCAACGAAAAATCAAGATAATCGTATCCTTTTTGTTTACTGCTTTTTTCGATTGCTTCTATTTTATCAGTCGTCAATGATTTTGTATCGTACAACAATCTTCCGATTAAAGTACTTTTTCCGTCATCTACACTTCCTGCTGTTGCTATTTTTAAAACTTCCATTCTTATGTTTTGTTTCAGGTTTATTTTTTGTTTCAGGTTTCAAGTTTCAAGTCGCTTACCTTTAAACTAAAATTTAAATCTGTATGTTTTTTGAATTTTACTTTCCAGTATTTTTAATTAATAATTTATAATTCACAATTAATAATTAAAAATATCCCTGTTGTTTTCTCTTTTCCATTGCAGCTTCAGAACGTTTGTCATCGATTCTGGCACCTCTTTCAGAAATAGTCGAAGTTCTGATTTCTCCCACAACTTCCTGAATGGTTGCTGCGTAAGATTCTACAGCGGCTGTACAACTCATATCTCCAACGGTTCTAAAACGAACAATTCTTTCTTCGATTTGTTCGTCTTCTTCCTGGTATACATAAGGAGAATGCGACCAGATTAAACCGTCTCTCAAAAAAACTTTTCTTTTATGTGAAAAATAGATTGACGGAATTTCGATGTGTTCTTTTTCGATATAACTCCAAACATCTAATTCTGTCCAGTTTGAAATTGGAAAAACACGAACGTTTTGTCCATTTTCTATTTTTCCGTTCAAAATATCAAATAACTCAGGTCTCTGATTTTTTTCGTCCCATTGTCCGAAATCATCACGAACTGAAAATATACGTTCCTTAGCTCTTGCTTTTTCCTCATCACGACGTGCGCCACCAATACAAGCATCAAACTTGAATTCTTCAATTGCATCTAAAAGTGTTGTTGTCTGTAAGCTGTTTCTACTAGAATATTTTCCGGTTTCTTCTACCACTTTTCCTTCATCAATAGCATCCTGAACATTACGAACGATTAATTCCAATCCTAATTCTTCTACCAATTTATCTCTAAAAGCAATTGTTTCAGGAAAATTATGTCCTGTATCAACATGCAAAAGAGGAAACGGAATCTTAGCAGGAAAGAATGCTTTTTGCGCCAAACGCACTAATGTTATAGAATCTTTTCCCCCAGAAAAAAGTAAAACCGGTTTGTCAAACTGTGAAATTACTTCTCTGAAAATGTATATTGCTTCACTCTCTAAAGCGTTTGTTTTTAATACTGAACTCATTTTTATTTGTTTAAAAAGTTTCAAGTTTCAGGTTTCAGGTTTTTTCTGCCTGATCTAAATCTCTCCGCTACTATTTTATTCTCTTAATTCTTGATTCTTTACTCTTTGTTCTATTCTCTCTATTCTTTCTTAGCACTATGCAAACCGCATTCTTTATGGCTCGATTCCCACCACCATCTTCCGGCTCTAATATCTTCGTCTGGCAAAATTGCTCTTGTACATGGTGCACAACCTATACTTACGAATCCTTGTTTGTGCAATGCATTTTGAGGAACATTATTTTCTTTAAGATAATCTTCAACCTCTTGTAAAGTCCATTTTAATAATGGATTGAATTTTATGATTTCGAAATTTGCATCGTATTCAAATAAATTCAAATCATGTCTGTTCTCCGATTGCTCGGCTCTTAAACCTGTAATCCAAACTGAGTTTCCTGCCAAAGCTTTTCTTAATGGAATTACTTTTCGAATAAAACAGCATTCCTTTCTATTTTCTACCGACTCGTAAAAACTATTCGGACCTTTTTGTTTTAATAGATTTTCCACTGCTGTTGCTTCCGGAAAATAAACTTCAATCTGTTTTTTGTATTTTTTTAATGTTCTGTGAAAAACATCGTATGTTTCCTGAAACAATCTTCCGGTATCTAATGTAAAAATGGTAATGTCTGTATTACTTTTTGCAATGTAATCTGTAATTACCTGATCTTCCTGCCCGAATGAAGTTGAAAAAATTACTTTTCCCGGATATTGTTCTGCTAAAAAAACTAAGGTTTTTTCAAGAGAAAAATCTTTTGTTATATCTAATAATACTGCTATATCTTTTGCATTCATATTCTCTGTCTTTCCTTATAAAAAATATTACCAAAATGTAGGCAATGATATTTTCGATAATGTTTTTAAACTCAATAATATAATCAAGATTCCTACTGCAACCATCATTGGTTTTCTTTTGATTTTATTTACAAGGAAAGCAGCCAGCGGAGCGGCCATTACACCTCCTAAAATCAAACCAATAATAACCTGCCATCCGTGAATTCCTCCAAAAATCATGAAGGTGATTCCGCTTGCAAATGAAACTGCAAATTCTGCAGCATTTACAGAACCAATAGTGTAACGCGGGTTTCTGCCTCTTCCTAATAATGTAGAAGTTACAATTGGACCCCAGCCTCCACCACCTACAGCATCCATAAAACCTCCAAAAGCGGCCAGAAATCCTAATTTTTTGGTCTTCTTTTTAATGATATTTTTTGCTAATGCTTTTCTAATAATGATAATCGCCAAAACAATCATATAAACCGCAATAAATGGTTTAATAACATCTCCGTTAATAATATCTGATAATAAATAAGCTCCTGTAATTGAACCTAATACACCCGGAATCAGTAAATGTTTTACCAATTTTTTATTGATGTTTCCAAATCGGTGGTGCGAAATTGCTGATGCACCGGTTGTAAACATTTCGGCCACGTGAACTCCTGTACTGCTAATAACAGGCGGAACTCCGTATGCCAATAAAAACGAAGTTGAAGTTGCACCGTAACCCATACCTAATGTTCCATCTACTAATTGTGCAAAAACACCTATGAAGAAAAAAATCAAAAGTTCCTGGTTAAAACCATCTACAAATCCACCCCAGGAAAATTCACCGTAATGATTGTATATTAATGTCGCTAACAAGCCAATCAATAAAATAACAGGTATTGTAACCCATAATTTTTCTTTAATTGACGTATCAGGCTTAACACCATCATTATTCAGTTTCAGCTCTTTTTCCATATTGCTATGTTTTTTCTTATTATTAAAATCCATTATCCTATCGGCTTAGTAGATTACTTTGCAAAAGTAACACTTTTTTTTAAATTCAAATTTTTTTTTTGATAATTTTTATCGATTAAAAAGCAATATCTGCGAGAGAATTACTTTCAAGTATTTTAAGCGTATTGTCCCGAACCTCAGTCATTAAGCGTCTTGCAGCGCAAGTTGACTCGTCATCACAATCATCACATTTTTCATAAAAATTGTGACTTGCGCATGGAAGCAGTGCAATTGGACCTTCGAGAATGCGATAAACTTTGGCCATACTGATATCTTTTGGGTCTTTTATCAGATAATAACCACCGCCTTTTCCTTTTTTTGCTCCAAGAAAACCGGAGTTTCTAAGAAGTAACAATATGCTTTCTAGAAATTTTATCGAAATATGTTCGCTTCTGGCAATTTCTGCAATTTGTACAGGTTCATTGTTGTCGCGCCTGGCTAAATAAGTTAAAGCTTTAATTCCGTATTTTGTTTTCTTTGAAAGCACTAGTATATATTTTAGATTGCAGATTGTTGATTTTAGATTAAAAAAAACTAAAATCAACAGCCTACAAATTATTCTACAACAAAAATATGCTTTTTGCACGAGAATAATAACACAATGACAAGTATATTCTACTAAATTAGTATAGTTTAACTAATTTGTTTCCTCATTTCCAATTAAGCTAAATTCATGAAACGTTTTTATTTCTTCTGCTAAAGCTTTTTTATTAACTACATAGGTATCAGATAGTGTATCATGCCATCCTCTTCCATCACTTCCTAAAAAGGAAAATGCATCAAAAGGAATTAATCTGCATAAAGTTCTTTTGAAAATGGTTCCAAAACTTGGTTTTTGTCCATTTTCATCGACTAAAATTGTTCCTGTAATAAATTTACCAATTGATCGTCCAAAAAAACCTTCCAATAAAATGTAATATGATATGAATAGTGTGAATACAATTAAATTCCATCCTAATTCACCCATATCACTTATCCAGCTGCTTAGTGATGTCCCTCCTAATAATCCAATGAAAATTCCGAGAGCAATACAAAATAAAAAGAAAATAATTAAGAAAGCGAAAAGGTCTAAAATATAATTTAAAAAACGACTTCCGTTGGAGGCTAATAATTTGTCGTCAATAATGTAAGTAGAGTTACTCATGTTGTAGTTGGTTAAGTTAATGGTTGTTAATAGTATTAAAATTCATTTTTAACAAAAATATACTTTTTACTCAAACTACAATAAAAAAGAATAACGATTTTTAACAGTAATAAAATTACAGCCAAAAATCGTTATTTATAATAAAATTTTAGACCACTTATAGGAATCTAAAATCATCAATCTAAAATCTTTAATCAAGCGCTTGTTTCAAATCTGCAATTACATCTTCTACAGTTTCTAAACCTACCGAAACACGCACTAAACCTTGTGTGATTCCAACTGCTAATTGATCTGCTTCAGATAATTTGCTGTGCGTTGTCGATGCCGGATGTGTTACGATTGATCTTGTATCACCAATATTGGCTGACAATGAACAAAGTTTAATTGCATTCAAAAATTTTCTTCCAGCTTCTATTCCGCCTTTAATCTCAAAAGCAATAATATTTCCTCCCAATTTCATTTGCTTTTTGGCAACTTCATATTGTGGATGCGATTTTAAAAATGGATATTTCACACTGTTTACATTCGGATGCGCTTCTAAAAACTCGGCAACTTTCAAGGCATTTTCGCAATGTCTTTCTACACGAATTGCCAAAGTTTCTAAACTTTTAGATAAAACCCAGGCATTAAACGGAGATAAAGCCGGACCGGTATTTCTTGAGAATAAATAGATTTGTCTGATTAAATCTTCGCTTCCAACCGTAACTCCACCCAAAACACGACCTTGACCGTCAATTAGTTTTGTTGCTGAATGCACTACCAAATGCGCTCCAAATTTAATGGGTTGTTGAATGTATGGCGTTGCAAAACAGTTGTCGATAATTAAAATCAAATTGTGTTTTTTGGCAAGATCTCCTAACAATTGTAAATCGATTACATCTACACCAGGATTTGTTGGCGATTCTGCGTATAATATTTTTGTATTTGGTTTTATTAAAGCTTCAATTGTTTCCGGCTTATTGATTTCAAAATAAGAAGTTTCGATATTCCATTTTGGAAAATAAGTCACAAATAAAGCATGAGTAGAACCAAAAACACTGCTTGCAGAAACAATGTGATCACCTGAATTTAACAAAGCTGCAAAAGTTGAATATACCGCTGCCATTCCGGTTGCAAAAGCGTAACCGGCTTCTGCTCCTTCCATTTTACAAATTTTATCTACAAATTCTGTTGTGTTCGGGTTGCTGAAACGGCTGTAAATGTTTCTTTCTTTTTCTTCTGTAAAAGAAGCCCTCATATCTTCGGCATCTTCAAATACAAAGCTTGATGATAGGTATAATGGTACTGAATGTTCTAAATACTGCGTTCTTTCCAGTTGTGTTCTTATGGCAATAGTTTCAAAGCCAAATTCTTCTTTATTCATTGTGTTGTGTGTTTAAAAGAGTTATTTCGCAGAGATTCACAAAGTGAACATAGAGTTGCGCGTAATAGTCTTTCATTATTTAATAGGTAGTCAAGAATTTTCTAATTCTATAATATTTCGTTGTTTAAAACAACTTTGTATTTTATAGTTGCTGTTGGCTCTACAGTTTTAGCAACTGAACAATATTTCTCGAAAGAAAGTTCTGCGGCGCGTTGTGCTTTTTCAGGATTGATATCGCCTTCTAAATAGAAAATTACATCAATTTCTTTAAAAGGTTTTGCTTCGTCTATTTGAACGCGGGTTCCTTCGACCTCAGCATTAAAAGAAGTGATTTCCTGACGTTGTTTTTTCAAAATCGAAATCATATCAATAGCACTGCAGCCTGCAACTCCCATCAATACTAATTCCATCGGGCTTGCGCCTAAATCGCTTCCGCCAAATTCGGCTCTGCTATCAACGTCAACTATATGTCCGCGTTCATTTTTGAGTTTAAAATGAAACGCATCGTTTACTCTGTTTAAGGTTACTTTCATTGTGTTGTTATTTTATTTTTTTGTTTTTTGTTTTATTTGATGGATTTTCCACAATCTTGTCATTTCGACGGAGGAGAAATCACACTAGAAATTCCGTAAAGAATTTGGTCAATCTTTGTCGATAATCGAGTGTGATTTCTCCTCCGTCGAAATGACACAGTTGAACCGATTTAGAAAATATAAAATCTACATTCTAAAATCTGAACTCTAAAATCTCTTATTCTTTATCTGATAATCTCAAAATATCTCCAAATACACCTCTCGCTGTTACCGCAGAACCTGCTCCGGCTCCCTGAATAACAATTGGACGATCGCCATAAGATTCTGTATAAATTTCAAAGAAAGAATCTGAACCTTTTAATCCACCCAGCGCCGTATCTGAAGGCACAGAAACTAATTTTACTTCCAGAATTCCTTTATCGTTTTGCAAATCTCCAGACAATTCGCCAATGTATCTTAATACGTGATTTGGTTGTTGATCGGCTTTTATTTTCTCGTAAATTGGGTCGAATTCTTTTAATTTGGTTAAGAAATCAGCAACATTTCCGTCACGTAAATGTTCCGGAATTAAATTCTGAATTGAGATTTCTTCAAATTCATTTTGCAAATCTAATTCTCTCGCTAAAATCAATAATTTTCTTCCCACATCATTTCCGCCTAAATCTTCGCGCGGATCCGGTTCTGTATATCCGTTATCAATTGCTTCTTGCAAAATCTGACTGAACGGAACCTCTTTTGCAGAGAAATTATTGAATAAATAACTTAACGTTCCTGAGAAAACGCCTTTTATTTTGGTGATATTTTCTCCTGAAAGATGCAATAATTTAATCGTATCAATTAATGGTAAACCGGCACCAACATTGGTTTCATACAAATAATTTTTTTGATTTTCTGCCAATGATTTTCTGATTTCCTTATAAAAACCATAGCTTAATGTATTCGCTACTTTATTGGATGAAATCAAGTCGAAACTGCTTTCGATAAGCGGAATATAATTCTCTACAAATGTCGCACTTGCCGTATTGTCAATTGCAATTAAGTTCTCTAAATGATGTTCGTTTGCATAAGCAATAATGTCATTTATAGTGTACGCATCACCTTTAGTCTGAATGTCGTTTTTCCAGTTTGAAGTTACGCCGTTTTTGTTTAAAAGTAATTTTTTAGAATTGGCAATTGCAAAAACATTCAGTTTGATGTCTTTACGTTTTTCAATTGCTGCAGAAGATTCTAATATTTGATTGATTAAAGTTCCACCTACTAAACCGTGGCCGATAATTGCGATATTGATTTTTTTAGAAACTCCAAAAATCTCACCGTGAATAACGTTCAGCGCTTTATGCAGTTCTGATTTTTTAACAACCAAACTCACGTTTTTACCTGTAACGGTGTTGTTAAACAATATGGGAACAATTTTATTTTTAATTAAAGCGGTATAGGGCTTATGGAAAGTGCTCAAATCCTGACCAATAATAGAAATTACCGAAACATTATCTGTTACTGTAATCTGGTTTACATCTTTAGAATAAAAGTCGTTTTCAAACTCTTTTTCTAATTCGACCATTGCTGTTGTCGCTTTCTCAGTCGCCACAACAAGACCAATTCCTCTTTCTGAAGAACCTTGCGAAATAATACTTACGCTGATATTATGATCGCCCATAACTTTAAAAATTCGGGCATCAACTCCTGATTTTCCAAGTAATCCGCGTCCTTCAAGATTTACAAGAGAAACATTTTCCAGAACCGAAAGTGTTTTAATTCCTTCTTTTTCAGAATCAGAAGTTATTAAGGTTCCGCGATTATCATCATTGAATGTGTTTAAAATACGAAGCGGAATATTTTTTTCTAATAATGGAATAATGGTTTTGGCGTGCAAAATCGTGGCTCCAAAATTGGCTAATTCATTTGCTTCGTTAAACGATAAATATTCGATTTTTTTGGCATCGGCAACTAAATCCGGATTTGCTGTATAAATTCCGTCTACGTGCGTAAAGTTTTGAAGCTCTTCGGCATTTAAATAATTCGCAATTAATGAAGCGGTATAATTGCTTCCGTTTCTTCCTAAAGTTGTCGTGTCGTTATTATTATTTGAACCAATGAAACCTGTAACGATATTCACGGTTGCTCCGTTATGAAGTTTAAAATAATTGATTACGTTTTTCTTAGAAAGTTGTTCCAATGGCTGTGCATCACCAAATTTTGAATCGGTTTTAAGTAATTCTCTTGAATCTACAAAGTTGGCCTGAATTCCTTTTTCGATTAAAATTGAAGTTAATAATTTAGCCGAAAGCAATTCGCCTTTAGACAAAATCTGATCTTTAATTTTATTGCTGTAATCTCCAATTAAGCTTACGCCTTCAAATAATTTATCTAAAATATTAAATTCTTCAGAAAAATCGACTTTTGGATAATCTGAAATCTGGTATGTTTTAAAGCTTTCTAATAAAGGTTTGTAATTTCCGTTTTTAGCGGCAATTCTTAAGATATCTTCTAATTCATCTGTTGCATTGCCACGCGCTGAAACAACAACGGCAATTTCTTCGCCTTGATTTACTTTATCCGAAATGATTGAAACTACTTTGTTTAATCCTTCTCCGTTTGATAACGATTTACCTCCAAATTTTAATATTTTCATTTTATTTTTCTATTGTTTCTGCCTTAAAAATATCGGCAAGTAAATGATCTAATTGTTTGTACTCGATTAAAAAAGCGTCATGTCCGTGAACGGAATCTATTTCGCTGTAAAAAACATTGTTTTTAAATTTCTTTAATTCATTATAGGTTTCCAGATTTTCTTTTGGTGTAAAAAACAAATCTGAATTGATTGCAATGATGTGAATCGCTGCATTTGTTCTAGATAGTAAAGTCTCAAAATCAGCAGCATTTCTTGTAATATCTATGGTTTTAAGCAATTGGTTCATCAATTTATAAGAGGATAACTGATAGCGTTTTTGCAATTTACTGCCGTGATGCGCCAGCCAGCTTTCGATATTAAAAATGAGAAGATCCTGATTTATGGTACGCTGAAATTTTTCTTTGAATGATTCCGGAGAGCGATAGCATAACATCGCATGAATTCTAGCATCTTCAATAGGTTTTGAAGAATTATTCAGAATTTGTTCCTGCAGATAACAATTTGCAATCATCCAGTCGGTCGATTTCCAGTCGGTTGCGATTGGAATTAAATGTTCTGTTATATTTGGTTCTAATGCCAAAATCTCCCAGGCAATTCCACCGCCAACAGAACCTCCGATTATTGCAAATACTTCACTTATATGTAAAGATTTTAATCCTTCTATAAAAATTCTCGCAATATCTCTGGTCGTGAAATCCTGATAATTTTCTATGACAAAAGAATCGTTTCCGTTGCCGGGAACGTTGAATGCCAATATGGTATATTTTGTGGTGTCGATTGTTTTTTCGTCGCCAATTAAGTCATTCCACCAACCGTTTTCGCCGGTAACCTGAGCATTTCCGGTTAGGGCGTGATTTACCAAAACGATAGGTGCGCTATATAATGGCTGGCCAAAAACAGCGAAACTTAAAGGTAACGAACGATAGAGTGCACCATTTTCTGTGGTGAATTCCTGAATTATTATGGGACTTGGTATATTTTCCAATTTCAAATCTTTTTTATTTTTGATTTGTATACGGAAATATTAGAAAGAAAGTCTAGAGTGTAAATACTAGAAAAATTCTTGTTGTTATCTTTCCACGTTTGGGCGTGGTAGAATGCAGCACCTTCTTCGCGTTAACGAAGGGTTGCTAAGGATTCATCGGGTCTAATCCCTCGTCCTTTCTTTATAACATTTTCAATACGTTTTTGAACTTAAAGGTGCAAATTAACTACTAATTTCTTAAACAAACAAATTTTATCGAAACTGATTACTCATTTTCTTAAATATAATTCAAACTAAAACTATTGTACGCAAAAAATTACCGAACTATTTGCTCAGTAAAATTAAGCCGGTTTTACCCTATTTTATGGTGCTTTTTGATTTAAATAAAAAGTGTTTCATTTTCTTTAGAATACATCAAAAATAATAATGAATTCGGTGTTTTTTTCTCTGCCTTATCTGCTTCAGTGATTCCAAAGCTTGGGTGAATCAATTCGTTTGTTGGCGGCGGATTGTTTCTTTTCGTTCTGATGCTTTTCAATTTAGAAAATGTTCTCGTTAAGTAGTTTGTTGTGCTCATTTTATTAAGTTTTAGTTTGTTGTGTTTTTATCTTTATTATTCGTTTATGTTTTATTAACGCTGCCATGATGAAATAAAAAAACCCTTTTGGACGTGATACCAAAAGGGTTTAAGTTTTTAAACTTATATATTCTTTTAGTATCAACAGACGTGCACGCAAATAAATGCGACAGAGAACATCTTGTTCATCTGTAGGGATTTATTCATTTGTGATTTATCTGTTATATTTAATTTTTGCATTTTCATAAAATTAAAAAAGCCTCCTAAAAATTATCGGGAGGCTTTGCTATATATAATTATTGTTTTCTTACAATTTTAAGCAATTAGCATCCCAACGGTTTTAACCGAAATGGCGCAAAACATTTTATAGACCTTTAAGTTCATTGATTCAGTAGCTTTTGGGTTTAACAAATGTGCAAATATTATTTTAAATACACAAATAAAAATAAATAAATTAATACGAAAATCCGACAAAAAAATACATTTTGACGATATAAAACATCTTACAAAACTTTTGTTTCAAAAAACCAAAGTAAAAACTTACAAAACTAGTTTTATGCACTAAAAACTATTTCCACAAATCAGTTTATCAAAGAACAGTGTTAAAATTCGATCTGGTTTTTAATAATGTCTAAACCCAGATTGCCTCTTTATGCTTGATTTTTTCTGCAATTTTCAGAATATCGGTTATAATTCCTCTTGAAATTGCCTGTTTGCATGCAGAACCGCTTTGAATTACGATTGGAACATCAGCATACGATTGGGTATAGATTTCAAAAATGGTGTCAGAACCTTTTAGCTGTCCGATAGCTGATGTTATCGGCTCTGAAACCAATTTCACTTCTAATGTGTTTTTTGCGATATCAAATTCTCCTATATATCGTAATACATGATTGTCTGCCTGCGTTATTTTAGCAATCTTAAACGATCTGTCCACTGCTTCTTTATTAAGGATGCCGTTTTTCTCCAAATGTTCTTCGTTTATAAGTGAATTGATTTTTATGTCTGAAAGCTCAAAATCTTTTCCAATTTCTCTGGTCAGAATCAGCAGTTTTTTTGCAGTATCATTTCCTGAAAGATCTTCCTTAAAAGTAGAGCGCATCAATCCTAACAAACTCGCATCTTTTAAAATAGAAGAGAAAGTAGTTTCTTCACTAGAAAATCGGTTAAAGACATAGCTCAGGTTATCTGAAAAAACGCCGCGAATTTTAGTGATTTTCTCTCCTGAATAATACAAATCTCTCAGGGTTTGCAAAACAGGAAATCCTGTATCTACCGAAGTCTCATACAGAAACTCTTTGTCATACTTTTTAAGATTCGCTCGTATTTCTTTATAAAGATCGATTGGCAGTGTATTGGCTTTTTTATTGACCGCTACAATATTAAATCCGTTTTGAATCAGCGTATTATAATGACCTATCAATTCATCGCTCGCTGTAGCATCAACGGCAATTAAATTTTCAAATTCATTTACTTTTGCAAATTCGACAATATCTTCTACTTTAAAAGGAACGGCTAATTGCACGAAATTGGTTTCCCATGCATATCCAACGCCTTCTTTCTCGAAAAAAGCAACTGTAGAATTGGTGATGATTGGAAAATGAAAATCGATGTTTTTGCTTTGAAGAAAAAATTCCTGACTTTCGATAATCTGATTGATTAAAGTGCTTCCGATATTTCCAATTCCAAAAAGGATAATGTTTATTTTAAGCTTTGACATAATGTATATATTAGATGAAATTCATAAAAAATTACCTCTAGCAAAACTCACATTGCTAAAGGCAATTTTTCAAACAAAAAACAAAAAAACCTAATTTTTATTGATACTGTATTGTGATTGCGTAATGCTTGCAAATACAGTTTTCAAGTCGGCAATCAAATCTTCGATGTCTTCAATTCCAACAGAAAGTCGGATTAAATCTTTAGAAACTCCTGTTTCCAGTTGTTCCTCATCGTTCAATTGCTGATGTGTAGTGCTTGCCGGATGAATAATTAGTGATTTTGTATCACCAATATTGGCCAGGAGCGAAAATAGTTTTGTTTCATCAACTACTTTTTTTGCTGCTTCGAAACTACCTTTCAAGCCGAAAGTAATAATGCCGCTTTGTCCTTCCGGAAGATATTCTTTGGCTAAATCATAATATTTATTTGATTTTAAACCCGGATAATTTACCCAAACAACCTCATCTTGTTGCTCTAACCATTCGGCTAAAGCCAAAGCATTTTCGCTGTGTTTCTTGATTCGGATTGGCAATGTTTCTAATCCCTGAATGATTTGAAAAGCATTAAACGGACTTAATGCGGAACCAAAATCACGTAGTCCTTCAATTCTTGCTTTTGCTATAAAAGCGGCAGCCCCCAAAGCTTCGTGATAAATCAAACCGTGATAACCGGCAGAAGGTTCTGTAAACTCAGGAAATTTTCCGTTCGACCAGTCAAAAGTTCCGGCATCGATAATAACGCCTCCTAAAGAAGTTCCGTTTCCTGAAATATATTTGGTTAAGGAGTGAATGACAATATTGGCTCCGTATTCGATTGGTTTTAATAAATAAGGAGTTGCAACGGTATTGTCTACAATAAAAGGGACTTTGAAATTTTTGGCTTCCGCCGAAATCGCTTTCAAATCCAATACATCTAATTTTGGATTTCCTAACGACTCTACGAAGAAAGCTCTAGTGTTTTCTTTCGCTGCTTTTGTAAAGTTTTTCGGTTTTGCAGGATCTACAAAAGTGGTTGTAATGCCTAAACGAGGTAAAGTCACTTTTAATAAATTATAAGTTCCTCCGTATAAACTGTTTGAAGCTACGATATGATCGCCGGATTTTAATAAACTTAAAAATGTCGTAGCAATTGCCGATGCTCCGGATGCTGTTACAACGGCTGCTATTCCGCCTTCAAGCGCTGCAAGTCGCTGTTCTAAAACATCATTTGTTGGATTATTTAATCGTGTGTAAATAAAACCAGCTTCGACAAGCCCAAACAACTTGGCTGCATGATCTGAATTATTAAAAACATACGATGAAGTCTGGTAAATTGGCACTGCTCTTGTTCCACCGTTTTTGGTTACGTCGTGCCCTGCGTGTAATGCATTTGTTGCGAATTTTTGTGTGCTCATGATTTCTTAGTTTTTAGGTATTGTTAATACTATATATTGTGATTGAAATTGATTTTTGAAATTAAAATTGATATTGTTTAGACATAAAGGTCTTCTTCTTCCAGACTGTATATTTGAGCCAATAAAGATTTTTGACCTATATATTGTTCTGGATTATACTCTATAATATCACTTGTTAGTTCTTCAGATTTATTATTGCTTTTTTGAGAATCTGTTCTCAATAAGTACTGAAATGCGATTGTATTTATATCTAATGTGTTCATGATTTAAAATTTAAAATGTTGAAACTAAAAAAACCCTTCCGGATGGCTACCAAAAGGGTTTTATAGTTTTTAACTCTATAACAAAGATTACTCTTTCACTTTTGGCAATAGCAAATTTGGGATGCACATTTGCATCATACAACACACCATCATTTTATTTACTACTGTTTTCATATTACTTTATTTTTTAAATTCGACTAATTAGATAGGGTAAATATAATTAGTATTTTTTTAACTACCAAATCCAAAAATGACATTTAACATTGAAAGACTTCATTAGCCTTATAAATACTGGAAATTATTTTTTAATTATTTTTCTTTTAAATACTTAGCGACAGATTAAACAATAAAAAAATTAAAGCGTTACTGTTTATTTATTTTAAAATGTCGTTGTTTTTTTGGCATAAAAAAAACCCCTGCGACTTGCAGAGGTTCTATATATAGGTGTTTAAAAAAACTACAATAGTGTCTCTGCGGAAGATTCCGGCATCATACAAGACATATTGCAAACTGTTAATTTCATTTTTTCTTTTATTTTGATGCAGCAAATTTGCAAACTATTTTTTAATTGGCCAAACAAAAATTGAAATAATTTCTATTACCCTATCAAAATAGTATATTATGTTAAATTTCTCGCTATAAAATTAAAAAAAGTTAAAGTTTAATTTGCAAATCAAAATGGTTTTATACCTTTGCACGCGAATACAGAGGAAAAATTTGAACTGATTGCAACCTCTTCATAATGAAACGGTTCGTTATGAATACTGAAAAATTAATTTCAGTAGTAAAAAATGCTAAAGCAGAAACTCTCCTTTAGCCTTTTTCAGCAATTATTTTCCTCGCTTAATTTTAATTTAATAAATTATTATGGCTTATTTATTTACGTCAGAATCTGTTAGTGAAGGACATCCAGACAAAGTTGCAGATCAAATTTCGGATGCATTAATTGATAACTTTTTGGCATTTGATGCTAACTCAAAAGTAGCATGCGAAACTTTAGTTACAACTGGTCAGGTTATTTTGGCTGGTGAAGTAAAATCGAATACCTATCTTGATGTTCAACAAATTGCTCGTGAGGTAATCCGTAAAATTGGATATACTAAAAGTGAATATATGTTTGAAGCGAATTCTTGTGGAATTCTTTCAGCTATTCACGAACAGTCTGCAGATATTAATCAAGGTGTTGACAGAGCTAAGCCAGAAGAGCAAGGTGCAGGAGATCAGGGAATGATGTTTGGTTACGCAACTAACGAAACTGAAAACTACATGCCATTGGCACTTGATTTATCTCATAAATTATTACAAGAGTTAGCTATTTTAAGACGTGAAAATAAAGAGATTACTTATTTACGTCCAGATGCTAAATCTCAGGTAACTTTAGAATACAGCGACGATAATAAACCAACTCGTATTGATGCAATTGTAATTTCTACTCAACACGATGATTTTGATGAAGAAGCTACAATGTTGGCTAAAATCAAAAAAGATATTGTTGAAATTTTGATTCCAAGAATCATTGCTAAAAATCCGGCTCACGCACATTTATTCAACGATACAATCAACTACCATATTAACCCAACAGGAAAATTCGTTATTGGAGGACCTCACGGAGATACTGGTTTAACTGGAAGAAAAATTATTGTTGATACTTACGGTGGAAAAGGTGCTCACGGTGGTGGTGCATTCTCTGGAAAAGATCCTAGTAAAGTAGACAGAAGTGCTGCGTATGCTACACGTCATATCGCTAAAAACTTAGTTGCTGCTGGTGTTGCTGACGAAATCTTAGTTCAGGTTTCTTATGCAATTGGAGTTGCTAAACCAATGGGTATTTTTATTGATACTTACGGAACTTCAAAAGTAAACCTGACTAACGGTGAAATCGCTAAAAAAGTAGAGGAATTGTTTGATATGCGTCCTTACTTTATTGAGCAACGTTTAAAATTAAGAAACCCAATTTATAGTGAAACTGCTGCTTACGGACACATGGGACGTACGCCAGAAGTTGTAACAAAAACTTTCCACGCTCCGGGCGGACACGAAAAAACAGTTACTGTTGAGTTATTTACTTGGGAGAAACTTGATTTTGTAGACAAAGTAAAAGCTGCATTTAACTTATAATTATTGATTCATACGATTATTAATTCTTAGATCTCAGAGTCAATTTCTTTTTAATCTTACTTATAATTACCCCGAAATCTATTCTTTTAGAGTTCGGGGTTTTTATTTGGTTATTTGGTTGCAATTGTTTTTCTTAGTACAAAATAACTGACCAAAAAATGAGTAAACTTCCTTCGTTACAAAACGTCCTGAATGCTACAAAAAATACCATTCTTCGATTTCCGTTAGAAATTATAACTGCAATTTGCGGAACCATTTTCGCTGTTACTCTTAACGAAATACATTATAGCAATCCTAATAAAGAGTTTTATCAAAAAGCATTAATGAGTTCTTCTCTGTGTCTTGTTCTTTTTCTTTCTGTTAGTTTGTTTTTTATTAGTTCGAACAAAAAGAAAATCTTACGTTTTATTACAAGTTTAATTCTCGGATCGTTAGTTGTTGCATTTATCTTTAGTTTTAGAGAAAAAATAACACAAACAGAATTTCAGCAGTTTTTTGTTCTCAATGTTGCTTTGCACTTATTAGTTTCGTTTGCAGGTTTTCTTCCAAAAGTTTACAATCAGGAAGAATTTTGGGAGTTTAACAAGCAGCTTTTTCTAAGAATTTTAACGGCTTGTTTATATAGTGGAGTTTTGTATTGCGGATTAGCTTTGGCGGTTTTGGCTGTCGAAAAACTATTTAATTTTGACTTTTACGATAACATTTATATGTATATCTTTTTCACGATTGCAGGAATCTTTAATACTATTTTCTTTTTAAGTGGCGTTCCTGAAATTAATAATGAAGAAGTTCCGTTACGTTTAAATTATCCAAAAGGACTTAAAAATTTTACGCAATATGTTTTATTGCCATTAATAAGTCTCTATTTAGTGATTTTGATTTGTTATGAAGCAAAAATTCTTATCACGCTTTCATTGCCTGTCGGCTGGGTTTCTTATCTTGTTTTGGCATTTGCGATTACCGGAATTCTTTCTTTTTTATTGGTTCACCCTATTGCAAACGAAAACGGAAATTTGTGGATGCGAACCTTTAATCGCTGGTTTTACTTTTTATTAATTCCGTTATTGCTATTATTATTTTGGGCAATTTTATACCGAATCAATCTTTACGGGTTTACGCACGAACGTTATTATGTTTTATTATTATCGGTTTGGCTGGCGGTTGTAGTGGCTTATTTTCTAATTCAGAAACATCCAAAAATAAAATTCATTCCTATCAGTATGTGCCTTGCCGGATTGTTATCTATAGTTGGTCCGCAAAGTGCTGATGCTGTTTCAAAATACAGTCAGTTATCACGTTTTGAATCTTATTTGCAAAAAGCCGATGGTAAAAAACTAACCTTTGAAGAAGAGCAGGAATTAAGCAGTATTGTTTATTTTCTTGATAGAAATTATGGGTTTGAAGTTATGCTTCCATACGCGAATAAAAAATTAGATGCACTTTACAAAAAAGATAAAGATCCAGGTTCAACTCAAATTATAGAAACTTTAGGTTTTCAATATCGATCTGAATATGACCGAAAAGATGATGCAAACGATTCTTTTAATTATTATTTCTATAAAAATGATGACAACACAATAACCAATATTCATGGCTATGATTTAATATTCACTCTATCTCAGAATAATAGTTTTGACGCCACTGTAAATATTGATAATACAGCTTATGCTATAAAATCAAAACCTACAGATTATGGTCAGGATTTACAAATCAACCAGGATATTATTCCATTAAAAATAAATGATTTTATCAATTCCAATTCAAAATTTAAAACTGGAAATGAATATTCTGAATCAGACAAAAAAATTGAACAAAGAATTGAGAATTCAAAATACACTATTTTGTTAAGTTATATAAGTGCTTATGGTACAATCAAAAACAAGAAAAAGATTCCTAAAAATTACCAGATCGAAATTATGGTAGGCATCAAAAAATAAAAAAAGAACCCGACAAGATTTAAAATTTTGTCGGGTTTGTTTTTATATAAATTGTAAATTCTAATAGGTTCCGTTTTGCATTTTGCTTAGCATTTCGCGTATTTCCATAGCGGTTTGTTCGTCAACTTCAGCAGTTAAAAACTTTACTGCTAATTCCTGAGTTGCAATGGCTTTATCTTTTTGACCGTCTTTATAATACAACTGCGCCAATGTATCTAAATAATACGGATTGTTTTTAGTTACCATTAAGCTGTATTCAGACCAAGTAATGGCATCTTTTATAAAACTGCTATTTGCAGGCTTTAATACCGTTGCCCACGCTGCTGTATTGGCCAGATTAGAATGGTATTCTTTAAAAGAATTCCATCCGTTATATGAGTAATCAGATTCTGTATCTAAAGACGCAAACATTTGATCTAATCTTTCAATGGCATTTCCTTTTTCGGTTGATAAATAGGTATTAAAATACGTTTTAAACTCTTTTAAGAAAGTAATATCATCAACACTATTTTCGCTGTCTACATTCAAATAATCAAAATAAGTTTTATAAGAATCAAAATTTCCTTTACCGCTTGCAATCAACTTTTTGTAGATCGCAATTATTTTATTTTGATTTGCTTTTCCTGCAACGCCTTCTTGCGCTACGTAGCTATTTTGTTGTAAAGCAGATGAAATCTCAAAACTTAAACTTCCTTTTAATAACGTTAATGCGTTTCCGTTTTCATCTTCAATGTTCATTTTTTCGATGGCATCGTAATGTTTTAATAGATAATCAATTGATAAGAAATCGGTATCATTAAAAACGCGCTCTTCATTAAAAAACTGCTTCGTAAAACCTGCGTTTTTTATTTCTCTCAAAATTGCTTCTACCAACTCTCTGTTTGGCTTTGTGTCTTTTTGATGTGCTTCGATCAATTTTTTCCAGGTTTGGGCAACTTCTTTTTTATCTAAAGTAATTTTTGCAATTTTAAAATCTTTCGGATTTACCTCTTCTGTTACAGCAACTGCATCAGTTTCATATTCATAAGGTATATCAAGTATCGAAGCTTTATAAAAAGCAGAAACGATATCAGCATCTGTTGCTTTTTTATTTTTTGCTATTTTATCAAAAGCATAAAAAGCATTTGCTCTTTGCAGCTTTTTTGCAAACTCATCGTAATAGCTTAATTCTGATTTTTTCTCTAATAAATTCGATTTTGCAGTTGCTAAAACATCACCTTCTCCGTTTACTACTAATAAAGCCGGACCATCAGAAATTTTATTGGCTTCAAGCCATTTTTTATCATCGGCTGTAGCCAGATAATAATTAAAAACATCATATTGAGCATTGTAAGCATCATACATATAGTATCCAACCTGTGTTTCAAGATCTTTTAGGACTGCATCAAAATCAGCCTTTGCAGCAGGATTTTTACTGTCGGCGTAAACTATTAAAAATTTACTTTTAGCTGTTTTGGTCGCCGCAATAGCAGCTTTTAAATTATTTTCTACTTTAAATTTAAAATCATATTTAGATGCAGCATAATCCGTGGTAGCAGTGTCGACAGTTACCTCTACTCCAAAATCTTCGTTAACTAAAGCATCTTTTCCCGGATAGGTCCAGTTTAAGACACTTTTATTTTCGAGTGGCGTAACGCTTGGGGGAACTGCGGGCGGAGTATCTTTTGCATTTAAAAATACTAACGGATTTTTTCCTCCCTGTTCAGCAATTTTTAGCTCATTGGTCTTTTTATCAAAAAAACCGGCCAGATTTAAATCGCCTAAAGCATCAAGTTCATATTTAATCGTAATTTCTGAAATATCTTTTGGCAGAGCATATTTAGAAATTTTACTTTCCGTTTCATATCCTTCATATACTACATACAAATAATCGGCACGTTCGATTTCAAAATCAACATCTATATTGATCCAATCGGGATCGACTTTGGTTTTTATATCAGTAAGTTTTTGGTATTGTACCGGCTCAGAACCATTTTGTGTTCCGATATAAAAAGAATAGATAGAAGGTTCTAAAAATTTAATTTTAATTTTTTGAGCTTTCTTATCGTTTTTAAAACTAAGATTAAATGAATTTCCTGCTTTTTCAGTTTGAGAAAATAGAAGTGAATCGCCTTTGATTTTATATTCACCAGAATAAAAAACCAATTCGTATTTATTGTTTTCTAATAAATTTAATTTGATTTTCTGACCTTTATTGGTGGTAATATAAGTTCCTTTTTCTAATGTTTTTGTTTGAGAAAATAAGGTAGATACTACACAAAAAAACAATAAGAAACTCCATATATAATTGCGCATAATATAAATTTTGACTTGTTAATATTAAACGTAAAGATATTCGATTATTATCGAAGTCAGGTGCCTTACAATTCAAAATAGATACTTAATATATACTATAAATTATATTTCATCGAAAATATAATGTAACGCGGCTGCACGGTATATTGAGAAACTCTTGTAGAAAACTGCGAAAAACTGTCGTCATTAAGATATTTAGTGTTTAATAAGTTTGTGGCGGAAACTTTGTACTCCCATTTACTGTCTTTCTTTTGATAAATTAAGCTGGCACTTAAAAAATCATATTCATTATCTACAGATTTGCTAGTATTGTAATAATGGTAAAATTCATATTCTGATACAAACGAAAAACTATTTAAAAAGTAATAATCTATTCTTGCAAAAGGTTTGTCTGTATAATAAGTTGAACCGCTATATTTGTTAATTAAAGCGTTGTAACCTAATTCCAGATTCGGCATATTTTTATAGTTAGTCGACGCTTTTACGGTATAACTTTGAGTAAAACTTTCTGTAGTCGCTAATTCATTATTTTGAATATTATTGAATTTCGACCAATTCAAACTTGCATTCGCGGAGGCTTTATAATTCTTTAAAAAAGATCGCCCGTAATTTCCCATTCCTGAAAAAGTTTCATCAGCCAGATTAGAATTATAAGGGTTTGACTCCTGATTAATTCCGGTAAATTTGGCACTGGTTTTAATGGCGTCCACTTTTTTTGTGTAAACGGCATTCGCAAAAATATTTTCGAAATTGAACATATTGTATTTGAAATAACGCAATGTATGCACTTGTGAAGTGGCATTTTCTAACGAACGATCTCCTCTAAACAAACTGCTGTAATCCGACAAAACATATCCTGAAGCCAATTGATTAACATCTGTAAAATCATTGGACAACGCAAAATTATACGTCAGCGTTTCTGCTTTTTTGATTTGATATAAAGCAAAAAAATCAGGTAATACTTTGGCGAAACTCTGTGAATAATCAGTTCCTGATTGTACGTTTGTCATGGTGTACGAATGCACGCTAAAACCAGGCGTTAATGTAAATTTGCCTGTTAGTATTTTATAGTGGAATCCCAGAAAAACATCATTAAAATTATATTTTACCTGATTGTTATTTTTCGGATCGCTTAAATCATTTCTGTCCCCATTATCCAGCATTTGAAAAATATGCGAATTAAAATCCTGATGCGAATAGGTATTTCCTAACGTGATATTGATATTGCTTTTTGGCGTTACCATATAGTAATAATCTAATTTGGCATCAACTTTATTTGTTTTTACAAAACGATCCTGATTTAAATCATTTCTTTGTTGCCCGGAAGTATAACCTGATAAAATAAAAGGCTGAGTTCGTAAATTGGCATTATAAAACGGGTTTTCATCCTGATATAAATGCTGCATTTCAAAAGCAAAAATATTTTTATCGCTTTGTGTATAATACAAACTCAGGTTTTGATTTATTGATGTTGGATTTTGCTTTTTAGTAGTAAAAATAGTTTCTGTAGCAGAACTATCTTTTACCACAGATTCACGAAGCAAATCTGTATCTTCATTTTGTTTGGATAATTTCGTTAAGATGTCATAATCAAACTGAAGTTTTGTGTTTGGCTTATAACTTGAACTCAACTTAAAAAGACCCAGATTATTTTTTTGATGTGTTAATTCATCTCGTTTTTGTTGATCGCCAGAATCCAGAATTGTCGTCTGCGATTTGGTTTCGAGATCTGTTTTTGATGTAGAAAGAATTCCGAAACCACTGATATTCCAGTTTTTTGTAGGCGAGTAAGCGAAATTTGTAGCTCCAAATTTTGTTTCAATTTCTTTGGCTCGGTTGTTTCTCAAAATTGAAATTCCCAAATCGTTCGACGAAACATTAAAATTGCTTCCGCCCTTTTTCATCATGTTTTTAAAACCTCCGGTAAACTTAAAATAATCCTGCGCCGTAAGCGGCAATTCGCCAATATTATTAAAATTGGTAATGACATTGATGCTGTATTCGGGACTGTAATAAAATAATTTCGGATTAATAATATATCGGCTGTCAAGTTCACCAACCCCAATTCCTGCGGTCATGTCGCCAAACCAAAAGTTCTTTTTTCCTTCTTTCAGCTTAATATTCATGGCCACATTATCCTGATCATTTTCAAGACCTTTTAAAGCACTGACTTCATTATAATTTCTTAGTACCTGAATTTTATCAATAGCATCAGCCGGAATATTTTTAACGCCCAATTTGGTGTCGCCATCAAAAAAGTCTTTTCCTTCGACCATTAATTTGCTTACTTTTTTACCTTCTACTTCAATTTCTCCATCGGCATTTACCTCAACTCCTGGTAATTTCTTTAGAACATCTTCCAGTTTCTTCTCTGTTCCGGATTTAAAAGAATCTGCATTGTAAACAATCGTATCGCCGCTTATCGAAACAGGCATTTCACGAACAATTTCAACTCCGTCAAGTTCGATTCCGGCATCATCCATAATAATATTCTGTATGATATTTGCGCTTTGAGTTGCAATAGAAATCTCTTTCGATTTCATTCCCAGATAACTTACTTTAACGGTATATGCCGTATTCGGTTTTAAAGTCAGTTGAAACCTTCCTTTATCATTGGTAATTCCATAAGAATCCATTGCTTTTGTGGCATTATTGACGGCCATAATATTGGCCATCTCTAACGGATTTTTTTGTTCGTCCTGAATAAATCCATCAAAACGTACACTTTGAGAAAAGGAAACAGAAGTCAATAAAAAGGCTACGAAACAAAGTATTTTGTTCATTATAAAAATTTTGGAATTTGGACCCGGAGATAGAAAATTGGAATTTGGAATTTGGAATTTGAAATTTAAAAAGTTTTATCTTCCCATCATTGGCGGCGGTCCACCGGCGCGACCACGATTCATTTCTCTAAATTCTTCCATTTTTTTAATTACGGTTTCGTCGTACTCTTTTTGAGAAATTACTTTTCCTTTTTTAGATGGTTTTATCTCGACTTTTTCTTTGGTATTCATAACAATTTTCGAACATAAAATAGTTGTTCTACCGTCGTTTACCTCTAAAATTAAACCTGGTAATCCCCAATAATTCTCCGGCCCTTGATTTACCGGAATTTCTGGCGTATACCAGGCTATTATGGCAACTTCTTTTGGCATTTCAAAATTATCTTCAAAGTTGGTTTTTGTATCCCCCGAAGTTTTTTTGGCTTCATCCTTTTTGTCTTCGGGTTTTTTATCGTCGTTGTTTTTAGGTCTGAAATTTCTAAAATCAGTTTTGCTGGCTTCTTTTACAGCAGTTGCTTTATAACAAGTGTAACCTCCAATTTGTTTGGTTTCCTGTTCTAGTTTCCAGTTTAATTTTGGCAGAGAATCTACAACCAGAAACTCTTTTCCCATAAATTCTTTATCTACTGTATACGATTTGCTTTTTACATCTTTATAAAAAGTTCCGCCGCCGCCCATGAAAGAATTCATCATGACACGCATTCCGCCGCCTTGCTGTCCGGGAGTTTCTAATTTTTCTTCTTCTTTATAAATCGAAGCCGATTTATCAAAATTCAGAATAAAGGTTTTTTCGAGCATTTTTTTCATGCGCTCTTCCATGTTTTTCTGCATTTCGGGCGTGATATCACGGTTTCCTCGCATTCCTTCCAATTTTGGCGCTTGGGTTTTTGACTCGTAAACGGCCATTCCCTGAAAATCTTTTTGTGCTTGTGCCTGAGTAAAAGCAAGCATTAAAAGCAAATAATATGATAGTTTTTTCATTTAGATAGTTTTTTAAATAAAGTAAGTCTTATAAACTTACACTCAAATGTATTATTAATTTTAAAATCCTGAAAGTTAAATATATCAATACCGATAAGCTATAGACAAAATTGCTAATAAATTAGACTATTGCAGTTTACACTCTTTTAAACTACAAAATCGCTCTAAATAGGCAAATTGAATCATTCCTAACTTAGTTTTTTGTAATTTGGCTCATCAGAAAAACCCAATCTAATGAGTAAAACAGTGCGCAAAATATTCTTCTTGTTTTTCATCGCCTGTTCTTTTTCAGCTGTTTTTGCACAAAATCAAAAAATAAGCGGAACTTCTCTTTCTCATTTTAACCTTGATGTTGATACATTTTTAGGTTATGATTCTTTTGGATATTCGTATCAAATTAAAAATAATGTCTTTACTAAAACCAAAGGAAATGAGGCCTTTGAATACAAAAGCATTTCATTAGGAAACATTACTAAAGTCGATCTTCAAAATCCGCTTAAAATCGTATTGTATTATGACGATTTCAACACTGTTTTGTTACTGGACAATCAGTTAAATAAAATTACAGAGATTAATTTTTCTCAAAATGCAATTCCAATTGTGGTAGATGCGATTGGAATGTCAACTCAAAACCAGTTATGGGTTTATAATGCTTTGAACCAGCAAATAGGCCTTTTTGATTATTTAAAAAATGAATACAAAACGGTTTCTACGCCATTAACAGAAACGATTAAATATTATCAAACCGATTTTAATACTTTTTATTGGATTGATAAAAAGAATAATTGGTTCTCTTGTGATATTTTCGGAAAAACAACTTCGCTGGGAAAAGTTTCTGATTTTGACAGAATCGAAATTATTAACGCGCATCAATATATTTTTAGCAAGGATAATTTGCTGTATTTTAAAGACATTACTGACACAAACTCAACTACAATTTCTGAAATTGAAATTTTACAAAAAACCTTTGACAATTTCTGCTACAAAGACCAAATTTTATCTATTTTTACAACCAAGGAAATCACAAATTATAAAATCGTAACACCGTAATGCACATAGCAATAGCAGGAAATATAGGCGCAGGAAAGACTACTTTAACTAAATTATTAGCCAAACATTTTAAATGGGAGCCTCATTATGAAGATGTAGTAGATAATCCGTATTTAGATGATTTCTACCACCAAATGGAACGTTGGTCGTTTAATTTACAGATTTATTTCCTGAACAGTCGTTTTCGTCAGGTTTTGCAAATTCGCGAAAGCGGAAAAAAAATTGTTCAGGACAGAACGATTTATGAAGATGCTTATATTTTTGCTCCCAATTTATATTCTATGGGATTAATGACAAGCCGTGATTTCGAAAATTATACTTCTCTTTTTGAATTGATGGAATCTTTGGTGAAAGCTCCAGATTTATTAATTTATTTAAGAAGTTCTATTCCGAATTTAGTAGGTCAGATTCACAAACGCGGACGCGAGTATGAAAACTCAATTTCTATCGATTATTTGAGCCGTTTGAACGAAAGATACGAAGCTTGGGTTCAGACTTACAGCAAAGGGAAATTATTGATTATTGATGTTGACAATATCAATTTCGTTGATAATCCGGAGGATTTAGGTAACATCATTAATAGAATTGATGCTGAATTGAATGGGTTGTTTTAGAAACACAGATTTCAATTTTCATTCAAAAAAATAATTCAAAAAGTCCAGATTATAATGGACTTTTTTTATTTTAAATCAATAATAAACCATGATTTTTAAAACTATTACCAAACCAAAAATATTTTTAATAAGCCTTGTATCATTAACTTTAGCAATTTATTTATCTTTCTCAATATTTGCTAAGAAAGCGTTTGAGGCTTATTTTTGGATACCAATACTTATTTATTTAATGATTCAATATTATTTGTTTTACATAAGTAGAAAAACAGAAATTAGAAAAACAGCTTTAATTAATTTAATCATTTCTTCTATTTTAGGTGTGTTTTTAACGCTCTTACTGTTATATTTTATAGCAATGCGTATGGTAATAGGATCAACAATGAAGGGTTAGTATTAGGAATTAACAGCTTACTTAAATCCATAAAAAATGCCTCTATTATTTTAGAGGCATTTTTATTTTTTTTTATTTTCTAATTTTCATATCCATATTAATACCTAACAGGTTTTGCAAACCTGTTAGGATATTATATCCAAGAATAGCTAAAATTACTTCGCAGCTTCAATTTTTGCTTTTACTTCTGCTTCGCTTCCTTCGTAAACTTCTGTCGTTGTTTTTCCATTTTCGGTTTTGGTTACAGTTCCTACGGTAACACCATTCGTTGTTGCTAAATTAACCTCAACACGGTTTTTATCGTATTTAGTCGTATCGAAACAATCTGTTTTTTGATGCGCATATTTTCCGTTTGCATCATAATGAGCCAGACATTTTGCAGTTTCTTCGGCTGTACAACCTTTTTCTTTGCACATTTGAATGCATTCTTCTTTGGTCATTGCTGATAAATCGCCACATTTAGAATTCATGCCGGCATGCATTTCAGTTTTAGCACAACAGGAACTTTTTTCAGAAATAAGTGAAGATGAATGTCCTTCTCCTAAAATTGGCGCAATCACCAATCCGATTAAACAAGTTAGTTTGATTAAAATATTCATTGATGGTCCTGAAGTATCTTTAAACGGATCTCCAACTGTATCTCCGGTTACAGCAGCTTTATGCGCATCTGAACCTTTGTACGTCATTTCTCCGTTGATTAAAACTCCTGCTTCAAAAGATTTTTTAGCATTATCCCAAGCTCCTCCGGCATTGTTTTGAAAAACAGCCCAAAGCACGCCTGAAACGGTAACTCCTGCCATATATCCGCCTAACATTTCAGCAATTAATTGATTGTTATGACCGTAAACTAATTTCCCTAATAATACAATTGCAATTGGGAAACCAATAGTTAAAATTCCCGGAAGCATCATTTCGCGTAAAGCGGCTTTTGTAGAAATTTCAACACATTTTCCGTATTCCGGTTTTCCGGTTCCTTCCATAATTCCAGGAATTTCTTTGAATTGACGACGAACTTCGTACACCATATCCATAGCGGCTTTTCCAACAGAATTCATGGCCAAAGCCGAGAAAACTACAGGAATCATTCCTCCCACAAATAACATGGCTAAAACCGGCGCTTTAAAAATATTGATTCCGTCGATTCCGGTAAAAGTTACATACGCTGCAAATAATGCTAATGAAGTTAAGGCCGCAGAAGCAATTGCAAAACCTTTTCCGGTTGCTGCCGTTGTATTTCCTACTGAATCTAAAATGTCAGTTCTTGTTCTTACTTCTTTTGGTAATTCACTCATTTCTGCAATTCCTCCGGCGTTATCAGAGATTGGTCCGAAAGCATCAATTGCCAATTGCATTGCTGTTGTCGCCATCATTGCTGAAGCAGCTAAAGCAACTCCATAAAATCCTGCTAACGCATATGAAATCCAGATTGCGGCAGCAAATAATAATACGGTTGGAAATGTAGAAATCATTCCTGTTGCTAAACCTGCAATTACATTTGTTCCTGCTCCTGTTGATGATTTTTGTACAATTGCCATTACGGGTTTTGTACCTAATCCTGTATAATATTCCGTTACTGATGAAATAGCACCACCAACAACCAATCCAACTAAAGTTGCGTAGAAAACACGCATTGATGAAATATCTTTAGAACCTTCGCCGAAAAAGCTCATTTGCATCGTTTCAGGCAACATATATTGTACTAAAAAGAAACAGGCAATTGCAGTTAAAACAATCGAAACCCAGTTTCCTATATTTAATGCTTTTTGTACTTGTGCTTCTTTCGCGTTATCATCTGATATTTTTACCAAAGTCGTTCCGATAATTGAAAATAGAATTCCAAAACCGGCAATTGCCATTGGTAATAAAATTGGACCAATTCCGCCAAAAGCATCCTGAATGTTTCCGCCCATATCTTTGATTACGTAGTTTCCTAAAACCATTGCAGCCAAAACTGTTGCTACATACGAACCAAATAAATCAGCTCCCATTCCTGCAACGTCTCCAACATTATCTCCTACGTTATCTGCAATTGTTGCCGGATTACGAGGATCATCTTCCGGAATTCCTGCTTCGACTTTACCCACTAAATCTGCACCAACATCGGCAGCTTTTGTGTAAATTCCACCACCAACTCTGGCAAACAAAGCAATTGATTCCGCACCAAGCGAAAACCCGGCTAAAGTCTCTAAAACTTTGGTCATATCTTCAGATGAAGTCCAGACTCCATTCATAAATATCTGAAAGAAAACAATAAAAAATCCTGTTAAGCCTAAAACAGCTAAGCCTGCAACACCTAAACCCATTACAGTTCCGCCTCCAAAAGAAACTTTTAAGGCTTGTGGCAAACTTGTGCGCGCTGCTTGTGTAGTTCTAACATTTGTTTTAGTGGCAATTTTCATTCCCATATTTCCAGCCAAAGCTGAAAAAAATGCGCCAAAAATAAATGCTACTACGATTAAAATATGTGTGGTTGGAACAATATAAGAAATTCCGGCTAAAACTATACTGGCAGCAATTACGAAAAAAGTCAGTAATCGGTATTCTGCTTTCAAGAAGGCGAGAGCCCCCTCGTAAATGTAATCCGAAATCTCTTTCATCTTGCCATCACCGGCATCTTGTTTTAAAACCCATGTTCTTTTTATTGCCATGAAAAGTAATCCTACAATTGCCATAACAATTGGCAAGTAAATCATAAATGCATTCATAATATTTTAATGGTTTTGGTTAATAGTCAATAAACTAACTAAACGAATTTAAACAAAAAAGCAATACTCCTAACGGAGTATTGCTTTTTTTATAAAATATGAAGGCAAAAATTATTTAATACTAAATAATCCTTCTGGTTTGTTCTCAATATCGTTAAAACGTTTAGTACACTCTGCAATAATTGCGAAAGCTTCGTTTACGTCTCCCCATCCTTCTACATCTACTTGTTTGTTTTCAAGATCTTTGTATACCTGAAAGAAGTGTTCGATTTCCTTTAATAAGTGTGCATTGATATCTGAAAGATCATTTAGTGAATTCCAAATTGGATCTGAAACCGGTACACAAATAATTTTTTCGTCTGGTCCTTTGTCATCTGCCATATGGAAAACACCAATTGGTTTTACTTCGATAACACATCCAGGAAAAGTTGGTTCGTTTATTAAAACCAATACATCAAGAGGGTCACCGTCAAGAGCTAAAGTTTCAGGAATAAATCCGTAATCAGCAGGGTACATCATCGAAGAGAATAACATTCTGTCGAAACGCATTCTTTTGATTTCAAAATCGTACTCATATTTATTTCTGCTTCCTCTTGGTATTTCGATTAATACATCGAAAGTCGTTAGTTTGTCTGCGGTCATTTTCGTTTTTTATTATATCTATAATTTCGACTGCAAAAGTAACCAAACAATCCTTTTTTCACAATAAAAAACTATAATAATCTACGTACTTTTCTTTTAAATAACAGACAGTTAATATGTAATTTTTCTATTTCGCTTATTTAGGTAATAATGCCAGAGTAAATAGGTGGCATAAGAGCGATAAGGACTCCATTGTTCTGCATAAATTTCCATCTCTTGTTTGTCGTGAATATTAAGTAATTCTTTGATGGTATTGATGACAGCAATATCGCCAAGCGGAATTAAATCCGGTTCTTGTAAACAAAACATCAAGTAAATATCAATCGTCCAATTCCCTATTCCTTTCAATTTAATAAGCTCTTCGCGAACTTGTTTTGCTGATTTTGTGGCTAAACTTTCTATATCTAGATCTTTATTTAAAACAGCTTCTGCTAAGATTTTAATGTATTTTGTTTTTTGACGGCTGACACCAAGACTCCTATATTCTTCATCTGAGAGAATTACCATCGTTTCAGGATCGCAAGTTGTGTAAGCTTTTATTTTTAAGAATGTGGCTTTCGCCGAATCTACAGAGACTTGCTGTTCAAGAATCAATAGTACCAAAGTTTCAAAACCTTGTGGACGTTTTGGAATTTGTGGTAATCCATATTTCTCAATAATTTCCTGAAATATTGGATTTTTGGTTGATAGAAAATCGATAGCTTCCTGCATGGTTTATCTTTTAATTCTGATTCAAAATTAAGAAAAATGAGATCAATTCTGGCAAAGATGCAGAGGCTCAAAGTTTTTTGCACGCAGATTTTGCAGATTTAAGCAGATTTTTTTAATTATTAAAATGTGATTTAATAGATAGCAAGAGCAGAAACAATAATAACATCTGTGTTTATCTGTTTAAATCTGCAAAATCTGCGTGAAAGTCTTCAATCTTCTTTTAATTAATATCGAAAAACGCCAAGCTGCAAGAAATTAACTTAGCGGCTTGGCGTCTTTGTGGCAATACTTTTAACCTTATTAGAAATAGAATCCGAACGATCCTTTTACTGCAAATTTATTAGCATCCGGAGCGTTTAAATAACTTCCTCTCCAGGAGAAATCGATTCTGAAAACTTTGAATATATTACCAATTCCGGCATTGTATTCCCAGTATACATTTTCAGGTGCATTGTAAACCTGATCAGAAGCATTGATGGCTCTGTTTTCACTTGAAATAGTTCCGTAAACTCCTTTTACACCAACAAATTCTCTCCAATTTAGTTTTCTCATAAATGGAATTCTGGCAAATAACCTTCCTCCAAAATCATGATTCCATTGCAAAGTGGTATATTGATCTGTTATGAATTCGTAGAAATTTAAGTTACTAAACGTATTCTCAATCGTAAAATAAGTCTGGTTTCCTGGAATTACACTCATCAATCCTAACGGAATTGTACCAAAGGTTTTTCCGGTTTCCAAAATAATATTAGATCTTCCTAAAGGTCCTATAATAATAGGCTGCTTATAGAATAATTGTATTTTTTCGTAAGCAAAATCACTTTGCATCACGCCTTTAATTCCATAACTGAAATTAACAAAGAAATGACTGAACGGACTATCAACAAGATCGCGTTCTACACCAAAACCGATTGTTTTACGTTTTGGCATAATCTCGAACTGAACATTGGCTTCAAACTGTTTTACTTCGCTTGCAATAACACCTGCAGGATTTTCTGGCGTTGGCAAAGTCGTATAATAATCTAAGCTAAACGTTGGTGATGCTGATGCTAATGTTCTATATGAAATACCGGCCTGAACCACAAAGTTTTTAATTGGCTCCATTTCTACAGAAACGTTGCTCAGGTTAATGTTGGTCAGTTTTCCGTTGCTTCCTGTTGTAAACAAGGCAGATGAAGCAAAACTTCGTCCTAAAATATCGTTTGTTGTTGTTAAACTGGCTCCAATTTGTTCGATGTCGCGCCTGTTTCCTCCAGAGATAATAAGGCGTTTTTGCTTATCAAGCATCCATTTTCCTGATACTCCGTATTTGAATTTATTATCATCAAAACCATACGCTGTATAAGCTTGTACACGCCAAGGATCATTTGGTCCAAAATAGGTTCTTCCTCCAACTCTTAATCGCAAACCTTCGACTTCGTTGTACCCAAATGTGGAAAAAATGGGTCCGTAATCGAAGTTTTTAAATTCGACATAACCACTTCCTAAAATGGAAACTAAACTATAAAGCTGCTTAAATCTTTTGACGGTTTGCAAAGTGTCGAGCATTTTATAAATCCCCTGCTCGTCTTTGTTGAGTTGTTCAAAACGATTCTCTTCCCAAAATTCATCCGGCCGTTCATAAACAGCGTTGTCTATAAAATTGACTTCTTCTTTATAAAACTTCTCCGGTTTTGGAATATTGAATTTATGATTTCTAAATAATGTAGTTCGTTTTCCGTAAACTCCTTTTGATTTTTCTTTTTTATTCAAAGCAAAATCAGACATCATATAATCTCTCGTTAACAGAAAAACAGAATCATTTTGTACTTCGAATTCCTGTTCGATATAAATATCTTTTACCCAGTTAATATTGGCACTTTTGGTAACGCCCATATTAATTTTCTTGATGGCAAAAGTGGTATCATTTACCCAAAAATCTCCTTTAAAAGTCAATTCGTTTTTACGTCGCGGATAAAAAACAATATTATAACACCATTTTTTATCGATGTAAGCACTGTCTTTCAGGACATAATTATAAACATCAATTCCTGTTCTTGAAAGCGGGCTTGTGAAACTTTTGTCAAAAAATTTAAGGTGATTGTCGTAAATATTATAATCTGAATAAAGATCTTTTACAAAGGCTAAAATCTGTTGATTACCGTTAAATCCAGATGTTTTACTTCCGTTAAGGTTTTCTTTTACTTTCTTTAGTGTATTATCTCCGTAAACATCATAAACCGATTCGTTGATGAAAATTGGTAAATAGGTTTTTCCGGTAACATCAGATGTATCAACGTGATCAAACACAAACTCCATTCCTTTAAAGAGTTTATTTTTCATAAAAGCACTGTCAATCGTATTCATATCGAATTCGACTTTTTCGTACTTCTGCATCTGATATTGATTGAATTGGTAAAGTCCGTTTTTACGTTTTCTTTCCCAAATTTTTCTCAAAATATCCAGTGCCGGATTATTTTTCTTAGATGTTTTTCCAGTAAAAATTACAACTTCGTTTAATGCTTCGGCTTCGCCTAAAACAATTTTAAAATCGTAATTCACCGCTTTTTCTAAAGGAACTTCTCTATCTGAAAATCCTGCCGAAGTAACCAGCAAAGCAGTATAAGTATTTGGCGATTCAAGATAAAAACGACCGTCTTCGTTAGAAACTATTCCGGTATTTGAACCTTTAAAAACAACATTAGCAAATGGAACTGGCTGATTTGATTTATCCAAAACAATTCCGCTCACTTTAGTTTGTGCAGTAGCAATATTTGCGAGCGCAAATACAAAAAATAGACTGAGTAAAATTACTTTTTTTATCATCTGGCAAAAAAAAACTTCATCAATTAATATGACTGATGAAGTTTTATAAGAATGTTTAATTTACTATTTGTACATTACTTTCTTAACTGCTTTTACTACATCAGCTGCGTTTGGCAACCAGTCTTTTAGTAAAACAGGAGAGTAAGGCGCAGGTGTATCTGCAGTTGTAATACGTTGTATTGGCGCATCAAGAAAATCAAAAGCTTGTTCTTGTACGATATATGTTATTTCAGATGAAATACTTGCAAATGGCCAGGCTTCTTCTAAAATTACCAAACGGTTTGTTTTTTTAACAGATTTAAGAATTGCTTCGTTATCCATAGGACGTACTGTTCTTAAATCGATAATTTCACATGAAATTCCTTCTTTAGCTAATTCATCAGCTGCAATAAAAGCTTCTTTGATGATTTTTCCGAAAGAAACAATTGTAACATCTTTTCCTTCACGTTTAACATCAGCAACTCCTAATGGAATTGTGTATTCTCCGTCCGGAACTTCACCTTTGTCACCGTACATTTGCTCAGATTCCATAAAAATTACAGGATCATTATCGCGAATTGCAGATTTCAAAAGTCCTTTTGCATCATAAGGAGTTGACGGTACAACAACTTTAAGACCCGGAGTATTTGCAAACCAGTTTTCTAAAGCTTGTGAGTGTGTTGCTCCTAATTGACCTGCAGAAGCAGTTGGTCCACGAAAAACGATTGGCACATTAAATTGTCCACCAGTCATTTGACGCATTTTAGCAGCATTATTTATAATTTGATCAATACCAACTAAACAGAAGTTGAATGTCATGTACTCTACAATAGGACGACAACCATTCATAGCTGATCCTACTGCAATTCCTGTAAAACCAAGCTCAGCAATTGGAGTATCGATTACTCTTTTTTCGCCAAATTCAGCAAGCATTCCTTTTGAAGCTTTGTATGCTCCGTTGTATTCTGCAACTTCTTCGCCCATTAAATATATGGATTCATCGTGACGCATTTCTTCGCTCATCGCTTCGCAAATGGCCTCTCTAAATTGTATTGTTCTCATATTTATATTGTATGTTGAATTTTCTGAAGAGCAAAAATAAATATTTTAAATAACTTAAAAGCATAAATTGAATTTAAAATCACATGAACTTCTTTCCTGATTTGGTTTTTAACTTTTTAAATTTTATTGTACAGTTTACGAAATCGATATAATACCCGATTTGTGACATAAAAATCATTTTACACAAATTCAGCTTTATTTGTGTAAATCTAAAATTTAGTAGAATTGTCTTTCAAAATAAAACAACTTTAGACACAGCGTAAATAATCTCAACTTTAAGTCCTACATGACTATTCTGAAATTGCAAATTCCTTAAGGATCAATAGAAATGACTGCATTTTCACTTTTAAATCACGATAAAAAGACTTCAAAAATTCATAATCTTCGAAAACGTAATAGTTTTTAAAAAATATTATGCATGCATAGTATATTATTCCGATTTTAATTTCTAAATTTGTAAAAGAATATTATAAATATAAAATATATACTTATGAAAATATTAGTTTGCATCAGTCATGTACCTGATACTACTTCAAAAATCAACTTCTCCAATGGTGATTCAGAATTCGACACCAATGGTGTACAATATGTGATTAATCCTAATGATGAGTTTGGTTTAACTCGTGCTATTTGGTTTCAGGAACAACAAGGCGCTACTGTAACTGTAGTAAATGTTGGAGGTCCTGATACTGAGCCAACTTTGCGTAAAGCATTGGCAATTGGTGCAAATGAAGCAATTCGTGTAAATGCTAATCCTACTGATGGTTTTTTCGTTGCAAAACAATTGGCTGAAGTAATTAAAACCGGTGGTTACGATCTTGTAATTGCAGGAAAAGAGTCTTTAGATTATAATGGAGGAATGGTTCCTGGAATGATTGCAGGAATTTTAGGTTCTAACTTTTTAAACTCTTGTACAAGTGTTACTGTTGAAGGAAACAATGTAAAAGCGGTTCGTGAAATTGATGGTGGAAAAGAAACGGTAAGTACTACTTTACCTTTAATTATTGGTGGACAAAAAGGTCTTGTTGAAGAAAAAGATTTACGTATCCCGAACATGAGAGGAATCATGACAGCAAGAACTAAAGCTTTAACAATTCTAGAGCCGGTTGATGCTCCTGTAAATACAAAAGCAGTGAAATTTGAAAAACCTGCTCCAAAATCAGCAGTGAAATTAATTTCTCCTGATAATTTAGATGAGTTAATTAATTTATTACACAACGAAGCGAAAGTGATTTAAGATTGTAGTCCCGAATTCTCGGGATAGATTTTAGATTGCAGATTGTGCAATACGAAATCTAAAACCAACATTTGATTCACTTCAAAATCTAAAATCAATAATCATTTTAGATTTCAATTTTAAAAAAATCTGAAATCTAAAATCTAAAATCTAAAATTATTATGTCATTATTAATATATGCAGAATCTGCAGAAGGAAAATTTAAAAAAGTAGCTTTTGAATTAGCTTCATATGCTAAAAAAGTAGCTGAAACATTAGGAACAACAGTTACGGCTGTAACTGTAAACATTAGCGACGTAAGCGAATTATCTAAATACGGAGTTGATAAAGTATTAAAAGTTACAAACGATAAATTAGCAGGTTTTACCGCTAAGGCTTACGCCGATGTTATCAAACAAGCTGCTGAAAAAGAAGGAACAAAAGTTGTTTTGCTTTCTTCTACAACAGATAGTATTTATCTTTCATCATTGGTTGCTGTGGCTTTAAATGCTGGTTTTGCATCTAACGTTGTTGGATTACCATTAAGCACTTCTCCTTTTCAGGTAAAAAGAAATGCTTTCTCAAACAAAGCTTTCAATATTACTGAAATTAGTACAGATGTAAAAGTTCTTGGTTTGGCTAAAAACTCTTACGGAATTTTCGAAAGTGCAGGATCTGCAACCGTAGAAGATTTTAATCCATCAATTGGAGACAATGATTTTGGTGTTAAAGTAGAATCTGTAGAAAAAGTATCAGGAAAAGTATCTATCGCTGATGCTGATGTTGTAGTTTCTGGCGGACGTGGTTTAAAAGGACCGGAAAACTGGGGATTAGTTGAAGATTTAGCAGCTGTTTTAGGCGCTGCAACTGCTTGTTCTAAACCAGTTTCAGATTTAGGATGGAGACCTCACAGCGAGCACGTTGGACAAACAGGAAAACCTGTTGCGACCAACTTGTATATTGCTATTGGTATTTCCGGAGCTATTCAGCATATTGCAGGAATCAACTCATCAAAAGTAAAAGTAGTTATCAACAGTGATGCTGAAGCGCCTTTCTTTAAAGTTGCTGATTACGGTATTGTTGGAGATGCATTTGAAATTGTTCCTAAATTAACAGAGAAATTAAAAGCTTTCAAAGCACAACATTCTTAATTTAGAAATCTCTATAAAAATATAGCTGCCTAAAAACAAGATAATCGTATCTTTGCTTTAGGTGGCTTTTTTGTTCCATATTTTTTGATTAAAATTGCACCTTTATTTTTTAATTAAAAAAAGTACTAAAATGTGGCATTAACTGCCCTTTTTTACCCATATATATGAGTCTAGTAAAATTATCCATAAAAGGAATATCATACAGCCAAACTCAAAATGGCGCTTATGCCTTAATTTTGAATGAAGTTGATGGCGAAAGAAAACTGCCAATCGTTATTGGCGCTTTTGAAGCTCAGTCAATTGCTATTGCCCTGGAAAAAGAGATAAAACCTCCTCGCCCGTTAACGCATGATTTGTTCAAAAACTTTGCAGAACGATTTGATATTGTTGTTAAACAAGTCATTATTCACAAACTTGTTGACGGCGTTTTCTATTCAAGTTTAATTTGCGAAAGAGATAAAATCGAAGAAATTATCGACGCCAGAACTTCTGATGCGATTGCATTGGCATTACGATTTAATGCTCCAATTTTTACTTATAAAAATATTTTAGATAAAGCTGGTATTTATTTAAAATCAAACACTGCCGAAACAGATCAGGGTTCTCAGGAAATTGATGATGTACTTTCGAACCCGGAAACTTTTGGCCGTGAAGAAGAAACAAATCAATCCGGAGATGTGTATGCCAAACATAGTTTAGAAGAACTGAATGATCTTTTAGATCAGGCCGTTTCTCAGGAAGATTATGAAAAAGCAGCAAAAATCAGAGACGAAATCTCGAAAAGATAATTTTAAGGCTGTAAGCCATAAGCTTTAGGCTGTAAGCTTAAAGCGAAAAATATTAAAAACAAGCTATGAGCCTTAGGAAAAAGCCTAAAGCTTAAAGCCTAAAGCTTAAAGCAGTCATGAAGCAATACTTAGATTTAGTAAAACACGTTTTAGAAAACGGGAACCAAAAAGGAGACCGAACCGGAACTGGAACAAAAAGTGTTTTTGGTTACCAAATGCGTTTTGATTTAAGTGAAGGTTTCCCGATGGTTACGACCAAAAAATTACACCTGAAATCTATTATTTACGAGTTGCTTTGGTTTTTAAAAGGCGACACCAATATCAAATATCTTAAGGAAAACGGAGTGAAGATTTGGGATGCCTGGGCAGACTCTAATGGAGATTTAGGCCCGGTCTACGGACATCAATGGCGTAACTGGAACAGTGAAGAAATTGATCAGATTTCTGAATTGATAACGGAGCTAAAAACAAATCCGAATAGCCGGAGAATGCTGGTTTCTGCATGGAATCCATCGGTTTTACCGGATACCAAAAAATCATTTGAAGAAAACGTTGCCAATAATAAAGCTGCATTGCCTCCTTGCCATGCTTTTTTTCAGTTTTATGTAACAAGCCCGGATCTTGAAAAAGGCGAAACAAAAGGAAAATTATCTTGCCAGTTGTACCAGCGTAGTGCTGATATATTTTTGGGAGTTCCTTTTAATATTGCTTCTTACGCACTTTTAACAATGATGATTGCTCAGGTTTGCGATTTAGAATATGGTGAATTTATTCACACTTTTGGAGATGCACACATTTACAACAATCATTTTGAACAATTAGAATTGCAATTAACGCGTGAACCAAAACCATTACCAAAAATGATTTTAAATCCAGCGATTAAAAACATTTTCGATTTTGATTATAACGATTTTACACTTTTAGATTATGAACCGCATGCCGGCATAAAAGGAAGTGTTGCTGTATAAAAAAACATAAAAAATCCGCTGAAAGTTTTTAGCGGATTTTTTTATACGACTAAAACACTATTTTCACTTCCTGCAAAATCATTCCATTTGTATGAATCTGCCTCAGGATCGTTAACATAACTTCCGTCAATTATATATTTAAATTCATAAATAGCATCTTTAACCAAGTCATAAGTCGCTTTAAAAGTTCCGTTTTTTAATTTACTTAAGGTTCCTTCCTCGGCATTCCAATTGTTAAAATCTCCAACAACAGCGGCCGAATTTGCATCTTTAGCTTCTACTGAAAATGTAACTTTACAAACTGGCTTAGTTTTAATGAATTGTTTCTTTAAAGACATAACTATTTAATTTTTAGATTTATACAATAAAATTACAGAATAATTCCTACAGTTAGATATCAAAGTAATCGATTTATGATAATAGCAAAAAGGCAACACTAATTTCGTTTTATCAATAATTAAACGGCCTAAAAATTTTACATTTCAAATTCAAAACTCTTTCCAAAGCAAATATTGTGATTCTAAAATAGTATGATTTCAAAATAAATTCTAACTTTATAAAATCATTATTTTAGATCTTATGGAAAAAGAAGTGCACGAACAATACGAATATGCCCGAAGAAGATTAAGACAAAAAAAAATATTATATTTTCACTTTGTGTTTTTTCTTATTGGGAGTTTATTCTTATTTATTGCAAATAAATTTTTTGGATTTGGCGTTAGTGCCACTGAGCCAAATTGGTGCATATGGGCCATAACAATATGGTTCTTTATCTTTATTTTACACTTTATAAAAGTTTATATTACAGATAGATTTATGAATAAAAGGTGGGAAAGAGAACAAATTGACAGACTTGTTGCTTTACAGCAAAAAAGAATAAGTCAATTAGAATCAAAAGTAAATGAAGATACTGATAATAAAATTTAGTTTTAGATTACCATGATTATAATGATAGCGGCTGTTGCCGAAAACAATGCGCTTGGAAAAAACAATGAATTGGTTTGGCATTTACCAAATGATTTTAAAAGATTTAAATCACTTACAACCAATCATCATATTATAATGGGAAGAAAAACTTTTGAAAGTTTTCCTAAACCTTTACCAAACAGAGTTCACGTTGTGATAACGCGCCAGACTGATTATAATCCCGAAGGCTGTATTGTAGTAGACAGTATTGAAAAAGCTATTGCTGTATGTCCTGAAGATGAAGATTCTTATATTATTGGCGGTGGTGAAATTTACAATTTGGCTTTACCTTATTCAGATATTATCGAAATCACGAAAGTGCACCATACTTTTGAAGCGGATACTTTTTTTCCGGAAATTAATAAAAATGAATGGCAGCTGGTAGAATCTGAAGAAAACTTTAAAGACGAAAAACATCTTTACGATTATACTTATGAAACTTACATAAAGTTATAAAACAAAAAACATCCTCAAAAGAGGATGTTCTTAGTAAAAATGATTTCTAGCTTAGGACTTATTCAAGAAATAGTTTTAGTAACATGAACTAAAAGCTACAATCGTTATAAACAACTGAACTTAAAGCTATAATATTAATTCTTTTGAGAGACATCTCAAAAAAAGCCTTTAATACCAAATACCACGAAGGTATTAAAGGCAAAAAAATTAAAATTTCCAAAAACAAATTTAATCCTAAGAACGTATTTTGCACTTTAAAAATAGTATTGAATATCACTACAACACTTTTAAAACTACTTTCAAGAACAAATGAAATACCAGCGCAAAAAAGCATTCATTTGATTTGAGTCCTAAAGCCGCTATCAATCATTAAAATTTTAAATATTAACAAGACAAAATTGATTAAAAAATTCAACTGTTACAATACCCACTTTCCGTGATTTTTTTAAAATACCCGTTTTCCGTGATAACTTAAAAACAAACCGGGATCAAAAAAATATTTTCTAAAACATTTGATTTACAATTTAAAAAACCCAATTACAGTTAAGTCAGATTGTATTATATTTGCGTAAATTAAAAGTAATGAGCGAAAAAGTAACTCCGTATAAAGATTCAGCATTAGGCAAAAAAGAACAAGTTGCCCAAATGTTTGATACTATCTCTGGAAACTATGATAATTTAAACCGTGTAATTTCATTTGGAATTGACATTAAATGGCGTAAAAAAGTATTAAAAATAGTTTCTGATGCAAAACCAAAAATTATTCTTGACATTGCAACAGGAACAGGCGATTTGGCTATTTTAATGGCACAAACAAATGCTCAAAAAATTATTGGTTTAGATATTTCTGCAGGAATGCTTGAAGTTGGAAAAAAGAAAATTGAAGAAAGAAAACTATCCAATGTTATTGAAATGGTTTTAGGAGATTCTGAAAATATGCCTTTTGAAGATAATTATTTTGACGCTATAACGGTAGGTTTTGGTGTTCGAAATTTTGAGAATTTAGAAAAGGGGTTTTCTGAAATTTTAAGGGTTTTAAAGCCAAATGGTGTTTTTGTAATTTTAGAAACTTCGGTTCCGGACAAAACGCCGTATAAACAAGGTTATAGATTTTATACCAAAAATATACTTCCAATTATAGGAAAATTGTTCTCTAAAGATAATTCAGCTTACGGATATTTGTCTGAATCTGCTGCTGTTTTTCCATATGGAGAAGCTTTAAACAATATTTTGCGAAAAATTGGGTTTATAGATGTTGTGGCTATGCCTCAAACTTTTGGAGTTGCAACCATTTATTCTGCTTCTAAAAAATAGTATGAAAAAAACAGTAATCTTACTTTTATTAGTCTTAACGACAAACGGATATTCGCAATTTGCTAAAAACATGTTTAGCAAGGATCCTATTATTAATCTCGAAAACTGGCAAAAACAACGCCTTTATTTTGGCTATTATTTAGGCTTTAATAATTTCGACTTTAAATTTGATTACAAAACTCCAATAGCTCAAGATATTCAGGTTAAAAAAACTACTGGCTTTAATGTTGGTGTTGTTGCTGATTTAAGATTGCAGGAATATATTAATTTACGTTTTGAACCAGGTTTATATTACACAAAACGTGATTTATATTATCCTGAATTATTTGAGCAAGGCGAAAGTTCTTACTTGAGAGAAGTAAGCAGTACTTATATTCATTTTCCTTTATTATTAAAATTCTCCTCTCTTCGAACAGGAAACATTCGTCCGTATTTAGTTGGAGGAATGTCGACTACGCTAAATTTATCCGCGAACTCAAAATCTAAAGATGATAATTTTGAAGGAAAGTTTAGAGTAAAACCGTGGACTGCAGCTTACGAACTTGGTTTTGGAATCGATATTTTCTCAGAATATTTTATTTTCTCTCCTTCCATCAGAGGAATGTTTGGTATTACGGATGAATTAATTCGTGATAATCCCGCAAATGGGCCTAGTGCATGGACAGATAATATTGATTCTATGAAATCGAGAGCGATTTTAATAAATTTCACTTTCCATTAAAACAAATTCTTAACTATTTCGTTTAAATTCACTAAGAATAATTGCTGTTGCAGTAGCTACATTCAAACTTTCTGTTTTTTGTAGCTCTCCAAACCTTGGAATTGTGAGTCGGCTTGTGACCATCTTTTCAATCTCTGCCGAAATACCATTGGCTTCATTACCCATAATAATGATTCCACTTTGAGGCAAATTCGATTGATAAATGTTTTCTCCGTTCATAAAAGTTCCAAACACCGGTAATTCTGTTTGAGCGATAAAAGCTTTCAAATCGACATAATTTACATTTACTCTGGTGATCGATCCCATAGTGGCCTGAACTACTTTTGGATTATAAATATCAACGGTTTCGTTAGAACAAATAATTTGTTTAATACCAAACCAGTCGCAAAGGCGTAAAATCGTTCCCAGATTTCCGGGGTCACGAATATCGTCTAACGCTAAAATTAAGCCGGAGTCGATTATTTCATTTTCGGATGGAATTTTAAAAACCGCCAAACAGGAATTTGGAGTTGTTAAAGCACTTATTTTTTTAAGGTCCTGCTCATAAATAAGCGTTCGTTTTGAGGAATGAACAGTTTCAAAATCATTTTGCGTTGAATATAAATGTTCTAATTCAAAATTGGATTGCAACAGTTCTTGAATTACCTTTACTCCTTCGGCAAAAAAGAGTTGATTTGCAAAACGTTGCTTTTTTTGATGTAAACCTGTTATAAGCTTTATTTGGTTTTTACTAACCATAAAATAATGTACTTTTGAATTAAATATTTAAAAACACTTGAAAAAGAATTCCACAAAAATAGTAGCATTTATTCTAATAGCAATATTTATTTCTGCTTGTGATGCCGTAAAAAGAGTTCCGGATGGAAAAAACCTTCTTGTTAAAAATAATATTCTTGTAAATGGCAAGTCTTCAAACGACGAAATTGCATCAAACCAAATGTATCAAAAACCTAATGGTACTCTATTAGGGTACAAATTACGTTTGAATATGTACAATTTAGCGAATTTAAATCCCGATTCTACTTATCAGGCAAAATTTAAAAATAATCCGGGCTTATACGAGCGTCAGGCTAAAATATTATCTGCAAAACAGGTCGACCGACTTGGACAGTCTTTTTTATATAAAGGAATTCATGAGTTTTTAAAAAATACAGGGGAACCTCCTGTAATTGTTGATACTGTAAAGACACAAAAATCTTTAGTGCGTTTAAAATTCTATTATTTTAATAATGGTTACTTTAATGTAAAAACAGATTATACTATTGATAGTATTGCCAGAAAAAAAGCGCAGGTAAACTACAACATTACCACCGGGCCTGGTTATAAATTAGATTCAATTAAAACGAACATTCTAACTCCGGCTCTGGATTCATTGTATAAAACGAATAATGAGCCTTCTCTTTTAAAATCCGGAAATCAATTTAAAACTTCTGATTTTGAAGAAGAAAAAGCCCGTATTACCACTTATTTCAGAAATCACGGTGCTTACTTTTTTCAACCAACTTATATCAATTATAATATTGATACGATTGGTAAACAACACAAAGCTGATGTAACTTTAATTATCAACAACAATAATATTCAGGAAAGAGATTCAAGCCGTACAGAACCTTTTAAATTGTATAAAATTAGCGATGTAAATATCTATACTGATTATTCGCCTACGAATGCAAAAGCAAAAATTAACGATAGCACAACATATAAAAACTTTAATTTATACAGTTATAAAACCTTAAAATATAAGCCGCGTGCTATTACTGACGCCATTTTTATTACAAAAGGAAGTACTTTTTCAGATACTCGTACAACACTTTCGTCACGATATTTAAATAATTTAAAGATTTTCAATTATCCCTCAATACAATATGAAGTCGATAAAAGAGATTCAAAGGCAGAGTCTTTAATCGCTAATGTTTATCTAACGCCAAGGAAAAAATATAGCTTTGGTGCTTCTTTAGATTTAACGCATTCGAACATTCAGGATTTTGGAATTGGAGCCAGCGTTTCTGAAACAATTCGAAATGTTTTTAACAGAGCTGAAACGTTAGAAATTTCAGCACGTATGAATATTGGTTCTTCAAAAGATATGGCCAATCCTAATGATAATTTCTTTAATGTTTCGGAATATGGAGTTGATACAAAACTTAATTTCCCGAGAATTTTAATGCCTTTTGGAACTGAAAAAATTATTCCAAAAAGAATGATTCCTTCTACCAGTATTGCTGCAGGTTTCTCTAAGCAACGAAATATTGGTTTAGATAAAGAAAATTTTACGGGTGGAATTTCTTATAATTGGTCTCCAAAACGTCGTAATACTGTAAAACTTGATTTATTGAATGCGCAATTTGTACGCAACTTAAATCCTAACAATTATTTTAGAGTTTATAGTTCTTCATACAATGAATTAAATAATATTGCAGGAACTTATAATACTACTCCAACCAATATTGATTCAAATGGAAATTTGATCATTTCTGAAGGAACAACGGGTTTTACTAATGATGTATTAAACGGAAACACTGTATTAACTCCAGGGAATCCGGAATACAGAGATGTTGAAAGCATCGAGGAACGAAGAGTTCGATTAACAGAAAATGACTTTATTTTAGCAACTAGTTATACTTTTACGACAACAACAAAAAAAGATCTTGCCGATAATACTTTTTATCAATTTAAAACAAAAATAGAATCTGCAGGAACTTTATTATCAGCCATTTCAAATGTCGCAAATCTGCCTAAAAACACAAAAGGCAATTATGAAATATTCAGCTTAGAATATTCTGAATATATAAAAACAGAATTCGATTATATCAAACATTGGGATTTTGGCAAAGAAAAAGTTTTAGCTTTTAGAAGCTTTTTTGGAATCGCTATTCCTTTTGGAAATTCAGATTATATTCCGTTTTCACGAAGTTATTATTCTGGAGGTTCAAATGATAACCGTGCTTGGCAGCCTTATTCATTAGGTCCCGGAAGTACCGATGCGATGAACGATTTTAATGAGGCCAATATGAAGATTGCATTGAGTGCAGAATTTCGATTTAAAATTTTTGGCGATGTTAAAGGAGCTATCTTTGCAGATGCCGGAAATATATGGAATGTGCTCGATAATGTGATTGACACGAAAGCAAAATTTGACAACGTAAACGATTTAGCTGAAATTGCTTTGGGTTCCGGATTTGGTTTACGATACGATTTAAGCTTTTTTGTAATTCGATTAGATTTGGGCTTCAAGACATATAATCCGGCACATGAGGAGGGAGATAGATGGTTTAAAGAATACAATTTTGGTCACTCGGTTTTAAATTTTGGAATAAATTATCCGTTCTAATGCTAATTAATTCTTATTTTTGCAACCTAAAAACTAAAAACAACTATAAAAAAATTACAATGGCACACAACATTAAACCCGGAGTAGCTACAGGAGATCAAGTTCAGGAGATTTTTAATTATGCGAAAGAAAAAGGTTTTGCTTTACCAGCCGTAAACGTTACTGGTTCAAGCACAATCAATGGAGTACTTGAAACTGCAGCAAAACTAAACGCGCCAGTTATTATTCAATTTTCAAACGGAGGAGCACAATTTAACGCTGGAAAAGGATTATCTAACGCTAATGAAAAATCAGCAATCGCTGGTGGAATCGCAGGAGCAAAACATATTCACACTTTAGCAGAAGCTTATGGTGCAACTGTAATTTTGCATACTGACCACTGTGCAAAAAAATTATTGCCTTGGATTGATGGTTTGTTAGATGCATCTGAAAAACATTTTGCAGAAACAGGAAAACCATTATTCAGTTCTCATATGATCGATTTGTCTGAGGAGCCAATCGAAGAAAACATCGAGATCTGTAAAGAGTATTTAGCGAGAATGAGTAAAATGGGTATGACATTAGAAATCGAGCTTGGTATTACAGGTGGTGAAGAAGATGGTGTTGATAACTCTGATGTTGATAGCTCAAAATTATATACACAGCCAGAAGAAGTAGCTTATGCTTACGAAGAATTATCTAAAATAAGCCCTAAATTTACTATCGCTGCTGCATTTGGAAACGTTCACGGTGTTTACAAACCAGGAAACGTAAAATTGACTCCAAAAATCTTAAAAAATTCTCAGGATTTCGTTCAAAACAAATTCAAAACTGGTCCAAACCCGGTAGATTTCGTTTTCCACGGAGGTTCAGGTTCTACACTTGAAGAAATCAGAGAAGGAATTAGCTACGGAGTTATCAAAATGAATATTGATACAGATTTACAATTTGCATATACTGAAGGAATTCGTGATTATATGGTTAAAAACATTGACTATTTAAAAACACAAATTGGTAACCCAGAAGGTGCCGAAGTTCCTAACAAAAAATATTATGACCCAAGAAAATGGGTACGTGAAAGCGAAGTGACATTCAATACAAGACTTGAGCAAGCTTTTGCAGACTTGAATAACGTAAACACACTATAAATTTTAGATTACTGATTTCAGATTTTAGATTCCTTGAAGTCTAAAATCTGAAGTCTACAGTCTAAAATCTAAAATCTAAAAAAATGGCTTGGTTTAAAAGACAGGAAAAAGGGATTACGACCGCTACAGAAGATAAAATGGACGTTCCGAAAGGATTGTGGTACAAATCTCCTACTGGAAAAATTATTGACGCTGACGAATTAGCCAGAAACTTATTTGTTAGTCCTGAAGATGATTTTCACGTTCGAATTGGAAGCGCAACCTATTTTGAAATTTTATTCGACAACAACGAATTTGTTGAGTTAGATAAAAACATGACATCAAAAGATCCTTTGCATTTTGTGGATACAAAAAAATATGCAGAACGATTGAAAGATGTAATGGAAAAAACTCATCTTAAAGACGCTGTACGTACGGGAGTTGGAAAATCTAAAGGAAAAGAACTTGTAATTTGCTGTATGGATTTCGCCTTTATTGGTGGGTCTATGGGAGCTGTTGTAGGTGAAAAAATCGCAAGAGGTATTGATCATGCGATCAAAAACAAGCTTCCTTTTGTAATGATTTCTAAATCCGGAGGAGCTCGTATGATGGAAGCTGCTTATTCGTTAATGCAATTAGCAAAAACATCTGTAAAATTAGCGCAACTTGCAGAAGCTGGCTTACCATACATTTCTTTATGTACAGACCCAACTACTGGAGGAACTACTGCATCTTACGCAATGTTAGGAGACATTAATATCTCTGAGCCGGGTGCTTTGATTGGTTTCGCTGGTCCTCGTGTTGTTCGTGATACTACAGGAAAAGATTTACCTGAAGGTTTTCAAACTGCTGAGTTTCTTTTAGAGCACGGTTTCCTAGATTTTATTACGCCTAGAAAAGATTTAAAAGACAAGATCAACTTATATATTGATTTGATTCAGAATAGCAATATTAGATAGTTTTAAACTTCTAAAAACACATAAAATCCCATTCGCTTCGGCTAATGGGATTTTTTTATATCTTTATTTTAAATCTATACTTTATGACGAGAATTTTATTGCTTTCCATGATTTTGCTCTTTTTAAATTGTTCTAAGAAACAAGAAATAGAAAAAAACACACCTTACATAATTTCTCAAAAAACACACAAAGTAATTTATGGTGACACAATTCTGTCACCTCCACCAATTCCTGGATGGCTTGTTTATGGAACAGATACATTTATCATCAACTCCGATTCTACAGCTTATTATTTCCAAAATAAAGAAATAGGATTTATATGCGGAACACCAAATGCAGATACAATTCCATATTTTAGTAATTTACAATCAAGAGACTTAATAGTAATATCAAACAAAAACATCTATGATTTTATAAAATTAAATTATAGTAATGATTTTCGAAATGCGACTTTTATTGCATCACAATCGGACACAATAAATTCTAAATTTTTTTTCGATTTGTATAAATCTTTAAAAAAATTTGAAAGAGATCGAGATTTTGTTTGTATAAGGAGAACAACGCAAGAAGAAGATACCGTTATTTATTATAAAAGAAATAATAAATATTACAATTCCACCGATATCAAATGGGACAAAACAAGAATTAAATTCCCCGAACATTTAGAATTTGTAAAAGAAAAGAATAAAACAAAACCCCAAAGAGAAAACTTAAATTAATTTTTAGGCCTGTTATTTTTCAATTCTTTTTCTGCTATTCTAAAAGCTAGTTTCTCGCGCCATTTAGCATAACGTTCTCTAAAAACAATTTTTATAGCACTGTCTACTGCACCATGCATGAATAAACTCCAAACGCTGGCCATTTTTCGGGTTATAGATGAATCCCATGCACGAAGACTCAGAGAGAAAGATCCATCAATGTAGCGCATCCAATGCCACATTCCGGTTGGCATAAATAAGGTGTCGCCGTGTTCCAGAAAAACCTCATAACCTTCAACACCTTTTAGAGCAGGAAATTTTTCAAAATCCGGATTGGTAACATCGTAATCTTCTAAAGCATAAGTGGTATTTGGAACGCAGTAAAGCCTTTTTTTCCATTTATTATCAAATAATATAATATGTTTTTTTCCTCCAAAATGCATGTGAAAAAGATGTGGCAAATCGATATCATAATGTAAAAAGGTAATAGCTTTGGATCCTCCAAAAAACATAGCAGGCATACTTTCTATAAAACCGCCCATTAAATCTTTTGGAATTATAACATCATTGACCAATTCTGGTCTGTGTTTAAAAAGATTGAAGAAAAAAATACGCAATTGTGTTGGCTCTCTTTTTATTAGATCGAGATAATCGCCAAATTTCATAGTGGCAATAGAGGCATTGATTATTTTTTTTGGATCTGCTTTAGAATTGTCAACCAGTTTTACCTCAATATCTCCTGCAATTTGCTTGAAATAATCGGTAGACCATTTTTCTCGCGCAGGCCAATCTTTGGTTAATCCTTTTATAATTAGAGGCTTTCTTTTATCTAAATAATTCTTTTTAAAATCTTCTCTAGAAATAGACTCAACAACATCGACAGGTTTTAGAATAAAGCTCATTTATCTATTAATTTAAATTGTCTGGCTTATCAAAAATATCCAATTATTTCTAGCCTTCAAAATTTAAAGTAAAATATTACAATGCAATATATACTACATTCCTGTTCGAATAGCTTCGACCGGATCCAGATTGGCAGCTGAAATCGCAGGCAAAATTCCTGAAATTAATCCGATAAGGGCAGCCAGAGTTGTTCCTAAAATTATGTTTCCCAGACTTAATACAAATTCAAAATCAAGGACTTTTGTTAAGATAAGGGCAATTCCCCAAACCATTAACAAACCGATAATTCCGCCAATAACAGAAAGGATTATGGCTTCAAACAAAAACTGGAATAAAATAAAACGATTTTTTGCTCCTAAAGATTTTTGAATTCCGATTAAATTAGTTCTTTCTTTTACCGAAACGAACATAATATTAGCGATTCCAAATCCTCCAACTAAAAGAGAAAATCCACTAATAATCCATCCTACAACATTCATCTGGCCTAAAATTCCATCGATAAAATCAGTAAAACCAGAAAGTACATTTATAAAAAAGTTATCCATCTCTCCTGCTTTCATTCCACGAATGGCTCGCAATTTTTGTGCTACTTCAGCTTTGTATGCTTCCATATCAATACCTTTTACCGGTTTTAAAACAATAACCGGCGTCATGGCGTCACTGTCACCGTACATTCTTCGTAAAAAATTAGCCGGGAAATAGACCGAAGTATCATTACTGTCTCCAAAAAAACCTGCTCCTTGCTTTTTCATTACTCCAATAACAGTAAAGCGTTGTCCATATAAACGGATACTTTTGCCGATAGGATCGCCTGACCCAAAAAGTCCGTCGGCAATATCATATCCTAAAACAATTACCGGAGTTCCTGAATTTGATTCTGATTCATTATAAAATCTTCCTTTATCAAAACTTAATCCGTCGATATCTACCATTTCAAAAGAAGACGGAACCATATTTACGTCGGCAACGGTTTTCGAATCGTATTTTAAACTTTCTCTATTTACGAAAAGCTGATACCCTACTTGTTCTGTATTGTTTAGTGAGTTTTTTAAGTTGATGTATTCGTCGTATTTTACATTCGGAAACTGCTCTCTTTTCCATTGTGGAATTTCAGATGGCCCGAAGCAATATTTCATTAAATAAATTGTATTTTTATCTAAACTGCTCAGATCTTTAGAAATTTTTCGGTCTAAAGAATCAACAGCGGCCAATACAGCAATAATTGAAAAAATACCAATTGTAACGCCCAATAATGATAATAAGGTTCGTAACTTATTATTTCGCAAAGCGTTTATGGCAAAGCTCAAACTTTCTTTTAATAATCGGAGATAAAGAAGCATATGATAGTATTTTTCAATAAAGTAAAATTCAATAAATTAAAATCAAAAACCTAATAAAAGTTAACTTACTCATCAGTAGATTTTTTTACTATAATGTTACACTAATTTCTTTAAAATAATATTTAAAAAAACTACTTTTGCAGTCTGAAAATCATAACTACACAATGAGCACAACTAAAACAATACAATCAGCATTAATATCAGTTTTTTCGAAAGATGGACTAGAGCCAATCGTTAGAAAATTACACGAACAAAATGTTACACTTTACTCAACCGGAGGAACTGAAGATTTTATAAAAAATCTTGGAATTCCTGTGGTTCCTGTTGAAGATATTACTTCTTTTCCTGAAATTCTTGGTGGAAGAGTAAAAACATTACACCCGAAAATTTTTGGCGGAATTTTAAATCGTCAGGATAATGAAAGTGATGTTCAGCAAATGAAGGAATTTGATATTCCGCAGATTGATTTGGTAATTGTTGATTTGTATCCGTTTGAAAAAACGGTTGCTTCTGGTGCCAGCGAACAAGATATTATTGAGAAAATTGATATTGGCGGAATTTCATTAATTCGTGCCGGTGCAAAAAACTTCAAAGACACTGTAATTGTAGCTTCGGTTAACGAATACAGCTTGCTTCTCGACTTGATTACAGAGCAAAATGGCGCAACAACTCTTGAAAACAGAAGATTGTTTGCTACTAAAGCTTTTCATGTTTCTTCTCACTACGATGGCGCTATTTTTAATTATTTCAACACAGACGAAACAATTTACAAAGAGAGTATTGCAGGTGGCCAGGTTTTACGATATGGAGAAAATCCTCACCAAAAAGGATTCTTTTTTGGAGATTTTGATGCCATGTTCAAAAAAGTTCACGGAAAAGAATTATCATACAATAATCTTTTAGATGTTGATGCAGCCGTTAATTTAATTAATGAGTTTAAAACTGACGGACCAACATTTGCAATTTTAAAACACAACAATGCTTGTGGTTTAGCTTCAAGAAAAACAATTAGCGAAGCTTATTTAGCTGCTTTGGCTTGTGATCCAACATCTGCCTTTGGTGGAGTTTTGATTGCAAACACAAAAATTGATTTGGCTACAGCACAGGAAATCAATAAGTTATTTTGTGAAGTAGTAATTGCACCGAGTTATGATGATGATGCAATTGAAGTCTTGCAGGAAAAGAAAAATAGAATTATATTAGTTCAGAATGAAGTTGAATTACCATCGAGACAAGTAAGAACATGTCTTAATGGTTTGTTAATTCAGGACAGAAACAATATTACAGATAATAAAGAGCATTTAAAGACCGTTACTATCACAGAGCCTACCGCTCAGGAAATAGAGGATTTAATATTTGCTTCAAAAATTTGTAAAAACACCAAATCAAATACGATTGTTTTTGCAAAAAACGGAACATTAATTTCATCAGGTACTGGCCAGACATCAAGAGTTGATGCTTTGGTACAAGCTGTAGATAAAGCTAAAGCTTTTGGATTTGATTTAACAGGCGCTTCGATGGCAAGTGATGCATTTTTCCCATTTCCGGATTGTGTTGAATTAGCCAAAAAAGTAGGAATTACCGCAGTAATTCAGCCAGGAGGATCAATAAAAGATGAATTAAGCATAAATTATTGCAATGAAAATAATCTTGCAATGGTATTTACAGGAACACGTCATTTTAAACATTAATTTGTTTAACTTTGTTCAAAATAATTTTTAACATTTTAAACCCCTAAAAAACTTATGGGATTTTTTGATTTCATGACCGAGGATATTGCGATAGACCTTGGTACCGCAAACACTTTAATCATACATAATGATAAAGTTGTTATTGATAGTCCGTCGATCGTTGCACGTGATAGAATATCAGGCAAAATCATTGCTGTTGGTAAGGAAGCTAACATGATGCAGGGTAAGACACATGAAAACATCAAGACCATAAGGCCATTGAAAGATGGTGTAATTGCAGATTTTGATGCTTCAGAAAAAATGATCAATATGTTCATTAAAAGTATTCCGGCATTGAAAAAAAGAATGTTTACTCCGGCATTACGCATGGTAGTATGTATTCCGTCTGGTATTACTGAGGTGGAGATGAGAGCTGTAAAGGAATCTTGTGAAAGAGTAAACGGAAAAGAAGTTTACTTAATCCATGAACCAATGGCAGCAGCAATTGGTATCGGTATCGATATTATGCAGCCAAAAGGTAACATGATTGTTGATATTGGAGGTGGTACTACTGAAATTGCCGTTATTGCATTAGGTGGAATTGTATGTGATAAATCTGTAAAAATTGCAGGTGACGTTTTCACAAATGATATCGTTTATTACATGCGTACACAACACAATTTATTTGTTGGAGAAAGTACTGCAGAAAAAATAAAAATTCAAATTGGAGCCGCTATCGAAGATTTAGATGGTCCTCCGGAAGATATGTCAGTTCAGGGTAGAGATTTACTTACTGGTAAACCAAAACAAGTTGATGTTTCTTATAGAGAAATTGCTAAAGCATTAGACAAATCGATTCAGCGTATTGAAGATGCTGTAATGGAAACTTTATCTCAAACTCCTCCTGAATTAGCAGCTGATATTTACAATACAGGTATTTATCTTGCTGGTGGTGGATCGATGTTAAGAGGTTTAGACAAACGTATTTCGCAAAAAACTGATTTACCGGTTTACATCGCTGAAGATCCTTTAAGAGCTGTTGTTCGTGGAACTGGAATGGCGCTTAAAAATATTGCAAAATTTAAAAGTATCTTAATCAAATAAGATTCAAAATAACAATCTATATTTTTTTATTAGAGTTGAATTGAAGCATTCAACTCTAATAAATTTTGAAACCAAAAGCATATCCTGAAACAAAATAACCCGAACAAGAAATGCAGCAAATTTTTAATTTCATTATAAGAAACAGTAATCGATTGCTGTTTTTGCTGCTTTTAGGTATTTCGTTGGTCCTCACAATTCAATCTCATTCATTTCACAGAAGCAGAGTAATCAATTCCGCCAATTTTTTAAGCGGAGGTGTTTATGAAAGAATCAATCGTGTAAACGAATATTTGAATTTAAGAACTCAAAATGACGAACTGGTACTTGAAAATGCAAGATTAAAAAGTCTTTTGTTTAATAAGGAAGACACCACAAAAATACCGTTAGCTGATAGTATAAAAGGAGTAAAACCGGCTGATATCATTGTTTCAAAAGTTATTCATAATTCGTATAGCACACATGAGAACTATATCACTTTAAATTCCGGATCAAAAGAGGGAGTTAAACAGGATATGGGAGTAATTAATAGTTTAGGTATTATTGGTGTTGTTGACAATACATCAAAAAACTACTCGACTGTGGTTAGTATTTTGAATATGAAATCTCAGATTAATGCAAAAATCAAAAAATCAAATCACTTTGGTTCATTAACCTGGGACGGAAAAAGCACAGGATTTGTACAGTTAGAAGATGTACCTAGATTAGCTTCTATCAAAAAAGGAGACACAATCGTTACCGGAGGACAATCTGTAATTTTTCCTGAAGGAATAAACATTGGAACGGTAGATGTTGTATACAAAAAGGAAAATACTAGTTTTTATGTTATAAAAGTTAAGCTATTTAACGATATGACCAACTTAGGACATGTATATATTATTAAGAGTAAGGACAGAGATGAACTTATTAATCTAGAAAACAAAAGCAAGAAAAAAGATGAGTAGCGCTTTGTTAGTAAATATTTTTCGATTCATTATGTTGCTGGCAATTCAGGTTGTTATTTTCAATAATATGAATTTTTTAGGGTACATAAGTCCCTTCCCATATATCTTGTACATTATTTTGTATCCTGTAAACAGTAACAGATCAGGATTAATTATCTCTAGTTTTTTACTTGGGCTTACAATGGATATGTTTTGCAATTCCGGGGGAATTCACGCAACAGCCTGTGTTATTTTAGCTTATTATCGACCTTATATTTTTAAATTCTCTTTTGGATTGAGTTACGAATATCAAACTATTAAATTGAACGAATCACTTACACCTGAAAGATTTTCATTTATTCTAGTGTCTGTTTTACTTCATCACATTATACTTTTTGTACTTGAAGCTTTTCAGTTTAAATTTATCTGGGATGTTCTGTTACGAACTTTATTTAGTTCGATCTTTACGATAATCATTTCAATCATAATAATATATCTTATTAAGCCTAATAGAAGATGAGAAAAGTTTTGCTGCCCTCTTTAATTATTATTGCAGCATCTTTGCTAGTGATGAGGATCTTTTATTTGCAAATTATTGATGATTCATTCAAATTAAAATCAGAAAATAATGCAATAAAAAAAGCATACGACTACCCTGAAAGAGGATACATATACGACAGAAATGGTAAATTATTGGTAGCTAATCAGGCTTCTTATGATATCATGGTTATTCCGCGAGAAATCAAGAAAGACCTAAACGTTACTGAATTCTGCAATTTACTAAGCATTACTCCGGAAGAATATCATAAAAGAATTGCAAAAGCTAAAGTGTATAGCCCCAGATTGCCGTCTGTTTTTCTAGCACAGTTAAACAAATCAGAATTTGCTGCTTTTCAGGAAAAAATCAGAAAATATGAAGGTTTCTATTTTCAAAAAAGATCGCTTCGTGATTATGAAGTAGATTATGGAGCCAATATTTTTGGTTTTATAACGCAGGTAACCGAAAAATTAATTGAAAAAAATCCTTACTATAATAGTGGAGATTTAATTGGAAAACAAGGTGTTGAAGAAAGCTACGAAGAAGTTTTACGCGGAATAAAAGGGGTAAAATACATTCAGAAAGATAAATACAACAGAGAAATCGGTTCTTATAAAGACGGAAAATACGATACTATTGCCGTTGCCGGGGAAGATATCAATTTAACGATTGATGCTGAACTTCAAAAGTATGGGGAGGAATTGATGATTAATAAAAGAGGAGGAATTGTTGCAATTGAGCCTAAATCAGGTGAAATTTTGGCATTAGTAACTGCTCCATCATACGATCCAGGAATTTTAGTTGGAAGGCAAAGGTCGAAAAATTACACGCTTTTATATCACGATTCTATTGCAAAACCATTATACGACAGAGGACTTCTGGCGGAATATCCTCCAGGTTCGCCATTTAAAATTTTAACTGGTTTAGTTGCTTTGCAGGAAGGTGTTATCGATGAACAAACTACCTTTATGTGTCACCATGGATTTAGTTATGGTAGAGGTCGTTTTATGAAATGTCACGGTTTTGGCCCACACCAATTACATAATGGTATATATAACTCTTGTAACACTTATTTTGCACAGTCTTATATGCTAACCATTAACAAATATGGCGATCCGGGGAAAGCAGTAGATGTATGGAGTAATCACGTAAAAAGTTTTGGTTTAGGTCAATTTATGGGATACGATTTACCAACTGGTAAAAAAGGAAATATTCCAACCTCTAAAACATACAAAAAAATATATCCTAACGGCGGCTGGAGAAGTACTACAATTGTGTCAAATGCGATTGGTCAGGGAGAGGTTTTAATGACTCCAATTCAGCTAGCTAATATGATGGCGACAGTTGCTAATCAGGGTTATTATTATACACCTCATATCATTAAAAAGATTGAAGGCAAGAAAATAGATGCTAAATTTACAACGAAGCACGAAACCACCATTGACAAAAAACATTTCCCGCCAGTGATTAGTGGTTTGTTCGATGTTTATAATAAAGGTACCGCTTATGCTCTTAGAGTAGAAGGTATTGATATATGCGGAAAAACCGGTACCGCTGAAAATTATGCAAAAATTGGCGGCGTTAGAACAAAATTAAAAGATCACTCGATTTTTGTTGCTTTTGCTCCAAAAGATAATCCAAAAATTGCTATTGCAATTATGATTGAAAATGGAGGTTTTGGTGCCACTGTTGCGGGACCAATTGCGAGTTTGATGATCGAGAAATATCTAAGGAAAAAAATTACAAGAACCGATTTAGAAGTGCATGTTTTAAACAAAAGCTTAGTGAGCGAATATGCTAAATTAGGAGGAATGAATGATGCAAGTGCTATCGAATCGACGCCAAAAGATTCTGTTTTAAAAGCTAAAATTATTGTTCCGAAAGTACCAATAAAATCGAAAACTGAAACACCTAAAACAGAAGTTAAAAAAACAACCGTAGACACTACTAAAAAGAACTAACAAGGATTATTTCAAATGAAAAATCAAAGTGTAAAAAATAATATTGATTGGATAAGTGTCTTTATCTACATTGCCTTAGTAACCCTGGGGTGGTTAAATATTTATTCTTCTTCATTATTATCAACTGATGGAACATATCAGAAACAATTAATCTTTATAGGATGTACTATTCCTCTAATTTTTGTTGTTCTATTTGTAGACGGTAAATTTTATGAAAAATACGCGAGTATTATTTTTGGAGTTGCATTATTATCTTTAGCCGGTTTGTTTCTTTTCGGAAAAACAATTGCAGGCCAGAGATGTTGGTATGCTATTGGGAGTTTTACAATTCAGCCATCTGAATTCGCAAAAGCGGCAACATCATTAGCATTAGCAAAATACCTAAGTGATACCCAAATTAATTTAAAAGAAACAAACAGACAAATTCAGGCATTAGCCATTGTCTTTTTGCCCGTTATATTGATTCTACCTCAACCTGACCCGGGAAGTGCATTAATCTACAGTATTTTTATTGTGGTTCTGTTTAGAGAAGGATTGCCTGCATGGTATGTCTGGACAGGTTTTTTTACAATACTATTATTTGTATTAACGCTGATTTTAGAACCTTACGTGGTAATATTAATAGCTCTGGGAGTTTTAATTATTATACATTTTAAAGGCAGGGTAGTCGATCGAAATTTACTTTTAAGTGCCATAATTTTGGCATTAATTTCTGGTTTTGTTTTCTCTGTAGATTATGTTTTTGATAATGTTTTCAAGCAACACCATCGAGATCGTTTCAATATCTTATTAGGAAAGAGTGTCGACATGAAAGGTATTGGATATAATACGAATCAATCTGAAATTGCAATTGGATCTGGTGGCTGGATAGGAAAAGGTTTTCTGGAAGGTACTCAAACCAAAGGAGGTTTTGTTCCTGAGCAACATACCGATTATATTTTTACAACTGTTGGTGAAGAATGGGGCTTTGCCGGTTCACTCGTTGTAATACTTCTTTTTGTTGGATTACTTTTGAGGGTAATTTATTTGGCCGAAAGGCAAAAAACAAAATTCAGCAGGGTTTATGGTTATTGCGTAGCGGGAATTCTATTTACACACTTTTTTGTAAACATTGCAATGGTAGTTGGAATTTTTCCAACAATTGGCGTTCCTCTGCCCTTCTTCTCTTATGGAGGTTCAGGACTCTGGGGATTCACAATTTTGTTGTTTATCTTCTTAAAAATGGATGCGAATAAGGTAAATGAATGGTAGATGTTTAAATTTCAATCTTCTCAAGCCTCAGAATAAATTCCAAATTCCAATTTTGATATATAAAAAAATCCAAGTCATAACAGCTTGGATTTTTTTATGAACTTACTTTTATCGAATAATTTCATTATTCTGTGTACATTTAAATAACCCATATTGAAAGAATATTTCTTATAAAGAAAAAGTCCGAAGTTTAAAACTTCGGACTTTTTTTAATGTATTTTAATCTTTATATTTTTTCAACTGGTCTTTTCTTTAACAGTTTAAGTAAAACCGGGAATGTAGAAATGACAACAATAATTATAATAATATATTCGATGTGTTCTTTTAAATCAATTCCTTGTTTCAGAAATACTCCATATAAATAATGTCCTGAAAAAATTAATATGAAAGACCATAAAAATGAACTTAAAATATTAAAGAACATAAATTTCTTTTTGTCCATAGAAACTATTCCTGCAATAATTGGGGCAAAGGTTCTGAAAATTGGCAGAAACCGTGCATAAATAATTGCTTTTCCACCATACTTTTCAAAGAAATCTTTTGATTGTAACAGGTATTTCTTTTTAAACCAGAAAGTATCTTCTTTTTTAAACAAGTAATATCCGCTTTTGGCTCCAAACCAGTACCCGGTCATATTTCCTAAAACACCCATAATTGCTACCAAAATGGAAAGTATAAAAACATTTAGAAAATCATTTGGAATATGAATCACATTTTGAATTAAGTCACGACTGTAGATACCTGCCAAAAAAAGCAAACTATCTCCCGGTAGAAAAAAACCTGCAAAAAGTCCAGTTTCTGCGAAAATTATAAACAGAACAATATACAAACCAATTTGAAAACCTCCAATACTTAAAGTAATATAAAATTCGGGATTAATTAATTGGGTCCAATCAAAATTATTCATAAAATGGTTTGGTTACATTTATAGTGTGTGAAAGTAACAATAATTTACCTTAACCACAATAAAATACGGTTTTTTAAAGATAAATTAACTATTCAAAAAAGACTGGGACACTAAAATACGAGCTAAAAAAACAGCTATCTCTCATACTTACAACACGTATGCAAATTGTTATAATCTTCCTCTGAGGCTTTTACCTCTTTGGTGTCATGACCTACTTTTGCAATGGCTTTATTTAAATCAGACGGAGAACATTTTTCTTCATTCAATATTACAGTCAGTTGATGAGAACTAATATCCCAATTTGCCATTTTTACACCCGGAACTCCAAAAGCAGCTTTTTCTATACGCTTTTTGCACTGCTCACAATTCCCATTTACTTCGGTTGTATATTTTAAATTCTTATTTTTTTTACTCTGAGCCTGAGCTGAAAATCCTAAAAAAGTGATTATTATTACTAAAATTATATTTTTCATTTTGTTTATCTTTTATTGTTATTGAAATTGATTTTTTATTTCTACTTTATTTTAAATCGCAGTCCGGCGTAATACATTTGTCCAAAAATTGGAGCATAAGCTACCGAAGCATCAAAGTTAGTCCCAAATGGATTATCGGCTCCTAAAATAGCTTTTTCTTGTTTGTAATTTCCGATATTTTCTCCGCCAATATAAACCTCAAATACTGGAGAGAAAACCCTTGTAACCTGAACATTCATAATAGCATAGGAAGGTGAAAATTCCGGAAACTGATCCTGAACAGGATTTGAAGCCGTATAGGGTAATTGCTGTTCTCCAGACCAATTAAACGTATAATCAAACTTCCATTGTTTGTTGTCATTTAAATTGGTTTCATATTCAAGATTTCCTAAAAAACGATGTTTCGCCTGCAACGGACGCTGGAAAGTTCCTCTTAAATAATCGGTTTGAATATCATAATATTTATACGCTGTTCTTAAATTCAAATTATGAATTAGCTCGTAATTAAACTCTACTTGCAAGCTGTTTGCAAACGAATTTCCTTTTAAATTATAAAACAAAACTTGCTGCGGACTTTGCATTACATCAACAACGGCCTGATTTTGAAAATCGGTTCTGTAAACATCAAAACCTGCTTCAGCGTTTTTATTAAAAATTCTAAATTTTTGAGAAAAGCTAATTCCGTAATTCCATGCAATTTCAGGATTCAATCCATAAATTTTTCCGCTATTGTCTAAAATTGAAAAAGTTCTTGAACTCGCAAAAAGCTGTTGATTCTCTGCAAAAATATTAGCAGATCTTTTTCCTCTTCCGGCAGAGAAACGAAGAACCCCATCTTTCCACGGATTGTAACGTACATGCAAACGCGGTGTTGCAAAAAATCCTAATCTATTATGATTATCGACTCTTCCGCCTAATATTACACTAAAATTATCGGTATTATCGTAAGTGTATTCAAAAAATGCTCCAACAGAATTATCAATTCTACTGTAATCATTTACATTCACAAATTCCTGATATTGATCGTAGGTAAAATTTAATCCTGTGGTAAATTTATGCTTGGTATTATTGATAATCGAGTTGAAAATTAAATTCGAATAATAGCTGTTCTGCTTAATATTATACTGGTTTAAACCAAAATACGACTCCTGATTATGGCTGTTAAAGGCATTTTGAAAACCAATACTTTGATATGGCATATCTTTAAAAACATATCCGATTTTAGTAGAAACTTCAAAACGTTCGGTATTAATTTCTGAACCCCAATGATTGGTTGTTCCGCGATCGATGTCTTTATCAAAATCAACTTCACCGGTTTGTTTTTTATCATTCATATATCTGAAATTAATAAAACTCACCAAACCACTTTCGGGATCATAATATTGATATCGGTTTAGAACATTAATTTGTTTTCCTAAAGGATTATCCAGAAATCCGTCTTTGTTCATGTCATTCTTCGCCACGCGTGTATTACCGTGAACAAACAAACTAGTTGCCCATTTATCTGATATTTTTTTATTGAAATGTGTGTTCAATTCAAAACGGGAATCAGTAGATCCGTAAGCATTTAGAAAAAACGGAATATCACTTAAAGGTTTTAAAAGTTCTGTATTTATTTGTCCTGAAATACTTTCGTAACCATTGATAACGCTTCCCGCACCTTTTGTAATTTGAACACTTTCTATCCAGGTTCCCGGCGTAAAGGACAAACCGTAAGCTTGAGAAGCGCCACGAACCGAAGGAATATTTTCTTCGGTAATCATTAAATACGGACTTGTTAGTCCCAACATTTTTATTTGTTTCGTTCCTGTTAAAGCATCAGAAAAATTGACGTCTATTGATGGATTTGTTTCGAAACTTTCGGCAAGGTTGCAACACGCCGCTTTGAGCAATTCTTTGCTTGTAATTAAAGTCGTATTTGAGGTTAGTGTATAGGATTTTTTAAGTCCTTTTTGCTTTTTTGTAACTTTTACTTCCTCGAGATCTTCTTGCGAAAACGCAGATACAGAAAGCAAAAGCATAACAAAAAGTGCTATATTTTTTTGCATAAAAAATTGATTTAAATGTTATTTAGCATTATCTAAAGTTTCACAAATAAGAAACATCAAATAGTAATGCAAGTCATGACCGACTTGACTCTAAACATTAAAATCAGGAGTAAAAAATATATTGGTGATATAATTTAAATAAAGGAGGCGCATTCGCATCTGAATAATACGAAGTGATTTGATTGCTTTTGAAATTTGGAATTGATAAAAAAGCAATTGGCTTGAATTCCTGAATTACTGCAGGAAAAGCAATTTGAAAAAAGAATATTTTAAAGGTAGCATCATCAGATTTTTTTTCAAAATGAACTACTTTATCTTTGCAACAAGATGATTTTTTTTCAGATGCGCCACAACATTTTTTTTCGGGCGCTACAGCAGAAGTTGTATTTAAAGAAACAGAAGCAATTTTACCTCCGCAATAATGCACATCAAAAGCAAACCCAATGTTGGAAACCAACAATAGGAACGCTAAAAATAATCCGGTGCACTTTCTTAACTTCATATTGCAAAACTATTTAAAAGACTTGAGAAAAGATTTAATAAAATGTTATTTTTTGATATTTTGCTGCTGGTAATAAAATGCGGGAATAAAAAGCAAGACAAATATGGGCTGAATAATAAATCTTCTTACATAGAAAAGAAGCCAGCTTCCGTCTGGATAATAATTAAGAATTGCAAAAAACATTCCTAAAAGCAATATTAAAAAAAATAGGTAGAGAAAAACACTAAACTTAACAATATCTATATCCTGAAACAAGGAATAAATCAATATTACTGAGAGGATTGTATTTAAAAAATACCGAAATAAAAGCCCTCCAAAGAGTTTTAAAATATCAACTTTGGGAAAAGGCAGACTTTTAAATTCCGAATCAAAATAAGTTATAAGAGGATCATAAAACAGTTGACTTTCAAAAGCTCTAATAATGGCAAAACACAATACAACTATAATTGTAATGGTGATTTTTAGCTTATTCTCCCCTATTTTATTTAGCATATTTTGAAAATTTATTCACCCAGATAATCCACAAGAGGAAAACCAATCCGTAAATAATTAATGGAAACAGAACTCCATGTAAAATATGTTCTTTTTCAGGAAAATGAAATAACAGAATCGTTAAGGAAGCAACTCGAATAATATTCATGATATATATAACAAGAACTCCAAATAGAATAAAAGCTAAAGTTGTTTTGATTTTTCCGGAAAAAGCAACAACAAAAGAAATAAATAGAATAATTACACTTACAGCATTACAGCCTTCAATAATTCTAAGAATATACTTTTTATTATACCAAACCTCCAGATAGGGATTTGAAATGTTTTTGAAAATTTTGATATCACAATTAAAGAAATGCATCAACTGATAGACATTATGGCCAACAATATTCGTTATTCCATCAACATCATTTATTTCAAAACTATTTAGATAGTATTTATAAACCACTGTAAGTAAGATGTAAGCAGCAAAAAAAGTGCTTATAAAAATAAGAAATGGCTTAAATTGTAGTAAATATTTTTTCAATGGAATTTTTTTTCAAATTTATGTATTTTTTGAGTTCAGCTTTAAATACTTTTGTATAAAATTTTTATATTATGACATTTCAGGAATTACAACCAAAAATAACTGCTATTGTAGCTGATAATAATCTAGTTAGAGACGAAAAATTACTAGCTATTTGCCAATTACTAAATGAAAACGTTGAATATTATAACTGGGTTGGATTTTATTTCGCCAATCACGAAAACAAAACTTTGCATTTAGGCCCTTATGTAGGTGCTGAAACTGATCATACTGTTATTCCGTTTGGAAAAGGAATATGTGGGCAGGTTGCAGAAAGTAATGCCAATTTTGTAGTGCCTGACGTTGCTGCTCAGGACAATTATATCGCTTGTAGTTTTACCGTAAAATCTGAAATCGTAGTGCCATTATTTGTAAACGGCGTAAATATTGGTCAAATTGATATTGACAGCCATGTTATAGATCCTTTTACAGAATCTGATGAAAGGTTTTTAGAATTTGTAAATGAAGAAGTTGCTAAACTGTACTAAAAATAATACATTAGCGTAATTTTTTTATTTATGAAATTCATTTTACAAGTATTCATTTTTTTGACAATTTCGACAAAATTGTTTTCTCAGACGCCTGCAACTATTGATAAGGTTATTTTTTTAGATTCATCATGGGTTGAAACCACTGCAGATGATTACAAATATATTAGAGTTATTGAGAACTATTATACTGATAGAAAATCCTATATATTTAAAGATTATTTCAAATCTAAAAAATTACAGATGATTGGTGCTTCATCAGATAGGGACATTTTAAGACAAGAAGGTCAATTTGTTTATTACTATGAAAACGGCAATAAAAAATCAACCGTTAATTATTCGAATTATAAAAAGAAAGGCAGAGAGTTTAATTGGTATGAAAACGGCAATATAAAGTCTGAACTTGAATATTTTGAGAATAAAAAAGGAGAAGTTGAATGTAAAACCAATAATTACTGGAATGTTCAAAATGAACAAAAAGTAAAAGATGGAAATGGCGATTATGAAATTGTAAATGAATATCAAAAAGAAAGTGGGAAAGTTAAAAATGGACTTCCGGATGGTATTTGGAGTGGAAAAATTTTAAAAAGCAAAACTACTTTTACCGAGAATTATGAAAATGGCAAATTAATTTCCGGAATAAGTAAAGACTCTTTAAACATTGAATATCCGTATACTATTGTTAGCCAAGCTCCCAGCCCCAAAAAGGGAATAAATTCTTTTTACAGCTATGTTGCTAAATCAATGAATATTCCGGCAGATGTCAGAAATAAAATATCTGGAAAAATATATTTGACCTTTATAGTTGATAAGGACGGCACTTTAGTCGAACCTAAGATAGTAAAAGGTATTGGATATGGTTTAGACGAAAATGCAATTCGCTTAATTAAAGAAGCGAAAAAATGGAATCCCGGAATAAGAAGAGGACTTCCGGTAAGAGTTCTATATTCATTGCCTATAACGATAGCCTCAAATAGTACTTTTTAATAAAAATTAAATCACGAATACACTAAAAAAAGATTATTTTTAGCTTAAATTGTTGAATCTATAAATTTTTCAATCTTTAAATTTATTTTTTCAGAAAAAAGATGTATTTTTGCACCCGTCTTACAAAAGATGTACGACATACATAAAAATCATTAAATAATATTGGAATGTATTTAACTAAAGGAAAGAAAGAAGAGATTTTTGCTCAACACGGTGAAGCAACAAACACTGGAAAAGCTGAAGCTCAAATCGCATTGTTTACTTACAGAATTAGTCACTTAACTGAGCACTTGAAAAAAAATCGTCATGATTATAACACAGAGCGTTCATTAGTACTGTTAGTAGGTAAAAGAAGATCGTTGTTAGATTACTTGAAAAAGAAAGAGATCAACAGATATCGTGAGATTATCAAAGTATTGAATATCAGAAAATAATCAATATAGAAAAGAGGTGCGAGAGTGCCTCTTTTTGTTTTTACAGATTATATATATTACAAGCGTTTTTAAAAAGAAAAAAAGTTTGGTTTTTCATTGGGTTTTAGATTAACAACAACTACACACAACAACTACAACACAACTAAAACCCATTGTATAACCAATAAGGAAAAAATTTATGATTCCACAATTATTTGTAGAAAGTATCGATTTAGGTGATGGCAGAAGCATCACAATCGAGACAGGACGTTTAGCTAAACAAGCTGATGGTTCTGTAGTAGTAAGAATTGGCAAAACTGTTATTTTAGGAACAGTTGTATCATCAAGAAAAGCAAGTCCGGGTATTGATTTTTTACCATTGACTGTAGATTATCGCGAAAAATTTGCGGCAGCAGGTCGTTTTCCTGGTGGTTTCTTCAAAAGAGAAGCTCGCCCAAGTGATAGCGAAGTATTAACAATGAGATTAGTTGACCGTGTTTTACGTCCGCTTTTCCCAAGTGATTATCACGCAGAAGTTCAGGTTATGATTCAGTTAATGTCTCATGATGATGAAGTTATGCCGGATGCACTAGCAGGATTAGCCGCTTCGGCAGCACTTGCTTTGTCTGACATTCCTTTTGAAACTTTAATTTCTGAAGCCAGAGTTGGAAGAATTGACGGTAAATTTATCATCAATCCATCTCGTGCACAATTAGAGTTATCAGATATTGATATGATGATTGGAGCTTCAACTGATTCTATCGCAATGGTAGAAGGAGAAATGAAAGAAATCTCAGAAGCTGAAATGTTAGAAGCAATTAAATTTGCTCACGAACATATTAAAGTACAAATTGCTGCTCAGGAAAGACTGGCAGCTGCTTTTGGAAAAAAAGAAGTTCGTACTTATGAAACTGAAAAAACAGATGATGCTATTTACGCAAAAGTAAAAGCAGCAGCTTATGATAAAATTTACGCTATTGCAAGCAAAGGTTCAGCTAAACACGAACGTTCTGCTGCATTTGATGCTGTGAAAGAAGAAGTACGCGCCTTATTTACAGAAGAAGAATTGGCAGAAAACGGCGATTTAGTTGCTAAATATTTCTACAAAACCAATAAAGAAGCTGTTCGTAATGTAACTTTAGATTTAGGAACTCGTCTTGATGGAAGAAAAACTACAGAAATCAGACCAATCTGGTGTGAAGTAGATTATTTACCATCTGTTCACGGTTCGGCATTGTTTACACGTGGAGAAACTCAAGCTTTGGCAACAGCAACTTTAGGAACTTCCAGAGAAGCTAACCAAATTGATTCACCATCTGAACAAGGAGAAGAAAAATTCTATCTGCATTACAACTTCCCTCCTTTTTCTACAGGAGAAGCTCGTCCGTTAAGAGGAACTTCAAGAAGAGAAGTTGGTCACGGAAATCTTGCACAAAGAGCGTTAAAGAATATGATTCCTGCTGAAAATCCATACACTATCAGAGTTGTTTCTGAAGTATTAGAATCAAATGGTTCATCTTCTATGGCTACAGTTTGTGCTGGTACATTAGCTTTGATGGATGCCGGTATTCAAATGATTCGTCCAGTTTCTGGAATTGCAATGGGATTAATTACTGATGGTGATCGTTTCGCAGTTTTATCTGATATTTTAGGTGATGAAGATCATTTAGGAGATATGGATTTCAAAGTAACAGGAACTTCAGAAGGTATCACAGCTTGTCAAATGGATATCAAAATTGACGGATTGAAATACGAAATCATGGAACAAGCTTTGGCTCAGGCTCGTGATGGACGTTTGCATATTTTAGGAAAATTACTTGAAACTCTTGCAAAACCAAATGCAGATGTTAAAGCACATTCTCCAAAAATCATTACCAGAACTATTCCTGGAAACTTTATTGGAGCATTAATTGGACCTGGTGGAAAAGTAATTCAGGAGTTACAAAAAGCTACTGGAACTACTATCGTAATCAATGAAGTAAACGAAGAAGGTGTAATCGAAATCTTAGGTACAGATCCTGCTGGAATTGAAGCGGTATTGGCAAAAATCCAATCTATCACTTTCAAACCTCAAATGGGAGAAGCATACGAAGTTAAAGTAATTAAAATGCTTGACTTTGGAGCCGTAGTAGAATATACTTCTGCGCCAGGTAATGAAGTTTTATTACACGTTTCTGAATTAGCTTGGGAGCGCACTGAAAATGTAACTGATGTTGTAAACATGGGTGATGTATTTGAAGTGAAATACTTAGGTGTTGATCCTAAAACCAAAAAAGAAAAAGTGTCAAGAAAAGCACTTTTACAAAGACCTCCACGTGAGGATAAAAAAGAGTAATCAGATCTTAGTTTACTAAAGGTTTATTCATAGAAAACCCCAATTCATTTATTTGAATTGGGGTTTTTCGTTTAAAAGAATAGCAATAATATTACATTTTAACACATTAACAGAAATTTTATAACATTTTTTTGATACTTTTGAAATTACCAAAACAAAACATTAAAACCACATATTCTTTTGAAAAATTATCAAAAAAAATCTGCATTCTTTATTTTATTTGGATTATTCATAAACATTTACTCTACCCGTAGCCAAACAAACAATGATGTCGCTTTATACAGTTGGTTTGATAAAGCTGTTGGCAAAGAAAACCTAGAACTTTATAATGGACCACGTCATATAAACTTTTACAGAACATTTGACAAGAGTCATAGTTATTACCTCACAGAAGATTACAGCAATGGCAATGTTAACTATCAAGGTCAAAATTATTATAACCTAAAACTCAAATACGATGTTAATAATGATATTTTAGTTTTGAAATCTGTTGGTGAATACGACTATTTGGGCATTAATCTAATCAAAGAAAAAACTGCTTCTTTTACGCTTCGTAATAAAAAATTCATTAATATAGAAATTAATAATCCTGAACATCCCGCCTTTATGAGCGGTTATTATCAGGAAATTATTTTTTCGAAAAACAACGCACTTTATATAAAACATCATAAAAGAAGAGAAAAAGTTATTGATGCTCAAAAAAATTCCGATGTAAATAATACCTATTCATCAGATGAATTTAAAGAAAAAAACGAATTTGTACTGATGTACAAAAATGAGTATTATAAGATAACCTCAAAAAGTGATGTTATCAAAATTTTTCCCGAGTATAAAAGTCAAATAAAAAAATATTATAACAATAACAGTCAATTAGAGGAATCGGATAATAAAATTTTTATTGAAAATTTAATAAAAGAAATAAATAATCTTCTTCCTAATGTATCTAATTAAAATGAGAAAAATTATACTCACCCTGTTTTTATTAACTTTTCATGCATTATCTTTTAGTCAGGAAAAAACAAATAAAATATCTATCGAATTTAATAATGCTAATCTAAAAACAGCATTAGAAAACATTGAAAAATCAACAGATTATAAATTTTACTTTGATCAGAATTGGTTTAATGCTAATCCTGTTGTAATTAATAAAAGTTATAATAATGTTTCTGTTGAAGATCTATTGAATAGTCTTTTCGAAAAAACTGATTTCAACTATTTTATTTCTGATAAAAAAATCATTTTAACGAAAAACAGTATAATTTATGATTCGTTACCCAGCGATTATTTTGAAACTTCAACAATTTCTCAAAATACTAAAACAGAGAATAAAACTTCAGCAAAGCCTTTGTTCAAACAACAATATGATACTATAAGTAATAATGTCTCTTCAAACGTAATCTTCATTGGAAAAGAAAAAAAGACAGGAGAATCAAGATCATACACTATTTCAGGTATTATAAAAAATAAAAAAACAAACAAAGCGCTATCTAATGTAAGCATCAAGGCACGTAACAAAAACACAAGCACTACTACTAATGATGAAGGTTATTACACCATTGAAGTACCGTATGGCCTTAATTATATTGAAGTAGAATCAATAAATCATAAAAAAGATGTAGAAGCTGTAATGGTTTATGATAGTGGTAAATTAGACGTAAGCCTTTATGAAAACATCAATGAATTAGATGAAGTAATTATAAAGAAAAATGCAGATAAAAATGTCAAAAATGTTATTGCTGGAGTCTCCAGTATTGATGTTGAGGGCATAAAAAACATTCCTTTAGTGCTTGGTGAAAGAGATATTTTTAGAGTAGCCACAACTTTACCAGGAATAAAAACTACCGGAGAAGGTTCTGCTGGATTTAATGTTAGAGGAGGAAAAGACGATCAAAATCTAATACTTTTAGATAATGCTGTTCTATACAACACCTCTCATTTTCTAGGTTTTTTCTCTGCTGTTAATCCTTATACAACAAGCAAAGTTGATATTTATAAAGGTAGTATTCCTGCAAGATTTGGAGGGAGATTATCATCTGTTTTTGACATTACAACAAAAAATGGTAATCCGGAAAAATTTTCCGGAGAAGGCGGAATTGGATCTGTAACCAGCAATCTTTCTATTGGAACTCCAATAATAAAAAACAAATCAAGTTTATTAGTTGGCGTAAGAACTACCTATTCTGAATGGATTTTAAAAAGTCTAAAAGATGAATCTTTAAAAAATAGTGAGGCAGCTTTTTTCGATGGAATTTTAAAATACAATCACAAAATAAGCGCTAATAATAATATTGAATCTACAGTATATTATAGTAAGGATCGCTTTAGTATCTCTTCAGATTCTGTTTATAAATATAGTAATGCGTTAGTTTCATTAAAATGGAATCATTCCTTTAATAATAAAAGCAAAGCAGATGTAATATTTACAAATAGTGAGTATAAATTTAATATTGATTACGATAATGGGGGGTTAAATTCTTTTGATTACGGATATAAATTAAACGAAACTCAATTTATTATAAACGGGAATTACTCGCTTAATAATAAACATTCTTTTAATTATGGGGTTTCAAGCAAACTTTACAACGTTTCTCCAGGCTATCTTAATCCTAAAAGCCCTGAGTCAACCATAATTCCCATAAAAATAGATGATGAAAAGGCTTTAGAATCTGCTGTTTATCTTGCAGACAATTACACTTTAAGTGAGAAAATATTAATTAGCCTTGGATTACGTTATTCAACATTTTCGGCTTTAGGTGAATCTACTCAAAGATTTTATGAAAGTAATGCCCCAATTAATGACAACACAGTAATTGGCAGCCAGCATTATAAAAAAAATGAAGTTATCAAGACGTATGGAGGTTTCGAACCAAGAATAGCAATGCGTTATTTGTTTACTGATGATTTCTCTGTAAAAGCGAGTTATGATAAAACGTACCAATACATTCATTTACTAACCAATAACACTACCCAATCGCCTACAGATTCATGGAAGTTATCTGACCTGAATATTGCCCCACAAAATGCACAACAATATTCATTAGGTTTTTATAAAAACCTGAATAACGACAATATAGAATTAAGCATTGAAGGCTACTACAAAAAATCTGACAATATTCTGGATTATAAAGTTGGATCTGAATTACTATTAAAGGAAAATACAGAAACACAGTTATTACAAGGTGAAGGAAAAGCTTATGGAGTAGAATTATTGCTTAAAAAAAATGCCGGAAGACTTAATGGTTGGTTAGGATATACTTATTCACGTACTTTTATAAAATCAGACAGCCCATTTAATGAAGAAAAAGTTAATAATGGCAACTATTTTCCAACAAACTTTGATAAGCCTCATGAAGTTAGCGCTGTAATGAATTATAAATTTACAAAAAGATATAGCATATCAAGTAATTTTGTTTATCAATCAGGAAGACCAATAACCTACCCTATTGGTAGTTATGTTTACAATGGCCTGGAATACACAGTTTATAGTGATCGAAACAAATTTAGAATTCCCGATTATTACAGACTGGATATAGGCTTTAATATCGAAGGAAATCACAAAATTAAAAAGTTATCACACAGCTTTTGGAATATATCAATCTATAACCTGTTAGGAAGAAACAATCCGTATTCTATCTTTTTTGTTACAACAAATGGGGAGATAAAAGCATACAAAACATCTATATTTTCGGTGCCAATTCCAACTATAACTTACAATGTCAAATTTTAATAATCAAAACAAATGGAATTCCTAATCCGACATATCAGACTTTTATATAAGACATCCGCTTTACTACTTTTTTGTTTTTCTATAGGTGGTTGTACAGAGCAATATGTTTTTCAAACAAATTCTACATTTGAAAGTATTCTTGTAGTGCAGGCAAAAATTACAAATGAATTAAAAAAACAGGAAATAAAAATTACCCGATCATATCGGCTTGAAGAAAATGCACCACCTTTTGAAAAAGGAGCAATTGTTTATGTAACGGATAGTGAAAATAATACTTATGAATTTGAAGCAGAAGATTTTTCCGGTCTTTATGTTTCAAAAAATCCTTTTCAGGCAGTTCCTGGAAGATCATATCAATTAAACATTACTACTATAGATGGAAAATCATATTCCTCATCATCTGAAACTTTAACGACTGTTAATGAGATTAACGTGGAGCCAAAAATTGAAACTATAGATGGAAATAAAGGAGTACAAATTGTTGTGAGCAGTTATGATCCAAATGCAAAATCACAATTTTACAGGTACGAATATGAAGAAACATATAAAATAATATCGCCTTACTGGACACCAAATAAACTCATAGTAGACCCTAATGATCTTAGTCAAACGCCAAATTTTTTAAGAGTTCCCAGAAATAAGGAAACAAGAATTTGCTACTCTACAAAAAAATCAGACGATATAATCTTATTAAGTACAGTAGGGTTAAGTGAAGATCGTATCAATCTGCCAATACGATTTATAGATATCAAAAACCCTATTATCGGTGAGCGATATAGTATTTTAGTACGCCAATATGTTCAAAATTTAGAATCGTACACTTTTTACAAAACATTAAAAAGCCTTTCTACATCTACAAGTTTGTTCTCACAAGTTCAACCAGGATTTAATTATGGAAATTTAAAATCAACTGATAATCCAAACGAAAAAATAATTGGTTATTTTGAAGTATCATCTATTTCTTCAAAAAGGATTTTCTTTAATTTTAGAGACATATTTACTACTGACACTAATTTCCCTCCGTTTTTTGTTGATTGTACACCAATCGAGCTAGGGAACTGCTGGGTTCAGGGTTGCGCAGGATACACAATTCTTGCTTTAGTACAATCACCTGTACCTGAACTAGTATATTATTCCGATAGAGACAATTTGTCAACAATTATATTTGTTCCATCGCCTTGTGGTGACTGTACTTCATTTTCATCTAACATTAAACCTTTATTTTGGATAGATTAAAAAAAATAACCAGTATAATAATGCTAATAGCAATTCACACATTAGCTATAGCACAAAATAGTTTATCAAACAGAAATGAAACTATAAGTAAATCTACGAATGAAAGTATTTTTATTCATTTAAACAATACAACATTAATTGTTGGCGAAACGCTACACTGCAAATTATATAGCTTAAACCCAGCAAACAACACTTTCAGTAAAATTAGTAAAATTGCATATGTAGATCTTGTTAATAATGATAACCAGATTATTTTCACTAATAAAATTTATCTGGATAACGGAAAAGGACAAGGTGATTTCTTTATCCCAACAACAATTGAGACAGGTAACTACAAACTTATAGCTTATACAAATTGGATGCTAAATAAAATTGACAACAGAGTCAATTTAACTGATATCATAATAATTAACCCATACATTGCTAATAAAAAAATAATCTCTTCTAAAGATTCTCAGCTACAAAAGAATCAATCGGAAACTTCTGAAAATAATTCAATTCCTGAAAATTTGGCTAAAACCGAGAGTTTTGTATTAGAAGTTAATAAAAAAATATTTTACGAAAGAGAACAAGTTTTCTTAAAAATAAAAACACTAATTTCTGAGAATTTCAAAGGAAGTTATTCTATTTCTGTAAAGAAAATTGATAATTTGCCATTAAAAAAACAGCTGAATTCTTCTGAATTTTTAAAACTTCAATCTACAAAGGAGTCATTAAACGCAATAAAAGATTCGATCACGTTTCTTCCTGAACTTCGGGGCGAAATACTATCAGGTACTATTACAAATACTAAAAATCCAAAAGAGGTTGCTGGTAAAAGTGTAGCATTATCATTACCTGGTAAAGATTTTGCATTTAAAATTGCTAAAACAAACCAGTTTGGAAGATTTATCTTTATTCTGGATAAAGATCCAAACTTTACTAACGCCACTTTTCAGGTCTTTGAAATTGATAAAAATGACTATAAAATAGAGATTGACAAAAACAAAGGTTATAATAATTTGTCAGAGTTAAAAATCACTTATGAAATTAATCTAACTGCTGATTATAAAAACAGTATAGAGCAAAGATCAATAGCAAATCAAATAGAGAATGCCTATTACTCTCTAAAAAAAGACAGCTTAGCGACTAATTTAAAAGCAATCCCATTTTACCAGCCTTTGGCAAAAGAATACATATTAGGCGATTATACAATGTTTCCCAGCCTAAAAGAGACAATCACAGAAGTTCTAAAAGAAATTTACTACCGTGAAAAAGACAATAATTACTTTTTAGGTGTTAGGGATATAAATTATGATATGAATTATTTTTCTGAACCAGCATTGGTTTTAGTTGATGGGTTATTAATTCAGAATGTCAACGAATTATTTAGTTACAAAACAGAAAACATATATAAAGTTAGTGTTGTTCCGGGCATCTATTTTTATGGACCAAAAGCTTTTAACGGAATTATAAACTTTACGACCAAAAACAATGATTATATAACTTCAGCCACGGGAGATTATATTTTAAAAACAGAAATACAAAGACCTCAGAATACAATAGTGGCATTTAAACAAGATTATACAGATAAAAATAAATATGAAAGAATTCCGGATTATAGATATCAATTGCTTTGGCAACCGGAAATATCTTTGGAGAATCAAGAAACTACAATTTCTTTCTTTACTTCTGACATTTCAGGAACATTCGAAATAAGTTTAGAAGGATTTACAAATAATGGAACTCCAGTTTCTTTAAAAGAAACTTTTGAAGTAAAAGATTCAATTTCAAATTAATAAAGCAATTAATTGTACTAAAAATTCCCGTTTCAAAAAAAATGAAACGGGAATTTTTATTTTTTTTTCAAAATGTTGTAACTTTTTCGTAACTCTTTACGTATAACCATTTGTACACTTTAAAAAATAAGGAGACAATACAATGAGACAACTTAAAATCACCAAGCAGGTAACTAATCGTGAAACTGCATCGTTAGATAAATATCTACAAGAAATCGGAAAAGTTGACCTAATTACCGCTGATGAAGAGGTAGAATTAGCACAAAGAATAAAGGCTGGTGATCAAAGAGCTTTAGAAAAACTTACAAAAGCCAACCTACGTTTCGTAGTATCGGTTGCTAAACAATATCAAAATCAAGGATTAACGCTTCCTGATTTAATTAACGAAGGAAACTTAGGTTTAATTAAAGCGGCTCAACGTTTTGATGAAACTCGTGGTTTCAAATTTATCTCTTATGCAGTTTGGTGGATTCGTCAATCGATCTTACAAGCGCTTGCAGAACAATCACGTATCGTTCGTTTACCATTAAATAAAATTGGTTCTATCAATAAAATCAACAAAATGTATGCTTTGTTAGAGCAATCTAACGAACGCCCACCTTCTGCTGAAGAAATTGCAAAGGAACTTGATATGACTGTTAATGACGTAAAAGAGTCAATGAAAAACTCTGGTCGTCACTTATCTATGGATGCACCTCTTGTTGAAGGTGAAGATTCTAACCTTTACGACGTTTTACGTTCTGGTGAATCTCCAAACCCGGACAGAGAATTAATTCACGAATCATTACGTACTGAAATTGAGCGTTCATTAGAGACATTAACTCCAAGAGAGGCAGATGTTGTTCGTTTGTATTTTGGTCTTGGAGATCAACACCCAATGACTTTAGAAGAAATTGGAGAAACTTTCGACCTAACCCGTGAGCGTGTTCGTCAGATTAAAGAAAAAGCAATCCGCAGATTAAAACATACTTCAAGAAGTAAAATTCTTAAAACTTATTTAGGATAAAAATTTAAATTTCAATATATTTAAATTCCAAATTCCAACTTTTATTGGAATTTGGAATTTTTCAACTTTGGAATTTTACCGTAAACAACAGTTTGATTGACTGTTCGTTTTTTGATTGATGATTGAAACTCCGGCTGATTACCGGAGTTTTTTATTGGAGTTTTTTGAACCATTAAGGCATTAATTTTCATCAAGCAACTTCTTAATTAACTGAAAAGCAAGTTAATTTAGCATCCAAAACTTTACTTTCTTAATCTCTTAATGGTTCGAAAAAATTTCATTTTAAACAAACTAAAATCTACCTTTGCAAAAAATAACACAACTACACACAATGAAGAATACACTTATTGCTCCTTCTGTTCTTGCAGCTGATTTTGCGAATTTACAACGTGATATCGAAATGATTAATAACAGCGATGCTGATTGGTTTCATATCGATATTATGGATGGAGTATTTGTTCCGAATATTTCTTTTGGAATGCCAGTTCTAGAAGCTATTTCAAGACATGCTAAAAAAACAATTGATGTACATTTAATGATTGTTGATCCGGACAGGTACATTAAAACTTTTGCCGATTTAGGAGCAAATATCTTAAGCGTTCATTACGAAGCCTGTACACACTTGCACAGAACTTTACAAGCTATTAAAGCTGAAGGAATGAAAGCTGGAGTGGCGATTAACCCTCATACTAATATCGATTTATTAGAAGATGTGATTAATGACATTGACTTAGTTTGTATTATGAGTGTAAATCCTGGTTTTGGAGGACAATTATTTATCGAAAACACTTACGATAAAGTTAAAAAACTAAAAGCTTTAATTACACGTAAAAATGCTTCAACTATTATTGAAATTGACGGCGGTGTAACCAACAAAAATGCAAAACAATTAGTAGAAGCCGGTGCAGATGTTTTGGTAGCAGGAAGCTTTGTATTTAAAGCCGAAAACCCAACGCAAACTATTGCCGATTTAAAAGTCCTTACTACTTTTTAAATTTTTTAAATTCGGAAAGAAATCAATTCCGGTCATTTTTTCTAAAGTTTCAATAGAAACTACGAAATCATAAATTGACTTATCACTATCTTCATTCGGAACCAAAAAGGCGATTGCTTTATGTTCTTTCCCAGATTTGGCTAAAATAATTTTATAAAAATATTTAGGAACAGATACTTTTTCTGTTCCTATTTTTTTATCCGAATCTTTCAAAATTCCTCCAGTTACGACATAAATATCATTGTACTTTTCAGCCCAATAACGCGTTTTTTGTTCAACTCTATTCCAGATTCCGCTATTAAAATCATGTTTTTGAGGAGAAATATTTGATGTGTAAAAAGTATCATTATAAGCTTCTTTATCAAACTCCATATCACCCGCCGGGCAAAGATGGCCTTTATCATAACCTGATTTTTTATAATTTCTCCAATCGGCAGAACCTGTAGTTACTTTTGGATCTTCAATAAAATAAGGTCTTTTAAAATCATTGTTTTTCAAATACGCTGCCTTCAATTCATACGCAACCCATTCTGCCTGCTCGAACTTTTCATAATAAGAAAGTGTATAATATTTATGCTTAACGATTTGCTTAGTAGTTGATGTAGGCAAATAAGCAAAAGTATACAACGAATCTGTATTTTGATTTGACACAAATTGAGCTTCCTGTTCTTTTACGACTTCCTTTTTCTCAACTTCATTTTTGCAGGAAAAGAACAGCACACTTACAAATATTAATACAAAACTCTTCATCATATTATTTTTAACTTAAATCCATAAAAAAACGCTCCGTAAATATAAAACTTTCGGAGCGTTCAAATAACAAATTAATTTTCTGAGAAATTAAGATTTTACTAATTTATCTTTTTTCATTTTTGATGGAGCGCCTTTAGCACCATTACCTGTTGATTGCAAATCATCTAAAACATTCAATGCTTCTTCAACATATACATCCTTAGATAATGCCTGGTGCCAAGCTTCTCTTTTTTCTTTTAAAGTAGCGTCATTTTTAATTTCAAGCTCTTCATAAGGCAAAGATTTAAAAACCAAATTATTTTTATAATCTGAAATTGGTTTGTATTTTTTACCTTCATTTTCAACTTGTTCCTGAGTTGCTTTAAAACTATTGATATTTAAACTATAAGTATTCTCTTTATTCTTAACATCAATCCATTTTGCATTATCTTCAATTAATTTAAATTGAGGACTTTGAGCAATTCTTGTTGTACTATTTGCAATTGCCTGATTAAATTTTTGATTTCCGTTCCAAGTATTATAATCAGCCTGATCAATTTTATCCCAGGGCATTGCATTGTCAATATCACGTTCTCCCATTTTTAAGTAAGCATAACGATCCGGCATAACAACATCACTATGAACTCCTTCTAATTGAGTTGAACCTCCGTTGATTCTGTAAAACTTTTGACCTGTAATTTTCAAAGCTCCTAAATCGCCATAATTTGTATTACGAACAAACTGATTTAAATCCAGAACATTTTGAACAGTTCCTTTTCCATAAGTTTGTTTACTTCCAATGATAATTCCACGTTTGTAATCCTGAATTGCAGCAGCCAAAATTTCTGAAGCCGAAGCAGAGAAACTGTTAACCATAATTACTAACGGTCCATCCCACTCGATTTTTTTATCTTTATCGTATAAAACTTCTTTCTTTTTTCCTGCTGATTTTACCTGAACAATTGGTCCTTCTTCGATAAATAAACCAGCAATATCAACAACAGTAGATAAAGATCCACCACCATCATCACGAACATCAAGTACAATTCCGTTAATGTCTTCTTTTTTCAATCTCTCTACTTCAAGAGCGATATCTTTTCCGGCATCACGACCATCTTTATTTTCAAAATCAATATAAAATTTAGGCAAATAGATTACACCGTATTTCAATCCATTTTTTTCTACAATACTAGATTTAGCATAGGTTTCTTCAATTTCAACAACATCTCTTATTATCGAAATAACTTTAATGCTTCCGTCAACTTTTTTAACGGTAAGTTTTACTTCAGTTCCTTTATGTCCTTTAATTTTTTTCACAACATCATCCAAACGCATACCTACAACATCTACAGGCTCTTCGTTTCCTTGTGCTACTTTCAAAATTAAATCTCCGGCCTCAAGTTGTTTTCCTTTCCATGCTGGTCCGCCTGAAATTAATTCATCAATTTGAGTAAAATCATTTTTCTTAGTTAATCTTGCACCAATACCTTCTAATTTTCCACTGATATTTACATCAAAACGATCTTTTTCCTCTGGAGCAAAATAACTTGTATGCGGATCAAAACGTGTCATAATAGAATTCACGTACACAGAAAACCAATCTTCTTTATTTAAATCTTTAATAAGACTAAAGTTATCGTCTAAAGATTTTAACGAACTATCACGAGTTTCTTTTTCAAGATCCTCAAACGATTTTACTTTATAAGCAGGATCTGTTTTCTTTTTATCTTCTTCTAACTTTTGTTTTGTTACTAACGAAGAAAGAGTAGACAATTTAATTTGCTTTCTCCATCTTTCATTAATTTCTGTTAGATTTTTTGCATAAGGAATTGCATCATAATCGGCATTAAAAGTCTCATCAACATTGTAGTTGAAAGGTTGCGCTAAAATAGTTTTATAGCGTTTTTTGCTTTCTTCCATACGTTTCATCAATCTTGTATAAGTAAGATTGAAGAATGTCAAATCCTTATTCAAAAACTGATCATCTAACTGCAATTCATATTGCTTAAATTCATCAATATCTGATTGCAAAAAGAATCTTTTTGAAGGATCAAGTGCATCGATATAATCTTTAAAAATTCCTTTCGAAAAGTCATCATTTATTTCAGCCGGACTGTAGTGTCCTTTTTCAATAACAAATGCAAGCAATTCTAAAAGTGTTTTATCTCTGTTTGGGTCCGGATCATCCTGTTTATCAGCGTTTATTTTAAAAGCAAATAAGGTTAAAGACAAGCATAATACGGCTATAAGTATTTTATAATTTCTTTTCATAAATTTAATAATAGCATTCATCAATTTTTTAATCTAAGTTACGGTAAAAACTAAGCCAGTAAAGCCAAGTTCACTATAATTTTTTGTTAAAGATATAAAAATGTTTGAAGTACCAAAGACAACTTAAGTTAAGTTGACAAATTTTATTTTATTTGTTAGTATTCTACCAAAATCTGTTATTACATTTGCTTTTATAAAGCTGCCAAAACAGTCATGAAACGGCACTATTTTTAAATTATGGAAAAAGAAAAACCACTTATATTAGTTACCAATGACGATGGTATTCTGGCGCCCGGAATCAGAGCTTTGATAAGCGTTATGGAAACCATTGGAGATGTGATTGTTGTAGCTCCGGACAAACCTCAAAGTGCCATGGGACATGCCATTACCATCAACAATACTTTGTATCTGGATAAAATTTCGAAAGAAGAAGATCCTATTGCTGAATATAGCTGTTCCGGAACTCCCGTTGATTGTGTAAAACTGGCTGTAAATGAAATTTTAAAAAGAAAGCCTGACTTATGTGTTTCAGGCGTTAACCACGGATCTAATTCTTCTATAAACGTAATTTATTCCGGAACCATGAGCGCTGCCGTTGAAGCAGGAATTGAGGGAATTCCGGCCATTGGTTTTTCATTATTAGATTATGACTGGAATGCCGATTTTGAGCCTATAAAATCTTTCATTAAAAAAATTACGCTGGAAACGCTTGACAATAAACTACCTAAAGGCGTAGTTCTAAATGTCAATTTTCCGAAGCTAAAAGAAAATGAAATTAAGGGGATAAAAATTTGTCGTCAGGCAAAAGCCTATTATGCTCAAAAATTTGATAAACGACAAACTCCTTTTGGTAAAGATTATTATTGGCTTACCGGAAAATTCGTCAACGAAGATCAGGGAGAAGATACTGATGAATGGGCTTTAGAAAATGGCTATATTTCTATAGTTCCCGTACAATTTGATTTAACAGCACATCATACTATGCAACAACTTAATACCTGGAAATTAAATGGATAAAAAAGATTTAATTATTGGTTTTTTTATCGGAATTTTTACTTCGATGCTTGGAAGTTATTTATTCATTACGCTGTTTACGCCTTTTGATGTTTCGACAGGACTTCAAACCATTAGACAATATGGATATTTAGGAAAAGTAATTACTTTGGGTACTGTTTTAGACTTGGTTGTTTTTACAATTCTTTTAAAAATGAACAAAGAATTTATGGCAAGAGGTGTTATTTTGGCTGTGATTATTTTGGCTATTTCGACTTTGTTTATTTAAATCTTATCTTTGCATTGCAAAAAAATGTTGTGTTTGAAAATGGAAACACACTTTCAAAAAAATCGATATGAAATATTACATTATAGCCGGCGAAGCCTCTGGAGATTTACATGGTTCAAATTTAATGAAAGCATTGTATGAAGAAGATCCTCAAGCCGAAATTAGATTTTGGGGTGGTGATTTGATGCAAAAAACCGGAGGAACTTTAGTAAAACACTATCGTGAACTGGCTTTTATGGGTTTTGTTGAAGTTATTTTTAATCTGAAAACTATTTTAAGCAATATTACTTTTTGCAAAAAAGACATTAGTGAATTCAAACCGGATGTTTTAATTTTTATTGATTATCCGGGATTTAATATGCGCATTGCAAAATGGGCTAAAGCTTTAGATTATAAAACTCATTATTATATTTCTCCTCAAATCTGGGCTTGGAAAGAAAACAGAATTAAGGCTATTAAACAAGATATTGATAAGATGTTTGTGATTTTGCCTTTTGAAAAAGGTTTTTACGAAGATAAACATCATTTTCCTGTAGATTTTGTTGGACATCCGTTAATTGATGCCATTCAAAATCAGCCTCCATTTGATGAAAGCACTTTTAGAAAAGAAAATCAATTGGGCGAAAAACCAATTATTGCTGTTTTACCGGGAAGCCGTAAGCAGGAAATCACAAAAATGCTTAGTGTCATGCTTAGTGTTGTTGATGATTTTCAGGATTATGAATTTGTAATCGCCGGTGCACCGAGTCAGGATTTTGAGTTTTATCAGCAATTTATCAGTAATAAAAACATCAAATTTGTTTCGAATAAAACGTATGATTTACTTCGCTCTTCAAAAGCGGCTTTAGTAACATCCGGAACTGCAACTTTAGAAACGGCTCTTTTTAAAGTTCCCGAAGTTGTTTGCTATAAAGGAAGTTGGGCTTCATACCAAATCGCAAAACGTATTATTACTTTAAAATACATTTCGCTTGTCAATTTAATTATGGATCAGGAAGTTGTAACTGAATTAATTCAGGATGACTGCAATACAAAACGCATTAAAGAAGAATTGCAAAAATTACTAAAACCGGATTATCGTGAAAAACTGTTGAAAAATTATGATATCTTAGAGCAGAAATTGGGCGGCGTTGGAGCCAGTAAAAAAACTGCAAAACTTATCGTTGCCGATTTAAACCCTTAAATTTTAGCTTTGACGAAGATTCTCTCTTTATTGTTTATTGTTACACTATTTGCTTATTGTAAATCAAGTTCAGTTGCAACAAACAAAAATGGATCTAAAGAAAATAAATCAATTATTAAAAATTTAATTGAAAAAGCAACCGACAATATTGGCGTGCCTTATAAAGCTGGAGGAACAACCAGAAATGGTTTTGATTGCTCCGGTCTGGTATTCACCACTTTTGAATCTGAAAATATAAACCTTCCCAGACCTTCCTACGATCAGGCTAAAATTGGAAAAATAATTAAATTTGATGAGGCCAAAAAAGGCGATTTAATTTTCTTTAAAACCAATAAAAGCAATCGAATTAATCACGTTGGTTTAATTACTGAAGTAAATTCTGATGAGATAAAATTTGTGCACTCTTCAACTTCAAAAGGCGTAATCATTTCGTCTACAAAAGAATTATATTATCATGATTCATTTGTGCAAATCAACAGAATTATCGAGTAATATTATTTAATAAAATATTATTTTTCTTACAAATTTTTAATACTTTTAACTCATGAAAGTATTAGATTTCCCTTTGATTAAAATTACGATTGGCTTTATTTTGGGCATTTTGGTTTGTTATTACTGGCAGCCAACAATTCAGATTAGTTCAATTGCTTTAATTATTAGCCTTTTACTCCTTTCGATCTTATATTTTCTTTCTAAAAAGAACAAAAAACTAAATTCTGTTTTCGGAATAATTACCTATTTCACCTCATTTTTCATTGGCATTATCAGCTTATTAATTAATACCGATTCTCTTCAAAAATCAAATTATTTACATTTCAAAAACGCTTTCGAAAAACCACATTTTATTACGTGTACATTACGCGAAAAAATAAAAGGCAATGATTATAATGATCGTTTTGTCGCCATTATTAATAGTATTGATAACGAGAATTATAATGGAAAAATTATCGTAAACATACAGAAACAGAAATCGGCGAATCCACTTATAACAGGAAACGTAATTCGGGTAAAAACAGCATTGCAAGCCAGTAGTTCTGCCAAAAATCCATATCAATTTGATTATGGCAAATACCTGTCTAACAAACAAATATATGCGCAAATTTACACTACGCAATCAGAGATTAGAGTAAACCGAAAAATCAAAAAAGACATTTGGTTTTATGCTTCGCGCTTAAATACAAGAATCGTTACAAATCTTGAAAAAGCTAATTTTAACAGAGCCGAAATGCATGTTGCAATGGCATTAATTTTAGGGCAGCAGCAAGATATTTCTGCAGATATTATTCAGGACTACCAATATTCAGGAGCAACACATGTTTTATCTGTTTCCGGGCTGCATGTTGGCTTTATTATGCTGTTTATTCTTTTTATTTTAAAACCAATCCCTAATACCAGAAAAGGTTCTTTTATAAAATTAATGGCGATTTTAATCTCTTTAGGTTTATTTGCGATTGTGTCCGGACTTTCTCCACCGGTTTTGCGTTCTGTAGTTATGTTTTCATTTTTGGCCATTGGCAATCATTTACGCAGAAGCACTAATACTTATCATACTTTATTGGTTTCCGTTTTACTGATATTACTTTTCGAACCTTATTTTTTATTTGATGTCGGATTTCAGCTGAGTTATATCGCCTTATTTTCAATTCTCTGGCTTCAGCCATTATTAAAAAACATCTGTGATCCAAAAAATAAGATTGTAAATTATATATGGGAAGCTTTAACCGTTTCATTTGCCGCTCAAATAGGCACTTTCCCTATCTGTTTGTATTACTTTCATCAGTTTCCCGGACTCTTCTTTGTAACCAATATTTTAATTTTACCAGTCTTATCTTTTATAATGATAGCCGGAATTATTGTTATGGTGATTTCTGTTTTTCATAGTTGTCCTGTATTTATCGTTGTCATTTTTGAAAAAAGCATTTATCTTTTAAATCTAATAATACATTATGTAGCTTCATTTCAATCATTTGTAATAAGAGATATTAGTTTCAATTTTTACTATTTAGTAACTTTTTATCTGTTGACTATAGCAACTATAGTTTGGCTCAAAAATCCAAATTATAACAAATTACTAATCGTTCTGATCACAATAATTCTAGTACAAATTTCATTTATTTTCACAAAAAAGGAAATTGAAAATCAACAGGAATTAATTGTTTTTAATGCAAAGAAAAAAACAATTATTACAGAGAGAACTGGAAGAAATATTGCGCTTTTTACAAATGACAGTCTCTTAAAAAATGGATCAAAAAACGGAATCTTCGATGCTTATTTAGTTGGGAATTTTGGGCATTTAAAAGCAATTAATCCAATCAAAAACACGTTATTTTTTAATAATAAAAGAATTCTTCTCATAGATAGCAGCGGCGTTTATCCAAAAAAAATTCAATCGAATATTATTGTACTTACACAATCGCCAAAAATAAATTTAGATCGTTTATTGGAAGAAGTAAATCCAAAAGTAGTTGTCGCAGATGCCACTAATTCCTATTCTTTTCAAAAATATTGGGAAGCCAGTTGTCTGAAAAAAAATATCCCTTTTCATTCTATTCGCGAAAAAGGATATTTTAAATTAAACTAAGAAATTGAAATTTATTCAGGATTTAAAAGTAAATCAGATTCATATATCCAGGACTTTACGGTTCCGGACTTATAGCCAAGTTTTCCTAATGAACTGAAATTGGTTTTTCCTTTTCTAATAGATGCAGTGGCGTAACAAACCTGGGGTAGTTCATCGATTCCAAAAGCATTTTTTAAAGAAAGATTTTGATCTCTAACACTCTCAGATACCGTAGGATCCGACAAGTCTAGTTTTACCAGAACAACATTTTTAGCCGACCAGGATTCAAAATCAGAAGTTTTAAATATTTCATTCTGAATTTTATCTGCTGTTTCTTTTGTCGTAAAAAAGATAAGCAACGGTTTTCTCTGATCATTACTAAGTGCTATTGCAGTACTCATGTCTGTATTCCAGACCAAGTTTTGAGATTCAACAAATAATGAACCTAAAAAAAATAGTAGGATAAGTAGTTTTTTGGTCATAATAGAAGATTTGGTTAATATTTTGAACCAATTTAACATAATAACACTAAAAAACAAGATTCAATGAGTTAAAAAAGTAAACAAAACTCAATAAAAGTAGATTTGATATTTTAAGTAAAAAAAAATATGATAATGAAAATAAATATTGCCTTTAAATATCAAAACGATTGGTAATGAATGCTTGATAATTTAAAAAAATATCCCTTTTCATACAATTGCTGAAAAGGGATCCTACAAATTAAACTAAGAAACTTAATTTAAATTTTAGTTATTCGCTTTCTACAGGATGTAAAATCGCGTTTGATTCATTAATCCAGGATTTTGCACCACCTGGTTTATAGGAAAGTTTGCCTAAAGCGCTAAAAGTTGTTTTGTTTTTCCTAACAGAAGCACTTGCAAAACAAACTTCGGGCAATTCGACAACACCAAAGGCATCTTTTAGCCGTACATTTTGTTCTTTATCACTATCAGAAGCATTAATATCAGATAAGTCCAATTTCACCAATATAACATTGTCACGTGACCACACGGCAAAATCTGGTGTTTTAAAGATTTCATTTTGAAGATTGTCAGCTACACCTGAGGAGGTGAATAAGATCAACATCGGTTTTCTTTGTTCGTTACTTATTGCGATAGCATCAGTCATATTTGTTCTCCAAACTAGATTTTGAGCATGCAACAGGTATGAACCAAAAAAAACAAGTAGGATAAGTAATTTTTTAGTCATATCAATTTGGTTGGTTAGATTAGCACGACTAAATTAACATAATATTTTAATTTTACAAGTTTTATTAATATAAAAAATAAATTATATGTTTTTTTATCACCAATAAAATATCAAAATAATAATTACCAAATATATAATTGAAAACTTTTTCTTACCTAACAAAAAAACTCCTTACATTGCTGTAAGGAGTTTTAGATATATTTAATTAAAAATGTCTTTTATTTAGGATTTTTTAGGATGAACAATTCCTTCAGCTACTGCTAACCAAGCAGATGGACCACCAGCAACATATCCCGTCTGACCCAGACCTTTAAAGTTAATTTTTCCATCTTTAGATTCGGCACTGGTAAAAAACACCGTTGGAAAACCCTGAATACCAAAAGCTTGTTGCAATTCATTATTCTGGCTTTTTATTTCAGGAGCCTGAGGAGTTCTTCTAGGATAATCTAATTCCACCAAAATAACGTTGTCTGATGCCCATTTTTGAAATTCAGTTGTTTTCAGAACTTCATTTTGCAAACGAATACACCATCCGCACCAATCACTTCCTGTAAAAAACATCAGCATTGGTTTATTTTCTTTATTACTTACCGTAATTGCTTCTTTTACATCAGTATACCATTTTAACTCTTGTGCTTGCGAAGCAAAGGCGCCAGCGATAAACAAGGCGATTAAAAATATTTTTTTCATGGTCATTTTAATTTTTTACAAAGCTAAACAAAATTTAAATCGCAAAATGTATCTATTTTACTTCTTGCATTAATTTTTTTATCAAAGGCGTAGTTACAATCAAAACAATACCTGCAATTAAAGAATATAATGCCAATTGATAATATCCATCTGTGTAAGCAATAAGTTTAGACATTAAAGTTGTTCCGGTATTTGCATTCGACATTTCTGAACCAAGTTTTCCTGCAGCAAATTGCCCGAAGGCACTTGATAAAAACCAAAGCCCCATCATCATACCAAATAATCTTTTTGGTGATAATTTTGTAATTACAGACATTCCAATTGGTCCAATACATAATTCACCAAGTGTATACAACAAGTAACCCAGGGCAAATACATTTAGAGAACTTAATCCTTTTTCATCAATAAAAAATCTGGCGCTATAAAAAATAAAGAAACCAGCGGCTAACAATATAAAAGAGAATCCGAATTTAATAACGGTATTAGGTTCGATTTTTCTTTTGTAAAGAAAGATCCATAACAATCCAACTAAAGGGCTAAAAATAATAACATACAATGAATTTATACTATTATTAACCACATTTGGATCTATGTGAAAAAAAAACAGCTTATTTGTTAAGTTATCTTTTGCAAACAACGACAAAGAACCACCTGATTGCTCAGAGATTGCCATAAACATGAAATATCCGAAGATAAATACAAAGGCTGCCAAAAGTTTATATTGTTGTTTTCTATCTTCTATTCTCAATAATTCAAACAAAAAGTATACTAATGCCGCAACACCAATTGAATACATAAAATACTCCGTAAAATCAGAATTTATAACCATGATATAAACCAATGGAATTACTAAAAATGATCCTACATAAACGGCTATTTCATAAAGGTTACGTTTTTTAGGAGTATGATTTTCTAAAGGAGAATTTCCTATTGGTGCTAAATGTTTTTTTGTTAAAAGAAAAGTAACAACACCAATAATCATAACAATTGCTGCAGAAAGAAAACATAAACTCCAGGAATAATTTTTTCCTAAATAAATAGGAATAGCGCCTCCCAGCATTCCGCCTATATTAATTCCGGCGTAAAATAATCCATAACCAGCGTCACGTCTTCCGTCTTTTTCATGATATAATTCACCAACCATTGACGAAACGTTAGGTTTAAAAAAGCCGGTTCCAATAATAGAAAGTGTTATTCCGTAATAAAAGAAATCATGCGGATTTGCAGCAATAAGTAAATTACCTAAAATCATCACGATTCCTCCAAAAAGAAGTGACTTTTTAAATCCTAAAATTTTATCTGCAAAAATTCCTCCAATAAAAGTAAAAGCATAAACAAATGCCTGAATAGCTCCATATTGAAGATTTGCTTTTCCTTCGAGCAAACCTAATTGGTCTACCATAAAAAAAGCTAAAACCCCTCTCATTCCATAAAAGCAAAAACGCTCCCACATTTCAACTAAAAATAAATACCACAACTGTTTTGGATATTTACCTTTAAAATTTTGAATTTCCTCTAAAGCTGTATTGTTTTCCATATTATCTAACACCATGCATCATTTTTTTCAAGAATGGAGTCAACGCAAATAAGACAATTGCTGCGATACCAGTAAGAACAACAAAAACCATAAAAAACTCGTATAGATTATGAATTTCGAATCCGGCAAAAAAGTGATTATGTGCACTAATTTGGTGTTGCTCTAAAAGCGATAATTGCTCTGCTGTTGGTGTTATTTTATGATCTAAAACTGCCTGAAGATCAATTCCTAATTCTTTTGCTTTTACGAATTTATCACCAGTTGCAGGTAAGATAGAACCCAAAGTTCCTCCTAAAGCATATCCAGATGCATTCGATAAGAAAAATACTCCGTATAATAATGACGCAAAACGTTTTGGAGATAATTTACCTACCAACGATAAACCAATTGGAGATAAACACAACTCAGCACATGTATTTAAGAAATATAATAAGATAAGCCATTTTACCAATAACAAACCAGATGTTCCTATATAAGAAACCTGAGTTGCAATCATAAAGAAACTCACGCAGATTATTACTAAACCGGCAGCTAATTTTACGGGAGAAATTGGCTCTTTGTTATTTGCTCTCAAAGTATCCCAAAGTATACTAAAAGGAACAGCCATTATAACTACAAATAATCCATTAAAAATTTGAACCATTGACGGAGGCATTAGATATCCAAAGAAATGTCTATCCGTTTGATTGTCGGCTATAAAAGTTAATGATGAACCTGCCTGTTCAAAAGCAGCCCAAAAGAAAATAATAAAGAACGAAACGATATAAATTACAATAATTCTGTCTCTTTCAATTTTAGTTAAAGAAGTATCTGAAATAATTAATCCGGCCAAAGCCAATCCACTAGAATAAATCAAAGTATAAATTAAATTCTGACCTACAGCATAATGAAAAAAGAACCCTAAAGCAATAAATGCAATTCCTGCAATAGTAAGCGCTTTATTAGAAAAATTAGCTTTTTGTGATTCTCCTTCTTCAAAATCTTCTGCTACATTTTTAGAAGGCAAACCTCCTAATGGTCTTCCTTCCGGAGAAACTACATACTTATTTTTTAAGAAGTAAAAAAGAACAGTTCCGATAAGCATTGCAGCAGAAGCCGCCAAAAATCCCCATCTAAAAGCGTGAATATCTCTAATTCCTCCAGAATCTTTAACATCTCCTAACAAAGGACAAATAGACTGGCCTAAGAAAGCACCAATATTGATTCCCATGTAAAAAATAGTAAAAGCTGTATCTAGTTTTGTTTTTTCTTGTTTTGGATACAAACTTCCCACCATACTTGAAATGTTTGGTTTGAAGAATCCGTTACCAAAAACAATAACACCTAATCCGCAATACATAATAGCTTTAGCTACTGCCAGATTAGATTCAAAAATACTTCCGCTGGTAAACAATAACATTTGCCCAACAGCCATTAATAATCCACCTAATAAAATACAATTTCTGTTACCTAAAAAACGATCGGCAACAAATCCGCCTAACATTGGTGTTAAATAACAAAGCCCAAGAAAACCTCCATAAATCAATGAGGCTTCTTCTTCTTTCATCAACAATGAGTTAACAAGAAATAAAGTCAATAAAGCCCGCATTCCATAAAAATTGAACCTCTCCCACATCTCCGTTCCAAACAAAACCCACAGTCCTTTTGGATGCGCCGTTTTCACTTGAGTTTCTTCCATATTATTCACTATTTATTAAGGTTGATAAAGTTATATTATAAATTTTCTTTTATAAAGTTAGTCATTTTATTATAGAGCTGAATTCTCGTTTTACCACCATAAATACCATGGTTTTTATCAGGATATATTTGAGAATCAAACTGTTTGTTCGCCTGAATTAGTGCTTCCATCATCTGCATTGAATTTTGCACATGAACGTTGTCATCACCAGATCCGTGAATCAATAAAAATTTACCTTTCAATTTATCAACGTGATTTATTGGAGAGTTTTGGTCGTATCCGCTTGCATTTTCCTGTGGCGTATGCATGTATCTTTCTGTGTAAACGCTGTCATAAAAACGCCAGTTGGTTACCGGAGCAACTGCAATTGCCATTTTGAAAACATCATTGCCTTGAAAAATACAGTTTGAAGCCATAAAACCACCATAACTCCATCCGAAGATTCCAATTCTTGAAGCATCAACGTATGGATATGCTCCAATTACTTTTGCAGCATCAATTTGATCTTCAACTTCGTATTTTCCTAATTCTTTTTGAGTTACTTTTTTGAAATCAGCACCTTTAAAACCTGTTCCTCTACCGTCAACACAAGCTACAATATAACCTTGTTGTGTAAGCGAAAGAAACCAGTAATCGTCTGTATTATTCCAATCGTTATTTACTTGTTGAGATCCCGGACCAGAATATTGATACATGAAAACCGGATATTTTTTTGAAGGATCAAAATCTTTTGGTTTCAAAATCCATGCATTCAATTCATTTCCTTTAGCCGTTTTTAAAACAAAGAATTCTTTAGCAGGAAGATTATACGCTTTCAATTTATCAGCAAGTGCCTGATTGTTTTCGATAACCTGAATTTCTTTTCCGGTTTTACTTTCGTTTAAAGTATAAGTTGTAGGCTGTAAATTACTAGAGAAAGTTGTAATAAAGTATTGGAAATTTGGACTGAAAGTCGCTGCACTTGTTCCAACTTTTGTAGTTAAACGAACTTTGTTTTTTCCATCTAAAGCAATGCGGTAAATATCTCTGTTAATTGAACCATTTTCTGTAGATTGATAGAAAATAGTTTTAGTTTTTTCGTCGAAACCGTAGTAAGATACTACTTCCCAGTTTCCTTTTGTAACCTGATTTTTAAGTTTTCCTGTTTTATCATACACATATATATGATTAAAACCGTCTTTTTCGCTGGTCCAGATAAAACTGTTGTCTTTTAAGAAAGTTAAATTATCTGTAACATCAACATAAGCTTTATCTTTTTCATTCAAAACAACTTTTGCTGTAGCGGTTGTACCGTCAATAAATAGTAAATCTAAGTTATCCTGGTGGCGGTTTAAAACCTGAGCCGACAATGTATTATTATCATTTGTCCATTGCATTCTTGCTATGTAAAAATCATTATAATTTCCTAAATCAACTTTTTTACCAGCATTTCCTGCAACATCATAAACATGTAATGAAACTACTGAATTTTTTTCTCCGGCTTTAGGATATTTAAATGTTTCAACCGTTGGGTATAAATCTTTCTTGAAAATTGACATTGAAAATTCCGGAACGGCACTTTCATCAAAACGAATGTAAGCTAGTTTTTTACTGTCTTTGCTCCAGTCGAATGCACGCACAAAAGCAAATTCTTCTTCATAAACCCAATCCGTAATACCATTTATAATTGCATTTTTCTTTCCATCAGTGGTAACTGCTGTTGATTTTTTTGAAGCAACATCGTAAACATATAAATTGTTTTCCTTTGCATAAGCAATTTTAGTTCCGTCAGGTGAAAAAGTCGGTTCCTGAATCTGAAAATCAAAAAGCTTTGTTAGCGATTTAGATGTAATATCATACAAAAAATAATCTGCTGTAAAAGAGTGACGGAAAATTTGGTTTGTATTACAAGCAATTAAAATCTTTTTTTCAGAAGCATCAAAAGTATAGCTGTCGATTCCGTCTGCAAGTTCCTTATGGTTTTTTGTATCGATTAAATTTGATACTTTTTTTAGCGTTGCAAAGTCATATAAATCAATCTGCATGCTTCTGTTAGCCTGATCAACATTCAGAACAGTATATTGATCTGTGTTTTTTAGCGATTGCAATTCATCCATTCCCTTGGCACGAAATGCTCCACTATAAATATTTTCGACTGTAATTTTTTGCTGGCCAAAAACGGTAGCAACTAAAAACAAAAATATAACAGTAAGTTTACTTGTATTCATTTGAATTAATTTAAATATAAAAAGAGCCCAATTTTAGTGAAAAAAATAAACATAATACACATTTTAAGTGTTAAATGTTAAAAAAAATAACGATTGCGTACTTTTCAATTTTTAAATAGTTTACAAACAAACCCTTAAATTGGTATATTTGCGACAACATTACTATTTAAAATACTGAAAATGAACAACGCTGTTGCCGGATTTTCTAAATTATCCAAAAAAGAAAAAATAAACTGGATCGCTAACGAATATTTTTCAACGCCTGACGAAGCGCTTAATATAATAAGAAATTACTGGAATTCAGATGAAAGGCTTCAACAATTACACGACGATTTCATAGAAAACACGATTACCAATCTATATATTCCATTAGGAGTTGCGCCAAATTTTTTAATTAACGGAAGTTATAAAACGATCCCAATGGCAATTGAGGAAAGTTCTGTTGTTGCCGCAGCTTCAAAATCTGCTAAATATTGGGCAACACGCGGCGGATTTAAAGCAACTGTAATTGATACAGAAAAAATTGGCCAGGTACATTTTACTTTTAATGGAGATGCTGCAAAACTGCAATCTTTCTTCGAAAATATAAAATCTAAACTTTTCTCCGACACGCAAAGCATCACCAAAAACATGCAGCAACGTGGCGGAGGAATTTTAGATATTAAGCTTAAAGACAAAAGAAGTTTACTGGAGAACTATTTTCAGCTTCATGCTACTTTTGAAACTAAGGATAGCATGGGAGCTAATTTTATCAATTCTTGTCTCGAACAATTTGCTTCTACTTTAAAAGAAGAGTTTCAAAATTCTGAGTTATTTTCAGAAAATGAAACGCTTACTGTAATTATGAGTATTTTGTCTAATTATGTTCCGAATTGCCTTGTAAGAGCTGAAGTATCTTGCCCTGTTGAAGATTTAACGGAAAAACACATTCCGAATCCACAAGAATTTGCTGAGCGTTTTGTGCAGGCTGTGCAAATTGCCGAAGTTGAACCTTTTAGAGCCGTAACACACAACAAAGGTATTATGAATGGTGTCGATGGCGTTATTCTGGCAACAGGAAATGACTTTAGAGCAATTGAAGCCGGCGTACACGCTTATGCTTCACGCAATGGCCAGTATGCCAGTTTATCGCATGCTAAAATCGAAAACGGAATATTTACTTTTTGGTTGGAAATTCCTTTAGCTTTAGGTACCGTTGGCGGACTAACTTCTTTACATCCTTTGGTAAAATTGTGTCTGGAAATTCTTGAAAAACCATCTGCTTCTGAATTAATGCAAATTGTTGCCGTTGCCGGATTAGCTCAAAACTTTGCTGCTTTGCGTTCGTTAACTACAACCGGAATTCAGGAAGGCCACATGAAAATGCATTTAAACAATATCATCAATCAGTTTGAAGCTACTGAAAGCGAACGTAATTTAATTAAAGCTCATTTCAAGAAAAATGCTATTTCACATAGTGCTGTAGTTGAGTTTATTGAAAATTTAAGAAAATAATTGAAGAGCTGAAACAAGAATGAAAACAACCTTTTATAGTAACGGAAAACTCTTAATTACAGGTGAATACTTGGTTTTAGATGGTGCGAAAGCTTTTGCTTTACCCACAAAATTTGGTCAAAATTTAGTTGTCGAAAGTGGATTAAATCAGGAAATACAATGGAAGAGCTATAACTACGATAATCACATTTGGTTTGAAGACGTTATTCTTTTTTCTGAAATTATAAATAATGTTCAGGATAAGGTTGAAACTGTAAGAACTACTTTAATTAATATTTTACACGAAGCTTATCTTTTAAATCCGGCTTTCATTAATGATGCTGAAGGATATAAAATAAGCACTCATCTTACTTTTCCAAAAAATTGGGGATTAGGAACTTCCTCTACTTTACTAAACAATATAGCACAATGGGCAAAAATTGATGCTTTTACGCTGCTTAATAACAGTTTTGGAGGCAGTGGTTACGATATTGCCTGCGCACAAAATCATACTGCTATTACTTATCGTTTGGATCAGGGTTTACCAATTGTTGAAACTCTAGATTTTAATCCTGATTTTACTGAAAACATTCACTTTGTATACCTTAATAAGAAACAAAACAGCAAATCTGCTATAAGCGCGTATTATAATAACAAAAATGAAAATTTAGCTGAAAATATTTCGGCTAATAATAAAATAACTGATTTGGTTTTGAATGCTAAAACTACAAAAGAATTTGCTTTGGCTCTTCAAAAACATGAAATTCAATTGAGTAATATATTGGAAATTCGAACTATTAAAGAAATAGCTTTTCCGGATTTTAACGGCGTTATTAAAAGCCTTGGCGCCTGGGGCGGTGATTTTGTAATGGTAATTTCTAAAGAAGATCCGAAAGCTTATTTTGTTTCAAAAGGGTATGAAACTATACTTTCCTACGACGAAATGATTTTGCAAAAATAAATCGAAAGCCTAAATCTATTGCAAGAAAATAAACTAATTAAAAGTTTACCTTCTTGTTATTTTGTTTTGTTTCTAATCGTCGAACTTTTTGATTTTCCTGTCCATTAGATTCAATAAGTGTATTATGTAATCGCTCGGCCATTTTTTCGATACTATTTGTAATAGAATCATATACCAATTCCATTCTGCGATGTTTCTCTTCTTTTACCGCTTTTAAAACATCTTCAACAAAAAATTTATCATATTTTTCAGCAACAGAATCACGAGTATTAGTAAGCCTGATAACATAATCATTGCTTAAGATCGTAACTTTAAAGTGCTGTTCTTCGTTACTTAAATAATACTTACCACCTAATTCGTCGACATTGATATCAGTACTGCTCACTTTTAAAAGTTCAGTAATTATCCCGAAAATATGATTTTCTATTTTGGAGTAAACCCTCGGCCTCTTTTTTAAAAATTTAAAAGTAAAAAACATCAAATGCTTTATTTTTTTAGAGTAATTATCTACCATTTATCTGCAAATTTCAATAAGTCTAACTAACTATAATCTAATTTGTTAAAATAAAAATTCGGACAAATTAACTGTAATATTTTCAATATCACAAATTTTTTAAATTATATTTCTATTATTCCTATATAACTAAAGAAAAATAGAGCGAATTTTATTACGAAATTATCGTGAATTTTCTTAACAAATAGAAAAAGAAAAACATTTATTCCTTATAAAACAATTGCGGACAATTCAGTTTTTATTCCGAATTATATACGAGTAATTCTTTATTATAGTTTTAAACGCTGATAAAAAAATTACTTTAAAACTTAGATTCAAAAAAACCCGAAACATTCAAAATGAACGCTTCGGGTTTTTTATATTTTTCTTTTATCTACTAATAACTAGTAGTTAAATTGCAATCTATTATCTTCAATTTTAGCATTGTTTTTCAACGCTGGTAAAATTCTGCTTGCATCAGATGCGCTTTGTGCTTTTATTTTAGCAACATATTCAGCGTGATTTGCAATTGCAGGAGCTTTTACTGTGCTAATATTTTTAACAACATATACTCCTGTGTTTCCTTCAATTGGAGCAGAAACTTTATTTGCTGCTAATGAGTATGCATTACCAACAACTTTAGGCTCTTGTCCAACTCCACCAGGTAAAACCGGATTGTCTAAGGTTACATTAGTCGCTTGTTGAACTGCAACGCCGGCACTTTTAGCAATAGCTTCAAGGCTTGATCCTGTCATTTTAGCTTTTAGCATTTCAGCTTTTTTCTGGTTTTTCAAGATTGGCTCTACGTATGGTCTTGCAACAGTAACAGATACTAAACCTGATTTGTTTTCGCTTTTATATTGTGCAATTACGTGACCAATATTAGCTAACTCAAAACGTTTTACGTCTCCAGTATTAGTTTCTTTATCAAATGCCCACCTTACAATGTTACGTTGGTTTCCTAAAGGACCAAATGCTTCATCCATTGCTTTTGCAGTAATAGGAGCAGCAACTTTTAAACCTAATTGTTTCGCTGTAGCAGCAAAATCTTTATCAGCAGCTTCCATTTCGAATTTAGTTGCCAATGTGAATACTTTATCAGAAGTAGCTTCAGATGGCTCAATTTTTTGAGCAATTGTAGCTAAACGAATTCCGTCTTGTTTATCTGTAATTTTGATAATGTGAAATCCAAAAGGAGTTTCAACTAAACCAACTTTTCCAATTCCGTTATTGAATACAAAATCATTGAATGGTTTTACCATTTGGTTTGGACCAAAATATCCTAAATCACCACCTTGCTGTGCAGATGAATCATCAGAACTTGTAAAAGCCAACATCATGAAACTATCAGGATTAGCCTGAACCTGTGCTAAAATTTCTTCTGCTTTAGCTTTAGCTTCTTCTTTAGTTCTTTTTTCTTTTGTATTTGGAGTTTGAGATCCTTCGTAACCAATTAAGATATGACTTGCTTTCGCATTAACACCAGCTTTAAATCCTAAAGATTTAGAAATAGCATAATATCTTCCATAAATATATGGTCCGTATATTGCTCCTGCAGGTAAACTAAATAATTTATCAGCATCAACAGCCGGCAAATTGTTTTTAGGTACGTATGTAGAATCGTAAGGAACATCAGAATTTGAGTTTACAAATTCAGCAATGTTAGTTGCGTTTCTAAAACCTGGTAATGTATCGTTTTTACCTGTTTTTGCATTGTACTCTACTCTTCCGTTTAAAAGTGCAGTGATTTTTGCTTTAATTTCAGCTTCGTCTTCTTTTGAAGCTTTGTCTTCAATTAAAACATATTGAATTTCACGAGTTGCATCAGCTTTAAATTTTTTCTCGTTTTTCTTCATGTAAGCTACAATTTCATCATCAGAAATTTTTACGTCGCTGTCTTTAATTGAAGAATATAATGCAGCAGCATAAGCAAAGTTTACTTTGTTAGCTTCCATTTCATATTTCAATTTTCCTTCACTAGCTGTAGTGTAAAGACCTGATTTTACTAATGTATTGTAGATTTGAAATTTTGCGTTTAATTCAGCATCTTTTTCTTTTGCAGAAATGTATTGTGCTGCTTCAGGATTTGTTTTAAAGTATTCTTTAAATTTTGCAACGTCAAAAACACCTGCAGCATTTAAGAACATTGGATTTTTACCAATATTCGGATCTGTTTTTAAAACTTCCAAAATGTGTTTTTCACCAACTCTCAATCCTAATTTGTCAAACTGAGATGACAATAAAGCGATCGAAACCTCTTGATCCCAAACTCTGTTTGCAGCTTCAGTAGAAGAAATTCCTTGACCACTTTTTTCAACATTACTAACTTTAACTCTAAAGTCTTCAAATGAAATATCTTTTCCATCGATGCTTCCTACATCTTTTGAACTTTGACCGAAGCTTCCTCTTGTGAATAGATCTTGTATTATAAATGCAAATAATGCAAGTGCAATAACTCCTATCAATAAAGCGGAACGCTGTCTAATTTTTGCTAAAACTGCCATTTTTATTATCGTTAATTTTATATTCAGTTTGCGAAAATACAATTATCTAGCTAATAACAATACAACTAGTGTTTTATTTTACACATTTTTTTTTAATTCCTAAAAAAATTACTCCTTTATCGTCATTTTTACCAATTCAATTTTCTTATTAGACGCTTCTTCAATGACAAAATGATAGCAATCTATGACGATTTCATCTCCTTTTTGAGGGATTTCTTTAGTAGAATTCACAATGAATCCGCCTAAAGTTCCGTATGAATCTTCTTCCGGAATATCCAATTTATAAGTTTCATTTAAATACTCTACGTCTAAACGAGTCGAAAACAAATACTTTCCTTCTCCTAACTCCTGCTCTATCAATTCTTCGTCTAAATCGTGCTCATCTTCAATTTCTCCAAAAAGTTCTTCGACTATATCCTCGATAGTTATAATACCAGAAGTCCCTCCATGTTCATCTAAAACAACGGCAACATTTTTTCGTTTTTTAATCAGCAGATTAAGAGCATCTTTTATAGAAATTGTTTCAGGAACAAACTCCACCGTCATTAAAACCGATTTAATGGTTTTGGGTTTTTTAAACAAATCGAATGAGTGCACGTATCCTACAATATCATCGAGTGAATTTTGGCTCACTACAATTTTTGAATAGCCGGTTTCTATAAACAATTCTTTTAATTCTGAGATATTGGAAAACAGATCAATATCTACAATTTCTGTTCGTGGCGTCATAATGTCTCGCGCCTTTACACCCGAAAATTCTAAAGCATTTTGAAATATCTGAATTTCAGAGTCCATTTCCTGATTTTCTTCCACAGAACTCATTTGCTCTGTAATATAATTTCCTAATTCAATTTTACTAAAATATAGTTGAACCTGATCTCCTTCTGTTTTAAAAAACTTTCGCAAAATAAAATCTGAAATCCAGATAAAAAAAGTTGACACATAATAAAACAATCTATAAAAGAGATAGGCCGGAATTGCAAAAATCTTAATTAAGGAATTGGCATAGATTTGAAAAAAAACTTTTGGAAAAAATTCGGCTGTAATTAAAACGACAATAGTCGTAATTACCGTTTGCACCAACAAACTTGTAATGTTCGAGAATTGATATCCGAAACCAGTAACGCATTTCAGAATTAAATCTCCCATATAAAAGCCGTAAACGACCAAAGCCACATTGTTGCCAATAAGCATTGCTGCAATAAACTTTGAAGGGTTTTCGGTAAGCTTTGTGAGGATTTGAGAAAGAAAATTATCTTGTTTTTTTTCTATTTCAAGATAAATTTTATTGGAAGAAATAAAAGCTATTTCCATTCCTGAAAAAAAGGCTGATAGTATTAAACATAGTATTATAATACTAATTTCCATTTTTTATTGTTTTTTATAATGATCGTCAAATCTTTTAGCATATTTTCTTCTAAAGAAAAACATAAAAATACTCACACCGGCAATCAAAAAACTTAACCACGGATTAGTTGTAGGATCATTTAGCTTTGTAATTCCGTCATAAATAAACGCAACTGCAATTAATAAGTAAACGTATTGTGTATATTTTAGTATGCCCATAATCTCTATTTTATTCTTCGGCTTCTAATTCGCCTGTTATTCGTTGTGAATTTATCACTTTAAAATCTTTACTAAAATCAATTCCTTGTCCGTATGAAACGCCTTTTGCATCTGTAAGCTTGAATTTTCTTTCGGTATAAAACCATTCATTTTTCTGATCAAAATACAACTGCTCCGTTTCAAGCATCTGGCCGGTTTCTGAAGTAATTTTTACTTTTCCCTGCAAATCAATGATCCCGGTTTGTTTATAAGATACAGCATAATTTGATGTTATAAAAGTACGTTTTAGTTTTTTATCATATAAGGTAACATCGATTCCTTTAGGAAATTCTGTAAACGGAAAATCAAGATTAGAAAAGTCAAGCATTTTTCGGCTTTTCAAAACTGCGGTTATTCTTCCTGAATCCGTATATTTTATATTTACAGTATCAGCATCACTTCCTGGAACAAATTCTGAAAAGTCCATTTTCTGAACGTCCTTAAAATTACTTTCGCATCCAAAAAACAGTGTCACAGCAAAAACTGTGACAACGGTTATAATATATCTCTTTGGTAAATTCATTTGCCAAATGTAGTAAATTGTACTGAGCTTAAAAAAACAGCAATTTTATGTTTTAGTTGAATTTACTTTTCACGAACCATTTATCGTTGAAAGAGAAACTCAAACTAAAGTTTAAATAATTTTCCTGAACTAAGCCTGCAGATGTAGTTCCTTTTTTACCAAATTCGATTCCGAAGTTTACATTTGAAAAAGTTCCTGTAATTGGAAATCCAGCTCCTAAAGTCATCCCAACATCATTAATTGATTGATCATTAACTATTAAACCTGTTTTCTCGAATCTAAGACCTGCTCTGTATGTAATTCTGCTGAAATAACTTGAAAATGACGTATAATTAGGAATATAATATCCTCCAAACGCATATTTCGAGTATTTTTCATAACGAACATTATCGCTTGTATTGTAATAATTAGCCAGTTGTCCATTCCCCTGAAAGGCTAATGTAGTACCAATTAACCATTTTCTTGCTTCTCCGATACCAGCACCAAAAGTTATTTTGTTTGGCAATTTTAATGTAATTGTAGAAGCAGGATATTCATAAGGATCAGGATCACCATCAACTTCAATCATTCTTGCGCTATTTGATCTTAAATCACTTGCAAAAGAGTAACTTAAACTTGTATATAAATTTAATTTTTTATCAATTTTTGTTCGATACATGGTACCAATATTAAAACTTGTTCCTGACAATTCAGATGAACTTGTTTCTCTTGTTGCGCCCTGAACATCTACAATACCTTCTATAGTTGTTGTCGTAATTTTACCAAAGTTGTATTGCACATCAGCCCCAATATTCCATTTTGGAGTAATTTTATATCCTAAACCAAAGAATACTCTGTTTACTCCTCCTTTTCCTTCAAGCTGGCTGTTTACAGCACCTGCTCCGGTATTAATATCTGAAATTTTATATCCAACAGATGACAACGGAATCAAACCAAAACCAGCTCCAAATTTACCCATCGGAATTCCTAATGCTAAATAATCAAAAGTTGATCTTTGTGCTTTTGATGATTCTGTATCGCTTTTTATAGTATTACCTCCAAAAGTTCCACCAACAGTAAAAGTTGTTTGTCCAAGACTAGCATAACTTGCCGGGTTATCAATATTCAAGTGAATACTATCCTGCTCTACCGCAACACCACCCATAGATCTGTTTTCGAGGGTTCCTTTAAATCTTGCATCTCCAATTCCGTAAAAAGAATAAGGTGATGAAGTACCTTGCTGAGCAAATGAAACGAACGAGATAAGCAAACAAGCACTTATTATAATTTTTTTAATCATTTTCGGTTTTATATTGAAATGTTTGGTTCAAACTTTCCAAAAGGAAATTTGAATTGGCAAATATGGTATTTTTTAATCGTTTAGCCAAAAATTCTGCATCACCACCCGTTAAAATTATTATAAAATTTAAAAAGTTTGCCCGATATTCATCTATAAAACCGTCAATCTCATAGACGAAGCCATTAACAACTCCTGAATGAATCGCCTGTTGCGTGGAGTTTCCTATATAGGAATCAGGAGATTCTAATACCAGCAAAGGCAGTCTGGCTGTGTAATTATGTAAAGCTTCGTAACGCAATCTCAGGCCGGGAGAAATTGCTCCGCCCAAATAATTGTCATTTTCGTCGATAAAATCGTAGGTAATGCAAGTTCCTGCATCTATTACTAACCTATTTTGTTTTGGAAACTGCAAAGTTGCTCCGGCAGCCAAAACCATTCTGTCGATTCCTAAAGTTTTTGGGGTTGCATATTTATTGATGAAGGGAAAAACGTCTTCATGTGTCAAAAAATGAATATTTAGCTGGTTTTCGAAAGCCAAAAAAGATTGTTTTTCGATATTTCCGACTGATGCAACGACTAAATCAGAGCAATTTTGAAATTTTTTTAAAATTTTTTCAATTTTTTTTTCGAGTTCATTCTTCTCAAAAACAAAATTTTCAAGAACAGTACTTCCCTCAAAGACAGCAGCTTTAATTCGAGTATTACCAACATCAACCGTTAAAACCATATTTTATTATTTACAAATGCGAAGGTACGAATTGATTTTTTTAAAAAAATGTTTTGGATAAATGAAAAATGATTCTATCTTTGCACCCGCAATCAGCACGGTGCCTTAGCTCAGATGGTAGAGCAATGGACTGAAAATCCATGTGTCCCTGGTTCGATCCCTGGAGGCACCACCTTTAAAAACCCACTCAACCGAGTGGGTTTTTTGTTTTTAATACTTTCCTCAAATTTTACCGCAAAAAGTTATACCGCAAAGAGCCCTAAGGTTTACGCAAAGGTTCGCAAAGTTTTAATTTATAGCTTTAGAGAACCTTTGTGTTTCTTCTTGGTGAGTTTTGCGGTAAAATTATCTTTTTACTTCTTCTTTTTTCTTGTTTTATTTGATGCTATATAAATCTTATTAAAATTTAATGCCTTTTCTGCTAAAATTCCCTTATTTTAAAGTATACATCAGCTATTTCTTATTTAAATTTCAAGAAGCGAATAAATTATAAATATTTGTTAAAAAAGTATCAAAAAATTAAAAAATTATCTTTTATATTCGTGAAATAATATTTTATAGTTTTATTTACTAACAAGTATACAACACTAATTTATGAACGAAACTTCTACTAAAGGTATTTGGAAAGTAATTTCTGCTTCTTCCATGGGAACTATGATAGAATGGTATGATTTCTACATTTTTGGAAGTTTAGCTGTTGTGATTTCTACTAAATTTTTTCCGAGTGATAATCCAACCGCAGCATTTTTATCGACCTTGGCCACTTTTGCGGCGGGATTTGTAGTTCGTCCATTTGGTGCATTATTTTTTGGAAGACTTGGTGATATTATTGGTCGGAAATATACTTTTATGGCTACCTTATTATTAATGGGTGGTTCTACTTTTTTAATAGGCTGTATTCCGAGTTATGAAACTATTGGATTTTTAGCTCCTTTATTGGTCTTAATTCTGCGTTTACTGCAAGGTTTAGCTCTTGGTGGAGAATATGGCGGAGCAGCTACTTATGTTGCCGAGCATGCGCCTGAAGGACAAAAAGGATATTGGACATCATGGATTCAAACCACAGCAACTGTAGGATTATTTATTTCGTTGATGGTAATTCTTGTCACTAAAAATATTCTTTCGGCTGAAGATTTTGATACCTGGGGATGGCGCGTCCCTTTTTGGGTTTCTATCGTTATGGTTGGCGTTTCGTATTTGATTCGAAAAAACATGGATGAATCTCCTGTATTTGCTAAAGCTAAAAAAGAAGGAACAACAAGTACAAATCCACTGAAAGAGAGCTTTGGTAACCGATATAACTTGAAATTTGTTTTATTAGCGTTATTTGGTGCTACAATGGGGCAAGGCGTTGTTTGGTACACAGGCCAATTTTATGCCATGAGTTTCATGAAAACAGTAATGAATATAGAATCATCTCAAGTGGATGAATTACTGGGAATTGCTTTATTATTAGGAACTCCGTTTTTTATTGTTTTTGGATGGTTAAGTGATAAGATAGGCCGAAAACATATCATGATGGGTGGAATGTTACTTGCCATTTTATTTTACCGACCTATTTATAAAATGATGTATGAAACAACAGATGTAAATCATAAAACTGAAATTGTAGAAAAAACTACGCAAAACATTGAAACAACAAAAAATAATGATGTAATTACCACTATTTCAAAAACCTACACTGACGGAACTACGTATATTGAGAAGAAGAAAGATTTTAATAATAACGAAAAAGAATCTCAAAGTAGTGTTTCAATCAATATAAATACCAGCGATGAATGGACAATCATTTTTCTGGTTTTCATTCAGGTTTTATTTGTTACAATGGTTTATGGCCCAATTGCAGCTTTTTTAGTGGAAATGTTTCCAACTAAAATCAGGTATACTTCAATGTCATTGCCGTATCATGTTGGTAACGGAATTTTTGGAGGCTTGCTTCCTGCCATTTCAACTTATTTTGTAACACATTCTAAACAAGCCGGAAATGCTGATTTTTATCTTGACGGACTTTGGTATCCTATAATTATTGCATCGGTGTGCTTTGTAATTGGAATGGTTTATATCGATAATAAAAATAAAACGAATCACCTTTAATATTTAATAATAATGAATACAATCAAACAGGTTTTAGGTGTTTTATGGGCTATATTAGCTATTGCCGCGGCGTACTTTTGTGTATTTGAATTTGGATTGCCTAAATTGCTCTCAGACAAACAAGATGATCTTGTCTTTGGCATTATAATCCTTTTCATTCTCACTCCTCTTATTGTTTTAGGCTTGGGTACATTTGGATATTTTGCGATGATAGGCGAATATAGCGACGAAAAAAAGTAATTTTAAAACGTCAGAAAAACAAAAGGGTTGCCAATAATAGGCAGCCCTTTTTGCATTACTAACAAAACCAAAACTTATTTTTTAATGAACTTCATTACTTGCGTTTCATTATCTGCATTCAAAGCTTTAACAATATATAATCCTGTTTTTAAATCACTTACATTAAACTGAAACTCGGAATTTCCATTGGCTATAAAACTTTTTACTAATTGTCCGGATACCGCATAAACCTGAACTTTTGTAGTTGCAATATTTAGAGTAAAATAATTAGAAACCGGATTTGGATGTAAACTAACCGAGCTTCCTTTTTCGAAATCTTCTATGGCTAAATTCGCTTGTTTGTTTCCGTAAATTCTGTATTCTCCAGGCGCTAAGCTTATTAGGGCATTTACATCCGTAACATTTATTGAAGTATTGTCCATTAGATTGTACCAGCTTCCTGTATATTGAAATCCAGTAGCAACATTTTGTGCTGTTACATCAAAATTGGCTAAAATCAGAACATCTTTTAATTGCGTTGAAACCAAATTACTATTGGTAATTTTTATGTTTACGGATAATGAATTTGCATTTGCAATTGTTGGTGTTCCTAAAAATACAGGCTCTGCGATTTTAAGTGCAATCATTTTTGCCCAGTCGTTGTAGATTTTATTTCTGTTTGAATCTCCCAGCCAGTTTTCTGTCCATTGAGGCTGTGGCTTTGTGTCTAATTTACAATCTCCCGAAGTAGCATCAAAATCATTATTTACGGTGCCATTGTTACACGTAAAAATAGAATCATCCCAACCTAATTCTCCAAAATGCCAAATCATCTTTGGTCCGGGAATCAATAGTGAAACGGCACCAATCGCAGACATTCTTGATAAAGCTGTATTTAATGTTTTTACATTATAAGATCCGCTTGAAGCTCCGTATTGTAAATTTTTATACATCAAACGTTCTTCATCATGACTTTCTGCATAACCCATCAAACGATTTGCAGTAAACCCACGACTTGCGCTTGACATTCTTGAAATATTACTATTGTATCCCATTGACAATTCGTTGTATTGATCTGTCATTTTTCCCCACATCATAATTCCTTTATTTGGCGTTTCTGTAATTCTGTAATTTGCCCATTGTTGTTCTTCGGCGTCAGTTCCTAAATGCTCGAAAATGGTATAATGTGTTGGGTCAAGACTCCAGGAATAATCGGCATATTTCTTCAAGATATCAACTCTGTCTTGTTGATATGCATTCGTACAAGCCTGATCAGCATCTGTACAAGCTTGTGTAAATCCTTTGGTTAAATCCCAACGGAAACCATCAATTTTGTATTCTTCAATCCATTGTTTGATGACGCGATCTACATAGTTTTGCGTTTTTAATGATTGATGATTAAAATCTTCACCAACATTATAACTGTGTTTTGCAACAGTATTAAAATACGGGTTTTCAGTTGTAGGCGATCCAAAACCATCTCCGTCAGGATCGTTCATCCACATTCTCACCATCGGATTTCTTCCGAAAGCATGATTTAAAGCAACGTCGAGAATAACTGCAATTCCGTTTTGATGGCATAAATCAATCAATTCTTTTAACTTATCTGAAGTTCCATAAAATTTATCCAGAGCCATATGAAATGAAGTGTTATAACCCCAACTTTCATTTCCTTCAAATTCCATTACAGGCATTAATTCAATGGCATTTATTTTAAGATTTTTAAAATAATCGATTCTGTCAATTAAGCTTTGATAATTTCTGGCTGCATCAAAATCACGAACTAAAACTTCATACACCACTAATTTTTCTTTTTCAGGTTTTGTGAAATTAGTTACTTGCCAATTGTATGGCGTTTGTCCGGTTTTAAGAACCGTAACTTCAAAGTTTTGTCCAACCGGATAAGTTGGCATGTTTGGATATGAAATTGAAGGAATTCCAGCATCGTCAAAAGGAGATAAAACCAAACTAGAATAAGGATCTGCTGTTTTTACCAACGAAGGAGAATTGGCAAGCGGAGTAGCATCGACAACCCAATATTGATAGGTATTATTTATTCCTGAAACTAACCCAGTTAGCTCTAACCAGAATTTGCCCGAAGCCGGATCTTTTTTCATGGCGTACGCCGATGAAGGCTGCCAATTATTGAAACTTCCTGCAACATAAACAAAATCTTTTAAAGGCGCATCTAAAACCAAAGTTGCTTTTGTTGCATCAGTCGAATTATAATTAATTCCATCAACCAAACCTCCTGGCATAGCTTGTGAAATTGTATTGGGATTTACAATTACAGAAAACTTTTTTACGATTGTTGTTGCTCCCTGAACTATAGTTAGCTCGTAGCTTTGATTGGTTGTAACATTAATATGAGAATAAGTATAACTTGATGTACTTGCGTTAGTATTTATTATCGTTCCGTTTGCTTTTAAGGTATAACTTGCCGCGCCATTTGTGTTAGTTGCTGCAATTGCAAAGTTTGAACCTGAAGCAATAACGCTGGCACTATTTTCTGTTGGAGCAGTCAGTGTTGCCTGAAAAGAACCGACTTCGACCACAATATCTTGTGATTGTTTTGTACCCGATCCGTCTTTTGCTTTTACAAGAAATCCTATTCTGCCAATTCCATTTCTGTTAAAATAAACAGATGGTGTAAATGTTTTTGTATAAGTATCTGTTCCCGCATTGTAGGTAAATCTGCTTGCTTCATTTGAAACAGTCCAGGAACCGTTAGATGGCGAATCCATTTGGTTTGCATCGTTTACATCATAACACCATGACCAAAGATATAATGCATGAGTAGTGTCTATACCCCATGGAACTTCATTGATGCTTGTGCCTGGAATAGTTATGGTGATTGGTGTTGTATCCTCAAAAGTTGGAGGGTTTATTGAGTAAGTAACATCTTGCTTTTGTGCAAAAATTGTCACTGACAACAACAGAAATGTGGTTAGTATAATTTTTTTCATAATATGTGGTTGATTGGTTAGTATGATTAAAAAAGGGCTATCCTTAGATAGCCCCATTTTTAATTTGAAGAAAATATTAGTTTTTCGTAATAGTGTATTTTTTATTAGTGATATCAACTTCAACAGTATAATTTCCAGCTACTGGAACAGGAATATTAGCACCTCCAAGATCTAATGATAAGTTATTACCATCATCTCCATAATTAGTAGCCCAACCATCATCTAATCTAAACTTAATTTCGCCTACTACTAATGGTCCAACATAAGAATATTTTTTAGTAGCCAAATCATAATTTAAATCAGTATCTGGATCATTCCATCCATTAGGAGTTGCAGAACCAATTAAACCCCAGTTTGCCCAAGCAGCATAAGGAGTTGCTTTAATTGTGTAGGAATTAGAATATTGAGGAAGTCCTGTAGCTCCTACAACAGACTTTATACGAACATCAACATTATTTTCCTGATATGGAGTAAAACCCCCATTAAGTACCGCAGAATTTAATTCGGCAACTGTTAATTCTTTTGAAAGCGCAGTTGTATTTGACACAGTTGTTGGATTGGCAAAATTTGTACCTGCTTTTGCAATTTCAATAGTATAATTTACAATTGTTTGAATTCCGGTATAAGTTGCCTTATTCCATGTTACTGTTGTAGCAATGTCTTTCTCTGTATCTTTTGTAAGTACAATACTAAAATCAGACTTTGGTGTTAATAATACCGGAGCAGTTCCTGCATCAATAACGGGTCTATTGTCTACATCATCAGCATTACATGAAACAGCCAATACACCAATAAATGCGATTAAAATTTTATATATATTTTTCATTTTAATGTTTATAAGATGTTAGTACCCTGGATTTTGTTTTAATGTTGGATTTGCCTGAATGTTTCTTGCAGGAATTGGCATTAAATCTCTGTTTGCATCTGTAGAATTACCATTTATAGATCCACCTTTCCATTGCCAGATTTTAGATCCACCAGTAAATTTTCCAAAACGAATCAAATCAGTTCTTCTGTGACATTCCCAAAATAATTCTCTTCCTCTTTCATCTAAAATAAAATCAAGTGTTAATTGAGGAAGTGTAATTGTTTGTGCGTTTGCTCTTGTTCTAATTTGATTGATATATCCCAAAGCTGTATTAATATTTCCGGTAGTAGCTCCTCTAAGAGTTGCTTCAGCATACATTAAATAAACATCCGTTAATCTAAACATTGGGAAATCAATATCTGGCATATCATTTCTTTGCGCTGCAGAACCATCTGAATTTACATTGATGTATTTTGTTACAGCGTAACCATCTGTAAAAGTTGCAACGTTGTTGATATCTTTTGACTGACCAGCTGTGTAAAATGTACCTCTATTATCTGCAGTTGCAGTTGCAGTTTCGTCTGGAAAAAGGTTTACAAACTCTCTACGAGTTCTGATTCCTTGCCATCCACCGTCCATTCCTCTGGAAGCCGCATTCATGCTACCTCCAATAGAAGCGTGCATAATAAAGCTCATTCCACCACCGATAGCCCTAATCGCATTACCATCTCCAATAATTGGAAAAATAAATTCACTTTCAGCACCATTTCTGTTATTATCCGCAGAAAATAAGTAACGGTAAGGAACATTTGCAAAAGTATATCCTGAACCAGTAATGATTTCACTACATAATGTAGCTGCTTCATTGTTTCTGTCTACACCTGTATATACTTTCGAATTCAAATAAATTTGTGCTAATAAAAATTTAGCTGCAGTTTTATCAACTCTTCCGTATTCATTTGCTTTTGAAGCCACTAAACTATTGTCTAAATCTTTCAATTCAGATTCTACATAAGCAAAAACTTCTGCTCTTGATTTTTGCACCGGATAATAGAATCCAACAGGATCATTTTCTGTTGTGATTGGCACATTTCCGAATAAATCCATTAAATTATAATAAGAGAAAGCTCTCAAGAAACGAGCTTCAGCTCTAAATTTTGCAATATCTGCTTTCAAACCTGCATCAACACCTCTTGCCGTTAATTTCTCATCAGTAGTTTGTCTTAAAAACTCATTTGCAACACTAATGTGATAAAATGCTCTTGAGAATGTTCCTGCTAAAAATTCATTATCCGCAGACCATGTTTGAGTATTTAAAGTTGGTAACGTACCATCAGCCCAAGCAATAATAGCTTCATCTGTTGTAAATTCCTGCGTTACAAAAAGTAATCTTAAGTAACTGCTAAAGTCACCTCCAAGTCCAGCAATATCAGGATTTTGCCCCGGTTTCGTAGCATCTCCATCACCATCATTTCCTCCAACATATAAACCTGCATATAGTTTAGCTAATACTTCTTTATACGATGCCGGATCTTTAAAAAAGGCTTCTGATAGAAATTCATCATCATCCTTTGGCGTCACGTTTAAATCGTCCGTACACGAAGTAAGCGTCATACTTATTCCTAAAATGAATAGGAAAAAATAAGATATATATTTAAATGATATTTTCATTTTGTTTATTTTTAAATTTTTGATTCAGTCTACTATTAGAAATTCGCATTCACTCCAAACAAGAATGTTCTTGCTCTTGGATACACATTATTATCAATTCCGTTGAATTTCTCCGGATCTAAACCATTGTATTTTGTAAGAACAAATACATTCTGAACACCAGCTGTGAATCTTAAAGAAGCAGCTTTAATCACTGTTTTATCAAAAGTGTACCCAAGCGTAACATTATCTAATTTGATAAAAGAAGCATCTTTTACAAAATAGTCAGACAAGTAACGTTGTGTTCCGTTATCTTCAAAAGTAAAACCAGTATTATAATAATCTGAACTTACGTTAGATAAATCAGTTTGTCTTCTTAATCCAGCATCAGAATAACCTAAATTAGAACTTACGTTGTCGAAAATATGATTTCCTACACTTGCTCTCCAGTTCATTGTAAAATCAAATTTTTTGTAGTTTAAAGTAGAAAACAAACCAAACGTGTAATCCGGTGCTGCTTTATCAGCTCTGTAACGATCAGCTGTATCAATTTTTCCGTCTCCATTTCTATCAGCGTATGCTCCGGCAATTGGTCTTTTGTTTGCATCATATAACTGCTCGTAAACAAAAAATGAATTTGGCGCATATCCTACTGAGTTAATCAGAATTTTATTCCCACTTCCACCAGCGATATTATCTCCAGCCAAATAACCTTGAAAACCTGGAACAGTGATTCCTAATTCAGAAATATTTTGATCGATATAAGTCGTATTAAAAGCTACATTCCAAGTCAAATTATCGTTTTTAACAATGTCAGAAGCAATACTAAACTCAACTCCTTTTGTTCTTACACTACCAATGTTAAAGAAACCTTGGTTTCTCAAATTTGCTCCATCAGGAACAGCGATATCTGCTAATAAATCTGTCGATTTTTTATCAAAATAGTTAATCGTTCCTGTAATTCTATCATTGAAGAATCCGTAATCGATACCAACGTTAGATTCAGCTAATTCTTCCCATTTGATATCTTCGTTATATCCTTCTGGTCTTGCCGTAGAATAAATAGTATTACCAAAAATATATTGCGTATTAATTGTTCCCAAAGTAACTCTTTGCAAATAGTCATACTGAGCCGAAATATCTTGTTGACCAGTAGTTCCGTAACCAACTCTTAATTTTAAAGTTGAAACAGTCGCATTTCCTTTTAAGAATTCTTCTTCAGACAAATTCCATGCAAAAGCAGCTCCACCAAAATTACCCCATCTGTTATCTTCAGAAAAACGAGAAGTTCCGTCTCTTCTATAATTTAAAGTCAATAAATATCTGCTGTCATAGCCTAAGTTCAAACGTCCGAAGAACGATTGTAAATTAACATCCGGATCTGTAGCAACATCTTCATTAGGATTTGGTTGTCTAACCTCTCCTGAAGAGTATTTTTCTTTTTGAAATAATTGGTAGTTATAACCTGCCGTTGCATCAATTTTAATTTTTCCTAAATCTTTAGTGTAATTAAAATAAGCATTTAAATTTTTATTTTGAAGTGCATCTGTATAACTATTATAGTTTCCTAAGTTTACATATCCAGGATCAGTAAATGGTTTTGGCTGATATCCTAAAGCACTTTGAGTACTTACTTCAGTAAATCCGCTACTGTCAAATCTATCAATACCTGCTTCTACAACAGCTCTTAAATCTTCAAAGAAATGAAGTTTATAATCTAATCTAACATTACCCCATTTTCTTGTAGAAGTTGCTCTTCTGTTATCCTGGTTTAATCTTGCAACAGGATTTCTAGCCGGTAATAATGGTAAGTTTCCAGTTGGCTCTAACCATTCAAAATAACCACCGTAACGAGAACCTGCTTCATAAACTGGTTGTGTAGGATCAAATCCGATAGCACTTCCAATAATTGCTCCTTCATCCTGAAATTGGTTTTTACCAAAAGATAAATTTCCGCTAATATCAATTTTTAAATGATTATCAAATAAAACAGGATTTAACGATAACGATGTCGTAGTTCTTTCAAAAGAAGTGTTTCTTAAGATTCCAGGATTATCAACGTTTCCAACAGATAATCTCACAGGTAATTTATTAAATAAAGCACCACTTACAGATATATTATTGTTTGTTGTTAACGCAGTATGGAAAATTTCATCTTGCCAGTTTGTGTTTGCATTACCTAACAAAGCTTGTTGAGCTGGAGTACCTTTTGTGTTTACCAATTCACGGAATTGATCTGCACTCATTACATCAACTGTATTTGCTACTGTATTGATACCAATCTGAGAACTAAAGTTAACTTTTACAGCACCTTTTGTTCCTTTTTTAGTAGTAATAACAATTACACCATTTGCAGCTCTTGATCCGTAGATTGCAGCAGCAGAAGCATCTTTAAGAACTGTAAAAGATTCAATATCATTAGGATCAATTGTAGATAGAATACTTGTAGCTCCACTTGGGACAGCGTTGCTTAAAGGCAATCCATCTAAAACGATTAAAGGCTCATTTGAAGCATTTAAAGAAGATCCTCCACGAATTCTAATATCAGCTTTTGCTCCAGGAGCTCCACCTCCAGTTACATTAACACCCGAAATACGACCGCTAATTAAACTCTCCGGAGTTACGTTAATACCTTTATTAAATTCTTTTGAAGAGATTTGCGATACAGATCCCGTAGCATCCTTTTTCTTAACAGTACCGTAACCTACTTGTACTACAACTTCCTTAAGTTGGTTTGTATCTTCTTCTAAAGAAACGTTTAGTGTTTTTTGTCCGGTAAAATCAATCGTTTGCGTTCTGTATCCAATAAAAGATACTACAATTTTGTTACCATTTTTAACATTTGACAGTTGGTAATTACCGTCAAATCCGGTTGATGCACCGCTTGGAGCACCTTGTACATTTACGTTTACTCCCGGTATTGGCTGCCCCGTTGCTTTATCAACGACAGTTCCGCTTAAAGTACTTTGAGCTAGTACAGTAAATGGCAACAATAGGAATAAAAATAACAACTTTTTGTAAATTGTTTTCATACTTTTTGTTTAAATTAGTTTGAGTTTGTGATTGTTAGTTAAGTTTTTAATTTTACTTCGAATTTCAAAATTAGGAATTTATTAACATGACCAACGTTTTACAATTTTTAATAAGTTACGAAAACGTGATAGTGTTGAAAACTTTCTATATTTTGTAATCTTTTCAGTCAAAAATTATCAATTATCAAAATTTCACATACCTTTATTATTAATTAGATTTATTTCAAATTCCCACATGAAACGTAAAATCACACTAAAACAGATTGCAAGAGAACTCGACGTATCGATTTCAACTGTCTCAAAATCACTAAGAAACAGCTTGGAAATTGGCGAAGAAACGCGCTTAAAAGTGCAGGCTTTTGCAAAGTTTTACAACTATAAACCCAACAATATTGCCCTTAGTTTAAAAAATCGAAAAACCAAAAGTATTGGTATTATCATTCCGGAAATTGTACACTATTTTTTCTCTACAGTAATCAACGGAATCGAACAGGTGGCAAACGAAAATGGATATAGCGTTGTCATTTGTTTATCTGATGATTCTTTCGATAAAGAAGTCTTAAATATGGAAATGTTAGCCAACGGAAGCATCGATGGATTTATCATGTCACTTTCTAAAGAAACCCAATATAAAGGTGATTTTCATCACATTACAGAAGTTATCAATCAAGGAATGCCTGTTGTAATGTTCGACCGAGTGACAAACGATATTTTATGCGATAAAGTTATTATTGATGATAAAGCAGCAGCCTACGAAGCAGTTCAGAGTTTAATCGATAATGGAAGAAAAAAGATCGCTCTTGTAACAACAGTTGATTACGTAAGTGTTGGAAAATTGCGAACTGATGGTTACGAAAAAGCACTCTTAGACAACGGATTACCTTTCAACGAAGATTTAATTATAAAAATTGAAGACGTAGATACCTGCGAAATTACAATTAGCCAACTTTTGCACGACAGAGCTTTTGATGCCGTATTTGCTGTAAATGAGCTTTTTGCTGTAACAATTATCAAAACAGCTAGCAAAATGGGACTTAAAGTTCCTGAAGACCTTGCTGTAATTGCTTTTACTGACGGAATCATCTCAAAATACTCCACTCCAAGTATTACAACTGTAAGCCAAAGTGGTGAAAAAATGGGAAATAAAGCGGCTAAAATGCTTATTGAAAGACTGGAAGCTGAACACGATGACGACGAAGAAGAAAACGAAAATTACACCACAGAGGTTATAGAAACCCATCTCATAAAAAGAGAATCTACTGACTAATTTTCTTAAAATCAACATATTCTAAAGCCATAAATAATATTTGTGGCTTTTTTGTTAGTATTTATTTAAAATTAATTTATACTTTTACTGCCATCAAAGCTTTTACTTTTACTTCGAAAAAACAGTAAGTTTTGATAAGCATCGCGCTTATCGTCTAATTAATTTTTTAATTACGATAATGGAAAAGCGTAAATTAAGTTTCTGGGAAATTTGGAACATGAGTTTCGGTTTCTTGGGAATACAAATGGGGTTTGCACTTCAAAATGCAAATGCCAGCAGAATTCTTCAAATTTTTGGTGCCGACGTACATGAATTATCATGGTTTTGGATTATTGCTCCTCTTATGGGATTAATAGTGCAACCAATTATTGGTCACTATAGCGATAGAACTTGGGGAAGATTTGGAAGACGAAAGCCGTTTTTTCTTATAGGTGCTATTTTAGCTTCAGTTGGATTAATTTTAATGCCTCAGGCTAATATTTTCATTTCCGTTTTGCCTGCCCTTTGGGTTGGAGCAGGAATGTTAATGATTATGGATGCTTCTTTCAATATTGCTATGGAGCCGTTTCGCGCGCTTGTTGGCGATAATTTGAGAACAGATCAGCGTACAGCCGGTTTCAGTATTCAAACTTCATTAATTGGTTTTGGAGCAGTAATTGGTTCTGCATTGCCGTATGTTTTAACAAATTATTTTCACATTTCAAACAATGCCGTTCCCGGAAGTATTCCTTTAAATCTGAAATTATCATTTATCATTGGAGCAGCCTTTTTAATTGGTTCAATTTTAGTAACGCTATTCACAACAAAAGAATATTCACCAGAAGAATTAGCCAATTTTGAAGATCCTCAAAGTGAAGTTGATGTTCCTTCTGATGAAAAATCAAAACTTACAGATATTTTTACCGATTTTGCAAAAATGCCAACCACAATGCGTCAGCTTAGCTGGGTGCAGTTTTTTTCCTGGTTTGGATTATTTGGTATGTGGGTTTTTACAACTCCGGCCATCGCACATCATATTTACGGACTGCCTTTAAGCGACACTTCGAGCCAAAAATATCAAGATGCCGGTGACTGGGTAGGAATTCTGTTTGGAGTTTACAATTTAGTTTCTGCCATTATCGCACTGTTTTTCTTGCCTTACATCGCTAAAAAAATCGGAAGAAAATCAACTCACGCAGTTTCATTAATCATCGGAGGAATTGGATTAATCTCGATTTATTTTATGCCGAATGAAGACTGGGTTGTACTCCCAATGATTTTAGTTGGAGTTGCCTGGGCAAGTATTCTGGCAATGCCATACGCGATTCTTGCAGGATCTATTGCTCCAAAAAAGATGGGAGTTTACATGGGAATTTTCAACTTCTTTGTTGTTATTCCACAAATTGTAAATGCCCTTATCGGAGGTCCAATTGTAAAATACCTTTACAATGGCGATGCAATTTATGCCTTAATTACAAGTGGAGTTAGTTTCTTAATAGCCGCTCTTTTAGTCTACAAAGTAAAAGATGTAGATGATACAATTCAAAAATCATAAATAAGAATCCCCCTTATAATGAACAAAAAAGCATTCATATTCGACCTTGATGGCGTAATCGTAGACACCGCCAAATATCACTTTTTAGCCTGGCAAAAAATTGCTCAGTCCTTAAATATTAATTTCACACATGAAAATAACGAATTGCTTAAAGGAGTAAGTCGTGTACGTTCATTAGATATAATTCTTGAATTAGGAAACGTTCAGGCTTCGCAGGAAGACAAAGACAAATGGTTAATTCAAAAAAATGAAGATTACTTATCTTATTTAGTTGACATGGACGAAAGCGAGATTCTTCCAGGAGTTTTTAAAACTCTGCAACTATTAAAAGATAAAAACCAAGGAATTGCATTGGGCTCTGCCAGTAAAAATGCAAGACCAATTTTAGAGAAAACAGGAATCCTTTCGTATTTCGATGTTATTGTTGACGGAAACGACGTTACCAATGCAAAACCGGACCCGGAAGTTTTCTTAAAAGCGGCTCAATTATTAAATATTGATCCGAAAAACTCAATCGTATTTGAAGATTCTGTTGCCGGAATTCAGGCAGCAAACATAGGAGAAATGGTAAGTGTTGGAATTGGTGAGGAAACAATTTTGCATGAGGCTGATTTCATTTTTAAAGATTTCACTGTAATAGATGAAAGCTTTATTGAATCATTAATCACAAAATAAAAATCAATCATAAATCAATCAATCACGAAAACACTGTAAAAACAAATGAATCAAGATTATATTAAGCCAGACAATTGGTCAATTATAGAAGAAGGATTTGATGCCGAGAGAGTAAAATCGTCTGAAAGTCTATTTAGTATCGGAAACGGTGCTATGGGACAGCGCGCCAATTTTGAAGAAAAATATTCAGGAGAAACTTTTCAGGGAAGTTATATTGCCGGAATTTATTATCCGGACAAAACAAAAGTGGGCTGGTGGAAAAACGGTTATCCGAAATATTTTGCAAAAGTTTTAAACGCACCAAACTGGATTGGAATTGACGTTGAAATCAACGAAGAAAATCTTGATTTAAATACGTGTACCGAAGTTAGAAATTTCCGCAGAGAACTGAATATGAAAGAAGGTTGGTACAATCGTTCTTTTGAAGCAACTCTAAAAAACGGAACCGAAATTGCCGTAAATGTTCGCCGTTTTCTTTCTTTAGATTTAGACGAAGCGGGAATCATCAAATATGAAATTACGCCTTTAAATAAAGACGCGAAAATCGTTTACAAACCCTACATCGACGCCGGAGTTACGAACGAAGATGCCAACTGGGATGAAAAATTCTGGGAACCTCTTGAAGTAAAAAAAGGCACAAATGAAGCTTTTGTAACAGCGCAGACCTTTAAAACGCATTTTAAAGTTACGACTTTTATGCACAATACGATTTTAGCAAACGGAGAAAACATTCATGTTTCGCCTTCTACAATCGATTCAACAATAGATAAAGTTCAGTTTACTTACGGAACTATTATCGCAAAAGGACAAACCTCAGCAATTCAGAAAGTTGGTGGTTATACCGTTTCTTTAAATCACGAAAACACTTTGGCTGCAGCCGAAAAAGTAATAAAATCGGCAGTAAATTCTGGATACGATGCACTTCTTAAAAATCAAATTGAAGCATGGGCAAAAATCTGGGAAATGTCAGATATTACAATTGATGGCGATGTAAAAGCGCAACAGGGAATTCGTTTCAACATCTTCCAATTAAATCAAACCTATTTAGGAAAAGATTCTCGTTTGAATATTGGACCAAAAGGTTTTACAGGAGAAAAATACGGCGGATCAACATATTGGGATACTGAGGCGTATTGTATTCCGTTTTACATGGCGACAAAAGATCAGCAGGTTGCCAGAAACTTATTGACCTACCGTTTCAATCAATTGGATAAAGCAATTGAAAATGCCAAAGATAATTTAGGTTTCAAAAATGGTGCTGCATTATACCCAATGGTTACCATGAATGGAGAAGAATGCCACAACGAATGGGAAATCACACACGAAGAAATTCACAGAAATGGTGCGATTGCTTTTGCGATTTACAACTATTACCGCTACACTGGCGACTACTCGTATATTCCAGAAAAAGGTCTGGAAGTTTTAATCGGGATTGCGCGTTTCTGGCACCAAAGAGCTTCTTTTTCAAAAGAGAAGAATCAATATGTGATTCTGGGAGTTACCGGTCCAAACGAATACGAAAACAACATCAACAATAATTTCTACACCAATTATATTGCAAAATGGTGTATCGATTTTGCATCAGAACAAATTGCTAAAGTCGCTTTAGAATATCCTTTAGATCACAAACGCATTTTAGAGAAAGTAACACTTTCTGCGAATGAAATTCAGGAATGGAAAAAAGTAGCTGATAATATGTATTTCCCAACTTCGAAAGAACTTGGAATTTATTTACAGCAAGACGGATTCTTAGACAAAGATTTAGTTCCTGTAAAAGATTTAGATAAAGCACAGCGTCCAATCAACCAAAAATGGTCTTGGGATCGCGTTTTACGTTCACCATACATCAAACAAGCCGACGTTTTACAATGTTTCTATTTCTTCGAAGATCATTTTTCGAGAGAAGAACTAGAACGCAATTTCGATTTTTACGAGTCATTTACCGTTCATGAAAGTTCGCTTTCGCCTTGCGTACACTCTATTCAGGCTGCCGTTTTAGACAAAATGGATATGGCGTACACGTTCTATTTAAGAACTTCCCGTCTTGATTTGGACGATTATAATAAAGAGGTGGAAGAAGGCTGTCACATTACCTCAATGGCCGGAACCTGGATGAGTATTGTTGAAGGTTTTGGAGGAATGCGTGTTAAAAATGATCAGTTGCATTTCTCTCCAAAAATTCCAAAAGAATGGAAAGGGTATTCTTTTAAAATCAATTTCAGAAACCAAATTCTAAAAGTTGATGTAAATCATAACGAAACCACTTTTACTGTAGACGACGATCAAGATTTAACAATTATCGTAAATGGAAATCCTGAAATTGCAAGTAAATTTGTACAAATAAATTAATTACATAAAACTAAAAAACATGAAAAACTTATTTTTCGCAAGTTTAATTTTGTTCGCAGTCAGCACTATTGCTGAAGCGCAGCAGTTAAAATCGCCCGAAGGAAAGTTCGTAATGGAATTTTCGCTTCAAAACGACGGAACTCCAACTTACAATTTAAAATACAAAAATAAAGAAGTTGTAAAAACCAGTAAATTAGGTCTTGAACTTAAAGATGACAAAAAATCTTTGTTGAATGATTTTACGGTTACAGATACAAAAACATCCACTTTTGATGAAACCTGGAAACCGGTTTGGGGAGAAGTAGATCAAATTAGAAATCATTATAATGAATTGGCTGTTACTTTAAACCAAAAAGGAACTGACAGACAAATCATAATTCGTTTCCGTTTGTTCGAAGACGGACTTGGGTTTAGATATGAATTTCCAGCACAAAAAAACCTGACTTATTTCATAATTAAAGAAGAAAGATCTCAATTTGCCATGACTGGAGATCATACTGCTTTCTGGATTCCGGGAGATTATGATACGCAGGAATACGATTATACAAAATCGAAATTATCTGAAATTAGAGGTTTATCTCAAAAAGCATATACGGCAAACGTTTCGCAAAAGAACTTTTCACCAACAGGAGTTCAGACTTCTTTGATGTTGAAAACAAATGACGGAATCTACATCAACCTTCACGAAGCAGCTCTGATCAATTATTCTTGTATGCACTTGAATTTAGACGATAAAAACATGACTTTTACCTCTTGGTTAACTCCAGATGCAAAAGGCGATAAAGGTTATATGCAGGCACCAAGTCACTCGCCTTGGAGAACGATTATGGTAAGCGATGATGCCAGAGAAATCTTAGCTTCAAAAATGACCTATAACTTAAACGATCCATCAAAAATTGAAAATACTTCCTGGATCAAACCTGTAAAATACATCGGTGTTTGGTGGGAAATGATTACCGGAAAAAGCTCTTGGTCGTACACAAACGATTTTCCAACAGTTCAATTGGGTGTTTCTGATTTCTCAAAAGCAAAACCAAGCGGAACGCACGGCGCTAACAATGCGAACGTAAAAAAATATATTGATTTTGCTGCTGCAAATGGTTTCGACGCTGTTTTGGTTGAAGGCTGGAACGAAGGCTGGGAAAACTGGTTTGGACATTCAAAAGATTACGTTTTTGATTTCGTAACGCCTTACCCGGATTTTGATGTAAAAGGTTTACACGAATATGCAAAATCGAAAGGAATCAAAATCATCATGCACCACGAAACTTCCGGTTCTGTTCGTAACTACGAGCGCCACATGGACAAAGCCTACCAATTCATGAAGGACAACGGATACGATGCTGTAAAAAGCGGTTACGTTGGAGATATTTTGCCTCGCGGCGAAAATCATTACAATCAGTGGATTGTAAACCATTATCAATATGCAATTGAAAAAGCGGCTGATTATAAAATTATGGTAAATGCTCACGAAGCGGTTCGCCCAACCGGAATTGCAAGAACATATCCGAACTTAATTGGAAACGAAGCAGCAAGAGGAACAGAATACCAGGCTTTTGGAGGTTCTAAACCAAATCACGTTACGGTTTTACCATTTACTCGTTTAATTGGAGGTCCAATGGATTACACTCCGGGAATCTTCGAAATGGATATCAGCAAAATGAATCCGGACAACAAATCTCATGTAAACAGTACAATTGCAAATCAATTGGCTTTGTATGTTACTATGTACAGTCCGTTGCAAATGGCGGCTGATACTCCAGAGAATTATAACCGTTTTCCAGATGCATTCCAGTTCATTAAAGATGTGGCTGTAGATTGGTCAGAAAGTAAATATATCGAAGCTGAACCAGGAGATTTTATCACTGTTGCCCGTAAAGCAAAAGGAACAAACAATTGGTTTGTTGGAAATGTAAACGGAGAAACGCCTCGTACCTCAAACATCGATTTCAGTTTCCTTGAAAAAGGCAAAAAATACACGGCAACTATTTATGCTGATGCAAAAGATGCACATTACAAAACAAATCCGCAAGCTTATACCATCAAGAAAATTGAGGTGACAAATAAATCAAAATTATCGCAGCTTTCTGCCCCGGGTGGAGGTTATGCAATAAGTATTATTGAAACCAAATAATTTTTTTTGAAAGGCAAGTAATCATCCCCAAGATTGCTTGTCTTTTTTTTAAATCTGATATTAGCTATCCTAACAGGTTTTGAAAACCTGTTAGGTATTTAGTATCACAATGTTTCCAAAACATTGCACGGAATAGAAATAAATTAAAACGATGAAAAATTTAGTGATAATCTTTTTTTTCAGTTTATTCTTTTTGAGCTGTACTGAAAAAAAGAAAGTTTTCGATTCATTTGATTATTCTTATGGAGGAACTTTCTCTGAAGTCTATTCTATGAAATTTACTCAATCTGACACGGTTTATCTTCGCTATCATTGGATTGGAAGAAATATCGATGACACTATTTCTCAACCAAAAGAGAATGTAAATTATTATGGAATTTTAAATTCTGAAGAAAGAATAGAACTTTATGATTACATCGAAAAAATAAATCTATTTAAATACAAATCTGAATACTTTGAAAATTATTCCGATGGAAGTTCTTATGGAATGAACATCCAAAAAAATTCTAAAAGCAAAACTATATTTCTTCATAGTCATCAAGCTCCAAAAGAAATTGATTCAATCTCACATTGGATTGGCAGTATGAAAAGAAATTTAAAACTGAAGAAAATCCAAAAAAATGTAAATTTTGAAAGTACAAAAGGAGTTTTACCACCGCCTCCGCCACCGCCTCCAATTATAAAAAAATAAAATCTTTATCCATTTAAAATATAGATTATGAAAAACCACAAAACATTATTTCAGACAAACCACCATATCTGTAAATTAATCCTATTGGCTTTATTATTTTCCGCTTCTGCGAAAGCGCAAATCCAGAAAGTAGAACCGCCATTTTGGTACGCAGGAATGAAAAATCCTGAGCTACAAATTATGTTCTACGGAAAAAACATTGCACAACACGAAGCTTCGGTTTCGAATAATGTTGTTATTAAAAATGTAGAAAAAACAGAAAACCCAAATTACCTTTTCGTTACAATCGATACGCAAAACCTCAAAGCTTCTGAATTGGTTTTTTCATTTAAAACTAAAAACAAAGTTGCTTTTACGCAGAAATATTCTCTTAAAGAAAGAAGAGCAAATTCCGCTGAAAGAAAAAGTTACGATGCATCGGATATGATTTATCTGATTATGCCGGATCGTTTTGCAAACGGAAATCCTAAAAATGACAGCGATGCCGTTTTAACAGAAAAAGGAAACCGTGCAGAACCGGGCGGTCGTCACGGTGGTGATATCGAAGGAATTATCAAGAACTTAGATTATATTTCGTCTCTGGGTGCAACAACAATCTGGAGCACGCCTTTATGCGAAGACAATGACAAACAGCATTCCTATCATGGTTATGGACAATCTGATGTTTACAAAATAGACTCTCGTTACGGAACTAATGAAGATTACGTTCGTTTATCTTCAGAAATGCACAAAAAAAACATGAAACTGGTGATGGATTATGTAACGAATCACTGGGGAATTACGCATTGGATGATCAAAGATTTACCAACAAAATCATGGATCAATCAATTCGAAAATTATACACAAACGCACCACAGACGCGAAGTTATTACCGATATTCATGCCTCAAAATTAGATCAGGAAGTTTGTGTTGACGGATGGTTTGTACCTTCAATGCCGGATTTGAATTTAAGAAATCCATTAGTTGCAAAATATTTAACTCAAAATGCCATTTGGTGGATTGAATTCGCTAATCTTGACGGTTTTAGAGTGGATACTTATAATTATTCGGATAAAACAGCCATGGCAAATTGGGCAAAAGCAATCACAAATGAATATCCTAATTTCAATATCGTTGGAGAAATCTGGATGCACAATCAGGCAAATTTAGCTTTTTGGCAAAAAGACAGTAAAATTGGCGCTATTGAAAATTACAATTCGAATTTGCCAAGTGTAATGGATTTTACACTTCAAAGTCAGGTTACTTCTGCTTTCAACGAAAATGAACCAAGCTGGGATAACGGGTTAATTAAATTCTACAACAATTTTGCAATGGATTATTTATATCCAAATACGAATAACATTTTGGTTTTTGCCGAAAACCATGACACAGATCGTATGAATGATAAGTTTAAATATGATTTTTCAAAATACAAACTGGCTATGACTTTATTGGCTACGGTTCGTGGAATTCCACAGGTTTATTATGGTTCAGAAATTGGAATGGGCGGTGATAAAAGCAAAGGCGATGCCGATATTCGTCAGGATTTCCCTGGTGGATGGGCTGGCGACAAAAACAACGCTTTTACCAAAGAAGGAAGAACTCCAGAACAAGCTAAATTCTTCGATTTTACTTCAAAATTATTTACGTGGAGAAAATCGAATGAAGCAGTTCATTTCGGAAAAATGACACATTATATTCCGGAGAATAACACTTATGTTTATTTCAGATATACTGATGCTAAAACGGTTATGGTCGTTTTCAATAACAATGCAAAAGAGCAGCTTGTTAAGACAAATCGTTTCAAAGAAAACATCAAAAACTTTAAATCAGGAAAAGATGTTTTGACAGGAAAAACATTTGATTTAACTTCTGAAATTACTTTAGAGCCAAAATCAGCTTTGGTTCTAGAACTGGAATAGAAATATTGCAAATGTTAGACGCACTGCGGTGCGTCTCTACGTGTACGTTGTGTAATGTAGAGACGCACCGCAGTGCGTCTACACAAAGATTTTCCGCTACGAATTCACGAATTATTTTTGATAAACTTTAAAAATAAAAAATTCGTAATTCTTGGCGGAAATTTTGTTTTAAACAAATTATAAATGCTTGTTAAATTTGAAATAAAGAACAAAATAAACTTTCCTTTCTTTATCTTTAATACTAATAATCATGAGTTATTGAAACTCAAAATCAGTTTTAATGAATACCGAAAATGCTTCCAAAAAACCTTTCATTTGGGAAGGCGCAAATGTTTATTTTTTACTTACCGATCGTTTTTATAACGGAAATCCTTCTAACGACTTAAACTTTAACCGAACCAAAACTCCTGGAAAATTACGTGGCTTTGAAGGCGGAGACATCATCGGAATTATAAAAAAAATCGACGAAGGATATTTTGATCAATTGGGAATAAATGCCATTTGGCTTACGCCAATTGTAGAGCAAATTCACGATGGCGTTGACGAAGGAACTGGTTTAAGTTACGGCTATCACGGTTATTGGGCACGAGACTGGACGGCTTTAGATTCTAATTTCGGAACAAAAGAAGATTTAGCTTGTCTCGTTAAAAAAGCACATGAAAAAGGCATTAGAATAATTTTAGACGGCGTTATCAATCATACCGGCCCCGTAACTCCCGAAGATCCTATTTGGCCGGAAGATTGGGTAAGAACCGGCGTTGTCTGCGATTACAAATCATTCGAAAACACAACAATGTGTACGCTGGTAGATAATCTTCCGGATGTTAGAACCGAAAGTAATCAGGAAGTTGAATTGCCTCATTTTCTAACAGAAAAATGGAAAAAAGAAGGCCGTTATGAAAAAGAAGTTACTTCTCTAGATGAATTCTTTAAAAGAACAAATTATCCAAGAACTCCAAAATACTACATCATAAAATGGCTGACAGATTATATTTTAGAATTCGGGATTGACGGCTACAGAGCTGATACCGTAAAACATACCGAAGAAAATGTTTGGATTGATTTTAAAAAAGAATGTGATTATGCCTTCGAAACCTGGAAAAAACATCATCCTTTGCAAGTTCTGGATCAAAATCCATTTTATACGATTGCTGAGGTTTATGGCTACGGAATCAGTGGCGGGCAAGATTATGATTTTGGAGACCGAAAAGTAAATTATTTTCAGAATGGCTTTAATAGCCTGATCAATTTTGAGTTTAAGCTGGATGTGCAAAACGATTATGAAATTATATTTTCAAAATATTCCGGCAAACTTCAAAATGAATTAAAAGGCTACAGCATCCTCAATTATATATCCTCGCACGATGATCCTGATCCTTTTGATGCCCAGCGTGACCGAACTTTTGAGTCAGGAACCAAATTATTACTTTCGCCCGGAATGTCTCAGGTATATTATGGTGATGAATCAGGCCGTTCTCTGGTTATCGAAGGCACAGAAGGCGATGCGACTTTACGATCATTCATGAATTGGGAAGATCTTGATTCGAATTCAGAAACCCAGAGAATTCTTTTGCATTGGCAAAAATTAGGGCAATTCCGCAGAAATCATCCCGCAGTTGGTGCAGGAATACACAATATGATTTCAGATAAACCCTATATCTTTTCAAGAACATTTCACAAAGAAAATTTTTCTGATGAAGTTATAATTGGCTTGGATTTAGGAGTTGGAAGAAAAGAACTTTTGGTAGAATCTGTTTTTGAAAATGGAAACAAACTAAAAGATGCTTTCTCCGGAAAAGAAACTGAAGTTCAAAACGGAAAAGCAATTATTGATTCTGAATTCGGACTTGTTTTATTAGAACTTGCCTAATAGAAAAAAAGTCGCAAAGTTTGTTCACGCAGATTTTGCAGATTTGAACAGATTTAAATTTTAAAAATCATCTGCGGAATCTGCTTAAATCTTTTTAAAATCTGCGTGAAACAAAAATCATTTCAATCCTATAATCTGAGGCTAACTTTTTTTATAATCCTTGCGACCTTTGCGTAAAACTTTGCGACCTTTGCGGTAAAACTCACAACAATGCTAAAAATAGCACATCGCGGTGCCAAAGGATACGAATCCGAAAACACTTTAAAAGCTTTTCAGAAAGCATTAGATCTTAATGCTGACGGAATTGAACTAGATGTTCACTTAAGCTCTGACGGACATATTATAGTAATTCACGACGAAACGATTGACAGAACAACTAACGGAAAAGGGTTTGTCAATACGTTTTCTTTATCTGAACTAAAATCATTTTTGATTGATGGAAAACACCACATATCAACTTTAAATGAGGTTTTTGATTTGGTAGACAAAAAATGTCTGATCAATATCGAACTAAAAGGTTTAGGAACTGCGAGTAAAGTTGTCGCTTTAATTGAAGAATATATTACAGAAAAAAACTGGAATTATAAAGATTTCATTGTTTCAAGTTTCGATTGGAATTTACTTCAGGAAACATCGAATTTAAATTCAAAAATTCAGATTGGCGTTTTAACAGAAACAGATCTTGAGTCGGCTTTGGCTTTTGCCGAATTGATAAAAGCGCGCGCCATTCATCCGGATTACCAGTTATTGAATTGTGAAAATGTGAAACAAATGCAACAGCAGGGTTTTCTTGTTTTGCCCTGGACAGTTGATGATGAAGAAGATATTAAAAAAATAAAAAGTTACAATGTAGACGGAATTATCTCTGATTTTCCAGATAAAATATAAGTTTAGTCCACAGATTAAAAGTTTTTTTGCCACAAATTTCCACAAATTAGTTGAAGCATTTTAAATTGGCGAAAATTTGTACAATTTGTGGTAAAAGAAAAAAACCTAGGTTAAAAAATTAGTGCCAATTCGTGTAATTCGTGGCAAACAAAAAAAATATGATCAAAAATTTCGACATAATTATTGTTGGCGGAGGCGCTGCAGGTTTTTTTACAGCGATTAATATTGCAGAGAAAAATCCGAAACTAAAAATTGCTATTTTAGAAAGAGGAAAAGAAGTCCTTTCTAAAGTCCGCGTTTCCGGTGGTGGAAGATGCAACGTAACGCACGCCTGTTTTGAGCCAAATGAACTGGTAAAATTTTATCCGCGTGGCGAAAAAGAACTTCGCGGACCGTTTCATCAGTTTTGTTCGGGCGACACGATCGAATGGTTTGAAAAACATGGCGTTGAACTTAAAATTGAAGACGACGGAAGAATGTTTCCCGTTTCGAATTCATCGCAAACCATTATTGATTGTTTTTTAGAAGCAACCGGAAAATTAGGCATAAAAGTTTTGACAGGTCAAAGTGTACAATCGATTTTCAAAGCAGAAAATCATTGGAAAATTGATACACAAGATGAAAATTACGCAACAGAAAAATTAGTTTTGGCAACGGGAAGCAACCCAAAAATCTGGGAAATGCTTCAATCGCAAGGGCACGCAATCGTAAGTCCTGTTCCTTCCCTATTTACTTTCAACATTAAAGATTCCCGCATAAAAGAATTACCAGGCGTTGCTGCGCAAGTTACCGTAAACGTAAAAGATACCAAACTAGAATCAACCGGACCTTTGTTAATCACGCATTGGGGAATGAGCGGACCTGCGATTCTAAAACTTTCGGCTTGGGGCGCGAGAACTTTATTCGATAAAAATTATCAGTTTACCATTTTCGTCAATTGGCTAAATGACGTTGATAGTGAAGATGCCGAAAAAATTCTGAAAGACTTAAAACAGGAACATGCTAAAAAAGCAGTGTCTAAAAAATCTCCGTTTGATTTTCCGAATCGTTTGTGGGAAAGTTTGGTGTTAGCTTCGGGAATTGAAACAGAAACAAAGTGGGCAGATTTGTCTAAAATTCAATTACAAAATTTAGCTTTACAACTTACAAAAGCTGAATTTAAAGTAAATGGAAAAAGTACTTTTAAAGAAGAATTTGTAACTGCCGGAGGAATTGATTTAAAAGAAATCAACTTTAAAACCATGGAAAGCAAATTGCATCAAAACCTATATTTTGCTGGGGAAATTGTAAATATTGATGCTATTACGGGCGGATTTAATTTTCAAAATGCCTGGACTAGTGGGTTTATTTTGGCTAATGCTATTTAGTTAAATCATTAAGAAAAATGTAATCTTTGAGACTCTTCCATTTAATATAAAATACGATTAAAGCAATTATTAAAATTGCCATAACAATAGACAAAATAATTAAAATTATTTCGATTTGATTTACATAGTCTTTATCAATTCCATTCATACTATGTTTTAAATTACTATTTGCATTATAAAGTCTCATATTTCGATCTTCACAATAATTGATCTCAAACTGGTAACAATATTGCAGTCTTTTATTAATCAATTCATTATCTAATCCATATTCTTTTGCAAGTTCGAATATTTCAATTGCCGTTTTATTCTTATCAATTATTTTGACAATATTTGCCAATTCAAAAAGCAAAATTGAAATTATTTTATCCTTTGGCTTTAAAAAGCTCATACGCTCATTTAGCTGATAATATATAGACTTACTTAATCTTTCTAATTCAGATTTAGATAAATTACTTTTAGGAATTTCATCTGTTCCAAAACTTGTACCTATTAAAAACTCACCTGAAACATCTTTTAATTTTTTAACTTTAGCTTCTAATATTTTTAAATGTATCCATTCTGATCCTTCATGAGATTCAGAATTTATTTGAATTGATTTCTTAATCCAATTGTAAGCTTTCTCATTTTCTCCTATTAATTCGTAAAGAGTTCCTAGATTTGATGCTGTAGAATATCGATTTGGTTTAATTTTCTCGATAGTTAAATATAGCTTTAAAGCCTCCTGGTATTTTTTTAGAACAATCAAAACATATCCTTTATCAGACAAATAATCAATATCCTTTGTCTTTTTATAGATACTATCAAGTTCAAAAATTAACCCAGAAGAAACTCTAGCATCAAAATTATGACCGTGGGGAACAATTCCTCTATAATCAATATAAATTAAATATCCATTTTTTAATGTTTTAGTATCACCATTCAAACAAGCAAAAGTTTTAAAAGAAATTAAAACTAAAACAACAACAAAAGCCTTGAATTTATTCATAAAGTAAACGAATTGATTAAACCGGAAACTTGAAACTAAAAAACCTGAAACAAAAAGTCTACTTGTTCAACCACCAAATACTAGCATTCAAAACTGCAGCAAAACTTACCCAAGCCAAATACGGAATTAATAAATAACCTGCAATTTTATTTATTTTGATGAATTTTAGATACGTTTCATAAATCATTAGCCATAAAATCGCAATTTCGATTAAAGCCAACATCGGGTTTTTTAATCCGAAAAATAAATACGACCAAATTGCATTTAAAGTCAATTGAATCAAAAAGAAACCCAAAGCTTTTTTTACCTCTTCAGTCTGTTCTTTTATTTTATCCCAAACCAAACCTGCAGCGACCGCCATTAAAATATAAAGAAATGTCCAAACAGGCATAAAAATCCAATTCGGCGGATTAAAACTTGGTTTTATAATTGTCGGATACCAACTCTCAACACTCGGTCTTGTAACAATACTCGCAGAATATCCTACGACTAAACAAACGATTAATGCTATTGCGATTTTAACGATTTTACTCATTGTATTTTAATTTTAGTCAAAAATAGTCAAAAAGAAAGTTTTAAACATATAAGTTATATAAGTTCATTTTATCAAACACCTATAATTTCTTATATAACTTATATGGTGAAATATTTTAAAACTATCTTTGCCAAAATTTATAATTCATGTTTACAGCAGCTGATTTTATTCCTAAAAAATATACTTCGACGATCGAAAACGGAAATTTTGAATGGAGCGCTCCAAGCAATATTGCGTTAGTAAAATATTGGGGGAAAAAAGACAATCAAATTCCGGCAAATCCATCGGTTAGTTTTACTTTGAATAATTGCAAAACGATCACGAAATTGGGTTTTGAGAAAAGAGACATTTCGACTTCGCTCAATGTGACAAATTCTTTTTCTTTTGATTTGCTTTTTGAAGGAAAACCAAAAGAAGATTTTAAACCGAAAATTCAAAAGTTTTTAGAACGAATTGACGCCTATTTGCCTTTTTTAAAAGAGTATCACTTTACAATCGATACACAAAATACTTTTCCGCACAGTTCCGGAATTGCATCTTCGGCTTCGGGAATGGCTGCTTTGGCAATGAATTTTATGAGTTTAGAAAAAGTTTTGAATCCAGAAATGACCGATGATTATTTTTATCAAAAAGCTTCATTTTTAGCCCGTTTAGGTTCAGGAAGTGCCTGCCGAAGCGTAAAAGGAAAAGTAGTTGTTTGGGGAAATCAGGCAAATATTAAAGGAAGCTCGGATTTATTTGGAGTTGAATTTCCGTACACTATTCATGACAATTTCAAGAATTATCAGGATACCATTTTATTGGTTGACAAAGGCGAAAAGCAAGTTTCGAGTACAGTTGGCCACGATTTAATGCACAATCATCCTTATGCTGAAAGACGTTTTGCCCAGGCACATGAAAATCTGGATCAGTTAATTGCCATTTTTGAAAATGGAAACTTAGACGAATTCATTAAAGTAGTGGAAAGCGAAGCCTTGACTTTGCACGCGATGATGATGACCTCAATGCCGTATTTTATTTTGATGAAACCTAATACACTGCAAATCATAAATGCAATTTGGAAATTCAGAAATGAAACACAAATTCCAGTTTGTTTTACGCTTGATGCCGGTGCTAATGTTCACGTGCTTTATCCCGAAAACGTTAGCGAGAAAGTATTACAATTTATTCAGGACGAATTAGTTGTATTTTGTCAGAATCGTCAGTACATTTGCGACAAAATTGGAGAGGGCGCAATTGCATTATAATTTTGCGTATCTTTATATCTAAAATATATTCTTCAGTTAAGAATATGAATAGTGCAACTATAAAACTTTACGATTTATTTAGAAAAGAACTTAATCTTGATGAGAGTAAGGCTAAGGAATTTGTTGAAGCAATTGACAGAACTATAAGCGAAGAAATTCGACAAGATAAAAACGAAATTGCATCTAAATATTTTGTGAAAAAAGAAATTACAGATGCCAAAAATGATATGATAAAATGGTTTGTTGGCCTATTCTTTGCATTGGCGATGATGATTATTGGATTATATATTAAAAACTAGACACAGACTAAAACAAATATGAAAGGACCATTATTTTACTCAAAAATATTACTCTTTGGAGAATACGGAATTATCCGCGACTCTAAAGGACTTTCTATTCCTTATAATTTTTACAATGGTGCTTTAAAGAAAATCGAAGATCCTTCGGCAGAAGCCATTGCATCAAACGCAAGTTTAAAACGTTTTGCAACTTACCTTGAAACTTTACAAACAGAACAGCCAGAATTGGTTGCTTTTGATTTGACAAGTTTAAAAAATGATGTTGACACCGGAATGTATTTTGACTCTAGTATTCCTCAAGGTTACGGAGTTGGTAGTAGTGGCGCTTTGGTTGCTGCTATTTACGATAAATATGCTACACATAAAATTACAGTTTTAGAGAATTTAACTCGTGAAAAACTGTTGAAACTAAAAAATATATTTGCTCAAATGGAGAGTTTTTTCCACGGAAAAAGTTCTGGTTTAGATCCTTTAAACAGTTATTTGAGTATTCCGATTTTAATTAATTCTAAAGATAATATTGAAGCAACGGGTATTCCGACTCAAAGTTTTGACGGAAAAGGCGCTGTGTTTTTATTAGATTCTGGAATTGTAGGCGAAACGGCTCCAATGGTAAACATCTTCATGGAAAACCTAAAAGACAAAGGTTTCCGTGCAATGCTTAAAAACCAGTTCGTAAAATATACTGACGCCTGTGTAGAAAACTTTTTACATGGCGACATGAAATCGTTGTTTACCAATACTAAAAAGCTTTCGAAAGTTGTTCTAAATAACTTTAAACCAATGATTCCGGAGCAATTTCATGGAATCTGGCAAAACGGAATTGACACCAACGATTATTACTTAAAACTTTGTGGTTCTGGTGGTGGCGGCTATATTCTTGGTTTTACAGAAGATTTAGAACGCGCTAAAGCATCTTTAAAAGACTACAAGTTAGAAGTGGTGTATCAGTTTTAAATTTCTATCTATATTACGACAGTTATTTTAAACTTCTCTTTTAAAATCATTTTCCTAAAGTTTACTGACTATGAAAAGCTTTTTAAAGATAATTAAAACAACTTTTTTAGGTGGCCTGTTTTTTTTAGTTCCGTTAATTGTACTGATTGTTCTATTAGAGAAAGGATATGTCATCATTCAAAAAGTTACGCTTCCTCTGGTTAGTCATTTACCCCGGATAAAAGTTTTGGGATTAGCGCTGGAAGAATTAGCCGGCATAATCATAATTATCTTTATTTGCCTGATAGCGGGAATTTTTTCAAGAACGGCAAGAGCTCAAAAACTTGTAAAAAGATTAGAAGACGGAGTTTTAAGTTTTGTTCCCGGTTATTCATTCATGAAAAAAACGAATGAAAATATCATGGGTCTTGAATCGAATGAAGATTTAAAAGTGGTTTTGGTGCCTACAGATGCGGGCCTTCAATTTGCTTTTGTGGTGGAACAAATTAATGAAAATAACTTTGCCGTTTTTATTCCGGATGCTCCAAATCCGTGGAGTGGTTCTGTTTGTTTTGTAGAAAAAAAAGATATTAAAGAAGTTGAAATTACACAAAAAGAAGCTTTAGCTTGTATTAGAAAATTGGGTTACGGTTCTGCAGCATTATTAAAAAATAAACTTTGATCTTTCTGTTCCTTCAGTAAAAAAATCATAAATTAGACCTAAATCAAAAAACTTAAATAAAAAATGTTAAGCAGACAGCACAAACTTTTAGTAATGAAAATTGTTAGTTTGTTCTCTGTCGTAAGAGGTTACAACATTCCGATTATTGTACTGGCACAATATTTATCGGCCATTTTTATACTGGCTCCAGAAAAAAGAGCTCTGGATATTTTACTTGATTTTAATTTATTTTTGATCGTTTTTGCCTCGGCCATTACCATTGCTTCTGGCTATATTATCAATAATTTTTACGACAGTCAGAAAGATTTAATCAACAGGCCCAATAAATCTATGCTGGATCGTTTGGTAAGTCAGAGAACAAAACTTTCGGTTTATTTTAGTTTGAATTTTTTGGCTGTTTTAATGGCGTTGATTGTTTCCTGGCGCGCTTTTCTATTCTTTTCGGCTTATATTTTTCTGATTTGGTTTTACTCTCATAAAATAAAAAAGTATGCTATAATTGGCAATCTTACATCGGCGTTATTAGCTGTTGTACCGTTTTTTGCTATTTTATTGTATTTTTATAACAAGATTTTATTTGAGGAACTAGAAAATCATATGAGCCATTTTGCAGTAATTTCAGCACATGCAATGTTCCTATTTTTGTTATTGCTGATTCGTGAAATGATAAAAGATCTGGAGAATTTAAAAGGAGATTTGGCAAACGATTATAAGACAATTCCAATATTATATAGCGAAACGGTTTCAAAACAAATTATTACTGTTTTAATCTTCATGACGGTCATTCCTGTTTATGTATTAATCAACATTTATGATGTGGGTTATATGGATGTTTACTTTTATGCCTGTTTTATTGCGCTTTTATTTTTCTTGCTTTATCTCTGGAAATCGAATTCGAAAGAACAATATTTGTTACTTCATAATGTGTTGAAATTTTTGATCGTCTCGGGCGTTTTTTGCATTGTGTTGATTAATCCTAGTGTTTTGTGGCATGGGAAAAATTTGCTTATCCGATTTTAAATTAATTATACATAGAGATTCACGAAGTTTTAGCAGATACACTGAAGTTTATTTAAAAAGCTTTGTGTCACTCCCCGTTAACTTGTGAATCTTTGCGAAATAACTTTCTTCTAAATGTTTAAAAGAAGCCTATTGTTTGATTTTAGCCCCGATAGAGGCGGTATCCTTGTGAAGTTTACGGAACAAGATATAGCCGAAAGCGGGAAACCATGCCTAAAAAAAAGCTAATTGTGATGCTCCTCCAGCCCTTAAAATTTATAGCTATTAATCTAAGAACAATCAACTTAGGATTATTTAGCAAGAATAAACTATCTTTGCACAAATTACAGAATTTATGAACAATAAGGAAGGCAATAATAAAGGAGGCGGTGCTAGACCAAATAGCTCTAGACCAAACTCTAACAAGCCAAAACCTGCCATGGCGAAGCGCGCTCAAGGGCCAAAAAAAGTAAAACCTGCTGTTAAGGCTGCCGAAGAAGAAAAGGCGGAAAAAATTAAAAAACAGAATCAGGCTCCAAAAAGACAAAAAGCTGCAGACGAAATTCGTTTGAACAAATACATCTCTAATTCTGGTGTTTGTTCTCGTCGTGATGCTGATATATACATTCAGTCTGGAAACGTAAAAGTAAATGGCGTTCCGGTAACTGAAATGGGTTATTTAGTAAAATTAAATGATGTCGTAAATTTTGACGGTGTTACTTTGACTCCTGAAAAGAAAGAATACATCTTGTTGAACAAACCTAAAAACTTTACTACAGCTCTTGACGAAGGTCAGGAATATCGTAATGTTTTGGAGTTGGTTCGTGGTTCTACCAATGCAAAAATTGCTCCGATTGGAAGAATGGACAAAAATACAACTGGTTTATTGTTGTTTACAAACGATACTGATATGATTCGTAAATTTACTTTACCGAGTCAGAAATCATCTAAAATTTATCAGGTTTCTTTAGATAAGAACTTGAAATATGAGGATTTAGAAAAAATCAGTAAAGGTTTAGTTCTTGACGGACACCGTGTGTTTGTTGAAGAAGTGAGTTATATTGATAATGAACCTAAAAGTGAAATTGGCTTAAAATTACGTTCATCAAACGTAAAAGTAGTTCGTGCAATATTTGAACACTTTAGCTATGATGTTTTACGTATCGATCGTGTATCTTTTGCTGGTTTAACCAAAAAGAATTTACCAAGAGGTAACTGGCGCTTTTTGACCGAACAAGAAATTATCAATTTGAAAAACGTTTAAGAAACGCTTCAAATTAAGCAATATAAATCCTGTTTTACTTTTGTAAAATGGGATTTTTTATTTTAAAGAAGTTGTGTACTAAAAAAAGTTGTGCCCGAAAAGTGTAAAAACAGATCTGCCCATGGCTTGATTTTTATCTTCTACAGTTTCGTGGCAAGAAAATCCAAGAATGATTTTGATTCCAGGCTGAATACTGTTTAGAATATCTCTTTTTTGCTCTTCTAACAAAAGCTTTAAATTTTTTAATAACTGAGTGTTATTTTTTAGATAGGAAACAACTAGTAGTGCTGAAAAATTAAGAATTTCTCTTGCTGTTTCGCTTTTGATTCCAACTTCATTTGAAATCATTTCAGAAATCCTTCCTTTTTTGTTGCTGAAGATTTCTTTTAATAATTCGTTACCTTCGATACGGTAACAATCATCTACAGATAAGATTCTTCCTGAAGTAAAATCAACTTCTCCGTAAAACGCAGAATCATCGGCTATTAGCGAAATAATGTCTTTGTAAAAACCCGACTCCTCAGCTTTATTATACAATCCCATTAAAACTGTACCGATTGAAACATCGATTCCTTTTATTAGCAGGGCATCATTCTCGAAATAAAATTTATTTAATTTTGAAACAACATTAGAAGAAATAAAACGTCTAAGTTCAATTTGTAGGTTAGGAGTCATATGTTATAGTTTTAAAATTTATTTAAATCCATTCTAAATAATCGACTAAGTGGGGCTTTTTGTCGTTTATCAGGATAAAAATATAAAATATTTTAACATTTCCAAAAATTAAGTTAAAAACTTAAAGGGTAATTTTGACCATTTGCAAAGCTAAAATTTCAAAGTCCCAATAAATATAACACTTTCGTTATCAAAATAAAGTGAAAAAAATATTTGAAAAAAGTGTTATTTTTTTTAAAAAAAATCAAAATATAAGAAAAATATTAACATATATGTTTTATTTAAAACAACAAGCTTCTGTTTTGCCAGACAATAGTTAAGAAAATTCCAAGAAAAACTATACAAAACATAAAATTAATGAAGCTGGAAGCCAAAAAACCGAGTAACGAACCAGTAGCCGCTTTTATTGCACGAGTATGATTTTTAGAATCATAAATCATTTCTCCCACAAATGCACCAACAAATGGCCCGATAATTACTCCAAATGGTATTGGTGAAAGAATGCCAACGATTAATCCAATGTTAGTTCCCCAGATTCCGTATGAACTGCCACCGAATTTTTTTGTTCCGCGAGCGGGAATTACATAATCAAGAATTGTTATTACGATGGTAATAACCAAAGTAATACCCAAAATCCAATAATTATTCTCGACCGCTTTTGTTAAGTACAACAATAAAAGACCAACCCAGCAACTTGTTAAACCAGGCAAAACGGGTAAAAAACTACCAAAAACGCCCACTATCATGCATATAAAACCAAGTGTTAACAATAGTAAATCCATATATTTTTTTGTAAATTTGTTTCTTAAATCGTCAGAAAAATTAGACAATGAAAAGTGCTTTAAAATTAATTATTTTTTGTTCTTTGATCCTTGCAATCAATAGTTCTACTTACGGACAAACTAAAAAACTGTCTGTAAATGACCAGTTGCTGCAAGACAGTATATATAAAAGTAATAAGAAAAAAGTATTAAACTTCTCAATGAAAGAATTTGATACTCTTTTTTTTGAATATTTTACCCGCAAAAACAATCCGGACATTATTTTAAGTAAAACGGAGTTTTATAATTATACGGTTCAAATTGCTACTTTTTCAGATCGCCTGGCAAAATTATATCCCGATCAAAAAGAAGTTGCTGCGCAAAACAAAGAAAAATGGCTGTCTGAAAACTACAAAGAATATCTGGAATACAAAGAAAGTCAAAAAAAATAGTCGTATTTTTATATTATAATCACTCCAACACAATATCATTGAAGCAGTTTCCTTTTTTTTTAGTTTTATTATTTTTCAATTCTTGTCAATATTTTGAGAAGCAGGTTCCGTCTGAAAAAGAATTACTTCAAAAAGAACTAAAATCGATTAATTGGAAAGTTGTTGACGAATATCCATCTGTTTTGGATTGCGAAAAAATTAGTGATAAAAAACAGCGCCAAAAATGTTTCTTTGAAGTAATGGCGCAACTTATTCAGCAAAAATTAGACATTGACAGTTTGTCGATAATGTATCCTGAACTTGACACTATCGATGTAAAAGTGACTGTGTTTCCTAACGCTACTATGAAATTCGAGCCTCAGTTTTCTAAAGATTCTGTAAAATATGACACCACTAAAGTTGATAGTATGTTACAGGCACGTTTGGTCGATTTTCCTAAAGTGAATCCTGCAATAAAACGTGGAGTTCCGGTAAAAACACAATTTATTTTACCAGTAATTATAAAAGCGAAAAAAGTAAAATAATTGAGGAATTCTTTAGCTTGGAATTTGGAATTTTTTCTTTGGAATTTAGCTTCATACTATTTCCCAAATCGCCTTTCTTTCCATTCGTAAGAACCAAACAAACTGTATAGAGCCACTGATGAACTGAAAAAGGGATAAAGTAAACTGCTTAAAAACAAATATTTAATTCTTTCTTTTGTTAAAAATTCATTTGTGCTATAAAGCAGAATAAAATCAATTCCGAATTTTAAAAGGGCTAACACAAGCAAAAGCTTCCAGGAAAAAAATCCGAAAATAAAAAAGACAAATCCAATTACAAAAGTCAGATTTCCAAAGAAAACAATTAAGCCTAGAAATTTTCCAAAAGTACTTTGATACGAACTTGTTTTGGCTGCCCAGCGTACTCGCTGATAAAATAATGATTTCCAATCTTCTGTTGGCTTTGTTATTACAATTGCTTCTTGTGATTTTAAATAATGAACTTCTGCAGGAAATAAGTTTGCCGCTTTCTGCAATAAAAAAACGTCATCTCCGCTGGCAATTTTGTTGTTGCCTTCAAATCCGTTTAGTTTTTCGAATAATGATTTAGTGTAAGCGAAGTTGGCTCCGTTGCACATAAACGCTTTTTTAAGCCCGAAACTTCCAATGGTTGCGCCTTGTAAACTTGTTAAATCTAATTGTTGGAAATGGTCTAAAAAAGAGTTTCCGCACTTATAAGAAACCGCTCCGGCTAACATTGAAACTTTGTTTTCCTGAATATAATTATCAAACGTTAAAAGCCAGTTTTCTGGCACTATACAATCAGCATCCGTCGTAATTACCCAATCAGATTTTGCGTACTGCATTGCTGTTGAAATGGCATCTTTTTTAGGAGAATTCGAAACCCGAATATTGTTAATTTGTGAAATGTGAAATGCGAAATGTGAGATATGAAATTTTTCTTTGGAAGAATCATTTACCAAAATCACTTCGAATAAATTAATTGGATAATTTAAGTTTGAAAAACTCTTAAGAAGCACTGGTAAATTTTCTGCTTCATTTCGAAACGGAACTATAATTGTAAAACTTGTTTGAGGTTTTAAATCTGTTTTCAGGTATATTTTTACTTTAGTAAAACCGAAAATAAGTAAGCCAATACTAATGATATAAATGCTTAATATGACGAACAGAACCAAAATCATGCTGTTGGTTTAGTTTTGAAATTCAGCACAAAATAGCTTCCTAAAATAACAGGCAGAACTACATTTAAAAACCACATCAAAGTGCTGATAAAAACTACAATCCATTCGTTTACACCCAGAATTCCGAAGAAATAAATAGCTACGCTTCCTTTTACAGCAAAATCCAGAAACTGAAAAGTAGGCAAAGATGAAGCTAAAAAATAAACCACAGCAATTGTTGCAATCAATGTAAAATAAGGCAAATCGACATCAAAAGCTAAAAACAAAAAGTAATATTGATGCGAAAAAACAATGTAACGCAATGTGCCTAAAAAGATGTTTTTTTGATGAATTGGTTTTGGAATTCCGTTAATTTTATGAAATAGTTTTTCGATAGAATATCCTTTGATTTTTATCTTTTTCAAAAAGAAGAAAATCACAAAAATCAAAACAAAAAGCGCAAATAAAATCCCGACCGTTTTGGTTGTAATAACATTGAATTTTGCATTAAAGTACAACAATCCGAAAATGCCAAAAACAACCGTTAAGATCATTTGGATTCCGTTGCAAATCAAATTCAGAAAAACCACTCTTTTGGCTTCAGATTTTGGATAATACAATGCTTTTCCAGCGTACTCTCCTACTCCGTTTGGTGTAAAAATCCCAGCCGTTAAAGCTGCCAAAACTTCTTTTGTAGCCTGATAAACTGAAATTTCCTGAATTACTTTAGCCAGATTTTGCCATTTCAAAATTTCGAAATAACGATTTAAAACACTCAAAAGCAATATAAAACTGATTCCTAAAACCGATTGATTTTTACGAAATAATGTAATGAATTTATGCCAGTCGAGTTTATCGTTGTTAGCCAATTGGTTGTAAATAAAATAAAATGCACCACCAATAATCAAAAGTTTGACTAGAAGAACTAGGAATTGTTTAGCTTTGTGAGGAATTGAAATCATGCTGCAAAGTAAAGGAAACTATTGCGAAAAAGCTATTTCACAAAGAATCTCGAAGAAGTCACAAAGCCACACAAAGAGATTGAAAATAGTTTTGTGAATCTCTGTGCTAACTTAGCGCAGCTTTGTGTAACCATACAAAATAATGACAAAAGAACGCATCATATTAGGCATCGACCCGGGAACCACAATTATGGGTTTTGGATTGATAAAAGTTATCAATAAAAAAATGGAATTTTTGCAATTAAATGAATTGCAATTGTCCAAATATGACAATCATTACCAAAAACTAAAAATAATTTTTGAACGTACCATAGAATTAATAGAAACACATCATCCTGATGAAATTGCGATTGAAGCGCCTTTCTTTGGTAAAAATGTACAATCGATGTTAAAACTTGGACGTGCACAAGGCGTTGCCATGGCTGCGGGACTTTCAAGAGATATTCCGATTACAGAATATGAACCAAAAAAGATAAAAATGGCGATTACCGGAAACGGAAATGCTAGTAAAGAACAGGTTGCCAAAATGTTGCAACAGCTTTTAGGTTTAAAAGAACTACCTAAAAATCTAGATTCTACAGATGGTTTGGCAGCAGCGGTTTGTCATTTTTTTAATTCAGGAAAAATCGTGGCCGGAAAAAGTTATACAGGTTGGGATGCTTTTGTAAAACAAAATGAAGATAAGATACGAAAATAATTATATTTGTTAAAAATTAACCTAACAATTTAACAAATGACAAGAATTAAATTTATTGCCTTTTTACTTTTTACTGCTCTTATTTCTTCGTGTTCGTCAGACGAAAATACGGATGATAACACAAATGGAAACGGTAACGAAAACCCATCAGTAGAAACTTCTTTTAACCTAACATACGACAATCAGGTAAAAAAAGTAAAATCTTGGGAAGCCAACAAACAAGGCGATTTCATAGAAGTTCTTGGAACAACTGAAGATGGGGTTGCAATCGATTTTAAATTTAATGTTTATGGAAATTTATACGAAGCATCTACTGTGCCTACTAAAGCTGGCAGTAATGTTCCTGCATTACAAGCTTCAGAAAACTTTACTGCTAATACCTTTACTTTTACTTTAGAAAATATTAATACTACAAACAAAACAGTTCAGGTAAAATTTTCTGGAAAAGTATATGAAGATGCATACGATTCCGAATCAGATTTTGTTGTTGTAAGCGGTTCATTTAAAGTTCAGTATAAAGATATAACTCCAGAAATCGAAGGACAGGGAACTTTTGCAAAATTAGACGGAAAAGACTGGCATGGTATTGTAATGAGTGGCTCTATCGAAAATCTGGAATCAAAAATTCTTTATGCTGAAAACGACGGAGAATATACGTTTGAAATCGTGTACCCTAATTCTGGTGCAAAGACCGGAACTTTTACTTTTACAACTACTTCTGCTAACAGAATTTCTTTCCAAAAATATGATGTTGCGACTCATGATTATATAGATTATGAAGTTTCTGGGACTGTAACTTATACTACTTTAACAAGTTCTGTAGTTGCTGGTACATTTAGTTTAACGGCAACACACCCTGAAACTAAAGCTAAAATTGTAATTACTGCTGGTACATTCAAAGAAAAAGCACCATTATTTTAAGAAATATTATCAATAATTAACATTGATTATTCAAGAGCAAGATTTATCTTGCTCTTTTTTTATTATGTCAGGTATCTACATTCATATTCCCTTTTGCAAACAGGCTTGCCACTATTGCGACTTTCATTTTTCGACCTCGATGAAAAAGAAAGACGAAATGGTTTCGGCTTTAGCTAAAGAAATTTTCATGCGCAAAAATGAGATTGATAATGAGGTTGTCGAGACAATATATTTTGGCGGTGGAACTCCTTCTGTTCTAACAAATGAAGAAATAAACTTTTTAATTGCTGAAGTTTATAAAAATTATAATGTTGCCGAAAACCCGGAAATTACGCTCGAAGCGAATCCGGATGATTTATCTACGGAGCGACTTTATGAGTTATCTAAAAGTCCAATAAACCGTTTAAGCATCGGAATTCAGTCTTTTTATGAAGAAGATTTGAAAATGATGAACCGCGCTCATAATTCGGCGGAAGCCATAAAATGTTTACAAGAAGCAACTAAATATTTTGATAATATTTCACTCGATTTAATTTACGGAATTCCCGGATTGACTGACGAAATGTGGAAACAAAATATAGAAACGGCGTTGAGTTTTGGTATTCCACATATTTCGAGTTATGCTTTGACAGTTGAACCAAAAACAGCTTTAAGAAAACTTATTGACAGCGGAAAAATTGCTGAACCACAGGATGAAGTTGCTTCGAATCATTTTATGATTTTGGTCGAAACTCTTCAGCAAAATGGTTTTATTCATTATGAATTATCGAATTTTGGGAAAGAGAATTATTTCTCGAAAAACAATTCGGCTTATTGGTTAGGCAAAAAATATATCGGAATCGGGCCTTCGGCACATAGTTATGACGGCGAAAAAAGAGGCTGGAATGTGGCAAATAATTCACTTTATTTAAAATCGATTCAGGAAGATATTTTGCCAATTGAAACTGAAATCCTAACAAAATCTGATCGCTATAATGAATATATTATGACGGGATTACGAACAATTTGGGGTGTTTCTTTAGAACGAATTGAAAGTGAATTTGGTTTAGATTATTTGAATTATTTAAAAAAACAATCTCAAAAATTCTTAGATGATGAATTGGTTTTTATTGAAAATAACATCTTAAAACCAACTCCAAAAGGAAAATTTTTAACAGATGGAATTGCTTCAGACTTATTTTATTTAAATTTGGAAGAATAAAATTAGCCACGAAGGCTCAAAGGCGCAAATTATTTAAACTTTGCGACTTAGCGTCTTTGCGGCATAAAACCCAAATTTGTGCTAGCTAAAATCAACAACTTCGAAATCGACTTATCTAAACCCATTGATATTTCGATTCCATTAACGAATACAGACGAAAACCCAATTGCTTGGTATATCGAAAAACCGGTTATTGAACCTGTTGTTTTTGGCGATTGGATTGGGAAAGTTTCGGAAGGAAAATCATCAACCAACTTCAATAATATTTTTTTCAATCCGCATGGGCATGGCACGCACACGGAATGTTTAGGTCATATTACAAATGATTTTTACAGCATCAATCAATCTTTAAAACAGTTTTTCTTTTTTGCAAAATTGATTACAGTTAAACCTGAAAAAATTGGAGATGATTTTGTGATTACTAAAGAAAGCATTTCGACTTTAATTAATGGAAAAACTGAAGCTTTAATAATCAAAACACTTCCAAATCAAAAGGAAAAAAAATCTAGAAAATACTCTAATACAAATCCGCCATATTTGTCTGAAGAAGCTGCGATTTTCATCCGCGAAAGCGAAATTCAACATTTATTAATAGATTTACCTAGTGTTGACAAAGAACACGACGAAGGTAAATTATTGGCACACAAAGCTTTTTGGAATGTAAAAGACATCGTGAATTTAAATCCTGATGCAAGATTGAATGCAACAATTACCGAAATGATTTATGTTCCAGACGAAATTGAAGACGGAAATTATATATTAAACCTTCAAATCGCTTCGTTTGAAAATGACGCAAGTCCAAGCAAACCAATATTATATAGAATTTTAGATTTTAGAATGTAGATTTTAGATTTCTACTACTTCGAAAATCAAAAATCTGAAATCTGAAATCAAAAATCTAAAATTAAAATGATTAACGTTTCAACCGATAAAACTAAACTTGACGTTCCGTTTATACAAAACTTTTTGAAAGACATTTATTGGGCGGCGGGACGAACTATGGAAGAAGTGCAGACTACAATTGATGCTTCGGTTTGTTTTGGAATTTATTTAAATGACAAACAAATTGGCTTTGCGCGTGTTATTACAGATTATGTAGTGTTTGCTTATTTAATGGATGTTTTTATTACTGAAGAACATCGCGGAAAAGGTTATTCATCGATTTTAATTGAAAATATGATGAACGAGCCACAGCTTAAAAATATCAAAATTTGGAGATTGGCGACAAGTGATGCGCACTTTTTATATGAGAAATTCGGTTTTACAAAATTAAATCATCCTGAAAAAATGATGGAAAAAATAGTATTATGAAAACAATTATTAAGCTCGAAGAAACAGCTTTGTTTTTTCTCGGAATTTATTTATTCAGCCTTTTGAATTTTGAATGGTGGTGGTTTTTAGTTTTAATTTTAGCGCCTGATTTGTCAATGCTTGGGTATTTATTTGGGAATAAAAGCGGTGCGTTTTTTTATAATGTATTTCATCATAAAGGAATTGCTGTTTCATTATATATTTTAGGTTCTTATTTAAACAATGAACTATTGCAATTAGCCGGAATTATTTTATTTTCACATTCTGCAATGGATCGAATCTTTGGTTACGGTTTAAAGTATGAAAAAGGCTTTAAATACACACATTTAGGTGAAGTTGGTAAATAATATAATGATATGAATTTAGAAACATTTTACGAATATTGTCTTTCAAAAAAAGGCGTGAGTGAGCATTTTCCATTTGATGAAGATACTTTGGTTTTTAAAGTGGGCGGAAAAATGTTTGCTTTATCGTCTTTATCACAATGGGAAAAAAATGAAGCTTCGGTAAATCTTAAATGTGATCCGGACCGCGCACAGGAACTCAGAGCCGAATATGACGAGATAAAACCCGGATTTCATATGAGTAAAGTGCATTGGAATACAATCGCATTAAACGGAAATTTACCGGCGAAATTCGTAAAAGAACTGATTGATCATTCGTATGAATTGGTGTTCAAAAGTTTGACAAAGAAAATTCAGAATGAAATTATCGAATTAGAAAATTAGGCATTACATTTGCACGGTAAGATAAAAACTTAACAACTCAATTAATTTGCAACTTAGCAACTTATAGAACCATGAAAGAACAATTTAAAAAATTTCTGAACGAAGAACAAGATCCAAAAGCGATTGAAAAAATCACTTCAAAACTCAACGATTTATTGATGAAAGGCGAAGAAATTGGATATATAGCAGTGCAAAAAAAACCTGCAATTACTGTTTTTCCAGATAGTATAGTTTTAACAAACAAACGAATTATTATCTGTAAACCTAAAAATTTAGGTCTTTCTATGGATTTTACAGATTATACCTGGGATGATATTGCAGGTGCATTTGTAAAAGAAAATATTCTGGGTTCTGAATTCTCATTTAATACGAATACTGATTTATCAATTTCGATTGATTATATCCCGAAAATTCAAGCGAGAAAAATTTATACTTACGCTAAAGAGCAATTAGATTTACTTAAAAATCCGGTTACAATATCAGCTCCAACAATAGAAACTGCTCAGCCAGTTGATGATATTGAAGATGAAATTGAAGAAGTTGAAACGGAAGAAGTAACCAATTATGCTGAAATTTTACCGGCTACAACTTCTTCATATGAAACTTATGAGCCAATTCAGCCAACTCAAACTTCTACTTCAACCGGAGATCGTAAACTAAGCGAATTATCTAAAGAAGAGCTTTTTGATAAATTACAGAATTACAAAAAACTCCTTGATAACGGATTAATCATGCAAGGCGAATATGATGCTTATAAGAAAGAGATTTTAAGTTATATGTAATTTAAGTCTTAAAGTTGGAAAGTCGAAAGTCATAAAGTCAAATAAAAAAGCCAGAATAGAAATACTATTCTGGCTTTTAGTTTTATAGAATCTAATTAATTGAATTTGGACTTTGGACTTTCCAACTTTAAGACTAAAACGTCGCTTTCTGTTTTTCTACGAAATTATGCGCTTGTAGTTCCAATAATTCGGTTGCTTTTTTACGCTGTAGATCGTAAAGGTTTTTATCTTCTGCTATGTCAGCATAAACTTTATCGTGCATTTCGGCACTGGTTTTTACTAATAAATCACGTTGGTATTTATTTTGTGCTAAAGTTGCTTTCATTGCTGTTTCGGCTTCTTCTTGTTTAAAATCAAATTCACCTTTTGGAGCCAGTAATTTGGCAATAATTGGAGAAGTTTCTATGGCTAAAAACAACAACATAATAAAAAATGAAGGCAGCCAAGGCAATTTATCTAATGCATTAATACGCGCCATTAAACCATCAAAACCTTCGATAATAGGTTGCGTTTGCGATACTTTTTTATCTAAGTCGGCTTGTAATTGTTTGCCTGTTTTTTCTTTTTCAGCAATTTTAGCTTCGTTGGCTGTTTTTAAAGCTGCCAGTTCTTTTAGAGATGCATCGTGCTTTTCACGTTTTTCTTTATAAACCGGACCTTTTCCTAGTTTTTTAGTTCCTGCAGTTCCTTCGGCTTCGGTAATATAAGTCGAATAAAGCGCATTTACTTCTTTTTCTTTCTTCAGAATATCAGCTTTTAAAGAAGCAATCTCTCCTTTATTTTTATCTAAATCAGATTTGAAATAATTACCAACTTGTTTTTTATTGGCTAATTCCATTTCATTTTTTTCTTTCAATAAAACAGTATTGATTTCTTTTTCGAAGATTTTGATTTCTAATGGTTTCGAAATTACGATCGCAATAATAACTGCCAGCATAATTCTGGGAGTCGCTTGCAGGAATTCATCCATAAAACGATCTCTCTTTTTAATAGTCGAAACAATAAATCGGTCTAAGTTGAAGATTAACAAACTCCATACAAATCCAAAAATTAAAGCCGGATAAATAGAATCAAAAACAGTAAAAAGCGCATAAGCACTGGCAAGAAAAGCCATAACTGCGGTAAAAAAAACGGTGGCGCCAATACCAACATATTTGGTTTGTTCGCCTTCTGAGCAGCCTTCAAGAAGATCGCGGTCTGCGCCGGAACACAGGATAAAAAATTGTTTTAACATGATTGATGATTTTTGATTGTGATTGATAAGGCAAATTTAGCGCCAAAAATTTAATTCTGATGTAAATAGTTGATTTGTTTTTACTTGTGTATCAATTATTTGCTATCTAGATGTTATTAAAACATTATTCACTTTTGATTTTAATGTAGGAATCATAACACTATGTTAATTTTTTTTAATGCGTTTAATAACACACAGGTTCTAGTTTCGCAGCTAAATCAAACCAAAACACAATGAAAAAAATTTATTTAGTAGTAACATTCTTTTTATTAGCCTTTTCGGGTTATGCGCAAAAAGCGATAATATCCGGAAAAGTGCTTGATGTAGATGATAAACTTCCATTACCTGGAGCAATGATTCAGATTGTTGGAGAAAACAAATACACTGTTTCTGACTATAATGGCCGCTTTGAATTATTAAATATAAATGTTGGAACTTACAAAGTTGAAGTAAAGTATATTGGATATACTGCAATAACTCACGAAATAACGGTTGAACAAGGAAAAAATAATGTTTTGGATTTTGCTCTTAAAACTTCAGGAACTGAGTTGAATGAAGTTGTTGTTGGAGACATCTTAAAAGGTCAGGCCAAAGCATTAAATCAACAAAAAAATAATAAAAATATAGGAAACGTGATTTCATCAGATCAGGTGGGGCGTTTTCCGGATGCTAACGTGGGTGATGCTTTAAAACGTGTTCCAGGTGTTACAATGCAAAACGATCAGGGAGAAGCGCGTAATATCATCATTAGAGGTTTGGCTCCGTCATTGAACTCGGTGACTTTAAATGGTGACCGAATTCCGTCTGCAGAAGGTGATAACAGAAATGTACAAATGGATTTAATTCCGTCTGATATGATTTCGACTATCGAAGTTAATAAAACATTGACATCTGACATGGATGCTGATGCCATTGGTGGTTCTGTAAATTTAGTAACCAGAGCAACACCAAATGGGGAAAGAATCTCGGCAACACTTGCCGGAGGTTATATGCCAATTCGCGAAAATGCAACTTACACAGCTGGTTTTGTATACGGAAATCGTTTCTTCGATAATAAATTAGGAGCTGTTTTTAGCGGATCTTATAATAATGTAGATTATGGTTCTGATGATGTAGAAAACGAATGGGTAAAAGATGAATTCGGAAATGAATTTGTTCAGGCATCTGAAGTTAGAAAATATGATGTACAGCGTATTCGCCGCAGCGGATCTGTAGCTTTAGATTATAAATTTGATGAAAATAATACGGTTTTTGCCAATGCCATTTACAACTGGAGAGATGATAGAGAAAACCGCTTTAGAACGACTTATGATGATATTGAAGCGATTTATGACGGTGAAAACATTACAGGATTTGAAGGTCGTGTAAAACGTCAGACTAAAGGCGGAGTTGATAATAGCAGAAACAAAAACAGAAGATTAGAAGATCAAAGAGTTCAGAATTATTCGCTTCGCGGAGAACATTTAATCAACTCAAAACTAGATTTAGACTGGTCTGCAAACTATGCAAAAGCGAGAGAATATCGTCCGGGAGAACGTTATATCGAATACCGTCAGACAGGTTTAGAAATGACTCAGGATTTATCTGATTTGAGATTTCCTTTGGTTACAACAACCGGAGAAGCTGTAGATCAATTCGAATTTGATTCAGTTACCGAAAATACAGACGAAACAAGCGAAAGTGAATTTGGCGCTAAAATAAACATCCGTTTTCCGTTCTCTATTATTCCTGCTGAAAAAGGAAGAATCAGAACCGGACTTCGTTTAAGAATGAAAGAAAAAGAAAGAAACAATAATTTCTTCTCTTACGAATCGGTAAATGGCGGAATGGATTTACTATCTGACATTTCTACAAGTTCTTTTGACGGGAAAGATTTTAATCCGGGCAGCAAATATGTTCCGGGAAGTTTTGCATCTGCAAGCTTTTTAGGAAGCCTTGATTTGAATAATTCAGCATTATTTGATAAAGAAGCAAATCCAGCAGAATTTTTAGCTGTAAATTATAATGCCAAAGAAAATATTTATGCTGCTTACGTAAGATGGGATCAGGACTTTAATGATAAACTTTCGATGGTTTTAGGTTTCCGTGTAGAGAACACGCATATTGATTATACAGGAAATCGCGTTTTGGATGAAGAAGAATTAGAAAGCAAAATCAACACTACGAATGCTTACACGAATGTTTTACCAAGCATTTCATTTCAATATAATGCAACCAAAGATTTAGTCTTAAGAGCGGCTGCAACAACTGCTTTGGCAAGACCAAACTATTATGCATTAGCGCCTTATGTAAATAACATTGCTGCTGATAAAGAAATTACAGCAGGAAATCCGGATCTTGACGTAACTTATTCATACAACTATGATTTTATGGCTGAGAATTATTTCAAATCTGTTGGATTAATTTCGGGTGGTGTTTTCTACAAAAGATTAAACGACTTTATTTATAATTACAGCGACAATCAATATACTGATGCCAAGTTTGCAAATGATTTCCCAAATCAGGCAAACCCAATTCCGGCAGGAGAAAACTGGTCGTTCATTCAATCAAGAAACGGAGATACCGTTGATGTTTATGGTTTTGAAGTTGCTTTTCAACGTCAGCTAGATTTCTTGCCAGGTAAATTTTTGAAAGGATTTGGTATTTATTTGAACTATACTTACACTAAATCAAAAGCAAAAGGAATTGCTGATGAAGACGGAAACGAAAGAAACGACATCAGCCTTCCGGGAACGACTCCACATATGTTTAACGGATCTTTATCTTGGGAAAACAAACGTTTTTCTGCTAGAATCTCGACTAATTTCACTTCAGATTATTTAGATGAATTAGGTTCAGAATCTTATAAAGACAGTTATTATGACAAGCAATTTTTCTTAGATGCAAATGCTTCTTTTAAAATTACAAAACATCTTCGCATTTTTGCCGAAGCCAACAATTTAACCAACCAACCATTGCGTTATTATCAAGGAATTGAAGCGCATACCAAGCAAGCAGAATTCTATCAGGCGAGATATAATTTCGGTTTGAAGTTTGACTTGTAATAATCAAATTATAAAATTCTTAAATTAGACAGAACTTAACGGTTCTGTCTAATTTTATTAAAATGAAAATCAGAATGAAAAATAATTCTATATTGGCTTTTTTACTTTTAGGCGTTTTATTCAGTGCTTGTAAAGATGATAAACTAGCTCCTATTGCCGCAAATGCAGTGAAACCAACAACGGTTACCGAAGCTTTGCCTCACGATACTGATGATCCTTCTATTTGGATTCACGCAACTGATGCTTCAAAAAGTATTATTGTGGGAACTGATAAAGACACAGACGGAGGTCTGTATGCTTTTGATTTAAAAGGAAAAATTGTTGCTAAATCAGAAGTTCTAAAACGTCCGAACAATGTTGATATCGCTTACGGATTAGTAATTGATGGAAAAAAAACAGACGTTGCCGTAACCACAGAACGCGAAAGCAACAAAATAAGAATCTTTAGTTTACCGGATTTAAAAGCTATTGATAATGGCGGAATTGCTGTTTTTGAAGGCGAAGAACTACGCGACCCAATGGGAATTGCGCTATATACAAGAAAAAGCGACGGTAAAATTTTTGCTATTGTAGGAAGAAAATCAGGGCCTTCTGGCACTTATTTATGGCAATATGAGCTTTATGGTTCAGGAAAATTTGCTGTCGGAAAAGTAGTTAGAAAATTCGGTGCTTACAGCGGAAAGAAAGAAATCGAAGCCATTGCAGTTGATAACGAATTGGGAACCATTTTATATTGCGACGAACAATTCGGCATTAGAAAATACAAAGCAGATCCGGCTTTAAATGACAACAAAGAAATCGCTCTTTTCGGAAAAACCGGTTTTAAGGCTGATAACGAAGGAATCGCGATTTACAAAAAAACAGATTCTACGGGTTATATTTTGGTATCGAATCAACAAGCGAATACATTTATGGTTTATCCGAGAGAAGGCACCAACGGTAATCCAAACAATTACCCTTTATTAGCCGAAATACCAACTTCAACCATCGAATGCGATGGTGCCGATGTTACCAGCATTAATTTAGGCGGATCATATAAAAACGGACTTTTCGTAGCCATGAGCAACGGAATGACATTTCATTATTATGCCTGGGATTTAATGCAGAAACGTATAGACCAAGCGAAGAAATAAGTTTTTTAGTTTCAGGTTTCAAGTTTCACATTCAACTTTAGACACGAGATTGTCAGGCTGAGCGAAGTCGAAGCCCACGCAAAAGAGCAGCCACAAACTAATAACATTTCAATACGTCAAAAAAAAAGTCGAAGTCCTTTGCGTGGGCTTCGACTTCGCTCAGCCTGACACACTAAACTTCAAACTTTAAAACTTTAAACAACAAAAAAGCTGTTCAGTGATGAACAGCTTTTTTAAATTTGAATTAGTAACTTCCTTTATTCTGTTTTTGGCGCACCAGCTAAAATTTCAGCATTGGCAAACTCTTCAAATTTGGCAAAATTAGCTTTAAATTTCTGAGCCAATTCAATTGCTTTTATATCATATAACGCAGGATCTTCCCAAGTATTTCGTGGATTTAAAATTTCTGTTGGAACATTTGGACAAGATTGCGGTTTTGCAATTCCAAATACTGCATGATTTTTATATTCTACGTTATCCAGTTCACCGTTTAATGCAGCGGTAATCATGGCACGAGTGTATTTTAGTTTCATACGAGTTCCTGTTCCGTAAGCACCACCTGTCCAACCAGTGTTGATTAACCAAACTTTTACATCTGCATCTTTCATTTTTTTAGTTAGCATTTCTGCATAACGTGTTGGGTGCAAAGGCATAAATGGCGCACCAAAACAGGCTGAAAAATTAGGCTGTGGTTCTGTAACTCCTGCTTCTGTTCCTGCAACTTTCGCTGTATATCCTGAGATAAAATGGTAAGCTGCCTGACCTGGAGTTAATTTAGAGATTGGAGGCAAAATTCCGAAAGAATCTGCTGTTAAAAAGAAAATATTTTTAGGATTATGTCCGATAGAACCCGGTTGAATATTATCAATATGAGAAATTGGGTAACTTACACGTGTATTTTGCGTGATAGAAACATCATCATAATCAACTTCGTTTGTTCCTGCTTTAAAAACTACATTTTCTAAAAGAGCTCCTTTTTTAATTGCTCTAAAAATATCCGGTTCATTTTCTTCTGATAAATTAATCACTTTTGCGTAACAACCACCTTCAAAATTAAATACTGTGTTTTCTGCTGTCCAACCGTGTTCGTCGTCACCAATTAATTTACGTGCAGGGTCTGCAGATAAAGTTGTTTTTCCTGTTCCTGATAAACCAAAGAAAATCGCAGTATCTCCAGCTTCACCAACATTAGCACTACAGTGCATTGGTAATGTATTTTCGAAAACCGGTAAAATAAAATTCAGAGCAGAAAAAATTCCTTTTTTCATCTCTCCTGTATATCCTGTTCCACCAACAAGAGCTACTTTTTTAGTAAAATCTAGAATAGCAAAATTAGACTGACGTGTTCCGTCTACAGCAGGATCTGCCATAAAACTTGGTGCACAAATTACTGTCCATTCCGGAGTAAAATTAGCTAACTCAGATTCTTCTGGTCTTAAAAACATATTGTAACAAAACAAATTCGACCAGGCCGTCTCTGTTACAACGCGAACGTTTAATCTGTAATTTGCATCAGAGCAAACGTAAGAATCACGAACGAAAACTTCTTTATTTGATAAAAACTGTGTTACTTTATTATATAGTTTTTCAAAAGCTTCAGATGAAAACGGAATATTTACATTTCCCCACCAAACTTTATCTTCTGTAATACTGTCTTTTACAATAAAACGATCTTGTGGAGAACGTCCTGTAAACTCACCCGTATTAATTGCTAATGCTCCTGTAGAGTTCTCAACACCTTGTCCTGATTGCACCGTAATCGCATGCAATTCGTCTGCTGATAACTGGTAGCGAACCTTGGCATTTTCAATTCCTAAATCTTTTAGCGAAATCGATTGCGTGAAAAGTGTGTTAGTGTCCATAAATTTGTTGTTGTGTATGTTTTTAGTTTTTTAGTGAACAAACATTAAACTTTGATTTTTAAGCTCTTACTCTTAAATTATGAATTGTTATATTTTTTATCAATACAGATAAAATCCAATAAAAATTCACATAACCAATGTTATATGTTATTTATGAGACAAAATTAAAGATTAATTTTTAGATAAAATTTTTTATTCGGGATTTTATGATTTTTGTTTCAAAATACTAACAAATAACACCAACCAAGCAAGAATTAATAACAAACCACCCAAAGGTGTTGCGAATACGATAATTTTAGAATCAAAAACTGTAAGATTTTTTGTCGCTAATAAATAGATCGAACCGCTAAATAAAATGACACCTGCAACTGCCAGGTTATAAATTGTTTTTACTGTTTTTGGTGCAAGCTCTTTTCTGGTTGAAAGAAAAAATAAAAAGAAAGCATGATACATTTGATAACGAACTCCGGTTTCGAAAGTGACAAGCTGCTCAACCGATAACCATTTCTTTAGCAAATGCGCTCCAAAGGCACCTAAAATAATAGCGAACATTCCGATAAAGACACCAGTAAGGATAATTCTTTTTTTCATAATTTCTATACTTTCAATTTGAAAACAAAAATACTTCAAACTATTTAAAATGCATTTTACTTTCTAAAAATCTTTTCGGGAAAAGGAAATCTTTACATTTTTATCTGAATTAAAAAAGATTTCATTTTTTTGAATCATTTACGTTGTTATATTTATAACATTTTAATACATTTGTGTTATATATTTAAAATATGAGAAGCGTTTTAATTATCGGAGCCGGAAGATCAGCATCTTCATTGATACGTTATTTACTATCAAAATCAGAAAGTGAAAATCTACATCTTGTTGTAGCCGATTTATCTTTGGCTTTAGCCGAGAAAAAAACGCAAAAACATCCGAATGCAACTCCTATTGCTTTAAATATTTTTGATACAGAAGAAAGAAGGTGGGTTATAGAAAAAGCATCAATTGTTATTTCGATGTTGCCGGCTTATATGCATATCGAGATTGCCAAAGATTGCTTAGAATTCAAAAAACATCTTGTCACGGCTTCTTATATAAGCGATGAAATGCAGGCACTTGATGAAGAAGCGAAGAAAAACAATCTAATTTTCATGAACGAAATTGGTCTTGATCCGGGAATCGATCATATGAGCGCAATGAAAGTAATTGATGAAATTAGATCGAAAGGCGGCAAAATGCTTCTTTTTGAATCTTTTTGCGGCGGTCTTGTAGCTCCGGAATCTGATAATAATTTGTGGAATTATAAATTTACCTGGGCTCCGCGAAATGTTGTTTTAGCGGGACAAGGCGGCGCGGCAAAATTCATTCAGGAAGGTACTTATAAATATATTCCGTACGGAACCGTATTTCGCAGAACTGAATTTCTGGAAGTTGAAGATTACGGAAAATTCGAAGCTTATTCTAATCGTGATTCGTTAAAATACCGTTCTATTTATGGTTTAGATGACATTCTGACCTTGTACAGAGGAACGATCAGAAGAGTTGGTTTTTCGAAAGCCTGGAATATGTTTGTTCAACTCGGAATGACGGATGACAGTTATATTATGGAAGATTCTGAAGAAATGAGTTACCGTCAGTTTACAAACTCATTTTTGCCTTATCATCCAACAGATTCTGTGGAGATTAAAATGCGTTTGATTTTAAAAATCGATCAGGATGATATTATGTGGGATAAACTTTTAGAACTGGATTTATTCAATCCTGATAAAAAAGTGAATTTACCGAATGCTACTCCTGCGCAAATATTAGAAAAAATACTTTCTGACAGTTGGTCGCTTGAACCTGACGATAAAGATATGATTGTAATGTATCATAAATTTGGATATGTGCTTGATGGTAAAAAAGCACAAATAGACTCTAAAATGGTTTGCATTGGCGACGATCAGACCTATACCGCAATGGCAAAAACTGTTGGCTTACCAGTTGCAATGGCGACTTTATTAATATTAAATAAAAAAATCACAACTCCGGGCGTACAGCTTCCGATAAATAAAGAAGTGTATGTTCCCATTTTAAAAGAGTTAGAAGAATATGGGGTAATTTTTAACGAGCAAACCGTTCCCTATTTTGGTTACAATCCAGACCTATTTTAGTTCTGATTTAGTTTTTTTTTGAGAATTTTTTTTAGTTTTTAATTGATCCGCTTCTTTTACGAGAAGCGGATTTTTTTTTTTTTGAAAGGTGCAGAGTTGCAAAGGCGCATAGGTTTAAATCTTTGTCGCTTTATACCTTTGCTCCTTTGTACCTTCTTAAAACTTATTTATCAGTCTGAATGGTTATTGGTAAACTATACTTTACACGAACTGGCTGGCCATTTTCAGACGCAGGATTCCATTTTGGAGAAAGTTTCAGAACTCTAATTGCCTCGTCTCCTAATCCATATCCTAAATCTTTTAAAACTTTGATTTCAGACAAGCTTCCATCTTTTTCGACCATAAATTCCATAAGAAGGTTTCCTTCCAATTTATTCTTTGACGCTTCTGCCGGTATTTTAAAACGTTGACCAACAAACATGTAAAATTGTTCAATTCCTCCCGGAAATTCAGGTGTCGTTGCAATTGCATTATTATTGGTTAATATATTTTTTTCAGCATCGTTGGTTTGTGCTATACTTTCAGTGCTAAAAATAAATAATGATAAAATGTAAACTGTTGTTACTGCAATTATTTTTAGCCCCATTTTAATCGGAGATTCTTTTTTCGTCATCATCAGTAAACGTTTTTTAGTGATTAAATAATTAATGTTACTAGCAAGAGGAATCGTAGTTTTTTGCGACGCGAAATCCAGTAGAAGTTTCTGATAACTTTTTACAGAATCAAATTGCTTATTTACCGCTTCATCTGCCAAAAATTCGTGGTTAAGCTTTATAGCTTTTTTGTAGAATAGAATTAACGGATTAAACCAAAAAACAATTTGCAACACTTCTATAAAAAGAATATCTAAAGTGTGTTTTTGCTGCAAATGCGCTTTTTCGTGCGCTAATAATTCTAATGGAATTTTACCATTTTTAAATTCATTTTTATTGATAAAAATAGATTTCCAAAATGAATGCGGTAAAATAGCTTCCTGAATCAGGATCACTTTTTCTCCATTTATGAGTTGCATTTCGTTGCGCTTTGATTTTTTATGAAATGAATATAAATTCAAAAAAAAACGACAAATTAAAAGCAACGTAACAGCAACGTAGATTCCAATTAAAACAAAAGATATCGCTTGGTCTATATTGTTTTTATCTAAAACCGTATCGCTCGTTTTAATCATAATTCCTTCTAATTGAATTGTAATCAATTTATTTTCAAATAAAGATTTAAATGAAAACAATTGCAACGGAACAATAAAGCTAAAAATTAAACTTCCAAGTAAATAAGCACGATTGAAACGAAACATTTTTTCGTTTTCTAACCATAATTTATAAACTGCATAAAAAACCAACAGCAGTATTCCTGATTTTAAAAGGTAGTTGATCATTATTTCTTTTTTTGAATTTCTGAATCGATTATTTTCTTAAGTTCTTCCAGTTCCGAAGTTGACAAATTAGTTTCCGTCGTAAAAAAGGAAGCAAATTGGGAGGCCGAATTATTAAAAAAACTGCTAATTAATCCGTTGACGTGTTTAGAAAAATAAACCGTTTTTTTGACTAACGGATAGTACTCCCTTGAATTTCCGAATTCGTTATAAGCCACAAATTTCTTATCAATCATACGCTTTAGAAGCGTTGCAACAGTTGTTGTTGCAGGCTTTGGTTCCGGATATGCTTCGAGCAAATCTTTCATAAAAGCTTTTTCAAGCTTCCAAAGATGTTCCATTAATTGTTCCTCTGAGTTTGATAGTTGTGCCATTATTTGATGTTTTCAAGTTTTTCAATTTCAGGTAACTCTTTCTTATAAACTTCTAAATTCCATTCAATATTCATTTTTGCCGCATATTCGGCCATAGTGCCAAGCCCAACTTCAGCACGTCTCTTATCTACGTTATCCGGATCTATCATCGGCGATATGTACAATTTATTAGTCGTTTTATTTCTCGAAGACTGGCTTCCATAAATTTGTCTTCTTCCTTCTCTTAAGGCTACTCTATCTTCAAGATATGCCAGGTTTCCCGGATTTGCATTACCTTTCTTAACTGCCTCTCTCATCATTGGCAAATATTTTTGCTGATATTTTAAATCAGAGTGCTGAATAACCAAAAACAACGTTTGATTAGCCTGCGCTCCAACAATATCTTTTCCAACCCATCCTTTTTCGTCTAAAATCTTTATCACCTTAATTAGATTAATGCTGTCTTTTTTTGCCATTAATTTACCAATGCTGTCGATTTTCTTTTTATCCGAATTAGGGTCTCTGTAAATTTTCATGAATTGTCCGCGAATACCTTGATCCTCTGTATAGATATCCAAAAGTTCTTTTTGCAGCGGTTTATCGTAATTAGCACTCAATATATCCATTCTCTTCTGGAGTTTATCAATTGTCAATTTCCATTCTTTTTTATCATGCAAAGATTTTAAATCACTATCGATTTTTATGTGAGCAATATTTTCGTATCCGTTGTCAATTGCCAAGTCCAACCACTTAAAAGCTTTTTTATCTTCATTATTTAGAGCTGCCGCACAAGCTGCATTGTATAAATCTGAAGATGATTTGTGTTCGATTTTAAATGCCTTTTCATAATGTTCGACAGCGCTTTTATAATCCTTATTTGTATAATAACTATTGGCTTTTGCAACATAATCTTTATAGTTTTGTGCTTGCATTAAACCAACATTCAATGTAATCAAAAAGAAAGCAATCAGTTTTTTCATAGATTTAAATGTATTAGTGGTTATTTTATTTTTTGTTCCGAAATCAATTCGCCATTACTATAATTTTTAATTTCGGTTAGTTTTCCTTTATCCGAATAGAATTTCCAATCTCCATAATAAAACCAATGTGTTTCTATTGAGTTGACTTCTAATTTTGTTTTTCCTTTTGATTGCACTTTCCCATTTTCATAGTAATATTTTACAACACAGATTCCGTTTTTGTATTTTTCTGTTTTATAGATTTTACCGTTGATGTAAGATTTCCATTTTTTGACGGGTTGATCGTGTTTATAATATTCAAACGATTTATAATTGACATTGTCTTGCGTATAATCGTCTATCCAAACACCTTCTTTTTTCTTATCGATTTTCTGATTGATCGGTTTGCTTTTGCATCCAGAAATCAGTAGGGCACATAAAAGAAAAAAGATAAAGTTTTTCATAAGCATTTAACTCTACATCTATAGATGTTGCTCTACAAATGTAGAGTTATTTTTTTTTAAAAACAAGAAAAAAGCTTCATAGTTTTTAAAATAGTAATCGGCTAAGTTATTTTTGCGTTAGGGATTGAGGCGGTATCCTTTTATGAAGTGGAACGGAATGAAAGATATAGCCGAAAGCCCGACCGGAGGGAACGCCCATAAAAAAATCCGCTCATTTCTGAACGGATTGTATTTATTTAAACTTTGCGCCCTCGCGCCTTAGTGCCAAAATCTTATTTACTTAATTCAACAAAATACTTGTAAAACAACGGAATAGTTTCAATACCTTTTAAGTAATTAAAAATTCCGAAATGCTCATTTGGAGAGTGAATTGCATCAGAATCCAAACCGAATCCCATTAAAATCGTTTTGCTTTTTAGTTCTTTCTCAAATAAAGCTACAATAGGAATACTTCCACCTGAACGAACGGGAATTGCCGGAACTCCAAAAGTTTCTGTATACGCCATATTTGCTGCTTTATAACCAATACTATCAATTGGTGTTACATAACCCTGACCTCCATGATGCGGCGTTACTTTTACAGTAACTCCGGCTGGTGCAATACTTACGAAATGTTTGCTGAAAAGCTCTGTGATTTCTTCCCAATCCTGATTTGGAACCAAACGCATTGAGATTTTAGCAAAAGCTTTGCTCGCAATAACCGTTTTTGCTCCTTCACCCTGATAGCCACCCCAAATTCCGTTTACGTCTAAAGTCGGACGAATGGAGTTGCGTTCGTTGGTTACATATCCTTTTTCGCCATAAACATCATTTAAGGCTAAGGCATTTTTATATTTTTCTAAACTAAAAGGCGCTTTTGCCATTTCAGCTCTTTCTTCTGTAGATAATTCCTGAACCTTATCGTAGAAACCAGGAATCGTAATATGATTGTCTTCGTCGTGAAGTGAAGCGATCATTTTTGCCAAAACATTTATTGGGTTTGCAACTGCTCCACCGTATAAACCGGAATGCAAATCACGATTTGGACCTGTAACTTCTACCTCAACATAACTCAAACCACGTAAACCTGTCGTAATTGATGGTTGTTGATTTGAGATCATTCCCGTATCTGAAATTAAAATAACGTCGTTTTTCAGTTTTTCCTGATTACGTTCTACAAACCAGCCTAAACTTTTTGAACCAACTTCTTCTTCACCTTCGATCATGAATTTTACATTACAAGGTAAAGTATTCGTTTGTATCATAAGCTCTAAAGCTTTTACGTGCATATACATTTGACCTTTATCATCGCAGGCGCCACGAGCAAAAATTGCGCCTTCAGGGTGAATTTCAGTATTTTTAATAACAGGTTCAAAAGGTGGTGAAGTCCATAATTCCATTGGGTCTGGTGGCTGAACATCATAATGTCCGTAAACAAGAACCGTTGGTAAATTTGGGTCGATTATTTTCTCTCCATAAATAATTGGATAACCCGGAGTATCGCAAACTTCGACTAAATCGCAGCCTGCTTTTGATAAACTTTCTTTTACAGCCTCGGCAGTATCGATAACATCTTGCGAATATGCAGTATCGGCACTTACCGAAGGAATTTTTAATAATTCGATCAATTCATTGATAAACCGATCTTTATGTTGTTGAACGTACGACTTAATAGTTTCCATTTAAATAATTTTTATAGAATTTCAAAAATACAAAAAATAGAATTAATATTTTTTTTCAAAATTACTTTGAAAATTGGAACTTATGCTTATCTTTGCACCCACAATTGAGCGGATATGGTGAAATTGGTAGACATGCCAGACTTAGGATCTGGTGCCGCAAGGCGTGTAGGTTCGAGTCCTATTATCCGCACCTTTTGGGACAAGTCATCAAATGATTGACTTGTCCCTTTTTTTTTGAGGATAATTCCTTGCTTATCAAGATCATTAGAGTTAACGCTTCATTGATACGGGCGGTTCGATATGCAAATCCGTCGAATGTCAATTTTTCAGGGAACATCGAACCAATTATCTTTCTTTGCTGTATTACCGTGCCATTTTCGTATAAACTATCAAGTTGGGAAATATTCGAAATAGCAAGACTTAGAAGTGGTTCAATATTAACATCCGGAGTTGAATTACTAGTCAGTGCTGCTTCATCTCTTTGTATTTTTGAATCGATATCTGCTTTCATAATACGATAGTCGTCAGCTTCAATAGCACCAGAAAGTAATAGATCTCGGGCTTTATTTAATCTAGTGTTAGCATCTTCCAGCCGTGATCTTAATTCTTGAACTCTTGACTTTTGGCCTTTCGTTCTACTTTTATAAACTGACAAAATTGTCTCTTTATACAGTTTTAATCCAGCTAAAGGTCTAACGTATCTTCTGATTTCTTCAATAATTGTTTCATTTGCGATCTCTGCTTTAAACCTCACCCCACATGCAGAAGTACAATGGTAATAACGATAGTATTGATTACGTCCCTTCGATGCACTTCCAGTGAGCAATTTTCCACAATTGGAACAAAGAAGGAAGCCTCTAAGCGGGAGGTTACTATCCACAAATATCTTAGTTCTCATTATTTTTTTTCGACCATCTAGAATATCTTGTACAGTGTAATATAGTTCTTCAGTTATTAATGGCTCGTGCTGCCCTGGTACTAGATAACTATCCTCATCTTTGTACTTTGGGATAAATATTTTTCCGCAATACATGGGGTTCCGAATGGTATACCAAAAATTGCTCTTGCTCGATTTAATACCTTTTTCTCGTACTATTTTCCATATCTGCTCAGTATTTAAATTTCCACGGCCAAGCTCTGTAAAAGCCCATTTCATAATTTTAGCTTCGTCATCTTTAATGGCTATGTATTTTTTACCATCTTCTGAAACCTTATTAATATATCCTAATGGAGCTAATCCCATATATCGACCTTCCTTTTTAGCTCTTCGCATTCCGTGGAAAACATTTAATGCCCTACGATCATTTTCAACCTCTGGTGCAGCAAGGTAAAATGCTAGCATCATTTTGTTTTCAGGTATTGACAGATCTAATGGTTGCTCCACTGCCTGAGGATCGACACCTAATCTGCGTAAAGTGCTTATCATTTGATAAGCATCACCGGCATTTCTGCTAAACCTATCCCATTTAGTAAATAAAACGAGGTGAGAATGTCCTTTTAATCTTCTCAATTCTTGAAGCAACGTATTCCATGCGGGACGTTTAAAAGTTTTTGCAGAATGATCTTCGTAAATAACTTTGCGTACTTGTAAATTATTTAGTTCACAATATTTGCGAAGACGTTCTTCTTGGTCACGTTGTGAGTATCCTCTATCGGCTTGCTCATCAGTACTTACTCTAATATATAAATCTGCTATATTCATTATTAAATAGATTTAAATTCATAAAACATCTATGCTAAGCATTTAATTAACAATATTATAGCTACAAAATTACAAAGAATCATTGGTATCTAGGTATTGATCAACTACTATTTCACTCATTAAATAAAAAAAATCAAGTATCATCACAGCTTGGTCAATTGTAACCTCAAACCCATCCTCGTGAAGAAGCTGTTTTGCTTTTTCTGGGCTTATCTTTTCGTTTATATCATCTTTCATCATCTTCATATATCATATCTCGTTAAATGCCAGTGCGAAGTTCTGTAGCATTTCTTGTCACCATATTAAAATGGCACATAGAGTGGATATTTGGCTTTCAATGGCCATATAGGGAGTAAATTTTGAGCAGTAAATAAATTTTTATAAATCAAGGAGTGAATTTCAGGTAATCATCTGGCGTCACATTTGGGAATAAAAAAACGCTTTGATTTACAAAAGCGTTTTTTGTTCTAAGGCAATAGGAAGGAAGCCGTAAAATGACAAATAGACACATAAATACGGGTCAGTTTGGAGAATTTGCCTTTAAAAAAAACCAGTCTATAAGACTGGTTGGGACCAAATTGTGGTATTTGGAAATATAACTAACTCAAAATAATTTAAATAGTTAGTTTTTAGATATTGAATAAATAGGAACAAAAAAAGTTCTATAGTTTCATAAAAAATCCCATTTGAATTATTAGTTGGTTGTTTAGATTCTAATTACAATTGAGCCAATCACTATCGCCTATTTTATTATTGGCTTTGATTGTCTTTTTAGAGTATTTTAGATAGGTCTGAATAGCGTCTACATAATTCAATAATTCATCACTGCTAGACTTAATATCATCAAGAAATGCAACCAATTCTATTAACGATTCTCTCAAATTGCTAAAGGTTAGTAACTTAATTTGATTTCCTTTCTTTAAAACAATTAATTTGCGACGATGTGTATTAAATGTTGATATTAGAAAAACACCGTTTGCTTCTTTTTCAAAATCAGTCCCCTTTAGTAATTCAGAAGACCTTAATAAAGGATTTTGTTTTTGGTCTTGTTCTATTGTACCCATTTTGAGCATATACTCCTTTGCTAATCTTGTAGCACAGTTATCATTGGTAATTTTAATCGAGTCTGACACTACTTGAGCATTTACATAATATGTCCCTAAAATCAATAGAAACATTATTTTTACAACTAAATTTTTCACTTTATTATTTATTTAAATCATCAATAATTTTATTTGAAATTTTAGTTGCTGGCGCTTAATTACCACCTTATTTTGGCATCATAATCATTGTTTTTATATGTCTCTAGGATATTCTCCATATAACTCACAATTAGCTTGCTATCAAAATTGGATTTATCAAAAAAATTAGTAATTACTCTTAAAGCAACAGAAAAATCTCTTAAATCAACAATACTAAATTTTTTATCATTTTTTAGTGCAAATTCTGGCAAAAGTGAGCATGCCATTCCGGTAAAAGAGATCAGTTGATTCCGGTTTAAAGTGACCACCCTATTCTTGTAAAAGAGATCAG
>NZ_SNWW01000004.1:0-312039 GCF_004362015.1 Flavobacterium chryseum
GCCTGCGCAGATGGTACTGCAGTTATGTGGGAGAGTATGTCGTCGCCTTTCTTTTTAAAAACCCTTCATCATAAGATGAAGGGTTTTTTCGTTTACAATGGGTTTGAGATTATGTATTTCTGATTAATGGAATCCTTTTTCAAAAACTAAATCGGCATTTTTAGCTTTCTTCGCTGGTAATATAGAATTGCATTTGTCTTTATCAATTATTGGATTCCAATCTACATCAAGAATGTTTGCCGTTGTAGAATTAGCTGCAAATATTTTTTCTTTAGTATATTCCGAAGCTTCTGTTTTATTTAATTGATGTGACCAAGGTATGCGAGCATTTGGTTTAAAAACTGGGCCGTAACAATTATATTCGGCATAAAAAGTGGTTTTCCAATTATTGTAAGCTTTATGTTCTGGCTCTTTTGACCATACAGACCAGCCATCAGGAATAATATGTGACTCTTCAAAACAATGAATAAAAACTACATTTGCTCCAGCTCCCCATGGTCTTCCTAAAGATACATTTGGAGCAGCTCCTTTGGGATATTCCATCACAACACAATCTTTAAAGACAAAACCGTATTTGTTCTTTCCGAGATCCTGATTGCTTGCGGTAATATATGAACCTCCCTTACTTTGAATAAAGCAATTTTCAAATAAAGCGATACCAGAACCGAAAATAAAATCTGTAGTGCCATCAATAATGCAATCTTTTATATAGGTTCTCTTATTTGCTTTAAGATAAAAAGTATCCTGAAAGCCACTTATTTTGCAGTTATGAAATATTGATCTATCACCATTAATCATTAAAGCTACAGCCTGTCCTCCTTTCTTATATTGTGGCAAATAGCTATCAATTGTATTTTTAAACGTAATATTTTCTGCAGAAAAACCATCAGCTTCAATTAAAGTGCTAAATGATTTACTGGTTCCTCCAGCAATTTCTGCATAATCATCATAAGTAAGAATCGTATTTTTATAAGACTCACCAATTAGGGTTACATTTTTCTTGCTTGATATGAGCTTTAATTTTTCTTTATATGTGCCAGCTTTAACAAAAATGATAGTACGTTTCAAACTATTATCAGGAACGGCATCAAATGCTTCCTGAACTTTAGTAAAATTCCCGCTTCCATCTATAGCCACCACAATGGCATAAATGCTTTTATTTTGTTGAGCAGATAATATATTGGCAAAGAAAAGTAGTAATAAGTAAATTTTCTGAAGCGTATTTTTCATTTTAAAATGGAATCTTTGTAATTTATTTAAAAAAAATCCAAGGCGTATTCAATACAACAATAACACCTTGGAAGATTTATATAAAATTAAAAAATTAATTAAGATGAAACACTATTCTTTACTTTGTGCCCAAACACACCAAAAGAAAGAATGATAATAAAACATGCTAAAGGAATAATATAGCCCGATTGAATATCATCATGATTAATGTCAATTAAAGTTCCCATTCCGTAAGGTAAGATTGCACCACCTACAATTGACATTACTAACCATGAAGAACCCGTTTCAGTATTTGATTTTAATCCAACCAAGCCTAATGAAAAAATAGTTGGAAACATAATCGACATAAAAAATCCGATTCCACCAAGCGCATAAATCACATAAATTCCTGTTCCGTAAATTGCTACTAGACAAAGTAGAATACTAATTATGCAATAGATTGAAAGCAAAACATAATCTTTTACAAACTTCAAAAAGAAAGTTCCGATAAAGCGTCCGGCCATAAAAAGAAAACCATAGATTCCAAGATAATATCCCGCTGTTTTTTCATCTAATCCAGCTCCTTGTTGTGCAATTCTAATGAAAAAACTGGTAATACAAACCTGCGCTCCAACATAAAAAAATTGTGCGACTACGGCCCAGCTTAAATGAGAAAACTTTAAAACAGAGAAAAATCCTGGTTTAGCTTCAACTTCTGTATGTTGTGGTTTCATAGAAGGTAAATGCATAAAATAAAATAATATGGCAACTAAAACCAGCACACTTCCAAGAATGATATAAGGTAATTTTACAGATGAAGCTTCTTCTAATAAATAAGCGGCTTTTGTTGCATCTGGCATGGCAGCCATTTGTTCTGGTGTATGGGTTTTTCCTGAAAGAATAAATAATGATCCTACAATTGGAGCAACCATTGCTGCTAAACCATTAAAAGATGCTGCTAAATTTAATCTTTTTGAAGATGATTCCGGTGGACCTAAAATAGCTGCATAAGGATTTGCACTAGTTTCCAGAATGGTTAAGCCACATCCAATTACAAATAAAGCAAACAAAAATAATTCATAAGTTCGTGTGTTTGCTGCAGGCACAAACAGAAAAGCTCCGGTAGCGAAAACTAATAAACCTGTTATGATACTATTTTTGTAGCCAAATCGTTTAATCAGCATTCCGGCAGGAATTGCCATAATGAAATAAGCAAAAAATACGGAAGTATCAATTAATGTTGATTGACGATTATTTAATTCACAGGCTTTTTTTAAGTGTGGAATTAAAATAGAATCCAGATTATGAGCCATTCCCCAAAGGAAAAATAAGCTTGTTATTAAAATGAAAGGCAAAAGATATTTTGTTCCTTTTCCTGTTTCTGTTGCGGCTTCATGTTGATCGCCAATTTGGTTGGTTATTTGCATAGTTAGTTTTTTTAAAGGTTCGGAGGGACAAAGATTCAAGAGACAAAGATTTATACGTTCAGATTAAAAACCTCTGTACCTTTGCAACTTTGCTGCTTTGTACCTTCTATTAAAGATTCTTTTTTACTAATAATAAATGATCGCAAACGAGAACGACTTCACCTTTTTGATTGATAATTTCAACATGTTCGGTAACTGTTCCCATATCTGGTTTTTTAGCTTCTCCTTTTTCTGAAATGGTGATTTCTGAATGAATGGTATCACCAATATGAACCGGTTTTACAAATCGCATACGATCATATCCTTTAGAAAAAGCTTCCGGATTAATTTCAGATGCTGTTAAACCAATACCAATACTAAAAACCATAGTTCCATGAGCGATGCGTTGACCGAAAGGTTGAGTTTTACACCATTCCTCATCCATATGATGTGGAAAAAAGTCTCCTGTATGTCCTGCGTGAACCACAAAATCAGTTTCTGTAATGGTTCTGCCTAATGTAACTCTTTTATCATTAAGCTGATAATCTTCAAAAAAGGTGGATTTGAAATACATATATTTTAATTGTGAATTGTAAATTGTGAGATTTATTTTAAAAGTCAGTTGGTTTTGCATTCAATTTTTAAAAACTATTAAACTTCTGACTTATAACATTTAACATCTAACTTAATAAAATGCCTCCGTTTTCATTGCTGATGTAACAGGCTTCAACTACTTTCATGGTATCTAAAACGTCTTGCACACTCGCTAATAATTTTTGATCTGAACCTTCTTTATAGGGCATTAGGTTAGACATTGTTCCGATAAAAGCTTCCGGAAACCATGAGCCTTCGAGTTTTATTTCTTTCCATTCATATTTGCCTTCTTCATTCTCAACTGCGTATTCAAAAATGTCAGGCAAACCGTCAGGATAATTCATTAATAATCCCATCTTAGCTTTAATGGCGCCTTTTGTTCCTTCCCATTTAATGTAACTTTCTTCATGTTTCGGCCCAAAATGATGATCATGATTGGTATTTATAACGACGTGTTTGGTTTCTCCATAATCTAAAATAATAGTCGATCGGCTGGAGGATAACTTTTTTAGTGGATGTTTTGCTGTTTTTGCCATCACACTTTTTGGATTTCCCAGAAATGAACGTATGCAATCGATATAGTGAACACTATGAAAAAGAATTTCTAATCTTGGGTGTTCCTTAATAAGAGGAAATAATTCCCACGGTGTATTAACAGTGACTTTAAATTCTAAATCATATAATTCGCCAATGATTCCTTCATTAATTAAATATCTTGCTGAGCTCACGAAAGAGGCAAAACGCAATTGAAAATTAATAGCAGCGACCAAATTTTTTCTCTCACAAACAGCAACAATTTCAAGAGCTTGAGCTAAATCATTTCCCATTGGTTTTTGAATTAGCACTGCAGCACCATCAGGAAGCTGTTCTAAAATCTCAATATATTGATCAGGAAGAACAGTAATATCATATACAGCATTTGATGGAGCATTTTTTACTGCATCGGTAACAGATTCAAAAACATGTGCTATTTTAAATTGCTTAGCCAAATCATGTGCCTTGGAAATAGTTCTGTTTGTAATACCGAAGACAGTAAATCCAGCCATTTCATAAGCAGGTAAGTGGGCATCTTTTACAATACCACTCGCACCAATAATAATGATGGGCTGATTTGTTTCCGGTAATAATGGTTTATATGGAATATTCATCTTAAATAATTTTTTGAATCGTATTTTGAGTTTCCTCTAATAAATTTTTAGACTGAATGTCGCTTTCTATCGCTTTCAAAACCATTTCATCTATCAACGCTGCAACTTTTGGCCAAACCGGAGTTTGTGGTAAGGTTAAAGCATTTTCGTGAAGCATTTCAAGTTTATGATAAAACGGAATAGTTTTGTTTATTTCCACATCATTCCAGGTTGATTTTCTGCAGCCAATTCCTCCTTCATTCGTTAGTAATTTATCGCTTTTTGCTGTGGTTGCAAATCTTAAAAAATCGTAGGCAAGTTCTTTGTGCTTGCTGCCAATGCCAATTGTATACAGCCAATAAACATTCAAAGAAGCCGTTTTATGGTTTTTATCAAACGGAAGTTCCGTGATATCTACTTTGCCTTTTACTTTCGATTCTTCGATTATTTCACACATCGATGCAAATCCAAACCAATTAATTGCCATTGCCGCTTCTCCTTCGGCGAAAGCCATTCCAGCTTCAACAGAACCAAATTTTTTAGATTTCGGATGAACAGCTTTTTCATTATTTACAATTGTTCTGTAAAAATCTAAAGCTTCAATTGCTGCACTTTGATTAATATTAATCTGATTTTGGACATCTACTAATGATCCTCCACGTGTCCATAATTGAAGGCAAAAATCAAAAACCATATTATGTCCGTCCGGATAATTTGCAAAAACACAACCGTAAAGATTCTGATCAGGTCTATTAAAAAACTCGGCTATTTGAGCAAATTGTTCCCAGGTTTTCGGGGGATTTAATTCATAACCAAACTGATTTTTAAAATTTTCTTTTTCGGCTAAATCTTCAAATAAATCTTTTCTAAAAATTAAGCATTCAGGGCCATCGTGAAATGGCAGTCCGTAAGTGCTGTTTTTTATTTGTTGTAAATGCAATAATGATTGGTGCCAGCCTTCAGGATAATCCTGAGGTGGATTTTGATTAATAAATGATGTTAAATCAAGCACCGCTTTTTCGTTGGCGGCATCAAATATCCAATCGGTATTAATATGTGCAATATCCCAGGTTCCGTTTTTCAAACCTTTTTTCGTAATCGTTTCTTCATAAAGATTATGCAATTCTAAAGGAACCATTTCAACCTCAATAGAAACATTATTTTTAAGGCAAAACAAATCCCAAAGCTTTTGAAGCGTACTTTCAAAAGGATCAAACTTTCTAACAGCTATTCGTAATTTTCCCATTATATAGCTATAAATTCTTTAATGATTTTCTCGTTGTCTTGTCCTAATTTTGGAGAGCCTTTACCAGAAGTTAGATATTCTCCATCTATTTTAATCGGGCATCTTGTTGTTTGATAGGAATAGCCATCTAACATTTGAACTTCTTGTGTAAAATCTAAAATTTTAAATCCTTCTTCAGCAAAAAGCTCTTGATAGTTTAAAACTCCGGCGCACCAAATGTCAGCAGGTTCTAAAATACTCAACCAAAAATCTGTATTTTGAGTTTGTAAATGTGTGGCTAAAATATTTTTAATTTCATCTCTTAAATGGAATTTGTTCTCCGGAAATTGCAATAAAGCGTCACATTTTAAAAGCGAAGCCAAAACAGGAATCGAGCCCATTGCCAAAGCTAAAAAGCCATTGTTGGTTTTATAAATTCCGTAAGGCGCACCCAAATAAGCGTGAGCATTATTAGTTTTGGTTCGAACAGGCAATTCTCCTCCGTCATTAAAAAAAGTAGTGATGGTTTCAAACTGAAAATCGAAAGCAGATTCTAACATACTTACCTGAACAGAAGCTCCAATATTATGTATGGCTTTTCGATATAAAGCCGCTAAAATTCCCTGAGCCAAATGCGCTCCGGCCAACATATCAACAATTGACAAGCCCATGGGTACCGGGCCATCGTCCTGATTGCCACTTAACCAGGTTAAAGCTGTTAAGGATTGCAACAATAAATCTTGTCCCGGTAAATCTTTTAAATCAGGGTGATTTCCAAAACCCGAAATCGAAGCATAAACAATAGTTGGATTAATTACTGCAACATCTTCATAACTTAAACCTATTCGTTCCATAACTCCTGGTCTGAAATTATGCATGACTACATCGGCCTTTGCTAATAATTTTTTTAATTTCTCGAGTTCTTCGGCTTGCTTAAAATCTATGGCAAAAGATTCTTTATTTCTGTTAATGGTATGAAAAACAGAAGATTCTCCATTCATAATCAAGTCAGAAGTATATAAAGTTCTGCAAATATCTCCAGTTCCCGGTTTTTCAATTTTTATAACGCGCGCGCCCAAATCAGCCAATCGTAAACTTGCTGAAGGACCTGAAAGAAACTGACTAAAATCTACTATTAAATAATCTTCTAATGGTTTCATTCCTATTCGTTTAAAAATTGTTCATGTATTTTCACATTATCTTCCCCAACTTTTGGAGCTGCTTTTATGCTTGTTAAAATTTTCCCGTCAAGCTGAATTGGACTTCTGGTTGTTATTATTTTTTTTCCAGCAGAATTCTGAACAGTTTGTTTCAATTCCAATTCATTCACAAAAGATTGATTGTCTAATTCTTCATAATTGAGAACTTTTCCAGACCAAATTCCTTCTTTTTGAAGTAAACTCAACCAATAATCAGATTTTTGAGTTGACAATTGTTCACTTAATAGTACTCTGATTTCATCTCTTTTTTCAAACCAAAGCTGCTTGTCAGCATACTTTTGTAAAGCAACGCCCAGCGTATTTCCAATAAAAAGTAAATCTCCCATGGCCAGAGAAATATAACCGTCTTCAGTTTTGTATATTCCGTATGGAGCGCTAAGAAAAGCGTGCGCACTTCCTTTAACATCGCCTCTTTCCGGCAACTGTCCGCCATCATTTAAGAAAGAAGTAATTGCTTCAAATTGTACATCTAAAACAGATTCTAACAAACTTACTTCGACCAAAACTCCTTTTCCGGTTTTGGCTCTTTTCAGTAAAGCCGCTAAAATTCCCTGTACAAAATGATTTCCGCACATTAAATCGGCTACAGCCAGACCAAACGGAATCGGACCCTGACTTTTTCTGCCGCTTAACCAACTCAATCCTGAAAGCGATTGCAATAATAAATCTTGTCCTGGTTTTTTTGCCCACGGACCAATAGTTCCGTAACCAGTAATCGTTCCGTATATTATTTTTGGATTAATAGATAGCGTTTCACTGAAATCTAAACCTATTTTTTCCATTACGCCAGGTCTGAAATTATGTGTCATAATATCTGCCTTGGCAATTAATTTTTTTATTAAAATTAAATCATCTGGGTTTTTAAGATCAGCCGCAAATGATTCTTTATTTCTGTTAATAGTGTGAAACAGCAAACTGCTCTCATCAACAAAAAGATCTTTTATACTAAGTTGCCTGCAAGCTTCGCCTTTTACGGGGCGTTCAATTTTAATGACTCGCGCGCCTAAATCAGCTAATTTTAGCCCGGCAGAAGGTCCCGCCAAAAACTGGCAGAATTCTAAAACAACTAATCCTTCTAATGGTTTCATGTGGTTTGCAAGTTTAAAGACTTCGTATAAAGTGAGTTCATTTCTTCTAAAACTAATTCTTCGTTTCCGCCCTTCATCAAATAATCACGAACAACATCGCCGGCATGATCCTGAAAATACATATGTCCGGAATATCTTGGGCGTAAAAATGCTCTTTCTAAAGTGGGTAAAGTATTTTTGAAATAGTCATTGGTTAAAGCATTAATTCGGTTACTTTTCCATGCCTGTAAGTGACCCGGTTGTCCGCCATTATCAGCGAATATATTTTGCTGAACCTGAGATGATCCCGTAAATTCAGCATATTTTATAGCTTCGGGAATGTTTTTATTAAAAGAAGAAACAGCCAATCCGGTTCCGCCCAAAGAGCTAATCATCGGATTATTGTTTAAACGAACCAAATCATAAAAATGAAGCAAATTTTTACTGTAACCTGTTCTTGAATAATTAGAATATCCGTAAGCAAAAGGGCAATAAGCAATTTCGTCAGAATTTACCATCGCTTCATAAACCTGAATTGGGTTCCGGTTAAAATTAGCTGGATTTATTAGTTGAGCCAATTCTCTAAACATCTGCAAAGCCTTTTTTCCAGTTTCAGCAGAAATCACTTTTTCGTCAGATTGAAAAGGAGCTTCGCCAAGGCTGCAGCAAAACATATAAAGACTCATTAAAACATCAACAGGAATTCCGGCAAAAGCCACTAATCCTTTTTTAGCCAAAGCCAATAAATCATCATAAGTTTCAGGAACTTTCAATCCTTGTTTTTCCAGAATATCCAAACGTGCCGAGGCAACCGGAGTAGCAGCGTCAATTGGTAACGCCCATAATTTATTATGAAAAACATAACTTCCGTAAGAGCGGCCAACTGTATTTATTTCCTGGTCCTTTATATATGCTGTCGATAAATAATCAGATAGAGGAAGGATTGCATTTGTTTGCGCTCCAAAGCCTGTCCACGGATGATCAATTACCAAAAGATCAAATCGTTTTGCTAAATCTTCGATAGAAGCATCGGCAAATTCCTGTAAACTTCTTTTCTCCCAGGTAATCTCAATATCTGGATTAAGTTCTGTAAACCGCTGTGCTGTAGCAACCATTGGCAACAAACCTCTTGTGTGATTCCAGGTAATCCCTTTTAGTAGCTTCATTCTTGAATAATTTATGGGTAATGATTTATTTGAAAATTAATAAATGTAAAAAACACAATTACAAAAATAGAAATAAGATTGACTTGAACAATAAATGAAGCATTTATTAACAGTCATTTTTTAAAGTATATGAATCAGAACAGGATTTTTTTTACAAACCGCACAAAAAATGTTATAATTTATTAAAGTTTACTCATTTTAGAGTATTCATTTGAAAATATTTCTCAAATATTAATATTTAAAATTACTTTTGTAATTGTGGTTTTTACATTTATTAAATGTGAATCAACAGAAAATACATAAATGACTAAATAAGAATAAAATGTTTTCATTAAAAAATAAAAAAACAGTTGTTACCGGCGGAGGCAGCGGAATAGGAAGAGCAATTGCTACTTTGTTTGCAAAACAAGGAGCAGAAGTGCATATTATAGATTTATCACTTGAAAGCGCACAAGAAACTTTAGACGAAATTAAAAAAGCTGGAGGAACTGCCTTTTCGTATGCCTGTAATGTAGCTGACCAGAAAGAAGTTGTTGCAACATTTGAAAAAATCGGCAACATTAATATTCTAATCAATAATGCAGGAATTGCAAATGTTGGAAAAGTAGATACCACAGCAGAAGCTGATTTTGATCGTGTTATGGATGTAAATGTAAAAGGCGTATACAATTGTTTGTTTGCGGCGATTCCACAATTTAGGCTCTCAAATGGTGGCGTAATTATCAATATGGCATCAATTGCGGCGTGGGTTGGTATTCCGGATCGTTTTGCTTATTCAACAGCAAAAGGAGCCGTTATGGCAATGACATTATCTGTTGCAAAAGATTACATAGGAGAAAATATTCGTTGCAATTCTATTTCTCCGGCAAGGGTTCACACTCCTTTTGTTGATGGTTTTATTTCGAAAAATTACGCTGGAAAAGAAGCCGAAATGTTCGAAAAATTATCACAATCACAACCTATTGGCAGAATGGGAAAACCAGATGAAATTGCAGCGTTAGCATTATATTTATGCAGCGACGAAGCAGGATTTATAACCGGCTGCGATTACCCAATCGACGGAGGATTTATCAAGTTAAATAACTAGAAAAGGTACTAAGGTTCTGAGGTGCTAAGATGCTACGGTTTTTATACTTAAAGTCTTAGTTACAATGGAACTGGCAACTTAAAAAATGAATAAAAAAGGAGCTAAGGTTCTAAGATACTAAGAGTAAAAAAACTTAGAACCTCAGGACCTTAGCAACTTAGAACCTTAAAAAATAAAATATGAAATTAATACGTTTTGGAGAAATCGGAAAAGAAAAACCAGGAGTTTTAATTGGTGAAAAAAGATATGATGTTTCATCAATCGTTTCAGACTTTAACGAAAGTTTTTTTGAAGAAGACGGTTTAGAGAAATTACAAAAAGCATTAGAAAGTAATCCCACTTTGCCAGAAGTCGATTCAAGTGTACGTTTGGGATCTCCTGTTGCGAGACCTTCGAAAATAATATGTATCGGTTTAAATTATGTAGATCATTGCAAAGAAACCGGAGCGCCAATTCCGACAGAACCAATCATCTTTTTTAAATCAACAACTTCATTATGCGGGCCTGACGATGATGTAATTATACCTAAGAATAGTGTAAAAACAGATTGGGAAGTGGAACTGGCATTTGTAGTAGGTAAAAAAGCGAGTTATGTAGATGAAGCAGAAGCTTTAGATTATGTTGCGGGTTACGCTTTATTGAATGATTACAGCGAAAGAGAATTTCAAATCGAGCGCGGCGGACAATGGGCAAAAGGTAAAGGATGCGACACATTTGCTCCTCTTGGACCCTTTTTGGCGACTAAAGATGAAGTAAAAGATGTTGATAATTTATCGATGTGGTTAACAGTTAATGGTAAAAAATATCAGGACAGTAATACGCTGAATTTAGTTTTCAAAATTCCATATTTATTACATTATTTAAGCCAGTTTATGACGTTGCTTCCTGGCGATATTATCAGTACAGGAACGCCTCCGGGAGTTGGACTTGGTATAAAACCAGATCCGATTTACCTAAAAGCCGGCGATGTTGTAGAACTTGGAATTGAAGGTTTGGGTACAAGCAAACAAACTGCAGTAGCATACAAAAAGTAATTAAAAAGAAAATTCTAAGATGAAATTTATTGTATGCGAAAAACCGCAGGAATTTAAATTAAAAGAAAAACCAATACCCGAACCAAAAGAAGGTGAGGTATTGTTAAAGATAAAAAGAATAGGAATTTGCGGAACTGACATTCACGCTTTTGGCGGAACTCAGCCGTATTTTGAATACCCAAGAATTTTAGGTCACGAACTTGCTGCAGAATATGTAAAAGGAAATGTAAAAGGTTTTGAACCAGACGATAAAGTAACTTTTATTCCGTATTTTAATTGCGGAAAATGTGTCGCTTGTAGAAACGGACTCACCAATTGCTGCGTAAATATAAAAGTTTTCGGAGTTCATATTGATGGTGGAATGGCCGAATATGTTACGATTCCGGAGCAATATTTATTGCACGGTCAAGGTCTTGATTACGATCAATTGGCATTAGTTGAGCCTTTGGCAATTGCGGCGCACGGAGTACGAAGAGCTGCGGTTACTGCAAATGATACTGTTTTGGTAATGGGTGCCGGACCAATTGGTATCGGATTGATTCAGTTTGCAAAAATTGCCGGAGCAAAAGTTATAGTAATGGATATTAACGATTACAGATTAAACTTTTGCAAAAACGAATTGAATGCTGATGCAACCATAAATCCGTTAAACGAAGATGTAGCACAAAGATTAGCAGAAATTACCAATGGCGACATGGCAAATGTTGTGATTGATGCAACCGGAAACCAAAAGGTAATGAATAGTGCTTTTAATTATATTTCGCATGGCGGAAGATTTGTTTTGGTTGGACTTCAAAAAGGAGAATTGAGTTTTAGTCATCCCGATTTTCACAAAAGAGAATCGACTTTAATGAGCAGCAGAAATGCAACAATTCAGGATTTTGAATATGTAATGGAATGCCTGAAAAACGGAAAAATAGATCCTAAAAAATACATTACGCACAGAACCAGTTTTTCAGAAATGATTACCGATTTTGGACAATTAATTGATCCGAAAAATAATGTAATTAAAGCATTAATAGAATTAGAGTAACGCTTTGCGTATTGTTATTTTAAACACATAGAAACATAGATTTTAAAATAAGCAATGAAGATGATTTTTAGAAAATCAAGATTTTTTCACATAGTAAAACTATGAGATTTATTTGAAGTGAAACGACTTTTTTTAAGCTATGAAAACTATGTTTCTATGTGTTAAAAAATATTTACAGCTATTGATAAATCTCAAATAACCACAACAAATGGATTTAAATTTAAAAAATAAAATTTTTGTCGTGTCGGGTTCGGCAGGAAAACAAGGCAGTATTGGAGAAACCATTATTAACCGAATTGCAGATGAAGGTGCGATTCCGGTTTTAGTTGACAGAAACAGCAGAGGAGCAGATTATGCAACAGCATTTCAAAAAAGAGGAATCGATTCTTTATTTGTAGAAACAGATGTGACTGATCCAATCGAAATTGAAAATGCAGTTAAAAAAATCGTTGAAAAATACGGAAGAATTGATGCCGTAATTAACAATGTTGGAGTAAATGACGGTGCAGGTTTAGATTCAAGTTATGAAGAGTTCATGAATTCTTTGAAACTAAATGTAGTGAGCTATTTTTTAATGGTTAAATATGCACTTCCATATCTAAAAGAATCAAAAGGAAATATTCTAAATATTGGTTCAAAAGTGGCTTTAACCGGGCAAGGCGGAACTTCAGGATATGCGGCTGCGAAAGGCGGAGTTTTAGGACTAACCAGAGAATGGGCGGTAGATTTAATTCAATACGGAATTCGTTCGAATGCGATTATTATTGCAGAAAGTTATACTCCGGCATACGAAGACTGGATTGAAACATTACCCGACGGCGAAGCGGTTTTAAAAAAAATCAATAAAAGTATTCCGTTTGAGGGAAGAATGACCAAAACAGAGGAAATTGCAGACACAGTACTTTTCATAATTTCAGATCGTTCATCGCACACAACAGGGCAATTTGTTTTTGTTGATGGCGGATACGTGCATTTAGATCGCGCTTTAATCAACGATGTAAATTAAAAAATCATGAACCGAATTGATGCACATCAACATTTCTGGAAATTTGATCCAATAAGAGATAGTTTGATTGATGATTCAATGCAGAAAATTCAAAGAGATTTTTTGCCCAAAGATCTTTTTCCATTACTTCAACAAAATCAATTTTCAGGTTGTGTTGCCGTTCAGGCCAGTCAATCAGAAGAAGAAACGAATTTTTTAGTTGATTTGGCTGCCAAAAATGAATTTATAAAAGGAATTGTGGGTTGGGTAGATTTGCGAAATCAAAATATTGAAGAGCGTTTGATTTACTTTTCAAATCACAAAAAAATAAAAGGTTTCAGGCACGTTGTTCAAGGTGAACCCGATGATTTTATGTTGCGAAAAGATTTTCAAAACGGAATCGCTGCTTTAAAACAATTTAATTACACCTACGATATTCTTATTTTTCATCATCAATTACCGGCGGCAATACATTTGGTAAACCAGTTTCCTGATCAGTCTTTTGTGGTTGATCATATTGCAAAACCGGATATAAAATCAGGCGATATTTTATCCTGGAAAAAAGGTATTTCAACAATTGCAAAAGCTGAAAATGTAATGTGCAAAATCTCCGGAATGGTAACAGAAGCCAATTGGCAATCCTGGAAACCGAATGATTTAAAACCTTACTTAGATGTTGTTTTCGAAAATTTTTCTGTTGATAACTTAATGTTCGGATCAGATTGGCCCGTGTGTAATGTAGCTTCAGATTACACAGAAGTCGTAAAGACTTTAGAAGATTATATTGCTCAATTCTCCGTTCAGGATCAAAATAAAATTTGGTATGAAAATGCCCAATCATTTTATAAGCTTTGAGTTTTTAATATTGATTAAAACTTAAATTAAAGAAAAATGCTTCCCGAATAAATCAATTTTGTTGATGAAATCCGGAAGCATTTTTTATTTCAGGAACTAAATTCTGAAGAAAAAAAATAGCTTTTAAATTACATTTTTAGAATTCCATAAGTAAAGTAGAATTTAAATTTGCGTCAATTCAATTTTTATTTTACTTCACTTTCGCATCCTCAATTTAATAGCTTCCGCCTAATTTTCATGTAATTACAAGAATTTTAATTCTCTTTCTCAATTATTATTTTGTTTTACAGTCAATTATACATGTTAATATTTAGTTATCAATACGATACGACCTTTTTTGTAAAGGATAGTACAGGATAGTTATGTTTTTTACATTCTCTTATTTTACAAAACAATATTATAAACAACCAAATATATAATATCAAAAATGTTGAATAAAAATACTATAGATATGAATTTTAAGCACGTAAGCTATCTTTGGGAGGAGTCTAAGGCGGCAGCATTGGCAGGCGATGAAGTTGGGCTTTTCATTTATCGTTCTAATTTACTTGGAGCCGATTTGCGATTAACCAATTACGGAGGCGGAAACACTTCTGTAAAAATCACTGATAAAGATCCTTTAACCGGAGCAAGCTCAGAGGTAATGTGGATCAAAGGTTCGGGAGGAGATATCGGAACGCTTACCAAATCGGGCTGTGCGGCATTGTATTTAGAAAGACTTCGTAATCTTGAAAACGTTTACAAAGGCATCGAATTCGAAGATGAAATGGTAGAATTATTCAATCATTGTATTTTTGATTTAGCTTCAAAAGCGCCGTCAATCGACACACCGTTACACGGATTTTTACCCTTCAAACATATTGATCACCTTCATCCTGATGCGGCAATTGCAATTGCAGCAGCCAAAGACGGAGCAAAAATCACCGAAGAATTATTCGACGGCGAAATTGGCTGGGTAGGCTGGCAGCGTCCGGGTTTTGATTTGGGACTTCAACTAAGAAGCTGTCTCGAAGAAGCAGAGAAAAAAGGCAAAAAATTAAGAGGAATAATGTTAGGCTCTCACGGTTTATTCACCTGGGGCGATACATCATACGAAAGTTATATCAACACGCTTGAAGTAATCGAGAAATGCGCGACTTATCTTGAAAATAATTACGGAAAAAAACGTCCTGTTTTTGGAGGACAAAAAATAGAAAGCCTGCCAGAAGAAGCAAGAAAACTAAAAGCAGCGAAAGTTGCTCCGATTTTAAGAGGATTCTGCTCCTCAGAACGCCAAATGATTGGACATTATACTGATGATCAAAGAGTTTTGGAATTCATCAATTCTAATGATTTGAAAAAACTGGCTCCACTTGGAACCTCTTGTCCGGACCACTTTTTAAGAACCAAAATCAGCCCGCTTGTTTTGGAATTGGATCCAAATGAAGATTTATCAGATGTAAATGCCATCAAAGCCAAATTAACACCTGATTTTGAGGGGTACAGAGCCATGTATAAAGAATATTACAACGCTTGTAAAAAATCAAATTCACCGGCAATGCGTGACCCAAATCCTGTGGTAATCTTATATCCGGGAGTTGGAATGTTCACTTTTGCCAAGGATAAAACCATGGCAAGATTGGCATCAGAATATTATGTGAATGCCGTGAATGTAATGAAAGGCGCAGAAGCGGTTTCAGAATATACTTCATTGCCGCATCAGGAAGCTTTCGATATCGAATATTGGTTACTCGAAGAAGCCAAATTGCAAAGAATGCCAAAACCAAAAGCCTTGTCTGGAAGAATAGCTGTTATAACAGGTTCAGCCGGAGGAATTGGAAAAGCAATTGCCAAGAAATTTGCTCAGGAAGGCGCTTGTGTCGTAATCAACGATATCAACGAAGAGCGACTACAGGAAGCAACAGCAGATTTTATCAAAACCTTCGGGAAAGATGCCATTGCAAGTACATTACTAAATGTAACCGATGAAAAAAGTACTGAAAAAGCGTTAGACCAGGCTTGTTTAGCTTTTGGAGGCGCTGATATTATTGTGAACAATGCCGGAATCAGCATCTCAAAATCAATAGCGGAACACACCCTTGAAGAATGGGACAGATTGTACGATATTCTGGTAAAAGGACAATTTATAGTTTCCAAAGCCGGAATCGAAGTCATGCGCAAACAAGGATTTGGAGGTGATATTGTAAACATCGTATCGAAAAACGCGGTTGTTGCAGGACCAAACAATCCGGGTTACGGCTCAGCGAAAGCAGCGCAGGCACATTTAACACGCCTTATGGCAGCGGAACTCGGACCGGATAAAATCCGTGTAAACACGGTAAATCCTGATGCCGTAATCTCAGATTCAAACATTTGGTCTGGAGGCTGGGCAGAAGGAAGAGCCAAAGCATATGGCATTACGGTAGCAGAATTACCGGGATATTATGCCAAACGCACCTTACTCAACGAAATCATATTGCCTGATGATATTGCCAATGCCTGTTTTGCATTTGTTGGCGGCTTCCTGAATAAATCTACAGGAAACGCACTGAATGTAGACGGCGGTGTAGCGATGGGCTTTTATAGATAAAGACAGTTTTTTTAAGTTTGTTTAAGCAAAAGTGGTTTTTTGTGATCTAGCGTCCGGCATTGTCGGACGTTATTTTTTTATAAAATACATGCTAATTACTTTTACCGCAAAGAACGCTAAGTTTTTTACTCTTAGCTTTTATGAAAATACAAAGTTCGCAAAGCTTTGTATTGACTTAGCTTTGCGAACTTTGTGTTTTAGAAGTCATTCCTAGATAAAAATCTTTGCGTTCTTTGCGATAAAAACCATATAATGTGTAAAATACACACTTATTTAACATGTTTCAGGAAGGTACAGGATACTTATGTTTTCTGGTTCATTTAAATTGGTGCCAAATAATTATATAAAGTGCTAAATTTGAGAATATAAATTCGAATTTTAAGCATTATAAAATTAAAAAACAAAATGCGTCTACCTATTCTCTATAAAATATTTATAGCTTTTTTGATCACCTGTTCCGTATTTTCAGCAACTGCGGGAGAAATTTGGGTTTCACCGAATGGGAATGATAAAAATTCGGGAACAAAATCAAGTCCTTTAGCAACCGTACAAATGGCAGTAAGAAAAGCCAGAGAATTGCGACGTCTAAAAGATCCTTCCATAAAAGATGGTATTCATATAATTGTAGCAAACGGAACCTATTATTTAAACGAGCCATTATTCATAAGACCCGAAGATTCAGGTACTCCAGAAAGTCCGACAACTATTGAAGCCGATATAAATGCAAAACCAATTTTAAGCGGCGGATTAGAAATAAAAAACTGGAAAAAAGCAACATCAATAAATGGTCTAAAAAAAGCAAATGTCTGGGTTGCCGATGCCCCTCAAAAAGCAGGTGAAATTATCAATTACAGACAATTATGGGTCAACGGAAAAAAAGCTGTTAGAGCCAAAAGCACTGCCGGAAATCAAATGGACCGAATTCTTTCCTGGGATGCAGCAACTGAAACGTGTTGGATTCCTTTTAAAGATAAATCCATAAAGTACGAACCCGGAATGGAAATGTTCATCATACAATGGTGGTCGACTGCAAATCTTCGAATTAAAAATATTGAAGTTCAAAAAGACAGGGCGAGACTTTCTTTTGAACAGCCCGAAAGCCGCATTCAAAGCGAACATCCTTGGCCGGCGCCATGGATTTCAAAGAATAACGGAAATTCTGCATTCTTTCTAAACAACGGAATCTCCATGCTGAATGAACCCGGCGAATGGTTTTTAGATAAAAAAAATGCCAAAATCTATTACATTCCAAGAGAAGGAGAAGATTTAAATTCGGCAAAAGTAACAGTTCCTGTTCTCGAAAATTTAGTCGAGATAAAAGGAACAATTGATTCTCCGGTTCATCATTTTAATTTTAAAGGAATCTCATTTCAATACAGCAATTGGCTTCGTCCTTCGCAACAAGGTCACGTTCCGTTGCAGGCCGGAATGTATTTATTAGATGCTTATAAACTAGCAATTCCCGGAACTCCAAATCAGGCGAATCTGGAAAACCAAGGTTGGGTGGGGAGACCACGCGCAGCTGTTGAAGTCAATTATTCAAATAATATTCAGTTAGAATGGTGTCGTTTCGAACATTTATCTTCAACAGGTTTAGATTTAAATAAAGGAACAAATCACAATACAATCAAAGGAAACTTATTTAAGGACATTGGCGGAAATGCCATTAGTGTTGGTGTTTTCTCTGAAGAAGCTTTTGAAGCTCATTTGCCATTAGTGATTAAAGACGAAAGAGAAATTTGTTCAGATGAAGTAATTGCAGACAATTTAATTACCAATGTTGCCAATGAAGATTGGGGATGCTTAGGAATTGCCGTTGGTTTTGTAAAAAATCTTACGATCGAACATAATGAAATTTCGGATGTTGCGTACAGCGGAATCTCGATGGGCTGGGGCTGGACACATACCAAAAACGTGATGGAAAACAATAAAATAGTGGCGAATAAAATTCACCATTACGCAAAGCATCTTAATGATGTTTCCGGAATTTACACACTTTCATCACAACCAAATAGCCGAATAGAAGAAAATTATATTGATAAAGTGTATAACAGTCCGTACGCACACGATCCGTTTTTGTGGTTGTATTTGTACACCGATGAAGGAAGTCAGGGTTTTACAATCAAAAACAACTGGATTGCGACTGAGAAAATCTTAAAAAACAACAACGGTCCGGAAGGGAATATTTGGGAGGATAATAATCCGTATGTAAGCACAAAAATTAAAGATGCTGCCGGAATCAGAGAGCCTTACACCGACTTAACAAAAGAAGTTGTAATTGACAAAAACTGGGGTTTACAAGAATTACCAAAATCGGTTGCAATAGAATTGATCGGTTCAAATTTTGATATCGAAAAAATTAAATCGACTATAAAAGGTTTTAGAATTGTAGGCGAATCATTGCACCAATGGAAAAATCATTTAGTGATTTACGGAAAAATGAATCAGCCGGAAAGAACAAAAAAGAAATTGGCTTTGGCTTATCCATCGGCACAAATAAAAATTTACGAAAATCCAATTTATGATTTCCAAAATTTTGAAAGATGTAAAGATTCAAAACCGGCATCAGACTGGGAAAATGTTGTTTTGACAGCCAATTTAGTTGACGATCCGAAACTGCAAAAAGAATATGTAGATTATCACACGACACAATTTGAAAAATGGCCTGAAATCGCAAAAGGATTCTGCAATGCCGATTTTCAGCAATTGCAGGTTTTCAAAAATGAAAAACAATTAATGTTGATTATCAGCATTCCAAAAGGAGAAAATCTGGATAAACTAAATCCAAAAACAACCGAAAACAATCCGCGCGTAGACGATTGGAATGCCTTAATGAAAAAATATCAAACCGGAATCGAAGGCTCAAAACCAGACGAAACCTGGATTTTCCTTAATAAAGTGAATGTAGAAGAGAAGAAATAGAAAAAAAGAGTCAAGAAGAAAGAATGTACAGGAGAATCAAGAAGAAGGAAAATCTCCCCGATCTGCTTAATCTGCGTGAAAAAACAAAACTAACCTCAAAGAAGATTTTAGAAATAATCTAAAATCTAAACTCAAAAATCTAAAATAATATACTCATGTTAAAAATCGCCATTTTAGGACTCGGAGAAGGAAGAAGCACGATGTCGGCAGCTTTAAAAAGTTCGAAATTAGAACTCGTAAAAGTATGCGACAGAAATGAGGAATTGTGTAAACAAAGAGCAAAAGAATTTGATTTCCATTTGTATACAACAAACTACGCTGACTTATTAAATGATGAGGCAATAGATATCATAGCCATTTACACACCAGATCATCTGCATGCTGATCATGTTAAACAAGCTTTGTTGCATGGCAAACATGTCGTTTGTACAAAACCATTTATCGATAATCTTTCGGATGCAAAGGAATTATTAGCCTTGAGCGAGAAAACCGGAAAGAAAGTTTTTATAGGTCAGAGTTCAAGATTTTTTGAGCCCGCAAAAAGACAACGTACCGATTTTGAAGCAGGTTTAATAGGTGATTTAATTACAATCGAAGCACATTATCACGCCGATCACAGATGGTTTTTAGAAAAAGAATGGTCATTACTGCAATCTTTTAAATGGCTTTACGGAGGTTTAAGCCACCCTGTAGATTTTATCAGATGGTATTTGCCGAATATTCAGGAAGTAATGGGTTACGGAATGATCAGCAGCAACGGAAGCGTCGCCGGATTAAAAAACGAAGATACGATGCACTTTATATTCAAAGCAACCGACGGAAGAATTGCCAGAGTTAGCGGCGTTTATACTTCGCCAACACAACCAGCACAACGTGATAGCGGAATGAGTACGATTTTGAGAGCGACTGAAGGCGCAAGCCAGGCCGATTATCATGAATTGCGATACGCTGTTACAGACAAAACGGGAGAAGAAAAAGTAATAACCTGGGGAGATTCAACCTTAAAACATTATTTCCGTTTCGAAGGACAAAGTCATCACGCAGGCGAATATCAAAATTATCTGGAATATTTCGTAGACAGTATAGAACAGAATTTTGTTGCTTATCCTGACATGAAAGAAGGCATTGGAACCGTAGCATTATTACAAGCGATGGATAAATCTTTACAAATCGGAATGCCAGTAAAAATAGCTGATGTTCTTAACGAATACGGATTATGAACAGCATTTACGATAAGTTAACGACCTTAGATTTTATAATTGTTGGGGTTTATTTGGCCGCTTTATTAATAATTGGCTATGTAGTAAGCGTAAAACAAAGCAAGAAAAACGAAACGCTTTTTCTGGCCGGAAACTCACTAAAATGGTATAGCATTGGTTTTAATATGTGGGGAACAAATGTTGGGCCTTCATCATTATTGGCCTTTGCGAGTATTGGTTACGCAACCGGAATTGTAGCCGGAAATTTCGAATGGTACGCTTTTGTATTTCTATTGCTTTTGGCAATGGTTTTTGCACCCAGATATATCGCCAGCAAAGTAAGCACAATGCCGGAATATATGGGAAAACGCTATGGCGACAGTACACAAAATATTTTAGCCTGGTACGCTTTGGTGAAAATTTTAGTAAGTTGGTTGTCATTAGGATTATTCAGTGGCGGAATTTTAGTACGTCAGATTTTAGGAATTCCGATGTGGCAAAGTGTTACCGTTTTAGTCATTTTTTCAGGAATATTTACTTTTGCCGGAGGATTGAAAGCCATTGCAAAAGTGAATGTTTTTCAAATGATTTTACTGATTGTGGTTTCACTAACATTATCTTATTTAGGATTAGAAAAAGTGGGTGGTATAAACGCATTAATTGCAAAAACGCCTGCAAATTTCTGGAATTTAGTTCAGCCTGCAAACGATGCACATTATCCGTGGCCGGCAATATTATTAGGATATCCTGTGGCGGCCGTTGCTTTTTTCTGTACAGATCAATCGATGGTTCAGAGTGTTTTGGGAGCAAAAAATCTGGAGCAGGGACAACTTGGAGTTAATTTTATCGGTTGGCTAAAAGTTTTGGCTTTACCCTTGTTTATTTTACCGGGAATTCTATGTTACGTTTTATATCCCGAATTAGGCAAAAATTCTGATTTAGCTTACATGACAATGGTAACCAATTTATTTCCAAGCGGAATGAACGGATTGGTAATCTGTGTTATGATTGCCGTTTTGGTCGGGACTATTGGTTCATCATTAAATGCATTAAGTACCGTTTTTACCAATGATATTTATGTCAAAAAAATAAATCCTTCGGCATCTATCAAGGAACAAATTAAAATTGGCCGAATTACAATTGCCGTCGGATGTTTGTTCGCCATTCTTATTGCCGTTGCGATTGATAATATAAAAGGGCAAAATTTATTCAATATTTTTCAGGCCGTTTTAGGTTTTTTGGCGCCATCTTTATCTGTAGTTTTTCTGTTGAGTATTTTCTGGAAACGTACTACGAAGAAAGCAGTAAATGCCACTTTATCATGGGGTTCTGCCTTTAGCTTATTTGTTGGAGTTTTATATCTATGGATTTTCCCTGCAGATAAATATCCCGTTTGGCCACACTTTTTATTAATCTCATTTTACATTTTTGCGACTTTATTAGTGTCAGCGATTGTTATTTCATTGGCAGATAAAAATCCGGAAACTACTTTTGTTAGTGAGACTAATGTTCCCTCAACAAGCAAGCGAGTTAAAATTCTATTTGGGTTATTAGGAATCACGATCGCAATTCTATATCTGATATTTAATTTTAATTAAAAACACCGAATTAAATTTTTGTAAGATATAATCTATTAGAATATTTCATTTTCGTAGAATATATCTTATATTTGTAATACTATTCATTCATATATTACAACTATAAAAATTTAATTATGTCAAAAAGTTTACTATTAGTTTTTGTACTTCTTCTTTTATTTAAAGTAGATAAAGCTGTTTCGCAGAACCAGGAAATATATGTTACCAAAGTTAAAAATCAGGACAACAGCGTAGATTTTAATTATATAAAAAATGCGGTTGGCAGCTATTTCCTTAAAGTTGAGTTAGAAAATGTAGAAAATGTAGAGGGAAGTGCCTCACTAAGCGCAATTCATAATTTTAATTTAACGGCCGATTCAGGAACACTGTTTAAATTATTTCCCGCTGATAATCGAACAGAAATTTTTTGTTCCTATAACTATAGTTATCAAAAAGGAACAATACAGCCCAAAGTCGATGAGGCCATAACGTATGTTCTTCCATTCAAAAAAGATAAAAAAGTAACAATTTACGAATCAGGACGTTTTAATATAAAAACTGATATCTGGAAAAATTATCTTGCTTATTCAAAGACAAAAGATACCATCTATGGCATGCGAAAAGTAACTGTAGTAGACATTGTAAAATTTGCAGCTAACACTACAGATCAAACAGCAACAACAGTGTATAGAACAAAAATTATAGTAGAGCATGCTGACGGAACAAATGCTTCATATATTGGACTAGATCCCACTTTATTATTTGTAAAATTAAACCAAACTATTTATCCGCAATCCCCAATCGGAGTTATGGATGATGTAATTAATTATGAAAAAAATCGTGATTTTAAATTCAATATTTTTTATTTCTCTAATGAAGAATTAACAGATTTAAAAGGAAAAAAATATAAGGTAATTGAAAAATCAGTTATGCCGAACTTCTTAACAAAAGAAGGAAAGCAAAAACTAATCACAGATCAGGATTATATAGCAACATGCAATGATGATGTAGTTTTTCAGGAAATGACTAATGAAGAAAAACAAGTACATAATAATTCTAGTAATTTGAATTAAATTTTTTTTGATTAAATTTTAAAATGCCTCAAGATTCTTGAGGCATTTTTTTGTTGTATAACTTTAAGATGAACTGAATGATTAATCTGACAGGCGATTGTATTTTTGAATAAAAATCAACTAAAATTTAATGAATAGTATAAAAAAAAGTGATTAAAATTATCGTGACTATAAGTAAATAGTTAAATGATGTATGTTAAACAGGACAGAACAGGTTGTGAAATGTAAAAATAACACTTATCTTTAGTCCCAAAATAAACTAACTATGCTAAACCGCTTTTCCATTTTTAAGATCTTCATTGTCTTTAGTGCTTTATTTTTTTCTGCTTTCCTATTTGCCCAAGAAAAAACGAAAGAAGCAACATGGATTTGGTATCCGGGAGATTTTGAAGTTTGGTTAAGCAATAAAATGCAGGTAAGACGTACAGAACGCGAAGCAGTATTTCCACCGCTTTGGCAATATTACAGTCCTTATGCCTTAGTAACTTTTCAAACAGAAGTAGATATTCCGGAACCAGACGAGTTAAAAATCTACTCGGAAGGATCTTTTCAATTGCTTTTAGATGGTGTTCAAATTTACGGACAGCCAAAATCATTAAAAATTCCTGCTGGGAAACACAAAATTTCATTTAAAGTATATAATCAGGAAGTGTTGCCGGCTATTTATATTGATGGCAAGTATATAAAGTCTGATCCATCCTGGAAGGTAACCAATGAAGATAAACTTTGGATTGATGAAGCTGGAAAAGCACAACAATCAGGCACACCATGGGTACCTGTTGGTTCGTGGAATTTTTATTCTCCAAAGAATAAGCCTTCTGAGTTTAAACTTACCACCAAACCTTTGAACGCAGCGAAATCAGAAAAAATTGGAGCTGGTGCGTTGGTAGATTTTGGTAAAGAAACTTTTGGTTATATTAAAATTCACGGTTTAAAAGGAAAAGGAAAACTAGCACTTTATTATGGTGAATCTCGTGAGGAAGCGCTCGATTCTGCCAGATGCGAAACACTAGACCATCTTTCTTTTGATGGAAACCAGCCTGAAACCTACACACACGATGGATCCAAAGCATTTCGCTATGTTCAGGTACAAGCAGATGCATCTGTAAAATATGATTCTATTTCGATGCTTTATGAATATTTACCGTTAGATTATCGTGGAGCATTCAAATCTTCAGACGAACAATTAAATAAAATATGGGATGTTTCGGCTTATACGATGCATTTAACATCCCGCGAATTTTTTATTGACGGTATTAAACGCGATCGTTGGGTTTGGTCTGGCGACGCTTATCAAAGTTATTTAATGAATTATTATTTATTCTTTGATTCCGCTTCTGTAGAACGAACGCTCTTAGCGCTTCGCGGAAAAGAACCTGTGACAGCTCATATTAATATCATAATGGATTATTCGCTCTATTGGTTTGTGGGTGTTTACGATTACTATTTACATACGGGCGATACGAAATTCATCAAAACTTTTTATCCACGAATGAAATCACTTATGGAATTCTGTTTAGAAAGAAGAAACAAAAACGGATTCCTGGAACCATTAGAAGGCGATTGGGTTTTTATTGATTGGGCGAACGGATTACCAAAAACCGGCGAGGTTAGTTTTGAGCAAATGCTTTTAGCGAGAAGTTTAGAAGCCATGGCAGTTAGTGCTGAAATTGCAGGTGAAAAGGATGACCAAAAACAGTATCAAAAATTAGCTGATGATTTAAAAACAAAATTATTTGATGTGTTTTGGGATAAGAAAGAAAACGTGATGAAGCACCAGCGTATAGACGGTAAAATGCAGGATATTGTAACCAGATACGCTAATATGTTCGGTATTTTTTTCAATTATTTTAATGAAGAACAAAAACAAAGTATAAAAAAGAAGGTGCTGCTCAATGATAATATCCTTCAAATTACAACACCCTACATGCGTTTTTACGAGTTGGAAGCGTTGTGTGCGATGGGTGAACAAGATTATGTATTGAAAGAAATGAAAGAATATTGGGGCGGAATGTTAAAAGAAGGAGCAACATCATTTTGGGAAGAATACAATCCAACCAAAAAAGGAACAGAGCATTTAGCGATGTACGGACGCCCTTATGGAAAAAGCCTGTGCCATGCTTGGGGTTCTAGTCCAATTTATTTATTAGGAAAATATTATTTGGGTGTAAAACCAACTGCTCCAGGTTATGCTGAATACGAAATCAAACCCAATTTAGGTGGATTACAATGGATGGAAGGAAAAGTTCCAACTCCAAACGGCGAGGTTTCATTGTATTGCAGCACGAAAGAAATCAAAGTAAAAGCAGCTGAAGGCGAAGGAAAATTGGTTTTTGAAAGTTCAGGAAAACCAAAAACGAATTCAGGAACGATTACAGAATTGTCTAAAAATAAATATCAATTGATTATTAAGCCTAATGTGGAATATAAAGTAAGTTATAAAGCGATTTAATTTTAGTAATTAGTCCTTAGTTCCTAGTGATTAGTTTTTAGTGATTAACGCATAGTTTATAACGTCCAGTTTTGTCATTTCGAGGAACGAGAAATCACACTCGTAACCGGAAAGATTGTAACGTAAGTTTTGTCATTTCGACCGAGGAGAAATCTTCGCAAGTAATTCTACATTGTCGATTATAGTTGCGGAATTTCTAGTGTGATTCCTCCTCCGTCGGAATGACAAAAAAACTCAAAAAATAAAAATCAATGTTTTCAAAAAATAGAAAATACAACTTCAAATTAAAAACAGCCATTTTGTTTGTGCTGGCATGTTGCATTCAAGCAACAGCACAATCCACCGCATGGAAACCAGCATCATTTGAAGTTGTAAAATCAAATTACAAAACATTCAAAACATCGCAATACGCTCACGTGTTTTGTGGAAGCAAACACAATATTGTCAGGCTTGCTCCGGAATTGGAAGGACTAACAGGAATTGAACTTCCTTTAGAAAGTTATAAAAACGGTTCAAATACACCATTAAAATTAAAATTCAAAGAAAATGTTCAGGTATTAATTGGAATTTTCCAGGAAAATAATCCGGAGTATCTTCAATCGAATACTATTCAAAATGCAAAATTAATTTTAGAAAACGGATTGACAATTACAGGTTTACCGCCAGTAAATGTTTATGCAGTTTCTTATTCAAAAGGAACTCAATCTATAAATTTCGGAAAAGGATTATTTGCAATATTAGGAGTTGTAAAAAGCAGTCAAAAATTAGAATTCAGAAACGCAGCACTTCCAGATGGAAAACTTTGGAATCCGACTTTTATCGTTGAAGGATTTTCAGATGAAAAACCACTTTTCGAAATTATTGGTGGAGAAAACAAAGCCGTTGTCGATGAAGGAATGCCTGGAACAGAAGGAATTCAGGGAGGTTTTGAAGGCGGTCGCGTAGTAAAAGTTGGCCATACCTATCATATGTTTCCAACCGAAAGAGCCGGAGAAAAAGGAGTTGATTATTATTACGACCGTGTAAAAACCAGAATTGGACATTGGACTAGTAAAGATGCGATTCACTGGAAAAGAGAATCAACTATTTATCAGGCCAGTGGAACGTACGCTATAACCGAAGACGATAACCCAATGAATGATCGCCGCGCCGCAATTTGGTCATATATGCCGGTTTTTAACGAAAAGGAAAACAAATGGTACGGCTATTATTTGGCTTACACAGTCAGTAAAACAATAGAACCAAACCATTCTTTCGGAAGAATCTGGCGTTGCGAATCAACCGTCGATGGAATCGATGGAATTGGTGGTCCGTATAAAGATATGGGAATCATTATTGAACCGGGTTTAGATTCTGAACCGTGGGAAGGAAGACAAGGAGTTGCATCCTTTTTCCCATATAAAGTTGGCGATAAATACTTTGGTTTTTACAGCGGAGCATATCCGTTTAATTCATGGGTAGATTATCCAAAGAAATCAGGAAAAGGCTGGTTCGTTGGCTTAGCCGAATCAAATAGTTTAGAAGGTCCGTGGTCAAGAATAAAAGATGGCAGCAATCCGATTAAAACAATGCATCCGTATTTTGTAGAAAACCCAATTGTGAGCCAGTTGCCAAACGGTTTATATATTGCCATTTTTGATGGAGGTCCGGACGGTTGGGGACATCATTTACCAAATATGATGGCATATTCATTATCAAAAGATGGTAAAAATTGGGGCGAAGCTAGATATCTTCCCATAGAAACAAAAGTCAATAAATGGTGGGACATTATGAGAACGCCGCTTTGTTTAATCCCCGAAGGAAATGACATTTACACAATTGTATATGCCGCCATCGACCTTAAAAAAAGATTTCACCCAATGGGAATTGTAAAAGTAAAATTAAACAAAGACGTAATGGAATCGCGTTTAGAAGCTTTGAAATAAAAGTTTCACGCAGATCTGGCAGATTAAAGCAGATTTTGGCGGATTATTAAATTGTAAAAATCTGCATCAATCTGCCTAAATCTTTTTAAATCTGCGTGAAAAATTAAAATAATAGCCCCGCTATAATTATATAAGAAAATGAAAATCAACTATCTAGTAATAGCTATCGCATCGCTTTTCATAACCAGCTGTGCAACTAAATACAAAAAAAGAGAAATCAACGAAACCGTAATGCAGGAAATTTACAACGAAGTAAAAACACCTTATAAATATGGTTTAGTCATGGTTCCCACAGACAACTCATACACAATGGATTGCCCGAGCGTATTTAGAAAAGACGGTAAATGGTTTATGACGTATTTAATTTATGGAGGAAGAGGCTACGAAACCTGGCTGGCAGAAAGTGACGATTTATTACATTGGAAACATTTAGGAAAAGTAATGTCTTTCTCAGAAAACGAACAACATTGGGATGTCAATCAAAAAGCAGGATATATTTCATTACAAGATCCAACGTGGGGAGGAAGCTACGAATGGGAAAAATACGATGACAAATATTGGATGAGTTATTTTGGCGGAGACAGCAAAGGTTACGAAGCCGGAGTTTTGTCAATCGGAATGGCTTATATAAAAGAATCTCCAACAAAAGCACACGAATTTGAACGTTTAGAAAAGCCAGTTCTCACTCCAAAGGATGCTGATGTAAGTTGGTGGGACAATAGCACAATGTACAAAAACACGGTTATCAGAGACACAGAAAAACAAACCGGGCACAATTTTATCATGTATTACAACGCTCGCGGTGATAGCTTGAAACCTGCACGCGGCGCAGAAAGAATTGGAATGGCCGTTTCTGACGATATGAAAAACTGGAAACGTTATGGTAAAAATCCGTTATTGAACAATCATAAAGGAATTACCGGTGATCCATATATTCAAAGAATTAATAACACCTGGGTAATGTTTTATTTTGGTGCTTTCTGGAAACCCGGAGCATTTAATCGATTTGCGGTTTCAAACGATTTAATTCACTGGACAGATTGGAAGGGCGAAGATTTAATCAAATCATCTGAACATTATGACGATTTGTTTGCGCATAAATCTTTCGTAGTAAAACACAATGGAGTAGTGTATCACTTTTATTGTGCAGTAAATAAAGCAGAACAAAGGGGAATTGCAGTGGCAACCTCTAAAGATTTAGGCAAAAGCGAAACGAATTTTGTTGCGCCGCCCGAAAAGGTTAAGAAGAATTAAGTATATAGAATTAAGATAATAAGACAAAGTTTGTCATTTCGAGGAACGAGAAATCACACTCGTAGCCACAAAGATTGTCGATTACAGTTACGGAATTTCTAGTGTGATTCCTCCTTCGTCGGAATGACAAAAAACTAAAAAATTAAGAATTAATGTTTAAGCCAATTCAAATAAATCACTTTACTAGGTTTCGATTTTCGATCCTGCAATTAGTATTCGCATTTTACATTTTACTACTCACATCATACACACACGCACAATCCGTTACCGGCGAACCTGCAGGAATTCCTGAGTTACATAAAAAGTATGAATTTGCACCGTGGGAAGATCCAACCGTTACAAGTATAAACAGACAACCATCGAGAGCAACAGCATATTCGTACACTAATGTAGAAGATGCCCTAAAAGGCGACAGAACAAAAAGCCGACTTAAAATGCTAACCGGAGATTGGGATTTTAAATATGCGTCAAACCTAAAAGAAGCGTCAAAAGATTTCTATAAAGAAAAAGTAGCAAATTGGAATAAAATTGAAGTGCCATCCAACTGGGAATTAAAAGGCTATGATATTCCCATTTACAAAAGTGCCGTTTATCCGTTTCGACCAATAAATCCGCCTTATATTCCTAAAGATTATAACGGAGTTGGGTCGTATCAGCGCAGTTTTACTGTTCCGGAAAATTGGAAAGACATGACCGTAACACTGCATTTTGGAGGTGTAAGTTCCGGTTTTCAGGTTTGGCTTAACGGAGAATTTTTAGGATACGGAGAAGATAGCTGTCTGCCTTCAGAATTTGATATTACGCCGTATTTAAAAGAAGGCGAAAATGTAGTTTCGGTTCAGGTAATTCGCTGGACAGACGGTTCCTATCTTGAAGATCAGGATCATTGGCGCGTAAGCGGAATTCAGCGTGAAGTTTTCATTATGGCCGAGCCAAAATTAAGAATTCAGGATTTCTTTTATCAAACAAAATTAGACAAGGAATATAAAAATGCTTCTTTTCAATTACGTCCGAAAGTAGAAAATCTGACGGGAGAAAAAATAAAAGATTATACGTTTCAGGCGCAATTATACGATGCCAATAATGTCGCATTATTCAAAGAGCCGCTTCAAAAACCTGTTATCGATATGATTAACGAAAGTTATCCGCGTCTGGATAATGTTCGTTTTGGAATGTTCAAAGAAAACATCAGTAATCCCAAAAAGTGGAGTTCAGAAGAACCGAATTTGTACACTTTGGTAATGTCAATCAAAGATGCAAATGGAAATATTACAGAAGCTAAAAGCTGTAAAGTTGGTTTTCGATCCATCGAATTTTCTAAAGAGAACGGGAAAATGCTCATCAACGGAAAAGAAACGTATGTATATGGCGTAAACCGTCACGATCAACATCCAACAAGAGGAAAAGCCGTAACTCGAGAAGATATCAAAGAAGATATTACAACCATTAAAAAGTTCAACTTCAATTTTATAAGAACAAGCCATTATCCAAACGATCCGTATTTCTATGATTTGTGCGATCAATACGGAATAATGGTAATGGACGAAGCCAATCAGGAAACACATGGAATTGGCGGAAAATTAAGTAACGATCCAAAATGGACAAACGCTTATTTAGAGCGCATGACCAGAATGGTTGAACGCGATAAAAATCATCCATCAGTTGTTTTTTGGAGTTTGGGTAACGAAGGCGGAAAAGGTCCAAATCACGCCGCAATGTCGGGTTGGGTTCATGATTTTGATATTACACGCCCCGTACATTACGAACCTGCGCAGGGAAATCCGAGGTTAGACGGTTACATTGATCCGCTAGATCCAAGATATCCAAAAACAATCGATCACGCATATCGATTTGAAAATCCGCAAGATGAACCTTATGTTGATATGGTGAGCCGTTTTTATCCGGGCGTTTTTACCCCTAAATTTTTAGTCGATCAAAAGAAAGATACAAGACCAATTATTTTTGTAGAATATTCTCATGCAATGGGAAATTCGGTTGGAAATTTAAAAGAATTATGGGATGAATTCCGTTCGCTTCCAAGAGTTATTGGCGGTTGCATTTGGGAATTTAAAGATCAGGGTTTAGTTAAAAAAGATCCTGCAACGGGTCATGAATTTTTTGCTCACGGAGGAGATTTTGGAGAAAAATACCATGACGGAAATTTCAATACAAAAGGAATTGTCGATTCTAACGGAAAACCAAAAGGCTCAATTTATGAAAACAAATGGATTTATCAGCCAACCACAAGTATTTTAAAAGACGGTTTTCAATTAGAAATTAAAAATCGTCAGGCGGTTAAATCTTTAGCAGATTATATTCCGGTTTTGAAAATATTAGAAAATGGAAATGTCATTAAAACGCAAATATTAAAACCTTTCAATCTTGAAGCCGGACAATCTACAATTTTAGATGTCAAACAATATTTGCCAAAACTAAAAAAGGATGCTGAATATTTTCTGAATATCGAATTTCAACTTTCAACAGACAAACCTTGGGAAACAAAAGGTTACGCTGTCGCGGAAGATCAGTTTCTATTAAAAAAAGCAGATACTTCTTTTGATTTTGAAAAGAAAAGCAATGTTGAGGTAAAAGCAACTGAAACAGATTCAGACTTTAAAATAAAAGGAAAAACTTTTGATATCAATATCAGCAAAATAAACGGAGCTTTGAGTTCGTATGTTTTCAATGACGAAGAACAAGTTTTTGCTCCGTTGCTTCCTAATTTTGTTAGGCCGTTAACAGACAATGACAAAAGAGGTTGGAAATCGCATAAGGTTTTAAAACCATGGTATCAGGCAAAACCAAAATTGGTAAATACAAAATTAGCTTCATCAATTGATGGAATAACAATTACAAGTGATTATGAAGTTATAAAAGACAGTGCAAATGTAAGTGTAGTTTATAACATCAATAAAAACGGAGTTATTAAAGTCGATTACAATCTAAAAGCCACAAACAAATTACCAAACATTCCAAAAATCGGAATGCAAATGGGAGTTCAAAGAAAATTTGATCAAATTTCATGGTACGGAAAAGGAGAATTAGAAAACTATATCGACAGAAGTTTCGGTTCATTCGTAGGGAAATATTCGTTGCCAATAAATGATTTTCTGGAGCATTATGTAAAACCGCAGGAAAATGCCAATAGAACCGAAGTACGATGGATGGCTTTTACAACGCCACAGAAAAATAAAGGTTTGTTAGTTTTTAAAGAAGAGAAAAATTTGAGCATGAGTGCGTGGCCGTATACACAAGAGAATTTAAGCGCAGCCAAACATACTTTCGATTTGAAAGATCCAGGATTTTTAACAATCAATATTGATTTAATCCAGATGGGCGTAGGAGGAAACGACAGTTGGACAGCAGTGGCGCAGCCTTTAGAAAAATATCAAATTAAATCAGGAGATTATCAATATAGTTTTTATTTAGTTCCTTTCGAAGCATCAAAAAATGGCTTGGAAGAAAGCTTGAAAAAGTTTAAGTTTTAATATTATTGGTTTACGCAGAAAAACTAAAAGTTATGATTTTGTCATCTCGACGAAGGAGAGATCACATCCAGAGAGCGACGTACTGTGTGTTAGTTTCTAGTGTGATTTCTCGTTCCTCGAAATGACAATGCAAATGAATAAAATAAGGCGTGTCAGGTTTAACGCCAATCAATAAAAAACAAAAATAATGTTTCAAAAAAAACAATTTTTTCTTTTTAGAATTGACTTTCGACTTTCGGCTTTCCGACTTTCGACTGTATTGCTACTCTTTGTGGGATTCCTTTCCGCACAGGAAAGCCATGAAAAAGAAAAAACAACTTTTCAACCCACAATCGAATCCTCAAGACCTTGGGTATATTGGTATTGGATGCAAAGTGCGTATTCTAAAGAAGGCATCACAGCCGATTTAGAAGTAATGAAACAAGCAGGAATTGGAGGCGCCTATTTAATGACCATAAAAGGTCCGGCAAATCCTCCATTAATGAATCCTCCGGTTTTGCAATTGAGTCCGGAATTCTGGAGTTTAGTAAAATGGGCTTTGACAGAAGCAGATCGTTTAGGTGTGAAAATCGCATTTCATCCCGCCGATGGTTTTGCCGTTGCAGGCGGGCCTTGGATAACGCCGGAAATGTCAATGCAAAAAGTAGTTTGGGCAGATATTTCGGTAAACGGAAACAGATTCAAGAATGTGCAATTGCCAACGCCAAATCATTACAAAGAGTATTATAAAGATATTGCAACTTTCGCCATTCCGGTAAAGGAAATATATACAACATCAAATCAAAATCGTCCAAAAATTACTTCGACAATTGCTGATTTTGATGCTTCATTTTTGAGTGATACAAAGAAAGACGATCAATTTAGATTAAAAGAAAAAGGCTGGGTTCAATACGAGTTTGATCAGCCGTTTTTATGCAAATCCATTCAAATAGAAACCAAAGGAAATAACTTTCAGGCGCATCGCTTAATTGTTGAGGTAAGCGATGATGGTAAAAACTTTAAAAATCTGGGTCGGTTAACAACGCCAAGACTCGGTTGGCAGGATACAGATGCTTTTTATACACACAGTATTATCCCGACAAAAGCCAAATATTTCAGATTTGTTTACGATCCTGAAGGAACAGAACCAGGAGCAGAAGATCTGGATCCCGCAAAATGGAATCAGGGATTAAAAGTCTCAAAAATACTTTTATCAAACGAACCTTTAATAGATAATTATCAGGGAAAATCAGGAGCAATTTGGCGTTTGAGTCCGCAAACTTCTGTCGAACAAATAAGTAAAGCCGATTGTATTGATCCATCAAAAATGATTAATATTTCGAAGTTTGTAGATGAAAAAGGAATTCTGAACTGGAAAGCATCTTCAAAAGGAAACTGGAGAATCATTCGTTTCGGTTATACTTCTACAGGTCACGAAAACGCAACCGCAGGAGCAGGAAGAGGATTAGAAGTGGATAAGTTTAATCCTGAGGCAATTCGTTTTCAACTCGATCATTGGTTTGGAGAAATGCTCAGAACTGCAGGGGAACTGGCTTCAAAAGTGGTCAAAATATTGCACATTGATAGTTGGGAATGTGGCAGCCAAAACTGGTCGCCTGTTTTTAGAAATGAGTTTAAAACCCGAAGAGGTTATGATGTTATTGATTATCTGCCAGTCATGGCGGGAATTCCTGTGAAGGACATTGAAACCTCAGAAAAGGTTCTTTATGATATAAGAACAACAATCGCAGAATTAGTTTCTGATAACTTTTTTGCTACAATGGCAGATGAAGCTAAGAAAGCAGGAGTTAAATTTAGTTCCGAAAATGTCGCGCCAACCATGATGAGCGATGGGCTTTTACATTTCAAACATGTCGATTATCCAAGTGGTGAATTTTGGTTAAAAAGTCCAACACATGATAAACCAAATGATATGTTAGATGCGATTTCAGGCGGACATATTTACGGAAAAGATATTATTCAGGCGGAAGCTTTTACCGAGTTGAAAATGGATTGGAATGAACATCCGGGAAATCTAAAAACTTTAGCAGACAGAAATTATGCTCTCGGGATTAACCGATTTTTCTATCACGTTTTTGTACATAATCCGTGGACGGACAGAAAACCCGGAATGACATTAGATGGCGTTGGATCTTATTTTCAAAAAGATCAAACTTGGTGGAAACCCGGAAAAGCCTGGGTAGATTATTGCCAGAGAGTTCAGTTTCAATTGCAAAAAGGAAAATCGGTAATTGATTTGGCCGTTTTTATTGGTGAAGATTTACCATCGCGTTCAATGCTTCCGGATCGCTTGGTGCCTTTTATTCCAAATGTTTTCGGAAAGGAGCGTTTAGAAAGTGAAGCGATTCGGTTGAAAAATGAAGGTCAGCCTTCAATAAAAATTCCGAAAGAAGTTTCTTCAACTAAAAACTCTACCGATTTATCGCAATGGATAAACGCTATGAACGGTTATCAATACGATTCTTTCAATGCTGATGTTTTATTAAATAATGCTAAAGTAGAATATGGGAAAGTGATTTTCAGTAATAGCATCAAATACAGTGCTTTATTATTTCCCGGAAGTCATAAAATGGCACCAAATAAAATGATTTCTTTGGGTGTAGCCGAAAAAATAGTACAATTAATAAAAGAAGGCGCAACCGTTTTTATTAATGAAAAACCGGACTTACAACCCGGAATTCAATCAGAAGCAGATCATAAAAAATGGCAGAATGTTCTGAATGAAATTTGGAACAATAATTCAAATTCATCTTCATGGAATATTGGAAAAGGAACGGTGATCCAACTTCCATATCTAGGAAATGATTTTGCTTCAATTGGAATCGAACAAGATGTTTATTTCCCAAAATTAAACAGAGCTGATTCACAAACTTTAGCATGGACACATCGCAAGTCTGAGACAGAAGATATTTATTTTATATCCAATCAAAATTCAGCAAAAAGACAATTTGAAGCATCGTTTAGAATTGCCGGAAAAATTCCGGTTTGGTACAATCCGGTTACAGATAAAACCACAGCTTTAGCAAATTGGAAAATAGAAAACCGAAGAACAATTGTTTCTATAATTCTAGATGCAAATGAATCTGGTTTTGTAATTTTTAAAGAAGAAACAAAAGAGGTTTTGGGAAAAGGATTTCAAAAAGGTTCTGAATTTGAAACCGTTCAAACTTTAGATGAAAATTGGAATTTACAATTTGATCCTGAATTTCGCGGACCAAAAGAAGTGGTAAAAACAACTAAACTTTTTGATTGGAGTACATCAGAAAATGATCAGATAAAATATTATTCAGGAACAACTATTTATAAAAAAGAGTTGAACTGGAACGGAAAATCAACAGATAAAATCTGGCTTGATTTAGGAACAATTGCAAATATCGCTGAAGTAAGTATTAATGGAAAAGATTGCGGAACACTTTGGACATTTCCATATAAAGTTGATATTTCGGAAGCACTCAAAAAAGGAAAAAATACATTAGAAATAAAAATAACCAATACCTGGGCAAACCGATTAATTGGCGATCAAAAATTACCAAAAGAAGAACGATTAATCTGGACAACAGCACCTTTTAGATTGGAAGGAGAACCGTTATTGAAAGCCGGATTGTTGGGGCCGGTTACGATTGTAAAAGAAAAATAATGTTTTTGCAATTTAAGCTGGACTAAAGTCCAGCTCTACAATATGTTTCGAGCCTATGGCTCTAGTGTATGACGTAAAGTTCTGGAGGAACGATTTATATTGTAGCGTCGGGTTTTAACCCGATGGACGATTAGTATTGTAGCGTCAGGTTTTAATCCGATGGATGATCAGATTGGAACAATGGGTTTTAAGGCGTTAAAAGATATATTAAAATAAAAAAAAATGAAAAATTTAAAAGAATATATTATTGCAATTTTCCTGGTTTTGGCTAGTTCACAAATCAATGCAAAAATCAAATTACCGGCTTTGTTTTCGGATAATATGATGTTGCAGCAAAAATCGAACGCACCAATTTGGGGTTGGGCAGAGAAGAATTCAAATGTTGTAATAAAAACTTCATGGGATTCTAAATCTTATAAAGTAAAAGCAGATAATTCCGGAAAATGGAAAACGCAATTACAAACCCCATCATTCGGCGGACCATTTACGATTGAAGTGACAGAAGGAACGGAAAAAGTAATCATTAAAAATATTTTGATTGGTGAAGTTTGGTTGTGTTCCGGACAATCGAATATGGAAATGCCTTTGAAAGGATTTCAGGGTCAACCCGTAAAAAACGGAAATGAAATAATCGTAAGATCAACCAATAAAAACATTCGATTAATTACCATTCCACGCGCGACAGTTTTAGAACCATTAAATGATTTTGAAGGAAAATGGGAAGTTGCTTCACCAAAATCGACTTCAAATTTTAGTGCAACGGCCTGGTATTTTGGTTCGCTTTTGCAAGAAGTTTTAAATGTTCCGGTTGGGTTAATTCACGTTTCATACGGAGGTTCGAGCATGGAAGCCTGGATGAATCAGGAAATGCTGAAAGATTTTGCAAGTGCTAAAATTCCAACTACAAAAGAAGAATTGGCAAAAGATCCAAATCGTGTTCCAACGACTTTATTTAACGGAATGCTTTCGCCTGTAATTGGTTACGGAATAAAAGGTTGCATTTGGTATCAGGGAGAATCAAATTATGAACGAGCTTCGGAATATACAGCATTGATGAAAAAGATGGTAAGCAGTTGGAGAACATTATGGAAACAAGGCGATTTTCCTTTTTATTTCGCTCAGATTGCTCCGTTTAATTATGCGTCATTTCATCCAAAAGATTATTTAGAAAAATACAATTCGGCTTATTTGAGAGAAGCACAATTGAAAGCTTCAAAGGAAATTCAGAATTCTGGAATGGCGGTTTTGATGGATGTTGGTGAAGAAAATAACATTCACCCAATGGATAAAGAAAAAGGAGGAAACCGATTGGCGTTTCAGGCTTTGGCAAAAACCTACGGAATTGAAGGTTTTGAATTCGAAAGTCCAAAATACAAATCGATGGAAATAAAAGACGGTTCGGTTACGGTTTCTTTTGATGATGTTGCCAATGGAATTACAGCTTATGATAAAGAAGTTGTAGGTTTTGAAATTGCAGGAGAAGATAAAGTTTTTTATCCGGCGAAAACTGTAGTTCGAAGAAAGTCAGTTGTATTAACTTCTGATAAAGTGACAAAACCCGTTGCAGTTCGCTATTTATGGAAAGATTTTGCAAAAGCAGAACTTTTTAGTGCCGGAGGTTTGCCGGTTTCGTCTTTTAGAACTGATGAATGGTGATTTATAATTGTTAATTATGAATTATAAATTATAAATTATGAGTTTGATGCTTAGTTTGTCATTTCGGCGAAGGAGAAATCACACACGAAACTCCGTTCCTAAAAGTGCCAATCTTTGTGGAATTACTAGTTAATCTGCGAGAGAAAATATAATAAAAATATATGCCTAAAAAGTTTTTTAAACCTTGCAGGAAACGTAAAAAATGAAAAACATAATACTAATACTTTTTCTCCTCACAACGCTTTGCATCAAAGCGCAAATTCCTGTGCTTAAAAATTACAACCAAATCTGGAATACGCAAAGCAACAATGCATCAGAATCAATGCCTTTGGGCGGTGGCGATATTGGCATGAATGTGTGGGTAGAAAAAGGAGATTTGTATTTCTATTTTTCGCGCAGCGGAACTTTCGATGAACATAATACTTTGCTGAAATTAGGCCGCGTAAAAGTTACTTTAACCCCAAATCCGTTTAAGGATAATGATGGTTTTCATCAGGAATTGGTTTTAAAAGACGGTTACGTTTTGATAACTCAGAATAATGCCAAGATTAAACTTTGGGTTGATGTTTTTAAACCGATAATTCATTTGGATTTAGAAAGTAAAAATCCATTAAAAATGACGGCTTCTTATGAAAGCTGGCGTTATAAAAACAGAGATTCAAAAGGAAAAGCAAACAACGCCAATTCTTATAAGTGGGCGCCTCAGGGAGAAATTATTACCTATAAAGATTCGATTTCCTTTGAAAATAACGGCATAAAATTTTATCATAGAAATAGAGAAAATACCGTTTTTGATGTTGCTGTAAAACAACAGAAAATGGAATCTGTAAAAGATCAAATGCTGAATCCGTTGAAGGATTTAACTTTTGGCGGATTTATGACGGGAAGTAACCTAAAGCCAGACGGAACTTCTTTGGGAAATTATCAAAATACAGATTTTAAAGGTTTTAATCTTTCAAGTATAAAACCTTCCAAGAAACATTCGTTAGAAATATATTTAAATACGAGTCAATCTGATTTAGATACTTGGAATAACGGATTGAAAAATCAAATTTCATCAAATAAAAATACTTCAAAACAATCAGAAAAAAACACGATAAAATGGTGGAATGATTTCTGGAGCCGCAGTTTTATTTTTACTCAAAAAAATCAATCGATTGAGAAAGATTCAGTGTATCAAATCGGTCAAAATTATCAGTTGTTCCGATATATGTTAGGCTGTAATGCTTACGGAAAATATCCAACAAAATTTAACGGTGGACTTTTTACGGTTGATCCGGTTTTTACAAATCCCGATTTAAATTTCACACCAGATTTCAGGAATTGGGGTGGCGGAACTATGACAGCGCAAAACCAGCGATTGGTTTATTTTCCGATGGTAAAAAGCGGTGATTTTGATATGATGAAATCGCAATTGGATTATTATTTGAGCCTACAAAAAAATGCAGAATTAAGAAGTAAGGTTTATTGGAATCACAATGGTGCCTCATTTACGGAACAACTAGAAAATTTCGGATTACCAAATCCTGCTGAATACGAATGGAAACGTCCATCGGATTATGATCCAGGAATGGAATATAATGCTTGGTTGGAATATGAATGGGACACCGTTTTTGAGTTTTGCCAAATGATGCTACAACAGAAAGAATATGCTGGCGAAGACATTCAGAAATACAATTCATTCATTATAAGTTGTCTTCGTTTTTTTGATGAACATTATCAATATCTCGCGAAACAACGAGGCAGAAAAGCATTAGACGGAAAGGGACATTTAATTCTCTTTCCGGGTTCAGGCGCTGAGACTTATAAAATGGCCAACAATTCTAACAGCACAATTTCGGCTTTGATGGTTGTTTCAAAAACGCTTTTAAACCTTTCTTCTGCAAAATTGTCAAAAGAAGAAGTCGATTATTTAAAAGGTTTTCAAACGAGAATTCCACCTTTAAATTTTAGCGAAATAGACAATCATAAAATATTGGTTCCTGCAAAATCGTGGGAACGAATTAATAATTCTGAAGTGCCGCAATTATATTCCGTTTTTCCGTGGGGAATTTACGGAGTTGGAAAACCTGATTTACAAACAGCTTTAAATACCTGGAAATACGATACAGATGCGATTAAATTCAGAAGTCATATTGGTTGGAAACAAGATAACATTTTTGCCGCAAGATTAGGTTTAACAGTAGAAGCCGCAAAATATACCTTATTAAAAATGAGTAATTCCGAAAGACGGTTCCCGGCATTTTGGGGTCCTGGGTTCGATTGGGTTCCCGATCATAACTGGGGAGGATCCGGAATGATTGGCATGCAGGAAATGCTTTTGCAGGAAGCAAATGGCAAAATCTACATTTTTCCGGCATGGCCAAAAGACTGGAATGTGCATTTTAAATTGTATGCTGCCCAAAATACAACCGTTGAGGTAGAACTTAAAAATGGGATAACAAATATTATAAAAGTAGTTCCGCAGGAAAGACAAAAAGACATTATAAATCTCATAGAAACAACAACAGAACAAAAATAAAATTGAATTAATATCTAAACTAAGATGATAACAAAAACATTTAGCTTTTTAGCTATGTCATTACTTTTAGCTGCAAGTGTTCAGGCACAAACAGTTGAAAAACAAATTGTAAAAGTTGATTTTGATTTTTCTCAACGAAGAGTCGAAGAAGTAAGCGATCCTAATTACAGTTCGTGGCCAATCAGCGAACAAACTGAATCAGAGAAATCGTTTAATGGTGTGACTTTTAAATTAAAAGGAAATTTCTCTTCTAAATGGTATAAAGTTGGAATGAGTGCGCCATTTTATAGCCGTTTAGCAAGCGATGGATTATTTACAGATAAAAATCTGGAACTAACCATAAGCGGATTAAAAGAAGGACAACATTCGTTACTAACTTTCCATAACACTTTTGATAAAGTAGATGGAAAAGCATTTGCTCCGGTAAAAATCTTTGTGAATGATAAACTGGCAGAAACCGTAACGCCAACCAATCGTGCAAACGCCACTATTGATGCAGCGACTTCGTACATAGTATTTAATGCACAAGCTGGAAAAAATGTCATTATTCGTTTTGAATTAGATCCAAAATCTGCTGATTTAATTCAGCAAATGATAATCAACGGATTTGAAATTGATACACCAAATCTTAAAAAACAATCGCATACTCCAAAACCTGAAAATGCAGATGAGCATGTAGTTGTCGACAAAAGTTTAATATTGAATTGGGAAGCATCAAAAGATGCCGTTGCCCATAATTTATACTTCGGAACAAATAAAAATGCGATTACAAACGCAACAGTAAAATCAGCTGAATTTAAAGGAAAACACACCAAGACTAAATTTACTGTAAGTGATTTATACAGCATGACAACTTATTACTGGAGAGTTGATGAAATTGATAGTAAAGGAGACATAACTTTAGGAGAAGTTTGGTCATTCAAACCTGCACAATTGGCTTTTCCGGGAGCTGAAGGTTACGGTCGTTTTGCTGTAGGTGGAAGAGGCGGAAAAGTTGTTGAGGTTGATAATTTGAACGATAGTGGTCCGGGAAGTTTTCGCGCGGCTGTAAATGAGGGTTTTGGTCCTAAAACAATTGTATTTAATGTTTCAGGAAATATAAAGCTAGAAGATCGTTTGGTAGTAAACAATCCGTATATCACAATTGCCGGACAAACAGCTCCGGGAGAAGGAATTACGATTAGCAAAGCTCCGGTTGGATTAACAGGAAATGATGGCGTTATCCGATTTTTGAAAGTGAGAATTGGAAGCGGAAAAACGTATGACGGGATGGGACTTACGGGTGCTAATCATAGTATTATAGACCATTGTTCTATTAGCTGGACAATTGATGAGTCTTTTAGTTCACGTAGTGCACACAATATTACTTTGCAGCGCACTTTAATTTCTGAAGCTTTAAATGTCGCCGGACATGATAAATACGAAGTTGGAAAAATGCACGGATTTGCAGCTACAATTGGCGGAGACGTTGGTAGTTTTCATCACAATTTATTGGCTCACAATTACGGTCGTAACTGGAGTATCGGTGGTGGTTTAAACGGAGACGGCTATTACACAGGAAGATTAGATATTAGAAATAATGTGGTTTACAATTGGGGACAGAGAACTACAGACGGTGGAGCAAACGAAGTGAACTTTGTAAATAATTACTATAAACCAGGCGCTGCAACTAAATATTTTTATGCTTTAAATGCACAACATGAAGGTGTTGGAAAAGGAATGCAACGTTATTATTTTAATGGTAATATTATGGAAGGCCATTTTGATGAAAAAAATCAGGATAAAGGCAGAACGTCTACAATTTCACATAATGAAATTGTGAAGTATGAAACATTTGTTAATAAACCATTTTTTGAATCTTTCGTAAAAACAGAAAGTGCAAAAGCGGCTTATAAAAATGTACTTTCGGATGTGGGAGCAAGTGAACCATTTTTTGATAAACACGATAACCGAATTATTAATGAAACTTTAAAAGGAACTTTTAGTTTTAAAGGAAGTAAAAGCGGTTTAGGAGGAATGATAGATTCTGAAAAAGATTTAGGAGATTTAGGTGAATATGCTTCGGAAAAACGCCCTTCAGATTGGGACACCGATCATGATGGATTGCCAAACTGGTGGGAAGCGGCACATAGTTTAAATGAAAATTCTAAAGCCGGAGATTTTTCAGATACCAATTTAGATGCTGATAAAGATGGTTATACACAATTAGATGAATATCTGGATTGGATGTCTAAACCTCATTATTTTATAAATTCCGGTGAAAAGAAAGAACTTTCTGCGGTTGATTATTTTAAAGGATATGAAAACAAACCCGTTTATACTTTTTCAGATGTTAAAAACGGAAAAGTCATTGTAAAAGGAAACGCAATCGAATTTAATACAGTTGCAAAAGGATTGGCTTCTTTCGTAATCACAGTTAAAGATGCTGACGGAGATTCAATGAGTCGTACGATAAATTTCTTCATTAAATAAAAAAGAGTTTCACGCAGATTTTGCAGATTTGGGCAGATCAGCGCAGATTTTAATTTAATAAGAAAGCAAATAGAAAAAATCTGCTTAAATCTGTAAAATCTGCGTGAAAAATTAAAGCACGCAGATTTTGCAGATTAAGCAGATAAAAAATCCGCTTTAATCCGTGTTTTGCTTTAGCAATCCTTTTTATCAGCGTTACAAATCATCACAATACTAAGACACATTTAAAATGAAAAAGCAAATCATTCTATTATCGACTATACTTTTTTCAACTGCTTTTGTTGCTCAAAATAAAGGATTGGTAGCCAATGCTCAGAGTCCTTATTCTAAATTACAAAGTGTTGGTTTGGAAGATGTAAAATGGACAAACGGTTTTTGGAAAGAACAATTTGATGTAGAAACCAAAAATACACTGCCTTATATGTGGGATTTGTATCATAATGATTCTATTTCTCATGCTTACAAAAATTTTGAAATTGCAGCCGGAGTAAGTAAAGGAACTTTTAAAGGACCTTCATTTCACGATGGTGATTTTTATAAGATTTTTGAAGGAATGGCAGCAACTTATGCCGTAACAAAAGATAAGAAGTTAGATGCAGAAATGGATGAAGCCATTGCGCTGTTTGCAAAGGTTCAACGAAAAGACGGCTATATTCACACTCCGGTTTTAATCGATGAACGTTGGGGAACTTTGGGACCAGAAGAAGTTAAGAAACAATTGGGTTTCGAGAAATACAATATGGGACATTTAATGACGGCAGCATGCGTACACTATCGTGCTACCGGAAAAACTAATTTTTTGGAAATAGCCAAAGGTGTTGCTGATTATTTATATGATTTCTATAAAAAAGCTTCACCGGAATTAGCCAGAAATGCCATTTGTCCATCACATTATATGGGAATTGTCGAAATGTATCGCACCACCAGAAATCCGAAGTATTTAGAATTGGCCAATAACTTAATCGATATTAGAGGAACTACAAATGACGGAACCGATGATAATCAGGATAGAATTCCGTTTAGACAGCAAACAACCGCAATGGGTCACGCGGTAAGAGCCAATTATCTATATGCCGGCGTTGCCGATTTATATGCAGAAACGGGTGAAAAGAAATTACTGGATAATCTGGAATCAATTTGGGATGATGTAACCTATCGTAAAATGTACATTACCGGAGCCTGTGGTGCTTTGTACGATGGCGTTTCTCCAGACGGAACATCCTATAATCCAACCGATGTTCAGAAAATTCATCAGGCTTACGGACGACCATTTCAATTGCCAAATGCAACCGCTCATACAGAAACATGCGCTAATATTGGAAATGTTTTGTGGAATTGGAGAATGCTGCAAATTACAGCCGATGCAAAATATGCAGATATTGTAGAGTTGGCTTTATATAATAGTGTATTGTCTGGAATTAGTTTAGAAGGAACAAAATTTTGTTACAATAATCCATTGAATGTTTCTAAAGATTTACCTTTTAAACAACGATGGAGCAAAGAACGCGAAGGTTATATTGCGCTTTCTAATTGTTGCGCACCAAACGTTACGAGAACTATTGCCGAAGTTGGTAATTATGCCTACAGTTTTTCTAAAGAAGGTTTGTATGTGAATTTATACGGAAGCAATACGCTGAAAACAACCATGCCTGACGGTCAGAAAATAGAAATCGAACAACAAACTAATTATCCGTGGGATGGAAAAATTGTCCTGAAAATTATAAAAGCACCAAAAGAAGCTCAGGATTTTTTCTTAAGAATCCCGGGATGGAGTCAGGGAACAACTATTACCTTAAACAATAATAAACTTAATGATGAGGTTATTTCAGGAACCTATTTCAAAATCAATCAAAAGTGGAAAAAAGGAGATATTATCGAATTGAATATTCCGATGCCAGTTGAATTAATGCAGGCAAATCCATTGGTTGAGGAAATTAAAAATCAAATTGCTGTAAAAAGAGGGCCGGTTGTTTATTGTTTAGAATCAGATCAGCTTCCGGAAAACATAAGTATTAACGATGTTGTTTTAAATGCTAATTCTCAATTTACTACAAATTTTATTGAATTGAATAATAGAAAATTACTGACCATAAACGCAAGTTCAAGAAATAGTCAGGACTATTCGTGGGACAAAAAATTATATCAGCCTCTTTCTGCTAAAGTCGCAAAAGAATATAATTTCAATTTAATTCCATATTTCGCTTGGGGAAATAAAGGCAAAGGAGAAATGACAGTTTGGATGGCTCACTAATTTCTTTTGAATCCATTCGTAAGATTTTACTTTTAAAAGTTATTTTTTCTTGTGATTTTTAGATAAAATTAACAGATTCTCTTAAAATTAAATTTATTAGTTTCTGTAAGTTTTTTATTCAGATTAGTAGTCTCTTTTTAATAGTAAATGCGCAAATTTTTCAAAAAAGAATCTTTAAACACTTCAAATTCAGTCTTAAGAAGAATTTTATTTTACGAATAAAATAGCATATTTTTTATTTTACTGCATATTTTACTGTTTTTCAATTAAAAAGGGTTTGGATATTTAATTATGTTCAAACCTTTTCCTTGTTTTTTACTTAACGTTCATTTTTTCTTTCTTATTTTTATTAATATTGTTTTTTTAAGTCGTAATTTTTCAGATAATACCATTCGTACAGGATAGAGCAGGATAGTTGTAATACGCAATCGTTATATTTTTGGAACACAATTAATAAATGTATTTTTAACATTTAATATTGTTAAACAATTTTAAGAAAATTATATTTTTTATTTCAAATCTAACTAAACTAATAACCTAACCAAAAACAAAACATTTATGAAACAAGCACTTATTAAAAGATGTAGTTTTCTTTTGTTTACGCTGATGAGTATTGTGAGTTATGCTCAAACGACAACACACACTATTGTAACTGTGACAGGAACTGTTACAGATAATTCAGGAGGTTTAATACCTGGTGTAAACGTAACTGAAAAATCGACGAAGAATACTGTTACCACAGATTATAGTGGAAAGTATTCAATTAAAGTAAAGACAGGAGGAACTTTGGTTTTTTCTTTCATAGGAATGAGAAAAGTAGAACTCCCTTTAGACGGGCGTACTATTGTTAATGCGAAATTAGCAGAAGATTCTAATCAACTAGAAAATATTGTTGTTGTTGGTTACGGTACTCAAAGAAAAAAGGAACTTACAGGAGCTATTGCAACTATTAAACCAGATGATTTGATGGATTTGCCAGTAACTAACTTATCTGATGCCTTAAAAGGATTGGTTCCCGGACTTGCCGTTACTGGAGGTTCTGGACGACCAGGAGAGGCTGCAAGTATTCAAATTCGTCAGTCTGTTGGTTTCTCAAAAGATGGTGATTCATCAATACCTCTAGTAATTATTGATGATATGATTCAGGTAGATCCAACGAATGGTAAACCTACATTAGAACAATTTAACAGATTGGATCCTTCTGAAATTGAAAGTATAACTATTTTAAAAGATGGTTCTGCTGCAATCTATGGTTCTCGTGCTTCACAAGGGGCAATAGTAGTAAAAACCAAGAGAGGAAAAGTAGGTAAGGCAAAGTTTAGTTATAACAGCCAGTTTGCGATTAATGATGCTGTTAGCCATACTAAAACAATGAACGCTTACGAATTTGGGGTTTTCAGCAATAGATATTTCAATTCGCAAACAGCTCCTGGCGCTGTGACTGATCCGGTAAAATTGTATTCTGCAGGAGAATTAGAGCAGATGAAAAGTTTGGATTATGATTGGTTAAAAGAAGCATGGAAACCGGCTACTCAACAAAAACACACTTTCAATGTAAGTGGAGGTAGTGATGATATTACTTATTTTGCTGGAGCAACTTTATTTACTCAAGATGCTAACCTGGGATATCAAAAATATGATAAATGGAATTATCGTTTAGGAATTAACGCAAAAATAGCAAAAGGTTTAGATTTTTCTGCATCTGTATCCGGAACTTCAGGAACAGTTGATAAGTCTTTTACAAAAGCTTCGGCAAATATCAGTGACGGTAGTTATGGTTCTGCTGCAGGAGGAGAACAGGCTGATTATGGGTATTTGGTGCATATGCCAAAACATGTTCCATGGGAGACAGTTGTTGATGGTAAACAATATTATATGTCACCATTTCCTAATTCAAATAAAAATTTTGGAAGTGCAAATGCAAATAATAATATCGCAGGATGGAACTATTTTGCTAACTTAAATAATGGTTCTCATCAGATAAGTGAAGATAATTCGGCTACTATTAATGCTTCTTTAAATTATAAAATAGCTGCTGTTAAAGGCTTATCTTTTAAAGGAACTTTTTCCAGAACTCAAAGTTCTAGTTATACAGAACAAATTCAATTACCATATGATTTGGCAAGAATTAGAAATTACGAAACACTGGGTAATCACCTAGCAAGTGCAGCTGATCCTACTGTTTTCAATAATGCTACTAATCCAAATGGGGATTATATTATAGAAACAAATGTTAGAAATTCAAGAGTTTATTATAATAATAGTGATAGTAAGAATACTCAGGGTGACTTTTTAATTAATTACGACAGAACTTTTGGAGATCACCAAATTGGTGCGATGATTGGAGGAGAAGCATCTGAGACTTACAATACATTTACACGTCTAGCCTATGAAAATACAGGAAAAGACTATTTAGGAAATTTTGCAACAGCCGGGACATTAATCCAGGCTAATAGCCAGGCAACTAAAGTCGAAGGTGGAACCCTTTCATATTTTGGACGTATCAACTATAATTATAAGCAAAAGTATTTGGCACAATTTCTTTTCCGTAGCGACGCTTCGACAAAATTTGCTCCGGAACACTATTGGGGATATTTTCCATCACTTCAATTGGGTTGGGTAGTGTCTAAAGAAGATTGGTTTGAAAAAAATGTGCCTTGGGTTGATTTCTTAAAGGTTCGTTATTCAATTGGTAAAACAGGAAAAGATAATCTTCAGGCCTGGCGATGGGTTCAATATTATGATGTTATTGTTGACAAAGGTTTTCAATTTGGCTCTAATGGAGGTAATAATGCAGCAGGTTTGACTCCTAGAGTAAATCCGAACAGAGATGCAACATGGGATACTACAATAAAAAACAATGTTGGTATAGATTTGAATGTTTTGAAAAACAGATTGAATATTACTTATGATTTCTATTATGATAAAACGACAAACATGCTAACAGATATGGCAAGTGCTACAGGTGTGCCATTTTCAGTAGGAGGAGGATATGCAGAGCAAAATTACGGTGCTGCTAATACATGGGGATCTGAGTTTAGTATTAACTGGAGTGATAAAATAAAAGGAGCTGTTAGTTATGATGTTGGTATCAATTTTAGCTATGCAAATAATGAAGTAATAAAATATCCAGACCAAGGTAACTTGCCTGAAGCTAATAATGTAAGAAGAGAAGGCAGATCAGAAGGATTTAATCCTGTTTGGGGATTTGCAGTATGGAAGGGAACATCTACAGGAGATGGTATTTTACGTACCGATGCAGATATAGCAAATTACTGGGCATACTTAACTGATCATGCAACTGCAGTTGGCGGAACTCCAAAATATTTTGATATTACTTCGGCTGCCGCGTTAAGAAAAGGTTCATTAGCTTATCAGGATACTGGAGGACAACTTAATCCCGACGGAACTATAAGCGCACCTGATGGACAGATTATATCGGATAGTAAAGAATTAGATTATGTTAAATTAGCTAAAAGCAACAGAAAATACGGATTTAATACTAATTTGGGCTTCAAAGTTAGTGGGTTTTATTTAAAAACTCAAATTGCCACTTCTTGGGGAGGAGCTACTTTTGTAGATTTAGTAAACCAAGGTTCTTCATCTGCTTCTAATATGTGGGCACGTGAAACGTTTTGGAATGATATGTACTCTGCTGAGGATAATCCAAACGGAAAATATCCTAACGTGGCACAATGGACTTATATGTCAAGTCCTTCTGATTTTTGGCAAGTGAATACTTTCCGTTGTTTTATTAGAAACTTAAGTGTTGGTTATGATATTCCTAAAAAAGTATTTGCAGATACAAAAATCTCAAGTATAACATTAGGTATAACAGGTAATAATCTTTGGGATCTTTATAACCCATATCCTGATAAGTACCGTAACATGTATGACAATTCTTCTGTAGGTTATCCTACACTTAGAACATGGGCGCTTAATTTTAACGTATCATTCTAATTTAAATTAAAAAGAAATTATGAAAACAAAATTTAATTTATATATATCTTTAACACTACTGGTTGTTTTGGGTACATCTTGTAGTCAGGACTTTTTGGAAGAAAAGAAAAATTATGGTTCTTACGATGATACTTTCTTTCAAACTCAGGAACGTGTACAGGCGTATGTTGATAATCAATATTATGATTTTTACAACGCATACAAATCACCAGTATCTACTGTAGTAGGTTTGTTTACTGACACAAATTCCAGATTAACAGAAGAGCTTGGAGGAACGCAGGATTTTATTAATCCAAATAAAACGCTTTTAACCGCAGGAGAAGCTGGTAATTACTATGGACTTAAACTTGGTTCAGGTGTTAATAATACCGCTTATAATAGAATAAGAGAATGTAACATTCTGTTAGAAGATATTGATGTAAAAGGTGCAAATTTGGATAAAACATTCCGAGATCAGGCAAAAGGGCAAATGTACTACATGCGTGCCATGCAGTATTTTGATTTAATGCGTACTTATGGGGGAGTTCCTATCGTAACGACTGTTCAGACAGCTGCTTCAGATGATCCAACAATACAGCTTCCTAGAGCAAAAGTTTCTGAAGTGGTAGCCCAAATAGTTACAGATTTAGACATGGCAGCAAGTCTATTGCCTGGAAAATGGATAGATGCAAGTTACGGGCGTTTTACAAAAGGAGCGGCTTTAGCACAAAAAGCAAGAGTACTGTTAACATACGCAAGTCCTTTATTCAACAAAAATTGGGATGGATCTAACGAGCGTTGGCAGGCAGCTTTGGATGCCGGATTGGCCGCTGAAACTCGATTAACACAGGATGGGTACGGATTATTTGGAAGCTCAATTAAAGATTGGGAAGCAATGTTCCTGAAAGACAATGTTTTTTGTCCGGAAGCGATAACGGTTCAACTTTGTGGAACTGGTACAACAGGTACAGCAATAAACAATTCTTGGGAAAAAGCGATTCGTTTGGTTAGTTTAGGTGGATCTGCGGGTGGTACTCCCGCTCCTAAAGAAATGATTGATTTATTTCCACTGGCTGATGGTTCAAGACCTACTGCAGCGAATGGATATAATGATTTTACATTCTTCCTTAATAGAGACCCTAGATTTTACAGAACATTTTCTTTTTCTGGTGCTAAATGGGGAAACAAAGAAACACCAAACGCCGTTATTTGGGCTTATCGCTGGGTAGACGCTTCTAATAAAGCAGGTTTCTCTGATGCAAATACTGCTATATCAAGCCCTGCATTTGTTCGAAAAATGAGTAATACTGCTGCAAGTAAAGAAACTAATTTCCAATATTCAGGAACAGATATTTTTGAATACCGTTATGCTGAATTATTACTAAATATTGCAGAATGTTATGCAGCGCTAGGGCAAACTAATAATACTTTGGCATATTTAGGAAGAATTAGAAATCGCGTAGGGATTCCTTCTGCAAATAACTACGGAATAGGAACATTAGCTAGTAAATATGCTGCTATAGAAGCTGTTTTATATGAGCGTAGAATTGAATTAGCTTACGAAGGAAAACGTTTTTGGGATGTGCAAAGATGGATGCTTTATAGTAATGAATCACTTCCTGGTATTGCTGGTGGTACAGTTAGTAAATTAGGTTTGTCTCCAATCAACGGAACAAAAAGAACTGGAAATTACTTACAATACAAAAACACCGCTGCATCGTCAACAACAGATCCTTTAACAGCTGCTCGTGCAAGCATTGTAGTAGATTTTGATTCTCCTAATTTCCAGACTCAATTGGCAACTTTAGCGACTTTTTATAATGCTAATTTTACTCGTACTGAACTAATTACAGCTATGGATAATTTTGGAGGTGCTCCGGTCAATATTAAATTTAATCCAAACTATTACATAAGTGGACTTAATACTGCTGTTTTGACACAAAACCCTTGGTTATTGCAAACAGTAGGTTGGAATGACAATTTTGGAGGCGCTGGAACCTTCAATTACCAAGAATAAAATTTTAAGATTAAATGAATTAGTATATTAAACTTTCACCTGTATTTCTAAAAAAAATACAGGTGATTTGTTTAAAAAAAGATTACCCAAATTAAAAATTAGTATGAAAAATTTCACTTTATCGGCACTTTTCCTATTGTTTTTAGGAAATTTTCAATGTTTTGCACAGTATCCTAAACTAAGCCCTGAAGTTCAGGCACAAGAAAAAGCAATTAAAGACGAAGCTGCCAAACTTTCTGATGAAGCTTGGGAAAAAGCCCTTGTCATTATCGAAGAAGAAGCCAAGCACAGCAAACCGTATATTCCATGGGCATCAAGACCAAATGATTTACCGCAAGCAGATATTCCCGCATTTCCTGGAGCAGAAGGTGGAGGAATGTTTACTTTTGGAGGTCGTGGCGGAAATGTTTACACGGTTACAAGTTTAGAAGACCGCGGTCCGGGAACTTTACGTGAAGCTTGCGAACAAGGTGGAGCCAGAATCGTAGTTTTTAATGTTTCGGGAATTATCAAAATCAAAAGTCCGTTAATTATTCGTGCACCTTATATTACTATTGCAGGGCAAACTGCTCCTGGCGATGGTATTTGTGTGGCAGGAGAATCTGTTTGGATTGATACTCATGATGTTCTTATCAGACATATGCGTTTCCGCAGAGGAGAAACTTTCGTTGGGCGTAGAGACGATGCAATTGGAGGAAATCCTGTTGGTAACATTATGATCGACCACGTTTCTGCAACTTGGGGATTAGACGAAAACATGTCTATGTACAGACATATGTACAGTCCGGGCGCAGGTTACCCTGACGAAAAGAAACCAACTGTAAATATCACGATTCAGAATAGTTTATTCGGAGAAGCGTTAGATACCTATAACCATGCTTTCGGAAGTACATTAGGTGGAGAAAATTGCGCTTTTGTTAGAAATATGTGGGCAAGTAATGCTGGAAGAAACCCATCAATTGGATGGAACGGAATTTTCAACTTCGTAAACAATGTAATTTTCAACTGGTACAACAGATCTACAGACGGTGGAGATTATACTGCCAATTACAATATCATCAATAACTTTTATAAACCAGGTCCCGTTACAGATTTAACGCAGCCTATTAGTTATAGAATTTTAAAACCGGAATCAGGAAGAAGCAAATTATCTTACATGGTTTTTGGTAGAGCTTATGTAAACGGAAACGTTATAAATAATAACGAAAAAGTAACAAAAGACAATTGGGATGGCGGCGTTCAAATCGAAAATAAAAAGGGTGAGTTAATGAATTATGAAGAAGCCAAAGTTTATTTCGATAAAATGAAAAGCGACAAACCTTTCCCAATGCCATGGTTTAACAAAATCATGACGGCTCAGGATTCTTACGAATTTGTACTTAAAAACGTTGGAGCAACTTTACCAATCAGAGATAAAGTCGATGAAAGAATCGTAAGAACAGTTAAAACCGGAGTTCCTGAATATGCAAAAGGATTAGAGAAAAAAGAATTCTATCAATTTGAGCACAGACGTCTTCCGATGGATTCTTATAAACAAGGAATCATCACAGATATTTCTCAAGTAGGAGGATATCCGGAATACAAAGGAAAACCATATGTAGATACAGACAAAGATGGTATTCCTGATAAATGGGAGAAAAAAAACGGCTTAAATTCAAACGATGCATCTGATGCAAAAATAGATTCAGATAATGATGGCTATGCCAATATCGAAGAATATTTAAACGGCACAGATCCAAACCAAAAAACAGACTGGAAAGATTTAAGCAACAATCACGAGACTTTAACGAAGTCTTTGCAAGAGTAGTTTTAAGATTTAAAGTTAAAGGCAAACGTTTTCAATTAAAAAAATATCTGCCAAATCTGCGTGAAAAAATAACGGCATGCAAATTAGCGGACTAGGCAAATTTTCAAAATCATTCTAATTAATAACTTTTATTAAAATGAAGTCAATTAAAAAAACAGGTATGTTGATGATGTTATTAGTATTCTTCAATAGCATTGCACAACAGCATTTAGATCCGGTATATATCAATATTACTAATGAAAGAGCTGCTAAAATTGTAGCTAAATTAGAATTGGCAAATCCCGCAAAAGAAAAAGCAGTTACAGATATTATTGCACAGCAGTTTAGAGATTTAAGTCAGATTCAGGATGGAAGAGATGCTGAAATTAAAAAAATAAAAGCAGACAGCAGTTTAGTAAAGGAAAAACGAAACGAGAAAATTGATAAATTAAAAGCAACAGCAGATGAATCAATTGGAAAACTGCACAAGGAATATTTAAAAAAATTAGGAACTCAATTATCACAGGATAAAATAGTTGCAGTAAAGGACGGAATGACTTACGGCGTTGTAGAAATAACCTACGCCGGATATCAGGATATGTTGCCTGCCTTAACCAAAGAACAAAAAGAATATATCTACACCAATTTAGTAGAAGCCAGAGAATTTGCAATGGATGGAGGAACATCCAAAGAAAAACATGCTTGGTTTGGTAAATATAAAGGAAGAATCAATAACTATTTATCTAAAGAAGGTTACGACCTAAACAAAGAAAGTGCAGATTGGCATAAACGTGTAGAAGAAAGAGAAAAAGCCAAATCAGGTCAATAGTTAGCCAGTCATTTTTTAGTCCCTGGTAATTAGTACTTAGTCATTAGCTTTTTAAATGACTGAAATAATGTACTAATAAAAACTAAGTACTAACGGACTATTTACTAGGGACTAATCACTAAGAACGAAACAAATGCAAAATATTTCCCCAAATACCACTCTGAAACGAACGATGATGATCATTTCATTTTGTTCCTTCTTTACTTCTGCATATGCACAATATCCCGAGATTCCAAAAGCAATTCAGGACAAAGCAGATCAGGTTTTAGCCGATGAAGAAAAACGCTTAAGCGAAATTTGGACAGCAAATTATAACGTTATTCAGGCCGAAGCAAAATTAGGGAGACCTTATTTACCTTGGGCTTCTTATCCAAAAGATTTTGTTCAGGCAGACATTCCTGCATTTCCGGGTGCCGAAGGTGGAGGAGCTTTCACTCAAGGTGGAAGAGGCGGAAAAATATTTGTAGTGACCAGTTTAGAAGACAGTGGAAAAGGAACTTTTCGTGAAGCTTGTGAAGCTGTAGGAGCAAGAACAATTGTTTTTAATGTTTCCGGAATTATTCAGTTAAAAAAAAGAATCAGCATGCGTGCGCCTTACGTTACCATCGCAGGACAAACAGCACCAGGCGACGGAATTTGCATTGCAGGCGAAACTTTAGAAATCGATACGCACGACGTGATCATCAGGCACATGCGTTTTCGCAGAGGAGCAACCGATGTCGCCCGCAGAGATGATGCACTTGGCGGAAACCCAATTGGAAATATTATTATAGATCATTGCTCAGTAAGTTGGGGATTAGACGAAAATATTTCTTTGTACAGACACCAGTTTAGAGCCAATGAAAAATCGACATTAGACAAACTTCCGGCTTGTAATATTACCATTCAAAACACCATTTCATCTGAAGGTTTAGATACTTACAATCACGCTTTCGGAAGCACAATCGGCGGATTAAACAGTACATTCATGAGAAATTTATGGGCAGATAATATTTCAAGAAATGCCTCAATCGGAATGTACGGCGATTTTAATTTTGTAAACAACGTAATTTTCAATTGGTGGAATCGTTCTCTTGACGGAGGAGATTATCGTTCGATGTTTAATATCGTAAATAATTATTTTAAACCGGGACCAATAACGCCAACAGATAAACCAATCCGTTACAGAATTCTAAAACCGGAATCAGATTATATGAAACCTAAAACCTACGGAAGAGCTTATGTCTCTGGCAATTATATTGATGGAGCTCCTGAAGTTACTGCCGATAACTGGAACGGCGGAGTACAATTAGAAGATCTTTCAGACGAAGAAACCAAAGGATTTTTAGAATTAATCAAACAAAATAAACCATTCACAATGCCACACATTACCATAATGAAGGCAGAAGAAGCATATGAATTTGTATTGAATAATGTTGGAGCAACTTTACCAAAAAGAGATGCAGTAGACGAAAGAATTATCAAACAAGTTCGCACCGGAAAAATCGAAGTTAAAGACGGTTTAGAAAATGCAATTGGTGCAGCATATATTAAAAGAAGATTGCCTGCAGATTCGTATAAAAAAGGAATTATAACACATCCTGACCAAGTTGGAGGTTATCCTGAATACAAAGGAAAAGCCTATAAAGATGCTGATAATGATGGAATTCCGGACAATTGGGAAAAGAAAAATGGGCTGAATCCAAACGATGCTTCAGATGCCAATAAAGATTCAAACGGAGACGGTTATACCAATATCGAAAAGTATTTTAACGGAATTGATCCAAAATCTAAAACAGACTGGACCAAAAACGAAAATAATACCGATACATTGGCAAAATTATCAAAAGGATTATTGCAATAAAGTCTTAAATTTAGTCACAGCAATATTCTCAACGTAAACCTGTCAGGTTTAATCAAATAAAGAATCCCCAAAGTTTGTCATTTCGACGAAGGAGAAATCTCCGTTTGCTGAATCACGCTTTGTAGAGTTTCTTGCGAAGATTTCTCCTTCGTCGAAATGACAAGATTATGGAAATTAGGAATGTAAATTATAAGTCTGAAAAGTATAGAACTTATTTGTTTTAATTTTAAAGTCTAAAAAGGAATAAAGTGAATTTTACTCAACTAAAAAATATAATTTCTCTTCAAAAAGATAAAATAATTTTGTCTGTTTTTGCTTTGCTTTTTTGCATTAGCAATAGCGTCGCACAAAATAGTTTCCCGGATATTATCAAAACGAAAGAAGGAAAACTTTCTTTCACAACCGATAATTTAGGCAACCAAATTCCTGATTTTTCGTATGCAGGATATATGGCTTCAGAAAAAGCAATTCCCAATCTTGACAACAAAATTTTTGTTCCGAAACAAGAAGAAGATGCCACACAAAAAATACAAGCAGCGATTGATTATGTAAGTACTCTAAAACCAGACAAATCAGGTTTTCGCGGAGCAGTACTTTTAGACAAAGGAACTTTTAAAGTTAGCGGAACTTTATACATCAAAAAATCAGGCGTAGTTTTAAGAGGAAGCGGAAACAACGAAAACGGAACCATTCTTTTAGGAACCGGATTAGAAAGAGAAGCGTTAATTCGTGTTTTAGGAATAAACGATAAAGTGTACAAAGATTCATTTGAATTCAATACGGCCTACACACCGTTAGGAACTCAAAAAATTCAACTAAAAAATACTGCAAAATTAAAAGTTTCTGATGAAATAGAAATCAGTAAACCTTTAACGGATAATTTCATTAAAGAAGTAAAAATGCAGGATTTTGGAGGTGAAACCTCTTGGATTGGCTGGAAAAAAGGAGATTGGGATATGACCTGGAACAGAGTTGTAACCAAAATAAACGGAAATGAAATTACCTTAAACGCTCCGTTAACAATGTCATTAGATGATGTTTTTGGAATTTCAAAAGTCACGGTTTACTCTTGGCAAGGAAGAATCGAACATATCGGAATCGAAAATATTTTAATAAAATCAACTTACAATCCTTCTAATTTAAAAGACGAAGAACATCGCTGGCAGGCAATTAGTATAGAAAACACCAGAAATGCCTGGGTAAAGCAAGTCAATTTTAAACATTTTGCAGGTGGAGCAGTTTCAGTTTTAAAAACATCACAACAAATTACCGTTGAAGATTGTATCGCAACAGAACCAGTTTCTGAAATCGCTTCTTTTAGAAGACATACTTTTTATACCGAAGGACAGCAAACGTTGTTTCAGCGTTGTTATTCAGAATTCGGATATCATGATTTTGCTGTGGGAGGTTTTGGAATAACAGGACCAAATGTATTTTTACAATGCGAATCTCATTTACCATTTCAAAACAGCGGAGCAATAGGAAGCTGGGCAACCGGAGTTTTATTCGATATTGCCAACATCGACGGAAAAGCATTAAGCTATAATAATAGAGAACAAAACGGAAGAGGAGCAGGATGGACAGCTGCAAATTCTGTAATCTGGGAATCATCAGCTTCAAAAATAGAATGTTACAGTCCGCCAACTGCGCAAAACTGGGCATTTGGAGTTTGGGGACAATTTGCCGGAAACGGACATTGGAAAGATGTAAACGGTCATATCACTCCAAGAAGTTTGTTCTACGCACAATTAGAAACAAGATTAGGAAAACTTCCTGTTCAGCCTTTTATTTATGATTTAGGTTCAGAAGCATCATCAAGTCCAAGTATTGAAGTGGCTGCAGAATTAATCAAAAATTCCGTTACAACCGCAATAAGTTTACCGCAATGGATTGCCGAAGCATCAAAATCAAATCCGATCAATATTAATAATTCAGGTTTAAAAAATGCCAATGATTTAAAAATAAATGATCAAAATAAAGTTGCTAAAAACACCTCAAAAGTAAAAATCGAAAACGGCTTATTAACTTTTGATGGAAAACTAATTGCCGGAAAAGAAACCAATGTGGCTTGGTGGCGCGGAAGTCTTTTAGATAATGACATAAAAAAATCTTCACCACATCTTACGAGATTTGTTCCGGGAAGAACCGGAAACGGACTTACAGATAAAGTCGAAGAAACTGTAGATTATTTGACTTCGAATAATATAATTGCCCTTGAACATAATTATGGTTTATGGTACGACCGAAGAATGGACGATCACGAACGCGTTCGCCGCATCGACGACGATGTTTGGCCTCCGTTTTACGAGCAGCCTTTCGCCAGAAGCGGACAAGATTTAGCCTGGGATCATCTAAGCAAATACGACTTAACAAAATACAACGATTGGTATTGGAATCGTCTTGCCCGTTTTGCAGAATTGGCAGAACCAAACGGACAATTATTAATCAATCAGCAATATTTTCAGCATAATATCCTCGAAGCCGGAGCGCATTGGTCAAGTTCACCTTGGCGTTCGGCAAATAATATAAACAGTACACGTTTTCCTGAGCCGCCGCCTTACGCAGGAGACAAACGTATTTTTATGGCAGAACAGTTTTATGATATTACAAATGCTGATAGAAGAAAATTACATCAGGGTTTTATCAGAAAATCTCTTGAGAATTTTCAGGAAAACAGCAATGTAATTCAATTAACAAGTGCCGAATATACAGGCCCGCTTCATTTTATGGAATTTTGGTTAGACGAAGTTCAAAAATGGAAAGATGAAACCCATAAAAACGGAATAATTGGTTTAAGCGCCACAAAAGATGTTCAGGATGCTATTTTAAATGACGCCAAAAGAATTAAAACAGTCGACTTAATAGATATTCGTTATTGGTATTACAAAGAAGACGGATCTGCTTATGCCCCACAAGGCGGCGTAAATTTAGCCCCAAGACAACACGCCAGAAAACTAAAAACAGGAAAAGAAACAGACAATCAGGTATATCGTGCCATTAGAGAATACCGTGAAAAATACCCTGAAAAAGTAATTTTATATTCAACAGATGGTTCTTCAAGATTTGGATGGCCGGCTTTAATGGCGGGAGCATCTTTACCAAATATTCCAAAAATTGAACTTCCTTCATTTTATTCCGCTTTAAGCGAAATGAAACTGATTGAAGGAAATACGTTTTCAGATAATCTTTGGAAACTGGAAAACAAAGGAAAAAGCTATCTTTTTTACACGAAAAATACGCAGGAAATTTCAATCAATTTGTCTGATTATAAAGGCACTTTCGAAGTATATGAAATTAATGCTTCAACAGGAACTTTTATTAAAAAAGCAAATATCAGTGGAGGAAAACAAGTAACAATTCCACAAGTTGAAATTAAAGAAAAAGTGCTTTTTGTAGTGAGAAAGAATTAAAAATTAAATCTGCCAGATCTGCCAAATCTGCGTGAAACAAAAACACAAACAAAGTAAAAATTCGAGAAATTATTGCAATTCGTGGCAAACAAAACAAAAAACACAATATCAAAATAAACCAAAATGAATCTGAAAATTAAATATTTATACGCCCTTTGTATAAGCTTTTTGTTTACAGCACAAAGCGGATTTTCGCAATCTGCAAAAGGAAACCTGCCCCAAATTAAAGTTTCAAAAAACCAGCATTATTTTGTGACCGAAAGCGAAAAACCATTTTTCTGGTTAGGCGACACAGGTTGGTTAACGTTTAGTAAATTAGACAGAGCAGGAGTAGATCAATATTTTCAGGACAGAAAACAAAAAGGATTCAATGTAGTTCAGATTATGGTTTTGCACAATCTGAATGCAGTAAACGTTTACGGCGATGCGGCATTGATAAACGAAGATGCGGCACAACCTTTAACAACACCAGGCAGCAATTTTGATAATCCGGCTGAATACGATTATTGGGATCACGTAGATTACACTTTGGATGTTGCTCAGAAAAATGGAATCTACGTAGCCATGGTGCCAGTTTGGGGAACAAATGTTTCAAAAGGAAATAAAGTGAGTAAAGAACAAGCTCAAAAATATGCTAAATTTTTAGCCGATAGATATAAAAACAGAACCAACATTATCTGGTTAAACGGAGGCGATACACACGGAAACGAATTTACCGATATCTGGAACTCCATCGGAAATACACTAAAAACCAATAATTCAAAGCAATTGGTCACATTTCATCCTTTCGGAAGAACAGATTCATCAGAAAATTATCATAACGCAACTTGGTTAGATTTTAATATGTTTCAATCAGGTCACAGAAGATACGATCAGGATACGCTGCCAAATTCTTTCAAAGAAGACAATTACAAATTCGTTCAAAGAGATTTAACTTTAAAACCAACCAAACCAACACTTGACGGAGAGCCATCTTACGAAGGAATTCCACACGGTTTACACGACACATTACAACCAAAATGGACCGCCAATGATGTAAGACGTTATGGATATTGGTCGGTTTTTGCCGGAGCAGCAGGTTATACTTACGGACATAATGCCGTAATGCAAATGTTTAGAAAAGGCGATAAACCAGCCTACGGAAACAAAGAATTATGGACATCAGCGATAAATGCGCCGGGTGCCGGACAAATGGTTTACATTAAAAAATTGATGTTAGATTTTCCCTATTTAGAAAGAATTCCGGATCAATCGTTAATCGCCAATCAAGGTGAAAAATACGATTATCAAATTGCAACAAGAGGAAAAAAATATGCTTTAATTTATACCTACACAGGCAGAAAAATAACTGTAAATATGGGTAAAATTTCAGGAACAAAAGTAACCGCAAGTTGGTACAACCCAAGAAACGGAGAAAAAACAAAAATTGGAATTGTAGACAATAAAGGAACCAAAGAATTTAAGCCATCAGGAAAAAAAGAAGATGGCAATGATTGGGTTTTGATTTTAAGTTCTAAGTAAAAGACAAAGTACGTCATTGCGAGGAACGAAGCAACCTCACTAACAATAAACCATAAAGTTGATTTTGCAAATGTGGTTGCTTCGTTCCTCTCAATGACAAAAAATGAGAATAAAAGAGCGCGCTGAATTTTTCACGCAGATCTTGAAGATTTAAGCAAATGAGCTCAGATTTATAATTTAAAATTATCTGCTTAAATCTGCTTAAATCTTTTTAAATCTGCGTGAAACCAAAAGACAAAAACAATGAAAAATCTACTAATCATACTCTTCTTCATTACTGGACTTAACACAGCTTTCGCAAACGACGGCTGGTTAAACATCCTAAACGAAGGAGGAAATAATAAAGGAATAAAATGTACCGAAGCCATCCAGAATGCAATCGAAAAAGCATCTAAAAATGGAGGCGGAACAATTTTTTTCCCTGCCGGGGAATATTTAACGGGTGCTCTAAAACTAAAAAGTAATATTACAATTCATTTAGATTCAGGCGCACTTTTAAAATTTTCAGACAATTTTGATGACTATTTGCCGTATGTAGAAATGCGTTACGAAGGATTAGTAATGAAATCTTTTTCACCTTTATTTTATGCCAAAGATGCCGAAAACATTACCATAAAAGGAAGAGGCGTAATTGACGGACAAGGAAAAGCCTGGTGGAATGAAGTATATAGAATCGAAACCACAAAAGGCCCAATTGAGCTAACGAAATACCAAAAAATGTGGGACGAACAAAATCAGGGAATTGTATATTCTGATTATTACAAAAGAACGATCGACAAAAAGTTTTTCAGACCTTCTTTCTTTCAGGCTTATGGATGCAAAAATATTTTAATTGAAGGCGTTACGTTTCAAAACTCACCTTTCTGGACGATAAATCCTGAATTTTGTGACAACGTAACTGTTACGGGAGTTACGATTTTCAATCCGCATTCGCCAAATACCGATGGAATAAATCCTTCTTCCTGCAAAAATGTTCATATTTCAAATTGTCATATCAGCGTTGGAGACGATTGCATCACAATAAAATCAGGTCGTGACGAAGACGGCCGTAAATATGCAAGACCAACAGAAAATGTTACCATTACCAATTGTACCATGTTAAGCGGTCACGGTGGCGTGGTAATCGGCAGTGAAATGTCTGGCGGAATTAAAAAAGTAACCATTTCAAATTGTGTTTTTGACGGAACAGATCGCGGAATCCGAATCAAGGCAGCACGCGGAAGAGGCGGAGTTGTAGAAGATATTCGAGTAGATAATATTGTAATGAAAAATATAAAAGAAGAAGCAATTGTATTGAGTCTTTTTTATGATAAAAATACCAAAGTAGAGCCCGTGACTGAAAAAACCCCGATTTTCAGAAACATTCACATGAGTAATATTACGGCTTCAAACGTGAATAAGGCGGGCACTATTTTAGGAATTACCGAAATGCCAATTCAAAACATTTCTTTCTCTAATATTAATATGGACGGAAAAGAAGGTTTTACAGTAAGTACCGCAACAGATGTCGAATTTCATGATGTAAAAGTGAATGCCTCAATAGGTTCTTCTTTCAAAATATCCGATTCAAAAAATATCATTTTAGATAATGTAGGATCATCGACACCAATTAAAGGCGTTCCGGTTATTAAATTAGAGAATGTTTCGAATATCATGATCAATAATAATTTTCCATTTAATGCAACCGATATTTTTATCGAAGCCGATGGAAAAGAAACCAAGAATGTTTTCCTGAAAAACAATGTTTTTAACAACGTAACAACGATAGTTAAAAAAGGAAAAGAGCTGGACAAAAAAGCAATTACAGAATAGACAATTCAAAATAATATGACACAGATTTCACGGATTTACCCAATTTTAATTCGTGCTAATTAGTGAAATCCGTGTTTAATTGGACAACATGAAAAAAGTATTCATCATAGTAACATTTTGTCTTTTTGCGATTTCTTATTCGCAGAAAAAGAAAGACTTATATCTTTTTACGTCGTTCCGCGAACCGGCAACAGAAGGTTTGTATCTGGCATACAGCGAAGACGGTTACAACTGGAAAGGTCTTGAAGGATCATTTTTAAAACCAGAAATTGGCGCAAGCAAAATCATGCGTGATCCATCCATCACAAAAGGTGCAGACGGAACGTATCATTTGGTCTGGACAACAGACTGGAAAGGCGGAAATGGTTTTGGATACGCCAGTTCTAAGGATTTAATTAATTGGTCGAAACAAGAATATATTCCCGTAATGAAAAATGAGCCCGAAGTTGTAAATGTTTGGGCACCGGAGATTTTTTATGATGATGTCAAAAAAGAATACATAATTATTTGGGCATCAACAATTCCGTTTCGATTTGAAAAAGGACAGGAAGAAGAGAAAAATAATCATAGAATGTATTACGTAACAACCAAAGATTTTAAAACATTCTCGGATACAAAATTATATTACGAACCAGGTTTTAGCGTGATCGATTGTGTAATTGTAAAAAAAGCAAAGAAAAATTATGTTTTGGTTTTGAAAGACAACACAAGACCAATGCGCAACATAAAAGTAGCTTTCGGAAAATCGCCTTTAGGACCATTCGGGAAAAGTTCAGAACCTTTTACATCCCATTTATCAGAAGGCCCAACAGTCGTAAAAGTCGATAAAAAATGGCTGATTTATTATGATAATTACGGCGAGAAAAATTATAAAGCTTCAAGTACATCAGATTTTGTTCATTTTGAAGATGTTTCTTCAAAAATAAGTCTTCCCGAAGGTCATAAACACGGAACGATTACAACAATTTCAGAAGACGTTTTAAAAGGTTTAATAGAAAGAAATAAATAAAAAATCTGCTAGATCTGCTAAATCTGCGAGAGTAATTTTTCACGCAGATTTAAAAAGATTAAAGCAGATCAGGCAGATTTTTAATTTTAGTCTGCGTAAATCAAATAAAAGCAGATTGGTAATAATTAAAATTATACCAGCGGAAATCAGCTAAAATCAGCCAAAATCTGCGTGAAACAAAAAACATAAAAAATGATTACTTTCCAAAACATAAAAACCAAAATCTTAACTACAACCGCAATTCTTTTGGCTTGCACAGCTGTAAATGCACAGAATGACACAGTTCGTTATGTTGGCAAAACACTTTCAAACGTCGATTATCATCACGGACAATTAAGTCCTGCGATTGGCGTTCACGCTACACAAATCATGCGTGCGAGCCGTGAACATCCGGGAAAAGCCGATGGTTTTGGGTGGACATACAATCACCAACCCATGTTGGCGTATTGGAATAATACGTTCTTTCTACATTATTTGAGCGACCCAACCGGAGAACATATCCCGCCGGGACAAACTTTCCTAATGACTTCAAAAGATGGTTCGACATGGACAAAACCTGAAGTAATTTTCCCGATTTACAGAATTCCTGATGGATTTAAAAAAGAAGGAGTAGAAGGCGTTGCAAAAAATCTGGATGCCGTAATGCACCAACGCATGGGCTTTTATGTTACCTCAGATAAACGCTTATTGGCGATTGGTTATTACGGAATCGCAATGGACGAAAAAGACGATCCAAATGACGGAAAAGGAATTGGTCGTGTGGTACGAGAAATTTACAAAGACGGAACTTTTGGACCAATTTACTTTGTTCGTTTTAATAAAAGTTTTAATCAAACAAATACAAAATTCCCGTTTTATACCAAAAGCAAAGACAAGAAATTCATCAAAGCTTGCGACGAATTAATGTCTAAACCATTATTGATGCAACAATGGGTAGAAGAAGCTGATCGTGATGACGAATTAATTCCGTTAAAAAAACAATTTAAAGCTTTCAATTATTACCATTTACCAAACGGAAATGTAGTGGGTTTATGGAAATTTGCTCTAACATCAATTAGTAAAGATGAAGGGAAAACATGGGTATATAACCCAACAAGAGCGCCGGGATTTGTAAACAGCAACGCCAAAATCTGGGGACAAAAAACATCTGATAATCGTTACGCAACCGTTTATAATCCGTCAGAATATCGTTGGCCACTAGCGATTTCAACCAGCGACGACGGTTTAAATTATAAAGATTTATTATTAGTTCACGGAGAAATAAGTCCGATGCGATATGGCGGAAATTATAAATCTGCCGGACCACAATACGTTCGTGGAATTCCCGAAACTGACGGAACTCCGCCTGACGGAAAACTTTGGGTAAGTTATAGCGTAAACAAAGAAGACATTTGGGTGGCATCGATTCCAGTTCCGGTTGTGAGTACAGTTAATGAAGATGTAAAAGAGGTGTTTAATGAACTTGCTGACGGACAAGAATTAAAATTATGGAATACTTATGATTTGTCCTGGGCTTCAACTAAAATTGAAAAGAAAATCGATGGCAAAAAATGGCTGACTTTAAGAGATCAGGATTTTTTTGATTATGCCAGAGCCGAACGTGTGATTCCGTATGCAGAAAAAATGGAAGCCACTTTTACCGTAAAACCAGAGCAAAATAATCACGGTTTATTACAAGTTGAATTCCAAAACAAACAAGGAAATCCAGCGGTTCGAATTATTTTTGATTCAGATGGAAATTTAAAAATAAAAACAGGAGCGCGTTATAACAATATTGCAAAATACGAAGCTAACAAAGAGTATAAAATCACCGTAAAATTAAACGTAAAAACCCGCTCGTACACGATAAAAGTAAACGACGAAAAAGAATCAACAAAGATTTTTTATGCTCCGGTTGATGGTTTTGAACGCATAATGTTCAGAACCGGAGATCAACGTTTTACACCAAATACAGACACGCCGGCAGACATAGACGATTTTGTTGATTTACCGGAAACAGGAAAATTAATTCCGGAAGCCGTATTTAATATTGAATCGTTGATTACGAAAAAGTTATAGAACGCAGATGATACAGATTCGCTAACGCGAAGACGCGGATAAAAACGGATTTTTTATTCGCTTTGCTAAAATCAAATATTTGAAAAATCCGTTTTTATCCGCGTTTTTACGAAGTAAATCCGCTTCATCCGCGTTCTAAATCTCAACAATAAGAAATGAAGAATTTACAATATATATTATTCCTCTTTTTAATGACATTAGTTTCTAATGCTCAGATTTCCGCTACGCACTTAACCTGCGAAATGGCTGAAAATCCTTTGGCTGTTATTCAAAATCAGCCAAGATTAAGCTGGCAATTGATTTCTAATAAATTAAATGTTTCACAAACTGCTTATCAGATTTTAGTTTCTTCATCTCAAGAAAAATTAAAGAAAAATGAAGCCGATGTTTGGGACAGTGGAAAAGTAAATTCAAATAAAAATCTTCAAATCTCTTTTGGCGGAAGCGCATTAAAAAATGAAACCAAATATTTCTGGAAAATAAAAGTTTGGGATCAGAATAATAAAGTTTCTCAATGGAGTAAAATAGCTTCTTTCAGAATCGCACTTTTAGAATCCGCATTAAATCCAACCTGGATTGGAGCCATTACAAAAGCCGATAGTCATTTGCCCGAAGGAAGAAATTATCATTCGGCAACCTATAAAAGAGAGAAAAAAGACGCGATAATTAACGCTTCAGATTCTTTGTCACGCAGAAGTATTATGCTTCGTAAACTATTTTCGGTTACTAAAGAAATCAAAGAAGCCATTGTTTATATTTCCGGTTTAGGACATTATGAATTAACTATTAATGGAAAGAAAATCGGCAATAGCGAGTTTGCTCCTTTATGGACAGATTACGATAAAACGGTCAATTATAATACCTACGAATTAAGTTCAAAAGAATTAGAAAAAGGCGAAAACGTAATTGGAGTTCTTCTAGGAAACGGAATGTACAATACACTTGCCGAAAGATATACCAAGTTTTTTGTGAGTTTTGGTCCGCCAACTTTATTTTTTAAAATGAAAATTGTTTATAAAGATGGTTCTGAAGAAATCATAAAATCTGATGAAAGCTGGAAATACAGCAAAAGCCCGATTACGTATAACAGTATTTTTGGAGGAGAAGATTATAACGCCAATTTAGAACAAAAGGGATGGAATGAAATTGGATTCAATGATTCAAACTGGAAAAAAGTTGTGGTTCAGGAAGCTCCGAAAGGCATTTTAAGAGCGCAAACCGCACCGCCAATTACGATTCAAAAACAATATGAAATTAAAGAAGTAAAAGAACTAAAGCCGAACTTTTATGTGTTTAATATGGGACAAAATCTCTCCGGATTTCCAACCATTAAAATAAAGGGAAAAAAAGGGCAAACCGTTCGTGTTTGGGTTGGCGAAGGTTTAAATGATGACGGAACTATCGGACAAGGAAGATCCGGAAAACCCTATTATTATGACTACACTTTAAAAGGCGAAGGCGTAGAAGAATGGGAACCAAAATTTAGTTATTACGGGTTTCAATATGTTCAAATTGAAAACATTAATTATAAAAAAATCAAAGATCAAAGTCTGCCGACATTGGTAGATTTAAAATCAAATTTTATTTATAATTCCGCTGGAGAAGCGGGAACTTTTGAATCTTCAAACCAGATTTTCAATAAAACGCACGAACTGATTAACAACTCGATCAAAAGTAATTTTCAAAGCGTTTTTACCGATTGTCCGCAACGTGAAAAATTGGGTTGGCTCGAAGAAATCCATTTAAACGGTCCCGGATTAATGTTCAATTATAACCTGCAAAGTTTCATTCCGGCAACAATGCAAAATATCTCAGATTCGCAGCGAGAAAACGGTCTGATTCCGACAATAGTTCCGGAATATGTAGTTTTTGGAGGCGACTTTACCGATTCACCCGAATGGGGCGTAACCGGAGTTATTTTACCCTGGATGTATTATGAATATTATGGAGATGCTTCATTAATAGAAAAATATTATCCCGTAATGAAAAAATACGTGGATTATTTAGGAAGCAAAGCAACAAATCATATTGTTTCGCATGGATTAGGCGATTGGTACGATTACGGAACACACGCCGCAGGATATTCTAAAAATAGTCCGATTGCACTTTCGGCAACTTCTCATTATTTTTATGGAGCAAATTTGGTAGCAAAAGCCGCAAAATTATTGAACAAAACAGAAGATATTTCGAAATATGAAACTTTAACTGCTGATATAAAAAATGCTTTTAACAAGGAATTTTTCAATCCCGAAACCAAACAATACGGAACAAACAGTCAGTTTAGTAATGCCGTTCCCGTTTTTATGGATATCGTAGAACCCCAATATAAAGCAGCGGTAATGCAGAATTTATTGGCAGATATAAAAGCAAAAGGAGACAGATTAACAACAGGCGATGTTGGAAACCGCTATTTATTTCAGGCTTTGGCGAGAAATGGCGAAAACGAAATGATGTATAAAATGAACAATCATTATGATGCGCCGGGCTATGGTTTTCAGATTAAATTTGGCTTGACCACTTTAACAGAACAATGGGATCCGAGAAAAGGAAATTCATGGAATCATTTTATGATGGGACAAATTGAAGAATGGTTTTACCAAAGTCTGGCCGGAATTGTTCCAGACAATCAAAATCCGGGTTTCAAACATTTCTTTATTCAGCCGGAAATTGTGGGCGATATGACTTTTGTAAAAGCAACTTACAAATCTATTTATGGAAATATTGCTTCGGCCTGGGAGAAAAAAGACGGAAAATTAATCCTGAAAGTTGAAATTCCGCTGAATACATCAGCAACAATAAAACTGCCTATCGCTAAGAATTCAGAAATAAAAGTAAATGGCAAATTGACAAAAGATTTAAATTTAGGGTCAGGAAAATATACAATCGAATGCAAGATATAGAACGCGGATGAGACGGATTCGCTAAAGCGAAGACGCGGATAAAAACGGATTTTTTATTCGGTTTGTCTTACTTGAGAGATTAAAAAAAATCCATTTTATCCGCGTTCAATTTTAAGCTAGTTTAAAAACAATAAAATAATGAAAATAAAACACATATATATAGCAATTTCATTTTTTGCATTGACAATTTCAAATGCACAAATAACTTCTGATGAAAATTTCAGAAAACCCGTTTCCGAAACGATAAAGAAAATCGAAACAGCTTTTCATGTTACCATAAACGACGACAGAGGTTTATTAAAAGGAAAAGAACTCGATTATGCTGATTGGCGAATTGAGCCCGGAAATCTGGCAATTTCTTTAACCAACATTTTGGCTCCATTTGAATTAATGTATTTCAAACAACCCGACGGAACTTACATAATCAGAAAATATGAAAACCATAAAGTTTCGGTTGATAAAGGAAAAGAGCGTTTGAATTATTTGGTGACTTTGTACTCAAATGTATCTGAGTGGGAAGCTCGAAAAAAAGAAATAAAAGCGTGTATGATAACGTCTTTTGGTTTGGATAAAGCGCCGCCAATGCCAAAATCAAAACCAATCTTAACTCCAAAAAGAATCTACAAAGATTACAGTATTGAAAATATCGGATTAGAAATTTTGCCTGGTGTTTACGTGACCGGTTCCATTTATAAACCTTATCCTTTAAATAAAAAAGCAGCTATTATTTTAACTCCTGACGGACATTTTGGAGACGGAAGATATAGAAAAGACGAACAATACCGTTGCGCTATGATGGCAAAAATGGGTGCTATTGTAGTGAGTTATGATTTATTTGCGTGGGGAGAATCCTTGCTGCAATTTCCGGAAGAAACTCATAGAAATAGTATCGCTTCAACCGTTCAGGTTTTAAGCGGAATACGATTGTTAGATTATTTGGCAACAACCAAAAATGCTGATGTTTCGAGAGTTGGTGTTACCGGAGGTTCCGGCGGAGGATCGCACACGATGTTTTTGGCAGCTCTGGATGATCGAATTACAATTTCGGCTCCCGTTGTAATGGTTTCATCTCATTTTTCAGGAGGTTGTCCTTGTGAAAGCGGGCGTGGAATTCACCTTTGTGGAAACGGAACCAATAATGCAGAAATTTCAGCAATGATGGCGCCAAAACCACAATTGATTGTTTCTGATGGAAAAGACTGGACATTAGCCGTTCCAGAATTAGAATTTCCTTTTATCCAAAGAACGTATGAATTGTACGGAAAAAAAGATTTAGTAGAAAATGCTCATTTTGCTAAAGAAGGTCACGATTTTGGAATTTCAAAACGTATGGCATTGTATCCGTTTATGGCTAAATATTTAGGTTTAGATTTGAATAAAGTGAAGAATGAAAAAGGCGAAATCGACGAATCGACTTGTGTAATTGAACCTTACGATAAATTATATGTTTTTGGAAATAAAGCAGAAAATTTGCCTAAAAATGCCCTGAAAGATATCAATAAATTGTATGAAATGTTTGGTGAGAAAAATAACAAGATTTACGAGGTTAAGAAGTAAAAGAAGTTTGCCACGAATTACGCGAATTTGCACGAATTATTTTTTGCCAAAGATTAAAAAGATTTTTACAAAATAAATTAGAGAAATTGAAATAAAAATTAAAAAGAAATTAGTGCCAATTTGTGTAATTCGTGGCGAAAAAAAACATAACAATATGAAGTTGAAAAATAAAATAACTGCGATTTGCGTTGGAATATTTTCCTTTACGGCAACAGCACAAACAACAAACGAACTGAAACTTTGGTACGATAAACCAGCTGCAATCTGGAACGAAGCTTTGCCTTTGGGAAATGGTCGTTTGGGCGCGATGGTTTTTGGTGATCCCGCTGTTGAACGTTTGCAATTGAACGAAGAAACCATTTGGGCAGGTTCACCAAACAGCAATGCACATTCAAAATCATTAAAAGCTTTGCCGATTGTCCGACAATTAATTTTTGAAGGAAAATTTGATGAAGCACAGGAACTGGCAACGCAGGATATCATGTCGCAAACCAATGACGGAATGCCGTATCAAACTTTTGGAAGCGTTTATATTTCGTTTCCGGGACATCAAAAATATTCGAATTATTACAGGGATTTAGATATTGAAAACGCGACGGCAAAAGTAAAATATGCGGTAAACGGAGTTGAATTTACAAGAGAAATTCTGACCTCTTTTTCGGATCAGGTCATTGTAGTAAAACTTTCTGCAAGTCAGCCGGGACAAATAACGTGTAATGTTTTCATGAACAGTCCGCTTGATAAAACAGTTTCAGGGACAGAAGGAGATCAAATTTTACTTTCGGGAATTGGTAGCAATTTTGAAAATCAGAAAGGGAAAATCAAATTTCAGGGAAGATTATTGGCTAAAAATAAAGGCGGAGAAGTTTCGGCAAGCAACGGAATCATCAGCATTAATAAAGCTGATGAAATAACACTTTATATTTCAATCGCAACCAATTTCAAAAATTATCAGGATGTAACCGATGATGAAATTGCGAAAAGCAAAGGATATTTGGCTAAAGCCGAAAACAAAGATTTTGCAAGCATCAAAAAAGATCATATTGCTTATTATCAAAAATTCTTCAATAGAGTTTCATTTGATTTAGGAACAGATGAATTAGCAAAGAAACCAACAAACGAAAGAATTAGAGATTTTTCTAAACAATTTGATCCGCAATTGGCGAGTTTGTATTTTCAGTTTGGGCGTTATCTTTTAATTTCAAGTTCACAACCTGGGGGACAACCAGCTAATTTGCAAGGAATCTGGAACGATATGGTTTTGCCTCCATGGGACAGTAAATACACAACAAATATAAATGCCGAAATGAATTATTGGCCGGCAGAAGTAACCAATCTTTCAGAAATGCACGAGCCGTTTATTCAAATGGCAAAAGAGTTAAGCGTTACGGGTCATGAAACCGCAAAAATGATGTATAATGCAAACGGTTGGGTTTTGCATCATAATACCGATATCTGGCGTGTAACCGCTCCGGTAGATTATGCGGCATCCGGAATGTGGCCTACGGGCGGCGCGTGGGTAAGTCAGGATTTATGGGAAAGATATTTATATACAGGCGATAAAAATTACTTAAAAGAAATTTACCCGATTATAAAAGGTGCAGCCGATTTCTTTTTAGATTTTATGGTAATTGATCCAAATACAGGTTATTTGGTAGTTGTACCTTCAAGTTCTCCCGAAAACACACATGCCGGCGGAACCGGAAAAGCAACAATCGCATCCGGAACAACAATGGATAATCAGTTGATTTTTGATCTTTTTACGAATGTAATTAAAGCTTCAAAATTAGTTGCGCCAGATGAAAATTATGTGAAAAAAGTAAGTGAAGCTTTGGCAAAAATGCCGCCAATGAAAGTGGGTAAACACAGTCAGTTACAAGAATGGCAGGATGATTGGGATAATCCGGAAGACAAACACAGACACGTTTCGCATTTGTACGGCTTGTTTCCGAGTAATCAGATTTCACCAATTAAAACGCCGGAATTATTTGAAGCAGCCAAGAATTCCTTAATTTACAGAGGTGATGAATCTACAGGCTGGTCTATGGGTTGGAAAGTCAATTTATGGGCAAGATTGTTAGACGGAGATCACGCTTATAAATTATTACAGGATCAGATGCATTTAGTTACCGCTGAACAAAGAAAAGGCGGCGGAACCTATCCGAATATGCTTGATGCTCATCAGCCATTTCAAATTGATGGTAACTTTGGTTGCACAGCCGGAATTGCCGAAATGCTAATGCAAAGTCAGGAAGGTGCGATTAATTTATTGCCAGCTTTACCAACTGTTTGGAAAGACGGAAACATAAAAGGTTTAGTTGCAAGAGGTGGATTTGTAATTGATATGAGTTGGAAAAATAATAAAATTTCGACTTTAAAAATTTACTCAAAACTAGGAGGAAACTGCCGATTGAAATTAGAAAATACTTTAAAAGCAGACCAAGGAATTTCACTTAAAAAAATAAAAGGAAAAAATGTAAATCCCTTGTTTTATGATGTTGAAGTTAAGAAACCAATTATATCGGAAAAAGCAAGTTTAAAGAAAGTGGTTTTGCCAAAGTACAATGAATATGATGTTGATACGAAAGCGGGACAAACGTATAGTTTTACGGGGAATTAATTACGCATCGTAAGAGGTTTTTAAAACCTGTTAGGTATGGTTACGTTTCCTGCAAGGTTTCCGAAACCTTGTAAGTATTAATGTCAAGTCTAGTTTGTCATTCTGAGGAACGAAGAATCTCCGTTGCAAGATCGACAAAGTTTGGCGCTTTTGATTGGCGAGTTACTTGCGTAGATTCTTCGTTCCTCAGAATGACAGACTAAGCGATGAAAAAAGTAATTAAAAAATAATAATTAGAATATGTTACAACATTTTAAATACAAAATAATCGCTTTCATAATCCTGATTTCAACTTTAAACATAAGTTGTAAATCTGGTGCAAGTGCATCAAATCAAGGAAAATCAGTTATTTTAAAAGAAAAAAACTTCAAACATTATGTTGATTATTTCAACACGATGGAAGATGAAAATATAAAAGGCGCGATTCCGAATGATTCTGCCTGGACCTGGATGGAAAAAAATATTCCGTTGTTTGAATGTCCGCAGCAAAATTTTGAGGAGATTTATTATTTCCGTTGGTGGAGTGCGAGAAAACACATTAAGAAAACACCGCAGGGATTTGCGATTACCGAGTTTTTGGTAGATCGTTCTTATGCCGATAAATACAATATGATCAGTTGTGCTTTGGGACATCACATAAATGAATTCAGATGGGTTCATGATCCGCAATACATTGAGCAGGACGTTCATTTATGGTTTAGAGGAAATGACGGAAAACCAATGAAAAAACTAAGAACATTTAGCAGCTGGACAGCAGATGCTTTGTACAATCGTTATTTGGTAAACAAAGACGACAAATTTTTATTGGATATTTATCCTGATTTGGTTGCTGAATATGCAGCTTGGGAAGGTGACAGAAAACGCAAAGATGGTTTGTTCTGGCAATTTGATGTAAAAGACGGAATGGAAGAATCCCTAAGTGGTGCCAGAAAATTTAGAAATGCACGACCAACAATTAATAGTTATATGTTTGGAAATGCAAAAGCTTTGGCAAAAATTTCAAAACTAAAAGGCGATACAAAACAAGAAAGTTATTTTGAAGCAAAAGCAGATACTTTGCAACATTTGGTAGAAACAAAATTGTGGAACCAGAAAAGCGAATTCTTCGAAACCTTTACAGAAAAAGACACTTTAGCGCAGGTTCGCGAAGCTATTGGGTTTATTCCGTGGTATTTTAATTTGCCACAAAAAGGAAAAGGTTTTGAAAAAGCGTGGGAACAAATTAAGGATGAAAAAGGATTTTCGGCTCCGTTTGGTTTAACAACAGCTGAACGCAGAAGTCCGCGTTTTAGAACACACGGAACAGGAACCTGCGAATGGGACGGTGCAATCTGGCCATTTGCAAGTTCGCAGACATTAACCGCTTTGGCAAATGTGTTGAATAATTACAATCAAAATTATGTTGCGAAAACCGATTATTTCAAACAAATGGATTTGTATGTGCAATCGCAATATTACAGAGGGAAACCGTATGTTGGAGAATATCTGGACGAAACGACAGGCTATTGGTTAATGGGCGACAGAGAACGTAGCCGCTATTATAACCACTCCACTTTTAATGATTTAATGATTACGGGTTTGGTTGGTTTACGCCCAAGAGCCGATGAAAAAATAGAAGTAAATCCGTTGATTCCACAAGAAAAATGGGATTGGTTTTGTTTGGATAATGTTTTATATCACGGTAACATAATTACAATTCTTTGGGATAAAACCGGAGAGAAATATCATAAAGGAAAAGGTTTCAGGATCTTTAAAAACGGAAAAGAAATAGCGGTTTCTGAGAAATTGGAGAAGTTGGTTTCTGAGTAAAAGTTTAATTTTTTTCACGCAGATTTAAAGGGATTTGAGCAGATAAACGCAGATTCTTTATTCTCATTTTTGTGTCATTTCGACGAAGGAGAAATCACAAGCGCATAGACACGCTGTATGGAATACTTGATGTGATTTCTCCTTCGTCGAAATGACACAAACTATCTTGAAAAATCAAAAATAAAATCTGCTTAATCTACCAAATCTGCGAGAAACAAAAAATCATCGCAAAGCAAAAAAAATAAAAAGCATGAAAAAGTTTTTACATATAATATTCATCATCATAACAATGATTTCAATTTCGGCGAAAGCCCAAAATAAAATCAGCGTTACGAATTTGCAATGCGAAATGCTAAACAATCCCGAAGGAATTGATGTTGTCCAGCCAAGATTAAGCTGGCAAATAAAAGCAGATGTTAATAATGTAAAACAAACGGCATATCAAATTTTAGTCGCTTCTACTTTAGAAAATTTAAATGCTAATAAAGCAAATTTATGGGATAGCGGAAAAGTAGAAAGTGATACATCTGTCAATATTATTTATAGCGGAAAAGGATTAGAAAACCGTCAAAATGCGTTTTGGAAAGTAATTGTCTGGACAAATAAAGGAGAAATTCAATCTACAAATTCAGCTCATTTTAGCATGGGGATTATGAATTATGCGGATTGGAAATCAACACGTTGGATTGGTTATGAAAAAGCTTCGTCGGGAGATAGTATTTCTCAGTATTCTAAATTATCAGCGAGATATCTTCGCAAAGAAATCAACCTAAAAAAGCAAGTCAAAAATGCAAAGGTTTATATCATGGGATTAGGACTTTATGAGTTATACATTAATGGAAATAAAATCGGCGATCAGGTTTTGGCGCCCGTTCCAACAGATTATACTAAGAATGTAAAATACAATGTTTTTGATGTGACTTCGCAATTGAAAGAAGGCAAAAACATGTTGGGAACGATTTTAGGAAACGGACGTTTTTTTACGATGCGCCAGGATTATAAACCTTATAAAATTAAAACTTTTGGTTACCCCAAAATGGCTTTGCAGTTGTTTGTAGAATATACTGATGGAAGCAAAGACATAATTAGAACAGATGATACCTGGAAAGTAACCACAAACGGGCCAATTTTATCCAACAACGAATACGACGGCGAAGAATATGATGCCCGAAAAGAAATGAAAAATTGGAATACTACCAATTTTGATGATAAGAATTGGCTGGCAGCAGAATATGTTCAGGAACCAGGCGGTTTTTATGAAGCACAAATGTCGTCTAATATGAAAATAATGGACGAGGTAAAGCCGGTTTCAATCAAACAAACTTCAAAAGGAACTTATATTTTAGACATGGGTCAGAATATGGTGGGCTGGTTGCAATTGAAAGTAAAAGGAAAAAGCGGAGACAGAATCACGTTGAAATTTGCCGAATCTTTACAAACTAACGGATCTTTATATATCGAAAATTTACGTGATGCCAGAACAACAGATGTTTATACTTTAAAAGGCGATGGCGAAGAAACCTGGGAACCTAGTTTTGTATTTCACGGATTTCGTTTTGTAGAAGTTTCAGGATTTCCAACAAAACCAACTTTAGATAATTTCATTGGAAAAGTAGTGTACGACGATATCAAAACAACAGGAACTTTTGAATCTTCGGATGCAACAATGAACCAGATTTTTAAAAATGCCTATTGGGGAATTCGAGGAAATTATAAAGGAATGCCAATCGATTGTCCGCAGCGAAATGAACGCCAGCCTTGGCTTGGAGACCGAACAACCGGAGCGTATGGTGAAAGTTTTTTGTTCGACAATCAGACTTTATATGCAAAATGGCTGGACGATATAAAAAATGCACAAACTGCAGATGGCGGAATTCCGGATGTTGCGCCGGCATTTTGGCGTTATTATGGCGATAATGTAACCTGGCCAGGAACTTATATTACAGTTGCAGATATGTTGTACCAACAATTTGGAGATAAAAAAGTAATCGAAAAGCATTATCCATCCATGAAAAAATGGGTGGTATATATGGAGCAAAATTATTTGGTGAAAGATTTAATGACCAAAGATAAATACGGAGATTGGTGTGTTCCGCCGGAATCTTTAGAATTAATTCACTCTAAAGATTCAGCCAGAACTACCAATGGCGAATTAATCGCAAGCGCTTTTTACTATCATTTATTGCAAAAAATGAAAAAGTTTGCAACCATTAACGGAACCAATTCTGATGATATTAAGTATTACGATTCACTTTCTGAAAGAATAAAAACGGCTTTTAATGCGAAGTTTTTTAATGCCGGAAAAAATAATTATGCCAATAACACGGTAACGGCAAATCTGCTTCCATTGGCATTCGGAATGGTTCCGGAAAATCTTCAGTCAAAGGTATTTGATAATATTGTTCATGAAGTTGAGGTCACGTACAAAGGTCATATAAGTACAGGAGTTATCGGAACTCAGTTTTTAATGCGAACGTTATCTCAATTCGGAAGACCTGATTTGAGTTATAAACTGGCTTCAAACGACACGTATCCGAGTTGGGGATATATGGCAAAAAATGGCGCAACAACCATTTGGGAATTATGGAACGGAAACACTGCCGATCCTAAAATGAATTCTCAAAATCATGTCATGTTATTGGGTGATTTACTGATTTGGTATTATGAAAATATTGCCGGAATCAAAAGCAATCCTGAAACTCCGGGTTTCAAACAAATTATCATGAAACCTGATTTTGAAACGGAATTAACTTTCGTAAATGCTTCGTATGAATCTATTTACGGAACAATAAAAAGCAATTGGAAAAAAAATAAAAACACTTTACAATGGAATATTACAATTCCGGCAAATACTTCTGCATTAGTTTATCTGCCAACAACGAGTGCTTCCAATGTAATTTTGAATGATAAAAAAATAGACAAAACTTCGGCATCTTATAACACCGAAAACAACAAACTTGTACTGACATTGTCGTCGGGTTCTTACAATATAAGTCTTAAACGTTAATTTTAAATAATTCGGGATAGTACAGGATACATTTCTATTTTTTTAGTGTCATTTTTAAACTTAATAAATAATTTTGTGCCAAAAATTATTGGGAATGCATTTAAAATCAAAAATTTTAATTCAAAATAAAATTAAGAATGAAGATTGTAAAAATAACTTTTATCTTTTTAGGACTTCTTTTTTTAGGAAGTTGTAAACCAACATTGCAAAACAAAACCTGGAAAGAAGGGATTTTAGTCGATGAATTTATTTACGATAAAGCACCTTATCCGTCTTGCCATGCTGTTACAATTGTCGAAGCAACAAATGGAGATTTAGTTTCATCTTGGTTTGGAGGAACGCACGAAAGACATCCTGATGTTTGTATTTATGTAAGCATCAAACCGAAAGGAAGTGATAAATGGGGCGAAGGCGTTAAAGTGGCTGATGGCGTGATGAAAGAAGGACCAAGATTGCCAACATGGAATCCGGTTTTATATCAAATTCCGGGTGGCGATTTAATGTTATTTTACAAAACAGGACCAAAACCATCAGAATGGTGGGGCGTAATCAGAACTTCATCTGATGGCGGAAAAACCTGGTCTGAAGCGAAAAAAATGCCAGATGGTTTTTTAGGGCCAATCAAAAATAAACCTGTTTTATTAAGTAACGGAACTTTATTATGTCCGTCAAGTATAGAAGGTGACGGCTGGAGACTTCGCATGGAATCGACTCCAGATTTCGGAAAAACATGGGTTATGGGCGATACACTTTCAAGAGGAAAACAAAAAATTAACGCTATTCAGCCGAGTATTTTATTCCATAAAGACGGAGGCATTCAGGCCATTGGAAGAACAAGAAACAGAGCTATTTTCAGCACATTTTCTAAAGATAACGGAAAAACATGGTCAGACGTAGCATTAATTGGTCTGCCAAATAATAATTCAGGAACTGATGCCGTAACACTTAAAGACGGAAGACATTTATTAGTTTACAATCATGTTCTTCCTCCGGGAACAGAAGCAAAAGGACCAAGAACGCCTTTAAATCTTTCAGTTTCTAAAGACGGAATTAATTGGAACGCCGCTTTAGTTTTAGAAGATTCAAAAATCAGTCAATATTCGTATCCATCAATAATTCAGAGTTCTGACGGAATGGTGCATGTGGTTTACACCTGGAGAAGAGAAAAACTGAAATACGTAAAAATCGATCCAAGTAAATTAAAAGCAATTCCTATCAAAAACGGAATCTGGCCGGGCGACGAAAATAAAACCGTTACTGCTGTAAAAGCTGAAGAAGAATAAAATTAAAAATTTAACCATTAAGATATTAAGTTTCATTAAGCTTAACTTTCTTAATATCTTAATGGTAAAAACAAAAAATATGAAGTCACCTTATTTTAAAAGAAATATAATCATTTTACTTTTTGTTGCTCTTTGCAGTACTTTCAATAGTTGTGCAACGGCGCAGTCTCCCAATAAAAAACAGCAATACAAAGTTGCCGTTTGCGACTGGATGATTTTAAAAAGACAAAAATTAGGTGCCTTTGGTTTGGCAGGCGAAATAAAAGCCGACGGAATCGAGCTTGATATGGGAGGTTTAGGAAGCAGACCAACTTTTGACAGCAAATTAGGTGATCCGATTGAAAGGCAAAAATTCTTAGATAAATCAAAAGAAACTGGCGTTGGAATCAGTTCTATTGCCATGTCGGGATTCTATGCGCAATCTTTCGCCAAAAGAGAAACCATTGTACCCATGATCGAAGATTGCGTTAAAGCAATGAAAGACATGAAAGTAAAAGTGGCGTATCTTCCGTTAGGGACAGAAAGTGATTTGGTAAAAAATCCAGAATTACGTCCGATAATTGTAGAGAGATTAAAATGGGCAGGAAAACAAGTCGGTAAAATTGGTGGTGTCATTGCCATTGAAACTTCACTAAATGCCACAGAAGAGAAAAAACTGTTGGAAGAAATTGATTCTAAATACATTAAAAGCTCTTTCAATTTTGCCAATGCAGTAGATAATGGTAGAGATATTGTTGCTGAACTAAAAATATTAGGCAAGAAACATTTAGGACAAATTCATGCTTCAAACACTGATAAAGTCTGGTTAGAAAATGACACCGCGATCGACATGCCAAAAATCAAACAAACGCTTGATGAAATAAAATGGAGCGGTTGGCTGATTGTAGAACGTTCCAGAGATGTAACGCAAGTGCATAATGTAAAAGCGAATTATGGTGCAAACGTTGCTTATTTGAAAAAGATTTTTCAGAATTAGATAATTAAAAGTTTCTCTCATTTTTGTCATTTCGACGGACGAGAAATCACACTAGAAATTCCAGCATTGTGGTTACGAGTGTGATTTCTCGTCCGTCGAAATGACAAACGAGATGAATGGTTTCAATAAATAATAATACAATGAAATATTTAAGCTTACTTTTTTTAGGTTTCTACGTCACTTTTGCCACAGCGCAAAATGTCACAATTGTTAGTGATGCGAATTCGCCAAGAGCAAAATTCGGAGCCGAAAAACTATCGGAAACATTATCTGCTAAAGGATTTAAAATCACTCCTTCTAATAAAATCACCAAATCAAAAGATAAAGTAATTGTTATTGGCGAAAGAGGAACTGACTTTTGGAAACAAAATTCAAAAAGCGCTAAAATTGATGATAGTAAACTAATCAAAAAAGAAGGCTTTCAAATTCGTACTCAAAAAAATGTCATTTATATCGAAGGAACTGATGCTTCAGGAACATTGTATGGTGCTATGGAATTAGCAGACCTTATTAAAACTTTAGGCGAAATTCCATCAGAAATTAATATTGACGATAGTCCTGAAATGGTTTTACGTGGTGCCTGCATCGGAATGCAGAAAACAACTTACCTTCCGGGTAGGGACGTTTATGAATATCCATACACTCCTGAAACTTTTCCGTGGTTTTACGATAAAAAACTATGGACAAAGTATTTGGATATGATGGTCGAAAACAGAATGAATTCTTTGTATTTATGGAACGGACATCCTTTTGCATCTTTAGTGAAACTAAAAGATTATCCGTTTGCAATGGAAGTAAGCGAAGAGGATTTCAAAAAAAACGAAGAAATTTATAAATTCCTAACTGTAGAAGCCAATAAAAGAGGAATCTGGGTGATTCAAATGTTTTATAATATCATAGTTTCAAAACCTTTTGCAGAACATTACAACATCAAAACCCAAGATCGCTCGCGACCAATTACTCCTTTACTCTCAGATTATACCAGAAAATCAATTGCAGCTTTCATAGAAAAATATCCAAATGTTGGTTTGTTAGTTTGTCTTGGAGAAGCGATAAATACAGTCGATGATGACGTAGAATGGTTTACCAAAACCATTATTCCCGGAGTTCAGGATGGTTTAAAAGCATTGGGAAGAACAGACGAACCGCCAATTATCTTGCGTTCTCATGATACCGATGGACCTTTGGTAATGGAAAAATCGCTTCCGTTATATAAAAATCTATATACAGAAAGTAAATATACAGGCGAATCTCTAACCACTTATACGCCTGGCGGACCGTGGGGAGAAACGCACAAACAATTGAGTGCCTTAAAATCTATTCATATTGAAAATGTTCATATTCTGGCAAATCTGGAACCTTTTAGATACGGTTCTCCAGATTTTATTCAGAAAACAGTAAAAGCCATGCACAGCGTTCACGGAGCCAATGCACTGCATTTATATCCGCAGGCATCCTATTGGGATTGGCCTTATTCTGCAGATAAAACAAAAACAGGCGAACGTTTACTCGAAATGGATCGTGACTGGATTTGGTACAAAGCCTGGGCAAGATATGCATGGGACAGTAAAAGAGACAGAAACGAAGAAGTTAAATATTGGGACAAAGATTTAGCTTCAAAATACGGAACTGATCAGGAAGCTGCCAATAACATTTTAAAAGCATACGAAGAAACGGGAGAAATTGCTCCAAAAACGTTAAGACGTTTCGGAATTACAGAAGGAAATCGTCAGACTTTATTATTAGGAATGTTCGAAAGTCAGTTAGTAAATCCGTCGAAATGGCGTGTTTATCCGGGATTCCACGAATCGTGTGGACCCGCCGGAGAATTGCTTTTAGAATATGCCAAAAAAGAGTGGAATAAAGAACCGCATTATGGTGAGCTTCCAACCCAAATTATTGAAGAAATCACGCAACACGGAAAATTAGCCGTTAACGCCATTGATAAAGCAGAACCAAAAGTAACGCAGAATAAAGAAGAATTTTTACGTCTTAAAAACGATATGTATTGTTATAAGGCTTTCGCCGATTTCTTTTCAGAGAAAGTAAAAGCGGCATTACTGGTTTTGAGATACAGTTATTCTAATGATATTTCAGATCTCGATAAAGCACTTCCGCATTTAGAGAAAAGTATCGAATATTATGAAACATTAGTAAATTTAACAAAAGATAGTTATCTGTATGCCAATAGTATGCAAACCGCACAACGACGAATCCCGATTGGTGGCGACGATGGAAATAATAAAACATGGATAGAATTATTGCCACATTACGAACGTGAATTGGTTAACTTTAAAAGAAATTTAGAATTGCTAAAATCATCCAAAGATGGTAAAATCGAAACAAAAGAAGGCAAACCTTGGCAAACTGCCGAAGTAACTTTGCTAAGTGAAAGCAAAGGAACATACGCCGTAAAAAACGGAACAAAAGTTTACGGAACCCCAATTTCAGAACTTATAAAAATAGCACCTGAATTGCAAAACCTTAAAGGAATTGCTTTTGATGAAGCATCTCAAAATGAGAACGGAACCCATTTGAAATTTAAAAATGCAAAAGCCGTAAAATTAGTCGTTGGTTATTTCAATTCAGATCAAAAGAGATTTTTGTTCCCGCCAAGTTTAGAAACAGATGCAGCAGGAAATGCGAACGGTCAGGCCGAAGTTATTTTAGCAAGCGCCATGAATTTGAAAGAATTGCCACGTGTAAACATTCATACCTATACGTTTCAGCCGGGAGAAAATAAATTAGATTTAGGCAAAGGAAGAGTATTAATTTTAGGATTTATAGATGCCAGCCAAACCATAACGCCACGCGATGTTGGGTATATCGATGCCGGAGAAAAAGGAGCGATAGACTGGTTGTTTTATTAAAAATAATTTGGGCGTGACCACAAGGGTCGGGCTGTACGTTCCCGCTTTTTTTGAGGCAAAGACCCGAACGGTAGTGAACAGGCGAAGCAAAAATTGCCTCAAAAAAGAGCTCCACTGCCATCCCTCACGCAAACCAAGCATTAAGTTAAACCTGACAGGTTTAATTGAAAACATAAAGACACAATCTTGTCATTTCGACGGAGGAGAAATCACATGATCTGAATCCGCATGGTACGTTGCTCTCTGGATGTGATTCTCCTTCGTCGAAATGACAAAACGATAATTAAATGACCTTATATAACTTATATGGTTTAAAGAAATATGAAGAAGATAATTTTTTTTATTTGTTTTTTTTTAAGTTTTTGCTTTGTTTGGAGTCAAAGCAAAAGTTCAGTTCGTAAGGAACTTTCGCTGAATGCATCTTGGGAAACCGTTATTTTGGACGATCCGAAACAGGAGAAATCTTTTGTAGAGAATCCAAAGTCAGATAAATGGTTAAACGTAAATATACCTCACAATTGGGATCAGTATTATGGTTTCAGAAGAACAAAACACGGCAATCTTCATGGTACAGCCTGGTATAAAAAAAATCTAAAGCTTGATAAAAAAGATGCTTCAAAAAGATTTTTTTTATATTTTGAAGGAGTAAGCTCTTACGCAGATGTCTGGGTAAACGGCAAAAAAGTAGGAGAGCATAAAGGCGGAAGAACCACTTTTACCTTAGACATTACCAAAGCAGTTTTTTTTGATAAAGAAAATCAGATTCTTGTCAAAGCAGCACATCCATCTTTTATTGCAGATCTTCCGTGGGTTTGCGGCGGCTGTTCAGGAGAATGGGGATTTTCTGAAGGCTCTCAGCCAATGGGGATTTTCAGACCAGTTTCGTTAGTCATTACTAACGAAGTTCGAATAGAACCTTTTGGAGTTCATGTCTGGAATGACAAATCTGTTTCGAAAGAAAAAGCGATTCTCCATACCACAACCGAAATTAAGAATTACGGTACTTCAAACCGAAATTTAACCATAGAAAATGTTCTTTTTGATGCTTTAGGAAAAAAAACTGTTATTACAAAAAGTGACATCAAATGCCTTTCAGGAGAAACAAAAGAAATAACACAGACACTTCCAGAAATTGTAAATCCGAAATTGTGGTCGCCATCAAATCCATATTTGTATAAACTCGTCACATCTGTTTATGAGAATGGAAAAATTATCGATCAGTTAACTACTCCTTACGGAATTCGTTGGGTGAGCTGGCCAGTAAGCCGGGACGGAAAAGACAATCGGTTTTATATAAACGATGAACCATTATTCATCAACGGAACTTGTGAATACGAACATTTAATAGGGAATAGCCATTCTTTTTCTGATGAACAAATTCATGCCCGAATCGAGCAAATAAAAGCAGCCGGATTTAATGCTTTTAGAGAAGCGCATCAACCACATAATTTATTGTACCAAAAAGAATTAGACGAAAACGGAATCTTATTTTGGAGTCAGTTTTCGGCACATATTTGGTACGACACGCCAGAATTCAAAGAAAACTTTAAAACCTTATTACGCGAATGGATTAAAGAACGCAGAAATAGTCCGTCGGTAGTAATGTGGGGATTGCAAAACGAAAGTACGATTCCGAAGGAATTTGCAGAAGAATGCACCAAAATTATTCGTGAAATGGATCCGATGTCTGCTTCGCAACGTATTGTAACAACTTGCAACGGAGGCGAAGGAACAGATTGGAATGTGGTACAAAACTGGTCAGGAACCTATGGCGGTGATCCTTTAAAATACCATCTTGAAATGAGCACGCAACTCCTAAACGGCGAATACGGTGCCTGGCGAACAGCAGATTTGCATACCGAAGGCGAGTTTGACCAAAAAGGAATTTTGAGCGAAAACAGATTTTCGCAATTAATGGAAATTAAAGTCCGCGAAGCCGAATTGGTAAAAGACAAAATTGCAGGACAATTCAACTGGATTTTTGCCTCGCACGAAAATCCGGGACGTGTTCAAAACGGAGAAGGTTTTCGTGATATAGACAAAGTTGGTCCCGTAAATTACAAAGGGCTTTTTACCATTTGGGGAGAACCTCTGGATGCGTATTATATGTACCGCGCCAATTATGTTTCGAATAAAACCAACCCAATGGTTTATATCGTTTCGCACACCTGGCCAAGTCGTTGGGATTCGGTTGGAATTAAAAACGGTATTGATGTTTACTCCAATTGTGATGAAGTAGAATTGTTTAATGATGTCAATAAATCATCATTGGGAAAATTAAAAAATCCAGGTTTAGGTCAGCATTTTCAATGGAATAATGTCAATATTCAGTATAATGTTTTGTATGCCGTGGGTTATGTAAATGGTGTGGCTGTAGCCAAAGATTATATCGTGTTGAATACACTTCCAAAAGCACCAAATTTAAAAGAACTTTATACTGACAAAGCAGCTATTTTAGAATCAAAAAAAGAATACAATTATATATACAGAGTCAATTGTGGAGGATCTGAACTAACAGATGCTGACGGAAATACTTGGTTTACAGACACACATAAAAGTGGTCAAAACACCTGGGGTTCTTTATCGTGGACAGATAAATTTGAAAAACTTCCTGATTCTTACGCCAGTCAAAGAAGTACTTTTGACCCGATAATTGGTACAAAAGATCCCGAATTATTTCAAAGTTTCAGATACGGAGTTGATAAGTTACGTTATGAATTTCCGGTTCCTGACGGAGAATATCTGGTAGAATTATATTTTACAGAACCGTGGTACGGAACCGGCGGCGGTTTAGATTGCAAAGGCTGGCGTTTGTTTGATGTTGCGATTAATGACAATGTAGTCCTGAAAGATTTGGATATTTGGTCAGAAGTTGGGCACGATAAAGCATTGAAGAAAACATTTTTGGTAAAAAGCACCAACGGAAAACTTGTAATTTCTTTTCCAAATGTAAAAGCGGGACAAGCGATAATCTCAGCGATTGCCATTGCGACGAAAGATCGAAAAGTTAGACCGGCAGATGCATCTCCAAAGAACATTCAAAATCTTGTTTTAGAAGCTGATGCTAAAAGTGCTAATAAAATAGCTTCGTGGCTGGATATTAATTCAAAACAATATTCAAATTCAGCTATTGTCTTTACAAAATTACCTTCAGAAGTTTTTGGGGCAGATTATTTACAATTTTCAACCAATTCCAAAACCAAAGGTTCTTTTACAGTCAAAGAAGATTCAGATGTTTATATTTTGATTGACAATAAAGTAAAAAAACAATTTGCGTGGTTGTCAGATTATAAAAAATCAGAAGAAATTGCTAAAAACAGCAGCAATATTGAATTCGCTATTTTTTCTAAAAAAGTAAAAAAAGGAGAAAAAGTATTCTTTGATAATTCAGAAATTGTAAATTCTATTATTGTAGTTCCAAATTACGATATGGGCGAAAAAGATGATTCACGCCCGGTCGTCCTTATTGAAGCAGAAAATGCTAAATTCAACGGAATCGGAATTGAAAAAGGAAACTTTAAAAAAGCCGATTACATTGAGTTTACAAAAAAGACAAATAATAGCATTGAGTTTGAGGTTAAACCCGGAGTTGCCGGAATTTATTTAATGCGTTTCCGCTTTATGAACCGAAACGAAACGCCATTAAAAGTAAAATTTACAATGAAAGATGCATACGGAATTTTAATGCGAAATGATACGATTGAGTTTTTTCCTTCACCAGAAAAATGGAAGATTTTAAATACTACTTCGGGCGGTTATATTAATGCCGGAACGTATAAGATTACTCTGGAAGGAGAAGATTTGAAAGGATTGCTGTTGGATAATTTTGAGTTTCAATAGGTTTTTTTGAGGTGCAAAGGTGCAAAGGTGCAAAGGTGCAAAGTCGCAAAGGTTTATTCCGTTTGTCAGGCTGAGCGAAGTCGAAGCCAGCGTTACGTTTATCACGTTCAGTTTGTCATCCCGAGAAACTAGAGATTCATTCAAGTAGCTCGACAAAGATTGACGATTTAGTTTGCGTGGGCTTCGACTTCGCTCAGCCTGACAAAAAAGACAAAAGAAGACTAGAATAAAAAAACATATTTATGATTAAACATAAAAACATATTACAAAAAATCACAATTGCCTTATTGTTTTCGGTTTCAATTTTTGCGCAAAAACAAGCAAGAATCGTCGAAGACTTCAATAAAAACTGGAACTTCAAAATTGGAGATTATCCAACAGCAATACAAGCTGATTTTAATTCAAAAGATTGGAGAACACTTCAATTACCACATGATTGGAGTATCGAAGGAGCTTTTGACAAAGACAGTAAAACAAAACAGGCACAAGGGTTTTTGCCGGCTGGAATAGGTTGGTATCGTAAAACTTTTAAAGTTTTAGCAAGTTGGAAAAGCAAAACTGTTTCTGTAGAATTTGATGGTGTTTTTAAAAATAGTGAAGTCTTTATTAACGGACATTCTTTAGGAATTCGCCCGAACGGGTATATTTCATTTTCTTATGAATTGTCTGAATATCTAAACTTTGGACAGGAAAATGTTATCGCCGTAAGAGTTGATAATGATGCTCAACCCAATTCACGATGGTACACAGGATCCGGCATTTATAGAAATGTGCGTTTGGTTGCGACCGAAAAATTGCATGTTGACAAATGGGGAACTTTTGTAATGACACCCGAAATCTCAAAAGAAAAAGCTTTGGTTCGTTTAGAAGTTGAGGTTAAAAATGCTTCGGAAAATGAAAAGGAATTTAGATTAGTTTCTTCCATTATAGATAAAAAAAATGATGAAGTAGCTACAACAGAATCAATAGAAAAAATTGCAGCAAATTCATCATCAAAAAAGATTCAGAATTTTAATTTAAAGAACCCTAAACTTTGGGATACTGAAAATCCATATCTGTATAAAATCGTAACTAAAATTTATGAGAAAGAAACTTTAGCTGATAATTATGAAACACCGCTTGGAGTTCGTTATTTCAGTTTTGATGCCGAAAAAGGATTTTCATTAAACGGAAAACGAACTAAAATATTAGGAGTTTGCCTGCATCACGACAACGGTGCTTTGGGTGCTGTTGAAAATATTCATGCCGTAAAAAGAAAGTTGATTTTACTGAAAGAAATGGGTGTAAATGCAATCAGAATATCCCATAATCCGCATTCGTTAGAAATGATGCAATTGTGCGATGAAATGGGATTTATCGTTCAGGATGAAGCTTTTGACGTTTGGAAAAAGAAAAAAGTAACCAACGATTATCATAAAGATTGGGATGCGTGGCACAAAAAAGATTTAGAGGATTTTATAAAAAGAGATCGCAATCATCCATCGGTAATAATGTGGAGTATTGGTAACGAAATCAGGGAACAATTTGATAGTACAGGAATTGCGATTACGAGAGAATTAGCTCAAATTGTAAAATCATTAGATACAACGCGTCCGGTAACTTCTGCTTTGACAGAAAATATTCCGGAGAAGAATTTCATTTATCAATCGGGTGCTTTAGATCTTTTGGGATTCAATTACAAACATGAAGATTACAAAGATTTTCCAACTCGTTTTAAAGGACAAAAAATAATTGCTTCAGAAAGTGTTTCGGCTTTAGAAACGCGTGGTCATTATGATTTTCCTTCAGATGGAATTAAAGCGTGGCCTACAAAACACAAAGCGCCATTTGACGGAAATGCTGATTGGACGGTTTCGGCTTTTGATCAGGTAAAATCCTATTGGGGCGCGACGCACGAAGAGAATTGGAAAACGATTAAAAAACAGGATTTCATGGCGGGAACTTTTATCTGGACCGGTTTTGATTATATTGGTGAACCAGATCCATACCCTTATCCGGCAAGAAGTTCGTATTTCGGAATTATCGATTTAGCAGGTTTCCCAAAAGACGTCTATTATATGTACCAAAGCGAGTGGACGACAAAACCCGTTCTGCATATTTTTCCGCATTGGAACTGGAAAGCAGGACAAGAAATTGACGTTTGGGCGTATTACAATAATGCTGATGAAGTTGAATTATTTTTAAACGGAAAGTCTCTCGGAAAAAAAGCCAAACAAAATGATGATCTTCATATTTCATGGAAGATGAAATTTGAACCGGGAACATTAAAAGCTATTTCGAGAAAAAACGGAAAAGTGGTTTTAGAAAAAGAGATTAACACTGCCGGAGAAGCTTTCAAAATAGACTTAAAAGCAGATAAAAAGGAAATTAAAAACGATACTTATGATTTAGTTTATGTAATGGTTTCGCTTGTAGACAAAGACGGAAATTTACTTCCAAACGCAAATGATTTAATCAACTTCGAAGTTTCCGGTGGCGGAAAATTAGTTGGCGTTGATAATGGTTATCAGGCGAATTTAGATTCCTTTAAAGCTAGTTCTTGTAAATTATTTAATGGAAAATGTATTGCTATTATTCAGTCGAATGGGAAAAGAGAAAAGATTCAATTTAAGGCTTCGACAGGAAATGGGATTCCGGTTGCTGTTCTTGATTTAAAAGTGGATTAATTTTATTGCTCGCAAAGACGCGAAGGCTCAAAGTTTTTTTGAACCATTAGAGTTATATAAGTTAATTTAAGTTTTTCTTAATTATATTAGCACTAATAAATTATCCATTTTAACTAATAAACAATGACAAAGAATATTTTCTTAATTGCTTTATGCGGTATTGTGCTTTCATGCACAATTCATGAATTTGGATATTTGTTTATGTCAATTCCTACTTTCATTATATTATCCTATAATTTGGTTGAATTAATTTTAAAAATTACAAGCAAAGCGAAGGAACCTAATCGAGAACTCAGCAAAAATTTTCAAGGCATTATTTTTATTGGCATTATTTCAATTTTTTTTGCTAAAAGCTCTTTTGAAGATACAATTGGAGGTTATAATTTGTTTTGGAAACTTGTTTTTCTGAGTTTGTTTTTCACGATTTTAGTTGCCGTAATTCTAAGCAGATATTTTAATCTTAACACAGAATTTCGATTTTATAATGTATTAGCGATTTGTATTTGTTCTTTTTTATTTATTCCGAATGTTGGAATAATTATCAACAAACATATTTCAAATGAAACCGGAAGGAAACAAAATATTATTATTAATTACAAAACCATAACTAAGAAGACTAAAGGCGGTTATAACTATTTTCTTTTCATCAAAACTCCATATGACAGCAACGAACGATTAGATGTCGAAAAGGAATTGTATGAGGGTATTAAAGATGATAATGAAATCGTTTTGACTTTGCGAAAAGGAATATTGGGTTACGATTATATCACAAAATTTGACCTGAAATAAATCTATAAAAACTCCATTTCAAAATGGAGTTTTCTGGTTTTATAATTTGATAATTTATTTACTCGTATTTCAAATATTTTAAAACATCTGTTTTTGTTGCAGCATAAGCTCTTGAAAGAACAATTATTAATGTTAGAATTAATAAAATGAAAAATCCTAAAATGAATGGAATTATGCTGATGTCTATTCTAAAAGCGAAATTTTCAAGCCATTTATTCAATAAATAATAGACGGGAAACAAAGCAATTAAGAACCCGTTTATACAGTAGAAAACATATTGTTTGGATAATTCTTTCAACAGCACATTTGTTTCAGCTCCAAGCGTTTTTCTAATGGCAATCTCTTTCATTCGTCTTTGTATCGAATAAGATGCAAGTGCGAATAATCCAAAAAGAGCAATTAGAATTACAACAATATTAAGCAATGAAAATAAGCTTTTTTGTTTGGAGTAAGTTTCATAAGTTCTTGCGTATTGCTTGTCGATAAAATCATATTGAAACGGATATTCGGTATCTACTTTTGACCATAATTTTTCGATATTGGCGATCGTGTTTTCCAAATTGTCAGCGTTTAGTTTTATGTAAACTTTATCTATATTATGCGCCATATCAAAGGTTTTAATATGATGAAAAGCAATTGGCGGCACTTTTAATTCGGGGCTCAATAAGTTAAAATCCCTGACAACGCCAATGATTTTTAATTTTTGATCCCGTATGAGAAGTTCTATCCCAAGAGGCGATTTAAGATTCATTAGCTTCGCAGCCGTTTCATTTATTATAACTGAATTAACGGTATCAGACGCTATTTTTTTATCAAAATCTCTGCCTTTTATTATTTTAATATTCAGTATTTCAAACATGCCAAAATCTAAATTGATTATTCTTTCCTTAAAAAGTTCATCCTTATACAGCACAGGAGAAATAGAATTATCTGATCCGTCAAAAGAAATAAGACCAGTTGAAACTTGTTCAACGCCTTTAATTTTATACAGTTGTTGTTTTACTATGGTGTATTTATTGTAAATAATTTGTTCTGCATTTTCTGACTGATGTTCAATTGATGGAAAATTTAGGGAAACTGAAATTACCTGATCGCCTTTAAAACCAAGATCTTTATTTTGTAAATATTTAATTTGCTGATATACGATATGAGAACCAATAATAAAAAAAGCAGCAATTGCAAATTGAAGAATAAGCATTCCGTTACGAAGCCAAATACCATTTTTGCTTCTTTCAAAATTTCCTTTTAAGACTTTAAAAGTTTTAAAATTAGCGATGTAAATTGCTGGTAATAATCCAGCAGTCAAAACCGTAATGATGAAAATTAGAAACAATTGTACATAAAACTGACTGGCGAGAAGTACAATATTCTTGTTTAAAAAGTTGTTGTAATAAGGCAAAACGAGTTCTACAATTACCAACGCCAGTAAAATGGAGAAACTGGTTGTTAAAATAGTTTCAAAAAGAAACTGAATTATAATATCGCCTTTAGAAGCTCCCGAAATTTTGCGTACTCCAACTTCTTTTGCACGCTTTACTGCGTTTGCAGTGGCGAGATTGATATAGTTAACAATCGACAAAATGAGAATCAAAAGAGACAAACCCATCATGATCATTAAAAACTGATAATTTCCTCTTGTTTCAGGATAACCATCTGCTATCGAATGTAATCTGGCTTTTGATAAAGGTTCAAGAACAACCGTAAAATAGCCTACTTTTTTAGCCATTTCTTCGGCTGTAAAACCTTCTTCTTTGGAAAGTCGCTTAATAAAATCGTGGTTGTAAATTCTTTCGAGTTTTTTTCTTGTGTTTTCAATTTTTAACGGATCTTTTACCTTTAGCAATAGCTTCAAAATAAACGGATTTGTCATTCCTGAAGATGTCAGCTCCTTCATTTTATTGATGATGGCATTTGGCGCAATTGAAGAATTTCCGGGAATATGATACACGGCCCGTACAGAAAACAGCTGGTCAAAACATTTTATTTGTTTTCCAATTGGGTTTTCATCCCCAAATATCCTTTTAGCCGTAACATCAGAAATCGCAATACTAGAATCATCTTTTATAGCTGAAATTGCATCGCCCTGAATCATTTCGAAAGGAAAAAAAGAAAAGAAATTTTGTTCGACATTGATAATTTTATCTACGAATTCCTTTTGTCCATTATAAATAATTTTATCCTTTTGATACCAGTTTTCGGCATACATTATAGTTTCGATATTAGGATCTTCCTCTAAAGTTGGTTTCAGGAATAAGGCACAATCTGACCAGGCGGGCATATCGCTTAGTTGAACCAAAACCTGGTATACTTTTTCTTTTTCAGGATTCCAGTCGTTGTAACTTTGTTCGTCGTTCCAATACAACAAAGCAAAAATTAATCCTGCAATGCCTATTGATAATCCTAAGATATTCAGGAAAGAAAACAGTTTGTTGTGTTTTAACTGGTAAATAAATATATTGATATAATTGAGTATCATAGTTTGGTTGAGTTTAATTCTAAAAAGTATAAACCTTTTAGTTATTCATATTTCAGGTATCGCAAAACATCAATTTTAGTTACCTGATAAGCTTTTGCCAAAACAATCGTCAAGGTCAAAAACATCAAACAAACCAATGCAACAAAAAATGGAAGTAATGGAATATCGATTCTAAAGGCAAAATTTTCAAGCCATTTTCGCAATAAAAGATAAGCAGGGATTATTCCGATCACAAAGCCTATCAAACAGAAAGTCACATATTGTTTTGATAAATCTTTAAGTAAAATATTGGTTTCTGCGCCTAATGTTTTTCTGATGGCGATTTCTCTCAATCTTCTTTCCATAGAAAAGGAAGCCAAGGCAAACAATCCAAAAATGGCAATTAGAATTACAATTCCGTTTAAGAGCGAAAATAATTGACTTTGGTCCTGATATTTCTTATACGTTCTGGCATAGTTTCTATCTACGAAATTATATTCAAAAGGATATTCGGCATCAACCTTTGTTTTCCAAAACTTTCTAATAGCATCAATGGTTTGAGACATTTTATCTGGAGAAATTTTAACGGCGATAGTATGCATTTCATTTTGAGACCATAATTGCGTTTTAATGTGAAAGAAAATCATTGGACCAATTTTGTTTTCAAGCCCAAAATAATTAAAGTCTTTTACAATTCCGACTACCTTATAATTGCCATCCTGCCAGTTTACGATCTTATTTATAGGGTCTTTTTCCAGTAATGTTTTGGCTGCAGTTTCATTTAATAAAACATTTGAAATGGTGTCTGAGGAAATTTTTTCTGTAAAATCACGTCCTTTTGTCAATTGTACGTTCAAAAGATTCAACATTCCAAAATCAACACCCATTTGCTGAGTTATAACCTCCTGATGACTTTTATAATGTAAACCAGCCCACGAATTTTCTATGCCCCCAATAGAAAAAGATCCTGCAGAAACGGCTTCAACTCCATTAATTTTTTGAAGTTCCTGTTGAATTGCTTTATATCTTTCAAACTGTCCTCTCCCTTTTTTAGACTTAAATGAAATATCGATGACTTGCGCTCCTTTAAAACCTAAATCTTTTTCAGTCATAAAATTTACCTGTTGGTACACGATAAAAGAACCAATGATAAAAAATGTGGCAATAGCAAATTGCAAGATTAGCATTCCATTACGAAACCATACACCGCTTTTGCTCCTCGAAAAATTTCCTTTTAAAACTTTCAGTACTTCAAAATTTGATATGTAGATCGCAGGAATAACACCCGAAACAAAAACAACAAGAATGAAGACCAATACTAATTGCAGATAGAATTGACTTCCGATAAGAATGAGGTTTTTGTTTAATAAAGCATTATAAAAAGGCAGTGAAAGTTCTACGATTACCAATGCCAGTAATACTGAAAAAAGAGTAATTAATATGGTTTCAAATACAAACTGAATAACAATTTGCAATTTTGAGGCGCCAATAACTTTCCTTATACCCACTTCTTTAGCACGTTTAACAGCATTGGCAGTTGCCAGATTAATGTAATTGGCAATCGATAATAACAGAATAAGTATGGATAAAGCCATCAATATTTGTAAAAAAATCAGATTGCCATTTCCTTCGGCAAATGGAGTGTTTCCCTGATACAGCCTTGCGCTCTTAAGGGGTAATAACTCTGCTTTAATCGGTTTTCCGTATCTTTTTATAAAGGCTTCAAGCGATAACCCTTCATTTTTTGCCTGCTTTTTGTAGTTTTCTTCAAGGAAGATTTGATCCAATTTTTTGATAACCGCAGTTGTGTCACTCTGCTTTTTTAGCTTAAGCATTAATCCATAATTCAAACCCCAGCTTTCTCTGTTTTTTTCTAAATCCTCTTCTATTACCGTTGTAACGGCAGACGGCATCACCGAAGATTTGTCTGATAATCGATATACACCGCGAACAACGAAAAGTAGTTCAGCATATCGAACTTGTTTTCCCATCGGATTTTCATCTTTAAACAACCGTGAAGCCGTTTCTTCAGAAATTGCAATGCTGTTGCGATCGTTAAGAGCACTTTTTGCGTTACCACGAATAAATTCAAAAGGGAAAAAAGAAAAGAAACTGCTTTGCGCCGTAAGAATCTTATCAACTAACTCCGTTTTTCCCTGGTATTGTATTGTTTCCTTCGAGTAATTATTTCTAAAATAGCAATAGGTATCTAAGTAAGACGTGGTTGATTTTAAAATAGGGGCAGGAATTGCGGAAGATACAGCCCAGACATTTCCTCCTCCAAGATTACTCATAACCGAATAGATTTTATCCTTTTCAGGATTCCACTGGTCATACGAATGTTCTTCATTCCAATATAAAATAGCGAAAATCAAACCTGCAATTCCAATACTCAAACCCAAAACATTCAAACTTGTAAAAAGCTTGTTGTTTTTGACATGATATATAAATATGTTAATCCAGTTTTTTAGCATGATCTTAATTATTTAAGTTTGCTGCAAAAACATTTACATTTCTATTGTTTGTTTTTTCTGAAAGAACGATTCCGTCTTTCATTACAATTGTTTTTTGTGAAAACGAAGCATCATATTCAGAGTGCGTTACCATCAGGATTGTTGCTCCGTTTGCGTGCAAATCTGTCAATAATTCCATAACCTCATTTCCGTTTTTACTGTCCAGATTTCCCGTAGGTTCATCGGCAAGAATAATTTTCGGATCATTAATTAGCGCTCTTGCAACTGCCACACGTTGCTGCTGACCTCCTGAAAGCTGTTGCGGATAATGTTTTAAACGATGAGAAATACCTAGTTTATTGGCAATTTTCATTACTTTTTTCTTTCTTTCAAAAGCGGCGACGTTGTTGTAAATAAGCGGCAATTCGATATTGTCAAAAACAGAAAGTTCATCAATTAAATTAAAATTTTGAAAAATAAATCCAATGTTTTCTTTTCTCGCTTTTGATTTTGCTTTTTCTTTCGTGCCAACCATTTCCTGATTAAGCAATTGATAACTTCCGCCAGAAGCACTGTCTAATAAGCCAATAATGTTTAATAAAGTAGATTTTCCGCTTCCGGATGGTCCCATAATCGATACAAAATCGCCTTGATTAATGGTTAATGTAATTTCGCTTAAAGCATTTGTTTCTATTTCTTCGGTTCTAAATACTTTCGAAAGTTTTTCAATTTTGATCATAATTGTTGTTTTAAGATTGATGTTTTTAATAATTTTTATTACCGCAAGAAAAGAAAGTTAACTCGAAACGAAGATAATTAACAATATTGTTGTTAGATATCTATTTTTGTTACTTTTACCAGCAATAATGAGATTCATATTTGATGATTTGCTAGTCATAATGTGATTTTCGTGCCAAAAACTTAAAAAGTGTAACTGCCTTATTTTGACAATTTTATTCTTTTAAAGAAATTTAAAGTGTCCATAATTGGACAGCTTTCGTCCAAAACCGAACAAAAATGAAAAAGACAAATGCCTCAATATTAATCATCGATGATCAGGAAGACATACTTTTTGCGTCGAAAGTGTTCCTGAAAAAGTATTTTGAAGATATTTATACGCTTAATAACCCGAAAAATATTGTCGAATTATTGTCGAAAAAGAACATCGATGTCGTTTTGCTCGATATGAATTACAGAATTGGTTTTGAAGACGGAAGAGAAGGTTTGTATTTGTTGAAAGAAATAAAAACCCTTTCTCCTAAAACCGTGGTGATTTTAATGACTGCTTTTGGAAAAGTTGAAACAGCCGTTGAAGGTTTGAAAAATGGTGCTTTTGATTATATCCTGAAACCCTGGGAAAATAAAAAACTGCTTGAATCTGTAAAACAAGCTGTTGACAAATCTCGTAAAGAACAAAAAAAGGACAAGAATATTGAAATTGAAAACAACTTTTTCATCGGAACTTCTGAAATAATAAAAAAAGCCTATTCTTTGGCTGATAAAGTGGCAAAAACCGATGCAAACGTTTTGATTCTTGGAGAAAACGGAACCGGAAAATTTGTTTTGGCGAATCATATTTACAGTCAATCCGAAAGAAAAAACGCTCCTTTTATTGCCGTTGATTTGGGTTCTTTAAATTCGAATATTTTCGAAAGTGAATTATTTGGTTATGCCAAAGGTGCTTTTACCGATGCGAAAACAGATACACCAGGACGTTTTGAAATGGCGCAAAACGGAACAATATTTTTAGATGAAATTGGAAATGTTCCGTTGCATTTGCAGTCAAAATTGTTGCAGGTTATTCAAACCAAAACCGTGACAAGATTGGGAGAAACAAAAGCAAGACCTTTGAATGTTAGAATTATTACGGCCACCAATTTAAACTTGAAACTGGAAGTGGCTGATAAAAATTTCAGGGAAGATTTGTATTATCGCATCAATACAATGGAAATTGTTTTGCCACCACTTCGGGAACGAAATGTAGATAAAATTCCGTTGGCTGAATATCTCTTAGATAAAATGAGAGATAAATACGGAAGAGATCAAATTACTTTCGACAAAAAAGTGTTGGAACAGATCGAAAAACACGCCTGGAACGGAAATATCCGTGAAATGGAAAATAAAATTGAGCGCGCCGTTATTCTTTGTGAAAACAATAAAATTACAGTTTCTGATTTAGATTTAGAAACGATAACTTCTTATAAAGAAAATCCGGATGACATTCAGCTTTCTTCTGTAGAAAGAGCAGCGGTTGAAAAAGCGTTGCTAAAAAACAACAACAACATCAGCAAAACTGCCGAAGAATTAGGATTGTCGAGAGGTTATTTGTATCGACGTTTAGAGAAATATAATATTAATATCAAAATGGATGAATTGTAATTTGTTTTTAATATGATAAAAATTACGGTTTCAATTTTTTTTAATTTATAATTCTCGTTTTTTAATTTTAAAAATATGTTTAAAACATTTCAAACCTATAAATTGCTTTTTCTACGATTAATTTTCATTGTTTTGGGAATTGAAATTTCGATTTATTTTTTTAAAATAAATTTGATTTTTACCGGCTTTTTTGGGCTTTTTATAGTTTTTTTGATGGTTCGGGAAATGTATTTTTATGTTCGGAATTTTGTTTTGCTTTACGATAAAACAATTGCTTCGATCCTGCAAAATGATTTTACTTCTGATTTTTCAAAACATAAATTCAACAAAAGTTACACTGATTTATTTCAGCTATATGATACGATGAAAAGCAAACAAAACGAACAGGTTTCAAAAGATATTATTTACCGTTCGATTTTGAATAATATAGAAACCGGAATTATCATTTTGAAAAAAAAGGAAAACGATTGGGATATTTTTTTGATGAACGATTACTTTTCGAGCCATTTTAATGTTCCTAAAGTTTCAAAATGGAAATACCTGAGAAACCAACTTCCTTCTTTGTGCGAGATTATTGAAGAAGATAATTTTCAGGAAATAAAAACGGCTGTAGAAATTCGGATCAACGAACAAAATATGCAGACATTCGTTTTGCAGGCTTCGCGAACAGAGATTTTCGAAAAAGATTATTTTATTGTTTTGCTGGATTCAATTCAGAATGTTGTTGAGAAAAAAGAGAAAGACGCTTGGGTAAATTTGATGAAAGTGATTTCGCATGAACTTTTAAATTCCATAACGCCAATTCGGTCCATTTGCCAGAATTTGCAGGATTTGGTCGAACAGGATTCGTTGTCAGCAGAAGATTTAGAAGATGTAAAAAACAGTGTCGAAACGATGTTGAGACGAAGTGATCATTTACAGAAATTTGTTGAAGGTTATCGAAAACTGGCTATGCTGCCTTCTCCTAAAAAAGAGAAAATTGAGTTGCAGGATTTGATAGATAATTGCATTCTGATTATGAACCCGTTATTTAAAGAAAATCAAATTGAAGTTATAAATAAGATTTCATCTAAACGCTGGATTAATGTTGATTCACAGCAAATGGAGCAGGTTTTCATTAATCTTTTCACCAATAGTATAAATGCCCTAAAAGATACGGAAGAGAAACAGATTTTAATTTCGGCGGAAGTCAAAGAAAATCGAACTTTCATCAAAATTACTGATAACGGAAATGGCATAGAAAAGGAAATCGAAAACAAAATATTCCTGCCGTTTTTTACAACTCGAAATGAAGGCGCAGGAATTGGATTGACTTTGTCTAAAAATATAATTGAAGCGCACGGCGGTTACATTTCGCACAAATCAGAACACCAAAAAACTACGTTTGAGATTTGCCTTTTTGAAGACTAAATGTAACTTTTAATAAAAAATTACATTCTTATTTGATGAGTTCACTCTGATTGACAATAAGTTCGTGAATTTTGAGACTCCATTCAAAAATAGTTTCTTTTGTAAATATAGGAAAATGTTTATCTTTATTTTTTTGAGAGACAAAACATTATACATGCGAAAGAAATACCACAGCGCACTTTTACTTATTTTACTACTGTTTGCCGTTCAATTTTCGAACGGACAAAAAACGCGTCCAAAAATTGGACTTACGCTGAGCGGCGGCGGTGCAAAAGGGATTGCTCATATTGGTGTACTTAAAGCGATTGACTCTGTGGGGTTAAAAGTAGATTATGTAACGGGAACAAGTATGGGTGCCGTCGTAGGAGGTTTATACGCTGCTGGTTATAATGCTGATCAAATTTTAGCAATTGCCAAAACATTAGACTGGACTTCCTTATTGTCGAATGACCTTCCTGTAAATACATTAAATCTTAAAGAGAAAGAAGAATTTGGACATTACTTAGAGTTGCCCTTAATAAGAGGGAAACCGGCACTGAAACGCGGTTTTATAGAATCGAATGAACTTTGGCTCAAACTGGCTGAATTATATTATCCGTATTATGAAATAGAAGATTTTAGCCAATTCAATAAAGGTTTTCAATGTATTGCAGCCGATGTTGCAACAGGAAAAATGGTGGTTTTAAAAAAGGGAAATATTGTAAACGCTGTGCGAGCGAGTATGGCAATTCCATCTGTGTTTACTCCCGTCGAAATTGATGGAAAAATTTTAGTTGACGGAGGAATTGCAAGAAATTTTCCTGTCGCCAATGTTAGAGAAATGGGTGCTGATTTTGTTATCGGCAGTGACGTTTCCGGCGATCAGAATCCCGTTGATAAAATACAATCTCCGCTTGATATCATAAGCCGTCTTCCGTTTTATAACGCGGTAAGAGATCTCGAAGAGCAAAAAAAACTTGTTGATGTGTATATTGATTATCCGCTGGAAAATTATGGCACGAGCAGCTTTTCGGCAGAAGAACAAATTACCAGAATTGGTCTTGAAAAAGTAAAGGAAATTTATCCAAGAATCAAACGATTAAAGGATTCCCTTGACCTTATTTACGGTAAAGAAATTATACCAATAAAGGAACAAAAAAGTGATTCTGTTTTCATTTCCAAATATGAGGTCGAAGGAATTCCTGACTATGAAAAAACTGCTTTTGTAGACCTTATTGATTTTGTTCCGAATTCCTATTATACTGCAAGTCAATTAGGAACTTCTATACGTTCTGTATTTTCAACCCGCACCTTTACAAAAATCAATTATTCGCTTGTTCCGATAGCACCGGGAAAAGCTAAAATTATTTTTGATGTAGATAAAGCACCAACAACTTTTACGCGTTTTGGTCTTCATTACAACACCACTACAGGTATTGCACTTAAGACAGGATTCGTGAAAAAAGGTTTTTTAGTTCCTTTTTCAACAACTGCATTTGATATTTCGATTGGAGAAAATCCAAGAGCCAAACTGGGCTATGGTTTCTATCTTACAAAAGATCGAAAATTTACAATGGAGTTAGTAGCAGCTGTAGAAACTATCGATATTAATACATACAATCCTGAATTTGCAAGCACGGGACTTTATAATCAGGTAAGTCAAACTACTGATTTTCAAATAGTGTGGCAGCCAGATAATAATTGGGTATTGGGTGTAGGAACGAGCTTAGGTTATGTAAATTTTGAACCTAAAATAATTTCACAAATTGAAGCGAAAGGAAATCTTCGTTACATGAATACCTATTTGTTTTTGCATCACAATACATTAAATACGACGCTTTATCCCAACCGTGGAAGTAATATTTACATTAAAGCGGGTGTCGTTTATAATCAGAATGTCGATTTTACGATTTATCAGGATGGTAATGAGTTGGCGAATAATGATAATGGTGATATTCTGAGTTCAAATGCGTACACACAGTTAAGAGTTAATTTCGAAAAATATTTTCCCGTTAACAAAAATGCTTTTTTTGTTGAAATGCAATCAGGTATGAATTTTAATTACAAACAAGCCATTATGAATGATTTTGTAATTGGCGGATTAACCGACGTCATTAGAAATCAAATTACTTTTTCAGGTCTGCCGGAAGCATCTATTTTTACGGCAAGTGCGATAAGTTTAAAAGTAGGTTACCAGCAAGCGATTACCAACAATTTGTTTTTAATAGCAAAAGTAAACGGATTGTATTATGATTTTATTACAAGCAATTTCAGACTTAATACTATTCCAACACACGGAATTGGTTATTCGCTAACAGGCGGTTACAGAACATTTTTAGGGCCAATTGAAGCAAGTTTAATGTACAGCGATTTTAATAAAAGAATAATGCCTTACTTTAATTTAGGATATATTCTGAGTTTGGATTAAAGGATAATTATAAAATTAAATAATAAAAAACTCCATTAGAAATAATGGAGTTTTTTTGTGAATACAAATAAGCAATTCTATTTCTTATGTTGGATTGAGCATGTTTACCATAACTTGTAAACCTCCCGGAGCATACATCCAATCCATCATTTCTCCAGTTTCCTTTCCTTCCTTAACAAATCTTTCGAACATTTGTTTTTCATAATAAGCAATGGCTGATTCTATACTAGTAAAATTTCCGTTGGTAAAAATTTCGCTAAAATTAAAAGCGTCAAGCATTGCCGAATTTACGCCTTCTCCGTTTGGAGGTAATAAGTGCGCGGCGTCGCCAAGCAATGTTATATTAGATTGAGGTTCCCAGTATTGGTCTAACGGCATACTGTACAAAGGTCTTGGTATAAACTCGGTTTTTTCGTCTTCAAATAATTCGAGCCAGATACTATCCCAATTTGCGTATTCTTTTTTAAACCATTTCGAAACTTCTTTACCATTTTTAAAATCTATACCACTTTCTTTAGCCCAGTTTATATCTGTTTTAAAACCAATATAAATATCAATAGTACCGTCGCCTTTTGCACTTACAAATATTGTCTTTGATTCATCAAACGCAGCAATTTTTCCGCCTTTTAATAAATCATAAACTTTTGGGGCATTCTTTTTGGCATCATCAATATTACATACTAAATAAGTAACACCTGAATAAACAGGTTTGATTGGCGTAATAAACGGACGAATTTTAGAATTGGCTCCGTCAGCTCCAATTACAACATCGGCCTTCGCCTTTTTACCATTCTCAAAAATGATTTCACAATTGTTATCATTCTTTTCAAGTGAAATAATATGGCTGTCCCAAACAATAGTATCCGGTTTAAGGGAATCTATTAGCATGTCTCTTAAAGGGCCACGATCAATTTCGGGCCTAAACCACGCATCTCCAAAATCATCGGTTGTATCTTTTTTGTGGTCATCATGAAAAACAGTTGCGTTTTTATCAACAATACGATATAGGTCATTGCCAGGTCTGTAGGATGCTTTAAATACATCCATTAAACCAGCCGCTTCAAGCGCTTTTAATCCTGAGTCAGTATGGATATCCAGCGTTGCGCCTTGTACTCTTACATTTCTGTTTTCGTCTCTTTCGTAAACTTTTACATCAACACCTTTTAGTTGAAGTAATCGTGCCAATGTTAATCCTCCGGGTCCTGCGCCAATAATTGCCACCTTTTTATTTTTAAGTATTGTATTCATCTCTTTAATTGTTTTATTACAAAGCAAAATTATTGTTACTTTTACGAATAAAATAACTGTAAATGATAATAAAATAGTCGTAAATGAAAATATCGGTAATAGATAAACAAGGTTCAGGAATTACGCGTCAATTTGCAGAAGCTATTGGTGCAACTATCCGTGGACGTTTTGTAGATATTCCGGAAAGTAAGGGTGGAGGCTATCTCACCGGATTTTCATGGAAAGAAAACAACCTTCGAATGATGATACAAAATTATTATTTAAAAGAGGAAATTTTACTTGAGCGCACTAATATATTAGAGGAAGGGCAGGAAGATGTTGTTTTTATGCTAAGTGATGTTTTTCCGTCACCAATGCAAACCGAAGAAAATTTATTACCGGAACAATCGAATGTGTTTATTTGTATGCATGCTGTTTCTGCCGTGCTTACGATGCCGTCAAAAACTTCTTTTAGAAGCATTACAATTGCAGTTTCGCGAAAATATTTACGTGAGGTTTTTGGTAATTTGCTTCATCCGGTAGTGACAACTATTTTAAATGGAAAGGAAAATTTTGCATTTGAAACCGGCATTTCGCCAGAGATGATTAAAACCGCCAGCGAAATCCTGAAGCAACCAGTGTCTGAAAGTTTAGAAAGTCATTACAGTAAACTGAAATGCGAGGAATTACTTTGCTGTATTTTTTCTCAGTTAATACAACGTGAAGCGACGCCAACAAGTAATATGCATGTCGAAGATATTAAAGCTATTTATGCAATCAAATTAAGGCTTCAGTCTAATCTGGACGAGTCGCCCAACATTGCCATACTTGCCAAAGAAGCCGGAATGAGCGAGCCAAAATTGCGAAAACTTTTTAAACAGACTTTTGGTAAAGGTGTTTTTGAATATTTTCAATCGATGCGAATGCAGGAAGCGGCTCGATTGCTAAGAGATAAACATCTGTCGGTTTCAGAAGTTGGTTATCAATTAGGATTTACAAATCTTAGTCATTTTTCAAGAGTTTTTGAACAGCATATCGGGATGAAACCTAAGAAGTATTCGGTGAATTAGATTCTGTAAAAACAGATTAATTTTTCAGGAGCTTCAATAAAATTAATTCTATATTAGCATACATAAATTAGGTAAACATTACCTAATAACGATATCAACAAAACCAACAATTTTAAAGTAATAAACGTATGAATGAAATATTCCAAATTAGAGAAAATGGATTTGAAGAAATAAAAAAGCAGTTAATAATTAAGTCATTGCCAACTCTTTTGGTTGCAATAAGTTTTGGATTTGCAATTGTATTTTTCAATGCAAAAGAAAAAGGAGACGTTTTAACTGTTTTACCATTTATGATTCCATTCCTTATATTATCTATGGGATATGGAATTTCAAAAGGATTAAAAAGGCAAAAAATAATATTTCAAACTTTTAGACTGACATTTTCAGAAAATAATATTGTTAGAGAACAAGCAAATACACCAACAGTTACTATTCCATTTACTGATATTCATTCGATTATTAAGGATAAAAAAGGAGGTTATGCAATAAAAGGAAAAACAGCTGTGGAAACTATTTTAGTTCCGGCTCAAATTGAAAATCATGAAAATTTTGAGATCGTATTAAGCCAAGTTAAACCAATAGAGCAACAAACGGAACTTCCATTTGAGGAAAAATACAGAATTCCAATTTTATTAGTAATGTTAGTATGCATGGCGACAGTTTACGTTTCATATAATAAAATTCTTGTTGGAATTTGTTGCGTAGTTGTTAGTACACTTTTAATTAGATCATCGATTCAGATTTTAAAAAACAAAAATATTGATAATAAAAGCAGAAGAATTGGTTATTATTCACTTGTAGTTTTGGCGTCTGTTATTGGCGTGACAATTTTAAAATTTAGTTTTTAGCATAAAAAGCGCAGATAAAGTAAACAGCAAATCAAGAACGATAGTTTATGGAAATAGATAGAGATTTAGTGCAGGAAATGATTAATAATTCTGTTGGGAGCGAATATGTTATACATGAATTTATTGATAGTTCTAAATACTTATTTATTACTTATAAGCATAGAGATTTTTATGCTGATGATGAAAGAGGGCAATTAATAGGTGCCGGACCAATTGTTTATCATAAAGAAACTAAAGAATATAAAACAAGTGGTAGTGGCGATTTTGTTTGTGGAGAATATTTTGGATATTTGAATGAAAATGATGATTATGTTGAAAAACAGTGGTCAGTTGAAGAAATTAAGAATGATATAGTAAGAAGGAAATTTGTAAACGAAGATGATATTTGGAATTTAGCTCTCTTATTCATTGGCGAAAACGGGGATTCGGGTTCAATGACAAAAAATAGAAATTATAACCTTTTATTACACAATATTTATCGTTCTGATAATACGGAAGTTATACTGTATTTTGAAGAGTTATGGATTGAACTTGATTTAAAATATGAAGTGCTAAATCCAAATCAAATTCTATTATGGAAAAATATGTAATTCACGTTTTAAAAATAACTTAGAAAAAAATCCAATTCAAAAAATGACACAATCAGGAACTCAATTCGAAGAAGTAATCAAAAAAGCATACTCAGCTTTTAATGAAAGAAACATTGACAACGCACTTTCAACAATGCAACCAGATGTACAATGGTCTAAAGCGTGGGAAGGCGGCTACATAAGCGGACACGATGAAATCAAACAATATTGGACAAGACAATGGACGGAGATTAATCCGAAAGTGGAGCCAGTTGGTTTCGTTGAAAGAGGTAACGGAAGTTTAGAAGTAAAAGTGCATCAAAATGTAAAAGGCTTAAAAGGTGATTTAATGTTTGACGGATTTGTAAAGCATGTTTACACTTTTCAGGATGGATTGATAAAAACTATGGATATTGAATTGGTTGAGAATGAATAATAATATTACAAAGTAACCATTTCATTATGAAAGCATAACTAAAATTAAACGGAATGGGAATTAAATAATATAAAAAAAATTAAACATTGAACTATAAATTAACCAGAACTTGTAAAGATTGTAAACATGAAGATGTTTTTGAATTGACAAAAATTCAATGTGCATTTGAACTCTATAATTTTAAAGAAATGTGGACCAAAAAATGCTCAAATTGTCATTCAACACATTGTTATTCTTTAAGAAAATCATCCGTGAATCTAGATAAGGAAATTTTAGATATTTGGGGAAATGATGAAAAATTATATTTGAATCAGCAAGATGAGGAAATAATTCTTGCTGAAATGCATTATTTGCCCATGATTTTATTCGCAATAAATGAAGGAAAATATCTAAAGCGAAAAATTGGAATACTGGTTGAATCTATTTGTATTCTGCTGTATGATAATACCGTTATTTCAAATGAATTTAGCAAAGAAGAAAATCTTCAAAGAGAAAAAAATGCCAAAATAATTTTTCCTGAATTGTTGAAATTAAAAGATAAAATAGAAGGATCAGATAGATACATAATGGATTATATAAAAGAAGTTGTTTTTCCACAATTAGGAATAAATAAAAAAAATTGAAAATCCATGTTATGCGAAGTCTCCCGACTTCGTATTTGTTCCAATATAATTTCTACAATTTTTCAGTTCTTTGTTTTTAAACTATTTTTACATCGTAATCATTACAAAGTCAAAATCAAGTTAAATAAAGAGCAATTGGAAAAAGTGGAAAATGAAGAAGCAAGCTGGGTGATTTGTCCCGAATGTCAGGGACGAGGCAAAAAAAGCCGAAGGCTTAGCAAGAAAGTGCGACTTCACTACCAAATGGAACTTGATCAATTTGAAAAAAAAAATGGCGAAGGTATTGTTCCAATCAAACCCAAAGCCCATTTAGATATATGTTTAAACTGTAGCGGATCGGGTTTAATCCCTTCCGTTAATCCTCCAAAAGCAGATAAAGAAAACTATCCGCACGTTGCCATTATTGGTGGCGGAATAGGCGGAGTGGCTCTGGCTGTGGCTTGTTTACACCGCGGAATTCCTTTTACGCTGTATGAACGCGATAATAATTTCGAAGCCCGATCTCAAGGCTACGGACTTACTTTGCAACAAGCCAGTAAAGCAATCGAGGGATTGGGAATTTTCTCTTTACAAGAAGGCGTAATTTCTACAAGACATCTGGTTCATACTACAGAAGGAAAAGTGATCGGTGAATGGGGAATCAGAAAATGGATACCTTCAGAAGCGAAAACAGCTCCGAAACGCACCAATGTGCATATCGCAAGGCAATCTTTACGCTTAGCTTTATTGGAACAACTCGGTGGAAAAGATGCTGTACAATGGGGACATCAATTAATAGATTTTAAGGAACGTGATGATAAAGGTATCGATTTAACTTTTCAAGTGAATGGAGAGATGAAAACTGCCAAAGCTGATCTTGTAGTTGGCGCAGATGGTATTCGAAGTACAGTGCGTAAGTTGCTGATTGGTGATGATATTGCTCCTTTGCGTTATCTGGATTGTATTGTAATATTAGGCATTTGCCCATTGAGTGCTCTCGAAGGTCTTGATAATTCTTTACTCGATTCAGCTACTGTTTTTCAAACTGCCAATGGTAATGAGCGCATTTACATAATGCCTTATAATGCAGATTCGGTAATGTGGCAACTCAGTTTTCCAATGTCGGAAGAAGAAGCAAAGTCTTTAAGCGTGCAAGGGTCACTGGCACTCAAGGAAGAAGCTTGCCGTAGAACGCAATGGCATGACCCAATTCCTCAGATTTTAGCAGCGACTCTGGAAGCTCAAATTTCTGGCTATCCCGTATATGATCGGGAATTACTTCAATCAGAATTATTAGCGAAAAGTGGAGCGGTAACTTTAATCGGAGATGCTGCTCACCCAATGAGCCCGTTCAAAGGGCAGGGGGCAAATCAGGCACTGCTCGACGCGCTCTCGCTGGCCCGAGGAATCATAAAAGAGTGTAGGCCTTTATCGCAATGGAGAAAAGCGGGAGTAAGAGAAAGTGTGTTGACAGAGTTTGAATCTGAAATGTTAGAACGAAGCGCCATTAAAGTGAAAGATTCTGCAGATGCCGCGCAGTTTTTGCATTCTGAAATTGTGCTTCATGAAGGCGATGAGCCTAGAGGGCGATGTTTAAAGAAAAAAGACGCTTAACGCAGTTTGTCTGCAACAATTTGGCTAATTGCAGTTATAGAAGCGCAAACTTTTAGAAAAATCCAAAATTCATCAATGATGTCTGAAAGCTCAATAAAATCATCATTAACATCAGTAAAGACATAACGGACTTTTTGTTTTTCGAGACCAACTTCAACCTTAAAACCGGATTTAAATTTAGTTGGTAATGGTAATTCTCTTTAGATATACCAGGTATTATTGATGCAGCTTCTTCCTTATGTGATTAACGAATTACTTTTACAAAGGCACTATAGACGTCATCCTTAATAGAAGTTCGAAGATAAACTTCGTTTTCGTCTTTTGTTTTAAATTCAAATTGAATTAAAGCAGCATCAGAATAATAAAACAACGATTCATCATCTTTTGCAAATTCAATGTTTGAAATAGGTTTGGTTGTTAATTTTGTTTCGAATGCTGTTTCACCATTCGTTAAGTCTATTTGAAAAAGTTTTGCTTTATGAGTATATCCCCAAACATTATCACTTTCCTCAATGATGTAATCAATGCTGTCATCTTTAAAGTCAGTTTTCCAAATCTGAGTTCCTGTTTTTGAATCCACAGCGTAAATCGAAGAAACTTCCGGGCCTTGTGCTGCAAAATATATTTTTTTGTCTTTGCAAAATATACGTTCCTTGATACTATGTTGATTTTCATCGAATTTGAATTGCCATAAAACATCTAGCTTGTCTGGACTTAAAGCAAAAAGCACATTTTTTTCATTGGCTATAAATACATTTTCGCCATCAGTTACTGGTTTTCCGGATATAGGTTCGTCAAAGCTTTTTTGATTAAGAAGTTTTCCTGTATTTGCTTCAAAACTATAGAAATTGTTTCCACTTTGGGTAAAAATTTTGTTGTCAAAAAAGAGAACCGGAATATCATTATTTGCAGCATCTAGCTTATAATTCCATACTAAACTGCCATCTTTTATATCAAGAGCATAAATGTTATTGTTTGGCCCTTGAGTAGTTATAAACAGTTTTCCATTATTTATAATTGGAATTTGATTTTTTAGTACAATTTGATCTTTAATAGTACCCAACCTTGATTTCCAAAAAACATCTCCTGTTTGGTTATCAATTGCGAAAATCTCACCGTTAATAAACGGAACGTATACAATTCCATCCTGTAGCGTTATTGCATTTGCACACATTTCAGTATAAGCATCTGTAGCTTTTACTGTCCAGCCAATTTGTTCAGATTCTAAATCAAATGAAAAAAGAGAACCGTCGTAATCATAAATTAGGATAGCAGCTTCATCTAATGGTGGTTTTGTAACCTGTTTTATAACTTTATTAGTAACTATATCATTAATAGTTAAGTCTTTATTGTTAGAATATTCATTCTTGCCAGATTTTGAATTGGTTGACGTTTGCCCAAATATATTTATAACGGTGAATACAAATAAAAGAGTTATTAGATTTTTTTTCATTTTTAATTTGGATTGAAATTCAATATATTGAAATTGCTAAACAAACGAATATTCCGGTCAAATATAGTTAAAAATTATTATTGCATTTTAGAAGTTATAAGTTCTTTCCATTCTGAATTAGAATCAAAAGGAATACGTAGAAAAGCAAAAATTCTCATTTAAAGAAATTCTTAAGATTGAGAAAAGTAAACATAAAAGAAACTCCTTAATTTCTTAAGGAGTTTCCTGGTGATCCTTGCGAACCATTTTCTGCGATGTTTTAGAAACTAACAATTAAATAATTTAGTTTTATAAAGTAAGAAAAATGAAAATAATAGTTCATTAAAATTATTTTTCCGTTGCTTTTTTATTCATTTCAAGAGTCTGCTCTACAATGTTGGAAACATCAAATGTTGATCCTTTTTGAACTGGCGGATATTGAATCAAAGTTTTCAAATGCTCCTGAACAACCTCCATCATCGGAGCTACAATCCACGAAGTTCTCTGTGCTAAGTGTCCGTATGAATCTTTATTGTCGTAACTCTCAAAAGGATCACTGCGGAGGTTGAATATAAGATATCCTCTCGGAGTAATGTCATCATAATAATCTTCCGTCGTACTAAAATGAATTTTCCAAGGTCCCTGCCTAACGGCCATCAGTTTGCTTTCATGGTAATACAGAAAATCGTTACGCTTACTCTTCTTCGATTTGCCTAGCCAGTAATCAAGATTGTTGATTCCGTCTATGTATTGATTTTTATCTTTCTTTACCTGTTCGGTGACATCTGTTACTCCCGCGGCAGCTGAAAACGTGGTAAACATATCCATGTGCGCCTGAATACCGTTTAGGGTTTGGTTAGGTTTGATTACATTCGGCCATTTTAGCAAAGAAACGACTCTTACACCTCCTTCATAAGTCGTCATCTTTTCTCCTCTAAAAGGTGTTGTAGCACCATAAGGCCAAGTAGAATGTTCAGGACCGTTATCTGTTGAATACCAGATAATCGTGTTCTCATCCAATCCGTTTTGTTTGAGCCAGTCTAGCACAAGTCCTACATCGTGATCATGCTGCATCATCCCAGCCCCGTGCATATCATCATCGTGGCTTATTGTATCGGCTGCATGGCTCCATTTTTCATTTAAGTGCGTATAAACATGCATACGACTTGTATTAAGCCATACAAAAAATGGTTTGCCATCCTCTTTTGTTTTTTTCATAAATTTTTCAGCCATCGGAATTACTTCTGCTGCATCAAAATCTTTCATTCTTTCCATTGTCAAAGGTCCCGTATCTTCTATTGTCTGTTTGCCGATTTTACCGAATTTAGGATCAATTTTAGTATTGTCATTACCTGTTGCATAAGAGTGTAATACTCCTCTGGTACCAAATTTCTTAGCAAAAGCTTCTGGACCGCCGGGATAATTTTTAGCATAACTCTGATAGCCTGCATATTCTGACTGTTCTTGTGTGTTTAGATGATATAAGTTGCCAAAAAACTCGTCAAAGCCATGTACGGTTGGAAGATGTTCGTTTCGGTCTCCAAGATGGTTTTTTCCAAATTGACCTGTTGCATATCCTGCTTTTTTCAAGACTTCTGCCAGACTTGGAGATGAAGCCTGAAGTCCTAATTTGTCCCCCGGTACACCAACTGTAACCATTCCTGAGCGAATAGGATATTGCCCCGTAATTAAGGCGGCACGCCCTGCAGTACATGAAGGCTGTGCGTAGTGATCGGTAAATTTTATTCCTTCGGTTCCAATTCGATCAATATTTGGAGTAGTATATCCCATTACTCCCATGCCATAGGCACTGACGTTTTCCCATCCAATATCGTCTCCCCAAATGATTAAAATATTAGGTTGTTTCGCCTTTTGAGCATATAAAATATTCGAAATAATAAGCGCAACAGTAACAACTGTTACACTTAACGGATTTGAATTTATTTTCATCTGTCATTAGTTATTATATTAGAAACTAGATTGTTAAAGATAAAGATAGTTAAAAATCCTACAAGTGTTCTTACTTTTTATAAGATTCAAAATTATTTTTTATTAATCTAAGCCTTACGATTTGAATTTAATCTCAGATCTATAAACAGTTATAGTGAAGTGCTGTATGAATGCTCTTAGCAGAGCCGCTATCTAAATTCTTAAGATTCGAAAATATAGGCATAAAAAAACTCCAAAATCAAATGACTTTAGAGGTTGTAAATTTTGGTGAGATATCTGGGAGTACAGTCGAACACTTAATTGTAATTCTGACGTTTTTAAAGGCTAAGTGATTAGCAGATCATGATTTTTCTATAATTAAAACTTCATAAATTGCTGGTATATACAATGATAAACTCTGTGTGAGATAGAAAAAGTTAACTGAGGGTAAAACAAAATGAGTATCAGTTTTTCTACATCTTAATTTTAATCTAAACGTTTTAAAATAAGTGATCGTAAACGTTCTTCATGCTCTTCTCCCCAATTCCCAATAGCTGAAATTACAGGAATTAGTGTTTTTCCAAAATCCGTCAGGCTATATTCAACTTTTGGCGGCACAACAGGGTAAATTACTTTTGAAACAAGTTCATGATCTTCTAATTCCTTAAGCTGAATATTTAGAACCCTGCGTGAAGCATCCGGTATTTTGCGTTGCAATTCGCTCGGTCTTTGAAATCCTTCATTAATGAACCAAAGCAAACGTATCTTCCATTTGCCGTAGAGCACTTCACCTATAAGATCAAGTCCACAATTTAAGTTCGGTATTGTTTTTCTCTCATACATACTACAAAAGTAAGCCTATCTACCAATTCTTGCAATAGGGGAAAAATTTATCCCTATCCGAATCGTAATTCCGTACTTGTGAGAAACTTACATACTTCAGAAATTTGTGCCTAACAATTTTAAAACGAATATGAAATGGATTATCAAAACGAATTATTAGGCAAAATTGCCTTAATAACAGGAGGCACAAAAGGAGCTGGAAGAGCAATTGCAGAAAGGCTTCTACAAGCTGGTGCAACGGTTATTATCACTGCAAGAAATGCACCGGAAAAAGAAAACAGCAAGCTGCATTTCATTCCGTCCGATTTGAGTAAAGCAGAAGGAACACAAAAAGTTGTCAGCGAAGTGCTGTTGGCTTACGGAAGGCTTGACATTTTGGTAAACAATCTTGGTTCTTCAACAACACCTGCCGGTGGCTTTACTGCATTATCTGATGAAGATTGGGAATCAACTCTACAGGCTAATTTGCTTGCTCCGGTTCGACTGGACAGAGGGTTTTTACCTCAAATGATAGATAGAAAAAACGGTGTCATTATTCATATAGCTTCTATCCAGGGAATACTGCCACTGTATGATTCCACTTTGCCATATGCGGCTGCAAAAGCAGGATTACGAAACTATAGTAAAAGTTTATCGAATGAAGTTTCGCCTAAAGGTGTTCGGGTGCTAACTGTTTCTCCTGGATGGATCAATACAGGAGCATCGAAAGCTTGGCTGGCTGAGATTGCAAGAAACGCCAATAGCACTGTAGAAGAAGCACAGCAAGGTGTAATGGATGCATTGGGTGGAATACCATACGGCAGACCCGCTGAGCCGGAAGAAGTAGCTGAATTGGTTGGTTTTCTTGTTTCTCCGAGAGCCAGTTATTTATCAGGAACTGAATATGTAATCGATGGCGGTACTGTACCAACAATTTAATAATCTAAAAATAATAACAATGAACTTACCAAAAGTATTAACAGACTTGATTAAAGCACAGAATGAATTTGACGCTGTGACTTATGCCAATTTGTTTTCAGAAACTGCAGAAGTGTTTGACGAAGGCAAAACGCATAAAGGAAGAATTGAAATAGAGCGGTGGATCGATCACTCAAACAAGAACTACAAATCAGTGATGAAACCACTGGAATATACCAAAAATGGCACAACAAGCATCTTAACGGCAGAATGTTCAGGAATATTTCCAGGAAGCCCTATCGCGCTAAAATTTCACTTTGATATTGTTGATGAGCAAATTCAACATTTAAAAGTAACAGATTAAACGTAAAAAGAGTGTGACTGTTTACTATAAGTTATTTAAACAACAAAGCCATTGGAATCCAATGGCTTTATTTGTGTTCTGTGGGCGATGAGGGGTTCGAACCCCCGACCCCCTCGGTGTAAACGAGGTGCTCTGAACCAGCTGAGCTAATCGCCCTATTTTACTAGGTTGCTATCATTTTGTGATTGCGAGTGCAAATATACGCTAGTTTTTGAGTTCTGCAAAGAAAATAGAATAAAAAAGAAAACTTTTTTTTAAATTCATTATATCTTGCTGTTTATGAATTTGTTATTAAAATGATTTTTTCAAACTTTTTTCTGCAAATTTTGTTTTGCTTATTTTAAAGGCAATTCAGCAACAACAAAAGTGCTTCCTCCAACATAAATGAAATCGTTTTTACCGGCATTATTCTTCGCTGCGGCAAAAGCATCTTCAACAGAATTATATTTTTCTCCTATCAAATTATATTTTTTCGCCGCATCTTTTAATATCACAGTTGCTAAACCTCTGGCAGAATTTGGTCTGCAGAAATAGTATTGCGCTTTTTTAGGAAAAAGAGGCAAAATCGAATCCAGATCTTTATCGTTAACAACGCCTAAAACAATATGTAAATTTTCGAAAGTTTCTTTCTGAACCTGATTCATTACAACTGCTAAACCATGTTTGTTGTGCGCAGTATCGCAAATTATTTTCGGATTTTCTCCCAGTTGCTGCCATCTTCCTTGTAAGCCGGTATTTTTAGACACATTCAACAATCCGGTTTTTAAATTCTCGATAGAAACCTTAAAATCGGTTTTTGAGTTTAAAAGAGCAATGACTTGCTGAACCGTTTTTTTATTATGAAACTGATAATCCCCAATTAAGTCAGAAGGAAAAACTCCGGAAATTAGATCAGCAGCAAAATAAATTGGCGCATTGTTTTCTTCGGCTTTGGCCAAAAATACGATTTCCGTTTCCTCTGTATATTCACCAATTACAACAGGAACATTTGGCTTTATAATTCCGGCTTTTTCTCCCGCAATTGCTGTCGTTGTATTTCCTAAAAACTGAGTATGGTCTAAATCGATGTTGGTAATTACCGAAACCAAAGGCGTAATAATATTCGTGGCATCTAATCTTCCTCCCAAACCAACTTCAATAATAGCAATGTCTACTTTTTCTGAGGCAAAATAATCAAAAGCCAAACCTACTGACATTTCGAAAAAACTCATGTCATTTGCTTCAAAAAAATCTTTGTGTTTCGCAACAAATTCACAAACAAAATCTTCAGAAATATCCTTTCCGTTAATTTTAATTCGCTCTCTAAAATCTTTCAAATGCGGAGATGTATACAAACCTACTTTATAACCCGCTTCCTGCAAAACTGAAGCCAGCATGTGTGATGTCGATCCTTTTCCGTTCGTTCCGGCAACGTGAATACACTTTAATTGCTTCTCCGGATGATCAAGATGCGCCGCAAGCAATTTGATATTCGTTAAATCTTCTTTGTATGCCGAAGCGCCCTGCAGTTGGTACATTGGCAATTGGTTAAACATCCAATTTGTTGTTTCCTGGTAGTTCATTTATTTTGGATAAAATAGTGTTGAATTGAAATAATTTTCGATTTTTTTAGTTTAATATTACAGTGAAAATTATCTTTAGTGCAAATTTCAAATATTTTTTAGAATTAATTATTAAAAACCAGAATTAATATATGTTTAGTTTCATTCAATTACAAACAGATACCATTGCAAACGCCGCATCTAACGTAGTTATCGAGAAAATTGCTCCAAATACTGAAATCTCTGTTTTAGGTTTTATCCTAAAAGGAGGTTTTTTCTTAATACCAATTGCCATTTTACTGTTTTACACGATTTACGTTATTTTTGAGCGTTACTTATATATTAGTAAAGCGTCTAAAATTGATGCAAGATTAATGCAGGATGTTGGAGATAAATTGAATGCAGGAAATATAGAATTGGCGAGAACAATTGTAGAAAGAAGCGATACTGCAGCTGCAAATATTTTAAAAGAAGGTGTTTTGGTAATTGGAAGACCAATTGCTGAAATCGAATCGAATATGGACCGTGCTGCTGATATTGAAATTGGTGAAATGGAAAGACGTTTAGGTCATCTTGGACTTATCGCCGGTATTGCGCCAACGTTAGGTTTCATTGGAACTATTTCCGGGGTTATTAAAATTTTCTACAGCATTTCGGTTACTGAAAATATTAGTATCGGAAATATCTCCGGTGGTTTATATGAAAAAATGATCAGTTCTGGTTCAGGATTAATTGTGGGTATTATTGCGTATAGTGCTTACCATTTACTGAACGGAAAAATTGATGATTTTGCTTTAAAAATTCAGAAACAAATTTTAGAATTTGTAAATATAATTCAAAGAGCATAAGGTATGTCTATTAAAAGAAAAAGAAGATTTCATGCCGAAGTAGCGACTTCATCATTGAGTGATATTATGTTTTTCTTGCTGTTGTTTTTCTTAATTATATCAACGCTTGCAAATCCTAATGTTATCAAAATGACATTGCCAAAAGCGAAATCAAATGAAAAAACCAATAAACAATTAATTAGTTTATCGGTTACAGAAGATAAAAAGTTCTATATAGATAAAGAACCCGTAGATTTTGAAAATCTGGAAACAAGTTTAATGTCTAAAATTGGAGCAGATAAACAACAAACTGTTGTAGTTCGAATTCCGTTTAATCTGCAAGTACAGGATTTAGTGGATGTATTGCAAATAGGAGTGAAGAACAATTTGAAATTTGTAATTGCTACAAGTCCCAAGTAGATTTATCATTAGGGCGTGACCACAATAAAAAAAATGGGCTAATCAGCATAACGTTGATTCGCCCATTTTTTTATTGCGGTCGGGCTATCCGCGCTACTTCGGTAGCTAGCTCCTATCCCTCACGCAAAAAACCGATGCGATATTGATCTCACAGAATAAATTTAGCACAATCTTGTCATTTCGACCGAAGGGAGAAATCACACTAGTTATTCCGCAAAGAAAATCGCTAATCGTTGTCGAGTTACGAGTGTGATTTCTCCCTTTGGTCGAAATGACAAACTAGACGAAAAAGAAACAAAAAAGGCTTTCTGAAATCATCAGAAAGCCTTTTTTTTATAAAATTTAATTCGTGAAATTAGTACAATTCGTGTTTTAATTCATACTAAAATTATAAACAATTTTACCAACCTGTTTTGCTGCCGCATTATCATCTGGTGACCATTTTGTATTCATTGCAGCGATTTTTGCTTGTTCTAATAAACAGCTTGCTGTATTGGTTGTTCCTTTTATTCCTGCAGTTGCGCTAATCGTTCTTCCGTTTTGGTCGACTGTAACTTCAACTACAACTTTTCCTTCTTCGTTACACGTATATTTTGGTGCGGGTTTCGATAGCGCTTTTCGGTTTCCTAATGAATATCCTGATCCGCCTCCAGAACCTCCGCCGCTTCCGGCTCCGTAACCGCTTCCGGTACCAATACCATTTCCGGTTCCGTTTCCTCCGCCAGTTCCGCCACCAGAACCTCCGGTGCCATAATAACCATTAGATCCTAAACTTCCGTTAGCTTTTCCTTTATTTCCTGCCACTTTATCATCTCCGTCTCCGCCTTTATTAGAACCTTTTAAAATACTTGATAAGGCATCATTTGTAGAATTCGAAACTTTTGGTTTTTGAGGTACAGGTTTTGTTTCCGGTTTTACAACTGGAATATTTTTTTTAGGCTTTTCTTTTACAGGAATAATTACATCTTCTTCGTCAGTAGTTGCGTTTTCTTGCGTAATAATAGCTTCTTCCGGAGTTGCTTTTGCAGGTGTTTGCTTGGCTTCGTTTTTAACATCTAAAACTTCGCTTTTATAATTTGATCCTGAACCTAAATCACTATCTCCAAAATTTACGGTTACACCGCCACCGCCGCCACCTTCAGCGAGTGCTGAATTGTTTTCGGGATTGTATGGAGGCCAAAAACGTATAAAAAACAATAATAATAGAATTACTGCATATATCGCTGTGGTGATTAATAGTGATTTCTTTTTGTCTGAAGAATCTGTCGAAGCCATTGTGATTCTGAATTTTGTAATTGTATTTAATAAAAACGTTTAAAAGTACTAAAAATTGTTTACAATCACGGGGCTGAGATTGTTTTGTAACTAGTTGTTTTTTTGCACGCAGATTTGGCAGATTGAGCAGATTTTTCTTTTTGATTTTTTAATCAATAATTATAAAATTTAAATCTGCTTAAATTTGTATGAAATCTGCGTGAAACCTAAGCTTAAATTTAAAAAATCATTTTAATCAATTAATGTGTGGCAAAAACAAAAAGCTAACCAAAAAATCTGCTCAATCTGCCAAATCTGCGTGAAACTCTCATGACAAAGTTTAAAATCTTCTTAATCAATTTAATATGCTACAACAAAAAAACGAGCCAAATTTCTTTGACTCGTTTAAAATATAAAGTATAAAAGAATTATACTAATTGTTTCAGTGCAATTTCAAAAGCCGTTGCGCTAATGTTTGTTTTTGATGCATTTAAAGCATGCGCTTTTACAATTGCATTTTTTATAATTTCAGAAGTATCATTAAAAATAGCCTCATCCGTCATTTGAACTTTTTTCTCCATGAAGTAAGCAAAAACCCTTGCCATTCCACAGTTTGAAATAAAATCAGGGATCAAACTTACCTTGCGATCCACTTGTTCCATGATCGATCCGAAGAAAATTTCCTTATCCGCAAAAGGAACATTTGCTCCGCATGAAATAACTTCTAATCCGTTTGCAATTAAGCTGTCAATTTGAGATTGGGCAACCAGTCTAGAAGCGGCACAAGGCGTGAAAATTTCAGCACCAATTGTCCATATTTTAGAGTTGATTTCTTCAAACGGAATCATATTGTCGGCCACTAATTTGTTTCCGTCTTTGTTTAAAAACAACGTTCTGATTTCTTCAAAAGAAAAACCTTCTTCTTTAATTAATCCGCCATCGCGATCAATAATCCCGATAACTTTGGCGCCCATTTCAGCTAAATAAAAAGCTGCGGCAGAACCTACATTTCCAAAACCCTGAACAATTGCTTTTTTACCTTTTATATCTCCGCCGTAAATTGTATAAAAATGACGAACAGCTTCTGCAACTCCATAACCAGTAATCATATCGGCAACAGTATATTTACGAGTTACATCCGGTGAAAATTTAGGATTTTCGATTACCTTAATTACACCTTGACGTAATTGTCCAATTCTATTGATTTTATCAGCTTCGGTTGGTTTAAAATGTCCGTTGAAAACACCTTCCTGCGGATGCCAGACACCACATTCTTCCGTCATCGGAATAACTTCATGAATTTCATCAACATTCAAATCTCCACCAGTTCCGTAATAGCTTTTTAATAAAGGCGAAACCGCTTTATACCATCGTTGCAAAACACCTTTTTTGCGAGGATCATTCGGGTCAAAATTAATTCCGGATTTAGCGCCTCCAATTGCAGGACCCGAAACCGAAAATTTTACTTCCATTGTTTTGGCTAAAGATAAAACTTCGTTCATATCTAAGCCTTTTCTCATTCTTGTTCCACCACCTGCGGCTCCTCCACGAAGTGAATTAATTACTGTCCAGCCTTCAGCTTCTGTTTCAGAATCTTTCCAGTTAAAAACAATTTCAGGTTCTTTATTTTCAAATTGCTGTAATAAATCTTTCATTTTAATGAGATATGTTTATTTTTAGCAAATATATAGAATTGATTAATGCGAATACTTTATTGTTGCAGAAATCTGAAAATGGTTTTTAAATTAGTTGTTTTTACCTAATAACTCATTTTTTAAATCTTTGTCTACCGGGTTTTCTGAAAGCCAAATACCAAAAAATGCTTTTTTAAATTCGAAACTTTCAATTTTACCTTCGTATTTCTCATTTTTATAAATCCATAATGATTTGTCAAAAGGATTGTAGATTAAGTTAAAACTGTCACCTGCTTTCGTAACTTCTCTACCTATTAAAGCTTCTAATTCTTGTACCTCTTTAGATAATTTTAGAATTCCGACTTCCCCAACAGATTTTTCCATTCCCTTGGCCAATGCTTTTGATAACTTTTTTGATGTAACCAATGATGAGGTTATCTGAATTCTGATAGCCATTTCGATATCACTTTCCAGAATAAGATTCGCATCCTGAGTCAGTTGTGATAAATACAAAGCTTGTACATATAATTCTGTAAACATTTTAGAACGCTCCCCAACACCATTTAAGGTCAAGGTCTTGCCTTTGAAATCAAGAGTTCTTGGAACAATAACTCCGCCTACTTCTAATTTAGTTTGTGCGGAAACTGTTGAAAATTGTAAACTTAAAATAATGGTAATTAATGGTAAAATCTTTTTCATACTCAACGATGTTTATTTTTTTTTTGTGGACAAAACTAAGGCTAATTTATTATATTTTAACACTTTACATTCAATTTTTTTTATTGTACTGTATTCATAATCAAATTAGTAAGACTTGCTTTACGTAGATATACGTGGTTTTGCAACATTTGGTTTTAATTATATTCATATTATGCAAACGTTACTAAATTGTGTTTTTTAATCAATAACTTAATTCTTAATTTTAGAGAAAATGTTGCAAAATCAAGTTAAGTCGACATAAAATTCAAGATAATTACGAAAACGTTATCGTGATTCGTGGTAATATCTTAAAATTATATGCATGCATTGTTAATTCACTTTTAAAAATTATCTTTGAAAACCTTAAATACTGAATAAAAAAAGCATTCAAAAAACAAAAGAAGTAACAATTGCTGAACTAGATGTCTTGAAATTTGGTTTAGAAAACAAAAAATAAAAAAACTATGGATTTCAACCTTACCGAAGAACATTTAATGATTCAACAAGCTGCAAGAGATTTTGCTCAAAACGAATTGCTGCCGGGTGTTATTGAACGTGATGAAAAACAAATTTTTCCGACAGAGCAGGTTAAAAAAATGGGACAACTGGGTTTCATGGGAATGATGGTTGACCCAAAATACGGAGGAAGTGGCCTTGATGCCATTTCATACGTAATTGCGATGGAAGAAATTTCTAAAGTAGATGCTTCGGCTTCTGTGGTAATGTCTGTAAATAACTCTTTAGTTTGCTGGGGTTTACAGGAATATGGAACTGAAGAACAAAAACAAAAATATTTACCGGGTTTAGCTTCGGGTGAAATTCACGGTGCTTTTTGCTTAAGCGAGCCGGAAGCAGGAAGTGATGCAACTTCTCAAAAAACAACAGCTGTAGATATGGGCGACCATTATATCGTAAACGGAACTAAAAACTGGATTACGAATGGAAATACGGCTTCGGTTTATTTGGTAATTGCTCAAACGCATCCGGAGAAAAAACACAAAGGAATCAATGCTTTGATCATGACCAAAGATATGCCTGGTTTTTCAGTTGGTCCAAAAGAACAAAAAATGGGAATTCGTGGTTCTGATACACACTCTTTAATGTTTAGTGATGTCAAAGTTCCAAAAGAAAACAGAATCGGAGAAGATGGTTTCGGATTTAAATTTGCCATGAAAACACTTGCCGGCGGACGTATCGGGATTGCTTCTCAGGCTTTAGGAATTGCTTCAGGCGCTTATGAATTGGCTTTGAAATATTCTAAAGAACGCAAAGCATTCGGAACTGAAATCTGCAATCATCAGGCAATCGCTTTTAAATTGGCAGACATGGCGGTGAATATCGAAGCAGCGCGTCATTTATGTATGAAAGCAGCCTGGGATAAAGATCAGCACAAAAACTACGATGTAAGTGGTGCAATGGCAAAACTATTCGCTTCGCAAGTAGCAATGGATACTGCTGTTGAAGCCGTTCAGATTCACGGAGGAAACGGATATGTGAAAGAATATCACGTAGAACGTTTTATGCGTGATGCAAAAATTACCCAGATTTATGAAGGAACTTCTGAGATTCAGAAAATCGTAATTTCAAGATCAGTTATTGCAGGATAAATTTCCTTACAAAATATATTTTTAAACCCTTTCAGGCCCACAGCTTCGGAAGGGTTTTTTGTTTAGATGCTAAAATTGTTACATTTACACAAAGAAAATTAATTCTATGTACGAAGATTTAAAATACTGGTATTTGCGGGATCATAAATTGTTTCGAACACTTAGTTATTCGCAAATCAAGCAATTGTGCATTATTACAGGTTTTAAAAAAGCATCTAAAGGAGAAATTATTTATTTTTCATCTTCAGATGTGCCTCGAATTTTTTTACTTAAAAAAGGAAATATAAAAATTGTTGCTATTGATGAAGAGGGTAACGAAACGATAAAAGACATTATTCAAAAAGGAGATTTATTTGGAGAATTGACTTTAGAAACGGATAATAAAGTCGAAGAATATGCAAAAGTACTTTCTGACGATGTTGCAATTTGCAGTTTTTTAATGTCTGATTTTGAAGATTTATTACTTCGAAATCCAACATTGGCCATTTCTTATACCAAATTTGTGGGTTTAAAAATGAAGCGTATCAAAAATAGTTATGCCAATTTAATTTCCAAAGATGCCAAAACGAGATTGTATCAATTTCTAAAAGACTGGGCAGAACAGGAAGGTGTCAGAGAAGGAAATTCAGTAGCAATTGAAAATTATTTGACTCAAAATGATATTGCCCAAATTATCTGTACTTCAAGACAGACTGCGACACAACTGCTGAATGAAATGGAAACCAATCAGCTTTTGAGCTACAACAGAAAAGAAATTATCATACAGGATATCACCAAATTATAATTATTTTGGGCTAAGTGTAAATTAGCCGACATTTCGTTTTTTCATAGTATAATAATTTTACATCATCAAAAAGATGTAAAACAATATACTATGAAAAAAATACTTTTTATTTTTTTAGTAACCCTCACTTCGGTTGCTAATTCGCAGAACATGATTGCTAAATCTGCGACTGATATCTCTCCTTTGTTAATAGGAGAAAAGATTCCAAACCTTACTTTAAAATCATCTGAAAATACAGATGTAAATATTTCAGACTTACTCAAAAAGAAAAAAACAGTTCTTGTTTTTTATCGTGGAGGCTGGTGTCCGTATTGCAACATGCATTTGCAGGCACTGGCAGAAGCCGAAAAACAAATTATCGATTTGGGATATCAAATTATTGCTGTAAGTCCTGATTCTCCAGAAAATTTAAAAGTAACAACAGAAAAAGACAAGCTAAAATACACATTACTTTCTGACTCAAAAGGAGAATTAATAAAAGCGACAGGAATTGCTTTTGAGGCTCCTGAAAACTACAAAACCGTAATTAACGTACATTCTAATGAATTCAATAAGAGTTTTTTACCGGTTCCGTCTGTTTTTGTTGTGAATACGGAGAGCGATATAATTTTCGAATATATTTCTCCTGATTTTAAACAACGGATTACAACAGAATTACTTGTTTCAGTATTAAAAAACTTAAAATAAAATAAGATGAAAAAGCTAGTATTACTTTTATTGATTTTGGTTTCAGGCACTTCATTTGCTCAAAATGATGCCAAAAGAGTTAACCAATATAATTTAGAAAACAAAGTTGCCATTCAGGGTTATGATCCCGTAGGATATTTTAATCAGGGTAAAGCAATTAAAGGAAAAAAAGAAATCTCAACTTCTTACCAAGGTGTGACGTATAATTTTTCGTCAAACGAAAATAAAAATGCCTTTATAAAAAATCCATCAAAATATGAACCTCAATATGGTGGCTGGTGTGCGTATGCGATGGGAAGTGCCGGTGAAAAAGTCGAAATAAATCCCGAAACTTTTAAGGTTGTCGATGGAAAATTGTTTCTATTTTACAACGCATATTTTAATAATACCCTCAAAAGCTGGAACAAAGACGAAGGTAATTTAAAAACTCAGGCCGATAACAATTGGAAAAAAATCTATAAATAACCTTACTATGAAAAAGGAAATAATAATATGGATTCTTAGAATTGTGGCTTCAGTAATTTTATTGCAAACCCTATATTTTAAGTTCAGCGGAGCAGAAGAAAGTATTTATATTTTCACCGCTTTAGGAATAGAACCTTATGGAAGAATTGGTTCTGCAATTGCCGAATTGATTGTTGCCATTTTGATTTTGATACCCAAAACTACCTGGATTGGCGCTATTGGCGGCTTCGGAATCATGACCGGAGCAATTTTATCACATGTATTCGTTTTAGGATTAGTGGTTAAAGATGACGGTGGATTACTTTTTAGCCTGGCCGTAATTACATTACTGTGTTGCTTGGGCTTGCTTTATTTCAACAAAAACAAATTGTCTAATCTTCTAAATTAAAAAGTCATGTTACTAAAATCAATACGTCACAGTTTAGATGAGTTAATCGATTTATTGAATCAATTATCTGATAATGACTATTCAAGATCCTGCGAAGCTTTAAGCAACGCAACTATTGGCGAACATACAAGACATATTCTCGAAATGTTTCAGTGTCTGGAACAAAGTTATGATTCGGCAGTTTTAAATTATGATAATCGTGAAAGAAACAATCGAATTCAGACAGAAACTGAATTTGCCAAAAATTGCATTGCTCAAATTAAAGAAGGGTTAAAAAGCGAAAATAAAATAATCTATCTCGAACAGCTCATTGACGGAATTACGATCAGAATTCAAAGCAATTATTATAGAGAACTGCTGTACAATCTGGAACATTGTATTCATCATCAGGCTTTGATAAAAGTGGCGGTTTTGCAATTTGAGAACATTTTAATAAATGAAAATTTTGGCGTAGCGCGCTCTACAATAGAATATAGAAAACAATGTGTACAGTAAGTTTTGTAAATAATAAGGGAGTAGTAATAATTACTTCAAACCGGGATGAAAAAGTAATTCGGCCCGTTGCTATTGTGCCTAGAAATTATAAGCACAACGGAAAAAATATCATGTATCCAAAAGATGCAAAAGCCGGAGGAACCTGGTTTGCGATGGATGAAAACGGAACTGTTTTGGTTTTATTAAATGGTGGAATCAGAAAACACATTCCACTATTGCCGTATCGAAAAAGCCGTGGACTAATTGTTTTGGATATTATTTCTAGTGATTCGCCAAATGATTTTTGGAGACAAATTGATCTCGATAATATCGAACCTTTTACTTTGGTTTTGTATCAGGAAGAAGTTTTGTTTGAATTGATTTGGGATGGTTTTGCAAAAAGAACAAAACGATTAAATGAAACTCAAAACTATATTTGGTCATCGGTTACTTTATATCCGGACGAAGTTAGAAAAGAAAGATCAGATTGGTTTTTTGATTTTTTGAAAGATAAAAATGAAATCTCGGCCTTAAATATGCTTGATTTTCATAAAAATACGCATAGTGATGATGCTCAAAATGGTTTAATCATAAATAGAGAAAATACGATGAAAACCCTGAGTGTAACGCAAACTGTGGTAGAGAAAAATAAAGGTGTAATGAAATATTATGATTTAATGAAAACAGAAGATTTTTCAACTTCATTTATTCGAATTTAAAACAGATACAGATGAAACTATTTTTTCACAAAGTAACCAATTGGGAGTATTGGCCGTTTCAGGTTTTGTATGTTCCTATCTATTTTCTTTGGGCATACTATGCAATCAAAGCAAGATCTATTTTTTTCTTTAACGCTTCAAATCCAAAAATTAAAAATGGCGGATTTATTATGGAAAGTAAAAAACAGATCTATGATTTGCTTCCTAAAAAGTATTATCCAAAAACGATTCTAATTCGGGAAAACTCAGATTTAAAAGACATCGTAAATCAATTGGTCGAAAAGCAAATTTATTTTCCATTAATTGCAAAACCGGATATTGGTTTGCGTGGTTCAGGCGTAAAAAAAATTAAAACCGTTTCTGAGCTAAAAGAGTATGCCGAAAAAGCAAATTTCGATTTTTTAGTACAAGATTTAATTCCATTTAAAAATGAAGTCGGTATTTTTTATGTGAGACATCCACTTCAAAAAAACGGAAAAATTACAGGTATTGTTTCTAAAGAATTTCTGATTGTAACAGGAGATGGAATATCAACTATTGAAGATCTACTTAAGAAAACGCCACGGTTTCAATTGCAGTTAGATGTTTTAAAAGAAGAATACGGAGATCAATTACATCAAATTCTGCGAAAAGCAGAAACGTTAAATCTGGTTCCGTTTGGAAATCATGCCCGAGGCGCAAAATTTCTGGATGGCAGTGATTTGATTACGCCAAAACTCACTAAGATGATTAATGAAATTGCCACTCAAATTCCGGAATTCTATTTCGGGCGTTTTGATATTATGTACAATACTTTTGAAGAATTAGAACAAGGCGAAAATTTCCAGATTGTTGAACTAAACGGTGCCGCAAGCGAACCTACACATATTTACGATCCCAAACATTCAGTTTGGTTTGCGTGGAAAGAATTGGCTCGACACATTACTTATATGTATGAAATAAGTGTTGAAAACCACAAAATGGGCGTTCCCTATTTAGATTACAAAGTTGGCATGCGCGAATATAGATTGCATGTAGCGCAAAACAATAAAATCATGAATTTTTAGAAAAATGAAAAGCTTAAAAAATATCTCGGTTGGATTCGTTGTAAGTTTTTTGGGATCAATTCCACTAGGATATTTAAATTTAGTAGGATTAGAAATTTATGCAAAATCAGGACTTTCTAATTTGGTTTTCTTTTTGTTTGGAGTTGTTTTTATCGAAACCTTTGTGATTTATTTTACATTGCTTTTTGCCAAACAACTTGTGCAGAATAAAAAACTAATGAAGATAATTGACTTATTTTCAATTGTATTTATGTTTGTTTTGGCGTTTATTTTTTATTTAAATTTTAATCAACCAAGCAAGTCAAAGGATCATTTACAGGAATATTTGCTGTATTCGCCCTTTGCAATTGGCATAATTTTAAACTGTTTAAATTTTTTGCAAGTTCCCTTTTGGACGAGCTGGAATTTATATTTGCTTAAAGCAAAGTTTATTACAATAGAAAGAGAGTTAAAATATTATTATATTGCAGGAACTTTGATTGGTATCTTTTTCGGAATGTTAAGTTTAATAGTCGTTTTACAGACTATTTTTGAAAAAACAAACCAATTTTCAAAATATGTAATGCCTGTTTTTGTTCCGTTATTTTTCATTGTTTTAGGAAGTATTCAGGTGTTTAAAGTGTATAAAAAATATTTTAACCAGCAACTTTAGAAACTTAAATTCTGAAGTTATCAAAAGCTTTATTATGAAAAAACGCTACTTTCTTTTCCTGCCCTTTATTTTATTAGGATGCAAATCTAATCTGACGGCAACAGTTGATAAAACTCCAAAGTCAACTTCAAAACCTGTTGAAATTGCGTATAAAGTAGAAGAAGCAGAGGTTTCAGATTTCTTAAAATATCTTTCCTCAGATGAATTGGAAGGACGCGAAACCGGAACAAAAGGAATCGAAAAAGCGGCGGTATTTTTAGAAGATTTTCTAAAAAAGAATAATGTAAAGCCTTATTTTAAAACTTATCGCGATACACTGACCAATTTTAAAGCGCCAGCATTTAATATTGTCGGACTTATAGAAGGAACAGATCCCGAACTTAAAAAAGAGTTTGTGGTTTTGAGTGCACATTACGATCATATAGGTGTATTGAAAGGCAAACAAGGAGATCTCATTAATAATGGTGCGAACGATGATGCTTCCGGAGTTACGGCTGTGGCTCAAATGGCAAAATATTTTGCTGAAACAAAATCGAATAAACGAAGTATTCTTGTTGTGTTTTTTGCAGGAGAAGAAAAAGGATTATTAGGATCTAAAAGTTTGGTTCAGAAACTTGAAAAACAAAACTTTAATTTATATACACAATTAAATATTGAAATGATCGGTGTGCCAATGAAACGTGATTATTTAGCCTATATCACAGGTTTCGATAAATCGAATATGGCCGAAAAAATAAACGAATATACAGGTAAAAATACCATTGGCTTTTTACCCAAAGAAGCCGAATATAAATTATTCTACAGATCTGATAATTACTCTTTTTATGAAGTTTTTAAAAAACCGTGTCAGTCGATAAGTACTTTTGATTTTGAAAATTTTGAATTTTATCATCATGTTTCAGATGAATTTAAAGTGATGGATATTCCGCATATGACATCTTTTATACAAGAATTTTTGCCGGCAGTAACTCAGATTGCAAGTTCTGCAACAGAAGAAATTACCATGAAATAATAACGGCACTTTTTGTTGGATTTGCTTATTTTTGCTTCATGAAAAATATTATTGTTACAGGTACAAGCCGAGGAATTGGTTACGAATTGGCTTTGCAATTTGCAAATGCAGGTCATCAGGTTTTAGCTATTTCAAGAAAAACTCCACAAACTCTTATAGAACATCAAAATATAACTTGCCTTTCGGTTGATTTGGCAGACGAAAGTGCTTTGCATATTGTAGAGACTTTTTTAGCATCAACCTGGAAAAAAGTGGATGCTGTTGTGCATAATGCCGGAGCTTTATTATTAAAACCTTTTGCAGAAACGACTCAAGCTGATTTTGAAAGTATTTATAAAGTGAATGTTTTTGCAGTTGCAAATCTTACCAGAATTTGTTTGCCTTATCTTCAAAAAGGAAGTCATGTTGTAACGATTAGTTCGATTGGCGGCGTTCGAGGAAGTCTTAAATTTGCCGGTTTAGCGGCATATAGTTCTAGTAAAGGTGCCGTAATTACGTTAACCGAATTATTAGCAGAAGAATATAAAGAAAGAGAAATTTCGTTTAATGTTCTGGCATTAGGATCAGTTCAGACAGAAATGTTAAATGAAGCTTTCCCCGGGTATCAGGCGCCAATTTCTGCCGAAGGGATGGCCACTTATATTTATGATTTTACTCTTAATGGGAATAAATATTTTAACGGAAAGGTGTTGGAGGTTTCTTCGACAAATCCGTAATTATTCTTATAACTAATCCCCAAATTAATCAACCTAAATTTATGAAAAAAAGAATTTTAATTCTTGTAGTTGCATTTTTTATTGTCTTTTTTAATCAAAAGCTTTCTGCTCAGTCTTATAAATCAGAAACGTTAAGTTTTTATAATTTTGTTTTTCCAGAAAGTTATATTCCTGCGGGTTACAAAACTTATGGTGTAAAAATGAATCTTTCAGATAGTCCGATAGCGATATTGATTGATGGAGAAAAAAAAGGAACACGTGAAAGACTTTCTTATAATGAATTTTTTAAAGAAGAATATTTAATCAGGCCTCTTGCCGGCACAGTAACAGAGGTAAGTTATAACGGACCTCAAATTTCATCGATTGTTGATTTGAATTACAGAAGCCAACAGTTAAAAGCACAAGACAATCTTATAATTGATGTTTATATTAATAATGTAGCTTATGAAGGAGTAATAACTGTGAGTAATAGTGAGACCCCGTATTCCTATGAAACATATTATAAGTATGATGTTGTTTATAAATTAAGAAATAGTGTGAACGACAATGTAATCATGGAAAAAACTTTTAAAGTTAAAGAACAAAAACTTAGTTCTGGAAGTTCTGAAGGTTATCAGGCTAATTTTAAGACAAAGCCAGAAGCGGTAAATTATCTGGCTGCAAATATTGATAAAAATTTAATTTATAACGATCTTATAAATCATATTCAGAAAAATATGAGAATCCGACTGATGTCTTGGATTGGTGTTCCATTTTATCTGGATAGTTATTATTTTTCCAGAATTTCTAAAGAAGATAAAAATCCGTTGTTTGTCAAATTAAATCAAGATGTAGATGCTATTGAAAGTTGGTGTAAGGGCAAATCTACGCCTAAAATAGATGAGGAACTTTTAAATAGCAATGCTGAATTTGTAAAGAACAATAATTTGGTAATTATAGATAATTCAAAAGCTTTTCACGACGAATCAGATTTAAGTAATTACAATAATTTTAAAGACAAGAAAAAAAATCTATGTGATTTTATTTTAAAAATGGATTCATATGCTAAACAATTAGATGCAAATGACAAAGGCCAGAAAGCGGCTCTTTGGGCTTGTTATGTAAATATTGCTTCGAGTTTTGAACTTTTACATAATTATAAAAGCAGTTTAGAATATATTCAAAAAGCACGTGCTTTAGATTATCAGGAAAATAGATTAAAGTATGTGGAAACAGATGTAACAAAAAGACAAGCGAATAGAAATGTTTTTTTTGATGCAAATGGAGAAATTAAAAAAGATGTAAACAGTAACTACCTTAAGTATTTAAATTTGTAAATATTTTTGGAATTAATTAAATAAAACTGCCTTGAGCGAAACCTTAGCTAAATATTTACCGGAATATGCTGTAAAGCCAGCTTTCGATTTGATTGTTGCCAATCAGGTGCATCTCAAAATCGTAAATGAGCGGCAAACACGTCATGGCGATTACAGGCGCGGACATACCGGTAAACATGAAATAACAGTAAATTCAAGTTTAAATAAATACCGGTTTTTAATTACGTTGATTCACGAAATTGCCCATTTGGTAGCGTTTGAAAAGTTTGGTCGAAATATAAAACCGCACGGAGACGAATGGAAATTTACTTTTCAGCGGTTAATGGTTCCGTTTATTCGTCCGGAGATTTTTCCCGGACAATTGTTGCCGCTATTAACGAGGCATTTTAAGAACCCAACAGCAAGTAGTGATACTGACACCACTTTGTCTTTGGCTTTAAAGCAATACGACAAGGAAAACGATAAAAGCTATATTTTTGAAATTCCGTACGGAAGTGTGTTCAGAATCAAAAACGGAAAAATATTTAAAAAAATAGCCGTAAGAACAAAACGGTTTGAATGTATAGAAATTAGCTCAGGCAAAACGTATCTTTTTAATCCGAATGCCGAAGTAGAGCTTTTACCAGGGAATTATTAATTAAATTCCAATAATCAAATCCCAAATTCCAATTGCACGAGTATTGGAATTTGGGATTTTTCTTTTTTGTTGGACTTTTCTAAACAGATAGAATTTATCTTATATTTAGAAAATTATTACATCTTTATAAATAGACACTAAATTAATTATGATAAAAAAACTACATAAAATTATTTTGTTTTTCGTGCTTTCTAATTCAATCTACGGTCAACAAACTAATGATGTTGAATTAAAAGAAAAGTCCAATCCGATTATTTATGCTGAGCTTTTTTTAGGTTTTGCAAACATGAATCATTTTGGTTTTACTGGCGGCCTTGAATTAAATTATCAATACAAAAAGAGTCTTTTTAGTTTTAGATATGCTAATGCAGCTGGATATATATCAAATGGAATTACTCCTTTTTTTCCCGTTCCAACCTATTATAAATCCGAAGATAATAATGAATATGCTATATTATATGGCAGAAGATGGATGTCTGACAGACGTTCTTTTAGTATTTCGACCGGAGTAAGTTGCAATAATCTGGATTCAAAGAGGAGATTTATTGATGAGGAAGCAGAAACTTACGGCTTTGTCCAAAAATATGAAACCTTTTACGGTGTCCCTTTTGAGGTTAATTACAAATGGTTTTACAAGAAAAAACGATCTAAATTAATTTACAATGCTTTGATACCGAGTATTGGTGCAAAACTTTTTGGCAATTTTTCTAAAAACAGTTATATTGGAGTTGGATTATCTGTTGGGCTTGGATTTTCTAAGGAATATTGAAATAAGATGTAATAAAAAATTCCAAACTCCAATCTTATAAAAGTGGAATTTGGAATTTTTTTATTGGAAGTTAAAGAAGTTTTAACCTTCTCTCAAATATGCTTCTCTTACTTTTTTAAACAGGTTTGAAGAGTAAACAAATTTGACAATGTCTTTATTGTCTGTTCTAAAAATTTCTTCTTTAGTTCCCTGCCACGCTTTTAATCCTTTTTTTAAGAATACAATATTTTCGCCAATCTCCATTACCGAATTCATATCGTGCGTATTAATTACAGTCGTAATGTTATATTCTTCCGTAATTTCTTTAATCAAATTGTCAATCAAAGTCGAAGTGTTTGGATCCAGACCTGAATTGGGTTCATCACAAAACAAATACTTTGGGTTATTTACAATCGCGCGGGCAATGGCCACACGTTTTTGCATTCCTCCTGAAATTTCTGAAGGTAATTTTTGATGAGCATCAACAAGATTAACTCGCTCTAAAACAAAATCAACACGCTCTTTAATTTTAGCTTTGTTGTCGTTCGTAAACATTTTTAAAGGGAAAGCTACGTTTTCTGCTACTGTCATCGAATCAAATAAAGCACTTCCTTGAAAAACCATTCCAATTTCAGTTCTTAATTCTCTTTTTTCATCCGGATTTAAGTCGGCATAAATACGTCCGTCAAAATCAATCGTTCCTGAATCAGGCGTGTGAATTCCGAGTAGGCTTTTTAATAAAACTGTTTTTCCAGATCCACTTTGTCCAATGATCAGGTTGGTTTTTCCAGTTTCAAAAACTGTCGAAACCCCTTTCAGAACTTTACTATCTCCAAATGATTTTTCTAAATTTTTTACTTCTATCATGATCCTAGTAACAATTGTGTTAGTATATAATTAAAAAGAATGATCGAAACAGCTGTCCAAACAAACGCAACCGTACTCGCTTTTCCAACTTCAAGAGCGCCACCTTTCATATAATAACCATGAAAAGAAGGGATTGTTGCCAATAACATCGCGAAAATTAGCGTTTTGATAAAGGCATAAACAATATGAAACGGAATAAATTCCATTTGGGCTCCATCAATAAAAGCGGCACTTGTTGTAAATCCTCCATAAACACCGGCAAGCCATCCTCCAAAAATCCCTAAAAACATACTGATACCAATAACAAAAGGATACAATAGTAAAGCGATTATTTTAGGAAAAACTAAATAGTTTAAGGAATTTACACCCATAACTTCTAAAGCATCAATTTGCTCTGTAACACGCATTGTACCAATACTTGAAGTAATAAATGATCCCATTTTTCCGGCCATAATAACCGAAATAAATGTTGGAGCAAATTCTAAAATCACGGATTGACGTGTAGCGAAACCAATTAAATATTTTGGAATTAACGGATTTGTTAAGTTTAAGGCAGTCTGAATAGCAACAACTCCTCCTACGAAGAAAGAGATAAAACAAACGATACCAAGTGAATCGATAATTAAATCATCGATTTCTTTAAAAATTAAATTTCTCATAACAGGCCATTTAGTCTGTTTATTAAAAATTTCTTTTAGCATTAAAAAATATCTTCCTATCTGAGATAAGTAACGAATTAGCATCATAAGTTTTACAAATATTGGCTAAGGTAAAAAGAAGTTACGAGTTTTGGGCAATGAGTTCAGGTAATTCGGTTGTTTTACCAATCAAATTAACTTTTGTTTCATTTTTTGCAAACGATAATTTCTAATAAATTTAGCTTGTTCGGGGGTAACTAATAAAGGAGTTTTAGCTTTTTTTGCTTTCCAAAATCCTTTTATATAATCAAAAAACAGAAAAGGCTTTTTCTTCATCATCGCCAATTTTGCCGATGCAATTGCGGTGATTAAAAAACCGTATCCTAAAGTATAAAAGGCTTCGCCTTGTTTATAACGTGCAGTTTTATTATAATTCGCGCCAGTTGGTTTTAAGTGTTTTACGTGTAAAGACGCATCTGTAACTATTTTCCAATCGTAATATTTACAAAGTAATTCATCTACAGTATCCCAACCCATTGCGGGCTTTAAACCTCCAATTTGCTCAAAAGTTGCTTTTCTATAAGCTTTCAGAGCGCCACGAATATGATCTTTGTCGGTTAGGTTTTCTAAAACCCAATCTCCATTTTTTTCGATGTAACAAAATCCGCCTGCCATTCCAATTTTTGGATCGGATTGAAAATGAGCAATAATGGTTTCGAAATAATTGTTAGGAAAAATTAAATCGCCGTCTATTTTTACAATAATATCGTAGTCAGCATCCAGCGTTTCAAAACCTTTATTAAAAGCCTGAATTACTTTGCTTCCCGGCATATGAATCGCGTCTGAAGTTTTATTGACAACAGAAATAAACGGATTTTCTTTCGCAAAACCCAGTACAATTTCTTCTGTTTTATCGGTAGAATTGTCATTTACAACCACAACTTTTGAGGGTAAAACAGTTTGCGAAACTAATGATTGTAAAGTCAAGCCAATTAAATCTTGCTCGTTGTGCGCGGGAATGACGATGTAATACCTCATGTGAAAAATTTTAGATTTTAGATTTTAGATTTTAGATTGTTTGAAAGTCATCTAAAAATCAAAAATTTAAAATCGTTAATCTGCAATCTTAGTTCTTAACTTTTTCAGCAACAACAATATAATATCTTGGAGTGAAATATCTTAATAATGGTCTGAAACCAAACTTTTTTACGGGATGTGTAAATTTTTGACTATCTGTTATTTTCCAGCCTGTTTTTTCTAAAAGCCAGTCTAATTGCCAGTCTTCAAATTCATGATAATGTCTGTCCCACATATCCGTTTTGCTGCGATATGCCGGCGAAAACCATAAACGTAACGGAATAGAAATTAACAATTTATCACATTTTACGTTTTCTAAAATAGTGTACGGATTTAGCAAATGTTCAAAAATTTCAAATGCTGTAAAAACAGTATATTGTTCTGTTTGTAGCGCCGTTTGATCGTTGTCTAAATCTTCGCCTTTTGTATTTTTTACGGTATAGCCATTTTCTTCCATTATTTTAGAGAATGGATTTGGTACACCAAAATCAAAAATAATTTCTGAGGTATTAACGTGTTTTTGTAAAAACTCTAAGGTAAGTTTGAATCTTTTATTCGGAAACGTTTTTTCGTACATAGTCATGCGAGGAACGAAGCAATCTCTCGTTCTTGATTTTAGAATTAGTTCGCAAATATACAAAGTTATCTGCTTTTTTGATGTTTTTTAATTCCGAAGAAAATGAAAAGTCCACATTTAAAATTTTACTTTTAAATGTGGACTTGTATTATTTGAAGTTGTTGTGAGCTTCTAAAATTTAGTATCTGTAAACAAATGCATTAACGTTCATTCCTGCTCCAACCGAAGCAAAAATTACTACATCACCTTTATTAATTTCATGGTTTTCTAATTTACCCTGAATTAATAGGTCGTAAAGCGTTGGAACTGTTGCAACACTGCTATTTCCTAAATCATGAATGCTCATTGGCATAATATCCTTAGGTGCAGTTTTGTCGTATAATTTATAAAAACGATCTACAATAGCTTCGTCCATTTTTTCATTCGCCTGGTGAATCAGGATTTTTTTAACCTCATCAATTCCAATTCCGCTTTTATCCAAACAGTCTTTCATTGCTAAAGGAACCTTGCTTAATGCAAACTCGTAAATTTTCCGACCGTACATTTTGATGTATTTAATATCCGGATCTAAATCTGGATTATATGATTTTCCGAAGTATAAAAAATTCGCTTCATCATTGGCAAAAGTAGCACTTTCGTAAGATAATAAACCTGCTTCATCTTGAGAAGCTTCTAAAATTGAAGCACCTGCACCATCAGAATAAATCATAGAATCGCGATCGTGATCGTCAACAACTCTTGATAAAGTTTCGGCACCAATAACCAAAACTCTTTTGGCCATTCCGGATTTAATAAATGCATTGGCTTGTAAAACGCCTTCAATCCAGCCTGGACATCCAAAAAGAATATCGTACGCCACACATTTAGGATTTTTGATATCTAATTTGTTTTTAACACGTGTTGCCAAACTTGGTATAACATCAGTTTGATTTGTACCTATTTTTACATCGCCAAAATTGTGAGCAAAAATGATGTAATCTAAAGTTTCACGATCAATGCCGGCATTTTCAAGTGCTCTTTCGGCAGCAAAATAGGCTAAATCAGATGAAGTTTGGTTGTCTTCGGCGTAACGACGATTCTCGATTCCGGTGATACCCTTGAATTTTTTTATTACAACTTCATTCGGGTAGCCAAAAGGAGTTCCGTCTTCATTCAAAAAAACATGCTTGTCAAAGTCAGTGTTCTTAACTTCTTTATTAGGAATGTAACTTCCTATACCAATTATTTTTATTTTCATTATTCCTTGATTATCCAATAAATTTAGGGCTAAATTATAAATAAAAAAATGATAACTATCATAAAAAATACTATGCATGCATATAATTATGGAATATTAATTTTTTGCAGGAAATATTGTTTATTTTTTAATGATTTTTGAATTTTACCGAGATTTCAAACGTTTGAGGTTAAGTAACGATTATCTTTTTTTTATGAAGACATTACTAACATTCAAAAAAAGTTTCAAGTTTTACGTTGTGTTAGAGCCTAAAACCTGAAACAAAAAATAAACCCGACAGGTTTTTGAAACTTGTCGGGTTTGGATATTTAGAAAGAAAACTTATTTCTTAGTTTTCCATGTAAGCTTCAATAGGAGCACAGCTGCAAATTAAGTTTCTGTCACCATATGCATCATCTACACGACGAACTGATGGCCAGAATTTATTTTCAGCAATGTACTCTAACGGATAAGCTGCTTTTTCTCTAGAATAAGGGAAATCCCAATTATCAGTAGTTAACATTGCCAATGTGTGCGGTGCATTTTTTAATACATTGTTTTTATCATCGGCTGTTGCTGCTTCAATTTCTTTTCTGATTGAAATCAGCGCATCGCAAAAACGATCTAACTCTGCTAAATCTTCAGATTCTGTAGGTTCAATCATTAAAGTTCCTGCAACCGGGAAAGAAACAGTAGGAGCGTGGAAACCGTAATCCATCAAACGCTTAGCGATATCACCAACTTCGATTCCATTTTCTTTGAATGAACGACAATCTAAAATCATTTCGTGAGCCGCTCTTCCACATTCTCCAGTATAAAGAATTGGGTAGTGTCCTTCGAAACGCGCTTTCATATAGTTCGCATTCAAAATAGCATGCTCTGTAGCACTTTTTAATCCTTCAGCACCCATCATAGTGATGTAACCATAAGAAATTAAACATACTAAAGCAGATCCGTAAGGTGCAGATGAAATAGCAGTAATCGCTTGTTCACCGCCTACTTTTAAGATTGGGTTTGTTGGTAAAAACGGAACTAATTTTTCGTTCACACAAATAGGTCCAACTCCAGGTCCGCCACCTCCGTGAGGGATAGCAAATGTTTTGTGTAAGTTTAAGTGACAAACGTCAGCTCCAATTGTAGCAGGATTTGTTAATCCAACTTGTGCGTTCATATTTGCACCATCCATATATACTAATCCGCCATTGTCGTGGATTAATTTAGTGATTTCAATAATTGAGGATTCGAAAACTCCGTGAGTAGAAGGATACGTTACCATTAAACAAGATAAGTCATCTTTGTGTTCAATTGCTTTTTCTCTCAAATCTTCTACATCAATGTTTCCTTCCGGAGTAGTTTTCGTAACGATGATTTTCATTCCGGCCATAGCTGCAGAAGCAGGATTGGTTCCGTGAGCTGATGATGGAATCAAACATACATTACGGTGACCTTCGTTTCTTGACAAATGGTAAGCACGAATAGCCATTAAACCTGCATATTCTCCTTGTGCTCCTGAATTTGGCTGTAATGTCGTTCCGGCAAATCCCGTAATTACATTTAATTGCTCCTCCAATTTTTTAAGCATCGTGATATAACCTTCAGCTTGTTCAACTGGTGCAAAAGGGTGAATACTGTTCCAATTTGGCATTGATAAAGGCAGCATTTCTGAAGCAGCGTTTAATTTCATTGTACAAGAACCCAACGAAATCATCGAATGATTCAAAGATAAATCTTTACGCTCTAATTTTTTGATATAACGCATTATCTGACTTTCTGAATGATGATTGTTGAATACATCATGCGTTAAGAAAGGCGATGTTCTTTCTAATGAAGCAGGTAACTGACTTGCGCTAGTTAATTCAGAAACAGTAAAAGTTTCTTTTCCTAAAGCCTCAGCAAAAATGGCAATAATTTGGTTGATGTCAGCAATTGATGTTGTTTCGTTTAACGAAATTGAAATCGTATCGGCATCAACATAAAAGAAGTTTACTTCGTTTTTCTCCGCTATAGATTTTACTTTTTGAGCATCAGCTTTTACTAAAATAGTATCAAAGTAAGCTGTATTGGTTTGGAAAACTCCTAATTTATTTAAAGCTTCAGCAGTCGTAACCGCCGATGCGTGAACTTTGTTTGCAATATATTGTAATCCTTTTGGTCCGTGGTAAACCGCATACATTCCAGCCATAACCGCTAATAAAACCTGAGCGGTACAAATGTTTGAAGTCGCTTTTTCACGTTTAATGTGTTGCTCACGAGTTCCTAAAGCCATACGTAAAGCGCGATTTCCATTTACATCAATAGAAACTCCAATAATACGACCTGGCATAGATCGTTTGTATTCGTCTTTAGTTGCAAAAAAAGCAGCGTGAGGACCACCATAACCCATTGGTACACCAAAACGTTGTGAAGTTCCAACTACTACTGCAGCTCCCATTTCTCCCGGAGAAGTCAAGGTTGCTAATGATAAAATATCGGCAGCAAAGGCAACTTTAATTTCGTTTTCTTTTGCTTTAGCAACAAAAGCATTATAATCGTTTACCTGACCGTATTTTCCAGGATATTGCAAAATAGCTCCGAAAAACTCATTTGAAAAATCAAAGTTTTCGTGGTTGCCAACAACTAATTCAATTCCAATTGGAGTTGAACGTGTTTGCAGTACAGATAAAGTTTGAGGTAAAATTTCTTCAGAAACGAAGAATTTATGTATGTTATTTTTCTTTTGATCACGTGTACGAACGTCAAATAATAGAGCCATAGCTTCGGCAGCAGCAGTTCCTTCATCAAGTAAGGAAGCGTTTGCAATTTCCATTCCTGTAAGTTCGATAACAGTAGTCTGGAAATTTAAAATGGCTTCAAGACGACCTTGAGCAATTTCTGCCTGATAAGGTGTATAAGCTGTATACCATCCTGGATTTTCGAAGATATTTCTTTGAATTGGAGCAGGAACAATAGTTGGATGATAACCCAAACCAATATAAGATTTGAATACTTTGTTTTTCTTTCCTAATTCCTGAATATGATTTGCAAATTCGTATTCTGTCATTGCAGGATCCAAATTCAAAGGTGCTTTTAAACGAATGTCATCCGGAAGGGTTTCGTAAACAAGTTGTTCGATCGATTCAACCCCAATAGTTTGTAACATGTGTTGAAGATCTGTTTCTCTTGGGCCAATGTGTCTTAAAGCAAAAGCATCTGTTCTCATTTGTAGCTATCTATTTTTTAAAGGCAATGTAATTAACAACGCGTAATCTTCATTTAAGCAGGCTACACAAGCTTTATTACATTTAATAGTAAATGTGTTGTTTTTTTGTGGCGCAAAATTAAGTATTATTAATAATTTAATAGGTATTTTTAACTTCAATTTTTATGAAATTTATAACTAAAGAGTTGATTTGTTAATAATTGATTAGATTTAAGAAATGAAACTGCTCAAACAAATATTTGATTTTTACCTGAATAGTAGTATTCATGTGGCTTTGTCGTGTTATGCATTAGTTCATATTACATTTCATTTCTTTCATATTCAATATGATGAAGCAATGGCATTATTTGTTTTTTTTGGAACAATTGTAGGATATAATTTCGTTAAATATGATGCACTGGTTCGGGTGAAAAAAAAATCGGTCGGAATTCAATTAAAAATTATTGCTTTTTTGAGTTTTATTTCGGTGATTTTAGTAGGCTATTATTTTTTTCAATTAAAGTTAATTACTCAAATCGTTTCTTTCGGAATTTTCGCCATAACGGCACTTTATACACTTCCGTTTTTTCCAAATCGCAAAAATGCCCGAAATTGGGCTGGAGTAAAAATTTATATTGTAGCACTTTGCTGGGTAGGAGCGACGTTGGTTTTACCTTACATAAATGTTGAACTTCCGTTTACAGGTAATTTTTTTATAAAATGTATTCAGCGTTTTGTTTTAGTATTTGTATTGATTTTAGTTTTTGAAATTTTAGATCTAGCCAATGACGATCCGCATTTGCAAACCGTTCCCCAAACTATAGGTGTAAAACGTACGAAGATATTAGGATTTTCACTTCTTGTTCCGTTTTGGGTTTTAGGAATTTTAAGTTTTACACTTCATGACCTTATAATCAATCTTATCATGGTTGTTACGCTGATGTTGTTTATTTTATTTGCCAACACAAACCGTTCTAAGTATTATACATCATTTTGGGTAGAAAGTGTGCCAATTTTCTGGTGGCTTATGATTGTGTTTTTTTAAAAATAAGTTTAATTATTTGGGCGTGTCCCTCCGGGACGGGCTATCCGCTACAAGTCCTCGCACTTCCTTCGTCAGGCTGTGGGCTTTCCACTTCTATCCCTCACGCAAACCGTAAAGCGAGAAAAAAAAATTCAAAATAGATTCAGAGTAACTTAGGTAAACTTAATAATACTTAATTCTGTTTTTCTGAAACTTCTTTCAAAACCTTATTTCTCTCTAAAAGAAAATTAGTAAGATGTTTTTCAAGAAATAAAATATCAAATAATTCTCCAAGCATTCCAAACGGCGTTTCATATTGCAATTTGTCTTTCATGATCGTACAGCCATTTTCTTCTTCAAAAAAGTGTTCGTGTCTGAAAGTTTTGAATTTACCACGTTCCATTTCATCCACAAAATAATCGTAAAAATTCATTGTTGTGATTCTGCTTTTATGAGTAAGATAAAATCCGAAATGTTTGCCGCGCCAGGTTACTGTTTCATTGAAATTTATTAAACCTGAAGTTACGCCTGCAATTGCTTTTTCTTTTGACGGACTTGCTGATTGTTGGTGAATATCGATGTTTCTTGAAGCATCAAAAACGATTTGTTTTGTTGCTTTTATTTTTGTTGTGAGGTTTATTGTTGTCATGATTTATGAGATTTTCATTTGTTTTGTCATCCCGAGGAACGAGGAATAAAAAAAACCACGAATTGCACTAATTTCCACAAATTTTAAATGTCTAAAGTCAATGTTAAATATTAATTTGTGAAAATTTGTGTAATTCGGGGGCAAACTTTTTTAATAATATTAAGCTTTAAAAACTAATCTTTCTTCTTCTTGTGCTTCTTTTGCTTTTCTTTTTCCTCTAAAGAAGAAATATAAATTGAAGAATAACATTATGCCCAGATAAATAGAAAATCCGCCAATTTTATAACTCAATCTTTCAATCAATTCCTGATAACTGTTGTTGCTTAATTGCATTTCTAAAATCATTAAGGCAAAGCCAATATTTAGCAGATAAAATCCGGTTTCAAAAAGTTTATTCGTTGCTTGCGCAATATCTTCACGGCCTTTAAAAATGTCAAGCATAAATATTTTTCCGTTTTTGAAAAGGGTTTTAGAAACATAATAAGTAAGGAATAAAGCGATTGGTAAATAGATGCCGTAACCGATTAGGATTTTTGTAGTTTCCATGATATTTGAATTTAAATGTTATTGAATTAATTTATGAATGTACTTGGTTAAAATTATAATGTTGAGATAATGCAATATTGAAATGATGAAAATAATAACAGCGGTTTTTATTCCTATTGTTTCAATTAGTTGCGTCGATGAAATGATTTTTTGCCAGGAAATTAAAGTCATCGCGCAATAACCAATGTTTAAAAGATAATAGCCTAATAATAAAACCTGATTTATTTTCTGGCAAATATCAGCGTGATTCGGAATGAGTTCTGCGACATAAATGTTTCCGTTTTTGTAACATATTTTACCAACTTTTAGGATGATAAAAATTGTGATTGCGAGGTAGATAAAATATCCGATGATGTTGAGGTTCATTTGTTCGCTTTTTTATAGATTATTACTGAAAGATAAATGGCAAGAAGCGGAGGAAGGCAAAAGAACACATCACCAATAATGTCGATATAATAAATTCTTAGATTGAAGAGATAGATGCTAAAAAACAAAATAACCCCTGCAATATAAATTTGAAGATAGGTGTTACGAGGGTCGGCAAATATCATTTTTACTCCTAATAAAACTTGAATAAAACCTGTTATAATAGTAGAAAGTAAGGCATTTATAAGAGCTCCTTCTTTAACAATAGGATATGTTATAAGAATTAAAAAAGGTAATCCAATTGCAAACGTATTGAGTTGTTTAATTGTTTTCATAGTTCTTGTTTGTTTTAAACTTTCAGAAAAAAATGAAAGTTTTAATTAAATTTTTTTACTTCATAATTTTTATAATCAAACGCCCTAACCAGTTTTCGTTGAATTCGGTTATTTTGTCTAACATATTATCTGCTTTTAGCACAAAATCATACAATTTAGAAGTCTGGTCTACAAAGTGTTTTTCTTCCGCTGAATCATTTGCTTTTATCGTCGAAACTTCTTTTAAGATTTTAAGTGCAGGTTTAATTTCTCTTTTACTTCTTTCTCTTGAAATTTTTACCGCTAATTCATCTAAATCTTTTTCTGCAGTAAAAAATTCTCTTCTTTCGCCGGCTTTATATTCTTTATAAACAATTCCCCAATCCATTAAAGCTCTTAGATTCATGCTGGCGTTTCCGCGTGAAATTTGCAATTCATCCATAATGTCTTCCATCGAAACAGCTTCGTTCGAAACCATTAATAAAGCATGGATTTGCGCCATTGTTTTATTAATTCCCCATTGAGAACCTAATGCTCCCCATGTTTGTACAAACTTATTTTTTGCTTCTTTGAATTCCATAGATCAAATGTAAGTAAAAGTTTTTAAACTTTCAAAAATAATTGAAAGTTTATTTTGAGAATCTCATTTTTTAAGAATTGTCTTATGTAATGTTTTTTGTGTTTTATGACAAAGAATCCTTTATTCATAACATTTTTTGATAAACGACTGAATATCAGGTATAATTTCGGGAAAGAAAATCAATATAGTGGAGCAGAGACCACTAGAAAAAACGAACTGTTTCGCACAGTAAAGCGAAGGCGGAATCTGAAAAGCCAAATGAGTAAGAACCCAAAACAAATTAATCATGGAAACTTTACAAGAAATTTTAAAAGAGAACGCAACTTTAAAAACTCTGGGCACTCCAGCAGAATATGATGTTTATGCAGAATATATGTCAAATATTATTAAGCAACTTCCAAATCCGGGTAAATTAAAGCTATTGACCAATACTTCAAGTGCACAAGCTTCATTCTATTTTTTAGATGACGCAACAAGTGCTGTTAACTCTACTTTGTACAATAATGTATTAAACCAAAGAATTGAAGGAGAAGGAACGCTTAATGGTGTTGATCAGGTTGCACTAACACAAGATGCGTTTACGAATAGTTATCTTAGTGTTTATACAAAATTGAGATATCAATTATCTCCAAATGACAAAGCAACACAACAAAAAATTAATGCAGATGTTGCTTCAACTGTAAGAGCGCTTATTCCTCAATGGAATGCCTGGTACGATGCAATCGAGCCGAAAGATGTTAAAAAGCTTAATGCCACTAATACTGATATCGCTTTGATTCAAATGACGAATACTTTAAATACAGTTTGGCTTAATCCTGAATTTGCAGAAACGATTCAAAAAGATTCTGCTTTTCCTTATACTCATCTAAATGATTTTAAGAATATTTATAATAAAATACCGGTATCAGTTTCTAAACCAATGAGAGATAGTATGATCGAAGTATTTAATAAATCTGGTGCAGCCGGAGCTATCACAGCAGATATTGCTAATGCTACACAAACTTTGGCAGGTATTATTGATAATGTTCAAAAACCAACATTAGGAGATAGCGGAAATGGCGGTATGGCAATTACAGGATCTGAAAAAGCAATTCCCGGATTAGTTTTTGAACCGGCCAGACCAAATGCCTTACTGGATCAACTGAGTACTTATCCACCTTCTTCTGTATTTAAAATTTCAAGAAGAGTAACTAAATCTACCGAAACAACATTAAAAGTAGATGCTTCTGTAGGTGGGGGAATATCAATTCCAATATTATCATTCTTTTCTGTTGGAGTAAGCGGAGGAGCAAAAACAAGTATTTTTGAAAGAGATTATTCAGGTTCAGATTATAAAGTAGAAGTAGTGGTTAATAATGCTACACTTAGCCCACTGATGAGCAGCAGTCCAAAGCTTTACAATATTTCAACTCAACAAGGCTGGATGTCAACTGCTCCGGTAAAAGACGCAATTAAAAATGGATTTCCGGCTCCTACAGGTGTTACCGGTTATGTATTTAATAGCGAACCAAATTTCAATTTTAATCAGGGTGCAGATTTTGGATATGTAAATTCTTTAGTATTTAGTCAATTTCTTGAAATCGCTATTAGTTTTGATAAATGTGATAGCAAACAAGTTAGAAAATACTTTGAAGAACATACAGATACCGGAGTTTATTTCTTAGGAATTCGTTTAGGAGGCGCCAGCCAGTCTGTAAGCTATAGCTATTCTTTTAGCGATGAATCAGCTACTTCAATCAAAGTTACTGTAAAACCTGTAGCTCCTGGATATGTTCCCGGAACTGATAGCGTTAATCAATCATTATCTCAATTGGTTGCGGTAGGTGTAGAATATCCTTTTGCTTAATTTATTGATTTAAATACTTAAAGAGGGTTGTTAATCTTAATGATTGATAACCCTCTTATTATTCATTTTAAAATTTAATAAGTACTAATGGAAACTTTTACATTGAATATCGAAAATAAACCATTTATTAAAAGTATGCCTGACGAACCCGCAGAATATCAGATTTATGCTGAATATATGTCTAATATTATTTTGCAATTACCAAATTCAGGCCAACTGCAATTTTTAACTGGAACATCTAGTGGACAGGCTTCATTTTATTTTAAGAATAATCAAGGAGCTGTTAATTCCAGTTTATATAATAATTTTTTAGACCAAAGAATAGCTGGTGAAGGAACTCAATATGGGGTAAGACAAGTAGCTTTAACATCAGATTCATTTATCAACAGCTACTTAAGTGTTTATACAAAATTGAGATATCAGCTATCTCCAAATGACAAGGCCAGGCAGCAACTGCTATATGGAAAAGTATCTTCAACAGTAAGAAAAATTATTCCGTTATGGAATGCTTATGTTGATGAATTTCAGCCGAATAATATTTTTAAATTACATGAAACAAATACAGATATTGCATTAATTCAAATTACAGACGTACTAAATACAGTTTGGATTAATACTGAATACATTTTAACATTAAAAGAAGATCCTTCATTTCCTTATAATCATATTAGTGATTTTAGAAATATTTATAATCAAATTCCGGAAACTGTTCCGGTTGAGATGGTAGAATTAATGGTTGAGATTTATAAAATATCAGGAGAAGCCGGAGCTACGACGGCAGAAATTGCAAATGCAGTTCATACTACAGCGATTATAATTTATAATTTAGTACATCCAACTCATGAGAACAAAGGACTTTCTTTAACAGGATCAGAAAAGTTAATTCCCGGATTGTTGTTTGAACCTGAATATCCTGATGATATTGTAAATCAGTTAAGTAATAATCCTGCTGTTTCATATACGAATAATAACGATGTCGTTAAACTGTCTTCAGAACTCTTAAAAATAAATATAGTAAACTCAGAAGATCTTACTATTTCTCCATTAAAATTTTTGTCAAATACTTTAGAAAGTGGAGAGATTAACAGTGTTTTTAAAGAAACCTTTTCCGGAGCATCTTATGTTGTTGAAGCAATTGTTTATAATCCTGTTGTTAATCCACAAATGAAAAGTACTCCGGTTCCTTTTGATATTATATCAAATACAGGTTGGATGTTTTCTGAGCCAGTAAAAGAAGCAATTAAAAATGGATATCCAGCTCCAACAGGTGTTACAGGTTATGTATTTAATAGTGAACCAAATTTCAATTTTAAAGAAGGCGGAGATTTCGGGTTTATAAAATCTTTTGTATTTAGTCAGTTTCTGGAACTGTATATAACATTTAACGAGTGCAATGTAGACAAAGTAAAAAAATACTTTGAAGAAAATAAAAAATCAAAATTTGAATTTCTAGGGAAATCAGTAGGAAATCCATCGCAGACATTCTCTTGTTCTTGTGAATTTGGAAGTGAGACCAATGAATCTGTTACAGTAATAATCAGACCGGCAGCACCAGGATTTATTCTTCCCGATTCTTCTGATGTTGCAAATTCTTCATGCCAATTAATAGCTGTTGAAATTGTTTATCCGTTTGCTTAATAAATACTGAAAAGCAGTCTCTCATTATCTTTTTGAAACTATTCAAATAACAAATTAGGCTACCGTAAAATCTCCTATCACTTTCTGCCTTTCTCATAGCTAAGAATTTCCATCTTGTGACATTTTTTTATTTAAGCCTATTTATCTGCTATAGTTTTGAAGTAGAAAATAAGAGAAGCCAAACAACTTCAATTTTCTATTTAGAAAGATAGTTCATAAATAATTTTTATACCCACACAAATTAGATCAGTGGAGCAGATCCCACTAAAAAAAACGAGGCGGTTCTGAAAAGCCTTACGAGTAAGAAAAAAATTAAATTCAAAAGATATGTCAGATTTATTAGCAGGTGCTTATTTAGCAAAAGGCACAATTGGAAATGTTGGAACACCAGGTGCTCCAATCGCTACATTTAGTTTAGTAGTTGTACCATCACAACATACCGTGTCAGGTACAGTAGTAATTACTCAGGCTGTAAATGGTCCTGATAATCATATTGTTATTCCGGTAAAAGGAAAAATATATGCAACTGGTTTTGGACAATTTACTCAAATAGTAAGTTTACAGGGTCAATATGTTCAGTCTTTTCCTCCTCCGGCAATTGGATCTTTTTTAGCTGATTTCGATGCTCATTTTGCTATCGATAATGCCTGGAACGGAACAGGAGGTTTTTCATACTACAAACATCAAATTGAAAATGTACCAGTTGCATCAGTAAAAAATTTAAAAGAAGAATTAGTTTAAAAACTAAATTCTCTAAAGATTTGAAAAGGCCTGTCTGTTTTTAGGCGGGCTTTTTTGGTAAAATTTCTATTTCATCTAAAGTAATTCTTCCCTAATAATTAATTCCCAAAAACAAAATGAAAAGAAAACCTATCATTATCAGTTTAATAGTTGTTTTTATAATAGCAGCTATTACATTGTTTTTCTTTAATAAAGAGAAAATAATGGAAAAGGCCGGATTTTCCGGATATGCTTCAACTATAGATCAACCTTGTAATTGTGAGGAAAGTTGGTTTCCTCATGAACAAACTCCTGCACCAAAAGAAGGTGACGGAAGTCCGTTTGATACTTCAAGTACAACCAATTGTATTTTTCATCAATGGTCATGGCAAAAGTTTTTATGGGTTACTAAACCTTTAAAAAGCGGTAATCCTTTGTTTTTAGATTCCCTGAATATTGTTACTCCGGAGATGGCGCCGGTTAGTCCGCAACTCGGTTTGAAATTAGTTTTAAGTTCAATTAATCAGGCCGGACCTGCAGGTGTTTTAGTTTCTAACCCAAAAGCAGTTACCGGAAAAAAGATAGGCGATACCGTATTTTATTCTATACATGTTAATAAAACCCTGCAGGATAAAGCAGTTTTGGCAGCATCTCAAATAAACAGCGGAAAAATTCCTTATTCTAATTTAGAAACATTTCCTGTTGGTTCATTTGAACTAAAAGTTTCCTGGATAAGTACAGATGCAATTCCGAAAGCGAAAATTGCTGATTATTTTGTTACCAAAGCAGCCGTTAAAAATAATAAAGGACAATACGTTTCTAAATCTGTAGCTTTATTAGGAATGCATGTAGTTGGCGTGGTTAAAAACCATCCTGAATTTATTTGGGCCACTTTTGAACATAAAGAAATGGCACCCGTTTATGACTGGAAAAACAATTCAGTAACTTCTGCAACTGAAATGTTATTTTATGAAAGCGGAACAACTTCCGGTCTAAAAGGTATTAAATGGGATAAAATCAATAAGAAGCCCTTAACACCTAATAAAGCGTTTATTCTTTATGAATATGGTGTTCCAAAAGTTTTAGGTTCTAACGATTATATGATTACAAGTCAGTCTGAACCGGTTAATTTTGACAATATCGATAACATCAACAAATGTGTAGCATCTAAACTAAAAGATGTTTTCAGAAATTATTTTTACAACGGTTCGATTTGGTTAGATACAGACGGATTATCTCCGGCTGAGCAAGCAAAAATAATTGTAAAAAACAATATATCAAGCGTTTTGAAAGATTCACTGGCAAGAGGTTCTTCTAATTTAGCCAATATTACAATGGAAACTTATACTCAGACATTTAATGATAGTATTCATCAGATTAATGCAGGAAATTTGGTAAACTGTTTTACCTGTCATCAATCTCAAAATTTTGACAAGTCGCGTGGTATTGGAAAATCGCCTTTGTACCTGAGTCATGTTTTTGAATCGTATTTATATACAACGAAACCTACTTTATTAAGAAAAGGAAGTGTCGAAACAAATCGTATTAAAGAAACAGAAGCACTTAAATTGAAACAGTTTGAAGAATTTGTTCAGAAGAATAAATAATAGTTTTTGATTTTGCATAAAAAAGTAAAAGTCCGAAGTAAATTTTACTTCGGACTTTTTATTATCGTTTATCATCTTTAGAATAATTAGAAACCCCATTAATGTCAATTTGATGTCCTAAAAAGTGAGGTTCCCGATTTCTCAAAACATCAAAGAAGGATTTAAAAATCGACAGATATTCTCGAAAAGTCACATATTGATAACCTCGATATTCACCGGAATTGGCAGGAAACCCAACCGATTTAATGCCGAGTTTTTGTCCGATATAAATCGCCCGGTTTAAATGGTATTTCTGAGAGATTAAAGTCGCTTTTTTTATGTTGAAAATATGTTTTGCACGATACATCGTAGAATAAGTATCAAAACCGGCATAATCAATGAATATTTTGGTAGTGTCAACACCATGAGAAAAACAGTAGTTTTTCATTACAGTCAGTTCATCATATTCATTACTACCATTATCTCCAGAAAGTAAAATCTTATTTATTCTTTTCGAATTGTATAATAAAATACCTGCATCGAGACGGTCTTTTAGATATTTACTCGGTTGATCCCCATTAATTCCTGCCCCAAAAATAATTCCAACATCATTTTTAGGAAACTTTTTCAGCGAATAATAAATATTTTTTTTAGTCGAAGATTTCACATAATAATTCACAGCAATAATGGCAGCCAAACCAATAATCGCAAGGTAAAGGGCTATTTTAAAATATTTTTTCATATTATGAATTGTAAGATTAAGATTAAAAAATAGGCGAATATAACTAAAATTTATTTTAAAGATTTAATTAAAAAACCGAAGTATTGCTACTTCGGTTTAATCTAAAATCTACGATCGAAATCTAAAATTATAACAATCCCGCTCTCTTCATCAAAGCTTCCGGTTTTGGTTCCTGACCTCTAAAACGTTTGTACAAAACCATCGGGTGTTCTGTTCCTCCTTTTGAAAGTACATTTTCTTTGAATTTTGTCGCAACCTCAACATTAAAAATGCCGCTCTCCTGAAAATATTCAAAAGCATCGGCATCCAGAACCTCAGCCCACTTGTAACTGTAATATCCGGAAGAATATCCACCTTGAAAAATGTGTGAAAAAGCAGTACTCATTGCATTTTCTTTTACATCAGGATACAATTGTGTATTAGCAAATTGCTCTGTTTCAAAAGTTTTTAAATCTGTAATACTTGTAGGATCTTGCCCGTGCCAAGCCATGTCTAATAACCCGAAACTCAACTGGCGTAGCGTTGCCATTCCTTCCTGAAAACTCGCACTTTCTTTAATTTTCTGCACATATTCAATCGGAATAATTTCTCCCGTTTCATAATGATTTGCAAACAAAGCCAAAGCTTCCGGTTCGTAGCACCAATTCTCCATGATCTGACTTGGTAATTCTACAAAATCCCAGAAAACAGACGTCCCCGATAAACTAGGATACGTTGTATTGGCCAACATTCCGTGTAAACCGTGACCAAATTCGTGAAATAAAGTGGTTACTTCATTAAAAGTCAATAGCGATGGTTTCGTTTCTGTTGGTTTTGTAAAATTACAAACGTTCGAAATATGTGGTCTTTCGTTTACGCCGTCTTTTTTAGATTGTGATTTGAATGAAGTCATCCAGGCACCGTTTCTTTTTCCTTTTCTTGGAAAGAAATCAGCATAGAAAATCGATACCAAATTATTTTCAGCATCTGTTACTTCATAAGTGGTAACTTCTTCGTGGTATTTATCGATGTCAAAAACTTCTGTAAACGTTAATCCGTATAATTTTTTGGCAACAGTAAAAGCACCATCTAATACTTTTTCTAACTGAAAATAAGGTTTTAATTTCTCGTCGTCTAAATTAAAAAGCTGTTGTTTTAATTTTTCAGAATAGTAAGCGCCATCCCATTTTTCAAGTTGCTCAATTCCGTCCAGTTCTTTTGCGAAAGCTGCTAATTCAGCAAATTCTTTTTGAGCTGCCGGTTTTGCCTTAGCCAATAAATCATTTAAGAATGTGAAAACCTTTTCAGGACTTTGCGCCATTCTTTCTTCCAAAACAAAATGCGCGTGCGTTTTATAGCCTAATAAATTGGCTCTTTCAAAACGCAATTTGGCAATTTTCAATACATTTTCCTGATTGTCGAATTCATTATTCTGAAATGATCTTGCCCCAAAAGCAATGGCCATTTTTTTACGCAATTCACGATTATCAGCATACGTTAAAAACGGAACATAACTTGGATGATCTAAAGTAAAAATCCAGCCTTCTTTTTCCTTTTCTTTTGCTAATAATCTTGCAGCTTCAATAGTTCCTTCCGGCAAACCTGCTAAATCTTTTTCATCAGTTAAATGCAATTCGAAAGCATTGGTTTCTGCCAAAACATTTTCGCCAAACTGCAAACTCAATTTCGATAATTCTTTGTCAATTTCTCTTAATTGATCTTTTTTGTCTTCCGGCAAATTTGCTCCGTTTCTCGAGAAACTTTTATATTTTTTGTCTAAAAGCGTTGTTTGTTCCGGAGTTAAATTCAGACTTTCTTTTTGGTCGTAAACGGTTTTTATTTTGGCAAATAAAGCAGCGTTTAGTGTAATGTCATTTCCAAATTCAGACAATAAAGGCGAAACTTCCTGAGCGATTTTTTGCATTTCGTCACTCGTTTCGGCTGAATTTAAATTGAAGAAAACACTAGAAAGACGATCCAGAATATCTCCGGCAAAATCCATCGCAACAACAGTGTTTTCAAAAGTTGGTGGTTCCGGATTATTTACCATAGCATCAATTTCGGTTTTAGCCAAAGCAATTCCTTCCTTAAAAGCAGGAAAATAATCTTCGATTTTAATTTGCGAAAAAGGTGCTGTATTATGTTTGGTAGTAAATTTTGAAAGTAAAACGTTCATTATGATGTAATTATTTTATTAATTGAAGTCAAGATTTTTGAATTCCAAAGATAGCAATTTATAAAAATCCAACGACCTAAACAAGATTGATTCTCTGTAAAAGATACCGATTTAAATTGTGTTATAGATATGTTATTTATTTCTGTAAGAGGTTTTAAAAGCTTAAATTGTAAAAAATACATTAGAAACATAAATTGCTAATTGCAAATAAAAATAAAAATGATGAACTACAAAATTGTAATAAAGAGAATAGATACAGTAAATGAAGTAGAAGGATATTGGACAACTGAAGATTTTATTCAGTTATTAGAAAAATTTAATTATCCTGATGGCGCAACAGCGGAGAAAAGTAGTTTGCCGGAATTATTAGAAATGGCTATTTCTGATTACGAGCCAAATGAAGCGGCTGAAATCGTTTTGCAATATAAATTTGGCGATAAATTAAACGACGGACAAACAGAGCAAATAGCACACAATATGTTGATTGATAAGGTTTGCGAAGAGTATCCTGAAATAGATATGCAAGGTACTTTGTTTCATGTAAATCAATTACTTTTTAAAGCATACAACGGAAAATTTCCAAACGCAAAAGCATCTGTTGTTCATTTTTCAATAACACCAACAGATGGTGAAGTACAAAAGTTAACAGCAGAAAATGTACTGAAATTATTAAATAACGGATTGTCTGACAGGAATCTGATTAAGAGATTATTTGAAAATCAAATCTCTCAAAATATTCCATTTCCAGAAGCGGAAGGTATTGTTTGGGAATTGACGACAGAAGATAATATCAATTACAATCTCGTTACTTCAGAAAACTGGATAAACAAAGAAGATATAGAGGAATATGAATTTGAATCTGTTCTGGAGCAAATTGAAGATGAAGCGTAACTTCAAAATCAAATAAGCTTAAACAACAAAGGCTTCACGTAATGTGAAGCCTTTATTTTTTTATCTATGTTTTTATTTTTTTAATCCTTCGGCTGCTTTGTTAACCGCAGCTTTTAATTCTTCTTTATAGGAGATAATAGTTTCAAGCACTTTTTTATCATGACTTCCAATGATTTGTGCAGCTAAAATCCCCGCATTTTTTGCTCCGTTTAGCGCCACAGTTGCAACAGGAACTCCACCCGGCATTTGCAGAATCGATAAAACCGAATCCCAACCATCAATAGAATTACTTGATTTTACAGGAACTCCAATTACAGGAAGAGGAGACATCGAAGCAACCATTCCAGGTAAATGTGCAGCTCCGCCAGCTCCGGCAATAATTACCGAGATTCCGCGCGTATGTGCATTTTTACTGAAATCAAATAATTTTTCCGGCGTTCTGTGTGCCGAAACGATATCTACTTCAGTTTCAATATTAAATTGTTTTAATATGTCGATGGCATCTTGCATGACTGGCATGTCTGAGATGCTTCCCATTATAATGGCTACTTTGCTCATTTGTGTTTTATTTAAAGATTAAATGATTGAAAGATTTAAAATTATTATATGAATATCTAAATTTTTCAATCTTTAAATTTTTTAATTATTGTGAAATCACTTTAATAGTATTCTTAACCTGCTCCGCAATTTTTCTTGCTTCGGTCATGTCTTCGTTTACGATGGTAACGTGACCCATTTTTCTGAACGAGCGTGTTTGTTTTTTACCGTAAATATGTGGCGTAACGCCATTCCATCCTAAAATAGTTTCTATGTTTTCATACACAACCTCTCCGGAAAAACCTTCGGCACCAACTAAATTTACCATAACTCCGGCAACTTTGCTATCCGTATTTCCTAACGGAAGATCCAGGATTGCGCGTAAATGATTTTCGAATTGTGAAGTATAACTTGCTTCAATAGAATAATGTCCTGAATTGTGTGGGCGAGGGGCAACTTCATTTACCAGAATTTCATCTTCGTTGGTCTGGAACATTTCGACAGCCAAAAGTCCAACGTGATTGAATTTTTCTGAAACATTTAAGGCAATTGCTCTGGCTTTTTCGGCTACTTTTTCATCGATTCTGGCTGGGCAAATTACGTATTCAACCTGATTGGCTTCTGGGTGAAATTCCATTTCGACAACCGGATAGGTTTTAATTTCTCCCGATGGATTTCTCACTACAATAACCGCCAATTCATTTTTGAACGGAACCATAGTTTCTGCAATGCACTGTACATTTGGTAAATGATCCATATCAGAAATTTGACGAATTACTTTTACACCATTACCGTCGTATCCAAATTCGGTGCATTTCCATACAAACGGAATTGTAATTTCATTATTTCCAACTGATTTTTGCAACTGTTCAGGATTTTCAAATCTTAAATAAGCTGCTGTTGGAATATTGCTTTCGGTATAAAAATCTTTTTGAACGCCTTTATTCTGAATTCCTTTTAAGGTTTTTGGAGACGGATACACTTTTACGCCTTCGTTTTCTAATTGCGTTAAAGCTTCAAGATTTACCAGTTCAATTTCAAAAGTCAAAACATCAACTTGTTTTCCAAAATTGTAAACCGTTTCATAATCCATCAAATCGCCTTTGAAGAATTTATTACAGGCAATTTTGCTCGGAGCTTCGTCGCTCGGATCTAAAACATAAGTTTGTATGTCAAATTTTCGGGTGTCAAACAATAGCATTTTACCTAATTGTCCGCCGCCTAATATTCCCAATTTAAAATCAGAAGAAAAATAATTCATTGTAGTTGTGTTTCTGCAAAGATAATTGATAAAATAGAAATGCCAATTTATTGTTTGCTGATTTGCTCTTTTTTCAAATTTCACAAACAAAAAAATAATTATTTAAATCTTTAATTATTTTTTAATATCGCACTTCTAATTTTTGGTTTTTTTGCCCGAATTCACTATGTTTATAGTGTTTTCAATCACGACAGCTTAATAAAAGACATGACCACAAACAATTGGGCACAACATATTGAGAAGTTTCTTTTTCTTTTAAAAGATGGCTTTTTCGAATTACCGTATTTATCTAATTCTCCACAGGTAATGTTGGATAGCCTGATTAAGCTGCCCATTATAAAACATAATCCGCTACAGCAATTAATTGTTACGGATAATGCTTTTTGGAAAGGCACAATGCGTTACCGAACCATTGAAGATGGTTTATGGATTCTGGAAACGAATCTGGAAATGAATGAAAATATTCTTGCCAAAGCGACTTACACGCAAGATTACATTAAGGATTATTACATTTTATCATTTTCTGTTTTTGAATATAAATTTCCCGTGAATGATTCAGAAATTATTTTATTAAGTACTTGCTGGACATTTTATAAACCCGATACCGAAGTAGCTACTTATTTTTATAAAGGAACAAAAGGCAAGTTTTTTAATATTGCTATGAGCAGGGAATGGGTCGATAAAAATCTTAGATCAGACAAATTCTGTAAAAAAGGAGTTCTCGAAAGTTTTTTTAATTCACAAAAAGGATTTTATACCTGGCTGGATATTGCTCCGAAAGCGCATACTTTATCAAAAAAAATATCAAAAATTCTGGAGTCAGAAGATCAAATTGATTTGAATAATGCTGAATTAAAAAAGAATACGTTAAAACTTATCACGGAGTTTTTTAATAATGCTTTTGAAGACAGCCGTATAGAAGATAATATTTCGTTAAGCAATTTAGATTATTACAATGTAGCGAAGGCAGAGAAAATGATTTTGCACAATTTACAATCGGCTTTTTTAGGAATAGATCAAATTGCATCTGAGGTAAATACTTCTCCAACAAAATTAAAAAACAATTTCAAAACCGTATTTGGGTTTTCGATGTTGCAATATCATAAAGAAAAAAATATGCTTTTGGCGAAACAGCTGCTGCAAAATTCTGAAATTGAAGTTCAAATTATTGCTGTGATAACCGGATTTGAAAGTGCCAGTAAATTTACGGCGGCGTTTAAAAAACGTTTTGGCGAATTACCGTCTGTTTTTAGAGAAAATTAATTTTTTAGCCTCATTATATGCACGTAGGAAAGTGGGTTAAATTTATAAAGGAGAACATCAACTTTTATCGTGATGGTTTTTTTGAGTTGCCTTATTTGTCTAACTCTCCTGAAGTAATTGTAAAAAGTATTGTAAATTCTCCATCGGTAAAACATGTAGAGGAAGAACAAGCGGTTTACAGAAATAATCCTTTTTCTAAAGGCGTTATGCGCTACCGGGAAATCGAGGAAGGTTTTTGGGTTATTGTAACCAGTATTACTTTTAAGAAAAATGTAATGCTTAAAGCGATTTATGACGAAGATTTTCCTATTGATTATTATACGCTTACATTTTCTGTTTTTGAAAGTGAAGTGAAATTACAAAACACATTTGCTGATAAAACACCTTTTTCGAGTAAATACTGGGGATTTAAAAGACCCGGAACAGAGGTTGGCGCTTATTTTTATAAAGGATCCGAATGTGAATTTTACTTATATGCTTTCAATAAGGAATGGGCAGAACGCAATTTTTCTTTCGAAACACTTCCGGAAGATAATCAGATTAAAAAATTCCTGAATTCAGATAAAGGTTTTATAACGTATCAGGATATTGTGCCAAATGCTGAAGAATTATCTAAAGAAATTTCGGTTATTTTAGAAAACAATAAACAGGATCTTTTAAGTAAAGCACTTTTGAAAACGCAGGCATTTCAGCTAATTTCTACTTTTTTTAAAAATGCTTTTTTAGATCAAAGAATTGGAAATTATACACTGACAGAAACTACCGATTACAGAAAAATAGCAAAAGCCGAAAAATTGCTTTTAGATACGATTGCAAGTCCGTTTTTAGGCGTAGAATATATTGCTGAAAAAGTGGGAATGTCTGCTACAAAACTTAAATTAACTTTCAAATTAGTTCACGGTGTTTCGATGATGCAATTTCATAAAGAGAAGAAATTACTTCTCGGCATGCAGATGATTCAAAATACGGATATGCAGATAAAAAACATTGCTTTGGCAACGGGTTATAAAAGTTCAAGCAAGTTTACAGCAAATTTTAAAAAGCGTTTTGGAAAAATGCCTTCTGAAATAAGGCCTTAAGCGCTGTAAATTCTTCCTTTTTCAGAGTTTTTATTTTTTTAAATAAGTTTTTTTGAAATTTAATTCATTTTGGCTTAAATATTTAGTCGTTTGATTTTCAGTGTTTTAATTTTATTAAAGAAATCCATTACTTACACTTCTTTTTTTTGAAATTTTGTTGGTCGTTTCGGGCTATCGATTTGTCCGAATGGGCTATTCACGATTTCGTTTTCCCTATATTTTTGTTACATAACCTTAAAGAAAACGGTATGGCATAAAACTACACTACACCGCGAATGCATTTCGCAAATTTACAAAAACATCGCATTTATATTTGCATATTAAAAATGACAAATATCTAATATCACCCTTTCTGTCCCAAGAATTGAATATTTAACGCGTAAAAAACAATCAGGTCTATTCTTGCTTTTTCAGTTATGCTTATGCAGGAAAATAGTAGGTTTAGCCAAAAACTCAAACGAATTTTTTCTTCTATTTTAAATTTTTAATACACCCCGGTATCGTAAAATTTTAAAATGAATTTATTTTATTTTTATTGAGTAGTAAAAAAGAGGGCATCACCTACAGATGTCCTCTTTTTGATTTTATAGATAGTAGTAAATATTATTCTATTTTTCTCAAAACCTCTTTGGCCACGGCCTTATAAGCTGCCGAATGCTCTGCATAATCTTTATTTAAAATGATTCGCAGTTCAGGATGAATCCAGTCGTAATGATTTCCTAAAATATATAATGTTCTGATAGAATATGCTTTTGTGGCAACTTTTACGTCATTTATCAACCAGTCAAAAGATGCTTCAATACAGTTTTGAAGATTATCTTCAGAAAGAGAAATTCCGTTTTCTTCTTTTTTATAATGCGATTTTACTAAAAGCTGCGTCACTTTTGCAATTGGCCGAATAGCACTTTCATCTTTTAAAATTTTCAAATTAGAACAAAAAAAATCAAGATGAGGTTGCAGCCAGATTACTTCTTCATAAGATACAAATTCTAAAACCCAGCAAGCTCTGTGGTGATTTTTATCAGATGGAGAAAAACAAATTGAAACCAGTTCATCAAATAATGAAGGATTTTCTAAAACCTCTTGAGCAACTTTCGTTCTGTTTTCTCGACAGGCTGTTACATAATCTAGTTTATTCTGTAGCTCAGCGTACATTTTTTTAATTTTATTGAAGAATCTAAAATAGATAATTTAATGAAATACTTCCGTAATAATTTACAGGAAGTCCGGGGTAATAATATCTGGGAGCTGCATTTCCAACACCAACAGCATTAGGCAAAATCAAAGAAGCATATTTTTCATTCGTTACATTATTTATTCCCACTGCAAATTGCGTATTTAAGTGCGGTAAAATTTCAAAACCATATCCTGTTTTAAAATTGATAATATTATAAGAATCTGAATAAACTGAATTCGCATCATTCATTGGTATCTTATCCACAAATTGATAATCAGCAGAAAAATAAATGCCTAAACTAGTATTTAAAACAATTCCGGCATTGACTTTATTGGCAGGAACTCCCGTTAATTTATTTCCGGAAAAATCATTTCCGTTATCTACAAACTCTTTAAATTCATATTTTCCTAAAGACGATGCAATGTAAGAATTTATTGCAATAAAACGATTGATTTGCCAATTGTGTTTTAGCGTAATTTCAACACCTTCATGCAATGTTTTACCGGCATTTATTCCTTCGTACTGATCATCACCAATTCTTTTTGCCACCAGTAAATCCTTAATTTCCATTCGGTACACTGCAAATTCGGCATACAACTTTTTATTTAAGAAATAGAACTTTCCGCCAACTTCAAAATTATAACCGTTTTCAGGTTTAATATCAGGATTTATGGTTCCGTCACTTTTTAAGGTTTCCTCAGTTGCCGGCATCGAAAATCCGCGGCTGGCAGAAAAATAAAGTGTTTGCTCTTTATTTGGTTTGAACAATAAAGAAACCTGAGGTGAAAAGACACCATCATAATTGTATTTTTCAGTAGAAGTAGTTTTTGGAATATCGTTTTCAAGTTCAAATTGCGTTTGATTGTAATTTAATCCCGCCTGAAACTCGAATTTCTCAGAAAGCAAAGTTCTGATTTGAGAGAAGATATTAAAAAAATGACGTTTCTGATTGGTTGCCGTAAGCGGATCGCCTTGCAAACTTCTTAAACCATTATTTTGTTGGTATAAATTTTCAAAAGTATTTCCGTTATAATTGTCTCTAAAATATTCTGCTCCGGCAATGAATTTCGTCTCTGTTTCTTTGATTTTAAAATTTCCTGAAAATTGCGTTCTCGTTCCGACAGCAAAAGTATATTGACGTAAAATATCAAAAGATCTTGGTTCGTTACTGTCTTTATAGTTAACAAAAACCGAAGTTGAATTGCTTAAATTGTCATTGATTTTAAAATCATAAGCAAGTCCGCCCAAAGTCGATTTGTATTCTTTAAATCCTTTCGAAGCCACCCAGGTTGGCGCACCAGATCTCGGATTATTATCATAAGCCTGTTTGTTAATAGAACTCGGAATAAAAGCTTTCAGATAAGTGTAATTCGTAAAATAAGTAAGCTTGCTGTTTTCTTTTTTAAATAATTCTCCAGCAAGTGTAATTCCTTCGCGATTGTAAGCGCTGTTTTCTCGCCAGCCATCTGTTTTTAAATTATGATAACTTAAATTAAGACTTCCGTTTTTTTCATTCAAACTATAATTCAAACTGTTTTTCAGCAAACCAAAAGAACCAAAAACAGAACTTACTCCTGCAGCCTGACCATCATTTTTTGAAAGTTGAGGTGAAATTAAAATAGCACCGCCCAAACCCGCGCCGTAAACACTAGAAAGCGGTCCCTTTATAATTTCAATCTGGCCGATATTTTCCAAATCAATATCATCAATAACTGTTTCGCTATTTCCGGAAGTCAACGGAATACTGCCATAAAAAGCCCTGATTTTATTTGTTCCATACGGAGTTCTGGCGCCAATACCACGAATCGAAATTCGCGTAGTAGTAAAGTTTGCAGATTGCATAAACACACCCGAAAGTGTATTAAGAACCGTACTTATATCGGTTTTGTTGTTTTGCTGTAAATCACTTTTAGATAAAATACCAATTGCAGCCGGAGTTGTTTGCAGCCTATTATCAATATGAAAGGAACTAATAACGACTTCTTCGAGTTTTTCTGTTTTAAGAGAATCAACAGATTTGCCTTCTTTTTCTTGTGCTTGAATATTTTGGAAAATACAAAACACAAAAAGAAGAAGGCAATATTTTTTTACAATCATAAAAGAGTTTGTTGAGCGGTTTTATTTTTAATTATTAAACGCAATCGTGTCATTTCGACGGAGGAGAAATCACACTAGAAACTCCGCAATCAAAATCGCCAATCTTTGTAGAATCCCGAGTGTGATTTCTCCTTCGTCGAAATGACAAAATTGACTAAAGCTTTGCAACTTCAGCGGAAAATTGGAATTTGGAATTTATCCCGAGACTTCGGAATTGAAATTTACTTATTAGCCGTAACCTTCCAAATCGTATTTCCACTATCATCATTTACTAAAAGCGATCCGTCATTCATAACCGTTACAGCAACAGGACGTCCATAAACTTCAGCTTTGTTTTCATCAGAAATAAAACCAGTTAAAAAATCTTCCGGTTTTCCAGAAGGTTTTCCGTTAGCAAACGGTACAAAAACAACTTTATAACCCGATATTTTTGCACGATTCCAGGAACCATGTTGACCGACAAAAGCACCATTTTTATATTTAGCAGGAAATACATCTTTAGTATAAAAAGCCAAGCCTAAAGAAGCCGTATGAGCACCAACCGAAACATCCGGAACAATAGCTTTAGCAACCAAATCTTTACGCGCACCTTTCATTCTCGGATCAGGAATGTTTCCATAATAAGAATACGGCCATCCGTAAAAACCATCTTTTTTCACACTTGTAATATAATCCGGAACCAAATCATCTCCCAATTCATCACGTTCGTTAACCGCAGTCCAAAGTTCTTTATTTGCTGGATTCCAATCCATTCCAACCGGATTTCTAAGGCCCGATGCGTAGATTTTTTCACCAGTTCCGTCAGGATTAATTTCCAGAATATCAGCACGACGAATTTCTTTGTCCATACCATTTTCCCCAACATTACTTCCCGAACCTACAGAAACGTAAATTTTGCTTCCGTCAGCATTTGCCAGTAAATTTCTTGTCCAGTGATTGTTGTAACCTCCGGCCGGAAGTTCAAGAATTTTTACGCCTTTAGTTTCTAATTTTAAAGGATTATTGGTGTACGGATATTTATATAAACCATCTGTATTAGCAATATAGAAGAAATCTTTAAGAACAAGCATTCCAAAAGGTTTGTTTAAATCTTTAATAAATACCTCACGCGTTTCAAATTTTCCGTCTTTATCTTTATCACGAAGAACCGTAATCTGGTTTTTACTCGATCTTGTTCCGCTCTCTACAACAAAAATATCCTGGTTTGGCGCGATGTAAGTCCAACGCGGATTTTCGAAACCATCAGCAAATTTAGTTACCGTAAATCCTTCCGGAGCTTTTGGTGTTTTGCCTTCCGGCCATCCAATAACCTTACTGTTATTTGTTTTAGATTCAGTAGCGTACGGCGGAGGTAAAGTAATATCGCCAACAGCAGTTTTTACAATATTAGCAGGCTGTTTTGCCAAAGTTTCTTTTTCTTCTTTTTTTACTTGTCCGTTGCAGGCCGTCATTACTATTAATAATGATGCCGAAAGTATTTGTATGGTTGTTTTCATTTCCGATTCGGGTTAAATGTTTTATAAACAACAATTTAATGAATTTAAAAATAGTTGCAGGGAACGTTTTGTAATTATTAACTGATATTTAACATTGTTAAAAAGAAATATACTCTGAGTATAAAAAAATCTACTTACAGTAGATTTTTGATACTTACAGTTTGGTTGTAATTCTGTATCTTTGCGCATTATTTTAAATATGAAAATAATGATACAACTTCACGATAAACAATTTGTTCCGTTTATTTCGGCTAAAGAAATTGATTTTGCTTTAACAAAAATAGTTGCACAAGTAGAAGATGATTTTGCAGACGAAACTCCAATTTTTATAGGTGTTTTAAATGGTGCATTTATGGTTGTAGCTGATTTTCTGAAAAAGTATAAAAGCCCGTGCGAGGTTTCATTTATCAAAATGGCGTCTTATGAAGGAACCGAAAGTACAAATTCAGTAAAACAATTAATCGGAATCAATCAGGATTTGACAGGCAGAAGCGTGGTTATCATTGAAGACATTGTCGATACAGGAAATACTGTCGAAGAATTAAAGCATTTGTTTAAAGCGCAAAACGTAAAACATTTTAAAGTGGCAACTTTGTTTTTTAAACCTGAAGCGTATAAAAAAGACATTAAAATAGATTACATCGGAATCAGAATTCCAAATAAATTCATCGTAGGCTATGGTTTAGATTACGACGGTTTAGGAAGAAATTTGAACGAAGTATATAAATTAGCAGAATAATTTTAAACACAACACAACTATATATTCATTTTAAACTTCTTTCATAAAAGTCAGAAGTCACAACACTCACTCATATTATGATTAACATTGTTTTATTTGGAAAGCCGGGAGCAGGAAAAGGAACTCAGGCAGAATTTTTAAAAGAAAAGTACAAATTAACACATCTTTCGACAGGAGATATTTTTCGTTTTAATTTAAAAAATGATACAGATTTAGGTAAAAGAGCAAGGGTTTTTATGGACAATGGAGAATTGGTTCCTTGCGAAGTTACAACAGCAATGTTAATAGACGAGGTAAACAAACATCCTGATACAGAGGGTTTTTTGTTTGATGGTTATCCAAGAACTTTAGATCAGGCAGAAGCTTTAGATAAGTTTTTACCAACAATTGGTTCAAGCGTGACAGCAACAATTGCACTAGAAGCTGACGACGAAATTTTGGTTGCCCGTTTATTAGAAAGAGGAAAAACAAGCGGAAGAGTTGACGATCAGGACGAAGAAAAAATTCGTGTAAGATATCAGGAATACAACGAAAAAACAGCTCCATTAATAGGATATTATAAAGCACAAAATAAATTTCATGCCGTAAACGGTATCGGAACAATTGAAGAAATTACAGAAAGATTAACGTCAGTTATAGATAATTTGTAGAAGCTAATCCAGCTGTCGTTTCAAGTCCTCGCTAAAAAAACTATTTTTCTAACCATAAAACGAGCTTCCGCTGGTCGCTGTTTTCTGGCAAGAAAAATTAGTTTTTTAGCTCCGGGCTTTTCTCTACCATCTGGGCTAGAAACAAATCAGGTTGTCATAATTACAAACAAACCAAACTAATAACGAATCTACTAAAAATTGGAAATACTAATAATATTTTTTCTAATACTATTAAATGGAGTTTTCTCTATGTCTGAAATTGCACTGATTTCAGCCAGAAAAAATAGACTGGAAACAGCAGCAAAAAAAGGAAACAAAAGTGCCAAAATTGCGCTCGATTTAGCCAATTCTCCAAACAAGTTTTTATCAACCGTACAAATCGGAATTACCTTAATCGGAATTTTGACTGGTATTTATAGTGGTGATAAAATCACAGTAGATGTTGAGACTTTCGTAAGCGGATTTGCAGTTTTAAAACCTTATGCACATTCAGTTGCAGTTGGAATTGTAGTAGTTGTTTTAACTTTTTTCTCATTGGTTTTAGGAGAATTATTGCCAAAACGAATCGGATTAAATTATCCGGAAGCAATTGCAAAAGCAGTAGCACTGCCAATGAAAATTGTTTCAATCATAACGGCACCGTTTATTTGGATGCTGACAACTTCAACCGATTTTTTACTGAATGTTTTACAAATCAAACCTTCAGCAGACGGTAAAGTTACCGAAGAAGAAATAAAAGCGATCATTAAAGAAGGAACAGAAGGTGGAGAAGTTCAGGAAATAGAACAAGATATCGTAGAACGCGTTTTTCATATTGGAGACAGAAAAGTAAACTCGTTAATGACACACCGAAAATCGGTAGATATGTTGCCATTAAATGCAGATAAATCCAAAATAAAAGAATTGGTTTTAATGGATTTGCATACCGTTTACCCGGTGTATAGCGACAACTACGATGATATCGTGGGTATCGTAACCTTAAAAAATATATTTGCGAACATCGAAAGTGATCATTTCGATCTATCAGCAATAATGACTGATCCTCCGTATTTAATGGAGCAGACAACGGCTTATAAAGCGTTAGAGAATTTTAAAAGAACAGGAGTTCACTACGCATTAGTTTCAGACGAATATGGTGTTTTTCAGGGAATTATTACTTTGAATGATATTCTTGAAGCTTTAGTTGGTGATGCATCTGATTTTTATAAAGATGAATTTCAATTGATCGAAAGAGAAGATGGTTCATGGTTAGTAGACGGACATTATTCGCTACACGATTTCTTAACTTATTTTGAGTTAGACGAATTAACAAACGACTACGAAGTAAACACCGTAAGCGGAATGATTATGACTGAGCTTTCTCATATTCCAAAAGAAGGCGAGAAACTAATCTGGCAAAAATTTGTGTTAGAGGTCCTGGATATGGATGGCGTAAAAATTGATAAAGTGTTAGTAAAAGCACTTAAAGAGTAAAGAGAATTTGTTTCAGGTTTAAAGTTTCAGGTTAGTTGAAGTTGCGTTAACATGAAGCATGAATATGAAACTATTATAAACAAAAATAGAAGAAAGATTTAATTTTAGTTTTCAATCTAAAATCTAAAATCTGAATTCTGAAATTCAAAACAATGACAGAAGGAAATTTTGTAGATTATGTTAAGATTTATGTTTCTTCCGGAAAGGGAGGAAAAGGATCTACACATTTACATAGGGAGAAATTTATTGAAAAAGGAGGCCCGGACGGAGGTGATGGTGGTCGCGGTGGACACGTATATTTAGTTGGAAATAAAGGTTTATGGACATTATTTCATTTAAAATTTGCTCGTCATATTAAAGCCGGTCACGGTGGAGACGGAGGAGGAGATCGTAGTACAGGTGCAGATGGAGATGATAAATTTATCGAAGTGCCATTAGGAACTGTTGTAAAAGACAAAGAAACGGGAGAAACGTTATTCGAAATTACAGAAGATGGTGAAAAAAGAATCCTTTCTAAAGGAGGAAAAGGTGGTTTAGGAAACTGGCACTTTAGAAGCTCAACCAATCAAACGCCACGTTATGCGCAACCAGGTTTACCGGGCGTAGAAATGGATGTTGTTTTGGAATTGAAAGTTTTGGCAGATGTTGGTTTAGTAGGTTTTCCTAATGCGGGAAAATCAACATTATTATCTGTATTAACTTCGGCAAAACCAAAAATTGCTGATTATCCTTTTACAACCCTAAAACCAAACTTAGGAATTGTTGCTTACAGAGATTATCAATCGTTTGTAATTGCAGATATTCCCGGAATTATCGAAGGTGCTGCAGAAGGAAAAGGTCTTGGACATTATTTCTTACGTCATATTGAGCGTAACTCAACTTTACTATTTTTAGTTCCAGTTGATACGCCGGATATTAAAGGAGAATATGATATTTTGGTTAACGAGTTAACGAAATATAATCCTGAAATGCTGGACAAAGAACGCTTATTAGTAATCTCAAAATGCGATATGCTGGATGACGAACTTAAAGCAGAATTAAAAGTAGAATTGGACGTTGCTTTCAAAGATATTCCATACATGTTTATTTCATCTGTTGCCCAACAGGGTTTGACAGATCTAAAAGACAAACTTTGGAAAATGTTGAATGATTAAAAATCTTCGTATTTTAAATAAAAAACCCGACAATAAAAATTGCCGGGTTTTACTTTTTGCGAAAAAAACAAAAAGAGTTTAGATTTGTTAGTTAATTGAAATCTAAATATTATAGTCCGAAGTTTTTAGAAATTCCAATATTGAAAGTTTTTCCAAAATTAAAACCAAAACGTTCTTGTCTTGGATCATTTTTCCCATCAAGATTGTCATAATTTACTCCTCCAATAGAGAAGTTTAATCCAAAACCTCTTTTCATGTTAATGAATAAAGCCGGAGTTAAGCTTGCATACATTCCTTTCGCATCGTTTACAGAAGCTGATTGGTAACCAGCGCCTAAATCTGCATAAACAGCAAATATTTCTGAAAGAGGCTTAGCATAACGAACAAAACCACCAATTTTATACGTTTCGCTTTTATCAAATCCTGCAACTTTTACATTAGCAATAGAACCTTCTACACCTGCAGTCCAGTTGTCTGTAAATTGATATCCTACTTTTGGAGAAAATTCAAAATTTGTTGATTTAGAATCTCCAATTTTTTCTGAAGCGAATCCAACATTACCACCTACTAGCATTGAGCCTTTTTGAGCACTTGAAACAGTTGCAACTAATAATGCAACTCCTAATAAGAATTTTTTCATTTTTGTTTTTTTTGAATTAAAAAGCAAATTTAGACAAACAAATATTGTAAGAATTAATTTATAATAATTATTTTTATTTGAAAGTTAATTTTTACAAATAACACAATAACTTCAATTTTAATTCTGCTTATTTTCGAATATTTAGATCTTTTGTCTTGTAGTTTTTTTGAATTTATCATAATTTCTGATTTTTTAAGAATTGTGAATTTCGCAATATTGATTAAAGTAATATTTGATATATTTTATTTTAAGACTCTTCTAGATGGAATAATTATGAAAATGAGTTATATTCGCATTACTTAAACAAAATAATATGAAAAAAATAATTTTATTCTTAACCATGTGTATGATGGCTTTTCCTGTAAGAGCTGACGAGGGAATGTGGTTTTTGATGTTTATCGAAAGATTGAACCATAGAGATATGGAAAAAATGGGCTTGCAATTAACAGCCGCAGAAATTTACAGTATTAATAATCATAGTTTAAAAGATGCTGTTGTGCAGTTTAATGGAGGTTGTACTGCTGAAATCGTTTCTAAAGACGGATTAGTTTTAACCAATCACCATTGTGGATACAATGCGATTGCAGAGCTTTCTACAGCAGAACAAAACTATTTAAAAGATGGTTTTTGGGCAAAAGAAAGAAGTGCCGAAATGAAACCAAAATCATTATACGTTCGTTTCTTTGTTCGTATGGATGACGTTTCTAAAAGAATTTTGTCAAAAGTAAATGATACAATGACAGAAACAGAAAGAAACAAAATCATTCAGCAGGAAATTGCTTTGATCGAAAAAGAAAATAATGAAGGCGGAAAATATACGGTTTCTGTTCGTCCTTTCTTTCAGGGAAATGAATATTATTATTTTGTTTACCAGGATTATACAGACGTTCGTTTAGTGGGAACTCCACCGGAAAGTGTTGGTAAATTTGGTGGAGATACAGACAACTGGGAGTGGCCTCGCCAAACTGGAGATTTCTCTATGTTTAGAGTTTATGCTGATAAAAACGGAAATCCGGCAACCTATTCTAAAGAAAATGTGCCTTTACAGCCAAAACATTACTTACCAGTAAGTATTAAAGGTGTAAAAGAAAATGATTTTGCAATGATTCTTGGGTATCCTGGTAGAACAAACCGTTGGATGCCAGCAGGAGGAATTGAGCAAAACATAAAATATGCTTATCCTGCGTGGGTTGAAGGTGCAAAAACCGGAATGGACCAAATGAAAAAGTATATGGACAAAGATGCAACAGTTCGTTTGCAATATGCGTCTAAATATGCTTCGACAGCAAATTACTGGAAAAACCGTCAGGGAATGATCGATGCTTTAACAAAAGCAGGAACAGTAGATGTTAAAACGGCACAAGAAGATAAGTTTTATGACTGGGCAAATAAGCCGGCTAATAAAGCAAAGTATGAAAACGTAATTCCTACTATTAATGAGTACTACAGAGCAACGAATTTAAAAGCGGCTCACGATAATTATTTAATGCAGCTTTTGCGTACTTCAAGTTATGCAGCAGGACCAGCCAATTTAGGGAACGCATTGATTGCTTACTACAATGAAAATGATGCTAAAAAAGCAGAATTGTTGCCGAAGATCAACACTATGATCGACAATATTTATGGTGATTTTTATGCACCGCTTGAAAAAGATGTGTTAACTGCGCAATTGAATTTATACGCTTCTAAAGGTGCTGAATATGGTTTAGCAACACAAATTGCTAAAATGAAATCAGCAAATAATGGCGATTTTACTGCTGATGTAGCCAAAGCAACCGAAGTAAGTTATTTTACGACTAAAGAAAAAGTATTAGCATTTATGGCGGATCCAAAACCATTGGCGATTGTACATGATCCTTTGTATATTATCTCTAATGATTTGCTTACAAAATACCGTACTAAAACTGAAGATCAAACGAAAGCTGATGATGATTTTGCAACTGCTTACCGCGAATTGGTTGAAGGTTTAAGAGAATCAAAATTAAATGCGATTCAATATCCTGATGCAAACTCAACTTTGAGACTGACTTACGGAAAAGTTCGTGCTTTGCCTGCGGATCCTCGTAACGATGCTAAAATAAACAATTATACTACCATGGAAAGTATGGTGAAAAAGTATAAAGCAGGAGATCAGGAATTTGATTTACCGGCACGTTTATTAGAATTAAACAAAGCAAAAGATTACGGTCAGTATGCTGATAAAGCAGGATATATGCCAGTAAACTTTTTGACTGATAATGACATTACAGGTGGAAATTCTGGTTCTCCGGTACTAAACGGAAAAGGAGAATTAATTGGAATTGCTTTTGATGGAAATATCGAAGCTATGGCCGGAGACGTTATTTTTGATCCTAAATTGCAAAGAACTATTAACGTAGATATTCGTTATGTACTTTGGATTATCGACAAATACGCCGGAGCAAAAAATATTATTGATGAAATGACGATTATAAAATAATCTGACTTTTTTATTGTTATAGTAGACCTAACAGGTTTTAAAATCTGTTAGGTCTTTTTTATGCACAATTGTTATTTAACTTTTACTCGAATTCCCTTAGTGTGACTTGCGAATTCAGGAGCATACATACTTTCAATTGTGGTAATTCCGTTGGAGAATTCGCCGCTGTTATTTACTCTGATTTCATATTCTAAAACATAAGTTCCTTTGTTGATTTGATCAAAAAAGAAATGCGTTGCAGCATCTTTTGTACTCATATAATAGCCTAAACGATCTTTGTATTGATATTCTGAAATAACATTTACAGGTTCAAAACATGAAGCTCGCATATCTTTTAGATGTACAAATTCCATATCTTCTTTTGAAGTAATTATTAATCTAACAGTAACTAAATCTCCGGTCTTTAAAGGATTTTTGTTAGTGATTCTTTCTAATTGATCGCCTTTAAGCGAATTTTTCTTTAGATATAATTCTTTCGAAACTGATAATACGGCTCCGGAATTATTTTTTATTTTATCTAAATCTTCAAAATACTGCCAGTAAACGCCACCAAACCCAAGAACTTTAGATTTATTTTCAATTTTTATTGAAGCCATTTCTTTTTTTACTTCCTCTTTTTTCCAGTTTAGTTTAATGTAACCCGTTGCAGCTTCTTTTTCGTTTTCTGCTAATTTTTTGGTCAGAATTTTTTCATCTCCAATTTTAATAACGGTATTGTCTTTTACGCTCAGCCAATCATTTCCTTGCATTAGTAAGGCATAGATCGCTTCGGTCGTTGCTTTTGTTGTGGGCCAGTTTTTAGTTTGTTTGTTTTTTAATAACCAGACTTTCATAGCATCAACAGATTTGGTGTCCTGATTTACTTCAGCGAAAGCCTCAATTAACAATGCCTGAGTTTCTATCGGTGCCTGATACCAATACCAACCTGCTTTGTTGGCGATCCAATACATTCCCCAATCTTCGTTATTGGATGCTGTTTCTTTTAGGCTTTCAATTATTTTTTTAGCCGTTTCGCTTTCCCCAAAACGATTTAAAGTCAAAGCTGCCAGTCCTTTTTCGTAAAGTGAATATTTTAACCAATCTTTTTTAGCCGTTTCCAGATACAGTTTGCTTGCTTTTTTCAAAGTATCAGAAAGTGGATATTTGTCTACATAAAAACTTCTGGTATATAGATAATGCAAATCAGAATAAGGATTGATCCAGATTAGTTTGTTTATTCCTTTTAAGTTTTTAGTCTGGTTTTTATAATAGTCTAAAAATTTATTGTCCAGAAACGGAACTCCGGTTTTAGCAATTGCATCGATTTTAGCATCATTATCTTTTGTTTTATTCAATTTAGATAAATGACCTAAACCTGCTAAAATATGTCTCGTTATATATTCACTTTCATAACCGCCGTCAAACCAGGAAAATCCTCCTGATGGTTTTTGTTTCTGTTTTAATTTGTCGAAAGTGGCTTCCTGCGAAGTTTTCATTTTTTCCAAATCAAATAAAAGCGCCAGATTTTTTTTCTTTTCATCTTCGCCTTGAGCATCATTTAGCCAAGGTGTTTCGGCAAGAATGATCGATTTTAATTCTTCGTTTTCTTCAAGTTTTGAATTCAGTTTTCCGTTTTTTCGCCAATCTTCAAAAACAGTTGCGATTTTCGGATTGCTTGAAATAATTTCTGAAGCCAAAGCATTCGCATAAAATCGGGCAAAAGTTTGTTCAGCACATTCATGTTCATATTCCATTAAATAAGGCAAAGACTGAATCGCAAGCCAGGACGGATTTGAAGTATATTCTAGCGTAAGCTGATGATTTTTTAAAGTTGATGAATTGTTGTTTTTCAAATTCTGGAAAGTATATTCTTTTGTAGAATTCTCACGAATCCAAATCGGAATACTTTCTGTAACCAACATATTGTTTGTCAAAACCGGGAGAATGTTTTCTTCTCCATCCGAAAAATTACCTGATTTAGCCAGAATTTTATATTGAACGCCCTGTAAACCTTCCGGAATTGAAATCGTCCAGGTTGCCGTTGTATTCCCGAAAGCGCTAACATTAAAATTACGAACATTTTTTGCATTCAGCATTTTCGCATCAATTGGCTGCATGGTTACGGCATCAAAAAACTGTAAAATGGCGATTCCGGTTTTTGCTTTATCTGTAACATTCGAGATTTTAGCAGAAATTACAATAGTATCTTTCTCTCTAAAGAAACGCGGGAAATTCGGTAAAACCATCAACTCTTTTTGAGTGATTACACTTTTCTCTAAATAACCGGAAACAGCATCTTTGTTATGTGCGAATAAACGAAGTTTCCAAGCTGTTAAAGCTTCGGGAGAAGTAAAGTTGAAACTTACTTTTCCAGTAGCATCTGTTTTTAAATTGGGTAAAAAGAATGCGGTTTCAGATAAATTTTTTCTGGCTTTTACTTGAGTTAGGGCTTCTAGGGCTTTTTTTGTAGTTATAATTATTACTCCGTTTGAAGCTTTGCTTCCGTAAATAGCAGTTGCTTTTTCGCCTTTTAATGTGTCTATTGAGAGAATGTCTGCAGGATTTAATTTAGTAGCGATATTTTCAGTTGAAATTTCTCCATCAATTATATATAATGCAGATTCGCTTGATTTATAGGAAAGACCACGAACAACTAAACCAGATGTGATTTGCGCTTTAATGAAGTAAGATGGTTCATTAGCAGATTTCTTTGTCATTATGATCTCTTCAGCAAGTGCAACAGCAGGAGCTGCGTTTCCAACAGATTCACTTAGTGTTAAAACAGCATCTGCATCTCCTTTAATAGTTTCTCTGCCAACTTTTTTATCTTTTATTTCCTCAATACTTCTTCCATAAGAACCATAAGTACTATTATTAAAATTAAATCCAAACCATTTTAGTCTCGTTTCTTCAATACGAAAATCAATTAGAGGTAAAACTGTGTTTAAATTTTCTAATGTTGCGTAAGTAACATCAAAACCTAATCTTTCTCTGAAATTAGTTCCGTTGTAATTGTAACGATTAAATTTTAGGGCATCCCATTCTTTTTTAGAAAACTGATCTAATGAACTGTCATACATCGATGCTAAAACTTCAGCCTCAGCTTTTGTATTAAAAGCGTTTAATTTGAACGACCAGTTTTCACTGCTTCCCGGTTGTATTTTGTTTCTAAAACTTTCTACTGCCCATTCTAATTTTATTTCTTCTGCTTTAAGAATTATATTGATTTCCTGAGTAAAAGTTCCATTTTCAAAAACACTTTCTAAACCTAATTTTATATTTTTTTCAAATTCATTTTTCACCGGAATTCTAATTGTAGTTTCATTGTTTTGCAAATGAAATGTATCTTCAAAATATATTTTACTATTGTAATTTCCATTCACAGTAATGTAAAGTTCTTGAATAACAGAAGATAATTTTACTTCAACATAACCATCTTTTCTAGGATTTTCATTGATTTGTTGTACAGTAAATAATTTGCTGGGATCGAATTTATCTTTGCTTTGAATGAGTTTAAAGTTTGAAATAGATTCAATAGGATTACTAAAGCTGTCTTTTGCAGAAAAAACCAGTTTATACTTACCGGATTTATAGTTTGAAATAAAATCCAATACTATTTTTTTGTCTTTTTGAGTGTCTATTTTTCTAGAGAATAATAAAATTTCTTTTGGCGTATCTTTAGTTTCGTTTTCATAGATTTCATAAGGAAATAATCTTTCAAAATCTTCAGCTGAGATAGTTTGAATCTCTGGTTTTTGCCAAATACGGTTTTTAAATTTATTCGATAAAGGTTTTACAAAATAGAGTTTAATTTCGCCTTTGGCAGCTAAAAACTCTCCATTTAAATTTGTACTTGATAAATTGATTTCGTTTTTGTCTTTTGTTTCAATCTCATTTGGTAAGATGGCATTAATAATCAAATCGTGAAAACCTACTTTTATCGCTGTTTCAGCAGAATGAGTTTCACCATTAATATCAGTAATCGTGGCGTATATTTTGTAATTGAAAATGGGTAATTGTTCTTTTATACTGTTTTTTGAAGGCAAAGCGGTAAAGTCAATACTGAATTTTCCTGAAGCATCAGTCTTGGTTTCTCCAAAGGTTAAAACTTCGTTTTCTTCATTTCCATAATAATTCCTAAAATAGCTTGTGTATCGCGTAACGGTGTAGGTTACTTTTGCATCTGAAATATTACTTCCCGCGAATGCTTTGGCATTTCCTTTTACTTTAATAGATTGATTAACTTGAAAGCTTTCTTTTTTAGGATCAAATGTTACTTCGAATTTTGGACGTTTGTATTCTTCCACCTGAAAAGAAATCCTCGAATTTTCGAAATTTGTATTTTCCAAAAATGAAGATTGGATTTGAGACTTAAACGCATTAAGGCTAAATTGTCCCGTTAGACCATTTTTTGGTAAAATAAACTCACCGGAAAACGAACCAAATTCATTTGTCGTTACTTCAAACTCTTTAATTAGTTGATAGTTTGCGTCGTTTGCGGTAATTTTAAAAGTTGTGTTGGCAATAATGCTTGTTTTGTTTTTAATTTTTTGAATTGCAATTCCTTTATAATAAACTGTTTGTCCCGGTCGATAAATAGCACGATCTAAATAAAACTCAACTTTTCCGCTTATTTTATCGTTTTCAGATTCCTTATAATCATCACTATACCGGATGTATTCTTTATCGATAAAAATGCTGTCATTTTCTGTTGAAACTTCAATAGTTTCATAATTATAGTTGTTGTTTACTTTTTCAAATGATGCTAATCCTTTTGAATCTGTTTTAATAGTAAAACTTGCTGATTTTATAGTAGCATTTTCTATTGGTTTTCCCGTTTTTCGATCTAGAACCAGATAGTTTTCTGTGTCTTTTTTTTGATTAGCAAGAACAGCGACATTCGAAACGGTAATGATTTCGAAATCATGTGCTTTTCTATCTTTTGAATCTGAATCAAATTCAAAATAGACTAAATAATTTCCTGTTTCTAAATGTGGTAAAAGAACCTCTGTACTGTAGTCAAAGTAATCTTGTTTGTTTTGCAAGTCATATTTTTGAGATGCAATTTCACCTTGTTTTTTAATGATTTGAGGAGCCAAACTATCCAATAATTCGCGGTCTTTCCTGAATTCTTGTATTTTCTTTTGAGGAATTTTGAAGAATGAAATGGTTAAATAATTTACATTTTTGTACTGAATTAAAGCTCGTGTGTTTTCATTATTGTAAGTATACTTTTGAAGCTGAACTGATAATGTTTTCGAAAGAATTTCCTGTTTTTGTGCTAAAGCTGATTGAGCAGTATTAGATTTATCATCGAGTTTTATTATATCGTCAAATATTGAAAGGGCATCAATATTATTCTTTGGATGTGTTTCTTTTGAAGCTTGCTTCAGGAGAATATTGGCTATTTCTAATTTTATTTTCTGAGTTAGAATCTCCTCTTTAGATTTCTTTTGAAGCTCATTTAGATACTTCATAAAGTCATCATCTGACTGTAATAAATAAGTGTTACAAAATTTCGCACGCTCAAACTGATTTTCTAATGTTGGATGATTAAGCTCCTGCTTTTGATACAAAGACAGAACCTTATTTACATTTTCATCTTTTGCAAAATCTAAACTTAGTTTTGTAAAGACATCAGAATCTGCCAATAGCTGATCTTTGTGAATTAAAAAAACGCTTTTTTCAATTTGCCATTCTCTTATCTTTTGAGTGAAAAATGTAATGTTCTCTTTTAATAAGTAATCATATAGATTTTCACTTTTAAGTTTTTCTAAAGTTAAAAAATCAAATATGTCCTGATAATTTGTTAAAGGAGTAGCTTTTAAAATGGTTTCGTTTTCTAATGTTTTTTCAAAAATTAAAATTATTGCTCTTGCCGACGAAAAACCAAATTTAAAATTTGTTGTTCTTGAAATTCCATCTACTTCAGAAGTATCTACAGTTGCAGCAGCTGAATCTATTAATGTAGCAGCTTCATCTACAACAGCTGCAGCGCTATCAACGGCATATGCATAGTTATCATATTGTGAATAATCAGTCAAACACTTAGCATAAACCAAATTCAAAATCGCTTTTGAAGGAATAGAAACGCGATCAATATCTGTTTTAAGATTATTTAAAATTTTCTTCTGAGCATTTTCATCTACAACCTGCAAATATTTAGATTGATAAAAAAAACATTTTATCATTTGTACTTCGTTTTTATCAGCAATTGCTTTTTTATAGATTTTGGCAACTATTTCATTCGCTGATTTTATTTTGCCTTCGTTTTCATAAGCAATAACTTTTTCCCATTTTTTATCATTTTGCTGCGCGAATAGTACTGTAGAAAGCAATAAGAATACAAATAATATATTTTTCATAAATTGGTTTTAGTATATAGAGAGCAGTTTTTAGGTAAAGGTTGGGAAACGGATAAAATAAATTTCGTACAAATTAGTAATTTATCTTTAAAAGCAAATTATGGATGCTATATTTCCTTATTTTTGAGATATGAAAAAGCTAATTCTTATTTTTTTACTTGTGCCAATTTGTATTTGGTCACAATCTAGTTTTGAAAAAGGGGAAAAGCTCTATCGTGCTAAAAAATACGAAGAGGCCAGAGTACTTTTTGAAGCATTTTTAAAAACTAAACCTTCGGATGTAAAAACCAATGAATACTTGGGAGAGATTGCAGCTCATGATAAATCCTGGGTAAAGGCAGCTGAGTATTTTAAAAAGACCAAGGAATTAAAACCCACAGAAGCAGATTATTTTTATAAATATGGCGGAGCTTTGGCTATGCGGGCTATGGAAATAAATAAATTGAAAGCTTTTGGAATGGTAGAGGATATGAAACAAGCTTTTGAAAAAGCAATTTCTCTAAATCCCAAACATATTCCGGCCAGATGGGCACTAATAGAATTGTATTTGCAATTACCCGGAATTTTGGGGGGCAGCGAGTCAAAAGCTATTTCCTATTCGAATGAATTGGCCCAACTTTCCCCAGTCGATGGATACTTATCAAAAGGAAGAATCGACGAATATTTTAAAAGATATGCATCTGCCGAAAAAAATTATATAAAAGCAAATGAAATTGGTAAATCAAAAATCACGTTTCAAAAATTATATAATTTATATTTGAACAAATTAAAAGACCCTAAAAAAGCCAGGGAATTTAAACAAAAATTTGAGGCATAATAATCAAATATTAAAATACAAATTCTCATAAATAATTGGAATTTGGTCCCGAAACTTCGGGATAAAAAATTGGAATTTTAATGAAAACACATTTCATCGCCATAGGCGGAAGTGCCATGCACAACTTAGCACTTGCATTGCATAACAAGGGATATCAGGTTACAGGAAGTGATGATGCTATTTTTGAGCCTTCAAAATCAAGATTAGAAAAAAAAGGAATTCTTCCTGCAGAAATGGGCTGGTTTCCTGAAAAAATCACCTCTGATATTGAAGCTGTAATTTTAGGAATGCACGCGAAAGCTGATAATCCGGAATTATTGAAAGCGCAGGAATTAGGTTTAAAAATCTATTCGTATCCGGAATTTTTATACGAGCAATCTAAAAATAAAACACGAGTTGTTATTGGAGGTTCTCACGGAAAAACAACGATTACTTCGATGATTTTGCATGTTATGCATTATCATAATATCGAAGTTGATTATATGGTAGGAGCACAACTGGAAGGTTTTGATACTATGGTGCATCTTACTGAAGAGAATGATTTTGTAGTTCTTGAAGGTGATGAGTATTTATCTTCTCCGATTGACAGACGTCCGAAATTTCATTTGTATCAACCCAATATTGCTTTAATTTCAGGAATTGCCTGGGATCATATTAATGTGTTTCCAACGTATGAAAATTATGTAGAGCAATTCGAGATTTTTATTGGTAAAATTACAAATGGAGGAATTTTAGTTTACAATGAAAATGATCCTAAAGTAAAACGAGTTGCTGAAGCTGCTACAAACCCAATTCGTAAATTAGCATATAGTACTCCGGAATATTCTGTTAGTGATGGAATAACGCTGCTAAAAACGCCTGAAGGTTATATGCCAATTGAGGTTTTTGGAGCGCATAATTTAAATAATTTGGCTGGAGCAAAATGGATTTGCCAAAATATGGGTGTTGACGAAGCTGATTTTTACGAAGCTATTGCAAGTTTTAAAGGAGCTTCAAAAAGATTAGAAAAAATTGCCGAAGGAAAAGGTAAAGTTGCATATAAAGATTTTGCACATTCGCCAAGTAAAGTGGCTGCGACAACAAAAGCGGTAAAAGAACAATATCCAAACAGAACTTTAGTGGCTTGTTTAGAATTGCATACTTACAGCAGCCTTAATGCAGAATTCTTAAAGGAATATGAAGGCGCACTTGAATATGCCGATGTTGCAGTTGTTTTTTATTCTCCGGATGCTGTAAAAATTAAACAACTAGAAGAAGTTACTTACGAGCAAATTGCGAGTTCTTTTAATCGAAAAGATTTAATTATTTATACAAACCCAACAGAATTCAAAGAATATTTATTCAATTTAAATCTGGAGAATTCAGCTTTATTATTGATGAGCTCCGGTAATTATGGAGGATTGAATTTTGATGAAGTTAAAAACCTGATTGAATAATAATCGCAATATGAAATTGAAAGGAGAAATCTAAGGAAATACAAAACCCAGATTTCTCCTTTTTTGTTTTCTTATTTTTTATTGAATGATTTTTCTTATTTTTTATATATTAGCCATTTAAGATTTTATAAAATGAACCCAGCTATAAAAGTTGTAAAGACAACGAGTGAAAACCCTGATTTTATATTTTTAATTGAAACTTTCGATACTTTTTTATGGGAGCGTTATCCTGAATTAAAAAAAGAGTATTGGGGTAATAATTTAATTGAATTTAACCCGAATGTAATTGTTGTTTATTTAGATGAAAAGCCGGTTGGTTGTGGCTGCTTCAAAAAGTATAATGGTAATACTGCAGAACTAAAAAGAATGTTTGTTTCGCCAGAAGCAAGAGGTTTAGGTTTGGCTCAATTAATAATTAAAGAAGTAGAAATAGGAGCCAGGGATCAAGGTTTTAAAACTCTGATTCTGGAAACCTTATACAAACAAATTGAAGCGATTAGCTTATACCAAAAAGTAGGATTTGAGATTGTTGAAAACTATGAACCTTATGTTGGTTTGACCAATAGCGTTTGTATGAGTAAATCTATTTAATTCCTTACTAATTATGAAACCAGGTCATTTTCCAATTTCAGATTGGTCAGAAGACGATCGTCCCAGAGAAAAGTTAATGCTAAAAGGCATTGATGCTTTAAGTGATGCCGAATTAATAGCTATTTTAATTGGTTCTGGCAGTCGAAATGAGTCTGCAGTTGACTTAAGTAAAAGAATTTTAGCCAGTGTAGATAATTTAAATTCTTTGGGAAAAATGTCTGTTTCTCAGTTAATGAACTTTAAAGGTATAGGGGAGGCAAAAGCAATTACAATTATCGCTGCTTTAGAGTTAGGACGTCGCCGCAGAGCTGAAGATGTGGCTGAGCTTATAAAAATCACATCCAGCAAATTAGTGTTTGAGATCATGCAACCCATCATTGGTGAGTTGGCTCATGAAGAATTTTGGGTACTTTTTCTTAATAATTCTAATAAAGTAATTTCTAAATCGCAATTAAGTAAAGGAGGAATGACCGGAACTGTTGTTGATGCGCGTTTGGTTTTTAAATTGGCATTTGAAACCGGAGCTACGAGCTTGATTTTGTGTCATAATCATCCTTCCGGTTCGTTAATTCCAAGTGAAGCCGACAAACAAATTACGAAGAAACTAAAATCAGCAGGAGAGAGTCTAGATGTTAAAATTTTAGATCATTTGATTATTACTGAAACAAATTATTATAGTTTTGTAGATGAAGGAATTTTTTAATCTATGAAAACCAATATTACCGACGTTTTTTTCGACTTAGATCATACTCTTTGGGATTTTGATAAAAATTCTGAAATGGCTTTTGATCGTATTTTTAAAGGTAAATTCCCCGAAATTAATACACAGGATTTTATCTTGAAATATGCTCCCATAAATCAGGCTTGTTGGAAATTGTATCAAAATGATCAGATTACACATCTGGAATTGCGTTACAACAGATTAAAGTTTTCTTTCGATGCTTTAAATTTTAAAATTTCAGACGAAAGCATTAATGAAATCGCTAATGATTATATTGAATTTCTAACCGATAATAATCATCTTTTTGATGGTGCAATTGAGGTTTTAGAATATTTAAAACCCAAATACAGATTACATATTATAACAAATGGTTTTGCTGCTGTTCAGGACAAGAAGATAAATAATGCAGCATTGGCCAATTATTTTGATACCATTACAAATTCAGAATTAGCGGGTGTAAAAAAGCCAAATAGTATTATCTTTGATTATGCCGTTAATTTAGCGAAAGCTTCAAAAGAAAATTGCATTATGATTGGGGATTGCCTTGATGCAGACGTTAATGGTGCCATAAACGCAGGTTTAGATGCTATATTCTTTAACGATAAAAAAATTGCAGCTCCTCAGAATATTAAACAAATAAACCATTTATTAGAACTTAAAAAATATTTATAATGATGAAAATAAAATTTTTGTTGATTGCCCTTTTAATTTCAGTTATCGGATTTTCACAATCTGTTAACGATTATAAAGCTGTTATAATTCCACTAAAGTATGAGTTTCTTAAAACAGAAAATCAATATAGATTAGCGACAATGACAAAATCTAATTTGATTAAGGCTGGTTTTACTGCTTTCTATGCAAATGAAGAAATTCCTGCTGAATACAGTGATCGTTGTCAGCTTTTATATGTTGATGTGAAAAAGGAAAGCGGTTTTCTTATTACTAAACTTTTTGTAGAGTTTAAAGATTGCTTCGGAAAAGTGGTTTACACTTCAGAAATTGGAAAAAGCAAAGAGAAAGAATATGAAGTTGCATATAAAGAAAGCCTTGATTTGGCTTTTGCATCTGTAAATAAACTGCATTATAAATATAGCGGTAAGGCTGTCGCTACAACTAAAACTGCATCTGTAATTACATCTGCTCCGATACAAACAATAGCAGTATCAACTCCTGTAGCGGATGTTTCTGATCCAAATTTGCTGTACGCACAGCCAACAGAAAATGGATATCAGTTAATTGATAAAACACCAAAGGTTGTAATGAAGTTGCTTAAAACATCTCGACCAGATTCTTTTATTGCCATAAAAGATGGTATTCAGGGTTCATTAAACGCAAAAGACAATCAATGGTTTTTTGAATATTATCAAAATGACAAATTAGTTTCTGAGAAAGTATCAGTTAAATTCTAAATATAAAATACGGTTCTAGTAACCGTATTTATCTTTCCAACGGTTCTTTAAAAATTCGCGGTTGCTATTCTCTCTTGAATTGCTCTCCGGATTGTAAAGAACCGTTTCTTTTATGGCATCCGGCAAAAATTCCTGTTCAGCAAAATTATTGGCATAATCATGCGAATATTTATAATCTTCACCATAACCCAATTCTTTCATGAGTTTTGTTGGCGCATTTCGCAAATGGATAGGTACAGGCAAATCTCCCGTTTGTTTTACCAATTGCTGTGCACTTCCAATCGCCATATACGAGGCATTGCTTTTAGGAGAAGTGGCTAAATAAATAGCGCACTGACTCAGGATTATTCTACTTTCAGGATATCCAATTGTAGAAACAGCCTGAAAAGTATTGTTGGCCATAATAAATGCCGTTGGGTTTGCATTTCCGATATCTTCACTTGAAAGAATGAGCATTCTGCGGGCAATAAATTTCACATCTTCACCGCCTTCAATCATTCTTGCCAGCCAATAAACAGCTCCATTAGGATCACTGCCACGTATCGATTTTATAAAAGCAGAAACAATGTCATAATGTTGTTCTCCGGTTTTGTCATACAAAACAGTATTTTGCTGTACCAATTCAAGAACACGATCGTTAGTTATTATAATGTCATCGCTTGCAGAAGCGTTTACAACAAGTTCAAATATATTTAATAACTTTCTTCCATCACCGCCAGAAAGGCGTAATAATGCTTCTGTTTCTTTTAGTATAATGTTTTTCGATAACATTTCTGTATCCGTTTTCATTGCACGATGCAATAAAGCTTCTAAATCTTCTTTAGTAAAGGCATTTAATATATAAACCTGACAACGTGATAATAATGCGGGAATGACTTCAAAACTTGGGTTCTCAGTTGTTGCGCCAATAAGAGTTATCCACCCTTTTTCCACCGCAGCTAAAAGTGAATCTTGTTGCGATTTGCTAAAGCGATGAATCTCATCAATAAATAAAATAGGATTTTTGGTGGTGAATAATCCGCCACTTTGTTTCGCTTTTTCAATAACATCGCGAATGTCTTTTACCCCTGAATTAATAGCGCTCAAAATATAAAACGGACGTTTAGATTCTTGTGCAATAATTTGTGCAAGAGTTGTTTTTCCTGTCCCGGGAGGTCCCCAAAATATAAGTGAAGGAATAATTCCTTTTGAAATTTGTTGTGTCAGAGAACCATTTGGTCCAACCAAATGATTTTGACTAATATAATCTTCTAATTTCTGTGGGCGAATACGCTCTGCTAAAGGTGCTTCCATTTTGTAAAATTACTATTTTCAATTTTAATTATAAATTTTAAAAAGTTAATTACTTGTCAAAGATCTATTTATCTGTCTGACAAATTATCAGTTAATTGTAATTGGTCGGTTTTTTGATGTTCATCTATTATCTATTATCAAAATATGAACGACAACGATTTTAAATTTTCAACTTCTGTAATTGGGCTTCCGGTATTTTTCGTTCTTTTTTTATGGATAGTATATTGGATTCAAATTCGTTTTGATTTCGATTTTTATCAAAACGGAATTTACCCTCGGGATTTTTCAGGTTTACAAGGTGTTTTATTTAGCCCTTTTATTCATGAAAACTTAGATCACTTATATAATAATTCCATTCCACTTTTTGTATTATTAGCAGCGCTGCAATTTTTTTATCCCAAGCAAAGTTTTGGTGTTATTGCTTACGGAATTATATTTTCAGGTTTAATTACATGGGTAATTGGGAGGGAAAATTATCATAGTGGGGCAAGTGGATTGATCTATGTTTTGGTTAGTTTTATTTTTTTTAAAGGAATTCAAACCGGTTATTACAGGTTGGTAGCATTATCATTATCTGTTATTTTGCTTTATGGAGGAATGATTTGGTATGTTTTTCCAGATGTTGATGCAAAAATTTCCTGGGAAGGACATTTGGGTGGTTTTATTGCGGGATTTATGTTGACTTTATATTATAAAACGCCGGAATACAGTAAGCCTTTAGTTTATGATTGGCAAAAACCCGATTTTAATCCTGAAGATGATGTATTTATGAGACATTTCGATGAAAATGGAAATTTCGTAAATACTGAAAAACCAGAAGAAGAAGAAGCTCTTTCAACTTATTTTAATTCTGATGTTTGGGTTAATTATACTGTAACTAAATCAGAATCAGGAGATAAATTGTAGGTTGGATGTTAGTTTTAAATTTAATGCTTATTTTTGTTAAGAGTTAATTTTAATTTCATTTACCAACATATGGAAAAGATAAATTTAACGATTGCATTATTTTTTATGGTAAGTGTACAATTGCTTGCGCAATGTGAAGTAAAAAACAGGATTTTACCTGATGGAACTTTAATGTATTATTTCGATCCTGCCGATTTTTATATATCTAAATCAAAGTCCTTAAAGATTAATATTGAAAGTGATAAAGAACATTTTTTTATTGCATTACGGCCTTTCCCATTTCCGTTTAAAGATGAAGGAAAGAAAATCAAAGACGATTTAATTATTCTTTTGGCAGATCACAAAGAGTACAAGTTATCGCATTATGACACACAATACAGACATAACGATTCGGTTATGCAGGTTTTATATCTTATGAACGATAAAGATGTTGAAGCTTTTTCTAAGTTTGAAGCTGTGAAAGCTAAAATTAATATGAAAGGAACCGAGTTTGTTAGGGATTATAATTTCAAATTGCATAAAGACGCTATAATGCAGCAGTTAAATTGCTTTTTGAAAGAGGAGAAAGATAATTAAGTACTAATCTTCATTTGCAGTCGAATCATTTTTGTGTAATAATTTTTTATTGATATTTTTAAAAAGATTATTAAACGTTAGCGTTAGAGTAGCAGCATTAGTAATTTGATTTCCACCATTTCTGGGAAGATATTCATTAGCATAAGTTAATTCTAGTTGAATGTTATCGGTAAATAAATAACCTCCTCCGATGTTAAATTTATTACGATCAAAAAAACTCTGGCCTGTAACTTTTGTTCCGGATTTAAAATACACTTCGTCAGAAGCAATACCATAAATTATACCTTTCCTGAGAACTTTGCTATTTATAGGTTGTAAGTATTTAATTTGCTGACGGTACCTAAAAACATTTTCAAAATCATCATCTCCATTTTTCATATGTCTTAGTTCTATTCTCATTCTAGTACTAAGAGTATATCCCGTTTTATGAAAATAGTAGATGCCTTGTAAAGCAAACCTCCATTCAGGAGATTTGAACTGACCTATTTCGGGAACATCTTTATTGCCGTAGTAGGCTAAAAAAGTAGACAGTTTCCAGCGAAGAGACAAATAATAATGTCCCCATCCTCTCAATGATCTCTGTATATTGTTTTGAAAAATATTTGAAGTTGATTCTGTGCTACTATATGAACTTCCTAAATCAAACTCAGTCGACCATTTATTATTTATTGTAGTATTGAATTGAACTTCATTCCAAAATTGGCCATACGTTTTAGTTTGCCCATAATTCACTCCTGCAGTAAAAATTAACGCAAGAATAAAAAAGCTTTTTTTAAATGACCTATTTTGAGCAAATTTGGAAGACATCAATTAAATATTTAATTTGTTGTTGTCTACAATTCGTAACAATATTTAACTTCTTTGACGAACAGCTTCATAAAGAAAAGCTCCACAAGCAACGGAAACATTTAATGATCCGATAGTTCCAAACATGGGTAGTTTAGCCTTTTCATCAACAATTTTTAATACCGATGGATTTATACCTCTGTCTTCAGATCCCATAATAATAGCTAATGGTTCATTTAGAGATAAATCATAAATATTTGATTCTGTTTTTTCAGTAGCAGCTACGGTTTTAATTCCAGATCCTTGTAGATAAAAGATAGCATCTTTAATATGTTCAACTTTACAAATAGGCACATTAAAAACCGCTCCGGCAGATGTTTTAACAGTGTCGCCATTTACGGGAGCTGAACCAGCTTTTTGAACAATAATCCCGTTTACACCAGTACATTCAGCAGTTCTGATAATAGCACCAAAATTTCTCGCATCAGAAATCTGATCTAATATTAAGAATAATGGTTTAGCACCAGATTCAATAGTTGATTCAACAAGATGTTCTAAGTCAATAAATCCAATAGGGGATATTGTTGCAACCGCACCTTGATGATTATTTGGAGTTAAGCGATTTAGTTTTTCTACAGGAACATAAGAGAAATTAATGTTAGCGCGTTTCATCACCTTCATTAGATCTTTCATTAATTCTCCAGAAATTTCTTTTTGGATGAATACTTTGTCTACCTCTTTTCCTGCCTGAATTGCTTCTATAATGGCTCTAATTCCAAATATTTGATGTTCTTTTTCCATGGTGCAAATATAGGTATAATGTTTATATAAAAAAAAACCACTCTGAGTGAACAGAGTGGTTTAATATATTTATTTGAGAATAAATTAGAATTTATCCCAGAAAATTTTTGTTGTCAATAAATCTCCACCGATAGCATCCGAAGCTGCTTTCCAGTTTGTATTATTTACTTGTTGCTCAAGAACAGGATAAGCCATTCTTACAGGAACTTTTCCACCAGCATTAGTAATGGCTGATGCAGGAGCTGTTAACACAGGGAAATCCAATCTTCTGTAGAAGTTCCATGAAGTCATACCTTGATTAAACAATGCTACCCAAGCTTGCTCTCCAATTGATTTTTTCCAATTAGTTAAATCAAATGGATTTGCTGCAAGATAAGTTGTCGCTTGCAAAGCTGTACCGCCCCATTCTAAAATTGATGCAGTAACTGCTGTGTTATAAGATGTTGCTGCTGCTGCGGTATTCCAACGTGCATTAGCTTCAGCTATATAAAAAGCAACTTCAGTGTAATTTAAAATCACCCCAGGAGTAGTAGCTGTATAAGCAAATGCTCCAATATGTGAAAATGAATTAAAAGCACCACCCTGTCCAATTACCTGTCCTACATAAGTTCCATCTGCTAATGGAGTGTAATATTTGCTTATTCTAGGATCACTCTTTGTATTCATAAAATCAACTAATGTTTTTCCTGCAATAAAATCATTTCTACCGCTTGCTCTCAAGTTTTCATACAAAGGGTTGTAATTTGGAGATGGAGCCAAATATTGAAATTGAGCATTGTCAGCAGGAGAAGCCATTACACCAGCTGCAATAGCAGCTTGTGCGGTAGTTTGTGCTAAAGCAGGATTTGCATCTGCAATTGCTATTCCTAACTTTAATTTTAGAGAATTAGCAAATACTTTCCATTTTGCGATATTTCCAGCATAGATTTTATCACCAGCGCTAAAAGTTGCATATCCAGTACCACTAACATCCAAATTTGCTATGTCAGCATTTATTCTTGCAATTAAGTCTTGATAGATAGTAGCTGCATCATCATATTTAGGTAAAGGATAAGCACTAAGATTTGCAGCTTGCGTATATGGTATATTACCAAATGTATCTACAAGCATCTGATAAGTATAAACTTCGGTAATATCAATAATTGCCAACTGGTTCTTTTTGTTAACATCCCATGTTGGAGCCTCAGCTGTAGTTGGAGTGTAAGCTAAAATTAAAGCTCTTGCTTTACCTAGGTTGTTTAAAACATTTACATAATTATCTACAAAAATTGTGTTCGAAACATTTCTATTTGTAAAGTCATAATTACTTTCATTTACATAGATTGTTTCTTGCCAATACTGCATCGTTAACCTAAAGTTGTTTTCATTTACGCTCGGTGTATTTACATAATCACTTAATTCTTTTTGAGCATAATTGATCAACGATCCCGGAACAGTAGTGTAAGCGGTATTTGGATCTGTGTTTATATCCTCACTAACACAAGCTGTCATCGACAGACCAATTGTTAGCATTGCTATGATTCTTTTCATTTTCATTTTTTTTAAAAATTAACTTTGACATTAAAAGAAATATTTCTTGTTGTCGGCATAGGTCCTGACTGGTATCCTTGAGTATTACCTGAAGATAATCCAGCTTCTGGGTCTGCATATGGTAAGCTCTTATCAATGATCCAAAGGTTATTACCAATTACACTAAATGAAGCTCCTTTTATAGAATTTCCTAATATAGATGAAGGAAGATTATAGGTTAATACAACCTCTCTTAGTTTTACAAATCCTGCATCATAAACGAACTGTGCAGCAGGAGGGTCAGTACTTAATACTTGACTAGACTGAGATCTGTCTAATCTTGTTGTATTAGTTACATATTGTGGTTGCCCATTTCCTGGTGTATATGCAGGATTAGCCATAACACCTTTTAAAAGTTCACCTCCACTATCTGCTCCTGTAGTTAAAGGATTTCTAATAGGGTTTCCTAAGTCGTTGTTTCCGACTGAATTAGCATATATACCTGTTCCGTATCCATAATATTGATCAAGTGAGAATACTTCTCCTCCTTTTTTCACATCAATTAAGAAGCTGAAAGAAAGATTTTTATAATTGAATCTATTGTTGATACCACCAATCCACTCAGCTTGGTACGAACCTAATTGATTATCCGTCGTTGTAGATACAACATAACCACCATTAGCACCGATAACTCTGTTTCCAGCATCATCTAACACATATGTAGTTCCCCAGATTGAACCATAGTCTTTGTTAAGAGGGGCGTTGATGCTAATACCTCCTTGAAGAGAGTTGATGTTTATGTTTTCAATCCCAGGAGCCAATTCTGTAACTTTAGTATTAGGGTTAGACCAGTTTACATTTAAATCCCAAGAAAAATTATTTGTTTTAATTGGTGTAAAGTTAAGTGTAACTTCAAATCCTTTTGTTGTTAAAGTACCAGCATTAAGAGTGTTGAATGAAGATCCAGTAGCGGTTGATACAGGTAATGCTAAAATTTGATCAAAAGCTTTGTTTTGGAACCAAGCAACATCAAATCCAATTCTGTTATTAGCAAATTGCATGTTAGCACCAAATTCAAGGTTGTCTAATTGCTGTGGTTTTAGGTTAGAATTTTTTGCAGTAGTGTTATAAGAGTAAGAAGGTGTTCCGAAAGGATTTCTTGCAGTATAACTGTTTGCTAATTGATTTGGATCTGTGTCAGAACCTACCTGAGCATATGCAGCTCTTAATTTACCAAAATTAATGAATTCTATATCTTTTAACCAATTTGAGAAAACAACACTTCCTGATATTGCAGAATACCAATATGCATTATTATCTACAGGTAAAGCAGATGACTCATCTCTTCTTACAGAACCTTCAAGATAGTAAGTTCCCTTGTAACCTAATGTTGCTTGTGCGAACAAACCAAGAACTTGTTTTTTTGTATCGATAATTCTTGGAAGTGAAGGTGCAGATACTGAGTTAGAAATTGTGTAAAGTCCTGGAATATATAATCCTCCAGAAGTTGACTGCTCAGTTGAAAATTTATTTTGTACGTTAAAGTTAGAACCAAGAACGAAATTAAGATTTAAATCTTCTGCTAAGTCTTTTTTGTAAGTTGCTAAGAAATCATAATTTTGCTCATTGTAATCATAAAGATTTAATGCATAACCAGATGGTTGATTTACAGTATTAAGTCCAAGTGCAGCTGGATATGAACCTGCGGCTAATCTGTCTTCAGTTGACATGTTAAAACCATCAGTACCAACTCTGGCCATTAAATTGATGCTTTTAGATACATCATAACTAATACTTGCATTTGCTGCAAATCTTTTTCTACTGTCAGTGTTATAACTTTGATATCTTTGGAAATATAAGTTATCCCAAAAAGCAGGTCTTAAATCATCTGGACCATTAATGTTCCATGTTGCATTTTGTTGTCCTAAGTTATAAAGCTCTTCTTGTTGCTTAATGTCAACGTTTGTTGGCCACCATTGTCTAAATCCAGCTATTTGGTTACCACTGTATCCAGTTGAATTTCTTCCTCTTGTGTTTTGAACTACATAAGTTGCATTAAATGTTGAACTTAATTTATCATTAAATTTATATGTTCCTGCAAAATTAAAGTTATTCTTGCTTAACAAAGAGTTTGGTAATATATCAGTACTGTTTGTATTAGCATAAGTTAATCTGTAAGTAGCTTTATCAGTTCCTCCACTTAAAGAGATATTATTTACAGTTGTTGTGCCAGTTTTGAAAAACTCAATAGGTCCATTTTTTGCAGCAACCCATGGAGATTTTTTACCATAGTTCGGTGAACCTGGTATAAATGAGTCATATGTCCAAACATCTTCACCTGTATATTTAGGTCCATAAGAGGCATCTTCACCAAATGCGGGTAAGTTCGCACCTTGGTAAGTTGTAAAGCTATCTTCACCATAATATCCTTGACCGTATTCAGTTTGATATTCTGGAAAAGTTTTTTTATCTACGTTAGACATGGTGTATGAAGAAGAAAATTCTACAGCCATTTCATTTTTTGCTTTTCCTTTTTTGGTTGTAATGATGATAGCACCATTTTGAGCTCTAGACCCGTAAAGAGCCGTTGCAGCAGCACCTTTTAATACGTTGATCTCTGCAATGTTATTTGGGTTAATATCTGATGCAGCATTTCCATAATCGTAACCGCCTCTACCACTTTTTTGATCGGCATCATTTACGTTATTATTCAAAATAGGCACACCATCTACTACAAATAAAGCCTGGTTGTCTCCTAAAAGTGATTTGAAACCTCTAAGAACTACGTTAGTAGATCCACCAAAGTTTGTACCATTAGTTACACTAAGACCAGCAACTTTTCCTGATAAGTTATTTACAAAGTTTCCTGTAGGAACTGTTGATACTTGTTCTGCTGATACTGATTGAGCAGAATAACCAAGAGATTTTTTCTCTCTTTTAATACCTAAAGCTGTTGTTACTACAACACCTTCAAGTTCTTGTGCATCTCCTGCCAATTTTACATTGATAGAAGATGAACTTGCAGCTATTTCTTGGGTTTTCATCCCAATGTAGCTAAATACCAAAATTTGGCTTGTTGATGCTTTGATAGAGAATTTACCATCAAAATCAGATTGTGTTCCAGATTTTGTTCCTTTTACTAATACACTTACACCTGGTAAAGGCATACCTGCATTGTCAGTAACAATTCCTGAAACAGCTCTTTCTTGCGCAAAAGTTAGTTGCGCCACTAGTACTAATAAAAGCACTAAGAATCCATTGAACTTTAGTTTCATTTTTAAATATTTTGAATTAGTATCGCAAAACTCTTAATAATTTGTTAACTATCCTAATAAATAAAAATCTTTTTTTGGTAAATACTAAAATTTAACATTATAACATATGTTTATGATAGTGTTATATAATTGTAACTCGTTAATTTTTTCTCCACCATTTGTTAGTGTAATTTTTAATAAGCCATTTGTAGTCTGAATCCCAGTCCCAATCCCAATTCCTGTTAATTTTTTAATTCTATTTTGGTTTAGATTGCTTGTTAAGTCTTGATATAAGCCGTAATCTACAATAGAATTAACATATAAGCTTTTTGCGACAAGATATCTGTATTCTGTAAGAATTAGAGAGCTTAAATTTGCTTGTAAACTATTTTCTAAAAACCCCCGAATTGAATTCATTCCCCCAAATCTAAATAATTCGTTAGAAATATAGTTTTTACTGTTAAGATAAAAATTTTGTGAATTTATGTTAATGAAATTCTTGTTATTTAGCTTAAAGTTATAGGATAAATTTATATTGGTGTAAAATTGTTTGCTAGATTCTGCTGTTTCAGGGTGGTTGCTGGTATTTCTTTTTCCGTATCCGAATACAAAGTTTAATGATGCTTTTTTTGGAAATAGATTTTCAGTATTGTCGTTTTTTTTATATTCAAAAGAAGAAGTGAGGTAGGAGTTTTTAAAATCACTAATTGTTGAACTATTTGTATTTTGAATATCGCTTGATTCCGTAGATTGATACCCCAGATAAATTCGAGAATTGTAATTAACAAAATACCCCAAGTCTATTGCAGTTTTAGTATTCTGAAAAGTGCTGTCTTGTTTGAATATATTTAATTGAGCCTTTATTCCGAGTGGTGAATTAAAGATATATGGAATTTCTAATTTTGTATTAAAAGTTTTTTGTTGATTTCCGTCACTTTTCCAATACAAAGAAAATTGCTCTCCGGCATGAAGAGTGTTTTGCAATGTTACATCGAGATATCCGTTAAGAATTAATTTTTTATCTTCATCATTAGAAAATCCAATATAACCATCAAATGTGTTTGCTTTTCTTTTTTGAATATATGCATAAATTTTGGTTGAATCTTTTGTGAATAATATTTCAGGGTATTTTGTTTGACTTATGAATTCAAAATTATTTATTTCATTGTAAAATTCTTTAACTGTTTCTTGGTTAAAAGTTTTGTTAATGTATTTTTTATTGAGTTGTTTTAAATGTCCTTTGGGAAAAACATTTTTATTATTGTTGTCTGTATAATTTAGAATAATGGAATTAAGATTCCTTTTTTTTTCAGATTTAAAATTTAAGTCGGCATATATTATCAAATTCTTTCTTCGAATATTTTCCAGTTTTATTTTGGTAAGTGCATAACCCTCATTTTCTGCATTATTTATTTTTTCATTAAGGTAGTTTTCTAATTGATTATAGGGTATTATTATGGTGTCTTTTTTTGTTTTTTCTACTTCAGAAAAAAGATTATTTATACCTATATATATATGTATCTCTTTTATTGGCTTTTTTAGTTCTATGATTGAAGTATATGTGCTGTCATTTATTCTGTTGGTTTCTAGTGTTTTATTGTCTAAATAACCTTTTTTAGAAAGTTTTTCTGATGTAATTTTGAGCTCGTCAAAAAGTGATTTAATATTCGAATGTTTCGAAGAATAGTTTAAGGAATCTATAATTTGATTTTCAATTTTGTTTGTTCCGCTTATTTTTAAATGAAAATTTTGAGTATAACCAGGAATACTTATGAAAATAAAATAAAATATGTATAATAGCGGTTTCAAGGGCAATTGTTTCATTTATTAAAAGTATTGCAAATATCTATTGTTTGTTTGTAAAATCATAAGGTTAAATAATGTTATTGAAAATTAATGGATTAACGTTTGTATAGTGAAAAATATTTTATACATTTGCAACCCCGTAAAAAGCGGGAATTTAATATACATAATAAATTTTTAGTATTAATTATGCCAACAATTCAACAATTAGTAAGAACAGGAAGAACTCAGATCACTAAGAAGAGTAAATCGGTTGCTTTAGATTCTTGTCCTCAAAGAAGAGGGGTTTGTACGCGTGTTTACACTACTACACCAAAAAAACCAAACTCTGCAATGCGTAAAGTTGCGCGTGTACGTTTGACAAATGGTAATGAGGTGAATGCTTACATCCCTGGAGAAGGACACAATCTACAAGAGCACTCGATAGTATTAGTGCGAGGTGGAAGGGTAAAAGATTTACCAGGTGTTAGATATCATATCGTTCGTGGAGCGCTTGACACGTCAGGAGTTGCAGGAAGAACGCAAAGAAGATCTAAGTACGGTGCTAAACGCCCAAAAGAAGCAAAAAAGTAATTTAAAACGTTAAGAGTTGAAGGTTAGGAGTTAAGGGTTGGAAATTGATAACGAAAGTTGTGAATCTATAACACATAACATTTAACGGATAACCTATAACTTTTTATTAAAAAAAAGACATGAGAAAAAGAGCGGCAAAGAAAAGACCACTTTTACCAGATCCGAGGTTTAACGACCAATTGGTAACACGTTTTGTGAACAACTTAATGTGGGATGGTAAGAAATCTACAGCTTTCAAAGTATTTTATGATGCAATTGACATCATTGAGTCTAAAAAGCAAGATTCAGAAAAATCTTCATTAGAAATTTGGAAAGATGCTTTAACAAACGTTATGCCTCACGTAGAAGTACGTAGTCGTAGAGTTGGTGGAGCTACATTTCAAATTCCAATGCAAATTAGACCAGACAGAAAAATTTCTATGGCAATGAAGTGGTTAATACTTTATTCTAGAAGAAGAAATGAAAAATCTATGGCACAACGTTTAGCGTCAGAATGTTTAGCTGCTGCTAAAGAAGAAGGTGCTGCAGTTAAGAAAAGAATGGATACTCACAAGATGGCAGAAGCTAATAAAGCTTTCTCTCACTTTAGATTTTAATTCGTAAGAAATGGCTAGAGATTTAAAATATACAAGAAATATCGGAATTGCTGCTCACATTGATGCTGGTAAAACAACAACAACTGAGCGTATCCTTTTTTATACTGGAAAGTCACACAAAATTGGTGAAGTACACGATGGTGCTGCAACAATGGACTGGATGGCTCAAGAGCAAGAAAGAGGTATTACAATTACTTCGGCTGCAACTACTTGTGAGTGGAATTTTCCAACTGAGCAAGGTAAAATTTTGCCTGAATCTTTGCCATACCACTTTAATATTATTGATACTCCTGGACACGTTGACTTTACTGTAGAGGTAAACCGTTCTTTACGTGTACTTGATGGTTTAGTTTTCTTATTTAGTGCTGTTGATGGTGTTGAGCCTCAATCAGAAACTAACTGGAGACTTGCAGATCAGTATAGAGTTCCACGTATGGGATTCGTAAACAAAATGGACCGTCAAGGATCTAACTTTTTGGCAGTTTGTCAACAAGTTCGTGATATGTTAAAATCTAATGCTGTTGCGATCACTTTGCCAATTGGTGAAGAAAATGATTTCAAAGGTGTTGTAGATTTAGTAAAAAACCAAGCTATCATCTGGCATGATGCAACTCAAGGGGCAACTTTTGATATTGTGCCAATTCCAGAGGATATGTTAGCTGAAGTTAAAGAATACAGATCTATTCTTATTGAAGCAGTTGCTGATTACGATGAAAATCTTTTAGAGAAATTCATGGAAGATGAAAACTCTATTACAGAGGAAGAAATCAACAAAGCTTTAAGAGCTGCTACTATGGATATGGCTATCATCCCGATGATTGCTGGTTCTTCTTTCAAAAACAAAGGAGTTCAATTCATGTTAGATGCAGTTTGTAAATATTTGCCTTCTCCAATGGATAAGGAAGGTATCGAAGGAATTCATCCTGATGATGCTGAATTATTAGAAGAAGATCAAACTAAAATCTTGCGTAAGCCAGACGTAAAAGAGCCTTTCGCTGCTTTAGCATTTAAAATTGCTACTGACCCATTCGTAGGTCGTCTAGCTTTCTTCCGTGCTTACTCTGGACGTTTAGATGCTGGTTCTTATGTTTTGAACACGCGTTCAGGAAATAAAGAAAGAATTTCTCGTATCTACCAAATGCATGCAAACAAACAAAATCCAATCGAATATATTGAGGCTGGAGATATTGGAGCTGCTGTTGGATTTAAAGATATCAAAACTGGAGATACATTGTGTGATGAAAAACACCCAATTATTCTTGAGTCTATGAAATTCCCTGCGCCGGTAATTGGTATTGCAATTGAACCTAAAACAAAAGCTGACGTTGATAAGATGGGTATGGCTTTGGCTAAGTTAGCTGAAGAAGATCCAACATTTACTGTTAGAACAGATGAGGCTTCAGGGCAAACTATTATCTCAGGTATGGGTGAGCTTCACTTAGATATCTTAGTAGATCGTATGAAACGTGAATTTAAAGTTGAAGTAAACCAAGGTGAGCCTCAAGTTGAATATAAAGAAGCGTTTACAAGAACTGCTACACATAGAGAAACTTATAAGAAACAATCAGGAGGTCGTGGTAAATTCGGTGATATCGTATTTACACTTGAGCCAGCTGACGAAGTTGACGGTAAAGTTCCTGTAGGATTACAGTTTATTAATGCGGTTAAAGGTGGTAACGTTCCTAAGGAATACATTCCATCTGTAGAAAAAGGTTTCCGTGAAGCTATGAAAACTGGTCCTTTGGCTGGTTATCAAGTGGATAGTTTAAAAGTAACTTTGACAGATGGATCTTTCCACCCTGTCGATTCTGATGCACTTTCTTTTGAATTAGCAGCTAGAATGGGTTATAGAGAAGTAGCTAAAGCTGCTGGAGCAATTATTCTTGAGCCAATCATGAAAATGGAAGTTATTACACCAGAAGAAAACATGGGAGATATCGTAGGTGATATTAACCGTCGTAGAGGTCAGGTGAATGACATGGGTGACAGAAATGGTGCTAAAACTATTAAAGCTGATGTGCCTTTATCAGAAATGTTTGGATATGTAACAACATTAAGAACATTATCTTCTGGTAGAGCTACTTCAACAATGGAGTTTTCACATTATGCAGAAACACCTTCTAATATTTCAGAAGCTGTAATTAAAAAAGCAAAAGGTAACGCTTAATTCTTAAGAAAATGAGTCAAAAAATCAGAATAAAACTAAAATCTTACGATCACATGTTGGTAGACAAGTCTGCTGAAAAGATCGTAAAAACAGTAAAAACTACTGGAGCAGTTGTAACAGGTCCAATTCCGTTACCAACTCACAAAAAACTTTTCACTGTATTACGTTCTCCGCACGTTAATAAAAAAGCGAGAGAGCAATTTGAAGTAATGTCATACAAGAGATTGATTGATATTTATTCATCTTCATCTAAAACTATTGATGCTTTAATGAAGCTTGAATTGCCAAGTGGAGTAGAAGTAGAAATAAAAGTATAATTATTTTTATATTTTATATAAAAAAGCGAAACAGAAATGTTTCGCTTTTTTTGTTTAGCAGATTTTTTTTGAGGTGATAATTTTAGATGGTGTTTCTGTAAATTAATAATTGTTTATTAGCAAAATCTCTTTTGTTTAGGGTGATGCCGATGTTTTTCTTGTGGATGATTATGTAAATGTTAAGAATAATGTTCTCCTAAGTTAAAGTCTGGAATTTGGTTTTTCAAATAAATAAAGTTTTAGTGCCGGCAGGTTTGATTGTTTGATTTTGATTATGAGCGATTTAATTTTTATAACTGTTTGGTATATTCGATTTTAATCTCTACTTTTGCACTCCCTGTTTGGAAATTTTTGTTATTTTCAAATTGAAGGGAATTTTAGTAATTAATAATTAATATTTATGTCTGGGTTAATTGGTAAAAAAATCGGCATGACTAGCATTTTTGATGAAAACGGGAAAAATATTCCTTGTACAGTAATCGAAGCTGGACCATGCGTTGTTACCCAAGTCAGAACCAAAGGTGTTGACGGGTACGAAGCGTTGCAACTTGGTTTCGATGACAAAAACGAGAAACATTCCACTAAAGCGGCTTTAGGTCACTTTAAAAAAGCTGGAACTGTTGCTAAGAAAAAAGTCGTTGAATTTCAAGATTTTGCAACTGAACAAAAATTAGGAGATCTTATTGATGTTTCTATTTTTGCTGAAGGAGAATTTGTAGATGTACAAGGTGTATCTAAAGGTAAAGGTTTTCAAGGGGTTGTTAAACGTCACGGATTTGGTGGTGTTGGACAAGCAACTCACGGTCAACACAACCGTTTAAGAGCGCCAGGTTCTGTAGGAGCTTCTTCTTATCCATCTAGAGTATTCAAAGGAATGCGTATGGCTGGAAGAATGGGAGGAGACAATGTAAAAGTTCAAAACCTTAGAGTTTTAAAAGTAGTTGCTGAAAAGAACCTACTTGTTATTAAAGGATGCGTTCCTGGACATAAAAACTCTTATGTAATCATTCAGAAGTAATGGAAGTAAAAGTATTAGATTTCAACGGAAAAGATACTGGAAGAAAAGTTCAACTTTCTGATTCAGTATTCGCAATTGAACCAAACAATCACGCTGTATACCTTGATGTAAAGCAATATCTTGCTAATCAAAGACAAGGAACTCACAAAGCTAAAGAAAGAGCTGAAGTGACAGGAAGTACACGTAAGATTAAAAAACAAAAAGGAACAGGTACTGCTCGTGCGGGAAGTATCAAGAATCCATTGTTTAAAGGTGGTGGAACAATTTTCGGACCAAGACCAAGAAGTTATTCATTTAAATTGAATAAAAGCTTGAAAAGATTGGCTAGAAAATCAGCTTTCTCAATTAAAGCAAAAGAGTCGAATATCATCGTTCTTGAAGACTTTAATTTTGAAGCGCCAAACACTAAAAATTTCATTAACGTTTTGAAAGCTTTAGGGTTAGAAAATAAAAAATCTCTATTTGTGTTGGGAGAGTCAAATAAAAATGTATATTTGTCGTCACGCAATTTAAAGGCTTCTAATGTCGTAACTAGCTCAGAATTAAGCACTTACGCTATTTTAAACACTAATAATTTAGTGCTTTTAGAAGGTTCTTTGGAGTTAATCGAAGAAAATTTAAGCAAATAATAGGAGTATGAGTATCATAATTAGACCTATAGTAACAGAAAAAGTAACCAAAGAAAGTGAAGTTTTAAACCGCTTCGGATTCGTTGTTGACAAAAAAGCAAACAAAGTTCAAATTAAGAAAGCTATCGAAGCTGCTTATGGAGTAACTATCGTTTCAGTTAATACGATGAACGTAAGACCGGACAGAACTACAAAATACACTAAAAGTGGTTTAATCAGTGGAAAGACAAACGCAATTAAAAAAGCGATTGTTCAAGTACAAGAAGGAGAAACAATTGATTTTTACAACAATATCTAAGATAGAAAAATGTCAGTAAGAAAATTAAAACCTATTACCCCAGGTCAGCGATTTAGAGTTGTGAATGGTTATGACGCCATTACAACTGATAAGCCGGAACGCTCTTTGATAGCGCCGATAAAAAACTCTGGAGGTAGAAATAGTCAAGGAAAGATGACCATGCGTTATACGGGTGGTGGTCACAAGCAGAGATATCGTATTATTGATTTCAAACGTACAAAAGAAGGAATTCCAGCTACAGTGAAATCAATCGAATACGATCCAAATCGTACTGCATTTATCGCTTTATTAGCTTACGCTGATGGAGAGAAAACTTATGTTATTGCTCAAAACGGATTGAAAGTTGGTCAGAAATTAGTTTCTGGTCCGGAATCTCAACCTGAAATTGGTAATACATTGCCTTTAAGCAGAATTCCTTTAGGAACTGTTATCTCTTGTATTGAGTTACGTCCAGGTCAAGGTGCGGTAATCGCTCGTTCGGCTGGTACATTTGCTCAATTAATGGCAAGAGATGGAAAATATGCTACAATTAAAATGCCATCTGGTGAAACAAGATTAATCTTGTTAACTTGTTCGGCTACGATTGGAGCTGTTTCTAATTCAGATCACCAATTAGTTGTATCAGGAAAAGCTGGTAGAACAAGATGGTTAGGAAGAAGACCTAGAACAAGACCTGTTGCAATGAACCCTGTTGATCACCCAATGGGTGGTGGAGAAGGACGTTCTTCTGGTGGACATCCACGTTCAAGAAATGGAATACCAGCAAAAGGTTATAGAACTCGTTCTAAGAAAAACCCGAGTAACAAGTATATCGTAGAACGTAGAAAGAAATAATAAGATATGGCACGTTCATTAAAAAAAGGACCTTTCGTTCATTATAAGTTAGACAAGAAAGTTCAGGAAAACGTAGAAAGTGGTAAAAATAGCGTAGTAAAGACTTGGTCTAGAGCTTCTATGATTACTCCAGATTTCGTTGGACAAACAATCGCAGTTCATAACGGTCGTCAATTTGTACCAGTTTACGTAACAGAAAACATGGTAGGTCACAAATTAGGAGAATTTTCACCAACTAGATCTTTTAGAGGTCATGCTGGAGCAAAAAATAAAGGTAAAAAATAAGAAGCAATGGGAGTTCGTAAAAGAGAAACAGCAGATGCGAGAAAAGAGGCTAATAAGTCTATTGCTTTCGCAAAATTGAATAACTGCCCTACTTCACCTAGAAAAATGCGCTTAGTAGCGGACTTGGTAAGAGGTCAGAAGGTAGAAAGAGCACTTAACATCTTAAGATTCAGTTCTAAAGAAGCTTCAAGAAAATTAGAGAAACTATTATTATCTGCAATCAACAACTGGGAGCAAAAAAATAGTGAAGGTAATTTAGAAGAAGCTGGGTTATTTGTTAAAGAGATCAGAGTAGATGGTGGAATGATGTTGAAAAGACTTCGTCCAGCTCCACAAGGTCGTGCACACAGAATAAGAAAACGTTCTAATCACGTAACAATCGTGCTTGGAGCTATCAATAACACACAAAGCAATTCTTAAGCAGCATGGGACAAAAGACAAATCCAATTGGAAATAGACTTGGTATCATCAGAGGGTGGGACTCAAACTGGTATGGTGGAAATGATTACGGTGATAAACTTGCCGAAGATCACAAAATCAGAAAGTACATCCACGCTCGTTTATCAAAAGCTAGTGTATCTAAAGTAATCATCGAGAGAACTTTGAAACTTGTAACCGTTACTATCACTACTGCCAGACCTGGTATCATTATCGGAAAAGGTGGACAAGAGGTAGACAAGTTAAAAGAAGAACTTAAGAAAGTTACTGACAAAGAGGTTCAAATCAACATCTTTGAAATCAAAAGACCTGAATTAGATGCTTATCTTGTGGCGACAAGCATCGCTCGTCAAATCGAAAGCCGTATTTCTTACAGACGTGCAATCAAAATGGCTATTGCTGCTTCTATGCGTATGAACGCTGAAGGTATCAAAGTTTTGATTTCTGGTCGTTTGAATGGTGCAGAGATGGCGCGTTCAGAAGGTTTCAAAGAAGGTAGAATTCCTCTATCAACTTTCAGAGCTGACATTGATTATGCTTTGGCTGAAGCTCATACTACTTATGGTAGAATGGGTATCAAAGTATGGATCATGAAAGGTGAAGTTTATGGAAAGAGAGATCTTTCTCCACTTGCAGGAATGGATAAAAAACAATCTGGAACTGGTGGTGGTAAAGGTGGCGATTCTCCGAGAGGAGATAGAAAACCTTTTAATAAAGGTGGAAAACCAGACGCTCGTAAACGAAAGTAAATTTTTAAACTAAAGAAAAATGTTACAGCCTAAAAGAACAAAATACCGTAAGGTACAAAAAGGTAAAATGAAAGGTAACTCTCAAAGAGGGCATGAACTTTCTAATGGAATGTTTGGTATTAAATCTGTACATGAAGATGGAATGTTCTTAACATCTCGTCAAATCGAAGCTGCGCGTATTGCTGCAACTCGTTTTATGAAGAGAGAAGGACAATTATGGATCAAAATATTTCCAGACAAACCAATTACTAAGAAGCCTCTTGAGGTACGTATGGGTAAAGGTAAAGGTGCCGTTGAATATTGGGCTGCCGTTGTTAAACCCGGAAGAATTATGTTTGAAGTTGGAGGAGTTCCTTTATCAGTTGCAAAAGAGGCGTTACGTCTTGCAGCTCAAAAGCTTCCAGTAAAAACTAAGTTCGTCGTTGCTAGAGATTTCGAAGCATAATTTATATTATATTATGAAACAATCAGAAATAAAAGATCTTTCTGCAGCGGAGTTGCAAGAAAAACTTAGTCAAACTAAGAAGATATATGCTGACCTAAAAATGGCCCACGCTATTTCTCCAATTGAGAATCCACTTCAAATTAGAGGTGTAAGAAGAACAGTTGCAAGATTGGCTACAGAGCTAACTAAAAGAGAGTTACAATAATTGTATTCTGCTGAAAGATGGAAGAAAAAAGAAATTTAAGAAAAGAAAGAATAGGTGTTGTTACTTCAAATAAAATGGATAAATCTATTGTTATTGCTGAAGTAAGAAAAGTAAAACACCCATTATACGGTAAGTTCGTGTTGAAAACAAAGAAATACGTTGCACACGACGAAACAAACGACTGTAACATTGGAGATACTGTAAGAATTAGCGAAACGCGTCCTTTAAGTAAAACAAAATGTTGGAGATTAGTTGAAATCTTAGAAAGAGCTAAATAATTATGGTACAACAGGAATCAAGACTAAAAGTAGCAGATAATACGGGAGCAAAAGAAGTTTTAACTATCCGTGTTTTAGGAGGTACCAAAAGAAGGTATGCCTCTGTTGGTGACAAGATTGTAGTATCTATTAAAGATGCAACTCCTAACGGTAACGTTAAAAAAGGAGCTGTTTCAACTGCAGTTGTTGTACGTACCAAAAAAGAAGTGAGAAGAGCTGATGGTTCTTATATCCGTTTCGATGATAATGCATGTGTTCTTTTGAACGCTGCAGGGGAAATGAGAGGAACACGTGTTTTTGGTCCGGTAGCAAGAGAACTTCGTGAAAAACAATTCATGAAAATTGTATCATTAGCACCAGAAGTGCTTTAATTCGTTTTAAGATGATAAAGCTAAAAATAAAATCAGGAGATATCGTAAGAGTTATTGCTGGAGACCATAAAGGTGCTGAAGGTAAAGTTCTACGTGTTTACCGTGAGAAAAATAAAGCGATAGTTGAAGGTGTAAACATGGTTTCGAAACATACAAAACCAAGTGCTAAAAACCCTCAAGGTGGTATCGTTAAGAAAGAAGCTTCTATACAAATATCTAACATCTCACTAATTGATCCTAAAACTAAGGAAACAACTAGAGTTGGTATTAGAGTAGAAGGAGATAAGAAAGTAAGATTTTCAAAAAAATCTAATCAAGTACTATAGTAATGGCATATACACCTAGACTAAAAGAAGAATATAAGAGTAGAGTAATCTCTGCTCTTAAAGAGGAATTCGGATATACAAACGTAATGCAAGTTCCAAAACTTGAAAAAATCGTTTTGAGCCGTGGAGTTGGTGCAGCTGTATCTGATAAAAAACTTATTGACTATGCGGTTGATGAGTTAACAAAGATCACTGGACAAAAAGCAGTATCTACAATTTCAAAGAAAGACGTTGCGTCTTTTAAATTGAGAAAAGGGATGCCTATTGGAGCAAAAGTTACTTTACGTGGTGAAAGAATGTATGAGTTTTTAGATAGACTTATTACTTCTGCTTTACCACGCGTTAGAGATTTTAGTGGTATCAAAGCTACTGGTTTCGACGGAAGAGGTAATTACAACCTTGGAGTTTTAGAGCAAATCATTTTCCCAGAAATTGATATTGACAAAGTAAACAAAATTTCAGGAATGGATATTACATTTGTTACTACTGCAAAAACAGACAAGGAAGCAAAGTCATTATTGGCTGAATTAGGATTACCTTTTAAAAAGAATTAAGACATGGCTAAAGAATCAATGAAAGCCCGTGAGGTGAAAAGAGAGAAAACGGTAGCTAAGTATGCTGAGAAAAGAAAAGCTTTGAAAGAAGCTGGAGATTTTGAAGGATTACAAAAATTACCTAAAAATGCTTCACCAGTTCGTTTGCACAATCGTTGTAAATTAACAGGTAGACCAAGAGGTTATATTCGTCAATTTGGTATTTCACGTGTAACTTTCCGTGAGATGGCTAACAACGGATTAATTCCTGGAGTTAAAAAAGCATCTTGGTAATCTCGCAATAAGTTACTACTTTTGCAAACCAAAAAATAATTTTAATTGATTAAAGGTTCGGGAGATGAGTATCTCCCGAAAACCATAATCGCAATCAAATACATATGTATACAGATCCTATTGCAGATTATTTGACTAGAGTTCGTAACGCTGTGGCTGCAAACCACAAAGTTGTTGAAATTCCAGCTTCTAATCTAAAAAAAGAAATAACTAAGATCTTATTTGATCAAGGTTATATCTTGAGTTACAAATTTGAAGACAACTCTGTTCAGGGTTCAATCAAAATTGCTTTAAAGTATGATAAAGATACTAAAGAGCCTGTAATTAAAGATATCCAAAGAATTAGTAAACCTGGTTTACGTAAATACGCAGGTGCTGCCAAATTACCAAGAATCCTTAACGGATTAGGAATTGCTATTGTTTCAACTTCAAAAGGTCTTATGACTGGAAAACAAGCGAAACAATTAAATGTAGGTGGTGAAGTAATTTGTTACGTATACTAATTTTAAAGACTAAATAAGATGTCAAGAATAGGTAAAAGCCCAATTGTAATCGCTGCTGGAGTAACTGTAGAAGTTAAAGATGGTATCGTTACGGTAAAAGGAAAAAAAGGTCAACTAACTCAGGAGTTTTCGGACATCACTGTTAAAGTTGAAGGCGATCAAGTTCTATTAGAAAGATCGTCTGATCATAAAGACCAAAGAGCAAAACACGGATTATACAGATCATTAATCAATAACATGATAATTGGTGTATCTGAAGGTTTTACAAAAGAACTTGAATTAGTTGGAGTTGGTTATAGAGCTTCAAACCAAGGTCAAAAATTAGATTTAGCTCTTGGATATTCTCACAATATTGTTTTAGAAGTTGCTCCAGAAGTAGTTTTAGAAACAATATCTGAAAAAGGTAAAAACCCTATCGTTAAATTAACATCATTTGACAAACAACTTTTAGGTCAGGTTGCTGCGAAAATCAGAGGTTTCCGTAAGCCTGAGCCGTATAAAGGAAAAGGTGTTAAATTTGTGGGTGAAGTATTAAGAAGAAAAGCAGGTAAATCAGCTTAAAAAATAAGATTATGTCATTAACAAAATCTGATAGAAGACAGAGAATTAGATTCAGAATTAGAAAATCGATTAGTGGTACTACTGCTAACCCAAGACTATCTGTATTTAGAAGTAACAAAGAAATTTACGCTCAACTTATTGATGATGTAAATGGAGTTACTATTTTAGCTGCATCTTCAAGAGAAAAAGAAATAGGAAAAGGTACTAACGTTGAAATCGCTGCTGCTGTTGGAAAATTAGTTGCAGAGAAAGCGTTAAAAGCCGGGATTGATACCATCACTTTTGATAGAGGTGGATATTTGTATCACGGTCGTATTAAATCATTAGCAGAAGGCGCAAGAGCGGCTGGACTTAAATTCTAATATATTATGTCTAAATACAAAAATGTAGAATTGGTAAAACCAAGTGGTCTTGAACTTAAAGATCGTCTGGTAAGTGTTAATCGTGTTACTAAGGTTACAAAAGGTGGTAGAGCTTTCGGTTTTTCTGCTATTGTAGTTGTAGGTGATGAAAATGGAGTAGTTGGTCATGGATTAGGAAAATCTAAAGACGTTTCTGAAGCAATTGCGAAAGCAGTAGAAGATGCTAAGAAAAATTTAGTAAAAATTCCTTTGAATGGGCAATCAGTTCCTCACGAACAAAAAGGTAAATTTGGTGGTGCACGTGTATTCTTAATTCCTGCTTCTCATGGTACAGGAGTTATTGCTGGTGGAGCTGTTCGTTCAGTTCTTGAATCAGTAGGTATTCACGATGTATTATCAAAATCTCAAGGATCATCAAATCCTCATAACGTAGTGAAAGCAACTTTTGATGCTTTATTACAAATGAGAAGCGCTCATACTGTTGCAAAACAAAGAGGTGTTTCTTTAGAAAAAGTTTTTAAAGGTTAATTCAAGGAAATTATGGCTAAATTATTAGTAAAACAAGTAAGAAGCAAAATCAACTGTCCTCTTTCTCAAAAAAGAGGTTTGGAAGCTTTAGGTCTACGTAAAATGGGACAAGTTGTAGAGCATGATTCAAATCCTGCTATCCTTGGGATGATAAACAAAGTTAAACACTTAGTTTCTGTTGAAGAAGCTAAATAACAAAATACTGTTATGAATTTAAGTAACTTACAACCAGCTGAAGGGTCAACACATAATCAAAATAAAAGATTAGGTAGAGGAGAAGGTTCTGGAAAAGGTGGTACTTCTGCAAGAGGTCACAAAGGAGCAAAATCTCGTTCTGGTTATTCTAAAAAGATTGGTTTTGAGGGAGGGCAAATGCCGCTTCAAAGACGTGTACCTAAGTTTGGTTTCACAAACATCAATCGTAAAGATTACGAAGGTGTTAATTTAGATACGCTTCAATTATTAGTAGACAATGGTGTAATTACTGATTCTGTTTCAATGACAGATTTCGTAGCAAATCGTCTAGCTACCAAAAATGAAATCGTTAAGATTTTAGGTAGAGGAGAATTGAAAGCAAAATTAAAAGTAACTGCCCACAAATTTACTGCTACTGCAAAAGCTGCTATTGAAGCTGCTGGTGGAGAAGCTGTAACTATATAACTTATCTATTAAGATGAAGAAATTTATTGAATCAATAAGTAATGTTTGGAAAATCGAAGAACTGAAAAACAGAATCTTAATTACATTAGGATTGCTTTTAGTATATCGTTTTGGTGCACACGTAACGCTACCTGGAATTGACGCAACTCAATTAACAGGTTTAGCGGGACAAACTAAAAATGGTTTGGGATCTATCCTAGACATGTTTACAGGAGGTGCTTTCTCTAAAGCTTCAGTTTTTGCTTTAGGTATTATGCCTTATATTTCTGCATCTATTGTTGTTCAGTTAATGGGAATTGCGATTCCTTATTTGCAAAAACTTCAAAACGATGGAGAGAGTGGTAGAAAAAAGATTAATCAAATCACTCGTTGGTTGACTATAGCTATTACACTGGTTCAAGGTCCAACTTATATCTATAATTTATACAGAACATTACCTGGAAGTGCATTCTTACTAGGCTTTAATTCACCTGAATTTTTGTTCTCTTCTGTTATCATCTTAGTTACTGGTACTATTTTTGCTATGTGGCTTGGAGAAAAAATTACAGATAAAGGTATTGGAAATGGAATTTCATTATTGATTATGGTTGGTATCTTAGCTCGCTTACCGCAAGCTTTTATACAAGAATTTACAACTAGAGTTACCAATAACAATGGAGGTCCAATGTTGTTAGTTATTGAAATTATTGTGTGGTTATTAGTAATCATTGCTTGTGTATTGCTTACAATGGCAGTACGTAGAATACCGGTTCAATACGCTCGTCGTACAACAACTGGAGATTACGAGCAGGATTTAGCAGGTGGTAATAGACAATGGATTCCTCTTAAGCTTAATGCTTCTGGAGTTATGCCAATCATTTTTGCTCAGGCAATTATGTTTATTCCTGCAGCTGTAGCTGGATTGTCTAAATCAGATACATCACAATCTATTGTTGGAGCATTTAGTAATATTTTTGGTTTTTGGTACAATTTTGTATTTGCAACTTTAATTATTGTATTTACATTCTTTTATACTGCAATCACTGTACCTACTAACAAAATGGCCGATGATTTAAAAAGAAGTGGTGGTTTTATTCCTGGCGTTCGTCCGGGTGCTGAAACTTCAGACTTTCTTGATAAAGTGATGTCTTTAATAACTTTCCCAGGATCTTTATTCCTTGCTTTGATTGCTGTGTTCCCAGCTATTGTTGTAAGTATTATGGATGTACAACAATCTTGGGCAATGTTTTTTGGAGGTACCTCATTAATAATTATGGTTGGAGTTGCGATAGATACTATTCAGCAAATCAATTCATACTTGTTAAACAAACATTATGATGGTTTAATGAAGACTGGTAAAAATAGAAAAGCAGTAGCTTAATTTTTATATGGCAAAACAATCAGCAATAGAACAAGACGGATCAATCATCGAAGCATTATCAAATGCGATGTTCCGTGTAGAGTTAGAAAATGGACATATTGTAATTGCTCATATTTCTGGTAAAATGCGTATGCATTACATCAAGTTATTACCTGGTGATAAAGTGAAACTAGAAATGAGTCCTTATGATTTGTCAAAAGCAAGAATTACTTATCGATATTAAAGGATATTCACTATGAAAGTTAGAGCATCAGTAAAAAAGAGAAGTCCCGAGTGCATCATTGTGCGTAGAAAAGGGAGATTGTACGTAATAAACAAAAAGAATCCTAGATTTAAACAAAGACAAGGATAATTATGGCAAGAATAGCAGGGGTAGATATCCCAAAAAATAAAAGAGGTGTTATAGCACTTACCTATATCTTTGGATTAGGAAGAAGTAGAGCTATTGAGATTTTAGAAAAAGCTCAAGTTAGCCAAGACAAAAAAGTTCAAGATTGGAATGATGACGAGATCGGAGCAATTCGTGAAGCTGTTGGAGCATTCAAAATTGAAGGAGAATTACGTTCTGAAGTTTCTTTGAACATCAAACGTTTAATGGATATTGGTTGTTACAGAGGTATCCGTCATAGATCTGGTCTTCCGTTAAGAGGACAAAGAACTAAAAACAACTCTAGAACAAGAAAAGGTAAAAGAAAAACTGTTGCTAACAAGAAAAAAGCAACTAAATAATAAGTAATATGGCTAAAGCAACTGCAAAAAAACGTAAAGTTATCGTTGAATCAACGGGAGAAGCTCATATTTCTGCTACCTTCAATAACATCATCATTTCTTTGACAAACAAAAAAGGTGAAGTTATTTCTTGGTCTTCAGCTGGTAAAATGGGTTTCAGAGGTTCTAAAAAGAACACTCCGTACGCAGCTCAAATGGCAGCAGAAGATTGTAGTAAAGTAGCTCTTGAGGCTGGACTTAAAAAAGTAAAAGTTTATGTAAAAGGACCAGGAAACGGACGTGAGTCTGCTATTCGTTCTATTCATAATGGTGGAATTGAAGTTACAGAGATTATCGATGTTACTCCAATGCCTCATAACGGATGTCGTCCTCCTAAAAGACGTAGAGTTTAATACTCAAAAATTATAGTATAACCTAGATTGAAAATAGATTATCGAAGGATAAGACCTGAATTCATAATCTCAATCTTAAACAATTTAAAATGGCAAGATATACTGGTCCAAAAACTAGAATTGCTCGTAAATTTGGCGAAGCAATCTTCGGAGATGATAAATCTTTCGAAAAAAGAAATTACCCACCGGGACAACACGGGATGGCTAAAAAAAGAGGTAAAAAATCTGAGTATGCTGTTCAGTTAATGGAAAAGCAAAAAGCTAAATATTCTTATGGAATTTTAGAAAAACAATTCAGAAATTTATTCAAAAAAGCATCAGCTACTAAAGGTGTTACTGGTGAAGTTCTTTTACAATTATGTGAAGCAAGATTAGATAACGTTGTTTTTAGAATGGGTATTGCTCCTTCTAGAAGAGGTGCTAGACAATTAGTTTCTCACAGACACGTTACTGTAAATGGTGAAGTTGTAAATATTGCTTCTTACCACCTTAAACCTGGTGATAAAGTTGCAGTTCGTGAAAAATCTAAATCTTTAGAAGCTATCGAACGTTCTTTATCAAATTCAAGTCATGTTTATGAATGGATTACTTGGAATAATGATCTTAAAGAAGGAACTTTTGTTTCTGTACCTGCAAGACTTCAAATTCCAGAAAACATTAAAGAACAATTAATCGTAGAGTTGTACAACAAATAATAATTGACTTAGTCGAAATTTATGGCAATATTTAATTTTCAAAAGCCCGATAAAGTTATCATGATCGATTCAACCGATTTTGAAGGTAAATTCGAATTTAGACCTTTAGAACCTGGTTATGGATTGACAGTTGGTAATGCACTTAGAAGAGTTTTGCTTTCAGCATTAGAAGGCTATGCAATTACATCTGTTCGTATCGAAGGTGTAGATCATGAGTTTTCTACTATTTCAGGTGTTGTTGAAGATGTTACCGAAATTATCCTTAATCTAAAACAAGTACGTTTCAAACGTCAAATTGAAGATATAGATAATGAAGCAGTTACAATTTCTGTTTCTGGTAAAGATCAATTAACAGCAGGTGATTTTCAAAAATTTATCTCAGGTTTTCAGGTTCTGAACCCAGACCTTGTTATCTGTAATTTAGATTCTAAAATCAAATTGAACTTCGATTTAACAATCGAAAAAGGTAGAGGATATGTTCCTGCTGAGGAGAACAAAAAACAGAATGCTGCAATTGGTACTATTTTTACTGACTCTATTTTTACTCCGGTAAAAAACGTAAAATATGCAATTGAAAACTTCCGTGTTGAGCAAAAAACAGATTACGAGAAATTAGTTTTTGAAATCAAAACTGATGGATCTATTAATCCAAAAGATGCTCTTACTGAAGCGGCTAAAGTTTTAATTCACCACTTCATGTTATTTTCTGACGAAAGAATTACACTCGAGGCTGACGAAATTGCACAAACAGAATCGTATGATGAAGAGTCATTGCATATGAGACAATTGCTTAAAACTAAGCTTGTTGATATGGACTTATCTGTGAGAGCATTAAATTGCTTGAAAGCGGCTGAAGTTGATACACTTGGTGATTTAGTATCGTTCAATAAAAATGACCTAATGAAATTCCGTAATTTTGGTAAAAAATCTTTAACTGAGCTTGATGAACTTGTTGCAGTTAAAAATTTAACTTTCGGAATGGACTTAGCTAAATACAAATTAGATAAAGAATAATTCAATCCGCTAAGGCGGATTAAATTTAAAATAGCAATGAGACACGGAAAAAAATTCAATCACTTAAGCAGACAGACTGGACATAGAAAAGCTATGTTAGCTAATATGGCTTGTTCTCTTATTGAGCACAAACGTATTAACACTACTGTTGCTAAAGCTAAAGCGCTTAAACAATTCGTTGAGCCTTTAATCACAAAATCAAAAGAAGATACGACTCACAATCGTCGTATTGTTTTTGCTTACTTACGTAGCAAATATGCTGTAACTGACTTGTTCAGAGACGTAGCTGCTAAAGTTGGAGACCGTCCAGGTGGATACACTCGTATCATTAAAGTTGGAAATCGTTTGGGAGATAATGCTGATATGGCAATGATCGAACTTGTAGATTTCAATGAACTTTATAATGGAGGTAAAAAAGAAGTTAAAAAAGCAAAAAGCCGTCGTGGTGGTAAAGCAAAAAAAGCTGATGAGACTACTGAAGCTCCAGCTGCTGAGTCTACTGAAACGACTACTGAAGCTTCTGAATAATTATGAAAGTAATGATTCTATAGAAATCAAGGATAAGCTAATTTTTAGTTTATCCTTTTTTTTTGGATTTTTTTAAAAGAATTAAAATTTAACTTATTTCTAGAGGATGGTTTTATTTTTATGAAGGAAATTTTTAAAAAATCTTGGAAGCACTCTTTTAAAGAAGTAAATTTGCAAAATATCTAATTACAAATGAAATGAGCATTGCAAGTTTCATGAACCAATTAAAAAAACAATACAAATTAAAGAATGAAATACACAACACGACAAAGCGCCATTTTATTACTAAGTGATGGAACAATTTTTCACGGAAAATCTATCGGCATTAGCGGTAAGACTTTTGGTGAAGTATGTTTTAATACAGGAATGACGGGTTATCAGGAAATTTTTACAGATCCATCTTACTATGGTCAGATTATGGTAGCTACAAATGCCCATATTGGAAACTATGGTGTAAATAATTTGGAAATTGAATCTGATAGCGTAAAAATTGCTGGATTAGTTTGTAAAAACTTCAGTTTTAATTATTCAAGAGAAGATTCTTCGGGAAGTTTAGAAGATTATTTCACAAAGCAAAATTTAATCTGTATTTCCGATGTTGATACGAGAGCTCTTGTAAGTTATATTCGTGACAATGGAGCTATGAACGCTGTTATTTGTACAGATGGCACATCAATTGAAGATTTAAAAAAGGAATTGGCTAATGTGCCAAATATGGAAGGTTTAGAGTTGGCATCAAAAGTTTCAACTACTGAACCTTATTTTTTTGGAGATGAGAATGCGACCTATAAGATTTCAGCTTTAGACCTTGGGATTAAGAAAAACATCTTGAGAAATCTTGCTAAGAGAGATTGTTACATTAAAGTTTTTCCATATAATTCAACTTATAATGATTTGGCAGAGTTTAATCCGGATGGATATTTCCTGTCAAACGGTCCTGGTGATCCGGATCCTTTATTTGGAGCTATAGAATTGGCAAAGGAAATTATAAAAAATAATAATCCATTATTTGGAATCTGTTTGGGACATCAAATTATTGCTTTAGCAAACGGAGTTAAGACTTATAAAATGTTTGGTGGACACCGCGGAATTAATCATCCTGTAAAAAATATTCTTACTGGAAGAGGTGAAATTACTTCTCAGAATCACGGTTTTGCTGTGAAAAGAGAGGCTTTAGACGGTCATCCAGAATTAGAGATTACCCATGTACATTTAAATGATGATACTGTTGCAGGTATGAGAATGAAAAATAAGAATTGTTTTTCTGTGCAATATCATCCGGAAGCTAGTCCTGGGCCACACGATTCGTCTTATTTATTCGATCAATTTGTAGAGAACATAAAAGAGGCTGTTGCTAAAACGATATAGTTAATAAATAAAGGCATTGAATAGTTAAATTACGTTTTTACTATTAAATATTTTTATAATTTCGGAAAAAAATATATAATTTATTAATAAAAAACAAAAATAATGAGTATTATAATTAAAGTTCACGCTAGACAAATTTTTGATTCCAGAGGTAATCCTACTATTGAAGTTGATGTAATTACTGAAAATGGAGTTTTAGGAAGAGCTGCGGTTCCATCTGGAGCTTCAACTGGAGAACATGAAGCTGTTGAATTACGTGACGGAGGAAAAGCATTCTTAGGAAAAGGAGTTTTGAACGCAGTGAATAATGTAAATACCGTTATTGCTGAAGAATTAGTTGGAACTTCTGTTTTTGAACAAAACACAATCGATCAGTTAATGATTGATTTAGACGGGACTCCAAATAAATCTAAATTAGGAGCTAATGCAATTTTAGGCGTTTCTTTGGCTGCTGCAAAAGCTGCTGCTAACGAACTTGGATTGCCTTTATACAGATATGTTGGTGGAGTTTCTGCTAACACATTGCCTGTTCCAATGATGAATATCATCAATGGTGGTTCTCACTCTGATGCTCCTATCGCATTTCAGGAGTTTATGATTTTCCCTGTAAAAGCGACTTCATTTACTCACGCTATGCAAATGGGAACTGAAATTTTCCATAGCTTGAAAAAAGTATTACATGACAGAGGTTTGAGTACAGCTGTTGGTGACGAAGGTGGTTTTGCGCCTAATTTAGCCGGAGGTACAGAAGATGCTTTGGATACTATTAAACTGGCGGTTGAAAAAGCTGGGTATACTTTCGGAGACGAAATTATGATTGCTCTTGACTGTGCTGCTTCTGAGTTTTATGTAAACGGAAAATACGATTATACTAAATTTGAAGGTGAAACTGGAAAAATCAGAACTTCTGAAGAGCAAGCTGATTATTTAGCTGAACTTGCGGCTAAATATCCGATTATTTCTATCGAAGATGGTATGTACGAAGACGATTGGAATGGATGGAAATATTTAACTGAAAAAATTGGACACAAAGTACAATTAGTTGGTGATGATTTATTTGTTACTAATGTTGAGCGTTTGTCTACAGGAATTGAAAAAGGAATTGCAAATTCAATTTTAGTAAAAGTAAACCAAATTGGAACTTTAACTGAAACTATTGCAGCTGTAAATATGGCTAAAAATGCAGGTTATACTTCAGTAATGTCTCACCGTTCAGGAGAAACTGAAGATAATACGATTGCTGATTTAGCAGTAGCTTTAAACTGTGGTCAAATTAAAACAGGTTCTGCTTCTCGTTCTGATCGTATGGCAAAATACAATCAATTATTAAGAATCGAAGAAGAGTTAGGAAGTACTGCTTATTTCCCAGGATTAAACGCTTTCAAGATCAAATAATTGTAAGAGTTATATCTTAAATTTAAACCATTCGTTTTAACGAATGGTTTTTTTTTGGACTTTTAACAAATTCATAGCAGTATTCTTTTTTTAATTAGTCTTAAATTCCTTAGATTTGATAAATTATTATTTTAAAGATTTATTTCCGATATATTATGTCAAAAATAGCTACATTAGAAGTAGATGGTCAAAAAATTGAACTTCCGGTAATTACAGGAAGCGAAAATGAATCAGCTATCGATATTAACAAATTACGTGATTTAACTGGTATTATTACTATTGATCCGGGATATAAAAATTCTGGTTCTTGTAAAAGTGAAATCACTTTCTTAGACGGAGAATTAGGAATTTTACGTTATAGAGGATACTCAATCGAAGATTTGGCTGAAAAAGCTAGTTTTCTTGAAGTATCATATCTTTTAATTTTTGGTGAACTACCAACAGCTCAGGAATTAGAGCAGTTTGAAAATGGTATTAAAAAACATACTTTGGTAAACGAAGAAATGAAAAATATCATTGACGGTTTTCCAAAAACAGCTCACCCAATGGGCGTTTTATCTGCTTTGACAAGTGCTTTAACGGCATTTAATCCTAAAGCGGTAAATGTAGATAATGAAAAAGAAATGTACGAAGCCATTTGCAAAACAATGGGTAAATTTCTAGTAATTGCTACTTGGACTTATAGAAAATCTATGGGTTATCCGTTAAATTATTACGATAACACAACAGGTTACGTTGACAACTTTATGCAGTTAATGTTTAAATTGCCTACAGGACCTTACGCTGCAAATCCAGTTATTGTTGATGCTTTAGATAAATTATTTATTCTTCACGCTGATCACGAGCAAAACTGTTCTACATCTACAGTAAGAATGGTAGGTTCATCTCACGCTGGTTTATTTGCTTCAATTTCTGCAGGAGTTTCTGCTCTTTGGGGACCACTTCACGGAGGGGCTAATCAAGCCGTTCTTGAAATGTTAGAAGAAATTAACAAAGATGGTGGAGACACAGATAAATTTTTAGCGAAAGCAAAAGATAAAAATGATCCTTTCCGTTTGATGGGATTTGGTCATAGAGTTTATAAAAACTTTGATCCAAGAGCTAAAATTATCAAAAAAGCAGCTAAAGAAGTATTAGAAACTTTAGGTGTTGAAGATCCTATTTTAGAAATTGCAAAGAAATTAGAATCTGCTGCTCTAGAAGACGATTATTTCAAATCAAGAAACTTGTATCCAAATGTTGATTTCTATTCTGGAATTATTTACAGAGCATTAGGAATTCCAACTGATATGTTTACAGTAATGTTTGCTATTGGTAGATTGCCAGGCTGGATTGCGCAATGGAAAGAAATGCGTGAAAATAAAGAACCAATTGGAAGACCTAGACAAATTTATACAGGACATCCTTTGAGAGACTTTAAGTCTAACAAATAAATTAACTTTAAAGCTTCACTTAACTGTGAAGCTTTTTTTTATATTTGCCCAAAATATAATAAAGTTATGTTGCAATTAAATGTTAAGAACGAAACGTCAAGATTACGAGCAGTAGTTTTGGGTTCTGCTGTTCATAATGGGCCAACGCCATCTTTGGAAGAAGCCTATGATCCTAAATCATTGGAACATATTAAGGCAGGAACTTATCCTCTCGAAAAAGATATGGTTCCTGAAATGGATGCTTTTAATGCTGTTTTTCAAAAATATGATGTTACCGTTTATCGTCCTGAAATGATAGAGAATTACAATCAGATTTTTGCAAGAGATATAGGATTTGTAATTGATGATACTTTTATAAAATCGAATATTCTTCCGGACAGAGAACGCGAATTAGACGCGATTCAATATGTAATTGATCAAATGGATGTGCAAAAAGTAGTGCGTCCGCCAGAAGAAGTTCATATTGAAGGTGGAGATGTTATGCTTTGGAATGACCATATTTTTATTGGTACTTACAAAGGCAGTGATTACAAGGATTATATTACGGCCAGAACTAATATGCAAGGAGTTAACTTTATTAAAAACCTTTTTCCAAGTAAAATTGTAAAAGAGTTTGATTTAGTGAAATCTAAATTAGAAGCTCGCGACAATGCATTACATTTGGATTGCTGCTTTCAGCCTGTTGGAAAAGACAAGGGAATTATTTATAAGAGAGGTTTTCGTGAAGAAGCTGATTATTTGTATTTAGTAAATCTTTTTGGCATAGATAATTTGTTTCACATAGAAAGAAACGAAATGTATCACATGTTTTCGAATGTTTTTTCTATTGATGAAAATGTAGTGGTTTCAGAAAAAAACTTTACCAGATTAAACAATTGGTTGCGTACAAATGGTTTTACTGTTGAAGAAATTCCTTATGCTGAAATTGCTAAACAGGAAGGTTTATTGAGATGTTCAACTTTACCTTTAATTAGAGACTAAAAAAAACAGGTTCAAGTTGCTCGAACAGGCTAAGCAAACTTGAAACAAAAAATATACAAAAATGAAACAAACAACAAATGCAATCGTAATGATTCGGCCAGTTGCTTTTAGAATGAATGAGCAAACTGCTGTTAATAATTATTACCAAAAAGTATTAGACGGGCTTTTGCCAAGTACAGTTAATGCTAAGGCACAACAAGAATTTGATGTTTTTGTTGAAAAATTAAGAGCCGTAGGAGTTGATGTAACGGTTATCGATGACACTTTAGAAACAGATACTCCGGATAGTATTTTTCCAAACAATTGGGTTTCATTTCACGAAAACGGAGATGTAGCATTATATCCAATGTTTGCAGAAAATCGTCGTCAGGAACGTCGCGAAGATATTTTAGACACTCTTGAAGATAAAGGTTTTGAGATTGCTAATATAATGGATTATACATCAGCAGAAGAAGATGGTTTTTTTCTGGAAGGGACAGGAAGTTTACTTTTAGATAGAGCCAATGCAAAAGCTTACTGTGCTTTGTCACCTCGTGCAGATGAAGAATTATTTATCGAGTTTTGCGAAGATTTTGATTATGCTCCGGTTATTTTCGAGGCTTTTCAAACCGTAAACGGTGAACGTAAATTAATCTACCATACCAATGTAATGATGTGCTTAGGTGAAACTTTTGCGGTTATTTGCGCAGATTGTATTGATGATAAAAAAGAACGAAAAATGGTTCTGGAAAATCTAAAAGCGGATAAAAAAGAGGTTATTTTAATTACAGAAGCTCAAGTAAATAATTTTGCAGGCAATATGCTGGAAGTTAGAGGTACAAATGATAAAAAATATATTGTCATGAGTGGGTCTGCCCATCAAAGTTTAACTGCAAAACAAATTGCACAATTAGAAAATCATGCTGAAATTTTAAGTTCAAGTCTGGATACAATCGAAGCTTGTGGCGGCGGGAGTGCAAGATGTATGATGGCAGAAGTGTTTTTGCCAAGAAATTAAAAAATCACTAGAATATAAAAAAAAGGATAAAACATTGCGTTTTATCCCTTTTCTGTTTTATATAAAACATCAAATCTTACATCAAATTTCCTTTGATGATGTTAACTATTGAACTTACAATATATTGAATTCCGATAGAAATTACAATAAAACCAACAATTCTTGAAATCGCTACAATTCCGGAAGCACCCAATATTCGGGCTAAATAGTGTGCACTTTTTAAAATTACAAAGATCGCAACTGCAATAGCTAAAATTGCAAAACTGGAAATTATAATTTCCTCCATCCCATGATGTTCCTGATAGAAAGCAATTAGCAGAGAAATAGATCCTGGTCCTGCTAGCATAGGAATAGCTAAAGGTGTCAAAGCAATATCATTTCTTTGATGCGCTTCATTTTCAATCTTTTTATTAATTCCTCGTTTTTTATTGAATTTTCCGGAAAGTAATGAGAAGCCAGAATTTACAATTACAATTCCGCCGGCAATTCGAAGCGCATCAATACTAATTCCGAAAAAAGTCAAAACATATTGTCCGATAAAAAAAGAAACTATTAAAATAATAAAAACATTAATAGCGGTCCATAACGAAATTCTGGAACGTTCCTTTTGAGAATCATCTTGGGTAAGTCCGACAAAAATTGGCACAGTACCAATCGGGTTTAATACTGAAAAAAGAGCGGCAAATAAATAAATGAATAAATCCATATTGTGTGGGTTAGTAAAGTAAAAATAGTCAAATTTTAATAGGTTATAATAAATTCATGACAGGATATTGTTTTTTTATTCTTATTAATTCTGTATCAATAACCTAAACTAAGCTCATTCTTTTTGATTACTTTTGTAAAATATTTAAAAATGATGAAAAACAAAAAAACCTTAGTTCTTGGTGCTACTACAAAACCAGACAGATATGCTTTTAGAGCCATAAATATGTTAGTTGATAAAGGACATACCGTATTAGCAATTGGTCAAAATACTGGTGAGGTTGCCGGTGTAAAAATTCAGACAAAAGCAGTTCCTATTAAAAATATTGATACTGTAACTTTATATTTAAATCCTGCACGTCAACGTGATTATTATAATTACATTATTGAAGCTCAGCCAAAAAGAGTAGTTTTTAATCCTGGAACAGAAAATCCTGAATTGTATCAATTGTTAGAGCTAAATAATATAAAGGCCGAAGTTGCTTGTACTTTAGTTTTGTTAGCAACTAATCAATATTAATTTGTAAAATTTCTGGTTATTTGCTATGTGGTTTTTATTCTTCTTCTAAATAAAAAACATGCCAATCTAATCTGGATTAAAAAATAACGATTTATACTATATTTGTATTTTAAAAGCATTGATTTTAGTCGCCCCAAAGACTACTAAACCATTTAAAATATTACTTTTGTCGTCATGGAATTTTCATCAAAATTAATAGAAAAAGCAGTGAACGAAATGTCGCAATTACCAGGAATTGGTAAGCGCACGGCATTACGCTTGGTCTTGCATTTATTAAAACAGCCTAAAGAACAAACCGGTTTTTTATCTCAGGCTTTGTTAAATATGCGTGAGGATATTAAGTTTTGCGAAAATTGTCATAATATCTCAGATACAAAAGTCTGCGAAATCTGTGCTAATAAAGCAAGAAATCATCAATTAATTTGTGTGGTTGAAGATATTCGCGATGTAATGGCTATTGAAAACACAGGACAATATAAAGGGATTTATCATGTTTTAGGAGGAAAGATTTCTCCAATAGAAGGTGTTGGCCCTAGTCAGTTAAATATTTCAAGTTTAGTTGGAAAGGTAAAATCAGGAAAAGTGCAGGAAATTATTTTTGCATTAAGCTCAACTATGGAAGGTGACACAACGAATTTTTATATCTATAAACAAATTGGAGAGTCAGATACTGTTATTTCTACAATAGCAAGAGGAATATCTGTTGGAGATGAGTTAGAATACGCAGACGAGGTTACTCTCGGGAGAAGTATTTTACACCGGATTCCATTTGAAAAAACTTTCAAAAACAACTAAATAAAACCAAATAAAGTTAGATTTACTGAAGAGTAAAGGAAAAACTTATATTTGCCGATAAATTTTAAATAATGACAAAAAAAAGCTTTTATATACTACTACTAATTAGTACACTTTTTACATCTTGTATTCCTATAAAAGATTTGGTGTATTTACAAGATAAAAATTCTTCTGAAGAACAAGGTAAAATTGCTGTAGTTGAATCGAAACCCTATAGACTACAGGTAAATGATATTATAAATATAGATATAAAAGCAATTGATCCTAAATTAGTCTCCATTTTTAACACAACTGAAACTTCCTCAGCATCTGGAAAAACTGAATCAACTTTGTATTTTAATGGTTTTACAGTTGATGATCATGGAAACATTCGAATGCCTATTGTGGGTGAAATAAATGTTATTGGATATACGCTTGAGGAAGTTAGGATTATAATTGAAAAAAAGTTGCTCGAAGAATATTTTAAAAGCGAAGCAAATATTTTTGTTACTGTGAAATTAGCAGGTTTTAGATATACGATTAATGGAGAAGTTGTAAGTACAGGAACAAAAACACTGTTTAAAGAACATGTTACTATTTTAGAAGCTATAGCAAATGCAGGAGATATTACAACAGTTGGAGATAGAAAAGCTGTTACGGTAATTCGCCAGACACCTACAGGAGTTGAATTACACGATATAGATCTAACAGATGTAAATGTTCTTAAATCACCATATTATTATTTACAACCAAATGATTATGTTTATGTAAAACCATTAAGACAAAAAACTTGGGGAACTGGTCAGACAGGAATACAATCAGTAGGTACAATAATAACCTTGTTGTCTTTAGCGACAACAGTTTATTTGATTTTAAAAAATTAAACTAAATTCAAAAGATGTTAGATATAAAAGATTTTTCGATTTTTGAAAATCATTCAAATTTTGATTTTAAAGGATTTTTATTAAAAATTGCCAGTTATTGGAAATGGTTTCTTGCCAGCCTTTTGATTGCTTTTACAATTGCATATCAGGTAAATATTCGTAAAGAGAAGATTTATTCTATGCAGACCATGATTTCTATTAAAGAAGAAAGCAATCCGTTTTTTACTTCTAATACCAGCTTAGTTTTTAATTGGGGCGGAATTTCAGATCAGGTAAATGGAATTTCTACCATATTAAAGTCAAGATCACACAATGAATTGGTTGTAGATAAATTACAATTTTATATTGATTATCTGCAACAAGGAAAATATAATTTAGTTGATTCATATGGATCAGTTCCTTTTTATGTAACTATTGATAAAACAAAAGGACAACTTGCAAATGCCTTAATAAGTGTTAAGTTTTTGAGTGATAATGAATATGAAATTCGAATTCCATTTGAAAACAGTTCGATGTCGCTAATAAATTATTCTATCAATTCTTATACAAGTACAAATGTTCAGCCAGTAGAATTTGTAAAAAAATATAAAGTTGGAGATCAAGTAGTATTGCCGTTCCTGAATTGGAAATTACAAATAATTGATAACCCTGGTTTTTATAAAGGGAACGAATATTTTGTAAAATTCAATGATTTTAATGGTGCAGTGTCACGCTACAGAGATGTAAATATTGATTCTGATGACAAAGGAGGATCAATATTAACATTAAGTATGCAGGGAACAAATAAAGCCAGAATGGTTGAGTATTTAAATGCTACAGTAAAAATGCTCATAAAGATTCAGCTAGACGGAAAAAACCAATTTGCAAACAATACAATAAGATTTATAGATAGCACATTAGTTGCTATGGAAGGAGAATTGAAGCAAAATGGAAATGAATTAAAAACGTTTAGAAAAGATAAAAATATATACGAAATAGAAGCTGGTGGCGCTAAGATTTCCGACAAAATAACAGATCTTGACGTAGAAAAAGATCAAATTTCCAGAAAAATAGCATATTATAATTCACTCAAAACATATTTAAATAATAGTGTAGATTATTCAAGGCTTCCAGCACCATCTGTTGCCGGAATTGATGATCCGAATATTGTTGTTAACGTTTCAAAAATAATAGCACTCTCGACTCAAAGGTCTGAAATGTCTTATGCGGTAAAAAGTGATAAAATTTTTAAAGATTTTGATAATCAAATGCGAGCTGTAAAAAATGTTTTGCTAGAAAATATCACAAGTGCTAAATCATCATTACTATATGACTTGTCTATGGTAAATGCAAAGATAGGTCAAGCAGAAAGCACAGTTAGAAAACTACCCGAAGAGCAGCAGGAATTGCTAAAAATCAAAAGGAAATATGATTTAAATGATAATATCTATACTGAATTTCTTCAGAAACGAAATGAAGCAGAAATTGTTAAAGCCTCTAACTTATCAGATATTCATTTTATAGATTCTGCAAAAGATATTGGTGGCGGTTTAATTGGGCCAAAAACCTCCGTTAATTATGTATTGGCTTTGTTTTTAGGGATATTGATACCTTTATTAGTTATTTTGGGAATTTTCTTTATTAATAATTCGATTCAAAGCACTGAGGATGTTAGTAAATTAACCCAAATTCCTTTAATTGGAGTTATTGGCGTAAATAAAGATAACGTTAATTTAGCAGTATTTGATAAACCAAAATCTGCACTTGCTGAATCCTTCAGAGCTATTCGTTCTTCATTACAATTTTTATATAAAAAACAACAAGTAAGTGGAGCGAAGACTTTAATGATAACATCATCTATAAGTGGCGAAGGGAAAACTTTTTGCTCTATAAATATTGCTACCATTTTTGCTTTAAGTGAAAAAAAGACAGTCATCATTGGATTAGATTTAAGAAAACCAAGATTAGCCGACGAATTTAATTTGACTACTCAGGTTGGAGTTGTTAACTACTTGATTAAACAAAAGAATTTGAGTGAGATAACAAATGCGACAGAGATTCCAAATCTTGATGTTATACTTTCAGGGCCAATTCCGCCTAATCCGTCTGAGCTTATTATAAGCGAAGCGATGAAAGAACTAATTGACGAATTAAAACAAAAATATGATTATATTATTTTAGATACTCCTCCTGTTGGTTTAGTTTCTGATGCTTTAGAATTAGCTCAGTATGCTGATGTGACATTGTATATTGTAAGACAGAATTATACCAAAAAAGATATGATAACGTTATTGAATACACGAATAAAAAGGGGTGAACTAAATAATACAAGCATTGTTTTGAACGGATATGAAAATAAGGCCAAATACGGTACTTACGGATATGGTTATGGAGCTTATTCAAATGGATATCATGAAGAAGAAGAAAAACCAACTTTACTGAAGACTATTTTTAATAAATTTGGTAAAAAATAATTTGAGAATATGGAAACATCCACTACATATAAAATTTTAATTACTGGTGGAGCTGGCTTTATTGGTTCAAATTTATGTGAGTATTTTTTAGGGTCAGGACATGAAGTTGTATGTTTAGATAATTTCTCAACAGGTCATCATCATAATTTGAAAGATTTTAAAGATGATCCTAATTTCAAATTGATAGAAGGCGATATTAGAAATATTGCCGATTGTGTTTTAGCGGTTAAAGGAGTTGATTATGTTTTGCATCAGGCTGCTCTTGGTTCTGTTCCAAGATCTATAAATGATCCAATTACCACAAATGATGTCAATGTTTCCGGGTTTTTAAATATGCTAGTAGCCTCTCGGGATGCTAAAATTAAACGATTTATATATGCTGCCAGTTCTTCAACTTATGGGGATTCTCAGGGATTGCCAAAAGTAGAAGATGTAATAGGAAAGCCTTTGTCTCCTTATGCGATTACAAAATATGTAAACGAATTGTACGCCGAAATTTTCAGTAAAACTTACGGATTGGAAACGATTGGTTTGCGTTACTTTAATGTTTTTGGAAGGAAACAAGATCCAAATGGCGCTTACGCTGCCGTGATTCCAAAATTTGTTATGCAGCTCATGAATTATGAAAGCCCAATTATAAATGGGGATGGAAACTATTCACGTGATTTTACTTATATAGATAATGTAATTCAGATGAATGAGCTGGCCATGCTAAGTCAAAATCCAGAAGCTGTTAATACTGTTTACAATACCGCATTTGGTGATCGAAATACATTAAATGATTTAGTGAGATATTTAAAAGAATATTTAACACAATTTGATTCCAAAATCGCAGATGTTGAAGTTATTTATGGAGCAAACAGAGCGGGAGATATACCGCATTCATTAGCAAGTATTGAGAAAGCACAAGCAATACTGGGTTACAATCCCCAATACTCTTTACAAACTGGATTAAAAGAAGCGGTGGGTTGGTATTGGAATAATCTAAAATAAACTAAATTTGTAAGAAAAAAATATACGAAATGAAAATTACTAAAATTTGTTGCATTGGCGCTGGTTATGTGGGAGGACCAACTATGGCAGTAATTGCGCAAAAATGTCCGGATATTCAGGTAACTGTTGTTGACTTAAATGAACAAAGAATTAAAGACTGGAATGATCCTAATACTGACAATATTCCGATCTACGAGCCAGGACTTTCTGAAATTGTTTCAGAGTCAAGAGGACGAAATCTATTCTTTTCAACAGAAGTTGAAAAAGCTATTGATGAGGCTCAGGTTATTTTTATTTCAGTGAATACACCAACCAAAACCTACGGAAAAGGAAAAGGTATGGCTGCCGATCTAAAATATATTGAATTATGTGCAAGACAAATTGCTAAAGTTGCCAAGCAAAACAAAATTGTTGTAGAGAAATCTACTCTGCCAGTTAGAACTGCCGAAGCAATAAAAAGCATTTTAGATAATACAGGAAATGGAGTTCAGTTTCAGATCTTATCAAATCCTGAATTTTTAGCCGAAGGAACAGCGGTGACTGACTTACTGAACCCAGATCGTATTTTAATTGGTGGTGACACGACACCTGATGGAGAAAATGCAATTAATGCTTTAGTGGATGTTTATGCAAATTGGGTAAGTAGAGATAAAATACTAACTACAAACGTTTGGTCGTCAGAATTATCTAAGCTTACAGCAAATGCATTTTTAGCACAGCGTATTTCCTCGATAAATGCAATGTCTGAATTATGTGAAAAAACAGGTGCAGATGTGAGTGAAGTAGCAAGAGCAATTGGTATGGATAGTAGAATAGGATCTAAATTCTTAAAAGCCTCAGTAGGTTTTGGAGGTTCATGCTTTCAAAAAGATATTTTAAATCTTGTTTATATCGCTAAATCGTACGGTTTAAATGAAGTTGCAGATTATTGGGAACAAGTAATTATAATGAATGATCATCAAAAAAGAAGATTTTCAAATAAAATTGTTCAAACATTATATAATACTGTTGCCGACAAAAAAATAACTTTTTTAGGATGGGCTTTTAAGAAAGATACAAATGATACGCGCGAATCTGCAGCAATATATGTAGCTGATGATTTAATTAATGAGCAGGCGAAAATTTCAGTATACGATCCAAAAGTTTCAAGAAATAAGATATTAAGTGACTTAAATTATTTGGAAACAAGATCTGCCGAGGAAAATAATAATTCAATTTTATCGTTTGATAATCCGTATGAATCCTGCAAAGGATCACATGCAATTGCAATTCTTACTGAATGGGATGAATTTACAACTTATGATTGGCAGAAAATTTATGATTCGATGCATAAACCGGCATTTCTTTTTGATGGAAGAAACATATTGAATCCAAAAGAATTAGAGTCAATTGGATTTATTTACAAAGGTATAGGTTCTTAATTTAGAGTTAGATATTGATATGAATTGGTGAGAACGCGAACAAATTTAGAATTAAAAATTTTATTTCAATATTAAGATATGAATTGGTATGTGATCTATACTAAACCCAAATGGGAAAAAAAAGTTGCAGAAAAACTAAATCAAATTGGCGTAGAATGTTATTGTCCTGTAATTACAGAAATAAAACAGTGGTCTGATAGAAAGAAAAAAGTTGAAGTGCCGTTGTTTAATTCATATATTTTCGTATATTTATTAGAGAAAGATCGAAATTCTGTCTTTCAAATTGCCGGTGTAGTGCGATATTTATATTGGTTAGGAAAACCTGCAGTTGTTCGTGATGATGAAATAGAGGGTATTAAAAGTAATTTAGCATCTCCTAATATAAGTGAAGTTTCAGTTACTTCTATTCAGGTAGGTGATCGAATAAAATTAGAATCAGGAGCTTTCAGTAATCAGGAAGCTACTGTAAAAGAAGTGTCAAAAACTCATTATATTTTGGTTTTAGAAGCCTTAGGTTGCGTTTTGAAGATAAAGTATAAATAAATTTAATGGCATTATATGGTTATTTAATGACTATAGAGGATAGAAATCACTTTATAATAGGATTTTTATCCTCTATTTTTTTGTAAAAAAAATCGGCTAATATCTGATTTATAGATGTTTGAAAATAGATGCTTTTTTATTCTTTTTCTTTTAGAGTTCTGAAGGGAACTGTCTTGAATAAATTGACTGAATGTGTTATATTTGCCTATTGAATTTAGAGTGCCTGTGTCCAGTTTTGGGACTCAGAGTGGCGAAGCCATGAATTATGATGACCGCAATTGATTAAATTATAAGAAAAAATGGATAAATCCATAAAAATTGCCATAATAGGTTTAGGTTATGTTGGTCTTCCTCTGGCTAGGTTATTTGCTACAAAATATCCCGTCATAGGTTTTGATATAAATGAAGATAGAGTTAGGACTTTAAAGTCTGGAACAGATACAACATTAGAAGTTGATGATGCTACTTTGCAAAAAGTCTTAGTAACTGAAATGAATAATGGGAATGGTTTATATTGTACTACTACTTTAAATGATATTGCAGATTGTAATTATTTTATAATAACAGTTCCAACCCCAGTAGATAAAAATAATCGTCCAGATTTAACACCCTTATATAAATCCAGCGAATCTGTTGGAAAAGTCTTAAAAAAAGGCGACATCGTAATATATGAATCAACTGTATATCCAGGTGTAACAGAAGAACAATGTGTGCCTGTTTTAGAAAGAGTTTCTGATTTAGTATTTAATGTAGATTTTTTTGCAGGATATTCTCCGGAAAGAATAAATCCGGGAGATAAAGAACATACTGTCGAAAAAATTTTAAAAGTGACATCAGGATCAACATCTGAAGTTGGTTTAAAAGTAGATGCGCTTTATAAATCAGTTATTACAGCCGGAACACACCTAGCACCATCTATAAAAGTTGCAGAAGCGGCAAAAGTTATAGAAAATTCACAAAGAGATATAAATATAGCTTTTGTAAATGAATTGGCTAAAATTTTTAATCTGATGGGCATTGATACTCAGGAAGTATTAACAGCTGCGTCCACGAAATGGAATTTTTTACCATTCAAGCCGGGTTTAGTAGGTGGACATTGCATTGGTGTTGACCCTTATTATTTAGCGCAAAGAGCTCAAGAATTTGGATATCATCCTGAAATAATTTTAGCAGGAAGACGTTTAAATGATAGTATGGGTGAATATGTTGCATCACAGGTAGTTAAGCTGATGATCAAAAAAGGAATCTCAGTTAACGGAGCCAATCTTTTAATGCTTGGAATCACCTTTAAAGAAAATTGTCCTGACGTTCGAAATACAAAAATTGTAGATGTTGTAAAGGCATTAATAGAATATGGTATTTCAGTTACAATATTTGACCCGCTTGCAAATGTAAATGATGTAAAGAAAGAATATAATTTAGTAACAACTAACAGTATTCCAGACAATAAATTTGATGCAATTGTGCTAGGAGTTTCACATGCAGAATTTTTAAAATTAAATTTTGCCGACTTACAAAAAGCAAATAGTTTATTATATGATGTAAAAGGAGTTTTAGGAGCTATAGCTGACAACAGATTATAGTACTTAAAGACCTTTTTTTATTTAAAAAGAAATGGAAAAAAATAATTCAATTATACATGTAATTTTAACTGGAGGAGTTGGAAGTAGGTTATGGCCTCTTTCTAGAAAAAGTCAACCAAAACAATATTTGGAAATCTTTGAAAATAAATCTTTATTTGAAATGACAGTTGATAGGAACAGCCATTTAGCTAATAAAGTAATGGTCGTTGGAAATGTAGATAATCATCATTTAAGTGGTAAAGTTATGGATAAAACTCAAACTGCTTATATAAACATTGTTGAAGCTACACCGCGAAATACAGCTGCGGCTATTGCTTTTGCTGCATTTGCATCAAATCCTGAGGATATTTTAATTGTTACACCATCAGATCATATTATTGATAAGATGGAAAATTATAATAATGCAATCAGTGAAGCTATTTCAAAAGCACAAGATGGATTTATCGTCACATTCGGAATTATCCCAACCAAACCGGAAACCGGATATGGTTATATAGAGTCACGAGGAGATAAAGTACTTTCCTTTCGAGAAAAACCAAATGAAACTACAGCCAAAGAGTTTATATCAAAAGGTAATTTTTTATGGAATAGTGGTATGTTTTGCTTTAAAGCAGGAGTATTATTGGATGAATTAAAACAATTTCAACCTGATGTTTATGAAAAATCTAAAGCAGTTTGGGAAGCTAGTAAAGAAGGCTTTCTGGATTTAGATTTGTCATTAGAAATTCCATCAATTAGTATCGATTATGCCGTAATGGAACGTAGTAAAAAAATAAAAGTTGTTCCAGCTTCTTTTTCATGGTCTGATTTAGGTTCATTTGAATCAGTATATGATTATTTGGTTACAAAAGGACATTCTGTAGATAAAAATGGAAATATGGTTATTGGATCTGAAAAACATACTACATTTTTAGGACTAAGAAATACAATTTTTGTACATACTGAAACAGCTAATTTAATTTTGCAAAAAGAAGATTCTCAAGATGTAAAAGATATTTACAATGAATTGGAAAGGCAAAATTCAGATTTGTTAAACTAAATTAAATAAAAAAATGAAAAGAATTCTTATAACAGGTGGTGCTGGTTTTATTGGGTCACATGTAGTTAGACGTTTTGTAACTAAATATCCGGATTATCAAATTTTTAATTTGGATGCACTCACTTATGCAGGAAATCTGGAAAATATAAAAGATATTGAAAATCAGCCTAATTATCATTTTGTAAAAGGAGATATAGTTGACGAATCTTTTATAAATGAACTTTTTTTAAGTTATAACTTTGATGGAGTATTGCACCTTGCAGCTGAATCACATGTTGATCGTTCTATCGAAGATCCTTTGGCGTTTGTAAAAACAAATGTTATCGGTACGATGAATTTGCTAAATGCAGCAAAAAATCAATGGAAAAATGATTTTGAGGGTAAAAGATTTTACCACATAAGTACAGATGAAGTTTATGGTTCACTGGGAACTGAAGGTCTTTTTACAGAAACAACATCTTACGATCCAAATTCTCCTTATTCTGCTTCGAAAGCAAGTTCCGATCATTTCGTTAGAGCTTATGGTGAAACTTATGGATTACCTTATGTTTTAACAAATTGCTCAAATAATTACGGATCATATCACTTTCCGGAAAAATTAATCCCACTGTTTATAAATAATATCATCAACAATAAGCCTTTACCAGTTTATGGTGATGGAAATTATACCAGAGACTGGTTATTTGTTGAAGATCATGCGATTGCAATTGACCTAGTGTTTCATGAAGGAAAAAATCATGAAACATACAATATAGGTGGATTTAATGAGTGGAAAAATATTGATTTAGTAAAATTGCTATGCAATATTATGGATCAAAAATTAGATCGAAATTCAGGTGAATCGCAAAAGTTAATTACTTACGTGAAAGACAGACCAGGCCATGATTTACGTTATGCTATTGATGCTTCAAAAATAAATAAAGAACTTGGATGGAAACCCTCTGTAACTTTTGAAGAAGGTTTAGAAAAAACAATTAATTGGTATCTTAATAATGAAGAATGGTTGCAAAATGTAACTTCTGGTTCTTATAAGGATTACTATCAAAAACAATATTCATAAATAACAAGCAATTCTATTTAAACCAAACTCAAGGTTAAATTATAATTCAATATGAAAAACATAACATACGTTCTTACTCTATTTTTTATTTTATTTATGTCCTTTCATGTGCATGCACAAGACATACTTAGATCTAAAGATTTAAGCACTGTACAAGTAGATTATTTGTCAGATGATGATATAGCAAAGATTAGTGCACAATTAAAAAGCAACAACGCAACTATTGATCAAGTTGAGTCGATGGCTTTATCTAAAGGGATGAGTCAGACTGAATTCAATAAACTGAGAGTTAAGCTTGCTCAATTTGAGAAAAAAAAGCCTAAAAATATAGACACTGATAATAGTAAAGGTAAAGCAACAGATCAAGATTCTGAATTTGGAAGAAAACAAGAAAAAATCAAAAATGAAAAAGTTAAAGATTCTGCCAATGCTTTAATTTTTGGATCTGAATTATTTGATAATCCAACATTGAACTTTGAACCAGATTTAAAGTTAGCAACTCCAATGAACTATATTTTAGGACCTGGAGATGAATTGCAAGTTAGTGTATACGGAGTACAGGAATATAACGCGAGTATTCCAGTAAGTGTGGAGGGAAAAATTACAATAGATTACGTGGGGCAGATTGCAGTGTCTGGAATGTCAATTGAAGCTGCTACTCAAAAAATAAAAGCTGCAATAGCTAGAGTTTATAGTACAGTTAGATCTGGACAATCTCAAGTTAGTGTAAGTTTAGGTCGTATTCGTACAATAAAAATAACTGTTGTTGGAGGAAAACAACCCGGTAATTATTCAATTTCATCTTTAGCAACGGTTTATAATGCTTTGCATTTAGCGGGCGGACCCGGTAAAAATGGTAGTTATAGAAACATAGAATTAATTAGAAATAATAAGGTTTATAAAAATGTTGATATCTATAAGTTTTTAGTTAAAGGAGATCAATCAGACAATGTAAGCTTAAAAGATAATGATGTAATTAGAATTCCTTCTTATAGCCAAAGAGTGACAGTTGTAGGTGAAGTTAAACGTCCTGGCATTTTTGAGATAAAAAAAGGAGAAACATTCTCTGATTTATTGAATTTCGCATCGGGTTTTAACGAATTTGCTTATACAGCATCTGTAAATGTAACTCAAAAGACGGGAAAAGAATTTAAAGTTCATGATATAAACGAAAGTGAATACGGTTCTTATATGCCACAATCAGGAGATGTTTTTAAAATCACTAAAATTTTAAATCGATTTGAAAATCGTATTAAAATTGAAGGTGCCGTTTTTAGACCAGATTTTTATTCATACAGTGAAGGCATGCGAATTTCAGACCTTATTACGAGAGCGGAAGGGCTTACAGAAGATGCTTATACAAAAAGAGCTAGAATCATTCGTTTAAAAACAGATTTAACCACAGAAATTGTCAATGTTGACTTAAGTGCTGCATTATCAGGTGATTTGAATTCAGATATTGAATTGAAAAGAGAAGATATTGTTACAGTTTATTCAATTCTTGATTTCAGAGAAGAATACAAGGTTACAATTGATGGTGAGGTAAAAAATCCTGGAGAGTATGAATATTTTGAGAATTTAACTTTAAATGATTTAGTGGTACAAGTTGGAGGTTTAACTGGTTCTGCATCAAAAAGAGTGGAAATAGCTAGAATGGTAAAATCAGATGCTATGGATGACGCGGATCCCAAACGTGTTGAGTTAGTAGAACTCGAAATTACTGCTGATAATAATGAGCAAATTAAAAATTTCGTTTTAAAGCCATTTGATGTAGTTAATATCCGTAGAATGGCTGTTTACGAAAAACCTCAAATGGTTACTGTAAGTGGTGCTGTTGGGTATCCAGGAAAATACGTACTAGCTAATAAAAAAGAAACAGTCTATAACGTCGTAATGAGAGCTGGAGGATTATCATCTATCGCTAATTTAGATGGTATGAAAATTAAAAGACCCATTAAACAGGATCAGATTGAACAATTAGAAAGTATCGATCTGAATTTATCTAAGAATGACACATTAAATGATAAATTAACTAAAAGACTTACTGAAGATTTAAAGTACGCTACAATTCCGGTTAACTGGGAAAAAATTGTAAAAGATAAAAATCATTATTCAAACGTTACATTATTTCCAGGGGATGAAATTGAAGTGGCAGTTTACAATGAAGGTGTAAAAGTAACAGGTAATGTTTTACTGACCTCAGAGATTCCGTACAGAAATGGAAAAGGATTTAGATATTATATTGATGCTGTTGGCGGAGTTGATCATAAAGGATGGAAGAGAAAAGCATATATTATATACCCGAACGGTAAAGCTTCAGTTACTAGCTCTTTTTTGTTTTTTAGATCATACCCAAAAGTGACACCGGATTCGCAAATTGTAGTACCTGAAAAACCTGAAACCAGAAAAATGTCTGCAGGTGAATGGGCCGGTCTTGGAACTGCATTTGCTAGTTTAGCGTTATTAATTGTTACAGCTTTTAAATAATTATTTAATGGATAATAAAACTATTGCAAACGATGAAATATCGTTAAAAGAGTTAATACATAAAGCAACAGAATGGTGTGATTATTTACTTTCTAAATGGAAATTTATTGTGTTAGCAGGTCTTATTGGTGCTGCATTGGGAATAGCTTATTCATATACCCAAAAGCCAATATATAAAGCAACTTTATCGTTTGCTTTAGAAGATGAAAAAGGTGGCGGATTAGGTGGAGCGTTAGGTTTAGCAAGTTCTTTCGGATTAGATTTAGGAGGAAGTGGAGGAGGAATTTTTACTGGTTCTAATCTTACAGAACTGTTTAAATCAAGGGCAATGGTGGAAAAAACGTTGCTGTCTCCAGTTATTGTAAATGGAAAAATAATTTCTTTGGCTGAAATGTATATCCAAAATAATGGATGGAAAAAAAAATGGCAGAATAATCAAAAATTTGCATCCATTCAATTTTTATCAGGAACAAATCGTAAAGATTTTACTCGTGTTCAAGATAGTATTTTAGGTGTTATTTATAATAATTTATCTAAAAGTGGATTGGTAGTTGGACCAAAAGATAAAAAAGCATCAATTATTAATATAGAGGTATCTGCAACAAATGAGTTGTTTTCTAAATATTTTTGTGAAGCCTTAGCAAATGAAGTTGGTAATTTTTATATTGAGACAAAAAGTAAAAAAGCTAGAATTAACATGACAATTTTAGAACGCCAAGTTGATTCTGTTCGTGGCGAGTTAAATAGATCTATAACTGGTGTAGCGGTCGCTAATGATAATACATTTAATTTAAATCCAGCTATGAATGTTCGTAGGGCACCATCTTCTCGTAGACAAGTAGATGTACAGGCAAATACAGCTATTTTAACTGAACTAGTTAAACAATCTGAAATGGCTAAAGTTACTTTGCGTAAGGATACACCATTAATTCAAGTTATTGATAGACCAATTTTACCGTTAGAAAAAGAGCGTTTTGGAAGAGCAAAAGGATTGATATTAGGAGGGTTCTTAGCTGGCTTTTTAACAGTTCTGTTTTTAGTTATTAAGCGTTTCTTTAAAGAACTGTCTATTTAAAAAAATATTTCAAAATAAGTTTTTTAAAAGCTGTTCTATCATATATAATATTTATAAAATTTACTTATAAAATAAAGCAGATATAATACAATGAATATTTTAAATTTAATAGGAAGAAACAAGGAATTGTTTCAGTATGATATTTCGAATAACGAAAATGAACTATCTAAAATTGTGAATAGCTCTTCTTTCTTAGTTATTGGAGGTGCAGGATCAATTGGGCAAGCAGTAACTAAAGAAATATTTAAACGTAACCCCGTTAAATTACATGTTGTAGATATTAGCGAAAACAATATGGTCGAGCTAGTTCGAGACTTGCGAAGCTCACATGGATATATTGATGGAGATTTTCAAACATTTGCATTAGATATAGGATCAATTGAATATGATGCTTTTATTAAATCTGATGGAAAATACGATTATGTATTGAACCTTTCAGCCCTAAAGCATGTGCGTAGTGAAAAAGATTCTTTCACACTAATGCGAATGATAGATGTAAATGTTTTTAATACTGATAAAACGTTGCAACAATCAATTGATAATGGAACCAAAAAATATTTTTGTGTCTCAACAGATAAAGCTGCTAATCCAGTAAATATGATGGGGGCCTCAAAAAGAATAATGGAAATGTATCTGATGCGTAAAAGTCATGAGATTAAAATTTCTACCGCACGTTTTGCAAATGTTGCATTTTCAGATGGTTCTTTGTTGTATGGATTTAATCAGCGTATTATTAAAAAACAACCAATTGTTGCACCAAATGATATTAAACGATATTTCGTTACTCCAAAAGAATCAGGTGAACTTTGTTTAATGTCTTGTATTTTTGGAGAAAATAGAGATATCTTTTTCCCTAAATTAAATGAGAATTTACATTTGATTTCTTTTGCTGATATCGCAGTCAAATACTTAGCTGAAATAGGTTATCAGCCTTATATATGTAAATCTGAAGAAGAAGCCAGAAATAATGTAGACGATTTAATTAAACAAAAAAAATGGCCATGTTTGTTTACAGAGAGCAATACTACAGGAGAAAAAGATTTTGAAGAATTTTTTACAGATAGTGAAATATTAGATATGGATCGATTTGAAAATTTAGGAGTAATAAAAAATGAAGCTAATTATGATGCATTAAAATTAGAAGAATTTAACACTGAAATTAAAATTATGAAATCCAAAAAAAGCTGGAGCAAGGATGAAATAGTTGATTTATTTCATAAAATGATTCCAAATTTTGGACATAAGGAAACGGGTAAATATTTAGATTCTAAAATGTAATTATGACTTCAATCGATTCAGTTATATCTTTTATAAAAGAACAGTATAAAACAGAAGCTTTTATACCTCTACATGTTCCTCATTTTGGAGGTAATGAAAAAAAATACTTGTTAGAGACTATTGATTCTACATTTGTATCTTCAGTAGGTCCATATGTGGATCAGTTTGAGATAATGATGCAGAAGATTACTCAAACTCAAAAAGCGGTTGCAGTTGTTAATGGTACAGCAGCAATTCAGGTGGCTTTGCGTTTATTGGGTGTTAAATCCGGAGATGAAGTATTGACACAGGCATTAACCTTTGTTGCAACTGCCAATGCTATAGCATATCAAAACGCAACTCCAGTTTTTCTAGATGTCGACTTAGATACTATGGGTTTATCCCCTAAAGCAGTTTCATTGTTTTTAGAAGAATTTGGTGAATTACGCGAAGATGGGTGTTATAATAAAAAAACCGGTAATAAAATAAGCGCTTGTTTACCAATGCATACTTTTGGATTTCCAGTACATTTAGATGAATTATTAGCTATTTGTAATACTTGGAAAATTGCATTGATTGAAGATGCCGCAGAATCATTAGGTAGTGAATACAAAGGAAAACCTACCGGATGCTTTGGAAAATTGAGTGCTTTTTCATTTAATGGAAATAAAATAGTTACTTGTGGAGGAGGAGGTGCCATTGTTAGCAATGATCTTAAATTGGGTGAAAAAGGTAAGTACTTAACTACAACAGCCAAAATTCCACATCCTTATGAATATGTTCATGATGAAATGGGTTATAATTTCAGAATGCCCAATTTAAATGCTGCATTAGCATGTGCACAATTAGAACAATTGTATAGTTTTTTAGAAAACAAAAGAAAGTTAGCAAAAGAATATGAATCTTTTTTTGCTACAAGTGGAGTAAAATTTAGGACAGAAACTCCAGAAACCAAAGCCAATTATTGGTTAATGTGTGTTGAATTAGAAAACAAAATTGAACGGGATTTATTTTTGGAAACAACAAACAAAAATAATGTAATGACAAGGCCAATTTGGCAATTGATGTATCGTTTACCAATGTATAATCACTGTTACAGAGATCAACAGGTTAATGCTGAATTTTTAGAAGAGAGAATTGTAAATATACCGAGTAGTGTCAGATAAAAAGATAATTCTTATCGGGTATTCAGGACATGCTTATGTTGTAGCAGAAACCATTTTAGAAAATGGATATGAATTGACTGGATATTCAGAAAAAGAAGAATCAACAATTAATCCATATAACCTATCATATTTAGGATTTGAAAAAGAAGAAAATTTTGCAGGCTGGAGAAGTGATGCTTCTTTCGCAATTGGTATAGGAGATAATAAGATAAGACAAAGTGTTGCCTGTTTAATTGAAGCCCGAGGAAAAAAAACTCAAACAATTATTCATAAAACTTCTAATTTGTCAAAAAATGCTGTGATAGGCTGCGGAACATTTATTAATAAAAATGTAGTCGTTAATGCATTTGCATCAATAGGCAAAAATGTAATCTTAAATACGGGGTGTATAATTGAGCATGAATGTGTTTTACATGACGCTGTACATATAGCGCCAGGTGCTGTTTTAGCAGGAAATGTCACAATTGGAGAAAGAACTTTTGTTGGGGCTAATGCGGTTATTAAGCAAGGTATTGTAATAGGCAAAGATGTTATAATAGGCGTAGGCACTGTTATAATCAACGATGTGCCTGACGGTAAAAAAGTAGTTGGAAATCCTGGTAGAATAATTTAAATATGAATAAAGTAGTTATTATAGCTGAAGCTGGGGTAAATCATAACGGTGATATTAATGTAGCAAAGAAACTAATTGATGCTGCAGTAGACGCCGGTGTTGATTATGTAAAGTTTCAAACTTTTAAAGCAGATAGTTTAGTAAGTAAATCTGCTAAAAAAGCAGAATATCAGAGTGTTAACATTAATGATGGTGATGATTCTCAATATGCTATGTTGAAAAATTTAGAGTTAAGTCATGAAGATCATTTACAGTTAATGGCTTATTGCTTAGAAAGAAATATTAAATTTTTCTCTACGGCTTTTGATGTGGAGGGAGTGAATTATTTAAATGATTTAGGACTTTCTTTTTTTAAAATTCCTAGTGGAGAAATAACAAATTATCCCTATTTAAAAGCAGTTGCCTTATGTGGTAAACCAGTCGTTATGTCGACGGGTATGTGCTCAGAAATAGAAATAAAAAACGCTTTAGATGTTTTAATGAAATTTGGATTAAGTAAAGAAATAATTTCCATTCTGCATTGTAACACTGAATATCCAACTCCAATGAAGGATGTTAATCTTAAAGCAATGTTGGCTATCCAAAAGACTTTTGATGTTGAAATAGGATATTCAGACCATACTCTTGGTATTGAAGTACCAATAGCAGCAGTCGCAATGGGAGCAAGAATAATAGAAAAGCATTTTACCTTAGACAGAACATTACCGGGACCAGATCATGTAGCATCTTTAGAGCCTGATGAATTGAAAAATATGGTAAAGGCGATTCGTAATATAGAATTGGCTATTGGTGGAGATGGAGATAAAAAACCAAGTGAAAGCGAAACTAAAAATATAGCTATTGCAAGGAAAAGTATTTTTATAAATAAAAAAATAGCCAAGGGAAGTACGATTACTGATAATGATTTAGTTTCATTAAGACCTGGAGATGGAATTTCTCCTATGGAATGGGAAAATATAGTTGGTAAAAAATTGATAGTTGATAAAGATGAGTTTGATAAACTTTTATTTTCTGATATAGAATGAAAATAGGAGTATTAACTAGTTCAAGAGCTGATTACGGAATATATCTTCCTTTGCTTCAAAAAATGAAAAATGATTCTTTTTTTGAAATAGAGATTATAGCCTTTGGTACTCATTTGTCAAGATTGCATGGATATACTATAACAGATATAGAAAAAGACGAATACAATTGTATTCATAAAATTTCTTCTCTAATCTCAAATGATGATGAACAATCCATTGCATCATCTTATGGATTAACTGTATTAAAATTTGCAGATTTTTGGAAAATGCACCAATACGATTTAGTATTGTGTTTAGGAGATCGTTTTGAAATGAGTGCGGCCGTGCAGGCAGGAATACCTTTTGAAGTTAAATTTGCCCATTTGCATGGGGGAGAAACAACATTAGGAGCGATAGATAATATTTACCGTCATCAAATTACTTTAGCATCATTTTTACATTTTACTGCTACAGAAACTTTTAGTGATAAAGTTACAACTTTAAAAAATTCAGATAGCAACATTTTTACTGTTGGATCGTTAAGTTTGAGCGACATTAAGAGCTTTAAGCCTGTAGAAAAACAAACTTTTTATAAAAAAATTACTATCCCCAGTGAAGAATTTGCATTAGTTACCTTTCATCCAGAAACTATTTCATCCAATGATAATATTCTATATGCAAAGGAAATGAAAAATGCTTTGGCGACTATTTCTGAGAAAATATTTGTAGTTATTACAATGCCAAATGCAGATACACAGGGATCAATATATCGAGAGGAAATTCAAAAACTAAAAACTGAAAAACCTGAAAAAATCTTATTAATTGAAAATTTCGGTAAGATTAATTATTTTTCGGCAATGTATTATTCTAAGATTCTAATAGGCAATACATCAAGTGGTATTTTAGAGGCAGCTTCTTTTGGTAAATATGTAATAAATGTTGGAGATAGACAGAAAGGAAGAGCTCAAAGCAAGAATATTATAGACTGTAAGTTTGAAGAATCAGCTATTGTTTTAGCAATTGATAAAGCATTAAAGCTGGAAAAATACGAGGGAGAGAATATATATTTTAAAGATCAGGCAGCTACTAATATAATTAAAATCTTAAAGGAATTTTTATGAGAGTTTACAAAGACCATTTAATTCTTTCAGGAAGTAAAATTAAAGAAGCATTATTAAAGTTCAATGAACTATCTCAAGATGCAATACTTTTTGTCGTTAATGAAGATGATAAATTAATTGGAGCATTGACTGACGGCGATGTTAGACGCGGCTTACTGAAAGGTTTTACTATTGAAAGTAAAGTAAACGAAATTATTCAAGATAATCCTAGATACATAATTAAGGGAGAAAATAATCTGAAAAAGATTATAGAATATCGCGAAGGCGATTTTAGAATTGTACCTGTGCTTGATGAAAGTCGTAAAGTCGTAAATGTCATAAATTTTAGAAAAATTAGATCATATTTACCTATTGATGCTGTAATTATGGCCGGAGGTCGAGGGCAACGATTACAGCCTTTAACAGATGTTGTTCCAAAACCACTTTTGAAAGTAGGAAATAAAGCTATCATGGAACACAATTTGGATAGATTGGCGTTATTTGGAATTGATGATTTTTGGGTATCGGTAAAATATTTAGGAGAACAAATTGAGAATCATTTTGGTGCAGGAGATAATAAAAATATTAAAATAGAATATGTTTGGGAAAATGAACCTTTAGGCACTATTGGAGCTGTTTCTAAAATTCAAAATTTTGAGCATGACTATGTTTTAGTAACTAATTCAGACTTGTTGACTAACATAGATTATGAACAATTTTTTCTAGAATTTATAAAAAAAGATGCTGATTTAGCAGTTTTAACGATTCCGTATCAAGTAAATGTGCCATATGCTGTTCTTGAAACAAATGATGGTAATGTTAAAAGTTTTAAAGAAAAACCAACATATACCTATTATTCTAACGGTGGAATTTATTTGATAAAAAAAGAAATGCTCAGTTTTATACCAAAAGATACTTTTTTTAATGCTACCGATTTAATGGAAGAGCTAATAAAGAAAAAATTCAAAGTGATTTCTTTCCCCTTTTCCGGATATTGGTTAGATGTAGGAAAACATGAAGACTTTGAGAAAGCCCATATAGACATTCATAATATAAAATTTTAAATGAATATTTTAATAACAATCTGTGCTCGTGGAGGCTCTAAGGGAATACCAGGAAAAAACATTAAAATTATTAATGGCAAACCTCTTATTGGCTATTCTATTGATTTAACAAAAAAGATAAAAGAAAAATTTAACGGAAAAGTTGCATTGTCTACTGATGATAAAGAAATTAAGGAAGTTGCTCAATCATTAGGACTTATTACAGATTATGTTAGACCTGATTATTTAGCTACTGACAATGCAGGTAAAATAGATACGATTAAAGATTTGCTTTTTCATGAGGAGACTCTAATTGATACTAAATATGATTTTGTTCTAGATTTAGATGTTACATCTCCATTAAGAACCTTAGAGGATATTGAAAAATCATTACACTTAATGCTGGCAAAGCCTGAAGCTAAAAACTTATTTTCAGTAAATCCTGCCGCTAGAAATCCATATTTTAATATGGTAGAGGAGAATGAAAATGGTTTTTATTCATTAGTAAAAACCAATCCTGACGGAAGTGTTATGACGCGACAGTCAGCTCCAAAAGTCTATGAGTTGAATGCATCATTTTATTGGTATAGGAGAAGTTTTTTCGATTCTGATTCAAAAAGTACAATTACAGATAAGTCTTTGATTTTTGCAATGAATCATGTTTGTTTTGATTTGGATCATCCAGTTGACTTTTTGTTTATGGAGTATTTACTGCAAAACAATAAACTTGATTTTGAATTATGAAGATATTGATTGTTGGTTTAGGATCAATAGCAAGAAAACATATCGTTGCTTTAAAAGCCTTAAAAACTAATGCAAAAATTTATGCATTACGATCAAATTCAAATGCGGAAATAGAAGAGGGAATAGAAAATATTTACAGTCTTGATAACTTAGACGTTTTATTTGATTTTGCAATAATTTCAAATCCAACTCATTTGCATTCTAAGTACATTAAGAAACTGGCAAGTAAAGACATTCCGTTATTTATTGAAAAACCGGCACTGCATACTCTTGAAAAGGCAGATGAATTGGTTGAGTTGATAAGGAATAGAAAAATTATAACATATGTCGCTTGTAATTTAAGATTCCATCCTTGTTTGGTATTTTTAAAAGACAAATTAGATCATCATAGCTTTAAAATTAATGAAGTGAATATTTATTGCGGATCATATTTACCAGATTGGAGACCTGGAAAGGATTTTCGAAAAATATACAGTTCAAATGCCGGAATGGGCGGTGGAGTACATTTAGATTTATTTCATGAATTAGATTATACTGTTTGGTTATTTGGAATGCCGAATAAAAGCAACTCGATTTTAAGAAATGTATCAAGTTTAGAAATTGATGCAATTGATTATGCGAATTATATATTTCAATATGATGTATTTACAACTAATATTGTATTAAACTATTATAGAAGAAAGGCTAAAAGAACAATAGAGCTTATTTTTGAGAATGAAACTTTAAATGTTGATTTAATAAATAATTGCATTACAGATGATAATGCAAATGTCGTTTTTGAAGCTCCTAATTTTGAAGTAAAAGAAACATACATTTATCAATTAAAATATTTTATAGACTGTCTACAACTAAACCAAAAACCAATGAACTCTTTAAAAGAGTCGATTGAAATATTAAAAATTGTCTTAAAAGATGAATAATAGGCTTAAAAATAAAATTATAATCGTGACAGGGGGAAATGGACTTTTAGGGAAAGCAATTGTCGAAAGACTTATTTCTGAAGGTGCTTTTTGTATCAACTTTGAAATTAATCATGAGACCAACGATGATTTATCAGGTGTTCATTGCGATATCACTGATTCGGATTCAATTGATAATGCGCTGGAAATTGTTTTGTTAAAATATAAAAAAATAGATGGGCTTGTTAATAATGCCTATCCAAGAACGAAAGATTGGGGGAATAAATTTGAGGATATCGAATTTAACTCCTGGAAACAAAATGTAGATTGGCAATTAAATAGTTATTTTTATCTTACTCAGAAAGTAGCTATCCAAATGGCCAGTCAAAAAACAGGAAGTATAATCAATATGGCTTCTATTTACGGAGTTGTAGGTGCTGATTTTAGTGTATACGAAGGAACAACAATGACAATGCCTGCAGCCTATTCAGCTATAAAAGGAGCATTAGTAAATTTTACAAGGTATGTAGCATCTTACTTTGGACCACAACAGGTTAGGGTAAATACTGTTTCCCCCGGAGGAATTTTTGATAATCAAAATGAAACTTTTATAAATAATTATTGTAAAAAAGTGCCTATGAGAAGATTAGGAACGCCAGAGGACATAGCACCAACCGTTGCTTTTTTGTTATCTGATGATTCAAAATATATAACAGGACAAAATTTGATCGTTGATGGTGGTTGGACAGCAATTTAAATAGAAATAAAAAGATAAAAAATAATATTAGTAATGAGCGAAAAGAAAATAACTTGGTGTAAAAATTGTTTAAATATGTCTACCAGACCAAGAATTACATTCGACGAAAGAGGATGGTGTAATGCTTGTCAGTGGATGGAAGAAAAGAAACAAATTGATTGGTCACATAGACAAAAACAACTAGACGAATTAATTACGAAATACAAATCTACAAACGGAAATTTTGACTGTATTGTTCCTGTTAGTGGAGGTAAAGATGGTTCATATGTTGCATATATGTTAAAACATAAATATGGTATGAATCCATTAGCAGTTACCGTGCGTCCTGCTTTATCATTACCAATTGGGGATCAAAATCTTTTTAATTTTATTCAATCTGGATATGACCATATTCATATATCTCCTAATCCAGTAGTATTAGACAGACTTAATAAATATGGATTTATTGAAAAGGGATTTCCTTATTATGGATGGTTAATTGCTATAATGACTGCTTGTATTAAGACAGCTGCAAACTTTAAAATACCATTGATGTTTTATGGTGAAGATGGCGAGGTTGAATATGGAGGTTCAACTGAAAGCAAAAATAATCCTTTATATGATATTGAATATATGAAGAAGATATATTTAGAAGGAGGACATCAAATCGTTTTTGATCGAATTAGAGCTGATGGGGATATATCTGAAGCTGACTTAGCATTTTTTAAATTTCCAACCGATGAAGAAGTTTCTCAAATAGGACTTTCTTTTACACATTGGTCTTACTTTGAAGCTTGGGATTCTTACCGAAATTATGTCGTAGCAAAAGAACATTGTGGTTTAATTGAAAAAGAAGAAGGAAGTGTAGATACATTTACTAATTTTTCTCAGAACGATCAGGCTTTGTATACTTTACATGCGTATTTGATGTACTTGAAATTTGGATTTGGAAGAGCAACTCAAGATGCGGGTATAGAGATAAGAAGAGGTTCTATGACGAGAGATCAAGCTTTAAACTTAGTTAAAATGTATGATAATGCCTATCCTTACGATTTAATTGATGTTTTTCTAGAGTATTATAAAATGACTAAAGAAGAATTTGATGCTGTTTTAGATAAATATGCTAATAAAGATTTGTTTGAAAAAGTAGATGGTATTTGGTCGCCAAAATTTGTTCCTGGAGAAGATTTTACTATATGAAAATTGTAATCGCCGACTATGGCATGGGAAATATAAAATCAATCGTAAGCGCATTAAATTATTTAGGTGTTGATGATATTGTAGTTTCTGCGGATTATGAAACTCTTAAAAGCGCGGATAAGATAATTCTTCCCGGTGTTGGGTCATTTGGAAAAGCTATGATCCAGATAAAGCAAAATAATCTGGATCATTATCTTAAAGAAATTGTTGTAGAAAATAAAAAACCTTTAATCGGAATTTGTTTAGGAATGCAGCTTTTAGGGACTTCAAGTACAGAAGATGGGTTTACAGAAGGGCTTGGTTTTGTTAATGGGCGCTGTATAAAATTTGACAATACAGATTTAAAAGTGCCGCATGTTGGATTTAATCAGTTAAAAACTGAAAATAGATTTAAACTATATGAAGGGCTTACAGGAGAATCTGATTTTTATTTTACACATAGTTACAAAATGGTAAGTGAAGATGAAATCAATCAATCTTATTGTAATTATGGCGATGACTTCATAGCAAGTTTTGAATATAATAATATCGTTGGAGTACAATTTCATCCTGAACTAAGCCAAAAAAATGGATTAAGATTATTGAAAAACTTTATTGAAAACTTCTAATGTTAAGAAAGAGAATAATATTTGCATTGATTTATAGTGACGGCTTTTTTATGCAAAGTCGTAATTTTAGATTGCAGAAAGTAGGCAATTTAAATTGGCTTGAGAAGAATTATAAATTTCAAAACATTGCTTTTTCTTTAGATGAACTTGTTGTTTTGGATGCATCTCGATCAAATAAATCTATTAGTGATTTTGCTAAAACAATCGCAAATTTAGTGAATGATGTTTTCATTCCAATTGCCGCTGGTGGTGGTATAAGAACGATGGAAGATGCAGAATTACTTTTCAAAAGTGGAGCAGACAAGATTGTCTTAAATACTGTGTTATATGAAAACAAAGATTTGGTTCGATCTTTAATAAAGAAATATGGATCTCAAAGTATTGTTGCATCAATTGACTATAAAAAAAATAATAATGATTTTGATGTCTTCACTAATGATGGTACTATAAAAATTGACATCAATTTAGAAGAATATTTACTTTATCTTGAAAATCTTGAAGTAGGAGAAATATATCTAAATTCTATGGAAAAAGATGGTACAGGTTTTGGATATGACTTTGATACAATTGAAAATTTTGAATCTAAAATTAAAACACCACTTATAATTGCAGGCGGTGCAGGAAACGAATCTCATTTTATGGATGGACTAAAATATAAAAATGTTAGTGCTGTAGCAACTGCAAATTTATTTAATTTCATTGGAGACGGTCTTCCAAAAGCAAGAAAAAAATTAATTGAATCAGGTGAAAATTTAGCAAATTGGAATGTTGATAATTGATATTATAAATAAAATAAAATACAATCTGGGAGCTGATAGAATTGGACCAGATCTTCCTTTTACCCATTGGAGATTGTATTATAAAAAACAAATGTTATCTCTTTGTAAAAAGAAATTCAAGCATTTTTCTGATACAGCAGATTTCAGACCTGGTGCGTATGCCGTAGGATGTTCTAAAATAAAGATTGGTAATAGGGTTGTTGTTCGTCCCGGAGTAATGCTATTTGGAGAATCTGAAAGTCTAGAAACTTCAATTATTATTGAGGATAACGTAATGATGGGATGTGGAGTACATATTTATATCAACAATCATAAGTTTGATCAACCGGACATTCCTCTTATTGATCAAGGATACTATCCAGATGAAGCAGTAATTTTAAAAAACGGCTGTTGGATTGGAGCAAATTCGATCTTATTACCAGGTATCACAATTGGCAATAATTCTGTAATAGGCGCAGGTTCGATTGTTACAAAATCTATACCAGATGGAGTTGTAGCGGTCGGAAGTCCAGCTAAAATAATAAAGAAAATTTGACATTACAGATCTATTAATTTATTTCCATTCTTTTTTGATAAAGCACTATAATATCAATTATTTAATTACTATTTTTTATAAACATCGTAAAATCATTAGATGAATTTCTTAAAATCTTTTTCCATTTATACTTTTGCTTCAATTATTGAAAAGGGAATTGCCTTTTTTCTGCTTCCCATATTTACATTTTATTTAAGTACAAAAGATTTTGGAGTTTTGGCACTTATAACTTCAATAATTAGTTTTGGACTTCCTTTAGTTACTTTAGGTGTTCAGGGTGCAGTATCTGTTGCTTATTTTAAGGGAAACAGAGAAAATTATCCTAGTTATTTTACATCGGCAATTATTCCACCTTTCTTTGTTGCACTTTTTTTAATTTTAATAATAATAATTTTTCAAGTTCCTATAGAAAATTATTTAGAAGTTCCTATTGCTTGGGTTATGTTTATTCCACTTTTTTGTTTTTTGTCTTTTTTTAATTCATCACTTTTAATAGATTATCAAATAAAAGATCAGCCAACTAATTATATAACATTTAGTCTTGCGGGTTCTATTTTAAATATAGTTTTTTCGTTGATATTAGTAATTATATATAAGTTTGGCTATCAAGGCAGGTTATTGGGCCAATATGCTTCTGTTTGTATTTTTTCTGTAATTGCTGGATATATATTATATAAAAAAAGAAAGTTGCTTGTAAGGGATGTAAGCTGGATAAATATCAAAGATTCTCTTATATTTGGTTTACCTCTTATTCCCCATATTATTGGAAGTTTAATAATTAATATGTCGGATAGGTTATTTATAGATTATTTTCAAGGTAAAGAACAATTAGGAATTTATAACCTTGCTTATGTTTTAGGGTCTGCAATCTCAATTTTATGCGCTGCTTTTGCCAACGCAATTATTCCATTTAGTTACGAATTGTTTGAGCGTAATACTTATGAAGCAAAATTAAAAGTAGTTAAAGTATATTGGATGTTTATTGGTTTATTAATTATTGCAGTTTTTCTCGTTTGGTTAATAACACCATATATATTTATGTGGTTTATTGATCCTAAATTTGCTACAGGTATTGAATTTGTAATTTGGATAACAATTGGATATTTTTTTCAGGGAATGTATTTGTTGTTTGCAAATATTATTTTCTATCTAAAAAAAACCAAAATTTTATTTTATCTGTCTTTTATTAATGTTATTATTAATATTGGACTAAACTATTATTTAATTTCTACATTTGGAACTATTGGTGCAGCTTATGCTACTTGTATAAGTTTTGTTGTTTTTTTTATTACAATTGCAATTTACTGTCACAAATTGTATCCATTACCTTGGTTGGGATTCATATTAAAAGAAAAAAAATTATGAAATTTATTATCAGGTTGTTTGCTAAAATTTATTCTACACTAAAAGATTCGTATGATTTGAATGTATATGATGGATATAGAAAAAAGTATAACATTCATGAAAGTTTTCGTTTTAATGGTGAAAGTACTTTAATGTATGGGGATGGAAAAATTACAATATTAGAAAATAGCTACATAGGCCGTCATTCTTTAATTCAGGTTGCTGGAGGATATGAAGTTTCAATAGGTAAAAATTGCAGTATAGGGCCATGGTTTAAAATTTGGACTCAATCAACAAATGTCGATGCAGATTTTAATTTTGCCGAGCAAAGGAAAGATAAAATAGGAAGCGTAATTATAAAAGATGCGGTATGGATTGGAGCAAATGTACTGATATCACCAAATGTTACAATAGGAAATAATGCTATTATAGGAGCAAATTCAGTAGTGACAAGCGATGTTCCTGATTTTGCAATTGTTGGAGGTGTTCCTGCTAAACTTATTAGATATAAGTCTATAATTAGTAATCAATTATCTAATTAAATTATAAATGTGTAAGTTTTTGATAGTATGAAAATGAGTATGCTGGATGATTTGAACTATCCTTATTCAATAGAGGAACTATATCCTGGTGAATCGGGGTTAATGATAAGAAAAGCTTCTTTTAGTAGTATCTTTTTAATGATTTCTAAGTTGGTTTTTCATGCTCTTAAGCAGTTAAATCCATTCTCGAAAAAAAACATTTTCCCGAAGAATATTGAAACTGTAGTCATTATTTGTTCGTTAAATCAACATAGGGCTCTGCAAAATCTGCTTGAGGTTATTCCTAATGTGCTGGTAATTTCTGATTTTCCTGTTAAATCTGAAAACAATATCATTGTAAATAACAGAGGTAATTGTTGGCTTTCTCTTCTTTATATGCCAAAGCTTGTTATTAACCTTATTAAGCAAAAAGGCTTTAAATATAGGTCAATGCTTTATCATTTTGATCACTACCTAAATGCTCCAGGCGTTTATAGTAATGCATTAAAACAGCTGAATGAAATTAAGCCAAAATCACTTCTTGTTGCAAATGACCATGTTTTTTTTACAAGAAGTTATTTTAGAGCTGCAGAAAAACTTGGAGTGAAAACTATTTATACGCAACACGCTTCTGTTTCTGATCTTTTCCCTCCTCTGGAGTACGATTATGCCTTTTTAGATGGTGACGAAACTTTAGATAAGTATACCTCAAATGGAAAGACATATTTATCGGACATATTTTTAAGCGGTTCACCAAGATTTGATAAAATTCCTTTGACTTCTGAAATTAATATCTATGAATTAGGAATAGCTATTAATGTACTAGATAATAAGGACAGGGTTTTGAATTTTGTAAAAATGCTTTCTGCAAATAATATAAATTTTATTATGCGTCCACATCCCGGTCAGCCGGATATTGATTTTTGGAGGCAATATTGTGAAGAAAATGATATAGGTTATTCCAATTCACTTAAAGAAAGCCCAATAATTTTTATTGCTTCTGCCAAGTGTTTTGTGGTCGGAGATTCGGGTCTTCACCTAGAAGTTGCTCTTTGTAAAAAAATAAGTTTCTATGTCAATTTTCAAAATAATGAAGCTAGTGATTGTTATGATTATGTAAAGGAAGGACTTGTTGATATTAAATGTGAAAAAGATATCATTGATATTTTTAGAAATAAGAAAACAGAGCAGGTTTCTGTTGATAAAGTAAAATATTATGTAGCAAATTTTGAAACAGAATATTGGGGTAAATCTACAAGTTTAATTGCTAAAACTATAAAAGAAATAAATGAAGGAAAAAGCTTTAGTAAATGGCAACCCAGATCTGGTAAGAAAAAAATATTTGAAATTAAGCAATAAAGTATGATAGGAAGAATATATAGTAAATTACGACGTATTTATTACAATAAAATTCTCAAGAAAAAATATGCGAAAAGAGTTTTAGTTGTAGCTAAATTAGTAAAAGGTAAAATTTATATAAATAATCCTTCAACAGTTACGTCTAACACTATTTTAGGTGAGAATGTACATTTTAATGGCATGGATATTTTTGGAGAAGGAAAAGTTATAATAGGGGATAATTTTCATAGTGGCACAGGTTGCGTTATTATTACGCATTATCATAATTATGATAACGGAACTGCTATTCCATATGATGATACTTTGTATCATAAAGATGTAATAATAGAAGACAATGTATGGCTGGGAAATAATGTAACTATTGTTGGAGGAGTAACAATAGGAGAAGGAGCTATTATTCAAATAGGAAGTGTAGTAGTTTCAAGTATTCCACCAATGATGATTGCTGGAGGACATCCCTGTAGGCCTTACAAATCAAGGAATATTGAACACTATAATAAATTAAAAGCAGAAAAAAAGTTTAATTAAGTTTTCCTGCTTTTACAAAGATAAGATTAAGTAATGAAAAAAAACATATTATTTATAACACATGATACTTTATTATACGGTGCAAATCAGTCATTGATCAATATGGTATCTTCTTTAAAAGACAAAGGTGTTATGACAAAAGTTATTTTTCCTGACAAAGGTCCTATTTGTAAACATTTTGATGATTTAGCAATTGAATATTCAATTGTAAGGTATAAGTCTGAATCGATTGATCCTCGTAAAAATGTCAAAAGTAAATTTTTAAATTTTTTGAGGTTGCTAAATAAAGCTGTTACAAATGGTATAGCTATAAAAAAACTTCAGAAAATTGTAAAAGTTCATAATATAACTATAGTTCATTCAAATTCAAGCGTTGTAGGTATTGGTCAAAAATTAGCAAAAAAAGAAAATATAAGACATGTATGGCACTTGCGTGAATATATTGATCTTGATCATGGAATGGATATTTTTGGGGGTATAGAAAAATTAAAGAACAGAATAAAAAAATCAGATAAAGTTATATGTATTTCTGAAAGTATTTTGCAACATTTTGGTGTTCAAAATAATGCAATTGTGTTATATAATAGTGTGAGAAAGATTGCTAATTCTTTTCAGTCCAAAAGAAAAAGGGATTATTTTCTATTTTGTGGTTCTTTAGTAAAAAATAAAGGTGTAGAAGAAGCCATTAATGCTTTTTATAATGTTTTTCAACACAATAACACTATACGGCTTTGTATCGCAGGAGGTGGGGAATTTGAATATGAAGAATATTTAAAAAACTTGGTATCTCAGTTAAAAATTGAAGCTAATGTTGAGTTTTTAGGTTTTAGAAAAGATGTTGATGTTCTAATGTCAAATGCTTTGGGATTATTAATGTGCTCGAAGAATGAAGCTCTGGGTAGAGTTACTATTGAAGCTATGCTCAATTCATGTTTAGTAATAGGATTTAACAATGCAGGGACTGCGGAACTAATAAAAAATAATTTGACAGGTTTTTTGTATATTGAAACACAAGAACTATCAGATTATATGTTAAAAATAGTAAACGATTCAGCTGATAATTTTGAACAAATTAGATTAAATGCATATAATTATGCATGTGCTAACTTTTTAGAAAAGCACTATGGTATAAATCTAATTAATTATTATAATAGCTTTTCTTTGTGAAAAAATAATTGAATGAAAGAAAATAATGATATATCAATTGCTGTCGCTACCTATAATGGTAGCAAGTTTTTATATGAACAGCTGCTTTCTATAATTAATCAGACTTTTGTACCTAAGGAGATAATAATTGTTGATGATTGTTCCAAAGATAATACAGTACAAATTATCGAAAATATTAAAAAGGACTATCCCTTCATTAAACTTTTTACAAATGAGATTAATAAAGGACCTGTAGCCACATTTGAAATAGCAATTTCAAAATGCAGTGGTAATTATATAGCGCTTTGTGATCAAGATGATATCTGGGAGCTTAATAAATTAGAGTTAAGTGTTGCTGAATTGAAAAAAATTGAGGAAGAAAATGTTCCTTCTGTTGTTTTTACCGATTTACAATTAATTGACGAAAAGGGTAATATTATTGGAGAAACTTTTTGGGAATCTCAAAAACTAAACCCTGTTAAAATGGATTTTTACAAGACATTATTTTTAAACAGCTTGACAGGATGTACGGTTGTTTTTAATAAAAGTATGAAAGATGAACTTGTTAATATCCCTAAAGAAGTTGAAATGCATGATTATTGGATAGCTTTAATAGCGTTAGGATTAGGCAGATCCAAGCCATTGTCTTTTTCAACAGTGAAGTACAGAAGCCATGAAAATAGTGTTACAGTTAAAGATAGTATAAGCAATATTAAGAGAATTAAAAAATTTATAAGTATTTTATTTAGTTCTGATAGAAATTACATGCAAAGTAATTTTAAACAAGCAGATTTATTTCTTGACATTTATGGAGATAAACTGAATAAAGAAAAAAGAAAACAGCTTGTTAATTTTATCAAATTAGGCAATAAGAATAGTATATTCAGAAATATATACATTGGATGTTTTAAGTATTTATATATATATATTCATAGCCTTTAAATTTTTTTTTCATGGAGTATGGATTATCAAACCTGTATAAAACTTGGATAACTAGACTGTTTTATTTCTTTTTTATTGTGACTTTATTATTTCCAGTCATAATAATCAATAAAATGGTCTTTATATCTATAATACTCCTTATGGTTTTTAACTATAAAATTTATAGATTTAAGACTATAGCTCCATTTGTAATTTTTCTTATTTTTTTATGGGGATTCATACATTCTTTTTTTTATTATTCTGATCGGGCAATTAGTCTCCAATTCTTTTTGTCCACCTTAGTGCTTTTTTTAATATATCCTATTAACAAATACAAGATAGATTTAGATAGAATAGCGAAGGTTTCCGGAATCATAATGGTAATTTATACATGGATCTCGTTTTTTATCGTAACAACTGGGTTACCTTTTTCAGATGCTTATTACGATTTTTTCTTTAACTACAGTACAGGAAGTTACAGTTTAAGGGATTTTGTAGATGATGGAATTATCACTTTTCAAATGGGAACTCTTCCATTTCTTTATCTCTCACTTGTGCTTTATTATGTTTCCTTTTTGAAAGAGAAAAAAATTGGTAAAGCTATTATATTACTTATTTTTTTTGTTACACTTGCATTAGGTGGCTCAAGAGCTTCAATTCTTACTACAATAATTACTTTGGTTATGATTACGTTCATTAAGTCCAGTAATATTAATAGAATTAGATTTTTATTTATAAGTATACCTGTTGTGATAACTGTTGGTTCATATATACTTATAAATACAAATGTTTTTGATAAAGGGGAGGTATCAAATGCAGTTAAGTTAGGTCATTACAATTCTTTTTGGGAAAACTTGAATTTTTTTAATTTTTTTTTGGGAGAAGGGTTAGCATCATACTATTATTCTGAAGGAGCGCATGCTTTTAAAGCCTACACAGAGATAACACCACTTGATATGTTGAGATATTTTGGGTTTATACTTACTCCTATTTTATACATATACATGCTTTTTCCCATAAGACGTATTACAGCTTATTTTGGAGAAAATTTTTTATTTTTTGTTACTTTTTTTATGTACGTTGTAAATTCTATGACAAACCCAACGATGTTTAATTCTTACGGTTTTTTGATTGTTCTATGGTATTGGAGCAAGATATTAAATACTTCAGAAATAAAGGGGAGTGAAGTGATAAATGAAGTAAAAACTGTTAAACAATAAATAGGATTTATAGTATCTTTTAACGATATTTATATTAAAAATCAAAACAAGATTGTAACTAAATTTAAATAAAAGACAAAAAAATAAAATATGAATATAAGCGTTTGTATGGCAACATATAATGGGACAAAATATATTGAAATACAATTACAATCAATTCTTAGACAATTGGATCTTAACGATGAAGTGATAATATTAGATGATTATTCTACAGATGAAACCCTTGATTTAGTCAGAAAAATTGATGATAAAAGGATAAAGATTTTTAAAAATGAAGTTAACAAAGGACATGTATACTCGTTCGGTCGAGTAATAGAATTAGCAACTAAAGATATTATCTTCATGTCAGATCAGGATGATATTTGGCTTGATGGGCGTGTCAAGCTTATGAAAGATAAATTGTTAAATTCTGGAGCTTTACTGATTTCAACGAATTCAAACTTTATAGATTCAGATGGTAAAATACTTGATTTCAGCCTTGATGGTGTTAGTTCAGAATCATCAGCAAGACATTTGAAAAATATTATCGATATCTTTATAGGGAAAACAAACTATGTAGGATGTGCAATGGCTTTTAAAAAAGAATTAAGAAATCTTATTTTACCTATACCATTTTATGTTGAATCTCATGACTTATGGATTGCCATGGGAGCTAATATAATTAAGTCTAATCTTCATATAGATGAGCCAACACTTAGCAGAAGAATACATGGGGAAAATGCCAGTATAGTTAAAAGAAAACTGCTCCCTAAGTTGTGGTCAAGGATTATATTTTTAATATCATTGATGCACCTATATTATAGAAGTTTATTAAGAAAAAAATAAAAATGAGCAAAAGAGAATTTCAAGTTTGTACTAAGACCATAATGGATACTACGGATCCAAATATTATTTTTGATGAAAATGGTATTTCAGATTACTATCATAATTTTCATAAAGCAATCTTGCCTAATTGGCATACAGATGAAAGAGGATATGAAGAGTTAATGAATGTTGCTAAAAAAATAAAGAAAGAAGGTATAGGTAAAGAATTTGATTGTATAATAGGATTAAGTGGGGGGCTTGATAGTTCTTATGTTGCCTATGTTGCAAAAGAAGTTATGGGGCTTCGCCCGCTATTATTTCATGTTGATGCAGGCTGGAACACACAGCAGGCGGTTGGAAATATTGAAAAACTAGTTAATGGACTTAAGTTAGATCTTTTTACAGAAGTAATTAATTGGGAAGAAATTAAAGATCTACAGGTAGCTTTTCTTAAATCACAAATCGCTGACCAGGATTTACCACAGGATTATGCTTTTTTTTCAGCATTATATAAATTTGCACGAAAAAATAAAATTAAGTATGTTTTAACAGGAGGTAATTTTTCTACAGAATGCTGTAGAGAGCCTCTAGAATGGGGTGGATTTCCAGGAATCGACAAAACATTACTAAAAGATATACACACTAAATTTGGTAAAAGAAAATTAAAATCATTCCCATTAGTTGATATTTTACAATACAAATTGTTTTATAAATATATTTTAGGCATGCAGGTTTTTAAACCTCTAAACCTAATTCCATATATTAAAAAAGATGCAGAAAAACTTCTTGAAAGTAAATTTGGATGGGAAAAATTCCAGCATAAACATCATGAGTCTAGATTTACAAGATTTTATGAAGATTTTTGGTTACCTAAAAAGTTTGGTTATGATAGAAGAAAATCTCATTTTTCTAGTTTAATACTTACCGGCCAACTTGAAAGGAGCGAGGCTTTGGAAAGAATCAAGCAGCCTGTTATGAGTGAACAGTTTATGAGACAAGAGTTTGAATACATAGCGAACAAATTAGGCCTTACAGTTCTGGAACTACAAGCTATTTTTGAAGGCGAAAATAAAACATTCAAAGATTATAAAAGTAAATATGGACTAATTAATCTAGGTGCAAAAGTGATGATGAAAATAGGACTTGAAAAAAGATTGATTCGATGATTGTAATAATAAACTATGGTTTAGGAAACTTGAATGCTTTTGTAAATATTTTCAAACAGTTAGATATTACTGTTAAAATCGCTAATCACGCCTCTGATTTAGAAAATGCTACTAAAATTGTACTTCCGGGTGTCGGTGCTTTTGATCATGCCATGACAAAGCTTAACGAATCAGGAATGAGAGAGACTTTAGATTATTTGGTATTGAATAAAAAGCTTCCTGTAATTGGTATTTGTGTAGGTATGCAGATACTTGCAAAGTCTAGTGATGAAGGCATTTTGCCAGGACTTGGTTATATTGATGGTGTTGTTAGAAAGTTTGATACTTCTCATTTTAAACAAAAAACCCGCCTGCCCCACATGGGATGGAACGATATTGAACCACAGCCGGGACACAGCCTGTTTAAAGATCTCGAAAAAGTACCACTGTACTATTTTTTACATTCTTATTATTTTGAATGTAATAAGGTTGAAGATGCTATTGCAACAGCTAATTATGGAACCAAATTTGTATGCGCAGTCAATAAGGATAATATTTATGGAGTACAGTTCCATCCGGAAAAAAGCCACCATTATGGAGTTCAATTATTAAAAAACTTTGCAGATTTATAATTATGTTAAGACCTAGAATTATTCCATGTCTGTTGGTTCACGAAAAAGGATTAGTAAAATCTGTAAATTTTAAGAACCATAAATACGTAGGAGACCCAATCAACGCTGTCAGGATTTTCAATGAAAAAGAAGTTGATGAATTGATGGTAATCGATATTGATGCTACTGTTGAAAACAGAGAGCCTGATTACAAAATGATTGAATATTTGGCTGCGGAATGCAGAATGCCATTATGCTATGGAGGCGGTGTTAAAACTGTTGAGCAGGCACAAAAGATATTTAGTCTTGGAGTAGAAAAAATTGCGGTTAGTTCTGCAATTATTGAAGACCCTGATTTTATAACAAGAATGGCCGAAAAAGTAGGTACGCAAAGCGTTGTCGCTGTACTTGATGTAAAGAAAAAACTTTTAGGAGGATATGAAGTATACACACATAACGGAAAGAAAAAGACAGGTAAAAATCCTGTAGAATTTGCTAAAGAACTTGAAAAATTGGGAATAGGAGAGATCGTAATTAATTCTATTGATAATGATGGGGTTATGAAGGGTTATGATATGGGAATTATTGAGAAAATTCGTGAAGCAGTGAGCATACCTATGACAGTTTTAGGAGGTGCAGGATCTTTGGAAGATATTAAACAACTGATAAAAAAGTTTGGTATCATAGGAGCATCTGCAGGTAGTCTTTTTGTATTTAAAGGAGTATATAAAGCTGTACTTATAAATTATCCATCAAGAGAAGAAAAAGACAATCTTATTATGGATAATTATATTTCTATATAATAATTAAAATAGAACAATTTAATGTTAATAAAAAATAAAACGCTTTTAATTACAGGAGGAACAGGATCTTTTGGGCATGCTGTTCTTCACCGGTTTCTTCATACTGATCATTTTGATGAGATACGTATTTTTTCCCGTGACGAAAAAAAACAGGATGATATGCGTAATCAGCTAAAAAGTGATAAATTAAAATTCTACATTGGGGATGTGCGGGATTTTCATAGCGTAGAAAGAGCTATGCATGACGTTGATTATGTTTTTCATGCAGCTGCACTTAAACAAGTTCCTTCTTGTGAGTTTTTCCCTATAGAAGCAACTAAAACAAATGTTTTTGGAACTCAAAATGTTATCGATGCAGCGGTTGCTAATAATGTAACTAAAGTTATATGCCTGAGTACTGATAAAGCAGCTTATCCGATTAATGCAATGGGAATATCTAAGGCATTAATGGAAAAGGTTGCTATTGCAGCATCCAGAACTATAAAAAACAATACCACTACAGTTTGCTTAACACGATATGGCAATGTAATGGCATCCCGGGGTTCTGTAATTCCTTTGTTTTTAAAACAAATACAATCTGGCAAAGACATAACAATAACAGATCCTTCAATGACACGTTTCCTGATGTCTCTTGAAGAAGCTGTAGAACTGGTGTTGTTTGCGTTTGAACATGGAAATCAAGGTGATTTGTTTGTAAATAAAGCTCCAGCAGGGACAATAGGTGATCTGGCTATTGCACTTAAAGAATTATGCAATGCAGATAATGAGATAAAAATAATTGGTACACGTCATGGTGAAAAGCTATATGAAACGCTTTGTACACGTGAAGAAATGATCAAAGCCGAAGATATGGGCGATTTTTATCGTATTCCTGCAGACAATCGTGATCTGAATTATGCCAAGTATTTTTCAGAAGGTGAAATAGATATTTCTAAGGTAGAAGACTACCATTCGCACAATACACAACAGCAGGATGTAGAAGGCATGAAAAAACTCTTGTCCAGCCTTCCTTTAATCAGGAAACAGGTATTTAATGAAGAATTTATAGATTACTATTTTGATTAATTATGGAAAAGCCACAATTATTAGTGGCAATGTTTATAAAATTCAAGAGTAAATAGTTCTTTATGATCAGATTCTTTATCTGCATTTAAATATGTGATTGATACTTTGAAAATCTAAATTTTATAAATACCGGGAGGATATCTTTTCGGATTTAGGGCATTATAAAAATAATTCTAAAATAATGGCTTGTTCTGATTTGCACTTGACGAATCAAAGGGAGATAGTTTTCTTTTTTCTTTAGAACATTGGAAGTTAGGCAATTAATTTACTATATGAAAAAACTTAAAGTTGTTACTGTTGTAGGCACAAGGCCTGAAATCATCAGATTAGCAGAATGTATAAAAAAATGTGACCAGTTTTTTGATCATGTACTTGTTCATACAGGACAAAATTATGATTATGAGCTTAATGAGATCTTCTTTGAAGATCTTCAATTAAGAAAACCGGATGTCTTTCTCAATGCTCCTGGGAATCATTTAGGTGAAACGATTGGTAATATAATCGCCAAATCATTTGAGGTCTTTACCGATGTAAAACCAGATGCTTTACTGGTACTTGGAGACACAAATAGTGTTTTATGTACAATTGCAGCTAAAAGACTTAAAATTCCTATATTCCATATGGAAGCAGGAAACAGATGCTTTGACCAAAATGTACCCGAAGAAATAAATAGAAAAATATCAGATCATATCTCTGATATAAACCTTACTTATACCGAGCATAGCAGGAGATATCTTCTTAGTGAAGGGTTTAGAAAAGATCATGTATTTGTTACAGGCTCCCCATTATGGGAAGTACTTACCAAGTACATGACAAAGATCAATGAAAATGATATAGTAAAGAGGTTAAAATTAATACAGGGCGGCTACTTTGTCGTAAGTGCGCATCGTGAAGAAAATATAGATTTAGGAAATAATTTCGAAATATTAGCAGAATCACTTAATACAGTAGCTGAGCAATATAATATGCCGATAATATTTTCCACACATCCGAGAACAAAGAAGAGGATAGAAGCAAATAATATAAAATTTCACCCATTAGTACTGAATATAGCTCCGCTTGGTTTCTTTGATTATGTAAACCTTCAGAAGAATTCATTCATGGTACTGTCTGATAGTGGTACTATAAGTGAAGAATCTGCAATGATGGGATTCCCGGCAATAAGCATAAGAACAAGTACTGAACGTCCTGAAGCAGTAGATGTGGGAACAATCATTATTGGTGGTATACAAAAAGATCAGATTCTTAACGCAATAGAAATTACAAAAGCCTTAATCCCCAATGATTTAACACAATTACCAGTAGAATATCAGGTAAATAATACTTCTGAGAGAGTAGTTAAAGTTATTCAGAGTTACACCTCAATAGTTAATAAAGTAATCTGGAATAAATAAATTTGCTATGAAGAAAGTTTTAGTATTAGGAGCAAAGGGTATGGCGGGTCATGTTGTTTTAAAATTATTACCTCAGTTAGGATCTTACGATGTTTGGGGAATTGCCCGAAATATTGATGAGTCTGATAGACTTATTAATTTGGATGTTAAGAATACCGACAAGCTGAGCGCTATAGTTGCTTCTCATAATTTCGACTGCATTATAAATTGTATAGGGATCTTAAATAAAGAAGCTGAGGACAATCCGGATAAAGCAATATGGTTTAACAGCTATTTTCCTCATTTTATTGAATCTATTACAAGAAATACTTCAACTAAAGTTATTCATATTAGTACCGATTGCGTTTTTTCGGGAAAAATGGGAGCATATACTGAAAATGATTTAAAAGACGGATATGGTTTTTATGCTCAATCTAAAAATTTGGGTGAATTAGATAATAATAAAGATCTTACACTTAGGACTTCTATAATAGGTCCTGAAGTCAATGAAAACGGAATTGGACTATTTCACTGGTTTATGTCACAAAATAATGATGTCGAGCTAAAAGGTTTTACACATGCTTTTTGGTCGGGAATAACTACAATTGAACTGACTAAAACGATTCACGCAGCTATCGAGCAAAATATTACCGGGTTAATTCAGATTACTCAAAAGAATAAGATTGATAAATATAGCTTATTGCAACTTTTTAATACGATATTTAAAAGCGGTTTAATAAGTATAAGACCGAATTCTGACTATCATGTAGACAAAAGTATGGTATCTATTAGGACAGATTTTAATTATAAAACTCCTGAATATGATGCAATGCTTTTAGAAATGAAGCAATGGATAGAGCAGAATAATTATAAGTATTAGTATGAGGATTCTGGTAGTAACCCAATATTTCTGGCCTGAAAATTTTAAAATAAATGACTTTTGCCTTGGCTTGAAAGAGCGTGGGCATGATGTTACTGTTCTTACAGGAATACCTAACTATCCTAAAGGTAAATTTTATGATAATTATAGTTTTTGGAAAAATAATGATGAAAAATGGAATGGTATAAAGATATACCGTTCAAAACTTTTTTCTAGAGGTGATAATGGTATCAGGCTAATGCTTAATTATGGATCATTTGTGTTGTTTGGCACATTGAAATCTCTTTTTATAAAAGAAAAATTCGATAAGATCTTTGTTTTTGAGCCTTCTCCTGTAACGGTTGGGTTGCCTGCAATGTTTGTAGCAAGAAGGATGAAAATACCTTATTATTTCTGGGTACAGGATTTATGGCCCGAAAGCCTTTCTGCAGCCGGAGGTATAAATAATAAAACTATTTTGTCTTTTTTTGACAAAATAACTCGATCAATCTATAAAAGTGCCGAGAAAGTTTTAGTACAGTCTGAGGGCTTTATTGACTATATTGTAAAACAGGGTATTGCTAGAGAAAAAATTATATATTACCCTAATTCAACTGAAAGCTTTTATAAACCTGTGGCCTCTTCTGAAGTTTATCAGCAAAAAATGCCTAAGGATGGTCTTAAAATATTATTTGCAGGGAACCTTGGCGAAGCACAAAGCTTAGATACACTCGTTGATGCTGCCAAAATACTTAAAGATAAAAAGATAAAGGTTAATTGGATATTGTTAGGAGATGGCCGTCAGAAAGAACATTTAGTAAGCGAAATAAAAAGAAAAGGATTAGTGGAAGATTTTCATTTACTAGGATCTTATCCATCTGAAGAAATGCCACTATTTTTTGGCTGTGTAGACGCACTTGTAGTATCACTTAAGAAAAATAAAATTTTTGCACTTACTATACCTTCCAAACTACAATCCTACATGGCATGTGGAAAGCCAATAATTGCATCACTTGAAGGTGAAGGAGCGAGAATTGTTGAAGAATCAAAATCCGGTTTTGTTTCTCCTCCTGATGATGCCGATGGGCTTGCAGAAAGCATTATCAAGCTGTATAATGCAGATGATAAGCAAAGAACCGAAATGAGTCAAAATGGCCTGAAATATTTTAATGAACAGTTTGAAAGGGAACTTTTACTCGATAAATTAATAGAAATTTTGAAACAATAATTCCAAAATGAAAGTAACTATTACTGGAGCTTCCGGCTTTGTGGGGAAAAACCTTTCAATATATCTATTAAATAATGGATTTGAAATTAATTCAATTTCCCTGAGAAATTTAAATCAAACCTTTTGTTTTAATTCTCATGCCGTTATACATTTAGCTGGAAAAGCACACGACACTAAAAACACAAGTGAAACTTCTGAGTATTTTAAAATAAATACAGATCTAACCAAAAAAATATTTGATATTTTTTTAGAAAGTGAATGTAGAGATTTTATTTATTTCAGTAGTGTAAAAGCTATTGCAGATAATGTGCCAGAGATTTTATTTGAAGACAATCAATCTAATCCCAAAACTCCATATGGTCAATCAAAACTAAAAGCAGAAGAATATATCTTATCAAAAGAAATTCTAAAAGGGAAAAGAGTTTTTATAATAAGACCATGTATGATTCATGGACCAGGAAATAAAGGAAATTTAAATTTGCTTTATAATGTAGTGAATAAGAGAATTCCATATCCTTTGAAAGCTTTTCTTAATGAAAGATCATTTCTTGGAATTGATAATCTTAATTTTATGATTAAGGAAATTCTCCAAAATAAAGATATCCCTTCTGGGATTTATAATTTTGCTGATGATGAATTTTTATCAACAAATGATTTAGTTCAAATTATATCTTCGACTTCCAATAAAAAAAATCTATCGATCAGTATTCCTAAACCATTCATAAATGGAATAGCAAGGTTTGGGGATTTAGTAAGATTCCCCCTTAATTCAGAGACTATTCAAAAGTTAACAGAAAATTATAGAGTTTCAAATCAAAAAATAAAATCAGCTATTGGAATCGACAAACTTCCTTACACTGCACAACAAGGATTAGAAAAAACAATCAAAAGCTTCATAAATAAATAATGGAATACACTATACTTGGAATTCTTTTAATGATTTTAATGTTACTCTATTTTAAAGTAGCAGACAAGTTTAATATTATTGATAAACCCAATCAAAGAAGCTCACATACCGAAATAACTTTAAGAGGCGGAGGAATAATTTTTTGGTTTTCTGCATTGCTTTATTTTGTACAGCATGTTCAGGATAATTACTTTTTTTTCACAGGAATTACACTGGTTAGTTTAGTGAGTTTTTGGGATGATATTCAGAGTTTATCAAATAAAATTCGGATATCAATTCAGTTTTTGGCGATAACCTTAATTTTTTTTGAAATTGGTATTTTTAATTCGATTCCTCTTTTTTGGATTGTTGCAGCTTATATTTTGGCAATCGGAATAATAAATGCCTATAATTTTATGGATGGTATAAACGGTATAACGGGGCTGTATACTTTAGTTGTTATGGGTTCGTTGCTTTACATCAATCAAGAGATTCAACTTTTTACAGATAGTAGTTTTATAAAATATGCAATGATTGCGAGCCTAGTTTTTCTTTTTTTTAATTACAGAAAAAAAGCCAAGTGTTTTGCAGGTGATGTTGGTAGTATCGCTATTGCATTTTGGGTAATTTATTTAGTTTTGAAACTTGTTTTAAGAACACATTCTTTAATCTGGCTTTTGTTTCTTGCTGTTTACGGAGTTGACGCCATTTGTACAATAATTCATAGATTGTATTTAAAACAGAACATATTTGAAGCACACCGTCTGCATTTATATCAAGTTTTGAGTAACGAATACAAAATCCAACATAGGCTGGTTTCTTTATACTATGCAATTGCTCAAGTTATAGTTTCGGCTTTGGTCATTTGTTTATACCAAAAAGTACCTGACGTAGTTTTATTTGTAATTGTGATTGCACCTTTACTGCTTATATATACTTTAAAATTTTATCTACTGAATAAAAATAATTTGAAAGTAAATATATGATTCCGAAAATAATTCAGGGAGGAAATTTTTCAGATCATCGTGGAACTATTTCATATGTAAATGATTTTAGTTTTGAGGATATTAAAAGATTTTATATCATTAGTAATTCTGATGAAAATCCGATTCGTGCTTGGCAGGGTCATAAATTAGATGCAAAAAACTTTTATTGTTTAAATGGGTCTTTCAAAATTCATTATGTAAAAATTGATAATTGGGAAAATCCTTCAAAAGATTTAGCTATTGAAACGGTAATTGTTTCTGATTTAGATAGTAAAATTGTTCATATTCCGGCAGGTTATGCAAATGCTATTGAATCTTTAGAAACAAATTCAAAACTAATATCATTTTCGACTTTACCACTATCAAATGTTAGTGAAGATGATGTTCGTTACGATTCAGATTATTGGGAAATTAATGGATAATAAACGAATTTACTTATCTCTATCACAACAAAGTGGCTTTGAGCAAGAATATATTCAAAAAGCATTAGAAACGAATTGGATTACGTCTGGTGGACCAAATGTTAATGATTTTGAAAATCAATTGCAAAATTATTTTGGTGATGAATTTTTCTTGACAGCTTTAAATTCAGGAACTTCTGCTATACATTTGGCATTAATTTTATTAGGAGTAAAAACTGGAGATGAGGTTATTTGTCAAACAATGACATTTTCAGCATCAGCAAATCCTATTTTATATCAGGGTGCAATTCCCATTTTTGTAGATAGTGAACCTGAGACTTGGAATATTAGCCCGGAATTTCTTGAAATAGCTATAAAAGATAGAATAAAAAAAGGAAAAAAACCGAAAGCAATAATAACCGTTCACTTATACGGTAATCCTTATAAGGTTGATGAAATACATGATATTGCAGCCCGATATGATATTCCAATAATTGAAGATAGTGCTGAAGCACTTGGAAGCACTTATAAAGGTAAAAAATGTGGGACTTTTGGAACTTTTGGAATTTTTTCATTTAATGGAAATAAAATTATTACAACTTCAAGTGGAGGAGCATTAATTTCAAGTTCAAACGAATCTAAAGAAAAAGCAATCTTTTTTGCCACTCAGTCAAAAGATGCGGCAGTTCACTATCAGCATAGTGAAATTGGTTATAATTACAGGATGAGTAACGTTTGTGCTGGTATTGGACTTGGACAAATAAAGGTGTTGGAGAATAATATTGCAGCAAGAAGAAAAAACCACATTTTTTATAAAGATCTTTTTGATAGTATAAAAATTGTAACCCTTTTCGAAGTATTAAATGAAGATTATTTTTCAAACTATTGGTTAAATGCCATTTTGATTGAACCAAACTTGGAAAAAAATATAAATAATGAGACTTTAAGAATAGCTTTTGAAAAGGCCGATATTGAAAGCCGACCACTTTGGAAACCAATGCATTTACAGCCAATTTTTATGAAATATCCATATTATGGAAATAAAATTGCCGAGGGATTATTTAAAAAAGGATTGTGTTTGCCATCAGGATCAAATCTCACAATAGAAGATAAAAATAGAATTAAGGAAGTGATTACTACTTTCTTTTCAGTATAGAATTAAAAATTTTAATATGAAAATTGAAGAAACATTTATAAAAGATTTGGTTATTATTGAGCCAACAGTTTTTGGAGATGAAAGAGGTTACTTTTTTGAATCATACAGTAAAACTAAATTTACAGATTTAGGAATTAACATTGATTTCGTTCAGGACAATCAGTCGTTTTCAAAAAAAGGAACCTTAAGAGGATTACATTATCAAAATCCTCCTTTTGCACAAACGAAATTAGTTCGTGTTTTAGATGGCGAAATTATTGATGTTGCCGTAGATTTAAGAAAAGATTCTCCCACTTACGGAAAATCATTTAGCGTTTTATTATCAGCAGAAAATAAAAAACAATTATTAGTGCCTCAAGGTTTTGCACACGGTTTTTCTGTTATTAGTGAAACAGCATCTGTAATGTACAAATGTGATCAATTTTATAATAAGGATTCTGAAGGTGGTATTAAATTTGATGATCCCTCATTAAATATTGATTGGGGAATGGATTTAAAAGAAGCAATAGTTTCTGAAAAAGATCAAATACTCCCTTTTATCGAGAATTGTAATAGTTTATTTTAATGAAAAGAATACTAGTTACGGGAGCGAATGGACAGTTAGGATCTGAATTGGCTGTTTTGTCTGCAAAATACCCACAATATGAGTGGATTTTTACTAATAGAAATAAAATTACACTCAACGACCTAGATTTGCTTAAAGTTCAGTTAAATGAAATTAATCCAAATATAATTTTAAACTGTGGAGCCTATACTGCAGTTGATAAAGCTGAAACAGAAAAAGAATTAGCTTTTACAATAAATCATTTGGCTGTTGAAGTGATTGCAAAATATGCTTCGGATAAGAATGCAAAATTAATTCACATTTCTACAGATTATGTCTTTGACGGATCTTCTTCAATTGCATTAAATGAAGAAGCAGAAACGAATCCTATAAATATATACGGAGAAAGTAAACGAACTGGTGAAATTGCTTGCTTAAATGTAAATCCAAATTCAATCATTTTGAGAACTTCTTGGGTTTACAGCAAATTTGGAAATAATTTTGTTAAAACTATGCAACGTTTGATGCAGGAAAAAGAATCAATTAATGTTGTAAATGATCAAATAAGTTCACCAACCTATGCCGCAGATCTTGCACAGGCAATGATTGATATTTTAGAACATTCAGAATGGATTCCGGGAGTTTACAATTATTCAAACGAAGGCGAAATAAGTTGGTATGAGTTTGCGTTGACTATAAAAGAATTGGGCGGATATAATTGTAATGTTGGCGGAATTCCTTCTTCATCTTATCCAACTCCAGCTAAGCGTCCTGAATTTTCATTATTGGATAAGAAAAAAATTAAAGAAGTTTATAATTTAGACATTCCAAATTATAAAGAGAGTTTGAAAAAAATATTTATAAAATAGAGATGATTTTAAAAATTAGATTTTAAATTTCTTATTGAAACTAAATCTAAAATCTAAAATCTAAAATCAAAACATATGAAAGGAATTATTTTAGCAGGAGGTTCAGGAACTCGTTTACATCCCTTAACATTGGCAATGAGCAAGCAAATGATGCCTGTTTATGATAAACCAATGATTTATTATCCATTGTCTACTTTGATGATGTCTGGAATAAGTGAAATATTAATTATTTCTACTCCACACGACTTACCAAATTTTAAAAAATTATTAGGAGACGGATCAAGTTTGGGATGTAAATTCAGCTATGCAGAACAAGCTGTCCCAAATGGTTTAGCTCAGGCTTTTGTAATTGGTGAAGAATTTATTGGTAGCGATAATGTAGCCTTAATATTAGGAGATAATATTTTTTTTGGATCTAATATGCAAGAACTTTTAAAATCAAATACAAACCCTGATGGTGGTGTGGTTTTTGCTTATCATGTATCAGATCCTGAGCGATATGGTGTCGTAGAATTTGATGAAAATTTAAAAGCCATTTCTATTGAAGAAAAACCAGAAAATCCAAAATCTAATTTTGCAGTTCCGGGGCTTTATTTTTATGATAATTCAGTAGTTGAGATCGCAAAAAGTATAAAGCCGAGTGCAAGAGGCGAGTATGAAATTACTGATGTAAATAAAGTATACTTGGAAAGAGAAGCTTTAAAGGTTGGTATTTTAAGCAGAGGTACAGCATGGCTGGATACAGGAACCTTTAATAGTTTAATGCAAGCAGGACAATTTGTTCAGGTACTTGAAGAAAGACAAGGATTAAAAGTAGGGTGTATAGAAGAAATTGCTTGGAGACAAGGATTTATAAATGATGAACAACTCGAAGAACTTGCCTTACCATTAGTCAAATCAGGATACGGAGCTTATTTGATTGATTTTTTAAAACAAAAGAAAAAAGGTGTTAAGATTTAATATACGAAGAGAAATAATTTTTTAAAACTTTAATTCGTATTTTTGTATTTACCATACAAAGTTTACAAAACCTAAAATAACCTAAACTAAATTGAATCCAGAAGAATCAAATAAAATAAGATCTTTATTCCATGTTTTTTTTTCACCAAGGAATTTAAGAGCCAATATAAACAACCTTAGTTATTTACCAAGGTGGATTATTGTCGCCATTGACATAATGGTTCTTATCTTTTCTTTTACATTCACTTATATGTTGTTTGAAGGAACAGCATTAGGATATATTATTACATCACACAATTTTTATTTTGTCTGCACTCTAATTTTTGTAAACGTATTTTTCTTTTGGTTGTTTAGAACCTATTCTGGAATTATACGACATTCTTCCTACATCGATGCAATAAAACTTTTGTTTTCGCAAATGTCAGTTTTAGTGTTTTTTTTATTTTTCAATTTAGTATTTGAACTATATGCCGGGCACAAAGCTTTTTTAAATACAGCTCTCTTCATAAATTTAGTTTTATCTTTTTGCGGTTTATTTCTATATCGCGTAATTGTAAAACAAACTTTTGAACTTTACTTTTCTGAGAAAACAAGTACAAAGTTAATTAGAACAGTAATTTACGGAACCGATGCTAATGCAATTTCAGTTGCCAACGCTTTGAAATTTGAAACACCTTCCCGATTTAAAATTGTTGGTTTTGTAGATAAAAACAATCAAAATGCATCCAAAAGAATGTTGGATTTGCCTATTTTGATACTTAGAAAGAAATTACCCGCCTTAATGCGATCTGTTGCCGCAGAGGGTATAATCATAGCCGATAAAAGTTTATCGAAAGATGAACAGTTAATTATTGTTGATCAATGTTTAGAATTCAATTACAGAGTCTACACAGTTCCATTGATTTCGGATTGGGAAAATCAAAAAGAAATTTCCCAAAAAGTAAAAAATATACAGATTGAAGATTTACTAGAAAGAAAACCAATAGTTTTGGATAGTAAATCAATTTCTAAACAATTAAAAGACAAAACGATTCTTATAACCGGGGCAGCGGGGTCAATTGGAAGTGAAATTGCAAGACAAGTACTGAGCTTTAACCCTAAAAAAGTTATCATCTTAGATCATGCGGAAACACCTTTGCATAATTTGTGTTTAGAAACATTAAGCATGAATTCTGAGACAAATATTATCGCTGTAATAGCCGACGTAAGAAGTAAAAAAGCATTAGATAAGGTTTTTAGAAATCATAATCCGCATGTAGTTTTTCATGCTGCTGCATATAAACATGTTCCTTTGATGGAAGAAAATCCATCCCAGGCAATTTTAACAAATATAAAGGGAACCAAGAATTTGGCCGATTTATCATGCACATATCGTGTCAAGAAATTTGTTATGGTCTCAACAGATAAAGCTGTTAATCCTAGTAACGTTATGGGAGCCAGTAAACGAATTGCAGAGAAATATGTTCAGTCTTTATTTTTGAAAAATCAAAGAGAAAGTATTGAAGGAGCTACAAAATTTATTACAACCCGTTTTGGAAATGTTTTAGGTTCAAACGGATCCGTTGTTCCTTTATTTACGAAGCAAATTGCCGAAGGTGGCCCTGTAACAATAACCCATCAGGATATTATACGTTATTTCATGACAATACCAGAAGCTTGTCAATTGGTTCTCGAAGCTGGTGCTATGGGGAATGGTGGAGAAATCTATATCTTTGACATGGGTAAACCAGTTAAAATAATTGATTTAGCTAAGAAAATGATTAAGCTTGCAGGTTTTATTCCTGATAAGGAAATAAAGATAAAAATCGTTGGTTTAAGACCCGGAGAAAAGTTATATGAGGAATTATTAAATGACACTTCTAAAACATTACCAACCTATCATAATAAAATTATGATTGCTCAGGAAATACAAGACGAATACGAAAATTTACATGCAGAAATTGACGAACTTATAGAAATTACTGATTTTTATGATAATGATGATATTGTGTCTAAAATGAAAAAAATAGTTCCTGAATTTAAAAGTATGAATTCTGCTTTTGAAGTCCTAGATAAGTAGTTATCCATTATTTAAATTTACGATTAAGTATTAAAGGTGTTTTTTATTAAACGCCTTTTTTGCTTTTTAATCAATTCGTAATAAGGTAAAAATCCTGTTAATTTAGTAATCAAAAAAAGATTTTGTAATAATAATTTATAAACACTTAGGAAAATTGTCCTTTATTTCTAATTTTGACGCATAAATTATTACAGCCCCAAATTGTAATGAAAAAAACAAAATGAATACTACTAAAAATTCCAATGACTGGCTGTTTGAAATAACACCCAAAAATAAATTCTTTACTCTTAATCTTAAAGAAGTTTGGCAATATCGCGACTTACTATTCTTATTTGTAAAACGTGATGTTATAACAGTTTATAAACAAACGGTTCTAGGACCGCTTTGGTACTTAATTCAGCCTTTATTTACCTCCATAACTTTTACGATAATATTTAATAACGTTGCAGGAATCAATACAGGAACAGTCCCCCCATTTTTATTTAATTTGGCAGGAATAACAGTTTGGAATTATTTTACAGCATGTTTAAACGGAACGTCTGATACTTTTAAAGCCAATGCAAACATATTTGGGAAAGTCTATTTTCCGAGGATTATTACTCCTTTATCAGTTGTAATATCGAATTTGATTAAATTTGGTATTCAATTTTTAATTTTTATTATATTTTATATTTTATATTATTTTCAAGGTGCAGATTTAAGTTTAAATGGATTGATATTATTTTTTCCTATTTTAATTTTAATAATGGGAGTTTTAGGATTGGGACTTGGAATGCTTATTTCCTCTATGGTTACGAAATATAGAGATTTTAGCTATTTAGTAGGCTTTGGTATACAATTACTAATGTATTTATCAGCAGTAATGTATCCAATGGAATTGATAAAAGAAAAATTACCAAACTATGGTTGGCTTGTCGAGTATAATCCATTAGCTTATATTATTCAAACAGCTCGATATATGCTTTTAAATGTTGGAGGAATTTCTATTTTGGGATTAATTTATACTTTAGGGGTTACAATTGCCGTGTTTTTAATAGGTCTTCTAGTTTTTAATAAAACTGAAAAGAGTTTTATAGATACTGTGTAATTAATTTTTATTAAAAAAAGATTTTATGAAATCTACAATTCATTATATATAATTGGAAAAAGATATAATTTTAAAAGCTGAAAACGTGTCTAAACAATATCGTTTAGGACAAGTAGGAACAGGAACATTAAGTCACGATTTAAACAGATGGTGGCATGAAATTAGAGGGAAAGAAAATCCATATTTAAAAATTGGTGATAGTAATGATCGCTCGACTAAAGGGAATTCTGACTATGTATGGGCTTTGCAGGATATTAATTTTGAAGTAGAACGTGGAGATGTTTTAGGTATAATTGGAAAAAACGGAGCAGGAAAATCTACATTACTAAAAATACTCTCAAAGGTAACTGCCCCTACTATTGGATCTATAAAGTCACGTGGTCGTATTGCTTCGCTTCTTGAGGTAGGAACTGGTTTTAATAGTGAAATGACAGGTCGTGAAAATATCTTTTTAAATGGGGCTATTTTAGGAATGACTAAAAAAGAAATAAAGTTAAAAATTAATGATATTATTGAATTTTCAGGATGTGAACGTTATATAGATACTCCAGTAAAAAGATATAGCAGCGGAATGACTGTACGTTTAGCTTTTGCTGTAGCTGCATTTCTGGAACCTGAAATTTTAGTCGTTGATGAGGTATTAGCAGTAGGTGATGCTGAATTTCAGAAAAAAGCAATTGGCAAAATGCAGGATATTTCTAAAGGAGAAGGAAGAACTGTATTATTCGTTAGTCACAATATGGCTGCAGTAAAAAGTTTATGTACCAGAGGAATTGTTTTAGAACATGGAAAGGTAGTTTTTGAAGGTGATCAAAATGAATCAGTTGACTTTTATCTAAAAAGAGCAGAAAGCAGAAGCGAAATTAATTTAATTGATAGAAATGATAGACTTGGTAGCGGAAAACTAAAAGTTAAATCTGTTCAACTTTTAAATAAGAATTTTCAAGAATTAAATGAGGTTATTTCTGGTGAAATGCTCATAATTAAAGTTACGTTTGTTAAATATATAGAAATTGACTATAAAAAAATGAAGGTAGCAATAAATTTTCAAGATGAAAATGAAAGTTTTATTTTGTCTTTTATTAACGATGAAATGAATCATTCTTTTCATAATTTAGAAAATCAAGATTATTTTTATTTACAAATTCCTAATCTTTATTTAAGAGCTGCATCATATTCTTTGAGAATTATGCTTTCTGAAACTGACACACACAGCAATAATTTTATTGATGTTATTGAAAAAGTTATAGATGTTGATGTTTTACCAGGAGATATTTGGAAAACTGGTATTACAAATAGGAAAGGGCATGCAGCAATAATACCTGGAGAGTTTATTTAATTATGAAGGATAATAAAATACTTGTGTTAGGCATAGGTCAATCTAATTTTCTTAATCAACTATATGAAAATTTATCTATTGACAATCCTTCGTTATCTATTGATATTGATGGTTATGTTGATATTTCACAAGGAAAAAATTTATCTTCAAATTTTCAGTACGGTAATTATTTCGATTTTAAAAAAGTAAAAATCCATAAAATACTTTTATTGAAAAAAATGTTTCAATTACTTTTTTCGAACTTCTTCTGGAAAATAGTATTTTTCGAACTTTCACAAGGATTAACTATTAAGAAATTCTTTGATTTAATTAAGGAATATACAAGAACAAAATATATCGTTGAAAATTATATTCAACCCAAAAATTATCAAATTTTTCATTTTCACTTTTGTACACCTGAAAACTTAAAGTATCTATACTTTTTATCAAAAAATTCAAAATCTATTTGCAGTTTTTGGGGATCTGATTTGTTAAGAGCAACAGGACCTTCCAATGTTTTTTATGTGCAGTTAGCGCTTGAAAAAGCTAGTATAGTTACAGTTCAAACTAGAGAATTAGCTGAAGTTTTATTTTGCAAATACGGCAGGAATTTAACTCAAAAGACGCAATACCTACCTTTTACCATCAGTACAAAAATTTATGAGTCAATAGATAAATATAAGTTGGATTTCAAAGTAATTGAAGATTTTAAAATAAAATATAAAATTCCTGTTGATAGAAAAGTTATTGTTATCTCTCACAATGCTTTTAAAGAAAATAATCATATTAAAGTTCTGGAAGAGTTAAATAAGATATCCAATTCAATAAAAAAAGAAATTACGGTAGTTTTACCTTTAGCTTATGGAAGAGATGAAAAATATATAAACAAACTAAAAGCAATAAAAATTGAAAATATTGAAATTACTTTGATTTTAGATTATTTTGATTCTAATGAAATAGCTCTTTTGAGATTAGCTACAGACATAATGATTCAAATGCCAATAAGTGATGCTTTAAGTGGGACTATGACAGAAGTTTTATATGCAGGAAATAAGGTCATTGCGGGAAGTTGGCTTCCTTATGGTCTTTTAAGACGAAAAGAGGTTATTTTTTCAGAGATTGATGATTTTTCAGATTTGGTACCTGCAATTGAAAAACTTTTAAAATCAACGGAAAATAATAATAATAGTGCCATTATTAAATCGATATTATTTCCAAACACTACAACTCCTCTTTGGAATAATCTATTTAAAAACTTATTAGATGAGTAATCAACTAATATCAATAATTATCCCTACATACAATCGGGCAAATTTAATAAGAGAAACTCTTACTAGTGTTCTTGAACAAACCTATAAAAATTGGGAATGCATTATAATTGATGATGGTTCTACAGATGATACTGAAATAGTAATTAATGAATATGTAAAAAAAGATAATCGCTTTAAATACTACCACAGGCCTAACGAAAAACAAAAAGGGGCAAATAGTTGTCGAAATTATGGATTTGAGTTAAGTAGAGGAGAATATATTAATTGGTTCGATGACGACGATATAATGTTAAATAATTTTCTTGAAGAAAAAATAAAACTGTTTACAAGTGAGATTGATTTAGTTATTTGTTCTGGAGTATATGTAGATGATAATTTAAACAAAATAAAAGTTATAGATCTTAAAAGTTATTCGTTTTTATTTAAAGACTATGTTCTATGGAAGTTACATATTATTACAAACTCTATAATGTTTAGAAAGAGCTTTTTAAATGATAAAGAACTTTTTAGTCTAAAGATTTCGAGAGGACAGGAAACAGAACTTTTTTCGAGATTATTTTATAAATTACCTGAAAAAAAATATTTGATTACAAATATTCCATTGTTTTTATATAGACAACATTTAGGTACTAAAACTTATCGGAATAATAGTTATGTAAAATCATATAAAGAGTCTCAAGCTATAATTGCAATAGAAAATTTAAAAAAAAGTATTGAATTACATGATTCAGAGCTTATAAAAAGCTATTATTTTAATTTGGTAGATTTTTTTTACAGGAGCTTAGAACAGAAACATTTTGAAAATTGCAGGTTTATTGTTAAAAATTCAACTCCTCAACTCTTTTTAATAAATAAAAAGTTAGCTGTGAAGTTTTGGATAAGTTCATGTTTTTTTATTCTTGCAAAAAGAGGAAGTTATAAATTTGAAAAATATTTCAAAAATTTTTCTTTATAATGGATCCCTTAATTTCAATCATCATCCCTACTTATAATCGAGCGCATCTAATTGATAAAACGCTTGACAGTATCATTGCACAGACATTTACAGATTGGGAGTGTATAATTGTTGATGATGGATCAATGGATAATACGGAGGAAGTAATAAATAAATATAGTAAAAGGGATTCGAGATTTAAATATTTCAAAAGACCTACGGATAGAATAAAAGGACCAAATTCTTGCCGAAATATTGGATTTGAAATGAGTAAAGGAACATGGATAAACTGGTTTGACAGCGATGACATTTATATTGAAACCGCCTTAGAGCGTTTTGTTAAAGTGATTCACCCTGATTTAGATGTTATAGTTGCCAAATTAGTTAAAATTGATTCCAATACTAATGAAGTGCTTGGCTATAATAGAATTTTTACGCAAAACCTTATACAGGATTATTATACAGGATTAGTAAGTTTTTATGTTTCAGGGCCTTTATGGAATAAGCTTTTTTTGAATAATCAAAAAGAATTATTTGATGAAAAAATTAGATTTTTAGATGATTGGGATTTTAATTTAAGAATGCTATATCAGAAACCTAAAATGAAATTCATTGACGAAATTTTGATTAACTATATTATAAACACTAATTCACTTTCAAATCAAATTTATAAACTCGATGTACTTGAAATCAACTCAGAAATTTATGCTAGAGAAAAGCAATTGAAAATTGTTAGAGGAAATAAGTTAGTTGATATTTCAATCTGTACTAAATTTACCAGAGATAGATATAAAACTGTTCTTAGAGACTGTCTTATTAATGATAGTAAAAAAGGAAGAATCCTAATGTATAAAATGATAGTAAAAAATATTGAACTGCGAGATTTTAAATCTCTTTTTAAGGGTATAATAGGTTATTTTTCTTTTATAATATTTGGCAAAGGATACGCCTTTTTTAAATAATTAGTTCTCATATATGCAAAAAATATCTAAGATTATACATTATTGTTGGTTTGGTGATAATGAGTATTCTAATATTCAAAGCATTTGCTTTGAATCATGGAAAAAACACCTGCCTGATTATGAGTTTATACTTTGGAATGAAAAGAATTCTGATATGAATCATCCATTTGTAAAATTTGCTTACGAGAAAAAGAAATTTGCCTTTGTAGCCGATTATGTGAGACTCAAAGCAGTTTATGATTACGGAGGAATTTACTTGGATACAGATATGTTTTTAATGAAAAATTTTGATGCATTACTAGATGATGTTTTTTTTATTGGAGCTCAGGATAATGAATTAGTAAGTGCAGGAATTTTTGGAGGCATTAAAAAAAGTGAGTATATAAAAATATGTTTAAAGTATTATGAAGATGAAAGTCCGATGGATTGGCAACTGAGACTTGCAATTCCAAGAATCCTAACAAGAGGTTTTGAGACTTTTACTGAAACGGTTAAGACAGATTTTAGCAAGATCGTAAGGGCTAAAGAATTAGTAGTTTATCCTCCTGAATATTTTTATCCTTTGGCTTTTGATATCAACAAACCTTTTCAAAAAGATTTTGAAAAGTTCGCAACTAAAGAAACAATTGCAATTCATCTTTGGGAAGGTTCTTGGATAGAATATGATGTTTTTCAATTAATACGCAGAAGGAATTATTTAGAAGCAATTAAAAAGCTTGATTTTAAAAATTTCAATATTAAGATTTTGAAAAAATGTATAACTGCTTTAGCTCAATCAATTAAAAATTAATGATTTCTATAGTAATAAGAAACAAAAATGAAGCAAAAGCCTTAGAATCTGTTTTAAGTATTCTGCATAAGGTTTATTTTGAAGATATTGATGAAATTATTGTGGTAGATAATAATTCTACAGATCAAAGTGTTGAAATTGCTAAAAAGTTTAATTGTAAAATCGTACCTATTGAAAAGTTTACTTACGGTAAAGCAATTAATTTAGGGATTGAAAGTGCCAAAAATGATTTAGTATTACTTTTAAGTTCTCATGCCGTTCCAGTTGGAGAATCATTTTTTAAAAATTCAAAAAAAATGTTTATTTCAAATCCTTCATTGGCGGCACTTCGATATATCAATTCATATTCAAATTACACAAGGGCTTTCGAAAATAACTTCGAAATAAAAGATGGTTTAAACTATGGTTTGATGGCTGCGTGCGCAATGATCAATAAAAAAGTATGGGAGAAATATAAATTTAATCAAATACTTATAGCGAGTGAGGATAAAGAATGGTCAGATCGTGTCATCAAAAGTGGTCTTAAAATAATGGACTTTAATGAAACCTTTTTTTATTTTATTAAAAGAGATGAAAAAGGCTCGTTAACTCGTTGGAAAATTGAAACTATTGCTCATTATCAATTGCATGGATTAAAATATAGTTCGCTTATAAAAATTATATTTTCATTTTTTTATAAAATAGGTTTTCAATTACCAAAAGAGTATTTCAAGCGATTAATTTATGAAATACGTTTATTTACTACAAAAATCACATTACGAAAAAAAATCAATTCTAAATGGCAACAATAGTCCTGACCAATCGTAATCGTGATTTACAAACGGTAAAAAACTGTCTTGATTCACTAGAAAATCAGTCCAATGATAATTTTGAATTGTTTTTTGTGGATTATGGATCAAATAATGATTATGTAGTTCATTTAGAACAATTGCTATTAAAGTATCCAAAAATCAATTATATAAATTGCCCGGTTTCCGGACAATTATGGAATAAATGCAGAGCCATTAATATTGTTTTGCAGCAATGCAAAACGCCTTATTTTTTTGTTGGAGATATAGACATGCTTTTTCATTCTGATTTCATCAGCAAATTGCATGAACTTAAAAACGAAAATAAAGTAACATATTTTCAAGTTGGTTTTTTAAGTGAAAAAGAAACGTTGCTCCAGAAAGATTTTGATCATGCAGCGGTTAGCTTTACTTCAAAAAAAGAAGCTACCGGAATGACATTATATCCTACTCATTTATTGAAGGAAATTAACGGCTATAATGAGTTTTATCATGGCTGGGGAGCCGAAGATACAGATGTGCATATTCGATTGCATAATCTGGGAATTGAGATTGAATTTTATGAAAAAGAAATTCTTTTAAAACATCAATGGCATCCCAAAACGTATCGAACAAATTTAAGCACAGATCCTTATCATTTTAAATTAGAAAGAATAAATCATTCCTATATTCAGATTGCCCAAATAAGCAAGCAAATAAAAGCAAACCTAAATAATGAATGGGGAGTTTTAGCTGACAAAAAAAAGTATTCTAAATTAGAAAGCAAACCGGATCTTGAGATTGAGATTGAACCGGAAATTTCAAAAATAAATGCATTATTAGCACAATGGAACAATTTTGAAAACAAAGTAATTTCTATAACTGTCAAAGATGCATTTGATATCAAAAAGAGAAAACAACTTATCAAAAAAGCTTTAGGAAAAAAACACCTGAAATTTGTATCAATGAAAAATGTAAATGATCTTATTTTGGAAGAAATCGTGAAGCATTACAAAAATTTGCCATACCAATATTCATTCGATCAAAATCAAAACTTAATTCATCTTAAAATTTATTTTCAATAATGAAAATATTAATGGTTTCAATTCCGTCACTCCATTTTTTTAGATGGACAAGCCAACTTGAGAATTCTGGCCACGAAGTATATTGGTTTGATATTACAGGAATGAATGAGAAATCACAAAGGTTAAATTGGGTATCTCAAAAAGTAGGATGGAAGTTAAAATGGAATTATCCGGGAAGATCATTTATTAAAAAAAGTTTGCCGAAAGTGTATCATTTTTTGCAGTCTTTTAATGAGCACAAAACAGCACTTGTTTTCGAGCAATATCTGAACGAAATTAAACCCGATGTTGTTCATAGTTTTGCTTTGTATTTGTCATGTACACCCATTATTTCGGTCATGGAGAAACATTCAAATCAAAAATGGATCTATTCTTCATGGGGAAGTGATTTATTTTATTTTCAAAATGATCCAAAATATTTGAAAGATATAAAGCGGGTTTTACCACGAATAGATTATTTGTTTACAGATTGTACAAGAGACTATGAAATTGCTAAAAAGCATGGGTTCTCAAAAGATTTTCTAGGTGTTTTTCCTGGTGGCGGAGGGTTCGATTTAGCAGAGATGCAAAAATATAAATTGCCTAAAAATGAAAGAAATATTATTTTAATTAAAGGTTTTCAAGGAAGATCGGGCAGGGCTATTTCAGTTTTAAAGTCTATCGAGCTTCTAAAAAAAGAACTTTCTGATTATACAATTGTAGTTTTTGGAGCCGATAATGACACTTTACAATACGTAAACAAATCACTTTTAAAAGCTTGGAGCAACTTTCAAATAATTGGAAAAATGACTCATCAGGAAGTTATTGAACTTATGGGGCAATCTGTTATTTATATTGGTAATAGTAATTCAGACGGAATTCCGAATACATTATTAGAAGCTATTTGCATGGAAGTTTTTCCTATTCAGTCGAATCCGGGTGGCGCAACAGCCGAAATTATAAATCATGGTGTAAACGGAATGCTGATTGAAAATTGTGAAGATATTTTTGAAATTAAAAACACAATAAAATTAGGATTAGAAACTTTGGTTAAAAATACTGTGGATTATTCTAATTCAGAACTAATTAAAAGTCTTGACTTTTATCATATAAGAAAAACAATTATACATACATACAATAATCTTAATGAGTAAAATACAGTTAGCCTCATCTTTTAAATAGAACCAATTTGAAAATTTCGATGAGGGCGATTTAGGATATTTAAATCTAAATAATATATAATTGTAAAGAATGTAAAAGATGCAAATGTCATTATTTCTCAAAATTTTAAATTTTTGCGTAAACATTTTGGATAACTTTTTTTGGAAAAAAGTTTTTGATATGAACAGTTGAGCCTAGATTTTATAACCATTTTATATCAAGTAAAAAAAGTATCTGTTAAGTTTGACAAAATTCCGTTTCATGAATATTTACACCAAATATATCTTTGTAACCAATATTTCTATTTACAGAAAAAAATCATTAAATTTTAAATTTTGGATATAAAAGAAAATTTTTTATGGATATCAAATTTGCGTGTCATTGCAGTTTTTGCAGTTGTTTTTGTACACACAGCTTCGCCATTAGTTACTAAATTTAGCGAATTACCAAGCGAGTCATGGCATGTGGCTAATTTTTACGACTCAATAGCCCGATTTTGTGTTCCTATATTTGTAATGATTTCAGGCGCTTTATTGCTCAATAAGGATTATGAAATTGGGACTTTTTTCAAAAAGCGCTTTCTTAGAATTGGTTTTCCATTTTTATTCTGGAGTATTTGTTATGTTTTGTATTCCATATTTATAAAGCCTAACAATTATCAAAAAACACATTTTTTTGAGATACTTAAAAAACTAATTCGATCACTATATTTTGGAAGTGCCTATCATTTATGGTATGTCTATATGCTTTTTGGATTAATATTAATTATTCCAATCCTAAATGCCTGGATTGTTAGGGCAAAGAAAAATGAAATTCCTTATTTTTTATTGTTATGGTTTCTAACACTTTTGTTTAAAAAATCTACATTTCGAAAATTATAAAATTAGCATTGATTTATATTATTTTTCAGGGTATGCAGGTTATTTAATATTAGGATATTATTTATCTGTAATTGAAATTAAAAATATTGAAAAGTGGAAAATGATATCTGTATTATTTTTCATTTTAGGTTCGTTTATTACTTTTTTTGCTACCTATTGGCTTTCAGTTTCAAAAAACCAAATAGACATATCATTGTATGATTTTTTTAGTTTTAATATACTTTTTGCTTCAATTGGAATTTTTATGTTTTTTAGATTATCAAATTTTTTCAATCGAAAAACAAATGTTGTTTTCAATCAAATTAGCCAATTTAGTTATGGAATTTACTTAATACATGTCTTGGTTTTATGGCTATTAGATTATTTGAGTATAAAGGCAACATTTATTAATCCAATAATAGGAATTCCAATTACAGTTTTTTTATGTGTGGGAATTTCAACAATTATTGTCAAAATTATTAATAAAAACAGAGTTGGATCTTATATTTCAGGATGATTTTATTTGATTTTCGGATTATAATACTGTCTGAAATAAAAGCAGTTTTAATCATTTGATAATAATTATTAAGTTTATTTTTCTCAATTATAAATATTTCAAAAAGCATAAAATTTATTACTACATAGCACTTATTTTAACTTTAAAAGTTACTTTTGAGTGCATTTTAAACATTACGTATGAAAACAATAGCCATCATTCCGCTTCGTAAAAATTCGAAAGGAATTCCGGGAAAAAACAAGAAAAAAATGTTAGGACGTCCGCTATTTTCATGGGTTCTTACAGAAGCTATTTTTTCAAATTTAGATGAAGTTTATATTTTTACAGATGATCAGGAAATTATAGATTACTGTAATAAAGAATATCATTGGTCGCCAAAAGTAAAGGCACTTTTGCGTAATGATGAAAATGCTTCTGATACCGCATCAACAGAAAGTGTTATGTTAGAATTTGCCAATATTACCAATTATGATTTCGATATAATGTGTCTCTTGCAGGCAACTTCGCCAATGACAAATGCAGAAGATATTAATAGAACATTAAACGAAATAATAGAAAATAAAAAAGATTCAGCCTTAACAGTTGTAAATACACATCGTTTTATTTGGAATTCTGATGGAACGCCTCAAAACTACGATGTTTTTAAAAGACCAAGACGTCAGGATTTTGATGGATTGTTGATAGAAAATGGTGCTGTATATACTACGACAAAAGAAGCTTTTCAAAACTCAAAAAATAGAGTTAGCGGTTCGATTGGTTTGGTAAAAATGCCTGAAGAATCTCTTGTTGAAATTGATAGTGCATCAGATTGGCAGATTGTTGAAAATTTATTGGCCGAACGTCAGAAAAAAAACAAAATTCACCAAAAAATTGAATATTTAATATTAGATGTCGATGGTGTTTTTACAGATGGTAGCGTTTATTATAATGCAGATGGTGAAATGGCTAAAAGATTTGATATGCGTGATGGCATGGGATTAGAAATTATAAGGCAAAATAACATTCAGGTAATTGCTTTAACTTCAGAAAATTCTGACTTAGTTGCTCAAAGGATGAAGAAATTGCAGATAAAAGACACTTTTTTAGGGGTAAAAGACAAATTTTCCTTTTTAACGCATTTTCTTTTAGATAGAAATAGTAGTTTTGGCGCGGTTGCGTACGTAGGAGATGATGTAAATGATTTGGCTAATATTTGCAGCGTAGGATGGTCTTTTGCGCCGTCAAATGCAACAAATACAGTTAAAGAAAATGTAGATTATATTCTTACTCATGCATCTGCATCAGGAGCAATAAGAGAAACTTGTGAAATTTTAATAAAGTATAATAAACGTTATGAAGGAATATAAAAAACCTTATGTGATTGCTGAAATTGGTTGTAATCATAAAGGCGAAATGTCAATAGCAAAGGAATTAATTAAAATTGCTAAGATTTTTGGAAATGCAGATGCAGTTAAATTTCAAAAACGTAATAACAAAGAGTTATTGACGGAGGAACAATACCACGCTCCACACCCAAATGCTTTAAATTCTTACGGAAATTCTTATGGAGAACATAGAGAATTTTTAGAATTTGATGTCAATCAGCATCAAGAATTAAAAGAATATTGCGAAGAAATTGGTATTACTTATTCTACATCGGTTTGGGATACTACATCAGCAAAAGAAATTACATCATTAAATCCGGAATTCATTAAAATTCCATCAGCATGTAATAATAATTTTGATATGCTGGGTTGGTTATGTGATAATTATTCGGGAGAAATTCATATTTCTACAGGAATGACCACTAAAAACGAAACGGATATCTTAGTAAACTATTTCACTGAAAAAGGAAGAAATAAAGATTTAGTATTATACAATTGCACTTCAGGATATCCAGTTCCATTTGAAGATGTTTGTTTGTTAGATATCAATTTATTGAAACAAAAATACGGAGATCAGGTAAAACACATTGGTTTCTCTGGTCATCACTTAGGAATTGCCGTTGATATCGCAGCCTATACTTTAGGCGCCAACATTATCGAAAGACATTATACTATTGACAGAACCTGGAAAGGAACAGATCATGCTGCATCTTTAGAACCAATGGGTTTACGTAAATTATCTCGTGATTTAGATGCTGTTTACCAAGCGCTAACTTTTAAATCAACTGATATATTGCCAATAGAGCAAGTTCAGAGAGATAAACTAAAAAACAAAAAAGTCTAAAAAGGATGCTTTTTTCAAACAGAATTCGGGTTTTTTGGTGGAATGAAAAAATAATTCAGGGTAAATCTAAAGAAAACTACGGAGACGTTTTAGGCAAATACCTTGTTGAAAAAATTTCTAATAAAAAAGTTGTTTTTGCATGGCCTAAAAAGTTTTCTATTCTGGATTGGTTTTCGCCAATTTATGTAACCATAGGAAGTATTTTAACCAATGTAAACCACAAATGTATTGTTTGGGGGAGCGGAATAATTAGCAGAGATTCTAAAATAAAAAATGCTGTTTTTTTAGCAGTTCGCGGACCACAAACACGAAAGCATTTGTTAGGATTAGGATACGATGTTCCTCAAGTTTATGGAGATCCTGCTTTGTTGTTACCAGATTATTTTAATCCTGTAACAGCTAAAAAATACAAATATGGAATTATACCTCATTACAATGATTATAAATTAGTTAATACTTGGTTTCAGGAACAGGACCATATCAAAATTATCGATATGATGACCAATAATATTGAAGCTAAAACTATCGAGTTTTTAGAATGTGAAAAGATTATTTCATCTTCTTTACACGGTGTAATTATTGCACATGCTTACGGTATTCCTGCGATTTGGCAACCTTTTTCAGATGGTGTTTTTGGTGATGATGTTAAATATCAGGATTATTTTGAATCGGTACAAATTCCTTTCTACAATCCATCGATACAAACAAGTGAGTTTTCAGACGTTGAGTTAGAAAATTTATTTGCTCAAAATATCAGTTTGCCGGATAAACACGTTATAGAATCTCTAAAAAAAGGTTTGATGGCAGTTTGTCCTTTTGTAAGCAAGAATTAAAAATTAGTTCAATAAAAAATGTTAGATACAATCTAGCAAACATTTCAATAAATACCACTTAGTGTTTTGGTTATGAGTAAAAAAGTATTTGTTTTTTTTCCTGATGGTGTAGGATTACGCAATTTTGCCTTTACAAAATTTAAGGAAATAGGAGAAGAAAAAGGCTATCAAATAGTTTACTGGAATAATACTGTATTTTCCTTAAAAGATCAGTTAGGATATGATGAGGTTAAAATTCAAGATCATAAAACGCATCCCTTAACACCTGCTTATTCCAGAGTAAGAAAACATATAGAACTAAATGTTTCTCAGAAAAAATTTAAGGACAAGGTCTATCAAACCTATAAATTTCCTTTTAGTTATAATGGTTTAAAAAATACTTTACTTACAACATATATCAGGTTATTGATTGGTTTTAATTCTTCAGAAAAAGGAATTTTGAGGATTAGAAAACGCATCAATGCCCTGGAACGTTCTACTACAAAATATCAATATTGTAAAGAACAATTATTAGAGCATAAACCTGATTTGATTTTTTGTACCACACAAAGGGCAACACAATCTATAAGTGCATTGTTGGCAGCCAAAGATCTTGGCATTCCGGTAGTAGCATTTGTGTATTCGTGGGATAATGTGCCCAAAGCCATGCAGGTTGTCGAAGCCGATTATTATTTTGTCTGGAGCGATTTAATGAAAGAAGAAGTTTTAAAATACTATCCCTTTGTAAACGAATCACAGGTTTTTGTTACAGGTACACCACAATTTGAACCACATTATGATACCAATTTATTCAAAAGCAAAGAAGTTTTTTTCAATGAAAATAATTTAGATACCGAGAAAAGATACATTTGTTTCTCCGGAGATGATGAAACAACGTCGCCTCTGGATCAGTTTTATCTTGAAGATTTAGCAAAAGCAGTACGAAACTTAAACACAAAAGGAGAAAATCTGGGTATTATTTATCGTAAATGCCCTGTAGATACAACCACAAGATATGATGCTGTTATTGATACCAATAAAGATGTTATAACAGTTCTTGACCCTTTATGGAAACCTGCCGGTAAAAATTGGAACGAAATTTTGCCAACAAAAGAAGATTTAGGATTATTGCATAATGTTTGTGCGCATTCAGAATTTGTAACCAATGTATGTTCCTCTACCGTTTTTGATTTTATAGCGCATAACAAACCGTGTATTTATTTTAATTACGAGCAGCCACAATTAAAAAAAGGCATTAGAGATATAGGTCAAAATTATAAATACGTACATTTTAGAAGTATGCCTAGTCAAAAGGCAGCAGTATTTTGTACAGATAAGCGTGACTTGGAAGATCAGGTAAAACAAATTTTAGATCAAAAGTTATCTAATGTCCCTGACGGTAAAAAATGGTATGAAATAGTAGCCGGAAAAAATCCGACACAGGCTTCTCTAACAATTTGGGAAACAATTGATAAATGTATAAATAAATAATATGTTTTTTAATTCTATAGCATTTGCTATTTTTTTACCAATCGTTTTTTTTCTGTATTGGTTTGTTTTTAATAAAACCAAAAGCACTCAAAATGCTTTATTAATTGTTGCCAGTTATTATTTCTATTCTTGTTGGGATTGGAGATTTCTGTTTCTGTTAGTTTTCTCTACATTTTTAGATTATTACACTGGAATTCAAATTGAAAAAGGAAAATCAGAAAATAATAGAAAATTTTGGTTTTGGCTTAGTATCATAGTCAATTTGGGATTTTTAGGGATTTTTAAGTACTATAACTTTTTTGCAGCTTCTTTCTCTGATTTATTAAATTCAGTTGGAGTCAAGGCAAGCCCAATTTTACTGAATGTAATTCTTCCCGTAGGTATTTCATTCTACACTTTTCACGGCTTATCTTATGTAATTGATATTTATTACAAACGAATAAAAGCAGAATATAACTTTGTTGATTATTCCTTATTTGTAAGTTACTTTCCGCTTCTGGTAGCCGGACCAATCGAAAGGGCAACTCATTTATTACCACAAGTAAAAGTAAAAAGAGAGTTTAATTTTCAAACAGCAAAAGAGGGAGTTTATCAAATTATTTGGGGATTAGTAAAGAAAATAGTCATTGCTGATACTTGTGCTACTTATGCCAATGCCATTTTTGATAATTACACTTCTATGAATTCGTTTTCGTTAATAATGGGAGCGATTTACTTTGCATTTCAAATTTATGGAGATTTTTCAGGGTACTCAGACATTGCTTTAGGGGTTTCTAAGCTTTTTGGTTTGGATTTATTGCGAAACTTTAATTATCCATATTTTTCACGAGATATTGCCGAGTTTTGGCGCCGTTGGCACATCTCGCTTTCCTCATGGTTTCGTGATTATTTGTATATTCCGTTAGGCGGAAGTAAAGGCGGAATCTGGATGAAAATAAGAAACACCTTTATTATTTTTGTAGTAAGTGGTTTTTGGCATGGAGCCAATTGGACCTATGTGGCCTGGGGATTTATAAATGCTGTTTATTTTCTTCCTCTACTTTTGTCAAACAGTAACAGAAACAATATGGATGCGATTGTATTAAAGTGGAATTTTAATTCTGCAAAAATAATATTGAGCATTTTGTATACATTCATGTTAACTTGCGTTGCCTGGATATTTTTTAGGGCTAAAACGATAACAGATGCTGTTTCATATATAAAACGTATTGTTACCAGTAGAGATTTTGGTTTTCAATATTTAGAGAACGACCGCTATAATTATGAATTGTTAATAATGATTGGTGTCTTTGTATTGGTAGAATGGAATAATCGTAACAAAGTTGAACCTCTTTCAGGAAATAAAAGTATGCTGAGAGTAAGCCTTGCAATTCTCGCGATATTAGCATTCGGAACATTTTCAGATTATAAAGAATTTATATACTTTCAGTTCTAATGAAGCAATTTTTAATTTATATAACCAAAATTGTTTTAATAACGATTTTACTAACAGTTGTATTAGACGGACTATACTCTGCATTATTCATACAATGTAAAAACAGAGGAAAGATAGATCAGATTTATAATTCAGAAGGAAGAAAATATGATGTTGTAATTTTAGGTTCCTCAAGAGCAAACAATCATTTTGTAACTCCAATGTTTGAACAAAAAGGACTAAAGGCATTTAATTACGGCATGAGTGGTTCTCACTTATTTGAAACAGCTCTCATGCTAAAACTGATGATAGAAAGAAAATATGAGATTAAGAATGTTATTCTTGAGGCCGATCTAAATCTTTCCGGCATTGAACAGTCTGAGGGAATTGCTTCGAGATTTTTACCTTACATTCATAATTCAGATGTTATAAAAAAGCATTTTCAGACACAAGAACATTTCAATGAGTTATATTATATTCCATTTTACAGGTATATTAAATACGATTCAAAAATAGGTTTCAGGGAGATGATTTTTACTGCTATTCATAAAAAAACCAATGCCTTAGATAATCTTGGTTTTTATCCATTACAAAAGCATAAAAATGCAAACATGAAGAACAATATAGTAAAGTTAAATCCACTGCCTCATAACAAATATTACGAAGAAATTAAAAGCATTTGCAAAGCCAACAACATTAATTTGATAACGGTTATGACGCCAATGTGCGAAAATGTAAAGGGGATGGATTATTTTGAGAAGGTTAAAAAAGCCTATCCTGAAATTCATAACTATGAAAATGCAGTTGTGGAAAATAAGTATTTTTCGTCTTGCGGGCATATGAATGAAACTGGAGCAAGAATGTTTACGGCTATAATTTTAAAAGATTTTTTTAATAAATAGATATTCTCTATAAAGGATATTACAAAAAATGATAACATACAGCAAAATAGGAAAGAAAGGACATTTGGGAAATCAGCTTTTCCAGATCGCATCTACTATTGGTCTTAGTGTATCAAACAATCAGGATTTTGCTTTTTTAGATTGGAAATTTCAGGAGTATTTTAAAAACAAATTACCGCATTTAACTGATTTTTCAGATTTTATAAATGTTGAAGAAAAAGAATACCATCACCATCAATGGAATTTAGAATCCGGGAATTATGATATTTCCGGCTGGCTTCAGACGGAGAAATATTTTGACGCAGCGCTAACGAAACATTATTTTGAATTTTCTGATTTAATAATCAGCCGACTTAAAAATTTATATGCTGAGGCTTTTCAAAAACGTACGATTTTACTTTCCATCAGAAGAGGCGATTTTGTAAATCATCCGGATTATTTTCAATTGTCAATACAGTATTATCTAAATAGTTTAAAACGCTTTTTCCCGGATTGGGAATCTTCTAACTTAATTATTTTAAGTGATGATATAAAATACTGCAAATTTCACTTTTCGTTTTTAAAAAATGCCTTTTTTGGAGACGGACTAAGCGGAATAGAACAGCTTTGTCTGGGCTCATTATGTGATGATTTTATAATAAGTAATTCCACATTTTCATGGTGGACAGCTTGGTTAGGCGAAAAAAGCGATTCGAAAATTATAAGGCCATTAAAAAATTTTGACGGCTTAAAAAGTAAGGAGCTTAACGATAAAGATTATTATCCTGAAAGATGGATAAATTACAATCATCTTGAAGATAAAATTAAGCTTGAAGATGTAATTTTTGATATAAAAGCAAAAAAAAACCGCGACGAACTTGTAGCATATATTTTAAGTTATTTTGATGTAAAAATTAACAGCAATAACGAAGAAGCGGATTCGTCTAAACATATTTATGTTTTAAAGAAAGACTATTTTTTACCACCGTTCGTTATTTATTCATCTTATTTAAAATTAAAAGATTTAAATAACACTTTAATAATTAATATGTCATTTAAGTCTTTTAAAGTTTCTAAACCATTAAACTATGAAGAGTTTTTGGCGCAAAAAGACTTTGGTTTGTTTTCTGCTATTTTCTCAAATAAAGATTTGAAAGTAGGTGCAGAAAAGAATAATCGGGATATTTATTTAAAAAGAAATACAGTTTTAATGAATAATTCGGATAAAGTTATTGGTTCAAATGAATCAGTAATTAATTTTTCAGGTGGAGAATTTCGTGACTTTGGAGGTTATGCTTTTAGTGTTAGAAGATTTATAAAAAAGAAAAAAATACTACTTAAAAAGAGTATCAAAAAAATGCTTTCAATAAAATAATATGGTAACAGATTTGCATGTCGCATATATAGTTTCTCATTATCCTCATAAAGCTTTTGGGCACGATGGAGGTTTGGGAACAAGTGTTTACAATTTAGTTGAAAAGCTTAGAACGTCTGGCGTTCAGGTTTCGGTTTTTGTATACGGACAAAAACAAGAATTTATCCTGGAAGAAGAAAATGTTACAATGTACAGTTTGTCTGATAGTACAGCTAAGTTCCTCAAATTTTATTTTAACCGAAAAAAGATAGAGAAATTTATCAATCACAAAATTAAGGAAAAGAACATCGCTATTATTGAAGCACCGGATTGGACAGGAATTACAGCTTTTATGAATTTTAAAATTCCTTTAATAATTCGTTTTCACGGAAGTGATGCTTATTTTTGTCATTTGGAAAACAGAAAGCAAAAACGTAAAAATTTCTGGTTTGAAAAATTAGCCATAAAGGGAGCACAGGCATATATTGCACCAACAAGTTTTGCAGGAGAAGTTTCTAAAGAACTTTTCAGCATAAAAAATAAAGAAATACAAACGATTCATTATGGTTTAGAATTAAAAAACTTCACCAATGATTCTCCTTTGGTTTATGATAAAGGAATGATTCTATATGTAGGAACATTAATTAGAAAGAAAGGCGTTTTAGAACTTCCTGAAATTTTCAATAAAGTTCGAAAAGAATTCCCTCAGGCAAAATTAGTTTTAATTGGCAGTGATGCCTCTGATATAAAAACAGATTCCAATTCTACCTGGCAGCTTATGCAAAACCAATTCAAGAATAACGATGTACAGCATGTTGAATATTTAGGCAAAATCCCGTACAATCAAGTTCAGAACTATATTAAAAAAGCAAATGTTTGTGTTTTTCCAACCTTTGCAGAAACTTTAGGCATGGTTACCATAGAGTCTATGGCAATGCAAAAAGCCGTTGTGAATAGCAATATTGGCTGGGCAAAAGAGCTTATTATAGACGAAGAAAGTGGTTTTTTAGTACATCCTGCAAATCATAATTTGTATGCTGAAAGAATTATAGAACTTCTAAAAGATGATTCATTTTGTTTGAAAATTGGGCAACAATCCAGAACCAGAGTCGAAACCAAGTTTGATATTAACAAGGTTGTATTTGAGAATATTGCTTTTTATAAACAAATAATCAATCAAAAAAACTAAACAACAGTGATTGTTATTTATCATCAAAATAATAAAGTTATTGCAGTTGAGCGCGATAGGGAAAGCATTGTTTTTTTGCAAACAAGCATTCCTAAAATGGTATTTAAAATTGCCGAAGAATATCCAAATGAACTAATAATTTGGAGTTGTATAGATGCAAAATCAAATCTGAATATTTCTAAATTTCCGGATATTTTTCATCACAACAAAATAATGGCTTCATTTAACCCTTTTCAAAATCCATTTTTGCCAGAAGGGATTGGCTATATCGAAGAGTCACCTTTTATAAAAATCAATAAAGAAGTTACCTATCCTACATGGCAAATGAGTAGTTATGTTGGAGGAATTCATGCTTCAGTTCTAATTGCTTTAAAAACAGCCTTCATTGAAACCAAAAATTTTGACTATTTTCTAAATTCGATATCGAAATTAGCTATGTCAGAAGGTCTTCTGTGTTACTCTGAACCAAAATTAATAATAGGTTTCCCAAATATAACTCAAAATCAAACCAGCAATACATTTGTCTTATTTCGATTTGTAAAACAGCACTACAAAACGCGCTGGATATTTCTATTGCTACTGAACTTGTTTTTGTATGAAAGAAAAATGGCCTTACTGCCTTTTATTTCCAGTCTTTTTTATTTTAAAAGAAAGCTGAAAAAGAATGTATTTGATGAAATTAGAATAAAATCTGAAAAAAAAGTAATTGAATCAGGAACTATAGATATTCTGATACCAACAATTGGCAGAAGAGAATATTTGAAAGATGTTTTGTTAGACCTGTCTCTACAAACCTACTTACCTAAAAATGTTATTATTGTAGAACAAAATCCAGATTTGGAAAAGGTTTCAGATTTGGATTATATTACTACTGAATCCTGGCCTTTTACTATAAAGCATATTTTTACGCACCAGCCGGGAGCCTGCAATGCACGTAATTTGGCTATGGCCGAAGTAAAAAGTGAATGGGTTTTTATGGCCGATGATGATATACGACTTGAGAGCCTTTTTTTAGAAGAGGCTTTTAGTGTGATAGAAAAAGACGGTGCTGAACAAATTACATTTGGATGTTATGCACCAAACTATCCTCAAAATACAAAGTTAAAACAAAAAGCACAATGGGGAAGTTTTGGTTCCGGTTGTAGCATTGTAAAATCAGAAAATATAAAAAACATTTCATACAACCCGGGTTTTGAATTTGGTTACGGAGAAGATACCGATTTTGGAATGCAATTAAGAAATTCAGGGCATGATGTACTTTATGCACCTAAGCCTGAAATTTTACATTTGAAAGCGCCAATGGGAGGTTTTAGAACTAAGCCGGTTTTGGCATGGCAAAATGATCCAGTTCAACCTAAGCCATCTCCAACGGTAATGTTGTATAAAATATTGAATTTGAGTAAACAGCAAATTGAGGGATACAAAACGGTGTTGTTTTTTAAGTTTTACAAAGCTCAGGCTATTAAAAATCCTTTTTTATACTTGTCAACTTTTAAAAAACAATGGAAACAAAGTATGTATTGGGCTAACGAATTAAAAAATAAAAAATGAAATTTTCGTTAATTATTTGTACTTATATGCGTCCGGACTCTTTGCTGAATTTATTGCAATCGGTTCAAAATCAAACATTGTATCCCGATGAGATTCTAATTATTGATGGTTCATCAAATCACGAAACAGAAACTGTTTTAAACAATAAGGCATTTAGAAATCTGGACTATTTTCTAGTTTCTAAACAACATAGAGGACTCACAAAACAAAGAAATTTCGGGATTTCTAAGGTAGCAGTTGACTCAGAAATTGTTTGTTTTCTAGATGATGATACCGTTTTAGAACCAGATTATTTTTCTGAAACAATAAAAACATTTGAAGATAATAAAGATATTTCCGGAGTAGGAGGTGTGGCTATTAATGAATATAAATGGAAACCTCAGGAAGAAAATGTTTCGTATAACAAAAACAAATATTATCTGTTTGAAGGTTATTATTATAAAGAAGGTTTGCGAAATGTTGTAAGGAACTTTTTGGCACTTGAATCTAATCTAGGTCCGGGAAAAATGCCGGACTATTCAAACGGAAGAACTTGTGGATTTCCGATGACAGGAAAATTTTATGAAGTAGATTTACTGATTGGAATGTCGATGTCGTTTAGAAAAACTGTATTTGATAAAATTAATTTTTCTAAATTTTTTGAAGGTTACGGCTTGTATGAAGATGCTGATTTTAGTTTGAGAGCGTTGCAGTTTGGTAAAAATGTAATAAACACAAAAGTTAAATTGTCTCACTATCATGCGCCATCAGGAAGACCAAACCAATATCAATATGGTAAAATGGTCGTAAGAAACGGCTGGTACGTTTGGCGAATAAAAAATCCTAACCCAAATTTTAAAGCCCGTTTCAAATGGAATGCTATTATAATAGTGCTCGCATTAATAAGATTTAGTAATACATTTACAGAGAAAGATAAAAAAGCAGCCTTTATGGAGGGTTTAGGGAGAACAATGGGCTGGTGGAGCTTAATATTTAACAAACCAAAACCAATCTAATTTTAGAAGTATTGTAACTAACTATGAATTTATTTCAACTCATTAAGTCAGATTATATTAAGTACAAAAAATATGACAGCCATTTTTTTGCTATTGTTTTTTTTACGCAAGGCTTCTGGGCCATTTTTCAATACAGATTTGCACATTGCATTTACAAAAATGTAAACTGGAAGCTTTTTAGATTTCCCCTTTTATTTTTAGCGCTTTTATGGCAAAAATGGATTGAAATTATAACCGGAATTTCAATTCCGTCTTCGGTAAAAATAGGTCATTCATTTTATATTGGTCATTTTGGCGGAATTATTATAAATTCGAATGCAGTAATTGGAGATAATTGCAATATTTCGCAGGGAGTAACCATTGGCGTTTCCGGTATTAAAGAAAATAGAGGTACACCAATTTTAGGAAATGATGTATATGTTGGAGCCAATAGCGTTCTTGCAGGGAAAATTCAATTAGGCGATAATGTTGTAATTGGGGCTTGTTCTCTGGTAAAAGATTCATTTCCGGACAACGCTGTCATTTTAGGTGTTCCGGCAATACTCATATCTCAAAAAGGCTCAAAAGGATATATCTAATGAAGTTATTAATTGTTTCGACTGCACCTCTCATTTATCGCGATAATAGTGTCTTTGCATACAGCCCGTATGTAAATGAATTGATTATTTTAGAAAAATTCGCTGATGAAATTACATTTGCATGCCCGGTTTGGCCAACAGACAGAGGACTTTTAATTACCAAAATACCATTTCATTTTGTTAAACATTATGAAGTAATTGATTCCAATCTTAATTCAGTTAAAAATATTTTTAAAGCGTTATTTCAAAGCATATATAACTTTGCAGTTTTGCTGAAAGCCATGAAAAACGCAGATCATATTCATTTACGCTGTCCGGGAAATATAGCTTTGATTGGTTGTATTGCCCAGATTTTTTTTCCAAAAAAAATTAAAACGGCTAAATATGCGGGAAACTGGGATCCGAATAGTCAGCAACCTTGGGCATATAAATTACAAAAACGAATTTTAAACAATACTTTTCTAACCAAAAACATGCAGGTTTTGGTTTATGGAAATTGGCAAAATCAATCAAAAAATATAAAATCCTTTTTTACGGCAACATATTCGGAATCTGAAAAGGAGACTTTTCAAAAAACAGGATTCGAGAATGGTATACAATTTATTTTCGTGGGAAGTTTAGTTACAGGTAAAGATCCTTTGTACGCCGTAAAACTAATTGAAGAATTAACTAAAAAAGGAGAAAAAGTAGTTCTCAATTTATATGGAGAAGGAACCGAAAAAAAGACTCTGGAACATTATATAAAAGAAAATCAATTAGAAAACAATGTCTTTCTGCATGGTAATCAAGACAAAGAAACAATAAAAAAAGCCTACCAAACAAGTCATTTTGCCGTATTGCCTTCAAAAAGCGAAGGTTGGCCAAAAGCCATTGCCGAAGCAATGTTTTGGGGATGTGTTCCTGTAGCAACAAAAGTTTCATGCGTTCCTTTTATGCTTGATTATGGTAAAAGAGGTATTTTAATCGAAATGAATTTAGAAAAAGATATAAGTCAAATCAAGGAAATACTAGAAGACGAAAACAACTTTTTGGTTAAAAGTCAATTAGCTGCTGAATGGTCTCAAAAATATACCAAAGATTTTTTTGAAGCTGAAATTAAGAAGTTATTAGTAAGATGAGAATTGTACAAATCATAGACTCTTTAGAAGCTGGAGGAGCTGAACGAATGGCAGTTAATTATGCCAACGCTTTAGCGGAAGAAATATCTTTTTCTGGTTTAATTGCAACTCGAAAAGAAGGGATTTTGAAAAATCAGATCGATTCAAAAGTTTCATATCTGTTTTTACAGAGAAAGAAAAGTATAGATTTTCGGGCTATATTTTGTTTAAGAAGTTACTTAGTTACAAATAAGGTTGAGGTAATTCACGCTCATAGTTCGTCTTTTTTTATTGCAGTTTTAGTGAAGCTGATTCTACCTGCAATAAAAATTATCTGGCATGATCATTACGGAATTTCTTCTGATTTATCTGCCAGAAAAAATATAGGATTAAAGTTTGGTTCTTTCTTTTTTATAGGAACTATTGCGGTAAATTCGGCCTTAAAAAATTGGTCAGAATCGTATTTGCATTGTTCAAATGTGATTTATTTTCCAAATTTCATCGATAATTCATCTCATTCAGATTCAGAAGTAATTTTGCAGGGAATAGAAGGGAAAAGAATTATTTGTGTAGCAAATTTACGGCCGCAAAAAAATCATACATTACTCATTGAAGCCGCTAATATAATTAGACAAGAACATAAAGAATGGACTTTTCATTTATTCGGAAAAGACTTTGAAGACGATTATGCAAAAAAAATCAAAAAACTGATATTAGATTTAAAGCTGGACAAAACTGTTTTTTTTTACGGTACGACTGATAATGTTGCCTCTGCATTAAAACAAGCTGATATTGCGGTATTGCCTTCATTATCAGAAGGACTTCCATTGGCAGTATTAGAATATGGATTGCATAAATTGCCTGTTGTTGCTACGAACGTAGGAGAGATCTCAAAAGTAATTATTTCAGAGAAAGAAGGATTGGTAGTTGAATCTAATAACCTGAATCAGTTTTCAGAATCAATCTCAAAATTAATTGAAAACAAAAATTACAGAGTAGAAATGGGTTTAAAATTGAATAGCTTCGTTGAATTAAATTATAGTCAAAAATCAATTATAAAGGATTATGTTTTATGGTTGCATTCTTTCACTAATTTTGTTCCGAAAAAAATCACTATAAATATTGATGAAAAATAAAACATTATCATATACTCTTATTGTAATTATTCACTCATTAATTGCTTTAGTAGTTTTTGTTGCTCCTTTTTTGTCAAAATTATATGCGATTTTAATTCCTCTTGTTGGTTTTTATATCGTTTATAATTCAAAAAATAAAAATAATGAAGTGCTTTGGGTTGCTGCCTATTTAGTTGGTGCTGAGGTTTTTATTAGAATGACAGGAGGTAATTTTAATAACGAATATATAAAGTTTAATATTATATTCTTTATGCTTTTAGGAATGGGATACAGTAATTTTTCTTCCAGTGCATATATCTATTGGTTTTTCCTTATTTTATTAGTTCCCGGAATATTAATGACTTTTAGAGAGATAGATTATAATGGCGATGTTAAAAAATCTTTATTTTTTAACCTCTCCGGTCCGGTTTGCTTAGCCATTTGTTCTATTTATATGTTTAAGAGAAAGATTGATTTTGATAATCTTCAAACCATTTTAGTAGCGATAGGAATGCCTATTTTAACTACTACAGTGTATTTATTTTTATACAATCCGAGTGTAAAAGACGTTGTAACCGGAACACAGTCTAATTTTGAAACTTCGGGAGGATTTGGTCCAAATCAGGTTTCTACTGTTTTAGGATTAGGGATTTTTATTTTTTTTACACAATTTCTGTTATTTTCAAAAACTAAAAAAGAAACAATTCTAAACGCGATTTTATTAATATTTGTTAGTTACCGTGGTATTGTAACTTTTTCAAGAGGTGGTATTATTACGGGAATCGTAATGATTGTTTGCCTGTTGTTTTTACTGTATTATTTTTCTAATGCAAAAGGGAGAAGCAAATTTGCCCTTATTTTTGTATTAACCGGATTAATGGGTGCCGGAATCTGGACGTATACATCAATACAAACCGGAGGACTTATTGATAAACGTTACGCTAATAAAGATGCTAAAGGAAGGATTAAAAAAGACAACTTAGGAGGACGTGAGGAAATTATGGATTCTGAAATAAAACTTTTTCTTGATAATCCTATTATGGGAGTAGGAGCCGGAATGGGAAAACAATTTAGAAAACAGACTTTTGGTACAGATGTCGCCTCTCATAACGAAATAACCCGTATGTTAAGTGAACATGGGATTTTTGGTATTTTAGGGCTTATTTTATTATTTATAACCCCGCTTGTCCTTTATATCAACAATAAACAACATTTATATATTTTATCTTTTTATGTCTTTTGGCTGTTTACGATTAATCATGCATCTATGCGTACGGCAGCGCCCGCATTCGTTTATGCTTTGACACTACTTTCGGTTCAGGTTAAAATTCCAAAAAAACCTGAAAATTAGATCGGTTATATTATTTTTTTTGTGATACATTTGTTCAAGTTTTAGCCCCAAACAAAACCAAATAACCAATGTTTACAAAAAAGAAAATTCATTTCGAGATATCGGAAAGAAAAGTACTACTTCATATCTTTGACGCTTTCTTTGTCCTGATTACGCTCTATATTTTGAGCCAGATTTCAAATTTCCAATATTTTAAGTTCTCTATCGAAAATTATTACTGGGAAGTTGTATTAATATCCTACATATTCATTTTTGGTTCTATATTTGAAATGTACAATTTGCAAGTAGCCAGTAATCAGGTGCAAACGACTAAAAGCACTGTTTTTACCGCAACTACAACTGTGTTTGTTTATTTGCTGACCCCGGTTTTATCACCCGAACTTCCAAAAAACAGAATTGCAATTGTAATCTTTTATTTTGCCATTCTTTTCGCATTATTATCCTGGAGATATTTATATTTTTATTTTTTAGCCTCGCATCGTTTTGTTCAGAATGTAGTTTTGATATGCGATAAAAGCCAGGTCGAAGAATTGGTTTTAGGACTTGAAAATGTTGACCCTCATTACAAAATAATCGGTTACGTAAACTCAGATTCTGTTTGCGAAAAAGAGATCGATTTTCATTATGTAAAAGAAATCAAAAAGGAAAAACTAAGGAGTTTCGTTGTAAGTAATGATATTGCAGAAATTGTAATTGCTTCTCAAAACACTGATGGAATTACGGCAGAATTATACCAGCAATTGCTTCATTTATTAGAATCAGGAAATGTTATCAGAGAGTACACACAAGTATACGAAAGTAAAACGCAGCGAATTCCTGTTCAATATATTGCCAGAGATTTTTACCGTTTTTTTCCTTTTAGCAGAAGCAATAATAATAGGTTGTATTTATTATTAGTTCGTTTTATTGAACTAATTTTTTCTTGTCTTGGGTTGCTTATTTGTTTTGTTATTATTCCTTTTCTTTATATTGGAAATTTGATAGGAAACAAAGGAAGTTTGTTTTATACACAAGAACGAATAGGCAAGAACGGAATTCCGTTTAAAATCTATAAGTTTAGAACTATGGTTGAAAACTCCGAAGCAAACGGAGCCACATTTGCAACATCAAACGATAAGCGTATTACACCACTTGGTAAATTCATGCGTAAAGCCAGAATTGATGAATTACCACAGTTTTTTAATGTTTTAATAGGAGATATGGCTGTAATAGGCCCAAGACCTGAACGACCATTTTTTGTTGATGAAATTGCTAAAATAATGCCGTTTTATGAAACAAGACATGTTGTGAAACCTGGTTTGACAGGTTGGGCACAGGTTAATTATTCTTACGGAGAATCGATAGAAGAGAGTTTGATAAAGCTGCAATATGATTTGTATTACATCAAGCATCGAAGCGTTTTTCTGGATTTAAGCATTACTTTCAAAACCATTACAACGATTGTATTTTATCGAGGACAATAGTTTTTAGATAATAATCGGAATACGTTTTTTGTTTCGAATATCAACTCTGACCAGAACAAAACCACTCGTAATTATCATTGGTAAAACAATAAGAAAGTGTGCTTTATCAATCATAAATATACTGTAGACAATCAGGAAAAGTAAATGTAAAACAGCAAATCTATACGTCCATCTTTTGTTTTTTGCGATTGAGAAAAAAATCAAAACCAACAGAAGTGGACTAAATAAAAGGATGTTGTAGTTCATGGATAATTCCTGATGAAAAGAATAAAATCCAACAGAAACAAAAAATATTCCCATAAAAGATAAAATCAAAAGATAGATTTTGTCAACCGTTTTATGATGTGCCAAAACTACGAAGGCAAGAATAATTAAATAGGAATAAATATTATTCCACCATGAAGTTGGTGTCTCTTTCTCAAAACTCAAAATAGTTTTACTTTTTGCTGCTAAAGGATGATTTTGATACGTAGTTTTATCTAAACTATTTTTTAATTCGAAAGGCAAAAATATTTTGGTTCCTAACTGATCTACTTTTGTTCCGAAAATAATACTCGTTCCCAATTTTTCGTAAAAATGACCATCAAAATAAGGATATAAAATAGAGCGGTACGTTATATCAGTATCTCCTTTTTTTACAATTACATTTTCATTTAAAACCGAATTAACAATATCAACCACCATCGAAGTGCAGTTTTTATCAATAAATTTATAAGTGTAATAACGATTTTCAGAAAGTAAAGTAGCATTTAACTTGTCAAAAAGTTTTTGTTTTACGTCTTGCGGAATAAGTAATTCCTGCTCAAAAACACTTCTTTTCTCTGTATTATATTCATCTGTAAATTCAGTAAAAGAATGTGTAATTACAAAATATTGTAAATCTCCTTTAGTAAATTTTGCTACGAAATTGGGTGTTCTAAAATCAAATGCCCCATAATTATAAACCACATCAATATTATTAACGGGATCAGCAACTCTAATGGCGGTATGACCGAAGTAAGAATAAGTTTCATTACCCAGACCACAAGTAATAATGCTTATTTTTGCATTATTTGACAGTGGAATATTTTGTGCTAAACCAATACTAAAACTTAGTAACAATAATAAATTCAAAAGTGTTTTTTTGAAATTGACTTTTTTCATGATTTTAAAATTTTAAGAAGTTCTATAAGGTTTATAATTATTATCTAAAGATACCTAAATCTACTTTCAACGAAAAAATATTCGAATATAAGGCGGTACTTTGGTTTCCTAAATCGGTTAAAGCATAGTCGACCTGAATGCCTTTATATTTAAAACCTAACCCAATATTAGGTTGAAAATTTACTTTTTCACTATTGTCTAACTGCGTTACATTTTGAAAATTCCCTACACCGGCTCTTAAAAAAACCAAGTCAGTATAACCACCTTCAAAGCCTATCGCAGGATCTATACTTACTACTTTTGATGAAATAATATCATTAGTCTGCTCAAAACGCATATTGAGATTTGTAGCTACTAAAAGACTGTAATCATCATGAAATTCAAACTTTTTTGAAACACCCAATTGTGCTTTTGGTAAAGTAATTTCGGTGCTTTCAGGCAGTTCTGTATTTTCTCCCGGAATCGCATTTGCAATTTTTGCATATTCCTCTTCATCAATATTCCAAACGTTATATGTCGTTGTAATATCGCGAAGCATCAAACCGAATTTCCAGTCGTTTCGTTCAAACTGAAGTCCGAAATCAAAACCAAATCCCCATGAGTTGGCAAATTTCCCGATAATTCTTCGAATCACCTTCGCATTTACACCATATTGAAATCCTTCAACAGGTAATTTTCTTGCGTATGAAAAAGTAAAACCATAGTCAGCTGTTGAAAATAAGCTTATTCGGTTATAATCAATATTTCCCTGATTGTCGATTAATTCCGTTGTATCTAAAATATCATCAACACCAAAACGAATCATCGAAATTCCCCAAGCGCTTCTTTCATCAATCGGACTTGCATATCCTATGTAATCGTATTGTGCAATATTTGCAAAATAATTGGCATGCATTAACGAAATTTGATGATCTTCAAGATGGGTTAAACCCGCCGGATTCCAATAAACAGCATTTACATCATCTGTAGAAGCAACCACAGCACTCGACATTCCTAATGCTGCAGCATCAACACCAATATTCATAAACTCATTCGAATATTTTCGAACAGTTTGTGCATATTGTGTAGTGCAAATCCAAAATAATAAAAGCCCAAAAAGTTTCTTCAAAGGATATTTTTTTGCAAACCGAAGTCTGTTTTAATTTTCATCAAAAATATAATATTTTACTCATCTAATTTCTTCCTTTCGAGAAATATTACGAAAGCGTTGATTTTAGATAAAAAACTCTTTAAAAAACACAATTTACATAGAGTTATTATGTTAAATTTGTCGCTTACCATTTATCAAAAATAAATCATGAATATCAAAAAGCACATTCCAAATCTAATTACGTTAATTAATCTTTTTTGTGGTTGCATCGCAGTTGTTTTTGTTTCTAAAGCTATTGAAACTGGAGATTCCTCAAACTACGAAATGGCTTTTTATTTTGTTTGTTTAGGAATCTTTTTTGATTTTTTTGATGGTTTTTTCGCCCGATTATTTAAAGTTTCAAGTCCGCTTGGTTTACAATTAGATTCTTTGGCAGATATGGTAACAAGCGGAGTTGCACCAGGCTTTGTTATGTACACTATGTTTCTAAACAGTGCGCACGAATTAGGAACAAATCCAGCTATTCCGTTTTTAGGATTTATAGTAACTTTGGGATCTTGCTACAGACTGGCAAATTTTAATATCGATACACGCCAGACCGATTCTTTTATTGGTTTGCCAACACCGGCTAATTCGCTTTTTATTTTGAGTTTGCCATTAGTTTTAAAATTCTCTGATTCTTTATTGATGTTAGAGATTTTAACGAACCAATGGGTTTTATTAGTAATCACGTTATGCAGTGCTTATATTTTGAATGCTGAAATCCCGTTATTTTCTTTAAAATTCAAGAAATTCAATTTAAAAGACAATGCGCTTCAAGTCGTATTTTTATTGATTTCTATCGTGTTGGTAGTATTACTTCAATACATTGCAATTCCTTTAATTATTATTTTTTACGTATTACTTTCAATCGTAAATAACATTTTTCTGAAAAAGTAGTTTTATTCGAATGGCAAGAAAAACCACTAATAGAAGAAGTCCCTATTCTAAAGCGAAACCTAAAAAATCCATTTTTAGTAAAGGAGTTCGTTTTATTATGTATGCTGTCTTGTTGTTAATTTTTCTAGGCACAATTTATCATTATCGCGCCGGATTAGCTTATTATCTTGGTTTTAAATCAGGAAAAGTTTTGGAGGAGGACGAAGTAGATAAACATCTTTCAGACGTAAGAAATATTAAAGTCCTGGAAAATCATAAAGGAAAAGTGATTGGAATTGATGTGTCTGAATTTCAGGGAGAAGTTGATTGGGATGACGTTGAAATTCTTGAAGAAAAATATCCCGTGCAATTTGTTTTTATTCGCGCAACCGCCGGAAATGATCGGGTTGACAAGCAGTTTAAACGTAATTGGGAAGGAGCAAAGGAAAATAAAATCATGCGTGGCGCTTATCATTATTATCGCCCAAATGAAAATTCTATAAAACAAGCTAATCTTTTTATCAAAACAGTAAAATTGCAAAAAGGCGATTTGCCACCAGTTTTGGATATTGAAAAGTTACCTAAAAATCAATCTTTAGACAGTTTGAAAAAAGGCTTGAAAAGATGGCTGACCAAAGTCGAAGCGCATTATCAGGTTCGCCCTATAATTTATACAGGTGAAAGTTATTACGGTGATTTTTTAAAGGAAGAGTTTGGAGAATATTTGTTTTGGATTGCCAATTACAATTTCTACAGAGAAAAAATTGAAGACGACTGGCTTTTTTGGCAGTTTACAGAAAAAGCATCATTGCCGGGAGTTGAACATCGTGTTGATGTGAATATTTATAACGGCGATTTAGAACAATTGCAATTTATTACTGTTGAGTAACAATTGGAGTTTTTTGCTATCATAGTTTTTAGTTTACTATCTATGAAACTAATCTTATTGATATCGACGTACACTGTATAGAAAAAATAACAAAGTAATAATAGTTAGGACTGCGATTGTATTTCCAAAATTAAGGGTAAAGCCCATCCAGCTTATTCTTTTTGGAACAAAGAACCTTTTGTCTTCTTTATTGAAATAAAAAGGCCCAAACCAATTTTTAGGATCCTTATTCCAGTTATTATAATCTTCTTGTGTTGGTTTTTCTGAATTCATTTGGATTATTTTTTAATTAAAACCGAATACTAAAAAACTGATGACTGATTACTTCTCTTAGAATTCAAGTTTCTTTTTACGAAGTTCGAAGTTTTGTCCAAGATAAACACGGCGAACCATTTCATCTTCAACTAATTCTTCCGGAATTCCTGCTTTTAGGATTCCACCTTCAAACATTAAATAGGTTTTATCGGTAATAGCTAGAGTTTCCTGAACGTTGTGATCGGTAATTAAAATTCCGATGTTTTTGTTTTTTAACTGAGCAACAATTCGCTGAATATCTTCAACCGCAACCGGGTCAACTCCGGCAAAAGGCTCATCCAATAAAATAAATTTTGGGTCAGTTGCCAAAGCACGTGCAATTTCAGTACGACGGCGTTCTCCTCCTGAAAGTAAATCACCTCGGTTCGTACGAATATGTTCTAAACTAAATTCTTCAATTAAGCTTTCCATTTTGGCAATTTGCTCTTCTTTAGAAAGTTTAGTCAATTGTAAAACGCTTAGGATATTATCTTCAATACTTAATTTTCTAAATACCGAAGCTTCCTGAGCCAAATAACCAATTCCTTGCTGGGCACGTTTATACATCGGATAATCTGTAATATCCAAATCATCAAGATAAATGTTTCCTGAATTTGGTTTTACCAATCCCACAATCATGTAAAATGAAGTTGTTTTTCCGGCACCATTAGGTCCCAAAAGCCCAACGATTTCCCCCTGATTTACTTCAACAGAAATTCCTTTTACAACACTACGTCCCTTATAAGTTTTGATTAAATTATCGGCTCTTAATTTCATTTTTTAAGTTTAATCGTTTAACTGTTTAATTGTTTAATCAATAAATCGTTTAGTCGTTACAAATAAACGAATAAACGATTCAACAGTTAGACGTATTAACAATTATTTAGTTTCAGATTCTTCTAAAGCTTCCCAGAATTCGTAAGCTCTGCGTAAATGAGGAATAACAATTGTTCCTCCAACAAGAGTTGCAATTCCCATCGCTTCCATCATTTCTTCTTTGGTAACACCTTCTTTGTGGCTGGTTTCTAAATGGTATTTTACGCAGTCATCGCAACGTAAAACTGCAGAAGCTACTAAACCTAAAAGTTCTTTTGTTTTTACATCAAGAGCTCCGGGAGCATAAGCATTAGTGTCAAGATTAAAAATTCGCTTTACAATTTTATTGTTGTCAGCCAATAATTTTTCGTTCATTTTAGAACGATAGTCATTAAATTCTTGAATGATATCAGACATTTTCTTTTAATTTATTTTTATAAACAACTCTCGAAATCAGGATACTAACTTCGTATATAATTAGCATTGGTATAGCAACAATAGTTTGGCTCACAACATCCGGAGGTGTTACAATTGCAGCGATAATCAGGATTAAGATAACTGCGTATTTCCAATATTTTCTTAAAAATTCAGGAGTAACTAAACCTAATTTGGTTAAGAAATAAATGATAATAGGCAATTCAAAAAATAATCCGCTCGCCAGGACACTTGTTTTTACCATTCCCATATAAGAATCTAGCGTAAATTGATTTTTTACAACATCACTAACAGAGAAAGTCGCAACGAAATTCACTGACATCGGAATAACAATAAAATATCCAAATATAACGCCTAAGAAGAATAGAAGAGAAGAAGTAAAAATAAATACTCTCGCATTTTTTCTTTCTTTTTCGTACAGAGCAGGGCTGATAAATTTCCAAAGTTCCCATAAAATATAAGGGAAACTCAAGATGAAACCCGCCAGAATACACATCCATACAAAAATGTTTACCTGACCTTCCATTTCTGTATTCTGAATAATGAAATTCAATTCAGTAATACAAATACTGTCAGCAAATCCTAATTGATGTGATAAGTCGCAAAACCAAACGTAGGTAAAAAAAGTAGGTCTTATTGGGCCTAAAATAATTTGATCAAATAAGTAATCACTAATAAAATAAGTGATAAAAGCCATTATCATAATAGCAATTGTACTTCTAACTAATAACCATCTTAATTCTTCGAGATGGTCTAAAAATGACATCTCGCCAAGGTTTTTTTTTGCCATTATACGATTCCTTCTTTTAAAATATCATGTAAATGTAATACTCCTTTGTACTCGCCATTGTCAGCAACAATAAGCTGTGTTATCGAAAAATCTTCTAAAATATTTAACGCATCAACCGCCATAGTTTCTGATGATACTAACTTAGGATTTTTTGACATAATATCTCTTGCAGTTAAGTCAGCAATAGTATCTACGTCATTTAGCATTCTTCGGATGTCTCCGTCGGTAATTATTCCAATAATTTTATTGTCTTCGATTACAGCTGTTACGCCCAATCTTTTTTCTGATATTTCAAAAATAGCTTTTTTAATTGATGTATCGGGAGTAACCATTGGTTTTAACGAATGTTCAATCATGTCTTTTACACGAAGCAATAATTTTTTTCCTAAAGCTCCGCCAGGATGATATACGGCAAAATCTTCGGGCTTGAAATCACGCATTTCCATCAAACAAACTGCGAGAGCATCTCCCATAACAAGTTGGGCTGTCGTGCTGTTTGTTGGAGCAAGATTTATAGGACATGCTTCCATATCAACAGTTGTGTTGAGAACATAATCTGAACCTTTTGCCAAAGATGAAGTAACGTTTCCTGTAATGGCGATTAGGATATTTCCAAAGCGTTTTAACAACGGAACTAAAACTTTGATTTCCGGACTATTACCGCTTTTCGAAATACAAATAATAATATCTTCTTTCTGAATCATGCCTAAATCGCCGTGAATGGCTTCTGAGGCGTGCAGAAACATAGATGGTGTTCCTGTAGAGTTAAAAGTCGCAACCATTTTTTGCGCTATGATCGCGCTTTTTCCGATGCCTGTAACGATCAATCGACCTTTAGTTTCGTAAATACGTTGGGTTGCTTCGTAGAAATTTTCGTCCAGAAAATCAATTAGCTTTGTAATTGCTTCACTTTCAGAGAGTATTGTTTTTTTGGCGATCGCCAATATATTTTCCTTTGTAATCAAAACAGGATATTTAAAATTTGTATGTATAAAAGAAAGTTGTATCTTTATGTGTTGCAAATTTATACAAAATATCCATTAATATAAAGAATGAATTCAAACGAAATTGAAATACACAAGGAATTAAAGAAGTATTTCGGCTTTAGCCAATTTAAAGGCTTGCAAGAGCAAGTCATTACAAGTATTTTAGGTAAAGAGAATACGTTTGTAATTATGCCTACAGGTGGTGGAAAGTCTCTTTGTTATCAATTACCCGCTTTAATTCAGGATGGAACCGCTATTGTTGTTTCTCCCTTAATTGCTTTGATGAAAAATCAGGTCGATGCTATTCGAAGCCTTTCTTCAGAAAACGGAATTGCGCACGTACTGAATTCTTCCCTTACCAAAACAGAGATTGCACAAGTAAAAAAAGATATAACTTCTGGTTTGACCAAACTTTTGTATGTGGCTCCGGAATCTTTAACAAAAGATGAATATGTTGCTTTTTTGCAAAGTGTAACAATTTCATTTGTAGCCATTGATGAAGCACATTGTATATCAGAATGGGGACATGATTTTAGACCGGAATACCGAAACCTGAAAAATATAATAAAACAATTAGGTCAGGTACCTATTATAGGACTTACCGCAACTGCAACACCAAAAGTTCAGGAAGATATTCTTAAAAACCTGGACATGTCTGATGCGACAACTTTTAAAGCATCATTTAACAGACCTAATTTATATTACGAAGTTCGTACAAAAACTAAAAATATAGAATCGGATATTATTCGGTTCATCAAACAACATAAAGGCAAATCAGGAATTATTTACTGTTTGAGCCGTAAAAAAGTTGAATCGATTGCCGAAGTTTTACAGGTTAACGGAATTAGTGCCGTGCCGTATCATGCAGGTTTAGATGCTAAAACCCGAGCCAAACATCAGGATATGTTTTTGATGGAAGATGTAGATGTTGTAGTTGCAACAATCGCATTTGGAATGGGAATTGACAAACCCGATGTTCGTTTTGTAATTCACCATGATATTCCAAAATCATTAGAAAGTTATTATCAGGAAACGGGTCGTGCCGGTCGTGATGGAGGAGAAGGACATTGTCTGGCTTATTACTCCTATAAAGATGTAGAAAAGCTGGAGAAATTCATGTCAGGAAAACCGGTTGCTGAACAAGAAATTGGTTTTGCCCTATTGCAGGAAGTTGTGGCTTATGCCGAAACCTCAATGTCAAGAAGAAAGTTTTTACTCCATTATTTTGGTGAAGAATTTGATAGCGAAACGGGCGAAGGTGCAGATATGGACGACAACGTTCGTAATCCAAAAAATAAAATTGAAGCCAAAGAGCAAGTCGTTAAATTATTAGAAATTGTTCGCGATACCAAACATATTTACAAATCTAAAGAAATTGTATTTACCTTAATTGGCCGAATAAATGCTGTAATTAAAGCACATAAAACAGATACGCAGACGTTTTTTGGTGCAGGTTCAGATCACGATGAAAAATATTGGATGGCTTTGCTAAGACAAGTTTTAGTTACAGGCTATCTCTCAAAAGATATTGAAACTTACGGAATCATTAAAATCACTCAGGAAGGTTTAGATTTTATTAAAAGCCCGGTTTCATTTATGATGTCTGAAGATCACGAATACAGCGAATCTGAAGACGAAGCAATAGTAACAGCATCAAAATCATCAGGAACTGCAGATGAAGTTTTGATGGGAATGTTGCGCGAACTACGTAAAAAAGTAGCCAAAAAACTTGGAGTTCCTCCATTTGTTGTTTTTCAGGATCCTTCTCTTGAAGACATGGCTTTAAAATATCCAATTAGTTTAATAGAATTATACAACATTCACGGAGTTGGCGAAGGAAAAGCCAAAAAGTATGGTGCAGATTTTGTTACCCTGATTAATCGTTATGTTGAAGATAATGACATTATTCGTCCGGATGATTTAGTAGTAAAATCGACAGGAGTAAATTCTGCCAATAAATTATATATCATTCAGAATATAGATCGAAAATTATCCTTAAATGACATTGCTTCTGCCAAAGGACTTACAATGGATGCCCTGATTAAAGAAATGGAGCAAATTGTTTATGCAGGAACCAAATTAAATATCAAATATTGGGTTGATGATATGCTCGACGATGATCAGCAGGAAGAAATTCATGATTATTTCATGGAATCAGAATCTGATAAAATCGAAGACGCACTAAAAGAATTCGATGGCGATTATGATATTGATGAATTACGTTTAATGCGTATTAAATTTATTAGTGAAGTTGCTAATTAAAAAGAAGAAATTCCAATAAAAAAATTCCAAATTCCAAAACAAAAAAGACTTAAAGAATATAATTCCAAATTTCAAAGCTGTGAAGCAATTGGAATTTGGAATTTTTTTTTATTGGAATTTTATTCCACATATACTTCCCCACGATGCGGTTTCAAAGCATCTCTTACAGGAATCATATTTTCATCGGTGACAACCATAAAAGCAATTGCCTGCATTTCGTTGATGATTTTAAAACCTGTAATATTCAACGGAAGTTTTTCTATCGCGATATATTCCTTTAAATGAATTTCATGATGTTCGGCTGTTTTTGCAGAAGCAGGACCACGAAAATCCCAAATCAGTTTTATTTTTCTAGACATTATTTTTTGAGGTACAAAGGTTTTGAGGTGCAAAGGTACAAAGTCTTTTTAGCAAGATTAAAAATTTACTGTAGAATTAACCACAAAGTGTGCTAAGATTTAATTTTACTTTACGCATAGAAAACACAAAGTTCGCAAAGCTAGATCAACACAAAGCTTTGCGAACTTTGTGTTTTTGCAAAGCAATACCTTTAAAAATCTTAGCGAATTATATAAAGTCAGTTCAAAATAGTATTTTTGCATCTTCTTTTCATAGATAGAAAAGCTAATAGAATAAATAAGATACAATGCCAAAAGAACTTTTACTTCAGGTAACTCCGGAAATAGCTGCAAACGAATTGTTGCTGAAAGACTATTTGTCTAAACAAATAAAAGTTTCTCCAAAAGAAATTCAACACGTTTCGATTCTAAAACGCTCAATAGATGCGCGCCAGAAAGCGATAAAAATCAACTTGAAAGTGCTTATTTATTTGCAGGGGGAACCTTTTCAGGAAACTAAAATCGAGCTACCTATATATAAAGACGTTTCATCGGCTCAGGAAGTGATTGTTGTTGGCGCTGGCCCGGCAGGACTTTTTGCAGCATTGCAATTAATAGAATTAGGCTTAAAGCCGATTGTAATCGAACGTGGAAAAGATGTTCGCGGACGCCGACGCGACTTAAAAGCAATCAATGTTGATCATTTGGTAAACGAGGATTCTAATTATTGTTTTGGTGAAGGCGGAGCAGGAACTTATTCTGACGGAAAATTATATACACGTTCTAAAAAGCGAGGTGATGTTACCAGAATTTTAGAACTTTTAGTTGCTTTTGGAGCTTCAGAAGATATTTTGGTTGAAGCACATCCGCACATCGGAACAAATAAACTGCCGAAAATTATCGAAGACATTCGAAACAAAATCATTGAATTTGGTGGTCATGTTTTGTTTGATACACGAGTAACGGATATTTTAGTGAAAAATAATGAAGTCGAAGGAATTGTAACTCAAAACGGAGACAAGATTCTTGCGAATAAATTAATATTAGCGACGGGGCATTCGGCGCGTGATATTTTTGAATTATTAGATAAAAAGAAAATTTTTATTGAAGCTAAACCTTTTGCTTTGGGGGTTCGTGCCGAACATTCTCAGGAATTAATTGACAGCATTCAGTACAGTTGTGATTACCGTGGTGAACATTTACCTCCGGCACCATACTCAATTGTAAAACAAGTGAATGGTCGCGGAATGTATTCTTTCTGTATGTGTCCAGGTGGTGTAATTGCGCCATGTGCTACAAGTCCGGGCGAAGTTGTTACAAACGGTTGGTCACCATCAAAAAGAGATCAGGCAACTGCAAATTCAGGAATCGTGATCGAATTAAAATTGGAAGATTTTAAACCTTTCCAAAAATTTGGCGCTTTGGCCGGAATGGAATTTCAAAAAAGTATCGAACAAAAAGCGTGGCATTTGGCGGGGCAAACCCAAAAAGTTCCGGCACAACGAATGATCGATTTTACACAAAATAAAGTTTCAACAGATATTCCAAAAACTTCGTATGTTCCTGGAACGACTTCAGTAGAAATGGGACAAGTTTTTCCCGGATTTTTATCGCAAATTTTACGTGAAGGTTTTAAGGAATTCGGAAAATCGATGCGCGGTTACTTAACCAATGAAGCGATTTTGCATGCGCCGGAAAGCAGAACTTCATCGCCAGTCAGAATACCAAGAGATCAAATAACTTATGAGCATTTGCAAATAAAAGGTTTGTATCCGTGTGGAGAAGGAGCAGGGTATGCAGGCGGAATTATTTCTGCAGCGATTGACGGCGAAAAATGTGCTTTAATGATTGCTGAAACTTTAAAATAATATATCAGTATGAAAGATTTCTTTTCTAATTTATTTGGTCGAAATAACGACCCAAAATCAATTGTATCTTTTGATGTTATTGATGCTATTTACACTTATTTATACAATGAGGAAAATAGATTTGAATTTAAAATGAAAGGAATTCACGATAAGGTTTCTGTGAGTTTATACTCTTTTCCAACTTCGTTTGATTATGAAGAAGCGCAAAATGAAATTAAAAAAGCAGGTTTTAAAAATGCCTACGAAGTTTTGAATGAATTGTATAAAAAGATTAACATAGGACCTGTTTCCCAAGAGCAAATGCTTGAAGAATTAGAATACGATTATATACACATTCAGTTTTATACGGTGCCAACTCCGGAAATGAAAAAGTACCTAAAACACGTTTTGCACAATTTCGTCATATTTTTTTGTTGTACAAATAGTTTAGAAACTAATGATTTTAGAATTTTGTACAACCATAATTTTTTTATGGATTATACAAAAGCAATTTTAGATACAGAATATATTGATATCAATAATCCTAAAAATGAGATTCAAACAATTGGATTTAAGGAATTTGAAAAAGTTTTGCAGGGTATTTGCCAATATTTAAAAATAGAATTACCTCAAGGTATTCCATTGCCATCGCTAGAGGGTTTGCTGCCTGAGGATATTGAAGTTACGCAGGGAACTTTCGAAGAATTCATTAATTTGGTTTCAAGAGGTAATGTAGAGGAAAAATTGGTTCAGAAACAATCAAAAAAGCTTTTGAAGAATTTTAAAAAAGAAGCAAAAGAATATCATGAGATAGTTCAGGGTCAGTGGGATTTTTTTGAAAGTATCGATTGCTGGAACAGTGACTGGAAGTTTGATCCAGAAGATGCCGAATATTTCATTTCAGAAATGATTGGCGAAGAGCTAAATTTTGCATATCCGGAAGAAACGTATAGTCATGATTTGTTTCCGTACATTCAATCGGCTTTAGAAAAAAGAGGTCTGGAATTAATGACTTACGATACCCACGGAGATAATTATTTGTTTTTTGTGGCAAATAAAAAAGATGTTGCAAGAATATTAGAATTATCTGAATTGACAAAGATTGAAATTAATCAGTTGTAAAATTAATAATTTTTTGTCTCCACTTTGTTTGTCATCCCGAGGAACGAGGGATCTCCGCAAGAAACTCCATAATTAAAATTGCCAATCTTTGTAGAGCTACTTGTGGAGATCCCTCGTTCCTCGGGATGACAAAAAGTACGTAATAAGTAGTGAAAGTATTTGGAAAAATGCTTTAAAACTTACGGAATCAAAATTATTTTCCCTGTACTTTTTCGGCTTTCAAGAAAATCATGCGCCAATTTTCCTTCTGATAATTTGAAAGAAGTGGGTTCTGAAAGTTTAATTTTCCCTTCGATAATCCAATTAAATAGTTGATTGGCTCTTTTAATTCTTTCTTCTTTAGAATTTAAATAACTCCATAAATCGCCGCCGGTTAACGTTTTAGAACCGTCCATCAGCATTCTTGGGTCTACAAATTCAGGATCGCCACCCGCCATTCCGAAGAAAACGACCTGACCGCATTCTTTGGTAACTTCAAAACTTTCTTTTAATGTACTTCCGATACTGTCGTAAACAACATCAACGCCTTTTGGAAGTATTTTAAAAATGTCCGATTTCCAATCTTCATTATATAAAAACACATGATCTGCGCCTTGTTCGTAGGCAACTTTTGCTTTGTCTGGAGATGAGGTCAAACCAATAACATTTGCACCTAAAAGTTTACTGATTTGAGTCAAAATCTGACCAACTCCGCCAGCAACTGCGTGAATTAAAACGGTTTCTCCTTTTTGGGTTTTATGACTGTCGGTTGCTAAATAATGCGCTGTTAAACCTTGTAGCAATATTGAAGCTGCGGTTTCAAACGAAACGGCTTCCGGCAACGGTAAAACATGATTTACATTTACCGCAACCAATTCTGCATTGGCGAATGGAACATCGGCGAAAGCCACGCGATCTCCAACTTTATATTCGGGATGATTGTTGTTCTCAACTACAATTCCTGCGCCTTCATAACCGGCAATAAACGGTGGATTTCCTTTTAAATGATAATTTCCTTTTCGTCTGTAAACATCGGCAAAATTTAATCCGATAGCTTTCATTTCGACTAAAATTTCATCGCTTTTTAATTCCGGATTTGGAATTTCTTTATATTCTAAAACATCAGAATCTCCAAAAGTACAGAAGGTAAGTGCTTTCATTTTATATTATTTTAGGAATACAAAGTACGGTAAAATTCAGGTTACGTTTTAAACTCTTGTTTTAAATGTGAACAAAAAAACCTCGCTTCAAATGAAACGAGGTTTTGGTTTTTTCGCCACGAATTAATTAGTGTAAATTTGTGAAATTCGTGGCCAATATCAATTATATTTTAGGAAATTTCATTTCGTTGAAAGTGCTTTTTTGCGCAGCTAATTTTTCGATTTCATCCCATTTTCTAGGAGATTCCGCCGATAGATTTTCGTATGAATCTTTTTTGATGAGAATATCATCTTCGATACGAACACCAATATTCCACCATTTTTTATCGCATTTGCTGTTTGCCGGAATATAAATTCCAGGTTCAACAGTAAGTATCATGTTTTCTTTTAAGTTGCCCATATAATTTCCTTTATCATGAACATCTAAACCAAGAAAATGCGAACAGCCATGTGGATAATAGATTTTAACATCATTAGGATCAGTGATAATTCCTAATTTAATTAATCCGGAAGCAATAACTTCTTTCGATTTTTTAGTTAAATCCTGAATAGGCGTTCCTTCTTTACAGATTTTAAAAACTTCTTCCTGCGCATCAAAAACCAATTGATAGATTATTTTTTGCTCAGCTGTAAATTTTCCGTTTGCAGGAATTGTTCTGGTAACATCGGCAGAGTAACCGTGATACTCAGAACCAACATCCATCAATAATAACTGATTGTCAATTTTGGTGCTGTTGTTTTCTCCATAATGCAAAATACATCCGTTAGCTCCGGCTCCAACAATTGGCGGATAACCTTCGTCTTCAGCGCCATATCTTCTGTGAATATATGCATGAATTCCGTCAGCTTCGTTTTCGCTCATATCTGGTCCAACGGCTTTCATTACTTCGTTGTGAGCAATACAGGAAAGTTTAACCGTTTTACGCATCAAAACCATTTCTTCAGGCGTTTTGATTTCTCTCAATGAGTTTGTAATCGTTCTGAAAAGTTCTAAAGAAGCTTCATTTTCTGTTGCTATTCCGGCTTTCGTTTTAAAACTTTCCAGCAAACCAAAAAGATCAAAACCACTTTTATTAGTACTAATATCAGTCGGAATTTTATCGTAAATTATTTTGTCGAATTTTTTAAAATCGATAGCGAAATCCTTGAAATCCTTTCCGTTATGAACCGTCGAAATTCCCAATTTAGATTTTGTTCCGTCAATTCCCAAACGTCTTCCGGTCCACATTTCGCGACTTGCATTTTTTTCTCTGACAAAAAATAATTCTGTTTCGCCATTTGCCTGAGCTTCTTTAAAAATAAATAAAACAGCATCAGGTTCTTTGTATCCTGTTAGGTAATATAGGTCAGGATTTGCGTGATAGTTGTAATTAATATCTTTAGAAAAAACTCTTTCCGGATAGGAGAAAACTACCGCTACAGAATTAGCAGGCATTAATGCTCTGAAAGCTTCACGGCGTCCTTTATGGAATTCCTTTGATAAATAATCGCTTGGCAGGTTTTCTTGTGAATAAATTGGAAGAATAGTAATTAAGAAGGCAAACAATAAAAGAAATTGCTTCATTTTTGTGGTTTTTTATTGATTATTTTAGTTTTTTGATCGTTGCAAATTACAAAAAATACAATTGCATAATGGAATTTTGATCTTGTATTAATATTGTTTTTTAAGAAAAACACGTAACTTAGAGATGAAAATATTTCAACTTAATGGTTAAACTTTTTCTATTTAAAACTTGAAACTGGGCATGAATATTGAGAAAGGAATGTTAGAGACTAATATTAATCTTCAAAAACAAACAAATTATTTTAATTCAAAACAAACACATTATGAAAAAACATACCATTGCAATCCTTTCGGTTTTAACTGTATTACTTACTTCATGCATGGCATCAAAAGAAACCAAAAGTGCGGCCAGTATTTATGATACAACTTGGGAATTAGAATATATTTCAGGACCAAGAATTGCTTTTGAAGGATTGTATCCAAATAAAAAACCACAAATTACTTTTGATCAGAAAGAAAAAAATGTTTTTGGTAATAACGGATGTAATGGCTACAGCGCGCCATTTACTTTAAATGGAAATTCTTTGACTTTTGGAGAGCCTGGACCAAGTACAATGATGTTTTGTGATGGTGGAGGAGAAGCACAATTTTTGCAGCAGATGAAAAAAATCACAAGTTATTCTATTGATAAAGACGGAAAACTAAATCTAATTCAAGGCGATGTGCCAATGATGAGATTTAAAAAAGTTGCTAAATAAGTTTAGTCAAAATCTATTTTAAAAGAAAAGAGGGAAATGATTTAGTTCATTTCCCTCTTTTTTTATTGTTGCTTTATTTCTTTTTGAGTTTGCTTTTAAAAACTTTTTCGAATTTTTCTATTTTTGGCTGAATCACCATTTTGCAATACGGCTGACTTTTGTTGTTTGCATAATAGTTTTGATGATAATCTTCGGCTTTATAAAATTTTGTAAAAGGCTCGACTTTAGTCACAATTGGGCTGTCGTAAACTTTTGCTTTATTAAGTTCTGCAATAATGCTTTGAGCAGCTTTTTTTTGCTCTTCATTTTTATAGAAAATAACAGAGCGATATTGTGTTCCAACATCTGCGCCTTGTCTGTTTAAAGTTGTAGGATCGTGAACGGTAAAGAAAACCTGAAAAATTTCATTAATATCTGTTACTGTTTTATCATACGTAATCTGAACTACTTCGGCGTGACCTGTTGTTCCTGTGCAAACTTCCTCATAAGTAGGATTTGCAACTTTTCCTCCCGAAAATCCTGAGACAACAGATTTTACTCCGTTCAAATTTTCGTAAACAGCTTCAACGCACCAATAGCATCCTCCGCCAACTGTAATGGTTTCAAGATTTGAAGTTTTTTTTGCCTGTGCAAATCCGTTTAGCGATAATGCAAAAAGGCAAATAGCAAGTATATTTTTCATAGTTATATTATTTGTTATCAGGAATAAAATCAAGAGCAATCGAGTTCATGCAATAGCGTTTTCCGGTTGGTTCCGGGCCGTCGTCAAATAAGTGGCCTAAATGTCCGCCGCAACGACCGCAAAGTGCTTCAATTCTTTCCATTCCCAGTGAATTATCGCTTTTATAGATCACACTTTTTTTGTTGTCTTGTTCAAAGAAACTCGGCCATCCGCAGCTGCTTGCAAATTTTGCACCGGATCTAAAAAGTTTATTTCCGCATGAAGCGCAGTAATAAGTTCCTTTTTCATCGGTATTCCAATATTTTCCTGTAAAAGGTCTTTCGGTATCTGCTTGGCGCATAACGGCATAAACATCGTCTGATAATACTTTCTTCCACTCAGCATCGCTTACGTTTAGTTTTGTGGTATCGGTATTAGAATAATATGGATTTCCGGGTTTACTGATTTTGTTTTCCATTACAACAGTTTTTGTGTTTTGTTTTTTTGAAGATTGTCCGCAAGCTTGAAAAATAAAAAGCGGAATTAGAAAGCAAAGGCTGAAAAATTGGGATTTTGTGTTCATAATTTTCATGAGGCTTATTTTTGGATTTTCAAAGATACGACGAGAGTCTGTCTAGAAATGTCGGCTACTTTACAATTGAGTTTTTTTTAAGTATGATTTAACTTTTCTTATTTACGTTAAATAAACAGCTTTAGTTTTTAAGCCTTATTTTAAAAGGATTTTAATTAATTTTTCTAAAGTATAACTCTCAATATTAATGCCTTACGAAGATGTTGTCTCGTTAAACTTTTCACAATCTTTTCTGAGATTTTCAAGCCATTACTTTTTTCGTATTTTTGTTTGTTCAAAATGCCCTATGATAGAAGAAAGCGTAATATTAGTCAATCAAAATGATGAGCAAATTGGCTTAATGCCAAAATTAGAAGCACATGAGAAAGCGGTTTTGCACCGTGCCTTTTCGGTTTTTATTTTAAATAGTAACAATGAAATCATGTTACAGCAACGTGCGCATCAAAAATATCATTCACCTTTACTCTGGACGAATACTTGTTGCAGTCATCAACGTGAAGGAGAAACAAATATTGAAGCCGGAAGCAGAAGGCTTTTTGAAGAAATGGGTTTTAAAACCGAGTTGAAAGAGCTTTTTCATTTTATATACAAAGCGCCTTTTGATAATGGTTTGACAGAACACGAACTCGATCATGTTATGATTGGGTATTATAATGAAGATCCGGCCATCAATCCAGATGAAGTTGAGGATTGGAAATGGATGAAAATTGAAGAGATTAAAGCAGATATTGAAAAACAGCCCGAAATTTATACAGTTTGGTTTAAAATAATTTTTGATGAATTTTATCATTATTTAGAAGACCATAAGATTTAACCTTACTAACCAAAAACCTAATGAAAGTAACCATATCAAGAAAAGCACATTTTAATGCTGCACATCGATTGCACAGGAAGGATTGGACATTTGAAAAAAACGATGCTGTTTTTGGAAAATGCAACAATGCCAATTTTCATGGTCATAATTATGGTTTAACGGTTAGTGTTACAGGAAAAATTGATCCCGAAACTGGTTTTGTTTTAGATGTGAAAGTATTAGCGGACATTATACGCGAAGAAGTAGAAGTACCGTTTGATCACAAAAACCTGAATCTGGATGTTCCGGAATTTCAGGATTTGAATCCAACTGCAGAAAATATTGCGGTTGTGATATGGAATAAAATTAGAAAAAGAATTCAACCCGATTTTGATTTAGAAATCGTTTTGAATGAAACGGACCGCAATTTTGTAACTTATAAAGGAGAATAATAAATGTCATTAAAAATAGGAGATATAGTTCCGAATTTTACTGCAAAAAATAGTCACGGAGAAGTTTTTGAAAGCCAAAGTGTTTTAGGAAGAAAGCCACTTGTAATTTATTTTTATCCAAAAGATAATACGCCGGGTTGTACTACTGAAGCGTGCAGTTTTAGAGACCAATACGAAGATTTTAAAGATTTAGGTGCTGAAGTTATTGGTATTAGCAGCGATAGTGTAAAATCACACCACAAATTTGCTAAAAAGTACGAGTTGCCTTTTATATTGTTATCAGATCAGGATAAAAAATTGAGACATCTTTTTGGTGTTCACAATAATTTATTTGGTCTTTTACCGGGAAGAGTCACGTATATAATAGACAGGAATGGCGTTGTAATTTATATTTTTGATAGTATGAATGCATCCAAACATATTCCGAAAGCATTAGAAACAGTTAAAGAATTAGTATCTAATTAAAAAGAAGTAATAAATAGTAGCCGAAATTAAACTTATGAAACCGAAAATGTACCCTTTGCAATTTGAACCCATTTTAAAAGACAGAATCTGGGGAGGAGAAAAACTAAAAACAATTCTTAATAAACCTATTACTTCAAAAATAACTGGTGAAAGCTGGGAATTATCAACTGTAGAAGGCGATGTAAGTGTTGTAGCAAATGGAGTTTTGAAAGGAAAATCATTAATGGAACTTATTGATGAAACACCAAACGAAATTTTAGGAACTGAAGTTTACAAGCGTTTTGGCAAACAATTTCCGTTGCTTTTTAAGTACCTTGATGCAAGAGAAGATCTTTCGATACAAGTACATCCGAATGATAAATTGGCAAAAGAGCGTCACAATTCATTTGGTAAAACCGAAATGTGGTTTGTAACACAAGCTGATGTAGATGCGAGAATCATTGTTGGATTTAAAGAAAATTCAAGCAAAGAAGAATACCTGAAACATTTACACGATAATACATTAGTTTCTATTTTAGATGATGTAAAAGCAAAACCCGGAGATGTTTTCTTTCTGGAAACAGGAACAGTTCACGCCATTGGTGCCGGTTTGGTTGTAGCAGAAATTCAGCAAACATCAGACATTACCTATCGCTTGTATGATTTTGATCGTGTAGACGCGCAGGGAAACAAAAGAGAATTGCATGTAGATTTAGCACTTGATGCGATAAACTATAATAAGGTAGAAACACAGAAAAAATACGAATCAAAAACAAATACTTCAAATGTTGTTGTTGATTGCCCGTATTTTACAACGAATTATATTCCGTTAGAAAGCAAAGTTGAGGTTAAAAAATCAGGTGCGTCTTTTACGGTTTATATGTGTATTGAAGGAAGTTTTGAAATTGAATATGACGGTTTTAAAAACACGTATATAAAAGGAGATACAATTTTAGTTCCGGCTGAGATAAATGCCTTTATTTTGAATGGAAAAGCTTCTATTTTAGAAATTTACATTTCATAGCGCGTTATAAAAAGATTATATGTACTTTTGCAGTCGCAAATTAAAATTAAAATAAAATGGCAAACGTTAAAAATTTAAAGAAAGACATCAATTTCGTATTAGGAGATATTATTGAGGCAATTTACTTATTTGAAATGTCTACAACAGGAAATCCTACACCAGAAACGAATGCTTTGATCGATCAGGCAATCGCTGCTTTTGATACTTTGATTACTAAAGTAAATGCAAAGAACGTTGAAAATAAAAAAGCACATTTCAAACAAATAAATGTTGAATTGGAAGAAACTGCAAATCAATTGATTACTAAAATCAACGAATTGTAGTCAAAAAAAAGTATAAAAAGTTTGATTTTTTTTTGGAAAAACGAAAAACAGGCTTATCTTTGCACCCGTAATGAGTCGCCAGCGTAGCTCAGTTGGCTAGAGCAGCTGATTTGTAATCAGCAGGTCGTGGGTTCGAGTCCCTCCGCCGGCTCAGCGTAAAACCATCACTTTTTAGTGGTGGTTTTTTTATTTAAATTAGAGGTGAATTTATTTTGGAAATACGAAAAAACCAATCTATCTTTGCACCCGTAATGAGTCGCCAGCGTAGCTCAGTTGGCTAGAGCAGCTGATTTGTAATCAGCAGGTCGTGGGTTCGAGTCCCTCCGCCGGCT
>NZ_SNWW01000004.1:312135-443216 GCF_004362015.1 Flavobacterium chryseum
GGCTCAACATAAAACCATCACTTTTTAGTGGTGGTTTTTTTTATTCCAAAAAGAATAACTTCATTTTTTTATTTACTTTCCCTATTCACTATCGCTCGGATCTAAATCTAAATAGTTTTAAACTTAGAATTTCCTAAATTCGAATGTTAAGGATTAGATTTCAACTTTAAGCTTGGCAACTTTTAAATCTTCGTAACATTAATTTCCTTATGTTTGTTTCTTAACCAGAAAAATTATTATATAAATGGAAGAAAATTCAGTTTTCGAAAAATTTGAGTTGCAGCTCGACCAAACTGCAAAAGACTTTTTAAGAGAAACTATTAAATGGGCTTACTTTTTAGGGATAGTTGGATTTGTAGGAATCGGGCTTATTTTGGCATTTGCAATTTTTGCAGGAGTTATTTTTTCTCAATTAGGCAGTACAATACCTGGAATGGGAATTTATGGCGGTTCTTTTGGAACCATTATGAGTGTTATTTACTTTTTAATGGCAGCGCTATATTTCTTTCCTGTTTATTATCTATTCAAATTTGCTGTAAATGGTAAAAAAGCTTTTAAAGATAATAACTCGGAAGCTCTTACAGATTCTTTAGGATATCTAAAATCACACTATAAATTTGTTGGAGTTTTAATGGCTTCTATAATAGTTCTATATATTCTATTAATTGTATTTGGAAGTTTGGCCGCTTTAGCAGCGAGATAAAAAGGCGAATCTAAATAATAGAATTTTCTATAAACAAAAACGCCCTGAATTTTCAGGGCGTTTTTTTATTTTAATTAGGTTGAAAAATTATTTTCCCTCTTCCTTTTTTACTTCGGTAACAAATTTAGTTAGCTTTTTTCCGTAAAGTGATTGAGCTACTTTTGGAGTCATAGATTTTTGAATTGTATCTAAAAACTTAACATTGATGTCGTAAATCTCGGCTAAAGCGATATAAGGTGCTATTTCGTGATCTTTATGATTAATGGCAAAGTTTGTAGCGTATAAATATTTTCTTTTGATGTTCGATTGTTGTTTTAAGTCGATACTGTCAATTGCTCTTTGGTCTTGTCTTTTTATTGCCTTGAATTTTGATTCTACCATAGAAAGATTTTCATCAGTAAAACGAGAATTTATCTTTTTATATTCTTCATATAATTCCTGATTTTTAGATCCTGTAATTTTAGCACCGTAAATAAAATTGTCTAAGCTGGTTTCGATATTCATATTACCAGGTTCTGCAAAAAATAAAATATTATTATCTAATGAATTGGTTACCCCGCGATCAAGAAATAAATAAAGCATTTCAGGAGATTCTAATTTTATATCTCTTTCAAAAGTTGAGTTTCCGTCTATTTTAATAGAATCGATGGCAATAAGTGAAGTGTCAACAACTCTTTGAATATATAAAGTTCCGTTTTTTAATCCTTTTATATTTCCTGTTAAGTGTAAACCGTCAGTAGATTCTTTTTTGCTACAAGATGCTAATAGTACAAGTGTAACAAAGGCAATAATTGATTTTTTCATTGGTTTTTAGATTTTGCTGCAAAATAAAGAAAATAGTTTGAATGTATAGAAGTAGCTGTTTAATTTTTACGAAAAATAAATCCCAATCTATTTCTAAATTGGGATTTGTTTATTTTTTAAAAATGAATTAGTTACATAGATAAATTATATCCTACGCCACTTTCGTGTGTATACGTGTAATTACTGTCGCAAGCATTGTTTCCGTAATCAACAACTCCGTTTAAAAAACCTCCTACAACTTTCAATTGTCCTTTCGAAATAAATTCACAAGAATATTTTTTAATCAATGTTTCTTTTACTGTTAATGTCAATGATCCGCCATTATCTGTAGTTACAGTATGAGTTCCATCAGGCATTTCATAAACATTATCATCTAATACATAAGGAGTATCAACACCTGCAGTTTGTTTTACAGTAAGCGTTCCGGAGTTTAGATAAACTCTTCCTTTTAGATCTGTGAATTTTCCGTTAGTTACTTTTCTCGTCCATTGCGGAGTAGTAGGAACAGTAGTTGTATTGGTGTATTCAATAGTTCCTTCCAGTTTTATTCCGTTAATAGAATAGTCAATTCTTTCAATCGTCATTTTGCTTCCGGTAGTAATAACTGGCCCGGAAAGCGTAATTTTTAATTTTCCTTTTCGGGTAAGTTGGTTGCTTACACAACCTGTAGTACCAAAATCTACATTAAATACTTTTGGATATTCTGTTCCGTTTGGTTGAGTAACAATAATAGTACTACAGTTTTCAGGACCTGCATCTGCTATTTTCGTTGTAGGATTACTAGGAGCCGTTACATATAATCCTGTTTTAATATCCATCTCAGTTGTAGCATCAATAGCTACAGATGCTCCAAGAGCGGTAGTATCAGTTTGATTAACAATTTCATCACTTCCAGAAGAACATGAAACATAAACTAATGCTGTTGTGGAAATGGTTAGAAGTAAAAAAATGGTTTTTTTCATCGTAGTTTGAGTTTAAGGTTAGAATTAAAAGGCAATCAAAAATAATAAAAAAATTGGATCTGCATAAAAAAATCCTGTAGGATTGATTTACAGGACTTTAAATGTTATTAACGATAAATATACTATAATTATTGTTCTATAGTGAAGGTCTTAATCGAATTGACTCAAACTGTTTGGTAATATTTACTTTTAGCTCTTCTGATATCTTTATATTTTTCCCAATCAAATTTCGTTAGAAACTCTGCAGCTTTTTGCGCCCCGCGAATAAAGAGGTCTATTTTTGCATCTTCCGTAAGATTAAAATTGAGCCAGTTATGACTTCCGGTATCTATATATCCAATTAAGTTTTTAAAATCCGGATTCTTTTTTAGAAATTCTGAATCATAGCCATATCTCGCCGTATCAAACATAGAGCTTATCAGATTTGAGACTTTTTCATTTTTATTGGTTTCATTTTTATCATAACCCAGTTTTATACCAAATGTTGGTGAGACAGGAACGGTTAGGTTTTCATGAAAAATATCAATTGGAAAATTTGAAATTATTCCTCCATCCATAAATACAACTTCTGAAGGAACCGAGGTTCTTAACCCCGTTTCATCATTCCATTTATTCCAGGCTTCTACGCCTACGGGAATATTTTTAATTTTAAACGGCGTAAAAAATAATGGAATTGACATAGATGCCCTCACGAAATCGGCAGGATTCTGAACATCCGGATTTGAGTAAAATAGATCAATCATTTTTGGAAAAACAATTTTACTTTCGGTCGTAATATCAGCTGCTATAATTGCAATATTACTCCAATGGTCCGGTCTTTTATATTCTTCTCTGTCTCCAAGATTAACCTTATTTATTTGAAATAATGTATTTCCATCCGAGACACCTTTTGATCTTAGTGCCTTTAAATCGGCATAATTTTTTATTCCTTTTTGCGAAAGAAGATTCGAGATCCAGATATGAAAATTATTGCCGGGATTTAAGCCGAGATCATCTTTAAAATTATCTACAACCTGACATCCTTTCATAACAAGTTTAAGATTGCTCGAATCGCTTAACAAAGCATCAATAAATTCTCGTGCGTCCTGATCTCCATCAACAAAATCATATAAATTTTTGTTGCAAAGGCAATCTAGAATCCATTCTGATTTTTCGAGGTCACAAGTACCTGCGGCGGCCATAAGCATGGTATTGATACTGCCGGCAGATGTTCCTGCCAAACTTAAAAAACGAATGCCCATTTTTTCTAAAACATATACATAACCAACCAAAGCAATTCCTAATACACCACCGCCTTCTTGTACTAAATCAACATATTGATTATTGTGGGAGTCTACAATGTCTGAAAATTTTTTGTCCGGAATTTGAGATCTTAAATCTCGCAGAATGGTTAAGACTTCACCATTTTCTGTAAATTTCTTTTTATCCATGATTTCTAAAATTAAGTAATGATTTAAATTTTATTGTATTTTACTTAATATCAGTAGGTTGTGTTTGGTGTGATAAAATTATAGAATTGGTTTTTGCTGGGAAAGGGGATAAATACCCATTTTTTTAATGTAAGTACTTCTTTTCCAATGAAATATAAAAAAAACCTGCAAGTGTTACTTGCAGGTTTTAGTAATTATAGTAAGATTTTAAAATCCTTATTTGATCATTTCAAAACTTCTTTTTACAAAAGCGGTTAAAGCTTCGCCTTTTAAAAGGTTTTGAGATAATTTAGCTAAATCTAAAGCTTGTTTAACCAAATGTTCCTGATGTGATTTATCTTCAGTATTCAGGATATTTGTAGCCAAATCAGAATTTGTATTTACAACTAAATTGTACATTTCCGGCATATTGCCCATTCCGAACATTCCGCCACCGCCAGACTGACTCATTTCTTTCATTCTACGCATAAATTCCGGTTGCGTAATCATGAATGGAGCAGCTTGACTATCCATAGCTTCCAATTGAACGCTATATGCTTTAGGAATATAAGCTTCTAAAGAAGTTTTTAAAGTTTCTTTTTCTTCATCAGATAATTTAGAAATCGTGTTTTCATCTTTTTTGATTAAATTATCTATATGGTCAGAATCTACACGAACAAAAGTTAAACCGCTGTTGTCACCTTCAATTTTTTGAATTAAGTGTGAGATAATCGGAGAGTCTAAAAGTAATACTTCATATCCTTTTTCTTTTGCTGTTTCAATATAAGAGTGTTGCGCTTCTTTATTTCCGGCATAAAGCACAACCAGTTTTCCATCTTTATCCGTTTGTTTTTCTTTTAATTTCTCTTTTAATTCTTCAAGAGTAAAGTAAGTATCATCTACAGTTGGATATAAAACAAATGCGCCAGCTTTTTCGTAGAATTTATCCTCAGAAAGCATTCCGTACTCTAAAACGATTTTAATGTCGTTCCATTTAGCTTCAAAATCAGCACGATTTTCGGTGAATAATGCTTTTAATTTATCAGCTACTTTACGAGTAATATAGTTTGAAATTTTCTTAACTGCACCATCAGCCTGTAAACCAGAACGAGAAACGTTTAATGGAATGTCCGGTGAATCGATAACTCCTTTTAACATTGTCAAAAATTCAGGAACAATTCCTTCTACGTTATCAGTAACGTAAACCTGGTTTTGGTACAATTGAATTTTATCTTTCTGAATTTGTAAATCTGATCCTAATTTAGGGAAATACAAAATACCAGTTAAGTTAAACGGATAATCTACATTTAAATGAATGTTGAATAAAGGCTCTTCGAATTGCATTGGATACAATTCTCTGTAAAAGTTTTTATAATCTTCATCAGATAATTCAGTAGGCTGTTTCGTCCACGCCGGATTTGGATTATTGATGATATTGTCAGTTTCAACTGTTTCGTTGATATAATCTTCAGGAGCATCTTCCGGTTTTGGAAGTGTTTCTGTTCTTGTTCCAAATTTAATTGGAATAGGCATAAACTTGTTATACTTATTCAATAATCCGCTGATTTTAGAATCTTCTAAAAATTCAAGAGAATCTTCGGCAACATGAAGAATGATTTCTGTACCACGTGAAGTTTTGTCAGCCGGCTCTAAAGTAAATTCAGGACTTCCGTCACATGTCCAGTGAGCAGCTGGTTCATCTTTGTATGATTTAGTAATGATTTCTACTTTTTCTGCAACCATAAATGCAGAATAAAAACCAAGACCAAAGTGGCCAATAATTCCAGAATCTTTAGCAGAATCTTTGTATTTATCCAAAAATTCCTCAGCTCCGGAAAAAGCAACCTGATTAATGTATTTTTCTACTTCATCAGCAGTCATACCTAAACCCTGGTCGATAATGTGGATTTTTTTTCCTTCTTTATCAACTTTGATTTCAATAACCGGATTTCCGTATTCGACTTTAGCTTCGCCAATGCTAATAAGGTGTTTTAATTTTAAAGTAGCATCGGTTCCGTTTGATACCAGCTCACGCAAGAAAATTTCGTGATCGCTGTACAAGAACTTTTTGATTAAAGGAAAGATGTTTTCTACTGAAACATTAATTTTACCTGTTGTCATATTTTTTTTATTTTTTAGTTAAAGTAATGGTTTTCATTTCTTCAAATAGAATACCAATTATAATATAATGACAAAATGGCGCAAGTGTTAATTTTGAAAGAAATTAATTAGATTTTAGAACATAACTTGTGCTATGAATTGTATCTTTGTGGTACAGTAATTGTTAAACGTGTAAGTATTAACTTAAATAAAAAATGTTCAAAATGAAGAAAATTATTTTCATTTGCATGATTGCCACGATGTTATTCGCGTGTAAATCAGCTTCGTCAACAGCTTCAACAGAAGCGACACCACTATCGACTAAACTTGACAGACCTTCTCAAGTAGCTATTAAAGGGAATTGGATTTTAACCAATGTAACTTACGCAGGTTCTGATTATATCAAAGTAACTTCTTTCGATCTTGCAGATTCAAAATGCTTTATCGGCAGTACTTGGAATTTCATTTCAAACAATAATAAAGGTACGATGACTTTAACATCAGCTAGCTGTACCTCGTTTACTTCTCCAATTGTGTGGAGTATCAATAATCAAGGACTTTTTGTACTTAAAATTGTTAACCCTGGAACAAAATCAAAAAATGTTAAGGAAGGATACTTATTAAAAGTAGCCGGTTTATCTGATAACTCATTTCAGTTAATCGACAATATTAATGTTGGAGGACAATCTAAGGATGTTACTTACCAATTTCAAAGAGCCAATTAAATAATAAAAAAGAATAAAAATGAAAAAGATAACAGTTTTAGGATTGAGCAGTTTACTTGTATTAGTTAGTTTTTTTGCAAGTTGTGATTCAGTAAAAAATGCAAATAATACACAAAAAGGAGCAGGAATCGGTGTAGTAGCCGGAGGTCTTATTGGAGGTATTTTAGGAAATAATTTAGGAAAAGGCGGTAACGCTGCTTTAGGTGCTGCAATTGGTGCTGCCGTAGGTGGTGGAACTGGTGCACTTATTGGAAACAAAATGGACAAACAAGCTCGTGAAATCGATCAGGCTTTGCCAGGTGCATCAGTTGAAAGAGTAGGTGAAGGAATTCACTTAACTTTAAATGAAAATGCAGTTCGTTTTGATACTAACAAATCTACTTTGACATCTCAGGCGAAAGCAAATTTAGATAAATTGGTTCCTGTATTTAATGAATACGGAGATACTGATATTCAAATTTTTGGTTATACTGATAATACAGGAAAACCAGAATACAACCTGACACTTTCAGGACAAAGAGCAGCATCTGTACAAGCTTATTTAGCTTCAAAAGGATTAAAATCAAGCCGTTTCAAAACTTCAGGTTTAGGAATCGTTGATCCAATTGCAACAAATGATACTCCGGAAGGAAGAGCTCAAAACCGTCGTGTAGAATTCTCAATTACTGCAAACGACAAAATGGTAAATGACGCAAAAGCTGAAGCAGGAAAATAATTTCAGTAGCAATAAAATTTATTAAAAGCTGTTTCTTAATTGAAGCAGCTTTTTTTTTGACTTTAGAAATTAAACATTGTAAATTTGGACTTTCAAATACACCCCATGCTCGATATTAAAAATATTTCATTTTCGTACACAGAAAATCCCGTTATTAAAAACGTATCTTTTACTATAAATAAAGGAGAAAATATTGCCATTATAGGAGAGAGCGGTTGCGGAAAAAGCACTTTGCTTAAACTTATGTATGGTTTATATGATCTAAATGAAGGTCAGATTTCGTATAATGAAAAACCAATTTTAGGTCCTAAATATAATTTGATTCCCGGAATGCCTTATATGAAATATTTGGCTCAGGATTTTGATTTGTCTCTATTTGAAACTGTTGCAGAAAACGTGGGAAAGTTTCTTTCAAACGGTTTTGCCAACATGAAAAAACTGCGCGTTCAGGAATTACTGGAAATGGTAGAAATGGAGCAATTCTCTAACGTAAAAACTAAATATTTAAGCGGAGGACAAATGCAGCGTGTAGCTTTGGTTCGCGTTCTGGCATTAGAACCCGAAGTAATTTTACTTGATGAACCCTTTAGCCAAATTGATGCCTTTCGTAAAAACGCATTGCGCCGTAATTTATTTAGATATTTAAAGCAGAAAGGAATTACTTGTATTATCGCAACACATGATAGTACAGATGCTTTGTCGTTTGCAGATGAAGTAATTGTAATGCGTAACGGAGAAGTTATTGTAAAAGGTGATCCAACAAAAATTTACGAAGATCCGGAAACTAAATATGTAGCTTCATTATTTGGAGAAGTGAATGAAGTTGCAACACATTTGCTCGTTCCTTACGAAGATGAAACGCATAAAACATTAGTATATCCGCATCAGTTTAAAATGGTTGCAGAATCTAACTTGCCGGTAAAAATCAGGCGGACTTATTTTAGGGGAAATCATTATTTAATAGAATCAGTTTATAAACGTCAGTTAATATTTTTTGAAAGTGAAATTGATTTACCTCTTGAAGAAAATGTTTTTCTGAGTTTAAATTATTTATAAGATAAAAAGCCATAAACTGTAAAATGAGTTTATGGCTTTTTAATTTTTATGTATGTTTTTGAGGTAAAAACTGTTTTTCTATCAATAAAAAGATACTAACGAATATATAATTAAAAGATATTAAATTGCTAATTACGAAAAAAACAGTAATTTGTACGCTAATGTTTTAAAGTATACCTAAATTTGCAATCCAATTTTTTTAACAAATAACAAAAAGAATATATGTATCATTCAAAAATAGCGGGCTTAGGATATTATGTTCCTTCTAATGTTGTGACAAACGATGATTTGTCTAAACTTATTGATACCAATGATGAATGGATTCAGGAGCGAACAGGTATTCAGGAGCGTCGACATATTATTCGTGGAGAAGATACCACAACTTCAATGGGAGTTAAAGCGGCTAAAATTGCAATAGAGCGTTCTGGCGTTGCCAAAGAAGATATTGATTTTGTAGTTTTTGCTACATTAAGTCCTGATTACTATTTTCCAGGACCAGGAGTTTTAGTACAACGTGATTTAGGTTTACGCACAGTAGGTGCATTAGACGTTAGAAACCAATGTTCAGGATTTGTTTATGCCATTTCTGTTGCAGATCAATACATTAAAACCGGAATGTATAAAAATATTTTGGTAATTGGCTCTGAAGTACATTCGACAGGATTAGATATGACGACTCGCGGTCGTGGCGTTTCGGTAATTTTTGGAGATGGAGCGGGAGCTGCGGTTTTAAGCCGTGAAGAAGATTTATCAAAAGGAATTTTATCAACTCATTTACATTCTGAAGGACAACATGCTGAGGAATTAGCTTTGCAGGCACCAGGAATGGGTGCACGTTGGGTAACTGACATTTTAGCTGATAATGATCCGAATGATGAAAGTTATTATCCTTATATGAATGGACAATTTGTGTTTAAAAACGCAGTAGTTCGTTTTGCTGAGGTAATCAATGAAGGATTAGAAGCAAACGGTTTGCAAGTTTCAGATATTGATATGTTGATTCCACATCAGGCGAATTTGAGAATTTCACAATTCATTCAAAACAAATTCAAATTAACGGATGATCAGGTTCACAATAATATCGAGAAATACGGAAATACAACAGCAGCCTCTATTCCAATTGCTTTGACAGAAGCTTGGGAACAAGGAAAAATCAAATCAGGAGATACAGTTGTTTTAGCTGCTTTCGGTAGCGGATTTACTTGGGCAAGTGCTATTATTAAATGGTAATTTAAACCGTTTTACATTATATTTTAAAACCTGCTCATTTTTATGAGCAGGTTTTTTTATAAATTCGTGTTTTGTTACATAATTTTGTCATTGCGAGGAACGAAGCAACCACACTTGCAATCGGTAAATTTGCCTATTCAAAAGACAAACTTGTTGAGTTTGTTTCGTTCCTCGCAATGACAAACGATGAAATTATCCCTAAATCAAAATGAAAAAAAATCAACTAGAAATAGCGTGCTTCAATTACGAATCGGCATTAATTGCTCAGGAAAGTGGAGTTGACAGAATCGAATTGTGCGAAAATATGCAATTGGGAGGAACAACGCCTAATACTATTTTGGCTGTGAAAGTTCGTGAAAAATTAGCCATTAAAATGCATGTTATTATCCGGCCTCGTGGCGGAGATTTTGTTTATACCGATGAGGAAGTTGTTGAAATGAAACAAGATATCAAGCAATTTAAAAAGTTGGGTATCGATGGTTTTGTTTTTGGAATTTTAAATCCTGACGGAACTGTCAATAAAAAACAAAATCGGGAATTAGTCAATCTGGCAAGTCCGCTTTCATGTACTTTTCATCGTGCTTTTGATGTTGTTACAGATATGAAACAATCTCTTGAAGATGTAATTGATTGTGGTTTTAAGACCATTCTGACTTCCGGGAAAGGAGCAACTGTTGAAGAAGGAATTTTCGATTTAGAAAAAATCCAGAAATGGGCAAAAGACCGAATAGAAATTATGCCTGGCGGAGGTTTGCGATCTTCGAATATAAAATTAATACAGGATAAATTAGAACCTACTTTTTATCATTCATCAGCCATTACAGATAAAACAGAAACGGCAAACCCTGAAGAAATAAAGGAATTACGAAATTTTTTATAAAACATAAAATAAAAAGGCCTGGAGTTGGCATACTCCAGGCCTTTTTTTCTACAAGAAAATTATTCAAAAATTATTCAAATTATCTAATTAAGAAGCAGTTTTAAAACATTCCGCCGCCATCTTTAGTAGTGTTGTCTTCTCTTTGTTTACGTTGAAGGTTCTTGATTTTTGCACCCCCAAAGTTGTACGTTAAACCTAAATAAACGGTTTGACTTTCCCAGCTAAATTGTCCTGCCTGAGGATAAGGATACATAGTATCAAAAGCATATTTCATAGTGTTGAACACGTCATTGAAACGTAAACTGATGTTCATCTTGCTGTCTAACAATGTATAACGTGAACCTATGTCCATTTTGTACATTTCATGGCTATTATTTTGCAAACCATCTGTAGCGCCTCTGTAAAATCCAAATAATAAAAAGCTTAAACGTTTATTTACTTTGAAGTTTGAGTTCATTCGGCCATTAAAAGCTGCAACTGTAATTTTTCTTTCAACAGGGTTACTTGTTTTTGTTGGTCTATCATACAGAAAAACAATTCCTTGCTGATTAATGCTAGAGAAATCAATAGATGGAGAAATATCCCACCATTTTGTAATTTTATAATTAAAAGAAGCTTCAACCCCGTATGCAGTGTTGTGATCGTAGTTTGTAAAAGACATAATTTGTTTATTGCCATCTGTATCAGTTTCATCAGGATATAAGATTCTGCTGATTTGGTCATTGATACTTCTTACATAAACTCCGGTAGTAAAACTTCCTTTTTCAAAAGTTTTAGTATAATTTACTTCTACAGAATTTGTAAACTGAGGTCTTAACTCTGGATTTCCTAACGAAGTTACTAACGGTGTAGAAAACTCACGAATAGGTTTTGTCTGTTCTAAACTTGGGCGGTCAACACGACGGCTATAGCTAAATTGGAAAGTGTTTTTCTCATTTAGATTGTAAGTAAAATAAGCAGATGGGTATAAGGTAATATAATCGTCATCAAATTTTTCCGCACCGTAATTTAAATTAGCTGCCACTTTGTAGCTTTCAAAACGTGCCCCCACTTGGTATCTGAATTTTTTGTATTTCTGACCAAAAGTTACATAAGCAGAGTAAATATCTGTATCGTAAGTATAGTTTGAAATTTGATTTTGAGCTGGAACAGTCAGGTTTGTTCTTGCGTAATCACTGTCAGTTCTTGTGATTCTTGCTTCAGCACCAGCCTCAAGAGTAGATTTTTCATTTAGAGGGTTCACATAATCCACATTAAATGTGCTTAGTTTTCTATCTCCTTTAATTAAATCATTGTAAATTAAATTTTGTGCTGTATTGTCAGGAGCTGTAGTTTTAGTGTCAAATTCCGCATTTTGCGTTTCTTTACTATCGCTATAATTTCCTTCAAAATCTAAAGTATGACCTTCTTTTTTAAAGATGTGTTTATAAGCCAGATTGTAAGTACCAGTTGTTTCAGGTCCCCAGTATCTTGATTTTTGGTAAATGTTTAAAATATCAGGATCTCCATTATTATAATCAATATCTGTGTTTACAAAGCCTTTTCCAGTTGATTTGTTTTGGTTTGTGTAGATAGACAAAGTGTTATGATCATCAATTAAATAATCCATACCGATTTTGTACAGGTAAGAATCATTATCATTTTTAATGTCCAACGTCTGAGTAATATCTTGATCTAATCTGTTTATGAAACCATCATTAAAATAAGTTCCAAAATTTTGACCTACATTTCCAAAGAAATTTACTTTTCCGGTTTTGTAGTTTAAATCTAAAGACTGATTGTATTTTGCCGTTTCTCCAAAAGTGATTCCACCGCTGTAACTTCCGTTAAAACCAGTATTGGCATTTTTATGCAAAACAATATTAATGATTCCAGACATTCCTTCCGGATTGTATTTCGCACTAGGATTGGTAATCAACTCAATTTTTTTGATAGAAGTTGACGGAATTTGTTTTAATAACTGAGCTGGATCAATATTAGAAGGACGTCCGTCAATCAGTACACGAACATTGTCATTTCCGCGAAGCGAAAGTTTCCCATCCTGATCAACATTCACAGACGGAATATTATTCATAATATCAGATGCAGAAGCTCCGGCTGTAGTTAAATCTTTTCCGACAGTAATTACTTTTCGGTCAATTTTTTGTTCAATTGTCGAGCGTTCGCTAACAATATTTACTCCTTTAAGCTGTGTTGCTTCTTCTTCAAGAGAAATATTAACCGTTGCAGTTTTTTTATTGTCGCTTAAAATAACAGTTCCAATATATTTTCTGAATCCGATGTATTGAATTTCGATAGTATAGCTTTTTAAAGCCAGGTTTTTAATTGTAAAATCTCCGTTGTCATCTGTGTTTACTCCAGATACTACTTTTCCGTTATCTTTAATTGAAACTGTAGCATAAGAAATGGGTGCATTGGTGGTTTTTTCGATAATTTTTCCGGAAACTGTTCCTGAATTTTGTGTCTGTGCTGTTGTAATTACACCCAGTAATACGAACAGAAAGAATTTTAATTTCATATGGTACTAATTGATTATTTTAATTTGATTGATGATGATGATTAAATGGGTAATTATTTTTCTATAAATAAATTTAAAGTTGCTAGTAAGACTGTTTTGCTGTAGAATTGTTACAACAAATTCATAATTAAAAATTAAATTTTTTCTAGGGGTTCTGTTTTATAAGAGTTTAAGGTTTTAATTTTTTGATAATTTTAACAATTGAAACAGATTACTTTTTGAAAAATTCGTATCAATTTCTGTTATTTTATATCTTTTTCGTTTTCTCTAATTGATGAATAAGCAGTATCTTTGCTCACTTTAAAAATAAGTTTACATGTCATTATCACAAATTTTAACGCCTTCTGTACAAAAAGCAATACAAGCATTATTTGATGTTACTGTTGATAAAATCGAATTTCAAACTACCAGAAAAGAGTTTGAAGGCGATATTACGATGGTAATCTTTCCTTTATTGAAAGTGATTAAAAGCAATCCTGTCGAATTAGGAAATAAAATTGGAAATTATTTGGTTGACAATGTTAGTGAAGTAGCACGTTTTAATGTAGTTTCAGGTTTCTTAAATATTGTAATTGCAGATAGTTATTATTTGAATTTCTTTAATGAAATAAAAGACAATACTAAATTTGGATACATAACACCGAATCCGGACGACAAAGCTATTATGGTCGAATATTCTTCTCCAAATACAAATAAACCTTTGCACTTAGGTCATGTTCGTAACAATTTGTTGGGATATTCTGTGGCTGAAATTATAAAAGCTTCTGGTAAAAAAGTATACAAAACTCAAATCATAAACGATCGTGGAATTCATATCTGCAAATCGATGTTGGCCTGGGAAAAATTCGGAAATGGTGAAACGCCTCAAACTTCAAATCTAAAAGGCGATAAACTCGTTGGTAAATATTATGTTGAGTTTGACAAAGCTTACAAAGCAGAAATTAATCAATTAATTGAAACCGGTAAAACCGAAGAAGAAGCTAAAAAACAAGCTCCAATTATTATAGAGGCGCAAGAAATGCTTAAGAAATGGGAAGCTGGCGATGAGCAGGTAATATCACTTTGGAAAAAAATGAACGAATGGGTGTACGAAGGTTTTGCGACGACATATACTAATTTGGGTGTTAATTTTGATAAATATTATTACGAAAGCAATACCTATTTATTAGGAAAAGATGTGGTTCAGGTAGGTTTGGATAAAGGTGTTTTTGAAAAAGATCCTGATGGTTCAGTTTGGATAGATTTGACTGATGAAGGTCTTGATCGTAAAATTGTATTGCGTTCAGACGGAACTGCGGTTTATATGACACAAGATATTGGAACTGCAATTCAGCGTGTAAAAGATATGCCGGATGTGGGCGGAATGGTTTACACTGTTGGAAATGAACAAGATTACCACTTTAAAGTACTATTTCTAATTCTAAAAAAATTAGGTTTTGACTGGGCTTCAAGTCTGTATCATTTATCATACGGAATGGTTGATTTACCATCAGGAAAAATGAAAAGCCGTGAAGGAACTGTTGTAGATGCTGATGATTTGATGCAAAATATGACGGATACAGCCAAACAAATTTCAGAAGATTTAGGAAAGTTAGATAGTTATTCTGCTGAAGAGAAAGCAAAATTGTACAAAACAATTGGTCTTGGTGCCCTTAAATATTACATTTTAAAAGTTGATCCTAAAAAACGTATTTTGTTTAATCCTGAAGAATCAGTTGATTTTGCCGGAAATACAGGTCCATTTATTCAGTATACTTACGCAAGAATTCAATCCATTATTCGTAAATCCGATTTTGATTTTTCTGCAAAAACAAATACCGAAGAACTTCACGAAAAAGAAAAAGAGTTGGTAAAACAAATCGAACTGTTTCCGGAAGTAATTCAAAATGCTGCTCAAAATCATAGTCCTGCTTTAATTGCAAATTATACTTACGATTTGGTAAAAGAATACAATTCGTTTTATCAATCTGTACATATTTTAGGCGAAGTAGATTTGACAAAAAAAATATTCAGAGTTCAGCTTTCTCAAAAAGTAGCCGAAGTTATAAAATCTGCTTTCACTTTATTAGGAATTGAAGTTCCGGAAAGAATGTAAGAATTTTAAAATTGCATATTAAAAAGCCGATAGTCCTAAAACTATTGGCTTTTTTACAACTAACACAAACATTTTTATTTTACGAACTTGTCGATAATTGCATCTGATTCTGCTTTTGTAGCGTTTGGTTTTAAATCAAACAAAAGAGAATACAACGCTTTTCTATCAACTTTAGCTTCTAAGTTTAAGTCTTGGTGTCTGTCAAAAAGGGTTTGCCATTTGTCACGGACATTTTTCCAAAGCGCATTGTTTTCTTTCCACCATTTTTGACCGGCAATACATTTAATATCCGGAACTTTAGTATAAATATCCATTCCTTTTTCTTCTGCTAGCAAAACATCTTTTCCGCTGTCATCTCTAATAAGTTTAGCATTGTCTTGCTCATGATTCCAACCAGTAGCAGTAATTTCGTGAATGTTTCTTCTTTTTAGAACATTATAGTCATTACGTTTTGTCTGCTCTCTTCTTGGCAGAGGAGCATCTGTAACATTCGACCAGTAATTTTCTCCGTCAACATGCACCCAGGTTGAAGATCCCTCATATCTAGGACTATCGTCTACCTGAAATACCTTTTGAGTCCATTGTCCTTTAACCGCTTTCTTGTCTAATTTTTTATATTTCCAGGAATTGTTTTTATCGAAAGAATATAAGTCAGTGTTTTCATAAAGCCAATCTTGTCTCCAGTGTTTTATGATCATATCAGCACTTACAATCAATAAATGCTGCATAACGATTTTATTTGGCGTGTCTTCTAATAATTCTACCCATTCCAAAGCAGATTCATGTTTTGTTTCTGAAGGTTTGTACGTAAGAGAATCTTTAGGATACTGAAAGGTTTCAGTAAAATTAAATTTCACTTCATAACAACCGCACATCGACTTAATTGATTTGATGTCTTGTTGCTTTTTATCCTGACTAAAGCCAAGACTGCATGTCAAAGCCATAACGGCTGAAAAATAGAAACTTTTTGAAATCATAACTTATTATGTTTAAATAATTTTTTGGCAAATATATAAATTTTATTTAGAACAAATAAAAATAGTTATATATTTGCATCAGTTATTAAGAATGAATAAAAATAATGAAAATAAAAATTACCCTATTTATTGCCGTTTTAATATGCCAGGTTTCTTTTTCGCAGGAAAAAGATACTACGGCTGTAAATAAGCTTTCAGAAGTAGTTGTTACAGGTCAGTTTGAACCACAATCAATTAAAAAATCAGTTTTTAATGTGCGGGTAATATCAAGTCAGGATATTCAAAATTTGGCAGCAAATAATTTAGCAGATGTTTTAAATCAGTATTTAAATATTACAGTGAGACCAAGCAGTACAAGTGGACGTTCGACTGTTTCGTTATTTGGCTTAGATGCACAGTACTTTAAAATTTTAGTTGACAATGTACCACTGGTTAATGAAGTAGGGTTGGGTAATAATACAGATTTATCTCAAATCAACCTTAATGATGTTGATCATATTGAAATTGTAGAAGGGTCTATGGGAGTTACTTATGGTGCCAATGCTGTTAGCGGAGTTTTAAATATCATTACCAAAAAATCTTCAAAATATAAATGGGCCATTACAGCTTCTGTTCAGGAAGAAACTATTGGCGATGAATATTCTCTTTTTAAAGAAGGACGTCACATTCAGTCTTTGAAAGTTTCTCATACATTCAATAAAAACTGGTTTGTTTCATTGGGAGCAAATCGTAATGATTTTCAAGGTTATCTAAATGATAAAAATGGAATAGATTACAGCGAAAATGACGGTACTCGTGGTTACAGATGGTTGCCTAAAGATCAATTAAACGGTACGGCATTAATAGCTTATCATAAAGATAATTTCCGTTTTTTTTACAAATTCGAATACTTAGATGAAAATGTAGACTATTATAATAGTACAGTACAATCGGGTTTTAATCCTATTCTTGGAGCATATCGATATGCAGATGATAAAAGATATTTAACTAATAGATACTTTCATAATTTAAATGCTACCGGCAAATTGTTTTCTCAATTGAATTATAATGTTTCTCTATCACATCAAAAACAACAACGTGATGTAGAAGATTTTAAATATTATTTAGCTTCAAAAAAAGAGGAGAATAATGCTACAGTAAAAGATCAATCTATGGAAGTTCTTTATTCTACAGGAACTTTAAATAACTTCTTTTCAGACAAAACGGTTGACTTACAATTAGGATATGAATTTGTAAACAACAAAGGATTTTCACTTGTTCAGGAAGCAAGTAATAAGTTAACTCCTATAGGTAAAACGCTTGAGAATTATGACTTTTTTGCTTCCTCAGAAATTATGGCAACCGAAAGATTTTCTATTCGTCCAGGATTAAGATTTTCTGCCCAATCAAGGTTTAATAATCAATTTGCATCTTCTATAGGTTTAAGATATTTGTTTGATAAAGGAGTCGAGTTGCGAGGTTCTTATGGTAATGGTTTCCGTACACCAAATTTTGAGGAATTATATTCCAAACAAATTTTTGATGGCCACTTTTTCGTTGGAAATGAAAACCTTATTCCTGAAACTAGTGCTTCTTACGAAAGTAGTCTTAAAAAAACAACTACATTTTCTTCAGGATTACAAATGTCAAACACACTGTCTGGGAGTTACTTAAATGTTGACGACCGAATTGATATGGCATTAATAAGATTTAATCCAGACACAGGTAATCCGGAATATCAATACATCAATATTAGTAAGTACAGAGTATGGAATTTTTCTACTATGAACCAATTCAAGAAAGATAATTTTACTTTAAATATTGGAGCTGCAGTGATAGGTGTGTCTCAAAAAATAGAGAATCAGGTATTTGTATCAGATGATAAGTTTCTTTATTCTTTCAATTTAAATGCTAGTTTTTCTTATATGATTCCGAAATGGAATACAACTTTTTCAGGTTATTATAAATATAATGGAAAGACGCAACAATATATTGAAGGATCATCGTCATATATCTTGTCTAAAGTTGATCCTGGTAATTGGCTGGATGTTTCTATTCGAAAAAATTTCTTCAAAAACCAGTTGGAAGTAACGGTTGGAGCGAGAAATATTTTTGACATAACAAATGTAACACAAACTGGTACAAACCAAGCTGCCGGACATGCAGCACCTGGAGAAGTAATGCTCGCTTACGGACGTTCTTATTTCTTAAAATTAGCATATAACCTTAATCTTTAATATAATTAATAAATATCATGAAAAAAACGTTTTTATTTTTATCCTTTGCTTTATTGACACTTGGATCTTGTTCAAGTGATGACGATAATACTGTTACTCCAGAAGGACCTTCGATTGGAGCCACTTTGCAGCCTTCTGTTGGTGGACCAAATGAACCAAATCAGGTTTATTTAGACTTAAGTACACAAGAATCTAAATCGGTAAACAGAGTAGCTTGGGACTTTGGTTTCTCTTCTGGGACTGATTTTAGAGTTGTAATAAACGGATCAGTTAAAATGGCGGTTAAAAAATTGGAAACATCTGATATTACTTTGCCTCAGGAAATTGATGCTAATGTAACAGTTGGAGCTGGAACAACATTAGCCTCAAATGGGTATGTTGATAATCCTACAGGCGTTTTGGCTGGTGCAGGATCGGGAATTGGAACTGCTATTGCAGAGATTTCAGCTACAGATGCAGAAAACAAGGTTTATCTCGTTAATATGGGAGCTTTAGTTGGAACAGAAGTTCCTAAAAAAGGTTCAGTTATAGTTGATGGAGAATCTAGAGGATGGAAAAAAGTTAGAATTTTAAGAAGCGGTACTGGATATAAAATTCAATATGCTGATTTAACTTCTGCTACTTTTACAGAGAAAACAATTTCTAAAGACACTGCTTTCAATTTTTCATTTTTTAGTCTAGCTTCTGGAAATACAGTTTCTGTAGAGCCTGAAAAAGCAAAATGGGATTTAAACTTTACAGTGTTTACAAATTATCTAAACATGGGTAATGGCGAAGTTACATATGGTTATTCAGATTTTATTACAACAAATGCTAAGGGAGGAGCGCAGGTTTATCAAGTTTTAGTTTCTACTATAGCTTACGCAGATTTTACAAAAGCAAAAGTTGTTGAAGATAGTTTTAAAGCTTCTGTTAATGATCAAAGAATAATTGGAGCTAGCTGGAGAAATGGTGGTAGTGATACTACTTTACCAAGTATTAGAACAGATCGTTTTTATGTGGTTAAAGATGCAGAAGGAAACTACTACAAAGTAAAATTACTTACTATGCTGAATGAAGCAGGAGAAAGAGGAAACGTTACTTTAGAGTATGCTATTTTAAATTAAAATAATTTTAATAACCTCGGTAATTTTTTATTCGAGGTAATTTTTTAATCTTTTTCTTTGTTTTAATATGAATAAATTTACTTTTTTCTCTTGCTGATTTATTGTCATGCATTTATTTTTAAGTTGAATGAGTATAAAATATCTATTACTAAAAAACAAAATTTAATTTTAATTATTTGATATAATAATTAAGAACAACAAATAATTTAATCTCAATAAATAATAAGTCATTATGAAATTAAAATTACTATTATTAATGTCTTTACTTTTTTTTGTAGAGATTGGTTTTGCTCAAAATACTGTAACATACAGTTCTTTAACTAATACAATTAATGTTAATTCAGGTGTAGAAGGAACTGTTGATATATTAGTTAATTGCTACGGAAACAGTAGTACACAAGTTTTTCTTGATGCTTTACAATCATGTGGTAATAATGATGGTATTTTATCAACAAGCTACACAAATGGAAATATATTAATACCAAGGCAAAATACTACTATTAGATATAAGTTTAAAAAAACAGTAACGATAGATACTCAAATTGTTTATAAGTTTTCTACAAATGGAAGCTGTACACAAGCTGAATCTCAAATGATTAAGATTACTGTGAATTATAAGGCAGGGTCAACTACAACTCCAACTAATCCAACCACCAATGTAATTGATGCTGGAGACAAATTAACAATAGATGAAAGTCAAGAAGTTGTTTCTATTTGGGGTAGTTCTATGCCTGGTTATTCATATTCTTGGCAAATAAAAAAAGAGAATGGAAATTGGGTTACTATCCCAAATGAAGTTTTTTCAACTTATAATGGGCTATTTTATACAGGTATATGTACATATCGAAGAGGTGTTACAAAAAGCACAATTACATCTTATAGTAATGAAATTACTTTTACAATAATTCCTTCTCCAATTATAAATAACTCAATTAACTTCAATACTTCTGGTTCAGGAATCATAGGTAGTAATCCTTCTGGAGGTAGAATAAATAGTTATCAATATTCTTGGGTATTAAGAGGGGGGCTTGAGGATATTGTATTTCCAGATGCTACGGGACAAAATTTAGAATTTCCTTCTTGGCTATATAGTCCAGCAAACGAAAATCTAAAAGCTACTACTGGCCTATACGTTATCAGATTTGTAAAATCTGGGTCGCAAACTTTATCAAGTAATTTATTGAAATTAGAACCCACGCCAACTGTACAAAATAATGCAATTACTTTAAATGGATCTACTATTTCGGGTAGTTTACCAACAGGAGGAAATGGAACTTATGAATATTCGTGGTTATATACGAGTGAAGAAATAGGAACATTTGAATTTCCGGAAGTTGGGCAAAATTTAGAACTTCCTTCGTGGATATATAATCCTAATCTACCAATAAATGTCTATCAGGGTGTGACTGTTATCAGAGTTGTAAAATCTGGAAATCGATCTGTTTCGAGTAATACATTGAAACTGGTACCTTTTCCAGCTACTGAAAATAATACAATTACTTTAAATGGATCGACAATTTCAGGTAGTGTACCAACAGGAGGAAATGGGATATATGAATATTCTTGGGTATACACGAGTGAAGATATAGGAACATTTGAATTTCCAGGAGAGGTTGGGCAGAATCTACAACTTCCTTCATGGGTATATAATTCTAATCTACCAATAAATGTCTATTATGGTATGACTGTTACAAGAATTGTGAAATCTAGAAATCGACCTGCGTCGAGTAATATATTGAAAATTTTACCTTTAAGTAGTAATAAGATTGCACTTAATGATGCTGCTATTCAGAGCGATTTGTCTGTGGAAGAACTAGTGACAGTTTATCCAAACCCAACATCTGGATCTATAAACTTCTCAACTAATTTTTCAACTGATAAACAAATTGAAATCATTTTGTATTCAGAAAAATTAGGAAATGAGAAATCAGTTTATAAAGGAACAGTAACACCAAATCAAGTTATAAATTGGAATATTCCTGCGAGTTATCAAAAAGGAATTTATTTTTATAAAATTCTTTCAGGGAATAAAGAATTTAGAACAGGTAAAATCATAGTTCAATAATACAATCAATATTGATTTAAAATCTAGTCAATCATTAGCTTTGTTTTTTTTATTTTTTTTGAAAGAGGTTAGATTTATCTGACCTCTTTTTTTGTTTTATTTTTAATCGTTAAAAAGAACTAAAATTAATGTTTAATGTTATCTTTGCACGTGTTTTTTATAAGGAATTAGCAGAAATTATTATAAAATTTTTGTAATCCTATTCTTTAAATTTATTATAATTAAGTGAATACAAAATCATATTTTTTTCAGTCTTTTGCTATTGTAGCATTAGCATTCATAGCTTTTATAGGATTTAAACAAGTCTTACCGGATAAAATCTTTTCGGATAGTAAAATCGATTCTAAAAATGTACTTATTGATAGTTTGCTTCTGGAATCAGTAGCAAATGATTCCCTCTCACCTAAAAGTGATAGTATTGCCGAAATTGAAAGACAGGAAGCGCAGCAAAAAATTAATTTTGATGCTTCTGAAGGAATCGAATTTCCATCAGAAACTTTTGATAACTACAAAGGATATCAATACCTGATTTCGTTTTATGAAAAATTATATCAATTAGAACATAATCCGCAAGCCAAAGTGAGAATTGCCTATTACGGTGATTCTATGACCGATGGCGATTTGATTGTTCAGGATGTAAGAGCAAATTATCAACAGCGTTTTGGAGGAAATGGAGTTGGATTTGTTCCGATAACTTCAGAATCTGCTGCATCAAGAGGTTCCGTAAAATCTTCGTATTCTAAAAACTGGAAAACACAATCGTATCTAAACGTAAAAAGACCAACAAATCCGTTTGGTGTAAACGGCCATGTTTTTTATGCAAATGATACTAAAAATCAAACTTGGGTTCAATACGAAGCCGGACTTAGTAAATTCTCGACTTCTCTGGATAATCCAACCTTGTTTTATGGAAAATCGCACAGAAAAGGAAATGTCAATTTTATTATTGGGAAAGATACAATTCGAAAAACGCTTAATCCGAATAATTTAGTGAATACCATGAAAGTGGCTTCTGGAAGTATCAAGTCATTTAAAGCCAATTTTGTACAAGCCGATTCTATCCCAATTTATGGATTTAATTTTGATAACGGAACAGGAGTTCACGTAGATAATTTTTCGCAAAGAGGAAATTCAGGTTTGCCGATTTCTATTTTTGATTCCGCAGTAATGCAGTCCTTCAACAACACATTGAAATACGATTTGATTATTTTGCACTACGGAACCAATGTTTTAAATTACGGAACCAAGAATTATTACTGGTACGAAAAAGGGATGAAAAAAGTAGTGAATAAAATCAGAGAATCTTTTCCCGGAGTTTCTATTTTGATTGTTTCAACCGCTGATAAATCGACCAAATATGATCTGGAAATGAAAACAGATTCAGCAGTAGTGCCTTTAATGAAAGCCCAAAAAAGATATGCTTTAGAAACAGAATCCGGATTTGTGAATCTATATACTTTAATGGGCGGAGACGGATCTATGGTAAAATGGGCTGATGAAACGCCGGCAAAAGCCAATAAAGATTACACACATTTTAATCAGCGTGGAGCAAAGGCTATAGGTAATTTATTATATGAGCAATTAAATAAAGGATACGAACAATATAAGGCGCTGCGTGAAAAACGAGATGTTGTTGCAGACAAACCCAGAACAGTCAGAAAAGCAAAAGCAGATTCTGTTGCTGTTAAAAAAGATAGTATAAATGAATAAACTTATTATTTTCTTTTGTTGTCTTTTCTTCTCAACAAATGATAAAACACCAAAGCCAGTCTCACATCCAATAACTAAAAATATGAGTAGTAAAATCGACAGTACAGCGGTTGAAGTTTATACTGGCAATCACATTTATAATGATAAAGTTTTAGAAAGTGTTTTTAAGAAATTAAAAGAAAACGAAAGTCAAAATAATCAGAAAATAAACATTGTTCATATTGGGGATTCTCACATTCAGGGAGATTTAATGACCAATAAAATTCGTAAAATATTGCAGCAGCAATTCGGCAACGCAGGACGCGGACTTGTTTTTCCGTATCAATTAGCTAAAACAAACGGTTCTTATAACGAACGATTTTCTTCAAACAGAACATGGGAAAGTTATCGCAACATTAATCCTTTTAAAAGTGTTCCGATTGGTGTAAGCGGAATTGCACTTTGGAGAGACAGCGGTGGTTTTGCAGTACAGTTGAATGTAAAAGATCCTGCTTATAAATTCAATTCAATTCATATTATTACACCTCAAAATCAGAATATGTTTGATTTGGCAATATCATCTCAAACGAATATTATGCAGGGAACAGAACGAAAAACAATAAAACATAAAATTAAAAAAGGAGAAGCAATCTCAGTAATTGCTGATAAATACAACATTTCAGTTGCCGAAATAAAAAGAGAAAACAACCTGAAATCCAATAATATTCGTGCCGGAAGAACATTAAAAATCTTAACAAACGAAACGAAACCAAAAATCATTAAAAGTTCAGAATTTGTTCCTTTAAACCTTGAATCTGATGCGTTTTCACATTATTACAAAACAGAAAAAGCATTAGATAAAATTTATTTGGTTCCGAATAAAAGCGCATCAAAATACGAACTTAATGGTCTTGTTTTAGAAAAAGACAATTCAGGGCTAATTTATAGCAGTATTGGAGTAAATGGCGCTAAGTTCTCAGATTATAATAAATATCCGTTATTTTTTGAGCAATTAAAACCCTTGCATCCTGATGTATTGATTTTTTCATTAGGAACAAATGAAAGTTATGATCATATGGAAGCTTCTGCCTACATAAGGGAATTACGTGAATTTATAAAAAATATAAAAGATCAAAACAGCAATGTTTCTATAATTGTCATGACTCCGCCTCCTTCATTGCTTAAAGGAAGAAGACCTAACGTTTATGTTCGAGATTATGCAAAAAGCATTATCGAAATTGCACAAACCGATGGTTTTGCAGTTTGGGATTTATACGATGAATTTGGAGGAATGGAAGGAATTCGAAATCTAAAATCTGCAGGATTAATAGGTCCGGATTGGGTTCATTATTCTAAAAAAGGATATGAAAAACAAGGTAATTTGTTTGCCGAAGCATTTTTAAAAGCATACGATAATTTTAAATTAAAGAAATAAGTTGATAACAAATAATAGCATAAATGACTGGTTTGTTCAAAATTTTGGTACCATTACATCAGAGCAAGTCAAAAGTTGGTTCATTTATAATCCCGACGAAAAATTATTATTCAATACAGGATTATTTCTTGGATTGTTTCTCGTTTTCTATTTTGTATACGCCTTTTTGCGTAAAACATTTTATTTACGATTAACATACGTAATTCTGTTTTCGCTTTTCTTTTACTATAAGTCAAGCGGAATATACTTTCTGCTTTTATTACTCTCTTCCGTAGTAGATTATGGTTTGAGCCAGATTATCTATAGAGAAACGAGAGTCAATGCCAAGAAAATATATTTAGTTATAAGTGTCATCCTCAACTTAGGATTACTAGGCTATTTTAAATACATGAACTTTATGATTGTAACCTACAATGATATGTTCAATGGAAATTTCCAGCTTCATAATATTTTTCTTCCTGTCGGAATTTCGTTTTATACCTTTCAGTCGATGAGTTATATCATCGAGATTTACCGTGAAGAAATTAAACCAACAAAAAACTATATCGAATATTTATTTTTCGTTTCGTTTTTTCCGCAATTAGTGGCCGGACCAATCGTGCGTGCAAAAGATTTCCTGCCACAGATTTACCAAAAATTAAACCTGACCAAACAAGATGTAAACAATGCCTTGTTTCTAATTATTGGCGGATTAATTAAGAAAACCGTAATCTCAAATTATATCTCGATAAACTTTGTAGACCGCGTTTTTGATACGCCGATGAATTATACAGCATTCGAAAATTTAATGGCATCGTACGGATATGCCATCCAGATTTATTGCGATTTTTCAGGATATTCAGATATGGCAATCGGAATCGCTTTGTTGTTAGGATTCAAATTACCGGCCAACTTTAGAACACCCTACAAATCGGTTTCCATTACAGATTTCTGGAGAAGATGGCATATTTCATTATCAACCTGGTTAAAAGACTTTTTATATATTTCTATTGGAGGAAACAGAGAAGGAACATTCGCCGGATTTTTATTCCCAAGTTTATTCTTCTTCGGATTATTGCTTTGGGGAATTTCAAATGTAAATGTTAGTTTTATTCCATTAGGAATCGCAATTGGCGCAATCGCGGTTTTCTGTTTGACATTCTTACTTTCAAACAAAAAAAATCAAACGCTTGTAACCAATTTCAATTTGTTTACCACAATGCTTTTGGGAGGATTATGGCATGGCGCAGGAGCGCAGTTTATAATCTGGGGAGCACTACACGGATTAGCTTTGGCAGTTCATAAAATGTTCATGGAACTTTTTCCTTCCAAAAAAGAAGGTTCTAATTTCTTATGGAAATTCTTTTCAATCCTAATAACATTTCATTTCGTGGTTTTCTGCTGGATCTTTTTCCGCGCCAGAGATTTCGAAACAGCCTTGCAGGTAATCAACAATATTGGTCAGTTAACATTCGAACCGGAACAATGGAAAGTTATTGTTTTAGGATACAAAAATGTATTTTTATTAATGCTGTTTGGTTACGTTTGGCATTTCTTGCCAGAAGTTATTACCGGCAAAATGAAATTCGTTTTTGATAAAACACCATTAATAGGTAAAGCAATAATTCTCGGTTTTGTTTACTGGATCGTTTACGCTACTGCAGTGGCAGGTTCACAGCCGTTTATTTATTTCCAGTTTTAAGATAGGTTCATAGCTACAAAGTCACAAAGGCGCAAAGGTTTATTCTTTTGCGCTTTTTTTTCTTGCAGATCTAGCTGATTTTTTCATACCCGGTCTAAAAAAGTAATCTCTTAATCTGCTAAATCTGCGAGAGACAAAAAACTTTGTGCCTTAGTGTCTTCGTGGTAAAATTGCACTTAAATAAATATTGCCTGAAATGTCTAATTAGATTATCTTTGCACTTCAAATAAAGAAAATAGTATGTTTGATAATTTAAGTGATAAGTTAGATAAAGCCTTCCATATATTAAAAGGGCACGGTAAAATTACAGAAGTAAACGTTGCCGATACCTTAAAAGAAGTTCGTCGTGCCTTGCTTGATGCCGATGTTAACTTTAAAATTGCTAAAGATTTTACAACCAAAGTAAAAGAAAAAGCAATTGGTCAGGACGTTTTAACTACGCTTCAGCCAGGACAATTATTGGTGAAGCTGGTAAAAGACGAGTTGACAGAATTAATGGGTGGCGATGTTGCAGGAATTAATCTTTCTGGAACTCCTTCAGTTATTTTAATGTCAGGATTGCAAGGTTCTGGTAAAACAACTTTCTCAGGAAAATTAGCTAATTTTCTAAAAACAAAGAAAAACAAAAAACCACTTCTTGTAGCGTGTGATATCTACCGTCCTGCGGCGATAAACCAGTTGCATGTTGTTGGAGATCAAATAGGTGTTGAGGTTTACTCAGAGCCGGAAAACAAAAATCCTGTCGAAATTGCCCAAAACGCAATCAAACATGCAAAAGCAAACGGTTTCAATGTTGTAATTGTCGATACTGCTGGTCGTTTGGCAGTAGACAAAGAAATGATGGATGAAATTGCACGTGTTCACAAAGCAATTCAGCCACAGGAAACATTGTTCGTTGTTGATGCAATGACAGGACAAGATGCTGTAAATACAGCAAAAGCCTTCAACGATATCCTGAACTTTGATGGAGTTATTTTAACAAAATTAGATGGTGATACACGTGGTGGAGCTGCAATTTCGATTAAAACGGTTGTAAACAAACCAATCAAATTTGTGGGTACAGGCGAAAAGATGGAAGCAATTGATGTTTTCTATCCAGATCGTATGGCTGAGCGTATTTTGGGTATGGGTGACGTTGTGTCGCTTGTAGAAAGAGCACAAGAACAATTTGATGAAGAAGAAGCCAGAAAACTTCAAAAGAAAATCGCTAAAAACGAATTTGGTTTTGATGATTTCTTAACCCAAATTCAACAAGTAAAGAAAATGGGTAATATGAAGGATTTGGTTGGAATGATACCAGGAGCTTCAAAAGCCATGAAAGATGTAGAAATAGAAGATGATGCTTTCAAACATATCGAAGCCATCATTCACTCGATGACGCCAATCGAAAGAAGCAAACCTGCCATAATCGACGTAAAAAGGAAAGCCAGAATCGCTAAAGGTTCAGGAACCAAAGTCGAGCAAGTAAATCAGTTGATGAAGCAGTTTGACCAAATGAGCAAGATGATGAAAATGATGCAAGGTCCGGGCGGAAAAAACCTGATGAAAATGATGGGAGGCATGAAAGGAATGCCAGGCGGAATGCCGAGATAAAGAAAAATTTGTTTAAGGTTTAAAGTTTCAAGTTACTTGGAATTTTAGACCTTAAATTTTATAACTATATTAATAATAGAGAAGCAGTTAACTTCTCACTTTTAACTCAAAACATTTAACTTAAAAGAAATGCAACTACTAGACGGTAAAAAAACAGCTGAAGACATTAAAAACGAAATCGCGGCCGAAGTTCAATCGATAAAAGATGCAGGAGGAAAAGTGCCTCATTTAGCAGCAGTAATCGTAGGAACAAACGGAGCAAGTTTAACTTACGTAGGAAGTAAAGTAAAATCTTGCCAGCAAATTGGCTTTGATTCAACTTTAGTAAGTTTACCGGAAGATATTACCGAAGAAGCCTTGTTAGCTAAAATTAAAGAGTTGAACGAAGATGATGATCTTGACGGATTTATCGTTCAGTTACCGTTGCCAAAACATATCGACGAGCAAAAAATATTATTAGCAATCGATCCTGATAAAGACGTAGACGGATTTCATCCAACAAACTTTGGAAGAATGGCGCTTGAAATGGAAAGTTTCATTCCTGCAACACCATTCGGAATCATGCAGTTATTAGAACGTTACAACGTAGAAACTGCCGGAAAACATACTGTAGTTATCGGAAGAAGCCATATCGTGGGCCGACCAATGAGTATTTTAATGAGCTGTAAAGGAAATCCCGGAGATTCAACCGTTACGCTAACACATAGCCGTACTAAAAACTTAGCAGAATTTACTAAAAACGCAGATATTATCATTACCGCTTTAGGAGTTCCTGAATTTTTAAAAGGAGATATGGTTAAAGACGGAGTTGTAATCGTAGATGTTGGAATCACTCGCGTAGAAGACGCTTCAAACCCAAAAGGTTATGTTATAAAAGGCGATGTCGATTTTGATGAAGTAAGCAAAAAATCATCATTCATAACCCCAGTTCCTGGTGGAGTAGGACCAATGACAATTGCAATGTTACTTAAAAACACGCTTTTAGCCCGCAAAATGAGAAGCGCCAAAAAATAAGTTTACAATAAAATTATAAGCAAAGCCCATTCAAACGAGTGGGCTTTTGTTGTTTATAATACGGTCGGGCTATCCATGCTACTTCGGTAGCTTATTGCTATCCCTCACGCAATTTATAGTCAATAAAACATATCATTTCTGCAATCCCGAAGCTTCGGAACAAAGCCTTGCAGGTATATTTTCAACATCAAAAAAAAATAAATGATGATTTTTATTTGTCAATTCAAAATAAAACATAACTTTGTACTTCAAAGCACTTTAATTATGAATCAGAAGCATCAGGAAGATTTAGCACACATTCGCTCAATGATGGAGCGTTCTTCAAGATTTATATCGCTAAGCGGACTTTCAGGAGTTTTCGCTGGCTTATCGGCATTAATTGGTGGCTTATATGTTTATCAGTTGTTTAGAAAAAACGGTGTTGATTACTTCAATGATCAACATATACTATATTCTGCTAATCTGGTTTCAGAATTGATTGTCACTGGGGTTCTCATTTTATTATTTGCTTTAACTTTTGGAATATTTTTTACGCTTAGAAAAAGCAAAAAGGATAATTTGCCAGTCTGGACAACCGCTACAAAAAACATGCTTTTTAATCTGGCTGTTCCTTTAACTGCAGGTGGTGTTTTTTGTCTGGCACTTTTATATCATCAAATATATGTTCTTGTGGCCCCGGCAACTTTAATATTTTATGGATTAGCACTTGTCAATGCAGAAAAGTATACATTTTCTGATGTCAAATATCTAGGCTTTTGCCAATTGATATTAGGCTTTGTTTCTCTTTTCTTTTTAGGATATGGTTTGATTTTTTGGATTCTGGGTTTTGGAATTTTACATATCTTATACGGATTAGTAATGTTCAAAAAATACAAATAGACCAATGGGAATCATTGATAAACTAAATAAAGATTTTGAAAGCCGTGTCAGATTGGGAATTATGTCCATTCTGATGGTCAACGATTGGGTAGATTTTACCGAGATGAAAACACTATTAAACATCACCGACGGTAATTTAGCAAGTCATTCCTCGGCACTTGAAAAATCTGAATATATTGAAGTAAAAAAAGAATTCGTGGGCAAAAAGCCTAAAACATCTTACAGAGTGACCAATAGAGGACGCGCGGCCTTTAACGAACACTTATCGAGTCTTGAAAAATTAATGAAATCTAACAAGTAAAATTTTTTATCCAAATACTTTGAAATGCAAAGTACTTTTAAATTTAAAATCATGAAAAAACATCATTTAATTCTGGCATGCAGTTTAATATTTACACTGCTTTTTTACAAAGAGTCAATAGGAGTAAACCTCGCTATTTTTGGATTAGTCATAACAGGCCTAATCTGTTATTTCTTTCAGGATCGGTTTATCGACCGTACACATTTGATTTTGGTTGTCACATCCGTTTTATCTTGCTTTGCTTTTGCCTGGTATGGAGATTTTGCTTCCTTTTTAGCCTTGGCACTATCAGTTCTCTTTCTGCAATTTAAAACGCAGGATTATAAACTCAAAATCATACAAGTTTTTCCACTAGTATTTCTCAACGGAATAACTTCATTAGGCCGCGTTCTTATGTTTAATCAATGGCTTCCGGAAAAGAAAATTAGCAATGATTTTACTAAAAAGCTGATTGCCTATTTTATCATTCCGGCAGTATTCTTGTTTTTCTTTTTTATAGTGTATTCTTTTGGAAGTGAACATTTTTCATCTCTATTTACAGATTATACCTTAGACATTGATATTGTGTCATTACTATTAATAAGTCTTTTAGGCTTTTATATTTCTTTCAGTTTCTGGAATTATTGGGTTCCCGAGGTTTGTTATGATAAAAATGAATTGCTCGATAATGATTTCAAAAATGTAGACGAAGTTAAAAATCAAAATACATTTTCATTTCTTGATCTTGATTTTGAAAGAAAAAGTGGCGAAATCACCTTGTTATTATTGAATTTAATGCTTTTGGTTTTTGTAGTGACATATAACTACGAGCAATTTTTTGAAGTAATCGAAGTTCAGGCTTCTAAATTAAGCGCCGACACTCACGAAAGAGTAAATTCAGTAATTTTTTCTACCCTAATGGCGGTGGGTGTCATCCTATTTTATTTTAAAGGTGGATTTAATTTTGATAAAAAAGCCACAACACTAAAAAAGTTGGCCAAAATATGGATTTTCTTAAATGGAGTTTTGATCATAAGTACGATCGTTAAAAATTCAGAATACGTATCGTTTTTCGGATTAACCTATAAAAGACTTGGCGTTTATGCCTTTCTGATTTTGGCGATTATAGGTTTGGTTTACGCCTTTTTGAAAATTACCAAACAAAAAACAAACGCTTATCTCTTTAATCAGATGATCTGGTATTTTTATGGAACCGTTCTTTTGTGCAGTTTCGTGAATTGGGGAAATCTAATTACAACCTATAATATCTCGGTAAATAAAGGAGTCGAGCCAAAATTTTTAAGCGGATTAAATTTCAATGATGAAGCGCGTCGGGAATATTTCTTACGTAATAATCTAGACGGGAAATACCAGGAAAGTTCAAGGGAAGAAGAAATTGCACAGTATAAAAATCAGACGATTTTATCTAAAGTTTTATATTATGAATATATAAATGATAAAAAGTAGTTGATATGAAAATCATAATGTTTTTAATACTATCCTATTTTTTGCCAATCAATTTATATCCGCAAAAATTAGAATATCGTAATGTTGATTATTATTTTGATATGGTTGAAAAATTAGAAATCGACAAACTTAAAAAAGAAGGTATAATTGACAAAAATTTAAATGTTACTAAAAAATACAAAAATATCGGTAAGAATGAATTAAATGACAAAGGACAAAGCAAGTATTTTGATGTGAAAATCAATATTCTAAAATTTGTTTTTAAAGATTATCTATACCAACAACATTTAGAATATAAACAAGATGTTTATGTTCTATACTTTTCAATGGCCGGATTTGATGATACAGAATGGTGTATAATAAAATGGAGAAAAGATAAATGGAATTATCAAGACAAGATTGATAAAAAGTTAGTTAATATGCAAAGGGACAATAGAGGAGAAAATAAAAATTTAGATTTTAGTTTTATTTGTTTCAACTATGATGAAGGACCGAAAAATTTAGATAGGGTAATAATTTTTATTAAAAACAATTATTTAGTTATGGAACGTGGTGGTCTTTATCATTCTTTGTTTGATTTAAAAAACAATAAGCTTTTAATTAATGAGGATTCTCCATTTACTAAAAGTAATACGGATAATAAAGAGGAGATGAACCTTTGGATAAAAGAAAATGTTCATGATAAAATTTTAAAAATTATCAATCAATAGGAAAAAATCCCATTCAGTTTTTGAATGGGATTTTTTTGTTTTTTAAATTAATGTAAGTCAATATTTATAAGTAGTTCAGACAAGTAATTGTTAATTAATATACTTATTACAAAGCGTTAAAACTTATTAAGAAATTGTTTACTATATTTGATTCTTTGAAATTTTAAAGTTTTATTTGTTTTTAATTGAATAAAACGAAATTTTTCTTAAAAACATAATTAATTATTAACTCTAACCTAATATCAAACCTATGACAAAAATTACCCTTAATGTGAATAAAGAAAATATTGACCCACCAGGATTTGCACTTTCAGAAAAAGATATAGTTTGTCCACAAGTTGGCAGTGTTTCATTTCCTAAAAGAAAATCCGTTGGTATTTTAGCTCCTTATGTAGAAGCCTATTATGATTCTAAGAAGAATATTTTAACAGCAAAAGCAGTTGTATATGTAGATTTGACTGCAGAAAACATAGATTTCAAATGTAGAGTTTTTCAAAACTGTTATATAGATATGGATGGAAATGCACAATTGCAATTTTTTATAGCTTACGACACTCCTGAGAAAGTTTCAAAAGATTTTACTATTCACGAAATTTCGTTTGAAGCAAATAAAGATTATTTTAAAGGACAGTTTGCAAATGTAAAAACAATTCAAACGTTCCTTTGGGATATAGATCCTGAAACTTCAAGAGGTACTGAGACTACTGTTCAGCATGGAGGATAGTATTATGTTATAGCAAAATTTTAAAAATTAGAATATAGTCTTTAAAAAAAGATTAAGAAAAATATATACTAGCAAAGTTCTGCTAGTATATATTTATAACAATTAAATCTATAAATAAAGAATGCTTAATATTAAATTATTATTTTTTTTTTCATTGTTATTTAATTCATTTTTTATCTTCTCACAAGAAAATATTCAGAAAAATAATTTGTTTAAGAATGAAATAAAAAAGACTGTAAATAAATTCGAAAAGGAGGCTAATTTTAATAAAGCAGCATCATTTTTTATAGAAAAAAACTGGGATTCAACGTTAGTTTATTCTATGAAGCAAATTGCTTTAACCAAAAATATTAAACTTTTAGATTATTGCCATTATTTTCGAGGAATCAGTTTCAGAGAAAAAAACCTTATAAATGAATCTAAAAATGAATTTGAAAAAATTTCTAATTTTTTTCAATTTAACTATAAAGTAAAAAATAATCTTGGCGAAATTGCATTAGAACAAAATAAATTTAAACAAGCCTTAAAATATTTTTACCAAATAGAAATATTGTCCAACAGAGAAATTTATGATTTAAAAAGAAGTACCATTCTTCATAATATAGGATTATGCCATTTGCATTTGCAAGACTTCAATCAATCAGAAAAATATCTGTTTAAAAGTTCAAAATTACAAGAAACACAAAAAGATACAGTATTACTCATTGGATCCTATATGGATCTAGCGAATTTATATTATACACAATTCAAAGACAGCGAAGCAATTCCTTATTTTGAAAAGGCATATAATTTATCCAAAAAAGTAAAGTCGTTTGATTTAAAAAGAGCAGCAGCCAAAAATATGGCAGCAGTGGAAGAGAATAGAAAAAATTTCAAACTTGCTCTAGAATACCGAAAAGAATACGAAACCTGGAAAGATTCTCTAAACGATCAAAATAAAGTTTGGGCAATTGCAGATCTGGAAAAGAAGTTTGCCGTAAAACAAAAACAAAAAGAAGTAGACGTTCTTGCAGCCGAGAATAAAGTAAAAATAGCCGAAAGAAATGGATTTATCCTTGCTTCAGTTTTGCTTTTAATATTGTTTGGAACCGGAGTTTATTTTTACAGACAAAAAATTAAAAACAATAAAATTATTCTGGCTCAGAAAAACGAGCTCGACGAACTAAATGCTACAAAAGATAAATTGTTTTCTATCGTAAGTCACGATTTGCGATCATCAGTAAATGCTTTAAAAACAAGTAACGGTAAACTGATAGAGAATCTTAAAAGTAAAAATTTTAACGAACTCGATGTTTTACTTCATAACAATAGTGATATTGCCAATGGAGCTTATAATTTGTTAGACAACCTGCTTAATTGGGCTTTGCTGCAAACCAAACAAGCTTATTTTTATCAGGAATCGCTTCATCTGGCTTCGATCGTACAACATGTAGAATACAATTATAAACCGTTGATGTTAAACAAAAGCATCAATTATAAAAACAATGTTGCTGCTTCTGATTATGTTTTTGCCGATATGGATTCCCTCAAAATAATTATCAGAAATCTATTAGACAATGCCATTAAATTCTCTCAGGAAAACGGAACAATCTCAATTTATACCAGACCTTCAGCAGATGATTTTTGTTATTTAGTGATTGAAGATACGGGATCCGGAATGAATGCTGCAACAAAAAAGGAATTATTAAAAGATACCGTTTTGCTTTCGAAAAAGAAAAATGACGAAAATATAGGAACCGGATTAGGAATGCAATTGTGCAAAAGTATGATTCATAAAAATGGCGGCAGACTTGATATCGAAAGTGAAGAAAATGTTGGAACAAAAATAATTATAGCATTACAAAAGATTAAAAATCATGGATAATATTAATGTACTTATTATCGAGGATACGGCCAGCGAAAGCGATGCGCTCGTAAAAGTGCTTACCGAAAATAATTACAATATTGTTGGAATTGCTCCAACGTATACCGAAGCCTTACAACTATTTTATCAAAACAACATTGATATTGTTGTTATTGATGTTTTTCTGGACGGAAAACCGGACGGAATTACCTTTGCAGAAACCATAAATATTGTTCCGAACAGTGTAAAACCTTTTGTTTTTTTGACCAGCTCGAAAGACCGCCAAATTTTTGAAAGAGCAAAACTGACCAAACCTTTCAGCTTTTTAATGAAACCTTTCAATGAACTTGAAATTTTGTACGCGCTCGAAATGGCCGTTGAAAAGTTTTACGAACAAACCAATGTTTTTCACAGCGTAGATCAAAATACTGTTGTAAGTAGCGATTCGCTTTTTATCAAAAAAAATAAAGCTCTAAAAAAAGTTCGAATTGAAGATATTGTTTACATAGAAGTAGAAGATCGTTATTGTAATATAGTTACGGATGTTGAGAAATTCGTAATTCTAATTTCATTAACCAAAATTATTCAGCTTCTTGATGCGACTAAATTTTGTCAGACACATCGAAACTATATCGTCAACATCAGTAAAATAGAAGAAATCATTGTCAATGATAATCTCGTCATTTTAAAAGGAAATCACAAAGTAACCTTAAGTGATAAATACAAAGACTTCGTAAAAAACTTTCGCATATTACGCTAGCAAAGCTCAGTTTATAAATGCTTTTATAAAAAAACCTTCACATTGTGAAGGTTTTTTTATTATGATCTAATAATCTCCTTTTTTCTTAAATCGAGGATCATCTTTTGATATGAATTCTGTTCTTCGTTTTGTTCCTGTTGTAGCTGTTGTTTCAACCTTTGGTAAACTTGCTTCTTCGGTTTTGCTAGATGGCTCAATTAAATGATTCAATTCTTTAATTTCAGCATCTGTCAAATCACGGTAACGCCCAACCGGAATATCCAATGAAATATTAATAATTCTAATACGTTTCAAAGCCGTTACATCATAACCCAAATATTCGGTCATACGACGAATTTGGCGATTTAAACCTTGCGTCAGAATAATTTTGAAAGTAAATTGGCTAATTTGCTCTACTTTACATTTTCGGGTAACCGTGTCCAGAATCGGAACACCATTTCCCATTCGCTGTATAAAACGTTCTGTAATAGGTTTATTTACCGTAACTGTATATTCTTTTTCGTGGTTGTTTCTGGCGCGCAAAATCTTATTTACAATATCACCGTCATTGGTCATAAAAATTAAGCCTTCACTCGCTTTATCCAATCTTCCGATAGGAAAAATACGTTTTGGGTAATTAATATAATCAATAATATTATTTCGAACTTCTAAGTTAGTTGTACATTCAATTCCAACCGGTTTGTTGAACGCTAAATACACTAATTTTTCGTGTTTCTCTACAATCAATTTTCCGTCAATGCGCACTTCATCATCTGGCGAAACCTTAGTTCCCATTTCAGGCACAACGCCATTTATTGTTACGCGTCCTTCTTCAATCAATTTATCGGCTTCACGACGAGAACAATAGCCGGTTTCTCCAATAAATTTATTCAGACGTTTTAAATTCTCTTCCATACTGCAAAAGTAGGTAAAATTTAGATTTGTTAGATCTTTAGATTTTAGACTTCTTAGATTTTACACAATCTTGTCATTCCGAGGAACGAGGAATCTCCGCAAGAAACTCCGGATAGTAAATCACTAATCATTGTCGAGCTACTAACGGAGATCCTTCGTTCTTCAGGATGACAAGCATAAGATAACTTTATCTATAAATTAAAATCTAAAAAAAACTTAGCTACTTAGCAACTAAAAAAACCTTTGTCCCTCTGAACCTTTGCGACTTTGCACCTAATTATTGATGAAATGAAGAACTATCTTCCGGAGTTTGATCCCGATCAAACATTCCGTAATCGCGAACGACAGTAGCAATTCTTAAATGATAATCTTTAAAGATTTCGTTTCGGCCTTTCGATTGTGCTTGGCGGTGCATTTCGAGATTTCGCCATTGCTGAATACTTTCTTCATCTTTCCAAAAAGACAAAGACAATACTTTTTCAGGATTGCTAAAACTCTGAAAGCGTTCTATTGAGATAAATCCTTCAATATTATTTAATTCCGGTCGCAAATTGGCAGCGATATCCAAATATTCTTCTTTTTTTCCTTCGTTCGGAATGACTTCAAAAATTACAGCTATCATAGTTTTGTGTTTTAATTTGTTATTGAGATCCAGATGTTTTTTGGCAATCGGGCATTAATCAGAGGTTCATATTCAATATTATTTTCTAAGATTTTTATCGTTTTATATTCATGAAATAAAAACCATAAAGCTTCTGTAGCCAAATGAATAGAGAAATGTTTTGCCAGGCACAAATGACCGCCAATTCCGAAAGTTAGATTTTCAAAATTGTTTTCTCTTTCGATGTCATAACTTATTGCATTTTCGAATTTTTCAGGATCACGATTTGCCGATGCAAGAACAATTAATATGGAATCGTTTTTTTTAATAAGGCTTTCGCCGATATGAAAATCTTCAGCAGCAATTCTTCTGGTATTATGAATTGGAGGATCAAATCGCAAAGTTTCAATAATCGATTTTTGTATTTCAATTTTATTAGAAAAAGTTTTATTACTCAGAATTTGTAATAACGAATTACTCAAAAGTCCTCTTCCGGCATCAAAACTCTGAATAAACAAACCGATTAAATTACTAACGACAACTGGAATAATTTTATCAATTGAAATTTGATGTTCTTCTGAAATTTTAATCAATAAAGAATTGTAAAAAGATAAGGAAGAGAGGTGTTTTTCGACTACAGAATATATTTTTTCTGAAACTTCATTTATAAAATTTACCTGATCTTCTGTTTTCTTCGGAAGCATTATTTTGACAAAAGATTCTATTTTCTCCGAAATAAAATCACAATCGATTTCTTTAAAACCAAAACTTTTTAAAACAACCAGAACTGGTAATTTTTTGCAAACTGAATTTACCCAATCAATTTTATCTTTTACTAAATTATCTTCTATTAACTGAGAAATGATTTTATTTATGTCGACTGATCTCATGTTTGAGAATAACAACATTGCAATTTCTTTGGAAATCTTATGTTGAATTCCATTCGATAATCGCGTTAAATGAGTTAGAATTTCTAATGCCTGTTTGTTGAGTTTTTGTTCGTTGTTTGGATTTATTAACGGAATCTCAAATTTGTTGTTTTTTAGAATTGAAACACAATCGTTATAAGAATATATTGCCCATATTTTGTTAGTTTCATCCCAATAAACAGGATTTTTTTCTAACATAATTTTATATGTCGAATAAGGATCGGGAATATCAGATTGAAGGAATAAAGTAGAGGTCATGTTGAATGTTTTTAGCAAAGTTATTTAACTTTACAAATCAATAGTTCATTCTACATTTAACTATAAATACCAAATGGAAGATCAATTTGTAAAAACGGCAACATTAATTGGAGATCCAACGCGAGCCTCAATTTTGTGGACTTTGTTAGACGGAAGAGCTTTTACGGCAACAGAACTTGCTGTTGTTGCTCAGACATCGCCACAAAGCATAAGCATGCATTTAGCGAAACTTCTCGATGCCAATTTTCTTTCTGTTGAAAAACAAGGACGTCATAAATATTACAGATTTTCAAACAAAGAAGTGGCGTATGCGGTCGAAGCAATGGCAAACCTTGTTCCGAAAAGTGAAATTTCTTCCCTAAAGAAAACTGAAAATTATCCTCCAATAAAATTCTGCAGAACCTGTTACGATCATTTGGCTGGAAAAATTGGTGTCGCCTTAACCGATAGTTTATTGCAGCAAAAAATAATTGTTGAAAATGAAAATACTTTTGAAATAAGTCCTCAAGGCGAAAAATGGTTCTCCAATTTTGGAATTGATATTGAAGAAGCTCAAAAACAAAAAAGAATATTCTTAAAACCGTGTCTCGACTGGAGTGAAAGAAGAAATCACATCGCAGGTTCGATAGGAGCATTGCTTTTAAATAAAATGATAAAAGAAGACTGGCTCAGAAAAAACACAAACTCAAGAGCAATAACAATAACCGGAAAAGGAGAAAAAGAATTATTGAAGTATTTTAAGATTGTTGTTTAGACAGCTTAGACTTCTTAGATTGTTAGAATTTTAGATTTTAGATTTTAGATTTTAGATTTTCCACAAAATATGTCATTCCGAGGAACGAGGAATCTCCGCAAGAAACTCCGTTCCTAAAATCACCAATCTTTGTCGAGCTACTTGCGGACATTCCTCGTTCCTCGGAATGACAAAAATACAGTTGCAATGGGAAAAACCTTTGTTCCTCTGAGCCTCTGCACCTTTGAACCTTACTTAGAAAACAAAAACTCTATCACTTTCTCATACAATTCATCATCATGCATTCCGTGACCTAAACCTTTAGTTTCTATAAACTGACTGTTTTTCCAATTGCTGGCGATTTTTTTACCTTCTTCAAAAGCAACCACATTATCTGAAGTATCGTGTGCAATAAAACCATCTACATTAAATTCTGAAGCAAATCTTTGTGCGGAGAAATCTTCAATTTTAAAATTGAAGTGTGTTAAAAATCGACTTTCTAAAAGTGAAAACATTTTGGTATTTAAACTCAACATCGAAATATAATTATCGATCAACGTTTTTAAATCTGAAGGCGCACCCAGAATTACCATTTTATTGATACTTGTATTTGGGAATAAATATTGATGATAAACACAGGCTGCACCACCAATCGAATGTCCGATAATAATTGTAGGCTGATATTTTTCTACGGCTTTATTGATGAATTCAGCATAAAGCGGAATATTAAATTCTTTTCCGCTGCTTTGACCATGAGCGGGCGCATCAATAGCAATAATGGTACTTCCTGATTTTTGAAGATGAGGTAAGGTTTTTTTCCAGCGCGAAGCATTGCTTTCCCAACCGTGAACGAGTAAAATTTTGGTTTCGTTACCTTTCCAGACATACGTCTGAAAATGATGATCGTTATGGTGAAACGTCTCTGTTTCTGTATTTCTTAATATTTTAGGTAAACTGTCTTTTTGAAGTCTTCCAATTCTGGGCTGACTAAAAAGTGCGTAAGAAAGTGCTACAGCTTTTTGCGGACGAACATAACTTAAAAAGTTGATATATTGTCCAACGGATTTTAATGTAATGAAACGAATTCCTTTTTTAATTCCCAAAACTTAAATTTTTTCTAAAGGTAAAAAATGTTTTGCCACTGATTAAAATGATTTTCACAGATTAGTAAAAAGTTTCGCCACGAATTTCACGAATTAGCCCGAATTAATTAGTGGGAATTCGTGAAATTAGTGGCGAAAAATAATGACAAAAAAAAAGTCCCGATTAAATCGGGACAATTTGTTATTAGAATTTAGAGAACAACTGTTTCATTTTTTCTTTTTCTTCTTCAGCTAATGCGCTGTCGACCAAAATTCTTCCAGAGTGCTCATCAGTAATGATTTTCTTTCTTGAAGCAATTTCAACCTGAGTTTGTGGTGGAATTGTAAAGAATGATCCTGCAGAAGCTCCTCTTTCGATAGAAACAACCGCTAAACCGTTACGTACACTACTTCTGATTCTGTTGTAAGCAGCTAATAATCTTTCTTCAATCTGACCTGAAAATTCAGCTGATTTCTCAGATAAGAAGATTTCTTCTTTTTGAGTCTCAGACATAATCGCATCTAATTCAGATTTTTTATGTTTTAAGTGAGAACTTTTAGCGTCAAGTTTTTCTTTTAAGTTAGAAATAACTTCTTTTTTATGTTCGATAGAAGCTTTCATTTCTTTGATTTGCTTTTCAGCCAATTGAATTTCTAATTCCTGAAACTCAACCTCTTTAGTCAAAGAATTAAATTCTCTGTTATTACGAACTGATTCTTGTTGTTTTGTGTATTTTTTGATAACCTCTTTGTGCTCATCAATCGCATTTTTCTTCGATTTGATAAGATCCTCAATCACTTCAAGTTCACTTTTCAGTTTCTCTGAACGAGTGCTCAAACCTGCAACTTCATCTTCTAAATCTTCCACTTCTAAAGGAAGTTCTCCTCTAACGTTTCTGATTTCGTCAATTCTAGAGTCAATAAGCTGTAAATCGTATATTGCTCTTAACTTGTCCTCAACACTTAATTCTTTCGTATTCGCCATATTCTATAAGTACTTAACTGGATTTGTATTTTCTTCTGATAAAATGATTGCAAAATTAAGGATTTTTTTTCGAAGATAATCAACAATATAGTTTTTTGTATAGTGTTCGCTCTCAAAATGACCAATATCGGCTAAAAGTAACTTGTTTTCGGCTTCATAAAACTGATGGTATTTTAAATCGGCTGTCAAAAAAGCATCGGCTCCGGCCATAATTGCATTTTTTATAGCAAAACTTCCTGAACCTCCCAAAACGGCAACTTTCTTTATTTTTTTTCCTGTAAAGGCCGAATGGCGAATTCCGTCAGCGATCATTTTGTCTTTTACGAAATGTAAAAAGTCTTTTTCATCCATTTCAGTTTCAAACTCACCAACCATTCCTAAACCAATATTTTGATGCTGGTTTTGCAAATCGTAAATTTCATAAGCTACTTCTTCATAAATATGATTCGCAAAAAGTGCTTTTAAAATTCTGGATTGCAAATGTTTTTCAAACGTAACTTCTATTTTTATTTCTTCGGTTTCAGTCAATTCATGACGTTCTCCAATAACAGGATTGCTTTCAGAATTCCCTTTATAGGTTCCGATTCCATTTGAGTTAAAACTGCAATTGTCATAATTGCCAATTGTTCCCGCGCCGGCATCAAACAAAGCCTGACGTACTTTTTGAGCATTTTCAGGAACGGTATAAGTCACCAATTTTTGAATAAAATTTTGCTTAGGAATTAAAACTTTTGTATTGATTAAGCCTAAAGCATCACAAAATATTTTATTTACTCCAGTAGAATGATTGTCCAGAGCCGTGTGAACTGCATAAATAGCAATATCATTTTTGATAGCTTTTAGAATTGCGCGCTCGACATAATTTTTACCCGTAATTTTTTTAATTCCTGAGAATAAAATCGGGTGAAAACAAACTACCAAATTGCAGTTTTTTGCAATCGCTTCTTCGATTACATTTTCTAAAGCATCATGACAAACCAAAACTCCGGTGCTTTCTGTTTCAGTATTTCCAAATAAAAGTCCGACATTGTCAAAATCTTCGGCGTAAGCTAGAGGAGCCATTTCTTCGAGAACTGCTAATATATCTTTGATTTTCATTTTTTACTTTTTGTTTCACGTTTCAGGTTTTGTTTGTTTCAGGTTTCATGCTGATATGGAAACGTGAATAAATTCATAAAACAAATTAACGAAAAATATTATACTTTCGTAAAATGAATGTAGTTCGAAAAATACTTTTCCCTTTTGCCATTTTATATGGATTTATTACTTCAATCAGAAATTATTTTTTTGATAAAGGAATTCTGAAATCGACTTCATTTGATATTCCAGTTATTGCTGTTGGAAATTTAAGTGTTGGCGGAACCGGAAAAACACCTCAAATAGAATATTTAATTCGGTTATTATCTGATAAATATAAAATTGCGACTTTAAGCCGGGGTTATAAGCGTAAATCGGAAGGTTTTGTTTTGGCAGATTCAACTTCGAATGCCGAGATTTTAGGCGATGAACCTTTTCAGTTTTATCAAAAATTTTCAAATATTCAGGTTGCTGTTGATGCTGATCGAACAAACGGAATTACAAAATTATTATCTCAGTCTATAAAACCTGAAATAATTTTGCTTGACGACGCTTATCAACACCGAAAAGTAAAAGCCGGTTTTTATATTTTACTGACTTCTTACGACGATTTGTATGCTGATGATTTTATGCTGCCAACCGGAAATTTGCGCGAAAGCAGAAGCGGAGCAAACAGGGCAAAGATTATAATTGTAACAAAATGCCCAAAGGATTTATCAGATCAAAAACAGACGGAAATTAGATTGAAATTAAAGCTAACATCTTCACAGCAAATCTATTTTACTTTTATAGATTATGATGATGAAATTTATAGTAAAGACGAAAAAATAGCCGTTTCTGAAATTAAAAAAGAATCAAAATTACTTCTTGCAGGAATTGCAAAACCAAAACCGTTTTTTGATTATTTAAAGAATGAAAATGATGAGTGCCTGACTTATCCGGATCATCATCATTTTTCAGATGGAGATCTAGAGGAGATTCACAAAAAAACTCAGAGCAAAAAAATTATTACAACAGAGAAGGATTATGTTCGGCTAAAAGATTCTAAACTCGTTTCGCAATTGTACTACTTACCAATTAAAAGTACATTTATCAATCATCAACAAAATTTTGACACAACAATTTTAGAGTACATCAAAACAATTCAGCAACTTAGAGGCTTAAAAAAACCTAATCAAAAAATTTAGCAATTATCGTGTAGAATTCGTCAGGTACAAAAGGTTTTGTAATCACGTCGTTCATGCCAAATGCTAAAAGCATATCTCTGTTTTCATCAAGAGAAATAGCGGTTAAAGCGATAATTGGTGTTGATTTATCAAATTCCCGAATTTGCTTTGTAGCTGTAGTTCCGTTGATGCCAGGCAGATGGACATCCATCAAAATCATATCAAATTTTTTAACTTTTAAAACTTCTACAGCATCTTCACCATTATCAATTATCTCACATGAAATTGCTTTGTTTTCGAGCATTTTCCGTGTAATCATTTGGTTGATTTTGTTGTCTTCGATCAATAAAATCGACTTGTGTTTTAACTGTTTATCGTTATAAAGTTTAGCTTCTTCAACGATTTGAAGAGGTTCTTTGTTGATTCTGAAATTCAATTTGAAGGTAAAAGTAGAACCTTTCCCAACTTCACTTTTCAAATTTATCTCGCCGCCTAATAGTTCAATTAATTTCTTTACAATAGTTAATCCTAATCCTGTGCCGCCATATTTACGATTTACTTCTATAGAACCTTGCGAAAAACTTTCGAAAACAGTTTGAAGCTTGTCTTCCGGAATACCAATTCCGGTATCCACTATTTCAAAATATACAGTCGCATTCTCTTCATCTATGTCATATAATTTTGCAATAACATTTACTTTTCCATTTTGCGTAAACTTTAAAGCATTATTGATTAAGTTGAGAATGATTTGAGATATTTTGGTAGGATCTCCAATAAGATTATCAGGAATTGATTTATCTATGTCGAGATTGAAATAGTTTTTATTTGCAGTCGCTAATTCTTTTAAAGAAATTTGAATGTTGTAGAGAAGTTCTTTTAAATTGAAACAAATATTTTCAATCTCAACTTTTGTTGAGTCTATTTTGTTTATTTCGAGAATTTCATTGATAAAAGTAGTAAGATAATTTCCTGAAAATTTTAAAGATTCAAGATATTTTAATTGCCTTTTTTTCGGACTTTCTTCAAGAAGCAAATGTGTGATTCCGTTAATGGCATTCAGTGGCGTCCGCAATTCGTGACTTACTGTTGAAAGGAACTCTGATCTGGCTTTTGATGCTTTTTCGGCTTTATTTTTGGCTAAAATAAGTTCTTTATTTTTTTCTCTTAAAAGTAAATTATTCTGATTCCGGATGATATTATTTTTATACAATGCCAGACTTAAGAGCGATAATATCGAGATTAATGCAATCGCTAAAATGCTAACAAGTTTAGAGTAGCGATAGGTTTTTAATTGAATTTTCTCTTCGCTTTCGCGTTTTAAAGTATTGTTTAGACTTTGATTTTTTTTGAATCTTTCAAATTCGTTTAAATCAATTTGAGAATTTTTTAGTTTTAAAATGTAATTCTCTATCTGATAATGTTCATTTAGATAAGAGTAAGCAAGGTCGAAGTTTTTGTTTTCCTTGTAATATTCGCTAATGGCCAGAACAATTTTTGATTTTTGAAGAAGATCATTGCTTTTTGCATTAAGGTATAAAGCATTATCAAAATAAATTATGGCAGAATCATTTTGTTTTAACTGCGTTTCGATTAAGCCAAGTTGGTAATAAGAATCGGTTTTGGTTTTTATAATTGCCGCATTATCCGGTTTCTGTATAATTGTATGGAAGGTTTTGTAGCTGCGTTGTAATTTTTATTGTTTTTAAACGCCATTGCTTTTTGATAGCTTAGAGTTTCGGCGTTATCAGCAATGTTGAGTTTTTTTAGTAGATTTTCTGCTTTTTTATAATAAATTTCAGCAGCTGTATAGTTACCTTTTGCAGTGTTAGTCACACCAATATAATGAAAAGCTAAAACTTTGGTACAGGATGGTTTTACATTTTTAAATAAGGAAACACTTTGATGAAATTTTTTTAATGCTTCTTCGTAATTCCGCTGATTGTAATAAATCTTTCCAAGCTTAAAAGTCTGATTGGCTAAATTCTCTACTTTGTTATTGATCACGCAAAAATCTATTGATTTTTTGGTGTAAAAAATAGCCTGATCGTATTTCCGGATCTTTAGATTTTTATTGGCTAACTTGTTATAATAGGAAATGCTATCTATATTCTGTTTAGTTTGAGAATACAAAATTGAATTAAAAAAACTAATAAGAATTAAAAGGTATTTCATGTATAGCAAGGCATTTACAATGAATTTTATGCTTTTCTCATCAGTAAAATCAAATCTATAATTCGTGATGAATAGCCAATTTCGTTATCATACCAACCTACAACTTTTACCATTTTATCAATAACGGAAGTTAGTTGCGCGTCGAATAAACACGAATTTGTATTGCCAATTACATCAACCGAAACGATTGGATCTTCTGTGTAATCTAATATTCCTTTTAAACTTAAATTTGAGGCTTGTTTAAATGCTGCGTTAATTTCTTCAATAGTTACGGCTCGTTTTACATTGAATGTAATGTCGGTTAACGAACCATCCGGAACAGGTACACGAATACCGCATCCACCTATTTTCTCATGCAATTTAGGAAAAATTTTTGTCAATGCCTTAGCCGCACCTGTAGTTGTTGGAACAATCGACTGACTTGCAGCTCTCGCGCGGCGCAAATCCTTGTGTGGCTGGTCATGAAGACTTTGATCTGTAGTGTAAGAATGTATCGTTGTAATGTATGCCTGCTCGATTCCGCATAATTCATCGATGATTTTTATCATCGGAGCAGCATTGTTTGTAGTACAACTTGCATTTGAAACAATAACTTCAGTTCCGTCTAAAATATTTTCATTTACTCCTAAAACAACAGTTTTTATGGTGTCAACTTCTGATGGAGCTGAAAGAATGACCTTTTTTGCTCCAACTTGTATATGTGCATGTAATTCTTCGTAGGTCTTATATTTCCCTGTTGATTCTATTACAAAATCAATATTATGACTTTTCCAGTCAATGTTTAAAATGTTTTTTTCGTGAAAAAAGAAAAAATGTTTTCCATCAACAATTATACTTTCTTCATCATGACTAACCTTAAACGGCAAAACACCGTGAATACTGTCGTATTTTATTAAATGCGACATTGTTGTATTATCAGCAATGTCATTAATAGCAACGACTTCAATATCAGGATGGTTCAAAAGAAGTCGAAATAAATTTCTTCCAATTCTTCCAAAACCATTAATAGCAATTCTAGTTTTCAATACTTTGGTGATTCGTTTGATCGTTTAATCGTTTAATCGACTTCACAATTAAACGATTAAACGAATAAACCTTTTATAAAATATGTTTTTGTGCTTTATATGAAGAACGAACTAAAGGTCCGCTTTCTACATGACGGAAACCTAGTTCTAAACCAAATTTTTCATATTTAGCAAATTGATCCGGGGTTATAAATTCCTTTACAGGAAGATGTTTTTTACTTGGCTGTAGGTATTGACCAATTGTAACAACATCTACATTCGCATTACGTAAATCTCTCATCGTCTGAAAAACTTCCTCTTCAGTTTCTCCAAGACCCAACATAATACCAGATTTTGTTCTGTTAATTCCTTTTTCTTTCAAGTAACGCAAAACTTCAAGACTACGATCATACTTTGCCTGAATACGTACTTCACGCGTTAAACGGCGTACCGTTTCAACATTGTGAGAAACAACTTCAGGATTAGCCTCAACAATACGGTCAAGGTTTCTTTCTATTCCCTGAAAATCAGGAATTAAAGTTTCAAGCGTTGTGTTTGGGTTCATTCTTCGAATTGCCTTTACAGTTTCAATCCAGATAATAGAACCACCATCTTTCAAATCATCTCTGTCAACACTTGTAATTACAGCATGTTTTATGTTCATGATTTTTATAGAACGGGCAACTTTTTCAGGTTCATCCCAATCTACCGTTTCAGGTCTTCCGGTTTTAACACCGCAAAATCCGCAGGAACGTGTACAAACATTTCCTAAAATCATAAAGGTTGCTGTTCCTTCTCCCCAGCATTCTCCCATATTTGGACAACTTCCTGAGGTACAAATAGTGTTTAAGCTGTATTTATCAACCAAACCACGTAGTTCAGTATATTTTTGTCCAATCGGAAGTTTTACTTTTAACCATTTAGGTTTTCCGGTTGGTATATTTTCAATGACTGTTTCCATATATCAAAATTCAAAGTACAAAGATAAGCAATGTAGTTTATTTGGAGATTTAGTTTGGTGGTTAATTTGAAACTGTTAATTTTTGAATTTTGAGAAAGCCTTTTTGTTATTGTTCTACAGAATGTTAAAATGCGTTTTTTAAAAACGCTAAAGTTTTATTACGTAAGTTTTATTTTATTTTTTTATATCGATTTACTGAATAATTATGATAACGGTTTGATTTTTTAATCATTTAAATTTATACCTTTATTTGTTAAAAAATAAATTTAAACTGTATAAAATGCTATTTTGTTAATAGTACATTTGTTGTTAAATTATAATTTTAAAAAAGATGAAAAAGAAATTTATAGTATTTGGCGTTTTATTGACCGCTTTGAGTTTTACTAAAATGACTGCACAAATTAATTTTGGTGAAAAAGCTCTTGGAGCTGTTCAAAAAGGAGTAGCAGGTTTTACTTTTAGTAATGCCGATGCAGCAGCATTATCTAAAGCTGCCGTTGATAAAATGGATGCAGAGCATGAAGTAGCAAGCGCAACAGATCCTTACACATTAAGGTTAAACAGAGTTTTCGGAAAGCATACCAAAGGAGAAGATTATACTTTAAATTACAAAGTATATAAACTAAAAGAAGTAAATGCTTTTGCTACTGCTGACGGAAGTGTTCGTGTATACACAGGATTAATGGACATTATGGATGATAATGAATTACTTGCTGTAATTGGTCACGAAATTGGTCACGTTGCTAATCATGATTCTCAGGATGCAATAAAAGCAGCTTATAAAAAAGAAGCTTTAATGGATGCTGCGGCTTCACAATCGACTTCAATCGCAACAGTTACAGATAGTCAGTTAGGGAAAATTGGAAGCTCTATTATTGATAGCAAATTTAGCCGTAAGCAAGAAGCTGATGCTGATTTGTTTTCTTATAATTTTCTAAAAAGCAATAAGTATAATGTAAATGCAGAAGAATCTGCTTTTAGGATTTTAGCAAAAATGAGTGAAGGAAGTGAAGCTACATTTATTGACAAAATGATGAGTTCTCACCCGGATTCTAAACAAAGAGCTGAAGATGCTAAAAAGAGAGCAGAAAAAGATGGTTTGTATAAACCTTATGTACAACAAAAAATTGTAAATACAGCTCCGGTAAAAACTACAACTAAGAAAGCTACAGTTAAAAAAACTACGGCTAAAAAGAAATAATAATTTCTAACGGCGTAAACAGAAAACCCGACAGTTTAAGAAACTTGTCGGGTTTTCTGTTTTATTGATTAACCTAAAACGTGAAATGCCAAAACTTTTTGCACTTCATAAACATTTACGGACTTGTTGAATTGTTTAACAATACTTGGATTTAATTCGCTCGAAACCCAGATTTTTAATTCTGCATCAAGATCAAAAGTTCCTGCAGTTTCAATGCTAAATCGGGTAATGCTTTTGTAAGCAATCGATTTGTATTCAGTTTTGCTTCCGGTTAAACCTTGTACATCAACCAGAATTAATCTTTTATTAGTGAAGATAAAAGTATCGCGGATTAATTTAAAACCCATTTCGATTTCTTCTTTCTCCGTTAAAAGCTGTCCGTATTTTTTCAGTAAATCTTCCTGACTTACTGAACCTGCATTGCCAATTAAAGCTGAAAATATTCCCATTTTATAGTGTTTTAGTTTTTAATGTATTGTAAAAGTAATCGATTTTGTTAATTTCCACCAATAGCTTTTGAATTAAAATAAAGAGAAGTTATGACTAATGAAATCATTGTTGCTGAAATTATAGTGATAATTATATGTCCATACTCTTTATAATTGAGTCCCATTAAAAATCGAACAAATAGAACCAATCCAATAACAAAAATACAATAATCCAATAATTTTTATTTGTTGAACTTAGAGTGATATTATGTTTTGGAAGTTTTGATATTGTAAACAAAATGACAATTCCGCCTATCAATGTACTTAAATGTTGAGCAATTTTTAAAACGGGAATTTTGATATCAAAAAGTAGAATTGAATTTCTTAGTTTAGAAATACGCTCGACAAAATAACCACCTTCATGAGTAAAACTATCCCAAAAAAGATGTGATATAACTCCAATAAAAATTGAAATTATCACAATAATCCAATTGGTCTTAAAGTAAATATTCCAGTTGAAATCAGTAAAAATTATAATTCTTGACCTTATGTTTTGAGGTAAATTTTCGAACAATTTATTTCGAACAATATTATGAAAAAGAAAAGAAAGTATAATTGCTAAAGGTAAATCAAACCAAAATATTCCGTACAAGGTATGACTGTAAATACTCTGGACTCTCATTCTTATAAAATATTCAAAATCCGGAGTTAAACTGCCAATGATCAGGCCAGTTAATGAAAACCACTTTTTGGGTAAATATTGTAGTGGTAAAATTATTGCAGGATGAGAAAAAGTAAAAGGCATTAGTTTTAATAAGTATAGATTCTTGATGAGGTTAAAATTAACAATATCCGTTAAGAAATAAACTTAATCTTTTTTAATTTCTTAATGGTTTAATTCTAAATAAAATACATAAAAAAAGCAGAACCTAGATTCTGCTTTTTCTTTTTTTATTCAGCTTCCGTTTTTATTGTTATTGGAAGGTTGTATGCGGTACGAACTGGTTTTCCATTTAAAATTCCAGGACTCCATTTTGTTTTTAATGATTTTAAAACTCGAATAGCTTCTTTTCCAACTCCGTAACCAGGATCATTTCTTACCATGATATCAGTTATAGAGCCGTCTTTTTCGATTACGAATGAAACATAAACTTTTAAAGTTCTTTCAGCATCTAATTCTGGTCTTGTAAAATTATTCCCTACGTAAGTGTAGAATTTACTCATTCCTCCAGGGAACTCGGGCATTTTGTCTAATTCAGTTGTATTTAGAACAGAATTTCCTGGTTCTGCAGGTTGGGCTACTTCAACACCTTGGCCTCCAGTTGTTGGCAATGTATTAACTGCAGTTCCATTTCCTGTAGAATTATCTACGGCAGGTGTGTTTTGTGTGTTAGTCGCAATAACATCAGGTGTAGCCTGACTAGTTTCGACAACAACAGGATTTGTTAATTGTACAACATCAGTTGATGTTGGTGCGCTTTGTTGTTCTGGAGGTGCAATTGGTTCCGTTTGTTTTGGTCGAACAATAGGATCAAGATCTACAGGGGTTATAGGGACACTAAAAGTAGTTGGGCCTTGCACCGCTGGGTCTGCAGTCCTAAATTTACTAATCAGCATCGATACGCTTCCAATAGTTGCTATTGAGAGCAACGCAATGAATAGTGCTGTAATAGTAGTTTTGGAATTCTCTTGGCGTAACTGATACGCTCCGTACTCTTTGTTTTTGTTTTCGAAAACAAGATTGGTCCACTTGGTTTCGTAGATGCTTGAATTAGACATAGTTAATTGGATTTTAAGGTTAAGTAAACATTAAATCATAAGCCAAATGGGAATTTAGTTTGTAACTAAGAACGGAATTGAAAAGAACTTTTGTGAGAAATTTGTAATAATTTAAGAATAAAGACGAATATATCTCATTCTTTATCTAAAGATAATAAATTATCTATTACGTTCGATGATTTCTGCTAATAATTTTTTAGCACGAAGAAGTTTTACTTTTATATTGCTTAAAGGCTCATCAATTTTGACAGCGATTTCCTGATACGTCATTTCCTGAAAGTATCTTAACTGAATGACTTCCTGATAATGAGGTTTTAATTCTTTAATACAAAGTAGTAAACGAGAAAGATTTTGCTCTTTAATTAGAGCATCTTCTGCAGACGGAGTTGTGTCTGCAATATTGTAAGCTTGCTGGTCTTCAGCATCGGTAATCTCAATAAAAAGATTAGTTTTCTTTTTACGTAATAAATCAATATAAACGTTTTTGGCAATCGCAATTAACCAGGTGTTAAATTGAAACTCGGAGTTGTAAGTTGCAATTTTATCGAAAGCTTTTGAGAAAGTTTCAATAGTAATATCTTCTGCAGTAGTTTCGTTTTCAGTACGCTTTAGCATAAAAGCGTATACTTCATTCCAATAATAATCTAATAAAAAAGTAAAGGCGATCTGATCGCCTTTTTTTGCTTTTTCTATTTTAGAATTTATTTCCAATGTACCGGTTTTGAAAAGATATTAGTTATAAAGATATTAATTTGTGTGAATATAAGTATCATTTCTACAACAGGAAACCATATTTTAAGATCTTTTTCTCTCAATTTCCCGGCAGAAAATCCCATTACAATCCACGCAATTGTGTAACGTGTCGCCAATAAAGCCAACACAGCAATCCATTGAAATTGGAAAGACAGTAGCACTATAACTAATAAAAAGAAAAATAATTGTGAACTATAAAACAATGACAATTGAAATTTATCAAAAAATTTATAGTGATTTGCCGTAGTAACGTGTCTTCTTTTTTGAATAAACCACTCGCCATAAGAATGTTTCGGTTTAGAATAAGTAAAACCTTCCGGATTGAAAGCAATTGTGGTATTAGCTTTATTTGCTGCCTGATTTACAAATAAATCATCATCGCCGGAACGAACCTGAATATGTTCGATAAAGCCATTTACATTAAAAAACTCATCCTTTTTATACGCTAAATTTCGCCCAACTCCCATATAGGGTAATCCTGCTTTTGCCCATGAAAAATATTGCACAGCCGTAAGAACCGTTTCAAATCGAATAACTTTATTCAGGAAAGAGCGCTCTTTTTCATAACCACCGTAACCTAAAATAATAGTTTTATCTTCGGTAAATTGTGAAGTCATTGCTGTAATCCATTCTTTTGAAGTTGGATAACAATCAGCATCAGTAAATAATAAATAATCTTTTTTTGAAGCTTTGATTCCTAATGTTAAAGCATATTTTTTGTTACCCCAAAAGGCTTCATTATTTTGCACTTTAACCAAACGAATGTTTGAATATTGTTTTTCAAATTCTTCAAAAACTTCCAGCGTTTCATCGCTTGAAGCATCGTCGATTAAAACAATTTCAAAGTCAGGATAATTTTGCTCAGCCAATAACGGAATGTATTTTTTTACATTCTCTTCTTCGTTTTTTGCACAAACAATAACTGAAACAGGAATGCTTTGTTGCGTAATATTTTGTGGTTTGCTAAAAGCAAATTTCCCAAAAATACCTAAATAATAAAAAAGTTGAATTGTAACTATAGCAATAAAAAAGTAAAATATATATATAAGCATTTGAATTTAATTGTCGTTTTAATTTCTGAATCTGCGATGCAAATGTACTTATGAATTCCTAATTTTCAATGATTAAAAGCCATTTACTTTCTGCATTTTGACATTTCTGCTGCCAGAGCGACAGATTGAGGGTTTTCGGTTTTTTCTAATTCCGATATTATATTCTTATAATTGTGATCATCTCGGCTTTGTGACAGTTTTTTAGTGGCCTGAATTTCATCAATTTCAATTTCAAAACCAAAAATTCCTCTAGCCTCACGCATTGTTTTTGCTGATAAATCTTCAACACGAACCGGATTCTCAGAACCCGCTTCATATTTATCAACTAATTTTTTAAGCTGTTCTATTGTAGTAGCTTCATCAACAATCTTGATTCGTCCGTAGACATGTACGGCTATGTAGTTCCATGTTGGCACATTTTCGTGATCGTACCAGGAAGAAGAAATATAAGCATGCGCGCCTGAAAAGACAGCCAGAACCTGATCATTTTCGGCAAAACCTTCTGCCTGCGGATTCAGTTTAGAAATATGTCCTTGTAATATTTCTTTTCCATCAGCATTAACTTCAAGTTCTATCGGAATATGTGTAGCACATAATTTTCCGTTCGTCTGATTAATTAAAATTCCAAAACTGTTTTCTTTCAAAAAAGCTCTGATCGATTCCGGATCTTCGTCTTTATATATATTTGGTGTATACATATCTTTTGTTTTTGTCACAAATTTCACAAATTAGCAAGAATTTAATTTGAGCAAATTTTGTGAAATTTGTGTTTTATATCACATTTACTTCAGCCTCAATATGAATTCCGAAAGTTTCAAAAACTGTTTTTTGTACCTCTCTCGAAACCGCTAAAATTTCCTGTCCCGTTGCATTTCCATAATTTACTAAAACCAAAGCCTGATTTTTATGAACTCCGGCATCGCCAAAACGTTTTCCTTTAAAACCCGCTTGCTCAATTAACCAGCCAGCCGGAACTTTTACTTCGGTTTCAGAAACTTTATAATATTTCATTTCAGGAAACTTTTGATGAATTTTTTCGAAATCGGATTTCAATATAATAGGGTTTTTAAAGAAACTGCCACTATTTCCCAATTCTTTCGGATCCGGTAATTTGCTTTGTCTTATCGCAATTACCGCATTGCTCACATCTTTCAGTGTTGGAGTTGAAATATTGTTTTTAGCCAATTCAGCCGTAATATCTCCATACGAAGTATTTATTTTATGATTGCGTTTTGTCAATTTATAAACCACAGACGTAATAATATATTGATCTTTAACATCATTTTTAAAAATGCTTTCTCTATATCCAAAATTACATTCGGCATTGTTGAAAGTTTTCATTTCCTGAGATTCAATATTCATCGCTTCGCAAGAAACAAAAGTGTCTTTTATCTCGGTTCCGTAAGCTCCAATATTCTGAACCGGAGTTGTGCCGACATTTCCCGGAATCAGCGACATGTTTTCTAAACCTCCAAAATTGTTTTCGATTGTATAAAGTACGAAATCGTGCCACGTTTCGCCAGCCTGACTTTCAACCCACACAAAATCATCATCTTCTTTAATTATTTTCTTGCCTTTTAAATCAATATGAATAACCAGAGCATCAATATCTTTTGTTAAAAGCATGTTGCTTCCTCCGCCTAAAATAAATTTTTTCTCGTTTTTGTTTTCTTCTAAGATGGTTTTTAGTTCTTCAACTGAATGTACCGCAACAAATTGTTTGGCGCTGGCTTCAATGCCAAAAGTATTATAGTTTTTTAAAGAAAAATTGGATTGGATTTCCATAAATAAAAGGGCTTTTTAATTCCGAAACTTCGGGATAATTCTGAGTTCAAAAGTAAGGATTATAATTTATTTGAGTTGGATTTCTAGAAAATAACCGAGATAAATTTTCTTCAAAAGAACCGAATCCAAAAAGAGTTTTTAATCATGAAACAGCTTTTATTTTATCGCTTCAATAAATTGCTGCATTTCTTTAATTGTGACGCTGCTTATTGTTGTTCATTTTCCGTTCTCTTTATGAATTTTAGTTTCTTCAATATTATGAGAACATTAGGTTTGTTATTTATCTTATCTTTTAATGGATTAAATGTATCTTTTGTATGTTTGATGGGAATTTTTAAAAGTCAATAAATAAAAATATGAAAGCAGTTTTTAAAATGATGTTTGGATTAATTATAATGTTTCAATTGTTAAGCTGTAATAAATCTGATAATAAAATAATAGTGGCAAAGACAGCTAAAAAGGCAGTTGATAATCCTGAAATTGACAGTAGCAAAGTGTCTTTAGTCGATACATTTTCTTTTCCTGTTGACAGTATGTTGCCAGTTAAAATGCTACAATTAGAAACATTTCATCATGATGAAGTTGATGAAAACTTCAATAAGAAAGTTTGGTTTGGTCTTTTTAAAAATAAAGAGAGTTACACACTTACTGAAACTAAAATAACCATTAAACCTGCCTACGATGCTATAGTCGACGAAGACGAAAGTGAACACACAGGTTGGGAAGTTAGTGCTTCAACAAAAGATACCTGCGTAGTTTTAATCGAAAAACTTCCTTATTTAGCCGATAGAAATGTGTCAAGTATAAAATTACGTGAGTATGTTTATCCGGATGAAGATCTTAAATTTGACTTTAAAGGTATTAAATATACTTTGTATGCAACCGGAGAAAAGAAAAAAGCAGCGGTAGATTCAGATTGGATGATAGTTTCAAATTATAAACTCTACTTGACAACAACTGTTGATGGGAATAAACAAACAGAGCTTTTAACAGCGAAGAAAAATTTTGATGAGCAAATGATTACTATATTATTTGCAGGTGATATTGATGGCGATGATAAATTAGACTTGATTATTGATACAGCAAATCATTACAATGTTTCGAGTCCAACACTATATTTATCTAAGCCAGCTTCTGAAGGAAAAATTATTAAGCCAATTGGGATTTTCACAACTGTTGGCTGTTAGATTTTACCGCAAAGCGCGCAAGGTTTTTTTACTTGCTGATTTTGTAAAACGCAAAGTTCGCAAAGCTTAGCTTTCACAGCGTAACCTTGGCGAACTTTGCGGTTAATTATTTCGAAAGCAACTCATGATATTTATCTGCAATAACCTTCATGTTAATATCATAATTAGCATTTTCCTCTACAAATTTTCTATTTCGTAAAATAGCCTCATTTCGGGATTCTACATTTTGAAAAGACCAAATCAGTTCTTCCGCCAGCATTTCGATATTATCAATTTCAATTAATTGTCCGTTTTCGCGATGTTTGATCCAACTTTGATTTCCCGGAATATCAGAAACCACAGGATAACAATTGCAAGCCATTGCCTCAAACAACGATGCCGAAACGCCTTCGGTAATGGGCATGCTGATATAAATATTTGATTGCTGTAATAATTTAGGAAGTTCTGTATTCGGAATTCTTCCGGTAAAAATCACCTTGTTTTCTATATTTAACTCTTTGGCTAAGTCTTTCAAAAATTGCAATCTTGTACCATCGCCAACAATCGTTAACGAAAAATCAATTCCTTTTTGATGTAAAACAGCAAAAGCTTTTATAATAGAATCGTGACGATATTCCGGTTGTAAAGAACGCGTTACAATAGCTTCAATTTTAGTTAGATTATTAGTTGAAGGAGCAAAAAGTGATAAATCAATTCCCTTCGGAATAACTAAAACCTTGCTCATATCAACGCCAATTTCTCTCATAGAAATTGTCATTACAGGGCCCCAGGCGTGAATTAAATGTGCTTTTTTGAAAGCATATTTCTGAATGAATTTTTTAAAAGGATATAAAACAGAACCTTCCGGCCATAAATCAGTTCTTCCTTGTTGTGCAACCGCAATGGTTTTAGATCCTGATAAAGCGGCAAGAAAACCGTAGCTTGTCGTTCTTTCAGCAATAACCATATCCGGTTTTTGTTGGCGAATTATTTTTCTAATTGCAAGAGGAGCGAAGCCATATTCTGCTATACGCTTCAATCGATTAAGTTTTGAATTACTTGGTGTTTGAAGTTCCCAGGTTATAATTTCAAAATCGCCAAATTCTTTCAGGCCTTTCATCCACGTAATGGCGTCTGCGCGATAAGATTCTCCCAGAAAAAGTATTTTTCTTTTCATTCAATAATTTGAGTTTTTTCGCTACGAATTTCACAAATTTCCGCGAATTAACTTGTGTGAATTCGTAAAATTCGTGGCAAATAAAAATTTAAAATTCTTCTTCCGTTTCTAAAGCACGATTAATGAATTCGTTTAAAGGTTTTAAGGCGATCAGTTTTTTACTCATTTTAGAAACGAAATCTTTTTGAGTCACTTCAGCAATATCATATTTTTGAGTAGCCGTAAAACTTTTCAACTTTAAAAATTCAATTGCCGGATGGTCTTTTTCGTAACCTCTTGGCGGATTTTTTAGTGAATTGTTTTCATCGAAATCTAAATTTCCAAATTCCTTTTTGAAGTTTTTGTCGGCTAAAATAGCTTCTAAATCATCATGAAAAAAGGCAATTTCTTTACGGACTTTTTTCAATTGGTCGGGATCTGGTGAATAAAATCCACCGGCAATAAAACTGGCGCCTTTTTCAATATGCACATAATATCCCGAACGATTCTGGCCTTTTGCACCAGACGAAAGCCAGACACCCAAATGTGCTTTATAAGGCGATTTGTCTTTAGAAAAACGAATATCACGATTGATTCTGAAAGTGCAATTTTTAACTTCTAATAATTCTAATGAAGGATCAAGCGGTTTCATTGCATCCAAAAAGTCACTCACCAATTGATGGTAATCTTTTTTGAAGATTTCGTATCGTTTTTTTTGATCCTGAAACCAGTCTCTATTGTTGTTCTTTTTTAAATCGTCTAAAAATTGCAATGATTCTTTCGTTAGCATAATCAGTATTTATTGCAGTTGTTTTTTAAGTATTGTTTGGGCTAAATTAATGATTTTTTTTGCCACGAATTTCACGAATTCACGCTAATTTTTAAATTACTTATTGTTTCACTTGGCAAAGTTCAAAACTTTGTCAAAGCTTTAATTCGTGTTAATTCGTGAAATTTGTAGCAAAAAATAAATCATAAATTAAATATTTTATAACTCTGATGTGTCGATTTTACAATCGCTTCGGTACGTTCGGGATGCGTGTCTGAAATAAACAACTGACCAAAAGTTTCGCTGTTTACCATTTCGATAATTTTTGATACTCGCGTTTCATCGAGTTTATCAAAAATATCATCAAAAAGCAACAGTGGTTTTACGCCGCTTTGCTTCTTTAAAAATTCAAACTGAGCCAGTTTCAAAGCAATTAAAAAAGATTTTTGCTGGCCTTGTGAGCCGAATTTTTTTATTGGATGCGAATCAATTTCAAAAGACAAATCGTCTTTATGAATTCCGGCACTAGTATAATGCAATGCACGATCTTTATTGATGTTTTCCTGTAAAATCGTTAAGAGGTCTTTTTCGAATAAATGACTTTCATAAACCAATTGAACAGTTTCTTCAGAACCGGTTATAGCCTGATGATGTACATTAAATATAGGTATAAATTGTTCGAGGAAATCTTTTCTCTTTGCGAAAATAGATTTTCCAAAACCATTTAACTGCTCATTATATATAGATAAGGTATCGTTGTCAAAAACATGATTCAAAGCAAAATATTTAAGAAGCGCATTTCGCTGCGCAATTACTTTTTGATATTGAATAAGTTCATGCAAATAAGTCGAATCTAATTGCGAGATTACACTATCCATAAATTTACGGCGCGTTTCGCTTCCTTCTACAATTAAATCCCGATCAGCGGGAGAAATAATTACCAGTGGAATAAACCCAATATGATCGGAGAATTTATCGTAAGCTTTTCCGTTTCTTTTCAGGATTTTCTTTTGTCCTTTTTTTAAACTGCAAACAATTTGTTCTGTTCTTTCGTTTTTTTCTAATTCGGCATCAATAACAAAAAATTCTTCTCCGTGTTTAATATTCTGAACTGCAAGCGGATTAAAATAACTTTTTCCGTAAGCCAAATGATAAATTGCATCGAGCACGTTTGTTTTACCAATTCCGTTTTTGCCAACAAAACAATTGATCTTGATGTCGAAATCAAAACTCGCTTCAGAGAAATTTTTATAATTGAATAAAGAAATTTTGTTTAAATGCATTTTTTAAAGAACTCTATTTAAGGTAGAATTTAATATTTATAATGGTATTTCACTTTTTAATTCCATTTTTCTGTGGCAGATTAAATGATTAAAAAGGATTTGTATGGCAAATTTAATTCTTTAAACGCTTAATTAGTGATAATCTTAAAAATCTATCACTAAATAATATTCCCGGTTGATAAAAAGTAGATTTTAAACAGTAAAAAAATGAGTGTTATAATTCTTTAAGTTTGTGTGTAAGGTATTCATTTAAAGTAAGTTATTTTATGTTGTTTTGATGTTGATAAGAAAAAAACACAGATTATCGAAAATATTTAGTATTAAATAGATATAAAATTGATTTTTTTTACTTCAGTTTCAATAAAAATTTTATTTTTGCCGTTCACTAAATTAATTTTAAATGGCTACTTACAATAAAAGAGGATATAAAGCACCAAAAGAAAAGGAAGTTAAAGAAGTAAATGAAGAACAACAAGTGATTATTGACGAAAAAGACAGCACAACAGCTGGTGTTTTCTCAAAATTAGATGAAACTGCTTCAAAAACTGAGGATTGGGTTGCTAAAAATCAAAAAATCATTATTGGTTTAGTTGCTGGTATTGCAGTTGCGACAATTGGATATTTGGCTTACCAAAAATTTATCGAAGCTCCTAAGCAAGATGAAGCTGCAAACGAAATGTTTGTTGCTCAACAAAATTTTGATAAAGCAACTAATGGTGTTGCAAGCGATTCATTATATAAATTAGCTTTAAATGGTTCTGAAGGTAAATTCGGATTCATTAAAATTGCTGACGAATATTCTGGAACAGATGCTGGAAACTTAGCGAACTATTATGCTGGTATGGCTTATTTAAATACTGGTAAATTTGACGAGGCAATTAAATATTTAGGAGATTTTAAATCTGAAGATTTAATCTTAAGTGCTTTGGCAAAAGGTGCAATTGGAGATGCTTACTCTCAAAAAAATCAACAAAAAGAAGCTTTAGACTATTACGTAAAAGCTGCTGAATCTAATAAAAACGATTTTACAACACCACGTTTCTTATTAAAAGCTGGTAAAACTGCTTTAGCTTTAGGTCAGAAAGAAGATGCTTTAAAGTATTTTACAGATATTAAAGAAAACTTCGATGCAACTCCGGAAGCAGCTTCTGTTGATGTATTGATTGGATTAGCGCAATAATAATTTTAGATTTAAGATTTAAGATTGTAGATTTGTATTTGAGAATTTAAAATCTAAATATACAGATGGCTACCGAAAATAAAAATTTATCAGAATACGATAAAAACACAATCCCAAATGCGAAAGACTTTCGATTTGGGATTGTTGTTTCTGAGTGGAATGAAACTATTACCGAAGGACTTTACAATGGGGCTTTTGAAGCCTTAATTGATTGTGATGTTCCGCAACAGCAAATTATCCGTTGGAATGTTCCCGGAAGTTTTGAGCTGATTTATGGCGCAAAAAAAATGCTGCAAACCCAAAATGTAGATGCGGTTATTGTTATTGGATGTGTAATTCAGGGACAAACCAAACATTTTGATTTTGTCTGTGAAGGCGTTACACAAGGAATTAAGGATTTGAATGTTCAAACCGATATTCCGGTTATTTTTTGTGTTTTAACAGACAATAATATACAACAGTCTATTGACAGAAGTGGAGGAATTCACGGAAACAAAGGAACTGAAGCAGCAATTGCAGCTATAAAAATGGCTTATATTCGTCAGCAAGCTTCAATGTCACATCCTTTCAATCAGCCGTTGTTGGTTTCTGGTGCAATTCAAATTGAAGAAACTCCACGAAAAATCGAAAAAGAATAAAACACAATCGTTTTAATAATACTAAAACCTATGCTGTGTAAAAATAGTATAGGTTTTTTGTTTTTTTTATGACAGATGAAGTTCTAAAACCCAAGAGAAATTCATTAAATTTGTACACCTTGGTTTAGATTTTAAATCAAAATCTTAAATCGTTAATCTCCAATCTAAAATTTTAAATGTCGAGTATTATTCAATTACTTCCTGATCACGTTGCTAATCAAATTGCCGCTGGAGAGGTGGTTCAAAGACCCGCTTCAGTTGTGAAAGAATTGCTGGAAAATGCTGTAGATGCAAAAGCAACTGACATCAAATTAATTATTAAAGATGCCGGAAAATCATTAGTTCAGGTTATTGATAATGGTTTAGGAATGAGCGTAACCGATGCACGTTTGTGTTTCGAACGTCATGCAACTTCAAAAATTCGCCAGGCCGAAGATTTATTCTCCTTATGTACAAAAGGTTTTCGCGGAGAAGCATTAGCTTCTATTGCCGCAATTGCGCACATGGAAATGAAAACCAAACAAGATCAGGAAGAACTGGGAACGCATATTGTAATCGAAGGAAGCAAATTTATATCGCAGGAAGTGGCCGTTTTACCAAAAGGAACTTCATTTGCAGTTAAAAATTTATTTTTTAATATTCCGGCACGTCGCAATTTCTTAAAATCAGATACAGTTGAGTTTCGCCATGTTATGGATGAATTTCAGCGTGTTGCATTGGCACATCCAAATATTCATTTTACCTTTTACCATAATGGCAGCGAAATGTACAATTTGCCCGCTGCAGGATATCGTCAGCGAATTGTGGGAATGTTTTCGGGAAAAACGAATGAAAAACTAGTTCCGGTAAATGAAGATACTGAGATTATAAACATTCAGGGTTTTGTTTGTAAACCTGAATTCGCGAAGAAAAATAGGGGAGAGCAGTTCTTTTTTGTAAACGATCGTTTTATAAAAAGCGGCTATTTGCATCATGCCGTAATGGCGGCGTACGACGGACTTTTGAAAGATGGTTCTCAGCCAAGTTATTTTCTGTACTTGCAAGTACCGCCCAACACAATCGATATCAATATTCATCCAACTAAAACAGAAATTAAGTTTGATGATGAACAAGCTTTATATGCTATTTTAAGAGCTTCTATTAAACATAGTTTAGGGCAATTTAATGTGGCACCGGTTTTAGATTTTGATCGTGATGCCAATTTAGACACGCCTTATCATTATAAAGATTTAGAAGGAGAAACACCAACAATTCAGGTTGATGGAAATTTTAATCCTTTCACGGATGATAAAACCAATCAGCATTATTCTAAAGCAAGTTCGGGGTCTGGTTCAGGTTCGAGTTTTACTTCCGGATCAAATTCGTATTCAGGATATGCAAAAAGAGTAGAGCCAACAGCTAGTTGGGAAAGTTTATATGTAGGTTTGGATACAGAAAGTATTGAAAGTTCGCCTTTTACGTTTGAAAATGAAGAAGTAACATCGTCTTTGTTTAATGATAATGAAATAGAGCAGGCGAGTCAGGGAACGTATCAAATTCATAAAAAATATATCGTTTCGCCAATTAAGTCAGGAATGGTTATTGTCGATCAGCAACGAGCCCATCAGCGTATTTTGTACGAGCAATTTTTGTTGAATATGACAGTTAATCAGGCTTCAAGTCAGCAATTGTTATTTCCGTTGAATTTATTTTTTTCTTCAGATGAAATGACATTAATTGAAGAACTAAAACCTTCCTTAGAAACAACCGGTTTTGTGTTTGAAGAAGCGCAAACCGATCATATTGTAATTTCAGGAATTCCTGTAAATATTACAGAAAGCGAAGTTTCAATGGTAATTGAACAATTATTAACTGATTTGCAAGACGGAATTCCGGCAAGCAGCTACAGTCAAAATGATACAATAGCCAAATCAATGGCAAAAAGTTTAGCGGTTAAAACAGGATCTTATTTAACCGAAAAAGAACAGGATAATTTGGTAAACGGTTTGTTTGCCTGTAAAGATCCTAATATTTCACCTTTTCAAAAACCAACCTTTATCACAATGCGTGTTGAAGACATAGATAAAAAGTTTGCCATATGATGAACATGACTCCCGTAGTAAAACAATTATTGATAATCAATATTATATTTTTTATTGGCTCGCAATTAGTGCCAGTTTCATATGAATATTTTTCATTGTTTTATCCAGAAAGCAATAATTTTAGGATTTGGCAGGTACTTACTCATATGTTTATGCATGCACCATGGCCTAATTTTGCACATATTTTATTTAACATGTTTGCATTATATAGTTTTGGATCTGCATTAGAACATTTTTGGGGCGGTAAAAAATTCTTATTTTTTTATATATCATGTGGACTAGGTGCTGCTTTACTTCATACAGCAGTTAACTATTTGCAGATACAATCTATTTTAGATTCTGTGTCTAATTTGAATTTGTCAAAATCTGATCTTCATTTGATTTTAAATGCGGATTATTCTTCTTTATTTGATTCAAATGGAAAAATGATACAAAGTGAGATTGCAACAATTTTAAATAATGCACATTGTACTCAAGAGCAGTTTAATTCCTTGGCTCAGGTAAGTGTGATAACACGATCTCCTGTTCTAGGTGCTTCAGGTGCAATTTATGGATTAATGACAGCCTTTGCTTTTATGTTTCCTAATGCTCAATTAGGTCTAATGTTTATTCCAATTCCGATCAAAGCAAAATATTTTGTTCCTGGAATTTTAGCTGTTGATTTATTTTTAGGTTTTAAAGGAAGTTCTTTGTTTGGTAGTGGTGGAACAGGAATTGCCCATTTTGCCCACGTTGGTGGAGCGCTCGCTGGTTATTTAATGATGTTATATTGGAAAAAAAATCAGTTTAATAAGAACCGTTGGAATTAATTTTTAACTTTAGATACTCAATTATAAAACAAAAAAAGTTTTTATGAATATTCTTGACGATTTAAAATTACAATATAAGTTAGGTGGAATTGCAATGCGCGTTATTTATTGGAATATAGCTTGTTTTGTTATTTCGTTGATATTTTTTTACCAGTTTTCAGTAGGACAATTTGAGTTCCCCAGTTGGTTAGCTTTATCATCAGATCCTCAGGTTTTTTCATTTAAACCATGGACATTTTTAACGTATGCTTTTTTTCATTACGGATTTTGGCATTTGTTGTTTAATATGATGGTTCTTAATTTTTCGAGTACTTTATTTTTGACTTATTTTACTCAAAAACAATATTTAGGATTATACATTCTGAGTGCCATTTTTGCCGGAGTAATATTTGCATTAAGTTACTACTTTTTAAATTATTCGGCCTCAATAGTTGGCGCATCGGCTGCAATTATGGCAATTTTAGTTGCTACAACAACTTATCAGCCATTAATGAACATTCGTTTGCTATTAATTGGTAATGTAAAACTGTGGCATATTACGGCAGTAATTCTTATTTTAGATTTAATGCAGTTTCGCCTTGGAAATATGGGCGGACACATTTCTCATCTTGCTGGTGCTGTTTTTGGTTTTATTTTTATTAAATTGCTTCAAAACGGAACTGATTTGAGTATAGTGATTTCCAGAATATTAGATTTTTTTACTAATCTTTTTAGAAAATCATCATCGACCCCCTTCAAAAAAGTTCACAAGAATTATAATAAACCTACGCAAAAACCAATATCAAAAATTGTTACGAAAGACAAAACGCAACAACAGATTGATGAAATTTTGGATAAAATCAGCCAGTCCGGCTATGATTGCCTAACCAAAGAAGAAAAAGAATTTTTGTTTAAAGCAGGAAAATAATCCTTGTAATAAAGAAAACATGCAAAACCTTTCGTGGTTTAATAAAATAATGTTCTTTCTGAATATAGTATTAACTGTACTGACATTTAGTATCTATGTTTTACCCTTTCTGGCACCTAAAAGCTTTCCACTTTTATCGGTGCTTACACTGTTTATGCCAGCATTTTTTGTGCTAAACGGATTGTTCTTTATCTTTTGGGCAATTCAGTTTAAGAAACGCCTTATTTTGTCTGGTTTGGTATTGTTAACCGGAATTACATTCATTAGTAAATTTTATAAATTCTCGCCAAAAGAATACGTTAAAGATGAACAAGATTTCTCTGTAATGAGTTATAATGTGCGTCTTTTTAATGTTTTCAAGTGGTTAGATCGCGAAGATATTCCATCAAATATTAAAACTTTCATAGACGAAAAAGATCCGGATATTTTATGCATTCAGGAATATTCAAATTCAGCACATCTGGATTTAAAAGTCTATCCGCACCGTTATATTTTTATTGATGGAAATCAGATTAAAACGGGACAGGCTATTTTTTCTAAATTTCCTATTCTTTATGAAGGCAACATTATTTTTCCGAATTCAGATAACAATGTAATTTATGCTGATATAAAACTCGGAAAAGATATTATCCGTGTGTATAATATGCACTTACAGTCGATTAAGATTTCTCCTGATGTTGACAAAATTTCGAATGATATTGATAATGTAAATCAGCAAAAATCGCAACAGATTTACAGCAGAATAAGTAAAGGTTTTAGGCAACAGCAGGAACAAGCTGAAATTTTTAAAGAAAATATTAAGCAGTGTAAAAGTCCGATCATTATTTGTGGAGACATGAATAACAGTCCATTTTCATACGTATACCGAAGTATTAAAGGAAAACTAAAAGATTCTTTTGAAGAAGCCGGAGCAGGTTTTGGAGCTACTTATAAGTTCCGTTATTATCCAGCGAGAATTGATTATATCTTTTCTGATAGTAAAATGAAAGTAAAGCAATTTGAAAGCTTTCCTGATTTTGAAAATTCAGACCATTATCCAATTATGGCGAGAATTTCTATGGAATAAATAAATTAAGAATTTCATTTTTTTATCCCGAAGAATCGTAGCCAAATTCCAATTTTAAAAAATAGTAGAAGATGTTTTATATTACTTCTAATTTCTGCGTTTTTAAATAATCCATTGCAAATTTACCCTCGTTAAAAAGCAAATCTAATACGCTTAGATTGTTTATAAAGCCGTGTTTGTCATCAAATACCTGCGTATATTTTTCGAATGAATTAGTGTCTTTTTTACCGTTAGCTAAATATCTGAAATCTGAAATATTTTCTACTTCATGAAAATATTCAGTAGTTTTTCCAAACTCTAACTTCATTCGCAGACATTTAGTCACTATATCTAAAACTTCCAGATTTAAATCCATCAAAAATTTATGTTGTTTTTCGAAAACAGGACGAATGTCATCTTCAAAAAACTCAAAAAAAGGAGAACTTCTGTATCCTGCTTCTAAAGATTTAAAGTGCTGTTTCTGCCAGTCGAATTCATTTTCTATCAAAACATCTTTTGTTTTTTGATGCAATGTTTTAGAATGCTTAACAGGAATATTTAATAACTGAATCCCGTTCGGACTATAGATATAGGTACGGTTTCTATTGGTCTGTTTCTGAAAATTATCTTCCATCTCAAAAGTAATATTTTCAGATTGCGCCATAACTGCAAAGTGGCTAATCGACGGAAAATAGGTAGGAAGTAATAGGGAAGAAGTCATTGTATTTTTTTGTTTAATCGGTAAATCGTTTAATCGCACTTTTGAGAAACGATTAAACGATTTACCAGTTCAACGAATAAACGTTTGTTTTATGCTTTATTTTCTTTTCTTTTTCTCCAGAAAAATTCTCCAACAAAATAAACTGCAAGAAGTATTAAGAAGTATTTGAAATAAGATTGTGGTTGTCCTTCACCATCAACAGTAGTAAAAACTCTGTTCCAACGAATTTTATTGATTCCTTTGCCGTTTGTGTCCCAGCTCATCCAGATAAAAACAGGTTTTCCTACGATATGATTTTCAGGAACATATCCCCAATAGCGACTATCTTCTGAGTTATGACGGTTGTCTCCCATCATCCAGTAATAGTTCTGTTTGAAGGTGTATGAATTAGTTTGTTTTCCGTTTATTAAAAAGTGAGAACCATCTAATTCTAGGGTGTTTCCTTCGTATTTGGTGATAATTTCTTTATAAAAAGGAAGCGATTCATTGGTTAGCGCAACTGTTTTTCCTGCTTCAGGAATATAAATTGGGCCAAAATTATCCTGACTCCATTTGTTGATGTGTGGGAAAATGGCATTGTCATTTCCTCTATCAATTTGTCTTGTTACAGCCGTAATTCCTGGAGTATTTTTAAGGCGTTCTGCACTAGCTTCTGTTAGCGCTCTAAAATAAAGAGTATCTCTTTTTTCGCTTTTAAAACCAGCTCCATCAGTAATATCTAATTCTTTTAGTAAACTTTCAAAATCAATAGGCGTTTTTCCGTCTAAAGCAACAGAATACGAATATTGTGGCTTAGCACGTTCCGGTAAAACTAATTTTTTTCCGTTGATAAAAACAAAACCATCTTTTATAGATAAACTATCTCCGGGAATACCAACACATCTTTTTACATAATTCGATTTTTTGTCGATCGGTTTTATAACGCCCGGTCTTCCTTTTGGTTCGTAGAAATAATGTACAGTATCAACCGGCCAGTTAAAAACGACAATGTCTGTTCTTTTTATTTTTTCAAAAGCAGGTAATCTAAAGTATGGCAATTGTGGCCAGCTTAAATACGACTTTCTTTTAAAAAATGGTATTGTGTCATGAACCATTGGTAAAGCTACCGTTGTCATAGGAACTCTTGGTCCGTAATTCACTTTACTTACAAATAAAAAGTCACCAATTAATAATGATTTCTCTAAAGATGAAGTTGGAATTGTGTAGGGCTGTACTAAATAAGTGTGTACTAAAGTTGCCACAATAATAGCAAAAAGTAACGAACTTACAGTATCAGCTGTTTTGTTTTGAGGCGTTAATTTACGATCAGGATTATACTCTAATTTCTGAGTATAATTTACATAGTAGATATAAAAACCAAGAGTAAAAATTCCTAGAAAAGTATCTAAAGTTGTTTTTTTACCAAATGTTCTTAAAGTTTCAACCCAAATAACCGGAAACATGATAAGGTTAATAATCGGAATGAAAAGTAACAAAGTCCACCAGGTTGGTCGACCAATTATTTTCATTAAAACGATAGAATTGTATACAGGAATTGCAGCTTCCCAGCTTTTTCGACCGGCAGCCTGATACAATTTCCATGTTCCTATAAAATGAATAACTTGTACTGCTAAGAAAAAAACAAACCAAAGATATAGTGTCATAATATATTGTTTAAAGTTTCAAGTTTAAGGTTTTTGATTTTGGCCTTAAAATTTAAATCCGTTTATTTTAAGTTTAAAACATCTTTCATACTATAAATTCCCTTTTTACCGGCTAACCATTCGGCAGCGATTACGGCTCCAAGAGCAAAACCTTCACGGTTGTGGGCAGTATGTTTAAGTTCGATGTTATCTACAATTGAGTCATAAGTTACAGTGTGAGTTCCGGGAACATCACCAATTCTTTTTGCTTCAATATGAATTTCGTTTCCTTTTGCTTCTTCTAAAGTCCAGTTAGCGTAATTACTGTTTTCAATAACACCTTTTGCTAAAGAAATTGCAGTTCCGCTTGGAGCATCTAATTTTTGAGTATGATGAATTTCTTCCATCGTCACTTTATACGAATCAAATTGCGACATTATTTTGGCTAAATATTCATTTAGTTCAAAGAAAATATTTACGCCTAAACTAAAATTAGAACTTGAGATAAAACCACTTTGTTTCTCATTACAAAGTGCTACCATTTCGTCCAGATGTTCCAGCCATCCTGTTGTTCCGGAAACTACAGGAACATTAGCATTAAAAGCATTCGAAATATTAGCAACGGCAGCAGTAGGAACGCTAAAATCGATAGCAACATCTGCTGTAGAAAGTCCGTCATAAGAATTGAATTCGTCCTTTTTCAGAACAATTTCGTGACCTCTTTCTAAAGCAATTCTTTCGATTACTTTACCCATTTTTCCGTATCCTAAAAGCGCAATTTTCATTTTGTGTATTTTTTTGAATTTTAAATAGAAATGAAATCTAATTAAAACTTGTAATTAAAAGTTAGTCCAACATTTGGTTTAAACGTTACATCGTTGGGATAAATTTCAGGTTTCATTGATAATCTTTCGTTTACGTTAAACTGAATCAAAGCGGCGTCAACATTGGCATCGATAATGTTTAAGGCGTAAAAAGCAACAACAAATAAGGCTGATAAATCTCTGTTTCGCTGATAGAATTTTTGTCCGGCAATAAGTCGGCTATCATCTAAAAATTGATATTTATCATCATTATAACCTTCTAATCTTCGTTTGTAGGCATTACGATAATCTTTATATTTTCTATCATTATCGATATAAAAGTACATACTCGTTCCAATTGCTCCGTAAACTAATGGAATTTTCCAGTATTTTTTATTGTATGCCTGTCCTAAACCTGGTAAAATTGCGGAGTAAAAGGCTGCTTTTGCTGGCGTAAGCGGATCTATTTCTTCTAACTTAGTAGTGTCTTTAGCGATCAAAACCGTTTCTGTTTTTGCCTGAGCAAAAAGAGAGACGGTTCCTAAGAGAAAGAACAAAAAGCTTATGGGGACAATTTTATTCACTATCCGTTTATTAATTTTATAATTCGATTAAAGTCGGCTTCTGAGTTAAAAGGAATTGTGATTTTTCCCTTACCATTGCCAGCGACTTTTACATCAACTTTCGCACCAAAATAATCATTGAAAGTGTTTTTTTGCGTTTCTTTAACCATAAACGAAGAATCAGTTTTAGCCTTTCCTTCTGCTTTTGGTTTTAAGCTTTCATGATAATTTTTTACTAAAGTCTCTGTTTCACGAACAGATAAATTCTGACTTACGATTTTTTGGTAAATATCAGTCTGAATATCTAAATCTTCAATATTGATGATGGCTCTACCATGACCCATACTAATAAAACCGTCACGAATACCCGTTTGAATAATCGGATCCAGTTTTAAAAGACGTAAGTAATTGGCAATTGTAGAACGTTTTTTACCCACGCGTTCACTCATTTGTTCTTGTGTTAATTGAATTTCATCAATTAAACGTTGGTAAGAAAGAGCAATCTCGATTGGGTCTAAGTCATGGCGCTGAATGTTTTCAACCAAAGCCATAACCAACGATTCGTTATCATTCGCAATACGAATGTAAGCAGGAACCGTAGTTAAGCCAACTAAAGTAGAAGCACGTAAACGACGTTCTCCAGAAATTAACTGGTATTTATTAAAATCTAATTTACGAACAGTAATAGGTTGAATTACACCAAGTTCTTTAATAGAAGTGGCTAATTCGCGTAACGATTCTTCATTAAAATTGCTTCTAGGCTGAAACGGATTTATTTCTATAGCACTTATTTCAAGCTCTATGATGTTTCCAACAACCTTGTCAGCATTTTTATCTTCTACTGATGTAATGTCGTTTTCCGGATCTTTTAATAATGCTGATAATCCTCTACCTAAGGCTTGTTTTTTAATTGCTTTTGTCATAAAAACTATTTACTGTTTTTCTTTATAATTTCTTGAGCTAAATTGATGTAATTAACTGCTCCTTTGCTAGTTGCGTCATAGTTGATGATGCTTTCGCCAAAACTTGGAGCTTCGCTTAATTTTACATTTCGCTGAATAACGGTATCAAAAACCATATCGTTAAAGTGTTTTTGAACTTCTTCTACAACCTGATTTGATAAACGTAATCTGGAATCGTACATAGTTAGTAACAATCCCTCGATATCAAGGTCCGGGTTGTGTATTTTTTGAATACTTTTTATCGTGTTCAATAATTTCCCTAATCCTTCAAGTGCAAAATATTCACACTGAATTGGAATAACTACAGAATCAGCAGCTGTTAAAGCATTCAAAGTTAATAATCCCAGAGACGGTGCGCAGTCGATGATGATAAAATCATATTCGTCTTTAACACTTTCTAATGCTTTTTTAAGCATATATTCTCTGTTTTCTTTATCAACCAATTCGATTTCGATGGCAACAAGGTCAATGTGAGCAGGTATCACATCAACATTTACAGCTGAACATTTAATAATGGTTTCTTTTGGGGTGTGACTATGTTCAAGTATTTGATAAGTACCGATTTCAACAGATTCTACATCAATCCCTAGACCAGACGTAGCATTTGCCTGAGGATCAGCATCAATCAATAATACTTTCTTTTCTAAAACACCTAATGAGGCTGCAAGATTTACAGATGTAGTAGTTTTTCCAACGCCTCCTTTTTGATTAGCAATCGCAATGATTTTGCCCATTTATTTTCTGAATTTTGAACCGTAAAAATACAATTATTTATGGTTTTTGAAAATCTATTTTGTTAACATTTGATAAACTTTGATTTACCGTTGTTTCGTGCGTGTTTAGCGGATTTCAATTTTTAGAATAAGAAAAAACCGACCTGAAAAATCGCACTGTTTTTTGTTTAAATCGCTAGCAAAATTAAATTAGCTTAAAATTTAATTTCCAAACAGGAATTTCACTTCAGATTTAAATTAATTTTTCTCTTTTAAATCTTTTACCAAACTTGCTGTGAAATATAGAATTGTAATTCCGCCCAATAAAATACACAACCACATGAACCATCTTTGCTGCCAGAAAGATTTGTTTTCAGCCTTATCTTTTGATGAAACAATTTGCTTAATATCGTAAATGTTGGTTTGAGGTAATTTCCCCGAAATATTGTTTTTAAAATCAGAAAGATCGTAGTCGGGTTCATTCAAATTTTTATTGCCTGTTTTTATGCTGTATTTTTCATTTGCATTTAAATCGACAATAACTGAAACTGGTTTTTGACTGTATTTTACAGATGAAATTGTCAAAGGCTGATTGTCTTTATTTTCGATTTTGATGTAGAACTCTTTTTCGAATATTTCGGGTATTGTAAAACTGTTTTTTGTGTTTGAATTTAATTCAAATGAAATAATTTCTTCGTCGAAAATTTCTGATTTGTGCTTTATTTGTTGTTCTACTTTCTTATAAATAATAACATTACGCTTGTAATAAGTTGGTTTCGAAATCTCAAAAGCAATTTGATTGATAATTTGCGGTGCCTCAAAAAGAACATGAATTTCCGTTTGTTTTAGAGATGCAAGTTCAGTTGTTACAGCTTTTTTCGGTTTGATTTCCTGCAATATATTTTTTTGAAGCTGCGTGTTGAAATTTCCAACTTTTAAAACATTTATAGGAAGCGTTTTTCGATCGTCAAAATCAATTTTTAAATATTTATAAGTGCTTAACGGATAAGAAATTGTCTTAACAACACTGGCTTCTGACGAACTGTTTAAGTCGTCTAAAATTTGTGAATTTGATATTCCGAACCATTCCGTCTGATTGTTACTTCCTGATATAGAATAATTTTTTACAACATCAGCATTGGCAATAAAAAGCGAAATCTGATTGTTGTTTTTAACAGATGGAACAGCAACAATAATCGAAGTGCTTTTCTTCGGAAAAACTGTTTTTGAAACAATAGGATATTCCTCAAAAGTATTTAACAAAGCTTCTGAATTACTTTGGATAAAATACGGAACCTCAATTCCTTTCGCATTAAAAATTCTGATGTCGCTTAAATCTTGTTTTGAATACGATCTGATTTCAGGAGACAAAACAATTTCATGGAAACCATTTTCTGCAACTTCTTTTATTTTTCCCGTTGTCTGAAATTGGGCAAACGAAAGGTTTGTTAAAAATAAGAGAATAAAAAGACTATTTAATTTCATGGTTTTCATTTGGCTTGTTTTCGTCAATAACTAAAACTTTGATTTTTTGATACACAAAAGAGATGATCAAAATCAGGATTCCTAAAAGGATAAACGATATGATTTTTCCGGTTTCGGAAATGTTGCTGATATCGTAGAAAAATAATTTTACGATCGTTAATCCGAGTAAACTTAAAGCGATAATTCGAAGCGTTTTGATTTGTTTTTTTATTCCGATAATTAAAAATACAAATGCCAGAACTCCCCATAAAACAGGAAAGCCCGTTTTTATAATTTTGATTCTGCTTATTTTAATTATTTCATTGGCAACATATTCATGAGAATAAGCCATTCCTGATTTGTAACCGGGATAAAGCCCGCTAGCTTGTACGTCTTGTGGTGTAATTGCAGAATTCATTAAAACAAGACCGTGAAGCATTACCTCTGAACTCGCAATGTAAATAATAAAAAATGCAACTGTCCAGATAAAATAACGGTTTTTAAAGAGCTCAAAATTGATGCGATTTTTTATCTGGAATAACTGATAACCAAAATACAAAGTTATTCCTAATGAAATATAATGCAGATAAAAAGCAATTGGCTGTCCTTTTCCTGAGGAAATGATTTCAGTATGCTCAAAAAAGGCATAATTTGAAAATCCGAAAGTGAATAAAATAATATTGAGAATAGCAATTACAATCGCAAGTTGATATCCTATATTGGTTTTGTTTTTAATTAAAACAGAAGTTAATACAACTGAGAATATTAAATGATAAAGAATTGGTAATGCTATCGCGCTGTTTGAACTTGCAATATGAACATTAGATTGATAAATAACTTCGAATAAACCGGTTAAATATGCAATAGAAAGTCCTGAAACTAAAACATAGTTTTTATAATTTTCAGGATTGAAAGTAAGACCAAAAAGGGTAATGTTTTCTGTTTCATTTTTTAATAAATACCAAATAGGGAAGAGAAAGCAAAAACGCCCGTAATAAATATTGGATTGATTATAATATTTAGCGTTAAACCTTTATTGTAAAATAAATTCCAATCCATTATCAGACTGATAATCATTAAAGCATGAACGATTACAGAACCGAATCGATAGCTTGAAATCTTTGATTTTTGAGAAAGCCATAATAACAAAACGGCTTCGGCTGCCCAGAATAAAGTAATATAATTGCCTTCAAACTGAATTGGAACGGCAAGCGTTATAAACGTTAGCGTTAGCCCAATTAATAAATATACTGCTTTTTTATCTAATCCGAATTTTTTATATAAAAACGTAGCATACATTAAATTCAATAATGCGATTGCTGCCGTAAATAAACCTCTGTATTCAGGATGGTAATTAGCTAAAATACTCATGCCGGCCGCATAAAATAAAAAGGTATTGCTGGCTAAAATGGTTAATTGCGTTTTAGAGAATTCTCCTTTTGATCTGATATTATTAATGATATTCATTAAAATAAAAATGAAGTAAAAAGCGAAACCAAATGCAAAAGCACCAACGTAATGTGGTTTTTCAGAAGTAATATCTTTCACTAGCCATCCGCCATATAACAGAATGGTAAAAACGTAAGCAAGCACATTAACAAGATTCCATTTTTTATAATAGGCAATAGCTAAAATACCGATGTTCAGAATAATGATATAACTAAAAAGCACTACGTAATTTCCTTCGCCGGTACTCACCATAAAGGGAACTGCAAAACCTCCAATTAAGGAAAGAACGGCAAGTTCGATTCGGTTATAAGACAATGAAACTAATGCACTAAAAGCGGTTATGACAACCATTATGCTAAACGCAATGGTTTGATTGAATAAATGATAATCATGAAAAGCAATTCCGATTGTAAAGTAAAAAATCGCAATCGCGCCGGCAACAATAACAGAACTAAAGGCTGCATAATTTTTGCGCAGTTTATGTGCAATTCCCATTACAAGAACGCCACACAAAACCCCAATTCCAACACGAGCCGGTTCGTTGATCCAGTCTTTATCGATAGCATATTTTACAAAATAGCTAATTCCTAAAACCAGAATTAAAACTCCAATTTTGTTGATTAAATTCTCTCCAATGAATTTTTCTAAGTCGGGATTCTGCTCTTTGAAATTTTCCCAGAATGATTTTTGAGGATTTTTAGATTCTACTGGTTTTGAGATTACTTTTTCCGCTAAAGGCGTAGCCTTTGTTTCTTTTGTTTCTATAGAAAAATCGACATATTCAGTTTTAATTTCCGGAATTTTTTCTTTAACAGTCTCAACAGAAGAGGCAATTGGCGCTTCTGATTTTGGAATTGTAGGTTCTTCCTTAATTATAGGAATATTTTTTACGGCAAAGTTTTCAGAAGGTTTTTCGACAGCTTTTAAAAGATCAATTTTTTTGCTAAGCCTTTTAATGTCGTCTTCAAGACCGTCAAACCGACTTTTTAAGTTATTAATAATGTAGATCAAAAAACCAAATAAAACCACTAAAAGAAAAACTTCCATATTGTATTTAATAAGATGTTATGAATTGGTAAATATAATAACATTTTGATGTGGTAAGTTTTTTTGCCTAAAAAGAATTAAGAACTACATCATCGAAACAAATTATTTTTCCATGATTTCGATTTGAACATTAATTACGCCGCTGCCTTTGTTTGAGGCAATATCCATAAAAGCTTTTTCGGTAAGGTCAATTTCTCTTCCGTTAATAAACGGACCTCTATCTATAACTTCTACAATAACGAATTTTTTGTTTTTTGGGTTGGTAACTTTTAAAATTGTACCAAAAGGAAGTTTTTTATGAGCGGCAGTCAGTTTGTTGTTGTCGAATTTTTTACCGCTTGCTGTTTTTCTTCCGTTAAATTTATTGTGGTAGTAAGAAGCATGGGCATTTTCCTTATACAGTTTAAATGAACATTCAGCATCTTGCTCTTTAATTTCTGGGTTTTCTTGCGCCACAGCTGTTATAGAGAAAAAGAACAGGATATATAAGAGTATTTTTTTCATTTTCAAATTTCAAATTTTCCGCAAAGTGATTGAATTATTAGAAAATAAATGTGCTAATGAAGTCGTATTTGTACCATCAAAAGACATATTTTAAGTTGAAACAACAAAAAATCCCTGCTTATAGAAGAAACAGGGATTTGAAAGAAACTTAAAATAATTTCTTAGGATGTATTGTTTTGGTTTAAAGCAAAAAAAAAGTCTTTCCAAGTAAATGAAAAGACTTTTGTCGGGGTGGCAGGATTCGAACCTGCGGCCTCCTGCTCCCAAAGCAGGCGCGATAACCGGGCTACGCTACACCCCGAAAGCGGATGCAAATATACAGATAAATTTCATTTTTAAAAGGAAAACATCAAAATAAATAAAACTTATTTTGAGATAGTTATTTAGGATTTATTTTGACTGGAATTTTTTATAATTAAGTTTACCTTTGCATCACAAAAAACTACACATATTATGTCAGATACAATAGAAAAAATTAAATGTCTCATCATTGGTTCTGGTCCAGCAGGTTATACTGCAGCTATTTATGCTGCCAGAGCAAATATGAATCCAGTTTTATATCAGGGAATGCAGCCTGGAGGTCAGTTGACTACAACAAACGAAGTAGAAAATTTTCCGGGTTATGTTGATGGCGTTACAGGACCGGAAATGATGGTTCAGTTGCAAGATCAGGCAAAACGTTTTGGTGCTGATATTCGCGATGGCTGGGCTACTAAAGTTGATTTTTCAGGAGATATTCATAAAGTTTGGATTAACGATTCGATCGAATTGCACTGTGAAACTGTTATTATTTCTACAGGAGCTTCGGCTAAATATTTAGGTTTACCTTCAGAACAACATTATTTAAACATGGGTGGAGGAGTTTCTGCTTGTGCTGTTTGCGACGGATTTTTCTACCGTAATCAGGAAGTTGTTATTGTTGGAGCAGGGGATTCTGCTTGTGAAGAAGCACATTACTTATCTAAACTTTGTAAAAAAGTTACCATGTTGGTAAGAAGCGAAAAATTCAGAGCTTCTAAAATTATGGAAGATCGCGTTCGTAAAACAGAGAACATCGAAATTTTGATGAACCACGATACGCTTGAAGTTTTAGGTGATCAAAATGTTGTACATGCGATTAAAGCATTAAATAAAACTACCGGTGAAGTGATTGAAATTCCTGCAACAGGATTTTTCGTAGCGATTGGTCATAAACCAAATACAGATATTTTTGCAGATTATATCACTCTTGATGAAACTGGTTATATCATTAATACTCCGGGAACATCAAATACAAATGTACCTGGTGTTTTTGTTGCCGGTGATGCTGCAGATCATGTATACCGTCAGGCTATTACTGCTGCAGGAACTGGTTGTATGGCAGCTTTAGATGCAGAAAGATATTTAGCTTCTCAGGAATAAAAAGTTAGTTTCAGGTTTGTTTTGTTTCATGTTTCAAGTTGTTGAAATCTAAATCTTTGAAACGCTTAAATAATAGAAAAGTCTCATTCGATTTAGAATGGGACTTTTTTTATATGTTGAAACCTAAAGCAGATTTATTTTACCGCAAAGGTCACAAAGTTATTATAATGCGAGGTTTTTATAAAAACGCAAAGTTCACAAAGCTTTGTGTTGAACCAGCTTTGCGAACTTTGTGTTTTCTCAACATATTATAGGTAAAAAATCTTAGCGACCTTTGCGGTAAAATTCTCATTTCAACCTAAAACTTTTTTACTTAAGTTTCTTGATTAATTTTGCTTCTTCAGAAAATCTTGTAAGTTCAATTTTTGGATTTCCGAAAAGAGTAAGTTCAGATTTGTCTCCTGCAGCTATAGAAAGCGTCGTTTCTGCAAAAATAATTCCGGTTGAACTTCCTTCGGTAGTTACTGTTGCATCTTTTAAAGTGAATTTTGTTCCTGTAAAAGTTGAACTGTTATCTATACGAATCGTTGCTTTTTCAGCAATTCCTTCGATAGTTGCAACCGATTTTTGGTACAAATCACATTTAAATTTTATGGCAGATACTAATGCTTTAACAGTAGCACTTTTGCTTAATTGCAAAACTCCATCTTCTGCTTTTAAATTCAATTCAGTTTTAGATTTGTCATCTGCAACCAACGAGAATTTTTTAGCATTAACATTCAAAAATAATTTTGAATAATCATAACTGTTAAATGTTAAATCATCTAATTGAAGTTCCTGAATGGCATAAATAACCGATTCGTTTTTTGCAATTACCTTTTTAAGGGAGTTTGTGTAGGTTACACGAACGATTAGTTTTTTGAAAATACTGCTTTCTTTTGTAGTATACAAACGAAGCATTTTGTCTCTTAAATCCATTCCGATGATTTCGTGTAAATTGTCATCGGCTTCAATTTTAATTTCGTTTTTTTCTCCGCGCTCCAAATAAACTTCAAGATTATCATCGGCTTCAATGCCATCAAAGTCTCCAACTTCTTTTATTGAAGTGGTTACTATTTTAGATCCTTTTATTTTTTCTCTTTTTTGAGCAAAAGTTAATGTCGTAACTAATAATAATAAGAGTAAGGCTGTACTTTTTTTCATTAATTCTAGATTTGATTTGGGCAAATATAAAAAAATCATCCACTTTTGATGAATGATTTCTTTTATATTTAACAGATAAATGTTATTAGCCCTGATTAATGCTTCCTCCTGAACTTGAATTTTTTTCAATTGTTTTAGGAACTGTATTGTAATTAACATTTCCACCGCTTGAAGCGCCCGCTTTCAGGCTTAAAATTGGGTGTACTTCTACACTTCCTCCGCTTGAAGCATCTGCTTCAACTTCGTTTGCTAACAATTCTCCCGCATCAATGCTTCCACCGCTTGAAGCTTTTGTTTGAATTTTTAATGCTTTTCCTTCAACTCTAATAACAGCTCCGCTGCTTGATCTGGCTACAATATTGTCAGATTCTAAGTTAACGTTCATAGTTGCAGCACTTGATGATTCTAACTCTATGTTTTCTCCCTGAATTACATTTTTGCTTTCTATTGATGATGCGCTCGAAGCGTTAAGTTTTTCAATAGTAGGCATTTTTACAGTTACTTTTTTCATTGTAACATTTCTGAAAGAACTGAATTTACATTTCACTACCAAAGTTCCGTTTTCTACTTTTGTAACGATCTCTTTTTGTAAATTATCATCAGCTTCAACTACAACTTCATACTTGTCCGATTGTTCTACAACTAATTCAATGGCATTGCTTACAGCTATGTTTTTAAAATCTCCCTGAACAATTCTTTTTTCAGTCGTAACATTTCCGCTGCCTTCAATTGTATTCATGTTTAAGTTACATGAGGCAAACAATAATGCTGTGATAGTCGCAATAATGAATTTTGTAATATGAATGATTATTTTTATCATGGCTTAGTTAATTTTAATTATAACTCCGTTTTTATCAGTGGTTAGCTTTCCTTTGGTTTTTTTTCCGTTTAAGACTTCTTTTCCATTAATTTTAATAGAAACCTCTTTTACAGTATCATTTTCAATAGTATTAACTTCAGTGTCGCCGTCGTTATCGTAATCTACATCTCCGTGCTCATTTTCTTCTGCCGGACAATTCAGGCATTTAATTTTTGAACCATCTACTTTATAATTGTAGTTGCCACTAAAGTGTAAGTTGAAAAAATCATCTTCAGAATCGTCATAATCTTGTACAGAGGCATCTGGTTTAAATAACTGCCCTTGTGGTAAGTACAAATATACATCAACTTCCTGACCTCTAAACTTGTTTTTTACATCTGTCAGGAAATAATTATCAAGAACTAAATGATTACCGTTGATCTGAAATTTATAGTTAATTTTTTCAGCTCTCTGTTTTGCATTTGTAAATGAATTTCCTCTTGCGCTTTTTTCTATTTGTAAATAAGCATTAGCTTCATCAGTATATAAAACATGTAAATGAACATCGTTTGAATAAATCAATTGGGTATTGGCAGAATCCTGAACAAACTCAAATTCTCTATGATGATCTAAATCTTTTGCGTAATAATCATTGTATCTGAATTTTACATAAAGAGTATCGTTTTTACTAATACCAATCTCTTTTTTCTCAACCGTTTTATTGTCGTATGAAATTTCAGTAGCTTGTTTGATTCCGATACTAATGGCAATGGCAACAGCAATAATCCAAATGGCTAACAAAGTATATTTTGCAATATTTCCGATAGATTTTAGGTCTGGAGATAACAATTTAAATCCTAAAAGTGTCAGGAAGAAAAACGGAATTCCAACAGCAAATAACATTAATAAACCAAATGACCAGATAGGATAGTCTGTAAAGTTTCCTGCGTCTACAAAATTTTGCCAAGGAAAGTCAACAAAAACGTTTGTTCCTAATGTAAATACTCCAATCAATAACATGATAAAAACACTTATTCCTGACATGATTAAGATAACGCCTAAAAATTTAGCGAATATTTTAAAAACCGTCATTACAAAGTCTCCAAATGAACTACTTATTCTCTCAGCTCCCGACTTTACCTGGTTTCCCATTGCATCATAATCTGCATTTTTAAATCGGTCAGATAATGAATCCAATTCTTCACGAACCTTTTTTTCGATATTAGAAATCGTTACAGGTTCACCAGTCATTTCCAGTTTTTCAGATGTTGTAACGGCTTCCGGAGTTACAACCCAAAGTACAAAGTAAGCTAAGATTCCGGTTCCAAAACCTGCAAAAACAAATACTAAGAATATGATTTTTATCCAGACAGCATCTATTCCAAAATAATGTCCTAAACCTGTTGCTACACCACCAATCATACCTTTTTCTTTATCGCGGTATAATTTTTTGTGTTTTCTTGTTCCGTTATCATTAAACGATTGTTTTGGTCTGTCTTCGTCTTCAATAATGTAGTCTTCCGGTTGACCCATAACCACAATCACTTCATCAACATCTTTCAATCCCACAACATGTTTTTCGCTTTTTTGTTTTTCTGTTAATAATTCAGAAACACGCATTTCGATATCTTTAATGATTTCATCTTGTCCGGATGAGTTGTTTAGCGATCGTTTTATGGCGTCAAAATAGCGCGTTAATTTTAAGTATGCATCTTCATCGATGTGAAAAAACATGCCTCCTAAGTTAATATTTACTGTTTTGTTCATGACTATTGATTTTGTTGATTGGTGATTAGTTTTACGGCATCAGACAATTCTGTCCAGGTACCGCTAAGTTCGTTTAAAAATGTTTGTCCTATTTCGGTTAGCCCGTAGTATTTTCGTGGTGGTCCTGAAGTTGATTCTTCCCAACGATAATTAAGCAAGCCGTCGTTTTTTAGTCTAGTTAAAAGTGGATAAACCGTTCCTTCTACAACTAGTAATTTAGCGTTTTTTAAAGTGTCTAATATTTCTGATGTGTATGCGTCTTTTTCTTTCAATACAGATAAGATGCAAAACTCAAGAACACCTTTGCGCATCTGTGCTTTTGTGTTTTCAATGTTCATAATTTCATTTTGTTTTTTTTAGATTGAACTGATTCGTTTTTTGATTGATGATAATTGATTGATGATTGATTTCGAAATTATCCTGATGATTTGATGTTTTCGACTATAACTTTTAATTTTATTATGTTACACTGAGCGAAGTCGAAGTGTTTTCATAATTGTTTTAATGACTTTACTTTATAAAAGGAATCGTCATTGGATATTTGTAATATTCTCCGTTTGATGTTTTTATAGAAGCATAAATAACTAAAAAGAACTCAACAACTTTTAGTAATCCAAAAAGTACTACTGCTGTTCCACCAATTGTAAGTAATCCGATATTCCCTTGAAAATCAAAATTTCTGATTACGAAATCTTCATCGTTAAAAACCGCTTGCATAGGAAGATTTTGAAAAAAAAGAATTACAAAAATCGGAATTGCAATTAAAGCCAAAATCAAAGTGTAAAGCAATAAGCTTAGTTGAAAATTCAAAGTCTGTTTTCCGTGGTGATTTACAAATTCGGATTTGACTTTATAACTCGTCCAGATTAAAATTGGAAAAATATAGTTTCCAAACGGAATAATGTACTGACTTAAAGTACTTAAATGTGTGAACGTTGCAGTGTTCTTGTCTGATGTTGTTTCCATGATGAGTGGTGTTGTTGTTTCCATGATTAAAAGCATATAGTAATTTCTTATACAAATATATGGTTAAAAGACAGTATCTTGTTTTGCATAGTACCAAATATTAACATAAAATTAACAAATTAAACATTTCATTTCATTTGAAAAAGTACTGAAAATCAATGTGAATGCCTTATTTTATTGATGAATTTTAGAAACAGCAGCAATATATTGTGCGTGCATAGTTTTTTTGTATTTTTACATAAAAAAATAAACCACATGGCAATTTCAGTTTCTAAACTCAACAAATTTGTATTATTCAAATTACCATCGGCATATATTTGTGGCGTACGTGTTAAAGCTATCGATGATAAAACCTGTATCGTAAGTGTAAAACACCGTTGGATTAATCAAAATCCGTTTAACTCGATGTACTTTGCAGTTCAGGCGATGGCAGCTGAGTTAACAACAGGAGCTTTGGTAATTGCTCAAATTCAGCAAAGCGGCAGAAAGATCTCGATGTTAGTTGCCAACAATAAAGGAAACTTTACCAAAAAGGCCACCGGAAGAATAACGTTTGTTTGTAACGACGGACATTTAATTGCCGAAGCGATTCAACAAACCATTGCAACAGGCGAGGGGCAAACCTTCTGGATGAAATCTATAGGAACTGACGAAAAAGGAGTTCAGGTTTCTGAAATGGACTTTGAATGGAGCATTCGAATAAAATAAATTATACCAAACAATATTATATAAGACCTGTACTATACAGGTCTTTTTTTTGAGAAATAGTTACTTTTTTTCTGCAATCGTTTGTTATACAGATAGTTTTGTTGTTTTTCTTTTGTTATTTTATTCAATAAAATCATTTAAAAAAATACAGTGCTTTAACTTTAATTTTTATTTAATAGTATTAATTTTACATTTTTAATTTTCTACTTGTAGATGATAGATGTAATGATATGGATAATAAAGGCTTTGATTTATTGAACTTACTTAAAGTTCTACAATTTGAAATTAGATTTTTGATTGATTTTCAAGAACATTCACCTAATAAGTAAGCGTGTATGGAAGATAAAAAACAAATATTTCAGACAGTAACCCAAAAACGCTGGAGAACATTTCAATGGTCAAGCAGGTTTATTTTGTTTATTCTTATTTTAATGATCCCTGTTTTTTTTATTACATTAAAAAGAGGATTAAAACCGCCATTACCACTTTTAGCAAACAACAGCCGGGCCGGGCATAGTTTGGAAAATCCTATTGTACCAAAAGATTTAAGTGCCAGCGAGCTCAAAAAATTTAAAGGATTTGATTATTTCTTAAGAGCAAAAACTAAAATAGGAAAATTAAATACTCAGCCAATTTCTCCAAAGACAGCATCAGAGGTTCGGGCTGCTTTTTATGTAAATTGGGATCCTCAAAGTTTATTTTCACTACAGAAGAATATCGATAAACTTAATATGATAGTTCCGGAATGGTTTTTTATTGATCCCAAAACTGATTTGCTCCGAACAGAGATTGATACTGCGGCTCTAAAAGTTATGAAAAAAGGAAAAATAAAGATACTTCCGTTAATCAATAACATCAACGAATCACTGGGTGAAGGCGAATTTGACGGCGATCTTATTCATCGCATACTTCATGATACAAATAAAAGAGAAAGACTGATCAATGATATTGTAAAAACATTAAAAAAATATGATTTACAAGGCATTAATATTGATTTTGAAGAATTTAAAGAAAGTAGCGATGAGCCAATAATTGCTTTTCAAAAGGCATTATATGAAAAACTACATCCTTTAGGATATCTTGTTTCGCAGGATATTATGGCAGGAGATGATGATTTTAATGTAAAAGCATTGTCTAAATACAATGACTACATGTTTCTTATGGCTTATGATGAACATTATGCCGGCAGTATACCGGGCGAAATCAGCAGTCAGAAATGGATTGAAAGAATAGTAGATAAAACAGCAAAAGAAATTCCGTCAGAGAAAATTATTCTTTGTTTTGCCGGTTACGGATACGATTGGCAGGAGAAACAGGAGGGAGAAACTATCACCTATGATCAGGCAATTGCGATTGCCAAACAATATAATGCTGTAATAAAATTTAACAATAACAGTTACAATAACTCTTTTACATACACAGATAGTAATGGCAAAAAGCATGAAGTTGATTTTGAAGATGCTGCCACTAATTTTAATACCATTCGATTTAGTGACGAATATGGTTTGGCCGGAACTGCCTTGTGGCGTTTAGGAAGCGAAGATCAGCGTTTGTGGACTTTTTATCAGCGGAGTTTAACAAACGAAAGCATCAACAAAAAACCTTTCGATTTTAAAGTAATGAAACGGGTAAATACCCGAATCGAAAGTCCCGCCTATATTGGCGATGGCGAAATATTAAATGTAATAGCCGATCCCGCTCCGGGAAAAATAGAAATAGAAATCGATAATGAAGAAGATATCATTACCGAACAAAAGTATGTAGAATTACCCACTAAATATGTAATTAGTAAATTTGGAAATGTAAACAAACAAGTCATTTTAACTTTTGATGACGGGCCAGATCCTACTTACACGCCTCAAATACTAGATATTTTAAAGAGAGAAAAAGTCCCGGCAGTATTTTTTGTTATAGGTATTCAGGGAGAAAATAACATTCCGTTATTGCAAAGAATTTATAAAGAAGGTCACGAAATAGGCAATCATACTTTTACCCATCCCAATATTGCTTTGGTAAGTCCGGAAAGAGCTTCAAAAGAAATGGAAACGACACGATTATTAATCGAAGCCGTTACCGGAAAAAGCACTGTGCTTTTTAGAGCACCGTATAACGCAGATGCCGAACCCACAACAGAAGCCGAACTGAAACCAATTGCCTTAAGCAAAGCACAAAATTATTATACGGTTGGCGAAAGTATCGATCCTAATGATTGGGAAAAAGGCGTAAGTGCCGATTCTGTTTATATAAGAACCATCAAACAATATGAGGCAAATCCTGATAAAGGAATTATTTTGCTTCATGATGCCGGCGGAAACAGAGAAGCTACAGTTGAAGCTTTGCCTCGAATTATTAAATATTTTAAAGACAGAAACGTTCAGTTTACAACAGTTGCTCATTTACTTGGCAAAACCAAAGATGAGATTATGCCAACAGCAAAAGGGCCGTTTATAACGGTAGATAATTTGATTTTCGATTTTGGATATTGGTTCGGAAATTTTATTACTGCTGCATTTTGGGTCGCAATTTTTCTGGGTTTTCTGCGAATCGCATTAATGGCATTAATGGCCTTTATAAAAAAATGGAAAGATCATAAATATCCGCCGGTTTATAAATCGTCTATGGGCGTTTTTCCTAAAGTAAGTATTATTGTTCCTGCTTATAATGAAGAAATAAATGCCGTAAAAACAATAGAAAATTTACTGGGCCAGGATTATCCTGATTTTGACATTGTTTTTGTAGATGACGGATCTAAAGACAAAACTTTTGCCATGATAAACGAAGCTTTCGGAAATAACCCAAAAGTAAAAGTAAATACGAAGCCTAACGGAGGAAAAGCGTCAGCCTTAAATTACGGAATTGCACTAACGCAAAATGAATATGTAGTTTGTATTGATGCCGATACGCAGCTTAAAACCGATGCCATTTCGCAATTAATGAAAGGATTTAGAATTCAATTAAAAAATGATGCAGAAATTGGTGCCATTGCCGGAAATGTAAAAGTAGGGAATGAAAACACAATGCTTACCAAATGGCAGAGTATTGAATATACAACAGCACAGAATTTTGACCGACGAGCTTTTGATTTAATAAACGGAATAACAGTTGTTCCGGGAGCAATTGGGGCGTTTAGAAAAATAGCAATAGAAAAAGCAGGAGGTTTTACAACTGATACACTTGCAGAAGATTGCGATTTAACCATTCGTATCTTAAGAAACGATTATCATATTATAAACTGCATAGAAGCTGTAGCGATAACAGAAGCTCCTGAAAGTTTGAAAGAATTTATGAAACAGCGTTTTCGCTGGAGTTACGGTATTATGCAGGCTTTCTGGAAAAACCGTGACGCCTGTTTTAACCCAAGATATAAAGGATTGGGAATGGTAGCGTTACCAAACGTTCTGATTTTTCAAATCATATTGCCAATCTTTGCACCTTTGGCCGATTTAGTTCTTATTTTAAGTTTAATCTGGAACCACAATGATCCTGATAGTCTTCATAAAATATTAATTTATTACATCGCATTTATGGTGGTTGACATGTTGGTTAGCGTTATTGCTTTCATTTTTGAAAAAGAAAAACTGACCAAATTACTATGGCTAATTCCGCAGCGGTTTGTATACAGACAATTAATGTATGTGATTTTGTTTAGGGCATTAAGAAGAGCCATAAAAGGGGAAAGCCAAAGTTGGGGAGTACTCACAAGAACGGGAAATGTTGCAACAGTAAAATAGCCCTTAAATTTTTCATACAACTCAGGAACAAAAAAAAAACCATAAAAAAAGACCTCAAATAGATGAGGTCTTTTTTGTTGAAATCGTGTTTCAATTATTTTTTAACGCAACACGCTTTTTTATCTGTCGCTGATTTTTTACAGCATGATTCTTTTTTAGCTTTTTCTTTTTTAGGATCTGGTTTTGTGTCTTGCGCTTGTAATCCAATTGTAAATAAAGCGATTGCTAAAACGGTAAATAATTTTTTCATTTTCTGTATAATTTAATTATTAGGTATTTTTTTAACTTAAGATGTTGGTTCAAATATAAAAACATTTCTTAGAGTTAATTCATATTGATTCGTTAATCTTTTAATCTGTGGTAAAATAAAAAAGCACTATTGGTTCCAATTCTTTAGTAATTCAAATTAACTCCAAAACCAACTCCCATATCGCTATCATAATGTGTAGTAATTCCGAAGTTTCTGGCAACAATATATTTTAAACCTGCCATATATTCCTTATCAGTATTCCACATTAAATTCATTCGTAAACGTCTGGAAAGCGGAATGTCTTTTCTTTCAAATTGTACTCTCACATTTCCATCCGTATAAACTTCAACTTGTGCTTTTACAAGCATAGGCAAAGTATACTCCATACCCGCACTAAAAACCGAACGGTTGTCTTTGGTATTCGTTTGCCCAAAAAGATTTTGCTCCTGTTCGTCCATTACCATTTTTCGGTAGCGCCAATCAAAACCTATAAAAGGCATAAACCATTGCATTTTACCAATATATCGACCAATATGTGTTTCGGTTTCATAACCGTGTTTGTCGTTATAGCCCAATCTCCATTCTGTTCCAATACTCCAACGCGTGTTGCTAAACATCGCTTCACCGTCGTTTCCGTTTGAGGCAAAATCATTTTCAGCCATAAAATGAAACATTCGATCGTCCATCTTTAGCATTTTGTACGCCATTTTAGGATGGTGAATTAAAGGATTGGGCGCTGAATTTTCATAACTTAAAATGCGTCCCATTCCGGCCATCATATGATACAAAATGTGACAATGAAAAAACCAATCGCCATCGGCATTTGCCTGAAATTCAATTGTGTCCGTTTCCATCGGCATAATATCAATTACATTTTTTAGAGGAGAATAATCGCCATGTTCATTCAAAATCCTGAAATCGTGCCCGTGTAAATGCATCGGATGACGCATCATCGATCCGTTATACAATACAATGCGAACGTTTTCGCCTTTTTTAATCAAGATTTTATCCGTTTCTGAGATTACTTTATTGTCTAAACTCCAAACATACCGATTCATATTCCCGGATAATTCAAAGCGCAATTCTTTTACCGGTGCATCTTTTGGTAATGTTGTTTTGGTTGGCGATTTTAGCATTCCGTAATTCAAAGTCGTAATCTCAGCAGTTTCTGTGGTATCGCTTGGCATTTCCATACCTTCCATAGTATGATTAGAATGATCTTCTTTTTTTACAGATTCATCTTTGCCGGAAATTTCAGGATACATTATGGCATTCATGTCCATTGTATTGAGCGACATTTTCATACCCATATCATTCATTTCGCCGTTCATCTTCATCATATCATTCATCATTTTCATCCCTTCAAAATATTTCAATTTCGGAAGATGAGCAACAGGTTGTTTGGTTCCTTCACCAAGAAACAAAGAAGCAGATCCGGTTCTGTCTTCGGCTGTAGCCAAAAAAGCAAATGATTTTTTATCATCAGGAATTGTCACTACAATATCATACGTTTCAGAAACTGCAATTATTAGTCGATCGACTTCTACTGGCTCAACATCATTTCCATCGCTGGCCACAACAGTTATTTTTCCACCACCATATGTTAGCCAGAAATAACTTGACGCGCCTCCGTTTGCAATTCTCAATCTCACTTTATCACCTGCTTTAAATTGCGAAAGCTGATCTTCACTTTTTCCGTTAATTAAAAACTTCTCATAATAAACATCACTCACATCCATGGCATTCATGCGTTTCCATTCGTTGGTGACTTTTGTAGAAAAATGACCTTTTTGAATTGCCTCGGCATAACTTTGAGTTGTTCCTTTTTTTATCGCAAACCAATCGTTGGCATTGTGCAGCATTCGTTGAATATTTTCCGGTTTTAAATCTGTCCATTCACTTAAAATGACCGGAACAGTGGGCAAATCATCAATCCCTTTTCTAAAAGTAGCATCGTCTTTCTTTTTGTTAATGATAAAAAGTCCGTACAAACCAATTTGTTCCTGCAATCCCGAATGGCTGTGATACCAATAGGTTCCGTTTTGAATAATCGGAAAAGTATATTTGTGTGTAGTTCCTGGTTTAATTGGCATTTGAGTTAAATACGGAACACCATCTTCTTTGTTAGGTAAAAATAATCCGTGCCAATGTAAGGCCGTATCTTCATTTTCTAGCTCGTTATGGACATAAATTTCTGCAACATCACCTTCGGTAAAAGTTAATGTTGGCATAGGAATTTGTCCGTTAACCGTAAGAGCGCGCTTTTCTTTTCCGGAAAAATTTACAATCGTATCGCGCACATGCAAATCATAGCGAACCACTTTCTGCGAAAGCATAATTTGTGTGAAACAGAAGAGAAATAATATCGTTAAAAGTGGTTTTTTATAGCTCATTATATCATTGTTATAAGCATTATCAAACTCATTATGATCATCAAACCATCTTCGATAATGGTAACGGTGCTCATTGGTAAATTAAAAACGTCACCCAAACAAGCACACTGAATTTTCTTTTTATTTAATACCGATTGCAAAACTCCAATGATACTAATACTCATTACAATAAAGGTAACGGCATTTGTGAAAATGGGGTTGAAATTCAATAAATAAGAAATTCCTAAACCAAGTTCTATAAAGGCATAAACATATCCCCAAACCGGAATTTTTCTAGCCAAAACATCGTACATCATATAACTTTCAGCAAATCCTTTTAAATTCAGCATTTTAAAAAATGAGAAAACTAAAAAGAATCCCGCCATAAAATGCTGCATGGCCTGCATGTAATTGAAATGATGATTTGTTACTTGTATTAATCCTGTAACTAAACTGATATAAAAGAAAATCAGTACAATAGGTTTGTAAGTTTCAAACCAGGATTTGGTTTGTTCTACAGTTTCGCTATGAGCAATGGCCGAAATTTGATATTTACTTTCTAAAGCTTTTTGTAAATCCGGTAGCGCAACATGTTTACTCATGGTAACAGTTGCTGTATTTTTGTCTTTTGATACCTCAACATTTGTGATATTATCGACAAGTTGAAGTGCTTTTTTTACTTTGTCTTCGCAACTGGAACAAGTCATTCCGGTAAGCTGATAGGTATGTGTCATTGTTTTATTTTTTAATATTACAATGCAAATTTCCGAAGTAACGTTTACTTCGGTTTGTATAATTTTGAGAATGATTTGCAAGATTTATAAATTTTTTTTTTACCGCAAAGACCGCAAAGGTTTTTGTATATGTAAGGAATTACAAAAAGCGCAAAGTTCGCAAAGCCTTCAATAAAAACTTTGTGAACTTTGCGCAAATCTTTGTGTTCTTTGCGGTAAAAAGAATTATAAATTCTCAATCTGAATTCGTTTCTTATCCTTCAATTGCTTGAAATAAGTGGGAGTAAAGCCAGTAATTTTCTTGAACTGATTACTTAAATGTGCCACATTGCTATAGTTTAGAATATCTGCAATTTCGCTTAACGAAAGCTCGTTGTAGATCAATAATTCTTTTACTTTTTCGATTTTCTGGCTAATGAAATATTTTTCAATTGTAGTGTTTTCAACTTCTGAGAACAAGTTACTAAGCGTGCTGTAATCCTGGTTGAGGTTTTCGACCAAATAATCAGACAAGTTGATTTTGAGTTCGTTGTTTTTATGATGAACCAAATCGACAATAATATTCTTTATTTTCTCAATCGTTTTACTTTTTTTATCATCAATAAAATCAAAACCTAGAGACTGAAGGTTTTTGAGTAAAATTTCTTTTTGATTTTCAGGAATAGCATCTTGTACTTCGACCTCGCCCAATTCAACAGAAATAGTATGAAGTCCAAGTTTTTCAAACTCAGACTTCACAACCATTTTACAACGACCACACACCATGTTTTTGATGTAGAGTGTCATAATTATTTATTTGATAGTTTCAACTACGTTTCCGCAAGTTAACATCGAAGAGCCGTAATACGGATTTTTAACTGCTTTTTCTTTGCTTAACCAATCAGCATCAGCCATTGGGCAATATTGTTTGTAAACAGCTTCAGTCGATTTCGAAACTTTAATTAAATCGTAAGTATTTTTTGAAAGTGATTTAAAAGTCTCACGTTGTTTTTTAAGATCTGTAGTTGCTGAAATGCTTTTAGCATCAGCCGTTAATTTCTTTACAACTTTCATCCAAACATTGTGTTCGTCACTTTTTAGTTTGTCCATTTTAACGGCAGTAATGGCAGTTAATAAGTCTTTAGCTTTCGCCGAAGTTAACTTCGAATCACTTTTAATTAAAGCATCCTTTACAACAAAATAAGCATCATATACTGTTTGTAACTGACTTGAATAAGCTTCAATTCCAGATGTTTTACTTTTAGTTGTATTTGCCTGAATAAAATTTGCAGAGAATAATAAAGTAATTATGACTGCTATAGTTGCTATTGAATTTTTCATTTTATATAGTTTTGATAGAGAATTACTATTTCTCTAAATTAAATATTTAATTTTTTTTATCGGATATTAATCTCGCAAAGTAGCAGAGATACAAAGGGTAATATTTTTTCTTAGAGCCTTTTACAAAACAGAATTATGGCTGTCAGAAATAGGATTATTTTATTTTTGGTGGTAACCAAATAGAAGTAAAACCGTCAGAAATACTAGCGGTTTTGTGATATGAGATAGATTTCTCAGGAGAGAAATTAAATAGATCATTATTGAATTCGAATTCGTTTAAGGCAATCAGACTAAATTGTAAAGCTGTTGTAGTACAACTCGAATGATCACACTTTCCGCTGCAGCCGTGTTGATCTTTTTTAGAATCATGACTTTTTTCGCAACAATTATTTTGACAGGTATGTGAAATTTCTTTTTGAGAAGATAATTTCTTTTCGCTAGAAATTTTTTCAGAAGCTCTTCCGCATGCATAACCCGAATTGGTCATCAAAAAGAAGCCAAGAGTTAAAAAGAAAAATAATATGTGGAATTTTTTTGGCAATGAAATTGTTTTTGAAATACAAATTTAGAGATTTTTTTTAAGAGCCGCTATTTATTTAAGATTTCAAATGTTATGTTTTTTTGAAATCAGTCGGCTTCATGTGTTTTCGTTTTTTAAAATAATTTGATAAATGGCTTTCATCGGTAAAACCAAATTCATAAGCAATTTGCTTAATGGGCAATTGATTGTTATGAATTCGTTTTTCTATTAAAGTAGTTCTTAAATTATGAATATAATCACGATAGCCAATCGCAAAAGTTCTTTTAAAATAAGCACTAAAATACGTTTCTGCAATATTAAAATGGTTTGCTATAACCTTAATCTGCACCAATTTGGGCTGATAAATATTCTGGTGAATATAAGTAGCAATTTGTTCGTTGTCTATATGAGTCGATTTCATTTGCAAATTCATGCATCGAATCGTTTCTTTTATTAATCCGAAAATTGAAAGAATTTGATAAAAAACAATTGGTGAGCTCGAAACATCAGTTTTACAATTATAAGCAGATATGTTTTCGATTGTGTTTTTTAAAATAGTTTTACACGGATCATCAAATTTTAAAATCGTTTCTTTTAATAATTTGTTACGCATAAAATCTTCCGGCGTATTCAAAAGTAAATCATCACAAAAAAGATTTTTTTTCGAATCGAAATAATTGTCTGTAAACTTAATATAAACAAATCGGGTGCTTTTTTTGATGTCAAAATAATGTTCATCTTCCGGAGAAATAACAAACAAATCACCCGTTTTATACGGAAGTAAGTTGTTGTTTAGATGATGAATTCCGCTTCCCTTTTTGATATAAATAATTTCATAATAAGTATGTGTGTGCGGAACATGAGGAAATACCTCATCTTCAAATTCATGAATGATTAGTTTTTCAAACTGATTAAATTTTGGCATAACATAAATTTACAAGTTTATGTCGCAAATGTACAACTAAATTTATGTAAAATGATGTTAAATTTGCATCATAGAAAGTCTATTCCTTTCTTGTAAAAACAAATGAAAAAAAGTCTTATTGCACTCTCATTAGGAGGATTAACAATCGGAATAACCGAATTTGTAATGATGGGTTTATTGCCTGATATTGCTTCAGACATGAAAGTTACCATTCCTGTTGCAGGATATTTAATTTCGTCTTACGCTTTAGGTGTTGTTATTGGTGCACCTTTATTGGTAATCCTTGGGAGAAATTTCGCTCCAAAAAAAATGCTTTTAATTTTAGCTTTGATGTTAACGGTTTTTAATGCTCTCTCGATCATCGCGCCAAACTATAATTTTTTATTCGCTTCCAGATTTCTTTCCGGATTGCCGCACGGCGCCTTTTTTGGAGTTGGGGCAGTAGTGGCCAGTCGTTTGGCGGATAAAGGTAAAGAAGCTCAGGCAATTGCCATTATGTTTTCTGGATTAACGTTAGCAAATCTTATTGGGGTGCCCATTGGTACTTACATAGGACATCATTTTATATGGCGTTATACTTTTATACTTATTGCAATTGTTGGTTCGTTAACACTTTTGTTTATCTATTTATGGATGCCGAATTTAGAAAAAAGCGGAAATGTAAATATGAAAACACAATTAAAGTTCTTCCAACAAATAGATGCGTGGTTAATCATCGGAATTACGGCAATTGGTTTTGGTGGATTGTTTGCCTGGATTAGTTACATCGCGCCTTTATTAATAAACGTTTCGAGATTTTCTGCAGAAGATGTTTCGTATATATTAATCCTTGCCGGATTTGGAATGGTTGTCGGGAATTTTGCCGGAGGAAAACTGGCAGATAAATTTTCTCCAGCACCTACCACATTAGCCTTATTATTTGTAATGGCTATCGATTTAATTTTGGTTTACTTTTTCTCTAACAATCAATATGCATCATTATTTCTAACATTTCTAACAGGTTGTATTTCGTTTTCGGTTATTGCTCCAATTCAGATGTTAATGATTAAAACAGCTAAAGGTGCAGAAATGATCGCATCAGCTTCGCTTCAGGGAAGTTTTAATATTGGTAATGCACTCGGAGCTTTTCTTGGCGGATTACCACTTGTGGCCGGATACAGTTATGCTTCTCCAAACCTTATAGGAGTTGGTATGTCAATTATCGGAATGATTATTACATTGGTTTTAATACAGCGACGTAAAACTTCATTAGAATTGCAAAGCGCATAAATTAACTTTTACTCAAATTGCAAACCCTTAAACTATTGTTGTTTAAGGGTTTTTTTGTGCTTTTTTTAATTCTTTTCTAAAAATTATTGACACTAATTTTCTACTTGTAAGTAATGGTATCAGAATTTTTTAAGTTAGAATTTTTAGAATTTTATTTTTTCATTTAATTCTTCTCTCTGCGAAAAATTTTAAGTGTGATTTTTACACCTGATAATTCAACAATAATTCTTCTTGTAATCGATTGTTTTTTTAATGAATACACAACAAATCTTTAATTAATAAAAATATATTTAATATTTTTTATGGATTAAAATTACACATGTCATATAAAAAATGCCTTTTAATTTTGATATGTAATTTTATTTAGGAAATTTTTATGAATTTTAATTTTTTATATAAAAAAAATATCTATGTTTGTGTAATCGATTACATGAAGATTTTCCTAAGAAAAAATTAATGTACGAATATGATGTTTGAATCTAAAAAGTAGAGCATTTATTATCAAATCGAGTTTCCAAAAAACATAAAAAATTTACGCATACAAAAAAACACTTAAACTAAAAAAACAATTAATAACTTAAAGAGTAAACTATGAATTTTAAAGATTTATTTACTAAAAAAACGAATCATTACCTCGCATTTGTTTTCTTGTTATGCTTATTGATGAGCAATCAAGTAAGCGCACAAAATGTGACACTCGAAGGTACTGTAAAAGATGCCTCAGGTTTAGGTCTTCCTGGTGTTAATATATTAGAGAAGGGTACGAAAAATGCAGCTTCATCAGATTTTGACGGACGTTATAAAATTAAACTGAGCAATCCTAAGGCAGTATTAAGTTTTTCTTTTATAGGTTTTAAAACCAAAGAAGTATCGGTTGATGGAAAAACAAAACTTGATGTTTCAATGTCTGAAGATTCTAATAGCTTAAATGAAGTTGTAGTGATTGGATATGGAACCTCAAAGAAATCTGATTTAACAGGAGCAGTTTCTACTATTTCCGGTAACGATTTGAAAAAAGTGCCAGTAGCAAATGTTGCTGAAGCACTAACAGGTCGAATTGCAGGTGTACAGGTAACTTCATCAGAAGGTTCTCCGGATGCAGATATCAGAATTAGAGTTCGTGGAGGCGGTTCTCTTACTCAGGATTCCTCACCTTTAATTATTGTAGATGGATTTCCGATAAATAGTATGAATGATATTTCTTCATCTGATATTGATTCCATGACTGTTTTAAAAGATGCTGCTTCAACTGCAATATACGGATCACGTGGTGCAAACGGGGTAATTCTTATTACAACAAAACGTGGAAAAGATGGTAAAGTAGCTGTAAACTTTAATATGTTTTACGGTATGAAAACGATGGCAAATCAAATTGATGTTTTGTCGCCTGAAGATTACACTAAGTGGCAATACGAATATGCTTTACTTTCTCAAACAGGAACAAAAGTAGCTTCAAATCCAACCTCTTACACTAAGTATTTTGGAAACTGGGAAGATCAGGATATGTACAAAGGATTAAAGGGAGATGATTGGCAAAAGCAGATTTTCGGACGTACAGGAGAGGTGCAAAGTCGCGATTTAGGAATTAGAGGCGGAAGTGATAAGATTAATTATAATTTTAATTATGCTCATTATGATGAAAAGGCAATTATGATAGGTTCAAATTATAAAAGAAATAACCTTTCTCTTGCTTTAAACAGTAAAATAAGTGATAAGATTGATGTTGGTTTTACTGTTCGTTATTCAGATACTGAGATTGATGGGGGAGGCGTAAATGAACAAAATGAAAAATCTTCTTCAGATTCACGTATGCGTACAATTGTTGGTTATGCCCCGATTCCGGTATCAGGTCTGACTTCTGAAGATGTTTCAGGAGATGGTTCAGATGTATTGATAAATCCTTTGAGATCAATTTATGATAATAATCGCCAGCAATTTCGCAAGAACTTTAATATGTTAGGAAGTTTTGGATGGGAGATTGTAGATAATTTAAAATTGAAAGTAGATTTAGGTGTGGATAATTTTAACACTTTAGATTATCGTTTTTACGGACGTAGTACTTATTATGTAGCTAATGCTCCGATTGGTATATTACAAGGTAAGCCGGCAATGATTATGTCAGACGGTAAGGATAAACGTTTTAGAAATGCTAATACCTTAAATTATGATTTCAAAAACATAATGGGTGAAAACCATCACTTGACAGCTCTTCTTGGACAAGAAAGCATTACATATACTTCAAGTACCTTAACTAATACGATTCATGGATATCCTAACTTTTTTGATTTTGATAAAGCAAAAACATTAACAACACAAGGAACTCCACAATCAGTAGATAATAATTACAGCCCTGAAGATAAGTTATTGTCCTTTTTCGGACGTGCAAATTATGATTACAAAAATCGTTACATATTATCAGCTACATTTCGTGCAGATGGTTCAAGTAAATTTTCAGAAGATAATCGTTGGGGATATTTCCCGGCATTTGCAGCAGGATGGAAAATTTCTGAAGAAAGCTTCCTGAAAGGTACAAGCTGGATAGATCTTTTAAAAGTAAGAGCTAGTTATGGTGAAGCAGGAAATAATAATATACCTGTTGGGCAGCAAATTCAAATTTTTCAATCTACACCAACAACATGGATCAATGGAGTTACCAGTGTTTGGGCACCTTCGAAAACAATGCCTAATCCTGAGTTGAAATGGGAAACGACAGTAACTCAAAATGTTGGTTTAGATTTTGGATTTTTCAAAAATCGCTTAAGTGGTAATTTTGATGTGTATAAAAATATTACGAGTGATTTGTTAATTAATTTTCCAGTTCCGGGTTCAGGATACGATTATCAATACCGTAACATGGGTGAAACACAAAACACAGGTTTTGAGGCCACTATAAATGTTGTAGCTATTGAAAAAGCCAAATACGGATTGAATTTTTCATTCAATATGGGAATAAACAAAAACCGTATTAACTCATTAGGTGTTATGAATAATTTCGGACAGGCTACTGGTTGGGCTTCTTCACAAATTGGAGATGATTATTTGATAGAGGTTGGTTCTTCTCTAGGAACTATGTATGGCTATAAAAATGATGGAAGATATGAAGTTTCTGACTTTGATTATGCTGCAGGAAAATATACTTTAAAAAGTGGAGTAATTAGTACTGCTACTACTTTAGTTGGAGATGGAAGTTCTCTTAAACCAGGAGATATGAAATTGAAAGATGTTAATGGAGATGGTAAAGTAGATTTAAATGACAAAACAGTTATTGGTAATGTTAATCCTAAAAGTTCTGGTGGTTTTGTTATTAACGGAAATGCTTATGGGTTCGATTTAATGGCAGCTTTTAACTGGAGTATTGGTAATGAAGTATATAATGCTGATAAAATTGAATTTTCAACAGCTACTGCTTCAGGACAGTATAAAAACTTAAATTCAACTATGGCTGACGGAAAGAGATGGACGAATTTGGATCCCGCTTCAGGTCAATTAGTAACAGATCCAGATGCATTAGCAGCTCTTAATGCCAATACAACGATGTGGTCTCCGTATATGAGAAGTGCTATATTTACTGATTGGGCAGTTGAAGATGCATCATTCTTAAGATTGAATACCTTAACATTAGGATATACAGCCCCTGAAATGTTTACGTCTAAAATTGGAGTTTCTAAATTGAGATTCTATCTGACAGCAAGCAATGTTTTTGTTTGGACAAACTATACGGGTTCTGATCCGGAAGTTTCAACGAGAAGAAAAAATCCACTAACGCCTGGGGTTGATTCAAGTCCTTATCCAAGAAGCAGACAAATGGTTTTTGGGATGAATCTTAATTTCTAATTTTAAATTATCACAAAATGAAACATAAAATAATAATAGCAGGATTGATAATTTCAAGTTTATTTAATTCTTGCCAGCAATTTGAAGACGATTATTTAGACACATCTGCACCATCAACTTTAGATCCGTCTTTGATTTTCTCTGCAGCTGAACTTGCAAAAGGAGCTGTTGATGGAATTAAAGTACCATTTGCCGAGACGAACTCTTACAGAGGAAGATTTTTACCCTATTATGGATTAAATACAGATTCAGAGTGGTATAACGCTTCTCAGACAGCAGGGGATAAAGCAGATTTGTGTGTTTATGATGCAAAACCGGGAAATACCGAGATGAACAATACCACTAATGCTTACGCGATGATGTATTCCGGTATTGAACGTGCTAATGTTTGTATTAAAGGTATACGTCAATATGGAAATCCTTTACCGGGAACAGAAATGGGTCAGTTATTAGGAGAAGCTTTGACACTAAGAGCTATTTACTATGCTGATTTAGTTAAAGCATGGGGAGAGGTTCCGGCTCGTTTTGAACCAATTACAACTGCAACTTTATATTTGCCTAAATCAAGCAGAGATGTTATTTACAAACAATTAATTGCAGATTTAGGAGAAGCATCAACATTGGTAGCTTGGCCTAACGAAACTGCTTTTACAAGTACTGTAGAGCACGTAAATAAAGCTTTTGTAAAAGCATTTAGAGCACGTTTGGCTTTGGCGGCAAGTGGCTATCAACAGTATCCTGACGCAGTAAGAAGAAGCAATGATCCTGAACTTTCAGTGGCTAATATGTATGCATTGGCATTAAAAGAATGTCGTGAAGTGATTCAAAGTGGTTCTGCTCATTTAGAAACTACTTTCGAGGGACTATGGAGAAAATACAATCAGGAAAATACTACTGCTGGTGGAGAATCTCTTTGGGAACTTCCTTTTGCTGATGGCCGTGGCCGTATGTTATTTACGTTTGCAGTAAAGCATACGTCTATTAGTGATCAATTTCAGGCTAATGGAGCCAATCGTGGTGGTGTAGCAGGTCCTTTACCATTTGTTTTTTACGACTATGATCAGACAGACTTACGTAGAGATGTTACTTGTGTGCCTTACAAATGGGGTACTGCTGTAGCAGCCTCTCCATATCCTATTGCTAAGCAAGAGTTGGGAACATTAGATACATGGTATTTTGGTAAATACCGTTACGAATGGATGACACGCAGAGTTACTTCAGATAATGATGATGGAGTTAATAAAATGTACATGCGTTATGCTGAGGTACTTCTTATCGCTGCTGAAACAGCAAATGAATTAGAAGGGCCTGGTGCAGCAATGCCGTATCTAAAAGAAATTCGAAGAAGATCATTTCCTGTAGCAGTTCAGACTGAAAAAGTAGAGAACTATGTAAACGCTTTAAGTAGTAAAGAAGCAATGTTTAATGCTATTGTTGAAGAAAATAAATATGAGTTTACCGGAGAAATGGAGCGTAAACAAGCACTTATTCGTTGGAATTTGCTTAAAACAAAACTAGATCAGGCAAAACAAAAAATGGCAGATTTAGCTGCCCGCTCAGGCGCATATGCTGATGTACCAACAACTTTGTACTACAAGTATAAAGCGGATAATGTAAGTTTAGATATCTATGGACTAAATAGAGGAGAAACAACAAATCCGGGAGTAACGTATTCATCTATTACCTGGACATGGACTGGAACAGCTGCAGATGCGAAAATTGCATCGCTATATAAACCAGGCGTTAATCCTGATGAAAGACAATTCTGGCCAATATGGCAAGTGTTTATTGATGGAAGTAATGGACAATTAAAAAATGATTATGGTTATTAAAATCTTTAGAAATTAATAATAAATTTTAAGTTATTATGATGAAAACAAAATATATATTTAGAGGATTAATAGCCACAATACTTCTTGCAATTGGAATTTCAGGTTGTGAAAGTTATAACGAAGAGTTATTAGACGGCATAGGAAATACAAGAGAATTTTCTCCAATTGGACTTAAAGCCACAGTTAGAAATCAAACTACAGTTGAATTGAACTGGACTGTAAAAACTGAAGAAAACGCAGATCATTATATAGTTGAATTTAGTGCTGATGATCCAGAGTTTAAAACTATTTACAAAACAGTAAATGTAACTCCGGCAGAATTACCAATACAAGTAGCCTTAGAAGGAGAAACTACGTATTCTATTAGAGTAAAAGCTGTAAGTGCAGCTGGTTTAGAAGACTCTAAATGGTCAGTTACTACAGCTGCAACATTATCGGAACAGATTTTCCTGCCAATTAAGGCAGAAGAAATCGAAGCAGGTTCTGTTACTTTGCGATGGACACCTAACAGCAATGTAACTCAAATTTTATTCCAGCCGGGTAATGTAGCTCACACTATAACACCAGAAGAAAAAACAGCGGGAGTGGCAGTTGTTACCGGTTTAACTGCAGAAACAAATTATACTGCTACTTTAAAGAATGGAACTAAAACAAGAGGAATACTAACTTTTACGAGCGGTGTTGATCTTACAAAGGGTATTATAGTTAATCCACAAGATGATTTAATTGCTAAGGTAGCTCAGGCGCCAACAGGATCTAGATTATTGCTTATGCCAGGTGTTTATCAAACAACAGGTGAGGTGATTGTAAACAAAACACTTATTTTTAGAGGTGTCAGACCAGAGAATAAACCAAAACTGACGGTAAAATTTACTCTCGCTAATAATCCTGCTAATGCTGGCGAAGTAGTGAGTCTGTCTCTGATTGATCTGGACTTGAATGGAAAAACTTTAACTGGCGGTGCAATAGCAATTGGTTCAGCACAACCAGCGCCTTTAGGAGATGTTTTAATCAGCGCTTGTTATGTTCATGATTACCCTTCTCAACTTATGTACGGAAATGCAGCAGCCAGATTAAAATCATTCACTGTAGATAATAGTATCATTAAAAATGTAAACACTGCCGGAGGTGCTGACTTTATAGATTTCAGAACTACATATGTTGAAAATGTTACTTTAACAAGAAGTACATTTGATACTTGTTCTTCACGCGATTTTATACGTTTAGATGCCGCTGCTGGTTTATCAGGAACAGGTTTGACAAGTAATGTAGTAATTGATGCATGTACTATATATGCTCCTGCACTGCCACTTACAAGTAGAATTTTATATGTACGTTTTGCAACAAATGTATTAGCAGTTCGTAATACATTGTTGGCAGTTGGGTCAGCGGTTTATACAAACTCAGCCCTAACAAATGCTCCGGGATTTGGAAATAACAATAATTTTAATTCAGCTAATTTAAAGCTGGTAGGAAATAATAACAGACCTGATACTGCAGCAACAACTCTGGATCCGCAGTTTTCAAATGCTGCTGGAGGAGATTTTACAATTGCAAACCAAACTTTAAAAGATAATAAAATTGGTGATCCAAGATGGATTAAATAAGAAATATTTACAAGTTAGTTTAAAAAGGGATGCAGTTTTTGCATCCCTTTTTTTTTTAAATTAAAAATTAAAAAAATTCGCTTAATCTGCAAAATCTGCGAGAAACAACTTCATTCAATATCCAATCAAATTTTTATAACAAATCCCGCAAGCGGAGCATGTGAAACTCTGTCCGTTTAATTTTATTTTCCGAAGGATCAAAAATCAATTTTTGGAAGAGAAGCGATTTATTCTAATTCGATACAGTCGAAAATATCATTTTGAAGCATTACTTCAGAAATCTCATCTTCGCTGTCGATTCTTAAAATGTTGTCACAATCCTCAAGGTCAAAATTCCATAACGCGTGAGGTAATAATTCGTGAAGTACAACAGTTGCTGATTCTAATTTTGATTTTGAATCAACAGTAGTTTTAAAAACATAAATCATAATTTGCTCTTTTTTACCGTGCAAATTTCAACCAAAGTGCCACTATTTTTCTAGGATTTCGTAATCAATAATTAGGACTTATCAATCAATTTTCGATATTGAACAGGCGTAATTCCTTCCTGTTTTTTAAAGAAACGGCTAAAGTAAGAATGATCCTCATGCCCAACTTGTATTGCGATTTCACTGACAGAAAGTGTAGTTTGAAACAGTAAATATTTAGCTTCTAATAAAATGGTTTCATCAATCCATTGAGCTGCCGACTTGCCAGTTACAGCTTTTACCGATTTGTTTAAATGATTTGGCGTAATATTAAGTTCTGAAGCGTAATACTTAACCTGATGATGGGTTTTGATATTCTCATGAATTAATTCCTTAAACTTACCCGTAATAACTTCAGCCGCCGAAATACTTTTAGAAGGTTTAACCGAATTTTTATTCATTTCATAAAACAAAGCAATTAAATAGGCCTGCACAATATTCAGGTTTGCGGTGTCATTTTCAGTGTATTCTTTTTCTAACCGATTTAAAACAGAAGTTACAGCATGAACCTCATCATTTGTCAAAGTTATTTTGGGATTTCCCGATATTTTTAAAAAATCAAATTCATTAAGTATTTCGCGGTTGGCGTATTTCCCAATTAAAATATCAGGATGAAAGTGGCAAACGTAACCTGTATGTTTAGTATTAACATCTTTAATCGAAAAAATCTGACCAGCGGGAACCATAATAATTTCATTCGAAACTGTTTGATATTCTTCGTAACCTACTTTCATTTCGTGAAATCCCGAAGTAATAAATAGTAAAGTGTGACAGCTGTGTTTACAAGCCGGAACGGGGTATTGTAATCCCATCATTTCTTCCATTTTTAAACAAAAAAAATGATCAGAATTCGATTTAAAAAGTAAATGCATCGGATTCTCTTCACCAAGAAATCGGTCACGAAATCCTTTGGCGCCGTATGTTTTTACTTTTTCATCGGGTTTTGTTTTCATTGCTTAAAATAGTACAATCTAAAATCAAGCAATTGGCAAAGTGCATGATGTTTTTGATACAATTCTTCTACAACCTCAATAAGATCGTCGTTGTCCTGATATAAACTAAAAAACGCTTTATCAATCGTGCTGCAGCTTGCAATTTTATTATAAGTAGATCCGTAACCCGAAATAGCGCGCGCGCCGGTTACATCCAGAAAATATTGTGCTTCTTCTTCGCTTAAATCTAATATTTTTTTGTTGGCAAAATGAATCACTTTTCCTTTCATTTTTCCTTCAAAAAGTTCGGCAATTTCTTCAAGACTGTAATAATAATCATGAAGGCAAATATTGTTTTCCTGACCCGGCATTACCAGATAAATAATTTCATAATCCTTAAAATTATGATCTTCATAAAGCAATACATTCAAACTTTCTTCTAAACCTTCAATTGTGTCACAGGTTTTATAAATGCTCGCAATACCTTGGTCAATCGCAATTTCTTCCAGATTTTTGACCACATCTGTAGTTATGATTTCATCTACATCCGGAACACCTTCGAGGCAGAAAATAAATTTTTCAGTATCCATATTATTGTCTTTTGGTTCTTGGAAAAACTGCTTTGACAAATATATTTTTTTATATGGAGAAACTGTTATGAGATTTGGATTTTAACTTGTTTTTTAAATTAATAAATAAAAATATTATTATTGATACAAAGGTAAAAATTTAATATTAAGTGATTTCTATTATTACAAAAGTAGAATTGTCAATCATTTTTTTGCTTTTAACTAAAGAGGCTAACTCATCTCCAAAAATATTTAAGTTTTTATTTTTAATTGATAAATCCCGAAACTCAATTTTACTTATTAGCTCATGAATCCCATCTGATGTAATTATTATTCTATCTTTAGGCTCTAAATCGAAATAAAAAGGTTGAATTAAAATTTTATCTTTCATACCTATTGCGCTTTCAATTACATTTTTTCTAGGATAATTATTCATTTCTTCGAAAGATAGCTTTCCAGCCTTATATAATCTTTTAGCTTCTGTGTGATTTTGAGTTAATTGTTTAATACCATTTCTTCTCAAAACGCAAAGTCTACTATCTCCGAGATGTATACCTTTGAGTTTATTTTTCGAAATTAAGCAGGCTGTAAATGTAGTTGCCATCCCTTTATAATTAGAATCTTTTTCTTGATAATCTAATACTGTATTATGTATTGATTCTATAATTAAAGCAAGGTTGTCTTCATATGAATGAACAGATTCAAGAAATTTATCAACGCTAAGTTGAGATGCAAATTTACCATTGTTTGCTCCTCCGACTCCATCAGCTACACAAGCGATCAAAATATTATTTTGATTTTTAATTCCAAATGAATCTTGATTTTCAGTTCGGGGACCAATTTCTGTAAATTGATATATTTCCATTTTTTATATTTTTTTATAGGCAGTAATCAATTGGGGATGTAAAGTATTAATTGAAAGACTTATTGAATGAGTGAGATGTATAATAGCTTGTTTTGCTTTAGATGAATCTGTAATGAATTCAATAGCTAATCTTTTTGCTAAATTTATTTCCATTTTATGGGTTACATAACTTACAAACATACGCTCAACATACCATCTATTATGTCCAGTTCCTAGATAAAGCATTGCCATTAGACATTCAGACTTAACGTTTAATTTACAAACATCGATAAATTTAGAAAGTTTTATTGAAAGGGCGTCACAATATTCAAAATTAAAAGCTGTATTTCTAATCCATCGTGCATATAATATTCCTAATCTATTTCCATGATTAATATAATTATCTAAAAGAAAATTTAATTGAAAGATTGTAATTTTTTGCATTAAGAGGGATGAGTCTTCATGATCAAATTTATCTTCAATAAATGAAATTATTTTATTCCAATAATCCTCACTTATATCTTCTGGTTCTTTTTCTAAATATGCAAATAATTCTTCATTTTCTGTAGTTTTTGAGCTTAAATCTATTTCTCCCAAAGATAATAATGCTTCTCTTAAATCTTTTACAGATTTAAATCTTCTAGATGGATCTTTTCTCGTGCAATTTCGTAGAATACCAGAATATTCATTATCTTCATCTATTTCTCCACAGGGTATCCGTTCTTCATTACCAATGAAATCGTGAATTATACAACCTATAGAATATATATCAGATTGTGCACTTGAATTTTTTAAATCTTTAACAATTTCGGGTGCTGTGTAATAATCAGAACCCATTCTCATTCCAGTCTGAGTTAGTGAAGAAAGTCGAGTTTGATTTATTGACATTAATCCAAAATCTCCAATCGCATAGTAATCGCGTCCATTTTTAAAACGAAGTATATTTGCCGGTTTTAAGTCTCGATGATAAATTTCCATTGAGTGTAATTCTTCAAGACCAGCTAGAATATCCAAGATACAATCCATAAATTTACCACCAAGTGTTAAGTCTTTCATCATATCTTCATATAACGAAGCTTCGGCAAGTTTCATTACAAAATATGGTGGTTCTTCTTCTAAAAATGTATGTGTAATTGGAACAATATTATAATGATTAATTTCATTTTGAATTTTGGCTTCTCTAATGAATCTTTTCTTGACATTTTCTTCAAGTTCTTTTGGAAAACTTGGCCCTTGATTTATTGAAAAAGTTTTCTTTGCATATTCAACACCATTTGTATCTGATACTTTATCCACAATTCCAAATCCTCCATTCCCTTTGTTTATGATAAATTTGAACTCCATATTAATTGGTTTTTAGTTAGTTATGAGTTTTTTTGAAGATCTTAATAAACTGAAATTTAGTTATAAAATTAATTCTGAAAATATTATTAAGTTCTTGTAAAGTAGAATTAACAATCTCACAAACATCATAATAATTATAAAATAAAGACTAAGTATAAATACCTGATTTAACATAAGAATAAATCCTAAAAGTCAAAAACTTGAAAATTAATATTTATATGTTAAAGTATTTTGATACAATTTAGAACAATCGAAATCAGTTATTTGTGATGATCTATAACTAATTTTGATGTAATGAATTTTTCATTTCCAAATCAAATAAAAAAGTCAAAATGGTAAACGAGAGAGTGATGGAGAAGTTGAGCATATTAGCCGATGCGGCAAAATATGATGTCTCGTGTTCGTCTAGTGGGAGCAAGCGTCAGAATAAAGATAAAGGACTAGGAGATGCAAAAGGTTACGGTATTTGTCATGCTTACACCGAAGACGGACGTTGTGTATCATTACTAAAAATTCTACTGACGAACCATTGCATTTTCGATTGCGCGTATTGCGTAAGCAGAAAAAGCAATGATATTAAAAGAGCCGCTTTTACGGTGCAGGAAGTGGTTGATCTAACCATTGGTTTTTACAGAAGAAATTATATTGAAGGATTATTTTTGAGTTCGGGTATTTTTGATAATCCCGATTATACGATGGAACGTTTGGTTCGAATTGCCAAGAAATTGCGTTTGGAGGAAAACTTTAATGGATATATTCACCTAAAAGCCATTCCGGGCGCAAGCGATGAATTGATGAAACAAGCCGGAATTTATGCCGATCGTTTAAGTGTAAATGTCGAAATGCCAACCGAACAAAGTCTAAAATTATTGGCTCCGGATAAAAACCATATTGATGTCATTAAACCAATGGAATATCTGAAAAATGAAATCGTTGGTCATAAAGAAGAAAAAAAATTAAACTATAAAACACCCGTTTTTGCTCCCGCAGGGCAAAGTACACAAATGGTTATTGGCGCCACAAAAGAAAGTGATCTGGAAATTCTGGGTATGGCAGATTATTTTTATCAGAAGATGAATATGAAGCGGGTTTATTATTCGGGATATGTGCCTATTAGTTATGACAGCAGGCTTCCGGCTATTGGAACTCCGGTTCCTATAATACGTGAAAACCGTTTGTATCAGGCCGATTGGTTGGTTCGTTTTTACGGATTTAATGTAAATGAAATTGTAGGTTTCAATCAGCCAAATCTTGATCTTGACATCGACCCGAAACTGGGTTGGGCTTTGCGAAACCTCAACCAATTTCCGGTTGATATTAATACGGCCGATTTAGAATTGATAAAACGCATTCCCGGAATTGGCTATTTGAGCGCCAAAAAAATTGTAGCGGCGAGACAATTTAAAAAACTGGTTCCAGATGATTTAAAAAAATTGGGAATTGCTTACACGCGCGCCAAATATTTTCTGGCTTTTGCAACGCCATTTCAGTTGCAGCGGGATTTAACTTCAATTCAAATTAAAGATCAAATTTTAAATCTTCAAAACAGTAAATATAAAAATGACTTCTCGAATCAACTTGCTTTATTTTAATTGAGATGATACAGCTAATTTATGACGGAACTTTTGAAGGCTGGCTAACAGCGGTATTTGAAATTTATGAATATAAATTTGATGATGTTGTTTTTGCTAAAAATGAAGCTTCAGCAGCTTTGCTTTTTTCGACGCACCATAATGTAACGACAGAGGAAGAAAAAGCAAACCGTGTTTTAAGCGGATTGAAAAAACGCCTTTCACCAGGAGGATTTTCAGACTTTTACAAAGCATTTTTTTCTGATGTGGAGGAGATCGAACAAATTATGTTTCAATTTGCGAAATATACATTGGCAAGTCCAAAAAATATTGAAGGAGATTTTAGCAACAGTGCAGTTTGGAACTTAAGAAATGCAACCAGAATGACCAGAAGAGAAGCGCACCGCATGGAAGCCTTTGTGCGTTTTAAACTCACAAAAGATAAATTATATTATGCCATTGTTGAACCTGATTGTAATGTCTTGCCAGTTATTGAAAGCCATTTTAAAAAACGCTACGCAGACCAACGTTGGTTAATATACGATGCAAAGCGCAAATATGGTATTTACTATGACCTTGAAAATGTTTCAACTATAGAATTGCAATTTAATACAGATTCTAATTCTTCTAAATTCCTGGCTGAAATATGCGATGAACAGGAGGAATTTTTTCAGAGTCTTTGGCGTTGTTTTTTCAACAGCGTAAATATTGAATCCAGAAAAAACATGAAACTTCATATTAAGCATATGCCAAAACGATACTGGAAGAATTTGACAGAGAAAATTCCTGATTTAAAAGGAAGAGTTTAATCGTTTAAAAGAAAAAAGTATTAGGTGATTTTACACTTTAAAATTACCTAATACTTTATAACTATAATTTATTTGCTATTTACTTTTTTTCAAAGCATCTAATAATTCTACCATATCCACTACAGCATAAGTAGAAGAATAATCAGATACAGCATAAGGCAATATCAAACTGTTGTTGTGAATAATTGCACCGCAGGAATACACAACATTTGGTACATAACCTTCTCGCTCGTCTTCAAGTGGGGAAAGTAAAGGCTCGCTTAGTCTTCCAATTTCTTTAGACGGATCTTCAAGGTCTAACAAGGAAGCACCAATGCAATAACGTCTCATTGTTCCTACACCGTGCGTAATAACAAGCCAGCCTTCAGGAGTCCAAAGTGGCGATCCGCAATTTCCTATTTGTGTAAGTTCCCATGTATAGCGTGGTTCTTGTAAAAGAATCGGATTGTTCCATTGCGTAACTCTGTCAGAATACATGATGTAATTGTTAACACCGTCAATTCGGGCAAGCATCGCATATTTGCCTTTTATTTTTCTCGGAAATAATGCGAGGTTTTTATTTTGAGCTCCAACACCATGCAAAGGCATCACTCTAAACGTGTAAAAATCTTCGGTAGAAATAAGTTTTGGCAATATAGCGTGACCATTATAAGCGGTGTAGGTCGCCATGATACGAACAGAATTATCATCATCAATAAAGCGAACAAAACGTGCGTCTTCAATTCCTCGGCTTTCAGATTCAGATATTGGAAAAATAACGCGTTCTGTAATATCAGAATCGTGCTTGAACTGCAAATCATAAAATGAATTCGCTAACCAAAGTATTTCTTCCAATGCCGTTTTTCTTTCCTGACGAATCGATGAGTCACTTAATGCTTTACTTACCATATCTTTTAATATGGCAAATTCAAATTCATTGGGCAAATCCTGCATAATTTGCTCTATATATTTATCCTGCGTATGCATTTCAGATAATTTCAGCAGAAATCGTTCTTTGTTGAATAAAGTTTTGTGCTCAATCTCGGCTTTGTCAATATTGTGGCCAATTTTCATTACCAGCAGGTTATTGTCCTTATCCAGAATTCCTCTTCTAAAAACAATAGAGGAAATGTGACCTTCACCCGTGGCACGAAAAGAAATAATAACACGTTTTTCTCCTAATGCTAAACCAGACTGGTCAAAATCTTCTACAATTGAAGGATTGAAAATAGCGGCAGACTCGATAGCATATTCCATGGTACAAAAAGAGCCAATCAGCATTTTTCGATCCAGAGATAAGGCTTCATAATCAATTTGCATAGCCTCTATCAAAGGCTTTATTTTTTCGCAATGTCTAAAAAATATAGCCGAAATATTTCGATGACGTCTGGCAAATTCACGAAGTGTTTGTTCTAAAGTTTCTAGTACTTGTTTTTCATTAAGTACCATAATGCGCTTCACCATTTGTTGTGTTCGCTCTTCGCCATTCATAAAATATCGGGCAACAACTCTTTTAGAATCTGGGGTAAATTTTATATCTTTTCTGATTACGGATACTCGCATAGTTTATTTTTTAATTACAATAAAAATGAATTTATTTTTATGTTTAATAAAATTATTTCAGGAATGCTACGCTATAATTTGTTTTTAGAAAAATGTAGAAGTAGTCCTGTTTCAAACAAGATTAATACGAATGTATTAGTTCTAATTCAATAACAAGTTAATAATTTTGTTAACTAAAAAAAACTTTATTTTTGTTAAAATTGTTATTCGCGTAGTATTTCTTAATATCCGAACTCAAAGATTGAGATCTGAATGTGTTTAACAACTAAATTGTCTGCTGCTTAAAAAGCTTTAAAAACATAAAAAAGTGCTAAATCTTTCAATTTAGCACTTTAGAAAAATAACCAGGCAAATATAATTTTACAATTTGGTGAGCGATAAGTTCAAACTCACCTTTATTTTATCCGATATTTTTTTGCTGACCAGTTTTGGTATTTCAATTGCAAAATCTTCTGCTTTTACGTCAAAATTTCCTGTGATCGTGATTTTATCATCAGCTTTCAAAATTTTGGCATTTACGGTTACTTTTTTTGTTTTTCCGTGCAAAGTCAGATCTCCGGTAATTTTAAAGATTTTTGGCGTAGCTGAAAGTTTAGATACATCAAAATCTTCCACTTTTCCTTTAAAAGATGCTTTAGGAAACTTGTCTGATTCTACATAATTTTCATTAAAGTGCTCTTCCATTAAAGCTACTTTAAAACGAAATCCTTTCATTAACGTTAATACCGCAATATCTCCCGTCGATGTTTCTAATATGGCAGATGTGTTTTTATTTTCTGCAGCCACTTCTTCAAAAGAATCAGCCGAAGCTTCAAATTTTAAATTCCCTGTTTTTGTTGCATATTTTTGAGCCGAAACATGAAATATTCCAACCAATAAAAATAGCATTACAATTCCTTTTTTCATTTTTTAAGTATTGATTAGTTTTCTAATAATCCATCCGTATTCCATTGCAGAATTGTATTTATTTTATCCTGAGCCATTCTTCCTGCTCTTGGCATTTGTCCCGGAGTTCCGTTTTGGCGCTGAATTCTGTCTAATAAATTAGTATTTTGCATAGCGTCCTTAACTTCGGCATACGTTTCAAGAGGTGTAAGCGTTCCTCCTGAAGCATGACACGCAATACAATTTGCATCAATAATGGCCTTAGCATTTGCAGTGTAAGTGACTTTGCCTACAATTACTTCCGGTTCTTCTTCCAGACTTTCGTAAGTAGTAGATTCACAACCGTATAATGATAAGATAATGGCCGATAAATAAATATATTTTTTCATATTTTGTACTTTTAAAAAACTCTATATAAATTAAACCCAAAGAAAAAATCGCCTTTGCCCCAATCGCCGGCAGCACTTGTTAGGTAACCGCTTTCGGTCATAGATTGAGAATTTGTAAAAATTAATTGAAAAATATGACCACCGGTTTCTATGTCCAGTCCAACTGATAATGGATTGTTGTAAAAATCAGGTTTATTAAAATTTTCACCATATTCTAAATTAAGAGAAAGCCTTTTGGTCAATTTTAATCTTCCGCCGGCACTCAATGTAAATTGGTCATCATTTTCTATATCAGGATTATATAAGTTTTTATGAATGAATGAAGGTGCCAATTCCAGAGATAGTTTTTCAGAGAATTTTCTTGAAATAAGAACTTGATTTACAAAAGTTAAGCGGTCAGAGAATTCAATTTTAGGATAATCGTCTTTTTTTAATCCACTATTAAAATCTATTGTACTATAACCAACTATATCTACGGGAAACCGATCGTTTTGTCTTATAAGTCTATATTTTAATGATGCCTCATTCATTTTTAACAAAGTGTGATGCGATGCACTTACAGAAAGCCAATCTGTAATTCCGTAAATTCCTCCGATTTTTGTCGTTGCATCATCAAAACCAAAAAACTCAGAAATTCCGCCTTTTACAGTGCCAAATCGGTGCGATATAACCATATAAAATTCTTTTTTAGCCGGTAATTTTGTCGATTGCAGCGTTATAATTTGTAAAGCCTTAAATGTGGCTGTTGCATTTTTATCTTCAACTTGTGTCGAATCCAGGCTGGAAAGTAAATCCTCCTGAGCATTACTATATAGACAGATTAAAAAACTGGCTATTATGAATATCTTTTTTTTCATATTTAATGTTGTTGTATACTGCATTGATCAAATTTTACTACTCCGAATAAATCATCAAAACCGATACATCTTCCTTTGATATTGATTTGTTTGTTCATGAAAGTCATTTTTGCCTTTTCATTCATTTTACAAAATACTTTGCCGTCAATTGTCATCGAAGAATCTGTAACTTCTGAAACTCTTCCTTCAATTTCGATGGTTTTATTTAAATACTTTGAGTCTCCTTTCGTAGGATCGACGGTATATTCTTCTTCTAAGTTTTTAGCAGAAATGGTAAGTAATGATTTTTCATTATTGATGTCTCTGGCATCTTTGTATAAAATATTTTGATAGATATAGTAGGGGCCAAAACTTATCACTAATAAAAATATCAGAACCTTGATTTTTGTTTTATTCATGTGATTTGTGATTTAATTTTTGCAGTAGAGTACCGGAATGTTTCTTTTTATTATTTCACCTGTTTGGTCATTCACAAATGTTTTATTAAGCACATAGAAACATAAATTTATGATTTTGAAAAAAAGTAAATCAAAAGAAACACGTTTCTCACATAGCTATGTTTATTGATGCAAGTGAAACGCCTTTTTTGAGTTCAATAATTCTATGTTTCTATGTGTTAAAATTAATTACACCAATAGGCTACATTATTTTGTGTTTTAGATCGCCAGTGGCAAATCTTTTACAGGTACAGGCCAAACAGCCGGGGCAGGAAAACTAATTCCTTTGTTAGCACCTCTAACGCTGGCATCTTGTCCGAAATAATACAAAGGCCAACCGTTGTAAACCAGTTGTGATTTACCAAAAACCGTAATTACAGAAAACTTAGACTTATCAAGAACAGAAGGAACTACAATTTTGTATGTTTCATAAATTGGCCATACAGCATTGTTAGAAAAATCTGCTTTTGTGAAATTGTTTTTCTGGAAATTATCATTTTTAAAAGTGTACAAGGTTAAACCTTTTGCATCTGTAAAATAGGTTGTTACGCCATCGCCAACCGTATAATCTGATTTGTAGTTTTTTCCGTCATGACCTAAAAGCTGGCTTCTTACAATCATAATAGAATAATCCGGTTTTGCGATAAACCAAATGCCACCAACTCCGTCTCCTGATGTTTTACCTGCAGCTTCTATAGTATTAGTTCCTGCATTTCCGTAAGGATCAGCTCCGGAAACGGGTGCATAGTAATACAACGGCCATCCTTTATAAGTAACCTGTTTTTTACCCGATGCAGTAGTTATAGTAGCAAAATCGGATAGCGTTAATCCTGTACCTAATTTATCAGCAGTTAAATTATCTACTACAAATGGAGGCCATAAAGCTTCACATCCACCTGTACAAGATGATTGTCCGTTTGCATCTGTTGAGAAAAAATATAAAGATCTTCCGGTTTTATCTGAAAGATAAGAACCTAATGTCGCACTTGTAGAAAGGTTAACTTCTGTTTTTAATTCCGTAGTTGGGGGAGTTGGAGTAGGCGTGTCACTATTATCACTACTACAGCTTACGAAAAATGTTGTTGCTGCAACAGCAACTAAAGCGAATTTAATGTGTTTTAATTTCATTGTTGTTTTGATTAGATTAATTATATAAAAGGGAGAAATAGACTTTACAAAAACAGTAAAGCTTTTTATAGTTTGATTATTCATCAGGAATTCATGCTTGTTTCAATGCGCATTTCGTTCAATAATCTTATAGTTTATTGTTACGAACTGTTGTAAAAAAAATAGCCCTGATGTAAAAAGTTTTTTAGGGGATTCATCTGTTATTCTTTTAATAGGATTCAATAGTAAAACAGCTTTAATGCAGATTACCCTACCAAAGAATTGATGTTTTGTAAAAAAAATAAAAAAAGAAGTACAGGATTTTGTAAAAACCTAGTAGAAATAGTGTTATAATGAAACTCTAAAACTCAGATTTGGAGTTCTTTGCAGCGAAAAAGTTTCGACTTCTTCGATAGAATTTGTTAGCGAACTTATTCTATAATATTCGCTGATTTCATTTTTCCTGTTTAGTATATTTAAGATAGATATTCCTAATTTGTATTGAATTCCGTTTGCAGTTTCCCATTTGTAAGTAGAGGAAATATTAACCTGCGAAAAAACATGCAGATTGGTATTGTTGGGTTTATTGTAAACCAAAACAGGATCTGAAGGGTCAATTTGAGAAGTGATAGGAGAAGTTTTTGGTCTGCCCGAAGACCATTTTGTACCCAGGGCAATTTTGAAATTATTTTTCTCATAAATTCCTGCCCACGATATAGTATGCATTAACTCAAAGTTGTTAGGGAAACTTGGATATTCATAATTAATAAAATGATAATCATTATGGTTATACGTATAGCTTAACCAGGTCAGAAAGTGATTCATTTTTTTTTGAATAAGCGTTTCCATTCCCCAAATTTCATAATCACCGGTTGTTTTAACAAACTCTAGCTGGTTCTGAAAACCCTGACTTGAAGTTGTAATGCCATTTACTTTTTTATAAAAATTTTCGATATCCAGCAGCCAGTCATTCTTTTGATAGAATAAATTTAAGGATACTTGTTTGCTTTTCTGAATAGGAATTGTTGTGTTATTAGAGATAATCCAACGTCTTTTTTCGATACCAAAATAATCTTTTTGCAGATCAATAATTTGTTGGGAATTTTGACTTTTTAGCTCGCCAAGCAATTCTAAATTTAGATTTTTATTAATGCCATAGCCAAACTGAATTCTGGGTTCTACAATATACTTTTTAAATTTTTCGATATAATTGATGCGCGTTCCCGCCTTAAAATATACTTTAGAAATTGTATCGTTGTATTTTCCTTCTAAAATCAAAGCATGCGTTCGCAGCACGTCTTTTACTTTACGATAGAAATCAGGATTAGTTACCTGCTCTAAATTTGTAATACCAATTTCGTTAAACTGATATCCATCGTTAAAACTGAATTTAGAATTAATGATATGATTATTCTCTAAATTAATTCCATTATTATTAACCGTATTTTCCTGAATTACGATTTGATTTTCAAAAGTTGTTTTTTGATTGGCCAGAAGCTCGTAAGCGGAGTTGTAAACATTAATTTTAGTGGTATTAAAGTTGTTCCAGTTTCTTTTCCACGACAAATTTCCGCCGTAGTTTTGCTGGCGTAAAACATTATTTTCAGAGGTGTTCATGTTATAGACAGTCGCACTTTGAAAAACTTCCAGATTGTCTTTAATGGTAATTAAATCCAGTACTATTTGGTCTTTACTTCCAATTTTTTGAGCATATTTTAGCGTAGCATCATAGAAATCAAATTTTTTATCACTTTGATAATCTACATTTTGGTTTTGTGAAAAATCAGTGATGGTAGTGTTTTGAAATACTTTATTGAAATATTCTTTGTACGTAGGTGTTTCTACAAAATCAGTAATCGATTTACGTGCCGAAATTTCGATATAACTCTTTTTTGAAAGATTGTATTTTGCATAAACATCAGCATTAATCATATTTATTCCTGCACTAAAAGAATTCTTTTCTGCTGTTTCCGGAGTAGAAGAAATAGCGACTACACTCGAAACACTTTCGCCGTAAAATGCAGAACTCCCATTTTTATATATAGAAATGGTATGGGCCAAATTTGGATTGAAAACCGATATTAAACCAAAAAAATGTCCCGTTTGGTACATTCGTATTCCGTTCCACAAAAATAAATTCTGATCGTGCGTACCACCACGAACATTGATGCTCGATACACTTTCATCCAGACTGTTTACACCCGGAATTTGCTGCATCGTCTGCAAAGCATCAGGTTCAATAAGTCCGGGCAGAATACCAAATTTTTTGGGTTTAATTTCAAATGATCCATCCTTGTTTTTTGAAATTCCCGAAGCCAAAATAGCATTGGCCTTAATTTCATGAAGCTCCGTAATTTCAGGTTCTAATACTGTTTGCAGACAATTTTTAGAATCTGTATTAGTTGCTACAATTCGTTTGGTTACAAATCCGACGTGACTGACTAAAAATACGGTTGCCTCTTCTTTTTTAAATTCAAAATAACCGTTTGAATCAGTTGTAGCCTGAATTTTGTTAAGCAAACTAATATTGGCGTTTTCAATTGGTTTTTTATCCGTACTCGAAAAAATATATCCGCAGATTATTGGTGCTTCAGTATCTTTTTTATAAATATTAATGAATTTGTTGCCAATGTTTTCAAAAGACAAATTGGTTTTTTTAGCAAGATATTCCAGTTTTTGTTCTAATGAAAATGATTTTTTTGGAGGAATTATTTCAAGGCCGGCAATATTGTCTTCTGTATAATTAAAACTAACCTGATGCTGTTGCTCAATAGCAATTATAATTTTTTTAAAAGGCATAAGTTTTCCCTTGTCCTGAGCAAAAACATTCAGGACAAGGAAAAAAAGAAAAAACAAAAAATGAAATTGTTTGGGGAGGAACATTTATTTTTCGTCAAAAATTATTTTATTTTTCGAGACTTTTTTAGCCTCTAAATGATAGGTTGTACTAATAATTTGCAAGGCTACATCCAGATTTTTAGCAGGTAATTTTCCTGTAAATAAGGAGACTGTATCTTTGGCGTTTAATTCGATCGTAATGTTATATTGCCTTTCAACTTCGTCTAATAGGGTTCGGATATTTTCTTTATTAAAAGATATTTGATCATCCATCCATTCCGGTCGCAATGAATTTACGTTCCTATTAACTTGTTTTCCGTTTTCAAAACTAACGCTTTGTCCATGAGTAAGTAGAATTTGAGTGTTAGCATAATTTACTTTTACACGTCCTTCATAACACACGACATCAAACTTATTTTTTCTGGCCTTAACGTTAAATTGAGTTCCTAAAACCGATACTTTTCCCAAACTGGTATGTACTTCAAATCGCCTGCCTTTGGCTACTCTGAAATAAGCTTCTCCTTTTAGTTCCAGACGTCTGTTGTTGTCCCAGTTCCATTTTTTATAGTTTATTTCAGAACCGGAATTTAGTACTACTTCAGAATTATCGGGTAATGAAAAAGTGGTTTTTTCTCCCAAATTTGCTGTTTGCGTTTGAGGTATAAAAAATTTCATTACAAAGGTAATTCCAAGAGCCATAACAAATACGGCTGCTGCCCGAAACATCCATTTTTTATACAATGGAATCACTTTTGGCGTTTCTTTTTTCTGCTTAAGAATACTAGATAACATGCTGTTTTCATCCAAATCATCTACTTCTAAATGATCTGTATAATTTTTTATTTTTTGATATTTTTCGAAATCGGGACTTGCTTCAAATTCAGCTAACTCATCCTGCGATAAATCATTGTTGAGCCATTTTGCTAATAAGCGATTTTTTTTCATTGTACTGTATTATATCATTAAAACAATTAGAACTAAATTTACCCTACTTTTATAAATCAATTTCTTTACGTAAGCTTAACAAAGCCAGATGAATGCGCTTTTCGACTGCCTTTACGCTAATGTTTAGATCTAAGGCAATTTCGCTGTATTTCTTTCCGTCAATTCGATGCATCAAAAAAGCGATCCGTTGTTTTTCGTTTAAGTTTTCAATGGCTTTCAAAAGTTTGGTTTGAAATTGTTTTTCTTCCAAAAGATATTCCGGACTTTCGTTTGTTTTGTCTAAGCCTGTAAAGTTTTTTTCATATCTTAAAACAACTTTCTGATGCGCAATTTCATTTAGACTGCTGTTATTTGCAACAGTATAAATATATGATTTTGCTTTTTCCAGTGGTACCGAAGCACAGTTTTGCCAAAGTTTTACAAATGCTTCCTGAGCTACATCTTCTGCCTGCGCTATATTACCAAATTTGTAAAAAAGAAAATTCCGAAGTGCTTTTATGTGACTTTTGAAAAAAGACGAAAATATTATTTCATCACAAGTGTTTGATTGGGTTTTGTTTGGCATTTGGATTTTTCAATTTGTACGATGTAAAAGTATTTGTTTTTAGTTTAAGTAGGGTAAAAGCAAAGCGGATTGTTTTATACCAAGATGAAATGTTTTTTTCTTGTGATAATTAGCGATTTAAAAAACAAAATGGAAACCCTTGACGCCGAATTTATTAAAAAACAGTTTCTTAAAATTTATTATCTTTGTAAAAATATAAATATGTTCCCTTTAAAAAAATATTTATCAATAGTAGTTTTCCTGTTCTTATTGTCTTGCCAAAATGAGATAGATGAGCAAGATAATAATACTGCGCAGGGAACGGTTACAAAGCTTTCTCCTCTTACCTCTTATTTGCAAAGGGTTGCAATGGTTCAAACAGTGCAGGATAATGTAATCGACGGCTCTACTTATTGCACCATAAAACTGCCTTATACCGTTACTGTTAATAATGCACAAATTGCAGTTAATACCACGGCCGATTATCAAAAAGTAGCAGATAATATTAATGCAAGTACTGATGATGATGATATTGTAAAAATAGATTTTCCGGTAACAATGGTGTACTACAATTACATCGAGAAAGTGATTCCGAATGAAGCTGATTTTGATTCTTTAATTGATTATTGGAATCAATATCCGGATCTTTTATCCAAAATCAACGGACTCAATATCAATTATCCTATAACAATTAATATTTACAACAGCGCCAATCAGGTTGCAAGTTCTCAATCGATAATAAGTGATCAGGCATTTTTTAATTTTATAAAAAATTTGAACGAAAGTCAGTACATTTCTTTAAGATATCCAATTTCTGTAGTGAATTACAATAATCAGACAAAATCGATTACGAACAATTTAGAGTTCGAAAATGCTATAAAATATGCTATAGATTATTGTCCGGAAAACAACATTGTAACACTCGATTTTACAGCAACAATAACAAATGGTTCCTGGGATATTCCTTATTTTTTTGATGATACAGAAAAAACGGCTTCGTATAGCGGATATTCATTTGTATTTAAAAGTGACAAATCTGTAGTCGCTACCAAAGGAGCGGTTTCAGAAACAGGTCAATGGGCAAGCCAAGTTCAGAATGGTGTTACGGAATTACAACTAAATTTTAGTTCAGAATTACTCAGTAAATTAAATAAAAATTGGAAATTATTTGAGTTTAATAATTCGCAAATCCGATTACGCGATGTAACTGATAGTACTAATTATCTTTATTTCGAAAAAAAATAAATCATGAATTACTGTTTAATCAAAAGCAAAAAGCCTGAGATTATTGCTTTTTCTTTTCTCTTTTCGTTTTGAAATAACTTTTATCAGCAATATAAATTGTTTTGCGTACTTCACAAAAAGTAATAGATTTCTCTTTATTGGTAAGCAAGGTCGTTTTTACAATTTCTAATTCATTTTGTTGAATGATCTTATTTTTAATATCCTCCAGTTCTTCTAAAGTAAAAGTAAAATCAGCATATAAATCTTCTTTAGCCGGACGTTTAAAATAAATCTCCGCTGATTTATCCCAAACTACAAAATTTTGGTCCAGAAGATTAATCAGCTGAATCATTGGAATTGGATCTACCGCAGCAAACATGCTTCCTCCAAAAATAGAATTTACATAATTTTTGTTTTTATAACTAATAGGAAGTTTTACCTGCACGTTCAATAAATCATCAGAGATATTGATAATTCTGGCGGTACTTCTTCTGTACATAGGCGACAAATTAAAACCGTACTTAAAAAGTTTTGATTTCCCAATATACTTTGATCCTATTGTTGCTAATGTTTTATATATCGACATTTAAATTTATTTTCTTAATTCCAGATTCCGTTCATCTCCGTCAATATAATAGGTTTGCCATTCGTCACAACAATAGTATGTTCGTGTTGCGCCATAAAACCGCCTTTGTTGCCCACCATAGTCCAGCCGTCATTAAGTTCTACAGCAAGAGATGACGATGTTGAAATAAAAGTTTCAATAGCAACAACAGAATCCTTTTTAAAACGTCTTTGGTCAAATCGGTTTTTGTAGTTTAATAATTCATCTGGCTGTTCGTGTAGGCTTCTGCCAATGCCATGTCCGCCTAAATTTTTGATGACTTTGTAACCTCTTTTTTTAGCTTCTGTTTCTATAAGATATCCTATCTCAGAAATTTTTACTCCGCCTTTTATGTTGTCTATTGCTTTTTGTAAAATATCTTTTGATGCGTCAACCAATTTTTGATGTCCGTTTTTATCTTCGCCAATCACAAACGAACCTCCGTTATCTGACCAAAATCCATCTAATTCTGCCGAAACATCAATATTAATTAAATCACCTTCATTCAATATTCTCGTTTCAGACGGAATGCCGTGACAAAATTCATTATTTACGCTAATACATGTCCATCCAGGAAAACCATAAGTTAAATAAGGCGCTGATTTTGCTCCTAAATCATTCAGAATTTTTCCGCCATAGTCGTCTAATTCCTTTGTCGTCATGCCTGGTTGGGCAAAGTTTCTCATTTCTTTCAAAGTATAAGCAACCGCTTCGCTTGCCTTTTGCATTCCGATTAATTCTGACTCTCGTTTTATTGACATGGTATTTTGTTTTTTTAGTTTTTTTTGGCGTTTACCATTCTCTCCATAAATCTGATATGCCTTCTCCTTTAGCATATTCTTCGGGATTTAATCCTGAAGCAATTGTAATTTGGTCAATAAGTTCGCATAAATCTTCTCTTTCGCCAGTTTCGATAATACTTTCCTCTTTTTCATTCAATTTATTTAAAGATTTAACTGCTAATTCAAAGCATTTCTCTTTGTCTTTCTTGTTTCCATTTTCGCCTAATTCTATTAGCTCGGTAATCAAATTGTCAAATATATTTTTTGCGGCGTTACAATTCTCTTCTGTATATTGTTCCATTCCATACTCAAAAAAATTTTCTCGCCAATTTTTAAAAGGATATAAAATCTTTGTTTTATTTAATTTTTCAGAATAGGAAAGATTATTTTCAGATTTGTCTAATTCTTTATCCTGCTGGAAATTTTTAATAATGTTTTTTTTAGATTCGGGATTATTATTTGCCTTCTTCTTGTTTTGAAAATAATAAGCAATTCCTCCAATTATTAATGCTCCAATTGTTATATAAATAATTTTGTTCATTTTAGATTTTTTTAAATAGAATCTATTAATTTATTCTTAAAAAAATTAGTTATTTACTGTTTTTTATTGCTAATATAGCTACTCTTTCTATAATTTTTCAAGCATTTTCTTTCCACCTTCGTTTTTTTGGTTTATAACAATTGATTTTTGATAATTTTCGATGGCTAAAGTTTTTTGTCCACTTATCATATACGCTAAACTATGCTGTTAAACATTAAATAAATTTGGGCGCAATTGTTGTTGATTGGTTAAAGGAATTGAGTTAACGATATGCCCATTATAATTTCAGCAAATAAAAACAACAATAGGCTACAAATGAAAACGATAAATATTTGAATTTCTTTTTTCATATTTTGCAAGTTGTAATTCCTTTTTTGGCAGGAAATTATCTTACGCTTTGTAAATGCCAATCAGCAAGCTTCCATTTTTCATCATTGTCTATTCTATAGTCGAATTCAAAAGGATATTTTTTTTCGTTAATTATTTTTTTTAAAAATTCGTTAACGATTTCAGCATCGTAAACTATAAATACGTAGTTCGTATTCATAAGGTAGACGGAGAAGCGAGGTGGATTAAGTCGCACGGTAAAATTTTTATGGATGAAAATGGCGAACCTTTAAAAATGATCGGAACCATAATTGATATTACCAATGAAAGAGAACGGGAAGATCTTCTTTTAGGAAGGGAACAAAAATTCAGAATGCTGGCCGATTCAGTTCCTCAGCTAATTTGGACCGCTGATGCTCAGGGAGATTTTAACTATTTTAATCAATCGGTTTATAACTACACGGGATTAAACGAAAGTGAGATGAACAAAGGAGGTTTGTTGTGTTTTACCCATAGAGAAGATAAGGCGAAGTTCATGAAATTATGGTCAGATTCTATTGATACTGGTATTGATTTCTCGATAGAACATCGTTTACTCAATACTGCTGGCGAATACAGATGGCATTTAAGCCATGCCTCAGCACAAAAAGACATTATGGGGAATATTCAGATTTGGGTAGGAACAAGTAATGATATTCAGAATCAAAAAACTTTTACCAATGAACTTGAAAAGCAGGTTCAGGAACGTACTGCAGAATTAGTCCAGAAAAATGATGATCTGGTTAAAATGAATATAGAATTGCGATCCTTCGCTTATGTTTCGAGTCATGATTTGCAAGAGCCGTTGCGTAAAATCCAAATGTTTATTAGCCGATTAAATGAAACTGAAGAACATGCATTTAGTAAAAATACGAAAGATTATTTTACAAGAATTAATGTGGCTGCAAATAGAATGCAAGCCCTTATTGTAGATCTTCTCGACTATTCCAGAACAAATACATTAGATAAAGTATTTATGAATACAAATCTGGAAGATCTTGCGCAGGAAGTTATAAATGACTACAAGGAAGTGATTGATGAGAAAAATGCCGTAATTGAATTGTTTGATTTATGCGAAGTCAAAGGAATTCCTTTTCAGCTAAGACAGCTTTTTAGTAACTTAATAGGGAATTCACTAAAATTTACAAAAAAAGGCACAGCACCTCATATTGTAATAAAAAGAGCAAATATTAAAGAAAAAGTAATAAATGAAAAGTCTAAAAATCCTGATAAAGACTATTGTCATATTAGTATTTCTGACAATGGGATAGGTTTTGATGCAGAATACGAAACACGAATTTTTGAAGTATTCCGACGCCTGCATAGCAATATCGAATTTCAGGGCACCGGTATTGGACTGGCTATCGTTAAAAAAATTGTTGAAAATCACGAAGGAACTATTACCGCTAAAGGCACTAAAGGTAAAGGAGCCCAATTTGACATTTATATCCCGGAATTATAAGTTCAAAGCATAAAAGATTATACCGGAGAATCAGTTGCGCTGGAATTATCATTACTTAATAAAATAGCTCTTATTCTATCAATGTGAACCTGTGACATTTTTGCTCTTTCATTGGCTGATTGCGCGACAGCTCCTTTTTGATCCTGTGCCATCGTGGTTAAAAGGTTTTTTCTTTCTTCAAACATTCTTAAAGCCGTCCACATCGTTTCTTCAATTTTCATGGTTTGTTCCGCTAATAATGCAGCTGCAGTGTAGGCGTGACCAGTGTGGCATCTGTAGCGAAGATCAGATCCTTCATTCATTTTCCATAAAACACCTCCACAACCCGGGCAATTAAACGGAACCTGTTCTCCCAATGAATTTACCGCCGGCAAATCGCTCAATACACGTTTGGCAATTTTAACCTCTTTAATAATATCTTCCGGAATTGGTGTTTGCTTTTTAGGTTTTTCAGAAATCAAAACAGAAAGAATACCGCCCATTTCGGCTATTGGCACGCAATAATCCGGTTTCATTTGATTTAGCGCATTTTTAGGCATGTCTGGATAATCGGCATCTGCAGGATCCTGAACAATGCAAATACCTCCACATCTCTGAATCGCAATTAATCCCGAGGTTCCGTCATCAAGATATCCGGTTAAAAGAATTCCGATGGTTCGACTGCCAAAAGAAGTGGCTGCCGATCTAAATAAAGGGTCAATTGCAGGACGCGAACGATTTTCCTGCGCTCCTTTGGTTATCAAGACCGAACCATTTTCTTCGATCATTAAATGATTGTCAGAAGGAGCAAGGTAGATATGTCCGGCTTTAATTTGCTCGCCTTGCTTGGCATGAACACAAATGAGCTTTCCAATTTTATTTAATTCACTAAGCAATGCTTCACCTGTAGCATCTGATGAGATATGTTGCACAATCAACAAAGGAGCTGGGAAATTTTTTGGCAATTGTTCTACCAACGCTATTAACGCCTTCATTCCTCCGGCCGATGTTCCAACAACAACTATATGATTATTTTCTTTCATGATTTCTAATTGATTAAATAATTTAATCCCCCGATTGTGGATTTACATTTTCCTAAATATGAGCCATACTTTAATTGACTAATGTGTTAAATGGAACACCAGCCTTTTCAGATCTCACTTAAATTATAACTATAAAGGATAAGTTATTACGTTGCAGAATTTTTACCAATTTTGGTTTTAATTTTAAAACGCTAAAATTATTGTAGTTTCTATATCTAAAGTATCTTATCATAACATACAAAAGTTACATAACAATGATAATCTATTTCATTATTAAGGGCTGTCGATTTGTGTTTTTAAAGCCTGAGGAAGATTTGGAGAAATTATTAATCTAAAAAGGCCTTAAATAATTAAGGCCTTGATGATATTGGAATTCAGGAAATATCTAATTGAAATAGGTCGTAAAATATTCCACAAGATTTTCATCACTCATTTTATTAGAAGTGCTTTCGCTTGATACTACATTTTTATATTGTGCAGTTTCAGCTAAAAATTTAATAAACTGTTCCTGACTTTGTCCCGTTCCTGTAATATGAATTTGATCAATATTAGGCATCTTACTTGCAATTTCTTTGAAGAATTTTTGCGTTAAGGTAATTTCCTGATTATTTGAAGCGTTTTCACTCGAATTATTATCTGGTCCCGCATTTTTTACATGTCCAAGTATAACGAATTCTCCATTATCTACATTTTCTTTTCCTACGATTGTTGCGTTGTGGGCATCCATCCAAACTCCAAACGACTTTTTGTTTTTATCTGACATAATTTTATATTTTCTTAAAGATAACCTTCTGAAAATTAAAAGCATGGCACTTTGGGTAAAGATTGTGATTTCTAAAATGACGAATAGTGTGAATTGCGCCTTTATTTAAACCATAAATTTTGCGAGATAGATTTGAATTAGGTATTATTTTTCCTCCTCTAAATTGTCTACAGCAGAAATCTGGTCAAGTATATTGGTTTGATTCGGAGAAATGTAGTTTTTGATCTCGCTGGTGTTTTCTTTCTTAAAAAGCATATCTAATGCATTGTATAGTTTTAATAACACATCCCGGTCTTCTTTTTCAATCTCTAAAGCAGTATTAAAATTAAAAACGTAATTATTCGAATTGCGTACTTCTACTTTTATCGTTTTTGATGTGATTTTAAATTTTACTATATCCATGCTTTTTTAAATTACTTAATTTGAAAAAATGTTGTTTTAAGCGTCGCTTTTTCCGTTTTCACCGTTTTTTTTAAATTTCTTACTGAATTTTACTACTTGTTGAGAGCTAATTTAAATAAAAAACCCCTAATCAATTAATGATTAAGGGTTTATTTTCTGTAGCGAGGACGGGAGTTGAACCCGTGACCTCAGGGTTATGAAAAACAAACCCATACTTTTACATCCTAGTACTTACATTGTAAATCAGTAACTTATGACTTCCTATTTATGATTAATATATTCGTTTTTTACCGTTGTATAATCGTTTAGGGTTGCCGGCATTATTAATTCTGTAATGCCTTTGTTTGTTGAGGTTTCAAGGAATTGAACACTTTTTTTTCTACACCAAAAATCCAGTTTGCATTTACATTAAATACGCTACATGCTTTTCTAATATGTTCAGTTGTAAAATGAGCTTTGCCCTGTTTTATCCGTGTTAGATTTTGTTTTAAAACGCCAACTGAATCTCCGAAATCTTTATCATATTCTATCGTGCCCAATTCTTTTAGCAGGTTTATAAGCTCGAATATTTTAAGATCAGTTTCGTTCATTGATTATTAATCTTTATTTTGCCAAACATTTAACATATTCTTTTATTTTCTCTCCATTTTTTATTTCACCATCATAGACGTATAACCTATTGTCAGTAATTATATTTTCTTTTAATAAATTTAAATCTTGCGAATTTAACTCAACAAATGCTGAATATATATAACCGCTACCACCTTTGTTAACTTTAACTTCAATTTTCGCATCTGGCTTATTGATTCTTTTATTATTCGTCAAAAGAAGTATCAGTCCTTTAGCTCCTACATTTAATGTTGGTCCTTGCTCATTAATTGCTAGGTATATTTTTGAAACTTTATCTTTTTCTACCTTTATAACAGAAATACCTTCGGAGTACTCTGTACTGTATGATACATCTCCGGTAAATTTATCAGTTGAAACTTTTATCTTCTTACAATAAAAATCTGAAGGTAAATCTAAGCCTCCCACTACGTCAAAGGGATATTTAAAATCATATCTAGGATCATAATCGAAATAAATAATTCCAGTTTCATTATTCTCTATTTTTAATTTGTATTTACTTGATCCGATTAAATTAGTATAAGGTTCGTAGCTTAGAACCTTAAATGTTTTTCCAACTAAGCTTTTATATTTTGAATTATAACTTTCACAACAATCATATTTAGTTTTAAGTTTTTCATCTTTATAGAAATCATCATAGCCATATTTTTGCAAAGTTTCACTTTTTGGTAAAACAACTATATCTTTATCTGTAAGTAATTGTATGTCTTCACCAGGGAAAATTTGTGAAAAGCAGAAAGTCGAAAATAATAACCCTAAAAGCGTAATTGTTTTTTTCATTTGTTAGTTTTTAAAATGTTCTTTTTATTATTTTAAATATTTGTTTTACATCATTAAGTTCAATATTGAAATCTTGATATTCCGGACTTGTATTTCTGGAGTGACAGGTGATAATTCCCTTTTCTAAATCTTGACCTATAATATCTTTACATACGATAGTATCCTTGTGCACAATAATCCATCCATATTGAGAATCTCTAAAGCCATCTTTCCAATGCTGACGTCCTAATTCTCTACAAAGAGTTATACAGCCTTCAGGATTGTCATATAGGCCTCCATTGTCCATGCTATCTCCTTTTATCTCAAATGCTACATAGTTTCCTCTAGCATATTGGTCCACATAGAAGTTAACCTCGTTAAATCCGTCAACGAAATCTCCATCGCAGCAATCACTTATATAAGTTGCATAAGCTTTGGCAGGAACTAATGGAACTGTCATTATAAATTTCCCGTTTTCTAGTTCCTTGAATGTGTTTCCGTTTTTGTTAGTTATGCTTTCGTTGAAAGAATCATCTGTTTTTAATAGTTGTTTTATATTATGCTGCTCTTTAGTTATGTATTTAGTTATGTAATTTTCCAGTATCATTAAAGTTGACTTTCGTGGATTAGTTGATGATCCATTTAGTATTTTATTTATACCTACTTCCGTCAAGGGCTCTGTTTTCGCTATCTCGTAAGCAGTTACCCCGCTTTTTTTTATTGTTTCTACAATCTTTGTAAGTTCCATATTATTTATAATAATTATAAATTGCGTAACTGTTATGCAATTTTAATGTAATTAATTTTTTCTTTACATAATAAGTTATGTATATTTGTATTGTCAATATGAAAAAGCAAATATAGTTATTATGAAAACACTTACAGCATTACTTAGAAAAGTTTTTAAAACGCAATCATCAGAAGAGCAGTTAGATGCTTACATCAAATCAATCAGACAAAAACCTCAGTACTCTGATTTGAGAGTTGGTACTTCTGACAAAAAGAATCCGAAAAAGTATATCGATTTAGAATCATCCGGAAGTTTGGTTCTAGCATAAAAAAAACAGCCCCAGTTTTCATAGAGAACATATTGACACGGTGGTTTGGGGCTTCCACCTGTCAATAAAAAAAACGAGACCAATGGAAATCAAAGAATCAATTTACGAGCTTTTAAAAACTGATTACAACTTATGTCTTTTGATAGCCAGCAAATTAGGCTTGCAAGTTGGAAGTGTGAAAAGTTGGGCTTACCGTGGCCAATACGCCAAAGTAGGACATTACAAAGTAGTTAAAATAATTATGGAGTATGCAAACCTTACTGAGAATGATTTTTTTGACATGGAAGAAAAAGCAGTTTCAACGAAATAAATGAGCTATGAACAAAGCTGAAAAAATAAAGTTTATAAAAAGCCAATTACACGAATTAGAAATTCACGAAGAGCTTTTTAAACAAGGATTAAGTTCGATTACTAGCCGTAAGAGAAACTTAGAATTGGAGTTGGATAGTTTGGGAGCTTCCAACTCCACCCGAAAGGGCAAGTTCGAATTATCACCTGAACTGAAATTACAAGCAGTTGCTTGTTTGACAAAATAAAAAAACCGCTCACGGGAATGAACGGTTTTAAATCAAATTTTATAAACGCCTTGCAGGGCATAAATAACAAATAGAATGGCAAAGTTAGAAGAAATTACAAACAAAGCTCAAACAATCAGAAAAAATATTTCTGCATTTGAAAAATTAAGAGGTGTTTGTGTGAGGTTGTCAACATACTACTACAGAGAAGGCAACAATCCAATGAATGAAATAATGAAGTTGAGACTGGAAAAAGTCAAGCAAAAGTTAAATGAGTTGTACACGGAGATTATACCAATCGAAAAAGAAAGAATTTCTCTTTTGAAAGAACAACCAAAAACCGTAACACACCAAGTTGTAAATCTTAACATCAAACACTACGAATCATGGATGCACTAACCAAAAAAGAAAAAAAAGTATTAGGTCAAGCTTTAAGATTATTGTTTGACAAGAGCGAAGATTTCAAAACCAGTACAACGGTTTTGGAATTAGCTCAAAAGTTTGAAACTAAAAACGCAGATGAAATGAAAAATGATCTGCAATTCATAACTAACAATCCTTTCTGATTATGGCAACAACAACTATAGAAGCTCAAATATACACCGTGTTTGATACAAGTAAAAAAATAGCAAATGATACTCCAGACTTACTTCTAATATCATTTGATCGACGTGGACAAAGCTTTGTTTGCAATTGCAGTAAAGTTTTTAATAATGATCAAGTTCCTTTTTTCAGTCTGATAGTTTGCACAAAAGGAAAGCTTTCTGAATTGGTTTCAACCTTCCTGTTAAGTGAAAAAATCAGATTCAGATTCGAAAACACAACAGATCCTGATTTTATGAATATCGAATCGAATATCAGGAAAGTCTTTTTTAATGACTGGCTATGTAACAAGACACATAATATTCACCAACGTGACTTTCTTCAAGTTGAAAAAGCACTAGAAAAAATCAAGTAAAATGAATTTAGATACAGAACGCGCAAACAGAATGTTCAATTTATTTATGATCGCTTTCATCATAGCCTTTGTAATTGGTTTCGGATTAGGAGCTTTCGCAACTTGGTTAGTCTGTCAAATATAACATCATGGAAGTAAAATTAAATCAAACCTATAGAACTCCGGAAGGACGGATTCTAAGGGTAAAAACAGTTCGAGATTCTGGAGTTCACACTTTGCAGCAAATCGATGAAAATGGGAATATAATTCCAGATGTCAAAAACTCATTCGGACATGTAATCGATAGATCAGAAAGATTTTGTTCTGATGAAACGATAGCAAAATTTAAAAAGATCAAATAGTAAAACAATAATCAAATTTTAAAAACAATGGAAATAGTAACATTAGAATCAGTAAAAGTTTCAATGCTTCCAGAATTGCAGGGATGGAAGGAAAAACAAGAAGCTGTTGTAACGGCAAACCCTTTTATCATCATCACGGATAACAAAACTTACGAAGAGGCTAAGAAAAGAAGAACCACTTATGTAACTGCCAGAACTACGGTTGAAAAGCAAGATACTTTGATCGCTTCTAAGCTTAAAAATGTTCGTGATGAAGTGAAAACCGAAACCAAAAAGTTAGTTGACATCACTCTTCCACATGAAGAAAAGCAGCAAGCAGAGGTTAAAAAATATGAAGCTGCTAAAGAAGCTGAAAGATTGGAAAAAGAAAGGATCCAAAAAGAACTTGACGAAGCAATTACCAATCGTATTGAGCAGATTTATCAAGAATCTAAATCCACTATAGACAACTTGCAGTTCCAAGATATTAAAAAAGTTACTGCTGAATTTGAAGAGGTTTTATTAAAAACAGATACAGAGGAATTTGGAGAATTTGAAATGCAGTTCGCTTCAAAAATAAACCTCATCAAAAGCCAACTGGCTGACAAAACTAAATCACTTACTGAAAAAGAGCAACAGCGTATTGAAGCGGAAAAACTAGCTAAAGAAAGGGAAGAGTTCGAGGCTCAGAAAAAAGCAAAAGAGGAAGCTGATAATAAAGCGAAAGCAGAAAGCGAAGCAAAGCAGAAAGCTATCGATGAAGCTAATAAAAAACGTCAAGATGATCTTGATGCGCGACAAAAAGCAATTGATGAAGCTGAGGCCAAACGTAAATCAGAAGTTGCTGCTCAGGAAAAAGCTGAATCTGATAAAAAGGCTAAAGAAAAAGCCGAAAAAGAAGCTAAGGAGAAAGCAGAAAGCGAAGCAAAAAGGCTTGAGGAGTTGAAACCTGATCGCGAAAAAGCTCTTCAATACATCGAAAGTTTAATGTTCGAAAAAGAATTTCCAGACATTAAAAACGAGGCAATAGCTAAAGCTCTGGTTGAAATTAGAGATGGCCTAAACAGTACAATTATCGAATTCAATAATCAAATTTTAAATATCAAATAATGGAAAATGTAAAACCGGAATTATTTCCAAAAAACGGAGAAGTAACTTTTATCATGCCATCTACTAATGCTATTGGCGCATTAAAATCAGCTGGAGTAAACAGAAAATTGACAGTTTCATATATGGAAAAGTCAGAGTGGATTGCTAAAAAAGATGAACCAGTAGAATGTTTCTTCTTAGGATTCAAAGAAGCTACTGATGCAAAAGGAGGAACATACTTCATGGCAAAACTACATGATGGCGAAAAAGCATTTTTAGCTGGGCAAACAGTCTTAATTCAAGCGTTAATGAATACTAAAATCGGTCAAGGTGTTAGTATTAAATGTACAGGAAGTAGTAAAACAACTGGAGGAAATGACATTCCATTGTTTGATGTTGATGAGTTGAATATAAACATTTTTGATGCTAACAACGAAGAATAACTTCGCTGGTATTGATTTAGAAGAATTAAGAGCGGAACATGAATCCGCTCTTAATAAAATGAATCAAAAAAGCAAAGAGGAAGAATGGCTGGAACAACGTAAAGGAAAGTTTACAGCTTCTGAATTTGTGAGATTGATGGGATATGAAGATAAGGAGGGTTTTCCGGATGGAGCTATTACTTATGTAACTGAGAAGATCCTTGAAGTTGTCACAACAAATGAAAACAAACAGCTTGCAACAAAATCTGTTGAGCATGGAAAAGATACTGAGATTGAAGCTGTAGAAAAGTTTATGCAGCAGTTCGGTATTGAGGTTTACAACTTTGGAGAAGATCAGCAGTATGTTGAATTAACTAAAGATGTTGGATGTACACCGGATGGATTAATTGGAGATGACAGAGGAGTTGAAACAAAATGTCCAGACAGTAAAACACACCTTCATTATCTGGAAAATTTAACACTTGAAAACTTCAAAAAGGAATGTACAAAGTACTACTGGCAGATTCAAGGAAGTATGTATATCACAAGTCGTAAAAGTTGGTTTTTTATTAGTTATGACCCACGATTTAAAAACGAAAGCAAACGTCTTTTTGTCCTTGAGATACAAAGAAACGATACTGACATTGCCAAGTTAGAAAAACGACTAACAGAAGCAGTAAAAAGAAAAAGACAAAGACTTAAAGTATTTGAATAATGGCAACACCTAGAAAAATAGCGGTTACAACTGAAGTTGAAAATGGAAAGTTCGTTGAGAACAGAAACTTAATTGTAGATGCAATTGGAATTTATGAAGGTAAAAAAGTAACTGTCACCATCGAGCGCCATTACAACAAGAGAAGCAATAAGCAAAACCGCTATTACTGGGGTGTTATCGTTGAGCATTGGAAAAACATACTCCGCGAAGAGTGGGGAGATATTTACCTTGAATCGGATGTTCATGAGTTTTTAAAAACGAACCTGAGTTTTGAAGAGGTTATTGATGAAAGCACCGGAGAGGTGGCAATTAATCCGATAACACACGAAACAATTCGAAAGCCAAAATCAACTACAAAAAATAGCACTTTCGGACAAGAAGAATATCACGAAGCATGTCGCCAATTAGCATGGGAAATGTTTCAATATCAAATTCCATTACCGAATGAAGATTTAGAACAACCAATAGATGTACAATTTAAATAAAAAATAAAAAAATGGAAAACACAAACCAAGAAAAAAGAAACGCACTATATGTTTTGAGTTTAGGTAAAAATGCAACTCAAGATACTTTGAACAATCTGAGTGCTTATACTTTGAACAATCTGAGTGCTGATACTTTGAAGAATCTGAGTGCTGATACTTTGAAGAATCTGAGTGCTTATACTTTGAACAATCTGAGTGCTTATACTTTGAAGAATCTGAGTGCTGATACTTTGAACAATCTGAGTGCTTATACTTTGAACAATCTGAGTGCTGATACTTTGAACAATCTGAGTGCTTATACTTTGAACAATCTGAGTGCTTATACTTTGAA
>NZ_SNWW01000005.1 GCF_004362015.1 Flavobacterium chryseum
ACTTAAAAACGTTTGAAAGCAGATATTTTAAAATGTATCCACTTGGCATAGTTAATTTTAGCAGAACAATATACGAATCAGTTTTTAATTCTAAAGTTTTTGTTAGAGTTACCACTTATAAAAGTGCAAATTATAATCAGTTATTTATTAAAGTAAAAAGGGCATATGAATGTCGCTTCTTATTTTTTTAGTCCTCGGGTAATTAGCCGAAATCTCTTAGCTTTCAAAATTGAAACACACGAGGATTTTTAATACATGTAAATAAATTACAACTTGTATATAACAAACGTGTCCGAAGTCAGGAAACATTTGCACAGCTTTTCATAAGAACTCTTGAGTGAACGGGTGTTTTTTTATTGATCCGCTATTACGATAAATCTCTGCTCACATTTAGGTATAAAATGGATTCATAAGTCTTAAAAAATCCGGTACACTTCAAAATAACGCTTTCACAGTTAAAAAAAAAATACACCTAATCTTAATTAAATAAACTAATATTATCCTGATTTATTAACTTTAAAAACAGTTTTGTAAACATGAGGCAAACTTTATTTTTACTTTTATGAAGTAAATACCTTTTAGCCACAAAAAGTTAAGGCGGTTTAAAAATATTCAACAAAAGTTTTGTGGCAAAATCGTGGCACAAGCTTTTCTGCAAAAATAAAATAGCATGCAAATCAAGTGTATAAATGTGTAGGTTCGAATGTGCCGCTGAACATCAAATACTAAAATACAATTATTTATAAAACGTCAATTTTCTGAAGTGCACTAAATGAATAACCTATTTTTATATGTTTGAGATGATTTGGCAAATCCGAATAATGGACTTAATTTAGTTCCAAGCTCAGTGTAGTACCAGAACCTTATCAGACAGTTTAACAGAACCGCAAACAAAACCAAAATGAAATCAATAGTTCAACATTTAAGAGAAGAAAAAAAACTAACCCAATCTGAACTTGCTGAAAAAACGGGTCTTTCGTTACGAACTATTCAACGTATTGAAGCTGGAAATACTCCAAAAGGATTTACGCTGCAAACCCTAGCCAGTGTGTTTGAAATTGCACCTGAAAAATTACAAGCTTCAGAAGAAGGCACAAATGTTAACAGAGCAAAACTGATTAATCTTAGCATTTTGTGTGGAATTCTATTTCCATACGGTGGAGTGATCGTGCCCCTATTTTTGACTTACAAAACAGAAAACACTAAAAATAGGGACTTAGGAAAGAGTATGGTGAGTATTCAAATTCTGCTGACGATGGCATTAAGCGTTTCTCTGATCGCAAGCCCCTTTCTTCAAAAAGGATTAACTGTTAGATTTCCAATATTTTTAATCCCTTTAATAGCAACTATTGTCCTTCAATTAGCAGTTGTAATTTTAAACGGGATAAGTTTAAACCAAAAGCAAGATTTGCCTAAAAAACTAAAAGTCAATTTTTTATAAAATCTGTCAGCACATTGACGTATAATTGTCATATCAATTTTGAAAGGAAATTGATATCATAAATAGAAATTTGTAAAAAAATTATACTTATGAAAATCGTAAAGAAAATTGTGTTGGCTTTTTTAGTTTTATTTGTTTTGTCTTCCATTAGTGGCTACATCTATTTTGATCAAAAATTTACACCGGAACAAAATTACTTGAAGGTCGAAAACGAGAGCGGTCCCGTTTCATTTAAATGGATTGGCAATGAAAAAAATGTTTTGCTACTTCCGATTCATTTCGAAGGTGACGCCGAAAATTATTATTTGCAATTTGATACCGGTTCTCCTTACACCGTTTTTTATTCAAAATCGATCAAAAATATTTCTCAAATATCAACAAAGGGAAGTGTTGCAAAAACCGCGTTTTCCATTGGTAAAACAAAAATAGCTTCGGACTATTTCAAAATTTATGAACTAGAAAATGACATTAAAAATGATTCCATTAAAATCATTGGAACAATAGGAGCCGATATTTTAGAAAACCGAAAATCACTGATTAATTTTAAAGAAAGTTTTATTTCATTAAATCTAAATAAAGCGCCAGCAAGCTTTCAAAAAAATTTGGCAGATTTTGAATTTAAAAAGAGAAAAATAATAATTAAAGGCTTTTTAAAAGGACAGGAAGAAGATTTTTTATTTGACTCAGGAACCAGCGCATATGAATTATTAACCAGTAAAGAAGTTTGGCACGAATTAAAATTATCGAATAGTAAAACAACTATTGAGAAGTCGCAATCTTGGAAAAGGGTTTTAACGACTTATACCGCAGATTGTAATCAAAACATTATATTTGACAATCAAAAAATCCCTTTGAAAAATGTTACTTACGTAGAAGGTTATTCGAAAATGCAATATGCAATGATGAAATTTTCGGGAATGACGGGAATGTTAGGTAACAAAATATTTTTAAATAAAAATTTGTACTTAGACTGTTTACAAAACAAAATGGGAATTGAATAAAACCTTATGCTAACAGCCTCTTTACGCAATTGCGGAATTTTCTTAGACGGAAAATTCATTTTTACGAAGAAGGTTATCTTGAGAACTGTAGCAAAAAATTACCATAGATGGACATAGAAAAAGTATTTAAAAAAATTTCAATAAGAGGCAGGTTTGCTTTTGGCGTAAAATGTATTGAGAGATATATTTCAGAAAACAAAATAGAAATCAAAAGTATTGACAAACTTTTAACTCAGTTATGGGAATTTACAGAGTCTGAAAATTTAGACGTTTGGGATGAAAAAATTAGTGATTTAAATCCAACTAACATCTTAGAGATAGAATACGAAAAATTTCCAGATGATTTTCCAACAATAGATGCATCAGAATATAAGGAATTAAAAAAAATCTATCAAAATCTAAATCAAGATCTAATTAAACTGATTTCAAAAACAATCGAAATAGGAACATCTAATTTATATGGTGGTACTGGAGGATATAGCAATCATAGTTTAATCCCAACAATTGAAGTTTATAAAATAGCGGAAAAATCATTATCAAAAATGCCTGATGTGAATAGTTTTATCCAATTTAGATTTTCTGAATTTAATGGTTGGGGAAATAAAATCGTAAGACATAATATTGAATAAAATACGTTTGTTAACAGGTTCAACTGGATTTGAGCATTGGAGTTTAATGGAAAGTTAGTTTATTTACTTGGCCTGATCGCTATCGCTTAAGCGGAAAATCCGAAGAGCTTAATTTAGTCTCAAAGCCGCTGTGGCACCGGAACGTTGCGCGTAATTTTACCTCAAAACATAGAAAACATGAATTTATACAAAAGAATTATTGAAATAATTGATGCGAACCTGATTCACTGTCTTATTCCAATAATTCTAACCTTAATAGTTATAGAGCTTCTTTTCAAAAAACGTTTTGCAACTAAAAAAGTACTGCATTTAATTTGCTGGATAATCATTTTATATTCAATAATTACCTGGACTTATTCATTAGCAGGAATGATATTTTATCCTGAAGAATTTGCATTTATTGAAAGAGCGACAGGTTCATACAGCTGGGCGTATTGGACAATGTTTTTATCCGGATTGATTTTACCTTTCGCATTATTTATAAAAAAAATATCTTCAAACTTTTATTATGTACTATTTGTAGCCATTTTTATGAAAATAGGCTTCTATTTTGAACGGTTTGTTATAATGGTGACGATTTTCCATCGGGAATATGGAACTGAAAGGGAAAATACTGAATTTACCGAATCCCTCCCATTTGCAATACTAATGCTATTTATCCAAGGAATTATAATTGCCATAATTTTATTAAGCATCTTTGAAATTATAAAAAAGAAAAGGATTAAAGGTCAAAGCTTTCTCAACGACTTATGAAATTATTCTCTATATTTTAATTGAATTAAAATTATACCGACAAGTTTTTATGCTTTGAATTACAGCAAAAGAACAATAATGGCTCTATTAGCCCCGATAGCAGTTAAATCCTTTTGTGCCTGGGTTTGTCACCCTCCAGTACTTTTTATATTGGTCCATCCTGAATATATTATTATTACCTACAAATTCAAATTACACATCAATTATACCTGAAATAAGGATAAAACTCGCTAATTAAAATATCCCCTTACAGTGTTTTTTCTTTCTTTGCAACAAATCTATCGGTATCCGTTTCAATTATCATCTTACAATTGTTGGTCGTGTGTGGGGATTATATAAAGGAGATATTTTAACTATGTAAAATAACATACCATTCACAATTTAATTTTGCTTTTGTAAGAATTATTTCAATTAAATATAATAACCTTATGAGGACGCTGCTATTAATTATATACTGTGTTTTTACTAGCCTTTCTTACTCACAGGAGCAGAAATTCACACCTAAGCTCAAGCTGGCTATGGAGACCTATGCCTTTTTAAAAGGTCAGAGTGCCGCTCTCAAGAAAGTCGGAATACAGTTCCCGGAACTTCAGAATGATGTTAAGGCGGTGGCAGATAGTTCACAATTAGTATTTGGACGTGCAGAGAAAAATATAGATCAATTTTTAAAATATGAGCTGGACAATGTAGAATTCACTTCAATGCAAAGAAGAATAGACTCTTTGCTGAATGAACATTTAAAACATCCAATTCAAAAAGAAGAATATGCACGCAATTTTCTTAAAAAAGTCAGATTCGAATTACTGCTCAGTAAGGCAGACGATATTCAAAAAAGTATTATTTCATTTGCATACTATGATGCTCCACATCAGGAAGTTATTGATGGACATGTTGTTGATTTTACAACCAATCGACATCCTAAAGCTGAAAAGTCTGCTGTTAAAGTAATTATACCTAAAAGCTGGAGAGCTGAGGAAGCAGAAATGTCTGAAACCGTACAGCAGTTTACAAGCCATGACGGAAAAGGCTCTGAGAAAATTCTAATAGTGGTTCATGACCTGACTGCAGAAGACAAAAATATTATTCTTAACAAAAAGACTATTAGTGAAATGGTATCTTCTCATACCAACATTATACGTACTGAAACTATAACCATTGATGGTTTACCTGGAATGATGATTGAAGTTGAAGAAATATTAAATTTGTCAGATACCAGGAAGAAAATACGTATGCTGCAGTTTATGTTTGCCTACAACCAAAAATTATACTGCCTGCAAGGGAGTATCGGTCCAGCCGACATAAACCAGAATCTGGACCGTCATATAAAAAAATATGAACCGCTGTTCCGGCTTATCGCAGCCGGAACACAAATAGTTGACTAATTATGTGCCAGCCATAGTCCGTTAACCATCATTACTAGATATTCAAATAATGAATTATAACATTCATTTTAAACAAGTTAAATTTTTTAAAAAGTTTTTTTTTTTAGAAAATTTTGTCTTTTTAAGTTTCGTGGCAACATCGTGGCAATCTAGTTTTAAAAAATTAAAAACGCAGGAAATACAAGGGTTTCAAGCTTATAGTTCGAATCCTGCTCTCCCCACAAAAAAGTCCTAATGAAAATTAGGGCTTTTTTTATGGAAAATTTCATTGCTAAAAATTAAAATCTCCAGTAAATTCAAAAAATATAAAAAAGCTGCAAATCCAAGGATTTGCAGCTTTTTGTTTTTAAGGAAATTTCCAATCTTTATCTTTCAGCAAAATGTGCCACAGAATCACACCTGAACGCTTGTAAATACAAAAGTTAAGGAGGTTAATGACTTGTTTATTTGAGTGTATAATTCTACATTTATTAATCTAAAAAGTTGAATTATGTGAGAGAAGAGTTTTGGGATGTTTTTTTTTGAAAACAGCCCACAAAGGAAGTAAAATTAGAGCAGTTCATCTTAGAATAGCCGTAGACGGCATTACTAAAGAAGCATCCACCAAACGCAAATGGGAATATTCAATTCATAAAAGACTTTGAGTTTTACCTTAGAACAATTAGAAATTGCAGCAACAATATAAACTTTAATACATTGCTAATTTCAAAAAAACAGTAATCCGTGCAATTGACAAGGAGATAATTCTAAAAGATCCTTTTAAAAACCTCAAAGGAAGAAAAACAAAGTTGGTAAAACAACCTCTTTCAACTCAGGAATTATATGAATTGGAAAGACATTATTTCACTACAGACAGGCTCAATGTAGTGAGAGATGTGTTTGTATTTCAGTGCTACACAGGATTGGCTTACATTGACGTATACCAGCTTAGTAGGTCAGATATTAAAAATGGAATTGACTGCAACTTATGGATCATGTCTGAGAGACAGAAAAACAAATTCTAGCACGAATGTCCCGCTCCTACCTCAGGCACTTAAAATAATTAAGAAGTATAAAGATCACCCGCTTTGTTTGCAGCGTGGCAGAGTTCTGCCAGTTTATTCCAACCAGAAAATAAATGAGTATCTTAAATTCCGCGAAAAGCACCTCAATGAGGTGCTTTTTAAATTTCAATACTTTCCTTACTTTATAAAATTTATATTTTATCTTATTTTATTTTAACAATTACTTTTTAAAACAAAAATCCCCAATATTCAAAATAAATCCCCACAACCAATAACGAAAATAAGATTGTTGCATTAACGCTTTTATTTGAAATCGTCTGGATTTTAAGAATAAAATAAAGTATTGAAAGTATTGTAAATAGTATAAAAACCCATTGCGTTATAAAGAGATAATTAAATTGATTGAATATTCCGAAAGCAAGTATATAAAAATTATCCTGAGCCGTGGTATTTACAGCCAAAATAAATCCGATAATGGTAAAAAAACTTAATAAGGAGGTTATTATAATTAAATACTTTAAAAATTTATTTTGTTTTTTATCTTTTGTTTTTACAATCAATTCATAACCAAAAAAGAAGATTGAAATTAATAATATAATGAGTGCTGTAAAAAGCGGACCAAAAAAGAGGAGGTTAAATTCGTTAAGACTTTTGGCGAAACTAGAAACTCCTGCATTAATTTTTACATCTGTAACAAAATGAACTTTATTATCTGATTCTAATTCTTTTGTATCCGGTCTTTGATTTGGATTTTTTACAAATTCTGCAGCAATTTGAACTCCAAGTTTTGAAAAAGCAGGCGTATGACCCGAAACTGGGGCATTTACCAGAAATCCGTTTTTGAATCTCGCTGCTGTAATTTTACCATTTGAAGCCGGAGTAATAGGATCAAAATTTCCTGCAAATACTAATACCGGTGCCGTTAATGCTGAAAGGTTTGATAAATCATTTACCGCTAATCGTTTATTTGCTCCTAAATTCCATTTATTACAAACTACAAAATCTGATTTGTAAAACGAAAGTCCGCCTTTTAATTTTTTGTAATCAAGTGCATCTTTATTAAATTCTGAAACAGAATTATTCGGTACAGCCTCATTACAGCTTACACAATAATACTGACCATAATCTAAACCCAAAGCTCCTGAAAAAGCAGCAACCAAAGAACTCAAAGTACTTTTATTTTCTTTATTAAATTCAGTTATCAATAACGGTATTACTTCTATTAATTTTTTTTGATATAGTGATTGCTGAATCGCAATTTTAAAATCTTCAGCATTATAGGTAAACTTTCCGCTTGGAATTATTTTATTGTCAACCTTAACTGTAATTGGGTTTTTCGCTAATTTTTCTATGGTTTTAAAATATGTGTTTTCCAGATTTGGATATTGCTTATTACAGTTAGGATCATTTTCGCAAGCGCTAAATACCTTTTTTAGACTATTCATATAATTCTCCGTATTATAATTGTAATATTGGGCAATATCTGAAATCGAAGAATCGAGAATTAGTGATTTAATATCCTGAGGAAAGTCATTTGCATAAACCTGAGCGGTATAAGTACCATACGAAACAGCATAAACATTCCACTTATCGTATTTTAAGGCAATTTTTAAAGCATTTAAATCCTTAACAATTGATTTACTGTTATAGGCATTTATATCAATACCTCTGTTTAATAAATCTTGTTTACAGGCTATTGAAGCAATTGTTTTTTGCTGTTCATCCTGCGTACTATTCTGATTTTTTGCTAATATTTCCAAAAATGTTTTCCCTAAGTCCGGGCAAAATTTTGGCAGAGAATTTCCTGTACCTCTCACATCAAATAAAACAATATCGCTGTTTTTTCTTAACGGATGGACCAGCCACGGCCATATTCCAGCAACACCTCCAGATCCTGGCCCGCCGTCTATATAGACAACCGGATTTGAATTTGTATTTTTTGAAGTGCTTTTTAAAACTGCCACAGCAATTTTAATGGTTTTTCCTGTTGGTTTATCCCAGTTTTCAGGAACGGTTAAGTACGACCATTTTATGTTTTCCTGAGCAAGGTTTTTATCTCCGGGAAAAAAAGTGGTTCTTTTTTCTAATTTAAAGGTATTTGTTTGCGCAAACAAACAAGTTGATGACATAGATAGTAATAAAAACAGGATAATTAATTTTTTCATTTTGATTGAATTAAATTATGGTTTTACAGGGTAATTTTTTTGAGGTAAATTTCACTAATATCGTTTTTTAGTGAGAGGTGACATTTGTATTTTTCATCTATTTTTACTTCGGTCAGATAATATTTTTCTTCATTGATTTTAGTAGTATTATCTAAAATTTCAAATGATTTTAAGGGAATGATCAATCCGTGTCCCTGAGCTTTTAAGACCGCTTCTTTTTGAGTCCAATAATCAAAAAAGGCTTCTTTTTTATTCGAAGACAAAACAATTTTGTCCCACTCTTTTTGGGTCATTTGAGATTTGAAATCAGCTGTTTCAATGTTAGTTATAATTTCAACATCAATCCCGATTTCATGTTCGTCGCTTAAGGCGCAAACCACAATTTCACCTGAATGTGAAATATTAAAAAGAACTGAATTATCTTCAAAATAGGGTTTATTATACAAGGTTTGTATAATCTCTTTGGCTTCAGGTTTCTGCTTGTAGGTTTCTTTTACTCCTTTAAATAGCAATATTCGTCCCAGAAGCGATAATTGGGCATCTTGCCACCTTTGAAATCGGTTGATTTTCTCTTGGTAATCAGCGGGAAATTGAGGTAAATCATTTTTCAATAAACTTTCATGATTTTCCTCGGACAGGTAAGAATAATAAATGTAAATCAAAAGATATTTTTTTTAGAGATTAAAATCAAATAATAGAATAAAGTATTTATAAATGCTAAAAATTAAAGTCAAAATCGATTTCTTCCAGCTTATTGGTTATTGTTATCGGATATTCAATTTCTGATATTTTAATCGAAGGTTTTTCTATTAGTTGAGATAATAATTTTTTAAAAGTTGTTATCAGAAATGCGATTGTGATTTCTTCGTATTTGTTGTTATATGAAACATTGACTTTGAGATTGCCATTGCTTTCAAAAAAATTAAATAATAAAGGCAACCTGCTGTAATTTGTATCTGCGGGTATATATTTTAATTCAGCATGATCCATTTTTATAGTTTCCTGAAATGAAAAATCCGGATTTTGATACGTTACCAAAACATCAAACAAAGTTTCTTTTTTGAGTTGTGATGGAAAATCCTGGTAAGTATCCATTAAAAGCATGTTTTTTTGAACCTGATCTAACATACTTAAAAAATCCAGACTTTCGTTTAACTGAACACGAAGAGGCAGCGTTTTTACAAACATTCCTATCATTGCAGCAATATCAGATACATTTCTTCCTGAATTGACTGTTCCTAATACAATATCATTGTGATCGCTAATTTTATAAACAAGCACATTTAAAACAGAAATTACAATATTATGCGGTGTACTTTTTTGCTTCTGGGCAAACTGTTTCAGAGCTTTTGTTTCTTCTTTTGTAAATTCCTCATAAAAATGTGATCCTTTTTGGAGTTTCTCATCAAGATTAAAATCACTTGTAATCGTTTCTTTTATAACATAACCCGTTAAGTATTTTTTCCAAAAGTCTAAAGCTGCAGTATTTTCTTTATTAGATGATAACCAGGCTGTATAATCTTTAAACTGAATATCTTGTTTTTTAATTAAAGTACCCGAATGCTTATAGTCTTGGACAAATTGTTTGGTTATAAATTCTAATGAAACACCATCCATAATAATATGATGTGTACAAAATACTAATGTTGATGTTGTGTCGCTGGTTTGTAGAAGCATCATTTTTAAAAGCAAATCATGTTCTAAATCAAAAGGAGTTTCTATATAATCCTGAATAATTTGTGCAGCCTTATCTTTTTTAGTTTGTAATTTAGTTATTTTAAAAGCAACGGTTTCCTCTTGTTTTATTTTTTGAAAAACATGTCCTTTACTTTCTACAAAATTGGTTCGAAGTATTTCATTTTCAATAATTAATTGTGATAAGACATGATTAATTTTATCAGGAAAAACAGTTCCTTTGATTTCAAAAACAGCTACCATATTGTAAGCAATTGACTTTTGATAATCCTGACAGGCAATCCACAATTCATGTTGCGAAGGCGTTATGACAAAATCTGTTTTTAGAGACGTAAAAGGAATACTGGTTTTATGATTCGGTTTTAAAGTCGCTAAATAATTCGTCATTAATTCAATTGTAGGATAATCGAAAATCGTTTTTAAAGTAACTTTGAACAAAAGATTTTTGGCTATTAATCCCGCTAGTTTAACTGCGTTTAATGAATGTCCGCCAAGAGCAAAAAAATTATCGTTTACACTTATTGCTTTTTTACTGTCTAGCACTTCTGTGTAATATTGAGAAAGTATTTTTTCTAAATCTGAATTTGGCGCTTTAAAATCATCTTCAATTTTATCATGTTCAATGGTTCTTTGTGCTAAATTTTTTCGGTCAATTTTTTGATTTGGTGTTAACGGAAACTCGTCTAAAAGAATAATGGCATTCGGAATCATATAATAGGGAAGATTGATTTTTAATGCATTCAAAATTTCTTTTGTATCAATTTCTTCTTCCGTTTTTAAAACATACGCAACTAAAAAAACGTCTTGCTGATTTCCTTTTCTGGCAATAACAACAGATTCTCTAATTCCGAAAATCTCATTTAAATGTGATTCTATATCTCCCAGTTCAATTCGATAGCCTCTAATTTTAACCTGATTGTCATTTCTTCCTAAAAATTCTATTTCGCCTTTTTCATTCCATTTACCAACATCTCCGGTTTCGTACATTAAAGTTGTTGCATCAAATGGGTTTTTAATAAATTTTTCTTTAGTTAATGGCTCATTTTTATAATACCCTTTTGCTAATCCATCGCCGGCGATGTAAATGGCTCCTGAAGTTTCTATTGGTTTCGGCGTTAAAAATGAATCTAGTATGTAGATTTGTGTATTGTGTATGGGTTTACCAATGTTTGATGCTTCTTTCGAGTCCTCCAGTTTTTTGTGGCTTGACCAAATCGTAGTTTCTGTTGGGCCATACATATTCCAGACTTCTAAACTATTGTCTATTAACTTTTCGGCTAATGCTTCACTTAATAAATCGCCTCCACAAAGTATTTTTAATCGTTTATCTCCAACCCAATCAGCATTAAACAACATTTGATAAAAACTTGGCGTGGCCTGGATTATGGTCGGCTGTATCTCTCCTATTTTTTGAATAATCGCATTTGGATCTGCTAAAATTTCCTGATTTGCAATATATGAGGTAGCTCCGGAAATTAAGGGCACAAAAAACTCCAGAATCGAAATATCAAAAGAATAAGTAGTTACCGAAAAAAATACATCATTTGACTGAACTCCGGGTTCTTTTTGAATACTGATCAAAAAATTAAGCAATGACTGATGTCCAATTTCAACACCTTTTGGGTTTCCTGTTGAACCTGATGTGTAAATGATATAAGCAGTATCCTGAGGTGAAATTGTTACAGATTGATTTCCTTCAAATGCTTTTATTTCTTCTAAAATAGTTTCTAAGGATATGGTTTGTACCTCATCACTTGTATTTAAGGAATGTTCTTTTTCATTTATAAGAACTTTAATCTGACTATTGTCTATAATGTAATTCAATCTATCCTCAGGGAATGTTGGGTCCAAAGGAATATAGGATCTTCCAGACTTTAGTATTCCTAATAAAACAATGACAATATTGGCAGAACGCCCTAATAAAACCGCAATGGGAGATTTATCTTCTTCGCCATAAGTCGTTATAAAATATGCTGCTATTTGGTTCGATAATTTATGAAGTTCCGAATAAGAATAGGTTTTGTAATCGTCTTTTAAAGCTTCTTTGGAACTAAAATTTTCAACTTGTTTTTCAAATAAATCAAGGAATGTTTTCTCTTTTTGATAATCAGCTTTTGTATTATTAAATGTTTCTAAAACCTCCTTTTTTTCCTCTTTCCCCAAATAATCCAATTCTTTTAATATTTGATTTGGAGTATCTAAAATGGCATAAATTAAATTTTCAAAATGCTGTACCACTCGCGTAATTTGTACCTCATTAAAATAATTTAAATTATAATCAAAGTCAATTTTTACATCTTCCTGTTCGTCAAATTCTCTTATATAAATGGCCAAAGCAACACGTTCTGATTTATGCGTTAACGGAATTACCTGAGTTTGTGTGTGAAGAAAATTATTAGAATAATTTTGTTTTTCGTACGAAAGTGTGATGTTGAATAACCTTTCTTTCTCACTAAAAATCTGAAGTTCCTGAATTAGTTTTCCTAACGGAAATCGCTGATGACGATAATCATTTCTTAAGGTATTTTTTATCTCAACAATTAAATCCTGAAAAGAAGCATTAAAGTCTATCGGGATTCTTAAAGGCGAAATTCCCATGAAAAGCCCAACTGTTTTCTTGTAAATTGATTTGCTTCTGTTTAAAACAGGTAAACCTATTGCAAAATTATTATTCTGGTGTTTTCTCCCAAAATAGGTATATAAAATCGCCAGAATTAGATTAAACGTAGAACATTTATAAGTTGTTGCCAACTGACTTAACTGATTATAAACTTCTCTTTTAAGAATCAGTTCTTTACGCTCACTTTTATTGGTTTGAATATTATCTTCTATTTTATCAAATAAGTTTTCAGATAAAGATTGAAATTTTTTAACCCAATATTTTTTATCCTCATCATAAGACTCAGATTCCTGATAAGCCGCATCATCTTCTGCAAAATCTTTATAACTAAAAGGGTAGATTGTTGTAATTTCTCCGTACTCAAGAATCTCGTTGTAATTTTGAACTAATCTCTGAAACATCAGTGACGTTCCCCATCCATCTGTTATAATATGATGATACACAGAAAATAAGTAATGATAATTTTCCCCGACTTTAACCAGAGTAAAAACATGTAAAAGATGTTCTCCTAACAAATCAAAAGGTTTGGCAAATTCCTCCTGCATATAAGAAGTTGCTGCTTCGTAAGGCTTCTGATATTGAGAAAAATCGACAAAACCTAATTCTGAATAATGCTCTTCGACTATTTTTATCGTAACATTTTCCTGTTCATTAATAAGCACACTTCTATACGCATCATGCTGCTTAATAAGTGCATTGTATGCTTTTTTAAAGACTTCTGCATTTATTACTCCTTTTATTTTAATCTTAGCGCCAATATTATATATGGCTTCGTTAGGATATAATAACTGCTCGAAATAAACATCTTGTTGAGGAAGGGTCAGTTTCATTTTAAAATATTTTTACATAGAGACAACTAAGCAAAAGAAGTTTAGCTTAGTTGTAAGGAATTGAAGAAATAAGTTTTTTTTGATTATAAAGTTCTGAAGAAGTGCTCTATGCCCAGAATAATTCTTTATTGTATTCTTTTGTTTTATCCACTTTTACTTCGGTATCAATTTTACCGTAGTTAAATTTTATAATTCTGTCTGCCAGATGAAAATAGGCGTCATCGTGTGTAACGGCTATAATTGTTTTTCCTTCTGCTTTTAATTTTAGAATGAGTTCTTCGTAGAAAAATTTCCTGAAATAAGGATCCTGATCGGCAGCCCATTCATCTAAAACGAGGATTGGTTTTTTCTCCATTAAAGCAAAAATCATAGACATTCTTTTCCCTTGTCCTTTAGAAAATTTTCTTCTCGCAGAACTTTCTTTATCATCTGTAATTACTTTATCCAGTTTCATCATTTCCAGTAATTGCTTGTATTCCGGATTATTCTCCACCGTATATTCTTCATAATTATGAGAAAATATGTGATCGTCTGTAAATACCGCAGCTATTAAATTTTGAATTTCCTGACTGGATTGGATTTCTTTTCCGTTTAAGAGTATTTCACCTTTAGATGGTGTGTACAAACCTGTAAATGTGTTGATAAAGGTGCTTTTTCCTGAACCGTTTCCGCCAACAATAAAGATGATTTCGCCTTCATTTACGGTTAGATTTACAGGGCCTAAAGCAAAAGCTGTATCGTTAAGATTATTGTTGTATGAAAAATGGATGTCTTTGAATTCGATACTTTCAAAGGGCGTATTCGTTACTTCGATTTGTGGCTTTATATCTTCATGTACTTCAAAATCTTTTAAGAAATTCTTGATTCTTTGGTGAGCAACAATAAAACGGGTGTATGTTTGCTGCAGGTTAATCAGGTTGTTTATTGGGCCCGATATGAATAAAACGATCACAACATAAGCAATAACATCTGCCTGAGCCAGCAATCCCCAGCCTGGTAATAAAAACAAAATTGTCGCAATAATGGCATACAAACCGTATTGGCTAATAAGATTAATAGACAAAAAGGTGTAACTAATTTTAAAGTCTAATTCTCCAGCCTGATCTCGGTTTGGTTTTAAAAATTTATTCATCAAATTTTCAGTTCTGAAGAAACTCAATTTTAATTTCTTAAATCCTTTCATTACATCATCTACATACTTATAATAGTCATCATTGTATTCTCTAAGGCCTACTACTTTTTTAGACATCGAATTGATTACAAACAGATAACACGCTGCAACGGCAATAATCAACACGACAACTATAAGAGCAGAAGTTACAGAAATCGTAAACATGTAGATTAAACAAAGAACCAGCATTAACACAGAATTTACCGTATGCGTTATTGTATAAGGCAAAAGTCCGAATACTCTTAAATCTTCGACAACTGTAAAGAAACGCTGAGATCCTAAATTTTCTAATTTTATAAGTGATGCCTGAAGGATTTTTGAGAATATCAGTTTTTCATTATCATATAACATTTTAAATGAAAATTCATTTAGTCCTTTCTGGAAAATGATGTTTAACAAATAGGTATACACAATAATGGCGAAAAAAACCATTCCGGTGTAGTCTTGCATGAATGCCTTATTACCAGATAAAGTATTGTTTATAATGTAAACTATTCCGAAGCTAAGAATGGTATTTGGCAATGCATATGCAGCCAGAAAAAGAATATTTTTTACTGATATTTTAAACATCTTAAAAGTTTTTTGTGGTTTATAAAGTTTAAGGAACAGGGATACCTTATTTAAAAATGGAGATTCTAAATTCTACTGAAAATGAATCTTCATTTTTAAATTATGAGGAAAAATGAATGTGGATTATTGGGTAAGAATTAAAAAATTTCGAATTACTTAATTCTGCTTTTTTCGTTATCTATACTTGTATTTTCTTTTTCTTGTTTAGAGACTTTATCTCCAAAATTATACGTAAAAGATACTCTAAGCTGTCTTGAATTGGTTAACGTTTTGTAGTCTGCATTTGTATTGACCAGATTGTTGATTACCCCCTTGTTGATGTAGGTTCTAAAAACATCTGTACAAACTACTTTTAATAAACTTCTGCTGGAAAGTTTTTTACTCAGCGTTATATCCAGAAACCAATACGGATCTGTTGTAAACTGAGCAACATATGCTTTGCCTACATAGCGGCCAAAAAGCTCAATGTTGTAATCGTTCTTTAGTTTTATTTGCAATACGGGATCAATTCTGAAATTATAACCATACGTATGCAATTTGCCCTCAAAGAAATTACTTTTAGTATCTGTATAAGATAATTGCGCATTGCCGCTAAAGGTTAACCAGCTGCTAAGATTAAAAGTAGAGCTAACACTAAGATTAGTGACTTTCGTGTTTCCTATATTTCCGGGTACGCTGTAATATATGTTGTTTACAATTTCTATCGTTTCCTGAATCTGATCGTCAATTTTACTGTATGCTAAACTAACATTCAGGAGACTTTTATGTCCGTATGACGCTTCTATAGAATTAGTTATAGAAGGTTTCAGATAGGGATTTCCTTTATAGAATGTTACTTTATCTACCTGAATAACAACTGGATTTAGATCCTGATAAAAAGGTCTGTCGATTCTTTTTCCGTAATTAATTCCGATCGTATTATTTGCCAGCGAATCTAATTTATAAGAAAAATATAACGTCGGGAAAAAATTATCATAATCTGTTTTATTCTTGGTTCTGGGTTTTATTTCGTTTCCTAACTGATCACCTTCAATTTTTACGGTTTCATATCTAAGCCCGAGCTGCATAGAAAGTCTTTCAAAACTTGTGTTTGAACTAACATATAATGCTGTAATATTTTCTTTGTATAAAAACTTATTGTTCTGATTGAGGTTTGGAGTTGTAATGTCATTTACGATATCAAAATAAGTACTTTCATTATCTGTTTTAATATAACTATGTTTAAATCCTGTCTGAAAATTTGTTTTTTTAGTAATCTGATTAGAGTAGTCTAACTTTCCAGCATAGATATTTACATTAGAAGTTGAACCTCCTACGAGCATATCCGAATAATTTTTGTTTACATCCGGAAAAAGAATCGAGTTTTTGTATCTCTGATAAGGATCTGAATCGTACAGTAAGTAATCTAAATTGGCACTAATGTCACTCTTTTCATTAAATTTATGATTGACGTTTAGATTTATGCCGCTGTTAATGAATTTATTATCTGAATTTCCTATTGTTTTTATAATCGAATCATTAATTTGGGCTGAATTGTTAATGTAATTTCGGCTGTCATCTTTATCGTTTCCGTTCCAGATCAAACCATTCGTAGAAATTCCGATCACCGTATTTTTTGAAAGATTATAATCGGCCCCAAACTTTATGTTCGTCAGGATACCATCTCCAACATTATTCGTTTCCTGTCTGCTGATACTGCCAGTATCGGTATAATCTCTATTGATATAAAGATCCTGAAAGCGCTTTTTGTAAGCAATGTTTCCTGTCAAAAATATATTATAATTCTCTTTTTTCTTGTTTAAATTAAAAGTGGTATTGTACTCTGTAAATTTGTGTTGTCTTACACCCAAAACAATGCTTCCGTTTTCTCCTTCTTTTTTACTTTTTTTAAGTTTGATGTTGATGACTCCGCCATTTCCTGCTGCTTCATATTTAGCAGGCGGATTGGTCATGATTTCGATTTTATCTATGTTATCCGAAGATAGTCCACTTAAAAAACTTTCCAGTTGAGCGCCTGATAAATACGTTGGGCGGTCATCAATAAAAATGGTTGCATTTGCTTTTCCGTTTAAACTTACAACGCCCTGATCACTTATAGTTGTTCCGGGAGCTTTTTTTAATAATTCTAAAGCTGTTATTCCGGTATTAGATTCAAGAGCATCTACATTCAAAATAGTGCGGTCGATTTTGCTTTCGATAAACTTTTTTTGTTTGTATACAATTACTTCGTTTAAACTTTCTTTTTTTATCGATTTAAGTATATCTATACGCGACAATACTTTTTGTTCGTCTTCTTTTAAAGTAATAATTTCCGTCTTAAACGTATTATAGTCGTCATGGACGATTTTAATTTTATAAGTACCGCTTTTCAGGTTTTTAAAACTAAAATCTCCTTTATCCTGAGATAGTTCACTTTTTATCAGCATTTCCTGTTTATCATTCATCAAAAGAATTGTCGCAAAAATAACGGGCTCTTTATTCTCTGCATCAATAACGTTTCCTGAAATTGATGCATTCGAATTTTGTGCATACATTGGATTATACAGAAAAATAAGCAGGCATAACAAAGTGATATAATGTATAGGCATATAATTATATTTCATTATTTTTTAAATATATTGAATAAAATCCCTGTGAGAATGCAATGAAGCAAACTCAGAATCTATTAGGTTGATAAAATTTAAAGGATATAAAGGATGAGGCTTTGAAAGTAGTGAACTATATATCAAGCGCTATTAAGGAGTATACTAAAAAAAAGAAGCTTTAGTACAGAATAAAGACTTTGGTTATTATGCTTTATAATTTTTGCAAATGTTCCAGTCTGTGTGGTTCTTGATATATTGTTTTTTATATCTCAAATGTACCTCTTGTGTTTGCGCAACTCCGTTTATTATAAACTCTTTATTGTTAAGAATATAGGACAAATCACTAGCGTTTGTAGTTACCAGTTTTTCTTTTAAAATTTGATTGCTGATATCATTAATTAGTTTTGTCATACTTTTTTCATTAGGAGATCCTTTTATAGATTTTCCGGTAATGCCCGTAATAGTCAATTGATTTTCTGCTTTCTCCTTTTGATTGCTTTGGGCCATGCATCCACCCGAGATAAAAATCAGGGAAGCAGCAATTAATGCTTTAGTCTTTTTCATAATGTATTAATTTTAGAAGTATTATTTTAGAAGTATTATTTTAGAAGTATTATTTTAGAAGTATTATTTTAGAAGTATTATTTTAGAAGTATTATTTTAGAAGTATTCCTGAAAGGATTATTACTTTTTTACTTTAAAATTATAGCAGATACGCCAATCACTCTTTTTTATGTATTTGCTTTGGTATTTATCAAAAATATGCGAAGGCTGAGTTTTTCCGTTAATAACTAACTGATTATCATCTAACATAAATGATAAGTCTTTATCATTGGTTATAATAAGCTCTTCATCAATCATCTGATCGATCATTACATTTAAGGTCGATACTATTTTCTCACCTTCCTTTTCAGACATAACATTAGCCGTAATTCCTGTAATGGTATAATAATCTTTATCTTTTGAACTTTTTTCCGTTTCATTTATTGAAGTTTCAGGCAAAAAATTAAATGTATTACGAATTTTTAACTGACTAAATGCACCTATTAGCAGGACAAAAAGAAATACTCCGAAAAGATGAAATTTTGTAAAATTAACTTTGCTGATATCGTTTTGATCTTCTAATAAAATTCTTTCCACTCTTTCTAATAATACTTCACGATTACCCGAAAAACCTAATGATAAAGCCGGATTTTCTATGTCTATTGCAGCACAATAATACAATGCGCTTATATAGTCTTTTTTGTTATGGGTAATTTCTAATACTGCATCATCACAACATTTTTCTCTTTCATTTTTAATGAGATTAGAAAACCAGATAAATGGCAGATTGAAAAAGAAAATAGCTTCTAAGAAATTCTGAATCAAGTTTACAATGGAATCATACCTTTTTATGTGCATCAATTCATGATAAATTACGACTTCGAGCTGATCTTGAGACAATCCTGTTGTAAGTTGAATTGGCACTAAAACAATTGGTCTGAAAAAGCCCAAAACAACCGGTGAACTGATGGTAGATGAAAGATATACTTTGATTTTTTTTTTGATTCCTACTTTGTCACAAAACTGTAGTATTTTTTGATTCCAGTCTCCGTTTAGTTCTATTTTGTTTTTGATAATGAGTCTTTTTATATTCCGAACTCCACAAAATAATTTAATCATTTTATAACAAAATATCAAACACCATACTAAGGTTATTTCTAAAGCAAAATCATACATTCTTACATATAGATTCTCTAAAAACAAGAATACTTTTGAAATTTGAATGGGTTGAGAACTTAAATTTTCTGTATTATGAGCCAAATCAGGCAACAGAATGTATTTGTTACTATTAATTCCTTGGTAAGCAGTACTTAAATGACTAATTCCAAAAAACAGAATTATAGCAACAAATACAAACAACATTAATACTAATACATTATATCTTATCTGCGCTTTAAAATGCGAAGTAAAATGCATAAAAATATAAGCTGCAACTGCCAATAGAATACCAAATACAAAAGAGCTTATAAATATGTCGAGTAGTGTTTTATAAAAAGCTTCCATTTTCTCCTATTTAAGTTTATTCCATTTTATCTAATAAATCCTTAATCTTTGACAGTTCTTCTTTTGAAGTTTTTTTGTTTCCCAAAAGCTGGATCATCAAATTTTCTACAGAACCGTCAAATATTCTGTTTAAGAATTTTTCAAGCAAAAAAGTTTTGGTTTCTTCCTGGTTTTCGACTACATAATATACATGCTGCATATTGCTTTTATCTCTGGACAAAATACCTTTGTCATTCATAATCTGCATTAGCTTTAGTGTCGTAGTATATTTTACAGGGCGTTCTTCATTTAATTTATCATTTACAAAACGAACGCTTGATCCACCGTATTTCCAAAGAATGCTCAGGATTTCTATTTCTGACTTAGTTAGTTCATTATCTTTACTTTCCATGACTTTTGTATTTTGCTTTACCAAAGGTACGTTTTTTTTCGTACCTACAGCATTCTTAAAAAAAAAATCACATTTATAGTTATTTTTTTTAAACGCCCTTACTTTACGATAGTTCAGCATTCTTAAAATGAAGTAATTGTTATTTAAGGCTGGCACAATCGTTAAAACTGGTATCAAAAATTTCAATCAGCCGCTCTACATTATTATGTATAAAAAAATGGTGCCCTTTTAATACATAAGGTTTAAACTCAGAGAGCGTATGTTTTTTCCAGTTGTTAATCTGATCTACATATTTTTCCAAATTTCCCATTACAGCTACAATAGGAGCATTGACAATAATGTTTTCGGCATAAAAATGCTCTTCAACAATTTCAAAATCTGCTCTGAGTATGGGTATGACAAAATCTAATAACTCATCGCTTTGTAATAATTCTTCGGGTAATCCTCCTAATTCATTGAGCATTGCGATAAAATCGGCTCTTTCTAAATCAGATCTTTTCGTTCTTGGTATAAGTCCTGGTCCGGCGTTTCCACTTACAATAAGACATTGCGGCGGCGTATTGTTTTTTTCTAATAAATCTGTAACTCCTAATCCTAAAGATGACCCTAAACTATGTCCATAAATAATAAAAGGCTCTCCGTTAAGTTTATCCGTTATTTGAGAAAAAATATCATTAATAGCCTCTTTATAAGAAGTTAATAATTTTTCTTTCACCCTTTTTCCTCTGCCGGGAAGTTCTACCGGTACCATTTCAAAATCGATATAATGAGACCTTAAGAATTCAAAAGAATAGATACTCCCTCCCGCAAAGTGCAATAAGAATAGTTGTTTTTTTTTCATTTTAATATTTGTATTATTTGTTAGTAAAACCTTGTTTTATAAACTAAAACAAGGTTTTACATCAATTAATTTACCAATGGCTTTAAATTAATTGTCTACTAATTCACTTTTTAACTCATAATCATATAGCAATTCTTTTTCTCCAAATAATCTTTCAGCGATAATTCCATTTTCTTTACAGCTGTTTATTAATCTGTTTGATTCTATGATTGCCAAAGATTCCTCCGTATATTTGATACTGCTTATAAATTCTAACCAGGGCTCCATTCCCATTGCGTAGACATAAGCTTCTTTTGGTTTAAAAATATCAACCAATGATAAGCCTCTGTCGCTGTCGCAACCTGCCAGACGCCTTGACTGATCGTCTTCTCTATTAATATTTTCGGTCATTAAGCAGCCATAAAGCCAGCTCAAAGGTGCACCTGCGCATTCCATACCTAAAAACAATACATCTACATCTCCTTTAACACGCTGAATGTGTTCGTATAATCGAGGCTCCATAACACGTGAATCTGCTACAAACAAAAAGCTTAATTCATTGATGGCAACGTGGTAACAAGATTTTGCCCTGATATTAAGATCACTATGCTCACCCGTAAACGGAAGTCCTGTAATGATACAGTTTTCAAATTTTATTTCTTCCATTTCATCTATTTCGATGACATTTTTAAATCCGATACTTTGAAACGCCAGTTTGATACTCGGATCCTGAAGTGCGCCACTTGTTGTTACGGGAACTATGATGTTTTTAATTTTATGTCTAAGCGGTAAAAGTGTTTCTAATACAATATGATCCTGATGATTGTGTGTAATCAAAACATAATCAATAACGTCTGGCAGGTCAATATCAGAGAAATGTTCTACTGTAGATTCATAGCCATAATAACTGATTAAAGGATCTACAAGAATACTCACATTTTTGGTTTCTATCAAAATACAGGCATGTCCCAAATAACGCATTCTCGCTTTGTCTCCGGTATATTTTTTATACGTTGGATGTTCTTTTTTGGTGAAAAAAGTTTTGAACAATTCCATTTGATCTTCTGTAACGCCCAATTCTTCTGCAACGTCTTCAATAGATCCCGGATTTCTTTTCATTCTGCTTAAGGTATCAATTCCTTTATGATCAAACGGAATATCTAACTGCAATACTTTAGGATCTTCTAATTGTGGTGTACTTAAACAAAACGGACGTTCGTCATTTAAGGTTTCCCACAAAGAAATAGACTGCGATTGTTTAGAATAAAAAGGGCTGCTGTACAATAACGATTCAAAAAAACGAAACGAAACGTTGTTATTTAAATCATAAACCAGTTCTACATACCCTTTTAAAATCTCCGGAACATCTTTATACAAAGGTTCAAGAGAAGCTCCTTTAGCTTTGGTTTTTAGCATTCTATCTAATTCTTTTATGGCATCAGATAATGCTATGGCGTTTGCTTGTTTTTCAAGAATTTCGGCTTTTAGTTCCTTTACTTCCTCTACTCTTCTTGTTTCATAATCCATAAAAGGGCCACCCAGCATTTTAGGATTTTTAACTGCTGCTTCGTGAATCATTGGCGCCTGAATATAAGAGTTCATTATTTTTAAATGTCTCTCGACAATATTCATTGCTGCCGTTGCAGGCGATATTAAATGTGTCCATGCATACCATTTATCTACTAATGGTCCAATAATAACGTTCGGTTTAAAATAATACTGATCTTGACTTTCCATTGTTTTTATGATTTATTTTTAAAATTTGATTTGTGATTAAATGGTTTCTATACTCGTTTTTTTGTAAATACTTCTAAATAATTCGCGATAGCTTTCAAAATTTTGCTCAGAAACAGCATCCCAGTGCGTACCCAATAGATAATGATGTTTAAAATCTCCGTTGGTGTAATCTTGCCAATTCTGCATGTTGCCTTTATATTTATTGTCGGTTGCCTCAAAGACATAAATATTGCTTGAAATTTTTCCTTCAAGCTGGTACTGGTTATTAAGCACTAAATTGTTTTTTAAGAAAGCCAGCGTACGTTTCTCTTGCTCTTCATCCAGCTTTATGACCTTTTTATATTCTGCAAGCAACCAGTTGGCCTGATGATCCATGTTTTGCAACTCGAGCTGATCTGCTTCTACAGTAGTAGGCCTGTCTACCAGAATTAAATCTATGTTGCTATAGTATTTTTCTAGTTCTCTTACTATTTCAAAGGCAATGGCTGCTCCCATAGAATAACCCAAAACTATAAAGGGCTCGTGGGTTTGGCGATTTTTGATTTCGTCGAGAAAAGATTTTGCCATTTCTTTAATTGATAAAGAGAATTCTTCTCCGTGTTCTAAACCTTGATACTGGAATCCGACTGAGTCAAATTCGTTGCTTAAAACTTTAGCCAAAGGATGATACAAGATTGAACTGCCTGTTAATGGCGGAATGAAATAGATTATATTTTTACGGTTATTAATCTGTAAGTCTATTAATAATGAATTTGATTTTTCTTTATCAGATGCCAGTCTTTTTATGGTTGGTCTGTTATAAATGTCTTTTATAGAAAAATCCAAACCAATTTTTCTTTTTAGCATAGACTGCAATTTGATGGCTCGTAAACTATGACCTCCTATTTCAAAAAAGTTAGCTGTAACGCTTATTTCTTCTTTAGATAAAATTTCTTTCCATATTTGAAGAATCTTTTTTTCTACATCATTTTCAGGTTTTACTATTTCAACAGTCTGTCCTTCTGAATCTGTAGAAATGGCCAGTAATTTTTTTCTGTCGAGTTTTCCATTTAGCGTAAGCGGCAGTGTTTCTAGTTTCACAAAATGATTCGGAACCATATATTCAGGAAGTTTCTTTTTTAAAGTTCCTTTAATTCCTTTTACATCCAATTCCTGATTACTTACTATATAAGCAACAAGATCTATCTCATTTGATGCCGATTTTCTGGCTAATACCGTTGCAGAATCCAACGTTTCGATTTCTAATAAACATTGTTCAATTTCTCCCAGCTCAATTCTAAATCCTCTTATTTTAAGCTGATTGTCGTTTCTTCCTGCATAAATGATATTTCCGTCAGAAGTCCATTTTCCTATATCTCCGGTTTTATACATTTTTTCGCCGGGAGCAAAAGGGTTTGCTACAAATTTTTCTGCTGTTAATTCCGGACGGTTGAGATATCCTCTTGCTAATCCGGTTCCTGCTAAATAAATTTCGCCTGAACATCCGATAGGAACAAGATTATTATTTGCGTCTAAAATGTAAATCGAAGTATTCCAGACCGGTTTACCAATTGGGATAACAGTATCCTGTTTTGAGGTGGTATAATAGGTCACATCAATAGAAGCTTCTGTTGGTCCATATAAATTTTGTATTGGCGTTTCCAGTTTTTCATACCATTTTTTAACAGTATTTAATTGTAAAGCTTCTCCACTGGTAATAACCTGTTTTAAACTGCTTAGGTTACTAAAATCATACGCTTCATAGAATAAACTGTCTATGAAAACATCCAGCATACTTGGTACAAAATGCAGACAAGTCACTTTATGATTTTTTATTAAAGTTTCTATATTTTGAGGAATACTAACATCTTCATCAGAACATAATACCATTTTGGTTCCCCAGCACAATGGCATAAAAATTTCCCAAACCGAAACATCAAAAGTGAATGTTGTTTTCTGTAAAATAACATCCTGATTGGTGTAATCAAATGCTTCCCACATCCACTGAATTCTGTTTACAACTCCACTGTGTTCCAATATACATCCTTTAGGGTTTCCTGTAGAGCCTGATGTATAAAGTACATAAGCAACATCTGTAGGTTTATTGATTAATGTCAGATTCTCATTTGAATAATTTTCGGCTACGGCCTGAAATTCCCCAAGCACTTTTGCATCTATAATTAAGGCACTCGCACTGTCCTGAACTATGTAATCAATACGATCCTGAGGATGTTTAGGATCTATTGGCACATAAGCACCGCCTATTTTGTGTATCGCTAAAATGGCTGTAATCATCCACTCACTTCTTGGTAATGCTACGGCTATTAAGTCGTTTGCACCCAAAGTATAATTGGCTTTCAGATAATGTGCTAATTGATTTGATTTTTCATTTAGTTCAGCGAAAGTGAATTCTTTTTGTTGAAATACCAAAGCAATTTTATCAGGCGTATTTTTTACCTGTTTTATAAATAATTCTCCCAATGTTGTTTCTGAAGGAAATTCATGCTTGGTATCATTAAATTCATGCAGCAAAGTATGTTTTTCTTTTGCGCCTAAATAATCTACTGATTTCAGTAATTGGTGTGGAGAAGCGATAAAGGATCGTAATATCGAAAAGTATAAATCATTTACCTGTTCTACTGTTAATCCTGATTTTAGTATTTTGGTTAACGAAAGACTTGCGTGATACAGATCACCTGTTGTGTTTACATTAAAATCTAGAAATGTATTTGTTTTATTGGCTCCTATTAACGAAACGCTTTCTTCTTCTTTATCGGGATTGCTGTTTTCTTTTATTTCGCTTTTTATCTTATTGTAAGTATAAAAATCGACATAGTTAAAATAAACATCAAAAAACGGATTCTCATTACTTTGCTGATTATCAGACAAACTTGCTATTTGTAATAAACTAAGTCTTTCGTATTTTTTAAGTGCGATTAATTTATGCTGAACTTCAAGGATAAAATCTTTTACGGTTACCTCATAATTAATAGCAAAACGAAGCGGAATGGTATTTAAAAAACATCCTAGAATTTTATCTCCATCTTCGCAGCTTGGCCTGTTGTTGGTTACTAAACCTGTCACAACATCCGGATCAGCATTTAAAATACTTAACATATACAAGTAAGCGCTCAAGGAAACCTCTTTTACGGTTGTACCGGAATTAGATGCCAGCAATTTTAATTCACTTACTTCATTTTCAGACAATATGTTTCCGTAAATACTGCTTACAGGCGTATTGGTAAAGATGTTGAGTTTGCTTGAATCTTGTAATTCTTCTTTCCAAAATGACTGAATTTCAGTATCTTTTTTATCGATTTCGTGTTCGATTACATAGTTTTTATAACTGGCTTTTATTTTTTCAGGTTTGAATGTAATATCTTCTAAAAGATTCAGATATAAGTTATTTAATTCTGTTAAAAGCATCGAATCACTCCAGCCGTCAATAATAGCGTGATGACATTGAGAAACAAAAACAATCATATCATCACCAATATTAAAAGCGGCCATTCTGAATAAAGGTATGCTAGTCAAATCAAACGGTTTTGCTAATTCTGACTGAAGAAATGCGCCAATAACCTGTTCTTTTTCTTTCAGAGAATCCAGATGAGATAAATTCTGGTAAACTACAGGAATCTCAATATTTTTATACACGATTTGAACTTCCTGCTCATAATCATGCATGTTAAAACCTGTTCTTAGAATCTCATGCTTGTTCACCATTAATTGCATCGCCAATCTGAAAACCGAAATATCAAAATTGACGAACTGTCTCTGATTAATGATTTGATCGTGATAAATACTCGTTCCTTCATACAATAAGGATTCGTAAACCATTCCTTTCTGAATGTCACTCATTGGGTACAAATCTTCTATAGCCTCCGATTTGTTTTGATCCAAAGATTCTAAAACACTATTTTTGATAGCATCAATATAGTTTACAACATCTTTTCTGGCCTCTGTACTTTCTGCTTTTCTGCTATCAAGCGATTTTTTATTATGGATGATAAAATCAGCTAATTTTGAGATGTTAGCGTAGGTATAAACATCTGAAATACTGATTTCTAGCCGCATTTCGTTATAAATACCGTTAACAATTTTTAATACCTTAATTGAGTCACCTCCTAAATCAAAGAACCGATCGTTTACGCCTATTTTTTCTTTGTCCAAAACAGTTTGCCAAATATTGACTAAGGCAATTTCTTCTTCGGTTTGTGGCGCTACGTAATCTTCTCCGGTTCTGTTATCGCTATCACCAATTTCCAGTAATGCTTTAGTATCAATTTTTCCGTTTGGTGTTGCAGGAAAACCAGACAACGTAATAAAGTGAGCAGGAACGGCATAACCTGGCAGTAAATCTTTCAGGTAATTTTTTAGATCTGAAGTATTTAATGCTTCGTCTGCAACCAAATAAGCATACAATTCATTATCGCCAGATTTGTTTTCTTTTGTTAAAACCACAGCAGATTGTATAAAGCCAGATTGCTCGATAGCATATTGTACTTCGTTTAATTCGATACGATATCCTCTTACTTTTACCTGATTGTCTTTTCGTCCAAGAAATTCAATTTCTCCTTCTGAATTCCATCTTCCTAAATCGCCGGTTTTGTACATAAGTCCCGATTTCTGAAACGGATCTTTTACAAATTTTTGATTCGTTAATTCCGAATTGTTCAAATATCCTTTGGTAACGCCATTACCGCCAATGTGCAATTCACCAATTACGCCTACGGGAACCAAATCTTCTTTATCGTTTAAAATATAAATATGCGTATTGGCAATTGGTTTTCCGATGGTTGCTGTTACTGGTTTTCCTTCTTCGTATTTGTGAACACTACTCCAAACCGAACATTCAGTAGGACCATATTCATTAAATAACTGACAGCCTGATTGCCCTATTTTACTTTTAAAATGATCTTCAATTAAACTTATCGGGCAGGTTTCTCCAGCTACTGTAACTTCTTCCAGAGCAGTTTCTTTGCCTTGTAAAGCCATTAAAAGCAATTTATAATAAGAAGGAACCGTTAATAAATGGCTAACTTTTTCAGCAACAATATAATCAGCAATAAAGTTTACATTCGCAATATTGGCATTAGTCGTTATGGCTAATTTCCCTCCGTTTGTTAACGTGCTGAATATTCCTGCTACCGAACTGTCAAAAGCAAAAGATGACAATAATAAGAAACATTTTATAGGAACATATACGTCATTTCTTGGTGCTAACGAATGCTGTAAATTAGCATGTGTTACTATAACTCCTTTTGGATTTCCTGTAGATCCTGACGTATAAATAATATAAGCCAAGTGTTCCGGTAAAACATTTATTTCTGAATTGGTTACTGAATTTGTTAAAGTATCCATCTGCAAATCCATTGCAAATATTTCTCCCTGATAATACGCTAAATCAAAAATATAATCAGATTGCGTCAACAGTACTTTTACGTTGGTATCTTTTAGAATAAATTCTTTTCTTGAAACCGGATAATCAGGATCTATAGGCACATAGGCAGCTCCTGCTTTTAATATTCCTAAAATCCCAATAAACATCAGCTCCGAGCGATCCATCATTATACCCACAAAATCATTAGGTTCTATCGTATAATTTTCAAGTAAAAAATGAGCCAGCTGATTCGAGCGTTCGTGTAATTCAAGATAAGTAATCTGAGTTCCTTCAAAAGCAATTGCTATTGCTTCAGGATTTTTGTTCACCTGATCGTTTACCATTTCTATGACCGTTTTTGATTGGTCATAGTCCATTTGTTTCGAATTAAAACTTAGTAAATGCTGTTTTTCTTCTTCAGATAACCATTTTACTTCTTCTATTGGCAATTCTGTATCCTGCAATAAAGCAGCCAATAAATGTTCAAGATGGCTGGCAAATTGTTCAATTCTTTCTGAATCAAATACATCACTATTATAAATAATACTTGTCGCTAATCCATTTTCAGATTCAACAAAATTAAATACCAAATCAAATACGCTAGACTGAGGCAATTCGCCCTGGTAAGCCGTAACAGCTAAGTTTTTTAATTCTGTATTAGCAGTATCCTGATTATTCTGAACAATAACCTGCACATCAAATAATGGATTACGACTCATATCCCTTGTAATATTCAGGGATGAAACTAATTCATCAAAAGGATATAACTGGTGTTCGTGAGCGCCTAAAACAACTTCTTTTACTTTAGCTAAAACTGTTTTGAAAGTATCATTTTTCAAAAAAATGGTTCTCAAAGCCAGTGTATTGACATAAAAACCAATTTGGTTTTCTAAATCGGCGTGGTCTCTGCCCGCTATTGGACTTCCTATTGTAATATCTTCCTGCTTGGTGTAATGGTAAAACAATACATTAACCGCACTTAACAATCCCATAAACAAAGTGGTTTCTTCTGTTTTAAGGAATTCTGCCAATTTATTACTTAGTTCGGCTGAAATTATTTTATTATAAACGCCTCCATTATATGTTTTTGTAATTGGGCGCTGTTTTCCTCCGGATAAATCTAAAACAGGCAAATCTCCTTTAAACTGATTTATCCAATAACCTTTATGAAATTCTAATCTGGAATCGCTTAACTCTTTAAGTTGCCATGATGAATAATCCTTGTACTGAACATTTAGCGGAGTCAATGTTACTGATCCTCCGGTTAGGAGTGTATTGTACAGGTATAATAATTCATTTACAATTATACCTAAAGACCAGCCATCACTAATAATGTGATGAATGACATTGCTAAAAACCCAACGATTATCGGATATTCTGTAGATATTTGCTTTGAATAATTTTCCTGAAGATAAATCAAACGGAGCTATTAAATCTTCAGACAGATATTTATCAAGAACTAATTTCTCTGTTCCTCTCAAATCTATATTTTTTATGGTAAAAGAAACATTTTCAGGCTCAGTAACATACTGAAGTATTTCTCTGTTAGCATCTTCTTTAAAGCTTGTTCGCAGGATTTCATGACGCTTGATCAATTGTATAAATGCTTCTTCTAAAATACGAACATTTAAATCGCCTTCAAAAACATAAGCTCCAGACATGTTGTAGGCAATATTTGCGGCCTGATGCTGGCTCAATATCCATAAACGGCGTTGCATAAGTGATAACGGATAGCCATTTTGTTTGGTCAATACGGGAATTTTGCTGTAGCCTGAATGTTGTGCTTCGGCTATTAATTTGCATTGAGATTGCAGACTGGCATGAACAAATAAATCCTTTAGTTTCAGTTTTACCTGAAATTCTTTGTGAATTTTGCTAATTAATTTAGTCGCTTTTAAACTATGCCCGCCTATATCAAAAAAGTTGTCCTCCAACCCTACTTTTGAAATGCCTAAAACTTCTTCCCATAGTTTAGCCAAAGATTTTTCAAATGCTGTAGCAGGTTCTGTATACTCTTCTCTTTTATCAAAATTTATTGATTCCGGTAAAGGCAATTTAGATCTGTCTACTTTTCCATTTACATTTAATGGAAAAATATCAAGCACTTCCAGATAATTAGGTACCATATAATAGGGCAGACGTTCTGAAAGCCATTGCTTTAAATTTGAAATATTTACTGGCGTATTTACGGTAATGTAAGCAACCAGTACCTTTTCATTTTCATTGTCCTGATGAACCATCACCAATGAAGAATTTACAGCTTCGTGCTGTGATAATACACTTTCGATTTCTCCTAATTCTATTCTGTAACCACGTAATTTTATTTGGTTGTCTTTTCTGCCTAAAAACTCTACGGTTCCATCTTTAAGCCATCTTCCTAAATCTCCGGTTTTGTATAAACGCTCGTTTCCTTTAAAAATATGTGATACAAATTTTTCGCGGGTTAGTTTTGGCTGATTAAGATATCCTCTCGATAATCCGGCACCACCTAAACAAATTTCGCCCATTACTCCTTTTGGTACCAGATTATCATTTTTATCAAGTATATAAACGGTACTATTCGTTATCGGTTTACCGATAGGAATATTGGTATTATTTAAAATTCCTATTTTATGAGTCAAAGAAAAAGTCGTGTTTTCAGTTGGTCCATATCCGTTTATGATTTCCAGGTGCGGATAAGAACGCTGTAATCGATCAATATGCGTAAAAGATAGTTTATCTCCTCCCGCCAGTATTGTATCTAATCCTTCAAACAATTCTATATTATCATCTATAATCTGATTTAATAATCCCACTGTAAACCACATGATCGTGATTCCTTCTTCTTTGATTATTTTTGATAATTCATGAGGAGACAGTAAGGTGTTTTCATCACACAAAACTAATTTTCCGCCATTAAGTAACATGCTCCAATATTCAAAAGTTGTCGCATCAAACGAAAATGAACCTGTGGATAACAGCGCTTCTTTTCCTGTTAGCTGAACGTAATTATTTTCTTTTACCAAACGAATTACTCCGCCATGTTCTATCAACGCTCCTTTAGGAACTCCCGTAGAACCAGAAGTATACATAACGTAAGCCAGATGAGATGGACTTAACGGACTACTTGTTTTAACATCCGAATATTCAGCCTGCACATTCAAAAAATTAGCAATCTCTTCCTCTGTTATAACCAATTTACATTTGGTATCTTCTAAAATAAACTGAATTCTACTTTCCGGATAATCTGAAGCTATTGGCACATAAGCACATTTCGCTTTTAAAATGGCTAAAATTGCTATAATCTGCCATTCGTTTTTTTGTAATAAAATGGCAATAAAATCTTCATTATCTAATAGATATTGTTTTTCTAAGTAATTAGACAATTGATTTGAAAGAGCATCTAATTCTAAATAGGTAAAAGAAACATCTTTATAAACCAGCGCTGTATTTTGAGGCGTTTTTTGTACTTGTTCTCTAAAAAAGCTTACAATAGAACCCGTGTCCGGATACTGTTTTTCTGTATTATTGAAATTTTCCAGGAGTTCAAATTGTTCTTCAGAATCCAGACAATTGATCGATTTTATTTCTTCTGAAGGATTTTTGAGAACTTCAACCAACAGGTTTTCTAAATGATATAAAAGTGTCGAAGCGGTTTCTTTTGAAAAAATATCCATGTTATACTCTAATTCAACCGTTAATGATGCTGCTTTTTCTACAAATGTAAAAGTCAAATCATATTTACTAACTCTTCTGTCAAGAAACTCATTATACGATAAATCATCTGCCTTTTGATTGAGTTGATTTTCATTTTGTACCGAGATCATAACATCAAATAGCGGACTACGGCTTAGATCTCTTTTCACGTTTAGATTATCCAATAATTCATCAAAAGGATAATTCTGATTTTCTATAGCATTCAGGGTGCTAATTTTATTTTGCTGAAAAATTTCTTTAAAAGAATTATCTGCTTCCAATTGCGTTCTAAGCGCCACTGTATTGACATAAAAACCTATTTGATCTGCCAAATCTTTGTGTGTTCTGCCAGAAACCGGACTTCCAATAATAAAGTCTTCCTGTTCTGTATATTTATGCAGTAATACATTTAAAATACTAAGACAACCCATAAACAACGTACCTTCCTGCTCCTGGCAAAAAGACTTAAATCGCTGAATTAAAAGAGTTTCTATAGTACGTTTTACAACACTTCCGTTGTAAGTCATAATAGCCGGACGTGGATTGTCTCCAAAATGAGCAAGCGTTGGTAAATCGCCTTCAAGATTGGTTAGCCAATAATTTTTTTCTTTATCAAATTCTTTATCGGCTAATCGCTGCTGCTGCCATACTGCATAATCTTTGTAATGAATTTTTAATGGAAGACCTGAAACGAATTCGTCTTTTCTTCTAAGAATATAATTGTTCAGTAATTCATTAATCATAATATCCATCGACCATCCATCACTAATAATGTGGTGCATATTATATGAAAATACCCATTTATTATCTGTAACTCTTACCAGAACTCCTTTAAAAAGAGGCCCTTTTTCAAGATCAAAAATGGTGTTTTTTACTTCTGCCAGAATTTCATTTAACTTAACCTCATCATTATCAACATCAATCTGCTGGAAAGGAAATTCAAAATCTTCAGCAGCTATTACAAACTGTCTGACATCTTCATTATCTAAAGACTTAAAAACAGTTCTTAAAATCTCGTGACGGTTAAACAAATCCTGAGTCGCCAGCATAAATGCATTGACATTTAATACTTCTTCAATAACCTGCAGACCTGGAATATTGTATGAGAAATTTGCCGTATCAATCTGACTTAGAACCCACAATCTTTTTTGAGATGACGATAACGGATAATGTTCGCTCTTTGGTGCAACGGGAATTTGATTTTTCTCATTGGCCTTATCCTTAGTGTATTTACCAATCAGATTGATTAAATCTTCTTTTTTTGTTTTAATTTCAATTAGTAATTCTTCATCTAAAACACCTTTGGGAGCTTTAATATCAAGTTGCCCGTCTGTTACTTTTACAGTAACATTAAGTTTTTTAAGCTTTGTAAATAAATCGTAGCCCATAATTATGTTTTTTGGTTTACACTGAATTTTATTGTTAGATAAATTTTAATTTATGCGTTAATGCTTATCAAATAATTATTTGATATCAGGCATTCTGTTGTTTGATTTTATAATTTTCGAGAAAAAATACAAGATTGATTAGCTGCTGAATTTTTATAGATTCAACCTCATCAGCATATCATCGTAGTTCAATAATTTTTCGATCTCAATAGAAAAAGATTCTATGGTGAGATTGTGCAATAAGGTTAAAGAGGTAGGTTCTATATCAAACTTTTTATAAATCTCATTTTTCATTTTTGCCAGTTTCAGGCTATTTCCGCCAAGAAAAAAGAAATTATCCTTTACACTTATTTCTTCCAGCATTAATAACTTTTTCCAGATTTCAGTAAGTTCGCCTTCGGTTTCATTTCTTGGTGCAAAAAACGTATTTTGAGTCGTTACTTTATCATTCTCCAGCAGGCGTAATTTTTTGGTATCTGTTTTTCCGTTTACCGTTACCGGAATTTCCTTTATGGTCACAAATTTTTCAGGAATCATATAGTCCGGCAAATAACTTCTTAGAAATTCTCTTAGTAAAACAAAATCTATTTTTTCATCAGTATTCAGATAAGCAGTAAGTTCTTTTTCTGCCTCTCTAGATTCATTCAGTAACAGAATCGCTTTTTTTACCGATAAATATTGTTCTAATACATTTTCAATTTCTTTTAAATCAATACGATAACCTCTTATTTTTATCTGACTGTTTTTTCTGCCTATATATTTTAAAGTTCCATCTGGCAGCCATTTTGCTAAATCACCCGTTTTATATAACAAAGATCCCATTTCCGGATCTACAGTATTCGGCACAAATACGCTAGCTGAAAGTACAGGATCGTTAAAATATCCTAAAGCAAGACCCCTACCTGCTATATAAAGTTCACCTACAGCACCTTCAGGCATTAACATTTTTTCTTCAGATAAAATATATAATCCTGTTTTATCAATTGGTTTTCCTATGCTTACGATATCTACTTCTTCTAAAAATTGCAAGCTCGAGATAATGGTTGTTTCTGTTGGTCCGTAAAGATTCCAGATTCCTTTGCCATTCAATTTTACCAATTTGTTTTTTAGCTGCTGATCCAGATCTTCTCCCGCAGCCAGAACAACAAGATTTTCTGTATTTTTCCAGCCTGTATCTAAAAGCATTTTCCATCTTGAAGGCGTAGTAAGCATATGACTTACTGTATTGTTTTTAAGAAATTTATTGAGATGGTAAATATCATTTGCTTCCTTTTCACTAGTCATTACAACCTGCCCTCCTGTGCCCAAAGGCAATAAAACTTCTAATAACGATATATCAAATATCAGAGGCGTCACGGCAACAAACTTTGTAGTATGATCTAATTCTAATTTCTGAATTAATGACCGTATTACATTTTCAAGTGCATCATGACTTATCATCACGCCTTTTGGTTTTCCTGTTGATCCCGAAGTAAACATTACATAAGCTAAATCCTGAGCGTTGATTTTTACGGCTTCGGTAGCATCTTCAATAATCGGGAAATTATAAATATCTATTTTTTCGATATCCGGCCAGAAAAGAGACATATGTTCTTCTTGAGATACCAGTAATTCAGGATTTATTTCTTCTATAATTTGATTAATTCTTCTTTTTGGGAAACTTGAATCTATAGGTAAAAAGGCAGCTCCGGTTAACATAATTCCTAGAACTCCCACCAATTGATCTACAGAACGATTTACACATAAAGGAATAATGATTCCTTTTTTTGCTCCTTTTAGCTTTAAATACCGGGCAAAGTTTTCAGATTTATGGTAAAGTTCTTCATAGGTTAAAGAACTATCAGCATCAGAAACTACAATATTGTTGGGGTATAAAAGAGCTTGTTCCCGAAAAAGTTGTATTATTGAATGCTCATTACTTTTAGCTGAAACTCCATTTTTAATTTCGTTAAAACTATCCTTCAATTGTGTAATTCTGGGTAACGCTTCAAGCACAGCTGTTTTATCTATACCAAAATCTACGAGACAGGCAATTTCGTCTACTCCTGATTGTACTGCTTTATTCAGTATCGAAAAACTACTTTCAATATTCCCGATAAGGCTGTTTTCTTTCAGGTATTTATTAACAGAAAACAGTAATAATTCTTCGACTGTTTTTGGGTTTATGCTTTCAATTAATTGGTCATTTCCATATTCTGAAGCCAATTTACCGCTCATTTCTAAAGACTTTAAAAGGTATTTTTTCATGGATGGTCTTGCTTTTTCGTGAGATTTTTCTATCGTTTCATCCAGAAAAGTATGCAGCATGAGAACTACCTTATCACCGTCTTTTTTATGATTGTTCTTTTTATAAGCCTTTCTGTAGACCGCAATTTTTTCTTCTAATTCGCTAAAATTGCCATTAAATAAGCCTGTCAAAATTCCTGCGCCAATTTCTCCTGCTTTTTCATAAGTTTCTGTAGATCCTCCACAGGCAATCCAGACAGGAAGCTCTTTTTGAATTGGTTTGGGTAATATCCTAAATGGTTTTTCTATAGTATCACTTCCTTTAAAATTTACCGAATCTCCTCTCCACAATGAGCGAACCGCTTTTATACTATCGAATAAAATATTTTTTCGATTATCAAAATTTTCAGGAAAGAAGACAAAATCATTTGGATTCCATCCTGAGGCAAAACAAAGACCTGCTCTTCCACCGGAAATATTATCAACTACAGACCATTCTTCTGCAATTCTTATCGGATGATGAAGTCCTGCAACGACGCTTCCAGCTCTTATACTTATATTTTGAGTTTTTGCTGCTATTGCTGCACCTAATACACTTGGGTTTGGGAAAGGTCCTCCAAATTCATTAAAATGACGCTCAGGTGTCCAGATAGCACTGTATCCATTATTATCTGCATAAACGGCTCCTTCCAATAATATCTGATATTGATTTTCTTCTGTTCCGGTGTTTCCAAAATAATAAAGACCGAAATCTAAAGTTCTACGATTATTACATAGTGATTTATCCTCTAAAATAGTATCTGATTCGTTTCTGCTCCAATCTAGTATCTTTTTGCGTTCCGAAGGATTCACGAACTCCATACGATTTATGGCAATAGCGTCATTTGCTAAAATTTGATCCATTAAATACTCTAAATGATCGCCTAAACGTTTTACTGTTTCTTCAAGATAGATTCCTAAATTATATTCTATTTCATAAAAGAGGCTGCCATCTTGTAATTCTGAAAAATTGAAAGTAAAGTCATAAGCCGCGTAACCTTCACGGTTTTTTGTAAATTCATTCACTTTTAATCCTCCCTGCAGAAAATCATCTTCTAAGGAATATGCATTAAAATTTTGCAGGATCACAAATACATCAAATATGGTGTTTCGACTCGGATCTCTTTCTGCATTAAGCTGATTTACTATTTCTTCAAAAGGATATTCTCTGTGTTCGTAGGCTTCAAAAGCACGCGCATTTACATTGTTAAATAATTCTTTAAAAGTATCATTTTCTAAAAAACGGGTTCTTAAAGCAATGGTGTCGGCATAAAATCCTACCTGATCTTCTAATTCAGAAAAATCCCTTCCGTATACCGGAAATCCCAAAATAATATCTTTCTGTCCGCTGTATTTATAAAACAATAAATTAAACAAAGTCATCAATCCCGTAAACAAAGTTCCGCCTTCGTTTCTGCAGTATGCTTTAAATTGTTTTGCTTTTTTTGCGTCAATATCGCGCCTTTGCATTCCTACTTCAGACTTTCTAACCGCTGGTCTGTTATAATCTTCCGGTAATTGCAGCAACGGTAATTCACCACCTAGCTGATTTAACCAATATGCTTTTTCTTTACTTAAATTTAAATCCTGAAGGCGTTTGCTTTTCCATACGGCTACATCTTTATATTGTAATCGAAGTCCCGGAAGCAAATTATTTATTTGCAAAACCTCTTCTTTGTAAAAAAAGAGTAAATCACGTATCAAAATATTTAATGATCTGCTATCGCAAATGATGTGATGTATAATAATAAAAAACAACCATTCATCAGTATCTAAACGTATTAGGGAAGCTTTAAAAATAGGACCGGTTTTTAAATTAAATGGTTTTCCTCTTTCTTCCTTTATCAAAGAGCTTAACCTTTGTTCTGATGTATCTTCGTTGGTAAAATCAATATGTTTTATAGAAAAATTTAATGCTTCTGCACTTTTGATCCATTGACTTATTTCTCCGTGGTCATTTTCTGCAAAAACAGTTCTAAGACTTTCATGTCTGACAATCAATTTATGACAGGCTTTATCGAGTGCCGTAACGTCTAAATTTCCTTTAAAGCTAAATGCTTTAAACATATTATAAGCATAATTATCTCCAGAATTTTGGCTTACAATCCATGATCTTGATTGCGATGGCGTTAAGGGATAATTATCCCAGTCTTTTGGTGCTAAAGATATTTTTTTCGTATTTGCGTTTTCCTGATTATCATCTTGTTTTAAGAAATCAATAATCTCAGATTTACGCTTTTTTATTTCCTGCATCGTAACAGTCGAAATTTCCTCAGTAGCATAGGAGATTTGTAAACTATCTTCAGATAATTCAATACTGATATTTTCTTCCGCTAAATAATTTAAAAATTGTAGTGTATCCATACATTAGGTTTCTATAATAGAATAGTAATCCAAAGAATGTTTTACTATTCTCTAGGTGAAAAATATGAGGCTAAATTTGTTAAAGATGACTTTTATAAGAGCATTACATTACATCAGATCATTTAAGAAACTGGTATTCTTACTGTTAAAGTACTAAATGATAATTGTTTTTATTTTTTGATATTGCTTGTTTTTAATTGCTTCGATGGTTTCTATAACTTCTCTAACTGAACTATGTTCCATAAAATCCATAAGCGATAATTCGATCTGCAATTCATTTTTAATTTTATTGAGGACTAACATTCCTTTAAGGGAATCACAGCCAATTTCAAAAAGATCTTTATCCAGATCTATTTTTTCTAACCCAAGAAACTCAATAAACACAGATTCAATAACGGCCGAAGTGTTCTTGTTTTTTTTGCTTGCGACAGGCGCTTTTACTTCCGTATTTATTTTTTCATTAGTCTTTTTAATGAAATTAAGACTTTCGGTTGCGAGATTAATAACATGTGGATATTGATTTTTTTCGAATTCATAAACGGGCAACGAAGTTATTGCCGGATGATTGGCATCATAATTTTTTTTCCAGTTTATATTTTCTCCTTCAAGCCAAAGTTTTTTTAGTGTGTTTTTTAAAATAAAAGACGCTTTTCCTGTTTTGTCTTTTGATGATAAAGAAATAGAAACATATTTTTCTTTTGTAAAATTCAAAACTGATGTTGTCTTTAAAAACGCTACTAAATTATTACTATCACCCATTTCGAGAATTACAGATGGATTTTGCTGAACAATTTCACTAAATGATTTTGGGGCATTAATGGCTAAACTTCTTCCATTTACCCAAAATTTTATCGGAGTTAAAATTCCTTCTTTTATAATAACATCTTTGGCCGCTTGTATAAAAGGAATTTGTGCCGCTTTTATGTTAATTTCCTTTTCATCATAAAGCATCATACTGATCACTTCTTCTATTTGTAATATGCCTGAAACACAAGCTGCCGTATATTCTCCTATTCCTGTACCAGAAGTAAAATCGATACATATTCCGTATGTTTTCAGGAGGTTTGCCAAAGTATAAGCTGATAATAATACAAATACTTTGGCAAGGACTTTATCTTCAGATTTGTTGAAAACAGTTGTTTCATTAATCCATTTTTTAAGATTAAAACCGCTTAGTTCCAGTGCAGCAATATACTTATCTATTTGATTTCTATAGTCTTCTTTTTCTTGATACAGATTTCTATAAAATTCGATATCATTATCGCTCATGTCAGGAAAAAATAAGAGTACTGTTTTTTTTTCTTCCGTAATTTTATTTACATTTTCTTTATCAATTAAAATATCTAAATGCATGATGAACTCTTCTCTCTTTTTGCAGGATATTGCAGCTCTGTAATCAAAATGTTTTCTTCCAGTTTGCAGGGTATAAGCCACTTCATTTAGTGAAATATCTTTCTGATTTTTTAAAAACGCTTTAAATTTTAAAAGATAGTTTTGAAGTGAATCCTTCGATCTGGCGGAAAAAAGAAAAAGTTCTGATACTTCTTTTTCCACATTTTTATTTTTTTCAGGAGCTTCTTCCAAAACCAAATGAACATTCGTACCTCCTATTCCAAAAGAACTTACTCCGGCTCTAAGAGGATTTTTATCTGTAGATTTCCATTCATGAACGTCTTTTTTTACATAAAAAGGACCTTCGCTAAAATTTATTTTAGGGTTTGGAGCACTAAAATTTATAGTTCCCGGAATCTGGCGATATTTAAGGCTAAGCGCTGTTTTTATAAGGCCTATAACTCCCGCGGCTGTATCGGTATGTCCTATATTATTTTTTACAGATCCAAGTAAACATTTATGATTTGTATCATTTTCAAAAGCCTTGTTTAATGCTTCTACTTCAATTGGGTCACCTAATGTTGTGCCTGTTCCGTGCGCTTCTACATAACTCACGCTATCAGCATCTATACCGGCAATTTTATGGGCCATTCTAATACATTCCATTTCTCCTTCAACACTTGGGGCTGTATAACCTACTTTTCTGTTGCCATCGTTATTGGCTGCACTTCCTTTAATTACCGCATAAATATGGTCATTATCTTTTACAGCATCTTCGAGTCTCTTGAGTATTACAATGCCCAAACCTTCACTGCCAATGGTTCCTGTTGCTCCTTTATCAAATGCCTTGCAATGTCCGTCTTTAGAATAAATTGATCCTTCTTTAAATTCATAACCTGCCTTATGCTCTAATACTAAAGAAACTCCTCCTGTTAAAGCTAATTTCGCTTCTCCAAATAAAAGTCCTCTGCAAGCCAAATGAATCGCAGAAAGCGAAGTTGAGCAAGCTGTATTAATGGAAAATGAGGGTCCTTTAAGATTTAGTTTATAAGAAGTTAAAGTAGGCAGATGATCTTTATTGGTAATAAAATCAAGTGTATGACTATCTAATTTCGTAACATCGTTATTGAGCATTATATGGGCTTTCCAAGGCGTATCATCTCCACTACCTACATAAATACTTATTTCTTCTTCTCCGTCTGGCGATGCATATCCGGCATCTTCCAAAGCTTCCCAAGCCGATTGAAGAAACATGCGATGTACAGGACTCATTATAGAAGCTTCGTAGGGCGTAAATCCAAAGAATGCCGCATCAAAATTGCCTTTATCCTCTAACTCTGCCACAACAGGAACATGCGTATTATTGTTGGATTCGTTGAAAATAAAACCTCTTTTGAAAAGTTCTTGTTCAGACAATTTAGTAATTGATTCTTCACCGTTTAAAAGATTATTCCAAAACGTTCTCCAGTCATTTGCTCCCGGTACACGACATGAAATTCCGATTATCGCAATTTCTAAACCTGTATTATTGTTTGCTGCCATATTAAATTACTGTTTAGATTTTCTTAGCTTATTGTCTGTTTGTTTTTTAAAATTGACATGGTTTGATTTACTATATCAACAGACTTGGTGTTTTTTTCGTCTACTTTCTCCAGACCGTGTTCTATATCTTCTTTAATATGGCTTGTAAGTGTTTCTATGTTCGTAAACTGATAAGCGTTTAATACTTTTAGATTTATATTTAATTCTTTATTGATAAGAGCTACCATTTTCATCAGACTAATGGAATTGCCTCCTATTTCAAAAAAATTATCTTGTATTCCTATCACTTCTTTTTGGAGTATTATTTTCCATATGCTGAGTATTTTTGCTTCTAACTCATTTCTGGGTAAACTATACGCTGAATTTTTAGTAGTCTCCTGAGCTAAAGTGATTAAGGCTTCTTTATTTATTTTTCCGTTACTCAGAATTGGAAATTCTTCGACCCCAATTAGTTTTGAAGGAATCATGTAAGAAGGCATTTTTTTTACCAGATAAGCTCTTACTTGTTTTTCCGTTAGTTTTTCGTGGCTCGTGTAAAAGGCAAATAATTTTCCCTGATTATCCTTATCATCAACCAGAACTATGGCGCTTTTAATTTTTTTATACTGCTGAAGTGCATTTTCAATTTCACTAAGTTGTATACGATAACCTTGCAATTTAATCTCGCTGTCTTTTTTTTCTACAGGATCCAGAACTTCTTTAATTTCAAAAAATAAGCTATCTGGATTTTTAAGAATTTTACTGTATATGCGTTCAAAAAGATTTTTTATTTCTGCTATAAAATCATGATCATATTTTTGAGCGTTGTAAACAAACCTTATTACGGTATCATTACCAGGAAGAACCATTATTACAAAATCATAATTGGATTGCTCGTATGTTTTTACAGCCATTATTTTTAAGGCATCCTGAGAGGAATTATCTAATTCATTTATTAAATTTTCCTGAATGGGATAATTTTCATAAACCATAATGGTATCAAAAAGCTGATGTGTCAAATTACTCTTGGATTGTATTTCTGCTAATTGAATGTAATGGTTTGAAATTCCATTGATATATGCTTTTTGATTCTCAATTAAAATATCTTTTATGGCTTTTTTTGAATCAAACTTTATGCGAACAGGAATTGTGTTAATAAAAAGTCCCAGCATTTCTTCTATTCTATCAATTTCAGAAGATCTTCCGGAAACTACGCTTCCAAAAACAACATCATCTGTATTGTTATATTTAGCGAGTACTATTGCCCAAACTGTTTGCATAAAGATGTTTTCGGTAATTCCGTTTTTTTGGCAAAGTGCTGTAAGGGCTTTTTTGTTTTTTTCTGATATCTTATGAAAAATTTCTCCTTCTGTTTTTTCACTATTTTGATTCTCAGGATTAAAATGTGGTAATCCTGTATGGGCATTAAATCCTGATAGATATTGCTCCCAGTAAGAAGCCATATTTTCCTTATCTAATTTCATCAGCCATTTTATATACTCTGAATAGCTAGGTGGCGGAGATAATGTAAAAGGTTTATTTTCCAACAAACATCTGTAGACATAAAAAAACTCATTGATTAATATCCCTATACTCCAGCCATCTAAAATAATATGATGGTGACTCCAAATAAACTCAAAGGTATTTTCTCCTAATTTTAGAACCGTTAACCGTATTTGTGAACCTTTGTAAAGATTAAATCCTCTTTTTTTATCTGCCTTTTTAAAATTTTCCAGCGAAAAAATTTCATTCGCACTTTCATCCTGATACGTAAAACCCGAAGGAATACTTTCTACTACAACCTGCAAGATATCATTTCCTATCGTGTTATTAAAACAGGTTCTAAGGGCATCATGTCTGGAAACTATAAAATCAAATGCTTTATGAAGCAATTCTACTTTTAATTCGCCGGAAACCTCATAGCTGGACTGCTCAAAATAAACATTTTTTGAAACATGCCAGTGAAAAAAGATCCCTTCCTGCAATGGAGTTAATGGATATATGTCTTTTATTTTCATGGAATAAATACTGTTCGTTTACTAGTGAACCTATTTGAGTTAGTAATTTGAGCGCTTCATAATAGAAGATTTTCGTTAGATCGTTATGTTATCACTCTCAACATCTTCCGGCTCTTCCTTGTTGGCCCAAATCATATTATCAATTTCATTAGCCAAACTCTCTAAGGTTGGATTGTTAAATAAATCGGTTATCATAATTCTAACATCAAACTGATTATTGATGAGATTAAATATTTTTACTGCTTTTAAACTATGTCCGCCAATCTCAAAAAAATTATCCAGTAAGCCAATTTTTTCGATTCCTAAAACATTTTTCCAAATCTCTGCCAACGCTTTTTGCGTAGTTGTTTGCGGCAAAATGTATTCTTTTCTATCTGCTAATGAGAATTCAATTTCAGGAAGTTTGTTTCGGTCTATTTTTCCGTTTATATTTAATGGAAATTCATTTAAAAAGGCAAAGTGATTCGGAATCATATAGTTTGGAACACGAGTTCTTAACCAGTCTTTTATAACATGACTTTCGGTGTTTTGATCTGAAACCACATAGGCAATTATGCTTTTTTCGCCTGTTAAATCATCCTTTATGACCACAAGAGCAGAAGTTATAGATTCATGTGTACATAAAATATTTTCGATTTCTCCCAACTCTATTCGATAACCACGAACTTTTACCTGATTGTCTCTTCTGCCAATAAATTCTATCGTATTATTGTTTGACCATTTTCCTAAATCGCCTGTTTTGTACAATCTTTCTTTTGTATTGTAAGGGTTGTTTAAAAATTTGGCATTTGTTAGTTCAGGATTGTTTAAGTATCCTCTTGCAATACCATCGCCGCCAACATATATTTCGCCAATAACACCTTTTGGTACCAAACGATGATTTTTATCCATGATATAAACGGTACTATTGCTTATCGGAACACCTATAGGAACAGAGGATTCTATTGGCAAATTGATCGTATGGGTTATCGAAAATGTAGTATTTTCAGTAGGTCCGTAACCATTGATTATGACCAATTCAGGATAAGTGGTTTTTAGTTTCGTAATATGATATGGAGATAAAACATCACCACCGCACAATATTGTTTTCAGATTTTGAAACAACGAAATATTATCGTCTACCAATTGGTGCAGCCAGCCAGCCGTTAGCCACATTATAGTTACATTTTCGCGTGCAATTACGTCAGACATATCGTTAGTTGACAATAATGTATGCTCTTCACACATTACTAATGTTCCACCGTTTAAAAGCATTCCCCAATACTCAAAAGTAGTTGCATCAAAAGAAAATGAACCTGTGGCCAATAATATTTCTTCTCCTGTAAGATTGATAAATTTGGTATTTTTTACCAATCTTACCACACTTTGCTGTTGTATTAAAACCCCTTTTGGTTCTCCGGTAGAACCTGATGTATACATGACATAAGCTAAATCATTTGCTTTTGCATATTGAGTTTCAAACTGAGTTGAATAGTTTTGCTGTGTTTTTACAAATTCTTCAATTAAAGTAGCATTAACAAGACATTCGGCATTAGAATCTTTAATAATATAATTGATTCTTTCCTGAGGATAATCTGTCGTAACAGGAACGTAAGCACATCCGGATTTCAGCACGGCCAAAATGCTTATTATTTGCCATTCGCTTTTTGGCAAAATAATAGCAGCAAAATCACTGGTTATATTAGTATGATCTTTTAAATAATTGGCAAGTTGGTTCGCGATCTCATTCAGTTTTTGATAGCTGTATTTTTGATTTTGGTACACAAGAGCTGTTTTTTGAGGTGTTAATGCCGCTTGCTTTTCAAACAATTCTATAATAGAAAACTCTCTTGGATACTCTGTTTGATGACCACTTAATTCTTCTAATAAATATTTTTTCTCTGATAATGTTAAGCAATCAATAGCACTTATTTTCTGATCATTTTTACTGGCAACTTGTAATAATATCTGCTCTAAATGATGTAGCAGTGAAGTGATTTTTTGAGCAGAAAACACATCTGTATTATATTGCAGTGTTATAGTCAGTTGATCTTCAACAATTAAAAAATCTAATGTCAAGTCAAATTTAGAATTGGTATTATTACCTGTCGCATCATACGGATTCAGATCGGATGTTTTTTTGTTTTCTTCTCTAATGGTAACCACTAAATCAAATAGCGGATTTCGGCTGGCATCGTATTTAATATCCAGCGCATTGATTAATTCATCCATTGGAAATTTCTGATGCTCCATTGCCTTCAGTACATTGTCTTTGACTTGTGCCAAAATGTCTAAAAACGAAGCATTTTCATCAAAACGTGTGCGCAATGCAATTGTATTAGCATAGAAACCAATTTGATCAAACAATTCAGGATAATCTCTGTTAAATATCGGACTTCCGATAATAACATCTTCGTAACCTGTATTTTTATTGACCAAAACGTTTGTTATGGCTAAAAATAACATAAATAATGAAGCTTCCTCATTGGCGCATAATAGTTTTAATTCTTTTAATACATCGCCCTCTACAACATTGGAAATTACGGCGCCATTATAGGTTCTGATTTTGGGTCTTTTTTTATCTCCCAATTCATTTAAAATTGGTAAATCGCCTTCAAATTGCTGCAGCCAATATTCTTTGTGAGATTTTAAGTCCCCGTTTTTGATTAAATTTTGTTCCCAAGCGGCATAATCCTTATACTGTATTTCTAAAGGAGCCAAATCTGGTTCTTGGCCTTGACTATATTTTTCATATAAAGTATAAAGTTCGTTTACAAAAACATCTGTTGACCATCCGTCAAAAACTAAATGGTGAAAAAGAGCGCTAATAATCCATTGATTATCTTTAAGGCTTATCAATTCAATTTTAATTAACTGACCTTCTTCTAAATCAAAAGAAACGTCACCGCTTTCTTCAATGGCCAGCTGCAAATCTTTATCCGTATCCTGACTTTGTCGCAGATCTTTGTAATGAATTTTTAATGGTTTTACCTGTTCTGCCGGAATGATAATTTGTCTTGGTTCTCCGTTTTTTTCGGTAACAAATGCTGTTCTCAAAATCTCGTGTCTTAGTATCAGGCTATGCAATGCTTTCGCTAAAATATCTTTGTCTATAAAAATATTTTTAATATCTATTAATCGAATATTGTATGCTTTATTGGCTTCGTCATTTAGCGTACAGATATTCCAGATTCTGTATTGAGAAGAAGATAAAGGATAACTGGCTGCACTTATTGTTCTAGGAATGGAAGTTGTATTTTTGTTTAGTGCACCATCAATAAATGCAGCCTGTTGTTTTATGGTATGATGTGCATAGATTTCTTTTACAGAAATATGCACGTTAAAACCCGCCAAAATCTGGTTGGAGAGTTTTATCATTTTTAAACTATGCCCACCCAAATGGAAAAAATTATCATTAACGCCTGTTATTTCCCTGTTCAGAATACGTTTCCATATCGCGGCCAATTTTATTTCTACTTCTGTTTTAGGTTCAACAGATTCTTCTTTTACATTATTGGTAATTACCGGATAAGGCAATTTTTTAAAATCTACTTTTCCGTTAATCATTAATGGAATTTCGTCTAATTGTATGTAATAATCCGGAACCATGAATGTTGGCAATATTTCCTGAAGAAAAAGAAAAATTTCTTCTGTGCTTATTGGTTTTACTGTTTTTACGTAAGCTGCAATTTGCTTTTCGTTTTCTGATACTGCAATTGTTCTTGTAATAGCAAAGTCTATATCTTTATGAGACAATAAAGCTTTTTCTATGGCTTCTAATTCTATTTTATACCCTTTTACTTTAACCTGATTGTCTTTTCTGCCTACAAACTCTAGTTTTCCGTTTGGAAGTTTTCTAACCAAATCTCCCGTTTTAAAAAGTTTTAAATTAGGTTTAAAAGGATTTTTTATAAAATTTTCAGCCGTTATTTCACGCTTGTTCCAATATCCTTGCGCTACCTGATTTCCTGAAATGCATAACTCGCCGATACTGTAAAAAGGACATAATTTTAAATTTTCGTCTAATACATAAGCGGCATTATAAACATTGGTTTCGCCTATTACAGCATTTTGAAATTGTTTTACGCCTGGCTGATAACTTTGGGTTGTGATAAAAACAGATGCTTCCGTTTGTCCGTACAGCACGTGTATGGAGGCATTAGAAAATACGGCTCTTATTTCTTCTAAAAGACCTGTAGGTATTTTATCTCCTCCAATAAATATGGCGTTTATATGATTGTATGTATTTTCGTTTTTATTGGTTTTAATATAATTAATAATAGTTTTCATCAAAGTTGGTACTGCATGAAAACTATTGGTTTGAAAAAGAGTTTTTGTAAGCTCCTCTATGTCTTTAATTTCTTCATTAGACAATATAATTGCTTTTCCTTTAGACAGTAAAGGATAAAACAATTCAAAAAGAAAAATATCTGATGAACTGGAAGCAAGCAAAGGCATTACAGGCTCCTGATTTAATGAAAAATTTATTTTTGCATTGTTAAACAAAGCGCAAATGTTTCTATGCTCTACAAGTACTCCTTTTGGTTTTCCGGCACAACCCGAAGTATACATTACATACGCCAGATCTGACGGTGAAACATCCGTATTTGAAAGAATTAAATCTGTTTTTGGATAGTTTTTGAAACGATTAATAAGTTCCTCGTTGATTATAATAGTGCAATCCGCATCCATTAAAATATAATTGACTCTGTCTAATGGCAAATTAACATCTAAAGGAACGCAAACTCCTCCTGCTTTTAAAACGCCCAAAAGCGCGATAACTAGCAAATCGCTTCTCTCTAATTGTATCGCTATAAAATCTCCTAAACACACTTTATGCTGCTTTTTTAGAAAATGTGCAAATTGATTGGCAATTACATTTAGTTTTGAAAAATTATATTCGTTTTCACCGAAAGTTAAAGCTGTGTTACCTGGTTTTTCTGCCGCAGCAGTTTCAAACATTTCAACTAAAGTATATTCCTGACAACCATCTATCAAAGAAGCGTGTCCTGACCATAAAAGTATACTTTCTTTTTCTGATTCATTTAAAAGTTCAATTTCAGAAACAGGCTTTTCAAAATTTTCTACTGCCTGATTTAAAAGATATTCAAAATGTTTTTTTAGCGATTCAATATCGTTTTGAATATATTTTGCTGCATTATATGTAAAGCGAACCATAGTTTCTTTTCCCGGAACTACAACAAGAGAAAAGTCATACCCTTCGCCTTCGTAAGAGTCTGCTTCTAATAATTTGATGTTTGCTTTTTTATTTTCAGAGGAGAGTTCGCTCGCTATGATTTCTTCAACAGGATAATTTTCAAAAACCATTATATGGTCAAAGAGCTGTTGATTTCTATTGGCATTTAGCTGTATTTCTGCAATAGACTGATAATGATACGGCAAACTTTCTATGGCTTTTTGCTGTACTTTTAGTAAAATCTGTTTTACGGTAGCTTCTTTTTCAAAATGTACCCTAAGCGGAATCGTATTTATAAAAAGACCAATGATATTTTCTACACCCTGTATTTCTGCGGGTCTTCCTGAAACAATACCTCCAAAAACAACATCGTTTGTATTGTTGTATTTTGCCAGTAAAATACCCCAGATGGTTTGAAAAAATACATTTTCGGTAACACTGTTTTGCTGACAAAAGGCAGTTAATTTTTCTCTTAAATCTTTATTTATGGTATAAAAAACTTCTCCAGGTTTGTAAGCGTTTGTGTCTTGTTTTTGAAAAGGCAAGCCTACTTTTCCCTGAAATCCATCCAAATAATTATTCCAGTATTGTACTGCTTTTTCTTTGTCATTTTTCATTAACCACTTCACATACTCTGCATAAGGTTTTATTTTTGGCAAGACATCATTTTTTCCATGAAGCAAACCTTCATAAATGGTAAAAAATTCTTTGATCAAAATTCCTATACACCAGCCATCCATTACAATATGATGGTGACTCCATATAAATTCATAAATATCTTTATCTGTTTTTACTACCATAAGACGCATTTGCGATCCTTTGGTAAGATCAAAATCATTTGATATATCCTCCAGTTTTAGTGAATCTATGGTATGAAGCGGGTTTTCTGTTATATCCAGATATTGAAAATTGGAAGGAACTTCATTTTGAACTACTTGTAAAATATCTTCTCCTAAGTTATCTAAAAAGCAGGTTCTAAGCACATCATGTCTTGCAATCAGTTGTTCATAACTTTCTTTGATAAAATTGATGTCAAGTTCACTTTGTATTTTATAAGATGACTGCTCAAAATACATTGATTTAGAAATTTTCCAATGGAAATAAATTCCTTCCTGCAAGGGAGTAAGAGGATATATGTCTTTAATTTTCATAGCTTTTTTACTAAGTATGTTATAGCATTTTATTTAATTCTTCCAAACTACTTATATCTAAACCTTTGTATGTGAAATCAACGGGAGTTAAATGGGTTTCTTTTTCTTCAGAAAGGCAGGAAATGAGATATTCGAGTTCTTTTTTATAGCTTTCTTTTAAATTTTCTATGGTTTCATTTTTAAAATAATGTGTATTAAACGAAAGCATAATTTGCAGCTGGTCATTAATTAAAATTCCTGATACATCAAGTGTTCCTGTTCTTTCAATGTTAACAGCTATTTCTTTTCCTTTATACTCATCTGTAAATTGAAAAATTTGCTCGTCTTTCTTCGATTTTCCTAAATCAAAATCACCCAGATAATTAAAAGAAACATCTGCTTTTATAGTGAAGTCGCATTCTTTTAAGTATTTCAAAATGCCAAATCCGATACCTTTATTGGGAATTCGGTGCAGGGTTTCTTTGACTTCTATCAATTGACTCATGTTGTCTTTATTCTTTTTCAGCGCTATCAAAACCGGATAAATTGTGGTAAACCAACCCACTGTTCTGGTTACATCTATCTCTGAATTAATATCTTCTCTTCCGTGTCCTTCCAATTGAATGGTCACATCGTTTACATCAAAATTTTTGCCTATTGCCAGCGACAAAGCGGTAATTAAAACATCATTTATATTGGTTTTGTAGGCTTTGTGTGATTCAGTAAGTAATTTTTCGGTCGTTGAGTGGTCTAGCTGAAAAAGTTTTGTTTCAAAATCTTTATACAGATTATTGCCTTGATAATCAAAATCTTTAGGCAATTCAGATGTACTAAAACGTACCTTTTCATCCATAGAAGACCAATAAACTTGTTCTTCGATCATGGTCAACGAATTAGCATATTCTAATTGTTTTTCCTGCCAATATTTCAAAGAGTGTGTTTTTAATGGTAATTCTAATTCGTTTCCAACCTCGTATTGCCCATATAATGTCACTAAATCTTCTAAAATAATTCTCCATGAAACCCCGTCAATAACCAAGTGATGAGAAAGAAGCAATAAATAATCTGTATTTTCTTTTTTCAGTAAAACGGCTTTAAACAATGGTCCTTTTTCTAAGTCGAAAGAAGATTGGTAATCGTCGCAAATTGTATTAAATTGAGCATCATTGACATTCGAATGAACATTCAGCTTGAATTCAAAACCTTCGTTTTTAATTTTCTGAATCCACGAATTTCCTTCTTCTTTAAATACCGCTCTTAAAGCATCATGATGATCGATTAATTTTTGAAAAATTTGTGTCAGTCCTTCTTCAGATAGCGGCTTTGAAGATTTTAACAATACGGATTGATTAAAATGATTTTGATCTTGTGAAGTCACTTCGAAGAAATATTTCTGAATTGGCGTAAGTGAAATGATTCCGGTTACAGCATTTTGATCTATTTCCTGTTTCACCAATTTTACATGCAATGCTAATTCCTGTATATTGGCAAACTGCATAATATCCTGAACCGTAAGTGCAAAATCTTTTTGTTTTAGTTTGGATATTATTTGTATTGCTTTTATAGAATCTCCTCCCAAAGAAAAAAAATCATCTTTTATGCCTATGTTTTCTTTTTGCAGTATTTCATGAAATACATTTACCAGAGTAGCTTCTACCTCATTGGTTGGCGCTACATAAGCATCATTGTTTAAGGAATGTTCGTTGGCTAAAAGTAGTAATGCTTTTTTATCAACCTTACCATTTGGTAATAATGGAAATTCATTTGAAATCGTATAATAGCCCGGTAATGCAAATACCGGTAATTGTTGTTTAAGATGTTTTTTAAGGTCTTCGAGATTTATGGCAACATTGGTTAAAAGGTTTGCTGTTAAATTACCTTCGCTGTACGTTACTACTGCCCCATCAATACCGTTAAAATTTAAAATTGCATTTTCAATTTCTCCCAGTTCCAGACGATTTCCTCTAATCTTGATTTGATTGTCTTTTCTGCCTAAAAACTCAATATTACCATCTGAAAATCTTTTGGCTAAATCTCCTGTTTTGTACATTTTAGTGCCTGGCTCAAAAGGATTATCTATAAATTTTTCTTTTGAGAGTTCAGGATTGTTGAGATATCCGCTTGATAAACCTTTGCCTGCAATATGAATTTCTCCAATAAGCCCATCAACAGAAAGTTCGTTATTATCATTTAAAATATAGACAGCACTATTGGCAATTGCTTTTCCGATAGAAGGAATAAACTCATGCGTTGGCTCATATACATAATAACTTGCCCAAACGGTACATTCAGTTGGTCCGTATTCATTAAAAAGTTTCGCGTTTTTTAGCGTCGCTGTATTTTGATGCAAATCGACCAATAATTTGGTACATTCTTCGCCTGCAACAATAATATTTCTTAGTTTATTATCGCGCTCACTTAATTCGTTAATCAGTAATTGATAATAGGAAGGAACTGTCAATAAGTGAGATACTTCTTCTTCTATAATAATATCAACAATAGTATCAATGTCTGAAACCCTGATTTTAGGGGCGAAAACTAATTTTCCTCCTCCTGTAATAGTTCCAAAAATCCCAGCAATAGAGCTATCAAATGATATTGATGAAAGCAATAAAAAAGCATCAACATCAGGATAAGTATCAAGTCTTGCAATGGTAGAAAACATTAAATTTTCATGATCTATAACTACACCTTTTGCATTGCCTGTTGATCCTGAAGTATATATTATATACGCAATAGTATCTGGTGTAACCTGAGCCTCAAATTGTGTGCTTTCTGCCGCAAGAGAATCCATTTGAATATCTGTGGCAAAAATTTCTCCCGAATAAAAATCCAGATCAAAAAGATAATCTGATTGTGTGATCAGCACTTTTAGCTGCGTATCCTGAATAATATGCTGAATTCTTTGTTTTGGATATTCAGGATCTATAGGTACATAAGCACTTCCGGTTTTTAAAATTCCTAATATACAAACTAATACATTTTCAGAATTGTTAATCATTAACCCTATAAATTCATTTTTTTTGAGGTCATAATTGGCTGATAAATAATTGGCAAACCTATTCGATTCTTCCTCTAATTCTTTGTAGGTCGACTTTTTATCTTTAAACGCCAAAGCTATAGCATTGGGCGTTTTTTGTACGTGTTCCTTAAACAAATCCAATATGGTTTGTTCGGTATTAAATGAAAGAAAATTCCCTTTAGAAATATGCAATAGCTGCTGTTTTTGCTGCTCTGCAATATGTTCTAATTTGTAAATTTGTTCATACGGATTATTGACAATTGAAGTCATGATAACGGAAACATGATCTGCAATTTGATGTACTATTTTTTCTGAAAAAACATCTGTATTGTATTGAATGTTTACAACTAAATGATTGTCTTCTTTATAAAAACTAAAAACCATATCGAAGCGACTGGTGGTCAATTTTTCTTCAAATTCATAAGCCCAAACTTTAAGACCTTCTAAATTTTTGCTTTTTTTATGATTATCATTTTCTCCATAAATAACCTGAACATCAAAAAGCGGATTTCTGCTTGGATCTCTTTTTAATTGTAACTCTTTTACCAATGTCGCAAAAGGAAACATTTGATGCTCATAAGCACCAAGCACTTGCTTTTTGGTATACTCTAATAATTCAAAAAAAGTGTTTTCTTTTTTAAACTGCATGCGCATAGCAAGCGTATTTCCGTAATACCCTATTTGGTTTTGCAAATCATCATTTTCTCTTCCCGAAACAGGAGTTCCGATTATGATATCTTCCTGAGTTGAGAATTTATATAATAAAGTATTGATTACAGTGGTTAATCCCATAAACATGGTGGCTCCGTTATCTCTTATCAGCTTTTCAATGGCTTCAGATAATTTCAACTCTATTTTCTTTTCTATCGTGCCCCCGTTGAATGTTTGCAGAATAGGTCTTTTTTTATCGACAGGCATAGTTAAAACCGGCAATTCTCCGGTAAATTGATTGAGCCAATATGCTTTAAGTTCCTCATACTTTTTACCTGTAAGCTGCTGGTTTTCCCAGTTAGCATAATCTTTATATTGTATTCTTAAAACATCTAGTTTGCTTGCTCTGTTTTGCTTTTTAGAGTTGTATTGCTCCAAGATTTCGGCAATGAATATATTCATAGACACAGCATCTACAATAATATGATGAATGGTGTAAATAAATGCCCATTTGTTGTGCTCTAATTGATAAAGCTTTGTTTTAAAAAGTGGTCCTTTTGATAAATGAAAAGGAATTAAAGAATCTTTAGCAATTTGCTCTTTTAAGATTTTTTCAGCATGATCTGTATTTTGCAAATCACAATGTTCGATAGAAAAATCAATAGCTTCAATTTCTTTAACAACCTGATTGACATTCCCGTTTAGATCTTCTTGAAAAACAGTTCTCAAACTTTCATGTCTTAAAACTACTTCATTTAAGGCTTCGTTTAATGCTTTGTGATCTAATGTTCCTTCAAAAATATATCCTCCAACAGAATTATAGGCTACATTTCCTTTTTCGGATTGACTTAAGATCCAAAGTCTTAACTGTGATGAAGACAAAGGATATTTTGCATCTGAACTTACGGCAAATTTTTGAATAATGCTCGCTTTGTCATACTTGTATTGATTGATAAAACTAATTAAATCAGCTTTGTTTCTTTTAATTTCATCAATTATGTCTTTTGTTAATACACCAGCGGGTGCCTTAATGTCAAGATTATCGTCTTTTACGTCAATATGAATGTTCTGTTCTTTTAGTTTTAAATATAAATCTGATATCATAGGATGAATTATTAAAGAAAATAAATTGATATTAGTCTTGTGTTAATGAAGGATTTGATGAGAATTAATACGTTAGCACATTTTGCTTAAATAATTCTTTCTCAGCAAATAATCGTTCTGCTACAATGCCTCTGTTTCTGCAATCTTTGATTAGCATATTCGATTGTACGATTGGGTTTGATTCATCTGTATATTCAACATCAAGAATGTGTCTTACCCAAGGCTCTTCACCCATGGCATATACATAAACTTCTTTGACATTAAAGCAGTTTACCATCTTGATTCCTTCGTCATAATTACTGCCTCTTCCTCTACGGCTAAAGTCTTTTTCGCGTTCTTGTTTGGTCGTAAAAATTGGTCCGTAAACCCATGAAGCAGGTGCTCCGTCACATTCCATTCCCATAAACAAGACGTCTACATCACCAATAATTTCGTGAACATGCTGATACAATTCCGGCGATTGATTACAGGAATCAGCTACAGCTAATAAAGAATATCCGTCTAATTCTACGTGATATGAAAGTTTACTGTTAATATGAATATCATGGTGCTCACCGATAAATGGAATTCCTGTAATTTTGATACCATCGATAGGTGTAACGGTTTGTAATTCTTCTAATTCGATAATATTTTCGAATCCAAGATTTCTTAATAACAGGTTTAATGAAGGATCTTGTATAGCTCCTCCAATGCTTTTTCCGACAATTATGTTTTTAACTTTATGTCGTATTTGCAGCATGGTTTCCATCAATATATGGTCGTGATGCCCGTGTGTAATTAATACATAATCTATTTCATCAGGCAAATCATCATACGTATATCTTGACACATCAGACTCGTAGGTATAACTCAAAACAGGATCCAGAACGATACAATGTTCTTTGGTTTCGATTAAGATACAGGCATGACCAAAGTATCTGATACGCATACTGTCTCCGGTATATTTTTCATACTTTTTAGGTTCTTCTGTAGTAAATAAATCTTTAAATAATGCCTCATCATTTTTATCAATATTCAAAAGGTCTGCAATGTACTCAAAGGTTTGAGGCTCACGTTTCATTTTAAACAATTCGTCGATTTGTTTCGATTTAAAAGGCAATTTAAGTTCTAATGCCGCCTCCAGATTGGATAATCTTGGCGTAGAAAAAATAAAAGGCCTGTCGGCATCTTTGTTAATTAATGACAGCTTTACAGATTGAAAAGATTCTATATAATAAGGACTTGCATAAATCAGAGGTTCATAAAACCTAAAATCGGGTCTGTGATGTCTGTCGTAATACAATTCTACATAGCCTCTAATTGGTGATGGAACTTCTTTATAAAGCGGCTGCATCAGGAATCCGGTTGCTTTTTTCTTTAATAATTTGTCTAATTCTTTTACAGCATCGACAAATTCAAAAAGAGGACCTGCCATTTTTTTTGTGTTTTCCAACAATGCTTCTACTTCATAAACATGTTTTTTGTCCAGATCTATAAAAGGTCCTCCTCTAAAAGCAGGGTCTTTTACGGCTGCCTCATGTATACTTGGATCGTTTATATATGATTCCATGATAGGAATGTATCTGTTTACGACATTAAAACCCGTAAGAATTGGCGGGATTATATGATGCCATGCATACCAGTTTGAAATTAATGGTTCTACTTGTACGTTGTTTTTCAGATATATTTTTTGAGTACCCATTTTAGAGATGTTTTTATAGTTTTAAAAAAATATGATTAAATTATATAGAGATATTTTCGAAGTCATCTCTGATAGTAACCTCATTATTAACAATTTGTGCTTTCTTTATTTCAACGCTCATTTCTTCCAGAGTCGCATTATTGAAAATCGAAACAAGATCGAGCTTTACATTAAATTCAGCTTTTATTCTTGTAATCAAATAAGTGGCTTTTAAACTGTGACCTCCTATTTTAAAGAAATCATCCAGCAAACCTATTTTATCGATTTCCAATACTTCTTCCCATAAAGCTGCTAACTGAATTTCAACTTCGTCTCTTGGTGCAAGATAGTTTCTGGAATAATTTTCAGTTATAGATTTATTCTGTAAAAGTTTCTTTTTATCTATTTTTCCATTTATGGTAAGCGGAAATTCTTTTAAGCTTATAAAATGTGACGGAATCATATATTCAGGAAGTTTATCTTCTAAAAATTCTTTGATTTCATCTTTATCTGCATCTGAATTCAAAACAAAAAATGCAATGGTTTCCTTAATTCCTAAACTGTCTTCATTGACTACTACAACCGAATCTTCAATTGCTTCATGCTGTTTGATAGCTGTTTCTATTTCGCCCAGTTCAATTCTAAATCCTCTCACTTTTACCTGATCGTCATTTCGTCCGACATATTCAATGGTTCCGTTATTTAACCATTTTCCTAAATCTCCGGTTTTGTATAATTTTTCACCTTTAGTAAATGGATTATCTATAAATTTCTGATTTGTCATTTCAGGATTGTTTAAATATCCATCGGCTAAACCTGCGCCGCTTATGTAGATTTCACCTATAGCTCCAAGCGGAAGCAATTTTTCATCTACCCCAAGAATGTAAATTCTGGTATTTGCAATTGGAGATCCTATTGGGATATTTGAAAGTTCAGAAAGCTGATTATTATCGGTAATTTTATAGACGGTAGCACAAATACTAGTTTCTGTTGGTCCATAAGCATTAAAACAAGTTCCGCCAAAATCAAGATATTTTCTAACATCTTCACTCACAGCCGCTTCTCCCGCAGTTACTAACTTTTTTAAATTTTTGATTTTATCAAGCTTTAATAACTTCAAATAAGATGGCGAAATGGTAGCAAAATTAATCCCGTGCTCTTCGATATAATTTTCCAGTTCTTCGGTGTCTTTTTTCACATCGTCTGTTATGATGTGCAATTCTCCGCCCGAAGCCAATACGGTAAATATTTCTGAAATTGAAGCATCAAAAGAAAACGAAGCTAGCTGAAGGGCTTTTTCTTTGTTTTCATTTCCGAAAATTTCTATTTGTGATAGAATCGTATTTGAAATCGCGCCGTGTTTGATAGGAACTCCTTTAGGAAGACCTGTTGAACCTGAAGTGTAAATCAAATAAGCCAAATGATCTGCTTTGACAGAACACGCATCTAAGGCATTACTGTACAGTTTTTCCATTGATCTGAAATCATAAATTTCATCAGAATCGATTACTAATTTGCAATCGCTGTTTTCAATTATGTAATCAATTCTTTCCTCAGGATATGCTATGTCAATTGGTACATAAACGCCTCCGCTTTTTAAAACTCCAAGTAACGAAATGACATTCCATTCGCTTCTGTTTAATTTAACTCCAACGAATTCATTTGGCTTTATACCGTATTTTTTCTTTAAATAATTCCCCAGTTTATTTGATAATTCATCTAGTTCCTGATAGCTTATTTTTTTGTCTTCAAAAACAATTGCGGTTTGTTCCGGTGTTTTTGCTGCCTGTTTTACAAAAAGATCAAGTAACGTATCCGGATAGGTGCTGTAATCTTTTGTTGTATTATTAAATACATTTAAGATTAAATTTTCTTCTTCAGAATTTAGGAATGGTAATGCAACCAGAGTTTTATCAGCACTTACCATTATCTGAGTTAGAAGTGTTTTTAAATTTGATATTATTCGTACAATCGTTTCCTGAAAATACAATCCAGATTTGTACTGAATTTGTCCTTCTAATTGTCCTTCATTTTCTATGAAGTTGAATACTAAATCAAACAAGCATTTTTTTAGGGTTACATTATCGTATTCAGCAATTTGCAGGTTTTCTATTTCAAGTGCTATTTTATCAGCTTCTATAGAATTGTCTCTTAATACAAACCAAACATCAAATAAGGGATGCCTGTTGCGACTCATTTTAAGATCTAAATTGAGAACAAGTTCATCAAAGGCAACCATTTGATTCTCTTGTGCATCTATAACACTTTTCTCTACTTTATGCAGTAAACTTATAAAATCACTGTTTTCATTGAATACAGTACGCAAAGGAACCGTATTGATATAAAGTCCGATTTGGTCTTCAAGATCTGTATGTATTCTTCCTCCAATTGGTGTTCCTACAGTAATATCCTGTTGATTGGTATATTTGTATAATAGAGTTTTAACCAAAGATAGAAGTCCCGTAAAAACGGTGATGGAATAGCTCTCACAGAATTTTTTGAATTTTGAGAAAGTTTCTTTTTCTATTATAAAATCAACCGAATCTCCCTGATAGGCATTAATTAATGCTCTAGATTTATCTGTTGGAAAGTCTAATACTGGCACTTCTCCTTCAAACTTTTTCAGCCAATGCTGCAGCTGATTTTTATAATCGTCTGTTTGAAACTGATCTGTTTGCCATTGCGCGTAATCTTTATACTGAATTTTTAAATCATTATTGGCAACTGTGTTTTCTTTGCTTAGCGTTTGATAATTAGATACAAATTCTTTTGTCAAAACATTCATAGACAATCCGTCGCTTATTATATGATGCATCACGAAAGAAAACATCCATTGATTGTCTTTTATCTGATATAACTTTAATCGCAATAAAGAATCTTCTTCCAGATTAAAAGACTTATCTATTTCCTGACCAATTTTATTATCTATAATTTCTTGAGAATATTGATTTTGTGTGAAATCTTCAATTGTCAAATTCAGTAAACCTTGATTAAAAGGTTGAATGTATTGCTTAACAATGCCATTTTTATCTAATCTAAAAACGGTTCTTAAGCTTTCATGTCTCTTTATTACTGCGAGAAAAGCTTCTTTAAATACAGAAATATTTAAAATTCCGTTAAACATAAAAACTTTGTACATGTTTAGCGCCACACTGGCATCATCTAAGTGAGACAACAACCATAATCTTTTCTGGCCAGACGAAAGCAGGTAATTGGTACTTTCCGGAACTTTTTTAATTTCCTGAAAGATAGTAATATTAGACTCGCATATTTTTGTTGCTAAACTCTGAATATTTCTGTTTTCGAAAATATCTCTCAGATTAATTTTTACATTAAATTCTCTGTTTATTACATTTGATAAATGTGTCGCACTAAGACTGTGTCCGCCCAGTGTAAAAAAGTCTTCGAGAATACCAATTTTAGAGTTGTTTAGCATTTCTTCCCAAATAGCGACAAGTTTTTGCTCTGTATCATTTTGGGGAGCAACATAAGCAACTGTTGTTTTGATACTTATTCCTTCAATACTGCGTAATTTGTTTCTATCAACTTTGCCGCTATTGGTTAACGGAATTGCATCAACCACAACAAAATTAGACGGAATCATATAAATAGGAAGTTTATTGCCCAACCATACATTAAGTTCTTCCTTAACCAGTTCAGTATTGGCAACAAGATATCCTACAAGATATTTATCACCATTTGTTTCGTGTGTATGATCTAAAACTACCGAATTTGTAATTTGAGGATGCTTGTTTAGGGCCGTTTCTATTTCTTCGAGTTCGATTCTAAATCCTCTAATTTTTACCTGAAAATCTTTTCTGCCCAGATATATTATATTTCCATCTGGAGACCACATTCCGAGATCTCCGGTTTTGTACATTTTTTCTCCGGGATGAAACGGATTGTCTACAAATTTTTGATTGGTTAACTCCGGATTATTTAAATATCCAAGAGCTAATCCTTTTCCTGCAAGGCAAATTTCGCCCGTTAAACCAATTGGCTGAACGGTTCCTAAATCACTTAAAATATAAATCTGCGTATTCCAGATTGGTTTCCCGATTGGGATAATTTCATTGCCTTTGGCCGTATTAAAATACGTAACGTCTATAGAAGCTTCTGTTGGTCCGTAAAGATTATAAATTGGTGCAGCAGCTATTTTGATGTACCAGTCATTAACCGTTTTTGGTGTTAAAGCTTCTCCGCTGGTTATAACCGCACGCAAACTAATTAGTTTATTGGCTATTTTATCTGTATTTTCCAAAGATGTTATAAACGTATTAAGCATACTTGGAACAAAGTGCAGCGAGGTTACAGCATGAGTTTCTATCAAATTTAAGATGCGGTGAGGAGATGAAATATCTTCCTGCTCGCAAAGTACCATTTTGGTTCCCCAGCACAAAGGCATAAAGATTTCCCATACAGAAACATCAAAAGTAAAAGTGGTTTTTTGTAAAATAACATCATTATAAGAATAGTTATATTCGTTCCACATCCAGTCTATTCTATTGGTAACTCCTTCATGCGTAATCATACATCCTTTAGGGTTTCCCGTAGATCCTGATGTATATAAAACGTATGCTAAATCAGTAATTGTATTCGTGCTTTCAGGATTTTCTTTTGGGAAAGAAGCCAATTGTTCTGAAATTTTTTCTAATATCTCCTCATCAATTACAAATTTGCATTGACTGTCTTTTACGATAAATGTTATTCTTTCTTCCGGATATTGTGGTTCTACCGGAATGTAAGTTCCTCCTGCTTTGATTATGGCCATAAGGGCAATAATCATGTGCTCGCTTCTTGGTAATTTTACCACTACAAAATCACCTTGTTGAATGTTTTTTACTTCACGTAAATAATACGCCAGCTGATTTACTTTTTCGTTTAATGCTGTAAACGTAAATTCTTTGTCTTTGAAACTAAGTGCTGTTTGGTTCGCTAACTTTTCTACCTGTTTTTCAAATAAAACATTTAAGGGAGTGCAAACCTGATCATTGTATTGCGTGTTATTAAAATCTACGATTAGTTTTTTCTTTTCTTCATTACTAAGAAGAGAAAGATTTTCGATTGTTTCTACAGGAAATGAAGTAATTAAACTTAATAAATATTCAAAATGAACCGTCATTTGATCAATAAAAAAAGTATCATACAAATCTGTATTATAAACAATACTCAATTCTAAATTTTCATCAACCTCAACAAAATTAAATAGTAAATCAAATTTGCTTGTTTTGTTTTCTGTTTCTAAAGCATCAACTGTTAAATTGTTTCCAATCGTTTTTACATTTACATTTTCGGTGTTTTGTAAAATCAAGAAGATATCAAACAACGGATTTCTACTTAAATCTGTTTCTAATTTTGCATCTTCTATTAATTTATCAAAAGGATACGATTGGTAATTATAAGCTTTGAGCGTTGTGTCTTTGATTTTCTTTAAAAACGATTCAAAATTATCTTTGGCATCTATATTAGAGCGTAATGCAATGGTATTTAAGTACAATCCTAATTGATTGTGAAATACTTGTGTCTCACGTCCGGCAATAGGAGAACCAACAATAAGATCTGTTTGACTGGTATATTTATAAAGCAATATTTTTAAGGCTGTCAATAACCCCATAAATAATGTACTTTCGTTATCAAGACAAACTTTCAGGAACTTCGCACTAACATTTTTGTCTATTTTTCTATAAACCGTGTCACCGTTATAGGTTTTTAATACAGGTCTTCTTTTACCAAAAGGAAAATCAAGTTTTGGAATTTCTCCTGAAATCTGCGATGTCCAGTACTCTTTATGTGCTGCAAAGTAACCGTCATTCAGTAATTTTTGCTGCCATACTGCGTAGTCTTTGTATTGTATGTTTAATGGTTCTTTAGCAACTGAATTTCCTTTTTCTAATGCTATATAATTTTCTAATAATTCGCTTATTAGTACACCCATAGACCATCCGTCACTAATAATGTGATGAATCATAAAAAAGAAAATCCATTTATTATCAGCGATTTGATAAACGGTACTTTTTAAGAGAAAATCTTTTTCTAAATCAAAAGAATAAGACAGTTCACAGCTTATTAATTCATTTACATTAGTTACTGCATTTCTAAGATCAATGTTGGCTACCTGAAATTTTACTTCTTCAAAAGGAATTATTTTTTGTGCAACGGTGTTTTCGTTGTTTACAAACTGAGTTCTTAAAATTTCATGACGTTCTATAACAAGCTGAAATGCATTTTCTAAAGTTTTTACATTCAGATTGCCTTCAAAAGTATATATAGCTGGAACATTGTACGCTAAATTAGATTCCTGCATCTGGCTTAAAATCCACATTCTGTATTGAGAAGAAGATAATGGATAGCATTCTAAATCGGCTGATTTTAAGATTTCGGGCAATGCAGGTTTTAATGACTGTAGGTTTTTATTGCTAAGCAAAAATGCTGTCAGCTCTTCTTTATGCTTTTTTATTTCTTCAATGAGACTATTGTCTATAGTAGATTTTTCAGCAAAAACTTTCAGCTTATGGTCAACCATTTCAAGTAAAATTCCTTCTCCCTGTAATTTATCAATTAATTTTTTCATTGTTTTATTTTAATTTTCAGAGGATAATTTTCAATTTTAAAGTATAATGTAGGGTATGATTATCGGGCTTTATATTCTCGACAGTATTATAGGTCGATATCTATTTCCTGAAGATCTTTTTTGTTTGCCGTTAACTGCTCTTGTTTTTGGCTGAAATTAAGCTGTTCGGCCATTGTTTCGATAGTTCTAAATTGAAATACATGTCCGATACTTATTTCAATACCAAAACTTTCCTGAATCATATTGGCTAATTTTACGGCTCTCAAACTATGCCCGCCTATTTCAAAGAAATCATCTGTTATGCTGATTTTTTCGATACCAAGTACTTCGGTCCAAATTTCAGACAGCGTTTTTTCGATTTCGTTTCTGTGCGATACATATTCCCTTTCTAGCTGGGTTAAATCAAAATCCGGAAGAAGGTCTTTATCAATTTTTCCATTTTTATTTAAAATGAAATCATCTACCTGAATAAAATAGGTTGGAATCATATAAAAAGGAAGCCTGTCGCCCAAATAGGCTTTAAGATCTTTTTTATTTATTTCATCATCTGCCTTTACGTAAGCAATGATAAATTTTTCTTCGACTGCTTCAGCTACTTGCTTTAAAACCACTACAGCTCCATTTATATTCGGATGAGTGCTTAAGGTTTTCTCAATGTCATTCAATTCAATTCTATATCCGCGAAGTTTTACCTGACTATCTTTTCTTCCAAAAAATTTAATATTACCGTCTGGCAGCCATAATCCTAAATCGCCTGTTTTATAAACCCTTTCATTGTTTAAACTACCCGGATTAAGGAATTTTTCATGATTTAATTCTTCTGCATTTAAATAGCCTAAAGACAAGCCATCACCTGCCAGATATATTTCTCCAATAACTCCTAAAGGGCATAAATGCAAATTCTGGTCTAAAATATAAGCCTTAGAATTGTTGATTGGTTTGCCAATCGGAATATCATCTCCTACGGGTGATGTAATTTTGTATGTTGCCGAAAACGTCGTGTTTTCCGTAGGTCCATAACCGTTAATTAGGTTTACTGCAGGGAAAGTTTCGAGTAATTTACTAATGTGTTTAGATGATAATTTTTCGCCTCCTGCAAGTATATTTGTCAGGTCTTCAAAAAGCATTATATCCTGATCTACAAACTGGTTTAATAATCCGGCTGTAAACCACATAGTATCTACTTTTTCTGATTTTATTAATGCCGAAAGTTTTTTTGTATTTAATAAATCTTCTTTATCACATAAGACTAACTTTTTACCATTCAGCAAGGCTCCCCAAAATTCGAATGTAGAGGCATCAAAAGATACTGAGCCTGTGGACAATATGGCGTTTACAGTATTAAAATCAATATAATTGGTGTTCTTAACCAGTCTAGTAACGCCTTTATGTGATACTAAAACCCCTTTTGGATTTCCTGTAGAACCGGAAGTATACATTATATAAGAAGGGTCTTCAGGCTGATTTTTATTTTGCTGAACTAAAGCACTTTCTAAAGAATCTAACTGAACGTCTATGGCGACAATATTTCCATCAAAAAAATCAAGATCAAACATATACTCCATTTGAGTAATGATTGTGTTGGTATCAATATCGTTTGCAATAAATTTTTTTCTAATCTGAGGACTTTCTACATCAATAGGAACATATATGGCGCCTGCTTTTAAAACGCCAAGTATGGTCGCAATCAAAAGCTCTGATTTATCTAAGATGATTCCGATTTTGTCTCCCTTTTTTACTCCATATTCTGTACTTAATAGATGAGCTACTTTATCAGAATTGTAGTTTAATTCCTGATAGGTTAATTGTGTGTTTTTATACACAACTGCGATATGATCAGGAGTCTTATTTACCTGTTCCTGAAATGCATCAATAATATCCAGACAAACTTCAGGGTTAAAAACTCCTGAACTAAAGTTTGATGAAAGAAGCTGTGTTTCGCCAATTGATAAATAAGGAATCGCTGCAATTGTGTGATTTGGATTAACTGCTGCTGCCACCAATAAGCTTTCGAAATGTTTTTCAATTTGATGAATAAAAACTTCATCAAAAATATCTGTATTGTAAACTAAAGTAAACTCCAGCCCATTTATTGTTTCAACAAAATTGAAAGAAATATCAAATCGGCTAACTGATGCTTTAATCTTTTCATACAATGCTATTTCAAGACCTTCACTACTTAAAGCATTTATTTTTTTATCTAAATCGGCATTTTGTAAAACAACCGTTGAATCAAACAAAGGATTTCTGCTAATATCATGTGTCAGGTCAAGATTTCCAATTAATTTATCGAAAGGATAAATTTGATGTTCGTATGCTTCCTGAGTCAGCTTCTTTACATTCCGGAATATGTTTACTAAAGAATCTTCCCCTGAAAACTGGCAACGCAGTGGCAGTACATTAATAAAACATCCAATTTGTTTTTCTAAGTCGGCATGATTTCTTCCTGTAATCGAACTTCCCAGAATAATATCTTCCTGATTAGTATATTTATAAATCAATACGTTTACCATAGATACGAGTCCCATAAACAAAGTCAGGTTTTCGCTATCTAATACATTCTTGAAATTTTGTAAAGTTGTATGATCAATGTTTACAGTAAGAGTCTCGCCGTTATATGTTTTAATTTTAGGACGAATTTTACTTTTTTGAAGATTTAAAACTGGTAACTCGCCAGAGAATTTTTCGATCCAGTAAGCTTTATGAACCTGTAAAGTTTCATCCTTTAATTCTTCATTTTGCCACGCTGCAAAATCTTTGTACTGTATTCTCAGCGGTTTTAAATTTGTTGGAGTATTATTTTTATGAGCCTGATATAAATGCAACAGTTCTTCAATAAAAACCTCCATAGATAATCCGTCACTAATAATGTGATGCATAACGCATACCAGAATCCATTTGGAATCCTGCACTTGCACTAAACTCACTTTTAAAAGCGGTCCTTCGGACAAATTAAAAACTACCTGAATTAAATTACGAATTGTATTTTCTAATTCATTTTCTGTACGATCTCGCAAATCAATGCAATCAATAGTAAAATTATCGTTTTCATGTGATATAATTTGTCTTAATTCCTGATTTTCATTTTCTTTAAAAGAGGTTCTAAAACTCTCATGTCGTGCTACTATTGTTTTAAAAGCAAAAAATAAGGCAGGCTTGTCCAGATTTCCTTCAAAAACGTAAGTACTCGGAATTGTATAGGCTTTGTTGGCTTCATGAAATTGACTTAATGCCCAAAAACGTTGTTGAGATGATGAAAGCGAATAACTTAGTTGCTCCTGTAAAGCTTCTATTTCTTTAAAATAACTTTTCTTGGCTAATAATATGGTTTCTGAAATTGCTTTAATATTTCTGTCTTCAAAAACATTACCGATATCAATTTTCACATTCAGGTTTTTATGGATCATTGATACCAGATTCATCGCTTTAATACTATGTCCGCCAATATCAAAAAAATCATCTGTAATGCTTATATCTTCTTTATCAAATAGTTCTGTCCATATTTGATATACAGCTTTTTCAATTTCAGTTGTAGGCAAAACCAATTCTCTTGTTGCTTCTTTCTTAGATTTTGCCAGTTTGACTAATTCTTTTTCATCTGTTTTCCCGTTTCTGTTTAATGGTATTTGCGGCACTTGTGTAAGATGCGACGGAACCATATATTTAGGAAGTTTTTGAATTAGATAAGAATGAAGTTCATCGGTACTGATATTAATATCTGCAACAAAAAAAGCACTCAAAAATTTGACATCATGAAGGTCTTTGTTTACCAAAATCACAGCTTCGCAAATGGTGCTAAAACTCGTTATTTTACGTTCTATTTCTCCTAATTCTATTCTGAAACCTCTAATTTTCACCTGCTTATCTCTTCTGCCTAAGATTTCTATACTACCATTTGACAGCCATTTGCAGATATCTCCTGTTTTATACAATAAAGAATTTTTCGAATACGGATTTTCGATAAAACTTTTTGATGTAAGTTCTTCTTTATTTAAATATCCCGCTGCAACTCCTTCTCCGGAAACATAAAGTTCACCTGAAATACCAATAGGCTGCAATTTCAAACTTTCATTAAGAATATAACATTGTGTATACGAAATTGGTTTTCCTATCGGAATGTTTTGTGCTTCTTCCAAAACTTGATCTACAGTATGAAATGTTGAGAAAGTGGTATTTTCGGTAGGACCATAAACGTGTATTAATTTTCCACTTCCGTTATGATTGATAAATTTTCGAACATGCGATACAGAAACCATTTCTCCGCCAAAAAGAATTTTTCTCAATTTTTTAAGGCTTTCAATATCAGTATCAACCATGGAATTGAACAAGGCAGTAGTCATAAAAACAACCGATATTTCGTTTTGTGTAATGGTCTGAAACAGTAACTCAAAATTTAATACCAGATCTTTCTCCGGAATGTGTAAAGTAGCTCCATTTAATAATACACCCCAAATATCAAATGTAGAACCATCAAAAGCAGGATTTGAAATGGCCAAAATACGATCCTGAGGTTCAATTTTGATGTAATTGGTTTCTTTTACAAGTCTTACAATGCTTTTCTCTTTTACCACAACACCTTTAGGCACCCCCGTTGATCCTGATGTGTACATAATGTAGGCAATGTCTCCTTTAACATTTATGTTTTCCCGATTTGTGTTGGGAATATTTTCTTCATTTAGCATCACATCTACACTAAATAAAGGAATTGAATAATTAATAATATGGCTTAAATATTCTAATTGAGTTATAATAACTTTAGGTTGGGTATCAGACAACATATAATCCAGTCTTTCTTCTGTAAGATTATAATCTAAAGGCAAATACGCCGCGCCGATTTTTAAGGCAGCAATAAAAGCGAGGATTGTATAATCCGAGTAATCTGTCATTACTCCAATAATATCACCGGATTTAATTCCGTAATCTTCCTGCAGACAATACGCCAAATGATTGGCTTTGTGGTTCACCTCTGCATAAGTATATTTTTTTCCTTTATGCACTAAGGCTATATTACTTGGCGTTGTCAAAACCTGCTGGTGAAAAACAGTTATAACACTTTCTTCAATTCTTTTTTCAGATTCTCCCGAAAATTCAAGTAATTGCTGTTTTTCAAAAGCCGTAATAAATTCAATTTCACTGATTTTAGTATCAATTATATCGCTTATATTTTCAAGTATATAATTGTAATGATGTGTTAGGTTCTCGATAAAAAACCTGTCGTATTTTGCAGTATCGTAATGGATTTTTATTGATAATCCCTTAACATTTTTATCATCTATTTCCAGGCAAAGTTTTGCCTGAGCCGTTAGCGTATTTTTACTGTTTAGTTCTTTATAGATAAAGGCATAATGAAGGTATTCTTCCTGAGTTACTTCAATATTCGAAAATTCATTATGAATTAATTCAAAGGAAATAGCATCATAAATAAGCGTTTCTTCGATTTCTTTTTTGGTCGCATTTACAATATCTTTTAGCGAGTTTTCATTAGATACCGGTGTCTGAAAAAACACTACTGTATCTTTTTCGAGTTGTATTTTCTGTAAATGAAAAGGAGATGAAGCCACCCAAATTACCTCATTATTGGTGTATCTTTTTAGTAAAGCATCAAAAACAGACAGATAAATGGTACCAGCAGCAATGGCGTTTCCTCCTGATAATTTATTGACTTTATCTAAACATCGGTCATTTAAAAAAATACTATACTCACCAGAAGGTGTTTGCTCATATTGGCTAAGTAAATGATTGATATCATTACTGTATTGCTTTATTTTATTAAACCAATAATCTTGTATGATCTTTTTATCCTTCATGATGTCGTATTATTAATGGAATTAAAAACAAAAGGTTTGTTAGGTATGTACTAATGAGGTGAACTATGTTCTAAAAATTTATTTCGATATTTATTCTGGAAGATTCTAATTGCTTTTCGCTTTGGGTTTTAAAACTGTATGAGGCTATTTCTCCTGCTGTGTTTTTTGATAATGCTTCTAAAAACACTAAATATCGTTCTACAAGCAAGTCTATACTATCTCTGCTAAAAAGATCTTTTCTATATTCAAGGATAAAATTTGAACCGTTTGATATTATCCACAAATCATATTTAACCTGTTCTGTAAATACATTTTGAACTTTTGCAGTAAGATTTTCGTTGATTCTAAATTCATCATGGGCAAGGTTATTCCAGGTAAAACCAGTATTGATAAAATTGGTTCCTCTTTCTCCCCTTTCAAATTCTAAATCTCTTAAAATTAAATCGATAGGGTACATTTGATTTTCGAAAGCATTTGATAATTTATCCTGAACCATCTTAATTATAGTCTCGAAATTTTCATTTTCATGAAGATGTAATCTTATCGGCAACAGATTTACATAATAGCCCAATTGATCTTCTAAATTGGCATGAGCACGACCCGCAAACGGAACGCCTAATATGATATCTGTTTCTGCTGTTTGTAAGTTTAAAAAACTGAAAAATGCCGCTAAGTGAAATGTAAATTCAGTAACATTAAGTTTTTTAGCAATTTTTTTGATAGACAAATTAGCCTCCGTATTCAGGAAAAAATCTACTTTTCCGCCCTGATTATCAGCGTTCGTTTGTGGCAAATAATCATAATTAAGTTTTAATGGTCTTAAATATCCCTGCAATTCATTCATCCAATAAGTATTGGTAATCGCATTTGTTTTCATTTCATTCTTCAACCAATAGCTATACTCTTTATATTGAATAGCCAATGGAGAAGAATCCACAACTTGTTTTTTTAATATTGAATTATAATTAGCACTTATTTCTTCTATCAGAAGCTGTAGTGACCACGCGTCTGATATTATATGATGGATGACGAATAAAAAAGCATAATGTTCATTACCTAAACAGACTAATTTTGCTTTGAATAATGGACCTCTAAATAAATCAAATGCAAAACCGGCTGTTTGCTGAATTTCATTTTTTAATAGTAATTCTTTATCGGTATTAGTACTAAAATCTTCATATCCTACTGAAAATTGAAATGCTGAAGATGGAATAATAAACTGTTTGATGTTTTTTTCTTCATCTTCTTTAAAAACGGTTCTTAATATTTCATGTTTTAGGATAACGAGATAAAATGCTTCTTTAAAAGCCTCAATATCAAATTTTCCATGAAAATGATATGCTGCCGGAATATTATAAGCGATCTCTTTTCCTTTAAACTGGCTCACCATCCAAAGGCTCTTTTGAGCATATGACATTTCATAGGAAGTCTCATTTGGCACAGCATCAATAGACATGTAATTATTTGAAAACGAATTTTTTATCAGTTCAGCCTGATCTTTTAAAACCGAGTATTCAAATAATTTTTCAAAAGAAACAGTAACCTGAAATTGTTCATTTATTTTATTAATTAACTGACCTAATTTAAGACTATGTCCTCCTAAACTAAAAAAATCATCTGCTGAACTTATGGTTTCAAGTCCTAAAACATCTTTCCAGATAAGAGCTAATGTTTTTTCGATTCTTCCTGTTGGAGCAATAAGTCCATTACTAATTTCTGTATTTCCATCAATATCCGGAAGTGCTTCTTTGTCTGTTTTTCCGTTTGGTGAAAGCGGGATAAACGGAACCTCAACATAATATTGCGGAATCATATAACCGGGCAATATATTTTGTAGATATTTTTTAAAATCATTTTTAGAAATACCTTCACCTCCGGTATAATAAGCCACCAGAATATCAGTGCCTTTAAAATGCTTTACAACGACGACAACTTGTTTTACAGTATCTGAAATTTGTAATAAACTATTTTCTATTTCCTCCAGTTCTATTCTGTATCCTCTTAATTTTACCTGATGATCTTTTCTGCCCAAATATTCGATATTTCCGTCAGGAAACCATTTTACCAGATCGCCTGTATCATACATGATACTGTCTTTGATAAATGGATTTTTTATAAATTTAGTAGCGGTAAGTTCTTCTTTGTTAAGATAGCCGAGCGCTACTCCTTCACCTGCTAAATATAATTTACCAACAATACCAAGAGGTATTAACTGCAAATTTTCATCTAATATATAGGCCTGTGTATTAGCAATAGGTTTGCCTATAGGGATTGATTTATATATTTTGTCTTTTTCTAATTTATAAGTTGTACTGTAAGTTGTATCTTCAGATGGTCCGTACAGGTTTCTAATTTCTGCCGCAGTATTTAGTAATTCTCTGGCGATATCTACAGGAAATGGTTCTCCTGCTAAATTGATAATGTTTGCATTTTCTAAAGCTGAAAAATCTTCCGCAATCAGACTTCTGATGCTTGAAGGAACTGTGTTGATTAAAACTCTTTTATCCTTTTTTAATTCTTTGCTTATTTCCAGAGCATTGCCTAATAATTTTATCGTTTTTCCAACAGATAAAGTAAAAAACATTTCATAGGCAGAAAGGTCAAAACAATGGGATGTGGCAGCATAAACTAAATCAAAACTACCGGTATTAAATTCTTTTTTGGCCCAGTATAAAAATGCTGTAACATTTTTATGGGTAATAAGAACTCCTTTTGGTTTACCCGTAGTTCCCGAAGTATAAATAACATAGGCCAAATCTCCGGCTTTGTTTATTTTTTGAAGATTTTCTTTAGCGGAATTTTGCTTTTTTACAAGAAACTGATCCAATTCTTTTTCATCAATTACAACTTTGCAATTGCTATCTTCTATAATATAATTGATGCGTTCAACTGGATAATTAACATCTATTGGCACATAGGCTGCTCCTGATTTAAGGACCGCTAAAATGACAATTACTAAATGTTCATCTCTTTTTAAACGTACTCCTACTAAATCATTTGGTATGATATCATAATTTTCTCGAAGATAATACGCTAGTTGATTTGATTGCTCATGAAGTTCTTTGTATGTCAATTGTACATCATTAAAAATCAAGGCACAATAGTCTGGTGTTTTATCTGCCTGTAATTCTAACAAATCAACAATAGTAGCTTCTTTTGGAAAATAGATTTCATTTTCGTTGAATATCTTTAGCAACAATTCTTTTTCACTTTCCTCTAAATATTCTATGGCATCAATCGTAACATTGGCATCGTTAAAGGCAATAGTTAAAAGGTTTTCAAAATGTTTGAATATGGCATTAATCCAAAACTCATCATATATATCTGTATTGTATTCAAGGCTTAAAAGCAGTTCTTCTTTTTTCTCTGTAAAAACAAAACTAAGATCAAACTGAGATGTATTTCTTTTAATTTCAAATGGCTCTACAGCAACTCCTTCCATCGGAGCATTTGTGTGTATAGTTTTTAATTGTGCCTGATTTTGCAACACGACAAACACATCAAATAAGGCAGATCTTGAAGCGTCTCTTTTTAGATTAAGCTTATTTACTAAACTGCTAAAAGCATAATTTTGATGTTCGTATGCGTCGATTAACGTTTTTCTTTGTACATCTAATAATGCCGAAAAGCTGTCAGTTCCTGTTATTTTGGTTTTAATGGCCAAAGTGTTTAAAAATAAACCAAGCTGATTTTCCAGATCCGGATGTTCTCTTCCTGCCATTGGAGTTCCCAAAATAATATTATTTTGATTGGTATAGCGGTATAATAAAGCATTGACTCCGGCCATTAAAGTCATAAACGGCGTTGCGTTATTCGTTTTAGAAAATTGCTTTAATTTTGATAAAAAAGCTTCTGAAAAGGAATATGTTAGCGTATTACCACTATAGGTTTGTTTTGCCGGTCGGCTCTTATAAATTGGTAATTCTAAAACAGGAATTTGTTCTTTAAACACAGATAACCAATATTCTTCTGAATCTAAAACTGATTTTTCGTTTTCCTGAGATTGCATCCATACGGCATAATCTTTGTATTGAATTGTTATTGAAAAATCAATTATATTTCCCTGAACCAGATTATTGTAAGTCGTAACAATTTCAGAAATTAATAATTCTAAAGACCAGCCATCTCCAATAATATGCTGCATCACCAAAGAAAGGATATGTTCGTTTCCTTCGATTTTTAAAAGAGCTCCTTTTAGTAATGGCGCATTTGTTAAATCAAAAATGGTAGCTTGTTGCTCATTTAAATATTGAGAAAGTTCTTCTTTACCTTTATTTGAATAATTTTCCTGAATAAGGTTAAATTTCCATTGTCCTTCTTCTAAAATATATTGGCTTATTTCTCCATCATAACCTGCTTTAAAATAGGTTCTTAAAATTTCGTATTTAGCAATCAAAAGATTAAAAGCTTTTTCTAGTTTTAAAACATCTACATCGCCTGTTAATTTTACGGCACCATGCATATTATAAGCACTATTACCGCCTTCAAACTGACTCAAAACCCACATTTTATGTTGTGACGCTGTTAGCGGATAATAGTTTTGAACCTCGGTTTTAGGAATTGACTGATAGTTTTCTTTTCTTATTTTTTGACTTATTTGTGCAATAGTAGGTGCAAGAAAAAGCTCTTTATAAGAAATCGTACCGTTAAGTCTTTTGTAAATATTGTTGATCACCTGCCCTATCATTAAGCTGTGACCTCCTAAATCAAAAAAGTTATCTTCGATTCCTATTTTTTCAATACCCAGAATTTCCTGCCAAATAGCAACTAATGTCTTTTCTATTTCATTTCCCGGAGCTACATAATTAGCATTTGATAGCTGATGAAGCGGCAAACTTTCCAGAACTTTTCGATCTGTTTTTCCATTTGGTGTTAACGGAATTTTATCTAAAGCGATAAAATAGTTCGGCACCATATAAGCAGGCAGTTTTTCTTTCAGATAACTTTTTAGTGTTTCTTCATCAATTCTTTTGTTTTTAGTGAAATAAGCAACTAAATTTTGTACTGCATTATTTTGCAATACCAGAACAACAACCTCAGTTACGTTTTCTGAAAAAGATAGAATTGCATTTTCAATTTCTCCAAGTTCAACTCGATATCCTCTTAGTTTTACCTGATAATCTTTTCTTCCTAAAAAGTCAATAGTACCATCCGGAAGCCATTTGGCCACATCTCCAGTATCGTACATTAAAACGCTGTCACTAAAAGGATTTGTAATGAATTTTTCTGCCGTTAATTCAGCACGATTAAGATATCCTTTTGATAAACCATCTCCTGAGATATATAATTTTCCGGCTACACCAACAGGCAATAATTCCAGATTTTTATCTAATATGTAAACCTTCGTGTTCGATATGGCTTTACCTATCGAAACTGATTTCGTGTATTCTTTTTGTGCAGATAATTTATACACCGTACTGTAAGTCGTATCCTCAGAAGGTCCGTATAGATTTCTTATTTCAGCATTTGTATCCAGTAATTTTTTAGAAAGATCAACCGGAAATGGCTCTCCTGCTAAGTTGATTATAGTAGTATTTTTTAAACTATATCCACTTTCAATAATATGCCTGATACTTGAAGGAACCGTATTGACCAATACTTTTTTATCATGCTGAAGCGCTTCTCCTATTTCCAAAGCATTTTCAAGAATTCTTATTTTTTTTCCGATAGATAAAGGATAAAACAATTCATAAACAGAAAGATCAAAACAATACGAAGTTGCCGCATAAACAATCTCAAAAGCGTCTGCATTATATTCTTCCTGAGACCAGTAAATCAAAACAACCGCATTTTGATGCGATATCATAACTCCTTTTGGATTTCCGGTTGTGCCAGAAGTGTAAATAATATAAGCTAAATCTCTGTGGTGATTTATTACTTTAGGATTATCTGTGTTATTAGAATGGTCTGGATCATTAAGATAATTTCTTAAATGATTTTTATCAATCACCAGTTTACACTGACTGTCTTTTTCTATGTATTGAATGCGTTCTTCAGGATAATTAATTTCAATAGGCACATAAGCAGCTCCCGATTTAAGTATTCCTAATAAAACTATTGGTATAAATTCGTTTCGCTCCAATTTTATTCCTACCAGATCATTCGGCTGGATGCTGTATTTTTTTCTTAAATAATGCGCTAATTGATTGGCTCTTTGATTAAGTTCTTTATAAGTCAGTTCTTTATTTTTAAAAATAATAGCCGTATTATCAGGTGTTTTTACTGCTTGTTCTTCAAATAATTCAACCAAAGTTTTATTTGCATAATCTTTTGCAGCAGGATTAAAATCATGAAGTAATTGCTCTTTTTCTAATAACGAAACAATGGCTATTTTATCAACAGTTTCGTTAATATAAAGATCCAGATGCAATAACCAATTTGCATAAGAATTTAAAAAATGATCTGCTACACTGTCTTCTACAAATGAAGAATCATACGAAATTATTAATTCTAATGCTGTATCGTTTTTAGTTACTGATAATGAAAACGGAAAATTGTGGTTTGTTTGCGCAGTTTTCGAATTATAGAAAAAACCAAAAAGCGCATATTTAGAAAAGGGATAATTTTTCTGTAATTTATCTTCGTATTCTGAATAGGTGTATGCTTCCTTTACTTCTTTTTTAATTTCCTGCAAATAATCCTTAAATGACTTGCCAGACGCTTCAGTATTTTTGTACAACAAAGTTATTTCATCGTTATTAACCTTCGATGAAAAAATAAAACTTTCAATTTCAAAATAGCGTTCTAATAAAGCATTAAAAACGGCCAGTAAAACAGTTAATTCTGCTGTAGTATTTTCATTGGTAAGCTTGCTGAAAAATGAAATACTATTACGATCAACTTGTATACTCTTAATTTTCGGGTTTTCTATCTCAACACTATTAACCAGAGGACTATTTTTAACTTTTTTTATCCAATAGTTCGAAATGCTTTTTTGTTCTATGTTTGTCATTTAAAAATCTTATAATTAGATAAACATTCAACTTCTTCAAAATCTTATGAAGGAATTATTGTAGTACTTTTTTGTTGTAAAAAATATTTTCTTTAAAAAATAACTGAAAAACGTGTAATGGTTTTAAAGTCGATTATCTACATAGAAAATATAGATATTATAAATAGTATTTTTCCCTATAAAATAGTAAGTCCCTAAAAATTAATTTGATAAAATTTATCTACAATGCTAAAGCCGGGTTTTATAGCTTTAATTTTGTAAATAATAGGAAGGAATCGTAGCGGTGATATTTTTTTGTAAGGAATCGATTCTAACAACAATTTTATTGATATTATTTGTATTTAAAACCTGGCATTCTAATCCGCTTAATGCACCGTAAGAGATTGTTTTAAAGTCACCAACTCTGAAATTTTCAACATTTGTTTCAATCTCAGTTAAATCATTACCTAATAGAAAAAGTTGAATTTTTTTAATTTCTTCGTCACTTACTTTGGCATACTCCATTCCAAAACGTATGTACATGCATGCTCCATTAACCGCAAGTGTTTTGTAAAAGTCTAGTGAAGAATTAATCTTTACAAAAATATAAGACGGAAAAAGTAATTTCTGAATATTCTTTTTTCTGTCTGTACGCTTACTCTCAACCTCAATTGTGGGTAAAAAAGCCTTAATAGACAACTGTCCAAGTACATCAAATACTTTTTTTTCATGATGGCATTTTACATATAAAACATACCAACCATTGTGAGCTGATTTCATAAATATTAAGGTTCTTTTAATAGCTACGCTGTTCTCGGTTACGAGAATCTTTTTCTAATTACTGGTTTGAAAAACTAAAAAACGCATCAGATTTATCGCTAAATTAAGAGGAGTGTGAACATAAAAATTACGGACTTTTCAGATAAAAACTACGGACTTTAAACAAAAACATAAAATATTGATAATAAAACAAATACGTATGTTATTTTAATATAGAAGAGAATATTTTATATTAAAATAACAAAGATTAACACGAACGCCGTTCTAAATAAGACATAAAGATTTATATCTTTTTAAATCAGTTAATGAAATAAAACATGTGGAGTTTACAAATGAAAAATTACCGCAGAGAACATTACGTTTTTACTCTTAACTTTTATAAAAAGACAAAGTTCGCAAAGCTTTGTATTGATTTAGCTTTGCGAACTTTGTCGTTTCGAGGTAAAAAATAATTAGTAATTATATTTTTTTTTATGTTTCTCTATAACATTTAGTATTATTGATCTCAAATTAAGTTAGTTCCTCAAGATTAAATATAACTTCTATTTTTGTTCCTTTTCCTATCTCTGATTCTATATTAAAATAACCTTTTAATGAGTTTGCCCGCTCTTTCATATTACTTAACCCAATACCCTCTTTTTTGCTTTTTATATCAAAACCTTGTCCATCATCAATAATCGACATTTTTAAAAGTCCATTTTTTTCTGATTGAATTTTTACTTCGCAATTTAAAGCACCAGCATATTTGTTTAAATTTAAAGTAGCCTCTTGGATAATGCGATATAAGTTGATCTTATATACATTTTGAATAGTTGACCATTCTAGGTTTTCATCGGTTAAATATGTAAATTGAGTATTACCTGTAACGTTTTGATTTTCTACTAAAGTTGATAGCAGAATATTAAAATCATTACCATCTAAAAAAGAATTACGGCCTAAGTCATGTGATATCGTTCTGATTTCATTTTCTATATTCTGAAGTTCAAAAATATACTCTTTTCTTTTTTCGATTATTTCATTTTCTACTTTCGAATTAAAAAATCCCAGATTCATTCGAACACCATAAATTCTATTCATTATTCCGTCATGCAGTTCTTTTGCAATTTTGGATTTTTCATTCTCTTTTGCATTATTTATTTTTTCATGCTGCTCCATTAACAGCAGGTAAATTTCCTCGTTTGCTGATTTCTGTTTCTTTAAAAACTGCAATTCTTTATTTTTATATTTCGAATATCTCAATATAACAATGATAAGCAATAGAAAAACTAATGCAAATGAAATGGTTAAAATATAGAAGTTTTTCGTCGTCAAAATTTTATTTTCATCTTCAATTCTTGAAGTTTCGTATTCGATTCTTGCATATTTATTATGTGCATTTTTTTGAACAACATTAATACTGTCACTCAAATTAATGTATTCATTTGCATAATAAAAACTATTCTTTTTATCTAGAGTATAAAGCAGTTTTAATGACGTTAAAATTTCATTACTATTCTTAATTCTGGTTGCCAGAACATTGGCTTCCTTAAGAATATTAATTGCTCTAAAAGTATCTTTTTGTGTTAAGAAATATTCGCCAATATGGATTTTTTTGTATAGAATATCTGATTCATTTCCGTTATTTTTTAAAATTTCTAATGATTTTGAAAACATTGCGTAAACATTGCGATAGTCTCCATTTTTCATCTTAGAATACGCTAGATTACTAAGAACATTGGCATATAATCTAGGCCATTTTTCTTCTAAATTGTTAGAAAGTAAACCTTGTAATTTTGCGATAGATTTTGAGTATTCCCCTTTTAAATCATAAAGATTACAGATATTGATACTGGATGCGATATAATAATTATTCTCTTCTTCTTTATCAATACCTGTAATCTTCATTTTTTCTAAATTATTTAAAGCTTGCTGGTGATACCATAATGCCTTGTCATAATTGGCCAGCTTTTCTAAACATGTCCCCATCAATGTATTGCAGGAATAGCTTAACCTCTGATCCTTAGAATCTCTTAAATAATGAAGGGCCTTAGAAATTTGAACTTCGCATTCTGTATAATTTCCGTCATAAAACAAAACATACGCTTTATTAAATAACATTCGTGCCATATTACTATAATCAGATAACTTATAATATAATTTTTCTGCCTGTAAATAATAAAAATAGGCGCTATCTTTTTTTACACTTCCATAACTATCTCCGATATAATAAAATGCTTTGGCCATTCCCTCTTTATCATTAACCTGTTTTGATAATTTAAGAACCAATAAGCTTACATCCAAAGATTTTTTTAGATTGTTATTATAGTAATACTCAGTAGACAACTTAAAATAAAAGTTTCTAACAACAGAATCATTCTCCTGAACCCGCAATACATTAAATATTGAATCTAAGTATTTTTCTTTTTTTTTGCTTTCTAAATGAGTATTGTCAAATGAAAGAGTTGTTTTAATTTTTGAACTCGTTAATTCTGTTTTCTTACATGAAAAAAATATCAGTACCAGAATTAAACAAATTATTTTATAAGGTTTCGCCAAAAGTTTAAGTATTATTTTACAATTTCAAATATAGCGTTTTGAAATAAAAAGACTATAAAATTTAAAAATAATAAAACACTACTTCTTAAAAATAATGGCAATTAATCTTTTCTTGGTGGTCTTGGAATAATAGGATCTCCTTCTGTAAGGTTATTTACTTGCGGAAACGTATCATTGCTGATTGAGTCTCCAACTTTTGCAGTTGCATTCAATTTTTGTAATTGCTCTTTTGTTACCGTTTTTGATTGGTTGCCGCTATTTGTTTCAACTTCGTAATCATCATTTGTACATGAAAAAGTTAACAATGAAATAGAAATAAGTAAACCTGGAATAAAAAATTTGCTTTTCATAAAAATAATTTTAATTTGTTGTTAAGACAAAAAAACAGCTTACTCCGAATTAAAATGTACGGTAAATCCGTAATATTTAGTTTATTATATAATAAAAGTAGGATTTAAACTAATTGTAAGTCAATACGTAAACTTCATTGTAAAACAATTAAATCCCTATTACGGAAAATCCGTAATATTTCTTACATTTGTTCAAATCGAATTTAATAAATTATGGATCTTAATATTTTGATCGTCGACGATCATCCGATGACGGTGGATAGTTATGTTAACCTTTTATCTGATGGGGAGTTTCAAGAAAATATTCCAAACTTTATAAAGAGTCATAATTGTGAAGATGCTTATAATAAGATTATATTTCACCTCAAGCAAAATATTAATATTGATCTTGCTCTTCTTGATATTAATTTACCTCCTTATAAACCATTAAATATCAATAATGGTATTGATTTGGCATTTCTACTTAAAGAAAAGTTACCCAATTGTAAAATAGTACTTCTCACAATGCGTAGTGAACCATTGACAGTAGATAAAATAATAAAAGGTATACAGCCTGAAGGTTTTATATCAAAAAGTGATATCAATTTTGAATTATTTCCTGTAATCTGTAAAAACATCATTAATGGTGAAATATTCAGAAGTAATACAATAGTAGAATCACAAAGAGAGCTATTTAAGAAAAATATAAATTGGGATAATCATGATAATCAAATTTTAATATTAATTTCTGAAGGTGTAAAAACGATAAACCTTCCTGATTATATACCTCTTTCGATGAGTGCAATTGAAAAAAGAAAAGCAAACATAAAAGATCAGTTACTAAAAGGAAAAGGAAGTGATAAAGATTTGATTGAAAAAGCGAAAGATTTAGGATTATTGTAATTTGTTTTTATGTGTAAAATTCAATGATGTTGACCATCTGTTTACAATTTAAAGTGACCAACTAGTTTAGATTTGAATTGTCCATCAAATTTCGTGCAAACTGAGCAACTCGATTTATTTCAAAAAACCTCTAATAATACTAGTGTTCAGTAAGATCCTTTTCTGTTCCATTCCTGTTAAATAGATATTATATCCAAGATGTTCTATGTAGTTTTAAAATTATAAATCTTAATGTGAAGTGCGCGTTTACAGGCATTCACTAATTTTTCTGTAGCTGCTTTTTTTTCAAAAGATAATGTCCCTAAACAGCTTTTACAGGTCTGCTCCGGGTGATTCCTTTTATCTGCATAATATATTCTCCTACAGCCGAATCAATACTATTTGCCCAATCAATAAATCTTAAGGCGTGCCATTGAGATACAAATTGATGTGTGCTTCCCAGATGTTCAGGATTTGTAGATGTAGGCTTGTGATTTCTGATGTGAGTAGCTATACGATTCTATTTGAAGTAGATTTATGCTCTAGAGTTTGTGTACAACAGTTTTACTTTTTTCTTTAAATATTGATAAAATTCACTGTAATAATTCTTATCTTGACTTACTTGAATATGTTCATTCTGCATAACTGTTGCCAGAGACTGGTATTTAATCTCAAAGCGTTCCATTTTTGAAAATCAGATTGCAATATCTAAAAGCAAAATTTCAAATAAAAAAAATCCCAAATTCCAATTATGAAATTGGAATTTGGGATTTATAAAAATTGATTTTTATACGTCTTTAATCTAAAACAAAACTAACACTTACGTTTGCTGTAACTTCAATTTCTCCAATTGCTAAAGTTTCGTTTGTTGATTCTGCATTGCTATCCATCGACATAGATTTCATAGCATACATTGGTTGTGGGTGATAAACCTGAGTGTTATCAGAAATCGTATACGCTTTACCCACTTTTTGTCCCAAAACCGAAACATAGTCTTCTGCTTTTAATTTCGCGTCTTTAATGGCTAATTTTCTAGCTTGTGTTTCAATTTGAGCTAATTTAGATGTTTCAAAAGAAACTTTGTCTATGCGGTTAATCCCTTGCTGAACCAGACCTTCCATTAATTCATCATATTTTGATAAATCTTTCAAGATTACTTCTACTGTCTGAACAGCATTGTAACTGGTTTTCTTTTTCTCATAATCGTATTGCGGATTAAGAGCAACTTGTTTTGTTCTGAAATCTGCTGCCGGAATATTCATTTTTTTGATGAATTTTAAAACAGCATCCATTTTTTCGTCGTTTTGCTTTTTGACGTCTTTAGCATTATTTCCTTTTGTTTCAACAGTAGCTGAAATACAAACCTGATCAGGTGCTACTTTTACTTTTCCTTCTCCATTTACATTGATTTGCGGAATTTGTTTGGTTTCTTGGCCGTAAGACATAGTCATAAACATGATTGTTAAAAATAATACTAGTTTTTTCATTTTTGTTATATTTTAAATTGTTTGATAAAGGCTTTTCAAAAGTTATGCCAGCATTATAATTTCCCCAATTTTGCCATTACAAAAAGTATTACAATTGGAATTGCCAATAAAATAACCATTAGGCTATGATCAACAATTAATGAAGGTTCTTTTACTAAGGTAATCAAATAACCGCCTATAGCGCCACCAAAATGAGCGGTATGACCAATATTATCATTTTTGGCTTTCATTCCATAAATTGAATATAATAAATAAAGAATTCCAAAAAGATAAGCCGGGATTGGAATAATACCAAAAATGCCCAACATCATATCCGGTTGTAATAAAATCGCAGAATACAAAACGCCTGTTACCGCGCCCGAAGCACCAACTGCTCTGTAACTATAATCGTTTTTGTGGAAAAACATCGTAAGTAAACTTCCGAAAATCAAACTTCCGAAATAAACTAAAACAAAGGAAAAATTGCCTAACCAATTTAAAACAACAGGGGCAAAAAACCAAAGTGTTAGCATATTAAAAATTAAATGCATCATATCGACATGTAAAAAACCGGATGATAACATTCTGATTTGTTCTCCGGAACGAATGCTTCCTACATGAAATTCGTATTTTCTCATAAAAGAATAATCTTCAAAACCTTTCCAGCTAATCAATACATTGGCGACAATAATCCCAATTAAAATGGTATTCATAAAAAATATTTAATGTGAATTGTAAAGATAGTCAATCTTAAAGATATGTTAGCGTCAATCCAAAATATCAATGGTTATTCATTTTTCTTTTATATTTGTAAAAAAATTTAGATGCAATTTCTCGTTTATATATTAGCCTTCCCTATTCTTTGGCTTATTTCTATTCTTCCTTTTCGAGTATTTTATTGGTTTTCAGATTTTGTGTATTTTATTATTTATCGAGTTGTAGGATATCGCAAAAAAACAGTGCGTGAAAACTTAGCACTGACTTTGCCGCACTTAAGTAATGCCGAAAGAAAAGACATCGAAAAGAAGTTTTACCATCATATGTGTGATATGTTTTTGGAGATGATCAAAACCATGAGTATTTCACCGGAAGAAATGGAAAAAAGATTTACTGTTACCAATATTGAAGTTCTTAACGAATATGCAAAAAAAGGTAAAAGTATTGTTCTTGTTGCTTCGCATTATGCGAGTTGGGAGTGGCTTTTGACTATTAACAAACGTATGGCTTTTAGAGGAATTGGTGTTTATAAAAAAATAGCAAATCCTTATTTCGATAAATTAATTAGAAGAATAAGATCTAAATACGATGCTGAATTAGTCGAAACTAGAAAAACGATTCCGATGATGGCACAAAACCAACGCGACGGAATTTTAAGTCTTTACGGATTAGCAAGTGATCAGTCACCAAAACTGGATCGGATTTTTCATTCGATGAAATTTATGGGAGTTGAAGTTCCTGTACACACAGGAGCCGAAATGCTTGCTAAAAAATACGATTTGAGCGTTGTTTTTGTTAAAGTAAAAAAAGTAGCGAGAGGTTATTATGAAGCAACAATTATTCCTATTGCAGATAATTCTAAAGAATATGAAAATTTTGAAATTACAGAAAAGTATTTGAGAGAAGTAGAAAAACAAATTCTTGAAGCTCCTGAATATTATTTATGGACTCATAAAAGATGGAAACACAGAATTGAAAAATAATTCTGAAACAAATTAAAATCCAAAAGACAGTAATTGTTTTTTGGATTTTTTTCATTTAAAGCAAATCATTAAAAACATAAAAAAGGTTATGATGGGTTTTTGTAATATTTTATTTTGATAAGATTTATACGATAGATTGTATAAAAACATATATTTGAAATTAGAATTAACCCAAATCTAATTTTACCTACTTATGATTAAAAACCTATGTTTTTCAATTTTAGTAGTTTGTTTTTCTATAACTTCTTCTGCGCAAAGCCCAAAACGCGGAATAGCTTACGGAAACAATTCTACTGCCGATTTATTAGCGCTAAAACCCGGAATTTCTTGGTGGTACAACTGGGGATCATCTCCGGAAAATGACACAAATGACAATTATGAATCTATTGGAGTAGAATATGTTCCGATGGCGTGGCGAGAAGTTAATGATGCCGATGTACAGGCATTTATAAACAAAATAAAGCCCGGCGCGAAATACCTTTTAGCTTTCAATGAACCCAATTTTAATGATGGCTCAAGATTAACGCCTATAGATGCCGTAAATGCCTGGAAGAATATCGAGAAAATAGCCGCTGCAAAAAATTTAGAAATTGTAAGTGCCTCACCGGCGTTTAATGGTCCTAAAAATTATGGCGGTTATTCGAGCCCAATTGCGTGGCATGATGATTTTTTTCTTTTATGCCCTAATTGCAAAGTCGATTATATTGCTTTTCATACGTATGACAGTTCTTCCGGTTCTGTTATTGGCGTTACTGGACTTCTAAAAAAATACAATCGGCCAGTATGGGTAACTGAATTTGCCAACAGAGTAATTCAGACTGCGGATCAAAAAACGACGTTTATGAAAGAGATCATAACTAATTTTGAAAATGATCCTGATATTTATCGTTATTCATGGTTTACCGGAAGAATTAAGCCTGAATGGACAGATATGGCGGAAGGCCCATTATTAGATACACAAAGCGGTGTTTTAAGACCTATTGGAACTGAATATATAAATACTACTTATACATCTAAAAAGATGAATGTTCCCGGCAGAATTACAGCCAACAAACATTATCGCAGAAAAGGTACCAGCCTGCAGAACACAACAGATTCCGGAACAACTCAAAATGTAAGTTTAATAAATGAAGGGGACTGGAACGAATTTCTGATTAATGTTGCTAATGCCGGAACTTACAAACTTACTTTTAGAGTTGCTTCAGCAACTATTCCTGGAAAATTTGACATTCTTGTAAATGGAGAGACAGTAAAATCAGATGAAACCTTTGCTGCAACTGGCGGATTGCAAACTTTTACTGATAAAGTTGTTAACGGAGTTACATTACCAAAAGGAGAAGTTTTATTGAAAATTAAATTCAAATCGAATGATATGAGTTTTAATTTTATTGATGTTGCCGTTTCGAATTTAGGTGTAAACGATCCAACAATTGAACAAGATTCTTTTACCGTTTATCCAAATCCAATTAAGCAACAATCTATACTTCATATAAAATCATCAATTACAGAACCTGTGAATTTAAAAATAGTCGATATGAAAGGAAGTATTTGTTATGCTTCTGATACTTTCAACACTAATGAAGATATTAAAATTGGAGAAAAACTTTCGAGCGGAATTTATATTGTAACGGCAGTTTATGGTTCTATTACAAAATCAATCAAAATTATTAAAAATTAAAAACTTCAATTTTAGAATAAAAAAAAACTCTTTCAAATTAATGAAAGAGTTTTTTTTTTATTGAAAATGCTGAAAATTAAATTCCCGCAATTGCTTTTATTTCGTCTATAATTCGAAGTGCCAAAACATCTGCTTCTTCCTGAGATGGAGCTTCAGTATAAATTCGGATAATAGGTTCTGTATTTGATTTTCTTAAATGAACCCATTCCGTAGCAAAATCAATTTTTACACCATCAATTGTGGAAATGTCTTCATTTTTATATTTTTCAGTCATTGCAACCAAAATTGCATCAACATCTATTTGAGGTGTTAATTCAATTTTATTTTTGCTCATATAATATTCAGGATACGAAGCTCTCAATGCCGAAACTGACATTTTTTTATTCGCTAAATGCGTTAAAAACAATGCTACTCCAACCAAACTATCACGTCCGTAATGCGATTCAGGATAAATAATTCCGCCATTTCCTTCACCACCAATAATAGCATTATTTTTTTTCATCAATTCAACTACATTCACCTCGCCTACAGCGCTGGCTTCGTAATTTCCTTTATGACCAACAGTTACATCGCGCAAAGCACGTGATGATGACATGTTCGAAACAGTATTTCCGGGAGTTTTACTCAAAACATAATCAGCGCAAGCGACCAAAGTATATTCTTCGCCAAACATTTCTCCGTCTTCACTGATAAATGCCAAACGATCTACGTCCGGATCTACAACAACTCCTAAATGGGCTTTTTCTTTTACAACCAACTCAGAAATATCCGTTAAATGTTCTTTTAAAGGTTCCGGATTGTGAGGAAAATGTCCGTTCGGTTCGCAATATAATTTTACAACTTCAACGCCCATTAATTCTAATAATCTCGGAATAATAATTCCACCAGATGAATTTACTCCATCAACAACAACTTTAAATTTCGCCGCTTTTACAGCTTCAACATCAACTAAAGGCAAATTTAAAACCTCGTCAATATGAATATCCATGTAAGCGTCGTTTACGGTAATTTCACCTAAATTGTCAACATCAGAGAAATCGAAAGCTTCTGCTTCAGCAATTTCAAGGATTTTAGCTCCTTCTGCACCGCTTAAGAATTCACCTTTTTGATTCAATAATTTCAATGCATTCCATTGTTTTGGATTGTGAGACGCTGTTAAAATAATTCCACCATCCGCTTTTTCTAACGGAACAGCAATTTCAACCGTTGGCGTTGTCGAAAGTCCAAGATCAATTACATTAATTCCTAAACCGATTAATGTATTTACAACCAGATTGTGAATCATTGGTCCGGAAATTCTAGCATCGCGACCAATTACAACCGTTAATTTTTCTTTTGAAGTATTATTTTTCAGAAAGGTTCCGTATGCCGATGCAAATTTTACAGCATCAACAGGAGTCAGGTTATCTCCTACTTTACCTCCAATAGTTCCACGTATTCCTGAAATTGATTTGATTAAAGTCATTTTAATGAGTTATGGTTATTTATTACAAATATAAAAAAGTTACTAAGGTTCTGAGGTACTAAGGCGCTAAGATTTTAAAAAAAGTTGTTAAGATGCTAAGAGACTAAGTTACCGAGATTTTTAATAAAATTAAGTATCGAAGCCGTACATCACTAAAATGGTATGAAAAAGTTTTCATACTTTTACTAAAACAACTTAGTGTATAAGCTGCTTAGCAACTCTAAAAAACTTAGAACCTTAGCAACTTAGAACCTTAGCACCTTAAAAAAATGAATTTCCTAGCACACATATATCTTTCTGGCGATAATGATTTAATAAAAATCGGCAATTTTATGGCCGATGGTATTCGTGGAAAACAATTTGAACATTTCCCCGAAGAGGTTCAAAAGGGAATCATTTTACATCGCGCCATAGATACGTATACAGATTCGCACGATATTTTCAGACAGAGTACCAAGCGTTTGCATGACAGATACCATCATTATTCGGGAGTAATTGTAGATATTGTTTACGATCATTTTTTGGCCAAAAACTGGACTTCATATTCTGATGAAAAACTGGAAGATTTCATTAACCGATTTTATAAATCATTGCATGAAAATTATGCTATTCTTACTGAAAAAACGCAAAGTATCATGCCGTATATGATTGAGCGAAACTGGCTTTTAAGCTATCGAACAGTTGAAGGAATTCATCAAATTTTGACACAAATGGATCGAAGGTCAAAAAATGCATCAAAAATGCAATTTGCAAATGAAGAATTGGTAGAATTTTATTCTGAGTTTGAAGAAGAATTTACAACCTTTTTTGAAGATCTAAAACAGCATTCAAAACAAACATTACTTTCGTTATGAGAAAACTTTCACTTCTATTCACCCTTGTATACATAAGCTGCACAGCACAACAAACTTTACCAAAACCAACCGGATTGGTTACGAATAAAGCAATGGTTGTTTCGGCACGTGAAGAAGCTTCAAAAATTGGAGCAGATATCATGAAAAAAGGCGGTAATGCGTTTGATGCGATGGTAGGTACGGAATTGGCTTTGGCAGTAGCTTTTCCGTATGCAGGAAACCTTGGTGGTGGCGGTTTTATGGTGTACAGAAAAGCAAATGGTGAAGTTGGATCTATAGATTATCGTGAAAAAGCGCCCTTGGCAGCCACAAAAGATATGTATCTGGATAAAGAGGGAAATGTAATAAAAGGAAAAAGTACAGAAACCGCTTTAGCAATTGGAGTTCCGGGAACTGTTGCCGGAGTTTTTGCAGTGCATAAAAAACTAGGTTCTCTGCCAATGTCAGAAATATTAAAACCTGTTATTGCCCTTGCAGAAAGAGGCGTAATTGTAACTATCAAACAGCAAAAACAACTCGAAGCTTATCATGATGCAATCGTAAAAGTAAATGGACCAAATACGCTTATGGCGGGAAAATTTAAAGAAAACGATACCATAAAATATCCGGCTCTTGCCAGTACTTTAAAACGAATTTTAAAGAACGGAAAAGACGAATTTTACAAAGGTGAAACGGCTAAAATTTTAGTAGACTATCTAAAGAAAAAAGGTGGCATTATTACGCTAAAAGATTTGGCAACCTATGAAGCAAAATGGAGAAAACCGCTTCAGTTTGATTATAAAGAATTAAAAATCACTTCGATGTCGCCTCCAAGCAGCGGAGGAATTTGTCTGGCTCAAATTATGAAAATGATTGCGCCTTATGATTTATCGAAAATGGGACATAATTCTGAACAATCGATTCAGGTTATTGTTGAGGCAGAACGAAGAGCTTATGCTGACAGGAGCCAGTTTCTGGGTGATCCTGATTTCGTTAAAATTCCGATTAAGGCTTTATTAACTGATGCTTATTTAAAAGACAGAATGTCAAATTTCGACCTTAACAAAGCCAGTTTATCCTCTGAAATAAAAGAAGGAAAAGTAACCTATAACGAAAGCCTTGAAACAACACATTATTCTATTGTTGATGCGCAGGGAAATGCCGTTGCAGCCACAACAACCATAAATGATGGTTTTGGGTCTAAATATTATTGCGATGAGTTAGGTTTCTTTTTAAATAACGAAATGGACGATTTTAGTGCAAAACCGGGATCTCCAAATATGTTTGGACTTGTTGGAAATGAAGCCAACAGTATTGCGCACGGTAAACGAATGTTAAGTTCAATGACGCCAACAATTGTCGAAAAAAACGGAAAACTATTTATGGTTGTTGGTTCTCCCGGAGGATCAACTATAATTACAAGTGTTTTGCAGGCTATTTTAAACGTTTATGAGTATAAACTAAGCATGCAGGAAGCTGTAAATGCCCCACGTTTTCACCATCAATGGTTGCCGGATTTAATAACTTTTGAACCAGATGCATTTGATACTGCCACAATTGATAAACTTAAAGCAAAAAGTTATTTGATTAATGAAAAAACAACTCCTGTAATTGGTAAATTAGACTGTATTTTGGTTTTACCGGATAATAATCTTGAGGCAGGCGCCGATTTTCGTGGTGACGACAAAGCTGTCGGATTTTAAAATAAAAACATTTACGCCCGAAAAATGGCACAAATTTGAATTTTAAAAACTAAATTTGCAAATTCCCTAACTTTTTAAAGAGATAATGTTAAGAAAACTTTTTCGAAGACTAGAAAGCATTATTGCTTTAGCACAATCCATATTGACGCCAAAGCAGTTCATTTTTTTATCAAGCGTTTTAGTTGGTATTTCGTGTGCTTTTGCTGTAATTATTCTAAAGACTTTTGCGCATAGTGTTTTCTCTTTTGCTACTTACATCAACGGAGTTTTAAAATTAAACTTCATTAATGGGATCTTACCTATTATTGGTATTGTACTGACCGTATTTGTAGTTCAAAAAGTTCTAAACGGAAGTATTCAAAAAGGAACTTCTCAAATTTTATATGCAGTTGCCAAAAAAGCAAGTATCATTCCGAAGAAACAAATGTACGCTCAGATCGTTACCAGTTCCTTAACGGTTGGACTTGGTGGTTCGGCAGGACTTGAGAGCCCGATTGTAATTACCGGTGCGGCCTTTGGATCTAATTATGCCCAAAATTATAAATTAGCTTATAAAGACCGAACGTTACTTATTGGTTGTGGAGTTGCAGCAGGAATTTCGGCAGCTTTTAATGCTCCAATTGCGGGCGTTCTATTTGCTATTGAAGTTTTACTGGTTGATGTTAGTATTTCGGCCTTTACTCCCATTATGATTTCGGCTGCGACCGGTGCGTTGGTTTCTGCCATTTTATTAGATGAAAGCATTTTATTATCCTTCAAACAACAGCAAACATTCAATTATCATAACATTCCTTTTTACATCCTGTTAGGAATTCTAACTGGTTTTGTAGCGGTTTATTACGCCCGAAATTTTCAAAGAGTTGAGCATTATTTTTCTAAATTAAAAATGGGTCCGTATAAAAAAGCACTAATTGGTTCTTCTTTATTAGCATTACTTATTTTTATTTTTCCAACGCTTTTTGGAGAAGGTTATGAAAGCATTAAATCCTTATCTGAAAACGATCCCGGGCAAATATTAGACAATACTTTATTTGCCGATTTCAGAAACAATCAATGGATTTTACTTCTGTTTGTTGGATGTACGATGATGGTAAAAGTTTTCGCATCCGGGCTAACACTTGGAAGTGGAGGAAATGGAGGAAATTTTGCTCCTTCTTTATTTATGGGATCTTATTTAGGCTATTTCTTCTCAAAATTTATTACTTTGATTGGTTTATCAAAACTACCAATTAGCAATTTTACGATGGTTGGAATGGCGGGTATTTTAAGTGGATTATTTCATGCGCCGCTTACTGCTATTTTCTTAATTGCAGAAATTACCGGTGGTTATGGTTTGATGATTCCGCTTATGATTGTTTCTTCTATTAGTTTTGCGATTTCAAAACGTTTTGAAAAATATTCTCTTGATGTTAAAAATCTGGCTAAAAAAGGACATGCTTTTACCAGCAATAAAGATTCTAATATTCTCTCGACTTTAGATATTGACACCATCATTCAATGCGATTATCTAACCGTTCATCCTGACGAAAATTTAAGCAAATTGGTTGATTTGATTTCACATTCAAATCAGGTTGTTTTTGCCGTGGTAAATAATGAAAGAGAACTTGTGGGAATTATTCATTTTAATGATATACGAGAAATTATTTTTAACTCTTATCGCGTAAAATATACGTTGATTAAAGATGTTATGAAAACCCCTCCCGCCACTATATCCTCTTTTGATACCATGGAAATTGTTATGAGTAAGTTCGAAAAATCAAAATCGGCTTTTCTTCCTGTTATACGAAACGAAAAATATCACGGTTTCATTTCCAAGTCTATAGCGCTCGAAGCTTACCGAATGAAACTGCGTTCTATGACAATTGAATAGAGCTTAATATCGGATAGGTTAATATTTTGGATTATCCGATATTAAGAATTACCTTTGTCGTATCATGTGGAATATAGACCTAACGTACAGAACAGAATCTCAATCAACATTTGATCGATTATATCAAAAAAGGCTTGATTTGCAAAATAGCAGACCATTGCCCAATATTGCTTTGCATAAAATTCGCGAGAGTTTATCTTTAGAATGGACCTACAATTCGAACAGTATTGAAGGAAATACAATGAGTTTGCGCGAAACCCAAATGGTTATTCAGGAAGGTATTACCATTAAAGGAAAATCACTTCGAGAACATTTTGAAACCCATAACCACGACAAAGCAATCGATTATTTATATTCAATTGTTGATGATAATTACAAACTTCGAAGTATTGATATTCTTTCACTTCACGGATTGGTTTTGCGTTCTATCGAAGATGATTTTGCAGGACGATTACGAAATGGAGGCGTTCGAATTTCTGGAGCTAATTTTATGCCTCCAAATGCCAATAAAGTTTCAGATTATCTCGATGAATTAATTGATTTTATCAATACAAATCCTTTAGGTTTAAACGATATTGAACTTGCCACAATTTACCATCATAAATTAGTCTGGATTCATCCTTTCTTTGATGGAAATGGCCGAACTGTTCGTCTAAGCATGAATCTGTTGTTGATGCGTTGTGGTTTTCCGCCGGCAATTATTCTTAAAAATGACCGAAAAAAATATTATGAAGCACTTAATCAGGCTAATAATGGTAATTATCAAAAACTAATACTCTTGATGTGTCAGGCTTTAGAACGAACACTTAATATCTATTTAAGTGCGATGCCTGGAAGCAGTTATGATTATCAAAGTATTGCAGATATTGTGAGCGAGCCACAAGCTCCATACGGCCAGGAATACGTAAGTTTACTCGCCAGAACAGGAAAAATTGATGCTTATAAAGAAGGCCGAAACTGGTACACAACCAAAGAAGCAATCGAAGAATATATGGCAACCAGAAAGAGAAAACGCTAGTGAAAGCTAGCGTTATTTTGTTACAATTTTTAACATAAACTTCTATTCTCTAGTACTAAAAGAACAAATCAAAGTGGTAACTTTGCGTTTTGCTCAAATTTATGCTAGATAAAGACAATACTATTGAAGTTCTTGGTGCAAGAGTTCATAATCTAAAAAATATCGATATTTCTATTCCGAGAGAAAAACTTGTAGTAATTACAGGTCTTTCCGGTTCGGGAAAATCCTCTTTGGCCTTTGATACTATTTATGCCGAAGGACAGCGTCGTTATGTCGAAACTTTTTCGGCCTATGCCAGACAATTTCTTGGAGGTTTAGAGCGTCCGGACGTAGATAAAATCGACGGACTTTCGCCAGTAATTGCCATTGAACAAAAAACAACCAGTAAAAGTCCTCGTTCTACCGTTGGAACTATTACTGAAATATACGATTTCCTGAGACTTTTATACGCTCGTGGCGCTGACGCTTTTAGTTACAACACAGGCGAAAAAATGGTTTCTTATTCTGATGACCAAATTAAGGATTTGATCATGGAAGATTTTAATGGAAAACGTATTAATATTTTAGCGCCAATTATTAGAGCCAGAAAAGGGCATTATGCTGAATTATTCCAACAAATTACTAAACAAGGATTTCTAAAAGTCCGTGTAAATGGTGAAGTTCAGGATTTGGTTTCAGGAATGAAATTAGACCGTTACAAAACCCACGATATAGAAATTGTCGTTGACAGAATGTTAATTGAAAACACCGAAGACAATCAAAAAAGATTATCAGAAAGTATCAATACAGCGATGCATCACGGCGAAAATGTTTTGATGATTTTAGATCAGGATACGAATGAAGTTCGCTATTTCAGTAGAAATTTGATGTGTCCTACAACAGGAATCTCCTATCAAAATCCGGAACCGAATTTATTTTCATTTAACTCTCCAAAAGGAGCTTGTCCGCATTGTAACGGATTAGGAACGGTTCATGAAATCAACATTAAAAAGATTATTCCAAATCCTAAATTATCGATTAAAGGCGGTGGTTTTGCTCCGCTTGGCGAATATAAATCTTCCTGGATTTTTAAGCAGTTAGAAGTTATTGGAGAAAAATTTGGTTTTAAAATCACAGATCCGATTGAGAAAATTTCGGAAGAAGCCATGAATATGATTCTTCACGGAGGAAAAGATAAATTCACTGTAAACTCAAAAGATTTAGGCGTTACCCGTGATTATAAAATAGATTTTGAAGGAATCTCGCATTTCATTAAAAATCAATATGATGAAAGCGCTTCGACCACTATAAAACGTTGGGCAAAAGATTTTATGGATGAAGTAAACTGTCCCGTTTGTGATGGTTCTCGTTTGAAAAAAGAAGCACAGTTTTTTAGAGTAAACGGCAAAAATATCACCGAATTGTGTGATATGGATATATCTGATTTAACGGCTTGGTTTGCAGATTTAAATAGTCATTTATCAGACAAACAGCTTTTGATTGCTTCAGAAGTTGTAAAAGAAATTAAAGATCGTTTGAACTTTTTGATGAATGTTGGTTTGAATTATTTGGCTTTAAGCCGAAGTTCAAAATCACTTTCTGGCGGAGAAGCGCAACGTATTCGTTTGGCAACACAAATTGGTTCGCAATTGGTTGGTGTTCTGTATATTTTAGATGAGCCAAGTATTGGCTTACACCAAAGAGACAATGAAAAACTGATTCATTCGTTAGAGCAATTACGCGACATAGGAAACTCGGTTATTGTGGTCGAACATGATAAAGACATGATCGAACGTGCCGATTATGTAATTGATATAGGCCCAAAAGCGGGAAAATACGGTGGCGAAATCATTAGTATTGGAACTCCTGCAGAAACTCTAAAATCGAACACAATTACTGCTCAATATTTGAATGGTAAAATGAAATTAGAGATTCCGAAAGAGCGTCGTAAAGGAAACGGAAAGTTTTTAAAACTAACCGGAGCAACCGGAAACAACCTGAAAAATGTTTCAATCGAATTGCCTTTAGGACAAATGATTTGTGTTACAGGAGTTTCGGGAAGTGGAAAATCGACTTTGATAAATGAAACGCTCTACCCTATTCTAAATGCTTACTATTTTAATGGCGTAAAAAAACCACAACCTTATAAAAAGATTGAAGGTTTAGAACATATTGATAAAGTTATTGATATAGATCAAAGTCCGATTGGGAGAACGCCACGTTCAAATCCGGCGACTTATACAGAAGTTTTTACCGAAATTAGAAACTTGTTTACCATGACTTCTGAGAGTATGATTCGTGGTTATAAAGCCGGACGTTTTAGTTTTAACGTAAAAGGCGGACGCTGCGAAACCTGCGAAGGTTCCGGAGTTAGAACTATCGAAATGAACTTTTTACCTGATGTTTATGTGGAATGTGAAACCTGTCAGGGAAAACGTTTTAACAGAGAAACCTTGGAAATTCGATACAAAGGAAAATCAATTTCGGATGTATTGAATATGACGGTTGACGAAGCAGTTCCGTTTTTTGAAATGATTCCGAAGATTTACCGAAAAGTAAAAACGATTCAGGATGTTGGTTTAGGTTATATTACACTTGGTCAGCAAAGTACAACACTTTCGGGCGGAGAAGCGCAACGTATAAAACTAGCGGGAGAATTGTCTAAAAAAGATACCGGTAATACTTTTTATATTCTTGACGAACCTACTACAGGTTTGCATTTTGAAGACATTCGTGTTTTGATGGATGTCATCAATAAATTAGTCGATAAAGGAAATACAATCCTGATTATCGAACATAATATGGATGTTATTAAACTTGCTGATTATATCATTGACATTGGCCCTGAAGGTGGAAAAGGCGGCGGACAATTAATCGCAAAAGGAACCCCTGAAGAAGTAGCTAAAAATAAAAAAAGCTATACGGCTAAGTTTTTGAAAAAGGAATTGGAAGCGTAAGATGTTTGCATCGACACCTTTGTCAAAGTTTTAAAACTTTGACAAAGGTTCAAACAATTATTATTCAATCTACAAATAACGCATCAAATCCTTCTCTAGGATACCTCTCTAACATCTGACGGATTAAAATCCGTCTCTACAATATAGATCAAGCCGAAGGCTCTTTAAGTTAAAGTTTATAACAAAATCATTTAATGATCATGAAAGAAGACATTGAAATTCCTATTGAACATCAAAAAATAGTTTTAAGCAGAATTGGAAAAAGTAAAACTTCACCCAAAAGAATGTTAGATTGGGACGAGGTTTCAGATGAAGTTATTAAATATAAATAATCCCTATCAAGGACAATTCTATAAGAATAGATCTTAATTCTATGATGCGTTTTGCTTTGCAATAAAAAATTCAACACGTTGATAATATAATTTCAACAAAGATGCAATTCCACAGAAACACATATATCTTATTGCTGTAATGAAATATCAGATTTAATACGTTGATAATGAAATCCTAATCAAAACCAAACGTTTAAAATTGTTACATTTCAATTAATAAGTGCGCATTTTTGTGTCAATTCTTAAAAAAAGCACTAATTTAGTACGCCCTTTTTGTCAAAGCTTTTTTGATTTTGAAAGGTTAAGAGAAACGCTATGAATCTAAAAGAAAAATTAAGTAATGTTGACCACTATTTTTCGCCTAAAATAATTGATGAAGTAAACGATCAATATATTAAAGTCGCTAAAATAAAGGGTCAGGAAGTGCCCTGGCATAATCATGAGAATGAAGACGAATTATTTTACATTGTCGACGGTGAACTTTTAATGGAAATTGAAAACGAACCTTCATTTACCATGAAAAAAGGCGATTTATTTGTCGTAAAAAAAGGTGTAAATTACAGAGTTTCATCTGTTGAAGAATGTCACATAATGCTGATTGAATCTAAAACTACTGAACATACCGGAAAAGTAAAAAGCAACATTACTAAATCTATTGAAGACCAAACGTATTAATTAAAAGAGATTTTTTCCTTTTATAAAATAATGTTTCAATTGAAAACTGATGCCCTAGCCCTGATGGGAGCGGCATCCTTTTTCTGGCTTCTTTAGCCAGGAAAAGATATAGCGGACAGCAGGAAACAGCTCCTTCTCTGACTTCGCTCAGGAAGACAACTTTAAAAGACACAACTTAAATAAAAATATAAATAAATTAAAATACCTAAAATGAGATTAGAAGATTTTGATAATGATGAAGATAAAGTAATTCAGGATCGTTTGAAGCAAAAAACGTGGAATGAAATTAGGACTAATGACAGCTGGGCGATTTTTAAAATCATGGCCGAGTTTGTAAACGGTTACGAAAGCATGGGAAGAATTGGTCCGTGTGTATCGATTTTTGGATCTGCGAGAACAAAACCGGACGATAAATATTATTTATTGGCAGAGAAAATTGCTTATAAAATCAGTAAAGCGGGTTATGGTGTGATCACAGGAGGTGGTCCCGGAATCATGGAAGCAGGAAATAAAGGTGCGCATTTAGGCGGCGGTACTTCGGTTGGTTTAAACATCGAATTGCCTTTTGAACAGCATTTTAACCCTTATATCGATCACGATAAAAACCTGAATTTCGATTATTTCTTTGTGAGAAAAGTAATGTTCGTTAAATATTCACAAGGTTTTGTAGTAATGCCGGGAGGTTTTGGAACGCTGGATGAAATGTTTGAAGCGATCACTTTGATTCAGACGAAAAAAATTGGAAAGTTCCCAATTATCCTGGTTGGGGTTGAATTCTGGTCAGGACTGATTGACTGGGTAAAAACGGTTTTGGTTGAAAAAATGCAAACGGTTAGCCCTGATGATTTAAACTTATTCAAGATTGTTGATACTGAAGATGAAGTAGTTGAAGCTTTGGATAAATTCTATAAAAAATACGATTTGAGTCCGAACTTCTAATATTTTTTTTAACCATATAAGTCATGTAAGATAATTTAAGCTGACGTTAAGTAACGCTTAAATAATATGAACTTATATCACTTATATGGTAAAATTACATTAAGTATTACAAAAAATGAAAGCTGTTTTTTTAAACAGCTTTTTTTGTAGTATTTTTACAAAAAACCAAAACAACTTTATACTCGTAACTTAAGATATAGCCATTAATTTTTAAGCCATCCTTGAAATCATTTTATAAAATTATATTCTTCATTTTAGTTTTATTGAGTTCGATAAAACAATACGCGCAGCATCAATCTAAGATGGAAGTTGCGGTAAATCTCGAACTTAAAACTTTGAATGTAAAACAGGATATTACGTTTTATAATACTTCTACTGATTCATTGGCTACAATTGTTTTGAATGATTGGAACAATGCTTTTTCTGCTAAAAATACGCCTTTGGCAGAACGTTTTTCGGATGAATTTTACAGAGGTTTTCATTTGGCTAAAACCGAAGAAAGAGGAAATACAACCATTTTGAATTTGACGAATTCTGAAAATTTAGCTTTAGAATGGGAAAGAACAGATAGAAATCCAGATTTTATTGTAATACGATTAAATCAGAAGTTAGCTCCTGGTGAAAAATTCGATATTCACCTTACTTACATTGCTAAAATTCAGAGCGATAAATTTACTCATTATGGTTACACGCAGAATGGCGGAATGAATTTAAAAAACTGTTTTTTGAGTCCGGCGCGTTATGACAATCATAAGTTTACAACTTACAATAATTTCAATCTGGAAGATATCGCAAATGCCAGTACTGATTATGAAGTTGAAATTAAAGTTCCTGCTAATTATTCGATAACGACTGATTTAAATTCGGTTTCAACAGATACGAACCCTAGTTTTAGTACATATTCTTTTTCAGGAATCAATAGAAATGATTTTAATTTGATTATTGAAAAACAGAATAGTTTTAGGAGTTATAACAACGGATCATTAGAAGTTTTATCAGATTTAAAAGCTAAAAAACTGACCGAAATTCAAAGAGCGATAATCATAAATCGGGTTACTTCTTTTGCAAATAATTTCATTGGAAAATATCCACATCAAAAAATAACAATTTCTCAGGCAGATTATGATCGAAATCCTTTTTATGGATTGAATCAATTACCGTCATTTTTTAGTCCGTTTCCGGATGAATTTATCTTTGAAATTACATTTTTAAAAACGTATTTGAATAATTATCTAAAAACCAGCCTTCGTTTAGATCCGAGAAAAGACAATTGGATTTATGACGGAATTCAGATTTTCACGATGATGAAATACATGGAAGAAAATCATCTGGACAAAAAAATGCTTGGCAGGCTTTCTCAAATGAAACTGTTTAAAAGTTACAACATTACCAATCTAACTTTTAACGAGCAATACAGCTATTATTATATGTTAATGGCTCGAAAAAATCTGGATCAGCCGCTTGGAGACCCAAAAAATACGCTCATAAAATTCAATGAACAAATTGCCAGCAAATACAGAGCGGGCTTAAGTTTAAGTTATCTGGATGATTATTTAGATCAGAATATTGTGCCTCAAAGTATTCAGGAATTTTACAATTTAAATAAAACAGAACAGGTAAATCGTTATGATTTTGAAAAAATACTGAATAAAAATACGACCAAAAATATCGATTGGTTTTTTGAAACTATAATTGATTCTCGAGATATAATCGATTATAAATTTTCGAATGTTTCGAGAACAAAAGATAGTGTGCAATTTTCGATAAAAAATAAAACAGGAATATATGCTCCGGTTCCGGTTTATGGCCTTAAAAAAAATGAAATTGTTTTTAAGGAATGGATTGAACCTAAAACAGCAGATTCTGTTTATCATTTTGACAGAAAAAATGCGGACAAAATTGTTCTGAATTATAATAATGAAGTTCCGGAATACAATCAGAGAAATAACTGGAAATCACTGAAAAATCTGGTGATTACAGAGCGTCCGATAAAATTTAATTTTGCTAAAGATCTGGAAGATCCGTATTACAATCAGATTTTATATATTCCAACGCTTACCTATAATTATTACGATGGATTCACGCCCGGATTTCGTTTTCACAATAAAACGATATTAGACAAACCGTTTACTTTTGATATAAATCCGGCTTATTCTTTAAAAGCGGGAACAATCTCGGGATCATCTGCTTTTTCGTATAGTCAGTATTATAGAAATAGCACCTTATATAATGTAAAATATTCTATAAGCGAGAATTATTACCATTATGCTCCGGATGCCACTTATTTAAGATTGAATCCGATGGTTCAGTTTCGAATTCGTGAAGAAAATTTTAGGGATAATCGAAAACAGCTGATATTATTTCGCCAGATAATTGTAAATCGTGAAGCCAGTCAGTTTATTACGGATAACTCAAAACCGAATTATTCTGTTTTTAATGCCCGATATATGAATACCAAAACGGAACTGATTAACCACATAAATTTTATGGGTGATGTTCAGTTTGGAGGAAATTTTGGAAAACTATCCGGAGAAATAGAATACAGGCATTTATTTGAAAACAATCATAGATTGAATTTAAGACTTTATGCCGGAAGTTTTTTATACAACAACACAAATTCTGACTATTTTAGTTTTGGTTTAGACCGACCGACTGATTATCTTTTTGATTATAATTTTCTGGGAAGATCAGAAAGCACGGGGATTTTCAGTCAGCAATTTATAATGGCCGAAGGTGGTTTTAAATCAAAATTAGAACCATCCTATGCCAATAAATGGATGACAACGCTAAACGCGAGTTATGCAATTTGGGACTGGATTGAAGCTTATGGAGATGTTGGTGTGATGAAAAATAAGCATGAAAAAGAATATTTTGCGTATGACAGCGGTATTCGATTAAATTTTGTTCCGGACTACTTTGAACTCTATTTTCCTATTTATTCTAATAATGGATGGGAGATCTCTCAAAATAAATATAACGAAAAAATAAGATTTGTGATAACTTTTTCACCTAAATCATTAGTTACACTTTTTACCCGAAAATGGTTCTAATTGAATAAATTTTAAATAAAAACGTAAATTATTTTTAATTAAAACAGAAAAACCTTAAATATTCAATAAAAAATATACGTAGTTTTAGCAATTTACTTATAGATAATTAAATTATATTTATTTTAATGAATTATGATTATTGATACTTTTTAAGTAATTTTGCCGCATAACATGACCCATTCCAGATTATGATTACAGAAAAAAACAATACTACATTAACATTCGAAGATTTCAAAACCGAAGTATTAAGCGATTACAGAATTGCTGTAACGAGCCGAGAATGTAGCCTGTTAGGACGTAAAGAGGTATTGACAGGAAAAGCCAAATTTGGAATATTTGGTGATGGAAAAGAAGTGCCGCAGCTTGCTATGGCAAAAGCTTTTAAGAATGGAGATTTCCGTTCTGGTTACTACCGCGATCAGACTTTTATGATGGCGATTGGTGAATTGACACCAAAGCAATTTTTCGCAGGTTTATACGGTCATACTGATTTAGATTATGATCCGATGTCTGCAGGAAGACAAATGGGCGGGCACTTTGTAACGCACAGTCTGAACGAAGACGGTTCATGGAAAGACTTAACAAAACAAAAAAATTCAAGCGCAGATATATCGCCAACAGCCGGACAAATGCCAAGATTATTGGGATTGGCTCAGGCTTCTAAAATTTACAGAAATGTTGATGGAATTACCATTAAAGACAAATTCTCTGTAAACGGAAATGAAGTGGCCTGGGGAACTATTGGAAATGCCAGTACATCTGAAGGTTTGTTTTTTGAAACTATAAATGCTGCCGGAGTTTTACAAGTTCCGATGGTGATGAGTGTTTGGGATGATGAATACGGAATTTCGGTTCATGCTAAACATCAAACTACTAAAGAAAATATTTCTGAAATTCTAAAGGGATACCAACGTGATGAAGATTCTAACGGGTATGAAATTTTCAGAGTTAAAGGCTGGGATTATGCAGAACTGGTTTCTACTTATGAAAGAGCTTCTGCCATTGCCCGCGAACAACATATTCCTGTTTTAATTCACGTAAACGAATTAACGCAGCCGCAAGGACACTCTACTTCTGGTTCTCACGAACGTTACAAAAATGGAGACAGACTGGCTTGGGAAAGAGATTTTGACTGTATTCGCCAAATGCGTTTATGGATGATTGCTATTAATATTGCATCGCCGGAAGAATTGGCTGAAATTGATTTTGAATTGAAAAAAGAAGTTCTTGAAGCTAAAAAAGAGGCCTGGAATTCTTTCATCAATCCGATAATTGAAGATCAAAAAAATCTTTTGGTTTTATTGGAACAAATTGCTGAAGCAAGCATCAACCATAAAGAAAGAATTAGAAAATATATTTTTGAATTAAGCGCCATTAAATCGCCGCTTAAAAAAGAAATGCTGGTAATTGCAAGAAAGATTCTTCGTTTTATTGAAGTTCCAAACAGCAAGGTTTTACTTTCAAACTGGATTACCAATTATATAGAAATTACGCAACCAAGATTTAGCAGTAATTTACATTCTGATTCAGATCAAAATGTATTTTCAGTTGAAAAAGTACTTCCTAAATATGCTGAAAATGCCAAACCGGATTTAGACGGACGTATGATTCTTCGTGATAACTTCGACGCTTTGTTTACCAAATATCCTGAAACTTTAATTTTTGGTGAGGATGTTGGAAACATTGGTGATGTAAACCAAGGTCTGGAAGGAATGCAGGAAAAATACGGAGAACTTCGTGTTGCCGATGTTGGTATTCGTGAAGCTACAATTATTGGTCAGGGAATCGGGATGGCTTTAAGAGGTTTACGCCCAATTGCTGAAATTCAGTATTTAGATTATTTATTATACGCAATTCAAATCATGAGTGATGATTTGGCAACGTTACAATACAGAACTGTTGGAAAACAAAAAGCACCATTAATTATCAGAACTCGCGGACACCGTTTAGAAGGTATCTGGCATTCTGGTTCTCCTATGGGAATGATTATCAATGCTATTCGCGGAATCCACGTTTTGGTTCCGAGAAATATGACTCAGGCTGCAGGTTTTTACAATGCGCTGTTAGAGACTGATGAACCGGCTTTGGTAATTGAATGTTTGAATGGTTACCGTTTAAAAGAAAAAACTCCTTTGAATTTTGGTGAATTCAAAACGCCAATTGGTGTTGTAGAAACGCTAAAAGAAGGTACGGATATAACGTTAGTTTCTTACGGATCGACATTAAGACTGGTAGAACAAGCAGCAATTGAGTTGCAAGAATTAGGAATTGATTGTGAAGTAATTGATATTCAATCACTGCTTCCGTTTGATATTAATAAAGATATTGTAAAAAGTATTGCCAAAACAAACCGTCTTTTAGTAATCGACGAAGATGTTCCTGGTGGAGCTTCGGCTTTTATCCTGCAACAAATTTTGGAAGAACAAGATGCTTACCAATATTTAGACAGTAAACCGCAAACTCTGGCTGCAAAAGCACACAGACCTGCGTACGGAACTGATGGCGATTATTTCTCTAAACCTTCGGCAGAAGATATTTTTGAAAAGGTTTACAGTATGATGAATGAAGTTAATCCTTCTAAATTTCCTGATTTGTATTAAGGATTTAGAATGTTTTAGATATAAAAAAAGCTTGTAAACAATCGTTTACAAGCTTTTTTATTTTGTCAATAACATCAAATCAGTATTAACATCTCGTTTGTCATCCTGAGCGAAGTCGAAGGCGCACCAATTGGAACGTGGGCTTCGACTTCGCTCAGCCTGACAAAAAATGCGCATAAAATAATCCGTGTAAATCCGCGTTTTCGCGTTAGCGAATCCGCATCATCCGCGTTCTATTCTCAAACTAAGACTTTAAAATAGCCCTGGCCTTTTCTAAATCTTCTGCCGTATCAATTCCAATTCCAACATGTGTGGTCTCCACCATTTTAATACGTTTTCCGAATTCTAAATAACGAAGTTGCTCTAGCTTTTCAGAAGCTTCTAAAGATTTCATTGGCAAGCTGTAAAAATCTAATAAAGCCTGTTTTCTAAAAGCATAGATCCCGATGTGTTGAAAATAACGAACACCAACGTCCTTATCTCTTGGATACGGAATTACAGATCTTGAAAAATACAATGCAAATTGCGATTGATCTACAACCACTTTTACGTTATTCGGATTATTGATTTCGTCTTCATCTGTGATTTCCCGCATTAATGAAGCCAAATCAATCTTTTTATCTTCATCATTTCTAAAAACAGATAAAACCTGTTCTAAAGGTCCGGCTTCGGTAAAAGGTTCATCGCCTTGTACATTTACAACAATATCAACATCTAAATTGGCAACGGCTTCAGCAATTCGGTCGCTTCCTGATTCGTGTTCTTTGATGCTCATAATGGCTTTTCCTCCATTTGAAACAATTTCATCATATATCAAACTAGAATCGGTTACTACAAAAACATCATCAAATAATTTTGTAGCTACAGAAGCTTCGTACGTTCTTAATATTACAGTCTTTCCTCCCAAATCCTGCATTAGTTTTGCAGGAAAACGTGTTGATGCGTATCGCGCTGGAATTACAGCTATTATTTTCATTCTACTATCTTTAATTTATTATTTTTTTCTCTGTGACTCTTTGTGTAATTCCTTTGCGAATCTCTGCGGTAAAATTATAACGCAAAGTTGCACAAAGATTTACGCGGAGATTCACGAAGTTTTTACATGATTTTTACCGATGTCATACTTAATGAACCAGCCAATAATTTATCATTAAACAAACTTAATTCTTCTGAATCTTTTTTTAAACCTAAAGTATACAATAAAGGCAAATAATGATCAGGCGTCGGAATCGCCAATTGAACCGCTTTATTCATTCTTTCGAAATCAATTAACGGCTGAAAATTTTCGTCTAATAAATAATTATTAACAGTTTCACGAGCTTCAATCGCCCAATCGAAACCATAATTATCTTTATCAAAATTTCTAAAATCTACTAAACGTAAATTGTGCACGATATTTCCGCTTCCAATAATCAAAACACCTTTGTGACGCAAGGATTGTAACTTCTGAGCCAACTCAAAATGATATTGACCTGATTTTGTATAATCAATACTCAACTGAATTACCGGAACATTTGCTTCGGGATATAAATGTTTGATGACGCTCCACGCACCATGATCTAAACCCCAATGTTCATCTAAGTCGACATGAACAGGTTCTAATATATTTTTAGTTTCAATTGCTAATTCAGGGCTTCCTTTTGCAGGATACTGAACATCAAAAAGTGCTTGCGGAAAACCTCCAAAATCATGAATAGTTCTCGGCATTTGCATCGAAGTAACTTTGGTTCCGTTGGTAAACCAGTGCGCCGAAATACACAAAATAGCATTGGGTTGCGGCAGTGTTTTAGCCAAATCCCGAAAACCCGCAACAAACTGATTTTCTTCAATGGCATTCATTGGACTACCATGTCCTAAAAACAAAACCGGCATTTTATCTGTATTCGAAAACGTTGACGAAATCGAATGTAAGTCGTTTAGTGTTGTCATTGTAAATTGTTTTCTTTTTCGCCACGAATTACACGAATTAGCACAAATTCTCTTGTATAGATTTAGTAATTAGTGAAAATTCGTGGCAAAAAATTATTCCTCAAAACTCTCATCTTTAAATCCTATCAAATATAATTTATTTTTGGCACGCGTCATCGCCGTGTAAAGCCATCTAATGTAATCGCGATCAATTCCGTTTGGCAAATACGGCTGCTCGACAAAAACCGTATCCCACTGCCCTCCTTGCGATTTATGACACGTAATGGCGTATGAAAATTTCACTTGTAAACCGTTAAAATATTCGTTGGCTTTTACTTTCTGGAATTTCTGGTATTTCGTCGATTCACCTTCGTAATCTTTCATCACTTCTTCGTACAAACGATTTGATTCTTCGTAGGTTAATGATGGAGATTCACTTTTTATGGTATCTAAAATCAAAACCGTTTCAAAAGGTTTTTGGTCCGGGTAATCTACCATTCTAATCTTTACTTTGGCAAAATTAAATCCGTATAATTCTTTGATTCCGAAGAGTTCCAAAACTTCAATAATATCTCCATTGGCAATAAATCCCGCTTCGTCTGTTTCTTTTAGCCAGAAATAATTATTCTTTACGACCATCAAAAAATCACCAACCGAAAGTTCACTTTCTTTAAATAAAATCCTGGTTCTTATTTGTTCGTTATACTGATTTGCCCTTTTATTCGAACGAACAATAAATGCTGTATCTTCAATACTATAATTGCTGTACGCCGTATTTATGGCATCCTGAATATCATAACCATCGGTTAAACGAACGATGTCTTTGAATTTTTTTACTTTGAATTTAAACTCCGTTATAAAAGTGTCTTTCAGCAATTCGCGCAATTCAGTCGCGTTAAACAAAATCCCTGAATTTTCTTCCTGACGCATTACTTCATCAAGTTCGATATGCTCGATTTCTTTGTCATAATGAACGCCTAAGGTTTGCACATCAAGCGCTGGACTAATATCTAAATTTACGGGAGGAAGCTGCGCTGTATCTCCCAATAAAATCATTTTGCAATTGGTTCCGGAATAAACATACGAAATCAAATCGTCTAAAAGCGATCCGTTATCGTACAGTTTCGAATCAGAATTGCTGTCTGAAATCATAGACGCCTCATCGACAATAAAAATGGTGTTTTTATGTTTGTTGATTTGTTTAGTAAATGCTACGCCTCCACTAGCTGATTTCTTCGGAAAATATATTTTTTTATGAATGGTAAAAGCAGGCGTATTCGAATAATTAGCAATTACTTTTGCCGCGCGGCCCGTTGGTGCCAGCAAAACAAATTTCTTATTGATATTGCCCAGATTATTTACAATTGTCGAAATTACCGTTGTTTTTCCCGTACCTGCATATCCTTTCAATACAAAAATTGTATCGTTATGGGTATCAGTTAAAAAAATAGCGATTTTTTGAAAAAAGATATCTTGTTTGTAAGTTGGTGCAAATGGAAATCTTTTTTGTAAAACGCCGTAAAACAGGGATGAATTCATAGGGAAAAATTGAAATACAAAGTTCGGCTTTTTTAATGGCATTGTCAATGGCAAAAATCAATTTCAAAAATCAATATCAATTTTAATTGCTGCACTTTACAAACTATCGGCATTGATTTTTGATATTGCAATTTATATTTTCATTGCTATTGAATTTTTGAAATTGAAATTGATTTTTGATATTGACATTGACTTTTGACATTGATAATTGATATTGAAATTATTATTTGTAAGTTTGTGTTCGAATTAAATTCTTTCCTGACACTAAAGCAGGTAACGAATTGAAAATCAAATTATGTCATTGCAAAACACCAATATAACATCAAAAAAATACAAAAAACTTTCTATTCAGGTTTCGCTGAGCGGATTCTCATTTTGTTGTTTTGATACCTTAAATAATACGATTACTTCCTTTAATGAAGTCTTGTTCGATCCTTCAGTAAAAAACATAAAAATTGAAGATTTGTATCATGATAATTTCAAAAAATACCCTGAATTAAAAGATACTTACGATGATATTATGGTTATTCATAATAACAATCTTTCGACTTTTGTGCCTACAGCACTTTTTGACGAGCATTATCTTGGAAGTTATTTACAATATAACACTAAAGTTTTTGAAACTGATTTTTTTACATACGATCAGATTTCAAATTACCAGATGAATTCCGTTTACATTCCGTATGTAAACATCAATAATTTCCTGATCGATCAAGTTGGCTCGTTTGATTACAAGCATTATAACAGTATTTTGATCGAGAAAATTCTGGAAGGTTCAAAGAATAATGATGATAAAAAAATGATTGTCAATTTCAACGTTGGCCATTTTGAAATTATCGTTGTTCAGAATCAAAAATTGCTGTTGTTTAATTCTTTTGAATATCAAACACCGGAAGACTTTATTTATTATTTGCTTTTTACAGCCGAACAATTGAGTTTAAATCCAGAAAGTTTTCCACTCGAATTATTAGGCACTATAACACAAAACGATGCTTTTTATGCCATTGCATATAAATACATTCGTAACGTTTCTTTTTTGGATGTAAGCACCTTACAACAAAAAAACAGCTTTTCAACTGCTCAAAATCAAAAACATTATATCTTATTTCAATCATGAGAATCATTTCAGGAAAATACAAAGGGCGCCGCATTTTTCCACCAAAAAACCTTCCTGTAAGACCTACGACTGACATGAGTAAAGAAGCATTATTTAATGTTTTGAATAATCATTTTAGTTTTGAAAGCTTAAAGGTTTTAGACTTATTTTCGGGAACCGGCAATATTAGTTTTGAGTTCGCTTCACGCGGAAGTGCTCCTATCACCTCTGTCGATGGCGATTTTGGATGCGTAAAATTTATCAAACAGGTTTCATCAGAATATGATTTTGATATTGCAGCGACCAAAAGTGATGTTTTTAAATTTCTGGAAAACTGCAAAACGTCTTACGATATTATTTTTGCCGATCCGCCGTACGGATTGGATCAGGCTACTTTTGAAAAAATTGTTTTATTGATTTTTGAAAGAGAATTATTGAATGAAGACGGAATGATGATTATCGAACATTCTAAATATACAAAAATGGAGCATTTGAGTAATTTCTCTTTTCAGAAAAATTACGGTGGTTCCTTTTTTAGTTTCTTCGAATTGAATTCTACTGATGACGACGAGGAACTTGATAATTTATCAGCTAAAGCTACAGAAGAAGACGAAGGATAATTTCGTTTTATTACTAAGCATTTTTTTACCGCAAAGAACGCTAAGTTTTTATGTAAAAGACATCCCGAAGCCTCGGGACGCAAAGCTTTGTGGACTTAAATTGTGTAAAGACAACTTAAACCTTAGTGGAACTCTGCGAAAAACCTTGTGTTCTTTGCGGTAAATTAATCCTAATTAACTCTATGTTGATTTTCGTCGTTGTTTTTTTCTTTAAATTCGGTTTTTATATTCCCGAAAGAATAGCGAATTGAGAACGAGATTTCATGATTATCGACCACATATCTTGCATTAGAATTAATAGTATTGATCGTGAATTTTTCTGTTTGAATATTATTTTTAAAAACATTATTAAAGCTTAATGTACAATTCCATTTTTTTGAAAATGTTTTTGAAACCGCCATATCAACTCTAAACATGGGATTTGTTTCGAATACGCCGGTATTTTGCTTTGTCAATCCCCAAAAATTGAACATAAAAGAATATTCTTTCGGAAGTTTAAATTCATTATTTGAAATATAATATAAGTACGGTTTTGAAGCCATAAATACAGCAGATTCATCTTCGATTTTTTCTAAAATAAAAATCAAAGAATTCGTTGTTGTCCAGAATTTATACGTGAAAGGCAATGCAAAATCAACTGTAAATCCGGAACTTTTATCAAAATTAATGTCTTTAAAAGTCATGATATTATTTTGATCATCAAAAGAAAAACTATTATAAACCGGGTCTTTCGCCTGGTAGAAACTCAACTTAACCGACTTATCATGATATTGAAAAGTAGTCGAAATTTCATCCGTAATTGTTGGTCCTAAATTAATATTTCTGGCATATAAAAAATACGGATTAATATAAGTCGAACCTTGACTTAAAGATGAATAATTGGGTCTCGAAATACTTTTCGCGTAGTTTACAGAGATATTTTTAGTGCTGTCAATTGCAAATGATAATTGCATTTTCGGAAAGAAATTCGCGTAGTTTTTATCCAATAATGGTAATTCATCTGTTTTAAATTTCCCTAAAATAGTTGAGTTTTCAACTCTAAAACCAAGTGAGAAATCGACCTTTTTAATTTTCCCTGACAATTGACTATATGCAGCTAAATTCTCTTCTCTAAAATCATAAAAACTTATTTCATTTTGATTGGTTGCATGGTAAAAAATGTCAACATCTGATTTTGAATTTGCCGATGAATATAATCCGCCGATTTCAAATTTCATTTCATTTTTAAACTTTTTCTCCACATCAATTCTTCCTGAAAAGTAATTAATTTGAAATTTCTGATCTCTTATTTGTGTCAATTCAGATTGTGTGTTATTATAATTATCATTTACTTCCGTAAATAATCTTTGATCGAAATTAAAATATTGAAAGCCCGTAAAAACCTGTGTATCAATCGATTTTATTTTATTTTGATAATTTAAAAAGGAGTTAACGAAATTCTTTTTACTATCATTATCAGTCAAAGTCAGAACGTTATTGATGTCATCTTTATTCTTATTATATGTGAATGTGTTAATGTCAAAAGTATCATTTTGCAGTTTGCTGTTGATACTAATCGAAAAATAATCATCTTCATTTATTTTATAAAATAAACCTCCGCCAAAAACAAATTGATTTCTTTTTGTAGAAGCGCTAACATCATAATCTGACGCAATATTCGCCTGTGGAATTTGATATTTAATACTGTGACTTTCCCAAGGCTGCAATTTATTGTAGTTGAAATTCGCTTTCCATTCCAGTTTATTTTTTTTGAAATTTGAATTGAATCCGAGGTAATTGTTATAGTCTTTTTTGAAAGAGGCAACTTCAGAAATTTCAGTTCTAAAACTGTCTTTTTTACTAAATTTTCTGGTAATCAAAATTACCGCGCGACCGTCAGCTTCATATTTCGAAGACGGATTCTGAATAATTTCGATCGATTTAATATCGGCGACAGCCAAAGCATTCAAATCGTTAATTCCAACTTTTTGATTGTCAATATAAATAAGCGGATTTCCTTTTCCGATAAGCGTAATACTTTCTTTATCAGAACTAATTTGAACCGTTGGCAGCTTTGATAGTAAATCTAAAGTATTCGGAATTGAATTGTAAATTGAATTGGCAACATCTAATTTTATATTTCCGTTTTGGTTTGAAAATGCTTTCTTATTTTGGTTAACAACAACTTCATTCAATTCATTTGAAATGCTGTCTTTTGGTGTTTCATTTTGTGCGTTTGCGACTAATGAAAAACAAAAAAGGAACAGAATAAGAAAAAGCTTTACAGGCAAATAAACATTCATTTTAAAAAAGTTTTTAGTTTGAGATGCTGCAAAAATGCTTCTAAAAAAGTGTTGCGAAAGTTAATTGGAGGTTAATGCGGAGTTAATGCCTTATTTGTATCATAAAATCTTTATTTTTGAATGGAATTATTTTGCTGTATGAAACAAAGAATCAATTTATTAATCGCTTTTTCCGTTATCGCCCTGATCGTTTTATCGACTGTGCAATGCTATTTGGTAAAAACAACTTACGATTATAAAGTGGCGCAGTTTCATACTGAAATCAAAAATGAAATTGGTCAGATCTCGAACAATTATAGTGATATTGATTCGGTTATAGTTTCAAAAAAAGAAGCACTTTACAAGCAATTGACAGAAAATTATATCCAGGGAAAAAATACTAAAGCTGACATTAAAAAAGGTGTTCTTGAAAATGCATTTCGAGATGCTTTAACGCTAAAAATTCAGCAGAAGTTTGAAAGAGAACTTCCTAATCTTAAAATTGATTTTGCGATTGTACTCAATAAATTTATCCTGTATCAAAACACCAAAAAAACAGATACCATTTTCTCTGAAAAGCCTTTTATCCAAAATAAATTATACGGCAATCTGGCTTCGTTAAATCATGCTTTTCTGGTTCGGAATTATGTTGGAACGACTAATGTAACCTATCAAAATCAGGAGTATAAATTATTGACCGAAGATTCGATGTACGTTTCTGTTATCGATTGGGAAATGATTATTTTAAAACGAATGGCCTTTATTCTCGTTTTGTCTTTATTATCTATTTCAACGCTCATTACACTTTTTGTAATCGCGCTAAAAGCTTTAATAAAACAAAAGAAAGTGAGCGATATTAAAACCGATTTCATCAATAATATTACGCACGAACTCAAAACGCCTTTGGCGACTTTAAGTATTTCGACTAAAATTTTAGAGCAGAAAGACATCCGTGAAAACGAAGAGAATTTCAATGCTATTATCAATACGATTTCACGTCAGAACAATCGCCTTCAGCATTTAATCGATCAGGTAATGGCAAATTCATTGGCTGAAAATGAAATTGAATTACAGAAAGAAAAGATCAATACAGAAGCTTTTCTGCTTTCCATCGTTGAAGATTTTAGAATTGCTAATCCAAAAATTACAATTGAAACTAATTTTCAATCCGAGAAAACGATTTTGGTTTTGGATAAATTTCATTTAACAACGGCCATTTTAAATGTATTGGAAAATGCTGTAAAATACGGTTCAAGCAACATTTGTGTAAAAACTAAAACTATTGAAAATCAATTTTCTGTAAGTATTGAAGATGATGGAATTGGAATTTCTAAAAACAAACAATCGCTTCTTTTTGAAAAATTTTATCGCGTAGAACAGGGTAATCTTCACAATACAAAAGGACTTGGACTGGGGCTTTATTATGTTGACCAGATTATAAAAGCACATCAGGGTTCGGTTGCTGTTATCAGTGAATTGGGAAAGGGTGCTGAATTTACTTTTATGTTTAAAGTTTAATTGATTTTCCATTGAAAAAGATTCTTTTAGCCGAAGACGATACCGATTTTGCCAATGTTTTAAAGCAATATTTAGAACTTTATAAATATGAAGTTACTTGGGCCCAAGATGGCGAAATAGGTTTGGAATTCTTTAAAAATCAAACTTTTGATATTTGTGTTTTTGATGTCATGATGCCTAAATTGGACGGCTTTTCATTGGCAGAAAAAGTCATTAAAATAAACCCCGAAATTCCGTTTATCTTTTTGACTGCCAAAAAATTAAAGGAAGATAAAATCATAGGTTTAAAATTAGGCGCTGATGATTATATCGTAAAACCTTTTGAAGCGGAGGAATTGATTTTACGCTTGCAAAACATCTTAAAAAGAAGTCAGCAAAAAGATATTTTGACTCAAAATACGATAATCGAAATAGGATTATATTCTTTTGATACCAAACGGCTTTCTTTAAAAATCGACAATAATACGCAGCAACTTACAGAGAAAGAAGCGGCATTAATTCATTATTTTTATCTGCATCAAAATCAATTGCTTAAAAGAGAACAAATCTTAAAAGCCATTTGGGGAAATGATGATTTTTTCTCGGGCAGAAGTATGGATGTTTATATTAGTAAGATTAGAAAATATCTTAAAGCTGATGCTGCTATTACTATTGAGAGTCTCCGAAATATTGGTTTGGAATTTAAAATACAAAAATAATCTACTGCAAATCATATAAGATTTATAAGCAATTGTATAACATTGAAAAAGTATTTAGTAAATACATTTGTTATCAACCTTAAAAACATAAATCATGAATCTAAAGAGATTATTTGGAGGACTACTTACCCTGTTGGGGATTATAGGACTAATTTATACTGCTGTAATTTTTGCCGGAACTTCTGGAGAAACGAGAGATATTAAGTCGCTAATTATTTACGGAATATTGGGAATTGTATTTTTCATGTCCGGAATTAGTTTAGTTCGTGCTACAAAAGACGAATCGTAGATGCTACAATAAAGTATTTGCGATTTTTTCATAAAGTGGAGTTTTCACATTATGCTTTATTCCTTCATTTACAACAAATTGCGTTAGTGAAATAGCTTCAATATTTTTGCCGGCTAATAAATCTCTGTGCATAGACGAAGTCGCTTCTTTAGGCGATTTTTCTAATTTCAAAATAGTCTGGTTTACAATATCCTCTGGTAATTGTAAACCTTTCGCTTTTGCAACAGCTTCGATTTCATGTAACAATTCGATATAAATCTTTTTCGATTTTGGGTTACTTATAATTTCACCAATATTTTGATTTAAATAAGATGTTGCAGAAGCTAATGCAGAAATAAAAATAAATTTCTCCCAAACGGTTTCTTCGATATTTTCAACTAGATAACTTTCTATTTTAGCTTTCTGAAAAATCGCATTCAATTCTTCAAGTTTTGTAGCTGAAGCTGTGTTTGAACCAAAAAACAACTTTTCGAAAAAACCAATCTTGCGAATCGTTCCCGGCGAAAAAATCATCGAAACAATATAAACACATCCTTGCAGAACAGTACTTTTAGGATAAATTTTCTGGATTCTTTCCGGAGCGTCAACTCCATTATACAAAGGTAAAATTACCGTTTCCGGCGTAATGCATTTTTTCAACGAAAGTAAACTTTCTGCAATATCATACGTTTTTGTGGCACAAATTAAATAATCTAATACACCAATTTCTTCGGGATTATTTGAAACTAATTTAGGAAAAACAATTGTTTCAGAAGTATCTGTTACGATTTTCAAACCGTTTTCTGCAATTGCTTTTTGAGTTTCACCACGCGCAATAAAAATTACTTCAACTTCACTTGATTTATAATATGCTTTCGCTAAAAGTCCGCCAAAATAACCACCTACTCCACCTAGTCCTAAAATTCCTATTCTCTTCATAAATTCTAATTAAAAAATTCCAAATTTCAATAAATAAAGTAACCATTATTTGTCATTTCGACGGAGGAGAAATCACATCCAGAGAGCAACGAAACTGAATTCCGTTATGTGATTTCTCCTCCGTTGAAATGACATAAAATGAGGTTAAACTTAACTTTTCGTTATTCGCAATCAGCGTTATATGATTTACTTCGTCTGTTCGCTATCGCTCGAGTCTCGTTCCTCGTAATGACACAAAATCAGGATAAAAATCCGTTTAAATCTGCGTCTTCGCTTTAGCGAATCCGTATCATCCGCGTTCGATTACCCGCAAAACAATTCACTCCTCTACAACAACATCCAAATTCAACTCCGTAAAATCATGTTCGGTTTTCGAAATAATAATCGTTGCAACCGTATTTCCAATCAAATTTGTTATTGCTCTCGCTTCGCTCATAAATTTATCAACTCCTAACAAAAAAGCCAAACCTTCTACCGGAATTTTATGCAACGCTGTTAAAGTTGATGCTAAAACGATGAATCCGCTTCCGGTTACGCCTGCAGCTCCTTTTGAAGTAATCATCAAAATTCCGATTACACTCAGAATTTCAAAGAAACTCAAATGAACGTCATATAATTGCGCCAGAAATATTACTGACATCGACAAGTAAATTGAAGTTCCGTCAAGATTAAAAGAATATCCGGTCGGGATCACTAAACCCACAACCGATTTACTGCAGCCCATTCTTTCTAGTTTTACCATAATACTTGGCAAAGCAGCTTCAGAAGATGAAGTTCCGAGAACTAATAAAAGTTCTTCTTTAATGTATTTTAAAATCGAAAGAATATTGATTTTGTAATAACGCAAAATAGTTCCCAGTATTAAAAATACAAACAAAGCCATTGTGAGATAAACACATAACATTAATTTACCAAGCGGAATTAAAGTTTCTAATCCGAATTTACCAATGGTGTACGCCATTCCGCCAAAAGCACCTAACGGAGCGAGATACATCACATATTTTAAACCGAGGAAAACTACTTTAGAAAATCGTTCTAAAACTAAAATTGTTTGTTCTCTTTTCTGATAAAAATTCAATGCAACACCACAAACAATTGCGGCCAATAATACCTGTAATGTAAAGTTTGAAAGAAAAAAATGCCACCACGAAAAGTGTTCCGCAGCGTTATTGGTATATTTACTCGGATCTTGCAAAGTCAAACCTGATTTGTCTATTTTTCCCGGCTGAAAAAAATAGGCAACTCCCACTCCTATTGCTAAAGCTACAGTCGAAACTACTTCAAAATAGCCTAAAGCTTTTATACCAATTCGGCCTACTTTTTTAAGGTTTCCCATTCCGGAAATTCCCAAAACAATCGTCAGGAAGATAATCGGACCAATAAAAAGTTTGATAATATCGACAAAAGTTTTCCCGATAATTTCCATTTTCACACCATTTTCAGGAGAAAAATGTCCGAGTAAAACGCCAGCGATAATCGCAATCAAAACCCAAAAAGTAAGATTGGTGATTACTGCCTTAAAAGTACTTTTCTTTGGTTTGTTAACAGGATTTGGGGTTGAAGGTATATTCATGAAAGTAAGTTAGTTTCACAAATATATAAAAAATGCAGACCTATAAGCCGGATTCTGTCCCTGATAAATCAGGGCCTTATCATTTATCTAGATCATGCATTACTGCATGACTCGAGCTACCCACCCTTCAACAACGGACGAGAAGCCCTTAAATGCTGATATACTTGGTATTTCACCGCATAGAGTTTACCTGGTTTCACTACAGCATTACCTGTACATACTTTCTGTTGCACTTGTCCTAATCCCGATAAATCGTGACCGACGGGTGTTACCCGCTATGCTTCTCTGTGGTGTCCGGACTTTCCTCCCCCCAACGAATTGAGCGACGATAAGGCGGTCTGCGCGGCAAAAGTAGCGATTTATGAACGAAGAAACGAGCTTTTAAATTTCTGTTTTTTATAAAATTTTCGTAATGATTTAATTTTAAATTGGTTACCTTTAAAATCCATAATTTTTAAATTCTTTTATTATGAATAAAATGTATCATTACGCAACTGTTTCAAAGGCTTTAGATGAATTGCACGAAAAAGGATTTACTTGCGATTTTAATATCAACTCTGATATGATTAAAAAAAATCCTGAGAAATTTGAAATTGTACATGTGTATCGATACGAAGGGGAATCTGACCCGGGCGATGAGGCAGTTGTATACGGAATTAAATCAACAACAGGTAAAAAAGGCGTTTATGTAGCAGGTTTCTCTGCTGATTCAGATCAGGAAACCGAGAAGTTTTTATTTGCTTTGAGTATTAAGGGGAGGTGAATTAAAAGCTATTCCATAAAGTGTGTCATTTCGAGGGACGAGAAATCACATAAAGTTGATTACACAATTTAGAATACTGGATGTGATTTCTCGTCCCTCGAAATGACACAAAAATCCGAAACAAAAAAAAGCCCATCACAAGGACAGGCTTTTCAAAACAACACAACTAAAAAATTATGCCGTTGGTATTTTCAAATTCCAACCTGGTTGAATAAGGTCTGGATTTTTAATAACATCTTTATTGGCTTCGTAAATTGCCTGCCATGAAACGCCGTGATCTTTTCCAATTTTAGATAAAGAATCACCGCTTTTAACAGTATATTGAGTTGTTGTTCCCTGAGAAACCTCAATATTCATCACAACATCAGCTGATCTAAATTCAGGATCAATTTTTCCGTAAGCATCCCAAAGTTTTTCTTTGTCATCTGCTGATTTCGCTGTTCCGTCAACGTATAAAACATTATCTTGTTCTCTTACTTGTAAATTAGCTATTCCTAAGTTAGAAGCCAAATCTGTTAACTCTTTGTATTTATCTTGTAAACTCATGATTTCTTATTTAATAGTTAACTTATTTTCCACTTTTTTAGGTTTCAATTCCTGAACACTTTTTATCAAATTTGGTAATTGATCTCTTTTGATAGTTCCTGAAAGCGTTACTACACCATTTGCAACAGTAGCAGTTACACCATCATAAGTTTTTACTACTTCATTTATCGAAGTATTTAAAACGCTATCTGTATTAATTTCAACTGGAGCTGCTGTAACTTCAGGTTCCGGAGCTGGAATTTCGCAGTTATTTACAACAGATTTAACTCCTTTAACTGATTGTACAGTACGTTCAACATTTTGTTTAACAGCATCGTCTTTACAAGTACCCAAAATAGTAGCAACACCATCAACAACAGTTACCTGAACTCCTGGAGTATCAGCAATTTTGGCAGCGATTTCTTTCTGAATATCTGCATCTTTCGGGGTACAAGCGAATAATGAAAAGGCCAAAACCGTTCCCAATAAAATAGATTTAATTTTCATAACGATATTTTTTAATTAATTTATAATAAAGTTAAAACGAATTAATTAATCAAATATTACAAAATAATCCTACATTTTTTACATTTTTCCCATTAGAAGGATTTGGGTTGGGAATTGAGATATTGTTTTAAAAAAAAATTTATTTTACTGTTAGCATATCCTGAAAATAGCCGATTAACTGATCCGGAATTTTAACCAATGCATTTTGATCATAGTCTGTTAGATAAACTTCGTTTTCCGTCATTCCGCTTTCAATCCCTTTTTTCATTGCTTTTATATCTCCCTTTTTTACTGCAATGATTTCATAATATTGATTATCGTTTTTCAAAGTTATTGTATTAAAATCAGATAATTGCGGGTCATTATTTATATTTTTTTGTCCAATGTCTGAAGCCAAGTAAACCTCAAACTTCTTAAAATCATAATACGGATTGTTATTGTCAAAATTTCTATAGGTCTTTTGATTTCCTTCTTTTAAAATAAAATTTTTAACACGCTCAAAATCTTGCACTGAAAATTGATTTGTAATTTTTATGAAATGATTTTGAGTTTTTGAATTCATTTTTTGGGCTGTAATTTCAGGAAAACTAATTACCATCAAGAAAAAAAGAAGGTGTTTTATTGACATGAGTTTAAATTTTTGATTGCGCTGCTATTTCAATACTCTTAAAATAAATCATTTATATTTTTGGTTTTTGGTTGTGATTTTTGATTATTATGACATTTTAATAAATATCAATTGTCAAATAAATTATTGCTAAAATAATCTTTTTCATGATAAACTATTCATCAACATTGATTATCTATTTGAACCTTAGTAAAAATCCAATCCCTTACTAGCGTTATAAGATTGCTTCGTTCCTCGCAAGGACTTAAATTGTCGATTATAACCTTCGATTATGATTGCGATCCTTCGACTTCGCTCAGGAAGACAAACAATGCTGTAAGAAAAAATCAGCTTAAATCCGCGTTTTCGCGATAGCGAATCCGTTTTATCTGCGTTCAATTCCGTCAACAAATTATTAAAATTTATCCATTTGAAACTCTTACTTTCTCATATTCAAAACACTCAAAAATCACCATCATAAATGTTGTTTTCAGATTTGTGATTTGGTAATTTTCAGCCTATATTTGCTATCGAATAAAAAGAATATGGAACAATTTGTAGTATCGGCTCGTAAGTATCGCCCACAGACCTTTAAGGATGTTGTAGGCCAGAAAGCCATTACCAACACTTTGCTGAATGCCATAGAAAGTAATCACCTTGCTTCTGCCCTTTTATTCACTGGACCGCGTGGCGTTGGAAAAACAACTTGCGCACGTATTTTGGCTCGTAAAATAAATCAGCCTGGATATGACGATCCAAATGAAGATTTTGCTTTTAACGTTTTTGAGCTAGATGCGGCATCCAACAACTCGGTTGATGATATTCGCAGCCTTATCGATCAGGTTCGAATTCCGCCACAAACCGGGCAATACAAAGTCTATATTATTGACGAGGTTCATATGTTGTCTTCGGCAGCTTTTAATGCTTTTTTGAAGACATTAGAAGAACCGCCAAAACATGCTATTTTCATTTTAGCAACTACAGAGAAACACAAGATTATTCCAACGATTTTATCACGTTGTCAGATATTTGATTTTAAAAGAATTACGGTAAAAGATGCTAAAGAACATTTAGCAGAAGTTGCAGCAAGTCAGGGAATTAATTTTGAAGACGATGCTTTGCACATTATCGCTCAAAAGGCTGATGGAGCGATGCGTGATGCTTTATCGATTTTTGACCGTGTAGTTTCATATTGCGGAACTAACTTAACGCGTCAGGCTGTAACTGAAAACTTAAACGTTTTAGATTACGAAACTTACATCAGCATTACTGATTTACTTTTAGAAAATAAAATTCCGGACCTTTTATTGGTTTACAATGATATTCTTTCAAAAGGTTTCGACGGACATCATTTTATTGCCGGTTTAGCTTCTCATTTTAGAGATTTATTAGTTAGCAAAACTCCTGCTACACTAAGTTTACTAGAAGTTGGCGAACAAGCACAGCAAATGTATGGTGTACAAGCTCAAAAATGCTCGAAAGACTTTTTATTAAAAGGAATTGACATTGCAAACGATTGTGATTTAAAGTATAAATTAAGCCAGAATCAGCGTCTTTTGGTCGAATTATGTTTGATGCAATTGGCCTCTATCAACTTTGATGGAGAAAAAAAAAAAGTTGAGCAATTCATAATTCCGCCTACTTATTTTAAAAATAGTGGTTATTCTATAGTCGAAAGTCCAAAGGCGAAAGAATCTGAAATTCCAAATATTAAATCCCAAATTCCAAATGCGGAGCAGAATGTTAATGTCAATCAAAATGACAATGTCAATGTCAATGTTGAAATAAAAAATGAAACTACTACAGTTGAAACTCCAAAGGCTGAAACTCCTGTAACTCCACGAGCTGAAATTAGCGGCGAACCGAAAGTTTCTGCGTTTTCTTTGGCGAGTATTCGTGCGAAGAAGGCAATGGAAGAAAGCAGCAAGTCTTATGTAAAACCTTCTACTGTTTTACCCACGGAAGAATTTACAGAAACTGAAATGTTAGTGCAATGGAATAAATATGCGCAGCGTTTAGGAGACAAAGGTTTGAAAATTATGGAATCGTTATTGTTGATAAACGATCCAACTTTGAACGGAACCGTAATCACACTTCAATTGCCAAACGAAGGTTCTAAACTAGATTTTGAAAGTCAGGTTAATGGACTTTTAGGCCATTTAAAAGGACATTTACACAATCATGACATTACTATTGAAGTTGTAGTAAATGAGGCTGTTGAAAGCAAAAGAAGTTTCAACGATCAGGATCGATACAATCGTTTACTAGAAATTAATCCAAATATTGAACTTTTGCGTTCCACTTTTGGACTGGATTTACATTCTTAATTCTTTTTACAGATTTTATTATCTACTAAACAAAAATCATTTTTTTTGAATTTCAATCGTTTAACAAAATAATCATCTAAAATAATCTACTAAACTTTGAGTTAAAAATTTAGTAGATTATTATGTTAATAATAAATTCTAATTGAAAAATTATTGCTTTAAAATCTTACCAGTAAATATTTCATTATTAATATTCTTAAGAATATAAACATATAATCCACTCATTAAATGAGATGGCAAATCCCACTTATAATTAAATTGTTCGTTTTCAAAATTAACTGAATCAATTTTTAATCCAATTATATTATACACTGATATTTCCTTTAAACCTATTTTACTTTCAAAATTTAAATAGTTTCGCATTGGATTTGGATAAACAATTAAACTATTATTTTTGTAATTATTATCAATGACAGATAAAGTTTGTCCATAACTTCTTGCACCAATATCAACTATACTTTCATCTGAATCTTTACGCCCAGGATCTCCAGCATTAATAGCTTTGGAAGAAGATAATAACTCACAAAAGGATTTATCAAATGGGGAAGTAGAAGACAATTCCGGATTAGAAATTAAATTGAAATATGTATCTGAAGGAGTCCCATTCTTATTTATTGTAATTATTGTACCAGTACCTATTGGTAAATTATTATTACCTATTAAATTATTTCCATAAAATAAATTATAAATAACCTGAGAAGGTTTTGGTTTACCTTCCGAATAAATTGCATATTTAGAATTATAAGCAATAATATTAGAGTTTATTTTGGGAGAAGTATTTGCTATTTCATTGTCATTCAAATAAATTCCAAAATCGCAAGAAATTATAGTATTATTAATTATATTAGGGCTATTTTGACCTGAATAAATTCCATAATAAGAATTGTATACAATGTTTTTTTCTATAACAGTATTATTTCCAATGAGCCAATACATTCTTGCCCACAATTTCCAAGAATATTATTTTTTAATGTGGTATTTTTAGTATCACTTCTATCTAAAATCCCTCCAAGTCGTGTATTACTAATTTTGTTATTAAAAATATTAAAAACACCTGAACCCGCTACTATACTTGCCCAATCTGAATTATAAATTTCATTATTACTTATAATAACATTTTCACTAGAAGAGGCTCCAATTGCTGTACCATTAGTTTCTCTAATTATAGAATTTGTAATTTCTGCCTTCCCTCTTATCTGGAGCATTCCATTCCAATCTGAGTTTTCTTTTCCATATTCTATTATAGAATAGTTAAACATAGCTTCACCACCTTGATCAACTACAACCTGATTCCAATCATCTTTAGTTGGAGGATTTTTAAATGATGAGAATTTAATATAACTACCTGTTTTTCCATTTGCAAATAATTTTCCATTTATAATCAGAGAATATTTACCAGCAAATTTTATTTCTGTACCTTCTTCAATTGTCAAAACTTTACCAACAGCAACAGTTGCATTTCCAACAATTTTATAAGTATTTTCTTTTGTCCAATTACCCTCAACATTGCCCGATATTTCAATTAAAAGGTTTGAAGATAAAGTAGCATTATCCAAAATAACATCTGTGCTAACAAACACATTATTAATCTGAAGGTTTTGATATTGATCTTTTGAATAGATTATATTGTAAATTCCATTATCTACTTGTGTTGTAAAACTTCCATCATTTTTGGAGTAGATCTCTTTAAAAACTGCACTTGGAGAAACTGGCGAGAAAGTAATTTTTATATTTTCAAAATTTGAATTATTGTCTAAATAAACATTTCCTGATACTTCAGAAGAATAGACGTTTAAACAAATAAAAAATGTAATAATGTAAAGTATTTTTTTTTTCATATTTAAATTTTATAATGGTTCTATAATTAAATTAGGCTATTAATTACTTTTTCTTATCAAAAGCTCTTTCAATTCTTTTATCGGGAATTAACCAAAGCATAGCAACAATAAAATAGGCAGCACCGGAAATCCATTCGTTATAAAAAGACAAGATGATTCCAACAAGATATAAAATCGATGACGCCTTTCCTTTTAGATCTTTACCAATAGCTTTTGCCAATATCGAATTTTCGCCTTCATTAACGATTACAACTCTTTGCAAAATAAAATAAGCTATTGAAGATAAAAACAATACAACGCCGTATAAGGTCATTGATGCTTTCGCAAAATTATGTTCGCCCATCCAGCCTGTTGATACGGGAATTAAAGACAGCCAGAAAAGTAAATGCAAATTGCTCCAAAGTACTTTTCCGTTTACTTTTGTCAAACCGTGAAAAAGGTAATGGTGATTGTTCCAATAAATTCCAACGTAAATAAAACTTAAGATATAACTTAAAAACTTAGGTATAAGTGGTTTTAAATCCGCAAACTCGTGTCCTTCAGGAACTTTAATTTCTAAAATCATAATGGTTATTATAATCGCTAATACACCATCACTAAAGGCTTCGAGTCTTGTTTTGTTCATTTATTGTTTATTAAAAGTTTACCACGAATTTCACGAATTTACACGAATTATTATTTTATTATGCATAAAAATTTGTGTAAATTCGTGAAATTCGCGGCAAAAAAAATATTAAATTTTACCGTAGTACATTGCTTTTACAATTCCGTCTGAAAGCCCGATTTTAGGAACGTAAATTTGGCGTGCTCCGCTCCATTTCATTGCATTCAGGTAAATTCTGGTGGCATGAATAATTACGTCGGCACGGTCAGAGTTTAAACCTAATTCGGCGATTCTTTGTTCGTAAGTTAAAGAGTTTAAAAACGCGTATTGTGAATTGATATAAATATATGAAAGCGGTTTTTCCTGTTGCTTTCCAGACATTTTAAACAATTTATTAATGTTTCCGCCAGAACCAATTAAGGTAACTTCATCATAATCTGCCGTGTTGGTTTTAATCCATTTTTCAATTTCATCCCAAACAACATCGTGAACCATATTGTTTAATAAACGAACAGTTCCAGCTTTGAAGGATCTGGAATTGATTAATTTTCCATCAGAAAATAAAGTAAATTCCGTACTTCCACCGCCCACATCAACAAAAAGATACGTTTCGTCTGATTTTAATAAATGATGTAAATCTGTTGAAGCAATAATTGCAGCTTCTTTTTTACCATCAATAATTTCAATTTTAATGTCGGCTTTTTTCTTAATCAAAGCCACAACTTCTTTCGCATTGTAGGCTTCACGCATTGCCGAAGTTGCAAACGCCATATAGCGTTCTACTTTATGTACTTTCATCAAAAGGTTAAATGCTTTCATGGCATCAACCATTCGATCTATATTTTCTTCTGAAATTTCACCTACCGTAAAGGCATCTTGTCCCAAACGAATTGGTACACGAACAAGCGAACTTTTATTAAATTGGGGTTCTTTTCCATCTTGTTCTACAACATTGGATATCAGAAGCCTCATAGCATTTGAACCGATATCTATTGCTGCAAATTTCTTTATATTAATCATGCTCACTTATGATTTGAAATTGTTTTTTTTATTTTATTACTCTATTTTCTGCGGAACCTCTTCTAACATCAAGATTTTGTTCTGATAATATTTATAGGTTTCCAATTGAGCTCTAAATGGGGCATGATGATTTCTAGGCTTATATTTATTATCTAATTTATAGGAATGATATCTCACTTTAACATTCCCTTTCCATGCAATATTAAAATTATCTATTAATTCTTTTTTGATTTCAAGATCATATATTGGGCAGGTTACCTCAACTCTTCCATCCAGATTTCTGGTCATAAAATCGGCAGATGAAATATAGACTTCGGTTAAACCAGCGTTTCCAAAAATATATACTCTCGTATGTTCCAGATAATTATCGACAATACTAATGGCTTCGATGTTTTCGCTCATTCCCGGAATTCCCGGAATCAAAGAGCAAATTCCTCTTACCTGAAGCTGAATTTTTACTCCGGCATTACTGGCTTCATATAGTTTATCGATCATTTTAAAATCAGACAAACTATTCATTTTAAGTTTTATATGCGTTTTTCTACCGGCTAAAGCATGCAGAATTTCGCGATCTATCAACTTAATAAATTTTGTTCTCGTATAATGTGGCGATACGATTAAATGCTTGTATCTGTGTACTCTATAATTTATGTCGAAAAATTCGAATATTTTAGAAATATCTTTTAGAATTCCCTGATTGCATGTAAACAGCGTAACATCGGTATAAATTTTTGCGGTTGCTTCGTTAAAGTTTCCGGTAGAAATAAATCCGTAGCGACGGCTTTTACCGTCTTCTACTCTTTCGATTACACAAATTTTACTGTGAACTTTCAGCCCTTTAATTCCAAAAATAAGTTCAATTCCTTCGGTTTGCATTTGTTCGGCATACGAAATATTAGATGCTTCATCAAAACGTGCCTGAAGTTCGATTTGTACGGTTACTTTTTTACCGTTTTTAGCCGCATTAATTAAGGAACTAATAATTTGAGAATTCTTAGCTAAACGATATAATGTAATTTTTATACTAGTTACTTTTGGATCTAAAGCTGCTTCACGCAAAAACTTCGTCAGGTATGAAAACGACTGATACGGAGCATGTAATAAATAATCTTTTTTGTTGATTTTCTCTAAAATACTTCCTCCCAAACTCAAGCCCGGAATTGGTAACGGATCGTTTGTTTTATAAAGCAGATCGTATCTTCCTAAATTTGGAAAACTCATATAATCACGACGGTTATGGTATCTTCCTCCCGGAATGATACTGTCTGTGGCTACAATTTTCATTTTATCTAAAAAGAAACGCAACGTATCATCTTCGATCAAGCTGTCGTATATAAAACGAACGGGCTCACCTATTCTTCTGTCTTTTACTGATGTTGCGATTTTTTCGAGCATACTTTTACTCAAATCGCTATCGATATCTAACTGTGCATCTCTGGTAATTTTGATCATGTGTGCTGAAACACTTTTATAATCGAAAATATTAAAGATGTTTTTCAGGTTATGACGAATAACATCATCTATTAAAATAACATAATGTTTTTCATCGTGCGATGGCAATACAACAAACCTGTTTATGGTTTTAGGAATTTCGATAACGGCGTATCGAACCTCATCGTTTGTATTCATTTCTAAACGAATCGCAAGGTATCCTAAAGTGTCTTTAAGAACCGGAAATTCTGCTAAATCGTTCAAGATAATAGTCACTAATTCCGGACTTAATCTTTGAACAAAAAAGTCTTTTAGAAATATTTCCTGTTCAACGGTAATTTGATCTTCATTAATAATAAAGATATTTTCGGCTTCTAATTCAGATTCGATATTGCCTAAAATTCGTAAACTTTCAGATTGTTGCTGAATTACGATTTCGGTAATATCCTTAATTAATTGATGCGCTGAAACTCCGCCAAGATATTTTTCACCAGAAATCCCGGAAAGGCTTAATCTCCGAATAGCGGCATAGCGAACTCTAAAAAATTCATCTAAGTTGTTAGAAAAAATTCCAACAAAACGCAACCTGTCTAAAAGCGGCACCGTATTATCTCCAGCTTCCTGAAGTACTCTTGCATTAAACGCTAACCAACTTTTCTCTCTATCGATATATTTCTGCTCGTACACTATATTTATTTTAAATCTTTGGGGAAAATAGTTTTTTGGGTTTTGCCTTTCTCGATTGTATTCCAGGCATCGCTGTCAAATTTAAGTGAAACGAAGCCGGAAGTAGGTACATTTTCGATAAAAACATCCCCAAATTTATTAACAAAATTTGTAATAGCCTCGTTATGTCCAAAAAGAATAACGCTTTCTAAACTATTATCACATGATTTGATAATTTTTTCGAGCTGTTTATCATCAAAAGTATAAAGATCGTCTTTGTAAATAATGCTTTCTATAGGATAAGAAAGATTTTGAGCAAAAATAAGCGCTGTCTCAGAGGCACGTGCAGCAGTACTACTCCAGATTATATAGGTTTTAGGTAGAAATTTTGAAATATTGGTTGATACTTCGTGTGCATCTAAGATTCCTCTTTTCATTAAAGGTCTGTCAAAATCCTTTAAAGGTGCTTCCCAACTCGATTTTGCATGACGTATTAAAATTAAATTTTTCATAAATGGACGGATTTAGAAACTTTAATAAGAAGTTTCTCTTTATTGAAGTTCTAATTTACAAAAGAATTTCTAATACTTCTCCATTTTTTGACTCTGTTAACATTAAAAGAGTTTTAACAGGATTATAAAAAGTCTACTGCTCAAAAATATAAACAAACAAGAATTAAATTTTTTAACAATTTGTGTACTTCATCTGCTAAAACCATCACTTAGTCGATTTTTATGGATTATTAAAAAATTAACTAATTATCTGATTATTAGATATTTATAATATTTTAAAAAGCACTTTTTCCGTCAAAAAATTAAAAAAATGACGATTTTTTATTTGTTAGAAATCACATTAAAAATCATTTTTCAGACATTTTCGTAACAAAAAAGGACGTTTCAACGGTTTTTCAGGTTAGTTGCAGATAAAAAAAATCAATATTAAACTGGCGACATAACTTTGATTATGTTAAAATTTTAAAAATAATGCAAAAAAAAATATTAAGTTATGAGAACAAAATTTACTCTTAGAAAAGCACTAAAATTTTTAAAAAATTGTAAGTCTGTTTTATCTTCCAGAAAAGCGATATTTCAAAAAAATATTTTTCCTATACTGTTTTGTTTAGCATTAAATATTTCATTTGCTCAATCCGGTTGTAAGGCTACTTTGATTGTTGAAAATAATGGAAATGTAAGAAGTACGCCTCTGGATGGAACTTACTACTCGATGGTTCTGACAAATAACGGTTCGTCGGTCGATACTTATTTTCTTAGTTCAAAAAACATTAATTCTTCGTGCAGCAATACTGATGATAGTGCTGTAACATCAAATGTAATTCTTACTGCTGATTTCATCGATTCTGAAAAAAACGCCATTAGTGAAATCACTTTAAGTGCAGGACAAACCCTGAATTTTTATGTACACATTATAGTGCCCGTTGGTACGGCTGTAGAAAAATGGTCCTGCAATCAGATTATTGCCTCCTCAAAAAACTGTACCAATTATTCGGTAGAAACTGTTTTACACACGTACATCATTAATCCGGTTAATGATTAAATTTTATATCAAGCACGATCTTAAAATAATTTAAAATGAAAATAACTATACTCGCCTTTAGCCATTATTTATGTGATATAAAAAGAATATCTTTTGCAGTATTACTCCTTTTGGTCAGTTCATTAGGTTTTGCGCAAACGGTTACCACTAACAAAACAGTAACTGCAAATACCAGTAGTTGCGGCATTGTAAATGTAAAAGTTGATATTACAGGTTCTGACCCAATCACAAGAAACTCTGATATAATTTTAGTTATTGATGTATCCGGAAGTATGGGAAATACAATCTCTGGCGATACAAAAACATCAATGGATTATGCTAAACTAGCTGCAAAATCTTTTATTACGCAGGCATCAGCCAACACCAATAATCGAATTTCAATTGTTTCATATACTACAAATGCAAAACTCGAAATTGGATTAACGTATTTGAATGCTGTAGGTGTTACTGCCTTGAATGCAAAAATAAATGCACTTACTGCGACTAACAATACGAACATTCAGGATGGAATTGTAAAAGCAGAAAAGGAATTAGAAACGAACGGCCGTTTTGATTGTGCTACCGGAAGAAGTATTATTTTACTAACTGACGGAGTTGCAAACCGAACCGGAAGTGTTGGAAGTACTTCGACTTGTAATAATGTAAGTACTTCATCTACTTGCGTTACTTCTGCTATTACTGCTGCAACCAATGCAAAAACAACTGTAAAATCGAGTATTACTTATAACAATCAGATTTTTTCTGTTGGTTTATTTGGCGGAATTCCCGGTAATATCAATACGGTTGGAAGTGATAAATATGTTGCCAAATATACTTTGGATGGCATTCAGGGAAGTCCATCTTATATTACTCAAAATGGTGCCAACTTAACGGCTATTTACAATCAGATTGCTACTCAAATTTCGTGGATTGCCCAAAGTTTGATTGAAAAAGAAACTATTATTCCGGGTTTTACAATAGGTTCAATTTCGGTTAGTAAGGGTACAACTTCTGTTTCCGGACAAGTAATTACGTGGAATACTGATTTCTTGAATTCAGAAACTATCACATTAAACTATCAATTAACACCAACCGGAAGTGCTTGTGGCAATCAGACGGTTAGTACATCTACTTTTAGTTATCAAAATACATCTTGCTCCAGTGATTCGAAAACTATTACAAGCCCGAGTTATTTTGTTCCTTGTTTGCCTTTAATAACGGGAATGCTAACTGCATGCGGATCGACAACATTAACGGCTTCTACAAATGCAGCTTCTCCTACGTACGTTTGGTACAAAGATGATGTTATTATAACAGAACAAACGGCACCAACACTTGTAGTAACCGCAAGTGGAGCGTATAAAGTAACAGTAAAAAATGGAAGTACAAATTGTGAATTAACTTCTGCCGCATCTACCATAACCATTACTCCGGCAGCGGCTCTTGTTGCACCGAATAATGTTACGATTGAAGGATGCAGCACAGCTTCAATTACGGGATTGGTGTACAAAACGACAGATACTGCTATTACCTTAGCACAATTAAATACTGCAGGAGGCTCTCTTGCAAACAGTGCAAGCCTGGGAACTTATACAATATCCTATTCTGATACTGCTTCCGGAACATGTCCGATTGTGGTAAACAGAACATTTAAAGTTACAACTGGCTGTGGCATAATTACAAAAAATCAAATAATTACAATTCAGGATACGACTGCACCAAATTGGACAACAACTGCAAATGCTCTAAACGTAACTTTACAATGCAGCGATTCAGCAGGATTGGCTTCAGCTCAAAACCAAGCGTCAGTTGCAACCGATAATTGTGGAGGAACAATAATCTACACCAAAACAAGCGGAACTTTTGTTGCAGGTTCTTGCGCCAATTCTGGAACTTATACCAATACGTGGATTACGAAAGATGTTTGTTTGAATTCTTCTACTACTTTCACACAAATAATAACTATTCAGGATACAACCGCTCCAACCTGGACAACAACTGCAACTGCTTTAAATGTAACTTTACAGTGCAACGATTCAGCAGGATTAACTTCCACCCAAAAACAAGCGCCAGTTGCGACCGACAATTGTGGAGGAGCAATAATCTATACCAAAACAAGTGGTACTCTTATAGCTGGTTCTTGCGCCAATTCCGGAACTTATACTAATACGTGGATTGCTAAAGATGTTTGTTTGAATACTTCTACAACTTTTACGCAAGTTATAACAATTGAGGATACAACCGCGCCAATATGGACAACTAATGCAACTGCTTTAAATGTAACTTTACAATGCAACGATACTTCAGGATTAGCTTCGGCTCAAAAGCAAGCGCCCGTTGCAACGGACAATTGTGGAGGAACAATAACCTATACCAAAATAAGCGGAACATTCGTTGCAGGTTCTTGCGCCAATTCCGGAACTTATACCAATACCTGGATTGCCAAAGATGTTTGTTTGAATGCTTCTACCATTTTCACTCAAGTGATCACAATTATTGACAATACTGCGCCGACATGGACAACTACTGCAACTGCTTTAAATGTAACTTTACAGTGCAACGATTCAGCAGGATTAGCCTCGGCTCAAAACCAAGCGCCAGTTGCAACCGATAATTGTGGAGGAACTATAATCTACACCAAAACAAGCGGAACTTTTGTTGTGGGTTCTTGCATTAATTCCGGGACTTATACCAATACGTGGATTGCCAAAGATATTTGTTTGAATTCTTCTTCAGTTTTTACGCAAATAATAACTATTCAGGATACTACTGTGCCAACTTGGACAACAACTTCTTCAGATTTGAATGTAACTCTGCAATGCAGCGATTCAACAGGATTAACTTCAGCACAAAACCAAACGCCAGTTGCAACCGATAATTGCGGAGGAACTATAACGTACACCAAAACAAGCGGAACATTCGTTGCTGGTTCTTGTGCTAATGCCGGAACTTATATCAATACGTGGATTGCCAAAGATGTTTGTTTGAATACTTCTTCAGCTTTTACTCAAGTGATAACAATTGAGGATACTGCTGCGCCGACATGGACAACAACTGAAACTGCTTTAAATGTAACTTTACAATGTAGTGATTCATCAGGATTAACTTCTGCTCAAAACCAAACGCCAGTTGCAACCGATAATTGCGGAGGAACAATAATCTACACCAAAACAAGCGGAAGTTTTATTGAGGGTTCTTGTTCAAATTCCGGAACGTACACTAATACGTGGATTGCCAAAGATGTTTGTTTGAATACTTCTACGACTTTCACGCAAATAATAACTATTGAGGATACAACCGCTCCAACTTGGACAACGACTGCGAATGCTCTACACGTAACTTTACAGTGCAGTGATTCAGCAGGATTAACTACTGCTCAAAATCAAGCACCAGTGGCAACTGATAATTGTGGAGGAACTATAATTTACACTAAAACAAGCGGGACTTTTGTTGCAGGTTCTTGCGCTAATTCCGGGACATATACCAATACCTGGATTGCAAAAGATGTTTGTTTAAATTCTTCTACAGTTTTTACGCAAGTGATAACAATTGAAGATAATTCTGCACCAACATGGACAACAGCTTCTTCAGATTTGAATATAACTTTACAATGTAGTGATTCATCAGGATTAACTTCAGCTCAAAATCAAGCGCCAGTTGCAACTGATAATTGTGGAGGAGCAATAACATACACTAAAACAAGTGGAACTTTTATCGCAGGTTCTTGTGCAAATTCTGGGACTTATACCAATACGTGGATTGCAAAAGATGTTTGTTTGAATACTTCTACGACTTTTACGCAAGTGATAACAATTGGGGATACTGCTGCGCCAACATGGACAACAACTGCAACTGCTTTAAATGTAACTTTACAATGTAGCGATTCAGCAGGATTAACTACTGCTCAAAACCAAGTGCCTGTTGCTACTGATAATTGTGGAGGAACAATAACATACACCAAAACAAGCGGAACTTTTGTTGCGGGTTCTTGCGCCAATTCCGGAACTTATACCAATACGTGGATTGCGAAAGATGTTTGTTTGAATACTTCTTCAGTTTTTACGCAAGTAATTACAATTGAAGATACAATCGCGCCAACATGGACAACAGCTTCTTCAGATTTGAATGTAACTTTACAATGCAACGATACTTCGGGATTAACTTCAGCACAAAATCAAACGCCAGTTGCAAATGATAATTGTGGAGGAACAATAATCTATACCAAAACAAGTGGTACTTTTATAGCTGGTTCTTGTGCAAATTCTGGAACTTATATCAATACCTGGATTGCGAAAGATGTTTGTTTAAATTCTTCTACAGCTTTCACTCAAATAATTACAATTCAGGATACTGCTACGCCTACATGGACAACAACTTCTTTAGATTTGAATGTAACTTTACAATGCAGTGATTCAGCAGCATTGACTTCAGCACAAAACCAAGCGCCAGTTGCAGCCGATAATTGTGGAGGAACGGTAACCTATACTAAAACCTCAGGAACTTTTACTGCGGGTTCTTGTGTCAATTCCGGAACTTACACTAATACATGGATTGCGAAAGATGTTTGTTTGAATACTTCTACAGTTTTTACGCAAATCATAACTATTCAGGATACAACCGCGCCAACTTGGTCAAATCAAACTGCTTCTTTAAATAAAACTATAGAATGCAACAATCAGGAAGCTTTGGCATCGGCACAAGACTTATTTCCAATTGCAACAGATTCTTGCGATTCTGACGTTTCGAATCTTGTGAAAGTAAGCGGAAGTTTTGTAACTTCTGAAGGATGCTCAAATGCAGGAACTTATACCAATACCTGGACTGTAAAAGACGATTGCGGAAATACTTCACAAACTTTCACGCAAATAATTACAATTCAGGATACAACCGCGCCAACTTGGTTAACTGAAACTACTTCTTTAAATAAAACTATCGAATGCAGTAATCAGGAAGCTTTGGCATCGGCGCAAGCTTTGTTTCCAACTGCAACAGATTCTTGCGATTCTGATGTTTCGAATCTTGTGAAAATAAGCGGAAGTTTTGTAGCTTCTGAAGGATGTTCAAATGCTGGAACTTACACCAACACTTGGACTGTAAAAGACGATTGTGGAAATACTTCACAAACTTTTACGCAAGTAATTACAATCCAGGACACAACTGCGCCAACTTGGTCAACTCAAACTGCTTCTTTAAACAAAACAATCGAATGCAACAATCAGGAAAGTTTGGCATCGGCGCAAGCCTTATTTCCAACTGCAACAGATTCCTGCGACTCGGATGTTTCGAACATTGTGAAAATAAGCGGAAGTTTTGTAGCTTCTGAAGGATGTTCAAATGCAGGAACTTACACCAACACCTGGACTGTAAAAGACGATTGTGGAAATACTTCTGAAACTTTCACGCAAATAATTACAATTCAGGACACAACTGCTCCAACTTGGTCAACCGAAAATGCTTCTTTAAATAAAACTATCGAATGCAGCAATCAGCAAGCTTTGGCATCGGCGCAAGCCTTATTTCCAATTGCAGCAGATTCTTGCGATTCTGATGTTTCGAATCTTGTAAAAATAAGCGGAAGTTTTGTCGCTTCTGAAGGATGTTCAAATGCGGGAACTTACACCAACACCTGGACTGTAAAAGATGATTGTGGAAATAGTTCTGAAACTTTCACGCAAATAATCACAATTCAGGATACGACCGTACCAACATTTATTGGTGAGTTGCCGCAGAATAGTACCGTTTCCTGTGATGCCGTTCCGCAACCTGCCAATTTACAGGCTTCTGATAATTGCAATGGAGCTTTACCAATAGTATATTCTCAAACTAAAAGTGCAATTCAAAATGAATGTGATACAAATTACACTTTAATCCGTAAATGGACCATTAGCGATTGTAGCGGAAACACCGTTTCACATACTCAGATCATAACGGTAAGAGACACTACTCCTCCTACAGGAACAGCTCCTGCGAACATTGTTGGTTTAGTAAGTATTGCTGATATTCCGATTGCAAGCACTGATGATGTAAAAGATGTTGCTGACAATTGCAGTAATAATGTAAGCATTACTATAAGTGAATCAAACAATGGAGGAAGCGGTTGCGAGGGTAATCCTTACATAGTAACAAGAACCTATACTTTAACTGATTGTGCTGGTAATTCAACAAATTTAGTACAAACCATTACTATCGAAAATCAAGTTCCTCCTATTAGTATTATAAATAGTGAGGCTTGTAATGATGATGCTACTCTTGTTAACCTGCTTAATTTGTTGCCAGCAAATACAACAACTACTGGAATCTGGGTTGACACCAATGGAACAAATGCACTACAAGGAAACATATTCAATCCGTTTGGTCTTGCATTGGGCAATTATACATTTGAATATAAAATTAATCATGCAAATTGTCCAAGAAGTATTCTGCTTACTATGGAAATTAATGATGACTGCATCGTGTTAGCCTGCGGAAATGTCCTCATACACAATGCTTTCTCTCCTAACGGTGATGGAATGAATGATATTTTCAAAATTGATAATATCGACGAACTAACCTGCTATCCCGGAAACACTGTTGAAATTTACAATCGCTGGGGAATATTAGTATTCGACACCATTGATTACAATAATACGACGAATGCATTCGACGGAACTTCCAGAGGCAGAACGACTATTAAACAATCGGAAGGCTTACCAACGGGAACCTACTTTTATATTGTCAATTACCAATCTTTAGACGTGAATAACGCAATTCAAATGAATAAAAAAGAGGGTTATCTGTATTTATCAAAATAAGCTTATCAACACCATTCATAAAATCAATAAAAATGAATGGTGATATTAGAAAGTCCTTGATTTTGAGTAAATACGAATTGGCTTAATGTTAGGATTTCATTTCTGAAAAAATCATTAGTAATAATTGAAATAATAATACTATGGGAACAAAATTATTTTCCTTCGCTATAATGTTGGTTACCATTGCAGGTTATGCACAACAAGATGCACAATTTACGCAATATATGTACAACACTATCAACATAAATCCTGCTTACGCAGGTTCTCGTGGAGCCTTAAGTATTTTTGGCTTATATCGTACGCAATGGGTTGGGCTTGATGGAGCACCCGAAACCAGCAGTTTTTCTGTCAATACACCTATCAATAACAGTAATGTGGGAGTTGGAGTTTCTTTGGTCAATGATAAAATTGGGCCAACAAACGAAAACACTTTTTCTGTAGATCTGTCGTATACCATTCAGACATCGGCAAGCTTTAAACTTTCTTTTGGTATTAAAGGAACAGCGAATTTATTCAATCTTGATGTTGATAAACTAAATCCGGAATTTCAGGGAGATCCTCAATTTCAGGATCTCGACAATAAATTTTCTCCTAATGTTGGAGCCGGAATTTATTGGCATTCTGATAAAGCATACCTCGGTTTATCAATTCCGAATTTTATCGAAACCGATCGTTACGACGATAATGATATTGCCATTTTTAAAGAAAAAATCAATTACTATTTTATGGCAGGTTATGTATTCGATTTAGACAAATATCAATACATAAAATTTAAACCGGCCGCTTTAGTTAAAATGATTGAAGGCGCGCCATTGCAAGTTGATGTTTCGGCCAATTTTATGTTCATCGATAAATTTGTAGTGGGTGTTGCTTACAGATGGAGCGCTTCTTTGAGCGCAATGGTAGGTTTTCAAATTACAGACGGCCTTTATTTAGGATACGGATACGATCGCGAAACCACAAACCTAAATAATTATAATTCAGGATCGCATGAAATATTTATGCGTTATGAATTCTTAACAAACAATAAAAAATTGTCAAATCCACGTTTCTTCTAAAAATAATTATTATGAAAAATCATATTCTCTTTTGCATAACAATTGTTATCGTTTTTACATTTGACATCTATTCGCAGCAATCAAAAATGGATAATGCCGACAAAAAGTACGAAAGCTACGCTTATATTAACGCTATAAAAACATATGAAAAAGTGGCCCTTAAAGGATACAAATCTGAAGATCTTTTTAAGAAGCTGGGCAATTCTTATTACTTTAATTCACAATTTGAAAGTGCTGCAAAATGGTACGGCGAATTATTTAAAATGAATACAGCTGTTGAATCTGAATATTATTACAGATATGCACAATCTTTAAAATCGATTGGAGAAACGGCAAAAGCCAACAAACTGATGGATGAGTTTAATGCCAAATTTAAAGATGATACGAGAGGAATACTTTATAAGGAAAATGTAAATTATCTCGACCAGATTAAAGCAAATTCCGGGCGTTATAACATTGAAGATGCCGGCGTAAATTCTCCATATTCAGATTACGGATCTTTTGTTTACAATAAGAAACTATACTTTGCATCGACAAGAGATACCGGAAATTTTTCGAAGCGAAAACACACCTGGACTGGTGAATATTTTTCTAATTTGTATGTCGCCGATATTGATTCTGCTAAAGTAAAAAGGTTCAAAGCTGCTTTAAACTCTAAATTTCATGAAACCGCACCCGTTTTTACAAAAGATGGAAAGACAGTTTACTTTACAATAAACAATTACCTAAACGGAAAAAGAGGAAAAAATGAAAACAAATTTACTTTAATAAAAATATACAAAGCAACGCTGGAAGATGATAAATGGACTAATATAAAGGCGCTTCCGTTTGACAGCGACAATTATATTACGGCACATCCTGCACTAAGTCCCGACGAAAAAACATTATATTTTTCGTCTGATATGCCGGGAACTTTCGGAAATGCTGATGTTTTTAAAGTCAGTATTAATAGTGACGGAACTTATGGCCCTCCTCAAAATTTGGGAAAAACAATAAATACCGAAGGTAAAGAAACCTTTCCCTTCATCACCAGCGAAAACGAAATTTACTTTGCTTCAGACGGATATCCCGGGCTTGGCGGTTTAGATGTTTTTGTGGGGAAACTTGAAGAAAACGGAACGGTAAGTAACATTCAAAATGTTGGTCAGGATATCAATTCTCCGCAGGATGATTTTGCTTATATAATCGATCCCGTTTCACAAAAAGGCTATTTTAGTTCTAACAAAACCGGAGGAAAAGGTTCTGATGATATTTACAAGTTTCTGGAAACTAAAAAGCTACAATGCATTCAGGAATTAAGCGGCGTTATTACTGATGCAGAAACAGGAATTATTCTGCCTCAGGCAAAAGTAACGATTTATGAAGGACAAACGTTAATAAGCACCGCTATTGCTGATGCAACGGGAATTTATAGTTTTCCGGTTTACTGCGGAAAAACATATATTGTAAGAGCAGAAAAAACAGATTATACAACTAAAGAAGTAAGTGTGACGATTGCAACAACAAGCGGAAAAACCGATTTGCCAATTGCTTTAGACAAGGCGATTTGCAAAGTTACAGTTGGAGATGATTTAGGAAAATGTTTTGGTATAAAAATGATTTATTTCGATTTGGATAAATCTAACATTCGCACAGAAGCAGCAATTGACTTGGAAAAAATACTCGACGTTTTAAATGATAATCCAACCATGAAACTTGATATTCGTTCGCACACTGATAGTAGACAAACGTTTAAATACAACGAAGCTTTGTCTAACCGAAGAGCGCAATCGACTATGAAATGGTTAATTAAAAACGGAGTTAATTCAAACCGATTAACCGGTAAAGGTTTTGGAGAAACACAGCTTGTTAATGAATGTGCAGATGATGTAAAATGTACAGAACAGCAACATCAGGCCAACAGACGAAGCGAATTTATTATCACTGCATTGTAATCCTGTTTTAAAATAGTAAAGCTGTCTATTTCGAGACAGCTTTTTTCTACATTCAAAACAAATCGTTGTAACCCAAAAGAGTTACAACAACTAACTAAAAAACCAGTCCAATAATTCTTTAAAGTTTTACAAATATATTTGTGTAATATTTTTTTCCGGAAGCATCAGTAGTAACCGATAAGCCAAAATGAGTATAATCTCCTTCGATATTTTCTTTATGGCCTTCGCTATTTAACCAACCGGTTAAAACTGCTTGCGCTGTCTTATAATTGTAAGCAACGTTTTCACCAATCTTTTTTGCACTAAGCGCTTTCATAATATCTTCAGATCGCGCTACAAAACCATTATGGCTAATTGCATTAACTGCGATCATATCTTTATTATGTTCTTCGCACTTATAAGAAATATAATTTATTTGTTGTAAAGCATTTAATCCAATACTTACCCGGTAGTCATTTATTAATTTCATGGTTTCTAACTCCGAGTCATTGTAATTGTAGTTCGTACTTGGAGTTGCTACTGTGATAGTATCATCAGATGCTTCTGCAGTGTCTGCAGAACATGAGTTCATTGTAATAAGCATTACAACGAACATCATGACGCTCATTATCTTTTTCATAGTCATTAGCATGTTAATGTTTAAAGTAGATGTTGGGGCAAATCCTTTAAATTTTTATATAAAATCGTTTGTTTCTTGGATCAAACATATTCAATATATCGGTAAACTACAAAAAAAGTCGATGAACGACATGGTAATTATGTAAATAAAAATAAAAATCTTACAACTATGATGACAATCTTTCTATTTTCCATGAAAAATCAGGCTGGCTGGAATAGCGAATTCTGTCGTGTAATCTGTTTGGTCTGCCTTGCCAAAATTCTACTTCTAATGGCGTTACTAAAAAGCCTCCCCAGTTGTCCGGTCTAGGAATCGGCTTTCCTTCAAAGGCTTCTTCTAGTTTTTTTAAGTTTTCTTCTAAAAATGTTCTCGACGGAATTACTTCACTTTGATTGGAAACAATGGCGCCTAACTTGCTTCCATCGGGACGGGAATCAAAATAATTATCAGATATATTCTCAGAAGTTTTTTGGGCAATTCCCTTTATAATAACCTGACGTTCCATTTCCTGCCAAAAAAAAGACAAGCAAACATGCGGGTTTGCGGCAATTGCTTTTCCTTTTTCTGAATTATAATTGGTGTAAAAAATAAATCCCTCTTCAGAAAATTTCTTTAATAGCACAACTCTAGATTTCGGAAAACCATCCAGACCAATTGTTGAAACGGTCATGGCATTAACTTCTCCGCTTGCGCCGAAATCTTCTACTTCGTGAAACCATCTGTTAAACAAATTAATCGGATCTTCAGGAATATTGGTTTCTAATAATTCGCTTTTCTCGTAAGACTTTCTATAATTACTTAAATCGTTCATGATTTATTATTTTAGATTGTTGATTTTTAGATTTTAGATTATTGGATTTTTAGACTTCTTAGATATTAGATTGTTAGATTTTTTGAATAAAAAACTTAGCAACTTAGTGTCTCAGTACCTTAGAACCTTTACTACCATTCAAAAGAAACCCCGTCATTTCCTGAAAGTACATTTGGAAAAACGGTTTCTGCCTCAGCTTTAAAACGCTCAATACCATCATATCTTGTCGAATAATGGCCTAAAACTAATTGTTTTGCATTTGCTTTTAATGCTATTGTTGCAGCTTCAATTGCTGTTGAATGCAATGTTTTTAAAGCCAGCGCTTCTTCAGATTGCAAAAAAGTAGATTCATGATATAAAACATCTACATTTTCTATGATAGGAATAATGGCTTCGTGATAAACGGTATCGGAACAAAACGCATAACTCATGGGCGGAATCGGATCGAACGATAATTTTTCGTTTTCAATTATAGTTCCGTCATCAAGCGTAACATTTCCTCCGTTTTTTATTTTTTGATAATACGCCGTGTGGATATCATATTTTTGAACTGCTTCTACATTTAGTTTTCGTTCTCCCGGTTTTTCCTGAAATAAAAATCCGTTGGTGTAAACGCGATGTTTTAACGGAATCGTTTTTACAATAACGCGGTTATCTTCAAAAATAACTTCACTTTCAGTCGATTCTAATTCGTGGAAAAACAAATCATAAGTTGTCCAGGAATTTGATAATCTCAATTGTAATGTAATGATTTCTTTTACTCCTTTTGGTCCGTAAATATGAAGATCTGTTGTGCGTCCTAAAAGTGCAAAAGTCGAAATGGTTCCTATTAATCCAAAGAAATGATCACCATGCAAATGCGAAATAAAAATGTGATTAATTTTTGAGAATTTAATCTTGTTTTTACGCAATTGAACCTGAGTTCCTTCACCACAATCAATTAAAAACATTCTGTTCTTAATTTCTAAAACCTGCGAAGTCGGGTTGGTAATCGTTCTGGGAGTTGCGGCGTAACAGCCGAGTATGGTTAATTTCATTTTAGATTTTAGATTGTTGATTGCAGATTTTAGATTGTTGAAGTAGATTTAAGATTGGAAAAATTTTAGCATTAAAAAATCTACTATCTAAAATCAGAAATCTAGATTCGAGCATTAAAAAAATCTAAAATCTGAACTCTAAAATTAAAATCCGAGGTCGCGCTCAATTTCTTCCATTTCGATAATATCGTTAGCTTCTAAAAGAGAAGGAACGACAGTTAATTTATCAGAAACAGCATTAAAATCAAGTTCAGAAACCACAATTAAAAAAGATTTTTTGGCTTTTTTGTGTTGCTTCGAAAGTGGTAAAAAAAGTTTCAAATCATTTTCAGATAAATCAGCATCCGAAGACAAATCGATTATAATATTTTGTTTTTCAAAGGTTTTAAACTGCTTCGTCACTTTCTCCAAAAAAGAATTGACATCTCCCTGAGTATTTTTAATGATAACGGTATGTCCTTTTTGATCTACTTTCATTTTATAATGTATGTGGGCTCGTATAAAAATAATAATTTCAAGAGCTAAGGTACGAAGTTTTTTTATTTATTGTTTGAAGGTTTTAGTTTCAGATTTCAAGTTTCAGATTTGTCAGGCTGAGCGACGTCGAAGCCTCTTTCACAATAAACAAGCCTTCGACTTCGCTCAGGATGACACTTGTTTTCAAAACTAAAAACTGTTACTGCGACTAAAATCTACTGAATCTTAGAAGCCAGCAAATAAATAACCGCCATTCTAATTGCTACACCGTTTTCTACCTGATTCAAAATCACCGAATGATTAGAGTCAGCCACTTCAGAAGTAATCTCTACTCCTCTGTTGATTGGTCCCGGGTGCATGATGATGATTTCTTTTCCCAAAGAATCCAAAAGTGGTTTGTCGACTCCGTATTGTTGTGCATATTCTCGTGTTGAAGGGAAAAAGTTGACATCCATACGTTCATTCTGAACCCGAAGCATATTAGCAACATCGCACCATTCTAATGCTTTTCTTAAATTCGGTTCAACCGTAACTCCAAGCGATTCAATATATCTCGGAATCAGTGTTTTTGGTCCGCAAACTTTAACCTCAGCACCTTGCATTTGCAAAGCATATATGTTTGATAAGGCAACTCTCGAATGCAGAATGTCGCCTACAATAACTACTTTTTTTCCGGCTACATCGCCTAGTTTTTCTCTGATCGAATAACTGTCTAATAAGGCCTGTGTAGGGTGTTCGTGTGCTCCGTCGCCGGCATTTACGATACTTGCTTTGACATTTTTAGATAAAAAATAAGCCGCTCCGGGATTGGAGTGGCGCATTACAACCATATCAACTTTCATTGATAAAATATTATTTACAGTATCGATTAACGTTTCGCCTTTTTTAACTGAAGACTGAGCGGCCGAAAAACTGATAACATCTGCAGATAAACGTTTCTGCGCTAATTCGAAAGAAAGTTTTGTCCTGGTACTGTTTTCGAAAAAGATATTGGCAATGGTAATATCTCGTAATGAAGGAACTTTTTTAATGGGTCTGTTGATGACTTCTTTAAAATGATCGGCAGTTTCAAAAATCAGGTTAATATCATTCTCGTTGATGTATTTAATTCCTAATAAATGATTTACGCTTAATTCTTTCATTTTTATTTCTTTAATATTTATTTGTCAAATTCTTGAATTTCTGAAACATTCAGTCCTTCAATGCTTCTTTTATGAGCAGCTACTCTATCGAATCATTCTTTCTACAACTTCGCTGTAATCCTGCAAATCTCTTCCGTCTTCATCAAAAATATGCTGCCATCTGAAACCCGGAATTTCTATTTTTGTTTTCGGAGATTCATTCCAGTTTACTTCAAAACCGTTATTTCTTAAAACTTCTGCAACTTTTTTTCCCACCTCGATTGTCGTTGCAGCATCCTCATTATCTACTTTTTGAAAAGCGATAAACAAACCCGGATCTTCTACAGATACGGCTCTCGCCAAATCCTGTTCGTGATAAAAACAATAACCATCAGACTCTACTTCATTTTCACGCAGTTCGCTTTCAACCTCAACTACTTCACTTTCGCCATCGCTTGTCGTATAACCCGCATTGTGAAGTGCAATGATATTCTCTTCACACAACTCATCAAACGCTTTTATTAGCTTTTCAGTATCTGTTGGACTTTTCCATTGTTTACTTTCTGAAAGTAATTTTTGGTATTCTTCTCTTATTTTATCAAAGGCCCATTCTTCTGAAATTTCATCTTCAAATTCATTGTCTTCAATTTCTTCTATAATGTTTTCTTTAATCTCATCAACAGAAAGAAATCCCATTCTAACCTGATTAAAAATTGATTCATAAATAAACGCTTCGTTCTCTGTCATGATTTATTGTTTATTCGTTGATTTGTTTAACCGTTGATTTGTTTGATTGTTTAATAGTCTGGTTTTGCGATTAAACTTTCTAATTCGTTACTAAATGCACAACGTCTTCACCTTCATTTTCTTTCCAGCTTACTTTTACTTTTTCATTATTAATGGCATCTACCTGACGGCCTCGATAATCGGGCTGAATTGGCAGATTACGGCTAAAACGTCTGTCGATTAACACTAACAATTCGATTTCTGACGGTCTCCCGAAAGACTGAATTGCAGTTAAGGCAGAACGAATGCTTCGTCCGGTAAACAAAACGTCATCTATAAAAATAACTTTTTTGTTTTCGACTATAAAATTTATTTGTGTTTTATTGGCTTCAAGCGGTTTATCTGTTCGGCGAAAGTCATCTCTAAAAAAAGTGATATCAAGATATCCTAACTGAATTTCAGGTGTTTGATATTCGCTTTCTAAGATTTGTTTTAAACGTTCTGCTAAAAAAACGCCTCTCGGCTGAATTCCGACTAAAATCGTATCCGAAAAATCAAGGTGTTTTTCAATCAATTGACAAGCCAAACGATGAAGTATGATAGTAACTTCTTTTGAATTAAGTAATACTTTCTGGCCCATAATTAAGTGTAGTGTTTGCTTGAGCAAATATACAAAATCAGAATTTATTTGTTGTGGTGTTGGGCGGGGAAATATCTATTTTTGTATTGAATGAAATTTCATACATAAAATTAAGCCTAAATAAAATTATCATATTACTCATTTCTAAAAACATAATCTTCTTTTGAGCGTAACTTTTAAAAACATATTTTTGCAAGAAAAAATTCAGAAAATAAGAAAAATCACACTTTAAATATTAAATTCAAATATGAAAAAAATCTTATTTGTTGTAGTTCAAGTTCTATTACTAAACCAAGTAAATGCTCAGAATTTATTGTCAGATTGGCAAAAAATGCGTTTAAAGGGAACAATAGATAAAATCGTCGAAATACACGAAAGGTGCCCTTCTATAATGGCAGAAGGAGGTTCATTTTACTGTCCAAAAGATACTATCACTTATAAATTTACTGAAAAAGGATATTTAACAAATTCTAATTCTGAAAATGAAAATGTAAAAAAAACAACTTTAAACGGATTTCAATATGTTACAACCTATGAAAATGTAAAAGGTTTAAATAAGAAAAGTTTTGAAGATGTTTACAATGTCAAAAAACAATTAATAAAACAATCAAGTTATTATGTTCATGATACAGAAGAGCGAATATTAAATCAATGGGAATATTTTTATAATAAAAATGGAAATAAAGTCAAGGAAAAATCTACAGAATGGTGGAATAATATCGCAACTGTTGTATTAAGTGATTTAAATGAATATGGAGATATCATAAAAAGACAAACTATCAGGAATGATAAAATTACTAATGAAGAAGAATTTAATTACAAATACACAAATGATAAATATGGCAACTGGATAAATAAAACATCATCAGGTAGTTATAATGAAACCTGGACCAGAAAAATCACTTATTAAAAAAAATAAGTTCTTGCCCCAAAATAGATCAACTTCAAGAATAAAAGCAAACAACGATTTACCCCGATACAGAGCAATCTAGATATTATTTGGAAGAAAGTAAATTTTAGTTTTATGAAAGTAAAAATCATATCAATACCGGTACAAAAACACCATCGCCTAAATATACACAACGATAGCGCGGAAATTTCTTTCCGTGCTCGCAAAGTAGATAACCTTAAAAATTCCTTCCAATTTCTTATATTTAATAAAACAAAAAACTTACTACTATGAGAAAAATAATCGTCATATCAATGATTACAATCGATGGAGTAATGCAAGCGCCGGGCGGACCTGAAGAAGATACATCAAATGATTTTGAATATGGCGGTTGGGTAGCGCCATTTGGTGATGAAGAATATGGCAATGTCATGCAAAAACAAATGGAGCCTGCTGATGTTTTATTAGGAAGAAAAACATTTGATATTTTTGAAGATTATTGGCCAAAACATGCAGAGGGCTGGCCAGGAATTAATGAAGTTACGAAATACGTTTTGTCATCCACCAGAAAAAACTCAGATTGGGAAAACTCCGAATTTCTTTCCACTATAGAAGACATCAAAAAACTCAAAAATTCAGAAGGTGGCGATATTAAAGTTTGGGGAAGCGCAACACTTGTTCAGCTTTTACTTCAACATGATTTAGTTGATGAACTAGGACTCTTAATTTATCCTATAATTCTGGGCAAAGGGAAGAAACTGTTTGATGATGCTGCGATTCCCGCAGGGTTTACATTACTAGAAAGTACGGTTACACCAAGTGGCGTAATTGCTGTTAGTTATAAACGAGCTGGAGAAGTTAAGACTGGTACTATTGGAGAGTAATAGATTGTTTTTACTAACAATATTGCTTATTCATAAAACCTCCCCTGCTCTCCAAAGTGTTCTAAATTACTATGATCGTACCCGCTCCAACAAGCAATAATTTGAACGAAATATATTCTTAAAAGCAAATTAAAAAGAAATTTGCAACGGAAAATCGTAACGGGTACGAAGTCGGGAGACTTCGCACAGGCAGGAGCTTATAAAATAATAACAACGATGTCTAAAAATTTATGATTTTAAAACTATTTGTACTGATAAAAAAGCCATTATTACTTTTACTCTTTTTTCTCTTCCTAATATCATGTGAAAGAGAATGCAAATTATCACCTATTCCTAGTAACCTTTTTGAATTAGAAAATTGTAAAAAAGAGTACATATTTCATTGCGGTAATGATACAGTTCATGCAAAAATTACTGATAAGTATGATTATTACGAAAAAACTTCATTTAAAAGTCCAACAAACATTCGGAGATGTGAACACTACAAATCTTACGAATTAGATTTTAAAGGCCAAAAAATATTAGTGTCTGTTCGAAAGAAAGTTAACGATTCTTTGGAACTTGATGTTTTGGCATTTGGCAATTGTATCAAATTTTCAAGTGAGAAAAAAATTATGCAAAAAGAATTATTACAAAATAAATATTACCTTTTTGAAAGAGAATCAGATTGCGACTCTAGTAATAGCATTTTCAAAAAAGTGATATTAAAAGGATATCTTATTACATCAATTACTACTTCCAACAATAAGATCTGGACAATTAAATAGATTTTAAAATTCCGTACCAGTAAAGTTTATCAAGTTTATCAAAGAAAAAGAAATTAATATTAAAGTCCAATAGCAATAAATTAATATTCATACAATTAATAAATTATGATAATCGGAAATAAAGAAACTTTTGCAGTTGAATTAACTATAGATGAAAATAATCCTAAAATGGGTTACGCAAAATTATGGCTTCAAAATATTTTTTTAGGAACCAATGAAGATCTAATTTACTTAAATGGTTATCTAATTTACTTAATCGATGAACTTCTTAATTCAAAAAAAATCAATTTGGAAGTTGAAAAATTAACCAAAATTGAAATTTTTAATCTACTAAAATCCAGCCTGAAAAAACGCTCCGATTATGCGATTATAGGATCAACATTTACAGATGATTTTGAAATTTATTCTTACAGCAAAAATGATGATCTTTTTGTGTTATGGAAATTAAACGGTCACAATGATATAATATTTAGTGATCTAGAAAAATATGGAAATGAAATTCAGTTTGCGTGTATCTCACAAAAAGAAGTTGAACAGATAAAGGAAAAAACATTAGAAATAATAAAATTAAGCATCTGATAAAAATCCGATAGCTCCGATCCCGAAGATACACAAAACAATAGCGCAGAAATTCTTTCCGTGCCCACAAATTGAATAACTCAGCAGAAATTAATATAGATTCAGTAATTAAAACGAATGATTCATATCGATAAAAACACATTTCCGTATTGTTATATTGAACAAAAGAAATTTGATTGTGGAGAACCATACGATACCATAATACCAATTTTCAATTTATCAATTAATCCTGAATTGTCAGATATTGAATATACAATTGAAGTACTTGGTAAAAATAATTTCAAAATTAATTTAGAAAAACTATACAATATCATACTTAACAATGAGGAAAATGATCGTGTAGAAAATTTTAATACAATAATTTTTAATCGCGATTTTATCTTAAATAATATCAATACATATTTAAGCTCTAATTCGAATAACATTTCTCCATGGAAACACTATAATGAGGAACATCTTGAGCATTTTTTCGAAAATCATTATTTGGAATCAATTGAAAAAGATCTAGATAGAATATTATTATTTGACAGAAAAGCATACTAATTATATTTTACTTTAATAAAACCTCCCAAAAGAAAAATCAACCTTCCACATCTCTATTTCATTCTTACTAGTTTCCAATTGCGCTTCTCCTGCATAAACAAACATTTGCTGTTCGTAATCTTTTATAGCCGCTTCTATCGTTTCAAATTTTCCATTAGTTAAATTCTCAGATAAAATTAAAGCATCTTTCAGTCCTGTATTTACACCTTGACCTGCGAAAGGCGGCATTATGTGCGCGGCGTCTCCAATAAGTGTTATAGGCAACGCGCGATTACTTTTCCAGGGTTTATCTAAAGGTATTTTTCTGGTTTTCAATACAACAAAAGAAGACGTTGAACGAAATAATTCCAGATACGATTTGTGCCAATGAGAGAATCTGGTGGAAAGGAATTTAATAATACTTGGATTGTCTTCAAGGTTCAATTCTGTTTCTTCGGGCTTTTTAAAAATTACGCTGTAGGTTAATACGTTGCTGTTTTTAGGATTTGCAACTAACAGATTTCCTTCTCTTGCAATCATTAGAATAGTTTCATTGCAAAGTTGGTAGAATGCTGTACATTTTGTTTCCGCTTCGTGAACTTCACCTTGAATCATAATCGTTCCGGTGTATTCAATTTCTGCATCTGTAACATACTGTCTTGCTTTAGACATTCCGCCATTTGCACCAATAATTAAATCTGCGGTTTCCTTAATTCCATTTTCAAATTGCAAAAGCCATTTTCCGTTATCTTCTTTAATATCAATAAATTTTCTGTCCCATGCAACTGTGTCGGTTTTTAAACTATCAAGCAATAATTTCCTTAGATCATTTCTGTTTATTTCAGGGTTCTCATTTCTATTTTCTTCTGTTGGTTGTCTGGAGAATAAAATTTTGCCTTCCTTATCAGCAATGGTTCTTCCCATTGATAATGCCATTGCATAATAGTGTTTTAGTAATCCCGCTTCTTTCAAAGCATCTTGTCCAGAACCTTTATGCAGGTCTAGCGTACCGCCTGAAATTCTGGTTTCTGCGTTTTTATCTCTTTCGTAAACGGTAACTTCTATTCCTTTTTGCTGTAGTAATCTTGCCATTGTCAAGCCAACGGGTCCTGCGCCAATAATGGCTATTTTTTTATTTTGTAATAACATGAATCTGTGTTTAATTATCAGACACAAAATTCTGGTTTACTAGTGCTTTAGGATTGTATAAATGCGACAAAATTGTTTTTAAAAATTTGTTACTTTTTGGCATTCTTTGCAAATGCCGATGGCGTCGTTCCGCTATAGCGTTTAAATTCTTTATTAAGATGCGATTGATCTGTGTAGCCTAAATCATGCGCTAAAGCTGCGAGGTTTGCATTGGGATTGAGCATTAATTGGTTTCGCACTTGCTCAAAACGGATTAACGCAGACACATCTTTAACCGTATATCCTGAAGATTGTTTAAATTTTCTTTCTAATGTTCGGACTGTGGCGTGAGCCGCATCTGCGACTTGACTTACAGGCATTGAGCCGTTTGTTTCCCGCATCGCAATTCCGGCTTTGAACAACATACTCTTATCAGAAATTGATAAATGCAGATTTAGGAAATAGTGTTTTACCTCATCAATTGCTTCCTTTATATTTCCCGCTTGAATCAATTGATGCAACTTTGATTGAAGTTTTGAAATAGGATGATCGAATTCCTGCACTCCGCCTTTACCCGATTCCAGTCCGAGTAAACCAAAAATGGTCCAGGGAAAACAACGGATACCAATAATTTCTAAACTGTTTTTGGAAAAAAAAGTAACGGGTTGATTTAGCAATCCTATCATAAATGGCGATGGTAATTGCTGTAAAACTCCGTTGTAAGAAACGGTGCAATAACTTCCAAAATAAAAAATAATTTCAGCGTAACCATCAGGCACTACTTCAAAACCTGATTCCTCTTCTCCGTATTCGATTCGATCGTACCAAAAACACTTTATGGTATCACGTAGTTCCGGAGGAGATTCAAATTCCTGATGCATATTTGAAGTTGTAATAAGTTAATGCATTGCGTGTAATTATTTTAACACATAGAAACATAGATTTGATTATGAATAAAAGTCGTTCCACTTAAAATAAAACGCATAGCTATGTGTCAATACTTTTTTGACAACTGTACCTAACGGTATTACATTCAAAATTACGAAATTCTTTTTAATCTTAACAAATCAATAAATATTAGAACTTTTATGCAAAATTATATAAGATGCTTTTTTGATGTTTGAAGTACTTTTATTTTACGATAATTAGAATACAAAATTCTTTTTAAAACAATTAAAAAAAGCAAAATCATGCAAAAGATCATTACACGTTTGTTGATGGTATTCGTAATACTATTTTCATTTACAAGCTGCGAACTAGTTGGAGATATTTTTAAAGCCGGAATGGGAGTCGGAATATTTATTGTGATTTTTGTAATCGCTATAATCATCTGGATCTTTACCCGATTTTTCAGAAAATAAAAAACATAAAAAATCCCGTTAGCTTTTGGTTAACGGGATTTCTTTTTTATCTAAAGCTATTTTTTATTTAGCATACATTTTTGTTCTTAATTCCTGTACTTTTTCATCATCCAGGTATTCATCAAATGTCATGTAGCGGTCAATTGCTCCGTTTGGTGTAAGCTCTACTACTCTATTACCTACAGTTTGTGCAAACTCGTGATCATGTGTTGTAAAAATTACAGATCCTTTAAAGTTTTTCAACGAGTTATTAAAAGCTGTAATTGACTCCAAATCTAAGTGATTGGTTGGCTCGTCCAGCATTAAGATATTAGCGCGTTCCATCATCATTCTCGATAACATACAACGTACTTTTTCTCCTCCTGATAATACACGGCTTGTTTTTAAAGCTTCTTCTCCGGAGAAAATCATTTTCCCTAAAAATCCTCTAATAAAAACCTCATCTCTTTCTTCTTCCGTTTTTGCATATTGACGTAACCAGTCTACCAAAGTCAAATCGTTTTCAAAAAAAGAATGATTTTCTGCCGGTAAATAGGCTTGGTTGGTTGTAATTCCCCAATCAAAAGTTCCGGCGTCTGCTTTTTGTTGATTGTTTAAAATTTCGTAGAATGCTGTTGTTGCACGTGAATCTTTTGAGAAAAGCACAATTTTATCGCCTTTTGCCATATTCAAATGAACACCTTTAAACAAAAGATCTCCGTCTACAGAAGCTTCTAAATTTTCAACATTCAAAATCTGATCTCCGGCTTCACGATCCTGATCAAAAATAATTGCTGGATAACGACGGCTTGAAGGTTTGATATCTGAAATATTCAATTTAGAAATCATTTTTTTACGAGAAGTTGCTTGTTTCGATTTGGCAACGTTCGCACTAAAACGACGGATAAATTCTTCTAACTCCTGTTTCTTTTCTTCTGCTTTTTTGTTTTGCTGTGCACGTTGTTTCGCCGCTAATTGGCTAGACTCGTACCAGAACGTATAGTTTCCTGAATAGTGATTGATTTTTCCAAAATCGATATCAGAAATATGTGTACAAACCGAATCTAAAAAGTGACGGTCGTGCGATACTACAATTACTGTATTTTCATAATTTGCCAGGAAATTTTCTAACCATGAAATGGTTTCAAAATCCAGGTCGTTGGTAGGCTCATCCATAATAAGTAAATCAGGGTTTCCAAAAAGTGCCTGCGCCAAAAGCACACGAACTTTAATTTTTCCCTCAAGATCGCCCATTAAAGTATAATGATGTTCTTCGTTGATTCCTAAGTTAGACAACATCGAAGCGGCATCAGAATCTGCATTCCATCCGTTCATTTCTTCAAACTGAACCTGAAGCTCTCCAATTCTGTCTGCGTTTTTATCGTTGTAGTCTAAATAAAGTTCATCCATTTCTTTTTTAACAGCGTACAACACTTTATTTCCCATCAAAACTGTTTCCAAAACCGTATGTTCATCGAACATATTGTGATTTTGGTTTAAAACCGACATACGTTTTCCCGGTTCTAAATGAATATGTCCTGAAGTTGGGTCTATATCGCCTGAAATGATTTTTAGAAAAGTAGATTTTCCAGCACCATTGGCTCCAATAACGCCGTAAATATTTCCGTGAGTGAATGTGGTATTTACTTCGTCGAACAAAATTCGTTTGCCAAATTGAACTGATAAATTATTGACTGTTAACATGAATGTCTTTTTAATTAATTTGGTGCAAAAGTACGGAAAAAGGTTCAGAGTTGCAAAGGAACTAAATGGCTAAGTTTTTTATGCAAACGAGATTTTTCTCGCAAAGACGCAGAGGCGCAGAGAAAACAAACTTTGTCTGTAAATTTCTACCATGTAAGTGATATAAGTTCATTTAAATTCAAAGAATTAACTTCTATAAAGGACAGTTTTAATACAAACGATACCAATTCCGCATTAACAAAAAAAAGAAATTGAAAAATAAGATATATACATAAATATTTCTTTTGTCATTTTTAATCATATAAATACTCATAAAATAAAAACTAAATTAAAAATTGAAAAAATAACATTGGTAATATTTATTAAATAATACACCTTTACTATGCCATAATTAGTCTTATAATAGACATCTAAAACACCAAAGAGAATGGGAAAAACTAATCCCAGGTAAAGCGTCCATTTAATACATTTAATCATAATTTAAAGTATAGTCTTTTTATTCAAATACAAATATCACAGTCTGCTTTCCTTCTCCAAAGCAACTTCTAAACTTCTGAAATTAGGTAAAACTTTCGCAATCATACCTTCTTTATTGAGAATAAAATGCGTTGGAAAAGCATTCAATTGTAATGTTTCATTCATGTAAATTTTCATGTTTGGAATTACGGAATACGAAAGTGGTTTTCTCGCCAGGAATGTTTTTAATTGCTCCGGCGTGTCTTCGGCTAAACTTAAAAAAACAATATCTTTTCTGTTTTTGTATTTCTCAACTAATTGATTTACTTCGGGAAATTCTTTAATGCAGGCGGCGCAATGAATATACCAGCATTTTATAACGATGATTTTTCCTTTCATTGATTCGTTTGAAACAACATTTCCGTCTAAATCTTTAAATGAGAATTTAGGAAAAGGCTTTCCTTCCATTTCGAAGTTTTTCAATGCATCAAAAGCTTCCTGATTTATGGTTGCTTTTATACTGGTATCTGATTTTGGAAGAATTTTAAATAACTTGTAATAATAAATTAAATCCTTTGATTTTAATCGGATTGGGATGTTATTTCCATTTACCAATTCCTTTAAAAATTGCTCTTTCGAAATTTCTTTAGATTGAAGATCAAGCGCCATAAAATCTCTTGAAAGCATCATGTTTTTGCTTTGATAATTCCACCAATCGCTGTACTTATTTTGAATTTGAATGGGATCGACTTCAGGATTTCTGTATTTGGTTTGGCTGTTGCAGGAAGTGAAAATTAGAAATATTAATAGGAGAGTGATGGATTTCTTCATGAAATTATAGTGCAATAATTGGGATTCAAAAGTACAGATTTTTTTTAAATCGTAAAGTTTGTCGTTATGAACGCGGATGATACGGATTCGGCTTGCGGAAACACGGATTAACGCGGATCTTTCTTTTCTGTGTGTCATCCTGAGCGAAGTCGAAGGAACGCTAGTTGCTCGACAAAGATTAGTAAGTATATGCGGAGTTTCTTGCGCACCTTCAACTTCGCTCAGGATGACAGAAGATGCGTGATTGTGATAGTATTATTTGAAACCGAGTTATTAGTCACAGAGATTTTTAAAAGTTTTATTTCTTAAAATTAATTATTCAAGAGGCAAAAAAGAAACATCCATTACATATTTATTTGGATTATTTCGATCAATCAAAACATTAATTTCATCTGTTTTTATAAACTCTGTTGGATCAAACCAAATATTATCGCTTTCAAAAAGATGAATTTTGTTTGTTTTTGGGTCTAGCCATTCCGTGCAAATAAAATAAGGATTGCTGTCATTTAATGATACGCCTAAATCAATCTGTACATCGATAAATTTTGTTGTAATACATGTACCGCTTTGTTGTAAAAACTCTATTTTCCTTTGTTTGGAATGATTGGATAGAAAAAACGAGAAACCTGTCAAAAAGAAAACAGCTCCTAAAAATCCTAAAACTGATACTCCTAAATATTGAGTATAAAAATCATTGATACTAGCATTATTCGGATTCTCGGGATCATACAAAACTTCAACACTTTCGCCTTCGTTGTAGCCTGATGGATTATTACCAGTATTAGATGAAAATTTAATTTGCCTACCTTCTTTAGTGACAAAAGACACAAAAGTTCGATCATTTGTCGAGTTACTTAAAACTGTACCCGATACAACATTTGCTTTTTCTATAAAAACCCTATCTTGCTGATAAATGTAAAAGACTTGTACCCATATTACTAAACCAATTATACAGAAAATATATTTCATAACCGAAATGCTATTTTTCATCCTTTTAAAGTATTAAATTTTTAATGCAAAATACTTCTAAAAGAAATTACAAGTACTATAGATTCAGTTTTTTTTATTACTATAAAAACAAAAAAACCCGACAATAAATTGCCGGGTTCATAATGCTTTCCTTCAGATGAAAACCAAATAACAAATCACCTGAATTCTATGCATTTTTCGAAATAAAAATTAGATTAAAAAATAAATAACCAAACTCAATTTTAACCGTCCCATTTTCTTATTTCTAGATTTTTCATTCATTGTAACTTAGTTTAAAAAGTTCATTACTTTGAATGATTTTTTGTTTCCTGCTTTGTCTGTTACTACTACTAAAAATAATTGTTTAGAAGAGAAACTTTGGCTTTGAAGGAGTACTTCTTTATTGTTTTGAACATTTCTGTGACTTACTAAATTTTGTCCCAATACGTTGAATACATCAACCTGAGCAATCTCTTCGTTTTCATTTGAAACTGATAATGCATTGTTTTTAAAATACGCTATCGTTGCACTGCTTTTTGAAGAAATATCATCAAGCGCTAATGTTTTTGCTGCTGATTGCGAAGCAAAATAAGCGGCATACGCTTTAGACAATTCAGATGAATTACCACAAGATGAAGCATCCCAGTTTACAGACCAGGTCATTAAACCTCTTAAAGAAGGATATGGTCCGCCTGGCTGCATAGTATATGTTCTTCCTGAAAAAGTGGTTCCGGTTCTTAAATAATGCATCGCACTAATTCCTTCTGCCGGCGTTAAATAACCGCTACCTGCTGCACTTGGACAAGCTGGTAATGCAATAAGAACTTTTGAGGGTGGTAAACCATCAAAACGCATTCCTGTTGTCGCAATATTATACCCTTTTATTATCATATCAGTTAGGGCTGTTACCATGTTTGCTTTCTTAGCTGAACCATAATATTGACCATCTAATCCGTTTTCTCCTCCTGTATTATACAATTGTACAGCTAACAAATCCAATTCATTACGTAAGTTTTGAATGATTGGCAGGAAAGAACCAAAAGTATCCGTATAGGTAGAATATCCTCCTTGTACGTATTGTGTCTCCGGAGCTGCAGTTAATAAAAATCCAGGGCCATAGTGAGCTTTTAATTCTTTGAAAGCATCTACTACGTTTTTTAATCTTGGATAAGCAGAAATACCCGCATAAGAAATATCTCTTAAACCTCCTGCATTAAAATTCATCGATCCGCCTTCAAAATCAATATCAACTCCATCAAATTGATACTCATCAATAATTGCTTTCAGACCATTAACAAAAATATTTTTTTGAGTTACATTGTCTAACACAACATGACCATTTTGACCTCCGATAGAGACAATAACGGGAACGCCGCTATCTCTTAATGATTTTATATCATTTTTCAACAATTGCTTATTGAAAACACCGTTTGTCAGATATCTAGTGTCATTTGTAGTTAATAATGGTGTATAACCATCACGATTTACTGTTTCTACGAAAGAATAATCAACTACGTTAAACTTACTTCCCACCATTTGAGAAAAATATAAAAATGGAGCACCTGCATTTTCCCAGGAATGTGCATATCCTAAAATAATTTTAGATGGAAGCGGAATAAATCTATTACTGCTCACTGGAGCAATTTTAATGGTATTGTTTAATGTAGTTACACCAGATTGATTATCAGTTGCTTTAATTACAACTGGATAATCCTGATAAGCAGATGGTGTAAAATTATACGTATAGGTATTATTTGCACCTGCTGTCATGTTAAATGTACCTCCATTTATTGTAATAGTAACGCCTGAAACTGATCCGTTACTATCAACAGCTGTAACTGAAATTGGCACAACCTGGAAAGAACTTTGGTTTACAGTTGTATTCGAAGGTGAATTCCAAGTAATTACCGGCAGTGAATTTGGGCAGTTTGAACCTGAACAATTTAATGTAAAACTATATGTTTTTGAATCTGTTGTTCCGTTTGATGCAGTAGCCGTAACGGTTAATGTATGAGCAACCGAAAACTGATTTGCTGCTGGTGTCCAAATCGCTGTATAAGTTCCCGAAGAATTGGTAGCACTCAGGCTTTGTCCATCTAAACTAAATACAACAGATGAGATTGTAGTTGCATCAACAGCACTTAATCCAACACTTGCAACAAAATTAATTGATGATCCTAAATTTATAGCAATCGCCGAAGCTGTTGGCGCTGTAATGGTAACTACTGGCTTAGTAGCAACCACCGCTTGTCTGTTAAAATTATAAACCGTTGGAGTAGTTGGAACTGCAAAGTTGGTTAAGTTATTTGGATAATAAGTCACTTCACCGTTTTCCCATGAATTTAATTTCAAACTTAAAATTTGTGTATAACCTGCGACAACTGAATTATCGAAAGTATAATTTCCTGATGCATCTGTTGTTGCTAAAACACTTTTCCAGTTATGTGTATTATCTGTCCAAGGTAAAACGATTTCTACTTTTGCACCAGCAACCGGAGTTGTTCCATTTTTAACTGTTCCGCTAATTAAGTTTACGGCTGCAGCCAATGCTGATTTTGCAGTAGAACTTGTGTTGAAATTGTAAACGGTTGGATTTGCAGGAACTGCAAAGTTGGCCAGATTATTTGGATAATAAGCTACTTCTCCGTTTTCCCAAGAGTTTAATTTTAAACTTGTAACGGTTGTATAACCTGCTACAACTGAATTGTCAAAACTGTATTTTCCTTGTGCATCTGTTATAGCAATAACGCTTTTCCAGTTGTGTGTACTATCTGTCCAAGGTAAGACGATTTCTACTTTTGCACCTGCAACCGGAGTTGTTCCGTTTTTAACTGTTCCGCTAATTTTACTTGAAGGAACTACAATAATATCTTGCGTAAAGTTTAAAGTTTTGTTGGCCGTTAAATTCGTATAAACTGTTGAAGCCGGCGTATAAGTTTGTCCTGCTAAAGCTGCAGTTACTGTATAATTTCCGCCAGAAGGCAAACTAAGCGAATAAACACCGCTTGCATTTGTAACAGCCGAATAGCTTCCTCCTGTAAAAGAAGCAGTAACGGTTACACCAGAAACCGGAGTTGAATTATTTAAAACTGTTCCGCTTACAGTATAATTTACAACTGCTGCACCTTGTGCAAAATTCAATGTTTTATTTGCATTAATTGCAGTATAAACTGTTGAAGCAGGCGTATAAGAGAATCCTGATTTTGCAGCTGTCACAGTAAAGTTAAGTCCTGCTCCTAAACCTGCAATGCTATAAACACCGCTTGCATTAGAAACTGCTGTTAATGTTGTACTTCCTGAAACTGCCGAAACTGTAACCCCTGAAACCGGAGTTGCTCCGTTAAGAACTGTTCCGCTAACGGTGTAAGTTTGTTGAGTTCCATTAATAACAACGGCAGTTTGATTCACTGTAACATTGGTTAAAGTTACCGGAGTAAAAGTATAAGTCGCTTTTAAAGCTGTTAGTGTATAATTTTGTCCCGAAGTTAAATTGCTGAATGTAAAATTACCACCTGTAGAAACTACTGTTTGCAATACTACATTACTAGCGTTACGCAATTCAACTGTAACATCCGGAACTAAAGCTGCTCCGTTTTTTACAGAACCTGAAATGCTTACTGTTCCCGGAACAACACTTCCAAATGAAGTATCAACCTGAGTTAATAATGCATTAGGAATTGAACCTCTGGTATCCTGAGATAATTCCCAAACCATACCTCCTGCAAGATTTCTTGATTTAATGTATTGCACTTTTAAATCCATCGATTGTTTATCTTCATAAGAGATAAACTGTTTTAAAGTAGCATTGTATAAATAAGGAACTTTTGTTGTGTTATCAAAATAGCGTACCCATCCTGCAGAAGCTGCGGCTGGTGTAACTAACATTGTATTTGGATCTAAATAAGGATGTGAATTCGTAACCGGATTTCCGACTAAATCGCAAATTTCGATACTTCCTGATTTTTCGCAAGCTGCAGGTCCATCCCAGGTTCCCGTTGGATTTTGTGGATTTGTACATCCTGAAACTATATATCTTGGTGCAGAAACGAATAATCCGTTTGTGGAATTAGTGGCAACATTATCGAATTTTTTTCCATAGAAAGGCAATCCCATGATTAATTTATTAGCAGGAAAACCAACAACATTCAGAAATTGATTGGTTAATTCATCTAAAGATTCTGATTGTGTTGCACCATATAAGGGATCATTTGGATTTCCGCTTGCGTATAGTGGCGCATTGTAGCATGTTTTATCATACCAGTTTCCTCCAAAATCATATCCAAAATAAGTGATATAATCACAATAAGTCGAAATGTCTTCTGTCATTCCGTATTGTGCTCTGTTTGTTGGTCCTAAATATTGAGACGCAACTTTACGAACATTGTTTCCGGCAGCAATTGTAACTAATTTATTCGGCATTGCCTGACGCATTGCTTTCAATAAATAAACTAAATTTTTGTTGTCGTCCGGGCTGTATTTTTGTGGAGGAATTGGGGCTCCGTTAATCACTTCGGTACCGTCTGTTCCTCCGGAAAGAGGATATTCCCAGTCGATATCAAATCCATCAATAAATGGATACGTAACAATAAAGTTTGCCATGTCTGCAGCCAAAGCGGCTCTTGCTACAGGACTTGCAGCAATTGGAGAAAGATCCTGACCTTTTGTCCATCCTCCAACAGAGATTAGAATTTTTAAATGCGGATACTTTTCTTTTAACTTTTTCAAGTCATAAAAATTTCCTTTTACCGGAGCATCCCACGGGATTCCGCCTTCCATATGCTCAAAATCAGCATAGGTATCCAAACAATGCAATTTGGTATTCTCCGGATGGGCAGGATCAAAAGTTGTCCCATAAAAAGAATAATTCAAATGCGTTATTTTACTTCCATCTATCTTCGGGACATTAAAATCCCGGGCATAAATAGACCATTGCGCATAATACCCTACTACTTTTTTTCCGTGAGCCGGTTGGGCCAACGCGAGTAAGGGAAACAGTAACAATAAAAGCAATCTGTAATAATGTTTCATAATTAATTAATATTGGTTAATAGAAAATAAATAGTCCAATTACAATAGATTACATGTCAATAAACACATAAAATACAACAATCGGGGTTCAATAATTTGCGAATAAAAAACATCGCAACTCATTGGAAATTAATTCATATTATTTCTATAAATAAATATTACTATTACTGATCTGCCATAATCATTAGTAAATAGTAAGTAGGCTTATTTATATACTTTTAAAAATTAGTTGTGGAACATAAAATGATGAATTTGGAGAACTCATCAATCTAAATACTTTAATGGTCATGTTTTTATTCTGCTATTTGGTTTTAAGTGTTAATACTCTTTTGATGGTTATTTTTTTAATGATTTGGTTATTTTTAAAAGGCTGAAAAAGTATTTTAGAAGTTTTATAATTACCTCTACCAGAATTTCTGATAGAGATAATTAAAACACTAAAACAAATGGTAACTTAAACTTCTATACTAATTCAAACCAAACTTTTATATTAATTTCTTTAAGCTATTATAAACTGCTAACTCCACATCTGCATGTTCTTTTGTGTTACATTGCTCGATTAAGTTTTTTAAATCTTCTGATTTTAAAGTCGATTTATTATCTAAAACAAACAACAATTCCTGCGAAGCATCAGTTAATTTTTTTGATAAAGGTAAAAGCGCCTGAACTAATGGTGCGTTTGCACTTAGCTCAATTAAACCTTTGTTTACGGCAATCCATTTATTAAAAAATCCTATAATTCGTGTTTTATTTTCAGGCGTTTTATTGGCTAAATATTTTGTTACAGCTTCATCAAAAGCTAAAGCGTCTTTGGCATCGGGCGTGCAGGCATCTGCAAAAAGTGTCAACGGAGAATACATTTGATATTCTGTTCCACCTTTATTTCTGGTATATCCTTTTAATGGCTCACAAACATTAGAAAATTCGTTAAGCGATTTTATATTTTGATTATTTGCAATGTTTCTTAAGATAACAGCTCTGTTGCGAATGTGCGTTAATCCTAATTCTTCTAATCTAAAAGAAACGGTTTCAAGACGTTTGCGCATGTTGGCTACATCTTTAACATCTTCTGCTGACCAAAGTCTTTCTGCAATGGCAGCTGTTCTTGGCCAAACTCTTGAATCTAATGTTGTTGGCGTTGCAAGTTCTGTCCACATTGTAGCTTCTCCGCCCAGAATTCTCGCTTTTTCTTCTGCAGATAAATCAGCTCCTTTTGGCATCGGATCGTTTAAATAATGGCTTTCAACCGGATACATTAAGTCAATATAATAACCGTTTGACAATACTGTTTTATAACCTTTTTTAACGGCATCTACTAATGATTGTCCTGGAGCAACACCTTCATTAGGACCTCTCCATGAATGAATAATAGCTTCTTTTGACATGTTTTTTGTCAAAATTTCTTCCCATCCCATCAATTGTTTTCCGTGTTTTTTAAGCATCGGAACCAATTGCATTGTAAAATACGTTTGCAATTCGTGGTTTGTCGCTAGCTTATTTTTCTTTTTAAATTCTTGTATTTTTGGATTTGCGTCCCAATCTTTCCCTTCGTTTTCATCTCCCCCGATATGAAAATAAGACCCGGGAAATAATGGGCACACTTCATCGAATATTTCACTCAATAATTGATATGTTTTAGGATTTGAAGGATCTAATGTTGGCGAAAAAATACCTGCATTTCTTTCAATTCCATAGGTCGCAATTGCGGTTCCCTGAATATTTTTTTCCTGAGTTCCTCCGTTTATTGTCATCACTTTGCTACCTATTTCCGGGTAAGCGGTAAGTATTGAAGAGCCATGACCGGGAACATCTATTTCCGGAACGATCAAAATACCGCGCTCATCAGCATATTTTACGATATTTTTAATTTCCTCTTGTGTGTAGTATTCTCCATCTGAAGCTAATTCTATTAGCTTTTTGTGTTTTTTCATTTCGATTCTCCAACCCTGATCGTCTACTAAATGCCAGTGAAAGACATTCATTTTCATGGCAGCCAATGCATCAATATTTCTTTTAATAACATCTACAGGCTGAAAATGTCTTGCGGCATCGATCATTAAACCTCTCCATGTAAATCTTGGAAAATCTGAGATTTGTGCATTCGGAAAATAAAATGAAGTACTGTTATTCTGCAACATTTGCAATAAGGTTTCAAGTGCGTGTAAGGCGCCTAAATCGCTGGTTGCATTTATTGTAATTCTATTTTGTTTGATGTCTAAATGATAACTTTCATCTTCGTATAAACCAATTTTACCACTTTTAGTACAATTTATTTGAACCTCAGCTGTTGGAACTTCATTTAATTTTTGAATAAATCCCTGTTCGAAAAAAATACCGGTTCTACCATCTAAGCGACGTAAAAAACGAGTTACTCCTCCAAAAATTCTTGGGTTTGGGTTTCCGGTAATGTTTACTTTAAAATTTTTAGTTAAAGCAAAATTCCCTTCGTTTAATACAACACTTTGCGGCCAAGGCATAAGATTTAGCTGCTCTTTTTGAATTTGAGCACTAGAAGTTAAACCCGCTAATAGTAGGACTAATAAATATTTCATTTGATTTTTTTTGAAAGATGTTATCCGGAGACAACATTAATAATGTGTAAAGAAAACAAGTTCAGAATGATTTATATTGAATCTCACTAATCGCAATAAGATCATTCTGAATTTTGTAGTTTGATTCGCTCTCACCCGAATCGGTTTTAAAACAACGCTAATAATCAAAACGCTTAAACGCCTCGATAGCTTCATATTCAGCCAAACCTAATTCATCGTATAAGATGGCTGTATTTTTATTACGGTCTTCTGCCCTAACCCAAAACTCTCTTGAATCGTTTCCTTGAAACATAACTCTGTCTTTTTGAGATTGATGGTATAAAATGGCATGACGTTTCAATAATACTTCTGATGGAGAAAGCGGCACTGCCATATCAATTTCATTAATATCCCATTCCTGCCATGCTCCTCTGTACAACCATAACCAGCAATCATCCATATAAGATTGTGATTTTAGTTCCTTCATTGCTGCAAATATGGCGTTTAGGCAAACTTCATGCGTACCGTGCGGATCAGCAAGATCGCCTGCAGCAAATACCTGATGCGGTTTTATCTGATCAATTATATTTTTTACAATAGCAATATCTTCGGCGCCTAAAGGGTTTTTCTTAACTTGTCCTGTTTCGTAAAAAGGAAGATCTAAAAAGTGCGTATTTGTATCTTTTAATCCAATATATCTTGTTGCAGCATACGATTCTCTTCTTCTGATAAGTCCTTTTAATTTTCGAACTTCTAAAGAATCAATTTGATTTTCTGATTTATTATTCAAAAAATCAATTACAGATTTAAAGTTGATTCCGGTGGCTGCATCGCCAACAAAATCTTTAGCAACCTCAGCAAATTTTAATGCTTCGTCATCTGTAACTGCTATATTTCCGGAGGTTTGATATACAACGTGTACATCATGACCTTGTTTTATCAATTTTGAAAAAGTTCCTCCCATAGAAATCACATCATCATCCGGATGCGGACTAAAAAGAATTACTCGTTTTTTTGCAGGATTGGCTCTTTCCGGTCGATGTGAATCGTCTGTATTTGGTTTTCCACCCGGCCATCCTGTAATGGTATGTTGCAATACGTTAAACATATTGATGTTCAAATCGTAAGCAGAACCTTCTTGTGCCAATAGATCAGACATTCCGTTGTTATTGTAATCTCTGTCTGTTAATTTTAATATAGATTGTTTCGTTTTTTGGCATAACCAAACAATCGCTTTGCTTTTTAATTCTTGTGTCCAAATACATTCTCCTACTAACCAAGGCGTTTTAAAACGCGTTAATTCTGTAGCTGCAGACTGATCTAAAACGAAAGTTGCATTAGGGTGATTTTGTAAAAATGTAGCAGGAACTTCTGAACTAATATCGCCCTGAATAGTTCTTTTGACGATATCGGCTTTGTTTTGTCCCCAAGCCATTAATACAATTCTTTTTGATCTCATAATGGTAGAAACTCCCATGGTAATTGCTCTTTTCGGAACATTATCTATACCATTAAAGTCAGATGAAGCATCTACTCTTGTAATGTGATCCAGTGTAATAATTCTGGTACCCGAATTTATGTGCGATCCCGGTTCGTTGAAACCTACGTGACCTGTACGTCCGATACCTAATAATTGAAAGTCAAGGCCTCCAACGCTTTTAATATTCATTTCATAGTCGATACAATACTGATTTAATTCATCAATAGCTATATTACCATCCGGAATATTAACGTTTTCAGGTCTAATGTCAATATGATTAAAAAGATGCTGATGCATGAAATAATGGTAGCTCTGATTGTTCTCTTTTGTCATTGGATAATATTCATCCAGATTAAAAGTGATTACATTGCTAAAACTCAAGCCCTCTTTTCTGTGCATCCTAACCAGTTCCTCATAAACTTTTATAGGAGAAGATCCTGTAGCTAAACCTAATACGCAAGATTTACCTTTCTCTTGTTTGGTTCTAATAAGTTGTGCAATTTCCTGCGCAACAATTATTGAAGCTTCGGCAGAACTTTTGAAAATTTCATTGTGGATTTTCTCAAATCTGGTTTCTTCAAATTTCCCCGCACTTTTGTAGCTGATATCAGGTTTTATTTCTAAAGCACTTTTCATTTTTTTCTTTTTTGCTATTTACAATTTTGGTTTTTGAAATGGTATAAACAATTTGCATTGCTTATACCATTTACTAACCAAACTTAAATTCTTATAATCTTTTGATATTGTTTTTTAGAAATTTGGAGCTGTAGTATCCCACCAAAGTCTTGTTCCTCCTGTATCAGGACCACCTAATTTTGCAATTCCTGAATCGACACCTCCTTTATTTAAAGATATTTCAGATTGTACAAAATTGATTCTTCTGACACCAAATTCAGTTGTAATTTTACCTCCACTTGTATTTTTAAGAACCGGAAATAATTTAGGATATCCAGTTCTTCTGTAATCAGACCATGCTTCTTGTCCTTCCGGGAAACCAGCTATCCACTTTTGAGTAATAATTTTTTGTAATTTAACTTCATTAGTTGCCGCGGCATCCCAAGCAATAGTAACATTATTTACTGCAGCAGAATTATTTATAGGGAAATTTGGATCAACATACGCTTTTGGCATTTTTACATTGTCTGTAATATATGCAGCTGCTCCTGAAGCTCCTCTTTGTTCAAATGAAGTTGTAATTCCTAATTCATACAATGATTTAGCATCTCCATCCATATTCCATCCTCTTAATGCTCCTTCTGCTCTTAGAAAATAAGCCTCTGCAGTTGTCATCAAAACAATATTTTTAGATTTCACAACAGCTCCGATAGCTGAAAAATCCTGGTGATCTCCTTTAGCAGTAATTTCTATACCAGTACGTACTCCTTTATATTCTCCTGGAAATTGAGCCGAAGTATCAAAATAAGTTGCAATCCTAGGATCACTATAACCTCCTAAAATTGATTCCATATCGGCTCCCATACGAATATCTAACCAAGAACCACTAATAGTAGCAATAGGATTTGTATTAACAGGAGATTGAATCTGAAATAAATCAGCATTTGTTTTCATTACTCCAAATTTTTGAGCAACTGCTTTTTCAGCTTGAGTTTTAGCCAATGCCGGATCTACTTTTACAATTCGCATTGCTAATCTTAAACGTAATGTATTAGCAAACTTAATCCATTGTTCAAATTTTCCACCATAACCTGATAGATCTGTTTTACCAAAAGACGCAGTTCCGTCATCACCAGCGTCGACTCTTTTTGTTAATTCAGCAACAGCAATATCTAATTCGGTAAACATCTGATTGTAAACTTCTTGTTGAGAATCATAACCAATTGTAGGATCCGTGGTTCCATACTTTGAATATATAATAGGTCCAAAAGTATCTGTTACTCTATGCATACCTTCAACTTTTAATATCAGAGCGAGTGCATAAAACTGATCGTATTTGCCTTTTGATAACTGTTCAATATTGTATGCATTAAACATAACATTTGAATATGCAATACTCCAAATAAAGCCATTCCAGTTATCATTCAAATTATAAGTTGTATTGTTTGACCCTCCAAAAGGAGTAGGTGTAGCCATGTATCCAGACCAGATATCACTATTTAAACCTTGCTGTAACTGATATTGCCACTCTAATTGACTTGTTATTGTTTGAATATTATTAAATATTGGAGCAAAACCACCTTTGATGTGATTAAAATCCTGTTGAAATAATTCAGGCGTAATACCATTATTATTGGTATTAATCTCCTCAAAATTATCTGTACAACCTACTGTTGCAAATAATGACATGCAGACAGCTACTTTTGTTATATTATTTAGTTTCATGTTTTTAATTTTAGAAAGTTACATTTAAATTAAGACCGATACTTCTAGTAGATGGTAAACCATAAATATCTACTCCTTGTAAACCTTGACCTGTACTTAATGCAATATTCGGATCAAATGGTGCATCTTTATATATAAAGAATAAATTTCTAGCTATTAACGAAATTGTAGCTGTTTGTATAAAAGGTAAATTTTTCGGATTAAAATTATAACCTATAGAAACCTCTCTTACACTCACATTTGTTGCGTCATACATATATTCTCCTGTTGCACCTTCTCTACCTGCTACACCTTGAGTAAAATAATATGATTTAGCATCTATTGTTGTTACAGCAGTACCGTTAGGCATAACAGCATTTACTTTAACTCCACCCTCATTTCTTGCATCTCCTGTAGCTTTAGAAACTCCGAAAAAATCATTTTGAGATTCTGTCAAACTCATCACATCGCCACCAAAACGTCCGTCAATTAAGACATTTGCAAAGAAAGATCCTATTTTGAATGAGTTTGAAAAGCCTAGCATAAAATCAGGATTAGCATTTCCAACTTCCTGAAATCCCGTTTTTTGAATTTTTCCATCAGCATCTAATAAAATTCTACCCTGGTCATCTCTCAATATATTTTTACCTTCAATTATCCCAAATGGTCTTCCTTCAACAACAGCATATTGATAGCTGTTTACACCAGGATCAGTAAGGTTAACTCTTCCTCCTAATTCTTCTGGAATTTCTTTTACTTTGTTTTTATTTTGTGAGAAGTTAATTGACGAATCCCAAGAAAATTTATCTCCTCTAATAATACCAGCATTTAAAACAACTTCAAAACCTTTATTTTCAATACTTCCTGCATTAATACCGTAGAAGCTATATCCATTTACATTTCCATCCAGCGCTTTTACCTGTATATATTGGTTTTTAGTTTCAGAGCTATAATAAGAAACTTCAAAACCTAATCTATTATTAAACATTCTCCACTCTGTACCAAATTCAACTTCGCTTTTTAATTCTGGTTTTAGTGTTTCTCCCGGTTTTGGTCCAACAAATGGTTTTGGGTCTTCAAATCCCGGTCTGTAATAATTTGTAGGAGAAGTTATAAAAGGATAAATATCATTACCAACCTGAGCATAAGTTGCTCTTACTTTACCGAAGTTAATCCAATCTGGTAATGTTGTCATTTCACTAATAAGAGCTGTTACACCAACAGATGGATAAAAATATCCTGATTTATCAGTATTAACCAATGTAGATGACCAGTCATTTCTTGCCGAAACATCTAAAAACAACATATCTTTATATCCAAATGTAGTAGCAGCAAATACAGATTGTACTTCTTTTTGAGAATCTACAGTTTGATAATTACCTGTATTAGAATTGAAGTTATGCAATGTAAACCAGTTTGCATATTTTAGACCTGTACCAATTCCTGAATCTAAAATTGTTTTTTGATTACTTAGCGTATTGGTTATACTTGTACCAATGTTTGCTGTAAAATTAAAATTAGTACTGATATTGGTATTGATTGTAGCTATTAAATCTCCATAACGCTGTGTACTTAAAGCATTTTCATTTATGTATCTACCGTTTTCGTGAGATAGGGTTCCTTGTGTTGTAGCATATATTTTTTTCTCAAAATTGCTTTCAACTCTGTTATAGCTATATCTTGAGGCAATAGTTAACCAATTATTAGCTTTATAGGCTACTGCTATAGCACCATTAAAATAATTATTTTTATCTTCAGATTTATTTCTGTTAATTGCCCAATATGGATTTTGCATAATATCTCTATTAGTCATCCAGTTTTGAGCCATTAAGTTTCTTGAAGAATCAAAAACCTCATAATTATTTTTGTAATAGTCAAAGTCGTTTCCTCTAGGCATTAAATAAACTCCAGTTAAAGGATTAAAATAAAGACCATTAACAGGCTTGTTAATAATACTTTGGCTTGTGTAGTTTGCATTTGCAGCTATACTTAATTTATTGTCAAAAAACTTAGCTATCTGACGAATACCAAAGTTATTTTTCTTGATACTGTTTCCTGGCATAATTCCAGTTCCTGAAGTATTAGCGTAAGAAAGTGACGTAGATGAATTTTCAGAACCTGCAGAATATCCAAGAGATGTAATTTGGGTTGTACCTGTATCAAAAAAATCTTTAACATGATCGTTTGATTTTCCTGCTGCTCCCCATGTTTCATCTGCTCCTGAATCAGCAACGTAATCTGTTTGAAATTTTGGTAGATAAGCCGCTGTTTCAAATGTTGTTACTGATGAAGCAGTAATATTCGATTTACCAGTCTTAGCTTTTTTAGATGATAGTAAAATTACACCATTTGCTCCCTGAGATCCATATAATACAGAAGCAGCAGCACCTTTAAGAACTGTCATACCTTCATAGTCATCCGGATTTATTAAAGATACTACATCACCACCATCACGGTTACCTCCGGATAAACTTCCAAAAGTGTCATTTGGCTGCCCTGAACCTGAGTTCAACATAGGAATACCATCAATAACGTAAAGTGGTTGGCTATTTGCCAAAGATGAATTTCCACGAATAACCACTTTTGTTGAACCACCTGTACCACCAGAACTTTTCGTTACGGCAACACCAGCAATTTTACCGGCAATTGTATTAATAAGGTTGGCATCTTTTACACGAGTTAACTCTTCACCTTTAAGTTCCTGAGCAGCATATGTCAAAGATTTTCTTGTTTTCTTGATACCTAATGAAGTTACTACAACTTCGTTAAGTGCATTTGATTTAGCTTGTCCCATTTTTACATTAATTGTAGTTTCATCGCCTACAACTACGCTTTGTGTTTCAAGACCTACATAGCTAAAAAGTAAAGTCTGTCCTTTTTGTGCTTCAATTGTATACAAACCGTCAAAATCGGTAGTACCACCTTTTTGACCTCCTTGTACAGCGACAGATGCCCCTGGTAACGGCATCCCATCAGAATCTGTAATCACACCTTTGATATTTTTTACCTGAGCAAGCGAAACTTGCGCGGTAAAAACAATAATAAAGATTAAGAAAATTTTTTTCATGTTTATTTATTTTGTTAGTTATGGCGTAAATTTATTCTTAACGTATTGTTAAAAAAAATAAATTATACAAACGACTTTATTTTTTAAACCAACGACATAAAACATTCAATAATGCGTTTTACGAAAACGTTTTCCAGTTAAAATAGTAATGCATTTTATAATTTTAATGATATTTTATTTAACGAATAAGCTAATTCACTGAAAAATTATCATATATAGTAAAAATCGAATAGTATCATATTTAATTAAAAAATCGCATCTAAAGACTTGTTTTACTGTTAAGTAAAACAAAAAAAAGAATGAATTCAGACTTTGGCATTTTAAGTATTTAATTACCACACAAACTTGTTGTCTTCACTTTTAATGCTGTGTATTTTTTATGAATTACATCTAATAAAGAATAGGAATCAAAAGAATCTTGTGCAATTTCCCAAATCATAATTCCGCCTGTATTTTGCGAGGCGTAGATTACTTTTTGTTCAATGGTTGGCCTTCCGTTATAATAAATTTTGCCTACTTCATCCTGATCTGCAAATTGTGTTCCTGCGGCTACAATTTGACCATAAGTAGAACTTGTAACTTCCTGATAAGTAAAATTATAACCGTAAAAAGGTACACCAAGCGTTAATTTATCTGATGAAACATGCTGCAGTTTGATCCAAAATTCAATTCCAGCTTTTGCATTTTCAAATGAGCTGTGTTGTCCGGGATTATTTGGTGTCCACGGTCCGGTACTATCATATGACATGATATTTAAAAAATCAAATGCATTCAAAGCTTCATCACTTATATTTTCAAATCGGGAATTATTGGGTAAAGCTGCCGTTAAAAGTTTATTCTTTTTTGTTGTTTCTTTTTTTAATTCAATAATAAAACCGCTATATCCGGTAGTTACAGCATCCCATTCGAGGTCGACATCTACACCATCTAATTTGTGCAGTTCTGTAAAGTTTATTATGTTTTGAATTAAATTTGGCCGATTCTCCGGGTTATCAATAAGAAATGACCAATTCGCTGCAATTTCAGGAGATAAAACTCCGCCTGCGAGTGAAATACTAATTTTAATATTCGGATTTACTGATTTCACATATTGAACTAAAGCATCAATATCTCCATTAAAATTCAGATTTCCATTTTTATCGGGATTTGCAAATGCCAGGTTAAGATGCGTTAATTTACAAAACTGAATGGAATTCATTTTATCGAAATTATCCGATGATAAATAACCAACAACTCTGGCTGTTTTAGTTTTTAAATCTTCTGGTTCATTTTCTTTTTGAGGAGAACAACTGTATGCAGAAAATAGAGAACAAATAAAAATAAGAATGCCTAATAAGGCTTTATTTTGTATCATAATTTTTAATTTTAATTAGAATGAAAATAACACCTTATTAGGCATAAATTATATTTGAGATTTATTTTTTTAGTTTACATCCCACCAAACTTTACCTAGCCAGTCATTTTTTCCTCCTATTCTGGAGACTGCATCTAAATAATTTTTTTCATTTTTTTGCAATTCATCACTAGGATAATACAAACGTGTTGGCACAACACCGCCTGTTCCGGAATCAGAATTTGTAATTGGCACTAAATGCGGATAGCCAGTTCTTCTCCAGTTTGAATAGGCTTCAATACTATTAAACAAATAAGTAATCCAAATTTGCGTACCAATTTGCTCCTTCTCTGTTCCTGCTACTAACGGATGTGCATTTACATAGGTATCAATATTTGCCTGAGTTGCAGGTGCGGCTCCATAAATCTCCATTTGTTTTATACCTGCTGCAATTCCTTGTTTATAATAATCTGCGGCAGTACCTGACACCCAGCCTCTAACAGCTGCTTCTGCCAATAACAATTGGGTTTCTGAATAACTTACGTGCAAAAACGGAGTAGTTCTTAATTTTAAATAAGACTGTATACCAGAGGCTGAATTTGATCCTCCGGCAAGCTCCCATCTAAACACTCCCGGTTTAACACCTTCATATAATGTTTCACCCGGTTGAATTGGTGACCATGGCACCACGCTGCTGCTTGTTTTAGGTGTTGCAATCATAGTTAATCTGGGATCGCCATTATCTCTTAAAAAATCTATCAATAAAGAACTAAAATGATCTCCTTGTTCATTTCCTATAAAACCATAAGACAATCCATTTCCTCTATAATCCAGCCTGGCAGGATCATCACTAAACGGAAAATCTAAATGCTGCATAATACAGTTATCAGCATTACTTTCAAAAACTCCATTTTGGAATGCTGCCTTTGCTTGTTTTTCTGCTTCGGCAGGATTTACTTCAGAAATTCTCATTGCCGCACGCAAACGCATGGTATTGGCTAATTTTTTCCATTTCGAAACATCTCCTTTATAAAACAAATCTCCTTTTATCAAATCTTTTCCAGCATTTAACTGATTAAAAGCTTCGTCTAATTCTCTAAAGAAAGAGGCATAAATATCTTGTTGTTTATCATATTTAGGCGTTACAATTCCTTGAGAAAAAGCTAAACCTGCTTCTGAATAAGGGACATCTCCATAAATATCTGTTAATCGCTGTGCAACCATGACTTTCATAATTTTAGCAACAGCATTCATGTTTACAGCTGAAGGATCTTTATCGGTTACAGCAAGAATATCTACAATGCTTTTCATTTCATGGGCATAAACGTTTCTCCATAAAGCTACTGCATATTCCTCAGAATTAATAAATTTATTACCATATTGCGTTACTGCCCACGAACCAGCATAATGCTGTACAAAACCTCCGGCATATATTAAATTAGTTCTATGTTGGTAGTATCCATCTCCAGACATACACAATTGGGTAAATGTAAGCTGGCCTGCCGGGTTTGCGGATAATGCCACCGGATCTTTTTCCAGTTCGTCAAAATTTTCTGTACAGCCAACTACCGTAAATACTGCAAGTATGGCTATTATATATTTGATTTTCATAATTTACTTTTTTAGAATGTAATTTTAATATTAAAACCATACGATTGTCTTGATGGTAATGAACCATATTCAAAACCTTGTCCGTTTCCTGAAGTATACATCGACTCTGGATCAATGTTTGGTAAATCTTTATTGAATGTCAATAGATTTCTTGCAAATACAGAAAGATAGATTGAATTTATTTTTGCTCCGCTAAAAACACTTTTAGGAATAGTATATCCTAAACTTATCTCTCTTAGTTTAACATATGAAGCATCATAAATAAACGGTGCAGGAGTATTTTCTGTAACATCTCTCCAATATTCCTGAGGATCTACAGGTTTTGTATTTTTTACATAATTAGGATTATCGGCTGTTCCTGTATTTACTACTCCATTTGCTATATAACCACCCGTAGGAACCCAGGTTGCTGCATTGAAATTAGGATCACTTGCAGCGGCTTGTGTTCTTGCAGCAATATAAGCATCTCTTCCTTCTGTGGTAATATCTAATAATCCTTTTGTTGCCGCAACAGAGTTTGTCATAGAATACACATCCATACCAAATTTCATATCTAATAAAAACTGAAGTGTAATTCCTTTATAAGAAAATCTATTGGTTAAACCAGCTGCCCAATCCGGAAGCCCTTTTCCTAAAGCAACCTTTGTATCTGTATATAAAGGCATACCATTTGCACCTACGATCATTTCTCCTGAAGGTGTTTTTTGAAAATCTTTTCCAATAATAGTTCCGTATTGTCCGCCAACCTGCGCTACAATTGAAGCTCCGGCCCAGCGAGCCTCAGAAATAGTATAGGTATTAATATCCGGATGTAAAGAAAGAATTGAATTTTTATTTTTAGAGAAGTTCAAATCAATTCCCCATTCAAAATTTTTAGTCTTGATTGGTGTACCTGATAAAAATATCTCAATACCTTCGTTACGCAGTACTCCGGCATTTACAGAAAGGAATTCGTATCCCGATGTTGCAGAAGATGCCAAATCAAGTGTCTGATCTGCAGTATCTTCACGATAAACTGTTATATCGGCTTTTAATCTGTTTTTAAAAAAAGCAGTTTCTAATCCGAATTCGATTCCTGTTTTTGATTGAAAAGTCAAGTTTGCATTTGGTGCCGATGTATTCTTAACATTTACCACACTTTGTCCATCGTAAGAAGAATACGTAGTGTAGTTTAATGCATTTTTGTAAGCTCCCGGAGCATTAGAAACTTTTGCCCAGGAAGCTCTTAATTTTCCATAAGAAAAAGTATCACCCTGAATATTAAATGCATCTGAGAATATAAAACCTAAAGAAGCTCCCGGATAAAAAGCATCATTATTAATAACGCTAAACCAATCGTTTCTTCCTGTAAACTCAGCATATAAATAGCCTTTATAATCAAACTTTGCAGAACCGTAAACAGAATTTGTTCTTGTTCTTGTTTCTACTGGTGCATTTATTGTCTGAGTTGAAAAATTACTCATAAATTCTGTTCCCGGCTGAATTATATTTGTTCCCTGGCTCGAATTTTCTGATCTTCTAAAATCTCTTCTGTTTGCTCCTAAAATCCCTGATAATGTCAAATTAGTACCTAATTTAATCTCGCTAAAAGTAGCAATAACATCGGTATTCATTTCAGAAACAGTGATATCATTCAATCCAAGATAACCCATATCTCTTCCTGGCCATGTACTTCCTGGCACCATGAAATCTTTAGAATCAAAAACATAAGTATCTAAACCAGTTCTAAAAGTCAATCCAACCCATTTTTCAAGCTGATATGTTCCCGCAACATTCCCCGTAAAGCGATTTTTTTTAGAGGAGTTGTGGTTTGCATTTACTGTTAAATAAGGATTCAATTGATAAATATTGCTATTCCATTTGTATATTTCTTCTGTCTCGGAATTTTTATAATTTTTCAACCATGCCTGATCAATATTTGGTGCGAGACCACTTAGAGAATAGCCAACATTGTTTGGTGAATCACCTAAGCCAGGTCGATTATTTGTAGTTTCCATCATGTAATTTACATTAGCATCTAAAGTAAATTTATCCGATTTTAAAGTAGCATTTAAAGTAGCATTATTTCTTTCTAATCCTGAATTGGGAACAACATCATCATTTTTCATATTATTAAATCCAAAACGAACGAATGCATTTTCACTTCCGCCAGAAAGTGCAATTCCGTTTGTTGTTGTAACTCCGGTCTTAAAAAAACTCTGAATATTATTATCAACCTTAGCGTATGGTCGCATAGAACCATCAAATATTTTTACCTGTGTTCCTACGTTATCTGAGAATTTAGGTCCCCATGCAACTGTCGTATATCCGTAAATTTCAGTAGGCGCTTTTGAAGGATCAGGCAAAATTCCGTGACCTCCCGTACCATAATCACTTTGAAAATTATCATATTTCGCATTTACGTGATCAAAACTAACACCGCTCGTTAATTCTACTTGCAATTTCCCTTTGCTTCCTTTTTTGGTTGTAATTAAAATTACCCCGTTTAAAGCTCTTGAACCATATAAAGCTGATGCAGCTGCACCTTTTAATACTGTAAGGCTCTCAATATCATTTGGGTTAATACTTGAAATTCCGTCACCGTTATCTCTTCCATCAAACCATTTACTAGCTGCTGCACTATCATTAGATAAACCTGTATTATCAATAGGAACTCCATCTACAATATAAAGCGGTTGATTATTTTCACCTATACTCGAAATACCCCTAATAATAACTCTGGCACTTCCTCCAGCTCCTGTGGCTGGCATAGAAATATCAACTCCGGCAATTTTACCCGAAAGTGCTGACGCTACATTTGTTGTAATCACTTTATTTAACTGATCGCCTTTAATGTCCTGAACGGCATAACCCAGTTCTTTCTTTTGTCTTTTAATACCCAATGCCGTAACGACAACTTCACTTAAATTTTGTGCATCTTCTACTAAAGATACATTTACCTGAGGTGAATCTGAAACAGTTACCGTTTGAGTTTTAATTCCGATGTATGAAAATACAAGGACATCACCTTTAGATGCCTGAATTGAATACACTCCATCATAATCTGTTTGGGTTGCTTTTGCTGTTCCCTGGATAAGAACAGTTACACCCGGTAGTGGCAATCCTTTTTGATCGCTCACTAAACCTTTTATTGTTTTTACTTGCGCAAACGTGAGTTGCGTAATAGAAAAAACAATGAAAATTAACATTAATTTCTTCATTTTAGTCATGGTTTTGGTTGTTAAGCGATAAATTTATTGTTAAAATTAACATAAATAAAATATTTTAAACAAACAGCTAAAATACTTACACAAACGACTTAAAATAATCAACATTACGTTTTACGAAAACGTTCTATTCTAAAAATAACACACGATTTGCCTTTTTTTTCAAAATTTTATTCAAAAGAATTGCGTTTTACCAAGTAATTGTTTAAAGTTGCAGAATATTTATGTTTGCGCATAAATAGCAACAAACCCCTAATCTAAAATTGAACGAAATTCAAAAATTAAAATTTGACATCAAACTTCAAAATCACATTTGGTTTTGGGGAAGCTATTTTACTCTTAATTTTCTAAGATGGGGAGCTTACTTTAATGATTATCCTTATTCATTTAAATCGAATCTGATTGAATTTTCGTTACACATTCCGTTAGTGTATTTCAATCTTTTTGTACTTGTTCCCAAATTTGTTTTAAAACAGAAATACATTCAATATACATTTGCTTTGCTGTTGAGTTTGTTTGGAATTTATTTACTAAAAACCGCGCTTACTTATTATATTATTTCTGAAAATATTTGGCCAGAAGCAAATAGAGAATATCATCCTTTTGAAATTAATCATATCGTAGCGGTTTGTATTGGAGAGCTTTATGTTTTAGCAATGGCTTCTTCTGTTTACCTTACTTTGACCTGGCTGCGAGAACGCGAAAGAAACAGATCGTTAAGAGAAAATCAGTTTAAAATCAAATTAAAATATCTTGAAAATCAAATTCAGCCGCATTTTTTCTTCAATACTTTAAACAATCTGTACGCGTTATCATTAGAATCTTCAAATAAGGTTCCGGATGTAATTATTAAATTGTCAAATTTAATGGAGTACGTTTTATACGATGTAAAAGGAACCAAATTTGTACCTCTGATAAAAGAAATAGATTACATTCAGAATTATATTGAAATTGAGAAGTTACGCTTTGAAAATGTAGAAGTTACCGTTAACCTTGAGTCTGACATTGAAGATGTTGTCGTTCCTCCGTTAATTTTTATTTCATTGGTGGAAAATGCTTTTAAACATGGTGGTTTAAATAATCCGAATTTAAAAATTAAAATCAACTGTAAAGTTATAGACAATAAATTGTTAGATTTTGAAATCCTAAATAATTTTGTAATTTCACAAAGTCTTAATCCAAAAAGTGGTATTGGTTTGGTCAATACCAAAAAAAGATTGAAATTAATCTATAAAAACAATTTCAGCCTAAAACATAAAACTAAATTAAATTACTATATAATCCGTTTGCAAATACCAATTCATAATGAAAATTAAATGCGTACTGATTGATGATGAGCCTTTAGCTATCAAGGTCTTGCAAAATTATTTCAACAATTTTACAGATTTTGAGGTTATTGGTACGTTCAATAATTCTCTTGAAGCACTTGATTTTATAAACAGTACGCCTGTTGACGCTGTCTTTCTGGACATCAATATGCCTATGATGACGGGATTTGAATTGATTAGTTTAATCGAAAACAAAACTAAAGTCATCATAACAACTGCTTTTAGAGAATTTGCTGCCGAAAGTTATGATCTGGATGTTTTGGATTATTTAGTAAAACCTATTCCGCTTCCAAGATTTATAAAATGCATTAATAAAATCACAACCGAATACAATTTAAAAAACAATATTAAAGTAGAAACCACAAAAGGCGATTCTCATATTTTTATTAAAGTAGATAAAAAAATGATGAAAATTAATATTGAAGAAATCTTATTTGTAGAGGGAATGAAGGAATACATTAAGGTTGTCACTCCCGATAAAACCTACATTACACACAAATCCTTAACTTCTTTATCTGAAGAATTACCGGCAGATCGTTTCCTGAGAATTCATAAATCCTACGTTATTGCGCTCAATAAAGTAAAATCTATAGAAGGAAACCGAATTCAAATACAATCTTACACCATTCCTATTGGTAGAAATTACAGTAAAGATGTAAAAAACAAAATTCTTGAATAAAATACATTTCCATTTTTCGTTTTCTAACTCGGTAAAAATTAACACATTGTTGAAAAAATGATGCCGTTGGTTTAATTTTAACATTATTTGTGCCATTTTATTTTTTTTTAATATAGTTAACAAATATATTTACGGTCTTCAAAAAACAATAAAATAAAAAATTAACCTTATTAAAATTATGAGTTCAGAAAATGTACAAACCAAATGGGGCCAGTTTATTCCCTTAGTTATCGTATTCTTCTTTTGGGGCTTTGTTGCTGCCAGCAATGATATCTTAATTCCTGTTTTTAAAACAGCTTTTAATCTGTCACAAGGAGAAAGTCAATTAGTATCATTAGCTTTTTATATTGCTTATACAGTAGGATCGCTGATTTATATGGGAATTTCCGTTTTAATCAAAGAAGATTTAGTGAATAAAATTGGCTACAAAAATGGTCTGTCATTAGGTTTGCTTATTTCTGCACTTGGAACATTATTGTTTTATCCTGCTGCAAATACAGGCTCATTTCCTTTAATGTTGTCAGGTTTATTCATCGTTGCACTTGGTTTTTCATTACAACAAACGGTTGCAAATCCTTTAGCAATTGCACTTGGACCAATTAAAACTGGATCTCAACGTTTAACTTTAGCGGGAGGAATCAACAATTTAGGAACTACAATCGGACCGTTAATTGTAACTTTTGCTATTTTCGGATCAAGTACTGGAGCTTCTACTCTAAGTATCGAAAGCGTTAAAATTCCTTATTTAATATTAGGTTTAGCGTTTTTATTAGTTGCTATTTTATTAAAATTCTCTTCTTTACCGGACAGACCGGCTTTAATCGAAGAAGAAATTGCAGCAGACGGTACAACTGCAAAAAAATCTGCATTGCAATATCCACAATTAGTAATGGGAATGATCGCTATCTTCCTTTACGTTGGTGTTGAAGTTTCTACAGCAAGTAATTTACCTGCTTACATGGAATCTATTATAAACGCGAAAACTGGTCTTATCTACACTTTACAAGAAATTTCTCCTTATATTTCTCTTTACTGGGCGAGTTTAATGATCGGCCGCTGGACAGGAGCTATTGAAGCTTTTACAGAAAAAGCAAGCTTACAACAAATATTACGTTTCGTTGCACCGTATTTAGCTTTTGGAGTATTCTTAGCGGTAAATGCAATTGCAAAACACGATTTAACTCCATTTTATGTATACGGTTTAATTATCTTGGTGTTAATTGCTGCAGATATTGCGAGCAAAGGAAATCCTGCAAGAATGTTGCTTATATTCTCTATACTAGGAATTGTTGCTTTAGCTGTTGGAATGTCAACTAATGGTATTGTGAGTATTTATGCTTTTACAAGTGTTGGCTTATTCTGTAGTACACTTTGGCCTTGTATTTTTACATTAGCGGTAAGCGGATTAGGAAAAAATACAAGTCAGGGAAGCAGCTTCTTAATCATGATGATTATGGGTGGTGGAGTTGTGAGCTGGTTACAAGGTTTTATTTCTGAGCATATTGGTATTCACGCTAGTTATTTAGTTGGAGTTTTATGTTTTGCTTATCTTGCATTTTATGCTTGGAGCGTAAGCGGAATTCTTAGAAAACAAGGAATTAGCTTTGACAAAAAACTTTCAGGAGGTCACTAAAACTGAATAAAAAAATAATTAAAAAATCCCAAATCCCAATATGTAAATTGGAATTTGGGATTTTTTTTATTGGCTTTTTAAATTTTACTTAGCAGTTAAAACTGCCTGTATGTTCTTCTTGAATATAGCTTTATTTTTATCAGATATGTCGTAAACAACATCTTTATCTGCATGCACAATAACCTTGTCGATATTTGCATCTTCAAGCGCTTTCGGGTTTTTTATTCTTAAAGTACAAGCTCCATCAAAATAACCATCATCTTCGACTATTTGTCTGGCTTCGATAACGGTTCCATCCTCTAATACTGCGGAAATCGTCATGTGATCATTTAAGGTTTTAGAATAAAAACCATCCATAACTAATAATAGTCGGTATGAATTTTTCATTTCCGGACCTTTAAATTCATGACGTGTAAAATTATAACGTAAACCTTTTGCCAGCGTCTGAAATTTTACAGTACAATCTAATTCAAAAGTGGCGACATCGCCAGCTTCATTAACACTTTTTAAAACTTTGGCCTGTGCATTTGCATTTAAACCAGCCACTAAAAATACTACGATTACAATTACTTTTTTCATATGTGCTTCGTTTTGAGACATATAAAAGTAAAAAAAAATCGCCATTTTCTGATAAAAATGACGATTAATATATTGTGTTTAAGTATTTTACTTATTTCCTTTTTCGAAATCAGCAACAAACTGAGCCAATCCGATATCTGTTAATGGGTGTTTCAACAAACCATAAATTGCAGAAAGTGGTCCGGTCATAACATCAGCACCAATTTTAGCACAGTTTACAATATGCATGGTGTGACGTACAGAAGCTGCTAAAATTTGAGTTTCGTAACCGTAGTTATCGTAAACTTCTCTAATTTCCTGAATTAAGTTTAAACCATCAGTAGAAACATCATCTAAACGACCAATAAACGGAGAAACATAAGTTGCTCCCGCTTTTGCAGCCAATAATGCCTGACCTACAGAAAATACAAGTGTAACATTTGTTTTAATTCCTTTATCAGAGAAATATTTCGCAGCCATAACACCTTCTTTTGTCATTGGCAATTTTACTACGATCTGATCATGCAATTCAGCCAATTCTTCACCTTCTTTGATCATTCCGTCATAATCCAGCGCATTTACTTCAGCACTTACATCACCGTCAACAAGGTTGCAAATGTCCACATAATGCTTTAAGATATTGTTTTTTCCGGTAATACCTTCTTTCGCCATCAAAGACGGGTTAGTCGTTACACCATCTAAAACACCTAAAGCCTGTGCTTCTTTAATCTGAGCTAAATTAGCTGTGTCAATAAAAAATTTCATATTATATCTATTTAATTGTGTTGGTTTCAAAAATAAATTTTACGTAAAGCAATCCCTCACGTAAATTTCGGTGCAAAATTACAACTTATAATTTTCAAAAATTAAAATGTCAAAAATAATTATAAAATTTCATTACTAAAATCAACAAAACCTTTAGCAAAAAATTTGTAATTTTAAAAAATAAAATATCCCCCAAAGTGTTAGAACAAAATTTTCAACAAGACGTTACCAATATTCAAAATATATCAATTGTTCCAAAATTACTGGATGTAATCTCCCAAACTACCGGAATGGGTTTTGTAGCAGTAGCGAGAGTTACTGAAGACAGATGGATCACTTGTAGTGTTTTGGATAATGTAGAATTCGGTTTAAAACCTACAGATGAACTACAGGTAAAAACAACAATTTGCGATGATATACGCAAAAACTACAGAGCCGTAATAATCGATGATGTCAATAAAGATGATGAATACCGAAATCATCACACACCGGCAATGTATCATTTTCAAAGTTACATTTCGATGCCTATTATGCGCGTCGACGGAAGTTTTTTCGGTACATTATGCGCTATAGATCCTAAACCAAATAGTTTAAACACATTCAAAGTTCGTGAAATGTTTAGTTTATTTGCCGAGTTAATATCGTTTCACCTAACTGCTATTGAAAAAGAAATTGAAAGCAAAACATCTTTAGAACAAAAGAGTAATCTTCTTGCTAAAACAGAAGTTGAAAAATTAGAGGTTGAAAAACTAAAAATAAATATTGAAAAAAAACTGATAGAAAAAAACATTTCTCTTGAAAAAATGAATGATGAACTTGAAGCTTTCAATTATATTTCAAGCCACGATCTTCAGGAACCTTTAAGAAAAATTCAGCTTTTTACAGATATTATCGAACGTGACGAAGCCAAAAATCTATCGGAAAAAGGCATAATGGCATTTGATAAAATCCGAACTTCTGCATATAGAATGCAAAATTTAATAAATGATCTTCTTATCTATTCTAAAACTAAATTTGACGAACGAAAATTTGAGTTAAAAGACCTTACTTCTATCGCAAATGATGTAATTGAAGATCTTACGGAAGAAGTAGAAAATAAAAATGTAGCCTTTGAAATAGAAAATTTAGGCATGCTGCATGTAATCGAATTTCAGTTCAGACAATTATTATACAACCTGATAAGTAATTCGCTAAAATTCTCGATTCCAGATAAAAAGCTAATCATTTCTATAACTTCGAAGATTGTAAATAGTGCTGAATTGAGCTATGACCAACTTTTACCAAATACACAATATTGCAAAATAACCGTGGCTGATAATGGTATTGGATTTGACCAGTCTCACAATGAAAAAATATTTGGTCTCTTTCAGGCTTTGCATACAAAACCCACCAAAAGTACCGGAATTGGACTTACAATTGTAAAACGAATTGTAGAAAACCACAAAGGTTTCATCAAAGCAGAAGGCGTTTTGAATGAAGGAGCAAAATTTGATATTTTTATTCCAATGGAATAATTTCAAAAATTGCTCCGATATGCTTTATTACAATTTATAGTGATTCATTAACATTTTCTCATAAACCTTATCTGGTAGTGCACGCTTTAAAACAATTGAAAACTTCTGCATAAAAACACCCACTTTATAATGCACTTTTGGGCTTTTTTGTTGCATGATTTTATAAACTGCTTCTGCCATTTCGTTTGGATTGCTTCCTGCATCAACATGTTCGTTCATTGTTGCCAATACATTTCCGTAAACTTTTTCGTAAGCAGATCCCGGAATAACAGGCGCATGATAACGTCCTGAAGCAATATTAGTGGCAAAATCGCCTGGAGCAACATTTGTGATTTCGATTCCAAATGACTTTACTTCCATTCTTAAAGCTTCGGTAATTAATTCTAAAGCTCCTTTTGATGCAGAATAAACGCTTCTGTAAGGCAATCCCATATAACCGGCAATCGAAGTAATATTGATAATTAAACCTGATTTTTGTTCACGCATTTGTGGCAAAACGGCTTTCATAACCTCAATGGGTCCAAAAAAGTTGGTTTCGAAGTTGTTTTTGATTTCTTCCGTCGGAATTTCTTCTAAAGGTCCGGTAATTCCAACTCCCGCATTATTAATCACAACATCTAATCGTCCTGATGTTGCTATAATTTTTGCTACAGCAGATTGAATTGATTCAGTATTTCTAACATCTAAAGCCACAAGTGGAAAAATAGAATTTAATACTTTTTCAGGATTTCGGCTTGTTCCGTAAACTACAAAACCTTTTTGATGCAAAAATTCTCCAATAGATTTTCCGATCCCTGAAGATCCTCCGGTAATTAAAACGACTTTACTCATTTCTAAGTTAGATGTTAAATGTTATAAGTTAAATGTGATTGTCTATAAATTAGATTTGATGCTTTAGGTAAAACTTCTCACCTCTTACATAAATTCTACTTCCGACAGGGGTAAAAATAAAAAAATCCTCCATAAGGAAGACTAGTTTTGTGTAAATTCTAAAAAATAAAAAATGGCAAGCGACCTACATCGCACCGCTCAACCACGTACCCTTGCTATGTTCCCATCCTGGGGGAGTCTGCAGGAGCTGGTCGTGTAGGACTTGCCGGTGCAAATATACAATCTTTTTATATTTTTGCAAGAGCTTTGTTGCTATAAAAATATCGTCGTATATTGGCTTATTCAAATTTTTAACTATGAAAAAATATAACTTCCTAACTGTCATTTTATTAGGAATCACATTAATTGGATGTGGAGATACAAAAAAAGGTGAAAATTCTTTATTTACCATCGATGATTCGGCTTTTCCTGCACATTTTTTGTCACAGGAAGCAGTTTCTATAGGTATTTTAAACCCAAATTCGAAAGAAGTTGATAGCATTGCCTACTTCGTAAACGACAAAAAAGTGGGAAGTAAAAAAGGGTCTGAGAAATTTAAATTTGAGTTAAAAGATCAAAAACTAGGTTATCAATATCTAAAAGCTACCGTTTATTTTGGAAGTGATTCATCTGACGCTACTAAAAGAATCGAATTAGTTTCGAATGTTGAACCAAAATTATTGAGTTACAAAATTGTAAATACATATCCTCACGATACAAAAGCTTTTACCGAAGGTTTAGAATTTCATGATGACGTTTTATTCGAAAGTACAGGTCAAAAAGGAGATTCTTATTTTAGATCTGTCGATTATAAAACCGGAAAAGTAATTAAACAAGTTGATCTTGGAAAAGAATATTTTGGTGAAGGAATTACTTTTCTTAATGGAAAATTATTTCAATTAACATGGCAGGAAAAAACAGGTTTTATCTATGATGCTAAAACTTTGAAACTGGAAAAAACTTTTAAATACGACAAAGAAATTGAAGGTTGGGGAATGACAAATGACGGAAAATATATCTATCGTTCTGACGGAACAGAAAAAATCTGGAAAATGGAACCGGAGACCCAAAAATTGATTGATTATATTAATGTTTATTCGGGAACTTCAAAAATAAAAGCGATCAATGAACTGGAATACATTAACGGAAAATTCTATGTAAATGTTTGGCAAAAAGATGCGATTGCAGTTGTAAATCCAATTTCGGGGGCTGTTGAAGGAATTCTAAACATGTCCGGTTTACGTAAATTCATAAAACATCCGGAAGCTGAAGTTTTAAACGGAATTGCCTACAACCCAAAAACCAAAACTATTTTTGTTACAGGTAAATATTGGGAAAAAATGTTCGAAATAACCGTTTCAGAATAGGATTATATATTAATACAAACGAATTTCACAAATTATCACAAATCAATTCGTGCTAATTTGTGAAATTTGTGTTTTATAATAAAAGCTATATAATGATTACTTTAATTCAAAATATAAAAGAACTGCTTCAGGTTCGTGAAACTGCTGTATCAAAAGTTTCTGGAGCCGAAATGGCTGTTCTACCTACTATTAAAAATGCTTTCTTAATTTTAAATGATAACATAATTGCAGATTTTGGACCGATGGAAAATCTTCCTGAAATTAAAGCAGATAAAATTATCGACGCAACTGGCCGAATCGTTTTGCCTTCATGGTGCGACAGCCACACACATATTGTGTATGCAGGAAATCGCGAACAGGAATTTGTAGACAGAATCAACGGATTTTCATATGAGGAAATCGCAAATCGCGGTGGTGGAATTTTAAATTCGGCTAAAAAACTCAACGAAACTTCTGAAGAAGAAATCTATGAGCAATCGAAACTTCGATTGGAAGAAGTAATGCATTTAGGAACAGGAGCTGTTGAAATAAAATCCGGTTACGGCTTAACGATTGAAGGAGAACTTAAAATGCTTCGTGTTATCAAAAAGCTGGCAGATCATTATCCCATTTCAATAAAAGCAACTTTTCTGGGCGCACATGCTTTTCCATTACATTTTAAAGAAAACAAGGCGGGTTATATTGAAGAAATTATAACTAAAATGCTGCCTGAAATTGCTCAAAATAAACTCGCTGATTATATCGATGTGTTTTGCGAAACCGGTTATTTTTCTGTTGAAGAAACAGAGAAAATTATGCAGGCAGGAATTGAATTCGGCTTAAAGCCAAAAATTCATGTCAATCAATTTAATTCTATTGGAGGAATTCAGGCCGGAGTCAAATTTAAAGCACTTTCTGTCGATCATCTCGAAGTTATGAACCCGGAAGACATTGAAGCTTTAAAAGGTACAGAAACAATGCCTGTTGCTTTGCCGTCCTGTTCTTATTTTTTAAGTATTCCGTATACGCCTGCGCGCGAAATGATAAAAGCAGGCTTACCGCTTGCTTTGGCAACAGATTTTAATCCTGGTTCTACTCCATCCGGAAATATGAACTTTGTTGTGGCAACAGCTTGCATCAAAATGAAAATGACACCTGAAGAAGCCATAAACGCAGCCACTATAAACGGCGCCTATGCGATGGGGATTTCAGAAACCCACGGAAGTATTACTAAAGGAAAGAAAGCAAATTTAATCCTGACAAAACCCATTTCATCTTATTATCAGATTCCTTACGCTTTTGGAAGCAATTTGATTGAAAGTGTTTTTGTCGAAGGTAAAATTTTAGCATAAAAAAAAGAGGAGTTTTAGGCTCCTCTTTTTTTGTGGTATTTTAGATGTCTCTTATTATCTTAAAGAAAAACTAGTTTTAGAAACTAACTCATCATTGTCAAATACATTAATGAAGTAAGTACCTTTTACGAAATCTTTACCTGGTAAATCTTCAGAAACATTTACTGTTTTGTTTTCGTATTGTACAGTTGTTTTAAAGCTGTAAGTTAAAGTATTATCACCAAAACTTTCTGTTTTTTTATCTCCTAAAACATTGTTTTTAGCATCGATAACTTGTACGTAGTACGTTTTATCTCCAGATTTAGCAATTGAATTTTCAGCAATTGTAAAACTTACTTTTAAAACATCTGCACGGCTTGCTTTATCTGTTTCAATTTGTTTTCCTGAGCTTTTCATTTTGTAAGCTGCAGTTTTTGTGTTTAAAACTGATAATTTAGAACCTTTTTCAACAGTTTTAGCCAATTCTTCGTTTTGACCAACTAATACTTCGTTGAATTTTTTAGATTCTCCTAAAACCACAATAGTACTATCTCTCTGAACTGTTAAAACACCATTTTGTTTTTTCAATTCATCGTTTTCAGCAACTAGAGTTTTCATTTTAGTTTGCATCCCTTGCACTTGATTTCTGTATTTAGATACATCTCCTTTAGATTTATTTAAATCATCCATCAAAGCTACTACTTTGTCTCTCTCCTGAATTAATTCATCAGACATTGAAGTGTTTTCTGCAATTGCAGCATCGTAAGTTGCTTTTAATTCTTGCAAATCTTTCATAACAGATTCTTTCTCTGTTAGAGTTGAAGTTAGTTCTGTTTTAACTACGTCAGTATCAGACGATAATTTAAAAATGTACACTAAACTACCAATTAGTAGGACTGCTAAAACAGCGATTACCGCCTTTAGACTTGAGTTGTTGTTCTTTGGGTTTTCCATATTTAATAATTTTCTTTAAAAACAAATTTAAGAATTAATATATCTTAATAACGTAACTTAGTGTAATTATATTATTTTTGGACAATATTTTTTTTTTATGGAGAAATTAATCCCTTTTACTATTAATGATTTAGCAAAAGTCACAAATCATCGAAGTGGTGAAATAAAATTCGGCGAAAAAATGATCATAATTCCGAAAGGAATTGACAAAGTCGACTTTTTGAGAGAAAGCGAAGCTAAATATGTATTACTGGGAATTCCGGAAGATATTGGTGTACGTGCTAATTATGGCAGACCCGGAACGGCATCTGCGTGGGAAAGTGCTATAAAAAGCATTGCTAACATACAGCATAATCGTTTTGCTAAAGGGAGCCAGATTATCGTTTTGGGACATATTGATGTTTCTCAGGAAATGAGAGAGGTTGAATATCTAGATTTTAATGATATTGATGACCGGTCTAAATTGAGTCAGCTGGTTGAAAAAATAGATAAAGAGGTTTCTCATATTATTTTTACGATTATCAAAGCAGGGAAAACACCCATTATTATTGGTGGAGGCCATAATAATGCTTACGGAAATATAAAAGGTTCGGCTTTAGCCAAGGGAAAACCAGTAAATGCCATTAATTTTGATGCGCATTCAGATTTTAGAATTCTCGAAGGCCGTCATAGCGGAAATGGATTTTCGTATGCTTATGAAGAAGGTTTTCTTAAAAAATATTTCATTTTTGGTTTACATGAAAATTATACTTCAAAAAGTGTTCTTGATATTATTAAAAAATTAGAAGACCGCGTTCGATATAACACTTACGATAGTGTGAATATTCGAAAAGAAAAAGATTTTAATCAGGAAATGGCTTTGGCTTTAGAGTTTATAAAAACAGACTCTTTTGGTATAGAAATCGATCTGGATGCTATTCCTAATATTGCAAGCAGCGCCATGACAATCAGCGGATTTTCGATTGAAGAATTGCGTCAGTTTGTATCTTTTTTCGGGGAACACAGAAATGCTACTTATCTGCATATTTGCGAAGGCGCACCAGATTTGGACCAATCGCCAAACAATCATTTAATTGGGAAATTAATTGGTTATTTAATAACAGATTTCATTAAAGCCAACAACGAAAAAAGTTTATTTTAAGACATTCATAACCACTTAATAATAAGTCTTTTACCAAATAAAACCCGATTCAAATAAACGATTGGCTGAATAAAGCTATCTTTGCACAGAATTTTAGTACTTAAAACTAGATTTCTTAATAAATAAGATATGTTATTCGAAGATTTATCACTTTCAAAAAGTATACAAAAAGCCGTATTTGAAGAAGGCTATTTAAACCCTACACCTATTCAGGAACAATCTATTCCGATCGTTTTGGCCGGAAGAGACCTTATTGGCTGTGCACAAACAGGAACAGGAAAAACGGCAGCATTTGCCATTCCAATTATACATCAGTTACACCGAATTGTTGGTTCTACAAAAAAAGCCAAAGTAATTCGTGCTCTTATTGTTACGCCAACACGTGAATTAGCAGTTCAGATTGGACAAAGTTTTGACACTTATGCTAAATATACCAATTTAACGCAATTGACTATTTTTGGTGGAGTTTCTCAAAACCCGCAAGTTGACACTTTAAAAAAAGGTGTTGATATTTTAGTTGCTACTCCGGGACGATTGCTTGATTTACAAAAACAAGGTTTTCTTGATTTAGATCATTTACACACTTTAGTGCTGGATGAAGCAGATCAGATGTTGGATATGGGTTTTATAAACGATGTAAAAAAGATCGTAAAACTGACTCCTAAAAACCGTCAGACCTTATTATTCTCTGCTACAATGCCAATTGCAATTCGCGAATTAGCCGAGATGTTTTTGCAGGATCCTGCAAAAGTAGAAGTTTCTCCGGTTTCATCAACTGCTGAAAATGTAGAGCAACGTGTTTATTTTGTGGAGAAAACAGAGAAAAGAAATTTGCTTTATCACTTAATAAAAAATGAAGATTTATCTAATGTTTTGGTTTTTTCTAGAACCAAACACGGAGCTGACAATGTTGTAAAAGCATTGCGCAAAAAAGATATTCCTGCAGAAGCTATTCACGGCGATAAATCTCAAAATGCGAGACAACGTGTTTTAGATGCTTTTAAAAATAAAGAAGTTGGTGTTCTTGTAGCGACAGATATTGCAGCAAGAGGAATTGATATTGACCAATTACCGTTTGTAATCAATTTTGATTTGCCAAATATTCCTGAAACATACGTTCACCGAATTGGTAGAACCGGTCGTGCAGGAAATGGCGGAGTTGCAATTTCTTTTTGCAGTAAAGATGAAGAGCCTTACTGGAAAGACATTCAGAAATTGATAAAAGTTGATGTTAAAATCGTAACAGATCATCCGTATCAATGGCATTCTGGAGGTCCGGAAGCAACGGCAGAAAAACCTAAAAATTCTAACCGAAGCGGAGGCGCTCATAAATCGAGAAAATCAAATGCTTCTAAGCAAAATAAAAAACGTTGGTATTAACCAACGTTTTTTGTTTCGTATATTAAGTAATTTATAATCTTAAATAATTTGACAGGCTCAAATGGTTTTATAATAATATCATTCATTCCTGACGAAATGGCTTCATCTGTTATTTCATCTTTATCAAAAGCGGTCAAAGCTACAATAGGCGTTTTTATACCTAACTGACGGATTCTTTTGGTAGTTTCAAATCCATTCATTAAAGGCATATTAATATCCATTAAAACAAGGTCAAAATCTTCGTTTTCGAGTATTTGTATGGCTGCAAAACCATCATCAACCACTGTACAGAGGTAATTATTTTTTTCGATAATTTTTCTGGTTACCAATTGATTAATGACATTATCTTCAACAATTAAAATTTTATATATTTCAGAAGAAGTCAGATCAACCTGAATCTCATCAATAATTATTTTTGTTTTAGCGAGGTCACATTCAAAAGGAATGGTAAATGAAAAAGAGGTTCCTTCGCCTATATTACTTTGCAGAAGAATATCGGTTCCAAAAAGTCCTAATAACCTTTTTACAATACTCAAACCTAAACCTGTTCCTTGATAATCTTCATCTTTTCGGCCGACCTGCACAAATTTTTCGAAAATTTTACTTTGATCTACAGTTGCAATTCCAACACCATTATCTTTTACCTGAAATTCTAAATAATAAAATTTTCCCTGAATATTCTCCAGATTAACGATGATTTCGACTTGTCCGTTTTTTGTAAATTTCAAAGCATTACTCACTAAATTCATAAGAATCTGAGCCAGTCTTAATTTATCGCCTATTAAATATTCGGGAATATTGGGATCAATAAAAATCGAAATTACATTGTTATTTTTTTGGGATAAAAAAGAAAGGGAATTTTTAATCATTGAAATTTCATCAGAAATATTGAATGTCAAATTTTCCAGGACAACTTTATTTTCTTCTATTTTATTGATTTGCAAAATATCATTTACCAAAGACAATAAATATCTGGCAGAAAACTTTAAAGAACTCAAATGCTGACTGTTTGATAATTCTTTGTGCTCTTCGAGCAGCATATTTGTTATCCCGACAACGCCATACAAGGGAGTACGCAGTTCGTGGCTTATGGTCGAAATAAATTGTGTTTTTAATAATGAAGCTTCTTCTGCGATTTCTTTTGCCTGTAAAAGTTCTAAATTGAGTTTTTTCTTAAATCTGATATTCTTTATCAAAGTAATAATTAACAAAAGCAGAATGAAGGAAATTATGATGAAAAGAATAACAATAATTCTTGATTTTTTTAGACTTTGGTATTGTGAAATTTTTTCGTTTTCAATTTTTTCGATCTGTCTTTTATATTCGTCTAACTCAAGATTAAAACCGGCATTAGTTGCTTTTTTAAGTTTTTCATCATTGTAGATTTGTTCTGTTATCTCGTTATAAGCTTCTAAATGTGTATAGGCTTCTTTATGTTTTCCAATTTTGGTCAGGAATTTTGAATATTCTAAGTGTGCATAAGATAAATCCGGCTTATCGTCTTTAGCATTATAAGAAACAGCTTTTAAAAAATATTTATTTGCCTTATCATTATTATTTTCATTCGCCCAATACATTCCGTTTAAAAAATTTAAAGCAACATCGTTCGATTTTCCTTCTAAATCATTTTGATGTTTATTGATGTAATGCAAGTAAGGTAATCCTTCATTATAGTTTCCAATCTTAAAATACGACCAAACTATATTGAGGTTTGTTATAGCAACTTCTTTGAGATATTTTTCTTGTTCTCCAAATTTTAATGACTCTTTATAATATGCAATTCCTTTACTGTACATTTTCTTTTCAAAAAAATATAAGTTACCCAAATTGCTCGTTATCATCATTCTTAAACTCACAATATTAGATCGTTCAGCATAGAATAATGCTTTCTTATAAAAAAATACAGCTTTATCAACTTCGCCTAAATCGTGAAAGTTGATACCAATTATGTTATAGTTTCTGGAAATTAAAGTGTCATTTTTTAGATCAAATGCGTATTGAAGGGCAATTCCGGATTTTTCTAAAGATTTTTCGTAATTCGTCTCATCTAAATAATCACAAGCCTGTTTGGTTAAAGCTTCAATTTTTCCAATCGTTACACTATTGGTCTGGGCTGGCAGCTCAAGACAAAATAGGTTTAGAAAAATAAAAGCTAAAAAACAAAATCTATTAAAGGGCATAATTTGGAAGTATGTTTATTCAAATATACATCTTTAATATAAAACTATAGGCAAGAGTATAATGTAAGCATTCAATAATCAATATTTTAATCATTCGAATTTTGAAAAACTAACAAAAATAAAGTTTAAAACATTAACAAAGACAACACATTTAGAACGTTATTTTAGTGGTATTTTAATCTAAAACCAAACAAAATCAGGATATTAAAAAGCCGTAATGAGATATTCATTACGGCTTTTTTTTAAGGCTATTTTTTTCTTAGATATTATTTTCAGCAATAATATCTGATTGTTCTTTATCACTTTCCCATTTTCCAACTACTGAAGTTGCTAAGGCATTTCCTAAAACATTGGTTGCACTTCTAAACATGTCACAAAAGTGATCTATTGGCAGAATCAATGCAATTCCTTCAATCGGAATTTTAAACATACCACATGTAGCTGCAACGATAACCAAACTCGCTCTTGGCACACCCGCAATTCCTTTACTGGTAAGCATTAAAACCAAAAGCATTGCCATTTGTGTTCCCAAATCTAAATGAACTCCATAAAACTGAGCAATAAAAATACTGGCAAAAGTCATGTACATCATACTTCCGTCAAGGTTAAACGAATATCCTAGCGGTAACATGAAGGCAACAATTTTATCTTTAACTCCAAAATCTTCTAATTCTTCTGTTAATTTAGGAAAAACAGCCTCACTGCTTGTGGTTCCAAAAGCAATGGCTAGCGGACCTACAATACGTCTCAATAATTCAGTCATTCTTCCTTTTAAGAAAATATAACCTACGGCAACCAAGACAACCCATAATGTACCGATTCCTACTAAAAATGATCCGAAGAATTTAAAATAGGTAATTATTAATTCCTCTGCATCTCTTATGGCAAATACTCCTGCAATAGCACCAAAAACCCCAATTGGAGCAAAGTTCATTACATAATTTACCATTTTTAAAACAATATGCGAAGCTTTATCAAAAGCATTTATGATTGGTTTTACAGTGCTTCCTAAAGAAGCTGCTGCTAATCCGAAAAAGATAGAAAATATTACAATTTGTAAAATCTCATTGGTTGCCATTGCTTCAAAAATACTTTTAGGAACAATATGCTCTACAAAATTCTCAACAGATAATATTTTTGTTTTAGCAGTAACCTCAGAAGCTGCATTCATATCAACGTGATCTAATTTTAAACCTACTCCCGGTTCTAAAATATTCACATAAAATAATCCAATCAATAAGGATATAAAAGAAGCTGTAAAAAACCAGCCAAGTGCTTTTCCTCCAACTCTTCCAACCGTTTTTATATCGCCCAACTTTGCAATTCCTACTACAAGAGTGGTAAATACTAAAGGAGCGATAATCATTTGCACTAATCTGATAAAGATAGTAGCCAGCATTTTTATTTTATTACTAAATGATACCGCTGCTTCCTGTGAAATTGAATTATGAATAATAATTCCCAGAGTTGCTCCAAGTATCATTGCAATTATAATTTGCCCGGTTAATCCTGAAAAAAATGATTTCTTTTTGGTTTCTGTAACTTGCATTAATTTGTTTGTTTTAAATTAAAATATTAAGACCCTCACTGTCTTTAATTTATTAATATGTTTTGTTGATTAAGTAAAAATCAGCCAAAACAATCGCGGCCATTGCTTCTACAATTGGCACTCCGCGAGGTACTACACACGGGTCATGACGTCCTTTTCCGGTCATTGGTGTAATATTTCCTTTATTATCAAGTGAATCCTGAGTTTGCATAATGGTAGCAACGGGTTTAAAAGCAACTCTGAAATAAATATCCATTCCGTTACTAATTCCACCCTGAATTCCCCCTGAAAGATTTGTTTTTGTAGTTCCGTCAGGATTATATAAATCGTTGTGTTCGCTTCCTTTCATTTCTGATCCTGAAAATCCGCTTCCGAATTCAAAACCTTTTACTGCATTAATAGAAAGCATTGCTTTTCCTAATTCGGCATGCAATTTATCAAATACAGGTTCTCCTAAACCAACCGGAACATTTTGAATAACGCATGAAACAATTCCACCAACAGTATCGCCCTGTTTGCGAATATCACGAATATATTCTTCCATAATTGCTGCTGATTTCTCGTCAGGACAACGAACCGGATTGCTTTCTATTTTAGAAAAATCCAAATCCTGATACGGTGTATCTAAATGAATTGGACCAACAGATGAAACGTATGCATTAATTTTAATTTCAGGTAACATTTGCTTCGCAATTGCACCTGCTACTACTCTACTCGCTGTTTCTCTTGCCGAACTTCTTCCGCCACCGCGATAATCGCGAAAACCGTATTTCTGATCGTATACATAATCAGCATGACTTGGTCTGTAATTGTCTTTTATATGCGAGTAATCGTCTGATTTTTGATTGGTATTCGGGATAATAAAACCTATTGGTGTTCCTGTGGTTTTACCTTCAAATATTCCTGATAAAAACTGAACCGCATCCGGTTCTTTACGTTGGGTTACAATTGCTGACTGTCCTGGTTTTCTTCTTGCCATTTCAACTTCAATTGCTTCTAAATCAAGTTGTATTCCTGATGGACAACCGTCGATAATTCCGCCTAAAGCTTCTCCGTGCGATTCTCCAAATGTAGTAACTTTATATAGTGTGCCGTAGCTATTTCCTGCCATTGTAATTTGTTTTGAGCAAATGTAAGTTTTATGAATTAAATTAAAAAATTTAAAGTTGGTATTATTAAGTAAACATTAAACACTTTAAAAATCGTAATTTATTAAAATTGAAGCCAAATTGATAACCTTTTGATAAAACAAATCGAGCGCAATTTCCTTTTATTTGTTAAACTTCAAAATAATAAAAATTGAAAAAGAGAAATGTCGAATTGGTCATTATTTCAGATGTCCATTTAGGTACTTACGGCAGCCACGCTAAAGAGCTAAACAACTATCTGTCAAGCATAAAACCAAAAACATTAGTCTTAAACGGCGATATCATTGATGCCTGGCAATTTAGAAAATCCTACTTTCCGAAAGCGCATTTAAGAGTTATTCAAAAAATTATCGGAATGGCTTCTAAGGGCACAAAAGTGTATTACATTACCGGAAATCATGATGAAATTCTGCGCAAATTCAGCGACATGAATATGGGGAATTTCGCCTTGGTCGATAAATTACTTTTAGAACTGGACGGCAAAAAAGCCTGGATTTTTCATGGAGATGTTTTTGATGCTTCTGTACAACATTCAAAATGGATTGCAAAATTAGGTGGTTTAGGATATGATTACCTAATTCTTATAAACCGTTTTATCAACTGGCTTTTATCTAAACTGGGTAGAGAACCTTATTCTTTCTCTAAAAAAATAAAGGCAAGTGTAAAAAAGGCGGTAAAATTTATCTCAGATTTCGAAACTACAGCTACAGATTTGGCTATCGAAAAAAATTATGATTATGTAATTTGCGGGCATATTCATGAACCAAAAATTATTACTAAAGAAAATAAACACGGATCTACTTTATATCTAAATTCCGGCGACTGGATCGAAAACTTAACGGCTTTAGAATACCATAAAAAGCGTTGGAAATTATTCTCTTATTCTCAATCTAATTTTACTGAGGAAGAAAATCTTTTTGAAATGGAAGACATTCTGACCAATCACTTAATCACTTCAATCATAAAGCAAAAGTAAGTTTCGATAAAATATTAATTTGCATGTTTTATAGTGAAATCTTTCTCTGAACATGGTGTAGAATAGTTTTAAATGTGAATTATATAACAATTTAAAATAATTTTATACGTTTTCACTTTTACAGTAATTGTAAGTTTGAAAAAAATTAATACCACTTTTATGAAAAAGATTATTTTATCTGCGCTTATGCTAATTGGTTTAGCATTTACGGCTCAATCACAAGAAATTGCAAAAAATGCATTAGGTCTAAGACTTGGAGATAACAACGGATTTGGAGGAGAGATTTCGTACCAAAGAGGTTTATCAAAAAATAACAGACTTGAGTTCGATTTAGGATGGAGAAACAGTGATGATATTGATGCTATTAAAGGAGTTGCACTTTATCAATGGGTTTGGAACATTGATGGTGGTTTTAATTGGTACGCTGGTGTAGGTGGTGGTTTAGCTGCCTGGGATGACAATCATTATTACAATAACAACGATTACGATCATAATGGTGTGTATGTTTTTGCAGCCGGTGATATTGGTATCGAATATGGTTTTGACAATGTGCCAATCTTATTATCATTAGATGCAAGACCAGAAATTGGTTCAGGATATTATAATGATGACAACTTCGGATTTGATGTAGGTTTGGGAGTGAAATTCAAATTCTAAAAATATCAAATAAAAAAAATTGTAAAAAAAAAAACCTGTCGTTTAACGCGACAGGTTTTTTTTTATTTCTTTATTTAATTATAATTTCTTTTTTCGAATGTATTTTCACAACCGTATAAGGATAAGTAATTGCCTGCATCACCATTGCGTCTTTTGCAGGACTATTTTCTTTTACCGTAATAATGATATTTTTATCTGTTTCTTCTACTTTTTCAACACCAATAGTATATCCGCCTGTGTTTTTCTCACCCATATTCAGGATAATATAATTAGAATTGCTTATGTCAGGCTGCTTCATTTTGTTAGCTAAAAGTGGGTCAGTTTCAAGCATTTTGATTTCATTAGGTTCTGTCAAAATCTCAAAAAATTTAATATTTCCACCTCCGTCAGATTGCTCTGTCAGAATTTCATATAATGCATTTGGACCTGAAGTTTTTTTCGCTCCACAAGAGACCAGAACAAAAATTATTAAAACCGAAATTACTTTTTTCATCTGCGTTTATTTAAATTAATGTTTCTCTAATTTATAATCATCTATAGCCCTTTGATACAAAGCTTCATATTTAGGCAAGATATTTACAATATCAAATTTCTTTGCAACCTCTAAAGCGTTTGCTTTAAACTGATTTAAAATAGCATCATCTTCCAGAATCTTTATTGCATTTGCTGCCATTTCTTCTACATCTCCAACGTTGCTCAAATAGCCTGAATAACCATCAAAATTTACTTCCGGTAAACCACCTGAATTACTTGAAATTACAGGAACTCCACAAGCCATTGCTTCTAAAGCTGCCAAACCAAAACTTTCCGTTTCTGAAGGAAGTAAAAATAAATCTGTTAAAAGTAAAATTTTATCGATTTCATTACTGTTTCCAAAGAAAATTACTTTGTCATAAATGCCTAATTCCTGGCACAAAATCTCCGCTTTTTCTTTTTCAGGACCATCACCAACCATCATCAGTTTTGCAGGCATTACTTTTTGAATATTATAGAAAATTTTAATAATATCCGGAATACGTTTTACCTTTCTAAAGTTACTGATGTGTGTAATTATACGCTCGTTTTCCTTTGCCATAACATAACGGTGACAAGGCGCAAGCGGATCTTTTTTCACTTTATCCAATTCGATAAAATTCGGAATTACCTTTATTTTATTCTTGATTTTGAATAATTTCAACGTATCATCTTTCAGACTTTGAGAAACCGAAGTCACATAATCCGATTTATTGATGCTAAAAGTCACTGCAGGTTTATAAAATGGGTGATTTCCCACCAGTGTAATATCGGTTCCGTGAAGCGTCGTAATCATCGGAAGATTAATTCCCTCATTCTTTAGCATTTGCTTCGCCATATAACCCGCATAAGCGTGGGGAATTGCATAATGCACGTGTAGTACTTCAATCTTATATAATTTCACCATATCAACCAATTTGCTTGACAAAGCCAACTCATAAGGCTGATAATGAAAAAGAGGATATTCAGGAACGTTTACTTCGTGATAATGAACATTGGGGTTTAAAAGTGCCAACCTAACCGGCTGACTATAAGTAATAAAGTGGATTTCGTGTCCGCGTCTGGCTAATTCAAGGCCTAGTTCTGTGGCTACTACCCCACTACCACCAAAAGTCGGATAACAAACTATTGCTATTTTCATGTATTAAATTTAATACTACGAAAGTACTCAAAATTCACGTTTAATTAAGTATTTCAATTGTTAGATTTTTGTGAATTTAAGATTTATCAGATTATTAGAATGATAAAGAGGAAGAGTTACAAATTAAGATCTTTCCAGTTCATCTAAGCAAAATCGAAGTATTTTGCTCAAACTCATAACTCATAACTTATAATTCATAACTTTTATCAGGAGCAGAAAACAATGATTTTCAAAAGAACAACTTGTCCCGCTGTCCGTTATATCTTTTATGCCTCCCGAAGCCTCGGGACCGGCACAAAAGGATGTCACTTCCATCGGGACTAGACCAGAGATTATAGTTTTTATAAGAACTTTTTTTGCCTTTATTAAACCTAACAGGTTTTAAAAACCTATCGGGTTTGGTGTAGTTTGTCCATTTTAAAATCTTTACACAATTTGTCATCTGACAAAGGAAGAACAACATTCGAAATTTAATAAAGAGTTCCGAAGGAACAAATCATATTGTAGGGATGGATTTTAATCCATTCTTCGCAATTAAAACACACAGTTTGTCATTCCGAGAAACGAGGAATCTTCGCAAGAAACTCTAAAAAGATTGAAACTTTTGATTGCGGAGCTACTCGTGGAAATTCCTCGTTCCTCGGAATGACAAACGGTGTGTTTAAAACCAGAACTAAGGATACAAAAAAAGGCACAAAATCTAAATTTTATGCCTTTCAAATATATTTTAAATTTCTTCTAGAAAAATCTGCTATGCCAACTATCGGCGGCAGGAACTTCCCAAGATTCGTTGTATTCTTCGATGTTGTTTACAAGATTATTAAAAACAATCGTATTCTCAGAAACCGATTTGTCTTTAACCATTTTCTTGAAGTCAATTAAAGGTTTGTGTGCGATATGTTCGCCAAGTTTAAAAGTAACGTTCATTTTATCTAACAAATCAACGTTGTATTTTTTCTCTAAACTTTGAATAAACTCTACTGAACTATCAATAGAACAACCTGTAGCGGCCTGTACATCCTGATTTACAGCCAAAATAATGAATCGGTTGTATTTTAGTTGATACGAAGCTTCTAAACTTGTTCCGTGTGCTGCCCATTCTTCAACAAAAGCTTTCAGGTCAGTTTCTATTTCAGAAAATTCCTCCTCAGAAAATTTTCTGTTCGATTGATAAATCCATATTCTGGATTCACCAGGTAAATCTTCAAAAGGTATATACATTTTAATTTTAGATTTTAGATTGATGGATTTTAGATTTAGAAGTTTCAAGTTTCAGATTAAAAACTTAGAACCTTAGCAACTTAGTACCTCAGAACCTTTATTTACAAATCCTGCGCATTAGCAATTAACTCTGCAATGTCCATTACTTTAACTTGTCCTTCTTTTTCTTTGTTTTTAATACCATCTGTTAACATCGTATTACAAAACGGACAACCTGCTGCAATAATATCCGGCTGAACTTCTAAAGCGTCTTCCGTACGCAGTACGTTTACTTCTTTGTTTCCTGGTTCGGCATCTTTAAACATTTGTGCTCCACCCGCTCCACAGCATAATCCGTTTGCTTTTGAACGTTTCATTTCAACCAATTCAACATCTAATTTTTCAATTAAATCTCTTGGTGCTTCATATACGTTATTCGCTCTTCCTAAGTAACAAGGATCGTGAAAAGTAATTTTTTTGCCTTTGAACTGACCGCCTTCAACTGTTAATCTTCCGTCATCCATTAATGATTTTAAGAATTCAGTATGATGGATTACATCATATTTACCGCCTAATTCAGGATATTCGTTTTTTAAAGTATTAAAACAATGCGGACAAGCGGTAACTATTTTTTTTGCTTCGTATGCATTCAAAACCTCGATATTCATCATGGCCTGCATTTGAAACAAAAATTCATTTCCAGCTCTTTTTGCCGGATCTCCGGTACAACTTTCCTCAGTACCAAGTACTGCGAAAGAAACGTTTGTACGATTTAAAATACGCACAAATGCTTTTGTAATTTTCTTTGCTCTATCATCAAAACTTCCTGCACAACCTACCCAAAACAAAACTTCTGGTTGTTTTCCTTCGGCGAGCATTTCTGCCATTGTTGGTACTACTAAACTTTCTGACATCTTATTATTTTGTTAAATCGGTTAATCGTTTATTTGGTTAATCGTTACATGTAAACAATCTTCACTAAAAAAACCGAAATTCTATTTTATTAATCGATTAAACGGTTAAATAAATAACCAATTAAACTCTTTTTAATTTTCGTTTTTCCAATTCAATCTGTCTTGCTGACTGTATTGCCAAGGCGCTCCATTGTTTTCAATATTGGTCATCATTGCGTTTAATGACATTGGAGCTGCACTTTGTTCCATTACAAGGTAACGACGCATATCCATAATAATAGACAACGGACTGATATTTACCGGACACTCTTCTACACAGGCATTACAAGACGTACACGCCCACAATTCTTCTGGTGTGATATAATCGTTTAATAAAGTTTTATTATCCGGAACAAAAACACCTTTATTAGCATCAATATTTTTTCCTACTTCCTGCAAACGGTCTCTTGTGTCCATCATAATTTTACGAGGAGACAATTTTTTACCGGTTTGATTTGCCGGACAAGCTGACGTACAACGTCCGCATTCTGTACAAGTGTAAGCGTTTAATAACTGAACCCAGTTCAAATCCTGAACATCACTTGCACCAAATTTACTTGGAGCAGCATTTTCATCAACCGGAGCTGCAGCAAACGGATCAGCATTAGGATCCATCATTAATTTTACTTCTTTTGTAACAGACTCCAAATTATCAAATTGACCCTTTGGTCTCAAATCTGCAAAATAAGTATTTGGGAACGCTAAAAGAATATGCAAGTGTTTTGAGAAATATAAGTAGTTCATAAAAACTAAAATACCTGCAATATGCAACCACCAAAATATTTCTGTCAATAACATCACCAATTCATTTGACATCCCATTAAAAATTGGCGCAATAAACTGACTCACAGGAAAACTTCCTGCTTTATGAAAATGAGAAAACCCACCGGGAACATTCTGTAAATGCAAGTCGGAAGCATTCATCAATAAAAACAATGTCATCAAAATCATCTCGAAATACAAGATGTAATTGGCATCACTTTTAGGAAATCCATTTAAATCCGGATTTATAAAACGTTTTAATCGGATTACATTTCTTCTGATCCAGAAAACGATAACCGCTACAAGAACTAAAAGTGCTAATATTTCGAAAGAACCGATTAATATATTATAAGCAGTTCCTAAAAAAGCAAAAACTCTGTGCGTACCAAATAAACCATCAATAACGATTTCAAGCAATTCGATATTAATAATAATAAAGCCCAGATAGACAATAATATGCAAAACACCCGCTACCGGACGTTTGACCATTTTAGACTGTCCGAGCGCAATTAAAGCCATGTTTGCCCAACGTGCCTGAGGATTGTCTTTTCTATCTACATCAACTCCTAAGTTAATGTTTCGGATAATTTTTTTTACACTCGTTGCAAAAAAACCAAAACCTGCTATTAGAAGAATAGCGAATAAAATATTATCTAAATAGCTCATTCTTATTATTTTTTGTCAGTTGTATTTGCATCTTCTTTAGGCGCTACGTAAGGTTTGTTTTTCTTTCCGAAAAGTGAAACATTTACATATCGTGTTGGGTAAAGACGAACATCTTGTAACAATAACTCAAGCTCTTTTGAAGTTTTAGCCAGATTATTATACAAAGCATCATCATTTAAAAGTTTTCCTGCTGTACCTTTTCCTGAATTTAGGTTACTCATAATACCATCAACTTTAGCTAAAGTCTGGTTTAAGTTACGAACTGTTTTCCCTAAATCAGCTTTATTTAAAGAATCAGATATTTTATTGAAGTTATTTGACATTTTATTAAAGTTTGTCACTACTCCGTTTATCTGACCTTTGTTTGTGTCTAAAATAGAATTAAGAGTTCCTGATGCTCTATGAAATTGCTCCATCGTCTCGCTTAATTCTGCCAATGATTTCTTAATATCTTGTTGCCCTTTTGCATCCAGAACATTGTTTAGTCCTGTTACCAGAGTATTGATATTAGCAAGCATTAAATCTAATTTTTGCTGAATTGGTTCAATTTTACCTCCTAAAGATTCTGTTAAACCTAGTTCAACATTTCCTTGTAACGTTTGTCCGTCAACAACTGGTTCCTTATCCTTAAGATTAGGTACAATTTTAATTTGTTTTCCACCAATTAAACTTGGTGAATATAAATAGGCTTCACTGGTTTTAGAAATAGGGAAATCAGTTTTTAACTGAAGTTCTACTAATAATTTCCCTGTATTTTCATTGATCGTAATTTTAGTTACTTTACCAATTGCAAGTCCGTTTAAAGTTACTGGTGCTGATTGCGGCAAATCTTCTACATTATCATATTCAACATATAATGTCTGATAATTTGTAAAAAGATCCTGACCTTTTAAAAAGCTATATCCCCAAATAAATAATAATATTGACGCGATGACTAATATAGCCGTTTTGATTTCTCTTGTTAGTTTCAAAATTCTAAGTGTTTCTACAAAATTAATATAAATATTCGAACTTGTTGCTTTTATTTAATAGCGTCCTGAATATTGATTTTTTCTCCGTCTTTGTATGCTATCAGGAAAGAAGCTCCATATCCTTTACTTTTAGCTTCTTGCAAATATTTTTTGGCATCTTCATAATTCGAAGTTTCCTGATAAAAATATTTATAAATATTGTTTTCATACAACATTGTTACATTTTTAAGGCCTTTAAAATTTTTAGGCTCTAATGGTGTTTTCTTAATACTGGCAATAAGCTGTACTTTAAAAAAAGTTCCTTTTGGAGCATTTTTTATTACAGGAGTATCAACAACCTTTGGTTTAGTAGGACTTGACGTGTCTCTTACCGGTTTTACATCTACTTCTGTATTTCCATTACCAAAATATTCTCTTTTATAACTTATAATGGCATCAGCAATAGCTTTGGCAATATCGTTTTGTCCTTCTTCAGAATTTAATACATTCCCTTCTGCCGGATTTGAAACGAAACCAGTCTCTACTAATACCCTTGGCATAAACGCTTTATGAAGCACCATAAAAGGAGCCTGTTTTACACCTCCCTGACGAAGTTTTTTCCCCAATTTATCAAAATTATCTTCAATTTTACTCGCTAAAGAAATACTATTATCAAGATATTCTTCCTGCATTAAGGTCATTCCTACCATTGATTCAGGCGAATTTGGATCGTAACCTTCATATTTACGTTTATAATCTTTCTCTAACGTAATTACCGAGTTCTCTTTTTTCGCAGCTTCAAGATTCGATGCCGTTTTACTCAAACCCATTACATAAGTTTCAGTTCCATCTGCAGCGGTATTTTTGTTCGCGTTACAGTGAATAGAGACAAAAATATTTGAATTTGCTCTGTTTGCAATGTTGGCTCTTTCGACAAGATCGATAAAGACATCTGTTTTACGAGTATAGATTACATCAACATTGGGACTTGTTTCTAATATTTTTCCAACTTTTAACACAATTGCCAAAGCAATATTTTTTTCAATCCTGCCACTATAAACGGCACCAAAGTCATGATCGCCATGACCGGCGTCCAGAGTTACTTTAAAGACATTCGATTGACTGTAAGCACAAAATGTTATTATTGTTAGAAAAAAACTAAAGATTAGTCTAGTTTTGCTAATTATATTCATAAATCTAAAAGTTAATTTTAATAAAATGCAACTGCTATAATTTTTATAATTGATTATTTTTGACAAAAAATTATATGTAAGTTTGACATGTCAAAAAACAAGCCATACTTTTACAAAAATAGCATTTAAACCTTTGCATACAAACTTATTTAATATCGTTTTAATATCATTTTTCCTAACACTAGGATGTGGTAAATTATATTCGCAAGAAATAAAAAACAAAAACAAGCCCTTACCGGCTGTAAAACAAACAGATAAACCAACAACTAGTATAACTGATACCATAAAATTGGATACCGTTAGACCTAAAAAGACTTTTCTTGACGGAAAAGTTAAATATAGGGCGAAGGACTATGCCAAAATAGATCAGAAAAATAAAACCATCACGCTTTATAACGAAGCTGAGTTATACTATAAAGATGTTGAGTTAAAATCAGGTATCATTGTACTTAATTACGAAAAAGATGAAGTGTACGCCGGCAGGATAAAAGATTCTGTTGGAGTTTTGACACAATACCCTAATTTCAAACAAGGCGCAAGCGAAGTTCAGCCCGACTCTATTCGTTTTAATTTTAAAACAAAAAAGGCTTTAATTTACAATTCGAGAACTGAACAAGGTGAATTTAAAATTAAAGCAGCAGTTACTAAAAAAGAAAACGACTCTGTTTACTTTTTAAAAGGTGCCCGTTTTACTACTGCAAAAGATATCGATAATCCTGAATATTATTTTAGAACGAACAAAGTAAAATTTGTTCCCAACAAAAAAGTAGTGGTTGGTGTGACCCAAATGGTAATTGCTGATGTACCAACTCCTTTGGCACTGCCTTTTGCTTTTTTTCCAATGACGGAGGAAAAAAGTGTTTCAGGAATTATCATACCAAGTTACAATGACTCAAATACACGTGGATTTTCGTTGCAAAACATGGGGTATTATTTTGCTTTAGACGATAATTATGACTTAACTGTTTTGGCAGATTATTATACAAACGGTAGTTACGCAATGCGATTTGAATCTGCATACGCCACAAGATATAAATACAGAGGTAATATTAATGTCCGTTTTGAGAATTTAATAAACAGCGAAAGAGGTTATCCTGATTATTCTAAACAGAATATCTACAACATTCAGTGGTCGCACTCAAAAGACACAAAATCGAATCCTAATTCTACATTTTCTGCTTCCGTGAATATGGGTAGTAGTAAATATTTTAAGCAATCTATTAATCAGGCGAACGTTGGTTCTAACTTGAATAATACTTTAAGTTCCTCTATTTCCTATAATAAAACTTTCAATACAATTCCGCAAGCGAGAATATCGCTAACAGCAACGCATTCGCAAAATACTCAGACAGAGCAAATCAACATGACTTTGCCAACATTACAGGCAAGTATAGATCGTGTTTATCCGTTTGTTGGCAAGGATGGTGTAAAAAAGGGTTTTATAAAGAACATCAACTTGCAATATAACTTAAGCGGTAAAAATAACATTGTAACTACTGATTCGTTATTCTTTAAACCACAAATGTTTAGAGATGCGCAAATTGGTATGCAACACTCTATTCCTATTAGTACTAACTTTAAAATATTTAAATATTTTAGTGCCGGAGCTTCTACTAATTACCAGGAAACATGGGTTACTAAAACCGTTCAAAAAGATTATAACACCGATTTAAGCAAGGTTGAAACTTCAACCATAAATGGTTTTGATGCTTTTAGAACTTATAATTTCAGCACGAATTTAGGAACTACTATTTACGGTACTTTTAATTTTGGTGATAATAAAAAAATTCAATCGATTCGTCACGTTATGCGTCCTACTATTACGTATGCGTATACGCCAAGTTTCGAAAAATACTACGATACTTATGCTGTTGATGCTTCAGGAAGAATAACAACTGAATACACGCGATTTGAAGGCGGTGTTTACGGTGCTCCCAGCAAAGACAATTCTAATATAGTTGCATTTGCTTTAAGCAATACCTTTGAAGCTAAAGTAAGAGATAAGGACAGCACAAAAACAGAACCTAAAAAAATTATGTTACTGAACAATTTAAATTTCAGTACCAGTTATAATTTTAATGCTAACGGAAAAGAAACTTTAGCCTGGCAGCCTGTACTTGTAAGTGGTGGAACTCAGTTTTTTGACAATAAAATGAATGTCAATTTTGGAGCTACTCTGGATCCTTATGCAATTGACAACTCCGGAAACAGAATGAATATGTATAACATTGACAATGGAGGAAGTTTATTTAGAATGACTAGTGCTAATGTCACCATGAACTATTCGTTCTCTAATAAGGGCGGAAAAGAGGAAAATAAACAGAGTGAACGGAACGGTGGTCGGAAGGATGATTTATTTGGTACTAATACCGACTTAAACGATAGCCGAAACAGTCAGTTTGCGAATGAAAAAGACGATGGCGAGGATGTTATTACAGAATTCTTTAATTCTAAAATTCCCTGGGATATGACAATGGCATATTCTTTAACATATTCGAATGTAAATCGTGAAAGTAAAATTAGTGGAAACTCCATTATGATTTCTGCTAATATGGATATTACTCCTAAATGGAAAGGTGGAGTTTCTACCGGTTATGACTTTGTACAAAAAGGAGTTACATTTACTCAGTTTCGTTTTGAAAGAGATTTATTAAGCTGGAGAATGGCCTTTAACTGGAGTCCGCTTGGGGTTAACTCAAACTGGAATTTCTTTATCGGAATTAAATCAGGTGTCTTGAGTGACATTAAATGGAACAAACGAAGTACTTCTAATCGATAATAAAATCGTATTTTAGTTATATTATTCTTTTGATCATTAAAATCTTAATGGTTCAATAAATCTATATTTAGCATTTAACAATCTATTACTATGAAAAAAATAATTTTTACAGACAAAGCGCCAGCTCCAATTGGGCCTTATAATCAGGCTATTTTATCAGGGAATACACTTTATGCTTCTGGTCAGATCGCAATAAATCCTGCTTCCGGAGAACTTGTTACTGATAACATTAATGACGAAACAACTCAGGTAATGCAAAATATTGCTGCCATTTTAGAAGCTGCTGATATGACTTTTGAAAATGTAGTAAAAGCAACTATATTCATTATGGATATGAATAATTTTGGTGCCATTAATACGATTTACGGATCTTATTTTAACGAAAAAACCGCTCCAGCTCGTGAAACGGTTCAAGTGGCTTGTTTGCCAAAAAATGTAAATGTTGAAATATCTATAATTGCTGTGCAATAGCATCTAATAATAATTGTGCCGTTGCTTCATTGGTTGCCAGCGGCACATTATGCACATCGCAAACACGAATTAACATATTAATATCGGCTTCGTGAGGATGACTAGACAATGGATCTTTAAAAAAGAAAACCATTTTTGTAATTCCTTCTGCCACTCTGCCTGCAATTTGCGCATCTCCGCCTAAAGGCCCGGAAAGCATTCTTTGGGTTTTAAAACCCGCAGCTTCCGCTTTTCCTCCAGTTGTTCCTGTACCAATAAGCTTTATTTTTTCATGATGTAAAACAGCTTCATTTTTAATTAAAAAATCAATTAAATCTGCTTTTTTACCATCATGTGCAATAATAGCAATTTCCATTAAACCAGAACTATTGATTAGCGACATGGTATGCAATTAATCCGTCGATTGGTCTTCTTAAAACATTTCCTAATTGAAGTTCGTATTTATCAAAAGTTTCTTTTAATTCATCTTTTAAATAAAAAGCAATAGAACCCACAAAATGTACTGGAACTTCTTTACAATTATCGAATTGTTTGATGTAGTTTTTAACGAAAGATTTCATCCCTTTGAAGATGATTTTTCTGCAAAATTCTGAATCTTTATGTTTGATTAAAAACTTAGCAAATGTTGCTAAATAAGCATTTGGATTTGGTTCTTTATATAATTTGTTTTTGATAAAATCAGCATCTAAATTATATTCTTTTTCAAATTCAACTGCCAGTTCTTTAGGCATTTTATTGAAATAATATTTTCTGATTAGTTCTTTTCCGAAAACATTTCCGCTGCAGTCATCCATAGCAATATAGCCTAATGACTGTACTTTTTGATGCAATAGTTTTCCATCAAAATAGCTGCAGTTAGAACCTGTTCCTAAAATACTTACGATTGCTTCTTCTCCTTTTGGAGTTGTTGCATAAACCGCAGCATAGGTATCTTCGTGAACTTCTACGATAGCGTTGTTAAAATATTCCTGGAATATTTGAGAAAGTGATGTTTGCATTCTCTCTGTTCCACAACCTGCTCCGTAAAAGAACAAATGAGTAGCATTTTTTTTATTTTGTAGAATATCAAAACGATCGTTTAATCTTGAAATAATTTCAGGACCGTCAAGAATTTCAGGGTTTAATCCCAGAGTTTGTGTGGTGAATAATACTTTTCCATTATCATCAATTGCAATCCAATCTGCTTTAGTAGACCCACTATCAACTATTAATTTCATTTTCTTTAGTTTTTGGATTAGTTTTTTCTCATATTAATTTAAAAGTGTGTTTTTTACATTAATTAAAGTCGAAACAAAATAAGAAAATCCCGTTACTTTTAAATAACGGGATTTTCCAAATTTATATACTATTATTTTAAACCTGCGATGTGCACAGATAAATCAATTAATTTACTAGAGTATCCGTACTCATTATCGTACCAAGATACAAATTTGAAGAAAGTTGAATTTAAACCAATTCCTGCAGTTGCATCAACGATTGAAGTTCTTTTATCAGAAATAAAATCCTGAGAAACAACAGCATCTTCAGTATATCCTAAGATACCTTTCATTGTAGTTTCAGAAGCCGTTTTTAACACAGCCAAGATTTCTTCGTATGAAGTTTCTTTAGCTACTTTTACAGTTAAATCTACTACAGAAACGTCAGCAGTAGGAACACGGAAAGACATTCCTGTTAATTTTCCATTCAAAGAAGGAATTACTTTCCCAACTGCTTTTGCAGCACCTGTTGAAGAAGGAATGATGTTAATTGAAGCCGCACGTCCACCTCTCCAGTCTTTTCTAGAAGGTCCGTCAGCTGTCATTTGAGTTGAAGTTGTTGCGTGAACAGTTGTCATTAAAGCTTCTTCAATTCCGAAGTTATCGTGGATAACTTTAGCTAAAGGCGCTAAACAGTTTGTTGTACAAGAAGCGTTAGAAACTACTAAATCAGAAGCTTTTGCAGTTTCGTGATTTACTCCCATTACAAACATTGGAGCATCTGCAGACGGAGCAGAAATAATTACTTTTTTAGCACCACCTTTAATGTGCTCATTTGCAGTTTCGATAGTTGTGAAGATACCAGTACATTCTGCTACTACATCTACATCAACTTCGTTCCATTTTAAGTCAGCAGGATTTCTTTCTGCAGTGATACGGATATTTCTTCCGTTTACATAAAGTTTTCCTTCTTTTACTTCGACAGTTCCGTTGAAACGACCGTGAACTGAATCATATTTTAATAAGTAAGCTAAATGATCTACATCTAATAAATCGTTGATTGCTACTACTTCTACGTTATCTCTATTGAATGACTCTCTAAAAACGATTCTTCCAATACGTCCAAATCCGTTTATTCCTAATTTTACTTTTGACATTTTACTTAATTTTTGCTTTTGTTTTTATTACACTAATTTAAAGTCTAATTTCCTCACAATAAACTTCTTCTATTTTTTAAACTTTTATTCTTATGTTGACATTATATCAGACACTCTCAATAATTCTCTATCAATTTCAGATTTTCCTTTAATTGCTTGTTCTAATGGAGTTAAAGCTACTTTATCTTCACGCAAACCAACCATATAGTTTGATTTACCTTCTATTAAAGACTCTACTGCTTTTACACCTAAACGGCTTGCTAACACACGATCAAAACAAGATGGAGAACCACCGCGCTGCATATGTCCTAAAACAGAAACTCTAACGTCGTACTCAGGTAAATTAGCTTCAACATAATCTTTTAATTCGAATACGTTTTTACCAATTTTATCTCCCTCTGCAATAACTACTATACTTGATGATTTTCCTGAAGCTTTACTTTTTTGGAGTGAGTCCAGCAATCTGTCTAAACCTAAATCTTCTTCAGGAATAAGGATTTCTTCTGCTCCTGCGCCAATACCGGCATTAAGAGCAATATGTCCTGCATCTCTACCCATAACCTCTACAAAAAACAGACGGTTGTGTGAACTTGCAGTATCTCTAATTTTATCAATACAATCTACAACGGTATTTAAGGCCGTATCATATCCTAAAGTATGACTTGTACCAAAAATATCATTATCAATTGTACCCGGAATTCCCATTATAGGAAAATCGTATTCTGAATTAAAAATCAGACCTCCGGTAAAACTTCCGTCTCCACCAATAACAACCAAAGCATCAACTCCGGCTTTTAAAAGGTTTTCGTGCGCTTTTTTTCTACCTTCCGGTGTTCTAAATTCAACAGAACGAGCTGATTTTAAGATCGTTCCACCTTTGTTTACAATGTTATTTACGCTTCGGGGCCCCATTTCTTTGAAGTCTCCCTCAATCATTCCCTGATACCCTCTATAAATTCCTATGCATTCTATATTATGATAAGCACATGTTCGAACAACTGATCGTATTGCGGCGTTCATTCCTGGTGAATCTCCTCCTGAAGTTAGAACACCAACTTTTTTTATTGTTTTTGGCATTATTTAAGTATTAAAGTGTAAAATTAGCAAACATTCACCACTTTTTAGGTTATGATTATAATAATTTAATTAATTGTGTTAAATGCAAACGTTTTCGTTAATAAGTTTTTTGATATGAAAAAATTCATTTAAAATAATAAAAGGCACTTATTTTAATTAAATCCTTAAAATTAACAATACATTAATGAAGTGTTATAAAAATCGGGTTTAGTTCTCATTTTCAAAAACTTATCAATCTATAAATTTAGCATAAAAAAAACCATTACGAAAATGGTTTTAATAAACTTAACAGTTTTATCGATAATCGACTTAATAATCGTTGTCATCAGGAATATATCCCTGGTTGTTTTGCTGTGGTTTTTCTTTTTCTTTCTCCTCTTCTTTTTTGTCAGCTGCCTTTTTATCTTTTTCAGCCTGCTTTTTATTAGAAAAAGTAATATCATCCGGTAAATACGAATCCGGTAAATCATCAGGAGAACTTTTTAGCGTTCTTTCTAATTTATGGTTTTTGAAAATTTTATTGACTAATTCCGTAAAAGTATCGAAATCGACTTCGTATGAAACCCCTACTCCTTGTGTATATCCAATTCCCTGACCTACATAATTGATGTCATTTTCTTTATTAAACAAACGCAGGTTCATAGATCCATCTTCATTTACTCTGTAAAGCACTTCGATATCTCCCACAATAGCAGATTCGTTAACGCCACCAACGGGAACTCCTAATTTTCCGTTTATGGATATTTTTTCATTAATCTGAGATGAAATATTAGCTACAAATTGCCCATCGGCTTCCTGACCAATTCTTTTATCTGCAGAGATAAAATTCAGATCTATATTAAATTTATCATTATCCGATTTTATAATTCCTCCTAATAAACTTGCAGCGGTTTCAGCAAATGTTCCGGATAAATCGCTCTGGTTAAAACCATCCGGACTCATAAACGAACCTGTCGAAAGCAGATACAAAGCCTGGGTCTGGCGCACATCTTTATCGTCTAACTTATATTGTATCTCTGATTTTAAAACATTACTTACAGATGGAAACTGAATATCAAAATTAGGCTCCGGGCTTGTTAAATCTCCTCGTAAACCAATAACAACTTCGACCGGTACTTTTTTATTGAAAGATGAATTGTTTAATAATACAGCCGGATTTGCCGATGTTCTGTAAACGGCTTCTAAATTCAGCTGGGCTTTCATCGGGTTCCCTTCCCAAATAATCGATCCGCCTTTTTTAACTGCGAATTTTTTATCAATTAAACCTCCGTATTTAAAATTATAAGTTCCTTCATACGCCTGGAAATCTCCCCACATATTAAATTTACCAAGTGTATTAATTTTAAACAATAACGATCCGTAACCTTTTCCTTTCATACCGTGGCCTGAATTTCGATCAAGAATTACCTCGACTTCTGCGTCTGGCGTAATATCAAAATCAAACTCTAATTCAAGACCGTTGTAATTTCTGGTTTTTTCGACAATACCGTTTGCCAGATTGTATTTCTCTTTTGGTGTTACAAAATGTATCCAGCTGCTCTCCCCTACACTTTGAACATTATTTATAGGTATTTTAACCTCAGTACCTTTCTCCGATTTGGCATCTACTTTTATAAATAAACTTTGCGTTGGTCCTTTAATACTTGCTGTACCATTAATAAATGCCGTACCAAAATAAGCCGCATCGTCACTATCTTTTGTATCAAGTGCTAATAGTCGTTTCGAAGTAATAGTTAAATCCAGTTTCCAGTCTGCGAAATTATGATGCTCAATACTTCCGTTCAGCAATCCTTTTGTACCGTATTTAGTATCTGTAAGCTGATTATTTCTAAACAAAAACTTTTCATCGCTAAGATCAATAACCGTTCGGTCGCTTAATGCATAATCTACATTTAGGTACGGAATTGTCATTCCTGCCTTTTCAACATAAAGTCTTCCGTCGATTTCAGGTTTTTTAATATTACCTACAACAGCCGCATTTCCGGAAACACTTCCTCTAATATTAGACAAAACATCTCCGCCAACCGTTCCTAGAGTAGCCAGATTAAAGCCATCTAATTTTAATCGTATATCCAGAATTGTTTCTTTATTTTCGATGGCAAAATTTCCGTTTGCACTAAACGATTCTGTAAAACCATTTTGAATGGAAGAATTTATAGTAAACTTTCTCAGACTCTGATCTCCTGAAATATCAAAATTTAAAGTTCCTAATTCGGTTGCATTCAAATTAAGATGATCAATTACAATGGATGCCGTGGGCTGATAAACATCTTTATTCTGTTTAAAATTCACCTTTCCATTCAAATTACCATTAAATACGAATTTAGAATTGAGGGGTGTAATCTTATTAATATCAACATCTTCAAAATTCAGGACTATATCTTTATAATCAGAACCTTTTAAAACTCCGTTTAAATCAATCTTTTGGTCTTCGTGAGAAAGCACAATGTTATCGATGTTGAAGTTTTTAAAACCTTTATCAAAAACAATTTGATTATCTGTTTCTTCATTTTCATTGAGGTACCACAAATAATCTTTAAATTTCATTTCCGATTTTTTGATACCAACAACGTTATTTTTGTTTTTATCGATCGTATGAAATAAATTAAGATTATAATAATCCTGGCCTTTATCTCCGCCTTTAAATTCTGAACGAATATATAAGGTATCTTTTGAGGTAACATTAATTAAATTGAAATCACGAATTTTATAATAAGGCGTCTTGATACTATCCAACTCTATAAAAGCATTGTACAGTGGATTTTTATTATCAACATTGATTCGGATATTATCGAATGTATTTTTTGCAGCCGTTACTTTTTGAGATTTAAATCGGAATTTAAATTCGCCTAAATCAGCATCAATTTTTCCGCGTACTACTGTGGATGAATCTACATTAATTTCCGGATACAACATTTCGACAACCTTATCATAAACATGAAAATTGAAACGCAAAAATTGCCCTTTTTTAATTTTATAAGGTTTATAATTGGTATAAAGACTTCCTATCGAATTCATTACCAGTTTATCTAATTGAGCAAACTGAAATTTACCTACAATTTGACCGTTTACAATATCAGTAGAATTAATGGTTATGGTACGCAGTTTATTGGCATCAAAACTAGAATTGACCGTTAGCTCATCAAAAGCATAAGTCGATTTTGGATTTTGATAAACAGCATCTTTAATGTAAATATTCCCCTGAAGATTTTCGATAGAATTTCCAGTAACCGCTACAACGGCATCTCCTTGAAAATGAGAAATAGAATCGTTTACAAATTTCAGTTTTCGCAAATCTGCATTTTCAACATTGATGTGAAAATCGTATTTACTTTCCCGCGTACTTAAATCAACTAATCCATCAAAGGTTAAAGTTAAATTAGGATCGTTTACAGAAATTTGCCCTTTATAATAAGGCAGTTTGAAATTACCATTTACAACAATATTATTATAGGTATATTTATTATAATCTAATTTTGCAATATCCCCTTTTATAATAGTATTCAGGTATTTTTCTCTAAAACCAACACCATCAACATCTAAATTTAAGGTTGTTCTGCCAATATCTTTGCGCTGCAGCAATGCACCAACATCAAAATTATCTAATATAATATTTCCCGAATAAGAGGCTTTATCGATAAAATCCATATTATTCATATGCAAATCGACCTCACCATTTCCTATTTCGGTAATTAACTTAAAATTACTTTCTAATTCTGTTGTCGAAATTTTGGCTTTTCCAACAATATTAAATTTACCAATTCGCTTAAGTTCTTTCGGAAGTTTTTTTCCTAAAACATTAGGCAATATAGCCACTAAATTATCGTAACTGGAAACAAGTCTGTCAAACTTTCCTTCCATAGCAAATTTTTGATCTTTGCTGCCTAAAAGATTCTTAAAATTGATATTACCAACAATCCTTGAACCGTTAGTATCTGTAAGCCTAAGCCTTTTTAGATTTAAATTATTAAGCGTTCCTTTTAATTTTGTTTTAAGTTTAAAATGCTGATTTTTACCTAAACCGTCATAAAAATAACGAATATCATTTGTCGCTAGCGAAGCCGAATCCAGCGCGACATCAAACTTAACTTTATCTGTAAAAGCTAAAAAATCGCCCGGTTTATAATTCAGGATGGCTTTTCCGTAAATAGATGATCTTTTGGTTTTTATAGCCAGGTTTTCAAGTTTAATCTGCTTTTTGGTATAACTAAACTTTGCTGCTAAATTCGACACATATAAACCGCGATGATCCTGAAATGAAAACCTGTGAATTATGGTATTGATATCCGGACCGTAAATTTTAAAATCGCTGATATAAGCGTTAAGCTTTTTAAAATCAATAAGTTTTGGTGTTTTTTTATTTTCATCAATAACAGAAAAAGTACCTTTTGAGATGTATGCATTTTTGGCTGTTAGTAAAAAGTGCCTGTTGGTTTTAGACGGTTTATCCGATTCAAATAATTTAATAAATTTATTGATATTGTTTTCGTTTTCGCCTTTATAGGTTTTCAGGTTAAAAACAAATCCCGTTAACCGAATATCTCCAAAAATTAAATCGCCATCTAGTAATCGTGTTACACTTAAAATGTCGGTACTAATAATATCAGAGTAAATTAAAGTTTTTTTATGATGATCTCGAATCAAAACATTCTTAAGTTTTACACCTCCAAAAATGTTGATCGCCACTCTGTCTATCGTAATATCAGTTTTAAAATCACTATTTAGTGAATCGGTAATGTAATGTGCAATCTTTGTTTGAACAAAAGGCAAGGACAATGTGATTGCTAATGCTAACAAAAGTAAAATTAACCCAATTAGGGTTCTGGATATTATTTTCTTTACTTTTTTGATAGCTGCTTTAATTTTAGTTTTCTTTTAATTTATTTTGAACAGACAAAGTACGACTGTTTTTGATAAAAATTCTTTAATTTTGGCGTCTGCTTTACAATCAAAGAAATTTAAAAATTTGATTTGTCAAATATAATCCAAAATTCGTGCCTTTATATGCAAAATTCAGAGGTTTTTATTCTTGCCATCGAAAGTTCCTGCGATGATACTGCTGCTGCAGTTTTACATAACGATAAAGTTCTCTCAAATGTTGTAGCCAATCAGCTAATTCATAATCAGTACGGGGGCGTTGTACCGGAATTGGCTTCAAGAGCACATCAGCAAAACATCGTTCCTGTAATTGATGCTGCGCTTCGCAAGGCAAATGTACAAAAAGAACAGCTAACCGCCATTGCATTTACGCAAGGTCCTGGCTTAATGGGCTCTTTATTGGTAGGAAGCTCTTTTAGCAAATCGTTATCATTGGCGTTAAAAATTCCGTTAATTGCTGTAAATCACATGCATGCGCATATTTTAGCCCATTTTATTGATGAAGAAGGATTTGATAAACCTGAATTTCCTTTTTTAGCCTTAACCATTAGCGGCGGACATACGCAAATTGTAAAAGTGAATGGTTTTTTTGATATGGAAATTATTGGCGAAACTACTGATGATGCGGTTGGAGAAGCTTTTGACAAAAGTGCCAAAATACTCGGACTTCCTTATCCGGGCGGGCCTTTGATCGATAAATACGCGCAATTAGGAAACCCGAAAGCTTTTGCCTTTACAAAACCAAAAGTTCCCGGATTAGATTTTAGTTTCTCCGGATTAAAAACAGCGATTTTGTATTTTATTCAGAAGAAAAAATTAGAAAACCCAAATTTCATCGAAGAAAACCTGAATGATATTTGTGCCTCTATTCAATATACGATTATCGAAATTTTGATGGACAAATTGAAATTAGCGGTAAAAGAAACCGGAATTACACAAATCGCAATTGGTGGCGGAGTTTCTGCAAATTCAGGAATTAGAAACCGATTGAAAGAAAGTGAAGGCAAATATGGCTGGAAAACTTTTGTTCCCAAATTTGAATACACAACAGATAATGCCGCAATGATAGGAATTGTAGGATATCAAAAATATTTATCAAGTCGTTTTGAAACTTCAGCCGTAGTTTCGAAAGCGCGAATTCAATTTTAATTATGCAATTATTTTACAATCCGGATATAGACGAAACTACTGAAACTTTTTCTTTTGATAAAGAAGAAAGCAAGCACATAATAAAAGTTTTACGAAAAAAAGATTCAGATATTCTACACGTTACAAATGGTTTAGGACTTTTGTTTGAAACTCAAATTACTTTAGCATCAGATAACAAATGCATCGTTGAAGTACTTTCAATAAAAAAAGCCGACGAACCAAAATTCCGTTTGCACTTGGCCGTTGCGCCAACCAAAATGAACGATCGTTTTGAATGGTTTTTAGAAAAAGCTACAGAAATTGGCATTCAGGAAATTACACCTATTTTTTGCGATCGGTCTGAGCGAAAAGTGATTAACAAAGAGCGTTTTGAAAAAATTATTCTTTCGGCCATGAAACAATCGAATGAAACTTTTCTGCCAAAATTAAACGATGCCATATCATTTAAAGAATTCGTCAAACAAAAAAACGAAGGTTTACAATTGATCGCACATTGTGAAGAAACAGATAAAAAATCATTAAAAGAAGTTTTAAAACCAAATGAAAACGTTACTTTACTGATTGGTCCTGAAGGCGATTTTTCGGATAAAGAAATTGCATTGGCTTTAGAAAATAATTTTCAGCCTGTTGCTTTGGGAAATACACGTTTACGTACAGAAACCGCCGCGATTGTTGCTTGTCATAGCGTTGTTTTTTTTAATGAAATAACGAATAAATAATCCTTGTTTGTCATTTCTACGAATCGATTGTGTCATTTCGACCGAAGGGAGAAATCACATAACCACGCTGCATTGCTCTCTAGGGTGTGATTTCTCCCTTCGGTCGAAATGACACAAGCGACACTAAGCAATTAAAAGATAATTTATAATTATATGAAAAGAATATTTTACTTATTATTACTTTTTTCAGTTTCTTCATTTTCACAGGAAATTGCTTTGCTAAAATACAGTGGCGGTGGCGATTGGTATGCAAACCCTACCTCATTGCCCAACCTGATTCGTTTTTGTAATTCGAATATTAATACCCGAATCAAAGCAAAACCATCAACGGTTGAGCCAAGTAATCCTGATTTGCTTTCGTATCCTTTTGTACACATGACAGGTCACGGAAATGTGGTTTTTAGCGATGCTGATATCAGTAATCTTAGAAATTATTTAAACGGAGGTGGTTTTCTTCATATTGATGACAATTACGGAATGGATCAATACATTCGAAAAGAAATTAAAAAAATATTTCCTAATAATAATTTAGTCGAAATTCCGGCGAATCATCCTATTTTTCAAAAACCATTTCCTTTTCCAAACGGATTGCCAAAAATTCATGAACATGATGGTACCCGCGCCCAGGCTTTTGGAATTTTCATTGAAAATAAATTAGTCTTACTATATACGTACGAATGTGATTTAGGTGATGGCTGGGAAGATCAGGAGGTACATAACGATAGTGCGACGGCAAGAGACAAAGCGTTAAAAATGGGAGCTAATATTATCAATTATATTTTTACCAATTAATATTTAAAAAGTGCAGCTTACTCACGAAGAAAATCAATTTGAACGAAAAACGTTCCCGATCACTTTGGTATGCGACCATATTTATTTTCAGCAAAATATTGGTTCTCTTTTTAGAATTGCTGAAGCTTTTGGTGTTGAAAATATTATTTTTTTAGGAAAAGATATTCCATTAACGCCACGAAAAATAAATAAAACTTCCAGAAGTACACATCTTCATGTACCGCATCTTATTATTGAAGAAACAAAAGATGCTGTTGAGTATTTAACTGAAGGCAACTTTGAAATTATTGCCTTAGAAATTGCAAACAACAGTAAACCGCTAAAAGAAGTCATAATTCCTGACAATCAAAAAATTGCACTTTTAATTGGAAGTGAAATTGATGGAATTTCTGCAGAACTTCTAAAAATTTCAAACCAAATTGTACACATAAATATGTTTGGAAAGAACAGTAGTATGAATGTTGTACAAGCCACAAGTATAGCTTTGTACGAATTTACTTCGTAATTAATTTAACGATTTTTTTGTAGGAATCAGGCTGTGTAAGGGATTATAAAAATTCTGACAAATAATGCTATAAAATATTTTGTTACGTAAAGTTTTTGTTATAAAATTGTCACATTGTTTAACTAATCAACAATATTATAACAAAAACCCCTATTATTATGAAAAAAGTTCTTTTATCCGCATTTGCAGCTTTAGTGCTGTTTGCATGTCAAAATGACCAAACAGATTCAGCATCGGCTGATGCAAGTGTAAATGCAATTGCCCGCAGAGGTTGCGCCTCTCAAGAAGTTTTAGAAGCTCAACTAAAAGCTGATCCTATGTTAGCGATCAGAATGAACCAAATTGAGGCCTTTACACAAAATGCTTTATTAACCCACAAACTTGTAAACGGCAAAGTTCAAATTCCGGTTGTAGTTAATGTTCTTTACAGAACGACTGCACAAAACATTTCTAATGCTCAAATTCAATCTCAGATTGATGTTTTAAACAAAGATTTTAATGCATTAAATTCTGATTATAACAGCGTTCCTGCGTTATTTGCTGGTGTAAAAGCCAATGTAGGAATTTCTTTTGTACTAGATCAGGTTATTAGAAAATCGACTACAAAAACATCTTGGGGAACTAATGACGCAATGAAAAAAGTTGCTCAGGGTGGTTTAGCGCCAACTTCTCCAACTACAAAACTTAACTTATGGTCTTGCGCTATTGGCGGTGGAATCTTAGGTTATGCTCAATTTCCAGGAGGAGCTTCTGCAACTGACGGAGTTGTAATCGATTCAAGATATTTCGGTTTATCTGGTGCTGCAAATGCTCCCTTTAATTTAGGAAGAACTGGTACTCACGAAGTGGGTCACTGGATGAATTTACGTCACATTTGGGGAGATGCAACTTGCGGAAGCGATTTAGTATCTGATACTCCAACTCACAATGAAGAAAATTATGGTGTACCAGCTTACCCTCATTACAGTACTTGTTCAGGAACTCCTGTCGAAATGACAATGAACTACATGGATTATACTGATGATAATGCAATGTATATGTTCTCTAACGGACAAAAAAGCAGAATGGCAGCGATTTTCCTTTCTGGAGGAGCAAGAGCTGCTTTTGGAATCTAAAACCACTTAATTCCATAAATATAAAAGCGAGATAGATTCTATCTCGCTTTTTTTTGTTTAGACACTAATTTCAAAAGCTTTTTCCTATATTTATAATCTAAAATAAAATCATGCTTACATCAAAAATTATATCTAACGGAATATTAAGGGCTCTAGCAACAATATTAATAATTGCTATCATTTTGTATTTTTTATATGAAATACAAACCGTAATTGTTTATTTGTGTATCTCTCTGTTGTTATGCCTATTAGCAAATCCGTTGGTACAGTTTTTAAAGAATAAATTAAAGTTTAGTAATTCACTGGCGGCTGCAACGACCATAATTATTTTCATTTTAATGATGGTTGGTTTTATATTCTTGTTTGTTCCGCTAATTATTTCGCAGGCAAACAATTTGTCTCTGTTAGATACCAACAAGCTTCAACTCCAGTTTATGGAAACAGAAAGAAGTATAGAAGCGTATTTTAATATTCAGCATGTTGATTTGAATAAAATGCTCAAAGATTCAAAAGTAACTTCGATGCTTGATTTTAGTTATTTTACCGGTTTTATAAACTCTATATTAGGCTTTGTGGCTGATATGGGAATGGGATTGGTTTCGGTATTTTTTATTACATTTTTCCTTGTGAAGGATCAGGATGCTTTTAAAGCTACAGCCAGAAAAATTTTACCGGATAACAATGAAGATAAAATCATAAACTCAGTTACTAAAATAAATCACTTTTTAACGCGCTATTTTATTGGCTTACTGCTGCAATTAACAGTTGTATTTATTTTATACCTAATCGTTTTAATGATTTTTGGAAATCAAAATGCTTTTGTTATCGCTTTTTTATGTGCCATTTTAAATATCATTCCTTATATAGGACCCATTATAGGAACTATTTTAGCCGGTATTTTAACAATGATCAGTATGATTGGAAGCGATTTTCAATCGGAGATTCTACCTAGAACTATTTACGTAATTATTGGTTTCTTAATTGTTCAGGCTATTGATAATAATATCAGCCAGCCTATAATTTCATCAAAAAGTGTAAATTCGCATCCGTTAGAAATATTTCTGATTACTTTAATTAGCGGAATTACCTTTGGAATTGTTGGAATGATTATCGCAATTCCGGTTTTTACGATGGTGAAAGTAATTTTAAAGGAATTTTTTCCTGAACACAAAATTGTCTCCGTATTAACCGAAAGAATTTAGCATTGAATACTTCTATTTTAAACAAAAGCATTCAGGATTTTATAACTAAAAATAGCGGTGTCTCCATTACAACATTAGCACTTCAGAAAAACCCTTTTCCTGAATTAGAATGGGTTTCAATTTTAAATCAGATTGAAGCAAAATCAAAGGCAAAAGACAAATTACCAACTTGGTTTTCAACCGAAAACATCATTTATCCCAGCAAAATTTCTGTCGAACAAACCTCATCCGAAAAAACAGCTTCTTATAAAGCATCTTTAATTTCGGGAAAAACTTTAATTGATCTTACCGGAGGTTTTGGCGTTGATGATTATTATTTTTCTAAGAAATTTAAAGTCGTTGCACATTGTGAAATAAACGAAGATTTATCTGCCATTGTAAAACATAATTTTAAACAATTAGATGTGAAAAATTGTTTTTGTTATGCAGATGACTCAGCCAATATCTTAAACGAAGCAGAATCAGGTTTTAAATGGGATTGGATTTACATTGATCCTTCGCGCAGAAATGATGCAAAAGGCAAAGTTTTCATGCTTAAAGATTGTTTGCCAAATGTGCCGGAATCGTTAGATTTTTATTTCGAAAAAGCGGATTCTATTTTAATTAAAACAGCGCCTTTATTGGATATTTCAGCTGGTTTATCAGAATTAAAATTCGTAAAAAACATTCATATTATTGCGCTGGAAAACGAAGTAAAAGAATTGCTTTTTGAAATTCACAATCAATATCGTGGAGAAATAACGATAAAAACAGCTAATATTTTAAAAGATAAAATTGAGACTTTTGAATTTGTTTTAGGCGAAGCAGATTACCCATCGTATCATTTACCTCAAAAATATCTTTATGAACCCAATTCTGCAATTATGAAATCGGGCGGTTTTGATGAAGTTAGTACTTCTTTCAATATAAATAAACTGCACAAACATTCTCATTTATATACTTCTGACGATTTAATTGACTTTCCGGGAAGAACTTTTGAAATTGAAAAATTGCTTTCGTATGGTAAAAATGATATGAAAACAGCGCTTTTAAATCAGCAGGCAAATGTCACAACTCGAAATTTTCCGGACACGGTAGAAAACATCCGAAAAAAGTGGAAAATAAAAAATGGCGGAAATGTTTATTGTTTTTTTACAACAGATAAAAATGATAACAAAATAGTTTTAATTTGCAGAAAAATTACTTAAAAATGAAACAACTAATTACTTTAACTTTTTTCTTATTAACTCTTACTGCTTTTGCCCAAAAACCTTGTGAATATAGTGCTAATGTAACCGATTCTATTGGTACTTATAAAGTAACAAATGAATATCTGATTAGCGAGAAAAACTTTGGTGCAACATTTAATTATGTATTCTTTTCTTTAGCACAAACAGATGGTTTGCCAACGCTAAACTTACAATTGATTCAAAAGAGCAACTCCTTTATAAAAGCCAATTGTTTTGACAAAAATTCAAAAGTATTTTTACAATTAGAAAACGGAAAAATCGTATCGTTAATACATATTGATCAGGAAAGCTGCGGAACTCTTATTCGTGACAAAGGTTTTGACAATAGAGTAAACACGGGAATTTTTATGTTTATGAAAGATAATTTTGAAGAATTGAAAAAATCTCCGGTTTCGATTATGAGAATTAAATATCTGACTGATACAGAAGATTATATTGTAAGAAGTGAGTTAACATCTGAAATGAACCAGAAAGTGTATCATCCGAATACTTATTTTATGGAAAATATAAGATGTGTTGAATAACTAATCGCAATTCCATTTTTGATTCGAGACTTTATCTTTTAAAGCTGTTTTTAAATTATAATGCCACCATTCTGAATCGAATGAATTGAAACCATTTTTAATCATAACTTTTTTAAGAAACTTTCTGTTTGATAAAACTTCATTTGAAAGTTTAGTATAATTATGCCCCGCCTGAATTCCGAAGAAATCAAAAGGAGTTCCCATATCTACTTCTTTTCCATTTGTATCAACTATAGAAATATCAACGGCTCCTCCTCTATTATGGATGGAGCCTTTTTTTGGATCTGCTACATATACGGGATTCGGTACAATTTCGAACATTTTTTTCTGAATAGATACAGGTCTGTAGCAATCGTACAATTTTATTTTATAGCCTTTTTTTATAAAATCTTTATTTGCGGTAACTAACGCTTTTACTGTTTTTAAACGCAAAAGACATTCGGCACAATCATACACTTTTGCCTTCAAAAAATTATCTTCGGTTGCATATTTCATATCGTAGATAAAATCGTTACTATAGTCTTTTAAATTAACAAAAGTCGTATCAGCACTATCGTGTTTTACGGGACTAGAATAAGATTCATTTTGAGCATTTGCAGCTACTATCAGAAAAAGAAATACAACTGAAAATAATGTTTTTTTGAAATGTAACATAAAGTTATAATTGATATCTATTATAAATAAAAGTAAATATAGAGATAATATTTAAGCACCTCAACTTAAAAAGCCTTAGAGTTATTTATTTTAAAAATTACAAAATTTAAAAAATTCCCATATTTTCAGGTTTGATTGTAAATCCTAAACGCACCATGCTTTTATGTTCCTGGTAGTCTATTAAACTTTCTGTATAGCCTACAAACCATTGAAGTGTAAGGTAATAGTTTTCGCTTTTGTATGGCCTCCAGTTTACCTGAGTCTGCAAAGATCCGTATCTGATCAGGCCACTTCCTTTTCTGAAAAGAATATCTGCACTCCATCTTCCCGGTTGTATTTGATAGGTTGCACTTGCTTCGCCATAACCCACATATTTAGTGAGTTCAGGATTATCTTCTTTATCAACAAGCGGAATCCATCCTCTTAACCCGACAATCCATCGAGGAGAAATTTGCGACTTTAATGAAAAAGCCAGCATGTTCCAGGTTCTTGAATAAATAGAATCCCTGCCGTTTGATTCGTGTTCTAACGAAATTGTTCCATACGTTAATCTGTTGCCCTTTAAATAAAACGGACGGACGACGGCAACGCCGGGATTAAAATTGATTTCTGCAAATGGTTTTGAGTTGGCGTATATATCCCAAAAAGATTTTTGAGTGTACATTAAATAAGGATAAAAACCACCCCACAAAGGTTTTGAGTTTAGTCGAAGTTTAAAACTTACCTGGTATTTTACATCGGCAGTATTTCGAGTGATATCAGTATTTACAGGTACACCGGTTAAAAAATAATTGTCTTTATGAACAGAAAAACTAGGTTCTTTCAATAGTGAATCTGCTGCGCGGTAATTCTTTTTTTCTTCGACAATTTGTGAGTTTGATGTGATTGAAAATAAAATCAAGCAAATCGAGAGGTATTTTAGGTACATTCTAATGGATTAAATTGGGGATATTCTTAGTTTCTTAATTTTAAAAATAAATGTACTTAATCCTAATAAATCTTATTAACTCAATAAAAATAAGAGTTAACGCAATAACATAATCGTTTAATCATCAATATAATAATGCATTATTCTAAATACAAAAAGCCCTCAAAATCAATGATTTGAAGGCTTTTGAAATTTAATGAGAAACTGAAAAATTAATCTTTTTGCAATGCAAACCAACCAAATGCCCGTAATCTCATTTTATAAAATGAATCCGGCAATATGCCATCTAGTTTTTTCCATGCTGTTTCCACCAGCTCTTCTGCTTCTTGTCGACAGGCGTCAAGTGCTCCGCAATCTTGTAGCAATTTGATTACAGAGCCTATTACAGCCGGATCCTTTGGCATTGTTTGAATTGTATTCCACACATATTCCCGTTGCTCTAACGGCAATAAGCTCATCGCTTTTGCAACAGGCATTGTTATTTTTCCTTCTGCAATATCTTCTCCTTTATCTTTAAGGTTATTTTCATAGCCCTGTAAATTCAATACATCGTCTACAATTTGATAACCAAGTCCAATGGCTTCAAAAAAGTTGGCAAGTGCATCAATTTCTTCTGGTCGTCCGCCTCCTACTATTCCACCTATTTTAGCTAATGTACAAGCAGGTGCAGCTGTTTTTAAACGATGTATAGTATAAATCCTTTTTTCAAGATTTAAACTTTTTCCAGTGTTTACAGCATCTGGCATGAGTGAATGAAGCCCACTTATATCCAAACCTTGACCGGCATGTGCCGCTCGCATCATTTCAAAATAAAGTTCATAAATTTTTAATCGGATATCATCTGAAATTTGAGGATTTTTTATGACCAAATCTCCAATAAAATAACATGTATTTCCTGCATTGATAGCAAGAGGTGTTCCATAAAGATGATGCAGGGCTTTACCTCCTCTTCGTGTATCAGAACTATCCTGCACATCATCTACAATTAATGAACCTGAATGAATAAGTTCCGGCATTGCCAAAATATCAATAAAAGGTTGTGAGTTTCCGCCAACCACATCTATACAGGCCAGTAATACATAAGATCGCCATGCTTTTTTACTTCGATCAACAATTTCTCTAATGGGCTTAATAACAGAATTAACATACTGTTCTTTATCTGTATTACTAAAAAAATCAACGCCCACCGGACTATTAATCAGCTTATAAAACTCATCATCTGTAGGTGTTAAAGGCAATAAAGATTCTACCGCTCTTTGTGTACACTTGCCAACACTTTTTAAGAAGCTTTCAATACTTTCCTTAGTATTAAATCCGGTTCTTTCTATATATCCAAGCCCAGTAACTTGTACTCCTGCAAAATTACCTGTAGCATTAATAGCGCCCTCCCAAAATGCAGGCATTGATAGCGTAGTAATAAACTCCTGTTCAGGAAAGTCAGCTGTAACAGAAAGCGATATATGAAGATTGGGTATTTCTAGTTTCCAGGAAACAGGATAGGATACAAAGGTTTTGGCACTTGTCCAATAATCTTCTGGAGAAAATAAGTAATTTTCGACATTGATTCTTTTACCATCCTTATCAATTACAACTGCAGTTCCACCAGCATATTCACCATTTTTTGTGTTATCAAAGAGGTCATATATAGAAATTTGAAATTCATTGTCAAGTTGCAGCGATATCCAGTTCCATGCCATATCATGTTTAAATTCACGTTTTGTAGCTTCATCTTCCGGCTTGCTAAATTCATGATCATACCACCCATTCCCTTCGACTTCGAAGACATTGTCTCCAATACGAATATCACCGACCACTTTGCATTTTGGAATAAAGTAATAAAACATATCTTCTTTCCTGATACCAGATATCGATCCATCATTACCATGTCTTATTGGTTCTATTAATGGAATAAACTCCAGATGACATTCTACTCCAGCCATTGAGTTGTTGAGTAATAAATGATAATTACGTTGCGCATCTTTTTTAAAAAGATTTTCATCGTATTCAAGTGAAAGATTTTCTAACCCTATAGTAGCCGGTTGTTTTAAAAGCCTGTCAGGCAGTGGCACATTTCCTTTTTCGTATACTTCTTTTAGCGCCCTGTAAAATGGTTTATTAACTTTTTCATCTTTCTTATTCAGAATCTTAAGTGATTCTAAAGGCATAATTGGATCTACAAGTGAATCCATATAGTATTTTTTGTCAAACTTATCAGATAGAGACCAAATTACAGAATGTGCGTATGTAAAATCTTCTGTGTCATCTTTGTCTAATGCCAGTCTAAAAAAGGAGGCAAACAAAGAAAATTGCCTACCGTCTTTAGAAGTTACATGACAATTTTGATACCACCATTCAATTATAGATCCATCGTGTGGAAGATCATGAAGGTTCAAATCAATTGGTCCATCAGCAGGCCAGGTAGAAGGGTAATGATCTAAAATAAAATTTGAGTTTGTTTGTTGTGACTTCATTTCATTTTTCATATTGCTATATATTAGTTATTAAAAAAATATATTTATCTCGCTTCGAAATCTTCTCGAGAGCGAAAAATAGTATTTGAAATTGAATGTATGCAGGGAACTGAACAGATGTAAAGGCTTAGATCTTTAATTAGAGGCTGTAAATAATTTCTGTTCTTAAATTATTATTTTGTAGGAATAAAATTAATATAATTAAATCACATGAACAACAGTATATTTACTGTATTTTACTGAATAACAATTATTTAACACACGCAAAAACAAAAAATCCGCTCAATGAGCGGATTTAAACCTGATGTTAAAACAAGCTTTTTACCAGAATAAAATTAATTGAAAATATACAACTGATATAAATTTCTATGCCAGATGTAGGTACAAATCAACTGTCAATTAACTTTATTTCACTACATAAGAAACTTTATCTGCTTCACAAAGCCTGAAATAACCAAAGGCATAATTATTAGAATCAGTTGTATTAACAATATTTCCTCTGATATTTCCGGGAGGAATAGAAAACGGATTTCCGTCGTATATCTCTAAAAGTAAATTCATATAATTATAAAAGTTTTTAGAAATACCACGATTTGTAATATCTACAACGGTTCCGGGTTGTATTTTATCTTCATCAGAAAATCGATTATTTATTTCATTTCCATTGTATAATTCATCTTTTGTGAGTTCGTATTCCGGAAAAATTAGAAAATCACTTTTATAATCTGTTAGATAAAAATTAACCTCATCGACAGGATCTTTATAATAAAAAGTAAGTTCGATTACATCTTCTCCTCCAAAATCAGGAACAATTTCTTGCTCTACCCTGTCAATTGGTGTTACAGAAGTTAGTTTTTCAACCGCTGTAAAACTTTGTCCTTCGGCAGTTACAAAAAGTGTATAATCCATATCTATAACAGGAACAAAATTTGTACAAACGTAGGATCCTGGTTCTGTTTCAGTAAAAGTAAAAACATCGCCGTCACGGTTTTCAACTCTTACTTGTGCACCTGAAACTTTTGGTGTTGTGTTATTATAATAAGGAGCTGTTTTACTGATTTTTATAGTTTGCTCGTTGCCGGTTGTTCCTTTTAGCCAAATAATTTCTGCGTCTACAACTATTTTTGTTTCACCATTCTTTAAATCAAGCGTTACTACATCTTCGCAGGATGAAAAGAACAGCACAAGAAGAAGACTTAATAAAGCTAATGCCTTATTTTTAAAATTATATTTTTCTAACTTTTGCATAATCATTAAAATTTAAAATTATAAGAAATACCAGGAACTATTCCGAAAATAGAAAGTCTTCTGGTTTCATTTGCTCCTGTATCTTCATTTGTTGTAAATGTCATAGAAGCGGCATTTTTTCTATTGTAGATATTATAAATACTAAATACCCAATAGCTTTGCCAGCCTTTCTTTTTATCTGGTTTTGGCGTATAAGTTGCTGCAAGATCTAAGTGATGAAAAACCGGTAGCCTGTTTTCATTTCTCAGTGAAAAATTAGGGATATTGATTCCGCCAAATTCATAATATCCGTTTGCATAAGTTACCGGCTGACCGGATTGCAAAGAAAAATTAGCATTAAAAGACCATTTTGGATTGTATTGATAACTACCTACAACGTTCAGATTATGCATTTTATCATATCCGGATAGATACCATTCCCCATTTGCAATTCCTGGTTCCTGCGGAGTTCTGCCAGGCGTTTTTTGTTCTGCTCTTGATAAGGTATAAGAAACCCAACCTGTAAAATTGCCGGTGTTTTTTCTAATTAATAATTCTAAACCATACGATCTCGCTTTTCCGTTCAGGATAGCCTGTTCTATATTATTATTAGCCAAAATATCTGCCCCGTCTATATAATCAATACGGTTTTTGATATTCTTATAAAACATTTCTCCTTCAAAAGAATAATCGCCATCTTTAAAATTCTTAAAATATCCTACAGCATATTGATCCAGAATCTGAGGTTTGGTAAAAGGTCCGCTTGGTGTCCAGATACTCATTGGTAATGGCGACTGTGTATTCGATAAAATATGAATATATTGTGCCATTCTGTTATAACTTGCTTTTACTGAAGTATTGTCGTTAAAAGCGTATGATAATGCGGCACGCGGTTCTAAATTATTAAATTTACTAATCGTTTCTCCGCTTTTATAAGCTATAGTTCCTGTTGGAGTTCCTTCTTCATAAATATTGTATAACGGATTATATACTACTGCCTGACCATTTTCATAGGTACTAACTTCTTCGCCTCCTAAACGGTAAAACATGCTATAACGAAGCCCATATCGAAGATTTAATTTCTCTGTAATCTGGTGCTCAAAATCAAGATAAACAGAAGATTCAAAAGAATATTTTTTATCCAGCTGCTTGTAATTAAACTGTGAATCTGAACTCGTTGGCTTTACGGTTCCCGGATTAAAATCATAATACTGACCGTCGATTCCGTAATTAAGTTTAAGCTTTTGTGTTACAACATGATTCCACGCATACTTAAAACCGTACGTTCTTATGGTATTGTCCCACTCAAAACTTTCCGTTGAAATGCCCAGATTAAATTTATAATCACTGTAGAAAACAGATAAATTGGTATTTAAATTATCAGAAAATTTATGTTTCCAACTTAAAATTCCCATAGTATTTCCGTAGGTACTTGAAAAACGATCATTGATGTCAAAAACGTCATTTCCTAAATATCCCGAAAAAGTCAGCGTATTATTAGCTCCAAAGCGATAATTTAATTTAGCATTGATATCATAAAACATGGCAGAATTAGCATTATCGGAAAGCTTTAAAAATAAATGTGCATAAGAAGTTCTTGCAGCAACGATAAACGATCCTTTTTCTTTTTTAATTGGTCCCTGAACCAATAAACGACTTGATATCAATCCGATACCACCATTTACTTTATAATTTTCAAAGTCACCTGTTTGCTGACTTACGTCAAGAACCGAAGAAACTCTTCCTCCAAATTTAGAAGGAATACCCCCTTTGTATAAATCAAGTCCGCTGATGATATCTGCATTAAAGATGGAAAAAAAACCAAACATATGAGAATCTCCATAAACAGGAGCTCCATCTAAAAGAATCAAATTCTGATCTGCAGCTCCTCCACGGACATTAAAACCAGAAGAAAGTTCCCCGGCATTTGTTACTCCCGGCAATGTTAATATTGATTTTAAAGGATCCGGCTCGCCCATTGCGGCCGGAATTCTCTTTATATCTTCCATAGTAAGCTTATTAACACTCATTTGAGTATTTCTCACATCAACTGCTTTGGTGTTGGTAATTATAACCTGTTCCAATTGCTGGCTGTCGGCCTCAATGTTAAAATCAATTCTTACGTCATCAGAAACTGTAATTTGTTTTTCTCTGTTTTTAAAACCAACATAACTAACTAAAATAGTATAAGTTCCTTTGTCTAATTCTATAGAAAACATACCATTTCTATCGGTTGTAGCGCCTGTTTCAATTTCCTTAATAAAAACATTGGCTCCAATAACCAATTCTCTGTTTCCATCAAGAACCTGTCCTGTTAACTTGCTTTTTTTTTTGGCTGTTTTTGAGGATTTTTGCTTCACAAAAATATTATTACCAACAATAGAAAATTGAATTAAGTTATTTTGATTCAGTTCGCTTATAAGTTCTTTTATCGGTATATTGGTGTAAGTATTCTTTTGAGTAAAATACTTTTGGTTTTTATCAATTTGATCTGTAAACGCAAATTTATAGTCTGTTTGATTTTCAATCTGTTTAAAGAGTTCTTTAAGAGTAACATTTTTATCAACAGTTACGGTTACATTTTGGGAAAACATACACAAACTGAATAAAAAAAAGCATGCTGAAATTATATGCTTCATGAAATTTTGTATTTTTGAATATTATTAAATGGGATAGTTTCATACTACCCTGAAGAATATTAGGAAGGATGTTTAGTTTCGCGGCTAGTGCATCCTTTTCTTTTCTATTGAAAAGTAATCTGTTTTAATTTTTCATTTACTTCATAGTTTAGGTTATACATTTGTGATATTAATTCGATAATCGTTTTTAAATCTTCTTTTTTATTAATTCGCACTGTAATTCTTTGGTTATAATATTCTGATGGAATAGTGACTTTATAACCATAATTCGACTGGATATAATTGCTTATAACACTAAGCTTTTCATTATCAAAATCCATGAATCTGTTAAATTCGGCTACTAAAGCAGTTTTGTTTCCGTAAGTAAATTTTTCGCCAGGTTTCAGGATCCATTTTTTATGCTGATTTTTTATACTCATCTCAACGCTTCCTTCATAAAGTTCAACAGCGACTTCTTTTTGAGTATATCCTTTAACCGTAAAAGAAGTTCCTAAAACTGTCGTGGTGGTTTCATTACAAAATACCTGAAAAGGATGTTTTTTGTCTTTTTTAACTTTAAAATAAGCTTCACCCTTAACTCCGACTTTTCTGTTGATTGCAAAATTATTGCTATAAGAAATTTTAGAATTTGGATTTAATTCTACCCTTGAACTATCTGGTAATACTATGGTTTTTATTATAGATGTAGAATTTTCTATTACATTTTCAGCAAGCGTATCATCATTGCTTACTGCATTACTATTAAAGTATAAAGCTGCACCAGCCACTGCAAAAATTAAAATAGCCGCTGCTGCATAAGAGCGCCATGGTTTAAATTGCTGCGGTTTTGATGAGAATGCTTTTAATTGGAATTCTTCCCAAGAAGTCTCTTTTTCATTATCAGAATGTGAAATAGGAGTTTCATCCCATATCTTTTTCAATTCTTCTTCTAATTTCTTTTCGTCCATCTCTTATGTCTGTTAAAGTTTTTGACAATAAAATCCTTGTTTATTAAAAACACCATAAACCATTTCTTTAATATCTCTGTTGGTTTCGATTTTTAGAATATGATTACGATCTTCTAAATCAAAATTCATGATACAATCAGAAATAATAAACTGCAGAAGAACTACAATAAAGCTTGCATCTTCTTTGGTTGTAACATCTGTTTTATAAGATTCAATACGCATTTTATGTTTCTGTTTATATCTATAACAAACGAGAACATAAAAGTTCCTAATGATCTTCGATTTTTTTTCGAATAAATTTACTGGCAAGGTAAATATGATTGGCAATTGTCTTTTCAGATAAATCTGTAATTGCTGCAATCTCCTTATAGCTAAGATTTTCCAGTTTATGTAAAGTAAATATTTTTTGTTGCTGCTCCGGAAGCTGATTTATGAAAGTATATAATTTTTCTTTTCTTTCTTCAAAAATTCCAGTATCAGATTCTTCCTGTGCAGTTTCGAACGGTAAAGTATCCAGTTGAATTATTTTATTTTCTCTGTTAAGATGATTGATAATAATGTTCTTGCATATTGTAAACAATTGTTTATCAAATAAAACATCTTCATTAAGCAACTCCCTTTTATTATAGAGTCTTAAAAAAGTTTCCTGAACAAAATCCTGCGGGGTTAGAACTGTAAAATTAAAACGTCTGGCAATGTTTATCAGTTTGTCATAGTAATTTAGATAAGCCTCTTTAAAAGAAGCTTCATTACCTTTTTTTAAACTTAATACAAACTTTTTGTTGTCCATAACGCAATGTAGATAATTACTCTAAACTCAATCTCTAAAATAATATTGTATTCTGAAGTTTCTAAGCTAAGACAATCTTACTTGTTTTTTAAATAAATCTTAAGGTGCAAAGAACAGAAATTTATTCTAAAATTATCTAGTAGAAAAAATATTTTAAGTCCAAATCATAGATTTATTTTTTATTGCAAAAATGATTCAAACTTTTTTAAAAAGAATAAAATCTGGAAATATTTGATTTATACAAAACAAAAAATCCACTTCATAAAGTGGATTTTTGTAAAAGCACAAGTACAAAATTTAAATCTTTTAAAAGCATCTCATACTGTTTCTTCTCATTAATCTATCTCTAAAACTTCATTTTTTGAATTCGTACTGCATTTAATATCGCTAATAATGCCACGCCAACATCTGCAAAGACTGCTTCCCACATGGTAGCGAGACCTCCTGCGCCTAAAATCAAAACAACTCCTTTAACTACAAAAGCCAGAGTAATATTCTGCCAGACAATTTTTCTGGTTTGCTTTCCGATATTTATAGCCATTGGTATTTTACTGGGTCTGTCATCCTGAATAACAACATCAGCGGTTTCAATTGTAGCATCGCTTCCTAAACCACCCATTGCAATCCCGACAGTGCTTAATGCTACTACTGGCGCATCATTTACACCATCACCCACAAAGGCCACGGTTTCATTTCTGGCTTTGATTTCATTCACCTTATTTACTTTGTCTTCCGGTAATAAGTCACCAAAAGCATTTGCAATTCCCAATTTATTGGCTACAAATTGCACTACATTGGTTTTATCACCGCTTAACATTGTTGTTTTAACTCCCATAGCTTTTAGTTTGTCGATAGTGACTTGTGCATCTTCCTTAATCGAATCGGCAATGGTTAAATAGCCAACAAACTTTTTATCATAGGCAATTGCGATCAGCGTATAAACAATAGAATTTGGGTCAATATCATATTGAATCCTGAATTTATCCATTAATTTAAAGTTACCTACGTGAAGTTCTTTTCCATTAATTTCTGCTTTTAAGCCATGTCCTGATATTTCTTCTACATTTTTTAGTTCAATCGAAGCATCAATTTCGCCAACATGATTATGAATTGCAGTCGCAACCGGATGTGTACTTTGGCTCTCTAAAGCATTAACCATTTTAAGTATTTCGTCCTTTTGAAATTCATCTGCAATAACGACTTCCTGTACTTTAAAAACTCCTTCGGTCATGGTGCCGGTTTTGTCCATAACAACATTTTGAATATTGGCAATACTGTCGAGGAAGTTACTTCCTTTAAACAATATTCCATTTTTACTTGCTGCGCCAATTCCGCCAAAATAACCTAACGGAATACTAATCACTAAAGCGCATGGACAAGATATTACCAAAAAAACCAAGGCTCTGTACAGCCAATCGTTAAATACATAATTATCGACAAATAAATAAGGTAGTAAACAAATAGCAATAGCGAGAAAAACTACTATTGGAGTGTAAATTTTTGCAAACTTTCTGATAAATAATTCCGTTGGTGCTTTTTGCGTTGTGGCATTTTGCACCATTTCAAGGATTTTAGAAAGCTTACTGTCATTATAGGCTGTTGTTACTTTAACCTGAGCGATGGTTGTTCCGTTTATCATTCCTGCCAAAACAGTTTCGCCTTTTATTTTTGTATCCGGTTTGCTTTCACCGGTTAAAGCGGCAGTATTAAATGATGCTGTTTCTGATAGTAATTCGCCATCAAGACCCAATTTTTCACCGGCTTTAAGCTGGATTATTGCTCCAATAGAAACTTCATTGGCTTTTACCACTTTTGGTACATTATCTTCTAGTATCGTTGCCTCGTCAGGACGTTGATCTAACAAACTTTTTATATTAGATTTTGCGCGGCTTACTGCCAAAGTTTGAAACACTTCTCCAATGGTGTAAAAAAGCATTACAGCCACACCTTCCGGATATTCGCCAATGGCAAAAGCACCAAGTGTTGCAATACACATCAACAGAAATTCAGAGAAAACGTCACCTTTGGTTATACTTTCAAATGCTTCTTTCAGAACCGGAATTCCAACTGGCAGATATGCAACAATGTACCATGCTAATCGTACATATCCTTTAAACCAATCTTGTGGTATATAATTGTCAAATGCAATTGCAACAAGCAATAACAGGAAAGATATAATAGCCGGAAGGAACATTTTAAAGGTGCTGCCTTCTGCATTATGTTCATGATTGTGTCCGTCATCATCTGAATGAACATCATCATCCGTTGAGCAGCAATTACTATTTTTAGCCGACTTTTTATTCTTTTTTTCTTCTACTGTGCAATCCAATTGTTCACTGTGTGAATCGTGGTTATGTTGATGTGCCATCTTTATTTTTTAAATTATAATATTTAACGTCCTTAATACTATATGATGAAGCGTGCGTTCATTGCCTGTGACAGAACGAATTTAAAGTTACAAATTTTAATACTTCTATACTTTATAATTGTTCCTTCCTCATCAATAAGAAACTGTTTTCTAATGTTCGTGTTCGCCGCCGCCTTTCATAGCAGATAATAAATAGAATGCACCTTTGATTACAATTTTTGCATCGGCAGGAATTTCTTCAACAAACTTAACTTCGGTATAGCCTAAATCTGTGGTTCCCGGTATAATTTCTATTGCTTTGAAATGAATTTCGTTATGTTCTTCTTTATCTTGAGATTCTGCTTTTGTAGCTGCATTTTTTTCTTCGTTTTCTTCCTGAATATACACAAAGTATTTATCTCCATTTTTTACGACAGCATCTTTAGGCAAAGCCGGAACGGTCGTGTTTTTGATATTGATATTGGCAGAAACATACATTCCGGAAATTAAATCTTTAGAATCAGCAGGATTAATTTTGGCGTGAACGGCAACGGTTTTACTTTCGTTTGAAAATGATTTATTGATACCAAATATTTTCCCTTTAATGGATTTGTTGCCTTGATTTGTTAAAATAAAATCTATCGTTTGTCCCACAGAAATTGATCCCAGATCTTTTTCATACACGTTTAAATCCAGGTGCATCTGACTATTATCGACCACTTCAAAAAGTGTGATTCCTGTTTCTGCAAATGCTCCTTTAGCAATACTAATTTTTCCCACATAACCTGAAATTGGTGAGACTATTGGTACTAAACTTGATCCGTTTGTACTCATATTCAGGGCTTGTAATTTGTTTTTTGCTGCTTTTGCTCTGGCTCTTTCAACAGCTAATTTTGCTTTTACTTCCTGAAGAATTTTTCTCGGATTTACATTTTCATCACTTAATGTTTTCTGGCGATTGTATTCTAATTGCAGGTATTCAATATTGGCAATAGCCGAATTATAATCTTCCTGCATTTCAACGACTTCCAGATTTTGAATGGTTGCCAGCACTTTTCCTTTGTTTACAAATATACCTTCAAGAACTAAAATGTCTTTAACGGTTCCGCCAATTAAGGTAGAAATATTGGCCATATTTTGTGGCGGAACTGTTGTGTAACCATTGGCTTTTATCACTAAATTAAGGTTCCTGTTTTCTAAAAAGCCTGTTTGAATTCCTACCGTTTTGAACTGTATTTCAGTTAATGCCACTTCATTTTCTGATTTCTCTTCTTCATGAACAGCTTCTTCGGTTTTTTTATCAGCACAAGAAGTAAGAAGCACGAAGCAAGAAGCAAGAAGTGTTAGTTTTATCTTGATATTTGAAATTGTATTTATATTTTTACTCATAATTTTATTTATTTTTTTGAATTCGTGAATCTTCGATTTCATTATTGAGAAATTTTAGAAGTGGATGGAAACTGCAATTGTATAGCACTTTGATTGTAGGCATTTGTCGCCTCAGCATTTTGTTTTTTAATATCAATTGCCTGATTCAAAAAACTGATGTACGACCAGTAACTCATATCGCCGTTAGCATAACTTTTTTGAGCCGTTGCAATAATTTGTTCGGCATATTGTAAACCTTCGTTTTGATAATAGTCTAATGCTTTTTGCTGCTTATCAAAATCGTTTTTCAATTCTTGCATTTTCAATTTCAAAGCCAATTTATTTTTATCTAACTCTAATTGTGATTGCGAAATACTGATTGCTGATGCTTTAGCTTTGGCGGAATTTACTCCGCCAAATAGCGGAATTTGTAAACCGGCGGTAAATCCCTGAAAATAAGATTTTGTATCAATTGTTTGCCCAAAATATCCCAATCCTAATTTTGGTGTTCGCAACGCTTTAAATGTATTTGCTTCTTTTTCATACACTGAAATTTGTTGTGTATAATAATCCGTTACTAAAGTTTCGGCTTTTAATTGGTTTTCATTTGATTGTATTGAAAACTGTATTGGCGTTGTACTATCGGGCACAATATTTTCTTCGGTCTGAATAAAAAACTGCAATTGCTTTTGATAAATAGCCAAATCAAATTCAAGCTGTGCTTGCTGGGTTTCAATTTCTTTTGATTTTGCTTTGGCACTAATTACTTCAATTTTTCCGCTTTCACCAGTTTCAAACCGAAGTTCTGCATTTTTCAGGAATTTTGAATAAATGGCCAGCAAGTCTGCATTTAGTTTTTGAATCGAAAGTCCATACAAATATTGATAATAGGCAATTGTTACTGCTTTTTCAATTTCATATTCGGATAATGCTTTTCGCTTTTCAGCCAGTTTTACCAATTCTTCCTGCAATTGTCGGTTGGCTTTTGTGATTGTTCCAATGGGAAAATACTGTTGCACCGAAACATTATGATCATAATCGACACTGTTGAATTGCCCGCCCTGATATTGTACCTGCAAAGGTTCAACCTGAAAGGCTGTCTTTTTTAAGACCGTTTGTTTTTCAATTTCTTTATCAGCAATTTTTAAATCGACATTATTGGCTTTTGCCATTTCTATTGCTTTTTGTAATGAAACAGGCTGACTGTTTTGAGCGAAAGAAAAGCTGCTTATCAATAAAATAATTACGGTAACGATTGGAGTTTTCATTTTTTTTCTTCCTTTAATACCTTTTTCAAATAATAAATAAAGTATAGGTAAAACAATAAGTGTTAATAATGTAGCCGATAATAATCCTCCAATAACCACTGTTGCTAATGGTTTTTGAACTTCTGCTCCGCCGCTTGTTGATAAAGCCATTGGCATAAATCCTAAAGATGCGACAGCGGCTGTCATTAAAACCGGTCTTAATCGTGTTTTGGTTCCAATTAAAACTCTTTGCAAAGGATCAGTTATTCCTTCGGTTTTAAGTTGATTGAAATACGAAATTAGTACGATTCCGTTCAAGACTGCAATTCCAAACAAGGCGATAAATCCAATTCCTGCCGAAATACTAAAAGGCATTCCTCGCATCCAAAGAGCAAAAACACCGCCAATGGCTGATAGCGGAATAGCTGTAAATATTAATGCTGCCTGCTTTATACTATTGAAAGTAAAAAACAACAAAATACCTATTAACCCTAATGCAATGGGTAAGGCTATTGAAAGTCTTTTTGTAGCTTCAATCAGGTTTTCAAATTGTCCGCCATACGTAACATAATAGCCTGCCGGAAGTTTGAAATTTTTGTCTAGTTTTTGTTGAATTTCTTCGACAACGCTTTTAATGTCGCGGCCGCGAACGTTTAACCCAACCGTAATTCTGCGTTTTCCATCTTCACGGGAAACCTGAACAGGGCCTTGTTCATAAGAAACTGCTGCAACTTGCGAAAGCGGGACTTGCTGCCCGTTTGGTAATGGAATAAACAGATTACTTACATCCGTAATATCGGTTCGGTTAGCAGCATCCATTCGAACCACGACGTCAAATCGTTTGCTTTCTTCATAGATTTTACCGGCACTTTCTCCTGCAAATGAAGAGCGGATAATTTGATTGATATCTGTAATATTTAGACCGTATAAGGCAATTTTATTGTAATCATATTTTACGGTAATTTGTGGTAAGCCTGTTACTTTATCGGCTTTTAAATCGCCAATGCCTTCGATGTTTTTTACTTTCGAAATCAATTCATTTGCTTTGGCATCCAAAATTTCTAAATCATCACCAAATATCTTAATTGCAATATCGCTTCGGCTTCCCGTCATTAATTCATTAAAACGCATTTGAATTGGTTGCGAAATTTCGATGTTAGCGCCCGGAATAGCTTCCATTTCTTCTTTCATCGCATTGGCCAGGTCTTCCCAGTTGTGATATTTTCCGGTCCATTCTTTTTTATCTTTTAATACAATAATTAAATCGGCACTTTCAATTGGCATTGGATCGGTTGGAATTTCACCGCTGCCAATTTTGGCCACTATGGTTTTTATTTCCGGGAATTTTGCTTTTAGAATTTTTTCGTATTCTGTAGTTGTTTTTATCATTTGCGAAAGCGAACTTCCGGTCATAATTGTAGTATTTAAGGCCAAATCTCCTTCATCGATTGTTGGAATAAATTCTCCTCCCATATTTTGAAAAATCACTATTGCCAATACAAATAAACCAAGGGAAATTGCTAAAACTGCTTTTTTGAAACGCAACGTTTTTTCTAAAAACGGAGTATATATTCCTTCGAACCAAGCCATCATTTTATCACTAAAATTCGATTTATGTTCGGTGTTTTTTGATAAGAACATGGCACTCATCATTGGCACATAAGTTAATGACAAAATAAAAGCACCAAGTACGGCAAAACCTACTGTCATTGCCATTGGTTTAAACATTTTGCCTTCTGTTCCTATTAATGCCAGAATTGGTAAATACACAATTAAGATTATTATTTCTCCAAAGGCAGCACTATTTCTGATTTTCGAGGCAGATTGATATACCTCATCGTCCATTTCAGATTGGGTTAAATCTCTTTGCATTTTGAGTTTTTGAAGATGATGCATCGTGGCTTCGACAATAATTACAGCTCCATCGACAATAATTCCAAAATCGATTGCCCCTAAACTCATCAGATTTCCGCTTACACCAAAATAATTCATCAGAATTACTGCAAAAAGCATCGCCAACGGAATTACAGAAGCCACAATTAATCCTGCACGAAGGTTTCCCAAAAATAAAATCAATACAAAAATTACGATTAATGCTCCTTCAAGCAAATTTTTGGTTACAGTTCCAATCGCATTATCAACTAATTTCCCTCTGTCTATAAAGGCTTCGGCGACAACCCCTTCCGGCAGGCTTTTGTTAATTTGAATCATTTTTTCTTTGATTCTTTTTACAACTGCACTTGAATTTTCTCCTTTTAGCATTAAGGCTAAACCAGAAACAATTTCGCCTTTGCCATCTTTGGTAGATGCACCATAGCGCAATGAAACTCCTTCCCTAACTTCGGCTACATTTCGAACTAAAATTGGCGAACCGTTTTTATTACTCACTACCACATTCTCTAAATCCTTAACACCGGTTGCCATACCAACGCCACGAATAATATAAGCATACTGGTCTTTTTCAATATAAGCACCGCCGGTATTTTGATTGTTTTTTTCTAAGGCATTAAAAATGTCCGTAATGGTTACGCCTAAACTATTTAGTTTATTAGGATTAACAGCGACCTCATATTGTTTCAGTTTTCCGCCCCAGGTGCTTACTTCAGCAACACCTTCAACACCTTGCAATTGCGGAATTATAATCCAGTCCTGAATGGTTCGTAATTGTACTGCATCGTATTTAGTTTCGTATCCTTTTTTGGCGTACACGTCGTATTGGTATATTTCACCCAGACCTGTTGTAATTGGTGCTAATTCGGGAGAACCTACATACTTTGGGATATTTTCTTCGGCTTGCTTTAAACGTTGAAATATTTGCTCTCTTGCCCAATAAATATCCACATTATCTTCGAAAACAACCGTAACTACTGATAATCCAAAACGGGAAATACTTCGTAATTCGATAACTTTAGAAATGGTTTTTACGGATTGTTCGAGCGGATAGGTAATTAATTGTTCTACTTCCTGACTTGCCAAAGTGGGCGCAGTAGTAATAATCTGCACCTGATTATTAGTGACATCCGGCAAGGCATCAAGTGGTAAATTTTTAAGAGAATAGCTTCCCCAGGCTATGAGTACAAGGGTAAGCAGCAGTATAATGAATTTATTCTTTATACTAAATTGTATGATTTTGTCTAACATTGAGAATATTATAATGAATTAGAAATCAGCAAATAAAATATTTGCCGGTATTTGTGATAAGACCACAACTTTCTAACCCGAATTTATTCGGGCATCATTATACTATTTGAGGCGGTTGCCAAATACTTCCGTAAAAATTGGAATAGGAAATAGATTTGTAACCTGGTAATTGTAATTTAATAACTTCTGAAGCAATAGGGAAGTTAAATGTTGTTACAGGAAAGTAGGTTAATATTTGAACACTACAGCAATTGCAGACACAGAATGGCGAACACAAATCATTTTCTTCATTGTGAGAATGTTGATTCTGGTTTGAAGCAAATTCAGCTTTATTATCCAATGAAATATTTACTTTCATATCTGCGCAAGGCATACACGAAAGAATTAATAAAACAATTGATAATATGGTGTTTGTAAGTTTCAAGATTGTAAAAGTAGAATTTTTATAGATACAATTGTAACTTCTGTCATGTTAAATTCAGGATAAATTTTAGAAAATTATTCTGAGTAACATTCAATCGGTTGGAAATCATTTACACTTTATAAATACTTCGGCATCATGATTGCCATCATAAATGAATACTATTTTTTGAAAATTCAATTTAAAAAACAGGATAACTATCTAAATAACAAATTAATATTATTGAAGCTGTAAAATAAATTTTATTAGAATTATGGATTTACTTAAAAAACTCATACATTTAGTGTCCTTAAAAATAACCAAATGATAAAGAACGGAAATATCCTAATAGTGGAAGATGATGCAGATGATAAAGAAATCCTGGAGGATGTAATTGTTTCTCTAGGCAATACGAATAAAATTGTATGGAAGATGAACGGAGCCGAAGCACTTTCTTACCTTTCCTGCAGTGATGAAAAAATGTTAATTATTTTTTGTGATATTAATATGCCTATCATGAACGGACTTGAACTAAAGCGCCTTATAGATGCTGACCCTGTTTTGAGAAAAAAGAGTATTCCTTTTATTTTTTATTCTACTGCAGCATCAGAACAAGCCATTGAAGAAGCTTATACTACGCTGAGTATTCAAGGTTTTTTTACAAAAGAAAATGATTATCATAAAACAAAATCAATGGTTAATGTAGTAATTGAATACTGGAAAAACTGTGTTCATCCTAATACGTAGACTAATTCTGCCTTTGCTAACTTGATGCAATGTTGCTCAACTTAGTTACTTCAAACAAAAATAACGTGTGAGTCAAATGTGACTCACACGTTATTTTTTATGCCGTATTATGATCAAAAAAAACCCGCTTTATACATAAGTATAAAACGGGCCGTCCATAAAAACATAATCTTCCATTTTATGCTTCCATTTAATCTTCTTTGAGTGCATTTTTATAGCAATCTCAATAAAATATACTAATTCTGCTGCGATTTATTTTGCAGCTGGAATAATGTCAATTATCACTGTACGGTTGTAAAAACGTTCTTCAGGAAGTTTGTTTTCAAAAGCCGACATACTTTCGTCTTCTCCAAAACCATGTACTTCAAATTTCACATCTTTTCTGCCTGAATTGGATAATGCATTTTGTATAATACTTTTTACCTCATTGGCTCTGTCTAAAGATAAATTCAGGTTATAAGACTCCTCACCAATAATATCAGTGTGACCATGAATGATGACAACTGCATTTTTAGGTATTTTAGGCGTTACAACATCTGTTAAATATTTCTCATACATCGCAATTGCTTTTGATTTATTAAATTCAAAAATAATGCTGTATCTAAGACCTTCATCTGTTTTAGCAGGTGTCCATAATACCATATGTGTAGTGGTTACTTTTTCTTCAATAGTACCGTTTTTGGTTTTACCAATCATCTTTACTTTATAATCACCTTCGGCACGTGTTCCCATAATGCTTTTACCAGGAATACTTACTTTTTCCTGAGTATAAGGACCAAAAGCTTTTACTTTTCCGTCTGGATCTGTAGTTTCTAAAGACCATGACGAGTATGCATTTCCTGCACCAGCTGCATCAATTGTAATATAACTATCAATCGGTGCTTCTTGTACGGTAACAAGTTCTAAAGGTTTTAACGATGCATCCGGACCAACTTGAAATTCCATCAATAATTCAGGTGAATTGCTTTCAATAGAAACCCTGCGATCTCCTTCGCGAAGCAATACTAATTCTTTTGTTGCGCCAGGCTGTTCTGATGGAATGGTAGGTTTTAGTTGTCCTTTAGTCGTTATTCTGGCAGCATTTATTTGAAATACTGAAACTAAATAAGTCTTAATTGATTCGGCCATCGCAGTACCATCTTCGGTTCCTTTTTCAGAAGAACCAACAAGTGTAATATTAGATCCTGGATTTTTTACCATTCTGTTTCCCAAAATATTAATGACGTTATAATAAACTGTCATTTGTCGTCTGGAACGTCCTGAAGGATTTACACTAGCTGTAACTCCAATCTGATCTTCATCAAAATCTTTTACATCTTCTTTTTTCAATAATTTGTAACGACTTGGTATTTTATTAGAATTAAGGTCGAAAAAAACATAATTTCTTAAAGGAAATACTTCACGTACGCTACGTTCTCCCGGAATATTTTTAGGTGCATTTACAGAAAACTGCACTTTTGATGGAGTAATTGCTGCAACAGGCGTTTCAACTGCACTTCCTCGTCCGAACTTAAGAGCCATACCAACTCTAAGAGCAGTTACACTCCAGGTCTCGGTTGAGCGCGGATGTTGTCCAAAATAAGGCTGAAAATTTATAAAAGGTGATAAAACAAATTGTGTTTTATGATATTGTGATGATAACGGAATATCAAAACCTGCTCCAATCTGCATTGAAATAATCGTTTTGTTTATAGCATCAAAATCACCTCTTACATCAGCCGTTTCTTCCTGATCAGGATAAGCCGGATTAGTTCCTAATGAATATTTAAATGCTTTATCTACATTAAATGCCAGACGCGGTCCTCCATACAAATAAAAATTTGATTTAAAAGGTGCAAAACGAATGCTTGGTTCTATAGTAATATAACTTAAATCTGTAGATAAATCTGCAGGGCAGTTACATGAAGTCATTTTTTGATCAAAAGAACCTTTTCTACTATCATAACCAGCCTGAAACATAAATCCTAACCTCGTATCGGGTTTATGAAATTCAACAAGTGGCGCCAAATAAAGGCCTGCTCCTTCACCATTATGAAAAGTGACCGGAGGCGTTATATTGGAGTTAAGCTGATGGGTCGAACCACGGTAAAAACTATAGTTCGTAGCACCTGCTACACCAAAGAACCAGGAAGGCTTCGTATAAAAGACTTCTTGCGCATGAAGCGTTGCTTGAGCACTTAAACATAAGACAATCAAAAGTAAAAATCTGTTTAACAGAGTTTTACCTGAAGTCTTGGTGCTATATATTTTTGTTTTAAAACTAATGTTAGTTTTCATTTACGTTTATTTAGTTATTGTTTTTTATTGAGAAAAAATCCCGTCCGAAGACGGGATGATATACTATTTAGTAAATGTTATTTAAGGGACATTAATGGTTGTATTGACCATGGTAACAGAAGCAACTAAAGATATTGCTCTTCCGTTTAGCACTGTTTGGTTTGCATTTCCTGCAGTAGAAAAAGTAACGCCAGAGTTAGCAATTATAGTTCCAACCATAGTTCCGCCACCGGCACTGTTAATGGTAGCTGCACTACCTACGTACCAAAAAACGTTGTTAGGTAATCCGCCATTTATCATTTTAACACTTTTGGCACCTGTAGGTCCTGCAATTCCAACTGTTAATCCTGAAGCAGTTTGAAAAATCCAGGTTGCATTAGCATCACCCTTCGCATCAAGCGTCAAGTCACCATTAGTTATTTTGAAAGTACCACTTGCTGATTTGTAAACACCCGGAGCTAATGTCAAGCCGCCTAATTCTCCAGCATTTGGATCTGAACCACCCGGTTTTGCTGCTGGCGAAATACTTAAATATGCTGCATTTGCATCTAATAATGCTTTTTGTGCAAGTAGTAATGAAGTAGCTGTTCCGGGAGCTGGCGGTGCAGTAAAGATATCACCTGTAACATTTCCAACATTTAGAGGAGTTTCGGTGTAAACAATAAGGCCGTCATGAAATCCTGTAACCAGAGTTGAGGCTGCGGTTGTACCTATACTTCCATTGTTTATTACTGTATTTAGTCCCTGATTGGTGATTCCGGCGTTTCCACCAAAAGCTCCAAACATAGCAGCTGTACCAAGATCTATGATTATAGGTGCAGGTGGTAACAATACTGTAGTAAAGTTCCAAACATAGTCGTTAGCTAACGGAGTTCCCGATGCACTTTTTGCGGCATTTGTAATTGTAGCCGTATAAACTTTTCCTAATTCCAGTGAATTTGTTGGATTAAACGAAGCTGTAGTACCAGAGTACGAAACTGAACCGGGAACTGTTGTTGCACCTTGTTTTAAAGTAAATGTTGATGCTGCAGTGATTGATGCTGCATCCATTACCATACTGAAATTTGCGGTTACAGTTTGATTTAAAGCTACATTAATGGCATTATCCATAGGATCTGTAGCCGTTACTGTAGGCACCATATCTGTTGTAAAACTCCACGTATAATCAGCTGCCATTGCTGTATCTAATGAATTTTTGGCACCAGTAGTTATTGTTACGGTATAAATTCTATTTGTTAATAAAGGAGTTGTAGGTACAAAAGATACTATTGATCCTGTATATGAAATTGTTCCTGTTACTGCATTAACACCTTGATTTACCTTAAAAGTGGTATTGTTTAATGTAGCAGCATTCATAGGCATATTAAACGTTGCCGAAATTGTTTGATTTAATGGTACTGCAGTTGCATTATTGATAGGATCTGCAGTAATAACTACAGGTCTTAAAAGTGTTCCTGTCGAAAATACCCAAACATATTCAAGCTGCAAAAAATTACCTTTCAGGTCTTTTGCCTTTGTTGTAATTTTTGCCGTATATGTTGTATTCTCTGCCAGCAAAGTTTGCGGAGTGAATGTGGCTGTTCTTCCAGAATATGTAATTGTTCCTGTAATTGGTGACGTTCCGGCTACAATAAACGAAGTTGAAGTAATTGAACTCGGATCCATTTCTTCGTTGAATGTTGCAGTAATAACTTGTCCCAATGGAACATTTAAGGCATTACTTAGAGGAGTTGTCGACTCAATTATAGGACATACTCCTACGACTTCTTCGAAATCATCATTTTCGCATCCGGTAATTAGTGCGATACATAATATTGCAAAGGTTAGGAGTAAATTTTTAATTTTCATTTTATTTTGTTTTGTTTAAGATTTAAAATTTTTGATGGGGTAAAGGTGATGTCGAATGGAGGATAAACATTATACAATTACTTCTGAAGTTTGTATTATTAACATCTTTTGTCTCATAATACCTGTTTTTTTGATAAATATTTTTAAACATACGTAAAAACTGTCATTTTGCATTTTGCTTTAATTCGTTAAACAATAGTGAAAATTGAAATTATCTGTTCAGTGCCATACTTTATTTTTAATTTTTATGGCACAATTTAAATTGGCAAATCTTATATATTGATTGTATCGTAAATTATTGACTTTTATTGTTGCACCCTAAAACGCAATCGCAGCGTAAAATTTTAATAAATATTATAATAGGGATTGAAGAATAAAAATGCTGAAATTTTAGCTTTATAAACGGTCGCGCTAAACCCTTGACAGAAAACTTACTACATAGGAAATTGTTACTATACCGCGAATTAAGAACATTCCTTTCAATATCTAAAACGGCGGGTAACAACTGAGTTGCCAAAGGGAATAAGTGGTAACTATCTATTACATTAATATTAAAAGCATACAAATAAACTAACAGCTTATCAAGGAGTGAAATTGCCTATCAATTGGAGTTTGAATATCCTCAAACATTCGGAAACCTATTTAAGAAAAAACTAATCTTTCACCGTTGGAATTTAGACAGTTGTTTAATTAAAAGCGATTATAAAATAGCGGCAAGTTTAAAAAAATAGAGTTATGAAGAACAATTGGATTAATCATCCAGTAGTATTAAAAGGAAATGAAATAGAACTAGTCCCTTTAGAAAAGAACATTTAGAAGTCTAGCGCTTAGAAACACTTAAAGTAAATGCAGCCTTTTTGGTGATTTTAAATATTTAATTAGTTAAAAGTTTTTCTAAAACCCATTGGAGTCATTTCTGTGTAGCGCTTAAAGAGTTTGTTAAAAGACTGAGGATGCTCAAATCCTAATTGGTACGCAATTTCCGCTACCGTAAGCCTCGTTGAGCCCAATTTTTCTTTTGCTTTCTCAATCAGTCTGTTATGTATATACTGCTGGGCACTCAGTCCGGTTAAGGACTTTAGCATGTCGTTTAGATATCTGGGAGATACATCAAGGTGAACTGAGGTTTCCAGTACAGTAGGTATTCCCCCATCCTGATGCGCAAATCGACCAGCCAGATAGACATCCATTTCAGTAATAAGGTCATTATGAACGGCTCTACGGGTAAGGAATTGTCGATTGTAAAATCTGTTGCTGTAATTTAATAGCAATTCAATTTGTGAAACCAAAACATCCTGACTAAAATTATCTGTATTATTGTCAAGTTCTGAAGCAATATTCTCAAATAGTCCGATAAGTATTTTTTTTTCTTTATCAGATATAAAAAGTGACTCGTTTACAGCATAAGTAAAGAAACCGTACTGTTGTATCGTTTTTCCCAGCTGATAATTTCTAATAAGATCAGCGTGAAAATATAAATTGTATCCATCCTCATAACAGCTTTCATCAGTCGACATGGTTATAACTTGATTAGGAGCAAAAAAAGCAAGACCTCCTTCTTCAAAATCATAGTATCCTTGTCCATATTTTACATTACCGCTAAAATTCTCCTTAAAAGAAATTTTATAGAAATCTACAAGAAAACTTCGTACGGCATTTTCGCGGCTAACTTTATCGCCATCGTATTTTATAAGCGCAATTAATGGATGCAAAGGTTTAGGCAGTCCTAAAGCTCGCAAATACGAGGAAATCGTGTTGAAAAAAATAGGTTCTGCTTTTGCTTTCATAGTCAGCTAATTTACGAATTATAAAAATACATTAAACTATTTCTATTTTGTCCTGCCATTCAAAACTTCCAATTCTTTTTGATACAAGCCATTGACCATTTTCAAGAATATACTCATCTTCATAAGTCGCCCCTATTGATGTTTTAATCTTTTTATCATTTTCAATTCCTATCAGAGTGATCAGGCAATAAAGAACACCTGTAGCAATATCCTGGTTTATGTTGAGTTTTTGTTGTCCATTAAAATGATAAACAACATCATAGTCTTTTAAAAACTCCGCAAAAGCAGCTTTCATTTCAATTCTTCCTTTTAATCTTAGCAATGACTTACCATTCATAAAGGTTTCAGAAATTGCATCTGAGGAAAATATTGCAATTGTTTATCAAAATCTTTTTTATCTCCATAAATGGAAATGTTATCAACAAGTTCCCTTAACAAGATCTTATCTGTCAGTTCTTTTATATTCATTTTAATTAGTTTTAAGAGAATCATTAAATTACAAGGCTGTCTTTAATTAAAAACAGCCTTGTAATACTTATAAGTTAATCTACTGTAAGAACAATTTTACCCTGAATGTGCCCTTGTTCTGCCCTCTTGTGAGCCAGTTGAGCATCTGCAAGCAGAAATGTACTGTCGATAGCAACACGGATTGTTCCATTTGATAATAAAGGGGCTATTTTTGCAAGTTGAGAACCACTTGATCGTACTTGAGTTGCTGATACAATAACTCCAAGTTTCTCAGCCTCCTCATTCCCTGAGAATCCCAATGGAAATATTGGAAACAATGCACCATTTTTATTTAATGTTTGTAAAAAGCGGCCGCTGGCCGGACCTCCAACAGAGTCAATTACCAAATCAATTTCATGAGCAACTTTTTCAGGTTGTGTTTTAGTGTAGTCGATAAATTCATCAATACCAAGATCACGCAGGAAAGCTTCATGTTTTCCCGAAGCTACCGCAATTACATAAGCGCCCTGCCACTTCGCTAATTGTACAGCAAAATTACCCACTCCTCCTGCGGCTCCATTCACCAAAACCCTCTTCCCTTTTAAGGGCACTGGATGATGCGTATGTGCTTGAAGTGGATTTGGTTCATTATGACCTAGTTCAATCATAAATTGCCATGCTGTAAGTAAAGACATGGGTGCTGCTGCCGCTTCAATATGACTTATTCCGGAAGGCTTGCGAGCCAATTCTGAGGCTGGTACAGTTACATATTCCGCGTAGGCTCTACTAGGTCCATAACTAGGAAAACGAACCATTGCATACACTTCTTCACCAACAGAGAATTCTAACACATCATCCGCTAAAGCTTCTACCACTCCTGAAATGTCAGTACCTAAAATTACAGGAAAAGGCACCTGAGGCTGCCACTCCGGAGGCAGCATTTTATATCCGTCACGAAGATACCAATCTGGAGGATTGACACCAATTGCATGTACTCGGACGCGAACTTCTCCGGGCTTTAAGTCGGGCATTGGAGTTTCTTCATATTTCATTACTTCAGGACCCCCAAATTCATACTGTAAAATGGCCTTCATTTTATGATCTGATTCGATCTGATTCGGTGTTTCTATACTATCTTTCATCATTATTAATTTTATTTAACAAAGGTAAAAGAGTGCAATTACAGAAAATTAGCCTCATTTGTCAAAAGTGTAGCCAAATTGCGGGAAGGTGAAGTTGAATAAGCAGTTTTAATTTAGTTTTGGAATTCTTTTGGAGTTAATCCTCAATATCATAAACTTCAGTTACTAAGATACAAGCATTAAAAAAAACGTATTTTTCTTTTTAGTCCAAATATTTTTCTCTTTTAGTTCTTAAACAATCCATCTATTTATAAGTAGAAAATATTGTTCTTATAGTAATTTAGAAAAATCTATCCCTCTACATCAGATTGTATAAATATCCGCAAATCAATATTAATTTTCAGTTTCTGATAGTAATTAAATAATCTAAAAGAATCAATCTTCGTATATATAGTTAAAGCAATTATATATGGAATCTCATCTATCTTTTTTTACAAAAATTCTTCAGATACTTGCTGACAAATACAGCACGAGCTACACTTTAGAAGAGTTGACAAAAGTTGTAACATCAGTTTCTAATGTTTCGAAATTTACTGATAATATTGCTGAAAGGGAAAATCAAGCAAAGCTGCTAGATACTTTAATCTTGCTGGAATACGAGGGTTATATATTTCTTAATTCAGATACTGACGAAAGTTTAATAACTATAAAAGGCCTTATTAAGATAAATAATAAAATATTATGGAATTAATTTTTTTCAAAAAAAATTGATATTAAAAGTGGTTCGGACTTTAGCTAAAATAACGCTGTTAAAATTATTTTCTACAAAAACAGAGTATAATTCATCCCTTTTATGCTATTTAACAAATCCTTTTTTAAAACAAAGTACTGTAAATCAAATTTTAAAAATGGTTCTAATCCTGTTACCTCATCGAACGCGCACATCGAACCAATTGCATAAAAAAGCTTTAGATAAACCTGAAAGCAGTAATTTAAAGGGTGCAGCAATATTTCGTGATAAAGAAGGTTATTTTTATTGGTAGTAAAAAACGACAAACAGTCCATAATTTAAATAAGAAATTAAATAACTAAAAATCAATTATTTAAAAATAAAACCTTCAAAAATATAAAATATATTTGGAGGTCTGTTGAACGCAGAAGGATTCGAACTACAAGCTCTCAGCTCCTGTAAACGTTGATATTTTAATTTTAAAAATCGTCTCTGCCACACTTTTGCCACAGAAATTTAACAATTTTAAAAAACTAAAATTACGCAAAACAAAAAGAGGATAATCGTTACGATTATCCTCTTGAGTGATCCCAGAAGGATTCGAACCTTCGACCTACGCATTAGAAGTGCGTTGCTCTATCCAGCTGAGCTATGGAACCATAATAAGTTTTTTATAAAAGACTTATAAAAAAAAGTCGGGGTGGCAGGATTCGAACCTGCGGCCTCCTGCTCCCAAAGCAGGCGCGATAACCGGGCTACGCTACACCCCGAAGGCAAAAATTAAGCGGAGAGACAGGGACTCGAACCCTGGCGACGGTTACCCGTCGACAGATTAGCAATCTGCTCCATTACCGCTCTGGCACCTCTCCAAGCTCAAGGAAACATGTCCTATTTTGCGGTTGCAAATGTAAGACAACATTATATTACTCACAACTATTTCTGCGCTTTTTTTTATCTTTTTTCAATCTTTTTTTTAAACCGCTTAACAATCAAACGAATAGAATTAACAAAAAATTCATATTAAATTTAAAATCCAATCGAATTGCTCCAAAATTTGAATTTATTCAAATAAAGAGTAAATTTGCTTGATTAACTAATATTAACAGAAAATGAACAAAAGAGTTGTTATCGTTTCTGCCGTTAGAACACCTATCGGAAGTTTCATGGGAGGTTTATCTACCGTACCCGCACCAAAGTTAGGCGCTGCTGCTATAAAAGGAGCCCTTCAAAAAATTAACCTTGACCCAAAATTAGTTGATGAAGTTTTCATGGGAAATGTAGTGCAAGCCGGAGTTGGACAAGCGCCAGCACGTCAGGCAGCACTTTTTGCCGGATTATCTGAAGAAGTTGTGGCTACAACTGTAAACAAAGTTTGTGCCTCTGGAATGAAAGCTGTAATGTTTGCCGCGCAAGCCATTGCTTGTGGAGATGCAGAAATTGTAGTAGCCGGAGGAATGGAAAACATGAGTTTGATTCCACACTACGTGCAAATGCGTAACGGAAACAAATTTGGTCCTGCAACTATGCTTGACGGAATGCAAAAAGATGGTTTGACAGATGCTTACGATAACAACGCAATGGGAGTTTGCGCTGATTTATGTGCGTCTGAATACAACATTAGCCGTGAAGAACAAGATAACTTTGCTATTCAGTCTTATGAAAGAAGTGCAAAAGCCTGGGATGCAGGAAAATTTGACAGCGAAATTGTTCCTGTTGAAGTTCCGCAAAGACGTGGCGAACCAATTATTGTTTCTAAAGATGAAGAATACACCAATGTTAAACTGGATAAAATTCCTTCTTTAAGTGCGGTTTTTACAAAAGACGGAACTGTAACGGCTGCAAATGCATCAACAATAAATGATGGAGCTGCTGCTTTAGTTTTAATGTCTGAGGAAAAAGCAATTGCATTAGGATTAAAGCCTCTTGCCTATATAAAAAGTTATGCTGATGCTGCTCAGGAACCAAAATGGTTTACAACGAGTCCTGCAAAAGCGTTACCAAAAGCCTTAGACAAAGCCGGAATTGCAATTAGTGATGTTGATTATTTCGAATTCAATGAAGCCTTTGCCGTTGTTGGATTAGCCAATTCAAAAATCCTTAATCTTGACAATAATAAAGTGAACGTAAATGGTGGAGCTGTTTCTTTAGGACATCCTCTTGGTTGTTCAGGAGCCAGAATCATCGTAACTTTACTAAATGTTTTAGAACAAAATAATGCCAAAACCGGAGCTGCTGCAATTTGCAATGGCGGTGGTGGTGCATCTGCAATAGTTATCGAAAGAGCTTAAATAATATTACTAAATCAGGAGTTATTTAGTAATAAATAACTCCTGATTTTCAACTTATAAATTACCCTAAATGTTCGGAATTTGCAATCTAGCCATAGTACCCGTTCGATCTGAGCCAAGTGACAGAAGTGAAATCGTTACACAACTTTTGTTTGGCGAACACATCGAAATCTTAGAACGCCAAAATCAATGGTCGCGAATAAAAATTCATTTTGATGAATATGAAGGCTGGGTAGATTCTAAACAATATCAGGTTATTTCTGAAGCCAATTTTAACCAATTAAGCAATGAAGCCATTATTTTAAATGCTGATTTAATTGATTATATCACTTCTTCAAATAATTTATTATTACCAATTCCGCTTGGAGCCTCTTTATCGTTTTTGAATAATAGCGAAATCAATACCTCTAATTTTGATTTTGAAGGCACAAAAACAAGTGGCATAAAACCAAAAAGCGCTTTAATAAATACCGCTTTTATGTATTTGAACGCACCTTATCTTTGGGGCGGGAAAACACCTTTTGGTATTGATTGCTCGGGTTTTACACAAATGGTTTACAAATTAAACGGATATAAAATTCACCGTGATGCCTCGCAACAAGCACTGGAAGGCGAACCTTTAAGTTTTATTGAAGAAAGTGAAGCCGGAGATTTGGCTTTTTTCGACAATGAAGAAGGAAACATCATTCACGTTGGAATTATTATGGACAATAATTACATCATTCACGGAAGTGGAAAAGTCCGCATCGACCGCTTAGACCATTTAGGAATTTACAATGCTGAACTGAATAAACACACACATAACCTTCGTGTAATTAAGAAGATTATATAATTATTTTCTGCCACAAATTTCACAAATTAACACAAATTAAAAAATTATTTTAATCTGTATAATCAGAGGCAAAAAAAATCCGCGATAATCCGTGTTTTCGCTTGCGAATCCGCGTCATCCGCGTCCCATTATCACGCACTGATACGAATCGTTTTTCTAAATTCTGAAGGACTATTTCCTCGTTGCTTTTTAAAGAATTTATTAAAGTGACTTTCATCAGTAAAACCAAATTCATAAGCAATTTCATTAATTCGCTTTTCACTGAATTGCAAACGATGTTCAATTAATTTTGTTTTATAATTGCTGATATATTGCTGCATCGTTTCGTTAGCGTGCTTCTTGAAATAACGACCTAAATAAGTATTCGAAATTCCGAAATAATCACTTATTGATTCCGCTTTAATTCTTTCCGGATAATAAATATTGGTTTGAATGTATTGCAGAATATCCATCGCTTTTGCTTCAGAACCTACATTTACCTGTTCCGGCAAATACTTCGCAATATTTCGCGCTACAACAATAATTAAAGTATTTACCAATTGCTGAATCAATTCTTTATTATAAACATCTTTATCCTGATGCTCACGAATAATCGCTTCAACCATCACTTTTACCAAACATTTATCGGCATGATTTTTTAAAATGCAACCCGGCTGATGATTTGCATTTTGCAAAATATATTCTAAACGCTGAATATTTTCATTCTGTAAACTGGAATTCTTCAAATAAATATCATTAAATCTTAAAAAGAAAAACTTCGTTTCGGTTTCAATCGTAAAGTTATGACAATCCTCTGGTGTCAATAAAAACATATGTCCTGCATTGTATTCAAAAATATTTTTGTTGATACACTGCCTGCCTGTCCCCTCTAAAATATAGACCAATTCAAAAAAATTATGACGATCTCCAACATCCGGATATTCATCTAAAGTTTCAAAAGAAACGGTAAACGGTTCGTATAAATTTTCTTTTTTCATAATTCTGTTATTATTTGAGTTTGCAAATATACCTAAAAAAGACAAATATGTACAAATTAATAGTCTTAAAAATGGTATAATTTTGTCAAATAATTAAAATATAAAAATAATAAACAGTTTTTGGATGTTACACCGCAGAAAAAGCGGGATGGGGTTATCCGCTACATCTTTTATTTTTTAAAGAAAAAAAAGATATCGCTCCTACCCTCACATAATTCCGGAAACAAGAACATTTACAACATGAAGAAAATATTTATCATCAACGGCAGTCAAAATTTCGCACATTCAGGTGGAAAATTCAATCAAACGGTTACCAATTGGACAATCGAATACTTAAAAAGTAAAAATTACGAAATTAAAACAACCGACATAAAACAAGAATTCGACTTAGATGAAGAAGTCGAGAAATTCGTTTGGGCAGATCTAATTATTTACCACACCCCTATTTGGTGGTTTCAGTTACCAAATGGTTTCAAAAAATACATCGACGACGTTTTCACAGCCGGACACAACAAAGGAATTTACAAAAGTGACGGAAGAACAAGAACCAATCCAGATATTAATTACGGAACCGGCGGACAATTACACGGACGTAAATACATGCTAACCACAAGTTGGAATGCGCCTGCAACTGCTTTTACACTTCCGGAAGAATTTTTCGAAGAAACATCTGTAGATGACGGAGCGATGTTTGGTTTCCATAAAATGAATAAATTTGTAGGTATGGAAAAATTAAATAGTTTCCATTTTCATGACGTTGAAAAAGGTGCAACTGCTGAAAACATTGTCATCTTTGAGAAAAATTACAAAAATCATTTAGAACAAACCCTAAAAACTTTATAATCATGATATCCATAACTGCAATTATCAAAAGTAAACAGGAAAACATCGACGAAGTTCGCAACATAATCCTCAATTTAGTTCAACAAACCCGAAAAGAAGAAGCTTGTCTACGTTACGATCTTCATACAACCGAAAATGTTTTCATCATTTGGGAAGAATGGAAAGATCAAGCCGGACTTGATTTTCATAATAATCAGCCGTATTTGCAAGATTTTATTGTAAAAAGCGAATCATTTGTTTCAGCGCCAATTCAGGTTTATAAAACAACTCAATTACTATGATTTTTTGCCACGAATTGCACTAATTTTCACTAATTCAAATTTAATTTATTAAATAAAAATTTGTGCTAATTTGTGTAATTTGTGGCAACCTTTTACATTATTTAATTCCTCCAAAAGCGCCAAAACACATGTTCTTGTGTAAAATTTCAACACTTTTAAAACCAACTTTTTTCATTAAATCTAACTGATAATTCATTGATCTCGGTGTGTCCTCTTTTTCTATATAATCAAAGACATTTTGGCGATATGCTGCGCCGCCAATTCCTTCTAAATATTCGCCATAACGTTGCCACGTAAATTCATTTAATAAATCGCTATCTTGGGTAATAAAGTCCGAAATCATAAAGCAACCGCCCGGTTTTAGCAACTTAAAAATTTTGGTAAAAGTGGTTTCCCAATCCTGATCATCTCGTAAATGATGCAAAACGGCGCCCGCCAAAATAATATCAAAATGATTTTCTTCTAAAACTACTTCGCGAATATCGCCTTGCTTTACTTCTACTCTTCCGTTGGTTGCTGCAGACACTCTTTCAGAAGCTCTATCCAACATCGGCAAACTCAAATCGACCAGAGTGCAGTTTAAATTCGGTAATTTAGACAACATTTTTAATGTATAATTCCCGGCACCGCAGCCAATATCTAAAACATTTTTAGCATTTGGAATAATTACTTTAGAAGCTTCTGTAATTAATTCTAAAGAAATTGTAGCGTCTATTGTCGCGACCTGACCCGTTTCTAAATTTGAAAATCGTTCGACATCATTATCAAACCTTTCTCTGATCTCTGTAATAGTTGATTTTTTCATGGTTTTTATTTTAATTTTTCACGCAGATTTTAGACAGATTAAAGCAGATTTTATAATGATTTTCTTTTTTATTAATTTATATAATTAACATAAGATCTGCGATCATCCGCTTAAATCTGCACAAATTTGCGTGAAACTATTTTTTCTCAAAATTAGTACTTTGATATATACTTCAAAAATACTTATTTTGTTATTTATTAATACTTAAAAGGTATTTATGGAATTACGTCATCTGAAGTATTTTTTGGCTGTAGCCGAAGAATTAAATTTTACAAAAGCTGCTGAAAAACTTTTTATTTCACAGCCACCTTTAAGCAGGCAGATTATTGAATTGGAAAATGAAATTCAGGCGAAGCTATTCATTCGAAACAATAAAAAAGTTGAGCTTACGGAAGCCGGAAAATATTTTGAAAAAGAAGTAAGAGAACTTTTTCAGAATCTGGAACGCATTTCTGTAAAAACGAAAAAAATAGCAGAGAATGTTTCCGGAGAATTCAGAATCGCATATATCAGTTCTATTTATTCGGCTGTAATATCAGATTTAATAAAACATCTCAAAGAACACTTTCCGTATGTAAATTTTAAACTTTTTGAAGTCTCGACAACCAAACAAATTGATGCTTTAGAACAAGGAAAAATTGAATTGGGAATTATTCGTTCTCCCATAAAATCTCCCAAAATAAAATCGCAATTATGGTTTCACGACGGATTTTCTGTAGTTTACAATAAAAGTTTAATCCAGATTAATACTGAAAAAGAAATTCCAAATCTAAAAGAGGAAACCTTTGTGTTTTTCAATAAAGATTATGCGCCGCATTATCATGAAGTTTTACTGGAACTTTGTGCTTTTTATGGTTTTACACCAAAGATTATTCACGAAGCCAATAATATTAATTCGATTGTTCAATTGGTCAAAAATGGTTTGGGAATTTCGATAGTTCCTTCGAATATTGCCAAAAATAATCAGGATCCGGAAATTGGTTTTGTAGAATTGAAAAAAGTGAATTTATTTACGGATGTTTCCTTAATCACTTTAAAAGAAGATGATTCTGAAATCACAAAATCAGCCGTTGATTTTTTATTGAATTTTTCTAAAAAATAAATAGTTAGCAACAACCCGAGCGATAACGAACTGGCGAAACAATTCCACAAATTTCCACCAATTAATTTAAACTACGGTAATCCGTAAAAATTAAAATCAAAAGATATATAAATTGCACACAATAACAAGTAGAAAAAAATTAGCAAAAAATAGTGCAATTCGTGGCGAAGAAAAACGTTACAATTTATCACACCTTACTTCACCTTTAGAAGATAACTTTTAAATATCTTAGCAGATTATAATTCTACACAATAAAATCAATAAAAATGGCAGAGCAATCTTCAATTCAGTGTCCAAATTGCGGAACTAATATCGATGTAAACGACATACTGAAACATCAGTTAGAAGATAGCATCCGTAAAGAATTTCAGCAAAAAGCCAATGCTCAAGCCAGAGAATTAGAGCTTAAAAACGAACAATTCGAAAAAGCCAAAACTGAATTTGAAGCCAAAAAGAAACAGGAAAATGAACTTTTTGCAGAACGTTTAGAGCGCGAGAAAAAAGCAGCAGAGAAAGAAATTACACAAAAGCTAAAAACCAAACTCGACGAAGAAAACAAAGATCGTATGCTTTTGATGGAAAAGGAACTTTCTGAAAAATCAGAAAAACTTCGGGAATTGAATAAAATGACGGGGGAAATTGCCAAACTTCAACGTGAAAAACTGGAAATGAAAGAAGCCATTGAAGCCGAAGCACAAAAACAATTGAACGCTACTTTGGTTTTGGAAAGAGATAAAATCCGTAAACAGGAAGAAGAAAAAAACGAACTGAAAATTAAAGAATACCAAAAGCAATCTGACGACCAAAAGAAGCTGATTGAAGAAATGAAACGCAAGCAGGAACAAGGTTCTATGCAATTGCAAGGCGAAGTAATGGAATTAGCAATTGAAGAATGGCTGGCCAATAATTTCCCACTTGACAGTATTGACGAAGTTAAAAAAGGTGCAAATGGTGCTGATTGCCTTCAGATTGTAAACACTCGTGAATTGCAAAATTGCGGTTCTATTTATTATGAAAGTAAACGTACAAAAGCGTTTCAACCCGCCTGGATTGAGAAATTCAAAAATGATATCAGAACTAAAAGAGCCAATATTGGAGTTTTAGTTACAGAAGTTATGCCGGCCGGAATGGACCGAATGGGAATGCGTGACGGCATCTGGATTTGTACTTATGAAGAGTTTAAAGGTTTAAGTGCCGTTTTGCGTCAATCCTTAATTCAGGTGAGTCAGGCGGTTCAGGCTCAGGAAAATAAAGGTGATAAAATGTCGATGTTGTATGATTTTCTAACAAGCAATGAATTCCGTTTACAAATTGAAGGAATTGTTGAAGGCTTCACGCAAATGCAAGGCGATCTTGATGCAGAAAAACGAGCGATGCAGCGTATCTGGAAACAACGTGAGAAACAAATCGAAAAAGTCGTTCACAATACGTTGGGAATGTACGGCTCGATTCGTGGTATTGCCGGAAATGCAGTGCAAACCGTGAAAGCTTTAGAACTTGATTTTATTGAGGATGATAAAGAAGATACTAAAGAATTATTTGAATAATAACTTGAAATGGAACGCGGATTAAATGGGTTCGCTAAAGCGAAAACGCGGATTTACACAGATTTTTATTTGCATTTTGTTCACATTGTCATAAAAAAAGGGCTTCGAAATTAATCGAAGCCCTTTTTATTACTCTCTTTTTTAATTAACCTTTTTTGAAAGACATTGTTAATCCAAATTGATTAGAAAGGAATAGCTTATTATTCTCAATAGAATAACCTGAATTCGTTCTTAACAACTGCAAAAATTCATTTTCTTTTTTTGCATCACATTTTTTAGTTTCTGAAGTTAGATTCTGAAACTGAACTAGTCCTGCACCTTTTGAAACTAAATTTCCTTTAATCGCATTACATCCTGTAGATCCTGAAAAAGTAGAAGAAGTCATTACGATTCTTGGAAGGCTTGAAAAATCTTTTTCAGTAACAACTTTTCCATTTAAATTTTCCAAAACCCAGTTTTGTTGCAATTTCTTTTCAACTGTTTGTGCATTTGTACTTGTTGTAGAATTTGCAGTAGAATTTGCATCTTTACTTGATTTGCAGCTACAAGCTAATGATACTGCAATACATAACATTAAAATCTTTTTCATGTAAAATAAATATATAAGTTTTATTTTACAAAAATATTGCAAGCTTAATGCCTCTCTATGTATTCAGACGTCATTTTTAAACCATTCTAAGACATTTTTAAAATCTGAATTTTAATCTACTTTTCTAAAAACTAAAAGTTTCCCTGACGGATTAGAAAGTGTTAGTCTATTATTTTCAATCGAATAAGTAGTTGTACTTTGAAGTGCTTTTGAAAATTCATTTTCTTTATTCCCAGAAGCACAAGCCATTAAAGTTGAAATAACTTTAGAAAATCTAAGCAAATCTTTTTCATAAAAAATGGTACCGCTAATAGCATTACAACCTCCATAACCCATAAATGTATTTTCGGTCGAATTGATTTCAATTCGAGGCAATTCTCTTTGAAAATCAGTTATAAAAACTTTAAATCCGTTTAGTTCTTCCAAAACCCAAATATCGTGAAGTCTGTAATCAGTATTATATTTTCCGCAGCCGTCCATTTTTGTAGATTCCAATTCAGTATTACTTTTAATTTCTATCGAAACCTTATACGATAAAATAATACCGGACATCGAATTTTGACAATCTAATTGTTGAATCGTAATTGTTGCGCGTGAGGTTTCGTTACTTACTTTATACATTTTAACATTCGCATCCATAGCTTTTACAGCTTCAACAGAAGAAAAAACAAGCTTTTCTTTTCCCGGAATTAATGATGTAAAAACTGTATTTTCATTTCCCATCTTTAATCCCCAAAACGGTTCATTTCCTGTTGCTGTAAAATAATACTTCATCTCATCCTCCTGAGATCCATATTCAGAGATAGGTTCTGTAATCGAAGTTTTGCCTGCTGAAGATTTACAGCCTACCATTAAAGAAAGTAAAAGCAAGATTGAAAGTATATTTTTCATAACGTTTTTATTAAGAATATCATTTTTTACACAAAACATAGATAAAATTCTTATGAATTTACGACAATTTTTTGAAATCATTATTTAGAATGTTTTCAAATTTAAAATATTTTAAATGAATACATTCTTCCAAAACCTGCATTATGTAAATCATTACGATAAAATACGTAGTCAAAAAGTATTTATTCAATCAAAAAATAAAAATAATAAGTATTTATATAAGTATAAATACTTATATTTGCATAGTAATACTTAATTAAAGAAATCATGATTAGAGTAATAGTAGTTGGAAACGGCATGGTTGGTTATAAATTTTGCGAAAAATTCATTGCAAAATCAGGACAGGAAAAGTATCAGATTACCGTTTTTGGAGAAGAACCAAGACGTGCTTACGACAGAGTTCACTTAAGTGAATACTTTGGCGGAAAAACTGCAGACGATTTATCTTTATCTACAAGCAACTGGTATGCAGAAAACAACATTATTCTAAATACATCAGAATTAATTACAGACATTAACAGAAACGAAAAAACAATTCATACGCATTTAGAAAAAACACATACGTATGATTACTTGGTTTTGGCCACAGGTTCTTCGGCTTTTGTTCCTCCTATTGACGGAGTCGAAAAAGAAGGTGTTTTTGTATACAGAACCATTGAAGATCTGGATGCAATTATGGCCTACGCCAAAAAAATAAAACAAAAAGGCGCAACAGAAGCAGCCGTTCTTGGCGGTGGATTGTTAGGTCTTGAAGCTGCAAAGGCAGTTAGAGATTTAGGCTTAAATCCGCATGTTGTTGAATTTGCGCCACGTTTGATGCCGAGACAATTAGACAAAGGCGCAAGTGATATGCTGCAATCCAAAATCGAAGAATTAAACATAGGCATTCATCTTAACAAAGCCACGCAATATATCGATGGAAAAGAAAGCATAACAGGAATGATGTTTGCCGATGACGAATTGTTAAAAGTAGACATGTTGGTTATATCTGCCGGAATTAAACCTCGAGATGAACTGGCTCGTGTTTCAGGACTTGAAGTTGGCGTACGAGGCGGTGTTGTGGTAAACAATCAAATGCAGACATCAGATCCTTCTATTTATGCGATTGGCGAAGTGGCACTTTACAATCAAAACATTTACGGACTTGTTGCTCCAGGTTACGAAATGGCCGATGTTGCTGCTGAACAAATCTTAAATGGTTCTAAAACCATGAGAGAAACGATTGATATGTCGACGCAATTAAAATTAATTGGTGTTGAAGTGGCGAGTTTTGGTGATCCTTTCGTAGAAAATAACGACGTAACAGCCATTATTTATGAGAATAAATTAAGTGGAATTTACAAACGAATCAACGTTACCAAAGATTCTAAAACCTTATTGGGCGGAATTTTGGTTGGAGATTCCAGCGATTACAATGCTCTTTTTCAAATTTTCAGCAACGCAATGGCCTTGCCAAAAAACCCGGAAGATCTGATTTTAGGTTCTCGCGATGGCTCTGAAGGTTCTTCTTTAGGAAGCGTTATGGATCTTCCTGATACTGCTGTAATTTGTTCTTGCGAAAATGTAACCAAAGGTGCTATCTGCTGTAAAATTTTAGACGAATCTTGTACTAGTTTTTCAGATGTTGTAAAAGCAACCAAAGCAACTTCGGGCTGTGGAGGCTGTAAACCAATGGTTTCAGATTTGGTAAAAGCCACTCAAAAATCACTTGGAAAAGAAGTAAAAGATGTTATTTGCGAGCATTTTAGCTACACGCGTCAGGAATTATTCGACTTGGTAAAAATTAATAAATATCAGAGTTTCTATGATGTTGTAGATCATCACGGTAAAGGCGACGGTTGCGAAGTTTGCAAACCTGTTGTGGCTTCAATTTTCTCCAGTATCTATAATGATACGGCAAACAAACATGTTACTACACAAGATACTAACGATAGATTTCTGGCTAATATTCAACGAAACGGAACTTATTCTGTTGTTCCGAGAGTTGCCGGAGGCGAGATTACTGCGGAGAAATTAATTGTCATAGGAGAAGTGGCCAAACAATTTGATTTATATACTAAAATTACCGGAGCGCAAAGAGTTGATTTATTTGGAGCGCATTTGAGTGATCTTCCTAAAATCTGGAAAATATTAATCGATAATGGTTTTGAAAGCGGTCACGCCTACGGAAAATCGCTTCGTGCCGTAAAAAGCTGTGTTGGAAATGCCTGGTGCCGCTACGGAATGGATGACAGCGCCGGATTTGCCATCGAACTTGAAAACAGATATAAAGGAATTCGTTCTCCGCATAAATTAAAAGGCGGTGTTTCGGCTTGTATTCGCGAATGTGCCGAAGCTCGCGGAAAAGATTTTGGATTAATTGCAGTTGAAGGCGGGTGGAATTTATACATCGCAGGAAATGGTGGTGCAAATCCAAAACACGCTGTTTTATTGGCCGAAAAAATCGACAAAGAAACGGTTATCAAATATATGGACAGATTTTTAATGTATTACATCCGCACAGCTGGTCCGCTGATTCGAACTTCGACCTGGTTAGAAAAACTGGATGGTGGTTTAGAATATTTAAAAGAAGTAATTATCGAGGACAGTTTAGGAATCTGCGAAACACTTGAAGCCGAAATGGAAACTCTGGTAAACACTTTTGAATGCGAATGGAAACAAGTATTAGAAAAACCAAGATTATTAAAACGTTTTAATCATTTTGTAAACTCTGAAGAGAAAGATGACAATGTTGTTTTTGTTCCTTTACGAGATCAAAAGGCTCCAAAAGCGTGGTTGTAACTTTATGAATAATTTTAAACACATAGAAACATAGATTTATATAAATCAATAAAAAAGGCGTTTCACTTGCATTAAAACACATAGCTATTACAACGAATAGCAGTCTCAAAGATTTTTAATTTTTAATTCTCAATTTTTAATTAAAAAACAGCTCCAAAAAAAGAAAAAATATCACAAAAACGTTTGCTGTCCTTCTTACCCTCTTTTTTACTGCGCCATCAATTCTTGATTGTAAAAAGAGGGATAAGAAACAGGAAACAAAAAAATGTTATCATGGAAGAAATCTTAAATCAATACGAAACAGTGCATCCAAACGATGCAACAATTTGGTTCAAAGCAGGTAAAGTAGAAGATTTTCCAACCAATCGCGGTGGCTGTATCAAATACAAAAACAAGCAGATTGCTATTTTTAATTTTACGCGCCGTAACGAATGGTACGCTTGCCAAAACGCCTGCCCGCACAAAATGGAAATGGTTCTGGCCAGAGGAATGACGGGATCTGCTGATGATATTCCGAAGATTGCCTGCCCAATGCATAAAAAAACTTTTTCATTAGTTGATGGTTCGAACTTAAACGGCGAAGAATATAAAATTGCAATCTATCCAATTAGAGTAATTGAAAATGAGGTTTTTGTTGGTTTTGTTGATTGATTGCAAAATTTTAGATCTTATTGCGCAATCTTGTCATTTCGACGAAGGAGAAATCTCCACAAGTAACTCCGCAATGAGAATTCAATTCTTTGTCGAGCTTCTCGCGAAGATTTCTCCTTCGTCGAAATGACAAAACTATCGTAATTACATTCTATATTGCTATGTGCATTCATGCAAGTGAAACGCCTTTAGCCGCAAAACAAACCTATGTTTCTATGTGTTTAAAAAACTAAGCTTTAAAACTTAATTCCGTATATTTGAAAATCTATTATTTTACCAAAAAATGACTACACCTTTTCAAAAAGCAAGCGAATGGATTGATGCTGAAAACGCTCAGGATACAAATATCGAAATGGATCAAAATACAGAATATCCAAAGGAATTATTATATTCTAACCGAATGTATGAGCGATTATTGCAGTTTGAGCCTGAGGCTTCTGAAGAAATTCAGATTGCTTCGAAAGCACAGCATATTTGCAGATGGAAAGTATCGCGCGAATCGTACCCAATGGATCGTGTGGGCTATTTGAAATGGAGAGAAGATCTTAAAAAATTTCACGCCAAAACCACAGCCGAAATTTTAGAGAAAGCAGGATACAACTCGGATTTTATTGCAAGAGTTTCTTTTTTAATCGAAAAGAAATTACTTAAAAAAGATGCTGAAACACAATTGCTTGAAGATGTAATCTGTCTTGTTTTTTTAGAATATTATTTAGATCCTTTTGTACACAAACACGACGAGGAAAAACTAAAAAACATCATCAAAAAAACCTGGGATAAAATGTCTGAAAAAGGACATCAGGAAGCCTTAAAAATCAATTATTCTGAAGAAAATCTGAACCTTATAAAAGCTTCTTTAGGATTATAATCTCGTATGAAAAAAAACAATCAGGAAGAAGACAAAATCACTTTCAAAAATTTACGCCGTTTGTATTTTTTTGCGCTTCTTACTATTGCTGTAACTATAATTGTAAGTCAAATTTTAGTTCAATACAATCTAAATCAGCAACTAAGCGATTCTAAAATCATTAATTTTTCCGGTAAACAAAGAATGCTGAGCCAGAAAATCGTCAAAGAAGTTTTGATTTTACATTATGTTTCTGATACTGCTTCCTCAAAACAAATCTCACATTTAAAAGGTGTTCTTTCACTTTGGAAAAAGAATCAAAATGCACTTGAAAACGGCAATGACAGTTTGGCTTTTCCGAAAGAAAAATCAGAAACACTTCATAAATTATATCTGGAAATCAATCCGATCTTCAATAAAATTGCGCAAACAACCGATTCATTTCTGCTGAATTTAGAGCAAAAAAAATCGACTGAAAATCAAAAACTGGTACAAATTATTCTGGAAAACGAAGGTTTTTTTCTTTCAAAAATGAATCAGATAGTAACACAATACGATCTTGAAGCACACGAAAAAGTTACAGAACAACGCAAAATAGAATACTGGATTTTCGGTTTTACGTTATTGATACTTCTCTTAGAATTCTTCTTTATTTTTAAACCGACAAATAAAAAAATAGAAAGGTTAATCACAAGACTTTTATCTTCTGAAAAGAAAGCTTTAAAACTCGCATACGACACAGAAATTATCAGCGAAATAAAAGAAAACTCGGTAAAAGAATTAAAGTCACTGAATTATGCAATGGAAAATACGCTGTTGTATTGCCGAATTGCACCAGACGGCTCGATCATTCATATTGGAGAAAAATTCGCAAAACTTATCAATTATACCAAGTTTTCATCTAATAAAAAATTCTCTGAAGTTTTAACTACAGATGAAAAAGAACAACTCAACATTGACCGCATTATTTTTGAGAAACACAGAAGTGGCTGGCAAGGCGAAATTAAAATCATCAATAAAGAAAGTCAAACCATCTGGCTCGATTTATCAATGGTTCCCGTAACGATTAAAAAAGAAGAATTAGAACTTTTAATTGTTTGTTTTAACATTACCGAACGCAAAAAAGCACAGCGTGAAGTCGAACGCCTGAACATTGAAAACAGTACTGAAAAAATCAATCAGCAAAAGATTATTTCGAGTAAAATTGTTGAAAATCAGGAAAACGAACAAAACCGAATTGCGAAAGAAATTCACGACGGAATTGGGCAAATGCTTACGGGCTTAAAGTTTAGTCTGGAAAGTATTAATTTGGACGACAAAGAAAAAGCGGCTCAAAAAATAGAATATCTTAAGAAATTATCGCTGGATATTATAAAAGGCGTTCGAACAGCAACTTTCAACTTGATGCCTCCGGAATTAAGCGATCACGGAATCGTTTCTTCGTTAGCAAAACTTACTCAGGAACTTTCGAAATTGACAGGAAAAGAAATTCTCTTTTATAATAAAACAGATTTCAACCAGCGTCTTGATTCTTTAATAGAAATTAATATTTACCGCCTTACGCAGGAAGCCATAAACAATGCGATAAAATATGCCGAATCATCGCATATTATTGTTCAGCTTTCGCATAGCGGCACTTTGCTGAGTATTATTGTAGATGACAACGGTAAAGGATTCGATATTAATGCAGTAGACAAAAAACGCAACAGCGAATCCGGAATGGGAATGTTGTTTATGAAAGAACGAATTCAATACATCAACGGGCGCGTTTTCTTTAAATCAATTCCAGGTGAAGGAACGAGAATTACTTTTAATATCCCGATTTAAAAAGGGAAATTCCAAATTTTTTAAATTCTAAATTCCAATAGCACAGTTTGTCAGACTGAGCGATCCCGAGGCTTCGGGAGAAGTCCTGCAAGACAAACCAATTTACCCAATTTTTGTCATCTCGACGGAGGAGAGATCACGCTAGAAGCTCTACAATCAAAATCGCCAATCTTTGTCGAATCCCGAGTGTGATCTCTCCTCCGTCGAGATGACACAGATTGTAAAGGTTATATTGAAATTGATTTTTGAAATTGATATTCTAATTGCAATTGGAATTTGGAATTTCAAATTTGGAATTTCAAATTTGGAATTTCTTTTCAAAATTACGTACCTTAGCCTAATATTTATAGATGAATATACGTAATAATTCAGCATCAAAATTAAGTAACCATGAGTAATACTATTCGAGTAGTTCTGGCAGATGATCATGTTTTTGTTCGAGATGGAATAAAATCTTTATTAGAAAACGAAGCAAACATCGAGGTTGTAGGCGAAGCAATTGACGGAGCCGATGCTCTTGAAGTTGTGGCAACTAACAAACCAGACTTACTTATAGTAGATATTCGTATGCCGAATTTAACTGGCATTGAGGTAGTAGAAAAACTTAGAAGTGATAGTAATGATGTAAAAATCATTATGCTTTCGATGCACGAATCTGAAGAATATGTTTTGAAATCTATAAAAGCAGGAGCCGATGGATATTTATTGAAAGGTTCCAGTAAAGAAGAATTTTTAAAAGCATTGCATACTGTTGCAGCTGGCGGAAAATACTTTAGCGGCGATATTTCTTCAATATTAATCAGTCAGTTAACCAATCCTTCAACATCTCTAGAACCGAAACAAAATTTAGGCGAAGAAATGATGATTACCAAAAGAGAGAAAGAAATCCTGACGCTTTTATTATCCGGAAAAGGAAATAAAGAAATTGCTGAAGCACTTGAAATCAGCAAAAGAACTGCCGAAGTACATCGCTTTAATTTGATGAAAAAACTGAAGGTGAAAAATTTAATAGAGCTTTCTAATAAAGCGACAGAATATTCTCTTTTGTAAATCTGTTTAAACTTTAAAAATGAGGTTGTAAAAATAGCATTTTGATAAAATAGCCAATCAATTTTATCATCTTGACAAATCTACTTTATAAACTAAAAATACTTAGATTTAAATACGTATTAATACTTACATATACTTAAATTTGATCAAACAAATCTAAGTACTATGAAAAATACAAACTCTTTATCGCAATCACACAAGATTTTATTTTTGAATACTTTAGCATTCACCGTGTGTTTTGCTTGTTGGACATTAAACGGTGTATTGGTAACTTTTCTCGTAGATAATAGCATTTTTCATTGGAGCGTTGTACAAGTTGGCTGGCTTCTGGGAATCCCAATTTTGACCGGTTCAATCATGCGTTTACCAATCGGAATACTTACGGATAAATTTGGCGGCAAATACATTTTTTCAGTTTTGCTCCTACTCTGCTCCATTCCGTTATTTTTATTGCCTTTAGCGGATAGCTTTTTCCTGTTTGCCTTATTAAGCTTTTTGTTTGGAATGGTCGGAACCAGCTTTGCCGTCGGAATTGGCTATACTTCAATTTGGTATCCAAAAGAATGGCAAGGAAGAGCTTTGGGAATTTTCGGAATAGGAAATGCCGGAGCAGCAATCACAACCTTTTTAGCTCCTTCATTACTCAATCATTTTTCAATAGCTGATCCTCAAAACGGCTGGAAAATACTTCCTGTTATTTATGCAACAGCTTTGGTTGTTATTGGAATTGCATTTTTAATTTTCGCTAAAAACAAAAAATTAGAAAACGATACCAGAACGGTTTCAGAAATGCTTCAATCTTTAAAAAGTGCACGTGTCTGGCGTTTTGGAGCTTACTACTTTTTAGTTTTTGGCTGCTTCGTTGCTTACTCTCAATGGCTTTTACCCAATTTCATGAACGTTTACCAAACCAGTTTAGTTATGGGCGGTTTGTTTGCCACACTTTTCAGCTTGCCTTCTGGCGTTATCAGGGCTTTTGGAGGCTATTTATCTGATAAGTTCGGAGCCCGAAAAGTTATGTATTGGGTTTTGAGTTCATCCGTAATTTTGAGTGCATTGCTAATGATTCCAAAAATGGAAATAACAACAACCGGACCGGGAGTTTTAGCTTCTAAAAAAGGAACTATCACTTCGGTTTCGAATGAAAATGTAAAAATTGGAGATACGGATTTTCCTATTGCACAGAAAAAAGAGCTTGAAACTGAAAATGCTATTTTCCCAACCAGAACTTCATGGCAGCAAGTTGTTGTAAATCAAAATCAAACCGTAAAGAAAAAAGAACTTATTGCCAAAGGAATCACGGTAATAAAATTCGACGCCAATATGTGGGTGTTTCTGGTTTTGGTAATTTTAATTGGAATTTCATGGGGAATAGGAAAAGCGGCCGTGTACAAACATATTCCGGAATATTTTCCAAAAGATGTTGGTGTTGTGGGCGGAATGGTCGGAATGATTGGCGGTTTAGGAGGTTTTTTTGGTCCGATAATTTTTAGTTATCTGTTAACTTCAACGGGTATTTGGTCAAGCTCATGGATTTTTATTCTGGTATTTTCAGCCATTTGTTTGATATGGATGCATTACACTATCACCAAAATCATGAATGAAAAGCAACCAATTTTATCAAAAGTAATTGATATACAATAAGTTAACTTATATACCAAAAAAGAATTCATTTATGATATTTACATTACAAAATAAATGTATTAATCATTTAAATTTGCCTCGTAATTAAAAAGCCAGTTATGAAAAAACTAAGAATAATTATTCTATTACTATTGGGTGCAATTAGTGCTGATATTCAGGCGCAGGAATTGGATGTAAATCTGCAAATCAGACCTCGTTTTGAATACCGAAACGGTTATAAAACGCTTTTAGCGGAAGGTCAGGAAGGAACTTCTCAGATTTCGCAACGCTCAAGGTTGAATTTCAATTACAAACAGGATCAACTTACAGTAAAATTGACTTTTCAAAATACCAGAACCTGGGGAGATGTTACTCCTAGTGCGGCGGCTGATAAAAATGGCGTTGCTGTTTTCGAAGCCTGGGCTCAATATGATTTAACAGAAAAATGGAGTGCCAGAATGGGACGTCAGGTACTTTCATACGATAATCAGCGTATTTTAGGTGAACAAGATTGGGGACAGCAAGCACAAAGTCATGATGCATTAACGGTTTCTTTTCATACTGAAAAACAACAATTAGATTTTGGTGGAGCTTATAATTCTGATGCAGAAAATACATTTCAAACTCAGTATACTGTAGCGAACTATAAAGCAATGCAATATGCCTGGTACCATGCTAATTTAGACAAATTAGGAGTGAGTTTTCTATTGTTGAATACAGGTTATGAATATAAAAATACTGTTGAAAAATTATTAGTAGATTACAAACAAACTTTTGGTCCTTATTTAACCTATAAAACAGCCAAAATAGACAGTAATTTTTGGTTGTACGGACAAACCGGAAAAAGTACAGATCGACAAGTAAGTGCCTGGAATGCTGCTGTAAATTTTGGATACAATATAACAGAATCGTTTAAGGCTGGTGTAGGATATGAATTTTTATCCGGAAAAAACACGAATGACGGAAGCCGGGTTATAAAATCATTCAATCCAATTTTTGGAACGAACCATGGTTTTAATGGTTATATGGATTATTTTTATGTAGGCGGAGGACACTTAAACAATGTTGGTTTACAGGATGGATTTCTAAAACTAAATTACAACGTAAACAAATGGCAGTTTGCTTTGATTCCGCATCTATTTTTATCTGCTGCCGATGCCGTTACGCCTTTAAATGAGAAACTTGATTCTTATTTAGGAACCGAAGTTGACTTTACTGTCGGCTTTAATTTCAAAAAAGAAATTACGTTAACAGGAGGTTACTCTCAAATGTTCGGATCTAAAACTTTAGAATTCATAAAAACCGGAGACGCCGGCCACACCAACAATTGGGCTTGGTTGATGATTTCTGTAAATCCTCGAATTTTTACGTGGAAAAAATAGTTTTTATTCAAAATTAACATATAAATTCTACCCTTTTCCTATTTCGCGAAAAGGGTATTTTTTTTGACTCTCTAAAAGCTTGTTATATGTTTTAAATAGGTATATTTGAATCGATTATGAATCCCCAAATTCTATCCTATGAAACAATTTTTAAAATTATCGATGCTTACTTTTGTTGTAACTCAAACTTCTATTGCTCAAAAATTTAATGATGCCTTAATTTCAAAAGACTCAGAAATTAATTTTGCAAAAACACAAAAAAGAGGAATTAAAAAAAACAACATTATCTACTATGTTGAAAATGATTTACAAACAATATCTGCTTATAAAAGCAATAAACTGAAATGGCAAACCAATGTAATTTCTGTTTGTGGAAAACCAAAACTGGGAGAACCTCAAATAAGATATGTAGGATATAATTCAGACAAACTCCTTATCGTTATGGGAAAACATAATTTTGCAGAAATCGACATAAGTAGCGGTATTACAAAACTTGTTGGTTAAGATTTACTTTTAAGAAATAGATTTTTCGAAAATATACATTATAACTTGCCCTTTTTCAGTTTTGGAAAAGGGTATTTTTTTTTTACATAAATTATTTTGCATTTTAAATTGGTATATTTGGTAGATGAAGAAACTTAAAAACTTAACATTTTTATTAGCATTTATTCTTTTTTCTAGTTGTGAAAATAAATGGATTATTGATGAAGTTGAAGGAACTTGGGTTGCTTAATCTTTATTCTCTTTTTAAAATTTCTAGTAAATGAAACTCATAGCCTGGAACTGCAACATGGCATTCAGAAAAAAAGCTGAATTTATTCTGGCTTATAATCCTGATATTGCAGTAATTTCAGAATGTGAAAATCCGGAAAAACTTAAATTTCCAAGCAATACAAAATTACCAACCGATATTCTTTGGTATGGAACAAATCCGCATAAAGGACTTGGCGTTTTCTCTTATAGCGATTATCGATTTCAATTATTGGATTGTCGTAACCCTGATTTCAAAAACATTTTACCAATTGCCGTAACAGACGGAAAAATTGATTTTAATTTATTTGCGGTTTGGGCCAATAATCCGGCAGATAAAGATGGCGCTTACGTTACTCAGGTTTGGAAAGCGATTCATTATTATGAAGATTTAATTCAGGAAAGTAAAACTATTTTAATTGGCGATTTCAACAGTAATACCATTTGGGACAAACCGCGACGAGAAGGAAACCATACAACTGTGGTAAATAAATTAGGCGAGAAGAATATTTTTAGTACTTATCATAAATATTTTAATCAGGTTCAGGGCAAAGAAGAACATCCAACTTTATACCTTTATAGACACGAAAATAAACCATATCATATGGATTATTGTTTTGCATCAAATGATTTTATCGAAACTTTAGAAAGCGTTGAAATTGGAACTTACCAAGATTGGACGCTGTACAGTGACCACAAACCCTTAATCATTAAATTTAATATATAATTATGAACAACTGGACTCAAAGATGGGACGACCGCTACAGCAATGAAGAATTTGCGTACGGCGAAGAACCCAACAATTACTTCAAAGAACAAATCGCAAAATTAGATCCAGGATCGATTCTTTTTCCTGCCGAAGGAGAAGGACGAAATGCGATTTTCGCAGCAAAATTAGGCTGGAATGTCAGTGCTTTTGATATTAGTGCCGAAGGAAAAAACAAAGCCTTAAAACTGGCAGAAGCCAATAATGTTTCAATTGATTATCAGGTTGGAGAATTAGAATCGCTGAATTATCAGCCAGAACAATTTGATGCTATTGCTTTAATTTACGCTCATTTTCCTGCTGAAATTAAATCTTCGATCCATAAAACGCTGGACAAATATTTAAGCAAAAACGGAATTATTATTTTCGAAGCTTTCAGTAAAAAACATTTGGAATATCTGGCTTTAAACGATAAAGTCGGCGGGCCAAAAGACATTGAATCATTATTTTCCATTGAAGAAATTCAATCCGATTTTCCCAATTATGAAATCATCGAATTAACAGAAAAAGAAATTGAACTGAACGAAGGTTTATTTCACAACGGAAAAGGTTCCGTAATTCGATTTATTGGAAGAAAAAAATAAATTCTGCAAAACGTTACGTAGAGGCGCCGCTGTGCGTCTCTACAAAAATAGTAAATACTGAAAACGAACTGCGACTCTGCAATACTTCTTCATTTTACCTCTCTCCTTCTACTTTACTTTAAACTTAAAAATAAAATCTAAAAAATTACGTATTTATACGTAAAAATACTTATTTTTGTTTATATCATTATACGTGAATTATCTTATATAAAGAAATTTACTCAATAGTATTCAAAAACGAATTCTAATGCAAAATACCAAAATCAAAACTACCTGTTCGTATTGTGGCGTTGGCTGCGGTATCATCGTTACTAACGACACTAAAAATGGCGTGATGGTAACGGGCGACAAAGACCATCCTGTCAATAAAGGAATGTTGTGCTCGAAGGGAATGAATTTGCATTACGTAGTAAATGATACTTCAGACAGGATTTTATATCCTGAAATGCGCGGTAGCAAATCCTATCCGCTCGAACGCGTAAGTTGGGACACGGCTCTTGATCGCGCTGCAGCTGTTTTTACATCCATCATAAAAAAACACGGACCGGACAGCGTTGGTTTTTATATCTCAGGCCAATGTTTAACCGAAGAATATTATCTGGTCAACAAACTCGTAAAAGGCTTTTTGAAAACTAATAATATCGACACCAACTCCAGGCTTTGTATGAGTTCTGCCGTTGTAGGTTATAAAAAAACATTTGGAGAAGATTCTGTTCCAATTGCTTATGACGATATCGAATTGGCTGATACTTTTCTGATTACAGGCGCAAATCCGGCTTGGTGTCACCCCATTTTATTCAGAAGAATCGAAAAACACAAAGAGAATAATCCAAAAATAAAAATCATTGTAATTGATCCGAGGCGAACGGATACGGCCGCTTTCGCCGATTTGCATTTGCAGATTATTCCCGGATCTGATATTATTTTATACCATGCCATCGCCAAACGCATTATCGAAAAAGGCCATGTAGATCATGATTTTGTAAAAAATAATGCCGAAAATTTTAAACAATATAAAGACTTAGTTCTAAGTACTTCTTTTGAAAAGGCTTCTAAACTTTGCGGAATATCGGTAAATGACATCAAACTTGCCGCTGATATTATTGGCAAAGCAAAAGGATTTATTTCGCTTTGGGCAATGGGATTGAATCAAAGTGCCGTTGGCGTTAATAAAAACACCGCTTTGCTAAATTTATCTTTATTGACAGGACAAATTGGTAAACCGGGTTCAGGTCCGTTTTCTTTAACGGGACAACCCAACGCTATGGGCGGACGCGAAGTTGGCGGAATGGCAACATTATTAGCGGCGCACAAAGACATCTCAAATCCGGAACACCGAAAAGAAGTCGCTGATTTTTGGGGCGTTAATGAAATTTCAGATAAACCGGGTTTAACCGCAACTGAAATGTTTGAAGCTTTAGAATCCGGAAAAATGAAAGCCGTTTGGATCATCTGTACCAATCCTTTAGTGAGTTTGCCCGATTCCCGTCGCATCGAAAAAGCATTACAAAAAGCAAAATTCGTAGTTGTTCAGGATATTTCGCATAATGCAGACACTTCAAAATATGCCGATTTACTATTGCCTGCCGCCAGTTGGTTAGAGAAAGAAGGCACCATGACCAATTCTGAACGTCGTATTTCGTATTTACCAAAAGGAATCAATGCGCCCGGAGAAGCACTTCCGGATATTGAAATCTTAATTCGCTTTGCGAAAAAAATGAATTTCAATGGTTTTAATTACAACAGTGCCGAGGAAATTTACAAAGAACATTGTGCTTTGACCAAAAATACCAATATTGATATTTCATTTTTAAATTATCATCGTTTAAAAACCGAAGGCACTTTTCAATGGCCTGTTCCTGATTATGGACATCCGGGAACGCCCCGCCTTTTTACCGATAAAAAATTCTATACGCCATCGCAAAAAGCAATTTTCAATTTACCAACGGCGATTGAAAATACTTCGGAACAGCCAACACCACAATTCCCTTTTATTCTAACAACAGGAAGGGTTCGGGATCAATGGCACACAATGACCAAAACCGGAAAAGTGTCCCGATTAATGACACATACGCCAAGTCCGGTTTTAGAGATAAACCCGATTGATGCTTATAAAAATGAAATTAAAAATGGTGACATTGTTATTGTAAGCAGCAAAAACGGAGAAGTTAGGGTAAAAGCAAAAGTAACAGATTCGATTAGAGAAAAAGTACTTTTCCTTCCAATGCATTGGGGAAAACAGCTGGAAAATGATTTAAACAGAACTAATAATTTAACGAATACTGTTGTCGATCCTGTATCAAAAGAACCTGATTTTAAATACACAACCGTTGCCATTACGAAATATGTAAAACCGTTTCAAAAAATTGCGATTATTGGTGCCGGAGCAGCATCTTTCAGATTTATTCAAAACTATCGTGAATTCAATTCTACCGATGAAATTATTGTTTTTTCGAATGAAATAAATCCGTTTTACAATCGTGTTTTGCTTCCGGAATATATGACGGGCGAATTTACCTGGGAACAACTTTTAAAAGTAAAAGATGGCGAAGCTTTAAACAAGCTAAACATTACCATGAAAGCCGGAGTAGCAATTGATAGTATTAATACTTCTGAAAAAACAATAAAAGACAGTTTAGGACAGACACATACTTTTGATTCTTTGATTATGGCCACCGGAAGCCGTCCGTTTGTGCCTGAAAATGCGCAGCTTCATCTTCCGGGACGATTTACGGTAAGACGCAAAGAAGATGCTGATCGCTTAAAAAAACATCTTGACAGCACAAATTTACCGCCCGAAGAACAGCACGTTGTTATTATTGGCGGTGGTTTATTAGGATTAGAATTGGCTGCGGCATTAAAACATAAAAAAGTAAAAATTACTATAATTCAAAGGGCTTCCCGTTTGATGGAACGCCAGTTAGACCGGGTTTCAAGCAAATTATTGGCCGAAGAAGTGCAGCTTCGTGATATTCAAATTTATTTTGATAATGAAGTGAGTACGGTTTTTGAAACCGATAATGATAATGAACTCGAAATCGCTTTAAAAAGTGGCAGAACCATCACGGCAAACGCAATTGTTTATACGATCGGAACAATTCCAAACATTGAAATTGCGCGCGAAACCGGATTGGCCTGCGGTCGTGGTGTTAAAGTAAATCAATATTTACAATCTTCGAATCCTGATATTTATGCAATTGGAGAAATCGCCGAATTCGATAATAAATTATTCGGAATAACTTCTGCCGCTGAAGAACAGGCTGATGTTCTGGCTAACTTTTTGGCGGGCGATATCAGCAGTTTTTACAAAGGTTCTGTTTTAATGAATATCCTGAAACTCGAAGATATTAATTTGTGCAGTATTGGCGAAATTGAAATTCCGGAAAATGATGACTCCTACGAAGAAATTGTTTTCGCCGATTTGAAACAGCGTTATTATAAAAAATGCATCGTTAAAAACGATTTGCTGGTTGGTGCGATTTTAATGGGAGATAAAAATGAGTTTGCCGAATTTAAAACGATGATCGAAAGCAAAATCGAATTATCAGACAAACGAAATTTATTGCTTAGAGGAAGCTCAAATGCAAAACCGGTTTTAGGAAAATTAGTGTGCTCCTGCAGTCAGGTTGGAGCCGGAAACATTGAAGAAACAATTAAAAGCGGAGTTAATAATTTTACCGATTTATGTAAAAATACCGGAGCCGGATTAGGTTGTGGAAGTTGTAAAACAGAAGTTAAAGAGATTTTAGCGAAATGTAAAGTTTAGTTTTTTGACAAAGTATTGTCATTTCGACGGAGGAGAAATCACATAACGGATTTACGCTTCGTTGCTCTCTGGATGTGATTTCTCCTCCGTCGAAATGACACAAAATGTGGTAACCTTAATCCTGAAACAAAGAAAACCCGAAACAAAAATTAAAAAAATGGAATTGACAAGACTAATAGTAAAAGGAGGCGTTATTTCGCCTGGAGAGCTTCGGGAAGTTGTTAATATGGCTATGGAACACGGTTTAGATTCCATTTCGTTTGGTTCAAGACAGGATATTATTTTTCCGAAAGGATTAAAATATTTAGATAAGGAAAAATTAGGCAAACATCATTTTGTGCTTCCTAATGAACAAAGCGGCAATAATATTGTTTCCTCTTATGTTTCTACAGATATTTTCAGAAATACCAATTGGCTTACCGGAAATAAATTTCTTTATATTTTAGAGCAGTTTAAAGAACAGCCAAAACTTAAAGTTAATATCACAGATCCTAAGCAACAGTTAGTTCCGCTGTTTACAGGACATCTTAATTTTATAGCTTCAGAACACGAAGATTATTGGTATCTCTACCTTCGTTTACCAAAATGGGAACGCATGGAAGTATATCCTGTTTTGATTTACAGTTGGGATATTGCAACTTTTTATTATCAAATCGAAAAAATAATCGCCGAGGAATCGTGCGGAATCGAAATACTTTTCAGTCTCCTTAGCGAAGTTTTAGACACCAATAACAGAACAATCGACAAACCTTTAAATATTCCTTTTTATCCTTTTCCCTATTACGAAGGCATGAACCGAATGGGAATCGATCAGTATTGGCTGGGTTTGTACTGGAGAAATAATTTATACGATTTAGATTTCCTGAAAGAAATGTGCGATTTGTGTTTTGATTGCAAAATCGGAAAGATATGCATCACGCCCTGGAAGTCGTTTATTGTAAAAGGAATTCCGAAAGACCGAAAACTTGAATGGGAGAAATTTCTCGGCAAAAAAGGAATCAACGTTCGTCATTCTCTTTTAGAATTAAACTGGCATTTGCCTGTTGCGATGGAATGGGCTTTGAATCTTAAAACTTTTCTCGTCCGTACGCTCGATCAATTTGACATCAGCACGTACGGACTTACTTTCGGTTTGTCCGAATACAATCGCGATGGTCATTATTTTACTTCAATCGTGGTTGAAAAAAATGAATTGCCGGCAGCTCTCGAATCAATCAAAATTCGTGATACGTATAATGTTCTGTTTGCAAAGAATTTCGACCCAAATACACGAGAATACATTGTGCATTCGCAGGATATTGACAAACTCGAATTGCCTACCATCTTAATTGAATTAAGCCGAAGATATTTCGATGAACTCGGAAATTCTACAACGGAAACTACAGAAAATATTCAGAAAAAAGAAAAACCGCAATTAGAGATTTATCAATGTCAGGAATGTTTAACGCTTTATAATACAGAATACGGAGATGAATCTCAGGGAATTCCGAAAGGTATTTTGTTTACCGATTTAGCCGAAAATTACTGCTGTTCTTTATGTGAAGGCCCAAAAAGCAATTTTAAGCTTTTAGAAGTTGTAGCCAATTAATTAAACTTCAATATTTATCAGAATAATTTTTAGAAGCTAATCCCGCTGTCCTTACAAAACGTAGTTTACTGAACACAAATTAAAATAAACATAATAGTCAAGTAATCTTTTGTACTTCCCGAAAACTCGGGACCGCACAAAAGGACTTTCCCTCCCATCGGGGCTAGTACACTCGTTTCAAAAGAAATCAATTAGAAACAAATTCCTTCCAAACGTTTTAATTATACAGTAATTTACTTCATTTTTCATGTAGAATTGTTAAGAGATTTCATTTTTTATTTTCTACTAAAAAACTAAAAGTTTAGCAGTCAATATTTTAACTCTTAAATTTAATGAAAAACTTAACATTGGGGAGTTTGTTTTATAATTATCTTTACTTAACCGTAAATTAACAATTTGTTTACATTGTTAATAATATTCTCTTTTAAAAGCACAATAATATGGAAAACAACAACGAAGAAATTACCCCTGAGAAAATCGATTCACCTGCGACTGAAAATAGCAAGCCGGTTACAGAGACTACCAATCCTGTAAATACTCCAGCTGCAAAAACGCCAGTTCGCAAAGCAACAACAACTGCCAAGCCTGCTGCATCTGCAACAATAAAACCAATAGTTGCAACGACTACTCCAAAAACAACGGTACGTAGAACACCTGCAAAAAAAGTATTAACTACTGTTGCAAAACCACAAGAAAAAGTACCGCCAATTGAAATTACAGGTACAGATTCAAAAGAAGAAAATACAAATGAAGTAGTTGGATTAGAAGAAGCTACTAAAGACAAATCAAAAGATAAAAAGAAGAAAAAAATGAAAGAAAAGGAAAAAGAGCAAGCCAAAAAGAAATTAGCAAAGAAAAAAGAAAAAGCTAAAAACGATAAGAAGAAAGAGAAAGCTAAAAAAGCAAAACAAAAAGCTACAGCAAAGAAAAAAGAAAAAGCTAAAAAAGCAAAGGATAAAGCTAAAGCTAAAAAAATAGCAAAGAAAAAAGTGAAGTCTCAAAAAAAGGCAAAAGCTAAAAAGAAAAAATAATATTTTAAAAAGGTTTAACTTGAAAAAGTTGAAACTTTTTTTTTGTTCTCATTTTATGTCATTGCGAGGAACGAAGCAAACACACTAATGATAAGCAAAGTTTAGGGATTATAGTCGTGAGATTGCTTCGTTTCTCGCAAGGACAATCTGTACGGTCATAAAGAAATTCATCCCCCAATCGCAATCATACTGCGATTATCAAAATGCAAATTCGGATCATCCATTTCTTCAATGGTAACCATTCCGGCACGAACTTTCTTTTTGTTTTTAATTGATTCTGAAATTAAATTCGTGATCGATTCGCCGTTTCTGAATGGTGTCAGTAAATCCGTTTCTGAGTTTGAAAAAAGACAGTTTTTAATTTTGCCGTTGGCTGTCAGGCGGATTCGGTTGCAGCCATCACAAAAAGGATTTGTAATCGAACTTATGATCCCGAAATCGCCCTGAAAATCTTTTATTTTATACGCTCTGGCTGTAAAATTTTTTTCGTCTTCTAATTTCAGAATATCTTCAGCTGAAAAAGATGCTTCAACCTGCGATAAAATTTCGTTTTGAGAAACCATTTTGCTTCTGTCCCACTCGTTTCCCGCAAAAGGCATAAACTCTATAAACCGAATTGAAATGGGCAAAAACTGTGTTAGTTTGATAAAATCTATGATTTCGTTTTCATTGAAACCCTTCATCAAAACTACATTTACTTTTACCTGAAAATCATTGTTCAAAAGCAAATGCAAGTTATCAATTACTTTATCAAACTGATTTCTAAGCGTTATGGTGTGAAATTTAGAAGCTACCAAAGTATCCAAACTCAAATTGATTTTATTGACATTAAATTGCTTTAAAACATCAATATGACGATCAATTAAAATTCCGTTAGTTGTAATAGAAATAGAAACTTCAAGCGAAGCTAACTTGGAAATAATCTCTGGAAAATCTTTTCTTAGCAAAGGCTCTCCACCGGTCAATCTTATTTTATCTACACCATTTTCTACGAAGGTTTGGGCAATCGAAAAAATCTCTTCAGCCGTCATTAAACTGGCTTTTGGAGATAATTCAATTCCGTCAGCAGGCATGCAATACGTACAACGCAAATTGCATTTCTCTAACAACGAAATACGCAAGTAGTTGTGTTTTCGCCCAAAATCATCCGTCAAAATAGTGTTAGAGGGTATCATGATTTTTTCCTTTTAAAATATGAAAAACGTGCATAACATGCGGAAAAACAGCATCCATCGATTCTCTGGCGCCGTTTGTTGATCCCGGCAAAGCCAAAACCAGACTTTTCCCTAATGTTCCTGCAACTGTTCTTGAAAGCATTGCATATGGCATACGTTGTTGTCCGTAATTGCGAATTGCTTCTTCAATTCCCGGAATTCTGCTTTCTAACAATGGCGCTAAAGCTTCTGGCGTAACATCTCTTGGAGATAATCCGGTGCCACCCGTAAAAATGACCAACTGATGTCCTTCGGCGAAAGCCTTAGTTCGTTCCTGAATAATATCCAATTCATCAGGAATAATTTCATAATGCGCAGTTTCAACTCCGTACGAATTTAATTTTTCTACTATTATTTTTCCCGAACGATCTTCTTTATCGCCGGCAAAAATGGAATCAGAACAAACAAAAACGGCTGCTTTTATGGTGTCCGGAAATTTATTTTTGAAAGACGATTTTCCGCCTTCTTTATTGATTAATTTGATGGTTGAAATTTCGATTTCTTTATCAATTGGTTTCAACATATCGTACATTGTTAAAGCTACTATTGATGCGCCGTGCATGGCTTCCACCTCAACTCCGGTTTTGTAAACCGTCTTTACATTGAAGATAATCTGAATCGTTAGACCTTCAATTTTATATTCAACAGAAGTAAATTCAATTGGAATTGGATGACAATCCGGAATCGATAAATGCGTGTTTTTTACTGCAAATAATCCGGCCGTTTTAGCCATTTCCAGTACATTTCCTTTCGGTACCAGATTATTTACAACGGCATCAATTGTTTCTTGTTTGCTGACTTTGACAATTGCTGTGGCTGTTGCAACTCTTAATGTACTTATTTTATGCGTAATATCTACCATTCTGTTTTTTAGGTATTTTGTTTCCAGGTGAATGTATCGTTTTCAAACATCTCTTTACCAAAAATCGGAACATCTGTTTTTATCCAGTTTACAATGGCTTCTGTCGCTTCATAAACTTGTTTGCGTCGCGTTGCAGAAACAAATACAAAAAGACAAATTTCACCTGCTTTTACAATACCTAAACTATGGTAAATGTGCATGCAGGTTAAGTCGAATTTAGCAAAAGCTTTTTCCCGAATGGCGTGCAATGCTTCGTTTGCCATATCTGTATAAGCGGAATAATCGATCGCTACAACCGTATTGTCGTGAATGACATCAGCACGAACTTGTCCTAAAAAAATATTGTGCGCACCAATCGTATGTTTCGATTGATGTTTGGCGATTGACTCGGCTATAAATTCAGGAGCAATTGGTCCTTCTACAAATACATTTTTACTCATTGTTTTCTATTTTTTGCCACAGATTATAAGGATTTCTTTTGCCACGAATTACACGAATTTTCACTAATTTTTATTTTAAATTAAAAAATCAACCACAATCTTGTCATTTCGACGGAGGAGAAATCACACTAGAAACTCCGTACAGCATTTCGTTAATCTTTGTCGAATACGAGTGTGATTTCTCCTCCGTCGAAATGACAAACGAGACGTACCCACTAACTATATTGTAACTCTGCCTATATTTTTATTTCTTCATTTAATAATTGCTTCATTGCTAAAACTCCACCAGCAATACTTTTTACTTTATTAAATTCTTTTTTCTGAAGCAATTCGACCGCAATTTTACTTCTTATTCCGGATTGACAGAAAACATAGATCGTTTGGTTTGAATTCAGTTTTTCTATTTCGTTTTCTAAATTCATTAACGGAATCTGAATACTATTTTCAAAATTAATTTTCGGCAATTCATCTTCATTTCTAACATCTAAAAAAAGAACCTCATCCTTATTAATTTCATTTACAATTTCTTCAAAAGATATTTCTTCAACTTGATTTTCAACGAGATTATATTTCTGAAGAAATGTGTTTTTATCTATTACAAGATGAGTGTTTTTTTCGAAGTCATACTTTTGCTGTTCGTTGTTTAAAATATTATACACCAGTATTTTACCACTCAATACCTCTCCTATTTCTAGAATCATTTTTATGACTTCGTTGGCTTGCAGCATTCCGATTATTCCAACTGAAATTCCGATCACTCCAGCATCTTCACAATTTAATGCGTTGCTGTTTCCATCAGGATACAAACATCTGTAAGTGGGTCCGTTTTGATAATTGAAAACCGAAACCTGACCCTGAAACCTAAAAATAGATCCGTAAACCATTGGTTTATTAGTTACTAAACAAGCATCGTTTATGAGATATTTTATCGCAATATTGTCTGTTGCGTCAACAATAATATCATAGTTTTCAAATAAATCGATAACGTTTTTTGCTGATAATTTTTCTTCAATTGCATTGACTTTTACCAACGGATTCAATTCTGAAACCATCAATTTGGCTTCGTTAACTTTGTGTTTTCCAACAGCCGAACTTTTATAAATTACCTGTCGCTGTAAATTCGAAAGTTCAATAACATCGTTATCGACAATTCCAATTTCACCTACACCAGCGGCAGCCAAATAAGGCAATACAGCAGCTCCTAAACCTCCTGCTCCAATAATAAGAACTTTAGCTTTAGTTAGTTTTTCCTGACCAGAATCTCCAATTTCAGGAAGGATTATTTGTCTGTTATAACGTGCTGTTGTATTCATACCATTCATTTTAACCTCCGGCAAATGGAGGTAACAAAGCAACAACATCACTAGTTTGTAACTTTAAATCAGCTGCTTTTTGTACTATTTTTTGATTTACTGCAACGCTAAAAGACAGGGAGTCGAATTGGTATTTTTCTTCTAAATCCTGCAGCAAATCCTGCAATGAAATATCAGAAAAAGATACTTTTTCGAAATCACATTTTGTTTTTTCAGCGACAGCTCCAAAATATTTAACTTCAATCATTATTATAAATTTAAATTCTGAAAAATAAATTCATCATCAAAATGCTCCTGAAAATAAGAAGTTAGTTTTGAAGTATTTTTCACCACTTCACCAATCACAATAATTGCCGGCGAAGAGATTTTATTTTCTGATACTAATTTAGCAATAGAATTTATAGTTCCAACTACTTTCTGCTCTGTATTTTTTGTTCCGTTTTGAATAATGGCAATTGGCAAATCATCGGTACGGTTCTCTTTATAAATCGAAATTATTTCTTCTAATTTATGCATTCCCATCAAAATAACTACTGTCGCAGCTGATTTTGACGCTAAATGAATATCTTTTGATAATGCGTGATTTGATGTTGTTCCTGTTATAACCCAAAAACTTTCGGCAATTTGGCGTTGTGTCAAACTAATTCCCACCGAAGCCGGAACGCCTAAAGCTGATGAAATTCCGGGAACAATAGCAGTTTCTAAACCAAATTTTTCTACGTATTCTATTTCTTCACTTCCTCTTCCAAAAATAAAAGGATCACCGCCTTTTAAACGCACTACATGACCGTGACGATTGGCCATCGAAACAATCAATTCGTTAATTTGATCCTGCGTATAAGCGTGACAGCCTAAACGTTTGCCTACAAAATGAATTTCGGCATTGGTTGCGTACTGCAATAATTCTTCGTTTACCAAAGCATCATACAAAACTACATCTGCAGCTTCTAAGGCTTTTATTGCTTTTAGTGTGATCAATTCGGCATCACCTGGACCTGCGCCTACAATCGTTAATTTTGGTGTTTTTGAATTTCGCATAGCTTTTAACTTAAATTGATATTAAGGTCGTTTAATTCGTCTGCCGAATTAATATTGGTTAAATGAAAGTTTTCACTTTCTTCAATTGTGATGATTTGATGCGGAACATTCGCAATTAAATTCATCATTTTTAAATCGTCGTTATCAATTGCGCTTTTGATAACAGGCAATACTTTTTTAGAATAAATCCCGATCAACGGATGTAATCTGCTTTCTGAAGCAAAAACGGTAATCAGTGCTTCTTCATTATGTTTTGAAATTAATTCTGATAATAATTCGGTTGAAATTAACGGAATATCACAGCTTAGTATCAGATTAAACTCGGTTTCAGAATGTGATAATGCGGTGTAAATTCCACCTAAAGGACCTTTATCTAAAATAATATCGGGTATTTTTTCATAGTCTAAATAATCGTATTCTTTTGTATTTGTTATTAATGTAATGTTTTTTGTAATGGGCAAAATTGCCTGAATTATATGCTCAATAAATGGTTTTTCCTGAAACAGAACTAGTCCTTTTTCTGACTGCATTCTAGTGCTTTTTCCTCCACATAGAATAAATACGGTTAGTGTTTCCATGACTTTTTATTTTGTTTCAGATTTCAGGTTTGCCATTCTTTATTATTTTTTTTCACGCAGATTTTGCAGATTGATCAGATTTTAATCTAACTTCATCTGTGGCTTTTATTTCAACACATAGAGACATAGCTTTTTGGAACGTTAAAAGGCGTTTCACTTGCATCAATTCACATAGCTATGTGTGATAACTTGTTATCTTAATTATCTTTTTTACACACTATAAAATCTATGTTTCTATGTGTTTAAAAATGCTCATTTAAGGAAAAATCAATTTTATGCTTGCCATTAAAATCACAGTTCCTAAAACGAATTTTAATGTTTGATTAGAGAATTTTCCGCTTCCATAAAAGCCGCCTAAAACGCCACCTACAACTGCAATTGGCACTAAATAAAAACTTTCTGTCGGAATTGTTTTTCCTCCCAAAAAGAATCCTAACATTCCGGCAAATGAATTTACAAATATGAATAAACTCGAAACTGCTGCTGATTCTTTTACAGATGCCCATCCTAAAAACAATAAAATCGGACTTAATATAATTCCACCGCCAATGCCTAACATTCCTGACAGTAAACCGATTGCAAAACCTATTGCTAATGCAAATGGTAATTTTATTTCTACTGCTTCTTTTTCTTTAAAATTGAATATTCCGAACAATCTTAGTGCTGCAAAAACCAAAACTATTCCTAAAATAATTTTATAAATCGTATTGTCTAAAGTGACAAAACCACCAATAAATGCTGCAGGAACAGAAGCTATTGCAAACGGGTAAAAGAGCTTCGGTTTAAAATAATTCATTCGGTAATAAAAGAAAAACGATATACTCGAAACAAACAAATTCAACAACAAGGCCGAAGGTTTCATAACCGCCACCGGAAAAGCAAAAATGGTCATCAAAGCCAAATATCCTGATGCTCCGCCGTGCCCAACACTTGAGTACAAAAATGCAATCACAATTAAGGCAAAGCTGAATAAGAGAATATTTTCGGAATTCATTTTTTAAGGTTCAAAGGTTCAGAGTTACAAAGGTTCAAAGGCTTTCTACACTCTTTTTTCTATTTTCTAAAAATCTAACAATCTAAAATCTAAAATCTAACAATCTAAAATCTAAAATTTCTAATCAATCGGCAATAACATTACAAGCTGCTCTTGTTTGTATTCTTTTACATCATGAGGAATAATTAATAAACTGTTTGCAATGGCAAATGTATTGAGCATTGCAGAACTTTGTCCGTCTAAAATGGTAACATGCGTTTCATCGTACAAGGCTTTTAAAAACAATGTTTTCCCGGTTGTGTTTGTAACATCTGTATTCAATTTTCTAATCAATTTTGGAAGATGCGTTTCAGAAAAACCCGTTCTCTTTTTGATTGCCGGATATACATAAATGTAAAAATTAGTTAATGATGATGCCGGATTTCCGGGCAAAGCAAATACTAAGGTTTCATTTTTAGAGCCAAAAAACATTGGTTTTCCAGGTCTTTGATTGATTTTATAAAAATGTTCTTCCACTCCATTTTTCAACAACGCTTCTTTTACAAAATCATAATCTCCAACTGAAATTCCGCCGGAAATTAAAACAATATCATATTTTGGCAAGATACTTTTTAATGCTCTTTTAGTTGCTTTAAGATTATCTTTTACTTTATAAACTTTCGTTTTTTGAATTCCAATTGTTTGAAGCGCAGCTTGAAGCATTATAGAATTGCTTTCGTAAATTTTTCCTTTTGGCAATTTTTTTCCCGGTTTTACCAATTCGTTTCCGGTTACTAAAATCGCTATTTTAGGCTTTTTGTAAACGGCAATTTCCGTAATTCCCAAACAGGCTAAAAAACCAATTGCTGCGGGCGTAATTAAAGTATTGGCTTCAAAAACAACTTCATCTTTTGCAATTTGTTCTCCTTTAGCACGAACATTTGCCAATCGTTCCGGCATTTCAGCTATTAAAATCGAATTTTCATTCGCTAATACATCTTCCTGCATGACAACCGTATCTGCATTATTAGGAACAAAAGCGCCTGTAAAAATACGTACGGCTTCATTATTTTTCAATTTGATATTAGAATGATCTCCAGCCTGCGACGTAGCTACCACATCATATTGATGTTTTATACTGTGAATAAAGGCATAACCATCCATAGCAGATTGGCGAAAAGGCGGCATATGTATTGGCGAATACACTGTTTCGTCCAAAATATAACCTAATGCTTTTTGAACAGGAAGTTTTTGAATTGGCATTTTTGTGCTATTCTCTGCAATTATTGATAAGGCTTGTTCGACTTGAATCATGGCTGTTATTTTTATAAACCAGCAAAATACTTATTACAAATATAAGTATTTTTACTTAGTTTTAATCATTATTAATTTAAAATAGAAAAAGGATATAAATTTAGGCTTAATTCTTCTAATTCTTTCAGAAAAAATGATCAAATAGCTTTATTACTTATTTAAAATTAAATTGTCCAAAGGTTATTTTTTAAAATTCTATTTGGGAAATACAATTGCATTCAAAATCAATAAAGAAAAAAAAATGAGCATTCAAAAACAAAGAGAATCGTTTCGTAAATCTTGCTTTAAATGCTAAACTTATGTTTTCCAGACGTTTTTAATTCTGTTTCTAAGTTTTGCAATGCATTAAAACTAGAAAAATTAAGTATAAAATACTACATTTTAAAGCGTATCAAAAAAATATTTTTAACATTTATTTTATTTGAAAAATTACTCGTAAATAATTACAAATCAATATATTAAATAATTACTTTACCTCCTTTACAACTTCCCTATTTCCTTATTTTGAAAAAAAGTTAAACATTTTTTTGGATATTATTATATTAAAATTAACTTTGTCTATAGAATTAGTAGAGTTTATGAATAATATTTGAAACCAAAAAACTATATTTTGAAAACAACCGCAAGCATATCGTATAACATTCTTCTTAAAAAATACACTTATAACACTTTCTGTTATATGTGCTTCTGTTGTTAAAGCTTGCGATACTTTTTCGTTTATGATCGATTTTTTTACATCGAATCGAAATTAAAAACGAATATCATAATTCACCCAATAATTTATATTGAAAATTCCAAAAATCTATTTGATGCATTTATTTGTATCGAAAGGATTGTTGAAACTATACCTATAATTCCAAAAAAAAAAAAATAACCAATTAACTAAAAACTAAAATGAAAAAGATGCAAACTTGTTGCTGTAAATAAAAAAAGCCATTTCTGCGGCAACAGAAATGGCGAGGCTTAAAGAACATTTATCACTAAATCAAGGAAACAATTAGAGCGTTGAAAATTCAACACTCAGGGCGCCTTGTTAATTACTTAAACCAGTACAAAGAAATGAAAAAAAATTTAAAAACATACTCATTACTATTTCTCCTGCTCCTGACGGCGGGGATTAATGCCCAAAATACAACACCGCTTATACAGTCTAAACTTGATGGAACTGTTGTCGATGACATTACAAATCAACCCATTATCGGCGCTTCTGTAAATATTAAAGGAACAACACACGGCGTGGTAACAGATGCAGAAGGAAAATTTTATTTTCAGACGGGTCAAAAACTGCCTTATACCTTAATCGTAAGTTATATTGGATATAAGAAACTAGAAATAATTGTAGATAAAAATCCGGTTACAATTAGCTTAAAAGAGGAAAGACAAGAGCTGGACGAATTAGTTGTTGTTGGATACGGAACGCAAAAGAGAAAAGACATTACAGGTTCTGTCGCTTCTGTACCTAAAGCAAATTTATCTCAGGTAACTTCATCGGCAGATAACCTTTTAAGAGGAGCTGTTGCCGGAGTTGTAGTTACACAAAGTTCAGGTCGTCCGGGTGCTTCTTCAAGTGTACGTATTCGCGGCGGAAACTCAATAACTGCGGGTAATGAACCTTTATATGTTTTAGACGGAATTTTAATTTACAATGACAATAATAACGGTTCAGCAGGAGTATCTTTTGCCGGAGCAAGCATCAATGTATTGTCTACCATAAATCCTGCTGATATTGAATCTATTGAGGTTTTGAAAGATGCTTCTGCAACGGCAATTTATGGTTCTCGAGGATCAAATGGTGTTGTTATTATTACGACTAAAAAAGGAACAAAAGGCCATGACAATATTTCTTACCAGGGTTATTTTGGATTTCAGGATGTTTCAAAAAAACTTCACTTAATGAATGCCAGCCAATGGGCAAGTTTACGAAATAATGTTCAGGCAAGTATAGGTCAGGCGCCTTCTTTTACTGATGCACAAATTGAGGCTTTTAAAACTTCAGGCGGATATGACTGGCAGTCAGCTGCTTTTAGATCTGCTGCTCCGGTTCAAAATCATCAGTTGTCTTTTTCAGGTGGTGACGAAAGATCTCGTTACTCTGTTTCTGCAGGATATTTTGATCAGGAAGGAACTGTTATTGGATCTGATTTTAAAAGAATCTCACTTCGTATTAACTATGAAAAAAACTATTCTCAAAACTTTAAATTTGGTGTAAATGCTAATTATAGTAACTCAATCGCAAATGGTGTTGGAACGAATGGAAATGGCGGAAGAACTCCAAACCCGATCGTTAGTGCAGTATTAACAGCGCCCGTTGTTCCGATTAAAAATGCTGACGGAAGTTATAACGTAACCAATAATATCTACGCAACTTCTGTAAATGGTTTTGTTCCGAATCCGATTAACGATTTAGAAAACACGATCAACGAAACTAAAATCAACAGAATCCTAACGAGTTTATTTGGAGAATATAAAATCACTAAGAAATTAACTGCTAAAGTTGCGGTAAGCGGAGACGTAATCAACACGAAACAAAACTATTATGCGCCTGCCAATACAACAAACGGTGCGGGAACAAAAGGTTTAGCTTCTATTGGTGACCGATTAGTTAGTTCTGTTTTGAATGAAAACACGCTGAATTACAATACTACTTTCGGTGAAAATCATAAATTTTCAGCTTTAGGAGGTTATACACTTCAATATACACAAGGCGAAACGGTAACAGCAGGTGCAAACACTTTTGTAAACGATTCTAATACCTATAACGCTATTCAGGATGGGGTTGCGGTAAAACCGTATAGCGATGCCTTTGAAAGTGTTTTAAAGTCATGGCTTGCAAGAGTAAATTATTCTTACAGAGGGAAATATAATTTTACGCTTTCTGCACGTGCGGATGGTTCTTCAAGATTTGGTGCTGAATCGCTTTGGGGTTATTTCCCTTCAGCAGGTTTCTCCTGGAATATTACGGATGAAGAATTCGCTAACAATATTAAAGGTGTAACCGAAGCTAAACTTAGACTTACAACGGGGACAACAGGAAACCAAGAAATTGGAAATTATCTTTCGCTGGCCTCAATGGGTTCTGTAAATTATTCTTTTGGAGGTACATTATACACAGGATTAGCTCCTACCCGTTTGGCAAATCCGGATTTGAAATGGGAAAAAACAACGCAATATAATGTTGGTTTAGACTTATCTTTATTAGACAGAAAAGTGAATTTTGTTTTTGATGTTTATTACAAAAAAACAAACGATTTATTAATCAGCGTTCCTGTGCCGTTAACTTCAGGTTATGCAAGTGTACTTCAAAACATTGGAGGTGTGGAAAATAAAGGTCTTGAAATTGGTTTAACGACTGAAAACCTAAAAACAGAACATTTTTCATGGAACTCAAACATTGTGTTTTCTGCTAACAGAAACAAGGTAGTTTCTATCGGAAATGGAGTTGACCAGTTTTTTCCTGTAGTACCAAATGGTTCCTTATTACAGCAACAACCGGTAACGGTAAAAGTGGGTCTGCCTCTGGGAACTTTCTGGGGATATAAAACCAATGGAATTTTCCAGACTCAGGACGAAATCAATACACAGCCAAAAATAAACAGTTTAGCCAACACAAAAGTGGGTGACAGAAAATATGTTGACACTAATGGCGACGGCGCAATTACAGCGCTTGACAAAGGAAATCTTGGAACTTCTCAGCCAAAATTTGTGGCAAGTTTCAGCAACACGGTTTCGTATCGTGATTTTGATTTGAATTTCTCTTTTCAGGGATCTTATGGTGCAAAAATATTCAACGCTTTAAACCAGCAGTTAGAAATTTCTACACTTGGAACCAATGCTAATGTTACTTTAGAAGACCGCTGGACACCAGCAAACCCAAGCAATGAAGTTCCGAGAGCATCAAGTTCTCCGTTAGGAATTGTTTCTGAGCGTTATGTAGAAGATGCTTCTTTCGTAAGATTAAAATTAATCACGCTTGGTTATACATTACCAAAAAGTACTTCCAAAAAACTGGGAGCAACAAGCGTAAAATTTTATGTGTCTGCAGAAAATCTGGTAACATGGACAAAATACACCGGATATGATCCGGAGGTAAGTTCATACGAACAAAACAACTTATATCCGGGAATTGATTTTGGTTCTTATCCGAACTCAAGAACATTCATCTCGGGACTGAACGTAACTTTCTAAGTAAAAAAAATATAAAATGAAAAAGATTATTATACTATTCCTTTTAAGTGCCGGTCTATTTGTATCGTGCGCAGATTTAGAGGTAACACCAACCTCTTTTGTAACCGAAGATAATTACTTCCAAACCCAGGATGATGCCGTTGCGAGTGTAACTGCTGTTTATGCCTCATTAAGCCTTGATCCGGGAGAGCAGAGTTTATTTGGCAGAAACCTTTATTTCTTAACCGATATGGGTTCTGATTATGCAGCAGCGGGAGTTTCTGCAACAAATCCGCAGGTAAGGGCAATGAGCGCTTTAACGCATGATGCCACTAATGACCGCGTTCAGGTTGCGTGGAGACAAATTTATGCCGGAATTAACAGAGCCAATGTTGCTATCGATAATATCCCGAAAGTATCAGGTTCTGAAACTGTTAAAACCAGATTAATAAATGAAGCCAAATTCATAAGAGGATTGCTTTATTTTCAGGCAGTTCGTCTTTGGGGCGGCGTTCCAATTGTTTTGCACGAACCAACTTCTATTCAGTTAGAAAGTTTAAAATCAAGAAGAGCAACTGTTGATGAAGTATATACGCAAATTATTTCTGATTTAACAGCTGCAGAAAGCTTGCCAGCTACTTACACCGCAGCCGATGCCGGCCGTGCAACTTCCGGAGCTGCAAAAGCAATTTTAACAAAAGTATACTTGACAAGAAAAGATTGGCCCAATACGATTTTAAAAGCCAGAGAAGTAATAAACGGCGGTTACGGATATGCATTATTTGAAAACTTTCAGGACATATTTACCAAAACAAAAAAGAACGGAAAAGAACATATTTTCTCTGTTCAGTTTGAGCCAAATCAGGCCGGAAACGGATCTAGTGGAAATAATTTTCAAGCTACATCTTTTACCGGATTTACAGCTACAGAACCTGCAGATATTATTTCAGACGTAGCATTGTTTTATGACATTTATGCTCCCGGAGATACGAGAAGAGATGTGAGTTATGCTAAACAATTACTAAACCCAACAACTGGAACGCTTTATACGTTTCCGAAGCCAATCTTCAAAAAATATCTGGACTTAACCAATTTGGCAACTCCTGGAAATGTATCGATCAATTTTCCAATCATTCGTTATGCTGATATTTTATTGTCTTTAGCGGAAGCTATAAATGAACAAGGAGCGCCAACGTCTGAAGCTTACGAACTAATCAATCAGGTTAGAAGAAGAGCTTTTGGAAAACCCATTACAACTCCGGATGCCACTGTAGATTTAGTGGGATTAGACCAAACCGCTTTCAAAGCTGCTATTCAGGAAGAACGCAAAAAAGAATTTGTTCAGGAAGGTCAAAGATGGTTCGACCTGGTACGTTGGGGAACTTTAGTAACCGAAGTAAAAAAAGTAACCGCTAAAAATTCGGTTTCAGAAAAAAATAACCTTTATCCAATTCCGCAAAGCGAAAGAAATTTTGATCCGGTTGGATTACCACAAAATCTGGGTTATAATTAAAAGGCTTACATACAAATAAAATAAAATGATTAAAAAACTGTTCATTTTTGCCTTGTTGGTTGTTGCACAATTTCAGCTATTTGCTCAAAAAAAACAACCTAATATCATCGTCATTTTGGCTGATGATTTAGGTTTCTCAGATATTGGTGCTTTTGGCTCAGAAATTAAAACTCCAAACCTGAATAAGCTCGCTAAAAACGGGCTTATTCTAAACCAGTTTTACAATGCGGGGCGTTGCTGTCCTTCCCGTGCTTCATTATTAACGGGTTTGTATCCCCATCAGGCGGGTGTGGGAGACATGGTTCAGGACAAAGGATTTCCGGCTTACCAAGGATATTTAAACGAGCATTGCATCACAATTGGGCAAGCACTCAAACAAGCAGGATATAATACTATTGTTTCGGGAAAATGGCACGTTGGTTTAGTACCATCGGCATGGGCAGTTAATCGAGGGTTTGACGATTCTTTTACTTTACAAAATAATGGGAGCAGTTATTTTAATTCGGAACCTTTGTATAATGACGGAAGAAAAGTTACTTTTTTGAAAGGAGATAAAGAAATTATCCGCAAGGATACTTCTACCTATCTGACACAGGAGATCACCAATTTCGCCATTAATTCTTTAGAAAAACAACGAAATCAGCAACATCCTTTTTTCCTATATGTAGCTTATAATGCTCCGCATTGGCCCATTCAGGCATTGCCGGAAGATATTGCAAAATACAAAGGCAAATACAGAGAAGGCTGGGATAAATTGAGAGCAAGCCGTTTTAAAAAATTAAAAGGACAGGGAATTATTGATAAAAATTGGGCCTTATCAAATCGTTTTGAAAAAGTTCCGGATTGGGAAAAACTAAGCCCCGAAGAAAAAGACAAATGGGATACCCGAATGGCAATTTACGCCGCCATGATTGACCGAATGGATGCTGGAATTGGAGAAATCCTTCAAAAAGTCAAGTCTTTGGGAGAAGAAGATAATACCCTTATTCTTTTTCTTTCAGATAATGGCGGAAGTGCCGATGACGTAAAAAACTGGAATTATGTTACACAAAAAAATGGAATACCAGGTTCGGTTGCATCGATTGATAGTTACGAAAGTCCTTGGGGAAATGTGAGTAACACGCCTTTTCAATTATTCAAAAAGAACACCCACGAAGGCGGTATTGCTTCACCTTTTATTGCTTATTATCCAAAGCATATTAAGGCAGGTACAATAAGTAACCGGGTAAGTCATGTAATTGATATTTTTCCAACTTGTTTAGAATATGCCGGTTTTCAATATCCCAATTCTTTTCAAGGAAAAAGTCTGACACCGTTAGAAGGCATTAGCTTAAAAAAGGAATTTGAAGGACAACAATCTGATGTGCATGAAGCTTTGTTTTGGGAACATGAAGGCAGCAAAGCAGTACGAAAAGGCCAGTGGAAAGCAGTAGCCGAAAACAATCAGCCTTGGGAATTGTACAATCTTGCTACAGACAGAACTGAAACAAAAAATCTTGCAAAACCAGAACCAAAACTACTCCAAACGCTAATTGAATTACATCAGCAATGGTCAGCAAAAGTAGGTGTCGCAGATTGGAATAAAATAAAATAATACAGTTAACTAAAAACTATTTAAAATGAAAAAAATTAATAACCAAAGTACAATCAAAAGTCCTAAGACGGGACTTTTGATTACCGCATTACTGGTCGCACAATTCGGTTTTGCGCAAGAACAAGATCCTAATTTTAAAGGTGTTGTTGGAAAAACATTGGCTGATTCTAAAGAATATTGGCCAGAACCTGTAAAAGCACCAACGGGAGCGCCAAACATTGTCTGGATTTTATTAGATGATGTAGGATTTGGAGCTTCAAGCGCTTTTGGAGGTTTAATTCAAACACCAACTTTTGATGAACTGGCAAATAACGGTTTGCGTTATACCAATTTCCATACAACAGCAATTTGCGCGCCAACCCGAGCAGCTTTATTAACCGGAAGAAATTCAGGAAAAGTTCACGTAAGTGGATTTTCTCACACAGTATTATCAGCAGGTTTCCCGGGTTGGGATGGTAGAATTCCGGCAGATAAAGGAACAATTGCGGAGATTTTAAGAGATAAAGGATATAATACTTTTGCTGTTGGTAAATACGGATTGACTCCTGATGAAGAAGCTTCTGATGCTGGTCCGTTTGACAGATGGCCAACCGGAAAAGGTTTTGAACACTTTTTTGGTTTCTTAGGATCACAAACAGATCAATACAAACCTGATTTAGTAGAAGATAACACGCACGTAGTTCCTGACGGAAGACACTTAACAGATCAAATTACTGATAAAGCAATTGGTTATATCACGAAGCAGCATAAAGCGGCTCCTGACAAACCTTTCTTTTTATACTATGCGCCGGGAGCGGTTCACGCACCTCATCAGGTTGAAGAAAAATGGAGCGATCAATATAAAGGAAAATTTGACGAAGGCTGGGATGTTTACCGCGAGAAAGTGTTAGCCAATCAGAAAAAATTAGGTGTAATTCCAGCGAATGCAATTTTACCGGAACGTAACCCAATTATTGCCGACTGGAAAAAACTAACTCCGGACCAAAAGAAAGTTTATGCACGTTTTATGGAAGTTTACGCCGGATATCTTACTTACACAGATCATGAAATTGGAAGAGTTATCGATCATTTAAAAGCATCAGGTCAATTAGAAAACACATTGATTTTTGTTGCCATTGGCGATAACGGAGCCAGTAAAGAAGGTACTTTACAAGGAACAATTAATCAAAATCTTTTTGCCGGAGGCTTTTCTGATGAAAAAAACTTTCAGGATAACTTAAACAACATTGGAGAAATTGGAACTGCAAAAGGTTTAAATACGAACTTCCCTTTAGGTTGGGCGCAGGCAACAAATGCACCTTTCAAAAACTGGAAACAAGATGCGCATTCTGAAGGCGGAACCCGTAATCCGCTGATTGTTTTTTATCCAAAAGGAATCAAAGAAAAAGGCGGCATCAGAAATCAATACAGCCACGTAACAGATTTATTGCCAACTACATTGGATATCGCAGGACTTAAAGCTCCGGAGCAAATTCGTGAAATCAAGCAGGATAAAATACAAGGTTCTTCTTTCTATGCTTCTTTAAATGATGCAAAAGCGGAGTCGTTACACAAAGTACAATACTATTACATTTTCGGAAACAGAGCTATTTATAAAGATGGATGGAAAGCGGCAGCAGCACATCTTCCGGATTCTTTCACCTTAAAAAAATCAATAGGTACAAGTGAAACTCCTGTAAAAAGTAATTTTGATACTGATGTTTGGGAATTATACAATTTGAATGAAGATTTTAATGAGCGTGTAAATCTGGCTAAAAAATATCCGGAAAAACTGGCCGAACTTCAAAAATTGTTTGATGAACAAGCCAAAGAAAATAACGTTTATCCGTTAATCGACTGGCAAGATGTTTTCAGCAGAAGAATTCATAATAACGGAACTGATAAAAGTAAAAATCTTCAGGAATTAATTCGTCAGGCCAATAAACCTGCCGGAAGCACTAATTAATACTGTAACCAACTAACCTGCAAAGTCATGAAAACCTTGCAGGAAAATAAAATTGTAACAAATTTGTGAAAATTCATAAATAATATTCTACTAAATCTATAGAATTAATTATATTAAATTTTTACATTTACAATTCCAATCAATTTATTGATTTTCAGTACAACTATAAAATAAAACACTTTAGTAATAATATAAAAAGAAAAATTATGAAACGAGTAGACTATGAAATTATCGGAAAAAAAATTGTCGTTGGGGCAATTGTATTTTTAGTACCACTGGTTATTCTGGCCGGAGGTTTAGCATTAGTTAATCAATTTTTAAAATAAGAAACCATGGCAATAGTTCAAAAAGAAAAACTAATAAAAGACTTAAGTATCAGTCTTTTAATATACAGCTTGCCTGTAGTGGCAATTTTCCTTTATTTCAAATTCACGAATGATCTTGTGAGCGAATCGCATATTACATTACCCGCGTTTTTAGAATTTGCACAACCCGCTTTTCAACACATCAGAACTTGGGGATTAATCGTTTTCATGCTGGTTTTGGGAGCAATCGAATTTGCCGCAGGTTTATACGATGACGAATGGACGGGCGAAGAACGAAAAATTGATATCGTTTGTTTCTTGGCGCCAAAATTGCTTTTACCGCCCGTAATTGCTTTTTTCAGCTTAACCGCTTTGCCTTATTTGATTCCGAATTTGGCTAATTCACTTTCGTGGGTTCCGTTTTGGGGAGGATTTTTCCTGATCGCAATTGCCGATGATTTAACGCAATATTGGTACCACCGCTTGCACCATCAGGTTCCGTTTTTATGGCGTTTTCACAGAACTCACCATTCAGCTCCATATATGGGAATGGCAATGGCTTCAAGACAAAACTTTATTTACACGGTTTTCTTTTCTCAAATTTACTTAACTGCAACTTTAACTTATTTAGGCTTAGGTATTCCGGCATTGTTCGTTTTGGTTATCAAAAGTTTTATCACTTTAGGAGCACATTCAAGTATTGCCTGGGACAAACCGTTTTATAAATACAAAGTTTTACACCCAATTGCATGGGTTTTAGAACGTTTAATTTCAACTCCGGCAACGCACCACGCACATCACGCAGATACAAGCGGAGATGGTGTCGGACACTTTAAAGGCAACTTCGGAAACATGTTTTTCATCTGGGATGTAATCTTCGGAACGGGTTTAATTACACGTAAATTCCCGGAATCTTACGGAATGAAATCATACAAACAAGAAGAATGGTATGCACAGTTTTTATGGCCAATATTCAAATCTAAAAAAGAAGGAAGTGCATTGGCTGCAGGCGTTTTATCAGTTCCTTTGAAACCAAAAGCAGAAACTGTTGTTGCCGCAAATCCAGTTTATTACGAAGAACCGGCGCAGGTATAAAATCAGAAGAAATAAATCAAATAAGAATTGGCAGTGTGTTCAAAATTAATCCTGAATACACTGCCAAACTTATGCAAAAACCAAAAATTATGAAAAATAAAATACGTAAAAACAGTATTACAACATTCATTTTACTTTTTACCATTGTGGGATTTTCACAAGGAAACAGTGCAAATATTTTGTTGGATGCTTTTTATTCGAAAATTAAAAGTCAAAAAAATCCACAGATAATTGACGCCAGAGGTCCAGACGAATTTGCTTTAAATCATATTGAAGGCGCTGTAAATTTCAATCTAAAATCTGAAGATTATGAAAAACATGTTGCGGCATTAAATCCGTCGCAGCCCGTATTTATTTATTCAATTGCTGCCTACAGAAGCGGACTTTTATCAACTGATTTAGCTAAAAGAAATTTCTCTGAAGTTTATATTTTAGAAGGTGGAATCGCAAGCTGGATTGGAGGTGGAAAACCTTTTTATACCAATTTAAAAAGCAAATTAACAATCGCTGATTACAAAAAAATAATTGCCGATAATAAATACGTTTTAGTAGACATTGGTTCTAAATATTGTGCAACTTGTAAAACTGTAAAACCTATTTTAGAAGATATAAGATCTCAATATGGAGAAAAACTAAAAATCATTCAAATTGAATTGGAAGAAAGCCCGCAAGTTATAGCCGATTTAAAAACGGTAAAGGTCTTCCCTACTTTGATCTTGTATGAAAATGGAAAAATTGTTTTCAAAAAAGATGGCTTAGGCGATTTGAAGAATGATGTTGATTTAGCTTTGGCGCATAATTAATATTTCCTTTTGACACAGATTTGTACAAAATGCGTATCGTTTGTCATTTCCTAACAGGTTTTTAAAAACCTGTTAGGTATCTAGGTTCAAAGAAAATTTTATAAACTCTTTCAGATAACTATTAAAGTAATACCTAACAGGTTAAAGATCTTTAGGAAACAAAACCAACTATCAAAATGCCAACCAAAACAAAACAATTTACCATTCACGAAGACTGGACAGTCGTGATTTAGGATTTATAATAATTGGAATTTCTCTTTTTATTTACCTTCCGGAAGTTCCCGTTTTTAAATGGTCTAACGGAACAGAATTATTTAACGATGTTTTTGAACTTGGAAATTTACAAATCCTTCTTATTCAATTTTTATATCTCATTTCAATAGGAACGTTAGGTGCTTTTTTAATTGGAAAATCGGTTAAAAATTTCCTAATCGTTTTTCCAATAGTGTACATCTTAACCGTAATTGCATTGATAATCGCAGGAAATACAGCAGTAAAAGCGATTAATTTAGAAGCGGTAATTTTTAGTCTTATTATTGGTTTGGCAATCGGTAATTTTTTTAAACTTCCGGAATGGTTTAAAGCGGCACTTTCGACAGAAGTTTTTGTAAAAATCGGATTGGTTTTATTGGGAACAAGTGTCATTTTCTCTGATATTTTAAAAGCAGGTTCTTTAGGATTAATTCAGGCTTTGATCGTCGTTTTATCGGTTTGGTATTTTGCTTTTTGGCTTTGCCGAAAATTAAAAGTCGATGACGAATTAACCATGATAATTTCGAGTGCGGTTTCTATTTGTGGTGTTTCTGCAGCGATTGCAACTTCGGGCGCGATAAAAGGCGATTCAAAAAAACTGTCTTATGTGATTTCGATTGTTTTGGTAACGGCAATTCCGATGATGATTTTTATGCCGATGATTGCTAAATACTTCCACTTTCCCGAAGAAGTAACGGGAGCCTGGCTTGGCGGAAGTATTGATACCTCCGGAGCTGTTGTTGCGTCTGGAACTTTGGTTGGAGAAACTGCTTTGAAAATCAGCACCATTGTAAAGTTCTCACAGAATGTTTTATTAGGTTTGGCTGCTTTTGCAATCTCTGTTTATTGGACATACACGCATAATAAATCTGATGAAGTTGTAGCATCAAAACCAACATTAAGTGTTATTTGGGAACGTTTTCCAAAATTTGTAATTGGTTTTATTCTCGCTTCTTTAGTTTTTTCTTTCCTGCTTACTGCTGAAGTTCGGGATAGCGTAAAAGACAGTTTAAAAAACCTTCAGGGAATTTGGTTTTCATTAGCTTTTACAAGTATTGGTTTAGAAACTAATTTTAAAGATTTACTTCAAAATAATAGCAGAAAACCTTTGTACGCTTTTTTAATTGCACAATTATTTAATGTAATTGTGACTTTGTTTGTTGCATTTTTAATTTTTTAAGTAATTTTATCTAACTGTGAAGTTTGACGCAAACCAAACCCAACAGGTTTTTAAACCTTTCGTCAACAGAGACCTAACCAATTTACATTTCGTCGCTCTGTAGATGTGATTTCTCCTGCTTATTATTTTGAATGGGCAGACCAAACGGGAGTTGTAGAATACAGTAAGTTCAAATTAAAACCATAGGTAATGAGGGGGGCGTAGAACTAAAAAAATAAAGTATTATCAAATGTTTATTTAACACATAGAAAACAATTATAAAACGAAGTTCCATTAAAAAAATACCAAAAAATATCAAACATGAAATACCAAAACATTTTAGAAACAATAGGAAACACGCCTCATATTAGATTGAACAAACTTTTTAAATCGCACGAAGTTTGGATTAAACTCGAAAAATCAAATCCGGGATCAAGCATCAAAGACCGAATTGCATTGGCGATGATTGAAGATGCCGAGAAAAAAGGGCTTTTAAATCCCGATTCGATTATTATTGAACCAACATCTGGAAATACCGGAATTGGACTTTCGTTAGTTGCTGCAGTAAAAGGCTATAAAGTGATTATCGTGATGCCGGAATCGATGAGTGTAGAACGCAGAAAAATCATAGAAGCTTATGGTGCTGAATATGTTTTGACTCCGAGAGAAAAAGGAACTTCGGGCGCGGTTGAAAAGGCGAAAGAATTAGCTTCAACAATTAAAAATTCTTTTCTGCCTTCTCAATTTACAAATCCTTCAAATGTTGAAGTTCACGAAAGAACAACTGCTCAGGAAATTCTGGCCGATTTTCCGGACGGAATTGATTATCTAATTACTGGTGTTGGAACGGGCGGACATATTACCGGAGTTTCTAAAATTTTAAAACAACATTTCCCTAATCTAAAAACTATTGCGGTCGAACCTGCGTTGTCGCCTGTTTTAAGTGGCGGAATCGCGGCTCCACATCCTTTACAGGGAATTGGCGCAGGATTTATTCCGGAAGTTTTTAATAGAGATTATGTTGATGAAATTATCACAGTGGAGAAAAATGACGCTTTTAATTTTGCGAAAAAATTAACGCAGGAAGAAGGCATTTTTGGCGGAGTTTCAACTGGAGCTGCGCTTGCCGGTGTCGCTAAAAGCCTGAAAAATATTCCGGAAGGATCTGTAATTCTAACTTTCAATTACGATACAGGAGAACGCTATCTTTCTGTTGAAGAATTATTTGGATTCTTTTCATAACCTTGAATTTTTAATCAAACCAGAAAATGTCATGTTTATAATCTCAAAGAAATAGTTACTTTTTTGATATTTTAAGTAATTATAACCAAAAGGCGATTGTTTAATTACAATCGCCTTTTGGTTATAATAAAGATAAGTAAAATTAATCTCTAAAGTCGTACAATGACTTTTCGATAATTTCAAGACATTCCTGAATTTGTTCTTCTGTCATTACTAATGGCGGCGCTAATCTAATTTTATTACCGTGCGTTGGTTTTGCTAATAATCCGTTGTCTCTGAATCTTAGGCAAATTTCCCAGGCTAAGTCTGAATCTTCACCACAATTAATGACAATTGCATTCAGTAAACCTTTACCACGAACTAGCGTAATTAAGTTGTTGCGTTCTGCAATTTCGTTTAGACCTTTTCTTAAAATGATTCCTAAACGCTCTGCATTTTCAGCTAATTTCTCGTCTTTTACCACTTCAAGCGCTGCGATTGCAACGGCTGCAGCAACAGGATTTCCACCAAAAGTAGATCCGTGTTGACCCGGTTTAATCACATTCATGATTTCGTTATTCGCTAAAACTGCCGAAACCGGATAAACGCCACCAGAAATTGCTTTTCCTAAAATTAAAATATCAGGCTGAACATTTTCATGATGAACCGCCAATAATTTTCCTGTACGCGCAATTCCGGTTTGTACTTCATCTGCAATAAACAACACATTATGTTTTTCGCAAAGTGCTTTTGCTTTTGCCAAATATCCTTCTGACGGAACATAAACTCCGGCTTCACCCTGAATTGGTTCTACCAGAAATCCGGCTATATTTTTTGATGATTCTAAAACTCTTTCAAGAGCTTCAAGATTATCGTATTCAATTTTTATAAATCCTTCTGTGTACGGTCCGAAGTTTTTACGCGCTCCTTCATCATTTGAAAAAGAAATAATGGTAGTTGTTCTTCCATGAAAATTATTCTCGCAAACAATAATCTGTGCCAGGTTTTTATGAATTCCTTTTACTTCATACGCCCATTTTCTACAAAGTTTCAAAGCCGTTTCAACAGCTTCTGCACCAGTATTCATTGGCAATACTTTATCAAAACCAAAATAATTGGCTACATATTCTTCGTAATTCCCTAATTTATCATTGTAAAAAGCTCTCGAAGTCAAAGTCAGTTTTTGAGCCTGATCAACCATTGCCTGTACAATTTTAGGATGGCAATGTCCTTGATTTACTGCAGAATAAGCAGATAAAAAATCATAATATTTTTTTCCGTCAACATCCCAGACATACACACCTTCTCCTCTTTCCAGTACGACCGGAAGCGGATGGTAATTATGAGCTCCGTATTTATTCTCTTTTTCGATCAAAACTTCTGATTTTGACGAAAGTATTTCTTGTGTATGTGCCATGATATTTCCTTTATGAACACAAAAATATAAAAATTATTTATTTACAGGCAATAAATTAATATTTTTAACTCTAAAACAGACTAATAAAATCAAATTGCTTATTTTTAAACAAATAAAAGTCATTTTTATATCCGAAGAAAAACATCAAATCAGACTTATTTTTATCTTTACATAAATTAAAAAAGATCGCATGGATATTTTAGATGAATTTGACGTAAAAATTATCAAAGAATTAGAGAAAGACGGAAGGGTTGCTTACTCAACAATCGCTACTAATTTAAAAATATCAAATACAATGGTGCACCAACGTATTAATCGCCTGTTTGAACAAGGTATAATAACGGGTATTAAACCTATTTTAGACGAAAAACAAATTGGTTACGATTGGGCTTCTTTTACAGGAATTACATTGAATAAAGATTCTGATTCAGAAGGTGTTATTGAAGCTTTAAAACAAATACCAGAAGTAACAGAATGTTATTTTGTTACAGGATCATATACACTTTACCTGAAAATAACGGCAAAAAACCACGAACACATGCGTAAAATATTATACGAGCAAATTGATAATATTCCCGGAATTGCCAAGACAGATTCGATGATAGAATTGGGATGTGCTTTTAAAAGAAACATATCTTTATAAGGTAAAAACCTGATCAGTTAATTTCCTGATAATAAACCTCAAAAGAAAATTCTTCTGAGGTTTTTTTGTACCATAATATTTCTGATATTTGTTAAAAATTGTAAAACAATGAAAAATTCAGCCCTTATTATTTTTGCTACCATACTGTTTTCTAACACTATAAGCGCACAATTAAAACCTGTAAAATACGCTGACGGCACTCAGGTATTAAATGGTTTGTCTATAATAGCTGCTAAAAAAAGCAGTCAAAATCCGGGAATATTACTTTTACCGGCCTGGTTGGGAATTGACAATGCGTCTAAACAAATTGCCGAAAACTTATCAAAACTGGGTTATACTGTTTTTATCGCTGATATTTATGGCGAAGGAAACTATCCGAAAAACACAACTGAGGCTGGAAAACTGTCTGGTTATTACAAGACAAATGTTGCTGATTATCATAAAAGAATCAATTTGGCTTTGCAGGAATTAATCAAATCCGGCGCAAATGCAGATAATATTGTAGCAATTGGATATTGTTTTGGAGGAACGGGAGTTCTGGAAGCTGCACGCGCGCATTTGAATGTAAAAGGAGTGGCTTCTTTTCACGGTGGTTTAGGTAAAGATGCCGCAAGAGCCGTTGAACCTATTACTGCCAAAGTTTTAGTTTGTCATGGTGCAGATGATCCGTATGAATCTAAAGAGGAAATCACTGCTTTTCAACAAGAAATGCGTGACTCAAAAGCCGATTGGCAAATGATTTATTATGCAAATGCTGTTCACTCTTTTACAAATCCTGAAGCCGGAAATGACAATTCTAAAGGAGCAGCATATAATCCGGTTGCGGCAAAAAGATCTTTTGATCATTTACTGCTATTCCTGAATGAAGTTCTAAAAAAATAATACTGGCGCGATGGCACGCAGGTGACACGGATTTTTAATATCAATGAATTCGTGAAAATTTGTGAAATTCGTGGCAAAAAAACATATAACAACCAAAACCAAATCAAAACCAACCAAATAATCAATGTCACATAGTCCAATTAGAAAAGATAAAACGTGTTTAAATTGCAGGCACGTTGTAGAACAGAAGTTTTGTCCAAATTGCGGGCAGGAAAACACAGATTCGAGAAAAACATTTCATCATTTATTTATTCATTTTTTTGAAGATTTAACGCATTACGAAAATGCATTCTGGAAAACAATCCGCAACCTGCTTTTTAAACCTGCAACGCTAACAAAAGAATATCTTTCCGGAAAAAGATTATCCTACCTTGCTCCTGTTCGTCTTTATATTTTTATCAGTTTTATTACTTTTTTAATGATCGCTTTGTTTCCCAGTAAAGTAGCTGAAAATCTTGACAAAAGTGGAAAAGGAGTTTCAACAAAACTCGAGAAAAATTCTAAAGTAAATGTCAAGACTTTTAATGGCAACAGACATTTTGAACTGAAACCAATGAAAGAGATCGACTCTATTCAGAAATATGGTACCGAAAAAGAAAAACTTTCTGAATTTGAATACTGGTCTTATGAAAAGGTTATACATGTTACTGAACACAATACTATAAAGGAAATTATCATAAAATTCGTTGATTCTTTTACTCATAATATTCCTAAAATCCTTTTTATCATAATGCCGCTTTTCGCCTTTTTTTTATGGCTTTTTCATGATAAAAAGAAATGGTATTACTTTGATCATGGTATTTTTACGCTCCATTATTTTTCATTTTTACTTTTGATATTTCTTATCTTATTTATTATCAATAAAGTAATTGGATTATTTGGAGAAAACAGTCCAATAGCTTTCATTTCTGACATTACAAATTTTATTGGAATAATCTGGATGTGCTACTATTTTTATCCTGCGCATCATCGTTTTTACGGAGAATCAAGGTTTGTTTCATTTGTTAAAAGTGTGCTGTTATTCTGGATAAACTCCTTTTTTATTCTATTTTTACTTACTATTTATGTATTTTACATATTCATTAATTTACACTAAACATAAAAAATGAAAAAAACCTTATTTCTATTATTAATTGCCTCTGCGTTTTCTTGTAAAAATGCGCAGTCGGTTGTATCTAAAGACAATTCAGATCCAACCAAATATGTTAATGCCATTACCGAAAAAGATTTAAAAACAATGTTATATATTGTTGCTTCTGATGAAATGGAAGGTCGCGAAACTGGCTCAAAAGGACAGAAAAAAGCGGGTCTTTATATGATCGAGCAATACAAAAAAAACAATATTTCGTTTCCTAAAGGTGCAAAAGATTATTATCAAACTGTTCCTGCAGCCTTTTTGAATGCAAAGCGAAATGAAAACTTACCGGATTCTGAAAACATCTGGGCCTACATTGAAGGTTCTGAAAAACCGGATGAAGTTCTTGTTATTTCAGCGCATTACGATCACGTTGGAATTAAAAATGGAGAGATTTACAACGGAGCTGATGATGATGGTTCTGGCACAGTGGCTGTTATGGAAATTGCAAAAGCATTTGCAAAAGCTAAAAAAGACGGACACGGACCAAAACGTTCTATTTTATTCCTTCATGTTACTGGTGAAGAGCACGGTTTACACGGTTCTCGTTATTATTCTGAAAATCCGTTATTTCCTATTGCAAACACGATTACTGATATCAACATCGATATGATTGGCCGTCGTGATGTAGAGCATGCAAAAACAAACAATTATGTATACGTAATTGGTGCTGACAGATTATCTTCAGATTTACATAATGTTGTTGTTGCTCAAAACGAAAAATACACCAAATTAGATTTAGATTTTAAATTTAATGATCCTAAAGATCCTAACCATTTCTACGAGCGTTCTGATCATTATAACTTCGCAAAACATGGAATTCCTGCAGTTTTTCTTTTTAACGGAGTTCACGAAGATTACCACGGAAAAGGCGACGAACCTCAAAAAATCGAATACGATGCTTTAACTAAAAGAGCACAACTTGCTTTTGTTATCGCCTGGGATTTAGCCAATAGAGAGAATAGACCGGTAGTTGATAAAAAATAAGGTTATTTTTAGGTACAAAGGCTCAAAGCTGCAAAGGTTCAGAGGTTTTTAAAAGTGCTTAAATTCTAAGTTTCTACGATAAAACAAAAAAGGATGAGTTTAATAAACTCATCCTTTTTTGTTTTTATAATTTAATCTCACAGATTAGAAACCTTTGCAACTTTGAACCTCTAAGCCTTTGCAACTTTCTTAGTCATTCATAGAAATCAAAAACTCTTCATTATTCTTAGTTTTCTTGAAACGTTCGTTTACAAAATCCATAGATTCTACAGGGTTCATATCAGATAGATATTTACGCATGATCCACATTCTTTGTAATGTTTTTTCATCTAATAATAAATCGTCGCGACGTGTGCTTGATGATGTAAGATCGATTGCCGGAAAAATACGTTTGTTGGCAATTTTACGATCCAATTGAAGTTCCATGTTACCGGTTCCTTTAAATTCTTCAAAGATAACCTCATCCATTTTAGAACCTGTTTCTGTCAATGCAGTTGCGATGATACTTAACGAACCTCCGTTTTCTACATTTCTAGCAGCTCCAAAAAAGCGTTTTGGTTTTTGCAATGCGTTAGCATCAACACCACCACTTAAAACTTTTCCAGATGCCGGCTGAACGGTATTGTAAGCTCTTGCTAAACGAGTAATCGAATCTAATAAGATTACAACATCATGTCCGCATTCTACTAAACGTTTTGCTTTTTCAAGAACAATATTCGCAATTTTTACGTGTTCTTGTGGTTCTCTGTCAAAAGTCGAAGCAATAACTTCTCCACGCACGCTACGTTGCATATCTGTAACCTCTTCAGGACGCTCATCAATCAAAAGTACAATCAGATAAACTTCAGGATGGTTGGCTGCAATCGCATTGGCAATGTCTTTTAACAACATTGTTTTACCGGTTTTTGGTTGTGCGACTATCATACCACGCTGTCCTTTTCCTATTGGAGAAAATAAATCGATAATACGAGTTGAAACTGAGCTGCCTTTTTCGGCTAATTTAAATTTTTCAGAAGGAAAAACCGGGGTCAAGTGTTCAAAAGAAACTCTGTCGCGAACTACTTGCGGATCGTGACCATTAATTTTAAGAACACGAACTAAAGGGAAAAATTTCTCGCCTTCTTTTGGAGGACGAACCACTCCTTTTACAGTGTCTCCGGTTTTAAGACCGAATAATCTGATTTGTGATGTTGATAAATAAATATCATCTGGAGAGGCTAAATAATTATAATCTGATGAACGTAAAAATCCGTATCCGTCAGGCATCATTTCAAGAACACCTTCACTTTCGATAATTCCGTCAAATTCAAAATCTGAATCTCTGAAATTGCTCTTTTTATTTTTATGATTTGGATTTTGGTTGCCGTTATTTGTATTTCCGTTTACATTTCCATTCCCGTTTTGATTTGGATTCTGATTCGGGTTTTGGTTTGGATTTGCATTCTGGTTTTTAACCTGATTTGGATTTATCTTTTTTACAGGAGCAGTTTGTTCTGTTTTTTCAGCTGTTGGAGCCGAAGCTTCTGTCTCTGTTTCTGTTTGGTCTTCAGAAACTGCTTCTTTTACAACCTCTTTTTCTTTTTGCAAAGCGACTTTTTTATCGTAGGCTGATTTATTAAATTTTACGATTTTTGGTCCTTTTTTCTCTACTTCACTATTTTCAGCATTTTCTTCAACTTTTAGAGCCGGCTGAATTTTTGAATTTTGCTGTGCTTTTGTATTTGGTTTAGAAACTACAGGAGTTTCCATTTTTTTAGGTGTTTCTTCTACGGTATCAAATTCTAAAACCGGAGCATTTTTTGAAATGGCTGCTTTTTTTGCAGGAACTATTCGGGCTCTTTTGGGTTTGTCATCATCATTCGTTTCGGCAACAGCATTAACAGGCGGCGCTACAGTCGCTTCTTGATGTGCTAAAATCTGACTTATTAAAGTCTCTTTTTTAACGCCATTAAACTTTATAGTTTTAGCTAACTTAGCTATTTCTTGAAGCTCAGAAAGCTTCATTTCTTTTAATGCAGAAATATCAAACATGAATATTCTATGAATTTAATTATTTTAAAGGAAATACTGTAAAAAGAATAGGTAGATAATTGTTTTCAATTGACCGCAGTATGAAGTGCTTACGGTATTATGATGCAATAATACGAATAAAATTTTATCATACAATAGTATTTATAAAAAAGAAAATATATTTTTGTAAAACAATTTTGCAACATGATACAACGAATTCAAACCGTATATTTAATTCTGACCTTTTTAATAACAGGAGTTCTACTCTTTTTTATTCCGCTTTGGACATTAAATAGCGGAAAGGAATTCTTTTTTATGCAGGACCAGGTTTACACTATACTTTTAGGTTTAAGCACGATGCTTACTATTATTAGTATTATTTCATACAAAAAAAGACAAAATCAGTTTGTAATGGGCAGACTGAACATAATATTAAATTTGATTTTATTAGGCTTATTTGTATATCGATCTCTAAATTTATCTGGAGATACAACTACAATTGTATCAGAGAAAGGTATTGGGATGTTTCTGCCTATTGTTGCTATCGTATTATTAGTGTTAGCTAATAAGGCCATCAAAAAGGATGAAGATCTCGTAAAATCTGTAGACCGTTTGAGATAGACCTATAAATTTAAATTTTTTGTGCGAAGAGAACCCGAATTTTTAATTCGGGTTTTTTTGTATCTGCTATTTTTCTACCTGTCTTAAAACAAAGGAATAAAAGCGATTTTGTAAGATAATTTTTTCATAAATTTGATGCCTGATTCAAAAACAATCATGACACACAAAATAAGGATACATCTTGCTGATGATCATCAGGTACTTATTGATGGACTTACTAATTTACTTCGCACGGTTTCTGACTTTGAAGTGGTTGGTAATTCATTGGACGGAACAACTATTTATAATGATGTCGTTGAAAATAAGACTGATATTTTATTACTGGATATTAGTATGCCTAACAAAGATGGAATTGAAGTTTTAAAAGAATTCAATGAAAAAGGATTTCCCTGCAAGGTCATTATTCTTTCCAGTTATGATGATCTAAAAATCATTAAAGAAGTAATGAAACTGGGAGCAAAAGGGTATCTGACCAAAAAAAGCGCGGGAGAAAATATTATCGAAGCTATCGAAGCTGTAAAAAGAGATGAAGAGTACTTTGACAAACATGTCAGAGAAAAAATATTTGCGAGTTTTACCCAAAATAATCCAAAATTAAACAAAAGTTCTTTTACCGAAAATCAGGTTTTAAGTGAACGTGAACTCGAAATTATCACCTTGATATCATTGGAATACAGTGGGAAAGAAATTAGTGAACAGCTTTTTATTAGTTTAAATACGGTTGAAACGCATCGGAAAAATATAATGAAAAAACTAAAAACCAAAAATGTGATTGGTCTTGTAAAATACGCCTTAAAAAACAATCTGATTAATCCATAATTGTATCATTAATTACTTTTAATTATGTCTGTTTTTAGAGTTTTCATCGTGCTTATTTTCTTTCTGATATACAGCAATCCTTCTGTTTTAAGTCAGGAAAAATCACTTACAAAAGAAATAAATAGTTCCGAGTCTAAAAAATCAATTGATAAAGACAAACACTTATTAGAACTTGAAAAATCTACAAACAAAAAAATAGTAAGCTTATTTATTATTCTCTTCATAATGCTTCTGGTTTTATTTTATTTCGTTTATGAGAATAACAAACTCAAACAGAAAAACAAAAGAAAAGAGATTCGACAAAAAATACAACTGGATATCATTAATGCCAGTATTGATGCCCAGGAAAATGAAAGAAAAAAAATTGCAGCCTTTTTGCATGACAACATCAATTCTTTATTGTCATCTGTTGGTTTACATTTAAATACATTTTCAGTTCAGAACAACATACAATCAGAAGAACTTCTTAAAGCAAAATCTATTCTGGAAGATGCTCACGACCGTTTGCGCGATATGTCGCATGAATTAATTCCGGCACTTTTGGTTCGTTTTGGTTTGGTACATGCATTAGAAGATTTATGCGAAAAAAACTCGAATTCGAGACTGCATTTTGAATTTTCAAGTTCACTTGCTCCGGAAATAAGATATAGTGAAAAAATCGAAATGAAGATTTATTTTATTGTTGCTGAATTATTTAGCAACATTATAAAACATAGCGGTGCAACTAAAGCTCAAATTTCATTAGACGAAAATCAAAATCTGTTAATCATTATTATTCATGATAACGGAAAAGGATTTAAAACGCCAAAACTAAAGGATGTTGAAGGTTTTGGCCTTAACCGAATTAGGGCCCGAATTAAAAAATACAAAGGAAGCATTTCCATTACTTCGAAAGTTAATGAAGGAACTTCAATTAAAATAAAAATACCCGTAATACATTAAAATCTTATTTCTTGCCGATTTCGATAATCTCTAAATCTTTTATTTTATCATCATCAATCACAAATCGCAACATGGTTCGCATTTGATGGAATCCGCTTTTTCCTGCTGCGCCCGGATTCATGTGCAAGAGATTATTTTTTTTATCAAAGATTACTTTCAGAATATGAGAATGTCCACAAATGAATAATTTAGGTGGATTTGCCGCCATTTCTTCTCTTATCGCTGGATTGTATTTTCCGGGATAACCTCCAATGTGCGTTATCCAAACAGAAACATTTTCGCATAAAAACCTGTTGTGCAACGGAAATTCTAATCTCGCTTGTGCATCATCTATATTGCCATAAACACAACGCAAAGGTTTTAGCTTTTTTATAGTGTCAGTAACATTCAAATCACCAATATCGCCCGCATGCCAAACTTCATCAGCCTGATTTACATATTTTAAAATAGTATCATCGATATGACTGTGAGTGTCGGAAAGGAGGAGGATTTTTTTCATTCTTTTTTTGAGAGGCAAAGGTTCAGAGGTGCAAAGGTACAAAGGTTTTTTTTAAAGGTGCTAAGATTTTGAGGGACTAAGGTTCTAAGGTTTTTCTTTAGAGGCGCAGTGCTTCTCTTGAACTTTATTTTCTTTTGAACATAAAAAAATCCGATTGCTTTCGCAAATCGGATTTGTATCCTAACAGGTTTTTAAAACCTGTTAGGTATTCTTATTTATTACGACATCGAATTATACCTAACAGGTCTTGAAGACCTTTTAGGAAATCTGAATACGCTGATGGCTATTTCTTAAGATTTTTTACATCTTTCGAATCTTTGGTATCCATCATTTCCATTAGTTTTAATCCTAACAAACCGCTTATTGAACCATCAGAACCTCCATTACCTGAAATTAAAACATCAGGGATTACTTTGATATTTCCTTTACCAATTTCCTCGGTAACTTTATATCTTGTAAAATTATCACCACCCATTGCACTAACCTGAAGTTGGTACGATTCTGCAGTCGATTTACCAATTGCCATAATTTTTTCAGCTTCGGCTAAACCTGTTTTTGAGATTCTTTCGGCTTCGGCGCTTGCATTTAATTTGGTTGCTTCTGCCTGTGCTCCTGCTCTTGCTTTTGTTGCTTCAGCTTCGGCATTCGCACGCATTTTAGTAGCTTCGGCTTCTGCATTTACATTCAGTTTCAAACTGGTTGCATCTCCTTCTGCTTTTTTTACGGTTGCATCTGCAGTACGTTGTGCGATTTCAACACTTTGCGAAGCGCGTACAATTTCTTTTTGCATATCTGCAATTGCAGTTTCTTTTTCCATTCCCTGACGTTGCTCCTGCGCCATTTTTTGGGTTTGATAAGTTTTTTGTTCTTCTTCGGCCAGTTTTCTGTCTGTCAAAGTTTTCATCAATGAATCTGGCGGAACGATATCTCCAATTAAGGTATCTACAGCATTCACATTATATTCATCAAGAACTACTTTAATGTGATTTTTGGCAGATTCCTGACGTTCTTTTCTTGTACTTAAAAACGAAATTACATCGCTTTCCTGCGCCGAGTTTCTAAAATAGTTCCCAATCGTAGGCTCCAAAACCTGAGAAACCAGGTTGGTCATACTTCCGAAACGAGCAATAACTTTTGGTGCTTCATTTGCCGGAACATGAATAATTTGTGAAACATCCAGATTAAAAGGGAAACCATCCTGAGAACGAACCGTAATCGTTGATAAATTATGGTCAAGGTTGTGTGCCTCACTTCTTGCATCTGCCCAATTCAGCACCAAATTTGTTGTTGGTACGGCTTCGAGTTTAGTAGTGTATTTATTCAGGGCATATTTTCCCGGACCCAGCGGTTCCATCCAAACACCACGTTGCCCTTTGGACACAATATTTCCGTGTTTGAAATGTTCACCAGTCATATCCAATCCGTCTTCACCGATATATGAAATCACAACTCCTACGTACCCAATTGGCACATCTGTCATTGGATTTTGCTCAATTTGAATTGCCCAGGTATTAATGTAGTAAGAACCTGCCAATATTACCTGCGGCTGTAAACCTCTGTTTCCGCCAAGATTCAGGAATTCGTCACAATCCTGAAAATTGTTGTGTCCTTCTACATATTTACCTGCAATCTGACCAATTGGTATTGGCTCGCCATCAAGAGCAGTTACGATACCGATCATGTTTTCGAAAATCTTGATTTGTTCTACAATTACGATTTCAAAAAGAAACGTATTAATACGATACGAACCCGTAGTAATAAAAGCAGTTTGACGTCCTTTTTGACCGCCATTATCCAGAAAAGCCTGAGCATCCTGAAAGTTATCGCTGGTTACTTTTCGGGCCAGAATTCTTCCTGTTGGAATTTCTTTTCCGTCTTTACTTAAAACAAGTCCAATTTTACCTTCCGGTACAATCGTAAAACCGGACATATCTATAGAATATTGCCAAATCCACATTCCCCAGTACAAACCCGGAGCAAGTGTTTGTGCCTGATAACCAGCCTCACCTTTTGTCGCAATAATACGACCATCCGGAAGCGACCTGTCCGCTCCAAACAAAACGAATTTTTTGGTTACCAAACCAATTTTATCCTCAGGAACGATTACCATTCCGAAGAAAACACGTAAAATAAATTTGTAAAATAAGATGGAAAATACAATTAATAAAATCCACCAGTAAGAAGTAATTTCATTCATGGTTTTTGATATTTAGATTGCAAACATAGGAGAAATACTTCCTGTTAAAATGAAATATTTTTAATTTTAACTTTTGCCAATTTTATCAAAAAATGTTAAAAAAATAGCCATGATTAAATCGTTGGAATTGTCAATTTCTGACACGATTTTTTACTGGATAAACTATGATTGGTATTTTTGGTTTTAACAGTTCTTTTTGGAGGTTCTGAGGTTCTGAGATGCTAAGGCTCTAAGTTTTTCTTTTTAGGAATTGAAGTTTCCGTAGAGGCGCACAGCAGTGCGTTTAACGTAACGCAAATCTATGACGCCAATCGTTGCGTAGACACACTGCTGTGCGTCTCTACAAAAAATATTGCGGATAAAACTTTGAACCTTTGAACCAAAAAAGAAAAATCTCAGAACCTTAGCATCTCAGAACCTTAGCATCTTCAAAAAAACCTTTGTACCTTTGCCACTCAGAACCTTTGAACCTTCACCTTGAGATATTTTATTCAATTTGCTTATAACGGAACACACTATCATGGCTGGCAATTTCAGCCTAACGCGTCTTCTGTTCAGGAAACTTTAAACAAAGCATTTTCGGTTTTATTAAATGCTCCTATAAATATAATGGGTGCCGGAAGGACTGATACTGGCGTTCACGCGCAGGAAATGTATGGGCATTTTGATTTTGAAACTGCAATTGATGTTCCTAATTTAGTGCATAAACTAAACTCTTATTTACCAAAAGACATTGCAATCTTTGATATTAAACTAGTTCACGATGAAGCGCATTGCAGATTTGACGCAACTAAAAGAACCTACGAATACCACATCAATACTGTTAAAAATCCGTTTGTGGAGCAATTGAGTTGGTATTTTAATCAAAATTTAGATGTAGCTTTGATGAATGAAGCCGCGAAAATATTATTGAATCATACCGATTTTCAATGTTTTTCGAAAGTAAATACAGATGTAAATACTTTTGATTGCACGATTTTTGAGGCCTATTGGAAAAAAGAAAATAACAAATTGGTTTTTACCATTTCGGCAAACCGTTTTTTAAGAAATATGGTCCGTTCGATTGTGGGAACTTTAATAAATATTGGTTTACATAAAATTTCTCTGATTGATTTTGAAAATATTATTGCCAGTAAAAGCAGAGAAAAAGCGGGATTTTCGGTTCCTGCTCACGGTTTATATTTAACTGAAATAAAATACGATTATTTATAGCTATAAGCTGTAAGCAATAGGCTTTAAGCATTAAATGTTGAGCCTGCTGCCTAAAGCTTAAAGCTTAAAGCATTAAAAAAATAAATGAAAGCAAAAGCATTCGACACCGGATTATTTAAACGAATTTTAACGTATACCAAACCTTATAAATGGCGCTATTATGGCGTTATTCTTTTCGCTGTTTCGCTATCGATTTTTGCGGCACTTCGCCCCTATTTACTAAAAGAAACGGTCGACGGCTATATCAAGACCCACGACAAGCACGGTCTATTGATGTATATTATGTTGATGGGTGTTGTGCTTTTGTGCGAAGTCTTCTCTCAGTTTTATTTTGTGTATTGGGCCAACTGGCTCGGACAGGATATTGTAAAAGACATTCGAACGAAGCTCTTTAAACACATTTTAAGTTTTAGAATGAAATATTTTGATTTGGTTCCGGTTGGACAATTGGTGACCAGATCTGTTTCTGACATTGAATCGATTGCCCGCATTTTCAGTCAGGGTTTATTTATGATTATAAGTGACTTGATGAAAATGTTCGTCGTTTTGATTTTTATGTTTTACATGAACTGGAAGCTGACGTGGATTGTGATCGTTGCAATGCCAATTTTGGTTTTTATTACACGAATTTTCCAACGTAAAATGCAGGTTGCTTTTGAAGAAGTCCGCACGCAGATTGCCAATATGAACTCGTTTGTACAGGAACGTGTTACGGGAATGAAAATCGTTCAGCTTTTTAACCGTGAGAAAATCGAAGCCGAAAACTTTAAAGAAATTAATGATAAACATCGAGTTGCATGGATTAAAACGATTTTATACAACTCAATATTTTTTCCAATTGCCGATATTATTTCGTCGATTACTTTAGGATTAGTTGTAGTTTATGGCGGATTTAAAATTTTAAACGGAGATCATTTTACGACTTTTGGAGATTTATTTTCGTATACAATGTTCATCGGGATGTTGTTTAACCCGTTGCGTCAGATTGCGGATAAATTTAATGAGATGCAATTAGGAATGATTGCTGCCAATCGTGTTTTTGATATTATCGACACACAAGATCATATTCAGGATACAGGAACGCTGGAAGCTCCAATTTTTGATGGAAGTATTGAATTTAAGGACGTTCGTTTTAGTTATATTCCTGAAGAAGAAGTGATAAAAGGAATCGATTTATCAGTAGCTTCCGGACAAACGATTGCAATTGTAGGTTCTACCGGCGCCGGAAAATCGACGATTATTAATTTACTGAATCGTTTCTACGAAATTAATAGCGGAACCATTTTCATTGACGGTCAAAACATCGAAAATTATACTTTGGCTTCCTTAAGAAAGCAAATTGCGGTTGTTCTGCAAGACGTATTTTTATTTGCTGATACAATTTACAACAATATTACTTTGCACAATCCTGAAATTACAAGAGATCAGGTTCTTAATGCGGCAAAAAAAATTGGCGTACATGATTTTATCATGAGTCTGCCAGATAATTATGATTTTGATGTAAAAGAACGTGGAGTTATGCTTTCGTCCGGACAACGCCAGTTAATCGCTTTTTTACGATCTTATGTAAGTAATCCGAGTATTTTGATTTTGGATGAAGCAACTTCGTCTATTGACACCTATTCTGAAGAATTGATTCAGCGCGCTACAGAAACAATTACAAATGGCAGAACTTCAATTATTATTGCGCATCGATTGGCGACAATTGTAAATGCAGATAAAATTGTAGTTATGGATAAAGGTTTGATTGTAGAACAGGGAACTCATCAGGAATTGCTAAATAAAACTGATGGTTATTATAAAAATCTGTACGATTCACAATTTTCTGTGGCGAACTAATTTTTCAAATGCTAAAAAATTTCTTAAAAAAGTTAAATTAGCGTTATAGAAGTCATAAATGTAAGATCTGGAAGAAATTATATAACTTTTAAAGCTTTTGAATTTTTTATATTTGAGATAATAAAAATCAAATGTAAAAGAAAATGCCACAAAACAGATTTTATCCCAACGAAGAATTCAAAGAAATAGAAATAAACGCATCCTTACAACTTAGATATGCCATTTCAAACAGAGGTCGATTAATTAGTTTTTCAGAGGAAATAGAGAACGGACGCATCTTAAAAGGCGGCCTTAGCGATGGATATCCAACCTTCCGATTTAAAGTTAAAAAAGATGACAAAATTGTCAATAAATATCTTTTCTTATATAAATTAGTTGCGCAATATTTTATTCCGAAACAATCTGAAGATCAAACTTATGTACTTCATTTAGATTATAACAGAAGTAATGATGACATCAGCAATTTGCGCTGGGCAACAAAAGCCGAAATGATGGCGCACAGCCGCAAAAGCCCACGTGTTATTCAGGCAAAAAAGAACCTGATCGAACACAACTTAAAAGCTGACGGAAGAAAATTAACCACAACTAAAGTGATGTTAATCAAAAAAATATTAGCAAGACCGGAACAAAAAACACGTCTTAAAATGATTGCCAAACAATTCGGAGTAAGCGAAATGCAAATACGACGAATTGCCAGCGGAGAAAACTGGGGGCACGTTAAGGTTTAATTTTAGATCATTAATGGTTAATTATTAATTGTTAATGGCTAATTAATAATTAATAATCACTCTGATCGAAGTCGAAGAGCTTTTCAAAACGAAAGGTCTTCGACTTCGCTTTATTTATAAAAGTACTATTTTACAAATTCAGAAGAAAAAGATAATTTATAATTAATAATTCACAATTAACAATTATAATGTCATTCTGAGCGAAGTCGAAGAGCTTTTCAACACGAAAGGTCTTCGACTTCGCTTTGTTTGTTAAAGTACTATTTTACAGATTTACAAGAAAATATAATTTATAATTAATAATTAACCATTAACAATTATTTTCACTTCGCTTTGTTTATGAAAGTATTATTTTACAGATTTAGAGGAAAAACATGATTTATAATTAATAATTTACAATTAACAATTACATTTTGCCTTTTTACTTTTTTACATCTTACTGTTTTTTAAAATAAATCCTTAAATTCGCAATCACAAATAACAAAAGAAAAATCGGGAAATGAGTTTCGGAATTATAAACTTCATTTTCGGTATTTAATACTAAAAACCAAAAAAATGAAATACGACGTTATTGTTTTAGGAAGTGGTCCTGGCGGATATGTAACAGCGATTAGAGCTTCACAATTAGGCTTTAAAGTGGCTATAGTGGAGAAAGAAAATTTAGGTGGTGTATGTTTAAACTGGGGATGTATCCCAACAAAAGCATTACTAAAATCTGCTCAGGTTTTTGATTATTTAAAACACGCTTCTGATTACGGATTGAAAGTTTCTGAATTCGATAAAGATTTTCCTGCTGTGGTTCAACGTAGCCGTAGTGTTGCTGACGGAATGAGCAAAGGAGTTCAGTTCTTGATGAAGAAAAACAAAATTGACGTTATTGAAGGTTTTGGAAAACTAAAACCAGGTAAAAAACTTGACGTTACAGATAAAGACAATAAAGTTACTGAATATAGCGCTGACCATATTATCATCGCAACTGGAGCTCGCTCTCGTGAGTTACCAAATTTGCCACAAGATGGTGTAAAAGTAATTGGTTACAGACAAGCAATGACATTACCAACACAGCCAAAATCTATGATTATTGTAGGTTCTGGAGCAATTGGGGTTGAGTTTGCTCACTTTTACAACTCAATGGGGACGGAAGTTACTATTGTAGAATTTATGCCAAACATTGTTCCTGTTGAAGACGAAGACATTTCCAAACAAATGGAGCGTTCGATGAAAAAAGCAGGAGTAAAAATCATGACCAACTCTTCTGTTGAGAAAATTGATACTACCGGAACTGGCGTAAAAGCAACTGTAAAAACAGCAAAAGGAGAAGAAATTCTTGAAGCTGATATCGTTCTTTCGGCAGTTGGAATCAAAACAAACATCGAAAATATTGGTTTAGAAGAAGTTGGAATTGCTGTTGACAGAGATAAAATCTTAGTAAACGCTTACAACGCAACGAATATTCCAGGATATTACGCTATTGGAGACGTTACTCCAGGGCAAGCTTTAGCTCACGTAGCTTCTGCTGAAGGAATTAACTGTGTAGAAAAAATTGCTGGTTTACACGTAGATCCAATCGATTACGGAAACGTTCCTGGTTGTACTTATGCAACTCCAGAAATTGCTTCTGTAGGTTTAACAGAAAAACAAGCTAAAGAAAAAGGATACGAATTAAAAATTGGTAAATTCCCATTCTCAGCTTCTGGAAAAGCAAAAGCTGCCGGTGCTGCAGACGGATTCGTAAAAGTAATCTTTGATGCTAAATACGGAGAATGGTTAGGATGCCACATGATTGGTGCTGGTGTTACAGATATGATTGCTGAGGCAGTTGTAGCTCGTAAACTAGAAACTACAGGTCATGAAATCCTTAAATCGATTCACCCTCACCCAACAATGAGCGAGGCAGTTATGGAAGCTGTTGCTGATGCTTACGGCGAAGTAATTCACTTGTAAAAACAAACCGTTTTACGGTTATATATAATTTTTTCAATTTAAAAAAATCTGGTTTGTTTATAACGAACCGGATTTTTTGTTTTTACAATACAATTAAAAAATCTCATTGAACTTGATTTTATAGAAGAATACTGATCAAGAAGTTTTTTTAAACTCTAATAATTCTTATTTTTATTTTGTTGAGCATCTTTATCCAAATACCTTATATAAAATTAGAGAAAATAAAATGGCAAATACTTTCTATTCTTACTCCGTATATATCGAGCCTTCTTCAAATGCAGCTATTTCTATTTTAAAAGATAATTTAGATTCTTTTTATCAAAAACAAATCATAACAAACAAGCCAGAAATAGTACTGATTGACAACCAGATAACAATAACATTTGATGATGATTATAACTTTTATATTTATCTGTCGGACGAAGAGCATGTAAACGAAGAAGCTACAGAAATTGCAAATGATCAGGATGTAGATTGGAATGAAAATATTTTTGATAAAGAAAAATTAAAAACTTGCAAAAAAAGGTTTGAAGTTTGGGGAGATGATGATTTTGATATGGATTACTTCAATGACAGCCTTTTTATAATCGAACAAATTGAAAACTTTAATAATATCATTATTTTTCAAAATGAGTAAGCATCCATAAAATTAAATATCAAATCCGATTTGTGAAAGCAAGTCGGATTTTTTTTTTAGATATTTCTATCTGTTTTTTGAAAAATACAGACACTAGAACTATTCTTACATTATAGAAAACAAAAAACTATAAATCAACAACATAGAAAAAAACTTATTTTGATTTTTATTTATTTTTTGTAACTTTAACCATACAAAAATATTTAGCTTAAGAAACAATATTGTACTTCAAATTTGAGCACTGGCTGGTGCGGTTAATTAGATTTCTTTGATTTATAGAATCATGACTTTAATAAAGCTGAAAAATAAAAAATAATACAATTTATCATCCCTTAAATAAATTACTATTATGAAAAAAATTATTCTTCCTTTCTTGCTCCTGCTGCTTTTAATAGCCTGCAATAAAACCGAAACAAAAAAAACGGATAACGAAACTATTAAGGATACTGCAACCGTGGCATTTAAACCTGCAAACATTAAAGAAGAAATTCTTTATCAACGTGGCGTTGAAACTGCCATTTGGGGAATGCCCGCCGTAAATTTTCAATTAATGTATGATGCTTTGGCAAAATTAAATGGCAATTATAATCAAGTAGTCATTTGGCCAAAGTTGCTGGATTGGAAAAATCAAACCTTAACTCCAAATCCTGATGTAATTTATTTAATGCCTTTCTTCAATACAGAAAAAGCAGGACCTATCGTTCTTGAAATTCCACCAGCAGATAAGGGCGTTTTTAATGGAAGTATTATGACTTACTGGCAAAATGCGCTCGAAGATGTCGGTCCCGGCGGAGTCGATAAAGGAAAAGGCGGAAAATACCTTTTTCTACCGCCAGGTTACGATAAAAGCAAAATACCTGCCGGATATATTCCGCTGCAATCAGATACTTATCGAGGTTATGCATTATTACGATCAGTCTTAAAAAGCGGTAGCCCTGAAGATGTTGCAGCAGCTGTTGCCTATGCTCAACGAATTAAAGTTTATCCGTTAAGTGAAGCTTCAAAAAATCCTGCAACCGTTTTTGTTGATGCCAGCGAAAAAGTATACGATTCGGCCATTCCTTATGATATTAGTTTCTACGAAGCTTTAAATAAAATAGTGCAGTCAGAACCATGGATTGAAAGAGACAGAGCGATGATCGACCCGTTAAAGTCACTCGGAATAGAAAGAGATAAAACCTTCAATCCAGATGCAAGAACCAAAGAAATTCTTGTTGCAGCAGTTAAAACGGCAAAAAAATGGCTCAATTATAATTATGAATCAGGCGCTCCATTTTTTAAAGACACCCACTGGGTTTTTCCCGCAACTCCTGAATTTGGAGCAAATGTAAAAGCAAATTACCAAGTTGCTGACTCCTACCCTACAGATAATAGAGGTTTATTGTATATGGTTGTCTTTTTTAGTGCCAAACATATCGGAGAATCTCAGTATTACCTAATGCAGATTGAAGATAAGGAAGGAAATCCACTTGATGGAAATTCTTCCTATAAATTAAATGTTCCTGCCAACGTACCTGTAAAACAATACTGGTCGATGACGGTGTACGATCGTGATACTCACACTTTTATTCGCAATATGAAATGGGCAGGCCGTTCGTCACAAACACCGGGACTTAAAACAAACAGCGACGGTTCTGTAGATCTTTATTTTGGGCCGACTCCGCCTGCAAGCGGCGAATCAAATTGGGTGCCTACAGATCCTAAAGGTAAGTTTGAAATACTAGCTCGCTTTTATGGTCCAAAACCAAACTTATATGATCAAAGCTGGAAACTAAATGATGTCGAAAAAGTGAAGTAATTACGCAAAAATAAAATTTCTCAACCATGATAAAGAAACTCATTTCGCTGCTTGCCATTATCGTATTTGCAGCCTGCAATCAAAGTAAAAGTACCAATACTGATACCTCAACTGTTGCTGCAACCGATAGTACTGCAATCCACCAATCAGATTCACTCTCACCAGGACCAGATGTTAATGTTAAAATCACAGAATCTTACGCAAGACAGGTTGCCAGAGATGCTTATTTCTGGGCATGGCCGATGGAAAATATATATAATCGCCGTTTAGCTTTTAAGCAGTCTCCAAAAGTTGGATTGATGAATGGCGTACTTCCTTTTGCTCCGCTAAACTCTTTGGCAATGCTTCACGATTATATAAAGCCGGAACAGCGTTGGGTGGCCTGCCCAAATCAGGATGTCGTATACGGAGCTGCGATTGCTGCATTAGATGAAACTCCCGTAGTAGTTCAGGTACCGGATTTTGGTGATCGTTTTTGGGTGTATCAGGTTGTTGATTTAAGAACTGATGCTTTTGCACAATTAGGCAAAATGTACGGCACCAAGCCTGGTTTTTATTTATTGGTGGGACCAAACTGGAAAGGAGAAGTGCCAAAAGGAATTACAAAAACTTTTCGAAGCAAAACCGGAACTGCTTTTATTGTGCCAAGGGTATTTCAGGACGATACTCCCGAAGACAGAACAGCTATACAGAAGATAATTAATAACATTGATGTATATGCTTTAGATAAATTTGATGGTAAAATGAAAAATCAGGATTGGAGCAAACTCCCGTCTTTAGCTTCGCCTACCAAAGATGGTGGCACGGAAGAAACCAAATGGGTATTTCCGGATAAATTTTTTGATGAACTTCCCATTGTTCTAAAAGATGCACCGCCGCTTCCAGGTGAAGCTGCACGATATGCACAAGTACTTGCCGTAATCGAAGCCGCCAAAAAAGACCCCGCATTGAAAAAAGCAATGATTGAAGAAGTACATAAAGCTGATAAAGAACTTATTGATCCTTTACTTCAATTTCGTAATTGGGGAATTCCGCTTGCAGACAATTGGTCGACTGCTAATAACTGTGCCAATTTTGGAACCGATTATTTTACACGAACTGCTATAGCAAAGTCTAATATACTGGTAAATGCAAGTGCAGAAACAAAATATTTCTATCAGGATCTTGATGCAAATGGTGCAAGATTAAATGGTGCTAACCAATATACGGTGACTTTTGCAAAAGATAAAATGCCACCTGTAAAAGGTTTTTGGTCGCTCACCTTATACGACGAACATCACTTTTTTTCGCCTAACGTTTTAAAGCGTTATTCTTTGGGAACAAAAAATAAGGATTTAAAATTTAATGCTGACGGTTCACTTACATTATATGTACAAAATTCTGAACCTCAAGGTGATAAAAAAGCAAATTGGCTCCCTTGTCCAAAAGGCATTTTTTGTCTGTATTTTAGATGTTATGGACCAGAGGAAAAAACAATTAAAAATGAATGGACACCGCCTGGAATTGTTAAAACATAATCGAATTTAGCGGGGAAATTCTTTACGAGATATTTCAATCCGATTTGTGAAAGCAAGTCGGATTTTTTTTAAAATCTATCATATTTTAATAACTTTATAGTCAAATAAAATTTCATGAAAGAGCTCTGCATTGTTGAATTTCCATCCAATTTAGGTTTAAAAGAACCTCAGCCCGGAAAAGAACCGGGCGTAAAACGTCTGCCAGATTGGTTATGGAAACACAATTTGCATAAATCCCTTAATACTGAGAATATTATTAGAGTTGATGCTCCAAAATATAGCAACAGTAAAGATCCCGAAACTAATATTCTGAATGCAGATTCATTAGTTTCTTATGCCAGAGAACAAGCGTATTTAATAAATAATTTACTGAGCCAGAATAAATTTCCGTTTGTATTGGGCGGCGATTGCAGTATTCTTCTAGGAGTGGCAATGGCATTAAAACAAAAAGGCAATTATGGTTTATTTTACCTCGACGGACACACTGATTTTATGGATGTTTCTTTATCAGAAACCGGCGGTGTTGGCGGTATGGTAGCTTCTATTGTCACCGGAAACGGACATCAAAAACTGACCAATATTCTTAATCTTGCTCCTTATATAAAAGAAGAAAATTTATGGTGCGTAGGCAATCGCGAATATGATGACGAATATGAAAATGAAATCAGAAATTCTACCGCTACTTATGTTAGCCTTGATAGGTTACGAAAACAAGGTATTTCAAATTGTATTCAATCCTTTCTTTCAGAAGTAGAAAACAAAAATCTGGATGGTTTTTGGCTTCACATCGATGTTGATGTTTTAAACGATGCTATAATGCCTTGCGTAGACAGCCGAACGCCGGATGGATTGACTTACAGTGAATTTAATGAACTTACTTTATTTTTATTTCAAAGCAAAAAATTAAGCGGACTGGAAATTACAATTTTAGATCCTGATCTGGATGAAACAGGACAATACACTAAAGACTTTGTACATAATATAACAAACACATTTAACGCTTCTCAAAAGAATATCTGATTCATAAACAGATACGTATTCTTAACATTTTAGTGTAAAATTAGAAGATGAATTACGATATTAAAATGTTAATTTTGTGGCTCCAAATCTACTATTACCACTACAATGAAAAAGATATTCTTCTTTCTTACAATTACTTTATTTTCTGCAAACTTCATTTTTGCCCAAACCAAAAAAGTAACATCTTCAGCTTCTGAAACGCAAAACATTTTCCCAAAATCATTTGACAATGTAAATGACTTCGAAAAAATCTTAACTCCGAGTCAAAAAACTACTTTGGATACAACTTTAAAATCATTCAGGAAAAAGTCGCTGTATAATATTTTTATTGTCATCGTATCTTCAACAAAACCATTCAGTAACTTTCAGGAATACACAGAAAGTTTAGACAAATATTTGGCTAATGACTTAAAACTGGATCCAACAATTTTAATTGTATTAAGCAAAGAATTGAGACAAATTCAGGTTTTAGGTGTCGATCAAATTCGTTACAAATTAAACGATGATCAAACAAAAGAAATTATAGCCACTTTTGCAGTTCCGGAATTTAAAAAAGGTGATTATTATAAAGGTCTGGAAGATGCCGTTTCTCAATTAATAAAAAAATTACAATAAAATTTATCCCGTTTTTTGTGTCATTTTGAGTAAATAATTCGCGTAAATTAGTGCAACTCGTGGCGAAAAAATCTATATCTTGTATGCTGTTTTAATCATAAAACGGAAAATATGACATTAGACGAATACAAAAAAGAATTTTCAGAAGACGATGCTGTTGGCTGGATGTCAATCGATAAAGAATTTGAACGTCTTTATCCAAATCAGGAACCCAAACATTTTGCTCCCGCCATAAGTTATATGTTAGGTGGCGATAGTCCGCTTGACGGCGTAAGTATTTATGAAAGTAAAAAACAAACAGACCATTTTCATTTTGTAACCTATGGTTTTTCAGAACTCTATTATGACGAAACAAAACTAGACGACGAATTCAGCAAATGGGGATTTGAACTTACCTTTAGATTAAAACCTTTTGAAGCTGATAACGGAAATCCTTCGTGGGTAATTGCTTTACTGCAAAACATTGCCAAATATGTATTTGACAGCGGCAACTGGTTCGAAGAATATCACTACATGCCCGCCAATGGCCCAATTAGATTAGAAACAGAAACAGAAATCACAGCATTATTAATCGTTGCTGATCCTGAAATAGAAAAAATACAAACCCCACACGGAGAACTTTCATTTTTGCAGATTGTTGGAATTACTAATACCGAATACGAAGCTATAAAGGAAAATCCGGAAACGGTTGAAGGGTTAGTCGCTAAATTAAAAGAAAACAATCCGTTGCTAATTACTGATTTAACGAGAAAATAAAAAACAGTATATTAGCTACATAAAACACTGGAAATCAAAGGAGATACCTAACCTAACATATTATAAATTATGATTGGATTACTTGTAGAACTCGCTATTTCCTGGTTATTGTTGTGGTTTCTATATAAAACAGATTTATCCGTTTTAGGTTTTTATCCAACTAAAAACCGAGTTTATGATTTTATTTTTGGCTTTTTTACAATTGCCATTTTTTGTCTTTTACATTTTAAGACAATAGCAATTTTAACCAATCACGAATTTGTAATCAATAAAAATTTTACAACAATTCAATTCTTCAAAAGCGCCTGGTGGGTTTTAGCTTCTGTTTTGTATGAAGAATTTCTTTTTAGAGGAGCTTTACTTTATATCTTAATAAAAAAATTAGGGATCAATAAAGCTTGCATTATCTCCGGGATAGCCTTTGGAATTTATCATTGGTTTTCATACGGTGTAGTTGGAAATCCTGTACAAATGATATTTGTCTTTTTCACGACAGCCATTTGGGGAGTAGCTTTTGCCTATGCTTATGCCAGAACAAAGTCTCTATATTTACCAATCGGACTTCATTTAGGATGGAACTTAATTAATATTGTTATTTTTTCAAAGGGTCCATTAGGGATACAACTTCTACTTAATAATAACGATAAAAAATTGGACGGCATAGTATCCTTAGTATTCTTCCTTTTACCAATTGTTGCATTGCCAATTGTTACTTATTTTTATTTGAGAAAGTCAAAGAATACTAAAAGTAGAAATAGTGAATATTCGAGTGAAATTGAATAAATGTGGAACAAAGAATAAAATTACCGCGCTATTAAAAATACATTCCGTTTTTACACTAAAAAACTTAAATACAATATGAATATTCTAATTGTTTACAGTCATCCAAGTGAAAAATCTTATACTTTTCAGATTCTGCAGCAACTGAAATCGGAATTAACAAAACAACATTGGAATATTAATGTTTCAGATTTATATGCTGTTGATTTTCAAAGTGATATGTCTGCAGAAGAATACGAAAGAGAAGGTTTTGCAAAAACTGATCTTCCCATTCAAAAAGACGTTTTAAAAGAACAGGAAAAAATAGAAAAAGCAGATTGTATCATTTTTCTATATCCGGTTTGGTGGAGCGATTGCCCGGCTAAACTAAAAGGCTGGTTCGACCGTGTGTATTCCGTTGGATATGCTTACGGACAAAATGAAACTTCACGAAAAATAAAGACAATTCCATTTGGACTTGTAATTTGCACGGCCGGGCACCCTAATGATTTTCTACAAGAAATAGGAATTGCGCAAAGTATGCAAAATATAATGCTGAACGATCGTTTAGGCAAACGCTTCAAAAATAAAGAAATGCTCATTTTGGGAGGAACTTTAGAACTAGAAAAAGTAATTTCGCTTCATGTAAAACAAGTTAAAGAAGTTGTCGATAAAATTAAAAAGTATTCTTCCTAAAGCATTAAAAATTTAAAATGAAAATTGAAACTCACATCATAAATAATACAAGAATCGCCGAAGTTACGTCTGATAATATTATAATTGAATCTATTGAAGATGGAGTTCAATTATTGGCCTACGTTTGTGCACAGTCTGGAAGAAGGTTTGAATAAATTTTCTAATTGATTTTTGTAAATTTCATGTATCAGATTTCAAAATCTAAAATTAAACTTTGTCTTAAATCCCCCTTACAATTGTCTTTTAAACACCGTAAGTTATTGATTATTAGAAAGTATATTTGTTATACTAATTTCTAAACCATACACAATGAGTGCAACAAATTTTACCACAACGATATTAGTCGAGCAATCTCCAGAAGAAGTTTTTAACGCTGTTACCAATGTTCGCGGTTGGTGGTCAGAAGAAATTGAAGGAAATACTGCTAAACTTAACGATGAATTTAAATACCATTATGAAGACATTCATAGATGTAAAGTAAAATTGATTGAAGTGATTCCGAATCAGAAAATTGTTTGGCTGGTTGAGGAAAATTATTTCAAATTTACAGAAGATGAAACCGAATGGACTAATACAAAACCAACTTTTGAAATTTTTGAAAAAGTCGGAAAGACAGAACTTCGTTTTACACATTATGGACTTGTTCCGGACTATGAATGCTTTGATATTTGCAGAGATGCCTGGACAAATTATATCCAGAATAGCTTGAAAAAACTAATTATAACTGGCAAAGGCGAACCTAATGGTAAAGGCAAACCTCAAACAGAAAATGAAAAGAAACTAAGCCAAAACTAAATCCTGTAAACTAGTTTAGACTAAGACAAAAGTAGATTTGGCTACATCTGTTCTTTTGTTGTTGCGCAACTTTGTAACATCAAAAAAACAGAACACATGAAAATTATAATTACAGGTTCTTTAGGGAACATTAGCAAGCCGCTAGCAACCGGGTTAGTGCAAAAAGGACATGAAGTTATCGTTATTAGCAGCAGTGTCGAAAAACAAACTGAAATTGAAGCCATAGGTGCAAAAGCAGCAATTGGATCTGTAGAAGATGCAGCATTTTTGACGGCTACATTTACAGTCGCAGATGCCGTTTATTGTATGATTCCGCGAGCGAATTATTTCGATCAGAATCTTGATTTGGATGCTTTTACCGGTAAAATTGGGGATACTTATGCCGAAGCCATAAAAAATTCAGGTGTAAAACGTGTCGTTTTCCTAAGCAGTATCGGAGCGCATTTAGAGCAAAATTCAGGTATTATTCAGCGCTATAACGAAATTGAAGCTGTTTTGAATAAACTTGAAAATGTAGCGATTACTTTTATGCGTCCGACTTCATTTTTCTACAATTTATTGGCCTATATCCCGATGATAAAAAATCAGGGAATTATTGCTGCCAATTATGGTGCAGAAAAAATGATTCCGTGGGTTTCTCCCAATGATATTGCTGAAGCTATTGCAGACGAATTAACAACTCCGCTTGACGGCAGAAAAATTCGTTACGTAGCCAGCGAAGAACTTACGGGTCATGAAACGGCACATATTTTAGGCGAAGCGATTGGAAAACCGGATTTGAAATGGGTTTTAATAAGCGATGAAGAAGTTTTAAATGGTTTGGTAAATGTAGGCATGCAGCCTAAAATTGCCGCTGGTTTAGTCGAAATGTACGCCGGACTTTACAACGGTTTATTAGGTGAAGATTACATCAAAAATAAACCTGCTGTAATGGGAAAAGTGAAACTGGCAGAATATGCTAAAGAATTTGCCGCAATTTATAACCAGAAATAAGTACCTTAGACTATGGCAAATCATCAACCGCATCGAATAAAAAGTATAAGCGAATTTCATGAATTTAGAGATTTGCCTAAACCGGAACATCCTTTGGTAAGCGTTTATAATTTTGAAGATCTTAAACGACTTAACGAAGATGAACCGAAAAGCCTTATGCTTGATTTTTATTCGATTGCGTTGAAACGAAGCTCGAATGCCAAGATGCGCTACGGCCAGCAGGAATATGATTTTAAAGAAGGCGTTTTGCTATTTATTTCGCCCGGTCAGGTTTTTTCTATAGAAGGAAATGCTGAACTGAAACACACAGGATGGTCATTATTGATTCATCCTGATTTTTTGTGGAATACGCCGCTCGCAAAAAAGATAAAACAATATGAGTATTTTGGATATTCGGTTTATGAAGCCCTGCATCTTTCGGATAAAGAAGAAAAAATGATTATCGGCATTATGCACAATATTCGGCAGGAATATCAATCTAATATTGATAAATTCAGTCAGGATGTAATTATTGCCCAAATAGAATTGTTGTTGACTTATGCAGAGCGTTTTTACAATCGCCAGTTTATTACCCGAAAAATAAGCAATCATAAAATTTTGGCCCGTTTAGAGAATTTGCTTGAAGATTATTTCAACAGCGAAACTTTGTCTAAAAAAGGTTTGCCAACAGTACATTATATTGCCGAAAACCTAAACGTTTCTCCCAATTATTTAAGCGGAATGCTGAAATCGCTCACAGGACAAAGCACACAACAACACATACACGATAAATTGATTGATAAAGCAAAAGAAAAACTTACTACAACCAATTTATCTATTAGCGAAATTGCTTTTGAATTGGGTTTCGAACATCAGCAATCTTTCAGTAAATTATTCAAGACTAAAACTACTATTTCTCCTTTAGAATTTAGGCAGTCTTTTAATTGATTTACTTAAAGTTAAAAAGGTAATAAATCTTATAATTGTTCTATTTCAGAAAGGTTATTTTCATAACTTAGTTAGCTTTAAAATTGGAAGTCATGACTAAGAAATATATCGCCCAGGAATTTTTAAAACTCGCGGCTAATGGGCATTCGCACGAAGCATTTCGGCTTTATGTCGGTGAAAATTTTAAGCACCATAACGCTTATTTTAAAGGTGATGCAGATACTTTGATGTTAGCCATGGAAGAATCTTCAAGAACAAACCCAAATAAAACTTTTAAAATTCACCATATTTTAGAAGATGGAAATCTAGTTTCGGTACATTCACATCTCAAACAAACTACAGCTGATTTAGGTTTTGCCGTGGTACATATTTTTAAATTTGAATCAGATAAAATAGTCGAACTTTGGGATTTAGGACAACCCGTTTGTGCTGAATCTAAAAATGAAAATGGAATGTTTTAATTGTTTGCCTGCAGATTATACAGATTTTTATACCAACTCTAAACCTGAAATTACCCAATTAACTTAATGAACGCAACTTTTAGATTTTCTTCCTTATTATTTTTTATTTTTTTATTTTCGAATTGCAATTCATTTGCTCAAAAAAAAGACGATTATTCTACTAAAATTGACAGCTTTATAAAAGTTGCAGATCCAAAATTTAATGGCGTAATCCTGATTTCTCAAAACCGGAAAACGTTATATAATAAAGCGCATGGTTTTTATAATTTTGAAACTAAAAAACCTTTAAAACTTGACAGTCAATTTGAGATTATGTCGAACAGCAAGCTAATTGCTGCCGTTTTTATTTTATTAGAAGTGGAGAAAGGAAAAGTTAATTTACAGGATCCAATCAAAAAATACCTTCCTGAACTTACCCAAACCTGGGCAGATTCTGTCACGGTGCACCAACTTTTAAATCATACACACGGAATTGTAGACATCAATAAACCTCTTGAATTTAAACCCGGAACTAATTTTCATTACGGAAATACAAGCTACAGTCTTCTGGGTCAAATTGTTGAGCATACTACCAACAAGAGTTACAGCGAAGTGGCAAATGCACTTTTCAAAAAACTTCAGATGAAAAATACTTTTGCTTATAACCAGGACAAAATTCAAAATTTGACTACTGGCTACATAAATAATAAAAACACATACGAACCTGTCAAAAAATCACTCATAACTCCTGAAAATTTGGGCGCTGATGGAATTATATCAACAGCAAACGATTTGGCAATTTGGAATAATAATCTCCACAAAGGAAAAATTCTAAAACCTGAATCCTATCAATTAATCATAAAACCGACAGCATCATCACAACATAATTTCTTTGGAAAAGAAAAAGAAGGTTACGGTTACAGTATTCGAATTATCGAAAAAGAACCTGTTAAATATCTTGGACATACGGGATTGGGCGACGGGTTTTCTTCTGTAAATTTGTATTTTCCTGACAGCGATGTGAGTTTGATTGTTTTGGAAAATCAGATGAATGAAAGTTCAGATTTATTTTATGCGTCTGAATTTAAAATCAAAAACATTTTATTTAAAAGTGATTTACTCCATAAAAAATAAAACGTCATGGCAAAAAATAAAACGACAGAAACAGAAAGCAGCGTTACCAATTTTATAAATGCTGTTGAAGATGACACAAAAAGAAACGACGCTTTTGAACTCATCAAAATAATGCAAAAACAAACCGGTTTTGACGCCAAAATGTGGGGACCGAGTATTGTTGGTTTCGGAAGTTATCATTACAAATATGCCAGCGGAAATGAAGGCGATGCGCCACTTGTTGGATTCTCGCCAAGAAAAGATGCTTTTTCCTTTTACTCGTATTTAACAGATGAAAACAGAGAAGAATTGCTTCCAGATTTCGGCAAACATAAAGTAGCAAAAGCTTGTGTTTATTTTAAAAAACTAGCAGATATTGATCTTGAAATTCTAAAGAAAATGATTTCACTTTCGGTAAAAAACCTAAATACATTATATCCCTCAAATTAAAATCATGACTACATTCCTAATTCTTTTACTCGCCGTTCTTATGTACTTTTTATTTCATCCAAGATTTGGAAAAAGACCTTCCGGCGAAAGACTGGCTTTGATACAAAAGTCTACCCAATATAAAAACGGAAAATTCGAAAACAGCTCTTTTACGCCTGAACTTGCAGAAGGTTATGGTTACTTTGATATTTTAAAACAATTTTTCTTTCAGAAAGTAGACCGAAAAATTCCAACAGATGTTATTCCGTCCGTAAAAACAAATTTATTTGAAATTCCGTTAGATCAGGATATTCTCGTTTGGTTTGGACATTCGTCTTATTACATTCAGCTTGCAGGAAAACGATTTTTAATTGATCCTGTTTTCAGCGGAAACGCCTCTCCTATTTACGGAACTACAAAAGCGTTTAAAGGAACTGATATTTACACCGTTGATGACATTCCCGAAATTGATTATTTATTGATCACGCACGATCATTACGACCATTTAGATTACAAAACCATCATGCAATTAAAACCAAAAATCAAAAAAGTAATTACTGCGCTTGGCGTTGGTTCACATTTTGAATTTTGGAAGTTTCCTGTCGAAAATATTATCGAAAAAGACTGGCACGAAAAAATTGAATTAGACCAAAATTTAACGCTTTACACTACTCCATCGAGACATTTTTCTGGCAGAAGTATTAAGCGCTGTAATACGCTCTGGACATCCTTTGTTTTAGAAACCGAAGATTTTAAAATGTACTTGGGCGGCGACAGTGGTTACGATACTCACTTCAGGGAAATTGGAGATAAATTTGGTCCGTTTGATATTGCACTTATCGATAACGGTCAATATAATCCTGCCTGGAAATACATTCATAATTTGCCGGAAGATGTGATAAAAGCCATGAAAGATTTGAACGCAAAAAGAGTATTTCCGGTGCATTCATCAAAATTTGCATTGGCCTTGCATCCATGGGATGAACCGCTAATAAAAGTAACCGAATTGAATGCCAATTCAGAAAATCCGATTCCGTTAATCACGCCAAGAATTGGTGAATTAGTAGAACTTAAAAATGAAAATCAGGAATTTCAGCAATGGTGGAAAGGGGTTAAGTAATTTTAGATTGTAGATTGTAGATTGTAGATTGAAAACTAAAACCACAATTAGAAAACACCTGGTTTGTCATTTCGACGCAGGAGAAATCACACTAGAAATTCCATTCCTGTCGCCAATCTTTGTCGAAATACGAATGTGATTTCTCCTGCGTCGAAATGACAAGATTGAACAGAAACTTAAAACAAAAATGAACCAAAAACTTACTTTCATAGCAATTGCTTTTTTGATAGCCTTAAATAGCTTCTCTCAAAACACTTATGTCTTTTTAGGATCGTATAACAGAGATAAAGAAGCAGAATCTATTCAGGTATATCAATTAGATACTTTAAACGGGAAGCTAAGTAAAGTGACTTCAGTAAAAAATATAATTAATCCGTCATTTTTGACTTTATCTCCAAACGGAAAATTTCTTTACGCTTGTACCGATACTAAAACGCCCAATGCTGGGAGTGTCAGCAGTTTTGAATTTAATCCTGAAAATAAATCCCTTACCTTCTTAAACAAACAATCTAGCGGCGGAGAAAATCCGGTTTATGTTTCGGTTCACAAAAGTGGGAAATGGCTCGTGAATGCGAATTATACTGAAGGAAGCGTTTCGGTTCATCCGTTATTAGAAAATGGAAAAATCGATTCGATTGCACAGAATTTTCAATATACTGACGGAAGCATTCATAAAGAAAGACAAACGCGTTCGCATGTTCATTCCGCTGTATTTTCACCTCAAAACGATTATTTGTTCCTGCCTGATTTAGGCGCGGATAAAATACGTTGTTATAAGTTTGATGAAAATCAGAAACAACCTTTAATCGAAACAAAAAATCCATTTACAAAAACAGATTTAGAAGCCGGGCCAAGACATTTTACTTTTTATCCCAATCAAAAATTTGGATATTGCATTGAAGAAATGGCCGGAGCAATAAGTGTGTACCAATATGAAATCGGAAATCTAACCAAAATTCAACGTATTAATACACATTCTGATAAAATTACAGAAGGTTTTGAAAGTTCTGATATTCATATTTCACCTGACGGAAAATTTCTTTACGCCACAAACCGCGGAAAAGAAAATAATATTGCCATTTTTTCTATCGATGAAAATGGGCTTCTAAAAAATATTGGGTATCAATCGACTTTAGGAAAACACCCCAGAATTTTTGCCATCGATGAAACAGGAAAATTCTTAATTGCGACCAATGTTATTTCCGGAAATGTAGTTGTTTTCAAAAGAAATCTCCAAACCGGATTGCTTAAAAAAGTGGGAAAAGAAATTAAAATGGAGAATGTTTCCTGTGTGCAGATTAAGAAGATTTAATTTTTTAGTTTTACGCAGATTTTTGCAGATTTGAGCAGATTACTACAGCTTTTTTATTCTCATTTTGTGTCATTTCGACGGAGGAGAAATCACATCCAGAGAGCAACGAGCCGTAAATACGTTATGTGATTTCTCCTCCGTCGAAATGACACAACTTTGCGGTTACTATAATAAAGTGACACAAAATTTAAAAAAAAATTCGTGCTAATTAGTGTAATTAGTGGCAAAAAAACTTTAAAAAATGAACAGTACAGAATTCAATTTACAACCCGAAGTCTTAGAAGATGGCATTATAAAATTGATTCCACTACAGGAAAATCATTTTGAGGAACTGTGTAAAGCAGCTTCAGATCCTTTAATCTGGGAGCAATATCCTATCAAAGACAGATATAAATTAGAAAATTTCAAGCCTTTCTTTGAAGGTGCTATAAACTCAAAGGGTGCTTTTTTAATCTTAGAAAAAGCAACCAGCGAAATTATGGGAACAACCCGATTTTACGATTATAACGCCGAAAATTTAAGTGTGGGAATTGGGTTTACTTTTATTACCCGAAAATTTTGGGGCGGACCTTATAATAAAGCTGTAAAAAAGGTAATGATCGATTATGCTTTTGAGAGCTTAAATTCAGTGATTTTTCATGTTGCATTCGAAAATCATCGTTCTCAAAAAGCAGTTTTAAAACTTGGGGCAGAAAAAATAAATGAAGTAAATTTTAATATGAATGGAGTTGATATACTACATTTTGAATACCAATTACAAAAACAATAAATTACAACAATGAAAAGAATTACAGTTTTCTGCGGATCAAGTTTTGGTTCTGAAGAAATTTACAAAGAACAGGCAACTTTGCTTGGACAAACACTGGCAAAACAAAATATAGAATTGGTTTATGGCGGCGCAAACGTAGGTTTGATGGGCGCTGTAGCCGATGGCGTTTTAAATGAAGGTGGAAAAGCAATTGGCGTACTTCCTGATTTTTTACGTTCTAAAGAAATTGCGCATTTAGGTTTAACCGAATTAATTTTGGTGGAAAGCATGCACGAAAGAAAAACCAAAATGAACGATTTGTGCGACGGCGTTATTGCGCTTCCGGGAGGTTTTGGAACGCTTGAAGAGCTTTTTGAAATGCTAACCTGGGGACAATTAGGATTGCACAAAAAGCCAATCGCCATTTTAAACATCAATGGTTTTTATGATTCTTTAATTGAGTTAACAAAAGTTATGGTCGAAAAAGGTTTACTGAAAGAAGTAAATCAAAAAATGCTTTTGGTAAGCGACAATATTGAAGATTTACTGGAACAAATGAAAAATTACGTTGCGCCAACGGTTGGAAAATGGGTTGATAAAGGAAGGTTGTGAATTAGAAGTTATGAGTTATGAGTCTGGCAATTCGTTAAGCTTTCAAAATTAGACATTTAGCCTTATATTTACATTTCACTAACTTATAATTTATAACTTATAATTTATAATTAAAATAAGATGAAAACAGAAAACAACAAATTCGCAAAAGCCGAAATGCTGATTAGAAAACCTGTTTCAGAAGTTTTTCAGGCTTTTATTGATCCGGAAATTACCAGTAAATTTTGGTTTACAAAAGGTTCTGGAAAACTGGAACAAGATCAAAAAACAGAATGGACTTGGGAAATGTATGGTTTTTCGCTTTCTGTTTTGACACATGTTTTGCAGGAAAATAAAAAAATTGTGATTGAATGGGGAGATCCGGATGAAACTACTTTAGTAGAATGGATTTTTACGCCTTTAAATGAAAATGAAACTTTTGTTAGCATTACCAATTCTGGCTTAAAAGGCGATGCGGATAAAATTATAGATCAGGTTCGGAATTCGACAGAAGGATTTACTTTAGTTCTGGCTGGCGCAAAAGCTTATTTAGAACATAAAATTCAGCTGAATCTGGTTCTCGATAGATTTCCAAAAGGAATTGCATAGGTTAATTTCGTTTTAGGTTTCACATTCTGTGTAGAACTTAAAATCTAAAACAAAAAAAAAAACTCATGGATACAAAGAAACCCAAAAATATCGATGAATACATTGGAAGTTTTGACAATGATGTTCAGGAAATTTTAGAAAAAGTTAGAGATACTATTCAAAAAGCGGCTCCGGAAGCTAAGGAAAAAATCAGTTATTCTATGCCGGCTTTTGAGCAAAACGGAATTGTGGTGTATTTTGCCGCTTTCAAAAATCATATTGGTTTATATGCTTTGCCAAGCGGTCATGAAGCTTTTAAAGAAGAGCTTTCTAAATACAAAACCGGAAAAGGTTCCGTTCAGTTTCCCTTAGATAAACCAATGCCTTTTGATTTAATAACTAAAATCGTTAAATTTAGAGTAAAGGAAAATCGGGAAAAACCAAAAAAGAAATAACTTTAAATGAACTTAACTGAACATTATAATCAGCTTTACATCAAATCTTCCGAAGCTATTTTGGCGGGAAATCACCATGTAGATACTCAAATAAATAATGCATCAGATTCCCGATTTGGTATAACATTGCTCATTCGTCCCAACGACAGCATTAAAGCTAGTATTCAGTCAATTTTAAATGAATTAAAAGCTGTTGATGACACTCAATATTATTATCCTGATTCTGATATACATATTACTGTATTATCGATTATTTCCTGTTATGACGGCTTTTCTTTAAATACAATTTCGGTTCAGGATTATATTGAAATTATTCAAAGATCTTTGGTTGGTATAGATCACATTAAAATTGATTTTAAAGGCGTAACTGTTTCTCCTTCTGCTATAATGATTCAGGGTTTTCCAACTGACGAATCTTTAAATAATTTAAGAACCAAACTTCGGGAGAATTTTAAAGCTTCGGCTTTAGAGCAAAGTATTGATATCCGTTATGAGATTTCGACAGCGCATTCTACTATTATGAGATTTCAGCAAAAATTCGAAAATCCGGAGAAACTGCTTGCCGTTACAGAAAAATTTCGTGATTATAACTTTGGAGAATTTACAGTTGATAAACTCGAATTGGTTTATAATGATTGGTATCAGAGAAAAGAAAATACCATTACTTTATGTGATTTTTATTTGCGTAATATTTAAGAAGTTTTGCCAGGAATTTCACAAATTTTCACGAATTAATTTTAAAGCTTTGAATTAGTGGAGATTTGTATAATTCGTGGCAAACCAAAAACCTTCAAATCATTTCTTAAACGATCCAAAATGCCATAAAATTCCTGACGGATCATGAAGGAAACATTCTCTTCCCCAATCTAAATTACGAATAGGAGTTAATTTTACAGTTGGATATTTTTCCGGAAGATTCAACTCCAAAAGTTCATTATAATAACGATCGACATCATCAACTTCTAAAAAAATCATGGTGTTTTCAATCCATTCTTTAGCATAATAATCCTGAAGATAAAATGCAGTTTCTTCACTTTTAAAAACAGAAAAATTGGCTTCTAAAACGGTTTCTTCAAAACCTAAATCGCGATAAAAGCTTCTTGAGATTTCGAAATCTTTAGCTCCAATAAAAGGTCGGATTGATTTTATTTTGTGTTGCATAATTTATCTAATAAAAATTCAAAATAAATTTATCGATTAATTTAATCCTAGAATACATCATAACTTTCTAAAACATCAAAACCAAGTCTGCCTTTTTTGAGATTGATTTTTACACTATCAGCTAGATTAACTTTCTCTGTATCCTTAAATTTAAAAACAAGTTCTTTCTCAAAATCAAAATATTTAAATCTAACCAAAGGATGTCTCTCAATTCGACTCCCTTTTTGTCCTGGCATTGAACTCTTTTCTATTATTTTTGCTTTATAATTTTCAATAATTGGACGTGCCAAATAATAATTTATAGCCATAAATAGATAACATGAAATAAAGCCCCAAGAAACTAAATTCTGAATTATTATAATAAAATTACCTGAAGTTGAATATATTTTTTTAAAATGTTTTTTATTAAACAAAAAACCAATAAAACCTGTTACTAATATAATTGAAATGGGTATATATTTACTAATTAGTGTTTTTCTAAAAATGTTTATTTCAAAAATTGTTAGAATAATACCTATCATTAAAACAAAGAAATAAAAAGACTTCCATTTCCAATCTTCTTTCGATTCAGTTTTTTCTTTTACAACTTTAACTTTCCTCATAAAAAAACTATTCTTTCTTCAAAATATTCATTAAACCAATTTTTTATTTATCAAAGCCAAGTTGTTTTCGTAAATCTAAATTCAAACTATATTGCTCCTGAACCGGAATTATTTTTCGTGAACTTTTATTGATGTCACTTCCTTCGGCTGTCCAAAGAAAAGGGTAAAAATTAAAAACTTCATCGCCTTTTAATTTTGAAACTTCCTGTCTCCATCCGTTCCATCTGTTACCTTCATAAAACTTATCTAAATCATTATTAAAACAAAATTCTAAAAATTCAGAATAAGTAATATCCAGTTGTTCATATTCGAGATTGTCTGGAGAAAAGTAATAAATTTTACCTACATCACTTCCTAATCCACCGCCATTTAAAAGATAAAAACCACCAATTGCATCATCTGCTATTAATAAAAAAGAAGGTGTTTCTCCAAATTCTTTAAACGATTTTCCTTTATTCCAATCCGGAAGTGTGCGATTAAATTTTGAATTTCCGGAACCTAAAATCCGAATCCATCCATCATCAACTAAAATACCGCCTGTCATAAAAACAATTGCTCCCATTGGCGAACGGGTTGTAACTTGCGTTTTGTATAAAGCATCTTTTGCGATTGATGCATCAACGAATAAAACCTCAACTTTATTTTTTGCTGTTTTAATCCAATCTTTAACAAGAGTCCAGCCAGGATCAGCTTTATCAATGAGTTCTTCAGCTTTTTTCATTTTATTTTGTGCAGTTGCTGCAAAAGTTAAAAATATCAATACAATTAACGGAAACTTTCGTGTCATTTATTCGATTTGTGATTTTATTTTTGAAACTTATTTAAAATTTACCCAAATACCATAAAGTTCATCTTTTTGTTCTTGATCAAAATATTTCTCAAACAAATTACAATAAGATAAATAAGCCCAACATTCCCCAAATTTCAAATATTGACTTTTAGGAATCTGCTTTTTTAGAAGACATTTTTTTAAGATTCCTACTCTTTTATTCTCATCTTCTTCTATTATTTTGTCAATCTGTTCGATTTCTGGAACTGAAAATCTATCTTTAACTGACTCCATATTTTTCATCTGATTCCAGTCAATTCTAGCCCCAAAACCTTGATCGACTCTTCTAAATCTATTTTTATTAAGAGCAAATTTCAATTCATCATTTCTTTCAAAATCAATATTATGTTTTTTAAGTTCAGCCCAAAATAATTCTACATTAACACCTATACCTTCATTCCAAAAAGTCAATAACATTTTGCATGTTGATTTGAGTTGTGTAAGAGTAAGATCTTCTTTAGCTAACATTTCTAAAATTATATTTTCTAAATTAAAATCACTAGATCCTTCTAAAATAAAATTATTAGATTGTTCTTTTGATTTTTTATCAAACAACCTAGAATTATTTAAAATCATTCTTTGAATCTCTATCGTCTTTAAAAGCTTCTCAATATAATTGGTCCTTAAATTATTCATTAATATGTTAATTAAAATTTAGACTTACCCCTTCTTCAAAATATTCCCCAAACGGCTGCTAATCTGTTCAATCGCTTCAAGACCTTTTGTTAGCGGCGTTGCGGTAAAATCTTCGTACGCATCCAGAGACGTTACTTTATTTTCGTCTTGCGGATAAACCAAAATCAGGTTGTTATCATCAAATGATTTTTCGAATTTCTGAGGTAATTTATCAAAAATGGATTGGTACGAAACCGATCCTTTTCTGGATAAGTTGAAAACAATTAAATCGGTTGGTTTTATTTCATCAGAGATAGATTCAAAATCCTCCCAATCCATAATGCTTTTAAAGCCCAACTTAGCGTTAATCTTCAAATTATTAGCAATTTGCTGAATCGTTTGGTGTGTTTTATATTCTGCATAAATTACAATCGGAATACTTAATTCTTGAGATAATCTACATATTTTCTGCAACAAAAGCTGAAACCCAATTCCTCTTTCAGAAAAAGGCGGACAGATAAATACTAATCTTTTCTCTTCAATAAAAGTCTTTTTAAAACGACAGATAAATAAACTTTTATCAACATTATTGATGATTGAATCGACATTTTCACCGAAAATTTTATCCAGAAAACCTGTTTTTTTCGGCCAGCCCACAATCACAATATCCGACATGATTTCTTTGGAAGTTCTTGCAATTCCACTAGCCGGATTATGGTCGATTCTGGCAATAGTGTTAATCTTAACTTCTGATGCTGAACCCTGAATCACGAATTTATCAACGGCTTTTCTATACTTCAAAATATTAATTTCTGCCTGATCATTATTCGGAACAATCGTTAAAAGCGTTACCGGATTTGTTGATTTTTTATCTTTTATCAAAAGCGCAAAATCTAAAAGACTTGCCGTTGCAGAGGTTTTCGCTAACGGAATCAAAATATGTTCTTCCAGGATTTTATCTCTATTGGCATCTTCATGTGAAATTTCTTCTTCGCAGATTGCAATTTTTTTCGCCGCTTTTTCAGTTGCAAAAGAAGCCACAATACACGTAATTAAGATCAGGATAATAGTTCCGTTTAAGATATTTTCATCGAGGATTTTTGCTTTAAACCCCACTAAAATAACGGCCAAAGTTGCTGCCGCGTGCGCACTGCTTAATCCGAAAATCAATTGTCTTTCCGTTTTTGTATATTTAAAAACAATTTGAGTAAAAAACGCAGCAATCCATTTTCCAAAAATAGCGACAACACTTAAAGTTCCTGCTACAATCAATGCCGTTGGTCCGCTTAGAATAACGCTGATATCAACCAGCATTCCCACAGAAATCAGGAAAAAAGGAATAAACAATGAATTACCAATAAACTCAATTCTATTCATCAATGCGGACGATTGCGGAATTAACGGATTTAATGCTAACCCGGCAACGAAAGCACCAATAATAGGCTCTACTCCTGCTACTTCGGCCAAAAATGCGGCAAAGAAAACGACAGAGAGTACAAAAATATAATGCGCGTGTTTTTCGCTTTCTAATTTTTTAAAGAACCATTTAGCAATTCTCGGAATTACTAAAAACATAATCGCTGAAAAAATCGCCAATGAAACACCCAGTTTTATCCAGAAAGCCTGATTCAGATTTCCCTGACTGCTTCCCATAATGATAGCCAGAATAATCAAAACCGCAGTATCGGTTAAAATTGTTCCACCAACAGTTATGGCAACAGCCTGATTTTTTGAGATTCCCATTTTACTTACAATTGGGTACGCAACCAGAGTGTGCGTTGCAAACATACTTGCCGTTAAAAAACTGGCGTTGAAATCATATTGCAACAAATAAAAACAAACTGGAAACCCTATTGAAAGCGGAAAAATAAAGGTAAAAAAACCAAATAATAAACTCTTGTTTCGATTGGCTTTAAACTCATTCATGTCGAGTTCTAAACCTGCAATGAACATAATATAAAGCAATCCGATGGTTGAAAATAAATCGACTGCCGAGCTCTTTGCCAGAATATTAAGTCCGTGAGGACCAATAATTACTCCGGAAATGATAAGGCCAATAATGCCGGGAATATTAATTTTTTTGAGTAAGATGGGAGACAACAAAATAATGAAAAGTATCAAAGAGAAAATCAATACTGGGTTGTTAAGCGGTAACTCGAATTCTTGTAAAAAATGCTTGAAAAATTCTATCATAATGTAATTTTATCTTCTTTGTGGTATTTTAATTTTCATAAAAAGATAGCTAAAAATTAAAATGAACCATCAGAAGTTATGTTTCATCCAATTCATTTAAAAAGTAAAAAAATCGGATTTTTTAGTGATTGTTTCAGTACAAAAATACCTAAAAAATATGCGAACTCTCTACGAAAACCACATATTAACCATTTAAATTTATTTCATTGCTAAATTATTAAAATTTAATATTTATTTTAACAAAACCGCAACATTAACAAATGAAAACGAAACATCTTTGCATTATTCAATTATCTTTGTCTTAATAAAAATTGAACAATGGAAGAATGTATCTCTGTTTTTGATATGCTTAAAATTGGTGTTGGTCCTTCAAGTTCCCACACACTTGGTCCCTGGCGCGCTGCGGAACGTTTTTTAGAAGAGCTTAAAAGCGAATCTATTTTAGAGCAAATTACCAGAGTTAAGGTTGATTTATATGGCTCGCTTTCCTTAACCGGAAAAGGGCACGCTACAGATTTGGCAGTTATGCTGGGTTTAAGCGGTCAGGATCCTGAATATATTCCAATTGATGATATTGCGGGGATTATTAAAATAATCGAAACCAGTAATGAAATCATTTTAGGCAACGAGATTACGATTCCGTTTTACTTTCTTCAGGATATTGTTTTCAATAAAGACTTTCTTCCCTTTCATGCCAACGGATTAAAATTTACCGCATTTAAAGCTGATAATTCTGAATATGAATCTACTTTTTATTCTATCGGAGGAGGTTTTGTGGTGAAAGAAGAACGCATTAATGCCAAGATAAAAGAAGAGATAAAATGTGATTTTCCGTTTCCGATTCAAAATGCAGTTCAACTCTTAGATTATACGGTTTCAGAAAACAAACTGATTTCTGAAATTGTTTACGAAAACGAAAAATCGATGCGTCCGGAAGCAGAAATTCATTTAGAATTAATGCGCATTTGGAACACGATGCTCGAATGCATGTATATAGGATGTCATACAGGAGGAATTCTTCCCGGCGGATTACACGTTCGTCGAAGAGCTTTTGATATGCACCAGAATTTAATTGGTTTGTCTAATTATCATGATCCGCAAAGCTGGTTAGAAGAAATTAGAAAGACAGAAGTTAAATTTCGTCAGATCCTGAAATGGGTAAGCTGTTTTGCACTTGCCGTGAATGAAGTAAATGCCTCTTTAGGCCGCGTTGTGACAGCTCCTACAAACGGAAGCGCTGGTGTAATTCCGGCAGTTTTAATGTATTATTTAGTGATTGAAAATCATGATGCCGGCGAAAAAGAAATCAAACAATTTTTGATGGTTGCCGGAGAAATTGGAAGTATCTTTAAAAAAGGATCAACGATTTCTGCCGCAATGGGCGGTTGTCAGGCCGAAATTGGCGTTTCGTCATCGATGGCTGCGGCAGCACTTTGCGAACTTATGGGAGGTTCTCCTGCTCAGGTCTTAATGGCTGCAGAAATTGCAATGGAACATCATCTTGGTTTAACGTGCGACCCAATTGGTGGTTTGGTTCAGATTCCATGTATTGAAAGAAATACAATGGGCGCCATAAAAGCGATAAATGCTGCAGAATTAGCTCTCGAAACGGATTCAAAAAATGCAAAAGTGCCTTTAGACAAAGTAATCAATACAATGTGGCAAACGGCAAAAGACATGAATTCAAAATATAAAGAAACCTCTGAAGGTGGATTGGCAATTGCCGTTAACATGGCCGATTGCTAGAAGATTTCGAAAAGTTTGCCACGAATTTGACTAATTTTCACGAATTATTTTTTAACTTTTACTTTCAGTAAATAGAAATTTGTGAAAATTCGTGAAATTCGTGGCAAAAACCAAAATACCTACATGAAAAAATACCTCTTCGTAATTGCACTATTATTTTGTGCTGTTTTAATGCATTCTCAAGATCGTTATTTTATTAATTCAGATACACGATTGTATACTTCAGCCAATACTTCTGCTGAATTTTTAGGATATTTTAAATATGGTGCCGAAGTCCAATTATTATCTGAAAGTAAAAATGGATGGTACAAGGTAAAAGCAGATAATTTATCAGAAGGTTTCATTCCCGAAAAATATGTTGCAACGAGATTAAATGCAGCTGACATTAAAGTAAAGGACAATGAAAATCCTATTTTAGAAGGCGGTGATAACTATTATGGCGGAAACCATCTTTTTGTTTTGGTGGCTGGTCTAAAAGCACGCGCTCAACCGGACAAAAACTCAAAAATTAGAGAAATTCTTTATACAGGCGATCCTGTAGCTATTAATTATTTACCAAAAAATCCGGAAGAATGGGTAAATATCTCAGGAAGTTTTAACGATGAATATGCGAAATTTACTCTAAGAAAATTCGTTGGAAAAAGACCGGATTTCAATACATTATTAAAAGATTTTGACAAACTCGATGTTACTAACGTTACAGAACGTAAAACGGTTGGCGAGCGGATTGTAGAACTGGCATGGAATAGTGACAACGCAACGCTGGCTCCGGCTTACCAAAGATATTATGAAGTTGTAAAGCAATTGAATGATCCTAAACTTCTTGCTGATACAGAATTAAACATTGCTATTGCTAAAGGATTGGCAAAACACAAAAAACAGGAAGAAATTACGGCGTTTACCAAAAAATCAGAGTTTGTAATAAAAGGAACAAAAACAAAATCATTATTTCTGACGCAAAAAGATTTAGAGAAAACTTTAGGAAAACCTGCCAAAAAAGCAACCATAAGCGATGAATGTGGACTTTATATAAGTGAAGTTTTTTATTATTATCCGGATTTAGAAGCTTCTGTAGATGAAAAACAAAATAAGGCAGAAATTATAAAAGTTTTTATAAATGAAACTAACAAACTTGTTTTCACTACAGGTGCAGCATTAGACGGTTCATTAACTGAAAAAGCATTTATAGAAAAATACGGTTCTTACATCGGAGCTTCAATAAAAAATCCTCATTCATACTCTATACCATTAGAGGACAGTGAATTTAGAATAGAATTTAAAGACGGAAAGTTATTTAGCATTGAAATATTCTACTATTGCTGATTTCAATCTATAATTATTCAATACTTTTACATCTTCAAAAAAAAAATAAAATGTCAGTAGCAAAAAAAGATTATAAAAGAATCACAACAAAATCGCTAATCGAAATGAAAAGCCACGGAGAAAAAATCTCTATGCTTACAGCGTATGATTTTACGATGGCAAAAATTGTTGATACCGCAGGTATTGATGTGATTTTAGTTGGAGATTCAGCATCAAACGTTATGGCAGGTCACGAAACGACTTTGCCGATAACTTTAGATCAAATGATATATCACGCTTCATCTGTAGTTCGTGCAGTTGAAAGAGCATTGGTTGTAGTAGATTTACCTTTTGGAAGTTACCAGTCTGATCCGAAAGAAGCTTTGCGTTCTGCGATTAGAATCATGAAAGAAAGTGGCGGACATGCTGTAAAACTTGAAGGCGGAAAAGAAATTAAAGAATCTATCAAAAAAATATTAAACGCAGGAATTCCGGTTATGGGACATTTGGGTTTAACGCCACAATCAATTTACAAATTCGGAACTTACAGCGTTCGTGCTAAAGAAGATGAAGAAGCAGAAAAGTTAATTGAAGACGCTAAAATGCTCGAAAAAGTAGGTTGTTTTGGTATTGTTTTAGAAAAAATTCCAGCCGATTTAGCCGAAAAAGTAGCCAAAAGTATTTCGATTCCAGTTATAGGAATTGGCGCAGGCGGAGGCGTTGACGGTCAAGTTTTGGTTATTCATGATATGTTGGGAATGAACAATGAATTTAGCCCTCGTTTTTTACGTCGTTACTTAAATTTATACGAAGAAATGACAAAAGCAATTGGTCAATATGCTGCTGATGTTAAGGCTAGTGATTTTCCGAATGACAAAGAACAATATTAAAATTAGACTTGCTTAGATTTTAGACTGACTTAGACTTCTTAGATTTTATGTTTTTAAATTATTTAATGACATAAGTCTAAGAAGTCTAATATCTAAAAGGTCTAAGGAAGTCTAAATATCTAAAAGAATATGCATCAATTTAAAGAGCTTTTAATTTGGAAAAAAAGCAGATTGTTTTGTTCTAAAATTTATTCTATAACATCCACATTTCCCAATGAAGAAAAATTCGGAATCACAAATCAATTACGAAGAGCTTCTGTTTCTGTTCCTTCAAACATAGCAGAAGGTTCTTCAAGAAATTCAAACAAAGATTTCGCAAGATTTTTAGAAATAGCAATTGGCTCTGCCTACGAAGTTGAAACGCAACTTCTAATTTCATCTGACTTAGGCTTTATGAATGAAGAAAGTACAACGGAATTAATTAATATGTTAGAAGAGATTACTAAAATGACATCCAGATTTAGAGCGACTTTATTATAATTAAAAAATAAATCTAAAAAATTCAAAGTCTAAGAAGTCTAAGTAAGTCTAAAATCTAAGCAAGTCTAAAATGAAAATAATCTCAGATAAAAACAATCTTCAGATATTACACGAAGACAACCACATTATAGTGGTTAACAAGCGCGTAGGCGATATTGTGCAGGGGGATAAAACGGGCGATAAACCTTTATCTGATGTTGTAAAAGAATATATTAAAGATAAATACAATAAACCTGGTGATGTGTTTTTGGGAGTAATTCATCGTTTAGATCGTCCTACAACAGGAATCGTAGTTTTTGCCAGAACAAGCAAAGCATTAACGCGTATGAATGAAATGTTCAGCAATCGCGAAACGCAAAAAACCTATTGGGCAGTGGTGAAGAATAAACCATTGGAAACAACTGCCAAGTTGGTTCATTTTTTAAAAAGAAATGAAAAAAATAATACTTCAAAGGCACATTTAAAAGAAGTTCCGGATAGTAAAGTTGCCAGTTTAGATTATACTGTTTTTAAAGAACTTCAAAATTATGTAGCGCTCGAAATCAATTTGCATACAGGACGTCATCATCAAATTCGTGCACAATTGTCGGCAATTGGTTCTCCGATAAAAGGCGATTTAAAATATGGTTTTGACCGAAGCAATCCTGATGGAGGAATTCATCTTCATGCCAGAAAATTAGTTTTTGTTCATCCGGTTTCTAAAGAAAATATTACAATTGTTGCACCAACGCCCGATGAAACCATTTGGAATGCGCTGTGATTTTATGACTAAATTCTTAATTTTTTAATTTTTATCGATTAACTTGCATATACTTAAAAATCAAGCTGATCGCAAAATGGACTATAAAAACGACATAACATACCGAAAAGAAACGTTAAAAAAATTGTTGCATAACATTCAGAAAAGCGAAGACTTAATTGTAAAAGCTTTATACGATGATTTTAAAAAGCCTGAATTTGAAGCCGTTCTAACTGAGACAAATTATGTTATATCGGAATTGAAAGACACGATCAAAAACATTAAAAAATGGGCAAAACCAAAACGCGTTTTCCCATCCCTTCTCAACTTTCCTTCTACAGATTATATTTATAAAGAACCTTACGGAAATGTCCTGGTTATTGCGCCCTGGAATTATCCTTTTCAACTTGCACTATGTCCTTTAATCTCTGCAGTTGCGGCAGGAAACCGCGTGGTTTTAAAACCTTCAGAACTCACGCCAAATACGTCTACAATAATTGCCCGAATAATCGAAAAAACGTTTCACATCAATCACGTTGAAGTAGTTGAAGGCGGAGTTGAAGCATCCAATAAACTATTAGCACAACGCTGGGACTACATCTTTTTTACCGGAAGTGTCGCTGTTGGAAAAGTAGTTGCCAAAGCTGCTGCAGAAAACCTAACTCCGGTTACGCTTGAATTAGGCGGAAAAAACCCTTGTGTAATTGATGAAACGGCTGATTTAAAATTAGCGGCCAAACGAATCGTGTGGGGAAAATTTATCAATGCCGGCCAAACGTGTATTGCTCCCGATTATATTTTGATTCAAAAAAATATGAAAATCAATTTCATTTCTTTTTTGATGGAAGAAATTACAAAAGCTTATGGGAAAAAACTCGAAAAATCTCCTGATTTTGCCCGCATTATAAATACTAAAAACTGGCTTCGTTTAGTTAACATGATTGAAACCGAAAAAATAGCTTTTGGCGGAGAAACCGATGCCAATAAATTATACATTTCACCAACTTTAATAGAAGAACCGGATCTTGATAGCCATGTAATGAAAGAAGAAATTTTCGGGCCTATTTTGCCAATTCTTACTTATGAAACCGAAGATGATATTAAAAATGTTGTTAGCAGGTATGAGAAACCTCTTGCATTTTATATTTTTAGCGACAATAAATCTTTTGCCCAAAAATTAATCGCAACTTATTCTTTTGGAGGGGGTTGTATCAACGACACTGTAGTGCATTTTTCCAATAAAAGACTGCCTTTTGGAGGTGTCGGCCATAGCGGAATTGGTGCTTATCACGGGCAATTGAGCTTTGATGTTTTCTCTCACCATAAAGGAGTGGTAAAAAAAGGAAACTGGATCGATTTACCCATGCGTTATGCGCCTTACAAAGATAAATTAAAGGCTATTAAACGCCTATTAAGCTGGATATAAGCACGAAAACCTTTTCGTAATGTTTTGTAGATTTTTATAGGGAATTGATTAAATATATTATATTTACGTCAATAATAAAATACCAAAGCGTATTAAACAATTCTACTAAAAATGAAATCTACACTTGATCAAATTGAGGACATTAAAAAAAATGGCTATCCTTTAGACTTTTCTGATGTCTTTAACCACGCTTTCGAAAACTATAAAAAAATAGCACTTTATGCCGGATTAATATTATTAGTCTTTTCAATTTTAGCATTTTTTCTTGGCGGCGGTCTTTTGGTTTCACTTTATGGCGTTCAGCATTTCAACGAAGAATTCTTTAAAAACCTGCAAACCGAACAAACAACAAATTCAGTTTTAATCATTTATAGTTTAGTAATTGCTTTTACGGCTGCGATTTTCAGTCCGTTTACGGCTGGTTTCTTAAAAATGGCCTATAGTGCAGATAGAGATCATGAATTTAATGTTTCAACTATCTTTAGCTATTATAATTCCCGTTATTTCCCACAGCTTTTTCTTGCGATGTTATTGATTTCATTAACAAGTGGCTTAATATCAGTACTATTTAATTTGGTCGGAATTCTCATTGTAGATACTTTAATTGCACTTGCCATCACGGTATTTACAACATTAACGATCCCATTAATTATTTTTGGAGATCTAAAAGCAATCGACGCGATAAAATCAAGTATCATTCTTGTAAGCAAACAACCTTTAGTAATAATTCTTTTGCTTTTTGTGGGCGGTCTGGCTTCGGCTGTAGGTTTTATTGGCTGTTGTATTGGTGTTGCATTCACTATTCCAATAACATATTCAGTAAAATACGCCATTTACAGCGCTATATTTAATATTGACGATGAAAATTCAATCGATTCAATCGGATCAGATTTTGAATAAATAGAAGATTCTGAAATAAAAAAAGAGCCTAACCTACTCTTTTCAGAGAATTCAAAAATGCTATTAACGAACCAAAAACAGACCCAAATTCTATGGTACAAAACTATAGTCTTTTTAATGTATCTATTTCAGGAATTGCCAATTTTGGAGATGCCTTAAAATCGATTATATCAAATTGGTTTGTTTTTACCTCAGACATTATTTTCTACAACAATCCTAAACTCATTATTTTAGGATTGTCACTATTTGGTTTCCTAAGTCTGCTTATTTATCAGTTTTTTAGAATTAAAGCAAAAATTGGCTATTTCATCGAGAAGAAACTCGAATCCGAAACGGCTCATAAAGAGTATCAGTTATATGCGCTGTTCTTTGGTATAGCAATTATTGTAATTGAAATTATCAACGAAATTTTTAAAATTCGTCCAAGAAGTTTATTTGTATTTAATGTAGTTATAGGTATTTCAGTCCTGCTGATGTACTTTATAACAGATAAAATCAAATTTTTACGAGACAGAACGCAGAAAATTTTTATATTTTTCTTCTTTATTTATTTTGCTTACGTAAGCCGCAATATTATCTATTTCGAAAATGATATAATTCCTATTATTACTTTCCTACTCTCCTTTTTCTTTTCGTACAGTATTTTAAAGCCTATAAAAATCTATTGGTTTTTTGTTGCAATCGTATTTGTATACTTAATTACAACCGTCATTTTTCACCTGATTCCCATAAAATCATCCATTTTACTAATCAATTTTTGTATCATTGTTTTCATCATCAATCATGTCAATTATGCGGTTTTACTCAACAATCGGGATAATTTTAGGTTTACGAACGAAATTGTTCATAAAGGAAACTCCTTAACAATTGCTACAAATAAAAAAGGCGAAGTACTATTTAGCAGCGAAACCATAACTTCCATTTTAGGATATTCTCCTGATGAAGTAATGGCAATGGAATTTTGGAAACTTACCGAAGATCCTGAATTTATAAGAGAAAATTACCATAAAACGTATATTGACAATAAGTTATATATCAGAAAATTAAAAGGTAAAAACGGCGAATTCAAATACATTCAGTGGAAAGATAAAAAGTTTTCGAATGATTTAATTATCAGTATTGGTCAGGATGTTACCGAGCAAATTATTGTTCAGGATCAATACAAAAACCTGATTCAGACTGCTACCGATATCATTTTTGAAATCAACGTTGACGGCTATTTTACTTTTATAAATGAATTTGGATTTTCAATACTTGGTTATTCTGAAGATGAAGTGATTTTGCAGCATTATTCGAATTTCATTCACGAAGATTACATCAAAAATGCAGTAGATTTTTATGAAAATTTAGCGCAAAATGAACTTAATTATCCAACGATTGAAATCCCTGTAATTAAGAAAAGTGGCGAAGAAATCTGGATTTCGCAAAAAGTAATCATACGCAAAAATGATTTGGGAGAAATAACCGGATATGCGGGTATTGCAAGAGATATTACAGAAATAAAGAATATTGAAAACGAGAAAAAAAGACGTCTCGAAAAAATTGAAGCGTATAATACTTCTACCAAAAAATTATCGACAACAGACTTTCGCGGATACAACGACTTACAAATTGTAATTGACTACATCATTCAGGAAGCGGCTACGGTTTCTAAAACAAACAGAGTAAGTTTCTGGAAATATTCTGATGACACAATTACTTGTCGAAATTTATTTAGCCGGGATAATCAAAGTCTAAATGACAAAAATATTCTGGATAAAGAATCATATCCAATTTACTTTGAAACTTTAAAAAGCAAAGCCATTATAAATGCTTCTGATGTATTTAATAAATTAGAAACCTCTGAATTTCAGCAAATATACTTCATCAAAAACAAAATAAAATCGATGCTGGATGTTCCTATCTTTTTAAACGGACAATTAGCCGGTGTCGCCTGTTTTGAAAGTACCGAAACAAAAAGAGAATGGGATAATGAGGATATTAATTACGCCAGAACAATTTCAGACGTTATTTCGCTTGCTATTTCATCGCAAATGCGACTTAAGGCAGAAAAAAAACTGGAACTTAAAAGTGAATTATTATCGGCATTGGCGCTTTGTACTGAGAAGTTTTTATTGAGTAAAAGTCCGCAGAAAATGTTTGAGGAAACCTATGAAATTATAGGAAAAGCATCAAAAGTAGATCATATTTTTTATTATGAAAAAGATTTTGAAACCTATACCATAAGTCAGAGATACAAATGGTCAAGAGAAGGAATCGAACATCAAATAACAGAATTACAAGGTTTTACAGAAGAGAATCTAAAAGAAATTATTGAGCATTCTAAAAACAAAAAAGTTTTAAGCACTTTAACCAAAAATCTGGAAGACACCTTCTTTAAAAATTTATTAGTTAAAAACGAAATCAAATCAATATTGATTCTGCCTTTGTATGTAAACAATAATTTTTCGGGATTTATTGGTTTTGATGATTGTACCAAAGAAAGAAAATGGTCTGACGATGAAATTTATATTTTTCAGACATTGGCCAATAATATTTCATCGGCGTTAGACCGAAACAGAAATATGGCCAGAATCAAAGAAAGTGAAGACGCGATCAAAGCCAAAGAACTAGCAGAAGCAGCCAATAAATCGAAATCAGATTTCCTGGCCAATATGTCGCATGAAATCCGCACGCCTTTAAACGGTATTATCGGTTTTACGCATTTGCTGATGAAAACTAATCTTGAAGAAATTCAGGAAAAGTACATGACAACCATCAACCAATCTGCACATTCCTTATTAGAAATCATCAATGATATTCTTGATTTTTCTAAAATTGAAGCCGGAAAACTGGAGCTTTTTATTGACTTATACGATATTAAGAAAATACTGGGACAAATTTTTGATCTGATTATTTTTGAATCGAATCAAAAAAATCTTGATTTAGAATTGAATGTTGATCCTGATGTTCCTAAATACATTTGGACAGATATTGTCAGGTTAAAACAAATTTTGATTAACCTTTTGTCGAATGCGATAAAATTTACGAATGAAGGTTCTATAAAACTCAATGTTTCTGTTATTGAAGAAAAATCAGAAGAAAATTATGTTCTTCGTTTTTCTGTAATCGATACCGGAATTGGGATATTAGAACAAAATCAGAAGAAAATATTTAAAGCATTCTCGCAGGAAGATAGTTCTACAACGCGAAAATTTGGAGGAACCGGTTTAGGGCTTACAATTTCGAATCAGCTATTGGCTTTAATGGAAAGCCGTTTGCAGCTGAACAGCAAAATAAATCAGGGAAGTACTTTTTATTTTGATTTGAATTTGAATGTCAGTCACAAAAGCATGAATGAAAAATATAAAGGAATTTTGAGAAACACAAGTCCTGAATATGCCTTAAGTTACTATTCGAATCAAAAAAAATTAAACATTTTAATTGTAGAAGACAATAAAGTAAACATGCTTCTTTTGAAAACAATTGTAAAAAACCTGAATTTAAATACGATGATTTTTGAATGCGAAAATGGTTATGAAGCTGTAAATCAAATCGAAAATATTAATCCTGATTTGGTTTTTATGGATATTCAGATGCCAATCATGAATGGTTACGAAGCTACAAAAGCCATTAGAAATACTATGCGCGGCAAAAATATTCCGATAATTGCTGTTACCGCAGGCGCTGAAAAAGACGAAAGAAACAAATGTATTTCGGCAGGAATGAACGATTATATCTCCAAACCAATAATACGGGGAACTGTTGAAGAAGCGTTATCAAAATGGATAAAATAAAAAACTTAATTGTTTGAATGAAACATATTATCCGAAAAAATATATAAATTCGTACAACAAAATTTATAATAGTAACTAATACAATAAAATATGAAATGGCTAGGCAGAAGACAAAGTGATAACGTTGAAGACAGAAGAGGAATGTCTGGCGGAAAAGTAGCGGTTGGCGGAGGAGTTATCGGTATTATTATTTTGTTATTAAACGTTTTTGGTGGTGAAACCGGTCAGGTTGTAGGATCTGCCTTAGAGAATATGCAAGGCGGACAAACACAAACAGAAGCTGCTGCACCCTTAAGCAAAGAAGACGAAGAAATGGGTAATTTTGTTCGTGTAATCCTGGCTGATAACGAAGATATCTGGAGTAAGATATTTCAGGAAAATGGCATGACTTATAAAAATCCAAAATTGGTGCTTTTTAGAGGTTCTGTAAATACGGCTTGTGGCGGAGCATCTTCTGCATCCGGACCTTTCTATTGTCCGGGCGATCAAAAAGTATATATGGATTTGGGCTTCTTTGAAGAACTTAAAAGTAAATTTGGAGCCAAAGGTGGCGACTTTGCTATTGCATACGTTATATCGCATGAAATAGGCCATCATGTGCAGACTTTGTTAGGAACTTCAGAAAAAATGCGTGAGCAACAAGAAGGAAAAAGTGAAGCTGAGGCGAACAAACTTTCGGTTGCTCTTGAACTTCAAGCTGATTTTTACGCGGGAGTTTGGGCACATTTTAATGAGAAAAACTTAGACACAGGCGATATTGAAGAAGCGTTGAGCGCTGCAAATGCTGTGGGCGATGATGCTATTCAGGGTAAAATGAGCGGGCAGGTTGTTCCTGATTCTTTTACGCATGGAACATCAGAACAAAGAATGTACTGGTTTAAAAAAGGTTTTAAATCCGGAGATATCAAGCAAGGAACTACTTTTGAGGAAATACAATAATATAACAAGCCAAATATAATAAACCAATCGAGCATGACTTAAACGTCATGCTTTTTTTTTGCATAAATTCCAAAATCTAAATTCCAAATTCCAACTTTATAGTGCTAGACAAACTTGTAATTGCGCACAATTTTGTCATTTCGACGGAGGAGAAATCACATGCGCATAGACGCACTGTACGTAACTGGATGTGATTTCTCCTCCGTCGAAATGACACAAAAACGTAAAAAGTTTTACGCACAAAAAAAGCCTTGAATTTCTTCAAGGCTTTAAATTTCTGGGTGGCTGACCGGGTTCGAACCGGCGACCCTCGGCACCACAAACCAATACTCTAACCAGCTGAGCTACAACCACCATTTTTCTTTGCGGTTGCAAATATACAACAAAGGATTACTTCTACAAAGAAAAATTTGAAAAAAAATACAACTTTTTAAATCAAATCTCCTAAGCTATTGACTGCCAAACATCTTTCTACAGTAAATCCTTCAGCAAAATCTACACCAACTAATCTTCCTAAGTCCTGAGCGCGGTAATTTAAGCTTTCAAAGAAGTTTTTACTTGTAATAGGCGTTGCAGGTTCTTTTGAATCCGGATCATAAAATTGTGTTTTATAAGCCGAAACTGCTGCCACTTTTTGCTTTTCGAAACCTGTAATATCTACTACGAAATCAGGTTTCAAATTTTTCCATTGTATGTAATGGTATACTATTTTAGGCCTCCACGCTTCTTGTTTTTCTCCATCAAGAGAAGTTTCAATTTTCATCAATCCGGATAAAAAACAAGCGTCAGAAACTAATTTGCTTCCTTTTCCGTGGTCGATATGGCGATCATCAATTGCATTGCATAATACAATCTCCGGTTTATATTTTCGAATCATTTTAATAACCTCAAGCTGTTGCTTTTCATCATTCGCAAAAAAACCATCGCGTAAGCCTAAATTTTCACGAACCTCAACTCCTAATATTTTTGCAGCGGCTTTTGCTTCTTCATCTCTGGTTTCTGCCGTTCCGCGCGTTCCTAATTCACCTCGGGTTAAATCTACAATTCCAACTTTCTTCCCAAGGGAAATTTCTTTTAAAATGGTTCCTGCACAACCCAATTCTACATCATCCGGATGTGCGCCAAATGCTACTATATCTAATTTCATTTTTGTTTTCTTTTTTTGTTTCAAGTTTTAAGTTCCAACAACCTGAAACTTTAAACCTGAAACTTTAAACTTTTTTCTAACAACTACTATTCTTTTTTATATTCAAAACTCTCTTCATTGTCATCGATTTATTGACGCTTTCCTCCCACTCATTTTCAGGAACACTTTCTTTGGTAATGCCGCATCCCATATATAAAATGGCCGACATTTCCTTGATTTGCATGCTGCGTAAATTTACAAACAAATCAGAGCTTGCCGTTTTATTAGCATAACTGCTGTTTAATTCGCCCAGAAAACCAGTGTAAAAAGTTCGGTCGTAATTTTCATTTTCGATTATAAATGCTTTTGCTTTTTTCTTTGGCAAACCACAAACGGCAGGTGTTGGATGCAAAGTATCAATAACTTCCTGTAGTGTTGAGCTTTCGTTTAAAACGCCTGAAATATCGGTTTTAATATGCCAGATTGATCCCGCTTTCATACTATACGGTTCTGTAACCACAACAGATGAAGCTACTTCTTTTAATCTTTTTACAATAAAATCGGTAACATATTGCTGTTCGTCTTTTTCTTTTTGCTGCCAGGAAATTTCTTCTTCTAATTCCGCTTTTTGAGTTCCCGCCAAAGCAGTAGTTTCAAAAACATTTCCATTAGCTTTTAAAAGCTGTTCGGGCGTTGCTCCAATCCAAAGTCCTATTTCAGGATGAAAAAAACAATACGTAAAAGTGGAAGGATATAATTTAATCAAACGCTGAAAAGTGATTACAAAATCAAAATCAGTTAAATCAATTTTTTCACATCTTGATAAAACTACTTTTTTAAATTCATCGTTTTTAATCGCCTGAATTCCCTTTTCAACTAAATCTTCATATTGATTTTTAGCTTCAGCATCAAAAGTAAGATCATCAATTTCATTAAAATTAAAGTTCACTTCCCGTTGTTCGGCACTTATAATTTTTGATTGTTTTTCCGGAATTAAAATCAGTTGTTTTTCATCAAAAGAAGCAAATACAAAACCTTTCTCGCTGTAATCAGAAACAGTATACAAAGTATCATCCTGCTGCAAAAGCGCGTAAATACTTGATGAATTAGGTTTAGAATAAATTACAAAAGGTAATTTTTGCTCTTGATGTTTTCTTATGGTAGAAAAAAAGTCGTTCATAGGTTCTATTCGGTTTTCTTTTTTTCTAAAACCATGTTAGTTAGTTTGCAAAGCGAAATCAGGTTTCCGGCTTCATCGGTAATTTTAATTTCCCAAAGATGAACGCTTCTTCCTTTATGAATAATGCGCGCCGTGCCAAAAACAATGCCTTCGCGAATACTTTTTAAATGATTCGCAGAGATTTCGATTCCGCGTACTTCCTGTTCTTTCGGATTGATAAAAAAATGCGATGCGGCACTTCCAACACTTTCAGCCAAAGCAACCGAAGCGCCTCCGTGCAATAATCCCATTGGTTGATGAACGCTTGGGTTTACAGGCATTTTGGCAACTAAAAAATCTTCGCCGGCATCTATATATTCAATTTTTAGCGTCTCCATCAAAGTATTTTTTGAAAAGTCGTTGCAGTACGCTAGAATTTGTTCTTTGGTATAATTCATTAAAATAGGCTTTAAAATCGTAAAATTAAAGAAAAGATAAGATACAAATTAGAAAATACAATTCTATTATTAAAATTCATTTACGAACATGTAAGTTTTTTGCTATTTTTACAAAAACAATCAATATCGATCTTTGACTGAAAACTAGTTTTTATTGCCAAAGATTCACAGATTTTTACCGATTATTTTCTATGCATTGCGCAAAAATCATATTAATCCTTTAAATCTGTGGCAAAAAAAAAACATATTCAAATGCGTCATTACTTTGCACTTTTTATTTTCGGTTTACTTTTAGCTTTTAGTTCCTGCCGAACTGATTTTGATACCGTTGCCAGTTCCGGAGATTTAAAGTTTTCAAAAGATACTGTTTATTTGGATACCGTTTTTAAAAATATCGGTTCTAGCACGTACCAACTTAAAGTGTATAACAAAACTAAAGACGATATTTCGATTCCGACAATTCAGCTAAAAAAAGGATTAAGCTCTAAATACCGAATGACAATTGACGGAATGAACGGAAATAATGGTAAAATTTTTAATAATGTCACGCTGTTAGCCAAAGACAGTTTATATATTTTCATAGAAACTACGGCAGATATTACAGATGCCGATCCGACTGATTTTTTATATACTGATGAAATTCAATTTGACAGTGGCACTAACCTTCAGGAAGTGGCGCTCGTAACGCTGATTCAGGATGCGGTTTTTTTATATCCGAAACAAAATCCTGATGGAACAAAAGAAAAAATACAAATTGATGGAAAACCTGTTGATGGTTTTTATTTGGATGAAAATGATGCTGTAAACGGAAATGAGTTAAATTTCAATAAACAGAAGCCTTACGTAATTTACGGATATGCAGGCGTTCCTGAAAACAAAACCATAACTTTTGAAGCCGGTGCGAGAGTTCATTTTCATGCTAATTCAGGGCTTTTTGTTGCTAATAAAGCTTCTCTTCAAATTAATGGAACTACGTCAACAACAGCAAAATTAGAAAACGAAGTTATTTTTGAAGGCGATCGTCTGGAACCTGAATATTCAGATATTCCCGGACAATGGAAATCAGTTATTTTGGCTAACGGAAGTACAAATCATTCGATTAATCATTTAACTTTAAAAAATGGATTTATTGGTTTGGATATCAGAAATCAGGATGCGACAACGATTCAGATAAAAAATACGCAGATTTACAATTGTGCCGAATATGGAATCCTGGCTCAAAATGCCCGAATTAATGCTGAAAATCTTGTCATTAATTATGCTGGCTTAGCTAGTTTATCTTGTGTTTATGGCGGAAATTACACATTTACACATTCTACTTTTTATAACAATTGGCAAAGCAGTTCGCATCTTGCCGTTAATTTAAGTAACAGTTTGGCTGGCGCAACTCCGGAAACCAATCCGCTGACTCAGGCAACTTTTAACAATTGCATTATTTACGGTTCGAATACCAATGAATTCAATTTGAGCAAAAATGCCAATGCTGCTTTTGTGTTTCAACTGAATAATTGTTTGTTGAAATTCAGCAGTTCTTCAACAAATCCGGATTATCAATTTAAAACAGATATAGAACATTATAATCAGATAATCTTAAATGAAAATCCGAAGTTTTATAATGTGAATCAGAATAAATTTAATATTGACAATACTTCTGCCGCTTTCGCGAAAGGAAATCCGGCTTATACAATTCCGTTAGATATTATAGGAACTACCAGAACTTCTCCTCCGGATTTGGGCGCTTATCAGAGTGTGGTTTTTCCGAAGTAAAGTTTTTTGCCACTAAGGCACTAAGACACAAAGTTTTTTGACCATATAATAAATTATGTAAATTTTGCTCGCAAAGACGCAGAGCCGCAAAGTTCTATTTACAAAACTTAAAAAAACTTTGCGGCTCTGCGTCTTTGCGAGATTAAAAAATTTGGAGCCTTCGCGCCTTCGTGGCAACCTAAACCTAACAGTAGGAAAATATTTCTTAATTTAAACATCGCTTAACTTATCGTATTCATAAAAGTAGTAGATTTGGTACAATTCAAAATTAAAATTCTAATAATCAATTTATTGGAGTTTATTTGAAACTATTAAAACAACCAAAATTTAAACTATCATTTATGAAAAAAATCTACTCTTATTTATTATTGATGTTTGTTTCAGTTGGTATCGCCCAGATACCTTCTGGTTATTACAACGCTGCAACCGGAACAGGTTACACTTTAAAAACGCAATTGTACAACATTATTAAAGGACATACCGATAATGGGTATGCAGGTTTGTACACCACGTATCAAACTTCTGATGTTGATAATTTTTACGAAAACGACGGAACTGTTTTAGACATGTATTCTGAAAATCCATCAGGAACAGATCCTTATAATTATAGTACAGGAACTACGCAAAGATGCGGAAATTATTCTGTAGAAGGCGATTGTTATAACAGAGAACATATTATTCCGCAATCGGTTTTTAATGAAGCATCTCCAATGGTTGCCGATGCTCATTTTATTACACCAACAGACGGAAAAGTAAACGGAATACGTTCTAATTATCCGCACGGAACGGTAAGTTCAGCAACTTACACTTCTCAAAATGGCGGGAAATTAGGATCAAGTTCTGTATCTGGATATTCAGGAACTGTTTTTGAACCTATAAATGCTTTTAAAGGTGATATTGCCAGAATGTATTTTTACTTTGCAACTCGCTACGAAAATACTGTTGCAGGTTATTCATACGCTATGTTTGACGGTTCAAGCAATAAAGTTTTCACAACTGCTTTCTTAAATACCCTTTTGGCCTGGAATGCTCAGGATCCTGTTAGCGCGAGAGAAATCGCTAGAAATAATGCGATTTATGCTCGTCAGAAAAACAGAAATCCATATATCGATCATCCGGAATATGTAAATCAAATTTGGGGTGGAACTTCTTCCGGAGATACTCAGGCGCCAACTACTCCAACGAGTTTGGCTTCAACTACAAAAACGTCAACTTCTATTACCGTTGCGTGGAATGCTTCTACCGATAATGTAGCCGTTACAGGTTATGATGTTTATGCAAATAGCGTTTTAAAAACAACTGTTTCAGGTTTGACAGCAACGATTACAGGTCTAACAGCTTCTACAAGTTATTCTATTTATGTAAAAGCAAAAGATGCAGCAGGAAATGCTTCTGCGTCAAGCAGTACCATTTCGGTGACAACCAACAGCAGCGGAACTGGCGGATCAGCAACCGATTTGCTTTTCTCTGAATATATTGAAGGTTCAGGAAATAATAAAGCCCTTGAAATTGCTAATAATACCGGAAGTTCTGTTAGTTTATCTGCCTATACAATTAAAAAACAAACCAATGGCGCCGGATCATGGAGCACAGGTTTAGCTTTGAGCGGAACATTAACAACCGGAAGTAAATTCGTTATTGTAAACAGTTCTATTTCTTCAAGTTGTTTTTCTACAGGTTCAGCCAATATCTCGACAACGGCAACAGAATTGACTTTTAACGGAAATGATGCTGTAGGTTTGTTCAAAAATGGCGTTCTAATTGACATCATCGGAACTTTTAGTGGCGGAACAGCCAATTTTGCTATTGATGTTACTTTAAGAAGAAAATCTACTGTTACTTCTCCAACAACTACTTTTAATTTGAGTTCACAATGGGATTCATACACCACAGATACTTGTAATAATTTGGCAAGCAAAATGGCAAAACCTGTTGAAGAAGAAATTGTTTCAGAATCAGATGAAATTATCATTTATCCAAACCCTTCTGACGGAAATTTCAATATTGGTTTAGGAAATTCAGATACACCATATTCTATTGAAATTATTTCATTTGCAGGACAAACAGTTTTTGAAAAACAAGATACAACAGATGCTGCAATAGCAGTAAGTCATCTTACAAAAGGAATTTATATCGTTATAATCACGCAAGATTCTAAAACTCTGATTAAAAAGATAATCATCAACTAATTAATACGAGTGCTTACTAAATTAAAAAGCGGCAATATTGCCGCTTTTTTTTGTTTTACGTTAAGATTTAATTTTTTTCACGCAGATTTTGCAGATTTAAGCAGATTCAGAAACTGAATAATATATTTACGCAGATTCAAATAAATTATATCAATTAAAATCTGCAGAAATCTGCAAAATCTGCGTGAAACAAAAAAACTTTGCGCCTTTGTGTCTTTGTGGCAAAAAGTTCAAAAGAGTTTGTTTTCAAATTTGCGCTTGCTATTTATTTACACTAAATTTGCACCTTCAATACAACAAACTACACTACACAATGATCCATTTCTTTGAAAACCAAAGCAAAACTGTTTTTGCCGTACAAACGCAAAACGAAATTTCGGCTCAAGACATTTCAAAACTAAACTGGCTTTTTGCCAACTCTAATAAGATCGAAAAATCCGCCTTGACGGATTTTTTTGTTGGTCCACGTGCCACAATGATTACACCCTGGAGCACCAATGCTGTAGAAATCACTCAGAATATGGGTATTCCGGGCATTATCAGAATTGAAGAATTTCATCCTGCAACGGAAGATTTCACTGATTTTGATCCGATGCTTTCACAAAAATTCAATCAATTAGATCAGGAAATTTTCACAATTAATGTTCAGCCGGAACCAATTTTGGAAATTGATGATATTGCAACATACAATAAAGTAGAAGGTTTGGCTTTAAGCCAGGAAGAAGTAGATTATTTAGACAATCTTGCTGTTAAACTAGGAAGAAAGTTAACTGATTCTGAAATTTTTGCTTTCTCACAAGCCAATTCAGAACACTGTCGTCACAAAATTTTCAACGGAACTTTTGTTATTGACGGTGAAGAAAAAGAAACTTCTCTTTTCAAATTAATCAAAAAAACATCACAGGAAAATCCTAACGATATCGTATCTGCTTACAAAGACAACGTTGCTTTTGTAAAAGGACCAAAAGTGCAGCAATTTGCACCAAAATCTGCCGACAAACCAGATTATTACGAGATAAAAGAATTTGATTCGGTTTTATCTTTAAAAGCAGAAACACACAATTTCCCAACAACTGTAGAGCCTTTCAATGGAGCTGCAACAGGTTCTGGTGGAGAAATTCGTGACCGTTTAGCCGGAGGTCAGGGTTCATTGCCATTGGCTGGAACTGCGGTTTACATGACTTCCTATTCTCGTTTGAATGATGACAGAAAATGGGAAAATGCAGTTGAAGAAAGAAAATGGTTGTACCAAACGCCGATGGATATTTTAATCAAAGCATCCAACGGAGCTTCTGATTTTGGAAATAAATTCGGACAGCCGTTAATTACAGGTTCAGTTTTAACCTTCGAACATTCAGAAAACAACCGTAAAATTGGTTACGACAAAGTAATCATGCAGGCGGGCGGAATTGGTTACGGAAAATTAGACCAGGCAATAAAAAAGAAACCGCAAGAAGGCGATAAAATCGTAATTCTTGGTGGAGAAAATTATAGAATCGGAATGGGTGGAGCTGCGGTTTCCTCTGCAGATACAGGAGCTTTTGGTTCAGGAATTGAGTTAAATGCAATTCAGCGTTCAAATCCTGAAATGCAAAAACGTGCTGCCAACGCGATTCGTGGTTTGGTAGAAAGCGACAATAATCCAATTGTTTCGATTCACGATCACGGCGCTGGAGGACACTTAAACTGTCTTTCTGAATTGGTTGAGGAAACTGGAGGTTTGATCGATTTAGATAAATTACCGGTTGGAGATCCTACACTTTCTGCAAAAGAGATTATCGGAAACGAATCTCAGGAAAGAATGGGATTGGTTATCGGTCAAAAAGATATTGATATTTTACAACGAATTGCTGACAGAGAGCGTTCGCCAATGTATCAGGTTGGAGATGTTACGGGCGATCACCGTTTTACATTTCAATCACAATCAAATGGTTCAAAACCGATGGATTATGCTTTAGAAGATTTCTTCGGAAGTTCTCCAAAAACAGTTATGAACGACAAAACTATCGACAGAAAATATGCTGACGTTACTTATTCGGCAAATGATTTCGAAAGTTATTTACAAGACGTTTTACGTTTAGAAGCCGTTGGTTCTAAAGACTGGCTGACTAATAAAGTAGACCGTTGCGTTGGAGGAAAAGTAGCAAAACAACAAAATGCAGGTCCACTACAATTGCCTTTAAATAATGTTGGAGTTATGGCTCTTGATTATTTAGGTAAGGAAGGAATTGCAACTTCTATAGGGCACGCTCCTATTGCAGCATTGATTGATCCGGTTGCGGGAAGCAGAAATGCTATTGCAGAATCGTTATCAAACATTGTTTGGGCGCCAATAAAAGACGGCTTAAAAGGTATTTCATTATCTGCAAACTGGATGTGGGCTTGTAAAAACGAAGGTGAAGACGCTCGTTTGTACGCTGCTGTTGAAGGTTGTTCAGAATTTGCAATTGAATTGGGAATCAATATTCCGACAGGAAAAGATTCACTTTCGATGAAACAAAAATATCCAAACGACGAAGTAATCGCACCGGGAACGGTTATTATTTCGGCTGGAGGAAATTGTACCGATATTAGAAAAGTAGTTGAACCGGTTTTACAGAAAAACGGAGATTCTATTTATTATATCAATTTGTCTCAGGATGATTTTAAATTAGGAGGTTCGTCTTTTGCACAAATCAGAAACACAATCGGAAACGAAACGTCTACTATTAAAGATGCTTCTTTTTTCAAAAATGCTTTTAATACAATCCAGGAATTAATCGGCGAAAGCCAAATTTTAGCCGGACACGATATCGGAAGCGGTGGTTTAATTACTACTTTATTAGAATTGTGTTTTGCTGATGTAAATCTTGGAGCTAAAATTGATTTCAGTGCTTTCGCGGAAAAAGACCTTTTGAAAATCCTTTTCGCTGAAAACATCGGAATTGTTTTTCAAGCAAAAGAAGATGCAGCTGTTGAAGCTAAATTAAAAGCTAATAATATCGAATTCTTCAAAATTGGTTCAGTTCAGGAAACTGCAACTTTAGAATTCGGAACTTATAAATTGGATATTCCAACTTACAGAGACATTTGGTTTGAAACTTCTTATTTATTAGATCAAAAACAATCTAAAAACGGAAGAGCAAAAGCACGTTTTGAAAACTATAAAAATCAGGTTTTACAATATACTTTCCCAGCACATTTCACAGGAAAAAAACCAGAAATCGACAATTCTAAACCAAGACCAAAAGCGGCTATTATTCGTGAAAAAGGAAGTAATTCTGAGCGTGAAATGGCAAATGCAATGTACTTAGCAGGTTTTGATGTAAAAGACGTTCACATGACCGATTTAATTTCTGGTCGTGAAACGCTTGAAGATATTCAGTTTATTGGTTCTGTTGGAGGATTCTCTAATTCAGATGTTTTAGGTTCTGCTAAAGGCTGGGCCGGAGCATTTTTATACAACGAAAAAGCAAAAACAGCTTTAGATAATTTCTTTAAAAGAGAAGATACTTTATCTGTTGGAATCTGTAACGGATGTCAATTGTTTATGGAATTGGAAGTGATTAATCCGGAGCATGAAGTTCACGGAAAAATGTTGCATAACGAAAGTCAGAAACACGAAAGTATCTTCACATCTGTAAAAGTTCAGGAGAACAATTCGGTTATGTTATCGACATTGGCCGGAAGTACTTTGGGAGTTTGGGTTTCTCACGGAGAAGGAAAATTCAATTTGCCTCTTGCCGAAGAAAACTACAACATTGTATCTAAATATGCTTACGAAGGTTATCCTGCAAACCCGAACGGTTCTGATTATAACACTGCTATGATGTGTGACAAAACCGGAAGACATTTGGTTATGATGCCTCATATTGAGCGTTCGACTTTTCAATGGAACTGGGCGCATTATCCAAAAGACAGAAACGACGAGGTTTCACCTTGGCATGAAGCTTTTGTAAACGCCAGAAAATGGATTGAGAAAAACTAAGAAATATATTTTTATTAGAAACGCCCGAATTTATCGGGCGTTTTTTTTTACCACGAATTAAACGAATTTTCACTAATTAGTGGGAATTACAGCGATTCGTGGCGAAAAATCTATTTTTACTTATATAAAAATGCGACTAAAATAAAATGTTACAGAAAAAGCTAAGTCTTATAATTTGATTACTTTTTGTATTTAAATTTGAACTATATTCGCCTAAAATATCTTGCCCGAGATTTTTTAACAACCCAAAAACATTTAAACCTACATAGAATGAAATCGTTACATTTATTACTAACTACGTTATTTTTTGTTGCCTCACACTCCTATTCACAAGTTCACGTAGATCAAATTACGTATAATGGTAAGGACCGTTATATTACCACAACAATTGGTTATCCTGTTCCGGGCACTTATGCGCCAACTGGACTAAAAGAACCTATTACTGTTTTAAATCCTGACGGAACAGGCGTTATTCAGGCAAATGATTTATCAAAAATGAAGATCAATTGGGGAATCGAATGTACTGAAGAAGGAACTCCGGTTTTTAAAGAAGGTTTTAATAGCGCGTCGTATACATTTTGGTACAGAACAAATGATAGCAATGCATGGAACTATTCTCAATTTTCTATTCATTTTGCCAAGAAAAAAATGTTCTTAATGGGAGAAAGAGTTAAGGAATACGAAGATTATAATGTACAATAAGCTAGAAAGTTTAGCATTTTAAATTAGATATTTCTTGTTTTTTTCTAAATTTCACTATAGAAAAGAAAACGTTTTCGTTGATTTTCAATAGTACCTATAATTTTTCCCATAAAATTTCATAAAATTAAAAATTGTACCTTATTTTTATTTAATTTGCGGTAAAATTCAATATATTAAACATGGTTTCAATCACACGCCTTTTTGATTTCCCTTATTATCAACAAGAAACTTATAATCTCCAAGTTGCTTTGGCAACCAAAAAAAATGGAGCTTGGGAAAAAACATCCAGCCAGGAATATATTGCTAAAGCTAATGCCGTTTCTAGAGCATTATTGCGCATGGGGGTTCAGAAAGATGACAAAATTGCATTAATTACTTCTAACAATCGTACGGAGTGGAATATCATGGATATTGGTATTTTGCAAACCGGAGCTCAAAACGTTCCTATTTATCCAACAATTGCCGAAGAAGATTACGAATATATTTTAAATCATAGCGGCAGTATTTATTGCTTTGTTTCTGATAAAGAAGTATTTCAAAAAGTAAATGCAATAAAAGCAAATGTGCCAACTTTAAAAGGAGTCTATTCTTTTGATGAAATTGACGGCTGCAAACATTGGTCAGAATTATTGACTTTAGGCGCAGACGAAAGCAATCAGAATGAAGTTGAGGCTAAAAAAGACAGTATTCAGGCTGATGATTTAGCGACTATTATTTATACATCCGGAACTACAGGAAAACCTAAAGGTGTAATGCTTTCGCACAATAACATTGTTTCTAATGTATTAGACAGCGCGCCAAGAATTCCGTTTGATGCAGGAAACAGTACAGCGTTGAGCTTCCTGCCTATTTGCCATATTTTTGAAAGAATGATTTTGTACATCTATCAATATTATGGTGTTTCAGTTTATTTTGGAGAATCAATTGATAAAATTAGTGATAACTTAAAAGAAGTAAAACCAACTGTAATTACAGCGGTACCAAGACTTCTTGAAAAAGTTTACGATAAAATTTATGCTAAAGGTTCTGAATTAACCGGTATCAAGAAAAAACTGTTTTTCTGGGCTATTGATTTAGGTTTAAAATATGAGCCTTACGGAGCTAATGGATTTTGGTATGAATTTCAGTTAAAGATTGCCAGAAAACTTATTTTCAGCAAATGGAAAGAAGGTTTGGGAGGTAATTTAGATTTAATGGTTTCCGGAAGTGCGGCTTTACAGCCACGTTTATCAAGAGTTTTTGCTGCTGCAGAAATTCCGGTTATGGAAGGTTACGGTTTATCTGAAACATCGCCTGTAATTGCGGTAAACGATCAAAGAAACAAAGGTTTCAAGATTGGAACTGTTGGAAAAGTAATTCGTAACGTTGAAGTTAAAATTGCTGCTGACGGAGAAATTCTTTGCAAAGGACCAAACGTAATGTTGGGTTATTTTAAAGATCAGGAAAAAACAGATGAAGCTTTAAAAGACGGATATTTCCACACGGGAGATATTGGCGAAATTGACAGCGAAGGTTTCTTGAAAATTACCGATCGTAAAAAAGAAATGTTCAAAACTTCTGGTGGAAAATATATTGCGCCTCAGTTGATTGAAAATGCCATGAAGCAATCTCGTTTTATAGAGCAAATTATGGTGATTGGTGAAGGCGAAAAAATGCCAGCAGCTTTTATTCAGCCAAATTTTGAATTCGTAAAAGAATGGGCAAAACTTCATAAAGTTACTTTAGGAAGTTCTAACGAAGAAATCGTTAAAAACGAAGAAGTTAAAAAACGTATCGATAGTGAAATTGAAGAAATCAATAAAAAATTCGGACACTGGGAACAAATCAAACGTTTTGAGCTAACTCCGGATGTTTGGTCTATTGATGGCGGACAATTGACTCCAACATTAAAATTAAAACGTAAGATCATCAAAGAAATCTATAAAGATCTTTACGCTAAAATATATGGTCAGAATTAATAAATCAAAATAATACAAACCAATGAAAACGGCTGTCCTAAGGACAGCCGTTTTTTAATTGTACAAACATCAATGTAAGTTTTGTATTAATTCTTTAAGAATACTATTTGCAACTCTTTTTTTAATATTTTTATCACTTGAAAAGCAAAATATGAAAGAATATCTGGATACCATAAATAGGCAGCAAGTTTGGGAGTTTTCGAAACATATTATTTTACCAAACCTCGGTTGGTTTATATTCTGGACTATTTTATTTGTTGTTTTAGGCTTAATAATTAGTATTGTCCTAAATGTTTATTTGTACAGAAAAAACTTCTTTACAAGAGACAGAACATACTATAACTGGATTGCCAAACTCTGGATTCCCTATATTATAGTGGTTTGTATTTATTTCTTCGGAATGTTAGGTTTGTTTTACGGCGGGCATTCTATTTTATCGAAAGAAAATAAAAGCATGACGGCCAATATTTATGCGAAAACCGTTGGATCTACTTTTTCATCAGAGAAGGACAAGAAAGCTTTTTTGGCAACACTTCAGCAATTATCAAATTCATCAGAAGATATTAGTAAATCGTTGACCAAAACAATAGGTTTATATATCACAAAGAATAATACGGGAATGAGTTCTGTCGATAATTTTAAAAACTCGTCCAGTACTTATTTACTCCAAAAATATGAATCTGAGGTTTATAGCGCTACTATGTATGGCTTTATGAAAGTGGTTGATGATAAGGCTGATATCACTTCTTTTAAAAAAATAAAGTACGATGAATTAAAATTGCTTTTAAAAAAACTCGACAAAATTGAACCTAAAAAAATTGAAGATTCTATTCAGTTAGAAATGGGGAATAAACTGCAAACCATTTTAGATTATGTCTATAAAGGAATTATAAAACACGAACTGCTTTTTTTCGCTCTTTTTCTGATTATTCCTTTTATTGAATTTTTTATTTATTGGAGGTTTGTGAAGATGAGGATTGTTCAGGTTGTGAATGAAATAACTGTTAATCAAAAAGATAATGAAGTTTATACTAAAGAAGAAATTCTTTAATATAAACTTTCTTATTGATACAATTCTTCCCGAATCTTAATTAAGATCTGAACTACTTTTTCTTCATCTGGTTTTTCCGGAAGAGTTGAAGTTATATAATGATTTTCAATTGAAGCAATTAAATTATCTGCCATTTTAAGTAAATCATCATATTCCTTATTTCCTGCCTTTATATCGAGTAATTCTTCCCGATTTGGAACTCTAATATTTAATTTTCCTGTTGAAAGAATTTGTTCCGCAGTTTGCAAAAGACGGATCGTGTGCATCATATTTTTGCTGTCGTAGTTTTTACCATGTTGCTGATTGGTATTGTAACGATCTTCGTTTCGTTTCTCTATCCAAGCCCAATATTCGGTGTATTCTTTGCAATATTTAGAATAACCGTCTTGATTACAGGACAAATAACCTATTAGCTTTACGTTTTTAGGAATCGAAGAAAGAGAAACTTCATTAGAACTTTCTTTTTGAATAATTCCTTTGTAACCTAAAGTTTTATCGAAATCGTAAAACAAGGCAAACATGCCCTTTGAATTTGGTAAATTAACCAAGCCGCATTGTTCTTGCTTCAAATTATTTTCTTCTAAAAAAGTATTTACCGCAACGGTTTCGTAACCTTTCAGGACGTAACAAAAATCTAAAAGACTTTTCTTTTCCTTTGCAATTGGGTTTACGATTTTCTTGTTTAAGCCTCTTGCCTTTTTTATTTGCGTTACGGCATAACCAGCAAAAGAATCTTTACAAAGTTTAGATAGAAAATCTTCTAGCTGCAAATGCTCCATCAACGGATGCTTGTACAAAATACAATCTTCTGGCGAAGCCAAAATCTCCAGAATATTAGGATTATTCTTAAGCAACAATTCTACAAAACGACCAATTTCATAATAAACCTCATCATTAGTTTCATTACTTATTTGAGGAATATAATCTAACCCAAAGAACTTTTCTTTAGGCAAATAATAAACACCCTTTATATCTGTATCTGATGTTGGTGTATTTAATCCAAAAGATTTACTTCCCGAAATAACTTCGAAAAGGATTAGGTTTTGGGATTTTAGGGTTTGGATGGTCATAGATCTATTTGTGGTTTCATTTATTCTATGAGATAATTTTGAATGGTTATACTATGTTTTACTCAGGCAAACTCAAAATATAAAAAATGGATTTAGCCAAATCATTATAGGTTTTCAAAACAACATAATACCATTTATTTTCAGTAATATCAACTTCAAACAGATCATTCTTTTTATGATTTTTAATTGCATCTTCAAATGTTTTATGCATAATTCCTTCATTAAACCATCCTAGGTCACCTTTATTAACATTACTGTCCATAGTGTAAATAGTAGCTAATTCTCCAAATGGTTTACCATTTTTATATAATTTGATAATCTCTTTCCTTTTTTTATTAATTTCATTAATAGTTAACTTACTGCCATCTAAATAAATATAACTAACTCTCATCGAGACAATAGGTTCAGTTCTTACGATTTTATCTTTATCTATCATATCTTTTTCAAGAAATCTATTTTTATAATAATCGAGACTATCGTTACTAATTTCTAAAGTTGTAATTTCAGCTTTTGGATTCAATTTAATAAAATTCTCAGCTTCTTCAAGAGAATTAATTTGTCCAAGATTTTGAGAAGAGACAATAGTTAAACAAAAAAAGTTAAGCGTTAATACTAAATATTTAAGCATAATGTAATGGCTAATTAAAAAAATTTAAGGTTTGGATGGTCATTATTTTTGTGCGATAAAATTATAAATTTCAATGGTTAAATTTTCTATATCCTTATTTTTTGACAAGATTTCCCATGAAAAATTATTATTAAAAACTAACTCGCTTAATTCTCGTTTATTAATTATTGTTCCAAAAGAACCATCTTTTACTTCATACGTTGATTGATTGAGAATATAAGTAGATGATATTTTACCCATCTTTTTTCTTAATTCTTCTAAAAATTCTCCCACGTATTCTTTCGTAAAATTTGAAGAATCAATTTCAGATAATACTTCATCAATTTTTACTAAAATTTGATCTTTATGTGATTTAACCAATGTTTTATTGCAAAGATCAATTAAAATTTCCTTCCAAATTTCATTAGTTAAAAGATTCTCTATTTCTCTTATATTCCAAACAACTTTAGGAATAAAATTATCTGTTTTTGCATCTTCCAACTCTCTTAATCTAATTCCTTTTTTACTGTTTTTTTTAGATGCATCAGAATCTGCTAAAAGAAATATTCTATTACTAATTGATAAAGCTTTTATGTCATTCAAAACAAAATTCTCAGCTCTCTTTTCTACTTTATCATCAAAAATATAGTGATCAATATTAGAACCTGCATATTCAAAAAAAGCAAAATCAATATCTTCTTTTATACTATAATATTTCTTGTTATTATTTTCAAATAGATACTTTATATATGACTTCAAAAAAGCTTTTATATAATTTCTATCAGATATTCCTTCAACCCAAATACTACAATTTGCCATAAAAACTGAAGAATTATTTACGCCTAATTCTTTTAGCAATGAATTATCTCCTCCATTTACATTTTTTATAATAAATTGTTTATCATTTAATTCATTATTTCTCGGCGAAAATGAATAAATAGAAACATTGTCTTTTTCAATTGTCAAATCCAAAAAATGATTTGAATGGGTGGTAATTATATATCGTAGATTTTTCTTTTTTAAGTCTTCATTATTAGTTATCTGTTCTAAAAATAATCTTTGCATTCCTGGATGAAGATTTAATTCTGGTTCGTCAATATATATAAATGAGTTATCTTCAGCCATAAAGATTTTATACATTAATATTATTAATGCTTGAATTCCATCTCCTAATTCATATAATTTTCGAGTGTCTTTTTCACCATCAACGTGTATAAGAATTAATTCAGATTCATTAATACCTTTTTCATTATCATTTTTATCAAATTTTGCTACAATATCTATTTGTTTACCATCAAAAAAATTTATGCTTAAAAATTTTTCAAATTTTTCAAATTGATTTCTTATAGATTTTTCAGAATTTCTAGAATTTAATATTTCTCTATATAAATGTAACCCTGTAAAAACATCAATACTTTTATCAATTTTATAATTTTTTAAGTATGTATGAAGAAAAATATCTTTCTCAACTTTTTCATAATCATTTATACCGGGCTCATCTAATTTCTTTTCTGATCCATATTTTGTTATTTGAAATAATGAATGAGCACTTCTTAAAGTTGGTATGTAATATTTTTTAAATCCTGAATAGTCATACAAAAAATCATTTTCAAACCTTGTGAAATTTATTGCTTCTACATTATTTACTTTACCATTCAATTGAGATATTTTCACTTGATTTTTGTCAAAAACATCCAGAATACTATTTGGTTTACCTAGATCCAAATTAATTAGAATATTGGCTCTGATAACTTTAGCAATTTCAGTAGTTTTAGCAGAAGTGTATCCAGCATTTCTATTTCTATCATATTGCGATAAATAAACCTTCCCTTCTTCGTTTACAATCTCTATCGCATTATTATAATCATTGATTTGTTTTTTAAAATTCAGTAATTCTGAAATACCAACAAATCTATTTACCTTCATAAGATTTCTAATAAATCTACTTTTACCGCAATTATTGGCTCCTATAATAATATTTATAGAATTAAAATTTGGGAAATACGAAAGAGATTCATTTTCATCATTTAAAAAATAATCTTTAAATAACTCTTTGTTATCTAAAATTAAATCATAAGTCTTTTTCATAAATTATAAATTTATTATTTTAAGAAAAAATAAATCCAAATCTTTACTCAACTTTTTCCCACTCTTCAATTTACTTGCATTCTCCTGATTAAATTTCACTGTTTCCAGTAAAAAATCAGTTATTAAAAGTTCTTTCGGGTGTAAATACTTTTCGCCTTGGCTGGCTTTTATATTTTGTAATTCTATTATTTTATCTTGTATGTTTTGTGGTGCAATTGGCAATAAATCAGCAAAAGCAACAGGCGGGAAAGTATTGTTTTCTATAATCCATTTTCCTGCTAAAGCGGTTCTTAAGGCGTAGAAATAACTTTTTAGTTTTACTTCTTCCATTTCGCATACTTCCATGAAATTTTTGGTCGTTCCCAGATAATGATGTAAAGTTGCTATTGGCGAAAAACAATCTACGGCTAGCTCCTGCATTTGTTTTGCAAATTCTTCGTTTGCATAATACACTACAGGCGAAAACAACCACTCGATCAAAGGTGCGTTAGATTTTGCTAACAACTTTAAGGTTTTTCGTAACTCCCAGCCGGAACCGTCAAGATCATCTTCGGTCATGAACTCTATTACATCCGGTTTTTCCCAAAGTGATAAATAATAATCTTGTTGGTGTTTGTATATAAAACGAATATCATAATCGCTGTCTGGAGAAGCAAATCCCCAAGCGCGACTTCCAGATTCTACAGCAAAAAGTATTTCTACATTTTTCTGTATTTCTATTTCCTTTAATTTTTTAAGTATTTTTTCTTTCATGATTGTTTCAAATGTAATTAAACTGGAAAGTTTTATAGCAAGTAGTTACACCTGATTTTTTTGCTACGAACACGCCAGGGCGCAAGATTCTTTTTAAGCTGACTGTAATGTTTGTCATTTCGACGAAGGAGAAATCACACTCGGAATTCCGTAAAGCAATCGCCAATCTTTGTCGAGTTACTAGTGTAATTTCTTTTTCGTCTAAATAACATAAAAAGAGAATCAAAAATCTCCATAATAGACTTGGAAACAAGGCAATTTTAGCTCGTTTCTCCAGGTATCAACTACTTGGTTTCTATCGTCTAAAACAAACTCTACAAAGTATTTATCTTTTATAGATTCGTTATAGATCTCGGTTTTTATGATCGAATCTTTTCGGTTGTCCTTGGTTTTACGCATGATCAAATCGTCGTATTCGATTTCGTGTTTTTCGAGAAACCTCAACGTTGGTGCTTTGTATCGGTCTTCTCTTCCTGAAACCAATAAGATTTTATATCCTAATTTCTTATAATTTCTCAAAACGTTTGCCACCGGATTATTGATTTCGTCTTCATCGCATTTGCTGGCATCAAAAGGATTTCTTCCGTTCATTAAAGCCAGAGTTCCGTCAAGATCACAAATAATTGCTTTTGGCAGATCTGGGTTTTGTTCGCAGTACTCCAAATTTTTGTTTACTTTTTTTATCGGTTTAAAATCAAACTTTTCCTTTGTTTTTTGCAATTGGTGGTACATATTTTCAATCACTTTTTTTGGTACTTTTCGGTCTCTTTTTTCGTTTCGGATTAAAATTTCTGTTAATGGCAAATCGAACACTTTAAATTCAATATTTGCCATTTCAGAGAAATCATGTAAAGGTTGTTTGATGTATTCTAACTTTACGTTACAAGTATCCAGAATAACATTCCATCCATTTGAAAGTAAGGTTTTGATTTGTCCGTTTACAATTTTCGAAATCATATTTTCAACTGCCGGATCCGTAACTTCCTGAAATTGCGAAAACCTGATTTCATCACGGCTTATTCTCATCGTTTTAGGTTCAGTTCGCACTTTCCACTCGGCGAAAGTGCTTTTTCCTGATGCCGGACAACCTGTAAGTATCGTTAATGTTGGTGTTTTTTTCATTGTTATAATCTTGGATCTAATGTTTTTTCTATTTCTTCGTTGTTGATTCGCTTCAAAAGCAATAAACGCATCAGGTAATTTTCTTCTTCTAAATCTTTATACGGAATCTGAAGCATTTTTTGGTTGATTTCCCAACCGTTTATCGATTGTTCTATCTTCTTTTTTACATTCCTTTTTTCCAAATAATGATCAAAATCCTGATGGAAATTCACTCCATAAATCATCGTCAGATAATTGTTATTTCTGACTTTAAAACACGGTGGCAAATTTTTAATGTAATTTTGAACCGGTTTTATCATTATGCCTTCTTCATTTTCATTGGTTAGTTTTTCGAAAAACGAATACATTTCTTTTAGTTTTTCTTCTCTGTTAAAATCGGTAATTTCTAAATGCAAAAAAGCATCATCGTTCACTAATTTATAAGTCAAATTACTGTTTGGTATTATTTCTTCTCCCAAAACGTTTACAACTTTTAAAACGGTAAACGGTTTAAAATGTAATTCAGCTTCATTTCCAAATGTATTAATTTGATTATGAAATACTTTTAATGATTCTTGCTGTTTTGTTACATCTGGTATTTTTAAAGTTGCCAAAGCTTCGTACTGACGAACAATGTGGGATTTATGTTTACTGCCAAATTCCTTTTTGCTAAGCTTCGCTTTATCTGAAATATATACTGTAAACACCTCCGATTCTCTAACGCTTTCCAGCTTTTCAAGTAATCCTGAAGATTGCAAATATTCATTATGAGTTTTTAACGCCTCATAATATCCTGTAAATTCTTTTTCGATTAATCCGGCTCCCAAAACTTTCCACGGCAATAATTCTGAAGCAATCAAAATAGTTTCAAAATCAGGAAATTCAATTACCATTTTGGCATGCAGATCCTTCAAACTGTTTATTGCTTTTTCTATCTCGATGTGATCAATTTTAAAACCATTTCTGGAAACAAAATAAGTTTCATCAATGTTTCGTTTCAGGTAAATCGTGCAATATGAACCCATGTATTTTTTTTGAACCACAAATTCTGTTACACCTTTTCCTAAATAATAATTTACAGCTTCTTCTATGCTTTCTATTTCATTTTTTGCCTTGCTTTTTGGAGCTGGCGAAATGGTTGGTGAAAAATCATTTATCTTATTTTTACAAAACCATTCTATTCTGTTTCTTACTCTATAGTCTAACATCTTTTATTTTTTTTGAATGATTACGGCACTTGTTGGATACACTCCCTTTACACAATCTCCTACTCCGTAAAATGATTTAGGATTTGGGAAAATTTCATTAATTAACATTACGAATTCGGAATTTGATAATTCAAAATCGTGATCGTCGTGCCTGAATTCTTCTGTCATTTCATAATTTACATTAAAATCTTTATCCGGCGTTGTTACAAATAATTGTTTAAACTGCGTATTATCGCGAATCCAGATTAGTAATGATTTTGCTTCTTCAAAAGAATTATGCTCGATAACTTCGCTCAAAATAATCTGACCTTCAAAACCTTTTATTTCTTCTAAATTTTCAACCCAATGCAAGTTATCAGCATTTTCTATCGCTATGATTTTGTCTGCAATATGTTTAAAATCAACTTCGTCATATGCGTGATATTCATTTGCAAATCCCTTTTTAAGCAACATTTTAAAATATTGTAATTCGCCACAGCCAAAATCTAAAACCGGTTCATCAAAATTGATTTTGCTACAAATAAATTCTTTTCTGGATTGATGCGTATCTGTAAAAACAAATTGAACTTCGTTGTCAAAATACGCTTCTAACTGTGGTTTGAATTTTTCAAATTGAACCGGAGAACGCATTATTCTTTTTATAAAAAGGTAAAACACGAAATACGGAATACCCGAAATATTGGTTAACATCGTGATATGTTTTTGAATAAAATAATCATCGATATAAGTGTAAACCGCATATTTATTTGTAAAGTGCGAAAACAAGGCCACAAGCGAAAATTTCTGCAATGCTTCTCTCACTGTTTTTCCTCCTATTTTTAATTCGAAATTATTACCTATTTTATGGTTTAATGAAATTCCGTCAATGTATTTGGACAAAAGATAATTTCCGTTTTTATACCAACCAGAATCGATAAAAAAAGTAGCAACTTCTATCGTACATTTTTCTGTATCAATTTCATTGTAATTTTTGTCTAACCATGAAATTACTGTTTCATTCAAACTTGCATTTTCTTTATATAGATGATTAAAAAATTCGGTTGCTATATTCAAAGCTAACAATGGGCTACAGTAACTTTGAAAATCAATTTGATTTCCTTCTTCGGGCAAATAACTGTTTTTGCCATCCAGAAAGACACAATGATATTCAAAAGCAGAAATAACATTTCCTGTAATAATTCCGTTTTTTAATTCTTTTAAATAGAGACCCTGATCCGTATTTGGATTTTTATAAAGGATATCTAAAAAGTATTTGTTCTCTGATTTAAGTTTTATAATCATTGTGTTTATTTTTGTTTGACAAATATAGATTTTCACCTACGCAATTATTTTGCGCAGTTAAATTAAATTTTCTTCTTCTCTATTAAACGGTTTTTCAAATGTAGGATATCATTTTGACGGGGGAGAAATCTCCTTGAGAGGCTCAACAAAGATTGGGCTTTCGTTGCGGAGCTACTTTCGGAGATTTCTCGTGCCTCGAAATGACAAACAGTACGTTTACAGCTTTAATATAGACTATTAATAGTGAAGCAGATGGGATTCGAACCCACGACCCGGACATTAAAAGTGTACGAAGTAAGTTTTGATTGACCTTTTAAGGATAATTTCAAAACTACCTGCTCTAACCGCTGAGCTACTGCCTCATAATATTTGAATAAAAAGGTAATGGTATAAGTGTGTACGTGGAAAGAGTTTCAAAGTAACTTAAAACTTGACCTGCTTTATTCAATTTTTTATTTTCAATGAACGTTTGTTTTTATTTCCTGAACAAAGATTTCAAAAGCAGTGCGCAGTTATTTTGCGCAGTTAAAAAGAAATGTTATTTTTGAGTAAAAAAGAATATGAACCTGAAGGAAAAATTCACGGAATTACTGACTGATATTGGTTTTGAAAAAAATGAAATCCAAAAAAATTGGCTGGATTTAGAAAAGGCATATTCTAAAAAATCAAGATATTATCACAACTTGACACATATAAAGAATATGGTTAAGAGTTTTGAATCTTATTCTGATAAACTTCAAAAGCGTAATGAAATATTATTTTCTATTTTTTATCACGATTATATTTATTCGAGCAGTAAAAAAGATAATGAACTCAAAAGTGCTGAATTTGCATTGTCTGTTTTGTCTGAAAATATTCAACTTGACAGAAAATTAGTTTTTGATGCCATTCTTGCGACACAACAACATCAAAAAAATATAGTTGAAGATATTAATTGGCTAATCGATTTTGATTTGAAGATTCTCGCCCGAGACTGGAATGAATATCAAATTTATTTTGAACAGATTCGAAAAGAATATCGCATTTATCCTGATTTTCTATACAAACCAGGACGCGCAAAAGCTTTAAAGCATTTTTTGGAAAATGATTTTATATTTCAAACCGAGGAATTCAGGAGTTTGTATGAAGAAAAAGCGAGATTGAATATTGAGAAAGAGATTTTGTTATTACAATAGAAACATTGAAAAATAAAGACACGAAATCGCAAAGTTTTAATTTATTTACTTTGCGATTTCGTGTCTTAGTCTGAAATTATTTGATATTGAATTTAATTTTTGCCTTCGTAATTAGGACAGCCAAAGCATTTTTTTGCTAAGCTAAATTGATAGGTTAAAGAGAGTTCATAAATCCCACCGGTTTTTCCAATGTTAGTAGTATTTAAATCATAAGATAATCCCAATCGTAAATTTTCATATTGCAATCCGGTAAATAAGTTTACTGATGTTAGTAAATTCCCATTCATTCCGTTTTTTGCCGGATTTGTAACAGCTGTTGCTCCAAAGAATATTTTTTCGAATAAAATCGAAGCTCCGAGATCTAATCGGTTATAACGGCCTTGCTGCATGTAGTTTGAGGTTACAAAAAACTTGGTTTCATACGGCAACAATACTGCATCTATATAATCTGCAATAAGAAATTCATAACCGGCGCTTAAAGAGAAAAATGTATTTAAAGGGACATTTCCTTCTGAACTAAAGGCGATATTTGGCTTGTTAAGGTGTTTCATCGAAAGTCCAATCCAGACTTCATCGGTATTGAAAACCATTCCTGCCGAAACATCCAGAAAGTTCACTTTTCTATTTAGTAATATTGGATCCATCGAACTTGGGTTTATAACGCCCGTTCCTATATTAATTTGATCTTCTAATAATAAATTCTGAAATGCAAAAGATTTAATTCCGTAACCAACTTCAACTGCCGGCCTAAATTCCCAATAATCGTTTAATCGCACTTTGTAAGCATAATTGGCATTGATTTCAGAAAAATTATAGCTTGTTACATTTTCTCTTTGATTTAAAAAACTGATACCAAAACCACTATTGATGTCATCACTCCAGGTATTTACGAATGCATAATCTGTATCTATTCTAAGATCAAGATCTGGCCATTGCTCGCGGTGAATGATACCTGCATAAGTGGTTTCCATAAAGCCTGAAAATCCTGGATTTAGCGTTTCGGGAATTAAAAAATATTGTGTAAAAATGGGATCCTGCGCTCTTGCCTGCGAAAAAAAGCAACATGTTATTATTATAAAAAATAGTTTTAATTTCATTGTAAATCTTGTTGCTTATTTAATTAATGTGAAGGCTCCTTTTTCTGTAACCGTATGGTTGTAAAAGGTTTTTAAGGTAATTTTGTAATAATAGTTACCGTTTTCGGCTTCTAAATCTTTTACCCTTCCATTCCATCCTCGAATATTAGTCCCGGTTTCTGAATATACAACTGCACCCCACGTATCAAAAACGTCAAGCGTAATGTTAGACAATCCTAAAAATACAGGCGCAAAAGTGTCGTTAATGCCATCATTATTTGGTGTAAATGCATTTGGCATAATGATACTGTATCCTTTTTCTACTTTTATCGTAGCGCTATAACTGTATTGACATCCAAAAGGATAATTTACCGTTTGTTTTATGGTATACGTTCCAACTCTTGTATAAATATGTTCCGGATTTTCTTCTGTTGAAAAATTACCATCTCCAAAATCCCATGATGTACTGGTAAAATCACCTGTCGCCAGATTTGTAAATTTCACGGGATCATAAATAGAATATAAATCAAACATTTCTTTACCGTAAGAACTTGTTGCGAAATTGGCCTCACCTAAAACCGGTGTATCAACATTGTACGGATAATCGGCAGTACAGCCAAAACTATCTGTAACACTAAAAATGATTAAACCGTTATTTTCAGTATTCATAATTTCATTATTATCCCCACTAACAACACCGTCTGACCATGTTAAAGTATAAGGCGGAATTCCTCCTTTTACATGCCCAACGAAGGTTTGTTTTACAAATTTGGTATCGCAATTAAAATCGGTTAAAACTTCAATTGTTGGTGTCAATTGATCAAATCGGGTAATTTGCCAGGTTTCTGATTGTTTACAGCCATTAGTATCTGTTACTACAACAGTATAATTTCCGGGTACAAGATTTACTAAATCTTCGGTTCTTTGCCCGTTCGACCAACTGTATGTGTAAGGCTGTGTACCTCCTGTTACTACCAAATTGATAGCGCCAGTATCGGCTCTGACACAATCTAGCGGATTAAAAACATCTCCTCTAATTTCCAGCAATAAAGGTTCTACAATTTCAAAAGTTTCTTTAATTACGCAATTCTTGGCATCTGTAATAGTTACAGAATACTTTCCTTTTCCAATGTTATTTCTTTCAATTCCTGCGGTTGCATCATCATCCCAAACGAGTTTAACCGGAGTTTTACCTCCCACAAGATTTAAACGGATATGTGCATCTTTTTGACCAAAACAAGTAATTTGTTTTACATCCGGATTTATAGTAAAAACAGGTGCATTATCAATGATAATAGTAAATACTTTTGGGCAGCCTAATGAATCTGTAATTGTAATAATGTAAGTTCCGGCAGATAAGTTATTTTGTACCATTCCTGTACCTAAATTACTCCATTTTATAATATAAGGATCTCCGGTGGCAAACGGAACTCCTCCTGTAATACTATTTATGGTAATCGATGCGTTAGCATCATTATAACATGCTATTTCAGTTTTGCTAGCATTCAATTTTATCTCGTCATTTTGAAGTAAAACAACTTGTAAATTATCAGTACAACCAGAATTATCAGTAACGGTTAAGTTGTAAGTTCCTGCAAATAAATTTCTCGGATTCTGAACGGTACTTGTATATCCGTTTGGTCCTGTCCATCTGTATCTGTAATTGAAAACGCCCGGAGAAGTTTCGGTAAATCTACCGCCAACTGTTTTTACATTAATTTCTCCTGTAGAGTATCCGTAGCACAAAATATTAACCTGACTTACATAAGTTAGTTCTAATAATGGCGGTTCAATTATAGTGAAACTTCTTTTTAATATATCACAGCTATTTACTTCTGTAATGGTTACATCATATTTTCCAGGTGCCAAATTACTGAGATTACCAGAATTAACCGGATATGCAATTCCATCTTTAAACCATTCATATTTATATGGTACTGTTCCTCCGGTTACGCCAACATTAATTCTTCCATCATTTAAACCAAAACAGGTGATGTCTGTTTTAGATTCCTGAAAAATTTGAAATTTACCCGGTTCACTAACATAAAAAGTTTTTACAAAAGGACATTTCCCGTTATCAGTAACCCTTAAATTGTAAGAACCCATTTTTAAATTAGAAATATTTTGATCTGAACTTGTAAATCCGTTAGGACCAGTCCAGGCAAATGTGTACGGATTTCCTGTCGGGAAAGGAATTCCTCCAGCAACCGTTATTGCTATTGCTCCGTCGCTTAATCCAAAACAGGTAACCGTTTTTATAGTTTCAACCACTTTTATTAAAGGATCAACCGTAACGGTAATTGTAAAATCAGGTCCCGGACAAACTTTTGATATCGGTGATATTGTGTATGTAACTGTAGCAGGACTATTGGTATTATTCGTTAAGTACTGACTAATTGTTGTTACAGGACTTCCTTGAGCATTGGCTCCACTTACCGCGCCCGGAGGAGAAACCACAGGCGTAGGCCATATATAAGTTGTTCCCGCAGGTACATTATCAATTCCGTTTGTAAAAGGTGTAACCTGAAAAGAAGAGCCACTACAAATTTGTAACGTTTTTGGCGTTATAATAGGAGAAGAACGGTATTAACCGAAAACTTCCTTCTTGCCTCAGTAGTTCCGCAACTATTGGTAACGGCAAAAATTGCTTCGTAATCACCACTTATTGTATAGTTTATTGGTCCTGGATCGAGAGATGTAGATGTTGACGGTGTTCCTCCTGGAAAGGTCCACAAATAACTTATCTCATTAGCGGGAGAACAAGTTTGTTCTACTTTGCCGACAGGCAATATTGTCGCTGATTTACAAAAATCTGAAATAGGATCTAACGTTACAACTGGTGGTTTTTTTACCTGTATTACTTTTTCAATAGTCCTTGCATTTATTCCACACGTATTCCAAGCTGAGAGTCTCACATAATATGTACCTGGTGTCACAAAATTAAAAACCGGATTTTTAGATGTATAACCGGTGCCATCTGTAAAATACCATTGTCCCATTCCTGATCCTGGATATGTTTCTTTACCACAGAATCCATCATTGTAATGATAAACTTCCCATCTATAATTTTCCGCACCACAACTTAAACTTGTATCTGTGGTATTAGTCATTTGAAGATTACTTGAAGCACAAGCATTACCAAAAGTAAAATCTGGTTGTAATATAGGTTCTACACATATATATTGTGGAGGTGGTGTTATTCCGACTCCGCAAGGTGTAGTAGCACTCAATGTAACGGGATATTTACCCGGTTTTGTATAGACGTGATAAGGATTAACTTCTCTGGATGTTGTTCCGTCACCAAAATCCCAGGTATAAACATTTAAAGTACTACAACCATTAGTATAACCTGCATAAGTCGAATTACTAAAAGATACTCCGTAATTAACACATGCCACAGCTGGCACATAATAACTTATCTGCGGAACATCTAAAATAATAATAGGCCCGGCATTAAGATACGTGCTTCCGCAAGAGGTTGTTATCGTTAAATTGACTGTACTTCCATTCGTGTCACAATTAGCTCTTGTATATTTATGAGGAATAGGAAAATTTTGAGAAGCCTGAGGATTTAATTTATTATAATATACAGAGCTTTCTAATTGCGCCTGAGTGTAACTTTGATAACTACCATCTCCGTAACTAACCTGATAATTTGTATCTGAAGGATTTAATCCCCAGGCACCAATTGCAAAATCCATTGGAGCAACAGGTACACATAAATTGGTTGTATTACCCGGAGCTATAAGGGCTCCAATTGGGTTATTGGAGTTTTTAACTACATAAGTAATAGAATTGCTGCAACTATTAATTCCGTTTGCAGTTATCACCATATTAAAAGAACCCAATTTTTGGTATTCATGCGATTTCGGAAAAGTAACATTTGCCTCAGAAGTTCCATCTCCCCAGTCTACACTATATGCTGTTATACAACCAACTGAATTAGAATTATTTCCAACATTAATGGTGTATTTAGGATTCGAGTTATTATCACCGCATCTTTCAAAAGGTTTGTTTGATCCGGCATTATTCTGATCTACAAACTTTAAATCTGGTTTCTGTTTTACAGAGACAGTTATTGTTTTCATGTTTACTTCACCGTTAGCATCTGTAACGGTTAGTGTCACATTAAAATTCTGAAAACCACAACCTAACGCTGTGTAACTATGACTTGGACTAGTTTCTGTTGAATTAGGTGTTCCATCTCCAAAATTCCATACATATTTAAATGGGCCAACACCACCAATAATGGGAGTAAACGTAACCGGAGTTCCGGAACAGGCACCATCATTTGTAAAATTAAAATCTACAGTGGGCGGAACAATAAGAGTGATATTGCAATCATGAATCAGCTTATTTTCTTCGGTTTTATTAAAACCATAAACTGATGTACTAAGTATTAAAACAATATATAGGTGTAATAAGTAGAGTTTCCTCATAGAAAAGAATTTGTTTTTGAGGCGTAAAAGTATATGTTTTTTTTAAACAAAAAAATAGTACAAATACGCGTTTTAAAAAGAAGTCAAGAATCAAATACGCAACTATTTTGCGTAGTATTATAAAAAGTGTATTTTTAGCACTTAAGCTTTCAAATGAAAAAAAAATTGCTTGAAAAATATTTTAAAAAAATTACACAAAAAACAAAAACATAAGATTTTATTTACCAGTCAATGTAAAAAAATATTAAAATATGTCACAAAATAAAAATGCCTTAATCCGCTATAAAACAATCGACAAATGTCTTCAGAATAAGTACCGAACATGGACATTAGAAGATTTGATCGAATGCTGTTCTGAAGCTTTGTTTGAATATGAAGGACGCGAAAATTCAATCAGCAAACGAACCATTCAGATGGATATTCAGTTAATGCGAAGTGAAAAACTGGGCTACAATGCGCCAATCGTTGTCTATGATAAAAAGTATTATAAATATGACGATGATGAATTTACGATAACAGATATTCCGTTAACGGAAACTGACATGAATGTTTTAACTGAAACGGTTTCGATGTTAAAGCAGTTTAAAGACTTTTCTCTTTTTAATGATGTATCTGATATTCTGCAGCGTTTGGAAGATAAAATCTACGCCGAAAAATCGCATACCAAACCTGTTATTTATTTGGATAAAAACGAAAACTTAAAAGGGCTTCATTATTTAGATGAAATTTATCAGGCCATTATCAAAAAGGTTGCGCTTGTCATTACTTATAAATCTTTTAAATCAATAGAAGAGAGCAAATTTCATTTTCATCCTTTTATTTTAAAGGAGTTTAATAATCGTTGGTTTTTAGTGGGAAAGAAAAAAGGATCTCAACCTATTGCCAATTTAGCGCTCGACAGAATTATTTCGATTGATTATGATTTTAATCTTCCTTACTTAGAAGAAGATTTTGATGCTGATTTGTTTTATAAAAATGTAATTGGTGTGACTGTAAATACAGGTTTACAACCCCGAAGAATCGAACTTTGGATTGATGCTGAAAATGCTCCTTATGTTTTAACCAAACCATTACATCATACTCAAAGGCTGATTCAGGAAAACGAAGACAAAAGTGTAATCGTTCATTTGTTCATTACTCCAAACTATGAAATGGAACGCCTTTTACTTGGATTTGGTAGTGGAATTGAAATTCTGAGACCTGAAAATTTAAGAAACCGTATGAAAAAAACGCTTCAGAATGCATTGGCAAAATATGAAGAGTAAATTTTATTCGTATTCAAACAAGGTATTTTTTACATAATAAATAATTTAGAACAAACTGAGAATCAAAAATCCTTTTTTAAGCTTCTAATTTTGATAAATTCTAAAAAAAGAATAGTATATTTCAATTAAAATTAACCATAAACCGCTCTATTTCAGAGACATTTTTTTATTAACCAAAAATTTATTAGAAAATTATATGCGTGCATAGTATTTTTTGATTATATTTGAAATCGATATAGTTACCTATGAAAGACAAAACAATAGATTATATTTTGAGAGCTACATGGCAGGCTGTTTCAAGAATGTATAACGAAGAAGCCGCAAAATACGATGCCACAATGGCCACCGGATTTGCTCTTTTAAGTATAGATAAGGAAGAGGGAACTCCGTCTACCGCTTTAGGCCCAAGAATGGGAATGGAAGCTACCAGTTTAACCAGAACATTAAAATCGATGGAAGACAAAGGTTTAATTGTTCGCAAGAAAAATCCAAGTGACGGACGCGGTGTTCTAATATACTTAACAGAATTTGGAAAGGAAAAAAGAGATTTATCTAAAAACACGGTTCTGAAATTTAATGAAACCGTTAGAAAACATGTTTCAGACGAAAAATTAAAACATTTTATTGAAGTTTCGGAAATTATCAATGAATTGATTCAGGACAAAAACATATTTAATCACACAGAAAAATTAGAAAATGAATAACCTTATTTTCTAAGACAAATCAGATTCCATACAAAAAAACAAAATATTAACTACTTATGAAACGCACAATTAAAAAAGTTGCTGTAATTGGATCCGGAATTATGGGTTCAGGAATAGCTTGTCATTTTGCCAATATTGGTGTTGAAGTTTTACTTCTGGACATCGTACCGCGCGAATTGACAGAAGCTGAAACTAAAAAAGGATTAACGCTTGAAAGTAAAGTTGTTCGCAACCGTGTGGTAAACGAGCACTTAGCGAATTCATTAAAATCGAAACCCTCTCCTATTTACAGTCAAAAATTCGCAAGCCGAATCACAACTGGAAATACGACTGATGATATGGCAAAAATTGCCAATGTAGACTGGATTATTGAAGTTGTAGTAGAACGTTTGGATATCAAAAAACTAGTTTTTGAACAAATCGAAAAATTCCGTAAACCGGGAACTTTGGTTACTTCAAATACTTCTGGTATTCCAATTCACTTTATGAGCGAAGGAAGAAGCGAAGATTTTCAACAACACTTCTGCGGAACTCACTTTTTTAACCCTGCGCGTTACTTAAAATTATTTGAAATTATTCCTGGTCCAAAAACTTCAACTGAAGTATTGGATTTCTTAAACGAATACGGATCTAAATTTTTAGGAAAAACTTCGGTTGTGGCTAAAGATACTCCGGCGTTTATTGGAAACAGAATTGGTATTTACGGAATTCAGAGTTTATTCCACTTGGTAAAAGAAATGGGATTGACGATTGAAGAAGTTGATAAATTGACTGGACCCGTAATTGGTCGTCCAAAATCGGCTACTTTCCGTACGGTTGACGTTGTTGGATTGGATACTTTGGTACACGTTGCTAACGGAATCTACGAAAACTGCCCGACTGACGAACAACACGAATTGTTCAAACTTCCTGATTTCGTCAACAAAATGATGGAAAACAAATGGTTGGGAAGTAAAACCGGACAAGGTTTTTATAAAAAAGTAGATAAAGATATTCTTTCTTTAGACTTAGATACATTAGAATACCGCGCTGCCAAAAAAGCAAGTTTTGCAACGCTTGAACTAACAAAAACTATCGATAAACCAATTGATCGTTTTAAAGTTTTGGTAAAAGGAAAAGATAAAGCGGGAGAATTTTACCGTAAGAGTTTCTCTGGAATGTTTGCTTATGTGTCAAATAGAATTCCTGAAATCTCAGACGAATTATACAAAATTGATGATGCTATGAAAGCCGGTTTTGGATGGGAAAATGGTCCATTCAAAATTTGGGATGCGATTGGTGTTGCCAACGGAATCGAAATCATGAAAGCAGAAGGTTTAGAGCCAGCTGCATGGGTTACTGAAATGTTAGCTTCAGGAAGCGAAAGTTTCTACTCTGTAAAAGAAGGAGCAACTTATTTCTATAATATTCCAACAAAATCACAAGTAAAAGTTCCTGGACAAGATTCATTCATTATTCTGAACAACATTCGCGAAAGCAAAAAAGTTTGGAGCAACAGTGGTGCAATCATTCAGGATTTAGGAGACGGAATTTTGAATTTAGAATTCCAATCTAAAATGAATACCATTGGTGGCGATGTACTTCAGGCTATCAACAAAGCAATCGACTTATCTGAAAAAGAATATCAAGGTTTAGTTATTGGAAACCAGGCAGCAAATTTCTCTGTTGGAGCTAATATCGGAATGATTTTCATGATGGCGGTTGAGCAGGAATACGACGAATTGAACATGGCAATCAAATTGTTTCAGGACACGATGATGCGCGTTCGTTATTCTTCAATTCCAGTTGTGGTTGCACCTCACGGAATGACTTTTGGCGGTGGATGCGAAATGAGTTTACACGCTGATAAAGTGGTAGCTGCTGCAGAAACGTATATGGGATTAGTTGAATTTGGTGTTGGTGTACTTCCTGGTGGTGGTGGATCTAAAGAAATGGCTTTGAGAGCTTCAGATTTATTCCGCAAAAACGATGTGGAATTGAATGTTCTTCAGGAATATTTCTTAACAATCGCTATGGCAAAAGTTTCCACTTCAGGTTATGAAGCTTTTGATACCGGACTTTTACAACATGGTAAAGACGTTATTGTGGTAAACAAAGATCGTCAGATTGCTGAAGCTAAAAAACATGCATTGTTGATGGCAGAAGCTGGTTACACACAACCAATCAGAAGAACTGATGTGAAAGTACTAGGAAAACAAGCACTTGGAATGTTCTTAGTTGGAACAGATCAAATGGAAGCTGGAAAATACATTTCTGAACACGATAAAAAAATCGCTAACAAACTGGCTTATGTAATGGCCGGTGGAGATTTATCTGAAGCAACTTTAGTATCTGAACAATATTTATTAGATATCGAAAGAGAGGCGTTTTTATCTCTTTGTACAGAAAGAAAAACGTTGGAGCGTATCCAATATATGTTAACTAAAGGAAAACCACTTCGTAATTAGAAAATAGAACAAAGAGAATAGAATATAGATTTAAGACTGAGTAAAGTCTATTTTCTATATTCTATCTTCTATACTCTTAAAAACAAAAACAAATGAAAACAGCTTACATAGTAAAAGCATATAGAACAGCAGTTGGAAAAGCTCCAAAAGGTGTTTTTAGATTTAAAAGACCTGATGAATTAGCAGCAGAAACCATTCAGTTTATGATGGATGAACTGCCTGATTTTGACAAAAAACGTATCGATGACGTTATGGTAGGAAATGCCATGCCGGAAGCAGAACAAGGTCTAAACGTTGGACGTTTAATCTCTTTAATGGGATTAAAAGTAGAAGATGTTCCTGGTGTAACGGTAAATCGTTATTGCGCATCTGGTTTAGAAACTATAGGAATGGCAACAGCTAAAATCCAATCAGGGATGGCAGATTGTATCATTGCCGGTGGAGCAGAAAGCATGAGTTTTATTCCGATGGGAGGTTACAAACCAACTCCGGATTATAAAGTTGCTGCTGCAGGTCACGAAGATTACTATTGGGGAATGGGTTTAACTGCTGAAGCGGTTGCCAATCAATATAAAATTTCAAGAGAAGATCAGGATGAGTTTGCTTACAATTCTCACATGAAAGCCTTAAAAGCACAAGCTGAAGGTAAATTCGACAAACAAATCGTTCCGATTACGGTTGATCAGACTTTCATCAATGAAAATGGAAAAAAAGAAACAAAATCTTATGTTGTAAAACAAGACGAAGGTCCAAGAGCCGGAACTTCTGTTGCTGCTTTAGCGGGTTTAAAACCTGTATTTGCTGCTGACGGAAGCGTAACTGCTGGTAACTCTTCTCAAATGAGTGACGGTGCAGCTTTTGTTTTAATCATGAGTGAAGACATGGTAAAAGAATTAAACTTGGAGCCAATTGCAAGACTTGTAAACTTCGCTTCTTCTGGTGTTGAACCAAGAATCATGGGTATTGGTCCTGTAAAAGCAATTCCGAAAGCATTAAAACAAGCTGGCTTAGAATTGAAAGATATTGACTTGGTTGAATTAAACGAGGCTTTTGCTTCTCAATCACTTGCTGTAATTCGCGAGTTAGGTTTAAATCCTGATATCGTAAACGTAAACGGTGGAGCAATCGCTTTAGGACACCCTCTGGGATGTACAGGTGCTAAACTTTCTGTTCAGTTATTTGATGAGATGAAACGCAGAGGAAACAAATACGGAATCGTTTCTATGTGTGTGGGAACTGGACAAGGTTCTGCGGGGATTTACGAGGTATTATAAGGAAGAAAATAGAATATAGAGAATAGAATATAGATTTTTAGAATGCGGCATAATTATAAGAACTTAAAGATTTGGCAGCTTGGAATTTCAATTGCTAATGAAATTTCAGATTTATTAATAGAATTTCCAAAACATGAGAGGTATGATTTAAGTTCTCAAATAAGTCGATGTTCAGTTTCAATGCCTAGTAATATTGCTGAAGGTTCTTCAAGAACTGATAAATCTTTCAGTCATTTTTTAGACATTTCTCTAGGTTCTTCATTTGAACTAATCACGCAATTATTAATTGCTACACATAGAAAATATATAAACGAAATACAATTTAACCAATTAGAAATTAAAATAGAAGAATTTCAAAGAATGACAATGGGCTTCCAAAACGGACTAAAATAAGTTCAGTCAAAAGTCTATTTTCTATATTCTATTTTCTTTTCTCTAAAAAAAATAAAAAATGGCAGATACAATCGAAAAAAACGTAACCCGTGGTGGTCAGTTTTTAGTTAAAGAAACAAAGTGCGAAGATATCTTTACACCAGAAGATTTTTCGGAAGAGCAATTAATGATGCGTGACTCTGTAAAAGAGTTTGTAGACAAAGAAATTTGGCCTAACAAAAATCGCTTTGAGAAAAAAGATTACGCATTTACAGAAGAAAGCATGCGTAAAGCTGGTGAACTTGGACTTCTTGGAGTTGCGGTTCCTGAAGAATATGGCGGATTAGGAATGGGATTCGTATCTACAATGTTAGTTTGCGATTACATTTCTGGTGCTACAGGTTCATTCTCAACTGCTTTTGGTGCTCATACCGGAATTGGAACTATGCCAATCACCCTTTATGGAACTGAAGAGCAAAAGAAAAAATACGTTCCAAAATTGGCTTCTGGCGAATGGTTTGGAGCTTATTGTTTGACTGAGCCAGGCGCAGGATCTGACGCTAACTCAGGAAAAACGAAAGCGGTTTTATCTGAAGATGGAACACACTACAAAATTACTGGTCAAAAAATGTGGATTTCGAATGCAGGTTTCTGCAGCGTTTTCATCGTTTTTGCCCGTATTGGAGATGATAAAAATATTACAGGTTTCATCGTAGAAAATACTGCTGATAACGGAATTTCTATGAATGAAGAAGAACATAAATTAGGAATCCGTGCTTCTTCTACACGTCAGGTTTTCTTCAACGATACAAAAGTTCCTGTTGAAAACATGTTGTCTGAAAGAGGAAACGGTTTCAAAATTGCAATGAACGCTTTAAACGTTGGTCGTATTAAATTAGCGGCTGCATGTCTTGATGCTCAAAGAAGAGTAACTTCTGGAGCTGTAAAATATGCTAACGAAAGAATTCAGTTTAACACACCAATTTCATCTTTTGGAGCTATTCGTTCTAAATTAGCTGAAATGGCAACTAGTGCTTACGCTGGCGAAAGTGCTTCTTACCGTGCTGCAAAAGATATCGAAGACAGAATCGCTGCTCGTGAAGCAGAAGGAACTAGTCATCAGGAAGCTGAATTGAAAGGTGTTGAAGAATTTGCTATCGAATGTTCTATTCTTAAAGTAGCTGTTTCTGAAGATGTTCAGAATTGTGCTGATGAAGGAATTCAGGTTTTTGGTGGAATGGGATTCTCTGAAGACACTCCAATGGAAAGTGCCTGGAGAGATGCTCGTATTGCTCGTATCTACGAAGGAACAAACGAAATTAACAGAATGCTTTCTGTTGGTATGTTGATCAAAAAGGCCATGAAAGGTCATGTTGATTTACTAGGACCAGCAATGAAAGTTCAGGAAGAATTGATGGGAATTCCATCTTTTGATGCTCCTGATTTCTCTGAATTATTTGCTGAAGAAAAAGGAATTATCGCTAATCTTAAGAAAGTATTCTTAATGGTTGCCGGTAGCGCTGTTCAAAAATACGGTCCGGATTTAGATTCTCACCAACAATTATTAATGGCTGCTTCTGATATCTTAATCGAAATCTACATGGCTGAAAGTACTATTCTTAGAACTGAAAAATTAGCCAAAAATAAAGGTGAAGATAAAGTACAAGAGCAAATTGCTATGGCAAAATTATACTTGTACAAAGCGGTTGATATTGTAAACTTGAGAGGTAAAGAAGGTATTGCTTCTTTCTCTGAAGGAGACGAACAACGTATGATGTTAATGGGATTAAAACGTTTTACAAAATACACCAACTTGCCAAACGTAGTGGCATTAAGAGAAACGATTACCAATAAATTAGTTGCAGAAAACGAATACTGCTTCTAATACAAAAATAGTTTTTAGCTTTTAATTTGTTTAAACCCGCACTTGTCCGAAACTGTGCGGGTTTATTTTTTTATTTTTTTCACGATATCGTTCGTAGAGACGCACAGCAGTGCGTCTACACAACGACGAGACGCACTGCTGTGCGCCTCTACACTACATTACCATATCATTTCACAAATCTTTATTAAAATTGCGATTCTGCTACAAAATCAATAGTGAATTTTCGATTCTAATGTTTTATATTTAGCATTCAAAAAACTAATAGCTTAAAAATGAAACAAATTAACCTAATTGCCTTACTGTTATTGTGCAGCTTTACTACAAATATCTTTGCACAAAAAAGTAAAAAACTGGATATTATCGCTTACTATACTGGTGATGATAAACTGATTAACGAATATGAAGTAAATAAACTAGACCAAATTATTTTTAGCTTTTGTCATTTAAAAGACGGAAAACTAAGCGTCGATTCTCCTAAAGATTCTACCACAATTAAACATTTAGTTTCGTTAAAAGCTTCAAATCCACAACTAAAAATTGTACTTTCTCTTGGTGGCTGGGGCGGTTGCGAACCTTGCTCTGCTGCATTTTCTACTGCAGAAGGAAGATTAACTTTCGCCAATTCGGTAAAAGAAGTTAGTAATTATTTTAAAGTAGATGGTTTAGATTTAGACTGGGAATATCCTGCTATCGAAGGACTTCCGGGACATTTATTCCAGCCAGCTGATAAAAACAACTTCACTGAACTACTTAAAATATTACGTTCTACTTTAGGAAAAGACTACGAATTGAGTTTTGCTGCCGGAGGTTTTCAAAAGTATCTGGATGAATCTATAGATTGGAAAATGGTAACGCCTTTAGTAAATCGTATTAATATTATGAGTTATGATTTGGTAAACGGATATTCTAAAGTTACAGGACATCATACACCTTTATACAGTACAAATCCTAAGGAAGAATCGACAGACAGAGCGGTTACTTTTTTATTGAAGCAAGGAGTTCCTGCTGAAAAATTAATTATTGGCGGCGCTTTTTACTCCAGAACATGGAAGAATGTAGCAAATGTAAATAACGGTTTATACCAAGCTGGAGAACATATTCAAGGTGTTGATTTTAAAAATTTTGCAGCTACTTACACAGAAGCAAACGGTTGGAAATATTTTTGGGATAAAAAAGCAAAAGCGCCTTATTGGTATAATGAAAAGGAAAAGACATTTGCAACTTCAGATGATATTACGTCAATTAAAGCAAAAACCGAATATGTAAAATCTAAGAAATTAGGTGGAATCATGTTTTGGGAACTTACTTTAGATACGCCACATAACGGAATGGTAAATGCTATTTACGAAGTAAAAAAAGCGAAATAAAAAATATCAAATAAAACAAAAACGGCAACTATAAAATAATGTAGTTGCCGTTTTTCTATATAAATTAGTTTGTTTTTGACTTCTCTAATTCACCAATAAACGGAATTGAATCATAAATTTGACCACGAACAATGGTTTGTAAATAGATTTCTAACTGAATAAATTTAGCTGCATTTATTGCACCAACAGCTTTTTTGGCCTGACCATAAGTTTTGTCATATAATTTTTCATAAGCCAAATTATTTTTGAAGGTATTTTTAGCCAATTCATCTGCTTTTGCGTCTGTTAAAGTAGCATAATTGGCTGCATAATTATTAATAATATCAAGCTTCGCTTTTCCAAGTGCCTTACGTTCTGTTTCGTAGTTTTCATACACTTTTGTAAAACGAACGAATTCTTCGTCAGACAAATTCATGTATTGTTTTATAAGCTCACTTTTGTTTCTTCCGTAAATGCTTTGAACAACTTCTACATCTTCCTTAAATTTATCTTGTGCATAAGAAGAAATTGAAGCTATTATTACAACAACAATAAGGGTAATTTTTTTCATATTGATAGTTTAACTTGTGTATTGTACCTGTTACTTTTTATTTTCTTCTGATTTCGGAGCTCTAATTTTTCCATCATATGAAATTGAAGAGCGATTATTACTATTAACAGAAAGTGATGTTCCTCCGTCAAAAAAGATAGTAAAGAAAAGATCATAAACATCTTTTTCTCCTTTTACTGTTGCTTTAATAGTGTATTTCTTTTTGGTTTGTTCTATTTTAATATTTTCCGGTTTTCCTTCAAATTTTATTCCCCCGTCAGATCCGTAACCTACATTAAAACCGCGGCCAAAAAAGGGCAAATCACATTTGACATTTTCTGAAGTAAACTTTAAAAAATACGTATTGTAATCTAAAATTATCATTCTCCCTGACTGTGGGTAAAGTTTCTCTGCATCAAAAACAAAATCTCTAGCATCTAAAAGTGCCTGTATTTCTATTTGCTCTTGAAGTTCTCTTTCTGCTTTTAATTCTTTTTTACTTTTTTCCTGAGCAAAGCCCTGAAATGATAAAAAAGAAACTAACACTACTAAAATCGATACTGTTGTTTTCATAAAACATTTTTTATAGCGTTTAAATAAAGCCGGAGATCTTACTTTTTGGTAAATCGCATCGTAGCAATATCTCCAGACATAAGGTTTAGTGTTTTACCGTTATCAGTTATAGAATAGGTATTTGCTCTTTCGAGTGTGCTCATAAAAACCTGCTCCCCTTGCCCATTCTCACACATCATTTTGGTTAGCGCCATTGGCTGTGTAAAATCAATTTTATTACCATCAACACTTAATTTTCCGCTAAAAGAATTACAACTTGTATTTCCCGAAATACGGGTTTCTTTCAAATCAAAATTGATGGTTGGCTTTTTATTTGGATATAAACCATCAAAGGCTATTCTTGGTCCGGTAACATAATTAAGTTCCCAGGTTCCTTCTAAGGTACCGGCTGTATCTGCTTTTTTGCATTTGCAGGAAATTAATACAACTCCTAAAAAAACTAAAGCTAAAATATTCTTTACCATAATATTACATATTTAATTAAAATCAATCAATGACTACTTTTTTAAAAATAACAAATTGGCACTATACGAATTTACACAATAATTTTTGCTTCTGCATTGAAAATCAACGAAATTAAAAACCAATAGTTTTGGATTTTTTTAACTTTTAATGTTAAAAGAATCGTTCATTTTATGCTAAATTTACTTATTATATAATTTAAAAGCCTTACAAATGAAAAAATTGATTCTTTCTTTCGCTATACTTACAGCCTTAGTTATTGGCTGTAAAACCAATACAAAATCAAATGACGCCAAAACTTTGACCGTTGCTTTAGAGCCAAAAAGTAATAGTACCGTAACAGGAACTGCAACTTTTACAGAGAAAAACGGGAAAGTAACTTTTGTGGCAAAAGTGGCTGGTTTGCAACCGGGAGTTCACGCTATTCATATTCATGAAAAATCTGATTGTACTGCTGCCGACGGAAGTTCTGCCGGAGGACACTGGAACCCAACTTTTAAAAAACACGGAAAATGGGGCGTTGGTGAATATCATAAAGGTGACATCGGAAACTTTACTGCTGATGCTCAAGGTAACGGAACTATCACGCTTACTACAGACGAATGGTGTATAGGCTGTGAAGATGAAACTAAAAATATTTTAGGAAAAGGTTTAATCGTACATCAGGGAACAGATGATTTTACGACGCAACCTACAGGAAATGCAGGCGGAAGAGTTGCTTGTGCGGGAATCATCAAATAAAAATTGAACAACCACTGGATTTTCACAAAATCTAGTGGTTATTTCATTTAAAAATAAATTTTAACACGATAAAAAGATATAGCTTTGCAGCTTCAAACCTAAGTAATGATTAACCCATCTGCATCCGGCTGGATCGATAAATTTTTTAGCGAACAAAAGTTTTCAGAGGCAATTCCTTTTGAAACAGTTGATTCGTTTTATTATAAAGTCAGAGAAACCGGGTTTATTTACGGACACATTATTTCTGTCGATTCTCAAATTCCAATTCCGATAAAAGGCTGGTTTAAAACCGAAATTTCTAAGATTGCCTTATTGAATACTTTATATGGCGTTTTTTGTTTAGAAAAAAGAAATTCTGAACCTAAGAATTTCATTACTGAAGTTTTAAAATTTTACAAAGCAATGAATCCGGACGGGTTTAATTTGTTTAAAATTTTACTTCCGAAAGATGCACCATCCCATTCTTTAGAAAATATTATCGATGAAAGAGTTCAGACTAATGACAGTATTATTAGCAAAAACTTTTCGCATTTGGTAACCAATGCTTTATTGTTTATTGATGTTTTGGCTTTCAGACAATATTTGGCTCATGGCGAAATTCCCGATAAATATTTAAAACGAATTGAAGAAACTGTTCTTGGTATTGTAGCTTTAGCATTAAAAACAAAAACTGCAAAATCACAACATGACGATTTGCTGATTAAACTGTTTGAAGCTTCGATTCGATATTCAAAATTTTCAAAGGTTACAGTCGATACTTTAGAAAATTTACAATTGGATTATTTTAGTCATCCACTCGAAAAATATTATTTACTTGATATGGCCGGAATGGCGTTGTGGAGTGATGGTGTTGTAGAGAATGAAGAAGCTTATTTTTTATATTCTTTAGGATCGATGATGCGTATTTCTGATGATTTTGTAACAAAGAGCATCGATACTACAAATGATTTTATCACCACACATAAAAAGAAAATTCCGTACTTTAATTATTCAAATCCGGTAAAACATTTCTACGATCAAATGACGCATACCGTTGTTAAACTGATTATAAGAAACAAAAACAGACTGGTTAAGGAAATTGTTCAGAGTAAAGAATTAATGATTCTTTTAGCCCATTCTACAACAAGAGATCTGGATGCAAAAGAAAAGAAAAAGGTAAAAAAACAACTTTTGGATATTTGCAAAACGATCCCGTCATTAACCATATTTTTACTTCCGGGCGGAAGTTTACTATTGCCAATTCTAATCAAGTTTATTCCAACAATGTTACCGTCGGCTTTTAATGAAAATCTGGACGAAAACGAATAAAAAAATCGCCCTTTTGAGGCGATTTTTATTTTTTTATAGATTACTTAGCTGGTAAACTTCATCAAGTTCTTCATTCGAACTAATGTTTACGTTTAAATCGGTTACAAAACCGGAATTCAAACCGTAAACCCATCCATGAAGCATCAAATCCTGACCGTTTTTCCAAGCTGATTGTACGATTGACGTTTTTGCTAAATTATAAACTTGTTCTTTCGCATTAATTTCAACAAAAGCATTAAAACGTTCTGTTTCATCTTCAATTGAATTTAAATATTTGTCGTGCAAACGATATTCATCTTTAATATGGCGAATCCAGTTGTCGATAATTCCAACAGACATGTTACCCATAGCTGCTTTTACACCACCACAACCATAATGTCCGCAAACAAGTACATGTTTTACTTTTAGAACGTTTACTGCATAATCCAGAACACTTAACATATTCATATCAGAGTGAACAACCATATTGGCGATATTGCGGTGAACAAAAACTTCACCCGGTTTAGCACCAATAATTTCATTTGCAGGAACACGGCTGTCAGAACATCCAATCCATAATAATGGCGGTGTTTGTCCTTTAGCTAAATCTGCAAAATAATTTGGATCTTTTGCTAATGATTGTTCTACCCATGCTTTATTGTTTTCTAAAATCTGCTTATAAAACTCTTTCATTTTTATTTATTTTGAATGGCATTTATACTCGTGTAAAACATCTAAAACAACTTTTTGTAAAGTTACCTAAATTTGACATTTCTATTACTGGCGAAATACCTTATTTATTTAAAATTTATCTTTTGTTACTTCTTTTTTAATCAACGCACGTTTTGCTACATCATAATAATGTTCTATCGAAACGTGGTTATTAATTTCTGGAGTATTCTCTAACTGGTATGCTTTTTTAAAGCCTTTTAGTTTCACTTTAATGTTTTCATCAATCGCACGGGTTTCTTTAAACTCACGAATTAAATCTAAAACATCATGCGCAATATACTCAGTGTCATGTGCATTGATGATTACTTTAGAATTTTCCGGAATTTCATTTAATGTTGATTTGATTGCAGCCTTGTTCAGAAACGAAACTTCCTGAGCTAAATCAATATGAATAACATCTCCGTCTTCGTATTGCTCTTTTTTAAAGCTGTAAGCTCTTTTTAAGTTTCCTCTCAATACAAAAATAATACTGATGATGATTCCCAATGCTACTCCTTTTAGTAAATCTGTAGCAACTACAAATACTAAAGTCGAAATAAAAGGTACAAATTGATATTTTCCCTTTTCCCAGAAATGGATGAAAGTTGCAGGTTTTGCTAATTTATATCCCACTAAAATTAAAACAGTTGCTAAAGTAGCCAACGGAATTTTATTCAATAGAGCAGGAACACTCATAACACTCACCAATAAAAGCACTCCGTGAATGATCGTAGACATTTTAGATTTTGCTCCGGCGTTATTATTTGCAGATGATCTAACCACGACAGATGTCATTGGCAAACCACCAATAAGAGAACTTAAAACATTACCAATTCCCTGAGCTCTAAGCTCAACGTTTGTATTGGTATAACGTTTTTGAACATCCATTCTGTCAGCAGCTTCAATACATAATAATGTCTCTATCGAAGCAACAATTGCAATTGTAATGGCTACAACCCAAACTTTTGGATTTGTAACGGCTGCAAAATTTGGCGTAATTAAAATGGATTTGAATTCATCAAAAGATTTTGGAACCGGTAAAGAAACTAAATGCTCTTTTGCAATTGCCAGTGAACTTCCTGTTGAAATAAAAACTTCGTTAAGCACTACTCCCAATATAACGGCTATAAGCGCGCCCGGAACTAATTTTAAGCGCTTTAAAAAAGGAATTTTTTCCCAGGAAATTAAAATTACCAATGAAACCAAAGAAATTACTACTGCTCCTAACTGAATATGATTGATAACGTTGAACAGAAATGAAAAGGAATTGCTTCCATCATTCTGAATAAAAGCCTGATCGCCTTCAAAATCAGCATCGTAACCAAAAGCATGCGGCAATTGTTTTAAGATGATAATGATACCGATACCGGCTAACATTCCTTCAATAACGTTTGTTGGAAAATAATTGGAGATACTTCCGGCTTTTAAAAATCCTAATGCTAATTGAATCAATCCAGCAATAAAAACAGACAGTAAAAACACATCGAAAGCACCAAAGTCAGTTATAGCTGTTAAAATAATAGCTGTTAGACCAGCGGCTGGCCCGGAAACGCTAATATGAGACTGGCTTAAGTAACCTACTACTATACCACCAATAACACCAGCAATAATTCCAGAAAATAAAGGAGCTCCAGAGGCCATTGCAATACCTAAACACAATGGAAGAGCTACCAAGAAAACCACCAAACCTGAAGCGAAATCAGATTTAAGGTTGGCAAAAAGATTGATTTTTTTTGTCATAATACACTACTAAAAAATTGATACATTAAAGATCTTCCGCATTTACTATAAACGCAGATAGATTTAAACAATCGGAAGTATTATGCTAAATTGGGAGGTGGAGCGAAAATGCTCGGAGAAATATTGTCTAGTTTTACAATATTTTCAGATATGATGGTCTTTTTTTCGATATAAACAGGTATTGGTACTTCGTGGTGAAGTATAACCGGATAAACGGCTGCCTTAAGTTCTTTATGCGAATGCTCCTCTTCAGAAAAACTGAAAAATATAGACGTATCACTACTTTTCTTAATCATCGTAACAATTGTTGGGGTTGATAAGAAAGCAATAAATATGAATAATAATATACGGGAGATTAATTTCATTGAAGCAAAAATAGTGTTAAAGAAATAAAATCAAAGCGAGAAGCGAAAAATTTTATAGAAATTTAACATTAATAAAAAAACAGAATGATAACGTTTTACCATCCTGTTTATAATCAATTATTTAATAGTTATTTACAACTCTTCTTCAAGCCATGCATTCATCATCCAGATGGTTTTTTCCTGCTCTGCAATAAAATCACTCATCATAGAATTGGTTCCTTCGTCGTTAATTTCGGCTGATTTGTTTAAAATTTCTCTTTCAATTTTTAATAAATCAGATAAAGAATGTACAATCAACTGTACTGCTTTTTCATCGTTTGAAATATTTTTTCCAACCGTTAATTTGTTGTTTTTAATATAGTCTTCAAAAGTGTGCAGCGGAGTTCCGCCAATTGTTAAAACTCTTTCGGCTATCATATCTATTTTTAATTGCGAATCTGTGTACAATTCTTCAAACTTTACGTGTAAGTCGAAAAAACGTTTTCCACGAATATTCCAGTGGATTCCTCTTAGATTTTGATAGTATACCTGAAAATTCGACAATAATATATTTAATTCTTTTACTATTAATTCTGATTCTTTTACCGGTAATCCTAAAATATTTGTTTTCATGCTTTTGTATTTTACAGTATGTTTACTACAAATTTAAAATATTTTGCTCGAAAATTATATAAGCAAAAGTTATATTTTCCTATTTTTGTATCAAAAAATACTATCAAAATGACGATCACTCAATTACAATATGTATTAGCCGTTGCCGAACATAAAAATTTTACACTTGCCGCTGAGAAGTGTTTTGTAACTCAGCCAACGTTAAGTATGCAAATTCAAAAAATCGAAGAAGAACTTAGCATTTTAATTTTCGACAGAAGTAAAAAACCAATTCAACTTACAGATATAGGTCAGAAGATTGTAAATCAAGCTAAAAATATTGTAAATGAAGCTGATAGAATTAAAGATATCGTAGAACAGCAAAAAGGATTTATTGGCGGTGAATTTCGTTTGGGAATTATCCCTACAATTATGCCAACGCTTTTGCCAATGTTTTTAAATAATTTCATAAAAAAATATCCAAAAGTGAAGCTTTTAATTGAAGAGTTAAACACGGATGAAATAATTATAAAACTAAAAAATGGTCATCTTGATGCTGCAATTGCCGCTACTCCACTTGAAGACGAAAAAATAAAAGAAATTGTTTTGTATTTTGAGCCTTTCGTCGCTTATATACCGGAACATCACGCAAGTTTTCAAAAAGAAGAAATTGAAGTTGCGGATTTAAACATTAATGAAATTTTGCTTTTGCAGGATGGTCATTGCTTTAGAGACGGAATTTTAAACTTATGTAAAAACGGTACAGATATCGACCAGAATAATTTTCAGATTCAAAGCGGAAGTTTTGAAACGCTTATAAAATTAGCCGACGAAGGTTTGGGCACAACGTTACTTCCGTACTTGCACACCTTAGACTTAAAAGATTCCGATAAACTGAAACTACGAAACTTTAAGGAACCAAAACCCGCTCGAGAGGTAAGTTTAATTTACCCAAAAAGCGAGTTAAAAATGCAAATCATTGACGCACTTAGATCGACAATTGCCGGAGTTGTAAAAGGAGCAATTGTTTTTCAGAATGTTCAAATCGTTAGTCCGCTGCAAAAAAAGTAATAGACATAAAAAAAGGAGCCAAATCGGCTCCTTTTTTTTATACTTTAATTAGCAGTAAACTTTGTTTTAGTTCTGGTTTCTCAATAATGAAATTCAATAACCATTCTTGCAATTGCTCCATTTCGTATGGTAACAGGGTTTTGATAGCTTTCTCTAATTCTTTGCAGAAAAGTATCGGGTCGAAACTAACTCTCTCAAGTATTGATTTCGTGTAATCAAACATCATTTTTGACATAATAAAATAAGATTATGGGGGGTTATCTATATTTTTAAACTCGCAACAAATGTAAACAAATATCATTCATACGCATTCTTTTTAACTTATTTTTTTAAAAAATTTAGCAACGAATACGTTTTCTTAATACAGATACATCAATATAGAATAATTATAAATAACACATTTAAACATTTTTAAAAGCTCTAAACATCTCTCGTTTTCCCAGTGGACCTGCTAATTTTTCGACTCTAAAACCAACTTCTATCATGCTTCTTTTAACTACTCCGCGGGCAGCATACGTGACCAAAACGCCATTTGGTTTCAAACTTTTGTACATTTTTCGAAAAATTTCGGTGCTCCAAAGCTCCGGTTGTACGCGATATCCGAAGGCATCAAAGTAAATCAAATCAAAACATTCAAAATCGTCTATTTCATCAAAAAATTGTTTCCTTTTGGTTAACGAGAAATCGGTGCTAATTTCGGTTTTGTAGTCCGATTCGCATTTATGCATTTTCTCAAAAATGTTATAAAATTCCAATGCTTCGAGTTCGGCTACATAATTCATTTGTAAAACTTCGTTTGCATCAACAGGATATGCTTCTACCCCAACGTAATCTATATCTTGTTTTTTTTGAGTTGCTTCCAGAAAAGTAATAAAAGCATTCAGGCCAGTTCCAAAACCAATTTCGAGAATACTTATTGGTTTATCTTCAAATAAAGAAAGTCCGTTTTTAATAAAAACATGTTTTGCTTCCTGAATGGCACCATGTTTAGAATGGTAACATTCATCCCATTCTTTCAAATGAATTGTTGTTGAGCCATCTAGCGTTTTAATTATTTCTCTTTCCACTTTTTCTAAAATTTATAATGGGATTTTATCAATTTAAAGGTCAATTTACCAGTCAAATTTAGTCAAAACAAATGCGTAAAGCCTTAAAAATCGACAGTTTTTTCGTAAATTCTTTATAAAACTATCCCAAAAATTTAACTTTATTATAAGATAAATAATTCTCATTTAAACACGGCAATTAATGCAGTTTTACCAAGTAAATAATATATTTTTACTTAATTTTGCATTTAATAAATTCTATCATTATGAGTACAACTCAAACAAGCAAGATTGAAATCAGAAAAGCTACTTCGTCTAAAATAAGCGCAGTAGACTTTGAAAACTTAAGCTTTGGTGCTGTTTTTACAGACCATTTATTCGAATGTGATTTTAAAGATGGGGAGTGGCAAAATCCTGTCATTAAGCCGTATGCTCCTATTTTGATGGATCCTTCTTCAAAAGTCTTCCATTACGGACAAGCTATTTTTGAAGGAATGAAAGCTTATAAAGATGACAATAATGATGTTTGGTTGTTTAGACCGGATGAAAACTACAAACGTTTTAATAATTCTGCAGTTCGTATGGCAATGCCGGAAGTTCCGGAAGCTATTTTTATGGATGGTTTGAATGAATTATTGAAAATAGATCAGGAATGGATTCAAAAAGGAAATGGAAGCAGCATGTACATTCGTCCGTTTATGATTGCAACTGGCGCCGGTGTTATTGCAAATCCTTCTGACGAATATAAATTTATGATTTTACTTTCTCCTGCAAAATCTTATTATTCAGGTGAAGTAAAAGTAATTATTGCTGAACATTACAGTAGAGCTGCAAATGGTGGAATTGGTGCTGCAAAAGCGGCCGGAAATTACGCTGCACAATTTTACCCAACTAACCTTGCAAACAAAGATGGTTTTCAACAAGTTATCTGGACAGATGATGCAACGCATACTAAATTAGAAGAAGCGGGTACAATGAACGTTTTCTTTAGAATTAACGATACTTTATTAACTGCTCCAACCAGCGAAAGAATTTTAGATGGTATTACCAGAAAAAGTTTGATTGAAATGGCTAAAAAAGAAGGATTGAATGTTGATGTTCGCCCTGTTATCGTTTCAGAATTAGTAGAAGCGGCTAAAAATGGATCTTTGAAAGAAATTTTTGGAGCCGGAACTGCTGCAGTTATTAGTGTAATAAAAGGTTTCTCTTATCAGGATGTTTATTATGAAATGACTCCGGTTGAAAACTCTTATGCTTCTCTTTTAAAAGAAAAACTAACAAATCTTCAAAACAAACTTTCTGAAGATACTTTTGGATGGACTGTAAAAGTTCAATAACTAAAAGATAATTATAAAAACAAACCCGACAGATTTAAAATTTGTCGGGTTTTCTATTTTATATGATGACTTAAATGCGAAATTTTACCGCAAAGAACCTAAGATTTTATCTAGGCATTATGTTTACAAACACAAAGTTCGCAAAGTTGCTTCGAGACAAAGCTTTGCGAACTTTGCCTTTTTACAAAAAACTTAGCATTCTTTGCTGTAAAAAAAATTATAAAAGTTTCGAAAAATCAGGTTTGAAATAATTTGGTCCTTTCATTACTTTTCCGTCTTCACGATAAATGGGTTGTCCGTCGTCGCCCAGTTTACTCATATTACTACGCTGAATTTCATCAAAAACGGCTTCAATTTTATCTTGCAAACCGTGTTCTATAATCGTTCCGCACAAAATATACATCATATCTCCCAGCGCATCAGCAATTTCTACCAAATCATTTTTTTGAACCGCATCAAGATATTCTTCATTTTCTTCCTTCATTAAATTATAACGAAGGTATTTTTTAGTTTCTCCCACATCAGCAATTGGAGTTTCACTATGTCCTATTTTAAAAGCAGTATGAAATTCTTTTACTGCATCTATTTGCTTTTTCATATCTCGGTAATAATTTTATTTAATTAATTGGAATACCAAATTAGTAACTATTCGTATACAATTCTCTAAATTTGTCAAAAATAATTATAAACTATGTTTAGCCAAGGCCAATTAATATTCGCAGTCTGTTTTTTTATAGCATTTGTAATCGTTATGATTTTTGCATACCGAAAAGATTTAGCTCTTCACAAAATATTTTACAAAGGAAATTATAAAGTATTAATAGGTTTTCTGATTTTTATCTCCATTTTATTTATGATCAAATTCTTTTTTAAAAGATAATTCCCGAAATTTATTTCTATATTTAAAATCCGAACAGAAATTAAAATTTATACTAAAGTTTGTTTACAGTCGTTCTGTCTAAACATTTTTTTGATCAACTAAAAAGTACCGTTTTATTTTTAGGCTATTCGTTAAGACTGCCAATAAATTTATAACTTTACGAACCAAATAAACCGCAAAATGAAGATTTTAAAATATCTATTCCTACTATCATTATTAACTCTGGTTGCTCTTACCGTATTTGTTGCTACTCAAAAAGGAATTTTTTCTATTCAGAGAAGCAAGGTGATTAATTCGCCTAGAAGTACTGTTTACAACTATTTAAATGACCTTAGAAATTACGAAGATTTTGAATCGTGGTCTGTTGAAGATCCTACTATAAAAATGTATTTTCCGGCCAAAACAATTGGAAATGGAGCTTCCTATTCATGGGAAGGTGCCGAAGGAATAGGAAATGCGATTACACTTAAAACAAAAGAAGGTGAAAGCATTGAACAAAAAATGAAATTTGACGGTACTGAAGCTGATGTTAACTGGACTCTTAAAGATACCTTAGCCGGAAAAACAGTAGTTACCTGGAAAGCAAAAGGAACTATGAGCTTTTTATTTAAAGTTTATACTGCCTTAAACGGAGGATCTGACAATGTAATTGGAACGATCTATGAAAAAAGTCTTGCGAATATTGACAAAAATTTAGATTTTGAAACAAAAACTTTCGCGGTACAAGTAAATGGTGTTGTAAAAAAAACAGAAACGCCTTATATCAAACAAACTTTTACAAGTGAAATTGAAAAAGTAAATAAAAACGCAAGAGTTGTAATTCCGAAACTTATTCATTTTAGTGAAACAAATGGTTTGCAGACCACCGGAAAACCTTTTATAATTTATCACACTTACGATACTGCAAAAGGATTAGCCAAAATTTCTATTTGTTTACCTATAAACAGATCAATTACAACTAGTTCAGGAAGCGATATTTTATCAGGAAAATTAAATGGTTTTGAAGCTGTAAAAACAACGCTCACAGGAGATTACACGCATTCTAAAGAAGCAATTGCAAAAACAACAGCTTTTATAAACAAAGAAAAAATAACGCCTGATTTAAGCTGGTCACATCTTGAAGTACTAACGGTTAGTAAATTAGATGTAAAAAGTCCATCAAAATTAGAAACAGAATTTTATTTCCCAACAATACCTAAAGTGGTTCCTGTTGTAGCAGAACCAGTTTACACATCTGAACCGCAAACGCAGGAATCTGCAACTCAAGCACCGACAACACAAGCACCGACAACGCAAAAGCCTGCAACGCAAAAGCCTGCAACACAAAAACCAGCAACGCAAAAACCGCCACAACAAAAACCGGCAACTACTACTCCTGCGCCTAAAACTGAGGAAGAACAATCTGAATTCTAAAAATAATTCAGTGAAGATTAAACCTTTTGTCGTAAATTCATTCTAACTAAGATAAATGAAAAAGGTTGACAGACGAGAAGGAATTTATAGCACAATTATTAGATCCTAAAACGCAAAACACGGCGTTTCAAAAACTCTTGTCCGATTATCAAAAACCGTTATATTCTCATATTCGAAATATTGTTTTGAATCATGATGATGCCGATGATGTTTTACAAAACACTTTTATAAAAGTATTTCAGTATTTAAAAAACTTTAAAGGAGAAAGTAAAATTTTTTCCTGGATGTATCGCATTGCAACAAATGAAGCTTTGACTTTTTTGAATCAAAAAGCAAAATTAAACGGAGTAACATCTGAAGCTCTGCAAAATAAAACCATTGATAATCTTAAGGCTGATGTTTATTTTGATGGAGATGAAATTCAGATTAAACTCCAAAAAGCGATTGTAACATTACCGGAAAAGCAACAACTGGTTTTTAAAATGAAGTATTTTCAAGAACTAAAATATGAAGAAATTGCAGAGATTCTGGGAACTTCTGTAGGCGCTTTGAAAGCATCTTATCATCATGCGGTAAAAAAAATTGAATTATATGTTACTTCAAATTAAACCTTTTGTTATAAAACATATCTTATAAACATTATGAAAGCATTTAAACTAGAAAACGAACCGAAAATTACAACTGGATTTAAAACTCCGGACCATTACTTTGATAATTTTTCGAAAAAAGTTCTACAGCAAATTAATGAAACAGAAGTAAAAGTAATTCCGCTTTACAAACGTAAAAAGGTTCTTACCATGCTTGTTGCTGCACTTGTTGTTATTGCTTTAATGATTCCGATTGTAAACAATTACAACAACACTTCAAAAGATCTTGACGAAGCTACTTTGGAGACTTATTTATCATATCAGTCTAATTTGAACCAATATGATTTAATTAAAGAACTGGACACAAAAGATATTGACAAACTCAACAAAAGTGTTGCTCTTGAGCAGGAAACTTTAGAGGACATTTTATCTTCGAGCCCGAATATTGAAAATTTAATTTCAGAATAAAATAAAAACTTAAAAGATGAAAATCAAAAACATACTTCCGATATTACTGTTTTTAGTTTCTTTTTCATTTTACGCACAAAGTGATAAAACAGATGAAAAACGCGAAAAAATTAAGGCCTATAAAGTTTCTTTCTTAACTACTGAATTGGAACTTACTTCTACAGAAGCAGAAAAATTCTGGCCTATTTACAATGCATATGATGACAAACAATTTGAATTGCGTCATGATAAAATGAAAACGTACTTACGCAAATTAGACGATGATAATATCGCTTCTCTTTCAGAAAAAGAGGCATGTACATTATTATCTCAAATTGAAAGTACTGATAAAGAATTATATCTGTTGAAAGAAAAATATATGGCTAACATCAAAAAAGTACTTTCGGCAAAAAAAATATTGAAGCTTAAAAAATCTGAAGATGATTTTAATCGAAAATTGTTAAAACAATATAGAGACAAAGCTACAGCAAAGAACTAAGATTACAAAGAAACAACAGCGACAGGAACCCTATATAATAATACTTACTTTATTATTTAGGGTTCTTGTTATTTTATTTAAAATTGAGTCGAACCATTTTATTAAATCCGGCTGCAATTGCAGTGTTTCTATTTAAAAAACGAATCGTAAAATATTTGGTATCAGTAGACAATTGCGTCCAGTTTTGTCCGCCATTTTGAGAGTATTGAATACCTTCAGAACCAACACAAATAATTTCTTTACCATTTCCTCCCGGAACATATTGTACACAAGACGCATATCCAAATCCCAGATCCTGACCTATTAACTCCCAGGTTTTTCCACCATCAATTGTAAAAGCTTTATTGCCTGATTTTTTATTTGGAAGATCATAATCGCCACCCGCAATAAATCCGCGTTTAGAATCGTAAAAATCAGCCGTATAAATACCAGTCATTGTTTTTCCCTGAACAATCGGAGTTTCAACTACTTTCCAGGTTTTTGCTTTATCCGGAGAATAAAAAACACGTGCTTTTTTTCCGCCGGAAACCAGCCACGTATCATCTCCTTGTATCACTATATTGGTATTACTGGCTGCAAACGCAGATTCGCCAATTGCATTTGTTGGTAATTTATCAGATAATAATTTTGTCCACGTTTCTCCCCCATCTCGAGTTACAATTATCGAAAAAGTATCTTCTGTTGGGTCGCCAATTGCTATTCCTTCTTTCTCATTCCAGAATTGCATACTGTCGTAAAAAACTTTTGCATTGACTTCTTTATAAACTAACTTAAATTTGTTGTCTTTTTTTGAAACGGAATAAAGTAAAGCCGGATTTGCTACACTCAGTAAAAAAATATTTTTTGAATTTTGAGCTATACTTCTAAATTCTAACTTAAGTGTATCTTTATAGATATGTTCTTCGAATTTTTCTTTTTTATCAAGGTCATAATAACCGAAACGGGAATTATCACCTCCGTACCAAACTTTATTTTTATCAATTACAATAGCCCGAATGCTAATTTTATCCTGAAACAAAGTATCAATCGTCATTGATGTAAAGCCACCAAAAAACGTTTGTTTATTGTTGTAATTCGCTGTTTTAAAAGACATTAAAAAAAGGAATACACCACAAAATAAAATTACTTTTTTCATACTGATTAAAATTTATCTGATGCTAAAATACAATTATTTCTAAGATCTCAAATATGTTTTACTTTTTTTGATTAATAATAATTTTTATGTTCATTTTTTGTCAAATTATAATTACAATTCATTACCTAAATTTTAAATCATTGAAAACAAGATAATTACATTACACGGACTTAAAAGTTGAATTTATGGCACAGTAATTGGATATCTCACAATACTAATCTAATATGATTTACGATGAAAACTAATATAATTTTAATAGCACTTTTAGCAATAGGATTAACTTCTTGTGGTGCACAAAGCCAAACTACTGTTTACGCAAAAAACTCAGATATAAGCGATAATTTAGATCTTAGAGCCGTTGCTTCTATGTTTGGTGAATCAGCCAATCTTCAGGATTTTGAAAGACGATTGAATGACCCAAAATATCAAATTTCAAATCTGGATTTAAACGGAGATGATGAAGTTGATTATTTACGTGTAATAGAATCTGTAGAAGACAGAACTCACGTTGTAATTATTCAGGCTGTACTTGACAAAGATGTTTTTCAGGATATTGCCACAATCGATGTTGAACGTGATAACTCAAATAAAGTTGTTGTTCAGGTTGTTGGTAACAGTTATTTATATGGGGATAATTACATTTATGAGCCTGTATATAGCGTACCTCCGGTAATTTACACTTCATTCTGGGTAACCAATTACAGACCTTATTATTCAACTTGGGGTTGGAATTATTATCCAACATATTACACAGCGTGGAATCCTTACCCAGTTTACAGATACAGAAACAATGTTAATGTGTATATAAATGTAAACAATCATTACAACTATGTTAATACTCGTAGAAGCTACAGAGCTCCGGCGATATATCAAACAAGACGTACTTATGGTTACGAAAAAATGCGTCCGAACAACAGTTTTGCACAAAGACATTCTAATGTAAATAACAGATATGAATTAGATCAAAGACGTGTAGCAAGTAGAGAGGCAAACAGAAGCAACCCTAATTACACTAACAGATCAAATGCCGGAAGAACTAATAGTTCTGACAACAGAGGAACAAACAGAAATTATACTGAAAACAGAACAAACGCTGATAGAAATTCTAATACAAACAGAGTATATACTAACAGAGACAATTCTAATTCTTCAAATAATCCTGTAAGAGTTGAAAATGGTTCAAGAGGAAATGCTGAAAACAGAACGTATACTTCAAGAGGAAATACTGAAAACAGAGCATCAACTCCAACTCAAAGAACTGAAGCTCCAAGAAGTAATTCTGAAAACAGACCAACTCAAACACAAAGAACTGAAACTCCGAGAAGCTATTCTGAAAACAGACCTACTCAAACGCAAAGAACTGAAACGCCAAGAAGTTATTCTGAAAACAGAGGAACATCGAGATCTTCACAAGGACAAAGTTCTCAGAATCAGCAACGTTCTGAAGCTCCCAGAGCAATTCAGCAATCAAGAAGCAGCCAGCCGCAACAAAGCAGCCAGCCGCAAAGAGAAAGCGGATCAAGCTCAAGAGGCGGTGGCGGAAGAAGAGGTTAATAAAATTATAATTCTATAATAAAAATTAAAGCACAATTTGGGGATTGTGCTTTTTTTTATCTTTTTAATTATAATTGATGCTATTTTGTTTTAAAACAGTAAATTTGCAACCGTCTTTTATAAAAATATACATGAGCGCAGCGCATAAAAACTTACACAGTAAGTTGTCTATTGGAGGTTTATTAATCACACTAGGAATTATTTATGGAGATATTGGTACTTCTCCATTATATGTAATGAAAGCCATACTTGGCGATCACCCTATAAATGCTGACATTGTATTGGGAGGTATTTCATGTGTCTTCTGGACATTGACTTTGCAAACCACTATTAAATATGTCCTTATTACTTTAAGTGCTGATAATCATGGTGAAGGTGGGATTTTTGCTCTTTATGCCTTAGTCAAAAAAACAAAGATTCAGTGGCTTATTGTGCCCGCCATTATTGGGGGTAGTGCTTTACTTGCCGATGGAATTATAACCCCGCCTATTTCTATTTCATCTGCTGTAGAAGGAATCAGGGCTTTCTATCCGCAAATGCAAACGAGTACCATTATATCGATTGTAATTGGGATTTTATTTGTTTTATTTACCATTCAACAATTTGGAACCAAGCTCGTTGGTAAGTTTTTCGCACCAATGATGCTAATCTGGTTTGCCATGCTTGGAACTTTGGGAATTATTCAGATTGCACAATTTCCTGAAGTTATAAAAGCCATAAACCCTTATTATGCTTATCATTTATTAAGAATTCATCCTGACGGATTTTTTGTTTTAGGATTTGTATTCTTATGTACTACAGGTGCTGAAGCTTTATACTCTGACATGGGACACTGTGGAAGAAAAAATATCAGAATCAGTTGGATTTTTGTAAAAACAACTTTGGTCTTAAATTATTTTGGCCAGGCTGCTTTTTTAATTCACCAGGAAGGTAAAACATTACACGATTTAGGTGGAGAAAATGGAAATCCATTCTACCTGATTATGCCGCATTGGTTTTTACCATTCGGAATTGTTGTAGCAACTTTAGCGGCAGTAATTGCTTCCCAAGCGCTTATTAGTGGATCATTTACATTGATAAACGAAGCCATGCGATTGAATTTCTGGCCGAAAGTAAAAATCAAATATCCTACTGAAGTAAAAGGACAATTATATATTCCGTCAATCAACTGGTTATTGTTTTTTGGTTGTGTAGGTATTGTATTGCATTTTGAAAAATCAGGAAATATGGAACATGCGTATGGTCTTGCTATTATTCTGTGCATGATCATGACGACTATTTTACTGAATTATTACCTAATCATGAAACGTGTAAAACTGTATTTCATGGTTCCGTTAATCACCACTTATTTAGTAATTGAGTTTAGTTTTCTTTTCGCAAATATTACCAAATTCGCCGAAGGTGGTTATGTTACTTTAATCATTGCAACGCTCCTTATTTCTATCATGACAATTTGGTACCTTGCTAAGAAAATCAATAAAAATTACACCAAAATCATAAAAATCGATGATTATAAAAAGGTGTTAATGGAGTTAAGCGAAGATTTATCGATACCAAAATACGCAACGCATTTAGTTTATATGACCAATGCTAATCGTGTAGATGAATTAGAGCAAAAAGTAATGTATTCTATTTTGCAAAAACGTCCAAAAAGAGCTGATATTTATTGGTTTGTACACGTTAATATCCTGACTGAACCTTATAAAACACAATATAAAGTAACTGAAATTGCGAAGGATGATATTTACAGAATCGATTTTAATCTAGGCTTTAGAGAACCTACAAAAATCAATTTGATGTTTAGAGAAGTAATTCGTGATATGGTAAAAAGAGGTGAAGTTGATATTACAAGCCGTTACGAATCATTAAACAAAAACAATATTATTGGTGACTTTAAATTTGTATTGTCTGAGAAGTTTTTATCAAATGACAATGATTTAAGATGGCACGAAAATATTATCATGAACTCTTATTTCTTTATCAAGAAACTAAGTTTGTCTGAAGAAAGAGCTTTTGGTTTAGACAGCAGTTCTGTAAAAATAGAGAAATTCCCAATGGTGCTTCATGCTCCTGAAAATATTGGATTAACGCGAATTATCAAATAAATCGCATTCCAACATCAATTCAAAAACACTCTTTTATTCTTATTAGAGTGTTTTTTTTCTTTTAAATGAAAGTCAAAATAACAATCAAAATTAAAAATTTAACTTTCAATCAATTAATAGTACCTTTGCAACTCAAATATTTAAAATGAGATTACACAGAAATTTAGTTTATACTACCATCGATTCTTTGAATGCAATTTTCAATGAAGGAGAATATGCCGACAAAGTGGTAGCTAGAGCCTTAAAAAAAGACAAACGTTGGGGAAGTTCTGACAGGAAGTTTGTTGCTGAAACCATATACGAAATTGTTCGTTGGAAACGATTATATGCTGAAATTGCCGAAGTAAAAGAGCCTTTCGACAGAGAGAATTTATGGAGAATGTTCGCAGTTTGGGCTGTTTTAAGAGGATACCCAATTCCGGATTGGAAACAATTAGAAGGAACTCCTGAAAGAAAAATAAAAGGACGTTTTGATGAACTTTCTAAAATAAGAGCTTTAAAAGAATCTATTCCGGACTGGATGGATGAATTGGGCGTTAAAGAATTAGGAGAAAAAGTTTGGTCTACAGAAATTGCAGCACAAAACCAGCCTGCTAAAGTTATTTTAAGAACAAATACGCTAAAAGGAACGAAAGAAAACCTGAGAAACACGTTGATGGATTTGAATATCGAAACAGAATATTTAAAAGATCAGCCTGAAGCTTTAGTTTTGAAAGAAAGAGCAAATGTATTTTTGACTGACGCTTTTAAACAAGGTCTTTTTGAGGTTCAGGATGCAAACTCACAATTGGTTGCCGGTTTTCTTGATGTAAAACCTGGAATGCGTGTTGTAGATACCTGCGCCGGAGCTGGTGGAAAAACGTTGCACATTGCTTCTTTAATGGAAAATAAAGGACAACTGATTGCAATGGATTTGTACGAAAGCAAATTGAAACAATTGAAATTAAGAGCAAAAAGAAATGGCGCTTTTAATATTGAATATCGTATTATTGACACTACAAAAGTGATCAAAAAATTACACGAAAGAGCAGACCGAGTTTTAATTGATGCACCTTGCAGCGGTTTAGGCGTTTTGAAAAGAAATCCTGATGCTAAATGGAAATTACAACCGGAGTTTATCGACAACATTCGTAAAGTTCAGGCTGAAGTTTTAGAAAGCTATTCTAAAATTGTAAAACCGGGCGGAAAATTAGTTTACGCAACATGTTCTGTTTTACCTTCGGAAAATCAGGAACAAGTAGAGAAATTCTTAAAAACAGAAATCGGACAGCAGTTTACGTTTGTAAAAGATCGTAAAATTCTAGCTTCAGAATCTGGTTTTGACGGATTTTATATGGCATTAATGGAGCGTAAAGAATAAAAATATTTAAATTTCAAAATTTCAAAATCCCAAATTCCAATTTACTTATTGGAATTTGGGATTTCTTTTGTTCATTTATTATATATAGTCCCTACGGAACACATTAGTAATGCTATATATGTTTTTTTACCAAAATTTCACTCCTAACGGAGTATTTTGTGAGGAAATATTCTTTCAATATAAAACGCCTAAGTAAATATCTCGTAGAGATTTTATATTGGTAACAAAGAAAATCTTACGACGAATATTTGTTCCGTAGGAACTACATTTCAACATTGCTAATATTTAAAAGAACTTATATCACTTATATGGTTCTACTATACCAAACTAGGCTTTCTTAACAACTTTCCATTTTCGTTTTCTTTAAATTTTGGTATAAAAACGATTTCTTTTGGTCTTTCGTATTTATCTAAAACATCAAAAAAGTCAGTTGCAAAATCTTGTTTTTCGCCTTCAATAACTAAAATTAATTTTTCGCCTAAAATAGAATCCGGAATTCCTGTTACAAAAAACCGCGTATTGATTTTTCCCACCAGCTTAGCTTCTATTTGTTCCGGAATTAGTTTTACTCCACCACTGTTTATTACATTGTCTATTCTTCCCAAAAATATAAATTGATTTTCTCTTATTAAATCTACCAAATCATTGGTAATTATCGGCTCTTCAGAAATAGATGGAACGGTAATAACCAGACATCCACGATCATCAAGCGCAATTTTTACATTTGGCAGAACCGTAAAAACAGACTCTCCTACTCTTTTTGCAGCAATATGAGTTATGGTTTCCGTCATTCCATACGTTTCATAAACTTGGGTTTTTAATGGTAAAACTTTCTCTTCGAGAGTACTGTCCATTTTAGCTCCTCCAACAATTAGTTTCTTCACGTTTTTCAATTCCTCTATCGAGTTTTGAACTTGCAACGGAACCATAGCAACAAAATCGTAGTGAGTTGTATTTAAAGCTAAAGGCTGTGTACTTGGCTCTACAATATCTAAATCAAGACCTAAAATTAAACTGCGAACCAACATCATTTTACCGGCGATAAATTTTACCGGCAAACAAAGTAAAGCTTTATTTCCTGGCTCTAATTCAAAAAAATCTCCTGTAGCCAATGCAGATTGAATCATGGCTTGTTTTTGAAGTTTTACTACTTTAGGAAGTCCGGTCGTTCCTGAAGTCCTCATTTCGATAAAATCTTTATTATCAAACCAATCCATCAAAAATTCTCCTATTGCCTTTTCGTTTCCATCGCCTTCTTTTACATAATCATAAGCCACTCCAAGCAATTGTTCTGCGCTTAAATGATAACCATTTACTTTAAAATAATTATGAACATTTTTATGTGTTAGTTCTAACATATTCAACTAATTTAATGTTTTAACAGTATTAATTTCTCCCGTTAATTTTTCTTTCCAATTTGTCCAATTGTACTTTTTAGTAAAAATAAAAAGCAAAATAGGATAAATAACTACAACCGGTAAAATGACATCTAAACCTGCAGAAGGTTCAGACATATCTTTAAAAATAGAATGCGTTTGAAAAACAGACCAATCTGAAGTAACTAACAGAGCTCCAGTAAGATTATTGGCGGCATGAAATCCTAAAGCAAGTTCCATTCCTTCATCCATAAGTGTTATAACACCTAAAAACAAACCTGTGCCAATATAATAAACCATAATAATATAGCCCATTTTGGCTACTTCAGGATTAAAAATATGCATACATCCGAAAATAAGCGAAGTCATCATAAGCGGAAACCACCTATTATGAGCCAAATTCGCAAATCCCTGCATCAAATATCCTCTAAAAACATATTCTTCTGTACTTGTTTGTATTGGTATTAAAACAGTCCCTAAAAGAGCTAAAATCAAAAAGGGAACTAATTTAAAATTCCACACAAAATTTTCTGGAGATCTCAAATAAATGATAAAAAAACTAAGAACAGAAAAGGCAGACCATAAAAGGAAGGAAAAGAAAACACGATTCCAATCTGTTTTTTGTCGGGATGTTGTGATAGATAGAAAGGTTTGATTGTGCAGATATTTCACTACAAAATAAATGCCGGCAAGAGCAAAAGCAAAAGAGATCATAACCAGAAATAAAGTCATATTTGGCTCAAACATTTTCATCACGGCTGCGTTATCAGTAGGAAAAACTTCTTTGCCTTTAAAACTTTTATAAAGAACTGCAATAGAAAAAGGAATTTGACCAATAAACGATGCTATAATTATAAGAACTGATCCGATAAGGTATTTCCAAAACTTATTTTCGGGTTTAATTCCTTGTTCTAAAAACATATGTTAAAAAATTTAAATAATGAGAAATAATATCTTTTAAAGTTAGAATTTATTTTCTTTTAAAAGATATTTGATTAATAAGTAAATCTTATTTTTGGTCTTGCTAAAATACCTAATTTTTACTTTAACTGCCTTATAAGACATTAAAAATAACAAAATGATACAAATTTACCATAATCCACGTTGCGGAAAATCAAGAAATTGTCTGGCTTTTATTGATAAGTCTAAACAGGAATACGAAATCATTCCGTACTTAACAGAGACGCCTTCTTTTGATGAATTAAAAGCTTTACTTCAAAAATTAGAATTACAACCAATTGAATTAGTTAGAACTAAAGAAAAAGTTTGGATTGAAAATTTTAAAGAAAAAACAATGAGCGAAGATGAAATTATTACAGCCATGATTGAGAATCCGATTTTAATAGAACGCCCGATTGTTGTAAAAGACGGAAAAGCAATTATTGGCAGAGATCTAGATCGTGTTGCTTCTTTTTTAGACTGATTATAAAGAAACAGATTAACATTTTTTTGTGATTTCTCCCATTAAACCAAAAGCTACATTTGCGGTCTAAAAGGAAAAAGAAACCAGAAATTAAAATGAAAAAAATTAAATTGGCTCTATTACTTGTATTGTTTTTTACAAGTTTTTACAATTACGCACAACAACCGCCCGCTGGTAACAAAGTAAAAGTTACCGGAAAAGTTTTCGAAAAAGTAAGCAAACAACCTCTTGAATATGCTACAATTTCGATTACAGCACCAAATGACACTAAAGTTATTTCTGGTGGAATAACAAATCCTAAAGGAGAATTTGAAGTTGCCGTAGCACCGGGAACTTATGATATAAAAATTGAATTTATTTCGTTTAAAGCAACAGAAATAAAACAAAAAAGTGTGCTGGAGAATACCAATTTAGGTGATATTAACCTATCTGAAGATGCGGCACAACTTAACGAAGTTGTCGTTCGTGCTGAAAAATCTACTGTAGAAATAAAACTCGACAAAAAAGTATACAATGTTGGTCAGGATATGATGGTAAAAGGCGGAACTGTTAGTGACGTTTTAGACAATGTACCATCGGTTTCTGTTGATACTGAAGGAAATGTGAGTTTAAGAGGAAGTGATAATATCCGAATTTTAATTGACGGAAGGCCTTCAACCGCGATTAACGTTGCCGAAGCTTTACGTCAGCTTCCGGCAGATGCTATTGATAAAGTTGAAGTTATTACGAATCCTTCAGCGCGTTATGATGCAGAAGGTGGGTCGGGTTTGATTAATATTATTTTGAAAAAAGGTAAAAATCAAGGGTTTAACGGAACTTTTATTGCTTCTACAGGTCTTCCTGAAACTTACGGATTAAGCGCCAATTTAAATTATAAAACTGAAAAGTTAAACTATTTTACAACTGCAGGTTATAATTACAGAACTAACGAAGGTGGCGGTGAAACCAACACTGAATATTTAAATGCCAACGGAACTCCAAAAGGTTATTTAGATGAAGATCGTGATACCAAAAGAACAAGAGATGGTTTTAACGGGAGAGCCGGTGTAGAATGGACATTAACACCAACTACTTTCTGGACAAATGCTATCAATTATCAAAAAAATACGGGAGAAGACACAGATTTAATCAATTATAATAATTTTGATGCTGCCCATGCTTTTACAGGATCTTCATTCCGATTGAATAATGCAGATACGGGAAGTGAAAATGTAGAATATACTTCAAACTTAATTAAAAACTTCAACGATAAAGGTCATAAACTTACCGCTGATTTATCTATTTCAAGAAATACAGATGATAGTAATAGTATTATTACAGCGTCTCCAAATTTCAACACTACATTAAACGATCAGGTTCAAAAACAAGTTTTATTACAAGCTGATTATGTTTTGCCGTTAGGTGAAGCAAGTCAGTTTGAAGCCGGATATAAGGGAAGTTTTGGAGATTTAAACAATGAATATTTTGTTACGAATAATCAGGGTGCAATAGATACTGATTTATCTAACACTTTAGAATACAAAGAAAACATCAACGCGATCTATACACAGTATGGCTTTAAGGTAAACAAATTCTCTTACTTATTTGGTTTGCGTTGGGAAGACACTAATATTCAGGTAAACTTATTAGATACCAATGATTTTAATACAAAAAAGTATAACAATTTGTTTCCAAGTGCTTTTATCAGTTATGAAATTTCAGATCAAAGCAACTTCACAGCAAGTTACAGCAAACGTTTATCAAGACCACGAGGTCGTTTCATGAACCCGGCAGTAAACTATTCAAGTAATGTAAATATCTTTCAGGGAAATCCGGATTTAGATCCATCTCTAACAGATAAATATGATATTGGATATATCAAACGTTGGGACAAGGTAACTTTTAATACTTCAGCCTATTTTGAAGATACAAAGGATGTTTTTAGTTTTGTAAGATCTCCTACGGGCGATGTTGTAACTCCAGATGGTGAGGTCGTAACTCCTGCTCCGGGTGAAACAGTCGATGGTATTCCGGTTATTAAAAGCAGACCAATTAATTTAGGAAAAGAGCAAAAATATGGTTTCGAATTTACGTTAAATTACACGCCATTTAAATGGTGGAGATTAAACAGTAATTTCAATTTATACAATGTAAAAACAACAGGAGAAAACTCTTATACAGACACTAAGGGGAATTTAATTGTTCAAAATCTGGATAATGAGGCTAATACCTGGTCTGCCAGAATTAGTTCTAAAGTAACTTTACCATACAAAATAGACTGGCAATTAAGCGGTAATTACAATGGCGAACAAAAAACAGCACAAGGTAAAAACTTAGGTCAATTTGGATTGAACACTTCTTTTAGTAAAGATGTAATGAAAGATAAAGGTACAATTGCTTTTAATATTAGTGATATTTTCAACTCAAGAATCATGAGATCTTACACTTATCTTCAAAATGACACAACTCTTGAGAGCCAGACATCTTATAGCGAAATGCAGTTCCGTAAACGTCAGTTTAATTTATCGTTTACCTATCGTTTTAACAAAGCTAAAAATGAAAGAGAAAAAAATCCTGCTCAGAAAGAAGGAGGAAATGACGGCGGTGGAGATTTTCCTGGATAATATAGTTTAAAATTCAAAGCAAAAATTCCAGATTCCAATTAGTCAGACTTAATAATTAAGTTTTATAAAATTGGAATTTGGAATTTTTTTATTGGATTTATTTTTTTGCCATAAAAAAAAGGACTCGTATAAACGGGTCCTTTTTTATGAAATCAATTTAAAATTAAATTGATTGTTGTTGTCTTTTTTTAGCTCTTTTCTCTTTGAACATTTCCCAGCTTGCTCCCGTAACCCAATAAGATACGAAACCAACTAAGAAAAACATCAACCAAAACCCTATAGTTAGTATGGTCAAGAAAAGTAAAAAACCTAAGTACTGTGAAAATTCAAACATGTTTTCCGGAATTTTTGAATGTAATGACAAATGTATGTTATATATTTTTCGTTAGCAATAAAATCCAAATCAATTTTTATAAAATCACAATTATCCGTATATTTAAACTCATTTTAAATAAGGATTTTTTCAGATAAATATTTAACTGTCTTAAACAAGAAGAATATGAGTGTTTTTAGGAGCTATTTCCTGATGTCCACTATATCTTTTATGGTGAACCCCACCATAAAAGGATGCCGTTTCCATCAGGGCTAGGGCAATCGTTTTCAAAAGAAATTTTAAACATTAAAATAAAAATCCGTTTTGATCAGCGTTTTTTACGAAGTAAATCAGCATCATCCGCGTTCCATTTACAACTACAGAATACATTTTACATATAACTTTTTACAAATAAAAAAATGAAATACAGAATAGAAAAAGACACAATGGGCGAAGTTCAGGTTCCGGCAGATAAATATTGGGGAGCACAAACAGAGCGTTCAAGAAACAATTTCAAAATCGGACCGTCAGCATCAATGCCACAGGAAATCATTGAAGGTTTTGCTTATCTTAAAAAAGCAGCCGCTTATGCCAATGCCGATTTAGGCGTTTTACCTGCCGAAAAAAGAGATGCTATTGCAGCAGTTTGCGATGAAATTTTGGCCGGAGAATTAAAAGATGAATTTCCGTTAGTGATTTGGCAAACCGGTTCAGGAACGCAAAGCAACATGAACGTTAATGAAGTTATTGCTAATCGCGCACAAGTTTTAAAAGGATTCGAAATTGGCGAAGGCGAACCATTTATTAAAGCTAATGATGATGTCAATAAATCGCAATCCTCAAATGACACCTTCCCGACTGCGATGCACATTGCAGCTTATAAAGTTGTGATTGAAACTACCATTCCTGGAGTCGAAAAATTACAGGCAACTTTAGCCGCAAAAGCAGCAGAATTTAAAGACGTTGTAAAAATTGGCCGTACACATCTTATGGATGCAACGCCACTAACTTTAGGACAGGAAATTTCAGGTTATGCCGCACAATTAGCTTACGGATTAAAAGCACTTAAAAACACTTTAGCGCACTTATCTGAAATCGCTTTGGGCGGAACCGCAGTAGGAACCGGATTAAATACTCCAAAAGGTTACGACGTAAAAGTGGCTGAATATATTGCACAATTCACCAATCATCCATTTGTAACTGCTGAAAACAAGTTTGAAGCTTTGGCTGCGCACGATGCAATTGTTGAAACTCACGGTGCTTTAAAACAATTAGCAGTTTCCTTAAATAAAATTGCCAACGATATTAGAATGTTAGCTTCTGGCCCACGTTCCGGAATTGGCGAAATTCATATTCCTGAAAATGAACCGGGATCTTCTATTATGCCCGGAAAAGTAAATCCAACTCAATGTGAAGCGCTTACAATGGTTTGCGCACAAGTTATTGGGAATGATATGGCGATTGCTGTTGGCGGAATGCAGGGACATTATGAATTGAACGTTTTTAAACCTGTAATGGCAGCCAACTTCCTACAATCGGCACGTTTATTGGGCGATGCCTGCGTTTCATTTGATGAACATTGCGCTCAGGGAATCGAACCAAATTATAAACGTATCAAAGAATTAGTAGATAATTCGTTAATGTTAGTTACCGCCTTAAACACAAAAATCGGATATTACAAAGCTGCGGAAATTGCACAAACAGCCCACAAAAACGGAACTACGCTAAAAGACGAAGCCGTTCGTTTAGGTTACGTAACTCCTGAAGATTTTGATGCCTGGGTAAAACCGGAAGAAATGGTTTGATCTAATTGTTAATTATAAATTATTAATTGTTTTTAGTACTGCTTCATAAAAAAAGCGCTTCTTAATTTAAGAAAGCGCTTTTTTTAATTAACAACTAACAATTTATAATTAACAATTAATAATTACTTTCCGTCAACGTAGTCTTGCAAATAACTAAATCTTGGCGTTAACTTTCCTTTTTCGGTTATTTTGGCTCTTTGTAGGATTCCGTCTTTATCTCCGTTAAAAAAGGCTGGAATTACGTGTTCCATAAATTGTTCTCCAAAACCTTCGCTAGCATCTTTTGGGATTTCACAAGGCAAATTATCAACAGCCATTACGACAACCGCCGCAGGATGAAAAACATCTACTTCTTTATCTTCTAAAGGAAAATAGCCATATAAAGGTTCCGCAATTGTTGATGACCTCAAAGTACTGGCAATTGGTCCGCCTACATCACATGAAATATCTGCGACAACTTTCAATTTGCAATCGCTGGCGTTTAACATTTCTCTTGTCAAAATCATTGGAGCACCACTTGCATGAAAGTGACCTGCAAAATAAACATCCGAAACCTTTGTAAATTTTTCAAAATCAGAAACATATTCTTGAGGATGATTTACAAAATCATTAAAATCAAGAACCTGTCCGTCAATTCTTTTGTTATAATCCAAAACATCCAGCTGTACATAAACAGCCTGTGTATATTTTTTATTTAAATAATTATCTACCGTAATTTCTTTTATTTTAATGGCATCTAAAATTTCTTTTGCTCCGCTTCCTACTTTTCCGGTTCCGGTTACAACAAATTTTAAAGCTGGCATTGTTATACGTTTCAATTGCATAATCAGAGCCTCTTTTCCATCTAAAGTTTCTGCTTTTGGCAATTTAAATAACTCAAATTTAATTCCGAAAGCGCGAATTCCGTTATAAACCCCAACCATTCCGGCATATTTTCCAAAACCAATTAATCTTCGATTTTCTGCATCAACAATAGTTTCATGATCGTACAAATCGATATTTTTCTCTAAAATAGCTTTTAGTAATTTTCTATTATAAGGCTGCTTCTTTATAGTATGTGAAAAAAAGAAATATGATTTATTTGGAATTAAATTTTCAACAGGAACTTCTTTTACTCCAAATAAAACATCGCAATCCGAAACGTCATCTGTAATAGTTATCCCCAAACTTTTATATTGAATGTCAGAAAAAATTCTAATATCTGAGCTTTCTACCTCAATGATGGCGTCAGGAAAGCGTTCTTTTAGTTTTACAAGTTCAGTTGGTGCAAATACCACACGTCTGTCTGGTGGGTTTTTTCTTTCTTTTATAATTCCAAATTTCATTTATTGCTGAATAAGATAAAGATTAATATAACTTTTTGAATTCAATTTGTTTCAAATATAACAAAATTAGTTAAATTTTTGTTGGGATTTTTCAATTTCAAACATTTTTATAACGTTAAATACTGACGTACAATCAAGTAACAAAAAAAGAAGTTAAGATTATGTTAAAAAATACTTTTCCAGAGATCGAAAAGCCGAAAACATAAATATTGAATTCTATATATTTGTTTTAAAGAATGATGAAAATGAGCTTCCTTAAAAAAACAAATATACCACAAATACTTTTCCTAATTTTAGTTTTAGGTTCATGTGGAAAAGATAATAAAGCAACAAAAAAAGAAACAGTAGCGGTACAAGAAGATACGCTACCTAAAATGAAGCCATTAGGTCCTGAAAAAAAAATATCACAAGCCTATATAAATTCGGTTACGGGCAGAATAAATCATTTTTATACTAAAAACTGGCCTAACAACAGTATGAACGGAAGTTTTTTGGTCGCAAGAAACGGACAGATTATTTTTGAAAGATATAATGGTTATGCCAACAAAAATGAAGGCACAAAAATAACCGCAGAAACGTCTGTACAAATTGCATCTGTAAGTAAGGTTTTGACTGCTACAGCAGTATTAAAACTTGTTAATGCGGGTAAAATAGACTTGGATCAGAAAGTGAATACGATTTTAAAAACGTTTCCTTATGAAGCCTGCACGATCAGAATGCTTTTATCTCATAGAACCGGAATGCGAAATTATGCTTATTTCACCGATCACGATAAATCAGTTTGGGACAGGCACAATCAGTTAACCAATAAAGATATTTTAGACATCTTAGCTACAAAAGATATTGGTTTAGAATCAACTCCCGGAACACGTTTCAGTTATTGTAATACCAATTATGCAATGCTGGCACTGATCATTGAAAAAATCACAGGATTAAAATATAAAGAGGCAATGAGCCAAATGATTTTTAAACCATTGGGAATGACGCACACTTATGTTTTTGATGATGATAAAGACAGAAAAAATATAGTACCTTCTTATAAAGGAAACAATGCAGAAATTGGTTTTGATTATCTGGATAATGTTTATGGAGATAAAAATATTTTTTCAACCGTAAGAGATCTTTTAAAATTCGACAGAGCCAGAAATTCACCTGATTTTTTAAAACCTGAATTGCTAAAACAAGTTTATACCGGTTATAGTAATGAACGTAAAGGCACGAAAAATTATGGTTTAGGAATTCGAATGATCAATTGGGATACTGGTCAAAATTTTTACTTTCATAACGGTTGGTGGCACGGAAATACCTCATCTTATATTCCGTTGATGAAAGAACATGTTACTATTATTGCTTTATCAAATAAGATGACAAGAAAAACGTATGCAGTTCGAAAATTGGCTCCAATTTTTGGCGATTATCCGTTTGTTTTTAAAGATGACGAATAGAATAATTTTTCTTAAAAATTTATTACGAAACTAACTTCAAATAGTATAAATTTGCAAACTCATTTTTGGGGTCGACTGGTTTTGACAGCAAGTCGAATTGGAAAGTAAGCACGTCGAGCATTGAGACCTTGCTCGTAAATATAAGATCTTACAATTTTACACGGCGAAAATAACTACGCTTTAGCTGCATAATCTGAATTATAGTAAGATTAGCCACGTCCCTATCAGATAGGGAAGCTGGATTCTCCTTGAAAGCCTTGGTTTATGGCGGTCAATATAGGGGAACCGTAAAAGTAGACCTAGATTTCCATGAGCTTCGGGTGGATTTCGAAATTAAGAAGATAAGTGTTGAGTGGTTGTTCCTGACCTAGCTTAACATCGAAAATCTAATCAGGAAATAAACGCGTAGAAAGCTCTTTAGTTGCTTGTTTGGACCCGGGTTCGATTCCCGGCGACTCCACTAAAACCCCTGTAAATACAGGGGTTTACAATGAGTTCTTAATTTTAGAGAACAAAAAGTGAACAGAATTACAAA
>NZ_SNWW01000006.1 GCF_004362015.1 Flavobacterium chryseum
TAATTTCAACCTTTTTCAAAACTTTTTCTTAACTCTCTGATAACCCCCTTTTTACAATTATAACTTTTTTAGTATTTGTGAGGAATTTCTGTAGCCGTTGTGGGTTTCGCAATCCTCAGCTTCTAATTTATCCCTGTTTTATGGACTTCGCACCTTAATTACCCCTTTTTTACAGAACTATGCAAAGTGGCTTTTTTTTCGTTTTAAAGGTTATAGGTTGCTTTCTTTGCTTATATAAGGAGGCTTCTTTTGAAAACTACTGCCCCTAGCACCGATAGTCCCGAAGTCTCGGGAGAAATCCTTTTGTGCCGGGGGTCGGCGCAAAAGATTGGAACGCATAGCGAGAATAGCTCCTTAAAACTAAATTCTAAATTTTAGAAATTCCAAATTCAAACTTAAAGAGCTTCGGCTTGGATCAGCTAAACACTTCTCTTAATATATAGACAGCAAAAATAAACCCGACAGGTTTTCAAAAACTGTCGGGTTGTGGGAGTAAATTTTACTCTTATATATAGGAGCGTTATTTTTTGTTGATTGTTTTTGCTTTCGCTTCCCAGTGATTCATGAGATCATTATAATCTACTGGTTTGGCTGGTCTTTGATTTAATAATCTGCCTGACTCAAATGCACGAACAAGAATTGTTTCTATTAGATAGTCTTCGTTGACTTCGTACGGTTTATATTCTGTTTTGAGGCTAATGTCGAATAAATTGGCAGTTGTATTAGATACAAAGGCTTTGAAGCCGCTTTTCAGGGTTCGGATTAATTCGTATGTTGTAATTCCGGTTTGGCGATGAACCAGCTTTACCAGAATTTGGCCTTGTCTACGCGAGAGCTTCTTCAATCGGTCCTCGAATTCATTATTAAGGTAATCTTCTACAATTTTAAAATATTTCTTTTTTTCACGATTGGTTTTCAATCTCGCCATTCCCTGATTTAAAGCAGTTAATCTATCTGAAGCTAATTTTGCATAGGGATAGACTTTATAAACTCTATTTTGAAGAATGAGAAATTGCTTTTGAGCTTCGGGATCAAGCTTTTCTTTAGAAATGATAATTTCCGGTAATTGGATAGTATCATTCAAGATAGAATCTTGTTCGGTAAGGATATAGCCCATTTCCTGATTTTCTTTAGGAGTAACCTGAGCCTGACTTGTAAAAGAAATCAATATAAAAAACAAAAGAATGTAGGTAAATCTCATAGAGTCATAATTTAAATGTAAAATTATATATTTATATACAACTCTAATACCAAATTTATAAATTAGCGCAAAAATATTTTTATGAGCACGAAATCTATCTTAAAAGATACCTCTATCGCTTTCTTAGAAAGCTACCTTAATAACGCCTCGCCTACTGGTTACGAAAGTGAAGGCCAAAAACTTTGGATGAATTATTTAACTCCGTATGTTGATACTTTTATTACTGATACTTATGGAACTGCTGTTGGAATCATTAATCCGGACGCTCCTTTTAAAGTAGTTATTGAAGGTCATGCCGATGAAATTTCGTGGTATGTGAACTATATTACTGATGATGGTTTATTATATGTAATACGAAATGGTGGTTCTGATCATCAGATTGCTCCATCTAAAAGGGTTAATATTCACACCAAAAAAGGAATTGTAAAAGGAGTTTTTGGATGGCCTGCGATTCATACTCGTTTGCGTGATAAGGAAGAAATTCCAAAATTAAGCAATATTTTCATTGATTTAGGATGCGAAACTAAAGAGCAAGTTCTGGAAATGGGTGTTCACGTTGGTTGCGTGATTACTTATCCGGACGAATTTATGATTCTTAACGAAAATAAATTTGTTTGCCGTGCCATCGATAATAGAATGGGTGGATTTATGATTGCCGAAGTTGCGCGTTTATTGCATGAAAATAAAAAAACGCTTCCGTTTGGATTGTACATAGTAAATTCTGTTCAGGAAGAAATTGGATTACGCGGTGCTGAAATGATTGCGCAAACGATTAAACCAAATGTTGCCATTGTAACTGATGTTTGCCACGATACAACTACGCCAATGATTGATAAAAAAGTAGAAGGCGATCTTAAAATGGGTAAAGGTCCTGTTATCGCTTATGCGCCGGCGGTTCAAAACAAACTGCGTGATTTAATTGTTGATACTGCAGAAGAAAACAAAATTCCGTTTCAACGCAGTGCAATTTCTCGAGCAACAGGAACAGATACTGATGCTTTTGCTTACAGCAATGGCGGTGTAGCATCTGCATTAATCTCTTTACCTTTGCGTTATATGCATACGACTGTAGAAATGGTGCATAGAGAAGATGTTGAAAATGTGATTCAGTTGATTTATGAATCATTATTGAAAATTGAAAACAATGAAACTTTTTCTTATTTCAAATAAGACAATCTAAAACGTCGAATCGGTTATTAAATAAATAACCGATTTGACTAATATATTATTACATGAAAATTTTACTACTCGAAGACGATTTTACTTTATCTAAAGAAGTCTCTGCATTCTTTACTTCAAAAGAATTCGAGTGTATAACTTATTATGATGGTTCGCTGTTATTGAAAAAATATTTGCCTTATGAATATGATTTAATAATTCTCGATATTAATGTGCCCGGAACAAATGGAATTGATGTTTGCAAGGGTATTCGGGAAGTTGATAAAAAGACGCCAATTATTATGCTTACGGCTTTTAGTGAAATTGAAGATAAACTGGCTTCTTTTGATAATGGTGCCGATGATTATTTGATGAAGCCTTTTCATTTTGAAGAATTACATGCCCGAATTTCTTCTTTATTAAGGAGAAAAGATATTCCGCAACAAGTTGAGAAGAAAATTATTATTGATGATTTAGAAATTCTTGAAGAGGAAATGAAAGTGTATCGCTCTGGCGAAGAAATCAAACTTACTCCAAAAGAGTTTAAATTGATTTTAATTCTAGCTCAAGCCAAGGGCAAGGTATTATCGAAACAATTTATTGCTGAGAAACTTTGGGATTATCATATTGAAACCAATCAGAATACTATTGAAGTTTATATTAATTTTTTGAGAAAGAAAATAGACAAAGACCACGAAACAAAACTCATTCGGACCAAAATTGGTTACGGATATTATTTAAGCGATCAGGAATGACTTTAAAAAACAGGATATCACTTTTAGTAAGTTTATTGTTTACAATCCTTTTTGGGTTGGCTTCTACATTGATATTCGTTTTATATTCCAATTTCAGAAAGGAAGAATTTCGAGATCGACTCGAAATAAAGGCGCTTTCTAACATTAAACTTTTGGTAAATGTTAAGCAAGTTGATAATCAGCTTTTGAAAATTATTGATCAAAACTCGATTAATAAATTGTACGACGAGAAAACTTTAGTATTCGATTCTAATTATAAACTTATATACAGTAGTATAGATGATGCGAAAATTAACTGGTCAATTGATGATTTAAAATATTTAAAGAAGAATAAAACCTTTTTTAAGCAACAAGGCGATTACGAAGTTTATGGCGTTTTTTATGACACTAAAGACCGGGATTTTTATGCTTTGATATCGGCAACTGATGATTACGGCAAACGCAAATTACTTTTTTTGCGCTATACGTTAATTATATCTTATATCTTTTTTACTTGTGTTTGTTGGGTGGTTACCTCTATTACCGTGAAAAAATTAATGAGTCCGTTAAGTGCTTTTCATCAAAAAATAAAAAAAATCAATGAAAATAATCTTGATACTCGTGTAGAATCTAAAAGTAATAATAATGAAATTGACCTGATCGCCAATGAATTTAATTTCATGATGGACCGGATTGAGATTTCTTATCAAAAACAAAAAGAATTTACCGCGCACGCGTCGCACGAGCTTAGGACTCCCCTATCTAGAATTACTTCTCAAATAGAAAACACCATTGCAGATTCTACAACATCCATAAAAGGCAAAACATTCTTAAATACTATTTTATCAGATGTGAATCAGTTAACTGAATTGATTAACTCACTATTGATTCTATCTAAAATAGATAACAAAAAACATGAAAATACAGAAGTCCAGCGTATGGATGAAATTATATTTTCGGCTATTGAGAACTTAAATAAAAGTTTTCCAGATTTTGTAATTCTTTTTGAAATGGAAGAAAACGACAATTTAGACACGGCTTTAGAAATTAAAGGAAATAAAAACCTATTAGAAATCGCCTTAGGTAATATTTTAAAAAATGCGTGTGTTTACTCTGATAATAAACAAGCTCTTATAAAAATTAGTACTGAAAATGATAATCTTATCATCTCTATTTTAAATACAGGAAATACATTAACTGAAAATGAGCAAAAAAATCTTTTTCAGCCTTTTATGCGTGGTGAAAATTCTAAAGGAACTTCAGGCTTTGGGCTTGGTTTACGTATTGTTCAGCGTATTCTAAATCTTCATAATACTCAAATTATGTATAACGTTCCAAAAGAAAATACTAATTTATTTCAATTAGTATTTCATTCCAATTTCTAGAAACTTTTCATTTTTAAGTTCTTTTTAAGGTCGCCATTAAGGCATCTTAAAGCCCTGTGCTATCATCTTTGTATCAAATAAAAATGATACGATGAAAAAGTTATTTGCATTATTATTGCTGATTTTATTCAATCAGGTAAGTTCGGCACAAAAAACAGTCACTTTAGAAGAGTGTGAAAGCCAGTTTCTAAAAAACAATCTTTTTTTGCTGGCATCTCAATATAATATAGATGCCTTAAAAGCACTGACGATGCAAGCCCGAATTTGGAATAATCCGACGATTACTGCAGAATTAAATGCTTACAATCCTGAAAGAAATCAATATTTAGATATTGGAAAAGACGGTCAGAAAGCCTTTGGTATTGAGCAGCTGATTTATTTGGGCGGAAAAAAACGCAACGAAATAAAACTGGCTCAAACTAATGAAAAATTAGCTGAGCTTCAGTTTAATGATTTACTAAGAACATTAAAATTGCAATTGCGAAAAAGTTTTTACACGGTTTATTATAATACAAAAAGCCTGGAAACTACAGATGAGCAGCTTTCTCATATTGAAGATTTAATCAATTCTTATTCTGCTCAGGCTCAAAAAGGAAATGTTCCGTTGAAAGATGTTGTCCGTTTGCAATCGCTATATCTCAACTTTAAAAACGAGCGCATGGAAGTTGTAAATGATAATATTGAGGAACAAGCGAACTTAAAATTATTATTGAATGCAACTGAAAACGTGATACCGGAAGTTTCTAAAGAAGCATTTGATAAATACACAAAAGAAATTCCGTTTGACCTTAAAAGTCTTGAAAGTGATGCTATTGCCAATCGCCCTGATTATTTAGCTAAACAAAAAGATATTGAAGCAAATGAACTTAATGTGAAATGGCAAAAATCATTATCCATTCCGGACATTACAGTTGGTGCAAATTATGACCAGCGAAGTGGTGCATTTAATAAGGAAGCAAATTTAACATTGGGAATTCCTTTACCGCTTTGGAATTCAAACAAAGGGAATATTAAATACGCCAAAACAATCTTAGAACAATCAAAAGTTGAAAAGCAAAATTTTGATCTTCAATTGCAAACTGAAATCACATCGGCTTGGAATAAATGGAATGAATCCCGCAAAAATTATGTTGCTATAAAACCAACTATAAATGCTGACTTTGAAGCTGTTTATAATGGAATGTTAACCAATTTTCAAAAGCGAAATGTGAGCTTATTAGAATTTACTGATTTTATGGAAAGCTATAATCAAGCGGCAGTTCAGATAAATGAACTGAAAAAGAAAGTAGCACTTTCTGGCGAAGAATTGAATAGTACAATCAACAAAGACTTATTTTAAAACCTAATAAAGATGAAATATAAACTAATTATAGGAATTGCTCTCGTGAGTTTATCAATCTCGAGCTGTAAAAAGGAAGTAGAAAATCCTGAAACGAATACAAGTTTTGCTTTAAGCGATGCAATGCTAAAAACGACTTCGACAGCTGTCGCGCAAACACAACCTGTAAAAAATGAATTGAGTTTTTACGGAAAAATTACTGCAGACAATAATAAGATGATTGATGTTTATCCGCTTGTTGGAGGAAATGTTGTCAAAGTAAATGTAGAACTTGGAGATTATGTAAAAAAAGGACAAGTTTTAGCGACTATAAAAAGCACCGATATTGCTGATTTTGAAAAACAATCTATTGATGCAAAAAATGACTTATTAGTTGCAAAAAATCAATTAAAAGTAGCTCAGGAATTATTTGATGGAAAATTGAATTCAGAAAGCGATGTACTTCAGGCAAAATCTGAAGTAAATAAAGCACAATCGCAATTGGGTAAAATTCAGGAAACGTATAAAATCTATAATATTAAGGCGGGTTCTATTTACGAAGTAACGGCTCCAATTAGTGGATTTATTATTCAAAAAAGTATTAATCAGGATATGCTTTTGAGAAATGATCGTTCTGAAAATATTTTTGACATTGCCGAAATCAGCGAAGTTTGGGCATTGGCCAATATTAATGAAATCGATATTAATAAAGTAAAATTAGGTATTGATGCTGATGTAACAACGCTCAGTTATTCTGATAAAGTTTTTAAAGGAAAAGTGGATAAAATCTTCAATGTAATCGATCCTGAAACTAAGGCAATGCAGGCGCGTATTAAATTAAAAAACACAGATTATTTGTTAAAACCTGATATGAATGCGAATATAAAATTGTCTTTTAACGAAGGTAAATCTATGATAGCCGTACCAAGTAAAGCAATTGTTTTTGATAAAAGTAAAAACTTTGTAATGGTTTTTAAAGATCGTAACAATATAGAAACCAGACAAGTTGAAGTTTACAGTCAAGTTGGTGATGTTACTTATATCTCAAGTGGATTAAAAGAAAATGAGAAAGTAATAACCAATAATCAGTTGTTTATTTATCGCGCTTTAAACGAATAAGACATGAACAAATTCATACGAAATATTATTGCTTTTTCGCTTAAGAATAAAGCATTTACCTTTTTTTGGGTTGGATTATTGGCTGTTGCCGGATTTATTTCCTTCAAAAATATGCCAATTGACGCTTTTCCGGATGTAACAAATACACAGATTATCATCATTACACAATGGAATGGAAAAAGTGCTGAAGAAGTTGAACGATTTGTTACTTCTCCTATAGAAATCTCCATGAACTCGGTTCAGAAAAAGACCAGTGTTCGCAGTATTACCATGTTTGGATTATCTGTTATCAAAATTATTTTTGATGATGGAGTTGATGATACTTTTGCCCGTTTACAAGTAAATAATTTGCTTAAAAATGTATCGCTTCCAGATGGCGTTGATCCTGACGTCCAGCCTCCTTATGGGCCCACCGGTGAGATTTTCAGATACATTGTAAAAAGTAATAGCAGAGATAGTAGAGAATTATTAACCTATCAAAACTGGGTTATTGACAAACAATTGCGTTCTGTTCCCGGTGTTGCGGATTTAAATGTATTTGGAGGTCAGACCAAAACATATGAAGTTGGTGTTGATCCCATCAAATTAGCAAAATACAACATTACTCCTTTACAGGTTTATAATGCTGTAAATGCCGGAAACCTAAATGTCGGCGGAGATATTATCGAGAAAAACGGACAGGCATTTGTAGTGCGCGGTGTCGGACTATTAAAATCTATTTCAGATATTGAAAATATTATCGTTGATGATGCTAACGGAAATCCAATTTTGGTAAAAAACCTGGCTTCTGTTTACGAAAGTTCAATGCCAAGAGTGGGACAAACCGGTTTAGGCAAAAATGATGATGCTGTTGAAGGTATTGTGGTTATGCGCAAAGGCGAGAATCCACAAGAAACTTTGGCTTTGATTAAAGCTAAAATAAAAGATCTGAATGATAATGTTCTTCCAAAAGACATCAAAATTGAAACTTTTTACGATCGTGATAATTTGATGAATTTCACGACAGAAACCGTAATGCACAATTTATTTGAAGGTATTATTCTGGTTACCTGTGTTGTATTTCTTTTTATGGCCGACTGGAGGACAACTTTCACGGTTTCAATTGTTATTCCGTTGTCGTTATTGTTTGCCTTTTTGTGCCTGAAAATGATGGGGATGAGTGCTAATTTGCTGAGTTTAGGTGCAGTCGATTTCGGAATCATTATTGATGGTGCGGTGGTTATGGTCGAGGGATTATTTGTGGTTTTGGATCACCGCGCGAATCAATTAGGAATGACGGCTTATAACAAAATTGCAAAAGGCAGCCTGATTAAAAAAACCGGGGCAGAAATGGGTAAAGCCATCTTCTTTTCTAAATTAATCATCATTACAGCGTTATTGCCCATTTTCTCTTTCCAAAAAGTAGAAGGAAAAATGTTCTCGCCTCTAGCCTACACGCTTGGTTTTGCCTTAATGGGAGCTTTACTTTTTACTTTGACATTGGTTCCTGTTTTATCTCACATTCTATTAAATAAAAATGTAAAAGAAAAAAATAATCCGTTCGTTAATTTTTGGGACCGAATTGTAAGTAAGGGTTTTGCCTGGACATTTAAGCACAAAATGAAAACACTTATTGCTTCAATGGCAATTTTAGCGACTGTGTTTTTCTCGGCTACATTTTTAGGAACAGAATTTTTGCCTCAATTAAACGAAGGAGCTTTATGGGTAACGGCAGAATTACCAATGAGTACGTCTTTGCCTGAAAGTGTAAAAACTGCCGCAATGATTCGAAAAGATTTGGAAACTTTTCCTGAAGTAAAAAATGTTTTATCGCAAACCGGAAGAAGTAATGACGGAACAGACCCTAATGGTTTTGGGTTCATACAGCTTCAGGTTGATTTAAAACCAAAATCAGAATGGACACGAAAAATCACTATGGATGATTTGATCAATCAAATGGATAAAAAACTCAAAGTTCATCAGGGAATTACTTATAATTATTCGCAGCCCGTTATTGATAACGTTGCAGAATCTGTAGCAGGTTTTAAAGCCTCAAATGCGGTAAAAATTTATGGTGATGATCTTGATAAACTCGATGAATTATCTAATGAGGTTTTAAAACAAATAAAAGATATTCCGGGAATTAAAGATGTCGGAATTCTTAGAAATGTTGGTCAGCCCGAAATTAGTGTAATTCTTGATCGAGATAAAATGGCGGCTTACGGAGTGACATTAAGTGATGCACAAGCAGTTTTAGAATTGGCTTTTGGTGGAAAAACGGCTACTGAAAAATATGAAGACGAGAAAAAATTCGATGTCAGAGTTCGTTTTTCTAAAGAATATCGTAAAGACGAAAATGATATCAGCGAACTTAAAGTGCCAACAATTAGCGGAATAAAAATTCCTTTGAAAGAGATTTGTGAATTAAAAACGATTACTGGCCCGGCTTTCATTTACAGAGATAATACCAAACGTTTTATTGGCGTGAAATTCTCTGTTCGTGATCGGGATTTAGGAAGCACAATTGCTGAAGCTCAGGCTAAAGTAGCAAAAATGAAACTCCCTAATGGTTATACTGTAGGCTGGACAGGTGAATTTGAAAATCAGGTTCGTGCCAGCGCGCGTTTGGCTCAGGTAGTTCCAATCAGTTTAATCGGGATTTTTGTATTGTTGTTTATTCTTTTCGGAAACATCAAAGATTCATTGCTTGTTTTGGCCAATGTTCCGTTTGCAATTATTGGAGGAATTATCGCTTTGCATGTTACAGGAATGAATTTTGGAATCTCTGCAGGTGTTGGTTTTATTGCCTTATTAGGAATTTGTATTCAGAATGGCGTGATTTTAATATCTGAATTTCATCATAACATTAAAGCAAAATTAAGTCTGGAAGAGTCTATCTTTTTAGGTGTAAAAGCCAGAACACGAGCAGTTGTTATGACAGCACTTATGGCATCGATAGGTTTAATGCCGGCAGCTATTTCAACGGGAATTGGTTCAGAATCACAAAAACCTTTAGCGATTGTAATTATCGGAGGATTAATTACTGCAACAATATTAACGTTATTGGTTTTCCCAATTATATTTTGGGTATTCAACCGCAAGAAAAATGCTCCTATTGAGTAAGGAGTTTTAAAATAAATTAATTTTGGTTAAATTAATTAGGTTTTGTTAGGGAAAAAGCATCATTTTTTAATGGTGCTTTTTTGATTCTGTTACCTTTTAGTTTAATATATTGCACTAATCATTTTAAATTTATATGAAATATATCTACTTTTTAATAACCGTATTTTTTATCAGTTTTATAGCTTCAATTATAAATCCTAAAGAAGCTTTTACATGTTTTCTTGAAATTATTCCGGCGATTATTGGATTTTTGATTTTAGCCTTTACTTTCCAGAAATTCAGATTTACAAATTTCACTTATACTTTAATACTAGTGCATTGCATAATCTTATTTATTGGAGGACATTATACGTATGCCGAAGTTCCGCTTTTTGATTATATAAAAGAAGTATTTCATCAGAGCAGAAACAATTATGATAAAGTGGGGCACTTTGCGCAAGGCTTAGTTCCGGCAATGATAATAAGAGAATTATTTATTCGCAAAAATGTAATAAGCAATAAAAGCTTCTTCAATTTTATTATTGTAAGCATTTGTGTGGCCATAAGTGCCGCTTACGAATTTATAGAATGGTTTGTTTCCTTAGCAACCGGAGATGGCGGCGATGCCTTTTTAGGAACTCAGGGTTATGTTTGGGATACACAGTCGGATATGTTATTTGCAACAATCGGGGCGATAGTTGGGCTTATTGCATTCTCAAAAATTCAGGATAAGCAAATTCAAAAAATATCATTTTAGAATAATCATAGTTTTATTGAAACAAAAAGATTAAAACAAAAAAGCTTAAACAAAAAAAACGACCTTCTGCTCAATGAAGGTCGTTTTTGTGTACTAACTCAAACTTATTTTTAAACTCTTATTTTGCAGCTTTCAAAAGTGCAATAGCTTCTGTTGCATTAGATAATTGTGCAAATTTTAAAGCTGTATATCCTTGTTCGTTTTTATCTGATGGACGAGCTCCACTAGCTAATAAAACTTTAATAATTTCTACTTTGTTATAACGGGCAGCGATCATTAAAGGAGACATGTCATCTGATTTTTCATTTACATCAGCACCGTATTCGATAAATTTTTTCACTACTTCAATATCTCCTTTACTAACAGCAACTGTTAATGGAGTTCCGAAAGATACTGATACTTCTACCTGATCTTTAACACACGTTTTGTAATTTGAAGCCATTGAAACATTTGCGAATGCTACTAAAGCTAATCCTAAATAAATAACTGAATTTTTCATAATGATTTTGTTTTTAATTGATTGATAATTATTTGATTGATAATGGGTTGTTGTTAAACTTATGCAAATGTATATTAAATTCTAGTATATTGCTATGCAAGGTACTTTGTTTTAACTAATTGTTAACGTTTACTTAATGAATTCAAAATATTCCAAACGTTAATTTCTTAATTTTTTATAATAGACGCTGCAAAGGTAGAAATGTTACACTAAAACGAATATTTCTTAAAATTAAATCTGAAGTTTTTTAAAAAAATTAAAATCAATACTTTATGATTTTAACTCTACAATAATATTATGTACAAAAAAGGAAGAATTTATTCATTAAAACTAAATAAATAGAACAGTAATAATCAATTTTTGATGTAAATAAAAAAAATTAACAAAAGTCTGAAAAATAAGAAAATACTTAAAAATTTAATATCCAGACTTTAACAAGTAAAATCAGAAAAGGGATAAATGAAGTTATTTTATCTCTATATTTTATTTGGATTTATAGTAAACATAAAATTTACAATTTGAATTTGTTTTTATAGATATCCTTCAAATCGTTTTCGAATAAAGTGTAGGGATTATCATAAAACTTAATAAAATCAGGGGCACTAACCTGACCCGGAAAAGGCGCATAAAAATGAGTAGGACTTGTAGCGTCATTCCTCCAAACTAAAACATAGGCTAATTCAAGTTTTTTTGTTTGTAAAGTTTTCAATAACGTTTCTGTCCACCAAGTTGGATTGGGAATAGATTCTAAACCCGTTTCTGTAAAAGCTGCTAACTTGTTCTTTTTTATTCCGAGATCTGAAATTATGCAGAGCTTTTTAGTTGCAGCTTCCAGATCATATTTTCCATCTCTTCCAAAATCACCATAATCATCCATTCCAAACATATCTACATAATTATCTCCCGGATACCGTTCTAAGTATTCAGATTCTGAATTGAATTTATTATCCGGAGAAAAAGCGTAGATAAAATTATGAACGCCCAAAGTATCTCTTAAATAAGAAACTGTAAATTGCCAAACCGCGATAAAGTCTTCACGAGAGGTGTAGGGTTTTCCCCACCAAAACCAATCGCCATCAAATTCATGAAAAGGCCTGAAAATCATTGGCGCAAGCGAGCCATCTTTGGCTTTTACAGAATGAGCAAAATCAGCAATCGTTTTTAAAATTTCTTTGTATTGTTCATGATGTGAGCCACCTTCTTTAATTAAAGACATTGCAGCAACAGCAGTCGAATCTTTTTTATAAAAACTATTTCCGGAAACCGGATTTATAAAATGCCATGAAACGGTTGTGATTCCGCCTCTTTCATAAGTATCAATAACATTCTTTCTTAAAATCTCTTTTGTTTTTTCTATTTGCTCTTTTGATTTTCCGGAAAATCCACTAAAATCAATTCCTACAACGGCCGGATGCGAACCAGTAACTGATTTAACATCTGAACGATTGGGTTCATTTGACCATCCGTACCCATATTCAAGCGCATGTTGATGTCCGAAAAGAATATGATTTTTTGAAATTAGTTTTAAATTCTCATACAAAACTTTCGTTTCTTTTGTCGCATTTTTATCAATTTGCGCAAAAAGAAAATGCCCTGCTATCATAAATAGAGATAGCAAGGCATTTTTTTTATTTGTAATTAAGTTCATGGTTTAAATAGTTAGTTTAAACCCGAAATTACTATTTAGTTTCAAGGTATTCTAATACGTTTTTATCAATACGTTGATCAATATTAGCAATATCAGCTTTTACGAATTTTTCACCTAAAATATTCTCGTACAACTCAATATATCTCTCAGAAACTGATTCGATATATGCATCTGTCATTTCAGGAATTTGTTGTCCTTCCTGACCCTGAAAACCATTTTCGATCAGCCAGCGACGCACAAACTCTTTAGACAATTGTTTTTGCTCCTCCCCTTTTTCTTGTCTTTCTTCATAACCTTCGGCATAAAAATAACGAGAAGAATCAGGTGTATGAATTTCATCAATTAAAACAATTACACCATCTTTTGTTTTTCCGAATTCGTATTTGGTATCTACTAAAATTAAGCCGCGAGAAGCTGCGATTTCAGTTCCTCTTTGAAATAAATCACGTGTAAATTTCTCTAAAACAATATAATCTTCTTCTGAAACTATTCCCTTTGATAAAATATCTTCACGGGAAATATCTTCGTCATGAGAACCGTTATCTGCTTTTGTTGTTGGTGTAATAATTGGTTCCGGAAATTTGTCATTTTCTTTTAAACCTTCGGCCATTGTTACGCCGCAAATTTGTCTTTTTCCTGCAGCATATTCACGAGCAGCGTGCCCTGAAAGATATCCACGAATAACCATTTCTACTTTAAAAGGCTCACATAAATGTCCTACAGCTACATTTGGATCCGGAGATGCAATCAACCAGTTTGGAACAATATCTTCTGTTAATTCCATAAATCTTGTCGCAATCTGATTTAGAATTTGTCCTTTGTATGGAATACCTTTTGGCAAAACCACATCAAAAGCCGAAAGTCTGTCGGTTGCAACCATTACCAAAAGTTCGTCGTTAATGTTATAAACTTCTCTAACTTTTCCGCGGTAAACTGATTTCTGATTTGGGAAATTAAAATTTGTAGTTGTGATTGTATTGCTCATTATCCTTAAGTTGTGTTTTTGTTTTATTAATGCAAATTTAAAACTATTTCACAGAGTATCCAATGAAAAGAAAGAGATGCATCAAGAAATATTGCATTTTATAATCTAAAGGTACTTAAAACAAAATGCCTATAGAAATTCTACAGGCATTTTGTTTATTTATTATAATGAATTGAAATTAGCTTGCTACAAACTCTTTATTCAAAATTTTTGATGAAATATATTTTGCAACGCCATCTTCGGCATTTGTTTTTATAACTTCTAAATCAGGCAATGTTTCTTTTAATAAAGCAGGAGCATTACCCATAATTAAACCTTTTCCTGATGCAGATAACATTTGAACATCGTTAAAACCATCTCCAAAAGAAACCACTTCATCTAAGGTAAAACCTTCTTTTTCCAGCACTTGTTCAATGGCAACGGCTTTGTCTATCGACTTATCCATAAATTCCAAACAAGTTGGCAGACTAAATGCATGATGCAAATGTTCTGAAGAATTTGCTAAAATGTCATCTTTTAATTTTACTAGTTTTTCATGATTATCACATGAAAAGAATAACTTAATAGAACCAAAATCTTCCAGCTTTTTGTAATCAACCAATTCCGGACGGTATTTTAATTCCGTTTGAAAAGCATTTAGTTTTTCGCTTAATTTATTCGTTTGCCAGACATTTTCCTTAAATAAAACAACTGTAATTTCAGGATCGATTTCAATATTTAATGCTGCTTTAACAACATCACTATTTAAATTGAATGCAAAAAGTTCTTTTTTTTCAGGTGAATGTATTCTCGCTCCGTTTGAACTTACCAAATAAACCGGAACTTCGAGCGTGTCGATAATTGCCATTGCATCAAGATGATGGCGGCCAGTTGCAACAATGATAAGATAATTTTGATTGTGAAGTTCCTGAAAAATAGATTTGGTATAATCTGATATTCTGTGTTGGGTGTTGAGTAAAGTTCCGTCTAAGTCACTTACAACAACTTTTATATTTTTAAGTTTTGAAGTCATATTAGTAATCAAGTATTTATGATTATGCAAATTTAAGGTTTTATGACCAGTTGAGCAAAGATTACAAGGCATGAAAGCCTAAAATGACACAAGTTTATTATATATTTAACTATTTCTTCAAAAAGTAAATTATTGGTAATTTAAACTTTAATAATTCCAGATTTATACAAATTCAATGCCTTCTGCAAAACCATTTCTATCTTTTCTAATGGCAAATCTTCATCAGAATCAAATAACATAATTTTCATTCTCGATCGATCTTCCTGAATTAAAAAAGATTCATCAAAGTGTTTTCCTTCTACAATTCCGATATAAGGTTGCTTGAGTTTTTTGTGAATCCATAAATAACAAAACATTTTTCCTTTATAGCAGAAAAATGGCATTCCATATTTAAGGACATTTGTGATGTCTTGGTCTTGTTTTAGAATGATTTCTTTTAATGCAAGAAGTGTCTCTTTTATAGGTTCTTCCTGGTTTAGGTAAAAATCATCTAGTTGTTTCATTTATATAAAGTTTAAAAAGAGTAAATTCAAAAAAAATATTCGTTTTACACATTTCTAAAAAGAACATGAATAAAACGAATATCATTAAACATCAAAACACATTTTACGATTTACATTTGACATTTCATTAAATAAAAACTTAATCGTGATTCTCTATTTGTTTATAAGCATCAATTACCTTTTTCACTAATCGGTGACGCACGATATCCTTATCATCAAGATAAATAATCCCGATTCCGTCAACGTCTTTCAAAACTAAAATAGCTTCTTTCAAACCCGAAATAGTTCTGCGTGGTAAATCGACCTGTCCTGGATCACCCGTAATCATGAATTTGGCATTTTTTCCCATACGGGTCAAAAACATTTTCATTTGCGAGTGTGTTGTATTTTGTGCTTCATCCAGAATTACAAAGGCATTATCAAGCGTACGTCCGCGCATAAATGCCAATGGCGCAATCTGAATAATTCCTTTTAATATGTAATCTTCGAGCTTTTCGTTGGGTAACATATCGCGCAAAGCATCATAAAGAGGCTGCATATACGGATCTAGTTTTTCTTTCATATCACCGGGTAGGAAACCAAGGTTTTCTCCTGCTTCTACTGCCGGTCGTGTAAGTATGATCCTTTTTACTTCCTTTTCTTTCAGTGCTTTTACGGCCATTGCCACACCTGTATAGGTTTTTCCGGTTCCTGCTGGTCCAACTGCAAATACCATATCATTTTTCTTGATGGTATCTACCAATAATTGTTGATTTGGCGTCATGGCTTTAATAATCTTACCGCCAACTCCGTGAACTAATATTTTGTCATGATCGTATGATTTTTTTTCATCCTGACCATCCATAATTACGCGTTCAATTACATTATCGTCAATGTTGTTGTATCTGGTAAAATGAAGCATCAGCCTCTGAAATCTTTTCTCGAATTCATCTAAAACTTCTTTTTCGCCAAATGCTTTCAAAGTCGTCCCTCTTGCTACTATTTTAAGCTTTGGGTAGTACTTTTTAATTATTTCAAGATGAGTGTCCTGAGCGCCCCAAAAGTCTTTTGGAGCGATGTCTATTAGCTCGATTATTCTTTCGTTCAAATGAGGTAGTTTTAAATTAAAATTAAATTTGTTTTGTAAATCTATGTTGTCGGGTTGTTTTATCTTTAAATGCAAATTGTCTTTTCTTCTTTCAATTTGTATTTAGTATTACTAGATTTGCATATCTCAAATTTAATGAAAATTAGATTTAAAAACTACCAATAGTTATAAACAAAATTATGTCAATAATTACCCTTACTACTGATTACGGCTTAAAAGACCACTTTGTGGGTTCGCTAAAGGGTAAAATTTTATCTGAATATTCAGAGGCTCAAATAATTGACATTTCACATGATATAGACCCGTTTAATACAGCCGAAGCAAGCTATATTATCGGGGCATCTTATTTAAGTTTTCCAAAAGGAACAGTCCATTTAATTGGAGTTGATATCGAACGTAATAAAGAGAATCAGCATATTGCTATGGAATGGAACGATCATTACTTTATTTGTGCCGATAATGGCATTTTAAGTATGCTTACACAAAAAATTGTTCCGCAAAAAATTGTCGAAATTAATGTTCACGATCGTTTTCCTAGTGAATTCAGCGATCTGGATATTTTTATACAAGTCGCCTGCCATATTGCAAAAGGCGGTTTATTGAATGTGATTGGAAGAGAAGTTTCCGGAATTAAGGAAATAAACGAATTACAGGCAGTGGTTTCAAACGATGGAAATTCGCTAAAAGGATATGTAATTTATATCGATCATCTCGGAAACATTGTGACTAATATTTCTAAAAAGCAATTTATAGAAGTAGCAAAAGGCCGTCCGTACGAAATTGTAATGAAACCCAAAAGCATCAAAACCATTCTGCCAAATTATTCAGCCATTGCAACTTCAGAAAAATACCCAATAAAAACATACGAAGGAGAAAAACTGGCTATTTTTAACGAAGCCGGATTTCTTGAAATTGCCATTTTTAGAGGCAATCCTTCAAAAGTTGGTTCTGCAAATAGTTTGTTGGGATTGAATTATCGCGATGTAATTACGGTTCAGTTTCTTTAAATATTTTAGATTTCAGATTGTTGATTTCAGATTCAAAAATTGCGGGAATTTGGAATTTGGAATTTTCATAATTGGAATTTTAAAATTTTCCTAAAAAGAACAATCAATTTTGGTATTTTTGCGCACCTGAAGAATCTTTAGACATTCAAAAATCTAAAATCAACAATCTAAAATCTAAAATCACAAAGATGTTTGTCAGAATAGTAAAAATGAGTTTTCACGAAGAAAAAATTCCTGATTTTCTGGAGAATTTTGAAACCGTAAAAGACAAAATACGAAATGCAGACGGAAATCGTTTTTTAGAATTGTATCAGGACAAAAATGACAAATGCATATTTTTTACATACAGTTATTGGGAAACCGAAGAAGACTTAGAAAATTACAGACAATCTGAACTTTTTAATAGCGTTTGGGATTTTACAAAAAAACTCTTTAATGCAAAACCAGAAGCGTGGAGCGTCGATAAAATTGTTTCTTTAGTTTAAATTAATTTACTATACTGGTTTTAATACTGAAAAAATTTAACCGCAAAGAACGCTACGATTATATTACAAGGTTTTTACAAAATGCAAAGTTCGCAAATCTGGAAGAACCTGAAAACTGAAACAGATAAACTATTCAAACGAATAAACGATTAAACAAAAAATAAATGAAATCAATCATTTTACGAGAAATAAAATCCTTTTTTGGCTCTCCTATTGGCTATTTGGTCATTGCTATTTTCTTAATTAGCAACGGACTATTTTTATGGGTTTTTGAAGGAGATTACAATATTTTAAATACAGGTTATGCTGATTTGACTCCGTTTTTCACTTTGGCGCCCTGGATTCTAATTTTTCTGATTCCGGCCGTAACGATGAGAAGTTTCTCTGATGAAAAAAAACAAGGAACATTAGAATTGCTTTTAACCAAACCATTATCGATTTGGGAAATCGTAAACGGAAAATTTTTAGGATCTTTATTATTGATTATTTTAGCAATTGTTCCCACATTTATATATGTAAAAGTACTTTCGAATTTGGGTTCTCCTGAAGGAAATATCGATATGGGAAGCACAATTGGTTCTTATTTCGGTTTGTTGTTTTTAATCGCTGCTTATTCTGCTATCGGAATTTTTACTTCTACCCTGTCAGAAAATCAAATTGTGGCTTTTATCATTGCCGTTTTTTTATGCTTTGTTTTTTATTTTGGTTTTGAAGCATTGGCTACATTAATTCCGGGATCTTCAACCCTTATTTCAGCATTTGGTATGCAGGATCATTTTAAAAGTATGAGTCGGGGCGTTATCGATACTCGTGATGTTATTTATTTTTTAAGTATCACGGTTTTGTTTTTGTCTTTTACTGTTTATCAATTAAAATCTTTTAAAGCGTAATGAAAGCATCTACTCAACAAAATATCAAAACGTTAGGTATTACCGTTTTCGTTTTAATCGTTTTAAATGTTCTAGGAAGTTTGTTTTTCCACCGATTTGATTTAACCAAAGACAAGCGATATACATTATCTGAAACTTCTTTACAAATCGTAAAACAGGTTAAAAATCCGTTGTCGATTAAGATTTATATGCAAGGTGATTTGCCGGCAGATTTCAGACGTTTGCAACAGGAAACCAAACAATTATTAGAAGAATTTCAGGCTTATAATAGCAATATTGTTTTCGAATTTGTAAATCCGATGGAAAACGAAGACGAAAGTATGGCCGTCGTAAAATCGCTTTATCAAAAAGGACTTACACCAATAAACATTACGGTTGACGATAAAGGAAAACAATCGCAGGCAATGGTATTCCCGTGGGCTGTTGCAGTTTACAACAATAAAGAAGTTAATATTCCATTATTGAAAAACATAATGGGCGCTTCGACTACGCAAAAAGTAATTGGATCAATTCAGCATTTAGAATATTCAATTGCCGATGCCATTAATAAAATCAGCAAAGACAGACAAAAGAAAGTTGCGATCATCAAAGGAAATGGCGAATTACATGAAGTTCACATTGCCAATATGTTGAAGCAAATTAAAGAAAGCTATTATATCGGGCCTTTTACATTAGACTCTGTTGCTAAAAATGCGACAGGAACTTTAGAGGCTTTGAAGAAATATGATCTTGCGATTATTTCAAAACCAACTGAAACTTTTTCTGACGAAGAAAAACAGGTTTTAGATCAGTTTATCATGAATGGCGGAAAAACATTGTGGTTAATCGATCAGGTTGCGGCCGATATGGACAGTTTATACAATCAATCCGGAGCAACTTTAGCATATCCGAGAGATTTGAATTTGAATGATATGTTCTTTAAATATGGATTTAGAATTAATCCCGATTTAATAAAAGACGAACAAGGAAGTCCGATAAAATTAGCCACAGGTGAGCAAGGAAGCGCCACACAATATCAGGAATTTATCTGGAAATATGCTCCACAAGTGTATCCAACGAGCAAACATCCAATTGTAAAAAATTTAGGTGGAATAAAATTCGATTTCGCAAATCCGATTGACACCTTGAAAAACGGAATCAAAAAAACGGTTCTATTGCAATCTTCTCAATATTCTAAAAAAATTGGAACTCCGGTTGAAGTTAATTTGAACATCGTAACAGAGCAAACCTCTCCTCAGGATTATATAAATAAAGGAAATTTACCTTTAGCTGTTTTATTAGAAGGAAGTTTTCATTCCGTTTTTGAGAATCGCGTTTTACCTTTCAAAGAAGATTCATTTCAGGCAAAAGGAAAACCTACAAAAATGATTGTAATTTCTGATGGAGATTTAGCAAGAAATCAATTAGATAAAAACCTGATGCCGGTTGAATTAGGTTATGATCAGCGCACAGGAAACCTGTATGATAATAAAGATTTTATGATGAATTGCGTTAATTATTTACTGGATGATACCGGACTTATTAACATTAGAAGCAAAGATTTAGAATTGCCATTATTAGATAAGGAAAAAGTTTACGAAAATTATAGTCTTACACAATTCATAACTATCGGACTTCCAATTCTAATTTTATTGGTTTTTGGATTGGCTTTTACCTACATACGCAAAAGAAAATATAGCAAATAGATGTTAATAAAAAAATTGCAATACTAAAATTGTTTGCGATATATTTGTAAAATCTATCTTAGTGGAAGAAAAACTAAGGAAAAGAGAAAAAAATAAAACAAAAGAGATGAAATTTATAGTATCGAGTTCGTACTTATTAAAACAATTACAAGTTTTAGGTAGTGTAATTAACAGTAACAATACGTTGCCTATTTTAGATAACTTTTTATTTGAACTAGACAACAATGAATTGACAGTTTCGGCTTCAGATCTTGAAACTACAATGTCTGCTACATTATCAATTGATTCTACAAGTAAAGGAAGCGTGGCTGTGCCTGCAAAACTTTTGCTTGAAATTTTGAAAACGTTTCCGGAACAACCTTTAACTTTTACAGTTGAAGAAAACAATACAGTCGAAATTAGCTCAAACTCAGGAAAATATGCATTAGCATATGCTGCCGGAGAAGAATTCCCAAAATCAGTACACCTTGAAGATCCGTCTGTAACACTTGTTCCTGCTCATATTTTGGCAACTGCTGTAAGCAAAACTATCTTTGCTGCAGGAAATGATGATTTACGTCCGGTAATGTCCGGTGTTTTCTTTCAGTTCTCTCCAGAAGGTCTAACATTTGTTGCAACAGATGCTCATAAATTGGTAAAATACGCTCGTACAGATGTAAAAGCATCTCAGGTTGCAGATTTTATTATGCCTAAAAAACCTTTAAACATTTTAAAAAGTATTTTAGGAACTTCTGATGCTGAAGTAAAAATTGAATACAACGATTCGAATGCGACTTTCTCATTTGATAATTATATTTTGATGTGTCGTTTAATTGATGGAAAATATCCAAACTATGAAGCGGTAATTCCAAAAGAAAATCCAAATAAATTAATGATTGATCGTTCTTTATTTTTAAGTTCAGTTCGTCGTGTTGCGATTTTCTCAAACAAAACTACACACCAAATTCGCTTAAAAATTGCCGGAGCTGAATTAAATGTTTCTGCAGAAGATATCGATTACTCAAACAAAGCTGAGGAAAGACTAACTTGTGATTATCAAGGAGATGATCTTCAAATTGGTTTCAACTCTCGTTTTTTAACAGAAATGTTGACTAACTTACAATCTGACATGATTATGTTAGAAATGTCATTACCAAACAGAGCCGGGATTCTTACACCAGTTGATGGTTTAGAAGAAGGCGAAACTGTTACTATGTTGGTAATGCCTGTAATGTTAAATAGTTAACATCAAAACTTCTTTTTGTTACAGGGATTTTTTTTAGTTTCAGATTAAAGACATATCATTGTAAAAAAAAAACATCGCTATTAACCAACCATTTTTTATACCTAGAAACCGCAATTCTTTCAAGAGAATTGCGGTTTTTTATTTTGAGGATTTTTTTTGTTTCAAGTCTCAGATTTCAGGTTGAAATGCTATTAAGGCTTGTGTAGATTTTTACCACGAAGTTCGCAAAAGTTTTTTTACTCAGACTGTATTCACAAACGCGAAGAACGCAAAGCTTTGTGTAAAAACTTTGCGAACTTCGCGTAAACCTTTGTGACTTTGCGGTAGAAAAACACAATGCAGGCAAATTGGAAACCTGAAACAAATTTTTACTTAACTTTGTATTATGAAAATAGAAATTTGGTCGGACATCATGTGTCCGTTTTGTTATATCGGAAAAAGACAACTGGAAACAGCTTTAGCTGAATTTCCAAATGGTGAATTTGAAATTGAGTGGAAAAGTTTTCAGCTTGACCCAACTATTACGCCGCAATCAGGAAAAGATGTTTATACGTTCCTAGCTGAACGAAAAGAAATTTCAGTTGAGCAATCAATAGAAATGCATAAAGGTGTGGTAGAACGCGCAAAAAGCGTTGGTTTAGACTATCACTTTGATAAAGCTATTATTTCAAATTCTCTAACCTCGCATCGTATCATACAACTGGCCAAAACCAAAAAATTAGGCGATGAAATGGAAGAAGTTTTCTTTAAAGCTTATTTTACTGAAGGTAGAGACTTAAACAACTCTGAAACTTTAATTGAATTGGCTGTTAAAGCTGGTTTAGATTCAAATGAAGTTAAAGAAGTTATAGAGAATGAAAGCTTGTTTTTAAAAGACGTAAAAGCAGATATTAGCGAAGCACAGGAAATTGGTGTTCAAGGAGTTCCTTTTTTTGTTTTTGATCGAAAATATGCCGTTTCCGGGGCACAGCCTGTTGAAGCTTTTGTGAATACGATTCGAGAAGTACAGAAATAATTTTAGATTTTAGATTTTAGATTTTAGATTTTAGATTTTAGATTTTAGATTTTTCACTTTGTGGTTACTTTGCGCTCTTCGACTTCGCTCAGAATGACACACGAAATCAAAAATCTAAAATCTAAAATCTAAAATTCTAAATCACTCCCATTTTCTTCATCAAAAAAGTGGCGCTTTTATTTTTACAGATTCCATTGCGGAGTTTATAATCAAAATGAAGTTCATTGTTTTGAATTTCAACTTCAAAACATTGATTCGTTAGAATATCAGGATATTCATTTGTTGTCAGGCACACTTCGATATCGTGCGTCGCGATGGCTCCAATTGCTTTTTTGGCGATAATCTTTTTCACTACTTCAATTGTTCCGTTTCGTTTATCATCAGAGTTTGTTCCTCTTAAAATTTCATCTAATAACACAAAAGCAGGTTTGTCTTCGAGAGCATCCATAATTTGTTTTAAATGCTTAATTTCGGCAAAAAAGTAAGATTCACTATCAGCTAAAGAATCTGATAATCGCATTGAAACCAAAACTGGCAATGGATGAATGTTAGCTTCTGAAGCACAGACAACAGAACCAATTCCACTTAAAACCATATTTACGCCTAAACTCCTTAAAAAAGTACTTTTTCCAGACATATTTGAGCCCGTTAAAATCATAAAGGATTCAGGATAAAAATGCGTATCATTCCCTACTCTCGTTAGTGGATTTAACAGTGGATGACCCAAATCTTTAAACCCAATTTTGTATTCTGAATTAATTTCAGGGAAAACAAAATCAGGATTATTATAGGCCAAATTAGCCAAACTATTCAAAGCTTCGAATTCACCAATGATGTTAATCCATTTTTCGATTTCGTCGGAATAATTTTCTTTCCATTTCAAAAGTGCTCTTAAAACATGAAGATTAAATAAAAATGTACCGTTAAACGCAATTGCTGTAACAAAATTGCTAATCGTGTCCATTCTGGAAAACAATTCCGAGAGTTGTTTTAAATGCGCGCTGGCAGCAGTGTTTTTAAAAAGCAATTGCTGTTGTAAATCAATTAGTTTTTTTGATTGAAATTTTTCAGTTTCTATTTTCCGAACTAATAAACTGTATTGCTTGATAATTTTATCAACGTTATCTGCCTGGGCAATTTCAGATTGAATTCGTTTTAATGATTTTCCTAAAACAATCATATTGGCAATAAAAACATAAGTCAAATACGATAATAATATTGTTTTTGAAGTTATTAAATAAGCGATTAAAAGACCAAAAAATAAAGTTGGCATAATAAGCGAAAGCGCAATTAAAACTTTAGGTAGTGAATTATTTTGAAATGATTTCCAGTACATTATCGAATCATAAGAATTCTTCGTGTCATTACTGACAGTGGCAAGCGCTAAAAAATCCTGTCTCCAGTCGATCTTAGATTTTAGTTCACTAATTGCTTCTTGATTTTCTAAAATAATTTCATTGGAAAACTGTGTGAGCAACTGATTAGCCAATGTTTTTTTTCCGATAAAAGTGGCTGTTCTGTTTAAGTTTTGAAATAATGAATGTTCGCCAAAAATATCTAAATCATACGCATACGGATGATGAAAATCATTAAACTCAATTCCGTTTTCAAAAGGAAGTTTTTCTCTTTTTAGAAATGAAATTTCATTTTCATTTATTTTTAAAAGTGCTGTAGTAATTTGTTTTTGAAATGACAAACGCGAATGAATACGCATTAAAAAAACAAAACCAACAAAAGACAGAAAAGCAAAAGCTACGTAAAGAATTTCATTTGTTTTGATGTAATAAAACAGCAAAAACAAACATAAAAAAACACTTAACAAACGTAGAATACTTATGCTATTGTACCTTTTATTGATTTTATTAAAAAGTTCAGAATAATGCGCGACTTTATCTTGATATGAATTCATTTTATTGATTTGATGAAATACAAATATAGGTTTTGAATCATAAAATCAATAGTAAAAAAAGACTGAATTTTAGTTCTCGTGCATAACTAAAACAGGCACAGAAACTTGTTTTGCTATTTTTTGAGTAAAACTTGAATCAAAAAGGCTTTCGAAAAAAGATTTTTTATGAGTTATTGTGGTCAGAACGTCTATGTCTTTATACAGAATAAAATCGATAATAGTCTCTTTTACATTATCGCTCGGAAGGACTAAAAACTCTACATTGTCGTTGGCAAACTCTACTTCCCATTCTTTAATAGTAATATCTGCAACATCTGAATGAGAATTTTTTACATACAAACTTTTTACTTTAGCACCTGTTTTTTGGGCTATTTGCAAAACTTTACGCAGTTCTTTTTTATCTTTTTCACGGTAACGCGTCGTAAATCCGATAGTTTTTATTTTTTTGCACTTTGCGTCGATAGGAACACATAAAACAGGAACTTCAACTCCTGAAATTACAGAACTGGTATTAGATCCGAGGAAAAATTTTGTCCAGTCAGAAACGCCCGTGGTACCCATTATTACAAAATCTATTTTATCTTCTTCGACGGCATTTTTTAAATTATAAATAAGATCACCATCCATCAAACGGTGTTTTATAACAATATCTTCTAAGTTACGTTCCATCGCAATGGTTCGCAGTTTTGGAATTTCATCTTTAAATACTTCAAATTTTGACAATTCTATCGAGCTATATATTGATGCATAATTTTCAGGGAAAAACTGACTGTCATAAACCGGAATTTCAAATGTATGCAGCAAAATAAGTTCTGCATTAACAATTTTAGCAAATTCTAAAGCATGTACAAAAGCATTTGTTGCAGCTTCAGAAAAATCCGTGGGTACTAATATCTTTTTCATTTTGTTTCAGGTTATAAAGTTATTCTCTCAAATTTAATCATTCTAAAAACAAACTACTCTGATAATTATCAGTAATTTAACATTTAATTTTTCCTTTTATAAATAGCCTTTTTACTTCTTAAATCTCACTTTTCAGGACAACATCGATTTCAAACTTTGTGCCTTTTTTTATACCTTTGCACCATGATAAATCAAGATTCTATAGTTGCATTGGCAACACCTTCCGGAGCTGGAGCTATTGCCATAATTCGAATTTCAGGTTCTGAAGCAATTACTATCGGAAATTCTGTCTTTAAATCAATAAAAAACAAGGACTTAACCAAACAAAAAACGCATACTTTGCACTTGGGTCATATTGTTGATGATTCAAAAACACTTGATGAAGTATTGGTTTCGGTTTTTAAAGGTCCGAACTCCTATACCGGAGAAAATACAATCGAAATTTCCTGCCACGGATCGACTTATATTCAACAGCAAATAATTCAATTGTTATTGAGAAAAGGCTGTAGAATGGCTGATGCTGGGGAATTTACGTTGAGAGCTTTTTTAAACGGAAAACTTGATTTGTCGCAGGCAGAAGCTGTTGCCGATTTGATTTCGTCTGATAATGAAGCATCTCACCAAATTGCAATGCAGCAAATGCGTGGGGGTTTTAGTAATGAAATTGCCAAATTACGCGAAGAGCTTTTAAATTTTGCCTCTTTAATTGAATTAGAATTAGACTTTGCCGAAGAAGATGTAGAATTTGCTGACCGAACTCAATTTCATGAATTATTAAATAGAATTGAATTTGTATTAAAACGTTTAATCGATTCATTTGCAGTTGGAAATGTAATTAAAAACGGAATTCCGGTTGCGATCGTTGGTGAACCAAATGTTGGTAAATCGACATTGTTAAATGCTTTATTAAACGAAGAACGAGCCATTGTCTCTGACATTGCGGGAACAACCAGAGATACAATTGAAGATGAGTTGGTTATTGGTGGAATTGGTTTCAGATTTATTGATACTGCGGGAATTCGTGAAACCAAAGATGTAGTTGAAAGTATCGGAATCAAAAAAACTTTCGAAAAAATAGAACAGGCGCAGCTCGTTATCTATCTTATGGATAGTTTAAAGTTTCAGGTTTCGAGTGCTTCGTTTATAATTGAAATTGAGAAAATAAAAAACAAATATCCCTTAAAAGAAATTTTAATTGTTTGTAATAAAATAGATCAGCTTAGTCAGGAACAACTTCAAAATACACGTCAGGAACTTGAAACTTTAAACCTGAAACAAATTTTCCTGAGTGCAAAAAATAAAGAAGGTGTGGAAGAATTAAAAGATCAATTGCTTTCGTTTGTAAATACCGGAGCCTTAAGAAATAATGAAACTATTGTCACCAATACAAGACATTATGATTCTTTATTAAAAGCTTTGGATGAAATACAAAAAGTAAAATTTGGACTTGAAACTAATCTTTCAAGTGATTTAATTGCACTCGATATTCGTGAGGCCTTGTACCAATTTGGTCTTATTACTGGTCAGGTTTCTAATGACGAATTACTTGGGAATATTTTTGCTAATTTTTGTATTGGGAAATAGCACGACAAAATATCGCAAAACAACCATAAAAAAAAAGAGTTAAATTATTGACAAACAATATTTTAACTCTTTTTTTTTATTCCTTTTTCTTTTGGATAACTAAGTACATTATCTTTTTGACTACGATATTAGGTGTTATGGCTAAATCCATTTTTTGATGTTGTTGCAATTTTGTATTACAAACAAATAGAAATATGGAATTAAAAAACAGTACTGTATTAATAACAGGCGGAACAAGTGGAATAGGTTTGGAATTTGTAAAACAACTTACCGAACAAAAGGCGAATATTATAGTTACAGGCCGCAATCTCGAAGCATTGTATGACACCAAAAAACAATATCCAAAAATTCATATATTTCAAAGCGATGTCAGTAAGCCCAATGAGATTGAACAACTTTACAAAGATGTTATTCGAGAATTTCCCGAATTGAACATTATCATTAATAATGCAGGAATTATGAGGCTGATAGATTTGCAGGATACGAAATTGGATTTGGAAAATATAAACCGTGAAATTGCCACCAATCTTACAGGGACCGTTCAGATGGTCCATCAGTTTTTGCCACATTTGCAAAAACAAAAATCAGCTGCAATTATCAATGTTTCTTCGGCTATCGCATTTTTGTCGTATTCTTCAGCACCAATTTACAGTGCCGCAAAAGCAGGCGTTCATGCTTACACCCAAGCATTGCGATTGCAATTGGAAAACACGAACGTAAAGGTTTTTGAACTGATACCGCCAGGCGTTAATACGAATCTTCAAAACAATTGGGTTATGCAGCCAAGTCCCGGGATGATGATGAATGCTGACAAACTGATTGAGGTTGCCATAAAAGGACTTTTAAAAAATAAACATGAACTCAAACCTAAATTGGTCAGTTTAATAAAATTGTTAAGCAGAATTGCTCCAAATTTACTTTTAAAGTTTGGACATAAAGAGTTTGAAAAATTTATTGAACTAAATAAAAAATAACATTCAAATTAAATACTAAAATGATAAAAAATATAATTTCGTTGGTACTATTGTTAGTTTCAGTATTACTAAATTTAAAGCACGGCTGGGATACATTTAACTACAAAAATAATCCCCAGTCAATTAAAATGATGTCAGAATTAGGCATCAATGAATCATTTGTTCCTTACCTTGGAATTTTAACCATTGTAGTTGCAGTTTTACAACTGATTCCTAAAACATTCTTCTTTGGAAATGTTTTAAATGCAATAATAATTCTTCTTATTATTGCATTATCCCTCAAAGCAGGAAATTACAAAATAGCATTGATAGAAATTCCCTTTTTGATGATACCCTTAATTCTGATCTGGCTGAAATATCCCTTTAAAAATTAAACTAACTTTGTGAAATGACAAACTCAAAACCTTACAGGATAGAATCCATTACAGAAATACATCGCCTAATGGGACTTCCTAAACCACAGCATCCGCTCATTGGATTAATAAATTTATCGGAACTGAAAAGTTCAGATGTAAATTCCGTATTATTTGAGTTATACGTTATTTCAATTAAAAGGGGTTGCGACAAACTTATTTACGGCCAACAAAAATATGATTTTGATGAAGGGTTAATGGCTTTTATCTCACCGGGACAAATTTTACGTGGAGAAGAAAATGGAGTCCCTGCTAACCTTGAAGGCTGGATGTTATTTATTCATCCTGATTTTTTGTGGAATACGACACTGGCTAAAAAAATTAAACATTATGAATATTTTGGTTATTCCACTAACGAAGCATTGTTTCTTCCGACAAAGAAGAAACCATTATAAATGATATAGTGAAAAATATTCAAAACGAATATAATTCAAACATTGATAAATTTAGTCAGGATATTATCATTTCTCATCTTGAAACGTTGCTGAATTACGCTGAACGTTTCTATCAAAGACAATTTATTACCCGAAAAATAACTAATAGTAAATTGCTAATTCAGGTGGAAGATTTACTGTCGGAATATTTCAATAATGAGGATTTAATTTCAAATAGCTTACCAACGGTCGAATACATCGCTGAGAGCTTACACATTTCTACTAAATATTTGAGTAGCCTGCTTAAACAGCTCACTGGGTTAACAACACAACAACATATTCACGAAAAATTAATTGAGAAAGCAAAAGAAAAATTATCGACAACCGAATTATCTATCGGCGAAATTGCTTATCAGCTTGGTTTTGAACATCCTCAATCATTCAGCAAACTATTTAAGGCAAAGACAAATCAAAGTCCACTAAAGTTTCGCCAATCTTTTAATTAAATTTTGAAATACAATTTTTAATTCTTCAATATAATTGATGAGTTTAATTTTAAGATAAAAAAATCGGAACAAGATTACTCCTGTTCCGATTTAATTCACTCATTTCTTTGACACTTCTGAAAAAAATTCAATTAGTGTCAAATGATATTTCTATGCTATCGTATATTTTTTTTCTGTAATAGTAGTGGTAGTTTCCGTTGTTACATTGTCTACAAATCGCCATTCAGCTTCAGAACCAGATGATGTAAATTTAAGATACGAATATCCTCGTTTATACAAATTTGCATATTCTAAATCATCTATCAGTACTGCAAATGCTTGCGCTAATTCTATCGCTTTTGAAGGGTCTGCGGTAATTCCAAGATAAGCTTCCAATCCTGGTGATGAAACAGAACTGCACGCTATTTCAGTTCCTATATAATTTCCCTGCATATCAGTAAGTTTACCCATCCATGCATTATGCGTATCTCCGGCTAAAACCACAACATTTTTTCCAGAAAGTATCGCATACAATTGTTCTCTTTCTGCAAAATAACCATCCCAGGCATCCAGATTATAGGGCAAAGTTGTCGTAACTCTCGCAATTTCCTGAGCAGTTAACGAAGGATCATTTTGCTTATGTCTCATTTTAATAACAACAAGTTCAGAGATTGCACTAATAAGAGCCTGCATGGTCGCTAGCTGTGCACTTCCGAAATAATCCACTTCTGCTAAAACTTGGTTCAAAAGCATCAGCAGCTCTGCAGGAATCAGCATTTTTGTCATCAGGATCTGCTGACCCAATACTTTCCATTTAGCAGTATCTGCATTGATCTGTGTTCCCAGCCAAGTCATTTGTTCGCTTCCGATTAATTTTCTGCTGGTGCTTAATAAATCTGTTCTAAATTTTGTCTGGTCAAAATTTCCGCTATTATCAATGTAATCAGCATAACTCATCTGCTTATCTCTTGCTATAACTCTGGTATCCATCATATAAAGCGAAAGAATATTACCGAAATTAAAACTTCTGTAAATTCTAAGATCTTTTCCTGTTTTAAGCGGAATGTATTCGCTGTAGGCTTGAAAAGCGGCCATTTTTCTCATTTGAAAATCTCCTTCGGCCGGCTGATGGTTTTCTGCACCAGATTTATAAGAATCATTAGCAAACTCATGGTCATCCCAGACACATATAAAAGGTTTTTTCTGATGAAGAAGCTGAAGATTTTTATCTCCTCTATATTGTCTGTATCGTTCTCTGTAATCGCTAAGGCTTGTAATCTCTCTGGCTGGTTTATGTTCTCTGCCCAACGGATTTGTAAAAGGATTTGTTCCGTACTGTCCTGGTGCATATTCGTAAATATAATCTCCAAGATGAACCACTACATCGGCATCTGAAGAAGCAATCGCTCCATACACATTGAAAAGTCCGGCTGGAAAATTAGAACAGGAAACAACAGCCATTTTTACATCATTTACAGTATCTGTTTTAGACGGAAGCGTGCGCGTTTCTCCAGTAACAGTTACCTGTTTGGTTTTGGCATTATAAAATCTATAATAATATTTTGTATTGGAAGAAATATTCTGAACATCTACAGCTATTGTAAAATCATTTGCAGAAGATGCTGCGGCCTGCCCTTTTCTTGTTACTTCAGAAAATGCGGCATCCTTACTTAACTCCCAGGTAATTTCAGCATCTGAACCTGCTGAATATCTTGTCCAGATAATCACTCCTGTTTCAGTAGGGTCAAAACTGGCTACTCCTGTCTCAAACCCTTCATTTTTCATTCCATCTGGTGCACCGCTGTTAGCCGTTTTATCATCGTCACTGCAGCTTTCAATAAGTGGCGCGATGAAAACTCCTCCGGCAACCAATAAAGAATTTCTAAGAAACCTTCTTCTGCTTAAATCATTGTTATTTTCCATAAAAAATTTTTATGTCAAAAAAACAATTAAAAATTACAACTCAAGTTACGGCATTTTTAATATTACCTTTCATTAATATTAACAATCTATTTACTATAATAAATTATCGAGCTGTTTGAGATCTTTAAACTTGAATTTATTCCTTTTTGAATATTAAAGTCTTCATCGGTAAAATAGCTTTTCAAATGAATGACAAATAGTTTTTATATAATTGTAGGCGTGTGATCTGCAAGAACACTTTGAATGTTAATAAGCAATATTCCGGTAAAAAAGATTAAAAAAACAACTTCAGTCTGTTACAAATCATTCATTTCGATAATCATTTCTACTTCTACTGCCATGTTCTGCGGAAGTGTAAAGACACCTATGGAAGTACGTGCATGCCTGCCCTGCTCGCCAAACACTTCAATTAATAAATCAGAAAAACCATTCATTACTTTTGATTGCTCCGTAAACGAGTCGGCAGTATTTACATAACCGTTCACTTTGACTATTCGTTTTACTTTATCCAGACTTCCAAAAGCCTGCTTAAGAATTGCGAGCTGATTGATAGCCGTTAACCTGGCGGCCTGAAATCCTTCCTCGGTACTGAGATCACGTCCAACTTTACCGGTTATATACTTTCCATCTGCTCTAAGCGGTCCTCTTCCTGAAAGATAAACCAAATTTCCAACCCTGACCATATCAACATAACTTCCTAAAGCTTCCGATAGTGGTGGTAACTTAATTCCCAGCTGATTTAATTTTTGCTCCGGAGTCTGTGCCAACAAATTAAAGCTCAATAGTAACAATGCAAGGGCTATTATATTTTTCATCGCTTCCTGTTTCAGTATTTATAAAAAGAAAGCCATCTTAAAAGACAGCTTTCTGATTTATGTTTTATTTATTTTATGAATTTGATCAACTCTGCATTAAATTTTGGAAGCTCTTCGATAAACAAGGCATGACCGCTTTTCTCGAATGGTACCAAAGTTGAATTAGCAATTGATTTGTGCATTTGTTCTGCTAATTCATAAGAACAGATTTTGTCCTGAGTACCGTGAAGGATAAGAGTTGGAATTTTGATTTTTTTCAAATCTTCTCTCAAATCAGTATCACGAAGTGCTTTCATAGATTCCGCCATTGCATAAGGAGAAGCCTGTGCCTGAATAGTACCTAACCATGCACCCTGTCCTGCAGTTACGCTTGTATCATTGGCAGGGAAAATCTTTCCGAAATTCTCAAACAACTGTGGTCTGTTTGTATTATTAAGTGTTATAAGCCCGTTTACATCTTCTTTGGTCCAGAAACCATAATTAAAATCGGCCCTTTTTGTCCAAAGTGGAGCTGCTGCACCAAACAAAGCCAGTTTAGAAACGTGGGCTGCATTATATTTGGCCACGTAATGAATCACTGTTGCCCCACCCATTGAGAATCCGCCAATTGTAGCTCCTTCAATTTTAAGTTTGTCCAATATCACTTTTATATCATCTGCATACACATCGTAATTGTAAGCTCCACCAGGTTTGTCTGATAATCCAAAGCCTCTTAAGGTGATTCCGATCACTCTGTAGCCTTTTTGGATAAGCTCTGCATATTGGTATTCATACATGGCATCACTTAAAGGCCATCCGTGAATTAGCACTACCGGTTTTCCTTCTCCTAAATCTGTTACATGCAATTTTACATTTTTTTCTACTTCGATATATTCTTCTCTTCCTAAACTTGCCGGTTTTCTTTGGCTTTGAGAGAATGCAGTTGCTACTGCTAATAAAAAAATAGCTAGGCTTGTTGTTACGATTGTTTTTAAATTGGTTTTCATTTCTTTTAGTTTAATTGTTATTTTAAGATTTCGATTTTTGTTTCTGTCATTACTTATTGACAGGACAAAATTGCTTTTTTCTTGATTATAAATCAAATTAATAATTTTTAACTATAATAAATTTTATTTATAACTATTTAATATGTAGATATTCCTATGGCATTAGCAGCGGAATGCAATTGAACTTAAATGCGGCTCTTCAATAGTATTATTCCTTTTTCATTACCAGAATCGGTTTTCCTTTTTCTACAACATAAGTAGCCAGCTCTGAAGCTTTTGCATGGCTGTTATTTCTTGCAGCATGAACAACTCCTGCCGGAATAAAAAGTACTTCACCTGCTTTTAATGTTACCGGAGCCTGACCTTCCACTTCATATTCTAATAGCCCATCAAGCACATATATCACTTCCTCGCCCGGATGAGAATGTTTGCCAAATGCGGAGTGAGCTTCAAAATCGATGCGTGCCTGAACCGTTTCATATCCGGGAACAGAAAGATCGTAACGTTGTAAATCAGTGCGTTTTATTCCTGATTGCTGGGCAGAAGCATTACTTGAAATAATCAATGCTAAAAGGCTGAAGGCAAAAACTGTTGTTGATGCAAAATTTAAATTTTTCATGTTGTTTAATTTATTTATTTAATTCTTAGTTTGTTAATTTCTTTGTCAAAAGTAGCACGACATCACCTGCCTTTAAATTGCAATCTTGCTTAGATGGACAAACTGAACAGTGAACTGGACAAAAGCGGGATTGTCATCAGTTTAATTCAACAATTTAGCTGATTATGGCAGTCACCTTTCTATATTCCTTTGCAAGTGATTTAACATTGGCATTTATAATGATTTACTTTTGATACGTATTATTATTTTTTGACAAATTTATCTAATCAATAGGCGTTAAAATAGCTACATTTGACACCATAATAGCTCTAAAAGGTCAATTTTAAATGGAAATAAGTTTAAAGGAAGAATTCAGTTTGTTATCGGGTTTTGCCGATTTATTAGGTACTGAAGTAAAAAATGGAATATTAGTAATACCCGAAAATAAAGGAAAAGGGTATTTAAGGGGCTTTAGATTAGACAATTCAATAAATATGCTCGTCCGTTTTTATGAGTTTAATGACAATCTGCTTGCTAAAAGATTTGGAAACCAAAATACACTGAATCGAATCCTATTTTCTTTTAATAATATTTTTCCTGATGCAGATTCAAAAGAAAAATATTCAGGTGATCTTCCTTCGATGCAAATTTTCAAAGGAAAACTTAATATTGAAACATTCTATCCTGGCAGAACTAAGTTCAATTCTATTTTTATCGGAATTGATTCAGACAAATTAGCAAAAACTTTAGGATTGAATCATGATAATGAATTTTTCAGAAATATCATTACCAGTGAACAGTCGATTTTATTTGAAGAGTTACTTTCGCCAAAAATTCAGCAGGTGGCAATTGAAATTATTCAGGCTGACATTCCCGATTCCCTGACCGATTTCTTTTATAAAATCAAAGCCGAAGAATTAATATGCCTGACTTTAAAAGAGCTTTTTAAAAGAGAAAATCCTACTACGCACGCACTGAACCAAATCGATGTTCAAAAAATTTATAAAGTGAGAGATACAATTTTGAATGACATTGCTGTGCCTCCGGTTATAAAAGACCTGGCTTTCCAAATAGGAATGAGCGAATCAAAATTTAAAAGATTGTTTAAACAAATTTTTGGAGACAGTTTGTTTAGCTATTACCAAAAGTTCAGAATGAAAGAAGCTGCAAGATTACTAAAAGAAAATAAAATGACTGTTTCAGAGGTTGGCTTTAAGATGGGATTTTCTAATTTAAGTCACTTTGCCAAAGTTTTTGAAGAGCATATCGGGACCAAGCCAAAATCGTTTCAAAAAAACAGATAGTCCTTAAATTATTATTAATTTTTTACTATTGCTAGAGAACCTGAAAATAATAAAGAAAGGAGAGCACCAATAATGCCCTTCCTTTCTAATGGTTCACAATCTGATTCAATATTCTAAGTAGGTACGTTCAACAACTAAATTATTTAGGACAAGACTTACCCTCTTTCCAAATATCTACTATAGATAAAGTATCTGAAATATTTTCAGTTGGATTACCTTTTACTAAAAGTAAATCAGCTCTCATTCCTTCAGCAATAATGCCTCTGTCATTTAAACTAAATCTTCTGGAAGTTACTGAAGTAGCTGACCTTAAAGCATCTATTGGAGTTAAGCCTGCCTGAACCAATAATTGCATTTCATGATGGACGCTTACTCCATGAGCAAGACCTCCAAGATGTGCCATAGGCACCGATACATCTGTACCTGTAAGTATATCTACACCTGCGTCAAATAAATCTTTTACATTATTGTAATTATCCTCCATATTACCTGATGGAAAAGTATTGAAACAAGAGCACATAGTCATTTTCCAATCTTCATTTAGCTTAGGTTCGACCCTTTCATCTTTTGCAATATGACAGGCAGAATTGCCAATTATCGACGAATTCAAAACGAGGCAAGGCGTAACAAAAATACCTTTATCTGCAATAGATTTTATCAGTTCAGGAGTCCAATCAGGTCTGTCTATAAATAAGTGTGCAAGCCCATCAACACCTACCTCAATTGCGGTCTTTGCGGCTTCAGCAGTTAATATGTGTGCAATTGCAATTTTGCCTAATCTGTGAGCTTCATCAACTGCAGCTTTTAGCACATCAGGTCTTATCATTGGTAAACCGGGCGCGTTCATCACAGTCCCTTCTTCAATCATTATTTTAAAATAATCGGCTCCATTTTCCATTTGTCTGTTTACAAACTCCACAGCACCTTCAACCGTTGTAACATCCAGTTTAACAGCATCTTCTTTGTTTCTCTCCTCAAAAGAGGCTATAAAATCTTGTTTTTCCTGCTCGGTCATTTTCTCCATCTTTTTCAGGATAAAACCTGGTATCCCATCCTCTTTAGGAATTAATTCGTCGGGATGTCCGCCGGGAGCTGTAAGAGCCATTCCGGATGAGCGAACATCGGCTACATTACTCCAATCTTTTATTTGCATTTCACGGCCTCTTTTGGTCATACCACCTTGCATTTCTAATTCAGTAGTTATCCCGAATTTTAATGCGTCTGCAAGTGAGTCTTCTGAAGTATGAACATGGGCGTCTATTAATCCGGGCAATAAAGTAGTACCTGTACCATCAATTATCTCAGCATTCTTTAAAGAAATACCATCGACTTTTTCTGCTTGTTGTGGTATGAAATCAAATATTTTTACAATTTTTCCATCTTCAAATAATACAGATTTAATTCCCAAAGCATTATTTCCATCAAATAAATTTGTATTTATGATCGCTGTCTTTTTACTTTTTATCATTTTTTTGAGTTTAAACAATTTATATTTACAAATATAATTACACATTATGAGGTATAATAGCTGTATTTGACTATATAATAGCTATAAATGGTCAAGCCTAATAAAAAGGTTATTTAGGCTTGAAAACTTTATAATTGCAGCTACCGTGCACGGATTTTATAAAAAAGCGAACAATATAAACCGAAAATCTTAGAGGTGATGAAACTGTTTTGCCTATTAATCTTGATATAAATCAATTCTTTTCCTATCAAATGTCAATCAGCAAAAAGATCTTTTGTCGGAAATTTGCGCTTTAAATAATACACTTTACAGGTCTTAAATAACAATTTTAATTTTTTTCATATATGGAAACTACTTCACTAAATAAAAAGGGTCTTGCCTCTTTTTCTCTTTACAATGTTGCTTTTACCGTTGCCGACTTAGATCAGTCTATCGAATGGTACAAATCAATCTTCGGTTTTGATCTTGTAAGCCGTGTAACCTTTACTATTCCTGCCGGATCTGCAGAAACGGCTATTATAAAAGCCGGAGAACTTCGTCTTGAACTTTTGCAGGTGCCAAATGCAAAACGAATTGATGAGCTTTTTGCAGAAGCACCACAACATCTGATTCCAATCGGGAATAAATCTATTGTGCTACAGGTGGATGATCTTGCCGTAGCTTCACAAGAGCTTGAAGAAAAAGGAGTGACATTTGTATGGCGCGAACTTTATATCGCAGGCGACAAAATGCTTTGTACTATGATTCAGGACGTAGATGGGAATAAAATAAATATTTTCCAGACCAATACCATCATAGGAAATTAAGCGCTTTATTTAAAAAGATGGCTAAAATTTCTCCGCAGGCCTTCAGAAATACTATATGTATCTCAATAGTGCAAATTTTATAAGCAGTAAATTTAAATGCGCCCTAGCGGAGATAATCTCTACTGGGGCGCATTTCTTAATTATATAACCTAATCTTTGCTGACTAAACCTGTTCTCATTTATATAAGATCCATTAAATCTTTTGTGCCGATATATCGCTCGCATGTAAATCCTTCTGCATACTTTACCTCTATTGCACGGCCAAAAATCTGATTGGTGCTTTCAATTTGTTTCAAGAGATTTAGTATACCTGCAGCACTTGAATCCGCCGCAGAAACAAACTGGGAGTTATAAGTCCTGATCACTTCTGTTTTTTGATTAAAAAAATCGCTTATATCAACAACAACGTCTGGTTTAATAAAATAGTCCTGGATGTAATGATAAACTGCTCTTGGTCTCCATTTATGCTGCGCCTTGCCCTCATGATAAGTTTCTATTTTTATTAATCCAGATAAAAATGAAGCTTCGCTTACAAGATCGGCTGCCTTTTTATGATCACTGTGACGGTCAAAAACAGCATTGGCCAAAATTATTTTAGGCTGATATTTGCGAATAATCTGAATTACTTTCAGCCTGTTTTCATGCGTATTTTCAATATTGCCGTCCATTAGATTTAACTGCTCTCTGCCAAAAAGACCAAGTTTTTTTGCTGCCTCCGCTGCTTCCTTATTTCTGGTGTCCTCATCGCCAAAACTGCCTAGCTCTCCTTTGGTTAAATCTACAATAACGACTTTTCCTGCATTGCTTATCGTTTTTAAAATCACTCCTGCAGCAGCACATTCCACATCATCAGGATGTGCCCCGAATGCTAAAATATCAATACTCATATCTTAATCTTCTTTAATTCCCAGTTTTTCCTCCAGTGCTTTTACTTTATTCTCCAAGCTTACGATGTATTCCTTCTGGGGCATAAGCGCCTCATCGATCTCCGCGGTTGTATATCGCGGCGTAATGTGCTGCGGACAGTTCCAGTCGTAGGCCTGAATTTCGAATACCATCATTCTCTCGGGACGAAATTTATAGTCTTCGGGTTTCAGCATATCGTATAATTTTTGATCATTTTCAAGATCTACAATCTTTGCCTTGGCATACAGTTTGAGTCTGGCACGGTGCGGATAAGAAAGCATAATGATCGCCACATTGTTATTGGTGGCGATATTTCCAGTAGATATATATTGTTTGTTTCCCACAAAATCAACAAAGCCAATAGTTTTATTATCAATGACTTTCATAAATCCTTTTGGACCTCCGCGATGTTGTATATACGGATATTCATTCTCTCCGAAACTTGCCATATAAAAACTGTCACGATCCTCTATAAAATAAATTTCATTATCGGTAAGTCCGTCAACTACCGACATTTTTTCCATTCTGTCATAACCATTTCTGCTTCCCTGTTTTTCCTGCAGGTCTTTAACAGCATCTGTAAAAGCTAATTTTGCATAATTCATAATTAAAGATTTAAGTTGTTAGAATTTTATAGTAGAGAAAAATTGTAATGCATGCCAAATCCTAAAAAAATGATGCTGGCAGCGTCATGTTTTAGCTATAAAGAAATATAGGGTTATTATTCCACCTATTACGATTATTATTTTTTTTAGTGTATCCTGATTTATTTTTCGTGTTAGCGAAGCTCCGTAATAACCGCCAATAAGCGCTCCTGCGATCATAATTAGGGTAAAATGCCAGTCTATAAATCCCGAGAATAAAAGTGTAAACGCTGCAACACCATTGTTTACCGCAACCATTAGCACTTTCAGCCCATTCATTTCATTTAGGTTTTTCATTCCGTAAAAAGTAAATACGGTCAAAACCATCATTCCGAGTCCTGCGCCAAAATAGCCTCCGTAAATACCCAATATCAAAAGTGGCGCAAATTTTTTGTGATCGTAGCTAAAACTTGTCTGAGTCTCTTTGCGTGATTTGAAATACTCCAAAATCCTAGAACTGAAAGAAAACAGCAGCCATGAAAACAACAGAAAATAAGGCACCAAAAATCCAAACGTTTTTGAGGAAGCGAAAATTAAAAGCATGGCTCCTAAAAAACCTCCCAATCCTGATATCGAAAGCAGGTAAATTAAAGTTCTTCGCGAAGCTTTTATATCATTCCGAAATGCTTTTGCACTTGCGATATTGCCTGGCCAGAGTGCTACTGTACTAATTGCATTTGCATTTACGGGGGAAGCTCCTGCAAAAACAAGACTCGGAAAAGCGATAAACCCTCCTCCGCCTGCAACCGCGTTGAGCACACTTCCGGCCAATGCGGCAAAGAATAGCAAAATATCAAAAGCATACTGTTCCATGATATTAATTTTTAAAATTTAACTGCCAGAATGCGATGATTTCATTGGCTATTTCTAACCCAAATTCTTCAAGCGCAAAATGTCCGGTAGGATAAAAAATCAGTTTGGAATTGGATATATCCCTCTGCAACAGTTCTGCTCCTTCTCTTTTAAAAAATTCATCATTTTCTCCCCATACGATCAAAGTTGGTGGCTGAAGTTTTTTAAGGGCTTCCTGCCAAAGCGGATACAGTTCAATATTGGTTTTGTAATCTCTTTTTAAATTGATTTGAATGGTCTTTACACCTTCTCTCTCCAATAGAAATTGATCTAAAAGATACGTTTCGGGCATAATTCTGTTTTTATTTGTCACACCGTTCACATATTCCCACTTGGTATAATCCAACTCAAAAAATTTATTTAATTGTAAAGCACTTTCATTGGTGTTTTCATCGTACAATTTTTTTATTTCCTTTAATTTATCTCCAACACCTTCCATGTAAATATTGCCATTTTGAAAAATCAGCATCTCAACACTATCAGGATTTTCAACAATACTGTGCATTAAAATAGGAGCTCCATAATCAAAAAGATAAAAACTTGCTTTGCTAATTTTCATTTCCAGCATAAATGCCGAGATTAATGCACCATAATTTTTAAAAGTATAATCAAAATCATCCTTACTCGGAATATCGCTGAATCCAAAGGCTGGAAGGTCTACGGCAATAACTCTGAAATGTTTCGCCAGAATGGGAATTATCATTTTGAACATAACAGACGAACTTGGATATCCGTGAAGTAAAAACAGTACATTTTGATTTGACACACCTGCTTCTCTATATCCAATCTGGATTCCTTCTACAGTAACATATTGGTAGTAAACATTATAATCAATGTTGTCCTGGTTATAATTTATAGCTGTTGCCATGATAAATGCTTTTAAAGGTTTTACAATTTAAGATGTCTTCTGATTATTTAAACTTTCTGTCTTTTTCCTCAATTTCGAGATCGTTGATACTGGCATATCTTTTTTGCATTAGGCCGTTTTCATCATATTCCCAATTTTCATTGCCGTAAGCTCTGAACCATTTGCCGTCTGCTGTCTGAAATTCGTATTCAAAACGTACTGCGATTCTATTTTCGTTATGCGCCCAGTATTCTTTTTTTAATTTGTAATTTTTCTCCTTTTGCCATTTTCGGGTCAAAAGTGCTATAATTTCTTCCGTGCCGTTTACAAATTCGGTTCTGTTACGCCATTCGCTGTCTTTGGTGTAAGCTTCAGAAACTCGTTTGGGATCCATACTATTCCAGGCATCTTCTGCAAGCTGAATTTTTTCTTTCGCTGTTTCAAGGGTAAAAGGCGGTAAAGGATATTTTTTTTCCATGTTTTTGATTTAATGATTTATGGGTTTGTAATTATAATTTCATTCTGCAATATCTCATGACAATTGCAGAATGAAATTTTATGCTTATTTGTTTACTTTTCTGTCAAGGAAGTCACTGATCAGTTCGCCGATTTCTTTTCCGTAGCTCTCCAAAGCAAAGTGTCCGGTTGGAAATAAATGAAATTCCAGATTTTTCAAATCTTTTTTGAAGGCCTCTGCTCCTACGCCTGGAAAAATATAATCATCTTTACCATATACGACTAAAGTTTCTGGCTGATGATCTCTAAAATATTGTTGCCATTTTGGATATAATACCACATTGGTTTGATAATCATAAAACATAGCAAGCTGAATCGCTCCGTTTTCAGGACGTTCCAAGTGTCTTAAATCAATTTCCCAATTATCAGGAGATATGGCACTTTCATCAGGTACGCTATGCGTATACTGCCATTTTAATCCGTCAGGAGAATGAAAAGTTTTAAGTGTAGCCTCGGCCTCTTTATCATCTCTATTTTTCCAATAGGCTTTAATTGGATCCCAAAATGCTTCAAGACCTTCATCATAAGCACAGCCATTTTGAATTATTAAAGTGTCTATTTTCTCCGGACTGGCACTTGCAATTCTAAACCCGATTGGTGCTCCGTAGTCCATTAAATAAAGGCTGTATTTTTGTATGTCAAGCTCACCCAAAAGCGTAGTTACGATGCCGGCCATGTTTTCAAAAGTATAATCAAAGTCTTTCATTGGTGGCTGCTCGCTTCTTCCGTATCCGGGATAATCCGGCGCAATCAAATGATATTTGTCTGATAAATCTACAATCAGATTTCTAAACATATGAGAAGATGTTGGGTAACCGTGCAGTAATACTAAAGTTGGTTTGTTTTTGTCTCCTGCTTCGCGGTAAAAAATTTCAACTCCGTTGATTTTTCTTGTGTGGTAAGTTGTTTTCATAATTATTTTTTTGGTTTATTATTAGTTTTGGTGAATTGGTGCCAGTTTCGGAAAATCAATTTCTGTTTTGGCGGTATTGTTAAAGTAATTTGTAAAAATGCTCAATGAAACAGCAGCCACTATTTCTGCAATCTGCTCCTCTTGATAACCTGCGCTTTTAAATTTTGCTATTGCTTCATCAGATACATTTCCTTTCGTATCAAGTACTGCTTTTGCAAATTCTAAAGCTGCGTTTGTTTTTTCATCTGATGAAACTCCAATTCTTGCCTGAGCCAGAGCATCAGCATCAATTCCTATTTTTCCTCCAATGAAACTGTGTGCTGAATTACAGTAATCACATCCATTTTGATTTGCAATCATTAGAGAAATTAGTTCTCTTGTTTTTGGTGTAAGTGATGAACTGTTAAGCGCAGTACTCAATCCAAGATACCCGTTTAGTACTGCTGGTGAATTTCCCATCGTTCTCATCATATTGGGAACCATGCCCATTTTACCTTTTATTGCAGTAAATAATTCTTTTGATTTACCATCTGTTTGATCTGGGTCTAAAGCTGTTAATCGTGCCATGATATTAATTATTAAATTTATATTCGTTTTGATTGTCGTTATTGACAGTACAAAGTTGCAATACTTATAGTGGCAGGAGTTAGTCACATTTTCCCGATGAGTTAACCTTTTTTCCCAAATAGGAGAAATAAAAAGAAAATAAGATCTAGAAGGGATTTAGAATGTCTTTATAAGTAGTAAAATCTCAAAAAATAGTTTACAAATCAGATAAAAATAGAGACAAAAAAAAGTGCCCTGAGTAGAGCACTTTTATAATTAGCTTGATGTTGCTAATTTAATTTTAATTTTTCGCGATACTGAATTGGTGAAACACCTTCTTTGTTTTTAAAAAACCGGCTGAAAGTCTGAATGTCTTCATAACCTAAATCATATGCAATTTCCTTTATGGATAAATTGGTATAGTTGATCTGTCTTCTTGCATGGAGCATAATCCTGTCGTGAATGATACTTATGGGAGGACGATTGGAAGCCAGTGCAAAAAGATTGGAAAGCGTTTTAGGAGACTTATTTAATTTAGAAGCATAAAAGGCTACATCGTGATGCTTGGAGAAATGCCCTTCGACTAAAAAGTTAAATTCGCGAATAATATCTACCTGGCTTTTTTCTAAACGGTCGTAATTCGCAGACTTCTTTAAACTTCTGGCGCAAAAAATCAAAATCTGTTTTAATATCGACTGCAGCATGTCTTTCTGAAGGTTGTCTTTTGCAGACATCTCATTTGAAAAGTTTTCCCAATAATTTTCAAGGAATTTAATTTCATTTTCTATGATATTTACAATCGGTACACCTGTCGCACCAAAAAACAGTAGCCCTTTGCTACCCACTTCGTTGTCATGATTAATAGGACAAAAAAAAGATTGATTCCAGCGGAGAAACCGAACCGAGTCTAAATCTAAGCTGTCAATTTTGTGGTATTCAGTTAGAAATACAACATCGTTCTTGTTTAAATTATATTCAACTTTATCGATCATAATTTTCATTTCCTCTCCTTTGTTCCAAAGTAAGGTCATATCGGTATCACCGCTTTTAAAAAGTATATCTTTATTTATGTTATCCAATTCCTCCAGAATTAGCAACTCTTTGCTGTCTCCACTATAAATCATGTCTGCTTATATTATTTAGAAGTAAAATTAAGTAAAATTATAATTCTATGGTGGTTCCAATTGCCGGTAAATAGAGTTGTAATCCTGCCTCATTAAAACTTTGAGTTGCTTTATGATGATCCATTACAATAAAACCGAAAGTATCATAATGAACGCCTAATATTTTATTAACCTCAACGAGTTTAGAAGCTTCAACAGCCTCTTCGATTCCCATTGTCAGTCCGTCACCAATAGGAAAAACAGCAAAATCAAGTTTTGTAAATTTTGGAATAATTGCCATATCGTTTGTTAGTGCTGTATCTCCGCTGTAATAAAAGTTTCCGTCCGGAGTGGTAAGGACAAAACCACAGGCAATTCCTCCGTAACTTCCATCGCTGAAACTGCTGGAATGCTGTGCAACAACACACTTAACAGAACCAAAATCCAACTCTTTTTTACCTCCGGGATTTATTGGAAAAGAATTTTCAATGCCGCTTTTCAGGAGCCAGTTATAAATTTCAAAATTACCAAGTACCATAGCGCCTGTATTTTTGGCTATTCTGACTACATCGGTAATATGATCGTAATGCGCGTGAGATAAAAAAATGTAATCTGCCTTAATCTGGTCTACATCAATATCTTTTGCTAATTCATTTGGAGTAATAAAAGGATCAAATAAGATGTTTTTTCCGCCGGCATTCACTAAAAAACAGGAATGTCCAAAATAAGTTACCTTCATATTTATAAATTTAAGAATTAGTAATCAACTTAAAATTTAGCAGGATTTAAAGGGGTAATTTAAAGCTATAAATTTAGCATTATTATTTACATATTACTCAAAAAAATTATGGAATAAAAAGTCAGCTTCTGCCCAAACTAGTACTTCAAATCTAAACATTGCATAAAAAAAGCCCTGATAAAATATCAAGGCTTTACGATTAACGTATATGTTACTACAATAGAAAAGTAAGTTGTCCCAGGTGATAACACTGATGATTTACAATTGTTAGCATCGTTTTTAATTGGTGAAGTGATTTATCGCTCTCAATAATCCATTGCTTTTCATTTATTGTGGCAAATTTCAGAATCAGGTGTTCATTTAAGGCAAACCAATGTGATTTTACCTCTTTTACGGCTGGAAAATTTTGAGCGCATTTGTCAGGACAGCACAAGAAAATTTTCTCATACTCGGGATACATTTTTGCTCCAAAATCAAAAAGAGGCAGCAAGAGATCATTACTGGCAATTAAATGCCCTAACAGATAAAGTCCGCTGTTTCTGCCAAAAGCAACATCCTTTTTTAAGTCTTCGTCATTAAGCTTGTGAACAAGATCGCTAATCTTCCTGTTCTGTAAGAGCCATGCCTGATATATAATGCTCCTTTCCATATTTCGCTCAGATACTTTTGTCGTTTCCATCAATTATTATATTAGTGAAATTTTTAAAATTAGCAGTACACAAAAATAATTTCAATAACGCCGTAAACAATTGATATAAAATAAAAAAGCACTTGATATATATCAAGTGCCTGAAGGTTGGAATTTATTTCCGTATTATTTTTTCGAACTCTGTTTTCTTATTCTGCTCAGCGTTTCAGGTGTCATTCCTAAATAGGAAGCAATCATGTGCTGTGGAACCCGTAACGCAATCTGTGGCTGTTTCTCGATAAATCGAACATACTTTTCTTCTGCATTAAGACTGATACTGTTATTGATACGATCCTGGCTTGCCACAAAACTTCTCTCGATTATTAAATTAACGAGATCCTGAAATTGAGGTATGTTTTTCATCAGTCCGGCAAAATTTTCCTTACTGATTAATAACACAGTACTATCTTCTATGGCATCTATATTAAAGCGGGATGGTGTACCATTTAGAAGACTTTCCCTGTCACCTATCCAATAATTTTCAATAGCAAAATTCAGAACATGTTCCATTGATCTGTCGTCTATACTATAAGTCCTCAAACATCCTTTGGTTATGAATGCGTTATAACGCCAAATATCTCCTTCTTGCAATAGATACTGATTTCTTCTAAGTTTTCGTACCACGCAAACCTCTTCGATCATTTTTAGTTCCTGATCTCTGAGTTCTATTTTACTTTGCAAGTATTGAGCAAATATCTCAAACATATAATCTTAATTAAAATACAGGTTAATTACAGCGTAAAGATAAAACAATTACCAAATGGATTTACTGATAAAAATAGGGTCAAAATTTGAATTACTTCTAAAATGAATCTTAGTTTTTAAGTAATATATCACCAAAAATCTTTCTTCTCATCAGTAAATACTGAATCATTCACCAATCTTATTTCTTTGTATTTGATGCTTTTACAATTAAATCTGCTACTTCTGCAGCATGCGATATATAAACCACATGGCTCGATTTAATCTCAATTACTGTTGCATTTGCACGCTTATACATTTTGCGTTGCAGGTCAGGATGAATATTTTTATCCTCAAGTGTTACAATAGCAAAACTTGGTTTATTTTTCCATGCTGCATTTGAAAGTTTTGTTCCAAATGAAGCTGCAAGGATCGGAACCTGTGAAGCTTCCATAAAATCACTTTCTTTTTGGCTGATATCTGCTGCAAAACCTACATGGTATTTAGCTTTACTATAAAACAAATAGCCATATTGATCCGGGCCTGTAATTCCATTTTCAGGAGTTGCAGGATAAGTCGAAGCCCATTGCGCTACTGTCTCTCCCGCGTCTGGAACAAAAGCTGCGATAAAAACCAAACTCGCTACTTTAGGATCTGTTCCTGTCTCAGCTATTACAGCTCCTGCCCAGGAATGTCCGACTAATACTGTTGGCCCTTCTAATTTGTCTAAAACTCTTTTTACCGCTGCAACATCGTCAGCAAGTCCTGTTAACGGAAGCTGTACTACGCGCACATTATAACCTTTATCGGTCAGTATTTCATAAACCTTTTTGTAACCTGATCCATCCGCAAAAGCGCCATGTACCAAAACAACATTTTTACTAATCTGTTCCTGTGCAACTGTAGTTTGAGCAATAGCGGAACTTAAAGCCAAGACTGCAACCACAGCTAAGCTTTTTAACGATTTAAATTTAAACATTTTCATATCTTCATTTTTTAAATTCTAATTGTCATTTTTGACGATACAAAGTTGCAAATCATACACAATTAAATGTTTGGCATATATTCCTGATATGTTAACTATTTTTCCTAATCTTCTTATTTATAGAAACAGACAACGATTTATGGTACTTAACTATCCTAAATAAAAAAGCTCTTAAATAGTTTAAGAGCTTTCCTTAGTTTTTAAAAATATAATACTACTTAATTTTCCTTGAAAGTCTCATAATCAGTATAACCTTCAGCACCACCCGTATAAAGAAGATCTGTATTAGGAAGAGAAAGTGCTGCTCCTGTACGATATCTTTCTACTAAATCAGGATTGGCAACAAACGGCAAACCAAACGCGATAAGATCAGCATTGTTTGAGCTTAAAATTGCTTCTCCCTTTTCGGAATCAAGTCCACCGCCAATCATAAGAGTACCATTATACAATGGTCGAAAATAAGAAGCAACATCCTGAAATGCTTCTGCCGGAGTACCAACAACCGATTCCAGTCCTAAAACATGAAGATAAGCCAGATCAAATTGATTTAGCGCCTGGGCTAAATAACGGAAAGTAGGCTCAGTATCCGCATTAGGTTTTAAGGTTCCGGAACTTGTCGCAGGGCTAATTTTCAATCCTACCCTTCCCTTTCCCCAAACGCTGGTTACAGCTTCCAGAAGTTCGATTACAAAACGGCTTCTGTTTTCTGCAGAACCTCCATAAGAATCTGTTCGCTGATTGGTCTCTGAACTCAAAAATTGAGGAAAAAGATACACATGAGCTCCGTGAATTTCTACTCCGTCAAAACCGGCCTTTTTTGCATTAAGGCTTGCGGTGCGAAAATCTTCAATTATGCCTTTGATATCTTCAACTGTCATTTCGCGTGGTACAAGAGTATCTTTAAATCCTTCAGGGGTAAATGTTTGTTCATTCGGATTAATAGCAGAAGGCCCCAGAGGCAGTTTTCCGTTCAGATGATCTGGATGACTAACGGAACCCACATGCGAAATCTGAAGAAATATTTTACCTCCTGCATCATGTACCGCATCAACAACATGACTCCAGGCTTTGGTTTGGTTATCAGTGTAAATACCGGGTACATTTATATATCCAATAGCATCCGGGCTTACCCAGCATCCTTCTGTAATAATTAAACCTGCTGATGCGCGTTGTTTATAATAAGTAGCCATTAGATCGGTGGCCAAAAGTTCAGGATTGGTGGCACGGCCTCTTGTCATTGGTGCCATTACTATTCGATTTTTTAAAGTAAGGTCTCCTAATTTGTATTCAGAAAATAATTTATTGTCCATTGTAATGTATTTTTAAGTTAAATGATAGTGATTTTTGATAGCTGCTTAAAATTTAGATCAGTTTTAAAACATGCTTTTTGTTTTACATTAGAAATTTAAACTGATTAAATAAAAAGTATAATTTATTATTCGAAAGGCAGATAATTTGCCGCTTCAGGGAAGAAACTTTTGGCAACCTCGGCCATGTTCAAAGCTTCGCGAAGTAGTTTAATTTTTCCGTTATCGGCCACCAGTCTGCCCATATAAGACTGATCGTACGGAAGTCCGGTTTTTCCATTGGTACAATGAACGTCATATTCTCCAAATACCTGATCTGGCGTATCAATAAAAATTTGAACATTTTCAAATTTAAAACCAGGAAACATTATTGGAAGATTTTGCAGAAAATCTAATATGACCTCTTTTCCTTTCATTTGCCATGGCATCCCCAGACTTTTAAGATAGGGAAGTTCAATAGCAGCATCTTCTGCAAATAATTCTATTACTGTATCTGGATTGCCAATATTTTCAAGATAAGCGACAAGCAGTTCTTTAGCTGTTTTAGTACTCATTTTTGTCTAATTTAAAAGGTTCAATTTTGAATTTGCATTTTGCGATTACGGTAAACTGTGAAAAAATTTCCGCTAATTATTTTTTAGTCCAGTGTCCAAAAGAAGTGTAAGCCTCTGGAGAACGCTCCACATTCATTTGCTTTAAAACTTTCTCAAATTCGACAGCATATGTTTTTTTCATTTGGACATTGATAAAATGAGATACAGTATCGTTCCATGTCTCATACACCAGAAATTCCTCGGGTTTGCCTATAGCCTGGTGCAAATCTGCGGCTACAAAATTCTGTTCATGGCTAATGGTGTCGAAAAGTTGAATTAAAACATTTTTAAATGCTTCGGCATTTTCCGGACTTGTTTTAAATTTTATGCACAACACAAGCGGTGTGCTCTTTGTATCTTGAATCAGTGTTGATTGTTGTGCACGCACGCTAATTTGCGTTGTGAAAATTAGTATAGCTGTTAAAGCCCATTTTTTAATTGTGTCAGAGTATGTCTTCATTTATTTAAGGATTAATTGAAGTACAAAATTAGGGAGCACTATTGAGGTGGATATTGACATATAATAAGAAATCAATTGACAAATCTCAAGCAGTTTTATCCACTTTTAATTGCATGGGAAGAATAGTTAACGATTCAGGAAAAGATGCTAAGCTTAAATGTAAAGGCATGTCGCAATTTTACATTTAATAGTAACCGACTGTAAAAAGATATTCAGTTTCTAAAACCAATTCGTTTAATAATAACCAGGATCAAATCGTAGTGAGCTTTAGGGACAACAAATTTGGACTTCTGAGTCAAGTCGCTCCTTCATTTTCACTCTAATTTTGCATTGTTAAATTAAATCATACAAGATGAAAATAATAGATAAAATTTACGTTGACGGTCAATTTACAGCACCGCACGGCACAGCAACACAGGATCTTTACAATCCTGCAACAGCAGAGAAAATTGGTATTGTACATTTAGGCGATCAAGTTGACACTAATAAGGCAATCGAAGCCGCAAAAAAAGCTTTTCTAACTTTTTCAAAATCAACCCTGAAAGAGCGTGGCGAAATCCTGCAGCGCCTGCACGATGCTATCCTTGCCAATGAAGAAGCCCTTAATAATGCGGCAGTGGAAGAATACGGATCTCCAATTTCAGCAACCAAAGGAAGAACACGATATGCCGCACAAATATTTCTCGATACCAAAGCTGCGATGGAAAGTTTCGAATTTGAAAAACAGCTGGAGTACGCAACTATTGTAAACGAGCCTTTGGGTGTAATAGCCGCAATTACACCCTGGAATGCTGATTATACGCACATTTGTGGCAAACTTGCCCCGGCAATTGCAGCGGGTTGTACGATTGTTATTAAGCCCAGTGAATTAAGTGCCATTCAAACGCAGATCCTTACGGAGTGTTTTGATCAGGCTGGTGTTCCTAATGGAGTTATCAATATTGTAAACGGAACGGGTCCTGTTGTTGGAGCGGTACTTACTGCTCACCCTGATATTGCAGTAGTAACCTTTACCGGATCTACTCAAATTGGTAGATTAATTGGCAGCAAAGCAGCAGAAACTATGAAACGGGTTACACTTGAACTGGGAGGAAAATCACCAAACATTATTTTGGAAGATGCTGATCTTCAAAAAGCTATTCCTTTGGCATTGGCAATAGGCTTCAGCAATAGCGGTCAAGCCTGCCATGCGGGAACAAGGATAATTGTTCCGGAAAGCAAATTGGAAGAAATCAAAAGTCTCATTGTAGAAAGTGTGAAAAACATCAAGATTGGTGATTTATGGAACGCGGAATCTTTCATTGGTCCGATGGTAAGTCAAAAACAGTATGACACTGTTCAACGCTACATTCAGTCCGGCTGGGATCAGGGTGCCGAAATCCTTGTAGGAGGACTTGGTCATCCCGAAGGTCTTGGAGGATTTTATGCTAAGCCCACAGTTTTTGTGAATGTAGAGCCCAATATGACCATTGCAAAAGAAGAAATTTTTGGTCCGGTTCTTTGTGTTATAACCTATAAAACAGAAGAGGAAGCCATAAATATAGCCAACGATACAATTTATGGTCTTTCAGCCTATATCAGTTCAGGTAATGAAGAAAAAGCGAAACAGATCGCACGCCAAATTATATCTGGACGAGTACTAATAAATACGGCCGTAAATAGAGAATCTAAATCTCCGTTTGGAGGATTTAAACAGTCTGGTATAGGCAGAACTTCATGGGCATACGGTATTGAAGAATATGTAGAACCAAAAGTGATTGCATTGTAGTAAACAATTCGGTTCTACTATTGCATCAACTGAATAATGATCGATGATAGAACGAGCTTAACTTAATAAGCAGAATTGAAGTCTTAAAATTTCAATTCTGCTTACATTTATAGTACAAAATAATTTTATAAAATGATAAGTCCCAACATTCTGTATTCCTGTTACGTAACACGAAATTTATCAAACGAGCAGTTTATTCCGGAACATATTTTTCTGTATCAGTTTTCAGGATCGCTGGTAATTAATGATGCTGAAAAAGAATATTCAGTGCAGACAGGCGAATTCTGTCTGGCAAGAAGAAACCGTCTCGCTAAGTATATTAAAATTCCACCACAAAACGGAGAATATAAAACTATATCAGTTCGTCTTGACCAGAATTTTTTAAAAGATTTTAGTAAAGAATACGGATTTACAGCCAATATGCCAGCTACCAATGATGCCGTTATAAACATACAGCCGCAGCCACTTTTACTGAACTATATTCAGTCGCTCTCGCCTTACTTCGATCTTACTACAGATGGTAAAAATGAACAAATGCTGCTTATAAAAACTAAAGAGGCTGTACTATTGTTATTAAAAACAAATCCTGAACTCAAAAATGTATTGTTTGATTTTAGCGAACCCGGAAAAATAGATCTGGAAGCTTTTATGAACCGTAATTTTCAATTTAATATCTCAATGGAACGATTCGGATATATGAGCGGCAGAAGTTTAACGACTTTCAAACGTGATTTTAAAAAGATCTTTAAAATGGCTCCGGGAAAATGGCTCCTGCAAAAAAGGCTGCAGCAGGCTTACTATCTAATAACTAAAAAGGGCCAAAAACCATCTGAGGTTTATCTTGAAGTAGGATTTGAAGATATCTCTCATTTTTCACGTTCATTCAGTAAGGAATTTGGGGTTGCTCCTTCAAAGGTAATTTCAAAACTTCATTCTTAATTCTACAGTAATTTTTAAAGTAATTAATATAAAATTCCTGTCTCTGATTCAAACCATAGATAATTGCTGTAACCAGATTTTTTTTTTATCGTCTTAGATATATAACTAAATATAAAGACTAAATGAAAAAACCGTATTATTTTGCCGTATTATTTTTGTTGGGAATTTCAATTTATAGCCAAAATAAAATTTTGATTAGTTCAGAACCATCTTCCATTTTAATTGAACAAAGCGACACTAAGCAGATTCTTAATTTTGATTTTTTAATTTCAAATCAATCTACTGATACACTGACTTTACAACGTATTAAAGTTTTGGTTTTTGACAGTCAAAATCATTTGATTCACACCAGATTTCTTGATAATAATGGAACTGCTCCCAGTATTTTATTAGTACCAAATCGTCACTGGAACGGTGAGGAAAGTAATTTAATTTTTAATCCATTTTCAGAATATGATAATTCATTTGCTTTGGCAAAATTAGAATTCGAATGGACATTTAATAATTCTAAAGAGAAAGAAACAGTTGTAAAAACTACTATTTTACCTAAAAGATATCAACAAGAAATAAATTACAAATTACCCTTAAAAGGTCGCGTACTTGTATATGATGGACATGATTACAACTCACACCATCGAAGATTCGACTATAATTTTGAGCCTATTAAATTGTTGGATTTAAAATCAAATTTCATGCGTTATGCCTATGATTTTGTAATACTTGACGCTAACAACAATCAATTTAAAAACAAAGGGGAAAGCAATTCTGATTATTTTGGTTTTGGAAATTCAGTTTATGCAGTTGCTGATGGAAAAGTACTTTATGCGAAAGGCGATCACAAAGACGATAAAAATTTTGATGTCCCGAAGCTTAAAGAAAATCCTTTGGAATTATATGGAAATTGCATTGCAATTGAGCATAAAGATGGTTCAGTAAGTATGTATGGCCATTTAAAAGAAAATAGTTTAAAGTTTAAAAAGGGAGATTTGGTAAAATCCGGGGAGGAAATTGGACAAATTGGTGTTTCGGGCAGCTCGTTTTTTCCACACCTTCATTTTGAGATTAGAACTGATATAACTAATGCTGCTGAAGGTCTTCCTTCCTATTTTTCGAATATTAATCTAGTAACCGGAAAAACATCTCATACAATAAAATCCGGCTTGGCTGAGACAGGAAATATTATTGAAACCAAGTAATGTCAGACAATAGATTAGCCAAAGAAATGTGAGAGTAGGTTCTGAACAATATTGGTCAGCTAATAAAATGCAAATCTTTTTTTCAACTGACTTTAATTGAAAGATTGTCTAAACTCTGATGGAGACATATTAGTCTTTGATTTAAATAATTTATTAAACGATGAAGGGTGTTCAAAACCTAACTCATAAGCAATTTCACTAATTGTTAAATTAGTGGCAGATATTTTTTCTTTGGCTTTCTCAATTAATTTTTCGTGTATATGTTGCTGAGCAGACTGGCCTGTCAGACTTCGCAACATATCACTTAAATAGTTTGGTGAAATTTTTAGGTTTTCTGCAAGAAATTGAACAGTCGGAATTCCTTTTCTTCTAATCTCTTCGCTATTAAAATAAGTTTCTAAAAACGCCTCTAATTTTTGCAATAAACTATTGTTAATAGCCTTTCTTGTAATAAATTGTCTTTTGTAAAAGCGATTACTAAAGTTTAGCAATGTTTCAATTTGTGAAATAATAACATCCTGGCTAAAATCATCAATTCTATTTTGCAGTTCATTATCAATTATTTTAAAAATCGAAACGATAGTTTCTCTTTCTTTATCTGAAAGATGTAATGCCTCATCTACCGAGTATGAAAAAAAACCATACTCCTTTATTTTTTTTGCTAATGGATATGCCATTAAAAAATCGGGGTGAAATAGCATTGTAAAACCAGAATGATCATCATTGTTTTCTCCATTTCCACTTAGCTGATTCGGCCCTTTAAAAAACATGCCTCCTTCATCAAAATCATAATGACCTTGCCCATATTTTAACCTTCCGGTAAGATTTTTTTTGTACGATATTTTATAAAAATTATATACAAAAGACTGAGGCAGTTGACTTGAATCTAATTTATTGTCATTATTTTCGACCAAACTTATCAAAGGATGCAAAGGCTTTGGCAGCCCTAGCATGCGATGCAAATCTGTCAAAGATTCAAATATATAGGGAGTAGTTGCATGCTTTTTCATATTGTTAATTTAAGTATTATATTTAAAATATTGCCCCTCTTCTGTCACAAAACTGTATATTAAAAATAACTTTATCGATTTAAACTATTCATGAACTTCTCAGGATAACGAGTACCTGATACAACTCCAGCAGGCATTATAATTTCAATAGTTTTTAAATCTTCAATGGTAAGCTGAACATTTTCAGATGCAATGTTTTCTTCAAGGTATTTTCTGCGTTTTGTACCAGGAATGGTTATAATATCCTGACCTTGTGCCAGAACCCATGCAATTGCTAACTGAGATGTAGTGCATCCTTTTTCATCAGCCAAAGTCTTAATTTTTTCGACCAGTTCAACATTTTTATGGAAATTATCCCCCTGAAAACGTGGCATATGGAGTCGGTTACCTTGAACATCTTCAGCTTTCATAAATTCACCACTTAGAAAACCTCTACTTAGCGGAGAATAAGCAACAAGTCCAATACCAAGTTCGCGAATTGTGGGTAGTACCTCAGCTTCAATATCACGGGTCCAAAGCGAATATTCTATTTGCAGTGCTGTTATAGATTGCACTGCAGCCGCTTTTTTAATAGATTCAGCAGATGCTTCGGAAAGACCAATATAACGTACTATTCCTTTTGAAACAAGCTCCGCTAATGCTCCAACCGTATCTTCAATAGGAATAGTAGGATCAACTCTTGCCAGAGTATACAAATCGATATATTCGGTTTTTAAGCGTTGCAGGCTGTTCATAACAGCATTACGAATGTAATCCGGATGCCCACTAACCGGACCTGGTCCCGTAGGAGAAACTAACTGCCCCGTTTTTACCGAGAGGAAAGCTTTGTCTCTTTTGCCTTTTAAAGCTTTTCCGATAAGCTGTTCATTATGACCTGCAAGATAATAATCAGCAGTATCTAAAAAATTGTGACCGAGTTCGAGGGCTCTTTGTATTGTTGCGATAGATTCTTTTTCATCGCTTTGTCCGTATGCACCAGACATTCCCATACAACCTAAACCAACTGCTGAAACCAAAGGGCCATTTTTACCTAATTTCCTGTTCATCTTTTTTGTTTTAAATTAATAATAACAAAGGTCGTTAGATGTACTCTACCAGATTTAGCCTAATCAGGGGATTGTTTTTCCAAAATAAGGAAATCACTTTCGTTGTAAGTCCGATACTTCTTCAATTTTGATATAAAAACATCAAAAAGCAACTTGTTACAGATCTTATAATAATTCTCGTTTTTAGTAAAAAAAGTAAAATATCCCTTAAAGTTTAACAGTAATAATCACTGTTTATACCTGCAATTGCTCACTGAAATCCATATTTTTAACCCTTTTCGCTCATCGAGTTTTTCATTCCGGAAATAATACGTTCCCTATGAATAAATCCCCAATCTGCTATGGTATTTGTAAGTTCTTTAAGAGAATTACCATAAGTTGTAATCCTGTATTCTACAGCAACAGGCGCAGTGTTTAGCACTATGCGTTCAATTAGTTCATTCATTTCCAAATCCTTCAATTCGCGGCTAAGTACTTTGCCGGAAATACCTTTTACTTCCCTCAGCAATTCGGAATAGCGCATCGACTTATAACACAAACATGCTATAATAGACATTTTCCATTTTCCATTTAAAATATCCATTGTATCGCTAATAGCCAATATTTTATGGCTGCAGTCTTTTATAGGATCGAATTCTTCTTTCATCTCATTTATGTGGTTACCCATTTGTCACTATAACTTTTTGTCACTTAGTTACAAATATACACATCAATACTATAGCTTTGCAATTAAAATAATAAAAAATGGAATTAATCAAAAATTTACAATGGCGCTATGCTGTTAAGAAATATTCAGAGGAGCTGGTCAGCGAATATAAAATTGACCAAATTATCGAAGCCATCAACCTCACCGCTTCTTCTTGCGGGATACAGCCTTATCGCTTGATTGTGATAACTAATCCGGAAATAAGACAAAAGTTAGCCGAGGGGTCATTCAACAAGCAAATTCAGGATTCATCTCACCTACTGGTTTTTGCCGCATTCAACAAGGTAACCAGCGAGTACATTGCGGACTACACAGCAATGATGGAAGGACAACGAAATTTGGAAATCGGAGCGCTTAACGATTTCAGAGATACACTAATCTCTTTTTTCTCTACCCAAACTCCTGAACAAAACGCTATTTGCTCGAGCAAACAGGCGTATATTGGGTTAGGAACTGCCTTAATTGCAGCTGCTGAACTTAAAATAGATGCTACGCCTATGGAAGGTTTTAATCCGGAGATATTCAATGAAGTTTTGGGTTTAACAGAAAAGAATCTTCACGCTTCAGTGATTATTTCTCTGGGATATCGTGATACTGCAAACGATTACCTGGCTTCGATCCCAAAAGTCCGTCTGCCAATCGACGAATTTTCAACTAAACTGTAATAACTGCCTTAATTTTTTATTGGCGAGCGCATGTATCTCTTTGATATTCAGTTCGCTTTATATTTTTAATGCAAGTAAAATTTTAAAAAATAGATTTAAAGGCTGTCTATCACTAATGTTGAACATTGATTAGCGAATCAATATATAAAATGCAACAACGAGCATATTTAGAATATTTTTACATAAATTGGCTAATTACTAATCTATCTGATTAAATATAAAAACTATATTTATGAATCCCTTTATTCTGGCCCTGCAAGCACGTAATCTTACTGTTGAAATTCATCATCATTCTGCCTTTCAAATCGTTTTATCTAACGACACACCCTTCACTTCAACAATTAGCGGAATACTTCATGAACGTATTCACGGTTTTTTGATAAAACCTCATGTTAACCATTTTTGCGTCGCAGAAAAAGGGACTTTAAATGTTTTAAATATTGAGCCCTATTCAAGTATTGGTTTAGAACTTGCAAGCAGATTTAAAGAGAATGAAGATTGTATCGTATTTGACTCGCCGATCGAAACAAATGCATTTTTTCAGACACCTAAAAACAGTATGGATGTAAATAATGTAATCGATGCTCTGCTCTCTAAATTACCTTCTATTGATTATGATGAAAGAGTCACCAAAATCGTTGAATACATTAAGGAAAATTATTATAAGTCCGATATCACACCACAAACATTTGCTGATATCGTTTTCCTTTCACCCTCCCGATTAGCTTCTCTCTTTAAGCAACAGACCGGCAGTAGTTTGTCTAAATATTTACTGTGGACAAGGTTACGCCAGGCAATATATATTACGCTTTCTGACAGGGACAGAACCCTGACTGATATTGCTTACGACACTGGCTTCTATGACCTACCCCAATTAAATAAGTATATGTACGAAATGTTTGGAATGCCACCGAAGGCATTAAAGTACAGTAGTGATCTGATACAGGTTTATTAGTTTTGTTTCTATCTTTAGTGCCGAAAAAGTACTGATTGACATAACTTAAATTATAGCGGTAATCCCAGTATAAAATAATATAGTATTATAAAAAATGCATCTCTATTTAGGAGGTGCATTTTTTATTATCCCCAAAAGCCTTCCATATAAAAGATTACAGCATTTAATATAATTCAAAACACAATAGTGATTTGATACAAGTTTCACGATGAGCTTGTTCGCAACTTTGTAATATCATTTTAAACAACTAATAAAATAATATTATGAAAGCAATAGCGTATAAAAAATTCGGAACTGTAGCTGTTTTGCACACTGTAGAACAAGAAAAACCTTCTATTAAATCAGATCAGGTATTGATCAAAGTAAAAGCATTTTCTATCAATCCAATGGACTGGAAAATTAGAAAAGGAGAAATGACTTTAATGTCAGGCTCCAAATTCCCAAAGAACACTGGTGCTGATTTCGCCGGGATTGTTGAAGAAATCGGACTTGATGTAAAAAGCTTCAAAGCCGGTGATGAAGTTTTCGGAGTAGTAAAAAATATGATGAAAGAAGGTGTTTCATCTGAATATGTTGCTGTGAGCTCATCATTAGTCTGGAAAAAGCCTTCTAATATCAGCTTTGCTCAGGCTTCGTCTATACCGGTAGTGGGTACTGCAGCTGTTACTGCATTACAAAAAATGGGTACTATAAATGCACAGACTAACATTTTAGTAAACGGAGCTACCGGTGGTTTCGGCATGTTCCTGCTTCAATTATTAAAAAATAAAGGGGCTAACGTAACTGCAGTAACCGGCACAAAAGGTATAGAATTTGCAAAAAAATGGGGCGCAGATTCTGTGATAGATTATACCAGAGAAGATGTGTTATCTCAGAAATCCGCCTTCGATATTGTAATTGATTTATCCGGCAAAATGGGATACAAAAATGCCCAACAAATAATGAAATCCAAGGCAATTTTTCTAAACCCTACACCCAAGCCAATTGAAATTCCCGTATCTATTTTCAAAAACCTGCTTACTGGTCAAAAGCATATTGTAATCCTTTCCAGCCCATCTACTAAATACACAGCTGTTTTACTAAGTGCATTACAAAATGGACTTGAGATCGAGGTTAATAAAGTGTTTCCATTTTCTCAATACAGAGAGGCATATGAATATGCTGAAAGAGGCGGTTACATTGGAAAAGTTGTAGTTGAAATTAATTAAACTTCTATAAAGTATTGCAATAACAATGTCTTTGGTCACTGGCATTACATTTATCAATAATAACATTCAGCACAATGGTAACAAAAATAGACAATAGCATAAAATATGGTAAGCAGCATGAAGGCTTTGGGATACAAATATTATATCCCGGACTTATCCGGCCACAATTACAGGATACAGGTTTTTCTACTATTGGAAGAATTGACCACGCGCGCATTATACCGGTAACACTGATCCCAATGCACCAGCATCGGGATGACGAAATTTTAACCTATTTAAGAAGCGGAAAAGTAAAACATATTGACTCCGAAGGCTACACCGACATTATATCAAATCAAAAATTAATGATGATGAACGCAGGTTCAAGTTATTTTCACGTGGAAAAAGTTCTGGAAGAAGGAGGTATTTTGGAAGGACTGCAAATTTTTATCAGGCCAGAAACCGCTGGTCTGTCGCCACAAGTGCAATTTTACCAACTGCCCGAAACTTACAGTAGCAACCTTTGGCGAAAAATAGCCGGAAAGGGCAGCGACTACCCAATGCAGATAAGAAGCAATACATGGCTGATGGATCTACGATTGGAAAAAGGTTCAGAAATTGTTCTGCCGGAAGCTCCAACTGAAAATTGTGTCTTTCTATTTTATGTATTTGATGGAAAAATAAACATCAGTGACACGATGGCTCTTGCTGCTGGGGAAAGTGCTTTGGTAGAAAGTGAAAAACCAATATTCCGCGCAGTAGAAACAAGTGATATCGTATTGTTTATTACGCAAGCCCATACAGTTCATTTTGATGAGGGAATGTATAGCGGCAACCTGCAATAATTCGAAATATCCATTATGTCAAAACAGTGATTTGATACAAGTTTTACCTTTTTAATCACAGCATCTTTGTATAATAATAATCAACATCAAATAAAAATTATAAAAATGAAAAAGAAAATAGTAATTCTGGGAGCCACTGGTACGGTGGGTAGTAAAATTTCAGAAATCCTTTTAAACGAGGGACATCAGGTAACTTTGATAGCCAGACATACCGAAAAGTTAGAAAAATACCGCAGTCTGGGTGCCGAAATCATCGCAGGAGACATCACTGATGTGAAAATATTAACAAAGGCCTTTGCAACTGCTGATAGTGCATTCGTGCTATTACCTGATAATGTAAAGGCTGAAAATACAAGAGCATATCAAACACAAGTTACAGGCATCCTAATTGAAGCCATAGAAAACTCTGGTATCAAATATATTGTAAATATGAGCAGCCTCGGATCTCATATGCACGAAGGCAATGGGATCATGGGCGGTACCGGTGAACAGGAAGTCAGACTAAATCAGCTGAATGATGTAAATGTGCTGCATATCCGCTCTGCTTATTTTATGGAAAATTTTTTAAGAACTATAGGCATGGTAAAAAATATGGGAATCAATGGTACAGTAGCAGATGGCGACCATTCAATCCCGATGGTAGCCACTCAAGATGTAGCAAAAATCGCAGCCGGACATTTAGCAAACCTTGACTTTACCGATAAAAGTGTCCATGCCGTGATGGGACCTAAAAACTATACCTATAGAGAGTTCACCACCATTGTGGGTAAGGCAATCGGTAATCCTGATTTGCAATATGTGCAGGTTCCGGTAGCACAGGCAAAACAAGTATTTTTAGGCAATGGCTTTTCAGAAGATTTTACAGATAATCTGATCGAAATGGGAACAGCCATCAAAACTGGCTTTATGAATTATCAGAAAAGAGATGATTCGACAACTACGCCCACTACTCTGGAAGATTTTGTAAATGAGGTTTATCTGCCAGTCTACAATAATTAATAAAGATCAAACACACACTTGTATCAATTAATTTATTAAATGATAATCATTTATTTACGCAAAAGGTTCGTCATCAGAATCCCAAAAAAGAATATCTTTGAGATTTACCAAATCAGATGATAAAACCAAAATACAAAAGAAATATTATGCGCATTTTGCCATTTGGTATCATCTGGCTGATATTTAGTTTGATTTATACTATTCTTGAACGAGGATTATTAGGTAATCTGAACTTTTACCCTTCATCTGGTAATGAGTATATTTTTGGCCGAAATATTATAGTGATTCCACTCCTGTCTGTTATATTTGGAATCCTAATTGGCATATTGGAAATACTTTACTTCAATAAACGTTTCCTCAATATTTGCTTCTCAAAAAAGATTTTATATAAATCTTCTGTTTATTTGCTTATCATTTTGTTCCTTCTCATTGTAATATTCCTGACAACCGTTAATGAAATGCCTGCAGCAATTTCCAGCAAAGAATTTTGGCTAGTGATGTGGGCTTTCTTTAACGATTACTCCTTTCTTGGGATCTTAACATACATTTCTTGCATTATTCTTATCACCCAGTTCTACACTGAAGTAAGTGAAAGTATGGGTACAGGTCTTCTGAGTAATTTTTTTCTCGGAAAATACTACAAGCCTGTAGAAGAAGAGCGGATATTTATGTTCCTGGATATGAAATCATCTACACAGATTGCAGAAAAGCTAGGACATGTCGTTTATTTTCAGATGTTACAAGAGTATTTTTCAGATCTGAGTGATCCTGTAATAGAGTATTCAGGTGAAATATACCAATATGCAGGTGATGAGATGATTATATCCTGGAGATTAGAAAAAGGTCTTAAAAACAATACTTGCATACGCTGCTTTTTTGCTATGAAAGAATCCTTGCTTCGAAAATCAGCTGGGTATAAAGAAAAATATGGAGTAGCACCACAATTTAAAGCAGGACTTCATTGTGGAAAAGTTACAACGGGAGAAATTGGCGTATTAAAAAAAGAAATCATTTTTACCGGCGATGTACTTAACGCAACAGCACGAATTGAAGGGCTTTGTAATCAATATCATGTGGATATTCTTCTATCCAGTTTGCTTGTTGAAAAGCTTGATATGAATGCCCATTATAAAGTGGAATCAGTAGGAAAAAATACCTTGAGAGGAAAAGACGAGCAATTTGAATTATTCACCTTGAATTAAATTAATAACCAAACTTCAAATTAGGAATCACAAAACACGACATCAATTGATTAAATTGGGATTGAAAAAATTTACTGAAGAATCCTATTTTAAATCTATTCTACTACAAAGCCCAATTTTTTAATTCGGCTTTTCTGTTTTAGTAAATATAGCAAATCGAAAAACTCACTTTGAATCTTTCTAATACTATTAACCTTTTTTAATTTTTAACCCCTTTAAAACATAAAAATAGTTATTTTTGTTTAACAAAATTAAAAAATAGTTAAACAAAAATAATAAGGTTCGTTGATGTAAAATTGATAATAGCCTTAAAGATTTATAAGAGATAAAATAGTTGCAGATCATGAAAAAAGACAGACCGGACAATATCGTATTTTCTGAAGAGCATGGTTATAATGCAAGCCTGTTGCCGTATGCCACGAGTGTTGGTGCGCCGGTGATAAAAGCAGATGATTTAGCAGGCTGGAAAAGCATAGGCATCAATAAGGTAAACAAAGAATTAGAAAGTAAATTCAATGAATTAAAAGTTCAGTATCAAAATTTAATCGAAGAATTTCAGTGGAATGAACTGCTGTACAATGCCAGATTTTCTTTTGAACCAATTGTTGGCGAAATCTATCATTTATACAAAGATGTAGATGGATTTAATTTTCTCTCGCTAATTGCACCGGAAGAATGGAATAAAGAACATGTGGGAACTTTTAGATTAAACAGTGATAAAAAATGGATTTTGATTGATTAAAAAAGTGCTGCTTTTAATAAATTTTAAAAATGAAAAACAAAATAAATTTTAAAACCAGTGATCTGGAAAAAATGGAAAAACAAACCGTAGTGCATCTGATCAACAGTTTGGGCGGTTTTAAAAGTGTGGCATTGGTTGGCACTTCTGATACAGAAGGAAACACCAACTTGTCTGTTTTTAGTTCTTTTTTTCATATTGGCGCCAATCCCCCTCTTATAGGAATGATTTTTCGTCCGAGTCCGCCGGAACGTGATTCTATGCGAAATATTCTGAGTACCGGTTTTTATACCCTAAATCATATCAACGAAAATATTTACAGACAAGCGCATCAGACATCGGCGAGATACGACAAAGAAATTTCAGAATTTGATGCAACGGGACTAAGCAAAGAATATAAAAATGATTTTTTTGCTCCTTTTGTAAAAGAAAGCAACATACAGCTAGGCATTGAGTTTAAGGAAAAAATAGATATTGCAATTAATAATACAACTTTGATTATTGGTGAAATAGTTCAAATTTTTATTCCCGAAGACTGCCTGAGCGATGATGGTTTTGTGAATTTAGAAAAAGCCAATACCCTCACCTGCTCCGGTCTTGACAGCTATCACAGAACCGTACAGCTGGACCGGTTGAGTTACGCAAAACCCAATAAGGAAATCACATCACTGCTTGACAATTGAATAAAAAAAAAAGTAAATATTATATGGTTCAAACGTGATCTGCGTTTTACAGATCACGAGCCATTATATTTGGCGCAGCAGGAAAATATTCCTGTGCTTTTGATTTATTTTTTTGAGCCTTCAGTAATGGCTTACGATGATTCTGATGTGCGTCACTGGCGCTTTATTTATGAATCTTTGCAGGAAATGCAGTCCAAATTAACGACGAATGTAGCGCAGATTTATTATTTTCATAACGAAGTTCAAACTGTTTTTGAACAGTTATGCAATTTGTACGACATTAAAACAGTCTTTTCACATCAGGAGATTGGCAATAAAATTACTTTTGACCGTGATATTGCGATGCAGTCTTTTTTTGATGCGCATCAAATTCTATGGAAAGAATCGCAGCTGCATGGTGTCATCAGAAAATTGAAATCAAGACAAGACTGGGAAAAACGCTGGGAAATAATAATGCGTGCACCGCCAAAAATGATCGATCTGAATGCTTTTAAAATTGAAAATTTAGAGGCTGATTTTTATCAAAAGTTAAAAGGAAAAGCACTTTCAAAAGATATTACGGAGCGAAATAAAAACTTTCAGCAGGGCGGCGAATACTGGGCCTGGCGGTATTTAGACAGTTTTGCAAAACAGCGGCATGTAAATTACAGCAAACATATTTCGAAACCTGGTTTAAGCCGTAAGGGATGCAGCCGCTTATCTCCTTATTTAGCGTACGGAAACATCAGTATGAGAATGGTGTATCAATATACGAATCAGTTTTATGAAGCATCTCCCAATAAAAAAGCCATGCTTAATTTTGTCTCGCGTTTGCATTGGCACTGTCACTTTATGCAGAAATTTGAAAGTGACTGCCGCATTGAGTTTGAGAATATAGACCGAAGTTTTGATGTGCTGATAAAACCTAAAAATGAGACTTACATCAAAGCCTGGCAGGAAGGAAAAACAGGTGTGCCGATTGTAGATGCTTGTATGCGCTGTCTGGCTCAGACTGGATTTATTAATTTTAGAATGCGCGCTCTGGTGGTTTCTTTTTTTGTATTTAATCTCTGGCAGGACTGGCGCGAGCTTCATTTTTTGGCACGGCAGTTTCTCGATTATGAAACCGGTATTCACTATCCGCAATTGCAGATGCAGGCGGGCGTAACCGGAACAGGAACTATTAGAATTTACAATCCCGTCAAAAACTCAGAAGAACACGACACTGAAGGTATTTTCATCAAACAGTGGCTTCCTGAATTGGCTGCCATTCCCCCACATTTAATTCATGAACCCTGGAAATTAAGCCTAATAGAGCAGCAGTTGTACAATTGTGAAATAGGAATTGATTATCCTTTTCCGATTGTAAATATTGAAGAGACCAGAAAGCACGCCAGTGAAGCTATCTGGAATGCCCGAAAAAAAGAAGCGATCAATAAATCAGAATAAAAACCTAAATCAGGTATCATGCGAACAGTAAAAAAACAAAATCTTCCCGTTAAAATATGTCCGGTCTGCAACCGACCTTTTTCATGGAGGAAGAAATGGGAAAAAGTTTGGGATGAAGTAAAATACTGTAGTGATAAATGCAGAATGAATAAATAATATGGCAGACAAAACGTTAAGGCTCATTATGGGTGATCAGTTAAATTGTAATCATTCCTGGTTTGAAACAACAGACCATTCGATAACGTATGTGATGATGGAAATCAGGACAGAAACCGATTATGCAACACATCACATTCAAAAAACAGCAGGCTTTTTTGCTGCAATGCGTCAGTTTTCTAATTTTCTGAAATCCAAAAAACATCAGTGTATCTATATAAAAATAAACGATAAAGACAATTTACAATCTCTTGAGGCTAACCTCTCTAATATAATTGAAAAAGATCATTACACGAAATTTGAATACCAGTTGCCAGATGAATATCGGGTAGATTTGATATTGAAAAATTTCACTTCAAAGCTTGGTATTGCTTCTAAAGTTTACGATACTCAGCATTTTTTCAGCACCCGTGATGAACTCGGAAAATTCTTTGAAGGCAAAAAAAGTTTTTTGATGGAAAGTTTTTACCGTGCAATGCGAAAAAAACATCAGGTACTAATGTCTGGAGAAAACCCGATAACAGGCCAATGGAATTACGATGAAGAAAACAGAAAGAAACTTCCAAAAAATCATAAACCGGCTGCCCCTTTAGTTTTCAATAATAATGTTTCAGATATTGTAGATGCTATTTTGCAGACCGATATTAACACTATGGGTGTTATTGATAAAACCAATTTCATCTGGCCGATAAACAGGGATCAGTCTCTTGAACTGCTTTCGCATTTTGTAACTGAATGCTTGCCTTTATTTGGTACTTATCAGGATGCCATGATTCCTAATGAATGGTCTTTATACCATTCTAGATTATCCTTTTCATTAAATACAAAAATGATTTCTCCGGCTGAAGTAATAGAAGCCGCAATTGGCGCCTGGCAAAAACAGCCTGAGATTATTGCTTACAATCAGTTGGAAGGTTTTGTACGCCAGATTATTGGCTGGCGCGAATATATGAGGGGTATTTACTGGCTCAAGATGCCGGAATACGCTACGTTAAATTTTTTCAACCATCAGGAAAAATTACCTCAATGGTTCTGGACAGGCAAAACTAAAATGAATTGTCTTAAGGACGCCATAACGCAATCGCTGACGTTTGCATACGCGCATCATATTCAGCGCTTAATGATTACAGGAAATTTTGCGCTTTTGGCCGGAACTGATCCTGAAGAAGTCGATCAATGGTATCTTGGCATTTATATTGATGCTCTCGATTGGGTTGAAATTACCAACACCCGCGGCATGAGTCAGTTTGCAGATGGAGGAATTGTCGGCACAAAACCTTATGTAAGTTCGGCTGCCTATATTGATAAAATGAGTCATTATTGTGGTACCTGTTTTTATAATAAAACGAAAAAAACAGGAGACAGATCCTGCCCTTTTAATAGCTTGTATTGGAATTTTTATGATAAACATGAAGCGAAACTAGCGCATAATCCCAGAATTGGAATGATGTATAAAGTATGGCATAGAATGAAGCCTGAAGATAAAACAGCATTATTAGAACAGGCAGATTATTACTTAAAACACATTAACGAGCTGTAAAAAACTGAATTATTTAAGATCACTCAGCAGTAAATTATCATTTAAGAGCGTGGTTTAGACAAGTTTCTGTCGTACATAATAATAGTTCCTGCAACAGCCACATTCAAGCTTTTTTCTGATTTAAATTTTACTAAATGATGGCATTTATCCATTACTTTTTTGGATAAGCCATGATCTTCTGCTCCTAATAAATAGACACAACGTCTTGGATGTTCAAAGGTCTCTAAATCAGTAGCTTTTTCATCTAATTCAACGCCAACCAATCGCGCTCCTTTTGGTAAGTTTTCAAAAAAAGCTTCAAAAGTGTCATAATGAAAATAAGGAATTGCTTTTACGGCATCATGTGTATCAGAAGCTTGTTTGGCATATCGATTACCTATTGTAAATATGAAAGTAGCGCCTAAGTTTTGGGCAGATCGCCATAAAACACCCAAATTTTCAGGCGTTTTGCCATTTTGTATTCCTATACCAAAATATTCATTTATAAAATTATCATTCATGTGACAAAAGTACAAACTGTAAGTACATAAATCAATTTTTATTGAAATGAACGAAGAACTTATATTGATATGTATTAGCTATGTTTACGAAGTTACCATTCAATAATTATCAAAAAAAAATGCTACAACTAAATATTGTAACATTTTTTTAAAGCTCGATCGTAATGATATCTCAATAAGTAGGTCTATTTGTTGTCAAACTCTCTACGGTTATAAAAACTGTCATCATCACTTGCATTACCATGATTAGAATCATTTTCAGGATAATAGGAGTTCATCACATTTCTTTCGTAGTTTCTGTCAAAATTGTGCTGGTGACTGTATCTGCTTGTTTTTCTAAATGTATCATACCCAATACTGTTGGCCATGACAATTTTCGTGTCTTTATTTATGGATACAGACCCAATCGGAATGATAATATGGCTGTTTCCGTCTTTATACATAAACTCTTTTCCATTATCATTTGCAAGAGCATCATGCACTTCATTATGGCTGTCATCTATTAATGCCTTATCTACATTAACATCCAGATAAACAACACGCTGCATATCTTTATTAACCCAAAGGTTGTCAATTTTACCAATAGTTCTGTTTTCAGAGTCAACTATTTTCCATCCTCTGACGTCAGAATAATTTGAAGCGATTTTATAATCAGAAAGTTCGTCCAGTCTGTATAAATTTCTATCTTTATTTTCCATAATTCATTTTTTAGTATTGTAACATTGTAAATTCATTTTTTCGCTAAGTATAATTATAGAAGCATTAACTGGTATTACCCTTACTTCTATTTCAACTTATAAATTCACCAAGGTATGTCCTAAAATATTTTTAAGACATTAAAGGACAAGAGCTTAAATTTAAAGAAGCTGCTTTAATTCCTGCCTTTTCCTGGTTAATTTGATATAGTATCTGTACCTGTAGCGTTTTCGATTTGTGTGCTACTTTCACTACTAGCCTCATTATCTCTTAAAAACACGAAGTATACAAGCGCTGCAATTAAAAGCACTACTACAATCCATGGCCATAAAGGCTTCTTTTTCTCAATTTTGATTTCTGCCATAACTTATTTTTTTGATTATAAAATATTTTAATATTGTACTAAAGGTACAATTGAGCTTAGGCTAAAAAAGTATTAAATTTCAGTAAGAAGTTATAAAATTCCCAGTAAACTAAAATTTATAAATGGTTTAATCTGTTGGTAGAAACTATATTAAATAGAAAAAGGCACCTGCTGAGCGGGTGCCTTTGTAAGCTAACTGTTATAGTTTGATTATGCTATGACTACGTTTACTGCATTTGGACCTTTACGGCCTTCTTCAACGTCATAACGTACTTCATCGTTTTCACGGATGTTTTCTGATAGACCTGAAACATGAACAAAAACTTCAGCTCCTCCATTATTAGGAGTTATGAATCCGAAACCTTTTTCTTCATTGAAAAATTTTACTGTACCTTCTTGCATTTTTAATGTATTTAATTGCTCAAAGATAAACTTTATTATAACATAACAAACTGAAATCTAAGTTTTTATTTATAAAAATATTTTTCAAAGGATGAATAATTGAAAATAGATCAAATTCTACGATAATTTTCATTACAGATTCATGGAGCTAAATCCCTCATTTTATAGAGTCTTATTTATTGATAAAGATCAACTAAGGTATTTATTAATGTGTATAGCTTTGCTACTGACTATGAGTAAAATTTTTCAATAGCACGTTCTGGAGAGATCCTGATACTTGCAAATAATATTAGAAAAAATAAAACCTCATTGATTGCTACAATTATGAATACAAAAACTAATATCGTTTATTTTCTGGATAACACAGAGATGTCTATTATCGAAATTGAAAATGAAACCATTGGCTTGAAAGATAACCATTGGCTTATACACTACAAGAGTAACAAGACTGTCAATTTTTTTAAATTCCATCACTCTGGCTCTTTGCGAATACAGGAGCGTTACATCAAACGCGGTTTTTTGAAGGGAAGTAAAAATAATAGAAAATATTTCATAGAAATAGACAATCTGGTTGTCTCATTTAAGGAAAAAAAACTTGATCAGATTTCTGAAACTGTTAGGAGCCAAATAAATTTGTACCTGAATAACTTTATTCTGTAAGTACGCTGCTTCCTAAAATTTGTAATAACGAAACTTTTAATTGCACTCCTATTTAAGAATTTTCATCAACGCTTTGGAGTTTAATAACTGTGATATACTTTCTTGATTTCATATCTGTTTTAATATAAAAAAGTTTGCCTCATTAATAAATTAACGGACAAACTCTTTCAACTTAACCAATATGAAACTACTCTAAATCAACTTAAAACTGATACCTGTAACCAAAATCCGGCTGGAAGCCTATTTGGTCTATTTGATTTACCTGTTGCGTAACTCTGTTATAACTTTTAGTAAAAACATTGCTGTTATTAGTAACATTTTGAAAGTCCACATAAAAAGAATGGGAGCTTTTCTTTTTACTGCTATTAAGTTTTACAGCAAATTTAATATCCAGCCTGAAATAAGAATCATACTGTTCGCTATAAGCCTTTAGATCATCTCTAATTTCATAACCTTCAGCAATCGAAGCATTCAGGTCTACCGGAGTATAGTGGCGCCCGCCTGCTGTTGTAAATTTACCATTGATGGAAAATACGTTCTTTTTAGCTTTCCCAATTTTAAATTCTTTACCGCCTAAAGCATTGATTACATAACCATTATTAAAGGGTGAGTCTCTCTCGATATTGTCGCTCCCTTTATATTTACTATCAAAGAGAGAGGACGTAAATAATACATTATAGCCTCTGCTAAAGAACTTTTCCAAAGTAAATTCGATACCCTGATTAAATCCTGTACCTTTACTGATCAATGAAGTTTTATCAATCGAAAATCCAAAATCAGCTCCTTCTGTAAGAGAAGAATAACTCGTTGGTGCCCTCTCTACTGCTGCCTTATCCACCGCCTGATAATATACCTCTACTTTAGCCCTCCATTTGTCTGCAAATCGGGTATCATAACCTAAAACATAATGCTGGCTTCTAACCAAATCAAGATTTTTATTGGTCTGCAATAAATTTCCATCTACATTTTCGTTTAAAAATAATAAAGGTGCAGCTACATTCTGATGATGCAGTCCATATCCAAAACTTAGTGAATTTGCATTGTTTATTGCATATGTCAGTGCGGCTCTGGGCTCCAGTACTGCTTGTTCATTTAATGAAAAGTACTGTCCATGAAGTCCCGCATTTAAAGTTAATTTTTCACTAAGTCTGTATTGTGCCATTGCATAAGGCTGCAAAATTGAATAACTGCCGTCAGTATCCAGCAAATTGACATAATCCGGATATCCGTCACCATCACGATCTGCCTGTCTGTCCCTATCCCATAAATTTGTGTTTAGAGAGAAAAACTCAAGAAGTATCCCGGTTCTAAAAGTAAGTTTATTCGAAATTTTAGAATTTAATAAGGTAGAAAAGGTAAACCTGCTCTCTGTACTTTTACCTTTTGCAAAATGTATCTTGCTTTCCTGAGGCGTATCTAAGTTGTAGTAACGGTCTTCCTCACTGGTATTTGTTGAAGAAGAATACCCCACTACCGTTTTTAAAACGGAATTAGAACCCACATCTATAGTATGTTTTGCTCCAAAAGCACTAAATCCTGAAGTTACAAATTCATCTGTGTCTCTTGTTGCAAAAAGATCATCACCATCCAACTCTACATCCTTCCCTATTAGGTCAATATTCGATGTTCCTAAAATTCCAAAAACAGATACATTCCCTAATTTTCCTTTTCCGAAATCTACATTAAATGAAAAATCACTGTAGTTGGGCTGAGCCGTTGAACCTGCAAATCCTAATGGACCTATTATTCCGTAACGGCCTGCTGCAAGAAAAGAACCTCCTTTTTTGCCTAATGGTCCTTCCGCCATTGCCTCCAAACCCGGAAATGCAGCCACACCAACAGTATATTCATAATCACTTGAATTTCCTTTTCGAAGTCCAAGATCAAAAACACCGCCAATAGCATTACCGTATTCAGCCGGAAAAGCAGAAGTTATAAAATCAGAATTAGCCAACAAATTAGGATTTAATGCAGAAACGGGACTGCCGGTTGTACCAAGTGTCGAAAAGTGATTTGGACTGGGAATAGGTATTCCTTCTAAACGCCACAATAATCCCGAAGGCGAATTCCCTCTTATAACGATATCATTTCTACTGTCATCAGCTGTTGAAACTCCCGCAAAATTTGAGGCTAACCTCGCCACATCACTTCGTCCGCCAGCATATCTGTTTACTTCTTCTGTAGAAAATTGGCGTGCAGAAACGGCTGCCATCTTGTTAACCGTCTTTGCCTTATTATTTCCGCCACTAATTACAACTTCCTGAAGCGTATTAAAACTCTCTGTCAATGCAATTGCAATAATAACATCCTTTCCGGAGGTAACATCAATATCAGGAACAGTAATACTTTCATAACCTAAAAAGCTAACCCTCACACTTTGTCTGCCTATTGGTACATTAGACAATAAGAATGTACCGTTTCCGGATGTAGTGTCTGTAATACTTGATTCGCCTATTAGCTCTATGGTTGCTGCAGCTAAAGGTTTTTCAGATTGCTTATCCGTCAAGGTTCCCCTTATTATGCCCGTTTGAGCAAATGATAGTGCATTTATGAGAAACAGTGCAACTATTAAAATGTGTTTTTTCATTTTCTAATGTCTTAGTTATTATTAAAATTAAATTTGATTGGATCAGTGCAAAGATGTCATTGATGAATTAGTATCTCATTGATGTTTATCAATAAATACTCTGTACGTAGATTTATGAGAATAAAACAGTCTTACTGCTATTAAAAAGATTGCAGACAGTAGTGTTTTTCAATATTGAAAATATCTTCAGTACTTTTCATTTTGACTATTTACAATATTCCAACTTGAACAGGAAGCACGCATTATTGGCATTTCCTTGTATAATTCTATAAATTGATAAACATCAATGATTTTCTGCATTGCGCGGGATAGTTTTGTCTCATTCAAAGTATGAACCCTAATTTCAAACGAAGCGTTTAATGATTTTGCTTTCAAAACAGAATTGCTTCGGTTGAAAAAATCATCATTTAAATTTATCATCATGAACAGAATATTCGTTGGATTAGGTCTTTGTGGCCTGCTCACTTTTTTAAACATTTACATCGTGGATTCACAGGCTTTACCTGAATCTGAGAATGCAAAGGGACAAATGCAACTGGCTAGCTTATTACTTATTGATACGGTCGCAGAGATTAGTATTTGTAAAAAAAAAGCGCTGGTTATCAAATCCCTGCAGGAAGCTTTTACACTAAGCCGATTTGAAAAAGATGGAAAAATACACACCATGGCAGTTCTTGAAGATGACGGCGAAAGTGTTAAAGGTGTAGATCTAAGTGTCACATTATCTCGATATGATAGTAATTCATTTGATGTTATAAAAGACATGGAATTTAACGAGATTGTAAAAATTATCCTCGAGTGTACTACAACCGTTACGGTAAAATATAAAAAATTATTACCCTGTGTAACTGGAGAAGAGCATTTAGCAATTGGAATAAACTACGCTGAACACGGAAAAGAAACCGGACAAGTGAGGCCATTTATGTTTCCAAAATTTGTTGCCACAGATCCTGCAGTGCATTACTTACATTATGAAAAGGGATGGCTTTTGGATTACGAGGTAGAACTTGGCATTGCATTCCCTTCGGCTGTCTGTTTATCCTCAGATGTAGAACACCTTAGGATTGGATTTTTGGTTGTAAATGATTTTACCGATAGAGCCACCTTAATGCGTAAAATGGACAGCCAAAATGTTACAGGAGGAAAAGGGTTTCCTGATGCCAAAAGTAAAATTGGCTTTCTGCCCACTGGCCCTTACATGGTCATTCCCAGAGACTGGCGGGCATTTGTAAAAGAATTGCAGTTGCAGCTTTGTGTTAATGGCGAGCTGCGACAAAGAGGAAATGCTAAAGACATGGTTTGGAAAATTGATGAAATAATAGAGCGGTCACTAGCTGTTAAAGGAAAAAAATGCAGTTACTACCAAGACAAAACTGTTACGTTATTTACGGGCGACTGCATTCCCTCAAACTCAATCATCATTACCGGAACACCTGCAGGAACTGCATTTAATGCTCCAAAAAGAAGTTTCATTTTTGGGACGCTCATAAAGTACATTTGCACCGGAAGATTTTTAAGTGCTAAGATGCATCCTTACATTTTACAGCAATATTTAAAAAAGCAGATGAAAAATCCCTTCTATCTAAAACCGGGAGATCAGGTTGAAAGCTGTATTAATTATTTAGGAACAATAAAAACAAGAGTTCAATAAGCGGAATATAAATATCATAAATTCGTCAGTTCTACTATCTTTACATCACTATAACAATTGAAATACAATTAAATTTTTATTTTGTTTAATGGTAACTAATACATTAAGGAAGAAAACCTTATGTTGGCACAAAAAATTTTATGCAAATGACAGACAACGAATCACTGATAAAGATTGAATCATTTATTAAAACAATTGTTCAGCCTAATAAAGAAGAATGGGATGCCTTTACTGAAATTGTACAGTTTAAAACTTTGAAAAAAAAAGAGTTGTTACTGGAAGAAGGACGGGTTTGTAATTTTATTGCATTCGTAAATAAAGGTGTCTTAAGAGAATATTCGTTTCTTAATGGAAAGGAAACAACCCTTGATTTTGTTGATGAAAATCATTTTACCAGCGATTATCAGAGTTTTATAATGGAAGTGCCTTCAAAACAATATTTAGAAGCGCTAACTGATGTAGATTTGCTGATACTTAAAAAAGATGCGATTAATTCTCTTTACGATAAATACAAGGTTTGGGAGCGATTCGGCAGGCTGATTATCGAGAGGATTTTTTGTCTTGTCGAGCAGAAGAGAAAAAATATCATATCAACTTCCAATGACGAGCAGTACCGTGATTTTGTAGCAGCCTATCCACAAATACTTCAAAAAGTACCTCAATATTATATTGCATCCTATTTAGGAATAAGTCCGGAGCATTTAAGCCGATTGAGAAAAAAAGCATAATCATATTTCTATACTTCAAAACATATTAATGAGTTGTAAAAAAGGAATTATTTTCAATCACTCCTCATTAATTATTATAAAAAAAAGCTGCCTTTAGAGGGCAGCTTTTCATTATTAGCAAGGATGAATATTAAGAAATCTCAATCATCCTTGGTGATTTTTGTCTGGCCTGTTCGAGTTTTGGAATAGAAAGCAGTAAAATTCCATTTTCGTAACGGGCACGAATTCTATCTTCGTCTACTACATTTTTAGGAAGTAAAAAACTTCTCTGAAACGACTGATAACTAAACTCTCTGCGGGTATAATTTTCTTCCTCTTTATTTACCTGCTCCTGTTTAGATGAAGAAATAAGCAGCTGTCCATTATCAAGGGTAACTTTAAAGTCATCCTTGTTCATACCTGGAGCCGCAACTTCCACTTCATAATCCTCGTCAGTTTCTTTAATGTTTACAGACGGCAGTGTGGTGCTTGTTGTTGAAAAATTGTTGTTTTCCCAATTGAAAAGATCGCGGCCAAAAACATCATCAAAAAACAAGCGTTGGAAAGCCGGCACACGGCTTCCGTTTCTTTTAATAAGATTCATAACAGTAATTTTTAAAATTGTTATACAATAAATTTTAGAACTTGCACAAAAGATATGCACTACGAAAAAAACAAATAATATGCCAGCGGTTATTTCTGACATTTTTTCATAATATATAATGAAAAAATGTCATTTTTATCTCTCAAATAATATGCTTTTTTGACACTGCTTCTTTCAAATATAGAAAAATTGTCACCGCTGTTTTTACTATCCCAAATTAATAGTGTCAGGGAAAAATGTCACTTCACCAGTAGCAATGTCGTGCGATCCACCAACAATTCCAATTTCTCCTTTTTCAATCATTTCTTTTAATATCGGGCTGCGTTCCATTATTGATTTAACGGTACGTTTAACATTAATAGCCGACACGTTTTCAACAAAAGCAGCATTGCCTGAATTACGGTTTTCTTTTGTCTCGGTTTCATCATCAACTGCCGGTCTTATTTTAGTCAACAGGGCTGTCAGGTTACCCATTTCAACATGATCGCAGGCACCTTTTACAGCACCGCATTTTGTATGTCCTAAAACTACAATAATTTTTGAACCGGCCACTTTACAGCCAAATTCCATACTTCCTAAGATATCCTCATTGATAATATTTCCGGCGATACGCACACTGAAAACATCGCCAAGTCCCTGGTCAAAAATTAATTCTGCAGAAGTTCGGCTGTCTATACAACTTAAAATTACAGCAAAAGGATGCTGTCCGTCTGAAGTTTCATTGGCCTGCTGTAAAAGATTACGGTTTATTTTCAGGTTGCTTACAAATCTCTGGTTTCCTTCCTTTAAAAGCTCTAAAGCCTTTGAAGGAGTTATTGCGGCCTGCATTTCTTTTGTTAACGTTTTCATTTGTGATTGGTTTTAAATGTTTATGATAAATAAAAATTTTCCGGTTGTAGCGGTTTAGGTATTTCTGATTCTTTTAATAACTCTTTAATATTGATTTCAATTGTTCTTGCTATTGCTGTCATTGGAGTATCAGTAGGACGGTTTCTAAAAGGATCCTGCATGTGAGTAGCAGATCTTTCTAAAAGAAAAAACATTGTTGAAATAGTCAGAAGCAAAGGAATTTCAAAATAACTTTTGATATCACGCAACGCAATAGACAGTGTAACAATAAAAATATAGATAAAAAAGTGCAAAAATATGCGGTAAGTTACGGGAAAAACTGTGTTTTTAATACGCTCCGCCATTCCCATCGCATTTGAAAAATTTACTAAAGTATTATTTAATTGAATTTGTGAAAAGATACTCATTGCTTTTTTTTCTTTCAATTCCAGTATTTGAAGCGTATTTAATTGCAATAATGCTAGGGGTTTATTACTCTGTTTTTCTATTTCCTCCAGGTCTTCTTTAGAAATAAAATTTGCTAAATTCTCTGTAGGATCAAGACCGCGAAGACTTTGCCCCAGACTGTAGCACCATGCAATATGCCTAAAAGAAATTTCTTTAACTTCATTTTGATTTTCTCTGGAAACAAAAGACTGCAGCTGCAATACAAAACTGCGGCTGTGATTTACTATGCTTCCCCATATTTTGCGGGCTTCCCACCAGCGGTCGTAAGACTGACTAAGTTTGAATGAAAGAATAACAGAAATGGCTGTTCCTATAAATGCAGGAACTGTAATAGGCATTACCGGAATAATATTTTCAAATTGAGTAGTAAGATAATGTACTAATGTGCCAATAATTAATACATAGAAAATTTCATATTTTACTTTGTTAAAAAGATAAGAAACCGGGATTTTAGTATTGATCAGCATACGCTCTTGATTTGAATTATGAGGTAAAAATAGTAAAAACTATTTTTAATGATAGTAATACTATTATAAATAGTTGTTAAATATTTTTAAAGATACAGTTACTATTAAATCGCTAATGTTTATTATATTTGCTGAAACGCTAATGAATATGGAATTTCAAGTAAAATTTGATATCAACGAAAAGATATTTCTGCGGAATCCTGAAAGCAGTGAATTAGGTAAATTAATGGTAAAAAAAGCCATAGACCTGATTTATGAAATTGGTTTTGAACAATTTACTTTTAAGAAACTGGCGATAGAAATAAACAGTACTGAAGCTACTATTTACAGGTATTTTGAAAACAAGCACCGTCTTTTGCTCTATATTTTAAACTGGTACTGGTCTTACATGGAATTTTTAGTAACGTTTAAATTAGAAAACGTAGCTGATAAAAAAGAAAGACTAAAAATTATTGTTAGCTTACTTACCCACGAATTCGCAGAAAGCACCAGTCAATTTGACTATAATAAAAAACTGCTGAATCAAATTGTTATTGCAGAAAGCAGTAAAGTATATTTGGTAAAAGAAGTGGTAGAAATCAATAAAGACGAGGTATTTAAGCCCTATAAAGACTTATGCGGAAAGATTGCAGAAGTTATTTCAGAATATAATCCAAAGTATAAATATCCAAGATCATTGAGTACTACTTTGATTGAGACTTCTCATCACCAGCAATACTTTAGTGTCAATTTACCAAAACTTACCGACGTTTCCTCCAAGGCACACTCGGAATTTACCAGTCAATTTATTGAAGATTTTTTATTTAAAATTTTGGATTAGCTACTTCAAATGGAAAAATCACTACTGTTGACTAAAGAAATTAAAATTCATCGCTATTGGTTTATTAAAAAATGAATCGCGAGATTTCAGATAAAGTTGAGACGCCAACCTTCTTTATCCTAGATCTAAAAGGTGGCCGAGTGGGTAAATCCCTTTTTAAGTTTTCTTGCTTAAAAGTTGGTATTGGATTAAAGAAATCGTTTACTCTATTCGGACTTAACATCTGCCACAAAGAAGCAACTACCCATCCCGGAGCAAAAATATCATTATAGAATCCTTTGCCATTATTGCCGTAATCCCAGCTGGTATGCTGCACTACTTCGGGATAAAAACCAACTTTACCAATATCATTCATATTCTCGGGCATTGGCATTAATTGCAATAACGTACTTTTTATAACCGATGAAAAAGCACTGAACCGGGGTTCTTCTCTTTCTACCGCTAACCAATCTAAAATTGTGGCAAACTCAAATATAAAAGCATCAATATGATTGTTTTCTACAGATACATTTCCCCAGCCACGGGATTTAAATTTTACATCCCCAAGCAATTGTCCCGGCGCAAAAGGCACATCCCACAAATAATACCAGGACAAACAGAAATAAGCTGCCTTTACAGAATAATCAATATATTGCTGTTTTTCATCGCCTGTTGTAATCATTGCTAAATAATACATTGCGGTAGCAGCATATAAAGAGGCTTCTTTATCTTCACAATTTGCATCGAGGGTTGACGAAAAATAATCGGCTTTTGTTATCAGTTCTTTTTCTAAATACACACCGGTTGCTTTTGCTGCGTCAAGATATAATTTTGATTTGAAGTAAACAGACGCCATCGTTAAGGGCAAAGTTGCAGACGGTGTGCTGCCTCCGCTCGAATCTACAACTTCAAAATTATTATCAAACTTGCGGGGAAAACTTCCGTCATTTAGCTGCAACTTTAAAAAATTATTCAATAAAATTGTAATACGATTTTCCCATTCTGTATGATATCGGCCTTTATTCTTTTCGTATTTTAAATAATTAAGAATGGCCAGTGCTCCTTCAGACTGTCTGCGAATACTATATGTATCTTCTTCAAGATGATTGATATAATCTACATATTCTCTAAAAAAACCCTGAGATGTAAAGCCCTTTTTGAGGTAACTATCAAAAATAGAATTGGCTTTTTCGATTAAATCAGGTCGGTTTTCAGTTTCTCCATATTCTAAGGCATTAAACGCATTCAGCAGTACTCTGCCTACAAATCCTACCTCTGCAACGCCAGTATTTTTTGCATCATCTGTACGCAGGTGTACGCCTGAAAAATAATTTAAATCCGGAGTTTCCACATAACTTTCTACGAAAAAGTTGGTTAGGGTTTCTTTTGCTTTAACAGCTGATAAAGTATTTTTTAATGGTTTAGGCTTGAATACATCAAAAGTATATTTCCAGACATCGGCCACAAAATCTGAAAAGTTGTTGCTTTTTGATCGTCTAATTTCCCAGGTGAGAATTCTGGTTTCTCCCTTCTCCATTTTTTGAAAAGCTTTTACAGAGGGAGCTAAAGTTAATTTTCGAATATAACTTGTTGGCGATTCAAAATAAGGAAATCCAAAAACGAGTGCAGCATTACCATCAACATTTTGAAATCCGGTATACCCAATATCTGTTTTTCCTGAAAGAATAACATCACCATGCGTATGAACCGTAACAGCATCGTGCATTATTTTATCTTTACGCAAAACAGTATAATGTTCTCCGGTTGTATCATCGAAAATTCCAGTCAGCGGTGTACTCAAACGGTCTTCCCTCACTGTCCAGCTATCACTTGTATGAAAAGAAGGTGCTTCCTTTGGGGAACGTAAATTTTTACGATACCAAAAACCCGGCATGTAAAATTGGGAATTGACATGCTTTACTGGTAAAACGCAAGTCTGCTGAAAATTAAAATACACCTCCTGCTTTGCCAATAAAGTAACTTTGATAATTAAATGCGAATCGGTTTCAGTTTTTTCATTTTTAATTTGTATTGGAAAATCTGAAATATTCGTAAAAAGATTTCCTTTACCATTATCAGTCAATGGATAGGAAACAGCATTATTTCCCGGTTTTTTTAATTGAACACAGCTTTCTAATTGAAATAATGAATTTTTTACGTGCTGAGCAGCGAGCGTATCCATCCACAAAAAAAGTGTTACAAATCTTTTCATTTTTAGTATTATTTATTTTAAATCCTAAAAAATTATCTTTCAAAAATCCACAGGTCTTTTGAATTGTAAAATGATTTTACGAATTTAAAATTTGATTAAGTTTTTGTAAATTTGGGTATTCACTAAAAGCATTCAAATATATTTTATTTTATTACAAGTTGATTTTAATTAACTATAATTCAGCTAAATAATTAACTTTAACAGGAATAAGAATAGATATATGTCGTAAATTGTGAAAAACAAAACTAAAATTCAATCGATATAGTAGACGAAAATTCTTTTTATTCAGCTTATAAGCAATCTTTTAAAATTATTTCTATATTTATAAATGAGAAAAATTTACTTCCTTATCTATTTAGTATTATTTTTTTGCACGACTATTTTTGGTCAGTCAGAAAAAGAAAAAGACAGTATTTATTTGGATACTGTTAAAAACATTCGCTTTAACTACAAACAGTTGATCATACCGGGAGTTTTGCTTGGATACGGGTTTTGGGGCATTGAAAGCGGACAAATCAAGAGTTTCAATTTTCAGATTCGGGATAAGGTTACAGAAAATATTGATCGCAAAATAACCATAGATGACATCACCAGATATGTTCCTGCTGTATCGGTTTATGCACTGAATGCTTTTGGGGTTAAAGGGAAAAACAATATGAGAGATCGCTCTGTAATTTTGGCAACGTCTACCATTATTACAGTTGTAACCGTTTTTGGGTTGAAATCTATCACTAATGTACAGCGACCAGACGGAACTACTAATGATTCTTTTCCGTCAGGACATACGGCAATTGCCTTTGCAGGAGCAGAATTTCTTTATCAGGAATACAAAGATAAATCAATCTGGTATGGTGTTGCCGGTTATGCTGTTGCGACGGGAACAGGAGTTTTTAGAATGTACAATAACAGGCATTGGCTTACAGATGTCGCTGCCGGAGCCAGTATAGGAATATTGGGTACTAAAGCTGCGTATTGGCTTAATCCTTATCTTACCCAAAAATTGTTTGGTCAAAAAGCAGAAAAATCAACCTCTTTCCTGGCTCCGTCTTATAATGGAAGAGAATTTCTGATTTGTTATGTAAAGACATTCTAGTGTGAATCATTATCCGTTGGAGTTATGTCACATCGCATTGTTGTCAATATTGATTTAAAGCCTGCTTTTTCATAAGCTTTTACTGCTGGTTCGTTTTCATGGTAGACTTCTAACCTAACCTCTGTTATTCCCTGAGATAAAACCCATTTTTTAAGATCGTTGAGCAATAGGTTATTAAGACCGTTTCCTCTAAATTCGGGATTTACATACATGAAACCCAAATATCCGAATAAGGTATGTTTTTGATAATGTTTTGCTGATCTGATTTGAGCATATCCACATCCAATAACCTGATTTTTATAGTCAATAACCAAAACTTCTGTTTTCTCATCTAAGATTAGTTCCTGTATGTCATAATAGAAAATTTTTCCCTCTTTTAATGTTGGGTCGAATGGCCGCTCTGCCTCTACCAGAAATTGAAGAAATTCTCCTAATTTAGGCAAATCGGCATTTGTAGCACGTCTAATAGCTATATCTTTTGTATTTACATCCATATATCAAATATAAAGAAAATAAATTATTGTTTGCTCTTGCACTGATTATCTGAATGGTTGGAAAAGATTATTTTTTCTATTTATATTATTGAATTTCAAATAAATACACTTTTCATAGATGTTAATTTCATAACAAAACCCGATTTTATTGTAAAGAAAACTACTTGTATATACTTAGTTTTAAATCAGTTAACAAACTAAACAATTAAATCATGGAAAACTCAAACCTTCACAACAAGGGAAGTCTTTATAAATGCCCATATCAAAGTCAGGTATACGGCACGAATAAAAGCGAGTTATGCTACAGAAAACCTTATCAGGGAGACTGGGGAGACTGGGATGATGTTCCTGAAACTAATATTCAGGAAGAGAAGGATTTTGATTTGGCAGAAAAAGAAATTTTGAAGAAAGTTTTAAAACACAACAAAAAATAACTAATTCCTTTTATACTTTTTTTCTACAAGCAATCAAATACAATGTTAATCTGATAACAATTAGAAATTATTTTATAAGACAAAATAGTGTTATCCCCTTAATTTTAAACTTAGTAATAATCTTAAAACAATACATCATGGAAAATTCAAATCAATACACTGCAGAAGAACTTCAAAAATGTCCATTTCATAATCCACAGAGCGCAGCGGCCAGCGATGATGATCCGCGAGAAAATGCCAATACTGGAGACTGGGGCGATCTGGATGAGGACGATGAAGCCGGAACAAATCCCGATCGTAACGAGCAAGGTGGAAATGACAATTCAGGAGGTGCAGGAAGTTCTGGAAGTGCAGCTACAAACAGCTAAAACTGATACAACTTAAAAGCAATAAAATCTTCTTAGGAAGATTTTTTGCTTTTGAACTCTCTCAATACCGTTTTATCAATCCAGAATAGTTTTTAAAACCGCAGTTAATTCGGTAAAAGTATTAGGTTTTGTAATGTACGTTTCCGTATCATGAATTATGGATAATTGCTCAGCAGCGGTCTCCGAATAACTGGAATATACTATCACACGAATTGGTTCCAGTTTTTTTACTGCTCTTATTTTCTCGATGAATTCATTGCCGTTTAAAACTGGCATATTATAATCCAGAAAGATAAGGTCCGGTAGGATTTCAGTACTTTCTAAAAACTCTAAAGCCTTAACCGGATTTGTTTCTGCAAGGCACGAAATGTTCTTCTCCAGAGAATTGATGGCTTCGATAAATACATCTGCATCATCACTGTCATCATCAATCAACAATATATTTTTATATAACATGGCGTTTATTTTTTTATAGTTCTTATATAAACCGACTGGTCGTTCCGCATTCGGAAAGAATCAGTCGCGGTATTTTTTATCATCCTCTGTGTTACAACCTAAAAAACCTGCACTTAAGAAAGTACAGGTTAGGTGTCTTAAGTCAGAATTAGAATAAACTTTTAAAATTTATTCCTGATCCTGATCTTCATCATTAGCATTAAAATTGATTGTATTATAAGCAGCTTCTGTTAATAAGGTATCTGCTTCTTTTTCTTCAGCCAGCGTTTTTTCCAGTAATAATACTGCATCATCCTCGCCCAAAGTTGTAGCAAAGGCCGCTAGCGTACCGTAAGTTGCAATTTCGTAATGCTCAATTTTTTGTGATGCTGCAATAATTCCGGCATCACGCACAGCTCCAACTTCTGTTTCCTCCATTATGCCTTCACCTTCCTTGATAAGGCCTTCCATAGCATCGCATTTTTTGGCTGATGCTTTCTCACCAATTAATGAGAAAACCTGTTCTAACCTTTTTACCTGTTCTTCTGTTACAGTAAGATGGTCATTGATCGCAGTGATAAGATTTTCTGAAGTAGCGTTTTTAGCCATTTTTGGCAGTGCTTTCGTCAATGCTTTTTCAGCCCAGTAAATATCTTTTAAAGAATCTACAAATAATTCTCTCAGACCTTCTGCTGCAGACGATTTTGCTTTTACAGTTCCATTAGCACTTTTTGATTTACTTTCGCTTTTCGCAGCTGTTGTTTTTTTTGCGGCAGTTTTCATAATTTTTGATTTTTTGATTATACCCAAATTTACAACGCACTTTTAATCCTATTTTACACAATCCTATTTAGCTTTTACAGTATTCAAACATAAAGTAATTAAAATCAACACTTTATAATACCCAATAAAAAATGCACCGGATTACAGTGCATTTTTTATAATTGAATTATGATCCGGAATATTTAATTTTTTTGCTAAAAACTCGCAATTTCCTGCAATTTCACAACCGAAGTTCCCTGAGGCAATTTCCATGGTGCTTTCGCAAGTTTCATAGCCAGAACCTCAGTTGGAAGCGGTTTATATTTTTTCAATAATCCAATTCCATTAAAAAAGTCAAGTGCTTTAGCCATTACTTTCTCCCCCGTTCTGTCTGTACCTTCTCGCAGCAGCAATCCTGGTTTAAAAATAATATACTGTCCGAAATCCATCTCCGCTATTGCAACTTCCAGTTCTCCTTTCATTCTCGAATAGAAAATACTGCTCTTGGGAGAAGCATCTGAAGCCGAAACCAATACTAAAGAATTAACCCTGTTTTGTCTTGCAATGGAAGCAAATGCAGCAGGAATTTCAAAATCAATTTTCCATTGTTCTTCTTTTGAACCCGCTGCTTTTAAGGTAGTTCCCAAACATGAAAAAAGTACATCTCCTTGTATGTGCTCTTTATACTGATCAATAGTAGAAAAGTCAATGACGTGTTCTGTCAGTTTGGGATGCGATCTTCCGGTAGGCCGTCTTACAAAGATCGATACCGAAGTGTAATCATCATCCTGTATCAGCTCGTTTAACAGAAATTTTCCAGTTGAGCCCGTGGCTCCTATCAAAAGTGCTTTCATAGCTGTATGTTTAGTAGTGAATCGCCTATTGTCCAATATATTATAGGAACAGTTTTATTTAACGATACTCTAAGATAACGAAAAAAAAATAATTTTTATTCCAAACATATCGCTGTTGCTTATTAAAAATAGTGATTATCCTAATAGTCTGAAGATCATCAGAAATAATTCTTTAATTTTGGAGTTATATAGAATAAACAATACTGCTGCCATGCCCCACCATGAAAAAATTTGAAATAAAAAAAATCCAGCCGGACAACTGGATTATTTCTCACAATGAGTTTCCGAAATTTACCTGCCAGTTTGAAAACAAAAAATTCAACATCAGCAGGACACTAAATGGACTCGAAGATCCTATGGGAAATCCCGCTGAAGTAAAACTGCTTCAAAAAATGGAACAATGGCTACTTCAATACCATAAAGATAAAATGGTTTGATTTTTCTCCTTTAGTAGTATAAATGAATGAACTATAAAGTAATAGTTCAATTAATGCTTAACATCATTTTCTGTACTTATGCTATCGGTCAGGTTTTCCTTTACGATAAAGTCATTGATAAATGCAAGCACTTCGCTCTTTGATTCTACAGGAGTGTCAAAATAATTGATATGATATTCCTCGTCCTGATCCATGATATGAATTATCTCCGTATATCCTTTAGAAATCAGGCTTCCTTTTAATTTTATTATATTCAGCTGTTGGTGACTATCCAACTCCTTACGCACTTTTAGTTTTATAGCTTTCTCCATAACATTATTTTGTATTCATTATACTATAACCATACCAAAGATAGATATTATTTAATTTTAGACTGTTAAAAAATAAGCTACAAATCACAAAAATCATTTTCTTGTTTTCAAGGTGGTAATTATATAAAATTAGAAGAAAATGTTGTAAATCCAAGTTTAAATTTATCGGCAATTTCAAACAAAACTCCTACTGCAGAAAATTTGAAAATCAATTTTAACATTAATTTGAAAATATAATCTATAAACCATTAATTTTATTCAACTAAGAAAGATAAATAAATGTAATTTACTGTGAATCATAGTATTAATAAAAGCAATTATATAAGACCGTTTCTGGATATTGCATTACCTTTATCTTCCCATCAAACGTATTAATCAAATCATATAAAATTTATTAAGAATTATCTCAAACTGTTGTACAGCTTCAGTAGGATACGATTTTAACCTTCCGGAGAAAGTCGTGTTCTATTTTCATTGTACCTATTTTGGTTTTTTATCTCTGTTTTTCTCCGCAAAGTAGCTTTTACTGTAAAAAATAGTATCCTAAACTTTTTAGTTTTGGACTCTCGATAATGCATCAACGTCAAAACAACCAGTAAAATAGCATTTTTTAAACTTTATATTTTGATTTCGTAATTTGATTTGAGCGCCTGCATAATGCAGAAGCCCATCAGCTGGGAACTGCCTTACTAACAGCAGCAGAGAAATCTACTGCTAACTAAAACAATTGTTATGGAAACCGCTGAACATCAAAAAAATCAAATTATAATCCCGTCTTTTCCCGTAGTAGGTATTGTCACGGAAGCATCTGAAATTGATGTCGTAAAACAAATTCTTTCCGGTATTCCTTCTGATTCCGGCATGGCCATAATTGTTATGGAAAATCTGGATGCAAATCAGCATGCCGATTTGACACAACAACTAGCGACACATGTTGGCATGCCCGTTCTTGAGATTGTAAATACTGTAGAACTACTGCCTGACCATGTATATGTTATTCCCGAAAAAAACTTTTTGATTCTGGAAAACGGAATTCTAAAACTAAAACCCGTTATAAGAGGAAGCAGAATCAATAATTGTCTGGACATTTTCTATAATGCTCTAGCTCAGAAATATGAAAGCTACACTATTGGACTGCTTGCGTGCTGGTCTCCAATAGATGGAGCTGCCGGATTGAAAAATATAAGGGAACACGGCGGCGCAGCTGTGTCTGCTGTTACCAAGATCGGTTTCGAATACAATAAAGCAAACGCAGAGTTTATCGATTTCTTTACTGATCCCAAGGAAACTGCTATAAAACTACTGGAAATCAGAGAGAGCTATCTCGTTAACCGTGCTTATGAAGAAAAAGAAATTTCGGCAGAAGAGCATGCGTTCTTCGAGCAGATTGTGGAACTTATTGTCTTAAAATCAGGTACAAATTTCCATCATTATAAAGAGCAAACCCTTCGAAGGAGAATTGCCAAAAGAATGGTGATTACCAAACAAGAAAGCATAGAACGTTATCTGAACCTGCTTAAAAACAAAAGTGCAGAGCAGGATTTGCTTTTTAACGACCTTCTTATTCCGGTAACATATTTTTTTAGAGATCAGCTTTTTTTTGACAGTCTGCCTAAAGTTGTTTTCCCTTCCCTTGTAGAGTCTATGACGGGAAAAGAATTAAGAATATGGTCAGCCGGATGTTCTACCGGTGAGGAAGCCTATTCTCTGGCAATTTGCCTCGATGAATATCTGGAACAGACGAATAACAGCGACATTACGATCAAAATTTTTGCTTCGGACCTTTCTGAAAAATGTATTGATAAAGCCCGTCTTGGCGTATATACGCATCAGGACCTGAAAAATATTAGTGAAGAAAGACTGGCAAAGTACTTTAACAAAAAAGAAAGCGGTTATCATGTCAGCAAGCTCATTCGTGATTTATGCGTTTTTGCCGTGCATGATCTTACCAAAGATTTTCCATTTTCTAAAATTGATTTTGTAGCCTGTCGTAATGTTTTAATCTATTTTGATACTGATCTGCAAAATCACGTACTTTCCTCGTTTCATTATGCCCTTAAAGAGCATGGTTTTCTTTTCTTAGGAAAATCCGAATCAGCTGTACGTGCAGAAGAGCTTTTTGCTACGGTAGAAAGACAGGGAAAAATATACAGACGCAAAAATTCTGATGTTAGATTTAGCAAAGACATGTCTGGCTTTACGGCCAACAAACCGATAAAACATATTGAGGAACTAGCAACTACTGTAACCAATTATAAAAAAATTGCTGCAGATACACTTCTTGAACAATATTCTCCGGCTGCCGTTGTGGTTAATGAAGATTTTGAAATCGTGCATTTTCATGGTGATACGAGTGCTTTTTTACAGCCATCTGCGGGTAAACCGAGCTTTAATATTATAAATATGGTTCCGCATGAAATACGTTTTGCACTTCGAAATGCCATTTTAAAAGTGCGAAATGAAAAAAGAAATGTTGTTGGAGAACCTATTGTGGTAAAAAATCAGGCATTCTTAACTTCATTTGAAGTGGTATATCTCGCAGCTAATCTGGATCTGTTGCTAATCATCTTTTGCAGAAAAACAATTTCGGGTGCAAAAACAGCGCACACAAGCAATATACAAAGCGGAAAAGAAACAGAAAGCCAATTATTTCAGCTTCAGCATGATTTTAAACACCTGACAGAAGAGCAGCAGATTTATTTTGAGGAACTTCGTTCTACCAACGAAGAACTTTTGCAAAGAACCGAAGAACTTCAGTACATCAATGAAGAATTGGAAACATCTATAGAAGAACTTCTTTCTAATAATGAAGAGCTGTCATGTACCAATGATGAGCTACAGAACCATAGAAGACAATTGGCATCGATGAGAAATTTCTACGAATCAATTGTAAAAACAATTCATGAACCGCTTTTAATTATAGACCATAATTTTATTGTACACAGCGCAAATCCGGCATTTTACAACTATTTTAATACTCGTGAGGAGCTTACCGAAGGAATTTTGATTTTTGAAATTGGAAATTCAACCTGGAATACTTCTGAATTTAAAGAATCGGTATTAAAAAAAATAAGCAAAGAACAACCGGTTGAAAATGTGAAAATACAATTTAGCGCAGCATTGTCCGTAAAAAAAGTGATGCTAATCAACGCAGCACCTATTACAGATTCAATGCCGGAAGGCCTGATTCTGATTGCACTGGAAGATATTACAGATTTAGAACAAAGTAATGAAGCTTTACAAATAAAAAACGAAGAGCTTATAAACCGAAGCAGACAGCTTGAATCTTTTACCGCAGTGGCGGGAGAGCATCTTCTGGATCCAGTTAGAAAAATGTATATGTTCGGTAAAAAAATTATCGATGACGAACCGGAATTATCAGCGCCTGCCAAACATAATGTAAAACGTTTGCTGCATTCAGCCGTGAACATGAGCCAGCTTATTGAAGATTTGGTTACGTATTCGAAAATTAACTTTGCGGAAAAAAAATTCAAGAAAACAGATCTAAACGTACTTGTCAAAAAAGCCTTAAATGATCTCAAAAAAGTGATTAGCGAGCATAATGCCGTAATTTCAGTAGATCCTTTACCGCCAATGAAAATTATAGCATCGCAATTTCATATGCTGTTTACAAATTTAATTTCTAATGCGTTAAAGTTCGCACAACACGATACAGTCCCTCAAATAAAAATCAGTTTGCACCATCCGGATCAGGAAGAATTCAACAGCCTTGGCGCTGATCCTGAAACGGATTATATGATACTCTCGGTAAGCGATAATGGAATTGGATTTAAAAAAGATTTTGAAAACCTCATTTTTGATCCCTTCTTTCGCCTGCAGAGCAACGACCAGCATTACGGAAGTGGACTGGGACTGACTTTGGTACAGACTATTGTATCTAACCATAACGGTTTTGTAAAAGCTTCCAGTGAACCTGGAAAAGGAACAACACTCTACTTGTGTCTTCCATTAGATAAATCATTAGCCGAAACATATGGTCAGGATTAATTATTAGATAATAAAGATTTGCCACTGCAGAATAACACAGCAGTTTGCAATCTTTTAAACTTAATGAACATTATGTAAGAAGTTTTAAAAATTGTATAAAAAACAGTTTTTTCCTATCAATAATTTGCTGGTAAAATATTTCACATAGAAGATAAATGCTGTAAAATATAAGAATAAAGCTATAAAATTGAATCTCATTTACGACCCAAATATTCAAAGCCGATCTAAAAAATTCGGCCAAAATGAACTTTAATTTTTACTTCTATTAAGAATTTGCTTATAAATATAACTATCTTTAAAAAATGATTACAAATCACAACAGCTTTTCCGGAGATCATCCAGAAATAAATAGCAGCTACAATACTGAGGATTATCACATTGTAGTGATCGGAGCGTCTGCAGGAGGATTTGAAGCTATTAAAAAGATAGTTGCTGATCTACCGCCCGACTTTCGCCCGCCTGTTTTTATTGTCTGGCATACCGGGGCAGATGTGCAGGGCGTCATGCCCGGAGTACTGAACAAACTAAATTCCATTCATGCCGCACATGCTACTCACAATGAATTGATTAAACCCAATCGCATTTATATAGCACCGCCAGACCATCATTTATTATTGGAAGACGGTTATATAAAACTGACACACGGGCCAAAAGAAAATTATTTTCGCCCTGCTGTAGATCCGCTGTTTCGTTCGGCTGCTTATAGTTACGGAACAAGAGTTATAGGAATAGTACTTTCAGGAGGACTTGACGACGGTACTGCCGGATTGTGGAGGATAAAAAATAATGGCGGAAGTACAATCGTACAGGATCCTGAAGATGCGGAAGCGCGTTCTATGCCCGAGAGTGCCCTACGGGAAGTTGAAGTCGATTATTGTGCCCCCGTTTCAGAAATTGCCGGAATACTGACCAAAATAGAAACCGAAGGAATTGACATAAATGCTGTAATAAAAGATAAAAAAACGGAGTTGGAAAATCGCAGTACAACCGGAGACAAACAAGCCGCAAGAAAATCATTTGAAATGGGAGAACTCTCCCCTTTTACCTGTCCTGACTGCAGGGGTGTTCTTTCTAAAATAGTAGAAGGCGGCATTTCACGCTATCGTTGTCATACCGGACATGCCTTTTCTGCCGATACACTACTCGCTACACTAAGCCGCAGGGTAGAAAACGACCTTTATACGGCACTGGCAGGAATGGATGAAAGTATATGGCTTCTCAATCATATGGGAGATCATTTGGCAGAAATCAATCAAACCCAAGAAGCCGCACTTTACTTTATTAAAGCAAAAGAAACCGAAGGACATTCTGATTTGGTACGCGGAACAATAAAAAATTATAAGCAGCTTACCAATCCTAAGGTACAGATCGAAGTGAACAATTTGAAAAATGAAACAAAATACTAACTTTGTTCCATTCTTAGTATATTATGAAAAAAAACGACTCTGACAGCACTAAAAAAGTAGTAAGACAGTTACAGCAAAAACCGGATAAAAACGAATTTCTAATTGTTGGAATTGGAGCTTCTGCAGGAGGTGTTCAGGCATTGCAGGAGTTTTTCAGGCAGGTGCCTGTAAATACCGGAATTGCCTACGTAGTAATACTGCACCTTTCTCCTGACCATGACAGCCAGCTTACTGCGGTACTGCAGCGTGAAACCCAATTACCCATTAAACAGGTCATTGACAAAGAACATATTGAGCCTGATCACGTTTACGTTGTTTCGCCAAACAAACATCTTACAATGGAAGGCAATACTATAATTGCAACTACCAATGTACTGATGGAAGAGCGCCGTGCTCCCGTTGACATCTTTTTTCGTACCATGGCCGATGAATATGGTCCGCGTGCAATAGCGGTAATTTTATCCGGCACCGGAGCCAACGGATCGATGGGGCTTAAAAGAGTAAAAGAACGCGGCGGTGCCTGTTTCGTACAGAATCCGCGTGAAGCTGAATTCAACGAAATGCCCCGCAGCGCCATTGCTACAAAAATGATAGATGAAGTGCTTCCGGTTTCAAAAATACCGGAGAAAATCATATCCTATAATAACAGCATTGGTGAAATTGAAATTACCGATGAGCCGGAAAAACGACCGGACGACCAGCAAAAAGCATTGCGCGAAATTTTCACGCAGCTGCGCATTCGCACCGGACATGATTTTACAAATTACAAACGTCCTACCCTGCTTCGCAGAATCGAAAGACGCATCAATATAACCGGACATTCTGATCTTCCTTCCTATGCAGCATATATGCATGACAATCCGAATGAACCAGCCGCTTTGCTGAAAGATCTTCTTATTTCGGTAACTAATTTTTTCAGAGATAAAAAACCTTTCGAAACCATTGAACAGGAAATTCTGCCTTTGCTTTTTAAAGATAAAACGAGTGAAGATCAGGTAAGAATATGGGTAACGGGATGTGCTACCGGTGAAGAAGCCTATTCGCTTGCCATTCTGTGTGCAGAAATAACACTCGGTGCCATTGATGCGCCGAAAGTCCAGATTTTTGCCACTGACATTGATGAAGCCGCCGTAGCTCACGCACGAGAAGGTTTGTATACATTAAACGATACTGCCGATGTTTCTGCCGAAAGACTTAGACGTTTTTTCAATAAAGAAGGCGACATGTACAGGATTCGTAGAGAAATTCGGGAAACCATAATGTTTGCCGCACACAATTTCCTTAAAGACCCGCCATTTTCGCATCTCGATATGGTCAGCTGTCGTAACGTAATGATTTATCTGAACCAGACCGCACAGGAAAGAGTAATTGAAACGTTTCACTTTGCCTTAAAACCGGGTGCCTTTCTATTTCTTGGTACTTCGGAATCTGTTGACGGGGCAAGCGATCTGTATTCTGTACACAACCGTGAAAACCATATATTTCAAAGAAGACAGGTTACGCCGCGCGCTTATCCAATACCGGAATCAACGCCAAGCCTGAATTTTGATAAATTTAAAAATGACGATACATCTCAGGAACAGGAGAAAAAAATGCTGGACCGTATTTCCTTTGGTGACCTGCATCAGCAGTTGCTTGAAGAATATGCCCCGCCTTCACTTGTTGTAAATGAGGATTTTGAGATTTTGCATCTTACCGAACGTGCGGGTCAGTTTTTGCAGATTTCAGGTGGCGAACCTTCTAAGAATCTGTTAAAACTTATTAAGCCCGAATTGCGACTTGAACTAAGATCTGCGCTCTACCAGTCTGCTCAAAGGCAATCTGCTGTAGAAGCACGTGGATTAAAAGTCAATATTAACGATAAAACCGAAACTATCAATGTAAAAGTAAGACCTGTGTTACGCTCAGGAGATACTGCAAAAGGGTTTATTCTGATTATTTTTGAACCCGGAAAAGATGAAACCGGACAGGAAATAGTTTTATCTTCGGATGAGCCGCTCGCCAAACAGATGGAAGAAGAACTTATCAGGGTTAAAATCCAGCTGAGAACTGCTAATGAACAGCATGACTTTCAGGCGGAGGAAATGAAAGCTTCTAATGAAGAACTTCAGGCCATGAACGAGGAACTCCGTTCGGCAGCAGAAGAACTGGAAACCAGTAAAGAAGAACTACAATCTATCAACGAGGAACTTCGTACCGTAAATCAGGAACTTAAAGTAAAAATTGAAGAAACCAGTATAGCAAGCAACAACCTTCAGAATATTATAAATTCGACAGACATTGGAACTATATTTTTGGACCGAAGTTTCCGGGTAGCTTTATACACGCCGGCAGCAGGTGCAATTTTCAATCTGATTTCTGCCGATTATGGGCGTCCGCTTACGGATATCACCCATAAACTCGAATATCATGAACTACAGCGCGATGCTGAAACCGTACTTGAAAAATTAAATATTATCGAGAAGGAAGTCAACACCGCAGACGGAAATATTTACCTGATGCGCCTGACGCCGTATCGAACAGATGAAGACCGCATTAACGGAATCATAATTTCGTTTATAAATGTAACCGAACGCAAACAAACCGAGGAAGCACTTCGATCTGTGGAAGATAAATACAGACTTAAACTAGAACAGCAGGTAGAACAGCGTACTGCAGAGCTTAAACAAAGCCGCGATCAGTATCTGACACTCGTACAAAACACTCCGGATGTCATTACCCGTTGGGATAAGGATTTGAAACTAATTTTCGCCAATTCAGCTTTTGAAAATAAAACAGGCGTAAATATTGGGATGCAGCTTGGGAAAACTTATCCGGAAATGGGACAGCCTGCGCAAATCGCGGTACCGTATGCCGAAAGTCTTGAGAAAGCTTTTTCAACAGGAGAAACAATTGAGCATTTTAACTCCTTTCCTACCCCACAGGGAGAAATTCATTTTTACTCCCGAATAACACCGGAAAGAAATGCTGACGGTGAGATTGAAACCATTCTTGCCACAGCCAGGGATATTACAGATCTTAAAAATGCCGCAGAAGAAATTAAAGAGAAACAGGAATTATTTCAGGCTACCATGGACAGTTCGCCGGATATGATACAGGTATTTGAGGCTGTTCGTGACACAACGGGCGAAATAACCGACTTCCGTTGGGTTCTAAATAATTACGCTGCAGAAAAGATATACGGAAATGTTATTGGAGAAAGCCTTCTTACCTTAAATCCGGGTGTTTTAGAAGAGGGAATTTTTGAAACCTTCAGACAGGTTGTAACAACAGGAATACCGAATCTTTCTGAATTGCATTACAAACATGAACAGTTTAATGACTGGTTCTATCAGTCGGCAGTAAAACTGAATGACGGTCTTGTAACCACAACGATAAAAATCACGGCACTCAAAGAAGCCGAGCAGGAAATCAAATCCGGCAGGGAATTTCTTCGTTCCGTGATCGACAGTTCTCTTGATGTAATTCAGGTTTTTAAAGCTGTGCGTGATGATAATGGCAAAATTACAGATTTTGTCTGGCTGGTACAGAACAGCAAAGGAATGGAACAGAACGATGATGTTATAGGCGAAAACCTTCTTGAGAAAAATCCGGGAATTGTTGAAGCAGGTATTTTTGACAGACTTGTACAGGTGGCCGAAACCGGAATACCTGTCGAAATTGAGCAATACTATTCGTCTGAGCAGTTTAAAGACAGTTGGTTTTATCAGGCCATCGTTAAACAGGATGACGGCGTGGTAATGACAACCCGAAATATTACCAAACAAATTACGGCAGAAAAAGAACTGTTGGGCTTAAAAGATGAGCTTGCCAAAAAAGCCAATGACCGTTATCTGGAGCTTTTTAACTCTATAGATGAAGGTTTTTGTATTATACAAGTAGAGTTCGATAAAGATGGGAATGCCTATGATTATCGCTTTATAGAGGCAAACAATGCATTTGCAACCCAGACAGGCCTGCATAATGCCGCCGGTAAAACCATAAAGCAACTTTCTCCTGATCAGGATCAACATTTACTGGAGATATACGGCAGAATTGCTAAAACTCGCGAACCGGAACGTTTTGAAAATCAAATTAAAGAAACCGGTTATTATTACGAAGTTTATGCATTTTCAACAGGTAATCCTGAAGATTATCGTTTGGCAGTGCTCTTCAATGATATCACACAACGTAAAAAGGAAGAAAAGAAAAAGGAACTGGCACAAGAACAGCTTCGCGTATTTGAAGAACGTTCCCGTATAGCACTTGAATCTGCAGGAATGGCTTCATGGGACTGGAATGTGAATGAAGATATGATCAGCTGAAATGAAAACCATTACAAACTTCTGGGACTTACACCCGGGAATGGAACCGTAAACGTTTCGTTTTTTGAGAAGTTCGTACATCCTCATGATAAAAAAACGGTAATAAGTTCGCTGCAACAAGCAGTTGACACAGCTGGGGAATTCATAGCAGAATTTCGCATCCTTCGCGCAGATAATGGAGCTGAATCATGGATGAAAGGATATGGCAGAACCGTAAGCGAGGATAAAGGAAAGGCATCACGCATCATTGGAGTAATGTTGGATATTACAGAACAGAAGCAGTTTACAGAAGAGCTTAGCAGACAGGTTAGCGAAAGAACTGTTGAACTGCAGCGCTCTAATGATGACCTTCGTCAGTTTGCCCATGTTGCCAGCCATGATCTTAAAGAACCGGTTAGAAAGATAAGAACATTTCAAAATAGAATTTTAGAGGAATTTGGCGATCTGCTTCCGCCGGAAGTTAAATTATACCTGCAGCGCATTGAGTCAGCCGCAGTCCGTATGTATACAATGATTGACGGTGTGCTTCATTATTCAAAACTTGGAAATGAACAGGACCCGCTTGAAACTGTAGACCTTAATGAAATCATTGCAGCTATAAAGACCGATCTTGAGATACTTATAGATACTAAAAAAGCATTAATTACAACGTCGAACCTGCCTTCTATAGAAGCTCATTTTACGTTGGTGTACCAGCTTTTTTACAATCTTATTCTTAACTCGCTGAAATTTGCAAAATCAACAGAACCGTCAAGAATTGAAATTACTTCTGACCAAATAAGTAATGAAAATGGCAATTATCTCATGATAACCATAACAGATAACGGCATAGGATTTAGACCAGAACAGTCTGAAAGTATTTTTGATACGTTCACCAGACTGAACTCTGCCGATAAATATGAAGGGTCAGGCCTTGGACTGGCGCTTTGTAAAAAAATAATGGAACGTTATAAAGGAACAATCACAGCAACCGCTGAACCAAATAATGGAGCCGTTTTTACGCTGTTGCTTCCTCTTTAAAATAAACCTTTTAATTGATAAATTATGTCACACAAAATTTTACTGATAGACGACGATGGCGACGACAGGGAATTTTTCCTTGACGCAATTTCTAAAGTTTCATCTCAAGTTTCCTGCACTGTATTAGAAAGCTGCATGAATTTGATTCCCGATCTTACCGCTGGAAAAATAGAGCGGCCGGATCTTATTTTCTTGGATATTAATATACCCGAAATGAGTGGGTGGACGTGCCTTGCGCTTCTTAAAAAAAATGCGCTTTTGGCTGACATACCTGTAATTATGTATTCTACTTCGAACCATATCGAAGAAGCCATGAGGGCAAAAAAAGAAGGAGCAGTCAGCTTTTTTACAAAACCTTATGATTTAAAAGAGCTTCATGAAATCTTAAAAGAAGTAATCGAACATATGGATGAAAATACACTTACCGAGCTGCATCAAAATTCAGACAGATTTTATTAAGACACGTGTTATTTATTTTCAATTAAGAAGTATTCATTTATAATTAAAATTATGTAGCAAGAAAAAATAAGCCTTGCCTACCACAAAAGCCCGTAATGATTTTCATTACGGGCTTTTGTGCTTAATATATTACATCATAAAAAAGGAATTTCAACTAAAATTCAGGTTTCATTTTCCAGTATCGTTTTCTTCTTCTTTTAAAATAGTATTCGAAAAATTTTTAAACTACTGATAAACAGATTCTTCAAACTACTATTTAATCATTTACATAAATGAAATAAATATGACGTAGGAATCATGCAATATCTGTAAATCAAAGATTTAATTCTGTAAAAAACTTATAATCAGTTACTTGATATTTGTTTGAATCAGATGATTATGGAAACAAATAACGGTTTAATCTATGCAAGATTAAGTCCGTAAACAGTTGATAAACAGCCATAACATCTGTATAAAATAGAGTATTAACAGAATGAACTGAAGTTTAATTTTAAAATTAGAAATTATGTTAGCAATGAATTATCGCGGTCCACACAGAGTCCGTATAGATTATGATAAGCCCGAGCCCGAAATTCTGCATCCGGGCGATGCAATAGTACGAGTACTTCGTTCGTGTATCTGTGGTTCTGATCTTCACCTTTATCACGGTTTAGTGCCTGATACGCGTGTGGGATCTACTTTCGGACATGAATTTATCGGTGAAATCGTAGAAATCGGTTCCTCCGTAGAAAAAGTCAAAATTGGCGACCGTGTTATGGTTCCTTTTAATATTGCTTGTGGCAAATGCGCTTTCTGCCGACAGGAATTGTATGGCAATTGCCACGAATCGAATCCTGAAGCTACGGCTGTGGGCGGTATTTTTGGCTATTCGCATACTGCCGGAGGTTATGATGGCGGTCAGGCAGAATATGTGCGTGTGCCGTATGCCGATGTTGGCCCGGTGGTAATACCGCAATGGATGGATCCTGATGACGCTGTGCTGCTGACCGATGTAGTGCCAACCGGATATCAGGCTGCGGAAATGGGCGGTATACAGCCAGGAGATACAGTTGTTGTTTTTGGTGCAGGACCAATCGGAATTATGGCTGCTAAATGTGCATGGCTTTTTGGAGCTGGACGCGTAATCATTATCGACCATATCGAATACCGACTTGAATTCGCTGAAAGATATGCGCAGTGTGAAGCTTTCAATTTTAATTCAATTGGAGATCCTGTTGTTTTTCTTAAAACAATTACAGATTCTCTGGGAGCCGATGTTTGCATTGATGCCGTAGGTTGTGAAGCGGCAGGAAATGCCATTAATACACTTACCGGGCGTAGATTATTGTTGCAGGGCGGCTCTACTACGGCGCTTCATTGGGCTATTAATGGAGTTAAAAAAGGCGGCATTGTTTCTATTGTTGGAGTTTATGGACCAATTGACAGTTTAATTCCAATAGGAAACGTAGTAAACAAAGGTATTACCATTCGTGCTAATCAGGCTTCTGTAAAACGCCTTCTGCCAAGACTTATTGAGCATGTTCAGTCCGGAGTTCTTAATCCAAAAGGACTGATTACGCACCGTATTCCGCTGGAAGAAGTGTCAGAAGCTTATCATATCTTTTCTTCAAAACTGGATAATTGTATTAAAACGGTATTGGTTCCGCCAACGGCCAGTTAATTAATTTAAAAATAATATTATGATAACAGATGAAACAAGCCCTCAGGATTTTGTCAACGACAGACAGGGTGATTATAGCCATATTAAAGGATGGGGTATTGATGCGGATGTGAAAAACGATCCCACGTATCCTATAAAAAAACGAAACAACGATGAGCATAAAGGGTATACCTGGGAGCGTCCGGATTTGCAGGATGAAACTGTAGAAGTACTACAATCAGTAGAGCGTCCTAATCTTACTGCAGTATACGGAACATCAAAACCTCCTAAAGGACTAAGCGGAGCCATACGAAGACTTGCCTACAAATACAGTGAATCGAGTTATGGCAGATGGCTTCCGCTTATACTGGCTGACCGTGTCGATATGATAGAAGGAGTTTTGGAAGATTTTGCCAGTGGCCATGTTCCCAATATCCCAAAAGAAGTTGGACTCAAATCAGAGTGGAAATACAACAAAAAAGGGTTCTTAGTAAAAGCTGCTGCGGGTATTGTAGTTACAGGCTTAGTGCTTACTTATTTAATGGCATCTTCTGATAAGAAACCAAAACACAGCGAATCGTAAATTTTTTCCATACAAATTAAATAAAACATTATGAAACCAATTGATACAAAAACGCATGGATATATAGATTATATCATGGGCATTATTCTTATTGCAGTACCTTTTCTTTTGAAGTTAAATGTCGAAAGTACTCCAAGTATTGTATTATTTGTTCTTGGTGCGGGAGCATTAGTATACAGCATATTGACCCAATACGAATTGGGACTTGTAAAGTTAATCCCAATGAACATTCACTTGATGCTGGATATTGCTTCGGGAATATTTCTTGCTGCATCACCCTGGCTGCTTGGATTTTCAGAGGTCGTTTATCTTCCGCATTTGATACTCGGTTTATTAGAAATTGGAGTGGCCGTAATGACAAATCCAAAACCGCGAATTGAATTATAGATTTTTTGCAAAAAAAAATAAGCTGCCTCAGGCAGCTTATTTTAATTATAATCGAAAGTTAAATACTTTCTTCCTCCCATTCAGGAGTTAAACCCTATTTACGACAGTTGTTTTTACAGCGTACCTTCTTTACTGTCTTGAGCATCATGACCTTCCAGTTTAACCAGTTTGTTATAAATACCAAATAATAAAAATGGTGATGCCCACTGCCCTACAAACAGCGCAGTTTGGCCTTTCCCTAAAACTTTTAGCGTAAGCGACGCACCCATTGCGGCCACTGAGGCATATAGGAATAAATCTGATGGTAATTTAGCTGTCTGCTCTTCTATTGCTTTGGCAGTAGCTCCTTCTCTGTGATCGTTTTCTAATGACATAATATTTTTGTTTAAAATTAATAGGTGAAAAGTAGTTGACTGACATACATGTTTCTTACAGTATTTACAGTCAATCTTACAATATTCCTTAGTTTATAACTTCATTATCATTAATTTAAGAAACTGATTAACAGCATTTTGTTTAAGGTTTAATTTGTTTAAATACTTTATAAAAACCGTTCTAAGGATTGAGTTTAGCAACTCGTTTTTATGGTCAGCAACAAGCTGTTTATCTATCCTGAGAAAAAGCTTATTGGCTAATTATAATATCTGTTTAAATAATTTCCATCCCAATACTTAAACAAATATGGGAATTGTATAAGGTGTTACCGCAATTGTAATAAAGAATTGTAATCACTGTAGCTACATTTGAAAGATTAACCTCAACAGCGATTGTTTTATCTGGGTTCGCTATTCCTAAAAAATAATTTATAAATACGCGAAAGAAGCTGTTTTGCCCACTTGTACGCATTGAAGCCCACTTATTACTTTTCGCGAAATCCCGCCCTAACATAAGCAATGCATTAACAAATGTTTATGTAATTTCTATTTTAATAATGCGCTATACGATAGCATGGTAAGACTATAGAAATCAACACATTATATTAGACACTATCAATAAATTTATTGTTTAGATCAACCAACCGCCAAAAAAAGCCATGACTCCTATAAATGCCATAATTATATCTGAAGAAAAGGAAACTTTGCTCATTTTAAAAAAATTTGAAGAAGAGAACGCTATGATTATGGAAATAATCGGTGATGCTGATAACATTAGCGACGGAACCAATATTATAAAGTCAAAAAAACCAGACCTTATTTTTCTGGATATTGTACTTGTAGATGATCTTTTCTTTGAAATGCTGGAACAATTAAAATTCAGCATTCCAAAACTGGTATTTGTATCAGCACAAAAAGACTACGCTATTAAAGCATTTAAGCACAATGCAATTGATTTTTTATTGAAGCCTATTGATTTTAATGCCATAATATTAGCTGTTTATAAAGTAATTAAAATAAGAGAAATGGAACGTTCTTACCAAAATCAAAAAATTAACAGCATTAATATTTTGAATTCTGCAAATCAATCTAATGATTATGTGGCTGTTGCATCTTTAGAAAAAATAGAACTAATTCCTATGGCAGAGATTACTTATTGTAAAGCAGATGGAAAATATACTGTTTTTGTTCTTTCAAATGGCAATAAAATAATGTCATGCCGAAATCTGGGAGAATACAGCAGCATTCTGGACAACGGTTATTTTTTCAGAATACATCATTCGTATATTGTTAATCTTCGTCATCTCACTAAGATTTCGAAAAAAGACGGTTATTTCTGTGAACTCTCAAATGGGGCTATTTTACCGGTTGCTAAAAGGCGACAAGATGATTTTAACAAATTTATTAAGCTTAAAGAATAAAAAAAACCTTACCTTTTTAAAAGTTAATTTCAACCAATACGGACTGAATATTCTCTATGAAAACAAAAATAGTAATTGCTGAGCACAATCCTGCCGACATTGAGTCGATTCGACACGAGTTGAATAATGGCAATATCGATTGTATTTTAGAAATTGTTCAGTCAGAGAACCAGTTTGAAACGGCGCTACATAATTTTAAACCTGACCTGATTCTTTCTAATGCTACTTTCCCATCTTTTGACGGGATTGCACTATTTAGACTAAAGCAAAAACTGACACCGCAAATTCCTTTTATTTTTGTTTTACAAACTATTGATCTTGAAAAAGCTATAAAGCTTATAAAAATCGGAGTTACGGATTTAGTGCTAAAAGAGAATCTTAGTACTTTAACAAATAAAATTAAAGACGCGCTTGAAGAAGCTTCTACAGTATTAAAAAACGGTAGTACCGATGATTTTTTGAACAGAGAAAATACCGAGAAAAAAAACATAAAAAAGGCTTTTGAAATAGAAAGACGACGGTTTTATAATTTATTTTATCATGCTCCTTCCTGTATGGGGATTTTAAAAGGCCCTAATCATGTATATGAATTGGCAAATGAATTTTATTTACAGTTAATCGATAAAAGAGATATTATTGGTAAAACCGTAAAAGAAGTATTACCGGAACTTGAAACGCAGGGAATTTTTGAAATATTAGATAATGTCTATAAAACGGGTGAACCTTTTTCAGCAAACGAAATGCTAATAAAGTTTAATCGCTATGGAAACGAAAATCCCGGAGGTGCTTATTTAAATTTCATTTATCAGGCGCATAGGGATTTGGATAACAATATCGACGGTATTCTTGTTTTCGCCAATGACGTAACAGAGCAGGTTTTGTCCCGGAAAAAAATTGAGGAACGAGAAAAAATGTATAAAGATCTTATACACAAATTACCTGTTGCCACATATTCCTGCGATCGTGAAGGACGCATACTAATCTACAATAAAGCTGCTGCTGTTTTATGGGGAAGAGAACCGGAAATAGGCAAAGATTTATGGCACGAATCGTGGAATATTTACAATAATAAAAATAACCCCATACCACTTACCTCCTATTCGATGGCTACGGCTTTGCATGAAGATAATTTAAGCCTTAGCAAGGAAATAATTATTGAACGCCCGAATGGAGATAAACGGAATGTTCTGCCCTATCCTGTTCCCTTTCGTGATGCTGAAGGCCAGATCACAGGAGCTGTTATTGTGCTTGCTGATATTACAGAAATGAAATTGGCACAAAAAAGACTGAAAAAAAGCGAAAAAAAATACCGGTATCTTTTTGATAAAAATCCAATGCCAATGTGGATTATCGATTTAGTAACTTTTAAATTTCTCGACGTCAATAAAATGTCTATTCTGCAGTATGGATATAGCCGGGAGGAATTTCTTTCTATGACTGCTCTGGACATACGACCTGGCGATGACAAAAATAATTTCATAAAATCTACCGATACTTCAGCCATTAACAAATCCAATTACAATCGGGGAAAATGGAATCATTTAAAGAAAGACGGAACAATTGTTCCGGTTGAAATCATTGCACATGACATTATTTATGAAGGATTTCCTGCAAGATTAATTCTTTCGAACGATGTAACTGATCGCACAAAAGCAGAAATAAATCTGGAAAAAAGAAATAGAGAACTCATCAAAACTAATTCAGAACTGGATCGATTTGTTTACAGTGTTTCTCATGATTTACGTTCTCCCCTTACTTCTATTCTTGGTCTGCTTTCTTTTATTGAAGCAGAAAGTCTGGAAGCAGATACTCTTAAGCATGCCGAAATGATACGCAGCAGTGTGAATCGTCTGGATGATTTTATCAAAAATATTTTAAGCTATTCGCGAAACAAACGCTCAGGAGTTGAAGTAGAAAAGATTTCGGTTAATGAAACACTCTTTGATATTGTAGATTCGCTTCAATGCATTACAGAAGCAAAAGGAATTCGTTATGAAATTAAAGTCGAAGAACAGCAACCGTTTTATACAGACAGGCTGCGTTTTAATACTATTTTAGAAAATCTGATTTCGAATGCAATAAAATACCATAAAAAAGAAGAAACCGGAAGATATATAAAGATAACTGGACATTCAGACCATGAAAAACTCTATATTACCATTGCTGATAACGGAATTGGAATTGATCCGGAATATCATCAAAAAATATATGAAATGTTTTTTCGGCTTTCAGGCAAAAAAGATGGCTCAGGAATTGGCTTATATATTGTAAAGGATGCCATAGAAATATTAGATGGTTCTATAGAAATACAATCGGCAAAAGGCACTGGAACCACATTTATTATCAAACTAAAAAATTTGAAACCATGAGCACAGAATTACCTCCAAAATTTGAGACTGTAATGATTATTGATGATAACGTCATAGATCTTTACATTACATCACGAATGATTACTCAAAATAATTTTGCGAAAAATGTGTTGCTTTATACAGCTGCAGAAGAGGCCATGCAATACCTGCAGGACAATGAGGATAATATTCCTTTATTGCCTCAGGTAATATTTGTAGATATATACATGCCTTTAATGTCCGGATTTGAATTTTTGGATGCTTATGATAAACTATCTCCTTCCTTAAAAAAATATGCTAAGGCTTATATTATATCTTCAACCATTGACAATGAAGACATTGCCCGATCTATCAACAATAAAAATGTGGTTTCTTTTCACGTTAAACCCATTACTAAAGAATTTCTTGACCGCATTATCTAGAAGATCAAATTTGAATTTTTCATGATCCTTTTTTAAAATTTTTGTTTCTTCGAAATTAATCCGATTGTATTCATAGTTTAAGCTATGACTCTGGCTTTTATAATAACCTTATTTTTACTAAACACTTATACCTTGTAAAAGTCAGTTATTACTTCGCATTATTTATTTAAAACGCATTCCTTTTAATTTGTATTAACATGTGCTTATTAGCCACTGCAATTTAAGCAGCAGGTTACTAAACATAATGTAGCAAACAAGCAATGAACAAATTAAACTAACATTTATCTAAATTAATGAAAAAGCTAGCTTCCTATTTAATTTTACTAATTCCCACCATAGTTTTTTCCTCAAATCCACCTCCGCCCGGGTTACCTGATTTACCCGTGGCGGTACCTATTGACTCAATGATCTCTATATTATTTACAGCAGGTATTCTATTTGGAGGCTATGTTATTTTCAAGAAAAATAGATAGAGGTTTAAGAATGAAAAACAAGATATCTGGCATAGATAAATTGTTAGATTAAAGTTTAAACTCAGAGCTCATTTTCTTCGGAAATGGGCTTTTTTTTATGCCCATTAGATAAAAATGAAGCGCTCAAAATCCCTTATATATTTATTACACTAAAATTATTGACTAATCGTATTTACACTCCAAACATGGGAATTGTATAAAAAACGTGAAAAATTATGAAAGTTGACAGCTACACGTCCTTCTACATTTGGTATTATATAAAAATTAAAAAGCTAAGTGCCAATATATTAACACATTACAAAATTAAATCATCAAATAATTTAAATTATATTATTCTAAAAAATGAAAAACTTTCACTAATTAATAATGAAAAACTGACCATTAGAGGCTTAATCTATTCCCAAGAACTTATTTATACACCAATATTTAACAGCCGTAAAAATGAAGTATAAAAATATTTTACAAATAGATGATGATTTTGATGACTGCGAATTTTTCGAAGACGCTTTAAAAACTGTTTCTGATGCAGCTTATACTGCTGTACATAATCCAATAGACGCATTGAATAAATTAATTAACCAGGAGGTTATTCCCGACCTTATTATAGTAGACGTTAATATGCCCTTTATGACCGGACCAGAATTAATAAATGAAATTAAAAAAAGACAAACAATTAAAGATATTCCTGTTATCATATTATCTACTTCCTCACTATGTTCTCCTGCCGGAAGTTCATTCTCAGGAGCAGAGGATTATCTAATTAAGCCCTGCACGTTTACGGAACTCCAAAATCTTATTATAAAAAACATCTGTTAATCCTTGATATAAAATCACAAGTCCCCCATTGTGAAAATCAGCCTTAGGCAGCACAGAATATTCGTGCTGTACTTTAAAATAAAATTTATGAAAAAAAAGCAATCGATAACCACTATTTTCCGCTTATTCACTCAGGGAATTGAATTTCTTAAGTCGCTTAGGGACACTGCTATTTGGCTAAATAGCAAAAAAAGTCGTTCGCATCGATTTAATGATGTATTGCTATTGGTTATAACAATGTATTCTACAAACGCCTATCCTTGTGTAAGCTGTAATGACGAAGTACAGGAAGGCATTAGCCATAGTCTTGATCTTACTCAATATTTATTGTTTGCCGCCTTTATTGGGCTTAGCATTGTTATTTACCTATTATCATACCTGTGCCTCAGTTCTTATCAAACAAAAATGGGACAATTCTATTTAGAAAAAATGCCTGACATGCGGTTATGCTTCGCCGCAATGGTACTAGGTATAAGTTTGGGAGGATTTATTGATGGCATCGTAATGCACCAGATTTTACAATGGCACGAAATGTTGTCTAATATCATTCCTACCGATACTATGCTAAATAAAAGTATAAATATGTTTTGGGATGGTATTTTTCACCTTTTCACCTTATTTTCAACCTTCTTTGGAATTTATTTAATGTGGAGAATAATGGCACGCAGAGAAAGTAATAAATCCGGATATCTAATGACAGGAGGAATGGTGTTTGGATGGGGAACTTTCAATTTGATTGAAGGAATAATTAACCATCATATTTTGCATTTGCACAATGTGAGAGAACTTAGCCCAGATAAAAATCTATGGAATTATGGGTTCCTTCTTTTTGGACTTTTACTATTATTTCTGGGATCGTTGGTAATAAAAAAAGGTATTACTAAACCTGCAACACTATAATACTGGTAATTATATAATTAACAATCAGCATCTTGAAAAAAAGAAACCTGTATATCAAGGATATTTACTAAATAAACATTTAAAAAATATACATTATGAGTACTTCAAAACAAAACACAGGTAACGCAAAGTCATCAGATAAAAATACTGATACTAAAAAAGCTGATAAAAAAGAAACTGCTGCAAAAAGCACCTCTAAAGACACAGATTCGAAAAAAGCATCAAACAAGAAAAAATAATCTAAAAGACACTATTATGAATTTAGAAGATAAACAAAATTACGGTCAATATGATCCTAATTTTCAAGTTGAGAAGCAAAGTCAGGAAGAAGATATAGACGCTCCACCATTCGATAATTCATTTTCCGGAGAAGGTGAAAGCCGAAATCAGGAATTCGATGAGCTACAAGATACGCTTTCAAATGAAGAAGATTTTGACACGGATGATGATGGTTTAGACGACAGCAATCTTAAAGAAGAAGGTGATCTGGATGATGAAGATTCAACCGAAGAAGAACAAAATGAGCGATATAGAGATAGTGAATTTTCTAGTGAAAGCAATCAATCCTAAACACTTTCAGAATTGAATCGAATAAATCAAATACATTAAAGCCACTTGTAAAATCAAGTGGCTTTTTGTTTTTAAAAGCAATACTGAAATTACTATAAAAATAAAAAGCCTATAAAAATTTATAGGCTTTTTTACAATCTGTAAACACCAAACTTATGGTGTAGTTGTACCAACGCTATCTTTACGTGTTGCAGGATCCATAGATCTTGTTTTAGTAGTAGACGTCTTTGTAGTACTTTGTTTCTCCGTTCCGGTTTTGTGAGGAGATGAAGTTGTAGTACCTTTTGTACTTTTCTTCTTTGTTACGGTGTCACTAGAAGTTTTCGTAGTGGTTTGAGTTGATTTCTTTGGAGTATCCTGAGCAACTGCAGTTGCAGTTCCAAATACCAACAGCATTGCACCTGTTAAAATTAAATTTTTCATAATGTATATTTTAATTAATAATTTGATTATTAGAGATATAGAAATCTCTTATTACAAATTTGGTGAACTAATCGACTGTTATTTTATATAACGTCTGACTGACCTTATATGATTTCCATTTAAATCAATTTAATGAAATAAAAGGCTGATTATTAATTTATTACTCACTTCAAAATAAATTATCATTTTTTATTAATTACCGCCAATTATATAAACTAGCCACATAATTCTATAATTTCATTTGGCGATAAACTTTTAATTTTAATATTATTAAAAAAATATATCTATCATTAAAATATTAAATCATGGAAAACTTAATTAATCAGGAAAATCTTGAAGACATCAGAGAATTTATAGAAAATAAAATAGCTGATGTTCCGGCTAGTTATATCCTTTGCGGAGCAATTGGCTCTATACTTTTGTCCTCTTACCTTAGTAAAATAGGCAAAAAACAAGCGAGTTCAATTATTGGAAAGCTATCCATTCCTATAGCAGCAATTGGAATCGCAAAATATAAGGATCTTATAAAATCAGAATTAGAATTTTTTGAAGAACCAAATGTTCAAAATGCTTAGTATAATGCACATTCCTGGTTTATTTGTTTTGTTTCTCTCTTGCCGATAGTATTAAATTTTAAACCAGGAAGTGTATTATTTTTATCATTATTAAAAAGTATTTGGGTTTTAAATGGAAGAATTCATTTCCCGAAAACAATATAAAATTAAGAATATAAAAAAGGCCTGTGGTTATTACACCACAGGCCTTTTTCTTTTAATCGGTTTAATTTAATTTACTCGTAACTAATAGCAAGTTAATTTTTACCTGTTCCATCAGTTCCGCCAGTACCACCTGTCCCGTCAGTTCCGGTGCCATTCGTTCCTGTACCGTTTGTTCCTGTACCGTTTGTTCCTGTTCCATTCGTTCCTGTACCGTTTGTTCTAGTTCCATTTGTTCCAGTGCCATTCGTTCCTGTACCGTTTGTTCCTGTACCGTTTGTTCCAGTTCCATTTGTTCCAGTTCCATTTGTACCGTTAACATTTGTAGAATCCATGGATCTTCCTACTGTATCCATAGTTGTCTGAGTCGAATCAGTACCTTCACCGTCCATACCGCCCTGACTTGAACTGGCAGTAGTATTTTTACAAGAAGATAATAATCCGAGTGCAACAACAACTATTGCGATTTTTGATTTTAATGTTTTCATAATATTAAGTTTTTAATTTGTAATATTTCAAATGTATCAGCTTCAATAGCCTGATTATTAAATGATTATTCTTATAGTTTATACAATTTCTGATTTAATAAATTTTGAATTAGAATTAAACTAAACCAATTATCGATTATGGATTTATTGCTAAGGTTCTTGCGAATTCAGCTTTACACTTTGGGAAAAATTTGTAATCAACACAGATAAAAAAAAATAAACCTGTAGCATTTTTATTGCTACAGGTTTACAACTTTAAATAATCAACCAGGGCAGTTATTTTCTGCCTTTCTTATTAGAATTAGAATCTGTATATAGATTCATATCTCTTATATTCTATTCTTTAAATCTTATCTGTAACAGATTAATAATCATCTATTTAATTAAAGACCAAGATAGCTGCAAGACTATATGCCATTTTATATAATTATAAGAAATTCTTACATTTTTAATACTACCATAATGCGTAACATCAAAATAATTAGATACTTAGGTTTTTTTGAAATTCAATCACATATTATATTCTGTAATAAAATACTTAAATTCTATAAGACTCTGAGCACCTTGTTTTTTACATTTATTTGATTGTCAACAACACAGACATACAAGTTTAAAAATTAAATATTAATTATTATGGATGTTAAAAATATAATATCACGTCGCTCCGCACTTACAAGTATGGGAGCAGTAATTGCAACGGCAGCCGTTAATCCTGTCTTAGCGAATGGTTTTGGAACAGGCGAAATTAAAATTTCAAATGGTGCAGAAGATCCAAAAACAAAATATCCGAGACCGCCATTTAAAGAGCAAAAGCAGCCATGGCCGGGACTTGTTAGTAAAATGGATCCACGACCTGATCATGGAGAGAAAAGCTATAAAGGCTCCGGACGATTAAAGGGCCGTAAGGCATTGATAACCGGAGGAGATTCCGGAATGGGAAGAGCCGCTGCTATAGCTTATGCACGAGAAGGTGCTGATGTAGCTATAAATTATTTTCCTACCGAAGAAGAAGATGCCAAAGAAGTAATTCAGCTCATCAAAGCCGAAGGACGTAAGGCAATTGCAATTCCTGGCGATTTACGCAATGAAGATTTCTGCAAATCACTTGTCGATCAGGCGGCAAAAGCACTTGGCGGATTAGATATTGTTGTTAATAATGCTGCACGCCAGCAGACTCATGAATCAATATTGGATATTTCGACAGAAGAATTCGACTGGACAATGAAAACGAATATTTATGCTCCTTTCTGGATTATCAAGGCTGCTCTAGCTTATTTGCAACCCGGTGCTTCAATAATTGGAACCAGTTCTGTACAAGCGTATGCACCAACAGAAGATTTATATGATTATGCTCAAACAAAAGCTGCTACAACCAATTATATAAAATCTCTTGCCAAACAGCTTGCTCCCAAAGGCATCAGAGTTAATGGTGTAGCGCCGGGACCAATCTGGACTCCACTTCAGGTAAGCGGAGGAGCGACGATGGAAAAACTAAAAGAGTTTGGTTCACAAACACCAATGGGAAGACCCGGACAACCTGCTGAGCTTGCCTCTATTTATGTACAGCTTGCCGCTAATGATGCTAGTTATGCAACTGGACAAATTTATGGTGCCAGCGGCGGTGAAGGTAATCCTTAATTTATTCAATATTTTATTTGGATCAAAGTGAGCAAAAACTAAAAAATCCCATTTCAATTTGAAATGGGATTTTTAATTGCATAAATAAAAACACTAAAATAAAAACTTTAAATCATCGTATCAATTTATTAATCATTCCATTAAAGATAAAACCATGAAATGGTAAAACCGAATACCAGTAGAGTTTTCCAGAAATTCCATTTGGTTTAAATGTAGCGGCCTGATACAATGTGTTGTTTATAATTTTAAATTCCAGCCATGCTTCTCCCGGCAATTTCATCTCGGCATATAAAATCAGTTTTCCTTCTTTTTTATCGGCATATATTACGCGCCAAAAATCGAGTGCATCTCCTGCATGAATATAATATTTATGAGTTCTTCCGCGTCTGGCTCCCACTCCTCCAAAAATTTTATCAATAAATCCTCTTAAATCCCAAAGCCAGTCTGCGTAATACCAGCCTGTTTCGCCGCCAATAGACCAAATTTTTTCAATAGTAAAATCACTGTCTATAATTTGTCGTTTTCTTCGATCAATAAAACAGTCTTTTTTGGGTACTTTGATATAGTTAGCCAAATTTCCTTTAAACTGACCGCTTACCAGAGAATCTTTCCAACTTGAAATTACAGCATCATCATTAATCTTTATTAAAGCTCTGTCTAAAGCCTGCTGATAACCAATTGGTGTTATTTCTAGTATATTGTTAATTCTCGTATCACGGCATATCACTTCTACCTTCATACTGCTAACCAGAGCAGAAGCCAGTTTAAAAGAAGTCGACGTAACAAAATACAGCCAGTAAGAAGATAATTTAGGAGTCATTACCGGTATCGTATAAATATATCTTTTAAGTCTTTTTGCCTTCGCAAATTCTAACAGCATCTCTTTATAGCTCAATATATCAGGTCCTCCAATGTCAAAACTTTGATTATACGTTAATGGATTCAGCAGTGATTTAATTAAAAATTCTAAAACATCACTAATGGCAATAGGCTGGCATTTCGTATTAAGCCATTTCGGGGTAATCATAACGGGCAGTTTATCGACTAAATCACGGATTATTTCAAAAGAGGCACTTCCAGATCCCACAATAATTCCTGCTCGTAGCGTGGTGGATGCAACTGCTCCGGTTTTTAAGATTTCTTCGACAGCTTTTCTGGATGATAAATGCTTGGATAGTGATTTGTCATTTACAATTCCGCTCAGATAGATAACCTGTTTTGCATTTGTTTTGTTTATTTTTTCTATGAAATAATTTGCCGAAATACTTTCTAATTCATCATAATTGGAAGCACCTGACATTGAATGAATCAGATAATATGCAGCATCTATGTCATTGGGAATATTTTCAAGACTTTGCGGATCCAGAAAATCAACTTCGATAATTGTTATATTATTTTTAAACTCATCAGAGAAATAAAATCTGCTTTTATCCCTGACACAGCAAATTACCTCATGTCCATGATCTAATAACAAAGGTAAAAGTCTCTTGCCGATGTAACCTGTTGCACCTGTTAATAGAATTTTCATGTTTTATTTCGTTTTATAATTTGAAACTTACCAAGCCATAATCCATTTGGAAAATCTGACCCGAAATTGATGCTGCATCTTCAGAAATCAGATAATTTGCCATGCGGGCCACTTCCTGAGGTTTCAAATAATTTTTCATTGGGTGTCGTTCCATCATATTTTCTTTCATACGATCGTTTCGTAAAATCGAAGCTGATAACGAAGTTTCTGTTATAGTTGGTGCAATGGCGTTAATCCGTATGCCGGGCGCCAGCTCTGCTCCGAGTGATTTTACAAGTCCTTCAAGTCCAGCTTTTGCTGTGGCAATACTCGCATGAAAAGGCATTCCCAATTTTGCAGCAACAGTGCTAAATAAAACAATTGACGGATGCATCGAAGTTTTTAATGCTGGCAAATAATGCTGAATAACTTTTACAGCGCCAATAACATTGATTTCAAAATCATTCCTGAAATCATCAAGGCTTAAACTCAAAATAGGTTTCAAATTTATGGATCCCGGACAATAAATCAAAGCATCAATATTTTCTATCTCAGGCAAAGGCTCGGTAAGAACATCAATTGAAAAATGAACTAAGTTAGGATGTGAAATATCAGGAGGCGTTCTGCTGATATTATAAACTAAGCTGTGTTCTAACTGCTGAAGCAAAATAGCACTTCCGATACCTTTACTTCCTCCGATAATAACAATTTTATCCATTTTTATACAATTGAGTTGATATTATTTAAAGCTTTTTGTGGATGATATATACTTGTTAGGCCAAATGAATACAGATATTCACTACTAATTTTACAACAATCTGCTGTAATTTTAATTGATCAGATCCTTAAATGTTAAAGATAAGGATTGTTTAATAATTTTAAGTAAAAGTTAAACAAAATAAATTCTTTTTTATTTAAATTAGCGTATAAATCAATTTAAAATAAGGCTAAAAAACGTAAAATATTCAGCCTTAAAACTTTAGCAAGACTTAAAGAAAAATGGACTTAAAAAAACAAGAAAATAATTTTTCGCTAATTGAGTTAGACCGAATCATTGAGATGGCATGGGAAGACAGAACTCCTTTTGATGCTATACAATATCAATTTGGTTTATCTGAATCAGATGTGAAAGCATTAATGAAAAAAGAGCTTAAATTTAGCAGTTATAAATTATGGCGGACAAGAGTTGAAAACTGCAAAACAAAACATTTGCATAAACGAAATCAGGGAATTGATCGTTTTAAATGTAACTTGCAAAGAGCAATTTCCAATAATAAAATATCAAAAAGGATATAATATATAATTTAATTACTACATTGGTTGAAATTGTGAAACAATTCGTGAAAGTAATGTAAACATTTACTCAAAAAAAATAATTAGTTTCGTTCCTAAAAATAAAATCACTATGTACCAAAATCCGAGGCTTTTGAATGATATAGTTGACTCCCTTCCCTTACCTGTTGCAGTGTATGTGGGAAAAAATTTAAAAGTTGAAATTGCCAATCCTGCCATGATTAAAACATGGGGAAAAGGAGATCAGGTAATTGGAAAAAATTATCTTGACATTGTTCCGGAAATTAAGGACCAGCAAATTTTAGATCAGGCTTTGACTGTACTTAATACTGGAATTCCTTTTCATGCCAAAGATCAAAAAGTTGATCTTGTCATTGATGGAATTATGACCGAACATTACTTTAACTATAGTTTTATTCCTCTTTTTGATGAAGAAGGAAAGGTATACGGCGTACTTAATACAGGAATCGATATTACAGATCTTCATCAGGCTAAAGATGAGGTAAAAAGCTCGAATGAAAAACTTACTATAGCAATTGATGCTTCTGGTATGGGAACCTATGAAATAGACCTGGCTACCAAAAAAGTTAAAACTGCAGGAAATTTTAATGAGATCTTATCTATTGATAAGGAATTGAACAATGATGAACTGATTGCAAAACTGCATCCGGATGATTTGGCTGTACGTGAAAAAGCACATGAAGATGCTTTAATTACCGGAAATTTAAGCTATAAGACCAGAATTTTAAATGATGAACAATCTGTAAAATGGGTTCAAATTAATGGTAAAATCATTAATGACGAAAATGATACTCCAAAAACTATTATTGGTGTTATTCAGGATATTCACGAACAGAGCGCCTTTGAAGAAGAGTTAAGAAAACAGGTTGCCAATCAAACCGAAGAATTAAAGCGTTCTAATAACGATCTTTTGCAATTTGCCGGTATTGTTAGCCATGATCTTAGAGAACCTGTTCGAAAAATTAAAATTTTCAATACTCTTTTGAATAATGAAAAAAGAGAAGACTTTTACGATAATTCAAGAAAATACATTTCTAAAATCGATAAGTCTGCCCAAAGGATGGACAGTATTATAGAAGGTATTCTTGCTTATTCTACTTTAGACAAAACTATACAGCCTTTTGAGAAAATAGATCTTAATGAAATTGTAGAAAATATTAAAACAGACCTGGAACTTATTATAAAAGAAAAAGGTGCAATTTTAGTTACTTGCGATCTTCCTGAAATGGAAGGTGCACCAATTTTAATCAACCAGCTTTTTTATAACCTGATTCAAAATGCACTGAAATTCTCAAAAGCAGACCAGCCGCCGAGAGTAATTATATCGTGTTCTACCATTGAAGTTAACGGTATCGAAGCAGTACAAATAATAATTAAGGATAATGGTATTGGGCTTGATCCTGAGTTTAACGAAAGAATATTTAATGCTTTTGAAAGGCTGCATTCTAAAGATCAATATGAAGGCAACGGTCTTGGTCTTGCTCTTTGCAAAAAAATCGTAAAAAGACACAACGGTACAATAACTGCTAAAGGCATAAAAGACGATGGAGCTGAATTTACTGTAACATTACCTTTAAAACATTCAAACGAAAACATTCTTTAAATTTTAGCATTTGCAGTAATTATACTTTTTACCTTTTTTTTCATACCATAAATTTAAAGCAAGAGATCTTACGCTCTGAAAGCCCTTTTATGAATTCCATTTGGGGTATTTTTCTATAGTTCGTTATGGCCATTACACCAGAACTACCACTATGAGTTCTGATAGTATCACCATCAAACCAAATATAAACAAATGATTAACAAGTACTTAAAAAAAATAAAAAATTAAGGCACGTTTTTTGTTTTAACACTCATAACTAATTAAAAAAAAGTAAACCCATGAAAAATTTAAAATATGTATTGATCGGAATATTATTCCTTTCTTTTTCTTACTCTCAGGCTCAGGTATCTGTTAATGTAAATGTTGGAACTCCTCCTGCATGGGGACCTGCCGGTTACTCAGATGTTCGTTATTATTATCTGCCGGATCTTGAAACCTATTATGACGTAAGCACATCAAATTATGTTTATTTGAATAACGGAAGATGGGTAAGAACCAGATCACTACCTGCTGCTTACAGAAACTATGATCTTTACACCGAATATAAAGTGGTACTGAATGATTATAGAGGAGACAGACCTTATGACAATTTTAAATCACACAAAGTAAAATACGGAAAAGGTTATAAAGGAAAACCTCAAAAAACAATTGGACAAAAACCCGGAAAAGGAAATAACGGAAACCATAAAGGTCATGGAAATGGCAAAGGAAAACACTAAATAAAAGGCTTAAAAACCTTACTAGTTAATAAAGAGCTTAATTGATAAAAGATAGTAACCGGAAATAATTTTGGTTACTATCTTTTCTTTTTAAAATAAATAATACTTATAAATATTTACTTTTAAAAACCATTAGCTTTTCTCTTGTCATATCATTTATAGTATATGAAATTCCGCCCATTCCCAAGCCTGAAGCATCTCTTCCGCCAAACGGCATCCAGTCTACTCTAAAAGCTGTATTGTCGTTTACCATAACAGCAGTCGCGTTTAGATGTTTTACAGCATCCAAAGCAATATCTATATTTTTAGTAAAAACAGCGGCCTGAAAATGTACTTCTAAAGCATTTGCTTTTTTTATAGCTTCTTGTCTGTCTGTAAAAGGATAAATACAAACCACAGGACCAAAAATCTCATGAGTCGAAACTTTAGAATTTTCTGAAGGATTGAACAAAACTGTTGGCTCAAAACAGGTGTCAGAAATTCTTTTTCCACCTGTAATTAATTTAGCGCCTTGTTCAATAGCTTCGTTAACCCATTCCTCTACCCGATCAACTTCTTTTGGTGAAATAAGTGCGCCAACATCTGTATTTTCATCAAACGGATTTCCGACAATTAATTTTTGGGTTGCTTCAGAAAACTGTTCGACAAAACGGTCTACAATTTCCTGATTCACAAATACTCTCTGAACCGAAACACAAACCTGACCCGCGTGATAAAAACCACCTTTTACCAAATCTGGAATCATTTCGCTAAAATCGGCATCACTTTCTACAATTACCGGTGCAGCACCGCCATGTTCTAATGCAGCGCGTGTTCCGGGAGCTAATTTACTTTTTAAAGACCAGCCTACTTTTGCTGAACCAATAAAAGAAAAAAAATGAATTCTGGAATCTGTAATTAACAATTCAGCCGTTTCATTATCACACAAAACCACTTGCAGCCATCCATCGGTCAATCCGGCTTCTTTTAAAATAGCTGCCAATGCAAGTCCTGATAATGGAGTACTGCTTGCGGGTTTAAATATAACCGGACAACCAGCGGCAACAGCAGTAGCGATTTGATGAACGGCTAAATTTAACGGATGATTAAACGCACTTACAGCCGCAACAACGCCAATAGGTTCTTTTGTAGTAAAAGCTATTCTGTTTACAGAAGCTTCCGTAAGTCCCATCGGGATTTGTTCTCCTTTTATTTGAGATATATGTTCAGCTGCCAGTTTTACTCCTTTGATGGCTCTAAGTATTTCTGCTTTCGAATCTTTATAGGGTTTTCCGCCTTCACTAATAGCAATATGAATTAATTCTTCGCTCCTGTCATGCATTATTGAAGCTGCTTTTTCTAATATTTCAATTCTTTTAAAAGCAGGAATCCAATTAGATTGATCATTAAATAATTGCTGGGCTGTACTCAATATTTGTTCAATATCATTTTTATTAATCAACGGTAATTCCTTTACAAGGCTTTGATCGTATGGGAATACTATTTTTGTCGTCTTTTCCATAAAAGTTTTTTTAATGTGTGAGCTTAAAAAACCAAGCTGATTCTATTAGATATAAATTCGGATGGTTTGATACTTAAATTTAGTTCAAAATATTGATGATTACAACCTCTTATTCTATAATAGGAAAATTAATAACTTACGGGTGTTGTTAAAACAATTTCTCTGTTATCTAACAACGGAACAATTTTTCCTAAAACTAAATTTTGAAAATGTAGTGAATTTCGGTGTTCTGCAACTGCAGCTTCGCTACTATATCCTTCAAATAATACAATTGTATTTGCATCTGAATTACTTTGGTGAATTTTATAAAACAAATTACCTTTTTCTTTGATGCTTTCTTCTTGTACCGTTTTCAGCAATTGTAAAACGTTTTCAATCTGACCTTCTTTTACTTTCCATGTTGCAAAAACATGAACTGAATTTTGATTTTCCATTTTGATTTTTTTTATGATTTAATATATTTCTTTCATTCTAATAAACCAGTAGCCACAATCTTGTCATCCCGAGGAACGAGGGATCTTCGCAAGTAGCTCTATAAAGATTGGCGATTTTGCTTGCGGAGTTTCTCGTGGAGATCCCTCGTTCCTCGGGATGACAAAAATGTGCTGACTAGTTGAATGTTATAATTACTTTTTCGCAGCTTCTAAAATCACAATCATTTTTTCAGCTACACCTTTTGCAGAAGCTGGATTTTGTCCTGTAACCAAATTACCATCTGCAATACTGTGAGCTGACCATACTGCAGCAGCATGAAATTTTGCTCCTTGTTTAGTTAATGCAGTTTCTAATAAAAAAGGTACATCTGCTATAGCGTAACCTCTTTCTTCTTCATCTGTAAAAGAAGTGATATTTTTACCACTTACCAGATAAGTTCCGTTGCTTAATTTCACGTTTAGTAATGAAACCGGACCGTGACAGACTGCTCCAACAACGGCATTGCGCTCGTAAGTTTCCTTAATAACTTTTTTTAGCAATTCATTTTCCGGCATATCAACCATTGGTGCTAATCCTCCGGGTACAAAAACGGCATCGTATTTACTTACATCAACAGTGGATAGTTTAACGGCTTTCTGCATTGCTTCCCATCCTTTTCCGGTTAAAAAAGCAAGGTTTTCAGGATCGTTTGCCAAATTAAGCGCGTCTAAATAAGGAGTATCTCCGGTTAAACTGGCAAAATCTATTTGGTAATTTGCTCTGTCGAATTCGGCATAAGGATGCGCTACTTCAGGAAGAAAAGTTCCTGTTCTTCTGTTATTTGGTCCAATTGCATTGGCATTCGATACGATAATTAAAATTTTCTTGTTCATTTTTGTTTCGTTTTTAAGGGTTGTTTTTTGTTTTATTGCTGTGTCTTCTTTTTTAGTTTGTCCATAAGAAGAAAAAAAGGCAAGTGCTACGGATAAAATCATAATCTTTTTCATTTCTATAAATTTTTAAGTTGTTAATGAATTATTTATAGGACAAATTTATGCCAGCACTACTCCTCAATACGAGGAGCAAAGTCACAAAAAAAGTGTGACGAGAATCACACTTTGAAAATTATTGGTTATGTTATTTGCTACTGGAGTAAAGCCTGCTAAGGGTTTCACGGCTAACTCCTAGATATTCTGCAATATATTTCTTGGGAATTTTTTGCATTAGATTGGGATAAAGCGCTGCAAATTCTTTATAGCGCTGTTGCGGATTATTAGAAAGCAGTGAAATAACTCTTTGCTGAAGTGCGATAAAACCTTTGGTCAGTTTTATTCTAAAAAAGTGTTCCATTTTATGAAGCGTATCAGAAAGTTTTTCCCTGCCGTCAAGTGTCAGGCATAATACTTCTCCCGGTTCCATACAAACTACATAAAGGTTTGCGGGCTTTTGATTGAAGTAAGCAATATAATCAGACATCCACCAGTTTTCTGTGGCAAATTGTACGATGTGTTCTTTTCCTTCTTCATCCAGATAAAAAACCCTGAAAATCCCGCTCATAATAATGTATTCGTATCTGGCATCATCACCTTGCTGAATTAAATATTGATTTTTTAATACTCTTCTTATCGTGAAAAAGGGTTTGATCGATTCAAACTCTTCATCCGTAATCGGAATAATTTCTTCAATATGTTTTCTCAGTTTTTCCATGATTTATTTTTTGCCTTTTCAAAGATATAAGATTACTTTTTGATTTTAGATTTTAAATTATTTGGAATAAGTAATTGCTGTCAAAAAGCACTTCAATTATTTTAGGTTACAAAATTCCTTAATTCGGTTAAATGTTTGTTTGGCTTGATGATGACCTTTGTCTCAACAAAAAAATAGTAAAATTATGAATATTGTACTTACGGGTTCTTTAGGGAACATTGGAAAGCCATTAGCAATTGAGCTGGTGCAAAAAGGACATTCGGTAACCGTTATTTCAAGCAAAGCCGAAAAACAAAAAGATATTGAGGCACTTGGTGCAAAAGCGGCCATTGGCACGATGCAGGACGTTGATTTTTTAACCAAAACTTTTAAAGGTGCCGATATCGTTTATCTTATGGAAGCCTGGGAAGGCATAGGAAGCATCTTTGATAAAGATGTAGATTTTGTTGCTGCATTTAATAAAATCGGCAACAACTACAAACAAGCCATTGCGCAATCCGGAGTTTTACAAGTGGTACACTTAAGCAGTATTGGCGCGCATACAAACACAGGAACCGGAAGTCTTTTTGTTCATCATACTGTCGAAAATATTCTTAAGGAACTACCTGAAAATGTCTCTATTAAATTTATGCGACCTGTTGGATTTTTCAATAATATATTCAGGTATATGCAAACCATTAAAACAAAAGGAAAAATAATACAGAGTTATGGCGGAGACAAAAAAGAACCTTGGGTATCTCCTCTTGATATTGCAGCTGCAATCACTGAAGAAATGGAAAATCCGTTTAACGGAAGAAGTGTTCGCTATGTCGCCAGCGATGAAGTTTCACCAAATGAAATTGCTAAAATTATTGGTGCCGCAATTGGTAAACCAGACTTAGAATGGTCTGTAATTTCAGATGATGAAACGCTTCAAGGTATGTTATCTGCCGATGTAAATGAGTGGATTGCAAATGGATTTGTAAAAATGCAGGCCGCACAAAGAGATGGAAGCTTGTATGCCGATTATTACATGAACAAACCAACTTTAGGAAAAGTAAAACTGGTAGATTTTGCAAAAGAATTTGCCAAGATTTATAACCAATCAAATTAACTTAAGATGAAAAAAGCATTAATAACAGGAGCTAACAAAAGTATTGGTTTTGAAACCGCACGCGTGCTTTTAAAAGAAGGATATTACGTTTACATTGGCAGCCGTAGTCTCGAAAAGGGACTTGAAGCTGTAAATAAACTTAAAGCAGAAGGATTTATTACTACGGAAGCCATTCAGTTAGATGTTACTGATTCTAAATCTGTAGAGGCAGCGAGAATTCAAATAGGCCAAAAAACAGATGTACTCGATGTACTGATTAATAATGCGGGAATAAACGGTGGGTGGCCACAATCATCACTTGACGCAAGTATTGATCAGTTTAAAGATGTATTTGAAACTAATGTATATGGTGTGGTTAGAGTTACGCAAGCCTTTATCGATTTACTGCAAAACGCGCCTCAGCCCCGCATTGTAAACGTTTCTTCGAGCGGTTGTTCTCTTACGTTGCATAGCGATCCTAACTGGAAATATTACACCCATAAAGCAGCCGTTTATCCGGCATCAAAAGCAGCGCTTAATATGTATACAATAGATCTGGCGTATGATTTAAGAGATACTCCATTTAAAGTAAATGCTGTTTGCCCCGGTTTTGTAGCTACTGATTTTAATAATCACAGAGGAACCGGAACCGTTCAGGAAGGTGGCGCCCGCATTGCTAAATATGCAATGATTGGAAATGATGGCCCAACCGGGAAATTTATCAGTGAGGAACATAATCCTGAAACAGGAGAAACGCCATGGTAAAGAACATTGCGTCAAAAAGTGTAAATTTGTAAAATGAAGAAGGAAGAAAATAATCTATATAAATTTGAATCTTTATCGAACTTTCATGAGGTGTTTGGGCTCAAAAAGCCCTTACATCCTATGATTAGCTTTATAGACATAAAGGATATGAAAATTGAAGCACATGGATTACCCAATTCTATTGTTTTAAATTTTTATAAAATTGCCTATAAAACGCTGCTTTGCGGTAAGGCAAAATATGGACAAAACTATTATGACTTTGGTGAAGGAGGTTTAGTTTTTACGGCACCGGGACAAATTTTTGAATCTCCAACTGAACAGGCAAACTCAGGTCATTTACTGCTTATTCATCCTGATTTTTTTCTGTCTTATCCACTGGCAAAAAAAATTAAGGAGTACGGTTTCTTCTCTTATGCTGCCAATGAAGCATTGCATTTATCCGAAAAGGAAAAGGAAACTATCATGACAATTTTTGGAATAATTGATGATGAATTAAATAGCAGAATTGATGATTTTAGCCAGGATGTAATTGTTGCTCAAATTGAGTTATTGTTAAACTACAGCAATCGTTTTTATAAACGTCAGTTCATAACACGCAAGTCAGCCAACAATAGTCTGCTCGAAAAACTGGAAGAAATTTTAGACGATTATTTTAATACAAAACAATCATCGTTAGAAGGAATTCCAACGGTACATTATCTCGCTGAAAAGCTAAATGTTTCGTCTAATTATTTAAGTGATATGCTTCGCTCTTTTACCGGAGAAAGCGCACAGCAGCACATTCACAACAAACTGGTTGAAAAAGCAAAGGAAAAATTATCGACTTCTAATTTGTCGGTATCTGAAATAGCATATGAATTAGGCTTTGAACATCCGCAATCTTTTAGTCGTCTTTTTAAAATAAAAACAAATTTTTCTCCGCTGGAATTCAGGCAATCTTTTAACTAAAAAAAACCTCCAAAATCAAAAAGACTTTGGAGGTTTAATATTTAAATAACAAACTGACTTAATATTTTACTTTCTTTTGTAACTCAGAACTTAATTTTCGGTTGCTTCTGTTGATACTACTACGCACCGTTTTTTTCTTGGTCTCATAATCTTTAATGCATTTTTCAAGTTCATTATATAATAACTGAAATCTCTCATACAGTCTGTCAAGTTCTGCCATGCCTTTTCGGGTCACGGCATCTTCCGATTCTTCCAATACATCCTGAGCGATCAAGGACATAGATTCAAATTTATCAAAAGCTTCTACCAGAATCCTGTGCTCTCTGGAATTTATTCCCTGCATAATAAGATATTCTATAATTAATTAAAAAATGATTTTACCAAAAACTTCATGAGTTGTGTTCTAATAATTCCTGTTCCGCTTATTTTACTATTTTTTGCAATACTTTCTCCGGATAATCCGTGATAATGCCATCAACATGTAAATTCAGCATATTGTCTATATCTTGATTCTCATTAACCGTCCAGGGGATAATTCTAATTTTTAGAGATCTTAAAGAATCTACCTCTGTCTTGTTAAGCAATTTAAAATGTGGACTGTAAATTTCAGGCACAAAATCAAGCAACGAAAGATTTTTAACTACAGTACCTTCTCCAACCAAAAAAGCGATTCTGGTTTTAGGATACATCTTATGAAGCACATTTAAAACAAAAGGATCAAATGACTGAATGTTTATCTTTTGTTCTACATTTTTATCTTTAACAATTTTCATTACCATTTCGCAAAACTGCTCAGGTTGTGGTTGTCTTTTACCATAATCCTGTTTTTCTGATTTGATTTCGATATTGTATTTAACAGGTTTTAGTTTGTTTTTGGCAATATAATTTTCAACACTGTCGATCATTTCAGATAATAATGGTTTGTAGGTTTTCATTTTTTGCTGTGCCCGAAAACCTACCTCTTGAACCGCTGTCAAATTTTTTAATACTGTCATACGTCATTTCATAAAGATTGTAGCTCTTTTCTTTTTCCTTTGTAATGGGTTTTCCTTCCAGATCCAGCATATATTGCGAAGACATAAAAGTTTCGTGCGAAACCACAACTTTTTGGTCTTTTGAAATCACTACATCTAATTCTATTACATCTGCGCCTTTTTTTACAGCGCTGAGGAAAGCCGGAATTGTGTTCTCCGGAAAATTTCCGCGATCACCGCGATGTCCCTGTACTTCTGGCGTATGTGTCTGCTGCATATTATGCTTGCTTGCACAGTTATACGAAGTTAAAAGTAGCAATAGTAGGCAGATTATCTGTATTGTCCTGATCATTGTATTCGAATTATTTTACTTTATCTATTCTGTAACTGCAAGTTGCTGTATGGGTTTTACCAAACATATCTGTGGCTTTAACTTCAATTGTATGATTTCCAAGGGCAAGGTTCGACGGAATATCTCCTCTCCAGACATGCGTACTTTTTTCAGGATCTGAAGAACGTCTTCCGGGCATAAGTACTTCTGAAAGTTCCCACTCATATACCAGCTCTACATACGAAGGATCCTGTACTTCTGCATAATCCATTTCTTTCCATTCTCCTTCGTCTACACGATACACTACTTTGTCTTTTTTACTTCCCATAAAGAAATTTACAAATACGCCTGATTTGGTACGCTTGCCTTTTGCAACTACTTTTGGTGCAAAAAGTTTCATTTGGTAATTCTCTGGTTTACCGGCTGTTTTATAATCTACCGTATATTGGTTTCCTGCAAAATGAATGAATGCATATCCTTTTGGTGTACCGTCTCTCATAACCGATATTGGAATTCCTTTTTCATCTAATTTTCCTGAATACCAGTCTCCAGAAGTTGTTCCGATATTATAATGGTGATGTGGTTTTTCCTGTAACCATCCATCTTTTTTGTCGAAAAAATCCTGACGCTGCATGTGTGTATGTGCCGAAAGTGAAAGTGTGTTTGGGAAATCCTTCAACAATTCAAAAAGCTTATTACGATCTGCATCTCTAAAAGAATCATCTTTGCTGTCCGGTTCGCTTATAGGAATATGAAAAGCCATCACAATTAGATTGTCTTTCGGTACTACTTTCAGATCATTTTCTATAAATTTCATCTGCTCTTCTGTAAAACCTCCCCAATATCCTTCATTGTCTCTTGGATCCGGATACAAAACATCATCAAGAATAATAAAATGTACTTTTCCGTAATTGAAGGCATAATTGGCCGGGCCAAAATGAGCTTCGTAGGTTTCATCTGCCAGATTATCAACTTTAGCATCGAAATTAAGATCGTGATTTCCCAAAAGATTGTACCACGGAATTCCCACTTTTTTGACTGCCTGAATGTACGGATTAAATAAACTCAGGTCATTCCCAACTAAATCTCCCATACTTAAACCAAGCGGAATGTTCTTTATGCCCTGAACTTCGGCAACAATTCCTCTTGTAAAAAAATCTACTTCTTCAAGATTATAAGGTTGTGGATCTCCAAAAATAAGTGCCGTAAAATCAGGCGTTTCTTGTTGCGGAACAAGTCCAAAATCAACCGATTCAGGAAGTTTTCCTGTTGGAGCAACTCCTTCAAATTTTGATTTAGGTGAACCTTCAGGTTTGTAATTATAAAAAAACTGCGGCACATTATCTGCATTAGCCTGAATTTTATAACCCGATGGTTTAATCACGGCAATAATGGCATCACTTTGCAATGGAAGTTCGTAATTTCCTTTTTTATCTGTCAAAACTACGTCACGGCCATTGGTAAGCGCAACATTTGAGATACCTTTTTCCTTTTTATCTTTTTTTCCGTTTTGATTTACATCTTCAAATACGTTTCCTTTTACTGTCGTTTGTGCTGTTAAAACACTGCAGAACAATAATGTGCTGAATATAAATGTCTTTTTCATTTTAAATTTTATTTGTCCCACCAGACTTTAGAGTTAATATTATCTCCCCCAATCATTTGAATCGCTTCCTGATAGTTCTCTGTATTTTTAATCTGCTGATTGTCCGGATACGTAAATCTCGAAGGCATAATTCCTCCGTTAAGCATTGCCGTTGTGGTTGGTAATACCGGTAATCCCGTTCTTCTGTATTCAAACCATTGTTGATAATCTGTAAAATACAAAGCATAATATTTCTGCAGCATAATTCTATCCAGTGTACCGTCGTACTGTGCCTGTACATTATCAAAATAATTGGCCGGAGCTGTGGCTTTTACTTGTTCTATTGCTGCTTTTACACCTTTTACATAATGACCTGCAGCATCAGTAATATAACCTCTTTGAGCCAATTCTGCTTTGATAAATTCTACTTCAGCATAAGTAAGAATATAGATTTGCATTGGGTTTGTTGCCTGAACATTCAATAGCGTAGACGCATTATATTTAAACTGTGAATCTGCACCGGCATATCCGCTCGTAATTCCTTTAAAACCAATTGGCGCATTAGTAACCAAAGCTGTAGCTCCTGTTGCAATTATTGCTCTTCTTGGATCTTCGAGCGTGTTTAGGTTATCAATAAAAAAGGAAGCCATTTTTATATTCAGATTGAAATCCTGAGGTCTTCCCCATGGGGAAACATTTGGAGAAACACCGGTAACTTTCAAGATAGCACTTTCAGCTGTAGTGGTAAAAACCGGATAAATTTCAGGATGATCGCTCATATTGGCAAGCTTTTCAAAAGCACGCATCTCTGTTCTGTTTGAAACTCTTAACAGCAATCTCATTTTTAACGAATTGGTGAATTTCTTCCATTTAAGAATGTTATTCTGAAAAAGAATATCTTCCGCATAGATCATCGGTTTACTTACATCATAAAGCGTGTTGGCTCTTTCTAAATCTGCCAGAATCGTTTCGTAAATAAACTCTTGTGTGTCATATTTTGGATATAAAATACCGTCTTCGCCACGAACGGCCTCAGTCATAGGAACTGGTCCAAAAAGATCTGTAAGGTTCGCATAAACAAGCGCGTTAAGCGTTAAGGCAACGGCTTCATAGTTAACGTCACCGGCTTTAACTGCGGCCATTCGCATTTCTCTGATATTAGACAGCCATTTATAATAATTGTTCCATGCCGAGTTCCCAATATTGTTGCTCACATCATAACGGTGCAGTCCTCCTGTGATACTTGGAAACGGAAGTGAAACCTGCATCAGATTGAAGGTAACATCAACACTCTGCAGTGCATTCTGAGAAGCAACCCCATAAATAATTGGATTTAGTAAGGTCCCCGGACTTATTTCTGAAATAAGATTTGGGTTATCGTTAAGTTCTTCAAAACCTTCTGAACAAGAAATTGTCAGTCCTGTAAGCAGAAGAATTATCGCTGTAATTTTTATTTTTTTCATTGTTTTATTATAAAGTCAAACTTAAATTAAAACCATAAGTAGCCGGAGAAGGCATTTGTCCTGTTTCTACACCAGGCAGAATGGTATCGCCATTTAGGGCTGCGGTTTCCGGGTCATATATTGGAAAATCTGAAATAACAGCCAGATCTCTTCCAAAAATTGAAAACTGAACAGACTGAAGTCCGGTATCTTTAAGCCATCTTTTTGGCATATTATACTGGAGACTTACTTCTCGCAGTTTGGCATAAGAAGCATCAAACGAATTTGATTCGATATTGGCTCTTCGGTAATAACGAACATAATAATCTGCTGTTGCTACCTTTTTTGTATTTGGAGAATAAGATCCGTCAGCATTCTGAATCACACCGTCTCCTATAATATAACCTTCTGCCCTGCCCATTTCATTAGAATTTAATTTTCCCTGTTCAGAAAGTTTGTGGTGTGTCATAGAATAAATCATACCTCCATACTGACCGTCGATTGTTACATTCATGGTAAAGTTTCCAACAGAGAAACTGTTAGTCAGACCCGCTTTCCAGTCCGGACTTGCGTCTCCTATATATTGTATCTGATCCGGGTAAGCTGGTAATCCTGCATTGTCGTAAACAATCTTTCCGTCTGGCGATCTTACAAATCCAAAACCGTAAATGGCACTTGTAGTTCCTCCCACTTTAGCAATGATAGAAGCCGTTCCACCTGTTCCGATGATCTGCTGTCCGTCGATTCCTTCAGGAAGTTCCATAACTTTATTCCAGTTGCGTGACCAGTTTACATTGGTGCTCCATTTGAAATTGGCATTGTCTATAAATTTTCCGCCAAGTGATAATTCAACACCACGATTTTTTACTTTTCCACCGTTTAATACCGCTCCGCTATATCCTGTTGAAAAGTCCATTGGTATATCAATGATTTGATTTTTGGTAACACTCTCATAAAATGTTGCATCTGCCGTTAAGCGGTTATGCAGCATTCTGATTTCAAAACCGGTTTCAAAACTTGTTGTGATTTCGGGTTTAAAATGATCATTGTATAAAACCGTTAGTGTTTGTGCCGAACTCGGAAAAGCACTTTGTCCGTAATATTTTTGCGTTTTATAAGGTTCTGTATCATTTCCAACCTGTGCAAAAGAAAGTCTGTATTTTAAATAATCTATTGTTTTAGGTAACGAAACCATTTCAGAAACAATTAAACTCGCATTAACCGACGGATAAAAGAATGAATTATTGGCTACTGGAAGTGTGCTCGTCCAGTCATTTCTTCCGGTAATATCAACAAAAAGCATTTCGCCAACTGACATGGAAACTACTCCGTACAAGCTGTTCATTTTTTTGTAGGCATCTCCTAAAGTCAAAATCGGAGCGCTTGAACCGTTTGAAAGTTTGTATACTCCCGGCACTACAAGACCCGTTACTTCTGCTTCTGTTCTTCTGTATTTGTAGCTCATAGAGTTTCCTCCAGCTGAAGCTGAAAGAGAGAACTTATCGCTGAAATCTTTTTTATAAGAAAGTAAAAAGTCTGAATTGATTTCCTGCTTAAATACATCCTGTCTTTCGTAGAAACCTTTTGCATATCGGTTAATACTGTAAGGTCTTTTTTGCTCTCTGGTCTGGTTGTACGTATTCATAGAAGAGCGCAACATTAAATCCAGATTTGGAGACAGTGCGATATTGGCAGAAAGATTCCCGACAATCTGGTCGCTGTCTAGTGTATTGGTCGCCTCGTAAGCAATTAAATAAGGATTGTCGATAAAAGAACTAAACGGGTGCAGCTGCTGGATTTGTTCTTTTCCTTTTTCCCAAATTGGACGATACCAATCCAAATCGATATTGGGTTGCTGGAAAATCATAAAATACGCTATAGAACCGTTATTGTATCCTGTAGAAGGTAAGTTTTCACTGTTTCTTGTGTTGTAATTAACTGAAGTAGCCAGTTTAATTTTATCCGATACCTGATAGTTGGCATTTACCGCTGCGGTAACCCTGTCAAATCCGGTATTTGGCATAATCCATTCATTCTTTTGATTTCCAAGAGACAAACGCATCGATCCTTTTTCATCGCCTCCCTGAATAGAAAGGTTGTTATTTAATGTAATCCCTGTTCTCCAGAAATCTTTTCGGTTGTCGCCGTAAGATTGCCATGGAACTCTTTGCGCAGATTGCCCTTGTAAAGCAGGATCATACTGGAAAAAATTCTGTCCTGTAAAAGCTGGTCCCCATGCACTGCTGGTTCCGCTTGTAGAAGTTCCGTCTGCAGAATTTCCATACGAATAATATTGATTTCCCTGAGCATCCGGTGAATTTCCTGTTCCTTGTCCGTATTTATATTGATAATCAGGCCATCTCTGGATTTTATCAAAAGCAGCGCCCGTACTAAAAGAAATACCAAGCCCTTTATTTTTCTTTCCTGATTTTGTAGTAATAATAAGCGCTCCGTTTGCAGCACGGCTTCCGTAAAGTGCAGTTGCTCCCGCACCTTTTAATACTGTAACAGTATCAATATCATCAAGATTAAGGTCAGAAATTCCGTTTCCGTAATCAATAGGAGAATCTTCTCCCATGTAAGCACTTGTCGAACCTGAAGTTGTCATCTCTGCGTTTACCGGCACTCCATCAACAACAATAAGTGCATAATTTCCTTTTGGACTCAATGATCTGTTACCTCTAAGGGTAATTTGCTGTGAATTTAAAGGCCCGGAACCTGTAGAAATAATACTAAGTCCGGCAACTTTTCCTTTAAGCCCTGACGACCAGTTGTTAGATCTGGCCTGCGATAAGCTTTCAGACTTTATCGTTTGTTGCGAGAAACCAAGTTTTTTCTCTTCTCTTTTAATTCCCAAAGCAGTTACAACAACCTCGTTAAGCTCGCTTGTGCCTAATTTCATCGTAACTGTAATGACCGAAGTACTTGCTGAAACTTCCTGAGAAACATAACCCAAATAAGAAATAACAAGAACCGCTGAAGAACCTGATACAGCAAAATTGAAATTTCCTTCCATATCAGTCATCGTACTGGTTTTTGTTCCTTTTTCAAGTATGGTAACGCCCGGCATAGGCATTCCACTTTCATCCAGTACTTTTCCGCGTACTGACATCTGTGCACGCAGATTTTTGGTAACCGTAATCGTATTGTTCAGTTTCCTGAAAGATAATCCTGTTTTGGCTGCAATTTTTGAAAGTACGGCATCAAGGCTTTCTTTTTCGGCATAAATCGAAATACGCTGCGAAGTCCCTGATATTTTTTCATCAAAGACAAATGTAAATGTTGTTTTTTGTTCAACTGCCTTAAAAAAATCTGTGATGGTAACATCTCTAAGATTAAGGCTGATTTGTGTATCCTTCTCTGAATGTCCTGTTGCAAATCCTGCAGCAGACATAAATAATATAATCATTAAGTAAAGATTTTTCATCTTGATATACTTATTGAAAAAAAATTGTAGTTTCGTATTCATTACTATTGGGCTGTAAATTTAATTTATAGTCTGTTTTAAATGCCCGTTTCCGTTGCACCGGAAGCGGGTTTATCTTTATTATTGGGCTCTTATGATGTCTTTCTTCTTATAACGATATGTTTTTTGGTTATATAATCTATTTTTAACTGTTTCAAAAAAGCGATACTTTCCAGTACATTTTCCAGCTTTTCATCTTTAAATTTTCCTGAAATGGTTAATTCCTGAAGTGCCTTATCTTCAAATTCAATATCAACGTTATACCAGTTTTCAATAATTTTGGCCGTTTCAGAAAGTGTTGTATTTTTAAGCATGATAATGTTGCTCGTCCAGGCAATTCTTTCCCTGCTGTCTTCTGCAGAAATTCTGAAATCAGCGTTATTAACAAAATCGGCTTGCTGGTTTTTGATGATGTGTACTTTTTTTCCGGTTGGAGAACTAACCTCTACTTTTCCGGTTACAACACTTACTTTGGTAAGCATGTGCTTATAAGAATTTATATCAAATGAAGTTCCCAATACTTTGACTTTTACATCATGGGTTTGTACAGTAAAAGGCCTGCTTTTATCGTGGAATACTTTAAAATAAGCTTCACCACTAAGAGTAATGTTTCGGGCAGTTTCAAAATCTTCAAAATAAGTAATACTGCTGTTGGAGTTTAATACCACCACACTGCCGTCTTCCAGCAGCACTTCTTTTTTCTCTCCTTTGGCTGCAGTCTGTATTATTTCATTTGGTGCGAATACAAATTGTGCAGCGGTAAAGGCAACAGTAAAAGCTACAACTAAAATGGCTGCAATTTTTAAAGCTTTACGCAGTATATATTTTTTTGGCTTTCTATGAATTCCTAAAAATATTTTATCCAAAATAACATCACCTTTTTGATCAGATATCTGATTCAGGTGAAATGTTGATTGATTCTGCATCTTATCGAAAAACGCCTCAACGGCTGTTTTTTCTTCAGGTGTGCAGGTACCTTGTGCATATTTTTTTGCCAGAAGCAAAAAGGTTTCTTTTTTCAAAATGAGTGCTTTTAACTACAAGTAACCATTTTTGATCATAACAAGTAGTCGAAATACCAGTCTTAACGTTTTCTTAAAATAGCGGTATTTTAGTTAACATAAAAAAGTGCGGCCCAGTAAAAAAGAAGGAAATTGTTAGAATGGTGATTCAAACGAAGTTGTTTTAGCGCGTTGCTGATATGCTTTTCTACAGTATGAATGGAGAGGCTAAGTCTGTCTGCAATTTCAGCATTGGTAAATTGATCGATACGGCTTAACAAAAAAACTTCCCGACATTTGGGAGTGAGTCGGTTAATATCATCCATTATACCTTTTTCAAATTCAATATATTCGATATCATTGACTGTGTTGTGAGGCGCAGGAATGCTTTCAAGGACATCCAAATGCTGCTGATCAAATTTTAAGTTTCTAATTTGATTTGCAATTCTATATTTAACAGCCCTGAAAAGATAGGCTTCAAGATTAAGTATCACTGTATTACCTGAGTTTTTCCAAAGGCTGATGAAAATTTCCTGAACAATATCCTCACAGATGGCTTCTTCTTTATAAATCTTAAAAGCATAGCTGTATAGCTTTTTCCAATAACGATTAAAAATAACGGCAAACGCATCGCTATTTCCCTGAAATATCAATTTCTGGAGTTCATCGTCAGACATTGGCAAAAGATAGTTTTCCATGATAAATTTTAATCGCAAATGAAAACTAACAGGGAAAAAATACCTAAAAAGTTAATTTAACTTTATGTTAAGTTAATGGTGCAGGTAATAAATAAATTTTTAAAGAAGTACAAGAAGCGAATTACATCTATCAATTGAACATTTTAGAAATAAAAAAAACCTCCAAAATCAAATGACTTTGGAGGTTTTAAATTTTGTTTTATGCTATTACATTTCGTTCAGGTCGTTGAACTCATGTAATGATTTCAATGTACCTTCGTAAAATAAAATTGCAGCAATTAGATTTCCCTTATCTGAATAAGGCATCATTTTACGCTGAAATTCTACCGTAGTATCTAAGAACGTTGATGTACCTATCGCTTGATTGTCTAACACTTTTTTGTGCTCAGAGTCGTCCGGAATACCCAAATCTGCCATCGTAACACCTGGTTTTGTAACCAATGCAATGTATGGGAGAGTTTTCACTAGAACTTTAATACGCTCGATGTATAATTCCAAAAGCTCACCTTTTTGCATACCACTTAATTCTTTTTGATCATGGTATTTACGGATTAGAGCTGTTGTACTGATAATACTTCTCGGAGCATTTTTTGCCTGTGCTGAAATAGCGCCAGTCGTCAAGAAGAAAAGGATACTTAGTAAAATAATTTTGCTCTTCATATTCTTAATGTATTGGTTGTTAATGGAACAAAAATATACAAATTAACTTAAATTGCAACTTTATTGATTTCTTTTTTTTGAAAAATTTTAACAATTATCAATATATCATTCTATAGCGCCATCATAAGTCAGGGTATCAGTGGGAAGCTCTGAAATTTTATAATTATTTTTTATTCCTTCTTGTGAGTTTATTATTCTAAAACGGCCCGGGTATTTTATCCAAATACTTTTTTTGTTGCCATAATAGTCCATAAATTCTTCACAAACAAAAACTGCATGTGCTGTTGACCATGCAACAACTCCACAAAATTCATTTCCGGATTGTCGTTTTAATTTTTGTACTTGCTTTCCTTTTTCGAATCCTAAATATTTATAAATTGTTGGAGTATAAACTTCACCATCTTCTAAATCTTCTAATGCTTTCTCAAAAGTTGCATCCTTGTCAATAATCTGTTTGTATTTTGCCATCACGGCGTAGGCCAGTATTGCGTAGTCTGTAATTTCTTCGCTCTCGCAATTGTCTTTAATAAATACAAAACCTGCAGAAAATTTAGCTTTCTCTATTTCATCATTTTTCAGATGGAATGAGGCATTATTTTTTAAGGTTATTTTGTATAAACTGTCGTTTATTTTTTCAGTCACAAAAAGGTTGTCTAATCCATAAATATTTAAAGAAGCTTTAATTAAAGCAATCGATGAACAATTTGTACGTTCTCCTTGTTTAAAGCTTTCGAATATTTTATCTGAACTCAATTGTGAGTAAGAATTTGAATAAACAAACATGAAAAATAAAAATATTGAAGTAATAGATTTCATTGTCTTTAGATTTTATAGTTGTTACCCAAATCATTTTTGGGAGATATAGATTTTACAAATCTATAAAAATCAACTCATAGTTGTTTTTTTACTTTTAACTTTTATCAAAAAAAATACGGGATGCTTTACTTACGCTGCTTTGCTTTACTAATTTTAATACGTTAAAATATTCCTTTTTTAGAATTATCCTTTGCATTATGTGAGATTTTATGCCTAAATTGGTTATATGGAAAAAAATCCGGATGTATTGATTATTGGCGGCGGACTTGCCGGATTGGCTGCAGCGATTCATCTGTCCCGGAATAATTTGAAAATAACGCTGCTTGAAAAATCCGGCTATCCCAGACATAAAGTCTGCGGTGAATATATTTCGAATGAGATTCTTCCCTATCTGCAATGGCTTGATGCTGATGTTTCGGCACTTCATCCAACAAACATTTCCAAATTTGAATTTACAACCCATAATGGAAAAGCTGCAAAAGCAAAACTTCCATTAGGAGGATTTGGCATCAGCAGATATGCGCTTGATGATTTTTTATGCCAAAAGGCAGTAGCAAACAACTGTACTATTATTAAAGAAACAGTTACTGATGTTTCTTTTGATGATGATTTATTTACCGTTACAACTTCAAATCAAATTTTAAAGGCTAAAATAGTATTGGGTGCTTTTGGCAAACGCTCGAATGTAGATCAGGTTTTAGATCGGAATTTTATCAGTAAAAAATCGCCCTGGTTAGCGGTAAAAGCGCATTATTCCGGTACTTTAGATAATGACGTTGTTGCGCTGCACAATTTTAAAGGTGGTTATTGCGGCGTTTCTAAGGTTGAAAACAATATGATAAACATTTGCTATCTGGCCGATTACGCCACTTTTAAGCAATATAAAAATATTGAGGATTATCAACAAAATGTACTTTACAAAAACAAACATCTTAAAAACGTTTTTGAAAATAGTACGCTTCTTTTTGATAAACCATTAACGATAAGCCAGATTTCTTTTGATAAAAAACAAGCTGTCGAAAATCATATACTAATGATTGGCGATACGGCAGGTCTTATTCATCCGCTTTGTGGTAACGGAATGGCGATGGCAATTCACAGCGCAAAAATAGCATCAGAATTAATCCTGGATTATTATTCAGATGAAAAAATATCACGCGAATTATTAGAAAAAAATTATACGAAAGAATGGAAAAAACATTTTGGAAAAAGAGTTTTTATGGGCAGGATTCTGGCGCAAATCTTAACTCATAAAACCATTACCAATATACTTGTTGCAATAGTGGCATCGTTTCCCGGATTACTTCCCGCAATAATTAAACAAACGCATGGCAAACCTATAGCAATCAATTAAATGGCAATAAATACAAAATATAGAACGCAGGAAACTGAAATAATGGATGATTTTTCTCTTCAGGGAGAAGAATTAAGAGCTGCACTTGACCAAATTGCTTCTATTAATCAATTACTTGGCGGAAACAGAGTGACATTAAACGGAATAAAAAAATTATTAAAAAAATCTGATAGAAGAAAAACAATTACAATTGTAGATATAGGCTGTGGTAACGGTGATATCTTACGGATGCTGGCAAAATTTGGTCAAAAAAACAACCTGAATTTTAAATTCATTGGTGTCGATGCTAATGATTTTACAATAAATTACGCGAGAACATTATCAAAGGAATATTCAAATATTGAGTATAGATGCGTGGATATTTTTAGTGAAGATTTTAAAACCATACAATATGATATTGTTTTATGCACCCTAACCCTGCACCATTTTACCAATGAGCAAATATTAAATATAATTAGTACCTTTAATAACAACGCACAGATTGGTGTTGTTATTAACGATTTGCATCGCAGTAAATTAGCGTATCTCCTTTTTCAATTGATTTGCGTTACGTTTAATTTGAGCAGAATGTCGCGTGAAGATGGATTAGTCTCTATTCTAAGAGGATTCAGGAAAAACGAATTAGAAGGATTCTCCCAAAAATTAAATTTAAAAAACTACTCCATAAACTGGAAATGGGCTTTTCGCTACCAGTGGATAATTGCTAAAACATGAGTGTAAAAATTATAACTGTTGCCAAGCAACTACCACAATATTCGCGTGCTACTGCAGACATACTTCCGTTTTTGGATGAATGGCTGGCAGGACAAGAAGAGCGTTTTATAAAAAAAGTCAAAAAAATATTCGAAGGTGCTGCCGTAGACAAACGTTATTCTATAATGGATCCGGTTGAAGTTTTTACTGCAACATCTTTTGAAGATAAAAACGAAATTTATAGTCGGGAAGTAATTATTCTGGGCGAGCAAGTGCTGCAAAAAGCGCTCGAAAAAGCCAACTGGGATCCGCAAACGCTGGATTATATTATTACGGTAAGTTGTACCGGAATCATGATTCCGTCATTAGATGCCTACCTCATCAATAAAATGAAATTGAGGCAGGACATTGTGCGCCTTCCGGTAACCGAAATGGGCTGCGCTGCCGGCATATCTGGTATTATATACGCGAAAAACTTCCTGAAAGCAAATCCCGGAAAACGTGCTGCTGTCATAGCAGTCGAATCTCCAACGGCAACTTTTCAGCTTGATGATTTTTCGATGCCGAATATCGTAAGTGCCGCAATTTTTGGCGACGGAGCCGCTTGTTGTCTATTATCATCGTATGAAGACGATTATGGCCCTGAAATAGTAGATGAAGAAATGTATCATTTTTATGATGCTGAACATATGATGGGTTTTAAACTAACCAATTCCGGTTTGCAAATGGTTTTGGATATTGAAGTTCCGGATACCATTTCATCACATTTTGGAGATATCATACATCCATTTCTTCAAAAAAACAATTTAGAAATAGCAGCTATCGATCACATGATATTTCATCCCGGCGGAAAAAAAATTATTACTACGGTTGAATCACTTTTCTCCGGATTAGGAAAAAATATTGATGCTACAAAAGAAGTTCTTAAACAATACGGCAATATGTCGAGCGCAACGGTATTGTATGTTTTAGAACAAATTATGGATGATAATCCAAAACCGGGAGAAAAAGGATTGATGCTTAGTTTTGGTCCCGGATTTTCGGCACAACGGGTTTTGCTGCAATGGTAATTTGGCATATGAAATTGAACGCGGATTTTACGGATTCGCTAAGCGAAGACGCGGATAAAAACGAATTTTTAAATAATTAAAGTATTCAAATTTTGCGCATATTTAAAGTGAGAAAAATAAAAAATCCGTTTTAATCCGCGTCTTTACGAAGTAAATCCGTTTTATCCGCGTTCAATTACACATCAAACCTATTAAATAAAAACAAATGACTGCAAAAAATATTTTAGCACAGTTGCCTTACAGCAAACCTTTTCTGTTTGTAGATGAACTATTACATGTAGATGAAAATAGTGTAACGGGAACTTATACTTTTAAGGAAGATCTTGATTTTTACAAAGGTCATTTTAAGGGTAATCCTGTAACTCCGGGTGTAATCCTGACGGAAACGATGGCACAGATTGGCATGGTTTGCCTTGGTATTTTTTTATTGGGTGATGCTTTTAATAAAGATACCGTAATTGCTTTTACCTCAGCAGATATGCAGTTTTTAAAGCCGGTATATCCTAACGAAAAAGTTACGGTAACATCTCAAAAATCTTTTTTTAGGTTTGGAAAATTGAAGTGTGATGTAATTATGAAAAACGAAGCCGGACAGGAAGTTTGTAAAGGGATTTTAGCCGGCATGATTACGAATAAATTATGAGTAAGCGAGTTGTAATAACAGGATTAGGCGTAGCGGCTCCAAACGGAGTTGGCATTGCCGAATTTACTCACGCCATCAAAAACGGAATATCCGGAATTCGGCACGATGTACAACTGCAGGAATTGCAGTTTTCTTGTCAGATAGCGGGTAAACCTGAAATATCAGAAGAACTTAAAGCAGAATATTTTACAGAACTAGAATTACGAGGTTTTAACAGCACGGGTATTTTATACGGCGTTATCGCTGGTATAGAAGCCTGGAAAAATGCCGGATTACCAATAGAAATTAATAACGAACCTGATTGGGATAGCGGGACAATTTTTGGTTCCGGAACTTCAGGAATCGATAAATTTCGCGAAAGCATTTATAAAATTGATGAATTGCAAGTTCGAAGATTAGGCAGTACTGTTGTAGCGCAAACTATGAATAGCGGTATTAGCGCTTATCTTGGCGGTAAATTAGGACTCGGAAATCAGGTAACTACAAATTCGTCAGCCTGCGCAACAGGAACCGAAGCTATTTTAATGGCGTACGATCGCATACAATCCGGACAGGCAAAACGCATATTGGCTGGAAGCACCGGAGACAGCGGCCCTTACATTTGGGGCGGATTTGATGCGCTTCGCGTTTGCAGTTCAAAATATAATGAGAATCCCGAAGAAGGTTCACGTCCTATGAGTGCCACGGCTGCAGGATTTGTACCCGGAAGCGGCGCCGGAGCATTGGTTATCGAAGATTTAGAAAGTGCCTTAGAACGCGGTGCAACCATCTATGCAGAAATATTAGGCGGCAACGTAAACTCTGGGGGACAACGCGGAAACGGAAGCATGACGGCTCCTAACAGCACGGCGGTACAACGATGCATTACAAATGCGATTCAAAATTCAGGCATTTCTGCTAATGATATTGATGCCATAAACGGACATCTTACAGCAACCACAAAAGATAGTCTCGAAATTGAAAACTGGACAAAAGCATTAGATCGAAAAGGAAATAATTTTCCCTACATCAATTCCTTAAAAAGTATGACCGGACATTGCTTAAGTGCTGCCGGAAGTATTGAAAGTATTGCTGCCGTATTGCAACTTCACGAAGGTTTTATATTTGGAAATATAAATTGTGATGATCTTCATCCTGAAATTACCGCACTTATTGATCCGTCAAAAGTGCCTTTAAAAACAATCGACATTAATCCTACCATAATTGCCAAGGCAAGTTTTGGTTTTGGTGATGTAAATGCCTGCATAATCTTTAAAAAATTTGAAAAATAAAAACCATGAATAAAGAAGAACTTATCGAAAAACTAAAAGTAATTATTAAGCCTTACACAACAAATACAGAAGCTTATAATAACCTTACGGAGAATACTGATTTCATTAACGATCTTAGTATAAACTCAGCAAATCTTGTTGACATTATCCTTGATATCGAAGAAACTTTTGATGTCGTGATTGACAATACAGACATGGAACGCATGCTCGATGTTAAAACTGCCGTTGAGATTATCGAAACCAAACTGGCCCAAAAATGATTGGCAATGATGTCATCGATATTCTGCAATCCCGAAAGGAAAGCAATTGGCAGCGCAAAGGTTTTACAGAAAAGCTTTTTACGATTGATGAACAATTGCTTATTTCAAACGCACCAGATCCTGAAATAATGGTCTGGATACTTTGGAGTATGAAAGAAGCGGCGTATAAAATCTATAATCGCCAAACAAAAATAAGAGCCTATATTCCTCAAAAACTGGTTTGTTCTCTCGCATCACAAGATCGTGGTTTTGTTACAGGCAAAGTGGTTTGTGCTGAAAACAGCTATCATACTCAAACAATCCTCGTTGAAGATCGCATTCATACTATTGCTGTAAGCATTTTAGAAGATCTTAAACAGGTTATAGAAATTGAAAACAAATCTATCTTAAAAGACGAAAATGGTATTCCGTATTTAGATAATTCAATAACAAACAGAATTCAGGATGTTTCTAAAAGTCATCATGGCCGGTTTGAAAAAGTGGTAACCATTAGCGCATTGTAACTTTACCACTTTTCTAATACCATCTTATTTTATAAGTACACTTTTATATTTAGAAATATCTCTTAAAACAATGCCAGTTCCTCTCACTACGGCTCTTAAAGGATCTTCTGCAATATAAACCGGTAAATCTGTTTTCTGCGAAATTCTTTTATCAAGACCTCTAAGCATAGCGCCTCCTCCTGCCAGATACAATCCGCTATTATAAATATCAGCAGCCAGTTCCGGTGGTGTCATCGAGAGCGTTACCATAATAGCATCTTCAATTCTTTGTATAGATTTATCCATAGCTCTTGCAATCTCCCTGAAAGTTACTACAACTTCTTTTGGTTTACCCGTTAGCAAATCTCTTCCACGAACTGTTAAATCTTCAGGAGGATACTCTAGTTCTTCCATGGCAGCACCAACATCAATTTTTATTCTTTCTGCTGTCGCTTCTCCAATATACAAATTGTGCTGAGTTCTTATAAAATACGATACATCATTAGTAAAAACATCTCCGGCAATTTTTATAGACATGTCACAAATTATTCCCCCCAGGGCAATAACTGCAATTTCTGTAGTACCTCCTCCAATATCAACGATGATATTTCCTTTAGGTTCCATCACATTTAATCCCATCCCGATAGCAGCAGCCATAGGTTCGTGAATTAAATATACTTCTTTCCCGTTTACCCGTTCGCAGGATTCCTTTACAGCCCTCATTTCGACCTCGGTGATACCACTAGGAATGCATACTACCATTCGGAGTGAAGGAGTGAAAATGTTTTTTTTCTTTAGTTCAGGTATGTTTTTTATAAACCAGTTAATCATTTTTTCAGAAGCATCAAAATCTGCAATAACCCCATCTTTAAGCGGACGGATGGTCTTGATGTTCTCGTGTGTTTTACCCTGCATTAAATTAGCCTCTTGACCTACAGCGATAATTTTTCCACTTTTAATATCTCTTGCTACGATCGAAGGACTATCTACTACAATTTTTCCGTCATAAATTATTAACGTATTAGCTGTCCCTAAATCCATAGCTATTTCCACTATCATAAAATCAAATAAGCCCATAATATAGTTTTATTTTACAACGTGTATCGTTGCGGTTTTATTCTACACCAGGATGAAAATTAGGATAAAATTGGGTAAATTTCTTCTGCATCATTATTGTTTTCGAAAATTTTTACGGCTGTCGTGAAACCTAAAGTGGGTTCTTTTTAGTTTTGATTATTTCAGAAAAACTAATAGTAATTATAGAACCTAACTACAAATACAGAAACTTATAGTAACTTTTACAAAAAAAAGTCCCGACTATTAAAACAGTCGGGGCTTTTATGAATACATGGATTTATACTAATGATGTTCCACCATCAATAATTAATGTTTGTCCTGTTCCGTATTCTTGTTCCAACAAATACAAAAATGTTTTAGCAATATCTTCCGCTTCACCAACTCGTTTTACCGGCAGGTTACTCCCTATATTTGCGTACATATTCTCTCTATCACTTTCTGAAATTCCATTCCATAATGCTGTTTTTACTACTCCCGGAGAAACGATATTCACTCTTATTGGTGCTAATTCCATAGCCATTGCTCTTGTAAAACCTTCCATAGCGGCACAAATACTGGCACCTAATCCCCATCCTTTATTGGGTCTGTTGCTTGCAATACCGCTCGTTAAGACAATAGAACCTTTTGAGTTAATAAATGGAGTCGCATATTTTACAGCAGCAAAAGCTCCCCAATAACGGATATTAAAATAGTTTCGCGCATCCTCTAATGAAGTGTCCTCCACATTGGCAAGAATAAGATTTTCGCCAGCAGTAAAAATTAAGTGGTCGAAAGAACCAATTTTTTCAAACAGTTTTTTTACTTGTAGGCCATCTGTTACATCAATCGCATATCCAATGCTTTCAGACTTTATTTCCTGCAAAGCATTATCAATACGTTGTTGCTTACTTGATATAATAATAATTTGTGCTCCCTTCGAAGCTGCAAGTTTTGCTGTTGCTAAACCAATACCTGAACTTCCTCCAATAATAACTACTTTTTTCCCTTTTAAATTTTCCATTTTTATTTCTTTTAAAAATATTATTTAACGGAACAAAAGTAGATAGCCAAATACCGAAAGGATTTAACAAATGTTAAAAAGAAATTTAGAGTGTATTTTTTTTTATCCTGCTCAAAGACTGTTTTGCGATGCCTAAATAAGAAGCAATATCAGTTTGTGAAACTCTCGATGCAATGTTAGATTGTCTGACCATAAATTTTTGATAACGTGCCGTTGCATCTTCACCAAGGTAAGCATTACGTAATTCTACTTTATTAAGTAAAGCCTGTTGGAAAATGTTATCCAACATATCTTCAAAATAAGGTAAAGAATCATAAAGTGTAAGCAATTTACTTTTCTGAAAAATAATTACTTCTGCATCACAAGCTGCCTCAATTCGATCTTTTGATATTGTATTTTCCGTAAAGCTTTTTAAAATCGTACAAAACTGATTTTCACTAAAAAAGAAATGGATTACTTCATTTCCTTTTTCAGTGATACTGGCTATTTTTAATACCCCTTTACAAACAAAGAAAATTTCTGTTGCCGCTTTTCCTTCTTCAAACAAAATTTCTCCTTCTCTGACAGTTCTATATTCAATGTTTTGGGCAATGCTGTTTTTATCTTCTGAAGTTATTTTTTGAAGATTTTCTAAATAATTAAAAAGTGGTTCAAACATAATAATATTGTATCTGAAATTTATTCAAAATTAAGTTATTAAGATCTTAACATTATACTATTTTCTATTAAATCATCTTCAAAAACAAAAAAACCAACTAAAAATTTGCGAAACCAAATGGTTTCATATATATTTGCAACCAATTAGTTTCGCATTTTAAAATAAACAAATGAGAAGAGATATTTTTCAAGCCATAGCAGATCCGACAAGAAGAGCAATTATTGCCTTAATTTCATTACAGGCAATGACACCAAACGCTATTGCCGAGAATTTTAACACGACCAGACAAGCTGTATCAAAACATTTAAAAATACTATCAGAATGTGAATTATTAAAACAAGAGCATCAGGGCAGGGAAATTTATTATTCTCTTGAAATTGAAAAAATGAAAGAGATTGATAAATGGTTAAACCAATTCAGAGAAATTTGGGAAATCCGTTTTAACCAACTCGATGATGTATTATCAACCATTAAAAAAAATACAAAATGAACAACAATTTATTATTTGATTTTACCGTTGACAAAACAGCAAAAACGGTATTCATAACCAGAGAATTTGCCGCTGAACTTCCATTAGTTTGGGATGCTTTTACCAAAGCAGAAATATTAGATCAATGGGTTGCACCAAAACCCTGGACAGCCAGAACAAAGCATATGGATTTTAAAGTTGGCGGAAAAAGATTTTATGCTATGGTAAGTCCCGAAGGACAAGAGCATTGGTCACTTCAGGAATATACTTCCATTACTCCTAAAAGTAATTTTAAAATGCATAATGCTTTTGCAGATAAAGATGAAAATCCTCAATTGCCCGGTTCTGTTTGGGATTTTAATTTTAGTGAAGAAAATGACATCACAAAATTGAGTCTGATTATCACCAATGAATCACTTGAACGTATGGAAAAAATGATTGAAATGGGATTTGTAGAAGGCTTTAAAATGACAATAAATAGTTTAGAAGAATTATTGACGACTTTGTCAAAAAAATAATTTTAAATCCGGAACGATAAAAAGGTTGTCTATCTTCTGTTGCAAATCTTAATTTTAAAAAATACTAAACAGCAACTCCATTTTATTAATGGAGTTTTTTTATGTCCGATAAAAATCACCTATAAATTTTTGATTATTAATCAACTACATGTAAATTCCATAACAAATACATTTTTAAATGTAAAGTCATTGAAGCATAGATGACGTAATTTTGCCCCTGTCTACTAACTAAATCTTATAGCAATGGAAAATGTAAATAACATAATCAGCCCAAATTACGGTAAATGTCTTCACAGTGCTATTTCTACAGAAGAGAATTCTGAGTTTACATATAGAAAAGCTTATGTGGGAGATTGGGGTGATTGGGATGATCAACCGGATAACAATACTGTTAGTGAAGGTAGTTATGAATTAGAGGAATTAATTTAATTCCTCAGAATATTCTTTGTTCTAATTTTTAATTCGTCAACGAAACTTGTTACACGAATTAAAAATCCAAAAAAAATATCTTTACAATATAATTCCATTCAATTTTGATACTATTTAATCTCAATTTACGGGATTGATGGTTTTTCAATTGATTTTTTCTCAGATTTAAGCTAAATTCATAGTAAATCTTACTTTATAATTGGCTAAATTAATTGTGCCTTATAATTAGCAAAAAAATGAAGGTTGTATTTCATTTTATCTATACTGCTCTCTACAATTTTTAGCGTTCTGAATTCCGAGTTTATATTCATTTAGATTTATTCATTCATCTTTAATTTAATTATAAAGAGAAATACAAAAGTTTAAAAATGAATGTTGAAAAGCATTCTCACGATAAAAAACAATCTTTATTTTTAAGTAACTTTACGGAACTTTTAGAATTTACTTCAAAAATCAAATTACAATATGGAAAATTTAAAAAAAGCCTACATCGCCGGAGGTTGTTTTTGGGGAATGGAAGATTTGTTCCGAGTACGACCAGGCATAAAAAATACTGAAGTCGGCTATATTGGAGGACAAAATGAAAATCCAACTTATCACAATCATCCCGGACATGCAGAAGGAATAGAAATTATATATGATCCTAATGAAACATCATACAAAGAATTACTGGATTATTTCTTTAGAGTGCATGATCCAACAACTGTAGATCAGCAGGGAAATGATTTGGGTTCAAGTTATAGATCTACCCTATTTATACAAGATGAACAGGAAAAAGAAGATGCTTTAGAAGTTATTGAAATTGTAAATGATTCTAAAAGATGGCCTGGAAAAGTTGTGACAACATTAGAACCTTATACCAAATTCTGGCCTGCAGAAGAATACCATCAGGATTATCTTGTAAAAAATCCAAATGGTTATACGTGTCATTTTGAAAGATTTGGTACTTTTCTTTAAATAATCACTTAAAATATCCGCATAAAAATTGCGCAATGGTCTATAATAGACTTTGCGCAATTTTTTTATGGGAAATTTAAAGCCTTCTACCCTATTTTCTATTAATTATACTAAATTTCAGGAGGTGGGAATTATATAACTTTCCTCGATAATTATGTAAATACAAGACTTTTTTTTACATCAGTTTTGAGACATCGGTAATTAAAAAGTAAAACAATCTTTACAAACATTCTTTTTAGTACTAATATAATATCAGCTTTAAGTTACTTTATTGACTTTATACTTTCAAATCTTATATTAATTAATAAGCTTAAATTGCGATGAAAAAGATAATTGTATTTTTTACTATATTGGTTCCCTATTTAGCTTTCTCTGAAACTGTGCAAAAGCCCATCGCGGTTCCTATAAATGAATTCACCAACATCTTATTGGTAGCGGGAATTATATTTGGAGCGTACGTCATTAATAAAAAAAAATAAGGCAGTAAAAACGAGTAAAATTAATTACTACTGCATCGCATTTATTTCGAATTCATACGGAAATTTTTTTAAGTAAACATAAAATGGAAGATTATGTTTATGGACACCCCGCCTTGTACTTTTTTAGTATTTGGCGGGTTTTCCATTAAAGATGTTACTATTTTCTGAATTTACAATTATAGCGGAAATCTTAAATAAAAACGCTGTACTATACTCCTAGTATTACAAAGTGGAAAGCTCAAAAATAGGAAATAACCTGTTATTTGTCTGATCCTTATCTTCAAAAATGACAATTCTACGTTGTCGAAAGCAGGCAAATAATGCCAAAACATGGGAATTATGTAACTTCTGATTGTAATTGTGTAAAATGCGAGTTTACCCTATTCTATATTTGCGCACAACCAAGTATAATTTCTTACAGCCCCACTATGAAAAAAATATATTACTTATTAATTTTTTTAATTCCTTTCTTACACTTTTCTCAAGGTCCTCCCCCTCCAGGGCTTCCAGACCCACTTCCGGTAGCAGCACCCATAAATCAGATAGATTCGATTTTATTTGTTACTGCGATTTTTATAGGAATATACTTTACCTGTAAAAAACTCAATATATCCCTGATACCGAAGAAAAAAATCAGAGTGAATGTTAATTTAGACAAACCCAATAACCTACTATGAAAAGAAAACTATTTTTATTATTTATTTTGATTTCCATACGTAGTTTCTCTCAAATATACATTGGCTCTAACACACCGGTGTATGTAAAAAGTCAAGTGTTGTACGTAACTCAAAATATCAATTTGGATACAAATTCCAATTTATATTTGAGAAATAATTCTCAATTGGTTCAGGGCACTACGGGAGCATCTGCCAATACAGGAACAGGAATTATATCTGTTTATCAGGAAGGAACTTCGGATAACTTCGATTATAATTACTGGTGCTCTCCTGTTGGCAACCCGATTATTGCGACAGGTAACACTAGTTTTGGAATTACTTTATTAAATAAACCCGTTAGTTCGACTGTTTCTACTGCTGCAACAATACTTCCTATTGGAAATTATGACGGAACTGCAAATCCGCTGGCAATTGCTCCGTACTGGATTTATAAATTAACCAATTCTAATAATTATTCGCAATGGGTACAAGTAGCCAGTGCAACAACTATTGCTGCCGGAGAAGGTTTTACCATGAAAGGTACAAGCGGTTCTGATACTACTGATCCGGAAGGAACAGGAGTTACAAATAATCCCGGTACCGGTGCTCAACGTTATGATTTTAGAGGTAAACCCAATGATGGTAACATCGCCATTACGGTAGGCGCTAATAACGCTGCAACCTTAACAGGAAATCCGTATCCTTCGGCATTGCATTTAAATGCATTTCTTTTGGACGGAACAAATAATGCCTGCACCGGTATCGCTTATTTTTGGGAACAGGACAAAGCAGTAAATTCTCATTACCTGTCTGCTTATAAAGGCGGTTACGCCTCTTATTCGCCGGGAAGTTTAGGATCAACTGGTATTTATGTTCCGGCCACTTTCAATTCTTATAAAAGTGATGGTTCTTTAAATACTGTCGGAACTACATCTGGAGTGGCTGTCGAACGAAAATATTTACCTATAGGTCAGGGTTTTATAATTAATGGTGTAGCAAACGGTACCGTTACATTTAAAAATTCGCATCGCATGTTTTATTTTGAAGGTGCCGGTTTGTCTCAATTTGCAAAATCTTCAAATACTAAAAGTGATAAAAGTACAGAAGATGAAGTTACAGAAATTCCACATTTCAAATTAAACACCATTATCAACAATCAATTTACAAGGCAGCTTGCATTGGCATTTTTGCCGGAAGCAACTGATGGTGTAGATGTTGGAATTGATGCTTTAAATATGGATTCAAGCCTTCCCAGTGATGCTTCTTTTTGGTTAGACAACAAAAATTATGTTATACAGGGCATTAACTTCGAACAATCAAAGAGAATTCCTTTAGCGGTTAGAGCAACAATAAGCACTACACTTAAATTTTATATTCCGGAAGTTATAAACTTCGATCCGGCACAAAACATTTATTTGTATGATAATCTTGATGCTTCTTATCATGATGTAAAAAACGGAACTTATCAAGTTACTATTGCGCCCGGAACGTACACAGATCGTTTTAAAATTACATTCACCAATAAAACTTTAGGTGTAAACGAAGAAACTAAAACCGATAGTTTTTATATCCGTCAGGATAATTTAAACCAATTTTTAATAGCCACAAATCCTGATAATCTTACTTTAAAATCTTTTGTTCTTTACGATATACTGGGAAAAACAGTTTTGGTTAAGGATAATTTAGGTTCAGAGCAAAATTACAATTTTTCTACAGCAGCTTTAAGTACCGGAATTTACATTGCTACTTTTTTAACTGCTGATGATATCAAAATAACTCAAAAAGTTATTATTTCCGCTTCTGGAAAATTATAATCAAAGGGTTAAAATTCAATTATAAAAAATCTACTTCTACTAAATACCACTCTATTATGACACATAAAATTACTCCAAAAAATTATAATCGCCTTTTTTTGCTTTTCTTCTTCTTCCTTTCCTTTTTAGGAAATGCCCAAATCGGAATTGGAACTGTAACGCCTAATACAAGTTCTGTACTTGATATTACTTCTACTACTCAGGGATTGCTGCCTCCCAGAATGACAACGACTCAAAGAAATGCAATAGCCACTCCTGCTGACGGCTTAATGGTTTATGATACAACGCTGAAATCATTTTATCACTATGTTTCAACTACCTCGACCTGGACACCAATAAATAATGGAACTACTCAACGCTTGAATTTTAAGCGTATAAAAAGTACTGATGTCCTTTCAGTTGTTCTCGCAACTGAGCTTGCTGCTGGCGGCGGATCAAAATACGTTCTTAATAGTTCCACTTTATATGAAATAAACGGTATGATTGTTTTCAATTTCCCTATCGATTTAAATAATGCTTACATACAAGGTATGGATGCTAATGAGGACATTCTGGTTAAATCATCAGGAATACTTTTCGACGGAACTACCGGAGGAAGCATAAGAAATATTACTATTTCTGCGGCTGGTGCGACTGTTTTTAATTTGAATGCTGCTGCTTCGACTTCAAACTTTTTAATGAGAGATACCATTATTGCAAACGCAACAAGTATTGGTACTATATCCGGTTATGGATTAGTTTTTATGAGTATTGTCAATTTTGTAGCGAATACAAATGGTATAACGTATAACAATATTGGTCAATTGCTATTAAGCAATCAAGCATGGCTTGGCAATAATCTTGGTACTTTCGAAAAATTTACCGGAACATTTACTTTGATCGAAAAACAAGGTGGCTTTAGCCAGGTAAACGGAACTGCGATTGGTGTTGACGTGTCAACTTCAGGTTTAAGTATAACTGGTGATGCTGTATTAGAATCTGTAGTTTTTACAGGGAATACTACTGCCGGATTTGTTAAACCTTATACTACGGGAACTTATACAGGATATAATTTTAATAATAGCTGGACGGTGCGAGCAGCAGGAATTCCTACTGAAGGAGATGCTAATGCTGTAGGAGATTTTTCTATGGACTATGCTGTAGGTTCAGGTGTTGGAGTTGCTCTTAATAATTCAAACCCAAGTAACATACTAAAGGTAGGTGATGTAAACACGATATCTACATCTTCAAATCTTTTTAGATTTTCGACAGATAGTGCTTTTCCTAACAGATTAAAATATCTAGGCAAAAAGAAAAGAATTTTTCAAATTGCGGGTTCTATCTCTTTTCAGGTTCCGGGAGCCGGAACTTATATCATTTATATAGCTAAAAATGGTACTGTTTTGAGTCAATACAAAATTTATGGAAGAGGAACAGCTGTTAATGACATCGTAGTACTTCCATTAAATGCTACCGTAGAATTAGCAACAAATGATTATGTCGAAGTCTATGCTCAACGTTATACCGGAAGTAACGGTGCTATTGTTGTTCCTAATATGACCTTTACTATTAAATAATATTATTTCACACCTGATTATCAATTTAATAAATTGCAAAAACCTGTTTCTTAATATGAGCAGGTTTTTTCATGAGATATATGTTCACCTAAAAATTATGAAACTTTAAATGGAAATTATATAAATAAAAACTAACCTAATAATTTATTTTTCAAACCAACGAATTAAATTAATCAAAATGATGAATTTATGCCAGTTTCTCCTATTTAAACAGCTACATCAGCGATCATTATAAAATTCTTATTCAGTGCTGTTGAAGATTGTTTTTTCTATATCCGCATCAGACACTTGACAATATGATTATCCATTTTGGTGAAAACTAACTCGTTTTTTACTTAATGACCACTTTTCAGTATTCTGTTTGTTTCACTTAAGCATTTGAGAAACATGAAATTAGATCGGCAAAAATAAATTTCACATTCAGGTTAATCAACATCTTGATTTATAATTAAGATGCTTTTGTTCTATTACAATTTGCAAAGTTAACTAAGAGCCATTCGTACAAAACAATTTTAAAATATTGCATTGCCTATTAAACCTTAAAAGCCATGGAGACAGTAATTAAAAATACCGTAATAGTTGGCCAGCAATTTCCTGTTGTTGGTATCGGTACAGCCGCCTCAGAAATTGATCTATTAAAAAAAATACTTTCTGAGCTGCCGGAAGATTCCGGTATAGCTTATATTATTATCGAAAATTTATCGCAGCCACAGTCTGAAAATCTTGCAGAATTGCTTGCCTCACACAGCAAAGTTCCTGTTACTGAAATTGTTAATCAGGTAAATCTAAAACCCAATCATGTTTATGTTGTACCCGAAAATAATTTCCTGGTATTAGACAACGGAATTTTAAAACTAAAACTACACACCAGAAGCAGCAAAGTTCATTATTGCCTGGATATCTTTTTTGATGCCCTCGCTCAAACCTACATGAGTTACGCAACTGGATTAATACTGGCCGGAACACCTTTAGACGGTTCTGCCGGACTTAAAAAAATAAAAGAATTGGGAGGTTCTTCTATTGCTTCTATTTCTAAAAAAGGACTATTACAAAATGAAGTAACTTCTGAATTTATCGATTATTTTGCTCCCCCAACAGACATAGTTCCTAAATTATTACAGATTCATAAAAGTTATCTGATCAACCACGCTTATGTTGAAGAAGAAATTGCACCGGATGAAGATGAATTCTTTAATAAAATTATAGATGTTATAGTGTTGAGATCCGGAACTAATTTTCACAATTATAAAGATCAGACTTTAAGAAGACGTATTGCCAAAAGAATGGTCATTACCAGACAGGAAACTACTGAAAGGTATTTGAATTTACTGAAAGAAAATACCAAAGAACAAGATTTATTATTTCACGATATACTTATTCCGGTAACATTCTTTTTTAGGGATGAGCAGTTTTTTGATAATTTGTATAATACGGTATTTCCTTCTCTAATAAAAAATCTGACTAACAAAAATTTAAGGATTTGGTCTGCGGGATGCTCAACTGGTGAAGAGCCCTATTCGCTTGCAATATGCCTTCATGAATATTTACAACAAACTAATAATACTGATGTAAAAGTCCAGATTTTAGCATCCGATTTGTCTGATCATTGCATAACCAAAGCGCGTTCTGGTGTGTATACGCCACAAGATGTTAAGCACATTAGCGATGAGAGACTCAAAAAATATTTTACTAAAAAAGACAACAGTTATCATGTCAATAAAACAATACGCGACATGTGTGTTTTTGCGGTTCATGATTTAACAAAAGATGCCCCTTTTTCTAAGATTGACTTTGTTTCCTGCCGAAATGTTTTAATCTATTTTCATACCCATTTGCAAAATCATGTATTGGCCGCATTTCATTATGCGCTTAAAGAAAATGGGACTTTATTTCTTGGAAAATCTGAATCGGCAAATAATGTCCAAAATTTATTTACTATAGTAGAAAAACAAGAAAAAATATACGCTCGCAAAACTCCCCAGGATTATTACAAACCAAAAGGATTGCTAGATCTCTTTAATAAATCGGTCAGTAAAATAAGAAATGCTGCTCCGGTTATTAGTACAGAAAAAGATTTTAGAAAAATTGCTTCAGACATTCTTTTGCAGCAATATTCGCCCGCAGCAGTAATCATAAATGAAGAATTGGAAATTGTACATTTTCATGGCGATACAAGTCCCTATTTGCAACCTCCTTCAGGAAAGCCAAATTTTAAGATTTTGAATATGATTCGGGACGAAGTAGATTTTGATCTGAAATATGCCATTTTAAAAGCACGAAATGAGAAGAAAAACATCACAGGGGATTTTGTTGCTGTTAAAAATCAGTCTTTTTTAACCTCTTTTGAAGTTATCTATCTTTCCGCACATCCTGAATTATTATTAATTGTTTTCGACAAAAAAACGAACAAACCTGTAAAAGCAGTACCATCAGATGCTACAGGTCAAACCCGCATACAGGAACTCGAAAAAGAATTAGCACAACTGACCGGTGATTATAAAAGAGTATCAGAAGATCAGCAAATTTATTTTGAAGAACTGCAGACTACCAATGAAGAATTATTAAACAGTGCCGAAGACCTGCAAAATGCAAACGATCTGCTTGTCGTTTCTGCAGAAGAACTTCATTCTAATAATGAAGAATTATCGTGTTTGAATGATGAGCTTCGGGATCGGCGGGATGAATTATCATCCATGCGGAATTTTTACGAATCGGTTATCAAAACCATACGGGAACCCATTATGATTATCGATAAAAATTATAGAGTGAAAAGCGCCAATCCGTCATTTTATAAATATTTTAAAACAACGGAAGAACAAACGGAAGGCTTGTCGATTTTTGAGATTGGAAATAATGATTGGAATTTCCCGGAATTTAAAGACAGTGTCCTTAAAAAAATAGGACAAAATGAAACTGTCGAGAACTTAAAATTGCAATTTAACTTTGAAACCGGCGGCAAAAAAATTATGATTATAAATGCGGCTCCAATTGTCAATTCGATACCCGAAGGCATGATTCTTATTGCTATTGAAGATGTTACAGATTTGGAACAAAGCAGTGAATCTTTGAAAATTAAAACTTTGGAAATGCGAGGTTTTAGCCGGCAATTGCAATCATTTACTGCTGAGGCAAGCAGTAATCTTCTGGACCCGATCCGAAAAATTTCTATGTTTGGGAAAAAGATTTTAGACAGCGAAAAGAATTTAACAGAATCAGGAATGCACAATGTAAAACGACTTTTAAGCTCAACAGAAAATTTGAATCAATTGATTGAAGACCTTGTTAATTATTCTAAAATAAATTTCGCTGAAAAGCAATTTAAAATAACGGATTTAAATTTGCTTCTTAAAAAAACAACCGGTGATTTAAAGGGAATTATTAGCCAACATAAAGCAAATATTATAGCTGATCCACTTCCGTCATTGAATATTATACCGGATCAGATACAGCAGCTTTTCACCAATTTGATATCCAATTCGATAAAATATGCTAAGGAAGATACTGTTCCTGAAATAAAAATTGGAATAACAAATCCATCTGATGAAGAACTTATTGCATTAGAAGCAAATCCCGAAACGGAGTATGTAAAACTTTTTGTAAGCGATAACGGAATTGGTATTAACAAAGATTTTGAATCTTTAATTTTTAATCCATTTTATAAACTTCATAGTAATAATCAACAGTACGGAAGCGGACTTGGATTGACTTTGGTTCAAAGAATTGTTTCTAACCACAGAGGAATGATTAAAGTTTCTAGTGAACCCGGAAAAGGTACAACGGTATTTATATATCTTCCTTCGTAATTTCAATTTAAATAAAAATGATAAACCTGTAATCTTAATTTATTACAGGTTTTTTTATGTGCTAGTAAGATATTTTAAATCCTATTCGCATTTCAGCATTCAATATATATGACAAACTCATCATTGCTTTAAATAACTGGTAATTATACAACTACAGAATATTTTAGTATAAAAATGGTATGTATTACAACAATACATTTACTATTATATTAATCTTTTAACTAAACTATTATGAGTACTTCAAACACCAAAAAAAGCACAGATAGTGCTAAGGCATCAGATAAAAAAACTGATACAAAAGAAACTGCATCAAAAAGCAGTGATAAAGCTGCAGATACAAAAAAAGGTGCAGCAGGCAGTAAAAAATAATCCTTAAAAATTTAGACTATGAATTTAGCCGAAAAAGAAAACTACGGTCAGGATGAACTGTATATTCAGGAAAGCGAAACTAGATTTGAAAAGGAAAGTTATGATTTAGCTTCATTAGACAATTCAGAAAACTATAATGAAGGACAAAATAATAATCAGAACTTTAATAATCAAGGTGATTACGAAAATAAAGATGATTTGGACGCCACTGATCAGGAAGAAGATGACTCTGATGATGATGATGATTTAAATGCCTTAGACGATGACGATGACGATTCTGAACTAGATTCAGATAATGATTACACGGAAAGTGACATCAATAAAAGCCTTTAAAATTAGTTGATTGAAACCGTCTGAAATTCAGACGGTTTTTTTATTTCTATTTTGACAATGATGAACACGGCTAGGCTGCCTTTAATGCCTTAAAATTAAATGAACTAATGAAAAACGACACCCAATAATTCTGTAATGAAAATAAAAAAAGGTGTAAAGCAAAAACGTTCTAAGCTTCTTAATTTTAATTACTTACAATAATGTACAAATTACTCGACTTTAAAAACTAAAATAAAATAATTATGGGAACTCTCACAACATCAGCACAAGGTGCTTTAAAATCAATAAAAACTAATGTATCTACAGTAGAAAGAGTATTAATGGTAACCAGTGGTGCTTATCTTTTATATAATGCTTTATCGAAAGAGAACAAAAGCATTACCAAAGCAGGGGCCGGTGGCGCAATGCTGTTAAGAGGAATTTCAGGATATTGTCCTATTTATGATGCGGCTGGGCATTTGATGAATGACAAAGCTTCGAACATTAACATCAGATTTAATACGGTTATCAATAAGCCTGTTGGAGAAGTATATGATTTTTGGCGTAATCTTGAAAATTTACCAAAATTCATGAGTCATTTGGATAACATTAAAACAATTGATGCAACAACATCTCAATGGACAGCAAAAGGTCCTGCCGGAATTGGATCTATTTCATGGAAAGCAAGAATTGTAAAAGACAGAAAAGACAGACTTTTGAGCTGGAATTCTCTTGAAGGTTCAACAATCAGAAATGCCGGAAAAGTGATTTTTAAATCGCATGGTAGTTCTACAGAACTTGATATCACAATCTCTTATCATGCGCCACTAGGAATTGCGGGAGAAAGTGCTGCAAAACTTCTAAATCCGTATTTTGAAAAACTAGTAAAAAATGATGTTGCTACTCTAAAAGAATATCTTGAATCGTAATAAGTTTCAATTTTAAATAAATTGTAAATGCCTGTAGAAAATAATCTACAGGCATTTTATTTTTTAATGAGAATCAACAAGATTTTCGTAATAAAAACTATCAAATACTGACACCAATAAATTATATAAATTAATCGCTTTAACTTATAAACGGCGTATAAAATCTATAAATTATTTTTGAATAAGCAGCGACAACTGTTATTTATCATCATTTGTTGCCAAATCTTAAAACTTAAGTATACGATTTTATGGAAGAATTTTTACACGACATTGCGCAACATGTAGAAGGATATTATCAAACTATTGTCGATATAACTCCAAAATTATTGCTTGCCGTTGTGGTCGTTCTTATATCCTGGTTTATTGCGTCGCGTGCACGCGGATTTGCAGACCAAAGATTAAAACGCAAAATGCACGATCCTTTATTAGCTACTTTTATTGCCAATCTTATTAAGGCAATCCTGATCGTTATAGGATTTCTTTTTATGTTTCGTGTTATAGGCTTAACCGGAGTTGCACAAAGTATTTTGGCCGGAGCCGGAATCTCTGCATTTATTATTGGATTTGCCTTAAAAGATATTGGAGAGAATTTCCTAGCCGGTATTCTGCTTGCTTTCAAAAGGCCATTTTCTGTTGGCGATATTATTGAAAGCAATGGCGTAAAAGGAAAAGTCGTTGCGCTCAATCTTCGTGATACACAAATAAAAAGTGACAGTAAAAACATCTACATTCCGAATGCACTTTTGATAAAAAACACATTAGTCAATTTTAATAGTGGCGGATTTCTTTTACAGGATTTTACCATTGGTCTTGAATATGGTTCAGATTATAAAAAAGCACTTGCTCTTATAACCGCGATGTCATGGAAGCTGATAATGATATTGAAGATCAGGGATATTCAAATTCTGCTGTAGTTTCGGGTATTACAGGAAATACGGTGCAGATTAATGTAAGATACTGGGTAAAAACAGATTTAAAGGTGACTGATGGTAAACACCGTTCTGAAGTGGTAATTGAAGTTGCAGAAGTACTTAATGCAAATGGCTTTATCATTAAATAAAGATCTGAAAAACTACAAATAGTAACATGAAAAAATTTGAACAAATTATAATGCTGGGTTTATTTTGCTTTTCCTACGCAGTTTCAGCACAACAAATACAAACCGACAGACCAAATGAAACCGGAAAAAATAGTTAATGGTTAATGGTTAATTATAAATGATTAATGGATTTTTTAATTTTTAATTTTTAATTAAAAAAAATAAACCTGCAGCCAGCAACTGCCACAGGTTTAAAACATTAAATAATCAACAGGGCAGCATCTTATCTGCCTTTTTGTGTAGAGGTCGAATCTGTGCTTACGTTGGTATTCCCTTTTTGTACCGTTCCCGCAGATCCAGAACCTGTAGAACCTTCGCCAGTGGCTCCGGTTGTTCCGTTTGTACTAGTATTTGTTGAGTCTGAGTTTGGCCCAACACTATCGATAGTGGTTTCAGTTGAATCTGTACTATTCATGTAAGGATCTTCTGTAACGTTTTCATTCTTTTTACATGAAACTACTGTTGCAAATAAAGCAACTAACATGGTGGTTTTAATTAGCGTTTTCATAATATATTATTTTAGTTTATGTGCCAAAGATAATTTTGTGACCTACACGAATGTTACATAATTTGCAAGGACATTTACACATTTAAACTTTATAACAAATTATAAATCAGAATTATAACCAAAAAATTATTTTATTCTCACCAGGTTATTTTAATGTGGCTTTCTCCATTAATTTTATATTCCAGCAAAGTTTTTGATTTTGCAGTTGGATCAATAATTTCTTTATTCTGAAAAACTTCCATTTTAATTTTACTCTTTTCAGCCAGGATAATTTTAAAATTGCATCCAAATTCAGCACTTCCTAAAACGGTAAAGCTTATTGTTTTTTTTGATTGTTTGTATTTAACCAGCGGATAATCTACAAACAATAAAAAGTCTTCATCTTTAACCTGATGGTATTGTCTGGTCATGGCTCCAAAGCCAACTCCGGCGCCATAAACCTCCTGCCCTACTTGTCCGCTTTTTTCCCAGCCACTATAAAGATCTTCTAACGGAATCCATAGTTCTTTTTGAATTTCTCCTGTTTTAACTTCTTCGGACAACATTTCGTCAGGCAGTTTTGACGGATAATAAAAAGGCAATCTGTTTACGGCATATTTTAGAAATTCCGGTATTAAAATTTTTAGGGAAGGAAGTAACTCTATTTCATCAGCCTGTATTAAATATTCTGATAGTGCAGCATATACTTCCATCTCTTCGTAAGCGGCGGTATAAGGTGCATCATTTAGAGGAAAAACAGAAAAATAATTAGGATAATTTTTTCCGTATCCGTACTGGCAATCCCATATTTGCATGTTTTTGAAAAGACAGGCCAAACAGGCATAACTCAAATCCAGGTATTCTTTTTTGCCGGTAATTTTATACAATTCTAAAAGAGCTCCGGCAGAAAAGGCTGTATTATTGGCTTGGTAAAAAATATCAAAACCAATACCAACCAGTTTTTTAACTGCTTTTTCGGCTTCACGCAAATAGCGTTTATCATTTGTTAATCGATATATCAGCAACATTAAATGTGCGTAAGATCCGGGAACATCTTTCTCTCCGCCTTTTCCGGGCGCAGTTTCTTTTCTTATCACTTCTAAAGTATCCATTTTATAAAAAACTGGCCATTCATAATCAAAATGATGGGCCACTTTTATAGCAAATTCAACCGATTCCATAACCAATTCTTCAGCCTTTTTTTCACCTTTCAAAGCAAGCCTGGCAAGGTTCATAAGCGGATGATGCAGGTACCAGGAATCCATAACCATTTCCTTTTTTTGAATTTCTGAATTATCGAGATCATCTTTAAGGTCAGGAAGCCAACGGTTTATTGTCTTTATTTTAGGTTCGTAAAATGCATCTATTCCGTTAAAAAGATCATCATAAAGAGGATGTGTTTCTCCAAACCAATGCTTCAATTCATTCAAAGGCATTATTACAGCCAATTGAACCATAACTTCTGCGGGAGTATCATAATCACACAAATAAGCATTTAAGTACGGAGATCCGTTCGTTTGTGTCCAGCAGCCTTTGTTGTTGTAAATATCGTTAAGACAATTGTCTGTAATTTCAGGCCAGTTGTGATAAATCACTTCAGGATGTGGTAAGGTGCGATAAACTGTTGCCAGATTGTTTAAAAATTGATGCGTTTCTTTTATTTCATCATCAATAATTTCTTCTGATAATAAAACATAAGCATCAGAAACAATATACGCTTTATCAGCTGGCAATGGCTTTTCTTCAGTGGTTGGTAATTTGAATCCTATTTCCGGCCAGCTTCCCACAACACTATCATCTAAATTAGTTTCTGTAGCTTCACAATAGCTACTTAAAGAAGTAAGGTCCTGAAAGTAAAAAATGGAGCCGGTTTTTGGTTTGGTTGTACTAAAAAATATAATACCGGAACGCGAACCCATTTGATTCATGTGTATTTTTCCATTCGTGTTTTCAACGCTTCCTTTTTGTGTTACGGGAATAATATCTCTTGGCCAAAAAGGAATCATCAAAGGCTGATTAGCCTTAAACGAAGTTGTGTAGTGCAATAAAGGCGCATTATCATCCGGAAAAGAAACAGTAACTTCATACTTGCCCAGCCTTGTTTCTAAAGTAATAACAAGCGTTTGTCCGTCATCAAATAAATTAGTTACTTCAAAACAGCTGTTCATACCAAAAGCAGGACGAAAAGCCATTTTTCCGTTATCTGGCCAAGTAGCTACAATCCATAATGAGTCGCCAGTATTAAAGGCCTGAAAAGTGTATTTTTGGAATTCTTTTTCCCAAATTACAGTGCTGTTTTCTAAATCGGCATGCACAGTCGCAGCCCACGGTGAAATTGTATGCATAATATCTGTTTAAAAGAATTAACTCGTAATTATAAATCCAATTAATAGTAATCCAACCTAAATAATTAATAACTAACAATTAATAACTACTCCCCCGTTTCCATATGCGGTGCATCAACAGGTTTAGATTGCGATGAACCAATTTGTCGCAGGTAAATAGAAAGTACGATAATAGCGAAAACCGAAAGGAATTCACTTTGCCAGTTCTGAAAAGATTCGAACCAAAATCTTGAATCGGTTATATAATCAGAGGCTGTTTCAAGCGGCATTCCTTTCAAAGACAATTGTTCGTTTTCATCTTTTAAACTTCCGTAGAAATGTGCCACAAATGAAAGCAGGAATAATAAAAACAAAGAAATCGTAAGCGAATGTTTGTAGATCGCTAAAATTAATCCACCCTTTTTAACCGGCCATGGCGCATCTTTTTTATTCGCCGAAGGTTCTCTGTCAACTTCTTCTTCCTTATCAAAATCTTTAGATTCTGAAGACCCTTTTTGTTGTAAAAAAATAGTCATTACAACAAGAAGCGCCATTTGTAAAAACTCACTTTCCCAGTTTTCAAAAGTAGATTCTATAAAATGTCCTGTCGAGAAATAGGACAACAGCGTAATTGTTGAAGCTCCATTTTCAACGAGATCTTTATTATATTCTTCGAATCCAAAAATAATTTGTCCGACAAATGCAGCGACAAATAATAAGAAAAAGCAAACCGAGAGTCCGTTGTTGCGTAAAAAAGTTTTCATATTTAATTTTACCGTATTTTATTTTGTACCGAATAAAGATTATGCTATTCAAAGACAATTATTTACATTATTTTACAGCGATTTTACAATATTTTCAGGCTTAAAATGAATGTTAAGCGGCGTTTATTTTTGGGTATAATTTTATAATCAATCCCTTTAAACGGTTTTGATAATCTTCCATCAGCCATTCTTTATAATTCTTGCTGGCGTTTTCAAGGCATTTTACATATTGTTTTACACGCCAGTCAATTTCCGGTTGTAGGGCTTCTGCCAATGCAATCGCCTGAGAAAGTGTTTCAGCATTATCCATACACATTTTGGCATGTTGCCTGATTGATTCCTGAATAACGGTTTTCGGTTTTTTATCCATATCAATGGCTTCCTGATAATGATCTTCAATATCAAAAGTCATTTCAAGCGTATTTGGAAATTGTGCTCTTAATTCAGCAGAAATTCCGTGCGATTGTACAGATGAACCTCCAGTTGATTGATATTGAAGCTGTTTTGCAAAAGTATCAGGATGTTCAAAAACAAATTTCCAGTCTACCGGTTCTTCCCACGCGCCAAAACGCTGAATATTATTACCAAGATCTGTAATAGAAAAAGTTTCCTTAGACGGAAGTTTTCGGGATCCACGGCCTATCATTTGGTGATACAATGTTATAGATGTCGTAGCACGATTCAGAATAATATTCTCTACCGTTGGCTCATCAAATCCTGTAGTCAGAATCGAAACCGAAGTAAGAACGGCATCTTTTGTTTTCTTAAACCATTTCAGGATTTCTTTTCTCTCGTCATCAGAAGTTTTATTATCGAGATGTCTTATTGAAATTCCGGCATCTTTAAAAGTTTCATATACTTTTTGCGAAGTTGTAACGCCATTATTAAAAATCAACGTCTTTTTTCCGGTTGAATGCTCTTTGTAAGCCTTTAATAATAATTCCTGCATTACCGGAGAACTATACAATTCGTTAGAAGAACTTACCGTATAATCGCCGTGTAATCCTGTTTTTAGCGAATTTAATTCTACTTCATAAACAAACGATTCCGGTTTGGCCAGATAACCATCGGCAATAAGGTCGGCTATGTTTTCTCCCGTAATCAATAGATCGTAATGTTTGTTCATTGGTTTCGAAATATCAGAGCTAAAAGGTGTTGCGGTAACACCAATAACAAATGCTTTTTTAAAACTGCCCATTAATTTCCTGAACGAATTATGGTGCGCTTCGTCAACAATAACAAGTCCTACATCATTCGTTTTTATTTTTTTTGCTTTAATTCTGTTGCGAAGTGTTTCAACCATTGCAACATAACAATCACAACCCGGTTTAAAATTACCACTGGTACTGCTTATAATTTGGTTTCTTACACCAATCTTTTTTAGTGTTGATGATGTCTGAGTACACAGTTCTTTTCGATGTGTCAGGATCACCACTTTTTTACCAAACTGAACCATAAATCTTCTGGCAATTTCAGAAAAAACAACCGTTTTTCCGCCGCCTGTTGGCAATTGATATAAGAGTTTCTTTTTTGCAGCACTTTCCATCTCATCAAAAATAATTTGAATGTCTTTTTCCTGATAAGCGTAGAATGTATTTTTGGGCTGTGTATTTGTTTTCATTTTTTGATTTACTATTTTATTTATTCCATTTATTCCTCTGCAGGCAAAAGCTGAGATTCCATAAATTTTCCTGTTACAATTGTTCCTTCTTCATCTTCCCATTGGGTTATCACATTCTCGATCAACTCAGGTTCGAAACCTATAACTTCCATAACCTGAATACCGAATTCCTGCTGTACTTTTTGGCCTTTTTGAAACATAATTTGATTATTTAGCGTTATTAATTTTTTTTTATTAATTCTGTAAAAGTCTTCATTTTGTAAAGATTAAAATTAGTCTACACTTTGCTATTTACTTTACATTATTGTTCCTGCTTTATTATATTATTTTGCGATTTTAATCCTCATTTTAAATCATTTTTCTCTGCGTTTTTTCATCTGTATTTACCTAAAAATGAAAATTTTATAATACTGCCTAAGTATTATATAAGACGATTCATTAATTAAAGAACTTTCTTTATACTATCGTTTTTATATCAATTTCCTAACTATACTTTATAGTTGCAAAAAATAGAAATCATTATGAGTGACATTGCCCGCAGGTTTCCTGAAAATCCATTGCTAATGCCAAAAGATTTACGTCCGAGCAGTAGCGAATTGCAGATTATCAGCCTTTTAAATCCCGGTGTTTTTGTATTTGAAGAAAAGATCTGGCTTTTGGTGCGTGTTGCCGAATCGATTGCGCAAAAAGAAGGTGTTATTTTTTTTCCTGTTATTAATGCAATTGGCAAAGTCGAAATCATAGAAATTCCTCTAAATGATCCGGATCTTATTGCGACAGATGCACGGGTTATAAAGTATAAAGGATTAGATTATCTTACTACTATTTCTCATTTGAGAGTGGTTTGCAGCGATGACGGAGTACATTTTTATGAGCCCGAAGATTCAGCTACTTTAATGGGATCAGGAATATTAGAACAATTTGGTATAGAAGACTGTAGGGTTTCAAAAATAGAAGATACTTATTATCTGGCTTATACTGCAGTTTCAGAAAATGGCGTTGGAGTTGGCTTGCGAACTACAAAAGACTGGAAAAATTTTGAAACAAAAGGGATGATTTTTCCTCCGCATAATAAAGATTGCGCTCTTTTTGAAGAGAAAATAAATGGCAAATATTATGCGTTGCATCGTCCGTCAAGTCCACAAATTGGCGGAAATTATATGTGGCTCGCAGAATCTCCGGACGGCATACATTGGGGAAATCATAAATGCATTATCAAAACCAGACACGGATTGTGGGACAGTGCCAGAGTTGGCGCAGGTGCTGCTCCTATTAAAACAGATAAAGGATGGCTGGAGATATATCACGGTGCAAACGCAGAACATCAATATTGCCTTGGTGCCTTTTTAATGGATTTGGAAGATCCTTCTAAGGTAATATCCAGAACAATAGAACCCATAATGGTTCCAAAGGAAAATTATGAACTGAGTGGCTTTTTTGGATACGTGGTTTTTACCAACGGACATGTAGTTGATGGTGATAAAATAACAATCTATTACGGAGCTGCTGATGAATTTGTGTGTGGCGCTCATTTTTCGCTTACAGAAATATTATCGGCACTTGAGCCACTTGATGACAAGGAAGCAATTCTAACATTTCCTAAGCTACAATAACAACGAATATTTCTTTTAAATAAAGTAACCAAAAAATTTAGAACTAATGAAAAATCCAGAAAACAATCAAGACAGCGGACATATCGAATTTTGGGCATCATACTGGAATTTGACTCCGGAACAGTTAAAATCGATCATTTCAAAAATTGAAAGCAGAAACTTTATAAAAATTCAAAACTACATTCAGTTAAAATTGTCACGAGGTGGAGACCAGGCAACTTATAAAGGCATTAATGTAGATTCTAAATAAGTCATAAAGTCGTCAAGTCCAAAGTCTAAAGTCTAAAAGTAAAATCTGAAATCTAAAATCTAAAATCTAAAATTAGAGATCTAAGAAATATAAAAATCTAATATCTAACACATTACTGTAAATTTTGTAAGGTAAGAATTGAAATAGTGTAAGCAAAAGTTATGTTGTAAGGGTACATTTGGATTGCTTGAAAAAAATAAACTGTAAGAGTTTTGTTCTACATCAAGCTTTCAAATTTTTAACCAATAACAACTAAACACATGGAAAATTTGCAGGATGAAAAACAGAGAGATCTGTCTATCAACAAATCTGATGGCACCAATAAGTTTTTAACGACAAATCAGGGTGTCAAAGTTAACGACGATAATAACTCATTAAAGGCAGGCGAAAGAGGTCCTTCTTTATTAGAGGATTTTATCTTAAGAGAAAAAATTACGCATTTTGACCACGAAAGAATTCCGGAACGAATTGTTCACGCAAGAGGTTCCGGAGCACATGGTTTTTTTGAAGTAACGAACCCAATACCGGAATTGACTAAAGCTGGTTTTCTAAAAGAAGCTGGGCTGAAAACTCCTGTTTTCGCGAGATTCTCTACCGTAGCAGGATCACGTGGGTCTACAGATTTAGCACGTGATGTTCGCGGATTTTCGGTTAAATTTTACACTCAGGAAGGAATTTATGATTTCGTAGGAAATAATATACCTGTATTCTTTATTCAGGATGCGTCTAAATTTCCTGATCTTATTCACGCCGTAAAACCGGAACCACACAATGAAATTCCACAAGCTGCATCTGCACATGATACTTTTTGGGATTTTATTTCTTTAATGCCAGAATCGATGCACATGATTATGTGGGTAATGTCTGATCGTGCTATTCCGAGAAGCTATCGTATGATGGAAGGATTTGGAGTACATACTTTTAGATTAATTAATGAAGAAGGCAAGTCTACTTTTGTTAAATTTCACTGGAAACCAAAATTAGGAACTCACGCCGTTGCCTGGGATGAAGCTCAAAAAATTTCCGGGAAAAATCCTGATTTTCACAGAGAAGATTTATGGCAAGCAATCGAAATGGGAAATTTTCCGGAATGGGAACTTGGCGTACAAATCATTCCTTCAGAAGACGAAGAAAAATACGAATTTGATTTACTTGACCCAACAAAATTAGTACCGGAAGAACTTGTTCCTGTAACTATTGTTGGAAGAATGGTTTTGAACAAAAATCCGGATAACTTTTTTGCAGAAACTGAGCAAATTGCTTTTCATCCCGGACATGTTGTTCCTGGAATTGATTTCTCAAATGATCCATTATTACAAGGACGTTTATTCTCTTACACCGATACACAATTATCAAGATTAGGAAGTCCTAATTTCCATGAAATACCAATTAACCGCAGTGTTGCTCCCGTTCACAATAATCAACGTGACGGACATATGCGTCAGGAAGTTAACAAAGGCCGTGTAAGTTATCACCCAAATTCACTTGGAGGCGGATGTCCTTATCAGGCAAAAATCAGCGAAGGTGGTTTTTCAAGTTTTGAAGAGCGTGTAGACGCACATAAAGTGAGAGCAAGAAGCGAAAGTTTTTCTGATCACTTCGGACAAGCAAAATTATTCTTTAACAGTCAGACACCGGAAGAAAAAAGCCATATCGTGAAAGCACTTCGTTTTGAACTTGGAAAAGTAGAAACAACTGCAATTCGAGTTAGAATGCTGGGATTATTGTCTCAGGTTGATGCAGAACTTGCTGAAAAAGTGGCGCTTGGACTTGGGGCTACTGTACCATCAACTCTTGAATTTCCTGTTAATAAAGGCGTTTCACCAGAAAATGAAGGCGGAGATCAGGAACCAAAAACAGTTGAACAATCGGTTTCTTCTTCTGAAGCTTTAAGCATGATTAATAACCCTACAAACACACCAACTATTGAGTCACGTAAAGTAGCTATACTTTGTTCTGACGGCGTTTCTCAGGCAGCGGTTACAAATCTTAAAAATGCACTTAAAAAAGAAGGCGCTAAAGGATTTGTTATTGCACCACATTTAGGATCTGTGCTTACGGATGCTGATGGAGCATTAAAAGCTGATTTCAGTTTCCTTACTGCATCATCTGTTTTATTCGATGCGGTTTATGTACCTCACGGATTAGGACTTAACGTGTTAGCAGAAAATGATGACGCGCTGGAATACTTAAACGATGCTTACAAACACTGCAAAGTTATTGGTGCAGACGGAGAAGCATCTGAATTGCTTAGCGCAACTAATTTTGCTTCTAAAATAACAAATGAAGATGGCGGCGTTATTGTAACCAGCGAAGTTGGTTCTGAAGCATTTGCTCAGGAATTTATTACTGCAATGACAAAACACCGTTTCTGGAAACGTGAACCAAACTTATACATTTAATTTTAAAAAAATATAACATGAAAAATTCAGAAAATCAAGGTCAGATAAACGCCACTCAACCAAAGGCAACTGACGCAAAAGCTGTAAAGAATAATGCGAAAGCTAATTTTGTTGAACCAACATCTGATGCTGCAACAAATTTAAAAGAACTGTTTGTTGACAGTTTGAAAGATATTTACTGGGCTGAAAACGCACTTGTCGGAGCATTGCCTAAAATGGCAGCAAATGCTACTTCTGCAGGTCTTGCAAGCGCAATTTTAGAACATCTTGACATAACGCAACTTCAGGTTGCAAGATTAGAGCAAATTTTTAACCTTTTGGGAGAAAAAGCTGAAGGAAAAAAATGCGAAGCTATGGCCGGATTGCTAAAAGAAGGTGATTCTATCGTATCAGAAACAACTCCGGGACCAGTAAGAGACGCAGGAATTATTGCTGCATCACAAAAAATTGAGCACTATGAAATTGCAACTTACGGAACGCTGGTTGCTTTTGCAAAAACACTGGGAGAAAATGATGCTGCTAAATTATTAACACAAACACTTGCGGAAGAAAAAGAAGCAGATTGCGTACTTAACGACGTTGCTTTAAATACCGTAAACATTGTAGCGGCTGAATAAAATTTCTAGATTTTAGATTTTAGATTTTAGATTTTAGATTTTAGATTTTAGATTTTAGATTTTAGATTTTAGATTTTAGATTTTAGATTTTAGATTTTAGATAAAAAAAATCTGCAACATAGTTGCAGATTTTTTTGTTTTTAAGATTCAACAGATTTTTAATTTTTAATTCAAAATAAAATATTATTGCCAAGGATCTAAAACCACTTTTACACAACCATCTTCACGTTTTTTGAAAATATCGTAAGCATGTGAAATCTCTGATAAAGGCAATCGGTGCGTAATAATATCATCAAGCTGTACTTTTCCCTGAACCACATATTCTAAAAGTTTATCAATATGTTTGTGCGCCGGCGCTTGTCCGCCTTTTAAAATTATTCCTTTATCAAAAAATTGTCCTAACGGGAAATTATCATAATTAACCGGATAAACACCTAAAACAGAAACAATACCACTTCTTCTTACAGCGCTCATACAGGCTTCTAAAACTTTGGTAGAACCTTTTTCAAAATTAACTGTTGCTTTAATACGATCACCTAGGTTTCGGTCAGGTTCAAATCCAACGGCATCAATACAAACATCTGCTCCGCGGCCTTGAGTAAGCGAACGAATGTGTTCAACTACATCTTTAGGTCCGTCTTCCCATAAAATTGTTGTACAGCCGGTTGTAAGTTTTGCTTTATCAAGCCTGTATTGAAGTGTATCTACCACAATTACCTGTGCAGCACCTCTCAAAAATGCACTTTTGGCTGCCATAATTCCAACAGGTCCGGAACCAAATATAGCAACCGTTTCACCGCCTTTCACTTCTCCCCAATCCACTCCTGTGTATCCTGTCGGGAAAATATCGGTTAGAAAAAGAACTTGCTCATCGGTTAGATTATCCGGAACTACTCTTGGTCCGTAATTCGCATACGGAACTCTAACATATTGCGCCTGACCACCGTCGTATCCTCCGTAAAGATCAGTATAACCAAAAAGTGCTCCTCCTTTTTCGGTGGCTATTCCACCTTCAGGCCCATAATGTTCCGGATTACTGTGTTCGCAATTTCCGGGAACATCGTGGTTGCAAAAAAAACAATTTCCGCACGCAATCGGAAAAGGAACTACTACCCGATCGCCTCTTTTTAAATGTGTTACTTCAGAGCCAACTTCTTCTACGATTCCCATAAATTCATGACCTAAAACCATTGGTCTTGGTTGTGGAAATCCTCCGGAGTAAATATGCAAATCAGATCCGCATATTGCCGTGGAAGTTACTTTAAGAATAATATCATCTTTTGCGTTTAATTTTGGATCGTCTACCGTATCGTATTTTATAGATCCGGGTCCATGAATAACTGCTGCTTTCATAAGTTTTCAATTTAAGATTAATAAATCGTAAGTAACTATTAATAAACCACTTAATCTTACAATTTAAACCGTCATTCTTACATAACCAACAACTGGTAATGATATAAATTTATCGTTATATGCTGTAAACTTTTATTAGGGCGCTTTTATAATTTTGATTCTATGTGGATAATCTCCAATCAATTAAATAAAAACTTTAATAATTTTATTATGACTAAAATAGACGATCAATTAAATAATGGAAGTATTACGTCAGGAGAAAATGTGTCGTATTGGATTGATTCGACTTCTATTATAGCTTTTAATAAGCCAGATCAAAATATTAATACAGAAGTACTTATTATTGGAGGAGGAATTGCCGGACTTACAACCGCCTATAAATTGGTAAAAGCAGGCAAAAAAGTAGTGCTGGTTGAAGATGGTTTTATAGGAAGCGGAGAAACCGGACGCACTACAGCTCATTTGACTTGCGCGCTGGATGACCGATATTATTACATTGAAAGCACTTTTGGTAAAGATGCATCAAAATTAGCAGCCCAGAGTCATAGCGCCGCAATTGATGAAATTGAAAATACAATTCAAACCTTAAATATAGATTGTTCGTTTAAAAGAGTAAATGGTTATTTATTTCTGCATCCGAGCGATAAAATAGAAAATTTAGAAAAAGAATTTCAGGCCACGCAAACTGCAGGAATAAAAACCAATTTTCTAAAAGTAACTCCAACAATAACTGGCGGAGAAACAATGCCATCTATTGTTTTTAATAATCAGGCGCAGTTTCATGTTTTGCATTACCTCAAAGGTCTTGCCGATGCTATAACAGCGTTGGGTGGAATTATATATACAGAAGCCCGTGCCGAAAATATTACTAAAGAAGGCGCAGAAGTAAACGGTTTTACTTTTTCTGCAGAACATATTGTCGTAGCAACGAACACTCCTGTTAACGATACTTTTACGATGCATACCAAACAAGCTGCTTACAGAACTTATGTTGTGGCTGGTAAAATTCCAAAAGGAATGCTACCTTATTCGTTATGGTGGGACACGGGAGATTTAGAATCTAAATGGGTTGCTCAGCCTTATCATTATGTTCGTCTGGAAAATTTTGATGATCAATACGACTTACTGATTTCGGGTGGAGAAGATCATAAAACAGGTCAGGCAGATGAAGAAAGAATCTCAGCATTAGAACGTTACGATAGACTTGAGAGCTGGACAAGAAGTTATTTCCCTATGCTCGAAGATATCACCTACAGATGGTCAGGCCAGGTTATGGAACCTGTAGATGGTTTGGGTTTTATGGGTAAAAATCCTGGCGATGATAATATTTATATTATTACCGGTGATTCCGGAAACGGAATGACGCATGCTACAATTGGTGCCATGATTATCAGCGACCTTATTTTGGGAAATAAAAATAATTGGGAAGAGTTGTACAGTCCGTCGCGAATTACACTAAAATCGACAGGTGATTTTATTAAAGAAGCCGGAAATATGGCATCGCAATATCTGGATTGGATAAAAGGTTCTGATTTAGAAAACACAGCAGATTTAGCTGCAGGCGAAGGCGGAGTTCTTTCTTCGGGACTTAAAAAAATTGCTGTTTACAGAGATTATGACAATACTTTAAAAGCATTTTCAGCCGTGTGTCCTCATTTAGGCTGTATTGTGCAATGGAACGATGACGAAAAATCTTTCGATTGTCCGTGCCACGGTTCAAGATTTTCTACAGATGGTACGGTTACTAACGGACCTGCCCAAACTGATCTTAGTCACATTCATATAAAATAATTAAAATTCACCTAAATTTTCAATTCTAATATAGATACAAATGATACAAATAATTGATGCTCCTGAGAATGTTGTTGCTTTTAGAGCACTTGGAGAAGTTACGGCACACGATTATAAAACCATAATTGCTCCGGCTGTAAAACAACTTGTAGCAAAAATTGATGAAATAAATTTTTTATTTCTGATTGATACTGATCTTGAAAATTTTACTGCAACGGCCTGGCTTGAAGATGCATTCATTGGCCTGAAAAACTTTGGCAAATGGAATCGCGCTGCAATTGTAACCGACTCTGAAAGAGCTATTTCTTTTACCAATGCCTTTAGTTATGTTGTACCGGGCAACTTCAAGGGGTTTAAAAAAGATGCATTTGATGAAGCCTTACATTGGGTTCAGGGCTTGCCGGAACAAGCAATCGAAAACTATTAAATATATTCTTACCATGAATTTTCATATTATACTTCAAATTTTAATTTCTTCTATTGCTGCCACTTCTGTAATGACTTTGTTTAGTTACGCTGTTTCTGCAAGTGCGAGAGAACTTTATAAAGAACCGGTTTTATTAACCTACGTTCTTTCACATCTTCATTTAAAAATCTCTCCAAATCTTAAAAATATTCTGGCCTGGGTTTTACATTATATAATTGGCCTTCTGTTTGTTATTGGATATCACTTTTTATGGTACAATGAATTTTTAGAAATTTCATGGGCTGCCAGTATTTTACTTGGCGTAATTAGTGGCATTATCGGCATTATTAGCTGGGTTATTTTATTTGAAATCGTGCCTCAAAAACCTAATATTGATTTTAAAGGTTATTACATTCAACTTTTTGTGGCACATGTCATTTTTGGTGTTGTAGCATTTTTGGTTTACAAATTGTTTTTATAATATAACCTAAATTTTTAAACACATAGAAACATAGGCTTTAGCATCGTACAAAGATGTTTCACTTGTAATAAAACAACTCATAGTGCTATGTGAAAGAAATATATTTCTATTTGTCCTTATTTATTTGACATCATAAATTCTATGTTTCTATGTGTTTAGTAAAAGACTTTGCATATTAGAAATCATCATAAAAAAACCCTGCATCTTTTTGAGATGCAGGGTTTTTTAATTTTTTGTTTTACTATTTATTCTTCATCACCTTCAGTGGCGTCAAAGTTGATAGTATTGTAAGCAGCTTCTGTTAAAGTAATATCAGCTTCTTTTTCTTCATTTAATGTTTGAACAAGAAGTGCAACAGCTTCGTCTTCACCTAGTGTTTTTGCAAAAGCAGCAAGAGTTCCGTAAGTAGCAATTTCGTAGTGTTCAATTTTTTGCGATGCTGCAATAATTCCTGCATCACGAACAGCACCTACTTCAGTTTCTTCCATAATTCCTTCACCTTCTTTAATCAAGCCTTCCATTGCATCACATTTTTTAGCTGATGCTTTTTCTCCAACGGCTGCGAAAACTTCTTCAAGTCTTGTTACCTGACCTTCAGTTACTTTTAAGTGATCGTTAATCGCATCAATAAGATTTTGAGAAGTAGCATTTTTAGCCATTTTTGGCAATGCTTTAGTCAAAGCTTTTTCTGCCCAGTAGATATCTTTTAATGAATCTACGAATAAATCTCTTAAACCTTCAGCAGCAGATGATTTAGCTTTTACAGTTCCTTTAGGAGTTGTTGATTTCGCAGCAGTCGTTTTTGCAGCAGTCGTTTTTGATTTTGCTGTAGTTGTCGTCGTTTTTACAGCAGCTGTTTTTTTGCTTGCCGTCTTAGTATTTGAATCTTTCATGATATAAGTTTTAAAATTTGTTTTATCAAATGTATAACTACAATCAAGGTATTTGCTTATATAATTCTGTTACATTCTTACATCATTTAAACCTTTATAAATCAGCACTTAACAAGCTTTTAATTGTGTAACATACTTACAAAATTGTATAAATTCCAGCTCAATTTTACGAGTACATTTGGTTCAGTAAAATTTTACAAATCAAATAATTACATACAATAATAATCCATAAATATTTACAGTCATGCAGTCCAATATACACAGTTCGAAAAAAAGATCCTTAGAATCTAATATTTCTATTACGAGAAATGAACCACCTCAAAATTATGACATGGTAGTTTTTTGTCACTTAAGATGGCAATTTGTTTACCAGCGTCCACAACATTTAATTAGTCGAATGTCTAAAAATATGAAAGTCCTTTTAATAGAAGAGCCAATAGGTTACAATATTGAGGAAGAGAATACAGCAGACCTTCAGATTATAGATGATAATTTACATATTTTACAACCGAAAGTAAAAGACATTGAATCAATCGCAAACATATTACCTCAATATCTTACAAATAAAGAAATTGCAATCGGATGGTTTTATTCGGCTTCTTTTAGCCCACTTTTAAATGTATTTAAATTTGAAACCATTGTTTATGATTGTATGGATGAACTTACTTTATTTAAAGGAGCTCCGGAACATTTACTTCATCAGGAAAAATATTTAATGGCCAATGCCGATATTATTTTTACAGGAGGAAAATCTTTATATGAATCAAAAAAACAACATCATTCTAATGTTTATTGTTTTCCGAGTTCTGTCGATGAACCTCATTTTGCACAGGCCTTAAACGGAATCGAAATTCCCGGAGATATTGCCAATTTACAAGCTCCTGTTGTAGGTTATTTTGGTGTTATAGACGAACGTCTTGATTTGCAATTGTTGCACGAAACGGCTTTAAAACTGCCAAATGTTTCTTTTGTAATGATTGGTCCATTGGCCAAAATAGACGATTCTGATCTTCCAAAAGAAGATAATATTTATTATTTGGGAATGCGATCTTATGATGAACTTCCAAACTATCTTAAAGGTTTTGATGTTGCTATGATGCCTTTTGCCATCAATGACGCAACAAAATACATTAGCCCAACCAAAACGCTTGAATATATGGCGGCTGGAAAACCTATTATATCAACAAAAATTACAGACGTTGTTAGAGATTATAGCATTTGCGTAAACCTTGTAGAAACGGCAGATGAATTTGCTGAAGCAATCACTTATCTTTTTGATAAAAGAGACCAGCTTTCATTACAACTGGAATATTTTGATATTCTGAAAAACACATCTTGGGACGCTACAGCAACCAAAATGCAAAACATTATTAAAACATTCTCAAAATGAAACAAGTAGATATATTAATAATCGGTGCCGGAATTTCCGGATCGGTATTAGCGGAAAGATATGCCGCGATGGGCAAAAAAGTGCTTATTATAGAAAAGCGGAACCACATTGCAGGAAACTGCTACGATTATATTGATGAAAACGGAATACTGGTTTCAAAATACGGGGCTCATTTGTTTCATACGAATGAAGAATCTGTATGGAAATATGTCAACAAATTTTCGCAGTGGTATCCGTGGGAACACAAAGTTATCGCAAGAGTCGACGACAAAACAGTTCCTATTCCGGTAAACATTACAACGGTAAATGAATTATTTTCTGCCAATATTACTTCTGAAGAAGAAATGAAAAACTGGCTGGAAGAAAACCGAACTCCCATTGAAACACCTGCAAACGGTGAAGAAGCGGTTTTAAACCGTGTTGGAACTGTGTTGTATGAAAAAATGTTTAAGCATTACACCAAAAAACAATGGGATAAATATCCTGCTGAGTTAGATGCTTCGGTTCTGGATCGTATTCCGGTTCGTTTTAATTACGATGACCGTTATTTTTCAGATACCTATCAGGCACTTCCACAAGGCGGATATACGCAATTATTCGAAAATATTATAAGTCATCCTAATATTGAAGTTTTACTCGAAACTGATTATTTTGATGTAAAAGATGATTATAGCGGCTATGAGAAATTATTCTACACAGGTCCTGTAGACCGTTTTTTTGATTTTAAATACAGCTTAACCGAAAAGTTAGAATACCGTTCTATCAATTTTGTAAGCGAAACGGTTGATGCCGAATTTTTTCAGGAAAACTCAGTAGTAAATTATCCCGGAACTGAAGTTGACTTTACCAGAATAATCGAATACAAACATTTTGGAAATCAACAATCAGAAAAAACCACAGTTGTACGAGAATTTACGGTAGACGAAGGCGAACCTTACTATCCGGTTCCAAATCCGAAAAATGGAGAAATCTATAAAAAATATCAGGAAGAAGCCGAAAAACTTGTTGATGTACATTTTGTAGGCCGACTGGCTAATTACAAATATTTCAATATGGATCAGGCTTTTAAAAATGCGCTGGACCTTTTTGATTCCTTAGAGAAAAAAGACAGTATCACTTATAAAACGGCGGGATAAATGAAAATATTCAATACTTTTTTTATGGGTGGTTATGAATGTGCAGATCATATCAACAGATCCGGCGAACGCATTAATCTTCTTGAAGAAACGCAACATGATACAAGGGTCGTAGAAGATTATGAAGCACTTTCTGCTATTGGCATAAGAACAGTACGCGAAGGAATTTGCTGGAGTGCTGTAGAAACTTCGCCGGGTGTTTTTGATTTTTCTGAAGTATATAACAGAATGCAGGCGGCTGATGAGTTTGGAATTCAGCAAATTTGGGATTTGATTCATTTTGGTTATCCTGATGGAATTTACCCGACGCATCCTCATTTTTGTGACCGATTTACAGCACTGTGTTACGCTTTTGCAACCTTTTACAAAGAAAATTCATCACAGGAATTATATGTTGTACCCATAAATGAAATCAGCTTTTTGTCATGGCATTCTGGCGATGTAAGAGGAACGGTGCCTTTTGCTGTTAACAGCGGATGGGATATTAAATACCATTTGTGCAAAGCGGCAATTTTAGGAATTCAGGCTTTAAAAGATGTGGACTTAAATTGTGTGATTATTTTGGTCGAGCCATTGATAAAAATTCATGGTTCAGATTATGAAAATGCAGATCATTTGCACGATTTAAACGATCATCAGTTTCAGGCAATGGATATTATTGCCGGCAGAATGTGTCCTGAACTTGGCGGCCATGAAGATTATCTGGATATTTTAGGTTTCAATTATTATTGGAATTGCCAATGGCAAGTCAATGCTGCCCCACTCGACTGGCCTGATGTAAATAATTTGAGAACTCCGCTTTCAGATTTGCTTCAAATGGCGTATTCCAGATACCAAAAACCAATATTTATTTCAGAAACGGGTCATTTTGGTTCCGGAAGAGTGCAATGGATTGAAGAAATTACCGCAGAATGCCTGATTGCTAAAGAAAAAGGTGTCGATTTAAACGGTATCTGCATTTATCCAATTACAGACAGACCTGATTGGGATGATCTGACAAAATACTGTGAGTGTGGCATTTGGGATCTGGATGCTAACGGAAACAGAATACCGCACGACGAATATATAAAAGCTGTTGAAAAAGCTCAAACAAAATTTAAAAACTCAAACAAAATTTTAGATTTTGTACTTAACTTTTTTAAAAACTAAACATTTTTTACAATGGAATTAACTAAAACTAAAACAGGAATTACATTTAGTGCTTTTGATTTACTTCATGCAGGACATGTAAGAATGCTCGAAGAAGCAAAACTACATTGTGATTATCTTATTGTTGGACTGCAAACAGATCCTACAATAGACAGACCGGAAAAAAACAAACCTACTCAATCTGTAGTAGAAAGATATATTCAGCTAAAAGCCTGCAAATTTGTAGATGAAATAATTCCGTATACCACAGAACAGGATCTTGAAGATATTCTTCAGGCATTGCGTATCGATGTTCGAATTCTTGGCGATGAGTATAAAGAAGTAAACTTTACCGGAAGGGAATATTGCGAAAAAATGGATATCGAATTGGTTTACAATAAACGAAATCACCGATTTTCAAGCAGTGGACTTAGAAAAGAAGTATATCAATGTGAATGTCTAAAAATTGTAAATGATTAAATAGTTGTTTTTATGATTCATACCGATACTGAAGTTCGATTTATAAATGCCGAAAAAGGATACGGTCTTGTAGCTACGAAATTTATCCCTAAAGGAACGATAACCTGGGTACAAGATGATTTAGATCAGATAGTGGAACGGGAGAAAATTCCAAACCTAAATCCTTTTATCAGAAAGCATCTTGAAACCTACTCTTTCACCAATAAAAATGGTGATTTGGTTTTGTGCTGGGACAATGGCAAATATGTGAATCACAGTTTTAAACCAACTTGTTTTAGTACTGCTTACGATTTTGAAATTGCGATAAGAGATATTCACCCCGGAGAAGAACTAACAGACGATTACGGCTACCTTAACGTAGAAGAACCTTTTGATGTTATAGACGAAGGAACAGAACGTAAAACAGTTTATCCTGATGATATTCTTCGCTTTCATGAAGATTGGGATTTGCTTATTAAAGAAGTTTCGCCAAAAGTATTGGAAGTTCCGCAGCCCTTAATTGATTTAGTTCCTGCAAAAAACTGGAATGAATTTTTAAATGCTGTCAAAAACCTTAATCAGATGCGATCATTACTCGAATGTTATTACGATCCTAAAATTAACGTGACCAGTTAAACTTTTCCTGATTTAACTGTGATTAAAATTATATATCCGAAGAATTTCAAACATTAAAAAATAAAGTTATGCCTTCAGAACATGTAATCAAATGCAGTAAAGTTTTAGCTGCAAAAGAATGGAATATTGCCTTCGCGGAAAGTGCTACAGCGGGAAGAATGAGCGCTGAATTTTCGATGACAGAAGATTCAGGAAAAGTTTTGCGCGGAGGAATAACCTGTTATGAAGTATTTGTGAAAGAACAAATATTGAACGTTCCTCATACACTCATTGAGAAATTCACACCGGAATCTGCAGAAGTTACTCAAAAACTGGCTGAACAGACTTCAAAAATATTTAACTCAAAAATTACGGTTGCAGTTACCGGACTTACAACTGCGGGAGGCAGTGAAACTACTGAAAAACCTGTTGGTACGATTTTCTTATGTATCATAACACCTAATAAAATGATAAATCATCGCAAGGTCTTTAAAGGATCTGCAGAAAAAATTGTACTGCAGGCGATTGATGAAGCAGCAAAACTAATTATTGATTGTGTAGTGAGTTTTTAAATCAGGAAAACCTACATTTTTCATTGCCTTGTTCAGGAGAAACCCAATCTTTTTGTAAAACATTTTTGATGAGCGATTTTAATCCATCAAATGAATTTGGTTTTACAGCATAAAATGTTGCTCCAAGATTATAAGCTTTTTTTATAGTTTCCGGATCGTTAGAGGTTGAAAGCATGACAACATTTAATTTTTTCAATTTTGTATCCTGTTTTATTTCTTCTAAACATTCAAAACCATCCAATTTTGGCATATTAATATCCAAAAAGATGATTTCCGGTAAGGGATCTGGCTGTGTATTAAGAATATCCATTAATTGTTTACCATCTTCAGCCTGGGTTACAATTACATTGCTGTCAACTTCAAGCAATGCTTCGACAAACATGGTTCGATCATCATCGTCATCGTCTGCTAAATAAATACATCTCTGAAAACTAGAATTTTGTGTTGTCATCTCCGTATATTTTATAGTGCAAAAAAATAAGACAAGAATTTAAAAATCTGCAAATGTTATTATATAAAAATATAAGCTATTGTAGATAAATAAACGATCGAATTATATCCGTGAAACGGTTTATATATAGCTAAAGATACTGCTTAATTTAAGAAAAAACATATAAAATTCACAATTATGACATCATTAACATTGAAAAGTTAAAATTATTAGGATTTACAATACAAGAATTATTGCTCTAAAATTAGCTTTATTTAAAGCGATTTACCTGACACTCCAATTTAAATCTAAGTTTATTTCCGCATGCTTTCCTTAATCTTTTCACGATGTTGTTCACCCCAAACGCTGAGTTCGCGCATTACACTTTTTAAAGTCCGGCTATAATCTGTCGCTTCATAAATAATGCTAACCGGAGTGGTTGGATAAACATTGCGTTTTATAAAGTCATTCAGCTCTAAATCCTTGAGTTCATTTGCCAAAACTTTGGGAGATATTCCGCTGATTTCTTTCTGAATTTCATTAAAACGTTTAGGCGATTGTATCAACGTAAGTATCAATGGTATCTTCCATTTTCCGTTTAAAACATACAGCGCGTCTAGGATATTCTTAAGCGATCCTGCGCATTCTTCCTTTGTAGGAAGTGTTTCATATTCAATTGTTTTCATGTTACAAAGATACAGACTTTCCTAAAAGTAACCACTTACCTTTGGGTAAGTACTATCTTTTGCATAGTTGGTAATTGTAGCTTTGCTTCATATTAAATCTAACATTAATAATAATAATAATAATAATAATACATTTTCATATGAAACACATTCTTCATTTAATTTCAAGCATTCAAGGCAAAGAATCCTACAGTATCAAACTGAGTCAAGCAATCATCGAAAAAATTCAGGATAAATATCCGGGCAGTACTGTTACAGAAACAAACCTTGTGGATATCGAAATTCCGTATCTTAATCCTGCTATTCTACGTACTTTTTTTATGCCTGAAGATCAGCTAACCGAAGAAGATAAAAAAGCGATTCGATTTTCTCAGGAAGCGATTCAACAATTATTGGCTGCAGATATTATTGTTATTGGTGCACCACTTTACAATTTTACAATTCATACTTCACTAAAGGCCTGGATTGATCATATTACAAGACCTGGCATTACCTTTGGATATAATGAAAACGGTCCTGTTGGTATGGTTACCGGAAAAAAAGTTTATGTTGCCATGTCTTCCGGCGGTGTTTATTCAGAAGGTCCGGGAAAAGCAAACGATTTTGTTGTTCCTTATTTGAAGGCTTTCCTGGGATTTTTAGGCATGACCGATTTAACAGCTTTCCGTGCTGAAGGATTAAAAGTTCCGGAATTAAAAGATAATGCCTTGCAAAAAGGAATTGAAAGTATTCAGATTGATTAAAACATTTTTATGCCAAACAAATAAACAAGAAAGACTATTTATATCTTAATAAAAATGGCCGAAGGTTTTTAGAGAAAGTATTATTTTTACATAACCGGTAATGAATCAGGACATGAATCTTTATCAAAAAGAAATATATTTTAAAAAAGCAATTCATTAAAAATAATGCCTAAAAATTCTAAACAGAACCCCACTAAGCTAACGTTTTCCTATTATCAAAATCAAGATGTACTTTTTCTGGCCAAGGATCTTTTGGGCAAAGTGCTCTATACTCAAATTGATGGACAAATTTCTGCGGGAATAATTGTAGAAACCGAAGCTTATTTTGGTGTTCAGGATAAAGCTTCGCACGCCTACGGCGGACGGCGGACGAATCGAACGGAAACTTTATACAGTCAGGGTGGCATTTCGTATGTGTATTTATGCTACGGAATTCACAATCTTTTTAATATAGTAAGTTCTGTTGAAGGTGAACCTCACGCTGTTTTGATCAGGGCAATTGAACCTTTGGTAGGAATTGATATCATCGAAGCCCGACGCAATATGCCCGCAGCAAAAGCGGCTATTTCCTCTGGTCCGGGTTCTGCGGCTAAAGCGCTGGGAATTGATCGCTCTTTTAATGAAAAAGATTTAACCGGCGAAGAAATCTGGGTTGAAGATCATGGTATTCAATATCCTAATGATGAGATTGTGGCATTGCCTCGTGTTGGCGTTGCTTACGCTCAGGAAGATGCGCTTTTGCCCTGGCGCTTTTTCGTAAAAGGCAATAAATATGTGAGCAAACCGAACAAGGTTTGACATTCTTATTTGTTGAATCTAACTGATGAAAATTTTATTGAACACATAAAAACATAGGCTAAAAATTTAAACAAAAAAGAGTTTTAAAAAAAATCAAGATTTTTATACATAGTCCCAAAGCTTCGGGATGTATTTAAGCAAGTGAAACACCAGCCAGCTTAAGAAGAGTATAGATATTCTACATCTAATTTTTATTCTATTAATTATTTTTATGAAATAAAAAAACGTAATAAAAAGTTATAAACAGCTATATATCAAAAAAATAACTACATTTAAGCCCCTGAATTTTATTAAATTGTTTTTAGAACCTACATAATCTGACCAACCAAAAACCTCAAAAATATGAACTGGTTTATCAATTTAACGGGAAAATTTAAAGACAAATTTTCAAACCCAAATACTACAAATGAAGGTCTCGAAAATTTAGAAAAAGGAAAGCGGCTTTATCGGTCTAATCAAATTCACGATGCTTTAATCTATCTTGACAATGCCATTAGATTAGGATATGATACCGGCGCTTATGAGATAAGGGGCAATTGTTTTCAAAAACTGGATTATCATTACAGGGCAATTGAAGATTTTGATAAGGCTATAGAAATGAACCCGTTGGAGTTTTCGTATTATTACAGTCGTGCGGTTTCAAAAAAGGCGATTTTAGATTTTACGGGTCAAATCGAAGATCTGCATAATGCCATTTATTATTATAAAAGGAATAAAAGTGTCGAAAACAATTTCCTGAAAATATTTGAAACTGATTTACTGATTGCCAGAACTTATATAGATGGCTTACGACAAAATATCAGCGATTTACACCACACTCCTTATTTAGAAATTAAAACTTTAATTAGAGATTCTTTGCATCTTATTAAAAAGGTAAGGATTAAAAACGTAAAAGTTTAGTTTTCAAAATAAAACAAAAAACTTTAACCGTTACCTTCAAACTCATAACTCATAATTCACAACTTAAAAACTCCTAACTCTTAACACTTAGCTTTCGTATGTTTTTATGAAGAATGCTTCGTGTATATTTCTTTTTGCTTTCGTAGTCTCTCGTGCATTTTTCGAGTTCTGCTAATAATGCTTTAAAACTATTGTATAAGGCAGTAAGTTCTGCCATTTCTTTGCGTATTTTAAGGTCTTCCTCCAATTCTATTTCGGTAATAGTAAGTAACATGTATTCATATTTTTGAAATACATCTAATACATTTCGATGTTCTCTATTATCAATTCCCTGCATAATTATATTACTCCAATATTTTAAAAATTAGAAAAAAAGTGCTTTACGGAATCATTATTAGTATTGGATCTGCATCAATACCAATATTAGAAACAGGCAACGATCGTAGTGCTGCCGTTTTCATTTTACTTGCATTTCCGTTAATATTATTCACTGCATTATTCAATAAAACTTCAGAAGTGTTTCCCAAAGGGAACACCTCAACCTGCTGAATTTCATTTACTGCAATGATAGGATTTATTCCTTTTGAATAATTCCCTTCATGTCTGGAATTGAATAATTTATAAATTGCCGGATATAAAATCCAACCTTTTTTTCCTGCAATTCGATCATCTTCAATTGGAAAACTGGCTACATCTTTACCAAAAGTTTTTTCACCAATTGTAATCACCTGCATGTAGGGTTTTAGGTTATTAATAATAAGTTCTGATGCAGATGCGGTACGGTTTCCACACAAAACATATATCCTGTCTATTGAGGGATGCGCACTTTGTAAGGCATCAAAACTTATTTTAGATTCATTGCTTTCTAAGGCTTGTTTAAAGGATTGATCGACGTTTCCTCCGTTTGCATTTCCTTCAAATTTTATAAAAAGATCGCCTGATTTAATGTTTGGAGCGAGGATAATACTTAATGCGGTTGCAGATGCTATATCTCCTCCTCCATTGTATCTTAAATCTATAATAAGTTCTGTGATGGATTTACTTTTTAAGTCCTGAAAGATTTTTAGAAATTGTTGCGCCTGGCCAACATCAAAATGTGGAATTTCTATATACCCAATTTTTGTATTTTCATCAGTTATAACCTGATATGGCATTGGCTGTGTAAAACTAAATCCCTGCAATAATGAAACTTCTTTTGGAGTAGAAAAACCTGATCCTGCAGCATATGAAGTTATTTTCAGATTTACACTATTTGACGCAATCATACTTTTATACAATTGGTCATAATTTCCTGAATTTAGTTCTGTTCCGGCTATGTGAGTAATAAGATTGCCTCTTTTCAATCCGTTATTTTTAGCTGGAGAATCGGCCAATACATATAATATTACAGCATAATATTTTCCTTCAAACTCAAAAAATGAGACATCAAATCCAAATTTTTGTCTCAGGCTTTTTGGTGCAGTTTCCGGCAATTCAGGATGTATGGCATACGAATAGACATCATCTTTCTGGAGCAATTTCCCAAAATATTCTTTTGGAGCAATTGAGATGTCACCCTGAGCCGGCATGGCGTCGTTCCAGCGATAATATTTTTTCATTTGCTGGTATATCCATTCATTTATATATTCGTTAGTACCTTCATTATAGAACTGAACCGGATCATCTGAACTGCAGGAAAGAATCGAAACGTCTATAAGAAAAATGATACTGTAGAATATATAGCTGTAAATTTTATTTTTCATTTTAAAATCTATAAATATGAATTTCATTACGCACTAAAACAACAATTGAATTTATTAGCCTATTTAAAAACGAAATAATCCGCTAAATTTAAAGTTCCGTCAACGCCTGAAAAAAGACCGTTTGCATCACTTTTTTCTTCGAGCACAATTAATTTTGATTTATTATTCGTCATGGTCATAATTACAACAACCTTTTGACCTGGAACATACGATTCTGTTGTGCCGTGTTTTACCAGTTCCATTAAAATCGTTGGAGGCGAACTGAAAGGAAATTCTATAAATGATCCAAACTGATCTTTGTTTATATTTTCTACAACTCCTAAAACCTGTCCGTTTAATTTGCGAATAATTCCGTCTAAATTGCCCTCGTAACCGCTTTTAGAATATTTATTTTTATTAGGGAAAATAAATTTATAACCGCTGTTTCCCGTTTTACTCAAAACGCCTAATTTTATTGAAGAAATTTTGTCGATCCAAAGATTTTCTTTTACAAAAAAGGAAAGCGTATCTTTTGGTTTCTCTGCGGTAAAATGGTAAGTACGCAATACCTCTTTTGTTACTTTATTTGAGATTTCAACTGTTTTTCCTTCAGCTCCGAAATAAACAAAATCATAGTCTTTTTCTATTTTTTTTACAAAAGCAGTTTTTTTGTCATTTCCAATCAAAATCACTTTACCATTTACAGTTATCTGCAAAGAATCAGCAACTGCGCTATAACCATTAATGGTTATTTTTCCGGGCTGGTTCGTTTCAGTGCCGTAATAGGGAACCAAATTATCATTGGTACAAGATGCGAAAAGAGCTGTAATGATTGAGAAAATTAATACCCTTGTCAATTTATTCTTCATATTCATTTTATTTATTGTAGTCGTTTTGTTTATTGTAAAATCATGAAATTTTACTAATCGTTATTTTTTAATAAATTTTATTTTTTGGGAAACTCCGTTATTCGTTACAGAAAGAAAATAGATTCCTTGTGATAAATCTTCAACAGATAAACCTTCTTGTTTGTATGGAGATTCTTTAATTAAAATTCCGTTTACGTTATAGATTTGCAATGCTGTTTCTTCTGTCTGAAATTCTTCTGCTAATTCTAATTGTAAATTTTCCTGAACCGGATTTTGTTTTAATCTGCAAAGCGATGATTTTAAGTCTACATCATCAACTCCTAAAAGTGATTCTGCAATCACTGAAATTTTATTAATTTCATATCCTATAAAATGCGTTTCAAGCTTATTCCCCAGAGCGATATATACTATTGGTTTACCTGCAAATTGTGAAATATCAACAGTATAATCTTTAAATTCTGCTTCATCTGCTGTTGCTCTTTCTAACGTAACGGTATGCAAAAGTATAAATGAAGCAGGATCCGGCGAAGTAGATCCATAGATTAATAAATCCTCATTGGTATCATAAATAGCAGGTTGTGCATTAAGGATTAATTTAATTTTACCGGAATAAAATGATACATCCAAAGCAGGGCTTATAGCCAGATTATCTTCATTAGTTTCTAATTGTCCGCCAGTAGCAAAATCAATATTATAAGTTCCTAAAACATCAATATCACCATCTGTAACAGTTTCTGCAAATTGAATATTTTTACGTGCCATCCAATTACTGCCATTTCCATCTCTGTCTAATAAAGTCCAGTCTGAAGCATCTGAATCATCAAAATCATCTTCCCAAATTGTATATTGAGCAGATGCTATTCCTGTAACCATAGTAAAAACTAATAAAAGTAAATTTTTTTTCATTTTTTTTAATTTTAAAACATGGGCAGAAATAGTCTGCCCATGTAGAATTATAATAACTAACTTAATTATGCCTATTAGAAATTAGTAAACTTTGTCCAAGTGTTAGTCCAAAGAGCCTCTGTTCTAAATGCACCTGTATTTCCTGTAAAATCTAATACTCCATCATTAAAGAAAGGCTGTGTTAGTCCCCATTTTGGAGCTGGATTTGCAGTTGAAATACTTGTACCTAGACCTGAGAAAGTTGTTCCTGCCGGCAAAGCTACATTATCAAACCCGTGGATTGATACTCTCAAATAAGAAGAACTAGCTTGAGTTGATGGAGCTTCATATCTAACTCCTGTGTTGTATCCTGTAACGGTTGCATCAATTAAAGTTATTTGTCCTAATCTGCGTACGTGAATAGCATTTTCGTATAAATCAGCAACTGTAGTTGAGCTTACACCAATAATTGACAATTGATTAAGAACCGGACGTGTTATAACTCCTGTATTAGAAACTGTACCTGTAGCGTTGTTATCTAACTCAATACCGTTAGAATCCGGTACTTGATTAGGAGCAGTACCACTCAAACTATGAGTAGAATTACTATCAGCAATTGCAATAGCTTTTGTAATTGTTCCTGTATATCCAAGATCAAAGTCGAAATTATCATCATCCGAAGCCAAAGAAACTAAATGCGAAGCACTTACTGTTCCTCCAAAAAATTCGAATGAATCATCTCTTCCGTATGATACCTGAACGTGGTCAATTACAGTACCAGAACCAACACCACCTAAAGTCAATCCGTTGATTTCAACACCAGTTAAGGCATCTAAAATTCTTCCGGCAAACTCGATACGTAAGTAGTTAACATCTCCACCATCGTGAGCGTTGTTTGATCCTCCATAATAGAAATCAGAAACATTAGGCTGATCACCTAATCCTTCGATAATATTAGTAGTTGATCCGTTGTTTACTGCAGCATCACCTAAAATAACAAAACCACCAAAATCTCCAGGAGTAGCACCAGTAGCATCATTTCCATCTAATAAATTATAACTTGTAAAAATAACAGGAGCATTAACAGTACCTTGTACATCAACTGTACCTGTTTTAGTAATTACAAGCACTCCTGTAGCAACTCCTAATGCTAAAGGTTTAGCTTTAACAAAAGTACCTGCTTCAATTGTTAATTTGGCACCTCCTTTTACACGTACCACCCCATCAATTTCCCAAACCTTGTCGCTTGTCCATGTTGTGTTTGTTGTAATATCCCCGCTTACAGTTTGTACTGTTGTAGGATATCCGCTGTAGTCAGCACTAGCAGATTTCATAGAAAAAGAAGAATCAGCAGAAGAATCATCATTTTGACAAGAGCTCACAGCCAGAGCGATCATTGCACATAGAAAAAATTTTTTCATAATAATTTTATTATTGCTATATTTGCTGCTATTAAACTAGGCCTTTGGAGAGAGCAGCAAAATATCTTTCCTCAGGTCTTTTCGCTTTTTTTGGTAAAGGCTTTTTTTAATAAACAATCCCGCTTTACCACTGGGGTTTATACCTATATTTCCATCTTTCACTCATAGGATTTTTTTAACGCAGCGAAAGGTTTGCTTTCCATTCTTTTAAATTTTAAAGAACATCTTAAAGTATTTTCTTGGATTTTTGTTTTATGCACAAAACAAAAAAGAAATCTAATACTTACAACTAAATACATTAGCATTTGAAAAAGCAAAATATCATCCCCTAATTTTATTGTTAACTGTTTCTTAATATTTGTATCATTAGCATAATATTGCCATTAAAAATTGGTAAACTTTGTCCAGTTGTTTGTCCAAAGAACTTCGGTTTTAAATGCACCTGTATTTCCTGTAAAATCTAATGCTCCATCATTAAAGAAAGGCTGTGTAAGTCCCCATTTTGGAGCCGGATTTGCCGTTGAAGTAGCTGTACCAAGACCTGATATAGTTGTTCCTACTGGTAACGCTACATTATCAAATCCATGAATTAATACTCTTAAATACGAAGAACCACTTGGCAAAGAAGGAGAATCCCATCTAATTCCTCTGTCATACCCTGTAATAGTTGCATCAGTTAATCTTATTTGTCCCGATCGGCGCACATGTATTGCGTTTTCATATAAATCTGCGACAGTAGAAGAATTAACACCAATAATTGATAATTGGTTAAAAACAGGACGTGTGATAATTGATGTAGCACTACCCGGACCGTTGTTATCTATCTCAATACCGTTAGAATCTGGGACTCCACCACTTAAACTATGAGTAAAATTACCGTCAGCAATTGCAATCGCTTTTGTAATCGTTCCAGTATAACCCCAAGTAAAATCAAAATTGTCATCGTCAGGTGCAAAAGAAACTAAGTGGCTTGCATTTACTTTACCTCCTAAAAACTCAAATGAATCCTCAGCACTATAAGATACCTGAATATGATCTATAAATGTTCCACTTCCAACTCCAGCACATGTTAGACCATTTAATTGTATCCAATACGCACCATCATATGATGAAACTCCTGCAAATTCGATGCGTATATAATTTAAAGTTCCAGAATTATGTTCATTGTTTGGTCCACCGTAATAAAAATCAGGTCTATTAGGCTGATCGCCTAGTCCATCTACAATATTTGTATCTTGAAAATTATTTACAATAGCATCTCCTAAAATTACTACACCCCCAAAATCTCCATATTGGGCCTCCGTATTTGCATTGCCATCCAATAAATTATAGCTGGTAAATATTATTGGTGCATTTTCTGTACCCTGAGCATCGATTTTACCAGTTTTACTAATTACAAGTACTCCTGAGGCAAATCCGTAAAGTAATCGTTTCGCTTTAATAAAAGTACCGGCCTGAATCGTTAGCGTGGCTCCCCCTTTTACAAGAACTACTCCATCAATTTCCCAAACCCTATCATTTGTCCAGGTAGTATTTGTTGTAATATTTCCGGTTACCGTTTGAACTGTAGCTGGATATCCGGAATAATCAGCTCTGGGAGCTTTCATAGAAAAAGAAGAATCTTCAGATGAAGCATCATCATTTTGGCAGGAACTCATAAACAGAGCTACCATTGCAAACATAAAAATTTTGTTCATACTATTTAATTATTTCTAAAATTGCTGTCATTACACATGGCCTTTGGAAAAGAGCAGCAAAATATCCTTCCTTAGGTTTTATTTCTTCTAAATACTGAATACTGATTGCAGATACATTTAAAAAGAATAATTAAGTGATATACTTATAGTCCTTCCGTTTTTTGCTTTAAATACTTCTCTATCCAGATCCTGATCAAATTTTGTAGTTGCACCTGCTCCAAGACTTTTATATGCTCTTGGATTAGATCCTGTAGAAACATCTTCTGTTTTACTGTAGCTGTTAGCATTATTATATGTTTCTATACTTGCATCAAACAAATTTTTCATACTGAACTTTACCTCCAGATTTCTCTCTTTAAAAAATTTGTAACTCATCTGTGCATCAGTTACAGCATAAGGTTTACGAATTTCTTCGGCGAAATATTCAAATCCTACAAGTATGTATTGATCTCCTACAACGTTATGTCTAAGGCTAAATCCTAAACGTTCGCCTACATAATCAAGACCCAAATTATACGTATATGGAGATTGTCCGTAAAGAGGTCTGTTGGCTTCATAAAGTCCGCCTGTACCGTCTAGATTAACATATGAAGTTACTTTTGTATCGTTTACAGATGCGTTTCCATAAACAAACAGGTTTTTTAAAATATCGCCTTCTCCTAAAAAAGAAAGACTCATATAAAACTCAAATTCTACACCCCAAAGTTTTGCATTGCTTGAATTAATATTATAGATATCCCTAACTCCTGATGCGTTTAAATAACCAACAGATTCAATTGGATCATCTATATTTTTATGGTAAACACCGAAAGATAAAATTTCGCCGCCAGAAGGAAACCATTCTAATTTTAAATCATAATTATTGGCAACGCTTGAAACTAGTCCATCCGTATAATTATATATTTTAGCAGAACGGATTGGGTCGAAATACGGAATTGTCAAACGCTCTGCAAACTGAGGACGCAAAACAGACTTATTATAACCAAGCCTTACATTCATTTTGTTAGTAGGGCTTATAATTAAACTTGCCGATGGTAGAAATTGCCAAACTTTATCATCAGTTTGAACGTTTGTAAAGCCACCAGGAACTTCAGACTGGCTTTCAATTTGTGTATAAATATAACTTTCAGCTCTTACTCCCCAAACGAATCTTACAAAGCGGCCCAATTTATCATCAAGCATTAAAAATGGTGAATGTACTTTTACATCTCCAACATATTTATTGCCATATATACCGTAATCCTGCCAGCCAAAACCGCCATAGTAATAATTTGAACCGTCTAAAAATTTTGACAATGGCTCATAAATTGTTGCTCGTTCAGCCTGACCTACAGTAACTAACTTGGCAGATTCCTGCTGGTTTGTTGCTTTTTTATAAGTCCCGAAATAACCTGCTTTGATATCATTTGTAAACGAATCATTAAAATTAAAAGAGTATTTAAAATTAATGGCTGCATTATAATCGACTTCATCATTAGTAAAATTACTTCTTCTAAAACTATCATCCTGATTATAAACACCATATGCAAACGTTTCATCATCACCAATTTTTACTTTGCCTACGCTTAAAAATGTAGCATCTTTGGTATCTTTTGCTACATTTCCGTAAGCTCCGTACCAATTAATTTCTAATTTGTCGAACTTATGACTTCCCTCGATTTTATTTTGAATAAAAGTAGTATAAACAGGATAATTAGATTCAGATGTAGAAGGTAAAACGGTACCACTCATTATATCATTAATTTCTGTACTATCGCGCCAGCCTGTAATTTGGGTTAATTGATTGTTATAAATATGCATTACAGTATTACGGATCGTGATTTTATGATTACCCAACTGTACTCCCCCATTAAACATACCGCCTAAGGTTGAATTATAATTATAATTGGCTCCTGAATTTTTAAAACCATATTTCGTAAAAGTAGAATATGCCGTAGATTGATCTTCAGCTGAAAACTCTGTATTACTTATATAATTACCTCTTTCTGTGTGTTCAATTTCTAATTTTTCCTGCGTATTCTTAAAAATTAAAGATCCCACAAATCCCCATTTGTTATTATCTTTTAATTTATAAGTTCTTCCTATACCAAATTGCAGTGTTGTTCCCGGCGCACCATACGTTTTATACGTACTGAAATTATCCTCTGTAAATTGCTTTGACTGTTGAAGAAAAAGACCTGAATTTGCTTCATTTGTTGGTATATCTAATGCAACAAGTCCGGTTGGATAATCGCGTCTTCCGTCATCAAATCCCCAATAATCATATTTGCCTTCTTTTCGTGTAAGTCGTTCTTTAAATGCACTTTGACTATTATATGAAGTACTTATAGAGAAATTGGTGAAATTTTCTTTCGGAATATCCATCGTTTTAACCTCTACATATCCGCCGGCAAAATTGGCATACATATCCGGAGTCGCAGATTTGCTGACTACAATACTCTCAACAATCGCAGTAGGAATAATATCAAAAGAAAAATTTTGCTGATAAGCATCTGTACTTGGCAACACAATTCCGTCCATAACAGCCTGGTTCCATCTTTCTGCCATAGAACGTACTACAACATATTTATCACCAATTGTTGTTACACCAGTGATACGTTTAAGAGAACTTCCTACATCTTTATCGGGTGTTCTTGCAATTTGTTCTGCAGAAATACCATCAGAAAACTGAGCCGCTTTTTTTTGCTGCAATAACATTCCCTGAACCGATGCTGTAGCTTTTTTATAATCCTGAACAATTACCACTTCCTTTAGCGATTGAGTATCTTCTTTTAAAGAAACTACTAATGGTGTTTCTCCACCTTCGTTTACTCTTACAGCAGTAACTTTTTGAGTTTGAAATGAAATCGCGCTGATCACAATCGTATATTCTCCGGGTTCAAGTTCTAAAACATAATTACCATCGATATCCGATTGTGTTCCTAAACTAAGTTCTGCAATCATTACATTGACACCCGGTAACGAAAGTCCGTTTATGTCTACAACTTTACCTGTAATTTTTCCCTTCTTTTTTTTTTTCGAAGCGTCCTTACTATTTACGGCTATATTATTTTCATTTCTTCTGAAATTTAAGTTGGTCATGTTTTGCAAATCACTCAAAATTTCATCAATCGAAACATTTTCTTTTTTTAATGTTACAAGCGGCACAGTAAGATCAAGATCTTTTTGATAAATAAACTGATAAGGTGTGCGCGATTTTAAATTATCGATAATTTTTTGCGGCGAAGAATTTTTAAAATCAACCGATACTGTTCCGGTTTGCGAATAAATGGTGTTTGTTCCGAAGAAAACTCCGAAAAATAAAATCCAAAAGGCAAAATGCCTGAAAAGATTATTGTTCATAATTGATGATTGTTAGTGTATTAGAATTAATTTTAATATGATATTTAGGCTTACTATTATTTAAAAATTTGAATGACGGTTCCTGTCCTATTCAAATCCGTTAATACAGATTCAAATAAGATAATTGTAAAAATTATTTCATCGTTTTATTTGCTAATCAGGTACGTGTTGTTTCCTGTCGACTGAATTTTAATTTCAAGTGCAAAAGCAATAGTTTGCAGCATTTCATACAAACCTTGTCTGGTATCGAGTGTTCCCTGCATTTTAAGATTTTTTAAATCTTCATCAAGATAATTGACCGAAAATGCATGATCTGATTTTAATTTGCTTAAAACTTCTTCAAGGCTTAAATCATCAACATAAATCAAAACCTTTTTCCAGTCCGGTTCAAAAACATTTGTTCTTTGTTTGTTTACCGTCGACGATTTTTCAGCATAAACTGCTTTGTAGCCTCTTACCAGCAAAACACTATTTTGATTGGTTTCTACTTTTACTTTTCCGGTTCTGACATTTACTTCGGGTTCTTTATTACCGTAAGCTTTAATATTAAATGAAGTTCCTAAAACAGTAGTTTTAATACTTCCTGAACTGATAATAAAAGGTCTTGACGGATCGCGTTTTACTTCAAAAAAAGCTTCCCCTTTTAAGGTTACGGTTCTTTCGTTTTTTAGAAAATGTGAAGGATATTCGAGTTCAGAATTTTCATTTAACCAGACACGTGTTCCATCAGGCAAAAACAACAGTCGTATGTCTTTATTAAATGTTTTGGTAGCCGTAATTTCCTGTTTAGAAAAATTGGATTGAATAAAAGCATGATACGTGCTTATAGAAAGTATAAATACGGCACAGGCAACGGCCATCCAGTTATAAAGATTTTTGTACTTATCAATTGTAACCTTCCGTATATTATTCCACATACGGGCATTAGTTTCATCAGGAAGAATGCCTCTGTTTGGTATTGCGTTCCATTCTTCTCTTACTCTTTTAGACTTCATTACAATCAATAATTAATAGTGAAAATTACAGGCGAATCTTCTCGATTCAACTACATTAGATTTCGACTCTTTTAAATATCACGGGGCAACATTAGTATTAACGTTTTCTTAATGTAAAGGAAGATTTACTTAACCTTGGTCGAAAGGCAAAAAGAAGATTATGTAGTTGAACAGCGTTACTATAATTGTGATAGCTAGCTGTTTTATTGATGTAAAGAACTTACGAAATTATTTCTGACTGACTTATAAAGAATAAGGCAAACCAATACAATTCATGATTTTTTACAGAATGCTTTTTGAGAAATTGGAGTGTTTTCGAAATTTGATTTGCCACAGCACTTGGCGACATATCCATTTCCTGCGCTATTTCTTTGTAACTGCGGTCTTCAAATTTATGAAGGTTGAATATTTTTCTTCTTTTTTCAGGGATTTTATTTAGAAGATATTCTATTTTTTCCAATTTTGCATTGATTTCATCGTCAGGTTCTAACGGGCTGTCGAGTTCCTTTATCAACTGATCATTTTCGAATGAAAAGATTCTGTTTTGCTTTTTATACCATTTTGAGATTTCCTGTTTTGAACTTTTAAACAAAATGGCTTCTAAGTCTACATTTGGGTCTAATTTTGTTCTGTATTTCCAAAGGTGAATGAAAACATTTTGTGTCACATCTTCAGAATCAGCCAATTGCGCTGTATATTTTTTCACAAAACAAAAGACTTTAAAATGATACAAATCATAGATTTCTTTAAAGCAAGAATCATCTCCAGCACGTAACCTTATTACCAAATTAGAACTCATATTGCAATTTTAATTGTTAAAGAAGACCCTTACAAAAGTATAATAAACACTTATTGATATTTTTACGATTTGGTCATTTAATAATTTATTAATATTGCGCTATGTTTTGTGAACTTTTACTGTTTTTAAAATGATTCTGTCGTTTGAAATCGATAATCTATCAAAATAATGATTAAAATTGATAACCGTTTAAACGTATTATTTTTTCACGCAGATTGAGCAGATTTAATCTTTTAATCTTTTAATCTTTTAATCTTTCACTTTACATATATCCACCGCCATCTGTTTTATTTAATCTTGAAAAAGTGATACTTGACAGAATAGTAAAAATGGCCAGAATTATAAATGTATATTGAAATGCTTTTGTTTTATCTATCTCAAAAATACCCGATTGAAATAACGAAAGTACCAAACTTGCCACCGATACTCCAAAACTTACCGAAAGCTGCTGCATGATCACCAACATTGTATTTCCTCCGCTTGCCGTATCCTGATCTAAATCTGCAAGCGTAATCGTATTCATCGCCGACATTTGTATAGAGGTAAAAACGCCATAGAAAACCATCAATATTATGTAATAAACAATTGGTGTATCGCGCTCGACAAAACCAAGAATAATTAAAAAATAATTCCCAATAATATTGTATTACTAATTAGTACAGTTCTGTATCCGAAAAAGGTAATGATTCGCACCATAAAAGGTTTTACAGCAACATTTGCCAGCGCAGAAGGCAATAACAATAATCCTGATACCGAAGCCGAATAACCAAAACTGGTCTGCAACATTAGCGGTAACAACAATGGTAATCCGCCAATTCCTAATCGTGTTACTAAACTTCCGGTTAAGCCTATTTTTAATGTTCTTATATTCAGAAGTCTTAAATCGATAATAGGTTTTTCTGTTTTTTTGTAATGAATAAAATAAAACAGCGAAAGTAATCCCGATAAAAACAGAAGCCCCAGAATTAGCATCATGTGCGTTCTTCCGCTGCCAATAAGTTCGAGAACCATCGTAATAAAGATTAGAGCCAGACTAAAATAAACCAATCCCCTAAAATCAAATCTTCCGACGGCATGTTTAAAATTGGGCATGATTCTGTATGCCATCGAAATTCCGATTACTCCAATAGGAACATTCACTAAAAAAATCCAATGCCAGGAAAAATTATCCGAAAGAAAACCGCCTAAACTTGGTCCAACGACCATCCCTAACAAGCCAAAAACCGTAATGAAATTCATGGTTTTCAGCAGTTCGCTTTTAGGATATTGGTACAAAATAGCCAGCCTTGCGATGGGAACCATCATGGATGCGCCAATTGCCTGCAGAACCCGCGCGAGATTAAAGGTTCTTAAATCGACAGAAAGTGCGCAACATACAGAACCCGTTACAAATAAAAAAACAGCAATCATAAACATTGTTCTGGTACCAAACTTATCTGCCAGCCAGCCGGAAAGCGGAATAAACATAGCAAGTGTGAGCGTATACGTCACAATAACCGAATGCATTTCTGTTGGTGAATATCCCATATCTTTTGCGATAGAAGGCAATGATGTATTAAGAATTGTACCGTCTAAAGACTGAATAAACATTGCTACAGCAGTAACCCAAGGCAGCAGAGAAACTGCACTCTGTTCTTTTTTCTCTTCTGTTTTTTGAACCATTTTTAATTGATTTATACGGGAAGGGCTTGTAAGTTTATAATTCAATAAAATAAAAAACTCTCAACAATGTCGAGAGTATTTATTTGAAACCACAAGTTAAGTAAAACTATTTGAATTTAAAATATAAAAAGAATTACTTCGCGTTAAGTACTTCCATAATCTTAGTATAAATGGCTGTGTTTTGATAAACCCCGGAAAAATTATGAGCGCCCGGACCATAAGCAAAAACCGGAACCGGAACTGCAGTATGATCGTTTGTACTAAAACTTCCCTGAACGTAACCTTTTGTAATGTTTCCGTCTATTAATGAAAGTCCGCCCGTTTCATGATCGGCAGTTACAATTAAAAGTGTTTCAGGATTTTTATCTACAAATTCCATTGCTTGTCCTACCAATTTATCGAAGTCCAGCATTTCGCGAACCACATATTCCAGGTTGTTTTTGTGTCCACCATAATCGATTTGTGCACCTTCGGCCATGATAAAAAACGGATTTTTTGTTGATGAAAAAGTCGTTGTTGCTTTTGCTAAAGATTTGGTTAAAAAATCTCCTCTTCCGTCTTTCATAGAAACAACCGCGGCATCTTCTAAAACAACAAATTTTGCATTTTTGATTGTGTCTAAACTGCTGAATTTATCCGAAAATGTATATCCTTTTTCCATCAAAACTTTAGATAAATCTTTTCCGTCTTTTCGTTTTCTGAATTCATTTTGTCCGCCTCCAATTAAAATATCTGATGGATTTGCTAAAAAATCATTCGCAATTGGTTCGCTGTAACTTCTCTCTGGCTGGTGTGCGTAAAAAGCCGCCGGCGTTGCATCGGTAATATTTCCTGCAGAAATAATGGCTGTTTTGTAATTTTTCTTAGCCAATTGTTGTGTTATTAATTCTAAAGGTTTTCCGTTTTCATCAACGCTAATAAACCTGTTATTGGTTTTATGTCCCGTTGCCATTGCTGTTGCTCCGGCTGCAGAATCTGTAATATAACTATCTGAAGCTTTGGTAATAGAAAGTCCCTGTGTTGGAATATTGAAAAGGCTTAATTGTCCTTTATTAGCCGTATAACCAGAATAAATCTGCGTTAATCCCATTCCGTCACCAATTAGGAGAATAACATTTTTAGGTTTCTTTTTGGCAAATGCCGATGGATTTTTAGGAACGTAAGCCTGATGAAATACTGTATTTTGATAGAAAGTTGATTTGATATTGTTGATGAAATGCGTTAATTCTGAAACAGTATCTGTCCCAATAAAATCAACTTTTAAATTCATCAGCGTCATCCAGGTATTTACATTATCCTGCGTTGCCCAAAATCTAATTTTTTTGTTTTGATCGTGAACTTTCTTAATTATCGATTGAATTTTTTCTAAATCGGTTTGGGTTAAAACTCCTTTGCCGTTCCAAACTGTAAGCTGTCCTAAATCTTCGCTGATCATTTCAACGCGCGCTAATTGTTCCGGAGAATAATTTTCGTTGAGTCTTCCATCAAAATAAATAAATTCAGGATAATCTTTGTATTGTTCCGGCGAAGGCCTGTTTCCTGAAATAACTACTTTAATATTTTTATTAGAGATGATTTCCGGATACGTTTTTAATTGTTGGGCAATTAATTTTAGCGTAGCATTGGCATCAGATTTAATGTCGATCATTAAAATCAAAGGCTTATTGCTCGCGTATGCTTTTCCTTCTAAATGCTTTAACTTAGAAGCTAAAGGATCGAGATATAAATTTTTAAGTGTGTTTTGCGGCGCAATGTCTTTGAAATTATGAGCAACAAAAAGCTCGTTATTTACTATAAAAACATCGGCTTCGATTACACCGGTTTCGTTAGAATAAGCGCCATAAAACGGAAGCGCGCTGGCATAATCATTGTGCGAATGAATGTTCGATGAACTGTATTCCTGCGCTTGTGCAAACAGGAAAAATTGGAGGCAAAAAAGGGTGATTATTTTTTTCATTGAAATAGGGTTATTCGTTTAAATTCTTCGCAATTAATAAGCAGTTTTTGTCATTCCGAGGAACGAGGAATCTCCGCACGATAATCGACAAAAATTGACGATCTAGATTGTAGCGTTTCTTGCGGAGATTCCTCGTTCCTCGGAATGACAAACTTCACTTTGATTTCTATTCTTTTCAACGGATTGAAATCCGTTGCTACAATATGGTTCGTTCCTCCGGAACTTTTTAAAACATAAACCAGTCCTTAAACAAAGACTGGTTTTATAATATTGTTATTTCTTAATTTTTAATTCTTAATTGGAAATTCTTTACAGCTGCAAGCTCAATCAAGCCTGCAGCGTAAAAAATAAAAAACAAACTAAAAAAACATTCACAATTAATAATTCACAATTAACAATTACTATTTCCAGCCTTCATTTTGCCATAAAGCTCCTTTACTAACTGCGATTTCATCTGGTGGTATTGGCCAAACATGGTGAATCAAAGGATTAAAATTACGTGCAGGATAAATTACGCTTCCGTCATAATGGTGTAATGGTTTGGCATAAGCATCTTTTGCATCACCCCAACGTACTAAATCATAATGACGATCTGTCCACTCGCCTGCTAATTCGCAACGTCTTTCTCTTTTTAAATCGGTCATTGTTGTTCCCGAAAGATCACCAAGACCTGCACGATGGCGAATCATATTGATTTCTGTATCTGCATTTTGGCCTTTCATTAATTTAGCTTCAGCCAACATTAAAATTACATCGGCATAACGCAAAAGCGGAACGTTTAAAGCGGTTGAAGGTTTATCTCCGTTTGCATTTACGTAACGAATATCAACGCCGCCAGAACCTGTTTTTGGATAACTAAACGGCTCCATGTATTTTTTAAACTGATAACCTGTTCTGTTGCTTGAACTTACAACGTGACTTCCTTCATTAAAAGTGACTACTTCTCCAAAATAAGTAAATTTGTCTCCTTTTTGTAAAATAGTCGCACTGCGTCTTTTATCAGTAGGATCATAGGTGTCAAATAATTCTTTTGTTGGATAAAAATTTCCCCAACCGTTGTAAACTCCCCAACCTTTATCTTCTAAACAAACTCCGGGAAAAATAGAACCCAAAGATGTATTTTCTGCACTTGAAGTTACTGACCAAATATATTCTGTAGACCAGTTGTTCTGAATTTTAAATACATCTTCAAAATTATCAAGCAGTTTGTGTTTTCCACTTCCAACAATTAAGTTAGCATATTTAATAGCGTTGTCCCAGTCTTTTGCATACAAATAAGTTCTAACTAAATATCCCCACGCTGCTGTTTTGTGTGCACGTCCGTAATTGTCCGGTGTAAGCTCATTAAAATACGGTAATAAATCGGCTGCTTTAATTAAATCTGCAGCGATATAAGCATAGTTTTCACCAACGTTTTTAGCTCTCGGAACATATACATTTGTTGGGTCGTTTCTGTCCTGAATCGGAATTCCGGCGCGATCATCTCCATAGTGATAGGCTAATTCTAAATGCATTACGGCATGATTAAAATAAGCTTCTCCCAACATTGCATTTTTTGTTTTTTCGTCTAAAGGAATGTTTGGAATATTACGAATTACGTCGTTGCAACGTTTCATGATTTCATAATGCAGTCTCCAGATATCTTTCGTATCCGATTCCGATCCGTCAACAATAAAATTTTTGATACGTTCTGCATTTTGTCTTGGTTTTGTTCCGATATCGTCGCTGGCATTATTAAGCCAGAAAAAGCCACGACCGTACATATTGTCATCTGAATATAAAGCATAAATTGCATTTACTCCCGCTTTTGCATCAGCCGGAGTTTTCCAGAAATTTCCGCTTGACGGAGCTCCCTGCGGAACAACATCAAGTTCGCTTTCGCAAGCTGAAGTGCCTATTAAAAGCACAAAACTCAATAATAAAAGACTTAATTTTTTCATTTTGTTCGTTTTATATTTTTTTTAAAAAGTAGCATTTACACCCGTCATATAAATACGGGAAAGTGGATATTTACCTAAGTCAAGACCAAAGTTGCTCAGCCCAACTTCAGGATCCATTCCTGAATATTTTGTGATGGTAAACAAGTTTTGTCCTGAAATAAAGAATCTCAATTTTGCTTTTCCGTTTAACCAACTATCTTTAACGGTATAACCAATTGAAAGGTTTTTTAATCGGATGAAAGAAGCGTCTTCGATATAAAAATCTGAGATTCTTCCGAAGTTATTGTTATTATCCGTTGATGAAAGAACCGGAATATTAGTATCTGTATTCGTTGGCGACCAGGCATCTTTAGAATCTGACAATAAATTATATCCTGGGAAAGAAGCGTTTAAACCGGTATATTTTACAGCATTGAAAACTTTATTTCCTGATACTGCGTTGAAAAACACATTCATATCAAAACCTTTATATCTAAAGTTCATGTTTAAACTGTACGTTGTTTTAGGAAACGGATTTCCAAGAACCACTCTGTCGCTATTGTTAATTACGCCATCTCCGTTTACGTCTTTAAATTTCATATCTCCCGCAACGGCATTTGGCTGATAGACTACACCTGAATTATTTACATACGCTTTAGCTTCGGCAGTACTTTGAAATAATCCGTCTGTAGCATAACCGTAATAAGCACCAACCGGGCTTCCAACCTGATAAATATTGGCTAAAGGCAAACTACGAACTCTGCTTATATTTAAAGGTTCAAGAGACGTTAAATCATCTTTAATTGAAACAATTTTGTTGCTTAAAAATGCAGCATTTGCAGTTACATCAAACTTAAATTCTCCGCGTGTTTTTTGGTACGTTAAACTAGCTTCAATACCTTTATTTTCAACATCTCCAGAGTTTACAATTCTACCTTGTGGAGTTCCTGAAACGCCCGGAAGCTGATCACGAACCAACATGTCTTTATTCTTTTTCACGTAAGCATCTACAGATCCTGTTAAAGCGCTGTTGAACATGGTAAAATCTAAACCAATGTTGGTTTGCTCAGAGCTTTCCCATTTTAAATTTGGGTTTGATAATTCACTTTCGGCATATCCGTAATTGATTGTTGGAACTGAACCAATCAAAGCTGAAGTCTGCACTAAAGGCACACTAAATTGGTATGGACCTAAGTTTCCTAAATTTCCGATTTGTCCCCAACTTGCACGCAGTTTCAAATTGCTTACAATTGGACTAATGCTTTTCATAAATTCTTCTTCAGAAATTAACCAACCTGCAGAAACAGAAGGATATACTTTCCAACGGTTTGCTGATAAAAGTTTTGAAGTTCCGTCGCGACGAACAATTCCTGAGAATAAATATTTTTGATTGAAATCGTAATTTAACCTTCCAACATAAGAAGAAATAATTTCATCAGATAATCCTGCGCCGGTTTGCTGAATTAATTTTGCATTCAATAAATAACGTTGTGATGCGTCTTCATTATCAAAACCTGTTCCTTCAACGGTGTAAAATTCTCTTTTTGTTTCCTGATACGTATATCCGGCTAAAGCTTTGAAATTGTGTTTTCCGAATGATTTTTCGTAAGAAATCGTTTGCTCGCCTAATAAATCAGTCGTTGTAACCGACTTTTGTGTTAATCGATTAAAGTCGAATATTTTTCCAGGCTCAGTAATTTTCACTGCAAATTCTTTTGCATTATCCTGAATTCTGGTGTAACCCCAGTTTGATTTTACTTTCAAACCTGAAACAATTTCCCATTCTGCATAAGGATTAATCAAAATAGTCGAAATAGGATTTCTGTTGTCTAATCTTTTTAAATAAGCAACCGGATTTATAACGTCTCCGTAAGAACCAATGTATTTTTCAGGAACTCCACCAAATTGTCCTGAACCATCTTCTCTATAAACTGTTGCATTTGGCGGATAGAAAATAGCGGCCAAAATTGCTCCTGTGTAACCACTTGATGTATTGGCACTTTGACCGTTTGTTAGGGAATACGATAGGTTTTCTCCAATGGTAAAATTTGGCGCTAATTTAAAAGAAGAATTTGCTCTTGCTGTATAACGCTCGCCAAAAGTATTCAACAAAATACCTTCATTTTTTCTGTAACTTCCTGAAAGAAAGAAATTAGATTTTTCTGTTTTTCCGTTTATCGAAATAGATAAATCCTGAATTTCGCCTGTTTGGAAAATTTCATCCATCCAGTTTGTTTTTGTAGTTCTTGCCGTTGGTTCAAAAGCCGTATCAAAAGCCGGAATTCTTGGTAATCCTGCATTATCTCTTGCAGTATTCATAGCATCTGCATATTCAGCAGCATTTAAAACTCCCAATTTTTTGGCTACGTTTTGAAAACCTCCCTGATAATTTACATTGACATTAATACGATCAGATATTCCTTTTTTAGAAGTAATTAAAATTACTCCACCAGAAGCTCTCGCACCGTAAATCGCTGCCGAAGCCGCATCCTTCAAAACACTTATCGAAGCAATATCATTTGGGTTTAACGTATTTAACGAACCGCTGTAAATAATTCCGTCTAAGACAATTAACGGCGTTTCAGCATTCAAAGATCCGATACCACGAATGTTGATGGTTGGTTCTGCCGTTGGGTCACCTCCGTTATTAATTACCGTTACACCAGCAACAGTTCCCTGTAATAATTCAGATGCACTGTTATAGGTTCTGCTTGAAGATTCTTTCATAGAAACTGCTCCTACAGCACCCAAAACTTCATTCTTTTTTACACTTCCGTATCCCATAACTACAACTTCCTGAAGTTGTTTCATGTCTGCAACCAGTTTTACGGTAATATTTTGAGATTGATTTACCTTCACTTCTTGCGTTACATAACCTACATAAGAGAAAATAAGATTAGCTTCAGCTGCGTTAACTTCTATTTTAAAAGTTCCGTCAAAATCTGTAGATGACGCTGCATCTGAAGTTTTGTCTTTAATTCCAACGCCTGGCAATGGCATATTATCATCGCCACCGTAAACCGTTCCTGAAATAATGATTTTATTCTGGTCTAAAGCACCAATTCTTTGATTTTTTTTAATGACAATATTATTACTTACAATTTCATATCGAAGTGATAAATTGCTGCAAATTTTATCTAACGCTTGTTCCAATGGAACGTTGCTTAGTTTTAAGCTAATTTTTTGATTGCTGTTAATCTGATTGCTTTCGTACATAAAATGTACATCAACTTGTTTTTCTATTTTTTGAAAAATACTTTTTATGCTTTCATTTTCTACTTTTAAAGTGACTCTGTTGTTCAGGTCAACATTTCCGGCATTTGCCGTTATTCCTGTAAAAAATAAGACAATGAACATAACAACTTTGGCCAGAAGGGCTTTTGTAATGCTTTGACTTTCTACGACAAACCGCATTTGTTTTTCATTCATGGGGGAAGGGATTTAGATTAAATATTTGATTTCAGATTTTAGATTTTAGATTTTTCGCTGTGACTTCTCACTTATAATTCACAACTAACAATTCATAATTGATAATTAATAATTATTGAATCTTATAAACTCCAGACTCCAGTTTGTAATCAGCATTTATGATATTACACACTAAAGCAACAACCTGATTTACTGGAAGTTCTTTGAAATAAGCGCTTATTTTCAGGTTATTTAAATTCTTGTTTTTGACTTCGATGGCAACATTATAATTCCGATTGATGGTTGCAATAACTTCCGGAAGTGGTGTGTCTTCAAAAACAATGATGTTTTTTCGCCATAATGAAATTGAATTGACCGGAACATCTTTAAAGGCCTGTAGTTTATTATCCTGCGATTTAAAAACCACTTTCTGACCTGGAGTTACATACACATTTTCTTCTGTTACTGCCGATTTTACATTTACTCTTCCGGTTAAAACAGCAACTTCCTGTGTGGTATGATCCGGATAAGCCTGAACATTAAAACTGGTTCCCAATACTTTTGTGTCCATTTTATCGGTGTGAATTATAAAAGGATGTTTTTTGTCTTTGTGTACATCAAAAAAAGCTTCTCCGGTTAAGTATACTTCTCTTGTATCTCCTTTAAATTCTTTTGGATATTTTAAAAGGCTTCCTGCGTTTAACCAAATTTGGGTTCCGTCGCTTAAAATTACCTTAGCATGTTCGCCGGCTTTTGTCGCATATTGTATGTTCTGAATAGCTGGAATTGTTGTTTGATAAATAAACCACGATACTCCCATTACGAATAATAAGGATGCTGCAACAGCCCAATTTTTATGTTGAAGAAAAATAACTTTGTTTGTCTTCTTTATTTGTCTTAATTCTTTTTTCAGCTTCGAACGATCAGATTGAACTTCTTCCATGTTTTCAAAAACTTCATTGGTACTGTCGTACCATTTATTCCACATCTCTTGTCCTTTTGGAGAATATCCTCCATCTAAAAAATGTTTTATTTCCTGTTGTAATTTTTCGGGCATTATAATTTCTTTATCGCTTTAATAGTATGTCTTTGAAATTGAAATTTCGGGTAGGTTGGTTAGGTTACGCTTTTGTTAAGAAAAAAACGTATTGCTTTCAATTAGGAAATATTCTGATTGAACTCTCCTAAATAAGTTCGCATGAATTTTAGTGAGTATGTTATATGATATTTCACTGTTTCGATTGAAACATTAAGTTCTTCTGCGATTTCTTTATTGGAATAATGTTTAATCCGACTCAGAATAAAAACCTCTTTTGATTTTTTAGGAAGTAATGCTGTTGCTTTGTCGACGGCTTTTTGCAATTCATCATAAAAAATTGAATCTTCTGTTGCGTTGTGGCTGGTGTATTCGACAGTATTCCGGTCTAAAACCTCTTGTATATACTGGTCTGTAACCGAATGTGATTTTATATAATCTAAAGTCATGTAACGAACTGAAGTATAAATATATGCAGCAAAACTCTTTTGAATTAGTATGGTTTTGCGGCGCTCCCAAATGGTGGTAAATACTTCCTGAACAATTTCTTCAGAAATGGGAACGGATTTCATTCTGATATATACAAAGCGAACGAGTAAATCTCTGTACCTAAAATACAGTTCATCAAATGCTTTATCTTTTCCTTGTTTTAATAATTCAACAAGTTCTTCATCTGTAAAACCTTTATACATAATACTTCACTTTTATATTATTTGCCCCAAAAAGGGTTGGTAACAAAACGGTTATTTTGAGAAGTATTCTTATTTTTAAAAATGACATATACTACAATAGTTTGTTTTATAATATGTCTTCAAAAATAGAAATGAGGGTAGGTCAACAAGGTTACGTTTACATTAATAAAACAGGGTTATTATAAAACATTGTATTAACATTTAATAAGCTGTGTTACCAATGTATTTTTATACTATATATTAGCGCTCATAAATTTTTCTAACTTTTTATATTCATGAAAAAAGCGATTCTAATACTTGCTCTTTTATTTTTTATTCTCTCTTGCGCTGATAAATCCGAGAAACCAAAAAGTAAAATAGCTTTAGCAAAACATATTGATAATGCAGCCATTTTTAACTGGGCAACAGAATCATGTGAAAATACAGGAACTTTTGATCCTAAAAAGTATACAAAGGAAGAATTAAAAAACACTTACGATTTATGGTTTACTTTTTCCACAGCCAAATTACAAACTCAAACAAACGCTTATTTTATAGAAGACGTTAATAAACTAGACGCTACTAAACTTTTCTTGGAATACATAAATCAAAAAGCTTTATTAAATAGAAAAGTAGTCTCTACTCCGTTTTGGAATAAGTTAAAAACACAAAGATTACGGGAATTAGAAGAAGAATATCTATTAAAAAAAATCACTATTGAAGCCTATTCAGATCCAACTGTTTTACTAAATAATAAATATTCTGCAAAATGTTCTGAATATGTTCAGGCTTTGGCATCAAACGATACTATTGAGCTTTTAAAAGCCTGGAGAAATATTGTTGAAGTGCAAAAAAGTAAAAACGGATATCCTGAAAAAGTAATTGAGGAATATAATAAAAAATACAACTCTAAAGACCATTTATTATATGCTCAAATGGAACTGATGACTTACGGATGGTTCAATTGTGCTAATGATCAAATAAAATGGATAGGCGAAGATGATACAATGCGGGAGGAATTTGATAAAATTTTCATTACGATTAAAAAGGAGTGTAATGAAGAGGATTAAAAAAGTCAAGATTTATTTATATAAAAAATCCCGGTTTTATCCGGGATTTTTATTTGAAAATTTTGCAATGTATTATCCTTGAAGAGAATTCATATCGATTACAAAACGATAACGAACATCACTTTTAAGCATTCTTTCGTAAGCGTCGTTGATATCCTGAATTTTGATAATTTCAATTTCTGAAACAATGTTATGTTTTCCGCAGAAATCAAGCATTTCCTGTGTTTCAGCGATTCCGCCAATTACAGAACCGGCTACAGATTTTCTTCCCATGATCATCGGTACGGTATGCAAGAATGGATCTAACGGACCTAAATAGCCAACTAAAACTAAAGTTCCGTTAATGTTTAAAGTTGTAACATACGGATTTACATCGTGTATAGAAGGAACGGTATCGATAATTAAATCAAATTTCCCGCTTACCGATTTCATTTGGTTTGCATCTGTTGAAATAACTACAGCATCTGCGCCTAATTCCAGAGCGTCTTTTTCTTTATCCGGAGTTCTTGAAAATAATGTTACTTCAGCACCAAGACTTTTGGCCAGTTTAATTGCCATATGTCCAAGTCCGCCCAAACCAACAACTGCAACTTTGCTTCCTTCACCAACATTCCAGTGTTTTAGTGGCGACCAGGTTGTAATTCCCGCACAAAGCAATGGCGCAACAGCAGCCAAATCTAAGTTTGAAGGTACTTTTAATACAAAATGCTTATCTACAACCACTTTTTCAGAATAACCGCCAAAAGTATGTCCGCCAAGATGTTTATCCTTGCCATTATAAGTTCCTGTAAATCCATTTAAACAATATTGTTCAAGGTCTTGTTTACAGCTTTCGCAAGTATGGCAAGAATCAACAAGACAGCCTACTCCGGCTAAATCGCCCACTTTAAGTTTGGTAACCTCACTTCCTACTCTTGTTACTCTACCCACAATTTCGTGACCCGGAACGGCAGGATATTGCGTTCCTCCCCAATCGTTTCTGGCTGTATGCAAATCAGAATGGCAAACGCCACAATACAAAATTTCTATCTCGATATCTTTGGCCAGAACCTCTCTGCGTGCAATAGTCATTTGTTCTAAATCTGCATCGGCCGCAGCCGCACCAAATGCTTTTACGTTACTTGTGCTCATATTTTTTAATTTAAATTATTTAATAATTGTAAAATTAGGATTGCTTTTTCGCTGAAAATAATAGAAAAGAAACATTTACTTAAGAAATTCAAACAATTCCGAATCATTGTAAATATAAGAAAAATCACTCATTAATGAATGATTTTTCTAAAACCTTTATTCTTCAATCTTAATTCTTCAATCTTAATTCTTCAATCTTAATTCTTCAATCTTAATTCTTCAATCTTTATTCTTTATTCTTAATTCTTTATTTCCCAACCGCTTTTTGAAAATGTGCCGGATATCGATCTCCCTGAATTGTGGTTTGAGCAAAAGCATCGTCAATTTTTTTAATATCGTCTACAGAAAGATTAATGGATGCTCCGCCAATATTTTCTGTTAATCGGTGTGATTTTGTTGTCCCCGGAATTGGTGCAATCCACGGTTTTTGTGCTAATAGCCAGCCTAATGCAATTTGTGCAGGAGTTGCGTTTTTCTGAGAAGCAATTCCGCCCAATAAATCGATCAGTTTTTGATTTGTACTTCTGTTTTCTTCGCTAAAACGAGGCAAAGTATTTCTAAAATCAGTACTTTCAAATTTTGTATCCTGATTGATTGCACCGGTTAAAAATCCTCTTCCTAACGGACTAAACGGAACAAAACCAATTCCTAATTCCTCAAGTGTTGGTAAAATTTCTAATTCCGGTTCTCTCCACCAAATCGAATATTCGCTTTGTAGCGCTGATACTGGCTGAACTGCATGGGCTTTTCGTATTGATGAAACACCAGCCTCTGAAAGTCCAAAATATTTTACTTTTCCTTCCTGAATAAGATCTTTAACCGTTCCGGCAACATCCTCCATGGGAACATTTGGATCTACTCTGTGTTGATAAAATAAATCGATAACATCTGTTTTTAAACGTCTTAAAGATTCTTCGGCAACAGCTCTAATGTTCTCAGGTCGGCTGTCCTGGCCGTCAGTTACATTTCCATCTTTAAAACCAAATTTAGTAGCAATAACAACTTCTTTTCTAAACGGGTTCAGGGCTTCTCCAACTAATTCTTCGTTTGCAATTCCATAGGCTTCAGCAGTATCAAAAAGGGTAATTCCTTTTTCGTACGCTTCTCTGATTAATTTTATTGCTTCCTGTTTATCCATTGCCTGTCCATAAGCAAAGCTTAATCCCATACAACCCAATCCTAATGCAGAAACTTCTAATCCTTGAGTTCCTAATATTCTCTTCTCCATTTTTAAGTATTTTAAATGTTTGTAAAATAATCCTGTTCAATATTTCGACAGTACAAATTTCCTCCAATAATCATATCTTAATTGTATACACATTACTGATATGATTACCATTTTTACTGATTTGAAGAATCAGACTAAGTTATTAACAATCTGAGTATTATCTTTACAGTACAATTTAAGGAAATAGATATGGAACATATTATAAAACTTGAAAAAGTTGCACAATACAATAAATTGAAAGGTGTTGAAAATCAGCATCCTTTAATAAGTGTTTTTGATAATTCTAATGCAAAAGCTTTACCCAATAATACGCGTATGCATTTTGGTTTTTATGCCGTGTATTTAAAAGCCGGAAATTGCGGTGAATTGAAATACGGTCGCAATAATTATGATTATGAGGAAGGAACAATGGTTTTTGTTGCGCCCGGACAAGTGCTTGAAATAAATAATTCTGAAGATTATCAACCAACCGGATTAGTGCTTTTGTTTCATTCTGATTTGATAAAAGGAACATCACTGGCAAAAAATATGAGTCACTATTCTTTCTTTTCTTATGATTCGCATGAAGCGCTTCATTTATCGTTGAAAGAACAGCAAATCATAAAAGATCTATTTAGTAAATTAGAATATGAATTAAGCCAGTCTATTGATAAACATAGTAAAAGCATTATAAGTAATAATATCGAGTTGCTTTTAAATTATTGTGTCCGTTTTTATGACAGGCAATTTATTACCCGTGAAAACATCAATACGGATATCTTATCAAAATTTGAGAATTTGCTAAATGATTATTTCGTATCTGAAAATCCGCAGGATTCAGGTTTACCTTCTGTAGGCTATTTTGCAGATCATTTACATCTTTCTCCTAATTATTTTGGTGATTTGATCAAAAAAGAAACAGGCAAATCTGCTCAGGAACACATTCAGTTGAAATTAATAAACCTGGCTAAAGAAAGAATTTTCGATACGGAGAAATCCATCAGTCAAATAGCATTTGAACTGGGTTTTAAATATCCACAGCATTTTAATCGAATGTTTAAAAAGAATACCGGTTACACTCCTATTGAATATAGAAGTTTGAACTAAAAAGTTTCAGGTTTCAAGTATTTTTTTTACCGCAAAGCACGATAAGTTTTTTATAGTTGAGTATTATAAAACCCAAAGTTCAAAAAGCTTTATATCTATCTAACTTTGTGAACTTTGCGAAAAAACTTAGCGTTCTTTGCGGTTAATTTTATCCTAACTTATCTAAACAATGTTATCGTATCGGTTAGGTTTTCTTTAGTGATAAAATCTTTAATAAATTCCTGAACTTCATTGGTAGTACCAACTGCAGTTTCGAAGGAATTGATGTGAAATTCATCATCCTGATCTAAAATATGAATTATTTCTGTATAGCCCTTTGAGATTAAACTGCCTTTTAATTTTATTATATTGAATTGTTGCTGACCATCTAACTCTTTGCGAACTTTTAGTTTTATAGCTTTTTCCATAATAAATATCTTTTAAATTAATAAGCTGTTTATTAATTCAAATATAACTATTAATTAAATTGACCTCGTGTTAAAAAAATAAATATAAATCACTATTTATCAACATTTTAATGAACAATTAAAATGTTTTTTCATAACATTTTATCCATAAAAAAATCTCCTGTTGTTTGAAAACAGAAGATTTTAACTAACAAGAAATATTAAAAACTAATCGATTACGCTGGGATTTCCTTATTTAGAAAATTCAACAGTACTCAATTTTTGCCATCCGCCGCGAGTAAAATCTGGAATTTCTACCGGAGAAGAATTATTGTCTAACGAAATTTCTGTTAACGGACTCAGACAAGACCATTCGGCTAAATCGTAAACATCCATGTCTAACGGAAGTCCGTTTTGAATGCAATAAAACATACGGTAATCCATAATAAAATCCATTCCGCCGTGTCCGCCTACTTTTTTGGCTTTCTCTTCGATATCTTTTACAATCGGATTTTTATATTTTTCCATTAAAATCTTTTTGACATCTTCTGATACAAATTCTTCGGCATTCAGGTTTTGATAATTTTTAGCAATTTCTGCTCCGGCTTCTTTAGCATCAATAGCATAACCTTCAACCGGATATTTATTCGCAAATCCTTTAGTTCCTGACAATTGATACATTCTGCTGTAAGGTCTCGGACTTGTAACATCATGCTGAATCTGGATCGTTTTTCCTTTTTCGGTACGAATCATCGTCATCGTGTGATCTCCGTTTCTGAAATCAGTTACAACTTCTCCCGTTTTTTCTTTAATAAAAGCAGGATTTCCAACCGCTTTGGTATCCATAGAAACTAAGAAATTCATTTTATCTCCACGGTGAATATTTAAGGCTAAACAGGCTGGTCCCATTCCGTGTGTCGGATAAACATCTCCTCTGTGTTTTCGGTTATAATCCATACGCCAGTTGTTCCAGTAATTTCCCCAATATGGCTGAAGTCCATGAATATAAGAACCTTCAGCATGAAGAATTTCTCCAAACAAACCTTGTTGCGCCATATTTAATGTGGTCAGTTCAAAGAAATCGTAAACACAGTTTTCTAGCATCATACAATGTTTACGGGTCTTTTCTGATGTATTAATAATATCCCATATTTCCTCCATGGTTAAAGCTCCGGGAACTTCTACAGCAACATGTTTTCCGTCTTTCATGGCTTGAACGGCAATATTGGCGTGGTGTTTCCAATCGGTTACAATATAAACGAGATCTACATTTTTAAGTGCGGTTACTTTTTTCCAGGAATCTTCTCCAAAAAATACTTCTGCTTTTGGCATTCCGTGTTTTACTAAAGTATCGTTGGCTGCTTTTGTTCTGTCTTCGAGCATATCACAAAGTGCCACAATTTCTACTCCGGGAATATGTGTAATACGTTCTACTGCGCCTGTGCCACGCATTCCTAAACCAATAATTGCAACATGAACTACCGGAATTGCAGGTGTCGCCAAACGCAAAACATCGGTTTGACCTTTATCTCTTTTGGGCGTTTTTGTTTTTATGATTTGAGCAGATGCATCGCAAATTCTTAATAGCAAAAAAGCTATGAGTAGAAATTTTAAACTTGAACTTTTCATTTTTTTTTATTTTAATATAATTTATTGAGGTGAGTTACTCGTCATTATTTTGTTTTGTTATAAACGATGTATTATTAAACACATAGAAACATAGAATTTGTTCTCTAAAATAAAGGCGTTCCACTTATTTAAAACACACAGAGTTTATTATGTAAAAATTAGGATTTCAAAGATTTTTAATTTTTAATTCTCCATTTTTAATTTTAATTAAACCTTTATATAAGTCTTGTTTTTATGCATGTACCAAAGTATGAAATAAAGGATTCCGAAACCCGCTAAATCGCAAAACGCATCGTAATATGCTCCGGTAAATTGTTCGAAACCAAAGAAAACCTGTTTTGCAATTAAAGAGAAATTGAAGACATGCGAACCCACATAAGTGGCGATGGCATTGAGGCCAATAACCCGAAACGGATACGCCCATTTTGTATAACCTTTTACATCGACAAGCCAATAAAATAAAGCCAGCAAAACAAAACTAATTCCTGATGAGAATATTACAAATGAACTCGTCCATATTTTTTTAATTATCGGATGCCATAAACCTATTATTAACGATATAACGATTCCGATTATTCCAATTAAAAATAAATAGTTGGCGATTTTTTGTCTTGATAAAGATGATAAAAGCAATTCTCCTGCAAATAATCCTGACATTGTTGTGGCGGTAAAACCCAAGCCTGTTAAGAGCCATGAATATTGTGTCTGATCGTAAAAACGTCCAAAAATCTGTTGGTCAATATAAATAGGAAGATTTTTATTTGGCAATAATTCGAAGCTATGTCCGAAGAAACTCGGAATTGATAATAATATGGCATACAAAATCAGACAGCTTGCAAAAAATAGATATCTTCCTTTTTTAGATAAATTGATGTAAGCTATTGATGAGAATAAATAACCGACTGCAATGGCCTGAAGTGTATTGCTAAATATTTGAAATTTTGAAATATCCAGAAACAATAAATTTCCCTGAACAATCCATCCTAAAATAAACAGAATTACAAATCGTCTTAAAATGTGTGAATATAATTTGAAATCTGATGCTGTTTCAGTGCTTCTTTTTCCTAATGAAAACGGAATTACAACTCCAACGACAAACAGAAACAAAGGCATAATTACATCATATAAATGAAAACCAATCCATTCCGGATGTTCAAACTGGTCTGCTAAGCTTTTTGTGAAATTGGTTTTGGCAGCTGTATTCAAATTATAGAAAAAACGATCTGCCACAATAATCATCAATAAATCAAATCCTCGCAGAACATCTATAGACATTAATCGGTTATTGGCAATGGTTTTATTCATTTGGTGTCTTTATTTCTTAATTTGAATTTTAGAAAGCAATCCTTACTATGATTATAATAGAAGAATTACTTTTTAAATATGATTACTCGATAGCTCATGCCATTAGATTTAAAAATGACCTCTTCAAAAAACGTTCAATCTAATGGCAATTTGACAGGCTATCGATGACAAACTACAATTTTAAGGTTGAAAATTTAGGTCCTTCGGGGAAATAAGCAACATCTCCCCATCCTCCATTTAGTTCATTAATTCCAATTCCTACAGATGTTCCTAAAGTTCCTAATTGAGATTTCGGAATATTAAATTCGATAGCATTTGTTGTATTGTTAAGGCTTACAATTGATGATGCATTTAAGTTAATCCCTGAACCTGAAATTACTGTCCATCCCCAAGCTCCATTAGTACCTGTATAATCAAAAAAAGTTCCCCATCCATTACTTACTATAGGTCCTTCAAATAAAAATTCTGCTCCTGCACCTTCCAACCAATGCATAGGATGTAAAAATCCTGTTTGTGTATTGCCATCTGTATTGATAAATAAACGAGCCAATTCCAGTAACATTTTTTTATTTCCTTCTAAATACACATTCACATTTGAACCGCCTGCCCAAATTTTAATTTTTTGGATAGATCCATTTCCAGATGTATTTTGATCAGTAACGGCTACATCATCCCAATCCTTAAATTCACCATCAATTTTAATATCGATGATTATAATTCGTGGTGCTGTTATAACTTTTGTGATAAAGGCTTCTTCTCCGGCATCGTTTGTAACGGTGAGCGAAACTCTAATTTCACCACCAATTTGATAGGTGTAAACGGGGTCTTTTTCACTTGAAGTAAAATATAAATCTCCAAAATCCCATCTGTATTTTGTACCGTTTGTAGAAAGATTTTTAAAAGTAAACGTACTTCCGTCATTGGTAAACGAAAAATCTGCGACAGGTTTTGTTGCCGAATCCGAAGACGAACTATCGCTCGAACATGCTGTTAGCAATAGCAATGCTAACACTATTGCTATGTATTTGGTTAATTTTATTTTTTTCATGGTTTTTTGTTTTAAATGTTTTTAGAACTATTTAATGATAACCGTTTGTGATAATTTGTTGAATCCTGTAGAAGCCTCCCATAATCCAGTATTGGCAAGACGAATACAATAATCAGGTCTGTCAATTAGTTTTGATGAACTGTCTTCAATCTTTAATAGTAATTCATACGTACCGGCTGGAATCTCTGATAAGCTAACCGTTTCTTTTAAATCGAAAGCTACTCTTGGAACCACTTTTCGAACATCAAAACTCAATTTTTTCTTGTAAACCGTTCCGCTCGCTGCTCTTAGAATTAAATAAGCATTTTTTGGATTGTAAACCGGAGCAAAACCGGAATTATTGATTTGTGCATTAAATTCTAAAGTCCCATTTAAGGCAGCTTCTTTTTTTATGCTTGATGATGCTAATGCAAGTCTGTAACCTAACTTTCTTTCAAAATCAGTAAAGCAATTATTATTTCTCCATTCCTGCAAAACCGGACCGTAATAATCAAGATTTAAGTACGTCCATTTTAGCATTGTCATTTCTTTTTCGGCAATGCTGCAGCTTGCCACCGGAACATCGGTTGGCGGACATGTTTCTCCTCCTGTTGGGACAAAAAGGGCTTCATTACTTATATATGTTTTTTCTGCCGTTACATTTACATACGTACCATAATCGTCAACACTTGCCATAAAACAGTCGTTATGAAAACCTAAACGGGCTGTATTTGTATTTCCGTAACCAACTGTAGCATCCATAGCGGTTGTAGTGGCTACGAAGTCTTGTTTGATTTTTGGCGTTCTAACCTGAATTTTAATTTCTTTTGGAAAAGATTCTAAAAGTTTATCCAATATCAGTTTTTTATTGGCTGGTGTAGTTAGTTGGTTTGTGGTGTAATACCATTCTCCCCAAGCGCCAACAAAACCCGCCTGAACAAAAGCTATGACATCTTTGTTTTCTTCTAAAATTGGTTTTAGCTGATCTAAATGTCCTGAAATTATGGCAACAGAAGCATCTGAACCATCCTGAGCATCGGTATAAGCAAAACGTAAAACACATTTTAAACCTGATTCTCTCAAGCGTGTAAAATCAGTTTTTATAAGATCTAATTGCGCTTGGCTTAAAGCCGTCGTTTTGAATTTCTCCAAATAATACAAACGCAAAATAAGGCTTACATTTTCTTTCTTTAAATTCGCTAAAGATGCGGCAGTTATAGCTGCACCTTCAGAATTTACCTGCCAGGTGTGCATAAAACCACGTTCCGGATTGGTGAAGACTTCGTTAGAAACGGTGTAGGTTACTTTTTCCGCTCCGGTTATTTCTTCTTCTTTATTTTCGCCACCTCCATCACTCTGACAACTTGAAGCAAGATTCAGAAAAAGGCAAAATACTATTAATAAATGTTTCATGTTTTTTTTATAATTAAATTATCTGATCAAATCATTTAATATTCTTCTTAAAAAGAAATTAATTATATCCCGGATTCTGAAGAAATTTTCCTTTTCCTTCACTTATTCTGTCTAATGAAAATGGAAATAATGCTTTATAAGGCGCACTTTGACTGGCTGCACCATTCAAAGAAATAGCATGTTCTGTAAACTTCCCGTGTCTGATTAAGTCTGAACGGTATTGTCCGTTTTCGCACCAATATTCGTGTGACCTTTCTAAAAGAATCATAGTATTAAAACTGGCAAGCGTGCTATAATTTGCTAATTGTACTTCACTGATTTTAGCTCTTTTTCTAACAATATTTACCAAATCGATGGCTTCTTGCGTTGGCGTTCCAGTTTTGTTTACCAGTGCTTCTGCTTTTGATAATAATACATCAGCATAACGATATATAATCATATCTACTGTTGTCAAAGCGGTTGTTCTTGCAGCATCCGGATGAATTTTTAACGGAATTGGTCCTAATTGCATGTAATTAGCAGGATTAGCTCTGTTGTAAGTCACTCCATCTGTACCTGTGTATTCTGCAATAAGTGCTGTTTTACGAATATCAGTGGCTTCAAAAGAGTCATAAAATGTCCATGAACTCTGAATAGTTCCGTAGCCTCCGCGTCCCGGAAAATTATTTGGCAGCGCCATCATTTGCCATTGATTTTCGCTTGTTCCTGCATAGTCTGCGGGAACAGCCCATATTACTTCTTTACTTTTAGTTGGTGCTGTTAATCCCCATAGGCCAACATAATCAGCTTCTAATGCGTAATAATTCATATTCATAATGGCATTAGCCTGTTCCTCTACTTCTGCCCATCTTTTTTCATGAAGATATAATCGTATTAGAACCATTCTGGCCAAACCCTGACTAAATCTGCCATAGTTTGCTTTATCCGGAGCCGGCAGGTCTACTGCGGCAGCTTTCAGATCATTTTCAATAAAACTTACCATATCTGCATTTGAAAGTCGTGCCAAAGGTTCTTCTATCAGTGGATTTTTAAGAACCTCTAAAGGTGCTACTACAATTGGACCGTACATATCAAAAAGTTCATAAGCCAATACTCCTCTTGCACATTTAATTTCTGCAATCGCCTGTTTTTTTATCAACTCATTTACACTTGATTTTTCGATTCTGTCAATGCTCAAAGTCATACTGCTTATCTTGTTGTAGAACACATCATAAAAACGGGTAAAATTGGTAGAACTAGGTTTATAGCTGTGTAGAGATGCTTCTTGCTGTACGCCGTAAGGCCCCTGAAGAATTTCGGTTGTAGCATCTAAAATAAATATTAGTCCATTTTCTGAAGTAGAATGAATTCCGTCACCGTAAGCACCTCTTAAAGGAGAATAGGCTGATGCTACAATAGCTTGAATATCGGCTTCTGAGCTGGGAAAAATACTTGGATTAATCTCATCGTAATTGACCGATTGAAAATCATCATCGTTACATCCTGAGAAAACTAGTAATAGTAAAACTATTGTATAATTTTTTAAATTTTTCATGTCTTTTTTATTAAAACTTAAGATCAACTCCTACTGTGTATGTTTTTACATTTGGATATGCTGCTGCATAACCATCTGTTTCAGGATCTATACCATCATATTTTGTTATGGTAAAAAGGTTTTGCCCATCAAGTCTGATGGCAGCACCCTGCATGAATTTTCCAAACCATTTTTTCGGGAAATTATAGGTCAGCGATACGCTTTGCAAACGTACAAATGAAGCTTCCTGCATAAATAAATTGCCAGATCCGTATGGTGAATATCCAAAGTGTGATGCCGGACGTGTATTACTTGGATTATCCGGTGTCCATCTGTTATATATATTGGTAGTCACATTTCTTCCGTTTTGCGCTACACCTATAGCGGTTACACCGTATGTAAAATCAGTTCTGTCCATAATCTCTCTTCCAAACATTCCATTAAACTGAAAGTTCAATTGAAAATTTTTCCAAATTATGTTATTACTTAAACCTGCTACAAAATCAGGATCAGATGATCCGAGTAAAACCGTATCAGCCTCATCAATCTTACCATCGGCAGCACCCGTTCTCAAAAATATTCCATTTGCATCTGTTACAGGATTTCCTAGACCGTCTCTTACAAACCCATTAACATCTTTAATTTTTACCTGTCCCGGAAACAATTCAGGCTGCGCAGGTACTACTTCTCCTATTTGCATTATTCCGTCAGCAATTTGGCTGTATTGTGCACGAACAGGATCATTATAACTTTCATAAACTTTTGGTTTCCAGTCAGGAGCTCTTTCCTTCCAGTTTGTTTTATAGTGAGAATAACTAAATGTAGTTTTCCATTGAAAATCAGGACGATCAATGTTTACTGTACTTATTGTAACCTCTACCCCTTTAGTTTGTGTACTTCCAATATTAGCCCAAACCTTATTAACTTCATTATAACTATTAATATTTTTTTCCTGTAATAAATCTGAGATCACTCTTTCGTATACTTCTACAGAACCTGAAACTCTTCTTTTAAGGATTTCAAAATCAACACCAAAATTCTTTTCGGTTGTTGTTTCCCACATCAAGTCAGGATTTTCTAATCTATTGGCAAATACTCCTGTCCAAATTGATTCATCAGGATTTAAATAAGCTGCTCTTGCATCAAATGCTCCTGAGGCTTTTCCGTTTGAATTTCCTACTGAACCATATCCAAATCTTAATTTAAATTGTGAAACATATTCTGAAATTGGATCCATGAAAGTTTCCTGCGACACATCCCAACCCACCGAAATAGATGGAAACAAGGCATATTTTTTATTTGCAGCATAATAACTCACTCCATCACGGCGTATGGTTGATGTTAGCATATATTTATCTTTATAAGAATAGTTTATTCTTGAAAAATAAGAGCGATAAATATCTTCCAGGCCTGATGAGGCTGTTCGTTTAATTCCCGCACCGGCATCAATATTATGCCATAAAAAAGAATCTGTAATAAAATTACTGTTTCCTAATTCTGTTGTTTCTACTCTATAAGTCGATTGAGAATATCCTGCCATGAAAGTAAAAGAGTTATTGGCTCCTATTTTGGTGTTATAAGTTAAAATAACATCGAGCAAATCATCATTCTTATTTTGTGTATTGATCGATGCTTTACCATTTTCTAATGCTCCGTAAAGTGTTGTTCTTGGCAAATAAGTACTTCTGCTAGCATTTCCCTGATCAAAACCTGCCTGAACTCTTGCTGTAAAACATTTAAACGGTTTTACTTCAGCATAAAAATTCATCAGCGTTCTGTCTACAACTCCTTCATCAGAAATAGTAAGCAATGAATATGGATTTGGTTCTTGTGAGCTATCAGGGTTAATTGGATATTTTCCGAATTCATCTATGGCCAAAATATGAGGCCCTTGTTGAATTGCAGATCTAATAATTCCTGAGTTTTCAAATTGAGATACTTCTTCTCCTGTCTCCTGATTAAATTGTCCTCCTAATTGTGAGTTCTGATTGTTAATCCTGCTTTTTGTCATATTCATACCAACAGTAACAATGTCATGTAATTTCTGGTCAATACTAAAATGGACCGTACTTCTTTTAATTCCTGAATTTTTAACAATACCTTCCTGATTGTATAAATTTCCAGATAAGAAATATTTAGTAGACTGAGTTCCGCCTCTTAATGATAAGTTGTTTTGCTGCACCATTCCGTCTCTCGTTACCAGCGATAACCAGTCTGTTCCTTTTCCGGCATTTCTGATCTGTTCATCCGAATAATATCTTTTGTATGCGATTCCATTAACGGGATTAGCATTTGCTTCTTCCAGTGTTTTTGAAGAATACGGATATACTTTATTTGTAAACTCCCAATTTTCTCTGGAAGCATCATTTCGTAATTGCATCCATTCTTTCAAATCCAGAACATCATAACCGTCATTGTATTTTTGATACGAAAATGATCCGGAATAATCTACTCTTACTTCTCCGTCTTTTCCTTTTTTGGTTGTAATTAAAATGACACCATTTGCAGCTCTTGCTCCATAAATAGCAGAAGCACTTGCGTCTTTTAATACATCTATAGATTCAATATCATTTGGATTAAATGAATTTAAGACACTTTGTGTTCCTCCGTTATATCTATTTCCTGAACCTGGCTGATCAAGGTTTGTAATCGGAAATCCGTCAACAACAATTAAGGGATCATTTGGGGCATTAATAGATCCTGCACCACGAATCTGAATATTAAAACCACCGCCCGGCTGTGCACTATTTTGAGTAATTTGCAAACCTGCAACTTTACCCTGAAGCGCTGTTAAAACGGATGGTGCAGAAGATAGAGTAAGTGTTTCTCCTTTTATGGAAGACATCGCTCCTAATACATTTTTCTTTTTCTGAGTTCCGTAACCTACAATTACTACCTCATTTAAGGTTTTTGATACGGGTACCAAAGAAACTTTAATATTGGTTTGGTTTGCTATCAAAACTTCTTTACTGTCATATCCTACATAAGAAAACAATAAAGCTTCTGTGCCAGAAGGAACTAAAATAGTAAATGTTCCGTCAAAATCAGTTGTTGTTCCTCTTGATGATCCTTTTGGAACAATCGTCACGCCAATCATGGGTTGACCTAACTCATCTAAAACAACTCCTTTGATAATTATATCTGCAACTGATTTTTTATTTATAATTTCTGATTTTTTGCCACTATCCGAAGATGTTGTAGCATTTACTTTTACAACAGTTACGATCAAGACTAAAATTGTAATTATTGCTTTTAAATTAAATTTTAATTCCTGATAGTTACCGTTTAGTAACTTATTACTTTTTTTCATATTATTCTGGTTAGTTTATTGGTTAATGTGAAAAGCATACTTTATGTGAGTAAATAATGGTTAGGAATTTTAGCCCGCACAAAGTGAAAAAGTTCAGGTTATGTTTTTTTTGGTTTCATAATTTTTCTGGTTTTGTTTTTTTTGTTTGTTTTCGTTTGGTTATTTATTTTTTAACTGATATTCTTTATTTTGGGTTTATGTCTCGCCTAATTATCAATTACTTAATTACGTTTCGGATTTCGTAATCTTTTGATTTTCTATTTCCTTTCTTCCGAATATTGAAACTCATTTTCAACTTCAAAATGGGCAAAAAAAAAGCTCTTTTTTAACTTACTATTGGCTAAACTAAATAATATTTTTTAATAAACAATGGTAAAATCAAAAAAATGTGTTCGTGCACATAAAAAAAGTGTTTTCGAACACATTTTTTAGAAAAAGTATTATTAAATTCTTACTTATTTTGAATTTTAACCGAATAAGAATTTAAATTTTTAATATAAAAAGTTCATTTAATTCTAAAATTAAGAATGTTTTATTTGGAATTCATTTAATTAAAAAACGCAATAAAAATTCTCTTTTCTATATCTAAATCAATCATTTAATGTTTTTTTGAAACCATATTCTTATTCCAAAAAACAACTTTAAGCCGATGACAACTAAATTAAATTCCTAATTTCAATAATGATTTTTTCTGTCAAGTGATCAGCTTTTTCTTGAGAAATACTTTCGATATAAATACGACTAATCGGTTCTTTATTTGATTTTCTTAAATGCACTTATTCAACCCTAAAATCAATTTTGATAACATCGGTACAATTCGGTTTTTGGCTGCTGAATTTTTTGTGCTATATTTTCTAAAATTTCCTTCACATTAATTTGCGGAGTTAATTCAATTTTGCTTTTGCTCATATAAGATTCAGTGTTAACTTTCACGAAGCTTTATAAACGTAATTTTAGCATTTGCAAGAAGCGATAAAAAAAGACATCAGTTGAGCCAGAGCTCTTTCAAATACGAATATTTGAGTGCTTATTATAATCTTGAATAAAATGTTATGTTTATAGAAAGTTCTGCAAGCTTACTACACAATATTGTCATCTCCTTCGAGGACAAATTTCAGGTAGAACTAAAACCAAAAAACCTTTACCAGTTTCTGTATTTATGACCTTTAAATGCAAAAAACACGATCATTAAATAGGCTGGAAACAATATTAAATAAGCCAGTTGATTTCCACTTTTTGCAGTTTCAGTAATTCCCGCAGTTGCATTTGATGTATTAATTGTATCTGCAAGCAAACCATAAAGTAACGGAAAAACAGCACCGCCAATAATTCCCATAATCAGAATTGCGCCTCCAATTTTTGTAAATCCGCCAAGATCCTGAAGTGCCATTGGCCAGATTGCCGGCCAGCAAAGTGCATTGGCCAATCCTAAAAGTGCCACTAAAATGATTACTAAAGGCAATTGTGGAATTCCAGGTAATTGAATCATGATTTTAGGTGAAAGTATTACAATCAATGAAACTAAAATTAAACCCAAAAATCCGGACATTTTTAAAGCAAAAACCTGTGAAACATATTTGGGTATTAGTGTGATTCCTAAAATATATCCCACAACCATTGCGGTCATCGTAAACGAAGTCAGTTTGAGATAAAAAGATCCATTTTCGCCATAAACGCCCAATTGTTTTCCGAAACCTCCTATGGAGTCTCCGGCTAAAACTTCGGCAGCGATATAAACCATCAAAGTAATAACGCCAAAAACCAATTGCGGATGTTTGAAAGCTTCTTTTATTTGTTTGAAAATACTTAAATGTGCCACCTGTCCTTCGTCATCTAAATTGATTTCAGGAAGCGGAGAAAATTTCACTAAAACGGCCAAAACCAACATGATTGCTGCCATGTACATATATGGCGTTTGCAATTGCAAGGCTAGTAAATCTAAAGCACTTTCTTTTTCAGCCGATGTTAAAACCGCAATTTTATCTGCAGAATAGTCGCCAATATTGGATAATACTAAAGAAGTGAGTAATAACGGAGCCAGAAATCCTGCGAGTTTATTTGCGATTCCCAATACGCTGATTCTCGCAGCGGCACTTTCGCGCGGACCAATTACCACAACATACGGATTCGCAGCGGTTTGTAAAACTGCCAAACCGGTTCCCATTACAAATAAAGCGATTAAAAAAAGTCCAAAAGTTCGGGCTTCGGCTGCTGGATAAAATAGTAATGCACCAACGGCAATAACTAATAATCCTAGTGAAATTCCATTTTTATAGCCTACTTTTTCGATTAGAAATGAGGACGGAATCGCCATTACAAAATAAGCAATATAAAAGGCAAAAGTCACAAAATACGATTGTGATTCGGTTAGTTCACATGCCAATTTAAAAAATGGAATCAGCGGTCCGTTGAGCCAGGTTACGAATCCAAAAATAAAAAATAACGAGGTTAAAATAACCATTGGAATCAAAGTGCTGCTTTGTTCTTTTTTTAAAGTAATATCGATTTCTGACATATTTTTGGGTTTGGGGTTAGTTATTCGCTGTGTGTGTTTTTTTTAAACATAGAAACATAGATTTTATAAGCTAAAAGAAGGCGTTTCACTTGCATCAACACACATAACTATGTGTGAGAAAACTAGTTTTCTTTTTATATTCTTTTTCAATCTATAAAATCTATGTTTCTATGTGTTTAATATTTTTTATGCGATTTAAGCTTTGTTAATTCGATGCTTATTTACCGACTAATTCCTGCTCATAAAAAAGAATGGTTTCTTCTAAAGCTTTATCAATTATATACTCTGGTTTAAAGCCTAATTGATTGAATTTTTCAGGATTCGCTTTTGAATGTTTGATATCGCCCGGTCTTGCTTCCAGAAATTTTATTTGCGATTTTGAGTTGGTAATTTTGATGATTTTTTCGGCCAATTCTAAAACCGATGTACTGTGACCGAGTGCAACATTATACGTTTCATCTCCTTTTTGAGAAGCCAGAATATTAGCTTTTACAACATCTTTGACATAAATAAAATCTCTGGTCTGCAATCCATCTCCGTAAATAGTAATCGGTTCATTTTGAAGTGCTTTATTAATGAAAATTGGCACCGCCGCTGCATAAGCTGATTCCGGATTTTGGCGCGGACCAAATACGTTAAAATATCTCAACGATGCGGTTGGAACCTGATATTGATCGAGATACATTTTTAAATAATATTCTCCGTCTAATTTTGTAATTGCATAAGGCGTCATGGGTTCCGGAAACATGGTTTCTACTTTTGGTAAAATAGGATTGTTCCCGTAATTCGCTGCAGATGTTGACAGTACAACTTTACAACCTGCATTATTTTTTGCCGCTTCCAGAATATTAATTGTTCCGATCGTATTAATTTCGATACATTCTCTAATTTTTAATAACGATTCAGGAACGCTGACTAAAGCTGCCAAATGAAAAACACCTGCTACACCGTCAATTACTTCATTAACTAAATTTTCATCGCGAATATCACCTTTTACAAAATCAACATTCAATCCTTTTAGGTTGTGTTCGAATCCTGTTCTTAAACTGTCCAGAATTGTAACCTGATGTCCTTCATTTGATAAATGTTCGGCGATGTGGCTTCCTATAAAACCGGCACCTCCGGTAATTACATATTTTTTCATTTCTCTTATTTTAATGATACAGCCGAATTCAAATTATAGTTTTCCATTTCTGAAAATTGTTCCGTAAGGCTTTCAATTAGTTTAAATTGATTCTTAGAGCGATCAAGATTATGTTCCGGATATTCTGTTTTATAATACACGTCATCATTCAGAAAATCAGTTAAAAAACGCAATGCCATAATAAAAACCATCGTTTTTGCACCAAGCGGTAAGTATTTTATTTCTAATAAAGAAAGTGACGAATTCGTTTTCTCAAGAAAACCTTTTACATAGGCTTTATAATATTGTAAATTGAAATTGACAAGTTCCAGATTTTTTTCATCCTCGGCAGCTGTATTACAAATGGTTCTGATTGCATCGCCAAAATCATAATGAATAATTCCGGGCATAACGGTGTCTGTATCAATTACACAAAGTCCTTTTTTATTGGCGTCGAAAAGTGCGTTTGAAATTTTGGTGTCGTTGTGTGTAACCCGTAGTTTTATTTTTCCGGTATCTTTTAATTTTTGCAGAATGTGCATTTCTTCTTTCAGTTCATGAACGAGATTTATGCAGGTTTTGGCTTGTTCTATCCGTTGTTCTGAAGCTTCTTTTAAGGCAGTATCAAACTGCGAATAACGAAATGCCATATTATGAAAATTCGGAATTACTTCGATTAATTTTCTGGCATCAAAATCACTGGTCAGGTTTAGAAATTCGCCAAAAAGTTTACCGCCTTCATAAGCAATTTCCTCATTGTTAACGGTTTCAAAAGTCAGACTTCCTTCAATATAAACCATCATATTCCAGAAATTTCCATCTTTATCCTGATAATAAAAAACGCCTTTTTTTGTACCGATAAAAGTTAAAACACGGCGTTTCAGTTCGTCTTCAGATAAATGCTTTAGTTTTCGCAACAAATGTTTACTTACGCTAACTTTGTTGGCAATAAGTCCTGAAACGTCTTTAAAAACGCCATTGTTAATACGTTGCAAAATAAACTGTTTAGAACTATCAGTTGTTATTAAATAGGTGTCGTTGATATGACCGGAAGCCAATTCTCCAAAATTTTTGAAAACCTCGATATGGTCGAACTGGTCGAATATAAATTTTAAATGTTCTGCTACCATATTACCAGAGATTAGTTGGATACACTTTTTGGGCTCTTAATTTTTCAATTTCTTTTTTTACAATTTCCTTATCTTCTTTATACGTCACTCCAAACCATTTTGCATTCGACTGAAGCACTTCCAGAGATGCATTTTCTGATTTTAAAATTTCATTTACAACTGATGTAATAAAGAATTCGGCTTTTAAATCGTGTTCGTTTTCTTTCAGGAATTCTTCAAAAAGTGCGCCTCCAAACTCAAAACATTTAGGTGTAAATCCCCAGAAATTCATCGAAACAATCGTGTTTTCATCAATGGGAATAAAATCACCGTTATCGTCTTTGCGCATTAATTTGCCATTTATTTTTTCGATGTGCGTGCGTTCTGTAACATCGGTCAAAAAATTATTTTCATCGACCTGACATTCTCCTCTTGAAACAAAACCATGATCCGAAACCGTATTTTTAAGCAAATACGCCATCATATTAAAATGATACGATTCTTTATCCATTTCTGTTAAGGCTTTTGCCATAATTTCGAACGCTTCTTTTCCGTAAAAATCATCGGCGTTTATAATAGCAAAATTTTCGGTTACTTCATCTTTTGCCATTAATAAGGCGTGTCCGGTTCCCCATGGTTTTTTTCTTTCGGGATTTTGATATTTTGGCGGAACATTATTAATTTCCTGAAAAACATATCCTACTTCGGCTTTTCCTTCTAACTTTTTATCAAAAATTTCTTTGCATTCCTCTTCTATATTTTTACTGATAATAAATACAAATTTTCCAAAGCCTGCCTGTAATGCATCATATATCGAAAAGTCCATTATTGTATCTCCTTCGGGAGTAAACGTATCTAACTGTTTTAATCCTCCGTATCGACTTCCAATACCTGCCGCCAAAATCACGAGAGTAGGTTTACTTTTGCTCATTTAAATAGTATATTAATTGGTTTATTATTTTATTGTTTTTGGTCAGTTTTTTTATTTCCATTGATTTTAAAAAAGCAGCAAAATAATGAGTAATTCTATTTTGATAACTTCTCGTATAAAGTGAAAAATAAATATTAATCTGATAGTTTTTAAGTTAATATCATAAACTATATGATTAATATTCGGCTAAAATATATATTAATATTCTATAAAAAAAGAAAATTGTGTTAAAATGTGCTCGAACACAATTAAAATGTTTTCGAACACATAAAATTAAATATTTTCTCATATTTGATTTTTATATATATTTGTTTCTATATGGAAAAAATTTACACAATTAAGGATATTGCAGAACTCGCAGGTGTTTCTAAAGGCACTGTAGATCGTGTTTTGCATAAAAGAGGAAAAGTCTCTCAGGATGCTCTTGACCGGGTTAATGAAGTTTTGGATAAAATTGATTATCAGCCCAATTTAATGGCAAGAAGTTTAAAGAAGACACAAATTTATTCCATATGTGTTTTATTGCCGGATTCTAAAAACGATCCGTACTGGCAGCCTTGTATTGATGGCATAAATGAAGCCAAAAAAGAGTTTAAATCTTTTAATGTTAAGGTGGAGATTTTCTTGTTTGATGCCACAAGTACAGCCTCCTTTGTAGAAACGAATAAAGCTGTTTTAAATGCTTCGCCAGATGCTGTTCTTTTAGTTCCTTTATTTCATAAAGAAGCTATTGACGCAATCGAAACCTATAATTCTAAAGGTATTATTGCCAGTATTTTTAATAATCAGCTTAAATCGAATTCTATAAAAAGTTTTGTTGGTCAGGATTTATTTCAAAGCGGAAGAATTGCTGCACGATTACTAGAATTACTGATTCAAAAAGGAACAATCGCCATTATTCATATTGATGAGGATTATGAAAATGCGATTCACATGCAGGAAAAAGAAAAAGGTTTCAGGGATTATTTCGATCAATTTGAAGATGGAAAATTCGAAATCAAAACGTTCAAAGTAAAACATCCGCAGTTTAAAACGACGCTTAAAGAGTATTTAGAAGCAAATCCAAATATCAGCGGACTTTTTGTAACGACTTCGAAAGCGTATCAGGTCGCAAAAATTATTGCTAAAAATCCTGAAAAGAAAATTGCTCTTGTAGGTTATGATTTATTGGAGAATAATCTGGAATATTTAAACAATAAAACAATTGACTTTTTGATTCATCAAAATCCGAAAAGACAGGCGTATTTGGGAACAACGAGTTTGATCGAACATTTTATTTTTGAAAAAGAAATTAGTGCCGAAAAGTTGTTGCCAATCGATATCATTAATACAGAAAATGCTAAGTATTATTTTTTATAAACTATGAGCTTAGTTTTTTTAAACACATAGAAACATAGCCTTTAGTAGTGTAAAAAGGCGTTTCACTTGCATGAATTCATCCCGAAGCTTCGGGACTATGTGTAATAACGTGTTATCTTTATTCTCTTTTTTTAAACTATAAAATCTATGTTTCTATGTGTTTAAAAATATTAACAGCGTTTTTTATTAAAGTAAAGTCAAAGTTCCGAAAGAACTGGCAACATGAAAATTAGGCGTTTCCGTATTTGGATTCACCCATGAAATCCAGGTTGGTTCATAGAGATTATTTTCTTGTTTTTTATATTTTGCTCTGTAAAGTCCGGCTTCGAGAATATTGCCTTTAATTAAGTGGAAATTTTGCAGCGACTGAATGCTGATTGCTATTTCTACAACAAAGTAATTTTCTTTGATTTGAGATTTTACGGTAATATCATTTTCAGGCCAATTCCAGTCAAAATCAAATTTTTTGGCGGGAGATGCTGTAAAATCCATGATTCTTGGCGTTGGATCAATTTCGATACAATAATACGGATTTAATGTTTCATCTGTCCTGAAAAAAATCTCTACCCTGTCTGATTCTCCAATACTGTCAATAGAATCATCCTGCCCGTCTATATGAACATTAGCATCATAAACGGTGTAGCAAAAATAGATATTCTCTGTATCCCATAAAGCTTTAAACTCAATTTTATCGGGGTTTATTTCATCCCAAGGCGAAACAAAATCAGTTAAAATTTCAGCTTTATTCCAAAACGGATTATCTCCTAAACCATTTATTTGCAAAATGTTTTTTTCGATACGGTTTACATTATAATTTTTCATTCTAAAAAGGTACGAAATTTTAAAAATAAAAAAGGGAGCAAAAAAAGAAAAATCTTCCTTGCTCCCTAAAAATTATTATTATTTATTTCAGGTATATTTTATTGTTGCTGATTTCGTTATCAGCATTAATTTGAAGAATAACCAATTGTGATTTTTTTAAATCAGAAACATTCATTGTTGCTGAATTTGTTGCATTATATTCTCCTTTTAAAAGTACTCGGCCATTTAAATCTAACACCGAAACAGTGGCAGATTGAATTTCTTTTCCAAAATTAATATTAATTTCATCTGAGGCAGGATTAGGAAAAACAGCAAAGCTTGGGGCAATTTCTTCGGCTACTTCTGCTGTAGCAGCCTTTTTAGCTGTAGATCCGGTTTGTAATTCAGAGCAACCAATATCGATTCTTCCATTTCTTTTACGAATATCATCATCAAAATCTAATGTGCCGGAATAAGTACTGTTATACGTTGGATCTCCTTTATCTGTGGCAAAAGCACCTGTTGTTAAAGTAAAATCAAATGTCGCAGCGTTTACAAATCCGGGTAATCCTACTACAGAGTTTACATCTTGTCCTGTGGCTGTTGCAAACTGAGGCTGATTATAAGATCCTGTTGTTGAACTTCCGTTGAAACTTATTCCGGTTAAATCAATAATGAAATCTGTATTTCCTTCTCTGTAATATAAATTGTAGTTGGATACAAAACTTGAAATGGTATAACCAGAAGAAGCCAAAAATGCTTTTTTACCGGTTGTAGCATACATAATATTATTCTTGTACGTTATTCCTGAACTGTTCTGAAAATGCACTTCACCTCCGTAAATATCAGCAACGGTTCCTACTGCAACGCCGGCAATTGTAGTAACACCATTGATAACGGCTCCGGTTCTGTTTTTGTAAAAAGTATTGTTATAGATTTTTGTATTGCCAACACTTGTTGTGTAACCGCTTCCGTTAACGCCACCAAAAATAGCTCCGGTTACAACGTTATTATAAACCGAATTATTATTTACAATATGTCCGGTAGACGGACCTCCGTTTCCGGTTGCCGTATTTTGCTCAGCACCAACGGCAAGCCCTACTCCACATCTGTACACTTCATTTCTTTCTACTGTAACATTTAAAGCGCCATCTACATAAATACCGGCACTATTGGCCACAGCACTCATACAATTAAAAACTTCATTTGAAGCAATTATACCATTTCTTGCCTGATTATTACTTGTCGCACCGGTTGAAGTGTAGTTTCCTGCAGCAACAATTCCGATATTGGCAATATCATAAACTGTATTTCCTGAAACCGAAAAAACATTTACGTTTCCGGTTACTGTTACGGCTTCTCCCCAACCTGTGGCACAATTATTTACCTCGTTGTTTTCAATCTTTACATTAGTTATGGCGTACGTGCCATTTCCTGCATCTACTTTAATCGCATTGGCCACAATACCGCTATTAGCAGGAATTGAAGAAAGATTATTGCTGATCCAGCCAATATTTCTAACCACACAATTTTTGATCGTAATGTTGTTTAGATTAGCGGTTGCACCTGAATTGGCCAGAATCCAGATTCCTTTACTTCCGTTGCCAATTTTGTTCGCAATAGTCAGACCATCAATAGTAACGCTGCTTGTATTTACAATTCCCAATACATAGGTATCAGTACTTGTCCATCCCGAAGCGTTGATTACCACAGCAGCTGAACCGCTTTTTTGAATAGTTAATGGTTTACCAACAAAAATAGGACCTGTAACAGGATAGGTTCCTGAAAGCACCAAAACTGTTCCGCCAGATGGAGCCGCCTGAACTCCTTTTACAATCGTTTTAAATGGTAACGCGGCTGTACCTGTACCAGTAGTATCGTTTCCGGTTGTCGAAACATACGTTTGCGCAAAACCCTGCACAAAACACAATAAAATAATAAAAGTAATTTTCTTGATTTTCATAATTTGATATTTTGGGATTTAACAATTAAAAAAAATTATAGTATAAAATATTGCAATATTTACAGTTCAATAAAACAAGCTGTTTTGGTTTCTTCATTTTTAAAAAATCAACGATAATTTTATTATTAAGCTGCTGATTTTAAAACTACTATCATTTAAAAAAGAAACTTAAAGTAGCTTATTTCAGACTAAAGTAAATAATGAAATTTAATTGACAATGCGAAAATTCAAAAATATGTGTTCGAACACAAAAAAAAGTTGCGTTTTGCAATTATTGTAGTTTTTATACTACAGTTATTTTACAATTAAATAATGTGCTTGAACACAAATAGAAAAAAGACTACAGGAAAATAAAATTACCTTATTGGCAAAATTATGATTTCGATGATTTATCTAATAAAATTTATCGATACTTACTACTTCGACGTATTGAGAGTTGCCGGCTATTTTTGGTGCTACTATTTTTATATCTTTGATTTTAATTCAGGATAAATCCTCAATTACATTATTCCATCAAATACCAAGTTGAAAGACTAACCATATTTCCAAAAACTAGTTAAAAAACAGATTAGAAATTATGACTAAATGCCTTCAGTATATTTTCTATATATGCCTATTTACTTTCTTTACTTCGTTTCATTGTTTTGCACAAAAAACAAAACAAGAATTAATCAAATTACTTGAGCAAAAAGATTTATCTCCAGAAATAAAAGGCGATTATTTATGCCAGCTCAGTTCGTGTTATAAAAAAACCGATACCATAAAAGCGTATGCTTTTGCAAATCAAGCTTTAAAGATTGCACGCCAAGAAAACGCAATTAATAACCAGGCAATTGCCTATGAAGCGCTTTCAGACATTGCACGCTATCTTGATAATATTCCAAAACAAATAAAATTTGCCGATTCGAGTTATGCTTTAGCTGTAGAATCTAAAGACCCGAAGGCGATTGCTTATGCCAATTATGCTATTGCTTACAAACATGAATTTATTGGCAATAAGGAAAAATATATTTATTACATGCTGAAGTCGCTGGCTTATTTTGAAAAAAACAAAATGAGATACGATAAAGTAGTAAATGGATATGAAAATTTGGGTGCGTATTTTATCGATCACAACGATCTGAAATTCGCTAAAAAGTATAATAAAAAAGCTTTAGACTTAGCTTATGAAAGTAAAAATCAAATTAACATCGCTAATGGTTTAACAAGTTGGACTCTTTTTCTGGTTAGAGATGCAGAACAGAAAACTCCCATTGATTTACATCTCTTAAAAACGGCCGAAAACAATTACTTAAAAGCCATTGCAATATTCGAAAATGAAAAAAGAAAAGGCAATATAAATGGCTCTTATGGAAGAACGTGTTTAAATCTTGCCAGTCTTTATTTGTATCATTTTTTTGAAACGCAGCCCGAAAAAACTTTAGCCTATTTAAAAAAGACGGAAGCTGTTTGCCTGAACATAAATGAACCCATGCAGCTTATGGTGATGTACGGCCAGCAAGCACAATATTACACGAACATAAATGATATACCCAACGTTGAAAAAGTATTAAAAAAAGTATCTCAAATTATTGAAAATCATCCGGAAATAAACTCCAGGTATTATGCCCTACTCTATAAAAACTATATGGATCTGGCGACTATAAAAAATGATTTCCCTGCCTACAGAAAATATTTTGATTTGTATGACAAAGCGGTTGCCGTGATGATGGAAAAGGAAAACAGATCCAGAGAATACAATGCTTCGGTACGTTTTGAAACAGAGAAAAAGTCGCAGGAAATTAAATTATTGAAGGATAATCTTGAATCAAGAAAAAAGATCAATTATTTGTATATCGCATTGGTTGTCTTTGTGTTTTTTACGCTTTTGTTTATGTTGCGTTCGTATCATTTTAGACAGCGCTCGTATATTAAAACAAACCTTTTGCTTCAAAAAGCGAATGAAGAAGCAACTCTTTTATCTAAAATAAAGGAAGAAGAAGCTATGATTGCTTTATTAGAATTTGAATTGACGGAGAAAGAACTTCAGATTGCGATTCAGGAAAAGAAACTGAACGAACAGGAAAAAATTAAATTGCAGCAGGAATTAATGACCAATAATCTTCAATTAGAAAAGAAAAATGAGGTTCTGAAAGACATTCAGAACAAATTGCAGATTATGAAATCGGAGAAATCTTCGGATATAAAAACCATTTCAAAAACAATCGACAAAAGTATGGAGGTCGATGATGAATTCGAATTATTAAAAACGAGTCTTGAAAACACCAATCCTGTATTTTTTTCGACCTTACAGGAAAAAGCTTCGGGCACGCTTACCAAACTCGATTTTAAATATTGCGGTTACATAAAGTTAGGAATGAGTACCAAAGAAATTGCCAATCACATGAATATCGAAACCCAAAGCATGCGAATGGCGCGCTACCGAATCAAGCAAAAACTAAACCTTGACCGCGAAACTGATTTGGATACTTATATCACTTCTGTCCAGTAAAATCAATACTTTAGGCGTTTTTTTATTGTTAAAATAATTTTCTTGTAGATACAAAATATATGGTCAAAATGACTACTGTAGATGGTTAGTATATACCAGATTTTATTTTTTGAGGAATTTCATGATTAATTTTGGATTGAATTTAAAACCAAAAATCATGAACAAAAAGACGCTTTCAATTATTTCGTACATTACTATTATCGGTTGGATTATTGCTTACGTAAACTACAACAAATTAACCGTTAAAGATTCTTTAACGAGATTTCACTTGAAACAAGGTTTAGGAATTGCAATTTTAGGAATCGTTATTTCTGTTGCTTTAACAATCATTGCGGTTGTTGTACCAACATTGGCAAGTATTTTAAGCCTGGTAAATCTTGGAGTTTTAGTTTTATGGATTATGGGGATCATAAACGCTAATAACGAACAAGAAATTCCTGTTCCTGTAGTAGGAAAATTATTTACAGATAAATTTGATTTCATTAAATAATTGCTAAATGCCAGTATGAAAAAGCAATGTCTCATACTGGCATTATCACATTGTCATTTCATTAGCATAAAAAAGTGTCATGAAAAAAATCCATTTTTTAGTACTTATAATTTCTCTTTCGAATTGGGCAAACGCTCAGGTTATCGATAATAATCTTCAGGGATACTATCTTGCCAAATCTGATTCGAATATGTATTCGTTTTTTGAATTTGACGGAAACGGAAAAGTAAATATTGTTGGATTAGGTAACGGTGATTATTTTACCAAAGGCGATTCGTTATTTATCTATCCTGATAAAAGTATTTTTAAATTTAAAATAAAAAACAATACTCTTATTGGAGCTTCGAACTGGGTAGAAAATGAAACATGGATTAAAAAAGATACTGTCGTTGCCAATAATAGAAAAGATGCGGTTTTAGCAAAGAAAAAAGCCGGTTTGTTGCATGAATATTATACGTTGTCTAACAACAAATCATCGCTAGAACTTATTTTAGATGACAATGCAGTAAATGCTAAAAAGGAAAAAATAAGCAAACTTTGTAATGAGGGATTAAGTAAAGCCTGCATGGATTATTTTGGAATGATGCTGATCGAAGATCAAGGTATGGCTGCAATATTAAATCCTGGAAAAAATGCAAAACCAAAACCATTAAATCCTCAAATTGTTGCGCTTGGAAATAAAATAATTGCACAAGGCGAACCTGAAGGCTACACACTTTTGGGCAGCTATTATTATATGTTGGGCAAAAAAGAAAAGGCGATAGAACAATGGAATATTGGTGTTCAAAAAGGAAGTCAGAAGTCTGCAATGGCTTTGATACAGATTGAAATGGAATAAGAAAAAAACGGAACGATGGTAGAATTAATTACAACTGTTTTACTCACTTTAATAAAATTTGTGTTACAGCTTTTTTAACACAAACTATAGATTTTAAAATAATTATAAAGAAATAAAATGAAGACAAAAATTATTATTGCAGCATTGCTATTGATCGTTTTACAATCTTGTAAATTGGAAAACACACCAGAAGAATATTTTGATAGATCTGCCTTAAATACTAATTTATTTATGGAGTTTGGTGCGAAGGATTTTCAAAGAATGGAAGAAAATAAAGGTGCAAATCAACTTATGGCTTTTGATGAAAAAAGTACGTTTCCTGCAAAATCGTATGAAGACCATATTATGAGATTTAAAGTTCCGTATTTAAAACAATCTATTAAAAAAATAGAAGATTTAAAACCAACTGACGAAACTACACCCATGATTAATGCTTCATTAGATCTTTTCAAATTTGTTGAAGAAAAATATGAAAATGATTATGTAAAAATCGCCCGATTAATGGATCAAAAAGCATCTAAAGAAACAGTAGACAAAGCTATTGCCGAAATGGAAGCGGCTAATTTTCCAATTTTTGAAGAAAAATATAAAAAACTTTGGGACCTGGCTTTGCCGTACGCAAAAGACCACGGAATTGAAGTTACAACATATTAATTGCCTTTTTAGTTTTATTACACGCCGATAACTTCATTAGAAATAATGAAGTTTTTTTTTGAATAATTTTAAAATCAAAGCGTAATTCTGTAATGAAAGATTGAAATACTGTAAGATAAATATTTCGTAAACTGCTTATTTTTAACCTTCTAAAATTATTATGCAAATAATTTAAATAACGACAAAAAATAAAATCATGGAAAATATATCGACATCTATTAAAAATATTCAAAAACAGAATCTTCCAAAAATTAAAAATAACGTTTCGGCTATTGAAAGAATTTTAATGGTAACCAGCGGATCTTATCTTTTATATCAAGGATTGTCTAAAGAAGATAAAAGTATTGGAAAAATTGGTACCGGAGGCGCAATGCTTTTAAGAGGCCTTAGCGGATATTGTCCTGTATATGATGCTGTTGATCATATAAAAGACGGCAAAACATCAAACATTAATATTCGTGTTCATAGTGTAATTGATAAACCTATTAGTGAAGTTTATACTTTTTGGCGCGATTTCGAAAACCTGCCAAAATTCATGAATCATATTGAATCTGTTAAACCGATAAATTATAACATTTCGAAATGGACAGCAAAAGGTCCGGCCGGAATTGGGAAATTGTCATGGATCGCAGAAGTCATAAAAGATGAAAAAGAAAAACAAATAAGCTGGAAGTCTTTACCGGAGTCATCTATTACAAATGTTGGGAAAATCACTTTTAAATCTAAAGGCAAAGCCACAGAAATTGATGTTACGATTTCGTATCAGGCTCCACTTGGAATTGCAGGAGAAAGTGCCGCACAACTATTAAATCCTTATTTTGAGAAACTGGTTAATGATGATGTAACCAACTTTAAAACTTACTTAGAATCTCATTAATACGCTTTTCTAACTTAATAAAAATGCCTGTAATGATTTTGTCATTACAGGCATTTTGATTTTAAAACCAAAAGGTTACTTAATTTTTCAGAATGCTGTTTAAAATACGTAACGAAGCTGCTTCGCAAAAATCCAATCCGGAATAATCAGGATTAAATCCGCCAATATAAGGAACGGCCATAATAAAAATATTTTCATTATAAGCTCCGTATTGATCAATAATCTGAAAATTATCATTGATCGCAATTCCCGAAACATTCAGAAAATAAGTACCTTTATCATCTTGTTCAACTTGTTCGTTGCCGTTCTCTAAAGCCTCTTTTCCTAAAGCTTTAGATTGGAATCTTATTTTTGCCGGACTAATTATCTTTTGTGAAACCAATCCTTTAAAAGGAAAATTATCATAAGATAAATGTGGCTGACCAATACAATCGACAAAAGTTTTGTAATAAACAGATTGATGATTATTGTCTTCATCTTCAAAATGATATATAATTCCGCCATTCTCCTGCGGCTCAACCGTGCTGTCTGAACCAACCGATACAATATCTAAAATTCCCGCCTGATGCAAAGCAAGAAGTTCTAAACAAGAGGTTTGAGGAACAAAAGCAATAACGATAGAAATGAGCGGCATTAAAACTTTTTGTAAGCGCTGCATATCTTCGGCAGATAAATATTTAGCGGGCTGATTCATAGCAAAACTTAATACGGCCAACATTTCTTTCCAATAAACAGATTCGTGTCTTTTAATTGACTTTTCAGCTTGGATATATTCTGCTTTTAAAAGCGTAAAAGGTTCAATTCGTTCTCGTAATTCCATCATTTCTTCAACAAATTCTTCTATCGACAGATTCTTAATTCGCTGATAAAATTCAGGGTCTTTGGAAATAAAAATATCTTTAAAATCCTTTTCAAAAATATAATCTAAAGATAAAAATCCACCATTATTTTTTTTATGTAAATCAATTTCTTCAGGAGTTAGTAGTGATTCGTTGTTGAGATGTGAATCTTCAAGATGAAAACGAACAGCCGGAAGCAATCCGTTTCTGGAATGTATCACCATTTTAAACTCCGGACTTTCGTTATTAATTTTAAAAATCACATTGCCATTATCCTCTTTTTCAAATATTCCGTTACTCCGTGCCAGTGTTCTGATGGCATCTATTGCCGTTAAAGAAGAACCTCTGACGGCCACAGCATGATTAAGTTGTAAAATTAGTTTCGAAGGCGGATACGGAGCATCATAATAGCCCGGAATTTTGCCTTCGTATTTTTTTGGCCATTTATGACCTGTACAAATTATAGCATAATCAAAAGGCAAGATACCAAGACCTGTAGTTTCTACATATACCTCTTTGCTTTTTTCGTTTTGACGAATATCAATTACTTCATTTTCAAAATGCACATTTGTTGTTATTCCTAACTTGTTTGCAGCTTGTTCCAGTAAAGCAAACTGATCAGAAAGATACTGGCCAAATAACAATCTCGGTACCACTTTGTATTCGTTAAATTCTGACGGATTTATTTTATATCTTTCTAATAAATAAGCTGGTGCAGTATAAATCCATTCAGACATTGGTGTTACAATACACGGTATTTCATTATCAGAAACATTCGTTACATGTTCATCATTTGCACCTTCAATACTGTATGGCATTCCTGCTCCCAACTGAGTTCGTTTTTCAAAAATATCAATTTCAAAATCAGTTTCTCCGGACTCAATTAATCTTTTATAAGCAAACAATCCACTTGGTCCTCCGCCTAAAATAGCAATACGTTTTTTTTGCTTTTCAATTTCCATTAACTACTATTTTATAAAAATTACATACTAAAATATAGTATAAATTTATTGCAATAAAATGTCATTATCGTTATACAATTAGCACGTTGAAAATGGAAAAAATGGGGTTATTCTGAAAAAGCTTGAGAAATAAAAAAACGCCTCAAATTGAGGCGTTTTTTATTATTTAAATATATTCAAAACTGAATTACCAACCCTTCACAGCTCCGCCTTTAAATTCGCGTAAAGCTGCTGCTTCTACTTCTGCAGATTGAAAAGCCTGTAAAAATTGTTTTACTCTTTCATCATTTTTATTGTCTTCTCTGCTTACGACAAGATTTACGTATGGAGAATCTTTATCTTCTACAAACAAGGCATCTTTTGACGGAACTAATCCGGCTTGTGAAGCAAATGTATTGTTGATAATCGCAATAGATACGTTTTCATCATCTAAAGCTCTTGGCAATTGAGGCGCTTCTAATTCTAAGATTTTAAGATTTTTTGGATTCTCAACAATGTCTGTTACTTTCGGTAATAAACCTACACCATCACGCAATTTTAATAAACCGTTTTTTTGTAAAAGCAATAACGAACGGCCTCCGTTTGTTGGATCATTTGGAATAATGATCGTGCTTTCGTTTTTTAATTCAGAAAGACTTTTGATTTTTTTTGAATACGCAGCAATCGGATAAATAAATGTTTTACCAATGATTGCCAATTTGTACCCACGCTGTTTTGATTGTTCGTCAAGATATGGTTTATGCTGAAAAGCATTAGCATCGATATCGCCCTGGCTTAAAGCTTCATTTGGTATCACGTAATCGTTGAAAGAAACCAATTCAACCTCAAGTCCGTATTTTTCTTTGGCTACTTTTTTAGCTGCTTCAGCTACTTTATATTCCGGTCCGGTTGCAACACCTACTTTTAAAAAATGTGGATCGTCGTTTTTGGCTTTACCACAATTAACCAATGAAAGCGTCAAGGTTAAAATTCCGATTGCTTTTAAAAAATTATTTTTAGTAATCATTATTCTATTTTTTATAATTAATATTTATTTAATGCTGTGTGTAATTTAACCGCAAAGTTTGCAAAGGTTTTTCACGCAGATTTAAAAAGATTTGAGCAGATTTTAATTTAAATAATCTGCCTTGATCAGCTTAAATCCTTTTAAATCTGCGTGAAACAAATTATTGATCTTTAAATAAACTTGGTGTCTTTGAGCCTTTGTGGCAAATTCTATCTATGATCAAATTTTTTCGATAAAGTATCTCCAATAAACTGGATCAGGAATACCAAAAGTACCAGTAATGCCAATACTGAATTCATCGTCACGGCATCATAACCAATATATCCGTATTGATAACCCACTTGTCCTAAACCGCCCGCACCAACAGCACCGCCCATTGCAGAATATCCTACAAGCGTAATTAATGTAATTGAGGCTGCGTTTATTAAAGAAGGCAATGCTTCCGGAAGCAAAACTTTATAAACAATTTGCAATGGCGTTGCTCCTAATGCTCTCGCTGCTTCAATAAGTCCTGATGGCAAACCCAAAAGGCTATTCTCAACAAGACGTGCAATAAAAGGCGCTGCACCAATACTTAACGGCACTAATGCGGCACTAACTCCAATAGAAGTTCCTACAAGTGCACGCGTAAACGGAATCATCCAGACAATTAATATAATAAATGGAATGGAACGAAAAATATTCACCAAAACAGACAAAGAGCGGTTTAAAACCGGTTGATCTAATATTTGATTTTTTCGGGTAAGGAAAAGTAAAATACCTGTTGGAAGTCCTAATGCGAAACCAAAAAAGCCAGACACAAACGTCATAACAATAGTTTCCCAGGTTCCTTTTAATAACAATTCAATAATGGAATCAGACATAACCTATAATTTCTGTTTTAATATGTTTTGAAATAAAATATTGGATGGCAGCTTCGTAATTCTCGCGTTTGCCTGAAAGTTCAATCAGCATAACTCCAAAATTAACATCGCCCGCCTGATCCATTTGTGCGCTGATAATTTTGAAATCAGTATCGAATAATCTTGAAACTTCTGAGATAACTGGTTCATTTACAGATTTACCGGTCATTTCAAGTCGTAATAACGGATTCAAATTTTCACCATCTTCCTTTTGCAATCTATCCTGATAAACTGATGGAATATCAAGATGCAAGGATGAAGAAATAAATTCTCTTGTAAGTTCATGTTTTGGATCTGCAAAAATTTCACCTACACTTCCCTGCTCTATCAATTTTCCGTGACTGATAACGGCAACCTCATCACAAATCGATTTCACGACTTCCATTTGGTGTGTAATCAACAAAATGGTAATGTTTAGGCGACGGTTTATATCCTTTAATAAATTTAAAATAGAACGTGTAGTTGCAGGATCAAGCGCGCTTGTCGCTTCATCGCACAAAAGCACTTTTGGGTTATTTGCTAATGTTCTTGCAATGGCAACTCTTTGTTTTTGTCCGCCTGAAAGACTTGCAGGATAATCATTTGCTTTTTCTTCTAAACCAACTAATTGCAACAGTTCTGAAACACGGGTTTTTATAGCTTCTTTTGAAGTTCCGGTAAGTTCTAACGGAAATGCTACGTTCTCAAATACAGTTCGTGATGAAAGTAAATTGAAATGTTGAAAAATCATTCCGATTTGTCTTCTCTCAATCGCAAGCTGTGCGTTTGATAATTGGATTAAGGATTTTCCATCGACAATAATTTCTCCCGAAGTTGGTCTTTCCAAAAGATTTACACATCGAATTAATGTGCTTTTTCCGGCTCCCGAAGTACCAATTACACCAAAGATTTTTCCGGGCGGAACTTTAAGTGAAACATCAGATAAAGCAGAAACAATTCTGTTTTTTTGATGAAAAGTCTTGGTTACATTTTTTAATTCAATCATTTTTAATTCAGTTTATTTGTGGCATTGAAACTTTTATTGTTTTCACATTTATAAAATTTAAAATAAAAAAGCCTTTCAGGTTACTATGAAAGGCTTTTGATATAAATACTATATTTTTTATGTAGAAGCCAGATCACTTAATTTCATTGTAACAACACAACATATCAACATGTTGCGGCTATAATGCATTGTATTCTGGATAATGTTTCTCATTGCTGCGGCAAATTTAAAGAGTTTATTTTAAATTTTACTGCAAAAAAGAGAAAACTTTTAATAGCCTATCAAAATAATAGACTACTGTTACGATTACACTGATTTTATTTCAAACATGGTAGCTGAAGCACATTAGCATTTAAGGGCTGTTCTATTTTTCGTTCCAGTTTTTCCTGATTAAGGGTTATATAAATTTCCATAGATCCGGTTCCCACTTTAAGTGCCAGAATATGACCTCCGTAAGCATCAAACTTTTCATCAGTCGCAACTCCGTGAATATGTATGGAAGGTTTTCCCTCGCTCCAGGCAATTGAGCCTGTAAGGTTTCCCATTTCGACTTTATTGAAGGTTTTTGGATTAAATTTCTTTTCATTAAAATCGTAAAAACCAAAAGTTGCTTCCTGCGCAAATCCTATTCCGGTAAAATTTGCCGAAGGAATTTTTTCTTCTTTTGCTAAATTTTCAACTGAAGAAATAACATTATCACCTTCGCGTAGTACCATTAAATATCCTGATGTTGTTTTGGTATATCTGCATTTCTCACCAATTTCTTTTTGTTGCGCCTGCATTGTTACCGCAAAGCAAATCAACATTGGTATTATTATTTTTTTTGCTTTTGAATACATATAATTGAGTTTAATAATCTTTAAATCTGTATTAAAAAAGTAAAGACGCAATTATTGCGTCTTTACATATATAGAAATAAAATTTAGTTTGTTATTTTTTATCAATTCTATAAAGTCTTCCTCCGTCGGTTACAGCATATAATGCACCGTCAGCTCCTTGTGTTACATCTCTAAAACGTTGGTTTTCTGATGCAAGAAGTCTTTCTTCACCTATTACTTTATTGTCTCTGATTGCAAGACGTACAATATGCATTCCGCTTAAAGCGCCAATGAAAAGATTGTTTTCCCATTCCGGAACACGATTACCGGTGTAGAAAGTCATTCCGCTTGGCGAAACTACAGGATCCCAGTAATATACAGGTTGCTCCATACCGTCTTTTTTCTGGATTCCGTCACCAATTTTTTCTCCACTATATTCAATTCCGTATGTAATAGTTGGCCATCCGTAGTTTAGTCCGGCTCTTACTCTATTAATTTCGTCACCTCCGCGTGGTCCGTGCTCAGAAAGCCAAACTTCTCCGGTAACAGGATGAAGTGCTAATCCTTGAGGATTTCTATGTCCGTAAGAATATAGTTCCGGTAAAGCTCCTGTTTGAGTAAACGTAGGGTTTCCTGATGCTGCAGCTCCATCTTTTGTTATTCTAACCACTTTTCCAAGTCCTGTAGAAACAGATTGTGACAATGGTCTTGTTTCAAGTACAGAACGTTCTCCCGTACTTACGACAAGGTTTCCACTTTTATCAAAAAGAATACGTCCGCCATAATGAAGCGTACTTGCGTTTGCCGGATTAGCACGATAAATTACTGTTGCACCTTCTATTGCGGTTTCATTGCTTGATAATTTTCCTTTGGCAACTGAAGTTTGATTTTTACCTGCAGTGTTTTCAGAAAACACCCAGTAGATCATTCTGTTTGTAGCAAAATCAGGATCAAGGCATAAACCTAATAATCCTCCTTGCCCAGCAGCATTTACAGCAGGAATTCCTGTAATAGGTGCACTAACTTCTCCGGTTACCTTAACAATGCGGAAATTTCCGGCTTTTTCGGTAACTAATAATCTTCCGTCAGGCAATGCTTTTACTCCCCAGGGAGCAGACAGAGTTGTTGTTATCACTTTTCCTTCAAAAGGTGTATTTGTTTGTACACCATTTATACGGGTCTGACCTGCAAAAGCTGGTGTATAAGTGGTGTTAGGTGCTGTGGTTTCGACCGGATTTGTAACTGTTCCAGGATCTGTATCCTGATTTTTGTCGTCGTTAGAGCAGCTTGTAAAGGCTAATAGCGCACCAAAAATAATGGCGATGTAATGTAGATTTTTCATGGTATTTTGGGATTAATGAATTAAAATATAATTTTTTCTAGTCTGAAATAGAGTACTATATGAATTTTACTACAGGTATTTCTTAATTCAAATATCAAAATTTAAGGCTAAAAAATCTTACATAATTTAACGTAAGATTTATAGAATTAATTGTTTGAATTTAATTAATTCTATAAATAAATAATTTTATCATTCAAATAATTGTCGTGAAATGTCCTTTCGTGACAAAAAAAAACCATTCTGTAACATATTTTTCTTCCATGTTGTATTAGCTATATACTTTTAATTTGAATAAGTCACATATATATCATAGGATGGAGATTAATTATTTAAAAAAAGTCTCAATAAATAAGAGATCTTCAAAAAAATAAGTAAAACTTTCATTTTTGAACTAAAATCAGGTATAAATACCTGTATATTAGGTAGATATAAAAAGTAACTTAGCATAATACTAAAAAACTGTCAAATTAATCGATTGCTGTAGAGATAAGATGACAAAAACCAAAACGAATTTATAACTATCTAATTTTTAAAACCATGGAAGAATACATTGGAATTGTAAAACTTTTTGCAGGAAATTTTGCCCCTAGAGGATGGGCTCTTTGTAATGGACAAATATTATCTATAGCACAAAACAGTGCTTTATTTGCAATTTTAGGCACTACTTATGGTGGTAATGGCCAAACAACTTTTGCATTGCCTAATCTTCAGGGAGCAGTAGCTCTTGGAGCAGGAAACGGGAATGGTGGAAGCTATGTTCTCGGGCAAGTTGCTGGTACACCTAGTGTGTCTCTTTTAACAAGTAACCTGCCAGCTCACGTTCATACCGGACCTGGTAAAATTTCTGTAAGTGCTACAAATGCTACAGATTCAACACCGGTAGCAGGTTCATCAATAGGAATACCCGGATCAATTGTTTCGAGAGTTTTTACACCTACATTAGGTTATGCAACTGCAACCCCAAGTGTAGACTTAATAAGTAATGTTACAACTGGTGCAACTGGTAACAACCAGCCAGTATCAATAATGCAGCCTTATTTAGCGATGAATTATATTATTTGCCTTGAGGGTATTTTTCCATCAAGAAACTAATACTACTATTTAAGAGCGTTTACATTGTATGACCATTTTGGTATTTCGCTAAAATCATATATCAATTGAATTTTTGACCAATCATTGATACTGTACAAAGAAACCACACAATAGGGATTTGTAATATAGGATTCGGCAGTTTTTAACTCAATATCTTCAAACACCTTAATTTCAGTAAAAATACAGACATCAGGGATTTTAGCAAAATTTTCAGGCAGATTATAAAAGTCACTTTCAAATTTAGAATAATGACTTATACTGCTAAGTTCTTTGTTTATTGTAAATAATCTATCAACAAATACATGATGAGGATAGGGCTGCATTTGATTGTAGCTCTTTACCTCATCTATAGCGTTTTTAAGGGATGGTTCATGGTCAAGAAAAGTATAAGCAAGATCAATTCTTATTTCTTCAGGAATTAAAATTCCATGAGGTGGTAATTGCTTAACGATATTTTTTACTATAGCAACTTGCGGCTCACGGGTAAGTGCATAATGCATGGTTTCGGATATGGCTAAATCGATCGTAAAATCTTTTGGTTTCGTGTAAGTGATGGCATCCGTTTCAATTAATTGCAAGGAGTATTCATTAAGACCTGTTACTTTTAAAAGATGATGAACAGACTCTATGGATTCTGCATTAATATCTAATAAAATGGCATTAATCCTCTCTTTATTAAACATCGGAAGTAAAGGCAGAATTAATGTTGCATAAGGTCCACAGCCTGCATAAAGTATATTAATGCTTCTTTCGGGAAAATCAGCAGTTAATTTAGTTATAGCATTGTAAATTCCTTTGATAAAATAAATGGTTCGCAAATAATCATCGACACAATCTGCTGCACCGGAGCTTGATAAAGCAATACCGCCTTTTACAGAAACTTCATTTTGAATAGAATGTTTAACTGAAGAAAGCCTGCTGTAAAAATCAGAAAGTGTTTTGGCACATTTTACATGATCACTAATAGTATTTGACTCAATGATAGATTGAACAATAATCGCAAGCTCTTGTTTATACATATTTCAAATTTAATTATGATTTGAAGTTGGAAATTTAAAACAAAAATAGAATGCAACAATGCAAAAAGATTAATTCAATATCAGAAAATTATGAAAAAAATTTACTTATTAATTCTGCTGTTTTTTTCGATGCAGTTTCTTACTGCACAAACGACAGAAACATTTGAAAGTTCGACAATCGCTTCATCAAGTTTTACAAGCGGTACAAAAACATTCAATCTTACCAGTAGTTATGTTAGCTATGTGGTATCTCAAGGCATTGGTTTGGGCTATAATCAATCAAACAGGTATATACAGGTTGCAGATTCAGCAGGACCTGAAGGACTGGGACAAACAGGAACCATTACTGCTGCGACAGGTAGTTTTAAACTTAGCAGCTTATGGATTTATCTAACTGGAAATTCTGCTCAGGATGCAAGTGTTACAAGCAATGGTCTGCCAGGATCTGTCACCTTTAGAGGAAAACTGGCTGGTGTTACGCAATTTACGGTTGTAAAAACTACAACTGGTGCTGATACGGGATATGTACTTCCAGGCAATGGTTTTCTACAAATTAATTTTGCAACGGAAGGCGGCAGCAATAATACAAACATTATAATTGATCAGCTTGAAGTTCAATTGAGCAGCAATTATGATTATTTTGCTATTGATAATTTTACATGGAATAACGGAGCATCTGCTCCCACTGTTACAACTGTAGCAGCAACAAATGTTAAATCTGTTTCTGCAACACTTGGTGGTAATGTAACTGCTGATGGCGGTGATGCGAGTATCGAAAGAGGAATTGTTTGGGCTACAACAGCTAATCCAACTACTGCAAATACTAAAGTTCAGATAGGAACTGGTTTGGGAACATTTTCAAATGTTGTAACAGGACTTCCTCCTGCTACAACAATTCATTTTAGAGGTTATGCCATAAATAGTGGAGGAACTAGTTACGGAGCTGATCAAACTTTTACTACAGGAGCAGCCCTAAGCACTTCATCAACTCCACAAACTAATGTAAGCTGCAACGGAGGAAGTAATGGTACAGCAACGGTGGTTGCAGTTGGAGGAACATCTCCTTATACCTACTCATGGTCACCTTCTGGAGGTACTGGAGCAACAGCATCCGGACTTTCTGCTGGACCTTATACTGTAACGATTACGGATAATGAATCAACACAAATTACCAGAAACTTTACAATCGCACAACCGCCTGTATTAAACGGGACACCTTCCACAACAACTGTATCGTGCTTTGGAGGATCTAACGGAACGGCAACAATTGCAGCTACGGGAGGCACACCTTCCTATACTTATTTATGGTCTAATGGAGCTACAACGGCTAGCGCAACAGGACTTTTGGCAGGAACATATAGTGTAACTATTACTGATGCAAACTCTTGTACCAGAACGGTAAACAATATTACAATAGGCCAACCAGCTGCTATTCTTAACGGAACTCCTTCTACAACAGCAGTTTCTTGTTTTGGAGGATCTAATGGAACGGCTACAATTACAGCTTCGGGAGGTACACCAGGATATACTTATTTATGGTCTAATGGAGCTACAACGGCTAGCGCAACAGGACTTATTGCCGGAACTTATAGTGTTACTATTACGGACGCGCACTCATGTACACGAACTGTAAATAATATTACAGTTGGCGGACCAGCTGCTATTCTTAACGGAACTCCTTCTACAACAGCAGTTTCTTGTTTTGGAGGATCGAACGGAACGGCTACAATTACAGCTTCGGGAGGTACATCAGGATATACTTATTTATGGTCTAATGGTGCTACAACAGCTAGCGCTACAGGACTTATTGCAGGAACTTACAGTGTCACTATTACAGATGCGAACTCATGTACACGTACTGTAAATAATATCATAGTCGGCGGACCTGCTTCAATTATTAACGGAACTCCTTCTACTACTGCAGTTTCTTGTTTTGGAGGATCGAACGGAACGGCTACAATTACAGCTTCGGGAGGTACACCAGGATATACTTATTTATGGTCTAATGGAGCTACAACGGCTAGCGCAACAGGACTTATTGCCGGAACTTATAGTGTTACTATTACAGACGCGAACTCATGTACGCGAACTGTAAATAACATTACTGTGGGGCAATCGTCAGTAATTAATGCAACTCCAACGCAAACTAATGTAAGCTGTAATGGAGGTTCTAATGGTTCAGCAACTGTTACACCAACTGGAGGAGCGGGAGCTTATACTTATCTTTGGTCTAATGGTGCAACAACCTCAACAATAAGCGGTATAACACAAGGAAATTATAGTGTTACAATTACAGATGCTAATTCTTGTCAAACTACACAAAATTTCACTATCACTCAGCCTGCTGTATTGACAGCTTCACAGGGAACAATAAACAATGTAAGCTGTAACGGAGGATCTAACGGAACTGCTACAGTTTTGGTTACCGGTGGAACGGGAGCTTATACTTATTCATGGTCACCTTCTGGAGGAACTTCGGCTACAGCAACAGGTCTTACAGCGGGAACTTATACTGTTACCGTGAATGATGCAAATTTATGTCAAACTACTCAAAGTTTTACGATTACAGAACCAAATGCTTTTTCTGTAACAACTTCAAAAACTGATGTACTATGTAATGGTTCAGCAACAGGATCTGCAACGGTAAATGTAACGGGCGGAGCTGGTTCTTATACGTATTCTTGGGCTCCATCCGGAGGAACTTCGGCTACAGCAACAGGTCTTATAGCCGGAACTTACACTGTTACTATTACAGATGCTAATACATGTCAGACCACAAGAACTTTTACTATCAACCAGCCAAATGCACTAATAGCTACACCTGCGTCACAAACAAACATAGGTTGCCGTGGAGAAGCTACAGGATCAGCTACAGTAAATGTAACTGGCGGAACAGGTACTTACACCTATTCATGGGCCCCATCTGGCGGAACTGCAGCTACGGCTTCAGGATTAGTAGCGGGAACTTATATTGTAACGGTAAAAGATGCGAACTTATGTCAAACGACACAAAGCTTTACTATTACTCAGCCGGCAGCAATTCTTTCTGCAACTACAGCTTCAACAGGAGTGAGTTGTTTTGGTGGAACAAATGGATCTGCAAGCGTAACCGTATCAGGAGGAACGCCAGGATACACTTATTTATGGGCGCCTTTAGGAGGAACTTCAGTATCAATTTCAGGCAGACCGGCAGGAAATTATACCTGTACTATTACAGATTCTAACGGATGTACATTGGTAAAAAATATCACCATTAGTACACCTGCAGCATTCTCGGGAACAATATCAAAAACTGATGTTTCTTGTAATGGAGGCTCAAACGGTACAGCTACCGTAACGGCAATAGGCGCTACAACTCCGTATAATTATGCATGGTCTCCTTCAGGAGGTACAGCAGCAACAGCTACTGGACTATCAGCAGGAAATTATACCGTTACTATCCAGGACGCCAATACTTGTGTTTATACAGTAAATGTTACCATAAATCAGCCTGCTGCATTATCGGTTACACCATCACAAACAAATGTGCTTTGTAATGGAGGAGCTAGTGGAACTGCAAATGTTTCCGTTTCCGGTGGAACGCCGGGTTATACTTATATATGGTCACCTTCAGGAGGTACAACAGCAACAGCTATTGGATTATCAGCAGGAAACTACAGCTGTTTAATTACTGATAGTAAGGGTTGTACATTCACACAAAACTTCAACATTACCCAACCTGCAGTACTTGCAGCTTCAACAAGTAAAATTGATGCAACTTGTATAATTGGCGGACAGGCGTCTGTTACTCCTATTGGTGGAACATCTCCATATACTTATTTATGGGCGCCATCTGGAGCTACAACAGCAACAGTAACAGGATTACCTGCCGGAAACCATAGTGTTTTAATCACTGATGGTAATGGTTGTACTTTAATTAAAAATTTTACAATTAACACGACAAATACGTTAACTGCTACTACATCTCAAACAGATGTTTTATGTAATGGTTCAAATACAGGTTCAGCTACAGTAGTTCCGTCAGGAGCTCCGGCTCCTTTTACCTATGTATGGGCGCCATTAGGAGGTAATGCTGCTACAGCCAATAATCTTGCAGCAGGAAACTATACAGTAACAATTACATCTGCTAATGGTTGTTCTACAACAAAAAGTTTTACAATTACACAACCAAGTGCGCTAGTTGTTACTCCATCACAAACTAATTTAAGTTGTAATGGAGGATCAAACGGATCAGCTTCTGTAAACGTAACTGGTGGTACTGGTGCATATACTTATGCATGGTCGCCATCTGGAGGAACTTCAGCTACAGCAACAGGATTGGTTGCCGGAAATTATACAGTAACCATTACAGATGCTAACTTATGCCAAACAACACAAAGCTTTGTCATAACAGAACCAACTGTGCTGGCATCAACGACTATTCATACAAACGTAAGCTGTAATGGAGGTTCTAACGGATCTGCAACTGTAAGTGCAACTGGTGGAACTGGAGCATATACTTATGTCTGGTCACCGTCTGGTGGAACTGCAGCTACGGCTTCAGGATTGACAGCCGGAACTTATACCGTAACAATTTCTGATGCTAATTTATGTCAGACAACTGAAACTGTTACTATTACCGAACCTTTAGCTCTGGATGCAACAATTTCACAAAACAACGTGACTTGTTTAGGAGAAACTAACGGATCTGCAACCGTTTCAGTAATAGGCGGAACCGGTGCTTATACTTATCTATGGTCTCCATCAGGAGGAACATCAGCTACTGCTACAGGTTTGGCAGCAGGAAATTATACGGTAACAATTACAGATGCTAATTCATGTACTTTAACAAAACCAGTAACGATATTAACGAATCCGGATATTCTTGCACCAGTACCTGATGTAACGAATCTTCCCGATATTACGAACTATTGTTCTATTTTATCATCTGAAATTAGCATTCCAACAGCAACAGATATTTGTGTTGGAAGTATTACAGCTACAACAACAAATCCATTAAACTATACTGTTGAAGGTAATTACACTATTACATGGAGTTATAGCGATGGTAACGGAAATACGTCATCACAAAATCAAACAATTCATGTTCTTGCTTCACCTTTAAATCAGGTAACTTTTAGTGATGCTGAATTTACTTTTGACGGAAATCTTCATACCGTACAAGTTGCCAATCTTCCTGCCGGAGCTAGTGTAACTTATACTACAAATCCAGCAACCGGAATCGTAAATGGAGCAACGAATGCGGGAGTTTATACGGTTACTGCAACAGTTAGTCCTTCAGTAAGTACACCAAATTGTTCACCAATTACACTTACTGCGCAACTTACTATTAAGAAAGCAACTCAACAAATTACTTTCGGACCTTTGGCAGCAAGAATTCTTGGAATTAATAACAACTTTAATTTAAACGCTAATTCAAATTCAGGTTTAGCTATACGTTATTCATTTACCTATACTTCTGCCCTGCCACCTGCAAATGTTTCTGCAACTGGTTTGGTAAATCTGTTACGATCAGGTCAGATAACAATTACGGCGCATCAGGATGGAAATGCTAATTATCTTCCGGCAGCAGATGTTTCGCAAGTGCTCGTAATTAAAAATAATGATGTAACAATTAGTCAAATTAATATTGGTAATCAGGTATTTCAAAATCCTCCAAAAGATTTAACTTATCTAATGAGTTGTGGAGAAAGCAATGTTAATGTTGTAATAGCGAACACAACAAATGCAACTATTACACCTTCTGCTAACTTTACAATTACGCCTCCTAAACCAGGAATTTATACACAAAATGTTACGATAACATCTGAAGATGGATCTTCAACAGCCAATTATACGATTAAAGTAGAAAAGCCTTTTGGTTTCTTCGATATTGTTCGTCAGAAGTTTAACAATGTACTTCTTGTGAATAATAATCCTCTAACTAATGGTGGTTATGAATTTGTTTCGTACCAATGGTTTAAAAATGGAGTATTAGTAGGAACCGGTCAGTATTACACTGCCGGAAATGAATCTGGTAATGTTTTAGATACATCTGCTGTGTATAGTGTAAAAATGACTACTAAAGATGGAAAAGTGCTTCAAACTTGTGGAGCTACAATTGCATTACAAAATTCATTTCAGGCTAAACTTTATCCGAATCCAATTGAAACCGGAAAAATTATTACTGTTGAAGCTGATTATCCTGCAGAAGAATTGGAGAATATGCAAATAACACTTTACTCTGTTTCAGGTCAATTGATTAAAACAGTGAAGTCATCTACAGTGATAACCGAAATACAATTACCTCCAACAACTGAAGGCAATATCTATTTAGTAGTTCTTGAAACTGCTAACGTAAAAAAATCATTCAAGGTAATTGTAAAATAAATAAAACCCGCCAGTACTAGATAAAAATAGTACTGGCTAATATAACGTTAAGATGAAAAAATATATAAGCAACTCTATAAAACCATTCGCTACAATTGCGGCACTTTTAATAATATACCTCAATAGTTATGGTCAGCATAAAAAACAGGAAATTTCGATTTCAGTAGGCGGTCCGTTTTCATTTGTGAAGGCCGTTTCTGCCGGATCAACAGTTCCCGGAAATGGTATTAGTGCAGGACTTCGTTATTCCTATTACTTAAATGAAGGTTTGAGTATTGGCGTTGGTGTAGAATATCAAACGTACAATACTGATATGAAATTTCAATATCTGGCAGGACAATACAATACTGTTGATGCCGAAGATGAATCGTTTCAGTTTAGATATAAAGCAACTAATTTAAGAGAAGAACAAAAATTAGCCTACGTTAATGTTCCTATCGGAATTCAGTTTGAAACTCCCGGATCAACAAAATTATATCTTGCTGCAGGAGCCAAAATAGGATTTGCTACAAGCGGAAGTTATGAAAGTACAATTCAGAATTTAACGACAAGCGGCTATTATCCGCAATATAATGTAGAATTATTTGCTCCGGCATTTGCAGGTTTTGCAAGCACAGATAATATCAAAACAAGCAAACAGGATATAGATACCGATGTATCGTACTCAGCAACTTTTGAAACTGGTTTAAAACAAAACCTGGGAGAGAGAAACTCTATTTATATTGGCCTTTATTTAGACTATGGATTAAATGATATTTATGATAAAAGTGAAAATAAAAATCTAATTCAATATAATGCCCAACTGCCAGTACAGTTAGGATACAAGAGCGTATTTGATTCATCTTACGCACGCGATATGAGATTAGTTTCTTATGGTATTAAACTAAGATTCGCACTGCATTAATTTTAGTTAAAAGATGAATTAATTATAAAAGCCAATTTCTGGGGGGAAATTGGCTTTATTTTTTAGTTCAAAAAAATACTTTATTAATCTTCAATGAATAATCGGTACGGAAATACATTTGACGATCTGTTTTTTAAATTTTTCATAAAACTTTCACACAAATAATCCCATTCCCGGAGCACCTCCGGGGTATGTTGGCTATGAAGAAGGCGGACTGCTAGTGAATAAGATCAGGCAAAAACCATATTCTATTGTTTTATTTGATGAAATTGAAAAAGCGCATCCTTCTGTTTTTGATGTTTTCCTCCAGATTATGGATGAAGGTAAATTGCATGACAGATTAGGAAAAGAGGGTGATTTCTCAAATGCTATTATTCTTTTCACTTCAAATATTGGAGCAGATCATATTGTGGAAACTTTTAATAAAGGTCAGATTCCGAGTTCTAATTCTTTAATGGAAATTATGGGGAATTACTTTAGACCTGAGTTTTTAGGAAGATTAACAGAGATTGTACCCTTTGCGCCTATCAGTAAAGAAAATGCCTTAAAAATATTTGAAATCCATCTTAAATAAGAGTTTATGGATTTACTTAAAAATATTAATATAACGGTGGAAATTCCGATGGAAGCCAAACTCTATCTTGCAGAAAGTGGATACAATGCAAAATATGGTGCAAGGCCAATTAAAAGTATTATCAGAAGTCATTTAAGAAGACCTTTGGCGAAGAAAATTATTGCAGGCGAAGTAAAAGATGGCGACACGATAACTGTAGTTATCGAAAATGAAGAAGTAAAATGGATTAATCAGGAATTGATTGATGTTGTTGAAAATTAACTGCTAAACTAAGCTATATAAAAGTAAATAAAATGCCATCTCAAATTGATTTTGAGATGGCATTTTTATTTCAAGCTTATAAAATAGAATTATATTAGAATTTGTATGTTACTCCAAATCTTACATTGGTTGGCTGTTCTGTTTGCCAATAGTAAGCATTAACATTAGTAGATGCATAATATGAACCACTGTACAGGTATTCGTTAAGAATATTAAATACGTTTGCAGTAAATTTCATTTTGCCTGTTTCGTATGATAAACCTCCATCTAATTTAAAATAGTTAGGTAATCTCTCCAAACCTGCGCTCCAGGTATCCGTTAAACGTCCAGCAAGATAAGTTCCTCCAATAGAAGCACCTAACCCTTTTAATTTACCACTCGGAATACTATAGTTCAACCATGCATTAGCAACGTGTTTTGCAAATCCGGGAATATCATCGCCTACTTTAATACCAGAAACACCATTACTTAATTCAAGAACTCTGGATTCTGTAAAAGCATAGTTTGCAATAACATTAAAGCCGTCGAAAATTTTTCCTCTCAAATCAAATTCAGCACCTCTTGCTCTTTTCTCACCCAAAACAATACTGTATTGTTGTCCTGGCTCATTTTGAGGATCGCCTGTAAGTTCATTTTGTTTCAAAATGCTATAAACAGATAATGTGGTACTCCATGTTCCGTCAAACCAATCTTTTTTGATCCCAAATTCAAGGTTACTACCAGTAAGTGGCTGTACTTTTTCTCCGCTTTTTATAATACCTGATTGTGGTATAAAAGCCTGATCGTATAATCCGTAAATTGCTGTGCTTTCAGTTACAGAAAAACTAATTCCGCCACGTGGCGTAATATGTGCATCTGCAACCGGATCTCCTCCCCAGCTTGACTGACTAATCCACGTATATCTTAAACCAGCAGTTACTCTAAGTTTATTATCGAAGAAACCAAGTTCATCCTGAACATATCCCGCAGCATACTCTGAACTCATCAAACCTCCTGCAGCCTTCGCTCTGATACTTAAAGGTGTCTGGCGATCGAAATTAGGTAAACCATTAGCAGGTGTTCCATAATTAGGATTAAAAATATTAAATGGAGTTGCAAATGTATCCAGATCATGCGATTGTCCCCAATCTGCAATATAATCTTTGCTTCCTAAATCTACACCACCCAATACTTTATGTGTAACAGCTCCTGTATTAAATTTTCCGTTAACAAATATTTGTCCCAAAAACATATTACTTTCAGAATCCCAGATACCAACATTTCTAATGATTTCTCCAACTGCAAGAGTTCCGTCAGGGGTTCCGTCATAATTCAAATCTACTGGACCCGGCCCCACTCCGCTTGGCCATGAACTATATCCTTCCTGCAAATATTTAAAATAAGTTGTTTGTGCAGTAACTTTCCAGTTATCATCAAACTTATGTTCAAAAACAAGGTAACCACTATGGTCGTTTATTTTTGTATCAGGTAAACCTGGCTGAGTCATTGTAAAACCTACCGGCATGGTTCCGTAGCGCGCAGCATCGGCACCAAAAACATAAAAAGAACCAACTTCGCTCATGTTAGCATGTTGTAAGTTGTATTCAAGTGTAATTTTTGTTTTATCATCAACCTGATAGGAAAGTACCGGAGCAAAAACATAACGGTCATTGTGTTCAAATGGTCTGTGAGAACCTTTCTTTTGAATTGCTCCGTTAAATCTGTATAAAAATTTTCCTTTTTTATCCAATTTTCCATCAAGATCAAGACTGGCTCTGTAGAAATCATAGCTTCCTGCCATCACTGTTGCTTCGCCTTTAGTGACTCCTGTTGGTTTTTTGGTAACTACATTATAAAGACCGCTTGGATCTCCGCTTGAAAGCATAAATCCTGCTGGTCCTTTTACAAATTCGATATGATCTACAAAACTCATGTCTTCAGTAAGTGGTCCCCAGAAAGAAGACACCACATTAAATCCGTTACGGAAAGCCTGAATTTGAGAACCTCGCATTGTAATGTTAGTATACATATCGCCCCAGTGTTCTAAACGTACAGCTCCGCTCACATTTCTGATAACTCCGTCGCTCATACTGATGATTTGCTGGTCTTTTAAAGTCTGACCACTTACAATTTGAATGTTTTGTGGAATTTCAAGAACGGGAGTTTGTAAACGCAATGACAAAGAGGGTTTATCCTGCTTGTATTTGTTTTTTGTAATAACAACTTCATCAAGATCTTCCTGAGTTTCAGAAAGTGAAAAGTTTTTCGTTGTTGTTTGTTTAGCCGTAACAACAATGTTTTCTTCAACTGGTCTAATACCTACAGATTTAATACTGATAGTGTAACTACCTGCTTTTACATTTTTTATTTCGTATTGTCCGTGTTGGTTTGTAACGGCGTTATACTTTGTTCCTTTTAGACTCACAGAAATATTTTCTGCTGGAGTATTTCCGCTTAAAATGACTTTTCCGGTAACTTTTCCTGTTTCCTGACCCATCATTGTTAATGATGTTAAAAACAAAAAGCTAAACAGAATCTTTTTAAAGGTTATAATATTCATTTGGTTTAAGTTTAAATTCACGGCAAAAGTAAACGCAATAATCCTTTTATCCAAATTATTTTTAATCATTCTAAATAAAAATTGTGATATAAAATAAAAAAGAGCTAAGCATTTATTTACAAATACTTAGCTCTTTTTATCTAGCTCTTTCTGCTATTATGAATTATTTCCTGACTGAAATTATTTTTTTGCCGGTCTTTTTAAAACAAAATATCGTCTGAAGTTATCGCTGAATTATATTTCTATTTTTTTGGAAAATATACCCAAAAAGTGGTTCCTTCTCCGGGCTTGCTTGTAAAATTAATTGCTCCATTATGATTTTCAATAATTCGTCGGCACAAGGCAAGTCCAATACCATTACCACCATACTGATCACGTTCGTGCAGCCTTTGGAACATATCAAATATACGGCCTGAATATTGGCTGTCCATACCAATACCATTATCAGCAATCGAAATGACTTCATACTTACCTGAAGCGGCAAGTTCATCTTCCGGACCGGCATTGTTTGCTGCTATTGTTACGCTTGGCTGATCTGAATTAAACTTTAATGCATTGTTGAGCAAATTATAAAATAATTGGCGAAGCTGTGTACTAAGTCCTTTAACTTCCGGTAGTGTTTTTACATTAATCAGAGCGTTTTTTTCTTCAATTACCATACTTAAATCATCTAAAATTTCAGATATGGTATCATTAAGATCAACTTCTTCAAAATGATGGTCTTTAATGTCTATTCTTGAATAATTAAGAACGTCGCTAATCAAATGCGATAATCTTCCGGCAGCCATTGTAATTTTATCGAAATAATATTCTTTTTTCTGCTCTTCTGAAAGACTTATTCCTGCGCGCGAAAGCATGATCATAATTTTGCGCAATGGTTCCTGAAGGTCATGACTGGCAATGTAGGCAAATTGCTCCAGTTCTTTATTTTTAAAAAGTAATTTTGAATTTGCGCCTTCTAATTCCTGCTGAATCAATTTCAATTCAGAATTATCTTTAAGGGTATCAACCATTATTTTTTGGGCATCAATATCCACAAAATAAATGAGCCAACTGCTAAAAGTTCCGTCTTCTGCTTTGTTTGGGATAATTGAAACTAAATGCCAAATATAATTTTGTCCGTTTTTGATTCTGGCTTCTCCTAAAAATTCAGTTTTATTTGATTTTGCCCGATTCCATCCTTCTAAAATTGTATTTACATCATAGTGATGAATAAAAGTAATTAAAGATTTTTTGTCAAAAACAAGAAGTGGCGATTGTAGATGTTTTTCTAATGAATCATTTTTCAGAAGAACATTATTGCGTTCGTTTATGATACAAATTAAAACCGGAATTGTATTAGATAATTGTCGGTATCTGTTTTCGCTCTCGCCCAGTTTTTCTGAAAGTGCAATGAGCTCAATATTTTTCTTTCTGATTTCGTCATAAGGCGATAAAGGCGGCTCATATTTGAAATAATCCAGTAAACCTTTTATTTTCGTTTCTGAAAGAAGTCCGGGTGACGTAACCAAATGACTTATTGTTGTAACCGATTTGTTATTGGAATAAGTATATTTTATGTTGCCGGAAATTTTTTCCGCATAACTAAAAGCTTCCGGATTGCAACTTTTCAGATCAACAGAATCAGTTAGAATAGCGACAATTTCTTTTTGTGTTGCTTTGATAATATTTATGCCAAGTACCAATAAAGAGTTTTTTCCTTTTGCAATAGAACATCTTGCGATTTCAGATACAGCGGTCGAAAATCTGGTTTGGGCAGAAGATGGCATCCCACACATTTCAGCAATTTTCATAGATCGCTTATGGGCTAATATTAAGTCCATTTCGTTATCAAGATTGATTTTTACGATCTCTTTCATAACACTTAAATTATTTTAGCAACGAGAATTGTAGCATCGTCAGTACCTCTTATATTTTCTTTTAATATAGAAGATGCAATAATACCAGAATTTTGTTTTAATATCGAAGTAAAATCATTTAAATTCCATCTTGTACGCAATCCATCGCTATGCATAACCATAATCTGATGTTTTTTGTACGGAAGAATTGTACTGTTTAAAGTACGGGGAATATTATGACCTATAATTCCGTTATACGGAGTATAGGTTTTGTTTTCTAAACCATTATGAATGCGTGTATTTATATTACCAACGCCACAGATATTCCAGGTTTCTTTATCATAATCTACAGACGCGATTGTTGCAACAAGTCCCCTGCTCTTTTTTACACTGCCGTGAATTTCCCTTATAATTTCTGAAGGTTCAGTCTCTACAGTTTGTTTAAAAGCTTTAATTGCTAGTTTTACGGCTTCACTGGCGTGTTCACCATGGCCTAAACCATCGCCTACAAATATCTGAAAACCTTTTCTGGAATTTTTAATATGATACCCGTCTCCACAAACTTTCTCGCCCGGATAATTAATACCAATTCCAGCGTAACTGAATCCGTTTTTTAATTCAGGAAAAACAATATCAGATTTTTCGCAAATTTTGATATATTGCACGGTTCCCCAATTTTTCATTGAATAAATCTGAAAATCGTTACTTAGTCTTTTAATAGTTCCTAATCCGTGTCCGAGTGTGTTTGATGAAGAATAACCATCATTCATCATTCTTGTCACATTTTCAATTCCTATTCCATTATCAAGACAATAAATCTCAATTTCATTAAATCCTTCATTAAAATGAGCTCTGTACAGCAGCTCACCTCCATTTGCATATTTAATGAGATTTGAAGTTAATTCTGCAATTATGATATCTGTTTCGGCAGCTCTGTGTGGTGTAAAACCCAACTGAAGCGCCAGATTGTGTATTTCTCTTTTTATAAAAGCGATCAGACTTCGATCGTCAATTTTATAACTGGAAAAAGTATTATCCATTTTTCCATTTTATTATAGTTACGGTAGTTCCGCTTCCTAGTTTTGTTTTAATATCAAATTCATTTACAAGCCTTTTTGTTCCGGGTAAACCCAAACCTAAGCTTTTTCCTGTGCTGTATCCGTCTTTCATTGCCAGGGATACATCTGCAATTCCGGGGCCGTTATCTATAAAAGTAACGCGCACGCCATTATCCCGACCATTACTGACAGACTCTATTATAACTTTTCCGCCTCCGCCATATTTTAAAAGATTACGTACAAGTTCACTCGTAGCGGTAATAAGTTTGGTTTGGTTCAGAATACTCATTCCTATCTTTACCCCATACTCCTTCACACGATTACGCAACGGAACCACATCTTGCTCTTTTAGTATAAAAGCTTCTTCTTTATTATTCGTTATCGTCGTCATAAAGCTGCTCTTCATTATAGCTAGTATGCATTTTTGAGCGCAGTAAATCCATGCCTTTCTCAACATTCAGGGCACTAATAACTCCATTTAAGGACAAACCAAGTTCAACAAGTGTAATAGCAACCGCAGGCTGCATTCCTACAACAACAGTTTGTGCATCCATTATTTTAGACATTACTGCAATGTTTCCTAGTATACGACCCATAAATGAATCTATAATCGAAACTGCCGATATATCAATTAACACACCTTTTGAACTATGTTTACTTATGGTATTTATCAAGTCTGATTCCAGGTTTTCTGCCAGCTGATCATACAAATCTACTTGTATGGTTACCAACAAAAAATCTCCCATTTTGAGTATAGGAATTCTATCCATATTTATAAAATCTTATTCGGTTATCTTTTTTTAACTACAGTTAACTGAAGCATATCGAAGGCTGTTTGAAGAGCGCTTGCCAATGAAGCTTTAGTAATAATACCCGTAAGATCTATTCCTAAATGTACTACTGTTTGTGCAATTTCAGGGCGAATACCACTAATAATACATTCTGCTCCCATTAAACGTGTTGCACTAACCGTTTTGATAAGATGCTGTGCTACAAGTGAATCTACTGCAGGTACACCCGAAATATCAAGTATTGCAATCGAACTTCCTGTATCAACAATTTGCTGTAAAAGATTTTCCATTACAACCTGTGTTCTTGAACTGTCTAATGTTCCAATAATTGGTAAGGCTACAATACCATCCCAAACTGCAATAACAGGTGTAGAAATTTCACTAATTTCATCTACTTGTCTTGATATAACATCTTCTCTTCCTCTCATGAAAGCCTCAAATGTTAATATCATCAAATTGTCTATAATAGCATTCAATCTCAAATTTGCAGTAAAAAGTTCTGCTCTGTCTACAATTAATTCTGAAAGAATTTGTGAAGAAGCTTCTTTGAATGTTACAAGATACTGAGCATTTTCTCTTGGAGAAAACCCACGTTTACCTCTTGAAGATGAGATTCCTACAATAAGATCCTCGACTTTTTCAGACTCATTAGAGTTTTCATACTTGCCATCTGATATCGCTAATGCACTTAAAAATAATGAAGCAAATTCTTTTGATTCCTCTTCTTCTACTGCACCATCTCCAGATCCGCTTTCTAAAAGAAGTTGTGACCAAATCGTTAGTAATTTATTTTCGTTTTCCTTTAATTTTCCCAGGAAGTTGTTTTGCATGTGGATTTTATTTGAATTTTCGTAAACAAATATAGACATTTAAATCTGAAGCGCCGTTATAGAATTAGTAAAACAAAAAAAGAGAAATTTAAGGACGTTTTTCTGATATATATTCTAAATTCAATGCTATTTTTCATCACTCCTACTTTGATTTGAAAACAATATTTACTTTAAAATAAAAACACAGAACGTTATAGATTTTGAAAATAAGATTTCTATATTTGCAACCGTGTTGCATTATTAGCTGCCGGATTTCCAAAAATCAAGAATGAAAAAGAAAATTATATTTATTAATTTTTTAATGTCTTTAACCGTATTGTTTTCAATGCTGTTTCAGACCGTCCATTCTTACGAACATGTTTATAAGCAGTTAACAGAGAAACACTGCGATCATAAATATAGCGCCCATCACAAGCAAATAACACACGCACATTCGGTTGAAAATAATTGTCCTGTTTGTCATTTTACATTTAGCACTTTCATCCCAAATGCATTTCATTCTTTATCATTTCAAAACGTAAATGTTGTAAGTACGCCTGTATTTTTTTACAAAACAGCGGCTTCGACATTTTTTAAAGGAAGTCTTTTCGCTTTAAGGGCACCTCCTGTACTTTCTTAGTTACTACAATTTTTAATGTCTAAAATCATCTTTGCTTTTGTTCTAAAATAAAGGCTGAGCTATTCTGTTTTATTTTTCTTATTGAAAGATAAAAAGTATAAAACTATAAAACTTTTCGTAGTAACATTCCTGTTTCTTTTTAGAAAATCCAGAATCAATGCCTTTTCAGCGGTTTTTGGTATAGGATTTCTCTATTCTTATTTCAATTTCAATAAATAATCCCAAATAAATATAAACTATGCTTATAGCAAAAAACCTAACCAAGAAATATGGCGAACATATCGCTTTGAATGCACTAAACTTAACGATTAAAGAGGGTGAAATTTTTGCTCTTTTAGGACAAAACGGTGCCGGAAAAACAACTGCTATCAATTTATTTCTGGGCTTTATAAAACCAACCGAAGGCGAAATTAAAATCAATACTATTTCGGTTGTCACCGATGCAAATAAAACCAAAAAAGATGTGGCTTACATTCCTGAAACTGTTATGTTATACCCCAACCTTACCGGAATCGAAAACCTTAAATTCTTCTCCTCTCTTGCCGGATTTAAATATTCAACCGGAGAACTGACTTATTTTTTAACAAAAGCAGGACTACAAATTACGGCACACGATCAAAATCTTGGCGGCTATTCTAAAGGAATGCGACAAAAAGTAGGCATTGCAATTGCGATTGCCAAAAGAGCAAAAGTGTTATTCCTGGACGAACCAACAAGCGGATTAGATCCGAAAGCATCTAATGAATTCTCTCAAATCCTAAAAGAACTTTCTGCAGACGGGACCGCAATTTTAATGGCAACACATGACATTTTCAGAGCCAGAGAAGTTGCCACACACATCGGAATCATGAAACAGGGAAATCTTGTTACGGTTATTGAGGCAGCTAAAATCTCAGCCAACGATCTTGAGAATTTGTATTTACAAACAGTTTAAAAGGAAAATTTTCCATCAATATAAAAATGAAACATTTATTTACATTGCTGTTTATAATCGTTAGTTCGGGTTATTTACAAGGACAGGCAATTAATGAAAAAATTAAAGACAGCATCGCTAAAGATTCCATCAAAATGGAATGGAACGAATTACAAACTGTTGAAATTGTGGGTCGTTCTACAAAAAAATACAACAGCGATTATTCATTTGCAGCAACCAAAACGGCTGTACTCAACAAAGATATTCCGCAATCTATCTCAACAGTTACCAAAGAATTAATTGCTGACAAAGCTGCTTTTTATCTAGCAGATGCAGTAAAAATGACAAGCGGTGTAATTCCTGCCAGTTATTACAATCAATACACCATTCGTGGAATTAGTCAAAATGAAGAAGGCCAGATTATAAACGGAATGCGAACACGCCAGTATTATTTTCTACAGCCTTTAACGAGCAATATAGAACGTGTCGAAGTTATTAAAGGACCATCGAGCGCGACATTTTCGTCTGTAGATCCGGGCGGAAGCATCAATTTGGTAACAAAAAAACCTTTGGCTATTGAACGAAAAGAAGTCAGTTTAAGTGTTGGAAGTTTTAGTACTTTCCGTGGAACTTTAGATTTTACAGGGCCTTTAAACGAATCTAAAACTTTGCTATATCGTGTAAACGCAGCGTATCAGGAAGCTAAATCGTTTCGTGATTTGGTTGGCAATAAATCGTATTTGATCTCGCCATCTTTCAGTTATATTCCGAATGAGAAAACCGCTATTAATACCGAATTAATCCTGAGCGACATGACCGGAATTCTTGATCGCGGACAGCCTATTTTTGGCGCCGTTGCCGGAGTTACCAATCTCAATAAAACGCCAATAAGTCTAAATCTGGGCGCGCCAAGTGATTTTTTTAAATCGAAAGAAATGATTTTTACGACCAATCTTGCTCATAAATTCACTTCTAAAATTGGTTTTAATGCTTCGTACATGAAACAATCCTGGACAGAAGATCTTCAGGAACACCGCACTACAAATGGTTTTGCCGTTGATATGAACAATCAGCCTGTTACTAGTCTGGCAATGATGCAATTTGTACAGCGCCAGCAATATTGGAATGTGGACAATTTAACGGCTTTTTTAAATTTTGATTTTAAAACTGGAAAACTAAATCATAAATTATTGACTGGTTACTATTTAAGCAGTTGGAACAAAACCAAAGGCGGCGGACAAAATGCGGCAAGAGGTTATTTATTAAACGACGGATCTGTAGCCAGCACCTTTGTTCCGGCAAATGCTGCCAATTATCAAACTACAACCATTGACGGTGTTGTGTTGCCAAAACCAAATGTGAATTATTTTAATTTGAATAATCCAACCTACACGGTTCGAAGTGCCGATGATTATACGTTGAATGTTAGAACAGCATTGCCATCTGCATTAACTACAACCAACGCCATTTATATTCAGGATATGATTCAGTGGGAAAAATTCACTTTTTTATTGGGTTTGAGAAACGAATGGTTTGAAGATATTACGAATTATGAAACAAGCAATGAATTGAAGGTTAAAAAGACAGCTTTGTTACCGCGAGTTGGTGTGACTTATGCGATTAACAAAGCGATAAATGTTTACACAACGTATCTCGAAGGATATCAGCCTCAATCGAATACGGTTACTTTAATGCCACAAACGGGATCATTACCAGCCGGAAGTTTATTTGATCCGCTTGAAAGTAATTTGAAAGAAATTGGACTAAAAGCCACTTTCCTTGATAATACAATGAGTTTTAATGCAGCGGTTTACGAAATAAATCAGCGTAATATTTTAATGAATGCCAACGATCCTGTAAATCCGGATTTACTGGTAACAAGAGGTGCAGAAAGAAGCCGCGGTTTTGAGTGCGATTTGGCCGGTTATATTACTCCAGACTGGCAAATAAATGCTTCATACAGTTACATCGATGCTAAAATTACCAATGACCGTAACGAATCTTTGATTGGCGCCAGAAAACAAAACACCCCAAAAAACAGCGCCAATTTATGGACACGCTATAATTTCAAAGACGATTCGGTTTTGAAGGATTTGGGAATTGGTTTCGGGATGCAATATCAAAGCAGTAAAATTCCGTGGTTTACCAGAGATTTTACAATTCCTGATTTTACCGTTTTTGATGCCGCTTTATATTATAAACCCAACAAAAGCAATTTGCAAATTGCGGTAAATGCCGGCAATGTATTCAATAAAACCTATTGGTTGGGCGCTCAAAATTATTTGAGATTATTTCCAGGGATGCCTCGAAATGCCACGCTAACTGTAACTTATAAATTTTAATCTGTAACTATGTCATTACACGCAGAAAAATTAATAGCCCAGCATTTTAGAAAATCAGTTTTTAAAAATTCGGCTGTTTATATCATCACCATTTTTATTGGTGTTTTATTGCTTTACGCAGCATTTTCAGGTTGGAAAAATTATACTAACCAAAATGAAACCAGCGAAAAATACCAACACGAATCCAGAGAAGACTGGTTGAAAAATCCGGATAAAAATCCGCACAGAATGGCGCACTACGGAAATTTCGCCTTTCGAAAAAGTACACCGCTAAGTGTTTTTGAATTTGGAATGGAACCCTTTTTCGGGAACGCCATATTTCTCGAAGCGCACAAACAAAACACCGCTAATTTTTCTGAAGCAGGATTTTCTAACAGCATGCTTCGTTTTGGAGAAATCAGCATTGCGATGGTTTTGCAAATTCTATTGCCTTTATTAATCTTTTTTATCGGATTTAATGCGGTCGCAGCCGAAAGAGAAAATGGAACCTTAAAACTACTTTTGAGTCAGGGTATCAATTGGAGACAACTTTTACTGGGCAAAACATTAGCAATTGTTTCTGTAATTATGCTGCTTTTTATTCCAACCATCATTATTCTCGTTTTCATTTGGTTATTGCTTCAAAATTTTAGCATTTCTGCAGATGAAACGATCAAAATGGTCTTGTTTGTTTTCTTTCATTTTATATATCTGTTGTTTTTTTGCGCGATTGCTGTTTTGGTTTCTGCTTCAAGCAAAACCTCAAAAAAAGCTTTGGTTTCGTTAATTGGGATCTGGCTTATTTTTACGATTATTTTACCGAGAACAATCCAGGCAATTGGTGCTTACATTTATGAAGCGCCGTCGAAAATACAATTTAACAGCGATATCGAAAAAGATATTCTCAAACAAGGCGACAGCCATAACCCTAATGACCCGTATTATAAAGCAATTAAAGATTCTTTGCTTCGTGCTTACAAAGTAGATTCTGTTCAAAAACTGCCTTTTAATTATTCAGGTTTTATCATGACTGAATGCGAGAAAATCAGTTCTCATATTTATAACAAACATCTCGAAGATTTACTTCAGATTTATAAAAAGCAAAACAGTTTTTCCAAGACAGTTTCGTTTATAAATCCGTACATCGCGATGAAAAATCTATCGATGGGATTATCCAATACGGATTATGATTCCTATATCGATTTTCAAAAACAAGCGGAAGCTTATCGTTATACGATGGCACAAAAAATGAACGCTTTACAGATAAAATACATCAGTAATAACAAAGCCAAACCAGCCATAATTGGCAAAGAACACTGGGCAGACATAAAAGAATTTCATTATGAACCTAAAGGAATCCGGGATGTTTTAAAAAGCGAAATCATTTCTATCCTCTCTATTATTCTCTGGATTAGCCTGTTGTTTATTGTCATAAAAATAGCCGCCAAAAACCTTAAAGCCATTTAAAATGTTAGCATTATTATTTAAAAATTTCATACGATCGAAAGGAACAAAAATTGGCTTGCTTTTTTTGTTGATCATCGCTTTTATAAGTCTTTTAATTGGACAACAATTTCAACAAAAGCAAACTAAAAATATCAACGAAGCGGCCCTTTATCAAAAGGAGCATATTGCCAGAAATGCAAAATACCATAAAGACGAAATGGGGCTTCTGCTCTACTACATCAAATTTTCTTTGGTCAACAAAACGCTTCCCATAAACAGTTTGGCAATTGGCCAGCGTGATGTAAATCCGTCCATTCAAAGTGTAACTATTCGTGGTTTAGAAGCTCAAAAATATGATTCAGAACTAAACAACCCGAGCAATTTGTTATTAGGAAATATCGATTTTAGTTTTGTGCTTATCTATCTTTTTCCTCTTTTGATTATCGCTTTTACCTATAATATAGTTTCTGAAGAAAAAGAATCCGGAACCTGGAAAATTGTGGCAACACAAAGTGATAACACCTTTTTATATATTCTTAAATTATTCTACATCAGAATTTTAAGTTTGATCGTACTTTTAAGCATTGTACTTTTTACAGCCATTTTCTTTTTGAAAATTCCATTAGACAAGTCACTTTTTACATTTTACATTCTTTCCGTTTCATATATTATTTTTTGGTTTTCAGTTTGTTTTTATATTGTTTCCCTGCAAAAGAATTCAAACTTCAATGCTGTTATTTTATTAACGATTTGGTTGTTTATGATTATTATTTTGCCGGCAACAATCAATAGTTATATTGTCAATAAATATCCTGTTCCCGAAGCGTTGGAACTAACTTTGAAACAAAGAAATGCCTATCACGAAAAATGGGACATGGACAAAAAAGTTACACTCGAAAAATTCTACAAGCATTATCCGCAATTTAAAAGTTATGTTTTGCCTGATGCCGAATTTAGCTGGCTTTGGTATTATGCCATGCAGCAAATGGGCGACGACGAATCGGCAATTCAATCGGGAGAATTAGAAACAAAGCTCGAACAGCGAAATCAGGCCAGTCATTTGATCGCTCAATTTGTACCAACATTACATACTCAAATTCAGTTGAATGAAATCGCAAAATCTGATCTTGAAAACCAACTTTTATTTTTAAAGAAAACAAAAGAATTTCACGAAAAAATTAGGTTGTATTTTTATCCCAAAATATTCGATAATGCTGCTGTTGAAAAAGAAAACTGGTCGAAATTTAAAGTCGAAACTTTTAGCGACGAATCTGAAATAAATTTTGCAAAAGCTTTTTTACCATTACTAATTTTCAATTTGTTATTGATTGGTTTAGGATGCCTGAATTTTACAAAAGAACAACGCTTACTTTAATTTTGAAATGGTTTAAAGTATAATTTTAAAATTGATAAAAATCAATGAAAGGTGTTATCTTTCGAATCTAAATGCCTTTTAAATTTCTGATCAAATGAAAAAAATACTACTCGTAAGCCTTATTGTGATAATCGCTTTTTATGTTTTTAAACAAATGGTTTATAATCCGTATATGTGGAAAAAAGCCATTAACAATCCGGAACACAAATTGCAATTAGGGAGTTTTATTTTTAGTAAACAAAGAGGGCCTAATGGCAGCCAAAGCATAGAAAACAAGTATTTTATTTTTAAAGTGATAGAAATAAACGGCGATTATGTACGGCTTTCTGTTATCAGGCAATTATCGCAAAAGAACAAACTTTTACAATCTGATTTTTCGACTACAAAAGAAGCTTACAGAAATTTAAAACAGAACATTAAAAAACTGACTATTACACCTATAATAAGAGAAGATTTGTATAAAGAAGGAGCATCTTATACTATAAATGATTATTTATTAGGCAAATATCCTTCACTTGCAAAATCAAGATATTATTTTGAAGATCTTTCTGAAGATCAAAAAAATCTTCCGGTGCCTGCAGACGGGTTCGAAAGACAGGAATATTTTAGTATGTTATATTCAAAACAAGAGATCATTAAAAATGCTGAACTTGTACCGTGGATTTTGAACAATAGCCCAAATCCTGAATTAGCACCAAGATTATCAAAAAACATAGACCTGATTCTAAATTAAATTCCAGAAAATACAAAGCCAATTTATGATTGGTAAAAGTCCATTTCAAAAAAATGAAATGGACTTTTTTTATTTACTTAAGAATAAACTAAACAATCAATTCTAAAAATCCCATAAAATAGAGGCTTTTAATTCAAAAATTGTTTCATTTTCTAATTTGAAACAAACTTACAGCGCTTAAAAATGTTTTATAAAAAACTAAAATTAATTTTGCTTTTAGTTTAAAAAAAAATCAGTAAAGTCTTACTGATAAGAAATCAAATTAAAAATAGATACATCTAATTAAAACCCTGAATTATGAAAAAATATAATCTATTATTCGTTGTTTTTTTATGCTCCATTTTTGCCACAGCGCAGCAATCACAATCGTTTTTACTTAATTTATATGGCGGTTATGCCTTTTCAGACAAAGTTGAATTCGACAATATGTATGGCTATGTAGAGGATGGTTTTGAATATGGTGCCGGTCTGGAGTATTTCTTTATCGAAAACAGTTCGGTAGAATTGAAATACAATAGACCTGATACGAAATTACCTCTGTACGGACCTCTGGGAACCCAACTAAATGAGGGCGATGATAAAGGTGCTATTAATTATGTATTACTTGATTACGCTCATTATTTTACAACTGGCTCTGGTAAATTACTGCCGTACCTTGGAGCCGGAGCTGGTGTTGCTATTTTAGAAACTCCACGAAGTGGTACAGGAACTTATTTTGCCTGGGAGGCGAAATTAGGGGTAAAAATTACAACAAGCTCGCCATTGTCTATTAACCTGAATGCTTACTTACAATCGATGTCAGCCGCCGTTGGCAATAGTTACTATTGGACTAATATCGGTATTGTAGCTGCTACTGATTATGTTTCTACTTATCAATTTGGATTAGGTGCCACATTAAGTTATGATTTCAACAAATAATATGTTACAACCTTTAAAATATTTTTAACGCTATTAAAAAACCACAATTATGAAAAAATTATTTTTATTGTTAGCCATTACAGTTTCTACAACTATGTTCGCTCAGGATGAAGTTGCTATAATTCAGGATATTTATGGTAAATCTAAAGAGCAAATTGTAGATCAGTATCTGAATTTGTCGGATGAACAGGCAAAAGCATTTGAGGAAGTGTATAATAATTACGAAAAAGACCGCAAAGCTTTAGGCGCTAAAAAAATTCAGATTATCGATGACTATGCAACCAATTATAGTACTCTTACTGACGAAAAAGCTGATGAACTGACCAAAAATAATTTGACCAATAATGTAGATTTAGAGAAACTGTTATCTAAAACGTATGGCAAGGCCAAAAAAGTAATTGGGCCTATGAACGCTGCAAAGTTTATTCAGTTAGAACAATACCTGCAAATTATTATACGATCTGAAATTCAGGATTCGATTCCGTTTATTGGTGAACTTGATAAAACCAAAACCAAATAATTCGTGATTTTTTCTGAATTAGAAATCATAAAAAAAGGCTGCCTTTTCGGGCAGCCTTTTTACATTATGGTTAAAAGTTTATTTCTTTATAAATCTTTTAATTGTTTGTTTACCTTCTTTATCAAAAACAACAATATAAACGCCTCTTCTTAAACCTGAAACGTCAATGCTGTTATCATTTACTTTTTGTTTTGCAACCAAATTTCCTGTTTGAGAATCCACTACGCTAACATTTCCGCCACTAACATCTGTAGTAAAGAAAAGCGTTTCTGATACCGGATTTGGATAAACATTGAATGCAACCTCATCAACTTCTTCTTCAGCAATAATTGCAGATGATTTTGGACTTGCTGCTGCACCAATTTTAGTAATTCTGATCCAGTTGATGTTCATTCCGGTATTCTGAATGTAGATTCCAAAATTGTACGTTCCGGCATTTACACTCACTGTTTGTGTAACCGTTTGCCAGTTTTGCCATCCTCCCGTATTTGGAATATCAACATTTCCTAAAATAATAGTTCCACCATTTAAATCAGACGATAATTTGCCGCCAGCTACACCGCTTGCTACTCTGTATTCAATTAAATAAGAGCCTGTTGTAGGGAAATTGATATTATTATACGCCAACCAATCGCCGGTTTCTGTATAACCAACATTCGAACCTCCGTCAGTATCTGTTGTAGCTTCTACCTGAATTCCGCTCATAGCAGAGTAATTTTCGGCCTGAATTAATGTAGAAGTTTGGGCTGTTGTCGTAGAAATTAATTTCCATTGTCCGCAAGTCTGACCGTTATCGTCCCATTGCTGTACATTGGCACCATTAGCTGTACTTGCATTGGCAACCTCAACAATTCTTCCGCTGTGTCTTGCAATAATTTTGTAAAATCCATCGCCTGCAGCAACTAAAATAAATTGTTGGTTGGTCGTTCCGTTATACGGATATTGCTCAACATTAGCACCATTTGCTTTATTGAAGTTATTTACATCTAAAGACTGACCGCTGTGATTGGCAATAATTTTATACAATCCATCTCCTAAATGAGTAAACGTAAACTTCTGGTTGTTTGCTGAGTTTACAGTTCCTTGGGCAACATTAGCTCCATTTGCTAAACTAGCAGTCCAAACGTCCATATTCAGGCCGCTGTTTCTGTTTTGCAAAAAGAAAGTCTGATTTCCTAAAGTAGTAACTCCGTTTGCGATAATTCGGATAGAAGTTACTTTATCATTCCATGTTGCATTCAAACATGAATTATCAGAATTAATTACTGTAGAACCACCTGTAAAATTATCATCCTGATATAAAATCGCCTGAAATCCCTGTGTAATTCGAAGAGAAGAAATATCATCATTCAAAACTCCAAGAGAATTTAAACGTGCCATATTATAATCTCCGATGGTTAAACCGCCCGAAAATCCGGTATAATTACAATCTTTATAAACCGTAATAACATCTGTTGTAGGACTAATATTTCCTCCGGGAGGAATTGTTCCTGTAACAGAATAACTTCCGATAGAACCGTAAGCAGAATATCCGCCATAACCGGCACTTCCTGCTCCGCTGCCATCAACTCCGATAAAATATTTACCGGCTGGCAAATTCACATTCATAGAAGCATTTAAAGCAAACGGATCAGAATTCCAATACGTTCCCATTTCTGCTCCGGCAGCATTATACAACCTGATTAAAAGATGCAAATTTCCGTCTCTTGAAACTGTATTGGCGTTGATTGAAACATTTCCGCCACCTGTAGTAAACGTAAAGAAATCATAATCAGCATCGCTGGAAATAATTCCGTTTTTCTGATTGATGGCTCCACTTCCGTTATAATCTAAATTGGCTGCAGATGCGGTGTTATTTCCGTAATCGTCACCTCTGTATCCTACACCAAATTTAGTACTGGCAATAATGGCAACATCATCTTGTTTGTTATTGGCATAATCATATTCTCCTTTACTCCATTGTACAACCGGTCTGTAGTAACCAGCTCCCATAATTGGTGCCCAGGAAGTATTGTTTATACCCACAAAATAATCTTCAGCAGGATTTGTACGTCCGTCATGACCAAGATCGAAAGTATGGCCAACTTCATGCGCTGAGGCATCTCCACCAGATTTACCAGAAGTAATAAATACCCAACACGGTACATCATTGTCCCAATTGAAGGAACCAATATATGCCACACCTCCCGCCCCCGGGGCTGCAGTATTGGTTGGAGTTACCACCACGCGCATTCTTCTGTTTCTTGGGTATGAATTAAATACAGCTTCGTTTGTTGTAACATTTACATTAAAAGGTCTGTAATCTTCTGCCACTACTTCCCAATGTTGTTGTACATCAGCATCGCTCATTCCCGATGGTGCTGCATTAATTGCGTTTCCGTTATTCCAAAGATTTCCTGCCGGCATATTATAACCGTCAAAATCCAGCATAACGCAACCTGCAGCTCCCGGTAAACTTTGTAAATTCAATAAAGCCGGAGCGATTGCAGCCGCGACTGCTGTTTTACTGGTCGTTTTATTTATTTCAGGAACATTTTTGTAATCGATACATATCAGCGTATTGATGTCTACTTTAGAAACATAGGCGTTTCCTTTAGCATCAGAGTAGTATTTGTAAGCTTCTCTTGTTTTCTTTAAAATGATATGCCCTTCCAGCGATTTATCCATTACTTTAATGTAAAAAGAAGATTCCGGAACGTTAGCGATTTCTCCAATCAAAAATTCAAGTGAAGCATTTGATTGTTTGTAATTGATTTTTGCATTGAAGTTTTTATTCTCTGCCTCAAGCAAAACGGTTTTCTCTGTGCTTTTTGAAGTAGCATTTGCGAGTCCGTTCTTTAAATTGTTCATGAAGGTTTTACTCGAGCCTAAAGAAGTCTGCGCAACGGCAAAACTGCTAAAAGCAATAAACAGGAGTAAACTTAAGCGAATTCTGTAATTGTTTTTCATATGAATTTGAGGTTTGGGGATTACTATTTTATACGTTGCATGATTTTTAAACACATAGAAACATAGATTTTATCCTCATTTTTGTCATCCTGACGAAGGAAGGATCTATACAATACAGTTCCACAAAGATTTGAAGTACTTTACATAGCAACTTGCGAAGATTCCTCGTTTCCCGGAATCACAAACTATACTAACATTATGAGAAACCTATGTTCCTGTGTGTTTTATTTTTCACGCAGATTTAAAAAGATTTAAGCTGATTGCTATCAAAATTAAATCTGCCAAAATCTGCGTGAAATAAAAAAATCTTATTAATTCTGTAATCTGTAGCGAGTAAAAAATTATTTTTTAATAAAACGCCTTACGGTTTTGACTCCGTCTTTTTCAACTAAAATCAAATAGATTCCTGATTTTAAACCTGAAACATCAATACTGTTAGTGTTAACGGTTTGTGATGAAACTGTACCGCCATCCTGAGAATTTATAATACTCAAATTTGCTCCTGAAACATCAGCAGTAAAGAAAAGTATACTTTCTGTAGGACTTGGATAAACAGTCAGGCTTTCAATTTTATCTGTTGAAACTGATTTTGCCGCCAAAGCTGAAGCCGATTTCGTAATTCTGATCCAGTTGAGATTCACACCTGTATTCTGAATATAAATTCCGAAATTATAAGTTCCGGCATTTACGTTTACAGTCTGACTTACTGTTTGCCAGTTTTGCCATCCTCCGGTATTCGGTATGTTTACAGAACCAAGCTGAATCGCTCCTGCACTCAAATATGAAGAAATAATTGCTCCGTTAACACCACTCGCGACTCTGTACTCAATTAAATAAGAACCGGATGTTGGAAAATTAATGTTGTTATAAGACAGCCAGTCACCTGTATCTGCATAACCCACATTTAATCCACCGCCAGTATCTGTGGTTGCTTCGGTTTGAATTCCGCTCATGTTGGCATAACTTTCCGCTTCAATCAATACTGATGAAGAATTTGTTATGGCTCTCACTCTTACAGAAGTAGCAACATCATTGAAAGTGTTATCAACCAAACAAGTATCATCAGCAGTAATAATGGTAGATGAACCGGAAAAATTATCGTTTGCGTAAAGCACTACTTCATAGCCACTTTGTACTTTAAGTGAAGAAATATCATTATCTGAAATTCCTTTTGCCTGCAATTGACTCAAAGTATAATCCCCGGTTTGTAAACTAACAGCGTATCCAGCATAATTACAATCCTTATAAACTGTGGCAACACCAGTTTGTTGTGGTGTTTCATAAAAGGTTTGTCCTGCCAGATTTCTTCTTTTTAAACCTTGTGCTTTATAATTAGCCACCAAAGTATTAACCTGGGCTAGATCTAAGGCTGTATTTTTATAATATAAAACCCAGTCTGTCATGAAAGTATTCTCTCTGTTGTTAGTACCAGTACCCAATACATTATTCCAAATCCAGTTTGCGAATGCTACCTGCATCGTACTTCGGGGATAAACCGGAAGACCTGCCTGAGTTTCATTATCGGTAACAGAATGAGTTGCAATAAGGGTATTATCCATATAATATCTGATATTGACACCATCTGTGCAGGTAGCAATGAAAGTATGCCACCCGGCTAATGATTTTTGCTGGGTAGAATAGGTTTTCCAGGGCTTCCATGGATTTGCAATATATTTGTGATAGGAAGTGGTATAGCCAACTCGATTGTCTGGAGAAACACCCCATTTATCAGCAGCCATATACTCTATTATATCCATTTCACTATATTTTGAACCATCCTGAGCAAGACTTGAACTTACAATGGTAAAAAAGGTCTGTATGTTGGCATCTTTACTTATAAAAGATTCATCTGATAAATACACTCTTGATGCGTAAGTTCCTTCAAAATATTCGTAAGAACTTTCTATTCTGGAATGTGTTACCGCTTTTGACTGACCATTAACCGTTGTTTTCAATGTCATCAACTTATTAGCTGAATCATTCGGGTCTGTAATAAAATTGACGTTATTACGGCTGTAAGTGGCTCCTTCCGGAGGTCCACTTACGCCATTAATAATTTGCCATTTGTTAAAGGATGCCAATTGTGGATCAGTATTGCCTGAATAATTAAAATCATCAAACATTATGACCTGCGCATGGCAACTTAAACCAACGAAAATAAATGCGAATAAGAGTAGCTTTGAATGAATTAAAACTTTTATATTTTTCTTCATTTTGTCTTATTTCTTAATAAAACGTCTCACCGTTTTGATTCCGTCTTTTTCAACTAAAATCAAATAGATTCCGCTTTTTAAACTTGTAACATCAATACTGTTGGTGCTGGCTTTTTGTGATGAAATTGTAGCGCCATCCTGAGAATTGATAATACTTACGTTTGCTCCTGAAATTTCTGCAGAAAAGAAAAGTTCGTTTTCTGTTGGACTTGGATAAACTGTCAGACTTTCAATTTTATCTGTTGAAGCTGATTTTGCTGCTAAAGCCGATCCTGATTTTGTGATTCTGAACCAGTTTAGATTCCAACCCGTATTTTGAACATATATTCCGAAGTTATACGTTCCGGCATTTACGTTTACGGTTTGGGTAATCGTTTGCCAATTTTGCCATCCTCCTGTGTTAGGTACATCAACAGCACCAAGTTGGATTGTTCCGGCACTTAAATCAGAAGATAATCTTCCTCCTGAAACAGCACTTGCTACTCTGTATTCAATTACATAAGAACCTGATGTTGGAAAATTGATATTGTAATACGCCATCCAGTCTCCTGTATCTGCGTAACCTACATTTGAACCTCCGCCAGTATCAGTTGTTCCTTCAGTTTGAATACCGCTCATTGAAGAAAAATTTTCTGCTTGTATCAAAGTACCTGTTCCTACTGGTGGCTGACCTCCTTTAACAACCTGATCAACAGCAGTAAGTAATGATTTTGAACCAGTTGCATCCTGAGACAATTCCCAAATCATAACTCCACCTGCGTTTTGAATTGCAAAAGTTGTTTTTGCTTTGATAGTTGGAATTCCGTTGTAATAAATTGTATTACCAACCTGGTCTACATTTTCTGCACCCGGATATTGGGCTACGATATTGGCAAATGAAATTCCCTGATTAGCTGAAGCTCCAAAACCATATCCATAAAACGGAAGTCCGATAATGGCTTTACTTGCCGGTAAACCTCTTCCTGTCCAGTAATTAAACTGATTTACAGCCATGGTGTAAGGAGAGTGTTGTCCAGGATTTCCTGGTTGCCAAGGTCCTGTTGCATCATAAGCCATAATATTAATCCAGTCGTAAGCAGCAAAAGTAGACACTGGAACATTTGCACCGCCATAACCTTCAGAAAGCGCAGCTGTAATTTGTTTTCCGCCAGAATGTAATTTATTAGCTAAAGCTATTACAAATCCTCCGTAATCACCATTAATTGCAGGGCCTTCTAAATCTACATCGACACCATCAAAATTGTGAGCGATAACATAATCGTAGATTTTTTGAATAAATGCCGTTCTGTTTCCAGGTGTAATCAGATTAAAATAATTGTCACGAATGGCTCCTCCTTCAGAAATTGCACCTCCTCCAAGAGATACAAAAACTTTTACATTTTGAGCATGCGCGGCATTGATAATGGTATTACTTCCTGAATTGAACGTTAAATATCCGTTTGCATCGGGATTTTCAAACGCAATGTTGATATGCGTTAATTTACTGTACTGAATGGTGCTCGAAAATGAATTCAGATCAATCCAGTTTGGAATGTAAGCGATTACTTTTTTTTGGGCCATTGATAAATTGAAAACACCCAGAACGAAAATTAAGATCCATCTTAGCTGGATCGCTTTGTAATTGTTTTTCATGGTAACATTTTTTAATAGATTAATAGATATTTAAATTTTGGGGGAGAATTTAATAAATTGTTGATTTTAGATTTTAGACTTTAGATTTACTATGTAATCGGAATTTGGTATCAAAAATTATTCGGTATCAAAATCCAATCTAAAATCTAAAGTCTAAAATCTGAAATCCTATTTAATGCTATTTTTTGATAAAACGTTTTACCGTTTTTTGTCCGTCTTTTTCAACAACAAGCAAATAAATTCCGGTTCTTAAACGCGAAACATCTACGCTATTGTTATTGATTTTTTGTGATACAACGACAGCTCCTGTTTGAGAATCTACAATGCTTGCATTACTTCCGTCTACTTCTGTCGTGATGAAAAGCGTATTTTCTACCGGGCTTGGATATATCGTTAAAACAGCTGCAACAGGTTCTTCTTCTACCGTAGGCGAAGTCGTTTTTGCAGCTAAACCAGCACCAACTTTTGTAATTTTTATCCAGTTGATGTTCATTCCGGTATTCTGAATGTAAATTCCGAAATTGTACGTTCCTGCATTTACGTTTACCGTTTGAGAAACCGTTTGCCAGTTTTGCCATCCTCCGGTATTCGGTACATCAACATTGCCTAAAACAATAGTTCCGCCGTTTAAATCAGAAGATAATCTACCGCCTGCGACTGCACTTGCCACTCTGTATTCGATTAGATAAGAACCAGTTGTTGGAAAATTAACACTGTTGTAGGCTAACCAATCGCCAGTTTCGGTATAACCAACATTTGAACCTCCGCCAGTATCTGTTGTAGCTTCCACCTGAATACCGTTCATAGCAGAATAATCTTCCGCCTGAATTAAAACAGATGTTTGAGAAGTTGTAGCCGGAACAAGTTTCCATTGTCCGCACGTTTGATTGTTGTTATCCCATTGCTGTACATTGGCACCATTTGCTGTACTTGCTCCTGCAACTTCAACGATTCTACCGCTGTGTCTGGCCACAATTTTATAAAATCCATCGCCAGTAGCAACCAATACAAATTGTTGGTTTGTTGTCGCATTGTATGGATATTGCTCTACGTTTGCACCATTCGCTTTATTGAAATTATTTACATCTAAAGACTGACCGCTGTGGTTTGCTATAATTTTATACAATCCATCGCCTAAGTGTGTGAAAGTGAATTTCTGGTTGTTTGCTGAATTTACCGTTCCCTGAGCAACATTAGCTCCGTTTGCTAAACTTGCACTCCAAACATCCATATTCAAACCACTGTTTCTGTTTTGCAAAAAGAAAGTTTGATTTCCTAAAGTTGTAGTTCCGTTTGCTAAAATTCTAATCGAAGTTACTTTATCATTCCAGGTTGTATTCAAACAAGAATTATCAGAAGTAATTACAGTTGAAGTTCCGCCAAAATTATCATCCTGATATAAAATCGCCTTAAAACCCTGTGTAATTTTAAGAGAAGATATAGCATCATCGTCAACACCTAATGTTTTTAAACGCGCCAAATTATAATCTCCAATCGTTAATCCGCCTGAAAATCCTGTATAATTACAATCTTTATAAACCGTAATTACATCCGTTGTAGCGGGAACAGAAGGAACTGTTCCGGCATATCCGCCAAAAACGGCAATTACTTTTGTCGGCTGCGGCGTATGAAGCGATGGTGACTGATCTGCCACATCATCATAAGCAAATCCGTACGCAAGATTATCAATGCTAATTCCCGGTAAATGCCAGAATTTAGAATAATGATTGGTTGGGTTTGTTTGATAAAATTGTGCTGCATTGTACCAGTTTTGTTGTCCCGGATTTGGTGTTGTAGTATTCACCATATGTCTGTTAATGGCCGCTGTAAGTTGCGCCTGAACTACAAGATCTAAATCACCATCAACCAGTCTTCTGTCCAGAACACCTTTTCCTTCAAGCGCTTCCTGCGTTGTTGGTCGGCTTTGAACTCTTCCCGTGCGGCCAACAAAACCTCCTGATTGTCCCACAACTTCTAATTGTTCACCAATAACTCTTCCTTTAAAAACTCCCGCATCTCCGGCATAAAATATTAAATCTTCATTTTTATATTTATTCCAGATCGCATCGATATATGATTTTAAATAATTGGCTTGAGGTCCTACAGAAGTTCCACCCGTTCCGTCTGCGAAAGCTGGAGTTTTAGATGGCGCTGTAATTTCGCCCGTTGCATCATTTACGCAACCTTGAAATTCTGCTGGAACATTCGCTTTAAAAGCGGCTACAATATCAGCGTGTTTTTTTAGTTCACCTACTTTTTTCTGATATCCGTTAGCTCCGAATAATTCCATTCCCATTGGGTATTTATACGAATCAACTCTCGAAGGATTTCCAAAGAAACCGTATTGATTGTTTGTTAATTCAATAATTTCATATAAAATGCCCTGATTTGGATCTGTAACGTTTAGCGGATTCGGAGAAGTATATCCCGAAGGAGCGCCATTGGCTCCAAAAAAGTAAAAATACAATTGTGAACCTTTGGCGATAAAAACCCTGCAGCCTGCGATTAAAGGCAATGTGAAAGTTTTATTTGGAATTTCGCTTAGTTTGGTAAAACAAGCTGCATATTTTGAGTTTTGTCCCGGTCCGGTATTTCCGCCAATTGTTGGTCCCGTAACGGTATTGTAAGAGGGACTCATTGGTAAAACCTGACTTGTTTTGGCATTTACCCAAACGTGGTTTCCGGTGGTGTAATCAATACCTACAATGGCTACATACAATTCGTTGTCATTAAATGTAGAACTATTGGTTATCGTAAATGGTATGGCTCCCTGACCGTGTATAAAATTCGAGAACACAAAAAACAATGTGATCAGAATAGGAATTTTTGTGAGTTTAATTCTTTTCATATCTAAATTAATTTTGGGGTTACGTAAATAGATTTTAAACCTAAAGTCACTTTAAATGACTTAAATAATCCGTCAGGTGATATTGTGGTGCTATCCTTTTTTAAATTTAATTCCAAGTCATTAACGAGAAGATTATTTTAAAACAATTACACCCAACGGATTTTTAATTATTTCTTAATCAATTTTTTAGTCCAGCTTTTTTGATCTGATTTAAAATTCAGAATATAAATTCCTTTTGTAAGTCTGCTTATATCAATCAGGCTTTCATTAGAATCATTATCTACCTTGCTTTGTAGTATCAATGTTCCCGCATTGTCATAAATCGTTACCACTTTATTATCTAATTTTTCAGGTAATGAAAGCTGTATATAATTACTGGCAGGATTTGGATACATAGTAAAAGCTGTTTCTACTTCTTCCGTTTCGATAACAGCCGCTTTTTTGGCCGATGAAGCAGATCCGTAAGCCTCGATTTCAAACAGAGAATATCCGTATGGCGCTAAAGCTTTCGTTGTACATAAAATTCTAATGTATCTTCCTGATCCGGCAACAGTCAAATCATCGGTTCCGCCATCGCTGGCCGTTTGAGTGTTTACGGTTTCATTTTCGGTGAACACATTATCAGTAGAAATTTGCACTTTATATTGAGTTGCAAAAGCGGCTTCCCATTTTAAAACCACACGATTGATGTTGTAATTACTTCCTAAATCAACATAAATCCACTCGCTTGCATTGGCAAAACTACTTGCCCAACGAGTTCCTGCATCTCCGTCTGTGGCTTTCGCAGAAGAATAAGTAGCATTTTCTTCTGTAGAAGCTGTTGCTGTTTTTGCTAAAGCCAAATTGACATTGTTATTTGGAGGCGTTATGTTTCGAACAATTACATCACTAAAAACGCCCGTTGCCAAAGTTCCGTTAGCATGAGATGTTACAGCCATTCCCACATAAAGAGTACTGGCCATTGCAATCGTTCTTGCCGTACCAATTTGTGTCCAGGTTGTTCCGTTATCAGATGTGTAAGACGTAAATACGTTTCCTGTTCTAACAGTACGAAGCCATTTAGGAAAAGTTCCTGCTGCTCCCTGTTGAATTGTTGGTACCGAAACTGCATCTCTTGATAAAAACTCAACTCCTGCCGCAGCCGTAATGGTGGTCATAGCATGTTTAGAAGTTGGCGTAAGCGTTTCTCTAAACATTACACCCGCTTTTGCGTACGTATTGGTATTGGTCAATGAAGTTACTCTGGCAATAATTTCGGCATCGCCTGTAATGGGCTGATACACATATTGAAACTGATCGCTAGATTCCCAAATATCTGTTCCTGAACCTTTAATAGTGAAAGTTCCATTGCTGTGTGTTGCTTCTCCCGCAGGAGTTACAGCACCTAAATCTGTGCTAACCCACGGCGCTGGTAAAGTTGCCGGAGGGTTTTCTGTAGAAACTAAATTTACAGCTCTGATATTATCAAAATAATATGTGTTTCCAGAGTTTGTTCCCGGCTCTAACAAGAAAACGAAACGGTTTACTTCGCTATCTAAAGTCGAAGCGTCTGGTGAACTTGCATACGTAAAAGTTACAGTATGCCATGTATTGGTTTGTTTTACAACACCTTGATAAATACTATGTCTTCCGGCAGGATAATTTGACGGAATCGAAGCACTGCTTTCTGCCTGCCATGAAATTATAGATCCTACAGGCGCAGACGTGTACACATCCATTGCGAATTTTTTGGTTCCGCTTTTGAAATCGCCAATATTCGTTAAAGTCGTATTGAATGAAAAATTATCATACAACTCAGTTGCTTTTCTAACATATCTTCCAACATTCGAAGATGTATTGATTCCGCTTGCATTTGGATTTGCTGCATTTGCAGTATAAGTTCCAATGGCATCTCTAAAGGTAATATTGTGAACCGTTTGATAATCTTCATAAACCACTCCTGGCGTAAATGTATCCGGAAGTTTGGTTGATCCAATTCTGATATTATCAAAATAATAGGTATCGCTGGTGAAAGAACCTGAATTGACTAATATCACCATTTGGTTGATCGCCAAGTTTGAAGTTCCCGCATCTGGACTTGAATTGTAATAAAAAGTCAGCGTTTCCCATTGATTTTGTTTGGTCGTGATCGCTACATAATTGCTGTTTCTTCCTGTTGGAAAATTAGCAGGAAGCGATGTTGCACTGTTTTCTAAATTCAGACTTACAACTGTACCAATTGGTGCAGAAGTATAAACATCGATCATGATTTTATTGGTCTGGTTTTTTAGTAAACCTGCATCTTCGATCGTACTTTGTGTATTAAAGAAAAGTACATCATATTGTTCGGTAACATTTCGAACATATCTTGCCACATTCGCAGATGAGTTAACCGAATTAGCTCCTGGATTTGCAACAACAGAATACGTTCCGGTTGTTGTTCCTTTGATTATTTTATTGATGCCATCGTAGTTTTGTAAAACATCGGTCGCAATAATTGGTTTTTCTGGTGCGGCTTTCGTAAGCAGATTATCAAAATAATAAGTCGCTCCCGAATTCGAATTTGATTCAAAAAGAAAAACAACATTATTGATAGTCAAAGCACTTGTATTTGGATCGATAACTTTTTCAAATTCAAATTCAATCGTTTCCCATTTGTTTTGAACTGTTGTTGTGGCTTTGTAACCGCTATGTCTTCCTGACGGAAAATTAGTTGCCGTTGTTACTAAACTATTTTCAAGCTGCATTGAGATTTTTGTTCCAACCGGAGCCGAAGTATAGATATCAAAAGAGATCTTTTTTCGTCCGTAAACATAATCGTTAGCATTGCTGATTGTTACATTTTTGATATTCAATACATCATATAATTCAGATGCATTACGAACATATCTTCCTACCAAAGCAGAAGTGTTAACTCCTGTAGCTGACGGATTTGCAACGGCTTCTGTCAGAACACCCGTTTTGTTTCCGTAAACGATATTTCGGTTTGATTGAAAATCTTCGTAAATTCTTTCTACCGGTAAAGGCGCTTCTGTTGTTACAGCCAGTTTATACGTATTAGCCGTACATCCTGAAACAGTAGTAGCTACAGCAACATCTCCTCCAGATGTTCCCCAGTTTACTGTAATCGTATTTGTGCCTTGTCCAGAAGTAATTGTGGCGCCCGCAGGAACTGTCCAGTTATAAGTGGCGCCTGGAATAGCATTTATAGAATAGGTTTTTCCGGTTTCGTTGTTGTAAACTTTAGCATCACCCAGAACACCATAAGTAAAACTTCCGCTGTAAACACGAACGTAATCTACTTGTAGTTTTGCCGGAAAATCAGCCGGAACTGGTTCTACACCTACTCCGTTTACGCTCGTGTATGGCGTTCCACCGCTACCAACAGCCAAATTCAAAATGATATAAAACTGTTGATCATTAAAAGGCCATCCACCGTTTACCGTTGTATTTGGTGTAGCGGTATGAAATAAATTGCCATCAATAAACCATTTTATAATATTTGGTCCCCATTCTACCGCATAAACGTGAAATTCTGTCGATAAATCGGTTGGCGAACTGTAACTTCTTCCTGTATAATGATAGCCGCCGCCATCGTAATGAATCGTTCCATCTACCGATTTTGGGTTTCTGTGCTTGGCTTCCATGATGTCAATTTCACCCGTAAAAGGCCAATTTGATGTACCTGCAGGTAACATCCAGAAAGCAGGCCAGGCGCCCGTTCCGTTAGATAATTTCATACGGGCTTCAATTCTTCCGTATTTTATAGCGTATTTACCTTCGGTCGTAAGTTTTGCCGAAGAATACGGTTGTGAAGGAAATGCTGCATTCGGCTCATATTTTGCCTGAATGTTCAAATAACTGTTTGTTCCTTCTTTTACAATTGTTGCCTGATTCGGGTCATAACGTTGAGCTTCTGCATTTCCGAATCCGCAAAGCGAAGGACAGCCGTTTCCGGAAATACTTTGCCATTTGGTTAAATCTACCGTTGTACCATTAAATTCATCTGACCAAATAAGGGTATTACATTGTGAGTGAATTTTAAGGAAAGGCCATAATGCTAAAATCATTAAAATGATAAATCTCTTCCATAAAAAATTGTAATTGCTTTTCGGTGGTCGGCCGAAAAAAAAGTCTTTTTGATTCATTTTTTTTAGTTTTTTGTTAGTAAAGATTATTAGTTAACAAACTATCTATTTGTAAAAAACAGACTATTTATTTTCGTAATAATGCACAATATTAACAAATAAATCAGGCAAGACTTACATTTTTAGATACGGTTTGACTACGGTGTTGATAAAAAAATGTAGTAATAAGAAGTCAAAACGCGTAAAACTACTTAGGATTATACTGATTATAAAAAAGCGCTTAATAAGCGGTTTTAAACGATTAGACATGATTTTTATCTATAAGAATTCACGCCTACTATTTTAAATTTATGTTTCTATGTGATTTTTTTTCACGCAGATTCTACAGATTGAAGCAGATTTAAATTTAGATAATTATCTGTGCGCATCTGCTTAAATCTTTTTTAAATCTGCGTAAAAAAAAAAATTAAACACATAGAACATTTAAAAATTCAAAATAAACTCGGTAATATTAGCATCTGAGGGAAGCTTCAATTTTTTTCGGATACGGTATCGGGTGTCTTCAACACCTCTTACAGAGATGCCTAAAAGCGGAGCAATCTCTTTTGTATTGAAATTCATTCGCAAATAAGCACACAAACGCATATCGCGTGGAGTGAGTTCCGGGAAACTTGTTTTTAATCGTTGCATAAAATTGTCATGAAGCTGATTAAAGATTTCTTCAAACTCATTCCAATGCTGATCGCCTTGCAATTCGTGATCGATTAATTTATTTATTTTAGACAATAAACTGAAATTAACGTTAGGCTCATTTTTCCTGTCAATCTGGCTAATAAGGTCTTTTATAGAAAGAAGAATTTCATTTAAATGGATGAGGTTTACGGTATTCGAAGCCACTTTTGCATTTTTTAGGTTAATCGTAGCTTCAAGATTTTCGCGCATAATAGCCATGTTTTGCTGCTCTAAGGCCAGTTTTTGCTCGTTCAATTCCGCACGATTTCGCAACAATTCTTTTTCCTGACTAAGTATCAATTGTTCGCGATCACGCTCTGCAAGGTTTTTTTGGTATTTGATAATGGCATAAATCAAAACCCCAAAAAGCAGTAAATACAAGATATAAGCCCATGAAGTTCTGTACCACGGCGGCAGGATTTCGAATTTAAAAATGGCTTCTTCACTTACAACATCGTAAATATTTTTTGCCCTTACGTGAAAAACATATTCGTTTTCAGGCAAGTTCGTATATTCTTTCTCGGTTTGAAGTGTGTATTCTGACCATTTTGGCTCAAAACCTTCCAGCCAATATTCATATTTTGTAGCATCGGCTTCATCATAACAAAGTGACGCAAATGAAAAATGTAAAGCGTTATTGTAATGCGATAAAGCGGGAGAAAGTTCTTCAGAATTGGTTTCATTATGGCTTGGAAGTACATCGTATCGGCTCGAAAACAGCAAACTATCCTTCGGAAAAATACATTTAACCTCTGAAATAACCGCTTTATATTTCGATTGATATTTTTTGGTTTTGGTTGTATTATAATGAATCAGACCGTCTTGGGTACCAAAAAATACATCTCCGTTTGAAGTCGTTTGAATATTTTCGAAACCCGGCACATATAAGTATCGAAGTTTTCTAAAAGGCAATTCTTCTGTAGTAAATTTTCCGTCTGATTTCTGAGTCATTTTTCCGGTATTTTCTCCAGAAACGTACCAGATATTATTTTGATTGTCTGCTTTAAGCAAACGAATATGGTTTTCTAATCCGAGATATTTTTTAAAAGTAAGATCAGGAATCATTTTCTTTGATTGAGAATCTTGCTTATAAACTCCTTTAGTTGTCCCAAAAATAATCTGATTGTTGATTTTAAACGTATTCAGAAACAAACTCGACGGAAAACCCGATGCCTGATTATAAAACTGAAGACTTGAAACGGCATTAAAAGTTGCATTAAACCTAATTTTGTAGATTCCTTTATAACCGTGCGCGATCCAGATATTTCCGGCTGTATCCGTTTCAATGACTCTGCTGCTTTCATCAAAACCTTTAATTTTATGCTGAAAAACCCACGAACCGTTTATATTTTTCAATAAATACAATCCTGTGTAACCGCCAACCAGCAATAAATCAGGACGATTGGGAATAATTACACCTTTCCAGGCACCATCTGTTTTTGCCAGTAATTGGGCTGAATTTCCTTTGACTTCGAAGATTCCATTTTTTTCAAAAGCCAAAAGTGAATTCCCAAAAACAGCCACATTCCAAACGTTTTCAGACATTCCTGAAATATATTGAAAGTTGGCATTTTCTCGTTTTCCACTTTTGTATGCATTCCAATCGAGCCAAAACAAACCGTTATCTGTGGCGATATATAATTTATTCTGATAGATTTGACTGCAATATATTTTAGTTTCTGAATTTGAAGTATCCAATATTCTCGACAAAGGCGAAGAAATCTGAATCAGGGAAATCCCTTCTTTTAAAGTTACCCACAAATTGCCTTCTTTATCCGTTTTAAGATTGGTTACATATTCATTTTGCAAACCCATTTGTTTGTTGATGTGCTGAATTAAATTTCCCAAACTATCTATAACAACCAATCCGGACTGGCGTGTACCAATTCCAAAATAACCATCAGAAAGTAAAATTCCCGTGGTAATTTGATTCTGTTTCAGCAAATAATCCGCTTCGGTTACAAAAGGTTTTATCTCATTGTTCTTGTAAATAAAAAGTCCGTTTTTTTGAGTCAGTAGTATTAAACCTTCTTTCGTTTCAAATGCTTTTCGAATCTTCATTCCGGAAAACTTTTGTCCGTCGGTCATCGGCTCTAAAACATCATTTTTGAGTTTCAATAATCCTTTTTGATTGTCTAAAACATAGATTGCATTATCGGTTTTAAAAAATTCATCAAAATTAGAATCAGATTTTATGACTTTGATTTTGTTGTTTTTATAAATGAATAATCTTTCGCTTGAGAAAAAAATCACCTCGTTATTGAGAATAACGGTATGCAAAACATCACCAAAATTTTTAGCCGAAGCGGGAAGTAATTTTACTAAAGAAGTATATTTATATTGTCCGTTTGGTAATTGCACTACAAAACCAAAATCGCCCTGAGCGCCAACAAACATTTTGTCGTTTTTATCGATGGCAAGAGAACGAACCATACTTTTATTTTCAGGTTGGGTTACAATACTCCATCGTACGCCGTCAAACTGCATGATCCCGAAATGATTCGCAAAAAACATCATTCCCTTAGAATCCTGCAAAAGATCCCAATTCTCTGAAGCTGCTTTATACGTTTTCGGATTGTAGTTGGTGATAAAAGGAACGCCTATTTTTTTAATTTGAGCGCAAAAAAAATGGGGCAAAAAGAATATCGATAAAACTAAAAATCTAATTATAAAATTCGTCATTTTGTTTTTGTCTGTAGGTTACTTTTCGGTTTTGAAAACCGCAATATTAAAAACAACCGCTTTGGGAGAAATCATTTTTAATTAAATAAATCGTTTGTTTATTAACGCTAACATTAATAATTTAATATTTAAAGCCTTAAAAAAAGCGAATATCTATATTCAAATATATAAAATTTTATTTTAGTGTAACAAATTACATTTATTAACCACAATCTTGTCATTTCGACGGAGGAGAAATCACACTAGAAATTCCGCAATGCAAGTCGCCAATCTTTGTCGAAATACGAGTGTGATTTCTCCTCCGTCGAAATGACAAAACTGGGCGGAATTATGCATGTGAAAGATGGATTAAAATCCATCCCTACAATATAATTCGTTCCTAAAGAACTCTATTATAAAATTCCGTAGGAATGGCTTATTTTTTAGCATCTTCCCGAGGCTTCCGTTGAAATTGAAATGACAAAACTACCGCAAACTTGAAACCCGAAACTTTTAAGCCTGAAACACTAGTTCATCTAACTCTTCATAATTTTCAAAAAGAATTGCTCCTTCTTCTAATAAATCTTCGTTATTATATCCGTTAGCAAAACCGTAAACCTTAAATCCGCCTGATATTCCTGATTTTACTCCGGCTTTACTGTCTTCTATTACGATGCAATCTTTAACATCAAAGCCCATTTGTTTTGCCGCATGCAGAAAAATGCCAGGATCTGGTTTCCAGCTATTAATCTCGTAAGAACTAAATATTTTGCTTTCGAATTTATCCAGTAAACCTGCGACTTCAAGATTGAGTCGGATTTTATCAACGGGACCGCTGGAAGCTACACAATACGGAATTTTTAAATTTTCAATAAAATCTATAACGCCTTCCATTGGTTTTACCTGAGTTTTGAAGGCTTCAAAACTTTTTTCGCGATATTCAGATTCAAAATTATCCGGAAGCTTTTTTTGAATGGCATTTTCAATATGCAGAAAACATTCTTTTAAATTGCGTCCGTTAAAATCGCGGTAAGCATCTTCAAGTTTCATTTCAAAACCGTGTTCTGCAGCCATAGAAAGAAGAATTCCATTTCCTATTTTTTCAGTATCAACAAGAACTCCGTCACAATCAAAAATTATACATTTAACTTCCATATTTTATTATTTACATTTTAAAATTATTCGGCCTGACCGAAAATGTAAATTACAAAATATTTTATAAAGTAATTGGAATTTTAGAGCGTAGCAGAAATTTTTGAAACTATCTGAACTATAAAATCAGCCTGCGCAGGATTTATTTTTTTCAGGGCTTCTGCTGTTTGAAACCATTCGGCTTTATCAATTTCCGGAAAACTTTGCAAAGTTCCTGATTTGGGCGGCCACTCAACTTCGAATTCATTGCTTTTTACCAAAGTTACATCAATATCAAATTCTAAAGCCCAGGCTAGAACTTTTTTCCCTGATTTGAGTTTAACGGGTTCAAGGGCAATAAATTCTTCTGTTTCACCTTCTAATTTAAATCCGGTTTCTTCGTGAAATTCGCGTTTTGCTGCTTCAAGCGGATCTTCCTCATTTGTAAATTCTCCTTTTGGAATCGACCAGCTTTCTAAATCTTTGTTTTTCCAAAATGGCCCACCGGGATGAACCAATAAAAAAAATAGTGTCGAATCGATGAATTTGTATAGTAATATGCCGGCGCTTTGTTTCATGTCTTTTAGATTATTTATATTTAAAGGTAGTATTTATTTACAAACTTTATTTCAAATTTATCTCATTCTCAACACGCTGTACATATTTACTCCTATTATGTACTGGTATGTGGTATTTGATTTGTATATTTAAGAATCACAATAAAATTAAACCCAAATATTTTGAAAAAACATCTTTTATTTTCCCTCATTATAACGAGCAGTTTTGCCGTTCAGTCTCAAAATAAAGTTATTACGGTTACAAACTCACTTTCTGTTAACCGCCAGTTTGAAACTGTAGAACTTACAAAAAAAATGCTAGGACTACCTTCATCAGCAAATCTCGAAGAATTAGCTGTAAAAGAAGCCAATAGTGATTTATATCTGGAAAGCCAATCTGTAGATAATGATGGCGACGGTACTATGGATGTGTTATTATTTCAGCCAAAAGTAGCGGCTTCTACCAGCAAAGATTTTGAAATTGTACCAACATCAAGTACATCAGCCACTAAAAACATCAATTGCTATTCAAGATTTGTTCCTGAAAGAACAGATGATTACGCTTGGGAAAACAACAAAGTCGCTTTTAGAACTTATGGTCCGGTTGCTCAAAAAATGGTTGAAGATAAAATTGCCGGAGGAACTTTAACAAGCGGAATTGATGCCTGGCTAAAAAGAGTCGATTACCCGATTATTAATAAATGGTACGAAAAAGCGACTAACGGAACCGGAACCTATCATAAAGATTCTGGCGAAGGTTTAGATAATTTTCATGTGGGCGACAGCCGTGGTGTTGGCGGAATTGCCGTTAAAGTCGACGGTAAATATTATTTTTCTAAAAATTTCACCACTTGGAAAACCATTACAACAGGCCCAATTAGAACAAGTTTTATTCTAACATACGAAAATTGGGATGCAAAAGGAAAAAAAATAAAAGAATCTAAATTGATTAGCCTCGATTACGGAAGTTATCTTTCTCGTTTTGAAATTAATATTAAAGGAGCTAAATCAATTGCTGCGGGATTAACGCTTCATGATAAAAAAGGAACTATTGGAACAAACGTTAAAGAAGGCTGGATAAGTCATTGGGAATCTATTGATGATTCTGAAATTGGAACCGGATTGGTGGCTCCAAAAAACACTTTAACGAGTTTTGATAATTATGTAACCGATGATAAGGACTTCAGTAATTTGTATGGAAATATTGCTGTAAAAAAGAAAAAAGCAGTTTATTATGTGGGTTTCGGATGGAAAAAAGGAAGTCCGTTTCAAACTAAAGCCGAATGGGAAACGTATTTGAGTTCTTTTGCTGAAAAGGTAAATAATCCGCTTTTGGTGAAGTTGAAGAAGTAATTTGCATAATAACTTTTAGTAACAAAGACCTGACAGGTTTTAAAAAACTGTCAGGTCTAATTATTAAAAAAAAATCGTTAAAATCAAACCGGCTTCCTAACAGGAAAATAATTCTCTTTCAGAATAATCTCCAACGGAATATAATGAGTGTTTTCTACCGTTTCCTGCAATACCGTTATTTTATATAAATGATTGATTCCCATATACCCCTGCTCTTCAGGTCTTTGATTGATTAAAAAATCAATTATTCCCTTATTAAGGTATTCAATATTTTCCTTTAATAAATCGTAACCAATAATACGAACACCTTTTATATTGTTTTGTTCGAGGAATTTTGCAACAATATAAGCTCTTGAATTCGGTACAAAAACACTGTTTATTCCTGAAAACATCTCGAGAGATAACAGATCATTTCCGGAATCTTTGATGGTAACTTCTGAGAATTTAAAATTCGTAAGTTCTTTATTATCTTTAAAGAAAGAATAAAAACCATCAATACGCTGTTTATAAACCGATGTACTTTCTATTTCTCTGGTAATTTTAAAAATCAGAATTTGTCTTTCATTTTTTACAGCAAAACTAATCAGTCTTCCCGCCAGATAACCGCTCTGAAAAGCATCCTGTCCCACATATGTATGTTCTGTATTTGAATCAATATTAGAATCGATCATGACAACCGGAATGTTTTTCTTTTGATATTCTTTTAAAAACTGAACTGATTCTTCATGAAAAATTGGTGCAAACAACAATCCATCGCATTCAAAATCTAAAACTTTTTTGATTTCTTTTTTAAAGGAAACTGCATTAAAATCATAGAAAAAATAATCCAGAACCACTCCAAATTTTCGGAATTCAATAGCTGCTTTTTCTATTCCGGTAATCTGACTTTTCCAGTATTCGATATTTTCATATTGAGGAAGAAAAACAGCAAAACGAAATTTTTTATTCAGTGCCAGATTACTAGCCAGAATATTTCGCTTATAGCCGTATTTTTCAATTATAGCATTTACCTTATCTACATTATCCTGCGTTACCTGTCCACGATTATGAATGATTCTGTCCACAGTTCCCGGCGAAACATTGGCTAATTCTGCTATTTTTTTTATTGTAATGATAGTGCTTCTTTTAAGGTTAAAATGCGTTTATAAGTTCGTAAAATTAATTTTTTTTATGAAAGATAAGTTGTTTTAGTTAACTTTTTCTATACATTTGTAAAAGCCCGTGTGCGTACACGCAAAAATACATATTTTACATACAAAAAAGCAATTTATTTAGTATTTATAAATAAATTACAAATAAAAAAATCAATTATAAAATTTAAAATATGATTATAGACATTTTAAGCAATGCTTCAAAGTACTACAGTTTGCATCCGAATTTTAAAAAAGCATTTGAATATTTAAGTCAAAATGATATTAATAATCTGGAGAATGGCTCATTTGAAATTGCATATGGTTTAAAGGTGATTGCGATTTCCGGTGAAGGATCAACCAAAGAAGAAAGCATAAAAGGTTTTGAATGTCATGATCAAAATATCGACATTCAATTTTTGATAAAAGGTCCTGAAACTTATGCGTGGAAACCCAGACAAAAATGCTTGAGTCCAAACGGAGATTACAGCGATGAAAGAGACGTTCGTTTTTTTCATGATAAACCGGACATGTTTTTTGAATTACAGGAAGGACAGTTTACGATTTTGTTTCCGGAAGATGTTCACGCTGCTATGATTGGCGAAGGAATATTGAGAAAAATTGTTATTAAAGTAAAAATATAAAATCATGAACACGATCTCAAACTCCATTGATGTTATTGCAAGACAAGGTATTCTTCCGTTGTATTTTCATGCAAATGAAACCATTACTGTAGAAGTTTTAAGAACGCTTTACAAGGCCGGAATCAGAGCTGTAGAATATACAAACAGAGGTGCTGAGGCATTATCAAACTTTAAGAAAATGGTCGCTGTTCGAAATGCCGAATTACCTGGAATGCTACTAGGCATCGGAACTATTAAAAATTTAGAACAAGCCAAAAATTTTGAAAGCGCTGGTGCTGATTTTTTTATCAGCCCGGGTTTTGTTGCTGAAGTGGCGGTTTTTCTAAAAAGCAAAGAAATTCTATACGCGCCGGGCTGCATGACGCCAACAGAAATTATTACAGCCGAAAATGCCGGAATCAAACTCGTTAAACTTTTTCCGGGAAATATTTTAGGTACAGAATTTTTAAGCAGTATAAAAGATATTTTTCCATCATTGGTTTTCATGACAACGGGCGGAGTTGAAGCTACGCACGCCAGTATTCAAAGTTGGTTTTCGGCAGGAGCTTCTGCTGTTGGACTGGGAAGTAAACTTATCAGTAAAAAACGCATGGAAGAAGGAGATTATGAAGTAATTGAAAATGAAACCAGAAAAGCAATTGAAATAATTCAGACCATAAGAAAATAGGTTAACGCAAAAAAATAACACAGAAAATTTGCCACAGATTAACACTTTTAATCATTTTAATCTGTGGCAAAAAATTTATTATAAACCATAAAATTTAAAATGGATTCAATATTTAATCTAAAAGGAAAAGTTGCATTAATTACCGGTGGCGCAGGCGTATTGGGAAGCAATTTTGCAAACGTTTTAGCCAAACAAGGCGTTATTGTTGGAATTGTATCACAATCGATCGAAAAAGCAAATAACACTGTAGCTGCTATTGAAAGTAACGGAGGAAAAGCTTTTGCCATACAAGCCAATGTTTTAAACAAAGAAGAACTTGAAAAAGCCAAAGATTTTATCGTAGAAAAATACGGCCGACTTGATATTTTAATCAATGCAGCGGGCGGAAATATGCCGGGAGCAACAATACAGCCTAATCAGGCAGTTTATGATATGCAGGTAGATGATTTGCAAAAAGTTGTCGATTTAAATATTATTGGAACCATGCTTCCATCGCAGGTTTTTGCGGAACTTTTTGCGAAACAAAAACAAGGAATTATAATTAATATTTCTTCGGCATCGGCACAAAGACCTTTAACGAGAGTGGTTGGATATTCGGCTTCAAAAGCGGCGATTGACAATTTTACACAATGGATGTCAGTTGAACTGGCTTCAAAATATGGTGAAGGAATTCGTGTAAATGCGATTTCACCCGGATTTTTCATCGGAGAACAAAACAGAGCTTTATTACTTACGCCTGAAGGAAAACTAACGCCAAGAGGAGAAAAAATTATCGAACATACACCAATGGGAAGATTTGGGACTCCGGAAGATATTGATGGAGCGCTTTTATTTTTATGCAGCGACATGTCTAAATTCGTAACGGGAACCATTATAAAAGTAGACGGTGGATTTGCTGCTACAAGTATTTAATTTTTTACTACGTTCTTCTCCTGCACGGTTTTAAAAACCTTGTAGGTATAAACAACCTGTTTGTTATCCCTCGGGATGATATTAAATGAAAAATGCTTCTTATGAAAACGAGTGTCCTAGCCCCGATAGGAGTGGAAATCCTTTTGTGCCGGGGTTCGGCATAAAAGATTGCAGCGGATAGCGGGAAATAGCTCCTTAAAACATTACTAATTATACCTACAAGGTTTTGAAAACCTTGCAGGAAAGCAACACAAAAACACATAAAAATGGAACAAACGTTAAGATGGTTCGGCCCCAACGATCCGGTTTCTTTACAAGACATTAAGCAAACCGGCGCTACCGGAATCGTAACAGCATTACATCATATTCCGAATGGCGAAGTTTGGACTATTGAAGAAATCATTAAAAGAAAAGTAGAGATTGAGCATGAAAACGGTAATCCAAAAAAAGGTACATCGGGTTTAATCTGGTCGGTTGTAGAAAGTATTCCGGTTCATGAAGACATTAAAAAACAATCCGGAAAATACCTGCAATACATTGAAAATTATAAAGAAAGCATTCGGAATCTGGCTTTGTGCGGCATCAAATGTATTTGCTATAATTTCATGCCTGTTTTAGACTGGTCAAGAACCGATTTATCTTTTGAAGTTGAAGACGGTTCGAAAGCATTGCGTTTTGATATTAATGCGTTTGCAGCTTTTGAAATGTTTATTTTGAAAAGACCCGGAGCTGAAAAAGAATACACATCGATACAAATAGAAAAGGCCTCGAAATACTTTAACGCCATGGACGATGCTGATAAAGTAAAACTTCAGCAAAATATTCTGGCCGGACTTCCGGGTGCCGAAGAAGCGTACTCTGTTGAAGATTTTCTGGTCACTTTAAGTGGTTATAATCATATTGACAGACAAACTTTAAAAGAAAATCTGTTCTTCTTTTTAAAACAAATTATTCCGGTTGCAGAAAGTAAAGGCGTTTTAATGGCAATTCATCCTGACGATCCGCCCTACCCGATTTTAGGTTTACCAAGAGTCGTAAGTACCGAAGAAGATTTAATAGAATTGATGGCGGCGTACAACTCAAAATCGAACGGATTTACGATGTGTACAGGTTCATACGGCGTAAGAGCTGATAATGATTTACCGGGAATTGTAAGACGTCACGGCGATAAAATGAACTTTATTCATTTAAGAAGTACGCAACGAGATGAAGAAGGAAGTTTTTACGAAGCCAATCATCTAGAAGGGAATGTCGACATGTACGAAGTTGTAAAAGCCATTCTTGAAGTCGAAAAAAGAAACAATACAGTATTGCCAATGCGTCCGGATCACGGGCATCAGATGCTGGATGATTTAAATAAAAAAACAAATCCGGGTTATTCTGCCATTGGCCGTTTAAGAGGTTTAGCTGAATTACGCGGGCTTGAATTAGGGATTAAGAGATCTTTATAAAAGGTTTTGCCGCAAAGGCACTAAGGCACATTTTTTTTTGTTTCACGCAGATTTTAAAAAGATTTAAGCAGATACGCGCAGATTATTTATCTCCAAAAAAAATAAAATTAAATCTGCTCTAATCTGCAGAATCTGCGTGAAACAAAATCTTTTAATCTGTGGCTTAAAAAATCCTCGTGCCTTAGTGCCTTCGTGGCAAAACCAAAAACTAACTAACCACAAATAACCACAAACCATGAATCGTCAAACCCTTATTATTTGTTGCAGCCTCTTTGTAAATAGTATTATACTGGGACAACAAACTCCAAAAATACTTACCGATTCAAAAACAAATTACTTGCCGGATTTTAGTTACGCCGGTTATCATTTTGGAGAAACAAATCTTCCTGAATCTCAAGGAAAAATTATTAACGTTACCGATTTTGGTGTAAAAGCAAATGATGGTTTAGATGATTCTAAAGCTTTGCTAAAAGCAGTAAAAGCAGCAAATGAAACGCAGGGAAATGTGATTTTGCAATTGCCTGCGGGACGCATTATTCTAAGTGATGTTTTATATATCGAAAGAAGCAATTTTGTACTTCGCGGTGCAGGTTCCGGTGAAAATGGAACCGAAATTTATTGCCCGAGACCGATGATGTATCTTAAAAATCCTGAATCGTTGGCAGAACTTCGCGAATATTTAACCTCGTTTGATAAAAGACAACGCGAAACGGAAAACAATATCGATTTGCCTTTTTCGCAATATGCATGGTCAGGCGGATTTATATGGACGCAAATTCCGGGTGAACGTGTAAAATCTTATTTAGATAAATACGAACCTACGCCAAGTTTTTTGGCTAAAGTTAGTTCGGGAAATATGGGCGAACACGTCATTACTGTTTCAGAAGTAAAAGATTTGAAAGTTGGCGATATAGTCGAATTACAATTATTTAATAAAGATGGTGAAAACGGCGAAATTATAAAGGATTTATACAAAGGTGCCAATGTAAAACCGGGTTCTCATCACTGGAATTTTCCAAAACTTCCCATCGTTAGACAACAAGTGGAAATTACTAAAATTGCAGGTTCAAAAATAACCATCAAAACGCCTTTGACTATTTCGATTAAACCAAGTTATCAGGCCCAATTGGTCGAATGGAAACATTTAAACGAAGTTGGAATCGAACATATTCGTTTTACATTTCCTGATATTCCAAGAGTCGCGCATCACGTAGAACCAGGAAATAATGCGATATTTTTAACGCGTGTTTTTAATAGTTGGGTCAAAGATGTAACGATCACAAACTCGGATAGCGGAATTCTGGCGGAAGAAATTTCAAATGTTACCGTTCAGGATATCATAACCGATGGAACTCATATTGCGCATTATACCGTAACTTTAGGCGGTGTGCACAATGTTTTGGTTAAGAATCTCAAAATTTACAACAAAACGGTTCATCCTTTGAGTTTCAACACTTTTGCAACTAAAAACGTATATCAAAATTGCGAAATCTTTGCAGATCCGCTTCTGGACCAGCATTCGGGAGCAAATCATCAAAATTTATTTGATAATATTACGGTGCACATAACCCCGGATAAAAACAATGCTTATTTATTATTTGGCGGCGGCGGTGCGGAGTATTGGAAACCTTCACACGGACCATTCAGTACTTTTTGGAATCTGAATGTTCAGGTTTCTAATCCTTCTGATAAACCTGTTTTATTATACGGAATGAAAGACGGGCCATTTGCAAGAATTATTGCTGTAAATGGAAATGCAAAATTCGAAGTTAAATACGAACCTGAGCCATATATTGAACTTCTGAATACATCAATGGAAAAAATTCCGTCGTTGTATGAGTATCAATTAAAGAAGCGCTTAAAATAGGTTCAAAGGCTCAGAGGCACAAAGATGCAAAGTTTTTCTTTGTTTGTGCCTTTGTGCCTCTGAACCTTTGTTCCTTTGAACCTAAAAAATAAATGCTATGAAACATAAAATAGCTTTTCTCTTAATCATATTTATTTCGGTGAATGTATTTTCCCAAAATAAATACCGTCTTAAAAATATCTCGACTACTGACGGACTTTCGCAGAGTTCTGTTATTGCTATTCATCAGGATAAATTTGGGCAAATGTGGTTTGGTACGCGCGACGGTCTCAACAAATATGACGGCAGTAGATTTACGATTTTTAGAAATGATATTGCGAATAAATCCTCAATTAGCAACAATGATATTCTGGCTATTGAAGAAGATAATTCCGGGAAAATATGGGTTGGAACTTACAACGGATTAAATTGTTACGATCCTGTAGCGAACACTTTTAAAAGATATTTACACACCAAAACCAATCATACGATAAGCAGCAATGCGATTTGGTGCATTAAGGAAATTGGCAATGAAATGTGGTTTGGAACTTCAAAAGGATTAACAATTTATAACAAGAAAACAGCACAATTTACTTCGACTTTTCATTCTGAAACGGATACTTCTACCCTGCCGAGCAATAATATTTTAAGCATTTTAAAAACCAAAAAAGGCGAAATCTGGATTGGAACTACGAAAGGTTTGTGTTTATTAACAAGCAGAAAAAACGGCAAGTTTACTTTTAAAAATTATCCTTTAAATGCTACTACCCTTTTAAATGTTCAGGCAATTGCTGAAGATGCTCAGGGGAATTTATGGATTGGAACGAAAAATGTTGGACTTTTAAAATTCGATAAAATAACCAATAAGTTTGTTTCTTTTTTATCGGCTGAAAAATATCGAGAAATCAACCCTGATATTCGTTCTTTGGCGATTGACAGCGAAGGTTCTTTGTGGATTGGCGCTTATGACGGAATCTATATCTTGGGTAAAGATAAAAGCCTTGAAAAAATAAATAACAGCAACAATAGCAACGGAATTGATAAGGTAAAATCGGTTTTTATTGATAAAAAAGGTTCGGTTTGGATTGGCTGTTACTACAAAGGCGTGAATATTTGGGATGTTTCGAATGTCAATTTTTCGAATTACAATCAAAATTCTAAAAAGATTCCGATGAGTTTTGATGTGGTGAGTTCGATTATTGCCGATAAAAACCATACTATTTATTTTGGGACGGAAGGCGGCGGAATTACGATTTACAATCAAAATACGGAAGCAACAAGTTACATCAACAGTAAAACCGGTCAGAAAAACAAAAATGATATTAAATCGATGTGTCTTGCCGAAGATCACATTTTGTGGCTGGGGACTTTTTCTAAAGGAATTTCGGCTTATAATACGGTTTCAAAAAGAATTGAAGACCATCGCATTGCACCCGAATTAAACGAATATCTAAAAGAAACCGGCGTTTATTCTATCAAAACAGAAGGAAACGGGATTTTATGGATTGGTACTTTCAGCAAAGGTTTGATTCGTTACAACACGATTTCGAATACGTTTCAAATTATTGGATTTGATAATACGAAACCTAACTTTTTAACCAATAATATTATCCGTACGATTTTAGTCGACAAACAAAAAAGGCTTTGGGTTGGCACTCAAAACGGACTGAATCTTATTGCGTTAAATAATTTTTCTTCAAATAAATATGCCATAAAACATTTCTTTTTTGATGCTGCGGCTTTATCCGGCGATGATATTTTGACCTTGTTTCAGGATTCTCAAAATAAAATTTGGGTGGGTACAAAAGCAAAAGGGCTGCATTATTTTGATGGAAAAAAATTCAATAAAATCAATCTTAAAATTGGAAATACTGTTATTACATCCATTCATTCTATTTTAGAAGATGATGATAAAAACCTTTGGATCAGTACTAATCAGGGCATTATAAAATACAGTACACTCAGAAAAACAATTGTTATTTACGATCAAAAAGACGGATTGGCGAGTAATGAATTTAATGATAATGCGGCTTTAAAACTTGATTCGAATAAATTCTATTTCGGAAGTCCGTCTGGAGCTACCTTTTTTGATGCCAGAAAAATTTCCCTTAACCAATACGCACCTCAGGTTTTAATAACCGATTTGAAAATCAAAAATGAAACCGTTAATCCAAATGATGCGGCTGAAATTCTCGAAAAAAGTATTGGTTACACCAAAACCATTACGCTTGATTATGACAAGGCTAATTTCTCGATTAATTTTGCAATTCCAAATTACATTCGGTCTAAAAATAATCAATACAGTTATCGCTTAACGGGATTGGAAAACAACTGGACAACCACCAAAAATTCAGAAGCTATTTATGCCATTCAAAATCCGGGAACTTACATTTTTGAAGTTCGAGGTGCTAATAATGATGGGGTTTGGAACAAAGTTCCAACGACCTTAACCGTTGTTGTAAAGCCCGCTCCCTGGCGCAGTATTTGGGCATTTTTGTTTTACGGAATTGTGATTGGTTTAGGCTTATACGGTTTGATCTGGATTATGAAATCGAAAGCCAGACTGAAACAAAAACTAGAACTGGAATATCTGGAAACCAAACGTATCGAAGAAAACAACCGCGCAAAACTGGACTTTTTCACGAATATTTCGCATGAATTCAGAACGCCTTTAACTTTGATTTTAGGACCGTTACAACAAATTCTGGCCGATTATAACGGAACGAATGAAATGTATAAAAAGCTGTTGGTTATTGAAGGAAGCGCCAATCATCTTTTGAGTTTGATTAATCGTTTAATGGATTTTAGAAAACTCGAAAATGATCAGGTTAAACTGGAATCAGCCAACGGAAATATCGTAAAGTTTACGAAAGAAATCTTCTTGTCTTTTATTGAATATGCCAAAGACGGCGGCTACACGTATACTTTTGAAACTTCTGAAGAAGAAATTCTGGTGTACTTTGACCGCTATAAACTGGAACGTGTTTTTTATAATTTGATTTCGAATGCTTTTCGTTATACACCAAAAGGCGGAAACATCAACATTAAAATAAATCACGATCACGAAAATCTTTTTATTGCCGTTGAAGATTCAGGAGTTGGCATTTCAGAGGAACATATTGATAAAATTTTCGATTTGTTTTTTGAAGTTCCGCTTCATAATAATGTTCAGAAAAACTACAATAAAGGAACCGGAATTGGTTTATCAATCGTAAAAAACATTGTAAAGCTGCATAAAGGAACAATTGATGTAACGAATAAAAAAACAGGCGGCGTTGTCTTTAAAGTCGCACTTCCGTTGGGCAGAGCACATCTTCTGGATGATGAAATTATTCCCGATTTTAAAATAAGCGACGATATTGCGCAATATACAGCTCAACTGGAAACGGCAGAAATAACAGAACACGAAGATATTGATGACTTTGTGGTAAATGCTGAGAAGCAAACGATTCTTATTGTCGAAGATCATAAGGTTTTGAGATCTTTCATGAAAAATTTACTCAAAAAAGAATACAATATTATTGAAGCCGAAAACGGAAAAATAGCTTTTGAAAAAGCATTGCAACATGTTCCCAACTTAATTATCAGCGATGTTATTATGCCTGAAATGGTTGGAACCGAGCTTTGTTCTAAAATCAAAGAGAATTTAAAAACAAGTCATATTCCGGTTATTCTGCTGACTTCGAGATCTTCTCTGGTTTATAAATTTGAAGGACTCGAAAGCGGCGCTGATGATTATATCAGTAAACCTTTCAATTTAACTGAATTTAAACTTCGGGTTAAAAATCTGCTGAATTCAACCGAAAGATTAAAAGCCAAATTCTCAAGCGAAGACAATTTTGTTCCTTCAGAAATCACCGTTTCATCTCTTGATGAAGAATTATTGAAAAAAGCATTTAAAATTGTTGAAGAAAATATATCAAACGAACAATTCGATATTCCGTTTTTCTGTTCAGAATTGGGTGTAAGCCGAACGATGTTATTCTTAAAAATAAAAGCGTGGACGAATTATACGCCCAACGAATTTATTCATGAAATACGATTAAAACGTGCTGCTCAATTATTAGAACAAAACAAACTTAATATTGCTGAAGTAAGTTATAAAGTTGGTTTTAACAACCCGAAATACTTTAGCAAATGTTTCCAAAAAAGATACGGAGAAACGCCGTCACAATTTGCTGACAAATTTTCTAAATCTACCTCCGTATTATAAAAATCCTCTATTTATAAGGCTTAAAAAAGGGTATCTGTATTTTTAGATACCCTTTTTTGTATTTCTATATCGTTTGCGCCGTATACATTTGCGATATGAAAATCAGAAAAACAAAATTCATGTTGCTGCAAATTCTATTTGTCATGCTGATCATCGGAATGAGTTTATTGCTTTTCTACTTTATCTAACATTAACTTAAAACCAAAAAATGAATGTTTACAAACCTCAAAATTAAATCGCTTAAATGGTATTTTCTGGTACTTTTTGTACTCGTAAATATTGTTGTAAATGCACAGGACAAAAAAGTCACCGGAAAAATAACTTCAAGCGAAGATTCACTTGGGCTTCCGGGCGCCAATGTTTATATCAAAGGATCTTCTGTTGGAGCATCTGCGGATATGGATGGAAATTATACTGTTATAGTTTCAGAAAAAAATGCTGTTTTAGTCTTCAACTTTGTAGGATATCAAACTGTTGAAATTCCGTTGGGAAGCAAAACAGTTGTCAATGTAAGTTTAAAACCGGACACAAAAGCACTTGAAGAAGTAATTGTGGTAGGTTACGGAACGCGTAAAAAGAGTGATATTACGGGATCTGTATCTTCGGTAACAGCAAAAGAATTAACCGCTTATCCAACATTAAGTGCAGAACAGGCTTTGCAAGGCCGTGCTGCGGGTGTATCTGTACAATCTAATAATGGTGGTGAACCAGGCGCTCCGATAAAAATCAGGGTTCGTGGAGGAACGTCGATCAATGCGAGCGGAGATGCGCTTATTGTTGTAGATGGTTTCGCAGGAGCTTCTATGCCACAGCCTCAGGATATTGCCTCTATCGAGATTTTAAAAGATGCTTCGGCAACGGCTATTTACGGATCAAGAGGTTCAAACGGGGTTATCATGGTTACGACCAAAAAAGGAAAGCCCGGAAAACCGGTTATTGAGTTCAGTAATTCAACTTCGGTACAATCGGTAAACAATAAACTTGATTTATTAGATGCAGATCAGTTTGTGGCGTACAGAAAAAGTTTTACAACGCATACTTCTGCCGGTGCTAACACAGACTGGCAGGATGTAATTTATCGCGAAGGAATGATTTCGAATACTTCATTATCATTTTCCGGCGGTTCTGATGCCATTAAATATTATGTTTCAGGAAATTACTTTAACCAAAATGGTGTTGTTATCAATTCAGGAATCGATAAATACACGATTGTAAGTAATCTTGAAGCTGATTTATCAGACAGATTTAAAGTGGGCTTGAATTTATTTCAAAGTAAACAAAACAAAGAAGGAATTATCAGCCAGACTGGCGCCGGAGGAACTGGTGCTGCGGGTGTAATTGCTGCTGCCTATCGTTTTATGCCGGACAAAGGAATTTATAATGCTGATGGAAGTTATACATCAACGGCTCCTATTGGAGATGATATCGATAATCCGTACGCAACAGCAATGGAAAATGTTTTAGAGACGGTTTCTATTGTACACAGATCGAATTTTTTTGCTCAATATAAAATTACGAAAGACCTTGATTTTAAAACTACTTTAGGATTAACAGATAATAATTCGCAAACCGGAAGATTTATTCCGTCAACTTTAATTGCAGGAAAAAATATCAAAGGAGAAGCTTCTGTAAACAACACCAGATTTTCTTCTTTCCTTACAGAAAATTATCTGACGTATAAAAAAGAAATTATCGAAAAAGGAATTTTAACGCTTCTGGGTGGTTATTCGTATCAAAAAAACAAAAACGAAAGCTCTTATGCGGCTTCAAGAGGATTTTTGACCAACACGAACTCGTATCGTAATTTGGGAGCAGGAACTGTATTTTTAAAACCGGATTCGAATTTATCTGAAACAGAATTAATATCTGCTTTCGGAAGGTTAAACTTTGATTATGATGATAAATATTTACTAACGTTTACAGCACGTCGTGACGGTTCTTCAAGTTTTAGTAAAAACTACAAATACGGAACTTTCCCATCGGGAGCAATTGGCTGGAATATTAGCAAAGAAAATTTCTTAAAAGACAGCAAAACAGTTTCAAATCTTAAACTGAGAGCGAGTTACGGAGCAACAGGAAATCCATCGATTGGCGCCTACTCTACTTTATCGAGATTCTCTGAAATTTATGATGTGAGCGGTGACGTTATTGTAAACGCAGTTCAGTTGACTTCTTTGAATAATCCTAATTTGAAATGGGAAACTTCATACCAGCAAGATTACGGAATTGATTTAGGTTTATTTGATAACAGAATCAGCATTACAGCAGATTATTATAAAACTATTACCAAAGATTTATTGTTCAACAGACCGTTGCCTCAAATTTCAGGAATTGGTTCTCAGCTTCAAAACGTTGGAGAATTAGAAAACAAAGGTTGGGAATTGGGTATTAGTACTAAAAACTTTACCGGTCCCGATTTTACGTGGTCTACGAACTTCAATATTTCTTCAAACAAGAATAAAGTATTAAAATTAGCCGATAACAAAGACCTTATAATTAACTCTACGCCAGGACATTTCCTTGCTACAGATTCTCAAATTTTAAGAGTTGGTGAGCCGGTTGGTTCTTTCTTCGGATTTATTTATGATGGTGTAATTCAACAAGGTGAAACGGCTCTTCCGGGTAACTTTGAAACTATTGCAGGTGGAGAAAAATTCAAAGACGTAAACGGTGACGGAAAACTGGATTCTAACGATAAAACACTTATCGGAAACCCAAATCCTGATTTTATCTTCGGATTCAACAATGATTTCACGTATAAAAATATCGACTTGAATATCTTCTTTCAGGGTTCAGAAGGCAATCAAATCTTAAACTATACTTTGATGGAATTGGCGTCTGGAAACAACAATGCAACTACAGAAGTTTTAGATGCATGGACACCAACAAATACGGATACTAATGTGCCAATTAATGCGGCAAGAACCAAAAGAGTTTCGTCAAGATTTGTTTATGATGCAAGTTATATCCGTCTAAAAAACATTTCTATCGGATATAGTTTAGATGAAAAAGTAGTGTCTAAAATTGGATTGAGCAAAGTTCGTTTTTACATCAGTGCTCAAAACCTTTGGACGATTACAGATTATCCGGGATCTGATCCTGAGGTAAATTACCTGAATGATACCAACGCCAGAAGTAATACCAATTTAGGTTTAGATTACGGAAGTTATCCAAATGTAAAAACCTTCACTTTTGGTTTTAATTTAAAATTCTAGTCTAAATAATATTAAACACATAGAAACATAGATTTTTCTTTGTCCAAAGGAAGAAATTATAAAAACTAGTTTTCACACATAGCCATACGCAAAATGCTATGATTATTAATGCAAGTGAAACGCCTTATTTAGCGTTGCTAAAAGCTATGTTCCTATGTGTTAAAATTATACACACAATACCTAAAAATAATATTATGAAAAAATATATAGCCTTATTTTGCTTGGGAATATTCGCTTTTGGATGCTCTGATCTTGAAGAACATCCGGTGGGAGTTATTAGTCCTGACAACTTTTTTAACAATACAGATGACTTACAAGCCGCTGTAAACGGGAGTTTTGCCAACATTGCCCACAATAATTATTGGGGACGTGAATTTACAATTGCATTGATGTTACGCGACGACATGGCCGATATTGGTGACAGAACCACTCAGGCAGCACGTATTGATGTAAACGATATGAATATGAATGATACCAACGCACTTGTGGCAAACTTTTGGCCGCAATCGTATATCATTATTACAGCAGCAAACCAAGCGATTGAAGGTGCTAAAAGAACGCCCGGAGATCCTGCAAAAGTAAACGCAATTGTAGCTCAGGCTCATTTCGCAAGAGCTTTTACCTACTATCATTTGGTTCGAATTTTTGGAGATATTCCGTATGTTGATTTTGTAGTTAACGACGTTTCTCAGGTAAATTCTTTGAGCAGAATGAAAGAAGCTGATGTTTATCCAAAAATTATCGCCGATTTAGAATTTGCAAAACAATGGCTGGAAGACAAACCAAAAGTAAAAGCAGTTCCGGGAAAAGGTACCGCTGCAGGTTATTTAGCTTCTGTTTATTTGACCTTAGGAAATTATCAAAAAGCTTATGACGAAGCTAAATATGTAATTACAAACGAAGCCAAATTTGGTTTAGGCTTAGATGCTGATTTTCAGGATTTATTCAACGCTACAAAAGCGGCAACATTAAAAGAACCTTTGTTTACGATTGACTTTAACAACCTGGTTTCAGGAAATTACGGTCAGGATTATACAGCGTTTTTTACAGGTTCTTTAAAAGATGATAGCTACAGCTATGGTCAGGGGTTTTCTGTAGCTGTGCCATCTCTGAAAGTGTTTAACGACTGGGACCAAAGAGATTACAGAAGAGCGGTAAGTTTTGATACGATCATCAGAAAGAAAACCGGTCCGGGTGGAGCTTTGCAGGTTTTTCCATCAAGCGATAACGAAAAAGCACCAAGACCGCATATTGCCAAATACTATCGTTTTCCAGGAAAAGCCGGAGCAAACGGAAGAACTTCTCAACACAATTACATCACCATGCGTTATGCCGAAGTTTTATTGACAGCTGCAGAAGCATTAAATGAAATTACACCGGGAACCTTAGAAGCCGATGGTTATGTAAACCGAGTTCGCGCCAGAGCGAGAAACAAAGCCGGAAAGCAAGTTTCGTTTCCTGCCAATGTCACGCCAGGTTTGTCTCAGGCAGATTTTAAAAAGATGGTTATTAATGAAAGACGTTTAGAATTAGCTTTTGAATACATCAGATGGTATGACATTAAAAGGTTGAAAAACGGACCAGAAGTATTTGGACCAACTGGCTTTGAACCGCACACTTTTGATCCAAACAAAGATTATTTATTCCCATTGCCTGGAACTGAGTTGGCGATCAATCCAAATTTAAAACCGAATAATCCTGGGTATTAATTTAACTGAATTATAATTGAACGCAGATGAAACGGATTCGCTATCGCGAAAACGCTGATTTTCGCAGATTTTTTTAAAACTTTGTTAAAAATCGGTTCTTTTCTGTGTCTTCACGATAGCGAATCCGTTTCATCCGCGTCTAAAATTTAGTTTAGAAGCTAAAAAAAAAATTAATTAATAGTATGAATAAAGTTAGTTTCATTTGTTTAGTTCTTGGGTTTGCACTGCTTGGGACAGCGTGCAAATCCGGAATTAATTCTCCGACAAAAGCTGCATCAGCAAGCGCAGAAAATCTTCTTGAAAATCGATACAAAATGCTGCTCGATTATCCTGTAGATTCGATGTCGATGCCGAGAAGCATGACCCTTAAAACCAATCTAATTAAAAAAGTGCCATCGAGAGACTGGACAAGCGGATTCTTTGCTGGAAACTTATGGCAATTGTACCGACTTACAGGCAACGAAAACTATAAAAAACAGGCAGAAAAATGGACGCCTTTTAGCAAAAAAGAAAACGTTAATAATAATTCACATGATGTTGGGTTCAAAGTGTTTTGCAGTTTTGGAGAAGCGCTAAAAGTGGAAAACAAACAAGAATACAAAGACGTGATTATTAAAGGTGCCGAAACTTTATGTACCCGTTTTAACGCCAAAGTTGGCGCCATAAGATCCTGGGATTTCAATAAGGAAATTTGGGATTATCCGGTGATAATTGACAATATGATGAACCTTGAATTGCTTTTTGAAGCCAGTAAATTATCCGGCAATAAAAAGTATGAAAACATTGCCATTCAACACGCCAATACCACTTTAAAAAATCAGTTTAGAGAAGACAACAGTTGTTATCATGTTATTGATTATGATCCTATAACCGGAACAGTTCGCAAGAAAACAACACTTCAGGGATATAACGATGATTCGGTTTGGGCGCGCGGACAAGGCTGGGCCGTTTATGGTTTTACGATGTCGTATCGCTACACCAAAGATCCGGCCTATTTAAAACAAGCTGAAGCAACTGCAAATTTTTTTATCAATAATAAAAATCTTCCTGGGGATGGGATCCCATATTGGGATTTTAAAGATCCGAGTATTCCAAATTCGCCACGTGATGTTTCTGCTGCAACCGTTATGGCTTCTGCTTTGTATGAACTTTACGGTTATACAAAAAATAAAAGTTATTTGGCTTTCGCCGATAAAATAATCAACTCATTAAGCTCTGACCGATATATTTTAAGTGACACTGTAAAAGCGCCTTTTATTTTAGATCACAGCACCGGAAACTGGCCAAAACATGACGAAATCGACGAGCCAATCATCTACGCTGATTATTATTTTCTGGAAGCATTATTGAGAAGAAAGTAGCAAAGGTGCAAAGCGACAAAGGTGTTCAGCCTTTGAGCCTCTGAACCTTTGAACCTGATAAACTTTGAGCCTTTGAGCCTTTGAACCTTTGAACCTTTGAACCTTTTTATGAAAAACATATTATACTGTAAACCAATTTCTAAATTTGCACTCCTAGTTTTTTTTCAGCTTTGTCTTAGCAGCAGTTTTGCTCAGACAAAGATGAATATCAATGAAAACTGGCTGTATTTAGAAAATAATACATCGAATCTAAATGATGCTCAAAAAGCCTCAAACTGGATTTCCTTAAATTTACCGCACACCTGGAACGCCGAAGATGCAACCGATTTAAATCCGGGTTACAGGCGCGATGCAAGCTGGTATCAAAAAAAACTGAATATTCCCAAAATAGATAAAAACCGTCATTATTCTTTATATTTTGAAGGATCGAATGTAACCACAAAAGTATACGTAAACGGTAAAGAAGCCGGCGGACATATTGGCGGTTATATTGGCTTTACGATCGATGTAACGAATTTTATAAAAGAAGGAAACAACGACATTTTTGTGCGCGTTGATAATAGCTATGACATCGAAATAATTCCGTCGCAAAAAAGTGATTTCTTTATTTATGGCGGAATTACAAGAGATGTCTGGTTAGTCTCTCAATACAAAAATCATATTGATAATCTGAAAATTACAACGCCTGAAGTTTCGGCAAAAAATGCTTCGGTACAAATTATTTCGTCGATAGTAAATCCTGAAAATTCTAAGGATTTATCGTTAACGGTGATGCTTAAAAATCCGAAAGGAAAAAAAGTAGCGAGCAAAACGATTTCAGTTTCAGATAAAACTTCAACTATAACTTTCGAAAATATCAAAAATCCTGAACTTTGGGATACTGATAATCCGAATTTATATTCGGTTTCTGCTATTTTATCAGAGAAAAATCAAATCAAAGACAGTGTTTCTGAAAAAATAGGTTTTAGATGGTTTGAGTTTAAAGATCACGGTCCGTTTTACCTTAACGGAAAAAGATTGCTTATTCGCGGTACACATCGCCATGAAGAACAAGCCGGAGTTGGTGCCGCCATGAGCAATGCACAACATCGCGCCGATATGGAATCGATTAAAAAAATGGGTGCGAATTTTGTTCGTCTCGCGCATTATCCGCAAGATCCTGAAGTTTATAAAGCTTGTGACGAACTTGGTTTATTGGTTTGGGATGAGTTGCCGTGGTGCCGAGGTGGAATTGGTGATGAACTTTGGCAAACGAATACTAAAAATATGCTGGCGGAAATTATCAATCAAAATTACAATCATCCGAGTATTATTATTTGGTCTTTAGGAAATGAAATGAACTGGTTACCCGATTTTCCTAATGGCGATAATACCGAAAGAACAAATGTATTTTTAACTGAATTAAACAACATCGCCCACAAACTTGATCCAACCCGAAAAACAGCGATTAGAAAATATTATGAAGGCTCGCAAATTGTTGATGTCTTCTCTCCTTCTATCTGGTCTGGCTGGTATTCAGGAAGTTATAAAAGCTATCAAAAAGCCATTGACGTTTACAAAAAAGAGTACAAACATTTTATTCATGCCGAATATGGCGGCGATAGTCATGTGGGGCGTCATAGCGAAAATCCGGTTACAGGCGAAGGCGTTATAAAAGCCGAAGGCTGGGAAGAAGCAATTGTGCAAACTAAAGTTGCAAATGTGGCTCAAATTGGCGACTGGAGCGAAAACTACATCGTCGATTTATTCGATTGGCATTTGCATATATCTGAGAACGATCCAACATTTGTAGGCAATGTTCAATGGGCGTTTAAGGATTTTGCAACGCCATTGCGCCCCGAAGATGATATTCCGTACATGAACCAAAAAGGACTTGTGGACAGAAACGGAAATCCGAAAGATGCTTATTATGTTTTTAAAAGTTATTGGGGCAAAGAGCCTTTTGCCTACATCGAATCGCATACCTGGACAGAACGCCAAGGTCCTGAAAATACGCCAAGAACCATCAATGTTTTTAGCAATTGCGAGAAAGTTACGTTGTATCATGAAGGGAAATCGCTTGGAGAAAAACAAAAAAATCTTTCTCTATATCCCGCAAATGGCTTAACTTGGGATGTTAATTTTACAAAAGGAGAAAATAAACTGGTTGCGATTGGACAAACGAAAAACGGAAAAACAGTTTCAGATACATTAAAAGTAAACTATCGTTTCAACAAAAATGATACGGCAACTTCGTTACAATTATCTGCAGAAAAACTAAAAAACGGTCATTATCTGGTAACGGCAATTGCTATTGATAACAATAATTTGCGTTGCCTCGATTATGAAGAAAGTGTTTATTTTCAATGTCTGAAAGGTGGTAAAACCATGAAAAGTCAGGGAACGCCAACAGGAAGCGAATCAATAAAAATGGCAAACGGAAAAGCTTCGATTGAAGTTATTCCGGATGGTTCGAATGCACCAATTGAAATGACGGCTTTAAACCAGAGTTTTAAGGGGGAATATTTGAAGATTGCTAATTAATATTTTTGGTTCACGCAGATTTTAAAAAGATTTAAGCAGATTTTTATTCTCATTTTGTGTCATTTCGACGGAGGAAAAATCACATCCAGAGAGCAACGAACGTAACTCCACAATAAATGTCATTGCGAGGAACGAAGCAACCACATTATGATAAGTATGCGTGATTCAGCACATGTGATTTCTCCTTCGTCGAAATGACACATACTAGACTTCAAATAAAATCTGCGTGAAAAAATTACAACGCATTAAAATAAACAAACATTTAAAAAATGAAAAAAATAATAACATTTTTGCTCGTAACATTTTCATTTCTTGTACAGGCGCAAAACCTAATTTCAAACATTCCAAACCGAAATACAACATCCTTAAACGGTGTTTGGAATTATATTGTTGATCCTTATGAAACGGGTTATTACAGCTTCCACCACGATGAATACGACAAACAGGCAAAACCTTCAAATGCTGCTTATTTCAATAATTATCACGCTGTAAACAAACAGGAATTAGTAGAATATGATTTTGATAAATCGCCAAAAATTAATATTCCGGGCGATTTTACTTCTCAAATTCCGGAGCTTAAGTATTACGAAGGAAATATTTGGTTCAAGAAATCTTTCGACTATAATTTAGCAGCCAAAAAACGTCTTTTTCTTTATTTGGGCGCGATCAATTACAAAGCTGATGTTTATTTAAACGGGAAAAAACTCGGAACTCATGTTGGTGGTTTTACACCATTCAATTATGAAGTTACATCGATTGTAAAACCAAAAGACAACTATTTAGTTATTAAAGTTGACAACACCAGACATAAAGAAGATGTTCCGACAATTAATATGGATTGGTGGAATTACGGCGGAATCACGCGCGATGTAACTTTAATTGAAGAAGAAGCTTCGTTTATAGAAGATTATAATATTCAGCTTAAAAAGAATAATGCAGCTTTAATTTCAGGTTTTGTTAAAATCAATAATCCTGATGCAACTCAAAATCAGGTTTCAATTTCGATTCCGGAATTAAAAATAAATTTAAAAGGAAAAATAGGCGCTGACGGAATTTTAAACTTTGAAATTCCCGCCAAAAAAATCTCATATTGGTCTCCGGAAAATCCGAAATTATATGATGTTACAATCGATTATAACGGACAAAAATTAAAAGATAATATTGGTTTCAGAACAATTGAAACGAAGGAAGACAAAATTTTATTAAACGGAAAACCAATCTTTTTAAGAGGAATTTCGATTCACGAAGAAAACGCAAAAGGCGGACGCGCAAATTCTGAAGAAGATGCCTTACGATTGTTAAACTGGGCAAAAGAACTAGGTTGTAATTATGTTCGTCTGGCTCATTATCCGCATAATGAAAACATTATCAGAACGGCTGATAAAATGGGATTAATGGTTTGGGAAGAAATTCCGGTGTATTGGACGGTTGAATTTACCAATAAAAGTACGTATCAAAATGCCGAAGACCAATTAACGGCTGCTGTTACCCGAGATAAAAACAGAGCTTGTATTATTATCTGGTCGATGGCGAATGAAACGCCAATTTCTGATGCAAGAAATAGTTTTATTAAAAGTTTAGTCGATCATACAAAATCTTTGGATAATACACGATTAATAAGTGCTGCATTGTTAACACAAAGCGGTGCTGACGGATTTGGGACTATCAATGATGCCATTGGAGAATATCTGGACATTATTTCTTTCAATCAATATTTAGGATGGTATGGCGGTAAACTTGAAGATGCTGAAAAAATCTTCTGGAAAACCAAATACAACAAACCTGTTATCGTTTCTGAATTTGGAGGCGATGCCAAACAAGGTTTTCATGGAGAAAAAAACGAGCGCTGGACAGAAGAATTTCAGGAATACTTGTACATCCAAAATTTAAAAATGATCGAAAAAATACCTCATCTTAGTGGTTTAAGTCCGTGGATTTTGGTTGATTTCAGATCTCCAAGACGGCTTTTACCGGGAATTCAGGACGAATATAACCGTAAAGGGCTTATCTCAAATGACGGTGCTAAAAAGAAAGCTTTTTATATCATGCAAAGTTGGTATGAAAAAAAGAAAAAAGAATAAAAATTGTATGATTTCTCTTTGTTATTCTCTTACTTTGTAGTAATCTAAAATAAATTAATCTTATGAAAAAATTTAGTTTACTGGCAGTTGTTTTATTTGCTGCCTTTTCAGTTCAAGCACAGGAAGTAAAATTTGCGCCTCTTGATGCCAGTCCGGTTGATATTGCCTATTTCCCAAATAAAGCTGTTAAATTCAAAAAAACAGATACGCCATCGCCATCTATTAAGGTTATTTACTCCAGACCTTCTGCAAAAGGACGTGTTATTTTTGGAGATTTAATTAAGTACGGTGAGGTTTGGAGAGTTGGTGCAAATGAAAATACAGAAATCAAATTCTATAAACCAGCTACTATAAATGGTGTTGCGGTTCCTGCAGGAACTTACAGTTTATTTGCTATTCCGGAAAAAGACAAATGGACCATCATTATCAATAAAGAACTTGATTTATGGGGAGGTTATGCTTATGACGAAAGCAAAGATTTGGTAAAAATTACCGTTCCCGTTAAAGTCCTGGCAACTCCGGTTGAAGCTTTATCGATTGCTTTTACTTCAAAAGATAATGTAGCTAATTTAGTTATTGGTTGGGATAAAACATCTGTTGAAGTTCCGATTACTATTAAATAATATTTATTTATAAAAGAAAAAAAGGATGAGCCAATACTCATCCTTTTTTCTTTTTAAGAATTGAGTTAAAATTATTGTAGTTCAACCATTTTACCATTTCCGGTAATACGATATGATTTCCATGTAGTATTCTTATTAGAAATATCTTTTCTTTTAAGGTTAACAACATCATCTTTTCTTACATCTAATTGACTTAGTAATTCTTTATTTTTTAAATCAATTTCTAAAGTTGAAATTATTTTATTGTCTCTAATCACGATTACACTGTAAATTTCAGTATTAGAGTTTTTGCCAGATGCAATTTTAGAGCTGTTTTTGTTTACCTTTTGTAAGTACAGGTAATTATTAGCATTTGAATTTCTTCCTGATCCAAGAGGAAGTGTATCTCCAGTCATAAAAGAATATTTGAAGTAATTATTACTTTTTAAAGCAGGAGCTTGATGTATATTTATACCATAATTTTTGTTGGAAATTTCAGTCAGAAAAGAATGTCTTAAATATATTTCAGAATCCATATTACTTGTCAATTTTTCCTGAATCGCTTCTGTTTTTCTATATAGATCTGGTTCTAAAAGAGCTGCTGTTTCTTTTTCGATTCCGGTATTATTTTGACAACTAATTGTTATGAAAAACAAAACAAATATAGAGTTAGAAGCATTTTTCATATTTATAAAGTAATTTAAAAACTTATTAATCAATTATCAAAGTAGATTTCTCAGTTCAAAAATAGTAATATTTTTATAATATTTTTCTTTCAAATATAATTTAACTATAAAAAATAATAAAAATAATTTAAGATGGTTTTTCTAGTAATCTAAAGAGCTGATGCTGTTATTATTACAAGAAAATAATTATTTTACAGTTCAAATAAAAATGAGACATTAATTTTAATAAATTAGTGTCTCATTTTTATTTATAAACTTATCTGAGTCAATTGGATAATTTCAATTTTAGATTTTTGAAATCATAGAAAATGACTTGTGAATTTTGCATTTATATAAAAACCTTGCGCACTTTGCATTAAAATAATTAAATGAGCTAACCTGTAAACCACATTCAATTCAAAACTATGAAAAAGGAATATTTACTACTATTATTTTTATTGTCTGCTTATTTTGGACATACCCAACAAAAAAATAAGATTACTTATGAACAGCTAAAAGAGTATGAAGGCAGTTACGAATACACCAATAAAACCACACTTAAAATAGCTGCTTCTCCAAAAGATACGCTGTTATATGCCATAATAAATGAGAGTAAATATCCTTTAAAACCTACTGAAAAGGATGTTTTTCAAAATATGTCAAAAGAAAATGTGACATTTTTGAGAAATAATACGGGAGCAATTACGGGCTATTCTTCAGAAGGAAATACTTTTAATTTACTAAATAAAAAGGTCGTTTTTCCTAAGGAAATGTGGTATCCAAGGCTTAATGTTACGAAAGATTTTAAGTATGTTTATGTTCCTCCCAAAAAAGATCCGCTTGATGGTTTAGCAACGGGCACGCTAGACAATTCCGGATTAGATAAAGCACTATTGAATGAGATGATGCAGAAAATTGTAAATGGCTCTTATCCAAACGTTCACAGTGTTTTAATCATTAAAGATGGCAAGCTAGTATTCGAAGAGTATTTTTATGAATACAACAAAACCAAATTACACGAACTTCGCTCTGCAACAAAAAGCTTTGTTTCTGCCCTTGCGGGAATCGCTATTGATAAAGGCTTGATTAAAAGTAAGGATGAAACTGTTCTTTCTTATTTTAAGGATTATACTTTTAAACATCTTTCTGATGATAAAAGAGAAATCACAATTGAAGATTTATTATCTAATGAAAGTGGATTGGATTGTGATGTAAGCAATCCGAAAACAGAAGGAAATGAAACGGCTATGAATAATTCTGCCGACTGGATTCAATATACGCTCGATTTACCAATGATTGCAATTCCGGGCGGAAACGGAATGTATTGCTCCGGAAATCCAATTGTAATGGGTAAAATTATTGAAAGAGCAACAAAAATGACTCTGCCCGATTTTGCAAAACAAACTCTTTTTAAAGATCTTGGAATAACTAATTTTAAATGGAATTTTAAACCCGATGCTTCAAGCGCTGAAACTTTTTGTCAACTTTATTTAAATTCCAGAGACATGGCAAAATTAGGTTTGCTTTATCTAAATAAAGGTACTTGGAACGGAAAACAGGTTATTTCTAAAAATTGGGTACAAGAATCTTTTACCAAACATTCTGTTGTACAAGGCGTTAATTATGGGTATTTATGGTGGTTAAAATATCTTGAAGTCAACGGCGTTCGTTTTGAAGGGAAAGTCGCCCAGGGAAACGGAGGCCAGAAAATTTATGTTTGGGAAGATCAAAATATGATAACTGTTATTACCGGTGGAAATTATAACTCACAATCATCAAGCGACGAATTGATTCAGAAATATATTTTACCGGCATTTAAAAATTAATTGTTAATGGTTAATGGTTGATTGTTAATGGTTGATGGCTAGGTGAGAATTATAATTTATAATTTATAATTTATAATTTATAATTTATAATTTATAATTAACAATTAACAATTAATTTCTACAGTATTTTATCTAAAGTAATTGGTAAGTCTCTTACGCGTTTTCCTGTGGCGTTAAAAACGGCATTTGCGATTGCGGGTGCCATTCCAACCAAAGCGGTTTCTCCAAGTCCTTTTGTTCCCATTGGGTTGCTTATTGGGTCTTTTTTATTGACGAAAAATACTTCCTGTTTTTCAATATCGGCATTTACCGGAACATGATAATCAGCAAAATTATTATTGATCGGACGACCGAAACGATGGTCAATTTCTAAGGCTTCCATTAATCCCATTCCGATTCCGCCAACGGCTCCGCCAAACATTTGTCCGGCCGAAGTTTTTTGGTTAATTACAGTTCCAATATCAGCGCAGGAAACTACATGAGCAATTCTGATTTTACCTAAATTCTGATTCACCAATACTTTTACAAAATGAACTGAGAACGAATAAATCGAATACTTTTTAGCTTCTTCCGTTCCTTTTGATTCTTTTTCTACAGCCAGTTCTTCTAGTTTATTATCGTTTAATAATGAAATTAAAGAAACCGTTTTACCGCTATTTTTTGAAGAAGTAATTGTCCCGTTAGCAAAAGTTAAATCTGTAACTGGGATATTTTTAAAATTTTGATTTTCTGATGCAAGCCCAAGCGCTTTACTGATCAACAAATTACAGGCATCATGAACTGCAGAACCTACAGATGAAGTTGTTGCGGAACCACCTTGCGTTGGACCTTTTGGTAATCCGCTTTTACCCATTTCGATAACCACCTTTTCAGCAGGAATTCCGGTTATTTCAGCTCCAATTGCTGTCATCATAGTTGCCGTTCCCGGACCCATATCATTAACACTGCATTGTAAAACCAGTGTTCCGTCTACTAAAAATTTAGCTTTTACAGTACTTGTATTTCGGTATGAACCAAAAGTTCCAGTTCCCATTCCGTACCCTACAAGCCAATCACCTTCTTTAACGGTTCCTGGTTTATTGTTTCGGTTTTTCCAGCCAATACGTTCCATTCCCGCTTCGTAACAATCTAAAAGATATTTACTGCTCCAGGGCTTGTTTTGTTCCAGATCTTTTTCGGCATAATTACGTTTACGAAATTCAATCGGGTCCATATCTAATTTATGGGCCAATTCATCCATGGCACTTTCTAAGGCAAAAGAACCAGTCGCTTCGCCCGGACCGCGCATCCAGATTGGTGTACAAGTATCTAAAGGAACAATTCTGTATCTTGTAGAAACATTATCACAATTGTAAATAAATCGCGACATGTTTACAGTTCCTTCCATAAAATCTTCATAGCTAGAAGTCATGGCAACTGCTTCGTGTGTTAATCCGGTAAGTTTACCATCTTTTGTGGCACCCAGACCCATTTTTTGAATCGTATAAGGTCGAAAACCAACATTGGTGAACATTTGTTCTCTATGCAAAACCAGTTTTACTGGACGGTTTAGTTTTTTGGCTCCAATAAGTGCTGCAATTTCGTAAGGCCAGGTATGCAATCCCATTCCAAAAGCACCACCAAGATATTCAGAATTTACCGAAACATCTTCTACAGGAATTCCAAAAACACCTGCCACACTTTTACGAGTTCCTTCTACACCCTGACTTTTGGTAAATAAACTCGGTTTGTTTCCCTCCCATTTTGCAATAATATTTGCCAACTCCATTGGGTTATGAACTTCTGTCGGAATTTTATATTCTTCTTCTAAAACAACCTCTGCATTTTTATAACCATCCTGAATACCTCTGTGGTAATCATTGCCTTTATCAGTATCTATTTTTTTCTCTTTGTCTTTCGCCTTATTAAGATCGGTGGTATGTTCTTCTTTTAAATATTCGGCTTTAATGAGACTTGCTGCATATTGCATTCTTTCAAACGTATCCGCGATTACAAGCGCAATTGGCTGATCATAATACAACACACTATCATCTTTAAAAACCTGAAGCGGCTGACCAAAATTGCGTTTATCTTTTGCCTTTTCGTATCCGGCCGGTTTATCTACATTAAGATGTGTAATTACGGCTAATACTCCCGGCGCCCATTCGGCTTTTTTGGTATCGATCGATTTAATTCTTCCTTTTGCAATTGTACTTCCTACCAAACAGGCATAAACCACACCAGGCGTTTTATACTCAGCAGAATATGTTGCAGAACCTGTTACTTTAGCAAATCCGTCAACTCTGTTTATATTACTTGTCTTGCTCATAATCGAATTATTTAGATGCTGCTATGGTTAATGCTTCTTTGATAGCGTTGGGTCCCAGTTTCAATTTAAAATCATTGTCACCATAACTTTTTGCGCCTTTCATAGCCAAGTCTGCCGCTTGTTTAAAAACGGTTTCAGAAACTGTTTTTCCTTTCAAAAATTCTTCTGCTTCTGTTAGTCGCCAGGGTTTGTGGGCCACGCCGCCCATTGCAAGTCTAGCATTGTTTATCGTGTTGTTTTTAATATCTAAAGCAACGGCTACAGAGATTAATGCAAAGGCATAACTGCTTCGGTCACGAACTTTTAGATAATGCACATTTTTGTTGAAATTATTATCTGCAATTTCGATTGAAGTTATAAGTTCTTTATTTTCAAGAGTATTGTCTTTTTCAGGCGTATTTCCCGGCAGACGATGAAAATCTGTAAATTTAATTTGTCTTTTTCCTTTCGGACCTTCTACTAAAACAGTTGTGTCTAATGCAGCAAGTGCCACGCACATATCGCTCGGGTGAACGGCGATACAACTATCAGATGCACCAAAGATGGCATGCATTCTGTTGGAGCCTCCAATTGCTCCGCAGCCACTTTTAGGAACGCGTTTGTTGCAGGGCATATCGGTATTATAAAAATACGGGCAACGTGTTCTTTGCAGCATATTGCCGCCAACGGTTGCCATATGTCGTATTTGCTGAGAAGCTCCGGCGGCTAATGCCAAAGCCAGCAAAGGATGTTTTTCTTTTATGGTCGCATCTTCTGCAACCTGACTGTTTTTTGCCAATGCACCTATAGAAACTTTTCCGGTCAGGAATTCGATTTTCTTTAAATCTAAATTTGTAATATCAACCAGTTTGTCCGGAGCAACGACATTTTTTTTCATCAAATCGACAAGGTTTGTTCCGCCGGCGATAAACATGGCTGAACTTTCTTTGCCCATACTCGAAACGGCTGAACCGGATGATAATGCTCTAATTATTTGAAAGTTTTTCATAATTCCTTCCCTCCTTCCTTAACTTCAGTAATAGCATCAACAATATTATGATAAGCTCCACATCTACAGATATTTCCGCTCATATATTCTTTAATTTCTTCTCTGCTGTTGGCGTGCCCTTCTTTAATACAGGCAATTCCCGACATAATTTGTCCGGGTGTACAATATCCGCATTGAAAACCATCATTTTTAATGAAAGCTTCCTGCATTGGATGTAGTTTTTTTCCTTTGGATAATCCTTCGATTGTAGTAATCTGTGCGTTTTGCTGCATTGATGCCAAAGTTAAACATGATAAGACTCTGGTTCCATTTACATGAACTGTGCAAGCACCACACTGACCGTGATCACAGCCTTTTTTAGTTCCTGTTAGCTGCAAATTTTCTCTAAGTAAATCTAGCAACGTAGTTCTTGGCTCTACATTGAGATTGTGTTTTGTGCCATTTATTTCTATAGAAAGCGGAACTGTTTCTAAATATTCAGCGATTTTTTCGTCCCATTTATTCTCTGAAGCCATCACCAAAGAAGGCGGTGTAAAGGCGAGAGCGGTAAAAAGTCCTGATTTTTTTATAAAGTCACGACGAGAATTCGAATCGTCCTCTGTTACTTTATTTGTGATTGTTCTTTTAGCAGCCATTCTATCTATATTAAATTAGCAAATCAATCTAAGTCATCCTAACAAATTTAACAATCTTATCTGACAAATAGTTATAAAATTCACACCATATCCTTATTTAGAATAATTTCAATTGATGAAAAATACGAGTAGGTTAAAATTCTAAATTGTATTTTTACAAGGCTAACTTTAATTTATGTCTCCTCAACAAATCATTTATCTCGATAATAATGCAACTACTCGCGTTGATGAACGTGTAGTAGAAGCTATGCTGCCGTATTTTACAGAAAATTATGCGAATGCCGGCAGTAGTCATTTAGCAGGATTGACCGTAAATGAAGCTGTCGAAAATGCTGCCTGGCAAACGGCAAATTTAATTGGCGCTAATGAAGATGAAATTATCTTTACTTCGGGAGCGACAGAGGCTATTAATTTAGCTATAAAAGGACTTTCAAATCAGGACAAAAAACATATAATTACGGTTGCCACCGAACACAAAGCAGTTTTAGAAACCTGTCGATATATGGAGACTATTGGGTTTGATGTTACATATTTGCCTGTAACTTCTGACGGATTTTTAGATCTTCATCTTTTAAATGAATCAATAACAGATAAAACACTGATTGTCATTGCAATGATATTGAATAATGAAACTGGTGTCATGCAGGATATTGAATCAATCGCTGCCATAACGCGACCTAGAAATGTGCTTTTTATGTGCGATGCAACTCAGGCGGTTGGAAAGATTTCTATTGATGTAAAAAAAATGGGAATTGATTTTTTAACGCTTTCTGCACATAAATTTTATGGTCCGAAAGGTATTGGTGCTTTGTATGTTTCTTCATCTTTAAAGCTAAAATTAGAAACTCAATTGCAAGGTGGCGGGCAACAGCGGAAATTGCGTAGTGGAACGCTAAATGTACCAGGAATTATAGGTTTAGGTAAAGCGTGTCAAGTTGCTGTAAATGAATTAGAAAGTGATCAGAAAAGAATATCTGAATTACGAGATAAACTGGAAAATGGTTTATTGCAAATTGAAGGTTCTTTTGTAAATGGAAATATTCAAAACAGAATTTACAATACTTCTAACATTTGCTTTCCGGGAGTTAATTCTGAACGGTTTATTATTGCTTTACAGAATATTGCAGTTTCAAACGGCTCTTCGTGTTCATCTGTAACCTCAGAACCTTCGCATGTATTAAAGGCTTTGGGATTATCTGATGAAAGTGCTTTAAGTTCGATTCGGTTTAGTTTGGGAAGATTTACAACTTTAGAAGAAATTGAAGAAACGATTTTGAGAGTTCAGAGTCTGGTTCCACAATTAAAGTAAAATATAATCTCGCCTAGTTGCAATCCCCAGGCTTCGGAAGCAAAGTTTTAATTTTTAATCTTTAATTTTTAATTTTTAATTAAATTTCAATTCTTAAGATTATTATAATCCTCCATCGTATCAATGTCGATATTTCCTTTTTCAAACGGAACAGCAACTGTATCGTCTAAGAATTTATTGATTATTTTTTTTGCGCCTTCCTGACCTTTTAATTCTAATAATTCTTTAAAATATTTTTTATCTAAAAGTACCGGCGTTCCTAATGTTTCAGCATAAGCAGAAGCTGCAATTCCCTTTTTGGTTTTGTTGTATTGATCAATCAAATTTTCAAAAATAGCGGTTGAAACAAACGGCTGGTCACAAACTGCAAAAATGCACTTTTCAATTTGTGAATATTCTAACAATACATCACTCAATCCTTTTGCGATTGAAGAAGACATTCCCATTTCCCAATCTGGATTAAAGCTTATTTTTATTTCTCCACTTTCAATTTGTTCTTTTATCAATTCATGATTTGAACCTGTTACCACAATAATTACTGCGTTTGGAATTAAAGACGCTGCGTTGATCGTATTTTTTAAAAGTGTTGTGTTTTTATAAGTCAACAATTGTTTTGGTTGTCCTAATCGGGAAGAACTTCCTGCGGCCAAAATAACGATACCTGTTTTATTTTTGATGTTATCTTCCATAAGTTGTGGTATGAATTTTTTCTGTTTTAAATTTTAGGGAAGTTCCTTTTTTCGCACTGATCACAGCTTTAATTTCAGATACAATCGAAAGGGCAATTTCTTCGGATGTTTCTGCACCAATATCTAGCCCGATTGGGCCGTAAATGATACTTAATTGTTCTTCATTAACCGTTATGCCTTCATTTTGTAAATCATCAAGCATTCGGTTTAATTTCGTTTTCGGGCCAAGAATTCCTATGTAGCTGCAATTGGTTTCTAACAACAATTTCAGCATTGCTAAATCGTATTTATAATTGTGCGTCATTAATACAAAATAAGTCTGATCGTCGATAATTATACTTTCTAATAATTGCTCGGGTTTTGCAACAATAACTTGTTTTGCTTCGGGAAACCTTTTTTGTATTGCATGCGTGGCGCGGCCTTCTGCTATTGTAATTTCCCAGCCTAAAATTTCGACTATTTTTGCAAGTGGCTGCACGTCATTCCCGGCTCCAACAATAATTAATGAAACAGGAGGATTTATATATTCTAAAAGTGCTTCGTTCTCGCTCTCGTCTTCTAATTTTTTTATAACTGAAGTTTTGTTTTTTAAAGCTTCTTTTACATCCGAAAAAACATTTAAAGCAATCTCATTCTGAAATAAAAAGGGCTGATTTTCTCTGTAAAATAATACAGTTCCGATTTGTGCTGCTTGTCTTTTTAAGGAAAACAGGGTTCCAATGACAGCTCCTTTTCGTTCCCTTTTTAATTCTTCTAAAAGTTTTATTGGGTTATTTGGGATTTCATCATCAATGTACTCGAAAAGAATATGTACAATACCATTGCAGCCCAGTTGTAATCCTATTTCGCTATCATTTTCATTACTGGTATTGTAGGTAATAAGTTTATTTTGCTTTTGATTTATTGCCAGTAAAGCTCTTCTAAGCGCATCTCCTTCTAAACAGCCTCCGCTAATCGCTCCTGTCAGATTTCCGTCTTCGGTAACAAGCATGCGTGCTCCTGGCTGTCGATAGGAAGATCCTTCTACTTTGACAACAGTTGCTAAAGCAGTCTTTTTATTTGCTTTTTTCGCTTCTGAATAGGCTATTAAAATTTCTGTGATTTCTTTCATAAGAATAATACCATCAGCCTAAATAATCCTGATGGTTTTTAATGTATTAAAAATAGAAAATATTATAAACTTAACCGCACTAACGCTAATTAAGTTTATAATATTCCTAATTTAAAAATTATATTTTATTCCTGAAAATTGTAGTGCCGATTATTTTTTCAATGTCAGGAAATAATTTAGTTCTGATTTAATAATTTCTCTCTTTTTATTCAGCAAATAAATTTTATCCGGATTTGCACTCTTATATCCATAATAAATTTGTTCTGATTCTGGCTTGTCCCAATTTAGAATATAAATTGTTCCATCAGGATCATTTTCAAGTCCTCTTTCATAATTGAAATTTCCTTTTTGAATAAAAGTTTTTTCAGGTTGTTTTCCTTTATAAGTACTTACCAATTCAAATTTATGACTTTCCATTGTTCCGTCGCCTTGGTGAATTTTCAATACAGTTTCAATTCCACTACAATCAGCACAAGGTAAAAGGCCTTCATAAATATTTACTTTAGATACGCTATCTTTTTCTACGATTGAACTTTCGGCATCTTTAGAGATGGTTTTAACTGTTTCTTCGTTCTTTTTTGAATTACAAGCCCATAACTGACACGCTACAGCAAGTATGATTACAAGATTTTTCATGTTTTTTTTTATCAAAAATAAAAAATATCCTATTAAAAATACATTTTTTTGAACGATAAAATTAAAGAATGATAAAAATACAAGTAATTATTTAACATTACTATTTTTAAAAACAGGTAAAAATACGGTAAACCAGAAGATTAGCTTTTTTTAAATTTCACAAAAATAAGATTCCCCCCTATCTTATCCATAGACATGAATTATTTAGGAAATAATAAAAATTTGAGATTATGAAAATAGGAATTATTGGAACGGGTTTTATTACTTTGGATCTTGCTCACAGAGCTGCTGAATCTGGACACGAAGTATTAATTAGTAATCCGAGAGGCACAAGCACTTTAAAAGAGATTGCTCAAAAAATGGGCAATAATGTAAAATTGGTAACAACGCAGGAAGCTGCCGGTGCTGAAATTATTATTCTCTTTATTCCGCGTGAAGATCTTGAGGTTTCTATAGATAATTTACCGGATATGACGGGAAAAACAATATTACATACCAACAATCCTATTTTTAACCTGAAATCTTTTTTGTCTACTGCTTCGGGGCAATCTTCTTGTGATCTTGTAACTTCTTTATTGCCTGCTGCACATGTTGTAAAAATATTTAATGCAATAGAGCCAACGTCAAGTCAAAATAATAAAAAAATTGAGGAAAGACCCAAAATATTTTATGCCGGAGAGAATCGGAAAGCAAAAAATAATGTAAAAGTTTTTTTAGAAACACTAAACTTTTCAGGTGTTGATCTTGCCGGTTATATGAACTAATTACTATAAAATAATTATTTTTTTTGGACAATATAATTTATATGTTGAAGTTTTGTATTTTTATAATTCAGTAGAATTTATAATAGTCAACCTAAACCAAAAACTATGGGAAAATTTGTAATTACTAAAAGAGCTAACGGAGAATTTCAATTTAATTTAAAAGCCGGAAATGGGCAAACTATTTTAACTAGTGAGGGTTACAGCTCAAAGGCTGGCGCTACTAACGGAATTGAATCTGTAAAAACCAATTCGCAGGATGATTCTCGATTCGATAAAAAAGAATCTACTAGTGGAAAACCGTATTTTAATTTAAAAGCCTCTAACGGTCAATTAATTGGTCATAGCGAAATGTATGAAAGCGCTTCTGCCAGAGATAACGGAATCGAGTCAGTAAAAACAAATGCACCAGATGCAACTATAGATGATCAGACAGCATAATTAAATATATTTTAATTTCATTTTTGCAAAAAAGGGTATTCAATATTTTGAGTATCCTTTTTTCATTTTTACGAAAGATTAAAATGTTTAAAAGAATCTTGGCGTTACCAATCTGGCCTGTGATCTGCTAATTAAGTCAAATCTTAAAAATAGTTCATGAGAGCCTGAGTTATAATTGCCAATATTGGTTGTATCATAATCATATCCGTATCCAATTTGTATTCCGTCTGTCACCTGAAATCCTGCCAATGCGCTAAAAGCAGCATCCCAGCGGTAAGCGGCGCCAATAGTAAACTTATCGTTAATTAAAAAACTGACAGATACATCGACTGCCAGTGGTGCGCCAGAAACGGCTTTTACCAAAGCTGCAGGTTTAAGTTTTAAATAGGGATTAAGATCGAATACGTAACCTAAAATTAGATAATATTGTGATGATTGAGAATAGACTGTTTCTTTAACATCATCATAAAAATTGGTTTTTAGTAATCTGGGAACTGATACACCGATGTACCAATTATCAGAATGAACATAAAATCCAGCACCAACATTGGGCGAGAACTGAGACATTTCTCCAACAAAATTAGGGTCAGGATTCTCAGGATTTAACAGTGAATAATCGACACTAAAATTGTCAAACCCTCCAGAAATACCAAACGAATATTTTACATCTGTACTGCCCAAAATGGTATACGCAAAACTGGCCATAAGTCCAATATTTTTTGCAGGGCCAATCTGATCACTTACTATATCTAATCCAATACCGTTAGAATGTGATCCTACCGGAGTCTGAATTGAAAAATTTACTGTTGTTGGTGCACCATCAAGCCCTACCCATTGCGTTCTGTATAAACCCATTATACTGGCTATCCCTCTAGATCCTGTATAACCTGCATTGAACGTCATCGTATTATACATATACTGTGAATACTGAGATTCTTGTTGTGCTAAAGCGCCTGAAGTGCAAAATAAAAGTAAAAAGCGTACTATATTCTTCATAAAATCTGCTTATTAGAGTTATTAAAATCAATAATTAGAGAAATAAAAAAATAAAAACACTGATAAAATGTTTATTAAGGCGCAGAAATAGTTAACGGCTAATCAAAATTATAATCCATAAACAATGTCATTGAGGAAACATGTTTAGGTGTAGGTTGAAGAAAAATATACTTTTTGGCTTGGAATAATTAGAGAAGAATTTAATGCTCCTTAAAGCATTAAAATTGTTTTTTGGGGTTAAAACATCTTCTGTAATTTTAATAAGTGTAAATGTAATAAATTATAAAACATTAATAATCAAATACTTATTTTTTTTATTTAAGAAAACCAAATAAATTATGAATTCAGCTTTTCAGATTTGTCCGAATTTTTTTTTGTATCGGCACAACTCTTCTTCGGTTTTCTTTAAAAGTTTTTCCAGCAGTTTGATTTTATCTTCGTAAAGGTTTTTTAAGGTTTCATTATCAGCATTAATCATAATGCTGCCATTATTATTTCCATTTACATTATTGAAATTATTGAAGTATTTCTGGCTGTCAAAACTAATAATATCTTCTACGCTAACGTCTAATATTTTAGCAATTTCAACCAATTTTACATAGGAAAGAATGGTTTTTCCTTTTTCAATTTTACTGTAACCTGCCTGCGTGACACCTAATTGATCTGCCATATATTCCTGAGTATAATTTTTCAACTCTCTAATACTTTTGATTTTGTTTTTTATTGAAGTTGCCATAAACTTTGTTTGGGGATGGTATAGCTGTTACTACAATGGATAATTTTACTGCTTCATTTGTAGGTTAATGTAGCAGTCATTTCTTTTTCTGGTTTTTTTTATTTGTAACGATAAAACCATACAAAATTGCAATACCCATAAATGCAAAATCGAAATTGGATATTCCGAATAGTAATCGATTCATTTTAGTGATGATTTTATTTAATTTGTAAAATTTTATCGAACTTGAGATTTAAATACTGATCAATCTGTTTTCCGATCACGGGCCGGTCAAAAGCCTTAATTTTTACTTTGATTTCATTTTTATGAATATCTTTTACGATAACATAATAATCGAATTCTAAAGCGCTATGAAACCGTAAAATAATGAGAATGGTATAGCAAAGCAAGGCCGGTATAATATAATACAGCTCTACTACAGTTGAAAACATCATAAAATAATAGGCCAAAGCTGTAACTGCTGCAAAGGCACTATTTTCAAGAATGTAGGATTTCTTTTTTTTGAGTAACCCAAGTTCTACAATTTCATTAAAATTGTATCGCCAGCGTTCTGATCCGTAATAAAACCGAACTTGATCCTGCGTAAGGGTAATGAACATAGTAATTAATCTTTATTATAACACGAGGATTTATTGTAAAAAACTTAAACCAAGTGGCAACTCAAAAATCAATTTCATTTTTTAGATTTTTCTTAAAGGGGCTAAAAATCTAAATAAACCTTGGAGTAGCAATATTACGGATAATCTACTATCTTATTCTTACAAACCCTCTTATAGAATATAACTATACGTTGTAATTCAATCTAAAACATCAATTTTTACCTATCTTTTTATATCCCCTGCTAGGGATTTACTTATGTTATTATTTTTTGCTCAAGCCTTGAAATTGTTAATACCGGCAACAAAACAGCAATTTTTTTAAGAAGCGGGACTTACTTTAAAAAATAAGCAACTGTTTTCTAGTTTTTTACATCAATAATATACCAGAAAATGCGATTATTTACCACTTACAAAAAATGCCTTTATTATTTAAAATTACTCAATTACGTTATTTTATGGTATTTTTTCGATAAGTGCGAATTAACTGTAACTAATTGCATACTATTTTGTCATTTTATAATACGAAAAATACCCGCAAGAAATTCCTGCGGGTATTTTTATACTGATTAAGTTATTTTACTTATGAATTATTTCTTCAATTTTATTGAACGAAATTTCAGGATTTGCTCCCGGAGCTGCAGCAACTAAAGCTCCAACGGCGCAAGCAAAATCAATCGCTTTTTGAGGTTCGGTATTGGTTAGCAAATAAGTTATTAAAGTTGCTAAAAATGAATCTCCCGCTCCTACTGTATCAGCTACTTTAACGGAATATCCTTCATTTTTATAGCATTTTCCTTTCCATAATAGTAAAGCGCCATCTTTGCCTCTGGTAACACAAATGGCTTTTGTATTGGTTTTTTCTGAAATATACGTTACGTTGTCTTCGATAGTGGTAAAAGACGATCCGAATGCTGTCGCAATTTCTATTATTTCCTCATCATTAAATTTGATAAAATCTGCAGAAAGCATTAATTCTTCAAGGATTTCATATGAATAATGAGGCTTCCTTAAATTGACATCAAATACTTTATAAACTTTGGTCTGCAATAATTCCTGAAGAGCTTGTCTGGAAACTTCATCACGACAAACCAAACTTCCATAAATTAAAACATCAGCTTCTGTAACCAATTTTTTAGCCAGATCGTTTAGTACAATTTTATCCCATGCCGATGGATAATTGATCTCATAACTGGCCGAACCGATTTCGTTTAAAGTAACAGTAACCAATCCCGTCGGAAATGAATCTGATTGCATAATAGTATCCGTTTCAAGTCCTAATTGTTTGATGTGATTAAGTATTGCTTCTCCATCTTTATCATTTCCAACACAGCTAATCATGGCGACATCACAACCGAATGTTTTCATGCGTAAAGCAACATTTAGCGGTGCTCCGCCAATCTTTTTTTCACTGCCAAAAACATCCCAAAGTACTTCTCCGTATGCTACCGCTTTAAGGCTTATATCGTTATTCATTCTAAGATTATTTTATTTTCTTATTTCTATAAACAAAAAAAAGGGCGATCAATTGCCCTAATTTTTGATGTCATATAAAGATAAAAATATTTTTTAAATTTTTAATCTAATAAAAAAACGATTAATCCCCTCGCTCCGTGCGCTCCCAAAACCAGAGATTGCTCAATATCGGCTGTTTTTGACGGACCTGCAATAAAACTTCCAAAACCATATTCCTGATTTGCAATTCTGTCATAAGCCTGATGCATTGTTGGTACAAGATCTTTTTTATGAACAATTATGGCTAAATATTGTGCGATAAAAGGCGAAATACGCTGCCCTAATAAATCATCGGTTACCCAAAGTGCACTATTTTCTGCAACTCCAAAATGCGCTTTTACAATCGTTAATTCAACATTTTGAAGCGAATGCGGATCATCGTTTGTCCAGTCTAATCTGCTAATTTCAGAAAGTTCCGGAATTGTTGAAATGATTCTTTTTTCAACAGAATAATTGTTTTTTATATAATGGATGATTTCGTCGTAATTAGCAACTTCTACAGCATCTCCGCCAATATTTTTTAATACGATTTTATAGGTTTGCAGAATATCAAAATGTTCTGAACCCAAAACATTTAAACTTGGAAGTTCTGTAACGAAACCGGGTTGATTTTGTTTTATTTGTTTTATTTTTTTTAGAATTTCAGCTTTACTGCTCATCTTTTTTCGCTTTAGATTCTCTTGAATTTTTCTTGTACCATTCTCTAAAAGATTCCTCGGGAACTTCCGGCATTTCGCGTTGATCGTACCATTTGTTCATTTTATTATTGACTAATGAAGGAATGTTTTTCATTACAAATCTTCCTGATTTTCCGGCAATATTAAAAATGGCAGGATTCGCCAAAACTGTTGCCATTGTTTTCATCGCAACTGTTTTTGCCGTTGGTGTATGTCCTTCTTTAACCAAAACCTGACGCCATTTGTACAACTGGTCGTGAATATCAATTTTTACCGGACAAACATTCGTGCAAGAACCGCAAAGCGTACTCGCAAAAGGTAAATCGGCATTTTTGCTCATGTCTAAATTAGGTGCCAAAATAGAACCAATTGGTCCTGCAACCGCATTATGATAACTATGTCCGCCGCTTCGTCTGTATACCGGGCACGTATTCATGCACGCACCGCAACGAATGCATTTTAGCGAATTTCTAAAATCTTCTCTGCCCAATTGTGTAGTTCTGCCATTATCGACAATTACAATATGAATTTCTTTTCCGTCTCTTGGTTTTTTAAAATGACTTGAAAAAGTTGTTATTGGCTGTCCTGTTGCGCTTCTGGCCAATAATCTCAGGAAAACCCCAAGATGTTTTCGTTGCGGAATCAGTTTTTCGAATCCCATGCTGGCGATATGAACATCGGCTAAATGAGCACCCATATCAGCGTTTCCTTCATTGGTACAAACCACAATTTCACCTGTTTCTGCAATTGCAAAATTTACTCCCGTTAAAGCCACTTTTCGCGTTAAGAACGTATTTCTTAAACTTAAACGTGCCGATTCCGTTAAATATTGAGGGTCGATGTTTCCTTTTTCAGTCCCTAAATGTTCATGAAAAGTTTCGCTTACATCTTCTTTTTTAAGGTGAATTGCGGGTAAAACAATATGACTTGGCGGTTCTTTACGAAGTTGAACAATGTATTCTCCCAAATCAGAATCAATAACTTCAATTCCTTTTTCGGCTAAATAATCGTTTAAATGACATTCTTCGGTAAGCATTGATTTTGATTTTACCATCTGCTTAACGTCATGTTTCGCCATGATCGAATGCACGATTTCATTATGTTCTTTGGCATCGGCTGCCCAATGTACTTTAATACCGTTTTTTTGAGCATTCGCTTCAAATTCAATTAAATAATCATGAATATTAGAAAGTACATTATTTTTTATTTGTGAAGCCGTTTCGCGAAGCAACTCCCAATCCGGAATTTGATGTGCAGATTTGTCGCGTTTTTCACGAACAAACCAAAGCGTTTCATCATGCCAGTTTACTCGTTCTACATCTTTGTTAAAACGTGCTGCAGCTTCGCTATGTTCGATTGTTTTTTTTGAAGACATCTTTTCTCTTGTTTGTTTTACCATTAAGATATTAAGTTCATAAAGCCTGACTTAAATTACTTAATCTCTTAATGGTAAAAAGAAAATTAAGTTTAATTTTAAAATTACTTAGTTTTCGAACGAATTTAAAATTTCAGCAATATGAATGGTTTTTATGTTGCTTTTTTGCCTTTTCAGAATTCCTTCTAAATGCATTAAACACGACATATCGCCGCCCGTTATATAATCAACCTGATGGTTTTCATGATCTTTGATTCGGTCTTGTCCCATTTTTACAGAAACCGCTTCTTCGGTAACGCAAAATGTTCCGCCAAAACCACAGCATTCATCTTTTCTTGAAAGTGAAACCAAATCTAAACCTTTTATATTGCTTAATAATTGTTCCGGTTTTGAGAAAAATGGCGCGTTTAGTTCTGTCATCTGCGAAAGCTTTAACCCACGCTGACCGTGACAACTAACATGCATTCCGACTTTATAAGGGAAACTTCCCTCAATATGATCTATTTTGAGAATGTCGGTAATAAATTCTGTCAATTCGAATACTTTCCTTCTCATTTCAGCTGCCAAATCTTCTTGTTTTTCGTCGTGCAAATGTTCCTTTACATGCAAAACACAACTTCCTGACGGACAAACGATATAATCAAAACCTGCAAAATTCGAAATAAAATTTGCATCGCATCCTTTCGTTAAATGTTGATAGCCGCTATTCGCCATGGGTTGTCCACAACAGGTTTGTCCCATCGGAAAATGAACTTCACATCCTAATTTCTGCAAAAGCTCATAGGTTGCAATAGCCACTTTTGGATAAAACTGATCGACGTAGCACGGTATAAAAAGTCCGATTTTCATATTCTTGGTAATTATTTTATTTTTTCACGCAGATTTTAAAAAGATTTAAGCAGATGTGCGCAGATTATTATCTAAATTAAATCTGCTAAAGTCTGCAAAATCTGCGTGAAACAATCATTTTAATCTTGCAATCTGTGGCTACTGTTTTCTCTAGCAGATCTGGCAGATTGAGCAGATTTTTATTTAATTTTTAATTCTAAATTTTTAATTCAATTCTAGTGTTTGTAAAATTTCAAATCAATTAAGTCATTCTGTATTGGTTTTGGATTCCAGTTTTGATGAATTGCCAATGCAGCACCCAATGCACTCGCCTGCGCCATTGATGCGGCATAAACTTCGACATCCGGAAAAGCTTCTGCAAGTAAATTCATAAAAATGGAATTTTTGCTAAAACCTCCATCCACAAAAATTTTCTTTACAGGACTATTATGAATCACTAAATTAGTTGAAAAAACCTGTTGTTCGACCAAATCCAGCATCAATTGATGATAGGCAATATCATAACTTTTAAAAGTAGATAGGTCTCTTTTTTGAAACGGACATTCCTTTAGAATATCAAAATCATATTTCTTCGGATAAATAATCTGAAAGTTTAAAGCTCTCAAGTTTGAAACGATCTTTTTATCAAAATAAACCTCTTTAAAAGTATCGAATGGCACATTAAAATGTTCTGCTAATCTTTTAGCCTGTACTTCATGTTCATTTCCCGAAAATAAACGCGCTGCTTTTACCGGCTTTTCGGTGTATTGCATATAACACAAACAATCGTTTTGAAGCTCTTCAAACGTTAATTGCTTATTATTGAAAGGGTTTAATGAAATACTCCAGGTGCCGGTTGATAACAAAACAAAAGGTTCTGTAAAGTTGATTGTATACGGAATAATGGCCGATGAACTATCGTGCAAACCAATCCCTACAGCAACATCATTTTCTTTTTTGATGATATCTTTCCCGTAATGAAGTGGCGCTAATTTTGGCAATATTGCTTCTTTTTTGAGCCACTTATGATATTTCATTTTTTTGAAATTCCACAAATTGGTGTGACAGCCAATACTTGTAATATCTGTGTAAGCTTCACCTGTTAAAAGAAAACTCAGGTATTGCGGCAAATGCAGACAATATGCTACCTTCTCAAATAATTCCGGATTTTCTTCTTTAAATCTGTAAATCTGCATTCCGGAATTCAGGCTTCCTAAAACAGGAGAAGCTGTTTTTACTGCAAAAACTTCTTCTCCTTTGTATTTGTTATAAAAATTCTTTTTTAGTGCTGTCGGATACTCTTTTAAGTAATTATATAAAGGCGTTAAAACATTGCCTTCCTTATCTATATAAACAAAACTCGCTCCGTAAGTACTAAAATTAATCGCTTTTAGAACATAGTTTTCCATTATTTTTATTTCTGATAATCGATCGAGAATCCAGTTTTTAAGAACCTCAATATCTTCACAGGGAAAACCGTCTTCATCAACAGTTTCTTCCAGATTTACTGATTTTTCCCAGACAATTTTATAATTTTCATTAAATAAAAATACCTTTTTGTTGGTTTTACCAATATCAAAAATTGCAACTACATTCATTTTGGTTAATTATAAATTATGAATTATAAATATGAATTACAGAATTATGATTTTTACCCGAGAGTTCAATGTTATTAAGCCAAATCTTCTTGTGTTTACATCAAACAATGACATAAACAAAAATATTTTATTAACTTATAACTCATAATTCATAACTCAAAACTATAATCCTGTCGCCATCGTTTTTAATCCTCTTTCTCCAATTAGATTTTTTCTAACCGTAAGACTGCGGTACAATTCTACCGGATTTAATGCTGCGCCGGAACGTAAACGAGCCTCAGCGACCAAAGCACGAACATCGGTACGGAAAGCGTTTTGCAGAATTTCCTGTGCTTTTACCACATCATTTTCATCCTGTGCAATTTCTAACGCTTTTCTGTCTACCAAAAGTGCCTGCGCATACGCAATCATAATGGCTTCAACCGATTGTAATAAATCTTCTAACGGATCTTTGATGTTGTGAGAAGCATCGATCATCCAGCCTAAATCTTTGGCGTGATTCATGCCACGAGCGTCCATTCCTTCTACTAATTCATTAAAAATCAAGAATAATTGGTATGGTTTTAAAGCTCCGGCTGTTAAATCGTCATCGCCATATTTTGAATCGTTAAAATGGAATCCTCCCAATTTGTTTTCCATCAATAATAAAGAAACAATTTGCTCGATGTTTGCATTTGGCAAATGATGTCCTAAATCGACTAACGTTTGCGCTTTATCGCCTAATTTTTTTACGTAAGAATAAGATTGTCCCCAATCAGCAACTGTTGTCGAATAAAAATTAGGTTCTGCACATTTGTATTCTAAAAATAATTTCCAATTTGATGGCAAAGCATCGTAGATTTCTTCTAAACTTTCTAAAGTATTTTGATATGCTTTACGGAAATTTAATTGACCCGGAAAAGAAGATCCATCTGCTAACCAAACCGTTAACGATTCTGATCCTAATTCAATTCCGTGTTTGATAACCTCGATATTGTGTGCAATTGCTTGTTTACGAATTGCTTTGTTTGCATTTTGTAATGAACCAAATTTATACGAATGCTCCTGATTTGCCTGATCCTGAAAAGTATTCGAGTTCATGGCATCAAACTTTAATCCGTGTTGGCCGGCTAAGTTTTTAATCGCTTGATAATCTGTTGGAATATCCCACGGAATATGCAACGAAATAGCTCCAGAAGCGTTGTTCAAAGCATGAAGCAAACCTACATCTTCGATTTTTTCTTCTAAAGATCTCGGTTCTCCGCCTCCTGCAAAACGTCCGAATCGCGTTCCTCCTGTTCCTAAAGCCCAAGATGGAATTGCAATTTGAAAATCGATTAATTTTTGAATAATTGATTCTGTTTCACCAACTTCTGATGCTGTAAAGGCAAATTTATTCTGGTGTTTTTTTAATAACTCATCATTATGAGATTCTATTTTGTTTGATCCAATTAACATATATTTTTCTTTTAATGGAATTGCATTCTATAAATATAATTTGAATTCCTGTTTTACTATACTATTTTGTGTTATTTGTTTGTTTAAAAATTACCTTTTTATTTTAAATACTAACGTCCGAAATTATCGAACGTTAGATCACAAAAAACCACTTTTGCTTAAACAAACTTAAAAAAAACTATTTTTCAACCACTTGAGTGCAATTCGTTAAAATTTTATTTAACACATAGAAAAATAGATTTTATATTTTCGAAAAAAGTATATCAAGAAACTCGTTTCTCACACATAGTCCCGAAGCTTCGGGATTGTTAATGCAAGTAAAACGCCTTTTTTGAGTTCAATAATTCTATGTTTCTATGTGTTTAAAAATCACACTCAACGGGTTATTTTATCTATAAAAGCCCATGGCTACTCCGCCGTCTACATTCAGTGCGTTTCCTGTAGATTTATTCAGGAAGCCGCCAACAAATGCAAAACAGGCATTGGCAATATCATCTGGCAATATGATTTCGTTGAGTAAGGTGCGCTTTGCATAATAAGCCGGTAATTCTGCTACCGTAATACCGTATGCTTTGGCTCTTCCTTCTGCCCAGCCTCCAGACCAAATGTTTGAATCTGAAATTACGGCATCAGGATTTACCGTGTTCACACGGATTTTATCCGGCCCCAATTCTGCAGCCATAAGGCGTGTTAAATGTGCCTGAGCTGCTTTCGCTGATCCGTAACCCGGATTGTTTGGGCCTGCAAAAACAGCATTTTTTGATACGATGTTTACAATATCACCTCCAAATCCTTGTTTTCTCATTACTTCGATTCCGGCTTTCGAAACTATAAATTGTCCTTTTACTAGAATATCGTACAATCTGTCCCATTCTTCCAGCGTGTGTTCCGCTATCGATTTTGAGATACTAATTCCTGCATTGTTGACTATTATATCAGCTCCACCAAAAGCTAAACAAGCCTGGTCTAATGCTTTTTCTGTACTTGCTTCGTCGGTTACATTTAATAATGTACTTGAAATCGCATCTTTGCCGAACGTTTTGATGAAATCTGCTGTTGCTTCCTGTAGACGTTCTTCGTTGATATCGTTGATTACGACACAAGCACCTTCCTGAGCAAACTTTTTCGCAATTGCTTTTCCTATTCCACCTGCTGAACCTGTGATAACGGCTATTCTTCCGGATAATGCTTTTGGTTTTGGCATTCTTTGCAGTTTTGCTTCTTCCAATAACCAATATTCGATATCAAAGGCTTCCTGATGCGGCAATGAAGTATATTCCGAAACGGCTTCTGCGCCTTTCATAACATTTACTGCATTTACATAATATTCTGATGCTAATCGTGCCATGGTTTTATCCTTGGCAAAAGTGAACATTCCAACTCCCGGATATAAAATAACCACAGGGTTTGGGTCACGCATCGCTGGCGAATTATCTTTTTTACAAACGTTGTAATATTCTTTATACATGGCTCTGTAACCCTCAAAAGCAGGTGTTAATTTTGCTTTGATGGCATTTACATCTGATAAATCTTCATTTGGATCCAATTCCAAAACAAGCGGACTGATTTTGGTTCTTAAAAAATGGTCCGGACAAGATGTTCCAAGTGGAGCGAGTTTTTCCAGATCATTAGAATTGATGAATTCCAAAACTCTTTGATCATCGGTATAATGACCTATCATTTGGCGTTCTGATGAGCAGAAACCTCTTAAAATTGGAGCAACTTTTGCTGCTTTTAGTTTTCTTGCTTCTTCAGGCAGGCTTTCTATTTTTTGTCCACCAAAAACAGGACGTTTTTTTCCGTAGTTATTCTCAAGATAGGTTGCACATTTCTCGATTACTTCAAGTGTGTTGATGTAACTTTCATACGAAGTGTCGCCCCAGGTGAATAAACCGTGAGAACCCAACATGATGCCTCTTAGTTTTTTTCCTTTTTTCTCAGCTTCTTCAAGGCAAGATCTTAACTGAAGTCCCAAGTCGAAACCCGGACGCTGCCAGCCTACCCAGCCAATTTCGCCGTCGAATAATTCTTCGGTGATTTTTGCTCCGTCTTTGGCTGCTGCGATTGCGATTGCGGCATCGGGATGCAAATGGTCGATATGTTTTAAGGGTAAAAACCCATGAAAAGGTGTATCGATTGACGGCGCTTTTGAAGCCAGATCAAAAATACAATGATTGAATAATTCTACCATTTCATCTTCGAATTCGATGCCTTTGTAAACATTTTCAAGATTGCGAAGTCTGTCTAAATACAATGCTGCACAGCCCGATTTGGTAAGCGTTCCGATATCTCCTCCCGAACCTTTGATCCACATTACCTCTGAGCTTGCTCCGGTTAAAGGATCTTTATCTGTGATTTTTACAGAAGTGTTTCCGCCTCCGTAATTCGTTAATCTCAAATCGGCTCCAAGTAAATTAGAACGATAAATGAAAAGCCCAACTTCATCTCCTGCCAATGCTGCCGCCTTAGACTCCTCCCAAAGATAGCTTACGTGCTTAAAATTCATATCTATAGTATTTTTATTCAACATTTTTGATATTATATATTTGGTTGTTTATTGCATGTCTATAATGAATTCCCTATTCCGACCAAAACAATCGAAAGCATAATCAGACCAATTCCCCATAAAAAAGTATTGAAGGTTTTTTTGGAAACGCCCGACCATTCTTTTAAATAAAATCCCCAGAAATTGGCAGTTAAAATAATCGTCGCCATATGCAGAATCCAAGAGCTGGCTCCGTTTCCTAATTTGCTTTCTCCCATTCCGTAAAAGAAAAACTGCAAGAACCACAACGTTCCGGCAAGGGCAGAAAAAAGGATGTTTTTTGTAATTGGAGTTTGTTTATTGGTATAATCTCCAATCGATTTATTTTTAAAATTAAGGTAGATACACCAAATAAAATTCGTTGTAAGTCCGCCCCAAAGCAACACGATATAGGTTACGTTATTCTGAAACAAAGGATTACAGCCCGAAACTACAGCGGCTTCTGCCATTGGTTTTCCGGCTTCGATTCCGTAATTGAAAAATGAACTTAAAATCCCTGATGTTACGGCGATGATCAATCCTTTTGTCAAATTAAAATCTTTGTCTTTATCTTCATGTCCAACCGCAAAATCTTTTTCTTTTAGAATTCCGGCTTTTCCTGAAATTGCGATTCCCAAAAGACAAACCGCAACACCCAGTAAAACTAATTGTCCGCCTGAACTATGCAGCATATGAGTGAAAGAAACTTTTCCCGGAGTTGGATAAAAATTATAATAAATAGAAGGAACTAAAGCACCAAAAGCAGAACAGAATCCTAATACGATTGAATTTCCTAAAGACATTCCAAGATAGCGAACGCCAAGTCCGTAAGTCAATCCGCCAATTCCCCAGATAAGTCCCATCGAGAAAGTAAAAGCTTTGATTGTTGGAGACGCTGCGGCGATGATTTCCGGAAAATTTGGAATCGTTAAATAAGCTGCAATTGGAGGAACGATTAGCCAGGAGAAAAAACCTCCTACGAGCCAGTAACTTTCCCAAGCCCAATTTTTAACTTTTTTGAAAGGCATATAAAAACTCCCGGATGAAAATCCCCCTATGGAGTGAAAAATAATTCCCAGTAATGATTCCATTTATAATTTTGTTTGTGGTTATGTGATAGTTAATCTCGTTTTGTAAAATAAGAAAATGTAAAAAACAAAACTATCCTGTACTATCCTTTATATTATATGTTAAATACAAGAGTTATTATAAAGAAGAGTCGCTTTATATTGAAAAAATAAATTTAAAATTTCTATTTTAGCAATCGATTTCGCAATTACTAAAATCTCATTTATTTAATAAATAACAAATAAGATTGAAAGTTAAATTAGTAAAATTCAGATTATTCTTATTATTTAAAATGCCATTATAACGGTAGTTTGCTAGTTTAAAACTATTTATAAAAAATATAATTTAAAATTACGTTTTATAAAAGGAGCGTAATTTGAAAAACAAGAACATGATCAAACTTATTAAAATAGATGAAGATTCAAGGGTTCCTAAATACAAGCAAATTGTTGATTCGATTTTGCAGAATATTGCCAACGGAAATTTGAAAATAAATCAAAAAATCCCTTCTATAAACAGCTTTAGCGAAGAATTTTATATGTCGAGAGATACGGTTGAGAAGGCTTATAATATCTTAAAAGAGCGAAAAATAATTTCTTCGATTAGAGGAAAAGGCTATTATATTACCCGAACCAAACTTGAATCTAAAGTTAATATCTTGTTTTTGTTTAATAAACTGAGTGCGTATAAAATGAAAACGTACAACTCGTTTATTAATACGGTGGGCGCGAATGCTCATGTCGATTTACATATTTATCATTGTGATGAAACCTTGTTTTTGAACCTATTAGACAAATTTGAAGGCGTTTACGATTATTATGTAATTACAACCCATTTTAAAACAGATGAACTTAAACATTTGAGTTTTACGGATGATGTTGTCAAAGCGATTCAAAGAATTCCGCAGGAAAAACTGGTTATTATGGATAATATTAAGCTTTCTATGGAAGGTGAAATTATCAAAATTTATCAGGATTTCGAAAATGATATCTACAATGCTTTAAAAGAAGGAATTGCCAAAATATCGAAGTACAAACGATTGATTTTAATTTATCCGGAAAAAGCGGTTTATCCTTATCCGAGAAGAATTTTGCACGGATTTAAAAAGTTTTGTGTAGAGCATGAAATCAATTTTGAGATTCTGAGCGAAGTTTATGACGATATGGTTTTGAAAAAAGGAGACTTATTTATTACCATTGAAGAATCTGATCTCGTTAATTTAATGAAACAAATTCGCGACGAGGAATATGTTTTAGGAAAAGATATTGGTGTGATCTCTTATAATGATACGCCTTTAAAAGAATTACTTGGCATAACGGTAATGTCTACCGATTTTAATGTTATGGGCGAAACTGCTGCCCGAATGATTTTGAATAAAGAAAAAGGATCGTTTAAAGTACCTTTTAATTTTATCGACAGGAATTCTATTTAGAAAGATTTAAACTGATACTCATAGTAAAAACTCCATTATTAAAATGGAGTTTTTTTTGCATTAAAACATTCAATAAAAATCAATTATAGATCACAAAAAGCGAGATTTTTAACATCATAGTACAGGATACTATTTTAAAACGGAACGGTTAGATTTGAATATAAAATAAATTAAATCTTCGAAAAATTGATAAAAATCAGCACCTTTTTATTTTGTTTTTGTATGCCGGCAGTTTTATTGGCGATGCATTCCAATAACAATTTAAAAGAACAAATTCTTTTATCAAAAGTAAATTCGGCTGATACTACAAAAAATACAAAACTTTTATTATTTCAATTTGGTACTGTTTTAAAAATGCCAAAAGGAACTGTAATTGACAAAGCTTTGCCTTATAATTCTAACCTCGGATATGGTTTTGATTTTAATTCGGTTTCGAATGTGAAAATTAATTCTGCTTCTTTTTCTATCGAAAAACCAACTTATTTTTCGGTAAAACTTCCCGAAGGAAATTATCAAATTGAAGTGATTATGGGAGATTCTCAAAAAGCATCAAATGTAACAATAAAAGCAGAATCACGCAGGTTAATGCTGGATCAACTTTCTATCAAAAAAGGAAAATCAATTACAAAAACTTTTAATGTTACTGTCAGAACTCCAAAAATAGATGAGAATCTCAACGTTACGCTAAAAGACAGAGAAAAAGATATTTTGGATTGGGATGACAAACTCACGCTTGAATTTTTAGGCGAAGTTGCTGTTCAAAGCATCCAAATTACTCCAAAAAACAACCTTACTGTTGTTTATTTGGCTGGCGATTCTACCGTTACAGATCAGGACGTTGAACCGTGGGCTTCCTGGGGACAATTTATTACTAACTATTTTGATAATGAAATAGTGGTTTCAAATTATGCTTATTCCGGTGCTGCGTTGAGTTCATTTAAAGCTGGAAACCGTCTAAAAAAAATCCTTACACAAATTAAAAAAGGAGATTATTTGTTTGTGGAATTTGGCCATAATGACGAAAAAATAAAAGGTGACGGAAATGGTCCCTGGGAATCGTACTCGAATTTATTAGTTGAATTTGTAGAATCGGCAAAAGAAAAAGGGGCTATTCCGGTTTTGGTAACGCCAACACAACGGCGATTTTTTAATGAAAATGGAACTCTAAAAGAAACCCACGGCGAATTTCCTGCTGCCATGCGGGCTGTTGCGAAAAAAAATAATGTTGCCCTTATTGACATTACCAAAATGACAACCGAACTTTACGAAGCCTGGGGCGATGAAGCGTCAAGAAAAGCTTTTGTTCAATATCCCGCCAATACTTTTCCGGGTCAGGAAAAAGCGCTGGACGATAATACTCATTTTAATAGTTTTGGAGCCAACGAAATTGCACTTTGCGTACTCAAAGGAATCACGGAACTTGATAATCCGTTAAAAAAACACGTTACAAAAGAAACTCCAGATTATAATCCGAAAAAACCAAATTACATTTCGAATTGGACGCTTCCTATGAGTGCCCGTTTTGAAATTTCGAAACCAGACGGCAACTAACCTCAAATAAAACCACTATTATGCTGCTAAAAAACATTCAAACAATTTCTATTGCTGTGTTTACACTTTTTGTAGCTCAAAACAGCGCTGCTCAGCAAACAGATAAAATCTATCTTTCCGGAAAAGATTTTGAGCATCCTGTACAATGGGATTTTTATTGTACCGATGGCAATAACAGTAAAACCTGGTCTAAAATAAATGTTCCGTCGCAATGGGAATTAGAAGGTTTTGGCGAATATACGTATGGAAGATGGTACAAAGAACTCAACCAAAAAGAACCAAGCAAGGAAGAAGGTTTGTACAAATACGAGTTTGAAGTTCCTGCTAATTATAAGGATAAAGAAATTTTAATCGCTTTTGGAGGCGCAATGACGGATACTGAGGTGAAAATCAACGGAAAACTTGCCGGAGCCATTCATCAGGGCGGTTTTTATGAATTTAAATATGATATTTCGTCTTTATTGAAATTCGGATCTAAAAATGCTTTAGAAGTTCATGTTTGGAAACACTCAGCCAATAAATCTGTAAATGCTGCTGAAAGAAGAGCCGACTGGTGGTTGTTTGGCGGCATTTATCGTCCAGTTTGGCTGGAAGTTTCCCCTAAAACGCACATTGAAAATATTGCCGTAAATCCTAAAATGGATGGCTCGATTACAGTTGATGTGAACCTGAAAAACATTTCGAAAAACACCACTTTAGAAGCTACGCTAAAAGATTTAAACGGAGAAAATTTCCAAACTTTTACTTTTCCGATTAAAGCAAAAAGCACTAAAGAAGTAATTGCAGCACAATGGAAAAACATAAAGCCGTGGAATCCGGAAAACCCTAATTTATATGAGTTACAACTCGTTTTAAAACAAAACGGAACTCTGGTTCATGAATATGATAAACGAATTGGTTTTAGAACTTTAGAGTTTAAAAAACAGGACGGAATTTATGTAAACGGAACTAAGATTATTATGAAAGGAATCAACCGTCATTCGTTTTGGCCGGAAGGCGGAAGAAGTACCAGCAAGCGAATCAGCGAGTTAGACGGGAAGTTATTAAAAGATATGAATATGAATGCCGTGCGCGGTCATTATCCGCCAGATGAGCATTTTTTAGAAGTCTGCGATTCACTGGGTCTTTTTGTTTTGGATGAATTGGCAGGCTGGCAAAACTCTTACGATACCGAAACCGGAACTAAATTAGTGACTGAAATGATAATGCGCGATGTCAATCATCCGTCAGTAATTATTTGGGATAACGGAAATGAAGGCGGCTGGAATTACAATGTGGATAAAGTTTTTGAAGATAATGATCCCCAAAAAAGAATTGTGATTCATCCGTGGGCCGATTTTAATGGTTGGGACACCCATCATTACCCTACTTATTTAACGGGAATGCATCGCTTTAACAGTGGTGAAAATGTATTTTTTCCAACTGAATTTATGCACGGAACTTATGATAACGGACATGGAGCGGCTCTCGAAGATTTCTGGAATCGGTATAAGGAAAGTCCACTTTTTGCCGGGGGTTTTATGTGGGCGATGTTAGATGAAGCCGTAAAACGCTCGGATTGGACGGGCGATGTAAAATTTGATTCAAAAGGTTCTTTAGCGGCAGATGGGATTCTGGGACCTCATCGCGAAAGAGAAGGAAGTTATTATACTGTAAAAGAAGTTTGGGCACCAATTCAGTTTCAGCCAAAGCAAGTGTCGCCTACTTTTAACGGATCGTTTTTAATTACCAACGATTACCTTTTCAGTAATTTGAATTCCTGCAAAATGGAATTTAAAGTCTTAAAATCGGATAATGATGTTTTTTACACCAACGGAACTTTAAAGGAAATAAGTTCCGGAAAAATCGAAATTCCAAGTATTGATCCGGGTGAAACACGCAAGATTCAATTAGTAGTTCCGGGCAATTTTGCAGACGGAGATGTTTTATCCATAAGTGCTTATGATCAGTTTAATAAAGAAATTTATACCTGGACATGGCCAATTCATAAAGCTAAATTTTATGCCGCTAAATTTTTGGCGGTTCAAAATACAAAAGCAAAGGCTTCAGTAACAAAAACGGGCAATGAAATCACTTTAAAAGGAAGTAATGTAACCGTTATTCTGGATGCCGTTACGGGAGAAATTTCCTCTATTAAAAACGGAACCTCAACCATTCCGTTAACAAATGGTCCTCGCCCAATTGGAATGAAAGCCAAATTAAAAGATGTTCAGGTTTCGCAGGAAGGCGACAAAGCCGTTTGCAAAGTTTCGTATACTGGCGGATTATCCTCGATAAAATGGATTATGGAGCCCGACGGGAGATTTAAAATGGAATTGGTTGCCCTGAAAAATGCCACTGGCGGAGAGGGTTTTGACGGTGCTTTTTTTGAAGATAAAATCAGTGCTTTCGGCATTACTTTCAGTTTTCCGGAAAAAGAAGTTACAGGCATAAAATGGTTTGGAAGAGGTCCGTACCATGTTTGGAAAAACAGAATTAAAGGAACCACTTTCGGGGTTTGGGAAAAGGATTATAACAATACTATTACAGGCGAGAGTTTTGAGAATCTTATTTATCCGGAATTTAAAGGATATCACGCCAATTTATTAGGCGCAAATTTAAAAGCCGGAGCATCGTCATTTAAAGTTTTTAGCGAATCTGATAATTTATTTTTAAGATTATTTACACCAGATTTGCCTAAAAATGGCTTTCAGGGAAGTTATCCGCAGCCGGCATTTCCGGAAGGCGATATCTCGTTTATGTATGAAATTCCAGCCATGAGAGATTTCAAACCTTTAGAACAGCAAGGACCACAAAGTCAGCCAACTAATATTCGTATTAAAAGCGGCGATGACGGAATACAAATGAATTTATGGTTTGATTTTAGATTTTAGATTTTAGATTTTAGATTTTAGATTTTAGATTTTAGATTTTAGATTTTAGATTTTAGATTTTAGATTTTAGATTTTAGATTTTAGATTTTAGATTTTAGATTTTAGATTTTAGATTTTAGATTTTAGATTTTAGA
>NZ_SNWW01000007.1 GCF_004362015.1 Flavobacterium chryseum
GACTTGGCTGCAGGAAGAGGAGTAATTTTAGATTTTAGATTTTAGATTTTAGATTTTAGATTTTAGATTTTAGATTTTAGATTTTAGATTTTAGAAAAATTCGCTTCGCTCATTTTGGAATTTAAAAATTGGAATTTAAATTGACTTTTCGGTAAAAACAATTAGATAGACAAATAAAAAAATAATATATGAACTTAGAAAGTCCAAAAGTTACTGTTCAGAAATCAGCTCAAGATTTATTTGATTTATTGAGTGATGTAAAGAATTTTGAAAAATTAATGCCGGATAACATCGCTAAATTTGAAGTAATAGGCGAAGATGCTTTTATTTTTGGATTGAAAGGCATGCCGGAAATCAAACTAAAAATGAAAGAAAAAGTAGCACCAAGCAAAATTGTTTTGGGAGCTGCAAGTGATAAACTTCCGTTTACACTAGTTTCGAACATCGAAAGTGTTTCTGACGCATCAAGTGATGTTCAGTTGTTATTTGAAGGAGAATTTAACGCGATGATGGCAATGATGATCAAAGGGCCAATCAGCAAATTCATTGAAACTTTGGCTAACAATATGACAAAACTTTAATTAATTATTAATGGTGAATTGTTAATTATTAATTCTCGAATTATATAAAATTATAAGGTCCGATTAAATCGGGCCTTTTTTATTTGATGCAGATTTTACAGATTTGAGTAGATTCTGTAGACTTATTACTAGCAAAGGCGTTAAGAAAATTAAACTTTGCTACTATGCGAGATTATTTTTAAAAACCTCAGAACCTTAGCAACTCAGTACCTCAGAACCTTACTCAATAAAGCATTTGAACTTCCTTAATATCAAATTCATTAACCGAATCATCTTCAAGCAAAATTTGTATTTTACCGATTGGTGAAACGCCTTGAATAATGCCCATAAAGTTTTGACCAGAACTTTGATTTTTGAATGGCATTGGAACTCCTTTTCGGAATAATGAATTAAAATATTCCTGCCAAAAAATAGCAGAATTGGTTTCCCATAATTCGATTTTCTGTTTGATTTTATCGATAATTAATACCGGTAAGATATTCTTATCAAAATCGCTTCCTGCAATTACTGCCAACGATGAGGCATTGGGTAAATGTTCAAAATTTGTTTGATTGACATTTAGTCCGATTCCAACTACTGACACGATTCTGCCATCACTTTTTAATGTATTTTCGATAAGTATGCCACCGACTTTTTTATTGTATGACATAATGTCGTTAGGCCATTTTATACATAAATTAGGAATATCTAATGTTTTTAATGTTTCAATAACGGCCAGAGAAGTTATTATACTTAAATTGAAAACCTCTTCATTACTAAAGAGAAAATCCTTTACCAAGGCACTCATAATTAAGTTTTTACCTGATTCAGACTCCCATTTAGCCCCCATTTGCCCCTTGCCTTTTGTCTGATTTTCAGCTGTTACCACAGTAAAATTATCAAGCTCGTCTTTACTCGCTAAAGCCTTGAGAAAGTCGTTTGTAGAATCTATGGCATCGAGTTTGATTAGTTTCATTCAAATAATTTATTATACTTAATTTAATATTTTGTTAAGGTTCAAAATTAATCACAAAAATTGGTAACTTTACAAAATCATATAAAATAATTCATGGCGAAAAAGACTATTAACAATGATGTTCTATTGGCGAACATAATAAAAGGAATTGAAGAAGTAAAGGGAAATGATATCGATATTCTTGATTTAAGAGATATAGACACGGCTGTTTGTGACTATTTCGTAATTTGCAACGGAAGTTCTAATACTCAGGTTAACGCCATTGTAAACTCAATTCAAAAAACAGTATCCAAAGATTTAAAAGATAAACCGTGGCATGTAGAAGGAACCGATAACGCGGAATGGGTTCTTATGGATTATGTGCACATTGTTGTACACGTTTTCCAGAAACATATTCGCGAATACTATAATATCGAAAGCCTTTGGGGTGACGCCAAAATAACTACAATCGAAAACAAATACTAAAGAAAATTTTTTCTAATGGCTAAAGATAATAATCCAAATCCGAGTAAATTTAAAATAAGTCCTTGGTTAATATATACAGCAATACTTTTAGTTTTTTTATTTATAAGTTTTGCAACCGGAGGATCAAACTTAAGCGAACCTGCTCAATTAACTTCTTCTAAATTCAACGTTTTATTAGAAAAAGGACAAATTGAAAAAGTTATCGTTTACAATAAAGCTGAAGCTGAAGTATATTTAACTGCTGCTGCTCTTAAAGATAAAGCAAATGAAAAAGTATCGAAAGATATTTTTAAAAATGAAAATAAAGGACCACACTATACTTTAGAAATTGGTAATGATCAGATTTTTCAAACTAAACTGGAAAAAGCAGTTGGTGAAGGAAAACTGAAAGATTTTAACTTTCTTCAAAAAAATAACTGGAGCGATATTTTAATTAGTCTGCTTCCAATCATCATCATTATCGGTGTATGGATTTTCATTATGCGTAAAATGTCAGGCGGCGCTGGTGGCGGTGGCGGACAAATTTTCAATATTGGAAAATCTAAAGCTAAACTGTTTGATGAAAAAACAGATATTAAAACTACGTTTAAAGATGTTGCCGGTTTAGAAGGTGCAAAAGAAGAAATACAAGAAATTGTAGAATTCCTTAAAAATCCTGAAAAATACACCAATCTGGGAGGTAAAATTCCTAAAGGAGCACTTCTCGTAGGACCTCCGGGAACTGGTAAAACATTGCTTGCAAAAGCTGTTGCCGGTGAAGCTCAGGTTCCGTTCTTTTCATTATCAGGTTCTGATTTTGTTGAGATGTTTGTAGGTGTTGGTGCTTCACGTGTACGTGATTTGTTTAAACAAGCCAAAGAAAAATCTCCTGCTATTATCTTCATCGATGAAATTGATGCTGTTGGTAGAGCAAGAGGAAAAAGCAATATGTCAGGCGGAAATGACGAAAGAGAAAATACTCTGAACCAATTATTGACAGAAATGGATGGTTTTGGTACAAACTCAAACGTAATTGTTCTAGCTGCAACCAATAGAGCTGATGTTCTTGATAAAGCTTTAATGCGTGCCGGTCGTTTTGACAGACAAATTTTTGTTGACTTACCAGACATTCGTGAAAGAGCAGAAATCTTTAAAGTACACTTAGCTCCTATTAAAAAAGTTGAAGGTCTTGATTTAGATTTCCTTGCAAAACAAACTCCAGGTTTCTCGGGTGCTGATATTGCTAATGTTTGTAACGAAGCTGCTTTAATTGCTGCACGTAACAATAAAACTGCTGTTGACAGACAGGATTTCCTTGACGCCGTTGACAGAATTATTGGTGGTCTGGAAAAGAAAAACAAAATTATTACTCCAGAAGAAAAAAGAGCAATTGCAATACACGAAGCAGGACACGCAACTGTAAGCTGGATGTTAGAGCATGCTGCACCACTTATTAAAGTAACAATTGTTCCTCGTGGGCAAAGTTTAGGAGCTGCATGGTATTTACCAGAAGAAAGACAAATCGTAAGAACAGATCAAATGTTAGACGAAATGTGTGCTACTATGGGTGGAAGAGCTGCTGAAAAAGTAACTTTTGACAGAATTTCTACAGGAGCATTAAGCGATTTAGAAAAAGTAACACGCCAGGCTCGTGCGATGGTAACGATTTATGGTTTGAATGATAAAATCGGAAATGTTACTTATTATGATTCAAGCGGACAAAGTGAATACAACTTTTCTAAACCATATTCTGACGAGACTGCAAAAGTTATTGATAAAGAAATTTCAGAATTAATTGAAGGTCAATACCAAAGAGCTATTCAAATTTTAGAAGAAAACAAAGATAAGCTGGATCAGCTTGCTAATATCCTAATTGAAAAAGAAGTTATTTTTAAAGATGACTTAGAAGCAATTTTCGGAAAACGTACTTTTGACAAAAATTTGGAAGAAGTGGTTTCGTAAATTATTCAATAAATACGTAATATTTTTTAAAATCTTAATTCAAAACAGGCTTTTGAATTAAGATTTTTTTATCTTTGAACGTTTTCAATTAACATGTAAAGTATTTCATATAAAAAATGAATTTTTTCAAAAAAATATTTGGTTCAAGCGATTCTGCTTCTGATGAAGAAAACGAAAGTGTATACGCCGGTACTTCAACTCAGGATAGTCATTTATCCATAGATGAACGATTCATTTTTAATTTTAAAAAAAATGGCGGTAAATTTTTGTATTGTGAAAACAAACAAGAAGTAGCTGAACAGTTTGAAAATATATTAGAAGAAAACGATTGGTTCGAAAATGAAGTTTTATGTTATGAACCAGGACTTTTTCACTTATTAGAGGAGAACAAATTAATTTATATTTCACCAAGAAACCCTAAATTTTTATTGGCTACTTGCGAAAATCTTATTGCAGATGAAGGATCTATTTTATTTTCATCAAAACAGATTCGACAAGATAAACCAAACGAGTTGCCTGCAAACATTGTTATAATTGCTACAACAAGCCAAATGCAGCCCATGAAAAGCGATGGCCTAAGTGCTATAAAACGCAAGTACGAAAGAGATATTCCTTCTAATATTACTACAATAAAATATTTCGAAAAAGCAAAAGAAGAAGATTTTACACAATACGGAAGTGTTGCAAAGAACTTATATTTATTGCTTTTAGAGGACCTTTAAGATGAACGAAACACTCAAGAGAACCATTTCTGGTGCTGTTTATATTGCTTTACTAATAACTTCGATTTTGTTTTCTACAGAAAGCTTCATTATTCTTTTTGGTATTTTTCTCCTTATAGCTACTTATGAATTCTGTAACCTAGTTGCTATCAATAAAGTTTTTGCAATTCTTTTTGTTTCTCTTTTTTATACAACAGTTTCTTTGATTAGTTTTTATCAAACTGAAACGGAAGCATTTATTAGTAGTCTTCTAAAAGAAAACATTTTAATTACAGTTGATACAGATAAATTATTCTCTGTATTACTAATAATCACTTTACTTGTCTCTGTAAAATGCATTGTCTTTTTATTTGATGATACACAAAGTATAAGCAAAGTATCCAAATACATCTATCTTATTGGATATGTAATGCTGCCTTTTCTTTTTATCACAAAAATTTCTTTTGGCATTGCAGCTTATAATCCTAAAATTATTATAGGATTATTTATTCTTATCTGGACCAATGATACTTTTGCTTATCTGGTTGGAAAATCAATAGGAAAACATAAATTATTCGAACGAATTTCACCTAAAAAAACCATAGAAGGTTTTCTTGGCGGAGTTGTATTTGCTGCTCTTGCAGGCTTTTTAATTTCTAAATTCTATATTCGTCCAAATCCTGAATTTAGTGAACAATCTATTTTAATATGGATGATAATCGCACTAATCGTTAGCATTTTTGGAACGATTGGAGACTTGATTGAATCTAAATTTAAAAGAGTTGCAGGCGTAAAAGACAGCGGCTCGATAATGCCCGGGCACGGAGGTGTTCTAGATCGATTAGATAGTGTTATATTTGTAGCACCAGTTATATATTTATTTTATCAAATTTTATATTATGTTTCATAAAGAGGGAGGCCCATCCATTTTATTAGGTACTGTTTTTGCTGTTGCTGTACTTTTAATTGCTGACAAATTCATTGATATCACTTGGCTAAGAATGCTTGTGCAAATTGCCGGTGTAGTGATTTTGATTATTATTTTGCAATTTTTCAGAAATCCGAAAAGAATCGCAATAAGAGAAAGCAACCACATTCTTGCTCCTGTAGATGGGAAAGTTGTGGTTATTGAAGAAGTATATGAAGGTGAATTTTTTAAAGATAAACGTTTACAGGTTTCTATCTTTATGTCACCAATAAACGTTCACGTAACACGTTATGCTATGGACGGTATTATAAAATTCAGTAAATATCATCCGGGGAAATTTTTGGTTGCATGGCATCCAAAAGCAAGTGAGGAAAATGAAAGAACTACGGTTGTTATTGAAAATGAAACTTTTGGACAAATCTTATACAGACAAATCGCTGGTGCTTTAGCACGTAGAATTGTAAATTATGCTCAGGAAGGTATGCAGGTTGTACAAGGAACTGATGCTGGTTTTATAAAATTTGGTTCAAGAGTAGATTTATTTTTACCTTTAGGCACGCCTATTAATGTAGAATTAAACCAAAAAGCAATTGGAGGTAAAACTATTATTGCTACAAAAGCTTAAATGACTGTAAAAGATTTAGATACTCGCTTTTTAGAAGCCGTAGAAACTGCTTTAAAAATGACTCAGGCTTCGCTGCCACAAGATGTGCAGTTAAGACTTTATGCGAATTACAAACAGGCAACTTTTGGAACCGCTGTATACAATCAATCTGAAAATTTTGATTTGCGTGATGCTTTTAAAACAAATGCATGGATGCAGATTAGTCATATTTCGGTTGATGAAGCAAAAGAAAATTACATTGCCATAATTAATTCTCTAACATTAAAATAATTTATATTATGAAGAAAAATATCTTTCGATTGACAATTTTGGCTTCATTCTTAGTTTTGTTTTCTTGTAATGATAATAATAAGCTAACTGAAGTTGTCGAGGTTCCTTTACCTACAAAAGAAGAAAAAATAACTATTGGTTCTCCTGATGATGTAAAAGCAGAGGCCGGATCATTTGGTATTACAAAATTGCCTTTTGCTTATGATGGCCTGGCACCCGAAATTCGTTCTCTTACTTTAGAAACGCATTATTCTAAACATTATGTATCGTATACTAATAACCTGAATAAAGAAATTGTATCTACTGAATATGAGAATATGCCTATTGAAGATATTTTAAAAAAAATGGATCTCAATAATGCTAAACTTCGTCAAAATGCAGGAGGATATTACAATCATACTTTATATTTCAATATTCTAACGCCAAAAAAAGAACAAACTCCTAAAGACACTTTAGCAGGTGCTATAGATAAAGAATTTGGTTCTTTTAGCAATCTTACCACTCAGTTTAAAGGTCAGGCTACAAAACAATTCGGTTCTGGCTGGGTTTGGCTTGTGGTGGATAAACTTGGAAAACTGCAAGTTACTACAACAGACAATCAAGATAATCCGTTAATGAAAAATGCTTTGATTCCCGGAACTCCAATTTTAGGAATTGATTTATGGGAACATGCCTATTATCTCGACTATCAAAACAGAAAAGGAAGTTATATTGATGCTTTTTATCAGCATATAAATTGGGATAAAGTAAACGAGAACTACGTCGAAGCATTAAAGAAAGTTAAAAAAGTATAAAAACAAAAAGCTGATACAAATTAAGTATCAGCTTTTTTGTTTTGAAATATAAATTGTTGCCGACTCCGTTCGACTGTGATTATTATTTAAGTTCGTAAATAAAAGATTCTGACGGCATTATTTTTACTTTTGCTATTCCTTGTCCGTTTTGTACATTTAATTGAACTGCGTTCTTCAAATAGAGTTGATCTGTTAATTGATAATTTCCATCTTTTAAATTCCATTTTGAAATAATGTCAGAAGGAATTTTCAAATCAAATTCACTTATTTTTTCAGAAGAAAAATTCGCAACAATTATCAGTTTTTGATTTTGCGACCATCGCACGTAAGAATAAATCGAGTCATCGTAACCAGCATTATTTTGACGATTCGCAGATTGAATTTCCTGAAAACTCCCCATTAAGGCTGAACTGTTAATTGAGAAATTCAATAAGCGTTTGTAAAAATCACGTAAACTTTTCTCTGATTCTGAAAGCTTTCCGCCGTCAAATTTTCCATCGTTCATCCAACGCTGATGATTTGGAACTCCAATATAATCAAAGATAGAAGTTCTGGATCGGGTTCCGAAACCTGCATTTTCATTTCCTGCCTCTCCTACTTCCTGGCCAAAATAAACCATTGTTGGCGATGTGCTTATTGTTGTTGAAACTACCATTAAAGGCTTACCTCGTTCAGGAGTTCCGGCAAATTCAGGGCTTGCCAAACGCTGTTCGTCATGATTGTCTAAAAAATGCAGCATATGATGTTCGATATCTGCCATTCCTTTTTGAATATCTGATAATCCATCCGGAGAAGATTTTCCACGGATAACATCTTTCAGTTTATCGTACGTTTCTACTTTATCATATAAATAATCCATTTTTCCTAAACGAATGTAATTTCGATATTCATTTGGATTATAAACTTCAGCCAATAAAAAAGCATTGGGATTTTTCATTTTAATTGCCGAATTCATATAACTCCAAAATTCATACGGAACCATTTCAGCCATATCATATCGGAAACCATCAACACCCTTCGCTGTCCAGTATAAAGCAATAGATTTAAATTTTTTCCAGGAATCAGGAACGTCTTTATCCTGCCAGAAAGCAAAATGTTCCTGATATGACTTTTGGTCAAAACTAGATGGAAGTTCCGGAAAATCTTTAGAACCGTCGGGACGAATTCCGTAATTAACTTTCACGGTTTCATACCAATCATTTTGATCCGGTTTAATTTTACGCGAGCCATTTCCTGTCCATTTTGCTGGGTTTTCATCAAAAAAACCATCAACAAGAGCATTTTTTTCTCCGTTTAACGGATGATCTCCATCAGGAATCTGAAAATGTTGATTTGGAATATAGTAGAAATTATTATTTCGGTCGTATTCTACATTTACATTGTCATCGGCTCCAAAATCTCTAATGCCTTCCGGATTGCTTTTTCCTTCATATTTACGGGCAATATGATTGGGTACAATGTCTATAATTAACTTTAATCCTGCTTTGTGAGTGCGGGCAATCAAAGCTTCAAATTCTTGTAATCTATTTGCAGGATTTACAGCCAGATCAGGATTTACATTATAATAATCTTTTACGGCATAAGGCGATCCTGCGCGTCCTTTTACCACTTCCGGATCATCATTTGAAATTCCGTATGCCGTGTAATCATGCACTAAAGCATGATGCGGAACGCCTGTGTACCAAATGTAGGTAACACCTAAATCTTTAATTTCATGAAGTGCTGTATCAGTAAAATCATTAAACTTCCCTACTCCATTTTCTTCAATTGTTCCCCAAGGTTTGTTGGTCGTATTTTTATTTCCAAATAAACGTGTAAAAACCTGATAAACTACAATTTTCTTATCAGTTGTAATCTCTTCTTTTGCTGTATTCATTTTTAAATCTTTGGTTTTGCATGCCGAAAACAGCATGGTTGCAGCCATTCCTGCAACGATCAATCTTTTATTTCCCATAATTCATTTTATAAGATGATTCTGTTTTTCAATTAAAGATTAAATCAAAAATTTAGAATCATTTTTTAAATTTAAACTAATTTTTAAAACTCAATTGAAACTAATCTCATTTTGTCCTGATTTCTCTAAATAAAATCAAACTACAACGAAAGAGTTCTGGATTTTGTTCATAACTTAGGAAAGGTCCATAGGTGCAAAGGTTCAAAGAGACAAAGGTTTTTTAATTTTAGATTATTCACCTTTGAGCCTTTGTCAGTCTGAACTTTTAAACCTTTATAAAAAAATATAAATTAATCCTAATATCAATAAAGGTTGTATCCTTTTTCATAAATTTGACAAAAATTTAATCAATTGAAGAAATCACTCTTTTTCATATCTTATTGTTTGCTTCTATTAAGTGTTTCAGGCATTTTTGCGCAAGCGCCAAAAAAAATCATTGTAGAAAATGCCGATTATTCTGATGTCAATCAGGAATTAATGCCAGATGCTCTTTTACTGACAGGAAACGTAAAAGTAAATCATGATGGTGTTGTATTAACTTGCAATAAGGCTTATTTTTTTCAAAAAGAGAATTATCTGAAAGCCTTTGGTAATGTACAGTTGGTTCAGGGTGATACTTTATATTTAAACAGTAAATATGCAGAATATAACGGAAATCTGAAAAAAGCATTTGCAACCGGAGATGCGGTAATGACTTCGCCTGATGCGACTTTGCAAACCGATACGATTAATTTTGACCGAAATGTTCAGCAGGTTTTTTACAACTCAAAAGGAACTATCGTAAATAAAGACAATACACTTGTAAGTAAATCAGGAAGATATTATGTTGCCGAAAAGAAGTTTCAGTTTTTGACTGAAGTGACGCTAACAAATCCTAAATACGTTGTAAAGTCAAATCATTTAGATTATTACAGTAATTCCGGGCATACTTATTTATTTGGTCCTTCGACGATTACAAGTAAAGCCAATTATATTTATACCGAAAAAGGTTTTTATGATACGAAGAAAAACCTGGCGCATTTTCTCAGGAGATCTTATATAAAATATGACGATCGACTCATAGAAGGTGATAGTTTATATTATAATCGAAATACAGAATTTGCATCGGCTACCCGAAATGTAAAAATTACCGATTCTATTAATCGCGGAGTTGTAAAAGGCCATTATGCGGAAGTTTATAAACTAAAAGATTCGATGTTTGTGACCAAAAGAGCGGTTGCTATCAATTTTGTAGAAAATGATTCGGTTTATATTCACGGAAAAAAATTAATGGTTACCGGAAAAGAAGGTGAACGAATTTTGAGAGCTTATAATAATGTTCGCTTTTTTAAAGTAGACATGAGCGGAAAATGTGATTCGATTCATTCGAATTCTAAAACGGCTTTGACCAAACTAATCGGAAATCCGATTCTTTGGAATGGCGAAAACCAAATTACCGGCGACGTTATGCATTTAATTGGCGACACTAAGACCCAGAAAATAGATTCTTTAAAAGTACTCAATAATACTTTTATGGTCTCGCGGGACACCCTCGGAACGGGATTTAATCAGGTAAAAGGGCTCAATTTATTTGGGAAATTTAGGGACGGGAAATTGCATGATGTTGATGTCATCAAAAATACCGAAGTAATTTATTATATGCGGAATGACACCAAAGAACTCATCGGAATTAATAAAAATGTAAGTAGTAAAATCCATCTTATTTTAGAAAATAATGCGGTTGAAACCATAACTTTTTTCAATAAAGTAGACGGTGATATTTTTCCTGAAGCTGATTTACCGGAGAATGCGCGTAAATTACGAGGTTTAGTCTGGCGTGGCGACGAACGAATAAAGTCGAAAGATGATATTTTTTCTGCCGAAGATAATGAGATGAATGACAAATTGATCAAGGAAGGGAAAGTTGAAGAAGCAAAAGAAAACGTTCCGATGAAAGTCAGGAAAGAAACCCGTGATTACGACAAAAAGAAACCGGCTGTAAAAACCAGTACAAAGACAAATACGAAAACTAAAAAGTAGTTATCGGTTTCAGTCTAGGTTTTCAATAACGTGAAACCAAAAACTCAGCCCCGAAACATCGGGATAGTACCTTTGTTACTTTGAACCTCAAAAAAAATGAATTCAGATTTTATAAAATATCAGGCACAAACTTCTCCCTATCCTTTGGGCATGGAAGTTTCTCATGCTATTGGCTCTTATATTTACGATACAAACGATAAAAAATATTTAGATTTTGTTGCCGGAGTTTCGGCTTGCACACTCGGACATCAACACCCGAGAGTTAATCAGGCCATTAAAGATCAGTTGGATAAATATTCGCACGTAATGGTTTACGGGGAATATTCACAAAGTCCTGCTGTTGAATATTGCAAATTATTGGCTTCACTCCTACCGGAATCTTTAAATAAAACGTATTTAGTCAATTCAGGTACAGAGGCTATAGAAGGTGCATTAAAATTAGCCAAAAGAACGACTGGCCGTAGCCAATTGATTTCTTGTCATAATGCCTATCATGGCAACACAATGGGATCTATGAGTGTTATGGGATTTGAAGAACGTAAACAGGCTTTTCGTCCTTTGTTGCCCGACGTAGATTTTATTACCTTTAACAACGAAGAAGATTTACAAAAAATAACAACCAGAACAGCAGCAATTTTATTAGAAACTATTCAGGGAGGTGCCGGATTTATTCAGCCTCAGGATAACTTTTTACAAAAAGTACGTAAAAGATGTGATGAAGTTGGCGCTATGATGATTGTAGATGAAATTCAGCCTGGCTTTGGCAGAACGGGAAAACTTTTTGGTTTTCAAAATTACGACGTTGTTCCGGATATTGTGGTGATGGGAAAAGGCATGGGTGGCGGAATGCCGGTTGGTGCTTTTACAGCTTCGGCAGAAAAAATGGATCTTTTAACCGAAAACCCTAAACTAGGTCATATAACGACTTTTGGAGGCCATCCTGTCATTGCGTCAGCTTGTTTGGCTACTTTGAAGGAATTAACTGAAACTAATTTAATGCAGGAAGCATTAGACAAGGAAAAACTCTTTAGATCGCTTTTGGTACATCCTTTGATAAAGGAAGTTAGAGGAAAAGGATTAATGCTTGCAGCCATGACAGAAACAGCAGAAATAACGAATGAAGTTATTTTGAATTGTCAGGATAAAGGGTTGATTTTGTTTTGGTTACTCTTTGAGGGATGCGCCATAAGAATAACACCACCGTTAACAATTTCTGAACAAGAAATAAAAGAAGGTTGTGCTATAATTCTCAACGTTATGGATGAAATCCTGAAAAAAGAAAAAAAAGTTTAAAATATTCAAATTAATCTTTTATATTTCAAGAGATTAAAGTTTAAAAACAGAATCGAAATTCTGTCCATATTGTTAATTAAATTGTTCAAAACAATTAATTTCCTTTCCGCTCATAAGAATATGGTTGCCTAAATTTATAACAGGCTAATTTCAAATATAGAAAGTATGCAATTAAGCAACGAAGAAGAAGATTATAACCTATCCCTATCCAAATTTGAGTCTATGTTAAAAACTAACAAAGTACTCTTTTTTGATTCTGAAGAATTTGAAGAAATTATTCTTCATTATTTAGATATAGGCAAGGCTAATTTAGCAAAAAAGGCCTTAAAACTTGCGTTAGATCAACATCCAAAATCTACAGGCTTAAAATTAGTACAAGTAGAAATGTTGGTTTACGATGACAAACTCGACATTGCTGAAAAGCTTTTGAATGAGTTGTATGCAATTGAACCTAACAACGAGGAAATTTATATCCAAAAAGCTAATATTTGTTCTAAAAGAGATCAACACGAAAAAGCAGTAGAATTACTTAAAATTGCCTTGCAATATACGGACGATTATGCTGACGTGTACAACTTGATTGGAATGGAGTATCTTTTTATGGATAACCTTGAGATGGCAAAAGACAGTTTTATAAAATGTCTTGAAGAAGATTTAGAAGATCAGTCGGCATTGTATAACGTGGTGTATTGTTTTGAATTTTTAGATCAAAACCAGGAAGCTATTTTATATCTTAATGATTACATCAATAAAAACCCATATAGCGAAATCGCCTGGCATCAGCTTGGTCGTTTGCATTATGGCGTAAAAGAATATGAAAATGCAATTCGCGCTTTTGATTATGCAACCCTAATTGACGATGAGTTTTTAGGTGCATTTATGGAAAAAGCAAAAGCATACGAGCGTCTTAAAAAATACAGTGAAGCCATTGAAAGCTACAACCGTACGATTGAGTTAGACGATGCAACTTCTTATGCGTTGTTGCGTATTGGAAAATGCTATGAAAAACTTGGCAATTCTGTAAAAGCTCTTCAGTATTATAATCAAACTGTTCATGAAGATCCGCTTCTGGATAAAGGCTGGATTGCGATTACCGATTTTCATGTTCGTCAAAAAAACTTTCAAAAAGCATTGTTTTTTGTCAATAAAGCATTGGCAATTGACAATCAAAATCGTTTGTACTGGAAACGTTATGCAACGATAAACAAACAAATGAACTTTTTTGAAGAAGCTGAATTTGGATACAGAAAAGCGGTAGAATTTGGTGATTATCAATTAGACACATGGTTGTTTTGGGTTGATATTCTTCAGTTTCTAGGAGAATTTGAAAGTGCAATTCAAACCTTATTACAAGCTACAGAATATTTTCCGGAAGAAAACGAAATCGAATATCGTCTGGCTGGATTGTATTTTATGATTCAGGACAATACAAAAGCTAAATTTCACCTAAGCAACGGATTACGTTTAAACTTTGATAATTATATTTTAATCGAAGATTTATTCCCGGTTGTATGGTCAAAAAAAACGGTTAGAAATTATATTGAAAAACATAGAAAAGAATAAATGGTTGATGTTTTAAGAAGGCGTTTTGGCTTATTAGGTCGTAATATTAGTTATTCTTTTTCGAAAGGATATTTTACTGAAAAATTCAATAATGAAGTTTTTTTAGGAAATACCTATGAAAACTTCGATATTGCTGAAATCAGTCATTTTGAAGGATTATTAAAAAACAATCCGGACTTAACCGGCTTAAATGTAACGATTCCTTACAAGGAACAAATCATTCCTTTCTTAGATAAACTTTCAAAAAAAGCGGCCTTAATTGGAGCCGTTAATACAATCAAATTTACCAAAAAAGGAAAATTAAAAGGTTATAACACGGATTATTATGGTTTCAAAAAATCATTAAAACCGTTGTTAGAACCACATCATAAAAAAGCGTTAATTTTAGGTACGGGCGGCGCATCAAAAGGTGTTGCTTTTGCTCTTGACGAACTTGGTATTCTATATACTTTTGTGTCAAGAGAAGCAAAGGAAAACATCATAGATTATGATTTAATAAATGCCACTACTTTTGATAATTTTCAAATTATAATCAATTGTACTCCTGTTGGTACGAGCCCAAATATTGAAGCTTGTCCTAATATTCCGTATGAGTTTTTTACGGATAAACACATTGCCTACGATTTAATCTATAATCCTGAAGAAACACAATTTCTAAAGAATGCTAAGGCAAACGGAGCAACAATAAAAAATGGTTACGATATGCTTATTTTTCAAGCCGAAAAAGCGTGGAAAATATGGAATAAGTAAAAAATAAATACCTGAAAATAAAATGTAAGGTAATTTTTGTAATTTAGACTACTCATTAATAGGTAGTTATGAAAAAATTACAACTATTTTATTTACTAAGCTCTTTGTCCATTTTTTCAATAAATGCTCAAGACACTATTAAACAGGCAAAAAATCCTTATACAGAAGCACGTTATCATTATTATTTAAAAACGATTTTGCTTTTTAATGAATATTTAGATACTGATTCCGGATCTTTTAATACCACTCAACTTCGTTTTCTGCATCCAATTGCTAACAAAGCATGGAATTTAAGAGTTGATCTTCCATTGGTTTCGACCAACACATCATCCATCAATAAAACAGGAATTGGAGATATTGGTGCAGGTATAAGTTACATCCCGTATTTAGATCATAGCAAAGGAATCGCTTTTCGAGTTAAAGTTATTTCAAATTCGGCCGTAGATCCTGCATTAGGAACAGGAAAATGGGTTTTCGCACCTGCAGTATTTTACGGCGCTTACTTCATTGAAAAAAAATTGCTTTGGATTGCTTCTTTAGAAAATCAACTCAGTTTTGCAGGATCTGAGAACCGAAGCGATGTTAATACAACCGCTTTGGAGAATTACTTTATGTATATCATTGGCAAAAACTGGATCGCTGCTGATGTGGCTTTTAGATATAATGCAACAAACAAAGGTTATCCTAATAATGCATTTCTGGAATTTGGCCGAAAAATAACCAAAAATGATATGGCATACATTCATCCCAGCATCGGTTTTGGAAGTCACAAATCTTATAATTATGGTATTGAAATTGGAATGCTGATTTTATTTTAAATTTGAATTTACCTCAAAAAAAACAGAAAAAAAATCATATCATAATCTTAAAACAGATTAAAAAATAAGAATTTGACCGTAAAAATGTTATAAACAAACGATTTATTTTGTATTTAGAAACACCTTTACTATCTTTCGCACTGTTTAAATAAAAACCTTACACATTTAAAATGTTAGAAGAAAAGAATGACAACCTGCAAGATGCAGACGGAAAATCAGAAATCGAAATTAGCGATTCTACACCAAATGATGCCATTGAAACATCAGATTCTGAACCAACTCAAGAGAATGAAATTTTGCTTACTGAAAGCGAAGTAGAAAATTCTGAAGAAGAAGTTACAGAAGCTAATCATCAGACAGCATTAGATGCCATCACAAATTCGAACGCTGAAGAAAGCGAAGATGAGACGTTAAAAGACCGTCATGATCTTCCTATGCAGGATTATGATACTTTTTCGTTAGACGCTCTTGTCGATGAATTAAAAAAATTGGTGAATACAGATAAAGCAATGTCTGTAAAAGATCACATTGAAGAAATTAAAAAGTCATTTTTATTACAATACAATCACCTTATAGAGGAGAAAAAAGAAGAATTTAACGCATCAAAACAAGATCCTAATGAAGAATTTGAATATCATTCTCCATTAAAATCGAAATTTGATGAATATTATAATATTTTCAGAGAGAAAAGAAATGCTCATTTCAAGCATTTGCAGACTAATTTAAAATCAAATTTAGAGAACCGACTTGCTATAGTTGAGGAACTAAAAGAACTTATAAATCCGCAGGAAAACATCAAGGATACGCTTAAACATTTTAATGATTTAAGAGAAAGATGGAAAAATGCCGGAGCGATTCCAAAAGATAAATACAATCACGTTTGGAATAATTATCATTTTCATGTAGAAAATTTCTATGATTATCTACACTTAGATCGTGAAGCTAGAGATCTGGATTTTAAATACAATTTAGAACAAAAGCAAAAAATCGTTGCCCGTGTTGAAGAATTAGTGAATGAAGCGGATGTCAGCAAAGCATTCCGTGAATTACAGGATTTACACAGAATCTGGAAAGAGGACATTGGACCAGTTTCTAAAGAACACCGTGATACAATCTGGAATAAATTTAGTGAATTGACTAAAAAAATTCATGATAAAAGAGAACTTTTATTTGAAGGTCAAAGAGCAAACGAGCAACAAAACCTTGAAGTTAAAAAAGAAATTATTGCTAAAATTGAAGTTTTAGGTACAGAGAAAGTAAATTCTCATTCACAATGGTTGTTACAAATACAAAAAGTTGAAGCACTTAGAAATGAGTTTTTTGCTGCAGGCAAAGTTCCGTCTGATGTAAATGAAGAAACCTGGGCTGCGTTTAAAACTGCCGTTAGAAACTTTAATTCTTTTAAAAATTCATTTTATAAAGACATTAAAAAAGATCAAAACGACAATTTAAATAAAAAAATGGCTCTTGTGGCGAAAGCCAAAGAATTACAGGAAAGTACAGATTTTGGTGCTACTACTCCGGTAATGAAACAAATTCAGGAAGAATGGAAACAAATTGGCCATGTTCCTAAAAAATATTCAGATAAAATCTGGAAAGAATTTAAGGATGCCTGCAACCATTATTTTGATAAATTAAAAGAACATAAATCTGAAGAAAACGGAGACGAAGTTGCTGCTTTTGATAATAAAAAAGCCTACTTAGATACGTTAAGAACTTACCAATTAACTGGTGATCATAAAACAGATTTAGATGCAATAAAACTTCATATTGAAACCTGGAAAGGTTTTGGAAAAGTGCCTTTTTCAAGACGTCATATCGAAGGAAAGTTCAATAAAATTCTGGATGCTCTTTTTGAAAAATTAAGTTTGAGTAAAAAAGAAACTGAAATGATGCGTTTTTCTAACAGAATTGATTCTTTATCTGACAGTAACGATACTCGTAAATTAGATAACGAAAAGATTTTCTTAATGCGTAAAATTGAAGAAGTTCAAAATGAAATCTTTCAATTAGAGAATAATATTCAATTTTTTACAAATACAAAAAATGCTAAAAAAGAGAATTCAATTGTTCTTGAAGTTCGCAAAAACATCGCTATTCACAAAGAAAGCCTTGAACTTTGGAAAGACAAATTAAAACAATTAAGAAACTTGAATCAACCGGAGTAATTGCCAGATTGAACTAAGTCGACAACTTTATATTAAGCTGCATTGAAGATATTCATTGCAGCTTTTTTTTAATCTTGAAGTTTTTACCGCAAAGCACGCAAAGTTTTTTCATATGTAAGACTTTTATAAAAACACAAAGTTCGCAAAGCTTTGTGTGCTTTGCGTTTGTCAACACAATATATTTTAAAAAGCTTTGCGTGCTTTGCGGTAAAATTTACACAATCGTTAATCTCATTTCAAACCTGAAAACTGAAACTTGAAACACTAAACTTAACATTCTAATTAAATTTCATAAAACAATTCTGTAAAATATTGATTATATTTGATAGTCACATTATTATTGATGACCTACTAAATGCTATTCAATATTAATCCTAATAACAACAAAAAATGAAATTTACTAGAAAAGCAAACTCAAACTGGCAAGGAACCGGTATGGAAGGAAAAGGAAGTATTAGTACTCAAAGTACAACTCTGGATAATGCACAACTTTCATTTAAAACAAGATTTGCAGATGGAGTTGGTACAAATCCGGAAGAACTGGTTGCTGCAGCACATTCAGGCTGTTTTACAATGCAGTTAAGTTTTTTATTAAACGAAGGAGGTTTTACAGCAGATGATTTATCTACAGAAGCTACTGTAACTTTTGAGGATGGAACAATAACTTTAATTCATTTGGATCTAAAGGGAAAAGTACCTTCTATTTCTGCAGAAGAATTTGAAAAAACTGCTGCAAAAGCAAAAGAAATCTGTCCGATCTCTAAACTTTTAAATACAACAATTACCTTATCAGCTACTTTGGTTAGCTAATAAATAATTTTAAAGCATAAAAAAAACATCAGCCGCGGCTGATGTTTTTTTTTTATGTAGAACAATGAATGAATTAGTTCATTGTAGCTTTTAATGCTTTTGCTTCAGCAGTCATTTCTAATGCTTTGTAAACACCTAATAATGTTTTAGAAACATCTTCGTTTTTAGGATCTAAATCATGTGCTTTTTTAAGATAAGGAATTACTCCTTTAAACACATTTTCTCTTTGAGCCTTTAATGCGTCATAGCGCTTCATATCTTTTGCAGAAGTACCTAATTTATTCATTTCATCAATGATTGGTTTTTCGGCTTCTAATTTTAACGCTGCAAGATTAAGGTAAGCATTTGTATAGTTCGGATTTATTTCAATTGCTTTTAGGTAATATTTTTCAGCGTCTGCAGGATTTTTAGCATTAGCGCTAATTACACCTAAATTAAAAATTAAATCGGCGTTGTTTGGTTCTTTTTGCAAAGCTTCTCCAACTAATTTTTTGTATGTATCAAAATCTTTAGTTTCAAGGTACAAGTTTGCTTCTGTAAGAATTAAAGATGCATCATCCGGATTTGTTTTTCTGGCGTCAGCGATAGCTTTTTTAGCATCTTCGATACGACCTTTCTGAACTAAAATTAGAGCTAAATTTTTGTAAATCTCACCTCTTTTAGATGGAATAGCTTCTGTTTTAGGCTTTTCGTGCGTTCCTAATTTAATTGCTAAATCTCTTTCGCTTGCTGTATTGAAACCATCTTCGCCACCTGAAGCTTTGTTTGTTGCTGTGTAACTTGTTCCTTTACCAGAATAATTAAGTTTCTTCAATTCTTCGTACATTGGTAAAGCTGTATCATAATCCTGAGCGTTTACCGCTGTTGAAGCAGCGTAGTATAAATTGATAGTATCTTTTCTGTCTAATAAATAAGCGTCATATAATTTTTTTGCTCCGTCAGAATGTTTATTAGCTTGTGTATCAGCAATAGCGGCATTAATCAATTTACCTTTAATTTCTGCAATTGATGCAGCAGCCTGAGTGGAGTATTTTTGTTTTCCAGACTCTTTTTCAAGATCAATTAATTTTTTATAGCTTTCAGCAGCAAGAGATAAATTTTTACCTGTTTCGATACTTTTGTTTGCTAAATCTAATAATGCATTACCTTTTACAAAGTAATATTGTGCTTGTTCAACATCTTTGGCATTTACAACAAGGTTCTCAGCATCTTTTAATATGGTAATTGCTCCTTGAGCATCTCCGCTTTTTAATGCTTTTTCTGCATTTTTGATTTGATCTTTTTGAGCAAAAGTAGCTACTGAAATCAATAATGCTGATGCAAGTATTACATATTTACTTTTCATAGTATTCTAATTTGTATTTAATTTAAATTTTCGTGGTTATATTTTTATTCTTCAGATTCTTCTTCCTCTGAATCGTCTTCATCTTCTACTTCGTCGTCAGAATCATCGTCGTCATCTTCTGCAGTTCCATCATCTTCAAGAACTTCTAAATCTGGTTTAACTCTTTCAATAGCAGATTCAATAACATTACCGTCTTCGTCAACAATAACTTCTGCAACGTCATCTTTCATAACTTTTGTTACCGCTGCAATAGAATCTTTACCTTTTAAGTTAATCAATCGAACACCTTGCGTTGCACGACCCATAACACGTAAATCTTCAATAGCCATTCTTATTGTTAATCCTGATTTGTTAATGATCATTAAATCATCAGCATCAGTTACAGCATTAATCGAAATTAATTTTCCTGTTTTTTCCGTAATATTAAGCGTTTTTACACCTTTTCCTCCACGGTTTGTAATTCTGTAAACATCTTCGCCATCATCGTCAACTAATTTAGTACGTTTACCGTATCCGTTTTCAGTTACAACTAAAATTTGCGAATCATTCACATTGTCTTTATCTACAGTAACCATACCAATTACTTCATCAGTATCGTCTTTTAATGTAATTCCACGAACTCCAGAAGCCGTTCTTCCCATCGGACGCGTTTTGGTTTCTTCAAAACGAACCAATTTACCAGACTTAACAGCTAGGATAATTTGGCTTTCTCCGTTAGTTAATTTTGCTTCTAATAATTCATCACATTCTTTAATTGTAATAGCGGCAACACCATTTACTCTTGGTTTAGAATATTTCTCTAAAGAAGTTTTCTTAACCTGACCTTTTTTGGTAACCATTACAAGATTATGACTGTTGATGTAATCTTTATCTTTTAAGTCTTGTGTACAAATGAAAGCTTTTACTTTATCATCGCTTTCAATATTTACAAGATTCTGGATTGCTCTACCTTTAGCCGTTTTACTTCCTTCCGGAATTTCGTAAACACGCATCCAGAAACATTTTCCTTTTTGCGTAAAGAACATCATATATTGGTGGTTGGTTGCAACGAACATATGTTCAAGGAAATCCTGATCTCTCGTTCCTGCGCTTTTTTGTCCAACTCCTCCTCTATTTTGCGTTTTGTATTCTGTTAAGTTGGTACGTTTGATGTAACCAGCGTGAGAAATTGTAATAACTACATTTTCATCAGCAATTAAATCTTCGATACTTACATCTCCACCAGAATATTCAATTAGAGAACGACGGGCATCTCCGTATTTTTCACGAATTTCTTCAAGTTCTTCTTTAATTAAAGCAGTTCTTAAATCAACATCTGCTAATAAAGCTTTTAAGTGCTCGATTAATTTCATCAATTCTTCGAACTCAGCTCTTAATTTATCTTGCTCCAGACCTGTTAACTGACGTAAACGCATCTCAACAATAGCACGAGCCTGAATATCAGATAATTTAAATCTTTCAATTAATTTCTCACGAGCTTCTTCTGTATTTTTAGAACCTCTGATGATAGCAATTACTTCGTCAATATTATCAGAAGCAATAATTAATCCTTCTAAAATATGCGCTCTTTCTTCGGCTTTACGCAATTCAAATTGCGTTCTGCGAACTACAACATCATGACGGTGCTCGATAAAATAGTGAATCATATCTTTTAGATTCAACATTTGCGGGCGGCCTTTTACAAGTGCAATATTATTTACACTGAAAGATGATTGTAACGAGGTAAACTTATATAAGGTATTTAAAACTACGTTTGGCGTAGCGTCACGTTTCAGGATGTACACGATACGCATACCGTTTCTGTCAGACTCGTCACGAATATTCGCAATACCGTCAATTTTTTTATCGTTAACTAAATCAGCCGTACGTTTGATCATTTCGGCTTTGTTAACCTGATATGGAATCTCGGTAACGATGATACATTCTCTTCCGTCAACTTCTTCAAAACCAACTTTTGCACGCATAACAATACGTCCTCTACCGGTTTTAAAAGCTTCACGAACGCCTTCATAACCATATATTACACCACCGGTTGGAAAATCCGGAGCTTTAATATGTGTTATTAATTCGTCTATTTCAATATCGTTATTATCAAGATACGCTAATGTACCATTGATAACTTCTGTTAAATTGTGTGGTGGCATGTTAGTAGCCATACCAACCGCAATACCTGTTGCTCCGTTTACTAATAAAGTAGGAACTCTTGTTGGCATTACTTTTGGCTCATATAAAGTATCGTCAAAGTTCAATTGAAAATCAACTGTTTCTTTTTCGATATCGGCCATAATATCTTCTGAGATTTTGCGCATTCTCGCCTCAGTATAACGCATTGCTGCAGGACTATCGCCATCAACAGAACCAAAGTTACCTTGCCCGTCAACTAATAAATAACGCATACTCCATTCCTGAGCCATACGTACCATTGCATCATAAACCGAAGTATCTCCGTGCGGGTGATACTTACCCAGAACCTCTCCTACGATTCTTGCAGATTTTTTGTGGGCAGATCTTGAAGTTACACCTAAATCATACATTCCGTAAAGAACTCTTCGATGCACTGGTTTCAAGCCATCTCTAACATCAGGAAGCGCTCTCGATACAATTACTGACATCGAATAATCGATGTAAGCTGATTTCATTTCATCTTCAATGTTAATAGGAATTAACTTTTCTCCTTCAGACATAAGTTGTTATGTTTTATTAATTACATTAGTTTCAAAGCGTGCCAAGATACGGTTTTTTGAAATTTTTTCAGCTATTTACTTACACTTATTTCAATGATTTATTAACAACTTTATTTCGTCTTTTAGTTAATAAATTAAGCGTTTTTTAACGCTTTTATTGTTATTTTTTTTGTCAATTAGCTGACAGGACATTTGGAAGGGTATGGTTTTTGTTTTTCCAACAGTAATTCATTAAATTTACAATACCAATTATATATTATGGATGATAATTTTTCACCAAGAGTAAAAGATGTTATTACATACAGTAAGGAAGAAGCCCTTCGTTTAGGACACGACTTTATTGGTACTGAACATCTAATGCTAGGCATTTTAAGAGATGGTAACGGAAAAGCTATTCATATACTTAATAACCTAGCGGTCGATTTAGATCATTTACGCAGGAAGGTAGAAATACTGAGTCCAGCCAACCAGAGCGTTGAAGTAAATGCAGAAAAGAAAAACCTTCACCTTACCCGACAGGCCGAGAGGGCACTGAAGACCACTTTTCTTGAAGCTAAAGTATTTCAAAGCTCATCGATTAGCACCGCTCACCTGCTTCTATGTATCTTACGAAACGAAAACGATCCAACAACCAAGTTATTGAATAAGCTAAAAATAGATTATGACATAGCTAAAGAACAATATTTAAACATGACGCCAAACGAAGAAGAATTCTTAGAAAACTTGCCAAGAAACGAATCGTACAACGACGATTCAGGACAAGATGACAGTCTTAAAGAAAGTAGTTTTAATAATCCAGCCAATAAGTCAAACAAAAAATCTAAGACTCCGGTATTAGATAATTTTGGGAGAGATTTAACAGAAATGGCCGAGGAAGGAAAACTAGATCCTGTTGTAGGACGCGAAAAAGAAATTGAACGTGTTTCACAAATTTTAAGCCGTAGAAAAAAGAACAACCCGCTGCTTATTGGAGAGCCTGGTGTTGGTAAGTCTGCTATTGCAGAAGGACTTGCATTACGTATCATTCAGAAAAAAGTATCTCGTATTCTTTTCAACAAACGTGTGGTTACACTTGATTTGGCAAGCTTAGTTGCCGGAACAAAATACCGAGGCCAGTTTGAAGAAAGAATGAAAGCCGTAATGAACGAACTTGAAAAAAATGATGATATCATTCTTTTCATTGATGAAATTCACACTATTGTAGGTGCTGGTGGAGCAACAGGTTCTCTTGATGCTTCAAACATGTTCAAACCTGCTTTAGCAAGAGGCGAAATTCAATGTATTGGCGCAACAACTCTTGATGAGTACAGACAATATATTGAGAAAGACGGTGCTTTAGAAAGACGTTTTCAAAAGGTAATTGTGGAGCCAACTTCTGTTGAAGAAACAATTGCAATTTTGAACAACATTAAAGACAAATACGAAGATCACCACAACGTAACTTATACCCAGGAAGCAATTGAAGCTTGTGTTAAATTGACAAACAGATATATGTCTGAGCGTTTTTTACCGGACAAAGCTATTGATGCTCTTGACGAAGCTGGTTCTCGTGTACACATTACTAACATCGATGTTCCTAAACAAATTTTGGATTTAGAACGTCAGTTAGAAGAAGTGCGTGAAAACAAAAATATGGTTGTTAAAAAACAAAAATATGAAGAAGCAGCCAAACTTCGTGATGATGAAAAACGCATTGAAAAAGATTTAGCTGTTGCGCAAGAACAATGGGAAGAAGATTCTAAAAACAACCGTATTGAAGTTACAGAAGATAATGTAGCCGATGTTGTTTCGATGATGACCGGAATTCCTGTAAACAGAATTGCTCAGACAGAAAGTAATAAACTGGCTAAATTACCTGAATTGATTCAGAACAAAGTAATTGGTCAAAACGAAGCTGTTCTTAAAATTGCACGTTCTATTCAACGTAACAGAGCCGGACTCAAAGATCCTAACAAACCAATTGGTTCATTTATTTTCTTAGGTCAGACCGGAGTTGGTAAAACGCAATTAGCGAAAGTTTTAGCAAAAGAATTATTCGATTCTGAAGATGCATTAGTTCGTATCGACATGAGTGAATACATGGAAAAATTTGCAATCTCTCGTTTAGTTGGAGCGCCTCCGGGATATGTAGGATACGAAGAAGGTGGTCAATTGACTGAAAAAGTACGTAGAAAACCTTACTGTGTTGTTCTTTTAGATGAGATCGAAAAAGCGCATCCGGATGTATTCAATATGATGCTTCAGGTTTTAGATGACGGATATTTGACAGATAGTTTAGGTCGCAAAATCGATTTTAAAAACACGATCATTATCATGACATCTAACGTTGGTGCACGTCAGTTAAAAGATTTTGGACAAGGTGTAGGATTCGGAACTGCTGCGAAAGTAGCTCAGGCCGATGAAAACTCAAAAAGCATTATCGAAAATGCATTGAAAAAAACCTTTGCTCCTGAATTCTTGAACAGAATTGATGACGTAATTGTATTTAACGCATTAGAAAAAGAAGATATCGATTTGATTATCGAAATCGAGCTTAAAAAATTATATTCTCGTATTGCTGAATTAGGATATACTTTAAGTTTGACTGACAAAGCAAAAGCATTTATTGCTGAAAAAGGTTTTGACAGACAATTTGGAGCAAGACCTCTAAAAAGAGCGATCCAGAAATATGTAGAAGATTTGTTGGCAGAAGAAATCATTACTTCAAAAATTCATTCAGGTGATGAAATTTTGATGGATTTAAAAGATGATTCTCAAGAACTTTCGGTAGAAATACACAAAGCAGAAGAACCTACAAATCTATAAAATTGTTAAAATTTATAACAAGAATAACAAACCCGTTACGTTTTTATAACATAACGGGTTTTTTCTTTGGTTAAAATGCTTAATTTTTAAAAAGTAAATGGTTATATTTGATATTAAAATTTTATAATTAAATACAACGTATGCTTCAAAACAAAGTCATTTTAGGTAGCGAAGAATGGTGCTCATTTCCTGAACTCGGAATTCCTACAATCAAGGCTCGTGTCGACTCCGGCGCAAAAACTTCAGCAATGCACGCTATAAACATAGCTCCCTTTATAAAAAATGACGCCAATTGGGTGAAATTTGATATTAATCCAATTCAGAATAATACAAAAACTATTATTCATTGTGAAGCTCCTTTAGTTGACAAAAGAATTGTAAAAAGTTCCAGTGGTTTTAGAGAACACCGTTATGTGATTCAAACCAATATTAAAATTGGCGAGGCAAAATGGCCAATCGAAATGACATTGACCAATCGTGATTCAATGGGTTTCCGTATGCTTTTAGGCCGTGAAGCCATGAGCGGACGTGTATTGGTTGATCCTGAAGAAAAATATTTACTTGGACAACCATCAACTGAAACATTAAAAGAGTTATATCAAAACTCTGAAAAAGCAACTTCAGGTTTGCGAATTGGTCTTTTAGCCAGTAATCCGGAATTGTACAGTAATAAAAGAATTATGGAAGCGGGCGAAATGCGCGGTCATGAAATGCATTTTTTGAATATCAAAGAATGTTACATGAAGCTGGACGCCAAAACTCCTGAAATTCACTATCGTGGCGGAAAAATATTAAATCAGTTTGATGCTATTATTCCGAGAATCCGACCAAGTATTACTTTTTATGGTTGTGCTCTAACACGTCAGTTTGAAGCTTTGAAGGTTTATTGTTTAAATTCTGCTACAGCCATAACACAATCGAGAGATAAATTATACTCGCTACAATTGCTTTTAAATAGCGGCATTGATATTCCGACAACAGGGTTTGCCAATTCTCCTCTAGATACCGACAATTTGATTAAAATGGTTGGAGGTTCGCCTTTAATTGTAAAATTACTTGAAGGAACACAAGGAAAAGGAGTTGTTTTAGCCGAAACCAAAAAAGCTGCAGAAAGTGTTATTAATGCTTTTAAAAGTTTAAATGCTAATATTCTTGTCCAGGAATTTATTAAAGAAGCTAACGGAAAAGATATTCGCTGTTTTGTTATTGACGGGAAAGTTGTTGCGGCAATTCAGCGTGAAGCAATGCCAGGCGAATTTAGAGCTAATATTCATCTTGGAGGAACCGCATCAATAATTAAAGTAACGCCTGAAGAAAAAAAGATCGCTATAAAAGCAGCAAAAGCAATGGATTTGAAAGTAGCCGGTGTTGATATTATTCGTTCTGCAAAAGGGCCATTGTTACTTGAAGTAAACTCATCTCCAGGACTTGAAGGAATTGAAGGTGCAACTAATAAAGATATTGCCGGAGAAATGATCAGAGCAATCGAAAAGAATTTTAAGCTTATATAAGTTCATTTAAACTTAATACCGAATAATTAATTTAGCAGCTTTGTTAAAGTGTAAAAACTTTGACAAAGCTTTTTTTAAATTTACAATAAAACAAAATGATGCTAATCCCCTATTTAGATATTATTGCCCGAAGCGCTGCGGTCTATTTTTTTATGACGATTGCATTACGCATCTTCGGGAAAAAAGAATTATCGCAATTAAATACAGCTGATATTATACTGATTTTATTGATCAGTAATTCAGTTCAAAATGCAATGGTTGGCCCGGACACAAGTCTTTGGGGAGGTTTGGTTGCAGCTTTGGTCTTATTTGTAATTAACTTTATAATCAAAAAACTAACGCATAAATATAAAGTCCTTAGCGATTTATTACTGGATAAACCTGAAATATTAATTCACGACGGAAAATTAGATTTTGATTCTTTAAGCAAATTAGACATTTCTAATGACGAATTAAAAGAAGCAATGCGTGAGCATGGTTTAGAACATTTTACCGATGTAAAGCTTTGTATGTTAGAAATAGACGGTACAATTAGTGTAATTTCAGAAGATAAAAAACAACTCAAGCAAACACACTATAAAAGAAAACACAATCATAAGAATTTTAGAAAATAACATTGTTAAAATTCCAATAATTTATCCCGAAGCGTCGGGACCAATTCCAAACTGAGATGATCAAATTTTAAAAATCCCAATTTTTTGAAATTCCAAATTCCAAACTGAGATGATAAATTTCAAACAAAAAATTCCAAACTCTAACTAACTAAACCAACCAATGAAGAAATTATTATTCCTGATTTTATTTACTTTTCTCTTTACAAGCGGGTTTTCCCAAAACTTAAATACCAAAAGATTAGACAGTTTATTTCAGCTTTTAGATAAGAATCATAAATACATGGGAAGTATTGCTATTTCAGAAAATGGAAAACTTATTTATTCAAATTCCATTGGTTATGATGATGTTGCGAATTCAAAAAAATCAGATATAAATACCAAATACAGAATTGGTTCAATTTCGAAAATATTCACCGCTTCGTTAATTTTTAAGGCTGTTGAAGACAAAAAAATCAATTTAAACCAAACAATCGATAACTACTTTCCATCGATAAAAAATGCGAACAAAATCACTGTTTCAAATTTATTAAATCATCGAAGCGGTATACATGATTTTACGAATGATGATATTTATTTTGACTGGAACACACAATATCAATCCAGAGATAAAATGATTGAGCGAATTGCTTCCGGTGAAATTGCTTTTTACCCGGACACAAAAGGAGAATACAGTAATTCTAATTATGTTTTACTAACTTTCATACTTGAAGATCTTTACAAAAAATCGTATGCAGAAATTTTAACTCACAAGATTATCAGACCTTTAAAACTAAAAAACACTTATTTTGGCGGAAAAATAAATGTAGATAACAAAGAATGCAATTCTTATTCCTATTCAGGAGAATGGCAAAAAAGCACCGAAACTGATATGTCGATTCCGCTAGGAGCCGGAGGAATTGTTTCTAATCCAACTGATTTGAACTTTTTTATTGAAAGTCTTTTTGCCGGTAAAATAATTTCACCCGAACATTTAAATGAAATGAAAACCATAAAAGACAAATTTGGTATGGGAATGTTCGAATTTCCTTATCAGGATAAAAAAATCTACGGTCATACTGGCGGAGTTGACAGATTTAAATCGGTATTAGCTTATTTGCCAAAAGAAAAACTGGCAATCGCATTTTGCTCAAACGGAAAGGATTATGACAACAACAACGTTTTAACCTGCGTTTTAAGTTCTTATTTTAATGATGCTTTTAAAATGCCACTGTTTTAAAAATTCCAAATAAAAAAATTCCAAATTCCAACGCTTTGTTTTCACATTTGCATTGGAATTTGGAATTTGGAATTTAAATATTGGAATTTTTTATTTTACTAAGAAATAAATAAGCTTAAAATAAAATAAACCAACCCTGCTAAAATAGCTGAAATAGGAATAGTCAATATCCAGGCCCAAATTAAACTTACAGTAACACCCCAACGAACAGCAGATACACGTTTTGTTAATCCAACACCGATAATAGATCCTGTAATAGTGTGTGTTGTACTTACTGGAATTTTTAAGTGCTCCGTAAAATAAAGCGTTAAAGCTCCAGCTGTTTCAGCAGCAACACCTTCGAATGAAGTTACTTTGGTGATTTTAGAACCCATTGTTTTTACAATTTTCCATCCTCCGCTCAAAGTTCCTGCAGCAATTGCAGAATAACAAGCTAACGGAATCCAGCCTGGCATTACGCCTTTTACACCTAAATCATCATTTGGCAAAACAACATCTAACCAGGAATCCATATGAACTCCGGGATTTGTATGAATAAAAACCGCTACAGCAGCAGCAATAATACCCATTACTTTTTGCGAATCGTTTCCTCCGTGTCCTAAACTAAAAGCCGCAGAAGATAATAATTGCATCTTTTTCAAAGCAGCATCTGCCTGATGAAGATTTAAACTACTGAATATTAAACAAAATGCACTTACTGTTAAGATGATAAAAGCAACCAATAACCATTTAATATTATGCGGATCGAAAGCTACACTCCAAAAATGCGAATCAAATCTAGGTTTTCCATGCTCAACAATCTCTTCATAAGGAACCATCAAGCGACTAACAACCCATACAGTAGCGATCATTAAAACAACTGTGAATATTTTAGGACCAATAACTTTACGAGAAGCATTTAGCAACCAGATCGAAATTAAATAAGAAGCCAATGCTCCCAATAATGGCGCTAAAACAATAAAGGCAATAATGATAAGAACTCCCGAAGGCATTCCGCCATCTTTTCCGGCCTTGTACCAGCTTACGATTTCGTACCAGTAATGTGTAGTTCCATCTTCGCCAACATAACCAGAAAAACCATGTACAGCTATAGCATGCGCAACTGCTGCACCGGCAAAACCACCTATTAATGTATGAGAAGAACTTGAAGGTATTCCTAACCACCAAGTCAATAAATTCCAACAAATAGCTGCAATAACCCCGGCAAGAATCACAACAAGGTTAATCTCCATCGTGTGCGCTGTTTTTGCAACAGTATCTGCAACACCAAATCCGAAAACCCAATATGCCAGAAAGTTAAAAAATGCTGCCCAAAGAACGGCCTGAAAAGGCGTTAAAACCTTTGTAGCAACAACGGTAGCTATAGCATTTGCCGCATCATGAAAACCATTGATGTAATCAAAAATTAAAGCTAATACTATAATAATTATAAGTAGCGTCATAAAATTATAACTTCAGAATGAAATAAATTGAATTAAGAATGTTTTACAGAAATAGATTCCAGTATGTTCGCAACACTCTTACATTTGTCTGTTGCTGATTCTAAAACAGATAAAACCTCTTTGTATTTAATGATGTTTTTAGCGTCTGTTTCGTTTTCAAAAATTTCAAAAACTGCTTTGTTATATACGTTATCAGATTTGTTTTCCAGTTTATTGATTCTGGCACACGCTTCTTTAATAATGTTCATGTTTTTCAAGTTGCTCAATTCTTTTACAGCACTGTCAATGTTTTGACAAGCCTCAAGATTGATTTCTGTCATTTTTCTGATAGACTTTGTAATCTTATCAACCTGATACAATCTCATTCTGCTTGCTGCACCGTGAAGGTAATCTGCAACGTTATCAATAGAAGTAATTAAGGTATGAATATCCTCTCTATCAAATGGAGTAATAAAGTTTCTGCTTAATTCAAGATTAGTCTGGCGTGTAATATCTTCTCCTCTTTGCTCTAACTCATCGATCTTTTGAAAAAGAACTTCTCTCTCTTTCAAAGGAAGGTTTACAGCTTCGTGTAGGTTAGAAGCTAATTCAATTAAATTGGTTGAAGCCTCTTCAAAAAGTGGAAAGAATTTCTTGTCTTTCGGCACTAAAAATTGGAAAATACTGTTTATTGACATCTTTATATTTTTGATAGTGCAAAATTACTTCAATATTAATTTACAATGTTAAGCCATTGTTAACAAATCGTTTTCTATTTGGAAACTATCCAGGAAAGAAACGGTTTTTTCAATGTCGTAATGTAAGATTCTGTCTTCCTTTACCAAAGGCACAACTTCTCTATAACTGCTCAAAAACATTTCGATGAAATCACTTGATTTTAAAGGTTCTCTGTAAGCAATTGCCTGAGAAGCATTCATTAATTCGATAGCCAGAATACGCTCTAAATTATCCATAACACGAAGTGCTTTTGTAGCTCCGTTCGCTCCCATGCTTACGTGATCTTCCTGACCATTGCTTGAAACAATACTATCAACACTTGAAGGAGTTGCCAATTGCTTATTTTGACTCGCAATACTTGCCGCAGTATATTGTGGAATCATAAAACCTGAGTTTAATCCCGGATTATCAACCAAAAATGCCGGAAGATTTCGTAATCCTGAAATTAACTGATAGGTTCTCCTTTCAGAAATACTTCCTAATTCAGCTAAAGCAATTGCCATAAAATCTAGCGCCAGTGCCAAAGGCTGACCGTGGAAATTTCCACCTGAAATAATCTGATCGCTCTCTATAAATATATTTGGATTATCCGTTACCGAATTAATTTCGGTTTTAAATACTTTTCGAACATAATCAATCGCGTCTTTTGAAGCGCCATGAACTTGCGGCATACAACGGAAAGAATACGGATCCTGAACGTGTTTTTTCTCTTGTTCAATAATTTCACTTCCTTCTAAGAATTCATTAACGCGTTGTGCCGTAATAATTTGCCCTTTGTGGGGACGTATAAAATGAATCAATTCATTGAATGGCTCAATTCTTCCATCAAAACCTTCTAAAGAAATGGTTCCGATTAAATCTGCCAAATACGAATATTTATAGGCTTTCAATAAAATATGAGCTCCGTACGCACTCATAAATTGAGTTCCGTTCAACAATGCTAATCCTTCTTTCGATTGCAAAACGATTGGCTCCCAGTTAAAATGTTTTAAAACTTCGGCAGAAGCCACTTTTTTACCTTCAAAATAAACTTCGCCTTCTCCTATTAATGGTAAAGATAAATGAGCCAAAGGTGCTAAATCACCTGAAGCACCAAGTGAACCCTGTGTATAAATAACAGGCAGAATATCATTATTATAAAAATCGACAAGACGATTTACTGTTTGCAGCTGAATTCCCGAATGCCCGTAGCTTAAAGACTGAATTTTAAGAAACAACATCAATTTTACAATTTCTGTCGGCACTTCTTCTCCGGTTCCGCAAGCATGAGATTTTACAAGGTTTTCCTGAAGTTTAGATAAATTTTCATTAGAGATTTTTACACTATAAAGTGATCCAAAACCAGTATTGATTCCGTAAATCGGTTCAGAGTGTGTCGCCATTTTTTTATCTAAATAATCACGGCATTTCTGAACATTAACTTTCGCTTCTTCTGACAATTCAAGAGTTTTTTGATTAACAATTATTTCTTGTAAAGCTTCTAAACTTAAGGTTTCAGTACTTATATAATGAACTTCTCTCATGTTGTTTGTATTTTAAGGCATCAAAATTCAGCAAATCAATATTAAAAAGCAACATTTATTCCTAATAATTAAAATTTAACTAAAACTAATTCTCTTCTTTTAATTATTCTACAAATAGAATTACGTTAATTGAGTCTTTATATATGAGTTAGAAAATAAAAAATAGAAAACCCTAGAATTCATATAGACTAAACTCGCTATATTTTTAAAATTTTAAATAAAATCAGAAAATCAACTTCTGAAATCAAAGAAAAAAACAAACCCAAATATACGAATCCATCAACTTAACAGTTTTAAATCTGGTAAAACCTCAATATTAAATTGATGAGATTTAAATTATTAAAATATTCGTAAAAAGGCAATTAGGATTTTTTAGCTTTTATAAAAATCTGTACTTTTGAAAAATCAAAAATGAAAAGTAACAGCGCAAAATATCAATCTACAATGACAACTCAAACAAGAGTTGCAATTGCTGCTACAACAACTACTACTACAACAACTACTACCCCTTAGGGGTATACATTTTTACATATAATCCTTGTTATCTATACTTTTTTCTAAAAAGAAGAAAGGCGTTGGATACATAAAAATATTTGCATAAAAAGAAAAAAAACATCAAAATGAAAGTATTAAAATTTGGCGGAACTTCGGTTGCCAATGCTCAAAATATAAAACTCGTTCTCGAAATTGTTAAACAAAATTCTAAACAAGACAAACTCGTAGTTGTTGTTTCTGCACTTAGCAAAGTGACCGATTTATTGCAATTGGCAGCGGCAAAAGCAGCAGCAAACGACGAAAGCTTTAGAGAAATTGTTGCTGAAATCGAGAAAAAACACCTTGACACATTAAAAGAACTAATTCCTGTAAGCGAACAAAGCAGCTTATTAAGCCACGTAAAAAGAATCATTAATCATTTAGAAACATTATTAGATGGTTGTTTTTTATTGGGCGAATTATCCCCAAGAACTGAAGATACTATTTTAAGTTTTGGAGAATTGCTTTCGTCGTACATTATTGCGCAGGCGTATCAGCAAATCGATAAAAATGTTGTTTATAAAGACAGTCGCGAATTAATAAAAACGAATAGTAATTTTGGAAAAGCGGTTGTAAATTTTGAAATTTCAAACCAATTGATTCAGGAATATTTTGCTGAAAATGAATCAAACATTAATATTTTACCTGGTTTTATCGCTTTAACGCTTGACGGAATCACAACTACTTTAGGCCGTGGCGGTTCTGATTATACTGCAGCTATTATTGCAGGCGCTCTTGATGCATCGCAATTAGAAATCTGGACTGACGTAAACGGAATGTTTACTGCCAACCCAAAAATTGTAAAGCAAGCTCAGCCAATTGCAAATATTTCGTATCAGGAAGCGATGGAATTGTCGCATTTTGGAGCCAAAGTTTTGTATCCGCCAACAATTCAGCCCGTTTTAAGAAAAAACATTCCCATTTTAATTAAAAATACTTTTGAACCAGAAGCCGAAGGAACCCTAATTACAGATCAGGTTTCATCAAAAGACACGGTTGTGAAAGGGATTAGCCATATCGATAATATTTCGCTGATAACACTTGAAGGTTCCGGAATGATTGGAGTTGCAGGTTCATCAAGACGTTTATTCGAAGTATTGTCTCAGGAAAAAATTAATGTTATTTTTATCACTCAGGCTTCATCTGAGCATTCTATTTGTATTGGAATTTTAAATTCAGATGCTGATAATGCCGAAGCTGCAATTAACAGAGCCTTTGAAGTTGAGATTCTTCAAAACAAAATCGATCCTTGTATTGTAGAAAAAGACCTTTGCATTATTGCTTTGGTGGGAGAAAACATGAAAAACCACCAGGGTTTAAGCGGAAGAATGTTTAGTACTTTAGGAAAAAACAATGTTAACATTCGAGCTATTGCGCAAGGTGCGTCTGAAAGAAATATTTCGACTGTAATAAACGAAAGAGACGTTAAAAAAGCGTTGAATACACTACACGAAAACTTCTTTGAAGAAAACACAAAACAGCTGAATTTATTTGTGATGGGCGTTGGAAATGTGGGTGAAAAATTCATCGAACAAATTCATAATCAAAGAAAATTTTTAAAAGAAAATCTAAAAATAAATGTTCGCGTTATTGCATTGTCAAACTCAAGAAAAATGCTTTTTGATGAAGACGGAATTTCTTTAAAAGAATGGCAAGCCGATTTAGATAAAGGTGAACCTGCAAACGCAGCAGCTTTTATAGAACGCGCAAAAGAACTGAATTTGCGTAATAGTATTTTTGTTGATATTACAGCAAATGCAAGTGTTTCTGAAACCTATGAAAACTTCTTAAAACAAAGTATTGCGGTTGTAACCTGTAACAAAATTGCGTGTTCATCTGCATACGACAATTACAAAAAATTAAAAAACTTATCGCGTCAATATAACGCTCCTTTTTTATTTGAAACCAATGTTGGTGCAGGATTACCAATTATAGATACCGTAAAAAACTTAATCGCTTCTGGCGATAAAGTGCATAAAATTCAGGCAGTTTTATCCGGAAGTTTAAACTTCATTTTCAATAATTTTGATAAGAATAATTCTTTTCACGATGTTGTAAAAGAAGCCGGAGTTCAGGGTTTCACAGAACCGGATCCAAAAATTGACTTAAGCGGTATCGACGTTGCGCGCAAAATCCTGATCCTGATTCGCGAAAGCGGTTACGAAATGGATATTGATGCCATAGAAAATGAATCATTCCTGCCTGCTGATTGTTTAGCGACAACAAATAATGAAGACTTTTTTGCATCCTTAACAAAACACGCTTCTCATTTTGAAAATATTTATGAAGAAGCTCTAGCCAAAGATTCAAGATTGAAATACGTAGCGCAATTCGAAAACGGAAAAGCAAGCGTTGGTCTTCAATTCATCCCAAAAGAGCATCCTTTTTACAATTTAGAAGGAAAAGACAATATCGTACTTTTCTACACAGATCGTTACGTAGATCAGCCCTTATTGATAAAAGGAGCCGGAGCCGGTGCAGCCGTTACCGCCTCAGGAATTTTTGCAGATGTAATTCGAATAGGAAATAATTAAAGATACTAAGGTTCTAAGTTGCTAAGGTTCTGAGTTTTTTTTCAAAAACTAATCTTAGCCCCTTAGAATCTCAGAACCTTAGAAACTTAAAAATTGAAGTTGCAAAGAAACCTTAGCGCCTTAGCAACTCAGAACCTCAGAACCTTTAAAAAAAAATGGAAATAAAACTATTTTGCCCGGCAACTATCGCAAACCTCTCATGCGGATTTGACGTCCTTGGACTTTGCTTAGATAATGCGGGCGATGAAATGATTGTTCGGAAAGTAGAACAAAAAGGAGTTCGTATTACTAAAATTGAGGGTGCCGATTTGCCTTTAGAAACCGAGAAAAATGTTGCGGGAGTTGCGGCTCTTGCAATGTTGGAAACCCTTGATGTTGATTTTGGATTTGAAATCGAAATCTACAAACATATCAAAGCCGGTAGTGGAATTGGAAGCAGTGCTGCAAGTTCTGCCGGAGCGGTTTTCGGAATTAATGAATTATTAGGAAGACCATATTCTCGCAAAGATTTAGTTCAATTTGCGATGCAGGGCGAAAAATTAGCCAGCGGAAACGCACACGCAGACAACGTTGCTCCTGCCCTTTTAGGCGGATTTACTTTGGTAAGAAGTTATGCCCCGCTGGATATCATAAGAATTGATAGTCCCGAAGAATTATTCGCAACGGTGGTTCATCCGCAAATTGAGTTAAAAACGTCTGATGCGCGTTCGGTTTTAAAACAAACCGTTTCCCTAAAAAGCGCCATTATGCAATGGGGAAATGTAGGCGGATTAATCGCTGGTTTATACACAAAAGATTATGATTTGATTGGAAGATCGCTTCATGACGAAATCGTGGAGCCGTTAAGAAGCGTTTTGATTCCGGGTTTTGATTTAATCAAACAAACGGCTCTTGAAAACGGCGCTTTAGGTTCCGGAATTTCAGGTTCAGGCCCGTCAATTTTCGCTTTAAGCAGAGGAAAAGAAACCGCAGATAAAATCGCCAAAGCCATGAGCGATGTTTACGAAAAAATGAATTTACCGTATGAAATTCACGTTTCTAAAATTAATCCGGATGGCGTTAGAATTATTTAAAATGAGTACTCAGTTCTTAGTAATTAGTCCTTAGTTGCAAAAGCTAAAGATTAAGACTAATGACTAGGCACTAATAACTAAGAACTTAACAACAATGAAATACTACAGTTTAAACCATAATGCCCCGGAAGTTTCTTTTAAAGAAGCCGTGATTCAAGGATTAGCGAGTGATAAAGGATTATATTTTCCTTCAACTATTACGCCATTAAATCCGGTGTTTTTTAATGTTATAGAAAATCTAACGCATGAGAATATTGCTTTTGATGTAATTCAGCAATTTGTTGGAGACGAAATTCCGGAAGATCATTTAAGAGAAATTATTGCCGATACTTTATGTTTTGGTTTTCCGGTTGTAGAAGTAGAAAACGGGATTTATTCTTTAGAATTATTCCACGGACCTACAATGGCTTTTAAAGATGTTGGAGCGCGATTTATGTCACGTTGTCTGGCATATTTTAATAAAGGAAAAAAAGGCAGCAAAAATACAGTTTTGGTTGCTACTTCCGGAGATACCGGCGGCGCCGTTGCCAGCGGATTTTTAGGTGTTGATGGTGTCGATGTTGTCATTTTATATCCGTCAGGAAAAGTGAGTGATATTCAGGAAAAACAATTAACCACTTTAGGGAAAAATATTAAAGCCCTTGAAGTTGACGGCGTTTTTGATGATTGTCAGGATATGGTTAAAAAAGCGTTTTTAGATAAAAGTTTAGCGCATAAAAACCTGACTTCCGCGAATTCTATAAATATTGCGCGCTGGTTACCGCAAATGTTTTATTTCTTCTTTGCATATAAAGCGTTGAAAAGCCAAAACAAACCTTTAGTTTTTTCTTGCCCAAGCGGAAATTTCGGAAATATCTGTGCCGGAATTATGGCAAAGAAATTAGGTTTGCCAATTGAACATTTTGTAGCGTCTACAAACGTAAACGATACCGTACCAAGATTTTTAGAAAACGGAAAATACGATCCAAAACCTTCTAAAGCGACAATCTCTAATGCTATGGATGTTGGAAACCCGAGTAACTTTATTAGAATTCAGGAATTATACAATAATGATTTAAAGGCTTTCGAAAAAGATTTCTCATCCTACAGTTTTACCGATGAAGAAACGTTAGAAGCTTTAAAACAAATTTACAATACAAACGGTTATATCGCAGAACCGCACGGCGCTGTTGGTTATTTAGGTTTGAAAAAACAATTACATAAACACGAGAATACGATTGGCGTTTTCTTAGAAACGGCACACCCGATTAAATTTCTTGATGTGGTTGAACCTGCTTTGGGAATTACGTTGCCGATTCCGGAACAAATTGAGAGTGTTTTGCATGAGGATAAAGTTAGCGTGAAGATTTCTAGTTATGAGGAATTGAAGAGTTTCTTAGAATAAGAACTCATCTTTATAAAAATATTTTAAAAACATAGATTATAATATATTTTAATCTATGTTTTTTTGTTTTTACAACCATTTTTTAAGAGTACAAATCTTATATTTACAAAGTTATATTGACTAAAATTAGAATTAGAAATGAGGCTTTTAAACATATTAGTTAACAAATTTAGGAAAACAACTGAAACAAATATATATCAGAATGATCATACACAAACACCTGAGATATTTATTCTTATAAGAGAACATAAAAATGAAGAGGCAAAAAAACATTTAAAACATAATCCATCTGAAATATTTCTAAAAGGATGGATGGATGACACACCATTGCATATTGCATCATTGAGTGGTAATTTCGAAATGGTTAAACATCTTTTGAATAAGGGTGCTAATGTAAATTCTGAGAGAAGTGGAATATATACAACTCCATTATGTTGGGCTGATAATTATGAAATAGCAAAGTATCTTCTTGAAAAGGGTGCGACAATGAATGATAGAGAACTTTTTTGTGCTACTCAGGAAAACAAGAGTGAAATAGTTGATTTATTATTGAATAATGGTGCAAAAATTAATAATTATGAACCTGAATATCTTCAATGTAAATCAATTGAATGTATTAAAATATACTTAAAACATAAAATTGAATTGAATGGCTGTGATGAAAATAAAAGCAATCTACTACATAAATTAGCTTGGCTGGATTTACCAGAAGTATTTGATTTTGCATACAAAAATGGTTCCCAATGGCAAAAAGACAGCAGTAATAGAACGCCATACTATCTAGCAAAACAGGGAAATTGTAAGAACATTTTAAATCATTTTGAAAAATATTATTCTGAAATAATTTCAAACAAAGTAACATCACTTTCAACAGAAAATTATCATTATAACAGAATATTTTTCTTAAAAGAAAATCCTATTAAGTTATCAACATTTATAGTTCTAACTAAAAATTCTAACTTAGTAAAGTATTCAAAATATGGGAATGAAATTATAGTCAATAAAATTATAAATATTGATTTACCTACAATTAGAAATTTTACTTTCGACTATAAAGGGAATATTGTAATTCCAACAGGAGACAATAAATTATTAATTATTGAGGAAGAATCTTTTAACCACACAAAAACGATAACATTACCAGAAAATCTAGTTCTAGATCAAATCACTTATATTCAATCTAGAAATTTATACATTGGAAGTTCTCAAAATTGGGAAATAATCCTACTCTCTGAGAATTTTGAAATAATTAGTAGAACTGAAGCTCAAGATGGCACTCTTAGTCCAAAAATAAATCATAATAACTTGATTGCTTTTAATAGCTATGACCAAGAGACCTATTTTAATTTATATCATCTCAAAGAAAATTTGAGTGTTCAATTTATTCATTGCTTCTTTAAAGAATGGAATAACACTTCTAGCGGATTTGCATTCAATGGTAATGAATTTGCTGTATCATTTCCAAATGAACTAGAATACTACTTATTTAAAGATGACACTATTACTAAAATTTGGGAAATGGATATTTCCAAATACAAATCAAGACATCAATTGAGTTATTTGGCTTTTAAAGATGAAAAGGTTATCCTTATTGGAATAGGAAAGACGATATTATTTATTGATAAACAAGAAAAGAAAATACTTCAAGAGATTCAATTAGGCTTAGTAAGCGAAATAAAAGATTTATATGTTGATGAGAGTAAAGAGAATTTAATAATTTATACAGATAACGAATTAAAATTAATTCAGCTATAAAGTTCTATTACCGATTTCCTACCCTCCTGCTGGCGCGAGAGTCCCGCTCGTGAACGTAAAAATTGGCTAATGTGAATACTGAAACGAGCACGAACAGGACTTTCGCGTTAACAATTTATGTGACTGAATATTATCTGTAATTTAATCAACTTTTTTTTAATGAAAAAATGTGCATATTGTGATATAAAAACCAAACTTACGAAGGAACATATTTGGCCTAAATGTTTAATTACAAGAATGCCAAACCTAACATTTAGATACATTGGTAGCCAAGATAAATTTGTTACATCGGAACTTGTAATTTCTGACGTTTGTTCAAAATGCAATAACGAAAAACTCTCAAAACTCGATTCTTATTTTTGCTCTCTTTATGATAAATATTTTAAAAAATTTCATGAAGAAAAGAAACAGTTTATTTTTGAATATGATTACGATTTACTTCTAAGAAGTTTATTAAAAATCATTTTTAATTCTTCGAGAACAATCAATAGTGAAGATAACTTTTTTGAAAATTTTAAGCATTTCATTCTTCATGGCAATGAAACTTGGGGAAATGTAATTATACTATTAGACATAATTACTCCCTGGATCACAAAAGGTATAAAAGTATATCCTACATCTATGAGATGTGGTATTGTAGACGTAGGAATTAAAAATGAAAATTTCATAATTAGAGTTCTTACTGTAAACTCCTTTTATTTTTATATTCTTATTTCGAAGGAAAAAACTTTATCTGAAACTTTGGTAGAGGAATTGAATAACATATATAATAGAATTCCGGGATCAATTATTCATCCATACAAAACACAAACATTAATTTCTGATTTTTCTAATCAAAATAGCTACGATGCTCATGTAGAATTTGTTATGAACACTTCTGAAGCCTTTTATAAATTATACAAAAAATAGCAATTAAACTCCGCCGCTATCGCGAGCGTCTCGCTCGTGAACACAAAGTAGATACAAGCAAGAGACTTGTGTTAGTATGTGAATAAAATTAAAATTCTATGAAAAGAATTAAACCAGAAGAATTAACAGAGCGTTTAAGTGATGAACAATTAGAAGTTTTAGCCGAAATGCTGGGTGAAACACCAACATCCACAGAATGGCGTGAGTGTTACAAGAAATTGACCGATTCACAATTATTTCAAGTTCATCAAAGACGAGGTGAATTAATCGATCGAAAAGAACAGGAACGATTAAATGCTATGACAAAAGAAGAAAGGGAACAAGAGGACGAAAAATGGAGAATATGGTACGAAAATTTAATTCCTCATGATTTTCATGGCAACATGGGAGAACCTGCCACGTTAGAAGAATTCAAAAGCCGGTATGGTGTTTATCCTTCTGGATACGATGAAAATGGAAATAAAATTTAACATTTACCCGCTAGCGCGAGCGTCCCGCTCGTGAACGCAAATACAAGCAAGTTTCAATTGGAACGAGCACGAGCGAGACGCTCGCGCTAGCAATCAAACCAACTATTTATAATAATTGAATTTTCAATAGCCTCCCGCTTTAGCTGGAGGTTAATAAATAAAAGCTCAAATAGGCTTTAGCAAAATTTATTAATTTTGGCTAAAGCCAACCTCAAATATCATAATTTTGTACCTCCAGCTAAAGCAGGAGGCACTTCAAATTAAAAATAAAATTCGAGCATCGCATACCATGATTACAAAAGCAACCCTACAAGACATTCCCGCATTAACAACCTTAATAAACTCAGCATACCGAGGTGAAACTTCTAAAAAAGGCTGGACTACAGAAGCGCATTTATTAGAAGGAAAAAGAACAACAGAAGAAGAATTAACTGAAATTATTTTAGATCCTAAAAATACATTCCTGAAATTTACAGCCAATGACAAGATTATTGGTTCAGTTTTGTTGGTTGAGAAAGAACATCAATTGTATTTGGGAATGTTAACCGTTTCTCCGGAATTGCAAAATGGCGGTATCGGAAAAAAGCTATTGGCTGAAGCTGAAAATTATGCTAAAGCTTTAGGTTTGTCTAGTATTATTATGACGGTTGTTTCGGTTCGTGCAGAACTTATTGCGTGGTACAAACGTCACGGTTATGTTGAAACCGGCGAAAGAGAACCTTTTCCTGCAAGCGATATTCATATTAATATCTCAGAGGAACCTTTGGAGTTTATATATTTAGAGAAGAAGATTTAAGTTTTTTTTGCCACGAAGGCACAAAGGCACAAAGTTTTTTTTCTTTTTTACCATATAAATGATATAAGTTCATTTAAAAGAAGATTAAATATGGATCTTAGATACTTGAAATCTTATAAAATATTCAATAAATAAACATAAGTCTTGTACCTAAAAAAGATACTATAGCCTCTATTTGGAGTGGTGGATTGACATATGAATATATGATATATCCGAGAACAGCGAGCTATCCCGATAGAAATTTTGTATTCAGAATTAGCAGTGCTACAATAGAGGAAATTCCTTCAGAGTTTACCAAATTTAAGGGCTATTTCCGATACTTGGTTATGCCTGATAACTCCTTGCATATTGAGGTAAACAAAGAAAAAAAAATATATAAGAAATATGAAATCATGGAATTTAATTCGGATGATGAAGTAACTTCTTATACAAAAGGTATTGATTTTAATTGGATGGTTTCTGAAAAAATACGTCATCACAAATTAAAAATAACGAAGAGTAATGAGAATTATAATGCTGAAATAATAATTATATTTTCTCTAGATACAACAGTTATTAAAATTAATGAGAAGCCGTACGATCTAAAACCTTATGATTTATTAGTCATTGAAAATCTAAAAAAGGAAAATATAATGCTTCATTTTTCTAATGAATGTCTCACAGGAATATTGGATTTTTAATCCTAAATATTTTGCCACAAAGGCGCAAAGACACGAAGTTTTTTATATTCGAGTGAAATTTACTGGCAAAGTCGCGAAGAACCAAAGTTTTATTTTCTTTGCGTCTTCGCGACTTTGCGAGATTTTTTAAATATGAAATGTTAGACGCACTGCTGTGCGCCTCTACAGAAAACCTTTGTCGCTTTGAACCTCTGAACCTTTGAACCTCCTTAAACCATTCTCTTAATCTTTGACAAAAATTCGTGCGAAACGCCTAAATACGACGATAAATTCTTGTTGTTGATCGTTTGCATTTTCTCCGGGTAACGCTCTTTAAAATCGAGATAGCGTTCTTTTGAAGTTTTGTTTAAAACATCTAAAAGTCGTTGCTGGTGGGCTCCTGGCTGTAAAGAAAGAATGCCAAGAGTTCGTTTTGGAAAAGTACATTTAATCAATAACTATTTTAATAGTACAGTAAGTAATAAATGTATTGCCGCTGGTTTTGAAGCTAATATTTTAGTAGAAAGAAACTCTTTTGATGGTGTAAAAACTCCGATCGATTTAATGACTGGTTATACGGCTGTTACTGCTGTTGATAATTTATTTGTTAATACATCCGGAAATCAATTGGGAAGTAAAACTGCTTTCACTCCACCTTATACCATCGTTAAACTTGCTGCTTCTGCAGTAAAAGCAGATGTTACTGCCGGAGCTGGTGCAACATTTACAGGAAACACTTGCGGTTCATTTTAATGAATAAAAATTAGTAGTATAATTTCAATTTACCTGTTTTTTGAAACTATAGTATTAAAGTGAGTTAGTTAGTTAGTTAGTTAGTTTAGTTTTAAACCACGATTACAGTAATGTAGTTCGTGGTTTTATTTTGAATTTTAATCGCTAAGTACGCAAAGGCTCACGCAAGGTTCGCTAAGTTTTTGTTTCACGCAGATTTAGCAGATTTAGCAGATTTTTTATAAAACTAAATAGTAGACGCACTGCTGTCAGTCTCTACAAAAAACCTTTGAACCTTTGTTGCTCTGAACCTCTAAACCTCTCTAAAGAACTAATTCTTCAAACAACCTTTGAATCGTTTTTTCTAAATCTTCACATAAACCCGGATGTGGTCTTGAGGTTTGAATGGCTGAGCTACGAATTGCTGTAAGCCAACGAAAACGAGACGGAATATCCATTTCGCCAATTGGTCCGCCATCTTTATCTCCGCTTGCAATTTTTTTAAGCGCTGTTACATTGCAATGCAATTGCTCGATATCAAAATCGTTAGAAAGTGCTTCGACTTTAGCATCGTCAATGTGAGACAATACTTTTATAAATTTGGCCTTTTTACAAAATAAAATGATTCCGATATTCAGGAATTCTTCGCGCTCCACTCTTGGTACCACACGAATTACTGCATACTCATATAAGTGACTATCTTGCATTTTGAGCTTGATTTACAAAGATTTCGGAATTATTTAATCGGGTTTGCAAAAACTGTAAATATACGTTTCGCAAAGCTTCTGGCGTTTCATCAGTATCTTCCCATTCTAGCCATTCTTGTGGAATTGTGTTTACAATTTCTTCGAGAATTTCGTTGGTTAAAAGTGCTTTAAATTCGGAATCAACTTCTTTTAAAAGTGATGCCTGAGGCAATAAAACGTGATCTTTTATCAATGCAAACGGACTTTTGGCATGTTGCTCCCAATTGTTCCAGGAATGATGAAAATACAAACATGCGCCATGATCAATCAGCCATAATTCTTTATGCCAGATCAACATATTGGTGTTTTTGAATGTTCGGTCTACATTGGTGATATAAGCGTCTAACCAGACAATTTGCGAAGCTAATTTAGCATCAACGGTTGTTACGACAGGATCAAACGTAATGGCGCCTGACAAAAAATGAAGTGCCAGATTTAATCCCTGGCTTCCTTGCAGTAAATCCTGAATTTCTTCGTCGGCTTCGGTTCTTCCAAAAGCTTCGTCTAAATTGGCGAAAACCAATTCCGGAAGCTGCAATTTTAAAGCTTTAGCTATTTGTCCGCCAACTAATTCGGCAATCAGCGCTTTTACACCATGACCGGCTCCTTTAAATTTTAAGACGTATTTAAAATCGTCATCGGCTTCTGCCAAAGCGGGTAAAGAACCGCCTTCACGTAAAGGCGTGATATAACGCGTAACATTTACCGTTCTGAGATCGAAATTGTTTTCCATATATACAAACTTACTAATTTAGATTGTTAGATTTTTAGACTTCTTAGATTATTGGATTTTAAAAAATTTAGATTTTAATTATAATCTAAGAAGTCTAATATTCTAAGCTGTCTAAAGACAAAAATGCTTTTCCCAAATTCTCAATAATATCCGAAGCAATAAAAGATTGATAACCTGTTTCCGGCAAAGCAATATCCGCTGTTAAACCGTGAAGGAAAACACCGAGTTTTGCGGCATAAATAGGTTCGTAGCTTTGAGCCAGCAAACTTGTTATGATTCCGGTTAAAACGTCTCCACTTCCTGCTGTGGCTAAGGCGGCATTTCCAGTTGTGTTTTCGTAGATTTTGCTTCTATGAATGACGTATGTTGGCGCACCTTTCATGACGATAATTACTTTGTATTTTTCAGAGAAGGCGATTGTTTTTTGAAACTTCTCAGATTCTGAATTCCATTTGCTAATTAAGCGTTCGAGTTCTTTTGGATGCGGTGTCAGAATGGTGTTTTCAGGAACTAACTCCAACCAGGATTTGTTTTCGGCTAAAATATTCAGCGCATCGGCATCTAGAACTAATGGTATTGTATTGATTCTTAAAAACTCAAACAAGGCTTTTTGGGTACCTAACTCCTGCCCTATTCCCGGACCAATTCCGATTGCTTGCGGAATTATTGGAAGATGAATATTGGTAATAAAATTAGCATTTTCATCGGTGACAACCATAACTTCTGGAATGGAGATTTGAAGTATTTGGTAACCACATTTTGGTGTAAAAGTAGTTACAAGTCCGCAGCCTGATTTTAAGCAGGATTTTGATGCCAAAACTGCTGCTCCAATTTTACCGTAACTTCCGGCAATAATTACCGCGTGTCCCTGAAGTCCTTTATGTGTAGAAGGATTTACGGGTTTATAGAATTTTAGAATATCTTCTTTAGTGATTAGAAATGGGTCTTTCATTTGGCTAATTTTGTATTATCTTATTTTAATTTTTAATCACTTTTGGAGTCAGGTTGATGTTATTTAGAACGCTGATTAAACGGATTTACTGCGTAAAAACTCGGATAAAAACAGATTTTTAATTCGCTGAAACCTGCTCGTTTTATTTTTATTTTAGCAACATAAAAAATTAGATTATTAAAGTTACATAAAAAACTGAAGAAGAAAGTGTTTCTTTTTATCGTAAATTCCTAGCCCTGATAGCAGCGGTATCCTTTTTGTTTTTTCTTTAAAAACAAAAAGATATAGCGGATAGCAGGAAATTGCTCCTGATTATTGCGAATTTTATAATTTATACTATTAATTTTCGATATTTTTTGAATAAATTTGCGACACAATTTATAAATCAATACAATGAAAAATACAGCGCTTACGCACATACATGAGAGTTTGGGAGCAAAAATGCTTCCGTTTGCCGGTTATAATATGCCTATTACTTATGAGGGCGTGAATGCTGAACACGAAACGGTTCGTAACAGTATGGGCGTTTTTGACGTTTCGCATATGGGTGAATTTTTACTTACCGGACCAAATGCTTTGGCTTTGATTCAGAAAGTGACTTCGAATGATGCTTCGACTTTGACAATTGGAAGAGCGCAATATTCTTGTTTACCGAATAATGAGGGCGGAATTGTAGATGATTTGATTATTTATAAAATAAAAGAGGAACAATATTTACTGGTTGTAAATGCTTCGAATATTGAAAAAGACTGGAACTGGATTTCTTCGCACAATGATTTGGGTGTTGAAATGAAAAATCTTTCTGATGATTATTCGTTATTGGCAATTCAGGGTCCAAAAGCGGTTGAGGCTATGCAGGCTTTGTCTTCTATCGATTTATCTGCAATACCTTATTATCATTTTGAAGTTGCTGATTTTGCAGGAATTGAGCATGTAATTATTTCTGCTACAGGCTACACAGGTTCTGGAGGTTTTGAAATTTATTGTAAAAACAGTGAAGCAGAACAGGTTTGGAACAAGGTTTTTGAAGCTGGAGCAGCTTTTGGTATTAAACCAATTGGACTTGCGGCTCGCGATACTTTACGTTTAGAAATGGGATTTTGTTTGTACGGAAATGATATTAATGATACCACTTCTCCGCTTGAAGCAGGTTTGGGCTGGATCACAAAATTCAATAAAGATTTTACTAATTCTGAAAGTTTGAAAAAACAGAAAGAAGCCGGTGTTACAAAAAAATTAGTGGCTTTTGAAATGCAGGAACGTGCAGTACCAAGACATGATTATGAAATTGTTGATGCTGAAGGTGCTGTAATTGGTATTGTAACTTCTGGAACAATGTCGCCTTCTATGAATAAAGGTATTGGTTTAGGATATGTTACTGTGAACAATAGTGCTGTTGACAGTGATATTTTTATTAGAATTAGAAAAAATGATGTTCCTGCTAAAGTGGTAAAATTGCCATTTTACAAGAAATAATTTTTAGAACATATATACATTTACAAAAAGCATCACTTAAAAGTGATGCTTTTTTTTGCTTAAGAGTGAAAGAATTCAAGTCATCTTTATTGCTTTTGTTTGGTTAAATAAAACCGATTTGATGTAAGAAATTTTAGAAAAAATGTAACTTTTTATCAAAAAATAAAACGTAATTTTAGTCTAAATGAATTGTTTCGATTTTATGAAAAAAATAGTATTAGTATTGATGTTAACTTCCAGCGTTCTATTTAGTCAAAATAGTGACCCAACATGCGAAATACTAAACAAAATAAATGTACTTATACAAACGGAACATATTCGCCCGAAACCAGTAGATGATAGCTTATCTGTTTTTGTTTTTGATAATTTAATTAATGAATTGGATCCTTCGAGAAATATATTTTTTCAGACTGAATACGACGAATTAGCTAAGAAATACCGCTTAAATTTAGATGATTTAATTCTGAAAAACGATTGTAGTTTTTTGGGAGATATCACCAGCAAATATAAAACCGGACTTGATAGAACTAAAACAGTTTTAGAGAAAATACAAGCAGGAAATATCGATTATTCTACAAAAGATACAATTCGTTTTTATAAAAAATCTTTTGCTTTTTATCTTAAAAAAGAAAACATTGAAAAAGTCTGGATTAAAAAATTACGCTATCAGATTTTAGATGATATTGCTGAATCTAGCGATAATCTGGATTCGTTGAAAACCAATTTTAAATCATTAGAAATTGCATCTAAAAAGATAATTTTATCTAATGAAATTTGCAGAATTAGTACGCTTCTCGAAACCAATATTAAACAGGAAGAAAAACTTTATAATTTCTTCTGTACTTATTTTGATCCGCATACAGCTTATTTTAGCGATGATTCTAAATCTAGTTTTGTTGCTTCATTGTCTAAAGAGCATTTGTCTTTAGGAATGACGGTAAATTTGAATGAGAAAAACGAAATAATAATCGATGAAATAGATCCTAATGGTCCGGCTTATCAAACGGGACAAATAAAAAAAGGCGATCAGATTCTTTCTGTATCCAATAAAAAAGAAACACTTCAGGTTTCTTGTTCCTCTTTAGAATCGATTTCAACCATGATTTTATCAGAATCTAATAAAAGTATTATCCTGACATTGAAACGAAATTCAGGTAAAAACTTTGAAGTCTACATCGAAAAACAAGTTATGAAAGATGAAGACAATTCGGTTTTCAGTTTTATAATTGGTAAGGATAGTAAAATTGGGTACATCAAAATTCCGAGTTTTTATGCTGATTTAGACGGAAATAGTCGAAAAGGTTGTGCTGATGATGTCGCACGAGAAGTAATAAAATTGGAAAGAGATCATATAAAAGGCTTGGTTATCGATTTGATTGATAACGGTGGAGGTTCTATGGAAGAAGCGATTAAATTAGCCGGAATGTTTGTTGATTATGGTCCGATATCTATTGTTATTGATAGCAAACATGAGGAATCAGTTATTAATGATCCGTATAGAGGAGTTATTTATAAAGGCCCCATTGTAATTTTAATAAACAGTAATACAGCTTCTGCAAGCGAGTTTTTTTCTTCGATATTGCAGGATTATAATCGTGCCTTATTATTAGGAAGCAATACGCTTGGTAAAGCAACAATGCAAACGATTGTTTCACTCGACGAGACAAAAAATACAGATTTTCTAAAAATAACGATTAATAAATTTTACAGAGTTACAGGAAAAAGCCATCAATATATTGGGGTCAAGCCCGATGTTGTGCTTCCGGAATTCTATGAAGATATTTATCAGAAAGAAAGTGATTTTCCTACTGCCATAAAAAACGACAGTATCGCACCATTTCTCAAATATAAAACTTACGTAAAACGTAATCTGATTGATAAAATCGCCAGAAACAGTACATTGCGATTGGCTGATAATTATTATTTTAATGATCTCAAAAAAATTAATGCAAAAATTGATCAGATGGTAAATGTTCCAAAGGCCGAGATTCCAATGACTCTTGATGCTGTTTTTGATCAAAAAAAGACTGTAAATTCTATTTGGACAGAAATAAATACTTTTAATGATGATAATAATCCATTGGATGTGTATAATTCTACCGTAAATCAATTTTTGTTGGGTGTTTATCCAACAGAGAAAACGATAAATCAGTATCAAATTGATAATCTGAAAACCAATCCGTACTTAAACGAAGCGGTCAATATTATTACTGAATTTAATGCTTCGAAGTAGATTTTAGATTTTAGATTTTAGATTTTAGATTTTAGATTTTAGATTTTAGATTTTAGATTTTAGATTTTAGATTTTAGATTTTAGATTTTAGATTTTTCAAAGTCAAAGACTTTGAAAAATCGTAATAACTTTGTGAATTCTGCGGTTAAATTAGACACGAAAACATAATTTAAAAAAGAATACAATTGAGTTTGTAAAAATAAGGAATAACCGTATTTTTGCATCTCAAAATAAAAAACTAGTAATGGGAAGAGCGTTCGAATTTAGAAAAGGAAGAAAAATGAAACGTTGGTCAGCAATGGCTAAAACATTTACCAGAATTGGTAAAGACATTGTTATGGCTGTTAAAGAAGGTGGCCCTAACCCAGATGCCAATTCTAGATTAAGAGCTGTAATACAAAATGCTAAAGCGGCCAACATGCCTAAGGACAATGTGGAGCGCGCTATCAAAAATGCAAGTAATAAAGATACTGCCAACTATAAAGAGATTTTGTTTGAAGGATATGCTCCTCACGGAATTGCCATTTTAATTGAAACAGCATCTGACAATAATAACAGAACCGTAGCTAATATTCGTAGTTATTTTAATAAATGCAACGGAACTATGGGAACTCAGGGTTCTGTAGAATTCATGTTTGACCATACTTGTAATTTTAGAATTGCAAAAGGAAATCTTGATCCGGAAGAATTAGAATTAGAATTAATTGATTTTGGTGCTGAAGAGGTTTTTGAAGACGAAGACGGAATCTTAATCTACGCTCCTTTTGGAAGTTTTGGAGCTTTGCAAAAAGAATTAGAAAACAGAGGCTTAGAAATTTTATCTTCTGGTTTTGAGCGTATTCCACAAATCACAAAAGAACTTACCGAAGCTCAAATTGCTGACGTTGAAAAACTAATTGAAAAAATTGAAGAAGATGATGATGTAATGAACGTTTATCATACTATGAAAGAAGAGTAATCTTTCTTTAAAATTTAAATGTAAAAAGCCTTCCGAAATTAATTTTTCGGAAGGCTTTTTACATTTAGAAATTTCATGTTTTTCATTGTTTATATATACTCTAAATAGCCCTGCAGACCTTGTAAATTCGTTTTATGCTTTATATTTGTAAATTCCAAAGAAAAAAATAAAAACTAATTTATGAAAACATCCAAATACACAAAAGTAGCCGTAATCATTATGGTAATCTTATTTGTGGTCGTTAGCGCTATAAGCTGTAGTACACATGTTCACAGTAGCGGTGGTAGTGGTAAAGTTCCACCAGGACAAGCCAAAAAAATGTCTGGAAGCAAAAGTGCAAAAGCCTATGCTCCAGGACAGCAGAAAAAACACTAATCCAAGAAAGCCTTCTGAATTCAGAAGGCTTTTTTTTTTACAAAAAACTTAATTAATTATTATCCTCAATAAGTAGTACCTACTGTCAATCGTCTCTACGTAATTAAAAAATATCAACTTCAGAGAAATCTGGAGTTTTTTTTGTTATAATGTGGAATCCCGTAAAAAATAAATGTTTGGAATGTCTATGTTTGTCCAAATTAATCATTTTAACATTTAATGACACAACTGTAAATTATATAAAATTTAAAAGGAAAGATATAATTTTATTTTATAAACAATTCTTTTCCTGTTAAAAATTATATAATATATTTGGCTCATTAAGTCGTTAAAAATTTAAATGATTTAATTAAAATATTACCAAATACCACACCAAAACCTACAAAGACATTGAAAAAAACTACTCTTAGATTACGCTCTTTCGTATACATTTTAGTTTTATTTACGATCAGTTCAAACTGTTTTTCAAATACTTACACAGATACAATAAGTAATTCGAAAAAACTTTCATTAGCTAAAAACAACAATACAAAACCTAATTTTCTTCCTGAGAATAATTCGTTCAATTTTATTCAAAATTCTGAAAGTGAATTTACGAATGAATACCTAAGCAAGAATTTTCCTATTGCAGGCGAAACCAGCGATGATTTAAAAACCGCAATGGCGACTTGTCTTAAAATTGACGAAAGCGGAAACCTGACAGATGTACTGGAACCAAAAAAATTGTCGATGCTGCCTCTTGGTATCAAAAAGACAATTGGTGGTATACAATATATGTTAGGAATTAGTAATGCAAAATTCACTCCTGAATATACCGAACTTACAGCTTTCGTTAGAATTATTATACCACAACACGGTGCTGACGGAAAAGCAAAGGAATTATTTTTTGGAGCAAACAATATTAGACTATCTCATAAAGGAGGTTTAGTTGGCGATACTAACCTGGTTTTATTAGGTGATGTTCCTATCAAAATTAACGGCGAGAATTTATTATTGATTCTGAAAGGCGGAATGAATATGAAGACCGGAGTAGTTGAGAATCAAACTTATGTAACTATTGATTGTAATGGATTTAAGGAACTTGGAATAACTGCTGATGTGCAGTTTTCAAGAAATCTTTTAGAGCCAGTAAACAATGAATATGTTGCGCTTCCTTCTCCTGCTCTTGTTACCGGGACTTTTAAAACTATTGTTTCTAACTGGAACGATATTCTAATTGAGATATCACTACCAAAATTTCAACTAGCTTCTAAAAAAGGTTTTTGTTTTGAATTAAACAAAGCAGTAATTGACTTTAGCGATTTACGAAATTCTCAAAGTGTAACATGGCCAAAAGACTATGCTACTAAATATTTAGTACCCGGAAATGAAAATCTTTGGCGAGGTCTTTATGTACAATCTCTTAAAATAGTTTTACCGGAAGAGTTTAAGAAAAAAGAAAGCAAGGAAAGAATTCGCTTTGAAGCAACCAATTTATTAATAGATCGTATGGGTGTTTCCGGAACTTTTTCCGGAAGTAACTTAATTGGTATCGATGAAGGAGATGCATCAGGATGGCAAATGTCTCTTGATACGGTTAGTATAACATTAGTCGCAAATTCATTGACTGCCGCAAGTTTTGGTGGAGATATTCTTTTACCTCTTTCTGAAAAATCAGCAAGTTGTAATGGAGGCGTACGCTCAGAGTTAGCTTATAAAGCATTAATTGATCCTGTAAACAATGAATATCTTTTAAATGCGCAGGTAACAAACGGTATATGTTTTCAAGCCTTTAAGGCGAATGCCATTATTGAAAAGAACTCTTACATAGAGTTAAAGGTAAAAGATGGTAAATTTTTACCAAAGGCAGTTTTATATGGGACTTTATCTCTAAAAGCCAGTAATAAACCCGTTACCGCTGCAGAAGCCCAATCGGGAACAAATGCAGATACTAAGGAAACAGTTGATTTTAAAGGAATTATATTCGAAAATTTAATTCTACAAACAGTAACTCCATATTTCCGTGCTGATTATTTTGGATATAAAAATATTCAGGGCAAAGACCAAAGTGTTAGTAATTTCCCGGTAACCATTAATGAAATTGCTTTAATTGCCACTGACGAAAGCGCCAGCCTGAAGGTTGATCTTGCCATTAATATGATGGAAAATCAATTTACCGGCCAGACTAAATTTTATGTCATTGGAAAATTTGATAGAGATAAAGGAATTCAGAAATGGAAATACGACCATCTTAAATTTGAACAGATTTCTATTGGTGCCGATTTAGGTGGAATGAAATTAAAAGGAAGCATTACCATTATGGATAATGATCCTGTTTACGGCAAAGGATTTAAGGGAATGTTAAGCTGCGATTTTACAGGAGGTATTAAAGTAGAAGCCAATGCTATTTTTGGATCTATAGATTTTAGATACTGGTATGTTGATGCCATGGTTGATGGTTTAAACATTCCGGCAGGAGCTATTACGTTTAAAGGTTTTGGTGGTGGTGCTTATTACCACATGAAAAAAGATGGTTTCAGCAATCGATTTGCCGCTTCAGGATCTAATTATGTTCCGGATATCGATTCAGGTCTTGGTGTAAAAGCCATGATTAAATTTGCAGGAACTGCAACGGCCGATGCTTTTTGGGGTGGTGCAGGTTTTGAAATTGCTTTTAACAGCAAAGGAGGAATTAACCGAATTAGTATTTATGGTGAAGGCCACGTTATGCAGACTTTTGAAATTCCTGGTGCAAGTGAATTAACTGATGCCTTAAAAGCGGTGACAGAAAATGAATCTTTAATGGGTAAGATAGCTGTTGAAGCTTTGAAAACATCTGATTTATCAAAAGCAGCTCAAGAATTATATCCTAATGATGTAGAAGCTTCTATGGGTATTAATGCGTTTGCTGCAATAGAATATGACTTTAGAGCCAAGACATTACACGGTTCATTCGATTTATATATATCTACTCCTGGGGGGTTCATACAAGGGCGTGCGTCAGGAAACAGAGCCGGATGGGCTGTGCTACATTTTGGTCCGGATAAATGGTATGTCCGCGCGGGTACTCCTACTGATCGATTAGGAATAAAACTAGCAATTGGATCTTTTGAAGTGGAAGCTGGTGGTTATTTTATGATGGGAGATGATATTCCTGCAAGTCCGCCTCCGCCTGCTATTGTTGCTACATTATTAGGTGTTGATGTTGCTACACTCGATTATATGCGAGATGAAAATAGTATTGCATCTGGTAAAGGATTCGCTTTTGGATCAGATTTTAGTCTAAAAACAGGAAATATGACATTTCTTGCGTTCTATGCTAATTTTCAATGTGGATTTGGATTTGATATCATGGTGAAAGATTATGGTGAGGCACAATGTAAAGGATCAGGGCAAATTGGTATTGATGGCTGGTATGCTAACGGACAGTCATATGCTTATATGCAGGGAGAAATGGGGATTAATATTAAATTATTTTTTGTTAGAAAGAAAATTTCAATCATGAAAGGTGGGGGTGCAGTTTTATTACAGGCAAAACTACCAAATCCGGTATGGATTCGAGGTTATATGGCAGGTTATTTTGATATCTTGGGAGGAGCAATTAAAGGTAGTTTCAGATTTAAACTGGAATTTGGAAAACAATGCGAATTTGTAAATGATGCACCTTTAGGCGGATTAAAATCTATCGCTGATATAACTCCTTCTGAAGCGGCAAAAGATGTTGATGTATTTACAATTCCTCAAGTTGGATTTAATGTACCTATTGAGAAAAATTTTAATCTTGAAGAAGATAGCGGTGTAAGGACTTATAAATTAAAACTGGAAGAATATACTATTAAAAAAGATGGTGTTGCTATCCCTGGAGAAATGGTCTGGAATCAAACCAAGGACTTACTAAGCTTTACATCTACGGATGTATTACCACCAAACTCTAATTTAGTGTTAACCGTAAAAGTAAGCTTTCAGGAATATGTAAATGGAACATGGAAAACTGTTATGGATAACGGACAGATTGCTACAGAAACTGAAACAAGAAATTTCGTGACCGGCACGGCACCAAATAATATTCCTGTAAATAATATTTCTTATTCTTATCCTGTTTTTGATCAAAAATATGTTTATCAGAATGAATCTAAAAAGGCTTACATCGTATTAAAACAGGGACAGCCTTATTTGTTTGAGCTAAAACCAGGTCAGTCACAACAGGCATTTTATAAAACAGGAGATAATACTGCTACGGGTTTAATAAGTTATAATAACGCTGATAAAAAGGTTAGCATCGATCTGCCAGTTTTACAGACATCAAAATCATATAACATGACTTTGATGACTTTGGAAACAAAAACGGATGCTAATGCAAATTTATCTCAAAATTACGAATCTCAAAATCTTGGAGAAAATGTAAATGTGGAGATGAAGAGTAATACTTTAAATGCAACTGTAACAAGCGGTGAAGGTGTAGAATTATTACAATATAAGTTTAATACCAGCCAGTATAATACGTTTAAAGAAAAATTAGCAGCCAAAAAACCAAAACAAACATTGGTAGAAATCATTTATTCTGATGTACATGCTTTACAGTCGTTAAATAATTCAACAGAACCTTTTGACGAAATCGAAATTATTGGAAATATCAAAACACTTAATATTCCATTAGTAGATGTAGAAGCAATATTGGATGACAATTATTATAAAAATGAAATATTTCCTTTAATATATGCAGGATATCCTTTAGAAGCAGATTTAACACTAGACAGAGCAGATGTGAAACTTGGAATTCCTCCGATAAGAGGAGTCGAAGTGTTAGCATGGTATCAGGATTACATTTTAAACAATCCAAATAGTTTTATGTTAAAAGAATATTTGCCTTACCGATATAATCTTCCATTTTATTACAAAGCTGATTTTGTTAATTTAAGATATAAGGTTGTAAATAAATATCTGAATACTCTAAATCAGTCGATGATAACAAAATACAATTACATTATAAACGGACAATTTCCTTATATCAAACAAGGTAATTATAACATTAAATTGAACTATGTACTACCAGGTGGCCAATTAGGTACAAGCTCAACTTTTACATTCAACAAATTAAACTAGCATGAAATTCAAATTTTTAATTATACTTGTTTTTATATTCACAACTAACGGCTTTTCTCAAAATAAGGGAGAAACGATTACTGGTGTAGAAAAAAAACCGGAAATACAAGTTATTGCAAGAGTACAAAAAGATAAAATTTTATTGCGTTGGGCTGTTACAAATCCATTGGCCTGGAAAAAATTAAATAAATATGGATATTCTGTGGAAAGGTACACGGTTACCAGAGATAATAAAACCCTAACTAATCCTGAAAAAGTTGTTTTATCTAAAGTTTTAAAACCGGAGCCTTTGGAAACTTGGGAAAAGCTAATTGAAACCAATGACAATGCAGCAATTGTTGCACAAGGAATTTATGGCGAAGAATTTACTGTAACAGGAAAAGATAATTTAGAATCGATTGTCAACCTTTCTGAAGAAATGGAACAACGCTTTACTTTTGCCTTATATAGTGCTGATAAAGATTTTGAAATTGCAAAAAAAGCAGGTTTGGGATTTGAAGATACAACTGCTAAAATAAATGAGAAGTATGCATACAGAATTTCATCAAATGTGCCTGAAACAGAATTAAGCATTGATTATGGTGGAATATTTGTAGGGTTAAAAGAATATGAGCCGTTGCCAAAACCAATGGATTTTACAGCACATTTTACAGATAACAGCACTATGCTAAGCTGGAATTTTAAAATATTAGCTCACGCTTACGGAAGTTATTATATAGAACGCTCGACAGATAAAGTGAAATTTGAAAGGATTACTGATAAGCCCTATACTAGTTTGAATCAAAAAAATGCAAATAATAATCGTATTTTTTATGTAGATTCAATCGCAAACAATACTTCATACAGTTATAGAATTCAGGGGATTTCTCCTTTTGGAGAACTTAGTCCTTATTCTGACATTGTTACTGGAAAAAGCAAGGCTTTATTAAAATATGTACCTCATCTTACTGTAAAAGAATTTAAAGATGATACAACTGTAAATTTAATTTGGGAATTCCCTGAAGAAGGTAATAATGAAATTTCAGGTTTTGAGCTTAAGCGTTCTGAACAGGATGACGATAAATACTCAACGGTAATAAAAAACATCCCTGCTAAATCGCGAAATGTGGTCTTCGATAAATTACTACCTACCAATTATTTTACTATTACCGCGATTGGTAAGAATGGAAACAGCAGAACCTCTTTTCCAATGTTAGTACAACCTGTAGACTCAATTCAACCAGCCAAACCAATTGGTTTAAAAGGAGTTATTGACAGTTTAGGAGTTGTAAAACTTACATGGACACATAATAAAGAAAAAGATCTTTTAGGATATCGTATTTATAGAGGAAATGTTGCCGAAGAAGAATTTAGTCAGGTAACCATTAGTCCAAGTGAACCAAACACTTTTGAGGATAAAGTATTAATTAAAAACTTAAATCCTAAAGTATATTATAAAATTATTGCTGTTGATTATCGTTACAATATGTCCGAGTTTTCAGAAACGTTAGTCCTGAAAAAACCAGATGTAATTCCTCCTGCTTCACCTGTTTTTATGAATTATGAAATAAAAGAAGGTGCAATTTTTCTGGAATGGGCGAATAGTCAAAGCGAGGATGTAGCAGTACATCAATTGTACCGTAAAGAAGATGATCAAAAAGAATGGAAATTAGTTCTAGAAACAAAAGATAAAGAAGAAAAATTTCAGGATAAAACTGCTCTTGAAGGGCATACTTATACGTACGCTATTTTTGCAAAAGATGAAAGTAAATTAGTATCTAATCCTTCACCTGAAATACATTTATTTGTGCCTAAGTATTCTGTAATGCCATCTGTAAAAGGATTTTTTGCGCAAGCTAATAAAATCACGAACACTATCGATTTGTCTTGGGAATACTCAAACAATACTGTCGATAGTTTCGAAATTTATAAGGCATCAGATAAAGATCCTTTGCAATTAATTCAGGTTGTAGTTGGAAAAACAAAACGCTTGTCTGACCCAACAATTGCTATCAACACTACTTATAAATATGGTATCAGAGCTGTATTTAAAGACGGAAGAACATCTCAAATGGAATTTTATACTGTTAAATTTTAATCTATGAAAATGCTATATTTCGATTACGAATATTAGAAATAAAACCATTATGAAAAAAATATACTTGATGCTTATTGTCATTTTATCTGTCAGCTCTTATGGGCAGTCATTTAATATGGAATCTACAGGATACTTAGCTAACGCTGCTCCTTCCTGCATTACTTATGGCCACTTTGATTATTATTTTTTTGCATACGGTATTGGATCAAATGATCATAATTTTAGTTCTACTATTCCTGGCTTAAGTGAATTTACAATAGATAAAATACCAAATCTTCCAGCATCAACTATTGATATATCTATGTTTTTAAAGCAAATAGATTGTATGAACCCTGTAAAAGTTTTTGTGAATAGTAAGAGTTTTAAAAAAACAATAGTACAATTAATAACCGGTGATTGGGATTGGAACGTTTCTAGTGGAGATATGAGTTTTCCTGTAGGATACAAGACAACAAAATTTACACCGATAGGTATGAGTCTGGCATCAAATATTAGTACTGTATGCTCTGGCTCTCAATTAGATTTTTTAATTGTATCTCCAGCTGGTTTCCAAAAAGAAGTTTATCATTGGCAATATTCCTTAGACAATAAAGCAACGTGGAAAGACGCGGTAAATTTAATGGATCAGTCTGAAATTAACAATACTCAAATACCTCAATTTACAATTCAACAGATTTTAGGTAATGAGCATGAGAAATATTTTGACAAGCAAATATTCTTCAGACTTGGCTATAGGCAAGACAGGCCATTTACAAATTCTGTAGCAGTAACTTATTTATCATGTGCGCCTGTAGCAGAATATATAAATTATGAAGCGCCCCAATGTAAAGGAGATAATATTCAGAAAATTGAAGTTTTTTTTGATAGAAAATTAAAGGATGGTGAGGATTTAAGCATTATTTATGTAATGAATACAGATCCTATGAAAACTACTCCACGTTTTCAAAATACTGCATTAGTTACCTCATTTATTTTAGATCCGGCAACTAATTTGTATAAATACTCCTTTCCAAATTTAGGGGAAGCATTAGAAAACGGAAACTTTTATACTGTAAAGTATCAGGCACGATTAAACGGACAGCCGATGGGTTCCCTCCAGGTTTCCCAACAACCTTTCCAGTATATTGACCCTGCAAAAATGCAATTTAAAATAACGGGACAAACTCAGCCAACTTGTTTTGGTGCAGAAGATGCAACAATTGATATTGAAATTTTAAGTGGAGAATCACCTTATAATTTTTATGTAGATAATGTTTTAAGGGCAGCATCTAAAATTGACAATTTACACTATAGGATAATAGATTTAAAAGCAAATGCAATAGAGTATAAAATTAAAGTAACAGACAAAAATGATTGTATTGAAAAAGTATATTAAAACAACTTTCATTTTATTATTCTTAGCTATTAAAACCAATAGCCAAACTTATAATATTACTCTGAAATACAGTGCAAACGGTGCTGGGTGTCATGCTGCTAGTTATAATTGGAGTTTTTACGGAGATGGTGTCTTGCTTGATGATTTCGGCTCAGGAGGTAATAATATGAATGTGCCTCTAAAAACTGTTGTTTATGATACTTACGCAAACTCTTCCTTCTCTTTATCAATTTCAAGTGGATGTACTCCCTTAGGTGCCTCTACTAAAGATTGTAATGATGAATTCAATTACAGTACAACTGCTGTTAATTTAATTAAAGGAACAGCAGGCTTATCAGCCAGCGGATGTAATGGTAGTGTTTACATATCAAAATTTATTCCAAATGTAAATATTAAAAATTTAGATACTTCAACGCCAACAGAGGTTTGCGCAGGTTTTCAACTAAGTTTGGCAGCCTTTCCTGCAGGTTTTCCTCAAGAGGCATATCATTGGCAATATTCTGTAAACAATAAAGTCTCGTGGATTGATGTACCTGCTACTATGTCAGGCAGACAGACAAATGATATTGCTACACCAACATTTTCTATGCAGGAACTTTTGGGTGCAACTCATGCAAATTATATGGACAAACAAATATTTTTTAGATTGGGATATTCTGGGACAGCTTTTACAACTCCACTAGCATTAACTTATTCTGCATGTTCTCCAATAGTTACTAATATAGAATATGATCCTCCAAAATGTAATGGAGACCAAATCCCTAAAGTATCCGTATCATTTAACAGACCATTAAATACAACTGAATATCTATCTTATATTTCTATTGTAGACAAAAATAATGGAGCATTAAGTAATCAACGCATAAATACAGTTTTTGACATAGATAATCCTCAAAAATATACTTTTTACAATATTACACCATTAGAAGATACCAGAACTTACCAAATTAGTTATCAAGCACAAGAAGGATCTATTGCACGAGGTTCAATGCTTTCCACTTTGGATTTCACCTATAATGATCCTAAAAAAATGCAATTTAAAATAACAGGCCAAACTCAGCCAACTTGTTTTGGAGGAACTGACGGATCTATAGAAGTTGAAATTCTTAGTGGTGCAAATCCCTATAATTTTTACATCGATAATGTTTTACAACCTATATCCGAAATTACACAAATAGATGCATCCCATTATAAAATAACAGGTTTAAAAGCAAATGTTTTGGGATATAAAATTAAAGTAACAGACAAAAATGATTGTATTGAAAAAGTATTTTAAAATAACTGTCGTTATATTATTTGCTGTTATCTACAGCAGCTATGGACAAACCTATACTATCAAAGTCGCATATGATGCGTCTAGTGCGGGTTGTCATGCTGCAAGCTTTGGATGGAAATTAAGTGGTAATATGGTAACAATTGGATCATTCAGTAAGGGGGGAAATAGTATGAATATTAATGAGAGTCAGACTTTCGCTACTGTTCCCACTTACACTTCTTTTAGTTTATCCCATAGTAGTAATTGTACACCTCTCCGTAAAGATGATATTGATTGCATTGATAGTTACACACTCACTAAAACTGTTGTAGAGATGCTGCAAGGTGCCTATCTGGGAATGGGCGGTTGTAATGGAGGAGTTGATGTTAGCTTTTTCCAGCCCAATGTCAGTATCGAGAATTTAGACACTGCATCGCCAACAAAATTGTGTGCAGGATTCTCATTAAGTTTAGCAGCTTTTCCTTTAGGATTTCCCGTTGAAGCATATCATTGGCAATATTCTACAGATAATCAATCAACTTGGATAGATGTTCCGGCTGGCATGAATAATACTCCCACCCCATCATTTACAATGCAACAACTTTTAGGTGCTAATCATGCGAATTATTTGAATACGCCAATTTATTTTAGATTAGGTTACACAACCAGAGCTTTTACAACGCCTTTAGCTATAACATATTCTTCGTGTGCTCCAGTAGCACAATACATTAATTATGAAGCACCAAAATGCAACGGTAACAGCATCGAGAAAATTGAAGTCTTTTTTAAAGAAAAATTAAAAACTGGTGAGGATTTAAGCATTATATATGTAGTAAATACGGATCCCGCAAAAACTACTCCACGTTTTCAAAACACTGCATTAGTAACCTCGTTTATTTTAGATCCGGCAACTAATTTGTATAAATATTCCTTTCCAAATTTAGGGGAAGCATTAGAAAACGGAAACTTTTATACGGTAAAGTATCAGGCACGATTAAACGGACAGCCTATGGGTTCCCTCCAGGTTTCCCAACAACCTTTCCAGTATATTGACCCTGCCAAAATGCAATTTAAAATAACAGGCCAAACTCAGCCAACTTGTTTTGGTTCTGAAGACGGGACAATTGATATTGAAATATTGAGTGGTGAATTGCCTTATAATTTTTATGTGGACAATGTTTTAAAAACAGCATCTAAAATTGACAACTTACATTATAAAATAACAGGTTTAAAAGCAAATGTTTTGGGATATAAAATTAAAGTAACAGATAAAAATGATTGTATTGAAAAATTATAAGCTCCTTTTTATATTATTATTTGCCTTTATAACAAAAGGCTATAATCAGACCTATACTATAAAAATTGACTATGACGCTTCGTCTGATGGTTGTCATGCCGCTGGTTATTCTTGGGATTTTAAAGGAAATACCTCAATAATAACATCTTTTGGCGATGGCGGAAACAACATGGAAGTTAATGAAAGCCAAACTTTTACAGCTGTACCAAATTATTCCTCTTTTAGTTTTTCACTTCATAGTAGTTGTGTCGCGCTTGGTTCGTCTACTACTAATTGTAACAACAACTTCACTGCTACTAAGACTGCTGTTCAAATGCTGCAAGGCGGGTATTTAGGATTAGGAGGTTGTAATGGTGGGGTAAATATTGATTCTTTTAAACCAAATGTGGTAATACAAAATTTAGACACAACAGATCCTTCAAATATATGTGCTGGATTTTCGCTGAGTTTAGCGGGTTTCCCTGCTAATTTTCCTGCGGAAGCTTATCATTGGCAATATTCAGTAAATAATCAGGTAACTTGGATTGATGTTCCAGCTACAATTGCAGGAAGAGCAACAAATAATACTCCTACCCCAACATTTTCTATGCAGGAACTTTTGGGTGTTAATCATACTAATTACATAAACAAGCCAATTTATTTTAGATTAGGTTACGCAACTACTTCTTTTACAACTCCATTGATATTATACTATTCTGCCTGTACTCCTGTAGTAACAAATATAGAATATGAAGCTCCAAATTGTAATGGGGATGCAATTCCTAAAGTTGCGATTTCATTTGACAGGCCCTTAGATAACGATGAGACACTTGTCTACATATATATTAGGGATAAAAATAATGGTGCTATAAGTAATCAACGTAATAATGTAGTTTTTGATACAGCTGATCCTAAAAAATACACCTTTTATAACATTAGTCCTCTTGAAAACACAAGAACTTATGAGATAGGTTATCAAGCAAAAAAAGGAACAATAATGCGTGGATCGATGTTTTCTACACAAAGTTTCACTTATAATGATCCTGCAAAAATGCAATTTAAAGTGACTGGTCAATCCTTACCTACTTGTTTTGGAAACGAAGATGCAACAATTGATATTGAAATTTTAAGTGGTGAGTCTCCTTATAATTTTTATGTAGATAATGTTTTAACCACTGCTTCTAAAATTGATAATTCACACTATAAAATTACAGGCTTAAAGGCTAATGCAGTTGGTTATAAAATTAAAGTAACAGATAAAAACAACTGTATAGAAAAATAAACAACCCAAATACAAAATGATGATGAAAAAATACTACTTACTATTATTATTCCTTACTAGTTTATTGGGTTATTCGCAAGTTGGAGCACTTCAGCCGGACGGATCAAGAGCAGTAACAATAACACAACCTTCTGCAATAGAAATATTAGGATCAGCTGTTAATGCAAAAGGAAATAGCCAACCTAATGGGGAAATAAGCGGTTACGGAATTTCTGGCGGAACACCGTTTAGTGGTCCTTCGTACACAGAGACATGGACAAAAAACGGAGCTTCTTTTTCTATGACTAATCCGAATGCCCTGTCAGCAGGAGTATATGTTGTAAATGTATGGGATTCTAAAGGATGTAATACCTCTCAAAGTTTTACAATTAACGAGCCTGCGCCGTTATTAGTTAGTATTACAACTCCACAAAAAATAACGTGTTATGATAAAAATACGGGGACTCTAACTGCAAATCCAAGCGATGGTTATCCCTATAGTGCAACACCTATTACTCGTGCTTATTCATATGAATGGTTTAAAACAGATAATCTGGCAGGAGCAAATCCAGTAGCGATCAATCAATATTCTCAAACGGCAATTAACCTAAAAGCAGGATTTTATAAAGTTACTATTAAAGATGGTGGAGATAATTATGCATCTGCTTATGCAGAGTTAATTCAAAACGATCTTATAACAGCAACACCAACCATAACAAATGTAAAATGTAAAGGAGATGCAACTGGAGCTATTTTCCTGACACTTGCTAATGGGACAGGATCTTATGATGTGAGCTGGAATGATGGGCCAGTAACTAAAGACAGAACAGGATTAACATCAGGATTGTATAAATATACCATTACAGATGCTGCTGTTCCCGGATGTTCTATTACAGGTAACGTGAACATAACAGAACCTAATGATGAATTAATTTTTAATCCAATAATACAGACACAACCTTCTACTCCTCTTTCTAGTGATGGAACCATAAAAATTACTGCAACTGGCGGTACTTCTCCGTACACTTATCAATGGACAAAAGATGGAAGCGCTTTTACTCCAAATACCAATAGTTCAACAGGTTTGACAACAGGATTAACAAACGGAAAATACAAAGTTATTGTTACAGATAGTAATAGTTGTACTCAAGAAAGCCCAGAAATGGTGCTCGATGCGCTAGGTATTATACTTTTAAACAAAGTAGATATTTATTGTAAAGGTGATGCAAGTGGTAGTATAACAATTAAAGCAGTTGGTGGTTTTGGAAACTATGCTTATCAATGGTATGAAATGAATGGCACAATAGCAACTCCTTTAATTAATGAAACAAATCCAACATTAACTCTTCAGCAAACAGGATTCTATCGCATCAGAGTTCAGGATCATGTTAATCCTGATGTTTATGCTGATTATGAATTAACAGAACCTGCTCAACCACTTTCAGCAACATTTACTTCTACAAGTGTTAATTGTGCTGGAGGAAATGACGGAACTGCTTTTATTGCAGCAACCGGTGGAACTCCAAATAGCGGTGTATATACTTACGAATGGTTTAAGGATGGTATTTTGTTATCTACGATTACAACTTCTAGCTTAAATACACTTTCTGCCGGAGTTTATAAAGTAATTATCAAGGATAAATTACAATGTTCTACAGAGGTAAATTTTACTGTCATTGCTCCTACTGCTATTATTATTCCGAATGCGACAATAACAAACGTTGCCATTTTTGGACAATATACAGGTGAAATTAAATTGGCCCCTGTAACAGGTGGAAACGGTACATATTCATATAAATGGACTTATGATCTTGATCCTTTATTTATTAAATCCACAAAAGATATCGCTGGCTTAAAAGCAGGAACTTATATTCTTGAAGTACGAGACGCAAAAGCGGGAGTAGCTGATAATGTAGGATGTATTGCTACAAGAAGTTTTATAGTTACTCAAAACCCTGAATTAATTGTGACTGTACAAGAAACAAAATCTATTCTATGTAATGGAGACTTGAATGGTGAAATCAAAGCCAATGTATCTGGTGGAGTTTTAGGATATAATTATGTATGGTACAACAGTAAAGGAGATATAATTGGAGGGGACACAAATACAATTACAAATTTAGGTGCAGAACAATATAAAGTAGTTGTGACAGATTCTCAAGGGGCTCAAAAGACTTCTTCAATTTTAAATTTAATTCAGCCAGACAAATTAACCGTCTCATTAGCAAATAAAGTTAATGTTTTATGTTACGGAAATCAAACCGGAACAATTGATATTAATATCGTTGGAGGAACTTTACCTTATACATTTGCATGGAAAAAAGATGCTCAACAAGCAGTTTATGCTACATCAGAAGATTTAAACAATTTAACATCCGGAATATATAGTGTTTTAATTAAAGATAAAAATAATTGTGAGATTTCATTAGACAACATCACAATTACACAACCAAATGCTCCGTTAGCAATAAAAGATATTGAAGTTAAAAACCTTAGTGGTTTTGAAACCAAAAATGGTAGCATAGAAGTTTTAATATCAGGAGGAACGCCAATTTACACATATGCCTGGAGAGTAAAAGGATCTGCAACAATTATTGGAAACAAAAGTTTATTAGATCAATTAGCAATTGGTACTTATGAACTGACTGTAACAGATGCTAATAATTGTACTATAGTTAAGGAATATACTTTAATACAGCCAGACAAGCTTTTGATTACTGCAATAAATGAAACCGAATCAATAAAATGTTTTGGTTACAAAGAAGCTGTTTTAAAAGCGACAATAAGCGGAGGTGCTCCTATAGGAGTTGCCGATGCTGATAAAAATTATATTTATAAATGGTATAATGAACTTAATCCTTCTGTAATAGTATCAACTACTAATCCAACAGAAGCATTAATTGCAGGAAATTATTTCTTAGAAGTTTCAGACGGATTTGGAAATAGTTATACTTCAAATAAAGTAATCGTAAAAGAACCTACTCCGGTAAAAATCAATTTTACACAAACAAATGTTTCATGTAAAAATCAGCAAGACGGATCAATTCATATCACAACAAGCGGTGGTACAGGAATACACACAATTACATGGAGTAAAACTTCAGATGCAGATCCTAATTCTATAAGCAATCTTTTTGCAGGTAATTATTCAGTTACCGTAAGAGATGCTAATAATTGTACTGCCACTCAGAATTTTGTAATAACTGAACCCGAAGTATTAGCTATAAATAAAGTAGTTAAAACACCTCCGTCAGGTCAGGGAGTTGATGATGCAAGTATTGCTGTAACAGTTCAGGGAGGTACCCCAAATTATAATTTTCAGTGGTATGATCAAAATATGAATTTGATTTATACAGATAATAATAAAGCTTCAAATACCAGCATCTATAATATTTATGCAGGGCAATATTTCATAAGTGTTACAGATGCAAATGGATGTTCGATTGTAGCAAGAGATTTAGACAAAGTTGATCCGTTATTTATTAACGTTGTACAAATAAACACCGTACAATGCCACGGCGATGCAACTGCCAGTATAAAGGCGCTTACTTCTGGCGGTCTTCCTGGTTATTATTATAAATGGTATGAAGTAAATAATCCATCTGTTATAGTGAGTCAGGCAGAAACTTTAATAAATGCAAAAGCAGGTACCTATTATGTCATTGCTACAGATTCTTTTGATAAATCTATTCAAAGTCAAAATATTACAATCACAGAACCTACCCTATTAACTAATTCTCTTTCTGCAGAATATGTTCGTTGTGGAGATGGTAATGATTGGACTATTGTTTCAAATGCTTCAGAAGGTTCTGCTCCTTACACCTATTTATGGAATACAGGTGCAAAAACGCCTAATTTAATTGATGTGGTTCCAGGAAACTATTCATTAGTAGTAACCGATAAAAACGGATGTACAATCAATAAAAGCATAAATATTACAACTCCGGCACATTTAGATGCATCAGAAAACATAAAAATTCCAACCTGTTATGCAGGTTCAGATGCTACAATCGTTGTAACGACAATTGCAGGAACTGCACCATACATTTATTTATGGAATACAGGAGAAACATCAAATACGTTAAGCAACGCTAAAGCAGGAACTTATTCAATCGAAATTAAAGATGCTAAAGGCTGTATTATTTCAAGAACGTATACAATTGTAGATCCACCAAAAGATGTAATTGATCTTGGTGAAGATGTAACGTTGTGCTTTGATCAGACCTTAACAATCAATGCTACTATTGCTGATAATCAAGCAACGTATTCATGGACATCAGACAAAGGTTTTAAAAGTACTAATGCTATGATTACGGTTTCTGAACCTGCGAATTATACCGTTATTGTAACGAATAAATTAGGATGTGAAGCTACCGATACCATCAAAATATCGAGTCAAAGCACTGCTATTAGTGCTGAATTTGCTGTTTCATCGCAAGCCTTTTTAAATGAAAAAATTATAATTGTAGATATCAGTAATCCTATTCCTGATACTGTCGAATGGATTTTGCCAGCTGGCGCAACTGTAGTTTCAAAAGATAAAGATTATGCTGAAATAAGTTTTAATCAGCTTGGAGAACATGATATTACGATAATTACAACAAAAGGAAATTGCGTTGCCACTCAGACCAAAACCGTAATGGTTACAGAAGGAGAATACGAAAATCCGGATAATACAGATTCTCAGAAAAAATTTGATTTAAAGATTTATCCAAATCCATCTGACGGAAAATTCACTGTAGATGTTACTCTGGATAAAATAATGCCAGGCCACATCAAAGTTTACAGTTTAAGCAATAATCAGGTAATAGACTCTAAATATGAGGAAGGCAAAGACAATTACTCTTTCAATTTTAGTTTAAATGGTCTTCCTTCAGGAGTTTATTTTGTTTTGTTTGAATCTCAACAAGGCACTAAATTGAGAAAAATAATCATCAAATAAGTTGTGTTTTTCAGAGTAAGTATCAATTAATAATGAAAATCAATCAGCAGAAAATAGCTGCTGATTTGATTCTCATATCATAACAAAGATGATTTTAAAAAGATTAAATTTTAATATAATATTACTTTTTGTAAGTGCATTTGGGTTTTCGCAGAACTTTAATGTTCAGGAAGTTGGTAAAGCAAAATTGGTAAATGTATCCGGAGGAGCATCTGCCAATACTGTATTTTATTCAGGAAATGCTGCCAGAGAACCTTTCAGCTATTTTTTAAACGGAAATATTAATTTTAATATAGCCGGATTATACAATATTCCATTATCGTTTTCATACACCAATCAAAAATTCGGATATGAAAAACCTGTACTAATGAACCGTTTGAGCATACATCCTTCTTATAAATGGATTACTGCACATATTGGTGATGTTAGCATGACATTTTCTCCTTATACCTTGAGCGGGCATCAATTTTCTGGTTTTGGAGTCGACTTAACTCCACAAGGAAAATTTAAAATTAGTGCGATGTACGGTCGATTGATAAAAAACAGCGAATACAATAGTGTTTATCCAACAATACTTCCCACTTATAAAAGATTCGGATATGGATTTAAAACAAATTATGCATTAGAAGAAATAACGCTTGGCCTTACTTTTTTTAAGGCAAAAGATGAAATAAACTCTATATCAAATCCAATTCCATTTGAATTAGGTGTTTCTCCGAAAGAAAATGCAACAGTAAGTTTTGAAACAAATTTTAAGCTTTTTCAAAAACTACAAGTCTTTACAGAATTTGCAAACAGTAGCATTACCGAAGATACCAGAACAAGCGATGGAACAAAAGCAAAAGGAGTTGCGGCTTTGTTTTTAAGCCCAAACAACACAACAGCAAGTTATAATGCTTTCAAAGGTCAATTGGTATATCCAGCCGGAAAAGGAACTCTAGGTTTAGGATATGAAAGAATTGATCCTAACTACAGAACATTAGGCGGATATTATTTTAACAATGACTTAGAAAATATTACGGTAAATGCTTCTCAATCTTTATACAAAGACAAAGTTTCTATCTCTGTAAATTTAGGATTGCAAAAAGACAATCTCGATAAACAAAAAGAAAGTCAGATGAAACGTTTAGTTTCAGCACTTACAATTGATTATAGAGCCAATGAAAAACTAAATTTTAATATCAATTATTCTAATTTCCAGTCTTACACCAACAGTCGAAATCAGTTTGATTATATTAATCAGGTTTCTGATTTTGATTATCTGGATACTTTAAATTTCAGGCAAGTCAATCAAAATGCTTCGCTTGCAGTAAACTATTTATTAAAGAGTGACAAGCGCATAAAAAAATCGATTAATGCTAACTTTTCGATGCAAGATGCCGTAAATCAGCAACAAGGAAAAACAATTGCAGGTGGTGCGAGCACTTATTACAACTCCGGCATTTCATATAGTATTGGATATCCTGAAAAAGATTTGAATATTAACGCTGCGATAAATAATACATACGGAAAAACCGACGACAATAAAAGTTTTATTATTGGTCCAACAATTGGCGCTACGAAGTTATTTTTCGATAAAAAATTCACAACTTCAGCATCAACAAGCTACAACACAAGTTATAACAATGGAGATAAGCAAAACGATATTATCAATTTTAGAGTAAACGGTTCTTATATCTATTTGCAGAAACATAATTTCAATATGGGAATTATTTCATTGTTCAGTAATTCTTCAAATGGTACTTCGACTCAAAAAAATAACGACTTAACTGGTACATTAACCTACACTTATTCTTTTGACAAGATAAAATTACGTCCTAAAAGAGAACCAAGAACGGAAGAAGATTTAAAATTAAATGGAGAACCAAATCTAAAAATAAGTTCTAACGGAAAAATATTTGAAGGTACGCGTGATGAAATTACAACACAATTAAAAGATATGCAACTGGCCTTAAATCCATTGCCTGCTGAAGAAGATACTAATCTGGAACATCTGTTAACATTATCAACTTTAACTCCTGATGAAAAACAGTTTAAAGATAAAGTATTGGATTATTTAGAAGCGTATGATTCTGAAGCAGAAACATTAAAAAAATACAACGAATATCTGGCTGAAGCTTCTCAAAAACTGGAAAAAGAAATTTCGACTAAAGATGAAAGTCTTGAAAATGCTTACGTAATTGCGATTGGAAGAGTAAATAGTCATCCGTTAAATGGTAAAAATGAAGCTGATATTATGGATAAATCAGCTTATAAATCGTATTTGAGATTGGTGGAAAGAAGTGATAATAGCCGTGATCAGCTAATGCATCACAGATGGATGATGAAGGAAATTTCGGCTTTGTCCAAAATCCCGGCGACTGAAATTCAGAAAAACCAATACGCAGCTGATTTTAGCAAACAAGAAATCGAAGAAGCTTTTAAATTAATAAAAGATAAAAAATCAGCAGTTGAAATAGTAGAAGCTATTGAAATAAAAATGATTCCATTTTATCATAATCTGGCAGTTAAAAATGCCACAATTGATGATATTGATTTAAAACATATTCAGAAATAAAAACTTTAGAAAATAAAGTCGAAAGACATCATAAGATATTAATACCAAAAATAATGGATAAACCACAATTACCCAAAATGCTAAAAAAACTACACCTACTTGTTTTTCTTGTATGCTCTTTAATAGGATTGAGTGGCTACGCACAAACCTTTCCTGTTACCATAAGTACACAGATCACGCAGCCCTCTCCTATTTATCTAAGCAATTATGCTGATGCAACTACGATAAATAGTCCGATAAAAATACAGCTGGTATTAAACGATTTAACGATATCTAACAGACAAGTTCGATTGAAATTTTATTTCCAGGGAAATTCTATTTCGTTTTCTACAAATGATTTTGTTGTAGGCGCAAGACCCTTATATCTTGAAGGAGGTTTTCCGCTGCAGCTTACCAATGTTGATTTAGCTCCTTATTTTGAATTCCAAAATATATTAGGCTTAAATCCAAATCAGTATGCGCAGCCATTACCTGAAGGTATTTACAATTTTTCTGTTGAAGTATATGATTTTGCTACAAACAAAAAACTGTCTAAGAAAACAAATGTAACTACTATCATATTTCAGAATGAACCTCCATTCTTAAACCTGCCTTTGAATAATGCTTCAATAATGCAGTCAAATATTCAAAACATTATATTTAGCTGGACACCAAGGAGTATTAATGTCAGCAATGTAGAATATGAATTTTCATTGGTTGAAATTTGGGATAATTATACACCGGTACAAAATGCATTTGCCTATTCACCACCCTTATATACAACGACCACAAGAAATACTACATTTCAGTATGGAATGAGTCAACCTCAACTTATTCCCGGGAAAAAATATGCCTGGCGTATAAAAGCAAAAGCTATTTTGGGTGCAGAAGAAATTGGTGTTTTTAAAAATAACGGTTACAGCGAAATTTTTTCTTTTAACTACGAAGTCTCTTGTACATCACCCTTATCGATAACAACAACCGGAGTTAGCGAAGATCAGGCAAAAGTAAGCTGGAGCGGTAACATTGATAATTTTGATTATCAGGTAAATTATCGCGAAAAAAATGCAAACTCAGAGTGGTACAAAGTTGTAACTCCCAGAGAATCGATAACCATTAGCAATTTAAAACCTAATGCAACTTACGAATATACAGTAGGAGCTTCCTGCGATGTTGGTAAATATACACACAGTACAATTCATGAATTTACAACACTTGCCAAAGATGAAATTGCATTTGCAGGTTGTGGTATAAAACCAGATCCTAAAGATTTGGCGAATAAAACACCGTTACCGCAACTTTTCCCGAATGATGTTGTAACAGCCGGAGATTTTCCAATTGTAGTCTTAAAAGCTACAGGAAGCAACGGAAACTTTACCGGAGAAGGATATGTAACCCTACCCTTCTTAGAAAAATTCAGAAAACTAATTGATGCAGCTGATGCTTTAGGTGGAGATAAAATTAATCTTGGTCAATTTTCACGTATCCGAATCACGTTTAATAATATTGGTGTAAATACTGATTTTAAATTAATTTCTGGAGAGATTGTGGCTAGTTACGATCCTGATTGGAAGAACATTGCTGACGGAGATAAAATTCTTACTGATGTTTTAGGAAGTGATGGAAAACCTGTAGAAGGTAAACTTGATTATGAAGTAAGGTCAGCTACATTAAATCCTGATGGAAGTACAACTATTATCGGAGCAGATGGGCAAACATCTACAATTGCAAAATCTGTATACGATCAGGTATACACAGATAGTAAAGGAAATACAGTTAATATTCCCGCAAATGGTAAAGGAGAACCAACTATTTCTAATCCTGCTGCAGGAGGTAAAGCAATTGCAGGAAATACAAATGGCGTCTCAAGCAGCGGTGAAGTTGCACAAATATCTTCATCTGATGTAATTATTACCTTTAAAGATGGTCCTGGTAAATATGCTTTTGATCAGAAACCGGATATGGGTTCTCAAAAATTAAAGGCAACTTATGAAGTAATTCCAGTTAAAGGCGGCAGTGATTATAATGTTAATTATAAAGCCGTTTCTGATTTAGATGGTTCTGATACTATTATTGCTGAAGCAAGTTTTAAAAACGGAAAAACAAAAGATGATATCGTTTTTAAAACAAATTCAGGCGCAAAAGTCGAGGCAAAATGGACAAGTAATACTAAAGCAGAAATAACGCTTACTAAAACGCTTAATTTCGCTAAAGAAAGTATTATTGCAACAGTAAATGGTGCTAAAGAAAAAGATCCAAAAGACGCAACCAAAACGATTGATGGTAAATCAGATGTTGCAGGTAAGGTAAATATTTGGCAGCTACCTCAAAAAACCGTTATAAGCGTAACACTTTTAAGTGTAAACGGAGCAGTTACGCCAACAGACAGCAAAGCAACGGCTTTCCTAAATGAAGTATATAACAAAGTAGGAGTAAAATTTGATGTCACTACTCAAAAAGTTACTATTGGTAAATTGCCAAACGAAATAGAATGCGGTGATAGCGATGTATTCAATGTATACACTGGCGGTCAGAATGATATAATAAGCCAGATAGAATCAATTGCTGATTTTAAATATAATGAAAAAACATATTATGTTTTATATACTGGAAAAAGTGGTCAAAATGGCTATGACGGTTTTATGCCTCTTGGAGGTCAGTATGCTTTTGTATTTGACAATAGTTTAAAAACTGCTGCTCACGAATTAGGCCATGGTATTTTTGGTCTTAAACATCCTTTCTCAACTAAATCCGAATCAGGTAAAACTAATCTGTTAATGGATTATGGAGCCGGCACTGTATTGTCTCATAATGATTGGGATATTATTCATAGCGGTGGTTGGAAGTTTTATGGGTTTCAAAAGAGTTCTTCCGGGGCATTGGCTGGTGGTTATGGAATTACTCCAAATTGGGGATTTGTAAAAACTAATGAAAACACTGTACTAACTGGTGAAGGAGTTCCAAAAGTCGCTGAAGGAATGCTTGGAGGTTTTGAAAGTACAGAAAATAATGTTATTGTAAATTATATTTGGAATATTAAAAGTAACACATATAAGGTAAACGGTACTGGAGCTGATTACCCTACTTCAAACTATGTAAACATATCAGATGATAAAGCTATTATTTGGTTAATATATAAGAATAATGAAGTTTGTAATAATAGAAAATATATTAGAACAAATTATGGTGCAATTAAAAGTTATATTCCTAAACAAGATCAAGCAGGCTTAGATAGCTATATTGATAAAATTGATAAAATTGCCAAAGCAGATAAATTAGCAATATATTCTAGCACATTAGGCTGCGTTGGAAGTAATACTTCTGGAAATACTTCTGGAGGTTATGTCTATGCAGAATATAAATTGGATGGAGAAGTAATAAATATATCAAGTGATAATAAATCAAAATTAGATAGCTTTTTTACGGCATTATCCGAAGTTTATGGTAAAGGTATCAAGGTCATTACCTATCCAAAGGGTTCTTCTAAAAAAGGAGAGGCAGATGCAGCCTACCAAGCAGAAATAAATGCTAAAAGAGCAGCTGTCGAAGTTGAGGTTGATGCTAATGGTACAATTACTAAAGCTGTATTTAATATAGAAAGTATAATAGGAGTAGGAAATGTTTGTATAGCTAACCTTGTTGAAGCCAAAATAGCCCAAAAGAAAAAAGACAACCCTAATTTTAATACCGAAGGAGTAGAAAGTATCATTTTTAAAGTATATTATTCCCTTCAATCATTTGTCGAATGTAGTTTAGGAGAAGAAAATAATAAAGACAGTTTTTTAGCTGGATTTTTATATGAGTTTTGTCAAACATTAGATATTCCTCAATTACTAGGAGGTCTAAAAGAATTAGGCGTAGGACTTGTAAAATATTCGTTGATAGAGCAACCCAAAGGTTATCTGCAACAAATGAAGAATATTTTTGAGATTTCTAAAAAATTAGCTAACAATGAGGCCATTACACAACAAGATTTGATATCTGTTGTAATAAACCCCGCTGCTTATGAAAAATATAAACAAGTAAAAGAAGCAGCACATAACCTCTACGGTATATTTATAACCAAAGGTAACCCGTGGCGATATGGCAGATTGACTATGATGGTCGTACCAGTTGTGCTAACATTAGGAGAATACTCGGCTGTTGTAGCAGCACGTTTAGGGATAGAGGCAGTAGAATTTGCAAAAATATGTCAAACCTTAAATAGAGTTACAAATTTAGGTTTTGAAATAGCTGTATTTGGAACAGGAAAAATAATTAAACCAATTACAAAAGGACTTTCTACTGTTGAAAGAACAAGTAATGTAGTAACTAGTAATTTAGATGAAATTGTAGCATTAACCGATGATGTTACTACAAATGAAACAATATTAGCAAGTGTAGTTGATGATGTAGAACAGCTTCCTAAAAATGTAGTATCATTAGGTACAAATGATGTAACTAAAGCCCAACAATACCTTTCAAAAATAGGGAATGCAGGAGACAAAGTGTACGTAATTGTACACGGTAGTGGAGAAACCTTCAGTGTAGTAAGAAATGGCATGTCTGATGTCGTTATGAACCACAAGGCACTAGCTTATTGGCTCTTAAAAAATAATTTGAAAAACAAGAATATTGTTTTACTTTCGTGTAGTGATTTAAATTCCGCTCAGAATCTAGTCAACAAGCTAGGCGGTACCAGCAAGGTTACCGCATGGGAAGGTGCCGTAACAGTTTTTGAAAATGGTGCTATAAGAGGAGAAGGTGCTTGCAAAGAGTTTTCGCCAGGTAATATAAGTAAAACTCTTTCTGAGTCAGAGATTCCTAAAGGAACTGCTGGGATTGAAAATGGTGAGAAAGTAGTTCTAGGAGGAGCCGGAAATGCTTTAGAAGATTTTGCAAATTTATTAAATACAAAAGGTTATTCTTACTTAAAAAATCAATTTAATGCGTTAGATGATGTTACTAAGAATAAGTTCATGCGTAATTTTCCTAAAGAAACACCAGATAATATATTGGCTGCATTGAACGATCCTAAAAAAGGATTACTAAATAAATGGAAAGATGGAACAATAAAAGGTAACCCCGAAGGGTTTGATAAATACTATTACGCTTCAAACGATCCGCTTACGCACGCTGACATAGGAGATTTTAAAAATCCAAGCAACCCAAGTGCATCTTTAGAATCTGGTAAAATGGCTGGTGGAGGTCATGGACAAAGTAATATTGATTATTTAGAGGCTACGGGCAAGCAATATAATATTGAACATACTTTTGATAACGGGGTAAGAACAGGAAATATACCTACACATGATGTTGCAGGTAAAAGAACTGGTGTCGGTCAATCTTGGTTTCCGACTAGTTGGACAAAGCAGGAAATTGATGCTGCCTCAAAATATGTTATTCAAAACAATCAATCTGCCTATAATGCTTTAGCTGATGGAGTATCTATATACGATACATATAAAGGTGTAAGAGTAGGGATAATAAAAACAGATGGCAAATTTGCAACAGCTTTTCCTGATAGTGAATTTCAACCGAATGCTTTAGGACAATTAATAAAGAACCCGAAATACTAAAAAAATGAATTTTGACACTAACTCAATAAATTGCATTTTCTCTTTTCGAGATGCTGAATTGTTATTTTTAGTTCACAATAAACAAAAGCTACATGTAAATGATTATGCTCATGTATTATATTCAAATATCATTGAGACGTTATTAATGATAAATGAAATTAAAACGATTGAGTTTGTTGAACGATTAGATAGCGAAGACGACTTTGAAGTTGTATCAAATCACTTTGCTAGATTGAGCGGCGTTTTTCAAAGTAATGTTTTTATAAATAGAATTGAAAATGCCGCTAAAAAATATACAAGCAGTAAATATTACAAGTGGATATTGGATAATATAGCTGAAGCAAAAAATGCTCTTGATAATAACGAAAGCCTCACTACTTGAGGCTTTCATTTTACATAAGTCATTTTACGCAAGAAAATTGATATGCTAGCGATATGGATGCTAATAATTATTCTCCCGGTCTTCGAAGTGTTCTTTTTAAAAATATAGTGCTACTCTGCTATTCGAAGTCTTCTTAAGAAAAGCTGCGCAAATGTCTTTGACTTTGCGCAATTTTTTTTGTTGTTATATATTGTAAATTTCATAAAGTCCCCGACTTTTTACGGTTGGTTTTTAATGTTAAAACACAAAAACAAATCGTTTACTTTTGAAACAAAATACTTTGCATGAAATAAAAAGATATATAATTCAAGATCAGACGATAATAAAAATTTTAGATTCTTAGTCATTAACTCGTTACGATTTATATTGAAATATACTTTAAAGTCAGAGACTTTAGACATTTAGTTTTTAGATTATATTTGTTAGAAAGTAGCGCAAAGTCAGAGACATTTGCGCAGCGCAGCCGGGGACGCCAACTGGTAAAATATTAAAAGCCAATAATTTTGATGGAGAAGTGGAAATAATTAAAAATACTGCTGAAGAAGTTAGTCTATATTTTAATTCTAAATTATAAAAAATGAGATTCTTCTACATAATAAATAAAGATGGCAACTTAGTTGAGTTTGGAAAAATATCTTCAGAAAGATTTAATTTACTAGAATCAATAAGTCATACTATTGCAATAACAACTTTCCTAGAGCCTATACAATGCGAATTAGACGTTATTAAAGTTGAAAAAAAAATAATTGATCTGTTAAAAAAGCGAAAATCTATTCATTTAGATATTGATTACATAAGAAATTTTTCTGAAGATGATGTCTTTGAAATAAAATTATTTAAAAATGAAAAGTTAAAACTTTGTAATAGTGGCTTTGACAATCATATTATCTTTTTAATTAATATTTATGATAGTCTTTTAAAATTTCAAGGGCCTTATAATCTGTTATTTTCAAATAACAATATGAAATTTAATAATTGGTTAGAAGAATACAAACTATCTACTCGCCCTATCTCGTACATAAAAAATATGGATCAGGAATTTGCTTCTTATACATTTTTCGATGGTTTAAAATTACATCAAGTACTTAACCAATATGATGATTGGTTAAGTACTACTGATTATTCTCTGTGGAGTAACTCATATATAGAAATTCAAAATAAAAAAATTTACATTATAATAGAAAATGTAAAAGTATTATCCACTTTTAGATATTTTGATAAAACAGAACTTGAGGGACTAGCTAAGAAATATAATTTCAAAATAAAAGAAGAAAATGGTATTTATTATACGTATACCGACGATCATAGTTCTAGACAATTTGAAATTTCTGAAAATAACGAATTAGTTGTTATTTATTGCATAGAAGGTGGAAATATGCCCGAAAGTATTTTTATTTATGGAGTTTTCGAAAAATAGATAGTCGTTAACAATAATTTATTAACATATAAAACCAATCCAAATGCAAACCTCAAAATACACAAATTTGCGATAATCATACTGGAATGTTATTCGTAGTTCTTAGCGTTATCAGCTAACAAAACAAAAAATGAAAAAGCCTTCTGGAATTCAGAAGGCTTTTTCATTTTTACTAAGTAGAGTTAGCGAATCATGTTCGCATCATTAGTTGCTAATCCTGCCCATTTGTTATTTTCAATAAATAAGTTCCTTCCGGTAAGTCACCAATATTAGAAGCATTGCTTCCTATTATTTTTTTTCCTTGTGAGAAAACCTCAACTTTTTTAGAAATTGTATTACTGTTTAGAGGAGTTGTAGAAGCTGTTGTCTTTGCTACAGTTTTTGTATCTGCTGCGCCTTTTTTTACAGTTGGCGCTTTCTCCACTACCGGAGCAGGAATAGGTTTAGAACTGTTATAAGACTCCATAACCTGCTCATCTGTCATTGCGACATTATATATTTTTAAATCGTCTATATCGGCATTAATACCAATTGTTGTGTTTAGCTCTCCAAGTCTAAAAATATATCCTTTCGTTAAGCGGGAAATTCCGTCTACTGATTTTAATAATTCACCATTGCGGTATACTTTAGAAGTGTTTCCATCATACGTAATACTATAATGATACCATACCTCTTTTGAAAGCGGAACTGAAACCAGAACATCATTACCGGCTCCCCACCCTGCCAGACTTACTTCAGAATTACCCGAAGATGCCGCTTGTTGTAACAAACCAAAATACTGAGCATTTGCTGCGCCACCATAACCTAAAATATAATTTGGTGCAACTATAGAATTAAATTTTATCCAAATCGATACAGAGCGAGGTTTTTTGTCTTGTGGAAGATCTCCTACTACAGCTTGCAAAGCTTTGTTAGTAAGTCGCTGTGCTCCGTTAGCAACTCCCATTCTGTCAGTTACAAAATTAGCGGTTCCAACAAACGAAATTGTTTTATCGGCATTATTCAGATTTCCGTTGAAATTGAATTCCTGAATCGGATTTTGGGCATTGGTATTAAAAAAACTTACAAACATTATTGTGAGTAGTATTCTCTTCATATAGTAGGTTTTGGTATTAAGACATGTGTCATTTTAACACATCTAATCTATACTATTATACAGTTTATCAAAAACTTTACCGATAACTGACTTAAATAATCGTTGAAAAAATAAAAACAGAAGACTTTACCTACTTTTGAATCGATTAAAATGTTAGCTATATTCTTAAAATAATGAATTAACTTTAAACAAATATAAAAATAATCCTTTACAAATACGTTATTAGTACAATTTTAAGAGAATTAATTTAAACCGATTAACCATTCAAATTTAAAATTGCAGTAGATTCAATATTTGACATATCTATTAATAAAAAAGCTCCGAATATTTCTATTCGGAGCTTTTTTATTTTAGAAGTAATGTAATTACTTTACAAATTCAATTTTTTGAACTTCTTCTTCGTTGATACTATCAAAGAATCCTTGTTCATTCATCCAGTCATCGCTAAATACTTTACTCATATAACGAGAACCATGATCTGGGAAAATAGCGATGATATTACTGTCTTTTGTAAACTCACCTTCTTCTGCGTATTGTTTAATCGCCTGCATTACTGCACCTGAAGTATATCCAACAAATAAACCTTCTTTACGAGTGATTTCTCTTGCTGAGTGAGCACTTTCTTCATCCGTAACTTTCATGAATTTATCGATGATATCAAAATCAGTAGCAGATGGAATTAAGTTTTTACCTAAACCTTCTATACGATACGGATAAATTTCTTTGTTATCGAATTCTCTTGTTTCGTGGTATTTTTTTAATACTGAGCCAAATGCATCGACTCCAAGAATTCTAATGTTAGGATTTTGCTCTTTTAAGAATTTTGCAGTTCCTGAGATTGTTCCTCCAGTTCCGCTACAAGCAATAAGGTGGGTAATTTGTCCTCTGGTTTGTTCCCAAATTTCAGGACCTGTAGTGTTATAGTGAGCATCAATATTTAACTGATTAAAATATTGATTGATATATACTGAACCTTTTGTTTCTTCATGCAGGCGCTTGGCAACATTATAATATGACCTTTCGTCATCTGCAGAAACATTGGCGGGACATACATATACCTTCGCTCCTAAACTTCTCAACATGTCAATTTTATCTTTCGATGATTTTGAGCTTACTGCCAATATACAATTATAACCTTTTATAATGCTTACCATAGCTAAACTAAATCCTGTGTTACCAGATGTTGTTTCGATTATGGTATCTCCGGGAGAAAGAATTCCTTTTTTCTCAGCTTCTTCGATAATATATAACGCTATTCTATCTTTTGAGGAATGTCCTGGGTTAAAAGCTTCTACCTTTGCGTAGAAATTACCTTCTAACTCTTCGGTGATTTTATTTAGCTTAATAAGGGGGGTGTTACCTATTAATTCTAAAACATTATTATAAGCGTTTATTTCTTCTTTCATAAAAAAATAGTTAATCAAAGGTATTTTTAAATAACCCCGATAGGTTGCAAATTTAACAAAAAATTTCTAATTAGCCTTTAATTTTCTCTAAATCTAATAAAAAACTAAATTCTTTTGCTAAGTCTTTTAAAGCCTCAAATCGTCCTGAAGCACCGCCATGTCCAGCATCCATGTTGGTATCTAGAAACAAAAGATTATCGTTTGTTTTCATGTTTCTCAACTTAGCTACCCATTTGGCAGGCTCCCAATACTGTACTTGCGAATCATGCAATCCTGTAGAAACGTACATATTTGGATATTGTTGCGCTTTTACGTTATCGTACGGCGAATACGACAACATATAATCGTAATATTTTTTATTATTTGGGTTTCCCCATTCGTCATATTCCCCAGTTGTTAGCGGAATACTGTCATCGAGCATGGTTGTAATAACATCTACAAAAGGAACCTGAGCAATAACTCCGTTGTACAATTCCGGAGCTTCATTTACAATAACGCCCATCAAAAGTCCTCCTGCAGATCCTCCTTCTGCATACAAATGTTCGGCAGAAGTATATTTCTCGTTTATTACAAATTTAGAGCAATCAATGAAATCTGTAAAGGTATTTTTCTTTTTTAACAGTTTTCCATCTTCATACCATTGTCTCCCTAAATCTTCTCCTCCTCTAATATGTGCAATGGCATAAACAAAACCGCGGTCTAAGAGCGAAAGTCTTGTTGACGAAAAATAAGTATCCATAGTTATCCCATAAGAACCATAGGCATAAAGAAGCAGCGGATTTTTACCATTTTTCTCTAATCCTTTTCTATAAATCATCGAAATTGGAACCTTTACTCCATCTCTGGCGGTTGCCCAAACGCGTTCTTCAATATAATTCTCTTTATCAAATTTTCCTCCTAAAACCTGTTGCTCTTTTAAGATTTCTTTGGTTTTGGTCTTCATATTAAAATCAATTACAGACGATGGCGTTGCAAGCGACTGATAACTGTAACGTAATATATCGGTATCAAAATCAATATTGGTTGTGGTGTAAGCATTATACGTTTCGCTGCCAAAAGGAAGGTAATAATCCGGCTCGTCATTCCAAGGCATGATTCTGATATGATTTAAACCATTTGATCTTTCTTCAACTACTAAATAGTTTTTGAAGATTTCAATATCTTCCAGTAAAACATCTTCACGATGCGGAATAAGATCAACCCAGTTTTTCTTTCCTGTTTTATTTTCAGGCGTTTTCATCAACTTAAAGTTGGTTGCCTTGTCTTTATTGGTTAAAATATAAAAAGAGTCTTCAAAATGCGAAATACTATATTCCAGACCACGTACACGAGTTTGAAACACTTCAAATTCACCATCGGGATTATCAGAATTCAGAATTCGATATTCGGTTGTTAAAGTACTTCCTGAACCAATAACAATATATTTTCTTGATTTTTCTTTGCTTATCGAAACATTAAATGTATCATCGGTTTCATTAAAAACCAAAACGTCAGCTGATGAATCAGTATTTAATTTATGTCTGAATACTTTATCTGATCTTAAAGTAACTTCATCTTGTTTGACATAAAATATGGTTTGATTGTCATTTGCCCAAACAGAACCGCCCGTTGCATTTTCGATTTTATCTGACAAAATTTCTCCTGTCTCTAAATTTTTAATTTGAATGGTATAAATTCTTCTTCCAACAATATCAAGTCCAAAACTTGCAAATTTATTGTCCGGACTTATGCTTAATCCTCCTAATTTAAAATACGCATACCCTTTTGCCATCTCGTTACAGTTGAATAAAATTTCTTCATCTGCAGAAAGGCTTCCTTTTTTTCTTGAAAATATTGGATAATCTTGACCGGTTTCAAAACGAGTAATATAAAAATAACCATTGTAAAAATAAGGAACAGAAGAATCATCTTCTTTTATTCGGCTCTTCATTTCTTCATATAAAGATTCCTGAAGCTGTTTTGTATGCGCTGTCATGCTTTGGTAATAAGCATTTTCCTGATTTAAATAATCAATTACCTCAGGATTTTCACGGTCATTTAGCCAAAAATAGTTATCAGTTCGTATTTCTTTATGTTTTTTTAATGATTTTGAAATTTCTTTGGCCTTTGGTGCCTTTATATCGTTTTGCATTTGTTGGACATTAATTTTTATAAGAAGGAGCAAAAATACTATAATCACAATAGAACGGGATTAATTTTTTCATAAAATATTCTATTGTTTTAATACAGCAATATACTAATTTTGTATGAGATAATTTAAAAATCAACAAAATGGATTTAATGGGAATGATGGGTAAACTTAAAGAGACCCAACAAAAGATAGAAGATACAAAAAAGCGTTTGGATACCGTTTTAATTGATGAACAAAGCGCTGACGGATTATTAAAGGTGACATTAACAGCTAATAGAAAGGTACAATCAATCTCTATTGATGATTCTTTATTAGAAGACAAAGAACAACTTGAAGATTACTTAATTGTAACCTTAAATAAAGCAATTGAAAAAGCAACAAGCGTAAACGAAAGAGAACTTGACGCCGTTGCCAAAATGGATATGCCGATGATTCCGGGAATGGATGATCTTTTTAAATAAAGGTACTGAGGTTCTAGGTAAAAAAGGTTCAAAGGTTTTCACATTGTGAGTAACCTTTGAACCTTTATCTTTTATACCAATAAGTTGAAGCCTTTGTTCCTCTGAACCTTTGCAACTTTGAACTTTTTCCTAAAATTTCGAAAGCGTCTCTAAAACATACGTATGCATTACTTCTCTATAATCTAAATGCGTTACAATTCGAAGTTTATTATGTCCCATTGAGCTTATTGAGATATTCTTTTGTTTTAGTTTTTCGATTAAAAGATGGTCTTTATACCCTTCTGCCAATGAAAAAATCAAAATATTGGTTTCTACAGGTTCTATTGCTGCAACCCATGGTTTTGTAGCTAAAACTGCTGCAATTTCTTTAGCTCTACGGTGGTCTTCGGCTAATCTTTCAATATTATGTGCCAATGCATATAATCCGGCCGCGGCCAAATAACCAACCTGACGCATCCCTCCGCCAAATATCTTCCTGATTCTCAACGCTCTATGAATATCAGCTTTACTTCCAAGTAAAACAGAACCTATGGGAGCGCCCAATCCCTTTGATAAACAAACCGAAATTGTGTCGAAAATAGCCCCAAATTCCTTAGGATTTTGTCTTTTCGCTACCAATGCATTCCAAATTCTGGCACCATCTAAATGGAACTTTAAATTATTGGCGTCACATACTTTTTTTATTTCTCTTAAATCATCTAATTCGTAACACGCGCCACCACCTTTATTGGTTGTATTTTCTACACAAACCAAACTCGTTAAAGGACTATGATAGAACTCCGGATCGTTAATCGCCGCCGCTACCTGAGCTGCATTTATCATTCCTCTGTCTCCATCTATCAAACAGCAGGATACGCCGCTATTAAAGGAAACTCCTCCTCCTTCATAATGATAAACATGCGCATATTTATCTGCAATTAATTGTTCTCCTGGTTGTGTATGTAATTTAATTGCGGTTTGATTTGCCATAGTTCCTGACGGAAAAAAAAGTCCAGCTTCCATACCAAAAAATTCGGCTACTCTTGTCTCTAATTCGATAACCGTAGGATCTTGTTTGTATACGTCGTCGCCAACCTGAGCGTTAAACATATATTGTAACATTTCGTATGTAGGTTTGGTAATGGTATCGCTAATTAAATTTATTTCCATATTCTAAAAACTATATCTTATTTTTGTACAACAAAATTACGTATTACTTATAGTTATTCTTTGTGAGTTTTAATAAATTTTAACTCATCAATAAACTAAAACCAAATTAACGTAATATTTATAAAAAACATATAAAACTAATATTAATTTATGACAACTACCGAACAAATAAAAGGTATTGTGGAGCGCCTTGGTGCGTTGAGGAGGTATCTTTGACGTTGATGCCAAATTAATTGAAATTGCCAACGAAGAAGAAAAAACCTTCGCTCCCGATTTTTGGAATAATGCAAAAGAAGCTGAAGTCATTGTAAAGAACCTTCGAAACAAAAAAAAATGGATCGAAGATTACAACAAAGCTATCGAACTTACTGATGAGCTGCAGCTTGCCTATGATTTTTATAAAGAAGGGGAACTTTCTTCAGAAGAATTAGACGAGCACTATAACACAACGCAAACTCATATTGAAAACATCGAGTTTAAAAACATGCTTTCTGACGAAGGTGACAGTTTAAGTGCTGTTGTTCAGATTACTGCCGGAGCCGGCGGAACCGAAAGCTGCGACTGGGCCGGAATGCTGATGCGTATGTACATGATGTGGGGAGAAAGTTATGGCTATAAAATAAAAGAACTTAACTTTCAGGAAGGTGAGGTTGCAGGAATTAAAACTGTTACTTTAGAGTTTGAAGGTGATTATTCTTTTGGCTATTTAAAAGGAGAAAACGGCGTACATCGTTTAGTCCGAATTTCGCCTTTTGATAGTAATGCCAAACGTCACACTTCATTTGTATCTGTTTACGTTTATCCGCTTGTTGATGATAGTATCGAAATTGACATTAATCCTGCTGATATCGAAATTACAACTTCGCGATCAAGTGGTGCCGGAGGACAAAACGTAAATAAGGTTGAGACAAAAGTGCAATTGGTACACAAACCAACCGGAATTCAGGTTCAGTGTTCAGAAACCCGATCTCAACAAGACAACAGACAACGTGCCATGCAAATGTTACGCTCTCAATTATATGAAATTGAGTTGAAAAAACAACAAGCGCAACGTGCTGATATTGAAGCCGGAAAAATGAAAATAGAATGGGGTTCGCAAATACGTAATTATGTTATGCAGCCTTATAAATTAGTAAAAGATGTTCGTACCGGTTACGAAACCAGCGATGTTGATGGCGTAATGAACGGAAATATTGATGCTTTCCTAAAAGCATTTTTAATGATGATGGGACAAAAAGAAGAGGAATAAAATTTTAAACATTTAAAATTTTTCTTTGAACCATTAAGTTATTAAGTTTCATTAAGAAGCAAAAACTTAATTTTTCTTAATATCTTAATGGTTAATTAAATAATTTTCATTTTAAATCTATATAGTATGATTAAATGGGCAGATGTAATTCGTTTTACAAATAAAGGAAATCCAATTCCGGAAAAAAGAGTAGAGAAAACAGAGGAAGAATGGAAACAGATCTTAACCCCTGAAGAATATCAGGTAACACGTTTAAAAGGTACCGAAAGATCATTTAGCTCAGAACTTTGCAGTTTATTTGATCCTGGAATTTATGAATGCAAATGTTGTGGAACTTTGCTTTTTGATGCGTCAGAAAAATTTGAATCCGGAACAGGCTGGCCTTCATTTACACAACCAATTAAAGAAAATGCAATCGCCTATCATGCTGACAAATCACACGGAATGATTCGTGTTGAGGTTGTTTGCAGTACTTGTGATGCGCATTTGGGGCATATTTTCCCTGATGGTCCTGAACCAAGCGGCTTACGTTATTGTATAAACGCTGTGTCATTATCTAAAATAAAATAATAATTTAAGATTAAATTATTCAAGAAAAGCGATTCCTTTTTATCCAAAAAGAGAATCGCTTTTTTATTTGTAGTCTGTTTCAACTAACAATAACTAAAAATAAGTTTTAACTTACCAATTATAATTGTTGTCAATATTGATTGTAAACATTAACAAAATCTATTTAAAAATCCTTACTATAATTTTCATCAACAATTGGACAAAAAAATAACTGATCTCTGATGATAATCAAAAAAAGTGCAATAACTTACAAAATACGGTACTCTCTCAATCATCAAAAAAGACTTAATTTATAAGCCGCAGTAATATCTAAAATAGCTAAACCTTAAACAGATAGATTATTACAAATTATAAAATTACATATTCCTATTATTGCCTCAAAAAAATATTTTAAACTTACATATGATATAATAAGTGATGTAATAAAAGCCTCACATTGCACTTTGCAAATACAAATCAAACAATAAATTAATAGTATTTATGTTAATTTTGTAATATTTAAACTATTATTTATAATACTGTGTAAAAAACTTCAGAATAAGATTAGGTAATTTAAATGTAAATCATTTTATTTGGCGAATATTAAACCTTAAGTCAACTAAATTTACTAAATGAAATCCTACTCAATTCATGAAATCAATGAAGTTATAAATGGCGTAATATACGGCAATACTTCTCAATGCATTACAGCTACAGAACAATTAGAAAAAGCTACAACCTCTGAAATTTCTTTTATTGGAAACAAGAAATATGAAAAATTATGGGAAGTATCAAAAGCTTCAGTTGCAGTTGTTAACGAAGACATTTCGATTGAACCTGGAGAAAACCGTGCTTTTATCAAAGTAAAAAATGCAGATTTGGCAATGTCTCAAATTTTGGCACTTTTTGCTCCTCCTACTCCAATTTTTCATACCAACATTCATAAAACTGCTACAGTAGATGAAACTGCAACTATTGGCGAAGGAGCCAGAATTGGTGCAGGTTGTTATATTGGCCCAAATGTAGAAATTGGAGCTAACGCCACTATTTATCCAAATGTGACAATTTTAGACGAATGTACCATTGGTAAAAACACTATTATATGGTCTGGAACTGTAGTTCGTGAACGTTGTCATATTGGTAGCGATTGCATTATTCACCCAAACGCAACAATTGGTGCTGATGGTTTCGGATTCCGTCCTTGTAAAGAAAAAGGATTAGTGAAAATTCCACAAATTGGAAATGTTATTATCGGAAACGGAGTTGAAATTGGCGCAAACTCTTGTGTTGATCGTGGAAAATTCAGTTCTACAATTCTTGGTGATGGCTGTAAAATTGATAATCTGGTTCAGATTGGGCATAACAGTAAATTAGGGAAGTTTTGTATTATGGCAGGAAATAGTGGTTTAGCCGGTTCTGTAACTTTAGGAAATGGTGTAATTATTGGCGGAAGCGCTTCGATAAAAGATCATACCACTATTGGCGACGGAGCTATTGTTGGTGCTGGTTCGGGGGTTACCGGAGATATTGCCGCCGGAAAAACAATGTTAGGATATCCAGCTGTTGAAGCACGTGATGCACTAAAACAATGGGCTATTTTAAAGAGAATGGTTTGCGATTCTAAAAAATAAATTAAACGATATTATATATAAAAAAAACAGAAGTTAATCTTCTGTTTTTTTTTGCTTTATACTTTTATAAGGCTTCACATTCAAAGCCCAGAATCTTCATTAAAATAATAATCTCTTTCATAATATTATTATCGGATTCAAATCGCAAAATCCGATCGCAATCTTCAAGATCAAAATTCCATTTAGAGTTCGGAAATAATCTATTCAGTTTTGGAGTAATCCGCTGTACTTTCGAAAGCGTATTTACATTTGTTTTAAATACTAAAACCATGGTTTGAATTCTTTTGGTCATTAAATGTTTTAGTTTTTCAAATCTATTTTACTTAAAATTTTGGCATCGATATAAAAAGTCCCAAACGGAATTATACACGACAGAAGAACTTTCCAGGTTGTATCCTTAAATTTCCAATTTTGTTCAACACCTACACTCAAAGTATTAAAAACGAAGAGCAAAAACAAAGCTCCGTGTATTGTACCAACTGGTCTGGTTAAAATTGGCATTTCAAAAATATATTTTAAAGGCATCGCAATAAAAAGCAAAATCAATAATGATGTTCCTTCTAAAAACCCAATAATTCGTAATCTTCCGGTATTTGTCTGCAGTAAATTTTTCATAAGTTTTATCTAAAATAAGGTCTGTTTGCTAAAGGAGAAAATGGCCAGGGAATGGCAATAAAAATCACAATTAAAGCAATAGAAAACCAAACTAACATCGTTTTAAATTTATCATTATCATTTGCCTTTCTTTTGGCTAAAGCCGAACCAATCGTAATTAAAACAATAGCAGATAACATCAGGAAAATATGCAATAACCCGAAAAATACGATCTCGGTATTTTGAATTCCTTCTTTAAAGTTTTTCCAGAAGTACTTTACTATCGGACTTTGTACATAGATTAAAATCCCAAAAACTAACTGAATATGGGCAATCGTTGCAGTCCAATGTCGAACTGAATTGTCTGTCTTTGTAAAAATTGAATGAGTAGAATAACCTTTATAAGCTCTGAAAATCGAGTACAATAAGCTTCCTAATACGAGCCATCGCAAGATCGAATGGCAAAATAATAGCGTTTGATACATTGTTTTTTGATTATGACAATGCAAATATATTCAAAAACATACTAATTGGTATGTTTTTGAAAGTAAAATTATTTTAAGCTATTTAAATAATTTTTAAACTCTTGTAAATAAAGCACATAACATGAATTATTATCCTGAAGTTTTCCGAAATTACGGATTCCCCAATATCCCGACATGATAAAAAAAGCAACTTGTTCACCGTTTACATCTTTCCTGATTAAACCCGATTTTTGACCGTTCAAAATACCTTTTTCAATAATTCTTTTCCATTGCTCTACTAATTCAGACAAGGCAATGCTAAACTGATTATTCCAAGGCGTCATTTCTTGTGTGAGGTTTCCAACTGGACAGCCGTACTTTACCTGTAAAAAAGGATCTTCAAGAAGCAAATAAGAAATCATATTGTAAAAATCATCAACAGGATTTAAAGAATTCTCAATTGGCTGTATAAAACTTTCCATCATTACAGGTTTTAAAATCTCCTCAATAATGGCAACTCCCATTTCATCTTTTGTTTTAAAATGATAATAAAACGCACCTTTTGTTACTTGCGTTGTCGCAATAATATCATCGATACTAGTGGTTTGATATCCTTTAGAATAAATCAATTCAAACGCTTTGTTCAGAATTGTCAGTCTTGTATTTGCAGCTTTTGACATAAAAAATACTAATTAGTATGAAATAACAAATTAAGGCAAAAAATATGACTTCCTGTAAATTCAGAATTAATACATAAAATCAATTAAAGTTTTTATTTTATGAAATCATAAATCCAATTTATCAATTGATTTTGTAAATTAGCCAACAGTATTTTGTAAAAACATCAATTTCTTATGGATTTAAACTTCAATAAAAACGAAGATCACAATAAACTATTACTTTCTGACCTAAAACAAAAATTTGCCAAAGTAAAATTGGGCGGAGGTGAAAAACGTATCGAAAAACTACATGCCGAAGGTAAAATGACGGCTCGCGAACGCATCGATTATTTGCTAGATGAAAACTCGAAAAGCATCGAAATTGGAGGATTTGTTGGTGAAGGAATGTATGCTGAACATGGCGGCTGCCCTTCTGGCGGTGTTGTTATTAAAATAGGATATATAAAAGGAAAACAATGTATTGTTGTTGCCAACGATGCCACTGTAAAAGCAGGTGCCTGGTTTCCTATTACAGGAAAGAAAAACCTTCGCGCACAGGAAATTGCAATGGAAAACAGATTGCCAATTATTTATTTAGTCGATAGTGCCGGTGTTTATTTACCGCTTCAGGATGAAATTTTTCCTGACAAAGAACATTTTGGCCGAATCTTTAGAAACAATGCTCAAATGAGCAGTATGGGAATCACTCAAATCGCTGCCGTTATGGGAAGTTGTGTTGCAGGTGGTGCTTATTTACCTATTATGAGCGACGAAGCTTTAATCGTTGATAAAACCGGAAGTATTTTCCTTGCCGGAAGTTATTTAGTAAAAGCGGCTATTGGAGAAACTATTGATAATGAAACTTTAGGCGGAGCAACGACACATTGCGAGATTTCCGGAGTGACAGATTATAAAGCAAAAGACGATAAAGATGCTTTAGATAAAATAAAAAATATTGTAGACAAAATTGGCGATTATGATAAAGCTGGCTACAGCAGAATCAAAGCTGAAAAACCTAAATTAGAACCAAAAGACATTTATGGAATTTTGCCAAAAGCCAGAAATGAGCAATATGATATGATGGAAATCATCAATCGTTTGGTCGATAATTCTGAATTTGAAGCCTATAAAGATGGTTACGGACAAACTATAATAACCGGATACGCCAGAATTGACGGTTGGGCTGTTGGGATTGTTGCTAACCAAAGAAAAGTAGTTAAAACCAAAAAAGGCGAGATGCAGTTTGGTGGCGTAATTTACTCTGACAGTGCAGATAAAGCAACCCGTTTTATTGCGAATTGCAATCAAAAGAAAATTCCATTAGTTTTTATACAAGATGTTACCGGTTTTATGGTTGGTTCAAAATCTGAACATGGCGGAATTATAAAAGATGGCGCCAAAATGGTAAATGCCGTAAGTAATTCGGTTGTACCAAAATTTACTGTAATCGTTGGAAATTCATACGGAGCAGGAAATTATGCGATGTGCGGAAAAGCTTATGACCCGAGGTTAATTTTTGCCTGGCCAAGTGCAGAACTTGCCGTTATGGGCGGAACTCAGGCTGCAAAAGTGTTGGCTCAAATTGAAGCTTCTTCGCTTAAAGCAAAAGGAGAAGTTGTAGATGAGGCTAAAGAAACAGAGTTATTCAATAAAATAAAAGCACGTTACGACGAACAAACTTCGCCTTATTACGCCGCTTCAAGATTATGGACAGATGCCATTATTGATCCGTTAGATACCAGAACATGGATTTCTATGGGGATTGAAGCTGCAAACCATGCACCTATTCAAAAACAATTTAATTTGGGCGTAATTCAGGTTTAGCTTTTCTATATTCTCAAAATGAGTTAAATAAATAGTAAAAAACTCATTTTCAATACATTGAAATACATTATATGATTAAAAATTACTAACTTTAGTATGAATTTTTAATCTATTAGTATCATGGAAAATGTAAAAAGTTTAAATAAATGGGCAAATTCGCACACTTATTTACCAGTAGATTTAGTACGTATTGTATTGGGCGTTTTTTTATTTATGAAAGGTGTCTGGTTTGTAACCAACATTCAGTATTTGCATGATTTAATTTCTCCTGTCGATAGGTTTGGAGGCGGAATGTTTATGTTACATTACATTGCTCCGGCTCATATGATTGGAGGTATAATGATTGTTTTTGGGTTGCTTACCCGTTGGGCGATAGCAGCTCAGTTACCCATTTTATTTGGGGCTGTTATTATCAATTTTATGGGAAACATGCACTCTGAAAATTTAATTCTGGCAGTAGTTACCTTATTAGTTTGTATTTTCTTTTTGTTTTATGGCAGCGGAAAACATTCCGCTGATTATTATTTCAAAATGCAGCAATAATAATATTTATCCTCGACGGTAAAATGTTGAGGATAAATAACAACTCTCTTTTTAAAGTTAATCTTTTCTTTAAAATTTCTTTAATTGTGTTTTATGCATTAAATTCGCCACCATGAATTGGATTCGTAAAACCGTTATTTTTCTATCACTTTTGGTCATGGCTTTTTTTGCTTTTCAGGCAAACCAGCTTGCTGTACAAAAAGTTGAAACTCAAAAATCAGATACGAATTTTTCTCTTGATTATCTGGATGCGTCAGATTTTATTCAGCCACAAACCAGCTATCAATTTGCTGCAAATATTAAAACGAGCCAACCTACTTTAATTAAATGGTTTGACTCTTTATTGGTTTTAATTCCGAGTCATAAGGTTGTAAAATCTGTAGCAAACTTTTCCAACCAATATTCTCTGCAGAGCAAAAAAGTCTTATTACTGCTCTACCCTTTCCACTATTTTTGGTAATTAAATACATGAAATTTTAGCGTGAAGAATTATTTCTTCCAAATAAATTAAACTGTTTTCCAATCCGGAAACTGTTTATCATTTCATATTATTTAATTTAAAAAACATGGATACAAGTGTAACTATAATTGGTATTGTGATTGCGGTCATAGTAGCAATTCCCGTATATTTTTCTGCCCGAACGAGCGCTGCAAACAAATCTAAAATTCTGGACATCAAAAAGAAATTCAATCCCGCACATCCGGAAGATTTTGATTTAACCGAAACTCAGAGCAACAAAACGCTTACAATCGATCAAAAAAATCGAAAGTTTATTTTAATGAATTTCAACCCAAATCAACAGGAAGCAACATTTGTAGATTTAAAAACGGTTTCGTCCTGCAAATTAATTCCAACAACAGACGGAAATTCAGATACAATTTTAAAAATTGATTTTGAATTTCAGGAAAGGGAAACTTCTAAAAAAATTACAATTCCATTCTATGATTTTGATGATGACCGCATCAAACAAATAAGCGCTTACCAAGATCATATGTTTGCAAAAAAATGGCTTAAAATCATTCAGGATTCTATTTAGTGTTAGTTATTTAATTCAGTAAAAAGAGGCTCATTTTGAGTCTCTTTTTTTTATAGTATTAATCCGTTGTGTGTAATTTTCAAACACATAGAAACATAGATTTATACCTAAAAAGAATACAAAGAGAAACGTATTTCTTTCACATATCTAAGCTCTGTGCATTTTAAATAAACGAAACGCCTTTTTTAAGAGCCTAGAGTCTATGTTTCTATGTGTTTAAATTAATTACACCCTAGTAATATGATATTTATCATTTTATGTTTTGGATTTAGGAATTAATTTTGATGATCCAACATAGACTTTTATGAAAATTTCATTGATTCAAAAATACAACGTTCCCGGTCCAAGATATACAAGTTATCCAACTGTTCCGTACTGGAATGAAGCCAATTTTACTACCGAAAAATGGATCGAATCTTTTCAAAAAGCCTTTTCAGAAAGTAATTCACAAAACGGAATCAGTTTATATATTCATTTGCCTTTTTGTGAAAGCATGTGTACTTTTTGCGGATGCAACAAACGCATTACTAAAAATCACTCGGTTGAAGAAACGTACATAAAAGCACTTTTAAAAGAATGGAGTTTATATTGCAAAGTACTTCCGGAAAGACCTCTTATAAAAGAAATTCATTTAGGCGGAGGAACTCCAACCTTCTTTTCAAAAAACAATTTAGAACATCTTATTAATGGTATTTTTAGTTTTGCTAATAAAGCTGAAAATTATGAATTCAGTTTTGAAGGACATCCTAATAATACGACTTACGAACAACTCAAAAAATTATATGATTTAGGCTTTCGCCGAGTGAGTTTTGGTGTTCAGGATTATGCCGAAAAAGTTCAAAAAGCCATTAACCGAATTCAGCCTTTTCATAATGTAGCTAAAGCAACTTTTTGGGCAAAAGAAATTGGATATACTTCTATCGGCCACGATATTATTTTTGGTCTTCCGTTTCAAACTCTTGAAGATGTTGTTGATACAGTAGAAAAAACAAATTCTCTAAAACCGGATCGTTTAGCATTTTACAGCTACGCACATGTGCCGTGGATAAAAGGAAACGGACAGCGCGGTTTTAATGATGAAAACCTTCCTAAAGATGCCGAAAAAAGAAAACTTTACGAAGTTGGCAAACAACTCCTTTCAGAAAATGGTTATCATGAAATTGGAATGGATCATTTTGCATTAGAATCTGACAGTTTGTATAAAGCTGCGCAAAACAATAAACTGCACCGAAATTTTATGGGCTATAGCGCTTCAAAAACTCAATTGATGATTGGTTTAGGCGTTTCATCTATTAGCGACAGCTGGTATAGTTTTGCTCAGAATACTAAGAATCTTGAAGATTATTATCAATTATTAGAATGGGATAAATTGCCTATTGTTAAAGGTCATATTCTAACTGATGAGGATCTTATTATTCGAAAACACATTTTGAACTTAACTTGTGAGTTTGAAACTTCCTGGAGCGATCAATCTTTTTATTTTGAAGAACTTCCTGAAGTCTTATCTTATTTGAAAGAAATAGAAAAAGATCAATTAATTGTAATTGAAGAAAATAAAATAAGAATTACCGAAGCCGGAAAACCTTTTGTTCGTAATATTTGTATGGCTTTTGATTTGCATTTAAAAAGAAAATCACCGGAAACAAGTTTGTTTTCGATGACTGTTTAATGGCAGTTAGGAACTTGCTGTACAAATAAACTCATATTAGATGGTGAAATATAAGGAATCCCTAACCCTAAACCTCTTAGAATAAATAAAACGCCAATAATCACGGCTACATAAGGAATTGCTTTTTGAATTTTATTTCTAAACGGAAGTTTTATCATTGAATGAATGTACACGACCAACGTCATTAAAGGCAGAGTTCCTAAACCGAATAAAATCATATACAAAATTCCCAAACTGGCGCTTTGCATTGCTATTGCGCCAAATAAAGCAACATAAACCATTCCGCAAGGCAAGAATCCGTTTAGCAATCCAATTATAAAAAGTGATTTAAAACTTTTATTTTTAAATTGATTTCCTAAGTTTGATTTTATTTTTGAAATGATTTTATAAACCGGTTTTGAAAAATTATATTTTGAAAATACTTTTTCAGGAATTAAAGCAACAAGTATCATTGCCAAACCAATAAATATCGACATTTTTTGTTGCAAACCCGCTAAGAAAAAACCTCTTCCTAATAATCCAAAAATTAAACCAATTGAAGCGTAAGCGGTTAATCTACCAAAATGATATGTTAGTGTTTGGGTTACCTTTTTCGCTTCATTTTGATGATCTACAGGTAACATCATAGCAATTGGACCGCACATTCCGATGCAGTGCAGGCTGCTGATAAGTCCAAATATAAAAGCGGAGTACAACATTTGTTTTTATTATTAATTTACATAAATAACTTCTTTTGTTAAGTACTTCTTTCCATCGTATTGCCATTCCATATTAACGTCCCAACGTCCTTTTACCAATTTATTCTTTGGAATCAGTAAAGTAGAATTTGTCAATGAAATTTGGGTATTGAAATCAAATTTCTTGTTTGAAGGTCTGTACAGCAAAATATTCCCTTTTATTTTATCACTTTCTAATGTAGTTGGAAAAGCAATTTTTACACCATCTTCAGTATATTTAATAGAAGGCTTTTGTTGCAAATCATGAGCATTTTGAATTCGGGCCATTTCTTCCTGAAAATGCGAATCGTGTTTATAATATTCTTCTACAACCAAATCGTTATCATACTTGCTATTGGATTGTACTTCAAAAACAAAATATAAAATGAATGTCATAAACAGCGCAAAGGCAATGACAATTCCGGTTCCCCAATTGATTTTCATAATATATCTTTTAATTAAAACTTCGTGGACCTAAAAAATTTGTACTTGTAGTTTCAAGCAATTCTTTGCCGTTATAAACTCCAATTTCAACTTTTGTTTTATCACTTTCTAAAAGTGCTTTTTCTATTTCTATAAATAAGGTTCCTTGTGAGATTCCTTCTTTTTTAACTTTAAAATGCTCTTTTCCTACATTCTTAATCTGACCTTTTTGATTAATTAATTCAAAATGAATATCATTGTAATCATTCATCGTTTTATTGACAATTTTATAAGTGTATACATTACTGATTTTATCACCTTTATGTTGAAAAAGCTGTCCTGGCAAACGTAAAATTATCGCCTCAACATCCGTTCTTAAAAATAACATTCCCGCAAAAACACTTAGTAAAATAAATAAAACAGCCGTGTAACCTTTCATTCTTGCTGTGAACTTAAAAGGTTCTTTTTTTGCAATTTCATCTTCAGATGCATAACGAATAAGTCCTTTTGGTAAGCCAACAGTTTCCATTATGGTATCGCATTCGTCAATACAGGCAGTGCAATTGGTACATTCTAATTGAGTTCCGTTTCGAATATCAATTCCCATAGGGCAAACATGCACACATTGATGACAATCGATGCAATCTCCTTTTCCGGTTATGGCTCTGTCTTCTTTTTTATTAAATTTAGCACGACCAGCTTCTTTTTCTCCACGAACAAAATCATAGGCAACATTAATCGATTTATTATCTAAAAGAACGCCTTGCAACCTACCATACGGACAGGCAATAATACAAACCTGTTCCCGAAACCAGACAAATACAAAATAAAACACTCCTGTAAAAATAAGCAGTGCAACAAAATTACTTGCTTGCTGAACCGGGCCTTCTTCAACCATTAAAAACAAAACATCGCTACCTACCAAATAGGCTAGAAAAACATTGGCTATACCAAAAGAAATCAGGAAAAATATAGACCATTTAATGAGCCTTTTTCGGATTTTTTCTGCATTCCATTCTTGCCTTGCCAAACGGGATTGAGCACCGCGGTCGCCATCAATCCAATACTCTATTCTTCGGAAAACCATTTCAAGAAAAATAGTCTGGGGACAAATCCATCCACAAAAAATCCTTCCAAAAACAACTGTAAACAATATAATAAAGACAATACCAACGAGCATTGATATTACAAAAAGGTAAAAATCCTGCGGCCAAAAAGGGGATCCAAAAATATTGAAACGACGCTCCATAACATTGAACATCATAAATTGATTTCCGTTTACTTTTATAAACGGATTTGCAATTAAAATGGCCAATAAAACGTAGCTGACTATTTTTCGATAATTGTAAAACTTACCAGACGGTTTCTTCGGAAAAATAAATTTTCGATTTCCACCTTCATCAATAGTTCCAATGGTATCTCTAAAAGCTTCGTCTGGTAAATTTGACATGATTGTTATTTTTTAACTTCGGTATTATCTGTTCCTTTAACTTCTGCAGCATCTGTTTTAGGAGCACTTTCGTCTACCCAAATTTCTCCGTCCGGTGCTTTTGGATCTTTTGGATTACTTCCTTGCAGAGACAAAATATAACTTGCCACTTTTTGAATTTCTTTAGGTTTTAAAGTTCCTTTCCAGGAAATCATTCCTTTACCATCACGTCCACCATTGGTAATCGTATGAAACAGGTTTTTAATTCCTCCACCCAAGATCCAGTGGTTATCAGTTAAATTCGGACCAATTTGTCCTCCGGCATCCGCTCTGTGACAAGCAGCACAATTGGTTGTGAATATTTCTTTACCAGCTGCTAAATTTTCCGGATCAGTTAGTAAAACAACTGTTTTTTCATCCATCAAATCCGGTGCTGTTTTAAGGTATTCTTCTACGTCAACTTTTGCCTGAGCCATTTCTGTTTTTAATTCAGCTTCCTGATCGGCTGCACCAAAAACCTCATATCTTGTAAAATAAATTACTCCAAAAACAATAGTGATATAGAATAAATAAATCCACCAGGGCGGTAAATTATTGTCTAATTCTTTAATTCCGTCATAGTCATGATGCATCAATAAATCACCTTCACGTTCAATAGGTTGCGTTTTGGTAAGTTTATGCATTAGGTTTTTATACCAATTGCTTTCTTTTAAACTTAAACTATCTTCATATGCTAATTTTGCTTTTTCTTCCGGAGTCATCAATTGGTACATGATACGGTTTACTGCACTTAATGTAATTTCAATAGCAATTAAAATAAACAGAAATGCAAATAAGAAAACAGAAAGCATTGGATATTTTATAAAAGCCGGTCGGTCACCAGAATCAATAAAAAATTCCATTAAACCAAAAACGATGAAGAAAATCAGCGGTACTCTTACATATACTGGGAAAAATTTTTTCATTTTATTATCTTTTGAAATTATACTGCTCCTTCATCTAAAGGAATTTCACTCATTTCCTGAATTTTATCTTTCTTGTATGAGAATACCCAAAAGCCTAAGCCTACAAAAAACGAAAAGAATATCAGGAGAGAAATAATCGGGTAAATTTCTATACCCGATATATTCTCCATATTGTGTTTTATTTGTTCGAACATGATGTTATTTTTTAGAATTATCTTTTACTTTAATATCAGTTCCAAGCCTTTGTATATAAGCAATCAATGCTACAATTTCTCTCTCGTTCATTGGTGTAAATTTTTCACCTTTGGCCGCTGCAGCTTTTTTACTGTCCTCATAACTTTTTACATAATCAGGATCATTTTCTAAACTTTTTTCTATCGAAATTGCCTGTGTTCTTAATGCCTTTTGAGCATTTGCTACTTCAGCTTCGGTGTAGGGAACACCAAGAGAAACCATAATCTGCATTTTCTTTTGCGTTAATGAAATATCCATTGGCTTATTATCAAACAGCCATTTATAACCTGGCATGATTGAACCTGCAGAAATACTTTGTGGATTCCAGAAATGGTTAAAATGCCAATTGTCATTATACTTTCCTCCTACTCTTAACAAATCAGGACCGGTACGTTTTGATCCCCATAAAAATGGATGATCGTATACAAATTCTCCTGCTTTAGATTGTGGTCCGTAACGTTCTACCTCACTTCTAAAAGGACGAACGGACTGAGAGTGACAACCTACACAACCTTCTCTTATATATAAATCACGTCCTTCAATTTCCAAAGGTGTATAAGGTTTTACACTTGAAATTGTTGGAATATTTGATTTGACCATTATTGTTGGTACAATTTGAATAACACCTCCTATTAAAATAGCAATCGTTGCTAAAATGGTTAACTGAATTGGTTTTCTTTCTAACCATGAATGGAATTTTTCTCCACTTAATCTATTACTGCTTATTCTTTGTAGTGCCGGAGCCTGAGCCAATTCATCTTCGATTGTTTCACCAGCTCTTACAGTCATAATAATGTTGTAAACCAATGTCAGCATTCCTACTAGATATAAAGAACCACCAATAGCTCTCATCCAATACAACGGCATAATTGCTGTTACTGTTTCAAGGAAATTACCATAGGTTAAAGTTCCATCCGGATTAAACTGTTTCCACATTGATGCCTGTTGAAAACCAGCCACGTACATTGGTAATGCATATAAAATGATTCCTAATGTCCCAATCCAGAAATGGAAATTGGCTAACTTATTAGAGAATAATTTGCTTTTTGCCATTCGTGGAATCAACCAGTAAATCACACCAAACGACATAAATCCGTTCCATGCTAAGGCACCTACGTGTACGTGTGCAACGATCCAGTCTGTATAGTGCGCAATTGCGTTTACATTTTTTAAGGAAAGCATTGGTCCTTCAAAAGTTGCCATTCCATATCCTGTAATGGCTACTACAAAGAACTTTAAAACTGGTTCTTCGCGAACTTTATCCCACGCTCCTCTTAAAGTTAAAAGTCCGTTGATCATACCTCCCCAAGACGGAGCGATAAGCATTATTGAAAATGCAACACCTAAATTCTGAGCCCAACTTGGTAAGGCTGAATATAATAAATGGTGCGGTCCAGCCCAGATATATATAAAAATCAATGACCAAAAGTGGATAATCGATAAACGATAGGAATATATAGGACGATTGGCAACTTTTGGAATAAAGTAATACATTAAACCTAAAAATGGAGTCGTCAGGAAAAATGCTACTGCATTATGCCCGTACCACCATTGTACCAGCGCATCCTGAACACCCGCATATACAGAATAACTTTTTAATCCTGAAACCGGAATTTCTATATTATTAAAAATATGTAAAACAGCAACTGTTACGAATGTGGCCAAATAAAACCATATTGCCACATATAAATGACGCTCTCTACGACGTAACATTGTACCAATCATGTTGATACCCATAACAACCCAAATAACTGCAATTGCAATATCAATAGGCCACTCCAGTTCAGCATATTCTTTTGATGAAGTATAACCTAAAGGTAATGTTATGGCTGCGGCAACAATAATTAACTGCCAGCCCCAAAAATGCAAATTGCTTAAAAAATCACTAAACATTCTGGCTTTTAGCAATCGCTGCATCGAATAATACATTCCGGCAAAAAAAGCATTTCCTACAAAGGCAAAAATAACGGCGTTTGTATGCAAAGGCCTTAATCTACCGTAGCTAAGCCACGAAATCCCATCAGTCATGTTGGGAAAAAGGTACATAACCGCCAGGGTTAGCCCTACTAACATACCAACTACTCCAAAAAGAATAGTGGCGTAAATGAATTTTTTTACAATTTTGTTGTCGTAATAAAACTGTTCCATTTCCATAATTTATACTTGTTTTTCTTCGATTTGTGCATCATTTGTTTGGGAAGTAATTTTTGTCTCATCATCAAAAAGAATTCTGACCGAGGGCGTATAATCATCATCGTACTGACCGGATTTGACAGCAACAATGAAAGCAATAAAGAAACCTATTGCCACGAAAATACTTACTGAAATTAATAGATAAATAACACTCATACCGTAAATTTATGTTAACAAAATTACTAGGTTACAGGCGTTTAAAACATGATAAATATCATGGTCAGAGAAGAATGTTAAAATTAATAAAAAATTCTTTACTGTAGCAAAAAACTTACTTTAATTTTCTGACACTTAAATAGTTAGTCATAATTGTTACAAAACTTACTATGGTAATAGTACTTAAAGGCATGATTATGGCGGCGACCAAAGGGAGTAAATTGCCTGTAATTGCGAAGGAAAGCCCAACAATATTATAGAGTAATGACAAACCAAAACTCATCTTAATTATTGTAATTGATTTGTGTGATACTTTTAAAAAATAGTCCAGTTTTGAGAATTCACTTGCAGCTAAAATAGCGTCGCAGGCTGGAGAAAAAACATTGACATTTTCTGAGATTGAAATTCCAACGTTACTTTGTGCTAAAGCTCCGGCATCGTTTAAACCATCTCCAACCATCATTACATTTTGTCCATTTTGCTGCAAAGCCTTTATAAAATCTAATTTTTGTTCCGGTTTCTGATTAAAAATAAGCTGCGTGTTTTTTGGTAATAAAGCTTCAAGATTGGCTCTTTCGCCATCATTATCTCCTGACAATATTTTTATTTGATAGGTTTTACTAAGTTTTAAAAACAGCTCTTCAAGACCTTCACGATATTGGTTTTTAAAGTTGAACTTTCCATAATAAATTCCATCAATTTTGATATGAAGTGAAGTGGTTTCTATATCGGATGAATCTGAAATTGGAGCTTCAATAAATGAAGCAGAACCGATCACAATTTGCTTGTTTTCAACAAAAGCCTGAATTCCTTTTCCGGTTATTTCCTGAAAATCTTCAATTTTAATTTTCGTTGTTTGTGGTAAAAAATCATATAACATTCGGCTTAACGGATGATTGGATCCGCGAAGAACATTTTTTATAAGTATATTATCTTCTTCTGATATTATATTTCCATCATAAGTAATATTCGCCTTTTTATGCGTTGTGATAGTTCCTGTTTTATCAAAAACTATAGTATCAACTTTGGCCAATTGTTCTATTACCAATGCATTTTTAAGATACAATTTTTGCTTTCCTAAAATTCGTAAAATATTTCCAAAAGTAAACGGTGCTGTCAATGCGAGCGCACAAGGACAGGCCACAATTAATACTGCTGTAAATACATTAAACGCTGTGTTGGCATCAATAAATATCCAATAACCAAAACCGACAAAAGCAATTAGCAATAATATTGGTGTGAAATATCTACTAATAGTATCTGTAATTGTTTTGTGTTTTTGCTGTACATTTTTCTGAAAAATTTCATTGCTCCACAATTGAGTGAGGTAACTTTGAGAAACAGAATGCAATACTTCCATTTCGATCACTTTTCCAATTTGTTTTCCTCCGGCAAATACTTTATCTCCGGATTTTTTAGTGATGGGAATTGCTTCTCCGGTAACGAAACTATAATCAATTTCGGCTTTTTCGCTAATTAAAATACCATCAACCGGAATCAATTCCTGGTTTCTGATCAATAATCTATTCCCTTTTAAAATGTCATAAATTGGTACACTTTCTTCAGAAGTATCTGCATTAATTCGGGTAACGGCAATTGGAAAATAGGATTTAAAATCTCTTTCAAAACTTAGAAAACTGTAGGTTTTAATTTGAAACATTTTTCCGAGCAACATAAAGAAAACTAAACCGGTTAAGCTGTCAAAAAAACCAGGCCCATAATCCATAAGCATATCAAACGTGCTTCGAATAAACATTACGATAATTCCTAACGCTATAGGAATATCAATATTCAACATTTTAGATTTGATGCTTTTATAGGCTGAAACGTAATAACCGCTTGCGGAATATAAAAAACTGGGTAAGGATAAAACAAAAATTAAAGCTCTGAAAAAGGGCTTATAATTATCGAGCCAAAATTCTTTTATTTCAAAATATTCGGGAAATGAGAGCAGCATAATATTTCCAAAACAAAAAAATGCAACTCCTAATTTATAAGTCAGCGTTCGGTCGACATTGCTTTTTCCTGTTTCATAATTTTCTAAACTAATATAAGGTTCATAGCCAATTGAACTTAGCATATAAACAATAGTTTTTAGTGAAACCAGATCAGAATTATAGGTGATACGGACTTTTTTCTCAGGAAAATTAACTTGAGAAATATTGATACCTGATTGTAGTTTATTAAGATTTTCAAGAATCCAAATACATGAGCTACAATGAATATGTGGAATATTTAGTGAAACAATGGCTGTATTTCCTTCCTGAAACTCCAGTACTTTTGACAATATAGTTTCATTATCGAGAAAATCGTATTTTCCCTGAATGTCTTGCGGAGTGGCGCCGGGCGATTTTTCAAAGTCATAATAACAGGTTAAATCATGAAGGCTAAAAATTTCGTAGACTGTTTTGCAGCCGTTACAACAAAACTTTTTTTCATCAAAATTGATTTCTTCATTTTTAGCGATGGTCAAACCACAATGAAAACAACCTTGCTCGTTCATAATTTGTTTTTTAACTTTTGCAAAGTTTATATATTACAAAAGACTATAAATATGACATTTATCATGCTTTAATAAAATAAGATTCTAATTTACTAAAAATAAAAAAGCGAAATTTTTTATTTAGATTATTTCTTATTCTTTTCTGAAATAATTAAGCTTTTAGATATGAATAATGGTTAATTTTGTTCAAAATTTTTGTCATGAATAAATGCGACCAATGTATCGTTCGACAATTAACTTCTTTGAAAGCCCTAAGTAAAGATGAAGTTATAAAACTAGCCAACAGCAAAACAACTTACAAGATAAAAAAAGGTGATGCTATTTTTGAGGAAGGTGAAGTAACTAACGGTGTCTTTTGTGTAAAAGACGGGGTTGGAAAACTATCGAAACTGAGCGCAAACGGAAAAGATCAGATTGTAAAATTGGTTAAATCAGGAGAGCTTTTAGGCCAGCGTTCTATGATTAGCAACGAACCAGCCAATTTATCTGCAAAAGCTATTGCTGATATGGAAGTTTGTTTTATTCCAAAATCTGAAATTATCCACTTTTTTAATAACAACAATCAATTTTCTATGAACCTGATGCAATCTGTTTGTGAAGATTTAAAAGAATCCGAAAACGACAAAATTGCATTGGCTCAAAAAACAGTAAAACAACGATTGGCTGAGACTTTATTATACCTACACCATACTTTTGGCGAGAATACAGATCACACCTTAAAAGTGAAGCTTACCAGAGAAGAATTAGCCGGAATGATAGGAACTGCAACTGAAAGCTGTATTCGTTTATTATCTGATTTTAATAAATTAGAATTGATAGAGTTATCGGGTAAAAAGATTGTTCTGAAAAATATAAAGGCTTTAAAAAAACTCGCAGAATAATCAGAGTTTTTTAGCTTCATTCCAAAACACATCCATTTCTGCCAAAGTCATGTCCATTAAAGGTTTCCCTGATTCACCCGCTTTGCTTTCTAAATATTGAAAACGCTTGATGAATTTTTTATTAGTTCGCTCTAAAGCATCTTCAGGATTTACATTTAAAAATCTGGCATAGTTGATCATCGAAAACAAAACATCGCCAAATTCAGCTTCTATTTTATCCTGATCGCCAGCATTAACTTCGACTTGTAATTCTTGTAATTCTTCCTGGACTTTATCCCAAACCTGATGTGGTTCTTCCCAATCAAAACCAACTCCTTTTACTTTATCCTGAATTCTACTTGCTTTTACCAATGCAGGCAAACTTTTAGGAACGCCTTCTAAAACTGATTTTTTGCCTTCTTTTAGTTTTAATTTTTCCCAGTTTTGTTTCACTTCTTCTTCATCTTTTACAACTGTATCGCTGTAAATATGAGGATGACGATGGATTAGTTTTTCGCATATTTCATTACAAACATCAGCGATATCAAAGTCATTGGTTTCTGAACCTATTTTGGCGTAAAAAACAATATGCAGTAACAAGTCACCTAATTCTTTTTTTACTTCGTTTAAATCATTGTCTAAAATGGCATCTCCTAATTCGTAAGTTTCTTCGATAGTAAGATGTCTCAGTGTTTGCAAAGTTTGCTTTTTATCCCACGGACATTGCTCGCGCAACTCATCCATGATAATTAATAATCTCTCGAAAGCTTTTAGTTGAAGTTCTTTGCTCATCTTTTTATTTTATAATCCAAAATTAGAATAATTTATTGAGTATTATATTATGTCAAAAAAAAGAAGGCAAATTATGCCTTCTTTTTTATTAGATTGATTCTTTAATTTTCCTTCCGTTTAATTCCTGAACATTTCTGAAATTATTAAGTGGCATTATTTTTCTCAAATCTTTAATCATTTTGATAGAAACATCGATTTGGTTTTTAAAAATAAACCATTGAACTCCTTCTGTACAAGGTGGAGTTGTCAATGAACCTGTATACGTATAGTAAGTTTTATTTTGAGGAAGAACATTATTGATATTAAAATCATTGTTAACCTTTACAGTATCATTAACTTTTGTTGGTAAATATTTATCAAGAAACTCAAAAGTTTCATTGCTTTTTTATCCTCCTGAGCCATAATCGCCAAAACAGCAAATTTTCCTTCTTTGCTTTTATGAACCATATGAATGACCAATGGATATCTGACACCTTTTATAGTATGTTCAGCCGGTTCATGAAAGTGAAATTGTTTAAGTTCATACTGATCTCCGTTGATAACAACATAATCTCCGGGTTCAAAATCAAACTGAATAGAATGTCCGTTATTTATAACGTCATGAATTTTTGTTTTTTGATTGTAATGAAATTCAATTGGTTTTAAGGTTTTATCTTTTTCTGTTTCAACAATATCAACTGGTGATTGTGCATTTCCTCCACAATCATTCTGATCAATTTCTGACCAATTTTCCGGTCCAGTTTCTCCCTCATAATTCCAATGCTTTTTATGATGCTCTTCTGTTTTTGTTGAATCGGAAGATGTTACAGAATTTTCAGTTTCTTTAGGTTTGTTATTACAAGCCGTAATTACAAATGCAGCTAAACCTGTCACTAATGTTGTTTTTATACTTCTCATAGTCAATTGAAATAAATATTAATATTCCGTTATAAATCAACATAAAAAATAACAAACTATTTTTTATTTAATTAAAAAATTTAAGTTTAAATCTTGTTTTGATGTATCATTATTTTTCTTACAAAAATAATGTTTTTATTTCTTTTACAATTACAATCGTACTAATTATTAAAAACAAAAAATCCTGTCAAGAAAGATCTTAACAGGATTTATATATTTGAAATGTAGTTAACTACTATTCTTCTTTTTTAGCTTTTGCTGTTTTAGCAGCTGGTGCTTTTTTTGCAGCCGGTGCTTTTTTAGCTTTTTCTTCTGCAACAGGAGCTTCTTCTTTAGTTTCAGCTGGAGCCGGCGCTAAATCAGTAACCAGACCTTTTGCCTGAAGTGTGTTGTACCAGTTTAATACTTTTTTAATATCAGAAGGATAAACTCTTTCTTCATCATATTCCGGCAAAATTTCTTTAAAATAAGCTGATAATTTAGTATTATCTTCTTTATGAGAAAGAGCCTGACCTTTGTTTTCTTTTGTTGCAATACGTTGCATAACATCCGTTAGAGGTTTTTCTCCTTCGTAAGTATAAATTGAAATTTCAGACAGTAAGCTTACGTTACTTTTTAAACTAACAGTAACTTTTTTTCCGTCTAATAATGATTCTGCCACAAAACCTGTACGAGTTTGCACTTTCAATACATATAAACCTGGTTTCCCAGAAATGGCTAAAATTTTCTCTAAATTCATGTTTATTAAAATTAGTATTAAGAATTCTTTTCTATTTTTCTAATGCTCTTTTTATGTTAGAACATTAATTATCTCCCTTTTTTTGCCGCAGCAAATCTCATTCTGTATTCCTGAAAAGTCTTGCCTTCTGTGATATTTTTTAATTTCTTTTGAATCAAACGCTTTTTCAATGAAGATATTTTATCGGTAAACAAAACTCCTTCGATATGATCGTATTCATGTTGAATAACTCTTGCAATTAAACCATCAAAAACTTCGGTTTTGATTACAAAATCTTCTTCACAATATTCGATCGTAACAGTTGGTTTTCTGTATACATCTTCGCGAACATCGGGAATGCTTAAACATCCTTCGTTAAAACTCCACTCTTCACCTTCTTCTTTAACAATTTTAGCATTGATAAAAGTTTTTTTGAAACCTTTTAAATCTTTTTGCTCATCTGCCGCCAAATCTTCATCATCGCTAAAAGGAGTCGTATCAATAACAAATAATCGTATCGCTACGCCTACCTGCGGTGCAGCCAGTCCCACGCCATAAGCATTATACATGGTTTCATACATGTTTGCTATTGTTTCTTTTAAGTTAGGATAATCTGGCGTAATTGCCTCACCCACTTTTCTTAAAACCGGATCACCATATCCTACAATTGGTAAAATCATTTGTATTAATTTAAGTATTATCTACTGAAAACACTGAATTTTATCTTCTAATTCAGCTGGCAAAAATAGTAAAAAATAGTCAACGAATAATTCTAAACAACATATTATAACGCATTTTTGTGAGCTTCCTAAAATCTCATCTATAATTATGCCAAATTAATTCGTACAATTCGTACTTTTGCTATAAACCGCAATATATGTTCGATCGAATCTCAAAATTTATAAACAGTACTTCATTTTTTAATGCATCAAAAGTAACTATCGCTTCTGTTGTTCCTGTTGTAATTTTGAACTATCTAGGACATTTTGAAATTGGTTTTACTATTGCTTTGGGAGCTTTTTACACGTATCCCAGTGATATCCCAAGTACTTTGAGCCATAAGATAAAGGGACTTATTGTTGCTTCCTTTATTGTTTCGGGCGTAAATTTATTAGTGAATTTTGCTTATCCTTTTCCATTTCTCTTTTATCCGTTTTTAGGATTTCTGTTATTTTTATGTTCGATGATTTCTGTTTACGGACAACGGGCAACTTTAGTTTCATTTTCGGCTTTGCTTTCTATTTCTTTATCTTTTGGTCATTTGCATCAGGGTTGGGAAGCCGTAGAATATTCCGGATTTATTTTTATTGGAGGTATTTTGTATTTAATTGTATCGCTTGTATTTCATTTTATACAACCTTATAAATATGTCGAATTGCAAATTTCTGATGGCATAAGATTAACTGCAAGATATTTAAAATTAAGGGGTAATTTATGGAGTCCGGAAGCGAACAGAACGGCTATTATTGAAAAACAATTAGCGCTTCAGGTTGATTTAAATTTGATAAATGAAGATTTAAGAAAGGTTTTAATCGGAAACCAGAATACTTCTGCAGCAAATAGCCAGAACAGAAAGATGCTGTTAGTTTTTATTACTTTAATAGAAATTCAGGAACTGGCTTTATACACTTCATTTGACCACAGTAAACTTCATGAAAAATTTAATAAATATCCTGAGGTTTTAAGAACGTACCAAAATGTAGCTTACAAACTGGCTTCAACCTTAAAAAAGCTTTCAAAAAACGTACATCAAATCGCAGTTTATGTTGACAAAAATGATTTGAAAAATGAACTGGATGCACTTGAGTTTGCGATTTTTGATTATGAAAAAACATTAGGAAAAGACGAAGCTGCGGAAGGCGTTTTGATGTTGACCAATATGCTGAAATATGCTAAAAACCAGGTCGGGAAAATCAAGATTATTCAAAGAGCTTTCTCTCTGGCCATGCAATCTTATAAATTAAAAGACAAGGATAAAGAGTTAGAAAAATTCTTAACTCCGCAATATTATCCAATACGAACCTTGATAGAAAACATGAGTTTTTCATCTTCTATTTTCAGGCATTCTTTGCGATTGACGATTACTATTTTGATTGGTTTTGTGATTGGAAAGTTTCTGCCGTTTCAGAATGTATATTGGATTTTGTTGACTATCGTGGTAATTATGCGTCCCGGATATGGTTTGACTAAAGAAAGATCATACAATAGAATCTTCGGAACTATTTTGGGAGGATTACTGGCTTTTGGAATTGTATCCTTGGTTCAGAATCACGTTGCATTGAGTATTTTTTCTATTGTTTGTATGTTGCTCGGAATTTCGTTTACGCAAATTAACTATAAAATAAGTGCCACTTTCGTCACGATGTATGTTGTTTTTATTTACGGAATTCTAACGCCTAATGTTGTCGAAGTAATTCAGTTTAGAATATTAGATTCGCTTACAGGAGCTATTTTAGCGTTTTTAGCCAATCAGTTTTTATGGCCGGCGTGGGAATTTATTAATACGCCTATTCATATCGAAAATTCAATTCGGGCGAATAAAAATTATCTTAAAGAGATAGCTGATTTTTATAATAAAAAAGGAGAAGTTCCAACTTCATACAGATTATCAAGAAAACATGCTTTTGTTGAAATTGGTAATTTAATGACTTCATTTCAGCGTATGATGCAGGAACCGAAATCAAAGCAAAAAACGCTTCCGTTAGTCAATAAATTGGTGGTTTTAAATCATTCACTTCTGTCTGCACTAGCTTCCTTGTCAACTTATATTCAATCTCACCAGACAACATCGGCTTCAGATTCGTTTAATTATATTATAAAAACCATTTTATCTAATCTGGAACAATCGATTTCTATTTTAAAAAATGAAACAATTATAGTTGATACTTTTTTTGAGAAGGAAGATGTGACTTTGCAATTTGAAGAGCTTAAGCGCGTCCATTTTTCGCGTTTGGCAACAGATGACGAGTTGGATAAAGAAACACGCCAGGCCAAAATGCAGGAAGCTCAAATGGTTATTGAGCAATTGATCTGGATGAGTAATATGGCAGAAAAGATTTTAAAAATTACAAAAGAATTAAAAGCAATAAATCCAGATTAATTCATCTGGATTTATTGCTTTTATAATATTATCTGAGTTATTAATTAGTCAATTTCAATACATCAGAAGTATGTTTTCTGATTTCTGATAACAACTCAGGTTTGTCGTTTAAAGTTTGTCCGTAAGACGGAATCATATTTTTCATTTTCGATTCCCATTCCGGTGTTTTAATTTGATTTGTAAAACATCTGCTAATTAAATCGATCATAATCGAAACGGCTGTTGATGCTCCCGGAGAAGCTCCTAATAATACGGCCAAAGTTCCGTCATGTGTATTAATAACTTCAGTTCCAAATTCTAAAACTCCACCTTCTTTTTCGTCTTTTTTAATTACCTGAACACGTTGTCCTGCTCTTTCTAATTTCCAGTCTTTAGAACGTGCTGTTGGTAAATATTCACGAAGCGCATTCATTCTGTCTTTTGGAGATTGACGAACTTGCTCGATTAAATATTTAGTTAGTGGAATATTGTGAAATCCCGCTGATAACATCGGAATTAAATTGTTTGCTTTTATAGATAATGGTAAATCAAGATAAGATCCGTTTTTTAAGAAACGGGTTGAAAATCCTGCAAAAGGTCCAAAAAGCAATGCTTTTTCTCCGTCAATTACACGTGTATCAATATGTGGAACTGACATTGGCGGTGCTCCAACGCTTGCTTTTCCGTAAACTTTTGCCTGATGTTTTGCAATTACTTCAGGATTTGTACATTTTAACCACTGCCCGCTTACCGGAAAACCTCCGTAACCGTTTCCTTCAGGTACATTTGCTTTTTCTAATAATGGCAATGAACCTCCACCTGCACCAATGAATACAAATTTAGTATATGCTTTTCTTGTTGTATCGTTTGATAAATCAGTAATTTTAATTCTCCACGATTTATCCTCGCGCTGTCTTAATTTTCTAACCTCATGATTATAATGCAAAGTTACTCCATCCAGCTTTTCTAAGTAATTAAACATACTTCTGGTTAAAGCACCAAAATTCACATCAGTACCAATAGGCATGTGGGTTGCAGCTAATTTTTCGTTAGTTTCTCTGCCTTCCATTACAAGTGGCATCCATTGTTTTAGTTGCTCAAAATCTGTACTGAAAGTCATTTGAGAAAAAATTGGATTGCTTTGCAAAGTATCGAATCTCTTTTTAAGATATTCAACATTTTTATCTCCCCAAACAAAACTCATGTGAGGGACACTTTTTATAAAATTATCAGGAGATGGAACTTTATTTTCCTGCACTAAATACGACCAGAACTGACGAGAAACCTCGAATGATTCTGCTATACTTATTGCTTTTTTTGGATCAATACTTCCGTCTGCCTTTTCGGGAGTGTAATTAAGTTCACAAAAGGCAGAATGTCCTGTTCCTGCATTATTCCAAGCATCAGAGCTTTCGGCTGCAGCAATATCTAATCTTTCGTAAATTTCAATTTTAATATCGGGTTGTAACTCTTTCAAAATTAGTCCAAGAGTGGCGCTCATAATTCCAGCTCCAATTAGTACTACATCACTATTAGAACGTATCGTTTCGTCAGGCATAACAGTATTTATTTTAAAATGCAAAGGTAATTTTTATAATTGCAAAAAAAAACTAATTTGACATGATAAAAGTTATGTTTTTCTTAAAAATAAAATGAATTGTGATTAATGAAAGAAAATTCTAAAATCTTTTTGAGGAAAGATAATCCTGAAGCATTATTGTAGCAGAAATTTCGTCGATTAAATCTTTATTCTGACGTTGTTTTTTGCTCAATCCGCTGTCGATCATAGTTTGAAATGCCATTTTTGAAGTAAAGCGCTCGTCTACGCGGACCACTTTCATATCCGGAAAAATATTTGAAAAATGAGTTACAAAACCTTTAATTATTGATGCACTTTCTGATGGCTGCCCATTCATTTGTTTAGGCTCACCAATTAAGACTGCTTCGACTTTTTCTTTGGTAAAATAGTCTTTCAAAAAATCAATTAAAGTGTTTGTCGGAATAGTTGTTAAACCCGAAGCTATAATTTGCATTTCGTCTGTAACAGCAATTCCTGTTCGTTTTTGTCCGTAATCTATAGAGAGGATTCTTGGCATTTTGTAGTTTTTATCAAAGATATAAAGGAAATTTATAATCTTGAACATGAAACAAATAAATAAACAAAAACTAAGTCTAAAATATATTCAATCAAGTTAATTTATATTCAATCTTCAAATAAAAAATCCGCTTTGAAAATTCAAAACGGATTTACTCCAAGTGTTCAAAACCTAAAAAATCAATAATTATTACCTATTAAATAAACGGCTAAAAAAGCCTCTTTCTTCTTCGTCTTCTTCAACATGTTTTTCTTCATATTGATCAAATTTTGCGTGTCCTTTTTCTTGTTCAAAAATCAGGTCTTTAATATATTGGACATAGCTTTTTCCTTTTTCTTCTAAAAATCCTATCAGGTATTTTTCGCTAAATTCTATTCCGCTTGCTGCTTCAATTTGCAACAATTTTTTATATAAAGGTTCAATGTGAAGTGCAATAACTTCTTGAGGTACAGCTTGTCTTCTGCCAAAATAGTTTACAATAACATCATTTTCATCTCTCGAAATTTCAAAATCAGTAATTACCCAGTAGTATCTTCCTGATTTGGCTAGATTTTTTACAATGGCATGAAAGTTTTTACCATTTTTAAGATTTTCCCATAACACCTTAAAGATTACTCTTGGCATATCGGGATGGCGAATAATATTATGAGGCTGCCCCATTAATTCATAATCTTCATAACCTGAAACATCGACAAATATCTCATTGGCATATTCAATAATCCCGAATGCATTTGTTTTACTCATGATTACCTGAGTTTTGTCCCATGAGACTTCTTTATCGATAATAGTTCTTTCTTGTTTTTGAAGTTGATTTTCCTGATTCATGTGTATGGATTAAAGCTTTTGTTTTTGAATTTGCATTTTGATAATTCGCATCTTGTATTGCAAAAAACCTAAGGCGAAATTAAGCTGAAGTAAGAAGACAAAACCTGACTTTTGTCATATTCTGATAGTAAAAAAACTTATAGAGGTGGTTTGTTTCATTAATAAAAGAAATTAATAATTATTTTATTTATCAAATTAAAAACAAAAAGTTAAATCTGTAACATTTTCAAAGGGTTTTACTTTTTTGCTTTTGCCCAAATACGCTATCTTTGCAAAAAATTAAAACTTATGAATTCTTTACAGACTATAATTGAACAAGCTTGGGAAAACAGAGCTTTATTGCAAGAAACTACAACAACTGATGCTATTAGAGAAGTTATTGAATTAGTAGACGCTGGAAAATTACGTTGTGCTGAACCAGTTGGCGACAAGTGGCAAGTAAACGAGTGGGTGAAAAAAGCGGTTGTTATGTATTTCCCAATTCAAAAAATGGAAACATGGGAGTCTGGCATTTTCGAATATCACGACAAAATGTTGCTAAAAAGAGGTTTTGCTGAAAAAGGAATTCGTGTTGTACCAAATGCTGTTGCACGTTACGGAGCTTATATTTCGAGCGGTGTTATTTTAATGCCAAGTTATGTAAATATTGGTGCTTATGTAGACGAAGGAACAATGGTAGATACCTGGGCAACTGTTGGTAGTTGTGCACAAATTGGTAAAAATGTTCACTTAAGCGGTGGTGTTGGTATTGGTGGTGTTTTAGAGCCATTGCAAGCTGCTCCGGTTATTATTGAAGACGGTGCTTTTATTGGTTCTCGTTGTATTGTTGTAGAAGGAGTTCACGTTGGTAAAGAAGCTGTTCTTGGCGCTAACGTTTGTTTGACTGCTTCAACAAAAATTATTGATGTTACTGGTGATGAGCCTGTTGAAATGAAAGGTTTTGTTCCTGCACGTTCTGTTGTAATTCCGGGAAGTTATACTAAAAAATTCGCTGCCGGAGAATTTCAGGTTCCATGTGCTTTGATTATTGGTACTCGTAAGCCATCTACAGATTTAAAAACTTCATTAAACAATGCACTTCGCGAATATGATGTAGCTGTTTAATTTTTTAAACTCCAAATAAAAAATTCCAAATTCCAATCATTATCAATTGGAATTTGGAATTTTCATTTTTTGGAAGTTTTATAATTTATTCTTTTTCTGAAGTTTTAAAAGCTTTGCATATTTCATGTAAGAGAAGAAACTCTGGATCATTGCAATTGACAATCCGTCCACGCCATTAAAGATACCTTTCTTAAAAAAGTAGCAGCGAATAAAAGCAACTGTTCCGTTAAGAATTGGTTTAAATGCATTTACTCTTTTTCCCTGATCAAACAATTGCTGTGCGTGCCAGCCAGAATATTGATTCTTTTTTGCAATGATCTGATCTAATGACTCCCAACCGTAGTGTAATATATGTACAGCTACTTTTTTCTCGTTTTGAGTTATTATTTTTTGATGTACAATTGAGTCTGAAGGATGTGCAGTTTGCTTATTAAAAAAACGAACTTTGTGATCCGGATACCATCCTGAAAAATCGATAAGTTTATCTGCTAAAAAGTTTTTTACCCTGAAACTAAAAGCATCATAATTTCCTTCAAGATATTTTTTAATTAAAATAAATTGCTCGGCATCTTTATCCAGAAATTCATCAGCATCAAGATTTAAAATCCAGTCATTTTTACAATAAGGCAAACCATGTGTGCGTTGTGGCCCATCACCTAAAAAAGCCTGCTCAATTACTATTGCTCCTTTTTGTTTAGCAATTTCAACTGTACGATCTTTGCTAAAAGAGTCTACTATGATTACTTCGTCACAAACTTTTAGTAAAGCATCTATGCATTTTCCTATGTTTTTTTCTTCATTAAAAGTAATAACCAGACCGCTAATTTCCATTGCAAAATTTAATTTATTAACCACAAAAATATAACTTTTTTATTTTAGTTTACTCTTATTCTCCCATTACGGTTGCACACTTCATAAAATAGTTTGTAATTTAGCCTTGAAAATTGAACACGAAAATAATGAGAATATTAATCATTCAGCAAAAAAGAATTGGAGACGTATTAACAAGTACCATAATTTGCAACAACTTAAAAACTAAGTTTCCGGATGCTGCGATAGATTATATGTGCTATCCCAATTCTGTGGATGTACTAAAAGAAAATCCAAATATTGATACAATTATTCCATTAACAAATAAGGTAAGAAAATCAATTCCTTCTTTGTTTAAATTTATTTTTCAAATTCGTAGAAAAAAATACGATGCCGTGATTGATGTATATTCAAAATTAGAAACCAATTTAATCACTTTATTTTCAGGAGCAAAATACAAAGTTTCTTATCATAAATGGTACACAAAAATATTCTACAATTACACCTACGAACGTTTTGATGCTGTAGAATCTGAACACGGATTAGCAATTGAAAATAGATTATTACTGCTTAAACCCTTTATTTCTGAAAAAATTACAGATGTAAAACCAAAGATATTTTTAAAAGAATCAGAAATTCAAGAAGCAAAAAATCTTTTGAAAACTCATAATGTCGACAGCAGTAAACCTTTAATTATGTTTGGCATTTTAGGAAGCGAAGTTTATAAAACTTATCCTTTAGAAGGAATGGCAAAAATTATAGATTTTACCGTTGCCAAAACCAATGCTACGATTATCTTCAACTATGTACCTTTTCAAAAAGATCTTGCATTGGAAGTATATAATTATTGTTCAGAAGAAACAAAAAAGCACATTATTTTTGATTTGTATTGTACCGAATTACGTCCCTTTTTGAGTTTACTATCACAATGTGAAATGCTTATTGGTAACGAAGGCGGAGCAGTAAACATGGCTAAAGCATTAGATATTCCGACATTCTCGATATTTACACCTTCTGTTAGAAAAGAGACATGGCAATTATTTGAAAATGAGGCCAAAAACGCTTCGATTCATTTAAAAGATCTTAAGCCTGAAATTTACGAACAGCATACTGAACAATATATAAAAGAGCATACTTTTGAATATTATGCTGAATATCCTTTACCTCTAATGCTCGAAAAGTTAGAGACTTATTTTCAAGAATATAAAAATTGAAAAGTAAAAATATCAGATGAGCCCTAATGAAAAGCAAAAGTTATCCGTTTTAATCATCACGTTAAACGAAGAACGCTACATAAAATCATTGCTTGAAGATATTGATTTTGCCGATGAAATAATCGTAATAGATTCATACAGTACGGATCAGACGGTTGCTATTGTTAACTCATTTCAAAATGCAAAACTAATCCAGAATAAATTTGTTAATTATACATTACAACGCAATTTTGGTCTAGACCAGGCAAAAAATTCATGGATATTATTTATTGATGCTGATGAAAAACTAACTCCCAATTTGAAATCTGAAATTCTTGAAACAATAAATGAAAGTAACGCCGCAAACGCTTATTTGATCTACCGGACTTTTATGTTCAAGAAAAGAAAATTACGTTTTAGCGGTTGGCAAACTGATAAGATCTTCAGGCTTTTTAAAAAATCAAATTGCAGGTATACCGAGGACAGAATGGTTCATGAGAAACTTATCGTAAATGGAAGAGTTGCTACTTTAAAAAACAAAATTATTCATTATTCATATACTTCATATCAGGATTACAAAACGAAAATGTATAATTATGGCATTTTAAAAGCACACGAAAAACATAAAAAAGGACAAAAACCAACCTATTTAAAGCTTGTTTTCCATCCTACCTATACTTTTTTATATCAATATTTAATTAGGCTTGGCATTTTAGATGGTACAAAAGGAATTACAATATGTTATCTAAATGCTTATAGTATTTTTATTCGGTATAAAGAACTCTACCGAATTACTTCTTCCAAAATTTAAGTTTCTTTTTTAAGCGTTTTTTTCTATAAAATTGCTCCTGAAAATCAGCAGTATACTTCCATAAAGTATCAAACGTTTTTTCCTCAGATTCACTGTATAATTTAGCATATTCGTTGCTCATTACTGCAACCATTTCTTTTAAAGGAGTTAAGCGACACAAATTTTTCATTCGCATTTCAAAAGTCATCGATTCATGAAATTCCATTCGGTTTAAGTCAACCAAAAAGAATTCATAATTTCCGTCTTCTTTCTTTTTAATCAAAGTATTTCCTGGAGAATGATCTAAAAATTCAATTCCTTTTTCATGAAGCTCAAAACTAAATCTGGTAAATTGTCTTAATATATTTTCGCCGTCAGGATAGTCCGGAATTTCTACCAGTTCTCTATACGTTAACTCAGTTACTAAATGTTCGCTTACATAGTAACTGTCTCTTAAACCAAACCAATTAAAGTTTTCAAGAAAAGCTATAGGCTGAGGCGTACCAATGCCTCTCTCTAATAAAATTGTTGCATATTCAAAAGATCGTTTTGCCTTAGATTTTCTAAAATATTTATAGGCTACCTTATTTATTAAATTGGGAATTTTAAAGGACTTAATATTAATTGTTTTATCACTTAAATCAAATAATTTTATGATATTACGCTGCCCGTTACCAAAAAGAATACCTGAATTATTAAAATTTTTAATACTGTGAAGAATGGATTCAGCCTCGTTATTAAAAATATGATTTACTTTAAAATTCATTTAGAATATTTTTATGAACAACAAAAATACACATACAATTTAACACTTCAAATTAATATTGTATTTTCGTAAAAAAAATTAGAAAATGTCAAATCAAAAAAGTGTTTTTTTAGAAACACATAATATCAATAACAGAGCAGGAGGTCTAGGAACATTTAATTATGAGTTAATTAAAGGTTTATCTGAGTTGAATTTTGAAGACATGAAACTAACTTTGAATACAGGAGATGTCAAACTTCTTAAAAGTGAATTTGGTAAAAAATTCGATTATAACCAATATACCAGTTTGTCAAGATTGGAAATTTTTAGAATTCGAAAAAAATATGACCTATGGCATTCTGTAAATCAGAATACAAAAGTGGAACCTTTTAATTGTAAAAAATATTTGCTGACTATTCATGATGTAAATTTTACTGAGGAGGTATCAGAAGACATAAATCATAAGCGAAATAAACTCTTTTTAAAAAAACTAAACAAAGCAACCGCAATAACTTACATTTCTGAATTTTCAAAAAAACAAACTCATAAATATTTTACCGTTCCGGATGTTCCTGAATATGTAATTTATAATGGAAATCCTATTACAACGCTACTCGATACTTCTTTTTATGTGCCAAATGTTCCTGTTGACAAACCATTTTTTTATACAATTGGAGATTTTATAGAAAGAAAAAATTACGGCTCTATTATTAATATGATGAAGTTAATAAAAGACTATAATTTAATTATTTCAGGTAATAATGCAAAAGAATACGGTGAGGAAATAAAAAAATTAATTGATGAAAATGGCTTAGGAAATCAGATCTTTTTAACTGGAAAAGTTACTGATGAGGGCAAACAATTTTTCATGAAAAACTGTACCGCTTTTCTTTTTCCTTCTATAAGAGAAGGTTTTGGCTTACCTCCTATTGAGGCAATGAGTTTTGGAAAACCTGTTTTTTTGTCTGATAAAACTTCTTTACCAGAAGTTGGCGGAACCGCTGCAAATTATTGGACTAATTTTGATCCTGAATATATGAAAATAGTGCTTTTTGAAGGATTAAATCATTATGAAAATAATAAACCAGAATGCGAAATACTTTTAAAAGAAAGAGCTTCAAATTTTGATTGGAAAGTGGCAGCAGCTGAGTATCTTAAGGTCTATAATAATATTTTACTTTGATATTATTACAACATGTTTTTTATAAATCATACTATTTATCGAATTAAAAACTTCAATATTTTAATTACAGATAACTTTTGAATCTATAAAGAATCATTACAGCTATAATTTAATAATTTTAATAGATATATAACAATAAAATTTATGCATATAACCCTAATAAGTCTCGATAATTTAGGACTCAACGCCTATATCACATCGACTCTGCAAAAACAAGGACATACGGTACAGCATATTAATTTTAAATATTATAAATATAAATACCCTTCTTTTCTCCATAAAGTCCATAATTTTATTTTAAAAGCATTTTTTAAAAAAAATTTAAAGCACCAACATCATGGAAAAGAAATAATAAAAGAACTACAAAAAAATAAGCAAATTCAAGATGTAATTCTAACAATAAAAGGTGACTTCATCGATCCTAAAAGTATATTAGAATTTAAAAAATACGCTAAAAAAACAATCGGTTTTTTTAATGATAATATTCATCGTTGCCCTAACATTAAACAAGTAATTCCGTATTTTGATGAGGTTTATTCATTCGAGAAAGAAGATTGCAAAAATTTTAAACTTAAATTCGCTCCTAACTGGATCTATACTAGTAATGAAACCATTACAAACATAAGCAATTTTGAATATGATGTTTTTACTATTGGTTCAATTGATAAAAGATTACCAATTTTAGTACGAATAGCTGAAGAATTAAAATCTAAAAAAATAAATTTCAAGTTTATTACTTATTCGAAAAAAACTAAATCTTCTGATGGAAATATTACTTATATTAATAAATTCTTGCCATTATCAGAAGTAGATTATTACGTAAGCCGATCAAAAGTTCTGTTAGATATCAATAGAAAAGGGCAGATTGGATTAACATTTAGAGTTTTTGAAAGTTTAGGTTTACAAAAAAAGCTTATTACAACAAACTCAGATATAATAAATTATGACTTTTACAATCCTAATAATATTCTAATAATTGACGAAAAAAATCCCGTTATACCTGTAGAATTTTTTGAAAATGATTATGAAAAGCTGCCAGAATCAATTTTTGAAAAATACACTTTAGAAGGTTGGGTTGAGAATGTCATTTTCTGAAAGTAACATTTAAAACTTCCAACATGATGCATCAATAAAGATTTCGCTTACCTCTTATTGGAAATTTTTTGATAAACGCATTTTTATATGATAAAATTCCTTACTATAAATTGGCGGAAACGAAAGTTAATTATTACCAATAAATTTGCATTTTTCAAGTAAAAGTTACTAAAATTTATAAATACATTATTCAAGTATCTTTTTTAATAAATACTTAATCAAATGCCCTAAATTTTTTACATAAAGTACAGAGTTCAATACATTCAATTTTTTTTCTTTTTGAATGATATCATTTATTTCAGAAATGTTCTTGGTGGGAAAAAATGCTAATTTTTTCCACCTTTTAGGCTGTAAATAATAAAAGTCTTTATATTTTTTATAATTATTTTCATTAACAGCCAGCCATTTACTTAAAAAGTCTTTATTTACATCTGTATTGTGTCCCCAATTTTCGAATTTAAAACGTAATTCATCCTCTGTTCTTGATAAAGATTCGTGCAAAACAATATTATTTGTATAGATCTGGCGTCCTTTAATTCTTCTACCATTTTTATAATTTGGATAATTTGTAGCAAAAATCGCCTTTAAAGGCTTATCTACATATAAAATTCCATTATCGGTATATTTATATAGCATAACCCAAAAAGCACAAATTTGTATAGGTTTTTTTTCAGGATTAATAAGATAAGAATCGTATTTCCTTAAATTAGATACAAATTTTTTAAAATCAACAAAATATTCATCGCTATCAATTTGAATAATCCAATTTCCAATTCCCATTTTTAGAGCAAGCATTTTTCTTTCTCTAATTTCACATTCCATTGTTGTTAAATTGGGAACATAAAAAACATCTTCATAAATAGTTATTTTCTCTTCAACATCAAACTCTTTAATCCATTTAAAAAAAGAATCATCAATGTAAATAGATTCTCCTTTCCAAGTCTGTCTGTTTTTGTCAATTGCTAAGAAAATTGCATCAGCCTCACTATATATTGTCGGTATGGAATTCTTTAATAATTCATAATCATATGAAACTAAATAGCCTATTTGTATTTTTCCTCTCATTAAGATTGATTATAAAACTTGTTGCAAGTTAGTAATTAATATCTATTTTTGTTAAATGTTAAAAAGAATATATTTTCAAAAATTCTATTATTTTCTTTCTTATTCTACCTAAATCTTGTTTAATGAAAACTAACTTTTTCATTAAAATATTATATTAAAAATCAATTAATTATGAAAATTTGTATCCTCAGCTTTGATTTTTTCAACTTTGATCAAAATATTGTCTTAGAATTAAAAAGGAGAAATGTTCAGGTTGACCATATTGATATCTCACAATTCAAATACAAATACTCCTCAGTTTTTGATAGGATCACAAATTTTTTTAACAAATTAATTTTCAAAAAAAACATAAAAAAAATAGAAATGGAAAAGCATGTTCTTTCTCATTTTATAAAGAAAGAACAATATGATATAATTTTGGTAATACGTCCAGATTGCTTCACAAAGCAAACTCATTTAGAGATCAAAAAACATACCAACAAATATATTTCTTACCTATATGATAGCTGCACACGCTTTCCTATAGATTATTTACTTGATGGCGTATTTGACCAAATCTTTTCATTTGATTTGGATGACTGCCAAAAGTTTGGCTTCAACTTTATTACAAATTACATCTATATTGACAAAAAAGAAATTCAAGCACATCAAACCAATCAAAATGTTTTTATCATTATTTCTGTCGATGAGCGCCTTTCATTTTTAAATAATCTTGCTAATCATTTATCGGAACAAAAAATTCCATTTAAGTTTCTACTTATTGGAAAAAGAAAACCTAAAAACATTAATTCAAATATTATCTATTCTAAAAAACATATTTTCCAAGGAGACTTGCAAAATGATTTAGAAAATTCAAAAGTTTTTCTTGATCTAATCAGACATGGTCATAACGGATTAAGTTTTAGAATATTTGAAGCTTTGGCTATGCAGCGAAAAATCATTACAACAAATAAGTCTATTAGTCAGTACGATTTTTACAACCCAAATAACATTTTAATTCTTGATGAAAATAAACCTATAAATATAAATCCTGATTTTTTCGCAACGCCTTACGAGCCATTAAGTGACGAAATGTATAAAAAATACACGATCGAAAACTGGGTAAAAACAGTATTTAAACTTGAATAAATTATTTAATCAAACTTACTATTTTCTGCTCGATTGTATAATTTGAAAAAGGTTCGATTACCTTTTTTGAATCAGCACTTATTTTTTCCCAAAGTTCTTTATTTTGGTATAATGAGATTATATTATCAACAATTTCCCGGCTGGTATTTCCAACCGTGATATTTCTATTTTCTTCAAAATTAAAACCTTCGGCTCCAATATTCGTTGTAACCAACGGAAGTCCAAATTCTAAACTCTGCCCAATTTTACCTTTAATTCCTGCACCATAAAGAAGCGGTGCGACAAAAATTCGTGAGTTTAAAAAATAAGGAGAAACATCTTCAACATAACCTACAATTCTGAATTTTTCAGAATTCAACTTTTCTATTTCTTCCGGAGGATTACTTCCTATAATAGAAATTGAAATTTCCGGATTTGATTTCCATAATAAAGGCATAATTTCTTCTGCTAAATAGTTTACAGCATTTACATTTGGTTTATGATCAAAGCCGCCAATAAACAATAAATCTTTACGGTTTTCAAAAGAAACTGGATTTTTATTTTCGATAAACTGGTGAATATTTCCAATGCTGATTATTTTAGAATCTTCATTATAAAATTCTTTTAAGCTTTCCTTTTCAAGATCAGAAATTACAATAATTTTATCTGCTTTTCTACAATTGTCAAGTTCAAGTTTCAGGAATTTATCAGCCTTTTTCAAAATATCAGAATTGCCAGTCAGCTCTGATTCTCTTTTAAATCTCAGATAATGAAAATCAACCATATCAAAAAACACTTTCGCAGCAGGTTTCATTTTTTTTACAACCGGATAATATTTTGCAAAAATTTCGGGCCTGTGCAGCCATACAAAATCTGCAAAAGGAAGAACCTGTTTTATAAAATCATTTTTAGAAATTAATTTCCCGTATTTATCTATGCCTGGCTCATAAACTATTGCGCCTAAATCTTTAAAATACTGTACATAATCTGTTGTAAAACGATATTCTTTAAAATCTGCCATTAAAAAAACACCGACGTTATTTTTAATAAGCAATTTTACAATTTCTGTTAATCGTCTGGAACCTGAATCTTTATTATATTCCGGAACTTTAGTATCTATAATAATAACGTTTGTCTTACATTTCAAATCACCTGTAAAATCAACTTCCTTTTTTTGTTTTTTCAGCTTTTTGGCTAATGATTTTAACCTAAAATATAACTTAATTGACTTGAGCATTTTAAAATGGATTATGTTTTATTATTTTAATTTACTGTAAAAATACTATCAAGTACTTTGTATGTTTTTTTGACATCAAAATTATCCTCAAAAAACCTTTTGGCTTCTAAATGATTCTGCTTATAAAATACATCATCTTTTAAAAGGTTAGTAATAAAATCTGAAAACAAAGAAGAATCATTTGTAGTTAAACATCCGTTATTCGTTTTGTTTAATAAGCCATCAACACCTCTTTCTGTACAAACAACAGGTATTCCGTGCGATAATGCTTCTATTACTTTTATTTTTACTCCTGTACCTGATAACATTGGGCAGATCGTGATTTTGGATTTTTTGTAAACTTCATCTAAATCTTTTACAAAAAGTAATTTTTCAACATTTTCAAATTTAGGAATATGACTCCCAATTTTACCAACTACTGTAATTTTTATATTCGGTGATAATAAAGGGTATACTTCTTTAAAAAACCAATTTGCTGATTTTATATTGTGAAAGTTTTCGCTGGCAACATATACAACATCAATAGTTTTCTCTGTTTTTGATGAAGTTTCAATGTTATTAGGCAACCCATGGGTAACTAAACTTACCGAACTTTTGACAAACTGAGAAAAAATATATTTTTCTTCATTTGATATTACCCAGACATCATCAAATTTTTTCATCAAATGGATTTCTCTTTTAAAATACCTGTCTAAAGCAAATTTTTTATGATCCTGAAACTGAGAGGTTAAAAAATCATGTGTATCCACAATCCATTTTGTTTTGCTTCCCTTTGTTAAAGTATCTAAAAGTGGAGACCAATAAACATATGAAATGATTATAATATCATATTCATTATTTCTTACTATTTTTGAAAATTGCTCTTTGTATCCAAATTTTGTTCGGTCAAAATCTTTAAACTTATTATTGAACTTTTTTGGAAAAGAATAATTCAGATAATATTTAACAATATTACTGCTTTTCTTTTCTTTTCTTAAAAGATATCCGTTTTTGATTAAATCATTTCTTTTTAATTCATTTATCGAATCTTCACCAAATTCCTTAGATTCTTCACCAATAAAATCGATATGAATATGGCGACTTTTAAAATATTGTAACAATGAAAATGCTCTTGCATTGTTTCCTTGAGTAAATGATAAAGGATTTTCAGGATAGAAATATAAAATACGCATTCTAATAGTTTTTATTTTTAAAATATCTTAACTGGTCAAAATTTGATTTATCACATCTATCCATTTACCTGACACATTATTTTCATTAAATTTTTTAATCATTTGATGAGCATTCGCTCCAATTTGTTTTCTCAAATCTTTGCTAACTATTAAGTTTTCTAAAGATTCCTGTAGCTCTCTTTCGTTATTTACTAAAAATCCGTTAACATTGTTCTCAATAAGTTCATTTACCCCTGAACAAGTTTGAAAACCAATACTAGGCAATCCAACAGACATCGCTTCAGTCAAAGCTAAAGGAAATCCCTCATACTTACTTGGAAAAATAAAAACATCTGATTCTTTCATTTTATCAATAGGTTTTTTGGTAAACCCATTAAAAAACACTCTGTCTTCAAGTTTTAATTGTTTTACTTGATTTTGCAATGCTTCTAAATCATCACCAATTCCCCAAAAATGCAAATCCCAAGTTGGATATTTATCTACTATTTTAGAAAACACTCTAATAGCGACATCTTGCTGTTTACAACTTGTAACCAGAGAAGCAACATTTAAAATTTTAAACCTTTCTTTTTCTTTATAATGATTAACAATTTCTGAATCATCAATCTGAAATACAGGATTTGGAATAGTGTAAGATTTTCCTTTAAAAGTATTAGGCAAATAGTTTTTATAACTATCGAATAATACTTGTATTGCACTTAAGTTTTTATAAGAATCCCTTAGGAGTTCTATATCTATTTTAGAACGATACCATAATATATCTGAATAATCATAATCTGGTCGTCCGTTTACCGAATTTATTATTGGAATATTATATTCATTCTCAAATGTTATCTCTAACAACGAATTAATTGTCATCGTGATTATTAAATTCGGATTAGATTTTACAATATAATCTTTCCATGCCTGAGAACGCTGGTGTAAATTAAATTTATTAAATTCATCAATACCGTTCATCTTCTTCAAAAAGTTCTTATTATAGACCTTATAATATTTTTTTTGAATTTTATAATAGATCCACAAAAAAGGATTTTTGCCTCTGTAGTTATATAATTCTAATAGTTTTTTTTGAGGAACATTTTTATCAAAAATATTAGTGATTTTTACTTTTTCATCTAACTGAAACATAGGATTTCCACCACTTTCCTGATTAGTCGCAATTTCTACTTCAAAATTATTTTTACTTAAAATATTAGATAGAAAACAGCATATTTTTTCTGTTCCGCCAGTGCCATTTAAAAACCCGGAGTGTTGTATTATAACTATTTTCATCTATAAATGCTTAATCTTAATTCTTTACGTACTTTTTTTCTAATTTTTGAAATTGGCATAAATTTAATTAAAAACAGTTTTATCTTGTATTTAAGTTTTAGTCCTTGATAATATTTGTCAAATTCTGAATAACCCTTAGAATCAATAAAAAATAAAAAATAATTACTCAATTTCTTCTTATCCTCATCTTTCAAAAAAGGCAATACTTTTTTTTGCATAAACTCCTTTATCAATTCATGTAAATGTGCCTTTTGATTTTCATTTAATGACATAGAAAGATATCTCAATTGGAAAGGCTCATGTTCTATAAAAAGTGCTAAATGCAGAGCTTGAGATTCAAACAAATTATAATTTTTATAAAAATTTCCCAGAATTTCAAACCAGCTAGGAATTTGAGCTAATACTTTTTCTACGTTATTATTACTTATTTTGTGATTTTGGTCCTCATGATGCCTATAATTATATATCCCATGAGGATTCTCCCCTATGTTTTTTGTTAAAGCCAATAGCTGATGAGAGAACAATCCATCCTCACAAGGCTGAATATTTTCCGGAAACCTAATATCTGAATGTTTTTTCAAAAAATCATGTCTTAAAAATTGCCCCCAGGTTGGCAATGCAAAAACATTTGGTAAACGCTGACAGCAATATTCTCCAACAACAACAATGTCAAAATTTTGCTTTTTAGCAACATTATAAGAAGAATTTAGAAAATTGGAATCAATGGTATCATCAGAATCCATAAAAAAAACATATTCTCCATTTGCTATCTTTAAACCATTGTTTCTTGCAATTGAAACTCCCGAATTGTTTTGATTTACTAATTTTATCCTTGAATCCTTTTGTAAATATTGCTCACAAATTATTAATGAACTATCTATTGATCCATCATTGACTAAAATAATTTCAATATTACTTAAACTCTGATTTAAAATACTTTCTATAGTTTCAGAAATATATCTCTCTGCATTATAAACTGGAACAATAACTGAAACTAAAATATCAATGGTGGAAATTCTCATTTAAACTATAATTAGCCACCAAATATAGGAAAAAGCAATTAATTCTTTTGAATCAACAAATCTAAGCAGAATTAGAATCTTAAACTTAAATTAAATACTTTTACAGCTTAATTCACATGAATCTTTTTAGATTTAAATTAATACAAATGAACGAAGAAATACACAACGCCTACGAAATCATTAAAGAAGGTGGAATCATTCTGTACCCAACCGACACTGTGTGGGGAATTGGCTGCGACGCTACAAATACCGAAGCTGTTGCTAAAATATACAAACTTAAACAACGTGCGGAAACCCAAAGTATGATTGTTTTGATGAATGGCGAAAAAATGATGTACAATGTATTTAAAAACATTCCTGAAGTTGCGTGGCAAATTTTAGATTTATCTGAAAAACCAACAACATTAATTCTGGATGAACCCAGAAATGTTGCTAAAAACATCATTGCAGCTGATAATTCGCTTGCAGTTCGAATTGTAAAAGAGCCTTTTTGCTTTAAATTATTAGAGCGAATGAAAAAGCCTTTGGTTTCAACATCAGCTAATATTTCCGGACAGCCCACTCCTATTGGTTTCAAAGATATTAATCCTGAAATCATCAAAGGTGTTGATTATGTAGTAAAATTAAATCAGGACAAAATTGCCGGAAAACCATCAACAATCATCAAACTGACAAATGATTCTCAGGTAAAAGTGATACGTAAATAATTGTTAATTATTAATGGTTAATTGTTAATGATTTTAGATTGCTGATTTTAGATTATTTAAAATCAGCAAGAAAAAAATCTTAGTAACTTAGCAACTCAGAGTCTTAGAATCTTTAAAAAAACCTTTGTCACTCTGAACCTTTGAACCTTAAATACTTTTCAAACTCTCAATCAACCAATCAATATCTTCTTTAGTATTGTAATGACTAAATGAAATTCGGAGATTGGGTAATTTTAAATCAGCTTCCGAAAGCATTTCTTTTAAGACATGAGAAGGTTTTATGCTTCCTGACTGGCATGCGCTTCCTCTTGAAACTGCAATACCTTTCATATCCAAACTAAACAGTAACATCGAAGTTTTATCTTCTGAAAAAGGTAAAATAATATTGATAATATTGTAAAAATCTTCTCTTTTTCCGTTGAATCTAAAACCCTGAAAATGAATTTCTAATTGATTAATAAGATATGTTTTTAAGTCATAAATATACTTTCTTTCTTCCTCTAACTTCTCATAGGAAATAGTCAGTGCTTTTGCCATTCCTGCAATTTGGTGTACAGCTTCAGTTCCTGCACGAAGTCCTTTTTCTTGTTCACCTCCAAAAATCAAAGGCTGTAAACCAGAATTTTTGCGAACAAAGGCAAAACCAACACCTTTTGGGCCATGAAATTTGTGTGCACTGGCTACAATAAAATCAACTGGAGTTTTTTGAAGATCAATCTCAGTTTTCCCAACAGACTGAACTGTATCGGAGTGAAATAAGGCACTATATTGTTTACAGATAATACCAACTCTGTCAATATCTAAAATAGTTCCCGTTTCGTTGTTTACATGCATTAAACTCACTATCGTTTTTTTATCTTCCGACAAAAGATTCGATAAATGCGTTAAATCGATACTTCCGTCATGATTTACGGTTACATAATCAACCTGAATACCAAACTCAGCTTCTAATACCAAAACGCTGTGCAAAACGGCATGATGTTCTATTTTAGTTGTAATAATTCGTTCTACTTTTAAGTTTTTAACTGCAGAGCGAAGAATCCAGTTATCAGCTTCGGTGCCTCCGGAAGTAAAAATAATTTCCTGTGCAGAACAGTTTAAATGTTTCGCAATACTTTTTCTGGAAAGTTCTAAAATCGTTTTGCCATTTCGACCAAAACTATGCGTAGAAGACGGGTTACCAAAATCTTCAGTCATTACTTTTGTCATTTCCTGAACAACTTCAGGTCGCATGGCTGTAGTTGAGGCGTTATCGAGGTATACTTTTTTCATCACGACAAAGTTAAGAAATATCAATTGTGAATTCTTAAATATCATTTGCGAAATTTTTCACTATTTTTGACCCAAATAAAATTATGATGAGAAAATATGCAAGCTTACTGTTATTCGCGCTTTTACTAAACGGTTGCGATGACGGAGATATAACTGTTGACCAAATAGATTTTGAAACTGTTGAAGCAAAAAATTGTACTGCTGAAAATCTTTTAGTTTACAAACTTAAAGCCCAGGAATCATTATTATTACAAGTCCCTGAAAATACTTTTACAGAAGATGCAACATTAGATGGCGCGCCTGAGGAATACAATATTGACAATTCGAGTTACCGATTAGTTTACAGAAGTTATGATGGAACAATTGCAGGAACAGATATATGCAGTTTAATTCCGCCCGCATCTCCCAAAGTTATTGATGAATGGTACGCTAAATCAGGAGTAATGCAAATTACAACCACTCCAATTGTTACACAAAATACTACTACTAACAGTACCACAATTACCGGATACAATCATAACATTAACATTATAAATGTTACTTATGCGGTTAAAGGTGTTGATGTAACAGTACCTGAAATAAAATTTGGTGATTTTGCAACAACAATAGCAAATCAGTTAGATTTAGCTTTTGATGATACAGCAGCCCAATGTCCAGCGACAGGACAAATCTATAATTTTATTGTTTCGGGAGCATCCATGACAATTGATGCTGTAGATGCTAATTTAATTCAAAATAGTGTTACACCTCTTAATCAGCCAAGAACAGCTGTCATAAGTTCTACAGCGAATAAACTTTTATACCGCGTTTATAACAGCACTTTAAGTCAGGATTATTTCTGTAAAACTACCACTCCATCTGCACCAACATTAAGAGAAACATGGGCAGGAGTTGATGGTGTTGCTAATGTAAGCGGCTATATAGAAGTGACTACAACAACCGGTGGAACAAACGTATTTAATCATACTGTTGTTCTTAAAAATGTAAGCCTCATAAAAGGAAATAGTAAGTTTAAATTAGGAGATAGTTTTACACTTGGAACATTCTCTACAGTCGCAACTACACCTTAATTAATACATCTAATTTTAAAAAATATTAAAATTTATTTTTCTTACAAAAAACGTCCATTTTTCAAACCTAATTTCACTATAAATTAGAAAGAAAAACGGACGTTTTTTTATGCCTTTTTTTGAGCTTTTATAACCTCAAATAGTTAGTTATTTATTGTTTTGTCTAAAATAAACTTCAGTTGCACCTAAGCCATATTTTTGATAATTGGCATCCTGAAAATCTATTCCGTCATATCGGCCTAATAAAAAATCAAGTTCCGCTTTTAGAATTCCTTCGCCAACTCCGTGAATAAAAACGATTTTCGGAATTCGGTTTCTGATGGCAAATTCAATGTGTCTTTTTGCTGTTTCAGTTTGCAAAGTCAGGATGTCATAGTTAGACATTCCGCGTTTATTCGGAACCAGTTTTTCAATGTGTAAATCAAATTCTGGAGCAGCAATTTCACGCTTATCTTTCTTTTCTTTTACAAAACTTCTTGCTTTTGGCTCCGTTTTTTCTTTTGAAATTTCATCTATATCTATTCTTTTAATAGAATTCATTAAATTACTGGAATCTTGTATTTTAAGTAACTCGTTGACAAAAAATGTCATCACAAAACCATCTTCAGTTTCAATCAAAACTTCATTGTTTTTAACTGAAATTACTGTTCCGTTTATAGCCTCGTCTAAAACCGAAACCTTATCTCCTTTATTCAGCATCCTGTTCTTCTTTTTCCTGATTTTTACTTGGCGTTTTTGCACTCAGCTGCATCATTCCATACATGAAAACTGCAATCGCAATAATCATAATATAGATATTTTTTTCTGCTGAAACCTGCTGATATAATGCAACTGAAATAGCAACAATCATTATTAAAATTTTAAAAGTTTTCATTTTTTAAAGTATAAGAATTCAAAAGTAAGAAACTTTAAAATAGGAGTTCTTACCTCTTGAAATGTTATCGGATATTTTTTCGTAAAATTGTAAAAAATAAAGTGTTGACTTTGGAGAAATATATGCTTCCCTGTTTGTTCAAAACGCTGTTCGGAATTGAGTGTCTGGGCTGTGGTTTTCAACGCGCATTATTCTTACTTTTTCAAGGCGATTTTTTTGCCGCTTTTAAGATGTATCCTGCTCTTTATTCTACCCTTTTATTTTTAGGATTTGGTGCTTTTTATCTTTTAAATAAATCGCAAAATCATCAAAAAACACTTTGGATTTTAGCTGCCATAAATGGATTATTTATGGTTGTTGGATATTACTTCAAACACTTTTATTTTTGATTTTTTTGTCCGAATTATTTCTTAATCTGATTTAGAATATCGTTCATCATTTCGATTTGAACTTTCTGAATTTCTATTAATTCTTGTTGCTGGTGCATAATCAAATGATCAATTTTATCGTGAATCATTCTGATTTCTAATTCTGATTTCAGGTTAATCATATAATCTTTTTTGGCACGCGTTCGGTCTTTTTCTTCCTGACGATTTTGGCTCATCATAATTACCGGAGCCTGCAATGCCGCAATACAGGATAAAATTAAATTCAATAAAATAAATGGGTACGGATCAAATCCCTTATTGACCAAAATGTAAACATTTGAAGCAATCCAAACAACAATAAAAAGTAAAAATGAAATAATAAACGTCCAGCTTCCGCCAAAATCAGCTACTTTATCAGCTATTTTTTAACCAAAACTTCTCGTTTCTTCTTCATCTTCAACAATACTAACAATTGATTTATCTTCCTTTAAAGATTCAAGAACACTTTTTTCAAGATCTGAAAGCGCTCCAATTTCAGTAGATAAATAGTTGGAAACATATTTTTGGCGATATGAATTTAGCTCTTTTACGCCAATAAAATCGTCATCGCAAAAAGAAGGATGATCTTTTATAATAAGTCCGAGAATTGGATCGTGAATAGATTTTCCTGAAACTTTTTCTTTTGCAGGAAAAGACAGGTTAGAAATAGAACTTTTAAAAGTCGGATCATTTTTCATTTTCAATTTGTTTTACAGGCGAATTTACGCATTTAACTTCTTAAGAATCATATAAATTATTGTGCTCATAAATTCTTTTTTTTATCACAAATACAATCTTCAAAACAAAATTTCTTTAACGAATTCGTGCCTTTATTTACAAAAAAGACCTTACTTTTAGCGTTTCAAATTTATCCATTCAATTATTCTAATTGTGTCAAAAAATCTCATCATACAAAATATAAAAGCTTTAAAAAGCCATTCAAATATAAATTACGGGATCAAAACTAAAACAGAAGATTTTACCGAAAAGCTTTTCTATACCCTTTTTGATTCTAATGCAGCTTTGGATGAAAGCATTGCTGAACTCGAAATATGCTTTAAAGAAATTGCTGTTATGGCCTGCAAAAAGCCAGATAATTTATGCGGATCGATGTGGGATCGGTTTCTTGAAAAACTGCCTGGTGTTTTAGAAAAGCTAAATCAGGATGCAGCATATATTCTGGAAAATGATCCGGCATCAAACAGTCTCGATGAAGTTTATTTGGGATACCCGGGATTTTATGCCATTGCCATTTACAGATTAAGCCACGAATTATATCTTCTTGATTTGCTGTTATTTTCGAGATTGATGAGCGAATATGCACACAGAATTACCGGAACCGATATTCATGCCGGAGCTCAAATTGCTTCTCCGTTTTTTATTGATCACGCTACCGGAATTGTTATTGGGGAAACTACCGTGATCGAAAAACATGTGAAAATTTATCAGGGAGTAACGCTTGGTGCTTTGAGTGTGAGCAAAGAAATGAAAAACGCAAAACGTCATCCTACGGTCGAAAAAAATGTTTGTATTTATGCCAATGCCACTATTTTGGGAGGACAAACCATTATTGGCAAAAACAGCATTATTGGCGGAAATGCATGGGTGACCAAATCTATTCCCGAAGGTTCTATTGTTATCAACACCACAACAACTGAAGTTAAAATTAAAGAAATAAAATAATGGGTCCACAGAAATTGCTAAACCTAATTGGAAATACACCATTGATGGAAACAGTCAATCTGGTTAAAAATAAAAACGTAAAACTTTTACTAAAACTGGAAGGAAATAATCCGGGCGGAAGTGTAAAAGACAGAGCGGCTTATAACATGATTGCATCAGCGCTGGAAAGAGGCGATATTAAAAAGGGAGATAAATTAATTGAAGCAACAAGTGGAAACACGGGAATTGCCCTGGCGATGATTGCGCAATTGTTTCAAATTGACATTGAATTAATTTTACCGGAAGATTCTACAAAAGAAAGAACACAAACAATGCGTGCCTATGGCGCTACAGTGATTTTAACACCTGCTAGTGAAGGAATTATTGGTTCACGCGACTATGCCGACAAAAAAGTGGCAAAAGGCGGTTATTTAATGCTAAATCAGTTTGCAAATGATGACAACTGGAAAGCACATTATAAAACCACAGGTCCTGAAATTTGGAATGATACTGAAGGAACTGTAACGCACTTTGTTTCTGCAATGGGAACAACGGGAACTATTATTGGAACTTCGACTTATTTAAAAGAAAAAAATCCGGCAATACAAATCATCGGCGCACAGCCAAGCGACGGGTCTCAAATTCCGGGAATTCGTAAATGGCCAAAGGAATATTTACCTAAAATTTTTGATGCGTCTAAAGTCGATTCGATTATAGACGTAAGCGAAGAAGAAGCCAAAGAAATGACAAAAAGATTAGCGCTTGAAGAAGGCGTTTTCGCCGGAATGAGCAGCGGTGGTTCTGTCGCAGCAGCTCTAAAAATAGCCGAACAATTAGAATCAGGCGTTATTGTAGCCATAATTTGCGACCGTGGCGATCGATATTTGTCTTCGGATTTATTTGATTGAGGAAGGTACAAAGGTTCAGAGATGCAAAGGTTCAAAGTAAAAAACTTAGAATCTTAGTCACTTAGAACCTAAAAACCTTTGCACCTCTGAACCTTTGTATCTTTGAACCTCAAAAAGAAAAAAAATGAACTACAGAAAACTAGGAAAAACAAACTTCAATATATCTGAAATCTCACTTGGCACTTGGCAGGTTGGAGGAAAATGGGGATCTGCTTTTGATGATAAAACAGCAGATGAACTTTTAAATACAGCAATAGACAACGGCGTAAATTTTATTGATACTGCCGATGTTTATGAAAATGGCTTAAGCGAAACCGCAGTTGGAAGAGTCGTTCGCTCACGATCTGAACGTATATATGTGGCTACAAAATGCGGGCGACATATCAATCCGCATGTGAGTGAAGGTTATCAGCCAAAAGTGCTTCAGAAATATGTTGAAGACAGTTTAAAACGAATGAAGTTAGAAACGCTGGATTTGATTCAGCTGCACTGTCCTCCTACTGAAGTTTTTTACCGACCAGAAATTTTCGAAATGTTTGATCGCTTAAAAGATCAGGGCAAAATTCTAAATCTTGGTGTAAGTGTCGAAAAAGTGGAAGAAGCACTTAAAGCAATTGAATATTCGAATGTAACGACAGTTCAGATTATTTTTAATTTGTTTCGTCAGCGTCCGTCACAATTGTTTTTCTCTGAAGCCAGAAAAAAAGATATTGGAATCATTGCGAGAGTTCCTTTAGCCAGCGGACTTTTAACAGGTAAATTTGATGCTAAAACAACTTTTGATGCTCAGGATCATAGAAATTTCAACAGAAACGGAGACGCTTTCGATAAAGGAGAAACTTTTTCCGGAATTGATTATGAGTTAGGATTAAAAGCTGTCGAAGAATTAAAATCATTATTTCCCGATGCACCAAATTTGGCTCCGTACGCTCTACAATGGATTTTGAGTTTTGAAGATATCAGCTGCATTATTCCAGGTGCTTCAAATGAAAGTCATGTGCTTTCGAATTTATCTGTTTATGATTTACCAAAATTAACGCCAGAGAAAATTTCGGCCATGAATAAAATTTACGAGAAGTATATTAAAGCCTCGGTACAGCATCTTTGGTAAGACCTACATAAACAATTCCTAAAAAAAACCTAAAATAAAAACGGCTTCACTTTAGCTTTTTTCCTTACATCAACTATTATTTGTCTCATCTTATTATTAATTTGTCTTTAAGTGGTATTCTCATCATGTTGAAGTTTCTTTCTTTGTAAGAAAATCAAACCAATGAAAAAGATAATCTTAGCAGCTTTTACAATTTGTTTAACGTTTACGGGATGTAGTTCTGATGAACTTATAAAACCTAAAATTCCTGTAGTAACAAAAGATGATCAGTCTTTAAAAAATGAAGAATCCAAAAAATTAGAAAAAATGTATGATGAGATTGTTGCACTTTCAGGCAACACAAAAGCATGCATGGATAATAACGATTGGGATTTTACTTCATTAGGATCAAAATCTTGCGGTGGACCAAACGAGTATATTGTTTACTCCTCAAAAATTAACACTACCGACTTTCTTGCTAAAGTCAAAACTTATACTGCAGAACAAGAAAAATTTAATAGTAAGTGGAAGATTATTTCAACTTGCGATGTCGTTCCTGTACCTGAATCCGTTGACTGTGTTGATGGAAAAGCAACATTAGTCTATGGCCCTGACAGAAATACAGAAAAAGAAAGTTTAAAAAAAATGTATGATGAGATTATCGCACTTTCCGGTATTGCTAACGGATGTGAAGGAAATTGGCATTTTACTGCAATAGGATCAAAATCTTGCGGTGGACCACAAGCATATATCCCTTACTCGTTAAAAATCAATACGACTGCTTTTCTTGCTAAAGTCAACATTTATACTGCAAAACAAGGTGAATTCGATAAGAAATGGAAAATTTTTTCAACTTGTGATGTTGTTCCTGTACCTGAATCAGTTTATTGTGTTAATGGAAAAGCAACTTTAATCTATCAATCTGATAAAATTACAGAAAGACAAGATTTAGAAAAAATGTATGATGAGATTATTACACTTTCAGGCAAGAGTAAACAATGTACAGATAATAAAGATTGGAATTTTACTGAAATAGGATCAAAACCTTGCGGCGGACCACAAGAGTATATCCCATACTCATTAAAAATTAATACAACTGATTTTATTGCTAAAGTCGGAACCTACACTGCAAAACAAAGAGAATTTAATCAAAAGTGGGGAATAAATTCAGATTGTGAGCTTATTGACATGCCAAAATCAGTTGATTGTGTTGATGGAAAAGCGAAATTAATCTATAACTAGAATTTTTAAGTTTTTTTTTAAAGCTTTAGATTCTTCTCGACACATTGGGAGTAGGAACTAAGTTTTCTCCTCTACACAACCATTTGTGAATCAAAGCAAATACAATAAAGCTAACCATGAAAAATTAAGCTTTATTGTATTTGCTTTTTGTTTATTATTTGCTTCATGCATTTTAAGTTGATAAATTTCTAAGTTTTTTATTAAGCCAAATAAAATCAACTGATTTCATACTTACAATCTTAGTACCTTAGCAACTTAAAATCTTAGTTTCTTTCAAAAAAATGTTTACAAAATCAAATTTCAAAGAATGGTTTAATCGTTATAAATATGCAGAATTAGCAAGTACAAGTGCAGCACTTACAACTTCACTTTTCAGCAAAATTTATAGCGGACTAACAACTGCTTATTTGATTACTTGTGCAGAATATTTAGCTTTCTACGGAGTAATTTTATTTTCTTCTTATAAAAAATTAGCCTCAGAAAATAAACTTCTTCATAAAAAAACAACTTTTAGAGAAATCCTTTCGTTAGTAAAAAACTTAGTTTTAGAATTTGGTTATCCAGCAATTTTAGACTTTTTAGTAGTTCGTCCGTTTTGCATGTATTGGATGCCGATTTTGTGCGGAAATTATTTTTTCGGAATTATTCTGGGGAAGATATTGGCTGATTCTTGTTTTTATTTTTTCACAATTATCAACTATGAAATTATAAAAAAGAGGAAAAATTAAACTTCAAATACAATTTTAAATTCAGCTCCTCTGTTTTTTCCTTCGCTTGAAGCGCTCAATTCGCCTTTGTTTCTTTCGATGATTTTTTTACATAAATACAAACCAATTCCCGTTGAAGTTTCCATTGCGGTACCTAATCGGCTCATTTTAGTAAATTTCTTAAATAATTCATCAATCTGATCTTTATGAAAACCAATACCTTTATCAATAACTGTAATTATCAATTTATTGCCTTCAAGAAACATCCTAACCTTGATTTCACTATCAAAATAAGAAAATTTAATAGCGTTGCTTATTAAATTAACCAAAACCTGAACCAGTAAACCTTCATCGATCCAAAGTTTAGCTTCTACCAATTCTAAGTTTATACTTAGTTTTATATTTTTATCTAAAAGGCGTTGTTCAAGCTGTTCAGTAATAAAAGGCAGAATGTTAGGAAAATTAACAACTCTTATTTCCTGATTTATTTTTACAACCTGATCCTGCTCGTTCAATAATTTGATAAAATTTTCAATATATCTAAATTGCAAGTCAGTTGATTCGCAAATTAATGCAGCAAGTTCTTTAACAGATTCTGAAGGATTTTCATCGATTATTAATTTTGCCAAACCTTGAGGATTTCCGGCAAAGTTTTTTAAATCATGCGAAAGCATATAAATCAAGTCCTGTTTTTCGTTTATAAAACTTTCGGCTTCATAAATAGATTCCTGGATATTACACATTAACAAGCCCGCTTCATCCGTATATTCTGTTGGCAAAACAGAAAGTCTTCTTTTATTTCTGTAATCATTTAATGATTTTGATGCAATCGCAATAGGCTTTATCAATTGATCTAAAATTACAAGCGTTATTACAGTAGCCAATAAAGTCATTATTAAAGAAAAAATCAGAATTGAAGTTGGAGAAATATTGGTATTATAGTAAAGTACAAAAAATAAAATTCCGATTAGAGGGATATGAATACCAATAAATGCCACAAATAAAAATTTGAACGCATAGCTTTTCTTTAAAAAGCTAATTTGTGAAAGATTGTGATACAACTTCATAAAAAAAATAACAATACAATAGATTAAAAATGTAGCATTTGGGATTTTGCAAAAACAAAGTTACCTTTTAAACGTGACTAAACGGAATAAATTGATAAAATTGATAAAATTGATAAAATATTTTGAAAATTAAATTTATAAAAGTTTACAAACCCTTATTTTTGCGCTATGGGAAGAAAAAATACAGACAAAGTTGTCTTTCACCAAATTCAGGTTCTTGATGCCGGGGCAAAAGGAGTATCAGTAGCAAAAGCTCCAGACGGAAAAGTAATATTTATTCCGAATGTTGTTCCGGGAGATGTGGTTGACGTTCAAACTTTCAAAAAAAGAAAAGCCTATTATGAAGGCAAAGCAGTAAAATTTCACGAATTATCAGAACATCGCATTGATCCAATTTGCGATCATTTTGGAGTTTGTGGGGGATGCAAATGGCAAAATATGAAATACAGCCAACAGCTGCTTTACAAACAAAATGAAGTAAAAAATCACTTACAGCGTATTGGAAAAGTTGAACTTCCTGAATTCGAAACTATTTTGGGTTCAGATAAACAGTTTTTCTACAGAAATAAAATGGAATTTTCGTTTTCTAACGCTCGTTGGTTAACCGAACAGGAAATTGGAAGTACGGAAGATTTAGGAAACAGAAATGCATTAGGATTTCATATTCCGAAAATGTGGGATAAAATTCTTGATATTCAAAAATGTTATTTACAGGAAGATCCTTCAAATGCGATCAGAAATGAAATCAGAGATTTTGCAAACGAACATAATTTAGCCTTTTTTAATCCGAGAGAACAATCAGGATTATTAAGAACTTTTATGATTCGTACCGCTTCGACCGGAGAAATCATGGTTTTGATTCAGTTTTATGAAAATGACAAGAAAAATCGTGAATTGATTTTAGATCATTTATACGAGAAATTTCCACAAATTACTTCATTACAATATGTTGTAAATTCGAAACAAAACGATACGATTTACGATCAGGATATTAAGCTATATAAAGGCAGGGATTATATTCTGGAAGAAATGGAAGGTTTAAAATTCAGCATTAATGCTAAATCATTTTATCAGACCAATTCTGACCAGGCTTACGAATTATACAAAATAACACGCGATTTTGCTGGACTTACCGGCGACGAAACTGTTTATGACTTATATACAGGAACGGGAACTATCGCACAATTCGTTTCTAAAAAAGCAAAAAAAGTAATTGGTGTAGAAAGTGTTCCTGAAGCTATTTTAGATGCTAAAGCAAATGCAGAACGCAATAATATTACGAATTGCGAGTTTTTTGTTGGAGATATGAAAGTCGTTTTTAACGAAAGTTTTATTGCGCAACACGGAAAACCGGATGTTATTATTACAGATCCGCCAAGAGATGGTATGCACGCTGCCGTTATCGATCAGATCTTAAAAATTGCTCCTAAAAAAGTTGTTTATGTAAGCTGTAACTCGGCTACACAGGCACGTGATTTAGCTTTGATGGACGAAAAATATAAAGTAACACGTGTTCGACCGGTTGATATGTTTCCGCAAACGCATCATGTTGAAAATGTTGTACTTTTAGAACTTCGATAACAAAAATTTAAATGAAAAAAATAATAGCTTTTTTATTAGTCTTTGCTTTTGGTTTATCAGGTTGCGAGAAAGATGATATTTGCGATCCAAATACACCAACTACTCCCCGATTAATAATTTCGTTTTACGATATTAATAATCCGACAGTAAAGAAAAAAGTGACACGATTAAAAGTAATTGGCGAAGGAGCACCTGAAGGAATTGTTTTTAATGAAAGTGCTCTTGACGATGAGAAATACATAACCAGTGCTGACTCCATTGGTATTCCGTTAAAAACAGATGTCGATACAGTAACCTATCAGTTTATTTTAAATTTTGGAAACGATAACGCGTCTCTTGTTAATACTGATGTAATAAAATTTGATTATACACGACAAAATGCTTACGTATCAAGAGCTTGTGGTTTTAAAACCATTTTTAAGCTAAATGATCAGATACCTTTTGTACAAACAGATCCTGCCGCTGACGGATTATGGATGCAGGATATAGACCCTATAAATAAAAATATTGAATTCGAAGATGAAACACACCTTAAAGTATATTTTTAGTACTTGTTTATTGTTTTCAATGTTTTTGGGTCAGGCCCAGGAAACAACGGTAACAAAAGATAGCGTTCAGGTTAAGCCTAAGGCGAAAACTAAACCAGCCGTTCAGGAAGTACAAACTGACAGTATCATTATTCCTCCAAAAACAGATCGTTATGGTCTACGCGTAGGCGTTGATTTATATAAACTTACACGCGGTTTATATGATAAAGATTATAAAGGAATTGAAATTGTCGGAGATTTTCGTTTGACGAAAAAATACTTTATAGCTGCAGAACTTGGTTTTGAAGACAAAACCACTGATGATGTCAGACTAAACTCTAGTGCAACAGGAACTTATGTTAAAGGAGGTTTTGATTATAATTTGTACGATAACTGGCTTGACATGGAAAACGTTATAAGCATTGGCTTACGCGGTGGTTTTAGTACTTTTAGCCAACAATTAAACAGTTATAAAATTTACAATGCAAACCCATATTGGGGAGAACAGCCTGCCATTGTTGCCGGACAAAAATACGACGGACTTACAGCGGGATGGCTTGAAGTTGCCGGCGGTTTAAAAGCAAAAGTTTTTAATAATGTATTTGTAGGTTTTGGTGTTCAGCTAAAACTTTTGGTAGCGAATTCAAAGCCTGATGGTTTTGATAATTTGTATATACCAGGTTTTAACCGTACTTATGATGGTAATTTCGGAATTGGTTTTAATTATACCGTTTCGTACTTTATTCCTATTTACAAGAAAAAAGTAATTGTACCTGAAATTCAAAAAGCAACTCCTAAAAAATAATAGTTTCTTTTATAAAAAAAAATGCCACGAATTAAGCTTCGTGGCATTTTTATTTACATCTAAATTATTACGACAACTGAAAATCTACAGCCGCTTTAGAATGTAGTATAGCGGTATCAAAAATAGGAACGTCTAAATCTTCCGGCAAAATTACCAAAGGAATTTCGGTACAACCTAAAATAATTCCTTCCGCTCCTTTTGCTATTAATTCATTTGCGATTTCTAAATAACGTTTTTTAGTTTCGGGAGTTACAAGTCCTCTCCCTAGTTCTTCAAAAATGGTGGTATGAATAAAATCTTTATCATCTTCATTATCCGGAATAATGGCTTCAATTCCTTTTTCGATTAATTTATTTTTAAAGAAATCAAGTTCCATTGTAAATTTTGTTCCCAGCAAACCCACATTTTTCAATCCTTGTTTTTGAATTTCAACAGCAGTTGCCGTGGCAATATGGATAACCGGTAATTCAATAGCTTCTTCAAGTCGGTCGGCGATAAAGTGCATGGTGTTTGCGCACAAAACAATTGCCGTTGCTCCTCCTTGCTTCAAAAATTGACAGCCTTTTAAAAGCATGTTGAAAGTAGAATCCCAATCGTTATTTTCGTTATTCTTTTTAATATCAGCATAATTGAAAGAGTAAATCAAACATTCTGAAAAATTAAGATCTCCCAGTTTATCGTTTATTCCCTGATTTATAAGCTTGTAATAATCAGCTGTAGAAACCCAGCTAATTCCACCAATAAGTCCAATTATCTTCATAAATAACTAATTTATCCGATTTCTTTTATTCCTTTTATAAAAATCCATTTCATAAAAAGCTTTTCACCATCTTTAGTTTTTACCGCCTGAAACTTAGGCGATATTAAAGTAGCAATAATAAATGCAGTCATCGGAATCCAAAGTCCCGTTAATCCTGTGTATGTTGCCACTAAAAATCTACCTAAAATAAATAGAATCGCGAAACATCCTAGTTGGTATAAAAAAGCTCTTATTTGTAGTTTTGACATTTTTTTCTTTTTTGAGGTTCAAAGTTGTAAAGGTTCAGAGGAACAGAGGTTTTTTTTGAGGTGCAAAGTTACAAAGGTGCAAAGCGGGCAAAGGTTTTTCCTTTGAACCTTTGCACCTCTGAACCTTTGTACCTTACTCAGAAACTTGAAACTTCGTTCTCTTACTTCCTTCGTACATTTCGTATTTTACCAAACGTGCTTCAAGGCTTGCGTTGAAAAGTTTGATTTTTCTTGAAGGTTTCAATCCAACAAATTTAAGGGCTTCAAGATTTGCTGTAATAAACCAGGCATTTGTTCCCGGGTAGCTTTTCTTTAAAGTATCTCCAATATTTTTGTAGAATTCTTCCATGTGAATATCTAAACGTTCATCATACGGCGGATTAAATACCATGTGAAGTTTTCCTTCAACCGCTTTTTCAGAATCAAAAAAGTTGCTTTCTTCGATAGAAACGTAATCTTCCAGATTGGCATTTTTAATATTGTCTTTGGCTTTGTTTACCGCACTTGGCGCTTTATCAAAACCTTTAATCGTATAATGAAATTCTTTCGTTTTTTTCATTAAACTGTTTACAATTTGTTCGAACAAATCATTATCCCAGTCTTTCCATTTTTCGAAAGCAAATTCTTTTCTATTGATGTTTGCCGGAATATTGCAGGCAATCATTGCAGCTTCTGCCAAAAAAGTTCCTGAACCACACATCGGGTCTAAAAAGTGACTTTGCCCTTCCCAACCAGACAATAATAAAATTCCTGCAGCCAAAACTTCATTGATTGGCGCAATATTCGTAGCCGTTCTGTAACCACGCTGATGCAGTGAATTTCCAGATGTATCTAAAGCCACCGAAACCTGATCTTTATCAATATGAACATTGATTCTCAAATCTGGAAAAGCCTTATCAATGCTTGGTCTTTGTCCTGTTCTTTCTCTAAACTGATCTACAATTGCATCTTTACATTTTTGAGAAACAAACTCAGAATGATTAAAATAAGTCGAATGCACTGTAGCATCAATCACAAAAGTTTGGTTGGCATTCAGTAATTTCGACCAGTTAACGCCCGAAATACCTTTATATAAAGCCTGTTCGTTATTTGCTCTGAATGAGTAAATTGGTTTTAAAACTTTAAGCGCTGTACGTAACGATAAATTGGCTTTGTACATAAAACCCTTATCGCCCTTAAAGCTTACCATTCTCACACCTTTTTCGACATCCTGAGCACCAAGATCTCTTAATTCCTTCTCTAATATTTCTTCAAAACCAAAAAAACATTTGGCAATCATTCTAAAATTTTCTTCCATCTTTATTTTTGTATTAAAAAATAACCCCAATCGCAAACGCAAATCTGATTATTCAGGTATCGTCGCGAAATAGTTATTTTTCGGCAAAAATACACTAAATTTGCGGTACTTTGAATTAATTGAAATAGAATAAATGTCTGAAGCACCAAACTCATCAACACCAAATCAGGAGCGTAACACCGAAAACTGGTTTACATCATGGTTTGATACTCCGTATTATCACATTCTTTATAAAGACCGAAATTACCGAGAGGCTCAGATTTTTATGGATAATCTTACGCATTATCTCAATCTTCCTGAAAAAGCAAAAGTACTCGACCTGGCCTGCGGAAAAGGACGTCATTCTATTTACCTGAACCAATTAGGGTTTAATGTTTTAGGTGCCGATTTGTCTGAAAACAGTATTGCCGAAGCGAGCAAAAACAGTAACGAAACCCTTCATTTTAAAGTGCACGACATGCGCGAACCTTTTGAAGAAAAGTTTGATGCTATTTTTAATCTTTTTACCAGTTTTGGTTATTTTGAAAGTGACGATGATAATCTGACGACTCTTAAAGCGATCAAAGAAAGTTTATCTGAATATGGGTTTGCCGTAATCGATTTTATGAACGTAGCTAATGTAATCGAAACGTTGGTTCCCGAAGAAGTAAAAACCGTTGACGGAATCGATTTTAAAATAAAAAGATATGTTGCAGACGGACATATTTTGAAAGAAATAGATTTTGAAGATCAAGGCCGAAAATATCATTTTACCGAAAAAGTAAAAGCCTTAACCTTAAAAGATTTTCAGGATTTAATGGATGAAGCCGGAATTTTTCTCTTAGATATTTTTGGAGACTACAAACTCAAAAAATTCCACAAAACCGAAAGCGAACGATTAATCATGATTTTTAAATAAATTGGTAAATCGTTTAATTGTTTAACCGTTTCATCGCTAAACAAAAAAACAATTAACCGATTAAACAAATCAACGATTAAACATTAAAAAATGAATTATATATTACCCTTACTTTCTGTACTTTTAGGTTATGGCGTGGCTTTGTTTTTAAAACCAAACAACAAAACCAATCTAAAATTATTGCTTGCTTTTAGCGGTTCATTTTTACTATCATTAACCGTAATGCATTTGCTTCCTGAAGTTTACGAATCACACAATCATAAAATTGGTTTGTTTATTATGGTCGGAATTTTATTTCAGATCATATTAGAGTTTTTCTCCAAAGGTGCAGAACACGGACACGTTCACGGGCATGCAAAAATGTCACAGATTCCGTGGCTTTTATTCATCAGTTTGTGTATTCACGCTTTTTTAGAAGGTTTTCCGGTTAGCCATCATCACGATTTAGCACTCGGAATTGCGATTCATCATTTGCCAATTGCCGTGATTTTAACGACATTCTTCATCAATGCCGATTTAAACAAAAAAGCCATTTTTGCTTTCATGCTGACATTTGCAATCATGACACCACTTGGCACAATCGCCTCCGAATATCTTTCATTCCTGAACGATTATTACACCGAAATCACAGCGATTGTAATCGGAATATTATTCCACATTTCATCAACTATTATTTTCGAAAGCAGCGAAGGACATAAATTCAACATCGCCAAAGTTTCTATGATCGTACTCGGAATTTTATTGGCATTCTTTTTATAGATTTCCTAACAAGGTTTCTAAAACCTGTTAGGTATAAAGTTCCTAAAACGTAAATCCAATTAAAAATATAGCTACGGAAAAGATCATTAGGGCGTGACCACATTTACAAAAGGCGCTATTTAACAAAGCGCTTATGTGCGCCTTTCGCAAATCCGGTCGGGCTATCCGCATTACTTCGGTAATTTGCTCCTATCCCTCACGCAAAAAAAAGAACCTTTATCGTAAAAAATACTTGATGGTTCTTTCATTTTTATAAGGTTTAAAATCCGAATTCTCTAAAATTAAAATACCTAACAGGTTTTAAAAACCTGTTAGGATAACCTATTCGAAAATCAAATTTTCTGATTTTCACATTTTACAATTCACAATTAACAATTAACAATTAATAATTAATTCCCCGTTCTCTTTTTCTCCTCCTGATTTCCAAAAGCACGTTCCTTCACATTGATTTTCTTATTTCCAAAATTATAAACCACCGATAAACGTACAAATCGGGTGCTTTCATTTTGGCTGTAGGTTTGTTTTACACCATTGACAACAGAAGTAAAATCTTTTAAATAAGAAGTATTAAAAATATCATTTGCTAAAAATGCAATTTGCATTGTTTTATTGAACAAATCCTGCTTAAAACCAATATCAAAACTCGACGTATATCCAACTTCATATAAACCACTTTTAAAAGGTGTACTGTAAGCAAAATCAACTTGGAGTTTTCTGGTTTTTCCTAAAACAAAAGTATTATTAGTCGAAAAATCGATTTGTAAACTATTTGATGGCGATGCACTTATATCCTTAATAAATTCAGTTTTTGCTCCTAAAAAGTATAATGAATTTTCACTTGACCACCAATCTGCAAAACTTGTTGAATAAGTTTCTCCAATACCATAATTCAAGTTTTTAAAATAATTCTCACGTGTTACAATTTGTGTATTCGTTTCCGGGTTTGAGGTAAATAAAACACCATAGCCGTTTGTAACTGCATTTACAAAAACACTCGTTCTCAAAATTTCTTTATACGAATGTGCAAACTCAAAATTATCACTAAACGAAGGCCTCAAAAACGGATTTCCTTCAGAATAACTATTACTGTTAATATAAATTCTAAACGGATTCAATAAATCAAAACGCGGTCTGTTTATTCTTTTTCCGTAATTCAAACTAAATGTATTGTTCTCATTTTTCTTGTACGAAGCATAAAATGTTGGGAATAATTTCAAATAATCATTAACTGTTTCCTGATTCAAAGTTTCAGAAAAACCGGTTGTCTGGGTATTTTCCAATCGTAATCCCATTTGGAAATTCCATTTTTCTCCCAATTTTTTATCTGCATTAACATAAAACGCCTGATTATTTTCGGTGTATTTAAATCGGTTCGATTGGTTCGGATCTAATTCAGGAGTTCCTGAAATTGTGTTGTAATAAAAAACATCGCTTACACTATTGGTAAAACTCATTTTTGCGCCGTAAGATAAATTCAATGCTTGAAACGGATGTTCCATATCGGCCTTAAAACTCACATTATCAATATCCTGATTCGAAACATTTCTTCCCCACTGATTCACATCAACAAAAGTCATATCCGGCGTGTAATTATTGGCAACGAAATTTCTGTCGAATTTTGAACTGTAATCAAAATAATCCACATCAAAAGATAATTTTCTTTTTAAAGAATCCAGTTTCGTAATCAAATGCGCATTATAAGTCTGATTTCTAGATCCTTTATCGGTAAAACTGTTATTCAAAATAACATTATCCAATTGATTTTGAGTATTATAATTATCAATTCTAATATTCGATTTAAAATCAGGATTATTTCTGTCATTCAAATATTGAAATCCAATTGTAGTACGTTCAGAAATATCATAATCTAAAGCCAGTTTTCCGGAAAGATTTTCGGTTTTTACTTTTGTTGCGCTGTACATATGCGAAAGTCCGTCAGGAAAATACATTTTCAAATCATCGGTTGCATTCAAATAACCTGTTTTTGCATTCACACTGGCCGAAAATCTAAACTTGTTTTTATTGTAGAAAAAGTTATCTCTTAAAGTATAAATTCCGAATTTATTTTGATCGTACGAAACCGTAGTCGTATTTTTCCAGGAATCGCGAACGCCTTTTTTCATAATAATATTAATCAATCCGCCCGTTCCTTCCGCATCATATTTTGCCGGCGGATTGCTGATCACTTCAATGTTTTTAATATCACTTGCCGAAATAGATTTTAAATAGTTATTTAGTTCTTCTCCGGCTAATTCAATCATTCGTCCGTCAATCATCACGCGGGAAGTTCCTTTTCCTAAAATAGTAATAGTATTATTTTGTACCACAACGCCCGGCGCAGTATTTATGGCGCTCAGAGCATCTCCGCCAACCGTTGTTACATTATTTTCAAGATTATAAACCAAACGATCTGTTTTCTGTTCTACGGTTTTCTTTTTAGTCTGAATTACAACTTCTCCTAAATTGGTTGTAGTTTCTTTTAAAATGATGGTTCCTAGATCAGTATCTTTTTCTATTAAAATTTCCTTTTCAAAATCACTAAATCCCAAAAGACTGATTCCGATTTTATAAGTTCCTTTTTTAAGACTGATTTCAAAAGAACCATCTTGTTTAGAGGTTGTTCCGTCGATAATTTTTCCTTCAGGATTTGATAGTGAAATATCTGCCCATTCTAATGGAGTTGTTTCGCTTGCGATTTTTCCTTTTAATTTTAATGATGCTTGTGCTAAACAAAATAAAGGCAATACTAAAAAGATAAGGAGGTTTGCTTTTTTCATGATTTCTAATTTTTAAACTTGTTTCGATTAATTTGAAGCAAAGTTGCCTTAGAAATTTTCCTTATGCGACCGACAAAAAAAAGTCGAACCATTTTCTGCTCAGGAAATTGGTTCGACTTATTTGGGTATGACGTACGACTTTTTACAAACCGTTAATTATGAAGCGTTTCGATAAGCTGTCGGCGTTAAATTCGTATATTTTTTGAAAGAAGTATTAAACGAAGATTTGGAATTAAATCCCACTTCGTATAAAATTTCTAAAACTGTAAGCTGACTTTTAGACTGATCTTTCAAAATATTCATCGCTTTTTGGATACGATATTCGTTCACAAAATCAAAAAAGTGCTGATCCATCTTATGATTTATTAAAACAGACAATTCCCGAACCGGAATATCGATTTGATTTGCAAGTTCCTGGATAGTAAGTGACGGATCAAGAAAAGGTTCTTTCTCTGCCATATATTGTTTTAATGTCGAAATTTGACTGGAAATCAAATCATCTTGAACATTTGTTGAAGTCAATTTATCTTCCACTTCCGGCAAAATATCTTTTGTCAGTTTCAATTTAGAATTAACTCCTCTAAAAAGTTCCGGATGATTAAGTGCTTTCATTATAAACCAGCACGTTATAAACAATGCAATGCTTCCTACAAGTACATTTGCCCAAAGAAATATCTCTCTGAAACCACTGTAACGCAATAAATTTTTTAATGCCACAATTGAATGTGCGATAAGAAAAACACATGTTATCTGGAAAAGCCATTTATAAGTCGCCGCATTCGAATTGGCATAATTTTCCAGATAGATTTCTCTATACTTTTTCAAAATCAAAAATACGCTGACAATGTAAAACAAGTACTGAAATTCAATTAAAATCTGGATAAAATAAATCTCAGGCAATTGATTAAGCGCTGCAACAAAAGTATCTCGATCTGTGTCGAGGTTTAAATAAATTCTCGGAATAAAAACTAAATTGACAACTATAAAAGGCAGTAAATGAACTAAATGTTTCCATTGTAATCTAAAATCAGAATAACAGACCGCCAATACAAAAAGGTAGAACAAAGGCATTCCGAATAAACAAGCCGTAGATCTAAAAATCTCCCAATTCAGTGCGGTTCGGGTGACAGCATCAATAAAAAATCCGCTGAGATCGACAGCAGAAAAAATGAAAAACCAGGCAAATAATCGGTTTGCCAATTTATTTTCGGTTTTAACCGTTAATAAAAAAAACGCAAGCAATAAAGAAACAAAAACTGAGATGCGGCCAATCCCTTGCAATAAATCTAATTTATCCATTTTCTATTAATATGTAACAAATATAATATTTTACTTCTTTCAAAAAGGTTCTAAAAATTGCAATAAAAAAGATTAATTTTGGGCAAGACCAATTATACTAAAAATGACATTTACTAAAACCACAGAACAAGCTTCAAAATACGAACATTTAGAAAAAATGTCGGTTCAGGAACTGCTGACAAATATTAATAACGAAGACAAAACTGTTCCTGACGCTGTAGAAAAAGCCATTCCGCAAATAGAGGCTTTAGTGGCACAAGTTGTAACGAAACTAAAACTGGGCGGTAGAATTTTTTATATCGGAGCCGGAACATCCGGGCGCTTAGGCGTTGTTGATGCTTCTGAATGTCCTCCTACTTTCGGAGTTCCGTTTGATTTGGTGAACGGAATTATCGCTGGGGGCGACACTGCAATTCGTCGTGCGGTAGAAAATGCCGAAGACAATGCCACGCAAGCGTGGATAGATTTGCAAACGAATAATATTGGTGCAAATGATGTGGTGATTGGAATTGCAGCTTCCGGAACGACTCCGTATGTAATTGGCGGTCTGGAAACTTGTAATGAAAATAATATTCTTACGGGCTGTATTACTAACAATGCAGGAAGTCCGTTGGCTTTAACAGCAAAATTTCCTATTGAAGTGGTTGTTGGACCAGAATTCGTTACCGGAAGCTCGAGAATGAAAGCCGGAACAGCTCAGAAATTGGTTTTAAACATGATTTCGACGGCAGCGATGATTCAGCTTGGAAAAGTTAAAGGAAACAAAATGGTTGATATGCAATTGAGTAATGTTAAGCTGGTCGATCGTGGCGTAAAAATGATCATGGGAGAAATTCCGGTTTCGTATGAAGAAGCTTCTGAATTATTACAGAAATATGGCAGCGTAAGAAATGCTGTAGATAATTATAACAAGTAAAACAGGTTTCTGTGAGATTTGAGATGGTGTTTAACCGCAGAGTTCTCAAAGGTTGAAAGCTAAAGCTTAAAAAACTTAAAACCTGAAACAAAAAAGACTTGAAACAAAAATTATGGCAACAAATAAAGAATTATTAGGAAAAGGCGTTAAATATTTATCAGGTTCACTACCTCTTTTGTTTATTGGGCCATCCTTGATTTATAATGCATTTATGAATCAACATACAAACTGGCATTATTTGGTTTTAGGAATTGGAATTATTGCCTGTTTAAGTGCAATGTTTTTAATTTTTTATGGGTTAAAAATTATTATGAAAGGTTTGTTTAATGACTAATTTGTCGCTTAAGCAAACCTAACAGGTTTTTGAAACCTGTTAGGTTTAATCCAACTTGAAATTAAAAACTTTTATTTTATACAATACAACATGGAAAGTCTAATCCACATTCAAAAAACCTTCGAGAAAGTCAATTACATCGACAAAAAAATAAACAATCGTGAGTTTGAAGATTGTGTTTTTAAAAACTGTGATTTTTCTAACAGCAATTTTGCTTACAATACTTTTTTAGATTGCGAATTTATCGATTGTAATTTATCGATGACAAGTCTGTTTAGTACGAGTTTAAAAAATGTGACTTTTAAAAACTGTAAGCTTTTAGGAATTGCTTTTAATGAATGTGACGATTTTTTATTTCAGGTTTATTTTGAGGAAACGGCTTTAGATTATGCCATATTTTCGAACAAAAAAATGCCGAAAACTAAATTTATCAATTGTTCTGTGAGAGAAGTTACTTTTATCGGAACCAATTTAACGAGTGCTGTTTTTGATAATTGCGATCTGGACGGTGCAATCTTTAATGATACACAATTGGCAGCTGTCGATTTTAGAACGGCTTATAATTACAAAATTGATCCCGAATTTAATCCGATGAGAAAAGCACAATTCTCCAATCAGGGAATCGTGGGACTTTTAGACAAATATGACATTAAAATTGTTTAAATATGAGTGCAGATACTTCTTATTTAGAAAGCGTTAAAAAGCAATTTCTCTATTATAAAATGTTGGGAGAAAAAGCAATGGATCAATTAGAACCGGAACAGCTTTTTGTTTCTGTAAATGAAGATACCAATAGTATTGCAACAATTATAAAACACATTTCGGGCAATATGTTATCACGTTGGACAGACTTTTTAACTTCTGATGGTGAGAAAGAATGGCGCAACCGCGATGCCGAATTTGAAAATGATTTACAATCTAAGGAAGAAGTTTTAGCAACCTGGAATAAAGGCTGGGATTGTTTTCTTGATGCTTTGAATAGTTTAAAAGCGGAACAACTTTCGGATATTATTTATATTAGAAATGAAGGTCACACGGTTATTGAAGCCATAAATCGTCAATTAGCACATTACCCCTATCATATTGGTCAGATTGTTTTTTACGCTAAACAATTGAAAAATAGTTCCTGGGACAGTTTATCGATTCCGAAAAATAAATCCGGAAATTACAATGCAGAAAAGTTTGCCAAAGAAAAAGAAATTAAGAACTTTACCGATGATGAATTAAAACGATTAAAGTGATAGAGTTTCATTCTGATTTAGGCGGACTTTGGTTTTGGATTCTAATTAAATTCTGCCAAACAAAATTATCTGATGAACAAGCAGATCAAAACAAAAGGCGAAATTTAATTTTTCTGAGTTTTCTTAATATCATTTTAGCCTCTATTGTAACTGTGCTTCTTATATATCCGATATATTCCTAGCCCTGATTGCAATGGAAATCCTTTTTATTTTTTTCTTTAGAAAATAAAAAGATTGAAATGGAAAGCAGGAAACAGCTCCTAAAAAAACAAATTATTTAAATGAAAAAAATATTATTCTTCCTTCCGTTACTTGCATTAGTATCTTGTTATGATGCACAACACAATTGTAAAGATTTTAAAAACGGAAAATTCAAGTTTGAATTTGAAGTTAACGGCATAAAAAAAACGACTGTTTTTGAACGTAAAGATGATATCGAAATTGAAACTTTTGAAGGAAAAACAGATACTTCAACCGTTCGATGGGTTAGCGATTGCGAATATATCTTGCAGAAAAAACATCCAAAAAACATGGCCGAAGAAAAAGCTATTGGAATGAAAATCTTAACAACTTCTAAGGATTCTTATACTTTTGAGTTCGGAATGGTGGGTTCTGAAGAAAAACAACACGGAACGGTTACCAGAATTGAGTAACGTATTTCACGCTAAATTATAATTGAAAAGCTCCAAATTTGGGGCTTTTTTTATGAATTATACTTAATACAATATCCTCACAGTAAAAACTTTGTCCCTTTGTAACTTTGCTACTCTGCAACTTTATACAATAATTACAGGTGTTTCTTTTACATTTCTATTTTAAATCTTACATTAGAACCTAAATCTAACGCATGAAAAATACCATATCTCACAGGGTTGCCGATTTCTTAAAAGACTATCCGCCTTTTAGTTTTTTGCATCAAAAAGATCTTGAAAAATTATCGGAGCAAATTTCCATTATTTATAAAGATAAAGATGCTATTGTATTTACAGAAAATGAAAAAACGCATGATTCATTTTATGTCGTTCATAAAGGTGCCGTGGCGCTTAGAAAAAGTCAAAAAAACACTGTTCTGGACATGTGTGATGAAGGCGATATTTTTGGATTAAGACCACTTCTCGCTCAGGAAAACTATATTATGGAAGCCGTAGCGCATGAAGAAAGCATTTTATATGCAATTCCGATTGCAGTTTTTAAACCGTATGCACTTGAAAATAGAAATGTTGGTAATTTTTTGATTGAAAGTTATGCTTCTAATACCCGAAATCCGTATTCAGATATTCATAAAGATAAATTATACGGAGATTTAGGGCAGGAAGATTTGCACTCCAGTAAAGATACTTTTGATTTACAACCGATACAATATTCTAAGAAAATTGTCACTTGCAGTCCGTCTACAACCGCAAGAGATGTTGCCAAAATCATGAATAAGAAAAAAGTTGGTGCGATATTAATTGTAGATGAAATGCTGCCAATTGGCATTATTACGGATAAAGATTTGCGTAATAAAATCGTTACCGGAGATTTTTCGATCCTGACTACAGCAGAATCTATAATGACGAAACCGGTTATTACATATCCTAAAAAAATGACGGTAACAGAGGCTCAAATGGCTATGATGAAAAGCAGTATCAGCCATTTATGCCTTACCAAAGATGGCACCGTTAATACCAAAGCTGTTGGGATTTTATCTAAACATGACGTAATGGTGGCATTAGGAAATAATCCTGCCGTTTTAATAAAAGCTTTAAAAAGAGCTAAAAAAGTCAAAGAAATTAAACCTATCCGAGCGAGAATAATGCAATTGCTACAAGGCTATTTAGATCAAAATATTCCGATGACTTTAATTGCTAAAATTATAACGGAATTAAACGAAGCTTGTACAACACGTGTTATTGAAATCTCGATCGAAAAAATGAGCAGTCCACCGCCTGTAAAATTCGCCTGGCTGGCTTTGGGAAGTCAGGGAAGAAGTGAGCAAATGCTGCATACCGATCAGGATAATGCACTTGTTTATGAAAATGTTTCTGATGTTTTTAAGGATGAAACAAAAATATATTTTTTGAAATTTGCAGCACTTGTCAATAAAGGTCTTTTTGAAATTGGTTATGATTATTGCCCTGCCGAAATGATGGCTTCGAACCCTAAATGGTGTATGAGCCTTGATGAATGGAAAAGTCAGGTGCATTACTGGATTACAAACCCCGGAAAAAATGAAGTCTTATTATCATTTATTTTCTTTGATTATAAAGTAACTTACGGAGATTCTGAAATTGTAAATGAACTTTCAGAATCTATTTTTGAAAGCGTGAAAGCAAATCCTATTTTTTATGTGCATTTAGTGAGTGGCGCGTTGCAAAGTCCGTCGCCAACAGGTTTCTTTAGACAATTTTTGGTAGAACAAGATGGTGCAAACAAAGATAATTTTGATATTAAAAGACGTGCTTTGATGCCGTTGACTGATGCTGCGCGGGTTTTAATTCTTTCACATTCTGTTAAATCAATCAGCAGTACTGCAGAAAGATTCGAAAAGCTAGCCGAATTAGAACCCAATAACAGAGAACTGTATTTATCCTGCTCATATTCGTTTAAAGCTTTATTGAAATTCAGAACCAAACAAGGTCTTTTGCATAATGATTCGGGACAATTTATTGCTTTGGAATCTTTATCAAAAATGGAAAAAATAAAATTGAAAAGAACCTTTAAAACCATCAAGGAACTTCAGGAATTGATTAGCGTAAGATTCAATATTTCAAACGTCGTATAAGTATGAGTATATTTAATTTTTGGAAAAAAGAAGAAAATCTGTTCAATGAAAATAGTACTATTGAAGAAACGAGATTTGTAGTTCTTGATACTGAAACTACGGGTTTTGATTACGAAAATGACAGGATATTATGCATTGGCGCACTTGTTTTACAGCATAATGTTATATCAATTCAGGATAGTTTTGAGGTCTATATTAAACAGGATCATTATGATAAATCGACGGCTCAAATTCATGGTATTTTGAAAGATTTTGTTTTAAAACGCCCCAATGAATTAGAAGCTTTACAGCAGTTTTTAACTTTTTTAGGAGATTCGATTATTATTGCGCATCACACTATTTTTGATGTTAGGATGATCAACAAAGCTTTACAAAGAAATGGTCTGCCAGAACTCACAAACAAAACTTTAGATACTGCTCATTTATATAAAAAGACTTTAATAAAATCGCATTTGTTCGAAAGAAAAGATCATTACACCTTAGATGATCTTGCCGATAAATTTGATATCTCTAAAAAAGACCGACACACTGCTTTGGGCGATGCGTACATTACGGCAATTGCCTTTTTAAAAATTGTAAAGAAATTAAAAGAAAAAAAACATACTAATCTAAATCAGCTTTTTCACTAATACAGGATTATTCGCTTTTAATTTGATTAGAAAATTCACTTTCTTTTTTTATTAAATAAATTGAATTATTCCTTAAGCTTTTTTTACTAAATTCTCCAAGAGAGTCTGGTTTTCGGCATATTTTTTTTGAAGCATATCCCGCTTTTTGCAAGAATATGGTACAAGGCAAATTTGATTTTACTTTCATACTAAAATATCCGGTGCTATCTGTTTGAGTTACATCACCACTAATATTTATATTCACATTTTTTATTGGCCGCTCCGTATCAAAATCATATACGCGACCGTAAAACCTGTTATTTGTACAACTACAAAATAGTAATATCACAAAGATGAGTTGACTTTTCATGCTGGTTTTTATAATTATTGACAGACAAATTTAGACTCAGATTTAGCTATCAGAAGGCCTCAATAAAATATAAAAATATAACGATACGGTTTTTAACAATTAAATGCTGTTGTAATTTAAATAGAAGGATCTCTAAAAAAAAGCGCTAAGAATATCTTAGCGCTTTTTTTTATTATTCTAAAACCAAACCTATTTGGCCGTCATCATCTAATTCTGTTTCTACAGATTCATCATCTGTTAATTCCGGTTTTTCAGGAATTTCTTCAGCAGGTTCTTCATAAGGTAACGGATCAAGTAAATTTACTTGTTTCAGTTTATCTGTTGTAAGTTGATTTCCTAAAGCTTTAAAACCTTTTACTGCAATAAAATCCTCAATATCAATATGCAAATCTTCTTTTTGAACTCCTTTTACTTTTGCAAAAATCAATTGTGCAACAGGGCGATAATCTGTTGATACAATTTCTAATTGCGAATTTGGATGGTCTGTAATAAAACTTTCTTCTTTATTTTCGGTTTCAACTAAGAAACGTTTCAGGAAATAACGTTCTTTTTCTCCATCGTAATAAATAGCCGAAATTGGTTTTTTAGGTTTCCATTTTTCCAAAACAATCATGTCTTCATCAAAGTGAGTTGATAATTCCGGAATGATAACTTTAAGTTTACCAGACTGACTGATAATCAAAATTTTATCATTTGGTTTAAATTCTCCTAGCAATTCACCTCTGGCATCAACATTTAAACGTTTCACGGTATCATCAAACCAAACTTTTCTTGGCAATAAAGTCGAAATTCCCTTCTCCTTTAATTCAATCTTTTTGATTGGATATTTGGTAACTAAATTTCCTTTTGAAGCTCTTCCTTTAATCGCTAATTTGGCAAAATCAATATCGAATTTTAGTTTCTTGATCGTTCCAACCTGACGCAATAAGATCGTGATTACTTCGGCTTCCCCATTCGGATTATGTGAAAAATAAACTACTTGAGATCCGGCAGTTTCATTTGTTAAATCATACGGTTTATCACGCGTTACACCCGTAACATTGAAACGTTTAATATAAGAAGGACCCGATTTTCCGTCACGATAAATCATGTTGTAAATCGTACGTTTATCGCTCTTATCAAAAATAGCAACGTGAATAATATCTTTACCAACAAATGTTTTGGCATCGACTTTTGTAATCATCATTTTACCATCGCGTAAAAATACAATTACGTCATCAATATCAGAACAATCGGTTAGATATTCATCTTTTTTAAGGCTTGTTCCAACAAAACCTTCTTCTCGGTTTACGTATAGTTTTGTATTTCTTAAAACTACTTTTGTTGCTTCAACATTATCAAAAACACGAAGTTCTGTCTGGCGTTCACGGCCTTTTCCGTATTTCTCTTTTAATTTGGTAAAGTATGCAATTGCAAAATCAGTTAGATTTTCCAAATTATGCTCTACTTCTTTCATTTCATCTTCTAACTTCGCGATAAAATCATCGGCTTTATCAGAATCAAAACGAGTAATACGAATCATCGGGATTTGAGTCAGTCTTTGTAAGTCATCGTCAGTAATTTCTCTAACGAATGATTTTTTGAAAGGCTCAAAACGGTCGTATAAATATTTATAAAGTGATTCTCTGTCTGAATATAATTTGAAATCAATGTACATTTCTTCACGAATGAAGATTTTTTCTAAAGTAGAAAAATGCCATTTGTTTTTTAATTCTTCTAATTGAATTTCTAATTCCTGCTTCAGCAAATCAACCGTTCTGTGTGTTGAAATTTTCAACATTTCAGAAACACCAATAAACAATGGCTTGTTATCTTCAATAACACAACCTAAAGGCGCTACAGAAGTTTCGCAGGCTGTAAAAGCAAACAAAGCATCAATAGTTTTGTCTGGAGAAACGCCAGGGAAAAGATGTATTAAAATCTCAACATCTGCTGCGGTATTGTCTTCAATTTTCTTGATTTTGATTTTACCTTTATCATTGGCTTTCAAAATACTGTCAATTAAAGTAGTCGTATTGGTCGAAAACGGAATTTGCGTAATCACCAATGTGTTTTTGTCTAACTGCGCAATTTTCGCACGCACACGCACACGTCCGCCACGCAATCCATCATTATAATTTGACACATCGGCAATACCTTGTGTCATGAAATCAGGGTATAATGTAAAGGGTTTTCCTTTTAAAATCTTGATTGAAGCATCAATTAATTCATTGAAGTTATGAGGTAAGACTTTAGTAGAAAGTCCAACTGCAATTCCCTCTGCTCCTTGTGCCAAAAGCAACGGAAACTTTACCGGAAGATTGTTTGGTTCTGCACGACGACCATCGTAAGAAACGCCCCAGTCGGTAATTTTTGGAGAATATAAAACCTCCAAAGCAAATTTAGATAAACGTGCCTCGATGTAACGAGAAGCCGCAGCTCCGTCACCCGTTAAAATATTTCCCCAGTTTCCCTGACAGTCAATCAATAAATCTTTTTGACCAATTTGTACCATGGCATCACCAATACTCGCATCTCCGTGTGGGTGATACTGCATGGTGTGACCAACAACATTGGCAACTTTATTATAACGACCATCATCCAACTCTTTTAAAGAGTGCATAATACGACGCTGAACAGGTTTAAAACCATCTTCGATAGCCGGAACTGCACGTTCCAGAATTACGTACGAAGCATAATCCAGAAACCAGTCTTTGTACATACCCGTTACTTTTGTAATAACGTCCTCGCCTTCTTCTTCCTGATTTTCGTAAAAATGCTGGCCTTCAAAATGCTTGGCATCTACGTTGATAATTTCATCGTCATCTCCATCCTGATTATCATCAAGTTGGTTTTCATCTGAATTATTCTCGTCGTCGTTTGGAATTATGTTATCGTCTTCTTCGTCTTTCATTTACTTATATTCGAAATTATAAATTATTGTAAAACATCTTCTTAATTTTTATTAAAATGTTTTAATATTGATTTGGGAATTTCCTCTCTCCATTTATCCTTATCAATATGGAAAGCATGAAATTTATTCTGTGGATTGTCTCCTTCACAAGGAAAAATAATAAAAGTTTGCTTGTCCTCATCAAAATTATAACACCAATTCCTTTCTCTTAAATCAAAAATTGCAGTCTTCAGCAAAGAATTAGCTTCCTCATCTGTACATAATAATTGTGAAGCATCTTCTGTGTTGGGAGCAATTGCTCTAGTTGTACTATTCCCGTGTTTTGATGAAAAATTATACTCTCTTATTGGTAAATTATTATTTACAAATTTCCAAATTTCATGTACTTCGCAAAAAGAATTAATTTCAATACGTTCAAATTCATCATTTGATTTAACGAATAATACGCTTTGCTTTGGTAAATTTTGGGATAAATTAAAAATAACAATTTTATCTTTATCACTTGGATTTATAAAAGGTATTTCTAAAAATTCTAAACTAGTTTCTCTTCCAGCAAAATGAACTCTAAAAAAATTATTAGCCTCGCTAGTCTTAATACAATTTTTAAGTAGTAATTCTAATTTATTTGCTTGACTTTTAGTAAAATCTTTATTAAAAGATGGCTCATCAAAATATTCAACTAAACTTTTAATATTATAATTTGAATAATAAATTTTTGCCTTTAGTTTCCTTCCAACATTTAATATTGGATTGACAGATTTAATAAAGGCATCTATCTGATAATCCAGAAAATTACTTGAATCTAAAATATCTGAATTAATATAAAAAACAAAATTACTACTCATATTAAAATCCCATTAAAATTTTTCTATCAATTGAAAATTGATCAAAGAAGCCCTTGGGAGGATAACGTATAAGCCCTTCATTTTCTATTACAATCTTTGTAACTTGTGTAAAATGTTCTTTGAAATTTTTTTCAAATTGATATAAGCTAATATTATTCTTATCTATTCCTACTACTCCCTTAGTATCATCGTATGCCTTTGATTGGACAAGAATTCCGTTAATTACATGGTCAGAATGTGTTTCTAATACAATCTGAATTCCCGCTTGGGAAGCTAGGCATATAAGTTCTGTTAATTTAGAAATTCCATTAGGGTGTAAATGAGCTTCAGGGTTTTCTATAAACACTAATGAGCCTTTTGGGGAAGACAAAATAGCAACTAGTATTGGCATTACATAACTAAGCCCAAAACCAACGTTTGTAGCCTCAAAATTTTTCGTTCTTTTCGTACTTGTATCAGTATCAAATGAATATTTCAAAACAAAACCTAATTTCCCTAAATCTTGTATATCTATATTTACTCCTTGACTTATCTCTTTTTCCCATGCAATAACTTGCGAAAATAAATCTGTAAAAGTTGTAGTAGGATTACAAATCTCTTTTAAAACTTCAATATCTCGATAACGATCTAAATAATGAACAAAATATTCTGAATTACCATCTAAAACCGAAATTTGTTTATAGACGTCAATTATTTTGTCATCTTTTGGATATTGTATCTGTGGACCAACTCGATATGCACTAATAAACTGAAAATTTGTATTGAACAAACTTTCTTCGATAAAATTTTGAGGAAAAAATGATTTGTCAACTTTTAATCTTACAAATGATTTCACTTTGTCATCTTCGCTATCTGCTTGGTAAGAAAAATTATAACTACCTATCTCGGTTACCATTGATAAACTAAAACAATCCATTTCAGCAAATTCATATAAGGCATCGTTAAAAATTCCTATTTTTACAGGATTAGATTTTAAATCTAATACTTCAAAAGATTTATCTTTAATGATAGCTTCTCTTAATAAAAGTAACATTTGCATTGCAGATGATTTCCCAACACCATTATTACCACAGAAAACATTTAAATTACTTAGTTCTAAATCAGTCTCTTTGTGAGATTTAAAATTCTTTATGTTTAAATTAGAAATCATTTAAAAAAGTATTTAAGAAATTACTAAATTCTCTATTTCTATTTATTACACTATCTTTTGTTGCTGTTCCAGTTGTTATTGCATTCCAGAATTTAGTATTATCTCTTTGAAATGCTATAAATTTACTAATAAATGTTTCTTTATTATTTAATAAATATTTGGCATTATACTCATCAAGTTTTGAAAATGAAACACTTAATACTTCAAAAATTGGTTTATTTATAGGTTTTCTACTATCATTCTCATTTATCCTTTTCCTAAATGCATCTCTTCCAAAAATATCGTAAGATAAAATCATAGATTTAGAAAAATCAGATTTTATTTTTTTGTGCTTTTCAATTTCTACTGGAATTAGTTTAGTCCCAGTGGTAATAAACCTATCCATGTCAGGTTCATATTTATTATAATCTATAAGATAAAAAGAGATAAATCTTGAAATAAAATCTAAATCCTCTTGTCTTTTGGACTTTACTGAACCATCTGTAACTTTCCTGAAAATTTTACCGGTATCAGTTTCTTCAGATATTAAAGACTCTAAAAAATCTACTCTATATCCTTGAAATAAGGCTGTTCTTATTTCTTGAGCTTTTAAGGGAACATCTCCTTGATTTATTCTACTAAAAATGGTATACTTTACTTCATCGGGAGTGCCTTTTCCTATCAGATTAATAGTTACCTGATTTGAATTAATTCTTCTTTTTATATCTTTAGGAAGTTCTTCCCAAGTTTTACCGTTATAGTCGGTTAGAAATTCTAAGTTTTGTAAAACTAATTTATTCTTATTTTTACCAACATCGCCTTTTCCTATTATAAAGTGTTCTAAAGTACTCATTCTTTGTAGACCATCAACAACATACCATTTTTTATCATCACCTTCATCAAAATAAAATAAAGGAATAGGTAGATCTAACATAAGTGACTCAATGAATCTACTTTTTTTTACTTCACTCCATAAATTAGGCAACCTTTGATATTTTGGAATTAATATTTGATTATCTTCCAACAATTCAACAAGTTGTCCAATGTTTCTTGGAATAATTTTAATATTTATTTCAGACGGATCAAAAGGAATTTCTATTTTAATATCCTCATTCCCTTCTTCTATTTCAATATCATCATTCTCATCAAATTCGTCTGCCATATTTTTTTATATTATTACTGATTCCTAAAATTTATAATTATAAGTAAATTATTTCTTTATTCATTTTTAAATTGTCATATTTTTCTAAACCTCAGCCTCAACAGCATCCAATTCTACCTTCAAATTCTTGATGATAAACTCTTGTCTGTCTGGAGTATTTTTCCCCATATAAAAAGACAATAATTGCTCAATCGAAGTGTTTTTATCCATCATAATTGGGTCAAGGCGAATCGTTTCTCCAATGAAGTTTTTAAACTCATCCGGCGAAATCTCTCCCAAACCTTTAAATCGTGTGATTTCCGGTTTTGGTTTTAGTTTTTCGATGGCATCTCTTCTTTCTTCTTCAGAATAACAATAGATAGTTTCTTTTTTATTTCTAACCCTGAAAAGTGGTGTTTGCAAAATATACAAATGCCCTTCTTTGATTAATTCAGGAAAAAACTGCAGGAAAAAAGTAATCAACAGCAAACGAATGTGCATTCCGTCGACATCGGCATCGGTTGCGATTACGATGTTGTTGTAACGTAATTTTTCCAGTCCGTCTTCGATATCTAAAGCCGCTTGCAGTAAATTGAATTCTTCGTTTTCGTACACAATTTTTTTACTCATTCCGTAGGAGTTCAAAGGCTTACCACGCAAACTAAATACGGCTTGTGTATTTACATCACGCGATTTGGTAATTGATCCGGAAGCCGAATCTCCCTCGGTAATGAAAAGCGTACTTTCTAAGTTTCTTGGGTTTTTTGTATCCGGAAGATGCGCGCGGCAATCTCTTAATTTTTTATTATGAAGATTGGCTTTTTTAGCACGATCTGTTGCCAGTTTACGAATTCCTGATAATTCCTTACGCTCCCGTTCAGCCTGCAAAATTTTACGCAATAAGGCTTCTGCTGTTGGCGGATTTTTATGTAAATAATTATCTAATTTGGTTTTGATAAAGTCGTTTACAAATGTACGAACCGAAACCGGCGGCGTTCCGTCATCAGAACCCATATCCATAGAACCTAATTTGGTTTTGGTCTGAGATTCAAAAACAGGTTCCATAACCTTTATACTAATCGCACTTACAATCGATTTACGAACGTCTGATGCTTCAAAACTTTTATTGTAAAACTCACGAATGGTTTTTACAATCGCTTCTCTGTAAGCTACTAAGTGCGTTCCTCCCTGCGTGGTGTTCTGACCGTTGACAAAAGAGTGATATTCTTCGCTATATTGCGTTTTACTGTGCGTTAAAGCGATTTCAATATCATGATCTTTCAAATGAATGATCGGGTATTCTAAATCTTCTGCGCTAATTGTTTCTTCTAATAAATCTCTAAGACCATTCTCAGAAATATATTTTTCTCCGTTGAATATAATCGTTAAACCATTGTTTAGGTAACAATAGTTTTTAACCATTTTTATAACATATTCTAAACGGAATTTATAGTTTTTGAAGATCGTTTCGTCTGGCGTAAAAGTTACTTTTGTTCCTTTACGTTTTGTTGTATCAATTACATCTTCTTCTAAAACCAGATTTCCACCTGAAAATTCTGCTGCTTTTTGTTTATCATCACGAACAGATTCTACACGAAATGCACTCGAAAGTGCATTCACCGCTTTTGTTCCGACTCCGTTTAGACCAACTGATTTCTGGAAAGCTTTTGAGTCATATTTCCCCCCGGTGTTCATTTTAGAAACAACATCGACTACTTTTCCTAACGGAATTCCACGTCCGTAATCACGAACAGAAACCGTTTTTTCTTTGATCGTTACCTCAATTGTTTTTCCGGCTCCCATCACGAATTCATCGATACAGTTATCTAAAACCTCTTTTAGAAGTATATAAATACCGTCATCCGGCGAAGATCCATCCCCCAATTTTCCGATATACATCCCCGGTCGCATACGAATATGTTCTTTCCAATCGAGTGATCGAATATTATCTTCGTTATATTGATTTTGCTCTAGCATAAAATGAATTAGGATTTTTGGCTAATGTACCATTTCTCTATAAAAAATGAAAGCGTATTTTTTTTTTGTTATGAATAATAACAGCTTTAATTCTATTTAAATTGATTTTAAAAAAATACGGCCGATAAAAATATAAAAAATCAGAGTTTTGACAAAAAAATACTATTTGATTCCGAGAACTTGTTTTGCCAAAGCAATCATTTCGGGCGTTCCTGTATTTTTATTTTTTTCGTCAGAAAGTTTGACAACGCCTTGCCAATGCATATTATCCGGCTTTGTATCGTTCAATTTTATAACCATATTCATTGCCGGAAGACCGACATCATTGGTAAAATTAGTACCAATTCCAAATGACATTTTGATTTTGTCTTTACAGAAATCAGAAATAGCTTTTACCTTTTCAAAATTAAGGGAATCAGAAAAAACAATTGCTTTTGATTTTGGATCAATTCCCATTTTGGTGTAATGCGTAATTACTTTTTGGGCGAACTCTATCGGATCACCGCTATCATGTCGAACACCATCAAAAAGTTTGGAACATTTTTTATCAAATTGATTGAAGAAAATTTCAGTTGTATAGGTGTCTGTTAAAACAATTCCGAGATCGCCTCCGTATACTTTTGTCCAGTTTTCAAGGCTAATTAAGTTCGCCATTTTAAAGCCAAATTGCGCTGCATGAAACATAAACCATTCGTGCGCATGCGTGCCTAAAGGTCGTTTATTATTAACCATTGCAAAATGTACATTGCTCGTTCCGATAAAACTTTGAGATCCAAAAGTATTGAGCGTTTCATTGACCAAAACCTGAACATCGTATGAATGACGGCGTCTTGTGCCGAACTCTAAAATTGAAACTCCTAAGGAATTATAATTATCAATTTTGCTTTTGGTAAGACTTTTAATAGCTTCGTCATTTAAACGAATCAGAAGATTTGTTTTATAAAAAAGTTCTGAAATTAAAGCCATCAAAGGTACTTCCCACAAAATAGTGCGATACCAAAAACCTTCTATAACTACTTTTATTTCTGATCCTTCCTGTGTAATATGAACTTCTGACGGATCGTAACTATAACCTTGAAGAAAATCTAAATAAGTGGGATCCAGATACGAACAATAATGGTATAAATAATGTTTTTCATCTTTTGTTAATCGCAAATTTGCCATTGCATCAACAGATTTTTGAAGCAAACCTGCAAAACCGGGCGGAAAAATATGCTTTCCGCGATTGATAAATGCATAACGAACTTTTGCTCTTGGAAAAAGTTTAATTACGGCATGCTGCATCGTAAATTTATAGAAATCATTATCTAAGATCGATTTCAAAAAAGTTGGTTCCATAAGGCAAATTGCTATATTTTTTCAAATCCGTGAATTGCTAAGATACGCCAATTCGGTGCAATAAGAAAATGATATAAATCAGTATTGCAAAATAATTCTTACTTTGAAACTACTTTAAAAGAAACAATGCTATTTGTATCCAGAAAAAAAGTAATGTAGTTGCCTATATTTTTATCAAAGGTAATTTGAAATTCTAAACCTCCTTTTTTTTCTTTTCCGTTGACAATTTTAACGGGCTGATTCCTTTTATTTAAATAATAAAACTGATCCGATTTTGAAATGTTCGCGATTAAAAATGTGATTTTTTCTCCGTTTCCAGCTTCAATTATACCAGATTCCGGTTCTTTAATTTTATGATTGCCCTCAATTCCTTTATTATAAAGTAAAGGTCCGTTAAGAAAATCTTCCTTACTTAATCTGTTTCCTAAGTAAGAACCCGAATCAGGAAAATGTTTGGTGAAAAAATAATCCGGATCTGTATCAAAATAAACAGGCGAAAAATCATTTACCATTCGTCCTTTGTTATTATCAAAATAACCCTGACCCCATGTAACATCGATCAAACGCCATTTTTTATCAACTAAAACCATATTCCACGCGTGGTTCGAATTTAATTCTTCGCGGCCAATATCGTCTAATCTTGTTTTAGAATCGCCTTTGATTATTTCGCATTTTAAACCCGCTAATGAAGCTAAGTGCTGGTATAAGGCTGTAAAACCTTCGCAAACTGCTTTATGGGATTTAAATGCATTTTGAATCAGTTTATCTTCGAGCTGTTGAATTTTCTTTTGTTTTTCTGCTTCGGTACGATAACTAAATCCCTGCGTTTTTGCCGGTCTTAAAAAAGCAGCATAATCATATTTTATATTAAATGCAATCCAGCTGTAAATTGCTCGTGCTTTATCGTGTTCCGAATTAAAATCTTTTTCAATTCGTTCTGCTAATTCTTCGGTTGTATCAAAGCTTTTTGGATATTTTAAAACAATCTTATCTACTGCACTGTATTTTTGTGCAAACGAAGAAAATAAAAATACAATGTTGATAAAAAGGAATAGAAAAAAGGTCTTTTTTGTTGTCATGAAATTAAAAACTGGCTTTTATAATATCTTTCAATTCTTTATCTAATTCGGGATTGGAAATTTGATTTTTTTCGAGATCAAAATTGGCATTAAAAACAGGTAATGAAAATGTGGCTTTTATTTGTGCACCATATCTTGGTAAGGCATTATTTGCAATTTCTAATACTGAAGCTCCGCCTCTTGCGCCTGGAGAAGTAGCCAATAATAACATTGGTTTTTGCTGAAAAACTTCTTTGGTAATTCTGGAACTCCAGTCGAAAATGTTTTTAAAGGCTGTAGAATAATTAGAATTATTTTCAGCCAAAGAAACAACCAGAATATCAGCGCTTTCTAATTTTGTTAAAAATGCTTTTGCAGTGTCATGCTGACCAATTTCTTTTTCAAGATCAACACTAAATAAGGGCATCGCGAAATCATTCAAGTCTAAAACTTCAACTTCGGCATTTTCGAATAAACTTGCGGCATACGTTGCTAAATGTTTATTGATTGAATGTGCGCTGTTACTTCCTCCAAAGGCTATTATTTTCATGGTTTCTCTTTTTGCAATTTATCTTCTACTGGTCCTTTTTTCGGTTCGTCGATTTCGTAAATCTCTTTTGCTATCTCTACCGAGTATTCATTTGGATAAATTTTACCGCCGTAAGATTTTGCGTATACTTTGGTAAATTCTGCTCCAAAATACAGAATAATTGCCGAATAATAGACCCAAACTAAAATAATAATTACCGAACCAGCAGCGCCATAAATTGAGGCAACTGTAGAGCTGCCTAAATAAAACCCTATTGCAAATTTACCAATCATAAATAATACTGCAGTTACTGTTGATCCTATAAAAGCATCTTTCCATCTTATTTTTCCATCGGGTAATGTTCTAAAAATAATAGCAAAAAGAAATGTAATACTGGCGAGTACAATAATAATATTGACGACGTAAAATAAATAAACTGTACTTTCAGGAAAATATATTTTTAAACGGGCACTCACTAAATCTAATGTCGTACTCACAAAAAGACTGACCAGCATTAGAAAACCAACCGAAGCAATCATTGAAAATGACATTAACCTGTTTTGGATGAATTTTTTAATGCCTTTATCCGGCTTTGCACGTAATCCCCAAATATAATTTATAGAACTTTGTATTTCGGCAAAAACTCCAGAAGCACCAATTAAAAGCATCACGATTCCGAATACAGTTGCAAACATATTATCTCCTGATAATTGGACATTTTTTATCGCTTCCTGAATCTGAATTGCGGCACTATTTCCAACCATTCCGTTTATTTGTCCGTAAAGCTGACCTGTAACAGCATCTTCACCAAAGAAAAATCCACATATAGTAATGATAATAATCAACAAAGGTGGTAATGCAAATATGGTGTAATATGCCAATGCTGCACTTAGTTTTATGGCGTTATCATCATTAAATTCTAAAAAGGTGTTCTTTAATAGAAACCATGATTTGGAGAATATATTTTTTAATTTCACGATAGTTCTGATTTTGGGTGTATATGTTCAAAATTAAGAAAAATTAAAAAAATTTAATTCTCGTATGTTGGGCAAATTTTACATTTTTACCATGTGAGCGTCATTAAAAGTTATTTTGAAAGTATATCGTATTCTCTATCAGTTCCTAAATTTTTAATTTTTAAAATATTTTTAAACTCACGTCGAGTTGGTTTTATTAAATAAGATATAGAATCTATTATTTGAGCTTTTATTGCTGTAACTGAGTCAAGTTTTTTAAGATCGCTTGGCAAATAAATATCTTTAAATTTTAATGTATTATTATTTAATGATAGAAATTGAATATCCCAAAAAATAGAATCCCGAGTACTTAATATTAATTGACCTTGTATTCGTTTTGCTTTTTGATTGTATGAAAATCTAAAAATGGTATCTAGATGAGTTTCTAATAATTCTAATGAATCTCCTATTAACTGCACATAAATGTTTTCTTTAGAATTCTTCCTTATTATTTTATTACTGTATATATAATATTCAGCTCTCATTGAATCTAACTCATTTTTATGAATTTTAGATTTCGTAAAATATTTTACTATTATCCGATCTTCATTAATTGTTAAAAAAGAAGAATCTTTATCTTTATACGTTCCTCTAAATCTATGTGGGAATCTATCTAATTCAGAATCATCTTTTGGTTGCGGACTTTCGAAGTATAAAAAAAGACAATCTGGACATGGCCTCATTCGTGCTTTTTTGCAAGACCCAAATGCAATTAACAAGACTATTATAAAAATTATCTTTTTCATAACCAATTTATTGATAATGAATAAAAATTCCTTTATCATAAACTGTCCATAAACTTGCTTTTTGGTTTGCGGCTTTTAGTGCGCTGTTTGCCCAGGTATTACAGGTATAAAAAAGACTGTAACTTCCTTTGGCCTCATAAAAAGCATCTTTTTTTCCATAATTGTGTCCTTCAATCCATTCCGGATTTGTTGGATTACTGAAACTATCTGAAATGTAAGTAACTAATTTTTGATAGTTTTCTTTGGAAATTAAAATGCGTTTGCAATCTTCACCTTCTTTTAATTGTTTGAAGAATGTAGTGTGCATGGCAGATGAACTTACTCCAAATGCAGCTTTAAGTGCTGTACTTGCTTTTAAATCTGACCATTCAGGAGTATCAAGATAAAAACCTTTATCGCCCCAGCCAAATGCTATAAAATTCATTAAAGAATCCTTTGATTGGGTTTGGCTAAACTGAATTTGGTTTCGCCAGTCTTTTATATCATTTACAATTGGAACTACAATATCCGTATGAACGCCGTTTGAGAGAATGTAAATTGGGACTGCATCTTGTTCTTCAACCTGAGCGATATCAGCATTTACGGTGATTTTAGAAATTAGATAAACAGATAGTACATAAAGAACAAGAAAACCGAAGATTCCGAAAAGAGTCCAGCCGACAAATTTGAGCGTTTTTTTAAGCATTTTTGATTGGTTTTAGATTTTAGTTAATGGTTAATTTTTCTCTATTCAATTTTTGAGCCAAAAAAATAAATTAGATTTTTTTGTTTTTTGAAAATTTAGCAGATTCAAAAATGGCACACGGATGAAACGGATTCGCTAAAGCGAAAACGCGGATTTAAACGGATTTTTTTATGCTTTATTAGTTTCACGCAGATTTTGCAGATTATTTTAAAGCATAAAAAAAACTGCTGAATTTCTCCAGCAGTTTAGTCTTTTATCTTTATTCTTTATTCTATTCTCTTAAAAAAAAAATTATACGTTGAAACGGAAGTGCATCACATCACCATCTTTTACGATATATTCTTTTCCTTCTACTTTGAATTTTCCTGCTTCTTTAGCTTTTGCTTCTGAACCGTATTGAACGTAATCTTCGTATGAAATAACTTCGGCACGAATGAATCCTTTTTCAAAATCAGTGTGAATAACTCCGGCAGCTTGTGGCGCTGTAGAACCAATATTGATTGTCCATGCACGAACTTCTTTTACACCGGCTGTAAAGTAGGTTTGTTGTTTTAATAACTTGTAAGCAGCACGAATTAAAACTGATGCTCCCGGCTCTGTTAATCCCATATCTTCAAGGAAAACCTGACGCTCTTCGTAGCTTTCTAATTCTGTAATATCAGCCTCTGCTCCTACTGAAAGGATGATAACTTCTGCACCTTCATCTTTTACTAATTCACGAATCTGATCTACATATTTGTTTCCGGTTACAGCTGAACCTTCGTCAACATTACAAACGTATAAAACCGGTTTTGAAGTAATTAGTTGGAAACCTTCCATTAAAATTTCTTCATCATTATTTTGAGGAACAATTGTTCTAGCCGATTTTGCCTGTAATAATGCTTCTCTAATTCGGTTTAATAAAGCTTCTTCTGTCTGAGCTTCTTTATTTCCCGTTTTAGCAGCACGCTTTACTTTTTCTAAACGTTTATCAACTGTTTCTAAGTCTTTTAACTGTAATTCGATATCAATTGTTTCTTTGTCACGAATTGGGTTAACGTTTCCGTCTACGTGAACAATATTATCATTATCAAAACAACGTACAACGTGAATAATAGCATTACACTCTCTGATATTTCCTAAAAACTGATTTCCAAGACCCTCACCTTTACTGGCGCCTTTTACAAGACCTGCAATATCTACAATATCAACAGTTGCCATCTGTACGCGCTCTGGTTTTACCAATTCTTCAAGTTTGTTGATTCTTGGATCCGGAACGTTTACAACACCAATATTAGGTTCGATTGTACAAAACGGAAAGTTTGCACTCTGCGCTTTTGCGTTAGATAAACAATTAAATAGAGTCGATTTTCCAACATTTGGTAATCCTACAATTCCTGCTTTCATATGTAGATAATTTTTGTTTTTTATTTATTTCGACCCTTGAAAACACTGGTATTGTTGATTACAAATCAATTCTTTAGCGTTTTAACCGATCGAATTATGATCTTTTTTTTCTTATAATTTTATTTTGCCAAAATGATACATTTTGCCCCTAAAATTTTGCAAATATAAGATTTAATAGCTCTTAAGTGTACAAAAAATGACGATATATACTTTTTTAGTACTTTTCCTAAAAAAAATTCAACTTTATTGTAATCTTTTGTTAAATAATGCTAATTTTATCACAATATTTAACAAACCACATACAAAATTTTTAACCAAAACTAGTTTTAACATGAAAAGAATTGCAATTTTATTTTTTCTATTTAACACCCTCTTTATTTTTGCTCAAAAGCAAGTTTCGGGTGTAGTAAAAGACAATACAGGAAATCCCCTACCTGGTGTCAACATTATTGAAAAGGGAACTAATAACGGTGTTTCTACCGATATAGATGGATCTTACAAAATTACCGTAAAAGAAGGTGCTTCATTAGTTTTTACATATTTAGGTTACAGCAGTGTTACAAGATTAGCAGATTCTTCTCAAATAGACGTTTCTTTATCTGAAGAAGGAGGTCAAAATCTTGATGAAGTAGTCGTAACTGGATCAAGAACTGCCCAAAGAAGTAATACTACTACTCCATTACCTATTGATGTAATATCTTCTAAAGATTTAACTTCTACAGGACAAGCTACATTTGATAAGGCTTTGCAGTACAAGATTCCGTCTTTTAATACGGTACAAACTCCTGTAAATGACGCAACTTCATTACTGGATCCGTACGAAATTAGAAACTTAGGACCAAGCAGAACTTTAATTCTTATTAATGGTAAACGTAAAAACTTAAGTTCTTTACTTTATGTACAAACTTCTCCGGGACGTGGAGAAACGGGTGCAGATATTTCTGCGATTCCAACAGACGCTATCGAAAGAGTTGAGATTCTTCGTGACGGAGCTTCTGCTCAATACGGTTCTGATGCAATTGCCGGAGTTATGAACATCATTTTAAAGAAAAACAACACAGATGGATCTGTAACTTTAAGAAGTGGAATTACTTCTGAAGGAGATGGAGAAATGCTGGGTGTTAGTTTAAATAATGGTACAACAGTTGGCGAAAAAGGCTTTTTGAATTATACTATAGATTTTTCTAAAGTAAATTTAGCAAACAGACCGGGAACTGTTGATGCTGAGGGTGATGCTGGAGATTTTGGTGCTGATATTGCAGATGTTCAGGAATTTCTTGCCAGACATCCTGATGCCAGAAACGTTAATGGTTCACCAGAAACTGCAGCTGCAAAATTCTTAATTAATGGTGGAAATACTATTAGTGATAATACTGACTTATATTATAATGCTGCTTATGTGTACAAAAAGGTAAACTCATTTGCGAATTTCAGAACACCTTATTGGAGACCTTTATCAGGCGATCCTTATCTAAATGATTTGTTTGGAAATGGTGATGCCGCAAATCCTTCATATGATGGATATGGACCTACTTTTGAAGGAGATTTATCTGATTATAATGCAACATTAGGTTTTAAAAGCGTAAAAAACGGATGGAATACTGATGCCAGTGTTACTGTTGGAGGAAACAAACAAACGTATACCGTTAATAATTCTGTAAACAGATCTAGCATTCTTGACGCAGACGGAAATGAAACTTACAGAGAAAATAGCCCGATTTCGTTTAAACCGGGAGGAACTTCTTTTAATCATGTTGTTGGAAATATCGATATTTCTAAGATTGTATCTGATCAAATCAGTATAGGATTTGGTTCTGAGTTTAGATCAGAGTCTTTCTCTGTTATGCAAGGTGATCAGGCATCTTGGGATGGAGCCGGAGCAGATTCTTTTGCTGGAAATTTACCCGAAAACTCAGGAAAATGGAACCGTTATAACGTAGGGGTTTATTTAGATGTTGCTTTTGACATTACAAAAGACTTTTTACTAAACGGAACTGTTCGTCACGAAGAATACAGTGATTTTGGTGGAGCAACAGTTTGGAAAGCAAGTACAAGATATAAATTCCTTGATGATAAAATTACGTTTAGAGGATCTGTTTCAACAGGTTTCAGAGCGCCAACATTACACCAGATTTATACTCAAAAATCACAATATTCTTTTGTTCCAGGAGAAGGAATTCAAGTAAGCGGAATCATCAACAATGTTTCACCTCAGGCACGTAAACTGGGTGTTTCTCAATTACAGCCAGAAAAATCAACAAGTATAACAGTTGGTCTTGGAGCAAAACCTTTTAAAAATTTCAACATAACTGTTGATTATTACAATATTAAAATAGAAGACAGAGTAACATTAGGAGACAGACAATATGAAGTTTTACCTACAACTGGAGAAGTAATTGGTGAAGTTGCCTATTTTTCTAATGCCTTCGATTCAAGAACTTCTGGATTGGATGTTGTTACCGGATACAATAATATTGGTATAGGAGAAGGTAAATTAGGCTTTAATCTATCAGGAAATATCACTTTTGAAAATGAAAGAATTTCTGGAATTAAAAATAATAGTTCATTCAGCGATATCTTAAACTCACTAACATTTACATCAAGACCTAAAACAAAATGGATTTTAGGAATAAACTATGAAATTGGTAAATTTGGTTTTTCTCTTAATAATACTTATTTCGGAGAATCTACTTTTAATCAGGATGGTTTAGTTTCTAATGAAGTAAGAGATGCTGATGGAAAACTGGTAAGAATTCCTGGATCTACTGAAACAGAACGTGATGATTCAGCTAATCTTAAAACAGAATTCCTTGCTAAAATTGTTACTGATTTAGGCGTTAATTTTAATGCTACTGAAAAATTAACAATCGCACTAAATGTGAACAACTTGTTTAACATTTTACCAGAATGGAAATTTGTAGCTGAAAATGAAGCTGGAGCTGCATTATTAGCAGATCCTGCACAAGTTAAAGCACAATCTAACTTAATTACATTTAATCAACGTTATTCCAGAATGACCTATGATGGTTCACATTTTAGCCAATTAGGAACTATGTTTAACTTATCTGTAAATTATAAATTCTAAGTTCAACTTGTTTAAATAAATCAAAAGGGTTGTCTTATGACAGCCCTTTTTTTATAATTTTATAATTAAAAACCGATCATTATGGCAAATTTATATGATGGCAAAATGGCCGCAATTTACGATGCGATGTATCAATCTTTCGTCAATTATGACGAAGAATATGCTTTTTATAATAATCTGATTCAGGAAAATAAGAGTTCTAGTACTTTGGAAATAGGAAGCGGAACAGGAAATCTCGCAAAACGATTCGCAGAAAACAATCAAAATTATCAAGGGCTTGATTACAGCGACGATATGATTGCAATTGCCAAAGAACGCAACAAAAACTGCTCTTTCATTCAAGGCGATATGCGTGATTTTAAACTCGATAAACCTGTAGATTCTATTTTAATCACCGGAAGATCTACAAGTTACCTAATTACCAATGATGACGTAAATAGAACTTTTGAATCTATTTATAAAAATCTAAATGAAAACGGAGTTCTGATTTTTGATTTTATTGATGCTAATCGGTTTATTCCTTTTACAAAAGAAAATCCTTCAATAATTCATGAAGCGGAGTTTCAGAACATCAATTATAAAAGAGAAAGTCATTGGGATACTAACAATTCCTTAGAAAATTTTATGCTCGAATGGACGGCTCAATACTACACAATTATAAATGGAGAAAAGGAAGTAATTGAAAATGATTTCTCGACCGTTCGTGTTTTTACGCTCAATGAAATTCAGCTTTTTTTGTATCTGAATAATTTTGAAATAATCAAAACTATCGACCGTAAAACCTATGCTTATGATACCTACGTTATCGTGGCAAAAAAAATAGCATAAAAAAATCCTGAATATTGATATTCAGGATTTTTTTATATTTTAATCTTTAAATTACATTTTAAATTCTAGTCCTTCAATTAATGTTTTTTCTTCATCAGTAGCTGTAAAACCGGAGATATTCCAGTAGTTCGTTAAGATTTTATTCTTTTTATTAAATAGCGTTTTCTCTTTAAACACATCACTTTCACTATAGGTAAATTTTTGTTTGCTGAAATTTGTGGTAATAAAACTATTTCTAACCTGAATATTTTTAACTGCTTTATCTTTCATAACAAGATCATAAGCTATTTCTTCATTTGAACTCAACAAATAATAATCTTCATCTTCAACCCTGTAACTTACTTTTACCAAAGATCTGGTAATGTTTTTAGCACCTATTAATTTATTTTCTTCGATTTCAGCAACTGTTCCCGGCGTTACAACTATACTAAATTCTATAATTAATTTCTTTTCCGGATCATATACAATTTCATAGTTATCAATTGCTTTCTTAGATTTATCCAGAGGCGTTACTGTCAGTATATACAAATCTTTATTACTCGGATGCCCTTTCGTAATAAAATCAAATTCTTTTTTTGCATTCGAATCTAAAATAGGATCGAAATACTTCAAATTGGAATAATTTTCCATTAAATCATTCAAATTATAGCCTTTTAAATCGGCACTTACATCCTCTTCAATTAAGCCGTAAGATCTATTTTGTTCTACCAGTAATGTTGTACTTACTTTCTTTTGACTGACATTAAATTGAAAGTTAACAAGTCCGTCATTATAATACGAATATTTATTATCAAGCATAAAAAATTCCCTCACATAAACTTTCAATCGATAAGGCATCGCCAGTTTTTGTGCTGAATTAGAAACAATTTTTTGAAGTATTTTTTGAGGATTCTCTTTCGATAAAACAATTTCGTCAAGTTTATTGTCTTTATTTTTCAAGTAAACAACAAATTCACCTTCCTTTAAAGTTAACCAGCGAAGTGTAACATTTTCATAATTAGTTTCAGAAATCTGTACATTCGATCCTCCACTTAACATAAAAGTTACTTTTCCTTCTTGGTTGCTCAATAAAATTTGCTTCGTTTTTAATATAACAACGGTTGCATTTTCTATTGGCAGTTGTGTTTCTATATCTTTTACTACAATAGAATATTCAGTTTCTTGGGCAAAAACAGTGGTATTTATGAATATTAGGAGTAAAATTATAAATCTCTTCATAGGACTATTATTAAAATTATCAAACAAAGTGTTAAAATTTTAATCAAATTAACAAAAATAAAACCTTAAATACCAAAATTTTTATTAATAAAAACTAAAATTGGCAAAAAAAATCCTGAGCGTTAAACTCAGGATTTCTCTTTATACATATAAATTATAGTTATTCACCATGCAAAAACGCCTGTCTGTTCAACAAGGTTTCTTCACTTTCTACGTGATTTTCATCTGGTACGCAACAATCAACCGGACATACAGCAGCGCATTGAGGTTCATCGTGGAATCCTTTACATTCTGTACATTTTCCAGGAACGATGTAATATACTTCGTCAGAAACCGGTGTTTGAGCATCATCTGCATCAACCTCAGTTCCGTCCGGTAAAATTACTTTTCCTGAAAGGCTGGTTCCATCCTTATATCTCCAATCATCAGCTCCTTCATAAATTGCTGTATTTGGGCATTCTGGTTCACAAGCCCCACAGTTTATGCATTCGTCAGTTATAATTATTGCCATTGCTTTTTTAGTCTTAGGGTTAAAGTCTTAAAGTTGTAAAGTCAAAAAAAGACATCTTAGCTTTTGACTTTTGACTTTCGACTTATTTATGCTTATTTTTGTGCAAAATTACAATCAAAACAATTCATAAGCAAACAATATGACAATAGAAACAAAAAAAAGTGTTTTTGTTGAATTAGGAAAATTTTTAAGTCAATTTTCTGAAACAGCAAATACACGAAATGAATCAGTTTTAGGCAATGATTTGTTTTTTGATGATTTTATAAAACTCATTCAGCTTTCGCAGTCTCATAATGGATGGTATACACCTGAACAAGTATATTTTGCAATAAAATCCTGGGCAGATGCGCTGACAGAACAAAACATTGATAAATGGCTTTCTCAATATACTGCTGAATTTGCTCAGAATGATAAAAAAGAAAAAAATGTAGCTTTAATTTTAGCCGGAAATATTCCTTTGGTTGGTTTTCATGATTTTTTGTCGGTTTTAATTACCGGAAATAAAGCCTTAATAAAAACCTCTTCAAACGATCAGCATTTATTACCATTTTTAGCTAAATATTTAATTTTTGTTGATGAAAGTTTAAAAGATAAAATCACTTTCGTGGAAGGAAAATTGGAAAACTTTGATACTGTAATAGCTACCGGAAGCAATAATACAGCACGATATTTTGAATACTATTTTAAAGAAAAACCTTCCATCATTCGAAAAAACAGAAATTCGGTTGCTGTTTTAAACGGAAATGAAACAGTTGAAGATTTACAAGCTCTGGGCGAAGATATTTTCCGATATTTTGGATTAGGATGCCGTAATGTATCGAAACTTTTTGTACCCAAAGGATATTCATTTGTGGCTTTTTTCGAGGCTATTTTTAAATATCAGGACGTTATTCATTATGAAAAATATGCTAATAATTACGATTATAACAAGGCAGTTTTCTTAATGAGTAATTTCAAGTTATTAGATAATGGCTTTTTAACTTTAAAAGAAGATCCAAGCTACGCCTCGCCTATTTCGAGTGTTTTCTATGAATTTTATGAAAACATTGAAGACTTAAAAACTCGTCTTGAAGCTGATGCAGAGCAAATTCAATGCATTGTAAGCAATGATTTGATACAAAATAGTATTCCGTTCGGACAAACGCAAAATCCGCAATTGTGGGATTATGCAGATAACGTGGATACTATAACGTTTTTGTTAACAACAAAGTAAAAATATGTTTAATTATTTCGAATAATTTATCGCTTTTTCAGCTCCTATTGCCGAAATTTGCGTCTTTAAAATTTTCGACTATTAACAACAACCATGAAAAAACACAACTACAGCGCAGGACCAAGTATTTTACCTCAGGAAGTTTTTGAGAAGGCATCAAAAGCAATTTTAAATTTTAATGATTCAGGACTTTCTATTCTTGAAATTTCGCACCGAAGCAAAGATTTCGTTGCTGTTATGGATGAGGCTCGTTCGCTTGCTTTAGAATTGTTAGGACTTGAAGGAAAAGGATACCAAGCCTTATTTTTACAAGGTGGTGCCAGTACAGCATTCTTAATGGCTCCTTACAACTTGATGAAAGAAAACGGAAAAGCAGCTTATTTAGATTCCGGAACCTGGGCAACTGCGGCCATAAAAGAAGCTAAGTATTTTGGAGAAACTGTTGTTGTAGCTTCTTCAAAAGAAGAAAATTACAACCATATCCCGAAAGGATACACAATACCAAGTGATGCAGATTATTTTCACTGCACCAGTAACAATACTATTTTTGGAACTCAAATGAAAGATTTTCCAGCAACAAATGTACCTGTTGTTTGCGATATGAGTTCTGATATTTTTTCACGCAATTTAGATTTCTCAAAATTTGATTTAATATATGCCGGAGCTCAAAAAAATATGGGACCAGCAGGAACTACTTTGGTAGTGGTTAAAGAAGAAATTTTAGAAAAAACAGGAAGAACAATTCCAAGTATGCTTGATTATGCAAAACATATCAAAGCAGAAAGTATGTACAATACACCGCCTGTTTTTGCTGTGTATGTTTCGTTATTAACTTTACAATGGATTAAAGCAAAAGGCGGAGTTGCAGCAGTTCAAAAACTAAACGACGCAAAAGCAGAATTGCTTTACGCTGAAATTGACAGAAACCCTTTATTTAAAGGTGCCGCTGCAGTAGAGGATCGTTCTATCATGAATGTTACTTTCTTGCTAAACAATGCAGATCATACCGAAACTTTTGATGGTTTATGGAAAGCTGCAGGAATTTCTGGATTGCCGGGTCACCGTTCTGTTGGTGGTTACAGAGCTTCTATTTACAACGCTATGCCTATCGAAAGTGTTCAGGTTTTAGTTGATGTAATGAAAGCTTTGGAAACAAAAATTTAAAAATTAAATATTAAATGATTTAAAGATTTAAAGATTTATTTCTATACTAAATCATCGATATTTCTTTATTCAAAAAAATCAGATTGAATATTTTAATTATTAAATTTTTCAATCTTTAAATATCACAAAAAAAATGAAAGTATTAGCCAATGACGGAATTTCAAAAAGTGGAATTCTAGCTTTAGAAAAAGGTGGATTTGAAGTTATAACTACAAAAGTAGCTCAGGAACAAGTTGCTAATTTTGTAAACGAAAACAACGTAAGCGTAGTTTTAGTGCGTAGCGCGACTAAAGTTCGTAAAGATATTATTGATGCTTGCCCAGGATTAAAAATCATTGGTCGTGGTGGTGTTGGTATGGATAATATCGATGTTGATTACGCAAAAAGCAAAGGAATTCATGTAATTAATACACCAGCTTCATCATCAGAGTCTGTTGCTGAACTAGTATTTGCACACTTATTCTCAGGTGTTCGTTTTTTACATGATTCTAACAGAAATATGCCTCTTGAAGGAGATTCAAACTTTGACGGTTTGAAAAAAGCATATGCAAACGGAATTGAATTAAGAGGAAAAACATTAGGAATTGTTGGTATCGGTCGTATCGGTCAGGCAACTGCAAAAATGGCGCTTGGTTTAGGTATGAAAGTTATCGCTGCAGATAGTTTTATTCCTTCAGTAGATATTAAAGTGGAGTTTTTTGATGGTCAGTCAATCACTACAACAGTGGTTTCTCAATCATTAGAATCTTTATTTAAAGAAGCTGATTTCATTACATTACACGTTCCTGCCCAGGATGGATATATCATTGGAGAAAAAGAATTTGCACTCTTGAAAGATGGTGTTGGAATCGTAAACTGTGCTCGTGGTGGTGTAATCGACGAAGTTGCTTTAATAAAAGCTCTTGATTCTGGAAAAGTTGCTTTTGCAGGATTAGATGTTTTTGAAAGCGAACCAAAACCGGAAATGACAATCTTAATGCACCCAAAAATTTCGTTGACTCCACACATTGGAGCAGCAACCGGAGAAGCACAAGATAGAATTGGTACTGAATTAGCTTCACAAATCATTGCATTACTAGGCTAGTCATCAATTATCAAACATAATTTGTAAGAGATTTATTAATATTAATTAGTAAATCTCTTTCTTTTTTTAGTAAATTTGATCTCTCTAATTCTAAAAAATCAAAGTCATGTTTGAACAATTAACACAATTAGTACAACAGTACGGAAATACTGCTGTTGTAAACAACGATGATGTTCCAAATGAGCACAATGAAGGCGTAATGAACGAAGCAAGCAATTCGATTTTTGACGGATTAAAAAAAATTGCTTCAGAAGGTGGCACAGAACAATTGGCAGGTTTGTTTAATGGAAATTCTTCTATTGACAGTTCTAATCCTGTTGTACAAAAATTGACTCAACAATTATCAGGAAATCTTGGTGAAAAATTTGGATTAAGCAGTGACGCATCTTCAGGAGTAGCAGCAAGTTTAATTCCACAAATATTGAGTTCTTTAGTTAATAAAGCAAAAGACCCAAATGATAATAGTTTCCAGATTTCGGATATTATCAGCTCTATTTCCGGCAACAGCGGACAAGCTTCAAGCATAATGGATACTATTTCTAAATACGGAACGCAATTTGGTTTAGACCAAAACACAGATGGAAAACTAGATGTTGCTGATATTATGGTAGTTGCCAAAACCAAAGGCGGAATCGCTGGTTTTATTGGTAAATTGTTTGGAAGTAAATAAAAGCTTCTGAGTTTCTAAGTTTCTAAGACGCTAAGGTTTTAAAACATATCTAAAGCTGTTTGCAAAAGCAAACAGCTTTTTCTCGTATTAATAAAAACTTAGCGTCTTAGAACCTTAGAAACTTAGCACCTCTTTTTAAAACTGTTAATTTTTAAAACTTCTATCTGATTTTTTTGTAAATTTAAGGTTGAAATTTCAATCTGATGAAAAATACCATTTACATACTAATTATTTTGTTTACCATAATTGCGTGTTCAACGTCTCAACAAAAGACTGTTGACACAGCTGTGAAACAAAATGTTGCTGTAAATGATACTGTTCGAATTGCAAATGATTCTTTAGAATATGAAGTTATAATTATCGACAATGGCTTTAGTTACTGGTTAGCTTCAAGATCATACCCCAGAAATTATCATTCACTATCTTTTCTTGAAAGTAAAAATTATCTGTATGTAACAGAATGGAATAATCGGGTTTTACAACCAATGCGTTTTAGTCCAAATTTATATGAAATGAGAATTGATTATCAGCCAAACATCCATTACGGATACGAGGTAAATTACCTTATTTACAACTACATGATTTATTTTCAAAATACTTATAAACAAAAGCTTTGGGGATATGTTCCATCAAGATAATGTTGTTATATTTGTAATCATTACAAATAAAAATGAATAGATTAAAACAACGTTGGGGCATTACCTCAAATTTTCAACTTATCATTATATTTATCGTTTTTGCTATCACAGGATCAGCATCTGCCTGGCTTTCTAAACCTTTTTGTGTTTGGTTAGGAATTACCAAAGAAGATTTTGGCGGATGGTTTACGCTAATTAGACTTATTATAATTTTTCCTATTTATCAGGTTTTATTGGTCTTAATTGGAACTGTTTTTGGACAATTTCGTTTCTTTTGGAATTTCGAAAAGAAAATGCTCAAAAGTATGGGACTAGGATTTCTGTTTAAAAACTAAATTTCTTTCTTTTCCCTTTGAAAGAAATACGTATAAATCCAGGTTATAGTAAAAGAAGGAATAATATCAGTAAACGGAATTATTTCTTCAACAAAAGTCAAAATACTCGCTACCTTTCCTACTCGCCCTTTGTACATTCTGCTCATTATAAAAGCAGCGATTGGTGCCCAGATCACATCTGAAAACTCTCCCAAAAACGGAATTGTAAACGAAAGCATTCCTATCCCGTCAAAAAGCAAACCTAAAATAAGCTTTCTTATTCTGTCATCTTTTACTACTTCAAGATCTTGCATTTTTTTATATTTAGAGATTATTCGAATTTAAAAATAAATCATCAAAATTACTTATTTCAAGAGCCTAATTTCTTTCTAAATTCCCATTTAAATATTAAAACTGAAATCGATTCTCAAGTTTACATTTGTCATTTTCAATTAAGCTAATCAATTATTGTTCCTAAAATTCTGTTACAATACATTTCAATATCGGCAGAATCTTTGTTTCTTTGTAAAAACAGTTTCATAAATGATACAAGCAAAAAACATACATAAATTCTACGATAAACTTGAAGTTTTAAAAGGAGTTGATTTACATATAAAAAAAGGAGAAATTGTTTCAATAGTTGGTGCTTCAGGTGCAGGAAAAACGACCTTATTGCAAATTTTAGGAACTTTAGACAAACCTTCAAAATCTCAAACTGAAACTTCATTAATCATAAACGGGGAAAATATATTGGGTTTTAATGACAAATCGTTATCAAAATTCAGAAACCTAAATCTGGGATTTATTTTTCAATTTCACCAGTTATTACCAGAATTTACAGCCTTAGAAAATGTTTGCATACCGGCTTATTTAGCCAATAAATCTAAAGCTGAAACTGAAAAAGAGGCCAAAAGACTTTTAGAATATTTAGGATTATCACACCGAATCAATCATAAACCAAACGAACTTTCGGGTGGAGAACAACAACGCGTGGCCGTTGCAAGAGCCTTAATCAACAAACCTGACGTTATTTTTGCCGATGAGCCTTCAGGAAATCTTGACACTCAATCTGCCGAAAATTTACACCAGCTATTTTTCCAGCTTCGCAACGAATTCGGACAAACATTTGTAATTGTAACCCACAACGAAGAACTCGCCAATATGGCTGACCGAAAACTAGTAATGGTCGATGGTCAGATTAGTAATTAGGAGCGAACTTCATTTTAAGCATGAATCAAAAAGAACTCAAAGAATTTCTCGACGAAAAAGTAATTCAATATAATAATCAGGATTTTATCGAAAGCGATCCTGTGCAGATTCCGCATTTATTTTCCCAAAAAGAAGACATCGAAATTGCCGGTTTTCTGAGTGCTACAATCGCGTGGGGAAATCGTAAAATGATTATAAAAAACTCGCATCAAATGATGGAATTAATGGGTAATACACCTTATGATTTCATCATGTCACATTCTGATGAAGATCTAGAACGCCTCGAAAATTTTGTACACAGAACTTTCAACGGGAAAGATTTTGGCGGATTTATAAAAGGGTTACAGCACATTTATAAAAATCACGGCGGTTTAGAAAACGTTTTTGCAAAACATCAGGAACAAGATAGTTTGCAAAAAAGCATACACGAATTCAAAAAAATATTCTTCGAAATAGAGCATTTACCCCGAACTCAAAAACATATTTCTGATCCTTTAAACAATTCTGCAGCAAAAAGAATTAACATGTATTTGCGCTGGATGGTTCGTCAGGATACAAAAGGCGTTGATCTGGGAATCTGGAAAACCATTCCACCAGCTGCGTTATCTTGCCCGCTTGACGTTCATTCCGGAAACGTTGCCCGAAAACTTGGCATTCTTACCAGAAAACAAAATGATGCAAAAGCTTTGGCAGAATTAGATCTGAAACTTCGCGAAATGGATGTAAATGATCCTGTAAAATACGATTTTGCTCTTTTTGGTTTAGGTGTTTTTGAAGGGTTTTGAGTTTGAAAATTAGAATGTTAGATGACTCGATTATTAGATGATTCGAAAAATTTAGTGCTCTAACCATCATTTTAACGTACATTTGCACAAAATTTAATGTAAATGAGCACTTTCGAGAAATTCAATCTTCCAAAATCAGTACAAAAAGCAATCGACGAATTAGGATTTGTTACGCCAACTCCTATTCAGGAAAAATCTTTTTCTGTGATTATGTCAGGTCGTGATATGATGGGAATTGCGCAAACCGGTACCGGTAAAACATTTGCTTATTTATTGCCTCTTTTAAAATTATATAAATTTACCCCAACCAATACGCCAAAAATCGTAATTCTGGTTCCAACTCGTGAATTAGTAGTTCAGGTGGTTGAAGAAATCGAAAAACTGACTAAATACATGTCGGTTAGTACGCTTGGAATTTTTGGTGAAGTAAACATCAATACACAAAAAAAAGCGGTTTACGAAGGTGTTGACATTTTAGTTGGAACGCCTGGTAGAACGATGGATTTGGCACTTGATGCTGTAATTCGTTTTGATGAAACTCAAAAATTAGTTATTGATGAGTTTGATGAAATGCTTAACCTTGGTTTCCGTACACAATTGACAGCGCTTTTGGCGATGATGAAAACGAAACGTCAAAACATTCTTTTTTCTGCAACAATGACAGACGAAGTTGATGCCGTTTTAAATGACTTTTTCGACTTTCCTGAAGAAGTTACACTTGCAGCATCAGGAACTCCGCTTGAAAATATTACTCAAATTACATATAATGTTCCTAATTTCAATACAAAAGTAAATCTGTTAAAACATTTATTACAAACAAACGAAAACATGGAACGTGTTTTGGTTTTTGTGAATAATAAAAAGATTTCAGATATGCTTCATACCCGAATTGAAGAAGATTTTGAAGGTCAGTTTGGCGTAATTCACTCCAATAAATCTCAAAATTATCGTTTGAGCACAATGGCAGAATTTCAGGAAGGAAATCTTCGCGGATTGATTACTACTGATATTATGGCGAGAGGTTTGGATATTTCGAATATCTCTCACGTTATCAATTTTGAACTTCCGGAATTTCCTGAATTGTATATGCACAGAATTGGTCGTACAGGTCGTGCAGATGCTTCCGGAACAGCAATTAGTTTTATCACGCCTCGTGAGGAAGAATTTAAAGTCGAAGTTGAAGTATTAATGAATCAGGAACTTGCAATTGCAGATTTTCCTGAAGAAGTTGAAATTTCATTAAAACTAATAGAACCTGAAAAGGACAAACAACCGATTAAGTTTTTAATGAAAAAGCAAACACTAAAAGGTGATGGCGCTTTTCATGAAAAAGACAAAAAGAATAAAAAAGTAAATCTTGGAGGACCTTCAAAAACCAAAAAGAAAACCCACGGATCTGTCAATCGAAATATGTTGAAAACGAGGGATAAGAAGAGAAAAGATAAGGATAAATAGTTTTTTTTAGGTACTGAGGCACTAAGTTGCTAAGGTTCTAAGTTAAAAATATAAAGGCTCAAAGATGAAATTTAAGTTTCATTTTGAGCCTTTAACTTATATGTATGCTATCCCTATCTCTTGATAAAAACCTTAGAATCTTAGCAACTTAGAGCCTTAGAATCTTTACTTGGTAAAAAGCAACCCTACTGGCGAACACAATTCAATTTTTTTACCTGTACTTGATAGCTTTCCTGTTGTTTTATCTCTTTTGAAAATAATGATGTCATTTGTATATTGATGTCCTACTAAAAGATAATTTCCAGTTGGATCAATAACGAAATCTCTTGGACCTTTTCCTAAAGTGCTTTCTTGTTCTACAAGTTTAATACTTCCGTCTTTCAGAATTTGATAAACCGAAATTGCGTTTACATCGCCACGATCAGATACATATAAAAATCGTCCGTCAGGCGAAATTTTTATTGCTGCTGAACTGTTTGCTCCTTTAAAATCTTTTGGAATAATATTGGTTTCTTTTAAAAGTTTTAAATTTCCGGTTTTATCGTATGCAAATGTGGTTAAGGTTCCGTCTAATTCCTGAAGCAAATAGACAAATTTACCATCTTTACTAAACGTCAAATGCCTTGGGCCACTTCCTGCTTTTACATCAACAGTTCCTTTTAAAGTCAAAATTTCATGTTTAGCACTCGCATTATATTTATAGATGAAAATTTTATCCTGACCTAAATCATTAGATAAAACAAACTTTTTATCCGGAGAAAAAACAACCATATGTACGTGCGCTTTTTCCTGACGTGCGGCATTTGGCCCTTTTCCTTCATGTTGAATTAATTGCTGTCCTTCAGTAATGCTTCCGTCAGCATTTTTCTTGAATACAGCAATACTGCCGCCAGAATAATTCGCTACTATTACATTTTTGTCATCGTTAATTAAATGGCAAGGATCAGCTCCTAATGAAGGATTTGAATTCAACAATTTAAGTTTACCGGTTTTCGAATCATAACCAAAAGCACTTACCGAACTTTGGGTTCCGTTTTCGTTTACTGCGTAAATAAATTTATTATTTGCCGAAGCCGATAAATAACTTGGACTTACTACATTTTCTGTAGAGTTCTTTAGTTTAAAATCGCCACTAGCAGCGTTAAACTCATAAACATATATTCCTTTACTTTCACAGGTATTTGTATAGGTACCAACTAATAAATTAAATTTATTTTGTGCTTGCGAAGTGGTAAAAGCAAAAGCTGAAAAAAGCAGCATATATAATCTTTTCATATTTTTTGATAGTTTTTAGTATGCTAAAATACTCATTAATATCTTTAAGAACTTTATTTTTTATTACAAATGAATTTTCAAAAGTTACATTTTTCAAACTATGCAAACCAATTTTTAAACCATATAAGTGATATAAGATATTACAAGCAATGCTCGATAGAGCAAAAATTAAATGAACTTATATACTTACATGGTTTAACTAAAAATTTGTATTTTTGACCAGAATCTTCGCGAAATCAAACGTAGCGAAGTAAATCGAAGCCAGAATGCATTTTAAACAACCCGAAATTCTCTACTTTCTGTTTTTATTGATTGTTCCAATTTTGGTTCATTTGTTTCAATTACGACGTTTTAAAACCTCTTATTTTACAAACGTACGTTTCTTAAAAGAACTTGCTGTTCAGACCCGTAAGAGTTCTAAAATCAAAAAAAGATTATTACTAGCGACTCGATTATTGCTACTAACGTGTGTCATTTTAGCTTTTGCACAGCCTTTTTTTGAGGCAAAAGACAGCAAAAATGCATCAAACGAAATGTATATTATTCTGGACAATTCGTTTAGTATGCAGGCAAAAGGAAAAAAAGGCGAATTATTAAAACGTGCCGTTCAGGAATTATTGGAAAATACTCCGGAAAATGCTCAATTTTCATTATTAACCAACACCGAAAATTACTGGAATACCGATATTAAATTGTCTAAAAGCGCTTTACAAAATTTAAAATACAGTGCAACTCCTTTTGAGCTTTCGTCAATTATGGCAAAGGTTAAAGCGCATAAATCGGCACATAAAAAAGATATTGTCATCATTACCGATGCTGTTGGCTTAGCCGAAAAAGATGTAAAAAAAATTGGTGCAGAAGAGAAACCTTATTTTCTTATTTCAGAAGCAGAACAAAAAAATAATGTTGCGATTGACAGTGTTTACATCAACCAGACTTTAGAAAATTTCTATGAAATCAGTGTAAATTTATCTGCGTACGGTGAGGATTTTAAACCCATTTCGATGGCTTTGTACAATCAAAATAAATTGATTGCCAAAACAATTATCAATTTTGATGGAAAGAAAAAGAAAATCAATTTTACGATTCCAAAAGAAGCTTTTCACGGATATGTAACCATTGAAGATAATGGATTAACTTACGATAACAAGCTATATTTCAGCATTTCGAAAAATAAAAAAACAAATATTATTAGTATCGGAGAACCTGAAAAAAGTAATTTCTTGTCGCGAATTTACACTTCAACAGAATTCAATTATAATAATTACTCGATTAGTAATTTAGATTACAATAGTTTAGAAAAACAAAACACCATTATTCTGAACGAATTAGTAGAAGTTCCTCAGGCTTTGCAAACGACTTTAAAATCATTTGTATCTAAAGGCGGTAATTTAGTTATCATTCCGTCTGAAAAAAGTTCCATTTCAAATCTAAATTCTTTCTTGGGGAATTTCGGAAAAATTCAATTCAAAAATATTGAAAATAAAAACAAGTTAATTACCAAAATCAATTTTGATCATCCTTTATTTTCAGGTGTTTTTGAAAATAAAATCACGAATTTCCAATATCCGAAAACAAATACTTCATTCGAGATTTCAAGTCCATATCCGGCGGTTTTATCGTATGAAGATCAGAGCGTATTTGCAACCATGATTCAGAATCCGGTTTCCGGAGTAACTGTTTTTTCTGCACCAATAAATTCAACTAATTCAAATTTTCAGCAATCTCCTTTAATTGTTCCTTTGTTTTATAAAATGGGGCAAAACAATCAGAAAACCGGAGTAAATGCATTAACGATTGGCAATAATCAGCCTTATTTTGTAGATGTTTTACTGAGTAAAGATGCGATTTTAGAAGTAAGAGGAAATGAAGATTCTTTCATTCCAATTCAACAAATACTGAACAATAAAGTAAAATTAGTTTTTAATGATTTCCCTGAAACAGCAGGAAATTATAGTGTTTTTGATAAAAAAGAATCTGTTGAAAATTTAAGTTTTAATTATAAACGAAGCGAAAGCGATTTGAGTCAAATAAACACAAATGTAGTTTCTGATTTTAAAACTGCCGATACGATTTCGACAATTTTCAACACCTTACAAACAGAACGAACTGACAGCCAAATTTGGAAATGGTTTGTTATCTTTGCACTGTTATTTATAGCATTGGAAATGGCAATTATCAAGTTTGTGAAGTAAAACATAACATTTCTTTCGTCTAGTTTTGTCATTTCGACGAAGGAGAAATCACACTAGTAAGTAAGCACCGTATGTCTAAGCGTTATGTGATTTCTCCTTCGTCGAAATGACACAGAAAATGGTCAGTACAAAATAAATTATCTACATATGAAAATAATCATCAGAAGCGCCAAAATTATCGATTCAAAAAGTCCGTTTCATAACCAGACTGTTGATCTTTTAATTGCAGATGGTTTAATAGAAAAAATAGGACCTTCAATTCTTGATATTGAGGATACTGCCGAAGTTAAATTTAATAATTTGCATCTTTCTCAAGGTTGGTTTGACAGTAGCGTTTCATTTGGAGAACCTGGTTATGAAGACAGAGAAACTATAGCAAACGGATTGAATGTCGCTGCTAAAAGTGGATTTACAGGCGTGGCTTTGCAACCCAATTCCTTCCCTATTATTGATAATCAATCGCAAGTAAATTTTGTAAAAAATAAAGCTAATGGTTTTGCTACAGAGCTTTTCCCAATTGGTGCTTTGACTAAAGGCAGTGAAGGAAACGATATGGCAGAGTTATTTGATATGAAAAAAGCAGGAGCCGTAGCTTTTGGAGATTATAACAAAAGTATCTCGAATGCTAATTTGCTTAAAATTGCCCTGCAATATGTACAGGATTTTGACGGTTTAGTGATTACTTACGCGCAAGATGCTAATTTAAAAGGAAACGGAGTTGCTAATGAAGGAATTGTGTCTACCAAATTAGGTCTGAAAGGAATTCCGAATTTAGCTGAAGAATTGCAAGTAGCGAGAAACTTATACTTATTAGAATATACTGGCGGAAAACTTCATATACCAACAATTTCTACAGCAAAATCTGTTGAATTAATTCAAGAAGCTAAAGCAAAAGGTTTAAATGTAACTTGCAGTGTCACAGTTCATCATTTGGTTTTAACCGATGAAAAACTGGAAGGTTTTGATACTCGTTTTAAAGTTACGCCTCCGTTACGAACTGAAAATGACAGACAAGCATTATTAAACGGAGTTACAGACGGAACAATTGATTTAATTACATCTGACCATAACCCAATTGATATTGAATTCAAGAAAATGGAATTTGATACTGCAAAAAATGGAACTATTGGTTTAGAAAGTGCTTTTGGAGCTTTATTAACGGTTTTACCTTTAGAAACTGTAATTGAAAAACTGACTTTAGGAAAAGGAATTTTTGGAATTGAAAATAGTACAATTGCTGAAGGTTCGAAAGCTAATTTTACTTTTTTTACTCCTGAAGGACAATCAATCTTTTCAAAAGAAAATATTCTTTCAAAATCTAAAAATTCTGCTTTTTTAGGAACTGAAATAAAAGGTTCTGTTTACGGAATCTTAAATCAAAATCAACTTGTTATCTCTAAATAATCACAATGAATAATTCAATAGAAGAAGGAAAATCAATCGCAATTACAAGCTACATTTTAATCATTGGTGTTTTAATTGCAATGTCTATGAACTCTGAAAACAAAAATAGTTTTGCTTCATTTCATATTCGTCAGGCTTTAGGATTGTCTTTAGCGTTTATTTCTTTCGGAGCTATTATAAGCAATTTCGACAGTTTTATGATTACTTTTCCAATGTGGATTTGTATTTCTATACTTTGGACTTATGGAATTTTTAGTGCTATTCAAGGACAGACAAGACCCATTCCTTTGGTTGGAAATCTTTTTCAAAAATGGTTTAAATCGATAGGATAATAAAATTCCAATCTTTTTGAAATTCCAAATTCCAATGACTTTGACAAAGTTGAAAAATTTACAATTCACAACTCACAATTTACCATTAAAAAAATGAATTTATCTTTAGAATATAAAATACAAGAGCCAAAAGTTATTTTAGATAAAAATCCCGTTTTACTTTTATTACATGGATACGGAAGCAACGAAGCCGATTTGTTTTCGTTTGCTACTGAACTTCCTGATAATTATTATATCATTTCTGCAAGAGCACCTTACGATTTACAATACGGAGCTTATGCCTGGTATGCGATTAATTTTGACGCTGATCAAAATAAATTTTCTGATAACGAACAAGCCAAAACTTCCCGTGATTTAATCGCTAAATTTATAGATGAACTGGTTACCAATTATCCAATTGATGCTAATAATGTGACTTTAGTTGGTTTTAGTCAAGGGTCTATTTTGAGTTATTCGGTTGCGCTTTCTTATCCTGAAAAAGTTCAGAAGGTTGTAGCAATGAGCGGTTATTTTAATAATGAAATTATCAAAGAAGACTACGAGAAAAACGATTTTAAAAATCTAAAAATATTTGCTTCACACGGAACTCTAGACCAGGTAATTCCGATTGACTGGGCTAGAAAAACTCCAGCTATTTTAGAAAAACTAAATATTTCGGTTACTTATAAAGAATATCCTGTTGGACATGGTGTTGCTCCGCAGAACTTTTTTGATTTTAAGAATTGGCTGGCTGATTAGAAATTATGTTTTGGAAGAAAATGAAACTATAATACAATCTCAAAGGAAGAGGTAGAAAGAAGAATTCATAATAGGAACCTTAATTAGAAATAAAAAAATCCGATATAATTACCTATATCGGATTTTTTTATAAATTTAAATTATTGTCCTGTATAAATAATTTTTCCACCCTTTTTCAAAACATATCCCTTCCACGGTATCAATTGCAAATCGCCATTAACCCAGGAATCACCTTCTGATTTTCTTTCTAAAATAACAGATTCTTTTTGAGTATCAAGGAAAAGTTCGGCTTTGTTTCCTTCAAAAATTACGTATGCAGCTGTTGTGTATGTTTTTCCTGTTTCTTCTGCATGAGATAATTTTGTACCTTCAAAAATACGTATACATTGGTTTTTCAGAACAGACCATGTATAACCGGCTGAGGCTTTACAACCATGCGTATCAAAATCTCCTCCAACAACAACTTTTTCTTCTTTTGTAGTTTTATCCTGTGCAACTTTTGGAGCGCAAGAAAATGTAAAACCAACAACGATTGAAAATAAAAACATCTTTTTCATATATCCTATTAATTTAAATTGCTAAAAAATAGGACTATGCTTTCCTATTTTTGATATAGCAATGATTGATTAACTTCAAAAGTAATACTTTCATCATCAGCAACAAAATATTTTAACAAGACTTCTCCCCATAATTCGCCATTGCTATAGTCAGCAATGATCCATCTGTGGTTTAAAATTCTTACTTTGTTAATGATGAATTTTTTGTCATCAATTTTATCTTGTCCTGTGTATGGATTTCCGTTTGGTTGTGAATTGAAGTCTAATAATTTCTCCGTCACAATTGGAATTAATTTTTCAAATAAAATAACCTTTCCGCCAGAAGCGCTATTGTCAAAATAATTTTGTGCGTTGTCATTGTGTGCTAATGAAAAATAATCTGCTTCGGCTAATTGTGATGATACTAAGTTTATGCTATCTCTCAGTTTCTTAGTGGTTTTATCGTATCTTTCCTGTCCAAATTTTACTTCTCGGCTGTAAAACATATAGGTAAAAACATTCATTAATATCGCAAGGATAAAAAGATAAAGCATTAAGGATTTTTTCATTTTGTGGTATAATTAAATTGTAATTTCTAAGTTGTCGTAAGCCAGAAAAACGTTTTTAGGTAGTTGTTTTTGCACTTCTTCATGAAATCCTAAAACGTGGCTAATATGTGTTAGATAAGCTTTTTCGGGCTCCACTAAGTTTATAAAATCAAGTGCTTCCTGCAAATTAAAATGGGTATCGTGTGGTTCTACGCGCAATGCATTTATAACCAGTACTTTTAAATTATGCAGTTTTTCGATTTCTGTTTGTTCAATGGTTTTTACATCTGTCAGATAGGCAAAATCATCTATGCGATATCCAAAAACCTGTAGATCACCGTGCATGGCATTTACCGGAATTGCCGTTTTATCGCCAACCGTAAAGGGCTGGTTATTGACGACTTCAATCGTTTTAACACTCGGAGCGCCTGGATATTTATTTACGGTTTCGAAAACATAATCAAAACGGCGTTTCAAATTATCAATCACACGTTGATGTGCATAAACCGGAATTTCTCCTTGTCGAAAATTAAACGGACGAATATCATCTAAACCGGCAGTATGATCTGCATGTTCGTGAGTAAACAAAATAGCATCTAGATGCCTACATCCACAGGAAAGCATCTGCTGCCTGAAATCAGGTCCACAGTCGATTACATACGAATGTTCATCCCACGTAATCCAGATGGATACGCGGAGCCTTTTGTCCTTAGCATCAGTGCTTTTACAAACAGGATGATCGACCCCAATAATTGGGATACCTTGAGAAGTGCCAGTACCTAAAAAATAGATCTTCAATTGAACTTAATTTTTTTACAAAAATAGGATTATTTCTCTTTCATTAGAAGCCTAATTTGCTAACTTTGTAACAAATCTATTTAAAATAAAATGGGTACAGAAATAAAACTCAAAGGTGACAAGGTCATCGAACAGATTCCTTCTATAAAAGACAAAGCGTTACGCATTAATTTAAACGAGAATATTTACGGAACATTTGCTGAAATTGGTGCTGGACAAGAAACAGTTAGGCATTTTTTTAGATCCGGAGGTTCATCGGGAACAATTGCAAAAGCTATGTCTGCCTATGATAAAGATTTTAGTGATGCCGTTTACGGTATTGAAGGCGACGGAAGATACGTTACCGAAAACAGGCTAAAAAAAATGCTTACGTTTGAAGGAGAACTAATCGAAGAACGTCTGAGCAGAGAAAAACACCCTAATAAACTTTTCTTTAGTTACGCCAATACAGTTGCCACAATAGATTTTGCCAAACAATTTAAAGGTCACGGTTGGGTTGGAATTCGTTACCAAATTGAACCTGACGAAGCTTACAACGAAATTATTCTTCACATTCGTTTTAAAGAAACTGACGCACGACTACAACAGGAAACATTAGGAATTTTAGGTGTAAACTTAATTTACGGTGCTTTTTACAAATACAATGATCCAAAACGATTACTTCGTTATTTATACGATCACTTAGACAAAGACCAACTCGAAATTGATACTATTAACTTCTCAGGACCACGTTTTGCTGATGTTGATAATCGTTTAATGAGTTTGCAATTGGTTAAAAACGGAATGACTGATGCCGTAATGTTTAACCCTGAAGGGAAAAATGTTTTGCCGGCTGCTATTTTATACAAAAAGAACCTTCTTGCTTTTAGAGGAAGTTTCCGTCCGGTTACGAATGTAAATCTTGACATGTATGAGAAATCATTAAAAATGTTTCTCGAAGAAAATAAAGTTGAAAAAGACAATACTTTGGTTGTTTTTGAAATTACACTTTCGAATTTGCGTTCGGATGGTGAAATTGATGAGCGTGATTTTATGGACAGAGCTGAATTGCTTTGTTCTTTAGGTCAAACGGTTATGATTTCGAATTTTCAGGAATATTATAAAGTGGTGGAGTATTTTTCTAATTATACCAAAGCCCGTATGGGATTGGCGATGGGTGTAAACAACTTAGTTGATATTTTTGATGAGAAATATTATCGCCATTTAAGTGGTGGAATTCTGGAAGCTTTCGGAAAATTATTCTACCGTGATATGAAGGTTTTCTTATATCCGATGTTAGGCGATAACGGAGAAATTATTACTTCTGAAAACCTGAAAGTTCATCCTAGAATGAAAGAATTGTACAAATTCTTCAAATTCAACGGAAAAGTGGTTGATATTAAGGATTACAACACTGATATATTGAATGTATTCTCTCGTGAGGTTCTAAAAATGATCAGCCAAGGAAAATCTGGTTGGGAACCTATGTTGCCATCAGGTGTTGCTGAAATTATAAAAGAACACCATTTATTTGGATATCATCCTGAAACTGAGTTAGAGCAAAACGTATAGATAATTATTTGTTCAATAATATAAAAAAGCCCAAAAAAGAAAACTTCTCTTTTGGACTTTTTTATTTTAATTTGTGTCATTTCGACGAAGGAGAAATCACATAACGGATTTATATCTCGTTGATCTTTGGATGTAATTTCTCGTTCCTTGAAATGACACACTGGACTTTATTTCAAAATCTGAGCTGCGTGCTCTTTTGTTTTTACATTTGCAATTACTTCCTCGATAATACCTTTTTCATCGATTACAAAAGTGGTTCTGTGAATTCCATCGTATTCCTTTCCCATGAATTTCTTTGGTCCCCAAACACCAAATGCGGTAATTACTGACTTATCTTCATCGGCTAATAATGGAAAAGGAAATTCATATTTATCCTTAAATTTTAATTGTGCTTTTTGGCTGTCTGCACTTACACCCAAAAGTTCGTAATTGTTGGCTTTAAAACGCTCGAAATTATCTCTTAAATCACAAGCTTCTGCCGTACAGCCTGGCGTACTGGCTTTCGGATAAAAGAAAACTACTAATTTTTTCCCTGTGTAATCTGCTAGTTTATGTGTTTTTCCATCCTGATCTACTCCAGAGAAATTTGGAGCTTTGTCACCTGCTTTTAATGTTGTCATAGTTTATTTTAGATTTTAGATTGTTGATTTTAGAATAAAGAATCAAGAGCAAAGATTAAAAGTAAAGAATAAATGGTTATTTAGATTTAACTCATAATTCACAATCTATAACTCATAACTCACATCTCATAACTTTTAAATTTTAACTTATAATTCATTATTTTTACGACATTAAAAATACGGAAATGAATAAAGAAGCTCGCGTACAATTTGTTATAAATACGTTAAAAGAACTCTACCCTACTATACCTGTTCCTCTTGATCATAAAGACCCCTACACCTTATTAATTGCTGTTTTGCTTTCTGCACAATGTACCGATGTTCGTGTAAATCAGATTACGCCATTACTTTTTGCGAAGGCCGATAATCCGTATGATATGATTAAAATGTCTGTGGAAGAAATCAAAGAGATTATTCGCCCTTGTGGTTTATCGCCTATGAAATCTAAAGGAATTTATGGTTTATCGCATATTTTGATTGATAAACATGATGGAAAAGTTCCACAGAGTTTTGAAGCTCTTGAAGAATTGCCTGCGGTTGGCCATAAAACCGCCAGTGTTGTAATGTCGCAAGCTTTTGGTGTTCCGGCTTTTCCGGTTGATACTCATATTCATAGACTGATGTATCGTTGGAATCTTTCGAACGGAAAAAATGTTGTGCAAACGGAAAAGGATGCTAAAAGATTATTTCCAAGAGATTTATGGAATGATTTACATCTTCAGATTATTTGGTACGGGCGTGAATATTCGCCTGCACGCGGTTGGAGTTTAGAGAAAGATATTATTACAAGAACTATTGGGAAAAAATCCGTAATAGAAGAAGCTACTAAAAAGATAATCTAGTAGCTTCCTTTTGTTAATTTACATACTGCCTTTTAATGTATTGTATTCGTTTGTCATATCAAGAGACCTGTAAATACCTAAAAGTGTTTTTGTTGCATCTGAATTTTTAGGTTCGATAGTTAGGGCTTTTTGAAGATATGGAATCGCGCTACGGGCAATGTCATCTTTTTTAGCATTTAACTTATCATATTTCTGCATGTCTGCCGCTGATGTTCCTAAAGATGCTATTTCATCTGTTAAATCTTTTTTTAATTGTAGCTTTAAGTAAGCCAAATTAATATAAGCATCAATATAATTAGGATCTAATTCTAAAACGTAATTATAAACAGCTTCAGCTTTAGGGTAATCCTTTATTTCAAGATAAGAATCAGCTAAGTTTACATTAACCTCTATTTTTTTAGAAGGAACTGACTCTGTTCTTGGTTTTTCGTATAATCCTTGTTGAATTGCTGACTCTCTTGCTTTTGGCGAAACAAAAATATCTTCTTCTTTTGTTTTCTTGTTTGTGGCCAAATACAAAACTGCTTTTCCGGAAAAATTAATCTTTTTTAAGATTTCATAATACTTAACTGCTGAAACATAATCCTTTGCATTTACAGATGAAGATGCTGCATTAAACAAGTTTAGCGTATCTTTTTTATCAAACAAATAAACTTTATAACTTTTCTCTGCGCTTTCTTTGTATTTACCAGCTTTAAAATCGGTCATTGCACCATTAACAAGACTAGATTTCATTTCTTTTAAAGCGGCATTCGCCTTTACAGTGAATTTAAATTTACCGGATTCGTTTTCATATATAAATACGTCCTGATAAGATTGTGAGGCCAATGTAAAATTATTAGCTGCATCTATATTTTTTACCGCTAAATCTTTTAGTACATTTCCTTTTAAAAAATAAAAGTCTGATTTATCTTCATCAGGTGCATTAAGGATAAGATATTCAACTTTATTTAATATCGCCAATGCTTCCTGGCTTTTTCCACTATCAAATAAAGATTGGGCGTCTTTTATTTGTTCTTTTTGAGCAAATGCTCCGATATTCATCAAGAGAAGGAATACCAATATTATTTGGTTATTTTTCATTTTTGTCATGTTTTGATTGTTATTTAGATTTGGTTATAAATGGTCTTAAAATTCTTTATAGAACCTTAAGAAATACAACAAACAGCACAAAATGAAGCAGAGTAGTTTTTTTTCATAAATTTTTTGGTTAATTGGTTAACATTTTTAATTCATTGGCATTATAACTGGAAAATTTCTACAATTAAAGTGTTTTCATACAAAAACGTGGTTTATTTCATTATTTAATTGAATAAAAATTACTTTGAACTAAAATAAACTAAAATTTGAATAAACAAGTATAAATTAATAAAAAATATTAAATTTTAACTAAAACACAACTAGAATTAGAACCAAAATAACGAAGTACTTATTAAAATCACATATTTAAATAAGGCTGTTTTTATATTTTTTTAAATCTAAAAGTGAGATTTTAAATTGATTCCAAAAAAAAGCTCACTATTTGTATTTACATACAAATAGTGAGCTTTAACCAAAACGACCATTTGGTTTTTCTTTCAAAATAAACATCCGACCAAAGCAGTGGGCTGTTTAATTAGCTATAATCTCAAAACTTTTATCATTTATTTTCACAACAGTCAATGCTTGTGAATAGTTTAATAAAAAAGAAACGACTTCTTTTTTAGGTTTTAGATTTTTTGAAGCTAATGCTTTTTTAGAGTAAATTTTCGCCATACTATGAAAGTGTTTTATTATAGTATAACGACCTAATATTCAAAATAGTATTAGTTGGTTAAAATAATTTGATGTTTGTCAATTATTTTTCTCAAATTCATTAATGCATAACGCATTCTTCCTAATGCAGTATTGATGCTAACTCCTGTAAGTTCTGAAATTTCTTTGAAACTCATATCCTGATACATGCGCATTACTAATACTTCTTTTTGATCTTCAGGAAGTTCTTCAATTATCTTTTTCAGGTCAACCTCAACCTGATCAAAAATCATTTTATTTTCGATGGTTAAAGAATCATCAGACATGATCGAAAAAATCGAAAATTCTTCTGTTTCTCTGTACATTGGCATTTTTTTGGTTTTGCGAAAATGATCTACAATCAAATTGTGTGAAATACGCATAACCCAAGGTAAAAATTTACCTTCTTCATTATATGAATTGCTTTTTAAGGTTTTAATAACCTTGATAAAAGTATCTTGAAAAATATCATTTGAAATATCTCTATCGGCAATCTTAGAATATATAAATCCATATATCTTAGACTCATGCCTTTTTATTAATGTCGATAAAGCATTTTCGTTGCCTTCGACATAATTTTTTACTAATAGAGCGTCTGGAATATGCAGATCAGCCATAATACTACTTTTTTAGTTCTTTATTAAAATTGGAGTAATTTCTAAAAAGTAGTTTTATTGTATAGGCGTATCTTTTTTAATGTGTTAATTTCTGTCCAAATTTAACAAATAAATATTCTAAAAAGCAAATGATTGAAACAATAATTAACAATAAAATCATAATTAATTTCAAATAATTTTAAACTTTACTGGAAAAGCGTTCATAAAAATCAAATAATGGAGTTATTTTCAACATATTTAAGAAAGAAGCTAATTTTCATAAATCGTTAATTTTAAACAAGTTGCACTTAATTTTTAACAATAATTATAGTATTTAATTTTATTGATAAACCCGAACATAATCTACATAATACTTTTGCGGCAAAATAGAATCATCAACAGCAGGACCTCCAAAATTGCCTCCAATAGCTAAGTTGACAATAATATAAAATGGCTTATTGAATGGCCAGGTATCTTCATTTTTAATTTCCGGATTAAATGTATAAACCAAAGTTGTATCTACAAAAAAGTCTATTTTATCTTTATTCCATTCGATAGCATAAACATGATATCCTTCTTCTATTGTTGGAAATTCTGTTCTTTTTGTATTTATCGTATTACCATGACTATCCTGAGTATGCAGGGTTGTGTACACCATATGCGGATCTCTTCCTATATATTCTAAAATATCAATTTCACCTGTTTTTGGCCATTTTACTTCATCAATATTGGCGCCCAACATCCAGAATGCCGGCCATAAACCGTGACCAACAGGGAGCTTTGCTCTGGCTTCAATACGGCCATACAAAAACTCTTTTTTCCCTTTGGTTGTTATTTTAGTCGAAGTATATTTATCACCTTCTTTTCTGGCTTCAATAATTAAATTTCCATCTTTAATTTCGTGATTGTTTTTGGTATAGACTTGTCTTTCGTTATTTCCGTATCCACATAAATTCGGACAGCCGTCACCCAGTTCGAAATTCCAAAAGGATTCGTTTATTTTCTTTTTATTAAAATTTTCTTCCCAAATAAGTTTTCTATTTACATTTTGTGCAAAGCAGAAACCAGTGAGCATTATTAATACAATTACTTTTTTCATAGTATCGTTTTTAATTGCTAAAATAAAGAAGGCCAGCCTAAACTGACCTTCTCCTTTCAATTTACTAATTAATTTATATTTTATTGATAAACCTTTACATAATCAATCTCCATAGAAGATTGGGTAAACGCAGGATCAATATTACCGCCCAGATTCCCACCCATCGCTACGTTTAGGATGAGGAAAAAGTCATTATTAAACGGAAGTGAAGCATCGTTAGGAACAGAATGTATCATTACATCATCAACATAGGTTATTACTAACGTAGGACTCCAAATTGCTTTATAAACATGAAATTCTGTCGAAACGTTTGCAATTGTTTTAGAACCTGTGTTTCCATTTCCTCCTGATCGTCCAGGATAATGAAGCGTGCTTAAAATAACATTCTGGTTATTTCCTACATGTTCCATAATATCAATTTCTCCACAGGCTGGCCACGGATTTGTTGTATAATTTGATCCTAACATCCAGATTGCCGGCCATGTCCCTGCTCCTATTGGAAGTTTGGCACGAATCTCGATTTTTCCGTATGTAAATTTAAACTTGTCATCTGTTTTTAATCGGGCCGATGAGTAAGCAGCACCGCCTGAAGCTTCTTTTTTAGCTGTAATTTTCAAATTTCCGCCTTGTACAATTACGTTTGCCGCTGTATTGGTATAATTTTGTTTTTCATTATTTCCCCAGCCGTTACTTCCTTGTCCAAGATCATAATTCCATTTTGTAGGATCAGGTGCTCCATCAACATTAAAATCATCAGACCAAATTAAATTAGTATAATCTACTCCCGGATCCGGATTCTGATTTGGTGGTGTTGTCGTAAATACATGATACCATGCTAATGCAGGATTTCCTCCCATTACCGCTCTTACTACCATTCTGTTTGCAGTTATCGATAGAATTTCATAAGAACTCTGACCTATATAGTATCCCATAAACCCGCCATCAGAAAAGTTTAGCATCGTACCTCTGGTTTGTGTAGCGTGATCAGGATTTTTTGTTACCACTGATTCTGAAGGACTTAATGAAACTGTTTTTATACCTCCTGTGTCATAACTTAAACAAGCATCATCTGGAGAACTTCCTCCTGCTACGCTTGCAAATGCAGCATTAAAGAAGGTTGCGCCACCGTTATTTAATTGATATTTTAACTGACCTGCATCAACAGAGAAAGTCAATACGTTATCATATAAACAACTGCTTGTTGGCGAGGCTGCTTTTTCAAACGCGCCCGCCTGATAATAATTTGCATAGAAGTTCTTCGCTGGATCTCCATCATTTTGACCCACTCCTAAATGTCCTGCTTCTCCTGCAGCCCAATACCATTTTTTAGAGGTACCGCCTGTTAATAATTGTACTGCCTGATCGTCGCTAAAGTCGCTTTGTACTTCAACATCAATAGTAGTATTACTTACAATTCCGCCCTTTCCGGATGCAGCGACTGTGACCGTATATTTGTTAACTCCTGTTTTGGTAAATCGTTTTGTGATTTTTCCGTTTGGAGAGCTATCAGATGTACCGTCGTCATAAATGTATTTATATGAAATTGCATTGTCTGCTGTTGCAACAAACTTCACAATTCCTGAACCATCACCATTTGGATTCGTGGGTGTTTTGCCAACAATTTCGGCTGTGACGTTAAGATTGGTTGGCGTATCTATTGATCCGAATTCGAAATCATCTTTCTGACAACCCGTCATCAGGAGAATCGTAAATAAGGATACTATCTTTATGATTATTTTTTTGCTCATGATTGCTTTTTTTAATTGGATTGTTTTATATCATCAAAGTAATATGTCGTTCCTGTTCCCGCTACCCCAAAGTCCGGGAATAAAATTACTCTGTCGTATTTATTAGCTGTACTAAAACCGGGTGCAGCCGCTACGTCAAATGTCAGGACTTGCCATGCATTGGTTACTGTTGTTGTGGCATGTGTTTCTATAAAAACAGTTGGATTTCCATTTCCATCTTTTGGCGATGTCGAAACTTCCATTTTGTATAATATATCGGCTCCTGATTTTGGTGACCATACATTTATTTTTACAGTAGTTCCTTTCGTATAATCAAATGTGTTTTCGAGATTTAAACTTGCTCCCCCCCAAACTTCTGCGCCTGCTTTTTTATCCAATTTTACAACTTTATCAGATACATTAGTTCCTGTTTTAGATGGATTTGTAACAATAGACGCATCCACATTACCAAAACCACCCCAGACATATGTTAAAGTCGAAGATTCAAAGTCAAGAGGTAATCCTATTGCCTCAGCTGGTGCTTTATAGAAATAAATGTTATCTATAAAAATACTTGCTCCCGCCGGAGTTCCAACTAATTTCAATTGAAAAATATTTGCTACTGTTAATCCCTGACTTGTGTATGCAGAAATCGGAATATCAATACTTGTCCATTGATTTGCTGTAAGATTTTTTGTTACAGCTCTTTCATCTGGTCCTGGCTTAATTAAAGAGATTTCTAGTTTTGGAAGATCTGCTGTCCATACATCCATGTGTATAAATTCCATACCCGAAACATCGATTGTTGTATTATCTGCTAGTGCAATTCCTTCATAATTTAAATTAATGTAGTTTAGCATTTTATCTCCATTTAAATCAAATTCCGTAAGGGTAGTTGATTGTCCCCAATTCGGGTAAAAATTAGTTCCTGCTAAATTGGTATATTTTGAGCCGTAAATAGAAATAACATCTCCAGCTTGTCTGTTTGGCGGTGTTGGTGCAGATGTAGTTGGGTTTAGAACAAGTATAGCTTCAAATTGCTGCGTATATTCTGTAGTTTGAACAGCGGCACTTTTTGCAACTACTTTTATTGTATAAACTCCGGCTTGCTGATACGTATACGAAACTGATTCGCCATTATTAGCTGAAATCGGATCAGGTTTTCCTGCTTCTCCAAAATAAACATCATAAAACAAAGCAAAATCTGCTGTTGCTTTTACGGTAACTTTTTTAGAAACTGTTAAATCATTTGTAATTACTACTTGTAAGTTTTGAGGAGCTTTAAATGAAACTACCACATCCTGAGTAATTTCAGTTGTTTTTCCGCTCACATTCATCGCAGTAACTTTAGATTTGTAAACACCTTCTTTATAGGTATGCGTTACAGTTCCACCAGCCTGAACATAATCTGATTCTGCACTTCCGTCACCAAAATTAATTTTAAACTGACTTACTCCTTCGCCTTTAGGCAAAAACGTAACTTTTCCTGTGTTATCCTGAGTAACCGTTGTAAGAACTGAAACTTTTGCAGGCGCAGCTATACCGTCTAAATCAACATTGAGATCATCGTTTGCACAACCAATCATGGTGGCTAAAACGAAGAGGTTTATAATAAAATATATTTTTTTCATAATTGATGTTTTTTAATATCCAGGGTTTTGTTTCCAATTTCCGTTAGCAAATTGAATTTCTTCAATTGGTAGTGGAAATAATTCGTTTTTATCCTTTGTAAAACCAGGGATTGTTCCTACTGCATTTCCGGTTCTTACCAAATCAAAGAAACGATGTCCTTCGCCAAAAAGCTCTACTCTTCTTTCTTTCAAAATTAAATCTGTTAGTGAAGCTCCTCCCACGGTTACATCATGGTTGTTATCACCAAAAGCTCTTCTTCTTACCAGATTTAAATATTCTCTGGCTTTTCCATCGTCGATTGCACCTCTGTTGTATGCTTCGGCTGCCATTAATAAAACGTCAGCATAACGTATTGCTCTGTAATTATTTGGGTTGGTCAGGTTTAAATCTCCTGCAGCTTCTTTTGGTCTTTTTCTTGGTAAATATTTTCTGTTGAAGAAACCTGTATCTTCATTACCTTTTCCAAATTTAATTCCGTTACCGTTATCGTAAGCAGCATTTGCCAAAGCCCATGCGTTGATGTCTAAAATGGCAACATCTTTACGTTTATCGCCGCTTTCAAAAGCATTTGCACTTTCCTGAGTTGGAATATTAAAACTAAATCCTGATGTAAAAAGCGGACCATCATAACCTCTTACTCCGCTAAAACCTACGGCAACGTTTCCTTCACTACATTGCAGGCATCCAAAACCGGCACCTTCAACATCTGTATATTGTACTTCAAAAACAGATTCAGTTCCGTTTTCACCAGCTAATTCAAACATTGAATTATAATCAGCTACCAGTGAGTACGATCCGGAATTTATTACGCTTTGCAAAGCAGTCGCAGCTTGTGTAAATTTGTTTTGATATAAATAGGTTTTTCCTAATAATGCCAGTGCAGCACCTTTTGTAACTCTTCCTTTTTGAGAAGCAATTGGAGACAAATTAGCCGCCGCGAAAGTTAAATCAGATTCTATTGAAGCATATACTTCCTGAACTGATGAACGCGGAATCTTAGTTTCGTCTCCAAGCTTAAACCTTGCATCGCCTTTCATAGGAATACCACCAAACCACTTTACTAATTCAAATTGATAGTACGCTCTAAGAAAACGTGTTTCGGCTATAATTTGCGTTTTGCCCTCAAAATCGGTTTTATTTTGAAATTCAAGAATATAATTAGCTCTTTGAACTCCTGCAAACATCCAGTTCCAGATATCTTTTATATTACTGTTTGTCTGTGTATGAATCATGTCATCTACTTGCTGAAAACCAATAACGTCTGTAGGGCTTTCTCCTCCCGCCAAAGTGTTATCTGAAGCAATTTCTCCTAACAAAACATTTACATAAGAGGATTGAAGTAAATCATAAGTAGCAATCAATGCATTATTATATTCTTCTTTCGAATTAAAATAATTTTCAGAATCTATAGAATATGCCGGAGCAGGATCAACAAATTCATCTGAACAGGAAATTGTTACAGTTGAAAGTAAGGTTATCGTTGCTATAGTGGTAAATAAATATTTTTTCATTTTAATTGAAATTAAAAATTAATGTTTAAGCCCAATAAATAAGTTCTTGGGACAGGATAGAATCCGTAATCGATTCCTCCTCCAATTGGAGCTCCGTTTGAAGCACCCGGGTCAAAGCCTTTATATTTTGTAAAAGTGTAAAGATTATTTACGCCTGCATAAAGTCTTAATTTTGTTATTCCTGCTTTTTGGGATATATTTTGATTAAGTGTGTATCCTAATTGCACATTTTGAATTCTGACATACGATGCATCTTCAACAAAATAATTTGAAAAAACATTATTTGTCGTTGCTCCTGTTGTTACTCTTGGCGTTGTTGTAGAAGTTCCTTCTCCTGTCCATCGGTCTAAAACATAATCAATACGGTTTGCATCTGAAAGTGTTCTTTCGTAGTTACGCACCATATCATTTCCAACTGAAGCAAATGTGAAAACGGCAAAGTCCAGGTTTTTATAATTTAACTGAACATTGAATCCCATTGTAGCATCCGGAATTGGATCTCCAATATTGGTTTTGTCTTTTGTATCAATTGTACCGTCGCCGTTTACATCTACGTAACGAATATCGCCAGGCGCGGCATTTGCTCCTAATGCTAATTGAGAAGGATGTGCATCTATTTCTGCCTGATTCTGGAAAATTCCATCTGTTTTATATCCGTAAAAATAACCAAGAGGTTTTCCAATTTCCATACGTGCCGGCGCAGGCTGACCTACTCCAAATGCTCCGCCTTCAATAAAACCTGTACCATTATTTACTTCTAATACTTCATTTTTAAGGAAAGTAACATTGTAACCGATACTCATATTAAAAGAATCTGAAAATTTTTCTTTGTAATCTATAGCGAATTCAAAACCAGAATTTCTAACTGTACCGGCATTTAACGTTGGCGCACTAGCACCCGGAGCTCCTGTACCGTTAATTCCTGAAACAGGAATATTCGGAATCAATAAATCTTTTCTGGTATCTATAAAGTAATCTGCTACTAAGAATATTTTGTCGTTTAATAATTTTATATCTAAACCAACATCAAATTTTTTGGCTTGTTCCCATTTCAAATCCGGATTTGGTATTTGTCCGTTTGCTGTTCCGTTTACCAAAGCGCCATCAAAAACATAAGTCGCTTCACCATTTAAAAGTCCTAAATAACCGTTATTCGGAATTTGATCGTTACCTAAACTACCGTAACTTCCTCTTAATTTCAGGAAGTTTATGAATTTTGGCTCACCAAAGAAACTCTCGTCTGAAATTACCCATCCTGCTGTAAGAGAAGGAAAATAACCTACTTTGTTTTCCGGGCCAAATTTGGTTGAAGAATCACGTCTTATTATGGCAGACAGCAAATATTTACCTTTAAAATCGTACTGTAATCTTCCAAAATAAGAAAGTCTTCTTTGGTCATATACATAAGAACTATTATTTAAAGTTTCAGATAAGCCTTTGGTTAAAGAAATATCTGCGAATTCCCAGGAATTATTAGGCACATCAAAACCTGTTGCATAAAGCCCATTGCCGTATTCTTTAAAAATAGTTGTACCCACAGTACCAACAATATTATGTGCGTCAGCAATTTTTGCCGTATACGTTCCAAAAAGGTCAAATGAATAATTGTTATCATTTACGGCACCTTGTGTCACTGAACTTCTTTGTACATCGAAAACTTTTCCGCCATAACTAATTTGTTTGGCAAATGTTTTTGATTCGCTGTTTGATGTATTAAAACCTATTGAACTTGATAAAACAAATCCTTTGAAGATTTTATAATCTAAACCGAAGTTTCCGTTTAGCTTTTTATAATTATAACTGTTATACGTATTTGCAATTTGTGCCAACGGATTAATAATTTCTGTTCCCAATCCTGTTGTACTTGGTACTAAAGTAAAATCGCCGTTTGCATCGTACGGATTTAATGTTGCCGGAACGTTTAAGGCATTGAATAAAACAGAACCTAATCCATTTTCGTTTAATGTATTTCTGGTAAAATACGTGTAAATAACGTTTGTTTTCAATTTGATTTTATCGCTTAAATCTACTCCTAAACCAAGTCTGGCGGTATTTCTCAGGAAACCTGATTTGTCTCCTCCAACAATTCCTTCCTGATCTAAATGTGAACCACTTATAGAGTAGGTAATTTTTTCTGATCCTCCGGAAATCGTTAAGTCATTGCTTATAATTGGAACTCCTTTTTTAAAGACTTCATCCTGCCAGTCAGTTCCTTTTCCTAAAGTACTTACATTTGGATAAGGAAGCGCTTTTCCGCCATTTGAATAACTTTCATTTAATAAAAGTGCATATTCTGTAGCGTTTAGCGTTGGCAATTTTCTTGATGTTTCCTGAAATCCAGTATAACTATTAAAAGAAATTCTTGTTTTAGAATTCTTTTTACCCATTTTAGTTGTTACCAGAATAATTCCGTTTGCTCCAAGTACTCCATAAATAGCGGCCTGAGAATCTTTTAAAACCGTAATAGTTTCAATATCATTTGGGTTTAGCAAACTTAAATCGCCCACATAACCATCAATAATAGTAGCAGGTCTGTTTTCACCATTTGTAGCTATTCCACGAATGCGTATATCAAGTGGCGCTCCGGGAGCTCCGGATTGTGTGGTAACATTTACTCCTGAAATAGTTCCTTGTAAAGCCTGTTCAATTCTGGCTGGTTTTAATACATCAAGTGTCTTGTTGTCAAGAACACCAACTGCTCCTGTTATTTCTCTTTTCTTTTGAGTACCATAACCAATCACTACAACTTCTTCCAGTGATCTGGTATCGTCGCTCATTTTTACAGTTACTTTAGAACCGGAAACAATAACTTCCTGAGTTCGGTAACCAATATAACTTACAACAATTGTGGTGCCGGTTGAAACACCTGAAAGTTTAAAAGATCCGTCGAAGTCTGTGGTTGTACCTTGAGACGAATTTTTAACTTTTACATTTACGCCAGGCAATGCTAAGCCCGATCCATCAAGTACATTTCCGGTTACATCAAAGGTCTGCGAAAACGCAAAAGATGTAAATAGTAACAATACCATTAATAATAATTTTGGTTTCATAATTAGTTAGTTTTTTATTGAGATAAATTTATCCTATCCTATTAAGAATACTTTAAAATTAACCACAACAAAAAACATACATCTCAAAAAAATAGACAAAAAATTAAGATATGGCAAAATAACACATGATTTAGCTGTAAAATCAGAATGTTAATTTCGTTAACAAATAAGTGTAAAAATCACAACAAAAGGTTAATGTTGTGGTAATGTATAGTTGCTTTTGAAGGATTTTCTGACTTCCTATACAGCTAGGATATATTCAACTAAACCGATTTCGTGCTGTAAATCCATTTTTTTACGCAAACGATATCTTTTAATTTCAACGCTTCGAACGGAAATATTAAATAATGGAGCAATTTCTTTGGATGAAAGGTTCAAACGCAGATAAGCACAAAGGCGCAAATCATTTGGAGTTAATAACGGATGAAGTTGTTTTATTCTTTTTAGGAAATCTTTATCAGCACTATCAAAAGCTTCTTTAAAAACTTTCCAGGAATCTTCTTCCGTAATATTATCATTGATAGTTCTAATAACCGATTTAATATTCTTGTTATCATCCTGAGATGTTTTCTTCAAATCTTCTTTTATAAAAGCCAGAAGTTCATTCTTACTATTCAAACTCATTGTCGAAACAGCCAATTCTCTATTCTTATTATCAACATCCTGAGAGAGTTGTTCGTTTCTTAATTTCATTAATTGCTGCTCGTTTTCAAGTTCTTTGATCTCTAGTAAAAGATTATTTTCTTCAATTAATTTCTCTTTTTGTTTGTGATAAAAATTTCGATAAGCCTTGTTGATGAAGTAACCAATAATAATTAGCAGTAATAAATAAATAAAAACAGCCAGATTAGTTAAATACCAGGGTTTTAAAACTACAAAAGTATAAGTTGCTGTATTTTGTAATAACGTATTGGCATATTTTGCCCGAACTTTAAAAGTATATTTGCCCGGCGATAAATTCTTAAAGTTGACAGAAGATTTAGTACTCCACTCGCTCCAGTCATTTTGAAATCCTTCTAATAAATATTGATATTCTGAATTGATGTATTTATTATATTCGGGAACAGTGTAATTTAATGTAATGTTGTTTTCATTCGATCTAAAACTTCCTTCTTCTTTTAAAAGGACATTATTTAAAGTCTCATTTTGTTTGTTTATTGAAATTTCTGTTAGGGAAACGGCATAGTTTTTAAAACTTAAATCGTCGATATTAAGCGTGTAATAACCATCTGTAGTACCAATTAAATAAGTTGATTTTGAAATTTGAGTAATATTTTCAAAACCCAACATCGAGTTTGTTAAAGAGGACGGAATCGGAATTATATTTTGTTTTAACTGATTGCTTAATTTACTGGCAGAGAAATAATGAATGTAATTTTTAGAAAACAACCAGATTTTATTGGACTTATCAACAATTAATTTTCCCGAAGTATATTCATCTTTTTCGAAAATCGAGCTTAACAATTTATCTTTCTCAAATTGTTTTGTTTTAGAATTCAACTTAAAAATCCCACCTTTATAGGCGTAATAAATGGCATTATTAAATTTAACCAAACTCGCATTTTTACCTTTATTAGGAGCAGAATACGTATAAAATTCTTTTGTTTTTAAAAGTGAATTATCCAATTGCAATCTAAAGATGCCTTTGTATTCATGGCTGACATACACTTCTAAATTTGGAGTGATTTCGAAATAGCGCGAAGAATAACTAAAACCATCAATTTTATTTCTGAATTTCCATTGATTGTTTACTTTCTCTAAAACCGAAATTCCATAGTAATTTCCCTGAAGCAAAATGTTTTTATTATTGGGAGAGGGTTCAAACTTCCAGGTTCCAGAACCTGAAAAAATGCTTTTTGCAGCCGTATTATCAATAATAAAAGTTCCTGAATCATGACCGCAAAAAAGTGTATTGTCATAACTGTATAAAGACCAAACCTGCCCTTTTGTTCCGCTTATAAACTGAAAATCGCCGTTGCTCTGGTATTTTTTACAAAATAAACCCTGGTTGGTTCCCACATACAACATTCCGTTAAAGGCAATTGATGCATACACCGTCCCTAAAACACCTGTATCATCTGTAAAACTATGCACCGGCGTTTGCAGATTAATACAGTTAATTCCGTTATCAAGACCGACCCAAACATTTTGGTCTCTATCTTCAAACAAGGACAAAGCCGTATTGTTACTTAAACCTTTGCTTTGCGAAATATGATAATTGAGTTTTCCTGAATTCGATAAAATAAAAATTCCGTTAGAAACCGTTCCCAATGCATAACTTCCGTCCTGAAGTCTTTGGCTGCTGTACACAAAACTCGCTTTTATTTGCGCATCAACTTCTGTCGAAAAAGGTGTTAAAGCTGTTCCTGTAAGTTTATAAAATCCGTCTAATTGTGTCTGAATCAATAAACCATCGTCTATCGTAAAAACATTGACAATCGTAAACTTTTTCAGGATTGGATTATCAGAAATCAATTTTCCCTTTCCGCCTTCAATTTCAAAAAGACCTTCATTTATCGTTTGATAATAAATAGAATTTTTAGTGCTAAACGATTTTACAACCCCATTTTTTGGCGAGATAATTTTAAAACTTTTCGTTTTTGTATCATAGATAAAAATTCGGTTCAAAGACTGAAATAATATCCACTGATCGTATTTTAAAATGTTCCAAAACTGTTCATCATCCAGAATTTTATTCTTAATCGTATCACTTAGCGAGGTGTATTTTAATTTTCCATTGGCTTGTCTTGTCCAGTAACCAAAGTTCATATAACAACCGGTGTAAACCTTATTATCGATCACTTTTACAGATCGCATAATCGTTTCATTAGGCGTTGGATAAAGCTCCCAATTGGTTCCGTTATATTCTAAAAGCCCTTCATTATTAGCAAAATACAAATAGTTTTGTTCGTCCTGCGAAATCATCCAACTCTGATTTCCGGCGCCATAAACAGTCGACGGATATTTTACAATTGGCGGTAATTCCTGTGAAAACAGGATAAAACCCATTAAAAAGCAAAGTATAGAAAGGTTAGTTTTCAATTTGGCGGTGGTTATTAATTTATTACAAAAACAGTTCTAAAATAGCTTATTTTATGTTGAAACAGAACGTTTTTAATAAAAAAATCATCAATACAAAAAACATGGCAATTCTGGAAGAATTAGTTAAAATTTGGAACAATGTCCTTAACAAAACTCAATTCAAAATTGATTACTTTTGTAGAAATTGACTTTTTTATGCAAATTGATCTTTCTACACTCGATCCAAAACATAATATTATAATTAAAGGAGCACAGGTACATAATTTAAAAAATGTAGATGTTGCCATTCCAAGAAACAAACTTGTTGTAATTACAGGACTCTCAGGATCAGGTAAATCGAGTTTGGCATTTGATACTTTATATGCCGAAGGACAACGCCGTTATGTAGAGAGTTTATCATCATACGCACGTCAGTTTTTGGGACGTTTAGACAAACCAAAAGTAGAATATATAAAAGGAATTGCGCCCGCGATTGCAATTGAGCAAAAAGTAAATACTACCAATGCTCGTTCTACTGTGGGTACTTCAACAGAAATTTACGATTACGTTAAACTTTTATACGCCAGAATTGGCCGCACGTACTCACCAATTTCCGGGCTTGAAGTCAAAAAAAATACAGTTACCGATGTTGTTACGGATGTAAAAAACTTTGAATTAGACAGCAAATGGATGTTGCTTTCGCCTATTCATCTTGAAGAAGGAAGACAACTTGAAGACAAACTAAAAGTATTATTACAACAAGGTTTTGCGCGTATTTTGGTCGATAACGAAACCGTTCGTTTGGATGATTTTACGCCGACAGATCTTCATAAATTAGATAATAAAGATATTTTACTAATCATTGACAGAATTGTTGTTAAAGAGGAAGAAGAATTTTATAACCGACTTGCCGATGCTGTACAAACTGCTTTTTTTGAAGGAAAAGGAATTTGTTATCTGCAGGAAGTAGGTTCTGATAAAAGACTTACGTATTCGAATAATTTTGAATTAGATGGTATTACGTTTTTAGAACCTAATGTTCATTTATTCAGTTTCAACAATCCGTACGGCGCTTGCCCGGTTTGTGAAGGTTACGGAAATATTATTGGTATTGATGCTGATTTAGTTGTTCCGAATACTTCATTATCGGTTTTTGAAAGCGCTATTTATCCCTGGAGAGGCGATAGCATGAGCTGGTACAAAGACGAATTGATAAAACATGCCTACAAATTCGATTTCCCAATTCATAAACCTTATTTCGAACTTTCAGAAGATCAAAAAGATTTAGTCTGGAAAGGAAATCAGTATTTTCAAGGTTTGAATGGTTTCTTTAAAGAACTGGAAGAAAAAAATTATAAGATTCAAAATCGTGTAATGTTATCACGTTACCGCGGAAAAACAAAATGTTACGCTTGTCGCGGAAAACGTTTACGCGAAGAAGCCTCTTATGTAAAGATAAACGGAAAAACAGTTTCTGAATTAGTCGATTTACCGATTAAACATTTGGTCACTTTTTTCAAAAACATCGATTTGAATGTATACGAACAACAAATCGCAAAACGTTTGATGGTCGAAATCAATAACCGTTTGTCATTTTTGACAGAAGTTGGTTTAGATTATCTAACATTAAACAGAAATTCTTCGACACTTTCGGGTGGGGAATCGCAGCGTATAAACCTTGCCACTTCGCTTGGAAGCAGTTTGGTTGGTTCGATGTATATTTTAGATGAGCCAAGTATTGGTTTGCATCCTAAAGATTCTGAACGATTGATTAAAGTTTTGCTTTCGCTTCGTGATTTAGGTAATACCGTAATTGTGGTTGAACACGACGAAGATATTATGAAAGCGGCCGATATGATTATCGATATTGGTCCCGAAGCCGGAACTTTTGGAGGACATTTGGTTGCACAGGGAACTTATAATGAAATTTTAAAATCAGAATCTCTTACAGCGAAATACCTGAACGGAGATCTTGAAATTTCTGTTCCGAAGAAAAGACGAAAATTCAAAAATCATATTGAGATTATTGGCGCAAGAGAAAATAACTTAAAAAATATTAATGTTACTTTTCCATTAGATGTTTTAACCGTAATTACCGGTGTTTCAGGAAGTGGAAAAAGTACGTTGATTAAAAAGATTTTGTTTCCGGCAATGCAGAAAAAGCTGGAAAATGCGGCAGAAAAAGCAGGTCAGTTTAGCGAAATAAACGGCTCGTTTTCGCAAATCAAACATATTGAATATGTAGATCAGAACCCGATTGGTAGAAGTTCACGATCAAATCCTGTAACTTACATTAAAGCTTATGATGATATCCGTGAATTATATGCTAAAGAAAAATTATCAAAAATAAGAGGGTATCAGGCAAAGCATTTCTCTTTTAATGTTGATGGAGGCCGTTGCGAAACTTGTAAAGGAGAAGGCTCGATAAACGTTGAGATGGTCTTTATGGCCGATGTTTCATTACCATGTGAAACCTGCGGAGGAAAACGTTTTAAAAAAGAAATTTTAGAAATTACTTTTGATGATAAGAACATCAACGATATTCTAACCATGACTATCGATGATGCCATTGCTTTTTTTGATAAAAACAAACAGGCTAAAATTACTCAAAAATTACAGCCGCTTCAGGATGTTGGTTTGGGTTATGTGCAATTGGGGCAGTCTTCTTCTACCCTTTCCGGTGGTGAAGCGCAACGTATTAAATTAGCATCGTTTTTAGTAAAAGGTGCCACAAAAGATAAAGCACTTTTTGTATTTGATGAACCTACAACAGGTTTACACTTTCATGACATCAAAAAATTATTGGCTTCGTTTGATGCTTTAATTGAAAAAGGCCATTCGATAATTGTAATTGAGCATAATCTTGATCTTATAAAATGCGCCGACTGGATTCTTGATTTAGGTCCTGAAGGTGGTGAAAATGGCGGTTATTTATTAGCTGCAGGAACTCCGGAAGATATTGTAAAAGTTAAAGAATCTGTTACAGGAATTTATTTGAAGGATAAACTTGTTTAGGAAAGGTTCTGAGGTTCTGAGGTTCTGAGTTGCTAAGGTTTTTAACGTAGCGTCTACATGAGGCTCTACGGTTCGTGTAAGTAATTTAAAAAGCCCTAAATTAAATATATTTAATTTAGGGCTTTTTTCGTTTTCTAAGTGAAATTTTTTATGCTACCAAACATCTCTCCTCAAATGGCAAACCATCTTCGTCAATGGCTACCAATATTTTTTTCTGTTTAGAAGCTTCTAAAGTAAGATATAGCCATGCAAATGACCATAATCCTAAGGTTAGGCAAAAAATGGTAAAATTCAAACCATGATTCACTACCTTTCCTCCTTTTGAAAGAACTGCAAAAAGAAACTCATCGTTTCTTTCTTCAAGTGTAAATCCGTTATGAATTTTATTAGATATCATATTAGAGAACACTTGCAAACTTTGTTCGTGGTTGAGGTGAATGTTTTTCATCATAACTATTTAAAAAAATTTAACCCAAAATAGTACTACTCTATACTATTGTAATTTAATTTTTACTAAAGTGATTAGTCTTAGTAAACAGAAATTTTGCCACTTTATTATCTTTTATATAATAATGTTTATCTAATTTATCAAAGCAATGCTGAATTTCTAATATAAAGTTAATTTTAATATAATTAATTACAAAATAAATACCTGTTAAAGTTTAAAGTTTTTTAACTGTATATCAATTACTTACTGTTTTTTCTTAAAATTAAAGGCGGATGGTTCGTAATTTTCATCTAAATAATTCTCCGGAATTGTTGTCGTATTACCGTCTCTCAGAGCACTATAGTGTGGCGACATAATTTCAATTCCGGCAACATTAAAAGAATCCTGAATATTCTGATGTAGAGAAGAATAGATTCGAGGCTGATTTGTAGGTTCTTTCGTGTAAACATTTATTTGATACGAAACATAGAAGTCATCCAGGCTAGTCTGCAAAACAAACGGCACAGGAGTCTGCTCAATCATATCGGTTTTCAAGGCGGCTTCAATTAATGCTTTATGAATATCCTTCCACGGTACATCATAACCAATCGTGACGGTAGTGTGAATTAACAAACCATTTGTTGAATCTTTGGTATTTGCAGAATAATTTGTAGAAGTACTCGATAAAACGGTTGCATTCGGAATTGTTATATCTTCAAATTTTGGCGTTCTGATTCGGGTAACCAAAGCAGTTTTTTCGATTACTTCTCCGCTTACATCGCCAATCTTAATAAAATCGCCAATCTTGAACGGGCGCATGTAAGTAATAACCAAACCGGCAACCATATTGGCAATCGCATTTGATGAGCCTAACGAAAATAAGATTCCAACAAATACCGAAACTCCTTTAAAAATTGGAGAATCTGAGCCAGGCAAATACGGGAAAATTACAACCAACATAAAGGCGTAGGCCAAAAAACGTATAATATTGAAGGTTGGTTTTGCCCAATCGCTATAAAAACCATCTACTTTTATATTTTCCTTGTTAATTTCATCCACAAAAAATTTAATTATTTTAAGTGAATACCTGAAAATCAAAACAATTACAATTATTGTAAACAGATTGGGCAGGAAATCAACAAATCCCATTATGGCAGATTTTATAGGAGTCAGCGTCCATTTTAAAATAGTTGTCGTATATGCTTTTGTCGCCGGGAAAATATTAAAAAGCAGCGGAAGCGTTAAATAAACAATTACTATTAAAGTAACAACTCTGATAATCCCAATAATTCGCATTGCAACAAACTCCTGCTTTTCAGGCGTAAGCACATTGATATTGTTATATGAAAATCCGTTGAAGTACTTTTCCCTTCTTTTGGCGACATAGGATTTTATTGCATTGAATATTTTAGAAACAAATAATAAAACTAAGCCTAGAATCAGGATTAATAAAGCTGTAAATCCCAGCCGTTTTGGTAACAATGAATAGTTTTCGTTTTGAAAAATAATTTCCTTTTTAATCGCGTTATAATTGCGTTTTGCGATTTCCTGAACTGATTTGTTTTCAGCTGCTGCATCTGCATTTAAAACCGACATTAGAATCAAATCACCTTTATAAATAATATCTAAACTAATATCTGAAGGAATAATTTTTAAAGAATCGGCTTTAAAGAGATCATCTTCGTAAAGTGATTTAACCTTTGCAGTAATAGCCTTTGCTCTATTTTCTGCAGAAAAGGAACCTACTTTATTATAAACATAAAATAGTGTGTCTTTAAAAGGATTTACAGGATATCCTTTTAAAATTGGTTTTGTAATCTCTGGTTTATTTGTTTGTTGCTTTTCTTGTTGGGCAAAAGTTGCCAAAGAAAATAAAATGGTAAAGAATGCTAAAAAATAAAGTAATTTGTTTTTCATATTCTATTAGAAATAAGTTAGTTATCTCCTAACAAATATAAAAACAAAATAGATTCGAAATTACTTTACCTATGATTTATCGATAAAATCGTACTAAATTTTAATACCAATTTTCTTAAAAAGGCTATCAATTACCTTATTAATATCCGGTGAAATATTAAATTTATAGTTTAAATAAACATACACTATCGTTACCAAAATAGATTTTAAAGCAATACTTATTAATTGGTAAAAAGGGAATTCCCAAAAATAAAACACCAAAAATAAAGCGAATGTTAACAGCGCTGAATAAACTGTTTCTTTTGTAAAAGGATACAAATGAAGTTTCTTGACTACGAAAAGTAATTTCGCCAAACTATATAATGTAATAGACAATAAAGTGGCAAATGCCGAACCAAAAATTCCGAAATCAGGGATGAAAATCATGTTTAAAACAATGGTCAAAAACACTAAAAGCAACCCTAAATACAGAACCATTCTGTAATATTTTGTGTTAAAAATAATAGCGTTATTATTTCCTAAAATCAAATCAAAGTATTTAGATAATCCAATCATAAATACAACCGCGATTCCTCCGCTATATTCTTTTGGAACCAATTCATACAATTGCCTGATATTGACAAAAATGCACAGCATAACAAATCCGCCCACCATCTGTAAATTGATTGATGTTTTTTTATATAAATCATTCAATTCATCATGTTTGTTGTCATGCATCAATTTAGCGGTAATTGGATATACAATTTGATGCATGGCACGACTCGGAACTGAAATTACCAAAGCGATATACGTTGCTACAGAATAGTAAGCAATATTCTCGATTTTCATATATTGATTCAGCATCAGTTTATCGCCATCTAAAAGTAAATTGGCTACACTTCCGGATAGAATAATGAAAAAAGTATATTCCATTACGCTTTTTACATTCGCCGGAATATTGATCTGAAACTTAGGTTTTTTAATGTAAAACGCATAAAACATTGTAATTAGAAATGCTAAGAAATAAATAACAGCCGTGACATAAACAAATTGAACTAGTGTTATCCATTTAAGATATAAACCTATTAAAGCCAAAGTGGAGAATAATCTTAAACCGACTTCTTTTATAAAATTCCCAAAAACCGAATGCATGTGCACGCGTGCCCAAGCATAAAAAATCTCAAAATAAGCCATACAAATTCCAATAAAGGGAATTAAATACATGAACTCTTTTACAACCGGATTTTCTTTAGAAACAAAAGCTGTAATATCATCAAAGAAAAAGATTCCTATGATTCCTAACGGAATACACATTAAAACGGGAAACAAAGCGGTAAAAGACAAAAACTCCTCTCTTTCCTTTTCTGTTTTATATTGTGAATAAAATTTGACTAATGTATTTTGCATTCCGATAGCAAACAGAGGCATAATAACATTTGCTGCTGAAAGAATGTAATTTGTTAACGCATAATACGTTGCGCCAAGAAAAACAGGATATAAATAAAGTGTATTGATAGCTCCGATACCGAAACCTATGTAAGTAATAATTGTATTTTTGAAAGACTGATTTAAAACAATACCCATTTTTTGATTGCAGAGTTTAGATTTTAGTCCCGAAGCCTCGGGATAGATTATTAATTTAATTTAATAATCTCGTATGATATTTGAAATTGTTATTGCTTTTGAAATTGTTTGTTTTAACGAATCAATTGTGCTAATTGTTTGGTGAGATTTCTTCTTGAATATTGTTGTAAACCAACACCATTAGCTTGTAATTTTCCTTCTAAAAATTGATTATAAAAATCCAAAATTACACTTTTTAATTTCGCTTTTTCAGAATAATCAAAAAATACTCCTGTATTGGTTTCTTTTATAATACCTGCAAAATTAGAACCTTGCGGCCCAATGGCAATTATTGGGCGGTTTGAAACCATATATTCGAATAATTTTCCCGGAATAATACTTTTAGTATCTTCTGAATTAATTTCGATTAAAAGTAAAACCTGAGACTTTTTTTGATGTGCAATAGCTTCATGATGCGAAACATAACCTAAAAGATTCAGATAATCATTCAGATTAAATTGAGCGATAGAATCTAAAACTTCCTGACTTACGGCACCAATTAATTTAATTTCTAAATGTGATTTTAAATCCGGAATTTCCTGAAGCAATTCAACCAAAGATTCCCATAAAAACTGAGGATTTCTGTCTGATAAAAATGACCCGATATGGGCGAGAGTAAATTTTCTGTCTAAAGTTTGTTTCTCTACATTCTCAATATCATAACCGTTTGTAATTACCGAAATTGGTTTATTTGTAATAGCTTGAAATTCAGCTTTGGTAGTTTTACTTGTTACGATAATTGTATCAGCCGTATTCAGTACTTTATGTTCTAATTTTTTATGCTTTTTGGCTGCGTAAGAAGATAAACGCAACGCTTTATGATACCCAATCGTTGTCCACGGATCGCGGAAATCGGCGAACCATTTTACGTTTAATTTTTCTTTTAATTCTAAACCAATTAAATGTAAACTGTGCGGAGGTCCGGAAGTTACAATGGTATCGATATTATTTTCCTGAATGTATTTTTCAAGATAAGAAACAGAGGGTTTTACCCAAAAAACTCGTGCATCAGGGATAAAAAGATTACCACGAACCCAAAGAAAAGTTTTATCCAAAAAAGTTTGTTTCTTCTTTTGAGGAAAAATTCCAGAGCTGATTTTCTTCGTTTTATTTTTTGAAAAAACAGAAGCTAACTGATAAGGCTCCCAAATTTTATTCTTCAGAATAATTACTTTATCAGATATCTGACTTACCAAACCTTCATCAACTATTGGATAAGTTGGATTTTCAGGAACATAAACTATTGGCTGAATATCGAATTCAGGTAAATATTTTACAAATTTTAACCAACGCTGCACGCCAGGGCCTCCAGCTGGCGGGAAATAATACGTAATTATTAAAAGTTTTTTTTGTTCCATTTAGGTTTATTCTGTTTCACAAAGACTCACAAAGTTCTCACTAAGTTTCACAAAGATTTTTTAAATTATTTTTGAGTATCTCCGTCAATTCTCTGTGCATCTTTGCGATAGAATTTTTGAAAATAAATTCCACCAATCAAAAGCAAAAACATTCCAATTGAACTTGCCAATGTAATCATTCCTCCTGTTTTTATTACTTGTGGTTCAAATTTAAACTCTATAGTATGTTTTCCAGCCGGAACTTCCATTGCTCTTAATACATAATCAACTGGGAAATGATCTGTCAATTTACCATCAACATAAGCATTCCATCCGTTTTTATAGTACATTTCAGAGAACACTGCCAAACCATCATTTTTGCTTTCTGATTTATATTTAATGTAGTTGGGTTTATACTGTACTACTTTAATAGTTCCTGTTGTATCCCATTGTTTGTTTAATCCAGCACTTTTAAATTTACCTTGATATTCATTAACATTAAAAACTGCTACCTTTTTGGTATCAATATTATCTAATGCCTTCATTACATCATCCGGTTTATTTACCGATCGTACTGATTGTACAAACCACGCATTTCCATTTGCGTCAGGATTAACTGTTGGAATTTCCTTTCCTTCTTTATCAGTTTGAATAACATACTTAACGTTCAGCATATTAAGTACTTCAATATTGTTTTTAGCAATTTGATAGTCATATAATTGCTGCATTCTTCTCGGTCTTACAGCACTGTAACCACCAATAGTTTTATGAAAATAAGACGACCTTCCCTGTAATTGCCCTTGTGGATCAAATACACGATAAGTTGAAGTATCTTTTAATATCTGTGAATCTGTTGGTGTTTCCTGAAATGGAGCTGCAATCTGTACAGGGCTTACAAAATCTTTAGCAGAAACATATTTTTTATCCACAAAAAACAAATCAAAAATCATTAAAATACCAACAATAATTAAGGTTGTATTTTGTGAAAATTTATTTTTGATGAATAACCATAAAATTCCAAAAGTCACTACAATAAAAAATCCTGAACGCAACAAATCAGCAGAATATAAAGTCATTCTGTCTTCTTTTAATGCATCTACAAAAGCAGGTCCATAACTCTCTAAGTAATACTTATCACTCATTCCTGTAAAATGAAACATACCTTTAGCAAATACTAAAATCAATAAAACTCCAAGTCCAAAAACACCCGTTTGTATTAATGCTTTTTGCTGTAATTTAGGTTCGTCTTTTGCTTTAAAAAATGATTGTAATCCCATAACTGCAAGCACAGGAAAACATAATTCTAAAATAACTTGTATAGATGAAACTGCTCTGAATTTATCATACATCGGAACGTACTCAATAAAGAAATCAGTTAATAAAGAGAAATTTTTTCCCCAGGAAAGCATTAAAGTAAATAATGCTCCTGCAAGAAATACATATTTTATTTTTCTATCATCAATAAACAATGCCAAAACACCTAAAAAGAAAACGACAACACCAATATATGCTGGCGCTGAAACTATGGGCTGGTCTCCCCAATAAGTTGGCATTCCTGAAACAAAATCTTGTGCTTGTTCTGAAGGAACTCCTTGCTCAAGCATAAAAGCATACATGCGACTATCTGTACCTACATTTTCATGGCTTGAACCTCCAAAAATTCTTGGAGCAATTAAATTTAAACTTTCTGCTATACCATAACTATATTCTGTAATATAATCTGTAGTCATTGCAGCAGTAGTTAAATTTTTAGACCCGTCAGGATTAAAAGTTAATTCGCTTTTATCACGTATACTATATTTTGCATATTCACTTGTGGCAAGCAAATTTCCGGCATTGGCACCAATAGCAAAAATTCCGGCAACAGCCAAAACTCCAACTGCAGTTAAAAGTTGTTTGTATTCTTTTTCCTTGATGAAATTAAAAGCAAAATAACCTGAAAGAATCAATAAGAAAATCAATAGGTAATAGGTCATTTGAAAGTGGTTTGCATTCACTTCAAGTGCTACTGCAAACATGGTGAGTAAGCCTCCCCAAATGTATTTTTTTTGAAAAACCAGTATAAAACCGGCTATAACCAGTGGCATATAAGCAATGGCGTGTGCTTTTGCATTATGACCAACTCCTAAAATAATAATTAAATAAGTAGAAAAACCAAAAGCAATGGCTCCAATAAACGCTTTTAAAGGGTCTGTTTTAAGAACCAGTAACAATCCGTAAAAACCTAAGAAATACAAAAACAGATAATCCGCAGGACGTGGTAAGAAGCGTAACGCATCATCTAACTTCCCTACATAATCATTTGGGTAATTTGCTCCTAACTGATACGTTGGCATACCTCCAAATGCAGAGTTCGTCCAATATGGCTCCGCATTTTCTGCAGCTCTAAAGTCATTTTGCTCTTTTGCCATCCCGGTATATTGTGCAATATCCGACTGGAAGATTTGTTTTCCCTGTAAAACCGGGTAAAAATAAATTAAGGAAACGAGAATAAAGCCCAGGACAACAAGGGCATGCGGATAGAACTTATTTACTATTTTCAATGTAGGCTGGTTTGGTTAAATGATGAATCCTATTATTTAGGACACAAACTTAATCTATTTCTTCGTAATCAACGTAATCGCCGATCTTTTTGGTTTCGCGAGGATTTTTTGCATTCGCAGTATTAATGATTATTTCATCATTATTTGTGCGCGCTTTTTGCCATGAATTATCCTGAGCATATTGTTGCTGTCTCGAAAAATTTTCTCCTGCTTTCTCAACTACTTTTTTTACCAATACCGGCAAAAAGATTCTAGCTAAAAATTTAAAAATAAAATAAAAAGCTATAATACCAACAACAAATTTTAAGCTTGAAAACGATGCTTCTTGCATGATCATATATTTTTTTTTCCAAAAATAATAAATCCATTGTTTAAAATTAAAATAACAATCTTAAATAAATAATAAAATATAGTACATTTGATTTGCGTTATTACTTTTTAATCCCCAAATAAATTATGTTGAAAATTAAAAACTTACTCTTAACGGCACTTTTTTTTGCACCACAACTCTTTTTTGCGCAATATACAGATGTTATAAACTCAAACCGACCTGGAGAAACAATGTCTGCTTATGCAGTAGGAAAATCTGTAATTCAGGCAGAAGCCGGTATTTACGGTATTAAAGAAAAGCACGACTTATTAAATTATGACGCAACTGGTTTAGGAACTGATTTAACGTTTCGATATGGAGCTTTCTTAGAAAAATTAGAATTTGTATTAGACTTACAATATCAAATGGAAAACTTTGATACTCCGTATACGAGCTACAAAAAAAACAACTTTAGACAAACAGTTTTAGGAGCTAAATATTTAATTTATGATCCTTTTAAAAACTACGAAAAAACAAAAAACATTTACAGTTATAAAGCGAATCACAGGTTCGACTGGCACTCTTTAATTCCTGCGGTTTCAGTATTTGCAGGAGCCAATTTTGTTGGCGCTGATAATCCGTATTCATTTTCTCCCGAATCCAGTATTTCTCCAAAAGTAGTTTTGATTACTCAAAATCTTTTTGGTGAAGGAAGATGGGTTTTTGTTACAAATATTATTGCTGATTATATTACAACTGATTATCCTAGTTATGCTTATGTATTAACACTAACGCATGGATTCAACAGTAAATGGTCAGGATTTATTGAAAACCAAGGCTATAAAAGTGATTTTTACAGCGACATTGTTGGTCGTGGAGGAGCTGCTTATCTAATAAATCCAAATCTGCAGGTTGATGTATCGATCAGTTCAAACTTTAAAAATACGCCATCTATTTTATATGGAGGAGTTGGAGTTTCATGGCGTTATGATGCAAGTTATAAAGAAAAACAAATGGAATTTAAAAGAGAATCCAGAAAAAGTAAAAAAGTAAAAGATCCTAAGGATAAAAAGACAGAGAAGGAAACAGATTTTCAGGAACAAGAAAGAAAACGTAAATCTAAATACGAATAATTAACAACTGACTCTTTATAAAGAGCTATTTTACAATAAAGATTTTAATGATTACAATTAAAGAAGCCAAAACAAAGAAGGAATTAACTGCATATATCAAATTCCCTTTTTCATTATATAAAGATAATCCGTATTGGGTTCCGCCTATTATTGCAGATGAATTAGAGTCTTTTGACAAAACCAAAAATCCTGCTTTTGATAACGCAGAAGCTTATTTTTATCTGGCTTATAAAAACAATGAAATTGTTGGCCGAATTACAGCCATCATCAATTGGGCTGAAGTTAATAATCAGCATAAAAGAAAGGTTCGTTTTGGCTGGTTTGATGTTATTGATGATATCGAAGTAACGAAAGCTTTACTTGAAAAGGTTTACGAATTAGGAAGACAAAATAATCTGGAACATGCAGAAGGTCCGATGGGATTTTCTAACCTTGATAAAGTTGGCGTTCTTACAGAAGGCTACGACCAGATGGGAACTATGATTACCTGGTACAACAATCCTTATTATGTAACTCATTTTGAGCAATTAGGCTTTCAGATAGAAAAAGAATATATCGAAAGTGTTTTTCCGTTTTCGAATGTTAAACCTGAGTTTTTTCTTAAGGCACAGGAACTAATCAAAAAACGATACGGCTTAAGGTCATTGACTTTTACCAAAACAAAAGACATTATGCCACACGTTGACAAAATGTTTGATTTGTTTAATGAATCGTATGCTAAATTAGCTTCGTTTGTAGCGATTTCAGATGTTCAGAAAGAATACTTTAAAAAGAAATACATCAGTTTTATCAATCCGGAATACATCAAATTTGTGGTTGATAAAGAAGATAAATTAGTCGCTTTTAGTATTGTTATGCCTAGTTTTACCGAAGCTTTGCAAAAAGCAAAAGGGAAATTATTTCCATTTGGTTTTCTTCATTTACTAAGAGCCAGAAAAAAGAGTAAAGATGTTGTTTTTTACTTAATTGGAGTTCACCCGGATTATCAAAACAAAGGTGTTACGGCTATTATTTTTGATGAATATTACAGAACATTTACAGAAAGAGGCATTCAAACCTGCATCAGAACTCCTGAATTAGCAGAGAATACAGCAATTCATTTGCTTTGGAAAAATTTTGATCCGACAATTCACTGTCAAAGAAAAACGTATTTGAAATATCTGTAAATCGTTAGTTGTGAATTGTAAAAATTGCAACTTTAATATAGATTCTAAAAATAAAAAATCCCTCTAAAATATTAGAGGGATTTTCTTTTTTACAATTTTTTTATTTCTTAATGCTGTACTTGTTGTTCTGTACAATCAACTTTTATAAGAGTTTCTTCTGGATTAAAATTTAATTTCGATCTGTTCTTAAAAGTTACTTTACCGTTACCTTCTGTTACATCTCCATATCCTTCAATTAACGTTCCTTCTCTTTTCAGAAAAACAACTTCTCTAACTGAAGAAACACCTTCTGATGCAAAGGTATATTCTGCAATTAAGGTATCTCCTACCATGTTTCCATTAATCGTACCTTCATTTTTATCTTTTCCGTATATGCTATAACTTAATTTTCCGTTTACTTCCTGATGTGAATTCACATTAAAACTCAACTTAATACTGCTATTTTTTGTCGTTGAAACATAGCATTGATCGCCTGTAGGCTCAACAATCTCAGCTTCCTTAGGAGCATTTGGAGTTATTTGCGGACCAGGAAGAGTTGTTTCTTTTTTACAGGAAATAAAAACACTTAAAATCATCATTGTTATGGCTAATACTTTTTTCATGAAATTTTCTTTTTTAATAATTAATAGCATAAAGTTACTCAATAAATAAAAAATCCATTCGCATAACGAATGGATTTTTTTTACATAATTCCCATATTACTGGAAATTTATTTTTTAAATAATTAAGCGTCTAAATCTACTTTAGTTCTGCTTGCAATTTCTTTATACGTTCCGTTTTCTAATTTTTCACGAATAGCTTCAAATGCTATTAATGTTTCGTCAATATCAGACAAAGTATGTGAAGTTGTTGGAATCATTCTCAACAAAATAATTCCTTTAGGAATTACAGGATAAATTACAATCGACAGGAAAATTCCGTAGTTTTCTCTTAAGTCGTTTACCATTACCATTGCTTCCGGTACACTTCCTTCTAAATAAACTGGTGTTACACAAGTATTTGTATCTCCAATATTAAAATTTCTTGAACGTAATCCGCTTTGTAAAGCATTTACATTTTCCCAAAGTTTATCTTTTAATTCCGGGTGATTACGTAATAATTCTAAACGTTTCAAAGATCCAATTGTCTGAATCATTGGCAATGCTTTTGCAAACATTTGAGAACGTAAATTATATTTTAAGTAATCGATAATATCTTGATCTGCTGCAATAAAAGCTCCAATATTAGCCATTGATTTTGCAAAAGTAGAAAAGTACACATCGATACCGTCCTGAACTCCCTGCTCCTCACCTGCTCCGGCTCCTGTTTTTCCAAGAGTACCAAAACCGTGCGCATCATCAACTAATAATCTGAAATTATATTTTTCTTTTAAAGCAACAATTTCTTTCAATTTTCCTTGTTGTCCTCGCATTCCGAAAACACCTTCGGTAATAAATAAAATACCTCCACCTGTTTCAGTAGCCATTTTAGTAGCACGTTGCAGGTTTTTCTCCATACTTTCAAGATCATTGTGTTTGTATGTAAAACGTTTACCCATATGCAAACGAACACCATCAATAATACAAGCGTGAGAATCTACATCATATACAATAATATCATTTTTAGTTACCAAAGCATCAATAGTAGAAACCATTCCCTGATAACCAAAATTCAATAAATAAGCAGCCGGTTTCATTACGAATTCAGCCAATTCTCTTTCTAATTGTTCATGGTATTTTGTATGTCCTGACATCATACGGGCACCCATAGGGTAAGCCGCTCCAAATTGCGTCGCTGCATCAATATCTGCCTGACGAACCTCTGGGTGATTAGCAAGACCTAAATAGTCATTTAAACTCCAATTTAAAATATTTTTTCCACCAAATTGCATTCTTGGACCAAGTTCACCTTCTAATTTTGGGAATACAAAATAACCCTCAGCTTGCGAAGCCCATTTTCCTAATGGTCCTTTATTGTTCTGAATTCTTTCGAATAAATCTTTTACCATAAATATATTTTGAAGTAATAATTTTATTTTTATACAGGGTGCAAAAATAATGATTATTATTCTAATATATAGTTAGCCAATTATTTTTATTAAAAAATATTGCCGATATCATTATTTATGCAATCAATCCATCTAATTTGCTGGTATTTTTGTAAGAATAAACATTTTACATACTCGTTGATAATTTATCTGCAAAGACCTTTTATAAGCAATACCTTACTTAATGAGCGGTAAATTTAAAATCAGACTTCTAAATTCTATTCAATTAGCATCAATTTGATGACAGAAATCTAAAAGATAATTCTATACCTTATAGTTTATAAAGGCATAACAATCTTATTTATAACCAAAATAATTTATAAGAACAAAGGATATATTTGACTTCAAGTCTTTATAAAAAACCAATTTTAGTTTTACCTTTGGAATTAACTAATTTTCTAATACGTAGATAATGCCTTTAAGCAACTCAAAAGATTTAAAACTAGCCGTTCTTATTGATGCCGATAACGTACCTTATAGTAATGTAAAAGGCATGATGGAGGAAATAACAAAATTTGGAACTCCAACTACAAAACGTATTTATGCTGACTGGACAAAACCCAACTCAAATGGATGGAAAGCTGTTTTACTGGAACACGCTATTACTCCTATTCAACAATATAGTTATACGGTAGGAAAAAATTCATCAGATTCTGCTTTGATTATTGATGCAATGGATTTGCTTTATTCAGGAAAACTCGATGGTTTTTGTATTGTTTCAAGCGACAGCGATTTTACGCGTCTGGCGATTCGCTTAAGAGAATCCGGTATGAAAGTAATTGGTATTGGAGAAAAGAAAACGCCAAACTCGTTTATTGTTGCCTGCGACAGATTTATTTATATAGAGGTTTTGGATGGTGCCATTCAAAAGAAAAAACCAAAAGTTACTACCACTGCAGATGCTAAAAAACCTGTTGAAAAACCGGCAGAAAAAGCATTACATAAAATTGACAAACAAACAATCGAACTTATTGAAGCCACTATCGAAGATATTGAAGATGACGATGGCTGGGCATTTTTGGGAGATGTTGGAAACCTGATCGTAAAGAAAAAACCTGAATTTGATCCTAGAAATTATGGTTTTTCTAAGCTTACGCCAATGCTAAAATCACTAACTGATATTTTGGAGATTGATGAAAGGGAATCAGATAAAAAAGGAATCAAACACGTTTATGTGCGATTACGATTCAATTAATTACTTACTTTATTACATTTTAATTTTTTAAAAACATGAGAAAAAAATTCTTTATCTACGGATTCTTATTGTTTCTAATTGTTTCAGCAATTTATTATTATACTGAGCGCGGTTTTTTACTTGTCATTATAATGCCAATATTACTGGCTGTTGGCGCTTATAATGCGTCTCAAAAAAAACACGCTATATTAAGGAATTTTCCGGTCTTGGGATATTTCAGATATTTATTTGAAATGATTGCGCCTGAAATTCAGCAATATTTTATTGAAAGATCGACTGACGGAAAACCTTTTTCAAGAAACCAACGTTCTATGGTTTATCAAAGAGCTAAAAACATTGATTCAAGTACACCTTTCGGAACACAGCAAAATTTAAATCATGATAGTTATGAAGGAATAAAACATTCTATTTTTCCGGCAAAGGTTAACGAGGAATTACCTCGCGTATTAGTTGGAGGAAAAGATTGCAGACAACCTTATTTAGCTTCTATATTTAATGTTTCGGCGATGAGTTTTGGTTCGCTGAGCGAAAATGCTGTTCGTGCCATAAATATTGGTGCTAAAAAAGGAAATTTCTATCAAAATACTGGAGAAGGTGGTCTAACCGAATTTCATCTTGCCGGCGGTGGCGATATTACCTGGCAAATTGGAACAGGATATTTTGGATGTCGTGATGCCCACGGAAATTTTAGTCCTGAAAAATTCTCAGAAAAAGCAAATCTTCCGAACGTGAAAATGATCGAGATAAAACTTTCTCAAGGTGCAAAACCGGGACATGGCGGAGTACTTCCGGCTGCTAAAAACACCGAACAAATTGCCAGAATCAGAGGAGTTGAACCGAATACGATGATCCTTTCTCCTCCTGGTCACCAGGCTTTTTCAGACATTAAAGGACTTATTCGTTTTATTGCACAATTGCGTGAATTATCAAACGGAAAACCAATCGGATTTAAATTATGTATTGGTAATACAGCTGAATTTGAAGCGATTTGCCACGAAATGATTGCCGAAGATATTTATCCGGATTTTATAACTGTTGACGGTGCGGAAGGCGGAACCGGTGCAGCTCCCCTGGAATTTGCTGATGGCGTTGGAATGCCTTTTGAACCTGCATTAATTTTTGTAAACAAAACTTTAATAAGCTTAAACATTCGTGATAAAATGCGAATTATTGGAAGCGGAAAAATAATTTCGGGTCATTCAATTTTACATGCAGTTGCTTTAGGTGCAGACATGTGTAACAGTGCTCGCGGATTTATGTTTTCATTAGGCTGCATTCAGGCGCTTCGTTGTCACAATAATGAATGTCCGACAGGTGTTGCCACTCAAAACAAAATGTTGATGAAAGGTTTGGTTGTCACCGATAAATCAGATCGTGTATATCATTTTCATAAAAATACTTTACACTCTGCGAACGAACTTTTGGCGGCAGCCGGAAAAAATTCTTTTGCAGAGGTTGATCCTAGCATTTTTATGCGTGGAGACGAATTTTCACATTTATCAGATCTTTATTTCCCTGATATTCTAACAAATGTTACCAAACATTAAAACAAAAAAAAGCCTCTTTGTCAATTTCAAAGAGGCTTTTTTTTTAAAATCATTTATTTAGAAACTAAAGTTTTGCCGTTTCTTTACCTTCAGTGCTTTTTCCATTTTCTAAACCAGCAATTTCTTCTTTATCAACCAATTGTTGTGCAAGAATAATATTATTGTAGGATAAAAAATACACATCAAATTTTACTCCTTCATTTATTAATTCCTGAGAAATTTGATCATTTTTAATCATGTCTTTCAGTAAAGCCGGAAACGATGTGCGAGTTGCCAATTTGTTTTCTTCGGTTCCTTCTAAATTGGTTTCAATTCTTATTTCAATTTTATTGTCATTTAAAAATGCCTTAGCACTTGTACTAACAATGTTATTGCCTTTTATTGAAGATGAAATATTATAATTACTAACATGTTCCTGAATTTTTTGCTTGGTGTTTTTACAGCTCACCAACAATAATGCAAGAGAAATAGCAAATGCGATTTGGGTAATTTTTTTCATAATTTTATGGTTTTATAGTTATTTTTTAACTCAAACATAATGAAATTTTTACTCAAAAGCAACTTTGCTTAATAATTGTAAAAAATGTAATCAATTGACTACAACTTAATTAGCGGCTGTAGTTAGAAAATACAGCAGAATTAAAAAAGTCCCTTTAAAAGAAATTAAAGAGACTTTTTTTTAATCAGAATTATTCTTTCAATAATTCGTTTAGACTTTCTTTATTTATTATTCGTTTTTCAAGAACGGTATTGTCATCTGCCAAATAATAAACATCAAACTGAACACCTTCTTCTACCAGTTCTTTAAAAATCTGGTCTTTCGTAATCAGTTCTTTCAATAGCTTAGGAAAAGATTTGTTTGCTGTAACTTTATTAGAATCGGTTTGTTTTAAATTGGTTTCAAAACGCAATTCAATTTTGTTATCGTTTATGTATCCTCTTGCAGTGGTTAGGGTTAAATTTTCCGCTTTAAAACTGGCAGCAGTGCTATTGTAGGTTGTAACATATTCCTGAAGTTTCTGCTTCGTGTTTTTACAACTTATCAGCATCAATACAATAATAATTGTAAACAAAATGCGACTTAATTTCTTACTCATAATCTGTTTTATTTTAGTTTTTGAAGTCTTAAAAGTGCTTCAAGATAATAATAATCTGCATAATTTATAGAGCAATCTATTTCGCTTCCGGCAGGTTTGTGTCCGGTTGCGTGCAATAAAAATGCAGAATTTACAGCACCACTTTGATAATGATCTGAAAGGGAAACAATCATTTTTTTAGATTTTGAAAGATATTCGTTTTTCAAAGTTTTATCTTTTGTATAAGAACTTAACTCTAAAAGTGCCGAAGATACAATTGCAGCGGCAGAAGCATCGCGTGGTTCATTCGGAATCCCGGGCGCATTAAAATCCCAATACGGAATTAAATCTTCGGTGGTTAATTTATCTAAATAAACACGGGCCAATGTATGTGCAAAATCTAAAAACTTAGGATCTTTTGTTTCTCTGTAAACCATTGTAAAACCATAAATCGCCCACGCTTGCCCCCTCGCCCACATGCTTTCGTTACTATATCCCTGTGCTGTGATTCCTTTTATTTTTTTGCCGGTTTCATAATCGTAAACTAAAACATGATACGAAGAAAAATCAGGCCTAAAATGATTATTCATGGTGGTTTCAGCATGTTTTACAGCAATATCATATAGCTTCTTGCTTCCACCGTTTTTAGAAGCCCAGAAAAGCATTTCTAAATTCATCATATTATCGATGATGGTATTATGACCACCATATTTATTGTGCGGCCAGGACAAAATAGTTCCCACTTTCGGGTTAAAAAGCGTTGCTAAAGTATCGGCAGTTTTTAAGATTATTTCTTTGTATGCCGGATTTTTGGTTAAACGATATCCGTTTCCGAAACTATTAAAAATCTGAAAGCCCAAATCATGATCATTAGCCTTACTTACCGATAAAGGCGTTAAAAACCGACTGAATTTATCGGCTTCTTTTTCCCATTTTTTATCTCCGGTTGCTTCATATAAATACCATAATTCTCCAGGCCAAAAACCACTTGTCCAGTCTTTGTAACCAACAAATTTCTATGTCGAACTTCCATTTGGAACTGTTCTTGGAGAAGTTCCGTCATCAGGAATTACCATTAATGTTTTTGATGCCTGCGCTGCACAATATTCCAGCTGTTTTTTAACATAGAATGTATTATTTTTTTGGGATTGTGCTTCATTTACAAACAAAAAGGAAGTTAAAGCAGAGACAATAAAAAATATAAATTTTGTATTCATGTGGTTATTTGTTAGATAAGCAATAAAATTATAAAATAAAGTACACTTATTTGAATCTTTGTATTTTTGCTATACTAAAAAAGTACAAATAATTCTAACCAAAATTAAAATTGAGTACATCGAAAATTCTTTACTATGTTCTATTCCTGCTGACTATTTTTCTTGGAATTTTGTCCAGAAAGATTTCTTCAATTCCGTTATCTATTGGAGATTTTTTATACGCTGTTATGATTTATTTTCTCCTGAGGATTCTATTTATAAATAAAAAATCTTTTCAAATTATAATCCTGAGTTTATTGATTTGCTATGGAATTGAGTTTCTACAACTTTATCAGGCTGAATGGATTATCGAACTTAGAAAAACGCTTTTTGGCAAATATGTTCTCGGGCAAGGTTTTCTTTGGAGTGATATTCTCGCTTACACTTTTGGCGTTTTTATTGCTTTTATGGTTGATAAAATCATTTTCAAAAACATTAATCAAAAGTCTGCGTAATTTTATCAATATTCAAACTATTGGCCATCGCCATGAAAATATGGTAATATGCCGACTTATTATCATACAATTCGTCGTGCGTTCCTTGCTCTATACAATTTCCTTGTTCTAAAACTATTATGTGTGCTGCATCAATAATTTGAGATATACTGTGGGAGATTATAATAACCGTTCTGTCCTTTTTTATAGCATCCAGCGATTTCTTAATTTGTTCTGTTGCAATGGCATCTAAACTCGCCGTTGGTTCATCTAAAAAAATAATGGGCGGATTTTTAAGAAATAACCTGGCGATGGCAATTCGCTGTTGCTGGCCTCCGGAAAGTAAGTGTGCATCAGAATCATAGCCTTTTGGCAACTGCATGATTTGCTCGTGAATATAAGCTTGTTGTGCGGCTTCTATAATTTTTGATTGCGGGGCATCAGGATTTCCGTATAAAATATTCTCGGCGATTGTACCTTTAAAAATGTGGTTTTTCTGCAAAACCAATCCAATGTTTTTGCGCAGAAAATCGGTGTTGTAATCATTCAAATCTACTCCATCTAAATAAATTTTTCCTGACGAAGGCAAGTAGAATTTATCCAGCAAATTAATAACAGTACTTTTTCCGGCTCCACTTAATCCGACTAAAGCAGTGGTTTCATTTGGTTTTATGGTGAAATTGATATCTGAAAGTGCTTTTGTTCCGTTTGGATAGGCAAAATCAACATTTTTAACTTCTATAAGTCCAACAATTTTTTCAGGCATATAATTTCCGCTAGTTTCTTTTTCTTTGTCAGATTCTAAAATATCAAAAAAGCCTTCAGAATAAATTAAAGCATCGTTTACTTCATCATAAATACGATGCAACTGTCTAATAGGTGCCGAAACATTATTAAACAACATGATATGAAACATAATTGCACCAATGGTCATTGTATTATTCAAAACAAAATAAGCCGTCAGAATAATGATAATTACAACTCCGATTTGCTCAACAAAACCTTTTATACTTTCAAAAATAAAACTGGTTTTTCTGGTTTCAAGTTGATTTTCGGTCATTTCAAATTGAATTTTCTGATGACGATCTGCTTCCATCGGTTCACGAACAAACGATTTAATTACCGTTATAGATTCGATTAAACTTATGATTCCGTTATTTTTAGTTTCACGATACGTTCGCATTCTGCGTCTAAAACCACTTAGTTTATTAGCTTGTAACTGACTGATATAAAAATAAATCGGAATGATACACAAACTTACCAAACCTACATATACATTGGCATAAAACATCAAAACCAAAGCCACAAAAGCATTGGTAAACAAAGGCAAAATATCAATAAAGAAATTCTGAACCAGTCTTGTTAAGCTGCTGATTCCTAAATCGATTCTGGTTTGAAGCTTTCCGCTTTCATTTTCGTTTGAAGTATAAAATTCCATTCTGTAACTCAGGATTTTTTCGACAATTGCCTGAGAAATATCACGTGTTATAAAGATACGCAGTTTTTCTCCGTAAAATTTCTGACCAAATTGTACTATCGAATAAACCAGTTCTTTAGAAAGTAAAACAATACTTATGATTTCTAATAAATGAAATCCTTTTGATAATGGTTCACGAGCAACCATTAAATTACTGATAGAATCTACTGTATATTTTAATATTAAAGCATTGACCTGCACTGCAAACGAACCTAAAAAAGTAAGTAATAATGTAGCAATAACCATTTTTTTGTATGGCTTAACAAAAGGCGTTATTTTTTTATAGAGTACGGATATCTGCATTTATTTTGTATTTTTAGGCAACATATCAAATATAAGAATTCTAAATTTGTGTTTCAAATTACTTATACATCTTTAAACTTATCATCATGCAACTTGTTTTCGCATCCAACAATCACAATAAAATAAAAGAAATACAAAGCATTCTAAAAGGATCAATTCAATTATTGAGTCTTGATGAAATTGGCTGTTACGAAGAAATTCCCGAAACAGCAGACACTATTGAAGGAAACGCCATTTTGAAAGCTAATTATGTTACTGAAAAATACGGTTATGATTGTTTTGCTGATGATACAGGTTTAGAAGTTCAGGCACTAAATGGTGAACCAGGCGTGTATTCTGCACGATATGCCGGGGAACAACGCAATGCCGATGATAATATGAATAAGCTTCTTAATGCTTTAGAAGCTCAGAATGATCGCAGCGCACAGTTTAAGACCGTTATTGCATTGAATATTAAAGGAGAACAACATTTATTTACCGGAATTGCAAAGGGAAATATTATTTTAGAAAAAAAAGGAGATCACGGTTTTGGATATGATCCTATTTTTCAGCCCGAAAATTATGAGGAGACATTTGCAGAATTATCTTCAGATATTAAAAATAAAATTAGCCATCGGGCAAAAGCAACTGAGCAACTAATTGATTATCTGAACTCCACAAAATAATTGTTTAAAATAAAACATTTTATAGCCTAAAATTTATATTTCATGACGTTTTTTTTATCGAAATTCCGCAATTTCATCTAAAAATGATTTTGCATTAAACATAACATTTTGAAAATCAAATCATAACAAATACATAATTCTTAAAATAGCATTAGTTTATCTGAATAATTAACAGTAATTTTGCACCCTATTTTAAATACATATATGAATAAATTTGAACAATTAGGATTGAATGAATCGTTACTGAAGGCGATTTTAGATCTAGGATTTGAGAATCCGTCAGAAGTACAGGAAAAAGCGATTCCCCTATTATTGGAAAAAGACACGGATATGGTTGCGTTGGCTCAGACAGGGACAGGGAAAACGGCAGCTTTCGGTTTTCCGCTAATTCAAAAAATTGATGCTGACAACAGGAATACACAAGCATTAGTTTTATCGCCAACACGAGAACTTTGTTTACAGATTACCAACGAACTTAAAAACTACTCAAAATACGAGAAAGGTATTAATGTGGTAGCAGTTTACGGCGGGGCTAGTATTACAGAGCAAGCTAGGGACATTAAAAGAGGAGCACAAATTATTGTAGCAACTCCAGGAAGAATGCAAGACATGATTAACAGAGGTTTAGTAAACATTAAAAATATAGATTACTGTATTCTTGATGAGGCTGACGAAATGTTGAACATGGGATTTTATGAGGATATCGTTTCGATTTTATCAGATACTCCGGATCAAAAAAGTACATGGTTGTTCTCTGCAACTATGCCACAAGAGGTTGCCAGAATTGCAAAACAATTTATGAGCGACCCGGTTGAAATTACTGTTGGAGCTAAGAACTCAGGTTCTGCAACAGTTTCTCACGAATTTTACTTAGTAAACGCTCGTGATCGTTACGAAGCTTTAAAACGTTTAGCCGATGCAAACCCGGATATTTTCTCTGTGGTTTTCTGTCGTACTAAAAGAGATACACAAGCTGTAGCTGAAAAATTAATTGAAGATGGATACAGTGCTGCTGCATTGCACGGAGATTTATCTCAGGCGCAACGTGATGGTGTAATGAAATCTTTCCGTGGAAGACAAATTCAGATGCTTGTTGCTACTGACGTTGCTGCACGTGGTATTGACGTTGATAATATTACTCACGTAGTAAATTACCAACTTCCTGACGAAATTGAAACTTACAATCACCGTTCTGGACGTACTGGTAGAGCTGGAAAATTAGGAACTTCTATTGTAATTGTTACAAAAAGTGAGTTGCGTAAAATTTCTTCTATCGAAAGAATCATCAAACAAAAATTTGAAGAAAAAACGATCCCATCTGGAATCGAAATCTGCGAAATTCAATTATTGCACTTAGCGACTAAAATTAAAGATACTGAAGTTGATCACGAAATTGACAACTATTTACCAGCTATTAACAATGTTCTTGAAGGTTTATCTAAAGAAGAATTGATTAAGAAAATGGTTTCAGTAGAATTTAATCGTTTTATTGCTTACTATAAAAAGAACAGAGATATTTCTAATCAGTCTTCAGGTTCTGAAAGACGTGAAAGAGGTGATTCTGAGCCAAGAGAATTCAATAATAACGGAGCAGTTCGTTATTTCGTAAACATTGGTTCAAGAGACAACTTCGATTGGATGACACTTAAAGATTACTTGAAAGAAACATTAGACTTAGGTCGTGATGACGTTTTCAAAGTAGATGTAAAAGAAGGTTTCTCTTTCTTTAACACTGATCCTGAGCACACTGAAAAAGTAATGGAAGTATTAAACAACGTACAATTAGAAGGACGTCGTATTAATGTTGAAATTTCTAAAAATGATGGTGGCGGAAGACGTGACCATAACGGACGTAGCGGCGGTGGCGCGGGACGTAGTTCTGCACCAAGACGCGAAGGCGGAGGAAGTTTCGGACCAAGACGTGAAGGTTCTGGTGGCGGAGGTTTTAGAAGCGACAGAAACTCTGCTCCTAGAGAAGGTGGTTTCAGAAGTGACAGAAGCTCATCTGCTCCAAAAAGAGAAGGTGGTTTTAGAAGTTCTGCTCCAAGAAGTGAAGGTAGTTCAGAAAGAGCTCCTAGACGTTCAGAAAGCTCTGGTGATTCGCCAAGACCAAGAAGACCAAGAAGAGATTAATCCTCTTTGTTAATTTTCTTATAATTATATTCGAAGACTGCGAAATATTTAATCCCTATTTAGTACTTTTAGTGCTTTAAATCAGGATATGAAATATTTCGCAGTTTTCTTTTTTACCCTACTATCAGCCGTTGGTTTTGCGCAAGACACAGAATCTACTGTTCCGCAAAGAGTTTCTGGTTATATTATTAACGATAATAGTAAACAACCTCTTCCTAACGTAAATATCATCAATACAAACAAAGTTCGCGGCGCCATGTCTGATGCTAAAGGATACTTTGAAATTGATGTTCAGGTCAACGACACTATTCACTTTTCTCTATTAGGATTTCAGTCCTTAAGAATCAGAGTAACAAATGACTGGATAAAAAACAAAATCACAAGAATACAGTTAACTGAAAAAGCAATTGCACTTGAAGAAGTTGTCATTGCTCCTTTTAACTTAACAGGATATCTTGAAGTCGATTCCAAATTAATTCCAACTAAAGAAAATTACCGTTACAGTATTTCAGGCCTTACACAAGGTTATGAAGCTGGTGAATATTCTCCAAATGCGTTTGGAAAAGTATTAGGATCTATCTTTAATCCTGCCGATGTATTATATGGTTTTTTTGGAAAAAATGGTAGAGAACTCAAGAAATTAAAAGAAATGCGAAAGGATGATACTGTTAGAAATCTTTTAGAATCAAAATATGACAGAGAAACGGTTTCTGTTCTTTTAGGTGTAAGTAAAGATGAAATTCCTGAAATCCTGCAGCGTTGTAACTATTCTGACGCTTTTATTCAGGAAGCAAACGATTTACAAATTATGGACGCTATTAGTGCCTGTTATGAACAATACAAAGTCTTGAAACGTAATTAGAATACTTTCAAAAAATATAAAATATTTAAATCCTCAGTTACAATTTGTAAAGAGGATTTTTTTTTAAACCTATTTTAAATAAAAAACAAAAACTATGTCTGGTATACCTTTTCAAACAATTGACTGGAATCAAATTGCAAAAACAGAACATGTAGGAGAAACCGGAATTGCTTATTGGCAAACATTACAATTAGGAGGTTTACGCATTCGAAAAGTTACTTATTCTGAAAATTATAGTGCTGATCATTGGTGCCAAAAAGGACATATTGTGCATTGCCTGGAAGGAGATTTTATAAGTGAATTGGAAAATGGAGAAAAATTCGAACTTTCGAAAGGAATGACTTATGTAGTTTCTGATGATGTAAGCTCTCACCGCTCTATCACTACAAAAGGTGTGACGTTATTAATAATTGATGGAGATTTTTTAAAATAATATTCCAAAAAAATCAAAATATTATATTTACATTTACTTACAAACAAAAAGAAAATAACTAAATTTTAATATCATGGCAAAGAGTCAAGACGCTAAAAAAACGGTAAAAAAAGAACCGTTGAAAACAGCTAAAGAAAAGAAAGAAGAAAAGAGAGAAAAGAAAAATTCTCCTAAAAGAGATTAAAGAAGTAAGCAGTGTTCAGTTTTTTAGTTTTCAGTAAAAACTACCAACTAAAAAAACTGAACACTGAAGTACTGTTATTTAACCGGAATATTCGAAAGAATTTCTAATACGAATTTCCAATATTTTTGAGCTGATGAAATACTTGCTCTTTCATCAGGAGAATGCGCTCCGTGAATCGTTGGTCCAAAAGAAATCATATCCATTTCAGGATAATTTGTTCCTAAAATCCCACATTCTAAACCTGCGTGACAAGCTACAACTTTTGGCTTTTCGTTGTTTTGCTTTTCATAAATTCCAACCAAAGTATCTAAAATTTCAGAATTTACATTTGGTGTCCAACCCGGATAAGATCCTGAAAGTTCTACTTCACAACCTACTAATTCAAAAGCAGAACGCAACGAATTAGCCAAATCAAATTTTGAAGTTTCTACAGAAGAACGTGTTAAACATCCCACTAAAATTTCACCATCCTTTACGATTACACGAGCAATATTGTTTGAAGTTTCTACTAAATCAGCCATGTCAGCACTCATTCTGTACACTCCATTATGTGCCGCATAAATTGCTCTAATGATTCCTTCCTGAACACCAAGATCCATTACTTTTTCCGGTAAATCGCATTTTACGATTTCGATAGTAAGATTTGGTTCTGTTGTTTTGTATTCAGCTTTTATATCGTTGATAATTTCCTGCATATCAAAAATATAAGCCTCATCAAACATTTCTGAAATGATCACTTTTGCAACGCTTTCTCTCGGAATTGCATTTCTCAAACTTCCTCCGTTAATCTCTGCCACTTGCAAACCGAAGTTTTCAAAAGCATCAAATAACAAACGGTTCATGATTTTATTTGCGTTTCCTAATCCTTTATGAATATCCATTCCTGAATGACCTCCATTAAGACCTTTTACGGTAATAATATGCCCCACAGAGCCTTCCGGAACTTCTTCTTCGTGATACGTTCTTGTAGCGGTTACATCGATTCCACCAGCGCAACCAATATCTATTTCATCATCTTCTTCAGTATCCAGATTTAATAAAATCTGACCTTGAAGAATTCCTCCTTTAAGGTTTAAAGCGCCCGTCATTCCAGTTTCTTCATCAATTGTAAACAACGCTTCAATTGCAGGATGCGGAATATCTTTGCTTTCTAAAATAGCCATAATTGTTGCTACTCCAAGTCCGTTATCAGCACCAAGCGTAGTGCCGCGAGCGCGAACCCAGTCACCATCAACATACATATCAATTCCCTGGGTATCGAAATCAAAAACGGTATCAGCATTTTTTTGATGTACCATATCAAGATGTCCTTGAAGTACGATTGCTTTACGGTTTTCCATTCCCGGAGTTGCCGGTTTTCTTATAATTACATTTCGAATATCGTCTTCAAAAGTTTCTAAACCTAAGCTATTTCCAAAGTTTTTCATAAACTCAATTACACGGTCTTCTTTCTTTGACGGACGCGGAACTGCATTTAAATCTGCAAATTTATTCCACAGTGCTTTTGGTTCCAGATTTCTTATTTCCTGACTCATTATATTTTGTTTGAAGTTTAACAATTAAGAGTTCCAAAGTTACAAAGTTTATATTTTTTTTAGCCTTGTAAACGTATTTAAAATTTTTCGCCACGAATTGCAAAAATATTTTCTTTTTTATAACATTAAACAAATTAATAATTAGTGAAAATTCGTGGAATTCGTGGCTAACTTTTTTTATCAATCAATATTGTATTTATATTTACGTAATCAAAATTTAAACTGTGAAATCAAAATACATCTTACCTTTATTATTTCTCGTACAGATTATCATTTTAAAGATTCTACCGTTTTTTCCGGAATTTATAGAACGTTTTTACAGCAACGGATTATATCTAAAAATTTCTCACTTTTCAAGAATAGTTTTAGGCAGAATTCCGTTTTCTGTTGGTGATTGTATTTACTCTATTTTGATTTTATTACTTATACGATGGTTTTGGAAAGTTCGAAAAACATGGAAGCTGGAATGGAAAGATAATATCTTGAGAATTTTAAGTTGTGTTTCTGTATTTTATTTCTTTTTTCATTTATTATGGGCATTCAATTATTACAGAGAACCTCTTTTCGAAAAAATGAAAATTCAAAGAGAATATACTGATGCTGAATTATTAGCTTTCACAAAAAAGTTAATCGTTAAAACAAATGAAATTCAGTTTCAGATAACAAAAAATGACAGCGCTAAAATCGTTTTTCCTTACTCTCAAAACGAAGCTTTCAAAATGAATTTAAACGGATATAATAATCTGGCTAAAGAACAGCCGTATTTTAAATATGAAATTTTAAGCGTTAAAAAATCACTTTTCAGCCTGCCCTTAACTTATATGGGTTTTGGGGGTTATCTAAATCCGTTTACGAATGAAGCTCAGGTAAATGATTTGATGCCAATGTATAATTTTCCACTTACAAGTTGCCATGAAATGGCGCATCAAATAGGATTTGCAAGCGAGAGTGAATGCAATTTTATTGGAGTTTTAGCATCCGTTAAAAACAATAATTTATATTATCAATATTCCGGTTATAGTTTTGCTTTGCGTTATTGTTTGGGAATTTGGCAAATGAAAAATAAGAAAGTTTTCAATCAATTGAAAAAAACGGTTCATGTTGGAATTCTAAAAAACTATCAGGAAAGCCATGATTTCTGGAAGCAATATGACACTTTTATTGACAAAGGATTTCATATTCTCTATGATAACTTTTTAAAAACAAACAATCAAAAGGATGGTATGGAAAGCTACAGCAAATTTGTAGATTTAATGGTGAATTATTATAAGACTCGAAAATTGTAAAGATTTGCCACGAATTGCACCAATTTTCACAAATCCTTTCAAGAAAAGTGCATTACTTTTAAATGTATATAATTAGGCTCAAGTCATAATTCGTGGCTAAAAAAACAATTTATTGTAACAAAATTGCTTTAATTACTACTAATCAATTATGAGCGAAAATCTAGAACAATCGTTTGTTGCGCAATTGCAGGCAAATCAGAATATAATCCACAAGATTTGTAGATTATATACTGCCAGCGAAGATGCTCACAAAGATTTGTTTCAGGAAATAACAATCCAGCTCTGGAAGGCGTATCCAAAATTTAGAGGCGACAGTAAATTTTCGACCTGGACGTATCGCGTCGCTTTAAATACCGCCATTACCTTATACCGAAAAACCAAACGTACCATATCGACAGTAGAATATGAGAGTCATCAGCATTTTGTAAAAGATGTTGATTACAATTATGAAGAAGAAGAACAGATAAAATTGATGTACAAAGCCGTTTATCAGCTTAATGACATCGAAAAAGCATTAGTTTTTATGTATTTAGAAGACAAAGATTATCAAGAAATAGCTGAGACCTTAGGGATCAGCGAAGTGAATGCACGTGTGAAAATGAACAGAATAAAAGGGAAACTTAAAAAGATACTAAATCCTTAAAAATTATTATGAAAGAACTGGATTTACTAAAAAAAGACTGGAAAAAGAACTCGGATTCTTTTGAACAAATTTCTGAAAAAGAGATCTATAAAATGATTCACAAAAAATCATCTTCTATTGTAAAATGGATTTTGATTATTAGCATTTTAGAAATTTTATTTTGGACGGTTTCAAATTTCTTCTTCAGTACAGACGAAATGCTAATTAAGATAAAACATGCAGAAATGATATTTTATCTGGAACTCCTTACCTATTTTAATTATGTGGTAGTTTTGATTTTTGTGTATTTTTTCTATAAAAACTACAAAACCATCTCTACGACAGGATCTACAAAATTATTAATGAGCAGCATTCTTAAAACCAGAAAAACGGTTCAATATTATGTGTGGTATAATTTAGGAATGGCAGTTATAAGCTCGATTATTAGCTTTTTTATCGCCTTTGTCTACAATCCTGAAATGGATTTTTTAAGAAATAAACTAGCTGCAAACGGTAAAGCAATGTTTATTACTGTTGGAATTTTGTTTCTGGTAACATTAGCATTTTTAGGTATATTCTGGTGCTTTTACAGATTATTATACGGAACTCTATTACGCAGATTATATGCTAATTATAAGGAGTTAAAGAAGATAGATTTCTAGTAAAGGTTCAAAGTTGCAGAGCGACAAAGGTTCAAAGGTTTTTTTAAAGCTTTTAAGACTCTGGTTACTAAGTTGCTATGGCATATAAATTCAAATTGAAAAACGTGAAACTTTTTCAAATCTAAAATCTAAAATCAGAAATCTAAAATTTCTAATATTCCCATCTTCTTAACTTATTAAGCTCTTCCTGTATTTTAACTTCTTCGGCAGGGATAACTTTTAAGAATGATGGATGCTGTTCGATGGCGAATTCTACTTTTTCGACGATTTCGTCGATGGTATCGTTTTCATAATCAATATCAAGAGGTTCTTTGATGATAAACGATTGAAGAATTCCTTTCTTCTTCATGCGGAGTCCTTTTTTATCAAACGAGCGGCGGAAACCATCAATTACAATCGGAATTACGATAGGTTTATGTTGTTTGATAATATGTGCAGTTCCTTTACGAACAGGCTTAAATGATTTTGTTGTTCCTTGCGGAAACGTAATTACCCAACCATCTTCAAGTGCCATTTTAATATTTTCTGTATCATTTGGGTTAACGTCACGTTTTTCAGTAACATCAACACCTTTTGCGCGCCAGGTTCTTTCAACAGTAATAGCACCAACATACGCCAGGATTCTTGGCAATAGTCCCGCTTGCATTGTTTCTTTGGCTGCAACATAGTATATGTTCATTTTGGGCTGCCACAAATAACCAATATTTTTAATATTATCCTGACGTCCGCTTAAACTTGCATTAAAAACATGAAACATCGCCACCACATCAGCAAAATAAGTCTGGTGATTCGATATAAACAACACATTATTATCAGGCAATGTTTTAATGATTTCAGATCCTTCAATCTGTAAATCATTAAATCCTCTATACCTTCGGTGCGTCATAGCACCCAAAATACGAATTAACCATTTCTTAATGAATAATATGTGTCCGAAAGGATTTCGCTTAAACAATCCCATAACTTTCTTATTATGTTTTTCCTGAGTCGCAAACATACAAAATTTATTGATTTGCGAGAACTAATAAACAATTTCAAAAAGAAAATGATATCTTAATAAATATCAAATTGTTAATTTTATGTAATTACAACTTTCCGTTAAAAGTAGTTTTTAAAACATCTCTTAATTCGCTTAATATCATTGCTGTTGCTCCCCAAACAATATGATTTTGAATATTGAATGCCGGAACCAGAATATTATTTCCATAAGAAGTCGACAGTGTGGCTTCGATTATAATTTCATCATTCAAAAAAAACGAAAGCGGAAGCTCTATAATATCTGCTACTTCTCTTTCATCTGGATGAAACAAAAGTTCTTCTTTTGAAATTCCCATAAAAGGATGCACTAAAAAGTTACTTGGTGGAATATACATGGGAGTAAACTCTTTAATAACTTCAATTTTTTCAGAAAGGACACCAACTTCTTCTTGTGTTTCGCGTAAAGCGGTATCTTTAAAAGAAGCATCAAATGTCTCATATTTTCCTCCCGGAAAAGCTATTTGCGACGAATGAACGCCATTGTACGCATTTCTGACTATTAAAACTAAATGTGTTTTTCCGTTTTTTGGATAAAACAACATCATAACCGCAGCAATTCTCGGGTTTATAGCTTGTAAATCTAAGTTTTTCAAAGCTTCTGCTCTTTCTTTTGGAGCCATTTTTATATGTGCGGCTTCAGCCGGAAGTTCAACTGGAATTAAATTAGGAACATATTGCAAAAAATCTTGAAAATCCATATTCAAAGTTTATTTTTGTACTTTCAAATAAAATATAAATATAGTCCAGAAAACGCGGTTCTACAAGTTTTCTAAATCTAAAGCCATAAAAATGTATAGTAGAGAAGAATCACAAAAATTAAAAAGAGAATTTTGGGTGGCTTTCGCAGAAAAATATCCACGAAAATGGGTTCTTTATGATACTAAGATTAAAGATTTCTCTTTTAAATTTTATGTTGATAATAAAAAAGCGCAGGTTTTAATTGATATCGAACCTAGCAGCGATGAGAAACGCAATGCTTATTTTGAAAAAATAGAGGCTTTAAAAAATATTCTGGAAGAAGAATTTATTAAAGATTTGGTTTTTGAAAAAAATCACACTTTAGAAAGTGGCAAAACCATTAGTCGCATTTGGGTAGAAAAACAAGGAGTCGGTTTTAGTAATCGAAATAATTGGGATGCTATTTTTGATTTCTTTTTTGAAAAAATGCACGCTCTTGAAATGTTTTATTTAGAGTATGATGAGTTTATAAAGGATATTTCTTAGCCTTAGCTAAAGATGCTAAGTTTCTAAGTCTATTAGTTTGTTATTTAAACCCATTTGAGGGTTACAATTTTTTACCAACCTAGTTTATTGAATAATAAAATTAAAATAAAGATCGTCGCAATTAAGTAATAATTGGTCCAGCCTTCTTTCTTTTTTTGATCAGCAGTAGCACTTTTATTGTATTTATACCACGAATATCCATTAAAGATTAGTAGCAGTACATAAATTACTATTAGTAAATTATTCCAATTCATAATATCTTTTTTTACTATTTTAATTTTATTATTTAATAAATTAACTTTCAAAAACGTGTTGAATTCGAATAAATTAATGCACAAAATTATCTTATTCGAAATGAGTAATACTATTTGTATTCTATAAAACTATAAAACATATCTATAAATTAAAATCATCTTTAAACACTAAAAATATTATAAACAATAATACGATCATCATAATTAATATAAAGCTGCTTGCGATAATCTTGCTTTTTTCGGGTAATTATTGATAGTTTACATTCGTTTCCCTCATTGTCTTTGCATAAAAAAGAATAGGTAATATCAGTATCATTTTCTTCTCTTTCGATATAATTCAGTATCATAAAAAGCTGAATTTCTTGCGAATAAACTACAATTCGGTGTTTATTTGTGTCGAGAATTACCGAAAGATTAACGAGATCAAGAGTCGACCATTCGCCCCACTTTCCTCTTTCATTTTTTTCTAAAACACTAAATCCTGATGTTTTAAACTGATAGGATTGGGCGTAAGTTTGTTGCAAACCCAGCGCTAAAAAAAAGAGTATTATATATATAGAGGTGCGTATGATTTTCATATTGTGATTCTTGCAAACATTTAAAACTCAAATTTAGCCTTTTCCGCGCACGCAATTTCAAAATCTGCAATCATTTCTCGAATAATTTGTTCTGCTGGTAAAATTTCATGAATTAAACCTGAAATTTGCCCTATTTCTAATTCTCCTTCTTCAAGATCACCTTCAAACATTCCTTTTTTAGCTCTTGCTCTTCCTAAAAGCTGCATTAAATCTTCTTTAGATGGTGATTTTTTATATAACGACTGAACATCATGATAGAATTTATTTTTAATTAGTCGTACTGGTGCTAATTCTTTCAAAGTCAAATGAGTCTCTCCTTCTTTTATATTTACTATTGTTTCTTTAAAATTATTGTGTGATGATGATTCTACAGAAGCAGCAAAACGGCTTCCAACCTGAACACCATCGGCACCTAAAATCATTGCAGCCAACATTCCTCTACCTGTTGCAATTCCACCCGCCGCAATAAGCGGAATCTGAATTTTCTCTTTTACCATCGGAATCAAGGTCAATGTAGTTGTTTCTTCACGCCCATTGTGTCCGCCGGCTTCAAAACCTTCAGCAACAACGGCATCAACCCCTGCTTCTTGTGCTTTTAATGCAAATACACTGCTACTCACTACATGAACAACAGTAATTCCTTTCGACTTCAAAAAAGAAGTCCACGTTTTAGGATTTCCAGCTGAAGTAAAAACAATTTTTACGCCCTCATCAACCACAATATTCATAATCTCTTCGATGTTCGGATACAGCATCGGGATATTGACTCCAAAAGGTTTATCAGTTGCTTTTTTGCATTTTTGAATATGTTCGCGTAATACTTCAGGATACATAGATCCTGCGCCTATAAGTCCTAAACCGCCTGCATTACTTACGGCAGATGCCAGTTTATAACCACTATTCCAAATCATTCCTCCCTGAATTATTGGATATTTTATATTAAAAAGCTGAGTTATTTTATTCATTCAAAAAATATTATTGCTTAACAATCTTTCCTGTTTTATGCAAACCTTCGGCATCAAAAGTATAAAAATAGAGCCCGCTTTTTAAGGATTGTAAGGAAAGAGTTGGATTTTGATTTGTAATTTGTTTTTCGATAAGTTTTTGCCCTAAAACAGAATAAATAATTACCGAAGCTGCCTCATTTTGTTCTGAATAAGAAAAAGAAACAGTTGTTTTAGCCGGATTTGGATAGACAGAAAATGATGTGGAATCCTTAAAATTTTCTACTCCTAAAGTTGATCCAAAATTTGGAATTCCATAACCATAATTATTATTTGGAGTTGCAAATTTATCAGATGATTCCAAAATCATTTGTCGAATTTGCTGGTTGGTTTTTGTTGGAAATGCCTGCCATAAGCAAGCAGCCATTCCTGCCATAATAGGGCATGAAAAAGAAGTTCCGTTTGAAGTTCCTATATTTCCATTGGCGTCAGAAACTACTGAAGCAGATCCTTGTGCCATAATATCCGGCTTAATTCTTCCATCATAACTTGGCCCAATTGAACTAAAACTCGATTTCAATTTAGAAGCCGTAACCGATCCAATTGCTAATACCGAAAGTGCATCCGCTGGAGAACCAATATGTTTTTCTACTTCTGTACCTTCATTTCCAGCAGAAGCTAAAACCAATATGCCTTTACTAAAAGCTATTTCTGCACCACGCGAAACAAAATTGGTTGTTCCGTTCATATCACTATAAGTATGATTATATCTTGGTTCATCACGTTGACCGAAATATCCTAATGATGTAGTAATTATATCAACCCCTAATGCATCGGCTCTTTCAGCTGCTTCCACCCAAAGTGATTCTTCGACAGGATTTTCTATCGCATCAATTTCTGTAATAAAAAGATAATAAGAGGCATTTGGAGCTGTTCCTACCAAAGCATTTACCTTGTAACCGCCCATAGTTGAGAGAACTAAAGTTCCGTGATTATCACCGGTATAGAAATTGGTATTTCTTGTAGTAAAGTCGTAACCACCCAGAATTCGATTATTATTTCTAAGATTTTCAAAGGGTTGAGCTGTATTAACACCAGGAAATCCTGCATCTAAAACCGCTATAATTTTTCCTTCACCGGTAAAATTCTGCTTATGTAAAACTTGTCCGTTCAACATCTGAATTTGATTGGCAGAATTACCGTATGAATAATCAATTGTTGTTTTTAGTTTATCCAACGTTTGACTTGTTCTCGTTTCTGAAACCTTTTTTGCTGTTGTATTTAAAGCTTTATCTGCAAAATCTATTTTTTGAACAAATGATAGTATTTTTAAAGCATTGATGTTCGTCTCTGTACCTCGAATATGAAGTGCATTCAACCATTTAGATTGAGCCATTACAGTTATTCCCGCACTGGCTCTAATTTGATCTACAAAAGAAGTTTCCAGAGGCGCATCTGTAAAATCCAAAGTTATATTTTGATTCGTTCTTCGATCTAAAGCTTTTTGAGAAAGTTCTGCTAACGGATTATTAAAGAACTGCTGCGCATTTGGTTTAGCATTAAAATAAACCCAGGCTTCTTGTTGCGAAAATACCGTGAACGAAAGAAGTAATAAAAGAAATGTAAAATTATATTTCATAGTTTACTTTTTTAAAGGCAGAACCTTTGTTAAAAAGTATAAAGCTAAGAAATTACTCCCGAACCAACTAATTCATTATCGAAATACCAGGCTGCGAATTGTCCTTCAGTAATAGCTGATTGAGGTTCATCAAAAGCAACATACATTCCGTCTTCAAATTGATGTAAAACTGCTTTTTGCAAAGGCTGACGGTAACGAATTCTCGCCATTACTTCCATCGTTTCTCCAACTTTCAAAGCTAAATCTGTACGAATCCAATGCACTTCAGATTTTTCGATAAACAATGCTTTTTTGAATAAACCCGGATGTTGGCTTGTTAAACCTGTATAAATAGTATTCGTTTCAACATCTGTAGCGATAATAAACAAAGGATCAGTTGTTCCGCCTACATTTAGTCCTTTTCGTTGTCCTATCGTAAAATAATGAGCACCCTGATGTTTTCCAACGACTTTTCCCATTGTTGGAAGATATTCTCGTTTTTGAGATTCTAATTTTATTTCTTCCTGAAATGATAAACCTTCTGGTTTTTGAATATTATAAATAGGATCGTTTTTATCAATCTGAACGATTTTACCTTCTTTTGGTTGCAATTTTTGTTGCAAAAATTCCGGTAAACGAACTTTTCCGATGAAACATAATCCTTGAGAGTCTTTCTTTTCTGCAGTAACTAAATCCATTTCAGCAGCGATTTCGCGAACTTCCGGTTTGGTTAAAGCTCCAATTGGGAATAATGATTTTGCCAATTGTTCTTGCGATAACTGACATAAAAAATAAGATTGGTCTTTGTTGTTATCTGCTCCTGCAATTAATTGATAAACTGGTTTACCATCAACTTCAATTTCATTTTTTTGGCAATAATGTCCCGTGGCAACATAATCTGCTCCAAGACTTAAGGCAATTTTCATGAAAACATCAAATTTGATTTCGCGGTTGCAAAGAACATCAGGATTTGGAGTTCTCCCTTTTTCATATTCGTTGAACATATAATCAACGATTTTTTCTTTGTATTCTTCGCTTAAATCAACAGTTTGAAACGGTATTCCTAGTTTTTCAGCTACTAGTAATGCATCATTACTATCTTCTAACCAAGGACATTCGTTAGAAATAGTTACTGAATCATCGTGCCAATTTTTCATAAAAAGCCCAATAACCACGTAACCTTGTTGTTGCAATAAATAAGCAGCAACACTAGAATCTACTCCACCGGAAAGTCCAACAACTACACGTTTCATTTTAACTCCTTTATATTTTTATAAGGGTGCAAAGGTAAGTCATATTTTAGGAAATTATAACGGTTTTGATTAGTTTCTCTAATGCCGTTGTAGATAAAACTTATTATTGAATAATGATTTTAAGCTAAATGTGTAAACTATTCCATTTTAGGTTTAGAATCAGCTTTGTAGCTGCTTTTAGGATCACTCATATTAACCTCTTTGGTTAGTTTTCCTTTTAAGTAAAATTGCCACATTCCAGCTTTTTTACCGTTCAGGAATTTTCCTTTTGAAGCTACTACTCCATCAGAATCATAAAAAACAGCATCGCCATTATATTGATCGTTTGCATAAGTAGTTTGCTCTAAAATAATTCCGTTTTGTCCAAACTTCTTATAGATTCCTTCTCTCTTACCGTTTTTATACGTCATTTCTTCAGCAACTTTAGAATTCGGATAATAAACCGTTCTTGGTCCTTCAAGTTTTCCGTTTTTATAGTTTTCGATTGTCATTACAATTTTAGAAGCTTTGTGATAATATTTCCACTCGCCTTCGTAGTTTTTTCCAATAACCTTTCCTTCGCTTACTTTATTTTTACTCTGGTCATAAAAAATATTGTATGCGCTTCCATCGTTAGCTGTAAAATCCCGGGTTGCAATTACATCGCCTTTTTTGGTATCGTCAAAAAATTTAAATACTCCGGTTTCTTTTCCATGACTAAAAGTTCCTTCGTAACGAGGACGTTTAGAAACTTCATAAGTTCCTTTCCACAAACCATCTTTCTTTCCGCTTGCATCCAGTTTATTTATATCCGTTTGAGCAGTTATTATGAAAGCATTCAATAATGCCAGTCCAAAAATTATCTTTTTTAAAATCATTGTATATTCAATTTTAATCTTAAACGAAATTGTGCTTTATAAAGTATTTACAGGTATAAAAAAATCCCGATAAATCGAGATTTTTTTTATTGTATTATTTTTTCTTATTCTGATTTTTTGCAGCTTCCTGTTGCTCCATAACTTCCTGAAGACGTTTTTGAAATTTGCTTTGTTTTTTAGGCTCTTTCAATTTATTCTCCTGAATCTGAGCGTGAATTTTATCCGTATCAACAATATAGTTTTTAATTACGAACATAATTCCGATTGTAATTAAGTTAGATATAAAGTTATATAAACTTAAACCTGCACCATAACTATTGAAGAAAATTAACATCATTAATGGCGAAACATAAATCATGATTTTCATCATTTTTGCCATATCCGGCATACCTTCTTGCTGAGGCGCTGCCATTTGCTGATCTCCAGAAGTCATTTTCATGTAGAAGAAAATCGCGATTGCTGCCAAAATTGGAAACAAACTAATATGATCTCCATATAAAGGAATATGAAATGGTAATTTTACAACAGCATCAAATGAAGATAAATCATTTGCCCAAAGGAAACTTTTTTGTCTTAACTCAAAAGCTGACGGGAAGAACTGGAACGACGCATACATAAACGGAAGCTGAATCAATGCCGGAATACATCCTGCCATTGGGTTTACTCCTGCTTTGTTGTACAATTTCATCGTTTCTTGTTGTTTCTTCATTGGGTCTTTTTTGAATTTCTCTCCCAACTCTGTAATCTCCGGACGTAAAACTTTCATTTTAGCCTGAGACAAGAATGACTTATAGGTGATTGGCGACATCGCCAATTTAATAATAATAGTAAAGATAATAATGGCAATTCCGTAAGCGATATAAGAACTTAAAAATCCGAATAACGGAATAAATACCCATCTATTAATCCAACCAAAAATTCCCCAACCTAATGGAATAATTTTTTCGAAATTTTTATCGTAAGATTTTAAAGTTTTATAATCAGCTGGTCCAAAATACCAACTCATTTTGTAATCAATCTCTCCGTTTGAAAAAGCCAAAGGAACAGTTGCTCTAAATTGTTTGATAAAGGTAGTATCTATTTTTTCATCTTTTACTAAATCGTCAGATTGTAGTTTCGATTTTTCAAATGGTTTATCGGTAGATAAAATAGTAGTGAAAAAGTGTTGCTTAAAGGCTACATAACTTACTTTTTCAGGCGTTTCTTCTTTACCTACTCCACTAGGGTTTACGTAATTGTATTTTTCATCATCGTATTCGTACTGGATTTCAGCAAAACGTTTTTCGATAGAAACACTTTTTTCATTTCTGTACGTTTTCAAATCCCATTGTAAATCTAATGGTTTAGCAGAATTTAAAACTTTATTCAAACCTTGAGAACGAACATCAAAACCAACTAAATAATCATTTGGTTTCAATATGTATTTATATTCTAAAAATTCATTCGCTCCAGCTTTTAAACGCATTGTTAAAACCTGATCACCACCAACTTTTGTTAGTGTTGGTTCGAAATACAAATCTTTAGAGTTTAAAGTTCTGTTATCCGTTGTTTGCAACTGAATATTTAAATTAGAATTATTATCTTTAATCAATTCAACTAATTGTTTCGAACCTTTTTCAAATCTTTCGAATTCTTTAAGAGTAGCTTCAACTATATAACCACCTTTGTTAGCGATTTTAAGTTTTAGTTTTTCGTTTTCAATTGTCGTAAAAGTTTCTTTTGCAGAAGGAAGTGTAGCAGAATATGCGAATCCACCTAATGTTTTTTGCAGTTGAGCCAACTGAACAGTGTCACCCGGAGTTGCCGCAGCAGCAACCGGCAAAACAGCTGTTTTAGTTTTATCAGCTTTAGCTTGAGCTTCTTGTTTCGCAACTAACTCTTTTTTGGCTTTTTCAGCAGCAATCTCTTTGTCAGAAGGCTGATTTTGGTACATAATCCAAATCAAAATTCCAAATATCAATACAAAACCAATGATTGAATTAAGATCAAATTTTTTTTCTTCCATTATTATTTTAAAAAAGTTATTCGTTTAAGGCTATTAGTTACGAGTTTAACTCAAATGTTACAACCTACCGGAATTTTAGTTATTATTTTTTATGCGTATTTACAGCAGCAGCCACAAAGTGTACAAAAATTGGATGTGGATTTGCTACGGTACTTTTATATTCAGGATGGTATTGTACACCAATGAAAAACGGGTGATTTTCTAACTCAATAATTTCTACCAAACCAGTATCAGGATTTACTCCAGAAGCTTTTAAACCGGCTTTTTGCAATTCATCTGCATATTTATTATTGTATTCGTAACGGTGACGGTGACGCTCTGAAATCGTTTTTTGACCGTAGATTTTATGTGCTAAAGTATCTGGCTTAATATCACATTTCCAAGCACCAAGACGCATCGTTCCACCTTTATCTGTAATTGTTTTTTGCGCTTCCATCAAATCTACTACCGGATGTTTTGTTTTTTCATTCATCTCAGTAGAATTCGCTTCTGCATAACCTAAAATATTTCGCGAATACTCAATTACAGACATTTGCATTCCTAAACAAATTCCGAAAAACGGAATATTATTTTCACGTGCAAAACGAACTGCTTCGATTTTTCCTTCAATACCTCTTTCTCCAAAACCAGGCGCAACTAAAACTCCGTCAAGAGGTCCTAATTTTTCTTCAACATTATCACTGGTAATATGTTCTGAATGTATTGAAATTACGTTAACTTTAGTTTCATTTGAAGCTCCTGCATGAATAAACGCCTCTAAAATAGATTTGTAACAATCCTGCATTTCTACATATTTCCCAATCAAACCAATATTTACGGTATGTTTTGGGTTTTTTAATCTGCGTAAAAAAGTATTCCAGTTTTTTAAATCCGGAGCTGCTTTTTTAGGTAAATCTAATTTTTTCAAAGCTACTACATCTAATCCTTCTTCAAGCATTAAATTAGGAACTTCGTATATTGTTGAAGCATCGATCGATTGAATAACAGCTTCTCTTTTTACATTACAAAATAAAGCCAGTTTATTACGCAATTCATCCGAAAGTTCATGCTCTGTTCTGCAAACTAAAATATCAGCTTTAATACCGCTTTCCATTAATGTTTTTACAGAGTGCTGTGTAGGTTTTGTTTTTAATTCACCTGCAGCAGCCAAAAATGGAACTAAAGTTAAATGAATAACAATTCCATTATTTTCTCCCAACTCCCAAACCAACTGACGAACAGATTCAATGTAAGGTAAAGATTCAATATCACCAACAGTTCCTCCAATTTCAGTAATTACAATATCATAATCGCCGGATTTACCCAACAATTGCATTCTGTCTTTAATTTCATTCGTAATATGAGGTACAACCTGAACCGTTTTTCCTAAAAATTCTCCTCTTCTTTCTTTCTCAATAACCGAAAGATAAACTCTTCCTGTAGTAACGTTATTAGCCTGAGAAGTAGGAACGTTCAGAAAACGTTCGTAGTGACCTAAATCTAAATCAGTTTCAGCACCATCATCTGTTACATAACACTCTCCATGCTCGTACGGGTTTAGTGTCCCCGGATCTACATTTATATATGGATCGAATTTTTGAATAGTTGTACGGTAACCTCTTCCTTGTAACAATTTTGCTAAAGATGCTGCGATAATTCCTTTTCCTAAAGAAGAAGTCACACCACCTGTAACAAAAATATATTTTGTTTGATTCATTCTGTTGTTGTTTGTATTGTAGTTGTGTAAAAAACTTGGCAAAAGTACAAATTTAATTGGACAATTTGAATATTAGACTTCTTAGATTTCCAGATTTTTAGATTGCTGGATTATTTGTTTTTTCATATCAAAAAGAAATCCCAATAAGTATTAAATTATCTTTATTCTTTAGCACATTTCAAACTATTATTGAGAAATTTTTATCCAATAATTTAAAATTCTAACAATATATAAAATCTAAGATATTGGCTTCGGATATTGCTTTTTAATATTACGAATCAATTCTTCCAATCCATTTAATTTTAGTTCGTAGATTAATTGTAATTGCTGCCCTAATTCTCCTTTTGGAAAACCTTTATTCTGATACCAAACCACATAATATTCGGGTAAATCAATTAAAAAACGTCCTTCGTATTTCCCGAAAGGCATTTTGGTATGAGCTAATTTTATGAGAAGTTTTTTGTCTTGTTCCATTTTTTAAAGAAAAAGAAGCAAGAGGAAAGAATATAGACTCATTCTTTTCTTCTTGCTTCTAATTGGTACAAAGCTATTCTAATTTTTTATTTTTTCGCCAAGGATTAAAAGATTTTCACAGATTAAGAACTTTGAACCTTTGTTCCTCGAATCTTTGAACCTTAAAAACCTTAGAACCTTAGTAGTGCCATCTCACGAAAGCTTCCATTGCAGCATAAGTAGCCAAGCCTAATTGCTGATATAAAGCAGCTGTTTCATGGTTTCTGTCTTCGGCTCTTTGCCAAAATTCTCTGGCATCAGTTCCCTGAAAAACAACACCGTCTTTTTGAGATTGATGTTTGAAAATTCCGTGACGTTTTGCCAAAACCTGATCAGGACTCATTGGTACCGCCATTTCAACTTCATCAATTCCCCATTCCTGCCAAGCTCCTCTGTATAACCAAAGCCAGCAATCATCCATAAATGGTTTTGGTTTTAAAGCTTTTACCGCTTCAAAAATAGCATCCAGACAAACTTTGTGCGTTCCGTGCGGATCAGCTAAATCTCCTGCTGCGTATATTTGGTGTGGTTTTATTTTTTCGATTAAATCAATCGTTAGCTGAATATCTTCTTGTCCAATTGGTTTTTTCTCAATTTTTCCGGTTTCATAAAACGGTAATTCCATAAAATGAATCTGGTCATCAGATAATCCAACGAAATGACTTGTAGCTCTCGCCTCTCCTTTTCTGATTAATCCTTTTATGTAACGCACTTCCGGAATATCAATTTCACTGTTCTTTTTATTAACTAAAAACGTTTGTGCTTTCTGATAAATGTTATCTGCTTCAGCACTTTTGATTCCGAATTTTTCATTGTAATCAATCACAAATCTTGCAAAACGCAACGCTTCATCATCTGCAACAGCAATATTTCCAGAAGTTTGATATGCGACGTGCACTTCGTGTCCTTGTTCCTGCAAACGCATAAAAGTTCCTCCCATACTGATGATATCGTCATCCGGATGCGGACTAAAAATCAATACTCGTTTTTTAGCTGGCTCTGCTCTTTCAGGACGGTTAGAATCGTCTGCATTTGGTTTTCCGCCTGGCCAGCCTGTAATTGTATTTTGAAGTTTATTGAATATTTTAATATTGATGTCGTACGCCGGACCAGAATCTGCTAATAAATCGCTCATTCCGTTTTCGATATAATCGGCATCGGTAAGCATTAAAATTGGCTTTTTAAGATCTAACGCTAATCCTAAAACTGCTTTTCTGATTAATTTATCAGACCAAATTACTTTTTCTACCAACCAGGGTCTGTTGATTCTCGTTAGTTTTGAAGAAGCTTCTTTATCTAAAACAAAAACCGCATTATTGTGCTCTTGCAAAAACGACGCAGGAATCTGATTCGTTACTTCATCTTCAACCGATTTTTTGATAATATTCGCTTTTCCTTCTCCCCAAGCCATCAAAATAACCTGTTTAGCTTCCATTATTTTTTTAACTCCAAGTGTAATTGCGGTTCTTGGCGTGTTGCTCAATCCAGAAAAATCCTTACTTGCAGCAACTCTCGTAATATGATCTAAAGCGACCAATCTGGTTTTAGAGTTTTGCAGCGAACCCGATTCGTTAAAACCAATATGTCCGTTTCCTCCAATTCCAAGAATCTGCAAATCAATTCCGCCCAAAGCTTCAATTTTAGCTTCATATTCATGGCAGTAATCTGCGATTTGTTCTTTGGTTAAAAGTCCGTCCGGAACATGTGCGTTTTCAGGTAAAATATCTACGTGATCAAACAGTAATTCTTTCATAAAACGAACATAACTGTTGATGGAGTTTGGTTCCATCGGATAATATTCATCCAGATTAAAACTGATTACGTTCTTAAAACTCAATCCTTCTTCTTTATGCAAACGCACTAATTCAGCATATAATCCTTTTGGAGAAGATCCTGTTGCCAAACCCAGAATACACGGTTGGTTTTCTTTTTGTTTTAACTGAATTAATGCTGCGATTTCTTTAGCAACTGCTTTAGAAGCACTAGATGAATTTTCGAAAACAACGGTATTAATGTTCTCAAATCGTTTTTCGAATCCTGTCGCCTTGTCTATTTTACTTTTTAACATAACTATATTTATTTTCTTTTATTTTCAATTTCCTGCTTTATCTCATCTTTTTAAAAGCAAATAATGCAATTAAACCATTAAAAATCAATACAATACAAAGATAAAGAATTTAAAATTACAATATAAAAACCTTCATTTTTCGTTAAACTAAAACTTAGCTAGTGATCGGTGCAAATGATAATTTTGTTTTTGCAATTATTTTGTAAATATATGCATTTTTTTTGCAATAAAAAGAAAATACGACTTAATAACATTTTCTTAACTGTGTGTTACATATCGTTAAATTGTAATATTTATAATGTTTGAAGTTAAATTCCACTATGCGTTTTTTTTGCAGGCATATTTTGCATTAAACAGAAAAAGCCATCAGTTTCCTGATGGCTTTTTCAATATTCTTAGTATTTAGTTACTTCCAGTTAAAAGTAATTCGTTTTTCGATTTCAGTATTTAAACTCAAAAAAACGGGACAAGTCATTCCGGCACGTTCTAAAATAGTCTTTGTCTTTTCATCTACATCACCTTTCATATCAAAAATAATTTCGATTGCACCAATTCTTCTTGGCTCGGCATTCATTATTTTAGTTACTTCAGCTGTCGAATCATTAATATTAACATTCAAATCACGGGCTTTAATTCCCATAATGGTCATCATGCAACTCGCTAAAGCATTGGCAACTGTATCTGTTGGAGAAAACGCTTCTCCTTTTCCGTTATTATCTAATGGTGCATCAGAAATGATTTCACTTCCTGATTGCACATGAATTGATTTTGTTCTTAAATCGCCTAAATAGGTTACTTTGGATGTCATTAATTTGCTACTTTTAAAGTTAAGTCTGAATCGTAATATAAAATGTAAACACCTTTATTAGCGTGTCCGCCATCTTCTTTTTTATAATACTGAAATTTATTATCAACTTGTTCCGTTGTTATTTCGTCTGTCGTTTCCTGATATGTTTTCCCCTGAACCAAACGCATCATGGTATCAAAAGTTACATCGAAACCACGAGTTGCATAAGTGTTAGGATTAACTTTGTTTTTTAATCTGTATTCTTTCTCAAAAATTAAAACAGGCTGTTCACCACTTTCTCGCGTTACAGACGGATACATTAATTTCAATTGTACTAAATTATCAAAATTAATTTCATCTGTATCAAGTGTACTGTTCGGTTCTAAAATCACCAACTGTACCTGACATGATCTTTGTGCATCTAATAAAGCTCTTATTGTCGTTTTAATCATAGCTGTATTACCGGTTTCCATCACGACATAATTCATTCGGTTTGGCAATAATAAACTTTTTAAATTCGCTACATCCAAACCTCCGGTTTCTGACAATGCAGCAAAAACAACTCCTTTTTGATTTTGTTTGATATAACTTATTACCGATTCTTTTTTCTTATCTACAACGGCAACAATGTTTCCGTTTTTAGCACGCATATAATCAAAAACAGCGTTTCTAACTACATCGTTTGTTGGTATCGACTGATATAAATTATCAATAGGATTTGCAGTATCTCTTGATAACGGCGATATCACAGGCACATTATATAAGCGTAATGAATTTGCCGCCACTTCAGCATTACTCTGATAAAATGGTCCGATAACAGCATTAGCATCCTGCAATTTGTTTTGAGAAATTAAACCTGTAACATTAGATGTGTTTTTAGTTTCCTGCGAATCATAAATAGCGACATCAATTGGCAATTTTAAGGCTTTCGCCGAATCTATAGCCATTAATGCACCTGAATAAAAATCAAGTGTCATATTCAAAAACTTATCTTTTTTTAATCGCGTCGCAATACTTGTAGTATCGTTTTGCATTTTAGCTATATTAAAAGGAAGCAATAAAACAACTTTTTTACGCTCGTTCAGTCCTCTCTTTTTGCTTAGCTCCACCACTTCAGGATCTGCAGAAACGGTTTCAGATTTTACTTTTTCAAGAACTTTAATAGATCCTCCACCTATATTTTCTATAGGTTTCTCGGTAGATTTTTCAGCTGTTTGCTGTGGCTGTTGTTGTGGAATAATTGGCACTGGCGCAACAAATCCGGACGGTACTTTTAGAACCATTCCCTCTTTTAATCCTTCAGAAAGTGACGGATTTAAAGCAGCCAATTCATCCTGAGTTAACTGAAATGTACGTGACAAACTATACAATGTTTCTTTCGGTTTTACCTGATAGTCCATATAAGTGGTCCCCTTTTTAACGGCTTCGTTTGTTTTTTTAGTTTCAACCGGTTTTTCTACAGTTGCTGCAACCGAAGTCGAAGCTTCTGTTTTAGGAGCCGTTCCTTTTATGGTCAATCTATATCCAATTGGTAAATTTGCCACTATATCTGGATTGCGTTTTTCTAAATCTTCAACAGTCGTTTTATATTCTTTTGCAATCGAATATTTTGTTTCTTTAGCCACAACATCGTGAAATACATATTTTTCAGAAGCTGTTGATTTTGCAGCTGTTGTTGTAGTTTTTACAGCTGATCCTTTGCTTGGAATAACAAGTGTCTGACCAATTTGCAATCCATTTTCAATTAAAAATGGATTAGCCACTTTTAGAGCTTCATCAGAAACACCATATTTTTTCTCAATTCCAAATAAGGTTTCTTTTGGCTGAACTTCATGTGTAGTTGCTTTTCCTGCTGCAGTATTTTTAACTGTTGCAACGTCTTTTTTTACTGCTTTGCCTGGTGTCGTTGGAATTAGCAAAACAGAATTTGGCACTAATCCGGCACGTGCATCAGGATTTAAAGAGTAAATATCATAAGGCGTAACCTTAAATTTCTCTGCAATCTGATTAACGGTTTCTCCACTTGAAACTTTATACTTTACGACTTTTTCCTGCGAAAAAGCTGCGCTTGTAATTAAAAAGACAAATGACAATAATGCTGAATAATATTTCATAATAAGGCTTAAACAATTAATTTTTTAATTCAAAAACAAGATACTAATTTTTGTCTAAGCAAGATTCAGTCCACTTGTTATTTTTTACTCCATTATTATCGAAGATCGATTTCTGCCTTAGCAATAATGATGTTTTTATATAACTCAACTTCTTCCTTTTTCTTGCATTGATATAAAACTTCTTCCATATTTTGGTACTTATCTGAGTACACATAATAAGAAAGGCTGTTTATATTAAAGAAAAAACTAGCATTAAAATCGCCTGAATCAATAAGTTCCATAATAAACTTATCTCGAGGCGCTGCATCGGTAAATATACCTAAAACTAAGTAATAGCCGTTTGAAACTTCTTTAAGATTATCATAAACTTCAATCTTAATATTTTTTTCGTTTTTAAGCGGATTTTCTTTGAGTTCGCGCTTCATTTCTTCTAAAGAAACAGCTTTAGAAACGACTTCTGAATTTCCTTTATTTTGATTTTTTATAGCTTCATCCTGATATTTTTTAAGTTTTATCAAAGCCACTTTATCATCAAATTTCCTGGCTTCCATACTATAATAAGAAGCTTTACTAATATGTCTTTTTATCTCAATTGTTTTTTGAGTATCGAGCGAATCAATTTTTGCAATCAAGAGTTGATTTTGAACGTCGCCTTGTTCCTGCTCTATTTTATAACGTTTTATTTCTTCTAACGAAAGACGTTGCTGCAATGAAGCAGGGCTGTTTTTCTTTTCGCTTTCGCGGACTTTTTTCTTGTATTCCTGATTTTCTTCGAGAGCAATTCGTTCTACTTTATTCATTAATCCGGCATACGCTTTTCGGTTTTCAGCCAGTTCTTTTTTCAATTGAGAAGATAATTCACTGGTTTTTTCGATACTTTCATACGATTGTTTTTCTAAACGTTTTGATTCGTCAACATTCAAAATATCCATTCTTTTTAAATCGACTAAATCATTATTCATCGTGTTTACCAATGAATCTAATTTTGCCATTAAAATATCCTGTACATTTTTATTCGCTTCTAAAACCAAACGCAGTTTTCCGACCGAGTTGTATTTAGAACCATTCATATCATTCAGATTCAATTGTAAATCATTAATTTTTATAATTTTCTGATTCATTTCTTTCTGAACAACCAATCTGTCTTTTAAATCTTCTAATTCAACCGTTTTGGCTTTTGTTTTTTCAACAATAACTTGTTTTTCGGCCAAAGCCAGCATTAGTTCTTCGCTATCGTTGGTTGGTTTTATTTCTTTTGTATTGATGGCTAATTTGTTACCAATAACTAATCCATTCACAATTTCCGGATTTTGAGATTCTAACTGGTCTATTGAGATAGCGTATTTTTTAGCAATCGAAAACTTAGTTTCTTTAGGTTCAACAACATGAAAAATAGTTTCTCCGTTGATGACGCGAACTCTTCCGTCTAAAGTTTTTCTTTTGTTTGGAATTGCAATTGTCTGACCAATTTGCAAACCGCCAAGAAGTAAATCTTTGTTTAAATTTTCTAAATCCTGTACCGAAACATTATATTGTCTGGCAATACTAAATAAAGATTCCTTAGCAACTACCTGATGTGTTGTTTTTGAAGAAGTTGTATTTTCTGTTTTTGGAAGATTTGAAGTATTTTGCGGAATAACTAATTCCTGACCAATCTGAAGTCCGTTAGCAAGAATTGTTGCATTTGCATTCTGAATAGCTTCAACAGAAACATTATATTGTTTTGATAAACCAAAAAGGGTTTCTTTTGCTCCAACAACATGAGTAATTTGTTGATTTGAATTTTGTTTTCCTCCAGTGTGAACAGGAATTTTAAGAACCTGATTATCTTTGATTCCGCTTTTCGATTCAGGATTGAGATTATAAATTTCATCTACAGAAACCTGATATTTTTGGGCAATAAAATAAGCGGTTTCTCCTTTTTGAATTCTGTATTCAATAATTGAATCTTGCGCAGTTATTTTGTTAAAAGACAAAACAAACACAAGAGAAATCGTTAAAAGTTCTCTCATAAATAGTAGGTTTAAAAATTAAGGCATTACAAATGTAATGCCTTAATTTGAAAAATAATACTATTCCCACTCAATTGTTGCAGGTGGTTTTGAACTTATATCGTAAACTACACGATTCACGCCTTTTACCTTATTGATAATGTCATTAGACACTTTCATTAAGAAGTCATAAGGTAAGTGAACCCAGTCAGCCGTCATCCCATCAGTCGATTCTACAGCTCTAAGTGCTACTACTTTTTCGTACGTACGTTCATCGCCCATCACACCAACAGAATTTACCGGAAGCAAAATTGCCCCAGCCTGCCAAACTTTGTCGTATAATCCCCAAGATTTTAATCCGTCGATAAAAACAGCATCAACATCTTGTAGAATCTGAACTTTCTCCGGAGTAATATCTCCTAAAATTCTAATTGATAATCCTGGTCCCGGGAAAGGGTGTCTTCCTAACAATTCAGGATCTATTCCTAAAGTAGCTCCAACTCTTCGAACTTCGTCTTTAAACAACATTCTAAGCGGTTCTACAATTTTTAATTTCATATAATCCGGCAATCCACCAACATTATGGTGCGATTTAATTGTTGCTGATGGTCCTTTTACCGAAACTGATTCGATAACGTCAGGGTAAATAGTTCCTTGAGCTAACCATTTTACGTCTTCGATCAAGTGTGATTCATCATCGAAAACTTCGATAAATACACGGCCAATTGTTTTACGTTTGGTTTCCGGATCGCTAATTCCGGCTAATTCGCCAAGAAAACGATCTCCGGCATCTACTCCTTTTACGTTTAAACCCATTCCTTTGTATTGATCTAATACATTTTGGAATTCGTTTTTACGAAGCAAACCGTTATTTACGAAAATACAGTATAAGTTTTTGCCAATTGCCTGGTGTAATAAAACCGCAGCCACAGTAGAATCTACTCCGCCAGAAAGTCCTAAAACCACTTTATCATTTCCTAATTTCTCTTTCAATTCTCCCACCATTTCTTCAACGAAAGCATTTGGTGTAAAGTTTTGAGGAACTTCGGCAATGTTTACTAAAAAGTTCTCCAGCATTTTTGATCCATCAGTAGAATGGAAAACTTCCGGGTGATATTGAATGGCATAAGTAGTTTCACCTTCAATTTTATAAGCTGCATATTCTACGTCATGCGTGCTGGCTAATTTTACCGCATTGGTTGGCAAAGCTTTGATACTGTCGCTATGACTCATCCAAACCTGACTGTTTTCAGAAACTCCATTAAAGAAAACTTCATTCTCTTTAATGTATGATAAATTAGCTCTACCATATTCTCTGGTGTTCGAAGCCGCTACTTCACCACCACTAAAGTGTGCTAAATATTGCGCTCCGTAACAAACTGCCAACATAGGTAGTTTGCCTCGAATTTGAGATAAATCAGGATGTGGAGCGTCTTCTGCACGAACAGAAAATGGGCTTCCGCCTAAAATTACGGCTTTATAAGGTGATAAATCACTAGGAAAGTGATTGTAAGGAAAAATTTCGCAGAATATATTTAATTCGCGAACTCTACGCGCAATAAGCTGTGTATATTGCGATCCGAAATCTAAAATAAGTACGTTGTGTTGCATGCGCAAAAATACTTTTTATATTCCAAAATGAAAAATCGGAACGATGAAAAAATATTTTTTTTTCATCGTTCCGATTTTTTAGGTACAAAGGTTCTGAGTTGCAAAGGTTCAAAGGTTTTAAAAAATTAAGTTTTTATTGTTCCTTTTATTCATTTCTTCGTTACTTTGAGCCTCTGAACCTGTGCCACTTTGAAACTCAAAACAAAAATCCAAATGTGGCAAAAAAACGTATTTAAGAAAAAACCATTTATATGAAATCAAAATTAATTGCCCTTACCCTTTTTTTATCATTATTTTTAACTTCTTGTGATGCTGTCGATGATTTGTTGTCTTTTACAATTTCAAATCAGGCATCGATCACAATACAAAGTACTTCACCTATTAATCTACCAACGGAAATTGTTACTCCGGATGTGACTACAAATTCATCATCTGAGTTTAAAAACAATAAGACTGAAGCTGGTTTGGTGAAAGATGTGAAATTAAAATCGCTTAAACTTTCGATTACAAATCCTGACGGAAAGACATTTGCATTTTTAAAATCAATTCACTTATACATTTCCACAACTGATTCTGATGAAATAGAATTGGCTTATCAGGATAATATCAATTCAACAAGCAACACGCTCGATTTAATTAGTACCGATGCCAGATTAGATCAATACATCAAAGCAGATAAATATAAACTTAGAACAAAAGTTACATTGAAAGAAACGCTTACACAAGATGTAACTGTAAAAGCAGATATGAATTTTAGGGTGACTGCGGATCCGTTCTAGTTAAAGTTAGTGAGTTACTAAGGTTCTAAGTTCTTTATTAGAATTAAAGAAAAACTAAGCAACTCAGAATCTTATTCACTTAGTTCCTTTTAAAAAAGGTCCAGAGGTAAACAAAGTGCAAAAACTTTGTTCCTTTGGACCTTTGTTGCTTTGTACCTTTTTTTATATGAACCTTTTTTACTAAATTTATAGAACTGAGTGAAATTCTAATTTCATTTAGAAATAAAACTGCCACAACCAAAACCAATATTATACCATTAAAAATTAGTAATGCTAAAAATAAAATTCGATGAGTAAAATAGTTGCAGAACAATTAGTTGACATGTTGGTAGAGGCTGGAGTAAAACGCGTATATGCTGTTACCGGCGATAGTTTAAATCATTTTAATGATGCAATACGCAGAAATGGAAAAATAAAATGGATTCATGTACGTCATGAAGAAGTTGGTGCGTACGCGGCGGCGGCCGAAGCCGAGTTAGACGGTTTTGCTGTTTGTGCCGGAAGTTGTGGTCCCGGACATGTTCATTTAATTAATGGTTTGTATGATGCACATAAATCACATGTGCCTTTATTAGCGATTGCATCTACCATTAATACAAGTGAAATGGGAATGGACTATTTTCAGGAAACCAATACCATTAAACTTTTCGACGATTGCAGCTACTATAATCAGATGATTATGACAGCCGAGCAAGCACCCCGAATTATACAAACGGCTATTCAACATGCTTTAGGCAAAAAAGGCGTTGCAGTTATTGGTTTACCGGGTGACGTTTCTGAATTAAAAGCGGTTGAAAGTAATATCTCGACTCAGTATTTTCATTGTAATCCTGTTATTCGGCCTTCTGATAATGAATTACAGCAATTAGCAAAAGCTATAAATGAAAGCACAAAAATAACGTTGTTCTGCGGAATTGGAGCTGAAAAAGCACACGATCAGGTCGTACAATTATCGCAGCACATTAAAGCTCCTGTAGGATATTCATTTAGAGGAAAAATGAGCATTCAACCCAACAATCCTAATGAAATAGGAATGACGGGATTACTTGGTCAACCTTCTGCTTATCACAGCATGCACGAATCACATCTGGTTCTTTTGTTAGGAACTGACTTTCCTTATGATAAATTCATGCCTACAGATAACAAAATTATTCAAATAGATACAAGCTCTGAACGTTTAGGACGAAGAGCCAATCTTTATATGGGTTTATGCGGTGATGTAGCCGATACTATCGATGCTTTGCTTCCATTATTAGAAACCAAAACAGATGATAGTTTTTTACAAGCGCAACTTAAACTCTACAGTGCTGTAAAAGAAAACATGAACACTTACATTGACGATAACGGCGGAGAAGACACGATTCAGCCAGAATATCTTGCTCATATAATCGATAAATTAGCTGACAAAAATGCCATTTTTACGGTAGACACAGGAATGACCTGCGTTTGGGGCGCCCGTTTTATAAAAGGAACAGGAGAACGAAAAATGCTGGGTTCTTTTAACCACGGATCGATGGCAAATGCAATGCCAATGGCTATTGGAGCAGCTCTCGCCCATCCTGAAAAACAAGTTATTGCCATGTGCGGCGACGGCGGTTTATCGATGTTATTGGGAGATTTGGCCACCATTAAACAATACAATATTCCGATTAAAATTATAGTTTTCAATAATCGCGCTTTAGGCATGGTAAAACTCGAAATGGAAGTGAATGGCCTACCAGATAATGAAACTGATATGGTGAATCCTGACTTTGGTTTGATTGCACAGGCAATGGGATTTCAGGGTGTAAACGTTCACAAACCTGAAGAAGTTGAAGGAGCAATTGAAAATGCTTTTCGCCACAATGGTCCCGTTTTATTGAATGTCTTTACCAACCCAAATGCACTCGCAATGCCGCCAAAAGTAGAATGGGAACAAGTTGATGGAATGGCAAAATCGATGACACGACTAATGCTTGGCGGAAAAATGGAAGAAGTTTTAGATACGATTAAATCAAATTATAAGCATTTGAAAGAGGGGTTATAAAAGATTAAAAGTTACAGAGGGACAAAGGTTCAGAGGTTTCAAAGCACAACTTTGTACTTCTGAACCTTTGTCGCTTTTACCTAAATCTACTCTTTCGTAGCCACAATCGACGCTTTAAAACCAGCGGCAAGATCATACCAATAATCACTCGCAATCAAATTACCCTGAGCATCATAAACCTGAATTTCGGCAGTATTTCCGCCTAAATCACCTAAATTTAAAGCTACAAAATCTAATTTATTAAAACCACTTACAAGATTAACTTTTATCTGCTTAAAATTACCATCCAATAGAATTTGAGTTGAAATAATTTTATCATTCGAATAAATTGCAACTAAATCACCGTCAACTACACCAAAATCACGGAGCTTTACAATAAAATAATCTGATTTTGTTTTGAAATCTCCAAGAGAAATATTTTTCTTCATTAATGGGCCTCTTCCCTCTTTTAATCCTTCTGCTTTTAAAGCTTTATTCAAATCTTTTTCCATTTTTGCTACATAACGATCGCCCGGATTGGCAAAATCAGTTTCTGTAGACATGGTGAATTTGCTTTTTTCTTCTCCTATCTGAAATTTAGATTTTGGAGTTATGCTGGTATTATCAAAAACATTGGGTGTTTTTATAGCCGGCATATCTAAATTGTCAGCTTGAGGATCTTTGACATCCTTTGCCGGGATTTTTTTAGGTTTTGAGCTAAATTTAGGTGCCGGAATACTCTTGTATTTAGTACTAAATTCAGTTTGGGCTGATACGGTTACAGCAGTAAAAAACAATATGAAAAATAAAAGGTGCTTCATTAAAAATAGTGTTATCGAATCGGCTTTTAAAATTTTTATAAAATCAACAGTAGCATAGCAAAAATAATATAATTTAAATAGGCTCTACAACTTTAAGAGTATTATAACAATATATTAGGCTAATTTTTGGAAAACAAAAAACCTGCCAAAAAATAAAAATTGTAAATTTAACTTATCACTTTTTGAAAGTCATTTTATGAATAGTGCCTAAAAAGAAAACCACTTCACTTTGATAATTAACAGCTTATTCATAACTTCAATATTTTAATTTATATTATTAAAAAACTTGTAAAATGGATTATATAGACTATTATAAAACATTGGATATCAATAAATCAGCAACCGAAGCTGAGATCAAAAAGGCATACCGAAAAGCAGCTCGAAAATATCATCCCGACCTAAATCCGAATGATAAGGAAGCTGAAAAAAAGTTCAAGGAAATAAACGAAGCAAATGAGGTTTTAAGTAATCCTGAAAATCGAAAAAAATACGATAAATACGGAAAAGACTGGAAACATGCCGATGAATTTGAAAAAGCCGGTTACGATCCGAATCAACAACGTTCAAGACAGCAAAGTAGTTCTGACTTTTCCGGTGGAGATTTTTCCGGTTTCCCGGGTGGAGATTTCTCTGATTTCTTTAATTCTATGTATGGTTCAAGAGGTGGCGGTAGAACACAATCGAAATACAGAGGTCAGGATTTTAATGCCGAATTGGAATTAGATTTAGCATCGGCATATACAACTCACAAACGAAATTTATCTGTAAATGGAAAAAATATCCGAATTACAATTCCGGCTGGTGTAGAAAACGGGCAGATTATAAAAATTTCCGGACATGGCGGAGCTGGTGCAAACGGCGGTCCGAATGGCGATTTATATCTAACATTTATAATCTCTAATAATCCTGATTTTAAACGAGAAGGAAATAATCTGTACGCTGATGTTGATATTGACTTATATACCGCAATTTTAGGAGGCGAAATTTATGTGAATACTTTTGATGGAAAAGTAAAAATAAAAGTTGCTGAAGAAACCCAAACCGGAACCAAAGTTAAATTGAAAGGAAAAGGATTTCCAATTTACAAAAAAGACAATCAATTTGGAGATTTATACATTACGTACAATATAAAAACGCCAACAAAACTGTCTCAAAAAGAAAAGGAATTATTTCAGGAATTATCTAAAATAAGAAATCATGAATAGTAAAAATTTAATTCAGATAAAACAATTTTGCCTGTATCACGAAATTGAAAATACCTTTATAACAGAGCTGAATAATTACGGTTTAGTCGAAATTATTGTTCAGGAAGAAGATGAATTTTTGCACACAAAACAATTACCAACAATCGAAAAAATGATTCGGCTGCATTATGATCTCAAAATAAATCTCGAAGGAATTGATGCTATAGCCCATTTATTGAATAAAATTGAGTTATTGCAACAAAATCTGACGGCAACTCAAAACAAACTTCGCCTTTTTGAACAACATCAAATTGAATAGCGGCGCGATGAGATCTTTTCAAAATATCACAAAAAAAGAAATATTTACAACATGATTTCAAAGAAATTTAGCTTCTTTCAGTTTCCGATTTTATAAATTGCAACAGAATTAACTAGCCGGATTTGTTTTAAAATCAATAAACAAATTTAAAAAAATATAAAAATGAAAAGAGAAAACATCTTAACAGGATCGCCTTGGGAGGACAAAATGGGATATTGTCGTGCCGTAAGAATTGGCAATATTATTGAAGTTTCGGGAACTGTGGCTATTGTTGATGGCGAAAAAGTAAAAGCCGATGATGCTTATGCTCAAACATATAATATTCTGGAACGTGTTGAAAAAGTCCTTCAGGATTTGAATGTTGGAATGAAAGACGTGATCAGAACACGAATTTTTACTACCGATATTTCAACTTTTGAAGATGTAGCAAGAGCGCATTCAGCCTTTTTTAAAGATGTAAAACCTACAACGGGTTTTTATGAAATCAGCAAACTTGTTGCTCCGGAATATTTAGTTGAAATTGAATTTACAGCAGTTATTCAAGGATAAAGGGTTTGCCACGAATTACACTAATTTTCACTAATTATTTTTTGCTGCAAACTATTAGTTTGTGAAAATTTGTGCAATTTGTGGTTAAAAACCTTCATTATTATTTACCATATATTAAAAGATTTAAAAGGATTTCTTTTTAAGTTTCTCAGTTAAAAAGCTTATTAATTCGTGAAAATTAGTGAAATTCGTGGCTAAAAAAACTTTTCATAATTAATGGCCTCGCAAAACCTAAAAAAAACACTTCTCTCAATCTTTAAATGGATTTCCATTTGTGTTTTAATAGGCATATTTTCAGGATCTGCATCCGCGTTTTTTTTAGTGTCTCTTGAATTTGTGACGCAATTTAGAATTCAGCACGACTGGATTATTTGGCTTCTGCCTTTCGGCGGATTACTGGTTGGATTCAGCTATTATTATTGGGGAGAATCTGTTGTAAAAGGAAACAATTTGCTCCTCGAAGAATACGAAAATCCCAAGAAAGTCATTCCTTTTAAAATGGCTCCTTTAGTACTTTTAGGAACTTTAATTACGCATTTATTTGGAGGTTCAGCAGGTCGTGAAGGAACGGCAGTACAAATGGGCGGCTCAATTGCAGATCAGTTCACTACATTTTTCAACTTAGATAATTCAGAAAGAAAAATTCTCATTATACTCGGAATCAGTGCGGGTTTTGCTTCAGTTTTTGGAACTCCTTTTGCAGGTGCTATTTTTGCTTTAGAAGTTTTATATTTCAGTAAAATTAACTTTAAAAGCATTGTTTTATCATTTTTAGTAGCTTACACAGCCTATTTTACGGTTGAATTTTGGCAGGTAAAACATACGCATTACAACATTCCGAATATTCCTGAAATCAATTTTGCAACCTTATTTTACACTATAATACTTGGAATTTTATCCGGTTTTGCCGCTTTATTATTTTCCAGAAGCACTCATTTTTGGGGATCACTTTTCTCTAAAAACATTAAATACCCGCCTTTGCGTCCATTTATTGGCGGAATCTTATTAGCTATTGCATTTGCAGGTTTTGGATTTACTAAATTTTCTGGATTAGGCGTTCCGGTTATTGTCGATTCATTTTCGAATGCCAATCCGTGGTATGATTTTTTACTTAAAATTTTATTTACAGGTTTTACTCTAGGCGCCGGTTTTAAAGGTGGCGAAGTAACTCCGTTGTTTTTTGTTGGCGCCACTTTAGGCAGTGCATTATCAGTAATAATTCCGATGCCAATTGCACTTTTAGCCGGCTTGGGATTTGTTGCAGTATTCTCGGGCGCAACCCATACTCCTATCGCCTGCACGGTAATGGGTTTAGAATTATTCGGAATTCAACCCGGAATTTTCATTGCTATTGCCTGTACAATCGCTTACTTTTCTTCAGGTTCCGTAGGCATTTATAAATCGCAAATCGTAAAAGGAGCAAAATATAAATTATATCAGAAATTAAATTCCAATTTTTAAATTCCAAATATCAATTGCAATATTAATATCAATGTCAATTGCAAATAACAAATTTCAAATTACAAAAATCTGCTTAAATCCGCGTTTTCGCTTTAGCGAATCAGTTTCATCAGCGTATAAATCTAAATCCTAAAAGTAAAATTCCAAATTCCAAACCTATCTTTGACATTTTACAATTCACAACCAGCATAAAAGTGTGTTAATCTGCAAAATGATTTCAACATTACATTAAAAAAATGTAAATTCGCACACTATGAAAATACAAGATATTCAGGCAATACAATTGTTGCTTGCAACCCCAAAGAAAATTGCAATAATTCCGCATAGAGGTCCAGATGGCGACGCCATGGGATCTACGCTAGGTTTATATCACTTTTTATTAAAAAACAATCATCATCCAACGGTGATTGCCCCTAATGACTTTCCTGATTTTTTAGCTTGGTTACCGGGCTCTGAAACAGTAAGAATATTCGAAAAAGACACTGAAAATTGTACTAAAATATTAGAAGAGGCCGAATTAATTTTTACACTCGACTTTAATGCCTTTCATCGTACAGGCGAAATGGAACATACTTTAGCAAAACTAACTGCTCCGTTTATCATGATCGATCATCACCAGAAACCTGATGATTATGCGGCTTTTATGTATTCTGATACTACGTTTGGATCGACTTGTGAAATGATTTACAATTTCATTTCATTTTTAGATAAAAAAGCAGATTTAGACAAAACTATCGCAACTTGTATTTATACCGGAATTTTGACTGATTCAGGTTCATTTCGTTTTCCTGGAACAACAGGAAATACACACCGCATCATTGCAGAATTGATTGATTTGGGTGTTGAAAATACTCAAATTCCTGTTCTGTTATTTGATAATAGTTCTTACAGCCGTCTACAATTATTAGGTCGTGCTTTGCAAAACATGAAAGTTTTTGAAGCCTATAAAACCTCTTATACTTCGCTTACACAAGATGAATTGGATGCGTTTCATTATGTAAAAGGTGATACCGAAGGAATTGTTAATTACGGATTAAGTATAAAAGGAATCGATTTTACTGCTATTTTTATAGAAAATAAAGACGAGAAAATCATTAAAATATCGTTCCGCTCACAAGGAGGATTTGATGTAAACCAATTTGCAAGAGATCATTTTAATGGTGGAGGACATAGTAACGCCGCAGGAGGAAGATCTGAAGTTTCAATGGAAGAAACTTTGAAAAAATTTGAAGATTTAGTAACAAAACTAAAAATATAACCCAAATGAACTACTTAAAACTAAGCATTTACACCCTACTTTTTGCTGTTTTATTGGTTGGATGCAAACAACATGAAGATGTTCGAAGACCTATTTCCAGATCTTCAGGAAGTTTCATGAAAAAATCTGCCGATCGAAATAAAAAATTAGTGGCAAGTGAAGAAGATGTTATTAAAAAAATCATCAAAAGTAATCCGAAAATAAAATATTTTGCCACAAGAAAAGGCTACTGGTTATCTTATGATGAGCGAAATACAACAGAAACTTTAACACCTAAAAAAGGAGATATTGCTTATTTTAATTTAGAAATAAAAAATATCAAAGGTCAGGTTATTTATTCAGAATCTGAACTTGGACCACAAACCTATTATGTAGACAAACAAGACATTATGATGGGATTGCGTGACGGTATTAAGTTGATGCATAAAAACGAAACCGTTACTTTCTTGTTTCCATCCCACATTGCATACGGATATCATGGAGACAACAAAAAAATAGGAACCAATGAATCGTTGATGTGCACGGTTACACTTCGAAATTTTGTTCCGGATCCTGCAGCTGTAAAAACCGGAGTAGCGAATCCTGCAACTACAGCGGGAACTACAACAACGAGCGCAACAACAACCGCAGTAAAAACTACAACAGAACAAAGTCCTAAACCAGCAGCTCCAAAAGCTGCAACCCAAACAAAAAAAGACACTTTAAACCCATAAAAACACTATTTTAAAAATGAAAAAAAGTATTCTATTCTTATTATTAGCCGTTTCTTCATTATATTCTTGTAAAGACGAGCACAGCAATTTACCTGATGGTTTATATGCCGATATTGAAACTAACAAAGGACATATTATTGTTGAATTAGATTATAAAAAAGCACCAATTACGGTTGCCAATTTTGTAACCTTAGCCGAAGGAAAAAACGAATTCATAACGAATGAAGATCTTAAAGGCAAACCCTTTTTTGACGGATTAAAATTCCACAGAGTTATTGAAGATTTCATGATTCAAACCGGAGATCCATTAGGAACAGGTTCCGGAGATACAGGATACAAATTTAAAGATGAGTTTACCGATTTAAAATTTGATAAAGCAGGTGTTTTGGCAATGGCAAATAACGGTCCCGGAACCAACAGCAGTCAATTTTTTATTACACATGTTGAAACTCCCTGGTTAAACGGAAAACATACGATTTTTGGTCATGTTGTTGAAAAAGGACAAGAAGTTGTAAACCAGGTAAAACAAGGTGATAACATGGTTTCTGTTACCATTATCAGAAATGGTGAAGCTGCTAAAAAATTCGACGCTGTAAAAGTATTTCACGATTACTTTTCTGAAATAGCAAAAGAAAAAAGCAAATTCGCAGGAGTTCAAAAAGAAAAAGTAGATTATTACGCTGCTTTAAAAGGTAAGGCTACTAAAACTACAACAGGTTTAGAATATGTAATTACTGAAAAAGGAACTGGTAAAAAACCTGCTCCGGGAACGCAGTTGTATATTCATTACGCAGGATTTTTAGAAGACGGAACATTGTTTGATACAAGTATAGAAGATGTAGCAAAAACTTTTGGAAAATTTGATCCGGCAAGAGCTGAGGCAAAAGCTTATCAGCCAATTCCTTTTCAGGCAGGTCGTAAAGACGGTATGATTCCCGGATTTATTGAAGGAATTGAAAAACTTTCTTTTGGAGACAAAGCTGTTATTTTTATTCCATCACATTTGGCTTATGGAGAAGCTGGAGCTGGTGGGGTTATTCCGCCTAACTCTAATATCATTTTTGAAATTCAATTATTAGAAAAACCACAATAATTATCATAGACTTAAATTCGAATTACAATGAAGTTTAAATTTTTAGTTTTAGTTTGCTTTGCAATGCTTAATATGCAGGGGCAAACGACAAAAAAAGCAGCTGCAAAAAAACCAGCCGGAACAAAAACTGCTGTAAAATCGGTTGCTGCTACAAATCCTGCTGAAGGAATTTTTGCAACTATCTCTACTACGAAAGGCGATATTGTATTGACTTTAGAATATGTAAAAGCTCCTGTAACTGTGGCTAACTTTATTTCTTTGGCAGAAGGTAAAAACCCTAATGTAAAAGTGGAAAAGTTAAAAGGAAAACCATTTTATGATGGACTGAAATTTCACAGAGTTATCAATGATTTTATGATTCAGGGTGGAGATCCAGACGGAAATGGTTCCGGAGGTCCGGGATTTTCATTTAAAGATGAATTTGTTGATAATCTTAAATTTGATAAAGGCGGAATTTTAGCAATGGCGAATTCTGGTCCTGCTACAAACGGAAGTCAATTTTTTATTACACATAAAGATACACCTTGGTTAAACGGAAAACATACTATTTTTGGACATGTAGTTTCAGGGATGGACGTTGTGAATAAAATCGTTCAGGATGACGTTATTAAAAAAATCACAATTACCCGTAAAGGTGCTGCAGCTAAAAAGTTTGATGCTGTAAAAGTGATTACTGAGGATGCTAAAAAAGAAGAAGCAAAAAAAGGCGAAAGCCAAAAAATAGCTAGTGCAAAAGCAGCTTATTTTGCAAGTACTAAAGCAACTGCGACAACAACAGAATCTGGCTTAAAATATGTTATTACTAAAAAAGGAACTGGCGTAAAACCGGCAGACGGCACTACTTTCTACTTTCATTATGCTGGATATTTTGAAAATGGAGATCTTTTTGACAGCAGCATGGCCGAAGTTGCAAGAACTTACGGAAAATATGATGCCAGCAGAGATGCTCAAAAAGGATATCAGGCATTTCCTTTTGTAGCGGGTAAAAAAGACGGAATGATTCCTGGTTTTCTTGAAGCTTTAGGGATGATGACGGATGGAGAAAAAGCAATATTTTTTCTTCCTGCAAACCTTGCATACGGAGAAAGAGGTGCCGGAGGTGTAATTCCGCCAAATTCAACTTTGGTTTTCGAAATTGAAACGTATCAAAACCAACCTGTGAAATAATTAATTCCTCAATAATAATAAAAACCATCAAAAGTATATTTTGGTGGTTTTTTCATTTTATACAATTATATCAAATTCATAGTTTTACAATAAAAAAGCAATAGCAAATAACAGCAATAATAACGTTTGTTGTTATTTTCTATTAAATCCTAAACAAAATAACTTACCTTTGCCGGCTTTTATTTTTTATCTAAATAAGTTAGGATGTCACAAAACAACGTATTAAAGGGAGTATTTTTAGTCGCACTTGGAGCTACAAGTTACGGAATGTTAGCCACTTTCGTAAAAATGGCTTACAGCGAAGGATACACAACTGCCGAAGTAACTACATCTCAATTTGTTTTAGGAATTCTTGGTATTTTATTGATTAATGCGTTTCAAAAAATAAAACATAAAGAAAATGTAGTAAAAGCTACATCTAAAAACATATTCCATTTAATGCTTGCCGGAACTTCTTTAGGAATGACAAGTTTGTTTTATTATCTGGCTGTAAAATATATTCCAGTTTCAATTGGTATTGTTTTATTAATGCAAACAGTTTGGATGGGCGTTCTACTCGAAATGATTTTAGAGAAAAAATTACCTTCAAAACAAAAAGTAGTAGCGGTATTAATTGTATTAATCGGAACAGCTTTGGCAACAAATCTTATCAATAATGATATAAAACTGGATTGGCGTGGTATTGCATGGGGCATCTTGGCTGCAGCATCATTCACTACAACCATGTTTACTGCAAATCGTGTGGCAACAGAAATTTCGTCTGCACAACGTAGCTTATACATGCTTTTGGGCGGAGCGATAATCGTGTTTTCATTTGCATTTGCTACTCAAACAACCACTTTTAATCTTGCCATTTTCATGAAATGGGGAATTGTGCTGTCATTATTCGGTACAATTATTCCACCGATGCTTATGAATGCAGGATTTCCGTTAACCGGAATTGGCTTAGGAAGCATTGTTTCTGCACTTGAACTTCCGGTTTCTGTTATGATGGCTTTCATTTTATTAAATGAAAAAGTGATCTTTTTACAATGGTTAGGGATTGTTTTAATCATTGTGGCAATCATTATTATGAATGTCAATTTCAAGCGTAAGAATTAACAAAATTTGTTTTCCAGCAAAAAAACGCACTTGTAATACAATAATTGTTAATTTATTTTATAAATTCGTGATAAATATTAAAATATCATGAATCTACCTTGGCATTTGTACGTAATGGCTGTTTTATATATACTTGCCGGAATCAACCATTTTAAAAATCCGGGAATGTACATCAGGATCATTCCTCCTTTCTTTCCAAACCCCAAATTATTAAATATTTTAAGTGGAGTTGCCGAAATTATTTTAGGTATACTCTTAATAGTTCCTTCTACAACCCATATTGCTGCCTGGGGAATTATAGCATTACTAATTGCTGTATTTCCTGCGAATGTTTATATGTTTTGTAAGAAAAAAGCAGGTTTTTCTTTGTGGAAATTTATTTTATTAATACGTTTGCCCTTACAAATTGTATTGATTTTATGGGCATACTTATATACCCTTTAATAATCAAACTATTAATTAAAATTATTTATTATGAAAAAATTATTTGCTGAGTTCTTCGGGACTTATTGGCTAGTTTTTGGAGGTTGTGGCAGCGCCATTTTTGCTGCCGGATACCCAGAATTAGGAATTGGGTTTGCAGGTGTAGCTTTGGCTTTCGGTTTGACGGTTTTAACAATGGCATATGCTGTTGGACACATTTCCGGCGGGCATTTTAATCCTGCTGTTTCAATTGGTTTATGGGCGGGCGGAAGGTTCGCTGCAAAAGATCTTATACCCTATATTATTGCACAGTGCGTTGGAGCGGTTGCTGCTGCAGGAACTTTGTATACGATTGCTTCAGGAAAAGCAGGCTTTGTAATAGATAATACTAAGGCCGGAGCTTTTGCCTCAAATGGTTTTGGAGCTTTTTCTCCAGATGGATATTCACTACCATCAGCTTTTATTGCTGAATTTGTACTAACCCTGTTTTTCTTACTGATTATTTTAGGAGCTACCGATAAATTTGCAAGTACACCGTTTTGTGGTATTGTAATTGGTCTGGCATTAACCTTAATACACTTAATCAGTATTCCAATTACAAATACTTCTGTAAATCCTGCCAGATCTTTATCTCAGGCTCTTTTTACTGGCGGAGAACCTTTATCACAACTTTGGCTGTTTTGGGTAGCACCTATTCTAGGTGCCATTGTAGCTGGATTCATTTATAAAACATTATTACAAAATCACGCTGAAGCGTAATATTCAAACTAATTAATAACAAAATAAAATTATGGCATTTTTATATTTCTTACTTATAGGGGCAATTTCAGGATGGTTAGCAGGACAAATCTGGAAAGGTGCTGGTTTTGGTATCATTGGTAATATCATCGTTGGAATTATCGGTGGAATCATTGGTGGCTGGATTGCCGGTAAACTTGGTATTGGCGGCGGCGGTCTTCTTTGGCAAATTCTAATTGCTGTTGGTGGTGCTTGGGTTTTACTATTCATCATTAGCCTGATCAAAAAATAATAAATATTTTAACGCTCAAGTTATTTTTTCAAAGAGAAAATCTGATATATTTATATTTGATTTTCTCTTTTTTCGTTATAAACTAAAAAAGATAATATATTAATTTCAATGCTATGAATGATATTATCACTTATTTTAGTACTATTCCTTCTTCTCACCGTAGTCTGATTCTCGTTGGAGGAATTACTTTGTTTTGGCTAATTGAAAACACTTTTCCATTGTTTCAAATGCAATATCGAAAATGGCAGCATGCGGGAATCAATTTCTTCCTGACGTTTACTACAATTATAGTCAATTTTGTATTGGCTTTTATTTTAATCCGAACTGCGGATTGGACAACGCAACATCATTTTGGGATTTTACAATGGTTACCTGAAATACCAATTTGGCTTTATACTATTATCGGATTACTGTTATTAGATTTAATTGGAGCCTATTTAGTACATTTTGTACAACATAAGGTAAAATTCTTATGGAGGTTTCACATCGTTCATCATACTGATACCTGGATCGATACGACAACTGCCAACAGACATCATCCGGGCGAAAGTGTAATTCGATTTTTATTCACTACACTTGGCGTTTTAATTGTAGGAAGTCCCATGTGGATGGTTTTTCTATATCAGTCCTTATCTGTTATAGCTTCACAATTCAATCACGCCAATATTTCTCTGCCAAATAAACTGGATGTTTTTCTAAGCTACTTTATCGTTTCTCCCAATATGCATAAAGTACATCATCATTATGTATTACCTTATACAGACAGTAATTACGGGAATATATTTTCCGTTTGGGATCGTCTTTTTGGCACTTTTACGACATTGCCAAAAGAAGAATTAATTTATGGAGTAGACACTCATATGGTAGCAGAGGAAAACAATAAATTGAAAAATTTATTGAAAATTCCGTTTCAAAAATCAAGATCAATAAAAAACAACTAAAATCATTAAAAAAAACGCACCCGATCGAACCAACTAATTATTTTTTTTATTAATATTGATACATAAATTGAAGATCAATCTATTAATCATTTAACCACTTATTTTGAATTAATTTTCACGTGATGAAAAAGAGTAACCGCAAAGAGTTGAGCTGGGAACAAACCGAAAAACTTGTTTCGCTAGCCTTGGAAGAAAGAAATCCATTTGAAATCATAAAAAAAGAATTTGGATTGGCAGAAAAAGAAATTCTGGAAATCATGAAAAAGAAAATGCCACTTGAAAAATTCGAAATGTGGAAAAAGAAGGCGATTGCGAATAAACCAAAGCCAAAACCCGTTAAAATAGATGATTTTGATGAAGACTTAGATGGAAAATATTATATTAAGAACAAACTTGACTAACATAAACTCCTGTGATTCAGGAGTTTTTTTATATATTTTTATTTTAATGTAACTTTTTGACATTTTGTATGTCAAATACAAAATAACTAAACATAAACAAATGAAAAAAATACTTTACACACTAGCACTTGCAGCCACGTTTTGGAGCTGTAAAACTGGTAGTACCTCAGGAGCTGCAAATAATACCGTATCGGTAAACATTAATCTTGTCGATGTAAAAGACGATAAGGTTTTGGTAACAGTTACGCCTCCGGCGATAAAAACAGACGAAGTTATATATAGCATTCCTAAAACCGTTCCCGGAACTTATTCTACAGATAACTATGGTAAATATTCAGGTGATTTTAAAGCTTTTGATGCTAAAGGAAATGAACTAACCGTAAAAAGAGTAGACGATAATTCATGGTCTATCTCTAACGCAAAAACATTACAAAAAGTAACATATTTAGTAGGTGATACTTTTGATACAGAAAAAGGAACCGGATTTGGTAATGATGATGTGTTTTCGCCAGCGGGAACTAACATCAATGCAGGAATCAACTTTATGGTTAATACACATGGTTTTGTAGGTTATTTTCAGGATAAGTTAAATGTTCCGTATAAAGTTACGATTACACATCCTGAAACACTTTGGGGAGCAACTTCAATGAATGACGAAGATGCAAGCAAAACAAGTGATGTTTTCTCAACGCCGCGTTATGCTATTTTAGTTGAAAATCCGATTATGTATTCTAAACCGGATTATACAACTTTCAACGTAAACGGAATGGATATTTTAATTGCTGTTTATTCTCCAACAGGAAAATTTACTGCTGAAAGTATTACTCCGGAAATGAAAACAATGATGACGGCTCAGAAAAACTTTTTAGGAAAAGTAAATGCTACTAAAAAATATACTGTTTTAGTGTACTTGTCAAGTATGGCAAAAGATGATGCTCACGGTTTTGGAGCTTTAGAGCACCCTACAGCAACTACAGTTGTTTTACCGGAATCTATGCCAAAAGAAAAGTTAGTAGAAACAATGAAAGATGTTGTTTCTCACGAGTTTTTCCACATTGTAACGCCATTAACTATTCACTCAAAAGAAATTCAGTATTTTGATTATAATGCACCAAAAATGTCAGAGCATTTATGGATGTACGAAGGTGTAACAGAATATTTTGCTAACCTTTTTCAAATCAACCAGGGTTTGATCGATGAGGCGGAATTTTATAAGCGTATTGCTGATAAAATCGAACAGGCAAAAGGTTTAAATGATACCATGTCATTTACAACAATGAGTAAAAACGTGTTAGAGCAGCCATATAAAGATCAATACTTAAATGTTTATCAAAAAGGTGCGCTAATCGGAATGTGTATTGATATCATCATCAGAGAAAAAAGCAACGGAGAAAGAGGAATTCTTGATTTAATGCACAAATTAGCAAACGAATATGGCGTTGAAAAACCATTTAATGACAATGAACTTTTTGCTAAAATTACTGAATTAACATATCCTGAAGTTGGGGAATTTTTAAACAAATATGTAGCAGGAACAACTCCAATTCCTTATGATTTTTATTTAGCCAAAGTTGGTGTAACCAAAGCTTCTGAGAAAACTGCAGGATCAATTTTCATCAAAGGACAAAAACCTTACATTGCTGTTGATAAAGCAACTAAGGAAATAAGCGTTCGTCAAGATGTTGAGCCAAATGTGTTTTTTACTACTTTAGGTCTTAAAGCCGGAGATGTAATTACTGCTGTAAATGATAAAGCATATTCGTTAGATAACATTTATGATTTGATTACAGAAAGTGAAAACTGGAAAGAAAACACTCCAATTACTTTAAAAGTAAAACGTGGCGGTAAAGAAGAAACTATAAAAGGGACTGTAAAATTACCATACGAAGAAAAAGAAACTTTTAAAGCTACAGATGCTTCGAAAGAAAAACTTAAAAATGCATGGTTAAAAGGATAATATTTCTCTTTCAAACATAAAAAAAACCGACAAGTGATTGTCGGTTTTTTTGTTTTTTATTGTGTCTGCTTTGTCATCTCGACGAAGGAGAGATCACATAACGGAAATAACACAACGTGATCAGCTTGATGTGATTTCTCCTTCGTCGAAATCACACAAATTGAGTTTACTACTTCTTAACCGGAAATTTCCAGTCAAATTCGTCTTTATCGTTAATGATCGCTCCTACTTCAAACTTCACAACCTCATCAAATTCAGTTTGAAGAATGAACCAATTGTCTTCATTAAAGTAATTCTCGAAAGTATCAAAAGTTTCCTGAGTGTATTTTGTAATTCCTTTTGTCGCCAAATCTTTCTTTACGTCAGCAATTTTTCTTCCGATTAGTTTGAATCCCAAAACTTCTAAATCATTACTCGAAGCCACCAAATAACCTAATTTCAACTCTTCTTCTTCATAAAAAGTCAATCTGATTTTTTGTGCATTGTATACAAAAATTACATTGTCATCTTCGTCTTTATAATTTTTATCAGGTTTTCCTAAAGCAGCCGTTACATCGTTCTGCTTCATTCCGAAAAGCAATTTATCGATTCCTGATTTTAGATTTATTTTCATATTTAATTTTCTTTATTTGAAGTGCAAATTTCGGGAAGTTTTTGGAAACTCAATCACGATTCTATTTTTATTAATTTTTTTGCCACGAATTACACAAATTATCACCAATTTAATATTGCACTTTGTTAAAAAACCTAACAGGTTTTTAAAACCTGTTAGGTTTGCTTATCAATTTTAATAATTCTTCTTATTCGGTTTATTACTCATATAAAAAGTAATTTTTCCACCATTTATAACATCCGAATGTTTCAAGAAAGGTTTGTCTAATTGTTTACCGTTTAAAAGCACTTTAGTCACAAACACATTTTTATCCGATTGATTCATCGTTTCTACTTCGAATGTTTTACCATTTTCTAAATTGAAAACAGCATTTTTTACTAACGGACTTCCCAATGCATATTCATCAGAAGCAGGCGCAACAGGATAAAATCCTAAACTGCTAAAAATATACCAGGCACTCATTTGTCCGAAATCGTCATTTCCACCTAAACCATCAGCACCATTTCGATACATTTTTTTCAGGATCATTCTGATTTTGTCTTGTGCTTTCCAAGGAGAATTTGTCCAGTTGTACAAATAAACTACATGATGCGAAGGTTCATTTCCGTGCACATAATTTCCGATGATTCCGTCTCTGGTAATGTCTTCCGTATTTTCAAAATATTTGTCCGGTAAATGCATGTTGAATAAGGAATCTAAACGGACATTAAATTTCTCATTTCCACCCATCATTTTTATCATTTCAGCCGGATCCTGCGGAACATACAAACTATAATTCCATGAATTTCCTTCAATAAAACCTTGCCCGTGTGTATCTAACGGATCAAATTCTTTTTTGAAAGTTCCATCGTTTAATTTCGGACGCATAAAACCGGTTTTGGCATCGTAAACGTTTTTATAATTTTTAGATCTTTCAATAAATTCATTATAAATTTCCATTTTGCCTAATTTCTTCGCAGCCTGAGCAATGGCCCAATCATCATAAGCGTATTCTAAAGTTTTAGAAACCGAAGCACCGTTTTTATCTTCAGGAACATAGCCCATTTTCATATAATAGTCCAATCCATCATAATAACGGACTTTAGCGGTATTCACACAAGCCTGAAGCGCTTTTTCAGGATCAAAATTTGTATTGCCTTTTACAATCGCATCGGCAACTACAGAAACAGAATGATATCCGATCATACACCAATTTTCATTGGCATAATGCGACCAGATTGGCAACATTTTATGCACGCTTTGATCTGAATGCGCCAGCATCGAACTTATCATATCTGAATTTCTCGAGGGCTGAACAATATTAAATAAGGGATGCAAAGCTCTATAAGTATCCCATAACGAATAACTGGTGTAGTTTTTAAAGTTTTCGGTTTTGTGAACGTTCATATCCAAACCTTTATAATTTCCGTCCAGATCCATATATTCTGTTGGACCTAAAAAGGCGTGATACATGGCAGTATAAAAATTCACTAAATCTTCTTTCTGAATGGTCTCGATTTGAATTTTATTCAATTCTTTATTCCAAACTTCCTGACTTTGTTTTTTCACTTTTTCGAAATCCCAACCCGGAACTTCTTTTTTCATATTCTCTAATGCGCCTGCGGAACTTACCGGCGATAGCGCCATTTTAATTTTGATTTTTTCTCCTTCTTCGGTATTAAAATCAAAGAATAATTTTAGGTTTTGGCCTGCCAGTTCAGGGAAATTTTTGGTTTGATCAAATCTTCCCCAAAAACCTCTGTACACACTTTTTTCCTGCGCTGCCTGTCCGTAGCTTTTTATCGGTTTACTAAATGACATTGCAAAATAAACCGTTCTCGTTCTCGCCCAACCACTTGTCTGGCGGTATCCTGTAATTAAAGTATCGTTTTCAACGCGAACAAATGTCCATACATTCTTTTTATCGTAATTGTAAATTCCAGAAGTTAAATCAAGAATTATATGCGCTTCATCCGACTTTGGAAATGTATACTGATGCATTCCTAAGCGGGTTGTCGCCGTAAGTTCTGCTTTAATTTTATGATCTTCAAGTAAAACGCTGTAATAAGCCGGTTCCACTTTTTCTGTTGAATGCGAAAACGCAGAACGAAAGCCTGATAATGGTTTTGAAGCCACTCCGGGATTCAATTGCAATTTTCCGGTTGTTGGCATAATTAAGAAATCTCCTAAATCAGAATGTCCCGTACCGCTAAAATGAGTGTGGCTAAAACCAACAATTGTTTTATCTTCATATTGATATCCGGCACAATATTTATACACTTCACCATTATATTTTCCGTTTAAGCCATAAGCAATTGTATCGGTTTCAGGACTTAATTGTACACTTCCAAACGGAACTGTTGCGCCTGGATAAGTATGTCCCATTTTGGCCGTACCAATCATTGGATCAACGTACTGAATTAAATTTTTAAGTTTTTTTGTTTTTTCCTGAGCTTCTGTTTTGGTTGAAAAACCAAGCATCAGAATTGATAATCCAAAAAGAAGGCATTTTGTTTTACTACTATTCATCAGTTATTTTTGTTTGCTATTTTATCTGTTATCTGATTTTCGTTAGAAAATTACGATAAAAAACGCTTTTTAAAAAATATAAAAGTTTTTAGTCTGAAAACCTTTGGATATCTTTGATTCTCCCAAAAAACACAATTCGATACATGAAGAATTATATTGTATTCCTGATGCTTTCCTTTCCTGCTTTAGTTTTTTCACAAAAAGTCGAAAGTTATATTTTAGATAAACAACAAATAGCACAGCGAGAACTGAAAAATCTTTCTGATTTTCCTATTTATAAAGCTTACGAATATCAGGATAAAGGCGGGGTTTTTGAATTGCTTTTAACCGAAAACCAAAAAGTCGTTTCTAAAAAAGATACATTAAACACAAAAATTAAAGCTATCTGCGGAATGAACGATCACGGTGGCTTTCTTGAAAAATGGACTATCAATGATTTACTTGAAACTACTGAACCTAAAGAAACTACTATTTGGTTCTGGACAAAATATTGCAATACCAAAGATCTTGATGGCGATGGCTATATTGAGCCTATCATTGTTTACGGAACGAGAAATGAAAACGATGAAATAAGACGCGTGAAAATTATCACGGTTTATAAAAATCAAAAATATGCAATTCGTGCCGTAGAATCTGATTTGGATTATGGTAGAAGTTTTAAAAAGGATAAAAACTGGTCTTTATTACCAAAAAAAATCCAAGTTTATGTGAATCAATTGGTTATTAAAATAAGAAAAGAACAAGATTTACTTTTGAAAGATGGGTAGGAATTAATTGTTAATTGTTGATGGTTGAGAGGGAAGTGATTTTTTTAATTTTTAATTTTTAATTTCAGATTCTCTTTTACCTCATCAAACCATTCGTCTTTAAGAATACTTAATACAATTGAATTGCGACGAACATAGCCTGAAGCTGTTGGCATATGGCTTCTTAGAACGCCTTCGACTTTGCAGCCAATGCTTTTCATGGCGGCAATGCTTCTTTCATTATTATTATCGGCACGGAATTCTACACGCTCCATTCCGAGGGTTTCGAAGGCAAATTGTAGGAGTAGAAATTTACAATGTTTATTCAGTCCGGTTCCTCTAAATGCAGAACCGTACCAGGTATATCCTAATTGCAAAGTTTTGTATGCAAGCTGAATGTCATAAAAACGTGTTGAACCTGCGTATTTTTGAGATTTTTTATCGAAAACTATAAATGGGAATTCTTTTTTGTTTTCTCGTTCTTTTACAGCAGATTTAATGTAGTTGATCAGATTTTCTTTTCCGTCGGCACCAACTAAAGAAAATTTCCAGGTTTCGGGTTCGTTGATGGATATTTCTAATAGATTTTCAACATCTGATTCTTGTAAAGGTCGCAATAAGACCAAATCGTCTTCTAAAATGATATTGTCTGAGAAATTGAAATTTGATGCCATACATTATAAAGTTAGTTTTAGGGAATCTCTGTGAAATCTTTGTGTGACTTTCTGTAATAATTATTTCGCAGAGATTCACAAAGCTACCGCGAAGTTTTACGAAGTGTTTTAGATTAAAATCTACTCACTCATTTCGTCATAACGCTCCGGAATTTGCGGATCGTATAACGGACATTTAAATTCTTCCATGACATCAACTAGTAAATCCATGGTTTTACCTTCGGTTCCGTAACAATCGATTTTGATGCTTTGCGGTGTTGTAATAACCTGAAAAGCTCCTTTTCCTGAATTGTTTTGCCAGCTGTTTTCATCTACTTTTTCCCATTGAGAAAAAACAGAAGCGATTCTGTTTAAAATAACCTGAACAGGAAGCGTTTCAAGACCTTCAACGTGTTCTTTTTCTACAAGAGCTTCATAAACCTCGTGATGGTTTAGGTAAGTTTCTTCTAAATATCTCCAAAAAAGTAATTCGTACATAGCCTTGTGTTTTTAAAACCATATAAGTGATGTAAGAAAATATAATAAAAGAGCGTGTCATCCTGAGCGAAGTCGAAGGTTTTATAGTTGGAATAGACTTCGACTTCGCTCAGCCTGACATTGTATTATGCTCAATATAATAGGAACTTATATTACTTATATGGTGAAATAAAATTAATATTCGAATGTGCCGTATTCGCTTGTAATAGTTAGCTTTTTAGCATCTGCCGCCTCTACTCTACCCACGATTTGCGCATCGACATTGAATGATTTTGAAATCGCAATAATATCTTGTGTAATATTTTCGGGAACATAAATTTCCATACGGTGACCGCAATTGAAAACCTGATACATTTCTTTCCAATCGGTTTTTGATTGTTCCTGAATTAGTTTGAATAATGGCGGAACCGGAAATAAATTATCTTTTATAATGTGTAAATTCTGAACGAAATGTAAAATTTTCGTTTGCGCTCCTCCACTACAGTGCACCATTCCGTGAATATCGCTTGGTGTGTACGTATCTAAAATTTTCTTGATAATTGGTGCGTAAGTTCTTGTTGGTGAAAGTACCAACTGGCCTGCATTTATCGGGCTATTTTCAACCTCATCGGTTAAATTTACCTGACCTGAATAAATTAATTCTTCAGGAACAAGTGCGTCGTAACTTTCAGGATATTTTTTAGCTAAATATTTTCCGAAAACATCATGACGTGCCGATGTTAATCCGTTGCTTCCCATTCCGCCATTATAACCTTTTTCGTAAGTTGCCTGACCAAAAGAAGCCAAACCAACGATTACGTCACCGACTTTAATATTGGCATTATCTACAACATCGCTACGTTTCATACGAGCAGTTACGGTCGAATCTACAATAATCGTACGAACAACATCGCCAACATCGGCAGTTTCTCCTCCGGTGGAATGAATCGTTACTCCGAAAGTTTTTAATTCGTTGATTAATTCTTCGGTTCCGTTGATGATTGCCGAAATAACTTCAGCAGGAATTAAGTTTTTATTTCTTCCGATGGTTGATGAAAGCAAAATATTATCGGTTGCGCCAACACATAATAAATCGTCGATATTCATGATTAATGCATCCTGCGCGATTCCTTTCCAAACAGAAATATCTCCGGTTTCTTTCCAATACATATACGCCAAAGACGATTTTGTACCGGCTCCGTCAGCGTGCATAATTAGGCAATATTCTGAATCCTGGGTAAGATAATCGGGAACTATTTTGCAGAATGCCTGAGGAAATAAACCTTTGTCGATATTTTTTATGGCGTTGTGTACGTCTTCTTTTGATGCCGAAACACCTCTTTGTGCGTACCTTTTGCTAGAATCTGAACTCATGAAAATTTGTTTGTGTTGATGTGGTGCAAAGATAATCCCTTTTTTTAATTCTATCGTTGAATCGATTATAGATTCACAAAAAAAATTCAGCAGGTTTACGACTCCCTGCTGAATTCTCGTATTGAATTTGCTTTTAAATTTGGCTTATAAAATTATTCCCAATCAGGCATAGAAGTTCCGGAGAACAATATCGCTCTGGAATTAGCAACTCCAATACTGGTTTTTACTATGTTTTTTACAGAAATTCCGTCGTTTGATGTATTCATAAAAATTAATTCGGATTCGTTTGGAGAATACCGAACATCTAAATCGTTTGTTCCTGCAACTTTTTCAGTTACAATTTGATAGGATGCAGCCGTTAGAAAACTATATTCGAATATTCTGGAATCTAATTGGCGATAGGTGGCACTTTCAAATCCTGAAACATCTTTGGTGTAGACTAATTTTAATCCGGTAACAGAAAAATTTAAACCTCCTATTGCGCCATTTTCTCCGGCAACAATAGATGTTGTTATTACTCCGGACGGATTGATGACATAAATTTCGGCATTGTATCCGTTTGCATCATTTACTTTTAAGGCAATTTTTGAGCCGTCGGCACTCCAATCGCATTCTGATATAAATTTGCCATTTGGCGTTTGAAATATTTTTGTCAGGCCGCTTCCGTCGCTATTAATTTTATACAGTTTATCAAAATTCGGATAAATGAATTCACTTCCTGAAGCATTCCAGGAATAGCCAATATAATCCGAATTAAATCCGGCAATGGGAACTGAATTTGTGATTTTTTTAATTCCAGTTCCGTCGAAATTCATCGTATAAATATCATTTTGAGAAGCGCTTGTTCCTATAAAGGCAATTTTTTTCGCCTGGTTATTTCTTCTCGGACGCCAGTAATTTTTATCTGAACTTGTTATCTGATATTGTTTTCCGGCATCATCAGCAGTAAAAATCACATTATTGTCATTGATTTTCTTTACAAACAAATACCTTGTTGTCGGGAATGCAATTGTTGTAAAGGAACTTATGGCGCTTAAAACCGGTGTATTAACACCATCATTTACAGTAACCTGCCAATAGTATTTTACGCCAAACAAAAGATCAGTTAGGGTTACTTTTTTTTCTTTTAGCGCATCATACGTTTTTACGTCGCTGTTATTATCATTTCTAAGCGTTACGGTATACGTTAATTCATCACTGTCAGGATCTGTAACGGTCCAGGTTAAATCTAACGAAACGGCCTGCCCTGTACTATTATCTGCGGGACTTACCAATACCGGAACTGTTGGCGGTTTATTATTTGCTGTCGATTTTTTAAGCTCAAAAACAATTTCCGAATTATTATTTGCAGTTACGGTAACGGCTTCAAATTTTACTATGTAACTGTCTTTTTGAGCCTGAAAAGAATATTCGCCCACTTTTATATTCGGAATTGTAAATTTCCCTTCGGCATCTGTAAATACGATACTTGTGGTTGGGCTCGAAAATACTTTTACATTTTCCATAGGTTCAAAAGTATCTGCCATAACAACTCTTCCGGTCACGGTACCAAACTCAGATTCTCCTATTTTTTCTTCACTACATGAAATCAAAAACAATAAAAAAAGTACACTTGTTATTTTGTATAAATACTTCATTATTAAGTTGTTTTTAAATTAAAACTTCATTGTTATTTTTTCAAATATATCTTACGTTTATTTCTTCTTTTTAGCGAAATAATACGTCAATCCTAATCCGAATTTAAAATAATAATCATCCCGGTTTCCGGCTATTATATAATCAACATTATCGCTAAAATTGACATTATGTTCTGCAAATAATTTTATTCCGATTCTGTCTGAAGCAAGATATTCCAGACCAAAACCGTATTGAATTTTACTGTAAGTGTTTTCAAATTTTTTATTCGTTGCGTATCCTCCGCCTCCGAATAAATAAGGCGTAAATTTATCTCGCGGCAGTAAAATATATTCGACGTTAAGATCGTAAGTGATATAACCAACGTCGAGTAAATTTTTGTTGGCAAGATTTACAACATTGGTAGAAGCGCTGACATTAAAACTGGGAGAGATAAAAAACTTTAAAGCGCCACGGCCAAAAGGTCTTAAAAGCGGATCTTTATAATCTCCATCCATCAAGGTTGCTCCTCCCGAAACTTCTATGGCAAATTTACTTCGTCTGTTTTCCATGACCCTGCCGTAAAGACCCGTTACATCGGCGGTTTTGTTTTCTTCATTATAGGCTTTGAGTAAATTATCAACTTGCCATTTTGGTGCGTCTGCTTCCCAAATATTATCTTTAATGCCTTCCAGAACCAAAGATTCTACTGCTTTTTCTATAGCTTCTGTCACCGCCATATGCACGGGTTCGTTGGTTGTATAGCCTGTTTCGACTTCCAAAAGTCTTTTAAAATTGACATATCGAAATAAACTTTCATCAATAGCCTGCGATAAAATGGTTTTAGATATATAAACTGATTTTAAAATTTTTCCGTTTGATGTTGAAATCATTCTCAGATAAACCGTTACACGATCCTGACGGTATTTTACCGAAGCTCCGGCGCCAAAATACCGTGCTCCAAAACCTCCTGTAATAATATTAGAATCGTATGAAACAATTCCGCCTTCGAGTAAAACGCCGGCATATAATAAAGGTGTTAATTGTGGTTCGTTTGGATTGGCATTTTTGACGTATTCTTGTCTCGTTGCCCTGATCAGGTTTCGTTCCTGCAATAAATTGCCAATATTTTCACGTTCAATTGGTATAAACCATTTCGAATCTTCTAATGCTTTTAGTAAAATAGAAGTCGCACCCTGCGTTACGGCGGTGCTAAAACTGCTTCCGTTTTCCTGTGGTTTATATTGTCCGGTCTGGTCTCGAAATTTATAGACCCCAACAACAACCTGTTCTTTGGGTTTAGGCAAATCTTTTAATAGTGATGTTGCAGGAGTTCCTTCTCCTAAAACCGCTTTTTCAACGCCAGTTGGCTGGTTATAATAAGCGCCGCAACCCGACAAAAGAAATCCGAATAAAATGAATAAGTAGTGATGTAACCTCATATTATTGATTTGGGATGATTACCTGTGTTTGTTCTCCTGTATTTGTATCTAAAATATTTAGTGTCAGTCCGTCTGCAGATGGATAAACATCTACAGAATAGCTTCCGAAAGTATAAGAACCTGCCTTAATACCATCTGTACCAAATTGTTGTTTGTAAAGAGAACTGGAAATCTGACTTAGCAATTGGGCATTTAAATTGGCTTTAAATCGTTCTAAGTCGGTTTGTGGTTTGGTTTCGGCTGTTTTATCTTTTTGCTTATTTTGCGCTTCTGCGCTGCTCATAAGCCATTGATAATTAAAAGTATCTCCTCCAAAAGCCGGATTTACGGGCTTATAAACAAATGCCTGAGCTTTTAGTAACGGAGATAGAAATAGCAATAAAACGAAAGTAAAAATAAATTTCATGATGCTAATAATAAAATTAATACTGAGTAAAATATTTGCGCTGTTTTTCTTTTTCTTTAAAATAAGTAAAGGTTGCGTTTACAGATTCTTCTGCAACGGCATCTAAAAATTCGTCATCGGGTCTGGCTAAAAACTCATAAATAACTTCATTATCTATGGTAATCGTTATTGCGGTATTTCTGGCGAAACTATATTCTTCGCCTATGGTGACTATTTTTTCAGCATTTATTCCAATATCATTGTATCTGTAAAAATAACGGTCGTAAAAATCTTTTCCCATTTTGGTTTTGGTATCGTCTGTAATAATTCCTCTTAACTCAAAGCCGTCAACAGGAATAACTATTACATCGTCTTTTTTTTTTCTTCGCCCAATACCACACGATCTTTGGCTATTATTTGTTTATTTTCATCATAAAACAATAATAAAACCACTACTTCATCACCTTCGGCAATATTTACCTGAGAGGTCGACAGTTTTTGTAATTCGTTTGGCTGAAGGGTAAAAATACCAACCTGGTCATTATTCGACTGATTATTACTTTTATTATTATTTTTTATTACAGATAATCTATAAGCAGCACTTCTGAGGACATCAGTAAGATTTTCAGCGGTTCCGGTCACTTTTACGTTTCCTTCTACTTTTTCTATTTCTAATTTTGCTTTTATTTTATCCTGCGGAACTTGTCCGTAAAATAAAGCGAAAACAACTAAAAATAAAACTGTTATGTATCTGTTTAAAAAATGCATTGTTATTTATTTATTAGAATTATTGAGGCTCCGTTTCCTGTTTGAGTGATCTTCATATTTTTAGACAACGAATTGGTTCCGATGTTGTGAATATTTTGATTATTTCCATTTTGAATTAATTCCATATTTACGCTGTAATTCGTACGTAATGTAAAGTCAGAAATGGTATTGTTATTTCCTTGCTGTACAACATTCTGCGTGATGGTTTTAGCATATTTATCTAAAAATAATTCATTTTTGTTTCCGTTTTGTGCCACAGAAACTTGTATTTCATTGGCTTTTAAATTGGCCTTAACTTTATTTAAATCTCCTATTTGCTGGATTTGAACACCAGACTGAATTTTAAGATTTAAATCGTTTTGTGCTTTTTTATCCAAAGAGGAAACAATACTCAACGCCGCTTCTTTTGAATTAAAAACAGAGGAATTGTAATTTTTAAAAGCTGAGTTCTCTTCTTTTTCCTGCGCATAAAACAGTGGAGAAAAAAGTAAAAACAACATCATATTTAGTATGAAAGTTTTCATTTTTATCAATTTAAAATTAAAAATGAGATAGTCACGTTCTATGACTATCTCATTTAAATAAAACCGGATTACATACCTGATTGAGTAACAGAAATCGTATTCATATTTCCTTTAGAAAATGCGATACTGCTATGTGATGCTCCGGTTTGAGTTACAGTTGCAGTGTTTTTGTTACCAATTTGCAATGTATTCTCTGTTAATTTAATTCCGTTTTGAGTAGCTGTTGCGCTGTTTTCATCTCCATATTGATAATGGTTTGAAACATTTTTATCAGCTGCGGAAGTACCACCTGGAGAAGTTTGAGTTTGCCAAGATTTGTTTTTTACACCACCTTGAGTAGCATAAGCAACATTGTTGTCTCCATTTTGTGTTTGTGTGGCTTCGTTGTTGTTGTGCGGAGCAAATGGCACAATAACAGCGTTAACATAACCTAACTGTGTAGCGTTAAAAGGAAGTCCTGTTGGTTTTTCATTTCCGGTTGTTCCCTGGTCAATGGTAGCCATGTTGCTTTTCCCGGTTTGAGTTTGAGTAGCTTTATCAAATCCGCCAAGTGCTGATGCAGGAGGAGCAATTTGATCTTGCCAGATAGTCGCTTTGTTTGAATCTCCGGTTTGAGTTTGGTACGCTTTGTTGTCGTGGTTACTTTGAGAAGCAAAAGCCGTGTTGCTGTTCCCTTTTTGTTTTACGTCGGCTGCATTGTTTTTAGCATTGTAAACTCCCGGCTGAATTCCCTGATACACTTCTGACTTGTTCGAATCTCCTAACTGATCAATTTTAGAATCGTTGGTTTGTCCATTTTGATTTACAATACCAGTGTCTGAACTACCAACCTGATTTACTGATGAAGTGTTACCCTGAGCGAAAGCCGCTGCTCCTACAAATAGCATCGCTGAGATGCTTAAAATTACTTTTTTCATAATAGATATATTTAATTGGTTATTAATACAACTTATTATGCAGGCTAAAATGTTTTTGGGGAAAAACCATAAAAGAATCTCTCATCATTTTGAAAATAATTTTCTGTTTATTTTCTCATTTCTGTTTCAAAATTAGAAAAGTTCCTGAAATACAAATCAACTGCAAACATCTATTTTCCAACATTTTAACTTCTTTTCGATGAAATGTGAAACTATCTCGATGAACTACTGTTTTTGATTTTTTTAAGCGTAAGAAATTAGCTACTTATTGTAATTTCTCTACAATTACTGCTAAACATTTGTTAAAACAATAGTCGAACACCCATTATTTTAACATAATCACAAAAAAAGCCCGTCTTTTTGAGACGGGCTTTACGTGAATATTACGAGAATGTTATTTTGTAAACAACAATTCTCTGTATTTGGTTAATGTCCAGCTTTCATCATCTACCAATAATTCTAATTTATCGCAGTGGTTACGAATATCTTCAAAATAAGGTTTTACTTTATTGCAATAAGCTTCTGCCATTTTTTGGGCATCTGTTAATTGGTTTGCCGTTCTTCTTTCATTGGTCATAGCCAATACTTTAGAATTTATTCCTTCAATATGGCCTGAAATTTCTTTGATTAAAACAATTTGTTCTTTAGCAATGGTTTCAAATTCTTTTCCGAAGATTTCTTTCAATCCTTTTACATTTTCGATTAAAGTATTTTGATAACGAATCGCTGTCGGGATTACATGGTTTCTTGCAATATCACCTAAAACTCTTCCTTCAATCTGAATTTTCTTGGTGTATTCTTCCAATTCAATTTCGTAGCGCGCTTCAGCTTCAACGTGATTTAAAATTCCAAGTTCATCGAATAAATCTAAAGCTTGTTTAGAAACTTTTGCTTTTATTGCTTCCGGCGTAGTTTTAAAATTGCTTAAACCTCTTTTAGCTGCTTCTTTTTCCCAGGCATCGCTATAACCGTCACCTTCAAAAAGTATTTTTTTAGATTGTTTAATGTATTCTCTTAAAACATTAAAGATGGCGTCATCTTTTTTCATGTCTTTAGAGTCGATTAAAGTATCAACTTCTATTTTAAAATCTTTCAATTGTTTTGCAACAATTGCGTTCAGCGTTGTCATGGCATTCGAACAGTTTGCATTTGAACCAACGGCTCTAAACTCAAATTTATTTCCTGTAAAGGCAAAAGGCGAAGTTCTGTTTCTGTCTGTATTATCTAAAAGAACATCCGGAATTTTCCCAACTACATTCAGTTTTAAATCTGTTTTTTCTTCTGGAGATAATTTTCCTGTTGTTACACTTTCTAATTCTGATAAAACCTTAGTTAACTGCGCTCCAATAAATACCGAAATAATTGCCGGAGGCGCCTCGTTTGCTCCTAATCTATGGTCGTTACTTGCTGTTGCGATAGAGGCTCTTAATAAAGTTTCGTAATCGTTTACGGCTTTTATCGTATTAATAAAGAACGTTAAAAACTGTAAATTACTCATTGGCGTTTTACTCGGACTCAATAAATTAACTCCTGTATCTGTTGCCAACGACCAGTTATTGTGTTTTCCGGATCCGTTTACGCCTTTAAATGGTTTTTCGTGAAATAATACTTTAAAATCATGACGCTCTGCCACTCTTTGCATTACATCCATTAATAATGAATTATGATCTACAGCAAGATTGGTTTCTTCAAAAATAGGTGCCAATTCAAACTGATTTGGTGCTACTTCGTTATGACGTGTTTTTACCGGAATTCCAAGCAACATACATTCTTGTTCCAAATCTCTCATGTAGGTTAATGCACGAGTTGGAATTGATCCGAAATAATGATCATCCAATTGTTGTCCTTTTGCAGACGTGTGTCCTAATAAAGTTCTTCCCGTCATCATTAAGTCGGGACGAGAATTTGCCAGCGCTTTGTCAATCAAAAAATATTCCTGTTCCCAGCCTAAAGTTGCGGTTACTTTTTTTACGTTTTTATCAAAATATTTACAAACTTCCGTCGCTGCCTCATCCATTGCTGATAAAGCTCTCAATAAAGGAATTTTATTATCTAAAGCTTCTCCTGTATACGCGATAAATACAGTCGGGATACATAAAGTTGTTCCGTAAATAAATGCCGGAGAAGTTGGGTCCCAGGCCGTGTAACCTCTTGCTTCGAACGTATTTCTGATTCCACCATTTGGGAAACTTGATGCATCCGGTTCTTGCTGAACTAATTGTGCTCCGCCAAATTTTTCTACAGGATCGCTTCCGTCATACGATGTTTCAAAAAAGGCATCATGTTTTTCTGCCGTTGTTCCTGTAAGTGGCTGAAACCAGTGTGTATAATGTGTCACACCTTTGGCCAAAGCCCATTCTTTCATGCCCATGGCAATATAATCTGCCAGTTTTCTTTCAATTTTAGTTCCGTGCTGAATAGCGTCTCTCACTCCTTTTAAAGCATCTGAAGTTAAATATTGCTTCATGGCTTTCTCATTAAACACATTTGAACCAAAAATGTTAGATTTTCTATCAATTTCTTCAAAATGTACCGGCTTTCTGGTAGAAGCTTCTTTTAAAGCTTGGAAACGTAATGTTGACATGTATATAAATTTAAATATTCGTACTAATTTTCTATAAAAAAAGAGCAACAAATATAATCAATAAAACTGCCTGTTTGAAAGATAAACAAGAGAATTTAATACGATAATTTTGCAACAGAAGATGCTTTTTATAAAGAATAATGAATTTGATTTGAAGAAATATAACAAATTATAATACTATTCCTGATTAAATAAACAATTTTTCGCAATTGAATGGCAATGAAATTGAAAAAACAAAGCTAATTTTTACGAATTTGACTCTTTACCCTATCAAAAATTGCTTATTTGAAAATATACCCCTTTTAAAATTGCGCTTATCTAAAAAATAATGATCGGTAAAACAAAATAGCCCCCTAATTTTTAGGACTAAAAAAATAAATCTATATTTGACCCAGCGAAAAAAAACAAAAAAAATAAATTTATATTATTATGGCTAAAATTAAGTTAGAGTACATTTGGTTAGATGGATATGAACCAACTCAAAATCTTAGAAGTAAAACTAAAGTTGAAGAACACGACAATTTCAAAGGAACATTAGAAGAACTTGGAAACTGGTCATTTGATGGTTCATCAACAAAACAAGCCGAAGGTGGTTCATCTGACTGTTTGTTAGTTCCTGTTGCAATTTATCCAGATCCAACTCGCATCAACGGATATTTGGTTATGACAGAAGTTATGTATGCTGATGGTACGCCTCACGCTTCTAACGGTAGAGCTACTATTGATGATGATGGTGATTTCTGGTTTGGTTTCGAACAGGAATATTTTATCATGGATACTAAAACTTTATTGCCATTAGGTTTCCCTGTTGGAGGTTATCCTGCTCCACAAGGTATGTACTACTGTTCTGTAGGTGGAAAAAACACACACGGAAGAAAATTAGTAGAAGAACATGCTGATTTATGTATCGCTGCCGGAATTAACTTTGAAGGTATTAACCAAGAGGTTGCTTGCGGACAATGGGAATTTCAATTATTCGCTAAAGGTGCTAAAAAAGCCGGAGACGAAATTTGGGTTGCCCGTTACTTATTAGATCGTTTGACTGAAAAATATGGTTACTATATCGAATATCACCCAAAACCATTAGGAGATACAGACTGGAATGGTTCTGGAATGCATGCTAACTTCTCTAACGAAGTTTTAAGAACATGTGGAGATCAGGCAACTTACGAAAGAATTTGTGAGGCTTTCCGTCCTGTTACTGCTGAGCATATCGCAGTTTACGGAGCTTACAACGACCAACGTTTAACTGGTAAACACGAAACTGCTTCTATTCACGATTTCTCTTATGGAGTTTCAGACAGAGGATGTTCTATCAGAATTCCTTTAATGACGGTTCAAAAAGGTTGGAAAGGTTGGTTAGAAGACAGAAGACCAGCATCTAACGGTGATCCATACAAAATTGCTGCGAGAATTATCAAAACTGTAAAATCAGCGCTATAATTCATAGTTCAAATTATACTCGAAAGTGCCATCTTAATTGATGGCACTTTTTTTTTATTATTAGTTCAAACAATTTTGACACAATCTTGTCATTTCGACGAAGGAGAAATCTTCGCAAGTAACTCTGCAACGAGAATCCAATCTTTGTCGAGCTTCTCATGAAGATTTCTCCTTCGTCGAAATGACATCAATTTAGAATAGATTCGCAAACCTTAATAATAATAAACGAAATGAACTCCATGCAAAATAACAGACTGAAATCTTAACTAAATTTGAAAGTAATTTTCTAATAATTAATTTTTAAGTTAAACTTCAAAACCTATCTTTGTAAATCATTAAAAAATTATATTATGTTCGTCTGGATTTTATTTTTATTAGCCGTAGTACTTATTCTTGCTTTAGATTTAGGAGTTTTTAATAAAAACCCGCATATTATTAGTACCAAAGAAGCAAGCAAATGGACTCTAATTTGGGTATCATTATCTTTCTTGTTTTCAGGGGTAATTTACTGGCTTTACACTACAGACTATATTGCAAATCCGGATAAACTAAAACCTGCTGTAGCTTCTATGAAGTTTATCACGGGTTATTTAATCGAGTTGTCTTTAAGTGTTGACAATATTTTTGTGATCGCTATTATTTTTGCTTCTTTTAAAATACCTCAAAAATACCAACACCGTGTTTTGTTCTGGGGAATTTTAGGCGCTGTAATATTCCGTGGATTAATGATTTTCTTTGGAGTTATGCTGATCAATAAATTCTCGTGGACGACTTATGTATTTGGCGCTTTCTTGTTATTTACCGCTATAAAAATGTTATTTTCAGGTGAAGATGAAGATTTTCAGCCTAAAGATTCTTTCGTATACAAAACCTTAGGAAAAATTATTCCGATTACTTCTGAAATGGATGGAGAGAAATTTTTCATTTTAACCGAAAAAGGAAAAAAAGCCGCTACTCCATTATTCGTTGCTTTAATCGTAATTGAAGTTATGGATGTTCTTTTTGCTGTAGACAGCGTTCCTGCGATTCTTGCAATTACCTCTGATCCGTTTTTAGTATTCAGTTCTAATATTTTTGCCATTCTAGGATTGCGTTCTATGTATTTCTTCCTGGCAAATATGCTGGCTAAATTCAGTTATTTAGAATATAGTTTAATTGCCATTTTAAGTTTCGTGGGATTAAAAATGTTACTTCACGAATGGATTGTGGTTCCTGAATGGGCTTCTTTAGGATTTATTGCGCTTTCGCTTTTAGTGGGTATTCTGGTTTCTTTAAAATTTGGAGAAGAAAAAGAACTTACTGATTCAGATATGGAATAGTTTTTTGAAACATATAGGTATAAAAAAAGGAAATCTTGCGATTTCCTTTTTTTATGCTTTAAACTAACTACTAATTAATCTATTTTCTTAACGTTACTGTCATCAATGTTGTATCTTTCAATAACAGCATTGTAATCTGAATAATCTGGTTTTGCTTTCTTAGCATTTACTCCATCATCACCTAAAATAATTACAACTCTAAATGTTTTTCCCAATCTAAAACTACTAGGGAGCTGAGAATAATCAGCTAAACTACCTTTAATAAAAATTCTAAATTGATTATACGAAAAAGTATAATTATACTGAGCAGTTTCTAGACCATTATTAAAATAATAAACTTGAGGTAATAATGCCCATGTATCAACTCCACCTGTACTAACTAATTCGTACACTAAAATGTTATCCCCGGAAAGCATAACTGGATTTAAGGGATAGGTCATAGAATAACCATTTGCTGCTGTAAAGTCAGGGCCAACTTCAAAAACTTCTGAATCTTGTGCATTATAACCATCCTGCCCTGGAGGTCCTTCTGGTCCTTCACAACCAGTAAATGCTAATAATCCAACAATTGCGAAAAGTGCGAATATCTTTTTCATTTTTTTTATTTTTTAAGGTTTATACATAAAGGTATCCCAAAAATTAAACCAAAAAAAATATTTCGGCACTTCTTTTCTTAAAAATTTCTTTATTTTTTCGCAACCTGCTGATTTTTAAGCAGTATTTTGTTAAAAAATAATACATGATATGGCAATGAATTTTCCCAGTATTCCCAAGTATGAGATCCCGGGCGTTCGGTGTAATCATGTTCTACCTTATTATAAACTAATCTTCGGTGAAGTTCTTTATTCGATTCTATTAAAAAATCATCAACACCGCAATCTATAATTAAAGGAAGCTTGTTAGCCTTTATTTTATCCAGCATTCCCATAACGGCATATTGCGCGTACATTTCTGAGTTGTCGCTTTTGTCGCCAAAAACGGGCTGCATTAATTTGATAACTTGTGCCGAAGCTTCACGATTCAGCATCGAGCTCATATCTACTGCTCCACTCATACTTCCGGCGGCACAAAATAAGTCAGGATGTTTGGCAGATAAATACAACGCACCGTGTCCTCCCATAGAAAGTCCGGTAATTACACGACCGTTTCTGTTGCTAATCGTTCTGTATGTTTTATCTACTTTCTGAATTACTTCCTGCGTTATAAAGGTCTCAAACTGACTTTCTTTATTTACCGGACTATCCAGATAAAAACTAAAGGTTTCGCCTTCAGGCATTACAATGATAATATTATATTGATCTGATAAGGTTTGAACTAATTTTTTATTGGGTGTATTTTTTAACCAATCGCTAAAATGTCCGTAAGCGCCATGCAATAAATACATTACCGGAAATGCTGATTTGCCTTTGGCATATGAATTTGGCAATACAACGGCGGCTTTGTAGGTTTTGCCCATGGCTGTACTGGCAACTTGCAAAGTATCTACTTTTGCGGCGTAACTTATTGATGAAGCACACAATAAGACAGCAAATACTAGGGTTTTTAAATTTTTCATATTGATATTTCTTTTCTGATTAGGGATTGTAAATATACCTTTTTCCGAATAATATATATGAAAAATCCGACTCGTTTTTCAAGGACTCGGATTGTTGTTCTTTTTTGCCAAAGATTGAAATGATTAAAAAAATGTTTGCCACGAATTGCACTAATTTCGCGACTCTATGCAAACTCTTTAATTAGTGTAAATTCGTCAAATTTGTGGCAAAAACCTAAAAAATCATTATTTAATAATAATCTTATGTTCGTTTCGGTATTGCGAAGCACTTTTACCTGTATATTGTTTAAAGGATTTACTAAAGTGACTGAAATTATTAAAACCACTTTCGTAACAAACTTCATTTATAGAAATTGGTTTTTCGGCCAATAATTTTGAAGCGTGAACCAAACGATATTCGTTTACGAATTCTGTAAAAGTTTTATTGGATATTTTTTTGAAGTATCGGCAGAACGAAGGCGTTGTCATACTTACCAGACTCGAAACTTCATCTATTGCAATCGATTCCTGAAAATTATCTTTAACGTAATTAAAAACTACATTTATTCTATCGTTATCCTGTGTATTTAATTCTAATGAAAATCCATCGGCATTTAGAACTGTGTATTCTTCTGAAGATTCTAATTCATCTAAAACACTCAGCAGTGTCATCAAACGTTCAAACGGAAGTTGGTTTTCCATCATTTCAATTTTCTTCCCTACCCGGCTTTTCGTTTCTCCTCCAAAAGCAATTCCGCCTTTAGACTGACTCAAAATATTCTGAACCTTTCTCATTTCCGGAGCTGCAAAAAATTCATTCCCTAAAAACTCAGGTTTAATGTGAATTACAGTTTCGTTTGTATTTCCCGTTTGTTCATTCGTAAAACCACAATGAGGCAAATTAGAACCTATCAAAATCAAACTACCATTCGTATAATAAGAAACATGGCTTCCTATTTGTCTTTTTCCTGCGCCACCATTTATAAACACCAATTCAATTTCCGGATGATAATGCCACAAATGTGCTTTACTATTGGTCTTTTCGGCATGCTTACTATAGGTAAAAGAACTTCCGTATGAGTTAGTTATCACTTCAAGAGCGGGGGCGATGTTCTTCATGATGATAATCTTTAAATAATAATAGCAAATTTAACAAAAATACCTAAAATAATTCATAATTTAACCTATAACGGTTTCGTTACTACGAATATTGCATCAAAGTCAATAACTGATAAAGTTCGAAATTATCACTATTTAGCCATTTTTTAAACGACCCGTATTTTTATGTTTGTTTTTTTTTATATATCACATTTAATATCGCTTTTTTATAAATATATAACACTTCTGTAAGAATATTAGATGTTCCAAAAAAAGGTTAACATTTACAAATAATTAAAAAATAATAGCTGAATTAACAGAAACACCTTAAAAAATTCAAATTTTAACCTATAACGGTTTCGTAAATGAGAATATAGCACATAAATTGGAAAATAGAGTTGTGATAAAAAACCTATTGCTGAAGTAATTTAGCATTATAGAAAACGACTAATAATTTAAAGAACGATAATAATGAAAAAGATTATAAAATTAAGTTTAGTATGTGCAGTACTTTTTTCAGGAATGAGTACTTATGCAATTGATGGAAATGAGGAATTTAACCTTCATGTATTAAAAAACGGAAAAGTAATAACATTTGGTCTTAACCAAGTGCAAAAAGCAAACTTAGCAATATACGATCAGGATGGTACTTTATTCTATTCTGAAAGTGCTTCAGGTAAAGATGGAATTTTAAGAACTTTCAGTTTACAGGATTTTCCTGATGGAACTTACTTCTTAGAAGTTGAAGACAATGCAAAAAAAGTGAGATATCAAATTAATGTTGATAATGATGTTACAACTTTATCTCCAAAAGCAATTTCTTCAGTTTATAAAGTTGCTGATAAAAATACAAGCGTAGCAGTACGCTAAAAGAGTTTATACTAGAATACAGTATAAAAATGAGGTTAGATAGTTAGTAAAGTATAAAACAACTTATTGTTTTGAAACAGCTCTTTGTGGTTATTGAGCTGTTTTTTTTGTGCCTTATTTTTCTGAAAAGCACTTAACAAACAAAATCGACAATATAGAACGCGGATTACGCGGATTCGCTTTGCGAAATCACGGATTAAAACGGTTTTTTGCCCAATGTTGTCATTTCGAGAACGAGATTCGAGCGATAGCAAACAGACGTAGTAAATCAAATCCAGAGAACAACTAACCGTTAATCCGGCACAACAATTCACATTTAGTTTTTGTAAGAAAACAAGAATAAACCAATATTTTTAAGTTATCAAAAACGTTGAAAAATAACAGCTGAATTAACTAAAACGATAAAAATAATTCAAATTTTAACCTATAACGGTTTCGTAAATGAGAATACAGCATCGAAATTGGCAAATAGAGTTGTGAAGAAACATAGAGTACTAAGGTAATTTAGCACTATAGAATTAGAGCTATTAATCTAAAAAATAATACGATGAAAAATTTAAAGTTAAGTTTAGTATGTGCAGTGCTTCTTTCAGGATTAAGTAGTTATGCAATTGACGGAAATGGAGATTTAAATCTTCATGTATTAAAGACAAATGGTAAACTAATCACGTTCGCTATAAATAAGGTGCAAAAAGCCAACCTGGCAATTTATGCAAAAGATGGTTCTCTTATATATACAGAGAATGCTTATGGTGAAAATGGAATTTTAAGAACTTTTAGTTTAGAAGAATTTCCGGAAGGAACTTACTTCTTAGAAGTTGAAGACAATACAAAAAAAGTAATACACGAAATTACTATAAATGATTTTTCTACGGTTTTATCATCAAAAGCAGTTTCATCTGTAAATAAAGCAGTTCCTGCTAAAAGTACAAGCGTGGCAGCACGCTAGAAAAGTTTATACTCGCATACAGTATAAAAATGAGGTTAGATAGTTAGTAAAGTAAAAAACGTTATTGTTTTGAAACAGCTCTTTGTGGTTATTGGGCTGTTTTTTTATGCCTTTATTTTTCTGATTTACGATTCAATTCTCATTTTGTCATTTTATGGTTTTAGAAAGTAAATTCCAAACAACAATACATTCTGTATTTGTAAGAAATAGAAATGAATTTACATTGCCTTAATTCAAAAGAAACATTAGAAAATAATAACCTAATTAACAAAAACGATAAATATAATTCAAATTTTAACCTATAACGGTTTCGTTAATGAGAATACAGCATCGAAATCAGCAAATAGAGTTGTGAGAATACATCAACCTTATAAGTAATTTAGCATCAGAGAATTAGAACTATTAATTAAAAAAAACTAATGCTATGAAAAATTTAAAATTGAGTTTAGTATGTGCAGTACTTTTATCAGGAATGAGTACTTATGCAATTGATGGAAATGAAGATTTTAATCTTCATGTATTAAAGTCTAACGGATCGCTAATTACGTTTGCACTTAACAAAGTAACAAAAGCTAATCTGGCAATTTATGATCAGGATGGGACTCTAATTTATTCTGAAAATGCTTCGGGTAAAGATGGAATTTTGAGAACTTTTAGCTTAGAAGAATTTCCAGAAGGAACTTACTTCTTAGAAGTTGAAGATAATGTAAAAAAAGTGAGACATGAAATTACTATAAATAACGGAACTTCTGTTCTTTCAACTAAAGCTGTTTCATCAACTTATAAAGCAGATTTTTCTGCCAAAGATTCAAGCGTAGCAGTACGTTAAATATTATTTGCCCCAAGCAAGAAAAGATAAGTTAGAAAGTTAGTAAAATGATTGTTATGAAGACAGCTCACTGTGGTTATTGAGCTGTTTTTTTATGCCTAATTTTTACCAAAACCTAAATCGTTTTTGTAATTTGAAAAATTATTCTTAATAAATGAATCAGCCTGATTTTGAAGTTATTAAAAAAATAGAAAATAAAAACATCCACAAGCCCAACAATTACGTACATAGTTCAAACAAAGCACAGAAAGAGTTTCAATTCAGCAAGTTAAGTCATTAAAAAATCGATTTTTTTGCACAAAATTCAATTTGTATTTGTTAGTTTTACGCATCCACGATTAATAATAAAAATTTAAAAAACATGACAAAATTTACCAAAATGGGCTTAGTTGTTGCCGTATTTTTAACAACTATCTTTACTTATGCAATTGACGGAAAAGGGGATTATATCTTGTATATAAAAACCGGAAATGGAAAAGTAGTTAGCTTTACTTTAAACACCGTTGAAAAAGCAAATTTCTCAATTTTAGATGAAAACAATACTTTGTTGTATGCAGGAGTTCCATCTTCTGATGAAGACAATTTAGAGGTTTCTAAAACTTTAAGTTTAGAGGCTTATCCAGCCGGAACTTATTTCTTAGCATTGACTGAGAATGGTAAAGTAGTTAAACACAAATTTACAGTTTCAACTAAAAAAGTAAAAACAGTTGTGTTAGATGAATCAGTAAACGAAAGTCCTGCATTTCGTCGTTAATCGTTTTTTGCCTCCAAATTAAAAGCATCAGCCCCCCGCTGATGCTTTTTTTTGAATAATACTTTTGAACATTTGTAGCGAACAAACCTTTGTAGCTTCCATCAAATGGTCGAATAAGTTTTCGTTTTTAATGGCGGCTTCTTGTAGTTTGCTTAAATGCTCGTTTACTTTTGCTTCGTGAAATTGATGCAAGTTTTCCAGCATCGTAATTTGATATTGTTTTTCTTCCCCCGCTTGTACATATTATTTTGGGTTCACGAGCGGGACGCTCGCGCTAGCAGGGGGAATAATCTTTTGCTGATTTTGCTTTGTGATGGACGGATTAAAATCCATCCCTACAATATACTTCGTTCCTCCGGAACTCTTTATAAAATGCCATCAAAATAACCACAATATTGTCATTTCGACCGAAGAGAGAAATCACACTCGTAACTCCGCAAAGATTGGTGACAATTGCTATGCGAAATCTCCTGACTTCGCACACGTTGCTATATTCCGTGACAATTACATTTTTATTTTTGTACATTATTGGAGGGGGGGTACGAAGTCGGGAGACTTCGCACAGCAATCAGCTAATTTTATGAATGAAGACTTTGGAGAGCTGGGTGCGAGCGGGATACTCACACTAACGGGTATATTCGAAATTATTTTTCGACCTTTATTTTCAAATAATTGATAAATGCAGAACAAGAAACTAACATAAATTTTGCATCCTCCATAGTAACATTAATATCATCTTCCAATAATGAATGTCTTATTCCTCCCGAATCACTTGTATAGCCATAAAGAGATGAAAAAGCACTTTTTAAAGCATTATGAATTTTAAATTTCTTTTCAATTATTACCAATGCTTTTCCTAGAGTTGTGTTTGGATCGCCAGTAATTATTATACATAAAGATTCTACAGCAGAAATTGCTTCTTTAATTGAATTTCTAAAATCTGGATTTTCTCGATTTGCAAAATAGGCAATTGCAGTTTTTAAATGAGTATTTACGGAATCCCATTTTGAAGAATTTGAAACAGCTTCCTCAATTTCAATAATTTCTTCTTCAGAAGTAATTTGAGCAATATTTGAGTCAACAAGTCTGTATCCAGACATTTCTTTTTTCAATGCAAAATTACACCCTTCAGTAAATCCAAAATTTAATGCAATATCTAATTTCGATAGTGCTTCTAGCAAATCATATTTTTCATACCATTCACTTTCAAAATACCACTCTTTTATAAAATCTACCACCCCTTCAAAATAAATGTGACCATTGTCATATGATGGAATTTCATCTAATCTTTTTCCGAAAAATTCTATCCACATTACTGTACAGAACTGGCGTTGTATTTCGCTTCTATCGAATTGATCTAACTGCCTAAGTTTTTTAATAAAATTACCCAAGATTGTATTCCAAATTCTATTTTCAAGTGCTATATCCATTGATTCAATTTGAATTGCACTTCTAATTAATGTTTTACCTATTCTTTGAGAAAATTTCATCATATAAACAAATTAAAATATTTTACTTTATTAATATCAATTATAACATCTAAAAGTAATAAAAAATTAAAAAAAGAAGTATCTCTTTTGACGGACAGATATCCTCGCGAACTAAAATCTTATCCTATTATAGATCCATGAAATTCAAAAGCATTTAGGTTAATCTAAAATTATTTGACACCTATTAATTCTCGAAATTCAGTTGCTAATTCTAATCTTAAATTTTTAATTTCATTTTTTGTTCTTTTTTCAGCAATTTTCCATAAATCTAAAGAACTTTGGTTTCCAGGAAAAATCATGTTATTACCTTCAGATTCATACCTTGCTTGATTTTTGGCTTGTAGCATTTGTTCGATTACTTCATTATAATTCTCTAAAGCTAAAGAAAGTTTATCACAGAGGCTCTCTGGGAAATATATTCGACTTCTTTCTAATATTTCACAAGTATCTGTATATTTTTTAATTGCATCTTCATCTCTTTTTTTGTCAGTTGTCCATCCAGATCCCTGAAATATTGTAGTTAAATGTTCTAGTTTTGTTTCTAATTCATAAAAATCATGATAAATTATCTGTATAATTTTTGCTCTTTCTTCATGTAGTTTTGAAAACTTAATTTGATGCTCATTTTTTGATATTTCAAGTTGATTTTTATAGTTTTCCATTATAAGTTCAGAGCCCTTGGCAAGAATAAATTTGCCTAAATAAGTAATTACAAATCCAATTGTGGTTCCTCCAATTGCAAGAGCTAATATTTCTTTTAACAATTCCATATTTATTAATTAATTTAGTATAACACGAAGATACTTTTTTCTAACAGCTAATATATAGAAACATTTTTCTATAATTTTGAGGAAATCCGTAAAGCAATAAACTTTTAATAAACAAACAAAAACCTCCCATTTCTGAGAGGTTTTATATAAATATAAAATAGTAAAAATTACATATTCCTTCTATACTGTCCGCCAACTTCAAACAATGCCGAAGTAATCTGACCCAGCGAACAAACCTTTGTTGCTTCCATTAAATGATCGAATAAGTTTTCGTTTTTAATCGCTGCTTCTTGTAGTTTATTTAAATGCTCATTTACTTTTGCTTCGTGAAACTGGTGTAAATTATCCAGCATAGTAATCTGATATTGTTTTTCTTCTTCGGTGGCGCGAATTACTTCGGCCGGAATTACCGTTGGAGAGCCTTTTGAGCTCAGGAACGTATTTACACCCACAATTGGGAAATCTCCGTTGTGTTTTAACGTTTCGTAATACAAACTTTCTTCCTGAATTTTAGAACGCTGGTACATCGTTTCCATTGCACCCAGAACTCCGCCACGTTCTGTAATTCGGTCGAATTCCTGTAAAACGGCTGATTCTACCAAATCAGTCAATTCTTCGATGATAAACGAGCCCTGAATCGGGTTTTCGTTTTTCGCCAAACCTAATTCTTTATTGATAATCAACTGAATCGCCATTGCTCTACGAACTGATTCTTCAGTTGGTGTTGTAATCGCTTCATCGTAGGCGTTGGTGTGCAATGAATTACAGTTGTCGTAAATCGCATATAAAGCCTGCAAAGTCGTTCTAATATCATTAAAATCAATTTCCTGAGCGTGTAATGAACGTCCGGAAGTCTGAATATGATATTTCAGCATTTGTGCTCTTTCGTTGGCTCCGTATTTGTTTTTCATGGCTTTTGCCCAAATTTTACGCGCCACACGACCAATAACCGAATATTCAGGATCAACTCCGTTGGAGAAGAAGAACGATAAGTTTGGTCCAAAATCGTTGATGCTCATTCCGCGACTTAAGTAATATTCCACGTAAGTGAAACCATTTGAAAGCGTAAAAGCCAACTGCGTAATTGGGTTTGCTCCCGCCTCTGCAATATGATATCCTGAAATGGAAACCGAATAAAAATTACGAACATTTTTGGTAATAAAATATTCCTGAACATCGCCCATTAATCGCAAAGCAAATTCGGTAGAGAAAATACAGGTATTTTGTGCCTGATCTTCTTTTAAAATATCAGCCTGGACCGTTCCACGAACTTGTGATAATGTTTTGACTTTTATTTCATTATAAACATCAAAAGGCAAAACCTGATCTCCGGTAACGCCCAAAAGCATTAATCCTAAACCGTTATTTCCTTCCGGTAAATCGCCTTGGTATTTCGGACGCTCTGTTCCTTTTTCCTTATATATTTTGTTGATTTTGTCTTCAACTTCTTTTTCTAAATCATTGGCTTTGATGTAATATTCACATTGTTGATCGATTGCTGCATTCATAAAGAAACCCAACAACATTGGCGCTGGTCCGTTTATGGTCATACTTACCGAAGTTAAAGCGTGAACCAAATCGAAACCGGAATATAGTTTTTTAGCATCATCCAAACAACAAATCGAAACTCCCGCATTACCGATTTTTCCGTAAATATCAGGACGAATATCAGGATCGTTTCCGTATAAAGTCACACTATCAAAAGCGGTCGAAAGTCGTTTTGCTGGCAATCCCGCACTCACATAATGAAAACGTTTATTGGTTCTTTCCGGTCCGCCCTCGCCCGCAAACATTCTCGACGGGTCTTCGCCTTCACGTTTAAACGGATACAATCCTGAAGCAAACGGAAATTCGCCAGGAACATTTTCCTGTAAGTTCCAACGTAAAATATCGCCCCAGGCTTCATATTTAGGTAAAGCAATTTTCGGAATTTGTAAGTGCGATAAACTTTCAGAATGTGTTGCAATCTTAATTTCTTTATCACGAACCTTAAAGCTGTAAACAGGATTTTTGTATTTGTTTACTTTCTCGTCCCAATTCAGGATAATTTCCCAATTGTACGGATCTAAATCCATTTTTACTTTATCAAATTGATTTAGTAAAAGATTAAGAAATATTCTATTTTCGTCTAATCCTTCGGCTCCGCTCAGGATGACACTGTCTTCGTCAATTCCGGCTTTATTAATTTGTGGAATTTTCCCTGATACTGATTCAATAGTTTTAAAGATTCCGTATAATTTTTGCGCTACTTTTTGTTGCGAAAGTGCGATTTCATCATAACTTCGGTTGTTCTCTGCAATTTCAGATAAATAACGCGTTCTGTGTGGCGGAATCACGAAGATTTTTTCGCTCATTTCTCGCGTTATTTGAAAAGTCGAATGCAATTCTGATTCGGTTTTCTCAACAATTGTATCCATAATCGCTTTATAAAGCGTGTTCATTCCCGGATCATTAAACTGAGAAGCAATGGTTCCGAAAACCGGCATTTCATCCGGATTTTTATCCCATAAATTATGATTGCGCTGGTATTGTTTTTTTACGTCACGGATTGCGTCTAAAGCGCCTCTTTTGTCAAACTTATTTAAAGCTACCAAATCAGCAAAATCAAGCATGTCGATTTTTTCTAATTGTGTCGCAGCTCCAAACTCAGGCGTCATTACATATAAGGATACATCAGAATGGTCCATAATCTCGGTATCAGATTGTCCGATTCCGGAAGTTTCTAAAATAATCAAATCATATTTGGCTGCTTTTAGAACCTGAATCGCTTCGGCTACATATTTAGACAATGCCAAATTTGACTGACGTGTCGCCAACGAACGCATATAAACACGCGGATTATTAATCGCATTCATTCGGATTCTGTCTCCTAAAAGTGCGCCTCCCGTTTTTCTTTTCGAAGGGTCGACAGAAATTAATCCGATTGTTTTCTCCGGAAAATCAATTAAAAATCGACGAACCAATTCATCAACCAAAGATGATTTTCCAGCTCCACCCGTTCCTGTAATTCCCAGAACCGGAATTTTAGAATTGGCATTATTAGTATGTATCTGATCGAAAACCGGTTTTGCAATTTCAGGGAAATTCTCTGCCGCCGAAATTAAACGTGCAATCGCGGTTGGAATTTTATTTTCGATATGATCAATTTCTCCATTTAGTTTATCACCAATCGGATAATCTGCTTGTTCTACCAAATCATTAATCATTCCTTGTAAGCCTAAAGAACGGCCATCATCAGGAGAATAAATTCTGGTAATTCCATATTCATGCAATTCTGAAATTTCGCTTGGCAGAATTACTCCGCCTCCGCCTCCAAAAATTTTGATATGTCCTGCTCCTTTTTCATGAAGCAAATCATGCATATATTTAAAGTATTCGTTGTGTCCGCCTTGATATGATGTCATAGCAATTGCATTGGCATCTTCCTGAATAGCAGTATTAACCACTTCTTCAACACTACGGTCGTGACCCAAGTGAATTACTTCTACTCCGGTTGACTGAATTATACGTCGCATGATATTAATTGCGGCGTCATGCCCGTCAAACAGTGATGCTGCGGTAACAATTCTTACTTTATTTTTAGGAATATATGGTTTTTGTTGTTCCATTTTATGAATATGATAATTTTAAGGGAGCAATTTACAAAATATTATAATATTTGTTTATCCTTCTCGCTTTTTGTTCATAAAAAAAATAAACTTTTTTTATCTATAGGGGTAACAATTTGAATGTTAATCTGATTTATCTTATATAAGTCTTATAGAAATGTTAACAACATGGCAATTTTGAAAAATTTAAATAAAATATAACAACTTGTTTTCCAGTGCACTAAAGTAATTTAGCAATGTAGAAATGCCCCAAATTTTTACCTAAAACTTTCATACTTAAAAAGTATAAACGTAAAAATTTAAAAAATGAAAACACTGTATCCATTCGCCATAATTATAGCTTCAAGCTTCTTTTTATCATCTTTTGATTCTGTAGCCAAAAACGAATCATATACTAAAAAATTAAGCACATCAATTCATTCTGATAATGATTCAGATGTTGTTGATACTGAAGTTTTGAACGATTTTTTCAAAAGATATTCTGATTTAAAAAAATATCAAACTGAAGTTATTTCTATTTACAAAAACAGATCTTATGAAACGATTTGGTATGAGGATAATAAAATCAATGAGTTTGGTAAATTATTATATCAAAAAATAAAAAATGCAGATCAGGAAGGAATTCAAATTGAAATTCCTTATCAGGATGAAATTGAACAGATTTTTAATAAATCTAAAAAAATATCAAGATCTGATGCAGATATGCTGTTAAGCGCCGCTTACGTTATTTATATGCGAAATGCATATGATGGACTTGATGCTGAAACAGTTAAAAAAACAGGTTGGCTTTTACCTAAAAAAACATTGTCATACGATACATTATTAGATTCTTTAATGGTGAATCCTGATTTATTAGAGAAAAAAAACGGGTTGCTTTTTGATCAATATTTCAGATTGCAAGAAGTTTTAAAAAAATACAAAAAAATAGAAGAAGATAATACCTGGAAACCTATTACTACCGAAACTCCTTATAAAGATATTAGACCAGACGCAAAATCTATAACTGTTGCTCAGGTTAGAAACAGATTGTTTGTTATGGGAGATTTAAAAAGCGATTCTAAAAGTGATTTTTATGATCGTGAGTTGATGGATGGTGTCATGGCCTATAAATTAAGAAACGGTTTAAAACCTAATTATATCATTACAGAAGATCATATTAAAGATATGAATGAACCTATCGCTTACAAGATTAAAAAATTACAAATTAACATGGAGCGTTGTCGTTGGATATCTCCAAAAATGGTAACCGATAATGAATATGTGATGGTAAACATTCCGTCGTTTGAATTGGTTTATGTAAAAAATGGAAAAGTAGAATTGGTATCAAGTGTATTTGTAGGTTCTCAATTAACAAAAACTTCCATCTTTAGCGGAAATATAGACCGAGTTGTTTTTAGCCCTTATTGGACTGTTCCTCAAAGTATAGTTGACAATGAGTTGAAATTGAAAATAGCTGCTGATAAAAATTATTTAGCTGAAAATAATATGGAAATGGTCAATGGTCAGGTAAGACAAAAACCAGGTCCGAAAAATTCTTTGGGATTAGTAAAATTTATTTTTCCAAATTCAGAAGACATTTATATGCACGATACGCCTTCTAAAACTTTGTTCGATTTTGAAAAAAGAACGTTTAGCCATGGTTGTATTAATGTAAAACAAGCTAAAGATTTAGCTGTTGCAATGTTGAAAGATTACCCTGAATGGACACAAGCTAAAATAGATAAAGCGATGAACGGCGAAGAAGAAACTACTTTTAAATTGCCTAACAAAATACCAATCTATATTACTTATTTTACAACATGGGCAAATGAAGATGGTCAAATTAGCTTTTATCAGGATGTATATGACAGAGATGCTGAGTTAAGCAACATTCTTTTTCCTGAGTCAACAGTGGCTTCAAATTAATATTTCAAAAATTTATTATACAGGCTTCTTATCTGGTCAAATCATAAAACGGTTTGCATGGATAAGAAGCTTTTTTATGATTAAAATAGCTTTGTATTGATTTTAAAAAAAAACTTAATCTATTAATAGTAAAACATTTACAGGTAAAAAAATCAACAAAACAGGCTGACCTTTGTACTATAATTATACCACTATTATTTACAAAACAATTTTATCATGAAAACAGAAAATATTGAAGGATTAACATTATTGAAATTAATGTATTGATTCAACAAGGCGGAAGATTTGTAATGTTTCCAAATCTTATGACCAAATTAAAAAGTTCAACTATCTATTTTGTTCGCCCAGAAGAAAAAATACGTAAATATGCTATAAAACATTTTTTAAAGAATGTAGCAAATGCTTGGCGCACATTTCCCTTAAGACCATTTTATGTTTCAAAATCTTTATTCTATTTAGCCATTGGCGGTAGGGATTATACCCATAATATTCTGGCTGACTTAAAGCAAATTAATCCGGTTTATAATCCTAATTTATATTGCTTACAGTACCTATAATTTCACTCTTATAAAAAACTAAAGCGAAAATATGCCATTATATTTTCGCTTTTTTTATTGACAAAATCCAACCGACTTTTTTTTGCATTGACTGAAGAAAAAATGTCCTTAAACAACAAAATTTAAATGTCTTGGAAACTTCTATTTAAATCTATTAAATGAAATTTGCAAATATTTTCATACAAAATATTGGCAATTATTTAATAAGTACAAAAATGAAAAAATGCATTTTAATTTTTCTTGTAACAACAATTTTGTTTTCTTCCTGTAATAACTATTCCAGGAAAAAGTGTACAACAAATGAAAAAACAATTACACACCCCAAACCTCCAAAAACCAGTGGACCTCCTCGCATATTATTTATAGGAAACAGCCAGATAGAATACTTTGTTAGTGCTCCAACATTGTTTGAAGAATTTTGCAATGCAAACAATCAACCCATTAATATTGATCAATTAATTACTGTAGGGGTTTCATTAGATAAAGTTTACAGCACAAACAAAACAGAAGCTAACCAAAATTTTTCTAATAAAGATAAGGATGGCAATTACTACGATTATGTAGTTATACAGGAAGCAACTCCTGTTGCTATAAGTGAAATCGAGAAATATAAGGCAAATGTAAAAATGATTGTTGAAAAAATTCATATAAATAGCCCGGATGTAGCCGTTTATATTTATCAGGGAATACCGCCTGTCTCTTATACAGATTCTGATTTTACAAAGTATTATGATGAAATGCGTCAAATTCCATTTCAGTTATGGGATTTATAAAAAATGCCGGTTTACTAAGAGTTGGTGATGCTTTTAAAGATGCTTACGAAGGTAAAAATGGTTATAAATATTTAGTTGCTGACAAAGACAATCTACGCTATGGAAAACAGACACTTCATCTTTTAAATGATGGCGGGTTTATACAAACGAGCTTACTATATTCAACCATTTTTGACAAAAAGCCAAGCATCCCAAAAAAACTTTTATTAATTACAGGAACCGGATATTTTGATGCTATGAGAAAGCAAGAAGTTGCTAACGCAATTAGCAATCCAAAAGCCTTACAAGAAATAGCTTTCAACAACCGCTAGTTTAATTTAAAAACATTTATACTAAATCGTCTTATTTCGTAAGAGATTTTTTTATTTTTAATAAAAAAAATCCCTATTCAATATTAGTATTATCTTTCCGTATTTAAATTAAATTACATTTTTTATGAACGACGATTATAATCAACCACAAAAAAGCTGGTGGGAAAGAAACTGGAAATGGTTTGTGCCAACAGGTTGTTTGAGTTTATTGGTGCTTTTTGGCTTATTTATTGCCGGCATTTTCTTTGGAGTTACTTCAATGATAAAAGAATCAGATGCTTATAAAGGCGCTCTTACAGAAGTTCAAAATAATAAAGAAGTAAAAGAAAAACTGGGAAGTCCGATTCAAGGAGACGGAATGGTTTCCGGAAGTATTAATACAAGCAATAACACCGGCGATTGTGATTTACAAATTCCGATAAAAGGCCCAAAAGGAAAAGGAACCTTATTTGTTGTTGCTGTAAAAAGAGGGAAATGGAAATACAGCGAATTATCGGTTTATGTTGATGGAACTGAAGATGAAATTGATTTGTTGGAAAAATAAATTTTGGTTTTAAATTTAAAAGCAACAAAACAATTTAAATGAAATCATTCGTAATCCTATATTTTACTCTTTTTCAGGGTATTATTTCACTAGCACAATCTGATGCAAAATATCACGGTTATACAGACAGAATTGCATCATTTTCAAAACCAAATAAAGTCCTGTTCCATACTATTGATGCGCAGGGAAATGGTCCTATAGAATATATAAATGCTAAAAAACAAGTGCTCCGTTTTCGTGTTTCGAATCATAAACTTCAAGTATTACATGGCGGAATTGCTTTTCAATTGTTTGATTACGAAAATAATTATCTCCAAAAAATAGCAACATTTGATGCAACAGGCAATTTAGCCGGTGAAAGAGAATCTCAAAACGAAGCTGTAATTCAATTTATAATTGAGAAAAAAGCTGAATACCTCAAAAAAAAGAAATTGATAGACGACGCCGAAGGAAACATCAACATGAAAGACGACAGCAAAGAAAAAATCATCCGAATAAAATTATTTGATAAATACAACCATCCCATAATAGAAACACAACCCACCTATATTTCAAGCAAAACTTATTGGGATTATTGCGTACGAATGTATTGGCCTTGATTTGAGGTGCTGAGGCACTAAGGTTCTGAGTTGCTAAGCTGCTGAGGTTCTACATTTTTTAGTTTCTAAAGTTCTATAAATTACACACAACATTGTCATTTCGACGAATGAGAATTTTCACAAATAACTCCGCAACGAGAATCTAATCTTGTCAAACTTCTAAAGAATATTTCTCAAAACTCATAATTAATAATTCATAATTCATAATTAACAACTAAAAAAGCCCATTGTTAGTTATGAAACAAAATATTTCTACTCCTCAAATAAAATTGTGGCTTTGTTTTTGAATAAGTAGTATTTTTGAAACTTATATAAACCCCCATCTAATGAAAAAGATAATAATTTTAGTACTTGCATTCTCTCTAACATCTTGCGCTCAGGTACAACAGACTTTAAATCAATTGCCTCAATTGTCTTCGCAAATTCCATCCCTTGGCGGTGTTGATATTGCTTCCGGACTAAAAGAAGCTTTAAACAAAGGAATTACACAGCAAGTGAGTAAGCTAACTGCAGTAGATGGTTTTTATAAAAATGAAGCGGTAAAAATTTTAATGCCTGCCGAATTACAAAAAGTAGATGCTACTTTGAGAAAAATTGGACTTAGTTCGCTTGCCGATGAAGGAATTAAAGTTTTAAATCGTGCTGCTGAAGATGCTGTAAAAGAAGCAACTCCGATATTTGTTTCGGCTGTAAAAAACATGTCTTTTACTGATGCTAAAAATATCCTGTTAGGAAATGACAGCGCTGCTACGAGCTATTTACAAGGTAGTACAACTACGGCTTTGTACGGAAAATTTAATCCGGTGATAAAAAGCTCTTTCGAAAAAGTTGGTGCTGATGTTGTCTGGAAAAACATCATTAATAAATACAACACAATTCCGTTAGTAAAAAAGGTAAATCCTGATTTAACAGATTATACAACGACACAAGCTTTGGCAGGTGTTTTTAAAATGATTGCTGTTGAAGAAAAAGAAATCCGTAATAATATCAGCGCAAGAACAACACCTTTATTAAAAAGTGTTTTTGCGATGCAGGACGGAAAATAATTTTTTCCAAAGGTTCAAAGGCTCAGAGCTGCAAAGATACAAAGAAGTCTTTGTCGCTCTGAACCTTGCAACTTTGTCACTAACCAAACCAAACCTTGAAATGCAAAAAATAACTATTCTGATTCATTGCAAAGACCAAAAAGGAATTATTGCCGCAGTGACTACTTTTATTGCTAAAGTGGAAGGAAATATCATCTACATCGACCAGCATGTTGATGTTGAACAAAATGTATTTTTTATGCGATTAGAATGTGAATTAACCAATCACAATATCACTATTGAAAGCTTAAAAAATGATTTTGATCAAACTATTGCTTCTGATTTTAATATGTCTTGGGATTTGTACAATCAGGAACAAAAACCAAAAATGGCATTGTTTGTCTCGAAATACGATCACTGCTTATTTGACATCTTAGGACGCTACAGCGCTGGCGAATTAAATGTTGAGATTCCGGTGATTATTAGTAATCATAACGATTTACGATCTATTGCTGAACGTTTTGATATTCCGTTTCATTGTGTTCCTTTTACAAAAGACAATAAAGAAGAAGGCGAAGCCAAACAAATTGAATTATTGAAAAGATATCAGATCAATTTTATTGTTTTGGCGCGTTATATGCAAATTATTACGCCTAATTTAATTTCGCTTTACGAAAATAAAATCATCAATATTCACCATTCGTTTTTACCGGCATTTCCGGGTGCAAAACCGTATCATTCGGCTTTTAAACGTGGTGTAAAAATTATTGGAGCCACAAGTCATTATGTTACCGCAGAATTAGATGAAGGACCAATTATCGAGCAGGATATTGCAAGAGTTTCTCACATTCATTCTGTTGATGATTTTATTATGAAAGGCAGGGATTTAGAAAGAATTGTTTTAGCAAGAGCTATAAAATTGCATGCCGAACGTAAAACTATGGTTTATAGTAATAAGACGGTAGTTTTTTCTTAAAGGTTCAAAGGTGCAGAGTTGCAAAGGCTCAAAGGTTCAGAGGTTCAGAGGTTTTTCTTTAAATAAACAAACCCGACAGATTTCAAAAATCTGTCGGGTTTTCTATTTCCTTAAAAGACCATAAAAATATCAAAGGTTTTTCAAGGATTTATTACTTTGAACCTTTGTTCCTTTGAGCCTTTGTCCCTCCTTAACGAACCTCGATTAATAATCTTGGGTCAGAAAAATTATTTACCTGTTCCATACTTAAGCCTAAAGCGTTAGCCACTCCTTCTCCGTATGCCGGATCTGCTTTGTAACAGTTTCTAATATGACGAATCTGAATAAAAGGCTGTGCTCCTCCTACTTGTGCTGCAGTATTTTTAAACAACAATTGTTTTTTCTCTTCAGTTAATAAACGGAAAAGTAAACCCGGTTGTGTAAAATAATCATTATCATCATCTCTGAAATTATGCGCATAAGCATCACCGTGAAGTTTCAATGGTGGTTCTTTGAATTCTGGTTGCTCCTGCAATTCTCCAAAGCTATTTGGTTCATAATGTTTTTTTGATCCATTATTTCCATCTACACGCATGGCTCCGTCTCTATGAAAAGTATTGTACGGACATCTTGAAGAATTTACCGGAATTTGGAAATTGTTTACTCCTAAACGGTAACGGTGTGCATCTCCGTAAGAAAACAAACGGGCTTGCAACATTTTATCTGGCGAGAAACTAATTCCCGGTGGTACATGCGCCGGATTAAAAGCTGCCTGCTCTACTTCTGCAAAATAGTTCTCAGGATTTTTGTTCAATTCAAATTCACCAACCGGAATTAAAGGAAAATCGCTTTTTAACCAAACTTTAGTCAAGTCAAACGGATGAAAACGATAATTCTCCGCTTGCTCTTCGGTCATAATTTGAACAAACATTTTCCATTTCGGGAAATTCCCTTCTTCAATAGCATCAAACAAATCTCTTTGATGGCTTTCTCTGTCGCCTCCCACTAATTTAGCTGCTTCTTCATCCGAAAGGTTTTCGATTCCTTGTTGGGTTACGAAATGAAATTTCACATAATGTCTTTCGTTTTGATGATTTATGAAACTAAAAGTGTGACTTCCAAATCCGTGCATTTGTCTGTACGATCTCGGAATTCCACGATCACTCATTACAATTGTAATTTGGTGTAAAGCTTCGGGTAATAAAGTCCAAAAATCCCAATTGTTATCAGCACTTCTTAAATTGGTTTTTGGATCACGTTTTACAGCGTGATTTAAATCCGGAAACTTCATCGGATCACGGAAAAAGAAAACCGGAGTATTATTTCCTACCAAATCCCAATTTCCTTCATTGGTATAAAATTTCAATGCAAAACCACGAATATCTCTTTCGGCGTCCGCAGCACCTCTTTCTCCTGCAACTGTTGAAAAACGCGCAAACATTTCTGTTTTTTTACCAATTTCTGAAAATATATCAGCTCTTGTATATTTTGTAATATCGTGAGTTACAGTAAATGTCCCGTAAGCACCAGAACCTTTAGCATGCATTCTTCGCTCTGGAATTACCTCACGATCAAAATGTGCCATTTTCTCTAAAAACCAAAAATCCTGTAATAAAACAGGCCCACGTGGTCCTGCAGTTTGAATGTTTTGATTGTCCGGAACGGGAGTTCCCGTTGCAGTTGTTAATTTGTTGTTTGAATCCATATTGCTGATATTTAATGTTCTATCAAATATACAAACTAATCATTACTATATTAATAAACAAAATTGATTGTTATTATATTTTAATAACCAAAAGCTATATTATAGTGCAGAATGCTCAAAATGGCGTTAAAAAAAATCTTAACTTATGTCCAACAAAGTAATAACAAAACCTTAACAGCAAAGCCTTGATATATGTTAGATCTTTGTAGTGTAATAAACTGGTTATTTATTATTTTGGTTTTGGTTAGTTAAATGATGCCGGCGTCTTCGAGATGCCGGCATTCTTTATTTATATACTTTTTGTTTTTTTTTTACAGAGTTTCACAGAGATTTTACACAGAGATTCGGAAAGGTTTATTAAATATACTTAGTGTAGCTCTGTGTAAAATCTTTGTGAATCTCTGTAATAAAAAACTAAACCTGAAACTAAAATTCTCATTTTGGATACAACTACACGAGATTTAGATACTTAATAAAAGTATTACAAGCGGATCTTTGCTATATCAATTTTTAATTTAAATTAAAACAGCAATTATGAGTACAATACAAAATATTAAATTAGGAAATCAGGGACTTATTGTTCCGAATATTGGTTTGGGATGTATGGGAATGACGCAGATTGCCGGAATGGACATTTATGGCAAAGCCGATGAAAAAGAAGCAATCGCTACTATTCATCGTTCACTTGAATTAGGAGGCAATTTTTTAGACACTGCAGATTTATACGGTCCGTTACATAATGAAAGATTAATTGCCAAGGCTATAAAAGGCAATCGTAATGCTTATTCTATCGCTACGAAATTTGGATATGAAATCGACGACAGCGAACAGCTAACCTGGCAATTTAACGGTAAGAAAGACTATGTAAAAAAGGCCGTAGAACGTTCTCTGAAAAATTTAGGAACTGATTATATCGATTTGTATTATTTACACCGTTTAGATCCTAACACACCAATTGAAGAAACCGTACAGGCTATGGCAGATTTAGTTAAAGAAGGAAAAGTTGGCTATATCGGATTGTCTGAAGTTTCATCAGAAACGATTCGTAAGGCACACAAAATTCACCCTTTAACTGCGGTACAAACAGAATATTCTTTATTTGAAAGAACTGTCGAAGAATCCGGTATTTTAGATACTTTAAACGAATTAGGAATTGGTTTTGTAGCTTATTCTCCATTGGGCAGAGGTTTTATTTCCGGAGATATAAAAACGCCGGACGACTTTCCGGAAAATGATTTCAGAAAAGCAATTCCACGTTTTCAGGGAGAACAATTTCAAAAAAATATCGAACTGGTAAACGAAATAAAAAAATTGGCAGACGAAAAACAGATTACGGCTTCTCAATTAGCACTTGCGTGGATTGCTTCAAAAAATATTTTAGCTATTCCGGGAACGAAACGTGTTAAATATGTAGAACAAAACATTGCTGCCGCTCAAATGGTTTTAAGTACAGAAGAAATGAATCGATTAGAAAAAATTATTCCGCTTGGTACGCAAACCGGTGCAAGATATGACGAAGCTAATATGGCGGGTATCGATCAATAAGTCTTCGACTTCGCTCAGCCGGACAAGATCGAGTCAATGAGGAAATTAACTTATATTATCCATAGGAAAAGTTATCTTTACGGTAGCTTTTCCTCTTTTTATCTATTTCTTTAAATTTTTGTTATGAAAAAAGAAGTTCACATTCCGTATCAAATTCAATCTATTTCAGAATTACATTCTATGCTTAAAATCCCAAAACCGGAACATCCGTTAGTTAGTTTCGTGGATTTAAGCAAAATAACATGCCATTTTGATGATAATCTTAAAAGTGTTGTTTACTCTTTTTATACGGTTTGTATCAAAAAAGGGTTTACCGGAAAAATGAAATACGGTCAAAATTTTTATGATTTTGATGAAGGTGTAATGACTTTTATGTCGCCGGGACAGGTAATTTCAACAGAAGTAAGTGTTGATAGCGCTGTTTATGGAGCGATGCTGGTGATTCATCCTGACTTTATTCAGAATTATGCCTTGGCTAAGAAAATTAAAGAATACAGTTATTTCTCTTATTCTGTAAACGAGGCTTTGCATCTTTCTGAAAAGGAACAAACGATGATTACAGGAATAATGAAAAATATCGAGCAGGAATATTGTTCTTCGATTGATGCTTTTAGTCAGGATGTAATGATTTCTCATATCGAGTTGCTTCTTAATTATTGCAACCGTTTTTACAACCGTCAATTTATTACCCGAAAAAGTGCCAACAACACGCTTTTAACCAAACTTGAAAATCTTTTATCTGATTATTTTGAGGGTGATAAAGTGCAAAAATTTGGTTTACCAACTGTTGCTTATCTTTCAGATGAATTGAATGTTTCTCCTAATTATTTAAGTGATATGCTGCGCACTCTAACTGGGCAAAGCACACAACATCATATTCATAATAAAATTATTGAAAAAGCAAAAGAGCTGCTAACGACAACTTCATTAAGCGTGAGCGAAACCGCTTTCCAGTTAGGATTTGAATATCCGCAGTCATTCAATAAATTATTCAAAAATAAAACCAATCTCTCGCCTTTAGAGTTTAGAAGTTCGTTTAATTAATATTTTTTACCGCAAAGTTCGCAGAGATTTACGTAAAGGTTCGCAAAGTTTTATACACACAGCTTTGCTAACTTTTCGGTTAAGTCTATAATTCAAGAAACCTGGAAACTTGGAATTTGGAATTTACAATCCAGCAAACTTAGAATTTAACTTTTTAATCTTTCGTGCAGTACTTTAAAGTACGGAAATGCCTTTAACAATCGGCTGCCGTGCCAGGAAAACATCTCTCCATCAACAAAAACAGTTTTGGCGTGGTGCGTAAAACGTCCGATTTCAAAAGCGTCTTCTTCTTTAAAAGGATAAGGTTCTGAAGAAAGAAAAACCAAATCTGGATCGCCTTCTAAACGCATTTTTTTGAGCTCGATTTCCGGATACCGACCTTTGTCTGCGTAGATATTTTTAAAATGATTCAATTTTAATAATTCATTTATATAAGTGTCATTTCCGGCAACCATATATGGGTCTTTCCAAATAAAATAAGCTGCTTTTTTAATTGAAATATCCTGAATGTATTTTTTGAAATCGCTCAAGGCAAAAGCCAGTTTGTCGTTCCATTTTTGGGCTTCGGTTCTGCAATTGAAGATTTGACCAAAATCTGAAATCATCTGAAAATTATCTTCTATAGAAACAATATTCGTAACCCAAACCGGGCAGATTTCACGTAATTGGTTTACGATTTCTTCGGTGTTTTCTTCTTTATTACAAATGATAATATCGGGCTGTAATAATTTTATTTTTTCAAAATGAATTTTCTTAGTTCCGCCAACTATTTTCTTGGTAGATTTTAAATGATATGGATGCACACAAAACTTAGTAATTCCGATGATTTTTTCATCTAAACCTAAATCATGTAACAATTCCGTTTGAGAAGGAACAAGGGAAATAATGCGTTTTGGAGATGTTTCAAAAGAATGTGTTGTACCAATCTGATCGGTTATTTGTTTCATGTTGGAATTGTGTATCTCTGTGGTAGACTTTTAAAACCTGAGGTTAAGAATTTCTTCCATTTCCTGTTGCACTTTCAAAGCTTCTTCCCTTGCTTTTTCAGCAAAATCAGTTCCTTTTGAGGCATAGATAATTGCTCTTGCAGAATTTACTAAAAGACCAACTTTATCATTTAATCCGTATTGGCATACTTCAGATAAACTTCCGCCCTGAGCGCCAATTCCGGGAACTAAAAGAAAACTATCCGGAACAATTTTTCTGATATCGGCAAAGCATTCTGCTTTTGTTGCTCCCACGACATACATAAGGTTCTCACTGTTTTTCCATGTTTTAGAAGTTTCTAAAACCTGTTTGTATAATTCTGTTCCGTTTGTCGTCAATGTCTGAAAATCAAAAGCTCCTTCGTTCGACGTTAACGCTAACATTATGGTATGTTTATTTTCGAAGGCAAGAAATGGCTCAACAGAATCTTTCCCCATATAAGGTGCAACGGTTACACTATCAAATTTCAAATCTTCAAAAAAAGCTTTCGCATACATGCTTGAAGTGTTGCCGATATCGCCGCGTTTTGCATCTGCAATGGTAAAAATATCAGGATAATTTTCGTTGATGTAATTGATTGTTTTTTGCAGAGACATCCATCCTTTTATTCCATACGCTTCAAAAAAAGCAGTATTCGGTTTATATCCTACTGCTAGATCGTGAGTAGCATCAATTATGGCTTTATTGAATTCGAAAATAGGATCTTCGGTTTCTAATAAATGGGTTGGAATTTTGTCCAGATCAGGATCTAAGCCGACACATAAAAATGATTTTTTCTGAAGAATTTGTTCGTGTAGTTGTTGTGTTGTCATTCTTGTTTTTTTAGTCTTCTAATCGATTAGAAGTTTTTCTTTTGTAGAAGTATGCAAAAATAAAAAAAGCCACTCAATTAAGAATGGCTTTTTGGCATTATATTCAATTCTGCTTACAAATTACCTAAGTAAACAATTTCTGTTCTTCTGTTTTCTGCTCTTCCCGAAGCAGTTTTATTTGATTTTACGGGTTTTGTAGCACCAAATCCCTGAGAAGTTAAATTGGCAGGATTTACACCTTTTTCAATCAAAAGATCCATGATTACTTTTGCTCTGGCTTCAGATAATTTCTGATTTGCTTTTGCATTTCCTACGTTATCTGTATGCCCGTTAATGGCAAATTTTGCGTTTGGATAATTTTTCAGAATCTCTTTAATTGCATCTAATCTTCCTGATGTTTCTCCTTTTTTAGCATCACTCAAAGTTGCTTTTCCTGTTGTAAAAAAGATTGATTTTGCTTCTACTTTTAATTGCTCTAATGTTGCTTTAGAAACTTTTGGACAACCTTGATTGTCTGCAGGACCTGCGATTAAAGGACATGCATCGTCTTTATCCAAAACGCCGTCTTTATCGGCATCCAGATTCGGACAACCTTTGTTTTCAGGTAATCCGGCTTCGTTAGGACAAGCGTCATCTTTGTCTAAAACGCCATCCATATCGGTATCCGGCCAAGGACAGCCTTTATTTTCTACCGGGCCCGCTACTGCCGGACAAGCATCAACATTATCCAATAAAGTATCTCCATCTTTATCTTTCCACGGACATCCTTTGTTTTCTACAGGACCTTTAACATCGGGACAAGCATCATCTTTATCAAAAACGTTGTCTGCGTCTGTATCCGGCCACGGGCATCCATTATTTTCTGCTGGGCCTGCTACTTTTCTGCACGCATCTTCTTTATCAATAACTCCGTCTTCGTCAGTATCTTTAAATTTCTTTTCGTAGACCGGAATTTTCATTCCTAAATGAAAATCGGCTCCTTTTGATTCTTTAGAAATCAAATTACTAACAATAGAACCTGAACCAATAAAGAAAACGCCTACTCTAATTCCTGAACCTACCTGCATTCCTGTGTATTCCATCCAGGTTAGCGGCATGTAGTAACTAAACCATCTGCTTTCGTAACGCGGCGTCAAAGACACTCTGTCTGCAATTCCGTAGCTGTTAATTTTATTTGCAGAAACCATATTAATGTCTCCATTAAGATTCAGATAGAATTTTCTGTACATGTTCCAGTCAACGTCAGCATGAAGTGCAGTTGGCAAATTTGTTTTTGCTCCTTTTGATGTTGAGGTTTTTGTATAATGCTCGTTTAAGAAATCATACAGATTATCGGCATCATCAATCATTTGCTGCGTTACAATACCATTTACATTGTAGGTGTCCTGTTTTGCATTTTTATAGTCAATAGAACCTATATCTGTAACAGATAATCCGAAACGTAGTTTGTATTTGTTTAAATCCCTAAAATTATTATCTGCAGGTTTTGCTTTGTCTAAATCATAACCTGCATAATCCGGTCTCCATTCGTAAACAAGTCCAAAATCAAAACCAAATCCTCTTGATTTACGGTCAAAATCATAATCTTCATTTGCCTCAAAATCCTGACTTGCGCCCACTGTGATTTCTCCGCTTGACGCCAAAACTCCCAAACTTGGGTCTACTGTGTTTTCAACATATGTTACATTTACATCTTTTCCTCTTACATATCCGTTTACACCACCTTGTAAATATTTGGCTGTCAAACCTCCTTTTAAGAAATGTTGGTCTTTTTGATATAAAACCGCAGCATAAGAAACACCCAATTCTCCCCATGTATTTGAAGATCCGTTGGCATTTCCTGCATTAAGATTAAAGTCGCTGGACTGATCTAATCCGTCTTTTACCTGATCGATAAGATAGCCGTTAATATTTCGCACATTACTAACCGATCTGGCTCTTGTAAATACAGCTATGGTATGCTTAGGAGCAATATTAAACATAAATGATGGTCCCATAATGTCAAAATTAGCAAGACCGTTATTGGCATTTGACGGAGTCATTTTGGCTTCACGGTCAAAATCATATCCATCTTTGTAAACATCAAATAGGCGTACTCCGTACAAATCGTTTTGCACAGATCCACTGATTGAAAATAAATTGATATCGGTTTTAAAACGAGAATCGGCTATAGAGGCCGGGTTAAAAAGTACACTTTGTACACCTGCATAATTATCATTAAAATAACCTAGATAAGATTGGGCTTTTACAGTAACAGAGGCAGTTAAGATTAATAAAACGAGTAATTGTTTTTTCATTCAAGTAGGGGTTTTAAGTTTTAGTTGGCGGCAAAACTACAATAAAACATTTACTAATATGTTACCAAAACATTGAATTCATGTAACATCCTTGGAAAATTATATAAGATAAAAAGTTTATTGCTTCTTTAATTTTGTAAAAAACCTAATTATGAGCCCAAACATTGGAATTACGCCAAAAAATTTAAAGAAAAGCACCACTATATTAGCCACGATTTTATCTAACGAAATGACTTTATATGTAAAGACGAGAAAGTTTCACTGGAATATTTCAGGAAACAGTTTCATGGAATTGCATAAATTATTTGAAGATCAATACCGAGTTTTAGAAAATAATATTGATGAAGTTGCAGAACGTATTAGCCAATTGGGCGAAAAAACAATTGGAACTATGAAGGAATTTATCGAGAATTCTACGCTAAAAGAATCTCCTAAGGAATATGCTTCGCAAAAGCATATGCTGGAAGAACTTTTAGAAAACCATGAACAATTGGTGACTGAATTTAGAGAGTATATTCCGGTTTTTGAAACTGAATCTAACGATATTGGTTCTGCTGATTTTGTAACAGGTTTGTTACAGCAACACGAAAAAATGGCATGGATTTTACGTCGTTACCAAGTGTAAGAAATCGTAAATGTGAATTATGAAACAATCCAAAAAATTGATATAACAGAAATAAACGGATAATTCAGAACTTTACAATATTATTAATTACTAAATATAACGATCATGAATACTACAGAGATAAAAGGAAATTGGAATGAGTTAAAAGGGAAATTAAAACAAAAATACGCTGATCTAACAGATGATGATCTTATGTATGCAGAAGGAAGAGAAGACGAAATGTACGGAAAACTTCAGCAGAAATTAGGTAAAACTAAAGAAGAATTTAATCAAATGTTATCGGATTTGTAAATCCTTTTTGACCCAATTAAGATACCGTCTAAATTTTTAAACTTAGACGGTATTTTTTGATTTATTCAACCCATGCTTTGTTATCAATAGAATTTAAATTTAATCTAATCCACCCATAACCAAAAAAAAATAAGTATCTTTAACCCTATTTTAATACTATGAAACTATTTATAAAGTTCGACATCAACACGATTTGTTCTCTTTTTTTAAAAGAAAAATTAGAGGAACAGAACATGAATTTTACCACATTAGGTTTTGGCGAAATTGAACTAGATGAAAATCTGAGTGTTGAATCGCTTGAAACTTTAAAAAATAATTTAAGCCCTTTTGGTTTTGAAGTTGTTGAAAACCAGAAAAGCGTTTTAGTGCAAAAAATTAAAGATGCCATTATTGAACTTGTTTATATGGATGACAATAATAATTTTAAAAGTTCTGTATTTTTGGCAGAGAAATTAAATCATAGCTACGGTTATTTATCGAATGTTTTTTCGGAAGTAACGTATTCTTCTATTGAAAATTTCATCATTCTGCAAAAAATTGAAAGAGCAAAACAATTGATGCTTGTCAATGAAATGAGTTTGACCGAAATTGCTTTTTTACTTAATTATTCGAGTGTTGCGCATTTGAGTACACAGTTTAAAAACACAACCGGAATTACTCCCTCGGCCTTTCAGAGGATTATAAAGAAGAGAAGAGAGAATTTAAAATAAGATAAAAACCAAATACCCTAAAATTCAATGCAAAAAAACGCATTACACATTTTACTCGCCGATGACGATGAAGATGACCGCTTATTTTTTAAAGATGCCTTTGAAGAAGTGAGAGTTCAAACTAAAGTTACATTTGTTCATGATGGTCTTCAGCTTATGGAACATTTACTGACTCCTGATGTTAAATTACCGGACATTTTGTTTCTGGATTTGAACATGCCAAAAAAAACAGGTAAAGAATGTTTAATTGAAATCAAAAAAACAGAGCACCTTAAAAATATAATTATTGCGATCTATTCTACTTCATCATCTGAAGAGGATATTGAAGACACTTTTATAGAAGGTGCAAATATTTATATCAAAAAACCGAGTGACTTTAATACCCTAAAGAAAATAATTAACGAAGTTGTTACTTTAAATTGGCATTATCATACTTCTGGTCTAAACCGGGATAATTTCTTGTTGCGCCTAAAATAATGACTTATAATGAAATGGATACCCAGGTTTAATTCTTCAAACTCTTTGAGAGTTATTTTTGTAATCGCAGTTTTCATTCTGTTATTTCTTTCTTCAATTGCTTACAAACACAATCAGGATTTAAATGAATCCAGTAAGGTGGTAATGCATACTTATGAAATAAACATTCAATTAGAGCGATTAATGTCTGCGATAAAGGATGCCGAAACCGGTCAGCGTGGTTATATCATTACACGAAACAGCCGTTTTTTAACTCCTTATATTTATTCTCGCGACAGGGTAAATACTTCATTTATTACATTAAAAAAACTTACGGCAGATAATCCGAAGCAACAGCAAAACCTTCAGAAACTATTTAAATTAATTACGCAGCGTTTCGCTTCTTTCGAAAACTGCTTTAAATACAGCAACCCTAAAACATATGATAAAAGGAAACTTGATAATCATATGTTCGGGGGGCGAATTTTAATGGAAAACATTCGATTTCAGGTTGATGAAATGAATGACATTGAAAAAAAATATCTTCAGAACAGACTGAAGATTTACGATCAGGAAATTTCCTTAAGCCCGATTTTCTCCGTTTCTTTATTTTTAGCCGCTTTATTTTTTATTCTTATTGCCTACAGACAAATTAGCAAAGACATTGAACGTTTAAAAATATTCAATAAACGACTTTTAATTTCATCCCGATTAATGGCTGAATCTGAAGTTATAGGTAAATTTAGCACCTGGCAATGGGATTTAGATACCAATAAAATTGATTATTCAGACAACCAATATCGATTATTAGGTTACAAACCAAACGCTTTTATTCCTGAAAAAGAATCTTTCTTAGATTTTGTTCATCCGGATGATAAAGAAGCCATAGCTAAATCTATGGAAGACATTATAGAAAAGAAACACCTTCCTTTTATATATTATAAAATTGCCCGCCGTGATGATGAAATTCGGTATTTTAAGTCGACTGGGAAATTACTGACGGATCAACAGGGAAGTAAAATTCTGCTCGGAATCAATTTTGATATTACGGATGAGCATTTGCTAAACATCGAACTTCAGGAACGTAATAGAGAACTAGAAAAAAGTAACAAAGAACTTGCTTCTTTCAATCACGTTGCAAGTCACGATTTACAGGAACCACTCCGAAAAATCCAGACTTTTATTTCGAGAGTTTCTGATGCCGATAAAGCTGTTATATCAGACAGCGCCAAAGATTATATTACTAAAATTGAAGATTCGGCTAAACGAATGCGCGTTTTAATTGATGATTTACTTTTATTTTCGAGAACGAATACAACTAAAAAAGAATTCATAAAATCGAATTTGAATGAGTTGTTTGAAAATGCAAAATCTGAATTAGCAGAAATCGTTGACGAAAAGCAGGCAATTATTACCACTTCAAAATTACCAAAGCTTGAAGTTATTCCTTATCAAATCGAACAGCTTTTTATAAACCTCATCGGGAATTCTTTAAAATACAGTCGTGAAGAAGTTATTCCTGAAATTAAAATAGAATCGGGAAAAGTACATTCAAAAGAATATCCGGATTTATTAGATCAGAATATTAAAAAGTACTACAAAATAACTTTTACAGATAACGGAATGGGTTTCGATCCTCAGTTTAAAGACAACATATTTATACTGTTTCAGCGTCTTCATTCTAAAACCGATTATCCGGGTACCGGAATTGGTCTTGCCATTTGTAAAAAAATTGTAGAAAACCACAAAGGCAGCATTATAGCTGACAGCACGCCCAATAAAGGCTCAGTTTTTACTGTTTTTCTTCCTGAATAAAATCCTTAAAAAGTACACATAAAACGTTATATAAATCCATTATGGGAATTATATAACGTTTCTTTTTTATGCTGTAAAGAAATTTCTTCTAATCGTTAGCATCTTTGTAATGTAATACTTTAACAAGTAATTCATGAGAACAATGCCGCTATTGAGAGCAACAAATTTGAAAGTTTTTTTTTTATTGATCATTACTTGCACATCATCATGCAAAAAAAATAATCCGATAGAAAACACTTTAAAAAATGAAGCTTTTAGTACGACAGACAAAGAACAAATGGACGCTTACTTTTTTATTGCGACGGCAACATTAAGTAACTCTATTATTTCGAAAAGTCAAATTGCTCAGCAAAAAACTTCAGACAGTATTATAAGACAAATAAGTAAGAAAATTGAAAATCATCAAACTGAATTGTTACAAGAAGTAGCAACAATAGCCAACAACAGGCTGATCATTGTTACTGATATAAATAATAATACCAACAAACTGGATTTATACAAGTTGATGGATACAAATGATGCCAGTTTTAATAAAGTTTATTTGAGTTCAATAAAAGAATCATTAAACAAAGAAATTGAAACATTTGAATCTGTCTATAAGAGAACAACAGACGAAGTGATTTTAAAATTAGTATTGCGCTATTTGCCTAAAATGTATCAGTTTTTAAGAGAAACTGAACAAATTAAACAACAAATTAATTAAATGCCCTTAGAGCCATTATTAACACTAAAATTTATTTAAATTATGAAAATGCAATCAAAATTTTTATTCGCCTTAGCCTTTTTTATGACAGCTACTTTTGGAGCTTTACATGCTCAAGATGACAACGTTACTACCGAATTTGGAGTAAAAGGAGGATTTAACATGTCTAATTTCTTATCAGACGACGATGAAGCAACTGACGAAAATATCCTGTATGGTTTTAATGCCGGAGTTTATGCCACATTACCCATCTCAGATTTTGTTGCTATTCAACCAGAGGTTTTATTTACTACAAGAGGTTCAGAGTTAGAATATAACAGCGATTTAGGTAGTCAAAAAGTAAAATTCAAATTAAATTATATCGAAGTTCCTTTATTGGTAAGAGTAAATATCACTAAAAACTTTAATCTTCAGGCAGGTGGATACGCATCTTACCTTGTAAGTTCTAAAGTTACCGGAGAAGGATCATTTGATTTTGAAGAAGATATTGATACAGATGACTTAAACAAATTTGATGCAGGTATTGCAGCAGGTGTTGGAGTTGACTTTAGCCCAATAAGCATTGGTGTTCGTTACAACTATGGTTTAACAACTATTGGTAAAGAAAGAACCGTTGCAGGTGAAACTTTTAGATCGCCAGATGCAAAAAATAGTAACTTATCTGTTTACTTATCATACAGATTAAACTAAAAATAAATAATTAATATTAACCCTAATAATACAAACAACCATGTCAAATTTATTATACACAATCGCAGTTATTCTTGTTATTCTTTGGGCCCTTGGGTTCTTCGTTTACAGTGCTGGAAGTATCATTCACATTTTATTAGTTATTGCTGTAATTGCAATTCTATTCAGACTTATCAAAGGTCGAGGCATTTAAAAAAACACAATTAAAACAATTTTATATTAATCATTTAAATCAAATATTATGAAAGCTAGTAACACAATTTTAGGAATTTTAGGAGCTGCAGCTGCAGGAGCATTTTTGGGAGTTTTATTTGCACCGGATAAAGGTTCAAATACAAGAAAAAAAATCTCAGATAAATCAAAAGATTACGGAGATAACCTAAAAGGTAAAGTTGATGGAATTTTAAGCACTATTACTTCAAACGGTAAAGAAATTATCGAAGAAGGAAAAAACAAATTCAATCAGGCTAAAGAAGACTTCAACACTATTAAAGATGAAGCAAAAACTGTTAAAACGAACTACTAAATAAGTGTTTTTTTCAAACCATAAATACCAATATCATGGAATCAAGTGCAACAACAAACGAGAATTTAAATCTTTATGAAAAAGCTGAAAACTATACTAAGACTAGTTTAGAATTATTTAAACTAAAAACAGTATGTGCTGTAGCTGATGGTGTCTCATCATTAACATCAAAGATAGCGGTTGGCGTAGTTGTTGCATTTTTTACCTTGTTCCTTAATATTGGATTAAGTTTATGGATTGGGAAAGAACTTGGGGAATATTATTTTGGCTTTTTCATCATGGCGCTTTTTTACTTAATTGTTGCCATCGTGATACACAAAACGCATCATAAATTAATTAAAACCCCAATTGGTAATTCTATTATTTCAAGTATTCTTAAAGAAACTGATTTAAAAAATTAATAATTAAAGAAGACACTATTATGGAGCCTATTTACACTATTGATCAATTAAATCAGCGAATACAACTGTTAGAGACGCGTCAGGATACCGAGTGGTGTGCCATAAAAGATGAAATCGATGATATTAAAGATAATTTAAAACCCATCAATCTCATTCGAAGCGCAGTTGAAGAAATAAATGAAACGGTTGGTTTTAAAGGTCACCTCGCCCAGTCTGCTATAAGCATTGGATTAGGTTTTCTAGCCAAAAAACTAGTAGTAGGAAAAAGCGAATCTGTCTTTAAAGGCATTTTAGGATCTGTCATACAACTAGCTATAACCAATATAGTTTCAAAACCGCATGAATCTTCACATGAATCATCAGAAGAAGAATCATCACAATACGAACCATCTAGAGAGTAATTGTTTAAACTAAAAATTAAAGTATTATGGAAAAGTTAAGCGAAATAGTATTGAAAAATGGTGTATACGTTTACTCGAATCTATATAAATGTTTTGAATTTTCGAGATTATTCTTAGGTATCTAACTTGCTTTATACGTTTTATAAACAAACGGTTAAACAGTTAATATCCTTCAATATATATTATAAGGTTCTGAGATTCTAAGGCTCTAAGTTGCTGAGGTTTTTATTTACTAAGTAGCTAAAGCAAAATGATTTAAATTATAGATGCTTTATTCTCAACCAAAAAAGAGAGTATTTCACAATTGTGAAGTACTCTCTTTTTCTTTTTAAGGTGCTGAGGTTCTGAGTTGCTAAGGTTCTAAGAGTATTAGCTTCGTAATTCAACTTAATTGCAAAAAAAAAAAGAGATTGTTTCGCAAAATGAAACAATCTCTTTTTGCTTTTAAGGTGCTGAGGTTCTGAGTTACTAAGGTTCTAAGACTATTAGCTTCGTAGATTCAACTTAATTGCATAAAAAAAAAGATTGTTTCAATTGAAACAATCTTTTTTTTATAATCTTAGCAACTTAGAGCCTTAGTAACTCAGAACCTTTCCTTTAGAATACTTCCGAAGCTTCCTTCAATTTCTCCATATTGTTAACCAATTGCAATTCGGCAACAATTTTCTGAATGTCACCATTCATGATATTTCCTAAATCGTATAAAGTCAAACCAACTCTGTGATCTGTTACACGACCTTGTGCGTAGTTGTACGTACGAATCTTAGCCGAACGGTCACCAGAACTAACCTGAGAGGTACGTTTTGTAGCATCTTCAGCCTCTTTCTTAGCCAATTCCTGTTCGTATAAACGAGAACGTAAAACGCCCAACGCTTTATCTTTGTTTTTATGTTGTGATTTCTGATCCTGACATTGCGCCACCAATCCTGTTGGAATGTGCGTTAAACGTACCGCAGATTTCGTTGTATTAACCGATTGTCCTCCAGGTCCAGACGAACAGAAGAAATCAACACGAACATCGTTCATATCAATTTGAACATCAAATTCTTCTGCTTCCGGTAAAACCATTACTGTAGCTGCAGAGGTATGCACACGACCTTGCGTTTCTGTCTGAGGAACACGCTGTACACGGTGAACACCAGCTTCAAATTTCAAAGTTCCGTAAACATCTTCTCCCGAAACCTCAAAAATAACCTCTTTGAAACCTCCCGAAGTTCCTTCGTTCATATCTACAACCGAAGTTCTCCAACCTTGGTTTTCACAATATTTAGTATACATTCTGAATAAATCTCCGGCAAAAATACTCGCTTCGTCTCCACCCGTACCTGCACGAATCTCAACCATCACGTTTTTAGCATCTTCTGCATCTTTCGGAATCAACATAAATTTAATTTCTTCCTCAAGTTCCGGCAATCTTTCTTTTGCTTCATCTAGTTGCATTTTGGCCATTTCAACCATATCTGCATCACTTCCATCCGCAATAATTTCGTTTGCCTCATCTATATTAGCCATCAAAAGCACATATTCATCACGCTTTCCAGCCAATGCTTTTAGGTTTTTGTACTCTTGATTCAATTGCACATAACGTTTCTGATCAGAAATAACATCCGGCTGGATAATTAAGTCTGAAATCTCGTCGAAACGTTGTTTTACTATTTGAAGTCTATCTAACATTTTCTAATTCCTTTTATTGGACTGCAAATTTACGAAATTTTTGTTGAAATTTCTAGCATTGATGTTTTGAGTTTTTTAGGGAGGATTTTTAATGGAATTATGGTGGTTTTTAGGAGCTGTTTCCTGCTATTCGTTACAATCTTTTGTTCCGCTAAAGCTCCACAAAAGGATTTCCACTTCTATCAGGGCTAGGGATTTTGGTTTTATTTAGGCGTTTATGGATTTCCGTAAAACTAGTGAATTGAGAAGATTTAATTTTAGCAAAAAAAATCAGGTATTTTTACTTGGTGATTAGTTTGAATTAAATACGATGTTTGGGAAATGATTTTTAACAGTTCTAATGTTAATTTATATATTTGAATGATTCAAAACAACATAAAAAAATACAATAAGATGGAAAAAACATTACAAAAATTTGAAAATTGGATAGTTGTTATCCAAAAATCAATTTTAGTGTTGGCAGGTATTGAAGTTTTGATTGTACTAATTATAGGAGTAGCATCAAATAATGTAACAAACAATACTAACTCTCTTATTTGGAGTTCTATTCTTATTATTTTAGGAATTTTATATGTTATGATAACAATTATTAAAATCGCTTATAATAAATCTTTTCCCATATCAATTGTTAATGAATTAACTTCAAAAAAAAAACTGGAAATTTCCTTGTCTGAAATAAATCGAAAAGATGCAATTAACAATTATATCTCTAATACAATTATTGCACTAAGTCAATGTAAATGTGAAATTCCAAGACAACAAGAAGAAAGTGATTGGGAAAAATATTCAGACGACGATTTTACCAAAGGTTTAAAAGATGTTTTAAATATTTTTAATAGTATTCTAAACATTTTATTGAATACAACAAATTTTAAATTTAGTACAGGAATATATGTCGAACATTTTAGAGGAATTGGTCAAAACAATAGGCCAAAAGCTAATGATGGAATGTTTTTAATTCGAGATGATTATGAACTTACTAAATCAGACAGTATAAGAAATTTAATGAAGGCAGAAAGACCATCAGGTATTAAGTTAGAAATTCAAAATGCCATTAAAATTTCTCTCCATAATGGTAAATACAAAACTAAAACAATCAAAGTAAATGAAAACCGAAAAGTTTTATTGATTTGCGCAAATATAAAAAATTTAAAAAATGATGATCAAAAAGGTGTATTGTTCATTATAACCGAACCCCTTAAAAAATTACCTGATGATATAGAATCTGTATTTAAAGTTTTTACAAATATTTTATCTCATTGGCTTGATTTGTATGAACACGAAGTTATAAGCAGACAAATTCAAATTATGGGTGAAGAAATTCAAGAAGATGAAAAAGTGCTTACTAAAAAAAATGAAGAAACAGATTTTGAGGAAATTAAATAAATAATATCATGGATAATGAAGCGATAAAATTACTTGAACAAATTAACAAGTCTCTTGTTGAAATAAATGTTCGACAAAGAACTTTGGAGATGATGGAAGAAACAAATAAATTATTTGATAAATCAGATAGACGAGTCGAATATGCGACAAATCAAATTCAAAATACTTTTGATAGAGTCCATGATAAAATCTTCAACTTTAATAATATTTTAATTGGTGCATTTTTAGTTTTAGGAACATTTCCAAATGATGCGCCACATGTAAAGCTTTGGACAATTATTTTCCCAATATTAAATATGGTATTCATGATTTATATAGACATAAATCAAATGGAAATTCATAGATATGCCGCTGGTGAACAAGAATGGAACGATGTGGAGAGAGACGCATATGGTAAAAAAATAGAAAAGCAAACTAGACTATCAATGCTATCGCTCTTTCTTTCAGTTGGATGTTTAATTTATCTGATTATTAAAGTAGTCTAAATTTTATAAAAATATTAATTTCCCTCTGCTGGCGCGAGCGTCCCGCTCGTGACGCAATCTAAATTCTGATAATCAAAAATTAATTTATATGAGAAAAATCTACATCTTACCTATTCTGTTGATACTTCTATCTTCATGTGCTAATAACAGTACACTGAAATATTCGAAGGAAGAATTCGGGAAAAAATGGCCTTTTTCAGTTGATGAAATAGAAGTCTATTGTGACGGTTATAAAGAAATTTATTGCACAGCAAGTGATGGTAAAACTTATGCTTTAAATGGTTCTGCAAAAACTGCTTCACAGGATAATCCTAGTTTTAGTAAAATTGAAAATATCTGGCTAGATGATCCTGAATTTGAAGGATTAAAAATTCCTTATACTCAATTTATAACTGAAGGACTTAAACTGTGTGAAGATAAATAGAATTTTCCACCTCTCTCGCTTGAGCATCTCCCCTGCTGGCGCGAGCGTCCCGCTCGTGAACACAATCTAGATAAATAAAAAAATAGTCATGAGCGGGACTCTAGCACTAGAAGCAGATATTTCTAGTCTTTGAATTTATAAGTCTCTTTTTATTAACTGTATAAAATTACAATGACCTATGGAACAACTAATAAAACAAGATCTATTTTTAGAAAAATATAATATTGACATTAATAATTTCGAGGCAACAACTCTAAAATGGAATGATTTAAAGCTGATTCATCAAGATTATCTTAAAGAAATTCCAAAACTGGAGTCTTCAGCAATATACATTTTCAATAGTTTGATGAAAACACCTAATGTTCATTCTGTTAGATATAGAATTAAGGAAGCTGAACATGTAATAGAAAAAATAATTCGTAAAAGAATTAGAGATCCAAATCAAATAATCACAATTGAAAATTATAAATCTGAACTGACAGATTTAATAGGTCTTCGAGCTTTACATTTATTTAAGGAAGAGTGGAATTCTATACATGAATTTATAACCTCGACATGGGAATTAAAAGAAAAGCCTGTTGCGAACTATAGAGATGGAGATTCTTCTGATTATAAAAAAGAATTTGAAAAATTAGATTGTGATGTTAAGGAACATAAATACGGTTACCGTTCTGTTCATTACATAGTTGAAACTAAACCTGCAAAAGAGACATATTTTGCTGAAATTCAGATTAGAACAATTTTTGAAGAAGCTTGGAGCGAAATTGACCACACAATAAGATATCCATATGATCAAGATAATCCTGTTTTCGGGCAGTTTTTATTGATATTAAATAGACTTGCTGGTAGTGCGGATGAAATGGGTACATTTATTCAATATCTCAAAAAAGAACTTCAAACCAAGGAAACTAATTTCAATCAGATGATGAATGAGAAAGATAGCTTGATCAAAGAATTGGAAGCAAAAATCCGTAATCTTAAAGTTGAAGATTCTGATAAACAATACTTAACAGATGGTTTAGAAAAATTAAAGATGCCAACATATTCATCTGATTATATAAAATTAGGAAATGCTGTTTCTGATGCTATTCGAAATATTTCGTTGATAACAAACTTATCTGACTTATCTAATATTAAAAATATACAATTACCACAAACATTAATAACTTCAGATTTTTCTTCACTACACAAAACAATCGACAGTAATCCTATATTTTCTCAAATACAAGCCTCAAGGGAGTCTCTTAAAGACAAAAAGAAGTTAAAATAATCGTTATTAAATTCCCCGCTGGCGCGAGCATCCCGCTCGTGAACGCAATCTAAATCAATTTCAAAAACTATGTGTTCACGAGCGGGACGCTTGTGCAGGCCTAAGAGACATAATACTATTATTGGAATAGAAAATCAATCTTGTGGGCACAGATTAGAAATTCGCACTATCAGGTTTTAGATTATAATTAATTCAATCAGAGTATTTAAAGATGACAACAAACGAAGAACAATACATCAGTTTCCTTAAACAAAAAGTTCTTAAAAGAATTTCAATTGAGATTAATGAAAATTCAATTAATAATATCATAAAAACTGATCTGTATGAATCACATATAAAAGACAAGATTTCCTCCAGTTTTCAAGAATATTATTTTGAAACATTAAACAAGGAGTATTTTTTAAGTTCGAAAAATTTCTTCAAACAATTTAAAAGCCGCTATTCTTTGCAAGGAATAGATAATGAGTATTTAGACAAACTTGAAAATAACAAAACTGAAATTTTACAATTGATTCGTCAAAATTCTTTAACCAAATTATACATTAATTATTTTAACAAGGCATTAATAAAACATGGCGATTTAAAAAAAGAGAAAGATTTAGGTTCTTTTTTCGCAAAATTAGTTCATCACTTTTTACCAAATGAATACTGTGCACTAGATAATCCCATTAAAGATTATTTTGGATTATCTAAAGAAAGTTTTTTTATTGCTTTCTTTATTATTAGCGAAGAATACAAAAAGTGGGCAATAGAAAATAAACAACTACTTAATACTATTAGAGAAAATTTTAGACAACTTGATCAAAATAAAATCTTAGATTTTAATTTACTTACTGATCATAAACTGCTAGATCTTATATTTTGGAGCAAAGCTAATAGAAATAAAAAAGTAAATACTAAAAATCCCTCCCAGCCAACAAGCATAAAACTTCACGATGCAATAATCCAAATTTTAGTAGACGAAAATCGAGCGATGTCTACCAAAGAAATTGCAGAAAAATTAAATTTTAATAAGCTTTATACCAAAAGAGATAAATCTGAAATTACTGATTTTCAAATTCACGGTAGAACTAAAAAATATCCAAATTTATTTAATCGTGATGGCTCTATTGTTGCCTTAGTTAATCTAAAATAATTTTGAAACTAATATGGAACTTCAAACCAATATAAAAACCAAACCAATGAAACTACTAATAACCACATTACTTTTAATTTTCAACCTAACAATATCCGCACAATCGAGCAATTCCGTTGGCGATTATACTCGTTCACTTGGTGAAGAAGGAAAACATACAATCGAATATAAATTGACCTTAAATCAAGATGGAACATTCGTATTTCATTCGTATTCGAAAATACAAGGCGGAATTCCAAATGAAGTAAACCAATACGGAAAAGGAAAATGGAGCGCAAAAGACAATATGATTACTTTTACTTCAGATAAAAAAGAAGACTTTGACGAAAAGTATACTTTAGATTTTAATAATTCTAAAGCGAGATTTATAACTAAAAATCCAAGAGACAAAACAGATAAAGTCGTTAAGACAAAACTTCTATTTTTAGAATCAGGTATTTTTTGGATGCAAAGAGTTGATATTTTTAAAGTTTAGAAATGCATTAAAGTCCGTACAGGAAAGTCCGTATTATTTTGAGATTAAAGATATCTATTGCAAATTCTGGCAAAAGTGAGCATGCCATTCCGGTAAAAGAGATCAGTTGATTCCGGTTTAAAGTGACCACCCTATTCTTGTAAAAGAGATCAG
>NZ_SNWW01000008.1:0-258637 GCF_004362015.1 Flavobacterium chryseum
GATCTCTTTTACAAGAATAGGGTGGTCACTTTAAACCGGAATCAACTGATCTCTTTTACCGGAATGGCATGCTCACTTTTGCCAGAATTTGCAATCATTTACAAAAATCAAATAAAGCTGAATGATAAATCTATAAATGATAAAGTTAATTCTGTAAATAAAAGATAATCAGTTATTTGAAATTTGCTTAGATCAGTCATTAGCATTAGATACATGGTGTGCTGTTCGAATTCTGATTTTATTTTTTGGATTGCCAGATTGCAGTTACAATTAAAATCAAAGTTTAATTAAAATTTTAAAAATAGAATTATGGGAAATTTATCAAATTACTTTGGACAAAATATTGACCGGAAGCGTATTGTAATAACAGGTGGCACAACAGGAATAGGAAAAGCTACTGCAGCACTTTTAGCATCACTCGGCGGTCATGTATTTATCTTTGGAAGGAACGAATTAGATTTTCAAAAAGCAATTGAAGATATTAAAGCGCAGGCTGAAGGAAAAGTTTTTGGTATTGCAGCAGATATTGCGAAGAAAGAAGATTTACAGCTCATTTGTGATGAAATAGACAATACGCTTGGCGGAATAGATATTCTGATAAATAATGCAGCGATATCCGGTGACGGAATTATGGATGAAGGTTATGATAGCATAAAATATATTCTGGAAACTAATATTTTAGGATACATGGCTTTTACAAGAGAAGCTGTTTTTAGAATGAAAGGTCAAAAAAGTGGTCACATTATTAATATTGGATCAATGAGTGCCGAAACACGCGAGAAAACGTCAACTGTTTATGTAGCGACAAAATCTGCCATAAGAGGATTCAGCGCATCATTGCGAAAAGAAGTTAATGAACTCGGAATTAAAGTTTCGCTTATTGAACCCGGCTCTGTAACAAGCAACATGCAGACATCATCTCAAGATGAGCAAAAAGAAAAAATCAAAAAACTGGAAATGCTCGAAGCGGAAGATATTGCTATGAGCGTTTTATTTTGTTTATCACAGCCAAAGCGATGCGATATCGTAAGCTTGCAGATAAGACCGCACTTAGAACCTATTTAAGCAAATAATAAGTACTAAATATTTACTACTTACTGTCAATTAAGCCAAATACAAAATATGGCAAAGCATACTGCTGGCCAAAATCAAAAAACAGTTCTACTGCAACTGATAAAAAGCAGCAACTACAGTTAAAAAATAACCTTAAAATTAATATTATGAATTTAGACCAAAAAGAAAATTACCGTCAGGACGACCAAAATTTTCAAAATGATGAAACAAGATACGAAAGCGAAAAAATTGAAACTGCTTCGGTAGATCATTCTATATCAAACAACGCAGAACCAGATTTTGGAAATGATTTAAGTAACGATGAATTGTCTAACAACGAATTTGATAAGGAGAATCTTGGAAACAACGAATTTGATAAAGACGAATTCAATAGTAATGAATTAGACAACGAGTTTGAAACCCAGGAGGATAACGAAGAACTTGGCGACGACGAGTTTGATAATGAAGACCTTGGTAATAATGAACAAGGTTCTTGATTGTGATTCTGTCAAATCAAAAAAAAAGGGGAAGATATTTAAATATCTTCCCCTTTTTTTTTCTTTATTTATAACCTCTCAATAACTAATTTATTTGAAACTCAATTCTTATTTTTTCGATGATAACAGTAACTCACATTGGAAATAATTAATAATAGTATAAATTTGTTTCCTTATTAATCAGATCTAACTTAAACAAAACAATTGATTACTATTAAAAAATGCGAGGAGAATCAACTAGATTCATTACATAAAATTGCAATACAAACTTACAATGATACCTATCAATACCTTTGGTCAGATAATGGAACATGGTATCTTAACGAATTTTATCAAAAAGAAAGTTTTAAAAAGGAACTTTCACAGCCAGATATTTTCTATTTTTTAGTTTATGATGAAGACAAAATAATTGGCTACTTTAAAATAATGAACATTGCCTTAGATCCTTATCCTGAAGAACAATGCACAGAAATAGACAAACTGTATCTTCTAAAAGATTATGGCGGAAAAGGAATTGGAAAAACTATAATGGAATTTATATTTGACTTTTCTAAAAAACAAAAACGTTCGGTATTATGGCTAAAAGCTATGGAAAGTAGTCCTGCGAAAAGTTTTTATGAGAAATCAGGATTCATAGAAACAGATAAAGCTAATTTGAATTTTCCGACAATAAGAGAAGAACACCGCTTGATCTTGACTATGGTGAAAGAGATTTAAGAAGATAGTTGATATTCCAAATGTTGTTCCTGGATTTTAGAAATTAAAATATATTTTTTTATTTCACTATTTAAATAAAATTGTATAAAAGTCTCCCGACTTTTATACAATTTTATAGTTTCTTAAAACACACAAAAAAATGCGAAAAGTCAAAAGACCTTGCGCATTTTAAAAATAATTTAACTCCTTCACAGATCAATTAATATATTATTCAGGAAATAATCGGTATCTATTAATTTGACTAAAATCTAATATTTATTTTACAATTTTTATCGTTTTAGCAACTTTTCCGTTGCCATTTATTTTTAGAAAATAAATTCCTTTTGATAAGTTTTTATTGGACAAATCTAATTGTTCAGTGTTAGATCCTTCGCTATAATTTTTATTTTTAACCAAATTAGAAACTAAAATTCCTTTAACATCATATAAATCGATACTTAAATCAGTTGATTCTTTTAATTCTAAACTTAAAGTTGGATAATCATTTACAGGATTTGGACTAATATTAATTTCATTTGCTGTCTTAGCAAAATCAATTGTTGATAATACTTTTGTGTTATTTATTCTTGTTAGAACAAAACTGCCTTTATTTCCAGCCATCACAATTTTATTATCTGGTTGAACAAGCATCGTTTCAAAGTAATCATGTCCTGATCCAAAATTAGTTGTAAAATAACCATTTTTACCAAATGAAGTGTTTAAAATCCCACTAAGACTATAAGATTCTATACCAAAATTATAATCACTTGTTAATCCTACGCCATATCCTACAAGTAAATTATTACTATGATCGATTGTAATATCTGTTGCAAAACTTGCTATATTATTACCAAAATCTCTTAAAATTTTACCTTTTACTCCAAATGAATTATCGGCAATACCACCTGCATTATATTTTGATATAAAAGCAGAATATTTTACCCCGTCAAAAGATGCGCCGGCAATATAAATATCATTGTTTTTTGAAATTACACATTTGTATAATAACGCAATCTTTCCAAAATCTTCTTCAATACGTCCAGTTCCATTTGGTCCAAAACTTTTCACAATTTCACCATTAGCATTATATTTTGCTACCACACAATCAAGTCCGTAATTATTTCTTCCTACGGCTATAATATTTTCATTGTCTGTAAATTTCATATCTAGTATTTCTCCGCCCGAAAGATTAGGAGTAAATACAAATCCATTAAGGCCGTATGTTTGGTCTAAACTTCCGTTTGTATTAAATCTGGATAATCCAAATGTAGAATATCCAGGATCATCTGCTGATTCAAAAGCACCACCAACAACTATTTTACCATCTGCTTGAATTAATAATGAATTTACAAATTGTGAATAATCTACAGTTTCAACTTTAATACCATCAGTATCAAAAGTTGTATCTAAACTTCCGTTTTCATTATATCTAACAATCATGATATCTGATCGAACCGCACCTTGTGATAAAACATAAGTACTTCCACCAACAACAATTTTACCATTAGTTTGCAAAGTCACACTTTGTCCTGTACAGTGATTTCCAAATAAAGTTGTTACATATCCGCCAGTACCAAATGTGGTATCTAAAGCCCCGCTTGGTAAATATCTGGCTAGTAAAAAAGCAGAGCCGTCAGCATAAGAATTGCTGTTACCTACTAGTATGATTTTTCCATCAGATTGTAAAACTGAATCATTTACCAGATTGTTTCCAGGAGCTCCGGGAATTCCGGTAAATGTAGTGACTTTACCTCCGTTTCCGAATGTTGTATCAAGTGTTCCTGCTTGAGAAAATGCTGTATTTGAAAATAATAACGTAAGCACTAACGTGCCAAAAATAGGTAAAGTTCTTTTCATTCAATAGTTTTTTTTTAATTTAATTCTATGTAAAATTTGAGATATTGACTTTTTTCGATGGCTAATTTAGTCCTAATATACTTATTATCCTAATTGATTATGAAACGATAAATGTCATGATTTAACACTCAATTTAACCTTTTTTGCATAAAAAGCGCATAGATCAAAAGACCAAATACGCATTTCAAAAATAATTACTCTTGCACAGCCGATAATATATTACTTCAAAAAATAATCAGCATCGATTAATCTATTCCCAGTTTCATCATAAACAGCATAATTAAAACCGCCCTGAACACAGTAAGAACCGTATTCTCCTTCTTTATTTAAGGCAATAAACCCAACCTGAATATCTTTCAAATCTTTATTTCTATTCTTGGTTAATTTTACAATTCTTGCAACAGCTTCTTCACAGGCTTTTTGAGGCGATTTCCCCTGACGCATTAATTCAACAACCAAATGACAGCCCGCAATTCTGATTACTTCTTCACCATGACCTGTTGCAGTTGCAGCACCAATTTCGTTATCAACATATAATCCTGCTCCAATGATAGGCGAATCACCAACGCGGCCGTGCATTTTAAACGCCATTCCGCTTGTGGTACACGCTCCCGAAAGATTTCCGTTGGCATCTAAAGCAATCATCCCAATTGTATCGTGATTTTCGATATTGGCAATTGGTTTATACTGGCTTGTTTTCAGCCATTCCTTCCATTCTTTCTCGGATTCTTCAAGCAGTAAATTTTCTTTTTTAAATCCTTGTTCCACAGCAAATTGCAAAGCGCCATCGCCAACCAGCATTACGTGAGGTGTTTTTTCCATCACGGCTCTGGCTACAGAAATAGGATGTTTAATAAATTCTAAACAAGCTACAGAACCAATATTAGCATTTTCATCCATAATACAGGCATCTAACGTTACGCGGCCATCCCTGTCCGGGCGTCCGCCGTAACCAACGCTTCTTTCTTTTGGATCTGCTTCCGGAATTTTAACTCCTGCTTCTACTGCATCCAAAGCGCGTCCGTTCTTTTTCAAAACTTCCCAAGCGGCTTCATTAGCTCCAATTCCAAATCTCCAGGTGGAAAGTACAATTGGTTTTTTAACCTTTTTTGAAACTACTACTTTTTCTTCTTCCGAATTTGAACGAAAAGATTGTAACGCCACAGCGACTGAAGCTATTGCGGTTGTTTTTAAAAAATTTCTACGATTTGAGTTTGCCATATTAAATAAAATTAAACCATATAAGTAATGTAAGAACATTAAAGCTCGCGTGTTATAATTCGTTGTAAACAAAAAAACCATATAAGTAATTATGAAGACATTTTATATTGGCTAAAATTACTTCATTAAACTAAAAAATAAGCTATGAAAGCTTTTATAACATGAACTTATATCACTTATATGGTTAAAATAATCTTAGTAAATTTAGAAAAAATTACGAATTATAAAGCAAACTTGCAGCGCCTAATAATGCTGCAACTTCATTATCTGTAGAAACTGAAACCTCAACTTCAATTCCTTGTTCTTTAATTTTTCTATTGAAAGCTGCCAGGAAAAACTCACTGGCATTTGCAATTTTCCCTCCAATAATAAAACTATTGGCACCAAATTTTTCTAACCACGGACTTACAATTTCGGCTAAATTCTCTCCCAATTCTTCGAATACTTTTATAGCAATTTCATCTTCGGCTACAGCCAGATTATAAAGTTCTAATCCGTTAGAAAGATTTATTTCTGTTAAAGTTTTATAGCGGCTTAAAAGTCCGCGAACCGAAACAGCATCTTCGGCAATTCCGTTTTTATAAGGAAGGTTCCAAATTTCTCCGTCTTGCGGAACTAATTCTCCTGAACAAATAGAAACTCCTTTATCGATAAAACAAGCGCCAAGTCCGGTTCCTAAAGTAACTGCCATAACCTTTTTAGAAAGATTATCAGCGTTTTTGAATACTTCTCCTTTTCCAAAACAAACGGCATCATTTTCAAAAAGAATCGGAAAATCGCTTGAAAGATCAAGTGTTCCCTGAAATAAATACCGAACATTAAGACTATAAAAATGTTCGTATTTTGATTGGTCTTTGATCCAGCAGACTCCGTTTTCATAATCAAACGGACCGGGCATGCAAATTGCCAATCCTTTTATCTTCTCTACTTTTGAATTTTCGATCGAAATCCGAATCGCTTTTTCCCAAATAGACATAACGCTTTCAACCGGCAAATTAGAGTCGAAAGATTCTTTATGCAATGAAAGATCGATTACTTTCATATCCGTTACATCTATAATCGCTGCAGTAATATGTGTTCCTCCAATGTCTATTCCTACGGCATATTCTTTATTCATTCTTTATTTTTTTATTGAACCATTAAATCTATTAAGTCTAACTTCTTAATCTCTTAATGGTAAATATTTTATCTAAATGTTTTTATCTTTTAATATTTGAGGATAATGAATGCTTGTATGAACTATCATTTCTCCAAAAAGGGTATTCGCCCAGGCAAACCATTTTCTGGTAAACTTAGCTACATCATCTTTATGAAATGATTCGTGCATAAAACCGGTATCGGCATTTGTTTTAATCAAATTGCTAATACACCGTTTTATTTCTTTTTCATCTACACTCGTAATGGCTCTTAAAACAATACTCATTGGCCAAATGGTATCGACTCCGGTGTGCGGGCCGCCAATTCCTTCTCCTGCTTTTCCTTTATAGAAAAATGGATTGTTTTCTGAAAGCACAACTTTTCTTGTATTCAGATAAAGTTGGTTATCCGGTTCTATTGCGCCCAAATAAGGCAATGATAGTAATGAAGGTACATTGGCATCATCCATCATATGAAAACTTCCAAATCCGTTTACTTCAAAAGCAATAATTTTTCCGAATTTTGGATGGTCGATGATTCCGTTTTCTTGTAAACCTTTTTCAACTTGTTCTTTTAGTTCTTTGGCTTTAGCTACTAAATTTTTGTCTAAAAGTGCCGGCAATGAAAAGATTTCGATTAAATAACCCAAAACTTCAATTGCAAACATATTACTCGGAATTAAATAGCCAAATAAAGTACTGTCGTCGCTTGGTCTAAAAGTCGAAACAATTAATCCGCAAGGTTTTACAGGATATCCGTAACCGCCTAAGGGGACTCCATCTGTCGCCCACGCAGTTTGTCTTTGAAAACTGTACGGGCCTTTATCTGTCCAGCGTTGTTGTTCTTTAAATGTTTGTAGAACTAAAAGCATGGCTTCCTTCCATTTTTTGTCGAACAAACTAATATCTCCCGTTTCCTTCCAATATCCGTGTGCTAATCTAACGGGATAACACAAACTGTCGATTTCCCATTTGCGTTCGTGAATACCGGGCTGCATTTTGGTTAAATCATTTTTCCATTCGCTTTCTTTTGTAAAATCTTTATAAAAAGCATTAGCGTAAGGATCTAATAAAATACATTTTGCCTGACGGTTGATAACGCCTTTTACCAATTCTGCCAGTTTTTTATCTTCTTTTACAAATGGAATATAAGGCCAAATTTGAGCTGTACTGTCACGAAGCCACATTGCATCAATATCGCCTGTAATTACATATGTATCGGGTTTTCCGTCAATGATTTCAAAATCGACTGTAGTGTCTAATGTATTTGGAAAACAATTTTCGAATAACCATGCCAGTTCCGGATTAGCAATTTGTTTTTTGATTCTGACAATTGCTGCTTCAATGGCAGGGCTTGTAAATTTTCTTTCGGCTAACGGAGGTCTTTTGCTGATAAAATCTTTTAATGCAAAATTGAATGTATCAGATTGCATTGCAAAAACATCAGTTTGAAGTGCCAATAATCCTGCTGAAAAAATGCCTGTGTTTTTTATAAATTTTCTACGTGAATGCATACTATTATTTTGAAGTTGAGTAAGAATATGGATAGTTACTTTTTGAAGTTCCTCTTTGTAAATTAGGCGAGCTCGTCATGTCGAAATTTAATTCACCGCCTTTTAAAACATCAAAATGATTGATATAATTATTGGAATAATTGGAGTTATCCCATTTTAATTCTTTAACATATTTATTTACTTCTGAATTATCAGGAGCGTTGATAATAAACTGCTTTCCGTTTTCTAATTCTAAAGTGACTTTTTTAAATAACGGCGCACCCAAAACATATTCGTCTGTTGCCGGGCAAACCGGATAAAATCCCATTGATGAGAAAATATACCAGGCCGAAGTTTGTCCGTTATCTTCATCTCCACAATAACCATCCGGGGTTGGTTTGTACAAGCGGTTCATAACTTCTCTCGACCAATATTGTGTTTTCCAGGGTTCGCCTGCGTAATTATACAAATAAATCATATGCTGAATAGGCTGGTTTCCGTGTGCATACTGACCCATATTCATAATTTGCATTTCGCGGATTTCATGAATAACTGATCCGTAATAACTGTCGTCAAAAACAGGAGGCGTTGTAAAAACAGCATCTAATTTCGCTGTAAAATTTTTGGCTCCGCCCATTAAATCAATCAAACCTTGTATGTCGTGGAAAACGCTCCAGCTGTAATGCCACGCATTTCCTTCTGTAAAAGCATCTCCCCATTTTAACGGATTAAAATTCGGAGGAAAACTTCCGTCTTTGTTTCTTCCGCTCATTAACCCGATTGATGGATTATAAAGTTTTTTATAATTCATCATTCTTTTTTCGAATACATTAATTTCCTTTTTCGGGCGGTCTAAAGCTTTCGCTAATTTCCAAATGGCAAAATCATCGTAAGCATATTCAAGTGTTCTTGCCGCATTTTCATTGATATTTACATCATACGGAACATAACCTAAAGTATTGTAGTAGGAAACTCCTTTTCTTCCAACAGCTTCTAAAGGCCCTTCATTATTGGCTCCGTGAAGTAAAGCTTCGTATAAAGTATTGATATCGTAGCCGCGTAATCCTTTTGCATAAGCATCAGAAACTACAGATGCCGAATTATTCCCCACCATTACATTTCTGAAACCAGGGCTTGACCATTCAGGCAGAAATCCGCCTTCTTTATAATCGTTGATTAAACCTTCCTGCATTTCTTTATTGATGGAAGGATAAACCAAATTAAGCAGTGGATATAAAGCACGGAAAGTATCCCAAAAACCTGTTCCTGCGTACATATAACCCGGCAATGTTTTTCCGTTGTATGAACTATAATGCACAATGTCGCCGGTAGCATTTATTTCATATTGCTTTTGAGGAAAACAAGTGGCACGATATAAGCAAGAATAGAATGTTTTTAGTTGTTCTTCGGTTCCGCCTTCAGCAGTTAGTTTTCCTAAAACTTTATTCCATTCTTTTTTAGAAGCTTCTACAGTTTCCTGAAAAGAGGCTGTTCCTAATTCGTTTTTCAAATTCAGTTCAGCCTGTTCTGCACTAATAAAGGATGATGCTACTTTTACATTTATTATTTCTCCTTTTGTAGTTTTAAAACCAACTACTGCGCCAACGTGAATGTTTGTCTTTTCTAATTTATCTTTTTCTAAGATTTTATCGTGCCAGGTATGTGTTGATGAAAATGGTTTATCGAATACTAAAACAAAATAGTTTTTGAAGTTGCTCGGAACTCCGCCACTATTACGGGTTGTATAACCGATAATTTTATTTTCTGCGGGAATAATTTTAATATAAGATCCTTTATCAAAAGCATCAACTACTATTGAAGATTTTTCGTTTTCAGGAAATGTAATTTGAAAATGTGCTGCTCTTTCTGTTGCCGTGATTTCTGTCGTAACATCGTAATCTGCCAAATAAACACTGTAATAGTATGGTTTTGAAACCTCAGCTTTATGACTGAACCAGCTTGCTCTTTCTGCTTCGTCAAAAACCAGTTTTCCTGTTACGGGCATAATCGAAAACTGTCCGTAATCGTTCATCCACGGCGAAGGCTGATGGGTTTGTTTAAATCCTCTAATTTTTTCGGCTGTGTAAATATAGGCCCATCCGTCTCCCATTTTACCGGTTTGCGGTGTCCAGAAATTCATTCCCCAAGGCCTGCAAATTGCCGGATAAGTATTTCCGTTAGAAAGACTGTGCAGCGATTGTGTTCCCATTAATGGATTTACAAAATCGGCAAGATCTATAGTTTTAACTTGTGCATTTACAAAAATGCAAAATTGTAATACTGCTAAAAAAATTAAACTTTTTATTTTCATATTCTGTTTTTATTATCCTAACAGGTTTTAAAAACCTGTTAGGTATTTGTTGTAAAATGTGAATTGTCGACTTGAAAAGCTTTGTCAAAGTTTAAAACTTTGACAAAGCTTACGTAAACCTAAAAACTTAATTATTCCTAACAGGTTTTTAAAACCTGTTAGGAAAACTGCTGGTTAAAAATTAACAGCTTGTAATTTCTTAAATCTAAAATCTACATTCTTAAATCTAAAATCTAAAATTATTGAGGTCTATCCGATTTGTTCACTCCAAAAGTTGCCGATGGCTTGCTTCCCATAAATAATTTTAACTCTCCGCCTTTTACAATCATATCTTGTGTGATGTATGATTTTGTGTACGGTTTTCCGTTGTATTCTGCTTTTTGAATATAAATATTTGTTGCGCTGTTGTCTATTGCATTTATTGTAAATGAAATGCCTTTTTTATGATGAATTGTTGCTGAGTTCACTAACGGACTTCCTAAAACATAAACACCATTAGCCGGATTAACAGAATAAAATCCCATTGAAGAAAGCACATACCAAGCTGACATTTGACCTAAATCTTCATTTCCGCATAATCCGTCTGGTTTTGTGGAGTAAAATTTATCATCAATTTCGCGGATTAATTTTGCCGTTTTCCACGGCTGTCCCGCAAACGCATATAAATAGGGAATATGATGATTTGGCTCATTTCCTTGGGCATATTGTCCGATTAAACCGCTAATGTCCGGTGAAATTTCTTCGCCTTCTACTTTGTCCGTTAGTAGAAAAAGTGAATCTAATTTATCTGTAAATTTCTTTTCGCTTCCAAATAAATCAATTAAACCGTTTGGATCTTGTGGAACTAACCATGTGTATTGCCAGGCATTTCCTTCTACATAATCGTCTTTACGATGCGCTGATGAAAGCGGGTTAAATGGTGTTCTCCAATTCCCATCGGTTAATTTGCCTCGCATGAAAGTAGTTTCTTTATCAAAATAAAGTTTGTACAAATTCGCTCTTTTCGTGAAATAGGTATAATCTTCGGTCTTGTTTAATGCTTTTGCCATTTGGGCTACGCAATAATCATCAATGGCATATTCTAAAGCGTTACCCACTGTTTCCAGCATTTTATCAGCAGGAATATATTCTAATTTTTGAACATAATCCATTCCGTCTCGCGTTTGCATGGCTGTTTTTTTGATGGCTTCGTAGGCTAATGCTGTATCGTAATCACGATATCCTTTCAAGTACGCATCAACAATTACGGCGATCGAGTGATTTCCGTTCATGGTATTGGTTTCATTTCCCATTAAATGCCAAACCGGTAATCTGCCTTGTTGTTCGTAAATCGCCAAAAATGATTTTACAATATCATTAATTTTATCTGGCTGTGTTATCGTGTACAAAGGATGTAAACCGCGGTACGTATCCCAAAGCGAAAAAGTGGTGTAGTTCGTAAAGTTTGCTTTTTCGTAGACTTTTTTATCTGTTCCTCTGTAATCTCCGTTTGCATCATTAAAAATTGATGGCGCAAACATGGTGTGATACAATGAAGTGTAAAAAACTTTCATTGTTTTATCGTTGGCTTTAATCTGAATTTTATTTAATTCCTTGTTCCATTTTGAAGTGGCGGTTTTTACCGTTTGATCAAAATCCCACTTCGGAATCTCAGCTTTTATGTTTGCCGCAGCGTTCTCGTAACTTACCGGAGAAATTCCGACTTTTACTAAAACTTGCTTGTTTTTTAAAGCTGCAAAATCAAGAACTGCTTTCATTTTTAATCCTTCTCCTTCATTTCCTGTAACAGCCGTTTTATCATCATACAATGCCAATTTTGAAATTGGCTCAGAAAATTCGATAGCAAAATAAACGCGCTGATCAGCCGCCCAGCCTGCAGAAAAACGATATCCGACAAGTGTTGTTTCGTTCAATTTTTTGATGAATGTTTTTACTGGTTTATCCCAACCCACACCATCGGCAAGATCTAATAAAACGTAATTGTCTGTAGTTGAATTGAAAGTATATTTATGAAAACCAACTCTTTCGCTGGCTGTTAATTCGGCTTTAATTTTATATTTATCCAGTAAAACGCTGTAATATCCTGGTTTGCTTACTTCATTTTCATGTGAAAAATAAGAGCCGTAACCATTTACCATATCTTCTTTAGTTCCTTTAAAAAGAGGCACTTTTCCTGAAACGGGAAGCAAAAGAATATCATTTAAATCTCCAATTCCGGTTCCGCTTAAATGGGTGTGTGTAAATCCTAAAATTGTATTACTGGCATAATTGTATCCGCTACACCAATCCCAACCTTCAAAAATATTTATTGGTCCTAACTGAACGGCTCCAAAAGGAACATTTGCTCCCACAAATACGTGACCATGACCTGCTGACCCAATAAACGGATTTACATATTTTGTATAATCTGTAGAAGTTTGTTTTGCCTTTTTTCCCTGTGAAATTGCAGGTAAATTAATTAGCATAATTATTGAAAAAACAATGTGCTTGTATTTTGTAATCATTTTATTTGTTTTTTATATGTGATAGAACACGGATATTTTAATTTCTAATGTTAGACGCACTGCTGTGCGTCTCTACGGAAAATCTTTGAACACAAAAAAAATTAACCGCAAAGTTCGCAAAAGGTTTATGCAAGGTTCGCAAAACAAGTCCGCAAGGTTAGACTCACTGCTGTGCGCCTCTACAGAAAACCTTTGAACCTTTGCCACTTATAACCTTAGTACCTATTTAAAACCTCATAAAGCGAGAAAACCTTCAAAACTGGCTTTTCAATTTTTCCTTCAAACGAAATTATTTTTTCTTCTCCTGCTTTTAAATCGATGTAATTATCGCTCCATTTTCCGGTATACCCTTTTATGGAAACGTAAACGTATTTTGCGTTTTTTGACGCTTTTAAAATTACTTTATTTCCTTTTATTTCCCATGTTATTTTTGGGTCTTCTAATTTTAAATCTATTGGGCGTGTAAGATCTATTTCAGGTGTTTTATCATCTCTGTACGCTTCTTTCATGGCGTACCATGCTGCTTTGGGCTGTCGATCATAATAATCGGTTACGCTCCAGCTTGCTACCGGCCAGCAATCGTTGAGCTGCCAAACCAGAGTTCCCATATTATACGGCGCTTTTGAACGGTGAATTCCTATAATATTTTTTAAAGAGTAATATTGTAAACATTGTGTGAGGTAGGTATAATCCTCAACACTCATCTTTTTTATTTTTTCTGATTTGATGAAATAACGGTTTAAATAAGAATCCAATTTCATGAAACCTTTTCCTGCTTTTTGATGTGCTTCTAAAATATCTGAATACAAATATCGGTCTTCGGGCAAGGTAAAAGTTTCGATTGAAGAATAATTGGGCATTGCCTGCATTCCGTACTCGCTTACAAAACGGCCTGTTTTTTTCTGTACTGCTTCAACATCTTCTAATCCCCACCAGGTTCCCCAATAATGACTGTCGCCTTCGGTAATACTTTTTGCTTTTGACCAATGAAATAATGGTGATGAACTTATGTAAGGTCGTTTGTCATCAACTTCTTTTACCCATTTCGGAATACTGTCCTGAAACAAGCGAACGTAATCTTTCCATAAACGAATAGAATCTTGTTTTGGCATTTTCATGCTTTTTTGCCATCCCCAATCTTTAAAGGCTTCGTCGATTTCATTATTTCCACACCATAAAACAATACTTTTATGATGACGTAATCTTTTTACCTGATATTGCACTTCTTTTTTTACATTATCAAAAAAAGCATCGTCTCCGGGCACCATTGTTCCGGCAAACATAAAATCCTGCCAAACGTAAATTCCGTTTTTATCGCATAAATCATAAAAATAATCGTCTTCGTAGATTCCGCCGCCCCAAACGCGAAGCATATTCATGTTAGCATCTTTGGCAAGAGCAATTACTTTTTCGTATTCTTTTTTGGTAACTTTTGAAAGAAAAGCATCTGACGGAATATAATTGGCGCCTTTCATATAAACGGGCTTTCCATCAATTTTAAAATAAAATGATTTTCCAAGACTGTCCGGTTGTTGTACTAATTCTATTTTTCGATCTAGTACATACGATTTCTCAGGAGTTTTTTTGTCGTAAGCTTCTAATCTTGGTGTTTTCCAGATTCCGCAAGTGGTGAATTTTGGTCCCCAATCCCAACCGAAATGATATTGTGCTTTACGTACATACGCACGCGGATTATCGGGAATTACGAATGGTAAATCTTTTTTAGCTAATGAATCAACTACATTTTGTGCCGATTTAAAAACGATTACCAAATCATTATTTCCTGATTTAATACTTTTTTTTACATCAACTCGCCATTGACGGAACATGTTATCGGCTTTTAAAACCAATTGATTGTTAAGATAAACGGTTGCGTAAGTATCTAAACCATCGAAAACCAGTTCTGTATTTTTCTTTTTTAATGTGGCTGCAGTTACCTGAAAAGTGGTTTTATACTCCCAGTCTTTTTTTTCGATCCATTGTAGCTTTTTTTCGTTGTCACGATAAAATGGGTCTGGAATTGTTTTGTTGTTTAATAAATCTGTATGTATTTCTCCGGGAATTGTGGCAGCAAACCATTTGTCTGTTTTTACTTCACGGAATTGCCAGCCTTCTTTTAAATCTATATTCTGGGCATTGGCTACAAACGAAAGATTTGCGAGACAAAAACATACTAACCAATAAAAGCTTTTTTTGAGTTTCATTTTTATTGTTACTGCAAGTGCAGATTTTATTATTGTAGATGAATTTTCTATTTTTTTATGTTATTAAATTCTAAGGGAAAAGTGCTCATCGCATTTTGAATTCTTTCGAAATAATTCCATCTTTTTCAGCAAAATCAACTTTGTATCTTGCGAAAAAAAAGGTGCTAAATCTATTGAATTAAGCGCTGAAGCAATTCATTAAATTTTAATAAAAGCAAAATAGAAATTAAAAATAAGCCGGGCGGCCGACGTACTAGCTGCCCGACTTACTTAAACTAACTAATCAAAATTTTTAAAAACTATTGTTTATCCCACCAGATTCTGGTTGTCATTCTGTCTAATCCCTGACGACTTATTGCTTGCTGATAATTATCGGCATTTGTCAAAAGTTCTGATTGATCGTAGATTAATCTTCTTGGAATTGTTCCGTTAGTTTCTCCTGTTGGATCGTTAACCGGAACTAAAACCGGATATCCTGTTCTTCTGTATTCTGATAATGCTTCAAATCCGTTGAACAACAATAAAATCCATTTTTGAGTTATAATTTGTTCAATTTTTTGCGCTTCTGTTCCTGCAGTTTTAAAAGGGTAAGTTGTGATATAAGTGGTATATTCTGCACCTGTAACTGCCGGTACTGCATTTCCAAAAATAGTCAAGACTTCCATTGCTGCTTTTACTCCGCCTTCATAATATTGTTGTGCTGATCCGCCAACATTCCATCCTCTAACTGCTGCTTCTGCCAATATAAATTGAACTTCAGCGTAAGACATGATTAATGTAGGTGCATCTAAACGCAATACTGTAGAAGTATTAGGATCTGAGAAAACTTTTTTATCTCCACCCGGAAAGTCTTTAGCATCATTTGCAAGACCTTGTTGGTTTGCAGGATTGTTGTCTCCTGTTGCTTCTAATTTAGCGTAGATTCTTAAACGAGGGTCGTTAGTATTTTTCAATAAATCGATAAAAGTTTTACTGAATTTTATATTTGATTCTCCTCCGTTCAAATCATTTCTAACCCAAGATGAAGTTATTGGGTTTGTTCTAACTCCTGCAGGACCTGCATCATGTTGTAAAACTAAACTATCATCGTTAGATGTAAAAACACCTTTAGCAACTGCTTTTTCTACATATTCTTTAGCTTTTGCAGGATTTACTTTAGACAAACGCATTGCTACTCTTAGCATTACTGAGTTGGCTAATTTTTTCCATCTTGCAACATCGCTTTGGTAATATAAATCTGCTGCACCAACAAAAGGTTTGTTAGCATCTAATGTGGTTCCAGCTTCGTCTAATTCTTTTAAAAGGTCATTGTAGATCGCTTCCTGAGTGTCATATTTTGGGGCAAAAATATTTCCGTTGTATCCTTTTCCGGCTTCGAAATAAGGAACTTCTCCGTAAGTATCTGTCAATTTTTGAAACATGAGAACTTTCATGATTCTTAAAGCCTGAATTGCATTTGAATTTTCATCTGTATTTGGTAAAACAGACATCAATTGAAAAATCTGATTTAAACCTTTACCATACGTTTCTCCGAAAAGCGCACCTGAGTACTCAGAAGAATACGTGTATTTTGAACCCGCTCCTCCTATTGAAGAAAATTGCTGTACAATTTGTGCGGCATAAATATTATTTCCTCTTGTATTCGAAAAATCCTGACCGTCAACATAAATCTCAGCAAGTGTAAACATCGATTTTACTGCCGGATCTGTTAATGCATTTGGATTCGTATTCATTTCTTCGAATCCTTTATCGCATGATGCTAATGTCATTGCACTAACAATTGCGATACAAAATATTTTAATATATCTATTTTTCATCTTTTTTATTATTAGAATTTGACATTAAGTGTTAAACCATAATTTCTTGTCAAAGGCATAGAAGCTCTTTCCATTCCCTGAGCATTACTATTAGAATAGTTTGACTCCGGATCGATATTAGGCACTTTGTCATAAATTGTCCATAAATTATGAGCAGAGAAAGCTAAACTGATAGATTGGAAAGGTGTTTTTTCGATGTACGATTTAGGGAAATTGTAGCTAAAAGAAACTGCTCTTAGTTTTACAAAATCAGCATCGTAAACAAAATTTGATGTTACATCACTATAACTTCTCCAGTAATCGTATGCAGAAACTGTTGAGTTTACAGCATTTCCGTTAGTATCAGTTCCTGAAACAGCAACTCCGCCTTCACGGCCAGCAAGTGAAGCCTCAGATAATCCGTAACGCATTCCTAATTGGTTTGTAGCAGAATAAATTTCTCCTCCAAATTTAGCATCTACAAAAATAGAAAGTGTGAAATTTTTATAAGAGAAATCATTTGAAAGTCCCATTGAAGTTGGTGCAACACCTTGTCCTGCAATGATCAGGTTTCCTCTTAGGAATTTCCCACTTGGGTCAAGTACAATATTTCCGTTTGCATCTCTTAAATAATCATACGCTTTGATTACTCCAAAAGGCTGCCCTTTTTCTAATACTACAGAAGCTCTTGCATCTCTGTTTCCTTCTAATGATTTCGTATTAATTTTATCAGAAAGACTAACCACTTCACTATTATTATAAGCAAAATTATAACCAACACTCCATGCAAAATTTGGTGTTTTTATTGCTTTTAAATTTACGGCAAACTCCACCCCTTTGTTCAGGATTTCTCCCACATTAATTTTTGTAGTTCTGTAACCAGAAGCCTGAGAAATATCAGCATCAGCAATATCGTTTGTTGTTCTTTTTTGATAAAAAGTCAAATCTGTACTCAATCTGTTGTTGAAAAATGTATTTTCAAAACCAAACTCAATTGTACTTACATTGTAAGGTTTTAAATATTTGTTCGGAACTGTGTCTCCATTAACCCCTAAAATTGGTTGTCCTTGAGAGTTTGTTTGTCCGTCTGGTGTATTGTAAGTTAATGATAATGCATAAGCATCTGGCAAAGCCCCTCCAACGTTACCCCAACCTGCTCTAATTTTACCATAAGACATCCATTCCGGTAATTTGATTACTTCAGAATAAATAAAACTGGTACTTACAGATGGATAAAAAGTACTGTTATTTGCCGGATCTAAAGTTGAAAACCAATCTTCACGACCTGTTAAATTCACATATAAGAAATCTTTGTAACCTAAATCTGCTGAGTAAAACAAAGAGTTTACTTCGCTTTCAGAAAATAATTTTTCTGTTTTTTCCGGTTGCGTATTGGCATAAAAATATTTGAATGGAACAATAAAGTTAGTTCCTCTCATTTTAATACCACTGGTTCTGTTATCCTGACGGTTTGCTCCAACAAAAGCATCTAGTGAAAGATTTTTAACGATATCACCTTTATATCCTAAATAACCTGAAGCATTAAACTCTGAACGGTTTTGAACTGTATTTTCATAAGCTCCACCTGGAGAATAGTTAATTCCGGTTGGTTCAATCTCTGTAAATTCGTAATTAATATCATCGATACCAACTACCGCTTTTGCATAAATTTTATCGGTAATATTATAATTTACTTTTGCAGAACCAATGAAACGTTTTCTAAGATCGTTGTTCAGGTTTTCCTGCGTTGCAAAATATGGATTTGTCTGATATACATTTGATGCAAAATAATCTGCTTCTCCTCCATTTTCATCGTATGCATTGTTGATCCATCTAATATCTGTTCCCGGAGTCATGAAAGTAACAGGGAAAGATGGGTTTCTTGGAGAGTCATTCAAATAAGGTCTGTTATTACTTTTTTCAGCAATATACTGTGCATTTGTTTCTATGCTTACCTTTTTATTTGGAGCTGAATTTAAACTCAAAGTCACGTTATTTCTTTTAAAGCTTGTTCCCGGAAGGATTGCTTCATCTTTAGTATTTCCGAAAGATAATCTGAAATTTGTCGTTTCGTTTCCACCAGAAATTGCTAAAGTATTACTGAAAGAATATCCTGTTCTGTAGAAATTTTTAACGTTATCTTTTCCGTAAGCCTGATATGGTCTTGTAATACCATCGATACCAATAGAAGGCGTTCCGTCGTATTTATCTCCCCATGCAAAATAATATGAATCTCCAAGTTCCTGCGCGCTTGCAAATCTTGTTGCAACACCATTAACAGGTGCTCCGGCTCCGTATTGATCTTGCCAGTGCAAAAGACTTACCGGTGTATTAAACGTAGAGTTTGTACTGAAATCTACTCCAATTCCTGTTCCACTTTTTCCTTTTTTGGTTGTAATCAAAATAACACCGTTTGATCCTCTGTACCCGTAAAGAGCAGAAGCCGCACTACCTTTTAATACTGACATAGATGCGATATCATCAGGATTGAAAGATGACATACCATCTCCTTTATCAGCTCCTCCGTACATTCCTGCATTTCCTTGTTGGCTGTTATCAATCGGAATTCCATCGACAACATACAAAGGCTGGTTAAGTCCTGAAGCTGAAGTTGCTCCACGAATTACAACACGGCTGGATCCAGACGGTCCTGTAACTGGTGCAGAAACGTTAACTCCGGCAATTTTACCCTGAAGTGCATTTCCTAAGTTAATTTCTTTGTTTTTCGTCAGGTCTTCTCCTTTCAGTTCTCCAACTGCATAACCTAAACTTTTTCGTTGTTTTTTAACTCCAAATGAAGTTACTACAACATCTTTTAATTCTTGTGCATTTTCTACTAATACAACCGAAACTCTTGTTTCAGTTCCCTGAAGCGCTACTGATTTTGATACAAAACCTATAGAAGATACAATTAATGTAACTTTACCTTCAGGAACATTCATTTTAAATCGACCTTCGGCGTCTGTAACGGCGCTAAATGGTTTTCCTTGAACCTCTACTGATGCAGCAACAATTCCCTTGTTCTCTGCATCTGCCACTATGCCTGTTATTAATCGGTTTTGTGCCACAGCTCCTAAGCTGCTAAACAATACCATTCCTAACACTGCTAATAATCGTTTCATAAGCATTTTTTTTGGTTTATTTGTTTTGATTTTGTTTTGTTTTAACCTACTTGTTTTTAATTAATTAATAAAAATTTGAACTCAATTTAATATGGTATTCAAAGGTCTCCACCTGTTGAATACTATGGGATTACGGACAATTTAAATAGTCTTATTTTCAAGAAATCGATTTAGTGAAAAGATCAAAAAAATAATGTGTATTTCAATTTTGATCAACTATTGCCTACTAAAACGATTTAGTAAAATGTGTAAAAAAAAACAAATTACTTTGCTCTTTTTTTAATGCTTTATATTTCAGAATCAAACGGATTCTCTGATAATTAATTTTCCTTTTTTAAGGCTTTTTTCGACTTCAAATGCTTCCATATCAGTCATCTGACTCATCAATAATTGAATTGATTTAATGGCAATATCTTCTATTGGCTGTGCAACAACACTAATCGTTGGTGTATGCAATTTAAAACTGTCATGATCATCAAAACTAATAACCGAAATATTTCCGGGAATTTCAATTCCCATATCCTTAAACGCCTGTAGACCTGTAAGTCCCATATAGTTGGTAAGAAATAAAACGGCATCTATTTCAGCATTTTTCTTAAAGAATTTTATTATTGATGCAATTCTGGCTTCTTCATTAGAATGATATTCCATATGAAGCACAAGGTTTTCATTATAAAGGCCTTCTTCTTTTAAAGCATCTCTGTAACCTTCTTCGCGTAATTTCATCTGAACCATTTCAGATGTATTATTAACAACAGCAATATTTTTACAGCCTTTATTAATCAGGAACTTAGTTGCTGAATGTGAACCTTCGTAGTTATCCATTACAACATGACTTACTTTTTGTCCCGGAAAATACCTGTCAATTAATACGACTGGTTTTTTCAATTTTAAAAGTAAATCAATACTCGATTCCAAATTTTGTGTCGGCGTTATAATAAAACCGTCTACGTTTGCTTGTAAAAGACTGTGTATTAATTCTTCAGAACGTTCATCATCATCACCTGTACTGCAATAAAAAACTCTGTAGTCGATATTTTTAGCCTCATCTTCAATAACTCTCGCAAGATCAGAAAAGAACTGGTTTGAAATATCTTCAACAATAAGCCCAATTGATCTTGTTTTTCCGGTTCTTAAACTGGTCGCAATCATGCTTGGTCTGTAGTTGAGTTTCTCGGCTACATCTTGTACTTTTTTGATTACATTAGTACTGATTCCCATTTTTTGGCCCTTACCGTTTATGACAAAAGATACAGTAGATATCGATACTTGCGCCTGTGTAGCAATATCCTTAATAGTAATCTTTTTCATTTAGTTAAGAAATTATTAGTAATCATGTTAATGATATCACAAATATATGGAAAAACATTTACTAAAACGATTTTGTAACTTTTTTTTTGAACGAATCATTTATTTAAACTCAAATAAAAGCATTATCTTTAGTAATTACAAGTATTTAGCGAAGAATTAATTTTTTTATTACTAAAATTTTTAGTAATAAATATGTAAGATTATTTTTGATTTAGAACTATCAATTATCTTTTCTAACTTCTTAAAAAAGGCATCATTTACCATTGGGCAACCATGACTGTTTGAAATATAATGATCTTGTTCTTCTTCGGGAACGGCAGAATAAGGGTGTAAAACTATGGCTCTTTTTAAGGCATTACTATTCGTTTCATCCAAGCCGGATAACGTGTATGATTTTCCGAACATTCCGTTATACGATTTTCCAATTGCATATCGACCAAGTGAAATACTGTTAGAATTAGGTTCGTTGCTAAATTTCAATTCTCCTCTAACATTTGTTTCAGAACCGGAACCGTTTGCTACAAGTCCCTGATCTAAGATTTTATCATTTACTAAATCATAAACAAAGAATCTGTTTTTACCTGATTTAATTCTCATATCAATAAAAAAAGCAATTTTAGTATTGTATCCAGTGTTGCTATTTATGAAGGCTTTAACTTCTGCTACCTGACCGTTAAATCTTTCGAGTTCAACATCGGTCAATTCGTTATTTTTATTTGGATGACCAAAAAAACTACAAGCAAAAAATAATAGTAGATTGAAAATTTTCATAAGTGGTATTTTTAAATTTTTACTATGAAGGTTGAATTATTAGTTTTGAAGTTTTAATAATTTCAAACCCTTAATTTATGAGTACAAATCTACTTCGGTCTTCGAACCTAAACAGCTCATAAAAGACTGAAAAACAAAACAATAAGACTTAATTTATTTCAACTTTTTTCTTTAAAAATCCTACTTAAATTAAATAGAAAAAGCCCTGTAAAACATTTATTTTACAGGGCTTCTTTATTGAGAATTATTTGAATTTATTCCAGAATAACCGGTACTTCTATCTTTTTATCTTTTGCTTTCGCTAATTTATTTACTCTCCACATTAATAAAATTGTAGAGAATGTCACGGCAGCAATTACATATCCTAAGATGTCGTAATTCTCCAATGGAGAAGTTTTCGTCTTCTGATGCACGATAAATCCGGCGCAAACAGCTGCAATTCCTCCCGCAATTTGCTGTAATGATGAGGTTATCGACATATAGGCGCCACGGTCTTTCATTTCAGGAATTGCGGTATTTAATGTTGTTGCTGGAATCATTCGGCTCATGATTCCCATAAATAAAATCATGTTGATTACGACAATTTCCCATAGTGGAATAGGATTAAGATTGGTGTAAATTAAAATCATAACGATCGAAATTACTGAACCTGCAGTAAACAATTTAAACTTGCTGATTTTATCACTTAATTTCCCCACCAAAGGCATTATAAAAAGTACCGAAAGTCCGGTGAAGAAAAACACCATTGGCAATTCTAACTGACTAATGTGAATATTATTGATCAAAAAGGCACTCCCGAAAGGCTGTAACATAAAACCTCCAACTGAAAGAAATGCAATAGCGGTAAAACCTACCTGATAATGTTTATTTGAAAGTGTATGCCAAAGATGAAGAAACGGACTTTTATCTGACTGTAATTCTAAATGTTTGGTTATAGGCTTCATTTGAGTTATAATGGCAATAAGAATTAATGCTCCTAAAACGGCAATCATAATAAAAGCCGAATGCCATCCCCAATGGTTAGCGAAATATAATCCTACCGGAATTCCTAAAATCTGGCTTGTTGCAAATGCCATTTGTATGAAACCCATAACGCGCCCTCTTTGCTGAATCACAAATAAATCGGTTACAATGGCTAAAGAAACAGAACCAATAACGCCGCCAAAAAGTCCAGTAACGATTCTAGCCATAAGCAACATGTGATAACTTGAAGAAATAGCGCAAAAAAGTGTGCCGATTATGAAACCGGTATAAAAGAAAATCAACAGTTTTTTTCTGTCGAATTTATCAGCAAAACCTGCTGCTAACAGTCCCGAAATTCCTGCGCTAAAAGCATAGGCAGAAACGGCAAAACCAAAGTTTGATGTGGTCATATCCAACGTTTTCATTAAGATATCTCCCAACGGAGAAATAACCATGAAATCTAATATAACCGTGAATTGTAAAAGCGCCAGAATGGCAATGATAATTTTTTGATTTAGGGTAAAAGGAGTACTTTCTATTTTAGTTTTTTCATTTTATTGTTTGTACTATTTGGTTAGGGCAATTCCTGGCATTGGTAGCCAAAATCAGTAACTAAACTGATAATTGCATTTGGATTAAGTTTTTCTGAAACGACACGCAGTACGCGGTCAACGTCTTCGCAATCGACACTCCATTGCAGTATGTCCGAATGCTTATTCAGCGTTTCCTGCATCGGACAATTGGAATCTATTTTCGTAATGTCTGTCTTAAAAATATGTATTTTTTGTAAATCTGTTTCCATAATTTTCATGGTTTTAAAGCCTTAATGGTAGCCCGAAAGGCTTCTCTCATCAGTTCTTTGTCAAGTGCAAAAGGTTTTCCTCCCATACTTTTCCCGTCTCTGTGAAAGTTTAATAATGTATATAATGGTCCGTAGGCAATAGACCAAAAAACTTCAAATGTCATCGGAATTAGCTCTTTATTACGTAGTCCGTTGTCTATAAACTGTTTCATAATAGCCCTGAAATCTGAAAATTCTTTGATTGAATCAAAGATTGTTTCTCCGTGTGGCGAATGCTTGATAATTTCGAAAAAAGCAACTCTTTTTGGATACTTCATGGTAAAGTCAGCCCGGTTTTCCCATTGTCTCCATAATCCTTCTTCGAATGACATTTCTGTCGAGAAATCTTTGATTGTACTGCTAAAAAATTCTAATGCAGTAGCGGTTCCGATTTTCTTAATTAAATCGTCTTTGTCCTTGTAATAAATGTATAAGGTCCCGACGGAAATAGAACAGGCTTTCGCCAGCTTGTTCATACTGAAACCCTGAAAACCATCTGTTACAATTTGATCGATTGCATTCTCGATTACCAAATTCTCTTTATCAATATCCCGTATTCTCATGCCTAATTTTTAACAAAGATAAAATAATAAATGAATGAACATTCTTTTATTATTGTTTTTTTTCAGGCTGGAATAAATTTTTTGTTTTAACTATCCAAAACCGCATATATTTTTATTTCAACAAAAAGAAGTAAAATTCTTTCAATCTGATTATCAATAATATCCGTCATATAAATTCAAAGCTGTTTCAAAGAAAATATTATCTTTGCCCACGAAATTTTTTAATTTCAATAGCCAAATACCACTATTTATACTTATCACATCTTTTGAATTTTTCTTTAAAAAATATCTATTCCGGCCGCAAATTCTTTATTTTAGGAATTGTATTTATTGGCCTTACTTTACTTTCTCTTTATATACTAAGTAATTTGATTACTCAAATTACAGAAAAATCAAATATTGAACGTACGGAGCGAAATTTTATTAAAAGACAGGAAATTGTACAACAGGAGTTTTCAAGCTTTTTACAAATTCAAAATGAAATAGATCGTGTTATTCAGATAAGTAATACTCAAAATTTATCAGATCATTTAAAAGTTTTAAGTACGATTCATGCGAATGATAGTCTGATTAAAAATAATTGGTATCAGATTAACAACAACAAAATAGAATTTACGACTTCTAAAAGCTCTACCAATTTAGAATCGACCATAAAAGATTTTATTCTTAAAAATGATTCTAAAAGTCAATCTGGCAGGATAGTTCAGGATCATGAAAACTTTTTCTGGCGTCTTTATTTCAAATCAGCTGCTGCAAATGGCACTATTGTTCGCTATGGTTTTGATGTTGATCTTAAATCGTTGCAATCTTATTTTTCGACTGTTGGTCGCGATATTCCTAATTATGCTTTTGTTTTTGATGAAAAAGGAACAATCCTGTACCATCCGGAAGTAAAGCTTTTAAAAAAGAATATTTTTAAACTCACAAACTTAACTTCGGCGGATACTACATTTATCAATGACGAATTTTTTGGTCGAAAAATTGCTTTTTCAGAATATCTGAAATTAGATATTATCAGATATACGAAACGACTGAATGTGAAAAACACGAATTGGTATGTTTCTGCCAACTCTCCAAAAGAAATTGGAAGCGAAAATGTAAACTCCGTAAAAAAGTATGCTTCGCTAATTTACCTCATCACGACTTCGATTTTAATTGTCTTCTTTTATTTATTTACGCTGTTTAATAAGAAAGCTTTTAGAGAAAAGGCAATACTATCTAAGGAAAAAAATAAATTGCTTTTAGAAAATGAAAAAATAAATAAAGAGAAAGCTTTAATTCAGTTACAACAACTGAAAGAGCAAATAAATCCGCACTTTTTATTTAATTCGCTAAACTCACTTTACATGCTTATTGACGGTGATACGGCCGTAGCACGAAAGTTTACTTTGAATCTTTCTAAGATTTACAGATATCTTATAAATCCACCTGTTCAAAACATTGTTACACTTCAGGAAGAACTGCTTTTTATAGAGAAATACATTTTCCTGCAGCAGACGAGATTTAAAGAAGAATTCGTTTTCACGATCAATAATACAGATGATGAAAATGTTCTGGCAAAAAAAGTTCCTTATTTAGCCTTTCAGATTGCGATAGAAAACGCAATAAAACACAATATTGCTTCTGATGAAAATCCTTTAGTAATAACGATTGACATTCACGAGGATGAGGTCATCATTATCAATAACTTAAACGAAAAGCAAAACTTTGGCGGAGAATCTAAGTTTGGTCACAAATATTTAGAAAGTATCTACAAATATTATGGTAAAAACGATTTTCAGGTCTTCAAAAAAGACGGGAAATTTACTTGCATTTTACCTCTAATAAGCTAAAAAGAAAACATTCACTCCCAAAAAATAGCCACTCACTCCTTTTTGTTTTTTTTAACATAATTTATCGAATATTTTCGGCAAAAAATTAACTTAAACTTAACTTCAATATGAGGGAAAAGGCATTATTGATAAACCTAAAAAATATTGTTTTAGTGGCAGTACTATTAAGTACCAGTACTATGGTTTCTCAAAAAAAGAATAAAAAAGATAAAAAAGATTCTACTGAACAAATTACTGATACTGTTAAAATTTATAAAGGAAAAAAATACGCTGACCTTTTAAAACAAGGAACTTTCAAAAAAGGATTATTCAATACAATTCAGGTTAAAACAGATTTATATTTAGAAATAAACGATTCATTATTTCAAAGAGAATTTTTAATCGTTAATAAAATTTCAAATGTTCCAATGCCGGTTAATGATGCCGGATTAAATAGAGGGATGAATTATGAAAACAAGATCATCACGTTCCACAAAGATCTTGTTGCTAAAAAAGTTTGGGTTAAATCATCTGTCCCAAAAGTTTCATCCCCAATTGGAGACGCTATAACGGCTTCGGTAAATGCTAATTTTTCGGAATCTATTATAGAAGTTTTTGATATTGAAACAAAAAACAACGATTCTACTTCAATTGTTATCAAAGCAAATAAGGTTTTTGACGGAAAACAAAAAAGTTTTAATGATGTTTTAAGTAATGTTGGTTTAGGTGGATCTGTAAAATCAGAACTGTCATATATCGAAAGTGTGAAAACGTTTCCTAAAAATATCGTTGTAAAATCACAGCTTACAACTTCTGTAAGCGAAGGCGGTTCTGCATTATCAGTTACAATTGGTGTTACAAGTAATATTATTTTGCTGGATAAAGTACCAATGCAAGCTCGTTTTGCAGACAAACGTGTTGGTTATTTCTCAGAAAAACACTGGTATTTTAGTGATGATCAGCAAGCAATGCGTGAGAGAGAATTAATTACACGCTGGAGATTAGAACCTAAAAAAGAAGACCTTGAAAAATATAAAAATGGCGAATTAGTAGAGCCTAAGAAACCCATTGTTTACTACATCGATCCTTCGACACCTAAACAATGGCGCTCGTATATAATAGAAGGGGTTCGCGATTGGCAAATTGCGTTTGAAAAAGCGGGATTTAAAAATGCTGTTATCGCAAAAGAACCTACGGATGAAGATATTGATTTTGATATCGATGACGTTCGTTATTCTGTTATTACTTATGTTGCGTCGCAAAAAGCAAATGCGATGGGACCAGCGGTTGTTGATCCAAGAAGTGGCGAAATTATCGAATCAGATATTATCTGGTGGCATAATGTAATGACGTCACTTCAAACCTGGATGCGCATACAAACGGGTGCAATTGACCCAAAAGCCAGAGGAAATAAATTTAGTGATGAACATATGGGAGAAGCAATTCGTTTTGTTTCGTCTCATGAAGTGGGTCACACTTTTGGTTTGAGACACAATATGGGCGCTTCATTTGCTTATGATGTTGAATCGCTGCGATCTAAAGAATTTACGGCAAAAATGGGCGGCACTGCTCCTTCTATTATGGATTATGCACGATACAATTATATTGCGCAGCCAGAAGATCATGTAGAAGCAATTACGCCAAAAATTGGTGAATATGACAAATATGCAATTGAATGGGGTTACAGATGGTATGCTAATGAAAATGAAGAACATACTGCTTTAAATGCTTTGATTACCAAACACCAGGATGATCCTATTTATTTTTATGGAGAACAACAAGACGGAGAAGCTCCAATTGATCCGCGTTCACAATCTGAAGATTTAGGAAATGATGCTATGAAAGCCGGAGAATACGGACTTAAAAACCTGAAAAGAGTGGTAAGCAACATTCTGGAATGGACGTATGATAAAGATGAATCTTACTACGGAACGGGTAAACTTTATATTGGCGCAATTGGTCAATGGAGTTTGTATAACTACCACGTATTAAGCAATATTGGAGGTGTTTATTTAAACACAACTGTTCACGGTGATAACAAATCGAGTTATGTTGCGGTTCCGGCTGCGATACAAAAAAGAGCGGTTGCTTATTTATTAAAAAACTGTATTGCGCTTCCTGAATGGTTGTTTTTCAATCCGATTTTAGATAAAACAAATCCTTTAAAAGATTCTCCGCTTGGGCCTTATGAATATACGCCTTATACTTTGGCAAGAGAACATCAATACGCAACCTTGTACAATATATTGAATGATGACCGTTTGTTGCGCATTACTGAAAACGAATTGTTTCAGCGTAATGAAACGAAAGAAAACGTGTTTACAGTAACGCAATTATTTAAAACGTTACGTCAAAGTATTTTTGCTTCGACCATCCAAAATAAATCATTGACGATTTTAGAACGTCTGACTCAGAAAAATTATGTTGATGTTTTAATTGTATCGACAAACAAACTTTTTGAAAAAACAGAACCTAAAAAAAGTATCGAAATTCATGAAAACCTAAACATGCCGCAATTGTGTGATTATTTAGATAATTCGAAAATGGCACGCAATATTAATCAGTCTTTTTTAAAGAGAGTTTCGGAAGTAACATCTGATAAAAAAGGAGAATTAAATCAGGTTTTACAATTATTAAAATCGAAAAGAAATATTGGAAATCAGGAAACGAAAAATCATTATTTCGACTTGATTCAACGAATTGAAAGAGCATTAAACAACACATTATAATAAATTTTAACCAAATCCAAAACTCCCTAATGAAGAATCTATTTTACATCCTGAGTTTTATGCTTACCCTTTCCGGGTTTGCACAAGAAACCAGAACAATTAAAGGAAAAGTAAGCGATGCCAAAGACGGAATGCCCTTATACGGTGTATCGGTTTTTGTAGAAAACGCTTCCATTTCAAACAGCACACAACAAAAAGGTGTTATTCAAAGTTCAAGCCTTGGTACCGTTACCGATTTTGATGGTACATTCGAATTAAAAATAAACAATAACGTAAAGTTTTTAAGGGTAACTTACATTGGATATGAGTCTACTTCTCTTGAAGTTACCAACCAAAAAACGTACAACATCAATTTAAAATCTGAAACTGCAGAGTTGAAAGAGGTTGTTGTTACGGGTTACCAAAAAATCGAAACAAGAAAACTTACTTCTGCTGTTGGTAAAGCAAACATGATCGACATTCAGCAAGCGGGTGTTGCGAGTATTGATCAGTTATTAATTGGTCAGGTTACGGGTGTTGCCGTGACTCAGGCTACAGGTGCTCCTGGTACTATCGCGAAAGTGAGAATTCGTGGTACAGCTTCGCTTTCAGGTCCACAAGATCCATTATGGGTTTTAGATGGTTTGCCTTTAGAAGGAAATGATGTTCCACAAAACTATGATAAAGACAATATCGATCAGTTGACTAACTTTTCTATCGCTGGTTTAAACCCGGAAGATATTAAAGATATCACGATCTTAAAAGATGCTTCTGCAACTGCTATTTACGGAGCAAGAGCTGCAAACGGAGTTATCGTTGTGACTACGAAAAAAGGAAAAAAAGGAAATATGAGAGTAAATTTTACTACGAATACTTTCCTTACACAAAGACCTGACTTTTCTAAATTAAACTTGATGAATTCATCTCAAAAAGTTGATTTTGAATTGGCAATGGCTTCTGATGAAAACTTAACTTACAGAGCTACCGGCGGACAAGTTTCCCGCATTCTAAACGGTTCTAACGAATTAGCAGCTTACAGAGCCGGAGGTTTTTCTTCTCTTAATCCACAAACTCAAAATTCAATTAATGCATTAAAAAACAACAATACAAACTGGGGTAATTTATTGTACCAGGATGCAGTTAATAAGCAATATGGTGTGAGTGTATCAGGTGGTGGAGAAAAATCTGATTACTATTTCTCTCTTGGAGCTTATAATGAAGAAGGAACTACAATTGGAACCGGATTCGACAGATACAACCTTACCTTAAAAAACAATTTTGAAGTAAGCGATAAATTACGTGTTGGTGTTAGTATTTTTGGTTCTCAAAGTACCACAAAATCGTATTTAACAGATACAGATGGTTTTACAAATCCTGCAAATTATTCAAGAACGGTAAACCCTTATTTAACGCCTAGAAATGCTGATGGAAGTTATAACTACGATAAGGATATTGCAGGATATGGAAATAATTCTGTATATGTTCCTTTTAACTTCATTGAAGAGAGAGAAAATACATCTTACGAATTAAAAAACAGAGCTATAAAAGCGATACTAGATATTGATTATAACATTACTAAAAACTTCAAAGCAACTACTCAGGTAGGTCTTCAATTTGACAATAATGCTTCTGAGAAATTTGCAGATAAAGAAACGTATTACACTAGAAAAGAAAGAGAAAAAACAAGAAGATTTAGTGGCGGAGTGGCTACTTATTTCCTTCCTGATGGTGGAATTATTCAAAATTCGAACACTGACTTTTTCCAGTACAACTGGAAAACGATGTTAAACTACAGTGCTGTTTTCAACAAAAAGCATGAGGTTGAGGTAATGGCTGGTAGCGAATTAAGAAGAAATTACAATACTTCTATTGCAACTAAAGGTTTTGGATTTAATCCAACAAACTTAACGACTAAGCAAATCGTTTTCCCTAACGAAAGTCTTGCAAACCAGGCTGACTACAGAACATATCAAAAAACAGAGAACGAAAATGCATTTGCTTCATTCTTTGCTACAGCATCTTATACTTACAACAGAAAATATACTGCTTTTGGTAGTGTGCGTTACGACGGATCTGATTTATTTGGTGTAGATCCTAAATACAAATACTTACCATTATGGGCGCTTTCTGGTTCTTGGTTAGTATCTGAAGAAGATTTCTTAAAAGAAAGTACATTTTTATCTACTTTAAGATTACGTGCTTCTTATGGTTTACAAGGAAATATCGACAAAAATACGTCTCCTTATGTTGTTGGAGAGTACAAAAACGTAGTATTATTGCCAGGACAAAATGAGCCAACTATTTTTATCTCATCTCCGCCAAACGATAAATTAAGATGGGAAAAAACAACCAATACCAACTTTGGTTTTGATCTTGGATTGTTTAACAACCGTGTAAGTGTTGTAACTGATATTTACGGAAGAAAAAGTAGCGATTTGATTGGTTTACAATCTCTTCCTATCGAAAATGGTTTTGAATTTTCTACTTTAAACTGGGCACAAGTGTCTAATAAAGGTTATGAAATTGCATTAACAACAAAAAATATCGAACGTCCTAATTTCTCATGGACTACTAATATTAATTTCTCTCACAACAAGAGTAATGTAGACCGTATTCAAATTAGAGAGAATACTTATACTCCTTCAAGACAAGGATATCCGGTTAATGCTGTATTCGCCCTAAAAACAGCAGGAATCGACGAAAATGGATACCCATTATTTATTAATAAAAATGGAGAAACAGTTAATACAAACACCTTTTTTGCCCTTTATGACCCTTATGCAGATCTTTTTCCTGGAGAAATATCGCAATCACGCTTAACAGCAACAGAAACACGTGACCTATTTACCTACGAAGGAGATCGTGACCCTAAATTTACAGGAGGTTTTATCAACACTTTTAAAGTACACAGCTTTGACCTAACCATTGCTACTACTTTTAACATTAAACAAACTGTTGTAGAAAGACCTCCTTATAGTGGAACTGAAGTAGACCGTGGACAAAACTATTCTACTGCTATTTTGAATGCTTATTCATCTACAAACACTACCTCAAACTTACCTGGTATTGTAGGTAAAAATTCTGGAACAGGTGATTCCTGGATGGCTTATGACTGGTATGCTACTGCAAACACTGTAGATTCTTATGCCTTACTTGATACATGGGTAAAAGAGATGAGTTACATGAGATTAAGCAGTATTCGTTTAGGATATTCTTTACCTAAAAAAGCGACTAATAGTGTTTTCATGGAAGATATTAGATTTAGTGTCGAGGGAAGAAACTTATTTGTTGTAAGTTCTGATTACAAAGGTTACTTTGACCCTGAAACTTACGGAAATATCTACGCGCAACCAATTCCTAGATCATTATCTCTAGGATGTAACTTAACTTTTTAAACTGATTTAAGATGAAAAATATATTAAAATATGCATTCTTTTTCGTCGCAGCTATTACTACGGTAAGCTGTGACGATTATCTGGACGTAAAGCCAATGGGCAGAGTAATTCCGGAAACATTAACAGACTACAGAAGCGTACTTACAAGAGGATATGAAGCTTTTCCTAAGCATAAATCACTTACTACATTAAGAGGTGATGAACTTCTTTTAGATCAATATGGTCAGGATTTTAGTTACTTCAGAGATATTTATGCATGGAATGACACAAACCCAGATAAGATTACAACAGGCTTTCAATATGATGCTCTTTACAATACCATTTTCTATGCAAATGTTATTATAAATGATGCAGCTGGTAAACTTGAAGCTTCTGCAGATAAAGATCAGTTAATTGGAGAAGCTTATGCTTTAAGAGCTTATTCTTATTTCGACTTATTGAACTTATTCGCAAAACCTTATAATGCAGCTACAGCAGCTACTGATAAGGGTGTTCCGTTAGCTCTAAAAGTAGATTTAGAGCAGGCTTATACTCCGGAAAGTGTAGCTAAAGTTTACGAACAAATTCTTGCTGATAAAGAAGAAGCTAAAAAATTGCTTACTAAAGATACTCAGACTAAAGGATTGAACTACCGTTTTTCTAAAGCAGCATTATATGCACTAGAATCTCGTATTTCATTATATCAAAAAGATTGGGCAAAAGCTGTAGAAGCTGCGAACAACGCATTAACATACAAAAATGCTTTAGTTGATTTAAATGCTACTCCTGTTTTAACAACAAGTTATGATGGTATAGAATCTATATTGGCACTTGAAGATGTTTTTAACAATAACCTAAAAGGATCCTCTTACGCTTCATCAGATTTATTAGATACTTACGATCAAACAAATGATTTGCGTTTTGCTGTATATTTTCAAAAATTAGGAGGTGATTACGCATTTAGAAAAGGTGGAGAACTTGCTCAAAAATGTTCTTTCAGAGCATCTGAATTATATTTAACTAAAGCAGAAGCTTCAGCTCAATTAAGTGATCTTACAACAGCAAAAACTACTGTATTAACTTTTATCAAAAACAGATATAAAGTTGCAGGTTACAATGCACTTGCTACAACAGTTGGTTCAATGAACCAAACTGAACTTCTTGACTTTATTGCTCAGGAAAGACAGCGTGAGTTTGCTGCAGAAGGTCACCGTTGGTTTGATTTGAGAAGAACAACTCAAAAATCAATCATGCACACAATAATCGATAAGGATTATACATTAATCCAAAATGATCCGCGTTATACTTTGCCATTCCCCCAAAATGCACGTTTAAATAACCCAAACTTGTAGATTGAATTAAGCTCCGTTTTTAACGGAGCTTTTTTTTTATCTTTGTCCCAAAAAAAGGGAGATGAAAATTGCGATTATTGAAGATGAACATTTGGCCTCAAACTATCTGAAATCAATTCTGGAACAACAAAGTATTATCACATTAAGCGAAGTAACAATATTAAAATCTGTAAAAGATGCTGTTGCTTTTTTCAAAGTAAATACTGTTGATTTAGCTTTTATGGATATTCATTTAGGAGACGGAAAAAGCCTGGACATTTTTGAACAAGCAACTATTTTATGCCCCGTTATCTTTATTACCGCATACGACTCTTATGCCGTAAAAGTTTTTAAGCACTTTACGATCGATTATCTTCTAAAACCTTATGAAGAAGAAGAATTATTAGAAGCCTTATCGAAATATAAAAATATCCGACAAACTTTTAATCCAAACCCAATTGTTGAATCTTTGGTCGAAATTGAAAATCAAAGCAACATTCAGCATCATTTTTTAGTGAGTCACAGAGACAAGTTAATCTCTATCAACGATACCGTAATTCCGTATTTTTTTGCTACTGGAAAGCACCTTTTTATACACACCAATTCCGGAAACAGTTATTTGTACAACAGCAATCTTAAAGATTTGATTAATAGTCTGGATCCAAAATTATTTTTTAAAATAAATAGAAAATACATTATCAACAGACATCATATTGAGGAGATTGTAAAACATTCAAGTCAAAAAATTGAGTTATTACTCAACATCGCCGTTCCTGATACAGAACCTATTATTTTAAGTAAAAAAGAGATAAACAATTTCAAAAGCTGGCTTAATTCTTAAAGTCAATATATTAAAATAAATTTGAAATTTTTTTTTCAATTCTTTCTCGTGCAATTCCTCTCGATTTAATTATCAGCGATGTTCAAATGCAGATTATGGATGGCATCACTTTGTGTAAAAAAGTGAAAACGAATTTGGAAACGATTCATATTCCGGTAATTTTATTAACGGCAAAAAACGAGCTTAAATCGCAAACGAGCTTTGGACGAAATTTTCAAAAACATTTCAGCATGTCTCCATCTGATTATATTGCTATGAATAAATAATTAACACCGGAGAAAAATAGTTTTTTTGTTATGATGATTTTTCAGACGAAATCCATAGTCTTAATCAAAGAAATACCCGAATTTTGCTTATTGAAATACACTTGAATAATACTAATAAAATTAGTTTTATATTAGCAGTACAGAAATCGTTACAGCTGAGTTTAAATTTAAAACAAACTCAATCCTCTAAAACTTATTTTTAATAACAATGAACAGCCAGAAATACAGCCTTTTACTTGCAGACGATGACGAAGATGATTGCGCTTTTTTTAGAGAAGCACTTGATGATTTATCGCTTCCGGTTTCTCTTGTAACGGTTAATGATGGTGTTCAGCTTATGGAATTTCTGGAAAGTAACACATCAGAAAATCTTCCTGATATTCTTTTTCTCGACCTTAATATGCCCCGAAAAAATGGTGTCGAGTGTTTGACTGAAATCAAACAGATAGAGGATTTGAAAGATCTTCCGGTTATAATTTTTTCTACCTCTCTGGACATGAAAATTGTCGATCAGATGTATGAAAAGGGTGCGATATATTATATCCGAAAACCCGGTGATTTTTCTAAACTAAAAAAAGTGATAGGAGACGCACTAAGTGTAACTGCAAAAAATAACTTTAAACAACCTACAAAAGAGCACTTTATCCTTCAACCCTAATTTACATTTGAATGGGCAGTCCAAATAATGAATATTATTTTTTAGCTGATGGTGGAGAGATGGGCGAGCTTATTCGTGCCAAAGATTGGAGCAAAACACCCTTGGGCAATCCCGAAAGCTGGCCACAAAGTCTATGCACAATCGTATCTGTTGTATTGAATAACCCATTTGGAATGTATATTGCCTGGGGCGACGATTTTACTCAAATATACAATAGCAGCTGTAGTCCTATTTTGGGCTCAGTTATGCATCCTAACGCTTTGGGAAATAGCGCAAGAGAAACTTTCTCTGACGTATGGGAAACGATAAAGCCTATGTTTGATGATGTAATGAAAGGAAATGCGGTAAGTTTTCCTGACTATAAAATTACATTAAACAGAAACGGATATGATGAAGATTGCTACTTTGATTTTTCATACAGTCCCATCAAAAAAGAAAACGGTGAAGTTGGAGGTATTTTATCCACTTTTATTGAAACCACAGAAAAGGTTAAAGCAGCTAAAGAATTAGAAAGAAGTAATGCACGATTTAAAAACAATATCATGCAGACTCCTGTTGCCATGTGCATTTTTACAGGCAAAGATCACATTATAGAAATTGCGAATCAGCAAATGATTCAGTTATGGGGAAAAGAAGGCGAAGACGTAATTAATAAACCCATTTTTGAAGTATTACCTGAAGCAAAAGATCAGGGTTTAGAACATATAATTGATAAAGTTTATACAACCGGCGAAAAATTTATTGCCACAGAACGTCCTGTTGAATTACCCAAAAATGGAAAAAAAGAAACGACATATGTAAATTTTGTTTACGAAGCACTTAAAGAAACTGATGGCAGTATTTCAGGTGTAGTCGCAATTGCTATAGAAGTTACGGCACAAGTAATTGCACGTTCGAAAGTAGAAGAAAGTGAACATAAAGTTCGTGCCCTGGTAGAAAATGCGCCATTTCCTATTGCTGTTTATGTGGGGAAAGAAATGATCGTAGAACTTGCCAACGATTCTATCATTGCTATATGGGGAAAAGGACCTGATGTAATAGGAAAATCTTTTAGAGATGTTTTGCCGGAACTTGATAATCAACTTGTATTTGAGCAAATAAATACTGTTCTCGAAACAGGAAAATCTTTTCATACTCAAAACACACCACTAGATCTAACCGTTAATGGAAAATTCCAGACGTTTTATTTTAATTATGATTTAACGCCACTTTACGATATCAATGGTGATATTTATGGTGTGATGAATACCGGAGTCGACTTAACTGATTTGAATTTAGCCAAGAAAAAAATAGAAGAAGCTGATAAGCGTTTTCGTAATACGGTAAAACAGGCTCCTGTGGGCATTACTATTTTGCGTGGTCCGCAATTTGTAGTCGAAATGGCGAATCAATCTTATCTTAAATTAGTTGACAGAAAGGAAATTACTTTTGTAGACAGGTCTTTATTTGACTCGTTACCAGAGGTTGAAGAAACGGTTAGGCCTCTTTTAGAAGGCGTTTTAAAAACCGGTATTCCTTATCACGGATCTGAAGTTCCTGTTCCTCTAAATAGAAATGGAAAGCTCGAAACTTTATACTTTGATTTTCTTTATCATCCTCTAAAAGAAGAAAACGGAGAAATTTCAGGAATTCTCGTAACCGTAACTGAAGTAACTGAAAAAGTTGAAGCCAGAAAAAAAATAGAAATAAGCGAAGAAAAACTGAATATTATTGTTGAAGCCAGTGAACTTGGAACATGGGAATTGGATGTTAAGGCAAAAGATATTCAATACTCTAGAAGATATTTCGAAATTATTACAGGAAAAAAAGATGATAGTTATCTAACCCATCAGCAATTACTGCGTCATGTTCATCCTGATGATTTGAAAATTCGCGAAAAAGCGTTTAAAGATGCGATTACAGACGGTTACATTCATTACGAAACCAGAATAATTTGGGATGATGAATCTATTCACTGGGTTGAAGCAAAAGGAAAAGTATTTTACGATTCAGAAAACCTGCCTGGAAGATTAATAGGAACCGTAAGAGATATTACAGACGAAAAAAATCATCAGCAAATATTAGAAGAAAGCGAAAAAAGATTCAGAAACCTTGTGATGCAATCTCCGGTGCCAAAAGCCATATTAAGAGGTATTGATATGGAAGTTGAAATGGTGAATGTGGCACTTTTGAAAAACATTTGGAGAAAAAAAGAAAGCGATGTTCAGGGTAAAAAAATATTTGAAGTATTTCCAGAACTCAAAAAACAAAAATATGGCAAACTTTTAAATAAGGTTTACACAACCGGCGACGTACATTCTGAATCAGAATCTTTATTGTATATAAACAGTGAAAATGGTCAGGAGAAGTTTTATATCGATTTTGAATATGCTCCGGTTCGGGAAGCCGATAATACTATTTCAGGGATAAAAATAACGCTTATTGATGTTACGGAAAAAGTCGAAACCAGAAAAAAAATAGAAGAAAGTGAGAAAAAATTTCGTTCTCTGACAGAAAGTATTCCGCAATTAATTTGGGAAACCGATGAAAAAGGAAACGCTTTATTTGCCTCCAGAAAATGGTTCGATTTTACAGGCATTCATCCTTCTGGCGAATCAGAATGGCGGGCAATTATTCATCCTGATGATTATGAAGGAAATATAAAAGTATGGAGCGATAGTTTAGCCACTGGCAAAATTTACAAAACTGATGTTCGTATCCGTAGCAAAAATGGTTTCTACAGATGGCATTCTGTAATTGGTGAACCTGTTTTTGACAAAGACAATAAAATCATAAAATGGGTTGGCGCGTTTACAGATATTCAGACCGAAAAATCTTTTACTCATGAACTTGAAAAACAAGTTGCCGAGCGAACAAAAGAATTAGAGCAAAATAATATCGATCTGGAAAAAATGAACAAGGAATTGCAGTCGTTTGCCTATATTTCAAGTCACGATTTACAAGAACCTCTGCGAAAAATCCAAACTTTTGCAACTCAGATTATAGAAAGAGAATCTGAAAATTTATCTGAAATAGGGAAAGATAAATTCCAAAGAATGCAAAATGCGGCACAAAGAATGCAAACGTTAATCAACGATTTACTTTCTTATTCCAGAACAAATACTGCCGAAAGAGTGTTTGAAAAAATAGATCTGGGTGAAATAATCGACGATGTAAAGGAAGATCTGAAAGAAGAATTAGAGCAAAAACATGGGGCTGTTGAAATAGACGAAACTTGTGAAATAGATATAATTCCTTTTCAATTTAGACAATTGATATACAATCTGGTCAGCAATTCCCTGAAATTTACAAAACCTGATGTCGCGCCAGTTATAAAAATTACATGTATAATACAAAAAGGCGAAAATATAGATAATGTAATAGTGTCTCCGGAAAAAAAATATTGTCATATTAGTATTTCAGATAATGGTATTGGTTTCGATCAGCAATACAATACCAAGATATTCGAAGTATTTCAGCGTTTGCATGGAAGAGAACAATACAACGGAACCGGAATTGGGCTTGCGATTGTCAAAAAAATTGTAGAAAACCACAACGGTATTATTACTGCAAAAGGAGAAAAAGATAAAGGTGCAACTTTTGATATTTACCTTCCAACAGAATAATTTCAAAAAATAAAAGCCATAAAAAAACGGAAATAACTTTTAGAAGTCATTTCCGTTTTCATTTTTAATCTTTAAAAAGATTAAGTTTTTAGCTTTAAGATATATTATCTAGTATAAACAGTAATTACACCAGTAGCTTTATCTTTTAATTTTAACTCTTTGTTAGTTAAATTCATGATATCAGATGTTGTACCAACTCCGTTAATAGTAATAGTCAAATCGTTATGAGATCTTGCGTATGTTCCTGTAGTTTCTGTTAAAGCACAAGTACTTCCTTGATAATCACCCATAACAGCAGCATTACTCACTCTTAAATCTAAATAATCTCCAGGACATCCTTCTTGATTAGATGGGTGATTTACCAATACTTCCTGACCGTTGATAATACCACCTTGTTTGCTAAGGTTGTATTTTCCTTCAATAGGAACGATAGTTTCTCCTTCATTGTCATCGCTACTACAAGAAGTTGCGAAAATACCTAAGCCTAATGCTACTACGAATAATATTTGTTTTAAATTTTTCATGATTTGATTTCGTTTAAATTGTTTTTATTTGTGTTTTAATTATATGGCTAAATTAGTAGGAAAGAACTTGAAGTATGTTCTATAATTTCTCGATATTCTTACATAATTATTGTTTTAAGATAATTTTAACCTGAAACATTGCATTATCATCAGTTTTTCCTCATTTTCAAGTGTTTATGCAATAGAAATTGGAATTTGCGTGAAAGAAAACAATCGTTAACTATTTCATAACGTTGACGTTACGGTTAGTTTATATCTTTTTCATTAATTTGATTAAAACTAAATACCATGAAATTCTTCAGCCTAAAATTCCTGACATCATTTAAAGAATGGCTTTTTTTAAGAGCAATGCAATCATCTTTCCTTCATTAATAAACTCCGCAAATAAAGGAAAGCAGCATTTAAATGAATAAAATTGACCATTCACTACTAAATAAAGAGCAATTTGGAGAGGATTTCCTATGGGGAGTTTCTACTGCTGCTTTTCAAATTGAAGGTGCTCATAATGCCGATGGCAAGGGCGCTTCTATCTGGGATGTATTTACATCTCAAAAAGGCAAAATAAAAAATGGCCATCACGCCATAGATGCCTGCGATTTTTACAATACCTATAAAGATGATATTGCATTAGTACGCCAATTAAACATTCCTAACTTTCGATTTTCTATTAGTTGGTCCAGAATTATGCCAACAGGAATTCATCCTGTAAATGAGGCGGGAATTGATTACTATAATAAGGTAATCGATTTTTTACTGGAATGCGGAATTGAACCTTGGGTTACCCTCTATCATTGGGATCTACCGCATGCCTTAGAAGTAAAAGGCGGATGGACGAATAGAGAATGTGTAAAATGGTTTTCTGATTATACTGAAATCTGTGCGGAATATTTTGGTGAACGGGTAAAAAACTGGATGGTAATCAACGAACCTTCTGTTTTTACAGGAGCCGGTTATTTCCTGGGAATTCATGCTCCGGGCAAAAAAGGGATTACCAATTATATTAAAGCCATACATCATGTAACGTTAGCTACGGTTGCCGGTGCTAAAATTTTAAGAAGTAAGGTTAAAGACGCTAATATTGGTACTACTTTTTCGTGCACGCATATTGAGCCTTTTTCAGAAAAACCAGCCGATGTTCAGGCTGCAAACAGAGTTGATACTTTGCTCAACAGAACCTTTATAGAACCTATTTTAGGACTTGGTTATCCGCAAGCTGATTTACCGGTTCTTAAAAAGCTGAATAATTACATTTTAGAAGATGATTTGAATAATCTGGCTTTTGATTTCGATTTTATAGGATTGCAATGTTACACAAGAGAAGTTGTAAAAGCATCTTTATTGACTCCTTATATAGGTGCAGAATTAGTAAGTGCCGAAAAACGAAATGTGATATCGACTGAAATGGGATGGGAAGTTTATCCTCCTGCCCTATATCATATTCTTAAAAAATTTAATGCCTATAAAGGAATCAAGAAAATTATAATTACCGAAAACGGAGCAGCATTTCCTGATACAGTTACAAACGGAAAAGTATACGATATTAAGCGCACGCATTTTATTCAAGACAACCTGGAACAAATCCTTAAGGCAAAATACGATGGTTATAATGTCGATGGTTATTTCGTTTGGAGCTTAACTGATAATTTTGAATGGGCCGAAGGTTACAACGCCCGATTCGGATTAATACATGTTGATTTTGAAACGCAGAAAAGAACCATTAAACAATCCGGTTTTTGGTTTGGCGACTTTTTATCAAAATAGAGAACAAACAATATAATTATAAACTTAAATATTAAAATTATGGCAATCAACTGGTTTATAATCGCAGCGGTAGTTATTGGTGTTGTACTATTAGTTTATATTTTAATTAAACAAAATAAAAAGGACCGCAAAAAGATCGAGGAAGAACTAAATTATGTTCCCGAAACTGATGAAGCTGAAATTAATAATGAAAAAGAAGTATAATAGAAATTCATCTTTTATAATATCATTCAATACAAAAAGCCTTTCAAGATATAACTCTCGAAAGGCTTTTTTTCTACAAATTAGCAAGCATAATATTATTTCCAACCGCCACCTAAGCCTTTGTAAACATTGACTGCAGCATTCAATTGGTCTTTTTTAGTATCAATTAATTCTAATTTCGCTTCTAATGCATCTCTTTGTGTCATTAGCACTTCGAAATAATCTACTCTTGCAGATTTAAACAAATCATTAGAAACGTCAATAGATGTATTTAAAGCATCAACTTGTTGCGATTTTAAATCGTAGCTTTTTCCTAAATTATCAATTTTAGAAAGTTGGTTCGATACTTCTATATAAGCATTCAAAATCGTTTTGTCATAATTATATAACGCCTGAAGTTGTATCGCATTAGCACTGTTAAATTCTGCTTTAATGGCATTTCTGTTAATCAAAGGTGCAACAACATCTCCGGCTAACGAATACAGAAGTGATTCCGGAAACGTGAACAAATAAGACGGATTAAATGCATTTACCCCCACTGCAGCCGAAATATCCAATGAAGGATAAAATTCTGCACGAGCTACTTTTACATCTAATTTTGCCGCAGTTAATTCCATTTCAGCCTGTTTAATATCAGGACGATTGGCTAACAATTGAGAAGGAATTCCTGAACTAACTGTTGATGGCAACAAAGTCAAGAAATTGTTTCTGTCTCTTTTTATTTCCTGCGGATACTGACCCACTAAAAAGTTAATCTTGTTTTCTGCTTCTTTAATTTGCTGACGAATATCAAACTCTAAACTTTTTGAAGTTAAAACTTCAGCCTGAAATTTCTGAACAGCCAATTCTGTTGCTCTCGCCGCTTGCTTTTGAACTTTTACGATTTCTAAAGCGTTCGATTGCAATTCGATATTCTGTTTTACAATTTCTAACTGACTGTCTAAAGCCAATAATTCATAATAAGAATTCGCAATTTCAGCCACCAAGCTTGTTACTACAAAGTTTTTACCTTCAACCGTAGCTAAATATCTGGTTACTGCTGCTTTTTTAGAATTGCGCAATTTTTTCCAGATATCAACTTCCCAGTTCGCATACGCGGCGATGGCAAAATCACCAAGCGGATCCGGCATTTCTTTTCCGGGCTTAATTTCTGTCGAAGCATCACCCGCACCCTGGCTCGTATATCTTCCTACTTTCTCTACTCCTGCTCCTGCTCTAATTCCGGCAGTTGGCAATAAAAGTCCTTTTCGTACGCGAACATCATTTTTCGCAATTTCAATTTCCTGCAAAGTGATCATTAACTCCTGATTATTTTTCAGTGCTAAATCAATCAAATTAACCAAATTTTGATCTTTAAAGAAATCATGATACGGAATACTTGCCATGTTAGTCGTATCCTTGCTTACATTATTTACATAAAAAGCATCGGGAACCAGTTTACTTGGTGTTTCTGTTGTCGCCTGTGGCGCTTTGCAACTTGCAACAGCAAGGCAAAGTACCACAGCAACACTATATTGATAGGTTTTAAATTTATACATGATTGTTATCAATTTCTTCTGTTAATGGATTTTCTTCTTCATGTTTTACCAGTTTGTGTTTCTCTGCAATTCTGGCAAAAATGTAATACAAACCAGGAATTACAAATACCCCACAAATAGTCCCTATAAGCATACCTCCGGCAGCAGCAGTACCAATGGTTCTGTTACCAATTTTACCAGGTCCGGTAGCAAAAGCAAGTGGCAATAATCCGGCAATAAAGGCAAACGAAGTCATCAAGATAGGACGAAACCTTGCTTTCGCGCCTTCCATCGCAGCTTCAAGAACTGATCTTCCTGCGGCATGCCTTTGAATGGCAAACTCTACAATTAACACCGCATTTTTACCAAGTAAACCAATAAGCATTACCATGGCAACCTGAGCATAAATGTTGTTCTCCAGTCCTGCAACTTTCAATAAAAGGAAAGCTCCAAAAATACCTGCCGGTAAAGAAAGAATAACTGATAATGGCAGAATAAAACTTTCATATTGAGCAGCCAAAACCAAGTACACAAATCCTAAACATATTAAGAATACCCAAATTGCCTGATTCCCTTGTGCAACCTCATCTGCAGAAATACCTGCCCAGTCAATATCATATCCACGAGGCAATTTTTTAGCAGCAACTTCCTGAATAACTTTAATCGCTGTACCAGAACTATATCCCTGAGCAGCTCCACCACTAATTTCAGTAGAAGTGTACATATTGTGTCTCGTAATTTCTGAAAGACCATACACTTTTTCTAATTTCATAAAAGCAGAATAAGGAACCATTTCATCACGATTGTTTTTCACATAAAGCTTTAAAATATCATCTGGCTGTGCACGATATTCCGGCGAAGCCTGAACGATTACTTTATAGTTAATTCCGTATTTAATAAAACTGATTTCGTAGTTACTCCCCACAAGCGTTGATAAACTGTTCATGGCATTTTCGATAGAAACTCCTTTTTGTTGTGCCAAATCGTTGTCAACTTTCATCATATATTGAGGAAAACTGGCACTAAAGAAACTAAATACGTTCGATAATTCCGGACGTTTGTTTAATTCTTCAACAAAGTCTTTGTTTACAGCTTCTAACTTTTTGAAATCACTAGATCCCGTTTTATCCAATAAACGAAGCTCAAATCCTCCTGCTGCTCCATATCCCGGAACTGCCGGCGGTTGGAAAAATTCGATATTAGCACCCGGAATATCTTTCGATTTTTCTTCCAGTTCAGTCATAATTTCCTGAACAGATTGTTTACGATCATTCCAGTCTTCTAAGTTGATCAAACATGTACCAGCATTCGAACCTGTTCCTTCAGTCAAAATTTCATAACCTGCAAGTGAAGAAACTGATTTTACTCCTTCTACACCTTCCGCTATTTTTTGCAATTTCTCAGCAATATTGTTGGTTCTTTCTAATGATGATCCAGGAGGTGTTTGAATAATGGCATAAAACATTCCCTGATCCTCATTCGGGATAAATCCTGAAGGAACTGTGCTGCTAATCAACCACGTTCCTGCACAAAAACCAAGAAGTGCTATAATAGTTACGGCTCTTCTGTTTACAATTTTTCCTAATACATTTTGGTATTTACCTTGTGCCAGGTTAAACTTGTCATTAAATCCGTCAATAAATCTATTTACAGGAGTTTTCTTTTTCGGTTTACCGTGATTGTTTTTTAACATCATTGCACAAAGTGCCGGCGTTAAAGTCAATGCCACAATACCAGAAAGGATAATTGCTGTTGCCATCGTAATCGAGAACTGTCGGTAGAAAACCCCAACCGGACCAGACATAAATGCAACCGGTATAAATACTGCAGCCATTAAGAATGTAATTGCAACAATAGCTCCTGCAATTTCATGCATCGCTTTTTTAGTTGCTTTAAATGGCGAGAGATGTTCTTCTTCCATCTTGGCGTGAACGGCTTCAATAACTACAATTGCATCATCGACGACGACTCCAATTGCCAAAACCAAAGCAAATAATGTAATTAAGTTCAATGAAATATCGAAAAACTGCATGAACACAAAAGTTCCAACCAACGAAACCGGTACTGCAATTGCCGGAATAACCGTAGAACGCCAGTCTCCTAAGAAAAGGAAAACTACTAATCCTACCAAAATAAAGGCTTCGATCAAAGTGTGAATTACTTTTTCAATAGATGCATCTAAGAATTTAGAAACGTCATAAGAGATTTCGTAATTCATTCCTTTTGGGAATTTTTGCTTAATTTTTTCTAATTTGGCTTTTACATCTTCAATAACCTGATTGGCATTACTTCCAAAAGATTGTTTCAATACGATAGCCGCAGATGGCCTGCCATTTAAGTTCGAATAAATATCATACATCGAACTACCAAATTCAACTTTGGCAATATCTTTCAAACGTAAAAGTTCTCCGTTACTGTTTGATTTTACTACGATATTTTCATATTGTTCTTTAGTTGTAAAACGCCCGGAATATTTCAATACATACTCAAACGCCTGAGAACGCTTACCGGAACTTTCTCCCGTTTTACCCGGAGAAGCTTCTAAACTCTGGCTTGATAATGCTTCCATTACCTCATCGGCAGAAATTTTATAGGCCAGCATACGATCAGGTTTTAACCAAATACGCATGGCATATTCACGTGTCCCTAAGATATCTCCGGAACCAACACCGTTTACCCTTTTTAATTCTGAAAGAACGTTGATATCGGCATAGTTGTACAAGAACTTCATGTCGGTATTTTTATCCGTACTATAAAGATTCACATACATCAACATACTCGGAACTTCACGCGTAATCTTTACACCTTCACGAACTACCAATGGAGGTAATTTATTGGTAACCGAAGCTACACGGTTTTGAACGTTAATTGCAGCCTGGTTAGGATCTGTACCTAAGTTAAATACAACCTGAATACTTGCTTCACCATCATTTCCTGCATCAGAAGTCATATATTTCATTCCGGGAACTCCATTTAAAGCTCTTTCTAATGGAATAACAACAGATTTGATCATCAATTCTCCATTCGATCCAGGATAATCTGCCGTAACATTTACCATTGGAGGAGAAATAGAAGGGAATTGTGTAATAGGCAAATTCATTACCGACAACACCCCTAAAAAGACAATTACCAGCGATATTACTATCGACAGTACTGGTCTTTGTATAAATTTATTAAACATTTGTATATTTTTTTAATGATTAAACTAAACGAAGGCTTAAAATGTTTCAGGTTTAAGTTTCAGGTTTCAATGTGAACTTGAAACCTGAAACCTGAAACTATTTAAACAAAACCTTATTCTGCTTTTACGCGCAAATGATTAATTACCGTTTGAGGAGCCTGGTATTCAAATTTAATTTTGTCATTCTCTTTTACTTTCTGAACTCCTTCAAGTAAAATTTTATCATTTTCAGTAAGTCCGCTGCTTACAACATACAAATCGGGGATTTCACCTGTAATGGTGATTTCTCTTGAACTCACTTTGTTGTTTTTATCTACAACAAAAACATATTTTTTGTCCTGAATTTCGTAAGTCGCTTTTTGTGGAATCACAATAGCATTTTTCAACGGAACAAGCATTTGAACTTTTCCTGTTTCACCGTTTCTAAGCAATTTTCCTGAATTAGGGAACCTTGCTCTAAAAGCAATATTTCCGGTTTCGCTGTTAAATTCACTTTCGATAACTTCTACGTTTCCTTGGTATTTAAAAATTTCGCCATTTGCCAAAAGCAAATTAACTTTAGTTTGAGCACGATCTTTTACATCATTTTCATACTGTAGATATTCCGGCTCTGAAACGTTAAAATAAGCAAACATTTGACTGTTGTCTGAAAGACTTGTTAGTAATTCTCCTTCGTCGATAAGGCTTCCTAATTTTAATGGAATACGGTCAATTGTTCCGTCAAACGGAGCTCTGATTTCGGTAAATCCTAAATGAATTTTTGCCAATGCTACTTCAGCTCTTGCTGCTTGTAGTTTTGACTGGGCAACAGCCTGCTCATTTTTAGAAACGATATTTTTGTCTGCTAAAGTTTTAGCATTTTGCAATTCTATTTCAGCAGATTTTTCTTCAGCCTGAGCTTTAAGTAACTCTGCTTCATAAAGTTTTGGCATAATTCTGAACAAAACCTGACCCGCTTTTACAAACTGACCTTCATCAACATAAATGTTTTGTAAAAACCCTTTTTCCTGGGCACGAAGTTCAATATTCCGAACAGATTTTATCTGCGAAACATACTCCTTGGTAAACGAAGTATCAATTTTTACAGGATTGGTCACTGTAAATTTTTCTTCTTCTTCTTTTTCTTCTTTTTTTGATGTACAACTGGTTAGGCACAACATGGCAATTAAGCCCGTTAACACGACTATTCTTTTCATGATATAAAAATGGAAATTAAGCGATTGAATTAGGAATATGAAAATTCCTTTAGATGTAAAGAATCATCAGTCGCCGGAATAAAACGTGAACCTTAAAAATGAAGAAATATCTTAAAAATACAATTCATAGTTATGCATGATCACGCCTTTGGTAACCGATGTATAAGTAGAATCAAATTCTTAAAACTCTCTGAGTAATGTAAATAGGATTGGATTGACCACATGATGGTCCTAAAATTTCAAAAAGACTGTATGAGTTTGCAGCGTTTTGACGAGAGAATGTCAAATATAAATCATTTAATAAACTATAGTTTGCTGCAAGAAACTTAGTTGAAAGTCCATCTTTATCACCAAAATATTCTTCATCCAAATCTAAATCGGCATCTTCAATAATTGAGCTGCCTTGTTCATTATTGGTAAATTTTACCCGGTGTCTTTTTTCAAGAAGGTGGTGAGAATTTAGGTGAGTTTCAGCATTAAGGTATTGCCCTCCGCCTAACAGAAGGAAATTCATAAATGTTAAAAATACTATTAACTTTCTCATTTGAGTGCGAAAGTAATAAAAGATTGGAATAAAAAAAATAAAATAAGAAAGTCTTAACATGTTATAATATACGAAAACGTTTTCTTTTTTTTCTACTCTTTATTTGATAATAAAACCAACCATTTTATGCTAAAATAACAGCTCGTACATAACTTTAATGTAACATTTAGAACTTATGAAAAAGCGCAAAGTTCAAAAAAAGAAGAATCCTAAATATTTGACTGTAAATGTTTTATTTGAAAATTTTTATATTGATTTTTAAAGCAGAATTTCCATTATAGTAAATTCCTGTTCTGCTTTAGTAAAAGTTTTATGAGTGTCTATCATACCGAATTTCTCATAAAATTGCTTTTTGTTTGATCTTGCATTGCACCAAATTTTATTGAGTTCTTTTTCTTTTGCTAAATCAAAAACATACAGTAATAATTTTGAAGCAATTCCCTGACCCTGAAACGATTCTAAAGTTGCTAATTTTCGAAACTGCAATTCTTTATCAGTAATAAAACAGGAAACTACTGAAACTAATTTTTCATTACTAAAAGCACCAAAATGCAATCCTGAATTATCTTCGGTTAATTGAACAAATTCAAAAGGCTGATCCGGCCACATTACTTCGTGTCTTATTTGCCAGGTTTCTGATGATTGAATTGCTGCAATTTTCATTGGAAATTTATTTTTATTCAAATTTAAATCAATTCAATTTGAAAATGAGTTTAGAATTTCCATTGCTTTTTCTACATCATTTTTATTTACAAAAATATGATCGTGATAATATGCCGCTACGACATTACAGCTAATTTGATTCTCTGCAAGTGCTTTCGAAAAAGCTGCGGTTAAGCCAACTGCTTCTAATGATGAGTACACAGAAAGGGTTATCCAGGACATTATAACAGTATAATCTAACTTTAATGTGTCGGCAATTTCTTTTTTAAGAATTATTGTAATTGCTTCTTTTTCTTTGAAGAACATTTCAATATCAGCAAGATTTACTTTTTCTAAGTTTTCTGTTTTACAAAAAACATAATCTCCTGAATTCTGTTCCGGTTTCATGCTTTTAAGTAATATCTGTAAATCTTTTTCTCCTGACATATACTTTATAATTTTATTTTTTCCGTTTTTCTTTAGTTTAGTAAATACCGTTTATTAAAAATTCGTCAGATCAGTAACGGAACCGACCAACGGCTATCATTTGTTTAATATGGGAATTGATATGATAAATTACTTTTTACAGTCTGACTTAAAATCATTTCAATCAAAAACAAAAAAGACTATTTTCTTTCCGAAAATAGTCTTTAAGATATTACTAACTGTTTAATTCTATTATTCAGAATAGTAAATATAATATAAAAGCAAATCGAAATTTAGCTTAGTGTAATTCTTTTATCCTTTAGTGTAAAATCGTTCCAGATTGTTGGTTTCTATTTTTTCAACACCCCTTTCAGTTTTTTTAGCAATGTTAATCACGTGCAAGATACCTGAAGTTTCATCTACTGTACAATTCCAGATCGTACCGTCAGATAAAATAATGGCTGAAAATAAGGAATCTGATTCTTCTTTATTGTAGAAAACAAGATTTTCAGTTTTTATAGGCTTTTTAACTAATGTCTTTTTATCGAGTTCATAAAATAAAATCTGAGTTTTATTTATTTCAATAAATTGCTCGACTAATGCATTTTTGGAATCACTTTCTGAATTTACCGCCCAGATTGGCTTATCACCTCTTAATTTCCAGATACCTAAAGCTTTATCCATTATATCTTTTCTTAAAATGGTTTTTAGGGTATCTACTTTTTTAATAGATTCTTTCCCTAATTCATTTTCAGGTCTAATTCTGGATACAACAGAATATAAATCGAGTGCATTTTTAAAATCTGCTTTTTTGTAGCAGGATACAGCCATTTCATATTTGTTTTTTTGAAATTTAGCTTTTGCATCGTTTTGACTAAAACCTTTAAAAACTAAAAGTAAAATAAGAATTGTAATGTTTTTTTTCATTTAAATGGGGATTTTAAATTGACTGCAAACATAATTAGATTAATTAAATAATTTCTAACAGAATAAGGTATTTCTTTCGTTAGTCAAAAACATAAAAATTCAAAAAGAGCACAATCAACTAACTTTCAATTCATTAAACAAAAAAATCACCTTTCTCAATTTGAAAAAGATGATTTTAAAATACAATTTAATGCTTATTATTTTGCTGACCAGGTATTATTTGCCGGCGTAAAATCCATAAAAATACCTCCGTCAACCATTATCTGTTTAATTTGTTTTTTACCGTTTAAAGTAATTGTAGCAAGCTTTTGATTTGATTCCCAGATTGCAGGAGTTTGATGTAAGGTTTCTTTTGAACCATCTGTATAAACGACATTTACATCAAAGGGAATTGCAAAACCTCCTACGTTTTCTATAGAAATGCTATTTTTTGCTACATTTTTAACTGAAAGATCAATATAGTTATTCGTGAAGAACCAATTGTTAAAGAACCAGTTCAGGTTTTTTCCAGAGCTTGTATTAAATGAATTAAAATAATCCCACGGAATTGGATGTTTGCCATTCCACGTTTCCATATAAGCATGAAGGGATTTTTTGAATAAATCATCTCCAAGCAAATCTTTTAAGGCAATATAAGAAAGTGACGCTTTTCCGTATGAATTATTTCCATATCCCGGGCCTGAAACCTGTGTAGACATTGAGATAATAGGCTGATCCTGTTCTGTCGATGGATCATTTATATATTGTGCTACTCTAAATTCTTTATAAAATTTATCTGCAGCTTCTTTTCCGTGTTGTGCAGTTCCAATTAAATATTCAAACGTAGTCGCCCAGCCTTCATCCATAAAAGCATAACGTGTTTCGTTGATTCCCATATAAAAAGGAAAATAAGTATGTGCTACTTCATGATCCTGAACCAATTGTGCAAAAACCGGATCTCCTACTTGCGAGTCATTACACATCATAGGATATTCCATATCTGCAAATCCCTGAAAAGCAGTCATTTTAGAAAACGGATAAGGAACTCCCGGCCAGTTGTTCGAAAACCAATCTAAAGCATATCTATTATTTTTGATAGAATTGACAAAATCAGTTCCTTTTACATCGTATGCTGCCTGAACACTCGCGCGACGGTTTGTTTTTTTGTCTACAACAACGCTGCTGGCATCCCATAAATAATGATCGCTTAAACCGAAACAAACATCAGAGATATTTTTGGCTTCAAATTTCCAGATATTCCAATCGTTTTGTTTGGTTACAACACCACTTTTCATTTCCTGTTCGTTGGCGATGTGCAAAATTTCATCTGTTGCATAAGATTTTTTAAGGCGCGCTGAAAATTCAGGTTGCAAAACCTCGTCCGGATTTAATAAATCTCCGGTTCCGTAAACTACATAATTTTTAGGCGCTTTTACAGAATAGGTATAATCATTAAAATCGTTATAAAACTCCTGACGATCTGTATGAGGCAATCTGTCCCACTTATTGTAGTCATCAAAAACAGAAACACGGGGGTAACTGTAAGCGGCAAAAAATGTCGTGTTATCAATTTGGCCTTCTCTACCACTCTCTTTAGATAACGGATAATTCCAATCGATATTAATAGTGATTTTAGAATGAGGAAGTATTGGTTTTTTCATTTTAACATTTCCCACTGTTCCCCAGCTTCTTGCATCTTCTTTGTAAATTTCTCCTTCAATTTTTAAAGACGTAATAGTCAATCCGTCGCTTAAAAAATCATCACTAACACTTCCGCCTCTTGGAGAAGATGGTTTATGAAGATTGTTTACAAACCGAATTGGCAAGTTTCGCAAAGTATCGTTATTGTTGTTTTCATAAACAATAGTTTCACTTCCGCTAACAACTTTTGTATCTGCATTTACAGTTAAAGCAATGTAATATTTTCCGTGATTTTGCCAGTAGTTTTTTCCTGGTTTTCCGTCTGCAGAACGAGTTCCTTTTGCGTAGGCATCTTTAATATTTCTGGGCATATATAATTCCTGGGCGAAATTATTTTGCGCTAAAAATAAGAATACGATTAGTATAAATTTTTCCATAACGTGGTTTAAGATTTTTGGTAATTGAAATTGATTTTACTATTAGTGTTATTTTTCGATTGATTGTTACAATTACTCAAAGATATTTTATCGTTATGGTTAATTTGCCACAAAGGCCCAAGGACGCAAAGATTATTGTTTTAAAAGACACAAATAAAAACTTTGTGACTTTGCGCCTTAGTGGCAACATAAAAAAAACCGTCTTCTTCAAAAAATGAAAAAGACGGTTTCTGCATCTTCAACAGATTAAAATCCGTTGCTACAAAATATAATCAGTATTAATGAAATTAGATTCTTTGCTGTTTAACAATTCCTGCAAAATTTCATTATTGTAAGCAATATCTTTTGAAGCTACGAACGTACGAATCGAGAACGAACGCAAAGCGTCAGGAATACTTAATGTTCCTACAGCAGAATCTTTACGACCTGTAAACGGGAACGCATCCGGACCTCTTTGACAAGAACTGTTTAGATTTACTCTACAAACTAAGTTGACCAAAGAATCGATAAGCGGTGCCAGCGTTTTAATATCTTTTCCGAACAAACTTACTTGTTGCCCGTAATTTGATTCGGCCATATCATCAAGAGGCTGATCAATATGTTTAAAAGAAATAATTGGTACTACTGGTCCAAATTGTTCTTCGTGATAGACTCTCATTTGTTTGTTTACAGGAAATAAAACTGCAGGGAAAATATAATTCTCTGTTTGTTTACCGCCTTTTTCGTTCAATATTTTTGCTCCTTTACTAGTTGCATCATCAATTAAACCCTGAATATATTTTGGTTTATCACTTTCAGGAAGCGGTGTTAATGAAACTCCTTTTTCCCAAGGATTTCCAAATACCAATCCATCGACTTTCTCAGAGAAACGTTTGTTAAATTCTTCTACAATAGATTCATGAACATATAAAACTTTCAAAGCTGTACAACGCTGACCGTTGAAAGATAAGCTTCCTGCAATACATTCCTGAATAGCTAAATCTAAATCGGCATCCGGTAAAATAATCGCCGGATTTTTTGCTTCTAATCCTAAAATCAAACGTAATCTGTTTTTGTTTGGATGCTGATCCTGCAATGCAATTGCCGATTTACTGTTTCCGATTAATGCCAGAACATCAATTTTTCCTGATTTCATTATTGGAGATGCAATTTCGCGCCCTCTGCCATACACAATATTGATTACGCCTTTAGGAAAACTGCTTCTAAAAGCATGCAATAATGGCGAAATACATAAAACACCATGTTTTGCCGGTTTAAAGATTACGGCATTACCCATAATCAAAGCCGGAATCAATAGCGAAAATGTTTCATTAAGCGGGTAATTGTAAGGTCCTAAACACAATACAACTCCTAAAGGTCCACGGCGAATCATTGCATTAACGCCTTGTACTTTAGAGAAATACGAACTGCGACCGTTTAATTCCTTATAACTGTCGATCGTATCTTGGATATATTCTATGGTTCTGTCAAATTCTTTTTGCGAATCGCCAAGGTTTTTCCCAATTTCCCACATCAAAAGTTTAACCACTTCTTCGCGGGTGTCCTTCATCTGTCTCAGGAAATTTTCCATGCATTTAATACGGTCAGATACTTTCATGGTTGGCCACAAGCCCTGCCCTTTATTATAGGCTCCATTGGCAGCCTCAACTACCTCAGCAGCTTCTTTTTCTCCCATAAATGGAATCGATCCTAATACTGTTGGCGCATATTTTTCTGTAGAAGAAATTGTTGAAAATACAGGTGTAGTTTGTCCTGTCCATTTTTTCAATTCTCCATTTACAAGATAAGTATCCTGATTTATAAGGTTTGTAATTTGATATTCTTCGGGGATTAAACTCATAATTTGGTAATTTTTATAGTTTGGTTATTAATTGCAATTTCAAAAAGAAAAAAGAGGCTCATTAGGCCTCTTTTTTTGTTTTATGGATTTATGGTTTCGCCTTCCCAGTCCAGGATTCCGCCAAGTAAATTATAGGCATTATTAATCCCTAATTCATTCATAACCTGGCATGCTTTTGCACTTCTGGCTCCAGAACGGCAATACACGTAATAATTTTTATTTTTGTCTAATTCTTCGATTTCATAAATAAAACCCTGACCTTTATTAATATCGATGTTTACAGCATTCTCGATATAACCGTCGTTAAATTCGTCTTCAGTTCTTACGTCCAGTATAACTGCATTCTCGTCAGCAGCAAGCTGATTAACCCAATCTTCTTGTGATAAATTCATAATAAGTGTTTTTTGTAAAATTACGACGTTTCTATTAATTAAAAACGTACCAAATGCGATTTCGATTATTATTCTCAGAAAACGTTTTAGAGAAACTATTATAATCAGTGAATTACAAATTTACTCACTATTTTTAAAAATATAGTCTATAAAATCGATGGAAAATTGGATTTTCTCATTTTCGGAAATTCCCTCTTCAAAATAGATTTCTCACATTTTAAACCACTTCAATCTGCTATCTTTGTATCAAATTATAGGTTTAAATCTTATTTTGATAAAACTTAAAAGTTCTAAATTAACGATTGTCAGTTCGAGCGGAGTCGAGAACCCGCAAAGCATCTCGACTCCGCTCGATGTGACAAACCCAAATAAAACGATGCAAAATTCATTAAAAAACATCTTTCCAAATTTCTCTAAAGAACTCATTTCAACTATTGAAGAAAACGGAACCCTGCAACACTTTGAGGCCGGAACTATTTTAATGCGAACCGGACAATATATTAAAAACACGGTTTTGATTACCAAAGGAAAAATCAAGATTTATCGTGAAGGCGAGGATGGCGGAGAATTTTTAATGTATTATTTGCAACCGGGACAGGCCTGCGCGATTTCGATGATTTGCACTGCCAAAAGCGAAAAAAGCCAAATTATGGCCAAAGTAGTCGAAGATGTTTCAGTCATGATGATTCCGCTCCAAATGATGGACAAATGGATGATGGAGCACAGATCCTGGTACGAGTTTGTAATTGAAACCTATCGAAGCCGTTTTGAAGAAGTTCTCGAAGTGGTCGATAATATTGCTTTCCGTTCTATGGATGAACGTTTAGAATTTTATCTTAAAAGACATTCAGAAGCGTGCGGATGTCAGGAAGTGAAACTTTCACATCAGGAAATTGCAACAGAACTAAATACGTCCCGAGAAGTGGTTTCAAGATTACTCAAAAAAATGGAACAGAGAGGTTTAGTGAAACTGAATAGAAACCAAATAGAATTATTAAACACTAATTTTACAAATTAACACGAAAAATTTAAACACATAGAAACATAGATTTTATAGTTTAAAAAAAGATAATTAAGATAACTTGTTATCACACATAGCTATGTGAATTCATGCAAGTAAAACGCCTTTTAAAAATTTAAAAAGTTATGTTTCTATGTGTTAAAAATTTATCCTCTAAAGAATAATCTTTTTAATCTGTGGCAAAAACATTCATGTTAATTCGTGAAATTAGTGTTTAATAAATCCTATGTGATAAATGTTACTGTGAATCTCTTTTTAACGAAGCACCTTTGTACAAACTAAACAGCAATGGAATATATAGGATATTTTGCTTCGATCATTATCGGGATTTCGCTTGGCTTAATTGGCGGAGGCGGCTCGATATTAACTATTCCTATTTTGGTATATTTATTTAAAGTAAATCCCGAACAGGCAACATCTTATTCTTTATTTATTGTGGGATTGACTGCATTATTCGGAAGTTACAGTCATTATAAAATGGGAAATTTAAAGCTGAAATCGGCATTGTATTTTGCGATTCCGTCTGTAATTTCAATTTTGATTATTCGCGAAGTTATTTTTCCTCAAATTGCTTCAACCTTATTTTCAATCTCTTCCTATTCTGTTTCAAAAGATTTTCTGATTATGATTGTCTTTTCGGTTTTAATGATTACCGCAGCAATTTCAATGATTCGCAAAAACAAACCCAAAATAAAAAGTGCCGAAACCAATTATCTTCAATTAAGTTTTATAGGTTTCGTTGTCGGAATCATAACCGGATTTTTGGGTGCAGGCGGCGGATTTTTAATTATTCCTGCTCTGCTATTTTTCGCCAATTTACCAATGAAACAAGCCGTTGGAACTTCATTATTAATCATCACCATAAATTCATCCATAGGTTTTGGAGGTGATTTATACATCGGAACTCCGATAAATTATCCTTTTTTATTAAGTGTTTCTGCAATGGCACTTATCGGAATGATCATTGGAAGCCAGCTTTCTAAAAAAATTGATGGTGCCAGATTAAAACCTATTTTCGGATGGTTTGTGTTAGTAATGGGATTTTATATTATTACAAAAGAGGTTTTGTTTTAGCGTTTTAGTTTCAAGCAGATTTGGCAGATTTTTTATTTAAATTGACAAGATGAAAACTAAAAAAATCCGTTTATTCCTTAGAGTAAACGGATTATGTGTTTTTATTTTCTGTAATAGTTTTAGAAACAGTTGGCTTTCGATAAAACAAATACTTCAGTACCAAAGTATAAAAAGCAAAAATCGAAGCTGTTAAAGTTCCTATTACAAAAAGAAATTCAGTTTGTGTTAAAATATAGAATTTGTATGAAGCGCCAAAACCATGCAAAAGAATTACAATGGCAATAAATATTGCCCATCGTGAAGAAAAAATAAAAGCTTTTTTAGCATTTTCCTGCCTTAACTTTCGTTCAGAACTTTCATTTGCCTGTTCAATTTCAAATCGTTTTAGCTCAATATATTCCGAATGGCTTTTCGGATCATAAGGTTTCATCAAATGATCTTCTTTTTCAGCCTCTTTGGTAACATCAACAGGAACATTATCTATGTCGTATCCCAAAGCGCTATCGGTCAATTTTTCTGCTAAACTCTTCTCCATTACTTTTTCAATTTTTCTTTGTAGTAATCTTTTATAATACTATTTTCGATTACAGTATCATAAGTACCGTCCCAGGTTTGCGACCACGGACTTCCTTCTTCGTGTGTTATGGCAGAAAGTTGCAATCCGGATAAGTTCTTATAATTGTTCCAAATTTTCTTTAAGAACTCCTTATCTTCTTCCTTAATCGGATTTTTAGCAGAAATACTCAATAGAAAAGGATCGACATTATCTTTCCCAAACATTCGTATTGCATAATATAAATCCGGAATAACCGATCCGTATTTCCAAGCCTGCACCTGATTTTCAAAAAGCGGATTTCCGGTAATTCCCAAGTACCATCCATGCGAAATATAAGTCAATTTCAGCAGTTTCATTGGGTCTAAACCCTGTCCTTCTTCCTTTGCTAAATCTATGAAATACTTTGCGATATCGAAACAATTGTACATATAATTAAGTTTAAATTGTTCTTAGTTATAACAAAACTACTAAAAACTAAATCAATTACAATATTTGTAAGGATATTATCAAAAATGACGTCAGAATTTCTTAATATAAAAGTAATAATTCAAAGAATATTTTGGTCTAAAATATTAATTAACAAACTAGTAAAATTATGGGTTATAAATTTGGGCGTTCCTCCGGTCGGGCTATCCGCTATATCTTTTTTATGGCAGAAAAAGCCATAAAAAAGGATACCGCTCCTATCCCTAACGCAAAATTGGGTAACAAGAAGCTTTAGTTTTCAAAATCTCCTGTAAGGTTACTTAAGTGTCGATATACTACATGAGATTGCTTCGTTCCTCGCAAGGACATACGCTGAGTCATTGCGAGGAACGAAGCAACCACACTTGCAAATTAAAAAGCCGTTGGTAAAAACCAACGGCTATTCATATAATCAATTCGTGAAAATTCGTGTAATTCGTGGCAAAAAAACTTTAATGCTCCCCATACCCAACCTCATCCATTTTCCCGCTAAAAACGCGATACTGAATAATAAAATAAATAATCACTAGAAACAAAGCGATAAAAAACCAACTCATTCCGGCATTTAATCCGTATTCGCCGGCAGCTGTATTATAAATGGTTAAGGACGGATTTACTTTATTAGTCGAAGGCAAAACATTCGGGAAAATCGAAACGGCTGTTGAAGCAAATCCTCCCACTAAAAATAAAGTGGAAAACAGAAATCCCATTCCGTCTTTTTGGTACGAACGTACTTTGAACAAACCTAAAATTCCAACAAAAGTCATGATAGGAAAAAACCAAAGAATTGGATTTTCTACAAAATTATGAAATGGTTCCGCCTCAATAAAATGCCAGATTTGCAGCGAGATAACAACCAAAATCAATAAAACAATATTCAGTTTAAAAACTAAATTCTTAAGCTTTGTATTTAAAGATGAATTGGTTTTAAAAATAATCCAGTTGGCACCGTGAATTGACAAAGCTACAACGCTTACAATTCCTAAAAAGAGCGTAAACCAATCTATAATTCCCAATTCGTTGGCTTGCGGACTAAAAGTAGGATTCCATAAAGGCAAAAAGAAAAAATGCGCTTCTTGTGTTGAAACGCTGTTGGTTACCATTCCGAGATTTACACCGCGAACAATATTTCCTAAAGCAATTCCGAAGAACAAAGCCAAAAGCAAACTTGCGATTCCGAAAGCTTTGTCCCAAATTACTTCCCACATTGGATGGTGCACTTGTCCGCGCATTTCTAGACCAATCGCGCGGAAAATCAAAAGCCATAAAATCATGATTAAAGGCAAATAAAATCCGCTGAAAGAAGAAGCATATAAAGTAGGGAAAGCGAAAAACAAAACGCCACCGGCAGCAATTATCCAAACTTCATTGGCATCCCAAAACGGACCAATGGCATTTGTAATTGCTTTTTTATCTTTCTCTTCTTTAGCCAGAAATAAATGAATAATTCCTGCGCCAAAATCGTAACCGTCTAATACAATATAAACAGCCAGAATTCCCATTAAAACTACGTACCAAAAAAATTCCATATTTATATTTTTTCTGTTGAAAGTTCCACATGAAGAGGTCCTTTATTTATAATTTTTCCAACCAAAAGCAAAAACAACATTCCCAGTAAAAGATACAATCCTATAAATCCCAGTAAAGTAAACAAAGTATTTCCCGATGAAACAGTTGGCGATGCTCCCGCTGATGTTCGCATTAAATTGTAAACCAGCCACGGCTGTCTTCCTAATTCGGCACAATACCAACCTGTAGTATTAGCGATATACGGAAATGGCATCATAAAAAGCAGCGACCATAAAACCCATTTGGTTTGATATAATTTCTTTCTGATCAACTGAAAAACAGCAAAAGCCATTAAACCAATAAACACAGTTCCGAGTCCGACCATAATATGATACGCATAATACAATCCGGAGATATTGGTTGGATGTAAATCTTCTTCGAACTGGTCTAAACCTTTTACTTCCCTGTCCCAACTTCCATAAGTTAAGAAACTTAGAATATTTGGAACCGCAATTTTATTATCCAGTTTTTTATCTTTTACATCGGGCTGACCAATTAAAACAATTTCAGAACCTTTCTTTTCGGTATGAAAAATTCCTTCCATAGCAGCGAAAGTTACGGGTTGGTATTTCACGACATTTTTAGCCAGTAAATCTCCCGTTGGAACTGCAACAATTACACAAGAAATCAATCCGAAGATTACACCTGTTTTTACAAACAACCTCCCGAAAGAAACATTTTTCTGACTCAAAATATAAAATGCGCCAATTCCTGCCACAACAAATGAACTTGTTACCACAGAAGCTGCCTGATTGTGTAAATAAGAGGGCCACAACCACGGATTTAGAAATAAAGCTTTAAAATTCGTCAATACAAATTTTCCGTTTTGAAGTATTTCATAACCTACGGGATTCTGCATCCAGGAATGTGTCGCAATAATTAAATATCCACTCGCAAAGGAACCAATCCAAATGAGCAATCCGGTTACAAAATGCCATTTATGCCCAATGAGTTTTTCTCCAAATAAAAAGATTCCAAGAAATGAAGATTCTAAGAAAAAGGAGAACATTCCTTCCATTGCTAATGTCTGACCGATAATTCCGCCGGTTAATTCAGAAAATTTAGCCCAGTTGGTTCCAAATTGAAATTCCATCGGAATTCCGGTTACAACGCCCATTGCAAAATTCAGAGCGAAGATTTTCATCCAGAAATGCGTGGCGTGATTGTATTGTTCGTCTTTTGTTCTGAGGTATTTCCACTTAAAATAAACAATGATCAGCGAAAGACCCATTGTAAGTTGCGGAAAAAGATAGTGAAAGGTAATTGTGAAGGCAAATTGCATTCGGTCATAAAAAAGCATTTCTTCCATAGTGGTATTTTATTTATGAAGTCCCACAAATTTACCCATTAAAACCCGAAATTCCTGCCTGAAAAAAAACTTTATGAGCTGATATTTGTTAAACTTTTCAACAATTCATTTTGTATTTGCAGTACGTTTGTCATTTCGACCGGAGGGAGAAATCGCACTAGAAACTCCATAAACAAAATCGCTAATCTTTGTCGATTATCGCGTGTGATTTCTCCCTTTGGTCGAAATGACAAGATTACGTATAAAAAAAAATCTCTACTCGTTTTTCAAAATCCCTTTTGCTACACTTTCATTAATTAAACCTTCTGCATAATTCCATAACGTTTTTGAACCTTCTTTTATAACGCTCTTTTTTTCGTAAACCTTTTTATAGCTTACGTCAAATTCTTTCCATACTCCTCCATTATTAGACGTGTTTTGCAATAAAGGTTCTAATCTGTCCATCGATTTGGCAAACTTTGCTTCGTTGGTTTCGCCGGCTTCAAATTCTTCCCAAATAGAAATCATTTCATCGGCTTGTTTTTCAGGAAGTAAACCAAAAATACGATTAGCAGCCAATCGTTCTTCATCGGTATTATCATGATTTTTTTGTGTATCATACATGAAAACATCTCCGGCATCAATTTCTACAATATCGTGTATCAAAACCATTTTCACGACTTTCAAAATATCAATAGGCTCATCTGAATGTTCTGCCAACACAATCGCCATTAAAGCCAAATGCCAACTGTGTTCAGCATCATTTTCATTTCGATCGCTATTAAACAGCTTTGTTTTTCGCTGAATGTATTTTACTTTATCAATCTCTTTAATAAAAGCAATTTGATTTAATAAGTCTTCTGTGTTCATATCAGTAGTTTTAGTCAGTTGTAAAATTACATAGAATTTTTTCTACCATATAAGTGATGTAAGATCATTTAACAATAAAGCAGATTACGTTCCACATTAAACTTACCTGTTCACTTAATATAATAAAAATTCTTAAAAAAAATTTCAACACATTAAGTTATTATAAGTTCATTTTAGCACAACGTACATTACGCAACACCTTAAAATCACTTATATCACTTACTATGGTAAAATTCCCTTTTTTTTACACAAAAATCAAATTTGTGTAACATTAGTCACCCATTTTAATGAAAAAGTAGGTTACCTTTGTATTCCCTTATTTTTACAACACGTATCATGAAAATTGAACAAATTTACACTGGATGCCTTGCGCAAGGTGCATACTATATAACTTCAAACGGAGAAGCAGCAATCATAGATCCGCTTCGCGAAATTCAGCCTTATTTAGATCGTTTAGAACGCGATCAGGTTAAATTAAAATACATTTTCGAAACGCACTTTCACGCTGATTTTGTTTCCGGTCATATCGATTTAAGCAAAGAAACTCAGGCGCCAATTGTTTACGGACCAAATGCGGCTTGTGAATTCGATTGCATTTCTGCGAAAGACGGACAAGAATTTAAAATCGGAAATATTACGATAAAAGCCTTGCATACTCCTGGACATACAATGGAAAGCACGACTTATTTGTTGGTTGATGCAAACGGAAAAGATCACGCTATTTTCTCAGGAGATACTTTATTTATTGGTGATGTTGGCCGTCCTGATTTAGCGCAAAAAGCGGCTGGAATGACTCAGGATGAGTTAGCCGGAATTTTATTTCATTCTTTAAGAGATAAAATCATGACTTTGGCTGATGATGTGATTGTTTATCCTGCTCATGGTGCCGGAAGCGCTTGCGGAAAAAACATGAGTAAAGAAACGGTTTCGACAATTGGAAATCAGAAAGCTACCAATTATGCTTTGCGTGCAAATATGACGGAAACTGAATTTATTACTGAAGTTACTGACGGATTATTACCTCCTCCAGCCTATTTTAGTATGAATGTTGCCATGAACAAAACAGGTTATGAAAGCTTTGAATCTGTTTTGAATAACGGAATGAAAGCTATTAATGCAAAAGATTTTGAGGCTGTAGCCGAAGAAACCGGAGCCTTAATTTTAGATACCAGAAAAAATGGTGATTTTAGTAAAGGATTTATTCCGCAATCTATAAATATCGGAATCAATGGTGATTTTGCACCGTGGGTTGGAACTTTAATTGCGAATGTAAAGCAGCCAATTATATTAGTTACAGAAGTTGGTTTGGAAGAAGAAACCGTAACGCGATTGAGCCGTGTAGGTTTCGATTCGATTATTGGTCATCTTGAAGGCGGTTTCGAAGCCTGGCAAAAAGCTGGTTTTGAAGTTGATACGGTTAACCGAATTTCTGCTGAACAATTTGCAAATGAATTCAAAATTGAAAAAGATAAAGTAATTGACATTCGCAAAGAAACGGAATACGAAGCAGAACATATTGAAGATGCTTACAGTAAACCTTTGGCTTATATTAATGACTGGGTAAAAGACATTAATCCGAATGAGCATTTTTATTTGCATTGCGCCGGTGGATACCGCAGTATGATCGCGGCTTCGATTTTGCAGGCTCGCGGTTTCAGAAATTTTACCGAAATTGACGGTGGTTTTGGAGCAATTGCAAAGACTGATATTCCAAAATCAGATTTTGTTTGCCAAAGTAAAGTATTAAAATAAATTTGAGGTACAGAGAGGCAAAGGTTCAAAGAGACAAAGTTATTCCTACGAATCTCTACCTTTGAACCTCTGTCCCTTTGAACCTTTGAACCTTAAAATATGCTAGAAATTATAAAAGAACCTTGGCCTTGGTACGTTGCAGGTCCGTTGATTGGATTAACTGTTCCAATTTTGTTGATTATCGGAAATAAATCTTTCGGGATTAGTTCGTCATTGCGACATATTTGTGCGATGTGTATTCCGGCGAATATTTCATTTTTTAAGTACGATTGGAAAAAGGAAAGCTGGAATTTATTCTTCGTTTTTGGAATTTTCCTTGGCGGAATTATCGCTGCTTATTTTTTAGCAAATCCAAATCCGGTTGAAATTACGCGGCAGCTTTCTGAGCAACTAGCTTCTTATGGCATTACGGATCATTCGGGATTATTGCCAAAAGAACTTTTTTCCTGGGAAAGTTTATTAACACTTCGTGGCTTTATCATGATTGTCGTTGGAGGATTTTTAGTTGGTTTTGGAACGCGTTACGCCGGAGGATGCACAAGCGGACATGCTATTATGGGAATTTCGAACTTGCAATGGCCTTCTTTGGTAGCTACAATCTGTTTTATGATTGGCGGTTTTATTATGGCTAATTTGATTTTACCTTATATTCTTTCACTTTAAAAATTTCAAAAATGACTCATTTAGAAAATAAAAATACAGATACTGAAGGAATCAACGGAAGTCAAATAAAAGATTCTGCATTTTCAAACCTAAAATATCTTTTGGTCGGGATCTTTTTTGGAATTGTCTTCGTAAAAGCAGAAATCATTAGTTGGTTTCGTATTCAGGAAATGTTTCAGTTGCAATCCTTCTTTATGTATGGCGTAATTGGAAGCGCGGTTGTGGTTGGAATAATTTCAATTCAATTGATTAAAAGATTTAATATTAAAACCATTCAGGGTGAAAAAATAGAAATTCAGCCCAAGACTTTCAGTAAAGGACAAATTTACGGTGGATTGATGTTTGGTTTTGGCTGGGCAATTACCGGAGCTTGTCCCGGACCTCTTTTCGCTCAAATAGGAACAGGAGTTACTGTAATTGTAGTTACTTTATTAAGTGCCATTCTGGGAACCTGGTTTTATGGGTTGATTAAAGATAAGTTGCCGCATTAGGATTTTTATCTTATTATATTACTATATCAAACCCGACAGGTTTTAAAAACCTGTCGGGTTTACTTTGAAGTTAAAGTACTGCTATCCTACTTTGTTTGCGCAAAAAGGCTTCGACTTCGCTCAGCCTGACAAAAAACAATATACTAAAAGGTTTTCTCGTATCATGTTCTTGCGTGAGGGATAGGAGCTAACTGCCGAAGCAGTGCGGATAGCCCGACAGCATTTAAGAAAAGGCCTTAATGAACGCAAAGTACATTAAGGCCTTTTTTTAAATGGTGGCACGCCCTACTCTTAAATTTATTTCTTTTAAATGTAATTATAACTCCACTCCTATTCATTCTAATTTATTTTGTTTCGTTAAGTTTGTTTTAGAAATAATAAACGCCGAAAACAAAATACCGCAAGATGAAACATTCAGAACAATTATTAAGATTAAAAAATACTGAAAACTGGGATGTAATTATAATAGGCGGCGGAGCTAGTGGTCTGGGAACTGCTCTGGATGCTGCAAGCAGGGGTTATAAAACAATTTTGGTTGAAGCCGTTGATTTTGCAAAAGGAACTTCGAGCAGGAGTACCAAATTAGTTCATGGAGGCGTACGTTATTTAGAACAAGGAGATATACACTTGGTGAAAGAAGCTTTGAAAGAAAGGGGCTTAATGGCAAAAAATGCAGGTCATTTAGTCAAAAATCAATCTTTTGTAATTCCAAATTACAACTGGTGGGGCGGTTCTTTTTACACCATCGGGTTAAAAATTTATGATTTTCTGGCTGGGAATTTAAGTTTGGGGCGATCAGAATATATTTCGAAGAAGAAAACTATTGAAATGCTTCCTAATGTAGAAGAAAATGGTTTGGTAAGCGGCGTGATTTATCATGACGGGCAATTTGATGATTCTCGTCTGGCTATTAATATTGCTCAGACTGCGATAGAAAAAGGAGCTTGCATTGTAAATTACATAAAGGCTGTAAATTTATTGAAAGACGATAAAAACCAGGTTGTTGGCGTTCAGGTACAAGATCACGAAACGGGCGATAAATATGAATTGAAAGGTGCTGTGGTTATTAATGCAACTGGCGTTTTTACAAATTCGATCATGAAACTAAACGATATGGTTTATAAAAAATATATCGTTCCGAGCCAAGGAATTCATCTTGTGTTTGATAAATCTTTTTTACCTGGCGATCATGCTTTAATGATTCCAAAAACCAGTGACGGACGAGTTTTATTTGCTGTGCCATGGCATAACCGAATTGTTGTAGGTACTACAGATACACTAATTAAAAAACACAGTTTAGAACCTATTGCATTAGAAAGTGAAATTGCATTTGTGTTAGAAACAGCACAGCGCTTTTTAGCAAAAAAACCAACAAGAGCAGATGTCTTATCCGTTTTTGCAGGTCTGCGTCCTTTAGCAGCGCCTAAGGAAGAAGGAAAAAGCACCAAAGAAGTTTCGAGAAGTCATAAGATTATTGTTTCAAAAACCGGACTGATAACCATTACGGGAGGAAAATGGACAACTTATAGAAAAATTGCCGAAGACATTATAAATAAAGCAATTAGTACCGGAAAACTCTCTAAAAAGCCGTGTATTACAGAGGATCTTGCCATTCATGGAAATAAAGTTACTACAAATTTAGACCGAAAAAGCCATTTATATATCTATGGTTCTGATATTTCTCAAATAATTGAATTACAGCAAAACGAACCGGAATTAAACGAAAAAGTACATCCAGATCATGAATTTACGATGGCAGAAGTGGTTTGGGCTATTCGACATGAAATGGCAAGAACTGTAGATGATATTTTAGCAAGACGCGTTCGCTTATTATTTTTAGATGCAAGAGCAGCAATTCAATCTTCAGAAAAAGTAGCAAGAGTGCTTGCTAAAGAACTTGGATGTAATGAATCGTGGGTAAATAAAGAAGTTTTGAACTTCAAAAAGATATCGAAAGGATTTCTACTGTCTGAATTTCAATAATTTTAATTTTAAAATATCGTTAAATATCAAATTATCAATATTTTACATTATAAAATATACTACTTTTATTTTCGTTTTTAAACAGGTTTCTTACACTTCAAAATCAATTTATTCTATTAACAAAAATTTAACATGACATTTGTATATACAACTATCAAAAGTTATACATTTGTATATACAAATTATACACTTACAACTATGACAATCGAAGAGGTTATAAAAAGTACAGTTAAGATGGATAATGCGAAAAAAGTTATTCTGAATATCATGTACACACAAAATGTGATTCAGGATCATTTCAATGAGTTGATAAGACCGTATGATTTATCTGGAGAACAATATAATGTGCTACGCATATTAAGAGGACAAAAAGGAAATCCTGCTAACATGTGTATGATACAGGAACGCATGCTGGCCAAAACAAGCAACACAACCCGATTGGTAGACAAATTATTATTGAAGGATTATGTTACGAGAAATGTTTGCCCGGGAAATAGACGAAAAATTGAAGTAGCCATAACCCAAAAAGGGTTAGACGTATTAAAAGAATTAGATCCGAAAGTAGATAAACATGAACACTTATTTGCTGAGAATATAAGTACTGAAGAATTAGAATTACTAAATCAATTATTAGAAAAATACCGAAATCAATAAAATTAATATTTATGAGTACATTATTAGAGAATTTAAACTGGAGATATGCAACAAAAAAGTTTGATGCAACAAAAAAAATATCTTCATCTGATTTAAATACTTTGAAAGAAGCTGTTAGATTAGCTGCTTCTTCATACGGACTACAACCTTACAAAGTTATTATTGTAGAAAATCCTGAAATCAGAGAGCAATTAAAAGCGGCTGCATACGGACAAACTCAGATTACAGATGCGTCGCAAATATTTGTATTTGCAAATGATTTAAATGCTGGCACGGAATCTGTAAGTGCATACATTAAGAACATTAGCGAAACAAGAGGAATTCCTACTGAGGCTTTAGGTGGTTTTGCAGACATGATGAATGGGGTAATTTCAAACTTATCTCAAGATGCTAAAAACATCTGGACAGCAAAACAAACTTATATCGCTTTAGGAACTCTGTTAGCAGCTGCAGCTGAATTAAAAATTGATGCAACGCCAATGGAAGGATTTAATGCTGCTGCATTTAATGAAATCTTAGGTTTCGATAAACTAGGTTTAAACGCTTCAGTTATTGCTACTGTAGGTTACAGACATGATGAGGACGACGCTCAGCATTTCAAAAAAGTTAGAAAATCACACGAAGAATTATTTATCACACTATAATTATTATTAATCCAAATTCAATTTAACAACATGAAAAATTTAAAAACAATTGCAATAGCATTATTCGTAGCAGTGGCTAGCGTTTCAGTAAACGCACAAACTAAACAAATCGACGTATCTTCTAGTACTATCAAATGGGTAGGTAAAAAAGTAACCGGAGAACACTCAGGAACAGTAAATTTCAAAGACGGATCTATCATTTTCAAAGGAAAAAAATTAACTGGTGGTAGTTTTACTGTTGACATGACTTCATTAACTTCTACTGATTTAACTGGAGAATACCAAGGAAAACTGAATGGTCACTTAAAAGCTGACGATTTCTTTGGAACTGACAAATATCCAACTTCAAAATTAGTTTTCAAAAAAATTGGAACTACGAAAACTGCTAATGTTTATGCTGTAACAGCTGATTTAACTATCAAAGGAATCACTAAACCAGTAGTTTTTAATCTTACTGTAAACCCAAATAGTGCTACAACTGCATTTAAAGTTGACAGAACTAAATACGATATCAAATACAACTCTGGTAACTTCTTCGAAAACTTAGGAGACAAAACTATCAATGATGATTTCGAATTAACTGTAGCTTTGAAATTCTAATATTTCACACTTACTAATTCATTATATTGAAGAAACCCTAATAGTTTGTGCTATTAGGGTTTCTTTTTTATATTATTTACAAAAATTTGATGTTATTAACGTTAAGGTAACACTTTCGTAATAACAGATGATTCTTTGATTAACATCTGCACTTTAATTTTGAGATATAAAAAAAATCAAAAAATTAGAAATGAAAATCAGAGTTATGAAAACAAAAATAAGCATTGCAGTTCTGAGCCTTCTAAGTACTTTTTTTCTTCAGGCACAACAAACAAAAGGAATAGTGGGGAATACTAACTGGCTGGCTAACTGGACCAATTTTAAACCTGCTAGTTTAGAATATAGCGAAGCTTCAAATATAATTGCAGGAACGATCGATAAGGACACAAAATTATTAAAACGCAATACTTACCAATTGGTTGGTGTGGTTTATGTAACTAACAATGCAGTTTTAACAATTGAGCCGGGAACTGTAATTCGTGGTGATGATAAAAGTTGTGGAACTCTTGTTATTACAAACGGTTCAAAAATAATTGCGGAAGGATTGGAAACTGATCCTATCGTTTTTACTTCAAATAAAGAAAAAGCAGACAGAAAGCCGGGAGATTGGGGCGGAATAATTATTATGGGAAAAGCTCCTATAAATAATCTGGGAGGTTTACACACTCTTCCTTTTGATTTAGAACCAGTTTTGAATCATTATGGAGGTCAGGATCCAGAGGACAATTCAGGTATTTTGAAATTTGTGAGAATTGAATTTTCAGGCAGAAAACTAAGTGCTTTGAAAGAACTAAACGGGCTTTCATTGGCCGGTGTTGGAAGAAAAACAGTTTTAAATAATATTCAGATAAGTTTTTCAAACGACGATTCATTCGAATGTTATGGCGGAGATTTAAACATGAGCAACTTAATATCGTACAGAACTACTGATGATGATTTCGATTTTACACAAGGAGCACAAATTAATATCAGTAATAGCATCGCGATTCGTCACCCATTTTCATCAGATATTTCAGGTTCAAGATGTTTTGAAGTCGATTCATATGATAAAATTGGAAATACTGATATGACTAAAAAAATGACTAAAATAAATGCGAGCAATATTACTTTGGTTAATTTAGAAGAAAACAATCAAGGTCTTGTGAGAGAGTCTCTTCATATTAGAGAAAACACGTATTTTAATATGACAAACAGTATCATTGCAGGTTTTTCTCCTTTTGCTTTATTAGAATCAAACGTGGGAAGCACACCAGAAAATTTATCTAAAATAACTTTCAAAAATTTGATCGTTAATAGTTGTAATGGCGGAATTACAAGTGAATCATCAAGTAATGATTCATCAATTCAAAGTTATTATAATAAACCGGAGTCAGGTATAAGTTATACTAGAATCAAAAACAGTGATTTGTTTATAATGCCGAATATCAAAGTAAACCCTGATTTTAGAGCAAATGTAAACAACACAATTGCAATTGGAAATTAAGTACTTAAAAAGTCATTTCTAATAAAATCTAACAAATTTCAGGATTTAGAAAAGTTTTTTTTGAAATTTTATGTATTCTAATCCAAATTACATTTATATCTTTGTGATATCAAAATAAGTTATGAAAACAATAATGAACAATACTTGGTGGTGGAAGAATTTACGTCAAACGTCGTGAACTAAGCTTCCTATGGTATTTTCAAAACTATAAATATAAAAGGCTTGTCATCACGACAAGCCTTTTTTTTTGGTCAAAACTTAAGCAGAAAATAATTAAAAACTAAAAAACGAATACTTTGAAACCTTTTATACTCAACACACATTACAAACAAATTCTGGCAGATACCATTACGCCAGTAAGTATTTATTTTAAAATAAGAGACAAATTTCCGAATAGTTTATTACTTGAAAGTAGTGATTATCACGGAAATGACAATAGTTTCTCCTACATATGCTGCAACCCGATTGCAACCATTAAAATTGAAAACGAAACTATTTCTAAAACTTTTCCTGACGGAACAACCAATAAAATTGCAATTGATGCTTCGACTAATATTCCGGAAGTAATTCAGGAATTTTCAAGTCAGTTTAAGTCTGAGAAAAACGATTTTAAATTCATAAATAATGGTTTATTTGGATACATTTCTTATGATGCCGTTCGTTATTTTGAGAAAGTTTCGATTGCTAAAAAAGACAACGCAACTTCAATTCCGGATGTTTTTTATGCAGTTTACCAAAACATTATCGCCATAAATCACTTTAAAAATGAAGCTTATATTTTTTGCCATAGTGTTGATGGAAGAAATAACATTTCTGAAATTGAGCAATTACTGCAATCCAGAAATATTGCTTCATACAAATTTACTAAAGAAGGCGAAGGTTTCTCTAATTTAACTGATGAAGAATTCAAACATAATGTGGCTTTGGCTAAGAAGCATTGTTTTAGGGGAGACGTTTTTCAATTGGTTTTATCGCGTCGATTTACACAAGGTTTTAAAGGCGATGAATTTAATGTTTACAGAGCTTTAAGAAGCATTAATCCTTCTCCTTATTTATTCTTTTTTGATTATGGCGATTTTAAAATATTTGGATCTTCGCCCGAAGCACAAATCATCGTAAAAAACAGAAAAGCCGAAATTCACCCAATTGCTGGAACTTTTAAAAGAACCGGAAACGACGAGCGTGATGCGCTTTTAGCCAAAGAACTTTCTGAAGATAAAAAAGAAAATAGCGAACACGTTATGCTTGTCGATTTGGCGAGAAATGATTTAAGCAGAAACGGTCATGATGTTAATGTTGAAAAATATAGAGAAGTACAGTTTTTCTCTCACGTAATTCACTTAGTTTCAAAAGTTACAGGTCATTTACATGAAAAAGCGACGACGATGCAAGTTGTTGCTGATACTTTTCCGGCCGGAACTTTAAGCGGAGCTCCAAAACACAGAGCCATGCAATTAATTGAAGATTACGAAAAAACAAATCGTAATTTTTACGGAGGTGCAATAGGTTTTATGGATTTTGAAGGCAACTTTAATCACGCAATTATGATTCGAACTTTCCTGAGTAAAAACCATCAATTGCATTGTCAGGCCGGCGCCGGAATCGTTGCAAGTTCTGATGAAGAAAGCGAAATGCAGGAAGTTTATAATAAATTAAGAGCTTTGAATACTGCGCTTGAAATGGCGGAGAAAATATAGTTTCAAATTGAAACCTTAAACCTTAAACAAAACTAAGACCTTATGAAAAATATAATTCCATTTGTTATTGCCATTGTATTATTCGCTTCATGCGAAACAAAGAAAGAATCAACAGCAATTCCGTTAATCGGAACCTGGCGTCTGATATCGGCCGAAACGACAGAAAAAGATTCAACATTCTCGACTTTCAATTCAAAAACAAAAATGATTAAAATTATAAATGATACCCATTTTGCTTTTTTCAATCATGATTTGAATAATGGCAAAGATTCAACAAATGCAGTTTTCTTTGGCGGAGGCGGAAAATATACTTTGAAAGATAGTGTTTACACCGAGAATCTGGAATATTTTAATAACCGTCAATGGGAAAATGGAAAGTTTGAGTTTGTAGTGAAAATTAAAAATGACACACTAACTCAAAAAGGAATCGAAAAAGTAGAAAAATTAGGAATCGACCGTATTATTACAGAAAAATACGTTAGAGAAAAATAGAAAATTTAGTTTAAAGTTTAAAGTTTCAGGTTCCAATAACTTGAAACAAAAAAAACCTGAAACCTGAAACAAAAACATACAATGAAAAAAATATTAGTTATAGACAATTACGATAGTTTCACTTATAATTTAGTGCACTATCTGGAAGATTTAAACTGCGAAGTAACCGTTTACAGAAACGACGAATTCGACATTGACGAAATCGCCAATTTTGATAAAATATTGCTTTCGCCAGGACCTGGAATTCCGGATGAAGCGGGATTATTAAAAGCCGTAATTGCAAAATATGCGCCAACGAAAAGTATTTTAGGCGTTTGTTTAGGTCAGCAAGCGATTGGGGAAGTTTTTGGCGGAACACTTTCGAACCTTGATAAAGTTTATCACGGCGTAGCTACAAATGTAAAAACCGTAGTTTCTGATGAAATTCTTTTTGAAGGTTTAGGAAATGAATTTGAAGTTGGAAGATACCATTCCTGGGTTGTTGATGCAAATTTACCAGAAGTTCTTGAAGCAACTTCAATCGACGAAAACGGACAAATTATGTCTTTAAGACACAAAACCTTTGATGTAAGAGGCGTTCAATTTCACCCAGAAAGCGTTTTGACTCCAAACGGAAAAAGAATATTGGAGAACTGGATTAAGAGTTAATTTATTTTGTTTCAGCTTTCAAGTTTAAGTTAAATCTGAAACAAAAGAAAAAAACTTAGCAACTCAAAACCTTAGCAACTTAGAATATTTAAAAAATGATTACAATTTCAGAAACCAGAGAAATCAATATCGATGATATACTGATTTTATACAAAGCAAATGAATGGAGTTCAGCAAATAAGCCAAACGAATTATATAACGCTCTTTTAAATTCAGAAACTTTAATTACAGCTTGGGAAGGAGAAAAGTTAGTTGGATTAGGAAATGCAATTTCTGATGGTCATTTAACGGTTTATTATCCACATTTATTGGTACTTCCGGATTATCAGGGAAAAGGAATTGGAAAATTGATTATGGACAAAATGCAGGAGAAATACGGTCACTTTCATATGCAAATGCTAACCGCTGATGGAAGATCTGTTGATTTCTACAAGAAAAATGGATTTGAAAGAGCCGGAAAAACAGAACCAATGTGGATTTATCAGGGAAATGAACATTAAAAAACATTATTCAGTCTCAGTTTTCAAAAAAACTTAGCAACACAGTCCCGAAGCTTCGGGATAGCAACTTAGAACCTTTAAAAGAATGAAAACAATATTAAACAAATTAATCAATCACGAAATTCTTTCGAAAGAAGAGGCTAAAAACGTATTGATTAATATTTCAAGCGGCAGTTATAACCCAAGTCAGATTTCAGCCTTTTTGACTGTATTTATGATGCGAAGCATTACCATCGACGAACTTTCAGGTTTTCGTGAAGCTTTATTAGAATTATGTGTTCGCGTTGATTTATCAGCTTACAATACGATCGATCTATGCGGAACGGGCGGTGACGGAAAAGATACTTTCAATATTTCGACTTTAGCTTCTTTTGTATCTGCAGGTGCGGGAATAAAAGTGGCAAAACATGGAAATTACGGAGTATCCTCAATTTCAGGATCAAGCAATGTCATGGAGAAAATGGGAATTAAATTCAGCAACGATGCTTCATTTTTAGAAAAATGTATCGACAAAGCGGGAATTTGCGTTTTGCACGCTCCCCTATTTCACCCTGCAATGAAAAATGTTGGACCAATACGTAAAGAATTAGCTGTAAAAACCTTTTTTAATATGTTGGGACCAATGGTAAATCCTTCATTTCCACAAAATCAATTGGTTGGTGTTTTCAATTTAGAATTAGCCCGAATTTATGCGTATTTATACCAAAGTACGAATGTCAATTTCACAATCCTGCATTCGCTTGACGGTTATGATGAAATTTCTCTAACAGGGCCAACCAAAACGATTTCAAATCATATGGAAGGCATGTTAAAACCGGAAGATTTTGGCGTTCGCCTTTTATCGCAAAGCGAAATCGAAGGCGGAAAAACCATCGAAGAATCTGCTGATATGTTTATCAATATTCTTTCAGGAAAAGGAAATGAAGCGCAGAATAATGTAGTTTGTGCAAATGCAGCAATGGCAATTGCAACCGTTACAAAATGTTCTCCTCTAGAAGGTTTTGAATTAGCGAAAGAAAGTTTATTGTCTGGAAAAGGGTTAAAAGCGTTAAATAAATTGAAAGATTTAATGATTTAAAGATTAAAAAATTATGACAAAATCTTTTGAAGAATTTGAGGTTTATAAAAAAGGAATTCAATTAGCTAAATTAATTTTTGATTTAATGAATAGTAAACCTTTTGAAAGAGAATTTGGATTCAAAGATCAAATAAAAAGAGCTGTTGTTTCCATCACAAATAATATTGCAGAAGGATCAGAATATAATAACAACAAGCAATTAATACGATATCTAAAAATTTCAAAAGGAAGTTGTGCAGAAGTCAGAAGTATGTTGATATTATGCAGAGAACTAAATTTTTGTAATCAATTAGAAATTCAAAAAAGTTATGATTTAAGTATTGAAATATCGCAGAACTTATCAAACTTCATAAAATATTTAAACACCAAAATAGATGCTTAATTTATAGATAATTTAATTTTTCAATCTTTAAGTTTTTCAATCTTTAAATTATAAAAACAATGAACATACTTGATAAAATAATATTTGATAAACAACGAGAAGTCGTTCTTAAAAAATCGATCATTCCGGTCTCGCAATTGGAAAATTCTGTATTTTTTGGAAGAGAAACCATTTCTTTGAGTCAAAAACTTAGAACCAGTTCAACAGGAATAATTGCCGAACACAAACGTCGTTCTCCTTCAAAATCGGTTATCAATCATAACTTTACGGTTGAAGAAGTGGTAAAAGGATATGAAAATGCAGGCGCTTGTGGAATTTCAGTTTTAACCGATGGAAAATATTTTGGTGGATCTTTAGACGATTTACTTTTAGCCAGAGCAAGTGTAAATATTCCGCTTTTGCGAAAAGAATTTATTGTTGATGAATATCAGATTTTAGAAGCAAAAGCTTTTGGAGCCGATTTGATTCTTTTGATTGCTGCGGTTTTAACTCGCGAAGAAATCAAATCTTTATCTAAATTTGCAAAGAAACTTGGTTTAGAAGTTTTATTGGAAGTTCACAATCAGGAAGAATTAGAAAAATCAATTATGCCCAGTTTAGACATGATTGGCGTAAATAACAGAAATTTAAAAACATTTGAAGTTAGCCTGGATTTCAGCAAACAACTGGCATCGCAAATTCCGAATGATTTCGTAAAAGTTTCTGAAAGCGGGATTTCAACAGTCGAGGCCATTTCAGAATTAAAACCTTACGGTTACAGCGGTTTTTTAATTGGAGAAAACTTCATGAAAACAGATAACGCAGGACAAGCAGCAACCGAATTTATAAAAAGCTTGCAATAAACACGAATTTCACAAATTAACACAAATTCAATTCGCGGAAATTCGTGTAATTCGTGACAAAAAAAAGCAAAGCTTTGCGAACTTAGCGTTTGTAAGCGGCAATCATATAATAAAAACTTAGCGCCCTTTGCGGTAAAAAAACAACACAATGAAACTGAAAATTTGCGGTATGAAATATCCCGATAATATAATCGAAGTGGGTAAACTCCTGCCCGATTATATGGGATTTATTTTCTGGGAAAACTCCGCTCGATATTTTAATGAAACGATTCCGGAACTAATAAAAACAATCAAAAAAGTGGGTGTTTTCGTAAACGAATCGGTTGAAAATATTATCGAAAAAATAAACAAACACGATTTGCAAGCGGTACAATTGCACGGAAATGAGTCTGTTGAATTTTGTCAGGATTTGAAAAATAAAATGGGTCATTCAATAGAAATCATAAAAGTATTTTCGGTTGCAAATGATTTTGATTTTGAAATCGTAAAACCATTTGAACCAGTCTGCGATTTCTTCCTGTTTGATACTAAAGGAAAATTGCCCGGCGGAAACGGAGCTACTTTTGAGTGGGAAATATTAAAAAAATACAAGTCTGACAAACCCTTCTTTTTGAGTGGCGGCATCGGAATCAATGAATTAAAAGCTATCGAAGAAATTTCAAAAAGTAATTTACCAATTTATGCTATCGATGTAAATAGTAAATTTGAAATTGAACCGGGACTTAAAAACAAAAATCTATTAAGCAATTTCAAACGAAAATTTGATGTTGCCAACTTTTAAAATTGAAATAAAATGAATTTTAATGTCAACGAAAAAGGATATTACGGAGAATTTGGAGGAGCTTATATTCCTGAAATGCTGTATCCAAATGTAGAAGAATTACGCCAGAATTATTTAAAAATAACAAGCGAACCCGATTTTAAAGCAGCGTTTGATCAATTGCTAAAAGATTACGTCGGGCGCCCGAGTCCGCTTTATTTTGCAAAACGTTTATCTGAAAAATACAACACTAAAGTTTATCTTAAAAGAGAAGACTTAAATCATACCGGAGCACATAAAGTTAACAACACCATCGGGCAAATATTAGTTGCAAAACGTTTAGGCAAAACAAGAATCATTGCCGAAACCGGCGCTGGCCAGCACGGCGTTGCAACCGCAACGGTTTGTGCTCTTATGGGAATGGAATGTATTGTTTATATGGGCGAAATTGACATTGCGCGTCAGGCTCCAAATGTGGCTCGTATGAAAATGCTAGGCGCAGAAGTTCGTCCGGCACTTTCGGGTTCAAGAACTTTAAAAGATGCCACAAACGAGGCAATCCGCGATTGGATTAATAATCCGGTTGACACGCATTATATTATCGGATCTGCGATTGGACCGCATCCTTATCCGGATATGGTGACGCGTTTTCAAAGTGTGATTTCTGAAGAAATAAAATGGCAGTTAAAAGAAAAAGAAGGTCGCGAAAATCCTGATTATGTTGTAGCTTGTATTGGTGGCGGAAGTAACGCTGCAGGAACTTATTATCATTTTCTGCACGAGCCAGAAGTGGGAATTATCGCTGTTGAAGCAGCCGGAAAAGGCGTCGATAGCGGACATAGCGCAGCAACAAGTAAATTAGGAAAAGTTGGTATTATTCACGGTTGCAAAACGCTTTTAATGCAAACTCCGGACGGGCAAATTACAGAACCGTATTCTATTTCTGCAGGATTAGATTATCCCGGAGTTGGGCCAATGCACGCGCATTTAGCACAAACCGTACGCGGCGAATTTTTCTCTGTTACTGATGATGATGCTATGAACGCAGGTTTACAACTTACTAAATTAGAAGGAATTATTCCGGCAATTGAAAGCGCACATGCCTTTGCTGTTCTAGATCAAAAGAAATTTAAACCGACAGATATTGTGGTGATAAGTCTTTCGGGGCGTGGCGATAAAGATTTAGACAATTATATTGAGTATTTTAAGTTGTAATAAAAGGAATGCAAAACAAACAACAAATTATGGAATATTTATTTTCTTACGGAACATTAAGATCGAAAGAAATTCAAATGCGGGTTTTTAATAAATTCTTAACCGGAACTCAGGACCAACTTCTTGGCTATAAACTAAAAAGCCTGCAAATAGAGGAAGAATTTGGAATGGCCGATTATGTTGTGGTAGTAGCAAGCGAGAATGCTTCGGATATTATTCATGGCGTTGCTTTTGCTGTTTCTAATGCAGATTTAGCTAAAGCCGATCAATTCGAATCTAACTCGTATAAAAGAGTTCAGGTAACATTGAAATCCGGAATTATTGCCTGGGTTTATATCGAAAATTTATAATTGTAAATATAAAACCATAAAATGATTTTAGCAGCAGCACAAACAAAACCAACACGAGGCAATATTGATGCTAATTTATCTGATCATTATCGTCTTATTGAATTGGCAGTGCAAAATAGAGCACAATTAATTGCATTTCCTGAATTATCTATTACAGGTTATGAAAGAGAAAATGCACAGCAATTGGCTTTCAAAAAAGATGACTCACGTTTGGATCATTTGAAAAAATTAGCTGTTGAAAATAACATTATAATTATTGCCGGCGCGCCAATTGAGATTGAAGATCAATTATTTATTGGTGAATTTATAATTTCTCCGAATAATTCGGTTGCGGTTTATACCAAACAGTTTTTGCACGAGGGCGAAGATGAATTTTTTCAATCTTCTTTTGATTATAATCCGATGATTACTATTGAAGATCAGAAGATTTCGTTTGCTATTTGTGCCGATATTGACAATCCGCTTCATCCGGAAAATGCCAGCAAAAAAGAAACTGATATTTACATTGCAAGTATCTTCTTTTCTCCAAACGGAATTCCGAATGCTCATCGCGATTTACAAAACTACGCTCAAAAACATAAAATGAATGTTTTGATGTCTAATTTTAGTGGAGAATCGTGGGGATATCCTTCTGGTGGAAAAAGTGCTTTTTGGAATAACAAAGGAGAATTGGTTGCTGAAATGAATGATTCAGATTCCGGATTATTATTGATAGAAAATCAGAATGATAATTGGACGAATCGAGTTGTGAAAATTTAAAAATAATGCCACAGATGAAAAGATTAAAAAGATTTTTGTTTCACGCAGATTCTGCAGATTAAAGAAGATTTAATTAAAAAGAGTTTAAAAAAATCTACGCAAATCGGCTTAAATCAATTTAAATCTGCGTGAAAATTTCAACTAACTATCAGTAGAAGTCTTTTTATCTGTGGCAAGAAAACTTAACATACCTAACAGGATTTGAAAACCTTTTAGGATATAAAATAAAACAAATGAACAGAATAACTCAAAAATTACAAGAAGATAAAAAGATACTTTCTATTTATTTTTCGGCCGGATATCCTAACTTAAATGATACAGTTCAAATCATTCAGGATTTAGAAAAAAATGGTGTTGATTTAATCGAAATTGGTTTACCTTTTAGTGATCCTTTGGCTGATGGCCCAACAATTCAGGCGAGTTCTACAAAAGCGCTTAATAACGGAATGACAACTCAAATTTTATTTGATCAGCTGAAAAACATCCGCGAAAGCGTAAATATTCCGTTGATTATTATGGGATATTTTAACCCTATGTTGCAATATGGTGTGGAAGCTTTTTGTGCAAAATGTGCTGAAATTGGTATCGATGGTTTAATTATTCCTGATTTACCAGTTGATGTGTATGCCGATGAATACAAAGCTATTTTCGAAAAATACGGTTTAATTAATGTGTTTTTAATTACACCTCAAACTTCAGACGAACGTATTCGTTTTATTGACAGCGTTTCAAACGGATTTATTTATATGGTAAGTTCTGCAAGTGTTACGGGTTCTCAATCAGGATTTGGAAATGTTCAAGAAGATTATTTCGAGAGAATATCCAACATGAATTTAAAAAATCCTCAAATTATAGGTTTTGGTATTTCAAATAAAGAAACATTCAATCAGGCAACAAAATTTGCAAAAGGTGCTATTATTGGAAGTGCTTTTATTAAACATTTGAGTGAAAGTGGTTCTGGGAAAATTAGGGCATTTGTTGGGGAAATTAGATAACTGTATGCAATAAAAATTTTGTTTGTCATTTCGAGAATGACAAAACAGACTGATAAAGCTGAAATACTAAGTATTTCAGCTTTTTTTATGCTCGAAAATCACTAAACCGTTTTCTGTTAATTTTATGTTAAACAAAAATTAAACAAGCGTTTAATTTAAACACTTGTTTAATTTTGTACTCGAATAGAAACAATACCATGTCAAACATCGAATTAAACGATAAAAAAATTCAGATTCTGGAAGTAGCGCAAAGGTTATTTTCTGAGAAAGGATTTGAAGGTACATCGATACGAGATATCTCTAAAGAGGCAAAAATTAATATTGCCATGGTTTCGTATTATTTTGGTTCAAAAGAGATGCTACTTGAAGCTTTAATTCTCTACAAAACTTCTGATTTAAAATTACAACTCGAAAATTTACTACAGGAAAATCTCGAACCTATTGAAAAAGTCAATAAATTAATCGAAATTTACATTAATAAAATTAGCTGTAACAAGGGGATTTTCAGGGTTTTACATTTCGAACTAAACTCAAAGAAGAGAGAAAAAAGCATGATTGCATTTACAGAGTTAAAAAAAGGAAACTTAAGATCTGTGGAAAGCATTATTACCCAAGGCCAATCTCAAGGTGTCTTTAGAAAAGATATTATAATTCCGCTTCTTACGCCTACTATCATCGGAACTTATTTTCACTTTCATATGAATAAACCTTTTTTTGAGGAATTATTAAATTTAAATACGGAGGAAATGTATAACAATTACATTAAAACCAGTCTTACAAAGCACATTCAACAAACTATAAAAGCTCTACTTGTTTATGAAAATTAATCAATTAATGCTCTTTGGGATTTTCTTTATCGGAATTTCATCAATAGAAGCGCAAGAAAAAACAAGTTTAACCTTAGACGAAGCCGTAAAAATGGCTTGGGAAAAAAGTAACGAAGTTACGCTTGCCAATACTAAGGTAAACACAAAAAAATACGAATTATCAACGGTTAAAAACAATCAATACCCGGATCTTAAAATTTCCGGTCAATACCAAAGATTGACAAAAGCTTCGATTGATATGCCAAATCAGGGAGAAAGTGCTTCTTTAGCATCTCCTGATCGTGCGATGATAGGAATGGCTAATTTAAGCCTGCCTCTTTTTTCAGGATTTAAAATTCACAATAGCATTGAGGCATACGATAATTTATATGAAGCGGAAAGTGCTAATGCTGCCAAAACAAAAGAAGATGTTGCATTAAGAGTAATCACTTATTATACTGCTTTGTACAAAGCTCAAAAAACTTTGGATGTTTTAAATGAAAATCAAAAAAGCGCTAAACAACGTGTTACTGATTTTACAGAGTTAGAGAAAAACGGAATTATTCCGAGAAATGATTTATTAAAATCACAGTTATTGGTTTCAAAAACACAATTATCTATTGATGAAGCTACTAACAATCTTAATACTATCAATTTTTATTTAACTACTTTATTAAAGTTAGATCCAAATACTAAATTGCAGGTTAATGAAGATGATTTCTTCAGTCTAAAAACGAATAATGCACCAACATCTGATGCACTAGCATTGCAAAACAGAAAAGATTTGGAAGCACTTCGTTTTCAACAAAAGGCTTCAGAAGCGAATATTAAAGTAGCAAAAGCTGCTTATTATCCTTCTATTGCATTGCTTGGAGGTTATACGGCATTAGATCTTAAAGATATTATTACTGTAAAATATGCAATGAACTTTGGTTTAGGTTTAACGTATGATTTATCCGGAATTTACAAAAACAGCGCTCACGTAAAAGAAGCAGAAAGCAGAGCTTTAGAAGTTAAAAATACCGAAGCTATTGTTACGGATCGTATTAAAAATGAAGTTCAGCAATCTATTGAAGATTATGATTTGGCAATAAATCAAAGTTTGGTTTATGATGAAGCGCTTCAACAAGCATCTGAAAACTACAGACTTGTAAAAGATAAATTCGACAACGGTTTAGCTGACACCAATGATTTAGTTGAAGCTGATGTTGAAAATTTAAGTGCCAAAATTAATACAGCAGTATCTAAAGCAAACATTATTCAAAAATATTACGAATTATTATCCGTATCAGGACAATTATCACAATCATTCAATCTTTCTAAAATATAATCGATAGCTCTCATGGAAAAGAAAAAAACAAATACTAAATTCATTATTATAATAACCGTATTGATTTTAGTGGGCGGAACTTACGGAATAACAAAATACATGCACTCATTAGCTCACGAAGAAACTGATGATGCTCAGATCGAGAAAAAAATGAACCCAATTATTCCGAGAGTTTCAGGATATATTAGCAAGGTTTATGTAAAAGATAATGATTTTGTAAAAAAAGGAGATACTTTATTTACTATCGATAAAAGAGATTATCAATTGAAAATTGACGAAGCAAATGCTGCTTTGTTAGGTGCTGAAGGTCAATACGAAGCTGCAAAAGCTGATATTGGAAGCGCGTATGCAAGTATTTCTGTTTCTGATGCTCAATTGAGATCTGCCGGTGGTTCTATCGAAAGTGCTAAAATCAGATTAAGACAAGTTACAAACGATTTTAATCGTTACAATAATTTGTACAAAACGCATACCATTACAAAACAACAATTTGAACAAGCTCAGACTGCAAAAGACGAAGCCGAAAATCAAGTACGTGTTTTAGAACAACAACAAAGAGCAAGTTCTTACCAAAAATCGGTAATTCAATCGAAATCTAAAGTTTCTGATAAGCAAACAGAAGTTGCTTCAGCTAACATCAAAAAAGCAAAAACAATGCTTGATGTTGCTCATTTAAATCTTAGCTACACTGTTGTAACTGCAGCAATTGATGGTCAGGTTTCTAAAGTAGATATTCAGCCAGGACAATTGGTTCAGCCAGGTCAATCTTTGTTTTACATTATCAATAATACAGAAGCTTGGGTTGTTGCCAATTTTAAAGAAACACAATTGAACAAAATGGTTGTGGGACAAAAAGTAAGTTTAAAAGTTGATGCATATCCAAATTATGAATTTAAAGGTACTTTAACATCATTTTCTCCTGCTACAGGATCTCGTTTTTCATTATTACCTCCAGATAATGCTACAGGTAACTTCGTAAAAACAATTCAAAGATTACCGGTAAAAATTAGTTTAGATGCATCTAATGATGCTGAAAAAGTAAAATTATTGAGACCAGGAATGAATGTTGACGTAGACGTACATTTAAAATAAAATAATGACAGCAGTACAAGGAGAAGACGATTTAGTAGAATACGGTTACAGACGTGTCATCATTACGATTACAGCAGTACTTTGTGCCTTGCTGGAAATTGTAGATACCACAATTGTAAACGTAGCGCTAACAGACATGCGAGGTAGCCTTGGTGCTACTTTGACTGATGTAGCTTGGGTAATTACAGCATACGCTATTGCGAATGTTATTGTAATTCCGATGACAAGTTGGCTTTCGCAACAATTTGGAAGACGTAATTATTTTGTGGCTTCTATCATAATATTTACCGTCTGTTCTTTTTTATGCGGAAACGCCAGTAATATTTGGGAACTGGTAGCTTTTAGGTTCGTACAAGGTATGGGCGGAGGAGCATTATTAGTAACTGCCCAAACGATTATTACCGAAAGTTATCCCGTTGCAAAACGTGGTATGGCGCAAGCTATTTACGGAATGGGAGTAATTGTTGGCCCTACTCTTGGTCCGCCTTTGGGAGGATATTTAGTAGATCATTACTCTTGGCCTTATATTTTTTATATCAATATTCCGTTAGGAATTATAGCAACAATTTTGGCTATTAGTTTCGTAAGAAGCCCGAAATACGGAGAAAAATTAAAAGCAAATCAGGTTGACTGGTGGGGAATTGTATTGTTAACCGCTTTTATTGGATCGCTGCAATTTGTTTTGGAACACGGACAACAAGATGACTGGTTTAATGATTCGCTTATTGTAACATTAAGTGTTGTTACCGTTCTTGGATTGGTTTTATTTATTTGGAGGGAGCTCACATACAAACATCCAATTGTAAATTTAAGTGTTTTAAAAGATGGGAATTTAAGAATAGGAACCGTAATGTGTTTTATTCTTGGTTTCGGTTTATACGGATCAACCTTAATTATTCCAATTTACACGCAATCTATTTTAGGATGGACGGCGACTGATGCAGGATTATTGTTGATTCCGGGTTCGATTACCACGGCGATCATGATGCCATTTGTTGGAAATATGATTCAGAAAGGTGTGCCTCAGGGCTATATGGTTGGAGTTGGATTTTTAGTTTTCTTCTTCTTTACCTTCATGATGCAGACGCGCATGACACCTGATACTGGTGTAGAACATATGTACTGGCCTTTAATTTTAAGAGGAATTGGTTTAGGATTACTTTTTGTACCTATTACAACACTTTCACTTTCAACATTAAAAGGAAAAAATATTGGTGAAGGAGCTGCTTTTACCGGAATGATGCGTCAATTAGGAGGATCATTTGGTATCGCGATTATAACAACTTTTATTACCCGTTTTAGCCAGGAACACAGAGTAAATTTATTGACGAATTTAGATCCTGCAAAATACGATGTTCAGCAACGTATTGCCGGAATGCAACAAGCATTTATGTCAAAAGGATATAGTGCCGATGTTGCCCTTAAAAAAACCTATCAGGCTTTAGAATATTCAGTAATGAAACAAAGTACTGTAATGTCATACATAGATATTTTCATGTATTTAGGAATCATGTTCTTATGCTGTATACCAATTATCCTTTTTATTAAAAAAGGGAAAAACAAGATTAATCCTGCTGATGCAATGCATTAATAATAATTATAATAATTGATTTATAATACGAAAAAGCCGAGTTATTAATTTAACCCGGCTTTTTTTATTTTATTTTTAAAATTGAAGGGATTAAAATCCCTACCTACAATATGGCTCGAGTCTCCGACTCTTTTCAAAACCAAAATATAAAACCTTTGAATCTTTGCCACTTTGAGCCTTTGTACCTAAAAAACCTTAGAATCTCAGTACCTCAGCAACTTAGAACCTCTAAAAAAACCTATCTTGTAAAAACCAAATGATTTCCCTTAGAAAGATTTGCATCAAAATGATATCCATCATAATTGAAACCTTTCAAATCATCAATAGTTTTTGCATTGGTATCGATTATATAACGTACCATCATACCTCTCGCCTTTTTCGCGAAGAAACTGATCATTTTTAATTTTCCATCTTTATAATCTTTAAAGTCCGGAGTAATAATTGGAACTTTTAAGGCTTTTACATCTACTGCAGAAAAATATTCATTACTCGCTAAATTCAGGAATAATTCTCCTTTTTTTAATTCTTTATTTAAAGCTTTAGTAACTGTTGGTTTCCAGAATTCATGCAGATTTTTATATTCTCCAACAGGCAATTTAGTTCCCATTTCTAAGCGATATGCCTGCATTAAATCTAGTGGTTTTAATACGCCGTAAAGTCCCGATAAAATTCGGAGTTTACTTTGCAAGGCGTCTAATTTTTCTAACGGAATGGTATAGGCATCTAAACCAGTATACACATCACCATCAAAAGTATAAATAGCCGGGCGCGCATTTTCCGGAGAAAAAGGTGTTTTCCATTTTTGATTACGTTCCCAGTTTAAATCAGATAATTTATCTGAAATCGACATTAATTCTGATAATTCAGAAGGCTTTTTTGGTTTTAAAACTTTGTGAACCTGACGCGCTTCTTTTAAAAATGAAGGTTCAGTATATTGAGTAGTTGGTAATTCTTTATCGAAATTCAATGACTTCGCCGGTGATATAACAATTTTCATTTGTGCTTTTTTCTATGATTCAAAAATACAAATTGAATTCTTAAAAATATATTATTACAATTGATTTGTTTGATAGAGATATAAATGATTTTTTTGCCACGAATTCCACTAATTTTCACGAATTGAATTGTAGGCAGTTGAGAAAAATTAGTGAAAATTAGTGGAATTTGTGGCAACCTTTTTCTCTTTTAATAAAACTAACAACTAAAACTATGAATTTGTTTAAAAAAGTGTGTTCGAGATTATAAAAGGCATTTTCTATGTTGTAAATTTGCACACGTTTCATTTTCTCCAAAAATAGAAATACATTATAAAAATTAGTGAATTCGTGGCTATACAAACAAACTATAAAACAGCTTTACAACATAAAATCTTCGGAATTATTTCGAAAGCTTCTCAGGAATTAAACGTCGACAGTTATGTTATTGGCGGTTTTGTTCGGGATTTGCTTTTAAACCGAGGTTCTAAAAAAGACATTGATGTTGTTGCTGTTGGCAGCGGTATTGAATTAGCGCTTAAAGTTTCTGAATTACTTCCAAAAAAACCAAAAGTTCAGGTTTTTAAAACGTACGGTACCGCAATGCTTCATTTTGATGGCACTGATATTGAATTTGTAGGTGCCCGAAAAGAATCTTATAATTTTGAAAGCAGAAATCCAATTGTTGAAAACGGAACGCTGGAAGATGATCAGAATCGTCGTGATTTTACCATCAATGCTTTGGCTTTATCTTTAAACGAAAAAACATTTGGAGATCTTTCTGATCCTTTCAACGGATTGGCTGATTTAGAAAATAAAACAATCAAAACACCTTTAGATCCAAGTATTACTTATTCTGACGATCCTTTGCGAATGCTTCGTGCGATTCGTTTTGCCAATCAGTTAGGTTTTGAAATTGAGAAAAACTCTCTTGACGCGATTACTAAAAATGTAGAGAGAATCAATATCATTTCTGGAGAACGAATTGTTGATGAATTAAATAAGATTCTATCCACAGATAAACCTTCTATCGGATTTTTACTTTTATATCAAACCGGACTTTTAGATATTATTTTACCTGAATTAACGGCTTTGAATCAGGTGGAAGAAATTGAAGGTCACACACATAAAAATAACTTTTACCACACTTTAGAAGTTGTAGATAATATTTGCCCAAACACAGATGATGTTTGGTTGCGTTGGTCGGCCTTATTGCATGATATTGGAAAAGCGCCAACAAAACGTTTCAATAAAAAACAAGGCTGGACTTTTCACGGACATGAATTTTTGGGCGGAAAAATGGCTAAGAAAATATTCGAACGCCTGCACATGCCTTTGAATCACAAAATGAAATTTGTGCAAAAAATGGTTATTATGAGTTCTCGCCCAATTGTTTTGGCTCAGGATATTGTAACCGACAGTGCAGTTCGCCGTTTGGTTTTTGATGCCGGAGAAGATGTTGAGGATTTAATGACGTTGTGCGAAGCTGATATTACAACCAAAAACCCTTCGAAATTTAAAAAGTACCATAAAAACTTCGAAATTGTCCGCAAGAAAATTGTAGAAGTGGAAGAACGCGATCATGTTCGTAATTTTCAACCGCCAATTTCGGGAGAAGAAATTATGGAAATGTTTGATTTAAAACCTTCACGCGAAATTGGGGTTTTGAAAGAAGCTGTAAAAGAAGCCATTTTAGAAGGCGATATTCCGAATGAGTATCAGGCTGCTTACGATTTTATAATCAAAAGAGCAGAAAAATTAGGCTTAAAAAAAGTATAAGAAATAAGTATTTATAAAATGAAAAAAGAGAATAAATCAGTAATTATTTGGTTATTGTCAGGTTGTGTTTTATTATTTTTAATGGTTGTCGTGGGAGGAATTACCCGATTAACCAATTCAGGTTTATCAATGACGGATTGGCATTTGGTAACCGATACTTTTCCGCCTTTGACGGATGCTAAATGGAATGAAGCTTTTGAGCAATACAAGAAATTTCCTGAATATCAAAAAATCAATATTCATAATGATTTTCAATTAGCGGACTATAAATTCATTTATTTCTGGGAATGGTTTCACCGTTTTATCGGAAGAATTATAGGACTGGTTTTCTTTGTTCCTTTTGTTTATTTCTTAGTTAGAAAAAAACTGGATCGCGAAACAATCAAAAAATGTATCGTTCTTTTGGCGATGGGTGCTTTTCAAGGCTTTTTAGGTTGGTTTATGGTTTGCAGCGGACTAATTGACAATCCGGATGTTAGCCATTTCAGACTTTCATTACACCTTACTTTCGCTTTTATCACTTTTGCTTACACTTTATGGGTGGCGCTGGATTTGATTTATCCTGAGCGCAATATTTATAAAACAATTCAACTTCGAAATATTGCCCAATTTGCTTTGGTTGCTTTATTAATTCAGATTATTTATGGTGGTTTTGTAGCCGGATTAAATGCAGGATTAATTCACAATCACTGGCCTTTAATGAGCGACGGACAATTTATACACGATTCGGTTTTTATTGAACAATCGACTTTGGTTAAAAACTTAATTGAAGGTAAAAGCGGTGTTCAGTTTGTACACAGAACTTTTGCTTATGTTGTGGTTGCTTTTATTTTGTTTTTATATTACAAAAGCACGAAATTTTCGCTTTCGACGACTCAAAATAACGGAATCAAAACTTTAGTGGTTTTTGTTTTTATTCAATTTTTACTTGGGGTATTTACATTGTTATACAGTGTACCGTTGGCTTTAGGATTAATTCACCAAATTATGGCGTTTTTCCTTTTGAGCGCTATGACATTTACGTTGCATCGATTGACTAAATAATACAAATTTTGAAACATAAAAAAAATCCTTCAACTGAAGGATTTTTTTTATGTTTATCTATTTCAAATTCTATGAGTTAAACCGGATTAATCCCGAAGCCTCGGGATGGCCCTACAAAATAGATCGAGCCGATGGCTCTTTAATTTTGGATTGAATTCCGTAGGAATGGTTTATATTGTAAAGCTGTCCCGAGGCTTCGGGATAATCCGGTTTTTATCCAAGCCAGGTTTTAAAATCCTGCACTTTTTCGCGGCTTACAATTACCTCATCTTCTTTGTAAGTTGGTAAAATTACTTTTAAACGAGAATTGGTATAAACCTGAATTTCTTTAATGGCCTGAAGCGGAACTATGAATTTTCTGCTTACGCGGAAGAAATCTTTCATATCTAATTCCTGCTCTAAAATTTCTAAAGTCGAATCGATTAAATAATTCCGATTGTCGAATGTATGAATGTAAGTTCCTTTATTTTCACTAAAAAAACATTCGATTTCATCTGTTGTAATTACTTTTAGATGCTGACCAATTTTAACGGTAAATCGTTTTTTATAATTCTTTTCAAAAGGATTGGATAGCATTTTTCTGATTTGCTCAAAGTCTAGTTGAAGATTTTGATTCTCTGAAGCTACTTTCGGCAAACGTGTTTTAAATTTGGCAACCGCAATGTCTAAATCATCTTCGTCAATAGGTTTTAAAAGATAATCTATACTATTGAGTTTAAAAGCTTTTAAAGCATATTCATCATAAGCTGTGGTAAAAATAATCGCACTTTTAATGTCTATTTTTTCAAAAATTTCAAACGATAAACCATCGGACAACTGAATATCCAGAAAAATCAAGTCGGGATGTTTATTATTAGTAAACCAATGAATTGATTCTTCTACTGAATGTAACATTGTAGATACCGCAATGTCTAATTTTTCAAGTTTACGCTGCAACAATCTCGCTGCCGGTTTTTCGTCTTCTATTATTAATGTTGTCATTTAGTACAATACAAAAATTGAAAATTTAGTCTAAATTTACTCCCATTTATTTTTATTCTGAGCATCTCTATCCATATATTTTTGGATTTTCTTTTGCTCCCAATCTCTGCTAAAAAAAACATCTGGTCCAAATACGGTAAATGCGTGAATTAATACTGCTATTCCCCAATATAGTGCTGTTGAATAAGTACGCCAATCAAATAGCCCGCTTTCATGAATGCTATGACCAAAGTAATCGCTATTTAAACTAGAAACCACAATAATTATGTTTACAATTATATAAATTTTTAAATGGGAATAAAACCCTTTAATTTTTTTTACTTTTTTGTAAGCTTCATTATAACTTTCGTCTGTACTAAATTCATACGCATAATTTTCATACATGCGTCTTCTAAATCGTCCCATTTTATTTTTTAAATTAAATTATTGCCATTTGTTTTTATTCTCTTTTTCTTTTTCCATGAATTCCCGAATTTTTCGTTCTTCCCAGCCTTTTCCTAAAACCGGAAACACTTCAAAAACCTTCAATCCGTGAAAAAGAACTCCAAATCCCCACCATATTAGAGGCCAGTAAAACCATAACTGATCTGGCGTGGTATATAAATTAATAAAAATCAGAATAATATTTACACCTATAAAAGCTGTAAGATTTCCATAAAATCCTTTTATACTTTCTACTTTCTTTTTTGCAAGATAGTATTTGTCTTCTTCGCTATAATTAATTTCCATGATTACTCCCATTTTTGCGTTTTTTGTTTTCTCTCTAAAAGACTCTTCAGTTTGCGTTCCTCCCACTCTTCTCCAAAAATTTTAAAGGAAACAAATAAATCAATCGCAGAAAATAAAAACACTGATGTCCAGATTACCATTACGACGTAGTTGAGATATTTGAATGGAAAGAAATTTAGTGGAACTCCATAATATTGTTTTAAAACAAAAACAATTAATCCTGCGATGTAAATTAAGGCATGAATGTAAAATGATTTAAGCTTAACTATTTTTTTGCTGGCTATTTTTTGAAGTTCAAAAGTTTCCCGATCATTATTACAATTTGTTTTCATGATTATTTCCAGGTTTTTTGTTTGTTGTCTTTCTCCAGAATTTCTCTGATTTTTCGTTCTTCCCAGTCAGAGCTGTAACCAAAAACTTTAAAGGCATGCATTACGATTCCGAATCCCCAGCCTAAAGCCGAAAACCAAAACCATTGAAATCCAGGTGAATACCTCAAATTTATAAAAATTAAAAAAGGAATTACACAACAATATGAAATTAAATTTCCGTAAAAACCTTTTAGTTCTTCTACTCTTTTTTTGGCTCTTAGATAAGCTTTACCCTCGTCGTTATAATCTGCATTAGTTTCCATAACTGTAATTTGTTTGGTTAAAATTGGAATTTTAACGGTAAAATTTTCTTCATTTTGTTCGATCAAAACTTTTCTGTTCGTTATAATTCCATATCGACTTACGATGTTTTGCAATCCAACTCCCTGCCTGTCTTGTAAAACTTCTTTCTTTTGAAAATCATTTTGAATGGCCAGATAATCTCCATCAACAAAAATTCTGATATGCAACGGTTTTTGTTCACTTACTACATTATGTTTCACTGTATTTTCGAGTAAAAGCTGTAACGACAAAGGCACCACTTTTGCATCCGGATTTATGTCTGTTGTAGGTAATTCGTAAAACAAACTGTTCTCAAAACGCATTTTCAATAAATTCATATACGTTTTTGCAAACGACAATTCATCTTCAACAGAAACCAACTCTTTATCTTTTTGCTCTAAAACGTAGCGGTAAATTTTAGACAAAGAAGTGGTAAAACGCTGTGCATTATCCGGATTTTCTTCAATCAATGAACTTAATACATTTAGACTATTAAAGAGAAAATGTGGATCGATTTGATTTTTTAAACTTTCGAATTTTGCACTTGCCGTTCCTGCAATAATCTTTTGCTGCGTAATTTCAAATTTCGAAGCCTGCTTCCATTTTACCATAAAACTTCTGGCCTGCATGAAAGTCGAAACTCCTAAAGAAAGAATGATATAAAACAGATGAACCCAGAGCATTCTTTCTCCAAAAAAGTCTTTTAATGTCATGTCTTGCAGGACCATAAAAATATAGTAGTTTATTCCTACCACCACGGGAACCGTGTACAAAACAGTTACCATGATTCCGTAATAAACCCTCAGATTTGTCTGCTCCAGCCAATCCCATTTTCGATCTAAAAAAACGTTGATAAATGCGTTACCAAAGCCCAATCCGAAAGAGTACAGACAGCTAATAAAAAAAGTAATAAGAACGTTTCGAACATTTAAATCTTCTCCTAAACAAACTATGAATATTACTGTAAAGACCATAGAAATTTTGAAAGAAACAATTGTTCCGCTTTTAAAATCTCTGTAGGATACATTTTTATGGTCTTTCATTTTATAAGGTAACTTAAATTAAATTGTATTTTTATTTACATGTTTTTTGAGTTTCTAAAGCTCTGTCTAATCCCCATTTTGGAGAAAAAGGCGTTTCTGGTTTAAAAGTAGCAAAAAGTTCAATCGCTTTATTCACCTGAACACATAGTGGTTTTGTATCAACTCCAGTCCATTTTGCACCTCCTAATTGGTAATCAGCTTCTCCAAAAACAATTCTTGGATTATTTGGGTCTATTGCTTTTCCTTTTGCGTAAGCTTCCATCACTTTAGAAGAATATTTCATTCCGTTTGTCATAGGATCTGCAACTACCCAAGCCGTATAAATTAATGCCTGCATGGCGTATAACTCGGCATTATTTTGATCTTTAATCAATTCGATATCCAATGCATCTTGTGCTTTTGTCAATAATAAATCGATTTTAGTTTTATCTTTTTCAGTAAATGCAGATGTAGTGTTTACCATCGCCACATAATAGTTTGGTAAGTAACTTGTTTTTTCTGCTGCTGCAATTCTTTCGAACATTGCCGAAGCTTCAGTGTTTTTTCCTTCTTTCCAAAGTCCGAAAGCTTTTCCCATTCCTTGTTCAAATTGTGTTTGTGCAGAGCTTATTACTACTACAAGTAATGCGGCCAAAGTGATGATTTTTTTCATTTTATAAGTAATTTTAATGGTTATATTAATTTGTTGGTTCCTATTTATAGTACAATTTCAATTTTTGAATCTTTATCAATAACAAACTTAGCATCTTTATAGGCAGGAGGCCCCATAAATCCTTTTGCATTGTTTGAAGCTGCATAATCTTCAGAAGGTATTCCCATCATATTTTTATCAAGTTTTCCGTTATTGTTTTCATCATGATAGGTTGAAATTGCATATTCTCCTGCAGGAAGATTGGTGAAAATTACAACTGCTTCGTTATTTTTAATTTCAGAAGAAAGGCTTTTGTAAATTGTTTTAAGAAATGTACCTTCTGAATTGTACAAACCTACTTTAACAATTCCTGTATTATTTTTTAAACCCGAAACAGAAACGGTTAGTTTTACATTTTGAGCAGACATTATACTGCAGATAAAAAACATTGTAATTGTAATAATTTTGGTCATGATTTCTTTTTTAAAGGTTCTGAGGTGCTAAGGTTTTGAGGTGCTAAGGTTTTTTTGATGATTAAAACTCTTTTTTTAAGGTTCAAAGGTTCAGAGCTACAAAGTGACAAAGGTTTGATTTTCTTATTATTAATATTCATAAAACTTTGAACCTTTGTTACTTTGCTTCTTTGTTCCTTTCAATTTATACTTCAAAAGTATATCGGATTTTACTTTTTTAAAATTAAATAATACTCAGTTGTTGATTTTTGCTACTGAATTGTTTTTTTTTAAGGAACAGAGGTTCAGAGGGACAAAGGTTCAAAGTTTTTTTAGATTTTTTAAATCTCAAGAGGTTAAAACCTTTGTCCCTCTGAACCTTTGCAACTTTGAACCTATTTATAAATTCTTCAACTGATTATCATTTTTATTCTTACTAATCGTCCAGAAGAAACCTACGAAAAAGAATCTGTCTGCGGTTGGAGTCACGGCTTGTCTGTTGTAAACTCCGTTGGCATCTGGTATTTTGGCGTAATCGTATCCAAAAACGTTTTGGCTTCCTAATAAATTTGAAACTGAGAAATACAAGATTTTTTGTGTTGTTAATAAATACGCCCAGTTAAAACTCAAACTATTATATGATTTTGTTTTTCCGTTCATGAATTGCGATTGATTCGGATCGTTATAAGGTCTTCCTGTGCTGAAACTATTTGTAAAACCAATTTGCGATTTCCAGTCTGTAATAAAATATTTTGTTACAATTGATAGATTATGATTGGCTACAAAACTTGGCGTTGCCATTGTTGGAAAATTCTTGTATTGTCTTTCTGAATCAATATACGAATATGAAATCCAATATTCTAAATTTTTGTACAAATTGCTGTCTCTCCAAAATATATCTAAACCTTTTGCATATCCTGAACCATTATTATTGAAAACTGAGTTGTATTGAATATCTCTCGTATCATACTGAACCAAATTGCTGTAATCTTTATAATAAGCTTCGGCTCTAAAAGTCTGGCTTGGTTTTGAAAATTGATAGTTTAAGATGTAATGCTGTGCTTTTTCACTTTCAAATTGATGGTATTTTGAATATTTAATATAATCAACCACCGGAGCCTGACTGAAATCTCCGTAAGCGAAAGAAAACTGACTTGTTTTGGAAAACTTATATGCGATTGAAGCTCTTGGTGCAATATTGGTTTCATTTAATAAACTATTGTTTGAAAGTCTCACACCTACTTTTGCAGCCAGCTTTTTTGAGAACAAAATATCTCCTTCTGTATAAAAAGCGGCAATGTTTGAATCGTAACCATTGGCAACATTTATTGCAATATTATCGTTGAAGTTTTCATTGAATTTGGTAATAAAATAATCAGCTCCAAAAGACAATTTAAAATAATTAGAAATGTTTTTTCTCAATTTCAATTTCAGCTGCGCGGCATTTTCGTCAGTCGCAACATCATTAATGTCATATTTAATTTTGTTTTTACTGTAACCGTAACTAATTCCTGAAGTAAGTTGCCAACCCGTTCCAAAATCGCCTTTGTAAGAGGCATTCATGTAAAAATTATTGTTGTTTAAGTCTGTTCTTACGGGATCAACGAAATTTACATTCTTTTGATTTAAATCGAATTTCTCCGAGTCGAAAGCAGCATAGAATTTAAAAATTCCTCTTTCAAAATGGTATCTGTAAACCGCTTCTCCACCCAAAGACTGATAAGGACTATTCCAATCTACATTTTGAGGAATTACAGCCTGATAAGGTGCCAGATTAATATAATTAGTGTTAATACTGAACGAACTTTTTTTCCATTTTTGCGTATTTCCAACACCTAAACCAACCGTCATCAATGCAATATCTGTTTTATTTTGGTCCGGTTCATCTTGTGTATTCAACAATAATACACTTGATAAAGCTTCTCCATATTCTGCAGAATATCCACCGGTAGAAAAAGCAATTCCGCTAAACAAAAAAGGTGAAAATCGGCTTCGTGTTGGTAAATTGTTTGTTGATGCACCGTACGGTTGCGCTACGCGAAGTCCGTCAACAAAAGTTTGTGTTTCGCTCGCTTCTCCTCCACGAACAAACAAACGTCCGTCTTCACCAACCGTTTGCGTTCCAGGCAAAGTCTGCAAAGCGGCAATAATATTTCCTGCAGAACCTGCTGTAGTAACAATATCTAAAGGTTTTAAAACAGAAACTCTTGCTTTATCTCCAGATTCTAATGTACCCGCAGTAATGACAACAGCATCAAGTGCATTTACATTTTCTCTCATTTTTACGGTTTGATCTTTAAAATTCGTAACATCAATTTCTTTTCTGTAAGTGTCATAAATTAAAAAACTAACTACTAAAAATTGATTTCCCGTAGCGCTAGTTTCAAACGAAAATTCGCCTGTTTCAGAACTGTTTGTTCCGTCGTAAGTTCCATCAATATAAATATTTGCCCCCGGAACTGGTTTTCCTTTTTCATCAACTACTTTTCCTGAAATGGTGTTTTGAGCAAAAAAGATTGTTGTTAAAAATAAAAAGCTAATTGTAAAAAGTAATTTGGTTGTCATACCTGTTGATTTTATTTGGTTTTGGTCATGAATGTTATCGCTTTTGGTTTGCTTTCGCAGATTTTTAGTTGGCGATTTCATGATGTTTGATTTTGATGAGGCAAATGTATTTTAACAATCGAAGTTAAAAAATATTTAATAACTCAATTGTAGAATTTTGAGGATGAGTTGTAAATTACTTATTTGTATCTTAGCTTTTTGTTTTTTAAAAATATTAATTATGTCAGAAAGTAAAAGAGTTTCAAATTTATATCAATCCATTTATAATGGAAATCCGTGGCTTGAGGTAACCTTAGCAGATACTTTAAAAGATCTTACCGCAGCGCAGGCAATCAAAAAAGTAAATCCAAATTTAAATACGATTTGGGAAATTGTCAATCATCTCATACAATGGAGAAGAAATATTTTAAGACGTGTTCAGGGTGAAATAATCACTACTCCTGATCATAATTATTTTGTACCAATTTTAGATTCGTCTGAACCAGCTTGGGAACAATCGCTGCAAAGTCTCGCAAAATCTCAGGAATTATGGAGCACTTTTTTGAGCGATTTTGATGATGCCGGTTTTGATAAAATAGACCCTAATAACAATCATAATTTTTATGAAGATATTCACGGAATTATTCAGCATGACGTTTACCATTTAGGACAAATTGTTATTTTGAAGAAATTACTTTAGTATCGTTATGACTGAAAAAGAAAAAATGATTTCGGGAGAATATTACAATGCAATAGATCCGGTTTTAGTAAAAGAACGCCGAAAAGCTAAAAATTTACTCCATAGATTGAATATAATCGAATATCGTTTGACTAAAAAAGCTAAAGAAATTATAGCCGAATTAATTCCGAATACTGGTACCGGTTTCTATATAGAGCCTCCATTTCATTGCGATTATGGTTATAATATTTCTTGCGGCGACAATGTTTATTTTAATGTCAATTGTGTTGTTTTAGATTGTGCTCCGGTAAATATTGGATCGAATGTTTTTTTCGCACCGAATGTTCAAATTTATACGGCAACGCATCCGCTTGATGCTGAATTACGAAAATCTTTAGAAAATGCTTTACCTATTTCTATTGGCGACGATTGCTGGATTGGCGGAAATTCTGTTATTTGTCCTGGTGTAACGATCGGAAAAGGATCTGTTATTGGCGCAGGATCTGTGGTAACAAAAGATATTCCGGACAATTCATTAGCCGTTGGAAATCCGGCAAAAGTAATTCGAAAATTAAATCAGGAACCTGAATCAAATACATAATGCTTACCTTAAATAAAGTTCACCATATTGCCATTTTATGTTCTGATTATCAAAAATCAAAAAATTTTTACACTGAAGTTTTAGGTTTAACAATTATCAGAGAAATTTACCGTGAAGAACGTCAGTCGTACAAACTCGATTTAGCTTTAAATGGAATTTATGTAATTGAATTATTCTCATTTCCAGATCCGCCAAAACGCCCTTCAAGACCTGAAGCCGTTGGATTACGTCATTTGGCATTTGAAGTCATTAATTTAGAAGAAACAATTGCTTTTTTAAATACAAAAAACATCGAATCTGAACCCATCAGAATTGATGAAACAACCGCAAAGCGTTTTACTTTTATTGCTGATCCTGATGAATTACCTATTGAGTTTTATGAGCGATAATTAAAGTTTTTTCTCATTTTTGTCATTTCGACGAAGGAGAAATCACACTCGTGAATCGACACAGATTGACACCTTATTTGCGGAGTTTCTAGTGTGATTTCTCCTTCGTCGAAATGACACGCTACACCAAAATCATTAATTTTAGCACTGAAAGAATTTTCCTGTCTTTATTGATTTTAACACATTATATTGAATTTTTACTATTTAAAACCAATTGTGATTCCTAATTTTGTAATCCGCATAAAATAAAATGCGAATTCAAATATACATCTGATGAACAAAACGGCGCAAATCAAAAAAAATCATCAATTTATTAAGTTCAGAAAATTAGTTGTTGTTTCTATTTTAATTGGCTTCTTATCTGCCTTTTTGGGAATTTCACTTAAAAAAATTACCGAATATTACGAGGAAATCTTCTTTCACCAAGTTTCGGTAAATCCTCTTTTTTACATTATTTTTCCGGTTTTCGGATTATCAGTAATTTATTTCCTTAGACAATATCTCTTTAAGAAAAAAGAAAACAAAGGCATTAAAGAAGTTTTTGAAAGTACAAAATCACCATCAAAAAATCTTCCTTCATATAAAATTCCATCACACTTTATAAACGGATTATTAACTGTTATTTTTGGAGGATCAACGGGAATCGAAGTCTCTACCGTTGTTGCCACTGCTACAATTGGTTCTGTAGCGCAACAAAAAGAAAATGTTTTTCGCCAATATAAAACAGAACTAATTTGTGCCGGAGTCGCGGCTGGAGTTACGGCGTTGTTCAGCAGCCCGATTGCGGGAATATTATTCGCGCTTGAAGTTATTTCACGTAAAGTTACCCGTGCTTTTATCATTTCAAATGTAATTGCCGTTTCAGTTGCTTTTGGATTACTTTCAATTTTAAAAGAAGAACCTTTATTTACAGTTTCAATTACAACCTGGCATTTAAAAGCCATTCCGTATTTTATTCTTTTAGGAATTTTAGCCGCTATAAACTCAGTTTACTTAACGCGTTGTGTATTGTTTTTCAAAGCTCAATTCGGAAAAATCGGAACGCATTATTATAAAATCATTTTAGGATCAACAGTTCTGAGTATTTCTTTATTTATTTTTCCTCAATTATATGGTGAAGGTTATCACGCCATAAAAGGAATTTTTATTAATTCATCCGAACTTCCATTAACCATAACTCTAGCTTTAACTTTTATCGGAATCTTAATTCTAAAACCAATCGTAACTTCTATAACGCTGGCTTCTGGTGGCGATGGTGGGGTTTTTGCTCCGAGTCTTTTTATAGGAGCCTTTTTAGGATTGTTATTAGCTTCATTTTTAAATTCTTTTTTCCATGTAAATGTAATTCCGGTTAATTTCATGATTATCGGAATGGCAGCTGTTTTGAGTGCCAGTATTCACGCACCTTTTACCGCTATATTTCTAGTTTGCGGACTTACAAATGATTATACTTTATTCTTACCCATTTTAGTCGTTTGTCTGATCTCTAAATACACTGCAAAAATGATTTACCCATATACTGTTTATACTTATTCTCCGAGTTTAACAAAATAATACTCTTGCCACAGATTTTAATCTTTTCAATCTGTGGCAAAAAATACCACAAATTATGCCTGTTGAAAAAATAAAAAGAGGATACCGCAAAACACGCTACATTCTTTACAAGGAAACTTTAATTGATTATAAAGAACATTTTTGGTCGTTTATAGGATCTTTTGTCGGAATTGGAATTTTGGCTTACGTTCAGTCGATTCATTTTTCAGGAAATGATGCCGTTTACTTGATTGGTTCTTTTGGCGCTTCGAGTGTTTTGGTTTACGGAATCATTCAAAGTCCGTTCTCACAACCCCGAAATTTAGTTGGCGGACATTTAATCTCTGCTTTTATTGGCGTTACAGTTCATAAATTAGCACCGGATATTATCTGGATTTCGGCACCTTTGGCTGTTTCGCTTTCTATAATTTTAATGCAGATTACCAAAACCTTACATCCGCCCGGCGGTGCCACAGCGCTGATAGCCGTTATTGGTTCAGATAAAATTAAGGCTTTGGGTTACGGATATGTCTTTTCTCCTGTTTTAGTGGGTGTGTTGATTTTGCTTTTAACGGCTTTGGTTTTTAATAATATGACTTCGAGCAGAACTTATCCGACTCATAGTACTTATCATAAACATTATCATAAGCTAAGACAGCGATTGATTAGAAAGTAAGTGTAGCTGTCCTTGCGAGGAACGAAGCAATCTCACTTGCTGAATCTACAAAGTATCTTGTTAGTGTGGTTGCTTCGTTCCTCGCAAGGACACAAAGTGACCCAAAATTTTAACCTCGTTAAAATCTTTTCAACAAATCGTAATTCACAATTCGTATTTCGTTTTTTATATTTTACCTTTGACCTTTCAATAAAAACAAAGATTATGGTTTATAAATTTAGAGTAATTCTAGACGCCGAAGAAGATATTTTTAGAGACATTGCAATTCTTGAAGATGATACGCTTGAAGATTTACACAATGCAATCTTCAACGCTTTTGGTTTTGACGGAATGGAAGTAGCTTCGTTTTATACCTGCGATGAAACTTGGAATCAGGAAGATGAAATTGCTCTTTTTGATACAGGCGATGTTCCTGGTGAACAAAAAACCATGAGCGACTACAAATTATCAGACATCTTAGATGAACAAAATACTAAAATAATCTACGTATATGATTTCATCAATATGTGGACTTTCTTAGTTGAATTGGCCGCTATTGAAGACCAAATTGCCGGAGTTCCTTATCCAGAAACTTTATTCTCTCACGGAGAAATGCCGGACGAAGCCATCGAAAAAAACTTTGAAGCAGATATGCACGACGATATCTACGGAGAATTTGAAGATGATCTTGACGAAGAAGATCTTGATATGTTCGAAGGCGATGACAGCTTTGAAGATTATGGGTTTGAGGAGAATTGGAATTAGTTTCTTTAGGTTCAAAGGCTCAGAGTGGCAAAGGTTCAGAGGTTTTTATTTTAAATCATTGATTTAAAAAGTAGGAATATTTTTATTTTTGTATTTATTTTTAAATGCACAAATATGAATACTTTTCGAGACCTTTTAATCTGGCAGAAATCAATGAACTTAGTAACTGAAATTTACCAAATAACGAATTCATTTCCCAAAGAAGAAATTTATGGACTATCTTCACAAATTCGGAGAAGTTCAATATCAATACCCAGTAATATCGCAGAAGGTTATGGCAGAGATGGAAATAATGATTATCTGAGATTTTTAAATATTTCAATTTCATCATTATTTGAAATGCAGACTCAGCTTGAAATTTCATTCAATTTAAAATATATAACCGAGAATCAATTCAATAAAATAAATGGAGAAAGCAGAGAAATAGAGCGAATGTTAAGCGCTTTCATTAGAAAAATAAAAGCAAGAAACTAACCTTTGTTCCTTTGAACCTCTGCAACTCTGAACCTAAAAAAATATGATCAACCTTTTCAACACCCACATCGAGACGCTTGCGATACACCGCGTAGGAAACAAGAGCAGAAACGAAGCGATTTTTTTATCGGAACAGCCATTTAATTTAAATGATGAAATTGTGCCTTTGATAAAAGAGTACTTTTTTAAGCCTTTTAGAGAAAAAGAAGAAAACTATTTTCAGTTTGCGCACGAAGTCGATTTGGATTACAACGACATGTTTAAATATGCAACGGAAATTTTTGACAATCCGAGTAAATTGCAGGAGATTTCTAAAAAAATCACCACACATTTGTTTGAGCAGTCAAACCACCCGCATATTAAAAACGGAGAGGTTTATGTAACCTATTTAACGAATTTAAGTATCGATAATAATGTTGTTGATGCTATCGGAATTTTTAAAAGTGAATTACAAGCTGATTTTTTACAGTTTGAAGAAAAAGACAGTAACCTGGAAATGATTTTGCAACAAGGAATTAACCTGAGCAAATTAGATAAAGGTTGTTTAATTTTTAATTATAAAAAAGACGAAGGATACAAAATTCTAACTGTAGACAGCAACCGTTACGACGCGCGTTATTGGTTAGAGCACTTTTTATCTGTTGATGCTTTTGAAGATGAAAACTTCATCACCAAAAAATACTTAAAATTCTGTCAGGGCTTTGCAAAAGATGTTGTTTTGCCGGCAGAAGACAAAAAAGAAGAAGTGATGTTCATGAACAGATCTGTGAATTATTTCGCGAAAAACGATCAGTTTGAAGAACAAAATTTCCTGAATGAAGTATTAGATAACCCTGACTTGATTCCTGAATTTAAAAACTATAAAGTTGATAAAGGAGAAAAATACAGCATCGAAGATGTAACCTCATTCCCTATTGCCAATGCAGCCGTTTCTGACGCCAGAAAATCGATTAAAAACGTAATTAATCTCGATACTCATATTCAGATTAAAATGGATTTCATCAATCCTGAAAGCGCTGAAAAATTTGTTGAAAAAGGCTGGGATGAAGAAAAACAAATGTATTACTACTTAGTTTATTTCAATAAAGAAGAAAAAAGCTAATAGTTATTCATTTTCTATTACTTACTTAAAACAAAAAACGGCAACTACATTTGTAATTGCCGTTTTTTATTTGCTGTGGTTTTCAAAAATCTTAGAATAATGAAAACATTGCTTTTAGAATATCGTCGTAAACTTGTTTGTCTCTTTCTCCGGCACGGCGATCGTTCCGTTATTATTAATGTTAATGTTTAGTTAAAATAATTATTACCTCTGAAAAGCCTTATTTAATAAGGCTTGCATTTATGGCACTATAAACGAAACAAATAGTGAAATGTCGGTGATTCTTAATTTTTGCTTAATTTTGTAGCCTAAAAACAAAAATAAATGGAAAGTCTTTTACACCACGAGAGCCCTTTCGAAACAATAATCTCCTTTCATAAATTAGTTGAGTCTTTTGAACAAATTGCTTTATCAGATGTTGACTACCGTTCTAATTATGCTAAAGCTATTTTAAAAGAAGTTGATGCTTATCCGGAATTTAGAACTGGAATTCGCGATTATAATACGATTAAAAATAATGAGGCTTTAATCAAAAATTTAGTTGCTGATTTGTTCCCTACTGCTTTGACTCAGAACGAAATAAAAGCAATTACAATTCCTTTTCAGAATTTATCATTCAATTATACAGAACGTTTCAAGAGAATTTTACGCAATGCAGGTGATGAGTTTTATATGGAAATTCGTGATTTTGATGATCATCAATTTTATGTAAACAATTGCTGCCTGATTTTAAGCAGTTATTACCACCAAAATATCGATTTTAATAAACCTTTCTTTTATGATATTCCGGACGAGAATGGCGTAGAAAAGCATTATCGCATTTTATACAATGCTGATTTTATGGAAATTACTCCAACTGATCAGGCTGTACCACTTACTCAGAACGATATTGATCTTTTGATTGATAATTACAATGATCTTGATTTATGGAAATCTAAATTTCCGCCAGGAAGCTGGATATTAAAAGGTTTCGGAATTGTTTCTTTATTTGATGCGACTACAGAAAGTGCCATTTCAAACCTAAAAAGTAATTTATTAAAACCGGATACTAAAACAGTAGCTTCTACTGATGTTATCGAGAATATTTTTAGATCTATTTTTAAAATCCCTACTTTAAAAGTTGGTTTTATAATCTATAATCCTGAGGAAGAAAAATTCATCAGGCCAGTTAAATTTGATAATCAGCTGCAAAGTTTTTTACTTTCATCTGCTCAGGAAGTTGAATGTAAAAATGCTTTTTTTGGATGTTCGTTTGAAAATCTACTGGACAAAAAAGAACCTTTTGTAATTTCTAATGTTCAAAAATTTATTGAAGAATCTCCAAATCCAAAACTTGGTGAACACTTATTAAAACAAGGAATTCAAAGCTGTGTTTTTGCACCGGTTATAAAAGACGGGCATTTATTGGGTGTTGTTGAATTGGTTTCTGAAAATGCACGTGAATTAAATAGTGTAAATGCCACGAAACTAGAATTGGTTCTACCGTATTTAACAGATACTATTGATCGTTATAATACAGATATGCAGCATCAGGTTGAAGCGATTATTCAACGTGAGTATACTACAATTCACCCAAGTGTTTATTGGAAATTCAAAAAAGAATCTCAAAACTATTTTCAAAATATAAGTCATACAAAAGATTATATTTTTAAGGAAATTGTCTTTAAAAATGTTTTTCCTTTATACGGACAAATTGATATTAAAGGTTCATCGGAACATAGAAATGAAACGGTAAAAATCGATTTGAAAAATCAGCTTACGGCTCTTTTACAAATTTTCGATAATCAGAAACCAAATTCTAATCTGATTCTTCTGGAGCAAAGAAAATTTGAACTGGAATCGCTTCGAAATGAATTAGATTTACCTTTAAAAGCTGACACTGAGCAACATATTCAGCGTTATATCGAAGAAGAAATTCATCCGATACTTAAGAACACAAAAGGCAATGCTAAAAATGAAAAATTAGAAGAATTGTACTTTGAAACGCTTGATGAAAAAACAGGAATGTTTTATCAGGAAAGAAAGAAATTTGATAATGCAATGTCGATTATCAATAAAAGGCTGGCTTCTGTTCTGGACAGAAAGCAAATCGAAGCACAACAAATTTATCCTCATTATTACGAACGTTTTAAAACGGATGGTGTAGAGCATAATTTATACATTGGTGCTTCAATTTCGCCAACAATGCCATTTGATATTATGTATTTGCATAATTTACGCTTGTGGCAATTGCAGACTTTATGCGACATGGAGTTAGAACATCATCAGCTTAAGGAATCTCTTCCGTACGAATTAGATGTTACTTCGCTGATTTTGGTTTTTAGTGCACCGCTTTCGATTCGTTTTAGAATGGATGAAAAACGTTTTGATGTTGACGGAACTTACAATGCAAGATATGAGGTCGTTAAAAAACGTATCGACAAATCGAACATTAAAGGAACTAATGAACGTATTACTGAAAAAGAAAAAATTACGATTGTGTATTCGCAAAACAGCGAGGAAGCAGAATATTTAAAATACATTAAATACTTACAGCATAAGAAAATTCTTGAACCGGCAATAGAACAATTTGAAGTCGAAGATCTTCAGGGAGTTTCCGGCTTACGTGCCATTCGTGTAAAAGTTATTAATAACGTTACTAATCTGGCAGTAAAAAAAATTACTTATCAGGATTTATTAGACGAGCTCAACTAATTAGTTGAGCTTTTTTTCTAAGCTTTAAGGAACACAGATGAAACTGATTCGCTATCGCGAAAACGCGGATAAGGACGGATTTCTAATTTTCAAAATAAATAGAAAAACTTTTCAATTTGTGTTCATCCGCGTCTTCGCGATAGCGAATCAGTATAATCAGCGTCTAAAATTATGCATCTGAATTTAAATCGATTTGAAGGCAATAATAAATGCTACAACAGTTACGATTATTCCAATCATAAATAGGTTATAAGCTATTCGCAGTAAATTATATTTTCGTTGTAAAACCAATCCCAGATAATATAAGTCTTTAATCATAGTCGAGTACAAATAATCGCGATCTTTCATCATTTCGTTCATTGCCCAATCATATTCTTCTAAAGGCATTTTGTAGAAATTTCCAAAGAATAACAAATTGATCTTTTTATTTTCTATATCTTCTCGTGTAAAAGTGCCTGTTGTAACTTTTGGCCGCGTAGAAAGAATAGCAAAAATAATCGTCGTTACGCTTGACATCAACATTATAAATGTCGGAATTACTAAATGCGCATTTTTTGGACTGTCTAATTTTGGAATAATAGATGAAAGTGCAATCGAAATAATAATGGCATTTACAGACAATAAAATATTCGCTTTACTATCAGCGATTCCGCTTAAGCGCGTATGATTTCCTAAAGTTACACGAAATAAAGTATCGACACCTCGATCCGGTTTTTCAACTTTATTATTCTTTTTATCTTCAGCTTCAATTTTTTTAGCTGCTTTTTTTTCTTGATTATCAATTTTCTTTTGCACAAGAAGTAAGTTTTTTTCTTTTAAAGGCTGCCATTTTTTCAAGGCATAATTAGTGTAGAAACGATGCTTGTTTAATAAAAAATTTAGATTCTCCTTAGTCCACTCTGCATTCGAAAAATTAATATTCCAGGTGTTTTTCAGTTCAAGTCGCAGCAATTCGCAAGTTGTGAAGTATTCAGGTCCAACTAAATGCGCAAAATCTGCATCTTTAATTATTTTTTCCAAATGCGTTTTTGGTACATATTCCTTAACAGTCGCCAAAATCAGATTAGACACATTTGCTATAAATTCATCTGATTGACCATTTTCTTTTAAAAACTTTGCAGCAATTTTTACGCTTTCTTCTTCATGATTTTCATAGCCTTCAATATATCCTGTATCATGAAACCAGGCGGCTATTAAAAGTATCTCTTTTTCGTCTTTTTCAACATCTTCTTTCTTAGACAGCACTTTTACTGCATTTACTACGGTTAAAGTATGGTTAAAATTATGGTAAGAATATAAATTAGAAAGTTTATCTTTGAGTAAATTACTGACGAAATCTTCTGATTGTTCTATTAGATTCATGGAGAATATTTTTATAATACCACTAAAATATGAAATTGTTTTTGGATAACCATTTTATTACTAAGATTAAAAATTATTCTTTAGTAATTACATTGTCTTTACTAAGTTCGTGCGCAACGCACAAGGCGCAGTATGGAAAAAACGTTAGTGCTAACGAGACGGATAACGCAACAGACTCTATTAAAATTGCCCATACTATTTATTTAGTTGGTGATGCCGGAAATGCTGATCAGGAACAAGCACAACAGACTCTTGAATTATTGCATACAAAGCTAAAAAAATCGAATAAGAAAGCAACCTTATTATTTTTAGGTGATAACATATATCCAAAAGGGTTTCCGAGCAATAACGATGCTGCTGAAAAGGATTTAGCAGAAACAAAACTGACAAACCAATTAAAACTAACCAAAGGATTTAAAGGGAAAACGATATTTATTCCCGGAAATCACGATTGGTATAGCGGCATTAAAGGTCTTGAGCTTCAGTCTGATTTTGTTACTAAATATCTTAATGACAAAAAAGCGTTTATGCCAAGAAAAGGCTGTCCTATTGAAGATGTGAAGATTGACAGCACTTCGACTTTAATTACTATTGACAGCGAATGGTTTCTTGAAGAATGGGATAACCACCCAACCATAAACGATAATTGCGACATTAAAACGAGAGAAGATTTTTTTGATGAATTAGAAAATCTTCTAACTAAAAATCAGGAAAAAACGGTTGTTGTTGCCATTCACCATCCTTTGTTGAGCAACGGAACACATGGCGGACAATTTTCTTTAGAAAAACAATTATTCCCTTTAGAGAATAAAATCCCGCTTCCTGTTATTGGTTCTTTTATCAACTTAATCAGAAAAACATCCGGAATAAATTCGCAGGATATTCAGAACAAACAATATACAATTTACGTCAAGCGGATAAAGACACTTTTGCAGGGTCAGAAAAATGTTATTGTTGTTTCAGGGCACGATCACAATCTGCAATACGTTAACAAAGAAAACATCAAACAAATTATTAGCGGTGCGGGTTCTAAGTCTGAAGCGACAAGAGCTATAAACCCAACTGAATTTTCATACGGCGGAAATGGCTACGCAACGCTTACCTTATTTAAAAGTGGTGATGCAAAAGTGACCTTTTTTGGAAATGAGAATAATAAAGAGAAAATGCTTTTTGAGCAGGAAATTATAAAAGCAAAAGAAATCAACTGGGCTGCAACTGTAGACAATAAATTTCCGGCAACGGTTACAACTTCTATCTATTCTAAAAAAATGACCGATAAAAGTTTGTTTCATAAATTCTTGTTCGGTCAACATTATAGAAAATACTACAGTTTACCTATTACTGCAAAAACAGCAACTTTAGATACTTTAATGGGCGGTTTAAAGCCTATTCGTGAAGGCGGAGGACATCAATCTGTTTCATTAAGAATGTCTGACTCTAAAGGAAGAGAGTATGTATTGCGCGCCATGAAAAAAAGTGCTACCGTATTTTTACAGTCGGTTGCTTTTAAAGATCAATACATTGTAAATGAATTTGAAGATACGTATACAGAAAATTTCTTATTAGATTTTTACACGACATCTCATCCGTATGCACCTTTCGTAATTGGCGATATGGCTGATCAATTAGGTATTTCACACACCAATCCGGTTTTGTATTATATTCCGAAACAAAATGGTTTAAAAGAATTTAATTCCAATTTTGGAGATGAATTGTATATGGTGGAAGAAAGACCTGCTGAAAATCATTTAGATGCTAAAAACTTCGGAAAACCAAGTAATATTATCAGTACAGAAGATATGATGGCCAATCTTCATAAAGATGAAAAATATTCGGTTGATGAAAAAGAATATATAAAAGCCCGTTTGTTTGATATGCTGATTGGCGATTGGGACAGACACAGTGATCAATGGCGTTGGGGCGAATATAAAAAAGGAGATAAAGTAACCTATAAACCTATTCCGCGCGACCGTGATCAGGCTTTTGTCAAATACGACGGAGCTTTGCTTTCGATCTTGATGAATATTCCTGCACTACGTCATATGCGCAGTTTTAAAAATAAAATTGATAACGTAAAATGGCTGAGCAGAGAACCTTACCCTATGGATTTGGCTTTCTTAAAAACAGCTGATGAAAAAGACTGGCTTGAACAGGCTAAATTTATTCAGGAAAATTTATCAGACAGTGATCTTGATAATGCCTTTAAAAATATGCCTAAAGAAGTTCAGGACGGAACGATTGAAGACATTAAACGAAAATTAAAAAACAGAAAAAAAGATCTTCAAAAATATGCTTCTGAGTATTCTGATGTTTTAAGTCGTACGGTTATGATTGCCGGAACAGATAAAAAAGACAAATTTGTTTTGAATCATAATGCTAAAAAAAGTATTGAGATTCAGGTTTACAGAATTAAAAAAGAAGGTGACGAATTAGTTTACACCAAAACAGTAACAGATGCTAAAACGAAAAATCTTTGGATATACGGATTAGATGATGCCGATGTTTTTGAAGTTACAGGAGATCAGAAATCAAAAATAAAAATCCGTTTAATTGGAGGTCAGAACAATGACACTTACAATATTGAAAACGGAAAAAAAGTTATTGTTTACGATTTCAAATCTAAGGAAAACACGTATAATCTGGATTCTAAAACGCAAACGCAACTTACAGATGATTATGATGTTAATTTATACAATTACGAAAAACCAAAATACAATGTAGTTTCCGGTCTTCCAAATATTGGTTTCAATCCGGATGATGGTGTAAAAGTTGGTATTAATTTAAATTATACCGTTAATAATTTCAAGCAAAATCCTTATACGCAAAGACACGTTATAAATGCTTTCTATTATTTTGCAACGGGCGGTTTAGAATTTAACTATGTAGCGCATTTTCCGGGATTATTAGGCAAATGGGTTATTGATGTTGAATCGCTTTACACAACTCCAAATTTTGCTATGAATTATTTTGGTTACGGAAATGAATCACAATATGATGATGACGTAAGTATGGATTATAACCGTGTTCGTATTCGTAAATTTAACGCTTCAGCTGCCGTCAGACATGTTGGCCGTTATGGAAGTGAATTTAGCGTACAGCCGATTTTTCAGAGAATGAAAGTTGAGGAAACTGAAAACAGATTTATCGACACGCCAAATATTATAAATCCAAATGTTTTTGATACTCAAAACTATGGTGGTTTAAAAGTGAAATATCTCTTTAAAAATGCTGATTTTGCTGCAAAACCAACTTTAGGAATGGCTTTTATGATTGCGGCAACATGGACAACAAATTTGAATGACACTAAGAAAAATTTTCCAACGCTGGAAAGTGTTTTAGGATTCACACATAAACTTGATCACAACGGCAAATTAGTTTTAGCTACTTATATTAAAGGAAAAGCTATTTTGAATAATAACTATGAATTTTATCAAGGTGCCGTTTTAGGTGGCGATACTGATTTACGTGGTTATAGAAATGAGCGCTTTTTAGGAAGTTCTTACTTTTCGCAAAGCTCTGACTTAAGATTTAGTATTGGAAAAATTCGTCGCACAATTGCTCCGTTTACATACGGAATATTGGGTGGTTTCGATTACGGAAGAATTTGGCTTGATGGTGAAGATTCCAGAAAATGGCACCAGGATTATGGCGGCGGACTTTGGTTGAATGCCATCAATATTATCACAGCAAGAATCTCCTATTTTAAATCTCCCGATGAAGTGGGAAGAGTTATTTTTGGAGCGGCATATAGCTTTTAGGGAAGGTTCTGAGGTTCTTAGTTGCTAAGGTTCTAAGGTTTTTCTTAGGTTCAAAGCTGCAGAGGTTCAGAAGTGCAAAGGTTTTTAGCCACGAATTGCACAAATTTTCACGAATTATAATTTAAGAATTCGTGAAAATTTGTGCAATTCGTGGCTAACTTTTTTAAGCTTAGAACCTTAGTACCTTAGCCTCTTAGAAGCTTAAAAAATTACTTTAACTTAAACTCATACATCTTACCCCCCACTTTGTTTGTTTTTTCGTCGGCGATGAATAGAGTATTATTGTCTTTAAAAACTATGGCTTCTTTTTGAGAAAAGTTGTTTAGTTTTATTTCTGTTTGGGTTCCTTTGTGAAATAAATCTCCTTTGAAATTTTTAAACAAAACTATTTTATCGTGGCTTAACACAACTACTTTTTTTCCATCGGGACTAATTGTAGCACTTGTTAAAACACAATGATTGTAATTGTCACAAGTTTTAAACTCTCCTATTTTAACTGCTTTTTGAGTTCCCTTCGCATTTTTAATTTTGTAGATAAAAGCAGTTCCGTCAAAGTTTTTGCTTCGGTTTTTGGTGAAAAGATAAAAATAACCTCCTTGTTCAAAAAAACCTTCAACATCATAAAACATTTCTTTTTTCTTTGGAGGAAATGCCGTCTGTTCCGGGTATGAAAACGAAACTTTATATTCGGCGGAAGCAACATCTTTATTCAACTGATTTTTGGCCACTTTATAAATGCACAAATCTCTTCGTTCGTTGTCGTTATTTCCAAAATCACCAATATAAATATTCCCGTTTTTGTCTTTGGTAATATCTTCCCAATCAACATTTGCAGCATTGCTAACTGTTATGGTTTTAGCTAATTTCCCATCTGAATTAAGGGCATAAATTGCATTTTTGTTGCCGCTGTCTTCGATTGTATAAATCAAATGAGTTTCTGGAAAATAAGCTATTCCCGAGACTTCCTTCAACTTTTTTGGCAGAGAATAAAGTTCTTTTAAATCATCATTTGATTGTTGCTGGCAAGCTAATAAAGCAATAGAAGTTGCTACTAAAAAAGACTTTTTCATAAAATTATATTTTTTTTTAAAACCATATAAGTCACATAAGTTAATTTAAGAAGTTTGACTTTATGAACTTATATCACTTATATGGTTTAACTCTTTTAAATTAAATTTGTGTTTTTAAAATTACGCGTGATAAATTCAAAAGCCGCAAACATAATGTGTCCCATCGATCTGGCATTTTTAAATTTCATATCATTGGTATAACGGTACAATTCCATTTTTAGTTGATTGAGATGCTCGTCTGTCGAAATCGTATCATGACACATAATGCCCAATAACTTTTTGATTCTGTTTTCGGCAGAGTGAATCCGTTTGGCCAAAATGGCTCTTTCTTCATCTTTATATTGAATAATCGAACGTTCCTCTAATTTCTCTTTAATGAGTTTTATCATCGGATAATTTTCTTTAAAAAACTGCGGACGATAAACTTTAAAATTACCTTCATAGCATTGCTGATCAAAATCAATAGGGCGAATTTTATACACAACCTGATCAAAATCATGAATTGGTACGATTACATAATTATAAGCCCGCATATCGCCTAAAAGCCTGATCATACAACGTTCGTTAAACTTCACAAACTCTTTTGCAATTTGTGATTTTTCCATTTCGGTACAATTGTCCAATAAAGTATCCATAAAAACATCGCCCGGAATGCCAATAATATGCTCTTCTATCAAAGTATCTTTATAAACCAAAAAGTTGATTTTATCCGGCGATAGAATATCTTCTAATTCTAAACCGTAAATTCTCGAAGCATCTGCTTTTTTAATATAAAAATGAACATAATTATCATTGAGAATGTTTCGGACTTTAATTCGGAAAGGTTTTGAGTTTCCGAAAGTACAATAATCGATAGCATCAATATTTAAAAACTGAATAATCTCGCTGTTTCCATCAGAATGCAAAAGCGAATATATTTTCTTCAGATTCAAATCGATTTCATTTCTTTCGAATTCGCTGTAATAAACCCGAATCCATAAAGTATCGGTTTCATTTTTATCGTAGACATTTACAGACCCCGAAAAGCGCAATAAGTCATCGTAGAACACAGATACTTTCGAAATTCGTTCGTATCGTTCTAAATAGCTTAAAAGTGATTGCGTTAAAGGATATGATGGTTTTTTTAAAACCATTAAAGGTTCACTCATTTTTTGAATATCTTTATTACAAATTTACATTAAATAAAATTTAGCGTAACAATATAGAAGTTGAATCGTCATACTTAAAACTAAAACCGAAATAAATTTGGAAACCATACTTACCATTGAAAATCTCAGCAAAAGATACGGGCGCATTCAGGCCTTAAAAAATGTATCTTTTGAAATACTAAAAGGCCGCGTTTACGGAATTCTAGGACCAAACGGAAGCGGAAAATCGACCACTTTAGGAATTGTGCTGAATGTTGTAAACCGCACTTCTGGCGAATATCGCTGGTTTAACGGCCAAATTCAAACGCATGAAGCTTTGAAAAAAGTTGGCGCGATTATAGAAAGACCCAACTTTTACCCGTACATGACGGCAGAAGAAAACCTGAAATTAGTCTGCAAAATAAAAAGCATTAATTATTCTAAAATAAATGAAAAGCTTGATTTAGTAGGTTTAACCGAAAGAAAAAACAGCAAATTCAGTACTTTCTCGTTGGGAATGAAACAGCGTTTGGCAATTGCTTCGGCACTTTTAAACGATCCCGAAATTCTTATTCTGGATGAGCCAACAAATGGTTTAGATCCGCAGGGAATTCACCAAATTAGAGATATCATTAAAAAAATTGCTTCGCAGGGAACTACAATTTTATTGGCTTCACATTTATTAGATGAAGTCGAAAAAGTATGCTCGCATGTTATTGTTTTGCGAAGAGGCGAAATTTTATATTCAGGTTCAGTTGATGAAATGTCTGCTAACGAAGGTTTTTTTGAAGTTCAGGCCAATGATAATTTAGCTTTAAAATCAGTTTTACAAGAGCATCCAAGCGTTGATCGAATTGCTGAAGAAGAAGGCAAAATTTTGGTTTATCTGAAATCAGATTTATCAGCTTCGGAACTAAATTCATTTTTATTTACTAAAAATATTGTTTTGAGCCATTTAGTAAAACGTAAAAATAGTTTAGAAGCACAATTTTTAGAATTAACCAAAAACGCCACTACCAAAACTAACTAATCATGAACAGACTTATATCTATAGAATTACAAAAAATCTGGAAAAACAAAGCCAGTCGGGTTCTTACTTTAACTTATTTTATTTTACTTTCTTTCATTGCCTTAATTGCATCGATAAAATTTAATATTGGACCTTTTAAATTTCATGCGGCAGAAATGGGAATTTTTAATTTTCCATTTATCTGGCATTTCAATACTTATGTTGCGGCCTGGCTTAAATTTTTTCTTGCAATTGTTATCGTATCTATGATGGCCAACGAATATAGTTATGGCACTTTAAAGCAAAATTTAATTGATGGTTTAAGCAAAAAAGAATTCATTCTATCCAAATTCTTAACGGTTGTACTTTTTGCATTATGTTCTACCATTTTTGTTTTTGTAATGAGTTTACTTCTTGGATTAAGCTTTTCGTCTTACACAGAAGCTGATATCATTTTCATGGATTTAGATTATATTTTAGCCTTTTTTGTAAAGTTAACAGGCTTCTTTTCATTCTGTTTATTCTTAGGAATTTTTGTAAAACGTTCTGCTTTTGCCTTAGGTTTTCTTTTGGTTTGGAGCATTATTGAATCGATTATAAAGGGACTTTTAGTTTTTCAGATTTTTCCGGAAAGCGATAAAGGAAACTATATTACGCAATTTCTTCCATTAGAATCTATGTCGAATTTAATTATTGAACCATTTTCAAGATTATCGATAATCAAAACCATTGGAACTCAAATAGGTGTTGAAAATACAAAAGATTATGGTGTTCATTATCTTTCTATTTTTATTGTTTTGGTTTGGACGTTTTTATTTGTTTATTTTTCTTACAAATTATTAAAAAATAGAGATTTGTAGTATATTTGTTTTACTATGAATTATTTTAAAAGTTTTATTATCCTCTTATTTATTTGTTGCCTGCCTGCAAAGGTTACTGCGCAATTTATAACTATTGATGATACAAAAACACCGCAGCAGCTTATTGAAAATATATTGATAAATAGTTCTTGTGCTGCGGCATCTAATTCTACAGGAAGTGGAGATACTTTTAGGCCGGGGAAGCAAAGTTTTGCTTATTTTAATAGCAACGCAAGCAGTTTTCCTTTTAGTGAAGGAATAGTATTAGTAACATCGACAGCGCAAAGTGCGGTTGGGCCTTTTGTTAGTGACGTGAACGAAGGTGCCGCTGACAGTCCTCAATGGGGTCGTGATACCGATCTTGACGAAATACTTGGCATTAATTCTCTAAATACAACGGTATTAGAATTTGATTTTATTGCTTACACGAATGCGTTGAGTTTTAATTATATTTTTGCTTCAAATGAATATCAGTATAATTATCCGTGTCAATATTCTGATGGATTTGCTTTTTTAATCAAAGAAGCCGGAACTGTTGATCCTTATAAAAATTTAGCCGTATTACCCAACACCACTACACCGGTTTCTTCTATAAATATTCGTCCGAAAATTGAACCCGGAACAAGACCTGGCGGTATTTCTTATACAGGTTGCGAATCTTCAAACGTAAGTTATTTTAATGGTGTAAATACCAATACCAGTCCCGTAAATTATGCCGGACAAACGGTTGTTATGACTGCCCAAAGTACCGTAACTGCAGGAAAAAAATATCATGTAAAACTGGTAATCGGCGATGCAGATGTTAGATACCAAAGTTCAGCAATTTTCTTGGAAGCCGGAAGTTTTGCTTCTAAAATTGCCCTTGGAGAAGATCGTACAATTGCAACTAATAATCCTGCTTGTTTTGGAGAGAAAATTTCTTTAGACAGCAAATTAGCAGCGGCCGATTATATGTTTAAATGGTATAAAAAAGATAATCCTGCCGTCACACTAAGCACAAATTCAACTTTTGAAGTGACAGAAGCCGGAACTTACAAAGTTGAAGCAACTGTAAAAGGAACAGCATGTATATTATCAGGAGAAATTAAAGTAGAATATGCTCCGGAAATTCTATCTACAGATACTTCACTTTTACAATGCGATGATAATACAGACGGAATTTCAATTTTTGATTTGAATAAAGTAAATAACATCGTAAAAAATAATGTTGCAAACATTGCTAATGAAGGATACTATGAAACAGCAGCCAATGCCCAAAGCAAAACCAATCGAATTGCAACACCTGGAAACTACATTAATAAAAGCAATCCTCAGATTGTATATGCACGACTCGAAAATGCATTTGGATGCTTTAAAATAGCCAAAGTAACTTTACAAATTGCCAATACGCCAATTGCAGACCCAAACCCGATAAACACTTGCGATGGAGATGATATTCAGGACGGATTATATCATTTTAACTTAGATACAGAAGTGACTCCGCAAATTACCACAGGCCTTCCAAGCGGCCTGACTGCGATTTATTATTTAACAGCCAATAATGCTTTAACAGAAACAAATCCGTTACCAAATATTTTCAATAATACAACAGCCTTTAATCAAACCATTTATGCACGAGTTGTCAATGGTCCAGATTGTTATGATGTCGTACCGGTTAAACTTGTTGTAAATACTTTTGATCCGCCAAATTTTGAAGATGAATCTGTGTTTTTATGCAAAGATGATCAGGTAACATTAAGTGTAGATACGGGTTTTAGCAGTTACTCATGGAATACTTCAGCTACAGACAATTCAAATTCTTTAGTAGTTAGCACTCCTGGAAATTATTCAGTAACAGTAAAAGATATTAATGGATGCGAAAAAACAAAAACTTTTAAAGTTATTTTATCTGAACCTGCAACAATAACAAACGCTGTTATAAATGATTTTTCAGGAAACGAAAATTCTGTTTTAATAGAATATACGGGCGCAGGAAACTACGAATTTTCACTAAACAGTTCTACGTTTCAAAACGAACCATTATTTACCAGAGTAGCTCCGGGAACTTATTATGCTACTACCAGAGATAAAAACGGTTGCGGATTATCAAACTCATTTACAGTTTATGTTTTAGATTATCCAAGATTTTTTACTCCAAATGGAGACGGATATAATGATCTATGGGTTATTGAAGATTCTAACTTACTTCCAGATTATACCATTCATATTTTTGACCGCTATGGCAAATTTTTAAAAGAAATGAATCAAAACAGTTCTGGCTGGAACGGAATATTTAACGGACAAAATTTACCCTCAGATGATTATTGGTTTGATTTAATCTTTGTTGATGGTAAAAAAATTAAAGGGCATTTTAGTTTAAAGAGATAAAAGTAAAAGAAATTCCAATTTTTAAATTCCAAATTCCTCCTGAAGCCTCGGGACTGAACCTGAAAATTTCATATAAAATAAAAACCCAAACTCCGATAATTGGAATTTGGGTTTTTTATATTGAAATTTAAATTTATTAGATTTTAAATCTTTTTCTATCAGTTTCTGTCAAATAAATTTTTCTTAAACGAATAGATTTTGGAGTTACCTCTACATATTCATCTTTTTGAATGTATTCTAAAGCTTCTTCTAATGAGAAAATAATTGGAGGAATGATTCTTGCTTTTTCATCATTTCCAGATGAACGAACGTTAGATTGTTTTTTCTCTTTCGTTACGTTTACACACATATCATCACCACGAGAGTTTTCTCCAATAACCTGACCTTCGTAGATTTCGGCATTTGGTTCAACAAAAAACTTACCACGATCTTGCAATTTATCGATAGAATAAGGAATAGCTTTTCCTTTTTCCATAGAAATCAATGAACCTTTGTTACGTCCGGCAATTTCACCTTTGTAAGGCTCATATCCAATAAAACGGTGTGCCATAATAGCCTCACCTGCTGTTGCAGTAAGCAATTGGTTACGCAATCCAATAATTCCACGTGATGGAATATTAAATTTTACAATCATACGCTCCCCTTTAGTTTCCATACTTAGCATTTCACCTTTACGCATAGTAACGAACTCTACCGCTCTACCTGAAAGTGATTCTGGTAAATCGATTGTCAATTCCTCAATTGGCTCACATTTTTTACCATCAATTTCTTTGATGATAACCTGTGGCTGACCAATTTGTAATTCGTAACCTTCTCTTCTCATTGTTTCAATAAGAACAGATAAGTGAAGTACTCCACGACCAAAAACCATGAATTTATCAGCAGAATCAGTTTCACCTAACTTCATCGCTAAGTTTTTCTCTAATTCTTTTGTCAATCTTTCTCTAATATGACGAGAAGTTACAAATTTACCCTCTTTACCAAAGAAAGGAGAGTCGTTAATTGTAAACAACATACTCATTGTAGGCTCATCGATATCAATCGTTTTTAGACCTTCCGGATTTTCATGATCAGCAATAGTATCACCAATTTCAAAACCTTCAACTCCAATGATTGCACAAATATCTCCAGCAATAACTTCTTGTACTTTTTTACGACCAAGTCCTTCAAAAGTATGAAGTTCTTTGATACGAGATTTAGATATCGTACCATCTCTTTTTACTAATGAAATTGGCATACCTTCTCTAAGAACTCCTCTTTCAAGACGACCAATAGCGATACGACCTGTAAAAGCTGAGAAATCTAAAGAAGTAATCAACATTTGTGGTGTTCCTTCAGAAACTTTAGGAGCTGGTACATTTTCAACAACCATATCCAATAATGCTTCAACATTATCAGTTACGTTTTCCCAATGATCAGACATCCAGTTATTTTTAGCAGAACCATAAACTGTTGGAAAATCCAACTGCCATTCTTCAGCACCTAATTCAAACATTAAATCAAAAACTTTTTCATGAACTTCTTCAGGAGTACAGTTTTCTTTATCAACTTTATTGATAACTACACAAGGTTTCAAACCTAAGTCAATCGCTTTTTGTAATACAAAACGAGTTTGTGGCATTGGACCTTCAAAAGCATCAACTAGCAAACATACACCATCGGCCATGTTTAATACACGTTCTACTTCACCTCCAAAATCCGCGTGGCCTGGAGTATCAATAATATTGATCTTTGTTCCTTTATATTGAACTGATACGTTTTTAGAAGTAATAGTAATACCTCTCTCACGCTCTAAATCGTTATTATCAAGAATTAAATCACCTGTATTTTCGTTGTCACGAAATAATTGACAGTGATACATAATTTTATCAACCAAAGTGGTTTTACCGTGATCGACGTGGGCAATAATTGCAATATTTCTAATAGATTCCATCTGAGATTTTTAATGGGTGCAAAGGTACACTTTATTTTGATATAAAAAACGTTTCTTTGATAGTTTGCGTATCTCCAAGTAATTAGTTCGGCGTTCTATGTAAATTTTAGGGTCAAAATGGAACCGCATTTTTGTTTAATTGTGGTTAATTTAATTATATTTGAGTGATGAAAAGTAAAACTCTCCAAATTATTCTGGTTTATATTATTATTTCGTTATTTATGGCAATTATCTGTCATAAGTTGCTAACTAGTTTTATTTCTTCAAAAGAATATTTTTACTTTTTCATCCTTAAAGACATCCTTTTCATCTTAATTACCGGTCTTATTTTCAAATACATACTTTCTAAAAATGAAAGCAAAAATATTTCTGTTTTTGAAAAATTAAAAAGTACAAATGAAGAAATCAAAGAATCAAATGAAAAATATGATATTGTAGCAAAAGCAACAAGCGATACCATTTGGGACTGGAAAATTCAGGAAGACAGCATTAATTGGAATAAAGGAATTGAAATTGTTTTTGGGTATAAACAAGAAGAAGTCGGAAAAACCTCAAAATGGTGGTTTGACAAAATTCATCCCGAAGACAGCATTCGAATGTCTATTAAACTGTATTCCTTTATTGAGCAAAAAACCGAAAAATGGCAAGATCAATATCGTTTTAGATGTGCAGACGGAACTTATAAATATGTTCTTGACAGAGGTTTTTTATTAAAAGACGAAAACGGAAGAGCCATCAGAATGATTGGAGCCATTCAGGATATCACCAAACAAAAAGAAGAAGAACAGCGCTTAAAACTTTTAGAAACGGTAATTACGCAATCTAAAGATTCTATATTAATTACAGAAGCAAATTCAGCAAGTGGAAGAATTCCTAAAATAGTATACGTAAATCCTGCTTTTTCACTAATGTCCGGATATCTTCCGAAGGAAATTATAGGAAAGTCAACAAACATTTTCAATAAAGGGCCAAATTCAGATTCTGATGAACTAAAAAAGCTTTTAAGCGCCATTAAAAACGAAGAAGAATGTTTGATCGAAACTATAAGTTACACCAAGCAAAAAGAAGAATATTGGGTTCGGTTTTCTATGATTCCAATTTTTAATAATGAAGGTTTAATTTCGCATTGGATTTCTATTCAAAGAGATATTACTGATGAGAAAAAACTCGAAACAGAAAAAGAACATCTTATTCGTGAACTGACCCAAAACAATAAAGATTTAAAACAATTTTCATACATTACTTCCCACAATCTGAGAGCGCCATTATCGAACTTAATTGGCCTTTTGAACCTTATCGAAGATATTCCGATTGAAAATCCTGAACTCGAGGAAATCCTGACCGGCTTCAGCAAATCAACCCATTTATTAAACGAAACCATCAACGATTTAGTAAAGGTCATTATCATTAAAGATAATCCTTCGATGCAAAAAGAGGAAGTTTCTTTAAAAGAAGTATTCGAAAATGTATTTAGTCAATTATCTTTTCAAATAGAACTACACAAACCAATCATTAAGTTAAAGTTTGACAGAGTACCAATATTAATTACAAATAAAGCTTATATAGAAAGTATTTTACTTAATTTGCTCACCAATTCTATAAAATACAAATCAGAGAATAGAAAATTAAAAATAGCTATTACTGCGGAACAAATTGACCACAAAGCTATTTTGACTTTTAAAGACAACGGAATTGGAATTGATTTAGAAAGAAATGGTGACAAGGTCTTTGGACTATATCAAAGATTTCACAATTATCCAGACAGCAAAGGACTAGGATTATATCTTGTAAAATCGCAGGTAGAAACCATGGGCGGAACCATAAGTATAGAAAGTGAAGTTAACAAGGGAACCACTTTCACAATAACATTTAAAAATTAAACTTATATGCTCGAGCAAATTTTATGCATTGATGATGATCCGATCTCATTAATGTTATGCAAGAAAGTAATTTCAAAATCATCATTTTCCAAAGAAATTATCACAGCACAAAACGGCGAAGAGGCATTACACCATTTCAACACTTTAAAATACAACAAAAATAAAGTAAGCAAACCAGAACTGATTTTTTTAGATTTAAACATGCCTATTATGGGTGGCTGGGAATTTCTGGACCACTTTACTTCTAAAGATTACACTGAATTTAATACTGCAAAAGTTATCGTATTATCATCTACAATTGATCCGGATGATCTTGCGAAGGCCAAAAAGTACCCAATTATCATTGACTTTCTTTCAAAGCCAATAACGAAACCTATGTTAGAATATTTAAAAAAGAAAATAGAGATTTAAACGAGAAATAAATTCCAATCTTTTAAACTCCAAATTCCAACCTTTAGATATTATTTAAAGAAACAACATTCATTTACCCAACAAGAGAATAACATCAGAATTTCAAATCCTATACAATATTAAGAGGTATAATTTGTTTTTTTTTAAGCACAAGTCTATATCTCAATTGGAATTTTAAAATTGATTTTTGTTTATTTTTTCAATTATATCAAAACAAAAAAAAGTCCTCTAAAAGAGGACTTTTTATATTTTAGGAAATTGTAAATTAATTACAATTTAGCAACATGCTTAGTTAATTTAGACTTCAAGTTAGAAGCTTTATTATCATGAATGATGTTCTTTTTTGCTAATTTATCAATCATAGAGATTACAGTTGATAATTTTGAAGTAGCATCAGATTTATCAGTAGCTATTCTTAATGCTTTGATAGCATTACGAGTAGTTTTATGTTGATATCTGTTAAGAACTCTTCTTTTTTCGTTACTTCTGATTCTTTTTAATGCTGACTTATGATTTGCCATTTTTTTTAATTTTAGATGTAATAATTATTATAGAATACTAGTTAAAAAAGAAAAACCTCCCACAATTGCAAAACAATCACTTTGGTTTTAACTAATAAAACAAAAACCGAGACACCAGTTTTTATTTTATAAAACTTATTCACAACTAATTTTAGTAGTCCGTAAGGGAATCGAACCCCTGTTACCAGGACGAAAGCCTGGAGTCCTAACCCCTAGACGAACGGACCATTCTCGTTCTAAGTTTTCTTCAATTATATGAATTGAAATTGTAGCCCGTAGCGGAATCGAACCGCTCTTACATGGATGAAAACCATGCGTCCTAACCGATAGACGAACGGGCCATTTAATTCTCAGTATTTCAAGAACAATTCGCAGTAAAAGTAGTAGCCCGTAGCGGAATCGAACCGCTCTTACATGGATGAAAACCATGCGTCCTAACCGATAGACGAACGGGCCTGCTTCTCTAATGCGGATGCAAAAATACAACTATTTTTAAGATGTACAATACCTGATGCAAAAAAAATTATTTTTTTTTAATACGCCTTAGCAAACAACACTCTTTTTGTAGAAGGATTCCCAGTAAACACACAGGTTCCCGCCTCTTCTACAGCATCTAAAGGAATACAACGAATTGTTGCTTTTGTCAAGTCTTTTATTTTCTCTTCAGTAGCTGCAGTACCATCCCAATGTGCGGATACGAAACCAGCTTTTCCATCTAAAACTTCCTTAAACTCCTCAAAACTATTCACTTCAGTAATATGAGTATTACGATACTCTAATGCTTTATTAAATAAATCGATTTGAATCTGTTCTAACAGGTCATTTATATAATTTACGATTCCGTCACCAGAAACTACTTCTTTTGTCAAAGTATCTCTTCTTGCAACTTCAAAAGTTCCGTTTTCTAAATCTTTTGGTCCAACAGCAATTCTAACAGGCACACCTTTCAATTCCCATTCAGCAAACTTGAATCCTGGTTTTTGAGTCGTTCTGTCATCATATTTAACCGAAATTTTCAATTTCTTTAGTTTAGCCGTTAACTCGTTAACTGCAGTTGTAATTTCAGCCAATTGCTCGTCTGTTTTATAAATAGGAACAATAACAACTTGTATTGGTGCCAAATTTGGAGGCAATACCAATCCCTGATCATCAGAATGCGTCATTACCAAAGCTCCCATCAAACGGGTAGAAACTCCCCAGGAAGTTCCCCACACGTGTTCTTGTTTTCCTTCTGCGTTAGCAAATTTCACATCAAAAGCTTTTGCAAAATTTTGTCCTAAAAAGTGAGACGTTCCTGCTTGCAATGCTTTTCCGTCCTGCATTAAAGCTTCAATACAATATGTTTCATCAGCACCTGCGAAACGTTCTGTTTCGGTTTTTATTCCTTTAACAACCGGAATTGCCATGAAGTTCTCTGCAAAATCAGCATAAACATTCATCATTCTTTCAGATTCCTCTACAGCTTCTGCTTTTGTGGCATGCGCAGTATGACCTTCCTGCCATAAAAACTCTGCCGTTCTTAAAAACAAACGCGTACGCATTTCCCAACGAACGACATTCGCCCATTGATTGATTAATAAAGGTAAATCTCTATAGGATTGTACCCATCCTTTATATGTAGACCAGATAATAGCCTCACTAGTAGGTCGAACAATTAGCTCTTCTTCTAGTTTAGCGTTTGGATCAACCATTAATTTTCCGGGTCTGTCCGGATCATTTTTTAATCTGTAATGTGTTACAACAGCACATTCTTTTGCAAATCCTTCTGCATTTTTTTCCTCAGCTTCAAACATGCTTTTAGGAACAAATAAAGGAAAATAAGCATTTTGATGTCCTGTCTCTTTAAACATTCTGTCAAGCTCTGCCTGCATTTTTTCCCAGATAGCATATCCGTATGGTTTAATAACCATACACCCTCTAACCCCTGAATTTTCGGCTAGATCTGCTTTAACAACCAGTTCGTTATACCATTTAGAATAATCTTCTGATCTCGTAGTAAGGTTCTTACTCATATTGAATAGTTTGGCACAAATTTTGTTTTAATAATTTTAACTTAAAAGTTTCACAAAACTAACTATTTTTGTAATGTGCAACAATAAAAAACACCACAGATATGAAAACTTATATTTCTCTTCGCCAAAATTCAGCTCATTTCTACTTAATTGGATTACTGAGTTTTCTAGCGGCATCGTGTGGTTCTTACCAAAATGCTTCGTATAACGACAATGACGGAGTTTATGGCAACAGACCAAACACTTATGCGCAAACAAATACCACAAACACAAACAACCAATATAAGGATTACTTTAAATCATTACAGGATGACAATCAGCCAACTGAAATTTTTACAGATGTAGATTCTTATGGTAATTATGCCGAAAATGACAGCACACAAGTGGCTACTACTACCGCTTATCCTGCATGGGGAAGCGCTAACTCAGATGTAGCTGTTAACGTTTATTCTAGTCCAAGCTGGTCAATCGGATTTGGATTCGGATATCCTTATTATGGATACGGATATGGTTACGGTGGATATTGGGGTTACCCTGGTTATGAATGGGGTTATCCTGGATATTGGGGACCTGGTTACGGATGGGGTTATCCCGGATACTATCCTGGTTATGGATATGGTTATAATAACTACTCTTACAGCTACGGAAGAAGAGGTTCTGCCGCTTATTATGGTGGAAGAAATTATGCCTCAAACAGAAATTACTACAGCAACAGAGGATATGCAAGTAGAAACTACACTAGCAGAGGTAATTATACCACAAATAGAAATAGCTACACAAACAGACAAAATGGCTATTCTGACTACAGAAGAAGTTCTTCTGTAAACGGAAGAAGTTACAATAGCTCAAGCCCTACTTTTACAAACAGAAGAAGTTCTGCTCAAAATTATAATAATGGTAGTTATGATTATTCTAACAGAAGATCATCAGGAAATACAAATACAACCAGAAGTTATAACAATGGCGGAAACAACAACTCGTCAAGAAGTTATTCATCACCAAGCTCATCTCGTTCTTATAACGGCGGCGGTGGCGGAAGCATGAGATCGTCTGGCGGCGGCGGTGGCGGAGGTATGAGATCTGGCGGCGGTGGCGGTGGAGGAAGAAGATAATTCTTCTCCTTTTCACATCAAAACAATCATCTAAAATGTAAACCTAATGAAAAAAATATTCTTCCTAATTATATCAGGACTAAGTTTTAGCGTCTCACATTCTCAAGAAGTTTCAGATGCAGTACGATATGCACAAGACAATTTAACAGGAACTGCAAGATTTAGAGCCATGAGTGGCGCCTTTGGTGCTGTTGGTGGAGATTTATCTTCAATGTCTGTAAACCCGGCAGGGTCTGCTATCTTTTCTAACAATCAAGTTGGAATCACCCTTAGCAATCAAGACATTAAAAACAATTCTAGTTATTTTGATGGTCGATCTAGCGATAAGGACAACTCATTTATCTTAAATCAGGCTGGTGGTGTTTTTGTTTTTCATGACAGAAATCCAAATAACAATTGGAAAAAAATAGCAATTGGAGCAACTTATGAAAACACTAATAATTTCAATAGTAATACTTTTTCATATGGAACAAATCCAACAAACTCTATTGACGGTTATTTTTTAGATTATGCCAATGGAATACCCTTGGGAGATATAACACAAATTCCATATAGAGATCAATTTTACTATGAGCAACAAGCTGCTTTTGGAGTTAAAGGAAAAGTAATATTACCGGCTAATCCAGATGACGAAAACACAGTGTATAATTCTAATGTTCCTGCTGGTGGAAACTATTATCAGGAAAATGAAATATACGCCAGAGGATATAATAGTAAATTGAGTTTTAATATTGCAACTTCTTATAAAGACAGAATATATTTTGGAGCAAATTTAAATGTTCACGTTACCGATTATAGAAGATCTAGCAGCTTTTATGAAGATAATAACAATGATTTATTACCTCAAGAGACTATTTCGACTTTACGTTTTAATAATGACTTATATACTTACGGAAATGGTTTCTCTTTTCAACTAGGAGCTATTGCCAAAGTTACAGAAGCATTCAGACTTGGTTTAGCCTACGAATCAAACACATGGTATGAATTATATGATGAAGTTTCTCAAAGTTTATATACATCAACAGATACCAGCGGAGGGCAAGGATTTAATTATTCTGTTAATCCAAATGTCGTAAATGTTTATGATTCCTATACATTACAAACTCCAGGGAAAGTTACTTTTAGTGCTGCGTATGTATTTGGAAAATCAGGTTTGATTAGTGTTGATTATGCTATTAAAGATTATTCAAATACAAAATACAAACCAACAAGCGACAATGGTTTTAAAGGATTAAATAATGATATGAGCAATCAATTAACCAACAATGGAGAGTTAAGAGTTGGTGCCGAATATAAAATAAACCGATTAAGTCTGCGAGGCGGATATCGCTTTGAAGGAAGTCCTTATAAAGACAAAACTACAATTGGAGATTTAAACAGTTATTCCGGAGGATTAGGATATAGTTTTGGAGCTACAAAAATAGATTTAGCGTATTCTTACTTAGAAAGAAAATCTAATCAGAAATTTTTTGCTACAGAATCATTTAATGCTGCTGCTAACATTACATCGAAACTTAATAATGTTTCTTTGACCTTATTATTTGAATTGTAATTAAAACTAAATAGATGAATGAAAATTTCCGTCAGGTTTTTTACTTGACGGATTTTTTTTTTGACAAAATTAAATTTTCAGGCATTCATATAAGAAAATTAAAATTATCCTTAGAAGTTTAGGGGAATTGGCTTCATAAAAAACATCTAAAAGAAACTGAAACAAGTGGTGTTTGAATAAAAAAGCGTAATTTTGCACTCCAATTTATAAAAGTATGAGAACCAAGTCTTTAAAAAAGAACAAAATTAACGTAATCACTCTTGGGTGTTCAAAAAATGTGTACGACAGTGAAGTGCTTATGGGACAGCTTCGTGCCAATGGCAAAGAAGTACAACATGAAGCGCCTGCTGCTGAAGAAGGAAACATTATTGTAATCAACACTTGCGGTTTTATTGATAATGCGAAAGCAGAATCTGTAAACATGATTTTAGAGTACGCTGATAAAAAAGAAAGAGGCTTAGTTGATAAAGTTTTTGTGACAGGATGTCTATCTGAACGTTACAGACCAGATTTAGAAAAAGAAATTCCTAATGTAGATCAGTATTTTGGTACAACAGAATTGCCTCAATTATTGAAAGCTTTAGGTGCAGACTATAAACATGAATTATTAGGAGAACGCTTAACTACAACTCCAAAAAATTACGCTTACTTAAAAATTGCAGAAGGCTGCGACAGACCTTGCAGTTTCTGTGCTATTCCTTTAATGAGAGGTGGACACATTTCTCAGCCAATTGAAAAATTGGTTAAAGAAACTGAAGGTTTGGCAAAAAATGGCGTTAAAGAATTGATTTTAATTGCTCAGGATTTAACGTATTACGGTCTTGATTTATATAAAAAGAGAAATCTTGCCGAGCTTTTAGAAGCATTGGTAAAGGTTGAAGGTATTGAATGGATTCGTTTACATTACGCCTACCCTACCGGTTTCCCGATGGATGTTTTGGAATTGATGAAACGCGAACCAAAAATTTGTAATTATATTGATATTCCGTTGCAACATATTTCAGATTCTATTTTGAAATCGATGCGTCGTGGTACAACTCAGGCGAAAACAACTCAATTATTGAAAGATTTTCGTGCTGCTGTTCCCGGAATGGCAATTAGAACTACCTTAATTGTTGGATATCCAGGAGAAACTCAGGAAGATTTTGAAATTTTGAAAGATTTTGTTCAGGAAATGAAATTTGACAGAATGGGATGCTTTGCTTATTCTCATGAAGAAAATACGCATGCATACTTATTAGAAGATAATGTACCGGACGATGTAAAACAAGCCAGAGCCAATGAAATCATGGAATTGCAGTCGCAAATTTCATGGGATTTGAATCAGGAAAAAATTGGAAAAGTATATAAATGCATCATTGACAGAAAAGAAGGAGCGCATTTTGTGGGTAGAACTGAATTTGATAGTCCTGATGTTGACAACGAAGTCTTAATAGATGCATCAAAACACTATGTAAAGACTGGTGAATTTGTTAATATAAGGATAATTGAAGCAACAGAATTTGATTTATACGGAGAACCTGCTTAAATTTACAGTATACATTTGTTAACTTTTGATAAATTCCACTTTATGAAACCTATACAATCTTTATTTATTTTAGTTTTCGCCTTACTAAGTTTCAATTTTGCATCTGCTCAATACGGAAACGGCGGTGGATACAATAATGGTTATGGTGGCGGTGGCGGCTACGGAAGAGGCGGCGGAATGGGAATGGACAGAAGCATGATGGCAGGTCCGCAGGGTAATACAAGTAAACCTAAAGAAGTTCCACCTGAAGAAACAGCTGCCAAAATTGTTGAACAAATGAAACCAGAAGTAAATCTTGATGAATTGCAAGCTATTGCAATTACGAATGTTTTTGCAGACAGTATGAGAGAACAAGGCATTCTTTTAAAAAATGAAAGCAGTAGTCAGGATGAGAAAATGGAGCAAATGAAAGCGTTGCGAGAAAGTACTACTAAAAAAGCAACTGCTTTTCTTAACCCTGATCAGATTGAAAAATATACTTATTTCATGGAAAATTTTAAAGAGGTAAAGAAATCAAAAAAGAAAAAAGAAAAAGACTCTAAAGAAATAAAAGAAGGAACAGAAGTAACACAAACTAAAGAATAAGTTATTCTCTATAACCTTACAATGTAATAACCATGGTAAAAAAACATCTTTGTTATTTTGTATTAGCAATTATAATTACTTCTTGCTCTACAAATCCCTATAAAAGCACCGAGAAAGTTTATGACCAACAGCTTAAAACTCTGGAAGGTCAAATTACAAGTAAAGAACCTCAACCAATTCCTGGCATTACACCTGTAGTTATTGATACTACATATGCACAACAATTAGGTATTGTAAAGGATTCATTATCAAAAACAGGATCTACGGCTTTACAAAATGGCATAAATACGGAATGGATTGGGACTGTAAATTTCAATTTAAGAAAACCAAGTTTTGTTATTATTCATCATACGGCTCAGGATTCAATTCAGCAAACTATAAATACTTTTACAAAAACAAAAACTCAGGTGAGCGCTCATTATGTGATATCTGAGAATGGAAAAGTAGTTCAGATGCTAAATGATTATTTAAGAGCATGGCATGCCGGAGCATCAACCTGGGGGAAAAATACGGATTTAAATTCAACCTCAATTGGTATTGAACTTGATAATAACGGATTTAAACCTTTTACAGAAGCTCAAATTGGTAGTTTAGTCGCTCTTTTAACTAAACTTAAAAAAGATTACAATATTCCGACGCAAAATTTCTTAGGACATGCTGATATTGCCCCGGGAAGAAAACAAGATCCAAGTGCTTTATTTCCTTGGAAAACATTAGCTGAGAAAGGTTTTGGAATCTGGCCTGATGAAATTCTGGAAGAAGCTCCTTTCGACTTTAAAATTGAACCTGCTTTGAGAATTATTGGTTACAACACAAAGAATCTTTCGGCAGCAATTCAAGCTTTCAAATTACACTATATTCAAACTGATGCAACTTCTGTTTTAGATCGAAAAACAATAGATACTATTTATTCTATTTATAAAAAACAGCTTCAATAAACATCAATTAATAAAATATAAAACGCGTTTCTAACTATTTGGAAACGCGTTTTTTTTTGTAGTGTTTTAAATTTGTCACGAATTACACAATATAACACAATAGAAACCCAGAGCTAATGATTTTAACAATAACAAAATTAGAGGAAATTAGTGGAATTCGTGGCAAGAAAAACACCCAATAAGAATTAAGCTTTTAATCCTTTAAGCTGTAGCTAAAATTTAATACAACAAGAACGCTTAATAAAAAAGCTGCCTAAACATTAGTATGTTTCGACAGCTCCAAAAAAAAAAAATATCAATCTTTATCTCTAGAAAGAGTATGTTGTAGCAATTAATCCGTAGAATGATCCTCCTGTTGGCAGAGTATCTTTATCTAAAAAGATATCTTCTGATGCAGCATCGTATCTTAACTCAGGAATTATTGTTAGTTTTCCAACTTTGTAATTTAATGAAATTGTGTTTGCAAATACACTAGAACCATTTAAAGTTCCAAGATTTAAAGCATCTTTAGCATCGAAATATTCAATTCTGTATGCTAAACTTAAAGTTGGCTTGAATGCGTAATTAGCATATCCTACGATCGCGAACCATTCTCCGTCTAATGTACTGTCAAAATCATTTTTAGATTTAGCATAAGTAGCATTCAATCCAAGTGCGAAACTATCACTTATTGTTTTTGAAGCCGTTAAGTCAAACTGTGTTTTATTCTCATCAGATGGTATAACTAAAGTTCCCGGAGTAGGATTTGTACTTCCTGTCGTAAAGTTTAAATAGGCGCTACCTGTTTCACCAACAAAACCTACTTGTCCGATATACGTTTTTTGACTTGAACCGGCATCCATTGCTGATTTAAAATCAGTTGGATTTGTTATACCCAACATTGCTGTAAATTTCCCTGAAGTATATTGTGCTTTTACTCCAGTATTAAAGAATGGTCCGTATGAAAATGCATAAGACATACTATAGTTTTTGTTACCTATTGCATCTAATACTTCGTATCCGATATGTGTACCAAAACTACCTGCGACAACTTTAAATTTATCCGTAATTTGGTAAGTAAAAAATAATTGTTTAATTAAAAATTTTGCGTTAATATCTTTATCTGTTGTTTCATTATATGAAAATTCTCCTGCTCTTTTTCCGAATCCTAAATCGACGAAAACAGAAGCTTTGCCAAATGTGTGGCTTGCTTGTACGGAAGCCATTCCTAATTCGAATGAATCTTGTGAGTTGGTAAAGCTCGTTAATCCATTCATTTGTTTTGAAAAATCATATTTATAATAAGCATCTGCTGATCCTCCCCAAGTGGTTGCTGGCGATACTGCGGTTTCAGTATCATCTTGGGCAAAAGCAAAAGAGCTGGTTAGCATTGCAGCTAAAATGTGACATACTTTTTTCATGTTTTAATTGGTTTAGTTATTAATTGATTCTGGTTAGTTAAATTTTTATATATGTATTTGTATACTATAAGTCACTTCTAAAACCTCTTATTCCCCCTTAAAACCTCTTCATTTTCATTAGCGAATTTATTAACTTTTGTATCAGTACAAGAATTCAAATGTATTTTTTTAGTGTTTTATAGCAAGAATTATGGATTACAAAAATTATTTTGACAATAATCGTTATTTGACATTTATAGCGATTTGTTTTTGAAAATTCAATAACGGTTTTACACCAAAAATAACACATAAACAGGGGTAAATAACAAAAATAAAAACACAAACAACCAAAAACAATCTATAAAAAGATAAAAAACAAACATCACCCTATAAAAAATAGGGGTATTAATTATTTTAATTAAAACGAAATAAAAAACCAGTTAACACTCTTAATTCAGAAAATAAATTTTATTTTAATCTAAATTCTTACAAAATAATATCCACATAAACAGAATTAACATCCACACATAAAACCTTTTTAAAACTGAATACAAATAAAAAGCCTGCTCAAAAATGAACAGGCTTTAATTGTAAACTAATATTTTCGCATCATTCGTGCGAATTGTACTTTCTTATATATTCCCGAACTTTGATTCCGGATTCTTTTAAATCTTCTGTTTTCCACTTTCCTTCTGACTTTGCTGATTTTTTTAAGATGGAACATGTTTCATCTTTATCAGAAACAGACCATGTTATCCAGCTCAGCTTTCGGGCTTCCATCCAGTCTATATATTCTTGCCATGATTTATAATCAAGAGGTCCGTCTCCTGTTGCTTCCATTCCTGCTGATTCAGAAATAAAAATTGGTAAACCGCTTTCTATCGCTTTATCTGTTCTGTCTCTTAACTCTTTATGGTGCGTTGCAGCGTAGAAATGCATGGTGTACATTAAATTAGTATATCCTTTAATAGGATCTGCAGCCGGAAGGTTTACATCCTGATCCCAATGCGGGGAACCAATCAAAATAACATTATTAGGATCGTTTTCTCTGATAACTTTAATTACTTCTTCGGCGTAAGCCTTAACTTCAGGCCAAGTCTCGTAATCAGGTTCATTAAAAACCTCATATATAATGTTGGGATATTTTGCATACTTTTTTGACATCTCTGCAAAGAATTCTTTGGCTTCTTTTAGGTTAATGTTATGACTGTGCCAATCGATAATTACATAGATATCCGCTTTTATGGCGCCGTTTACAACTGCTTCTATTCGTTGTTTTGAAAATTGCGGCTCTTTCATATAAGACATCTCTCCCAACTCTACTCCCATTGCGGCACGAACAATATTGCATTTAAAATCTTTTTTTAACCAGCGAACCGCTTTTTCATTATAAAATCTCGGCCACATACTATGCCAGCCAAAGCTCATTCCTCTTAAAGAAATCGGTTCCTTATATTTATCTACCAATTGAGTTCCCACAACACTAAGTTGCCCGTGATGTTTTACCTGTGCATTTAAAAATGAAAACAGCAGTAGTAAACCCATAGAAAATAATCTATTCTTTGATTTCATAATAATTTAGTTAAGGAATTAATCGAAGTGTAATTACATCGTGAGAAGCAAGATCTGCAACAAAATTCTTTTTAGTATTTCCTATTTCTTTATTTTTCCAGAGATCTTTTACTTTATAACTTGTTTTGCTAAAGTCAGCTTCGTATCCAAAATCAGCATCTTTAATGACCTGTTTTTTCCAATCGAAATTGATTTTCTTAGCAGTATCGCTTCTATTTAAAAAAGTTACGGCCCAATTTCCATCTGATAAAGGTTTTACCCAAACTTCTAATCCGTTTTCGACAGAATATTTAAAACCCTGAATTCCCAGTTTGTCCTGATTAACGGCGATTAATTCTTTGTTGGTTAAAATTGCCAGAGTTTCTTTAGACATTTTTCTGAAATCGTTTCCGGCAACAAGTGGCGATGCCATCATGCACCACATCGAAAAATGCGATTTATCTTCGGTATCATTCATCTCATTTCCAACTTCCATCATATCAAAATCATTCCAATGATCCGGACCTGAATATTTACGAATGTCTTTTCGCATTTCGACAATTTTCATAAATCCCCAAGACGACCAATTTCCTTCTTCGTGTTTGAATTCGCAATCAAAACAAGGATAAATATCTCCTGAAATTCTCCAAAGATTACCAATTGGTTTTCCCCATTCCCAAGGTTGATTATCGCCCCATTCGCAAAGACTAAAAACTATTGGTCTTCCGGCAGTTTTTAATGCGTTACTCATCGTTGTGTAAGCTTCGGGAGCTGTAATTCCTTTTGTGTTACACCAATCGTATTTTAGGAAATCGATTCCTAATTTAGCATAAAAACGAGCGTCCTGATATTCGTAGCCTCGCGTTCCGGGATAACCGGCGCAGGTTTGCGTTCCTGCACAATTGTACAAACCAAACTTTAAACCTTTACTATGCACATAATCGATAATAGCTTTCATTCCGCCAGGAAATTTAACCGGATCTGGAACTAAATCTCCATTAACATCTCTTTCTCTGGTCATCCAGCCATCGTCGAGAACAATATAATTATATCCTGCCGCAGCCATTCCTGAAGAAACCATAATATCTGCAGTTTCTTTTACCAGTTTTTCGTCGATACTTGTTCCGAAAGTATTCCAGGAATTCCAGCCCATTGGTGGCGTCATCGCCAAACCTTCAAACTTTCCTCCAGCCTGGGTATGTGTATTTCCCTGACTAAATCCAAAAACGGAAATACTTAAAGTTAGTATTAAAATTATCTTTTTCATTAAAAATTCATTTTAAAATATACTATAAAAAAGTATTCCCTAATTGAGTGGATTAGGGAATACTTAAACAAAACTCAAAATATAATAAACGCTTTTATTTCAATACGAAGCCGATATCATCAAATAATACAGTATTACCTCCGTCACCATTTGATTCCTGAAATGTAAGCATCGTAACACTTGTAGGATTTCCTAAATCGCTTAAAGGAATTTCAAGATAAACCCATGTAGTTGTAACAGGAAGAACATAATTAGGCCCTCCATTTACACTGAAATTTACACGCCCGTTTTTTGTTCCTTTAATGGCAAATCTCATTCCTTTATATGGTGTCATATCAACATTGAAACCCCAGTTTCCTCCATCCCATTGTCCAAATTCCCATCTCCATGATTTCTCGCCTTGATAAGAATCTCCTTCAAAAGCAAAATTAACGCCTTTTCCTGCCCAAGGTCCTCCCCATTGCATACCATAAAGTTCATCATCATAAAGCGCTGTTCCTATTGCTTCTTTAGATACTGCCGTTCCTGATATATTGGTTACTGCCAGATTTCTATGATTTGCATTGGCCGGTATTTTCACAACAATTTGCTCTAATGTAGAAGATAGCACTGTAACAGGAACTTCTGGTTCTGTTAGTGTTTTTGCAAGCGTTACAACCGGATTAAGGAAATATTTTCCTTTAATTGTTACCTCATCACCTTCAGAACAATTTATAAAATTGAAACTATTAAATGTTGGTACCGGAGGCGCAACGGTTAAACCAAAAACAGCTGTTCCTTTTGATGTTACTACTTTTAACTGATTTGCTGCATCTGCATACGGCGTGTTTTCATCAACCAATATAATGATATCTGTATCCGTTACTAATGTTGGCTTAAAATACGTTTCAAAGTCATTAAAGTAAACTTTCTGTGTTCCCAAAAGTCCTTTACCATGAATTACATAATAATTTTTTGGATCTACTAATGTTACCGGAGTTAATGGTTTCATGCTTCCGTCAAGATTATATCCTGAAGGAGAAACAGACTCAATAACAGGTCCGCCATTGTAAGTCTCGGCACCATCATCATTTGAGCATGAACTAAAAAACATTAAGGATAACATCAATGCCATGCATGCTGCTAGCGAAACAATTTTTATATTTTTCATATCTTATATTTTTAATATTATTTAAAAGTATACGGTGCTACTTCTGTCAATTTTGGATTTTTAATTAAATCATCTGCCGGATAAGGCAATAATAGATTTGATGCAGAGATTGTAATATGTTTTTCGACATCTTTATCTCCTCTGTTTTGCGCTTGCAAAATAGCTTTAGCTTTATCAAAAGGCAAACGACCTAAATCGAAATAATAATCTCCTTCACACGCTAATTCTGCACGTCTTTCTTTGAAAATATCATCAAAAGAAATTGATGCTTTCTCTGATAAACCAGCTCTCTTACGAACAGCGTTGAAAGATTTTAGTGCCGCAGGATCTGATGTACTTCCTGATTGTGAACCCAAAATTGCTTCGGCATGTATCAATAATAATTCTGCATAACGCATCATATAACTGTTCATACTGCTTTCTCCGTTAAACGGAGGATTAAATGGTCCTGTTAATGGAAGATTTTCTTTCCCTATTACATATTTTTTTAATCCGGCACCTGAATTTTGAGCCTGATTTGCTATTTCGAATGTATATCCTAAAATTTTTGGAGAATCTACAGCAAGTGTCTGAGCATAAGTTAAGTTTGGATAAAAATCACCCGGTAACATAAATGTTTCAATTCTTCTCTTATCTCCATTTTCAAAAACATTATGAATTAAATCCTGAGATGGTGCAATTTGTCCTGAATAACTTGTTTCTACCAATCTGTTTTCAGGAGCGAATAATGTATTCGAAAAATTCCCTTCAAAATACGTTCCGGCTCCTGTCCATTGCCATGAAAAGATAGACTCTTCATTATTATTGTTTTTCTGAATCCATAAATCAGCAAACGATTTTGTTGGCAATTCTTCCCCACCTAATAACTTAAATTCTCCGCTGCTAATTACTTCCTGAGCCATAGCTCTGGCTAATTCATATTTCTTTTGATATAAATATACTTTTGCTAACAGCGCTTTTGCAGATCCACTGGAAACATGTGCGTTTGCAGCATAATCTGAACCTCTGTTTTTAGTTTTTAAATTGGCGATTGCAAACTTTAAATCGTTTTCTATAAAAGTATAAACATCTGTAACAGGGTTGCTTGGAATAACAAAGTTTTTTGAATATTCTGCATTGTTTTCGATAATTGGCACATTTCCCCATAATCTTACTAAAAAGAAATATGAAAATGCTCTGATAAAGTGCATTTCTCCCAATGCATTGTTTAAAGCCGCATCACTAACATTTGGGCCAACACTTTGCGGAAGTGTATTGATAAAAGAATTACAATTTGCAACAGCTCCAAAACATGATCTCCATGAATCTGAAATAAAAGACTGCGAATTTGTAAAACTTAAATCTGTAAATTTTCCAAATTCATTATAAGGCCCCGCATACATATTACCAGAAATAACATCTGTAATACCATAGAATCCTTCTTTATTCATATTAAACCAAACAAGGCCGTACAATCCGTTACTTGCATTATCAAGTTTTGTATCAGAATCGTAGTAGTTACCTATAGTGGGAGCACCTTCTGCAGGAACATCTAAAAAGTCCTGAGAGCAAGATGATGATAGTAGCGTCAGTAATGTCAAAGCAATTGCACTACTTCTTTTTATTATATTTTTCATAGTAATTTGTATTAGAATTCAACATTAAAACCAAAAGAAATCTGTCTTGGCACCGGATAACGACCATTATCTACACCAGATAATAATGCATCCTGATTATAAGAGCCCACTTCTGGATCGTATCCTTTATATTTTGTAAAAGTGTACAGGTTTTGTCCAGATGCATAAATCCTCAATCTTGTCAGACTCAATTTCGAAATCATATCAGATGGTAAAGAATATCCTATTGTTACGTTTTGAATTCTTAGATAAGATCCGTCTTCGATAATACGCGATGAAACTGCATTATTAATATCATTGTAAGCTGATGGTCTTGGCAAAGAAGCATCGAGATTTGAAGCTGAGTAAAAATCTGAAGCCTCTGTTAAGTAATTGGTTCCTAAATTACTATTCAAAGTTCCGGACATACGTGTTAAGTTCATTAATTTATTTCCGGAAGTTCCCTGAAGAAAGATTGATAAATCAACATTTTTGTATTTGAAGTTATTCGTAAATCCGTAAGTAAATTTTGGATTTGGATTTCCGATTGTAACTAAATCTTTAGTATCAATAATACCATCACCATTTTGATCTTTATAAATTACATCTCCTTTTTGAAAATTTGGTAACAATGAATTCGTTCCATTTTTTAAAATAACTCTTGTTCCAGGTGCAGTTTCATGACCATATGTTAACAAATCCTCATCTGTTCTGTAAATTCCGTTTGCTTCATAACCTATGAATGAACCAATTGGCAAGCCTTCCTGAGTTCTTGACACTGTAACAGTATTGTAAGCAAGCGTACCCATAGTTTTTACAATATTTAATCCGGCCATGTTTGTTACCTCATTTGTATATTTAGTAAAGTTGGCACTAGCATTCCATGAAAAATTTTGTGTAAACTGGTTGGTATAATTTAGGGTAATTTCAAGACCTTTATTCTCCATGCTTCCAAGGTTAAAGTAAGGAGGATTTACACCACCTTCATAATCACCACCTCCGGAAAGAAAATTAGGTAAAGGAACCTGATACAGGAAATCTTTATTTACTTTTCTATACACATCTATTGTAGCAGAAAGTTTAGAATTAAACATTGTAAAATCTAACCCCAAATTGGTTTGTTCCTGAGTTTCCCATTTCAAATCTTTATTTGCTGTATTTGATGGTAAATAAGAAGTTCCCATTGTACTGTTAACCAAGTGAAGATTAGAATCATATAAATTATTACCAATTTGATTATTTCCTGTTTGACCCCATCCTACTCTTATTTTAATATTGTCAACATACTTTTTGGTACCTTCCATAAAAGCTTCATTTGAAAGTTTCCATGAACCACTTGCCGAACTAAAAACACCCCATTTATTTCCAACAAAGAATTTTGAAGATCCGTCAGTTCTAACCGCTCCTGAAACACTATATCTATCAGCATAATCATAAACAACCCTTCCTAAATAAGAAGCTAAAGTTTGAGTTCCTGAATACACACCACTTGTAACCGCATTTGGCAAATCAGATCCGGCTAGAGTTTTGTCGTTATTGTCTTTATATCCTTCACCAGTTATAGTATAACCTTCCCAGTGTGATCTGTTTGACTCTTGTACAGCCAAAATTGTAAAGCTATGTTTATCAATAGTTTTTCTATAGGTAAGCATATTTTTCAAATTCCAGGAATTACCTGTAGAGGGGTTGTAATATAAATTAGCAAAACTTTTTACAGCATTACCTAATGAATACATAGGATCAAATCGTTGTCCTAAATTATCATAGATGTAACCACCGGCCTCAAAACGATATTCTAAACCTTTAAATAAATCTATTTGAGTATAAAAGTTTCCTGAATAATTTTTTCTAACTAAAGTGTTTGACCCTAATAATGAAGTTGCAACAGGATTAACAAATGATGTCGATCCGCCGGCCGCAGGACCGGCAAAAGCACCTGATAATTCTCTAACCGCTACATCCGGTGTTGCTAACAATGAAGTCGCAACTACACCATTAAACTGACCGTTTAAAGTTAGTTTTTCATCAGTAACTGCGCCACTTATGTTCACACCTACCTTTATAAATTTGTTTACTTTTGCATCAAGATTGGTTCTGAAATTATATCTTTTAAATCCAGATTCGATAACAATTCCTTCCTGATTTAAAATCCCTCCGGATATATAATAGTTAATCCCTTCTTTACCTCCTGAAAAAGACAGTTGATTCGATTTCATTATTCCTGTTTCATAAATTGCATCCTGCCAGTCTGTACCTTTTCCTAACAGTTCAGGATGTGCAAATTCAGGACGTTTACCTGTAGGATCATATACATCTGATAAAGCATTTTGATGAATTGCATATTCCTGCAAATTCATAGAATTCAATTTCTTTGGAAGATTGCTGATTGAATAAGAATTCTCAAAAGATAATTTTCCCGTTCCTTTTTTACCAGACTTTGTTGTAACGATAATAACACCATTAGAACCACGTGATCCGTAAATTGCAGTTGCAGAAGCATCTTTTAAAATATCAATAGACTCAATATCACTAGGATTAATAAGCGCTAGAGGGCTTTGCGTAATATTACCACTATTAGAAAAATTACTATTTCCCTGAGCATTTCTGCCTGATGTAGATGAATTTCTTGCATCACCAGATATTGGCACACCATCAATTACGTACAAAGGCTCATTTGTTCCTGTTAAAGATGAAACACCTCTAATACGTACCGAAACATTACTTCCCGGCTCACCAGAATTACTGTTTATAACAACTCCGGCAGCTTTACCCTGCATCATTTGGTCAAATGAAGCTACTTTTAAGTTTTCAATATCTTTTGAGCTAATACTCGAAATAGCACTGTTTATATCTTTTCTCTTTTGAGTTCCGTAACCAATAACGACTACATCTTTCAAATCTTCAGCAATAGGTTTTAGAACTACATTTAACGATGTTTTTCCATTTAAGGCAATTCTTTGCGTATTAAAACCAATAAATGAAAATACTAAAGTTGAATTAGCTGGAACATCAATCGTATATTTTCCATCAAAATCTGTTGAAGCTGATGTCTTTAATCCGACAACCGAAATATTTGCTCCAGGGATCGACAATCCTTTGTCATCAGATATGACTCCGGATACCTTTACCTGAGCCGTAATAAAATTACACGTCAGTAACAAAAATAGGATCAAAGGAACTGCTCTGTGGTTAGCGTTCCAATGAATGAAGTTAGTCATTAGTTTTTTCATAATAATGTTTGGTTAGTTTAAATTTGTTCTTCATAACTCAGTAATAAAAGGGTTGCATTTATTTTCTAAATTATTTAACAAATCTATAACAGAAGAAAACATTAAATCAATAGTATTATATCATTTGATGATAATATTTTTACTATATCGCTTTAAAAAAACATATATGAAAAATAAACAGAATAAATTTTACATTATTCGCAATTACCAACCCGTAAACAACTAAGAATTATAAATTAAAATTAACGAATCAGCTAAAATGCAAACGATTTCGTTAAAAATAATATTTGTTAGTGAAAAAATAGTATCATTATAATATGCGCTTTAATCCAGAAAAATCTTCCCTGTATTGACTTGGCGTACAGTTTTTAGTAGCTTTAAAACTACGATTGAAGTTCGCAATATTATTAAAGCCTGATTTAAAAGCGACTTCAGAAACGCTCATGTCTTTTTCAACCAGCCAGCGGGCAGCATAACCTATTCGAATATCATTAATATAATTGACAAAAGTTTTGCCAGTACGTTTTTTAATAAACCTGTTAAAAGAAATTATAGACATGCTGGCAACATTCGCAACATCTTCTAAAGTAATTTTTTCAGCAAAATGTTTTTGCACATATTCATAAACTAATTTCATTTTGTCGTAATCATCAAACGTATCATAATCTACAGTATAAGTAGAAAGCAACCGTTGATTTCTTGAATTTGCCAGATCATATAATAAAGAAGTAATTTCAAGAAAGTAATCCATTCCATCTAACTTAGAGAGCTTTACCAATCTTGGCGTTAATTCTTCGGTTACTTTTTTAGAAAATAAAATTCCGTGAATCGAACGATTGAACATATCCCGAATCGGATTCATAATGCGTCTAGATAGCAAAGATTCGTGAAATAAATCGTTATGAAACTGAATTGTAATTTCATGAATTTTTTTGCTCGTGCATTTATTCAATTCCCAGCCATGATATAAATTTGGCCCAATCAAAACCAATTCTACATTGTCAATTTCTTCAATATTATCTCCAACAACACGCTTTACTCCTTTTCCATTCAAAATAAAATTAATCTCAAATTCAGGATGATAATGCACCGGAAAATCAAAATTATCCTTTACTCTGTCAAAAACCAAAAAGCTGTCTCCAGCCGACAGTGGCGCAATTTCTCTGTAAAAATTTTTAGTACTACTCATCTTTAGAACAATTTTAAGAAGTGATATCAGGTTTTTATTTGCAATAATATGATATATAATTGATAAAATAATATTAATTATGCTATAAACATCCGTTTATCTTTGAAAAATAGAATTATCATTTTTATAAAAAGAACATTAATATAAAACATTAATCATTTTTAATATAATAACTTTTTATAGTTTTAATAATTTTAAAGGATAAATGGTAGCAAATTCCAGATTACAAAATAGAGTACTATTAAACCATTATCATTTTTATAGTTTAATACTATTAAAGCTAAAAACAGCAACAATTGCAATGAAAAAAAACATTCAAATACTACTAATATCAATGTTTACTGGAGTTTCATGCTCTTCAAAAGGAATAGTGACTAATACTAATTTGTCACTTTCAGATAAAAAAGCAACACCGGAAACCGTTTCCTTATTTGAAAAGCTTAATCGATTAACGAAAAAAGGGTATCTTTTTGGACATCAGGACGACCTCGCTTATGGTGTAAACTGGAAATATGAAGAAGGCAGAAGTGATATAAAAGATGTCGTTGGAGATTATCCTGCTGTTTACGGTTGGGACATTGCAGGTTTGGAAAAAGACGATATTAACAATATTGATGGCGTTCCTTTTGAAAAAATGAAACACTATATTAAAGAAGCCAATGAAAGAGGCGGAATATCTACCATAAGCTGGCATTTTGACAACCCTGCAACCGGAAAAAATGCCTGGGACAATACACCAAATTCGTTAAAAACAGTTTTACCTGGCGGAGAAAACCATCAAAAATTTACAACATGGCTAGACAAAGCCGCTACTTTCTTTTTGTCCTTAAAAGATAAAAAAGGAAAAAACATTCCGATTCTCTTCAGGCCTTATCACGAACTTACCGGTGGCTGGTTTTGGTGGGGAAAAGGAAATTGTACTCCGGAAGAATTCAAATCTTTATGGAAATTCACCTTCGAATATTTACAGAAAAAAGGAGTCCATAATCTTATTTACATCTATAATACAGGGAGTTTCAATTCAAAAGAAGATTTTTTAGTTCATTATCCAGGCGATAATTATGCTGATATTTTAAGCTTTGATAATTATCAGAATAATGATGATGAGGAAGGTACGAAATTTATTGAACAAACCCAAAATCAGTTTAAAATTTTAAATGAAATCGCTGCAAATCAACATAAATTAATGGCTTTAGCCGAAGCAGGATACGAAGCAATTCCAGATCCAAAATGGTGGACAGGAACTTTATCAAAAGCGATTGGAGATTATAAAATATCGTATGTTTTATTATGGAGAAATCACGGCTGGCAGGAAAAAGAAAAAAAAATGCATTATTACGCTCCCTATAAAGGACAAATAAGTGAAAAAGATTTTGTCGATTTTTATAATCTGGATACAACTTTATTTGAGAAGGATATAATTAAAAATTGAGAATTAAAAATTAAAAATCCGCTTAAATCTGCGTGATCTGCGTGATCTGCGTGATCTGCGTGCTGAAAAATTCAACACATAGAACCAAATCTAAACCATAACCTTAAAAAAAACGAATGCACGAAAAAATAAGTTTAAAAGAAAAAGTAGGTTACGGCCTTGGAGATGCCGCATCTTCGATGTTCTGGAAAATTTTCAGCATGTACTTATTATTTTTCTATACCGATGTTTTCGGGTTGGCACCTGCTGTAGTCGGAACCATGTTTTTAATCACCAGAATCTGGGATTCGTGCTTTGACCCAATTGTTGGAATCATCGCTGACAGAACAAAATCTAAATGGGGAAAATTCAGACCTTACTTATTATGGGTTGCCGTGCCTTTTGCCATAATTGGCGTTTTAACTTTTTACACCCCTGATTTTGACGAAAAAGGAAAAATTATTTATGCCTATGTAACGTATTCGGCAATGATGATGATTTATTCGTTAATCAACGTGCCATATGCATCACTTTTGGGCGTAATGTCATCTGACAGAAAAGAAAGAAATACTTTATCGTCTTACCGAATGGTTTTTGCCTTTGGAGGAAGTCTTTTGGCACTTTGGCTAATTGAACCTTTAGTAAATTACTTCGGCGGAAGCCTAAACTCCAAAACAGGCTGGCTGGCAACAATTGCTGTTTTCGGAGTTATTACAACTGCTTTTTTCTGGGGTTGTTTTTTCTTCACTAAAGAAAGAGTAAAACCAATTTCTGATGAAAAGACAGATTTAAAAGAAGACTTAAAAGATTTATTAAAAAATAAACCGTGGTGGATTTTACTCGGAGCCGGAATTGGCGCTTTAGTATTCAATTCTATCCGTGATGGCGCTGCCGTTTATTACTTTAAATATTATGTAAGCAGCAGCGTAAATTTCGATTTTTCGCTTTTTGGGACAGCTTTTCACATGACACCAACTTCAATTTATTTGGTTTTAGGGCAAGCTGCAAACATCATCGGAGTGATTGCCGCAACGCCAATTGCTAACAGAATTGGTAAAAAAAACACGTTTTTTGGTGCCATGGCATTAGCCGCACTTTTGAGTTTGATTTTCTATTTCTTCGGAAAAGAAGATGTTTTGTTAATTATGAGTTTTCAGGTTTTAATCAGCATTTGTGCCGGTTGCATTTTCCCTTTAATCTGGTCGATGTATGCCGATAGCGCCGATTATTCAGAATGGAAACAAGGCCGCAGAGCAACCGGACTGGTTTTCTCCGCATCCTCAATGTCACAAAAATTTGGCTGGACCATTGGCGGCGCAGGAGCCGGATGGCTTTTGGGTTATTACGGGTTTCAGGCTAATGTCGAGCAAACCGAAGTAACGCAAAACGGAATTCAATTAATGTTAAGTGTATTACCTGCTTTAGCAGCCTTTATATCAGTCGCTTTTATTTTGTTTTATCCATTATCTGAAGAAAAACTTCAAATAATAGAACAAGATTTAAACGAAAAACGAGACCTGACCCATTAAAATAGTACCCATACTGAAATCAATTCCTATGACAACAATAATCTCTTCGACTACTTTTCAGGATAGAAAAATAGCATTAGAAAAAGAACATAAAACATTAATCGAGCAAAAAAATGCTCCACAGGAACACACCGGAAACGGCATATACGAACGCTATAAAAACCCTGTGGTTACAGCATCGCATGTACCATTAAACTGGCGTTTTGATTTAGACGAACAAACGAATCCTTTTTTACAGGAAAGAATCGGAATAAATGCCGCTTTTAATGCCGGCGCCATGAAATGGAACGGAAAATATCTTCTTGCCGTTCGTGTAGAAGGCATTGACAGAAAATCATTTTTCGCTATTGCCGAAAGTCCGAACGGAGTTGATAATTTTAAGTTTTGGGAGAAACCATGCGTGATTCCACAAACCGGAGAACCTGATACCAACGTTTACGACATGCGTTTAATCAATCATGAAGATGGATGGGTTTACGGAATTTTTTGCACCGAAAGAAAAGACCCGAAAGCTCCAAAAAGCGACACAAGTTCGGCTGTTGCCAATGCCGGAATCGTTCGTTCTAAAGATTTAATTAATTGGGAAAGATTGCCGGATTTAATTTCGAATACAGGCCAACAACGTAACGTGGTTTTGCATCCGGAATTTGTAAACGGAAAATATGCTTTATACACACGTCCGCAAGATGGTTTTATAGATGTTGGCGCAGGAGGCGGAATAGGTTTAGGTTATGTTGATGATATGACAAATCCGGTAGTTAAAAAGGAGAAAATCATTTTTGGAAAACAATATCATACTATTTACGAATTAAAAAACGGTCTTGGCCCCGCTCCTATTAAAACAGAAAAAGGCTGGCTGCATTTGGCACACGGCGTTCGTAATACAGCTGCAGGTTTACGTTACACACTTTATATGTTTATGACTGATTTGCACGATATTGCCAAAGTAACGCATGTTCCGGCAGGGCATTTTATGGGACCTGAAGGAATTGAAAGAGTTGGTGACGTGTCTAATGTTTTATTCTCTAACGGATGGATTGAAGATAACGACGGCACTGTTTATGTATATTATGCGTCATCAGACACCAGAATGCATGTTGCGGTTTCATCTGTAGAAAAACTCGTTGATTATGTTACGAATGCTCCCGCAGATACTTTTATTTCTGCAGGTTCTGTAAAAACAATTATCAATCAAATTGAAAAAAACAACGCAATATAATTTATCGTGTCAAAACTAAAGCAACTTAAAACCGAGTTATCAGCAGAACTTGATTCTATTTTAGACTATTGGTCAAAAAATGCCATCGATACTAAAAACAACGGTTTTATTGGTCAGATTGATAGTAATGAAAACATAGTGGGAAATGCCGAAAAAGGTTCTGTTTTAAACGCCAGAATTTTATGGTCTTTTTCTTCCAGTTATCAAATTACTAAAAATGAAGAACATAAAAAGATAGCGAAACGCGCTTTTGAATTTCTTTCAGAATATTTTTATGACTCAGAATTTGGAGGTTTATTTTGGAGTATCAATGCCGATACAACGCCAAAAGACACCAAAAATCAGATTTATGCTTTAGCTTTTGCCATTTACGGATTATCTGAATATTATGTAATTTCTAAAGACGAAAAAGCTTTAGCAATTGCAATAAATTTATATTTAAGAATTCAGAAATACAGCTACGATCCTGTAAATAAAGGCTATTTAGAAGCCTTTACCAGAGATTGGCAGCCTATTGAAGATTTACGTTTGAGCGATAAAGATGCCAACGAAAAAAAGACAATGAACACGCATTTGCACATTGTAGAAGCATATGCGAACTTGTATAAAGTCTGGAAAGATAAAACACTTCAAAAAAACATAATTGAATTATTACAAACCATCGAAAAACATTTCATCAATACCCAAACAGGTCATTTACGTTTGTTTTTTGATGAAAACTGGATCGAAAAACCAGATGTTATCTCTTATGGACATGACATCGAAGCAGCCTGGCTTTTATTGCATTGTGCAGAAATCGCTGGAGATGAAACGCTAATTATCAATTATAAAAAATACGCCGTTCAAATGGCAGAAGTTACCAAGGAAGGTTTAGACATTGATGGCGGTTTATGGTACGAATTTGATCCTGAAAAAAATGAATTAATTGCAGAAAAACATTGGTGGGTTCAGGCCGAAGCTTTAATTGGTTTTTACAACGCTTATCAACTGACAGAAAAAGAAAGCTATTTAGAGATTGTACTCAAAAATTGGGACTTTATAAAAAAACACATTCTCGATACTAAAAACGGAGAATGGTTTTGGGGAATTTACAAAGATGATTCTCTAATAGAAAAAGACAAAGCAGGTTTCTGGAAATGTCCATATCACAATAGCCGAGCCTGTTTAGAACTCATTAACCGAATTAAAACTTAGCAAAATGAAAACTACTTTTCTAAAAATAGCATTTTTAAGCATGTCGATTCTGGCATTTGCTGGTTGTTCATCAGACAAAGATACAAGTGATGAAGTCATTGTAGATCCGCCCAGTTCTGGCGATATTTTGACAACACAAAACGTGACAACTTATATGGTTGATGCCAGTGCTACTAAAGAAACTGTAGCTTTATTTTATAATTTAAAAAAACTTGCCAAAACTAAAGTTGCAATTGGGCAACAAGACGCTTTTAATAGTTTTTACCAAGATACGGCCGGAGATTCTGATATCAAAAAAAATACAGGTTTCGATCCTGCACTTTTAGGTTCTGATTTTATCTTTATTACCGATAAAAACAATAACAATCAGGCTAATAACTGGTTTTATCAACAAGAACAAAAAACGATTAGCGATGTAAAAGCCGCTTACGCGAAAGGAATGATTAATACCTTTTCATGGCATTTGAGAGAACCTAACAACGAAGATTCTTTTTATGCAGCCGATATGACTGCAGACCAAAAAGCAACCGCTTTTAAAAGTATTTTATCAGGCGGCACAAATCACGAATGGTACAAGAAAAAACTAGACAAAGTTGCGAGCGTTATTTCAAATTTAAAAGGTTCAAACGACGAATTGATTCCGATAATTTTCAGGCCTTTTCATGAATTTGACGGAAGCTGGTTTTGGTGGGGAGCCAATTTTTGTACACCTGAAGAATACAAAACGGCTTATCAATTTACCGTTGATTATTTAAAAAATACAAAAGGCGTTCACAATATTTTATATGCTTTTTCGCCGGACAATTCTTATTCAACAACTGAAACTTATTTAAGCCGATATCCGGGAGATAAATATGTTGATGTTTTGGGAATGGATAATTATGGAGACTTTAATAATCAAGGAAATGAAGGTGTAAACAGAGCCAATGCCAAACTCAAAATGATATCGAATATAGCTTTGGATAAAGTAAAAATTGCAGCTTTGACCGAAACCGGATATCAGGTTAATGCAACAACTCCACCAATTAACAATTGGTTTTCTACCAACTTATACAGTGCATTAAATAATAATTATACATTTGATCTTAAGATTATATCGATAAGCTATGTAATGTTTTGGAATAATACTAAAGATGGTTATTATGTCCCGAATGGTTCCGTTTCGAATGCAGCTGATTTTAAGACATTTGCGGAAAAGCCAAAATCGGCATTATTGAATTCTTTGCCGAAAATGTATGAGTTGCCGAAGTAAAATACATTTAGTTAGTCATTGCGAGGAACGAAGCAACCACACTAACAATAAGCAAACTTGCTAATTAAAAAGATAGGCTGCGTGAGATTGCTTCGTACCCCGCAAAGACAAAGTGCGAGAAAAATTAATACCTAACAGGTTTTTAAAACCTATTAGGAGATAAAAAAATAAATAATGAGAAACAAACTTCTAAAAACCTTCAGCCTTGCTTTAATTTTCTCTGTCCTTGCGTGTCAGGCACAGGAAAGAATTACAGTAAAAGGAACGCAATTTTACAAAGGCGATAAGCCGTACGCTTATATTGGAACCAATTATTGGTACGGAAGTTTACTGGCTTCGAAAAAAATAGGCAACCGAAAAAGATTACTTCGTGAACTTGATTTAATGCAAAAAAACGGAATCGATAATTTAAGAATTCTGGTTGGTGCTGATGGCGGAAAATATGATTTTACAGTTCGTCCTGCGTTGCAATACGAACAGGGAAAATACGATGAAGATTTGCTGGACGGACTGGATTTCCTAATGAACGAAATGAGAAAACGTAAAATGTATGCCGTTTTGTATTTGACGAACAACTGGGAATGGTCCGGCGGAATGTCGCAATATCTGGAATGGAATGGCAAAGGTGCAATTCCGGTTCCGGCAATTCCACCCAACACCTGGCCGCAGTTTATGTCGTATACAGAACAGTTTCATAGTTGCGAACCTTGCATGAAAGCTTTAGAAAATCATGTGAAATTTATTATGGGGCGATCAAATAAATATTCGAAAAAGAAATATACCGAAGACAATACAATCATGGCGTGGCAGGTTGGCAATGAACCTCGACTTTTTACGCCGGAAAACGAAGCAAAATTTACCCTTTGGCTGAATAACATCGTCGATTTAATGGATAGCCTTGACAAAAACCACTTAATTTCTACCGGTTCTGAAGGCAAAAACAGTTCAAATGACAGCATGGAAATCTTCGAACGCACACATCAGAATCCGAATATCGATTATTTGACGATGCATATCTGGCCAAAAAACTGGAACTGGTTTAAAGCGGATAATGCAGCAAATACATTACCAACAACACTGGAAAATGCCGGAAAATATATTGACGATCATGTAAAAGTTGCCAATAACTTAAAACGACCTATTATCATTGAAGAATTTGGTCTGCCGAGAGAAAATGAAAACTTAATTGCCGGGTCATCTGTTACCAACAGAGATATTTTTTACAATTATATTTTTAGCAGAGTTGCAGAAAGCGTTAAACATAACGGTCCGTTGCAAGCGGCAAATTTCTGGGGATTTGGCGGTGAAGGAAAAGCAATTACTAAAGATGGAAAATGGAATCCGGGCGATCCTTTAACTACAGACCCTCCACAAGAACCGCAAGGATTAAATTCTGTTTTTTCTTCGGACAAATCGACTTTAGAGATTGTAAAAAAATATAACTTAGAGTTGCAGAAAAATAAACCACATAAGTTATATAAGAAATTATAAGTTACTTGCCGAACAGCTTTTCAAATGAACTTACATTACTTATATGTTGAAAAAAAATCCAGCATGAAAAAAATATTGCTTGTCTTTTCCGTTTTACTTTTTAATTTCTCTTTTTCTCAAAAGAAGCAAGACTTTGTTTTGAATTCTCCCGATGGAAAAATCGAAATTAAAATTGTTGTAAATGATAAAATTAGCTGGACGATTTCTCATGAAAAAGATTTGATTTTAGCTCCGTCGGCTATGTCAATGACTATAGATGAGAATATAGTTTTAGGAAAAAATGCAGTTATTTTAAATTCAAAAAAAGAAAGTATTGATGCCTCATTTGAAACTCCCATTTACAAAAAGAAATCAATTCAAAATAAGTACAATCAACTCACAATAAACTTTAAAAATGATTTTAGTATTGAATATCGTGCCTTTGATGATGGCGTTGCTTATCGATTTGTAACCAAAAAGAAAAAAGATATTACAGTAAAATCAGAAGAAGTTGTTTTGAATTTCGATCAGGATTACAACACGTTAATGCCTTATGTTCGTGATTTAAGAAATCCCAAGGACCCTTATATTTCATCTTTTGAATCACATTATGAAAACAAAAAGATAAGCGAATTTGCAAAAGATACTTTAGCTTTTCTTCCATTTTTAATTGATTATAAAAACCATAAAAAAGCAGTTTTTCTAGAAGCCAATTTAGAAGATTATCCAGGATTATTTGTAACCAATAATAGTTCAAAATCAGGTTTTCAATCTTGTTTTTCTAAATTTCCGCTTCAGGAAACAAACGGTGGTTTTAATTACCTCAACAAATTAATCACAGAACGAGCTGATTATTTGGTTAAAACCAAAGGAACCAGAAATTTCCCGTGGAGAGCAATTGTAATTTCTGAAGATGATTCGGCTTTAGCCAATAACGATATGGTTCAGAAATTAGCTGAACCATCAAAACTTAAAGACATTTCGTGGATAAAACCCGGAAAAGTTGCCTGGGATTGGTGGAACGACTGGAATATTTACAATGTCGATTTCAAAGCCGGAATCAATACACAAACCTATAAATATTATATAGATTTTGCATCCAAAAACAAAATTGAATATGTGGTTTTGGATGAAGGCTGGAGTGTAGAAACAGACATTATGAAACACAATCCGAATGTTGATTTGGAAGCCTTGATCGCTTACGGAAAAGAAAAAAATGTTGGTATTATTTTGTGGTGTTCCTGGATGGCTTTGAATAACAATATTGACGGTGTTTTCGAAAACTACGCAAAACTAGGCGTTAAAGGTTTTAAAGTTGATTTTATTGACCGCGATGACGCTAAAATGGTGAATTCTGTTTATGATATTGCTCAGAAAGCAGCAAATCATAAATTACTTTTAGATTTTCACGGTATGTATAAACCAACCGGAATTCAGAGAACTTTCCCGAATATTTTAAATTTTGAAGGCGTAAAAGGTTTAGAAAATAATAAATGGACACCAAATGATGATGTTCCGTTGTATGATTGTACAATTCCGTTTATCAGAATGATGGCGGGACCGATGGATTACACGCCCGGAGCAATGCGCAACGCGACAAAAAGCGAATTCAAACCCAGTCATTCTAATCCGGTAAGTCAGGGAACAAGATGTCATCAATTAGCACTTTACACAATATTCGAAGCGCCTTTGCAGATGATGGCCGACAGCCCAACCGCATATATGAAGGAACAGGAAAGCACTGATTTTATTGCTCAAGTTCCGACTACTTTTGATGAAACTGTTTCGTTAAATGGCGAAGTTGGAAAATTTGTTTCAATTGCGAGAAGAAAAGCAAATACTTGGTATTTAGGCGCTATCACCAATTGGGATTCCAGAGAAATTATAATAGATTTTTCTTTCCTTGAAAAAGGCAAAAAATTCGAAGCCGAGATTTTCTCCGATGGATTAAACGCGGATAAAGCTGCTATTGATTACAAAAGAGAAAGCATTACGGTAGATTCTAATACAAAATTAAAATATCGATTGGCAAGTGGCGGTGGTTTGGCGATGATTATAAAATAATAACTTAAGTATTAAACCCGACAGGTTTTAAAAACCTGTCGGGTTTACGATTTTTTAATCCCACAAAAAAACTGGACTAAAGTCCAGCTCTACAATATGGATCGAGCCAAAGACTCTTTTATAGTTCCGAAGGAACAAATTATATTGTAGGGCTGGACTTCAGTCCAGTTTAGAGTATGTAGTGCAAATTAAGACAATATCTTTTCAATCGCATTCAATTCATCTTGAGTAAAATCAAAAATTTGCAGACAATCAATATTGTTATTTAATTGTTTTACAGAACTCGCACCAATTAAAACCGAAGTAATTCTTTTGTCTTTCATTAGCCAAGCTAATGCCATTTGCGCTAAAGATTGGTTTCTGTTTTGCGCAATTTCATTCAGCTGAACTAATTTCTGAATTCTTTCCTGCGTAACCTCATCTTCTTTCAAATGTCCGTTTGGATTATGCGCTCTTGAATTTTCAGGAATTCCCTTTAAATATTTATCCGTCAAAAGTCCTTGTGCCAAAGGCGAAAATGCGATACAGCCCACTCCTTTTTCTTCTAAAACATCTAATAAACCATTTTCTACCCAACGTTCTAACATTGAATATTTTGCCTGATGAATCAAACACGGAGTTCCTAATTGTTTTAAAACATCGACTGCAACACGAGTTTCTTCTGCAGAATAATTGCTGATTCCAACATACAAAGCTTTTCCGCTTCTTACGACGTGGTCTAGAGCCATCATTGTTTCTTCAATAGGCGTTTCAGGATCTGGGCGATGCGAATAAAAAATATCAACATAATCGACTTTCATTCTTTTCAAACTCTGATCTAGACTTGACAATAAATATTTACGAGAGCCCCAGTCACCATAAGGTCCGTCCCACATGGTGTAACCTGCTTTTGTAGAAATTACGATTTCATCACGCAGGTTTCCCTGAAAATTATGCCAAAGGATTTTACCAAAATTAGTTTCTGCAGATCCAGGAACCGGTCCGTAATTATTCGCCAGGTCAAAATGAGTAATTCCTTTATCAAAAGCTTCTACCGCAATACTTTCGGCATTATCAAAATTATCTACTGAACCAAAGTTATGCCATAATCCTAAAGAAATTTCAGGTAATAATAAGCCGCTTTTTCCGCATCTGTTGTATTTCATTGTTTTAGTTTAATTGTTGGAAGTTTTTATAGGTTTTAAAGGTAAAAACAAACATCAGAATTTAAAATCAAAATAGTATTTAATTTTCGTAAATTTGTTTAAATTATAAAATTATGAATAATAACTGGCAAAATTTAATTTCGATAGATCCTGATATCAGATTTGGAAAACCTGTAATCACAGGAACTCGAATTTGTGTTTCAGACATTCTTTCATGGCTTTCTACCGGAATGTCTTTCGAGGAAATTATTGAAGATTTCCCTGAATTAAAAAGAGAAGACATTCTTGCTGCTTTGGTTTTATAATAAAAAAATCTCGCAGATTTTGCAGATTAAGGAGATAAAGAAATCTGCCGAATCTGTAAAATCTGCGAGAGAAATATTTAAAAAAAACTTTGCGACTCTGCGCCTTTGCGAGATTAAATACTTCTACTCTTTTATCTCAAAACCACTTTCCAATCCTTTATCAGAACTTCCTCCAACCATGATTTTAAAAGTTCCGGGCTCCACTAAATAATTACCTTCATTATCATAAAAACCGAGTTCCTTATCTGTTAAGGTAAAAGTTACGGTTTTCGTTTCGCCTTTTTTCAGGTTTACCAATTCAAAACCTTTCAATTCTTTAATTGGTCGAACAATACTTGCGAATTCATCATGAATATATAACTGCACAACTTCTTTTCCGTCATAATTTCCTGAGTTGGTAACGGCAACACTAACCTGCACTTTTTCTCCCTTTGCAAAAGAAGTTTTATTTAGCTTCAAGTCTTTATAATCAAATTTAGTATAGCTCAATCCAAAACCAAACGGAAATTGCGGTGTTTTTTCCACATCCATATAATGCGACCAGAAAACGTTTTTATCGCTGTCAACCGGTCTTCCTGTACTGTATTTATTATAGTAAATCGGAACCTGACCCACATTTCTAGGGAAAGACATTGGCAATTTTCCACTTGGGTTATAATCGCCGTATAAAACCTGTGCAACCGCATTTCCGGTTTGTGTTCCTAATTGCCAGGCTTCTACAATTGCCGGAATTTTTTCTGCAGCCCATGGAATACTTAACGGACGACCGTTATTTAAAACCAAAACAATATTTGGATTCACTTTATAAATTTCTTCTAGTAATTCCTGTTGTAATCCCGGCAAATTAAGATCGGTTCTGCTTCTTCCCTCGCCGCTTTGAAAACCATATTCACCCAAAACCATTACGACAACATCTGCATTTTTTGCGGCTGTTTTTGCAGCTTCAAATCCGCTTTTGTCTGTTGTGTTGAAAACAGTTTCAGTCAAGAAAGTAGCTTTTTGAGATAGTAAATCGACACCTTTTTCAAAAACCAATTGATTGTCTTTGTATTGCTGCATTCCTTCTAAAACCGAAACGGCTGTATTGTCATCAGCAGCAATTCTCCAACTTCCGAGCGGACTATTTTTATCATTTGCCAAAGCGCCAATCAAAGCAATTTTTTGTCCGGATTTTTTCAGCGGAAGCAAATTCTTTTCATTCTTTAACAGAACGATAGATTTTTTCGCCATATCCAAAACGCCTTCATTATTGGCTTTACTTCCCACAACTTCTTTTTCGCGTTTTTCATCGCAATATCGGTACGGATCATCAAATAAACCTAATTCAAATTTCACACGAAGAATTCTTCGAACAGCATCATCAACCAAAGCTTCTTTTACTTTCCCTTCTTTAACCAAAGCCGCTAATTTTGCCACATACAAATACGATTCCATATCCATGTCAGAACCTGCAAGTACTGCTTTTGCAGTTGCTTCTGCTTCGTCCTTTGCATATCCGTGTGCAATCATTTCCCGAATCGAGGCATAATCAGAAACAACAAATCCATCAAACTTCCATTTTCCTTTTAGAATATCTCTTTGCAGAAAAACATTTCCGGTTGCCGGAACACCGTTCAAAGTATTAAACGAATTCATAAAAGTTCTAACTCCAGCCTGAAGCGTTGCCTCAAATGGTGGCAAAACCGAATTATACAATTTAGCATTGCTAATATCTACAATATTATATTCCAGTCCGGCTTCAACGTAACCATACGCCGCAAAGTGTTTCGCGCAAGCTGCAATCGTGTTTACTTTTTGCAAATCTGCAATGGTTTCACCCTGAAAACCGTGAACTCTGGCGGTTGCAATTTTACTTCCCAAATACGGATCTTCTCCTGCACCTTCCATTACACGACCCCAACGTGCATCGTTTGCAACATCTACATTTGGACCAAAAGTCCAGTTTATTCCAGATGCAGAAGCTTCATCTGCCGCAATTGCCGCCGATTTTTTAATGGCTTCTAAATCCCAACTCGCTGCTTCTGCCAGCGGAATCGGACTTAGCGTTTTATAACCGTGAATGACATCAAAACCAATAATCAACGGAATTCCCAATCTCGTTTCTTCAACTGCAATTTTCTGTACAGAACGAACTTCTTTAACGCCCCGAACCGTTAACATTGATCCCACTAATCCTTTTCGTAAATGCTCGTATTTCAATTCTGCGGTTCCACCTTTAGGAGCCGGTCCCGTTACATCCCAAAATCCGTTGTACTGATTCATTTGTCCGACTTTTTCCTCTAAAGTCATAAGAGGCAAAAGCAAATTAATTCTTTGCTCAACAGTTTTATTTTTATCCAGATACGGTTTTTTTTGTGCATTCATATTTCCAACAGTAAACAGGGCAAAAAACCCCAATTGTTATTATTTTTTTATTTTTCATTTGGTTAGATAGTTTTTTTTTAGGTTCTGAGTTACTAAGTTGCTAAGTTGCTAAGTTTTAGTTTGGGCGTGTCCCTCCGGGTCGGGCTATCCGTTTCAAGTCCTCGCACTTCCTTCGTCAGGCTGTGGGCTTTCCACTGCTATCCCTCACGCAAAGGGTCTTACAAGAACTTTTCGTTTTTAAACACAATCTTGGCATTTCGACGGAGGAGAAATCATATAACGGATTTACGGTTCGTTGCTCTCTGGATGTGATTTCTCCTCCGTCGAAATGACACAAAATGCGAAAAATCTAAAATCTAAAATCTAATTACTCCGTTATAAAACAAGAAGCCGGCAAATTTGCTTTATTAAACAAATCAGATTGTATTGTATTTCCCCATGCAAATCTCACTTTTACAGGAGTCGCTCCTTTTTTACTCGTCAAAATCACCTGATTATTTTTTATCGAAGCTTCTGCCGGATAATAAACTCCATCAGCTCCGGCCATCTCAAATTGATTCGATGTTTTGTTTTTAAAGTACAATCCGTCGGCATAATCAAACGAAACGATTGCTTTGTTTTTATCAATCTTTACATCTTTAAAAATTGGGCCGTTTACCAAATTAGAATTGACTTTATAAGTATCAGCCAAAGCCAGATTTGCCAAACGAATTCCAACTGATTTTTTATTTTTTGGATGAATATCAATCGTATCTGAAATATCAGAAGTCAAAACCATTCCCGTTTTTGGAACTTCTTTTAAAATTTTTCGCTGCGAATTTCGCACTGTTACATTTGAGAAATTATTGCTTCCGGTTTTATAAGGTGCGATCTGAACAAAGTAAAAAGGAAATTCGTCGTTCCAAACTTTTCTCCAGGAATTAATCAACGCCGACAACGTTTTATCATAAACTAAAGAACCCACATTCGATTCGCCCTGATACCATAATGTTCCGGCAATTTTAAAACCAGCAAAAGGATAAATCATCGCGTTATATGCACGCCCGGGCTGGCGTGGCCCGTATTCTTGTTCGTTGAGTTTTTTAGCATTTTCTAATAAAACCGCATCGTTTTGAACTACCTCTTCCGGCATCCAGATTTCAGCAGGAGTTCCGCCCCAATTGGATGAAATTAATCCGATTGGGACATTTTTTAAATCTTCTTGCAAACGTTTGGCGAAAAAATAGCCAATTGCGCTGAAGTTTTTCATGGTTTCCGGAGTTGATTCAACCCAATTTCCGAGTAAATTATTCTGAGGTGTTGTAGCAGTTAATTTCGGAACGGTAAAAAATCGAATGTTAGGATTTGTAGCATTCTTCATTTCTTCTTCACCATTCTCGATTCCCCAACTTACCGACATTTCCATGTTGGATTGTCCGGAACAAACCCAAACTTCACCAATCAAAATATTTTTTAGGATAACTTCATTATATCCTTTTATCGAAATACTGTAAGGCCCGCCCGCTTCGGGAGTTTTTATATGAAGTTCCCACTGCGCCTGATTGTTGGCTACGACTTTATATTCCTGATTGTTCCAGCTTGAAACCAATTTGATTTCTTCTTTTGGATTTGCCCAACCCCAAATTTTTACTTCAGAATTGCGTTGCAAAACCATATTATCGCCAAAAATATTCGGAAGGGTAACGTTTGCCATCATAGTATTGGAAATCAATAGAAAGAAAACAAACTTAAATATATTATTTTTCATTTAAGAGCTTTTTTAAAAATGGACCATATTCAGCGGCTAAAATTTTATGATCTGACACATCAGGATGCCCTGAACAACCTTTTGGTGTCATTTGTTTAAACTTAAAAATCTGAATTGGTTTATGCCTTTTATCTTCCGTGAAAGCGCTTTTTACTTTATTTAAACAATCTTCAAAAACCACGGCTCTTTCTCCATTTACCATTGGGCTGTTGGTTATTACTATTTGTGCTTTCGGATTGTGTTTGTACAACATTTTAATGAAGTTGATGTAATTCGAAACATATTTTTCTGCGTTAAAAGGCAAACGCTCTTTTTTTCCATCTCCGCCAGAAAAATCATTGGTTCCTAAAGCAATACTGATAATATCAGGCTGAAATGCAAAATCATATTTTGGTTTTGATGGATCTTTTGTTAAATATAAATTCTCATATACTTCCGGCATTATAGCTTCGTCTTTATTTTCATCGTTCCAGTTTCGATACATTCCAATTCCTGAAACTGAACTCATTAAATAGTCAACATCAATTTTTCTGGAAAGTATTGGACCATATGCGTAGTATCCGTTGTGATGATCAAAATATTCTCCTTTATCGCAGGGAACATCTGACGGATCGCTCGCCGCGCCACAGGTAATTGAATCTCCAATAAATTCGATTTTCTTTTTCTTTTTCGACGAAATCGAAGTTAGTTTTGCTGTTGTTCCGTAGAAAAAAATTCCACCGCTGTGGGCTTCTGTAGTTTTATAAATAGTTAAATTATGAACTTTTTTATTGGAAGTTACTTTTATTGGAAATGATTGTACTGCACCTTTTTCAATTCGTAGTTTTCCAATATATTTTCCATCCAAAACTAAGGAAACATAATTATGATGTTCCCAAGAATCAACACTTTGCAATGAAATCGCGCATTTATTCCCTATAAAATTGAATGAAACCGAAGAAGCTGTTCCGATTAAAACAACAGCATTGTTCTGGAGTTTTTCGATGCGGCCTTCATAAAGAAATTTATCTGTTTTGTTTTGAGCTTTCGAAACAACCGAAATCAACAAAAACAAAATTAAAAGTGCTATTTTTTTTGGAAACATAATTTATTCGTTAAAATCTTAATGTGATTCACAAATATATCTGAAAAATATTTTCAAAAAAGATACTAAAACATCAAAAAGCAATAAAAAAACACCAGAATAATTAAACTCGTTTTACGTTATAGTATCATTCTTATAAGTCAATAGCAAGTATTCCTTTGATTTTCAAAAGCAACAAACTATCTTTAAAAAATTAATCTTTGATTTGCCTCAAAAATGAAACTGACTCTTTACATATTAACTGCAACAGCTTTTTTGCTTTCTTCTTTCACCTGCGAAAAAGAAAACAAACCAATAGTTCATCAAATTCACAAAACATCATCTAAAATTGACCGCGATTCTATTGTTAGTTACGCTAAAAATTATTTAGGAACTCCTTATCTGTATGCCGGAAGTGATCCGAAAAAAGGATTTGACTGTTCGGGATTTGTGAGTTATGTTTTTAAAAATTTCAACGTAAATTTACCAAGAAGTTCCAGCAGTTATAAAGATTTGGGAACTTCATTAAATCCTGAAGATTTTAAAGTTGGAGATATTTTGGTTTTTTACGGCTACAAAGACAGAACTGTTGTTGGTCATCTTGGCATTATTTGCGAGGCCAACGGAATGCAGTCCAAATTTATACATGCTTCTTCGGGAAAAGTAAATAGTGTTACGATTACTTCTTTAGGTACAGAACATTATACCAATCGTTTTTATAAATGTATTGATGTCTTGTCTAAATAGTTTTTTTATTAATAATGATTTTATTGATTTTTTCACGCAGATTTAAAAAGATTTAAGCAGATGTGCGCAGATTTATTAAAAAAAAATCTAATTAAAATCTAATTAAAATCTGCTTTAATCTGCGTGAAAATTAGGCGGCAAACCTTTTTATAACTTATTCTTCTGTAAGTAGTTTTATCAGACTTTCATCTCTTTGGTAAACATCTTTATAAAAATTCAACTGTCCCTTTCTATCTACCCAAGCGGTAAAATATCCAATATAAACGGGCACTTTCTTTTTTAGCGTACACCAGCTTTCTTTACCTGCATGCATGGCTTTATCAATTTTTGCCGGTGTCCATCTTGGATCTTGTTTTAAAAGTTCAATGGCCAATTCTCTTGGTTTCGCAACGCGCACACAACCATGACTAAAAGCTCTGCTTTCTCTTTCGAACAAACTTTTTGCAGGAGTATCATGTAAATAAATATTATTTGAGTTTGGAAATAAAAACTTCACCAAACCAAGTGAATTATTTTTTCCGGGAAGTTGTCGCACTGCACCGTTATTCCATTCGAGATTTTTTTGTGCAAGGTAATTTTTATTCTTAGCCATTCCGGGTTTGATCTCTTTATTAATGATACTTGTGGGAACATTCCAATACGGGCTAAAAACAATATTATTCATCATTCCGCTAAAAATAACGGTTTTTGTCATTGCTTTTCCAACCACGACTGGTGAAGTAAAGGCAATTTCACGATCACGGATTAAATATAATTTGAATTCCGGAATATTAACTTCTATAAATTCTTTTCCTTTTTCGAGTTCAGGATCAATCCATCTGCAACGTTCCATATTGGCAATAATCGTTTTAATTCTGTCAGAAACCGGAACATTCATTTCCTGAATATGTTCAGATGTAATTTTTCCGTTTACGATATTTCCGTTATGCGATTGGAAATTTTTAACGCCATCAACTAAAATATCGTCATAGACCAAACTTTTATTGTTTTCTTTAAGTTCTCCGGTTATAAATAGTCGTTCTCTAATTTGTGCAATAGCAAGTGCAGAATCGCCTTTTTGTAAACTTTTAAAATCATCTCCTACTTCGATATTTTTCCATCCGCCTTTTTTCTCGATTTCTCTGTATTGACGAAGCGCATCACGAAGTTTGTAATACTGACTGAACATTTTGCTCTTTTTGTCATCGCTTATCGTAGATTTTTCAAAGATTGAATCTGAAAAAACCTGATAATTTAGTTTTTTTCGGGGTAAAAGCCATTCTAAAGAAATTGTTGTTTTTTCATCTACGCCTGATACTTTCTGAACGTAATAGAAATATAAATTGGTTATCATCAAATCAGTAGTAATTTGTGATAATTTATTATCAGAAACACGTTCAAAAATAGGCGTGATTTTTCCGTTATACGGAAAGTTGGCTTTTAAACCTTCTTCTTCTAAACCTCTGTATTTATTAAATAAAGTATTTCCAAATTCTACAACTCCTTTATTATCCAACCATAATTGGGTAGATTTTTTTTTCTTGTATAATGACAAAACATCATTTTGAAATTTATTCAATTTAGGATAGGTTTCGTAAAAAGCCGCAATAGCAGCACTATCAATATGAATCTTAAGTTCAGGAGCTTCTTTTTTAGGATTGTTTTTTAAATTTTCTTCATTCTTTTCAGATTTAGAATTGCATGAGACAGCAATAAAAAGAGCAATAAAAGCAGTAAGCGAATACAAAAATTTCATAAAATTATTTTTAATAAAAGTAGAAAAGTTTTAATATAATTTAAGTTGCCGGAGCAAAAATTAATCACATAATTACTAACAGGATTTTTAGTCGAATTTCATTTAAATAACAAACAAAAAAAACTCCAGATACATTACATACCTGGAGTTCTCCCCTTTATAATCAACCTTTTTATTTAAATAACCGTACCTTTTAAAGTCAAAATTTTTGGCGCAGTTTCAGCGCTTGTTGTTACAGTAACTGTTTTAGTAAAAGCACCTTTATTTGCTGCATTATAGGTAGCCGTTATTTTTGCCGATTTACCAGGCAAAATTGGCTCTTTTGTATAATCTGTTGCTGTACAACCACAAGATCCCTGAACTGTTGTGATTACAACTGCCGTTTTTCCTGTATTTTTAAATTCATAAACAATTGCTTTTGGTGTTCCTTGCGGAATTTCACCAACATCAACTGTTTCTGCTTTCCAAACTATTGTTGATGCAGTAATTGTTGTGTTTTCATTTTTGCAAACTAATGTTTTAACTGGCGCTATTGCCGAAAAAGACATTAATCCTAAAGCAAGAGCTAACATCGAAATTTTAATAATTTTCATAGTCAATTTATTTTAATGGTTTATAGTTAAATTTTCTATACCAAAAGTAATTGAGTTAAAATCGATTCGCTGTTAAGCGGTATCAAATGTTTGTTAACGACTTGTTAACGGGTGTTTTTATTTTAAATTTTGACTATATTACACTATCTAAACGCCCTATTTTTGAAAATTAACAGACTCAATAGTATCATTCTTTTAGGACTCATTGCAATCATAAGTATCTTGGTGGCGCAACTACTTTGGACAAAAGAAGCGTTTACTTTAGAGCAAAAAAAGCTGAGTCAGAAAACCCATATTGCTTTACTTGAAGTTGCCAAAAAATTGTATGAAGGCACAAACCACGAGTTGCCGGCACAAAATCCTGTTCAAAAAATAGCGAATGATTATTATATCGTAAATGTTGATAATGACTTTGAACCTGATATTTTAGAATTTTATCTGAAAACAGAATTCAAGAAAATGAATATCACAACTGATTTTGAATATGCCATGTACAATTGTCAGAGCGACGAAATGGTTTATGGAAATTATATTTCATTATCAGAAAAAGGAAGAGACAAGCAATCGGTTTATTTCCCGAAGCATAAAAACCTGGTGTATTATTTTGCGGTTCGTTTTCCCAATGAAACTACTTATTTATTTAGTTCAATGCGTTTTTGGTTTGTCCTTTCCATTGTACTCATTCTTATTTTGCTAATTTATGTCTATTCGATTTTTACGCTTTTACAGCAAAAAAAATACTCGGAGTTGCAACGTGATTTTATTAATAATATGACGCATGAATTTAAAACGCCTTTGTCTTCGATTTTAATTGCTTCCAAATATTTAATTGAACAGAATGTTATTAAGGAAGACAAAAAGCTTCATACTTATACCGATATTATCATTAAACAAAGCCATAAATTAAACCATCATATTGAGAAAATTTTAAATGTGGCAAAATCTGATTATAAAACATTAGAACTAAAGAAAGAGTCGGTTTTGATTGTTCCGATTATTGAGGAAACTATTGAAAATATTCTTTTAAAATATCCCGACGCCAATATTAAAATTGAAACAGAAATAAAAGATATTAAAATCGAAACAGATGTTTTTCATTTTACTAATTTAGTTTACAATTTATTAGATAATGCTGTAAAATATTGCAATAAAAAACCGGAGATTACGATTAGAATTGTATTAGAAAATCAACTATTAAAATTGGCTTTTATTGATAACGGAATCGGAATTTCTCCTAAAAATATTTCTTTTATTTTTGATAAATTCTATCGTATTCAAAATGAAAAAAGCAACGAAGTCAATGGCTTTGGTCTTGGTTTATATTATGTAAAAGAAATTTGCAATTTGCAAAACTGGAAAATAAATGCCCAAAATAATGATCTAGAAGGTGTTACTATCACCTTATCAATTCCTTATAAAAAATGAAAAATTTTAAAATTCTTTATACCGAAGATGATGAAACATTAGCGTTTCTGACGAAAGACAATCTAGAACAAAACAACTACGAAGTCATTCATTGCTCTGATGGAAAATCTGGCCTGGAAGCCTTTAAAGAAGAAGATTTTGACATTTGCATTTTTGACATTATGATGCCAAAGATGGATGGTTTTGAATTGGCAACGGAAATAAGAAAAAGCAATACTGATATTCCGATTATTTTTCTTTCTGCCAAGACTTTAAAAGAAGATCGCCTTAAAGGGTTGCGTTTGGGTGCCGATGATTATTTGGTAAAACCATTTAGTATTGAAGAATTATTATTGAAAATCGAAATCTTCTTAAAGCGATCTCAAAAAAACAATCTGACGCAAAACTCACTTTATGAAATTGGAAAATATCAATTTGATTATAAAAATTTCTTTCTTTTTAATGAAGATGAAAAAATTGGGCTTACGCAACGCGAAGCAGAGCTTTTGAAATTGTTTTTTGATAATAAAAATATGGTTTTAAAAAGAGAAAAAATTCTTTCGGCGCTTTGGGGTAATGATGATTATTTTATGGGACGCAGTTTGGATGTTTTTATTTCTCGCCTGCGTAAAATCTTAATTAATGAAAAAGAAATTGCTATAGAAAACATCCACGGAGTTGGTTTTCGTTTTAAGATGTAATTTCTTGACAATAACTATTTTAAAATTTCGTATTTTTAATATCTAAATCTTCCAATATGAAATTGTATCATTTACGAAACGCTACTTTAGTTATAGAAACAGATCTGCATGTTATTTTGGTTGATCCGATGTTAGGAAAACGAAAAACGATTCCGCCCTTTACGATATTTAGATATAAGCCAAAACGAAATCCGCTTGTTGCTTTACCCAAAAACAGTCGGGATATTTTGAGCAAAGTGACCCATTGTTTGATCACACATTTGCATCCGGACCATATTGATAAAGCCGGTGAAGTTTTTTTAAGAAGAAAAAGCATTCCGGTAATTTGTAATATAAAAGATGAAAAACAACTGACAAAAAGAGGTTTAAACATTACTCAAACTTTGAATTATTGGGAACCTCAACCTTTTTTAGACGGCAAAATTACTGGAATTCCCGCCATTCACGGTTATGGATTTATTGCTAAAGCGATGGGAAATGTAATGGGTTTTCATATTGAATTGGCGAATGAAAAATCAATTTATATTAGTTCTGATACTATTTTCACAGAACATGTAGAAAAAGTTCTTGTAGAGTTTAAACCTGAAATCGCTGTCGTGGCTTGCGGAACTGCAAGACTTGACATTGGTCAGCCTTTATTGATGAGAATGAATGATATTTTAAAGTTTGTTGCTCTTGCACCAAGCCAAGTTTTAGCGAATCATTTAGAAGCTTTAAATCATTGCCCAACTACCCGTGAAGAATTAAGACTGGCTTTGATAGAGAATAATCTTTTATCGAAAGTTTCTATTCCGGAAGATGGGGAAAGTGTTAGTTACTAACTCCAAAATACTTTAGAAAAACAAATTCTTAGTTCATTATAAATATTATATTTGACTTCCTAATTAAGCCAAAAATAATGAATGATTTTCTAAGAAAAATAAAATTAACTAAAGACATCATTATACAATTACCAGTGTCAAAGATTGACTTTATTCAGAAATTTAGAAATAATGTTGATGAATCTAATTTAGATTACGATCCATTTGAAGTTTTTCAATCTAGTATAAATGAATACAAAGGACATATCGGTGATTATATCTTCGAAATAAAAAAGAGGAAGAAAATATTCGATACGAATTATTCTTTTGCTAAAGTTACAGGAGAACTAACTGAGGAAAATAATCAATTAATTATAAACGCTGAAATTTCTTGTTTTAGAAAAAGAATGATTATTTTTATAGTTATGGCGCTTCTTTTTTATTCAATTTTCTTTATAAGCATGGTTTTTAATGCTGAAAATACTGTTCCCTTCTTTATGGTTCCATTTCTTTTAATTCATATGTCACTAATGATAGGAGTTCCTTATTTCATTATAAGAAGAAGTGTAAATAGAATGGCTTATGATTTAGAAAGAGATTTTCATTATTGGGTAACTAAAAACAATTAAACCGATTTGAATTATTTACAAAACCAATAATCCAAACTCGCGTAAAGTATTAATTGGTTTAGAATACCAAAACAATTCAAAATCCTCTAATTGAGTTTCAAAATCATTTTTAACTTCCTGAAAAGTGTAATTTTTAGCATTTGAAATCGTAATTTTCGTTAAGATTTCTACCAGCCATTCTCCTTCATTTTTATTGGTTTGAATTTGAAAACTTTCTTTTTTATCATGAAAAGTAAGAGTCATCATTTCCCAGGTTTGCCCTTTTTTAGATTTTGTAAAATGTTCTGCAGAAGGTTTTCCACCCAACCAAACTACTTTGGCATTTGGTTTTGTATTGAAATCATTTGCTTCCTCGAGTGCATTAAAAATAAAATCGGGATCAATTTTTGTTTTCGGAATTTTAAAGTCGAACCAGTCTTGCAGTTCATAGTCGAAACAGATTCCGTGCATGAAATTAAAAAGTGATTTTTTTAATCCGAAACTAAACTTGTCGTGATTGATTCCGGTAGAATCGGTATAATCAATATCATTATTGGCAAAAGTTCCAATAACTTCAGTTGCTTTTGTAACGCCAAATTTCTCTGGATACAAACCAACCGGACTGTGAGCTGTCATTGCAAATTGATGCCAAAAACCAGATTGTAGAATTCCGGCTTCAAATAACTGGCGAACCATTTCTAAGCTGTCAACTGTTTCCTGTATGGTCTGAGTTGGATATCCGTACATTAAATACGCATGAACCATTATTCCGGCTTCGGTAAAATTTCGGGTAACTTTTGCTACTTGTTCAACCGTTACACCTTTATCGATCAATTTTAATAATCGGTCTGAAGCCACTTCTAAACCTCCGGAAACTGCAATACAGCCGGAAGCTTTTAGCAATAAGCACAAATCTTTAGAAAAGCTTTTTTCAAAACGAATATTAGTCCACCATGTTACGGCTAACTTTCTGCTTAAAATTTCCAGTGCTAAAGCACGCATCAGCGCTGGTGGAGCAGCTTCATCAACAAAATGAAAACCATTTTGACCGGTTTGAAGCATCATGTCTTCCATTCGATCGCAAAGCAAATTGGCGGCAACTGGTTCGTATACTTTAATGTAATCTAATGAAATATCGCAGAAAGTACATTTTCCCCAATAACAGCCATGCGCCATGGTGAGCTTATTCCAACGGCCGTCGCTCCACATTCTGTGCATCGGATTTACGATTTCAATAACCGAAATGTATTTATCCAAAGGCAAATCAGAATAATCAGGCGTTCCTACATAAGATTGTTTGTAATCGTTTTTTAGGGAATTATTTTTATAAACGACTTCGCCATTTTCTAAAAGAAAAGTTCTTTTATAAGAATTGGAATTTGGATTTTCGAGATTGAAGATTAATTCCTCAATCGGCACTTCTCCATCATCTAAAGTAATAAAATCGAAGAATTCAAAAACTCTCGCATCAGAAATAGAACGCAATTCGGTATTTGGAAAACCGCCGCCCATCGAAATTTTAATTTCCGGATGATGCTGTTTTACCCATTGTGCACATCGAAAAGCGCTGTATAAATTCCCTGGAAAAGGAACAGAAATTAAAAAGAAAGTTGGATTTACTTTTTCAATTTTATCTTTTAAAATCGAAATTAGAATCGAATCTATATAGGTTGGTTTTTGTTGTAAAGCATTGTACAATTCATCAAAAGAATTGGCGCTTCGGCCTAAGCGTTCTGCATATCGGCTAAAACCAAAATTTTCATCGACACATTCTACAATATAATCAGATATATCTTCGAGATATAAAGTCGCTAAATGTTTTGCTTTATCTTGGGTTCCCATAGTTCCGAAAGCCCAATCGAGTTCTTCTAATTGCGCAAAACGAGAAGCTTCAGGCAGAAAATCTTCCTGACAAATTTGTAACGCCAATGTTGGGTTTTTTCCCTGCAAAAACTGAATAACGGGATTTATTGTTTTAATGTATTCGTCCTGTAAAGCAAAAATACGTTTGGAGTTATCTGAAACTTCAGGGTTAGGAACTTCAAACCTGAAACTTGAAACCTGAAACAAATCCTGTAATCCTTTCTTCGAAAACAATTCCAAAATTACATCAATACCTAAATCAGCCTGAACCGATTCAATATTTTTAGTGTTTAAAAATCCCTTTATATACGCAGTTGCCGGATATGGTGTATTCAGTTGCGTAAAAGGAGGCGTTATGACGAACAGTTTGGTTTTCAAAAGAAATGTTTTTGCAAAAATAAGGCATATTTAGGGACTTTTAATGAAAAGATTTTGAAGGTTATTTTTGTGTTATGCAACTTTAATTTTTGATTTTATTTTGTAGATAATTAATTACATTTGTCGCAACTTAATTAGTGAAATGAAACAAAAATTACTTTTATTTTTTTTAATAATAACTATTCAATTGTTTTCTCAAAACAAAAGCCAATCTATTGGTTTTAAAGAAAATAAAGGTCAGATTATAGATCAGAAAGGAAAAGCAAATCCTTCGGTAAAATATCTATTAAACTCTAATGGACTCAATGTTCAGTTAAAGAAGAATGGTTTTTCGTATGATATTTATGAAGTAAAGAAAATACCTCGTAAAAATCCGCATGATGGAAGAAACGCTCCGCCTGTACCTGAAGAAGATATAAAAGAAGAGCAGCCTGATTATAATCTTGAATATACTTTTCATAGAATTGATATTGATTTTGTTAACTCGAATTCTAAAGTTGAATTAGTTACAGATCAGGAATCAAAAGATTTTGACAACTATTACAATGTTCCTAATAAACCTGAAGGAATTGTTGGTGTCCATCGATACAAACAAATTACCTATAAAAATATTTACCCATATATTGATGTTGTTTTTTCGATTCCGAATGATCCAAAAAAAGTTGTAGAATATAATTTTGTCATTCATCCGAAAGGAAAAATCTCTGATATTCAATTAAAATTTAATGGTGCTGAAACAGATTTAGTTGACAACAAAATCCAAATGAATGTTCGTTTTGGAAAAATGGAAGAGACATTACCTGCGAGTTGGATTGAGGAAGGAACTGCTAAAAAAGAAATTGCTGTTGGTTATAGAAAGATTCGGAAGGATGTTTATGGGTTCAATTCGGCAAATTCTGTTGATGGAAAAACTGTGATTATTGATCCTGTGCCAACGAGACTTTGGGGAACATTTTATGGGGATGAAGAAAATTATGGAGGTAATGAATTTGGGGGAATTACAACCGACTTATTAGGTAATAATTATTTAGTAGGATCAACTTCTGTTTCCAATTCTTCGTATGCCACTTCTGGTGCACATCAAACTACAATTGGAAATCCTAACAAAATGGGTACTGATGGAATAATTGTAAAATTTTCGGAAGATGGTCGAAAATTATGGAGTAGCTATTATGGTGGTGAAGAATATGACAAAATAAACGCAGTAAGAACGGATAACCAAAACAATGTTATCATTGTAGGTAAAACAAATAGTAAAACCAATATTAGCACTGTTGGTTCATACAGTTCTACATTTGGTGGTTATGATGACGGATTTTTGGTAAAGTTTAATCCTACAGGTACCAGACTTTGGGCAACATATTATGGAGAAAAGGATAATGATGAAGCTTTTGATGTTGATATTGATAAAAATAACAATATTTTTATGGTGGGTCGGTTTTCAATCAATCATTCAGAAAATGTTCACGACACTCCTATAGGCGATGGTTTCATCGCTAAATTTAATCCTAATGGAAATATACTTTGGAATAAATTATATGGTGGCAAAGGTACAGATGAATTTAAAACGGTTAAGGTTGGTGAAAACTTTATCGTGGTTGGTGGTCTTTCATACAGTGCAGATAATATTTCTACCCCTGGAGTTTTTCAGGAGAATCTTAATTATGTATACAATCTTTCCAACGATGGTATAATTTTTAAACTAAATCTAAATGGAGACCGAATATGGAGTACATATTATGGAGGAGAGTCTTGGGAAAAAATTAATGCAATCGAAATTGATGATGAAAATAATATATATGTAGGCGGAGAAACACGAAGTTCTATGGGTATCGCTACACCAAATTCTTTTGACGATTATAATTTAAATACCGAAACAGGTTTTTTTGCAAAATTGGATCAAAGTGGACAAAGATTATGGGGATCATACTTAGGTTATAGCACAAAAATTTACTCACTTGTATTCAAAAACAATTCACTATATATTGGGGGCAATGGAGGAATAGACAATTCAATAACAATTTTATGTGCTTATAAAAGAACTGGTAATTCTGGAGGATATGTTGGAAAATTTTCTAAAGGAGGGGAATTAATTTGGGGAAGTTATACAGGAGGATTTGATCAATATTCCGAAACTGGAGTAACAATTAAAAATAATGAAATTGTAGTAGGTGGAACATCTTCAATGAATGATGGAATAGCTGACTCAAATTCATATCAACCTGAAATTTTAGGCCGTAAAAATTTTTATTTAATGAAGTTTTCAGAAGATACCAACTGCAACATTGATGTACACCCTTCAAGTAATTCTCCTGTTTGTATTGGTCGTACATTAACTTTTTCTGCTGATCCTGATTATAATTATTTATGGACTGGTCCTAACGGTTTTACAAGTAATTTACAAAATCCGATTATTACAAATGTTTCTAATGCAAATAATGGCACTTACCATTTAACTGCAAGCGACAATTGTGGATGTGAAAAAAAATATGATATTGAAGTGATAATTGGTGACATTCAAGCACCAGTTCCCGATATTGCAACTCTACAAACCATAACTGGAGATTGTCATACTACCATAACTACATTTCCAAAAGCAACAGATGTTTGTGTGGGAGCAATTACAGGTACAACTACAGATGCGTTATCTTATACTTTGCCCGGAACTTATACTATCAAATGGAATTATAATGATGGAAACGGTAATATATCTTCACAAAACCAAACTGTTACAATTACAAGTCAGCCACTTCCTGTTCTTATTTCTCCACAAAGCTTCTGCATTCAGCAAAATGCTACTTTAGATAATATTAATGCGACAGGTCAAAACATACAATTTTATGATGCTTTAATTGCTGGAACATTATTACCAAAAACAACTTTGCTTCAAAACGGAATAACCTATTATGCTTCACAAACTGTAAACGGTTGTGAAAGTGAAAGAGTTTCTGTAAAAATCAATATTCAGAATACAACTTCTCCAACAGGAAATGCAAACCAACCTTTTTGCTCCGGACAAAATCCTACAATTGCAAATATTCAGGTTGATGGAGATCTTATAAAATGGTACGATGCAGCTTTAAATGGAAATCCTTTGGCTATATCAACAAATCTTCAAAATGGTAAAACCTATTATGCTTCTCAAACTGTAAATACTTGTGAAAGCCAAAGATTTGGCGTTACCGTTTCGGTTGGAAATACACCTCCTGCTCCAACAGGAAATGCGAATCAACCTTTTTGTAAAAATCAGAAAGCTACTTTAGATAATATTTCCATTAGTGGTCAAAATATAAAATGGTACGATTCTAATTCTTCGACTACTGCATTGGCAAATACTATATTATTACAAGATAATAGTACTTATTATGCTTCTCAAACTGTGGGATGCGAAAGTGCGAGAACTCCAATTACCGTTAGAGTTTATGATACACCTTTACCAATTGGAGACAACAAGCAAACTTTCTGCATTGATGAAAATGCAACTATTGCCGATATTAAAATAACAGGAACGTCCATCAAATGGTACGATTCTACTGTAGCCGGAAATAGTTTGGCAAGTACAACTACATTACAAAATGGTATTTATTACGCTACTCAAACGCTTAATAATTGCGAAAGTGAAAGATTGGCAATTACAATAAAAGTTCAGGATACGCAACCTCCAATTGCTGATGCTTTTCAATCTTTTTGTGTGCAGCAAAATGCAACATTAAAAAGCATAAAAATTAATGGAGAAAACATAATATGGTATAATGATTTAGCCACAAGACCAGAATTATCAGAAGGAATTCCGCTTGAAAACGGAAATATCTATTATGCTTCGCAAACTATTAATGGCTGTGAAAGTGACAGAATTGCGGTTAAAATTCAAATCTTACCTGCAACTACTGCGGATTGCATTAATTATCTTGATGAACTTCCGTTCCCGAAATTCTTCACTCCAAATAGTGATGGATATAATGATACGTGGACAATCGATTTTGCATATTTAGCCCCAAATACTGGCATTCGAATATTTGACCGTTATGGAAAATTCATCAAAGAATTAACGACAAATACGGCTTGGGACGGAACTTATATTGGTCATAATGAACCTTCTTCTGATTATTGGTTTACTGTTACCCGATTAAACGGAACAGAATATCGAGGGCATTTTAGTTTGAAAAGATAATTTAACCACGAAGTTCGCAAAGATTCCGCAAGATTCGCAAAGCAATAAACTTTGGTATCCGGATAAATCTTAGCGAACTTCGTGGTTAAATTTTATTCTAAAATTTTATATTATTTCGTTTGAACTGAAAACCAATTTGAAATTTCTTCTAAGGCAATTGGAGAAATCGTTTGTTCTATTGTTTCATATTCATCTGGAGAACCAGTTTTACATTCCTGAAATAAATGATTCAAATTGGGTAAAATTTTAACGGTCACTTTTTTATTTCCAGCTTTTGCTAAAGTATTTTTAATGATCTCTGTATTAACTTCGGCCGGAACTTGTAAATCTTTATCTCCGTTAAGAGCTAAAACGGGACATTTTACATTTTTTAAAACAGTTACCGGATCAAATTTTATAAAGTTATAATACCAATTAGAAGTAATTGCAAGAGTAGCCATTTTTGCTTTCTGATCAGTAGGATCTTCAAATTTTGACTTGAAATAAGTATTTATATGATTTTTAAAGATATCGTCATTGGTGGAAGAAGCTAAAACAATATCATATGCGCCCTTAAAAATCTCGTGATCTTTTTTAATTTCTGCTTCCGAAACTCCGCTTTGTCTTTGTATCAATTCTTTTTGTAACAACAGTATTTTATCACCTCGAAGTCCAGGTCCTGCCAATAAAACGATAAAAACAATATCTTTAGAATTACCTGCCACAATCGGTGCAATCAAACCTCCCTCGCTGTGTCCGATTAAGCCAATTCTGTTTTTATTTATTTCTTTTCTGGTTTTTATATAGTCTACTCCGGCTTGTACATCTTTTGCAAAGTCAGTAGAAACGGCAGTACTAAAATTACCTGTTGATTCGCCAACTCCGCGATCATCAAAACGCAATACAGCAAATCCTTTTTTAGTCAAATAATCAGACAAGACCAAAAATGATTTATGCCCAAGAACTTCTTCATCTCTATTTTGAGGCCCACTTCCAGTAATTAAAATGACAGCCGGAAAATTACCTTCTTTTTTAGGAAGAGATAGTGTTCCTGCCAAGGTAACTTGATCTGTTTTATTTTCAAATTTTACGTCTTCTGTATAATAAGAATAAGGCTTTTGAGGTTCTTGGGATCTTACACGAACTTCTTTCTGAACATTTTCTCTGGATAAATTAACATCCAATGATTGTCCGGATTGCGTAAGCTTTCCCACAATAATATTATCGCTGTTCAATGTTCCTTCATAGGTACCCTTTATAGCGACAATATCCAATTTCAAAACGGCATTTTCAAAAGTAGTTTTAGCAACTGGAATTCCTGTTGCTTTTTGATCCGGGCTGTCCATTGTAGAAGAGTATCCGGATTCTGTTTTCGTAATATGAAATGCAAGTCTTAATTGAGTGCCCGGAACTTTCAAAAGCCCATTCCACTGTCCTGTAATTTCCTGTGCGAACGTTATGGAAGAAGTTAAAATTATTATTAAAATAAGTATTGTTTTTTTCATTTTTATTTAAGGAATTCGTTATGAAATATTATTTTTCTCTAAGTTCTGAAATTTAAAATACGAGTATATTATGGGTACAAGTGCTATAGTGACACCAATGGAAATAAAAGCTTTCGAGAAAGTGAACCCAGGAAAAACCAACCCTCCTAAGACGATAATTATCCCGCCCAAAAACCAAATTTTACCTGCAAATACATGCGTAGCTTTCCAAACTTCACGATTCTCTAAAGTCCAAGGTGTTCGAATTCCGATAAAATAATTCGGCTGGATCACTTTAAAATAATTGCCTAAAACCATTAATAGAACGCCAACAAAAACATAGATCAAATTGGGACTCGAGAAGTTTTGATTTTTTGAGATGTAGATAAAAAATAACGCCAGTAACGACATAAACAAAACCATAAAAAATTTCAGTTGATAAAATTTACTCCCCATCAGGGCGATTCTCTTTTTAGGATCAATCTTTTCAGCGACAATCGTAATTAAATACATCAAAACCGGTAGCATAAAAACCAATAGAATTAACAAAGATCTATCACCCCAATTGTCAATTTTTCCTTCAATATTCCAATGGGTCGGAACCTTTTCAGGAAGACTTTTCCAAATTAAAGCTAAATAAACAAAAGGAGTCAAAACAATTCCAATTATGGGAAGTTCTTTTTTTAAAGTTAAATTCATTTCATTATTTTTTAAAAGTTAATATCCATTGCAAAACATCTTCCATTATGGTAGTATTAATGGAATAAATGATGAATTGCCCATTTTTTTCAGAAGTGATTAATTCGGCACGTTTTAAAATATCTAAATGATGCGAAATACTAGGCTTCGAAATATTGAAGGCATCTGCAATTTCTCCGGCAGACATATCCTTCTGTTTCAAAAGCTCCAGAATTTCTCTTCGGGTTGCATCATTTAATGCTTTAAAAATATCATTCATTATTTATATATTTAGACAAATATCTAAATACTTTTTTTAATTCACAAAAAAATGGACAACAATTATATTGTTGTCCATTTAATATTAAAGTTAAAATATTTTAAAACTGATGCACTTTCTTAGAAATCACTAAAAATGAAACTAGAGAAATCAAAGCTGCAATCGTCAGGTAAAAACCTACAAAGTTTAATCCGTAAGTAGTGGCGAGCCAAATTGCTATTAGCGGTGCAAATGCCGCACCTAAAATACCAGCCAAATTAAAAGTCAGAGAAGCACCGGAATAACGAACGGTGGTAGGAAACAATTCAGATAAGAAAGTCCCGAGCGGACCATAAGTAAATCCCATCAACGACATTCCGATACAAACAAAAGTAGTTACTAAAACAGGATTTCCTGAATTGAGAAAATACGAAAAGAAAAAACCAAATATAGCAATAGCAGATGTCGTGATAATTAGTATTTTCCGGCGACCAATTTTATCTGCAACTACAGCCGAAACAGGAATAAAAGCAGCAAAAAACAATACTGAAAACAATTGTATCAACAAACCATCTCTTTTAGTAAAACCTAAATCAGAAGTAGCCCAGCTAAGTGTAAAAACAGTCATTAAATAAAACACTAAAAAAGTTGTAATTGCAGATAACGTACCAAAAATCAATTGATTTTTATATGATTTTATCAACGTCAAAAACGGAATTTTAACTTCTTTTTGTTCTAATTTAGAATTTTCAAATGCCGGAGTTTCGCTAATTTTTAAACGAATATAAAATCCAACTATTACTAAAAGTGAACTTGCTATAAAGGGAATTCTCCAGCCATAATCCATAAAAGCTTCACTGGTCATAGAATCTGTTAATATTAAAAAGGTCCCTCCTGAAAGCAACAATCCTATAGGCGCTCCCAATTGCGGAAACATTCCGTACCATGCACGTTTATGTGGCGGAGCATTTTCGATCGCTAATAAAACAGCACCTCCCCATTCTCCTCCTAAACCAACTCCCTGGCCAAATCTACAGAACATTAATAAAATTGGTGCCGCAATACCAATACTTGCATAACCGGGTAAAAAACCTATTGCAATTGTCGACAGTCCCATTGTTAACAGCGCAACTACCAAAGTAACTTTACGTCCTATTTTATCTCCATAATGTCCAAAAACGGCTGAACCTATTGGTCTGGATAAAAAAGCTATTGAAAAAGTAGCCAAAGATTCAAGGGTAGAATTTGTACTACTCGCTCCCGGGAAAAAGAGTTGAGGAAAAACCAATACTGCAGCATTGGCATAAATGTAAAAATCAAAAAATTCGATCGTCGTACCAATTAAGGAACCAAATAAAACGTGTCGTAAGGAATTCTCCTTATTAGGGTTATTGTTCATGTAAAATAGATATATCTTTTTTAATTACAAAAATATAATTTCGTTATTAATAATACAGCATTAGAGCAAATAGTTTTAATATCCCACTGTGTTTTTAACAACTATAATGTATTTATCATTTTCTATATCATTAAATGACTCAACATTAAAAACTTGATTATAGGAACTTTAAAATAAAAATAAAAAACAAATCATAAGCAATCGTTAAAACTGTTTTTAACTGTATATTTTGATTAAATTTACAGCTGTCAAAAATAAATTTAAAATTATGCCAACCGACTGTATCAGCTATCAAACTTCAGGATATTTTTCTAAATTGATACAAGATTATTTAGATCAGAAATCAGAATTGAAACCGCTGTACAATTATTTTCCTACTTTAGAAAACTTCGAAAAACAGATTGCCGAAAAAGAAGCAAACTTTGATAACGCCAACCGAACTCCTCTGGTTGAATCTTTAAAAAGGCAATATCAAAACATTGAAATTTCTGATGCAACAAAGCAAAATATTGAGCTTTTAGCACTTTCAAATACGTTTACAATTACAACCGGTCATCAATTAAATTTGTTTAGCGGGCCGTTGTATTTTTTATATAAAATTATTTCAACGATTAATTTAACGAAAGAATTAAAATCAAAATATCCAACGTATAATTTTGTTCCCATTTATTGGATGGCGACGGAAGATCATGATTTTGAAGAGATTAATTATTTTAATTTTAAAGGAAAAAAATTCAGATGGAATAAAGAAAGTACAGGTCCTGTTGGAAGACTTTCTACCGAAGGTTTAGCTGAATTCTTCGAAATTTATTCTAAAGAATTAGGTTCGAGTACGAATGCCAGTGTTTTGAAAAAGTTATTTGAAGATGCTTATTTAAAACATGATAATCTTGCAGACGCTACTCGTTTTCTGGCCAATGGCTTATTCGCTAATTATGGTTTGGTAATTCTGGATGCTGATGATAAAGATTTAAAACGTGCATTTATTCCTTACATAAAAGAAGAACTGGAGCAGCAAACTTCTTTCAAAGCGGTTCAGGAAACGATTTCACAACTTAAAGATTATACCGTTCAGGTAAATCCACGCGAAATCAATTTATTTTATATTGAAGATGATTTGCGTGAAAGAATTATTTTTGAGAATGATAAGTACATTGTAAATAATACCAGAACTTCATTTTCTAAAGAAGAAATTCTAAAATTATTAGATAGCAATCCCGAAAAATTTAGTCCAAACGTTATTATGCGTCCGCTCTATCAGGAAATTATTTTGCCCAATTTATGCTATATTGGCGGAGGCGGAGAAATCGCTTATTGGTTAGAATTAAAATCTTTTTTTGATGCTGTCAATATTACTTTCCCAATACTTTTAGTTCGAAATTCTGTTCTTTTAAATACCGAAAAACAAGCTAAAAAAGCAGACAATTTAAATTTAAGCTGGGCAGATTTATTTACTAAACCTGATGCTTTAATAAATGCGATCACACATAAATTATCTGATTTCCCGATTGATTTAACACCTCAAAAAGAAACATTAGAAAAGCAATTTGAATATCTTTACGAATTAGCGCAACAAACTGATAAATCTTTTACAGGAGCCGTTAAAGCACAAGAAGTTAAACAGAAAAAAGGTTTAGAAAACCTTGAAAAAAGATTATTAAAAGCTCAAAAACGAAAGCTCGATAATGAATTACAACGCGTTGTAGATTTGCAATGCGAGTTGTTTCCAAATCAAAGTTTACAGGAACGTCACACGAACTTTTCTGAATTTTATTTAGAAAAAGGAGAACAATTGATTCCGCTTTTAATCCAAAAACTAAAACCATTAGAAACTAATTTTAATATCATAACAATATAAAGTTTGCCACGAATTTACACAAATTTATTCGCACAAAATACAAAAAGTAATTCGTGAAAATTCGTATAATTAATGGCAAAAAAAATAAAAATAAAGTAATAATCATCAGAATAAATAACCGCCTCTTCTGAAATTATTGCCTCTCTAAACCAAATAGTAACTTTTAAACAAAAAACTAACCTATTACAAAAACTATGACCAGAGAGCGCTTGATTTCATTAGATGTCTTTAGAGGATTAACGATTTTATTAATGACTATTGTAAACAACCCCGGCGACTGGGGTAATGTTTTCCCTCCACTTTTACATGCTGAATGGCATGGATGTACACCAACTGATTTGGTTTTTCCGTTTTTCATTTTTATCATGGGAGTTGCTGTTCCTTTAGCAATGCCTGATAAAATATACGATGGTACAACTTTTAATAAAATTTTAGTTCGTTCGTTACGCATGTTGTGCTTAGGCATATTTTTTAACTTTTTCGGAAAAATTCAATTATTTGGCCTTGACGGAATTCCACTTCTTATTGGGCGCTTAGCCATAACTATTGCAGTTGGCTATGCTTTAATGGGTAGTTTTAGTTCGAAAGTCAAAAACATTTTAGCTTTTTCAATTCTGTTTATTTATCTGTTTTTAGCTTACAGCGGTATTGAAGCTTATCATGATGTACGTCTTCCGGGAGTTTTACAACGAATTGCCATTGTTTATTTTGTGGTTTCTCTTTTATACTTAAAAACCTCTCAAAAAACTCAAATTGTTACTGGAGTTGTTTTACTATTAGGATATTGGGCGATAATGACTTTAATTCCAGTTCCCGGAATTGGACCAGCAAATTTAGAAAAAGGAACTAATTTAGCTTCATGGCTGGATTGTGTTTTACTCAAAGGACATATGTATCATGAAACTTTAACTTGGGATCCGGAAGGAATTCTAAGTACAGTTCCGTCAATCGTAAATGGAATTATTGGATTGTTGATAGGACAGTTACTTCAACGTGAAATATCTAAAACACAAAAAGCGCAAAAAATGCTAATTATTGGTGTTGTACTTATCATTGCTGGTTTACTTTGGAATATTGTTTTTCCACTAAACAAATCACTGTGGACAAGTAGTTATGTTTTATATACAACAGGACTTGCCACAACATTTTTAGCTATTTTATATTATGTTATTGATATTGCAGATTACAAAAAAGGATTTAAACCATTTTTAATTTGGGGAGTAAATCCTATGATTGTGTTTTTTAGCTCGCAGATTATTCCACAATCTTTAGTAATGATCGAATTTCAAAATCCACATAATACATCTGAAAAAATTAATCTTTTAGAGTATCTATACCGTTTCGGAATTGCACCCTTTTTCAATAATCCAATGGCTGCTTCTTTAGCGGGTGCATTGGTTTACGTTTGTATCTGGACATTTATTTTATGGATATTCTACAGAAATAAATTAATCTTTAAAGTATAAAAATTCATTATATAAAATGATATAAGTTCATTTTAGAAAATACATTAGTTTGCGGAGATTTTATTCACATTACTGTTTAAATGAAATTATGTGACTATATAGTTTAAAAAAGACCTTTTATTAGTTAAAACATCATTCTGCTGTGTTTTAATTATGAATTTATTAAAATCAATTCATAAAAAAGTCTACTTTTGCACAAAATTTAAAAACACAAAAATGGCAACAAATAGAACTTTTACAATGATTAAGCCGGATGCTGTAGCAAACGGACACATCGGGAATATTTTAGCAATGATTACTAACGGTGGTTTCAAAATCGTTTCTTTAAAATTAACTCAATTAACTGTAGCTGATGCTCAGGCATTTTATGCTGTTCACGCTGCAAGACCTTTTTACGGAGAATTAGTTGAATTTATGTCACGCGGACCAATTGTTGCTGCTATTTTAGAAAAAGATAACGCAGTAGAAGATTTCAGAACTTTAATTGGAGCTACAAATCCAGCTGAAGCTGCTGAAGGAACTATTCGTAAAGCATACGCAACTTCTATTGGAGAAAATGCAGTTCACGGTTCTGATAGCGATGAAAATGCTGCTATCGAAAGTGCATTCCATTTTGCTGGAAGAGAGCAGTTTTAATTTATGATTTTAGAGTTCAGATTTTAGATTGCTGAACTTAACAATCACAATAAAAAAATCCATTTCAATTGAAATGGATTTTTTTATGGGATATTCCGAAAAATCTAAAATCTAAAATCTAAAATCTAAAATCTAAAATCTAAAATCTAAAATCAGCGCAGCACTACATCCTTAACCACTTCGCGTCCTAATTCTTCATTAATCATTTTAACTATTTTAGACTTTCCGTGACTCAATTCTTCTCTTAAAACTGCTGATCCAAGCTCAACATAAAGCGTACTTCCTTTCAAAACAACGTTTTTTGTATACGTATTTACACCATTCCCCATTAATTGCCTCCACGCTTCTTTTACATCAATCTGATCCATTCCGGGTTGAAGTTTATTCACCTGAATGATTTGTTGCAAAACAGCCCCAATCGTACTTTCGTTATTTAGTCTTTTTGCCATCGTTTACTATATTTATTGGTCCTGCTTTTTTATAGTGATATTCTTTATTCTGATTGTTTTTTACTACAAATGTTTCATCAGAAATCGAAATTAATTCTTCACTCCACTTTGCATAATCGGTTTTATAATCTAAAAATGTTCCTTTATCTGTAGATCTAACTGAAACATTTTCAAAAGTATTAGTAGTCAAAAAAGTTCCGTCAAGCTGTGCCATAACCTTCGTTCTGGTTCCTTTTGTACCTTTAATTTTAAAAAAATCAAAGTTTTCATTCATTCCGTAAGCCTTCTCTTCTCCTCCATCAAAAACTACTTTTTCAATTTCCCAATAACCATTTAATTTTGCAATGTCAGCAGGTTTAATTTCTTGTTTGCAACCCACAAACAAAAGAGACAAAACCAAAATCATAAAAGTGTTTTTCATAAGTAATAAAATTATAAGGAGACACTTCCACTGTCCACTGTATCTCTTGTTCTGTCAGAGCAGATAAAAAGGATACGGCTGCCATCAGGGCTAGGACTCCCATTTTAAAAAGAAATTTAGTGAACTACAACAAAAAGTATTTCATAATAAAATACGTAAATCAATTATCGCTTCGTACGTAATCGCTGTAAAATTCCCATAAAAAAGAAAATCAATCCTAAAACTAATAAAACGTAGTAAAAAGACAGACTTTTATCTCTCAATACATTGGCTAAAACAAAAGAAATAACGCTCGCGAAATAAAACACAACAGGCGTTATATTTTTTAAAGAAGAAAAACTCATTATAAATTATTTAAAGAAACTATCTACGAATTCATATTTATTAAAGACTTGTAAATCTTCGATTCCTTCGCCAACTCCAATATATTTTACCGGAATCTGAAACTGATCTGAAATACCAATTACGACACCACCTTTTGCAGTTCCGTCTAATTTGGTTACCGCAAGCGATGTTACTTCGGTTGCAGCAGTAAATTGTTTGGCTTGTTCAAAAGCATTTTGACCTGTAGAACCGTCTAAAACTAAAAGTACATCATGAGGTGCATCGGTAATAACTTTCTGCATTACACGTTTTACTTTTGTAAGTTCGTTCATCAGATTTATTTTGTTATGCAAACGTCCGGCAGTATCAATAATAACTACATCGGCATTTTGCGCTACGGCTGATTGTAAAGTGTCGAAAGCAACAGAAGCCGGGTCACTACCCATATTTTGTCTTACGATTGGCACATCTACTCTATCTGCCCAAACCTGTAGTTGATCTATCGCTGCAGCACGAAAAGTATCTGCCGCACCTAAAACCACTTTATAACCTGCTTTTTTAAATTGATAGGCCAGTTTACCAATGGTAGTTGTTTTACCAACTCCATTTACACCAACTACCATTAAAACGTAAGGTTTTTTATCTTTCGGAATATCAAATTCAGTAGCCTCACCCCTATTGGTTTCAGATAATAAACCGGCAATTTCTTCGCGAAGGATTTGGTTTAATTCTTCTGTTCCTAAATATTTGTCTTCGGCAACACGTTTTTCAATTCTTGAAATTATCTTTAGCGTTGTATTTACGCCAACATCTGAAGCCACAAGAATTTCTTCTAAATCATCTAAAACATCATCATCGACTTTAGATTTTCCGGCAACAACTTTGCTTAATTTTGAGAAAAAGGTAGTTTTTGATTTTTCAAGACTTTTGTCTAAAGTCTCTTTTTTATCAGTAGAGAATAATTTTTTAAAAAAACTCATTTTTGTTGATTATTAGATTGTTAGACTTCTAGACTTATTAGATTATCTGAAATCCTAATCTTTAAAGAATGTCATTATTTTTACACTAGTGTTATAGAATCAGTATTCTTTGCTTATTCTGTAAGACGAACAGTAAAGATATAAAGTATAGTACAAATTATTGCTTAAAAACAAGCCAATTATTGTGCTTCTATAAAATTTCAGACAAATATAAAAAATAAAAAAGCTACTTCCGAATGAAAGTAGCTTTTCTATATAATGTGATTGTAATTATTTCTTTTTCAAGAAAGTATCAACTTCTTCAGGAGCCATAATAGATTCTACGAATGTATATGCACCAGTTTTAGGAGATTTCACCATTTTGATGGCTTTTGATAATCTCTTAGAAGATGTTTGTAACGATGCTACGGTTTTCTTTGCCATGATTCAAATGTTATTTGAAGTTTTTATAAAACTCTAATGGCAAAACCATTGAGATCTATAAAATCTCTAATTATTACTTAATTTCTTTGTGAACAGTTACACGTTTCAAGATTGGATTAAATTTCTTAATCTCTAATCTATCCGGAGTATTTTTTTTGTTCTTAGTTGTAATATATCTAGAAGTTCCTGCTACACCAGAAGTCTTGTGTTCAGTACATTCTAAAATTACCTGGATTCTATTACCTTTCTTTGCCATCTTGCTATATATTTATTTAGGAAAAGATTATTTGATAAATCCTTCTGACTGTGCTTTTTTCAAAACAGCAGAAATTCCATTTTTATTAATTGTTTTTATCGTAGATGCTGCTACTCTAAGAGTAATCCATCTATCTTCTTCTGGAAGATAAAAACGCTTTTTAACTAAGTTTACAGAAAATTTTCTCTTAGTTTTGTTCATAGCGTGAGAAACGTTATTTCCTACCATCGCTCTTTTACCTGTAAGGTCACAAACTCTTGACATTATACTTATCTTTTATCGTTATTCAAAATCAGGGTGCAAAGAAAAGAAAAATAAACCATTGTAGCAAAAAATTATTGCACAATTTTTAAAATTTCTTTCTGTAATATTTCCAAACTCTTAATCGTCGCTCTATCTATCACTTTCTCACGTGGTTGGCCAAAATTAAATTCTTCAACAATTATATCATTTGGAGTTGCAACAGCGATAAAAACAGTGCCAATTTCAGCATCTGAGTCACCTTTTGTCGGTCCGGCGTTACCAGTTGTCGCAATTGCATAGTCAGTTTTAAGTATCTCTTTCACATTCAAAGCCATAGCCGAAGCTACTTGCGCACTTACTACCGAATATTTATCTATTAAATCCTGCGAGATACCAAGAACACTAACTTTAGCATCGGTTGCGTACGAAACTACACTGCCTCTAAAGTAGTTAGAAGCTCCTGGAACAGCTGATAAAATTGAAGCAATTTTTCCACCCGTAATACTTTCGGCTGTCGCAATTGTTTTATTTTGCTTTGTAAGCATCTTTCCCACTACAGATTCTATAGTTTCATTTTCTTCGTATCCTACTATAATGTCATGAATTATAGCATCTAAAGATTTTACATTTTCCTCAATTGCTGCTTCTAATTCTTCTTTATTTGTTCCCCTTGCTGACAAACGCAAACGTACTCTTCCAGGATTTGGCAAATAGGCTAATTTGATAAAATCAGGCAAATTATTTTCCCAATCCTCGATACGTTCTGCAACAAGACTTTCTCCTTGACCGTAGGTTAAAATAGTTTTATGAATGATATACGGACGTTTATATTCACGTACTATTTTAGGAATTATCTCTTCTTCTACTAAATATTTCATTTCGTACGGAACTCCGGGAAGCGAAATAAAAACAGTATTTTCTTTCTTCATCCACATTCCCGGTGCGGTTCCCATTTTGTTGTGCAAAACGGTACATTTTGACGGAACTAATGCCTGATCTTTATTTAATTGTGAAATTGGTCGTTTGTAAAAACCTTCTATCAACTCTGTTACATGAGCCAAAACTTGAGGATTTACAACTAATTCATCATCAAAGTAATCGCAGAATGTTTTTTTAGTAATATCGTCTTTTGTAGGACCTAATCCGCCCGTGATTACGACCACATCGACTTTATTTTGCAGTTGTGCGAAAGTATCTAAAATATGTTTTTTATCATCGCTGATCGAAATCATTTCATGAACTTCAACTCCAATGCGATCAAGTGATTTGGCAATAAATGCAGAATTTGTATCTACAATCTGACCTATTAAAATTTCATCTCCAATAGTAATAATAGTTGCTTTCATAGGATAAAATATTTACTTACTCTACTTATTGTATGAGAAGTTATTATTAGAAAGTAGGTTGTTGTGAAACGATTTGCGTGAAGGGCAGAAACAGCATCCTTTTGTGACATACGAAAGATACTTATTAAACAAAAAAACTCTGGAACAAAAGATATAGTATCCCGAAACTTCGGATGACTCTATTTTTTTACCTTAATTTTAAAAGTAAAAAACAGAGTCACACCTAATTAAATATCAAAATCTTTTTTAATTTCTTTGATAGCTTCTTTCACTTGTATTTTAATACTTTTAAAAGTTTCGACAATTTCTTTTTTCTTGCCTTCTGCTTTTGTCCAAGCTTCTACCTGAAGAATTTCTTCAAAAGCTACATTTAAGCCCATTAAATCTAATGTTGGTTTAATTTTGTGCGCATAAGCGTAGGCATATTTATGATCCTTTTTTTTGATTCCTTCTTTGATTTGTTTCAAATCTTCAGGAACTTCTGTAACGAACAATTTAAGAATTTCGTTTACAAATTCAGGATCATTATCTGAAAGTGCATACACTTTCGAAAGGTTATATTTTAAAGCCATTATTTTACTTGTATTCTAAATAATTTTTTATCTTCTAAAAAGCCTTCTAAAACGTCATTTGGTTTTACGGCAGCAACACCTTCCGGAGTTCCAGTAAAAATTATATCTCCTATTTTAAGCGTAAAGAATTGCGAGACATACGAAACAAGTTCATCAATTTTCCAAAGCATGTGACTTGTATTGCCTTTTTGAACTGTTTGCGCGTTGTTTGTGAGCTCAAAACTAAGATTTTCCATTGAAACAAAATCAGTTTTAGGCAAAAAATCTCCAATAACTGCAGAACCATCAAATGCTTTTGCTTTTTCCCAAGGTAACCCTTTTGCTTTTAATTGAGCTTGTAAATCTCTGGCAGTAAAATCGATACCTACGCTAATTTCATCATAATATTTGTGCGCAAACTTAGGTTCAATGTACTTTCCTACTTTATTAATTTTAACAATTATCTCTATTTCGTGATGAATATCTTCAGAAAATTCAGGTATAACGAAAGGATGTTGTTTTAATAAAACAGCTGAATCCGGTTTCATAAAAACAACAGGTTCCGAAGGTCTTTCGTTTTTTAATTCTTCAATATGATTGGCATAATTTCTACCGATACAAAGTATTTTCATTCTTTTTTTGTTGCTGAGTTATTAAGTACTAGATCATTAAGAAACTATGCAGAACACTTAGCATCCTAGAACCTTAGAGACTTAGAACCTTATTTCGTATTTAACTTTCTTAATTTAATAGCTGTTAAGACTTTCTTCGTATACAGCGGAAAATCAGCATTTTGAATCCAACTGAAATAGCCAGGTTCTGATTCTAACACTTTTTCTACTTTTGCACCTTTGTGTTTTCCAAAGGTAAAAATCTCTTCGTTGTCTTTATCAAAAGCAATCATTCCGGCAAAATCTGCGATTTTTTTACGAGTTGTAAATTCAGACAGTACTTTCATATCATTTTCCAGTTCCGGGTAACGATCTAATTGCGCTTTCAAAATTTCATAAGTCGCCATGGTATCTGCTTCTGCAGAGTGCGCGTTTTCTAAACTTTTTCCACAATAAAATTTAAAAGCAGCGCTTAATGTACGCTCTTCCATTTTGTGAAAAATAGTCTGAACATCTACTGAAACTTTATTTTTCATATCAAAATCAACTCCCGCGCGAAGTAATTCTTCAGCCAATAACGGAATATCAAAACGATCTGAATTAAATCCACCCAAATCACTATCCTTAATCATATTATGAATTTGTGGCGCCAGTTCATTAAAAGTAGGTTCGTTAGCTATTTTTTCATCGGTTATACCATGAACGGCTGTTGTCTGCGGTGGAATTGGAATTGTAGGGTTTACTAACCACGTTTTACTTTCTTTGTTTCCATTAGGAAAAACTTTAAATATTGAAATTTCTACTATTCGATCTTTTCCTATATCAATCCCAGTAGTTTCGAGATCAAAAAAGCAAATTGGTTTGGTGAGTTTTAGTTCCATATTTAAGTTTTAAAAGTCTACAAATATAAATTTTAAAGACGAAATTTCCCCGTTTTTTTTACAAAGTTCTAGGATTCTTACTTAGAATATAGAATTATCAGAAAAAGAAAACCCTTTCAACATCTAAAATGTTAAAAGGGTTAAATATTTATAAAATTCTTATTTCTTAAAAGTCTCTATCTATATCAAAAGCTTCTAAATATTCTGCAACACGTTTTACAAAACTTCCTCCCAAAGCACCATCTACGACTCTATGATCGTAAGAATGCGATAAGAACATTTTTTGACGAATTCCGATAAAATCACCTTCCGGAGTCTCGATAACTGCAGGTACTTTGCGAATTGCACCCAAAGCTAAAATTCCAACTTGAGGCTGATTGATAATTGGAGTTCCAAAAACACTTCCAAAAGTCCCTACGTTTGTAACAGTGTAAGTTCCACCTTGTGTATCGTCTGGTTTAAGTTTTCCTGTTTTTGCACGGTTTCCTAAATCGTTTACCGCTTTTGCCATTCCAACAAGATTTAACTGATCTGCATTTTTAATAACAGGAACAATTAAGTTTCCGTTTGGTAAGGCTGCAGCCATTCCTAAATTTATATTTTTCTTTTTAATGATATAATCACCATTAACAGAAATGTTCATTCCAGGAAAATCTTTTAAGGCTTTCGCAACTGCTTCCATCATAATTGGTGTAAAAGTTAGTTTTTCACCTTCTCTTTTTTCGAAAGCTGCTTTAACTTTATCTCTCCATTTTACAATATTTGTTACATCAACTTCAATAAACGACTGAACGTGAGCTGAAGTTTGCACAGAAGCGATCATATAACCTGAAATCAGTTTACGCATTCTGTCCATTTCAATAATTTCATCACCTCCGTTTACAGAAACCGGAACTGCTTGCTGGCTTTTTTGAACTGGCTGCTCTGTAACTTGCGGAGCAATTTGCTGCACAACTTCTGTCGGTTTTGGCGTTTCCTGAGCAACTTTTTGAGCTGGAGTAACTGCACCGGATTTACGATCATCAATATATTTTAAAATATCTTCTTTCGTAACTCTTCCGTCTTTTCCTGAACCGTTAAGATTATCTAATTCGGCAACAGAAATACCTTCTTCTTTTGCTATATTTTTTACTAATGGAGAAAAGAATTTATCTGATTCTGAAAAATTTTGTGGAGCGGCAACAGTTTCCTGAGCTACTTCAATCGTTTTTTCAATTTCAGCAACTTCAGCCGGAGCTGCAGCTTCTTGTGTTGCTTTAGCTACGGGCGCATCACCTTCTGTTTCAATTATTGCAATGGTTTGACCCACCTGAACTAAATCATCTTTGCCAAATAATTGTTCAACTAAAATTCCTGAAACTTCGCTTGGTACTTCGCTATCTACTTTATCAGTAGCGATTTCGAGTACAGCTTCATCAGCTTCAATTTTGTCTCCAACTTCTTTCAACCAGTTTGTAATAGTTGCTTCAGCTACACTTTCTCCCATTTTAGGAAGTTTTAATTCAAATCTTGCCATATTGTTAACCTCAAGGGTGATTTTAATTTTCAGATTGCGAAATTACTGAATATTTTAAATATAAATTACATTTAATATAATTTTTTACTCAATTTTTATAATTTGACCTCGATCATTTCTTGAATCACTTCCAATAATAAAATTTGCCTTTTTGGGTAAAATTTTAAAAGTAATGCTCTTATCTTTAAGAGTTTCTATGATTTTGATACATTTTTTGAATGAAACATATTGATTATCCAAAATTATCTCTGTTCTTTTACCCCCAAAAATCTGAGACGAATTTACTGTTTTTTCTTTTTTGAAATCGAAAATAACCACTTTATTTTTGAAAATCTGAGTCAATTTTTCGGATAATTTTTCATTTAAAGAATACAAAACATAACTTTCCGGTAATGGTTTTGCTTTCGTTTTTCCCTGAAACATTTTAACAAGAGAAAATAATATAATTCCGACTTGAATAAAAAGTTCAAAAAAGAATGATTTTTTAAAATGCTTCTGATAAAAAAACCTCATCGCTTCCTGAAAGCGCTTCATATATTTTTCATCTTTTACGGTGCTTTCACCTTTATAATGAATTACAGTGGTTTCATGAAAATAATAATTTGATTTTTGATTTTGTAAGGCCCGATATGATAAATCGATATCATCGGCATACATGAAGCAATCTTCATCAAAGCCTTTTAAATCAAGATATAAATCTCTTTGCATAAGCATAAAAGCGCCAACTAAAATAGCTACTTTTCCCGTTTCATTTTCAGATAAATGCTGGGCATAATATTGATTAAATAGATTTGATTTTGGAAAAATTTTATATAAACTAAAAAACTTAGTAAAAGCAATCCAGGGCGTTGGAATTCCACGCTTACTTTCCGGCAGAAAATTTCCTGTTCCGTCAATTAATTTGCAGCCAATGATTCCGAGATCAGTTTGTTTTTCGGCGAAAGCCAAAACTTTATTAAAAGTGTCTTCTGCAACGACTGTATCCGGATTTAAAATACAAATATATTTTCCTTGTGCTTCTGCGACTGCAATATTATTTCCTTTAGGAAAACCGTAATTTTCTTTGTTTTGAATAAGTTTAATTTTTGGAAATCTTTGCTGCATCATTAAACAGCTATCATCTGTAGAATTATTATCGATGACAATAATTTCAGCATCTAGTTCCGCAATTGCTTCCTGAACACTTAAAACGCATTGTTCGAGAAAGTAACGAACATTATAATTTAGAATAATAACCGATAACTGCATGAAAATTTGGACTGTGGATTTTGCCGAAAGTTAGAAATTTTCTGCTAATCCTAACCGTAATGACCAATCGTTTTTGCTAACACCAAAATCCATAGCTAAATTGCTCTTGTTTTATTTATTCCATTTTATGCGGATTCAAGTTCTAACAGCAGTAATCTATTTCTAAACTGATAGAATTTAATTTTGAAATTCATAAAAAACGGGTAAAAGAACAAGACCCTATAAATGTAATTGAATCTTATATTTATTACATAATCGCATCACAAATAACATTATAGTAGAAAACACTAAACTCCAGATAATTCCGGGAGTTCCTTCTCTAAAATAATCCGGAATAATTTGAATTTTAAAAGCCAAATTGAAATAATAAATAATGCCGGGTAAAATATAAATCAATAATGGATTGGCTGCCGCAGGCATGAAAAAGTCACTCCATTTTGTTTGTTTTTTAACTTCCATCAACCAATAAAGAAAATAAAACAAGACAGTACAAATTCCTGCGGAAATCATTGTCCAGGATGGAGTTCCTTTTATTTTTGAAATTCCGTAATAAGGTCTTAGCCAAAAACCTAGGGCAAAAAACAAAACCGCAAATGCAATAACTCCCCAATTGATTTTAAATGTCATTTTTCGATCAAAAAACAATAACGAAATAATTACTCCTGCAGTTACCAATGAAGCATGCGTTAAATGTCCTGCTATAAAATTAAAAGCGGATAATTGTTGGATTGCAATTCCTTCTGTTAAATTAATACAATTAGCAATAACAGACACAACCAAAAAGACAATCATTGCCCACAATTTTCCTGAAACAAGCCAATAGTAAATTACGGTAAAAAGATATGCCCAACCTATTAGGCCAAGAATTCCCCACCATTTTGGTGTCATCCCAATATCGCCGGTTTCTTCCTGAACATATAAAAAACAGAGCGCCATTAATACTAACATCCCGCCATATTGAAGTGTGTATTTTAACCAAATAGGAAAATCTTTAGGATATTTATTCCAAATTGGAATTGGCATCACATAAGCCAAAAGCCCCCAAAATGCAGGCGTAATTATCATTTTTGAAGCGTCATAACCATATTCAGCATTTACCATAAAAACTCCAATTATGATTAGTGCCAATGCTCTTTTTAAAGTATGTGTCCAAATTGTTTTTACACTATCGCCTTTAAGTAATCGCGCATTAAACGCAAATGGAATCGACATTCCGACAATAAATAAAAATGCAGGAAAAACTAAATCTACAAAAGTCATCGCATCTGCATCTGCCGGCATGTGTTTCATCCATTGTGGCACATTTTTGACACTTGCCAACTCGTTAACAAAAATCATTACAAAAATTGTAATTCCACGTAAAGCGTCTATTGAAACAATTCTTTGATTATATAAATTATCTTTAATTTTCATAAATTATTACATTTTTTTGCAATGCAAATTAAAATATAATTAATTAAATGCAAAATTATCTTCCATTTACTATCTAATATTAATTCTTGTAAATAATACACTAATCAGTAAGAAAATCTCTGCCAATTTAATTACTTTTGTCAAATGCTGTCATTTTTTAAATCAAAACCGTACTTAAAAGATCTTCTGTCTGGCGATTATACAGATATTCATTCTCACCTTTTACCAGGAATTGACGATGGTGCACGAACTATAACTGAAACTACAAAACTTGTTAAAGCGCTGAAAGAAATTGGTATTTATCAATTTATAACCACGCCACACATTAGTCATTATATCTGGAATAATTCACCACAATCCATAATTGCAAACCATTCTGAAACTAAACTTTTATTAGACGATCATAATGTAGAAGTTCCTCTAAATGCTGCCGCAGAATATTTCATGGATGACTGGTTTGAAAATCATTTTAAATCTGAAAAACTACTCACTTTAAAAGATAATTACGTTTTAGTGGAAATGTCCTATATGAATGCTCCAGTTCAATTGTACAAAATACTTTTTGATTTGCAAGTTGCAGGATATATCCCGGTTTTAGCACATCCTGAAAGATATTTGTTTTACCATAAAAACTTTAGTGAATATGAAAAACTAAAAAAAGCAGGATGTTTGTTCCAACTAAATTTATTGTCTTTAGTGGGTTATTATGGGGAGAGAATCACGAAAGTTGCCGATCAGCTTTTAAAAAATGGTATGTATGATTTTTCCGGTTCTGATGTTCATCATAATAATCATATCGCAGCATTCAGTCAAAAATTAAAAATAAAAAATATTGCTCCTTTGAAGGAAATTATAAAAAATAATCAGTTTTTTAAATTTTAAACAAAACTTTTTAAACTCAAAATAATGCATAAAAAAAAAACGGTTCAATTATCTGAACCGTTTTTTTTTTATGCATTATTTTAAATTGACTAAGAAAAAAATTTCTTGTACCAAGGCTTTTTTTCTATTGTACTACCATACCCATACCCGTACCCGTAAGCATATACACTTGACGAGTTTGTATCATTAAGAAGGATACACATATTTGGTAATTTTTTTTCTCTATGAAATGTATTTGCAATAGATATCATACGTTTTTCTAAGACATTGGCACGCATTACGTATACAAAAGTATCAGCATTTTTAGCAATTAATAAAGTATCTGTAACTAAACTAACAGGAGCTGTATCTACAATAATATAATCATAATCCTTTTTTAATGTTTCAAAAAGTTGGTCTACTTTCTTGCTCATTAACAATTCAGCAGGATTAGGCGGAACTATACCTGACGGAAGAATAAAGAAATTCTCGTAACCCGGATGTTTTATGATAAAATTTTCAACATCATTATCACTTGATGATAAATAGTTTGTTAATCCTAAAGCAGGAAGATTAATATACTCACCAAATTTTGGATTTCTAATATCCATACCAATTAATAAAACCCTTCTACCCGAAAGAGCAAATGTTGCAGCTAAATTCACAGATATAAATGTTTTACCTTCTGATGGAAAAGTTGAAGTAACAAATATAGTTTTAGCAACTCCATCGGGAACCTTATTGAGCATAAACTCAAGATTGGTTCTCACAATTCTAATCGCTTCTGCAGAACTCGTTCTACTTTCAGATTTTATTAATTCTCCAATATCTTTGGATGTAGGTATATCACCAATAAAAGGAATTTGTGTTTTTCCCTCTAAATCTAATTTACTTTTAATTTTTGTATCTAATAAATCATCAGCATAAATAATCCCAAAAGGAATTAATAATCCAAATAGCAATCCAGCTAAGTATATTACTTTTTTCTTAGGACTTACAGGAAATTTTCCACCTTTAGCAACATCAATCACACGAGCATTTGGTTCTGTAGCAGCTAATGAAATAGCGGTTTCTTCTCTTTTTTGCAATAAATACAAATATAATTCTTCTTTTACTTTCTGTTGTCTTGCAATTACCCTGAATTGACGCTCCTGAACTGGGATTTTACCAATTTTACTATTCAAAATTCCTTCCTGATTTTTGATATCACGATTTTGAATTTGTAAGTTAGACTGTAAGCGTTTTAAACTTGCAGCCATATTTAATTTTAGGGAAGAAATCTGCTGATCTAATTTTATTACGGATGGATTTTCAGTTGTTGCTGATTTCAAAATACGATTACGATCTAAAACCAACTGATTATAAGAACTGATTAATCCTCCTGCATCACCACTATCAGTAATTAGATTCGTTGGCAATAAATCTGAATTTGTGCTTTTTTTTATAAATTCTAACAAGGACGACACTACATTCAACTGAATTTCAGTTTCGACTCCTTTTTTATCATATTCATTTGAGCCTTCTATAAAAAGTTTTGCTTCTGATTCAATGTCTGTTAATCTGTTTGATTTTTTAAAACTTTCAACATCTTGTTCGACTCCGTCTAATTCTTGTGCTATTAGGGCCAGTCTGCCTGCTATAAACTTGGAAGTATTCTCAGAAATAAAATTTTTATCCTGGGCAGCATCTTCATTATAAATCTGTATCATATTATCTAAAAAGGCTTCTGCCCTTTTTTTGACCGGATCAGAAATAGAAATATTTACTACACTACTAGTCTTACTTATAGGTTCGACTTTTAACCTGTTTTTGTAACTTTCAGCAACATTTTCAACAGGATTTAATAAGATACGAATAGCCTTGTAATTATCTTCAATTACATCGGTTTTATTTATGATTAAAATACCTAAGGTAGTCGGTATTTTTTCACCGTATTTAAATGCTTTTTTAGTTGATAAAATTACATTTTTATCCTCTGATTCATTTGTCAATTCAAAGGTATCATTTTTTAAAAAAATACATTTTAAAACGGCTGTAGCATTGTTAAACAAATCTGTTTTACCAATAAAATTGACACTTATTGGTACATCTTTATAAACATCTCTATCAACTACATTACCTTCAATGACTAAAGCAATATTAAGGTTTAATTTTTTTACAGTACTTTCTACAATAGTTCTCGATCTTAATATTTCGATTTCATTATCTACATTATTTACAGATCCTCCTCCAAGTCCTAAATCTGAAAATGCGGATAATTCTGAAAGCATCCCTCCTTTTTTTTCATCTTTAACTAATATAGTAGCAGTCGCTTCATAAATTGGTGTAGTGTAGCGTAAGTATAGGAAAGCAATTATTAGACAGATGACGATACTCAATAAAAACCATCTCCAATGAATAATATATTTATTTAACTGCTCTCGAAAATTTAAATCTTCAATCTTATCAACTATATCATCATTATAAAAATCTTGTTGTTGCATTTACTATTTAATTTTTATTTAAAGATTAAAACAGAAAGTGAGATTAAAATAGAGATGGCTGATATAATAACAGAAGTATTAGGTCCTACAGCAGATGCATTCACTTTAGTTCTATTAGGTTCAATATACACTACATCATTTTGCGTAAGATAATAAAAAGGTGAACTTATAAAATCAGATTTTGTAATATCTACTCTGTTATACGATTTAACACCATCAATCTCCCTTATTATCAATATATTATCTCTTCTACCATAAATCGTTAGATCTTTTGCCATACTTAAAGCTTCGATCAGAGTGACTCTTTCTGATGTGACAGTATAAGTACCGGGAATATTGACTTCACCTTGTAGGGAAATCTTAAAATTCATGATTCGGATGTTGATAATTGGATTTTTAATGTAAACCTCAATTTTCTTTTTCAAAGTATTTAACACTTCTGTCCTGGTTAAACCTCCTAAATGTAATTTTCCTAAAACAGGAAATTCAATGTTTCCGTCTCGATCCACCAAATACGACTGAATTGTATGTTGGCCTGTTGCAAGTTGTAAATTCGAATTATTTGGTGTCGTAATAGTGCTTAAATTAAAAGGAATAGCAATTTCAGGATCTTCTGCAGAAACAATAATCATCAATAAATCATCGGGCTGAATTTTTACTTCATAAGAATTAGCATTTTGTTGTGCAGCCATAGAATCAATATTTTGATAGTATACTATCTCTTTTCTCGAAGCACAAGAAAAAAGCAAAAACAAAAATGAGAAAAGACATATTGTTTTAATAAAAATAGACAATTTATATTTCATTTGGTTTGTAATTTGACTTTAATAGAAAAGATTAAGAGATTGATTATAATTGAGTTATATTATTTTACCTAAATTAATAAGCGTTTTCTTCTCCTTTAAATATGTTAATAACAGTTTTTATTATAATTCTAATATCTAATAAAAGACTCCAATTTTCAATATACCAGATATCAAATTCTACTCTGTTTTCCATATCAATAATTTCTTTTGTTTCACCACGATAGCCATTTACCTGAGCCCAGCCCGTAATACCCGGTTTTGCATATTGCCGCACCAAATAATTATTAATCAGTTCACTATATTGTTTGGTATGATTAATCATGTGCGGTCTTGGTCCGACTACAGACATATTGCCAATGAAAACATTAAAAAACTGAGGTAATTCGTCTATACTGGTTTTGCGAATAAAGGATCCGAATTTTGTAATTCGATTATCTCCTTTTCCGGCTTGTTTAGAATCAGATAAAGAATTAACACGCATGCTTCTAAATTTCAAACATGAAAAAGCTTGATTATCACGTCCGGAACGTTGCTGCTTAAAAAAAACCGGCCCTGGAGATTCTAATTTTATAATTATTATCACAATCGGAAATAACCACGGAAATATTAATAAAATAACCGCTAGAGAAAAGCAAAAATCAAATACGTGTTTTATTATTCTATTTACCGTGTACTCTAATGGTTCTCGTCGAAACATTAGAACCGGAGTATTATCATAAAATGAAATTTCGACTTTGCTTGATTTTGTATAAAGTTGAAAATCAGGAATGAATTTTATTCGCACCATATTGTGCTCACATATTCGTATTAATTTATTAATGACTGAAATATTTTCAATGTGCAGGGCTATATACATCTCATCGACTTTCCTTTTCACAATGAAACCTTCAAGATCATCAAAATCACCTACAACAGGGCCCGAAATAAAGGCAAACGGATCTACTTTTTCATCAAAAAATCCTAAAAATCGGTATCCGTAAGTAAGATCTTTTGCTAACATTTTACGTATTCTTTCTCCAGTATCATTTGCTCCAACAACAATAAAGCTTTTAAAATTATATCCTTTTGCTCTAATATATTTTAAAAGTTTTATCGATAAATAGCGCGAAATCATTAGCAACAAGAAGAAAAAGGAATAAAAATATAGTAGACAAATTCTTGAAATATCTGTATAATTTAAGAAAACAACAAAAACTGTAATCAAAGCAGAATGTACAATGCATTTTTTTATTGTTCGTTTTAATATCGACTCTATAGGTTCTATTCGTATAATTTTAAAAGAATTATTATACAAAAGCAAAATGATCCAAATTAAATTAGTTAAAAGAGAAATTGTCTGTACTTGCGTTAAAAAAAGTCTATCCAAATTGTCATACCCAATTAATGCAGACAATACAATAGCTATATTTAATAAAACAATATCCCATAGTATGAAAAAAAGTTTGAAATACCTCGAAAAATGGTATTTGGATAATTTATTTAATGTTTTCATTTGTAAAAAATCTTATAATTTTTCATATTATTTTAAATACTGAACGAATGCTAAAATTTTTTTCTGAAAAACAGCTTTTAAAGCTGAAATTTTATGGTATCTGTAGATTCTGTAATCTTCAGACAGTACTTGAAATACTCTTTTATAATTAGTGCTCAAGCCTCCCATTCTCATCTTTACTACATATTCATTTAAATAGATAATATTTATTTTGTGTTTGAATAAATAGCGTAGTAAAAATTCGGTATCTGAAGCTATTTTGAAATCTAAATTGTAATAACCATATTTTTCAACAATGGCTTTCTTCATATAAACAGTAGGATGTAATGGTAACCAACCTGATTTCAGCTTTTCGAAATCATATTGCCCTCCAATTCTGTTTCGAACTATTTTTTCTTTAGCATCATTTGTAACATAAATACCATTTCCATAGACAGCATCGGCAGATGATGTGTTTTTAAAAGCATTTACAATTTTAGTAACCACTGTCGAATCATAAAATACATCATCAGAATGCATTAACCCAACTATATCTCCTGTCGCTAATTGTAGTCCTTTATTAATTGCATCATACATACCTTTATCTGGTTCAGAAATGTGTTGAGTAATTTTATCCGAATAGGATTCGATAATATCCTTGGTACCATCTGATGAATTACCATCTATAACAATATATTCTATATCATCATAATCTTGACTCAAAACGCTTTCGATTGATTGTGCCATGGTTGCTTTTCGATTATAGCAAACCGTAATTAGGGAAACTTTCATAAATATTTTATTATCTGAAAAAAAACAACTTAGTTATTCTTTTTTTGTTTGAGGAGTTCTTCACTTTTTAGAACAATGAAGTATTCGTAAATTGATTGTAAAGTAGCATAGGTAAAACCAGCACTTCCGTCTAAAAATGCTCTTCTTATAATTACCATATAAAACCATTTAATTAAAGGTCGGCCAGGTAACTTGTAAAAAATTCCTTTTTGATGATACCGTTTCTCGGCAAAATTGGAACTAAAGAGGGCTTTCTTTAGAGAAAAAGAAACGCCGCTATCTAAATCTTTTACCCTTGTCAAGGCTTCCATGTCAGCATAACTTAAATGCCGCTGAATCCAAAATTTAAAACCTTTGCTAAAAGGATAATGATCTAAAAAACCTTCAATTTTGCCTGTTGGACCATCAGGTATTGAAACAGGATTGACTAATCTTTCATAATGCATTTTATCCGGACGAAATAATCGTAAATAAAAAGGAGACATTTGTGAATATTTGAGCCATTTTCCGTTCCATGCAAAATCTCTTCTCTGAAGTTCATAAGCCACCATTGAGGATTTATTATCTAATTGTAGCGTATTTATAGCATTTACTAAAGACTCTGAAACTCTTTCATCTGCATCAATATAAAGTACCCAAGGATATTTGAATTTTATATTTTCTAAACCCCAATTTTGATGTGCTGACCAATTATCGAATACACGCTGCGTTATGTTAGCACCCGATTTTTTAGCAATTTCTAATGTGCTGTCCTCACTAAAAGAGTCGAAAACATGAACGTCATCACTCCATGCTACTGATGCTAAGCAACCTGGCAAATCTTGCTCTTCATTTTTAGTAAGTATTAATATTGAAATCATAATTTTCTGTAAGTGTTTAATTTTGCAGGGGAAAAATCAATCTTTTATTATTCTATTTTTAATAAACTTAGCAGGATTTCCGCCAACCATTGTCCACGGTGACACATCTTTTATTACGACAGCTCTGGCACCTACAATTGCTCCTTCTCCAATTACAGTATCAGTCATTATAAATGCTTCAGCTGCAATCCATGCAAAGTCTTCAATAACTATTTGACCTGAAATAAAAGGAAGGTTTATTGAACTTGTGTCGTGGGTAGCACTGCAGAGATATGTTCTTTGCGAAACAGTAACTTTGTTTCCCACAATTGTTTTACCAAAATGTAACTTTACCTGAGGTCCTAATGTGGAATGAACTCCCATGCTTAAATTTCTAGGAGATGGAATATAAACAGAAGCATAAACATTGCAATATTGTCCAATTTTAGCCCCAAAAATTTTTAATAAAAAAATACGCCAACTGTTAAAAAAAGGCAACGAAAATGGCTTGAACAAAAATAATGACGTTAATCTCCAAGCTAATCTATATATCTTATCTGATTTTGGAATCGTATCAATATATTTTGGGATTTGATATTTCATTAATTACACTGATATTAAAATTAATTAACAATCACTGGTTTATTTCGTACGTTTTTTAATAATTCCCCATCTAACATATTTAAATGCGTTGATTCATCATCAAAAGAATCAAAACGTCTTCGTAAAAACTTGGCAGGTATTCCTGCAACAATAGTAAATGAATCTACATCTTTTGTCACGATCGAACCCGCTGCGATGATACTTCCATCCCCAATTTTTACGCCTGCCATTACAATGCTATTTGCTCCAATCCAAACATCTCTACCAATTGACGTTTTTTTTAAATTTGGTCTGCCTGAAAATGTTGAGGGTATACCAGGTATATTATAGTTATGATCTGCTCCTATTATTTGAACATTTTGTGCCAGCATAGTATACCTTCCTATTGAAACACCAGGATATATCAAACAGTTATTTCCAACGTAGGAATACTCACCCGCTTCAAAATCTTTGCTTATTTTACATTTTCCACCTATGTTAAATGTTTTATGTACGTTTTTTAAACCATATATATACTTAATAAAAAGCCTTTTAAAAAACCTGTATACAAAAGCTAAGTGGTTATTTTGCTTTAATTGAAAAATAATATCCATTTACATTTGTTTATCGCTGCACAATACTGATTCAAAAATTTTTAATTGGTAGTCCGGATTATAATAATCATCAATAATTTTATAACAGTCGTCTATAAGAGACTGATTCTTAATGGGTTTTTCTAACAACCAATTTCCAATAACATTTGCCAAATCCTCTAAACTATTATACTTGTACAAATCTCCATTAACTCCCTTATTAATAGCTTCTATTTCCGGCATTTGAATATTTAGATTATCATGAGAAATGACCGGAGTACCATATGCCAGACTATGAATAGCTGTTAATCCAATTTCTCCAGGTGTAACACAAAGATCAGCGTACATTAATGCTTGACTATTTATTTCTTCATCATAAATGGCTCCTAAAAAAGAAACATTTTTTCTTAAATCATTTTGGCCAACTAGCTTTTCGAGTCTTTGCCTTTCTTCACCATCCCCTATTATAAGAGTATTAAAACAGTTTTTATTATGTTTTATTTTGAGATAATTCTGAGCTTCAATTATCATATCAAGACGTTTAATAGAATTCAATCTTCCTATAAAAACAACTACCGGAGTATCCTTATCGTTAAAATATTTAACCCTATAATTACAAATATCTATTTCGCTGATAACTTTTCTAAATTGAAGGCTTTTTTCATAATCTAAAGAATTATAGATTATATGAATATTGTCTTTTGGCTTAACTTTATACTTATTTAATACATTGTATGCTCGTCTTCCGTATAAAAAAAAACCATTAGCTATTTTATAAAAAACAAATAATTTGAGGTAATCAATAAAGGTAATTTTATCCTTATATACTCCATGCATCCAATAAAACACTCTCTTTCTCCTTAATCTTGCCACAACAGCAGCGAACCATGTAGAAATATGATATGGCGATCCTAAAAAAATAACAGAATCATAATCACTCTTGCGCATTAAGGTGATTAATCCGGATTGCCAAAGTAATTTATTTTTTAAAAACCATCTGTTTTTTAAATAAACCCAACGTAATCCTCCCTCATCTATTTTTTTTAAGGAAACATCAGTATCTATTTTTTTTATTTCAATTTCACTTTCTGTTCCTGAATACAAGGAAAATTCAATTTTCTTTGATTGCATAAGTTTAGTAAATACAGGTTGTCTGTATGATGCCAGATAGTGATAAACAATTGTTGTCTTATGCATTTATATTTATAGGTTTTCTAATAATTATACTTTCTAAGCCAGTTTTTGTTGGGATAACAAAAGCCTTTTTTCTTAAACTCAGTGTAAAGGCTAAAAAAACCACAGGAATGTGCTTCATATAGATATATGGATTACCTGAACTAATAGATGCCATGATATTGTATACACAAAGCAGGAAAGCAAAAAGTACAAGACTATTATTTATTTTGAAGTAGCTTTTGATTGGAAAAATCAATATTGATATTACATACATAACGAAACCAAATATGCCCATATCCAGATAAGATTGTAAAAGAGGGTTATCAATCCATCGGGTCATATAACCTGCTCCTACGATATAATTAAAAGCGTCAAAATTATTATCTATATAATTGTAAGCCCATTCTCTGTTTCTATATCTTGCAATCGCGGAACCTGAAGTGTCTCTAATATCTGTGTTTCCAAATATATTAAGTACTCCACTGTAAAATTCATATGTAAATTTATCAATGGTTTTTTGCAAAATTTCAATATTAGTATAAGCAATAATAAACCCAACAATAATTAAGAGCAGAATCTTAAAATATTTAAGAACTAAAGCTTTATTTAGAGAACTAGTTCGATATAAATATAATATTGCTATTAGTATAGCTATAAATACAGGTGTTCTTTTAGTAGACATAAATAGAACATATATATCTAATGCAAATACAACAAATAATAAAATCTTAACCAATCTATTTTTGGAACGTAGACATAAAACACTCGTATAATTAATTATAGCACCATTTGCAATCGTAAAGGCTTCAAGTGCATAATCTTGTTGGTCTTGTCTTAATTGCCAGGCTTCTTCTCCGGTTACAAGACCTTTCCAAATAAAATAAGCCCCAAGAAAGGTGCACAATGATGAAATGCAAAAAGTAAATAATATAATTTTGTCGTATGAAACATTATTTTTATTACTGGCTAAGGCAAAAGCTAGTAAAATAACATAAATATTAAAGCTTAAATATTGAAAAGTTAACTTATCAGAAGATAGACCATAAAAAAGCATTAATAACTGAAAAGCAATTAGAATGGTAAACCATTTATTATACGATGGTAACTTTCCTAAAAATAAATTCTTATATGATACTATTAAAATTACCGATAAAAACATAAATATCGGGGACCACTTAATAAAAGGAAACAAATAATTGAAATACATACCTAACGGCACTCCAATAAGAGACAGCGCAATGCCTAGATAAGTAAAATTTTCTTTTTTTGTCATTTAAAAATCCAATTCGATAATGGGGAAGAAGAAAAAGTCAACAGTATTTTAAGGAGCCAATTTGGTAGATGACATCTGATGATTGAATAAACTCTAATCTTTCAATTCTTCTGTTAATTTCTATTAGTATCGGCTTATTTATAAGAACTCATAATGTTTATAACTGATCTATCTTTTGACCATCGTACATGTTTTTCAATCTTGAATAAATATTATTTGTAGAAAAATTAAAAAACATATGCTTATAAACATTCTCATCATTATTTTGCTTAAGAAGTTTTACTATCTTTTTGCCAATATCATCTATACTATATGGGTTTAAGATTTCTACTGTTTTAATATTAGGATAATATTCTACAGGCCCCTTAAGGTTAGTTATTGCAATATTACATCCGTAAACAGCAGCGTCCATGGCAACTATACCCACTCCTTCATTTAAACTAGGAAGTGCAAAGACTTTTGCCTTTGAGTATATTTCTTTTAATTCTTCATTAGAGAGAAATCCTAAAACCTTTATATTTGTTGCATCACCTATTGCTTGTTGAATTTTTAAGAATTCATTATCAGTACCTTTATTACCTGCAAGTACAAGTTCAAATCCATATTTTTTTGCAGCTTCAACTAACCTAATTACATTCTTTCTTTCCTGATAAAGAGAACTTAAATGAAAACAAAAATTTTCTTTTCTTTCTAAAACTTCATTAATATTTTCTGGCGCTTCTACACTGTAAGAAAGTGGTATGGTGAAAATTTTTTCAGAATTAATCCCAAAAGACTCTTTGTAAAATTTTGCTTCATGTTCACTTCTTGCGCACACTCCTTTTACTAATTGAAGCGCTTTGCGCAGTGCATAATTATTACTGTATAATCTTAATTTCTCAAAACCATTAAATGTTGCCCATTTATAAAGAAAATATGGCTTAGTAGAATCTATAATGGGTGATATAAATATGTTGGGGTTTTTAGATGATAATGCCTTAATAAAAGTATGTATTGCAGTGTCGTAACCATAAATATGAATTGCATCAAACGATTTCCAATCATAATGTTCCCATACGTTTATTAAAATACATTCATCACCAAGTTCGTTTAAAATGTTATGAGTTGATAATGCCTGGCTCCTTACGCCATTAGATCTACCGGATAATACACCAAACTGGTACAAAATAAAGGCAATTTTTCTTTTCGCCATATTCAAAAAATATTTTTTTTGAGTAATAGATCTACAATCTGATCCGCGCCATAAATAGTCATATGGTCATCATCAAACATATATGGTACTTTATTTACGGCATCATAATGCTTAATTGTATTGTTTAAAAAAATATCAATATAGTTTTCTGATGGAATTTGTTTTTTTAAATCATTATTTAATACTACTGATTCCTGATTTACATAACTCTTTCCAAGTTTTTTTTCTAAATTAAATGCAACAACTCTCGGATAGTCAATATTATATTCTTCTCCCTGGCCAATGACGAAAACTTTTTTAATGCCCATTTTTTTCAACCTCTTAACTGTAGCATCAACATCATTAGCTAGTTCCTGATTAGACACATATCTTCCAGAATTAGGATAATTCATCCAATTACATGATAGCAAGATCACATCAATATTGCTTTTATGGTCTACAATAAATTTATTAAATATACTTTTGAATTGTGCAGATGCTCTTTTCTCTCCGTGTGCATTGAGCAATGGGAAATTCCCAACAACTGTATGTTCCATAAAGTGAAATTTTGTACTATCTAACTTTTTTCTAAAAGAAAGCGAAAATTGACCAGCATGACTATCACCCAACAATAAAATATTTTTCTTTTTTATGTTTATACACAAGCATTTTTTATAATTTATTTCACTAACATTATGGCATACACCAGAATTGAATTGTTTTCTCCTGGTTTCATCATAATGCTCTTTGTATTCTGAAAGTAGTACTGCATCCTTAGAAAACAAGTTTTTATTTGGAGTTAAGAAAACTCCAATCAAAGAAATAAGGATGACAAATGAAGAACCTATAATCATCTTTTTTAAAGAAATAAGTTTAGATCTTTTTTCAATAAGTTCATATGATAATCCAGCTAACAGTAAAGAAATACCCATTAACAATGCTGTCACCTCAACACCTTCATAATCAAAGTATTTTGCTATAACATATACTGGCCAATGCCATAAATACCAAGAGTAAGAAATGTTTCCTATATACTGTATAGTTGGATTTTTATAAAAATTATACTCTTTATTTAAGGCTATCACAAAAAAAGAAGCAATAACGGGTAGTAGGGTTAAAGCTGAAGGCCATGCATAAGTTTCATTAAAACAAACAATACTAATTCCTATAACAATGATACTGATAGTAATTAAGACATTTTTAAAAAAATCTGATATTTTATTTTCAAAAAAATCTTTGTACAGGAATGCTATCCCTCCAAACATCATTTCCCAAGCCCTGTGAGTAAAAGAAAAAAAGCTGATTTTGCTGTAGGACGATGGGAAAAAATTATTAAACACAATTACTAAAAGAAAAGATAACAAAGTAATAGACAAAAATATAACATTAAACTTCCTTTTTCTTCTAAGATAATATTCTTTAAATAGCGATAAAAAAACTGGGTAGATTATATAAAATTGCCATTCAACAGATAGTGACCAAGTGTGTAATAATATATTAGATTGTGAAGATGCATCAAAATAATCTGAATTAAATAAGTAATAATAATTTGATAAAAATAAACCTGAAAAAAATGTATATATTGAAACTCGTTTTAAATCTACAGGAAAGTAAAGAAAAAAGGTTATTGCTAAAACACAAATCATCATAACTGTAAGTGCAGGAACTATTCTTTCAAAACGCCTTACATAAAATTCTTTAATAGAGAAAAAATCTCTGTCAAAGCCTTTTAAAATTATACTAGTCATAAGAAAACCGCTTATAACAAAAAAAATATCAACCCCAATAAAGCCACCCTGAAAAAACGGTATTTTATAATGAAAAAAAACCACTATAAAGACTGCTAATGCTCTTAGGAATCCAATATCATATCTAAATTTCATTTATTTATTTTATTTAGTAATCTACTTATAAATCGATGATCAATTTAACTTCTTATTTCTTTAAAACTAATTAGTGAATTTTTGTAATACACTGAATGGAGCTACAGCAATAAGTTTGTCCTGAATAGTTTTTAAATCTCCATTAATATTAGCTACTGCAAAATTTCTTCTAACATTATCTATTTCTCTATCTACATCAAATGAGTCACTTTCTTTCAAAGGAAATGGTTCATATTCATTAATACCAACAGAAGAAAAATAATCTAAGAATTTAATGTTTTCACCATGCCATTTTATTTTAGGATATTCATACCACAAAGCTGGAATTTTATATGCATGCGCCACAATAACACCATGAAGAGATGAAGAAATAATAGTTTCACAGCTTGCAAAATCATCAATTATAGATTCAACATCGCCTATTAAGTTTATAACTTTTATACCAAATTTATTTTCAAAATCAGCAAAATGGTCAAATTGAGTATGGTGAGGCACCAATCCTAATTTATATTTTTTCGTCAAAGTAACCTGATATACTAGGGGTAAAAGTAAAGCTGGATCACCAAAAACTTCCGGATAATCATATCCTAATTCTTTTAATCTATCTTGAGTATACTTACCTCTTACTGCCAAAAATGTTCCATTATCAATTTTTGCATTTGAAAATAAAATACCACTTCCCCAAACTATTCTTTTTCCACTACCCCAACCAATTATACTCCCAACAGATATAATATATTTTCCATTTAAGAATAGTGTTTTTAAAACAGATTTAAAAATATCTATACTGTGATATTTATAAATAACTGCTTTAATATAGGCCAGAATTAATTTAATTGAACTTCTTGGTATTGGTATTTGATAAATTTCTTTGCCTGAAAGCTTACGTATAATATAAGGTCCTAATTCATCTCCAAAATTTCCGAATTTCCCTTTTTTATTAAACCAATATAAATAAATTTTACTCATTCTTTATTTCAATATTTTTTCAAAAAATTATGACACACAACTTTAATTTTTTCTTTAAACTACTGGTATTCCAAATTTTATTTTCTTAAAAAAAGTTTCTTTAAAGGTGCCCCAAAAAGATCTTTCTCAAATTTATTCATACTAAATATCCAGAAAAGTGGTATATAAAAAACACTAAATAGCACTATCCCTAAAGATAAATCCAGAATTGTTTTAATAATGAAAAGTGTAGATAAATAATATACAAATCCTCCTAAAACAAAGGGAACGACAGACATTTTAGCAATCTCTTTCCAAAAGAAAGGGATGTCAATTTTTTGTTTTTTATAATAATAAATGTTCATTATTAATATTTGTCCTAAAAACAAACCTGATGAAATACCTATTGCTACACCTATTCCTCCATATTTTTTCGCTAGCAAAAATTGAACTGCGAGACTACAAAGTGCAATCCCTATATAGAGTAAAGACCTGAATTTCATCTGATTTCGGGCTTGTAAAATGGTAATCCCAACTGTTTGTATTAAAGGAATGGTTAAGGGAATAAAAAAGAATAATGCTATTATGTAAGCCTCAATATAGCTTTTACCAGCCCATAAAATAACAAATTGTTGTCCAAAGACAATAAACCCAACCAAAACAAATGAAATAATAATAAATTGAATTCTGCCAGTCTTTATAAACAAATCTGAAATGACTTTTTCAGACTGTCCTTCAGTAATCATTTTAGTTATTTTTGGTAAAAATACATTTGCAATAGAAGCTGAAAGACTCATATACATATTTTGTAAAGAAATAGCTATTGAAAAGATAGCAATTGCGGCTGTGCCGACATACATACCCAATATAAATTGTCCCGTACCCCAATAAATACGGTCCATTATCATACTTAAAAAGATATAAAATGAATATAATGCAACCTCTTTTAAGAAATCCCAATCAACTTTGTGGAAGTATATCTTTATTTTTATTTTATATCTACAATAAAAATAATTAACCAATAATGTCACTAAATTGAAAATAGTCGTAACAATTACGATACCTATTGCCTTGTAACCAAGCTTTAACAATACTACCATAACAATTGTATTGAGTATTATTCTAACAATCTGTATAACTCTTTGAAAAATAAAATCTTCATAAGCAGTAATAATAGCGCCAAAAATACTTAATGGAAATGTAAATGCTATATTAAAAACCATCAAAAGCATCATAATTTTAGCCTTACCTAATTCATCAATTGTCATTGTTTTACCGAACATAGAATCTACATTATAATACAAACACAATCCTGCAATGAAAGCAATTACTCCAATAATGGAATATAAAATTATAAACATTCCAAACATAGAAAATTGCTCAGTTAATTTACCCTGAGCTCTAAATTTAGAAGTATACCTGATAATAGCATTTCCAAATCCAAAATCTAATATTGTTAAATAGGCTATAACGGACGCTACTAAAGAATATAAACCATATTCACTCTGGCCCATCATACGAAGCATAAATGGAGTATATGCAAGTCCTACTACATTATTTAGGATAAGTACAACATATGATAATAATGCACCAACCTTTAATTGATTTACTGCCATAAATAAAAACCGAGCATTAACATAAATCTTAAATAAAACACTTTTTCGGTAATTATACTACTCAAAATAGTTTAACGTTCTGTAGCCACCATCTTTTAAATACTGGTCTTTTTGCATTAATTTTAAATCGCTTTGCATCATATCCTGAATCAAGGATTGTAAATCATATTTACATTGCCATCCTAATTTTGTTTTTGCCTTAGTTGGGTCGCCAATCAATAAGTCAACTTCTGTTGGTCTGAAATATTTAGGATCAATAGCAAGAACTTCTTTACCAATTTCTATTTGAAATTCCGGATTGTTGCACGCTTTTACATAACCTTTTTCATTAGCGCCTTCGCCTTTAAATTCAAGCTCAATTCCTGCTTCGGCAAAACTCATACGCACAAAATCTCTTACTGCTGTAGTTTTTCCCGTTGCAATTACCCAGTCTTCTGGTTCATCGGCCTGTAAAATCATCCACATCATACGAACATAATCCTTAGCATGTCCCCAATCACGTTTGGCATCTAAATTTCCCAAATACAATTTATCTTGTAAACCCAATGCAATTCTGGCAGCTGCTCTTGTAATTTTTCGAGTTACAAAAGTTTCTCCACGAATTGGCGATTCGTGATTAAATAAAATACCATTACAGGCATACATTCCGTAAGCTTCTCTATAATTTACTGTAATCCAAAAAGCATACATTTTTGCTACGGCGTAAGGCGAACGCGGGTAAAAAGGTGTTGTTTCAGATTGAGGTATTTCCTGAACTTTTCCATATAATTCAGATGTTGAAGCCTGATAAATACGAACTTTTTTTTCCAATCCTAATAAACGAACAGCATCTAAAATACGTAGTGTTCCTAATCCGTCTGCATTCCCAGTATACTCAGGTGTTTCAAAAGAAACTCCCACATGGCTCATCGCTGCTAAATTGTAAATTTCATCTGGTTGAATTTCTTTAATCAAACGAATTAAATTCGTGCTATCTGTCATATCGCCATAATGCAAATAAAAATTACGGTGATCTACATGTGGATCTTGATATAAATGATCAATTCTTTCTGTATTAAATAGTGACGAACGTCTTTTTAAACCATGAACTTTATATCCTTTCTTTAGTAAAAATTCACTTAAATAGGCGCCGTCTTGTCCTGTTACTCCGGTAATAAATGCTACTTTCATATTTTTTTATATCAAGGATTCTAAAAAATCTATTATAATTTTACTTGCTTAAAGTTTTCTATATTTTCTAGAAACCAATTATATGTTTGTTGAATTCCATCTTGTAAATTAACCTGATGTTTCCATCCTAACTCATGCATTTTAGAAACATCCATTAATTTTCTCGGTGTTCCATCCGGTTTGGTTGCATCCCAAACGATTTCTCCCTGATGACCGATAATTTTCTGAATAGTTTCTGCTAATTCCTTAATTGTCAAATCTTCACCAGTTCCAACATTGTATAAATAATCCGGTAATTTATTTTCTAAAGCAAAAACTACTGCTTTTGCCATATCATCTACAAATAAAAATTCACGCATTGGCAAACCACTTCCCCAAAGAGTTACAGGAGCATGATTATTCTCTTTTGCTTCATGAAATTTTCGGATCATTGCAGGCAAAACATGAGAGGTATTTAAATCAAAGTTATCGTATGTTCCGTAGAGATTGGTCGGCATAAGACTTACATAATCTTTTCCGAATTGGTTTCTAATTGCCTGGCATGTTTTCACACCGGTAATTTTAGCAATTGCATACCATTCATTTGTAGGCTCAAGAGTATCTGTGAGTAAATATTCTTCTTTTAAAGGTTGTGGAGCTAATTTTGGATAAATGCAGGAACTCCCCAGAAAAATAAATTTATCTACTTGGTTTTGCAAGGCAGAATCGATTAAATTATTCTGAATTTGCATATTTTCCATAATAAATTGATATGGGAAATTATTGTTCGCTAAAATTCCGCCAACGCGTGCAGCCGCGTCTATAATAACCTCAGGATTTTCTTTAACGATAAAATCTCTTACAGCTTGCTGGTTTCTAAGATCTAATTCTTTACTAGATACTCCAATTAAATTACTAAATCCTTTTTCGGTTAATACTCTCCAAATGGCGCTGCCCACCATTCCATTATGACCCGCAATATAAATTTTCGTATTTTTATCCATCTTCGATTTTAAGGTTATTTGGCTATCGACATTTCTCTAAATGCAACTTCTTTACGTAAGCCGCTGCTTGAAAAACGATGATCGCGTACATTGTAAAATAATTCAATTCCTTTTTCTTCGCAATAAGTACGTCCGGTAAAATCCTTTTCTTTATACTCATCACCTAAAACACGAACATCAATTTTAAAAGATCTTAAAATATCATTTAAATCTTGTTCTGTTGCATAAGGAACTATTTCATCTACAAATTTACAGCCTTTAAGTTGAATATATCTTTCGACAACTGTTTGGGTCGGACTATTTTTTTCGGGACGGTCTAATGTTGGATCTGTCTGTAAACCGACAATTAGATAATCACATTGCTGTTTTGCCTCTTCTAACATTTTAATGTGACCGGCATGCAATAAATCGAAAGCGCTAAAGGTGATTCCTATTTTCATAATCTTACATTTTATTATTAAACAATTTAAATAAAAACCCTATGCACAGCTTCGCTGTTCTAACTCACATCATTTGAGTCAGAAATTGCAATAAAGAGATCAGTAAATTGAAAAACATTGATTAAATCTTAGGCAATTTACTAAAAATCAAACAAATACATATCATTTTCTACGAAGATACGCTTTATTTTTTTGCAAAAGTAATATTTAAAATTAGTTCAAATCAAGCTAAAATGAAGGAAATGTCTTATTTTGATAGAATAAAAACGTAATCCTTTTATTTCCGTTAATTTTTTATATGAAAAATATCATATTGAGAAAATATGCCCAATTCTTACAAAATAAAAAAAAATAAAAAAAAAGTTTACTTTTATAACTATTACGAACTAAGCATCAAATAATGAAAGAAATTATATTATTTTTCTTTATAATAATTACCTCAACTTACGCTCAGTTAAAGGGCTGCAACGATTCTTTATCTAAGAATTATAATGCAACCGCAACATTAAATGACGGAAGTTGTATTTATGAGTCTTTTAAAATAAAACCTGACTATTCTATTATACTGAGTGATTCTATTAAAGAAACTTCCGGATTAATATCTTTTGATGGTTTATTTTGGACCCACAATGATGATCATGATAAAACTATTTATGGATTGGATTCTTTAGGGAAAATCAGGAAAAAAATCATTTTGGAGAATGTAATAAATCACGATTGGGAGGAAATCTCACAAGACAGTTCCTATTTATACATTGGCGATTTTGGAAATAATTTCTCAGGAAGCAGGGCTAATTTGCAAATTTTAAAAATCGAGAAAAAAATCATTCGTAAAAGGAAATCCAATTATAGATACTATTTCTTTTACTTATTCTGATCAGGCAGATTTTAATTTAAAAAAACAAAACACGACTAATTTTGATTGTGAAGCTTTTATCGTTTCAAGAGACAGCATTTATTTGTTTACCAAACAATGGAAATCTTCTAAAACAAGTATTTATACATTATCTAAACAATCTGGAATTCATATTGCTAAACTTAAAGATACTCTTAATGTAAAGGGACTCGTAACCGGCGCTACTTATCTTGAAGAAAAAAAGCTTATTGCTCTTTGTGGTTATTCTAAAACGGGAAAGCCTTTTATATATCTTTTATATGATTTTAAAAATTATGACTTTCTATCGGGAAATAAAAGAAAAATTGATCTTCAGCTTTCTTTTCATCAAATAGAAGGAATAGCTACAAAAGATGGCTTGCATTATTATTTATCGAATGAATCTTTAATTCGAAAACCTGTATTGAATGTTCCGCAGCAAATTCATTATTTTGATTTAAGTCCTGTCTTGAATTCTTATCTCCATAAATAATTCGCAAATCGGAAGATAATAGTTTACTTTTGCAAAAAGTTATGTTTTAAAACATTCATAACTTATAATTTATAACTTTATAATTTACAAAGTGAATTACTTATCTGTAGAAAATATATCGAAGTCATTTGGTGAGAAAACATTGTTTGACAACATATCATTCGGAATCAATAAAGACCAAAAAATTGCTTTTATTGCCAAAAATGGTTCTGGTAAAACAACCATTATGAGCATTATTAATGGTTTAGACGAGCCTGATACGGGACAAGTAGTTTTAAGAAAAGGTATTAAAATGGCCTTTCTTTCTCAAAACAACAATTTGCAGGAAGAATTGACTATTGAGGAAAGTATTTTTGCTTCAGATAATGAAACTTTAAAAGTTATTGAAAAATACGAAAAGGCACTAGAAAATCCAGACGATGAAGAAGCGTACCAAAAAGCTTTTGATGGAATGGACCAGCATAATGCATGGGATTTTGAAACGCAATACAAGCAAATTCTATTTAAATTAAAACTGGAAGATTTTAAACTTAAAGTAAAAAACCTTTCGGGAGGACAAAAAAAACGCCTTTCATTGGCAATTATATTGATCAATCGTCCTGATTTATTGATTTTGGATGAGCCAACCAACCACTTAGATCTTGAAATGATCGAATGGTTAGAAAGTTATTTTGCAAAAGAAAATATTACATTGTTTATGGTAACGCACGACCGTTTCTTTTTAGAGCGTGTTTGCAATGAAATTATCGAATTAGACAACGGAAAATTATATCAGTACAAAGGAAATTACTCTTATTATTTAGAGAAAAAAGAGGAAAGAATTACTTCTGAAAATGCCAGCGTTGACAAGGCTAAAAACTTATTTGTAAAAGAATTAGAATGGATGCGTCGCCAGCCAAAAGCGAGAACCACAAAATCGAAATCGCGTCAGGATGATTTTTATGTAATTAAAGAAAAAGCACAAAGCCGTCGTCGTGAAAATAAAGTCGAGCTTGAAATTAACATGGAACGTATGGGAAGCAAGATTATCGAGCTTCACAAAATTTCCAAAAAATTTAAAGATCACGTTATTCTGGACAATTTTAGTTTCGATTTTCAACGTGGAGAACGTATTGGAATTATTGGTAAAAACGGAACTGGAAAATCTACATTTTTAAATCTTCTTACCGGTACGCTTCCGCTTGATAGTGGTCGCGTTGTAAAAGGTGAAACTATAAAAATTGGTTATTACACGCAATCGGGAATTAATCCGAAACCCAATCAACGTGTTATTGATATTATTAAAGAATACGGAGAATTTATTCCGCTTGCAAAAGGCAGAATGATTTCGGCTTCACAATTATTGGAGCGTTTTCTTTTTGATGCCAAAAAACAGTATGATTTTGTAGAAAAACTAAGCGGTGGCGAATTGAAACGTTTGTATTTATGTACGGTTTTAATTCAGAATCCAAACTTTTTAATTCTGGATGAGCCAACAAACGATTTAGATATTGTAACGTTAAACGTTTTAGAAAGCTTTCTTTTAGATTATCCCGGATGTTTATTGGTAGTTTCTCACGACCGTTATTTTATGGATAAAATTGTCGATCATTTATTTATCTTTAGAGGAAATGGTGAAATTGAAAATTTTCCTGGAAACTATTCTGATTTCAGAGCGTATGAAGATAGTGCTGATGTTGCTCAAAAGGAAGAAAACAAAGCTGAAAAGAAAGATTGGAAACAAAATAATCCAACTGGAAACCTAACTTTCAATGAGCAAAAAGAATATCAAAAACTGGAACGAGAAATTAAAGATTTAGAAATAGATAAAACTAAAATCGAACAATTATTCTCTGAAGGAAAAGTACCGGATGCTGATATCGAGAAAAAAGCAAATGAATTGCAAAATATCATTAACAAAATAGATCAAAAAGAAGAACGTTGGTTTGAGCTTTCAGCAAAGATTGAAGGATAATATTTTTTCTTATTTAAAATCAAATCCCAATATTGAGTGTATAGCTTAATATTGGGATTTTTTTATTTTGCATAATAATCAATAAAAGTGTCAGAAATTTTACAGAATGTTAAAATCAGTATGTAAGAATTTGGAATAATTATATAAATATAACTAAAGTGGTTTGACGAGCTTTGTATTAGTGGAAACGAATTCACAATTTAAATATATACAAAAATGGAAAATTTACATAACCCAGACGGTAATCAACGTACAATGTTAACAGGAATGTTTTCTGATCGCGAAAGCACAGAAAAAGCATACAACACTTTAAATGACAGAGGATATACAAAAGACGATATTAATCTTATTATGTCTGATGAAACCAGAAAAAAACATTATTCAGACAAAGACGATCATTCTGAATTAGGAACTAAAGCAGCTGAAACTGCCGGAACAGGTTCTGCAATTGGTGGAACTATTGGTGCTATTGTTGGCGTTATTGCCGCTTTAGGAACAAGTCTTGTTATTCCTGGATTAGGATTAATTATTGCAGGTCCGCTTGCAGCAGGATTAGCCGGTGCAGGCGCAGGAGGAATTACAGGTGGATTAATTGGAGCTCTGGTAGGATCAGGAATTCCTGAAGAAAGAGCAAAAGTTTACGAATCAGGTATTAAAGATGGTCATGTTGTTTTAGGAGTTCACACTCGTAATAACGAAGATGCTGAATACTTTGAACAAGAATGGAAATCAAATAAAGGCCAGAATATCTACAGATAATACTGCCATAGTTGATAATAATCAATATAAAAAGCCTAATCTTTTAGTGAGATTGGGCTTTTATATTTTAAAAAATGATTTAAAATTGAACACTAATTAGTTTTCTATTTATTTACACCAAATAATTCCTGATTCGTATCTTCGCATTTTCTTGTAAAAATCGTTATGCTGTTTCAAATAAAATCATATCTAAAATTCTTGTGGCATTCTAAAAATGAACACGCCGTACATTCGCCATTTGTTTTTAATTTACTAACGAAATGTTTTTACGATAAAAAACAAAAACCTGAATATTCGATTTTAAAGAATTACAGGAAATCGCTATTAGAAAATAAAAATTTCATTGAAGTAACTGATTTTGGTGCAGGTTCAAAAGTTTTTAAATCAAATAGAAGGCAAATTTCAAAAATTGCCCAGACAGCCGGAATCTCTCCTAAACGAGCTGAACTATTATTCAGAGTTTCAAATTATTTCAAACCTTCGACTATTTTAGAAATTGGAACTTCATTGGGCTTGGCAACTTCTGCTTTGGCCCTAGGAAATACAAACGCAAAAGTAACCACATTAGAAGGTTGTCCGCAAACAGCAAATGTTGCTATAAATCAGCTGAGCAAATTTGATTGTAACAATATAGAAAATGTAATTTCAGAATTTGGATCATTCTTAGTTTCGGAAAATCTGCAATCTACAATCTACAATCTAATATATTTTGACGGAAATCATTCTAAAAAAGCAACCTTAGCTTATTTTGATCTTTTATTGCCAACTATCGACAACGATTCTGTCTGGATTTTTGATGATATTCATTGGTCTACAGAAATGGAAGAAGCCTGGGAAATAATTAAAAACCATAAAAAAGTAACCGTTACAATAGATACTTTTCAGTGGGGATTTGTCTTTTTTAGAAGAGAACAAGAGAAGGAACATTTTATTATTCGGGCATAAAAAAAAATGACAACCATTTCTGATTGTCATTTTTAAAATCTAATTTTTATTTTTAACCTTATTTTTTAGCTGCAGCTGTTTCGTCAGATTTAGCTCCCATTCTGTTTACAGTATACATTGGAGCAAATTTAATTTTCAAACCTGCAATTTTTCTGTTGTCTTCAGATGAAAGACCTTCTTTTTCAACTGTATTTTTACGGTTGTCAAGTGCTTCATACATTAATTTAATTTCATCCCAGTCTTCACGAGAATAACTGTCTTTGTTATTTTCTACAGTATGAACAAATTGTTGATACACATTATGAATATTTTGAGCATTTACCCAAGCAAAACTCATATCATCACCAATTTTTCCTTCACCAAATAATGCATTACGCAATTGTTGTTTTGGGCTTACAGGTGGTGCAAGAGTTTCAGCCATACTATTTTTAAATTCTTCATATTTAACTTTAGTAGAATTTATTTTTTCAGTCTCTGCTGTATTGTCTTTAAGATCTGCAAGTGCTAATTGTGCATTTGCTGCTCTTCTTTCATATTCAGCATCAACATCTTTCCAGTCTGCTTTCAATTCGTCAGCTTTTACATTTTTTACTGAATCAACATATGTTACATATGCGTCGATAGTTTTTTTAGCTTGTTCTTGTTTTTCGTCTTTACATGATGTAAAACTTAATGCAATTAATGCAATTCCTGATAAAATTTGTATGTTCTTCATAATTTTGATATTTAAAGTTATAGGGCAAATATAGTTAAAAAATTGAATAATCATAAATAATAATTAAAAATTTAATACTTAAAATAAAAATAATTTAATAAAAATTACAAAATATGATAATTATGTAAAAACATTTTGAAATCATATAACATCTTTTTCTTTTCGATAGATTATAATTTTTAAGAAAAAATAGTTTTGCTGAATTTTGACTTTCAAAACGCTCTAAATATGTAACAAAAATCTATTAAGCACTACTTATTAAATTATTAAAAAGTGTTTCGTACTTTTAAATCCAAAATTGTAAAACAAAATGGCAGATCCATTAATTAAAATAACAAACATCAAACGAGATTTTGTTTTAGGCAACGAAATTGTTTATGTCTTAAAAGGTATAGATTTAGAAATTAAAAAAGGCGAATATGTAGCTTTAATGGGGCCTTCCGGATCCGGAAAATCAACTTTAATGAACTTATTAGGTTGTTTGGATACTCCTACTTCAGGACATTATGTTTTAAACGGAAAAGATGTCAGCCAAATGAAAGACGACGAATTAGCCGGAATTCGAAATAAGGAAATTGGTTTTGTTTTTCAGACTTTTAATCTTTTACCAAGAACTACTGCCCTGGACAATGTCGCTTTGCCAATGATTTATGCCGGACATTCAAAATCAGAACGCAACGCACGCGCCATCGAAGTTTTGACACAGGTAAATCTTGCCGATAGAATGGACCATCAACCCAATCAGCTTTCAGGTGGACAACGCCAACGTGTAGCAATTGCACGTGCTTTGGTTAACAAACCTTCTATCATTTTAGCCGATGAACCAACAGGAAATTTAGACAGTAAAACTTCTGTAGAAATTATGAAACTTTTTGGAGACATTCACGAACAGGGAAATACTGTAATCCTTGTTACTCACGAAGAAGATATTGCAGCATACGCACATCGCGTAATTCGTTTAAGAGACGGATTGATTGAAAGTGACACCAATAAATAATTTTAGATTTTTGATTTTAGATTATAGATTATTTCCTAAATCCAGATTTTGAGTTACCACTTTTCAATCTAAAATCATAAATCTACAATCTAAAATAACAATGAAGGTATATACAAAAACCGGAGATAAAGGAACAACAGCTCTTTTTGGAGGTACGCGTGTTCCTAAAGATCATATTAGGATTGACAGTTACGGAACTGTTGACGAATTGAACTCTTATATAGGTCTTATCCGCGATCAGGAAATTGATTCACACTATAAAACGATTTTAATAGAAATTCAGGATCGGTTATTTACCGTAGGTGCTATTTTAGCAACTCCGGCAGAAAAAGAGGTTTTAAAAAACGGAGAGCTTCGGTTAAAAAACCTTGGAATAATTGACACTGATATTGAATTACTTGAAAACGAAATAGATAAAATGGAAGAAAGCCTTCCTAAAATGACTCATTTTGTTTTACCAGGCGGGCACCCAACCGTGTCACATTGTCATATTGCACGCTGTATTTGCCGTCGTGCAGAGCGTTTGGCAGTACATTTAAGCCATAATGAACATGTTCCGGAAATTGCAATTCAATACTTAAACCGACTTTCTGACTACCTTTTTGTCTTGGCACGGAAGTTGTCGTCAGACTTAAAAGCGGATGAAGTGAAATGGATTCCCAGAAAGTAAAATTTTAGATTTTAGAGTTCAGATTTTAGATTTTGTAGCATTCTAACAATCTAAAATCAACAATCTAAAATCTGCAATTATAGAGACGTTCTTAAATTTTCCTAAAATAAATCAAAATTTACTTGTCTTTTTCAGTAAAAAATTTATTTTTGCACAAACTAAACAGATAACAGATGTATTGGACATTAGAATTAGCATCTTATTTAAGTGATGCGCCATGGCCTGCTAACAAAGACGAACTTATTGACTATGCTATTAGAGCTGGTGCTCCTTTAGAAGTAGTAGAAAACCTTCAGTCTATTGAAGATGAAGGGGAGATATATGAATCAATGGAAGAAATTTGGCCTGATTATCCAACAGACGAAGATTATCTTTGGAACGAGGATGAATATTAAAAAATAAACCAAAGGAAAAAGTCTCATCTCAGAGGCTTTTTTTTTGGTTCTAAATACAACATTTACATAAATAGAAATACAACAAATCATGAGTTTCATAAACAGTATTATAAAAGTCTTTGTAGGTGATAAATCACAGAAAGATGTCAAAGCTTTACAGCCTTACTTAACAAAAATTAAAACATTCGAAACTAGCTTAATGAGTTTGTCTCACGACGAATTGAGAGCTAGGACCGCATATTTTAAAGAAAAAATAAAAGAAGCAAGAGCTGATAAAGATGCTAAAATTGCTTCGCTTAAGACTGAAGTAGAGAACATTGAAGACATCGACAAAAGAGAAGATCTTTATGATGCTATTGACACTCTTGAAAAAGAAGCTTATGAAATTTCAGAGAAAACTTTATTAGAAATTCTTCCTGAAGCTTTTTCTGTTGTAAAAGAAACAGCACGTCGTTTTAAAGACAATTCTTTTATCGAAGTTACTGCAACTCCAAAAGACCGCGAATTTTCTGCTTCAAAAAGCTACATCACGATTGAAGGTGATAAAGCAATTTGGGCTAACAAATGGAATGCTGCCGGTAAAGAAATTACTTGGGACATGATTCACTATGATGTTCAGTTAATTGGAGGAATGGTTTTGCACGAAGGTAAAGTTGCCGAAATGCAAACAGGTGAAGGTAAAACTTTGGTTGCTACACTTCCGCTTTACTTAAACGCTTTAACTGGAAATGGTGTTCACTTAGTAACTGTGAATGATTATTTGGCTAAACGTGATAGTACATGGAAAGCACCTTTATTCGAATTTCATGGTTTATCTGTAGATTGTATTGATAATCACCAGCCAAGTACAGAACAAAGAAAAAAAGCATACGACGCTGATATCACTTACGGAACCAATAATGAATTTGGTTTTGACTATTTAAGAGATAACATGGCACATTCGCCAAGTGATTTAGTGCAAAGAAAACATAACTACGCTATTGTCGATGAGGTCGATTCTGTATTAATTGATGACGCAAGAACGCCGCTTATTATTTCAGGACCAGTTCCGCAAGGAGATCGTCATGAATTTAATGAGTTGAAACCAAAAATCGAAAACTTAGTAAGTCAACAACGTCAGTTAGCAAATGGTTTCTTAGCCGAAGCTAAAAGACTTATCAAAGAAGGAAATACTAAAGAAGGCGGATTCTTATTACTAAGAGCTTACAGAAGTTTACCTAAAAACAAAGCATTAATTAAATTTTTGAGTGAAGAAGGAATCAAACAATTGCTTCAAAAAACCGAAAATCAATACATGCAGGATAACAATCGCGAAATGCATAAAGTAGATGAAGCGTTGTATTTTGTAATTGAAGAAAAAAACAATCAGGTTGAATTGACTGACAATGGTATTCAATACCTTTCAGGAGATACTGATGCTGACTTTTTCGTACTTCCGGATATCGGTACTGAAATTGCAGCTATAGAAAAACAAAAACTGGATAAAGATGCTGAGGCTGAAGCTAAAGAAAGATTATTTCAGGATTTTGGAGTAAAAAGCGAGCGTATTCACACTCTTACTCAGCTTTTAAAAGCATATGCTCTTTTTGAAAAAGATGTAGAATATGTGATCATGGACAACAAAATTATGATTGTCGATGAGCAAACAGGTCGTATCATGGATGGTCGTCGTTATTCTGACGGTTTACACCAGGCGATTGAAGCTAAAGAAAATGTAAAAATCGAAGCTGCTACACAAACTTTTGCAACTGTTACATTACAGAATTATTTCAGAATGTACAGCAAATTAGGTGGTATGACAGGTACAGCGGTTACAGAAGCTGGCGAGTTATGGCAGATTTATAAATTGGATGTTGTGGAAATTCCAACAAACCGTCCGATGTCAAGACAAGACAAAGAAGATTATATCTACAAAACGACACGCGAGAAATTCAACGCTGTAATTGAAGATGTAACACAATTATCTAATGCAGGAAGACCAGTATTGATTGGAACAACTTCTGTAGAGATTTCAGAATTATTAAGCCGAATGTTGAAAATGAGAGGCGTTACACATAACGTTTTGAATGCAAAAATGCACAAACAAGAAGCTCAAATTGTAGAAGAAGCAGGTAAAGCCGGAGTTGTAACTATTGCAACAAATATGGCTGGTCGTGGTACCGATATTAAATTATCTCCAGAAGTAAAAGCTGCAGGAGGTTTAGCAATCGTGGGTACTGAGCGTCATGATTCTCGTCGTGTTGACAGACAGTTACGTGGTCGTGCAGGACGTCAGGGAGATCCGGGAAGTTCTCAATTTTATGTTTCTCTTGAAGATAACTTAATGCGTTTATTTGGTTCTGAAAGAGTTGCTAAAGTAATGGACAGAATGGGATTGCAGGAAGGTGAAGTAATTCAGCATTCTATGATGACTAAATCTATCGAGCGTGCTCAGAAAAAAGTAGAAGAAAACAACTTTGGTGTTCGTAAACGTTTATTAGAATATGATGACGTAATGAACTCTCAACGTGAAGTAGTGTACAAACGTCGTCGTCACGCCTTATTTGGTGAGCGTTTGAAACTGGATATTGCAAACATGCTTTATGATACTTGCGAACTAATTGTAAGTCAAACGAAGCCTGTTAATGATTTCAAAAATTTCGAATTTGATTTGATTCGTTATTTCTCTATCACTTCTCCAATTTCTGAAGCTGATTTTGCAAAATTAACTGATATCGAAATCACAGGAAAAATATACAAAGAGACTTTAGCTTTCTATACTGAAAAAACTGAAAGAAGCGCACGAGAAGCTTTTCCAATTATTAAAGGCGTTTACGAAGAGCCAAACAATCATTTTGAAAGAATTGTAGTTCCTTTTACGGATGGAATTAAAACTTTGAATGTAGTTACTGATTTGAAAAAAGCTTATGATAGTCAAGGAACACAATTAATCGCTGATTTTGAGAAAAACATCACACTTTCTATTGTTGATGAGGCATGGAAAAAACATTTACGTAAAATGGACGAATTGAAGCAATCGGTTCAATTAGCCGTTCACGAACAAAAAGATCCATTGCTTATTTACAAATTAGAAGCTTTCAATTTGTTTAGAGGAATGTTAGACAACGTAAATAAAGAAGTTATTTCATTCTTGTTCAAAGGTGATTTACCGGCTCAAAACGTTACTTCTGAAATTCACGAAGCAAGAGAAGTTCGTCAAAAAGAGAACTTCAAATTAAGCAAAGACGAAATTGTAAACAGCGAAGACATCAATCGTGAAGCCGGAGAAACACAACAACGTCAGGTTACAGAAACGATTGTAAGAGATATGCCAAAAATCAACCGAAATGATACTGTAACAGTTCAGGAAGTTGCAACCGGAAAAACAGAAACAATGAAATTTAAAAAAGCAGAAACACTAATCGCTAACGGCGAATGGGTTCTTGTTAAATAATTAATACATAACATCTTAAACCCGACAGGTTTTAAAAATCTGTTGGGTTTGTCAAATCGAAAATCCGCAGTTACATTGTAATTGCGGATTTTTTATTGCAAAAAATTTATTTTTAATTCTTTCTAAAACGAATAAAATGTATTTTTGCAATCGTAAACAACGAAACAACTTGAAAAAGTATATTATCATATTTCTTTCCTGCATGCTTTTACTGCCCTCCTTTGGCAGTTTCTTTGTTTATACTTCTTTCAAATTAAATCAGGAAGAAATTTCAAAAACGATCTGTGTACAACGCAAAATGGTTTTTAATTCCTGTAACGGCCGATGCGAGCTTCAAAAAAGCTTGAAAAAATATGCCGATAATGAAAAAAGAATGCAAAACAATCTTAAAGAAAAAGCAGAAGTTGTTTACATTCAAAATACCACTACAACTAATTTTAAATTAGTAACATTAATTGAATCAAAGGCGAAAATCTTCGCTTCTTTTGATAAAAAACCAATTTCGGTTTCGAAAGCTACTTTTCGTCCTCCATCCAATTTTATATAAATTTCAGTCACACTTTTCAATTCGTTTGAAAAGAATTTTTCTTGTCGTTAAGTCAGGAAAAAACACATGTTACTTTTAAAATTTATATAATCTAAAATGAAAAAAATATACTTTATCCTATTAATCATAGGACAATGTGTTTTGGCGCAAAACAAAGTAGAGAAAGACACCACAAAATCGCAAGAACTTGAAAACGTTTTTATAACAGCTAACAGAACAGCTACTTTACGAAAGGAAACTCCTGTTGCCATTAGTAAAATAACTGCCAAAACAATTAACGAAACTAAAGCGACGGCCGTTTACGAAATCATAAACAAAACTCCGGGCGTTTTAATGGTAAATTTAGGAAACGAACAACACATGATGTCGATTCGTCAGCCTATGACGACTAACGCGTATTATTTATATCTGGAAGATGGTTTACCAATTCGTCCTATGGGAATCTTCAATCACAATGCTTTACTAGAAATTAATCAGTTTAATTTGCAAAGTATAGAAGTGGTTAAAGGACCTGTTTCTTCTTTATATGGTCCGGAAGCTGTGGGCGGGACAATTAATTTAATTTCACTAAAACCACCTGTTGATCCTGAATTTAAATTTGGAGTTCAGGCAGACAATTATGGTTACAGAAGATTTCAGGCTGCCGGTGGCGCAACAATTGGAAAAGTTGGCTTTCATATTGCAGGAATTTCAAGTTTGCAGGAAAACGGCTGGATGACCTATTCTGATTACAACAAAGATAATCTAAATGCAAGAATCGACTATAACATCTCACCATCTACCCGATTGATTAGCAATACCATGTATGGAAAATATTATTCGGATATGAGCGGAACTGTTAATGAAGATGCGTTTAATAACAGAACTTATAAAAGCTCATCTGATTTCACCTATAGAAAATCTGACGCTTTAAGAACACGACTAACTTTAGAGCATGATTGGAATACTAATTCAAGTAGTTATATTACAGCTTATTTGAGAGACAATAAGTTAGGACAAAATCCTTCGTACGGAATAAAATGGAGTCCGACTGTAAATCCTACTACAGCAAAAGGTGAAGTAAATTCAAACAATTTTAAAAGTTACGGAGCCATAGGGCAGCATACTCAAAAATTTGATTTCCTAAACACTAAAATTGTTGCGGGAGCTTTATATGATTACTCTCCTGTAACTTATTGGTCGTATGTAATTGATTTGAAAGCTAATCTGAATCCGGGAGAAGCTGGTAAACAAACCGTAAATTCTTATGAAATTATTGCAGAACATCCAGAATCAAAATTAGCCGATTATACTGCCGATATTTTCAATTCTGCAGGATATGCGCAATTGAGTTTTAATCCAATCGAAAAACTAATTATCACTTTTGGTGGGCGTTACGATAATATGAAAGTGAATTATGATAATGCTTTAGACCAATCTACCGGAAGTAAAGTTTATGACAAGTTAACTTATAAGGCAGGTATAAATTACAATCCGGTTGATTTTGCCGGTTTTTATGGCAATTATTCACAAGGTTTTGCGCCTCCGGGAATTACATCGATCTTTAGAACAAAACCCGGAACTGGCGGAACAACCGGAGTTCCTGCAGATTTTTATTATAATTTAGAACCTGCTACTTTCGACAATTATGAAGTTGGCGGATGGCTTTCTTTCTTTCAAAACAAATTAAATTTCGATTATGCGTTGTATTATATGGAAGGTGAAAATGAGCTTTTAAGCATCAAGCTTCCTGATAATTCAACAGATTATCGCTCGGCTGGAGAAACACGCCATAAAGGAGTTGAATTTGGAGCTTCGTATCGTCCATCAAAACAATTCAATATTCGTCTTGGAGGAACTTATGCACAACACACTTATATTGATTTTAAACTTTCTGACAAACGAACAGATCCTGTTCAGGATTTAAACGGAAAAGAAATGCCGGCAGCGCCTAGATGGTCCGGAAATTCTGAGGTAAGTTATTATCCAAACTGGCTTCCAAATTTAAGAACATCTCTTGAATGGCAGCTTGTGGGAAGTTATTACCAAGATCAGATTAATACCATAAAATATGACGGTTACAATATATTTAACGCCAGAATTGGGTATCAATGGAAGGGAATTGAAATTTATGGAAACGTACTAAACCTAACTGATAAATTATACGCTTATAATGTTTCGAGAGCTAACACAACAAATGCTCAACCAACTTATACCGCAGCAGCGCCAAGAACTTTTGTATTTGGAATACAATACAACTTTTCATTAAAAAAATAGGCAAAAACAAAAAGTTAGACAATCATAAAAACTCAAATATGAGCAAAGAAATAAATAAAGAAAAAAAGTCTAAGAAAAAAGATTCAAAGTTTGTCAAGAAGATCAAACAGCACATGTACAAATGGCATCGTACAATTGGTTTAATCACGATTATTCCAGTAATTTTTTGGACATTATCAGGATTGATGCATCCGTTTATGGCGCATTTTTTTAAACCTGAAATTGCACACGAAAAATTAGAACCGCAAACAATTGATAAAAATAAATTGCACTTTTCTATTCAGGAAGTTTTGGAAAAAAACGAAATCAGCCAATTCAAGAATTTTCGAATCGTTTCGTTTAACAACGCTACTTTTTATCAGATCAAGACAATCTTTGGTGAACTTATATATTTTGATACTTCGAATGCTAAAAAACTGCAAAATGGAGATCAAAAATATGCTGAATGGCTTTCTCGCTATTTTTTGGATGACCAAAAAAGTGCAGTAAAAAAGAGTGAGGTTGTTACTGAATTTACCTCGCAATACAAATATGTAAATCGTTATTTACCTGTTTATAAACTTACTTTTGACCGTGAGGATGCAATGCAGGTTTATTTAGAAACTTCTTCAGGCAAATTGGCAACTTATAATCCTACATCAAGACAGGCTTTTATATGGTTTTTTGATACTTTTCATAATTGGTCTTTTATTGATGCCATAACAAATAATAGTATCCGAATTATTACAATGATTTTTTTATTGTCAATCATTGGATTTTCTGCCTTGAGCGGAATTTTAATCTATGGTTTATTGTGGAAACAATTCAAAAAAACAGATAATGTAGCGCCTAAAAAAGGGCTTAGAAAATACCATCGCCAAATTGGAATTTGGGTTTCGCTTTTTATACTGACATTCGCTTTTAGTGGCGCTTATCACGCTACAACGAAGTGGACCCCCTATACCTTATCGCAAATGGTTTATGAGCCGACTTTCAAAACTAAAGAAATTTCGACAGCCAATAATGCATTGAATTTAGATTGGACTCGTTTTCAAAATGCCAGTATTATTACTTTAAACGACACGACTTATTTCCGTTGTCAATTGCTTCAAAAAGGAAAATTCAAGACTTCAAAAGCAGATTCCAATTCAAAATGGAATAAAAAAGCAGATGCAAAATCAGAGGTAATTTACATTAATGCTGCAACTAATAAAGTGGTACCAAATATTGATCTTCAATATGCTGAATTTCTGGCTTATTATTTTACTGATGGAGCACCAAAAGCCGCTTGTTGCGAAATGGTCGAAAGTTCTGATGAACCTCAAACTTCATTAGAAAATGTAAAATTATTAGAATCGAAAGTTTTAACTGATTTTGAAAGCAGAGAATATGGCTTTGTAAACAAAAGACTGCCAGTCGTAAAATTGGTTTATGATACGCCGGAGAAAACTACCTACTTCATCGAAACTGCTACTTCAAGATTAGCAGCCATTGTTAAAAGTTCGGATATGATTGAAGGATATTCATTTGCAATCTTACACAAATTCTTATTTATGGATTGGGCCGGAAAAAACATTCGCGATCTTACAATGGTTTTGGCGGCATTGACGATTTTGATTGTTAGCATTCTGGGTTTTATTTTATTTTTGAAGAAGTAATTTAAAGCTACTGAGATCTAAGTTGCTAATGGATAGGTTTTTCTTAGCAACTTAGTCTATTATAACTCATCGAGGATTTTCTTCGAAATAACGAGCTTCAATTCGTTTAATATCTTTTATAGAATTTTTAGCCCAATGCAAACGTTTCTCCAAAATTTCTTCATCTGTCAATTGCCAGTTTACATCAGATTCTCTTAATCTGTTTGTCAGGTTTTGAATAATGATTGCTGCTGAAACCGAGATATTTAAACTTTCTGTAAAACCAACCATCGGAATTTTTAGAAAACCATCTGCTTTTTCCAGAATTTCTTCCGATAAACCGTCTCTTTCCGTTCCGAAAAATAAAGCGCTTGGTTTTGTAATATCAAAATCCTCCATCAAACAATCGTTTTCATGAGGCGTTGTGGCAATAATTTGATATCCTTGATTTTTTAAAGTCGAAATACAATTGGTAACCGAATCGAATTTATTAATATCAACCCATTTTTGAGCGCCCATAGCAATTTCTTTATCAATTCGTTTTCCGTAACGCTGCTCGATAACGTTAAGTTCCTGAATTCCAAAAACTTCACAACTACGCATTACGGCGCTTGTATTATGCATCTGGAAAATATCTTCGACAACAATTGTAAAATGTTTGGTTCGGTTTCCGAGTACTTTCAGAAATTTTTCTTTTCGGTTATCAGTTAATATATTTTCAAGGAAAGCGAGGTAATCTAAATCAATCATTTTAAACTTATTTACGACAAAAATACATTTTAAAAGAAGTATTTCGATTGCTTTATTTCGATTTTTTATTAAAAATACCCTCTACAGCATCTTCAAAAATAGCTTCGCCAATGCTTTTCTTTTTGCTCCCACCCGGCATTGGTTCCGGTTCTATATTACTCATTTCCCTTTTAAGCAATAAATTAGTATTTGCAAAAGAATAATATTTTTGCGATTCGATTTTATAAGGATTAAAGCCGGGTTTCGGATTGTAGATAGAAAACTGAACAGGAAAAATCAGGTATTTTTGATAATTTATAAAATAATTGTCTTTCTGTGAAAATTCAAAATTTGCAATAGAACTATTGTTATTAAATGCAATTATTTTATCTGTTTTAGCTTGAGCGGATAAAACAGTTGTTGCCAGAAACACGAATATTAAAATTAGCTTTCTCATGGGATAAAAATAATATATAAAGGAAGAAAAAAACATACTTCAGATTAAAACATTAAAACTCGCTCCTGTTTTTACAAAAATAAAACTTATAGCTTAGCATTCTAAATGTTTGTATAGAGTATTATTCAGTTTTTCGTGCAAAATAATGAGTCTTGTAAAATCTATTTGTAAAGACTCTTCTTTAAAAAGATCTCCGGTAAAAATGGCCTTTTCATTTTTTGAATGTTTTTGTAAGCGATCATACATTTTGTCCAATTCGGTATTAGAATATTTGGTGTTAATGAATGATAAAAATTGCTCAACAACTTGTTTCATTCCTTCATTATAATTAAGAACTGTTACATTTTCATCGCTCTCATAAAAATCCAGAAATCCCTGAAAATATTTCTCCAAAACTAATGCACCATATTGCTGAAAACTTATTTCATCAATTTCTTTCGCGAAAATCCCAAAAACATTTGGTGGCAACAGGTTAGGTACCATATGCATTCCCATTTTTTTCTGATGTGACTTTAATACTTCTGTCGGATTTCTGTACAGCAAAGCAAAAGGTGTTTCCTGAAAAATTGATCTTAAAAATGAAGCGTTAAAAATATGCCAGGCATCGAGTTTTATAATCAAATGCTGTTGCTCCGTAAATCTTTTTTGGCCTAATAATTTTAATACTGATTTTATAAGAACCGTTTTTTTCTCCAAACTAAAAATGTTGCTTCTTAAAATTTGATCAATAATTGGTGCTTCAGAAATCATTATATTTTCTGCAGAAGTTACCAAAGACTGACTCAGCATTGTAGAACCGCAGCGGGAAACATGAAAAAACAATGATTTTAATTCAACTGAAATTAGTTCTTCAGACCAATTTATCAGATTTTCTACAGTACTTATTACCTTAAATGATTTTGAATTATAAGTAAGGCTTCGGCATTTCGAAATAGTTTCTTCAAAAAAAGGTTCGGCATATTTTAAATCAGCCAGATAAAACCATTCAAAATATATCTGATTATCTTTTTCTACCAAATTAATCGGAATCCAATTAAAGAGTGGATGGTTTATATTTTCCATTTTGTAAATTATTTTGTTTGAAGTTCTGCAATAATTTTAGCTGTTGCATCTGATGGATTTCGGGAAAGTTCAGCAATTATTTGTTGTTTTACTTCGTCTGAATATTCAGTTTTATTTGGAGAATAATGAACATCAAAACCCATTTTAGAAAATAATTCATCAGACCAATCGTTTCTTATACAATCAATTGTAAAATGAATACGCGGTTCAGCACTTTTGTTTTCTACGCTATGCGGCAATTGAAAATTAGCATGCCAGCATTCTCCCATTTTCATCGGAACCAGTTTTTTATCTACATAAAAATATACTTCTGAGTTTGTGATAATAGGTATATGAATTCTAAAAAAACCATCTTCATACGAAGTATCATTATCTACATGTTCTTTAATCTCACTTTGCGGATCTAAACGAAGTAATCTGACCGCTTCTTTTTCGCATTGAAACCAATCCATAATTTCTTTAAAATAATGACATTGATCCAGTAAACTTGTGTCTTTATATTCCTTGTTAGCAAAAGACATGATATCGTTAACCAAACCAGATTGCGATCTTAAAGAAACGCTTGTCCAGTTTCCTTCGTATCGGTTTGTATTAAAATGCGGTGTCCATAAATTATTTTCGCATATAATAAGATCATTTTGTAATTTATCAACAGAAAAAGAAATCGGAAGTTTACTGGAAGAAGGATTCATAATATTCTTATTTACAAATTAGATTTTAATTCTATAGTACCTGAATTTACATAAGACACATTCTCAATAATAAATTCATAAAGCTTGTTCGTAGAAAAAGAAACGGTTTCAGAATCTGTTTTCAATATTAAATCTGCTTTTGTCGGAATCTCAAAAACATCGCTAATTCCCGTAAAATTTTTAATTTTATTACTATCGTTATCCGGAAGTAAAGCTTTTTTGTAAAGTCCTTTTGGATCTCTTTTAATGAGATTTTCTATTGAACAATCTAAAAATACAGTTCGGACAAATTCATAGTTTCTTAATTCATTTCGGAGATTTTCGTACGGATTTATTACAGACATTAAAACGATTGTATCATTTTCAATAAAATTTCGTCCAACATGAAACAAACGCCTGACATTTTCGCATCTGTCATCTTTAGAAAATCCTAAATCCCTGCAAATTGTTTTACGATAAACATCTCCGTCAACTATTTCGGCTTTGTAACCATTTTCAATTAGCAAATAGCGAACATTTTCTGCCAATGTCGTTTTTCCCGATCCTGATAATCCTGTAAATTGTACTAAAATCATTTAGAATTTCTTTTCTTTTATTACCCATTAAAATTAAAGAATTCGCAAAAGCCTGACAATACGTATAACTACGCTAAATTGCTATCAAAGTTCTAAAAGAAGAATTGTTTAAGTCTTACTTTTTTAATGGAATTAGATAAGTAAATCACTATTTTTATCTTTTAATTTAATAAAATGAAAAAGAAACTTGTTGTTTTAACCGGCGCCGGAATTAGTGCCGAAAGCGGAATAAAAACTTTTCGTGACAGCGATGGTTTATGGGAAGGTCATGATGTAATGGAAGTTGCAACTCCCGAAGGCTGGCATAAAAATCAGGAACTGGTTTTAGATTTTTACAACAAAAGACGCGAGCAGCTTAAGGAAGTGAAGCCGAATTTAGGTCATCAGATTTTAGCCGAATTAGAACAGGATTTTGATGTATATATTATTACTCAAAATGTCGATGACTTACACGAACGTGCCGGAAGTACCAAAGTTTTGCATTTGCATGGCGAACTATTAAAAGTAAGAAGTACCCGAAACCGTGATCTAATTCTCGATTGGCATGACGATTTATTTACAGGAGATTTTGACGAAAACGGACACCAACTACGCCCGCATATTGTTTGGTTTGGCGAAGATGTTCCTGCTCTTGAAGAAGCCATTGAAATCACGGAAACTGCAGATTATTTTGCTGTGATTGGCACTTCATTGCAAGTTTATCCTGCAGCAGGATTAATTTCATATACTGATCGAATTACGCCTGTTTTTTATATTGATCCAAAACCAATTTCGATTCCGAATATTCAAAATAAAGTGGAAGTTATTGCCAAACCGGCGTCTGAAGGCGTTGCAGAATTAAGAGAAAGATTAAAATCTATTCAATAAAATCAAATACAAATTTCACAAATTTACACTAATCATTGCTGTTTTAAATTGAAAAATAAATTCTTTCTAATTTATTTGAAGTATTAGAAAAGGTTTTTTTCGTGAAAATTTATGAAATTTGTGTTTCCTTAATTTGCCTGTTTTAATCCGCAAATTCTGTTTATATTTGCACCTTTCGAACAAACAACATAACAATGACTACTTTAAACGAATTGAATGCTATATCGCCAATTGACGGAAGATATAGAAGCAAAACCCTTTCATTAGCACCTTTTTTCTCTGAAGAAGCTTTAATCAAATACCGTGTATTGGTTGAAATTGAATACTTTATTGCCTTGTGCGAAGTGCCATTACCACAACTTTCTGGCGTGAACCCAAATTTATTTGACAGTTTGCGTAATATCTATAAAAATTTCTCTAACGAAGATGCACTTTGGATTAAAGAAACAGAAAAGGTAACCAATCATGACGTAAAAGCGGTTGAGTATTTTATTAAAGATGCTTTTGAAAAATTAGGTTTATCTCAACATAAAGAGTTCATTCACTTTGGGTTAACATCTCAGGATATTAATAATACTGCTATTCCGCTTTCTACAAAAGATGCTTTTGAGCAGGTTTATATGCCATCTCTAATTGCTTTAATTTCGAAATTAAAAGAATTAAGCGTAGAATGGAAGGACATTCCGATGTTAGCGCGTACGCACGGACAACCGGCCTCTCCTACCCGTTTGGGCAAGGAAATTTTGGTTTTCGTAGAACGCCTAGAAGAGCAAATGCGTTTGTTGTTTAATATTCCGTTTGCTGCTAAATTTGGTGGTGCAACAGGAAATTACAACGCACATCACGTAGCCTATCCACAAATCGACTGGAAACAATTTGGAAGTAAATTTGTAGAAAATGAACTTGGTTTACACCATTCTTTTCCAACAACACAAATAGAACATTACGATCATTTTGCTGCATTTTTTGATGCTTTAAAAAGAATCAACAATATCATTATCGATTTAGACCGTGATATCTGGACGTATGTTTCTATGGATTATTTTAAACAAAAAATCAAAGCGGGTGAAATTGGATCATCGGCGATGCCACATAAAGTGAATCCAATTGATTTTGAAAATTCTGAAGGAAATTTAGGAATGGCAAATGCTATTTTCGAACATTTATCGGCGAAATTGCCAATTTCAAGATTACAACGTGATTTAACTGACAGTACGGTTTTGCGTAATATTGGAGTTCCGATGGGACATACTATTATTGCTTTTGAATCTGCGTTGAAAGGTTTAAACAAATTGCTTTTAAACGAAGGTAAATTTGCAGAAGATTTAGAAAAAAATTGGGCGGTTGTAGCAGAAGCAATTCAGACTATTTTACGTCGTGAAGCCTATCCAAATCCATATGAAGCTTTGAAAGGTTTAACAAGAACTAATGAAGCTATTGACAAAAAAGCAATTCACAATTTTATTGCGACTTTAGATGTTTCTGATGCCATTAAGCAAGAATTAATGCAGATAACACCTGCCAATTTCACAGGAATCTAAAGGAAACCTAAAATATTTTCTCAAAAAAAGCTATCTTTAACGATAGCTTTTTTTATTCTCATTAAATCCGATTGGAAACTAGCCCAGATTGCAATGAAAAGCCTTTTGCGAAAAAAACTATATTTTTTTGCAGGAACAGAGCGACCGGAGGAAGCTCCTGGTACTGCTTTAAAAATATGTTTTTTGAGTAAAAGCTTGAAATGAAAAGCTGGATTAGCTCCTGAACAAAAAATACCACTTATGATTGCCTTAAATGCCGTTGCAGAAACTACGCACCACTTAGAACCTTTAATTAGCGACTTGGGATTAATCCTGATGACTGCCGGAATTGCTGTATTGTTATTTAAAAAAATGAAACAGCCTTTGGTTTTAGGATATCTAATTGCCGGGTTTTTAGCAGGTAATCATTTTGATTTTTTCCCTTCAATAACAGAAATGAAAAGCGTTGAAGTCTGGGCAGAAATTGGAGTAATTATCCTTTTGTTTAGTTTAGGTTTGGAATTTAGTTTTAAGAAACTGATGAAAGTGGGCGGAACGGCTTCGATTACCGCTTGTACGCAAATTATAACAATGGTTGCTATTGGCTATCTGGTTGGAAGATGGATGGATTGGTCGCAAATGGATAGTATTTTCCTGGGGGTAATTTTATCGATTTCTTCTACAACCATCATCTTAAAAACGTTTGATGAGCTTGGTGTTAAAGCGCAAAAATTTGCCGGAATTGTTATTGGTTCCCTAATTGTACAAGATATTGTGGCCATTTTAATGATGGTTTTACTTTCTACGATTGCGGTAAGTCAGCAATTTTCGGGAAGCGAATTATTAATGTCGGTTTTAAAACTCGTGTTTTTCCTGACAGCCTGGTTTTTGGGCGGAATCTTTTTTATTCCGACGCTTCTTAAAAAAGCAAAACATTTACTGACAGATGAAATGTTGCTTATTATTTCGCTGGCATTATGTCTTACGATGGTTATTTTCGCTTCGAATGTTGGTTTTTCTCCAGCTTTAGGCGCTTTTATAATGGGTTCTATTATTGCCGAAACAACTCAGGCAGAACATATCGAACATTTGGTAAAACCGGTAAAAGATTTATTTGGCGCTATATTTTTCGTTTCTGTCGGAATGTTAATTGATCCGAAAATGTTGTACGAGCATGCCCTTCCGGTCGCCATTTTAACGGTTATAACCATTCTGGGACAATCGGTGAGTTCTACCATTGGCGCTTTACTGGCCGGACAACCGCTTAAACAATCGGTGCAAACCGGAATGAGTTTGTCGCAAATTGGTGAATTCTCGTTTATTATTGCCACTTTAGGAATTACTCTTAATGTTACAAGTTCATTTTTATATCCCGTTGTTGTGGCTGTTTCTGCAATCACAACTTTTACCACACCTTTTATGGTGAAATATGCTGTGCCTTTTTCTCATTTTCTGGAGCAGAAATTACCTAAAAAATGGGTTAAAAACATCAACCGTTATAGTTTAAACGCACAAGCGATAAAATCGGTAAGTATTTGGCAGAAAGTACTACATGCTTATGTAATTCAAATTATTCTGCACACTATTATTATTGCTGCCATTATTTTATTATCATCTAAATTTATTGCGCCCCTGGTAGCTGATACAAGATTTGGAAATACTTTGGCTGCACTTATTACATTAATTGCAATTGCGCCTTTTTTATGGGCATTATCGCTGCGACGCGTTGCAGTTGATGAAGTTGAATTACTTTGGGAAGAGCGTAAATATCGTGGTGCTCTTTTGATGATGATTTTAATCAGAATGAGTCTAGGATTATTTTTTATCGGATTTCTACTGAACATTTTCTTCTCGCCTTTGGTTGCTTTTGTTGCCTTAATAATTGCTATCGTGGTGTATCAAATATTCCCTAAAAAGCTGAACGAACAATATCACAAAATTGAAAATCACTTTTTAAAGAATTTCAACGATCGTGAAAACAAAAAAATCGACAGACGTTATGCCAATTTAATGCCCTGGGATGGTCACATGTCATTTTTTGAGATTGGGAAAGAATCGAATCTGGCTGGTAAAACATTACAGGAATTGCGTATTCGTGAAGAAATGGGAATTAATATTGCTTACATAAAACGTGGCGAAGTAACAATTCCGATTCCGACTAAAACAGAACGTTTGTTTCCGGGTGATGAAATTTGCGTGATTGGTACAGATGCTCAGGCAACCGAGTTTACAAAATATTTGAATCTGCACGAAACCGAAGCGGCTAAAACTGTAGAAGAATCTCAAATTGTATTACGCCAATTAGAAGTTGCTAACGAGGAATTTATACAAAAAAGTATCGGACAATTTAGAACCAAAACCAACGGAATGGTAGTTGGATTAGAACGAAACGGAAACAGAATTTTAAATCCGGAATCGCATTTGGTTCTGGAAAAAAATGATATTATCTGGGTTGTTGGCGATAAAAAAAGAATGAATGAGTTGTTTGAGAAGAAAGGTGCTAAGGAACTAAGGCACTGAGGTTCTAAGATTTTAAACTTGGTAACTTAGAACCTCAGTACCTCAGAACCCTTATTTGTTAGGTTGCGGTGTCATTCTCAAATATGGTTTTATCGGAGTATGCCCTTTTGGGAATTTTGCCGGAATATCACTATCAGGAACTGCCGGAGTAATAACTACATCTTCTCCATCTTTCCAGTTTGCAGGAGTTGCAACGCTATAATTTGCAGTTAATTGCAAACTATCAATAACACGAAGTAATTCTTCAAAATTTCTTCCTGTAGAAGCTGGATAGGTTAATGTCAATTTTATTTTTTTATCAGGACCCACTACAAAAACCGAACGCACTGTAAATTTCTCACTTGCATTTGGGTGCAACATATCATATAAAGTCGCTATTTTTTTATCCTCATCAGCAATTATCGGAAAATTAACTGTTGTGTTTTGAGTTTCATTAATGTCTTTGATCCACTCTTTGTGCGACTCTAAACCATCTACACTCAAAGCAATAACTTTTGTATTTCTTTTTGTAAATTCAGGAACATAATTCGCAACTGTTCCTAATTCAGTTGTACAAACAGGAGTAAAATCTGCAGGATGTGAAAATAAAACACCCCATGAATCACCCAACCATTCGTGAAAATTTATTGTTCCTTCTGTTGTTTCCGCCTGAAAATCCGGAGCTATATCGCCTAATCTTAATGTTGACATAATTGTATTTTTTTAGTTCATCTAAAATTAACTAAAAAACAGATAAGGAAAACATCAAAAATTTAAAAATAAGTTAAAATTCTATTTTCTCTATCGAGTTAGTATTTGAGCTTCTAAATAGTAAGTACTAAAAAGCTTTTTTAATGATTCCTATAATTTTACTAAATCTATTTTGTGGTTATTTCTTCTTTTGAATATTCGGTAAAAAGTAAGCGAGGACTCCAATTAAAGGCAAATACGAACTGATTTTATAAACATATTCAATACTCGTTTGGTCAGCAATATAGCCTAAAATGGCAGAACCCAAACCACCCATTCCGAAAGCAAAACCAAAAAACAGACCTGAAATCATTCCCACTTTTCCTGGTTTTAATTCCTGTGCAAAAACTAAAATTGCAGAGAATGCAGAAGCAATTATAACACCAATAATTACAGCTAGAACGCCTGTCCAAAATAAATTAGCATACGGCAAAAGCAAGGTAAATGGCGCAGCTCCTAAAATAGAGAACCAGATAATATATTTTCTTCCAAAATGATCACCTAACGGTCCACCAATTAAAGTTCCGGCTGCAACAGAAGCTAAAAAAATAAACAAGTAAAATTGAGAATCCTGAACACTCATAGAAAATTTACTAATTAAATAAAAAGTAAAATAACTAGACATGCTCGCCATATAAAAGAATTTGGAGAATATCAGCAATAATAAAACAATGATTGAAATGGTGATTTTTCTGTTTGATAATGCAACAGTTTCTTCTTCTAAACCACCTTTTTTAGCCGCTCTTAAATTCATATGATTTTCATACCAAAGGGCAATTCTTGACAAAATACCGATTCCGATAACGCCTGCGATAACAAACCAAATCACATACGATTGTCCGTAAGGTGCAACAACCAAAGCAACTAATAAAGGTCCGATTGCACTTCCGGCATTTCCTCCTAATTGAAAAATAGATTGTGCTAAACCACGCTTTCCACCAGAACCTAAAAAGGCAACGCGCGATGCTTCAGGGTGAAATATTGAAGAACCAATTCCGACTAAAGCTACTGAAATCAATAACATCACGAATGAACTCGAAATAGACAATAATCCTAAACCTAAAATGGTGAAAATCATCGCTGCTACAAGCGAATATGGTTTTGGCTTTTTATCGGTATAAAAACCAACAAAAGGCTGTAACAAAGAAGCTGTCAATTGAAAAACAAACGTAATTAGTCCGATTTGGGTGAAACTTAGATTAAAGTTTTCCTTTAAAATTGGATATGTTGAAGGAATTACGGATTGCATTAAATCGTTTAATAAATGCGCAAATGCAATTGAAAATAATACCGAATAAACTGTTTTTTGAGCTAAAGCACCGCCGTCGATTGAGGCCGTTTGGGTAGATGAATTCATATTGTAGTAAACAAGATTATATTACAAAACTAACGATAAAATACCAGATGGCGAGGGTTAAAAAAGAAATCGGGATACCGAAACCAATCATCATACTGCTTAATTTTGGTTTTAAACCATACGTTGAAGCTAAGATTGCACCTGTAATCATCGGAGCCATAGCCATTTCCATAACCGTTATTTTAATCGCTTCAGAATGTTGGTTGAAAATAAAAACATACAAAACCAAAATTATAAATGGAGTGATGATCAATCTAAAAAAAAGTCCAAGCCGCAGAAATCGCCAATGCTGACTTTTTCGATCAAAACTAAGTTGCAATCCTACTGAAAACAAAGCTAATGGCGTAACTAAACTTCCAATTTTTAACAAAACTGATTGAAGGTTTACAACTAAATCATATTGAAAAACATTCATCAAACAAGCTACAACGAATGTTATAAAAGGCGGAAATAAAATTATCTTTTTGAAAATACTCAAAGCATCCGGACTTCCTTTAGAATAAAAAGCAGCTACAAAAACACCTAAAGTTGAAACTACGACAAAAGTTCCGGGCTGGTCTACAAGTACCGCCGTTTCCAAACCTTTTTTACCAAATAATGCTTCAATTATAGGATATCCTAAAAATGATGAATTGCTTAGTCCTGCCGTAAGTACCAAACAACCAATTAGTTTGTTTGACCAGCCCAATCGTCGTCCTAGAAAATGAAAGAATAAAAAAGCCAATAAAAAACTAATCCATCCGGCTCCTATCGGAAACAACAAATCATTGCTCCATTTTATTTTTGGAATATGATATAAGGTGATGGCCGGCAAGCATAAATAAATGACTATTTTATTGATAGTCTTGTAAATATGTGTTGGGAATTGCTTTATGTTTTTTAAAAGCAATCCTAAAATCAAGAAGAAAAATATTAGAATAAAGTTGTTCATTCTTTTTTAGTGATTAGTACTTGGTAACTGGTCCTTAGTAATTAGTGCTTAGTGATTAGTATTTGTTAGAACTAATTCGTGAATTTAGTTATAAGTGCTACTATTATATTTTTGTAAAAGTAAGGACTTTAGTTAATTTTCTCTATAGAAACCTGTTTATTGATCACCTAATTACTAAAGCTAAAGACTAACCACTAGGAACTAAGAACTAACCACTAATCACTAAGGACTAGTTACTAATCACTAAAAAAAATAAAAAAAACTATAATTCAAAAAAAAGCATTACATTTGTAATATATTTTATTACAGTATGATTTCAGGTAAATTTGCCATAACGATTCACATTCTTACTTTGCTCACTAAATTTCCGAATGATTATTTATCATCAGAATTTATTGCAGGAAGCATTAATTTAAATCCTGTTTTGGTTCGTAAAGAAATTGCAAACCTGAAAGCGCATCATGTTGTAGAAAGTAAAGAAGGAAAAAATGGCGGAACAAGATTGGCTGTAGATGCTTCAAAGTTAACTTTAAAAGAGATTTTTGAAATGACTTTTGAAACTATTAATTTAGGTTACGCCAAAAATCAACCGAATCCGGATTGTCCTGTTGGAAAAAAAATAAATCAAAATTTAGCTGTTTTATATGCTGAAATGAACGAAAAAGTGAGTTTACAATTGAATGGGATTTCTCTAGAAGATTTTTCAAATCAATTCTAAAACTATTTTTTTATACAAAACTGTAACATTTTTTATTACTAAATAAATTTATATATTATGAAAATCGCAATTATTGGAGCAACAGGATTTGTTGGCTCAGCCATTTTAAACGAATTAGCAAACAGAAATCATGAAATTACTGCTATCGCAAGAAACCCAAAAGAAACCTCAACTGCAAAATGGATTGCTGCAGATATTTTTAATGTAGATGCCTTAGCGGAAGTTTTAAAAGGAAATGATGTTGTCATAAACGCCTACAATCCAGGTTGGAACAACCCAAACATCTATGATGATTTTCTTGTGGGTTCTAAATCTATTCAGGAAGCTGTAAAAAAATCAGGCGTAAAACGTTTTATCACGATTGGTGGTGGCGGAAGTTTATTTGTTGCACCAAATTTACAAGCGGTTGATACACCCGATTTCCCGAAAGAGTTTTACGCAGGAGCAACTGCTGCAAGAGATTATCTGAATATTATTAAAGAAGAAAAAGATTTGGATTGGGCCTTTTTTAGTCCGGCTTTTGAAATGCATGCGGGAACTACAACCGGAAGAACTGGAAAATACCGTTTAGGTTTAGAAAATCCTGTTTTTAATGACGAACAAAGAAGTATTCTTTCTGTAGAAGATTTAGCGGTTGTAATTGCTGATGAAACAGAAACTCCAAAACACCATCAGGTTCGTTTTACGGCTGGATATTAATTTTATTTAGCCACGAATTACACTAATTTTCACGAATTAGAGTATTTCTTACGGCTTTGCATCCGTAATATAAGTTTAGACCCGACAGGTTTTAAAAACCTGTTGGGTCTTTTTGCGTTACAAAAATACGGTTACAATTCGTGTAAATTTGTGCAATTCGTGGCAAACTAACTTTTTGAAACTGTTTTTGTTTTCTGTACTTTTACGATACTAAAAAGTATTGTTTTGCCAAGTTCAAAAAACCAATCAAGTAGTTTACAAGAAAAAGCTGGAATTTCGCCTCCTGAAATTATCAATGTTTCTGCTATTTCTCAAATTCAGAAAAACAGAAAACAGCAACCTTCTTCTGACGAATTGATTGATGGAATTTTAAAGGGAAACATAACTTCTTTAAGCCGTGCGATTACTTTAGTCGAAAGTACAAATCCTGAACATGCTGAAAAAGCAAATGAAGTTATAAAAGGATGTTTACCTCACGCCAATAAATCAATCCGAATAGGAATAACTGGTGTTCCTGGAGTTGGAAAAAGTACTTTTATTGAAGCTTTTGGAACGTTCTTAACTGATTTGGGAAAAAAAGTTGCGGTGTTAGCCGTTGATCCGAGTAGTTCGCTTTCTCATGGCAGTATTTTGGGAGATAAAACCCGTATGGAAGAATTGGTAAAAGATGCAAATGCTTTTATTCGTCCGAGTGCTTCCGGTGATACCTTAGGCGGCGTTGCGCGTAAAACCCGTGAATCGATTATTCTCTGTGAAGCGGCAGGTTTTGATACTATTATTATTGAAACTGTGGGCGTTGGTCAAAGTGAAACTGCTGTTCACAGTATGGTTGACTTTTTTCTATTACTAAAAATTTCCGGTGCGGGCGATGAACTTCAAGGCATTAAACGCGGCATTATGGAAATGGCAGATGCAATTGTAATCAATAAGGCAGACGGCGATAATATCAAAAAAGCGAATCAGGCAAAATTAGAATTCAACAGGGCTTTGCATTTATTTCCTCCCAAAAAATCAACCTGGCAGCCAAAAGTTACCACTTGTAGTGCCATTACTAAAGAAGGAATTTCTGAGATTTGGGATACGATTTGTCAATATTTTCAAATGACTAATGAATGCGGCTTTTTTCAGGAAAAAAGAAGAGAACAAAATCATTTCTGGATGATGGAAACTATAGATGAACATTTGAAATCAAACTTTTACAATCAGCCTGGGATTATTGGGCAAATGGAACAAATCAAAAAAGCGGTGCAAAATGATGAAATATCACCTTTTGCAGCCGCTCAGTTTTTATTAAGTGAATATAAAAAATAGCTCCTGATTCCTTAACGCTTTTTTTAATATTTCATTTATTTCACATTAATTGAAATTGTATAAGTCTCTTCAGTTTCTTGAATAGGGTATTTACCAGGAACTAAAATATCTGAATTGAATTTTAAAGATTTAACTAATTCCGGATCTATAGTTTGTCCTTCAGGTATTACATAAACTTCTCCATTTCGTAATAATTCTTTCTGATGCTCTTCAGTCAAAGCACTTTTTTGAATTTTCATAATAAATTTTCCTTTTTCATTTTCAATAAGCACTGGTGTTCCAGTAGAATCTGGTTTAAAAAGGTTAAGGTAGTGCCAATTAAAGGTATAAATATCATAACAAAAACCATTTGGCTGACTGCAGTCAATATTATGCGATCCCCAATTTCGTACAATAATTGAATATTGGTAATACATTCTTTGAGTATTTGATGGATTTTGCTGTTCAATTTTTGATGATTCCGAATTTTGATCTTCGATTGAATCGTTGTTACAGCTTATAAAAATAACTGCAAACACAAAAACTAACATCACTTTTAATACTTCAGATTTTTCAATCTTTTTTTGTGGTAAATTTTTCATAATAAATAAATTTAATTGCCCTACTCTATCACAGGCTTTTCGGGTTACGCCTTTTGGTTTATTATATATCAATTAAATTTATTTTTGTTACCCTTTTCGTTTGAATTTTAATACAAAAAAAAGCTGCTAAGTATGAAATTACATACCTAGCAGCTTTTTTTAAAATCAACTGAAAATTATTTTTTCGTATTCCTAAGTTTATATTTATTCTCCTTATATAAATTTCCTGCTGTAATAACATGCGCCAAAGCATCTTTTGCTAATTCTTCATTTAATTTTACAGGAATTAAAGTCGTATCGTTTTTAATTTCAAATTGCAAAGGTTTTAAATTCGGCTGCATAATTACAACCTGGTTTTCGACTCTAAAAGCATTAATGTCATTAAACTGCATGATCGATCTTCCTTGCACTTTTGGATCTAATTTATTTAAATTTCTTCCTACCATTGGCGTTTCAAAAGGAACTCCTAAATAGCCCAATAATGTTGGTGGAATATCAATTTGGCTTGCCAGATTACTGTAAACTGCTCCTTTTTGAACTCCTGGTCCCATGATTAAAGCCGGAATATGAAATTTATTAATTGGCACTAAATTTTTTCCGTAGGTTCTTGTGTTATGATCTGCAATTACAATGAAAATTGTATTTTTAAAATACGCTTCTTTCTTGGCCATTTCGAAGAATTTTCCAATTGAAAAATCGGCATATTTCATGGCGTTATTTACTGTTGCCGGTTTTTTATCATACGGTTTAATTCTTCCCGCAGGGTATTCAAAAGGTTCGTGATTTGACGTTGAAAACATTAAAGAAAAGAAAGGTTTATCGCCTTTAGCTTTAAAATAATTATTGGCTTTTGTTACCAAATCTTCATCAGAATAACCCCAGGTTCCTTTGAAAGCATATTTGTTTCCATCAGATTCAAAATCTTCCTGATCTACAATATCCTGAAAACCATTTCCATTGAAAAACGAAGCCATATTATCAAAGTTCGCCATTCCACCATAAATAAAACTGGTTTCATAACCTTTTTGTTTTAAAGCTTCGGCTAGTGTGAAAAATCCTTGTTGAGAGTTTCCTAATTTCACCACACTTTCAGATGGCGACGGTAAAAATCCGGTTACAACCGCTTCGATTCCGCGAACGCTTCTTGTTCCCGTGCAGTATAAATTGGTAAATAGTAAACCTTCTTTAGATAATTTATCAAATTCAGGAGTTAGAGGTTTTCCGCCTAAAATTCCAACATATTCAGCGCCTAAACTTTCTTGTAGAAAAATCACTAAATTATAAGGTTTCTTAACAGCCGAATCTGGTTGTTGGACATGAAGAAACGGAATATTGGCATCGGTAAAATCAGAAGGTCTCGCAATCATGTATTTTTTTACACGTGCGATTGCTTCGGCTTCATCCATTTTTCCGTACATCTTGGTGTTTCCTTCATTTTTGATTGAATAAGCTGCAAAAGCAACGGTATAAAATGAATTTAAACCTAAAGTGTTCGTTAGCTGATCTGTAGAAAAAACGGCATTACTGGCATTTATAGGGCGCTTTGAAGTCAGACTAGAACGTGCTCCAAAAAACAATACAAAAGCAACTAATGGAAAAATCATTAATTTGAATTTATATTCGGCACTTGTTGTATGAAAATATTTTTTCCCTTTTTTGAAAGCAAAATATATAACAACTCCCAAAATAAGGAAAGTAACTATGATTGATGTCAGGTAACTTTTTAAAAGCATTCCGACAACTTCTTTCGGATAAATTAAATAATCTAAGAAGATTTTATTCGGACGTGTGTCGTATTGCTTCACAAAATCCGGAGAAGCTAATTCTACAAAAAGAATCAAAAACAGAAATAAAAAACTATAAATTACCAAAAAGTTATTGGTAAACTTTAGCCACTTATTCGGTAAAAAAGTAATTAAAACAGCCGGAAGAAAAGATAAATAACAAAGTAAAATCAAATCCATTCGAAGGCCGATTGGAAAAATATACCAGAAATTTGGTGTTTCTACTACTCTTTCTTTAAAAAGAAAAAATAAAAAGATTCTACTTAAAGTAGTAATTAGCAAGCCGATTGCTATAAAATTAAAAATAGGTTTTAAAAAACTTAATTTCTTCATTTGAAAGATTTAATTATTTTTTGATTGACAAATACAGTTAAAACACAAAAGTGCGTTTTTACTCTTCGTAGCGATTTATTTCTCTGTCGTAAAATTCATTTGCCAAAACAATCAAACCTTCCATTTCAGCATTTAATTCAGCTTCATCAAGATCTTCGGCTTCTTCCATAATCTCAACCTCATCATCTTTCAAATTGATGATAAATCTTGGATAATCAAGGTGAATGATAAAAATATCATCTGGAAAATCAGTATTGTCTCCGAGTAAAAATTTAGGTAATTCCATTTTAATTTATTTTTTGTTTTTATAATTTTTTCTTGCCACAGATTGCAGATTCTCACTGATTATTTTTAAAAAATCATTTTAATCCTTAAAATCTGTAGCTTCTATTTTTTCTGTTTTCAAATTTAGTTATTTGAAAATGAATTATTGATTAATTTTTTTGTCAGGTAATGAAAGCGCATGTAGAGAAAAATTGCTGCTGTAGTTAATCCTGCCAAAAGTCCTATCCAAACCCCTTGCGCCTTCCATTCTGTATATTCTCCTAAATAATAAGAAATTGGAAAACCAACAATCCAATAGGCAATGAAAGTAATATACATCGGAATTTTAACGTCTTGCAAACCGCGTAAAGCACCTAAAACGACAACCTGAATTCCATCAGAAATTTGAAAAATCGCAGCGATTAATAATAATTTTGAAGCAATTTCAATTACTTCTGTATTATCTAAAAGTTGTCCTCCATTTTCCATATTTAAAAAGATGTGAGGAAAAAAATCATGGCAAACCACAAACAGAAATGCAAAAAAAGTTTCGATGGTAATAGCAAGTAAAAATATAGAACGTGCTACAACTACAAGGTTTTTAAAATCATTTAATCCTCGTTGATTACTTACTCTAATCATTGCGGTTACACTCAATCCCATGGCAAACATAAAAGTAAGTGAAGACAAACTCAAAGCGATTTGATTGGCGGCCTGGCTGGTTTTACCAATATTACCACAAAGCCAGATTGAGGCTGTAAACAAAACAACTTCAAAAAGCATTTGCATTGCAGATGGAAATCCGATGCTTATTATTTTTTTTAAAGTCTCGCTTTTAATTTCATTAAAACTGAAATTCTTGAAAAAATGTTTCAGATCATCTCTTCTTGACAGCATAATATGCATGAACATAACCAGAAATATTCTCGAAATTACAGTACCAAGTGCTGCACCGATAATTCCCATTTTAGGAAAAATCCAAATGCCGTAAATCAACAGATAATTTATGCCTACGTGAAGTACATTGGCCATAATCATAGCATACATCGAATATTTTGTCATCGATTTTCCGTCGGCAAATTGTTTATAACCCTGGTACATTACTAAAGGTATCAATGAAAAAGCAACCCAGTCTAAATAGGGTTTTGCCAGTACAATTACTTCTTTGGGCTGTTCTAACAATTCCATTAACGGTTTTGCCAAAACAATTAAGCCAAAAAGCATCAGCCCAATAATGGCGCATAAAAATAAACCGTGGTGAAATGCAGAACGAATTTTGCCATCGTTTTTTTCGGCATCGCCTTCGGCAACAATTGGCGTAATAGCTGTCGAAAAGCCTATTCCTAATGACATCGCAATAAAAATCATGCTGTTTCCAAGTGAAACTGCCGCCAATTCTGTACTTCCTAATTTCCCTACCATTATATTGTCGACAATACCAATTAAGGTATGACCAACCATTCCTAATATTATAGGATATGCTAATCTAAAATTATACGAGAACTCCTTGGTGTACTGCTTTAAATTCACTTTTATTCTTTTAAGTCGGCAAAGATAATCAGAAGCTTTGAATTCTATCCTATTATTAAAAAATGTAAGCCAATTTTAAGGATTCAATACTCAGCGAAATATTATATAACAATTCTTGAAAATTATATAACAAAGCCCAAAACACTAGACGCTACTTTTACACTATTAATAATTAAAAATAATATTACAATGAAATTACAAAATCTAAGAACATTTTGCCTAGCAATTATTGCTATTTTATACGCCAACACAACATTCGCTCAAACTACAGTAGAGAGCGAAATTAAAAATTACGATCAGGGTTTTAGATTAGGTTTTGGTATCAATGGAGGTCTCCCAACAGATAATGCTTATGATTGGTCTTTAGGTGGAGATGTGCGTTTGCAATATGATTTAACTAAAAGAGCTTCTCTTACTCTAACAACTGGTTTTACCAATTTGTTTATGGGGAAAGATGAAAATGGAGTTGATGTTAATGATTTAGGTTTTATTCCGGCAAAAGCAGGATTTAAAGCTTTTATCTGGGAAGATCAATTTTATGTTTTAGGTGAAGTTGGAGCTGGTTTTGCAGTTACAAACGGTTACGATGACACAACTTTTATTTGGTCTCCTGGAATTGGTTATGCAAACAAATACATTGACGTTAGTGTACGTTACGAAAGTTATAACACATTCAAAACTGATCAGGTAGCGCTTCGTTTAGCTTACGGTTTTGATTTGTAAAAATACTTATATTTTTATTCTTTTGTTTTTGGTAAAGCCCGGCAGTTCCTCATAGTCTGTCGGGTTTTTACCATTAACATCCTAATAATAAACCCGACATGTTTTAGAACTGTCGGGTTTACTTATTTAAGCAATAAAATTTTCTTTTTAATTTGAATATCTTTTATCTGTTAAAGTTCTCATGAAAGCAATGAGTTGTTGTTTTTCTTTATCTGATAAGTTTAATTTGTCTTCAGGCAATGTTTGATTCGCAACTTCAAATCCCAATCCAATTCCTCCGCCATCATTATAAAAATCAATAACTTCTTCCAGCGTTTTATAAACACCATTGTGCATATACGGAGCTGTAAGTGCTATGTTTCTTATGGTTGGTGTTTTAAACGAATTTTTATGAATCGCAGCTTGTGTTATTACAAACTTGCCTAAATCTCCGTCGAGCTTTTTATTTTTATTGGGAACTCCTAAAATTTCACTTTCAGATCGGTCAAAGTTTGGAGGAACTGTTCCGTTTGTTAGCGGAATAAAATGACAAGTTGCACATTTTGCTTTGCCGGCAAATAAATTAAATCCTGCTTTTTCATCTGCTGTAAATGCTGTTTTATTTTGCATATAGCCATCAAATTTAGAATCGTAATGGCTTAAAGAGCGAATATAAGATGCTAAAGCATTTTTGATGGTAAACTCGTTTATTTCTCCTTTCGGAAAAGCTTTTTTAAAATCGTTTATGTAATTTTCATTCTTTTGAATTTCCAAAGCCGATTTATCTAAAGAGCCGTGCATTTCGTTTTCGTTTTTTATCACTGCGATTGCCTGATCTTCGAGATAACTTACTCTTGAATCTGCAAAAAATGCACGCTGAAAAGCAATATGAGTTAATGTTGGTGTATTGCGCTGAATCATTGATTTTCCGTCTAGTGACACTGCTTTTTCCAATCCATCTGTAAATGCCTTTTCTGCATGATGGCACGATGCGCAGGAACGCGTATTGTTTCCTGACAAAATAGGATCGTTGAATAACTTTTTGCCTAAAGTAATTTTTTCAGGTGTTGTTTTATAATCTGGAAAACCCGAAAATGCTTCTGCATCAAAAGCGTCTTTGTCAAATAATGTTTGCGCTGTAACTTTTAAGCCTCTTTGCTCTTTCATGAACGGAAATCCTAATTCAGATTGTGTTTGATAAAGCCCTTTGCTTAACGGATTTGCAATTTCTTTTATAAAATATGCGCGATCAAAAGCATTAAAATTGTTATTTTTTTTTAAATATTTTTTGCCTTTTTCAAGAATCTGAAGCACTTGTTTGGCATTTGAAACAGATTGATTATCAACATAAATGTAGTAATATTTTTCAATCGTTTCTAAAGAAACGGTAGCTTCGGGAAGTGAATTGAGTACAACAGGCGAATCAAATCCGGTAATTCCTAAAGTAATAATTCGGTAAACTTCTAAACGCATCGCATCAAAAACGTGTGCATCTGTCAATTCATTCGAATTAGAAACTTTGTCTAAGCGAATTAAATTTGATGATAAAACGCCCAATTCCTGAAGTAATTCCTTTTTGGTCTCTTTATTATATTTCGGAAAAACCAATTCTTCAATAACCTGAAATCCTTCGGGCGGAACGGTTACTTTATCATTTTCTTCAAATTCAGGTATCGCTGGTCCGTTGATCGATTTCGAAACTGCGGGAGCATAATATTCACTTAGCATTTCGACTTTTTTATAAGCTTGATGCGCTTCAAGAAATTGTCGTTGAATTTGGGCTTCTGTAGAATCAGATTGTACGGAATATTTTAGTTTGGCTACTTTTTCGACTAATAAAGTAATATCAGACTGAAACAATTCATTTATTTCCTGATGTTTGTTTTTTTTCTGACAAGCAGTTAAACTTACTAAGAACAACAAACAATATATTTTTTTCATGTTGTAATAACGATTAAAAGAGGAATATTCAGAAAAACAGAAACCACTACCTCAAAATTGAAATAGTGGATGACTGTTTTATAATGACTTAAAAATTTATCTCGCTAAACCTTTGATAACTACAATTTGACTTGCTTGTTGTTCGTTAGGACGATTTGTACCTCCATCAACACCTTTGTATTTATCACCAGTCCAAGTATGTGGCTGTACGCTCAACATAAAGGTATCATCGATACCAACTTGCTCTGATACATCGATTAAAGCACCGTATTCCCAGCTACCGAATTTAGAAGTTCCTCCAACATTGTATTTTGCAGCATCTGTTGCAGTACGGTGGTGATCTAATTCTACCACAACTTTTAAATCTTTTGTAGCAATATTATATTGATAAATGTAAGCATCATGTGTTTCATCTCCGTATCCGTTTGAATCTTCCTGAACGTAAACGTAGTTTTTAGTTACACAGATATTATCCGGATTTTGAAATTTTGCAGCAATTCCAGTACGGTTATCTCCGTCAAGAATAACTTCTAAAGTTCCTTTTAACGGATCAGCAGCATCAAGATTTAATCTGTAAACTCTACCGTATTTAGTTCTTGAAGCATCAGCGTTAGTTCCTGTTACATCTTGTCCAGTTACGTTAAAATACAATTCGCGATCTGCAGTAGCACCACCTTTACGGTAATCCAAATCTTCAACACGACCAAATTTAATTGCTTTCAAAGTATTAACCGAAGCATTGATTTGAGCTCCTGTTAAAGTAGTATGATTGTCAATTTTTACAAAAGAAACAGGATATGATGTACCAACGGCCATATCTTTCTCTCTTTGATTATCATCGTTTCTTTTTAACATGTATAAAGAACCTCCGGTTAAATCACCAACAGTATTTGATACATACATAAATACCTGACCTCCGTAAGTTCCAGAATCGTCATCTCCAATTACAACAACCGTTTTACCTTTGTAAGCAGAAGTACGTAATGGCAAAGCATTTTCGGCACTTAAGCGACCAAAACCTGCCAACTCTTTAGATACAGATGCTGTACCTGCGCTTCCGTAAGGGTCTAATGCATGTGTGCGAGACTCTTCTCCAGATTCTCCACAAGTTAAATAAACCGGTCCAAAACCATGTTCTGCAACGGTAGCCATTGTAGCACCGCACAATCTCCATGTTCCTCCGCTAGAGTTCAATAAATATTCTCCTTTAGTAGGCTTAAATGTTTTATCTAATGTAATTCTTGAAACAGCAAAGTTGTCTTCGTTGTTTACTAAAAAAGTAAAAGTTCCGTCAGTGTTTTTTAATAAACCTGAACCGTCAGCAGAACCTCCAAAAACATACGAAGGACTATCTGCAAAAACGTCGTCTGAACTAAAAAGAGAATAGATTTTTAAACTTTCAAAACCTGCCTGCGCTTTTATTAAACTTGGCGTTACAGATTGATCCTTCAATACTACACTTGTTGTTGGTGGTGTAGTTTCGTCCTGATCTTTAGAGTCGTTGTTACACGAGATCAGTGAGCCTAAAATAATTAGGGGTAAAATAATTCGTTTCATTTAGCTAGTGGTTTGATTATATTTTATTACAAAGTAAATCCTTACTCTTTAACTAAAAATGACTTAGACATTATGAAAAAAACAAGACTTTAAGCAAAACTCAATAAACCTTATACAGAAAATTAACATTAAATTAGTACTACAAATTACTCATAAACTTATAGTAACATTAAAACAAAAAAAAGAGCCTAATTTTAAGACTCTTTTTTTAATTGTTTTTTATAATCCTCAAAATTGGCTTTTATTTTATCATCCAATTCAGGTTCTTGTATATCGGTATGTTTTTGCATTTCTTCCCAAATAATCTTGGCAACGATATAACGGGCCATTTCTTTATCATCTGCAGGAACAATATACCAGGGCGCATGTTCCGTCGAAGTTTTGTTTATGGCTTCTTCATAATATTCCTGATATTCATCCCAATGTTCACGTTCTGCTAAATCTCCGGGAGAAAATTTCCAATTGTGTTTTCCTTCTTCAAGTCTGCGTAATAAACGCTGGCGCTGTTCTTCCTTACTTAAGTGCAGATAAAATTTCATCACAATCGTGCCGTTTTCAGCGATATGACTTTCAAAATTATTGATTTGTTCAATTCTTTTTTTCCAGAATTTAGATGTAATATCATCTACAGAATTTATTCCCGGTAAATTTTCGCCCAAAATATATTCCGGATGTACGCGCGTAACTAGCACATTTTCATAATGTGTACGGTTAAAAATTGCAAATTTTCCTTTTTCCGGTAATGCAATATAATGTCTCCATAAATAATCATGCTCTAATTCAGTTGAATTTGGCGTTTTAAAACTATGCACCACCACTCCGCGCGGGTTAAATTCTTTAAAAACTTCTCTAATCAAACTGTCTTTTCCGGAAGTGTCCATTCCTTGTAAGCAAATTAAAACCGAATATTTATTGTGTGCATACATTACATCCTGCAAATCGCTCAGTTTGCCTTTCACCTTTTCCAATTTTTGTTCTTTTTCTTCATCATCTGCATCCACATCTAACAAAGTTGGAATCTTTGATAATTTTATTTTATCTGTAACTTTAAAATCATTTGGATCTATCGATTTCATACACCTTAATTTTTTTATAATAGTAAATATAGTATTTTTACCAAGCATATTCCTGCTATTTATTGTAATACTTTTTCAATAAAATGTTTTTTCCCAAACCATAACAAGTGCTTCCTCCGGTCGCTTTGTTCTGTCAGGAAAAAATACAATTTCTTATCAAAGTATTTCCATTGCTATCAGGACTAGGCAATCATTTTTAAAAACAACATTCATTTTTTAATTTTAATGAAAATAATATTTTTTCTATTTATCTCGTTTATGACCTTTTTTGGAAATGCTCAAACAAATCAAAAAATTAGTATTGATGAATTAGTCTCAAATTTCATTAAAGAACTTCAAACCCAAAAAATAGATACTATTTGTGTTTATAAAGATTATTGCGTTGGATGCAGGCAAACAACATCTGACAGCACTTTATGTTATAGCAAAGAATTTGGTTTAAATGATATTCTAAGTTATCCTGTTTACATATTTTGGAAGAAAAAAGGAGAGACATATTTAAATAAAATTAGTACCTGTTTTGAATTTTCGAAAATGAGTATTTCAAAAAATACTTTTTGGGATATCTATTTTTCAAATGAAAAAAAAATTAAAAGTGAAGTAATTAAAGATTACCAATATGAAACTATCGAAAATTCAAAAAAAACAAAATATACTACATCTGTCGATCATGGGGGTTCTCAGAATTTTAAATTCATGATAAATGGAATAATAATTGAAAAAGAAATTATCAGTTTTAATTTTATAAAGAAAGATGATTATTTCCCATCAAATATGAACTATGATCACAATATCAAATTAAAGAGTAAATTACTAATTGATATTTTTGAAAATATTACTTCAGAAGCAGAAAAAAACAACACATTTAAAAAGATCAAATCAAGATAATTTAAGACTTTTAAACAAACATTAATGGAAAAATTCACTTTAGAAATATTATTTCAAATTATCGGAATCGGTTCTGCATCAGGATTATTCTACAATAATGATTCACTGTATATTATTGGCGATAACAGCGGTTATTTATACGAATATAATATGCAAAATCAGCAATTAAGCCATCATCCTTTAATTGATAATCCGTCGCAAAATATTCCAAAAAACATAAAACCCGATTTTGAATCGATCACGCATCATAATGATACTTTATATGTTTTTGGTTCCGGTTCAACAGAAAACCGAAATAAAATGATTGCCTTTGATCTTAAAACCAAAACCATCTTACAAAAAAATAATCTGGCAGATATTTACGCTTTGATGCAAAGTTTTGGAGAGATAAAACCGGAAGATTTCAATCTGGAAGGCGCGATTTTCGATGGAGAAAACTGGTATTTATTCAATCGTGGAAACGGAATTTCAAATAAAAACACCATTTTTACGATTCATGCTAAAAGCTTGGGAGAAGAATTTGCTCTAGTCGCAACCAATTATAAACTTCCAAAAATAAAAGGCGTTCGCTCAAGTTTTACCGATGCTATTTTAGTAGAAGACAAAATTTATTTCCTTTCAACGGCGGAGGATACCAAATCAACTTACGATGATGGCGATATTCTTGGAAGTTTCATCGGCCGAATTGATCTTAAAACTATGAAAATCGATTTTACACAAAAAATAACTTCAACCAATAAATTTGAAGGTTTAACTTTCTATAAAAAATCAAATGATAAAATTGAGTTCTTGCTTTGTGAAGATAATGATACGGAACTTTTAGAGACTAAAATTTTTAACTTGAGTTTGCCTCTTAAATAAAATTAAATATCCGTCAAAGACATATTTATCTATCAATGAAACAACTCTATAAAACCATAATTATTTTATTACTTATAAGTCTTAAAAGCTACTCTCAAGCAGAAGAAGCTATAATTTATTTTAAAGACGGAGATTCGATTAAAGGTTTTGCTGCTTTAAAATTCAATAAAATAAAATTTAAAGTTTCACAGGATGACAAACCCGATACATGGGATGAAGAATACGTTAAAAAAATTATGCTCTTTGATTCTGGCACAACAAGAACTTTTGAATATGTAAAATTAAATTCTTTAGACAAACCAAAATTGGTAGAGATAATTACAAAAGGAGAAGCAACTTTATATAAAAAATTTGGATCAGATTTTAGTCTTACCGATCAGGTTTATAATCCATATGATGCACCGCCAACTGTCTATAATCCTCAAACTAAATCATATTCTCAACCAAGTGAAGCATCTCAATTTTATTATATCAAAAAACAAAAAGACAAATATCCAACTTGTTTAAATTGTGGAATTCTAAATGCCCGGAGAAAAAACACTTCCAAATTTTTCGCTGACTGTGATTTTATTGTCAAAAAATTAAAAGGCTACAAATGGGTTTTTGAAGATATAAAAGAAATTGTAGAATTTTATAATGATATTTGTTTAGGAGAATAGATTTTTTCCTTAGAATAAGATTTTTGGGTTTTCAATACATACCTTTTAAAACAAATTATAATACAACAAGACACAAAGCATTTCGATTCCATAGTAACGTAGAGGCGCACAGCAGTGCGTCTACACAAAGAATGTTACATGCCGGATGACAAAGATTGTGGATTTACAAAACGTTAGACGCACTGCTGTGCGTCTCTACAAAACCTTTGTAACTTTGAAACTATGATCCTTTGAACCTATAAAAAAATTTTTTTTTTCATATCCATCCCAACCTTTTTATCTTTTCTTCTCTCTTTAGTATAAAGACAACAATTGTGATAAACGAAACGCTAATTTCTAACTGCAAAAAAATGAACCGCGATGCTCAGCGTCAGGTTTATGAGCATATGGCTCCAAAATTGTATCGCGTTTGCAAACGATACCTCAAAAAGGAAGAAGAAATTGAAGAAGCTATGGCTGACGCTTTCTATACCATATTTACAAAACTGGATCAACTTAAGGAAGATAAAGCTTTTGAAGCCTGGGCAAGAAAAATAGCCGTTAACCATTGTTTGGCAACAATCAAGAAGCATACTAATTTCAATATGTATCTTGATGATGTCAAATTGCTATCACAACCTTTTACGGATGAAATTAACGCTCTTGAAGAAGAGGATTTACTCAATTTATTAAACCATATTCCAGACGGCTGTAAAACTGTTTTTAACCTTTTTGTTATTGAAGGTTACGGACACAAGGAAATAGCCAGCATGCTCAACATTTCTGAAGGCACATCAAAATCACAATTGAATGCTTCGAAAACCAAGTTGAAGGAATTAGTAAATAAATTGTATTATCAAAAAGCAAAATAGTCATGGACAATCAAGATAAAATATTCGATAAATTTAAAGAGGCGGCTCACAACTCAGAGCTGAAAGATTTTTCAGGGATGGAAAAAGTCTGGTCTCGCGTTGAAGACAAACTCGACAAAAAAGAAGACAAAAAAGCGATTTCATTATGGAAAAAAATTGCAATCGCAGCTTCTCTCCTATTAATCATTTCTTTGGGTGCTCAGTTTTTAAAATCAGAAAAGACAACTACAATTCCAAACTCAAAAGTGGTTGTTAATAAAGATGAAACAATTCAAAATTCTGTTGTAGAAAAAAATAAAGATGCTGTTGCAGAAGATTCTAACATTGTACCAAAAGAAAAAGCAATTGAGATTTTAAATAATCAAGTTAAAAATCAACAAAAAGTTGCTGTAAACGAAATACAGCTTGCTATTTCTGAGGCTGTCGGAACGGGATCATCAACTGCGCAAGAGGCTACTGCAGATTTCATGGTTGCTCCAGTACAAGCCGAAGCCGAATATTCAAAAGAAGAGAATTCAGACATAAAAAGAAAAATAGATTCAGAAGCTTATTCTGATGCAAAAGAAAGAGAATCTGCTAAAGTTTCGTTTGCCGCCAAAAGATCAGCATCTGCTGCAATGGCTAAGAAAAACGCCCCTCTAATTATCCTTAACGGAACTGCAATGGCGCACAGCGATGAAGCAAAAAAAGACAAAATGATGTCTGCTGAACTTTCAAATTTAGAACCTTCAAATGTAGACTCATTGGTAATTCTGGACGAACCTTTATATATTATTGACGGAATTTATTATTCTGAAAATGATTTATATGGTCCAAATCCAACAAGTCCGTACGCACCTTTAGACAAACAGGAAATTAAAACCATAACCATTCTTCAGGATCTGGAAGCCACAGCAAAATATGGCGAAAAAGGAAAAAAAGGAGTTGTTATCATTACTACCAAAACAGGAAAACCGGTCAACAAAAAATAATCTTACTTCAAAAAATCTTTGTAAAAGTTTGAAGCTTTGACAAAGATAAAATCCGAATATTAATTTAAAACTTACTATCATGAAAAGTCTAAAACTTATTTCATTAGCCATTACTATGCTTATATGTTTCGTAACTGCGGCACAGGAAAAAACAATTACAGGAATTATTTCTGATGAAACTACACTCCCAATTCCTGGTGTAACCATTACTAATCAGAATTCAAAAGCAACAGCAATAACGAATTTTTCAGGAGAATACAGTATTCAGGCTGTAAAAGGAGATCTTTTAATCTACAGTTTTATTGGATACAAAACACAAAGACAGAAAGTAGAAAATTCGAATATAATCAATATAAAACTGTATCCGGAAAACCAAACTTTAAATGAAGTTGTAGTTGTTGGTTATGGCACCAGTAATTCAGAATATGAAGATCGAAGTTATGCACGTGTTGAAAAAAGAAAAGAAAAAAAAGATATTTCGCAAGCACTTAAAGGCAAAGTTTCGGGAGTTCAAGTTCAAAATAATATTGGATATATGTCGAATCCAAGTCCAATTGTTACGATACGCGGAGTCAATTCTGTTTCTCAAAAAAACGAACCAATGTATATCGTTGACGGAGTTGATGCTAAAGCCAATCAAATGGCAAAAATTAATCCGAGTGACATTCAGGATTTAAAAGTTTTAAAAGATGATGCAGCAACTTCAATTTATGGAAGTAAAGCTTCAAATGGTGTTGTAATTATTTCAACAAAAAATGAACTTTATAAAAATCTCACAGAAAAAGAATTAGATAAAAAACTAAATATTATTACGCCAATTCCTGCTGAACCAACTCAGGAAGATTACGATACTTTTGTAGAAAATGCCTTTGAAAGCCCAAAAACGGCACCGCTTTCTACTTTTTCTATTGATGTTGATAATGCATCATACACAAATATCAGACGTTTTATTAATAACGGACAAGAAGTTCCAAAAGACGCTGTTCGTGTTGAAGAAATGGTAAACTTTTTTAAATACAATTATCCACAGCCAAAAGACGAACATCCGTTTTCTATTAATACAGAAGTGAGTTATTCGCCTTGGAATTCTAAAAACCAAATTTTAAGAATTGGTATTCAGGGAAAAAACATTCCAACTGATGATTTACCGGCTTCAAATCTTGTTTTTCTCATCGATGTTTCGGGTTCAATGGGTGAAGTAAATAAATTACCGTTATTGCAGCAATCCATGAAAATATTGGTGAACGAGTTAAGAGCTAAAGATAAAGTTGCCATCGTGGTTTATGCTGGAGCTGCAGGATTGGTTTTACCACCAACATCGGGAGGTGAGAAAAAAACAATAATTGCTGCATTAGACAATTTACAAGCCGGAGGAAGTACAGCCTGAGGCGCAGGAATTGAATTGGCGTATAAAATTGCTAGTGAAAATTTTATTAAAAGTGGAAACAACAGAGTAATTCTGGCAACTGACGGTGATTTTAATGTTGGAAGTTCATCTAACTCAGACATGGAAAAACTGATTGAACAAAAAAGAAAAACAGGTGTTTTCTTAACTTGCCTTGGTTACGGAATGGGCAATTATAAAGACAGCAAAATGGAAACTTTAGCCGATAAAGGAAACGGAAATTATGCTTATATCGACAATATTCAGGAAGCGAATCGTTTTTTAGGAAAAGAATTTAAAGGTTCGATGTTCGCTATTGCTAAAGATGTAAAAATTCAGATCGAATTCAATCCGAAACAAGTTCAGGCATATCGATTGATTGGCTATGAAAACAGAAAATTACGCCCGGAAGATTTTAAAAATGATGCGATTGATGCCGGCGAATTAGGAAACAATCATACCGTTACAGCTTTGTATGAAGTTATTCCTGCGGGAGTTAGCAGCGATTATTTAAAAGAACAGCCTGATGCTTTAAAGTATACTAAAACAGAAACAAATTCGAATAATTATTCTAATGAACTGGCTACGATAAAATTTCGTTATAAAAAACCGGATGGTGATAAAAGTATTGAAATGGTGAATGTGATTGAAAACAAATCGGTTTCTTTAGAAAAAGCGAGTGATGATTTTAAATTCAGCAGTGCGGTTGCCTGGTTTGGATTAAAATTGAGAGATTCAAAATTAATCACAAATAAATCATCTGAAGATATTGTGAAATTAGCGAAACAAGGCGTAACAAATGATGCCGAAGGTTATAAAGCAGAATTTATTCGTTTAGCAGAGTCTGCAAAGCAATATAATCAATAGATATTTCTTTACATTTGGACTTTATTCAAATCACTAAATATTTTACACACGTATGAATCCAATTTTAAGCCAAAATCTATTTTTAGTAAAAGAACATGTCGGAATGTTTAAAGCCGCAAACAATTATGATATTTATGATCTTGAAAGCAATCAGATCATTATGAATTGCAGAGAAAATAATCTCGGTTTTTTCACGAAAGTGTTTCGTTTCACAGATTATAAAAGAATGACGCCTTTTGATATTGAAATTACAACAGCTTCAGGCGAAAAATTAATTTCGGTAAAACGTGGTATTGCATGGTTTCGATCAACGGTTCAGGTTTTTGATGAAAAAGAGCGTTTATTGGGAACCTTCAAACAAAAGTTTTTTTCTATTGGAGGAAAATTCGAAATTCTGGATAAAAACGAAAAGCCGGTCGCAACATTACAAGGAAAATGGACGGGTTGGGATTTTAATTTTTCTCACGAAAATAAACAATTGGCTCAGGTAAATAAAAAATGGGCCGGTATTGGAAAAGAGTTTTTTACCAGTGCTGATAATTATGTACTTCAAATAGAAGAAACCGTAGCACAAGATAGTCCGCTAAGACAATTAATCCTGGCTGCCGTAATGTGCATCGACATGGTTTTGAAAGAATAATAAGTTTGTTAAACTTAGTTTAAGAAACACCTAAAAGCATCATTTTAGTTCGCAAATGCAATATTTTTGTAGTAACTTTAAATGATGCTTTTTGCATTTCTAAAAAATAAACGATGACAGACTTAAAAAATAAAAATGCCCTAATTACCGGAGCCGGAAAAGGAATTGGAAAAGCAATTGCAATTGCTTTAGCCAAAGAAGGCGTAAACGTAATTTTAGTTTCAAGAACACAAGCTGATGTAGATCAGTTGGCAGTTGAGACTTCAAATTTAGGCGTAAAATCATTAGCCTTATCTGCTGATGTTTCAGACATAAATTCTATAAATAATGCCGTTGAAAAAGCTTTGGCTGAATTTACAAATATTGATATTTTAATTAACAGCGCCGGAATTGCTTCTTTTGGAAAATTCCTTGAATTAGAACCAACGGCATGGGAGAGAATCATTCAGGTAAATTTAATGGGAACGTACTACGCAACCCGCGCCGTTATTCCGAATATGATCGAAAGGCAAACAGGTGACATCATCAACATTTCGTCTACGGCAGGATTAAATGGAAATGCCTTAACAAGTGCTTACAGTGCCTCTAAATTTGCGGTTTTAGGATTAACTGATTCTTTAATGCAGGAAATGAGAAAACACAATATTCGTGTTACGGCTTTAACGCCAAGTACTGTTGCAACTGATATGGCAAAAGACTTAAACCTGACAGACGGAAACCCTGAAAAGGTAATGCAATCTGAAGATATTGCAGAATTATTGATTGCACAACTTAAATTAAGTCGTCGCGTTTTTATAAAAAACAGCAGTATTTGGTCTACAAATCCTTAAACTTAAATTCCAATGTTTAAATTCCAAATTCCAACAACTTTTGAATTGGAATTTGCGTTTTTAAAATTGGAGTTTTTAAAAAAAAATATGATGGAACAATATTTAAGGCAATTAATTGCAATAGAATTTAGCGATAAGAAAGAAATTTTTACCGGATTTTTAATTGACTATTCTGATGATTGGATTTTGTTACGAAACAATCCGGTTGATTATATTTTGGATGGTTTTGTAATTTTGAAAAATAAAAATGTCGAAAACGTTCACAGAGATCAGGATCTTGCTTTTACTGAAAAAGTGATTCGTTTAAAAGGTTTAAAAACCAACGCCGAAGATATTATCCCAATTCGGGATTTAGATTCGATTGTAAATTTCATAACTAATAAATACGGCATTTTTCAAATTTCAAAAAAATCAGCCAAATCAGCGTATTTAGGAAAATTGATTTCTTTGAATGAAGAAGAACTTCTGATTGACTTTTTAGATACAAAAGGTCAGTTTGGTGGTGAGTTAAGTTTTAATCCTGAAAAAATCAGAGTAATTGAATTTGATACGGATTATATTAATTCGTTGAAATTGGTAATTGAGAAAGAAATAAAATAGTATTTTATAAAAACAAGAAAAGCCCTTTTTGATAAAGGGCTTTTCTTATTTTGTTGTCATTTTGAGGAACGAGAAATCACATAACGGAATTCCGGTTCGTTGTTCTCTGGATGTGATTTCTCCTTCGTCGAAATGACACAATAATTTCTATACTTCCGCTAATTTGTTTAAAAACTCTAAACGTACGCTTCCGTCTTCATCAATTTTTGTTAGATTAATATCTTGTAAAGTATTTACCAATTCGGGATTCCACGGAGTTTTTACTTTTACGTAGTTTTCAGTAAAACCGTGAATGTAACCTTCTTTATTTTCACTTTCGAATAAAACAGTTCTGTTAGTCCCTAATTGACCTTCGTAAAAAGCACGGCGTTTTTTTACCGATAATCCGCGTAGCATTTTGCTGCGTTTTGCTCTTACGTTTGCCGGAACAATTCCTGGCATATTTGCAGCTTCGGTATTATCTCTTTCAGAATAGGTAAACACGTGTAAATAGGAAATATCCATTTCATTTAAAAAATGGTATGTTTCTAAAAAGTGTTCGTCAGTTTCACCCGGGAAACCAACAATAACATCAACACCAATACAAGCGTGCGGCATTACTTCGCGAATTTTATTTACACGTTCTGTGTAAACTTCACGTAAATAACGGCGTTTCATTAATTTTAAAATATCATTGCTTCCGGATTGTAACGGAATATGAAAATGCGGTACAAAAGTGCGGCTTTTAGAAACGAATTCTATCGTTTCATTTTTCAATAAGTTAGGTTCGATCGATGAAATTCTCAAACGTTCAATTCCATCCACCTCATCTAAAGCCTGAACCAATTCAAGAAAAGTATGTTCGTGTTTTTTATTTCCAAATTCTCCCTTTCCGTAGTCGCCAATATTAACTCCGGTTAAAACAATTTCTTTGATGTTTTGAGCAGAGATTTCTTTAGCATTTTGCAAAACATTCTCTAAAGCATCACTTCTTGAAATTCCTCTTGCTAACGGAATCGTACAATAAGTACATTTATAATCGCAACCGTCCTGAACTTTCAGGAAAGCACGCGTACGATCGCCAATTGAATAACTTCCTACATAAAAATCAGCTTCAGCAATTTCGCAGGAGTGAACTTCACCCATGTCATTTTTGCTTAAGTCATTTATATAATCTGTAATTTTAAATTTTTCTGTAGCACCCAAAACCAAATCAACACCATCTACAGCTGCCAATTCTTCCGGTTTCAATTGCGCATAACAACCTACGGCAGCAACAAAAGCCTTATCGTTAAGTTTCATTGCTTTTTTTACAACCTGCTTAAATTGCTTGTCAGCATTTTCTGTTACAGAGCATGTATTGATTACATATATGTCTGCTACTTCTTCAAAATCTACTCGATCAAAACCCTCTTCATTAAAGTTTCGGGCAATTGTAGACGTTTCTGAAAAATTCAATTTGCATCCAAGCGTATAAAAAGCAACTTTTTTTCTATTTTCCATGGGAATACACTACGTTTTAAGTAGTAAGATATTATATTTACATCTCAGTTTAGAGAGTTTGCAAATTTACATACAATATTCTTTAAAATAAAATCAATAATAGACTATATATCAATATTTTGCAGTAATTATATATTTTAATCAGGCTTAAAAACATTACACGTTAATGTCAAATCTGAAAATAAAACTTGTGCGTGAAAAAAATAAATTATTTTTGAATAAGAATAAAATGACAAATTTATCGATTAAAAGCAAAATTCATCGATTAAATACGTTTTTTTAATGTTAAGTTTAAAATTTTCTTACATTAACTTGATGTAATTCATCTTTTAAAATGTAATTTTACAGTCCGAAAAAAAAAATTAAAAAAATTCAATAAGAAACCGTAGATTTAGCCATAACAAATCTAAATTTTTAGCGTTAAAAGTTGTTGTTTTGTTATAAATAAAAATGGGTAAGCCGAAAACCATAAAGAGTAGGCAAAAAATTAAAATAATCCAAACTTATTATGAAAGCATTTTTACCCACGATCTGCTTGATGTTCTTAACCTTTTTCAATTCGCAAGCGCAAACTGCTCCGGCTACGAACCCATTCCCTTCCATAAGCACTCTGACAACTTGGGCTAGTTTAAACTCTCAGTCACAATTTGACATTGCGATTCGTGCAGTTGGTTTTAAGTTTGAAGTAAAAGAGCCAGGTGCAGAATCGACTGCCTATACTTATATTCGTAAAGTAACTGTAAATGAAGTAAATTATACTGACAGAATAGTTTACAGAATTACAAATACTAATTCTGCAAGTATTATTTCGTTAGTTACTGCTTCTACAGATTTAGTAAGTTTGTATACTCCACAATTGGCAAGTTTTAAAAACAACAATTGTAAAACAGAAATGTCTAAAGACAAAAACACAACTTGCAGCTGTTACGAAAGCGTAAACTTCGCTATTGATCTTTGCGACGAACGTGTAAAATTAACTATGGGTGATGGAAATAAATATTTTGTTTCTGTAGCTAAAAAATAATATACAACTATTTTCAGAGAATAAAAACCAAGAGCTGTTTTCCAAATCTTTTCAAACTTGTTAGGAAAGTTGATAAAGATTTGGGACACATTTCTCTGATTATTTTTTACAAGTTCGGATTTTTAAGTTCGTACCAAACTTCTAATTCATTTTCGTATTCAAATGAATTTACATAATGAAAACCCAGTTTTTCAAGAACTTTTCTTGAGTTTTCGTTTCCTTCATCTGCGTAAGCGTATAGTTTATCGACTTTCATTTCAGTAAATGCATAATCAACAAAATCTATTGCTGCTTCGCTTGCATATCCTTTTCCCCAATGTTTTTCAATAAAACGATATCCAATTTCATAAAAATCTTTATGCTTATTGATTTCATTTGTAATGAATTTAATTCCGGACCAGCCTAAAAACTCATTCGTTTCTTTTAAGATAACTGCCCAGCGTCCGATTCCAAAATCTTCATATTGTTGTTGAATATTTTTAATCTGCTCAACGCTTTCTTCAATAGTACGTACCGGTTTCTTTCCAAGAAAAATATGCACGTTAGGGTTAGAATCCAATTCAAACATTCCGTCAGCATCTGAAAGAAGTAATTCTCTCAAAATTAATCGTTCTGTTTCAATTGACTTTTTCATTAGCTAATTATTTAGAATATAACGTTGGACAACCTCTGCAACGCCATTATCATTATTTGATGCCACAATTACATCTGCTCTGTCACGCAGTTCAGGCGTTACGTTATCAACCCAAACTCCAAGTCCGGCGTATTCGATCATTGTTAAATCATTTCCTGCATTTCCAACAGCAATAATTTCACTTTGATGAATGTTTAATTTTGCAGCCAAAAGTTTCAAACTAGCCGCTTTATCGATTCCGTTTTGAGCAGCTTCCAGGAAAAAAGGTTTAGACATCGCAACACTCAAATGAGGCATTGCCAATTTTAAATCTTTTTCTACTTCTTTTAAATAAGAAGGTTCTGCCAATAAAATACATTTTACTGCAGGTTTGGTAACTGCCGCTTTAAAATCAGGCACTTTATTGTGTGGCAATCCGGTAATATCTTTTTCGATTTCGATATATTCAGAATCGGTTTCGCTCACAATTTCTCCGTCAAGATACGTGATGATATGCGTTTTCATTTTTATGCTATAATCATATAAATCATGAATTTGCTCCGGAGTTAAACATTGTTCAAACAAAATAAGATCGTCTTTTACAGTACTAATTACAGCACCATTAAAAGAAATAATATAAGAGTCATTAAAGTCTAACTCTAATTCTTTAGCAAAAGCAGTCATTGCCGATGTTGGTCTGCCGGAAGCCAAAACTACATACACCCCTTTTGCCTGCGCTTCGAGAAGTACTTTTTTATTTAAATCTGATATTTTATGATCGTCTGTCAACAAGGTATCATCCATGTCGAGCACTAGCATTTTATATTGCATTATGTTTCTTCTAATTAAAATGAAGTTTAAATACTCATTCTGAAATCTTCAATAACCGGATTTGCTTTTGCAAAATCAGTTTCCTGAATAAATACTTCAACTGCCAAATCTGTTTGTCCAAAACCGCCCAAACGAGCCGATTGAATATTATCTTTTTTTGTAGTCTCAACTCCTGCTTCTTCTAATCTTTGTTGCAAAGCAATAGCCAGAACTTCACTTCCTGAAAACACCTTCATTAATCCCATAACATTATAATTTATTATTAATATGATTCTTTATTCTTTATTCTTTATTCTTTATTCTTTATTCTTTATTCTTTATTCTTTATTCTTTATTCTTTATTCTTTATTCTTTATTCTTTATTCTTTATTCTA
>NZ_SNWW01000008.1:258734-295236 GCF_004362015.1 Flavobacterium chryseum
CTAAAATATCCTTTAAATGATTCTGAAAATCCTCATTCTCATTTACACCAATATGATCCTGATTTTTTAAGGGATAATAATGACTATTCTCCTTCAATAATTTACTTAATCGAACGGAATTTTTATAAGGAATTAATTGATCCTGCATTCCGTGAAAAATATAAATTGGCGCATTAATTTTAGGCAGATAATCATAAGTTTCTAAGCTGAATTTTTTCATGAAATCAGGAAAAAACGGAACTTTAGAACGCGATAATTCTGTAAAACTATAATAAGGCGCCTGAAGAATTAAAGCTTTTGGATGGTTTTTAGAAGCTAAAATTGTAGCCAATCCTGAACCAATTGAATATCCGGTGATAACAATTTTATTTTCAGGATATCGTTTGGTTAATGTTTTATATGCAACAGAAACATCTTTATTTAATTGTTCTTCATTTTCAATTTCGCCTTCGCTTTTACCAAAGCTTCTGTAATCTAAAATAAAAATATCGTAACCTAAACTGGTGTAAATTTTAGCAATTTTTCCCCAAGTTTCTAAAGTTCCCGCATTTCCGTGAAGGTAAAAAACCAATCCTTTAGAATTTTCTGCTTTGAATAATAATCCATTCAGATGAACTCCGTCAAACGAACGAATATTTAATTCTTCAAATTTCTGCTGGTACTCAAATTTATAATCTTTGGGAAGTCTGGCACTCTGAAAAACCATTCCGACCTGATTAAAATAGATATAGGAAACTACAAGCAAATAAATAACAACAAAAAAGCTGGCAAGAACTAACATCAAAAATTTAAGCGTTTTAATTATTTCCATTTAATTACGATTACTAAAGCAGATTATTCCTCTTCTTCGATATCGTCATCTTCTTCATCAAGTTCCTCATCTCCTTCTTCATCCATATCAAATATGTAAGGCTCTAACAGCATTTTATCTGCTAAAATCTCAATACGTTCTGTCAATGTTTCGGCAAAAATAATACGTTGTGTTTTTGGGATACTGTTTGAAATACGCATGATTTTGGTTTCGTGACGTAATTTCAAAATCGGATCTGCATCGTCCAGAATAAACATTTTTAAGCGGTTTACATTATAACCAGCGGTTGTAAACATATCGCTTAATTTATTGGGTGTCCCAATTAAAATGTCGATTCCGGTAGAAATATAGTTTTTATCATAATCCATATCGCCTTTGTCGTGTACGCCGTAAACTTCAAGATTGGTATATTTTCCGTATTTCGCAAAAAGTTCGACCATCTCTAATACTTTGGCTTTGTCTTCAACAAAAATTAAGGCACGTGGAGATTCTTCGGTCTGACCCGCCAATTGCTGAATTACATTCAATACAATTGTAGTCGATTTTCCGCTTCCCGTCGGAGAAAGAATAATACAATCCGAACCACTTTTTATGGTTGAGAAAGTTTCTTTTTGTAATACATTCGGTTCCGTTAAACCATTTTCGATTAAAGCGTCCTGTAACTTTTCGTTTATTTTTTTTAGTTTCATCTTTGTATGCTTTAAGCTTTAGGCAATACGCCATAAGCAAAAATTATTTTTAATTTTTAAAAGCCTAAAGCTTATAGCTTAAAGCCTATTGTGCGAAGCATCCTATTTGCTTGCGAACATTTTTACATCTGTTTCAGAAATTTCTGTTCCTCCTAAAATGATTAATCTTTCGACAACATTTCTAAGTTCACGAATGTTTCCTGTCCAATCGTATTCCTGCAATAATTTTATGGCTGGTTGCGAAAATACTTTGACAACATTTCCTTGTTCCGATGCGATTTTCTCTGCAAAGTGTCTTATTAAAGCCGGAATATCATCGCGTCTTTCATTCAATGGCGGAACTTTAATTAAAATTACAGCCAAACGATGGTATAAATCTTCACGGAAACGGCCTTCGGCAATTTCGGTTTTTAAATCTTTGTTGGTTGCAGCCACAACACGAACATCAACTTTTATATCTTTTTCAGCTCCAACTCTGGTAATCATACTTTCTTGTAAAGCGCGTAACACTTTGGCTTGCGCCGAAAGACTCATATCACCAATTTCATCTAAGAAAATAGTTCCTTTATCTGCCGCCTCAAACTTTCCTGCGCGATCTTTAACTGCCGATGTAAAAGCACCTTTGACGTGACCAAATAATTCACTTTCTATTAATTCACTCGGAATTGCAGCGCAGTTTACTTCAATTAAAGGAAAATTAGCACGCTCGCTTTTTTCATGCAATTGATGCGCAACTAATTCTTTTCCGGTTCCGTTTGGTCCTGTAATTAAAACTCTGGCTTCGGTTTGGGCAACTTTATCAATCATTAATTTTATATGATTAATAGCTTCGCTTTCGCCAACCATTTCGTAGTTTTTGCTAACTTTTTTCTTCAGAATTTTATTTTCAACTACAAGTTGTTTTTTATCTAAAGCATTACGAACAGTATTCAATAAACGATTTAAATCCGGCGGTTTTGAGATATAATCAAAAGCTCCCAAACGCATGGTATGAATAGCGGTTTCCATATCACCGTGACCTGAGATCATTACCATCGGAATTTCCGGTTTTATTTTTTTTACTTCTTCTAAAACCTCAACACCGTCCATTTTTGGCATTTTGATATCGCACAAAACCAAATCGTAATCATTGTTTTTTATTTTTTCAAGACCTGCAACACCATCTTCTGCTTCATCGACTTGATAAGTATCATTTTCTTCTGATAAAATTTTTACCAAAACTCTGCGAATCGATGCTTCGTCTTCTATAATTAGTATTTTACTCATTCTTTTTAAGGTTCAAAGTTGCAAAGGTTCAGAGGTACAAAGTTTAAAATCTTTATTGTTTTGTAGCTCTTCTCTTTATTGTTTATTATTTTTAATTCTTAGTTTAATTTGCAAAGTTCCTTCTGTTTTAAGTTCCAAATATTCAGATATTCAAAAAAACCTCTGGACCTTTGTATCTCTGAACCTTTGCACCTCTAAAACTAATATTTAAGCCATCTATACAATTCTTTCCAGGTTGGTTTTTTGCCGTACATTAAAATACCTACACGGTAAATTTTGGCTGCGAACCAAACTACAAGGAAAAAGGTAGCAAACAATAATGATACCGAAATTGCGATTTGCCACCACGGTACTCCAAACGGAATACGCATTAACATTACGATTGGCGATGTAAGCGGAATCATCGAAAACACAACTGCAACTGTTCCGTGTGGATCATTTACAACTGTGAAGAAACCAATATAAACACTTAAAATAAGTGGCATAATAATCGGCAAAAGAAATTGTTGAGAATCGGTTTGATTATCGACAGCTGCTCCAATTGCTGCGTAAAACGAACTGTACAAAAAGTATCCTCCAATAAAATAAACCACAAAACCAATTATAATACTGGCGATTGGCAGATTCCATAATTCGCTAATATACATTTGTGCTGATCCCGAAAATTCTTGTTGTGCCGAATGCATTAATTCTGGTGGAATTTTAGCTGTTGGACCGACGTTCACTCCAAAAAATGCTGAAGCTGCAAACATTAATCCCAAACCAATTATAGCCCAAATTACAAATTGAAGCAATCCCGCAAGCGAAGTTCCGATGATTTTACCAATCATTAACTGAAATGGTTTTACCGACGAAATAATGATTTCGATGATTCGATTGGTTTTTTCTTCGATGACACTTCGCATTACCATGTTTCCGTAAATGATAATGAACATCATAATTAAATAACCAAAAGCACCGCCAATCCCGATTTTGATCTCATTTAAGCCCTTTAAACTTTCTTCTCCCGAGGCTTTAACCAAATGAATATTGACCTCTGATTGCGCTTTTTGAATCGCAAGAGTATCCAGTTTTGCTTTTTCGAGATTGAGTTTTGTTATTTTTGTTCCGATGACATTCTGCGTATTTTCTATAAAAGCAATACTTGGACTATTATTGGAAATAAACTCTATTTTACTTTCTAAATCTTTTAAATTTTCTGTTTTTGGAATTACGATTAAACCTGTAAAATTTTCTTTTGTAATACTGTCTTTTAACGCTTTTACACCGATTTCAGATAAATTTAGATATCTAAATTCTGCGCCATATTTATTTTCCTTTAAAAAATCAGCTGCAAACAAACCCGTTTCGTCATGAATCGCAATTCGTTTTGTATCAGCTTTCATCGAACTCAAATAACCAATAAATCCGGCAATTGCCACAAACAGCAACGGACTTAAAAAAGTCATGACAACAAAAGACTTATTGCGGACTTTTGCAATGAATTCTCTTTTTATAATCAACGAAATGATGCTCATTATTTATTTTAGATTTTAGATTGTTGATTTTAGATTGTTGATTTAGATTTTAGTTCTTCACTCTAAAATCTAAAATCTAAACTTTTTCAGTTACTGTTTGAATAAAAATATCGTTTACACTTGGTATTTTTTCTACGAAATGGGTTACTTGTCCTCTTTGTGTTAAAAGATGTAATAACTCATTTGGTGTTGCGTTTCCTATCTGAATATTTAATTTTAAATCATCGTTTAGTGATTTAAAATTTGCTGGCGAAACGGTAAACTTCTGGGTAATATCATACATCAAACCTTCAACATTATTTGTCAGAATTCCAACTTCAAAACTGTTGGTTTTAAATTGGCGTTTTACATCGCTTAGTTTTCCTTCAATTAATTTATTCGATTTATGAATTAAGGCAATATGATCACAAAGCTCTTCAACACTTTCCATTCTGTGAGTCGAAAAGATAATTGTCGCGCCTTGCTCTCTCAATGCCAAAATCTCATCTTTAATAACATTTGCATTTACAGGATCAAATCCGGAAAAAGGCTCATCAAAAATTAGCAATTTTGGTTTATGCAGTACGCAAACCACAAACTGAATTTTTTGCGCCATTCCTTTAGAAAGTTCCTGAATTTTCTTGTTCCACCAACCCTGGATTCCCAAACGATCAAACCAATATTCTAATTGCACTTTTGCTTCCGCTTTAGAAAGTCCTTTCATTTGTGCCAGATACAAACATTGCTCTCCCACTTTCATAGAAGTATACAAACCTCTTTCCTCGGGAAGATAACCAATTGTCTGCACGTGTTTTTGCTGCAATTTTTCGCCATCAAGAATTACTTCGCCGCTATCTGGCAATGTAATTTGATTTATGATTCGGATAAGAGAAGTTTTTCCAGCTCCATTCGGACCCAATAGTCCGTAAATACTACCTTTTGGTACATTTAATGAAACTTCGTTAAGCGCTACATAATCACCGTATTGTTTTACGACTTTATGTACTTCGAGTAAGTTGCTCATGCTGTTTTTAGAATTTTCTGCGTCAGTTTGACCATTGTGGTTAACGGCCTGTAAAAGTAAATAATTAGAAGCGAATCTGCGTAATAATACGCAAAAAACCCATCCTAAATTTGCATTAGAATGGGTTTTTATAATTATTTATCCCTTTTAGAAAAAGTTTAGCTTATGAAAACATATCTTTTACTTTTTCAAAAAATGATTTTTCTGATTTTTCAGGACTCGGAATAAAGTGTTCGTCGTTTAAAGCATTTTCAAAAAACTGTTTTTGTTCTTTGTTTAATGTTTTTGGAGTCCAAACATTTACATGAACAAGTAAATCTCCGCTTCCGTAACCGTTTATACTTGGAATACCTTTCCCTTTTAATCTTAATATTTTTCCGGACTGAATTCCTTCTTCCAGTTTGATACGAACTTTTCCGTTGATCGCTTCAATATCTTTAGAAACTCCTAAAACGGCTTCAGGGAAACTGATATACAAATCAAAATGTATATTTTCTCCTTCACGTTTCAGAAATTCGTGTTCTAATTCTTCAATAGCAACAATTAAATCTCCCGGTACACTATTTCCCGGAGCATCGTTTCCTTTGTTAGAAACTTTCAATTGCATTCCGTCAACAACTCCAGCTGGAATTTTGATAGAAACTGTTTCGTCTTCAACCACCATTCCCTGAGCATCAGCTTCAGAAGGTCTTTTATCAAGAATTTGTCCAGAACCACCACAAGTAGGGCAAGTTGATGCAGATTGCATTCTTCCCAAAATTGTGTTTGTTACACGCATTACCTGTCCCTGACCATTACAAGTCGAACATGTTTTGTAAGTAACACCTTTAGCCTGAACTTTACGTTTTACTTTTACTTTTTTCTCAACACCATTTGCAATTTCGTCTAAAGTCAATTTTACTTTGATTCGAAGATTGCTTCCTTTAGCGCGACGAGGACCGCCTCCGCCTCCACCGAATCCACCAAATCCTCCACCAAAAATATCACCAAACTGGCTGAAAATGTCATCCATATTCATACCGCCGTGACCTCCGCCAAATCCGCCAGAACCATCAAAAGCCTGATGCCCGTATTGGTCGTATTTTGCTTTTTTGTTAGGATCGCTTAAAACTTCATACGCTTCTGCCGCAAGTTTAAAGTTTTCTTCTGCCTCTTTGTCGCCTGGATTTTTATCCGGGTGATATTTAAGCGCACTTTTTCGGTAAGCTTTTTTAATTTCGGCAGCGTCAGCATTTTTTGAAATGCCTAATATTTCGTAAAAATCTTTTTTCATAATAAGGTTAAATTACAAATCTGAAATTCCAAAATCCAATTTTTAAATTGTCCTTTAAAATTTCTGCTTGCTTTTATTAGTTACCGATAACTACTTTAGGGAAACGAATAATTTTGTCTCCTAATTTGTATCCTTTTTCTATAACATCAACAATTTTCCCTTTCATTTTGTCAGACGGTGCTGGAATTTGGGTAATTGCTTCAGCAAAATCTGCATTAAAAGCATCGCCTGCTCTTACTTCAACTTGCTCTAAACCTTTAGATACCAAAGTACTTTTTAATTTTTCGTGAATCAACTCCACTCCTTTTTTCAAATTCTCATCATCAGATTTGTTGATTTCTACAGTTGCTCTGTCAAAATCATCTAAAACAGGAAGCATTGCTAACAAAACTTCTTGGTTTGCTGTTTTAAACAAATCCATACGCTCTTTTGAAGTTCTTTTTTTATAATTTTCAAATTCGGCAAATAATCTCAAAAACTTATCTTTTTCTTTTGCCAAGTCTTGAGCCAATTGCTCTTCAACACTTAATTCTTCAACAATTAATTGCTCACCGTTGGCGTTCGTTTCTAACGTTACATCATCTAATTCCTGATCGAATTCTGTATTTTCCGTAGTCATATTATTTGTATTTTTAAAAATATTCTTAAACTTCATTTTCAATTCTTTCTTTTGGATTGCAAAAGTACTGCCAAATCTTTTAAAATGTCAAATTGTCACTCTATTAAAATCCAGTGTTTTAAATTTAATTTTTGTAAGATAAAAAATTAGTATAATTTTAAGACTATTACGTTTTAGTTTGTACTAAATTTGAGGCATCAATATATAAAATAAATTATTGCCTATCAAAATTGAATTTAAGGGTTTGGCCTCGGCCTTATAAATAATTATTAATTCAAGTTTACCTTATATTAAAAAAAGCTTCGCCTATTTCAGACGAAGCTTTTTTTTGTTCATTTCTCTTTGCCGCTAATTTTTCACGCAGATTTAAAAAAGATTTAAGCAGATATACGCAAATCATTAATAATTAAATCTTTCCAAATCTGCTTAAATCTGTAGAATCTGCGTGAAAAAAATATTTTAATCTTTAAAATCTGTGGCAAAACTTACGCCAGCAAAGCCTTTTTCAATCCTTCAAAATCAACAGAAACCTGCTCTCCTGAAACTAAGTTTTTAAGTGAATAGGAATTAGTCGCAATTTCCTGGTCTCCGGCAATTACTGCAAACGGAATCAAACGCTTATCTGCATATTGAAATTGTTTTCCAACTTTTACATTATCCGGATACAATTCCACTTTTATATTTTCTTTTCTCAATTTCTGAATCGCTTGCGAAGCGTATAAAGCTTCAGCATCTCCGTAATTGATAAACAATGCCTTTGATGTTGCTGAAACGGTTTCAGGAAACAATTGTAATTCTTCTAAAACTAAATAAATACGATCTAAACCGAAAGAAATTCCAACGCCGCTCATATTCTTCAAACCGAAAATACCAGTCAAATCATCGTATCTTCCGCCTCCGCCAATAGACCCCATCGAAACGGTTTTTGGCGCTGCTACTTCAAAAATAGCTCCGGTGTAATAATTTAAACCACGAGCCAGTGTTACATCAAGATCTAGAGTCGCTGTTGCCAAACCTAAAGTTGCCACATTGTCACAAATAAACTTCAATTCTTCAACACCTTTCATTCCTTCTTCTGATGAAGCTAATAATGAAGAAAGCTGATTGATTTTATCTGCAAAAGTTCCTGTAAAATTAAAAAGCGGCTGTACTTTTACCAATGCTTCTTCAGGAATACCTTTTTCGATCATTTCTTTTTTAACACCGTCTTCGCCAATCTTATCCAGTTTATCCAGAGCAACCGTAAAATCTATTAATTTATCTGATGCTCCGATAACTTCTGCAATTCCGGATAATATTTTTCTATTATTGATTTTAATCGTAACACCTTCTAAACCTAATGAAGTAAAAACGGTATCATACAATTGAACCAATTCTATTTCCTGCCAAAGCGATTTTGAACCTACAACATCAGCATCACATTGAAAAAATTCTCTGTAACGACCTCTTTGTGGTCTGTCTGCTCTCCAAACGGGTTGAATTTGATATCTTTTAAATGGAAATTCAATTTCATTTTGGTGTTGCACTACATATCTCGCAAACGGCACTGTCAAGTCGTAACGCAATGCTTTTTCTGAAATTTTTCCGGTAAATTTATTCAGTTCAATTCTTTGATTCAAATCAATTGTTTCTGCAGAATTAACTTGTAGGGATTCTATAGATTCCGGTAATTCAATTTTATTTTTATTGAAGAAAAAATTACCAGAGTTTAATATTTTAAAAATCAAACGGTCACCTTCTTCTCCGTATTTCCCCATTAAGGTATCTGAATTCTCAAACGAAGGAGTCTCGATTGGCTGGAAACCAAATTTCTCAAAATTATTTTTTATGGTTTGAATTATATATTGACGTTTTGACACCTCTGCAGGCGAAAAATCTCTTGTTCCTTGTGGTATGCTTGGTTTTGAAGCCATCTTATTTATTTTAGATTGTTGATTTTATATTGTTGATTCTTTTGAAACCTTACATCTAAATTCATTGACATTATTTTCTTTTATTTTTAACCGACTGCAAATATCTTATTTTTTAAAATAAATTAGGGCAGTTCGAAAACAAACTTGTAACAAAAAACGTATTTTCGTGTCAAATTGGTCATGATGCTAAAATTATTTAAAGAAAATATCCGAATTGCTTTTGGTTCTATCAAAACACAATTGCTGCGTACGATTCTTACTGTATTAATCATCGCTATCGGGATTACGGCTTTGGTTGGGATTCTTACGGTTGTAACGGCGCTTGAAAATACGGTTTCGACTAATTTTGCATCGATGGGCGCGAATACTTTCAACATCAATCAATACGAAAATAACGTTAAAAACCGCGGAGGAAACGAACGTGAAATTGTAAATCCGATTATTTCGTATCCAGAAGCAGTTGCTTTCAAAAATAAATTCAAATATCCTTTTACCGAAACTTCACTTTCTTTTACCGCAACATCAACTGCCGAAGTGAAATATTTAGACAAAAAAACCGATCCCGAAATTAAAATTCTAGGCGTTGACGAACATTTTATTTCGAATTCTGGTTTAGAAATTAGTTTAGGCCGCAGTTTTAATCAATTTGATATTGACAATAATACGTATTCCTGCGTTGTAGGATCTGACTTTGAAAAAGGTTTATTAAAAGATTTAAATCCGATTGATAAAGTGATTTCAATTCGAGGCGCCCGTTTTAAAGTAATCGGCGTTTTAAAAGAAAAAGGATCTACTTTTGGCAACAGTCAGGATTTACGTGTTTTGATTCCTATTCAGGTGGCACGTTCCCTATTTACTGCTCCTAATATCAATTATACCATGAGTGTTATGGTTTCTAAAAAAGAACTTTTAGATGAAGCTGTTGATAACGCCACAAGTACGATGCGTCGCGTTCGTAAATTGAGCCCCGTTCGTGACAATAATTTTGGTATTGGCCGAAGCGACGATTTAATTAATAAAATTCTCGGAATTACGCAATATCTTGGTTGGGCGGCCTGGATTATTAGTGTTATTACCATTTTAGGATCATCAATTGCTTTGATGAATATTATGATTGTATCGGTTACAGAACGTACGCGAGAAATTGGTGTTCGTAAGGCACTCGGCGCAACAAAAGTCACAATTTCAGTTCAGTTTTTTATCGAAACTTTATTGATTGGGCAAATTGGCGGTTTGGTCGGAATTGTATTGGGAATTCTGGTTGGTGCTGGATTTGCATCTATAATGAACTTTTCCTTTGTAATTCCGTGGATGGCAATTTTTGCTGCTTTTGCAACCAGTTTTGCTGTCGCTATTGTGTCGGGTTTATATCCGGCAATAAAAGCTTCTCAACTAGATCCTATTGAAGCTTTGCGTTATGAATAATTGATGAGTTTACTTCAAAGTTTAAAACCTTAAAAGTATTTCTTATGTAAATTCTAAACCTACAAGGTTGTAGAAAACTTGCAGGAAATCATACGGTCATTATCGTAAATATCTTTTCGAAGATCGATATTTATAAAATCCATTTTCCCCAGTAAATCAATCATTTCTTTTCCTAAATATTGATTGATTTCAAAATATAATTGCCCGTTTTCAAGAAGATTATTTTGAGCTAAAGAAGCTATTTTTCTGTAAAAAACCAAAGCATCGTTATCATCTACAAAAAGCGCCAGGTGCGGTTCATAATTTAAAACATTCTTTTTGATTTCTACTTTTTCTAAATTTCTCACATAAGGCGGATTCGAAACTATAACATCAAATTTGCATTTTAATTCATCGGTTGCTAAAATGTCCTGAAATATAAAAGTAACATCGACATTATTGTTTATGGCATTTCTTCTGGCTGTATCCAGCGCCTTTTTAGAAACATCAATCGCATAAACTTCTGCATTGGGCAGGTTTTTGGCCAGGGTAATTGCAATACAGCCGCTGCCGGTTCCGATATCAATGATTTTTATCTTTTTAGATTTATCAGAATTTTTATTTTCATTGATAATCCATTCTACCAATTCTTCTGTTTCCGGTCTCGGAATTAAAACATTATCATTTACTTCAAAATACAAACCGTAAAAATTTGTTTTTCCGAGTAAATACTGAATTGGTACTTCTTTTTTTAATTGTTCGAGAATAGAATCCCAATATACAAAATCAGCTTTCTCAAACGTTAATTCATGATTCAAAGCTAGATCAATTTGTCTTAATTTATGCTTGTCTTCTAATATCAAATAAAAAAAACTCTCCGCTTCGTACGCATCGTAAAAAGGAGACAATTCCTGGATAAATTGTGTACGATATTGTTTGATTTTCATGTGAGATTTGAGTATTAATTTTTAGCTAAGACTAATTCTATTCCATAAGTAGTACAAACCAAAATTTGTTACAATTCGGTTTATAAAACTTTCAACATCCAGACAGGGCAAGAATTATGCCCAGTACAACCCATTGGAGCATCTAAATACTCAAAACCTGATTTTACATATAATTTTTGAGCCGCGTGCATGAACGGCATCGTTTCAATATAACATTTTTCAAAACCAAAAGCCTTTGCTTCATTAAGACATTTTTCCATCATTTCAGAACCAATTCCTAAACCGCGGGTTTCTGGCAAAAAATACATTTTTTGTAATTCACAAATAGCCTGATCTCCGTTTTCTAAAGGTGCTATTCCGGCAGAACCTACAATTCTCCCTTCAGTTTCAACTACAAAATAAACCGATTTTGGTTTATTGTACTCTTCAAACATTAAATCTAGATACGGATCTGCGTAAGCTGTGCCTACTTTTGGAATTTCCATTTCGTCGAAAACCGATCGTATTAATTGGGCAACTGCCTGATTGTCTTCTTTTTTAATTCTTCTGATAATCCAATTTTCCATATTTCGCTATTATTCTAAATATAACTACAAAAGTAAAAATACTTTTCCGATTGTATCATAACTAATTGGATTGTTTCAGAACTAAAACGTAAACCCAAAAATAACTACTTTTGTAACGTGAATAAACATGATAAATATATAAGACGTTGCATAGAATTAGCACAAAATGGTTTTGGAACTACTTATCCGAACCCAATGGTTGGCAGTGTAATTGTTTACGATGATAAAATTATTGGCGAAGGCTGGCACAAAAAAGCCGGAGAACCTCATGCGGAAGTAAATGCGATTCGATCTGTAAAAGATAAATCGCTATTAAAAAAAGCTACTATTTATGTGAGCTTAGAACCTTGCAGCCATTTTGGGAAAACGCCTCCGTGCTGTGATTTGATTATTGCAAACGAAATTCCGAATGTGGTTGTTGGTACAGTTGATCCGAACGAAAAAGTAGCTGGAAATGGCATAAAAAAATTAATTGCTGCCGGAGCAAATGTTGTCGTTGGCGTTTTAGAAGATGAATGTAACGAACTCAATAAACGCTTTTTTACTTTTCATCAAAAAAAGAGACCTTATATTATATTAAAATGGGCTGAAAGTCTGGACGGATTTTTAGCGCCTGAAAAAGATATTAATCAAGATAGAAAACCTATTTGGATTACTAATACTTATTCGAGACAATTAGTTCATAAATGGAGAAGTGAAGAACAGGCAATTTTGGTTGGTACTCAAACCGTTATTGATGACAATCCGAAATTGAACGTTCGTGATTGGTCAGGAAATAATCCCGTTAGAGTTGTGTTAGATCAGAATAACCGAATCTCAAGAGATAGCCGTATTTTTGATGACAGTGTAAAAACGCTTGTATTTACAAAATCTGAAATTAGCTTTTCGGCAGAAAACACTACCTTTGAAGTAATTGATTTTAATCAAAACATACTACCACAGATTTTGGAAGTTTTGCATCAAAATCAGATTCAGTCTATTATTATAGAAGGCGGTTTACAGACTCTACAATCTTTTATAGATCAAAATATTTGGGATGAAGCCCGCATTTTTATTGGAAAATCTATTTTTGGAAATGGAACAAAAGCGCCACTTCTGCAAAAGAAAAATGCAACGAAAGCTTTTATTCAAAATGATGAATTAATAAATGTTAGAAATTATGATTGATACTATAATTTTTGATTTTGGAGATATTTTTATCAATTTAGATAAGCAAGCTACGATTTCAGGATTTCAGAAGTTAGGCCTGAAAGAATGGACTTCAGAACTGGATCGTTTAAATCTTTTATTTGAAACCGGAGATATTTCGCATGATGAGTTTCTGGCAGGTTTTCAAAAAGAACTTCCAAATGCTTCTGTAGAAGAAATTCTTGCAGCCTGGAATGCTATTTTAGCTGACTTTCCTTTATATCGATTAGAGTTTCTGCAAATGCTTTCTAAAAAATACCGATTATTTTTATTGAGTAATACTGATTCTATTCATATTGAAACCTTCGAAAACAAGAGCGGTATTTCATTTTACAGCGATTTTTACCAATGTTTTGAGAAAGTTTATTTTTCTTTTGAAATTGGGATGAGAAAACCAAATGCTGAAGTTTTTCAGTATTTAATTAAAAAACATGAATTATCTCCAAAACGCACTTTGTTTGTTGATGATAAAAAAGAAAACACAGATTCTGCTGCCGCATTAGGTTTCCATGTCTGGAATTTACAAGTTGGCCAGGAAGATGTTGTAGACTTATTTGACAAGAAAATAATTTAGCTCGTCTATCTTGCCACAGATTAAAATGATTTTTTTTCACGCAGATTCTGCAGATTTGAGCAGATTTTAATTTTTAATCTGCGGGATCAGCCTAAATCTTTTTAAATCTGCGTGAAAAACTTACTTATATAATTTAGAAATTTACTTTTGGAATACAACGATACTTACCAAACCATTGCATTTGAATCTGAAGAAATTCTTTTTAAGGAAAAAGGAAGCAAATTCTTTGGCTACGCATTTCCTATAGAAAGTGAAGACGCGGTAAAACCTATCATCGAAAACTTAAAGAAGCAACATCCGCACGCAGTACATTTTTGTTACGCCTATCAATTAGGTACAGCGCCAAAAATATCGTATCGCGCTAATGATGATGGCGAACCGAGTAATACGGCAGGCGCTCCTATTTATGGACAAATACAATCTTTTGGCCTAACAAACGTTATTGTAGTGGTCGTTCGGATTTTTGGCGGAGTTAAATTGGGTGTTGGCGGATTAATCGCTGCTTATAAAACTACTGCACAAATGACGCTCGAAGTTTGTGAAATTATCGAAAAAACAATCGACGTACATTTTTTAATCTCTTTTGATTATAAAAACATGAATAAAGTGATGCGCGTCATCAAAGAAAAAAAACTCGATATTGTTTCTCAGGAAATGGAAATTGATGAAGAATCAGGATTGCCAATTGGAAAAATCATGACAAAAACACGAAAAAAAAATGCCGAAATGATATTCGACATTTTTGATTTAATGTTTGAAATTGACATCAAAATTGTGTAAATTGGTATTAAAATCAAGTTCGTTTTAACAATTATTCAAGCGTTTTAAATAATTCTAAAATATAGTCTGGCGGTGCTGTTGGGCGACCTGTTTTTAACGAAATAAATACTAAAATAAACACCGCAGTTGTTAATAACTCATTCGCTTCATTATAGATTGCGCAGTCGAATTCAATCTTGACCGACGATTGACTTTTGAAAGTAGTATGAATCGTTAAGAGCTCATCATAACGCGCTGATTTTTTATAATTAACCTGCATCGAAACAATTGGTAGTCCAATTCCGCTTTCTTCCATACTTTTATAAGAAATCCCTTTGTTTCTAAGCCATTCCACGCGTCCTATCTCAAAATAAGGGATATAATTTCCGTGATAAACAACTCCCATTTGGTCTGTTTCTGAGTAACGAACACGCACTTGCGTTTGATGATTTTTCATTATTTATTGATTAAAAAAATTTAACTCTTAAAAGTTTCCTTACAACATTTTTTTATAAAATTAGAAGGCAAAATATTTTTTTTTACAGAATTTTGTTCACATATTTGTTATCCCGAAATACGGAATAAAATTGCTCCCTTTTTATTAGGAGAATCTTTATCAATAATAAAAAATTTATCTGAATCTATGACTAAAACTGCTCAATCGGTATGGGAAAACTGTTTGTCCTTTATAAAAGACAATATTCAAGATCAAGCCTACAAAACTTGGTTTGAACCAATCAAATCAGTTGAGCTAACCGACAACGCGTTATATATTCAAGTTCCAAGTAAATTTTTCTACGAATGGCTAGAAGAGCATTACGTTAAATTATTGAAAGTTGCGCTTACCAAAGAACTGGGAAAAAACGCAAAGTTACTCTATAAAATTAAAATGGAGAACACTTATGGTAATAAACAACCGTTTACTGAACAGTTGCCAAGTGCCAACAGAGTGCCAATGAAACCGCAAGAGGTTGACGCTCCGTTTAAAAACTTAAATCCCGAACTTAAAAATCCGTTTGTAATTCCCGGAATTAGAAATTTAAAAATTGAGTCTCAATTAAATGCGAACTATAGTTTTGACAATTTCCTTGAAGGAGATTCAAACCGTTTAGCCCGTTCTGCAGGTATGGCTGTTGCCAACAAACCTGGAGGAACATCATTTAATCCGTTATTGATTTTTGGTGGAGTTGGTTTAGGAAAAACACACTTAGCGCACGCTATTGGTGTTGAAGTAAAAGATAAATATCCTGAAAAAACGGTTTTATATATTTCTGCCGAAATTTTCACGCAACAATATATTGATTCGGTAAAAAAGAACAATCGTAATGATTTCATTCACTTTTACCAATTAATCGACGTTTTGATTATTGATGATGTTCAGTTTTTATCGGGAAAATCAGGAACTCAGGATGTATTCTTCCATATTTTTAATTATCTGCACCAAAACGGAAAACAGGTAATTTTAACTTCGGATAAAGCGCCTGTTGATATGCAGGATATTGAGCAGCGTTTATTGTCTCGTTTTAAATGGGGATTATCTGCTGAATTACATCAGCCAGATTACGAAACGCGTATTTCTATCTTAAAGAACATTCTTTATCGTGACGGTGTTGAAATACCGGAAGATATTATTGAATATGTGGCACGAAACATTAAAACAAATGTTCGTGAGCTTGAAGGTGCTATTATTTCGTTAATTGCTCAATCTTCTTTTAATAAAAAAGAAGTTACGATTGATTTGGCTAAAAGCGTTGTAGAGAAATTTGTTAAAAACGTAAAGAGAGAAATCTCTATCGATTATATTCAAAAAATTGTGTCAGATTATTTCCAGTTGGATATTGAAACCCTTCAATCTAAAACCAGAAAAAGGCACGTGGTTCAGGCGAGACAATTGGCCATGTTTTTTGCAAAGAAATTTACTAAAGCTTCTTTGGCAAATATTGGTTCACAAATTGGAGATCGCGATCATGCTACCGTATTGCACGCTTGTAAAACAGTCGACAATTTAGTTTCTACAGACAAACAATTCAAGAAATTTGTCGAAGACATCAACAAAAAATTAACGCTATAAACGCTAAACGCGAATCATGCCTGTAAAAATTTTAATGGTTTGTTTGGGAAACATTTGCAGATCGCCTTTAGCCGAAGGAATTTTAGCATCAAAATTACCCAAAGACCTTTTTATAGTTGATTCTGCCGGAACCGGATCCTGGCATGTAGGCCACTCTCCAGACAAACGTTCTATTGCCGTTGCCCAAAAAAATGGTTTATGTATTGATGGTCAAAAAGGAAGACAATTTCAAACTTCTGATTTTGATCAATTTGATTACATATATGTTATGGACAACTCCAATTATCGCGATGTACTTCATCTTGCCAAAACACCCGAACATAAAAACAAGGTTAATCTTATTTTGAACGAATTATTTCCGGATGAAAATGTAGATGTACCAGATCCTTATTTTGGTGTTTCTAACGGATTCGACAATGTATATCAAATGCTGAATGAAGCTACAGACATTCTCGCAAAAAAACTCATCGAAAAACATTCATAATCAACTCTTTTTCAATTATTAATATTAATTGGAAATTTTTGTTTTTTAAAATCTATAAAATAAATCACATGAAACTTTTAGGAAAATTATATTTAATTCCAACTACTATGGGCGAAAGCGATCCGATGGATGTTTTGCCGCAAACAGTAAAAAGAAACATTGATTTTATAGATCATTATATTGTTGAAAACGAAAAAACAGCCCGAAAATCAATAAAAGCAGTTTCTCCCGAGAAGAAGCAATCAGAACTTATTCTTTTTACTCTTAATAAACGCACAGAACCAAGCGAACATTTAGACTTCATCAAACCTTTGTTAGAAGGAAAAAATGTTGGTTTAATGAGCGAAGCCGGTTGTCCCGGAGTTGCTGATCCGGGCGCTGTAATTGTAAAATTGGCACACGAAAAAGGAATTCAGGTGGTGCCTTTGGTTGGGCCTTCTTCTATTTTATTAGCGATGATGGCTTCCGGAATGAACGGTCAGAGTTTTACTTTTAATGGTTATTTGCCAATTGATAAAGACGAGAAAAAATCGGCTTTAAAACATTTTGAAAAATTATCTCAGGATAAAAATCAATCTCAGATATTTATTGAGACACCTTATCGAAACAATAAATTAGTAGAAGATATTTTGCAGATTGTAAACCCTTCGACTCATCTTTGTATTGCAACAGATATTACTTTACCAACAGAATTCATTAAAACATTGCGAGTTGCTGACTGGAAGAAATTAAAAGTGGATTTACATAATCGACCGACGATTTTTATTATTCATAAAATGTAAAACTTAATTCCTACCATTATTATGAAGAAGTTTTTAATGCTAATTTTAATTTTTGCTGTTCAAAAAACATTTTCTCAAAAAGAAAATATGAAAATTTGCAAAACTCCAAAAATACATGAAGCTATTAATAATGATAAAAATAAGATTTATATCCCGATTGAATTAGAAATAAAACCGGAATTCCCCGGAGGCATCGTTAAATTTCATAAATTTATTACTGATAACTATAAAAAATCAAACAAGAAACCAACTCTGCAAGGAAAACTATTTGCTACCTTTATTATTGAAAAAGATGGCACTTTAAGTGATATAAAAATTGTTCAAGATATTGGTTTTGGCACTGGAGATGAACTAATAAGGATTTTAAAATTATCCGCTAAGTGGAAGCCTGGAAAACAAAAAAACAAAGAAGTTAGAACTCTGTATTCACTTGTTTTTACTATACCGCAATAAGACTTTAATTATCTTTTTCTCTCCTAATACTTCAAGATGAGTAAACTCCCAAACGTAACAACCAGCATTTTTACGGTCATGTCAAAAATGGCAGCCGAGCATAATGCGATTAATCTTTCGCAGGGATTTCCTAATTTTCCTGTTGATGAAAGATTGACGGATATTCTGGCGAAGCTGACCAAAGAAAATGTTCACCAATATACGCCAATGGCAGGTTATCCACCATTGATGAATCAGATTGCAAAATTAGTTCAGCGTTCTTACAATAGAACGATTAATCCTAATTTAGAACTTTTGGTTACAGCCGGTGCAACGCAGGGAATTTTTACTTCTGTTTTAGCTTTAGTAAAAACAGATGATGAAGTTATTATTCTGGATCCGAGTTATGATTCTTATGAATCTCCGGTTTTATTGTGTAATGCAAAACCAGTTCGAGTTGCATTAAACGATGATTACACTCCGAATTGGGAAACGATCGAAAAAGCCTGTTCGTCAAAAACAAAAATGATTATCATTAATAATCCGCATAATCCGACAGGAAAAATATTGACCGAAGCTGATTTTCTTCAACTAGAAAAATTACTTTCAAAATATCCACACATTCTTGTTTTGTCTGATGAAGTTTATGAATACATCACTTTTGAGGAAAAACATATTTCGGCGCACACCAAAGATTTTCTTTTAAATCGCTGTATTATGGTTTCTTCTTTCGGGAAATCATTTCATATTACGGGCTGGAAAATTGGTTATACCATTGCTCCTGAATATCTGATGAAAGAAATTAAAAAAGTGCATCAGTTTTTGGTTTTCAGCGTTAATAGTATTTCCCAAGTTGCCATTAGTGAATATTTAAATGTTCTAGATGTCAATTTACTTGGAAAATTCTATCAGGAAAAACGTGATTATTTTCAGAAACTGCTTCAAAACAGCCGCTTTGAATTAAAACCGTGTGAAGGAACTTATTTTCAAGTTGCATCTTACGCAAATATTTCAAATGATGATGATGTGACTTTTTGCAAAAAATTAATCACAGATCATGGGGTGGCGGCGATTCCTATTTCTACTTTTTACTCCGATCATAAAGATCAAAAATTAATACGTTTTTGTTTTGCCAAAGATGATTTTACACTAGAGTCAGCGGCAAAAAAAATATGTGATATATAAAGTTTATCAAAATTTTATAACAATATTATGCGTGCATCCTATTTATTTAATTAATATTGTAATAAAAAGAAAAATATGAGCTATACAGATAAAATGTTACGTGACGACGCTTTAAAAGGAAAAGTCATTGTAGTTACAGGCGGCGGAAGCGGTTTAGGAAAAGCGATGACCAAATATTTCTTAGAATTAGGGGCTCAGGTAGCGATTACTTCAAGAGATTTAGAAAAGCTTAAAAATACTGCTACAGAGCTTGAAACTGAAACTGGAGGAAAATGTTTACCTGTTCAATGTGACGTTCGTCATTATGAAGAAGTAGAAAATATGCTTCAGGAAGTTTTGAAAGCTTTCGGAAAGGTGGATGTTCTTTTGAACAATGCTGCCGGAAACTTTATTTCTCCAACAGAACGTTTGTCTGCCAATGCATTTGATACTGTTATAGATATCGTACTTAAAGGTTCTAAAAACTGTACACTTGCTTTTGGAAAACACTGGATTGACACTAAACAAACATCTGCAACGATTTTAAATATTGTTACTACTTATGCCTGGACTGGATCTGCTTATGTTGTGCCTAGTGCAACTGCAAAAGCGGGAGTTTTGGCGATGACAAGAAGTTTAGCTGTAGAATGGGCAAAATACGGAATTCGTTCTAATGCAATTGCTCCGGGACCGTTCCCAACTAAAGGTGCCTGGGACAGATTATTGCCTGGCGATCTTGCGGAAAAATTTGACATGGCTAAAAAAGTTCCATTAAAGCGTGTAGGTGATCATCAGGAATTGGCCAATTTAGCGGCTTATTTAGTTTCTGATTTTTCTGCTTATGTAAACGGAGATGTTATTACGATTGATGGTGGCGAATGGTTAAAAGGAGCTGGACAATTCAATTTATTAGAAGCAATTCCGGAAGAACTTTGGGATCAGCTTGAAATGATGATAAAAGCAAAAAAGAATAAATAATTTTACGTGCTTACTAAATTCAGAATATTTTATTAAAACTATACTGATTGCACTAAGTCCCGACGGCATTGCTGTCGGGATTTTTTTTTGTTTTTTCACCATATAAGTAATATAAGTTCAGTTAAATTATGTATTATCTGAACATCTCACTGCTTACATTTACTTATATTACTTATATGGTTTAAATACATAATATGCTGGACAATCCACTTAAATTATTATTTTTGCCAAACAAATATATAACATCAAATTTATGCTCATTATTGGAATTGCAGGAGGAACAGGAAGTGGAAAAACAACGGTAGTACACCAAATCATGAACGAATTACCAGACACTGAAGTGGGTGTAATTTCTCAGGATTCCTACTATAAGGAAACTCACAATTTGTCGTTTGATGAAAGAGCATTAATTAATTTTGATCACCCGCGCGCTATTGATTTTGATTTATTGGTAAAACATTTAAAAGAATTGAAAGAAGGCAAAACTATTGATCAGCCTGTTTATTCTTTTATAAAACATAACAGAACTGACGATACAGTATCAACACATCCGAGAAAAGTTATGATTGTTGAAGGTATTTTAATTTTGACTAATCCGGAACTACGTGATCTTTTTGATGTAAAAGTATATGTTCACGCAGATTCTGACGAAAGATTGATTCGCCGTTTAAAACGTGATATTTCAGAACGCGGCCGTGATATCGACGAGGTTATAACGCGTTATCAAAACACTTTAAAACCAATGCACGAGCAATTTATCGAACCATCGAAAGCTTTTGCTGATATTATCATTCCGAACGATAAATACAATACTGTTGCAATTGATGTAGTTCGTGCTGTAATAAATCAAAGAATTTCATAATTTTTATTGTAAATTTATTCCATAAAAATTAAGAGCTATTTCCCGCTCTTGTCTTTATCTTTTTATCCGCCGAAGCGGATAAAAAGAATATAGGCTTCATCGGAAGTAAAAATGAAAACTAAAATGAAAAATCCGTATAAAAACAAATCTTGGTTTAAATTTCTGGGCAATAAATATGTCTGGGTTTTACTCTTTTTTGTTGTCTGGATGTTATTTTTAGACAATTACTCTTATTTTGATCATCGTTTTTTAGACAACCAAATCAATGAACTTGAGGATAATAAAAAATATTATCAGGAGGAAATAAAAAAGGATCAGGAACAAATTAAACAATTAAAAAATCCTGAGCAAATCGAAAAATATGCCCGCGAAAAGTACTTTATGAAAAAAGACAGCGAAGACATATACATCATTCAATTTGAAGGAGATACTATTCAAGAGAAAGAATAATCAGAAAAAACACTAAATGGCTACTACCCTATTCGACGATTTTAATCCGATTTCATCCAAACAATGGAAACAAAAAATTCAGTTTGAATTAGATGGAGCTGATTATAACGAAACCGTTATTTGGAATTCTCCGGAAGATATTCAGGTAAAACCTTTTTATCATAAAGATGAATTCTCAAAAGCTGCTCCGGTCAATACTCAGGCAACGAATTTTAAAATTTGTCAAAACATATTTGTTTACGATGTCGAAAAATCGATTCAAAGAGCAATTAATACACTTGAGAGAGGCGCTGAAAGTTTGCGTTTTACTGTTGAAAACGAAAAAATTGACGTTAAAAAATTACTAGAAAATCTTCCTTTAGAAAACAAAGTTGTTTACTTTAATTTGAAATTTATTTCAATCGATTTCGTAAAACAATTAGACACAATTTCTATCCAAAAAAAAGCTGTTTTTTATTGCAATATTGATCCCATTGGTCAAATTGCACGAGATGGAAATTGGTTTACAACAACAGATAAAAATAATTTTGAAACCATTGATTTAATTTCGAAAGCCACTACAAATCTTTCTTTAGTAAGTATAGATGCCGGTTTATATCAAAATGCCGGAGCAAATATCACACAGCAAATTGCGTATAGTTTAGCACATGCAAACGAATATCTAAATCGTTTACCAAACATTTCTAAAACCATTGTCTTTCAGGTTTCTGTTGGAACTAATTATTTCTTTGAAATTGCAAAACTTCGTGCTTTACGAATGCTTTTTAAATTAATTGCTGCCGAATACAACCCTGATTTAGGATGTCATTTATTGGTAACTCCAACCAAACGAAATAAAACCATTTACGATTATAATGTTAATATGCTTCGTACCACAACTGAATGTATGTCGGCTATATTAGGAGGCGCAGATGCGGTTGCCAATTTGCCTTACGATTCATTATATCATAAAGACAATGAATTTGGTGATCGAATTGCCCGAAATCAATTGTTGATTTTAAAGCATGAAAGTTATTTTGACAAAGTAAATAATCCGGCTGATGGTACTTATTATATCGAGAGTCTAACGATGCAACTGGCTGAAAAAAGTTTGGCTTTATTTAAAGATATTGAAGCAAGCGGTGGTTTTTTGAAACTCTTAAATGATGGAACGATCAAAAAGAAAATTCAGGAAAGTGCTACTAAAGAACAGGAATTATTTGATTCTAAAAAGGAAGTTTTGTTAGGCACCAATAAATATCCTAATAAAGATGACAAAATGAAACACGATTTAGAATTGTTTCCGTTTGTAAAAATTAAACCAAGAAAAACATTAATTACACCTATTATAGAAAAAAGATTAGCAGAGAAACTTGAACAAGAACGACTTGAACTTGAATAATCATTTTCCTAAGTAATTAACCTACTCAAAAGAGTATTTCCATGATAAGAAAAGGCCTTACACATATAAAGTTAAATGTTAAAAGTAAAGAGTTAAACGAACTGACGCATAACTCCGAGCCTATAACTCATAACTTCACCACAGCTGAAGGAATCGAGTTAAAAAAAACTTACTCTGAAAAAGATATTGAGGACTTAGAATTTCTTGATTTTGGAGCCGGATATGCGCCTAATTTACGCGGACCTTATGCTACAATGTACGTTCGCCGTCCGTGGACAATTCGTCAATATGCAGGATTTTCGACTGCAGAAGAAAGTAATGCTTTTTACAGAAGAAATTTAGCTGCCGGACAAAAAGGATTATCTATTGCTTTTGATTTACCAACGCATCGCGGTTACGATTCTGATCACGAACGTGTAGTAGGTGATGTTGGAAAAGCAGGAGTTGCGATAGATTCTGTCGAAGATATGAAAGTGCTTTTTGATCAGATTCCACTTGATGAAATGTCGGTTTCGATGACTATGAACGGTGCTGTTTTGCCTATAATGGCTTTTTATATTGTAGCTGCCGAAGAACAAGGCGTTGCCATTGAAAAACTTTCAGGAACTATTCAAAATGATATCTTGAAAGAGTTTATGGTGCGTAATACATATATTTATCCGCCTACGCCTTCGATGAAAATCATTGCTGATATTTTTGAATTTACGAGCAAAAAAATGCCAAAATTCAATTCTATTTCCATTTCCGGATATCACATGCAGGAAGCGGGTGCAACGGCTCATATTGAATTAGCGTATACGCTGGCGGATGGTCTGGAATATATCAGAACCGGATTATCTACCGGAATGACAATTGATGAGTTTGCTCCTCGCCTGTCATTTTTCTGGGCAATTGGAATGAATCATTTTATGGAAATTGCTAAAATGAGAGCTGGAAGAATGATTTGGGCTAAATTAGTCCAGCAATTTAATCCAAAAAGCGATAAATCATTGGTTTTAAGAACGCATTGCCAAACAAGCGGCTGGAGTTTAACAGAACAAGATCCTTTTAATAATGTGGCACGTACTTGCATTGAAGCTGCTGCAGCGGCTTTTGGCGGAACTCAATCTCTACACACAAACGCACTTGACGAAGCAATTGCTTTACCAACTGACTTTTCTGCAAGAATTGCCCGTAATACACAGATATTTTTACAGGAAGAAACTAAAATCACTAAAACGGTTGATCCTTGGGCTGGCAGTTATTATGTTGAAAGTCTGACTAATGAAATATTAGAAAGTACCTGGAAGCTTATTGAAGAAGTGGAGGAACTGGGCGGAATGACAAAAGCGATCGAAGCCGGAATTCCGAAACTACGAATTGAAGAGGCTGCGGCAAGAAAACAAGCGAGAATAGATAGCGGACAAGATATTATTGTTGGCGTAAATCAATTTAGATTAGAAAAAGAAGATCCTTTGCATATTTTAGATGTTGATAATCAAATGGTGCGTAAGCAGCAAATTGAGCGTCTTGAGGAAATAAAAGCAAACAGAGATACTGAAAAAGTAAATCAATCACTCGAAAAATTAATTCTTTGTGCTAAAACCGGAGAAGGAAACTTACTAGAAATTGCTGTTGAAGCTGCCAGAAATCGTGCAACTTTAGGTGAAATCAGCGATGCTCTTGAAAGTATTTTTGGTCGATATAAAGCACAAATTAAATCCTTTAGCGGTGTGTATAGTGCAGCAATAAAAAACGACGAGAATTTTGAAAAGGCAAAACAATTAGCCAATGCCTTTGCTAAACAAGAAGGCAGACGCCCAAGAATTATGATTGCCAAAATGGGACAAGACGGGCATGATCGCGGCGCAAAAGTAGTTGCAACCGGTTATGCAGATGTGGGATTTGACGTGGATATTGGTCCGCTTTTTCAAACTCCTGCCGAAGCTGCCAAACAAGCCGTAGAAAATGATGTGCATATTTTAGGCGTTTCTTCATTGGCTGCCGGACATAAAACGTTAGTTCCGCAAGTAATTGAAGAACTTAAAAAACATGGACGAGATGATATTATGGTTATTGTTGGCGGAGTAATTCCGGCACAGGATTATCAATATTTATTTGATGCCGGAGCGGTTGCCGTTTTTGGTCCCGGAACAAAAATTAGCGAAGCTGCCATTAAAATATTAGAAATTTTAATTGACTAAAAAGCATAAAAAAATCCCGACAAGTCGGGATTTTTTGTTTTGTAATTCTTTAATCGTTTATTGTAGCATTACTATCTGCTTCGATGAAAGAAAGATCATAACCTCCAAAGTCTCTCATGTAACTTTTTAATGAAGTTCCATAGGCATCTCTAAAATGTCTGTTTCCTTTGTTTTTGAAAAAGTTTTTTACTGATCCGGCACCGCCAAGATGTGCAGCAGCTAAAATTCCAGATTCTGTAATTTCCACACCATTAATAATTTTCCCTTCGTACTTGCGAATTTCACGACGTAAAATCCATTTGTTTTTGGATAATAGTGCAATAAAAGCTTTTTCCTGCAAAGCGGGATCTTTTAAAAAGGCTTTGTCATTTCGAACACCTATAGCTCGTAAAGCTTTAGAACCAAATTGGTATTTTCCCATGTAACCAAGAGAATTAACCAGTCGGTATTTTCCTTGAGATTCCTTAAAAGCAACTGCTTCTTTAAAACCTATAAGGTGATTTCCGGTGAATGGAATGTTTAGGTTTGTTAAGATTGGATAATCATCCTCTTCCTGCGATGGAAATAAGTATTCTTCTCCATCTGTTTTTTCTGTTAGAAACCACGGTTTGGCTTCTAAATTAAAGGGTTTAAAACCCAAACTCAAAAATGTAATAATAACGATTAAACTCGCATAAAAATACCACTTCTTTATCATAAATTGTTTTTCTTCAAATCGCTGTCACCTTTTTGAAATTTCTACGGTGCAAAGATAATAAATATAAAACAATGCTGATTTTCAGCAAATTAACGTTTTTTAAAAATATAGAAGATGTCCTTTAAGCCCTTTATTGGCGGAGTATTCGAGAGTTGGTGCAGGAATTTTAATGGTGTTAAAAACAGAAAAAACAGTTTTCAAAAAATGCGATTTTGTTTCAATTTTCGTCAAATTTAAGTCAAAACTAAGATAAAACTGACGAAATCTTTCCGGATTTTGATCAGAAACAAGATTATCATTTCGTAAATTTCCTGTTAACATTCCATCACCTCCATATCCAAAAGCAAGATTTAACCACTTCGGAATTTTAGTTTCTTTTGCAAAAGAATGAAGATTGAATGACAGCCAATAAGTTTGTCCGTTATAATCTTTTAGAATTTGTTCGTTTAGCGAAGTTCCAAGTTTATCAGGTCTTTGATTTGCGTAATGAGTCGTGTGAAAAGAAAATTTAGGTGTAATTCGCTGTTCTTTCCAAAGTAATTCCTGAGAAACATATAAAGCCGTTCCGGTTGCATTGGCAATTATATCGCCTGAAGAAGCGCCCCATTCTGATGAGTATCCGTCTAAAACTTCTACAGCTGTTAAAAACGCAAAACCTAAACCAGCGCCATAAACGAGTTGTTTTTTAGAATCGGCACCGCTCAAGTTCATCATTTCGGCACCAAATCTTCCTAAATGATAGGCAGAATACATGTGACCAATTTTATCCATCTGAAGCCATTCATCATTATCATTAATAAAATGAAAGTCTGACTTTGGATAATCGGCATACCAAATCTGATTTAAGCCAACTAAAGTAACCGAAGCTAAAGCAACTTCGGTTATTATAACTGTATTTTGTCTTTTTAAATTTAAAGTATCAGAAGGCGTTAAAAAGGATTCAATTTTATTTTGTGCTTCAATAAATTGAAAACTCAAAAAAGATAAAATCGATAAGTAAAGGGAAAATTTAAAATTCAAAACTATCTTGTTACACCTTGACTAGCAATCCAGTCTGAATATTTTTTTGCATTAATTTGATGTTGCTCATATGTTGAAGCAAATTCATGATATCCAAAACGCTCAACACTTGCACAAAAATAAATGTAATCGTGTTTTTCAGGATTTAAAACGGCTTCAAGGGCTGTAATGTCTGGCATTGCAATTGGTCCCGGTGGAAGTCCAATATTCACGTAAGTGTTATATGGGGATTTCATTATCAAATCATTATAAAAAACTCTTTTGATAACCTGGTCAAAATCATTCGATTTTAATTTTAAGGCATAAATTACTGTTGGGTCAGCTTGTAATGGCATTGCTAAACGTAATCTGTTTAAATAAACACCCGCAATACGAGGTCTTTCATCTTTTTTAACGGATTCTTTATGAACGATAGAAGCTAGAATTACAGCCTGAACTGGGGTTAAACCTTGCTCTTTTGCTTTTTTAATTCTTTCGCCTGTCCAGAAATTATGGTATTCCTTAATCATTTTATCACGGAATTTCTCTGCAGAAGTATTCCAGTAAATTTCATAAGTATTAGGAATGAACATGGCAAAAACATTTTCTTCATTAAAGCCGTTTGATTGTAAAAAGGCAGGATCTTTAATAGCTTTCATCAATGATAAACTATCCGCTTCGATTTCTGAACCTACTCTTCCTGCAAAATTCTCTAAACGTTCCTGATTATTAAACGCTAATTTTACTGGAACATTAGAACGCATAGCACGAACCAAATCGATATTATTCATATCTTTTTTCAATAAAAAGCGACCGGATTTTATATTTTCAGGATAGCTTCTTTTACTGGCTACCATTTCAAAATTATCGAAATTTTTGATGTAAGGTTCTAAGATCTTTTTTACATCTGTATAGGTAGCTCCGGTTGGAACGTGTACGTAAACTTCTTTTTCGTAGAATTTTGTATTAGCGCTAAAAATTCTGCTAATTAAAATAAAACCATAAATCATTAAAACTGAAATTACAGCAACGGCAGTTAATGTGATAATTTTTTTTATACTCAAAGCTAAAAATTTAAATTTGTTTGTTAATCAACTGAAAAATTGCCTCGTCTTGATAGTGGTTATTTAGCAAAATCCAATCTTTTTTAATTCCTATTTTCTCAAAACCAAATTTAGTAAAAAGAGCTATACTAGCTACATTTCCAACATTAATATTTGCATATAATTGATGCAAATTTAAATTATGAAATGCGTACTTGATTAATAGTTCTAAAGCCTCAGAACCAACATTTTGATTTCTGTTTTCTTTATTTTGAATAACAATTCCAATTCCTGCCCTGTTATTTTTCGGATCAAATTCAAATAAATCGATTAATCCAATCGCCGGAAAATCTTCGTCCTGGCAAATTGCCAGGCGTAATTGTTTGGCTTCGTAAATATCCTGTTGCGCATTCTCCAGATACTGACGCACCAGAAAACGACTGTATGGTGTTTGTGTATTGCTAACTTCCCAAATGCTTTGATCATTTTCCATCGCATACACAAACTCTAAATCATTAGGTTCAAGTGCTCGCAGATAAATGTTTTCGCCTTTGAGTGTTATCATTTTAAATTTTAGATTTTAGATTTTGAAATGTCGATTTTTGGAATTTGGAATTTACAAGTTGAGCTTTTTAAATTTCAATTGTTCCTTTGAATACAAATTTTGCAGGTCCGGTTAAGAAAACATTGGTATAATGATCACCAATTTTATCGAAAGAAACTACTAATTTCCCTCCTTCAACATTTAGATTAATAGATGTTTTATCGGTTTGACCAGTTGCATTCATAGCAATTGCAACAGCAGTAGCTCCGGTTCCGCAGGCTAAAGTTTCGTCTTCAACACCTCTTTCGTAAGTACGAAGTGAAAAAGTACTGTCATCAACTTTTTTCACAAAATTGACATTGCTTCCTTTTTCTCCATATAATTCACCGTAACGAATTGCTGCTCCGTTTTCTTTTACATTATAATGTTCTAAATCATCAACAATTTGAATATGGTGTGGAGAACCGGTATTTAAAAAAGTATAAGAATCTTTTTTCTGTATTTCATCAACATCAATCATCTGCAACGAAATAATAGCGTCATCGCCTACTGATGCATGGTGCAAACCATCTGTAGCAATAAAAGTGGCGTTATTTTTAACAACACCCAATTGATTTGCAAATGCTACAAGACAGCGTCCGCCATTTCCGCACATCGAACTTTGGTTTCCGTCAGAATTATAATAAACCATTTTAAAATCAGTTTCAGTATCATTTTCTAACAAAATTAATCCGTCTGCTCCAATGCCAAAACGTCTGTCACACAGGTGCTCGATAAGCTTTATATCTTCTTTAGGAAAAAAATCAGAACGATTGTCAATCATTACAAAATCGTTCCCGGTACCTTGATATTTATAAAATTCTATTTGCATCTTTATTCTATTAATAAGTACAAAAGTACGAACTATTAATTAATGAAATGTTAATCATTGTTAAAGAGCGTTAAACCGTTTTCTTAAATAATTTTTTCATGTAATTTTACGTTAAATAACTTAAATATAAATCCTAATTATGAAAAGATTTTCAACCTTATTTTTAGTGTCATTATTAAGCGGTGCCACTACGCTTGGTGCTTACAAGTTATTATTTGACAGCAACAATTCTTTTTTTGGAAGAGGAAATTCTGTTGTAACTCTTACCCCCAATTCATTTGGAAAAACTGTCGGTTTACCTTCCGAAGCTGTAGATTTTACTGAAGCAGCAGATAAAACAATTCACACTGTAGTTCACGTTAAAAATGTTTCGCGACGAACTGTGAGTAACCCAATGATGGAATTTTTCTACGGTTATGGTGGTCAGCAACAACAGGAACAAGTTGGAACTGGTTCTGGTGTTATTATTTCTGAAGACGGATATATTGTAACAAATAATCACGTAATTAAGGATGCTTCGGAAATCGAAATTACATTGAACAATAAAAAATCTTATACCGCAAAACTTATTGGTACTGATTCTAAAATGGACATCGCGTTATTGAAAATTAATGCTGATGAAAAACTTCCTTACACGGCTTTTGCAAATTCAGATTCAGTAAAAATTGGAGAATGGGTTTTAGCTGTAGGAAATCCTTATAATTTAACATCAACTGTTACAGCCGGAATTGTTTCGGCGAAAGCCAGAAATTTAGATACAAACGGAATTCAATCTTTTATCCAGACTGATGCTGCAGTAAATCCTGGAAACAGTGGTGGAGCTTTGGTTAATACACGTGGAGAATTGATAGGTATTAATACTATGATTTCTTCAATGACAGGCTCTTATGTTGGATATTCATTTGCTGTTCCTTCTAATATTGCCCGAAAAATTATTGAAGACATTATGGAGTTCGGTAATGTTCAAAGAGGAATTCTTGGTGTTGAAGGTGGAGAATTGAATAGTAGCGCTTCAAAAGAATTAGGAATTACACAAACTCAAGGTTTTTATATCAGTAAAGTTTCTAAAAATTCTGGAGCTGAAAAGGCCGGACTTGCAAAGGGAGATATTATTGTAAAACTTGATGACCAAAATATTGCAACTTATGCTGATCTTTCAGGCTATATAAACACAAAACGACCAAATGATGTTGTTAAAGTAACTTATATGCAAAATGGAAAAACTAAAGTTGTTCCGGTTACTTTAAGTAAAAATGAATTTTTTAGTACTGAATTTAAAGGAATCGAATTGGAAAATATTGATGCTGCTGACAAAAAGAAATTCCATATTGATTACGGAGTTAAAATTAAAAATATTAGCAATGAGAATTTGATGCAATATCAAAATGAACTTCAGGGCAGTATTATTTTAAGTATCGATAATGTAAAAGCTACGAATGTTGAAACGGTTTCGAAATTATTAAATAAAAAAGACGAAGGACAAAGTGTTCGCATAGAAATGATAAATAAAAACGGTGAAATATTTAGAATTATCATTTAAAAAAACATCTCAATTTTAAAATCTGAAAGCCATCTTAAAAATTAAGGTGGCTTTTTTATTTTGAAAATAATTGCTAAAATAGTTTACGAAATCGATTGAAATGGATACTTTTGCGCAAAATTTTAAAATATTGCGCTTTTTATTTTTTCAATTTAATCAATTATGAGTAAAAAATCTTTGTACCAAAAAGAGGTATCCTTACAAGTCGACCGAAGAAGAGCCGGTGTCGAATTAATAAAAGTCATAAGCGATTTATGGTATGATAAATCCATAGAAATGGTTTTATTCAAGAATCAATTATTAGACAAAAACGTTAGCGACATAATCAATTTGCATCAATATGCAGGTGAATTTGTTGGTAAGCCAATAACTATTTTTGATTCGGTTGAAATTGCAAAAGTTATTTTAACATTAGATCTTCCGCCTGCAAAACTGGATCTTGGAAAACTGACTTACGAATATTGTTTAGAAGAGGAAAAATATCCTGACGCAAGATATTTTGTACTTGACAAATTGAAAAAAGCAAAATCGTCAGAAGAAATTCAACCAAAAGATGTTGTTTTATATGGTTTTGGGAGAATTGGCAGATTATTAGCCAGAGAGTTAATGTCTAAAACAGGAAAAGGAAACCAATTGCGTTTGAGAGCAATTGTAACCCGTGACAAAAATGATGCATCGATTTTAGAGAAAAGAGCTTCTTTATTACGATACGATTCTATTCACGGAGATTTTCAAGGATCTGTAATTGCAGATTCCAAAAATAATGCTTTGATAATCAACGGAACTACCGTTCATATTATAAGTGCAAATAATCCTGAAGAAATTGATTATACGGAACACGGAATTAATGATGCACTAGTTATTGATAATACAGGGGCTTTTACAACTGAAGAAGCTTTAAAAAGACATTTAACTTCTAAAGGAGTTAGTAAAGTTTTATTGACAGCTCCCGGAAAAGGAGTTCCTAATATTGTTCATGGCGTAAATCATAACCAATATAATCCCGACGAAATAAATATTTTCTCTGCAGCATCTTGTACTACCAATGCTATAACGCCAATTTTAAAAGTTATTGAAGATACTTTGGGAGTTACAAAAGGGCATTTAGAAACCATTCATGCTTATACCAATGATCAGAATTTGGTAGATAATATGCACAAAAAATACCGTCGCGGAAGAGCTGCTGCATTAAACATGGTTATTACCGAAACTGGTGCCGGAAGCGCTGTTGCCAAAGCAATACCTTCTCTTGAAGGAAAATTAACTTCGAATGCTATTAGAGTTCCGGTTCCAAACGGCTCTTTAGTTGTTTTAAATTTAGAAGTTAAAAAAGCTACTTCAATTTTGGCAATTAATAAAATAATGAAAAAATATGCTTTAGAAGGTGAACTTGTAGAGCAAATTAAATATTCATTAAATAATGAATTAGTTTCGTCTGATATTGTTGGAACTTCTGCGCCTTCAATTTATGACAGCAATGCTACAATAGTTTCAAAAGATGGAAAAAGTATTGTTCTTTATATTTGGTACGATAATGAATTTGGTTACAGTCATCAGGTTATTCGTTTAGCCAAATACATTGCAAAAGTGAGACGCTTTACTTACTATTAATATAAACCAAAACCAAATATTCTTAAAACCATCAAGTTTTTCTTGGTGGTTTTTGTTTTGATTTAAATTGGTAAAACAGTTGTGCTTTTTACTTCTGAAATTACAAAAACAGTATTTATAAGGGAAACCTCAGGTAAAATAGATAATTTTTTTTGATGAAAGTGATGGTAACTTTCCATATCAGGAATGATTATTTTAAGCATATAATCGAAATTTCCAGATACGTAATTACATTCTACCACCTCGGGCAAATTCAAAATTGATTGATTAAATCCTTCAGAAGTATCATACGTTTGCTTTGTAAGCGTAACCTGGCAATAAACTGTTAGATTATTACCTAGTTTTTTCTTGTTTAAAATAGAAACATATTTTTCTATAACGCCTTCTTTTTCAAGACGTTTAACCCGATCATGAACAGGTGTTAATGATAAGTTTATTTTGCTTGCAATGTCTTTAAGGGTGTAATGAGCATCAACCTGTAAAAGACGTAAGATTTTTTTGTCAATTTCATCTAAAGCCATAGCGAAAACGATATAATTAATATTTAAAATTCAGTCATTTTTTCTTTTTAAAGAAACAAAAACACTTGTAAAAAGAAAAATTTACTGTAAAAATACTAAATAAAATAATATTTTCTTATTTATCTACTGTTTATCCATAATATCTTCTCTATCTGTAGCTTTGTAACAACAAATTCAAAAGAAACTAAAAAAATATAACAGATGATAATAGGTGTTCCTAAAGAAATTAAAAATAATGAAAATCGTGTTGCTCTAACACCTGCAGGTGTTTCTGAAATGAAAAATAACGGACATACAGTATATGTTCAATCAACTGCTGGTTTAGGAAGTGGATTTAGCGACGAAGAATATACAAATGCTGGTGCTGTAGTTTTAGCAACTATTGAAGAAGTATATGCTATCGCTGAAATGATCATTAAAGTAAAAGAGCCAATTGCTTCTGAATATCCATTAATCAAAAAAGATCAATTACTTTTCACATACTTTCACTTTGCTTCATCAGAGCCTTTAACGCATGCTATGCTTGAAAAAGGAGCTGTATGTTTAGCTTATGAAACAGTTGAAAAAGCAGATCGTAGTTTACCATTATTAGTTCCTATGTCTGAAGTTGCAGGTCGTATGGCAATTCAACAAGGGGCAAAATATCTTGAAAAACCATTAAAAGGAAGAGGAATTCTTTTAGGTGGTGTTCCAGGTGTTCCACCAGCAAAAGTATTAGTTTTAGGTGGAGGTATCGTAGGAACTCAGGCTGCAAAAATGGCTGCTGGTTTAGGTGCTCAGGTTACTATTATGGATTTAAGTTTGCCACGTTTACGTCATTTAGATGATATCATGCCGGCAAATGTAAATACCGAAATGTCTAATCATTATAATATCACAAGAGCAATTAAAGATGCTGATTTAATAGTTGGAGCTGTTTTAATTCCAGGAGCAAAAGCACCTCACTTAATTACTCGTGATATGCTAAAATTAATGCGTCCGGGAACTGTAGTTGTTGACGTTGCAGTTGATCAAGGTGGTTGTATTGAAACTTGTACTCCAACAACGCACGAAAATCCTACATTTATTATTGATGATATTGTTCACTACTGTGTGGCTAATATGCCAGGTGCTGTTCCTTACACATCAACTTTGGCTTTAACAAATGCTACATTACCTTACGCTGTACAATTGGCAAACAAAGGATGGCAAAAAGCTTGTAACGAAAATGAAGAATTAAAAAAAGGATTAAATATTGCTAACGGAAAAATCCTTTACAAAGGAGTTGCTGAAGCCTGGAATCTTCCTTTTAACGAAGAATTAGTGTTAGCAAACGCATAGTTGCTAGCATTAAATAAGTGCTTACTAAATCACTAAATTTAAAAGGCTTTTCTTAATTGAAAAGCCTTTTTTGCATAAAAAAACCTGTCTAGCTTTTAGACAGGTTTTTTTTTAGTTGTATCGCCGTTTATTTTTCATCCAAAACTTCTTGCAGTACTTTTGCTTCAGTTCCATTAGGAAAAGCAACCTTAATTTTCTGAGCTATTGTTGGAGCGATTTCAGTAATTTCTTTTTTATCATAAGATTCACCCTTTTTAATATGCCATCCGTAAAAAATAGCAGGAACATGAGTGTCATAGCTATATGGTGTTCCGTGCGACGTTCCAGTAGTTGAATATTCGATATCACCCGGTTTGTCTATAATAACCATGTCGCCATCTTGTGTAACATCATATCCTTTTGCAACAAAATTTAAATAATAGTCATTTCCTGAATTAGCTAAAATTTCTTCTTCTGTATATACCTTTTTAATTTGTGGCTGAGTAATTAAAAATTCTTTAAAAGCTTGTTTTACTTTACTTAATTCTAGTCCTTTATCTTTTATGATTTGTTTATTGAAATAAAGATTAAAATTTGAATAATTTAAAACTAAATCAACTCCAAAAGTTTTGATCGAGAAATCCTGAAAGCTTTTTTTAACATCTTTCGAAGGGTAATTATCTACATTGTATTTATGATCTTTCAAATAAATTACATTTTCTGCACCCGCATGATCAGCAGTTAGGAAAAGTAAGTAATTATCTTTCCCAACTGTTTTGTCAAGATAATTAAGAAAATCCGCAATGGTTTGATCTAATCTTAAGTAAGTATCCTGAAGCTCCATAGAACGTGGCCCTAATAAATGCCCAACATAATCTGTAGAAGAAAAACTTACCGTTAAAAAATCAGTAATATTATCTTTACCCAGTTCTTCCTTTTCAATTGCTTTCATTGCAAATTCAGCCAATAAATCGTTACCATAAGGAGTGACTCTTAAAATACCAGCATCATTTTTCTCATACATTGTTTTTAAATCGTATGGAAAAACTGGCGCTGAATTACCATACAATTTCCCTTCATATGGGTTATTATCTGGTAGGCTCTCATTATATGTGGCAGCTGGTTTATATAAGTCCCAGCCTTTATTAATGTAAGGCATATAATGTTTCTCATTATTAAATTGATAAACCCATTCTGGTAATTTTGCACCGTAAAAACTACTAGAAATAAAAGAACCGGTTTTGCTGTACCAGAAAGCCCAGTTAGCAAAATGGCCTGCAGGTAAAATTGCACCGCGATCTTTAAGGCTCATTCCAATAACTTTTCCTTGAAAATTAGTTGCCATTCTTACTTCATCAGTTATCGTTGTACTTTGAAGATTTTTTGGAGACATAGCACCCTCTTCAACTGTTCCATCTCCTATAGTTTTTACTGAAGCGTCATCTGTGCAATACACATCTTTATCAAGTGATCTACTGAACCATTCGTTCCCAACAATTCCATGAGTTGCAGGTGTAGTACCAGTATAAATTGATGCATGACCAGGAGCAGTATATGTTGGCATGTAGTTATAATGCATATTTTGAAAAGTATATCCATTATCCATTAGTCTCTTAAATCCATTAGGTGAAAAATCATCTGAAAACCGATATAAATATTCCATTTTCATCTGATCTATTACAATACCGACAACTAACTTGGGGCGTTGTTGAGCACTTAAATTTGAGATAACAAATAATGTCAACAATACAATACTTTTTTTCATATTTAAATTATAATATTTAATACAAAAATACAGATTCACATTCAAAAAGGCTAATACGACATAGTTTAAAACCCAAAATTGACTTTAATTTAACAGAAGTAAAAACAGTTGATCTTTAGTTGAAGCTTAAAACATTCGCACACTATTCTTAATGAAATTTTAAACCCCTAAGTGAGAGAGCACATGGAAGAAAAACTGATCTAAACGAAAAAACCCTTCATCTTATGATGAAGGGTTTTTAAAAAGAAAGGCGACGACATACTCTCCCACATAACTGCAGTACCATCTGCGCAGGC
>NZ_SNWW01000009.1 GCF_004362015.1 Flavobacterium chryseum
TGATCTCTTTTACAAGAATAGGGTGGTCACTTTAAACCGGAATCAACTGATCTCTTTTACCGGAATGGCATGCTCACTTTTGCCAGAATTTGCAAATAACCTCTTAGCAGAAAATTCTGCTTGGCAGCCTGTTCGATTTCAATTAAATTTTCAGATCCTGCTTGTAAATTCGTTAAAGTTGAGTCTAGTGAATTGGCCATTCTTTCATCGCTGATCAGCTTGGGCAGGATGCCTTTTCCACTATTTAGTTTTTTAGTAAAAACATTTAAATCAGTGACACTATTTTCGAAACCGGAGAGTGTTTTTTTAATACTGTTGGCATAATAAGGATCTGTCATGAGTTTTGATAATGTGCCGTCCTTATCGTTTATTTTTTTGGTAAAAACAGCAAATTCGTTGGAACTGTCCTTTAGGTTTTTCAGGGTAACATCGATGCTCTTTGCAAAATTTTCATCGGTCAGTACTTTGGAAAGTGCCCCTTTGCCATTATTGATTTTATAGCTGAATTCAGAAAGTTCTTTGGTGATGATCTGGGCATTGTCGATACTTTTTTTGAGTCCTGCAATTAGATCCTCCATTCCCACAGCTTCATTGGAGGCAATCATATCGCCGTCTTTTACCACTTGTGAAAGACTGTTTTTAGGAGATATTGTTAGTACTTTATCGCCCATCAGCCCATCGGAGCCAATACTGGCCCACGCATCGGTTTTAATGTATTGATGCACTTCTTCCCTGATGATCATCTCTACCACTACTGTAGAATCGGAAATAAAGGAGATACCTTTTATCGTTCCAATAGTGATTCCGGACAATAGTACATTATTGCCATTTTTTAGTCCGCTGACGTTTTTGAATTTTGCTTTTAAACGGAAGGTATCACCAAAAAGATTTTGGCTTTTGCCAATGAAATAAACCGCAACGAGAAAAATCGTCAGAGCTGCAATAACGAATAATCCCAATTTCCAGATATAACCTGATTTTTTCTTCATGATGCTATTATTTAAACAGTGGGTCAAGGCCCATTGCATATTGATTGGTTGCAAAAAAGAATGATCGTACCCATGGGTCGGTATTGTTTTCCTGTTCCTTGTAGGTTCCCTCTGCATGGATTAAGCCATCTTTTATAATGATGATGCGGTTTCCGGTCATTTTGGCGCAGATCATATCATGGGTAATGATGATGGAGGTTGTTTTGTATTTTTTCTGTACCGACAAGATCAGTTCGCTGATTTCCTGTGCTGTAATGGTATCGAGTCCGGCAGTGGGCTCATCGTAAAATATAATTTCGGGCTTGATGATTATCGTTCGTGCCAGACTAATGCGTTTGACCATCCCGCCTGACAATTCAGAAGGCATTTTGTCAATAGCCTCTTTTAATCCGACGCTATCCAGGGCTTCAAGAATCTGCTGCTCGATGTCTTTTTCTGTCAGGTGGTGCGTATGGTGTTTGAGGGTAAAAGTCAGGTTTTCACGAACGGACATGGAATCATATAATGCTCCATCCTGGAACATAAAACCTATCTTGAGCCTGATTTCATTAAGTTCTTTATAAGTAAGTTTTGTCATATCCGTGCCGAGGATTTCCATTTTTCCTTTGTCGGGATCCAGAAGGCCGACCAGGCATTTTATGGCTACTGATTTCCCCGAGCCTGAACGTCCAAGGATCACAAGATCCTCGCCTTTGTTTACCTCAAAACTAATCCCTTTGAGTACTTTGTTTTTCCCAAAGGCTTTGTAGAGGTTTTTGATTTTTATGATGGGCTCTTTCATGGTCTAAAAAAATAAATCGGTGATTTGAACGGCCAGCATATCGACAATAAAAATAGAAAGTGATGCGGTTACTACTGCTGAATTTGCTGCAAGACCCACACTTGCCGTACCACTTGAGGCATTAAAACCTTTGTAGCAGCCAATCACACCAATAAAAAATCCAAAGAAAAACGTTTTTATCGTTGCGGGCATAAGATCCAGATAATCCAGATGTTCAATTACTTCTGAAAGTACCTTCTCATTGTAATGGTATTGTGTATGTTATAGCCGATATAACCTCCGAAAATACCAACCAGATCAGCAAAAATAACCAGCAAAGGTACCATTAGCGTTGTGGCTAATGTTCTGGTAACTACCAGATATTTATAGGGATTCACGGCAGAGACTTCCATAGCGTCGATTTGTGAGGATACTTTCATTGACCCCAGTTCGGCGCCAATGCCCGAAGCAATTTTTCCGGCGCAGATAAGTGCTGTAACCACAGGGGCTATTTCCCTAATGAGGGAAAGTGAAACCATGCTCGGCAACCAGGATTCCGCACCAAACTTTGTCATAGTCGGCCGGGACTGAATGGTCAGTACAAGGCCCATGATAAAACCCGTGATGCTTACAAGGGGAAGTGATTTACATCCGATGGTGTAACACTGGCGAAGAAATTCATTGATTTGAAAAGGAGGAACGAGAATTTCTTTAAAAAAACGTCCTATGAACAATGAAAAATTTCCTGCCTGTGTAAGATGCTCTTTTACGATGGCTATCATTATACTTTAGATTATAAGTTTAAAAAACAATTTTATTGGGTTAGGACCTGATTTCAGTACAGGTGAATTTTCTTCTCTTGACCGCTATAAAATTGAGTTATGATACTTTTAGTTTTAAATATTTAATATAATTTCTAAGACAAAGGTGGAGGATCATCATGGTTTTAAAAATGATGGATATCATTGCCGGAAGTGACCCTCATTACATTTTATTGAGAGTATTGTAAAAAAAATCCCTAATGCCATAAGATATTCAGGGAAGTTTAATTTGTATTTCATATCATTTTTAATGAAATGTCAGGCATCTTGTATGTCAATTTTTTCGACGACCGCTTTTACGCCACCGGCTTTTTTAGCTGCATTTTCGGCTTCCGTTTTTTTTTATAATAGTTGTCTACAGTTCCAGTAAGGATTACGGCCCGGTTCTGTCGCATCTACTATTAAGATTTATCTTTGGGTTTTTAAAATTAGATCGTTCATGAATACCAAAAGTCATTGTTATCCTAAATCTGTCATACTTCAAGCTGTTTATTTTAAACTTAGATTTACATTGAGTTTTCGAGATGTGGAAGAAATCATGAAAATGCGGGGAGTTTAGGTTGATCATTCAACAATCCAGCGCTGGGTGTACAAGTTTGCTCCCTTTATTGAGTCACAGATGAAGAAAAGGAAATATAGGGTAGGACTGAGCTGGAGGCTTGATGAACTTATATAAAAGTAAAAGGAATCTGGTGTTATTTGTATAGAGCGGTTGATAAGTTTGGTTATACAATTGATTTTCTTCTAACCAGACACAGGCAGCGAATGAGTGCGCAGTCCTTTTTAATTAAGGCAATTAATAATAATGGCAGACCCAAAGTAATAAATATTGATAAAAGCGGATCAAACATTGGAGCTATAAAAGTTTATAATAAACGCTCATTTTCTACGATTAAGATTCGACAATGTAAGTATTTGAATAATATAGTTGAACAGGATCATCGATTCATAAAGTGGAGGATACAAAATGGATTAGGATACAAAAATTTTGAATCTGCCAAACGAACATTGAGTGGAATTGAAGTTGTGCATATGCTTAGGAAGAATCAGATGATTGATCCAGGGATAAGTATGTTCAAATCATTCTGTAAATTGGCGGCATAACATTCAAATCTTTGATTTATTACTTTGTACTTTATCAGATGCGACAGAACCCACAAAAAATTCATTAAACTTTATTTGATTACTTGTTACTTTCTAAAGATTGTTTTTTAAATTTATCCTTTTACTTCTAGTTTGAGCAGTAATAAAGTAAAAGCTTTATTCTCTGGTTAATTCTGTTTTGATTGATGCGACAGAGCCAACAAATACATTAATTATATGAAGTCAGCCTATTTATACGTTCGTGTAAGTACGGACGAACAAAAAAGAAAAGGTTACTCCTTGCCTGAGCAGGAGGACAGATTATTGAAGTATTGTAAATATTATGATATCGAAGTCAAAGGAATTTATCGGGAAGATTTCTCCGCAAAGAATTTCAATAGACCAGAATGGAATCAATTATTTTCAGAAATCAAAAAGAAATCATCAGGAGAAAATAAAAATATACTATTTATCAAATGGGATCGATTTAGCCGTAATGTTGAATATGCTTACGAAATGATTGGAAAGCTTCGGAAATACAAAACAATAGCAAAGGCTATTGATCAGCCAATTGATTTCTCTGTGCCGGAAAGCACAGTTATGCTGGCTGTATATTTAGCAGTTCCAGAGGCAGAAAATACAAGGAGAGCCCAAAACACAGCAAATGGCATTCGTCGAGCAAAGTTGATGGGTAGACATCCTAGCAAGGCACCATTAGGATTTATTAATTTGACAATGATGGATGGTAAAAAAGGTATCGCTCCTAAAGAGCCTGAAGCCGAAATTATAAAATGGGCTTTTTATCAAGTTGCCAAGAACGATCATAAAATATCGGAAATTATTAAAATAGTCAATGATAAAGGATTAGTATGTTCAAGGTCACACTTTTTCAGGATTTTACATAATTCTGTTTATTGCGGACTTATACCAGTCAGACTTGACTCTGGTGAAGAGGGTGTAGTAAAAGCATTACATGAGCCATTGATATCTGAGTCCTTGTTTAATCAGGTTCAGTCTATTATTAATACAAGAAGAAAAACTACTGCAAAAAGAGATGATTTACAATCAATATTTTTTCTTAGAGGTTTTTTAATCTGTCCTGTTTGTAATCGAAAACTTAGTGGAAGTGTTTCAAAAGGCAGATCAAAAAATTATCCATATTATCATTGTCATAATGGCTGTAGAACGAGAATTAATGCATTATTTCTTAATGACCTTTATCATAATAAACTTCAACAATTGATGCTCGCGAAGAATGCAGTTGAATTATTTAAAAAAATTTTGGAAGACCAAAATATAAAGACACAGAAAGCAAGTTATCTATATTCTCAAAAAGTATTAGAGAGAAAAATAAATGATGAAGAGCTGACCCTTTCTCGAGGCAGAAAGTTATTTATAGCCGGAATATTAAAAATTGATGACTACAACGAATTAAAAAAAGAGAATCAAGTCAGTACCAAAAATCTTAAAAAAGAAGCACAAGATATTGTTGTTAAATTAAAAGCCATTGATAGAAAAAATCAAATAGAAGAGAAGGCGTTAGTCGAAATTTTTCAAAGATTTTCTGAATTTGAGACCTCTGATAAGAGACATCTTGTAAATCTTATTCCACCGACAGACATTAATTTCAAAACAGGAGATTTATCTTTAGGTTTAAATCAAGCATTTTTGAAAATATTATCAAAAAAAAGAAACCGAAAAACCAATCGAAAAAATGAATTTCATTGAGAAGAATGTTTCAGTAGAAAAAGCCGTTTTTATTCTTTCCAAAAACGGCATTCAGGTAGATGAGAAGGAAGCTAAAATTATTTTGGAATTACTATATTTAGTATCAAAAAATTACGATAAACCAAAAGAGAAAAAAATCCTATATCCTTAACGGGATTTCGAACCATCGTCCAGCTTCGATTAAATCTCTAATAAAGCCACTTTTAGACTGTTTATTTCAAACAGACTAAGAATTTCTTTTGAAAAAATCGAACCACAATTTTTAGGCTCTTAAGACTTGAAAAGTCTACATGTTTGTGCATAAAAAAAGAGACAACTATTTACTAGTTGTCTCTTAAGTGATCTACGGGACAAATTTCTATAAATTTTCTGGAAGATTTGAAGAGATTGGCTTACTACAAATAGTAGCTGTCTTTGATTGGCTTTATGAATTTGGTTTGGATGTCCTGTTGGGATTGATGAAAAAAAAATACAAAAACTCAATTGGTTTATGGCATTACACTAATATAAAATTCTACAAATATTATGGAGGATTTGAAAAGATTGTTATGCTTAAGGCAGAATTGTCTTTCTTTGGCTATAGTAATTTCTGCCAAAAGAACCTTGGGAGGAATAGAAGTGGTACATATGTCGATAAAAAAATCAGATGCTTAAGCCAGGAACAACTATGTTTAAATCATTTTGTAAATTGGCAGCATAATTTTAGTATTGATATTTCTTTCTGTTTTTATATGTCAGATGCGACAGAAACCCTTAAAAATTCAAGTAGAATGCATTGCTCATTAAGTTATTACGAATGTTATACAGGTACTAGTGTGTTTTAAAAAAGAAGCCGTATCTTGTCATGGTTCAAATCATGATAATGGAAAATACAAATTTTAAAGCAAATAATTGGAAGAATTCTAATATACAGGTGTTTTGGGGAGAAATTGCCCCTTCGGACCATTTAGTTCAAATCTATGAAAATGAAGGTCATTTTCTAAACACTCTGGAAGGATTTGCGGGAAGTGGTATTCTTTCAGGTGATAGTGTTGTGATTATTGCCAAGCAAAGCCATCTTGACCAATTACAGCAAAGACTTATAAATCATAATTTTGATCTAGCAAGTTTAATGAAAAATGACTTATACATTCCTCTCGAAGCTAATGATATATTAGCCAAATTTATGGTGAATAGCTGGCCTGATGAAAAGTTATTTAACGATGTCGTTTCAGCGATTTTAAAACGCGCAAGAAAGAACGATAGAAAAGTTCGAGCATTTGGTGAAATGGTGGCAATCCTATGGGAGCAGGGTAATAATGGTGCAACTGTGCGACTGGAAAATTTATGGCACAATCTACATTCAATGGACAATTTTTCGATCTACTGTGCCTATCCCAAAAGTGGCTTCACCCGTAACTATGCAGACTCAATTTCAGAAATTTGTAAGGCGCATTCTAAAATCATTGACGGTGAAAACAGACCTTCAACAGAAATTTATTGGTCTGAGGTCGGAGTTTAAAAGCCCTGCTAATTACTTCAGTCTTTAGGAATGCGAAAAAGTATAAAATATTGTTTTTAAAGTAATATTTACCCTCAGTTACCTGATATTGAAGCAAAAATAACATAGACATAAGATATTATCGAAGCCAAACAGTTTTGCAGCATAAAAAGCATTCTAAATGATATTTTATGATGTTACTTTTTTCTTGCATTAACTATAGAAAGTAGGATCGGAAATTTGTTCAGTTAATCATTGAAATAGAATAATCTAGTTATAAGCAGGGAGTTTGATCTTAAAGATACAACCCTTGCCAGGTTCGCTATGAACGTGGATTGAACCTTTATGATTTTCTACTATCCTTCTACAGAGTGATAAACCTATACCGGTTCCTTCAAACTCAGTTGAAAGTCTTCTGAACGGCTGGAAAGCCTGATCTGCGTATTTTTGATCAAAGCCAATGCCATTATCAATAACTGAAAGGATATGTGCGGAATAAGTTTTTGCACCAGCTTCCGATTCAACAATAGTAGTCGCTGTGATACTGATCTTTGGAATACCATAATTAAATTTTAAAGTGTTGCTCAGTAAGTTAGTAAATAACTGGTGCAGTTGAACAGGAATCCCTTTAACAGTTGGGAGTTGCGTAACTTCAATTACTGCCGATTTTTCTGCTATCGTCAGTTCGCTGTCAGCCAATACGTTTTGAATTATTATATTGAGATCGACCTCCGTAAATTCAGAATGATCGTGTGAAAGTCTTGAGAATGTCAGTACGTCCTTAATCAGTCTTACCATTTTCTCAGCACTTGCATCTATCTTTTCCAGATAGCTGCCCACGCTTTCAACATCTGCTAAATTCTTTTTTGCCAAATTGATAAAAGTTCTGATTTTACGTATTGGCTCTTGCAGGTCATGTGAGGTTACGTAGGCAAACTCTTCCAGCTGCTTGTTCTGGATCTCGATGCTTTGGGCATCCCTTTCCTTCTGTTCTTCAGCTAATTTCCGTTCCGTTAAATCGCGGGTTACCTTAGTGAATCCTATTACGTTATTTTCATCATCATGCAGAGCTGTAATCACTACATTGCCCCAGAAAGCGGTACCATCTTTACGTACACGCCATCCTTCATGTGCTGCCTTGCCATGTGTGGCAGCTTCCCTTATAAGCCTGAAAGGAAGTTCTTCCTTAATGTCATTCGGAAGATAAAAAATGCTAAAATTCTTTCCCAATATTTCCTCTTCCGTATAGCCCTTGATTTTTTGAGCACCTTTATTCCAGTTTTGTATATCGCCGTTGGTATCCAGAAGAAGGATTGCATAGTCCTGTACCTCGTCAACCATTCTGTGGTAGCGCTGTTCAGTGGTAAACGACTGTAATTTATTTTCATTATTCATAGCAGCCATCGTTTAGATAAGATTAAATGACTCAGCATTTCCTGTTAGTATCTTCAAAATCATTGTGCTCAGATGGTCTAAGTCGGGTGTTTTGGTTAAAAAGTTTGTCGCACCCAATTTTTTGCACTCTTCAATGTCTTCGCTATATGATGATGTGGTAAATATTACTACCGGTATCTCAGAATGTGCAGGAACACTTCGCAGGTAAAAAAGGCATTCCTTTCCCGACATTAGCGGCATATTTAGATCAAGAAATATAAAGTCAGGAGATTGATCAGCTCCATTCAAAAGATCGATTGCGATAGTGCCCCGCTCAGCAGTCAGGCATGTCATTGGAATTTGAGTTGCATCAAGTGCAATTTTAAAGAATTCACGGTCATCCTCATCGTCGTCGATTAATAGTATTTTTAAGGTATCCATTAATGAATTACTTTTCTATGCAATTTACTAATTTAATTTTGCATATCGCTCAATTTTTCATTTGTTGGAATGACTGCCCAGTCACTTCGGTTCTGTCGCATCTATGACTAAGTTTTATCTTTGGTTTTCAAAACTAATAAAAAATGAATACTAAAGGTCATTGCTATCCAAAGTCAGTCATTCTGCAGGCGGTATATTTCAAGCTTAGGTTTACTTTAAGTTATCGAGATGTTGAAGAAATAATGAAGATAAGGGGAGTGATTGTGGATCATGCTACGATCCAACGCTGGGTTTATAAATTTACACCTTTCATTGAATCAGAGATGAAGAAGAGAAAGGTTAGAGTGGGGGCAAGCTGGAGATTGGATGAAACCTATATCAAGGTAAAAGGTATTTGGTGTTATTTATATATGGCAGTTGATAAATTAGGCAATACGGTTGACTTTCTTTTGACTAGAAAAAGACAGAGAATGAGTGCTCAGTCTTTTCTAATTAAAGCAATTAGTAATAACTACAAACCACGAGTAATAAACATTGATAAAAGCGGTTCTAATACAGCAGCTATCAAAGTCTATAACAAGCGCTCGTTCTCAAAGATTAAAATTCGGCAATGTAAATATCTTAACAATGTTGTCGAACAGGACCATCGTTTTATCAAGTGGCGCATACAAAACGGATTAGGTTTTAAAAGTTTTGAATCTGCAAAGAGAACTCTAAGCGGAATTGAAGTTGTGAATATGCTTAGAAAGAATCAGATGATTGAACCAGGGATATCTATGTTTAAATCATTCTGTAAATTGGCGGGCTAACTTTTAAATCACTTAAATTCTTATATTTGATTCTGACAGATGTGACAGAACCCTTCTTTCTGGATATTGGTGTTCAGGCCACTCAGATCACTAACTTTACAAGAATTTATGCTTTGGATGAACAAGTACCTGAAAACAAGATGATGCTTGCATTTTATCTTGCAGCACCTGAAGTTGAGAATGATCGAAGAGCACTGAATACGTTTCAAGGACTTAGACGTGGCAAAAAGGAGGGAAGGCATATGGGGATGGCTCCTTATGGATACGCCAATAAAATAACAGAGGATGGGAAAAAGTATATCGCCATTGTACCGGATAAAGCCGTAAAAGTTATATGGGTTTTTGAACAGATTGCGAAAAATATCTTTAGCACTGAATCTATTTATCAAATGACCAAAGAAAAAGGTTATGGTATCTCTAAGAATAACTTATGGCTTATCATAAGAAATCCTCTTTACTGTGGAAAGATAGTTGTTCCTAAGTACAAGGATGAAGAGGAGAGGTGGGTCACGGGTCAGCATGAGGCAATTATTAGCGAGGGATTGTTTTATAGGGTACAGGACGTTCTTGACAGTAAAGCGAGGACCTACAGACCAAAAATTAAGACTATCGAAAATTTTCCACTCAGAGGCTTTTTTCTTTGTCCAAAGTGTGGTCAGAAGTTAACTGGCAGTAAATGCAAAGGAAGGAGTAAATTCTATTACTATTATCACTGTACTAACGACTGCAAATGGAGGATAAACTCAGAGGTAGCTAATAAAATATTTAAAGAACATTTAAATAAATTTATACCCCTAGTGGAAGTCAAGAAATTATATACGGTAGTTCTGCTCGAAGGATACAGAGAGCATACCGGGGTAATTGCTAGCGAAAAAAAGAAGTCAATTGAGCAGATTGCAGTTTATGAAAAAAAATTATCAGTGGCCAGAAATTTATTGGTCACCGAAAAAATTGATGCTGAAGATTACAATCTTATGAAAGTTGAATACAATGCAATTATCAGTAAGCTGGAAAAAGACATTGGAAATGTAGAGGAAGATAGGGCAAGTATAGAGCAGTTAACGACTACTGGATTAGAAAACCTTTTAAAGCTCGGCGAAGCCTTTGAAAATGGCGCTTTAGCTGATTCTCGTGAGATGATTGGTTTAATTTTTCCCGAAAATTTTACATTTCACGAAAGCAAAATAAAAACCGCTAGAGTCAACGAAATGGTCAATTGTATTTATCTGGTAAACAACAGGTTACGGGCAAAAAAAAACGGGACAAAAGATGATATTTTTCTTTTGTCCCGAGTAGTGACCTCGACTGGATTCAAACCAGTAACCTCTTGAGCCGTAATCAAGTGCGCTATTCAGTTGCGCCACGAGGCCTATTTTTTTCACTAAGCTATTTTTTATACCTTTGGTGAACGCTGTTTGCGGGTGCAAATATAGGTATAAATGTGAGATAAACAAGAAGAAAATAACATAAAAGTGAAAAAAAATGAAGTTAGAAAATTATATACGTGATATTCAGGACTTTCCTAAAGAAGGAATTTTGTTTAAAGATATCACGCCACTATTAAATGACGTAAATGCAAGAGAAGAATGCCTAAAAATTCTAGTCGATTCTTTAAAAGGACAAAAAATCGATAAGGTTGTTGGAGCTGAAAGTCGCGGTTTTTTCTTCGGAATGTTATTGGCAGATCGATTAAATGCCGGTTTTGTTCCGGTACGTAAACCAAAAAAACTTCCTTTTACCACTATTTCGGCTTCGTATGAATTAGAATACTGCACTGATTCATTAGAAATTCATATTGACGCTATTCAAAAAGGAGATAAAGTATTAATTCACGATGATGTTTTAGCGACTGGAGGAACTGCAAAAGCGCTTGAAGAATTGGTAAATAAGCTTGGCGGAGAAATTATTCAGTTTAATTTTTTAATGGAACTTTCTTTCCTAAACGGAAGGGATAAAATAAAGAACAATCCTATATTTGCTGCCATAACCTATTAATTAACCCTCCGATCTTAAACCCAAATCTACATGAAACCATTTTATTGTTTAGCCCTCTTTGTTTTATTACTTTCCTGTAAAGAAAACAAGGAAATAACGGCTGAAAATTTAGGCAAAACAGTTCAAAAGGACTCGATAAAAGTAACAGAAACCAATATTGTTTCAAATGAAAACTTAGTTAGTGATCTTAGACCAAATGAAAAATTAAAAACCGAAGAAAGGTATTCTGATCAGGTCGAATTTATAAATTTTGATGGCAATGGTGATTATGCGTTATTTACAGTTCAAAAGAATAAAAAATTAGTTTCATTTTATACAAATCTTGAAGATGCACGTCCGTTTAAAAGAGGTGATGTACTTGATGTAGAATGGAAAATGGATACCATTTATGAAGCTGGAGAAGGGGAGAAGCAAGGTTTTGGAGAATGGCTTATTACGGTTAAAAAAGTAAAAGACGGCCCTGTAAGTTTATTTCGAAAAAAGTATAAGAATCCAATAAAATATACTTCTGAAAAAGACGAATTAACGGCTGATTTTAAAGATTATCTTTACGAGCAAGTTGAATATTATTTGGCCAATTCTAAAAATGAACTTGTAAAATTGGCTATAAAAAGTCCGAATGCAGATTTAAGTTATTCAATTGAAGAAAAAGAGAAAGATGGTCGTTCATATTATGTATTAGGAATTTCTAATGATTTTGAACATCATACCAATATCATTCAATGGTTGTATCTGGATAATGAAACCAGAAATTTATACGAATACGATTTGGCAAATGATAAATTAGTCAAATTTGATTAAAAAGAACCGAAAATTGTCTTAGAATTTTAAACTAAGACAATTTTGTTTTTTATAGCATACAAAACCAATCCAATTCTGGTTTTTATTTCCAGTTTATCAAATAAACATTCGCGATAACCATCGATTGTTTTAGGGCTTAAACACATTTCAGAAGCGATTTCCTTGTATGTTTTTTCCGTACAGGCATGTTTTATAAAAACGATCTCTTTTTCTTTTAAATTGATTTTTTTAGAATCATCATTGGCTTTTTTAACCAACATTCCCGAAACTAATTCGGTAAAATAAAAACCTTTTTCGATTACAGATTTAATCGCGTCCCTAAATATTTCCGGCGAAGTATCTTTCAATAAATATCCCTTGGCGCCATTGGCAATCATTTTTATGATTACTTCTTCGTCATCATTTACAGATAGCGCAATAACCCTGAGTCCCGGCATATTTTCCTTGATCCATTTCATGGTGCTAATACCGTCCAGGACAGGCATATTAACATCTAATAAAATCAAATCAACTTCAGTATCAATATTTTCCTGTAAATAAGAAATAAATACTTTTCCGTTTTCGAAACGATTAATGACTTCAAAATCTTTAAAACTATTGATCAGAAGTTCAAGCGATTGCGAAAACAACAAATGATCGTCAACAATAATAATTTTATTTTTAGTTTTCATCGGATTTAATTAAAGGATATTCTAAGGTTACCGTTGTTCCTGATGTGTCTGAATTCATAATTAATTGGGCTCCAATTAATTTAGCTCTTAATTTCATACTGTTTAATCCAATTCCTGAATTTATCTTTTCCGGATCATAACCAATTCCAAAATCTTTAAATTTTAGGCAAAAAACAGTTTTGGTTGTTTTAATAATTACTTCAAACATATCGCTATGAGAATGTTTCAGACTATTGTGCAAAGCTTCCTGAAAAATACGGTATATAAATAAATCATGTTCCTGACTAATTATAGGTATTTCTCCCGAAAGGGTATACTTGTACTGAATTTTTTTAAGCTTTTTGATGCGCTCAAGATCTTGTTTTATGGCTTGTATAAAATCGCTTTGCAGTAAATTGTCTTTATTTATAATTCGGGATAAAATTCTGATTTCGTCAAGTGATTTGGCTAAAATTTCTTTTAAATCGCGTAATTCATTTACTTGAACTGCTTTTCCGCTATTGATGTACATGTTGAGCTGCATAATTCCAACAGATACAATTTGACCAATATTGTCGTGCAGTTCTTTGCTAATTTCAGAAAGTGTCTGATCCTTAATTTCAATTCTGGTTTTAATCAATTCTGATTGAAAATAAAGTTCAGCTTCCATTTTTTCAATCACATAGTTGTTTTTTTTCTTCAAAAAATAAAAGAATATGACAAGTACAGTCACTAGTAAAGTTAAGAAAACAATACCTAACGAAATTACTAATAATTGTATTTCTTTTCGCTCCATATAAATCCAATAATAAAGCAACTGTGTGTTAGAAAATTTAAAAGAAACAATACTAAACTGAATATTGAGTCGTCTTGTTTAATTAAAAACCATTTTATGGCAAGCATAAAAGGCAGGAAAGGAACATGAAATAATAATATGCCCAATATGTACCAGAAAAAAACAGATTTTTTAAAGTTCAATATTTTGTCTGAATTAAAAATCTCTACCAAATATAAGCAAGATAATATCATAACTACCAGAACGCCAACGGCAAAGCTATAAATAAAAGATTTATTAATGTCTTCTTTGAAAAATATAACGTTTAGAAAAAAAGAAAACACAAACAAGACTAAAAACAGAAAGGCTGATATTTTGTTATTTTGTTTGATTAAAAGACTCCTGAGAAGTAAAATGTAAGCCGAAAAACTAACCAGCATATAACAGTTATAAACATAATAGTTTAATAAGCCCGTCCAGTAAGTAAAGTAATAGCCAACAAATTCTGTTAGTACCGAAAACCAAATTAAAATAACTAAAGATTTAGCTTTTTTACCAGGAAGTTTGTGAAACGAAATCAAACCAATAATTCCTGATAATAAAGCTAAATAGATAATATAAGATCTTAAAAATTCAAACATAATTTTTTAATATATTAAACTTGGCGGTCTGCCAATATTTCCATAATTCATAGGTTCAAGGCTTTGAATATCCATAGTTTCTTCTTCTTGTTCTTCAACTAAAGCAAAACTTTGAATTTTTGCAGCGTTTGTTTTTATTTTTTTACCGGTTGGAACCAAAAATAAAGTAGTTAATCCGGCTTTATCTCCATGTTGCTCATCATCAGGATAAACGCCAAAGTAAAAACGAATGCCATCAACATTATAGCCGTCTTCAATTCCTCTTGTTTTTACATAATGAATGTATTTTTCTAATTCTTCTATAGAATACCAAATGGCGTTTGCATCTTCTTTTTCATTAGACATCGCCTTTAGGTTTGTCTGTTTTTTATCATTGTAATTCAGATTTAACTGTTGAGCAAATTCTCTGGTAATTAATTGACTTGGTTTTGCAGGTGGATTTTTCATTTTAATCTAATTTAGTGGTTAAAAGTTTAGTTAACAATATCTTATTAAATATTTCCGACAAAATTATTTTAAACCTTTGATTGATACAAGGGTAAATTCACCCTTTTTTTGTACCGCTGATTTATTTTGAAAAAGAGGAATAAAAGCCAATTAACCGCAAAGGTTTACGCAAAGAAAGCATAGTTTTGACGTAAAATTATGTTCAATTTGAGCAGCCTGAAACCAATATATAAAACAAAACCCGACAGGTTTTTAAAACCTGTCGGGTTTGGAATATTTTATTTTGTTCATTTTTCAAGTTTTATACGACAACCTGAAACTTAAAACAAAGAAACCTGAAACAAAATACAATAAGGTTTTATCTTAAACTTGCTCCAAGTTCTGTCTCAAAAGTTTGTTGCAGTTTAGACATAATTTTATCAATTTGAGAATCAGTAAGCGTTTTTGTATTATCCTGAATGGTAAAACTTAAAGCATACGATTTTTTGCCTGCAGGAAGTTTATCACCTTCGTAAACATCAAATAAATTAACGTCTTTCAAAAGTACCTTTTCCGTTTGTTTGGCTAAATTATAAACACTTTCGTAAGATGTATTCTCATCAATTAATAACGCTAAATCTCTGCGAACTTCAGGATATTTAGGAATTTCAGAATATTTGATTTTTCCTGTGATAATTTTCAAAACCAAATCCCAATTAAAATCAGCAAAATAAACATCTTGTTTTATTCCGAAATGTTTCAATATCGGCTTTTTAACAACACCCATTTCAACTAAAGTATCGTTGTTATAGGAAATTGAAGTTCCTTCTGAAAAAACATCTGACTGCATAGGTGCGTTCGAAATTTTTTCAATTCCCAAACGATTTAAAATCGCAGTAACATATCCTTTTAATAAAAAGAAATCAGTTGATTTTAGCGGGTTTGTCCAGCTTTCTTTATTTCTGTTTCCTGAAATAGACAACGTTAAATGTTTGTGTTCTTCATAACCATTTAAATATTTATGGTATGATTTTCCAAATTCAAACAATTTCAAATCTGAATTTCTTCGGTTTATATTATAAGAAATCGCTTCTAAGGCAGAAAATAACAAAGACTGACGCATTGTCGATAAATCGCTACTTAAAGGATTTAACATGGTAACGTTATGTTCTTCTTTTAAAGAAGTCGATAATTTCGCATACGCTGCAGTTGTTAAAGAATTGGCCATCATTTCATGAAAACCTTGCGAGTTCAATTGAGAGGCAATTACATTTTGTACTTTATAGTCTTCTGTTCGTGGCGAATTAGAAACCGTTGCATTAAATTTTTGAGAAAAATCGATGTTGTTATAACCGTAAACTCTCAAGATTTCTTCGATAACATCAATTTCACGCTGAACATCAACGCGATAAGCCGGAATTGTTAATCCCAAACCAGAATCAGAAACGCTGTTTACTTTAATATCTAAAGAAACCAGGATTTTCTTGATGGTATCTTTTGGAATTTCCTGACCAATAATTTTCGAAACATGATCGAAATTTAATAGAACAGAAAAATCTTCTACTTTTTTAGGATATACTTCTACAACATCACACGTAATTTTTCCTCCGGCAACTTCCTGAATTAAAAGGGCTGCACGTTTTAGAGCATATTCTGTTATAGTTGGGTCAATTCCTCTTTCAAATCTAAAAGAAGCATCGGTATTTAAATTATGTCTTTTTGCTGTTTTACGAATGCTAACGGCATCAAAATAAGCACTTTCTAAAAATATTGTAGTTGTTGCATCAGTAACACCAGATTTTTTTCCTCCAAAAACACCAGCAATACAAAGCGGTCCTTTTTCGTCACAAATCATCAAATCTTCAGCGTGTAACGTTCTTTCAACATCATCTAAAGTGGTAAATTTTGTACCTTCCGGAAGTGTTTTTACAATTATTTTTCCGGTAATTTTTGAAGCATCAAAAGCATGCAAAGGCTGACCTAATTCATGTAAAACATAATTAGTAACGTCGACAATATTATTTTTTGGAGTCAATCCGATAGCTTTCAAACGGTCTTGTAACCACCTTGGCGATTCTCCAACAGCAATTCCTGAAATCGTTAATCCGCAATATCTTGGAGTTAAATGAGCATCTTCAACACTTACATCAATTTTTAATGTACGCATTTCGACTCTGAAATTACTTACAGATGGCGTAATTAATTCCACATTTACACCACGCTGCAACATTCCCGCTCTTAGATCACGCGCTGTACCAAAATGGCTCATTGCGTCAGCTCGGTTAGGTGTTAGACCAATTTCGAAAACTTCATCGCTTGCAATTTGAAATACCTCAGAAGCAGGCGTTCCAGGCACTAGTTCTTCATCAAGAATCATGATTCCGTCGTGGCTTGTACCTAATCCTAACTCATCTTCGGCACAAATCATTCCGTGACTTTCCTGTCCGCGAATTTTTCCTTTTTTAATGGTAAATTCTGCACCTTCTTTATCATATAAAACAGTTCCGATAGTAGCAACCGGCACTTTTTGACCTGCTGCAACATTGGCAGCACCGCATACAATTTGTATAGGAGCTTCTGCGCCAATATTTACGGTCGTAACTTTTAGTCTGTCAGCATCAGGATGTTTTTCGCAAGTAAGTACGTGTCCTACAACAACTCCTTCTAAACCGCCTTTTACGGATTCGTATTTCTCGACAACTTCCACTTCCAGACCTAAATCTGTCAATAATTCTGAAGTTTGTTCCGACGTCCAGTCTGTTTTAATGAATTGTTTTAACCAGTTGTAAGATATTTTCATGTTAACTTTTTTGTTCTTGAATAAGAATACAAATATAAGGATTGCCTACGGTAGTAAGAAAGAAATTATTTGGTTTTTTTTTATAAGGTTTAAAGTGGCAAAGGCTCAGAGCGGCAAAGGTTTATGCGTTATAGTGGGTAAAACTTTACACATAGATCTTTATCAAAGTTTTAAACTTTGATAAAGATTGCACCACAAAACATTTGAATTTTTCTATATGATATAGCAAACCCGACAGGTTTTTAAAACCTGTCGGGTTTGTTGTTGTAGACAAAGTTTGTGTCATTTCGATCGAAGGGAGAAATCACACAAAATGAATATAATTTTAAAAAAACTGTACGTTCTTAAAGTAAACCTCTGTCCCTCTGAGTCTTTGCCACTTTGAACCTACAAAGAACCTAATCTAAATGCCCAATCTGCGAAGGCAGTTCAAATATTTCAAGATCGAAATAAATGACAGATGCCATAACATGATCGAAAATATCAGACATTATATATTCGTAATTTGCCCAGCGTTTATCACTTGAAAAAGCATAAATTTCTAACGGAACCCCGTGTGCACTCGATTGTAACTGGCGGCACATAATATGCATGTCTTTGTTTAAGCCCGGATGCGTTACTAAATATTGCATAATATATTTTCGAAACAAACCTAAATTTGTCATGTTTCGGCCATTTAATGCGAGACTTTTATCTACACCATTTGCATTATTGTATTTTTCAATTTCAGCTTGTCTTGTTTCGATATACGAACTTATAAGCTGCACTTTTTTCATATGATTTAAATCCTCATTGTGAAGAAAACGAATACTGCTGCTTTTTATTAAAATATGTCTTTTAATACGTCTTCCGTCAGATTTTTGCATGCCGCGCCAGTTCTGAAAAGAATCTGAACTCAAAGCATACGTTGGAATCGTGGTTATTGTATTGTCAAAATTTCGAACTTTTACAGTTGTTAAATTAATTTCGATAACATCTCCATCGGCACCAAATTTTTCCATCGTAATCCAGTCGCCAATACGAACCATGTCGTTTATCGCAACCTGAACACTCGAAACAAATCCTAAAATAGTATCTCTGAAAATCAAGATAATAATGGCCGAAAGCGTTCCTAAAATAGTAAGTAATTCTCCTTTTTTAATTCCGAATAAAGTCGAAATAATAAGAGCAACTCCAAAAATCCACAGCACAATCATAATTACCTGAACGAAACTGTCGATAGGTTTGTCGCTGTATTCCAGTAATTGTTTTAAGTAATCACGTACCGAATTAAAAATCGTTCTAACAATCCATAAAGTGATTAAGACAATATAGATACCGACAATTTTTCCGAAAAGAGATTCCCAATACTCGTATTTGTCCAAAATAATTGGAACGGCCTTATAAATAAAGAAAAACGGAATTAAATAAGCCGTGTATTTGGTTGTTTTATTGTGAATTAGATAATCGTCAAATTTTGTTTTAGTTTTTTGAGCAAAAATTGCAGTAAGCGTTACTAAAACAAATTTGGCAACATAATATATGGCAAAAGCAAAAGCCACCATTATGGCAATATTAAAGACAAGGCTAATGTAAGACGCAAAGTTGCGGCTCATGCCCCAATGCCTAAAAAGAGGGTATAAGAAATTGAATATTTTATCCAAAAGGTTATGCATTATTTTCTAAATATTTTTTCTCAACATAAAAAGTTCCAAATGGAATAAGCGAAGCAATTAGTATGATTCCGAAAGTTTTTAAATCCCAATTTTGAGATTTTCTAAGTAAAATTGCCAATATAATATAACCAATAAACAAAACGCCATGTGTCATTCCTAATGGTCGCAATAAAGTATGATAAAGTTCAGGATTGTTGGTTTTAATAATCAACATATTAGCGAATAATACTAAATAGGAGATACCTTCTAAAATTGCAGTAACCTTAAAAATCTTGAGCATGTAGTTGTTTTTTTGAGTTTATAACAGCAAAATTAAGTATTAGGATTGGTTTTTGAGTTATGTATCAGGAAAGTAATTTACTTTTGTAGTCTTAAACTTTGATAATGAGCAAACGCGATTTAAAAAAATATTTAGCCGAATTAAATAAAGAACAACTCGAAGAACAACTGATCGAGTTGTACGAAAAATTTACTCCCGTAAAAGTGTATTACGATTTTGTTTTTAATCCAAAAGAAGATAAACTTTTGCAGGAATCGAAGGTTAAAATTTCACATGAATATTTTCCTGTAAAAAAGCCTAATGCTAAATGGCGGCCAAGAGCAAAAATGCGTCGTTCTGTAGCTCAAAAAATTATAAAACATTTTATAATGCTGGGTGTTGATTCTTTTGTAATAGCTGATATCATGTTATATAACATCGAAATAGCGCAAACTTACTCCTCTCAAAATCACATTAAATACGAATTGTTTTACAAAAGTATTTTAAATTCTTTCGAACAAGCAGTAAATTTTGTCATTTCTAACGGAATTTTAAATGAATTTAAATCAAGAATTGTAGAAATTCAGCAGCAAACTATTCAACAAAAATGGAAAAATAAGTACGATTTTGAAGTTATTTTAGATAAAATAGACTAAAAAAAGCACTTCTCATAAAAAATCTTATTTAAAAAAATGATTTATTTTACGTTAAAATAGGATGAATAACTGTTTTTTAGGTGTATTTTTGCAAAAATCCAAAAATTAACAATGTCTCAAAACACTTTAGAAATAGAAAGAGAAGAGAAAAAAGAACTTTATGCATATCAAAAAGGCGATATCGATGCCATTTTTGAACGTTTAGACAATGCTCCTCCGCAACATCACTTATTATATCAATTACCTACAGGTGGAGGAAAAACAGTTATTTTTTCTGAAATCGTTCGTCGTTATTTAGCTAATAATGATAAAAAAGTGGTGGTTTTAACGCATCGTATCGAACTATGTAAACAAACCTCAAAAATGCTGAAAGGGTTTGGTGTTTCTAATAAAATCATCAATAGTAAGGTAAAAGAATTGCCGGATCAAAATGATTATTCTTGTTTTGTGGCAATGGTTGAAACTTTAAAAAACCGTATCAATGATGAAAAATTGCATCTTGATAATATTGGTTTGGTTATTATTGATGAGGCGCATTATAACTCCTTTAGAAAATTATTAAACTCATTCAAAAATGCTTTTATTCTTGGAGTAACTGCAACACCTTTGAGTTCGAATATAAAATTACCAATGCACCAGAGTTACGATGAACTTATTGTGGGAGACACTATTAGTTCATTGATCGACAAAGGTTTCCTGGCACGCGCTACAACTTACAGTTATGATGTTGGATTAACATCACTAAAAGTGGGTATCAACGGAGATTATACCGTAAAATCTTCTGATGATTTGTATACCAATACAGTAATGCAGGAAAAACTTCTGCATGCTTATACAGAGCGTTCTTTGGGTAAAAAAACCTTGATTTTCAATAACGGTATACATACTTCATTATATGTATATGAAACTTTTAGAGAAGCAGGTTACGATATCAGACACCTTGATAACACAAGCAGTTCAGAAGAACGTAAAGATATTTTGGCGTGGTTTAAGAAAACTCCGGATGCTATTTTAACTTCTGTTGGAATCTTAACTACCGGTTTTGATGAACCGACTGTAGAAACGATTATCTTAAACAGAGCTACAAAATCGCTTACTTTATATTACCAAATGATTGGTCGTGGATCTCGTAAATTACCTGGTAAAGATGAGTTTACGGTTATCGATTTAGGAAATAATGCAGCACGTTTTGGTTTATGGAGCGAGCCGGTTAACTGGCAACACATTTTTAAATCTCCTGAATTTTATCTAGAAAATCTGCGTGATGATACTGAAATCGAATTGTACTTTAAATACAGTATGCCACCGGAATTGCGTGCAAAATTTAGTAAAACTGCAGAAGTGACTTTTGATGTTGATGAAGAGCATAAACTTATTATAAAGCAAAACCTGCGTTCTAAAGTTGTATTAGACAAATCGTTAGAACAACACGCTTCTATGTGTGTGGATAATACGGAAACTTTACAGGAAGCAAAATCATTAGGAAAAGAACTTGATGACGATATCGAATGCCGAATTAAACGTTATGCAAAATGTTTAAGTCAATGTAGTAAAAACTATCGCGAATGGCTGGTTGACGATTATAAACTAAAATTGGTTTTACTTATAGGTAAAAAATACCGTGAGAAAATCATGAACGAACCGGATTGATTTTTTGAAGTTAAATGTTAACTGTTAAAAGTTAGAAGTTTCAGCAATCTGTCATTTCGAGGAACGAGAAATCACAACCAGAGAGTTACGAACTGTAAATCATAAAATATAATCTTTGTCAAAGTTCAAAACTTGACAAAGATTTTTTAGTGTATCGACCTAAATCCTTCGACTTCGCTCAGGAGGACAAAACGAAAACATTACAATAAAAAATCATTTTAATCTGAGTAATCTGTGGCAGAAATCTAAAATCTAAAATCAGAACTCTAAAATACAAAGTATGTCTAAACAATTCTCATCATTAGGAATTTCAGCACCAATTTTAAAAGCTTTAAGCGAATTGAATATCGTTGAACCAACAGAAATTCAACAAAAAACAATTCCGTTACTTTTATCTGAAAGTCATGATGTAGTAGGTTTAGCAAAAACCGGAACAGGAAAAACAGCCGCTTTCGGATTGCCATTGTTACAATTAATAGATACAGAAACGGCTATTGTTCAGGCGGTAATTTTGGTACCAACGAGAGAACTAGGACATCAAATATTTAGAAATTTAGAAGATTTTGGAAAACATATTCCAAACATATCTATAGCTTCAACTTGTGGTGGAATCCCCATAAAGCCACAAATTGAGCGACTTACACAGCCAACTCATATTGTTGTTGCAACGCCGGGACGTTTAATCGATTTGATTCAGCGCAAAGCAATTGATTTAAAACAAGCACAATATTTAGTTTTAGATGAAGCCGATGAAATGGTTTCGATTCTAAAAGAAAGCCTCGACGAAATAGTTGCTGAACTTCCTAAAAAACACCGCACTTTATTGTTCTCAGCTACTTTGCCGGGAACAATCAAACAATTGGTTCAGAATTACTTAAACAAAAATGTAGTGCAAATTAGCGCTAGCATGGAAACTGTTGGTAACCAAGGAATTGATCATGAATATATTGTGGTTGACCCAATTGAAAAATTAGATGTTTTAATGCATTTTTTAAATTCAAAAGACGGTGAACGCGGTATTATTTTCTGTAAAACAAAAGCAGCAGTCAATAAATTAGCTAAAAATCTGGCTATAAATCGTTTTTCTTCTGGAGCGCTTCACGGAAGTTTATCTCAGGGAATTCGTGACAGAATAATGGAGCAATTTCGTGAAGGACATATTAATATTCTGGTCGCTACAGATTTAGCAGCAAGAGGAATTGACGTCAAAGAAATATCCTATGTTGTAAATTACCATTTGCCGGATACTTACGAAAACTACGTTCACAGAAGCGGAAGAACGGCAAGGGCAGGAGCAAAGGGACTTTCGCTAACCGTTTTACAACAAGAAGAATTAGTTGAAATTCCGGAATTCGAAAAAGAATTAGGTTTGAAATTTACGGAATTCAAAAAACCTTCAGCCATTAGTTTAGAAGAAAATAATACGCTTTTATGGGCGAAACAAATCTTTAAAACAAAACCAAATCACGATATTTCAACGGATTTAAAAACAAAAGTAAAAACAGTTTTTCATCATCTTACGAAAGACGAACTGATTGAGAAATTGTTAGCCAATTATGTTTTGCAAAACAAGGTTGAAGTAACTGAAAAGCCTGTTAAAAAATTCAAAAAGTAATATTCCAAATTCTTATTTTTCGTGGTTTGTGTTGTATTTTTATAAGTTTATTTTAAACTTGAAAAATACAATACAGTTTATCTATGGAAACTATTGAAATAAGAAAAATTGCTTTAAACGAGATTGATCAGTTACAAAAAATTGGCAGACAAACTTTTCATGATACATTTTCAGAATCAAATTCTGAAGAAAACATGAAAAAATATCTCGACGAAAAATTCTCAATCGAAAAATTGACAGCGGAGCTTAGCAATGAAGACTCTGAATTTTATTTTGCGATTCTGGAAAGTGAAGTGATTGGTTATTTAAAAATTAATTTTGGAGAAACTCAAACAGAATTAAAAGACGAAAAAGCACTTGAAATTGAACGAATTTATGTTTCAAAAGAATTTCACGGAAAAAGAGTAGGGCAATTGCTTTATGAAAAAGCGATTGAGATAGCAAAAAACAAAAAATCAGAATATGTATGGTTAGGCGTTTGGGAAGAAAATCACAGAGCTGTAAGTTTTTATAAAAAGAATGGTTTTGTTGAATTCGACAAACATATTTTTAGACTGGGAACTGACGAGCAAACGGATCTAATGATGAAACTTAAATTGACAAATTAATCCTGAAACATTTTAAAAGAAATCTCGAAAATGGGTTTTGTATGTGGAATTATAATGTTAAATTTATAAAGCTGCGAGAAGCAGAATAGTTTTACTCATAAATCCTATTTAATAAACAACATATATGAAAATAGTCATTATTGGAGGTGGTTTTGCAGGTATAAATCTTGCAAAAGAACTTGTCAACCAGCCCGAAATACAAGTAACGCTTGTAGATAAAAACAACTATAATTTTTTTCCACCACTAATATATCAGGTTGCTACCGCTTTTTTAGAGCCATCAAGCATCAGTTATCCTTTCAGAAAATTTTTTGCAGGTAAAAAAAACCTGGAATTTCGTTTAGGCGAATTACAATCTGTAGTTCCTGCCGAGAAAAAAATAATACTTAACAATGGCGAAGTAACGTATGATTATTTGGTTTTTGCGACTGGCGCAGAAACGAGTTATTTTGGTATGGAAAACGTAATGAAAAACGCTATCCCGATGAAAACCTTAAATGATGCCATCGAAATGCGTAATACATTGCTAAAAAATCTTGAAAAAGCTGCAATTTGCAAAGATATTCGTAAACGTCGTAAATTATTAACGATTGTTGTTGCCGGAGGAGGGCCGACAGGAGTAGAGGTTTCAGGAATGTTTGCTGAAATGCGAAAAAATATCCTGCTTAAAGAATATCCGGAATTAGAAACTTCTGCAAGCAATGTTTATTTGGTTGATGGAGGAGATGCTTTACTGTCACCAATGAGCGAGGCTTCTCAAAAAGATACTCTGGAAGCATTGACAAAATTAGGAGTTGTAGTTAAATTACACAGTCGTGTTACAGATTATATTGATGACACGGTATATTTTGAAAATGGAGAAACCATCAAAACCAAAAATTTAATTTGGGCAGCCGGAGTTTCGGCCAAAGTTTTTGAGGGAATTCCAACAGAAAGTTACGGTCGCGGCCGACGTATGGCAACAGATCAATATAATAAGGTAAACGGACTTGAAAATATTTATGCTATTGGTGATACAGCAATTTTAGCGGGAGATAAAAATTTTCCTGAAGGACATCCGCAAGTGGCTCAGGTTGCTATTCAGCAAGGATTAAATCTGGCTAAAAACTTTAAAGCAATCGTTAAGAACAAACCTCTTAAACCTTTCGCATACAATGACAAAGGTTCTATGGCAATTATCGGAAAAAACAAAGCTGTTGTAGATTTACCAAGTCCAAAATGGCATTTTAAAGGATTTTTTGCCTGGATTATCTGGTTGTTTATTCACTTGATTTCTTTAATAACATACAGAAACAGATTAAAAACTTTTTACAACTGGATGATTGCTTATTTTGCCAGCGATCAATCACTTAGAATGATTATCAGACCGGATAAGAGAAGTTAAATATTAACTTCTAAATTCCAAATTCCAATAAAAAAAGCCAGAATCAAAAATTCTGGCTTTTTTTATTCACGCATTTTGTGTCATTTCGACGAAGGAGACTCGAGCGATAGCGAACAGACGAAGTAAATCACATCCAGAGAGCAACGAACCGGAATTTCGTTATGTGATTTACTTCGTCTGTTCGCTATCGCTCGAGTCTCCTTCGTCGAAATGACAAGATTGTCCTTAATGCCCAACCAAAACATCATCATTTTCAGAAACTTCAACTTTTTCCTTGATAGAACGTTTTCCAACATTCAAAACAACGAAAGCAATTATTGTTGTGGCTGTCATAATAAGAACCATTGGGGTTACAGAATTTTTTACAAAAATTCCAACAGCGAAAGAAGCTAAGGCTCCTAAACCTAACTGAATAGCGCCCATTAAAGCTGAGGCAATTCCGGCATTTTTCGCAAAAGGAGCCATGGTAAGCCCTGCGGTATTGGGGTTTGAGATTCCTAAACAGCCTAAAAACAAGAACAGCATTGCAATAGTTGTGTATAATCCTAATAAGTTATTTGCAGCAAGTATCAGAAAAACAATACTGATGACAGATTGTAAAATTAATGCAGCGAAAATCATTTGCTCGCTTGAAAATCGCTTCAATAAAACTGAATTCAATTGGCTTGAACCAATAAAACTCACAGACATAAAGGCAAAAATCCAACCGTAAGTTTTAGCGTCTACATGATAAATATCCATAAAAATTATAGGAGATGCCGCTACATATGTAAATAAACCTGAAAAAGCTATAGAACCTGTAAAGGCATAAGTATAAAATTGTGGTTCTTTAAGCACTTTTATAAAACCCGAAATAATTGGTTTGGGTTTTAATGAAATCGAAAGATCCGGCTTATAACTATTGGGCAAACCTAATTGTGCGGCAATTAAAATCGCGATTCCCATGAACATTAATATTAAAAAAACCACATGCCAGCCAAAATCTTCGGTAACATAGCCGCCAATTGTTGGCGCTAACATCGGCGAAAGCCCAAGAACAAGCATCAATAATGAAAATACCTTCGGAATGTCTTTTACCGGAAATAAATCTCTAACCATTGCCACTGAAGCTACTGTCGCAGCACAGCTGCCAATTGCCTGAATGAAGCGTAGGAATATAAAAGTATCAATATCAGTAACATAAACACATCCTAAAGAAGCTAAAATATAAACCAGCAAACCAATAAATAATGGCTTTTTACGCCCAAAACGATCGAGTAATGGTCCGTAAAGTAATTGTCCAGCAGAAATTCCAATAAAATAACTCGATAAACTCATTGAAACTTTAGCAACAGTTGTATGTAAATCCTTTGCAATACCAGAAAAACCAGGTAAATACATATCGATAGAAAAAGGACCAAGTGCTGTTAAAGAACCTAAAATCAGAATGAGTTGAATATATTTTTTTGTTGTCATTTTCTTAAAACTTTGCTTTTTATTTCGTGCAAAGATAAATATTTACTACCTTGATACATATAATTATTCAATTTTAAACAAAAAATGGATATTATGTAAGTTTTAAAAATTATTTTGAAACATTAACCAATAAATCTAAAATATGAAAAGATTAACATTACTCTTAGCCCTTATTTTTACTACAATTTCGTTCGCACAATCTATTACAACAAAAATCGAGGATGCAAGTCCAGAACAATACGCATTACTTGAAAAAGTGAACAAATATTATCCGGATATTACGTTAAATAAATCGGTTACAAATTTTTATGCTGATGGAAAAATTATCGACACACAACAAGAATTTAATTTAACGACATCAAAATTTTCCAGCTACAAATTAGGAATTGAACCGGATAATAGAAAATTATTGTTTGAATACGTATCTGAAGAAAGTGGAAAAGTTTACGGAGATGTTCAAATTTTTAAAGGAAATGCTTTAAGAACAACTTTTTCTGAAAAAACGAATCAAATTGAAGTTGCACTAAACGGAAAAGCAGTTTACGTGAAAAAATTTAAGTAAAATTTAATTTTACGATTATTGAAAGCATTCGCTACGGCGGATGCTTTTTTATTTATATTTGAAACCAATATATTTTATAGTTTCATTCTTATGAGAAAAATTATTCTGCTTATCATATTTATTTCTTTTTCTGCACATTCTCAAACAAATCTATTTACCGGAACCTGGAGCAATGAAAATTGCAAAGACTGCAGTAAAAAATATATTTTGAAAATTACTATGGCGCAATCTAATAATAAGATTTTTGGAACTGCTGAAGTTATAAGCGACAACGCAGAACTAAATAGCGGCCTTATGGAAGTTACCGGACATGTTTATGTACTTGGAGAAAAAGCTCAAATTACTATGAAGACCAAAAGCGGTTTATCTGCAGGGGCAACTTTGTATGTAAGTGAAAATATTATTGAGTTTAATAAAAGTGGCGGATCTGATTTGGTTCCTAAAGAAGTTATTTTGAAGAAATTATATGAATAAGAGCTATTATTAGCTTTGTGTATTTTGAAATATAATAGTATTATTGGCAGTATGTCCAAGAAGATGTTAAGAACTTTATCAACATCGATTTTAGTACTATTTTGTAGAAATCTAAAGATATAAAAAAAATATGGACATAAAAAAAACCGTTTTATTGGGGCTTATTTATCGTTTTTAATTTAATCCTTTATAAGGATTTTCGCTATAGACTTCCTTGCCATTTTTATATAATTGAACAAAGTTTTTACTTTTACCTTTTGTTGAAATTTCTAATTTATAAACATTAGAATCGACAAGATATATTGAACCTTTTACTGTTAGATTGCCATTACGTGCGCCATAATTAAGCTCATAATCTAATCTTTTACTATCAGATTGCATAACTATTAAATAATCGTCACATTCATTTGGCGGTTTTTGATATTCAAGATAACTCTCGGCTATCTGCTTTTTATCATCATAAATATTGACAATGCTTGCCGGTCTAGAAAATTCTGGATAATTGACACCAACCATTACCATAAATGCTTGCTGAAGAACCGTTAATTTTTCAGGCGGAGATTGAAAAAATTTCTTTTCCTGAGAATATGAAGAAACACCAAGTAATAAAATAAGTAATAAAGTAATTTTTTTCATGTGGTTTTGTTTGTGAGTTTATAATTACTAAACATTTTCAAATATAGTGTCAATAATTTTAATTTCACTTTGTCAATTGCTATAAAAGAATAAATAGTAAACCTTCGCAATGCTTTTTCCTGAGTGAAACTATTAACTAAAAAATGTTGATAAGTAACTCGATTTGTTAAAATTATGGGTTGCCTAGGAAAGAAGGAAGTAGTAAATTTACCTCTTAAATAAAAAAAGCCCTTTCTCACAAGTGTAAGAGGGCGAATTTCAAATCTAAAATTAATTATTATGAAAACAATCGGTAACCACGATTTTTGTCCCAGTGGAGGGAGCTTCCACAAAATAATTTATAATTTATTAACAACTAAACAAAAATGGATAAAAAATCTATTCTTGAATGGCTAAAAAATTTAACAATTGATTTATGCTGTATGGGCATAATTGAATTTGTTAAATGGCTATTCTTTTAATTTTAATTCTCGAAGACTCGATAGGTACAAACTATCGCGTTTTCTTTTTTATTACTACGGAAACCGTAGTGTTATTTGATAACAGTACCGTTTATCAAATAACTTGCACAAAAATACAACTTTATTTATTTATTTCTAAAAGAAATAATAATTAATTTTTAGACATTTAATTAAATTTAACAAAATGATGTTTTGTGTTAACAGATAAGCCTTTGTAAATTAATACAAAGGCTTATCTATTATATAATCATTATAGTATTGCCGAGAAATGTAATTACCAGTTTTTCGATTGTAAATATTAATGTAGTAATAATCAAATCCGACATTTTTTACACCAGTTGTGTAGATAATATATTGATTTACAAAACTGAACTTTTATAGGTCTTATACTTTTATCTTTATTAAAGATTGTGCAACTGTAAGTTCTACAAGTAACGTTTTAAGGTCATGTCTTATTGATGATTAGTTATACCACAAATGAACTATAATTTATATTATGTAAAATAGAATATTTCAAGAACTCCTCTATAGTAGTTATTTGTGCTAATTTCATTTTAGAATTAAAAGCTTAATCTTTCGAATTCTATATTACTACCTTTCAAATATAATTTCAGATTACTCGATTAAAAGCAAAAAAAATCGTTTAAATCTTTTTAAAATCATAAAAAAATATAACTAATGAATAATAATTATATTCTAACTTAATGCTGTCATTGTAAGAGTTTATTTTATTATTTTTACATTCGATACTTTAAAAAAATTATCAAAACGTATGAATACAATTGCTGAGCATATTGCAGATTTTTTAAAAGAATATCCGCCATTTAACAATTTAACTTTTCAGGAATTATCTGATATTGCAACCAATATTCGTGTTATTAATTTAGAAAAACATGCAGTATTGTTTCAAAACAATGAACCTCTACATGATAGTTTTTATGTAGTGGCTTCCGGTGTTATAAATCTAACTACTATTGCAGACGCTGAAGAAACGCTAATCAATAAATGTCATGAAGGTGATATTTTTGGTTTACGTCCGTTTTTTGCAAAAAACAATTACATGATGACGTCTAAAGCACGTGAGGAAAGCATTGTTTATGCTATTCCAATTGCTGTTTTCAGGCCTTTTGTTGCGAATAATTCAGATGTTTTAAACTTTTTGCTGGAAAGTTTTGCAATAAATTCCAGACATACCAAAGACAATTTAAGTTCTAACGGAAAATTAATTTCTGATACTTCATTTTATGTAGATCAACAGTCAGAAATGCAATATATTCAATCACTTACCTATAATAATTCGCCATTAAAAACAGAACCTAACCGTATTGTTAAGGATGTTGCTATTTTAATGACCGAATCAATGGTTGATAATATTGTCGTTTGCGAAAAAAATCATCCAATTGGTATCGTTACAGATGCTGATTTGTCTTCTAAAATTGCTACAGGCCGCTATCCTATTACTGAAACCATTGACAAAATCATGTCTTCGCCGGTTGTTACGGTATTAGAAAATGTTTCTTTGGCCGAAGCGCAATTATTAATGCTTAAACATAATGTAACCCATTTATGTGTTACCAAAGACGGTACAAGTAAATCTGCTGTAAAAGGAATTATCTCTGAACATGATTTAATTGTGGCTCAGGCCAGTAACCCTGGGGTTTTAATTAAAGAAATCAAGCGTTCGCAGCTTCCAAAAGATTTAAAACAAATACGCGATCGTTTATCAGATTTGATTCAGAATTCGATTCAAAAAAATATTCCGCTTTCGCATGTTAGCAATATTGCGAGCGAAATAAATCTTGCTATTATCAAACGTTCTGTTGAATTGTCTATTTTGGATTTAGGCTCTCCTCCTGCTCGATTCGCATGGTTAAGTATTGGTAGTCAGGGACGTAAAGAGCAACTTTTGCTTACAGATCAGGATAGTATTCTAATATTTGAAGATGTGACTCCTGAAAAGTACAGAGATGTAAAAGATTACTTTTTAAGACTGGCGAAAAGAACGACAGCGATATTAGAAAAAGTAGGTTACGAATTGTGTCCAAACGGACATATGGGAAGTAATATGTTATGGTGTAAGTCATTGAGCGACTGGACAAAACAGTACAACAGCTGGATGAATACTCCAGGTGAAAATAGTAACGATTTAAGTAGTATTTTCTTTGATTACGAGATTGTTTTTGGTGAAGCAAAGATTGAAGAAGCAATAGAAAATGTTATTTTCAAGAATGCGGTAAACAATACTTTATTCTTTGACTTTTTAGGAAATGATGCCTTAAAGAGAAATTCTCCTTTGAGTTTCTTCAAAAAATTTATTGTTGAAGAAGAAGGTCCGAATAAAGGGAAATTTGATATTAAAACTCGCGCCTTAATGCCTTTGATTGATGGAGCACGTTTGTTGATTTTAAATTCAAACATAAAAGGAATTCAAAATACTAATTTGAGATTCAAACAATTAGCAATAACTGATTCTAAAAATGCAGAAATATATTTAAGCTGTGCTGAGGCATTTTTAACTTTATCAAAATTTAGAACTGTTGAAGGGCTGAAAAATGACGATTCGGGACAATATATTAATATTAAAGAAATGTCTAAAACAGACAGAGAGAAATTAAAAAATGCTTTAACACCAATGAAGGATCTTGAGGAATTAATTAAAAGCAAATTTCAACTTACGCAATTCTCATAATATGTTAGACTGGATTAAAAATATAAATAAAGAACATCCTGATTTTTGGAAAGATTATTTAACGAAATTTGAAACAAAGCCTAACAGATTTGTCGTTTTATCTACAGAAACTTCTGGTTTGAACCCTGATAAAGATGTGATTTTATCTTTGGGTGCATTTTCTATAGTAGATGACAGTATTGTAATTAAGGATAGTTTTGAATCTGTATTGCTGCAAACTAATTTTTTGCAGGATAATAACATTTCAAATGAATTTATCATTGAAAGCAAAATGATAAAGATGGAAGAACCGGAAGCAATAGAAAAATTTATCAACTTTATTGGGAATGCAGTTCTTGTTGGTCATCACATTAATTTTGATATCGAAATGCTGAATAGCGCATTAGAACGTCTTGATTGCGGAAGAATAAAAAATGAAGCTTTAGACGTGGATATGATGTACCGTAAATTGATGGACATTAATGACAAACAATTTTCATTGGATGATTTATGTGATATTTTTAAAATCCCGAAAAGCGACAGAAATTCTTCTTCTGAAGATGCTTATAAAATTTCGCTTTTGTTTTTGAAGTTGAAATCGAGATTAGGAATTAAATAATACTGAAAATTTTAAACCATATAGATATATACAGCATTTGTGTCATTTCGACGAAGGAGAAATCACACTAGGAATTCTGTAAAGAATGTTGACAATCTTTGACGAGCTGCGAGTGTGATTTCTCCTTCGTCGAAATGACAAACTTTGAGATAATAAAAAATGCCTCTTAAAATTAAGAGGCATTTTTTATTTCTATTGTTTTAGAGTTAAACTCTTTCCTTCATAATATCTTCTACAACTTCAGGATTTAATAATGTTGAAGTATCTCCAAAATTAGAAAAATCTCCTTCAGCAATTTTACGCAAAATTCTACGCATAATTTTTCCTGAACGTGTTTTTGGTAAACCAGACACAAACTGAATTTTATCTAATTTAGCAATTGGGCCAATGTGATCAGAAATATATTGATTAATCTCTTTAGACAGATTTTCTTTATTTCTAACTTCTCCAGTTTCTTTTAGAATAACAAAACCGTACAAAGCATTTCCTTTAATTTCATGTGGAAATCCAACAATTGCAGATTCTGCAACTGCAGGATGCTCATTAATAGCATCTTCAATAGGAGCTGTTCCTAAATTATGTCCTGAAACAATAACAACATCATCTACTCTACCCGTGATTCTGTAATATCCTACTTCGTCTCTTAAAGCTCCGTCTCCTGTAAAATATTTTCCAGGGAAAGAAGAGAAATACGTGTCTTTGTAACGTTGGTGATCTCCCCAGATAGTTCTGGCGATTCCCGGCCACGGAAATTTAATACATAAACTACCTACAACTTGGTTTCCTTCAATTTCATTGCGTTTTTCATCCATCAAAACAGGTTGAATTCCCGGTAATGGTAAAGTTGCGTAAGTTGGTTTTGTTGGTGTTACAAAAGCAATTGGCGAAATCATGATTCCACCCGTTTCAGTTTGCCACCAGGTATCAACCACCGGACATCTTTTATCTCCTACGTGGTCATTAAACCAGTGCCATGCTTCTTCGTTAATTGGTTCTCCAACAGATCCGATAACTTTAAGCGATTTTAGAGGATATTTTTGGATATAATCTAAACTCTCTTTTGCTAATGAACGAATTGCGGTTGGCGCTGTATAAAATTGTGTGATTTTATGTTTTTCGATAATTTCCCAAAAACGGCTAAAATCCGGATAAGACGGAACTCCTTCAAAAATTACGGTTGTTCCTCCATTTAATAAAGGTCCGTATAAAATATAAGAGTGTCCTGTAATCCAGCCAATATCTGCAGTACACCAAAAAATATCATTTTCTTCGTGACTGAAAACATTTTTAAAGGTATAAGCTGTATAAACCATATATCCGGCTGTAGTATGCACCATTCCTTTTGGTTTACCCGTAGAACCTGAAGTATATAAGATAAATAAAGGATCTTCAGCATCCATAATCTCGGCAACGCTATTATCAATAGCAGCGTCTAATAAAGGCTGCAACCAAACGTCGCGGCCGTCTTTCATCTTCACTTCGTTTTGAGTTCTTTTTACAACCAAAACTTTAGAAACAGTTGGACAAGTATCCAACGCTTCATCAACAATTCCTTTAAGATCAATTGTTTTGTTTCCTCTGTAACCACCATCAGATGTGATCACCATTTTGCATTCGCAATCGTTAATTCTTGCTGTAACTGCTGACGCTGAGAAACCTGCAAAAATAACAGAGTGAATGGCTCCAATTCTTGCGCAGGCTAAAACGGCCACTGCCAATTCTGGAATCATTGGTAAATAAATACAAACACGATCTCCTTTACGAACACCCTGCTCACGCAAAACGTTCGACATTCTTGAAACTCTTTCGTATAATTCATTATACGTTATATGTAAAGCACTTTCTGAAGGATCATTCGGTTCAAAAATAATAGCCGTTTTTTCTCCTCTTTTGCTTAAATGTCTGTCGATGCAATTTTTGGTAATGTTTACCTTAGCTTCCGTAAACCATTTTACTTCGGCTTCAGCCATATTAAAATCTACTACTTTATCCCATTGTTGATACCATGTAAAATTTTCTTCAGCGATCTTCCCCCAAAATTTCCTTGGCTCTCTTATTGACTTATTGTAATGTTTAAAATATTGTTCTAAATTTTCAATTTTATAATAACTCATAGGTAGTCTATTTTTTTTATAAATGTATTAAATCTGTGCGTATTCTTAAAATTATTTAATTCATAAATTTTGTCAAATAAAAACACATTTTAAAAAAAATAACATCTTTTAATGAGTATAATGAAAAAAAATGTATTTTGAACAAAATATGCTTATTGCAAAAAAGGCACGATAAATAAATATCATGCCTTTTAATTTAACAATTTCAATAACAATTAATATTGTAATTCTGTATTACAATGCCGTTACTACTTTGAAATAGCAGCAGCTTTATTAATTAATATAGAAACTTCTACAAGTATATTTTATAACCAAAAATATACCCCATTATTTGGGATTACCTCACTTAACTTTCTTTGTGTGAGAAGTTAAGTGAATGCAATATGCATCTATATCTATATTATTTTAATAAGTGCTTACTAATTCAAAATATTATATAAGGAGAGATACAGCGCAAATCCCAACACAGTCGAATGTGTGGTAATTCCCAATTTATTATCCGATTTTTTTCATTGCAGTCATTGACTCTCTCAACCAAGCTCCTACTTCTTCGATAGGATGTTGACGAATTTCTTTGTTTACTGCTATTAAAACTGCATTATCTACTCCGTTTGAAGTCGAGAATGGTTTTCCTATTATGTTTGTGTCTACTTTTTTCATGAATTCAGTTAATAACGGTTTACACGCATGGTCAAATAAATAACAACCATATTCTGCTGTATCCGAAATAACACGGTTCATTTCAAATAATTTTTTTCTTGCAATTGTATTAGCGATTAATGGCAATTCGTGTAATGACTCATAATAAGCTGATTCTTCGATGATTCCGGCTTCTGTCATGGTTTCGAAAGCTAATTCTACACCCGCTTTAACCATTGCAATCATTAAAACTCCGTTGTCAAAATATTCTTGTTCCGGAATTGCTGCTTCTTGCGGTGCTGTTTTTTCGAAATTCGTTTCTCCGGTTGCAGCTCTCCATTTCAATAAGTTAACATCATCGTTAGCCCAGTCAACCATCATTGTTCTTGAGAATTCTCCAGAAATAATATCATCCTGGTGTTTTTGAAATAACGGACGCATGATGTCTTTTAATTCATCTGCAAGCTCGTAAGCTTCAATTTTTGCAGGGTTTGATAAACGGTCCATCATATTTGTGATACCTCCGTGTTTCAAAGCCTCTGTGATAGTTTCCCATCCGTATTGAATTAATTTCGAAGCATATGCTTTATCAATTCCTTTTTCAACCATTTTATCAAAACATAAAATAGATCCGGTTTGCAATAATCCGCAAAGGATTGTTTGCTCGCCCATTAAATCTGATTTTACTTCAGCTACAAATGATGATTTTAAAACTCCTGCTTTATGCCCACCAGTTGCTACAGCGTAAGCTTTTGCCTGATCTAAACCAAAACTGTTTGGGTCATTTTCCGGGTGAACTGCGATAAGCGTTGGCACACCAAATCCTCTTTTGTATTCTTCACGAACCTCAGAACCAGGACATTTAGGAGCACACATTATTACAGTAATATCTTTACGAATCTGCATTCCTTCTTCAACAATATTAAAACCGTGAGAATAGGCTAATGTAGATCCTTGTTTCATTAAAGGCATAATAGCGGTAACAACCGAAGTATGTTGTTTATCCGGAGTTAAGTTACAAACTAAATCAGCAGTTGGAATTAACTCTTCATATGTACCTACTTTAAAACCATTTTCAGTTGCATTTTTATATGAAGCTCTCTTTTCTGCAATTGCATCTGCACGCAATGCATAAGAAATATCTAAACCAGAATCTCTCATATTTAAACCTTGATTCAAACCTTGTGCACCACATCCTACAATGACAACTTTTTTTCCTGCTAATGCTGAAATTCCGTCTGCAAATTCTGATTGCTCCATAAATTCGCAAACGCCTAATTGTTCTAATTGTAATCTAAGTGGTAGTGTGTTGAAATAATTTGCCATTTTGTTTTAAAATATTTAATGAAATAAAATTTAATAATTGATTTATAATTTTGCGATCTAAACCGCGATTTGGGTTATTATTTGAATGTTTCCAGTAAAGTTGAAATTTCCATTTTTTCTTTAGAAACTGATATTCTTCCCGAACGTACAAATTGCATAATGCCGTAAGGTTTGAATTTTTCGTACAATTCTTCAATTTCAGAACGTCTTCCTGATTTTGAAATCACGAAGAAATCTCGAGAAACGGTTACAATTGTAGACTGACTGTCTTTGATGATATTCTGAATTTGCTTCTCATCAAACAATAAACTTGAAGCAATTTTGAATAATGCATTCTCCAAATAAATTGTTTCTTCATCTGTATGATAAAATGCTTTTATAACTTCAATTTGTTTTTCAATCTGACCCACAATATTCTGAACCCATTTCTCTGTTGTCTCTACAACAATAATAAATCTTGAAACATTATCTATTTCTGATTCTGAAACGTTTAGACTTAATATGTTAATGTGACGCTTTAAGAATATTCCTGATATTCTATTCAACAATCCAACGTTATTTTCTGAATATACCGATATGGTAAATGTTTTATCTTCCATTTGTTTTTTAGTTTGTTTTGTTTCAAGTTTCAGGTTTCACGTTACTGAGAACTTGAAACTTGAAGCTTAAAACTTGAAACTTCTATTTTAGCTTAATCTAATTTCTGAAACACATGCTCCTGTTGGAATCATTGGGAAAACGTTGTTTTCTTTTTCGACCATAACTTCTAAGAAATAAGAATCTTTTGAAGCCAGCATCTCTGCTACAGCTGCATCAAGATCTTCTCTTTGTGAAACTTTTTTAGATTTAATATGATAACCTTCCGCAATCGCGACAAAATTTGGATTGATCATTTTTGTTGAAGCATATCTGTTGTCAAAAAACAATTCCTGCCATTGACGCACCATTCCTAAAAACTCATTGTTTAAAACCACAATTTTTACCGGAACTTTGGTTTGAAAAATGGTTCCTAATTCCTGAATCGTCATCTGGAAACCACCATCACCAATAATAGCGACAACTTCACGATCCGGTCTTCCCATTTTAGCTCCAATTGCAGCTGGAAGAGCAAATCCCATTGTTCCTAAACCTCCGGAAGTAATATTACTTTTGGTTGTATTAAATTTCGCGTAACGACATGCAAACATTTGGTGCTGACCAACATCTGAAACGATAATTGCATCGCCTTTTGAGTGTTTGTTGATCATTTCAAGTGTTTCTCCCATCGAAATACCTTTACCATTTGTTGGATTAAGTTCTTCAGTAATAACTGTTTCTACTTCAATTTTATGTAATTCCTTGAATTCGTTATGCCATAAATCGTGTGATTTTGCGTCAATTAGAGGTAATAAAGCGTTTAAAGCTTCTTTTACATCGCCTAGAACGGCAACTTCTGTTTTTACGTTCTTATCAACTTCGGCTGGATCAATTTCAAAGTGAATTACTTTTGCCTGTTTGGCATATGTTTTTAAATTTCCTGTAACACGGTCGTCAAAACGCATTCCCAAAGCAATTAAAACATCACATTCGTTAGTCAGCATATTAGGTCCATAATTTCCGTGCATTCCAAGCATACCAACGTTTAATGGATGATCTGTAGGCAAAGCAGAAAGACCTAAAATAGTCCATCCTGCCGGAATTCCTGATTTTTCAATCAATGCTTTTAGTTGTTCTTCGGCCTGACCGAGAATAATTCCCTGACCAAAAACAATAAAAGGTTTTTTTGCATTATTGATGATTGCTGCAGCTTCGGCAACTTTGTCTAATTTTAATTTTGAAACCGGTACATAACTTCTAATTCCGGTACATTTTTCATAACTAAATTCAAACTCATCAAACTGAGCATTTTTAGTAATGTCGATTAATACAGGACCCGGACGACCAGAACGGGCGATGTAGAAAGCTTTTGCAATGATTTCCGGAATTTCAGAAGCTTCAGTTATCTGGTAATTCCATTTTGTAACCGGAGTCGAAATTCCGATAATATCCGTTTCCTGAAATGCATCAGAACCCAATAAATGTTTCCCAACCTGCCCTGTAATACAAACCATTGGCGTTGAATCGATTTGAGCATCGGCAATTCCGGTAACCAGATTTGTTGCTCCCGGTCCTGAAGTTGCAATTGCTACTCCTACTTTTCCTGTAGCTCTGGCGTAACCTTGCGCAGCGTGTGTTGCACCTTGTTCGTGGCGTACTAAAACGTGGTGTAACTGATCCTGAAATTTATATAATTCGTCGTAAACCGGCATGATTGCTCCTCCCGGATAACCATAAACCAGGTCCACTCCTTCTTCTAATAAACATCTTATAACGGCTTCTGCCCCTGATATTTTCATAGTATATTTTTTTTATCAATGTCAATTAAAAAACAATTGCAATTGATTTTTGTTTTTTTATAATTAATTATCAGTAACGCAACCTGTTGATGCGCTTGAAACCGATCTGGCATATTTAAGTAAAACTCCTTTTGTGACTTTTAACGGCGGTTGAACCCAGGCCGCTTTTCGAGCTGCAAATTCTTCGTCAGATATTTTCAGGTTGATTGTATTTTTTACAGCATCGATAGCAATCAAATCTCCATCTTTAACTAAAGCAATACCACCACCGTCATAAGCCTCTGGTGTGATGTGTCCTACGACAAAGCCATGTGAACCTCCGGAGAATCTGCCGTCTGTGATAAGAGCACAAGTGCTTCCTAATCCGGCTCCAATAATCGCAGATGTAGGTTTAAGCATTTCAGGCATTCCCGGACCACCTTTTGGTCCACAATACCTGATGACGACTACATTTCCTGGTTTTATTTTTCCGGCTTCAAGACCTGGAATTACTTCAAATTCTCCTTCAAAAACAACCGCAGGACCTTCAAAATATTCTCCTTCTTTTCCGCTGATTTTTGCTACAGCACCTTCAGAAGCAAGATTTCCGTATAAAACCTGAATATTTCCTGTCGGTTTTAAAGCTTTATGAATTTCATGAATCACTTGTTGTCCATCTTGTAAATCAGGTACAGAAGCTAAATTTTCAGCTACTGTTTTTCCTGTTACTGTCAAACAATCTCCATGAATTAAACCTACGCTTAATAAATATTTCATTACTGAAGGAATTCCGCCGGCAGCGTGAATATCTTCCATCATATATTTACCACTTGGTTTCATGTCAGCCAATACCGGTGTTCTATCATTAATTGCCTGAAAATCATCCAGCGTAATTTTAATATCTACAGCATGAGCCATTGCAATTAAGTGCATAACGGCATTTGTAGAACCTCCCAAAACTGCTACAATTGTAATAGCATTTTCAAAAGCTTTGCGCGTCATGATATCTTTCGGCTTAATATCTTTTTCTAATAAAATTTTAATAGCAGCTCCGGCAGCAAGACATTCGTCTCTTTTTTCCTGACTCAAAGCAGGATTTGAAGAGCTATATGGCAAACTCATTCCTAATGCTTCGATTGCAGACGACATTGTATTTGCAGTGTACATTCCGCCACAAGCACCAGCTCCCGGACATGCATTTTGAATTACACCTTTAAAATCTTCCGGCGTAATTTCGTTTTTTACTTTTTTTCCTAAAGCTTCAAAAGCAGAAACAATATTCAAAGATTCTCCCTTCCATTTTCCGGAATGAATTGATCCTCCGTACACCATAAGAGACGGGCGATTTAATCTTCCCATTGCGATTAACGCTCCGGGCATATTTTTATCACAACCAGGAATTGCGATGATACTGTCGTACCATTGTGCTCCTGCAACTGTCTCAATAGAATCTGCAATTACATCACGTGAAACCAATGAAAAACGCATTCCTTCAGTTCCGTTCGAAATTCCGTCACTTACACCAATGGTATTAAAAATAAGTCCGACCAGATCTACATCCCAAACACCTTTTTTAACATCTTTTGCTAAATCATTTAAGTGCATGTTGCAAGTGTTACCATCGTAACCCATGCTCACAATACCTACTTGTGCTTTTTTTAAATCTTCTTCAGTTAAACCAATACCGTACAACATGGCTTGCGCTGCAGGTTGTGTCTGATCTTGAGTGATGGTTTTGCTGTACTTATTTAATTCCATTATGTAATATTTATTTTAATTTTTTATTCAAAAAAAAACCTTCCAGTATTTGGAAGGTTTGTCATATAGTTTTTCAATTATATTTATACCATTCCCGCTGCAGATGTGCTAAACACATTGACAACAACGACAGAAGTAATAATAATTGAGATTTGCATTTTTATTTTTTTAGTGATTCAAAAGTATGAAAACTTTAAGAACTAAAAAAAATAAAATCTCAACATTTACAGTACTTCTTGTTATTTATTTCAAAATTTTAATAAAAAACTTAAACAATTGTCGATTGACCAATGCTAACGTTGTCATTATTAAAATATAGCAAATCATCTTTACTAAAAATGAAGTTAGAAACAAACTCCCCTACTTCATTTGTGCCAAATTTAGAATCTGGTTTAAGATCTACTGTAACTACTTTGTATTCAATTGCTTTTTCTACCGCTTTATAAATTACATTAGCTTCTTTAGTTAACCCAAAATGTTCTAACAAAAGGGCTGCTGCTAAAATCGAAGCAATCGGATTGGCAATATTTTTTCCTTTTGCCTGAGGATAAGATCCGTGAATTGGCTCAAACAAAGCATTTTTTTCTCCTATAGATATTGATGGCAGTAAACCAATAGATCCAGTTATTACACTGGCTTCATCAGATAATATATCTCCAAACAAATTCTCAGTTAAAATCACATCAAATTGTTTTGGATTTAAGATTAACTGCATTGCTGCATTATCCACAAATAAGAAATCAAGCTTAACATCAGGATAATTTTCGCCCACTTTCTGAACTACTTTTCTCCATAATCTAGAGGTTTCCAAAACGTTTGCTTTGTCAACCATCGTTAACTTTTTACGTCGGTTTTGTGCCGATTTAAAAGCTAAATGTGCAATTCTGGTAATTTCTTCTTCTGAATATTCACATAAATCCGAAGCATGTGTTCCTTCTTCATTCAATGTTTTTGCTCCAAAATAAGCGCCACCTGTTAATTCTCTAAAAATGGTAAAATCAGCTCCTTCAATAATTTCTCTTTTTAAAGGAGAAGCGTCAATCAAGGCTTTATAAGGTTTAATAGGACGAATATTCGCAAACAAACCAAGCTCTTTACGAAGTTTCAACAATCCCTGCTCCGGACGAACTTTTGCATTTGGGTTGTTATCATATTTTGGATCACCAATAGCACCAAGCAGGACAGCATCTGTATTTAAACAAAGATTTAGCGTTTGTTCCGGCAACGGACTTCCTGTTTTGTCAATGGCGATGGCACCCATGAGCGCTTCTTCAAAAACAAATTCATGATTGTACACTTCGCCAATGGCGTATAATGCTTTTTTGGCTTGTAAAATTACTTCCGGTCCAATTCCGTCTCCTGGTAAAACTGCTATTTTCAAATTCATAACGTCTCGTTCTTTATGTATTTAAATCTTTATTTGTTTCTCTTTTTTTCTTTCGTCTATTTTCTTTCTAACTAGCTTCTGATTAAATCACCTTCAATTTTTGAAGCTTCAATAATTTGATGAATATCAGCATCTAAAACCTCTTTTTTGATATCAGCAAATTTCAAAAACTCAATATATACAATGTCTAATTGTACTTTTGTAAGCTCGTAACCTACTTTTTTAGCTCTGTAAGCCAAAGCAGCTCTTCCGCTTCTTGCTGTTAGAATAATCGAAGATTCGTTTACACCAACATCAAGCGGATCCATGATTTCATACGTTGCTCTGTTTTTGATAACGCCATCCTGGTGAATTCCGGAACTGTGTGCAAAAGCATTTGCACCAACAATTGCTTTATTTGGCTGAACAATCATTCCCATGCTTTCAGAAACCAAACGGCTCATTTCGTTTAATTCTTTTGTATTGATGTTGGTATCTAAATTAAGGTAAGGATGTTGTTTAAAAATCATTACCACTTCTTCAAGTGCCGTGTTTCCTGCTCTTTCTCCGATACCGTTAATAGTACATTCTATTTGTCTTGCTCCGTTTATAGCGCCTGCAATAGAGTTTGCAGTTGCCATTCCTAAATCATTATGACAGTGACATGAAAGGATTACGTTTTCGATACCTTTTACGTTTTCTTTTAAATATTTAATTTTTGCTCCGTATTCTTCCGGTAAACAATATCCTGTTGTATCAGGAATATTCAATACGGTTGCTCCGGATTTTATCACTTCTTCACAAACCTTTGCAAGGAAAGCATTGTCTGTTCTGCCTGCATCTTCTGCATAAAACTCAACATCTTCTACATAAGATTTGGCATGTGATACGGCAAATTTTGCTCTGGCAATAATATCTTCTCTTGTGGTATTTAATTTATGAAGTATGTGAGATTCAGATGTTCCAATTCCTGTGTGGATTCTAGGTCTTTTAGCATGCTTAAGGGCAGCTGCTGCAACATCGATGTCATTTTTTACGGCTCTGGTAAGTCCGCAGACGGTTGCATTTTCTACAATTTTACAAATCTCAGAGACCGATAAAAAATCGCCCGGACTAGACACAGGAAAACCTGCTTCGATAACGTCAACTCCCATTTTATCAAGTCGTTCTGCGATAACTAATTTTTGTTTAGTATCTAACTTACATCCTGGAACTTGCTCGCCGTCGCGCAATGTCGTGTCAAAAATTTGAACTTTCTCTCTATTCATATTCATTTATTTAATGTAATTTCACATCTTGATAACAAATATATATTGTACATTATAAGTATGAAATTCATTTTAATGAAATTATACTGTTCATAAAACAATTTATACGCTATTAAATAACTAAAAACCAATAAGTTACATTATTATATTTTACAATGGCTAACCATCAAAAAGATTTCTTATTTGTTCTGATAAAATCACTTTCAAAATCTGAAAAAAGACAGTTTAAAATTTTTGCAAGCCGTTTAGAAACGAGTTCAAATACTAAATTCATCGAATTGTTTAATATTTTGGATAAGTCTGAAACCTATGATGAAAAGCTTATTTTGAAAAGCGGAATTATCAAAAAAATTCAGTTATCTAACTTAAAATCATACTTATACAAACAAATATTAGTGAGTATTCGATTGAATATTCCGAGTCAGAATATCCGATACCAGCTTCGCGAACAAATAGATTTTGCAGGTATTTTATATAATAAAGGTTTGTATAAACAGAGTTTAAAAATTCTGGATAAGACAAAAATGATTGCGCTTGAAAATGACGAAAAATATATGGCGTATGAAATTGTAGAATTCGAAAAACTAATCGAATCACAATATATTACCCGAAGTATTCAGGGCCGTGCAGATGAATTGGTAGTTCAGGCTAAAGAACTGAATTACAGAAATACAATTTCAAGTAAATTATCGAATTTATCGCTTCAGTTGTACGGAATCATGCTAAAAACGGGTTATGTAAAAAGTGACGAAGAGTATAAATATATAGACGATTATTTTAATAAACATATCTCGAAATTAGACGAAAGCAAGTTTGGTTTTCGTGAAAAATATTGGTTTTATAATGCCAATTTATGGCGTAGTTTCTTGGTTCAGGACTTTTTAGCAAGTTATAAATACGCTTATAAATGGGTTACATTGTTTTATGATAATCCAAATATGATTTATCAGAATCCGGTATTTTTTCTAAAAGGAAATCATTACTTTTTAGAATCGCTTTATATGTTAAAGTATAAATCGAATTTCAAAAAATATTTGTCGCTTTTAGAAGAAACTATCCAGGATGATAAATTTCCTGTAAATGATAATATTGCATCGCTATCCTTTTTATATATCTATAATAACAAACTAAACCTTCATATTCTGGAAGGTACGTTTGCAGAAAGCGAATATTTGATTCCTGAAATTTTAGATAAAATAAAACTGCACAGCGAACATCTTGACGAACATCACGAAATGTTGTTTTATTATAAAATTGCTTCTATTTATTTTGGAAATGAAAAGTATACGGAATGTATTTTTTACTTAGATAAAATCATAACTAACAAGAACTTAACGATGCGAGAAGATTTAATGTGCTTTGCCAGACTTTTGTCCTTAATTGCGCATTATGAGTTAGGAAAAGATTATTATTTAGATAATCATCTTAAAAATACATATAAGTTTCTATTGAAAATGAATGACTTACACGAAGTTCAAAAGGAGATTATTAAATTCTTGAGAAACTTGAATAATTTTTATCCGGCAGACATTAAAAAAGAATTCAAAAAAATGCATGTCCGTTTTGTTGAACTTGAAAAGAATACTTATGAAAAGAGAGCTTTTTTATATTTAGATATTATTTCCTGGCTGGAAAGCAAAATTGAAAACCGCAAAATTGCTGATATCATTAAGGAGAAGGCTAAGTTAAATAGTAGATAAAAAATTCCAATTTTTAAAATTCCAAATTCCAATAAAAAAAGCGTAAAACATCAGATTTTTTACGCTTTTTTGTCATTTCGACGAAGGAGAAATCTTCGCAAGTAACTCGCCTCCTAAAAGTGCCAAACTTTGTCGAGCCACTTTCGGAGATTTCTCCTTCGTCGAAATGACAAACGATGAGAGGATTTCGTAAAATACGAAATCCGACAGGTTTTAAAAAACTTGTAGGGTTTACTATTAGCCTACAATTCAAACCCTAATAAAAAATCCCAAACTCCAGAAATTGGAATTTGGGATTTTATCCCGAAACTTCGAGATTGGAATTTTATAATTTTTATTCTACAATATTAGAGCTCGTTACATAGAAATTTTTATCAACTTCCAATGTTCTGTTTTCATTAGTTGTTTTTTCTGATTGCCATTCTGTTGTTGGTTTTAACCATGTTTCAACACCGTTTATTTTAACTTTTACCGGCATATCAAACTTAGCAACACAATTTGTCCAATGATAACCTAAAGTTCCATTTTTAAAAATATATTCAAAAACCGGAATCTGTGTTGTTGTTAAATATTGCGCAAAAACTCTATTAAAATTAATTCCTGATTGTGTGTTTATATAATCTTCAATTTGTTTAGAAGTTACTGTCTGATGGTAAAAAGTACTGTTTAAACCTCTTAAAATTGATTTCCATTTGGCATCATCGTTTACAATTTGACGAATCGTATGCAGCATATTTGCTCCTTTTGGGTACATATCGCCAGATCCTTCGTTGTTTACGTCATAATTCCCGATAATTGGTTTGTCATTATGAATATTTTTTCTGCAGCCAATAACATATTCAGCTCCAGCCTCTTTTCCGTAATAATATTCAACAAAAAGGCTTTCAGAATAATTGGTAAAACTCTCGTGAATCCACATATCTGCAATATCTTTATACGTAATATTATTAGCAAACCATTCGTGTCCGGATTCATGGATAATGATAAAATCAAATTTCAATCCCCAGCCCGTTCCGCTTAAGTCACGTCCCAAATATCCATTTTTATATTGGTTTCCGTAGGTTACAGAACTTTGGTGTTCCATACCTAAATAAGGCGCTTCAACCAGTTTGTAGCTGTCTTCGTAAAACGGATACGGTCCAAACCAGTTTTCAAAAGCTTTCAGCATTTTTGGAGCATCTTTAAACTGTTCTTTTGCTACAGCCAAATTATCTCTCAAAACATAGTAATTACAATCTAAATCACCTTTTTCTCCTTTATATTTTTCTGAGAAATTAACGTAATCACCAATGTTTATATTTACACCGTAATTATTAATTGGGTTCGAAACATACCAATTAAAAGTTTTTGTTCCGTCTTTTTCCTTTTTAACACTCTTTAATCTTCCGTTAGAAACGTCCGTTAAATCTCCCGGAACATTTATGCTAATCAACATATTTTCTACTTCATCGTACATATGATCTTTGCACGGCCACCAAACGCTGGCGCCTAATCCCTGACAAGACGAAGCCACAAAATCTTTTCCGTTTTTATCTTTTTTCCAGCTTAGGCCTCCATCCCACGGAGCTCTAACCGCTTCTTTCGGTTTTCCTCCAAAAGAAATTACGATTTCTTTAGTCTCACCAACCTTTTGTTTTGCAGTTAATTGAATAAAGAATGCATTTCCGTCTCTTTCAAATTTCAATTCTTTTCCGTCCTGTGTTACTTTGTAAATCTGCATTGGTTGCTGCAAATCAATCTGCATTTTGTTGTACTCACTTAGAACAGTATATTTTACAGTATTAGAACCTGTAATTGTTTTTTCAGACGGATTTACTTTTATATCTAAATGATAGTATTTTAAATCCCACCAGGCTCTTTCTTTTGTAATGCTTCCGCGTAAAGTATCCTGATGTGTAAAAGCCGTTTCAGACTTATTTAAAAGTCCTTGGGCATTTGAAGTAAAAGAAACCAAAAAGGCAATAAAAAGGCCTCCAAAGTAATTTTTCATAATTGTAGAAATTTGAAATAATAGCGTATTTAATCGAACTTAATCTTCACAAAAGTAAACATTCAAATTAAGTTTTCTAACATTTTATGATTTCTACTAAAAAAACAATCCCAATAAATTTCATCATTTATTGGGATTGTTTTTTATTCAGTATAATTTAGTTTGTGATATTGAATTCAGTCACATAAAAGTTTTTATTAATGATTAAGGTAGGATTATCCGCTTTTGCGTCTTCTGCCTTCCATTCTGTTGTTGGTTTTAGCCATGTTTCAACACCATTTAAAGTTACTTTTAATGGCAGATCAAATTTTTCAACAGCATTTATCCAGTGGTACACTAATTTTTGATTCTTAAAATAATATTCTAAAGTAGGAACCTGCGGCGTTCTTAAATACTGATCAAAAACTGAACTAAAATCTATGCCGGATGCTTTACTTATATAGTCTTCGATTTGTTTGGTAGTGACGGTTTGATGGTAAAAAGTACTGTTTAAACCCCTTAAAATTGATTTCCATTTTGCATCATCATTTATTACCTGACGAATGGTATGAATCACGTTCGCTCCTTTTGGATACATATCACCTGATCCTTCGGTATTTACGTCATAATACCCAATGATTGGTTTTTTATTCGTAATAATTTTTCGAATTCCTCTTATATATTCACTAGCCGCTTCTTTACCATAATAATATTCTATAAAAAGAGCCTCTGAATAAGTTGTAAAACTCTCGTGGATCCACATATCTGCAATATCTTTATACGTAATATTGTTGGCAAACCACTCATGTCCTGATTCATGAATAATGATATAATCGTATTTTAATCCCCAGCCCGTTCCGCTCATGTCAGTACCATTGTATCCCTTTTTAAAGTCATTTCCGTACGTCACACTACTTTGGTGTTCCATACCTAAATAAGGTGCTTCAACCAATTTATAACTGTCTTCATAAAACGGATAAGGTCCAAACCAGCTTTCAAATGCTTTCAACATTCTTGTAGCATCCTTAAAATGTTCTTTAGCAACAGCCAGATTATCTTTCAAAACATAATAATTGCAATCTAAATCGCCTTTTTCTCCTTTAAATTTTTCGGAGAAATTAACATAATCACCAATATTGATGTTCACACCGTAATTATTAATTGGGTTGGCAACATACCAATTAAACGTTTTTGTTCCGTCTTTTTCTTTTTTAACGCTTTGTAACCTTCCGTTAGAAACATCTGTTAAATCTCCCGGAACATTTACGCTAATTAGCATATTCTCCACTTCATCGTACATATGATCTTTGCACGGCCACCAAACGCTGGCGCCCAAACCCTGACAAGTCGAAGCTATAAAATCTTTTCCGTTTTTATCTTTTTTCCAAGTAAGGCCACCGTCCCATGGCGGTCTGACAGCTTCTTTTGGTTTTCCTCCATAAGAAATTACAATTTCTTTTGTTTCTCCTATCTTTTGATTTTCAATTAAATGAATGAAAAATGCATTTCCATTTCGCTCAAATTTCAATTCTTTTCCATTCTGAGTTACTTTATAAATTTGCATTGGTTCCTGCAAATCGATCTGCATAATATTGTCTTCAGTCAAAACAGTGTAGCGAACCGTATTCGATCCTGTAATGGTTCTCTCCGTTGGGTTTACCTTTATATCAAGATGATAATATTTCAAATCCCACCAGGCTCTTTCTTTTGTAATGCTTCCGCGTAAAGTATCCTGATGTGTAAAAACCGCGTCTGTTTTTTTAAGAAGTCCCTGAGCATTGGCCGTAAAACCAATTAAAAAAGCAGTAAAAATGCTCACAAAGTATTTTTTCATCATTTAGGAATTTTTTTATAATTATTGGTTTTAGTCTTTAACAAATGTAAACAATCGAATTAATTTTTTAATTTCTATTCTGAAAATTAATGCTGAAATTGATTATTCTTTCTCTATTTTTAACTATTTAAAATCCTATTCCATTTTATGAAACTTTTTCCTCTTTTACTTTTCATTTTTTCATCATCCCTTTATTCTCAGACGTTTTCTATTCAAAAAACTTCTGAAAAAATAACTATTGATGGAGATTTAGCAGATTGGAAAACGCCATTTTTAGCTCCGTTTGTGATTCATAATTCTGGTGAAAAGGCAACTCAAAGTACTATGGTTTCACTTTCGTGGAATGATGAAAATCTTTATATAGCCTATCGTTCCGATGATTCTAAAATTGTTGGCGAATCAAAAAAGAAAGATTCTCCAATATATAAAACAGATGATTTAGTAGAAATTTTTATAGATCCTGACGGAGACGGCCAAAATTATGTAGAAATTGGAGTAAATGCTTTTTCAACAAATTACGATATGCTGGTTAAATGCGTTTCTCGCGATTGTGGCGGTTGGAAAACATCAACGCAATTTAATATTTCCGGATTAGAAACCGTAAGTAAAATATCTGCTGAAGGTTTTTGTACCGAAATTAAAATTCCATTTTCAAGCTTAGAAATGGTAAAAAACGGCAAATTTATAAAACCAAAAACCGGCACAAAATGGAAAGCAAATGTTTTTAGAATTGATTACGGTAACACAACCGAATATCTTGCATTACAGCGGTATAAGAGTTTAAAATATGGTTTTCATCAGCCACAGGAATTTGCTTTTTTTGAGTTTGTAGAATAATTGTTTAATGGTTAACCGTTTATTTGTTTAATCGCATGTTTCTCAAACGTAACCGGAAACAAAAAACTGAAACCTGAAACAATTATTTAATAACTTCCTCAAAAACAACTCCTGAACTTTTATAATTTATAGGAATCTGTGGCACAAAGCATGGCAGATTCATAAAAGTACCAATTACTCCTGTACCTAAAAACAGCTTATTTTCTTTTTTTAATAATGCTAAAGGAATTCTTTTCCATTCTCCGCCATACGTTATAAAATGAAAATCACCTCTTAGCGTATCGCCCGTAATATTCCCTCTTACATCGCCGGAATCTTTTCCAATTTTATAATGCAATATTTCATAGCGTCCGTAAAAACGTTTATCATTGATATTAAGGGCTAAAATTGAGGTGTCTTTATTATTTATAGCGCGATACAAAACTTGTTTGTAGTCCTTTTGTTCTGCTTTAGAATTACAAGAAACTATTGCAGTTAAAATTATGAGCAGAAATAGAAAAGATTTTAAATTCATTGGATTTTTTTTTCTAAATTTAAAGAAAAAACATGGCAGATAGAGATACTTTTTTAAAAGAATTCAGAGGCGAAACTTTAGGAACCGTAAGTGCTCAATCTTCTACAGATGAGTTGTTCCAAAATCAGACGATCAGGCCAATTTTAAAACTCCAAAACGATTTATTTCTGGCAGTTTTTATTAACTATGTCAATAAAAACAAAGCCGATTTTTATTCTTACACCGTCGAAAAGAAAATTCAAACCATTGAAAATTCCATTCAAAAAGATATTAAATTCAGAAATTCTTTAAAAGGAATGATCATCGCGCTTTTTACGGTGCAGGAATATGATACTTACATTCAAAATTCATCTAGTTTAAATAAAAGAATGATGAATTTATTGGTGGAACGATTGAAAAGTCAGGTGCAATTGTTTGAGGTTGAATCGAATTTGGAATAGTTATTTTTAATATGACTTTAACGGATAAACATATAGGTTTTGAAAACGATTGTCGACAAATTTTCATTGGAGAAACAATTCTTGAGGTTATATATGGAGAAATAAAATATTATTTTGAAGATAGCGAAAATATTGATCCAGAACCTTCATATTCTACAATATATCCCGATATTGATACCTTAGATCATTCTATTTATTTTAAAACAAATAATAAAACGATTTATATTTTTTGGGACAGTACATTCTTTAGTTATGGACTTTCCTCAAAGGAAATTGATTTTAAAGTAACGGCAAACGATTATGAGCAAAAATGGGATGTAACAAATGATGAAAAATGGATTAAGATAATAGGTGAAAAAATAATCGATTTTAAAATAATTTGGGAAGAAGTTTATACTTCAAATATGAATGGTACAAACAAAATGTATTTTACATACCCGCAAACTTTTCAATTAAAAATGGAGAATGGCATATTAATAATTTTAAGTGCTTCAGAATTTAAAGAGACTGAACAAACTAAAATTTATGGCATGAGTGATAATTTGCTTGTTACAACAAATTTTGATTTAGCAAAACAACTTGAAATGATATAATTGCTTAGAATTAAATTGAATAAAATGTTTAACCAATTCCGAAATAAATTCCCCTTAACCGATGAAAAATGGAATGAATACACCAACTATTTCAATCGCATTGAAGTTCCTACCAAAACAATCCTTTTACAAGAAGGCGAAATCTCAAAAAAGCTATTTATTATAGAAAAAGGCTGCATTAGAGTTTGGTTTAATAATAACGGAAAAGATATTACTACACAGTTCTTTTTCGAAAATCAGAGCGTTTCTTCTATTGAAAGTTTTGTAAAAAAATTCCCAAGTCCGGTTTTTATCGAAACCATTGAAGCTTCTGTTTTATGGTGGATTCATAAAAAAGATATGGATTTTATTTTAGAAGAAATTAAAGAAATTCCAGCGTTGCGAGATCGTTTCATCAACATGATTTTTCAACGTACATTTGATTATATGAAGCACTTTTTCTCTTTTATAAAAGACTCTCCTACTCAGCGTTATCTCAATTTAATTCAGGAAAAACCTCAAATTGTTCAACGTGTTCCGCAACACTATATTGCATCATATCTTGGCGTAACTACGGTTCATTTAAGCCGAATAAAAAGTAAGCTGGTTCAAGAAAAATAACGCAATTGCATTTGATAACAAATGTTATCGCTCAACCAAAAACTGCGGTCTAATTTTGCTTCATAAAATTTAATAATTATGAAAGCAGCAGTAATTTACACAAAAGGCGAAATGCCAAAATATGCCGAATTTCCGGCACCAATTGTTCAAAACGAAAACGAAGTTTTAATTTCGGTCAAAGCAGTTGCGATTACAAATCTGGACAAAGGAAAAGCCAGCGGAAAACATTATTCATCTGAAAATGAAAACCAAAACGGATTTGTTGTGGGCAGCGACGGCGTTGGTTTATTAGAAGACGGAACAAGGGTTTACGGCCGCGGCATCAGCGGAACAATTGCAGAAAAAGCGGTTGTAGAAAAAAACAGAATGGTATTATTACCTGACGGAATTAGCAACGCAACAGCCGCAGCGATGCCAAATGCAGTTGCAGGTTCTGCAATGGCGCTAAAATTTAGAGCCGGAATACAACCCGGAGAAACGGTTTTAATAAACGGAGCCACCGGTTTTACAGGTCAAATGGCGATTCAGATTGCGAAACATTATGGCGCAAAGAAAATTATTGTAACAGGACGAAATGAAAACACGCTTCAGGAACTTTTAAAATTGGGCGCTGATGAAATTATTTCGCTAAAACAAGATGATGAAACTATTTTAAAACAAATTCAGGCGATTCATAAGGAAACTCCAATCGATATTGTTTTAGATTATTTGTGGGGACATCCGGCAGAATTGATTTTAAGCGCTTTAAAAGGAAATGGTTCTTTTACAAATCGCTTACGATTTGTTACTATTGGTTCGATGGCTAGTGAAAACATTCAATTATCATCCGGGATTTTAAGAAGCGTTAATCTGCAGCTATCAGGTTCAGGTTTAGGAAGCTGGACTAAAGAAGAAGTGAAATTATTATTTTCAGAAATACTTCCGGAAATGTTTCTCTTAGCCGCTCAAAACAAACTGAAGGTTAATATTGAAGAAGTTCCTTTATCGGATATTGAAAAAATGTGGAATGCTGAAGTTTCTGACGGTAAGCGTTTAGTTGTGACAATGTGATGATTTTTTTAAACACATAGAGACATAGGTTTTATATGCAAAGAAAAAAGATTGTAAAAAGAAACCAGTTTCTCACACATAGCTATGTGTGTTAATACAAGTGAAACGCCTCTTTTTAAAGTTTTAATCTATGTTTCTATGTGTTTAAATAATATTTATACCAGTTTAATATTCTAATAATTCTTTTAGAACCTCCTCAAAACGATTTTTTGATAAAAACTGATCTTCCAGCGCTTTTGTAAACGGAATTGGAGAATCTAAACTAGCTACCCTTTTTACGGGAGCATCAAGATATTCAAAACATTCTTCCATAATTAAAGCCGAAATATCGCTTGCAATTCCGCCAAACAAAGTATCTTCCTGATAAATAATAACTTTTCCTGTTTTCTTAACCGAAGCAAAAATGGTTTCAGTATCCAAAGGCTGTAAAGTTCTCAAATCTATTAAATCTGCTTCTATTTCAGGATTTTGAGCTAATGTTTCTAAAGCCCAGTGTACAGGCGCACCGAAAGCAATAATGGTAACTTTTTTTCCTTCTTTTATCAAAGCTGCTTTCCCTAACGGAATGGTATAATAATCTGTTGGAACGTCCTGATAAACACTTCTGTACAATTGTTTGTGTTCAAAAAACAAAACTGGATTTGGATCGTTAATCGAAGTATTTAATAATCCTTTTGCATCATACGGAAAAGCCGGATAAACAACTTTTAAACCTGGCGTTTTAGTAAACCATGCTTCATTTGTTTGTGAATGAAATGGTCCTGCCTGAGTGCCACCTCCGCAAGGCATTCGAACAACAACATCGGCTTTTTCGCCCCAACGATAATGCGATTTAGCTAATAAATTCACGATCGGATTAAATCCTGTAGACACAAAATCAGCAAACTGCATTTCGACAATGGCTTTGTAACCATTAATCGATAATCCCATTGCGGTCGAAACAACTGCGCTTTCGCAAATAGGTGTATTGCGAACGCGGTCTTTTCCGAAAAATTCAACGAAACCTTCTGTAATTTTAAAAGCACCGCCATATTCTGCAATATCCTGACCCATAATAACAAGGTTTTTGTGAAGCTGCATAGATTGCTCTAAACTCGTTTTAATTGCATCTATAAAACGAATATTTTTAGTTTCTGTCGATGGTGTAACTTTTTCATATTGAAAAGGTTTGTAAACATCGTCTAATTCTCCACTATAAGTAGGAACAATTTCAGGTTCATCATTTGCAATTGCTAAATGTTCGTCTATTTCTTGTTTGATTTCAGCTCGTAAAACAGCATCCTGATCTTCTGAAAGAACACCCTGATCTAATAAAAACATTCTGTAATTATCAACAGGATCTTTTGTAGCCCACATTTTCATCGTGTCTTCAGGTACATATTTGATACCGCTGGCTTCTTCGTGACCACGCATTCTGAAGGTTTTAAACTCTAATAAAACAGGATGTGGGTCTTCCTGCATTTCAGCTTTTAGCTTTTTTATTTTATGATAGACTTCGAGAATATTATTTCCATCAATTATATGACTTTCAATGCCGTAGCCGATGCCTTTGTCTGCAAGGTTTTCGCATAAATATTGTTCATTTGTTGGTGTAGAAAGTCCGTAGCCATTATTTTCAATGACAAACATTACAGGCAATTTCCAAACAGCAGCAATATTCAGCGCTTCATGAAAATCTCCTTCGCTTGTCGCGCCTTCACCAGTAAAAACGGCTGTTACTTTTTTATTTTTTTGAAGTTTATTTGCCAAAGCAATTCCATCAGCGATTCCTAATTGCGGACCCAAATGCGAAATCATTCCAACAATATTATATTCCTGAGTTCCAAAATGAAAACTGCGGTCTCTTCCTTTTGTAAAACCATTTGCTTTTCCCTGCCATTGCGAAAAAAGTCGGTGCAAAGGGATATTTCTTGTGGTAAAAACACCAAGATTGCGGTGCATTGGCAATACATATTCTGACTCTTCCAGAGCAGCAGTAATACCAACAGCAATGGCTTCCTGCCCTATTCCTGAAAACCATTTCGAAACTTTACCCTGCCGAATCAGAATTAACATCTTTTCTTCGATCAAACGAGGTTTTAAGATTTTCTTGTATAAGTCCAGTAATTCAGTATTGGTTAAGTCTTGTCTGTAAAAGATCATTTGAGTTTGATTTATTGTTTTCAAATATATAAAAATATAACAATTTTAACATTATTTGTTAAATAATTTTAAGTTGCTTTTGTTAGCCTTAATAAAAATAAAAAAATAATCTTACCTTTTTTATTTTGTAAAAACACAGGCCAAAGATAACAGTAAATTTTTGTCTCAAAATAAAATTTGTATTATTTTATTTACAAATTATTAAGTTTTTATTTTACAATATTTAAAAATTAAGCTCTGGAATTTAGGTTAAAAAGTGTATTAAAAAATAAATTTTATGGTAAAATTTAAAATTCAAAACTAAAATATTCTCTACCTTTGTTATTGTAAGGATTTTAAATTCTTCTTTTAAATAAAAAATGTAAAGTATGCAAAACATTCCTAGTGTAGACTTACGTGATTTCCTTTCGGACAACCCGGAACGTAAACAAAAATTTGTAAATGAAATCGGCAGTGCATTTGAAAACATTGGCTTCGTAGCCCTAAAAGGTCATTTCTTAGATGATCAGTTGGTAGGCGAGCTTTATAGCGAAATTCGAAAATTTTTCGCTTTGCCAGTAGAAACCAAGCATAATTATGAAATTCCCGGAATTGGCGGTCAAAGAGGTTATGTTTCTTTTGGAAAAGAACATGCTAAAGGACGCAAAGAGGGAGATTTAAAAGAGTTCTGGCATTTTGGGCAGTATGTTGACAAAGATTCAAAATACGCTTCAGAATATCCGGAAAATGTTGAAGTAAAAGAGTTACCGCATTTTAATGCTGTTGGTAAAGAAGCGTATCAAATGCTTGAAAAAACAGGTGTTTATGTGTTACGAGCTTTGGCTTTGCATTTAGGTTTAGATGAGTTTTATTTTGATCAGTATGCTAAAGAAGGAAACTCAATTTTAAGACCAATTCATTATCCACCAATTACTTCTGAGCCTGAAAATGCAATTCGTGCAGCTGCTCACGGAGATATTAACCTGATCACGCTTTTAATGGGAGCGCAAGGGAAAGGATTACAAGTTCAAAATCATGATGGAGAATGGATTGATGCTATTGCTGCAGACGATGAATTAGTTATAAATGTGGGCGATATGTTGTCAAGACATACTAATAACAAACTAAAATCTACAATTCACCAGGTGGTAAATCCGCCAAGAGAATTATGGGGAACCTCTCGCTATTCTGTTCCGTTTTTTATGCACCCCGTAAGCGATATGCGTCTGGATTGTTTAGAAAACTGTATTGATGCTGAAAATCCTAAGAAATTTGAAGACATTACGGCGGGCGATTATTTATACGAACGTTTGGTAGATTTAGGTTTAATAAAAAAGTAAAAACTTAAATAAATTCTAATATTAAAATTCCAAATTCCAAACTTTCATTGGAATTTGGAATTTAATTTTTAATAGCCTTATTGCTTGGAATTTATTTTTTTAGAATGAACAATTTATGGATTTACAAGATCAATTAAAAAATTTGTTTCCGGATCACGTCGAATCAAATGAACCTGAAGAAGTTCAGGAAGAAGAGCATGTACTTTATGTTCAAAAAGAACCGATGATTTGCAAATTCGAAAAACGAAAAGGAAAAGCAACCACCATAATTGAAGGTTACGAAGGAAGCGATGAAGATTTTAAAATTCTTGCCAAAGAAATTAAAACAAAATTAAGCGTTGGCGGAACTTTTAAAGACGATGCAATCATCATTCAAGGCGATTATCGGGATAAAATTATGGCTATTTTAAAAGAAAAAGGATTTAAAACCAAAAGAGTTGGCGGATGATAATTTTAGATTTCTGATTTAAGAATTTAGATTGTCTACCCATTAACTATAAAATTTAACCGCAAAGTTCGCAAAGAATTATAGTTAGAAGTTTTAATAAAAAATTCAAAGTTCGCAAAGCTTTGTAAATCAAGATTAGAATTTGGAATTTAAAAAATTGGAATTTATTTTCAAACCTTAGCAACTCAGAACCTTAGAACCTAAAAAAAAATGATACAAAACTCAGAATTAATACTTAATCCAGACGGAAGTGTTTACCACTTAAATCTTCTTCCTGAACATATTGCCAACGATATAATTTTTGTTGGAGACCAAAACCGAGTAGAAAAAATTACTCAGTTTTTTGATTCTATTGAATTTTCTACTCAAAAAAGAGAATTTAAAACCCAAACCGGAATTTATAAAGGAAAACGTATCACAGTAATGTCAACCGGAATCGGACCTGATAATATTGATATTGTTGTAAATGAACTAGATGCTTTGGTGAATATCGATTTAAAAACACGTGAGCCAAAAGAAAATTTAACTTCACTAAATATCATTAGAATTGGAACTTCGGGTTCTTTGCAAAAAGATATTCCTGTGGATAGTTTTGTAATGTCTAAATTTGGTCTGGGATTAGACAATATGCTTCGCTCCTATTTAATAGATGAAGTTTCGCAAGATGCTCTTGAAGATGCTTTTATCGTACATACCAATTGGGATATTCGAAAAGGAAGGCCGTATGCAATTCCTTGTTCAGAAAAATTAGAAAAAATAATTGAATCTGATAAAATATTTAAGGGAATTACAGCCACTGCCGGAGGATTTTACGGTCCGCAAGGGCGTGTTTTGCGTTTGAATATCCAGGATGAAGAATTAAACAATAAAATGGATAATTTTAATTTTAATGGCGAAAGAATTACTAACTTAGAGATGGAAACGGCTGCTATTTACGGACTTTCTGCACTTTTAGGTCATAACGCATTATCATTAAATGCAATTATTGCCAATCGTGCTTCGGGAACTTTTAGCGAAGATCCATATAAAGCGGTTGATGAGTTAATTACATATACATTAAATAAACTTTCAAATAGTAAATAATGCAAGATGCCATTTTTAAATTTGAAAAATTACTAAATGAAAATGTCAATTATTTTCCGACATTAAATACTGAAGTTTTAGAAGCTAAAATTCCGGGGAAATGGTCAAAAAAAGAAATTTTGGGACATTTAATAGATTCTGCAATTCATAATTTAGTTCGTTTTACAGAAATAAATTATGTTGAAAAGCCTTATCAGCACAGACCTTACAGTCAAATGGATTTGGTGAATTTGAATCAGTACCAAACAATGGATATTGTTGAGTTGACAACATTATTGTTTTCATTAAATAAACAAATTGTCAGAATTATGAAATCTGTTGATGAAGGAGTTTTAAATTATAAAATTGTTTTAAGCGATCAGTCTGTAGTTGATTTAAAGTTTCTAATGACTGATTATGTAGAACATTTAGAACATCACATTAATCAATTAAAAGCTTAGACTATGTTTTTAAGAGTTGCCAGACATACCGATAATATAGAAAAAATTGAAGATTTTTATATTAATATTTTGGATTTTGAATGTTTAGGCCGTTTTCAAAATCACAATAATTATGATGGCGTTTTTATTGGAAAATCAGGTTTAGACTGGCATTTTGAATTTACGCAATCTGAAACAAAAGCCAATCATACGTTTGATGAAGATGATGTTATCGTGCTTTATCCCAAAACAATTTTAGATTATAATGAATTAATAAATAAACTTTTACGAAACAACATTTCAATCATAACTGCAACTAATCCTTTTTGGAATGAAAACGGAAAAATGTTTCAGGATCCTGACGGTTATCGAATTGTTGTTTCACCACTAAAAGCGGTAATTAGCGAAATTGAATAATGGCAGAAACACACAAAAAAATCCTATTTAGATATTATAGCGATTTGTTAGAAGATACGGTTGTAGAAACCATGTGGGGAGAAATTATTGATCTGGAAAAAGGATATTTCAAATTAGATAATATTCCGTTTTTCGGGCCTTTAATTGCCACAGATGATATTTTCTATGCAGAATTTGATGAAAAAGAACAAACGCTCGTTTACAGAGAAACAATAGAAAGTTTTGGAAATTCGATTCTGCAGGTTGTAATTTTAGAAAAAGGTTTTGATAAGGAAATTATCATAGAAAAATTAAAAGCAATTAACTGTTTATCAGAAGGATTAAATGACACTCTATTTGCTGTTGAAGTGGTAAAAGAAGTTGATTATTCGATTGTAAAAAGTTTATTAACAGAATATGAAACGCTTTCTGTAATTGAATTTGCAGAACCTTGCCTATCTGAAAAACACAGAACTGATTTATTAAAAAATTAAAATATAAACAACAAACAAACTTAGAATACGCATACCAAACAAACTTAAACTTAAACCTAATGAAAACTGTAAAAATTGTTGGTGTTCCCGAACACTTCAATTTGCCATGGCGTATATCGATCGAAAATGGTGAATTTGAAGCTGAAAACATAGATTTACAATGGAAAAATATACCTGAAGGTACAGGAAAAATGTGCCAGATGCTTCGTGACGGAGAGGCTGATATTGCTGTAATTTTGACCGAAGGAATTGTAAAAGATATTATTGCCGGAAACCCAAGTAAAATTGTTCAGATTTATGTACAATCTCCTTTAATCTGGGGAATTCACGTGGCTACAAAATCGAATTTTCAAACTATTAAAGATCTTCAAAATAAAAAAGTTGCGATTTCAAGACTTGGATCAGGTTCTCAATTAATGGCTTATGTAAATGCCAACGAACAAAATTGGAAAACTGACGATTTAGAATTTGAGATTGTAAATACCATCGATGGCGCTGTTGAAGCCTTAACCAACGGAACTGCAGATTATTTTATGTGGGAACATTTTATGACAAAACCTCTTGTAGATCAGGGTGTTTTTAGAAGAGTTGGCGACTGCCCTACTCCATGGCCTTCTTTTGTCATTACGGTTCGTGATGAGTTTTTGAAAAAAAATCCGAAAGTAATTGAAAAAATTCTCGAAGTCATCAATAAAACAACGCATGATTTTGCTCTAATTCCGAACATTGATAAAACTTTAGCAGAGCTTTTTAATCAAAAACTTGAAGATATTCAGGAATGGCTGAAATTAACGCAATGGTCGCAAAAACATCTAAGTGAAAAAGCATTTGATAAAATTCAAAATCAATTATTTGATCTGGGAATTATTGATAAAAAAAGTACTTTTGTAGAAACAGTAAAAGCACTGTAAATTCTGCTTTTGATTCTTATGATAAAAATTCCTAAAATTGACTTTCCGCAATTAAAATCCAAATTACAGGTGAAATCACCCTGGGATAGAATTATTATTTCGCTGTTGAGTCTTTTGATAACAATTCCGGTTTTTATCATACTGCATCAAAATTTAATCGACTTAGAATGGCCTTTTAATTTAGACCGTGTTTTTATTTTCATCTTTGTTTTTGCAGCAATATTTTTTCTTTTAATGTATTTGCGAACGATCATAATTGTTTGTATTGCTGTGTATTTGTTGATTTTAGTATACGGATCTGTTATTGGAAATTACGGTTTCAATGAAATTTCTGAAGATTATAATTCGATGATTTACACCATGTCAGACAATCCGTTTCCTCAGGATATTATCGTGGCAAAATTACTTCCGTTTCCAAATAAATCATTAATTCTAAGCGCCATTGAATACGAGAATCCTAAGGTTCGAAACTTTGCCATTATGGCGACAACAAAGCATTTTAAAGGCATAAAAGGCTACTCTGATTATAGAACTACAATACAATGTTTTGCGGTTTTTAAAGAAATTAACAGTCGATGGAATTATGTCAACGATCCTAAAGAAGGCGATTATATTGCCACTGCAAGTGAATCATTAGAATATTTTTCTGGCGATTGCGACGATCATTCTATTTTAATGGCCGCCGCAATTCGTTCTATTGGCGGAACTCCGCGACTTATTCATACAAAAGGACACATTTATCCTGAAATACTAATTGGCTCTTTAATAGACTTAGAAAAGGTCAATTACTTAATAAAGAATGTGCTTTTTGCAAAAGAAAGTTACAGGCAAAAACTGCATTATCACATTGATGAACGCGGTCAGGTTTGGTTAAATCTTGATTATACAGCCAAATATCCGGGCGGACCCTTTATGTATGAAGAGATTTTGGGAGCGTTGACGCTTAATTAAGGCTCTTAGAGGCTAAGTTACTAAGGTTCTGATAGTTTACATTTTTCCTTAAATCTTCTTATTTTATTGGCTTAGCGCTGTGTTTTATAAATATTTTCTTCTAAATATTTGATTTTTAGATTCTTAATTAAAAATATTTTTGTAATTTTCTGTGGTCTAACCTTAATCACAAAACCATGAAAAAATCTAAATTATTTATCTTTGGAATTGCATTTTTGTTTGTATTAATTTCATGTCAAAAACGAGGAAAACTGGTAAATTCCTGGAAAATCACTGCTGTTGAAGCCAAACTTCCACTTTCGGATTCTGCAAAAAATGCAATCTTAACTAACGGAACCCTAACGTTTACAGAAGACGGACACGTAACGGGATATTTGCAGAACGAAATAACTGATGGAACGTATGCCTTAACAAAAGGAGGAAAAAGTTTAGTAATTAAAGATGAAACCGGAACCCCATATCCTTGTGAAAGTACGATAACAGATGATGAACTGATATTAGATAGTAAAGAAATGAAATTAACGCTTAAAAAAATATAATAATTTTTCATTTTGACTGAGGAGAAATCAACAAACCATGAATTCGTTATGTAATTTTTCGTTCCTCAAAATGAAACTAGTATACGCATAAGCTTTGCCAAGGTTTAAAACTTTGACAAAGCTTATTTTTTGACATCTACTTTTTAAGAATTCTTCAACATATTAGAAAACATATTTCGTATATGTTGTGCCTATTGAGATAATTATATTCAAATTGTTATCTTTAAAATAAATATCAAATTCAAGATGCTTCAAATAGTTGAAAAGAGAAAAGATCATATTCAGGATTTACAAAGAATTTATCTGGAAAGTCGCAGGAAAACCTTTTATTGGCTAGAAGATATTAAAGATTACAATCTAACTGATTTTGAACGTGATACTCAAGGCGAATTTATTTTAGTTGCTCTTTTTAATGATAAAGTTGTTGGTTTTATTTCGTTGTGGATGTCCGGTAATTTTATCCATCATTTATATATTGACGAAAAATACCAAGGCAAAAATATCGGCACAAAACTCTTAGATGAGGCAATCAAAGTCATGAATTCTCCGATTACTTTAAAATGTTTGGCAAAAAATACTAACGCAGTCAAATTTTATGAAAGCAAAGGATTTGTTGAAAAAGAAAAGGGCGTTTCTAATCATGGTGAATATATTTTATATGAATTAAAGAAATAAAATTAAGATTTGTTTTTACTGCTGACAAACAGTTGTCATACGGCCAATTTAGCTTTGCAGTATAAACTTTTAAAAATTAATTTTATGATTAATCAATTACCAAATTTAAATTGGATTAGTGTTTTGCTTGCATTCGTAGCCTATTTTTTACTCGGAGCTCTTTGGTTTACTTTATTATTTAGTAAATCGTATAAAAAATCCTTAGGAGGAGAAAAAGAAATTTTAGAAAATAAGCCTATTTTTATAGTCGGACCCGCCCTATGTTCGCTGATAATTACAATTGCAAGTGCCGTTTTAGTTTACGCTTTAAATGTATCTTCTTTAAAAGATGGTTTTGAGTTTTCACTATTTATTGGTATCGGATTTTTAGTTGCAAATACAGTAAACATTGCAATTAATCCAAATATTCCAAGACCAATTTTGTACGGAATTATTAGTGGAAGTTATCATTTAGTGGGAATTTTGATTGTAAATTCGATCATAATTGCGATGAAATAAAACATAAATAATGGAACAAAATGAAATAGAAACTTTTTGTCCGACTAGCCAAACGGATTGGAGAGAATGGTTGCAAGAAAACCATCACTCAAAACAATCTGTTTGGCTTCTTTGTTATAAAAAACAAGCTAACATTCCAACAATAACCTGGAGTGACGCTGTTGATGAAGCGCTTTGTTTTGGCTGGATCGACAGTGTTCGAAAATCGATTGACAATGATAAGTTTATACAATTTTTTGGAAAACGAAAACCAAATAGCGTTTGGTCAAAAATCAACAAAGCAAAAGTAGAACGGTTAATCGCTGACGGATTGATGATGAAAGCAGGTTTTGATAGCATTGAAAAAGCAAAACAAAATGGTTCATGGACAATTTTAGATGATGTTGAAGAATTACTTATTCCTGAAGATCTCGAGAAAGGATTTGAAGCAAAACCGGGCGCTGCAGCTTATTTTTTAAGTTTGAGTAAATCTGCCAGAAAAAGCATTCTGCAATGGCTCGTTATGGCTAAACGTCCGGAAACAAGACAAAACCGAATTAATGAAATAGCAGAACTTGCTGCACAAAAACTGAAACCAAAACAGTTTAGATAATTTCATTTGTAAAACAATACATATAGTTTTTGTAACATTTTTTAGAGACTGGTTACTAATAAGTTAGTGTTTAACTTAAAAGTAATCTTATGCAAAAAATTTCAAGACGTTCGTTTGTAAACAAATTTGGCGTTGGTGTTGGCGCTTCGGTTGTAATGACAACGCTTCCCTCCTTTTTAGTTCCATCAGAGATTGAGCAACAACCTTATACCGGAAAAAAAATAAACATTGCACTTTGCGGCCTCGGATATTATGCTGAAATGCTAGCGTCCGGAATTGAAAAATCAGATTATTGCACACTTGCAGGAATTGTTACAGGAACACTATCAAAAGCTAAAAAATGGAAAACTCAATATAATATTCCGGAGAAAAACATTTACAACTATCAAAATTTTGATGAAATTATACACAACAAAAATATAGATCTGGTCTATGTTGTTGTACCAAATGGTTTGCATAAGGAATTTACTATTCGTGCTGCAAAAGCCGGTAAACATGTAATCACTGAAAAGCCAATGGCGGTTTCTGTAAAAGATTGCGAAGAAATGATAAAAGCCTGCAACGATGCAAATGTGCAGCTGGCTATTGGTTATCGTTTGCATTATGAGCCTTATCATTTAGAATTGAAACGATTAGGACAAAATAAAGTTTTCGGGCAAGTTCGTTTTATTGAAGCTTCACTGGGTTATAAAACCTACGATACAACTAGTAAGGTTAAAGTGGATAAAAAAGACCGTAACGAATGGCGACTGACTAAAGCTTTATCGGGTGGCGGACCATTAATGGATCTCGGAATTTATTGCATTCAAAGTGCTCGTTATGTTCTTGGAGAAGAACCAATTGCGGTTACAGCTCAATTTGGAACTATAAATGACAAAGACAGATTTTCTGAAACAGAAGAAAGCATTAGCTGGCAAATGGAATTTCCGAGTGGTGCGGTTGCCAATTGCAATACTTCTTGCGGTTTTAATATTGACAGATTTTATGCTGCTGCAGATGAAGGCTTCTTTGAATTAAGTCCTGCGCTTAGTTACGGGCCCTTTGTTGGGAAAACATCGGAAAAAGAATTAAATTTTCCTGTAATCAATCAACAGAAAACACAATTGGATGAAATTTGTAAAGTATTAGCAGAAAATAAAAAATTACCCAACCATATTACCGGCGAAGAAGGAATAAAAGATATCAGGATAATTAATGCAATTTACAAATCGGCAGAAACGGGAAAAAAAGTTGAAATAAAATAAGATTTTAATTGCCAAAAAAAATCAGGCATGTAATCTTTTTTTAAATTTAACTAAATATTTTCCTATAAAATTTTGCGCAGTCAAATAACTGCATTATATTTGCAGTCAAATAACTGCACAATGGAAATTCGTAGAGATGTTTTTCAGGCAATAGCCGACCCTACCCGCAGGGCAATTTTAAGTTTGGTGGCAATACAAGCGATGACACCTGGTACTATCGCTGAAAATTTTGATTCGTCGAGGCAAACAATTTCAAAACACATTCAAATACTTAATGAATGTGAACTACTCTATCAAACGCAAACAGGTAGAGAAATTTACTATCAATTAAATCCTCAAAAAATAAAAGAAATAGCTGATTTTATTGAGCCATTCCGCAAAATGTGGGATGACCGATTTAATTCGTTAGAAGCAATAATGAAAAACTACCAACCTAAAAAATAACGGATTATGGAATTAAAAACACAAATAAAAGCTGAAGATAACAAGCAGGAAATTGTAATAACAAGAGAATTTGATTTGCCTTTAGACTTGCTTTTTAAAGCTTATACCGAAGCCGAAATTGTAGCACAATGGATGGGAACAAAAGTTATTAAGCTTGAAAACAAAAAACACGGTGGTTATCAATTTGAAACTTCAGATCCTAACGGAAATGTTGTTTTTAAAGCTAACGGAACAATTCATGAATTTAATCTGAATGAAAAGATAACGCGAACATTTGAAATGGAAAATTCTCCTTTTGCCGTTCAGCTGGAGTTTTTAGAATTTCAAAAAATGAGCGATAACACAAGTAAACTCGTTATGCAAATCGTTTATAAAAGTGTTGAACTCAGAGACCAAATGCTGAAATTACCTTTTGCACAAGGTTTAAATATGGCACATAACAGGCTACAAGAAATTTTAAACAAATCAAAATAATACATCATGACAAAGAGAAATAAAATTATTTATTGGGTTGCTACTTTATGGCTTGCTTTAGGAATGTTATCGACCGGAATCGTACAAGTAATAAAAATGAAGGAAGAAGTGGATATGATGGCACATTTGGGTTATCCTGCCTATTTTTTAACCATAATTGGAGTTTGGAAAATTCTGGGCGTTATGGCAATTCTTATCCCGAAATTTCCGTTATTAAAAGAATGGACTTATGCTGGTTTCTTTTTTGCAATGTCCGGAGCTATTTTTTCTCATTTGGCTTGTGACGATAGCGCTAAAGAATTTTTCGGACCAACATTGTTACTTGTTTTAGTTGTAGTATTCTGGTATTTTAGACCTGCAGAAAGAAAAGTTATTTCAGCTTAGTTTTAGAAATATTATTTTCTGAATAACAATTAAACGATTAGTATATTTGATGTTACATTAAATCATCTCACGTATGGATTCAAAAGAAATACTTAGCCATCTTGAAAAATTGGGCAACGAAAAAATGCGTGCGCATAATGCTAAATATGGCGCAGGCGAAAATCAGTTTGGTGTTAAAATGGGAGATATTCGTGCGTTGGCAAAGAAAATAAAAACGAATCATGAATTAGCCTTAGAACTTTGGGAAACAGAAAATGTTGATGCCCGATTTTTAGCTGTTTTACTTCTTGATCCGAAAAAAATATCTACAGAAGAACTAACGAAATTAGTAATGTCTGAAAAGTTTCCGCACGTTGCAGATTGGCTGTATACAAATGTTATAAAAGTGAATGCAAATAAAGAAATTTTAAGAAACGAATGGATGAAATCCTCTAACACAATGGCTATTCGAGCCGCATGGAGCCTGACAAGCGGATGTGTTGCCAGAAATCCGGAAGTACTTGATATTCCGGCTTTACTTAATACAATTGAAACTGAAATGCCAAAAGCGGCACCGGAAGTTCAATGGACAATGAATTCAACTTTAGCCAACATCGGAATTCATTTTTCTGAATATCGGGAACGCGCCATTGCAATTGGAGAAAAATTGGGAATTTATAAAGATTATCCAACTTCAAAAGGCTGTACTTCACCCTTCGCTCCTATTTGGATTAATGAAATAGTTCGAAGACAGGGTTAGCTTAATAAATAAAATAAACAAAGATGAAAAGCATTAAAAAAGAATTATCGACAGAACAAGCTGCTGCATTATTTAAAGTATTGCAAGCTCGTTTTGAGAAAAATATGAACCGCCATAAAGGTCTTGACTGGAACGCAATACAAACAAAACTGGAAGTAAATCCAGAAAAATTATGGTCGCTGGACGAAATGGAAAGAACGGAAGGTGAACCTGATGTTGTTGGTTTTGATAAAAAAACAAGCGAATATATTTTTTATGATTGTGCAGCAGAAAGCCCAAAAGGCCGAAGAAGTTGTTGTTACGATCATGAAGCACTAGAAAAAAGAAAAGAAAACAAACCAAACGACAGTGCTGTAAATATGGCCGATGAAATGGGAATTTCAATTTTGAATGAAGAAGAATACCGCGAATTGCAAAAACTTGGAAAATTCGACACCAAAACGTCAAGCTGGATTGCAACGCCATCTGAGATTAGGAAACTTGGAGGCGCTATTTTTGCAGATTTCCGTTACAACACCATTTTTGTATATCATAACGGAGCTGAATCGTATTATGCTGCGAGAGGATTTCGTGGTTCTTTAAGAGTTTAAATAAAATAAAAAAGACTTCATAGCAATAATGAAGTCTTTTTTATTTTTAATTGTTTTTATGTTCTTTAATCTTTATCGCCTTTTATAAATTTCCCCTCTTTGGTAAATTCCAGGTCAATTTTGTTTGTTAAATCAACGTCAAGATCTTTGTGACCATAATCGATGTGAGTAATTTTTTCATTTGGGTAATGCTTTGCAACATAATCTTTAATTTCTTTTGGAATAAAATCAGTCGGAATTGGTTTGTTGTCTCCATCGACTTCTCGGTATGAACCATCTTTCCAAAATTCTACTTCGGTACCATCTTTTAATATGACTTCGTAACCTTTTTCACCATGTTCAGCATCTTTTTTGACAATGTCAACGGTGGTGTGATTAAAATGCTTCTGTATAAAATCCTGCGAAGTTTTTGGCAGTTCTGTAAATTGGATTTTCTTTTGAGCGCTGGCCGATATTACAAAACTCAGTAATGATAAGGCAAAAATTATTTTCGTTTTCATGATTTCATATTTAATGATTATTGTAGCTAATTTAATACGAAAAATATTGAATCACAATCAATTTAAGAAACCTTTAGTTTTTAGGACTGAATTTTATTTACATAATTCCATTTAAAACGCTATTTTCGATTGAAATTAAAATGAATAATTTATCGAATGATTCTCGAAAAAGCAATTCCAAACAATCACGAAATTTTGACAATAATCACCAAAAAGTCAAAAGCTTATTGGGGATATTCTGAAGAACAAATTGAAGTTTGGTCAGATTCATTAACGGTTACAAAAAAGTATATTGAAACCAAATCAGTATATAAATTAAGCGTTGATAATCAAATTGTTGCTTATTATTCATTTTTCAATGAAGATGAAGAAACTGTAAAACTTGACAATCTTTTTGTTTTACCCGAATATATAGGAAAAGGAATTGGACAATTTTTAATGAATGATTTCCTTAATCGTTTAAAGAATACAAACTTCAAAAAAGTGATTCTTCACTCAGAACCCAATGCCGAAATGTTTTATTCTAAATTTGGTTTTATAAAAATTGGACAACTGGAATCTTCCATTAAAAACAGATTTTTACCAATTATGGAATTAAAAATTAATATCTAATTAAAGTACTATAATTTATAAATGAATAATTTAACCATTCAAAATTGTTGAAAGAACCAAATCAATTAATAAAAGAAATAAAGCAATTTTAATGAATACAGCACTTTGGGAAAAGGTTTTAAATTTTGAATTAGACAATCCGAATGATCAATACGGATTTTCGACAAGATTAGCATTTGAAAATAGTTGGACGTCATTTTTTACTAAAATGGCTATTCTCGAATACAAAAAATTCATGTATTTGGCAGCAACTTCAGATGAAATGGTTTCACCGTCAGAATCTGTTGATATTGTTTGGCATCAACATTTAATTTTTACCAATTCTTACTCTGATTTTTGCACTTTATTAGGTAAAAGAATAGAACATATTCCGTCGACACATAATAGATCTGACTTTGAGAAATTTCATAAAGCTAAAGAAAGAACCAAAGAACTTTATGAAATAAATTTTGGAAATCAGCCTGATGAAATTTGGAATTATACGAACGAATTAGACTCTCTTAATCTGACTGAAAGCACAACTAAAATTTCAACATTAAAGAAAATATTTTTAGTTTTATTTTTTCTTTCAATTTTTCCAATTTATTTCGTAATCAAACCCATATTAATAGAAATTGACAATCCGGACTTTTTAACTGGGTATTTCATTGTATTTGCTATTGTAATTGGTTTGGTAGAATTATATATCCGATTTAGTTTTCAAGCATTTTATTATAAAATCAAGTCGAATTCAATTTTATCAAATCTAAGTCCGTTTGAGTTGGTTTTCCTTGAGCAAGACAAAATGGAGTTTGTGGTTCATGGCGTTGTAAACAATCTTATAAGTAATAAAAAAATTAAGGTTGTTGGAAATAATAAATTAGAAATAATTGACGAAAATTACACTGAAAATCAATATGAAAACTGTGTTCTTGAAATGATGAAGGCCTATCAGCCTATGCCCTATTTTCAATTATACCACACAATAAGAAGAATTCCTGTATATGATCAGATACAAAAATCGGTAAACCGAATAAAGGAAACAATAAGCAATTCAAAACAATTTATATCAGTTATAATAGTCGTAATGGTTGTTTTAGGATTATTGTTAAGCGTAGGTTTTAGCAGGCTTATTTCGGGAATTACCAGAGACAAACCGGTTACTTTTTTAGTATTTGCTATGATATTTTTAATCGTAATCTGTGATTATTATTTCAATCGGGTAATAAAACACTTATTTCAAAAAACCATACCTCAATCTTTTAAAGAGCAAAAAAACAACACTGCAGTTGAAAAAGACTGGGAATTAAATTATTTTTTATTTGGAAATATGGTGTTGGTTAATTCTTTTATGCCGTTAATTGCCACAACAAATACAAGTAACTTTGGAAGTTCTAATGGCAGTTCAAACAGCAGCTGTGGCTCTGGTGGAAGTTCATGCGGAAGCTCTTGTGGCAGTTCTTGCGGGAGTTCCTGCGAGGTTGTGGTGGAGATTAAATAAAACAAGATCACTTTTTGCCAAATGACAAATCATCAAAAAATAACTTTACTTATCTTGCGGTATGAAACAATTTATAGACTATATACTGCAGTTTGGCAATTTAAACCAGCAGCAAATCGATTTGATTTCTAAGAAAGCAACTGTAATAGAAATTAAAAAAGACGAATATTTTTCTGAAGCCGGAAAAATAGCGCAACAAGTTGGTTTTGTTTTAGATGGCATTGTCCGGGTTTGTTATTACAGTAACAAAGGCGAAGAAATAACCAAATACTTTATTGACGAAAATAATCTGGTAGTCGATTTAGAAAGTTTTGACAATCAAATTGCTTCAACGGCTTACGTACAAGCTGTTGTGGATACTAAAATCCTGGTTTTTTCTAAAAAAGACTGGACAGAACTTTTTAATATCATCGTTGGATGGGAAGCTATTGTATATAAATTGGTTTCGCATGCATTACGCCAAAAAGTAGAGAGACGAAGCCCGTTGGTTACAGAAGATGCCAAAGATCGTTATTTAAAATTTCTCGAAATTTATCCTAATATCGTAAATCGTGTTCCGCTTTCGTTTGTGGCTTCTTATTTGGGTATTACACAATCTTCTTTAAGCAGAATCAGAAAAAACATTTAATAATTCGCTTTTTGCCAAATGACAAATGATTCTATTTTTAAAGTAAGGAACTTTGCTTCAATAATTTAAAACTATAAAAAATGAAATCAGTATTAATTACAGGAGCAAATAGAAGCATTGGTTTAGAAACAGCCAAACAACTTTCAGAAAAAGGATTATTTGTTTATTTAGGAAGCCGTAATCTCGAAAAAGGAAATGCCGTTGTAAAAGAGTTAAACGAAAATGGCTTCCAAAACATCAAAGCTATCGAAATTGATGTTACAAATGAAGCTTCAATTCTGGCCGCAAAAAACATTGTAGAAAGCGAACAGGGAAAATTAGATATTTTGATTAACAACGCCGGAATAAGTAAAGGATTTCCTGAAAGTGCTTTAACGACTTCTATAGAAGATATTCAGGAAGTATTTGATACCAATTATTTTGGTGTTATAAAAGTTACACAAACATTTTTAGAATTGCTTAAAAAGTCTGAAAGTCCACGAATAAGTAATATCACTTCAGGCCTGGCTTCTCAAACTTTGCACAGCGATCCTAACTGGAAATATTACAATGTTAAATTAGCGAGTTATTTACCATCAAAAACAGCCTTAAATGCTTTTACTATTCTTCTAGCATATGAACTTAAAGATTTGCCTTTCAAAGTAAACGCAATTGATCCGGGTTATACAGCAACAGACTTTAACCATCATAGTGGTCCCGGAACAGTAGAAAGTGCAGCATCATTTATCATTAAACATACTTTTACAGATGAAAATGCGCCAACCGGGAAATTCTTTAGTAATGATATTGAGGATGGAACTGAAGTGAGTCCTTGGTAAAATTAGAAAACCTAAAATTTAAAAACCTCTGAATCAGCTGATTTCAGAGGTTTTGTTTTGTGCCAATTAAAAGAGTTTATCAAAATGATCTGAAAAAGGTTTATAAAAAAGATTAAATTTGTAAAAGAAGCAATAAACTGGTATACTACAAATTTAGTTCTTCATACCAATGATATTGAGGAAAATAAAATTAAACTTTGGAAAGCTTAAAGAGATAAACACATGAAAAAAACTAAAATTACCTGCTTCTTCTTATTGTTTTCAATTTTTATTTTTGGACAAACTAAAAATATTGGGCAATTTGCAATATGGAAACCAAAAGAAGGACAAACCAAAAATTTTGAAAACGGTTACAAACAACATTTGAACTGGCATAAAACAAATGGCGATTCCTGGAGTTGGTATGGCTGGTTTATTATTTCCGGCGAGAGATATGGACAATTTGTTGATGCGACTTTTAATTTAAAATGGTCAGATTTTGACAAACCTGTTAATCCTTCTGATGATATGGCAGATAATAAAATTAATGTTTTTCCGTATGCAGATGTTCAAACTGTCTTTAAAGTCATGCATCTAAAGGAATTAAGTACGCAAGATCTTTATTCGAGTAAATTTAAATTAACTAAAATGCTCACAATTAAGTTCGCAAATAGCAGTAAAACAAAAATTGTATTTGAAGAGCTTCAAAATTTTTATAAATCTAAAAATATTAAAACCGTAAATACTTTCAAAATAGCAGATGGTGGAAATTTGAATGAATTTATTATCCTGTTAGGTTTTTCTAATTGGGAAGAATATGCTGCATCCGAAAATATAATGGATGAAATTTCTAAAATTGAATCAAAAATGAATGATAAAGTGATTTCTTCAGTTCAATCTGAAACAATGATTTACAGAGATGATTTAAGCTATTTCCCATAAATATAAACAGAAAGAAGTATTATAATTTTAATCTTCAATAATCTTTTTACGGTGTTCTTTTCCCCAATCTGTCAGGTTATTAATTATAGTCTGAAGGGTTTTTCCATGATCTGTCAGTGTATATTGCACAGTTATCGGCTGCGTTTCCAAAACCGATCTTTTAATCAGTTTATTTATTTCCAATTCCTTCAATTCCTTACTCAGCATTTTATTTGAAATGCCTACTACATCATTCAAAATATCAGAAAATCTTCTTTTATTATAATAACAAATCGAAGATATAATAGAAATTTTCCATTTGCCACTTAGCACGTCCATTGAGTCCTGGACTGCCATCATTTCCTTTTTATGTAGTTCTTTTTCAAGTGGTTTACATTCCATAATGTTACTTTGTTACTTCAAGGTTACTGTTACTTTTGGTTACAAAGTTACTAAAATAAATTAATCCGTTCTAAATTTGCATCATCAATATTATAAAAGACATATAAAATGAGCAAATTAAAAAACAAAGTAGCAATAGTTACTGGCGCATCAAAAGGAATTGGTGCTTCTATCGCTAAATATTTCGCTGCAGAAGGCGCAAAAGTAGTCGTAAATTATGCATCAAGTAAAGAGGATGCAGAAAATGTAGTAAAGTCCATAACAGCCAATGGCGGAACTGCAATTGCTGTTCAGGGTGATGTTTCTAAAGAATCGGATGTGACAAGATTGTTTGAAGAAACCAAAAAAGCTTTCGGTACATTGGATATTTTGGTTAACAATGCCGGAATTTATCAATATGCACCAATCGAAGAATTCTCTGCGGCTTCTTTTCATTCTCAATTCAACATTAATGTTTTAGGATCTTTATTGGCTATTCAGGAGTCTTTAAAATTATTTGGAGAGAAGGGTGGAAATATCATCAATATCAGTTCAGAAGCCGGTAAAACACCACTTCCAACCGGAGCTGTATATTCAGCAACCAAAGCGGCTCTGGATGCCATTACAATTGCTTTATCGAAAGAATTCAGCGGAAGAAATATTCGTATCAATTCAATTTTACCCGGAGTTGTAGAAACAGAAGGTTCTCGCAGTGCGGGATTTATTGGCAGCGATGCCGAAGCAAAATTTGTCGCTACTACGCCACTTGGCCGCACCGGACAGCCAGAAGATATTGCAAAAGTAGCAGTATTTCTAGCTTCTGATGATTCAGGTTGGATTACAGGTGAAAAAATTTCAGTTTCAGGAGGTATTTACGGATTATAATTTCCCTATTTAATAATTTAAGATTGAAAAAATGAGCAAATTAAAAAACAAAGTAACAGTTGTTACAGGTGGAAATAGCGGTATCGGTTTTGGTATAGCAGAAGCATTTAGAAACGAAGGCGCTGTTGGAACTGTTACAGGAAGAAATCAAATAAGGTTAAATACAGCTGTTGAAGCCTTGGGTACTGATTTTATTGGTATTACAGGTGATGTTACCAATGGAGACGATTTGGAAAACATCTTCAAAAAAACATTTGAGAAATTTGGAAAAATTGATGCATTGGTAGTAAATGCCGGCGGTGTTGTAGACGGCGTTGCAATGGGCAGTATAATCGATACTACAGAAGAAAGTTATGATAAGTATATGGATTTGAATCTTAAAAGTGCTTATTTCACGGTACAAAAATCGCTTCCGTATTTAAACGACGGAGCTTCTGTTATTCTTATTGGTTCGAGTGCTGCACATCGCGCTGCACCGGGAATGGCCATTTATTCAGCAGCAAAAGCGGCAATTATATCATTAGCAAAAGGTTTATCGCTGGATTTACTGTCCAGAAAAATAAGGGTTAATACACTTTCACCGGGTTCTATTGATACACCGGTTTTTGGAAAACTAGTGCCGCAGGAACAATTAGAGCAGGTAAAACAACTTTGGATCGATATTACACCGGTTGGCCGACAAGGACTTCCGTCTGATATTGGAAATGCGGCTGTGTTTTTAGCATCAGATGATTCTGCTTTTATAGTGGGTACAGAAATTTTATCAGATGGCGGTTTAACCAATATCAGCCTGATGAAATAATTTATTATTGTTTCTTTTAAAAACCAAAAACCTCCATCATCATTTGATTTTGGAGGTTTTTCCTTTTATTATCAAAGCTTAAGGTTTGATATTCAGTATTAAATATTTATAAATAAATCAATAACCATTATTAGGAGTTCTTTACATTTGTAATAGGACAACTAAAAAATTTATTATGGAAGATCAAAAAAGCTCAACTTCATCATCAGATCCAACTCCAAAAGTAACCGGAATTGGCGGTATTTTCTTTTTTTCAGACAATCCGAAAGAAACGAGAGAATGGTATGCTAAAAATTTAGGACTTGATACAAATGACTGGGGTTCAACTTTTGAATCCAGAAATGTTGCTAATCCAGAAGAAATAGAGTCGCTTCAATGGAGCCCTTTCAAAAAAGGAGACGAATATTTTTCTCCATCCAAAAAAGAATTCATGATTAATTACAGAGTTCAAAATATTGAAGGTCTTATCAAAAAACTAAAAGAAAACGGAGTAACTATACTTGATGATATTGCAACTTATGATTACGGTAAATTTGTTCATATTTTAGATGCAGATGGCAATAAGATTGAGCTCTGGGAGCCAGCTTAGTAAGTCATCTTGATGAAAGAAAAAAAATAGTGTATGTGTTATAAACTTATAATTTAGAAATATATAAGCATAAAAAAACTCCATTATTTCTAATGGAGTTTTTTTTGTGGAGTGTTAGGGATAGCAATCGAACACTTACTGCCAATTTTGACGTTTTTCGAAAATATAAAATAAAATATTTGGCAAAATTGATGTATGATAAAAGCATTTCTAAGCTTTGCCTTCAGCCAGACTTCCAACGCTGAAATGTTTCAGTTAAAATACAAATTCCAAAAGCCTATTATATGGCGCCCTTTGTCGCAAGTTCTTTTTTTAATGCATTTTTGGTAACTTTATCTATAAATTTTTGTGGTAAAATTGAAATCAAAAAAGTCTGTATTGCGTGTTGCCAATAAGGCATTATAGTTTGCTTACCACAACCTATTCTATTTAAAACACATTTTGCATAAGTTTCGGCACTTGGACGCATAAGGGAAACAGGCTTTCTATTACTTCCGGTATTTACGCTTCCTGTCACCAATGAAATTACTTCTATATTTTCAAGTTCACAAGCCAAAGAAATAGAGAAAGCATTATTATATGCTTTTGTTCCAGCATATATTGCTAAATAAGGCGGAGGTAAAAGCCCTGCATAAGAAGACATATTGAGTATTAAAGCGGGCCTTTTGAAAAAGGGTATTAAATCATGTGTTAGTTGCGAAGGAAATGTAGTATTCAGCATAATTGTTTTGTCAATTTCCTCATTACTCATTTCGGTTAGTTCAGAAATGGGACCAACACCAACATTGTTTACTAAAATGTTTATCGGTAAATTGGCAATAGATGATATATCCATTTTACTGCTTTCGCTTCCATCATGTAACAAATGTATAACCTTACAAGTTGTATTTTTTGTCATAATCTCGTTTTCTACCGATTTTAACTTTTCTACGTTTCTTCCATGAATAATGACATTAAATCCATTATTAGCAAGTTCTAATGCAATTGCTTTGCCAATCCCGTCAGTTGCTCCTGTTATCAAAGCATAGGCATCTTCTGTTTTGTATTTAAGTAGTTGTGAGGAACGTAAATATGGTATTATGAATTTAAAAAGTTGAAAAAGCAATACCGTTAATGTGAGAATTCCAATGCTCCAAATAAGTTGATTTATCATAGTTGTAATTTTGTTACAAAGCTATTTCAATACTCTTTTAATAACAATACAAATACAATGGTAATGATTGGACTATTTGCGGGAACTTACCCTAAATTGCAGTGGAGTCATCTTTTCTAAATTAGAAAAATAACGATTAAAATATGCGTGGTCATCATAACCAAGTTGATAGGCGATTTCCTTTACTGTAGTATCAGTGGCATAAAGTAATCGTTTAGCTTCAGTTAGTATCATTTGTTGTATCCAATAGCTAACAGTTAAACCGGTAATTAATTTAACAGCCTCATTCAGGTAAGCCGAAGAGATGTGTAATTCATTTGCATAGTTTACCGCACTTTTATGAGTTCTGAAATGCTGTAATAACAAACTTTTAAATTGTTTTGTAATGATATGCTTTCGGGAAATAATAGTTTGACTAACTTTTATTTGCTCATAAGCATTTGCAAATAGACAGACACAAGTATTTGTAAGCGAATAAATTACTTCTGAACTTGTATTTATTTTTTGAGAAGCTTCTACCAATTCTATGCAAGAATTAAAAAAATGGCTGGTAGTTGGATTTAAGTTTATAGACTGGTAATCAAAGTAATTTTCTTCGAAGATACTTCTGTTTTCTTTGCTTATCAGTTCTGAATCAACAGCCAATAAACACGCTTCTGTACCGGAATCTACAAAAATAACGTAATGTACTTGTCCCGGTAAAATACAGATTATGCAGTTTTCTGTTAAGATAATTTCTTTAAAATCAATCACAAGTTTGCTATATCCATTTTTTTGAAGAATGAACAAGAAATGGTCATCCCTCCGATGTGGTGTTTTTTGATATAAAGCGTTATTATCCTCCGCAGCGACAAAATGAAAAACACTTATTTCCTGATTTGTAAACTCATTTAAAGAAATTGTTGGAATATTTTTTTTCATCATATGCTTTGTCAGGGTTGCCGCTAACTTATGTATATCCTAAACTTTGCAATGCATATATCTATAACAAAGTGTATCTACGCTATCATGTGTCTGTTAAGTTTCACAATATTACTTAAAAAATAGATATAGCGATTATGAAATTTTATAAATTACAATTTACTTCTTCGAAAAGGGGAAAACAGAAAAGTGTAGGTTTATGGAAAAAGGTTATAAAAAAAATAACTCCATTATTTCTAATGGAGTTATTTTGTGGGCGATGAGGGGTTCGAACCCCCGACCCCCTCGGTGTAAACGAGGTGCTCTGAACCAGCTGAGCTAATCGCCCTTTCTTAAAGGTGTGCAAATATACAGCTAGAATTTGTATTTGCAAGTGTTTTTCGTAAAAAAATCAAATATTTTATTGCAATTTTATTTATCAATCTATTTTTCAGCTTTTTAAAATGAAAATAAAAATTATGTTTTTCTTAGCATTACGTTAAAAAACAAAATCTACAAGTCTAATTAATAATATTCTTTTGTATTCACTTGCTATAATCATACATTTGCATACCTTAATCGTATATTCAAATGGCAAGATACCAAGAAAATGATTTACCGAAAGCTAAATTAGACTCTAATTCACTTCAAAAAGCACTCCGAATTTTTAAATATGGTAAAAATCATAAATGGAAATTTTTTCTGGGCTTAATTTTTTTACTTTTAACCAGTGCCACTGCCCTCGCCTTTCCTAAATTAATGGGAATGCTTGTAGATTGTGTAACCAATAAAAACTTAAACAGGGCTAACGAAATAGCCGTTGCACTTATAGTAATACTAATGCTGCAGGCTGTTTTCTCTTTTTTCAGAATTTCTCTTTTTGTAAATTTTACTGAAAACTCGTTATCAAATATTCGTTTTGCATTGTATGAAAATTTGGTAAAACTTCCAATGTCTTTTTACTCTCAAAAACGTGTAGGAGAACTTAATAGCCGAATCAGTGCTGATATTTCACAATTGCAAGACACATTTACAACGACAATTGCAGAGTTTTTGCGTCAATTTATTTTAATTATTGGTGGTTTTGTTATTTTAGGAAACATTAGCCCAAAATTAACTTTAATGATGCTGGCAATTGTGCCAATCGTGGCCGTTGCAGCCGTAATTTTCGGAAGATTTATTCGTAAATACGGAAAAAAAACACAAGATAAAGTAGCCGAAAGCCAGGTAATTGTTGAAGAAACTTTACAGGGAATTAGTAATGTAAAAGCATTTGCTAACGAATGGTACGAAATTCAGCGTTATAAAAACAAGATTAAAGAAATTGTAAAAATCGCTATAAAAGGCGGTCAGTACAGAGGTTATTTTGCTTCGTTTATAATTCTATGTCTTTTTGGATGTGTTGTTGCCGTAGTTTGGTACGGAATAACGTTAACCATTAAAGGTGAAGTTCAAGGTGTTGGGGATTTAATTTCCTTTGTTCTTTATACAACATTTATTGGTGCTTCTTTTGGAGGAATTGCTGAAATGTATGCCCAAATTCAAAAAGCGGTTGGAGCAACAGAACGTGTTTTTGAATTGTTAGAAGAAGTTCCGGAAGACATCAAAGCAAACCAAAAAACATCAGCTGTAGAAAAAATTAAAGGAATTGTAGCGTTCAATAATGTAGCTTTTAGTTACCCTTCCCGTAAGGAAGTTCAGGTTCTTAAAGATGTTAATTTCAAAGCCGATTTTGGTCAAAAAATTGCTATTGTTGGCCCGAGTGGCGCAGGAAAATCTACTATTTCTTCGTTATTATTACGTTTTTACGATATTACTTCGGGAGAAATCCTGGTTGATGGAAAAAACATCTATGATTACGACTTAGAAAATCTTCGTGGCAATATGAGTATTGTTCCTCAAGATGTTATTTTATTTGGAGGAACTATTAGAGAAAATATCGCATACGGAAAGCCAGACGCAACAAATGAAGAAATTATGCTGGCTGCTAAACAAGCAAACGCATTGAATTTTGTGGAAGGTTTTCCTGAAAAATTCGAAACTTTAGTGGGAGAACGCGGCGTGAAATTATCAGGTGGTCAGCGTCAGCGTATTGCTATTGCAAGAGCATTACTTAAAAATCCAAGTATTTTAATTTTGGATGAAGCAACATCATCATTAGATAGTGAAAGCGAAAAACTAGTTCAGGAAGCTTTAGAGGTATTAATGGAAGGAAGAACAAGCATTATCATTGCGCATCGCCTTTCAACCATTAGAAACGCAGATAAAATCCTAGTTCTAGATAACGGAAGAATTACTGAAGAAGGAACACATCAGGAATTAATAAACCTTGAAAACGGAATTTATAAAAACCTAAGCAACTTACAATTTAGTAATTCTTAAGGATCGAAATTTCAATTTTAAAAATACAAATTCCCAAAAAAAAAGTCCATTTGCAACGCAAATGGACTTTTTTGTAAAATCTAAAATCTAAATCAAGACTATTTTTCTTTTCTTCTTTTACGTTCTGCTTTTATCATAGACAATTCGCGGCTTGTTTGTCCGGCTACAGATGTATTTTCTTCAGCACGACGAATTAAGTATGGCATAACATCTCTAACAGGACCAAAAGGTAAATATTTAGCAACATTATAACCGTTTTCAGCCAGGTTATAACTAATATTATCACTCATTCCGTATAATTGTCCGAACCAAATTTTATTATCGTTGGTTGCAATTCCTTTTTCCTGCATCATTTTCATCAATTTGTATGAACTCAATTCGTTATGAGTTCCTGCAAAAATTGACATAATATCTAAGTGCTCTAACATATAATGTACTGCAGCATCATAATTAACATCAGTTGCTTCTTTAGAAACACAAATTGGCGAAACATAATTTTTCTCTTCCGCTCTTTTGTTTTCTTTTTCCATGTAAGCGCCACGAACCAATTTCATTCCAATAAAGAAACCTTCATTTTTAGCAGTCTCATGCAATTTTTTCAAATAATCCAAACGATCCCAACGGTACATTTGCAATGTATTAAAAACAATTGCTTTTTCTTTATTGTATTTACGCATCATTTCAGTAACTAAATCATCAGCAGCATCCTGCATCCAGCTTTCTTCACCATCAATTAATAATGCAACATCTTTTTTGTGAGCTTCGCTGCAAATTTTATCAAAACGGGCTACAACTCTATTCCATTCTTCCTGCTCTGCCGGAGATAATGTCTGTTTTTCTCCCAGCTTTTCATATAATTCAAAACGTCCTAAACCAGTTGGTTTAAAAACCGCAAAAGGAATTGCTAAACGTTCTTTAGCAAATTCTACTGTTTTTAATGTCATTTCTAAAGCTGCATCAAATTGAGCCTCTTCTTCTTTTCCTTCAACTGAATAATCCAATACAGATGAAACGCCTTTAGTAAACATTTTATCTACAACTGTAATACAATCGTTTTCGTTGACACCACCACAAAAGTGATCAAATACTGTAGCACGAATAAGCCCTTCTACCGGAAGGTGTGCTTTGATGGCAAAATTAGTAACAGCAGTTCCAATACGAACTAAAGGTTCACTGTCAATCATTTTAAAAAGAAAATAAGCTCTATCAAGTTCAGTATCGCTTTTTAATGAGAATGCAACTTGAGTGTTATCGAATATTTTTTCCATTAAGTTTAGTTTTTGTGCAAAGATATAGACTGTTTTGAATATTATTTACTTAAACGCATCATAATTTTTTATATCTTTAATCTCTTCAAAAATTTTTTATATTTAAAAAGTAGGATTTTACTTTAAATTTTGTGTATTTTTGCAAAAAATAAGATCTCATGCATAATACGATTGAAAATATAATTAATGAAACGAAAGGAAAACAATCCATTCCAAACTTTGTTGTATTATCCTTTATAGTCTCACTTTTAGTAATTGACTTTTTTCCTTATTTTAAAAGTCTTGAAATTATCAATCCACAATTTTTATATTTATCAATAATAAATTTAATTGTAGGTATTTATTTTTATTTTAATTCAGATCGTATTTCTTTTGATGTTTTTCCTTTGTTTAAACTAAATTATGTCTTTAGAATCTATCTTTTATTTTTATTCTTCTGTGGAATTTCTTTTTTTTCTGCTAAAAACACATCACTTGTAGTAACTAAACTTACCGAAATAACAATTGTATTTTGCTTATTTATAAATCTTTCCATTTTACTTAAAGACAAGATTAACGAGCTTTATAAAATTATTTTTTTAGTTTCTGTTGCTGCTTTTTTACAATCATGGCAACAGCTTTGTCATTTTGTAATTATACCAAGATTTGCTTCGATTACAGATCTTTTAACCAATATGAAAGGTAATACTGGTAACATAAATATTCTTGCAGCCAGTCTTACAATCAAAGTTCCTTTTTTATTAATTGGTATTACTCACTTTACGAGTTATAAAAAATGGTTTTTGGTTGTTGTCTTATTCTCAGTGACTTCAGTAATCTTTTTAACAGGGGCAAGAACGCCATTAATTAATTTATTTTTAATATTTTCTGTCTACATTATTTATTTAGTACAAGATAATTCATTTAAAAAAGCTACTCTTACTAAAAGTTTATATCTAATTATTCCTGCTCTAACTGCAATTTTATTTTCAAATTCAATTTTTGAAAAGTCAAAAGACAAAAACAGATACGTTTCACTAGAAAATAAAATTGGACGTATTAATGCAGAAGATGGATCATCAAAACTCCGATTAGCTTATTGGGGTAATGCAATAGAATTGAGCAAGAAAAATCCTGTTTTAGGTATAGGTTTAGGCAATTATCAGGTAGAATCTATTCCTTATGAAAAGGAAGCTGCTGATGATTTCGTTGTTTCACTTCATACACATAATGATTTTTTAGAAATTGCTGCAGAAACCGGCATATTAAATGGGTTGATTTATCTTTCTTTATTTGTTTTTGTAGTAATTATTAATGTGAGAAACTTAGTAAAATCTATTGATAGAAATAAAAGAATACTGTCGTTACTAATATTAATGATGGTTATTGTATACGGGATCGATTCATCTCTTAACTTCCCGATGTATAGACCCACTATGCAGATTTTCTTTGCTTTAATCCTTGCTTTTACGGTTGTTAATAATTCAATTTTAAATTCTCAGCCTGCGCAAAATAATGCTCGGAAAATTAAAATCGTCAGTGTCGTATTAATTGTCATTGCATCATTGACAAGTTATTCTGGTTATATAATTTATAAAGCTTCAAATCTTGAATATTTATTGTCAACTGATAACATTAATATGAATTTGAAAGGAACTCTTACCGGCGATGAAGTGGTGGCTCGAATTCCTAAATACCCAAATACCCTTAGTACTTCTGAGTCATTTTATGAGTATGCCGCAATTTATTACATACGTGAGAAAAACTATGAAAAAGCTTTTAAGTGTTTCTCGAAAGCTTCAAAAGTAAATCCGTATTCAGGAAGAATCGATTTTTATAAGCAGCTAATAGCCTCTAAGAGGGGAAATATTGATAGCGCCTATATCTATGCCAAAAGAGCATTTTATCTTCGTCCGAGAAATTACGATTTATATAAATCAGCATCTTATTATGCCATGCAAAAAAAGGATACGCTGGAATTACTGAAGCAACATAAGATTTTTTCTCAATTTAGAAATGTTCCTGAGGCTTGGTCTGCTGTGGCTGCTACACTAGAAAGCAACGGCGCTGATCAAAAAAGAATAATTAATTTTCTAAATGAAGGATTAAAAAAAATGCCAAATGACAGCATTTTAACAAAACGAAAAAACACAATTTTAATTACAAATTATATTGTTGAAGGTCAAAATTTTGAGTCACAGGCAAAATCTGAAAAGGCGATTGAATCTTATATGAAAGCTTTAAAATTGGATTCAAAGAATGTGTATGTCCTGCAAAATGTTGGTTTCTATTATTTAAAAAAAGGTCAAAATAAAGAAGCAATAAGTTACCTTTTAGAAGCATTAAAATATCCGGGTTTATATGACGGAAAAACTGAATTCTTTTTAGGAATTTGCTACTTAAAGGTAAATGACAAAGCAAATGCCTGTAAATATTTTAATATAGCTAAAACCAAGAATTTTTCAAACGCAAATGGAATGATAATGCAAAGCTGTAAGTAAAAGATGGAAAGCCTTACATATTAATTGAAATGACACAAAATTATTTTTTTTAGACATTATTTTTCTGCAAATAATAGACAAAATTTGAGCGTTATTTAGCTAAAAATCCCTTATTTTGCGCTTTCAATTAACCGAAGAATTATGCAATCTATTCAAGCAAACAATTACCTCGTCCATTTTAACCAGAATGCCTACGAAGCTTTAAATAAACATTTAAAAGAAAATAAATACTCTAATTTGTTCATTATAGTTGATAATGAAACTAATGAGTATTGTTTGCCGAAGTTTTTACCTTTACTTGAAACTGATTTAACGATAGAAATTATTGAATTTGAGTCAGGTGAAATAAATAAAAACATTGAGACTTGTATTGAAATCTGGAACGTCTTGACTGAACTTGGTGCCGACAGAAAATCTCTTGTAATTAACCTTGGCGGTGGCGTAGTAACAGATTTAGGCGGATTTGTAGCTTCAACTTTTAAACGTGGTGTTGATTTTATCAATATTCCTACTACCCTACTGTCTATGGTTGATGCCTCTGTTGGAGGAAAAACCGGTGTAGATTTAGGAAATCTTAAAAACCAAATTGGTGTAATTAATGTACCGCAAATGGTATTAATTGATACACAATATCTTGAAACTTTATCACAAAGTGAAATGCGTTCCGGCTTGGCAGAAATGCTAAAACACGGTTTAATATATGATACAGCATACTGGAAACAGTTTTTAGATTTAAAAGCTATTGACTATGCTGATTTTGATGAATTGATTTTTCGTTCAGTTGAAATTAAAAATGATATTGTAATTCAGGACCCAACCGAGAAAAACATTCGTAAGGCATTGAATTTCGGACATACTTTAGGGCATGCGATAGAAAGTTACTTTTTAGAAAGTGATACTAAAACGACATTATTGCATGGAGAAGCAATTGCGATTGGAATGATTTTGGAAAGTTATATCTCCTTGCATAAAAACTTAATTACAGCAGAAGAATATGCTGAAATTAAAACCACTATTAAAAGCATTTATGATGATGTTATTATTGATGAAAATGACATCGAACCGATCTTGGAATTGCTTATTCATGACAAAAAAAATGAATATGGTTTAATTCAATTTGCATTAATTGAAGGAATCGGAAGAATAAAAATTAACCAATCCGTTGAAAATAAATTGATTCTGAACGCGTTTCAAGATTATAAATCTTAAACTTTTTTTAATCGAAACCATTTGCTTTAGGTACATATTATTTTTTACATTTGCCACAATGAAAACAAACAACAAACAAAGACGCTTTAGTTCTTATAGAAACCGGCTCAATAGTTCCTTACTAAGAATGTTGAATCGATTTTATAATAGTAAAAGTCCGTTTTGTTTTGATGTTTTTCAATGCTCAAAAGCAGAACACGAAAAACTGCAAATTGTATTTGCCAATATTAGAGTTTGAATTTTAGATTTAGCATAAAATCACTAAATTTAATAATTGCAACTTATAATATTGAAAAATAAATGAATACAAAATATTCTGACCTAATAAATCAAACTTATTATTTTCCACAAGAGGAATTTAAATTAAATAAAGACAACTTACAATTTCACAATATCGATTTGATGAAATTAGTTGAGCAATATGGTACACCATTAAAATTTACTTACTTACCTCAAATTTCTGAAAATATCAATAAGGCAAAAGCCTGGTTCAGAAAATCAATGGAAAAAAATAAGTACGAAGCAAAGTATTACTATTGTTACTGTACAAAAAGCTCTCATTTTGAATATATTATGAATGAAGCTTTCAAAAATAACATTCATATTGAAACATCATCGGCTTTTGATGTTAATATAGTAGAGAATTTGTTAGAAAATGGTAAAATTAACAAAAGTACTTATGTTATTTGTAATGGTTTTAAAAGAGACGAATACATTAGCAATATTGCGAGATTAATTAATAACGGACATAGAAATGCTATTCCGATTATTGATAATTATGAAGAATTAGATTTGCTTCAGGCTGAAATAAAAGGAAAATTCAAAATTGGAATCCGTATTGCCGCTGAGGAAGAACCTAAATTTGAGTTTTATACTTCAAGATTAGGTATTGGATACAAAAATATTGTTTCGTTCTATAAAAAACAAATTCAGGAAAATGATAAGCTAGAGCTGAAAATGCTTCACTTCTTCATTAATACCGGAATAAATGATACAGCATATTACTGGAATGAGTTGGTAAAATGTATCAAAGTATACATTGCGCTAAAAAAGGAATGCCCTACTCTTGATGGTTTGAACATTGGAGGCGGTTTTCCAATTAAAAACTCATTGGCTTTTGAATATGATTATCAATATATGATTGATGAAATCATCAATCAGATTAAAATTGCATGTGACGAAGCAGAAGTAGATGTTCCAAACATTTTTACTGAATTTGGATCATTTACAGTAGGAGAAAGCGGTGGCGCTATCTATCAGATTTTGTATCAAAAACAACAAAATGACAGAGAAAAATGGAATATGATTGATTCTTCTTTCATCACCACTTTGCCGGATACCTGGGCGATAAACAAACGTTTTATCATGTTAGCGGTTAACCGTTGGAATGATACCTACGAGCGGGTTCTGTTAGGAGGTTTGACTTGTGATAGTGACGATTATTACAATTCCGAACAAAATATGAACGCCATTTATTTGCCTAAATACAGCAAAGAAAAGCCACTTTATATTGGTTTCTTTAATACAGGCGCTTATCAGGAAACTATTGGGGGTTACGGAGGTCTGCACCACTGTTTGATTCCACAACCTAAACATATCCTAATAGATCGCGATGAGAATGGAATTTTAGCTACTGAAGTTTTCTCAGAACAGCAAACTTCTGACGATGTATTGAAAATTTTAGGGTATACAAAAAAAGTATAAAAAAAAACCTGCAAATTAAATGTTAATATCCATAAAATCATTAATTTGCAGTACCATCTAAAAGGTTAACTTTTAATTCAAAAAAAAACAAAAAAACAAGACAAAATGAAAGGACCAATCAGTCAGTTTATTGAAAAACATTATTTACACTTTAATTCTGCTTCTCTGGTTGATGCTGCAAAAGCGTATGAACAACAATTAGCAAATGGTGCCAAAATGATGGTAAGTATGGCTGGCGCTATGAGTACAGCAGAAATTGGTAAAATATTTGCCGAAATAATTAGACAAGATAAAGTGCAAATTATTTCATGCACTGGAGCCAATCTAGAAGAAGACATCATGAACTTAGTTGCACACTCTCATTATGAAAGAGTGCCTAATTACCGTGATTTGACACCAGAAGATGAATGGGCTTTGCTGGAAAGAGGATTAAATCGTGTTACTGACACTTGTATTCCTGAGCATGAAGCATTTCGTCGTTTACAAAAACATATTTACAAAATCTGGAAAGATGCTGATGATAAAGGTGAGCGTTATTTTCCTCATGAATTTATGTATAAAATGCTACTATCCGGCGTTTTAGAAGAATATTATGAAATAGATTTAAAAGATAGCTGGATGTATGCAGCTGCTGAGAAAAATTTACCTATTATTGTTCCGGGATGGGAAGATAGTACAATGGGAAATATCTTTGCATCATACGTAATCAAAGGAGACTTGAAAGCTTCTACCATGAAATCAGGAATTGAGTATATGGTTTTCCTTTCAGATTGGTATCCAAAAAATAGCGCAAACGGAATTGGATTTTTCCAAATTGGTGGTGGTATTGCAGGAGATTTTCCTATTTGTGTGGTTCCAATGTTATATCAGGATATGGAAATGCATGATATTCCGTTTTGGTCTTATTTTTGCCAGATTTCAGATTCAACAACCAGTTATGGTTCTTACTCTGGAGCAGTTCCAAACGAGAAGATCACTTGGGGTAAATTAGATATTAAAACCCCTAAATTTATTATTGAGTCGGATGCAACAATTGTAGCGCCGTTAATTTTTGCTTACTTATTAGATTTATAGGATATTTATGAAAAGAGTTATAGTAGACTACGCTAAACTTACCAACGAAATTTTAAACCTTTTGGTGGAAAAATTTCCTGATGGTTATGATGATTCGGATGTTATCCGTTTTAGAAATGCTAAAAACGAACTGATCGAAGCTGTTGAAGTTCGTACTGAAGACACTATTTATTTAGTAAAAATTAGTACTAAACTTGCAGACAGAATTGAAAATTACGATGAAGATGATGATATCGACGTTGATGTTGATGATGTAATCGAACCAGTAAAAGGTCTTGATCTTGACGATGATATTGATGACGACGATGATGATGATACGCTGGACAAACCAGATGTTGATGCCGGAGATGATGACGATGATGACGATGACAAAGATAAAGATGATATTGCTGACGATGAAGATGACGAAGACGACGAAGATTAATTTTTCTCTTTCAAAATAAACTAAAGGAACTCTATTCGGGTTCCTTTTTTTATTAATAAAACAAATTTTAAATATAAGAAAAATACTATATAAAATACTTTTATTATATTTAACGATTTATAATTAGCATCATAATGACATCAGAAATATTACACGCCAAACTAAAGGAAAACTTTGGATTTGAAAAATTCAGGCCCAATCAGGAAACCATTATAAATACCATACTTTCTGGTCAGGACACATTGGCCATTATGCCTACCGGTGGAGGGAAATCAATTTGTTTTCAGTTGCCAGCATTAGTATTGCCGGGAATTACTATTGTTATTTCTCCGTTAATTGCATTGATGAAAGATCAGGTAGATAGTTTAAAAACCAATGGAATTAATGCTTGTTATATAAATAGCAGCCAATCGAGTGAAGAACAGCAATTTTATATTGATAATTTAAAATCAAATACTTTTAAACTTGTTTATATTGCTCCCGAAAGTTTATCTTATTTAGATGCTATTTTTAATGAACTAACTGTCAGCTTAATTGCAATTGATGAAGCCCATTGTATTTCATCCTGGGGGCATGACTTTCGCCCGGCTTATACTAATTTAGGATATTTAAAAAGCCGCTTCCCTTCTACTCCTGTTTTAGCTTTGACAGCTACGGCAGATAAAGCTACACGTACAGATATTATAAAACAGTTAAAACTAATAAACCCTAAAACATTTGTAGCTTCTTTTGACCGTAAAAATTTAAGTTTAGAAGTTCGTCCGGCATTAGACAGGGTTAAACAAATCATTGATTTTGTAGAGAATAAGCCCAATGAATCTGGAATTATTTATTGCTTAAGCAGAAAAACGACAGAGGAACTCGCAGATAAATTACAAAAAAACGGAATTAAAGCAAAAGCATATCATGCAGGTTTAGAAAATAAGCTTCGTGCAAAAACTCAAGATGAGTTTATAAATGATGATTGTCAGGTAGTTTGTGCTACGATTGCTTTCGGAATGGGAATTGACAAATCAAATGTTCGATGGGTAATTCATTATAATTTACCAAAAAATATTGAAGGTTATTATCAGGAAATTGGACGCGCCGGGCGTGACGGATTGCCTGCGGAAACGGTTTTGTTTGAAAGTTATGCTGATGTGATTCAGTTGCAAAAATTTGCTTCAGAAGGATTGAACTCAGATGTTCAGTTGGCAAAATTGGAAAGAATGAAGCAATATGCTGATGCTTTGAGCTGCAGAAGAAAAATTTTACTCTCTTACTTTGGTGAACTTGTTAAAGAGAATTGCGGAAACTGCGATATTTGTAAAAATCCTCCAACTTTTTTTGATGGTACGATTCTCGCGCAAAAAGCTTTGTCAGCTATTAGTCGTTTGCAGGAATCTGAGCCTTTGGCTGTAATTGTAGATTTTTTGCGCGGTTCGAGAAACGCGTATATCTACGAAAAAAATTATCAAAGCTTAAAAACGTACGGAATTGGCGCCGATATTTCCTGGTACGATTGGAATCAATATTTGATTCAGTTAATAAATTTGGGATATTGTGAAATTGCTTTTCATCAGCATAATAAAATCTTACTTACCCCTTTTGCAAAGAAAGTTTTATTTGAAGGAGAAAAAGTAAAACTGACAACTGTAGTTAAAAAAGTAATTGATAAAACAGAAATTAAGGAAACTAAAACTAAAGCTGCCAAAAGTTCCCTATTTGAAATACTTCGAAAATTACGTTATGAGATTGCTAAAGATGAAGAAGTTCCGGCTTATGTAATTTTTAGTGATGCCGTTTTAAGAGAAATGGAAACTTTACGTCCAATGAGCGATGAAGAATTTCTCGCCATTGATGGTGTTGGTAAAGTAAAACTTGAAAAATATGGTCAGGAATTTATAGACGCTATTGTGTATTATGAAAAAGCAAAAAAAACAATTGCAAAGGCTAAAAAAGAAGGCAACACGTATAAAACAACTTTAGAAATGTTTCAAAACGGTGATTCTGTTCAGGAAATTGCAGAAAAACGAAATCTGGGACAAACTACAATTGTTTCGCATTTAGCAAAATTATATGTAGACGGAAATGATATCGATTTAAGTCAGTTTGTTTCTGAAGAAGAAGTTATGTTATTGTATAAAGCGCAAATCGAACTTGAATACCCTACAGCCTTAAAACCTTATTATGATCATTTTGAAGAAAAAATGTCGTATGATAAGATTAGATTTGGGCTTGCTTATGTAGAGAGAAATAAGTGATTCTTTTTTATTCTTGTTAGTAAGATTGCTAAAAATAAAAAATCCTGTGAATTAAAATTTCACAGGATTTTTATTTTTCAAATATTACAAAAATCTACAAATATCTTTCTGCAAAGACTTTTTGATGATGTTTTTGGTGACCAATAATCACAAATCCCATAGCGCGAACAGAAATCTGATTATTAGATGCTGTTCCTATTCGTTGAAGTTGTTCTTCAGATAAACTTTTGTAAAACAATAAATTTGAATGTCTTACAGCAGATAACTCTGTTAATAAATCCTGAATACTTCTTCCGTTTGAGTTTGTATTATTTGCATAATGATCTTCTTCAAAACTTGCCAAAGGTGTTTTGTCATTCCTTGAAAAACGTAATGCACGGTAAGCAAAAATACGTTCGCAATCAATGATGTGCTGAATAATATCTTTAATTGTCCATTTGCCTTCAGCGTAACGATAATCAAATTTATCCATCGGAATATCTTGTACAAACCTGATAAAAGCATGCAAAGAAATCTCTAACTCTTCAATCAAATTTACATTTCCTGCTTCCTGAATATAGGTTTTAAATCCGCCTGAGTATTCCGTTTCTAATAATTGGTCTGAATTCATTTTGATATTTTTTATAAATTTTATTTAAAATATAAATTAAGCTGAATTTCTACTCGCATTTGTGTTTCCAAACAGAGATCTTGTTACGATTTTTTCGTACACTTTAATCAACTCTTCATGATTATCATTTTCCTTGTTCAATTCGTTAATTCTTAATAAAGCATATTGTTGTATTGTCAACAAAGGCATTACGATACGCTCTCTTATTTGAATCGATGCTATACCATCAGGATAATTTTCCATCAAACTTTTATGATCTGCAATTTTAAGCAAAAGACGTTTTGTTTCTAAAAATTCGTCATAAATAATTTGCCAGAATTCCCCAAATTCAGGATCTTTTCTCATGTATGCTGTTAATGGGAAAAATGATTTTGCCAACGACATCATACTGTTTTCCAGCAACGTTTTGAAAAATAAAGAATTTTGATATAAATCATGCACTTTATCCCATTGATTCGTTTCTTCAAAATATTTCAATGCAGTTCCTACTCCAAAAAAACCAGGTACATTCTGTTTCAACTGGCTCCAAGAACCTACGAAAGGAATAGCTCTTAAATCTGCAAAATCTAATTGTTCAGATTTGCTTCTTTTAGAAGGACGACTTCCGATATTTGTTTTAGAATAATACTTTAAAGTACTCATCTTCTCTAGATAGGGAATAAATTTTGGGTGATTTTTAAAACTCAAATATTTATCATAACCTAAACCAGCCAACTGTGTTAAAATTTCAGTTTCTGTCTTACTCAGCTCATTTTTTTCTTTACTAAAAACCTGATTTGTTACACCGGCACTTAATAAGTTTTCGATGTTGTAACGACAAGAGTCCAGAGTTCCAAAATTTGAACTAATGGTTTGTCCCTGAACGGTAATCTGAATTTCGTTGTTTTCAATTTTTGGACCTAAAGAAGCATAAAACTTATGGGTTTTTCCGCCACCACGTGCCGGAGGTCCACCACGACCGTCAAAGAAAATCGCTTTTATGCCATATTTTCTTGAAATTTCTGTCAATGCAATTTTTGCCTGATAAATACTCCAGTTCGCCATTAAATAACCACCATCTTTAGTTCCGTCAGAGAAACCTAACATGATCGTTTGTTTATTTCCTCTTGCTTGTAAATGCTTGGAATATTCAGGATTTGTATACAATTGCTCCATTATTTGATGCGCTTTTTGCAAATCATCAACTGATTCGAAAAGCGGAATAATATCAACCGTAGGATTTTCCCAATTGTTCAAACGAATCATGGCAAAAGTCTCCATTACATTCAGTGCACTTTCGTTATTACTAATAATGTAACGGTTTGCACCAAATTCACCATTGTTTTTTTGAATCGTTTTAATAGCCTGTACAGATTCTAAAGTAGATCTTGTAATTTCATCTTCAAAATCAGCAGGATTCAATTCTCCTTTAACTTTAGATAAAACAATTAATTTCTCCGCTTCAGATAAATCAAAATAATTTTTAGGGAAAATTTGCGAACCTGAATTTAGATAATGATTTACAACATCTTTAAAAACAACATTATGAATTTTACTGTTTTGACGAATATCTAAAGTAGCAAAATGAAATCCAAATAAATTGATCTTAACCAAAAATGCATCTAATTCATCTAAATATAAAGATTGATGTTTCTCGATTATAATGCTTCTAATTTTGTTTAATTGCGAAAGCATTTCTTCTAAAGTAATGTAAATTTCTCCTTTAGAATAAAAAACAGATCGGTAAAGTTTTTGTTCAAGTTCAGTTACTAAAGTATCTACTCCTGAGAAAGTTAACTTTCTTTTTAGTTTTCTCATTTCAACATAGTAGCACTTTAAGATTGAAGTTCGTAAACGATCAGCAACTTTCAAAGTAATTTCAGTTGTTACGAAAGGATTTCCATCTCTGTCTCCTCCTGGCCAGAAACCAAGTTTTATTAATTGATTTTGGATTGCGTTTCCGTGAAGAATATTTTTCTGTAAATAATGAACAATTTCTCCGGAAGTTGCGTAAAAAACATTTTCTAAATACCAAATCAAACTAACTGCTTCATCATACGGATTTGGCTTTTCGTTTTGAATAAAAGGCGTTTTACCTAACTGCGCCAGTAATTGTTTTATTTGAAATAAATCATTACCACGAATTGCTGCCGTTAAATCGTTTATAATACCCAAAACCGGACCTGGGTAAAATTGTGTAGGATGCGCTGTTAATACTGTTCTAACATTAAAGTTTTCAAGGAATTCAACTAGCTCGTCCTCTTTTTCCTTAGCATCTGTTTTCTCTTTAATATCACGAAGAGAACCACGTCCTTCCATGTTATTAACTTCCGGGAAAGCAGCATCTTCAATAGCGTCAAATAATACAATTTGACGTTCTATATATTGAATAAATCGAAACATTAAATCAATTTTTTCGCTTTCAGATGCATTATTTAAATATTTATCTGAAAAGAAATCAAAAATTTCTTTAGGTGTTTCCTGTTTTTTAAATCCTGTTTCGCAAGTTTCTGTAAATAAAGGAAGTAAAACTCCTGTATTATCTATTGAATCAAACGGTAATGTTATAAAAACACTATTATAAATATGATATTTTGATAAAACGTCTTGATTAAAACGTTCAATTTTTGGTAACGTGTACATAATCGTGTGTTGTAGTTGGTTGGTTAATAGGTCATAAAAAAACCCCAAGAATAAACTTGAGGTTATATTTTAATATAGCATTCAAGAAAATATTACATATTTTTAAAAATAGTATGCATCAAACGCTTCTTATCGTTTATACTTTCTTCTAATGAAATCATTGTTTCTGTTCTGTAAACGCCTTCAATATCGTCAATCATGAAAATAACTTCTTTTGCGTGTTTAGTATCTTTTGCTCTGATTTTGCAAAAAATATTAAACTTTCCTGTTGTTACTGAAGCTACAGTTACGAACGGAATTTGATTGATTCTCTCTAATACAAATTTTGTTTGAGACGTATTATTAAGGAATACACCTACATAAGCAATAAATGAATACCCTAATTTATCGTAATCTAAGGCTAGTGATGATCCCATTATGATTCCGGCATCCTCCATTTTTTTTACTCTAACATGTACTGTTCCAGCAGATATCAATAATTTTTTTGCTATGTCAGTAAACGGAACTCGCGTATTGTCTATTAACATATCTAAAATCTGGTGATCTACTTCATCTAAACGAAATTTACTCATAATTCTTTAATTAATATTACTAATTGCTATAACAAAGTATAAAAATATGTATAAAAAATAACAAATTCACATAAAAATTAACTTTTTGTCAATCCGTTAACAAATTTAACATTTTTATTTAAATAAAAATCTGCTTTTTGATTCAATTTCGGAAAATTGGTATCGTCATCTGAGTAACTGGCTCCTTGCCCGTCATATTCAAAATGTCCAAAATAATTTTCCAATTCGCCTACTTCAACTATATAAGCGTTGAACTGAATCTCATTTTCAATCAATTCTTCTTTGTATTGTGCGACAAAATTCGTAATAATTTCGATACCATCATAATTTATTTTGATGTTTTTATACATAAAATCATAAAAAACAGCTTTATTTTGTGAAATATTCAAATAATCATTAATTCGATTATCAACTAAATCGTTTTCGGAAAGTAGTTTGAAACTTGAAATTAGTGAGAAAAATATGAACTTTCTGGTAATTTCCCTTTGATAATCGTTAGGAAAGTGACCTGCTTCAAACAAAATTGTCGGAACTCCCAGAAACTGAAATGTATCTCCTATACAATTAATATTAAAAGAATCATCAAATCGACCTACCTGACCCGGAATATAGTGTTGTAAAACATCGTTGAGTCCTGCAATAAGGTTTATTGCCTTTAATCTATTATCATTAATAGCTCTTTCTTCATTATAAGATGGTGCTAAAAACGAAACTGTTGCTGGTTTACCTGTCTCTCCTGCACCAAAAATAGTACGCTGATCGTGCAGGTTAAAGCAATAATGAGGTTTGAAAGTTTCGAATACGTTTCTTAAAACATTACTCTCGGGTTGCGTCAGGTTTTGAGAATCACGGTTTAGGTCTATCTTATTGGCATTTTCACGCGTATATAGTGCTGCTCCATCAGGATTTAATATCGGAATTGCATAAAAAGTAAAGGTTTCAAGCATTTTAGCTGCAAAATCAGAACCGCTGTTTAAGACATTAATGAAATCAAACAATGCCTTAGTGGTTGTGCTTTCGTTTCCGTGCATTTGAGACCACAAATAGACACGCGTTTCTCCTGTACCAATTTGATAACTATATATAGGTTTATCTAAAACAGATTTGCCAATAATATTTATTTGATTATTAGTATTTAATTTATCTAATAATGGCTGAATATGATCTAAAGTCAAATAACGACCTGTAATAGATTGCTCTTTGTATTGGCTAAATAATTCTTCTAAATTCATTGTATTTCGATTAGTTTACAAAAGTAAACATCTTTATTTTTACAATTGTAAACAATTAAAAAACGCCATAATTTATAAATGTAAACAGGTTTTAAAGCTTAAAATCAATATTTGAATACCTTTGAGTTAACAATTGTTATCATTGTTAACATACTTAGTTAAATTATTAAAAATCAACTAATTAAACTGAGTTACTTATAGTGATTTTAGCTAAAATATCACCTTTAAAACGAGATTCACAACTGTAAAATTGTTTATTCTATTTCTTTTAGTTACATTTGTAAACACATAAATTTAGAAACATAATTTACAATGGTAAACATAGATGATTTTGTGAAAAGGCTTGAAATAATCCTTGATTATTATGGTTTAAATGCCTCCTCTTTTGCCGATAAAATTGGTGTACAGCGATCGAGTATGTCTCACCTGCTTTCTGGCAGAAACAAACCGAGTCTTGATTTTGTACTAAAAATTCTGGATGTTTTTCCGGATGTAGATCTCTATTGGATTTTAAATGGCAAGGGAAGTTTTCCTAAAAATGAAGAAACTACTATTTCAAAAATTGAAGAAACTGTAGCAATTGAAAAATCTTCTGCTCCTATTTTGTCAAATGAAAATATTATTTCATCTGATTTATTTTCTGAAATTAATCAGCCCAAAAATGAAAGTTCAGAAACAAGAACATTCTCTGAACCAAAAAATTCAAATTTTAGTTCAGAAGAAAGTGAAATTGAAAAAATTGTGTTTTTTTATAAAAACGGAACATTTAAGGTATATAATCCTTGATTTAAAATTTTCGCGTATTTGAAAATTTTTGCAATTATTTTTTATTTAAGCGATTCTCAGGGAAGCAAAAAACAACTAAATTTAGAGTTGAAATCCATTTTCGGGAATTCTACCTATAACTCCGTCATAATGCTTTTTTAAAATTTGTAAATCGGCTTCATAATTCCCAGTCGGGAAAAATGGTTTTCCAAAATTAACCTCTTTCTTGCCCCAGTCAAAAGCAACAGGAATTATTGGCACATTAGCTTTAAGCGCAATATAATAAAACCCGCTTTTTATTTCCTTTACTCCTTTTCGGGTTCCTTCAGGTGCAACAGCTAAACGAAAAACTTCTTTTCTGTCAAAAATTGCAGCAATAGAATCTACTTTATTCAAACCTCCGGTACGATCCAGCGGCTCACCTCCTACACTTTTAAAATAATATCCAAAAGGAAATTTAAATAATTCCTTTTTGCCCACCCAATTCATTTTCAATCCGGAAATTCCACGGGTGAATACTCCCAAATAAAAATCATGATTACTTGTATGGGGCATTACCATCATAACAGATTTTTTCACTTCAGCATTTTCTAATCCTACTATCTTCCAGCCCATTAACTTAAAAAAGATGAACTTGTACAATTGTTTCTTCATTAAAATTTATTATTTCATGCAAAATAAAAGATTTAAAATGGTAAATTTGAGTAAAACCCGTACAAAATGATCCAAAAAATATTTAGTTATATTATTCCAATTAAAATATTTAAAAAGAAATCAGCCCGAAGTAAAACGATCGAAGTTACCTGGGCAAACGGAGAATTAGTTTTAGATTCTGAAAATACCAATTACTCGTACGGAAGTTTGCAACGTATATTAAGGTATGGTTTACGAAATATTGGTTATGAAAAAATTACCAAAATGGATCATATTTTATTGTTGGGAGTAGCCGGCGGAAGTGTAATTAAAACCTTAGTTGACGAAGTTGAGTATAAAGGTAAAATTACGGGAGTCGAAATTGATTCTGATATCATTCAGATTGCTAATCAATATTTTAATCTTGATAAAATTAAACAACTTGAAATAATTATTGATGATGCTTTTGAATTTGTATTGAAAACCAAAGACAATTATGATTTAATTATTATTGATGTTTTTGAAGATATCAAAATGCCGAATTTTTTATTTGAAACATTTTTTACAGAGCGTATTTTATTTCTTTTAAAAAATATGGGATTTGTTATTTTTAATACAATGATTTTAGATGAAGCGCATAATGTGAGGAATAGAAAGTATATTTCAGAAATAAATCCTAAATTGTTTACCGCAAAAATGTTGCCCCGCATAGAAGATCACAACGAATTAATAATTATCGAAAAAGTCGCTTAAATTACCATTTTATGAAGACCCTTGTTTCTATTTTAAAAACTTTACCACCTACTAAAGTTATCGATTCGAGTATAGAATTATCAAAATATATAGCTTTGGATTTATCCACTACAAATCAGGAATTGGTTGAAAAAAAACCTGATAATGCTGCTGAATTTGAAGTTTTTATATCTAATTATTTGAAAAAAAATAATGCAGAAGTTGCATATGGAGGCTATATTGAAGGACGGAATTTATATCAAAGAAGTACCATTTTTAAAAACGAATCAAATCCGGAACGTAATATTCATATCGGTCTTGATTTGTGGAGCAAAGAAGGTACTATAATTTTAGCTCCTATTGATGGCAAAGTACACAGTTTTAAAGACAATGTAGGGTTGGGAGATTACGGCCCGACTATTATTTTGGAACATGAAATTGAAAATGAAAAATTTTATACTTTATACGGACATTTGTCGTTAGAAAGTATAGAAAACCTTACCGTTGGGACTATTTTCAAAAAAGGTGAAAGTTTTGCAACCTTTGGAAATTCGGCAGTTAATGGAGATTATGCTCCACACCTGCATTTTCAGATTATAAATAATATTGAAAATTATAATGGCGATTATCCGGGAGTTTGCAACATAAACGACTTGAACTTTTATATTGAAAACTGTCCCGACCCAAACTTATTATTAAAAATAACTTAAATGATTATGAAGAAAGCGGGATTGATTATATGTTTGTTGTTGCTAGTTGGCTGCAAATCGAAAAACATTAGCAGAGACACAGAAGATTTAAAAATTAAAAAAATTACTGAAGTCAATTCAGACCAACAAAGAAAGGCTTATGACTTGGGTAAGCGAGTTCTGGAAACTTGCAATACATCAAAATTTAAACCTTTTGATGAAACAGAAGTTACGAAGTCTGTAATGGAAAACACAACTGAAGAACGATTGACTAAAACCTGCCAAAGGTTTAGACAATATTATGGAAGTTTTGTTGATTTGAAATTAGATGGTGTTTATAAAACAAAACAAGAAACGATTTATCGTTATCATGCAGTGTATACAAAAAAAGTAGCGAACAAAGAACTGCGCGTTTTTGTAAATGAAGATAATTTAGTTTCTGCCATAAAATCAATGGATTGGGACGAAAAATTCGATTCTCAAATAAAAGATTAATAAATCTAAAAAATATGAATATAAAATTCCCCCTTTTTGTGTTATTGTTTATTTCGGCTTTGACAAATGCCCAGCAAACCATGATTGTAAATGGTTCTAAACCTTTTTCAGCAACACAAAATTATACTTTTATCTGCGAAAAATATGCTTTTACCGGCGAAGTAAATGTTCAGATTGCGAAAACAGAAAAAGGAGGAATTTTAAAATTAACAATTGCTACTGCAAATGATAAAGCCAGAATTGCAGGAGGAGTTTATGTAGATTTGGCAAATGCAGATGTTATCGCCTGCACCGATAAAAATGTTAAAGAATCTGCTGATGGTAAAACAACATCTTACTATTATTTTACGCCGGCAGAAATGAACAAACTCAAAAACACTGATATTAAAGCAATTAGATTTATAATTACAGGCAGTTCAAATACTTTTGGCAATCAAACAGGATATTTTACGGCACAAAATAAAATATCATACTTTTCTACCGCATACGATCAATCAAAAAAAACATTTAATACGGCTAAAGAAATAAGTGTTTTATAAAGATTTTTTTCTTTAATAAATGTTATATTTATGATCTAAACGTATTTTATGAACTCAAACGAAAAACTTATAGAAAAATTCTACTCTGCTTTTGCAAACGCTGATTACAAAACAATGAGCGAATGCTACCACCCAAAAATTCATTTTATAGATCCGGCTTTTGGCTTGCTTAAAGAAGAACAAGTTTCTGACATGTGGCAAATGCTGCTATTAAGAAGCAAAGGAACTTTAAAAATTGAGTTCTTTAATATTAAGGCCGATGATTTTACCGGTTCAGCAAATTGGGTTGCTACTTATAAATTTAGCAGAACCAATAGAAATGTCATTAATAAAATTGCTGCAGAATTTGTTTTTCAGGATGGCTTGATGATAAAACACACCGATAATTTTGATGTTTGGAAATGGTCGAAACAAGCTTTTGGAATTACAGGATTATTATTAGGCTGGACAGGATTTTTTCAGGACAAAATACAAGATCAGGCTTTATTATCACTAAGAAAATTTCAGGAAGCAAAATAATTTAATTATTTAGACCTAGATTTTTAAGGACCAAAACTTTAATGTTGTCGTAACAAAACTAACAAAGTTTTAAAAAAAAACCGGATTCAAATTATTACAAGGCTTACTTTTACCGCAAAGTTCACAAAGTATTTTTTTTATAAAGTGGCGTTTTTGGGTTTAAAAACACAAAGTTCGCAAAGCTAAAATCGATATAAAGCTTTGCGAACTTTGCGTTTTTATAAGTCTCAAAATAAAAAAATCTTAGTGCCCTTTGCGGTTAATAACTTTAGGATTTAAACCAACCAGCCACTAATTCATCTTCAAATGAATTTGCGTTTTTATGAATAAACTCATTTGTGTTTTTATTATAAGAATAATCCAAAGCCCATGTTTTGTGATTTTCTGCTAAATCTTTAATGCCATTACAAACAAAAGCAATTTCTTCATCAGTAGTTGTTGGATGAATCGACATTCTGATCCATCCCGGTTTTTTGATCAAATCTCCAATCGTAATTTCGTTAACTAATTTATTCGAAGTTTCCTGATCTACGTGAAGTAAAAAATGACCGTAAGTTCCCGCGCAGCTACATCCGCCTCTGGTTTGAATTCCAAATTTATCATTCAACAATTTTACACCTAAATTAAAATGCAAATCCTCAATAAAAAATGAAATTACACCCAAACGGTTTTTGTGCTGTCCGGCCAAAATTTTGATATTTGGTACAGCATCTAATTCATTAAAAACATAATCGACAATTTCATGCTCGCGCTGTAAGATGTTTTTAATTCCCATTTCTTCCTTAAGTTCAATTGCAAGAGCTGTTTTGATAACCTGCAGAAAACCCGGAGTTCCGCCATCTTCGCGATCCTCGATATTGTCAATATATTTATGTTCGCCCCAAGGATTTGTCCAGCTTACCGTTCCTCCACCCGGACAATCAGGAATCATATTGTTGTATAATTTTTTACTAAAAATCAAAACTCCGGAAGTTCCAGGTCCGCCTAAAAATTTATGTGGCGAAAAGAAAATAGCATCAAGATACGATTCAGGATCTTCAGGATGCATATCAATTTCTACATACGGTCCTGAACAAGCGAAATCTACAAAGCAAACACCATTATTTTGGTGCATTAATTTGGCAGCTTCATGAAAAGGTGTTTTCAATCCCGTAACATTCGAACACGAAGTAATAGAAGCAATTTTGATGGTTCTGTCTTCATATTTTTCAAGTAATAGAGCTAAATTATCCAAACAAAAAAGGCCTTTTTCGCAAGAAGGAATAATTTCAACATCAGCAATAGTTTCTAACCAGGAAGTTTGATTAGAATGATGCTCCATGTGTGAGATAAAAACAACAGGCTTTTTCTCAGCCGGAACTGTAATAAAATCTTTTAAATTTTCAGGCACTTTTAAACCCAGAATACGCTGAAATTTATTAATAACTCCCGTCATTCCAGTTCCATCAGTTATTAAAACATCATCATTATTAGCATTTGTATGACGCTTGATAATATTTCTGGCATGATGATATGCTTTTGTCATGGCAGTACCTGACACAGTTGTTTCAGTATGCGTGTTAGCTACAAAAGGCCCGAATTCATTGAGAAGTTTGTCTTCAATTGGTCGATATAATCTTCCGCTGGCAGTCCAATCAGTATAAATAATCTGTTTTTTTCCGTATGGAGATGTAAATTCTTGATTTACACCAACAATATGTTGCCTAAAATTCTGAAAATAGGTTTCTAAAGTGATGGTATTATTTTTGCTATTCATTGCTGTGCCTAAATTTGATTGCAAATATATTGCTTTTTTATAGAATTGTGAATTTATCAATTATAAACTTCAAACATTAAACAACCTTTTAGTATCTTTAACTAAACGGTCTTTTTTTAAATAATTTATCATAATATTCTATCAGATTAATAGGGCATATAAACTTAACTATTACATTTATGGAAAATTTATCCGTAGCCACTTTTGGTGGAGGATGCTTTTGGTGTGTAGAAGCTGTTATTCAGCGTTTAAAAGGAGTAGAATCCGTAAAATCTGGATTTTCGGGAGGTTTTATTAAAAATCCGCCTTATCGGGAAGTTTGTACCGGAAGAACCGGTCATGCCGAAGTCATACAAGTAACCTTTAATCCTGACATAATTTCATATCACGATTTGGTTTTTATATTTATGACGAGCCATGATCCAACAACGCTTAATCGCCAGGGTGCAGACAGCGGTACACAATATCGCTCTATTGTTTTATATCATGATGAAGAACAAAAAAGCATTGCATCTCAGGTTTTTGAAGAAGTTAAAGCTTTTTATGAAGATCCGATTGTAACTGAATTAAAGGATTTTGAAGTTTTTTATAATGCAGAAGAAGACCATCAAAATTATTACAACAACAATCAGGAAGCTCGTTATTGCCAAATCGTAATCGATCCGAAAGTACAGAAATTAAAAAAAATGTACGCTGATAAATTAATTGATTAAAAATGTTAGCCACAAATTAAAATGATTTACATAGATTATTTAAATATTTATTTCACGCAGATTTAAAAAAGATTTAAGCAGATTTAAGCAGATTTTTTTTATTTCTAAATCTAAAAAATCTGCTTAAATCTGCAGGATCTGCGTGAAACAAAATCATTTTAATTTTTTAATCTGTAGCAAAAAAACAAAAACTCAAATGAAAAATTTAAAAATAAATAATCGATTTACAGCTGAATTACCTGCTGATCCTAATGAAAATAATGAAATTCGTCAGGTATCAAATGCGGTTTTTTCGTATGTGAATCCAACAGAACCGGCAAATCCTAAGTTAATTCATGCTTCAAAAGAAGTCGCAGAATTAATTGGTATTTCTGCAGAAGAAATTCAGTCTGAGTCATTTTTGAATGTTTTTTCAGGAAAAGAAATTCTTCCTGAAACTCGTCCGTACGCAATGTGTTATGCCGGACATCAATTCGGGAATTGGGCTGGACAATTAGGAGATGGCCGCGCCATTAATTTAACTGAAGTTGAACATAATAATCAATTTTTTACGCTGCAACTAAAAGGTGCAGGAAAAACACCTTACTCCAGAACTGCTGATGGTTTGGCCGTTTTACGTTCGTCAATAAGAGAATATTTATGTGCCGAAGCGATGCATTATTTGGGAGTTCCCACTACCCGATCGCTTTCCTTAATGTTGTCCGGCGATGAAGTTTTACGCGATATTTTATACAACGGAAATCCTGCTTACGAAAAAGGTGCCATTGTATGTCGTGTTGCTCCATCGTTTATTCGTTTTGGAAGTTTTGAAATGCTTACAGCCCGAAACGAACTCAAAAATCTAAAAGAATTTGTAGAATATAACATCAAACATTATTTCCCTGAAATTAAAGGCGAGCCTAAGGAACAATATTTACAATTCTTTAAAACGGTGGCCGATAAAACACGCGAAATGATTTTGCATTGGCAAAGAGTTGGTTTTGTACATGGCGTTATGAATACGGATAATATGTCGATTCACGGAATCACAATTGATTATGGCCCATACGGCTGGCTGGAAAATTATGACCCAAATTGGACTCCAAATACAACAGACAGTCAAAATAGAAGATACCGTTTCGGAAATCAACCACAAGTGGCACAATGGAACTTGTATCAATTGGCAAATGCGCTTTATCCTTTAATTAATGAGGCAGAACCTTTAGAAAAAATCTTAGAAACGTTTATTACTGATTTTGATTCTGATTATAAAACAATGTTTTTGAGTAAATTAGGTTTATTTACTTCAACAGAAAGTGACAATAAATTAATTGAAGGGCTAGAAAAAGTTTTGCAATTATCTGAAACTGATATGACAATTTTTTTTAGAAATTTAAACAAAATAAAAAAGACAGATTCTGCAAAAGTGCCCATTGAAAAAATTCATGATGCATTTTATATTCCAGAAGAAATTTCGGGTGATATTCTAGATTCCTGGACAAAATGGTTTTCGGTTTATATCGAAAGATTAAATACTGAAGAACTTTCTGATGAAAATCGCGCAGAAAAAATGAATACCATAAATCCTAAATATGTGTTGCGAAATTATATGTCGCAACTAGCAATTGATGCCGCTGATGAGGGAGATTATTCTCTGGTTGATGAATTATTTGTGCTTTTGCAAAAGCCTTACGAGGAACAACCTGAGTCTGAGAAATGGTTTGCGAAACGACCAGATTGGGCACGTTCTAAAGTGGGTTGCTCTATGCTTTCTTGTAGTTCTTAATATTTTTTTGCCACGAATTGCCCGAATTTACACTAATTTTTTGTTCCAAAGCATGTCACATTGAGCGAAGTCGAAATGCACGCAAAGTGTTCTCAACTTCGCTCGAACTGCCAAAAAATTAGTGTAAATTCGGGCAATTCGTGGCAAACTTTTACTTAGATGTAATATAATCCACAATCATATTTGCATGAATGCGTGAGTTTTCAATGAACCATTTATGTGTTTGCATTCCTCCGCAAACAACGCCTGCCAAAAACAATCCTTCAATATTTGTTTCCATTGTTTCGGGATTATAAGTTGGCGTTTTTAACTCATCCTCAGAAAGTTGAATACCCATTTTTTCAAGAAAACTCAAATCTGGTTTATAGCCGGTTAAAGCCAGAACAAAATCATTTTCTATAGTTATTTTGCCTGTTGGAGTTTCAATTTCAACTTCATTTTCTCGAATCTCAGAAATATTCGATTCAAAATAAGCTTTGATGCCTCCCTCTTCAATTCGGTTTTCGATATCCGGTTTTACCCAATATTTAACTCTGCTGTTAATTTCATTCTTACGAATAACCATTGTCACGTTAGCGCCTTTTCTCCAGCATTCTAAAGCCGCATCAACAGATGAATTATTAGCACCAACAACCAGAATATTTCTAAATGCATATTCGTGTGCCTCTTTATAATAATGACGAACTTTTGGCAACTCCTCGCCTTTTATATTCATTTCGATCGGAATATCATAAAAACCGATCGCAATAATTACGTTTTTTGATTCGTAAACTGCTTTATCAGTTGTAATTTTAAATAAGGAATTTTCCAATTTTTGAACCTGATTTACTTTTTCAAACAGATGAATCGAAAAATTAAAATAGCGGTGAATGTTTCGATAATATTCTAATGCTTCCTGACGTCCGGGTTTTGGTGCCAGACAATTAAAAGGAATATCTCCAATTTCCAGCCTTTCCGCCGTAGAGAAAAAGGTCATGTATAACGGATAATTAAAAATACTGTTTACAATGGCGCCTTTTTCTATAATTAAATAACTTAAATTTTTCTTTTGAGCTTCAATTGCGCAGGCAAGTCCAATTGGGCCGCCTCCCACAATAATCAAATCATATTGTTCTGTCATAATCTATTCTTTTGCCCAATCTTTAAAAGGTTTTTTACTCAAATAGGCATTATAATAGCGTTTATCATTGGTTACTTCTTCTCCCAGCCAATCCGGTTTTTCAAAAGTATCTGTTTCAGATTTCAATTCAATTTCAGCCATAACCAATCCTTCGTTTTCGCCATAAAATTCATCTACTTCAAAAACATGTTCTCCAGATTTTATTTCAAAACGGGTTTTTTCAATTTTGCCTTTTTCGCAAAGTTTGAGCAATTCCTGAGCTTCATCAATCGGAATTTCATTTTCCCATTCAAAACGCGACATGCCACCGTGATGACCAATTCCTTTTATCGTCAAAAACCCCCTTTCGCCTTTAATCCTAACACGAACTGTTCTTTCAGGAAGTGAACTTAAGTATCCCTGAGCAATTTTATTTTGAGTAAAAGCCTGTTCTTTAAAATCATCAGATTTTACAAGAAACTTTCTTTCTATTTCGATCATTTTAGTTTGAAAATTAATTTATATGCAAGTTACTCAATTTACTTAAAAAAAACATGGAAACCAATTAACAAGCTTTTAAACTTATCTTAAAAAGCTACAAATAATTTAATTGTGATTTTAAAATAAAGTATTGAAAAACAGACTTATACATCATTTTTAATTTAAAATTACGTAACTTTAATCTTATAATTTAATACCTGCTTTTAGGTATCTGGATTTGAAACTTTAAACACTGCTTTCGCAAATGATTAAATAATAAAATATACTATTATGAATATGCCTTATATCTTAATTCCTGTGCTAACAGGATTAATCTGTGGAATTTTGGGCTACTTATTAGGAAAACTGAATTCTAAACGCGACAATTCACTTGAAGAAGCACTTCAGGATGATTTAGATGCCTGCAAAGCACATACAAAAAGCTTAAATGCAAAAATTTTATCTTTAGAAGCTGATTTAGCTCAGAAACAACACTAGTACAAGGTTTTTCTACTCTGTCGTTTTTTACTTGTTTCGGCCAGTTTTTTATGCTTTATCAAGAAAACTGGAATCCCACTTTTTTAATGAATTGTACCACAGCTGTCCTTTTTCTACTTCGAGCGGACAATCAAAATTATTAGTATAAAGACCTCCGGTTCCTAAACCTTGAGGCATTTGAGAATTTTGTAAAAATGTCCATTGTGCAATCGCATTCAGGCCAATATTACTTTCTAATGCAGATGTTATCCACCAGCCAATTTTATATTTATTAGCCAATGTTATCCATTCCTGAGTTCCTCTAAAACCTCCTATAAAACTTGGTTTAAGAATAATGTATTGTGGTTTGATTTGCTGAAGTAATTTTTCTTTTCCTTCTAATGAAAAAATGCCTATTAGTTCTTCATCTAAAGCTATTGGAAACGGAGTGGTTTTGCAAAGATTTTTCATTGCTTCGATATTTCCTTTTTTAATAGGCTGTTCTATGCTATGTAGCTGAAATTTATTGAGTTGATTTAATCTATCTAAAGCTTCGTTTAAACAAAATGCGCCATTAGCATCTACTCTTATTTCTATTTGTTCAGCAGAAAAATGGCTTCGAATAAATTCTAATAATGCTAATTCCTTTTGAAAATCAATTGCTCCAATTTTGAGTTTGATACAGTTAAATCCGTCGGCTAATTTCTCTTCTATCTGCTGTTTCATGAAAGAAGCTTCTCCCATCCAAACCAAACCATTTATTACAATTGACTTGGAACTATTTGTAAATTCAGAAGGAAATAATAAATATGGATTTTGACTTTTTAAGGATAAAAAAGCCATTTCTATGCCGAATTGTATGGATGGAAATTCTAATAGAGATTCCCAAAGTGCCGTTTCTCCCAAATGAATATTTTCACACGTCCATTTTAGTTTTTCTTCGTAATCATCTCTGTCATCTGCACTTAAACCACGTAAAATACCACACTCGCCTATTCCTTTTTTACCGTTTTCTTCAAGAACAATAAACCAGGTTTCTTTTTCGGTCATAATGCCGCGAGAAGTTCCGGACGGGCGCTTAAACTCGAGCATGTATTTATGGTAAGTTGCTTTCATAGAAATATTTTTTCACCATATAAGTTATATAAGTTCATTAAACTTTACGCCAATTTTGAGCTTAAATTTTCTTATATAACTTATATGGTAGAAAAGATTTAATTAAAAAGATTTAAAACACGTTCAAAATCTTTTGATGGTAATCCTGCTTTCTGGAAAATGGTAAAGTCCTGTTTTGTTTTCTCTGTCCAGCTCAAACTATCAGTTACGTTTTGAGTTTGATATTTTTTGTAGATTGCTTTTGCTTCGCTATAATCGTCACTTACCAAATAAACATGCGCTAAATTTAGTTTTACCAATAATTCTGTATCGTCAAGCTTTTCACCTTCTTTTAAAGATTTAATTGCTTTTGCATATTGCTTTGTTAAAATATAGCAATAACCAATTGAACTGTAATCAATTGCTGTTGCTTTTCCATCATTAATTATAGTATTTAATTTCGGAATTGCTTCGTTGTATTTCTGTAATTTTATTAATGTTGCTGCTTGTGTTCTTAAATCGTTATAAACGTTTTTTGAAATAGCGGCATCGTTATAACATAGATTACCGAAATCTTTATACACTTTGTTTTTTTCGATTGGTAATAATTTCTGAAACTCCGTATAACGGTATTGTTTCATTATTTTTTCTAAAATGCAAACGCAAAAATCATCAGAATCGGCCATTTTTTGTGCCATCGTTGATGTTTTGCACAAACTTATAATTTCATTTTTATTATCCTGATTCCAACCGCGATTTAGTTTTGTATCAACCCAAGGCACGACTTCTAAAACTATTTTTTGGCTTAAAACCCAGTTTTTGCTATGAAATCCAAAATAAATGTTACTAATATTCTGTCCCAGACAAGATGATTTATCTAAAGATAATCGTTTGGCATCTTTGCTAATAGGTTCTTCTTGTGCATAACACGCTTTATTTGTTTTACCATCATCAACATACTTTTTTACATCATCGTTTGAAGTAAAAAGTGCATACGTACACGTGTCATCGCCTGAAATTTTAGACATTATAAAAACCGCTCCGGCAGAACCCTGACTGATTCCGGTTGGGTCCGGAATTGCTTTCAAAACGGAAACCAAACTATTTGCCATTTGTTGGTTCTCATCTAAAAGTGTAACTCTGTAAACAATTTCAGTTGTACCTACTGGTAAATCTTCTGTTTTAAGGGTTATTCTATCACGGGCGTACGCAATAATTTCTTTTGTAGTTGCACGTTCTTTGTCCCAATAACCGTCTTTTTGGGCGAATGTGTTGTATGAAATTGTAATTAAAAAAAATAGGGCTAATCTTTTTAAATTCATATTGATAGATGATTTGTTATTTCATTTTGGTTTCTCTTTAATCGAAATGACATATATTATGCCAAAAATAATTTTCTTATGAAACCGATTGTCTTAGCCCCGATAGAGGCGGTATACTTTTTTGAGGAGATTTTTCATCGACTTAAAAAAGATATAGCCGAAAGCGGGATTAGCTCCTTCTTCGACTTCGCTCAGGATGAAAATATTACAATTCTATCGATTCTCCTATTTCTAAAAGCATCAAATCTTTTCCTTTATTAAAAAACTTACGGATTGCATCTTCGTGATTGATTTCGATATAACCAAAAGTATCAAAATGATAGCCTAGAATTTTATCGCATTCTACAAAATCTGAAGCGATGATTGCATCTTCAACATCCATTGTAAAATTATTTCCGATTGGAAAAATGGCTAAATCTAATTTTGTTCGTAACGGAATCAACTTCATATCGTATGTAAGTGCTGTATCTCCGGCAATGTAAATGTTTTTGTGTTCGCCTTCGATCACGAAACCACCGGGATTTCCGCCGTAACTTCCGTCAGGAAATGAACTTGAATGAATTGCGTTTACATATTTTACTTTTCCAAAATCAAAACTCCAGCTTCCGCCATGATTCATAGGATGCGCGTTAAGTCCTTGTTTAGCATAATAACTTGTTATTTCTGCATTTGAAACTATAACGGCATTCGTACGGTTTGCAATAGCCTCAACGTCAAGAACGTGGTCGCCATGTGCATGTGTCAGTAAAATATAATCTGCTTTTAATGTGTTTATGTCGATTGCTGCCGCTTTCGGATTTCCAGTAATAAATGGGTCAACGATAATGTGTTTTCCTCCAACTTCGATGCCTAAAGATGCGTGTCCGTAAAATGTAATTTTCATTTTTGTAAATTTTAAAGTTGAACTTGTTTTATCTTCCGCCTAAGAAAAGGTTAACAATAATGTCTGAAATTAATGAAATCATACATACTGTTAATAATATTGAAAGCAAAAATGTACTAAGCGCCAGTTTTTTTAATTCCGGATCTAACAGCTTAGGATCTTGGTTTTTATAAACAGTAATTAAATGTTTGGTTAAAGGAATATAAGCCAATAAAAACAAATACTGATCGAAATTATAATCGCTTAAAACAGCAAAAATAACAACCAAAAGCATTGCGGTAATGATCAGGGTAAAATGGTAAATTTTTGCTTTTTTGCCACCAATTTGCACTACGATTGTATTCTTTCCGGATTTTTTATCTGATTCTTCGTCACGCATATTGTTCAGGTTTAAAACCCCAACGCTTAACAAACCAATTGAAATTGCCGGTAAGATTAAAATCGGATCAACTTCTTTTGAATATAAAAAGTTAACGCCCAATGTGCTTACAAGTCCGAAGAAAACAAATACAAAAAGGTCTCCAAATCCTTTATAACCATAAGCTGAATTTCCAACGGTATAACGAATTGCAGAAGCAATTGCAGCGATGCCAAGCAATAAGAAAAAGATGGAGTAAACAAAATTTGTTTGTCCAAACGCAAAATAGATTAAGGTAATTGCGGCTAATAATGTTAATATAGAAGTTATTATTATGGCTTTTTTCATAGCCTGAGGCGTGATTACACCACTCTGAATTGCTCTTGCAGGTCCAACTCTATCCGCGTTATCCGTACCTTTTACACCGTCTCCGTAGTCGTTTGCGAAATTTGATAAAATCTGCAAACCAAGTGTTGTTAAAAGTGCAAAACCAAAAATTTTCCAGCTAAAAACTTCGGTTGGAGTATTAATGGTTTCGGTTGGGTTAGATAAAGCATAAATACTTCCTACTATAATTCCAGAAACTGATAAAGGTAATGTGCGTAATCTGGCGGCTTCAATCCAATGTTTCATTTATTTTTGATTTAGATTTTAGTCCCGAACCCTCGGGATAGATTTTAGATAGATACATAGTTACATTCTGAATTTAAATTGCAAATTTTAAAAATCTAAAAGCTGCAATCGAAAATCTAAAATATTTTTATGGAAGCCATTTATTTTCTCCAAAGTTTGGTTTTCTTTTTTCTAAAAAGGCATTTCTACCTTCTTTTGCTTCTTCGGTCATATAGGCCAAACGGGTTGCTTCGCCGGCAAAAACCTGCTGACCAACCATTCCGTCGTCTGTAAGGTTCATGGCGAATTTTAGCATTTTTATAGATGTTGGCGATTTTTGAAGAATTTCCTGCGCCCATTCATAAGCAGTATCTTCTAATTCATCATGCGGAATTACAGCATTTACCATTCCCATATCCATTGCTTCCTGAGCCGAATAATTTCTCCCTAAAAAGAAAATTTCACGCGCTTTTTTCTGTCCGACCATTTTAGCTAAATAAGCAGATCCGTATCCACCATCAAAACTGGTTACATCGGCATCTGTTTGTTTAAAAATAGCATGTTCTTTACTCGCCAAAGTCATGTCGCAAACTACGTGCAAACTGTGTCCGCCACCAACTGCCCATCCCGGAACAACTGCAATAACTACTTTTGGCATAAAGCGAATTAAACGCTGTACTTCAAGAATATTTAAGCGATGCTGACCGTCTTCTCCAACATAACCCTGATGTCCGCGGGCATTTTGATCTCCGCCGCTACAAAAAGAATAAACTCCGTCTTTGGTCGAAGGACCTTCTGCAGAAAGCAAAACTACTCCTATTGACGTATCTTCTTGTGCATCGTAAAAAGCCTGGTATAATTCTGAAGTTGTTTTTGGGCGGAAAGCATTTCTAACGTTTGGTCTGTTAAAAGCGATTCTTGCAACTCCGTTACATTTTTTGTAGGTTATATCTTCAAATTCTCTGGCAGTAATCCAATCCATTGCTATTTGTTTTGTTTTAAAATTATAGCGTAAAAATAAAGCATTTTTATATTTTTACCTACTCAATTTGCTTTAAGTCTTTGTGAAAATGTCTCCGAATGTTAACAATTAGTATTTACTTACAAAAAATAACATTATTTAACATTGGATATAAAAAAAAAGAATTAATTTTATACTCTAGAAATCAATGAGATACATTTTATTTCATTCTTTTCAGATTGATTTTCTTTCACTGATTTATTAACCTAAAAAATGATTTTTTTGAGAAAATTTAAAAAATTTGTCGCTCATTTTTTTGGGGTTTTAAATGCTAAAACTTTAATTGATGAGCAAATGGTTTATTCGTTTGTTGAAACTTCAAAAAAGAGATAGTAACACCTATGGTTAAAAGAATAGAATTGTTTATTCAATTTGTCTAAAAGGATTACGATAATGGGGACTTAATTAAAAATTGAAGTGCTTTCTATAAATATATATCCAACTAAATGGTTCTGCCGTGAAATTGATTTTTTGCTTTTAATACGAATGCATTAGACTATTTAAAGACATACAAAAAGGATCAAAGAAGTAATTTCTAAAATTTTTAAAGCTTTTATTTTTTTGATTGATTCGAATAATTTTATTTCTGTTTTTTTTTAATTACAATTTTTTTTAAAACTAGAATAAAAAAGGGAAAGGCTACTCGTAATGAGTAGCCTTTCTTGTTATAATTGATAAATAAAACCAATAAAAAAATCCAAATTCCAGCACTATTAGACAAGATGGAATTTGGATTTTTTTTATTAGAATTTTAAGAAATTATTCTTCTTTTACGAGATAAATTCCATCATCTTTGATTTCTATCAGTTTTTCTTTGTATAAAGCTCCAATTGCTTTTTTAAAGGTTTTTTTGCTCATTTTCAATACGGTTTTAATATCTTCCGGATGCGAAGCGTCATTTAAGCGTAAAAACCCTCTGTTGGCTCTTAACTCATCTAAAACCTTTTCTGCATTTGGTTCAATACTCTCATAACCTTGTATTTGCAAAGCAACATCTATTTTATTATCAGGTCGAATGTTTTTGATATAACCGCGCATTCTGTCGCCGGTTCTAATAGCATCATCATACACTTCATCTTTGTACAATAATCCTTTGTGTTTTTCATTAATGATAACGTTGATTCCTAATTCGGTAATATGTGAAACTATCAAATCCACTTCTTCACCTTTTTCAACTGTAAGCTCATCGTTCTTTAAAAATTGGTTCAATTTACTTGAAGCCACTAAACGATTGGTTTTTTCATCCATATAAAGATAAACCAGGTAGCGTTTTCCTTTTTCCATAGGGCGTGCCTGTTCTTTAAACGGAACCAGAATATCTTTTTCCATTCCCCAATCCATAAAAGCACCAACCTGATTAATGTAATTTACTCTTAGAAGTGAAAATTCATTTAGTAAAATATAAGGTTCAAGCGTTGTTGCGATCGGACGTTGTTCGTGATCCAGGTAAACAAAAACAATAAGCTCTTCGCCTATTTCAAATTCGTTTGGAACATATTTATTGGGTAATAATATATCATGAATTCCTTCAGGGTCTTCTTCAGGATTTCCTAAAAATAAACCAACTTTGGTATCACGTAATATGGTAAGTGTATTGTATTTTCCTATTTCAATCATTCTAATGAGGTTCTGAGTTGTAAAGCAACTAAGTTTCTAAGGTGCAAATGTACGAAGTTTGAAAATGGTTCAAAGAAATGTTTTAAATAAATCAACAATTATTGTAATATAAAAAAGAAAAGCACCTTATGAAAGGTGCTTTTTGTAATTCCTGAAGAAATTTAAAACTTATTTATAAACATTTTCTTTTTTAAAGTGCAAAGTCAGTAAGTAATAAACCACTGCTCTGTGTTTATGTTTGTTTGATTTGCCATATTGTTCTAAAACGGCATGAATTGCAGCATCTAATTCAGGTGAATCTTTTAGTCCTAATTTTTTAATTAAAAAATTATTTTTAACCGTTTCTAATTCAGACTTGTCACTTCCTGCAACTGTCGATGCATCTGCATTGTAAATTGATGGTCCGCAACCGATTGTTACTTTTGTCAGTAAATCCATATCAGGAGTTACACCACATTTTTCTTTTAAATCTTCTGCATACTTTTTAATTAATTCTTCTCTTGCACTCATAGTAAATTTAATATTGGTTACTTTTTTAATGTCCCAAATATAAAAATTATAAGTATCGAATGATTAATTTTAACACTATTTAACTTACAAATTAAATCAGCTCTTTGAAGTACTGTTTTAAGATTGCATCATTTTCAACAGTTGGTGTAAAGACCTCCAATATTCCCGCCACTTCATCATTTGCATATAAAAGATCAATACCTTCTTTTAAAGTATCTAAATTGGCAGCTGTAAAATAATTCATCTTGTACATCTTGGCTAAATGTTCAGCCGTCAACTTATGTGATGTTTCAAAATAGGTATTAAAAACAGGTTTTTCTTCATGGCCAGGCAAGATTCTGAAAATTCCTCCTCCTCCATTATTAATCAAAATAATTTTAAAGTTTTTAGGAATGTAAGAATTCCATAATGCATTACTATCGTATAAAAAGCTAATATCGCCTGTAATAAAAACGGTTTGCTTCTGGCTTGCAACCGAAGCTCCAATTGCTGTAGATGTGCTACCGTCGATTCCGCTGGTTCCTCTGTTGCAGAAAACTTCAATTGAAGGATCAATATCAATTAATTGTGCGTAGCGAATTGCCGAACTATTGCTTATTTGCAATTGCGAATTGACTGGCAGGGATTCTATTACTTTTTCGAAAACTTTGAAATCTGAAAATGGAATTTTATTTAAATATTCAATTCGTTTTAACTTTCTCAGATCATAAACTTCTTTTATTTCATCAAAATAATTGCTTTCTGTAAAACTGGCTTTGGTTAGTAATTCATTAAAGAAATCGTTTGGTTTCATGACAAAATGCTTTGTCAAGGCACCAAATGTATCATAAGCACGTAAGGTATCAACATGCCAATGGTGTTTTGGTTTATACTTTCGCAAAAAGCCTTTTATTCTTTTTGAAACAATCATTCCACCAAAAGTTACCAGAATTTCAGGATTAAAAGCCTCAAAATCATCATCATCAAAAGGTGTAATTAAAGTATCGATGCTACTAACAAAATCAGGATGATGTAAGTTTGAAGTAGTTTCTGTTAAAACTACAATTGACGGATCGCTGGCGAAATTTTCAATAATTTTTTCGTCGATAGAATTTGCTTCGTTCACACCAACTAAAACTAATTTTCGTTTGGCCGAATTCCAAATAGAAATAAATTCGTCTACATTTTCTATAATTTTTGTTCCCATAATTTCTTCAGAATGTGTGATTTTTGGTTCTATAGAAAGTGCTTCAACGGTTTCATACAAAGGCTCTTCGAACGGAGCATTTATGTGAACCGGTCCTTTTTGAAGAATAGCCGTTTCGATTGCCTGATTAATTTTTAAATCATTTTCTACAGAAGCTTCTTCGGTTAGATTCGCATTAAAAACAGAATGATTTTCATAAACATTTTGCTGACGAATAGTTTGGCCGTCTCCAATATCAATTTTACTCTGAGGTCGATCGGCAGAAATCACGATTAACGGAATCTGACTGTAAAACGCTTCGGCTACAGCTGGATAATAATTTAACAAAGCTGATCCTGAAGTACATACAATTGCGGTTGGCTGTTTGGTTTGTTGAGCAATTCCTAAGGCAAAAAATGCAGCACAACGCTCATCTGCAATACTGTAACATTTAAAATTATGATTTTGTGCAAAACCTATAGTTAAAGGAGCATTTCTGGATCCTGGGGAAATAATAATATTTGTGATTCCTTTTGCTAAACAAATTTCGATAATGCTTTGTGCAAGCGGTATTTTGGGGTAAATCATTCTTATGGCGTATTACTTTTTTTTAAAGAAAATCGATAATAAAAGATTTCTTTTTAGATAGTACAAAGTTACAAACTTCGCATCGGATTTACTTATAAATTAGGAAGATATTAAGTATGCTTTTAGAAAAAGGGAATATATTTGTAAAAGCAAAATCTTTCGATAAAATATACTTGGTATGCGTTTTTTATATATGTTCTTTCTTTGTATTTCGCTGCAAACTTTACAATCCCAAAATCAGTTTGTTCCTGATGATGTACCTTATAAAGTTGCTTTAGAAACTGCTAAAAAAGAAGGAAAACCACTTTTTGTAATGCTTTATGCCGATTGGTGTCCGCATTGTAATCAGATGAAAAAAGAAGTTTTTAGTGATCCGGTCGTTATGGATTTTCTGAAGAAAAATTACATCTGTATTTGGAAAAATATTGAAAAGGAAGAAGGAATTGCGCTCAAAAATAAATTCAATACAAAAGCATTGCCTACTTTTTTGTTTTTAGATTCTGATGAAACACTTTTGTATGCTTTAAAAGGCGAAATGAAGACTCCGGATTTTATGACTGAAGCCAATAATGCTTTGAACACGAAAATGCAATATCCACATCTGGAGGCCGCGTTTATGGCAGATTCGAGTAACTCAGACAAATTTTTTGCTTTATTGAATGTTCTAAAAAAAGGAAGAGAGCGATCTGATTTATCAATTCCGACACATGTTTATCTTAATACACAAACGGATGCGCAATTGGTGAGTGAAACAAATTGGCGTATCATCTCAAATGGAGTTACCGATATTAATTCGAGAGAATTTCAATATGTTTTAAAGCATCAGAAGGAATTTGCCGCTGTGGCTTCTCAAAATCGCGTTGACCGCAAAATAGAAAGTATTGTGACAGAATCGCTTCGCCCGTATGTAGATAATTTAGATATAATAAACTATTATAAACAAAGAGAAATTGCAAAATCAATCAGATTGCAAAAAGCAGATTCTCTGGTTTTTAAATTTGATCTCACTTTAGCTGAAAGAACAGAAAAATGGGAGTTTTACAAAAAAGTTACTCTTGAAGAAACAGAAAATCTGGTTTGGAATGACGCAAGTTTTCTAAAAGATATTGGTCAAACTTATTTAAAGCATATTTCAGATGTTTCGAGTTTAAAAAAAGCTGTTTTCTGGGTAAAACATTCTCTGGAATTAAGTGATTCTTATGATGGGAATTTGCTCGTAGCAAGGCTTTACAATAAAATTAAAGATAAAAAAGCAGCTTTAAAATATGCTAAAGATGCCAAAATTATTTCTCAGGAAATGAATTGGAATGCTAAAGAAGTTGATACTTTATTAGCTGAATTAAATACCAAATAATCTAATACAAAAACCATGAACGTTACCCTTAGACCCGCAACAGTAAACGACTTAGAAAAAATCCTTGATATTGTAAATTATTCTATTCTGCATACAACATCAAATTATAATTATGAAATTCAAACTCTTGAAGTTCAGACAAAATGGTTTGAAGATAAAAAGGCTAAAAACCTGCCAATCGTTGTAGCTGAGTTAGATGGCGAAGTTGTTGGTTTTGGAAGTTACGGACAATTCCGCGAAAAAATTGGCTATCAATATACGGTTGAGCATTCTGTTTATGTTGTAGATAGCATTATTGGTAAAGGTATTGGTTCTCAAATACTAACAGAATTAATTCGCTTAGCAAAAGAACAAGGTCTGCACGTTATGATTGGTGCTATTGATGCAGATAATGCAGGAAGTATTGCCTTTCATGAAAAATTCGGATTTGTTGTTACGGGTACCGTCCGTGAAGTGGGTTACAAATTTGATCATTGGCTTGATTTGGTTTTTATGCAGTTGATATTGAAGTAATTTATTAAAACACGGATGACACGGATTCGCTAAAGCGAAAACGCAGATTTAACGCGGATTTTATTATTACTACTAGTGTTTTTAATTCAAAACTCGCAAATATTTTTCGCAATTTGTGTCATTTCGACAGAGGAGAAATCACATCCAGAGAGCAACGAAACGGAATTGCGTTATGTGATTTCTCCTCCGTCGAAATGACACATACATTATAAATAAAAAAAAATCCACAAACCTGAAATAATTCAAATTTGTGAATTTTTTTTATTTATAAATTCAACTAGCTTTTTATCCAATTGATAACTTCCGGCTCTGTAACTAAAGTTTTTGGTTTGATTACTTTTACCAATTCTCCTTTTTCGTTGATTAGGTATTTTTGAAAGTTCCATTCTACTTCAGAATCCTGTAAGCCATTTTTAGATTTTTGTGTCAGGAATTTATATACTTCGCACATATTGTCTCCTTTTACAGAAACTTTATCCATCATAGGAAAAGTCACTCCGTAATTTTGTTGGCAAAAAGCACCAATTTCTGCATTTGTGCCCGGCTCCTGAGAAGCAAAATTGTTAGCAGGAAAACCTACAATTACAAAACCTTTATCTTTATATTCTTTATAAACAGCTTCAAGATCTTTGTATTGAGGCGTTAATCCGCATTTTGAAGCGGTGTTTACAATTAATATCTTTTTACCTTTTAAAGAAGCAAAATCAAAAGTGTTTCCAGATAAATCTTCTACTTTATATTGATAAATAGTTTCTTTTGTCATGACTTGATCCGTTTTAGGCGTTTTAGTTTTATTGGTTTGCGCTTGATTTTGGCAGCTAAACAAAAATAGAGCACCATACGCTAGACATAATATTTTTTTCATCTTTGATAATTTTTTATAAAATTAATGAAAATCTGTTTTCGAGTTTACGTTTGCGTCCTTTATTTTTATTAAACATAAGTTAAATAAAAAAATGAAGCCTAGCGTTAATCAGACGCTAGGCTTCTCCCCATACAAACAAATCAAACCATGAATTAATCTTTATATTTTTCTAAAATTTTGTTTTTAATTAAAATTATAGCTGACGCCTTGGTTATAATGAAATCATATTATCTATCAATAAATTACACTAATTCTCAAAATATTTTAATTTGGCTTGTAAATGTTATTTTAATTTGTCGGTATATATTTAGTGTTTATAAATAAATGTTCACTGGAAGTCCAAGGACATCAACTATAAGCTATTATAATTTTTTAAATCTATTTTCATTATCATTAGAATCAATCGAAATATTTAAACCTTTTTTGCCTTTTTGAAAACTACTATTGTTAGAATTTGTAAATGCTAAAACAGTGGTTAAGCCTACAATTAATATTTTTAAATTATTTGTCATATTATTCATGATATTAATTCTCTAATTATTCAAATATTTTCCAATTTCAGTCTGAAAAATCATTATTTCTAAAAGTCATTATTGAATTGATGTATCCGCAAATATTTGAATTCCTACAAATTGGATCTTTTTTGCTATTTATCAAAACATTCATTTCATGTTATAATAGCATTTACGTAATAGGATTACTTTTGGTTTTAAAAAATGTGAAAAAAACTTATTTTTTTTCAAAACACCTTATTTTACTAAGGTTTAGACTGTTAAAAAAAATATGTTTTTCACAAAAAAATAAATTATCTTTATCTCAGGATCTAAAAAAAGATTCTGTAAATTTTGTTTAAGCTTAAAATCCACATCTATGAGTCAGGAAGAATTATTAGTTTTAATTTACAAAAAAGACGAAAGAGCTTTTACCCATTTGTACGACATGTATTCTAAAAGTCTGTTTTCAGTCATTAATGTTTTAATAAAAAACCGTGAAGAAGCTGAAGATGTTTTGCAGGAAGTTTTTGTCAAAATCTGGAAAAACATAGATTCATATAATGAAGGCAAAGGCCGATTTTATACCTGGATCCTTAATATTGCTCGCAATACGTCGATTGATAAGTTAAGATCCAAAAACTTTAATAACAGTCAAAAAAACCTTTCTTCAGATAATTTCGTAAATCTGTTAGATGACAGTAATAAATTGACTAATCGAATTGATACAATTGGAATTCAGGAATTTGTAAAAAAACTAAAGCCAAAATGTATTGAAATTATAGATTTATTATTTTTTAAAGGATATACCCAACAAGAAGCTTCAGAAGAATTGGCAATGCCGTTGGGAACTATCAAGACTCAAAACAGAAACTGTATTAACGATTTACGTAATTATTTAAAAGTATAATGGAAGCACAAGAATATATAGAATCAGGAATTCTGGAATTGTACGTTTACGGTTTATTAACTGAAACTGAAAATCTGGAAATAGCGGAACTGGCCAAAAAAAATCCCGACGTTGATAATGAAATTATTGATATAGAAAAAGCTATTGTAGCCCTATCATCAAGCTTTTCACCATTTCACTCGGTAGCCAATTTCGAGAAGATAAAAGCTCGTTTAGAACTTAAACATGGCAAAGTAGTCGAAATGAAACCGACTTCAAACTGGGCTCAATATGTGGGCTGGGCAGCTGCTGTTGTGTTGCTTTTAGGACTTGGATACCAAACCTTAGAGTTAACAAAAACAAAAGAAGCAATTGCTACAGTTGGCAATGAAAAAAATAAAATTGAAAGAGAATTTGCTTACTTAGACCAACAAAACAAAGAAACTGAGAAAAACTTAACCATTGTTAGGGACATCAAAAACACTGGTGTAACCCTTGGCGGTCAGGCAGTTTCTCCTTCATCATTTGCAAAAGTATACTGGAATAAAGATACCAAAACTACTTATATCGATGCTGCAGGTTTACCAAAACCTCCAAAAGGAATGGTGTATCAGGTTTGGGCTTTAAAACTTAGTCCGGTTCTTACACCAACAAGTATAGGTTTATTGGATAATTTTGAAGGAAATGATCAGAAGATATTTTCTGTTGAACAAACAGATTCAGCTGAAGCTTTTGGAATTACACTCGAACCGGCCGGTGGAAGTTTAACTCCTACAATGACGCAGTTGTATACTTTAGGAAAAGTTTAAAAATCAATTTGTTATAAAATTAAAACGCATATTAATTTATTTTAATATGCGTTTTTTTATTATTTTTAAATAAAATCAACCACCAAAATCAATTTATGAACGGAAATTTACTTTTAAGAGTTGCAACCGCGATTATCCTCCTCTCCCATTCTGTTGTCGGAATTTTCAATAACGGAATTAATGATTTTGGAAATCTGTATCTAAACCAGATTGGGTTTGCTCCTTTTGGCCTTTTTTTGGCCTGGTCTATTAAATTATCGCATATTATTGCTGCTATACTTTTACTCCTTAATAAGTATGTAAAACTGGCTGGATTTGTAACCATTTTTGTTTTGATTATGGGAATTATCCTTGTTCATTCTCAGGAAGGCTGGTTTGTAGTTGGTGGCGGAAGAAATGGTGTTGAATACAACTTTTTATTGATTTGCGTTTTATTAGCCATTATGTATCCAAACGGAGTAAAGAAGGCAGCAGAATAATATAATTGAAAAACACATTTAAAGATGGAAATAATTTGTAAAAACTGTCATCAAACTTACATAGGACATTATTGCAACAATTGTGGGCAGCCTGCTGATACTCATAAAATAAACTGGCACTTTTTATGGCACGACATTCAGCACGGACTTTTGCACTTTGATAAAGGAATTCCTTATTCAATAAAACAGTTATTTACCAGACCCGGACATTTTATTCGGGAATTTATCGAAGGAAAAAGAGTAGATCATTTTAAACCATTATCACTAGTTGTTGTTTTAGGGACCCTTTATGGCGTTTTGTATCATTACTTTAATATCAATTTATTTCCGGATCATTCAGAAACAAATTTAAATTATCCTGAATTTAATGAATGGATGGCAATGCATTTTTCGTGGGTTACAATTCTGACTATTCCCCTTTACACTATCGGAACCTATATTTGCTTTAGAAAACAAGGTTATAATTTTGTTGAATTTTTTGTCTTAAATACTTACAAGGCTTCACAACGACTTTTTGCACATATTTTGTTGTTTCCAATAATATATCATTACAATGGAACACCTTATATTCAAAAAATTATAAACATCATCTATGCGATAGATATTATTTTAATATACTGGACCAACCTTCAGTTTTTTAATAGAATTTCAAAAATAAAAACATTTTTATTATCTCTCTTAAGTCATATTATATTCGTAATTGTTTTTATGTTGACGGTATATATTGTTTTAAAACTCTCCGGCAATTTTCCTGAATAGAATCTTAAAAAAATAATTTAACCCGTTTTTCTTTTGTAATACAAATCTATATCGTAATATTGCAATATAAAAATAAACGATGGGAATAACTAAATCTGATCATTTTACAGGTCATCAAAACGAACTGGCCGTTTTAGCAAAAGCTTTAGGCCACCCGGCACGAATTGCTATTATACAATACTTACTTAAAGTAAATGCTTGTATTTGCGGCGATATCGTAAATGAACTTCCTCTATCGCAACCTACTATCTCTCAGCATTTAAAAGAACTTAAAAATGCCGGATTAATAAAAGGAAATATAGAAGGAAATGCAATTTGTTATTGTATTAATGAATCCGGATTTGAAAAAATAAAAGGCTTCTTTGATGTTGTTACGCTTCATTTAGAGAAAAGAAAAAACGAATGTTGTTAATTATAAAATTGAATTATTATGAAACTTTCAGAAATTAAAAAAATATTGAATACTGTTGAAACAGTAAATTTTCAGTTGCCTAACGGAAATTTTGTTCCGGAACATTTTCATGTTACTGAAGTAGGTTTAATTACAAAAAACTTCATCGATTGTGGCGGAGTTGTACGTAAAGAAACTGTTGTAAACTTTCAGCTTTGGGATGCAAACGATTTTGAACACCGCTTAAAACCTCAAAAATTAATTCACATAATCGAACTTTCAGAAAAAGTTTTAGGAATTGAAGATTTTGAAATTGAAGTTGAATACCAGGATCAAACAATTGGTAAATATGATTTAGGTTTTAATGGAAAAGATTTCGAATTACTGAATAAAGCTACAGCCTGCCTTGCGCAGCAACAATGCGGGATTCCTGCAGAAAAACCAAAATTGAAACTTACAGAATTAAATGCTGATCAGGCAAATTCCTGCACTCCTGGTGGAGGTTGTTGTTAATTAATAATTAAAGCCATTCAATATGTTATTTCCTGAAATAAAAGAAACAATTTCTTCTCTCAATTTTGAAACAATTAGTGAAGAACGTAAAAGTGTTTTACAACTGTTGATTGATTTTATTCAATTAAAAAGTGATGCACAACAACAAATCAGATTAAATTTAATTTGTACACACAATTCCAGAAGAAGTCATTTGTCTCAAGTTTGGGCGCAAACGGCGGCGTATCATTATGATATAAAAAATGTATTTTGTTATTCTGGCGGAACTGAAGCAACCGCTTTATTTCCAAAAGTTGCCGAGACATTAGAAAAATCAGGTTTTAATATCAGAAAATTATCAGAGGAAAATAATCCCGTTTATGCGATAAAGTTTTCTGAGAATGAAATTCCAATTATAGGATTTTCTAAAACTTATGATGATGCTTTTAATCCTGAAAGTGCTTTTGCAGCTATTATGACGTGCTCACAAGCAGATGGCGGTTGTCCTTTTATAGCCGGAGCCGAAAAAAGAATTGCGATTACTTATGAGGATCCAAAAGCTTTTGATAATACTAATGAACAAACAGAAAAATATCAGGAACGAAGTCTGCAAATTGCTACTGAGATGTTTTATGTGTTTTCACAAATAAAAAAATAATTATGGCAATAGATCACTGTAGTCCGGCAGCAGAAAGAAAAAAATTAGGATTTCTGGATCGTTTTCTAACGCTCTGGATTTTCATGGCAATGGCAATTGGCGTTTCAATTGGATATTTTATTCCGTCAAGCGGAAATACGATCAACTCATTTTCGAACGGAAGTACCAATATTCCACTAGCCATTGGACTTATTTTAATGATGTATCCGCCGTTAGCAAAAGTAAAATATGAACGAATGCTGAATGTTTTTACAAATGTAAAAGTACTTGGCGCATCATTATTCTTAAATTGGATTATTGGTCCAATTCTTATGTTTGCTTTAGCTTTATTGTTCTTGCAGGAATATCCAGAATATATGATTGGACTAATTTTGATAGGACTAGCGCGTTGCATTGCAATGGTCGTGGTTTGGAATGATCTTGCTGATGGTGACAGAGAATATGCTGCAGGATTAATTGCGCTAAACAGTATTTTTCAGGTTCTGCTATATAGTTTTTACGCTTATATTTTCATTACCATTTTACCTCCATTTTTTGGATATAAAGGTTTTAATGTCGCTATAAGTATTAGTCAAATTGCTGAAAGTGTGGGTATTTATTTAGGAATTCCTTTTGCACTTGGTATAATTAGCCGTTATGCTTTAATAAAGCTAAAAAGTGAAGAATGGTTTCAGAATAAATATGTTCCCTTTATTTCTCCCATTACTTTAATTGCACTATTATTTACGATTATAATAATGTTTAGCTTAAAAGGAAAATTAATTGTTGAGATTCCATTAGACGTTATTAGAATTGCAATACCGCTTGCAATATATTTTGTGGTCATGTTTATTCTTAGCTTTTTTACCGGAAAATATTTTGGAGCCGATTATTCTAAAAGTACAGCAATTGCGTTTACAGCCACCGGAAATAATTTTGAACTTGCAATTGCAGTTGCGATTGGTGTTTTCGGAATTAATAGTGGCCAGGCTTTTGCCGGAGTAATTGGTCCTTTGGTTGAAGTTCCTGCTTTGATTGCTTTAGTAAATGTAGCTTTCTGGTTTAGAAAGAAATATTTTTCAGTTGAAGTAAATAAATCTGCCATAAAGGAATAAAGAATTCAGATCAAATATCTAATAACAAAAAAGGTTCAACTTACGTTGAACCTTTTTTTATGAAATTAATTATTTTTTACTTTTATAATACTTGTGGTATTTAGGATAGGTTATCGCTCCAATTGCTGTAATTGTAGCCAACGAATACCAAATCCAGTTTAATGAATGTGCTTCTCCACTTGCGTACGAGTGTAAACCAACTAAATGAAAGTTTACTCCATAATAAGTAAACAAAATAGAAACAAACGCGTACATACTAATTAAGTTAAAAAACCATTTTCCGCGTAACGAAGGCACAAAACGTGCGTGAATTACAAACGCATAAACCATTATCGAGATTAATGCCCAGGTTTCTTTAGGATCCCATCCCCAGTAGCGTCCCCAACTTTCGTTGGCCCATTGTCCTCCCAAAAAGTTTCCTATTGTTAACATAATCAAACCAATAGTTAATGCCATTTCGTTGATGTACGTAATCTCTTTTATGTTTAAGCTCATTTTTTCTTTGTTTTTCTCTGTTGTAAAGAAAATCAATAATAAGGCTACAAAACCTAAAATCATTCCAAGAGCAAAAGGCCCGTAACTGGCTACAATTACTGCTACGTGAATCATTAACCAATAAGAATTCAATACAGGTTGTAAATTAGCAATTTCAGGATCGATCCAGTTCATGTAAGCTGCCATTAAAATCATGGCTGTTACAAACGCAGATGAAGCTACTGTTAATTTAGATTTTCTATCAAAAGCCAATCCGAAGAACATTGTTGCCCACCCCACATAAATAATCGATTCATAAGCATTACTCCAAGGTGCGTGACCAGAAATATACCAACGTGCAATTAATCCCATAGTATGCAATAGAAATAAAAATCCAACAATAATATGGAATCCATTTACGGTTATACGAAGCCATTTTTTCTCAAAAAAGATATTTATTATCGTAAAAATCAACATCAAGATAGAAGCTGTTATATACCAATAAGGCAGTTTTTTGAAAACATCATATTTATTATAAGCGATTTCAGCATCAATTTTTTGTTCGCTTGGGCGTACTTTGCTTCCAAATTTCTTTTGAAATCCATTAATGCTTTCAACCAATTGGTCTGCTGTGCCAAAGTTTTTAGAAATAGAACCAGTATTTAAAGCACTAAAATACATTGGTAAAATTTGTGCCACATAAGTAGAATCCATTCCTTTAAAACCACCATTTTGACGTTCTAAATAGGAAACCCATTTGTTGTTTGGATCATTCGGAATCGGGAATATCTTTAAAATACTTCCGCTTAATGCAGATTCCATTAAGTTTACTTTTTTATCAGTTTCAATAAAATCTTTCTCAAACTGATTCGGATTTGCGGCCTTGTAAGCTGCATCTAAATAAGGTGAAAGTTTATAGTTTCCATTCGCATCAAAAAACTGAACAAAAGGCGCTTTCTCAGCATCTTTGTCAACTCCAATAATTTTACGAATACTATCATTTCCTGATCTTAAATGAATAATCGGAATCTGAATCCAAACCTGTGCATATTGTGTCATAGACAAAAATACCTGATCAGAATTCATTCCGTTATACTTATCATCATGACTTACTTTTCTCAACAATTCAGATGAAAAAGTATTGATTGGTTTCATTCTTCCTCCGGCATCCTGAATAATCAAACGGCCAAATTTAGCGGCGTGTGCTTCCGGAGCTTTATAAATAGACAATAATGAATCTAATTGTTTTTGGCTCGGCGGCGCTGTAACGTGATTGGCGTGATCGTTTGGATCTGTTGTATGATTATGCTCATGGCTTGGCGTGTGAACGTGAGGCGCTTGTGCAAAACCATTCAAACCAATAATTAAAACCAAAATGGTAATTAATTTTTCTTTTTTCTTTTTAACCACTTCTAATTTGCGTTTTAAATCTGCAAAACGAGAATGTTTGGTAAACATGATCGCCATCAATCCAAAAAACAACATAAAATATCCTAAATAAGTAATTGAAGTTCCCCAGAAATCATGGTTTACAGATAATACAGTTCCTTTTTCGTCCGGATCAAATGATGATTGAAAAAAACGATATCCTTTGTGATCTAAAACGTGGTTCATATAAATGTCAGCATCAAATGTTTCAGATGAATCCTGAACAGTTACTTTACTTTCAAAAGCAGAGTAACTTTTTTCTGTTCCCGGATATTTTGTAGCAATAAAATCGTTCAACTTAATTTTAAAAGGCAAAACATAAGCTTTACTTCCGTAGAATAAACTGTATTCAATTTTACCAATTTTAACCGTTTGTGGTTCTCCTATACTTCCTTTAGAACCTAAAAGTCGTACTTCTTTTTCCTGACCTTCGGCTTTCACTTTTACAATTAAAGCATCAGTATGAGATTTCGCTTTAAAGTCTTTATTCGATTCATAATCAACAATTCCTTTTACAGCAGGATCCGGAAAAACGATTCTGATATCGCCAATACTATATAACGAACGCATCATTAATGGCTGAACATTATCTTTGGTTACATCACCTTGTAATTTGTCTGCCATTCGCATAAACTTCCCTTCAAAAGGAGTTTGAATGGTATATTTTTCACCTTTTGTATTAATGTTGATCGCACCTTCTGTTGGTTTATTCAAAGCAAATAAAACGTTATGAATGTTTTGAACTTCACCTTCTTTCAGGAAATGTTCTTCACGTCCGCCTGCTCCCGCTTCGACTAATTTCAGGTATAAAGTTCCGTTAGCGCTTGGTTTTATGGTTTCTTTCGCTCCCATAATGTAGTTTACGTAACTCACTTCAAAAGGAGTTTCGTCAAACTTTCCTGAAAGAGAAAAATCATTATTGGTAACCGGAGAAAGTAAAAGGCTTTTATCAAAAACCCTGCGTTTCATTTCACCTTTATATTCTCCATCTGCAAAAACAGTGATAAATGTTTTGTCTGAATAAATTTGATTTTCTGCCGCGCCTTCACGAATCGGCATCATTCCTTCATAACTGATATATCGTGTAATAAAAGCTCCTAAAATGATAAAAACAAAAGCAATATGAAGCAAAAGAGTTGCCCATTTTTCTTTTTTAAGTAATTGATAACGCTTAATATTTCCGAAGAAATTCAACATAAAAACGGCCATTATAGCCTCAAACCACCAAGTATTGTAAATTAAAATTCTGGCTGTGTCTGTATTGTACTTACTTTCGATAAAAGTTCCAACACCCATTGCAACTGCAAATGTTAAAAAAAGAACGGCCATTAATCGTGTAGAAAATAAAAAAGAGAATATTTTTTTATCCATTTTTGAGGAATTACATTGTATAAAAGTGCCACAAAAGTACTTAAAAATGTTGAGTTCCAATATTTGTGATTTGTTAATTAAAACCAAAAAAGCTCATTGATCAATACTGAATTTTGTTAAAAAGTAAGTTTATTTCTACACCGAAATACTATCGAATAATTACTTTGAAAATTGATATTTTTCATTAGATTTGTGTAATCGATTACATTATTAATTTGTTTTTATAAGCATCTATTTTTTCAATATCGGCAAAATAAGGTAATCGTGCTAAGAATTCATCTAATAACCACCTCATAATTACTAACATGAAAATTAAACCAACTAACATTTTGTGGATTGCTCTGACGATTTTAGCGATAAACTCTCAGGAAAGCACTGCTCAAAATTCTAAGTCAAATGAAACCTATAAAAATATAGAATTCAAAATGGCAAAAGTTCAGGAACCTGTTATACCTAAAAACAGCGTAAACATCGTAGACTTTGGTGCCGTGAACGGTGGATATGTTCTAAATACAAAGGCTTTCGCCGATGCTATAGATGCTGTTTCTAAAAAAGGCGGAGGAAAAGTTATAATTCCGCCCGGGATTTGGTTAACAGGTCCAATTATTTTAAAAAGCAATATCGAATTATATGCTTCAACCGGAGCGCTAATTAAATTTTCACCAAACAAAGATTTATATCCTATTATAGAAACCAGTTTTGAAGGATTGAATACATGGCGTTGCATCTCTCCTATTTATGGAAAAAATTTAGAAAACGTAGCCTTTACAGGAAACGGTGTTTATGATGGTTCGGGAGAAGTTTGGCGTATGGTGAAAAAAAGTAAATTGACAGAGAGCCAATGGAAAACTCTAATTACTTCAGGCGGTGTTCTTAATGATAAAAAAGAAAGCTGGTATCCCTCTGAACAATATGTAAAAGGAAATCAAAACGCGGATCAAAATGTACGGTCGGATTTAAAAACAAAAGAAGACTTTCTGGCTATTCGAGATTTCCTTCGTCCGGTTATGGTAAGTATTCAAAACAGCAAAAGAGTTCTTTTTGACGGACCAGTTTTTCAAAATTCTCCAGCCTGGAACATCCATCCTTTAATGGTTGAAGATTTAATTGTGCGTAATGTAACAGTCAGAAATCCGTGGTATTCTCAAAACGGAGATGGTCTTGACGTAGAATCATGCAAAAATGTGGTCATAGAAAACTCCAGTTTTGATGTTGGTGACGATGCCATTTGTATTAAATCCGGAAAAGACAAAGATGGCCGTGATCGTGGTGTTCCGTGCGAAAATATTATTGTAAAAAACAATATCGTCTATCACGGACACGGAGGCGTAACGGTGGGAAGTGAAATGTCAGGAGGCGTAAAAAACCTTCACGTATCGAATTGTACTTTTATGGGAACTGATGTTGGTTTGCGTTTTAAAAGCACACGCGGACGTGGCGGAATTGTTGAAAATATCTTTATTTCTGACATTTATATGATTGATATTCCATCGCAGGCGATTTCTTTTGATCTTTATTACGGAGGAAAATCGATTGCTGAAACTTTGGCTGATGGAGGAAATAAAGTCAGTACAAAAATGGTTCCTGTAAATGAAGAGACACCACAGTTTAAAAATATTTCAATAAAAAACATAACCATTTCAGGAGCTTATCAGGCAGTATTTTTACAAGGTTTGCCTGAAATGAACCTTGACAATATCGAAATTTCTAATCTAACGGCAAAAGCACAAAAGGGTTTTTCGATTATTGATGCGAACGGAATCAAAATTAGCAATGCTAAATTAGACATCGAAAGTCCGACGGTTTTTGAAATCTATAATGGTAAAAATATGTCCTTTAAAAATGTCGAATTTAACTCAACTTCAACGAAAGCTATTACCATTGATGGTGCAGCAAGTTCAAATATTGAATTAGTAACGGATAAAAAATTAGATTATTCGAAAAAGACAACGATCTCAGAAACAGTTTCTAAAGGAGCTGTGAAGTTTTAAATAAAATAAATACAGAGAACATTGTAAAGACGCACTTCTGTGCGTCTTTACTTTTAAAAAATAATGCTAATTTTGCGATATGATTCGAATTACGCTAATTGGCTCCGGAAATGTTGCACAACATTTAATAAAAGCTTTCACTAATACTGAACTTGTAGAAATAGTACAAGTATATTCCAGAAAAAAGGAGACGCTGGCTTCTTTAATAGAGTTTGATAAAATCACCAATGATTTTGAAGAACTAAAAGAAGCTGATTTATATATTATCGCAGTTTCTGATAAAGCGATTTCAGATGTTTCTGCGCAATTGCCTTTTCAAAACCGAATTGTAGTTCATACTTCGGGCGCGGCTTCACTTGACGTTTTAGACGCAAAAAACAGAAAAGGTGTTTTTTATCCGCTTCAGACATTTTCTAAAAATAAGGAAATTGATTTTTCAACTGTTCCTCTTTGTTTGGAAGCTGAAAATACTTTTGATTTTCGTATTTTAGAAACTGTGGCTAAAACCATTTCAACTGCTGTTTTTCCGATCAATTCAGATCAGAGAAAAGCTTTGCACGTTGCCGCTGTTTTTGTCAATAATTTTAGCAATCATTTATATCAAATTGGACACGAAATTTGCGAAGAACATCAGGTTCCATTTGAAATTCTGAAACCTCTAATTCAGGAAACTGCAGAAAAAATAAATACGCTAAATCCTATTGATGCACAAACAGGGCCAGCAAAACGCAATGATTCGACAACAATTGCCGCGCATTTGGAGTATTTAACAAATGAAAATCAAAAAAACATCTATAAACTCATAACACAATCTATTCAAGATGATAGAAAAACACTTTAAAGAAATAATGAACGACATTACAACATTTGTTTTTGATGTTGATGGCGTACTTACAGACAGTTCAGTTTTTGTAACCAATGAAGGAGAAATGCTTCGCACCATGAATATTCGTGATGGTTATGCAATGAAAGCGGCTGTAGAAAGTGGTTTTAAAGTTTGTATTATTTCTGGCGGAAGCAATGAAGGTGTTCGTGTGAGACTTCGTAATTTGGGAATTACCGATATTCATTTAGGAACTCCTGATAAAGTTAAAACTTTTAAAGAATACACCAATAGTTACAATATAAAACCAGAACAAGTTTTATACATGGGCGATGATATTCCTGATTTCCATGTTATGAAATTAGTTGGTTTACCAACTTGCCCGCAAGATGCCAGTCCGGAAATTAAAAATATTTGCCGTTATGTTTCACATGTAAAAGGCGGAAGAGGCGCTGTACGTGATGTAATTGAACAAGTCATGAAAGTACAAGGGAAATGGATGGAATATTTTAATGGGCAACACGACTAGTAATTGTTAATTATGAATTGTTAATTGTAAATTATTTTTTCACGGCATACTTATCAAAGTTTTAAAACTTTGACAAAATTTAAAAGTAACAAAAAACCTTTGTTCCTTTAAGCCTTAGAACCTTAGTAACTTAGCCACTCAGAACCTTCAAAAAAAATGAAATTTTTAAAACTAATTCGATATAAAAATTTACTAATGCTTGCTTTTATGCAACTCTTATTTCGTTATGCCTTTTTAAAACAGCAGGATATTCCTTTGTCTTTGGCTGACTGGCAATACGGATTGTTGGTTTTAAGCACTGTTTTATTGGCAGCAGCGGGATATGTAATTAATAACATTCTTGATGTAGCCACAGATACTATCAACAAACCAAATGATGTTATTATTGGTAAAGGAATTTCAGAGACTGCTGCTTATAATATTTACATCGCTTTAAATATAACGGGTGTAGCTATAGGTTGTTATTTATCGAATGTGATAATGAGACCAAGTTTTGCCGTTATATTTATTCTGATTGCTTCTGTGCTTTATTTTTATTCGACATCCTTAAAACAAATTATGGTTTTAGGGAATTTTGTTGTAGCGGCGGTATTGTCTTTTAGTGTCATTATTATTGGTGTATTTGATCTTTTTCCGGCTACAAATCCTGAAAATCAGGCGCAAATGGCGAGTATGTTTTCTATTTTATTAGATTATGCCTTATTTGCTTTTATGATTAATTTTATTCGTGAAATCGTAAAAGATATCGAAGATGTAAATGGCGATTACAATCAGGGAATGAATACCTTACCTATTGCGATTGGCAAAACCCGAACTTCTAAAATTGTTATCGGATTAGCTATTATTCCTTTTATTTTATGTTTGCTTTACATCAATAAATACTTTGTAGAAAACAGTCTTTTTATTGTTACTTTTTATGCGTTTGCTTTTGTTTTAGCACCACTTTTATATTTTATCGTAAAAATATTTAGCGCAAAATCACAAAAGGATTTTCATCATTTAAGTACAATTTTAAAGTTGATTTTACTTTTCGGAATTTTATCAATTTTGGTTATCACTCTAAATATCAAGTACAATGCTTAAAGAAAAATTAAAAAAATATACTTTAATCCTGGCTTCGGGATCACCGCGCAGACAGCAATTTTTCAAGGATTTAGATCTTGATTTCGAAATTAGAATAAAAGAGGTTGAAGAAATTTATCCTCCGGAATTAAAAGCCGTTGAAATCACTAATTTTTTAGCTGAATTAAAGGCAGCCGCTTTTGAAGGAAAACTAAAACCAAACGAGATTTTAGTAACAAGTGACACTATTGTCTGGCATCAGAATAAAGCCTTAGGAAAACCTAAAAGTGCTGAGGAAGCTTTTGAGATGATCAAATCTATGTCGAATACCACACATGAGGTTATTACGTCTGTTTGTTTTAAAACACACTCTACTTCTACTCTTTTGCACGATATTACCAAAGTAACTTTCAATGATTTGTCTGACGAAGCTATTTTGTATTACATTGAGAATTATAAACCTTACGATAAGGCCGGTGCATATGGCATTCAGGAATGGTTTGGTTTTATGGCAGTTGCAAAAGTAGAAGGTTCTTACACCAATGTTATGGGACTTCCAACAGCCAAAGTCTACGAATATTTAAGTAATTTAGCATAAAAATATCTATGTTTTCTTTTAAAGAATATAGCCAGGAAATATTGGCTACAGGAATTCTATTTTTTGCATTAGTCGCTCTACGAGTGATTATTGCCAAATTAATTCGCCGTTATGCAAAAACAAGCCAACTGTTAGAACATCGGACAAATTTGGTAATAAAATATATTCATTTATTAATGAATGTGTTAGTTGTTATAAGCTTAGTTGTTATCTGGGGCGTTAATACAGAAGATATTCTTATAACAGTTTCCTCAATAGCAACCGTGATTGGTGTGGCATTTTTTGCGCAATGGTCTATTTTAAGCAATATTACTTCAGGAATGATTTTATTTTTTTCATTTCCTTTTAGAATTGGAGATACCATAAAAATACACGATAAGGATTTTCCTATCGAAGCAGAAATCGAAGATATTAGCGCCTTTCACGTTAACTTAAGAACGAGAGAAGGTGAAAGAATAATATATCCAAACAACCTACTACTTCAAAAAGGTATATCTATAATGCCAACTCATTACGAAGAAAAAGAATTTTTTGATTAAAAATTGAATGGGAATCTTGTAACGTAATTTAAAAAACGTAGAACATTATTTATATAATAAACAGGAATTTTGTTATTGATACTATCTAATTCACAACCTAATTCCACCACCAAATGATTCGTTCAGTAGAATTGCCTTTTTATGCTAAACTTTCTCTCGTTCTTGTAAGTTTAATTTGTTTAGCTACTATTTTTTACCTTGGAAAAGATATTATTACGCCCGTTTTAATGGCTTTTTTGTTTTCAGTTTTATTACTTCCCATTTTTACTTTTTTAAACGGAAGACTTAAATTCCCCAGACATCTTGCGGCAATTATTTGTGTACTGCTTTTTGCAGCCTGTATCTTTGGTATCCTAATGTTTATATCTTATCAAGTCAAAGATATTGCCAATGATTATGATATGATAAAGAAAAATACAAATGCGCTTATTACTGATACTCATAAATTTGTAAAAGATAATTTTCATGTTAGCATCGGCGAACAAAAAAAATACCTGGATAACGTTACTAAAGATTCTGTAAAAAATGGTACCGGAACATTGGGAACTGCCATTTTATCAATAACAGATTTGCTTTTAGATTGTACCATTATTCCAATTTATACTTTTTTATTCTTGTTGTATAAAGATCACTTTATTCTTTTTATGGCAAAATTATTTTCTAAAGAAGACCATGCCGCGTTGAAAGATATATTATCGCAGGTAAAAGTTTCAATAAATAATTACATTATTAGTTTAATACTAGAAATGATTGTCGTTTCTGTACTAACAAGTTTAGGGCTCTGGATTGTGGGCGTTAAATATTTTATTCTGTTAGGATTAATCACAGGACTTCTAAACCTTATTCCATATATAGGTATTGTAATTGCGGGAATCATAACGGTGTTGGCATCGTTAACCGGAACTTTTGAAACCTCTGTAATTTTAAGTATTTTAATAGTAAACGTAATTGTTCAGCTAATTGACAACAATTTACTTGTTCCTTTAATCATTAATTCTAAAGTTGAAATTAATGCTTTTGTATCCATTTTAGGGATTATCATTGGTGGCGCTGCAGCAGGAATTTCAGGAATGTTTTTAGCAATTCCACTTTTAGCAATTGTAAAAATCATTTTTGAGAGAATTGAATCGTTAGAACCCTGGGGTTATTTAATGGGCAATCACATGCCTAAAAAGTTTACCTGGAGAGTTCGAAAAGTAAAAGTTGAAAATTAACAATTAACAGATCTTTGAGAGAATATGAGTAATATTTATCTTATATTCCGTATGAAAAATCATCTTTTTAAAGCCAAATTACATCTGAATGATTCGAAAATTAAAAATACTATTTTCTATTATACTTTGCCTTTGTCTACAAAGCGTTTGTGCACAAACAAATAAAACTAAAAAAGAGGCTAAAAAAGACAGTGCAGCAGTATATAAACAAATTCAGAATTACTCTAAAAAACGAAAATTTACCAAAACACTTCATAAATTACTTTTCAGGGCTAATAGACCAAAAAGAGAAGAAGATCAGCTTATAGAAAAGAAGATCAAAAATTATGATGGTAAAATTATTCGAAAAATTAATGTTATTACGCTCGATCCTTTCGGTCAATCAATAGTAGACACGACAAAACAACCGAAAAACTGGGGTGAAAGAACGGGTAATAAACTGCATTTAAAGACAAAGAAAATAGCGATTTATAATTTATTGCTTTTTAGAAGAAATACTATTTATGATTCTTATAAAATACAGGAATCTGAACGTTTGATACGTTCTCAAAGATATGTTTCCGCAGTAAAAATTACAAATGAACTGGTAAGCCCGGCATCAGATTCTGTCGATGTTACCATTCGTGTTTTAGATTCCTGGAGTACTATTCCAAGATTTTCGATATCAGGCAGCCGGGTTTCAGTTGGATTCAAAGAAAAAGATTTCTTTGGTTCCGGACAACAGCTTGAATACCGTTTTACCAACCGTTTCGACGATGGTCAAAATGGAAATGACATAACTTATACCGTTCCAAACATCACCAATACTTATATCAGCGCCGTATTAAAATATAATATGGACTTAGATAATAATTATAGTAAAAGTGTTGATTTCGAACGCGCATTTTACTCTCCCTTAACCAAATGGGCCGGAGGAATTTTGGTTGCGCAGAACTTTAGAAAAGATACACTTCAGGCACCAAAACCTGATACAACTTTTGCTTTTCAGCCTTTTAAAAACAATATTCAGGATTTATGGGTAGGAAAAGCTACAAAGGTTTTTGAAGACGATGTTAACGGAATTACAAATTTGATTGTTTCTGCTCGTTTTTTAAATGTCGATTATACAGAAATGCCTTCGGAAGTATATGACCCGACTCATTTTTATTCGGATGAAAAATTGATTTTAAGCGGAATCGGAATCAATACAAGAAAATTTATTAAGGACAGTTATATTTTCAGGAATGGTGTTACAGAAGACGTACCCCTTGGCCGGATTTATGGTATAACACTTGGATACCAATATAAAAATAAAATTTGGCGGCCTTATGTAGGAGCGCAGTTTTCGTATGGAAATTATTATGACTGGGGATTTTTAAGTGGGAATTTTGAAGTGGGAACTTTTATTCACCAATCAAAAACCTATCAAACTGCCTATTTATTTGAAACCAATTATTTTACAAAATTATATAGTATTGGAAACTGGAAATTAAGACAATTCATTAATCCGAAAGTAGTTCTTGGTGCAAATCGGGAAGAAATTATAGGAGATGAACTTAATTTAAACAACCAAAATGGTTTGCAGGGTTTTAATACTGCTTTGTATGGTACCAGTAAAATGCTTTTGTCTGTACAAACACAAACGTATGCTCCTCATGCGCTTTGGGGATTTCGTATGAATCCATTTTTTAATTACACATTGGCGTTGTTAGGAAGACCAAACGATGCTATGTTCAATAACAAAGCGTACCATAAAATTACTCTTGGTCTATTAATAAGTAATGATTATTTGGTTTTCAGTTCTTTTCAGTTATCCATGTCATACTATCCAAGTATTCCACTACAGGGAGATAATGTATTTAAAACCAATACTTTTGAAACTACAGACTATGGTTTACAAAATTTTGAACTTGCAAAACCAAGAACTGTAGAATATAAATAGGATGAAATAAATTGAAAATTATTTTATTTTTTAACCTTTTTATAACTTTTTAATAATCAATCATTTCCATCTACAGTAAGGAATTTTACTCGACAAAACATGTATTTTATTCGTCGAAATACACTTCATTTTCATTTTTGGCACAGTATATGAATATCGCTAAGTAACATTAAGATTAACATAAAAACTAAAAAAAATGAAAACAATTAAGATAGCAATCGCAGGATTATTTCTTTTGATTGCAAATGCCACACAAGCCCAAGTATCAGTAAACGTAAATATTGGAACACGTCCGGATTGGGGACCATCGGGTTATGCAGAAACAGAATATTACTATTTACCTGATGTAGAATCATATTATGATGTTAGAGCTTCACAATTTATTTATTTTGGTGGAGGAAGATGGATTAGAGCAAGTCGTTTACCAAGACAATACCGTAATTATGATTTGTACGGAGGATATAAAGTAGTTTTGAATGATTACCATGGAAGAACTCCTTACGCTTACTTTGATAGACATAGAGTTACCTATTATAAAGGATATCACGGTGCGCCACAAAGACCATACAGACCAAGACCGGTTTATGGATATAATGACCACCACCAACATAGAGACAATAGATATCATGACAAACATGATAGACACGATAAGCACGATAAACATGACAGACATGATGATCACCACGGACGCGATGATCACCACGGAAGAAGATAATCAAGCAAATACCAGAGAGCATCAGACAATGATGCTCTTTTTTTATTGGTGGTCATCTTTAAAATTCAACATTAACATTTCATTTAAATAATCTTCAAAAATATAATTAGTATTTTTGAAGCTCTTTCAAAAATATTAATTGCGCCATGCGAAAAATTCATTTACAAATTCTTCTATTTTTCTTTACAGGGATTTCTATTTCTTTTGCACAACAACCACAAAAACCCAGTTCTGTAGAAATTTATAATCAGATAAAAAAATTAAACTTTTTAGGTTCTGTATTATATATTGCTGCACATCCGGATGACGAAAATACCCGCTTAATAACCTATATGGCAAATGAAATGAATGCCAGAACAGGATATTTATCATTAACACGTGGCGACGGAGGACAAAATTTAATTGGACCCCAATTGCGAGAATTATTAGGTGTAATAAGAACCCAAGAATTAATTGAAGCCAGAAAAATTGATGGTGGTGAACAGTTTTTTTCGCGCGCCAATGATTTTGGTTTCTCTAAAAATCCTGATGAAACTTTACAAATTTGGGATAAAGATAAAGTCCTTGCCGATGTTGTCTGGACTATCAGAAAATTTCAGCCTGATGTAATTATCAACAGATTCGATCATCGTTCGCCCGGTACAACACACGGACACCATACATCATCTGCAATGTTGAGTGTCGAAAGTTTTAAGCTAACCAACGATCCAAAAATATATCCTGAGCAATTAAAATATGTAACGCCATGGCAGGTAAAACGTCAATTTTTTAATCCGTCGTGGTGGTTTTACGGAAGTCAGGAAAAATTTGATGCTGCGAATAAATCAAAATTTACAAAGCTGGAAACAGGCGTTTATTATACCGGAATTGGAAAATCAAATCAGGAAATTGCCGCTTTAAGCCGCAGCCGCCATCAATCGCAAGGTTTTGGAAGTACAGGCGCAAGAGGTAATGAAACCGAATATCTGGAACTTATTAATGGAGAAAATCCAAAAGATCGTGATAATTTATTTGACGGAATTGATACAACATGGAACCGTGTTAAAAACGGAAAACCAGTTGGTGAATTAATTACTAATATCATTCAGAATTACAACTTCAGTAATCCGTCAGCAAGCATTCCGGATTTAGTAAAAGCTTACACCATGATCCAAGCTTTAGATGATGATCATTGGAAAACCTTAAAAGCAACCGCTATAAAAAATATCATTTCTTCTTGTTCAGGTTTATATCTTGAAGCCGTCGCAAATGAACAGGAAGCAACTCCGGGAAGTACCCTAAAATTAAGTCTTGAAGCCATTAACAGATCTTCTATTGAAATGCAATTAACCAGCGTAACAACTTTACCGGATAATAAAACAACGATTCAAAATGCTATTTTAAAAAATAATAACGATCAGAAAATAAACCTGCAACTACAAATTCCAAATACGATTGAATATACACAACCGTACTGGCTTAAAGAAAAAGCAAGTGTTGGAATGTACACGGTATCAAACCAGGAAAATATTGGAATTCCGGATATTATAAGAGAAGTCAAAGTTGTTTTTAATGTAAAAATAAATGGAGTTGAAATTCCGTTTGAGCGTACCGTTGTTTATAAATATAATGATGGTGTAAAAGGCGAAATGTACAATTTTCTAGATATTGTTCCGGAAGCGACAACTTCGATCCCTGAAAGAGTTTTGATTTTTAAAGATACCAAAAGCAAAATGATTCCGGTAAAAGTTCGTGCCGGAAAAGATGGCATCAAAGGAAATTTACAACTTGAACTACCAAAAAGCTGGGCCGTTTCTCCACAGCAAATTCCGTTTTCTTTAGAGAAAAAAGGAAATGAACAAATATTTTATTTTGAAGTTACGCCACCAACATTACCGGAAGAAGCTGTTGCAAAAAGCATCATAACGATTGATAATAAACGTTTTGATAAAGATGAAACTATTATTGATTACAGTCATATCACGAAACAAATGGTCTTAAAACCAGCTGAATCTAAATGTATTCGAATAGATTTAAAAACATCCGGAGACGCTATTGGTTATATTATGGGAGCCGGTGACGAAGTTCCGGGAAGTTTAACCCAAATGGGATATAAAGTAACGATTTTAAAAGCAGAAGAAATTACTCCTGAAAAACTGGATTCTTTTAGTACCGTTATTACAGGAATTCGTGCCTATAATACAGTGAATGTTTTAGCAAACAAACAAAAGATACTTTTTGATTTTGTAAAAAGCGGAAAAAACATGATCGTTCAGTACAATACGCCACATAGTTTAGTTACAGATAAGATTGCACCATACGATTTAAAAATTTCGAATGATCGTGTTACTGAAGAAAATGCAAAAATTACTTTTTTGGCACCAAATCATCCCGTTTTAAACACGCCAAATAAAATCAGTACAAAAGATTTTGAAGGCTGGACACAAGAACAAGGATTGTATTATCCTAATGAATATGATCCTGCCTTTACTCCTGTTATATCCTCGCACGACAGAGGCGAATCTGCTAAAGATGGTGCATTGTTAGTAGCACCATATGGAAAAGGATATTATATTTACACCGGTTTAAGCTTTTTTAGAGAATTACCCGAAGGCGTGGCCGGAGCTTACCGATTGTTGTCGAATATAATTTCACTAAAGCAGCCAATAGAAGCTCCTAAACAGGAACTAAAAAACTAATAAATCAAAATTATGGAAGCTAAAAAAACAAAAAAGTGGAAGAAAAGCTATACCTACGTTTTGGTAGCGAACGCTGTTTACATTGTGATTTTTTTCTTAATCATGCAATTATACTCATAACCTATGCAACTATTTGATTGGATCGTACTGATTGTCACCCTTTTGTTTATTGTTGGATATGGTTCCTGGAAAACCAAAGGAAGTAAAAACGTCGAAGATTTTATTCTCGGAAACAACGAAACGCCTTGGTATACCGTTGGGCTTTCGGTTATGGCAACTCAAGCCAGCGCTATTACCTTTCTATCGACACCCGGACAAGCGTATCATGACGGAATGGGTTTTGTGCAATTCTATTTTGGTTTGCCAATTGCCATGATTGTGATTTGCGTGACTTTTATTCCGTTATATCACAAAAATAAAGTTTTTACCGCTTATGAATTTCTCGAAAAACGATTCGATCTAAAAACCCGTTCTCTGGCAGCAATCTTATTTTTGGTTCAAAGAGGTTTAGGTACCGGACTTACGATTTATGCTCCAGCCATTATTTTATCGGCTCTTTTAGGTTGGAATTTAACGTACATGAATATCATTATTGGTCTTCTTGTTATTATTTATACATTTTCCGGAGGGACAAAAGCCGTAAACGTAACGCAAAAGCAGCAAATGTTTGTGATTATGACGGGGATGATTATCACTTTCTTTCTGATTCTGCATTACTTACCAAACGATATGACCTTTACAAGTGCTTTGCATATTGCAGGAGCAAATGATAAAATGAATATTGTGGATTTTTCATTTAATCCGGAAGAAAAATATACTTTTTGGAGCGGAATTACCGGTGGATTTTTCCTTGCCCTCGCCTATTTTGGAACTGATCAATCTCAGGTTGGACGTTATTTATCCGGAAAATCAGTTCGCGAAAGTCAAATGGGATTGATCATGAACGGGCTTTTAAAAGTTCCGATGCAATTCTTTATTTTGTTAACGGGAGTTATGGTTTTTGTGTTTTTTCAATTCAATCCCGTTCCGCTGAACTTTAATCCGAATAATAAAATCGTCATTGAAAAATCAGCTTACAAAGAAGAATATCATGCTTTAGAAAAAAAACTAGCAACACTTTCTGAAGATAAAAAAGTAATTAATCTTTTATACATCGATCAGTTAAATCAGGATTTTGATAACCCTATTTTGCGTAAAGAATTAGTAACTTTATCAAACAAAGAAAGAGATTTAAGAGATCGTGCCAAAGAAATCATTTCGAGGGCAGATAGCAACAGTGAAACCAACGATAAAGATTACGTCTTTTTTCATTTCATTTTGCATTATTTACCAAAAGGTCTTATTGGTTTATTGCTGGCGGTAATTCTCTCAGCAGCGATGTCATCAACAGCTTCAGGATTAAACGCATTAGCCTCTACAACAGCAATTGACATTTACAAACGAAACCTCAAAACCGAAAAATCAGAGAAACATTATCTGAATGCAACTAAATTTTTCACGCTTTTTTGGGGAATTGTAGCAATTCTTTTCGCCTGCGTAGGAACTTTATTTGAAAATTTAATTCAGCTCGTAAACATCATTGGTTCTATTTTTTACGGAACTGTTTTGGGAATATTTTTAGTTGGATTTTATTTGCGTCATGTGGGTGCAAAAGCAATGTTTACAAGTGCTGTAATAAGCCAGACAACCATTTTTATAATTTATTATTTCCTGATATACCAACAGGAAAAACTGGGTTATTTGTGGCTGAACTTTATTGGAGCGATTTTAACAATTATACTTGCTTTGATTATTCAGTTTATATTTTGTAAAAGGAAATCGAATTCTGAAATTTCTTTTGAATAATTATTGTAATTTTCTTTTTTAATTTTAGCGTTATGAAAGATTTAAATAAATATAGTAATAAAACAAAAGCTGCTTTCATACTGCTGATTGTAATGTTGATTATACTTTTAAGCAATTTCAATACGCTGCAAAATTCTAAAAAAGTCAACGAGAACATCAATGCGATTTATAACGACCGACTTGTTGTAGCGCATTATATTTTTCAATACTCAAAAGAACTTCACTTTATAAAAAGTGAAGCCGAAAAAATGAATCTGAATGATGCCATCAAAAAAAATGAAATCATTCGTACTTTAAATATCGTTCACAACATTGATGATCTGTATGCTAAAACCGTTTTAACCAATAAAGAAAAAGAACATTTTGATAATTTTCTGGCTTCCTGTAAAGAAATCAACAATCTGGTCGAAAATAAAAATTGGAATAAAATTGTTTTTGTTAGTGATCAGGCTTTAAGAACTTTAGAATCTTTATCTGAAATTCAAATTAAAGAAGGAAAAGCAAAATTAGCGAATGCTAATGCGATGTATAACAAAAATAATAGCTTAGGACAACTTCAGATTGCTTTGCTTATTATTTTGGGAGGAATAACTTTTTATTTGCTCATTGTAAAGAAAATCAAAACAAAAATCAAAATTCCGGAACCACCTATTATGAATTAGAAGGTTTTAAGTTTCAAGTTGACAGTTACGAGTTACGAGTTCTTATAGTTAGACCTGATAGGTTTTAAAAACCTGTCAGGTCTCTGCTGACTTAAGCTTTTGTCATTTCGACGGAGGAGAAATCACATGTGCTGAACACGTTTGCAGATAACGTAATGTTGCTCTCTGGATGTGATTTCTCCTCCGTCGAAATGACACACAATGCGCTTATTGTCAATAAAGCATAAAAAAATTCCAAATTCCAAGCTAAAACATTGGAATTTGGAATTTTAAAATATTGGAATTTCGAAGCTATTATCTACTCCACTCCGCAATACTATCTTTGTTCATTTTTACGTAATCCTGATTGTTGGCAGCTTCGGCAGCAGCTAATGATGCTTTTGCTGTTTCGATTGCTCCTTTTTTATCACCTTGTTTTGCCTGAATCAATGATTTTAATCTTGACATAAAATATGGCTTATCAGTGCTCATATCTAAGGCTTTATCAACATATACTTTGGCAGTTGCAATATTTCCGTTTGATTGAAACAAATACTGAGCTGCAGCAAAGTAATCATTTGAAGTTGGTCCGGCTAAAGTTTTTTCGATGCTTGCCGTTGCATTTTTAGAAGTAGGAACTTCAAATTTCAACGCAACATGAGAGTTTTCCCAAGCCATTTCTAAGTAAGCAAAATTAGGATCTAAACCATTAATTCCAATCGTAAAAGTTTCAACCGGAGTTGGTAAAGCATCTTCTTTTACAGTTGTTTTTAACGCTACATTAGCCTCGTTCCAGTTTTCAGGTAATCCCCAGTTATCAGTAGACAGATAAAAAATGATCTCCCAGCTTTCGATCTTAGGAATTGTATAAATTGCATATTTTCCTTTTTTTAATGTTTTACCATCAATAACAACATCATCACTAAAATTAATGATCGTGTTTTCGTTTGCTCCGGTTCTCCACAATTTACCAAACGGAACCAAATTTCCAAAAACCGCTCTGCCTCTCGCTCCAGGTCTTGAATACGTAACTTCAACATCAGTTAAACCAACAGTTTGTTTAATATATCCTTTAGGACTCGCTTGTGGTGTTTTTATTTGCGCTTCTGTAGCAAAAGGTGCCAGAATGATGGCCAATGCAATTAGTAGTTTTTTCATTTCTTGAGTTTATTTGTTTTGTTCAAATTTACAAATTCAATTAGGGAACAAATGTTAAATTTTACATAATTCAAGTTCCTAACTGTGATATTTTTTGCGCATTTAATTCGCTAAACTCATTTATTATTAAGTCGGCATCAGCTAAATCCTGTAATTTAGAATGATGGCTATTGTAACCCACACAAAAAATCCCAGCTGCCTTTGCTGCTTTTACACCATTTGTACTGTCTTCAATTACAATACAATTTTCTTTTGGAGCAATTGATAATGAAGCTGCATGCAAGAAAATAGCCGGATTTGGTTTCGATTGAGGAAAATCTTCACCACTTACAACATCCGTAAAATATTGGTGCAAATTGAATCTTGTAAAAACGCGTTCGATCGTTACTTTTGATGCAGAAGATGCCAAAATCAACTGAATTCCATTAGCATACAAATCTTTAATTAAATCTTCAACACCTTCTAATAAATATAAATCTTCTTTAGTGTCAAAAGCTTCATTAAAAATGTTTCTTTTTCTCTGAATCAAATCTTCAACTTCATGTTCGATTGTTGGGAAAAAACCTTTTAAGGTCTGAAATGTATTGCGAGTTGAAAATCCCGTAAACGAAGTATACATTTCTTCGGTTACATCAATATTTAATTCTGAAAATTGTTTGTAATAAGCATAACGGTGAACAGGTTCTGTATCTACAATTACACCGTCCATATCAAAAATTACTGTTTTAATCATTTTTTTCTTTTAAGGTACTGAGGTTCTGAGGGGCTAAGGTTCTAAGTTCTTTTTTAAAAGTCTTTTTTAAAGCTCTGAGGAACTAAGGTTCTAAGGATTCTTCCGATGCCAAAAAACCTTAGCAACTTAGAACCTTAGTATCTTAGCCCCTTTATTTCTTAAGTAAATATCTAATTACAGTTTCGGCAGCGTGAAGGCCAAATAAACCCGGCATATAACTGTTAGTTCCGTAAAAAGATTTTTTGAAATTTTTTCCGTCTGTAAGTTTTAAGCTTTTTTCGTCCTGAATTTCAGATGAGAAAACTACTTTCAATTTATTGATTTTTACTTCTTTTAAACGCTTGCGAATTGCTTTAGAAAAATAACAATTAATGGTTTTAGAAATGTCACTTACTTTTACTTTAGAAGCTGTCATTTTTCCGCCAGCACCCATGCTGCTTATAATTTTAACCCTTTTGCGTTTTGCGCCAATAATTAGATTTAATTTTGGAGTAATGCTGTCAATACAATCTAAAACATAATCAAATTCTGGAGAAACAATCTCGAAAGCGCGCTCCGGAGATAAAAATTCCTGTACACGAGTCAGTTTTAATTCCGGATTAATATCCATCAAACGATCTCCAACAATTGTAATTTTTGGTTGTCCAACTGTCGAATGCAAAGCCGGTAATTGTCTGTTAATATTTGTAATATCGACTACATCACCATCAACAATTGTCATATTTCCTACTCCCGCTCTTGCCAAAAATTCAGCCGCAAAAGATCCTACTCCACCCAAACCTACTACTAAAACATTCGCGTTTTGTAAATTTTGCAATCCTTCTTTTGTAAATAAAAGCTCGGCTCTTTCTGTCCACTCTGCCATATATGTTATTTGTTTTAATTTTCTTTGTTTCAAGTTTCAAGTCTTAATTCTTCAATCTTGATTCTTTTATCTCTCAAACACTTCCTTAAAATTACTTGAAATAATCTCTTGTAAATCTTTAATAGTTATGCCTTTATATTCTGACGCCAGATCGTAAACTTGTTTAATATTTTCTTCAATTTTATCCGTTTCCAGAAAAAAAAGATCATTGGGTACATTCTGAAAAACGGTTTTTAATTCTGGATTTCGGAGCAAATATTTTCCAAACGATATATAAAAACCTTCTTTAATAAGCTGTTCCGCAATTTGATTGTTTTTAGAAAAACCATGCATAATCATCGGAACCGAAATTTTCATTTTCTTTTTGATGGCTATAACTTCCTGAAAAGCGGCGACGCAATGTATTACAACAGGTTTTTTATATTTTTCGGCCAAAACCAATTGTCTTTCGAAAACTGAAATTTGTAATTCTAACGGAATCTCAATTCGTTTATCTAAACCACATTCACCAATGGCAAGGCAATTTTCGGTTTGCAATTTTTCTTCAATAATTTTCAAATCGGCATCAACTCTGTTTTCTGTAATATACCAGGGATGAATCCCGATTGAATAAGATGGAATTGCAGCATCAAATTCATTTGGATATTGATTAACCAACTCTAAAATATTGGGTTGATTGGTAAAGTGATGCGTATGAAAATTAAAGAAATCCATTAATGAAATGTTTTTACTCCAGCCTTAATTTCGACATTCAAATCATTTTCCAGAGGAACTAGCGGACAAGAATATTTATGATTATAAGCACAATACGGATTGTAAGCCTGATTAAAATCTACTGCAATAGTATTTCCTTTCGGAATTTTTAGATCGATATATCGTCCTCCTATATAACTTTCTTTTCCGGAAGTTAAATCGGAAAAAGGCAAAAACAAATGATCTTTATATTCTTCCGTTTTAGAAAGTTCAATATTTCTATACACATTCAAATGCAGTGCAACACCATTTAACTTAAAGTATAAAGTCCCGTATTTGATATATTTTGGAGTTCTTGTCCCGGTAGTTTTCATCTCAAAAACCTTTTCATTCTTTGCTTTTACAAACTTTGCATTCACAAAATATTTTGCGTCAATTGGATAAAATTCTAAAGTTTTAAAAGTTTTTAAATCTTCCTCCATCAACGGACTCTTCTTAGCATCAGCATATTCTGAGTTTATTGTTTTCTGAAATTTTTCTGTGTCAGCTTTGTTAAATTTGCTTTGGCTAAAGCAGAAATTAAAAGCAAGCAATACTAAAAAAGCAATACCATTTTTCATCTTTGAAATTTTGAGCAAAAATAGTTTAAAAGTAACAAAGCACCAACCGCTATACCCGACAAAGTTTCCTAACTTTGTGGCAAATAACTTCATTTACAATGCTCAAAACCGTTTTTAACCAATACATCAATAATTTTAGAGGATTTTCAAGAGAAATTTGGATACTTACGCTCGTTACTTTTATAAATCGTGCCGGAACAATGGTGCTTCCTTTTTTATCAAAATACTTAAAAGAAGATTTGCAATTTACTTATAATCAAGTAGGCTGGATTATGGTTTCTTTCGGATTGGGATCAATGTTGGGTTCATGGCTGGGCGGAAAATTATCTGATAAAATTGGTTTCTATAAAATCATGATTTTTAGTTTATTTACCAGCGGTGTTTCGTTGTTTTTTATACAATATATTACCACTTTCTGGGCATTGTGCGTTGCAATGTTTGTGTTAATGGCTATTGCAGATATGTTTAGGCCTGCAATGTTTGTTTCATTGGGCGCTTATGCAAAACCCGAAAACAGAACCCGTGCCTTAACTTTAGTACGTTTAGCGGTAAATTTAGGCTTTGCTGCGGGACCTGCTTTGGGAGGTTTAATAATTATGGGAATTGGTTATCAGGGACTTTTTTGGGTTGATGGCGCTTCATGCATTATCTCGATTTCAATTTTTGCCTTATTAGTTAAGGAGAAGAAAAAAGCAGTTCACGGCGATAAAATGGAAATTCCGGCAGAAATAAAATCGGTTTTTCATGATCGTATCTTTTGGGTTTTCTTGTTTGTAAGTTTTATAACGGCCATGATTTTCTTTCAGTTGTTTACTACTTTACCTTTATATCATAATGAGAAATTTGGTTTGAGTGAATTTCAAACCGGATTACTTATGACTTTAAACGGACTTTTAATTTTTGCTCTAGAAATGCCAACTGTTGGTTTTATGGAAAGAAAAAGTTTTCCTAAAATACGAATTATCATTCTCGGATCGTTCATAATGGCTTTGAGTTTCTTTTTGTTATTGATAAATGTCTGGGCAGGAATGTTAGTTATTAGCATGATTTGTATTTCGATAGGAGAAATTCTAACCTTTCCTTTTTCGAATGCATTTGCTTTAAGCCGAGCTCCACGTGGTCAGGAAGGCCGTTATATGGCACTTTATACAATGAGTTTTAGTTTGGCACATATTGTAAGTTCAAAAGTTGGTTTCGAAATGATTTCTCGTTTAGGCTATCAAATCAATTGGCTTTTTATGGGTTGCATTGGCATTGTTGCTACATTATGTTGCTTTTGGATCAAAAAAGCATTACTCGACGAAAAAATTTCATAAAAAATTTATTCCTCATAAATTACTAATATTCAATTTATTACATTTAAATTTGAATCACTTTTTGGTACTTCAAACCTAAATCAAACTTACTTTTTAGTTAAATAACTATATTTATAGTTGCGTAACTAAAAATATAGTTGTAGGTTTGAATTAAAATTAGAAAACATGCAAAAGTTAACCAACAAAGAAGAAGAAATCATGCACATTTTATGGAAGCTTAAAAAAGCATTCGTAAAAGAAGTTCAGGCAGAAATTACTGAAGATCAACCGCATTACAATACCCTTTCGACTATTGTTCGTAATCTTGAAGAGAAAGGTTTCGTGGGGCATAATGCTTTTGGAAACACACATCAATATTTTCCGATCATTACTTTAGAAGCCTATAGCAAAAAGTATATGAAAACGGCCATTGATAACTACTTTAATAGTTCATATAAAAATATGGTTTCATTTTTTGCCAAGGAAGAAAAAATTTCGGCAGATGAATTACGCGAAATTCTGGCTATGATCGAAAATCCAAAGGAAGAAAAATAGAAGCAAAATAATTATTTATTTATGGAAGCACTTTTCATTTTTATCGCAAAATCAAGTGGACTTTTAGTCTTGTTTTACTTTGCTTATTATTTTTTACTACGCAAAGAAACATTTTTTAATAGTAACAGATGGTTCTTATTAATAGGTTTGATCACTTCTGTAGTATTGCCTTTTTTGGTTTACACTAAAATTGTATGGGTCGATCCTACTCCAATGCCAAATCTTGATTATTCTCATGCTTACTTTCCGCAAACAATTGAGAAAGAAACTTTTGAGATCAATTGGAATTTAGTTTCACTTGCTATTTATGCGATAGGATTTTCTGCTTTTATGATCAAATTTGCACTTGATTTTTATAGTTTAAATTCGGTTTTAAAAGGAAAAAAAGTGCAGCAACAAGCTGATTTTAAATTTATAGATATCAACGAAAATATTGCTCCGTTTTCTTATTTTGATTATATCGTGTACAACTCATCAATGTATACGGAAGCAGAATTAGAAAATATTCTGGAACATGAAAAAGTGCATAGTGATCAAAATCATACTATTGATGTTTTAATTTCGAGAGTTTTTTGTGTGCTTTTCTGGTTCAATCCAATTATTTGGCTGTACAAAAAAGCCATTCTTCAAAACCTTGAATTTATTGCCGACAGCGAGGCTGCCAAAAAAATATCCGACAAAAAAGCGTATCAATACACGCTTTTAAAAATAACAACACACGAATCATGTGTTGCCATTACCAATCATTTTTATCAATCATTAATCAAAAAACGAATTGTCATGTTAAACAAAAATCAATCAAAAAAGAGGAATTACTGGAAATACTATGCGGTACTTCCTGCCCTTGTAGCCTTTGTTTTATTATTCCAAATTAAAACAATTGCACAAGAAAAAAAAGAAGTTGAAGAGCAAACTGAAAAAGTTGAGAAAAATGTAAACCTCGATGTTTACAAAATCAAAAAAACAACAACAGATCAGGAATTAAAAACAATGGCTGAAAAGCTAAAGCAAAATCATGATGTAAATTGTGAAATATCTGAAGTAAAGAGAAATTCTGCTAACGAATTAACTGCAATCAAAGTTGATATCGAAAAAGGAACAGGAAAAGCACAAACCATTCAGATTGAAGGCGATAATGCCATAAAAAGTTGTGGAATTGTAATTACAACTAACAATGGTACTAAAAAAATTAATGTTATCACAGATGGAGGTATCGATGAACCTATGATTATTGATAATCGTATTGTCGAAGTAAGAGAGATGCATAATTATAATAATAACAGTAATGTAGACGCTGCTGACCTTCCGTCTCCACCCTCTCCGCCTTCTCCTCCAACAATGCCAAACTTTCCTGTTGGGCCAATGCCACCTGCTCCTGCTATAGACATGTCTAAAATGCCAAAAGCTCCCACAGCTCCTAAAAATGTGAATGATAAGGTAGCTATGAAACAGTTTGAAAAAGAACTGGAGGAATTTGAGAAAAAAATGGAAGCTTTTGAACCGGATTTATCTGCTTATGAAAAACAAGTAGAAGAAATCATGTCTAAACGCGAAGCTATTTTCGATAAAGAAATGGAAAAATATGATGTTGCTATGGAGAAATATGATGCTGAAATGGAAACCTACAATCAGTACATAGAACAAAAATACGGTAAGGATACTGAAGAGTATAGTAAGAATATGAAACAGTTCGAAAAAGACATGAAGGCTCATGAAAAGAACATGAAGGAACATGAAAAAGCTTTGAAGAAATTTCAGAAAGAAAATAAACGATCTTAATAATATTTAGAATGAAAGAGACATTTTTTATTGCAGCGTTATTGTTCGTTCTAAATTTATGTTTTGGTCCTAAAATAGAAAGTAAAGAAACGAAACACAAAATAGATCGTTATATTAAAGAAGTGACAGAAGTAAGAGAAAAATGCTTTTAAATCTTTTTAGAAGGAATAAAAACCAGTGAATGATTCACTGGTTTTTTTTATGATTTATCGTTAAAAAAATAGAGATTAACTATTTCATGAAAGTGAAACAAATACTAATTCTAAGTTATATAAATATGAAAAAAATAATTTTAATAGTCCTAATGAAAATCAGTTTTTCTTGTTTGGCGCAACAAAAAATTGCTGCATTTTCTGAGAAAGAAATTTTGGCATTAATGGATAAAAATGCCAGTACATTATTAGAAAATTCAAAGTCAAATTCGGTTTCAATTGGCATTGTAAAAGATGGCAAAACGTACACCAGACATTACGGCGAAATAGACAAAGAAAAAGGCAATCAGGCCAATAATAACACCATTTTTGAAGTTGCCTCAATCACTAAATTGTTTTACCGGATTATTAATGGCTCAAGCAGTTCTGGAACATAAAATAAATTTAGAAGATGATATCAGAAAATACATAACAGGATCGTATCCGAATTTAGAATATCAGGGGAAACCTGTTCGAATTAAAGATTTGGTTTCTTTTAGGTCCGGTTTTAGTAAAGATTTACCCGATAGCGAGTTGAGAAAAATTCAAAATGACAGCAGTTATATTGGTTTTAAAAAACTTGATGAATCTTATAACAAAGAAAAATTCTTCGAAGATTTAAAAACAATGAAATTAGATACATTACCTGGAACAAAGTTTAAATATAGCAACGGAAGTGTACAACTTGCTGCGCATATTTTAGAAAATGTTTATCATAAAAGTTATGAAACGCTACTTAAAGAAAATATATTTTCAAAGCTCAACATGAAATCTACACAACTAAACGTAGACAAAAATATGATTGCTAATGGTTATAATGGCAAAAAACTGATGCCAACAATTTCTGATAATCTTTGGGGTGCTGCGGGTTATTTAAAATCTACTTTAGGTGATTTAACCAAATTCCTTGCTTTTGAATTAAATACCAAAAACAAACTGGTTCTGGAATCTCAAAGAAATATCAACAACAGCGACAGCGATTTTAACGGTTATTTTTGGGACGGAATACAAATTGATAACAATGGTAAAAATTGTTGGAAACATGGTGGAGCTTTTGGCACACAAAACATGTTTTTAGTTTATCCAGAACGTGGTTTAGGAATTTCGATAATTGTAAATATTAGCAACGAAAAAACGGCAAATGCATTAGGAAATGCTATTGTGAGTTTGTCAGGAGCTTTACTATCTAATGAAAATTCTAGAAAGGAAATTTACGGATATAAAATCATAAAAGATAATGTCGTTTTTATATATCAACATGATAAAGAATTGGATGCTGACTTAGTAAAAAGTGTTTCGATAGCCGGATCATTTGACAATTGGAATCCTAAAGATAAAAATTATCAAATGATTAGAAAAAACAAAAATACTTTTGAACTTTCTGTTCCGAAAAGTCAATTTGAAAAAGACAAAAGCCAAATGTTTAAATTTGTAATCAATAAAACAGGCTGGATTGAAGCACCAAAAAATGCTCTAAACATTGAAACTGGCGGAGATAAAAATTTGATTTTAAAAATTGAATAACCAAATAATTACTATTTAAAACCTAAAAAGACTTTGTTAAAATGCAAAGTCTTTTTTTATATCTTTGATGAAAATTAACCTTCCATGTATAAAATTTTAGCCAAAATAAATAAAATTCTTTTACCGAGTTTTACCAAACAAGGTTTAGATATTGCAAAAGCAAAAAAATGGCAAATGGCTATTATTGGCTATCGTGCTTACGTTACAAAACGTGCTTTAGAGTAATTAATTTAAAAGAATTTCCTTTAAATAACTACTGAGCTGAACAAAATCATGCTCTTTAACTGCTATTTGTAGTTTACCTATTTCAGCTCAATTTCTATGAAAAATAAAGAATTCAACATCCCTCCTGTTCCGGCAGTCCTTTTAGCTATTATAAGTGTACAATGCGGTGCAGCAATAGCTAAAACACTTTTTCCTGCGATTGGAGCGGCAGGAACAGCATCAATTCGAATTGGAGTTTCGGCTTTAATTTTACTTATAGCCTATAGACCGAATTTAAAAGAAATTACACGTGAACAATGGAAAATTGTAGTTCCGTATGGTTTGTCTTTAGGTGCCATGAATTTAATTTTTTATCTCGCTATAGAAAGAATTCCGATTGGACTTGCCGTTACACTTGAATTTATAGGACCTTTACTAGTTGCTATTATTGGATCAAGACGTTTGGTCGATTATTGCTGGGTCTTGCTTGCCGCAGCAGGAATTGTTTTAATTGCTCCTTGGTCGAATGATAGAATAGATCCCTTGGGCGTTTTATTTGCTCTAATTGCAGGTGCGCTTTGGGCAGCTTATATTGTTTTGGGCGGAAAAATTTCTAAAATAATGAATGGCGGCCAGGCAGTTTCAACCGGAATGTTATTTGCAGCCATTTTAATTTTACCTTTTGGCTTTTACGAAAACGGATTGGCAAATCTTACTCCAAAACTTTTCGGAATGGGCGTTGCTTTGGCATTGTTATCAAGTGCAATTCCTTTTACATTAGAAATGAAAGCTTTAGGTCAGCTTCCTCCGCGTACTTTTAGTATTTTAATGAGCTTAGAACCTGCAGCAGCTTCTATTTGTGCTTTTATATTCTTGCAGGAAAATCTAAGTTTTTATGAGATTTTAGCCGTTGTTTGTGTAGTTGTTGCTTCGGCTGGATCTACTTTAACAGCGAAGAAATAAATTAACAAATTCTAAAATATTAAAAATTCCAAATCCCAACTTATTTCATTTGGGAATTTGGAATTTTAGAATTGGCAATTTAAAATCGGTATTACATTTTTGGTAACAATACAGTATCAACTACATGAATTACACCATTTGATTGGTTTACATCTGCAATAGTAACTTTAGCTTTGCTTCCGCTTTCGTCGCTTATGTATAAATCCTTACCATCCATCCAGGCTGTTAAAGTTCCACCGCTAACAGTTTTAAGAGTTGCTTTTCCTTTACCTACTTTTATTGCTTTAGCAATATCAGATGCATTCATTTTTCCTGCAACTACATGGTAAGTTAAAACATTTTGTAATGTTTTGATATTTTCTGGTTTCAATAATGTGTCAACAGTTCCTGCTGGCAATTTATCAAACGCGGCATTTGTTGGGGCAAAAACGGTGAATGGTCCTTTACTTTGTAATGTTTCTACTAATCCTGCAGCTTTTACAGCAGCAACAAGTGTAGTATGATCTTTTGAGTTAACAGCATTTTCAACAATATTTTTATTTGGGTACATTGCTGCTCCACCAACCATTACTGTTTTTTGTGCAAATGATGTAAATCCAAATCCTAATGCTAATACTGCTACAGCTAAAAATTTTCTAGTTTTCATAATTAATATTTTAAGTTATAAGCTCATTTACGCTGGAATATTAGTTTTGGTTTTGTGAAAAAATTAAAAAAACATTAACTTCATTAAAACATCCTCAAAAAACACTGTAAAACAAGGTTTTACTACTTAAAATTATTTTTAAATATTTTTAGAATCTTCATCTGTATTGTATTCTTTTTTTCGATAACTTTCCTAATAAATAAATTCATTATGGAAAATTTACCAAAAAAAGTAAGAAGTAAAAAGTTAAGTACAAGAGTTGATTTAACTGCAATGGTCAGCGTTTCTTTTTTGCTGATTATATTTTTTATGGTTACTATTGAGTTGGCTAAACCAAAGGGAATTGATTTGGGATTGCCTGATAATGATGTCACATGCGGATGGCGCGGTGGATGTGGAGGAGAAAATAGATCCGTTACAATTTTATTAGGAGAAAACAACAAATTAGTAACTTATACAGGACTTTTACATATACCTATTGTTGCTCCTAAAGAAACAATATATGGTAAAAATGGAATTAGGAAGGAACTTTATGCCCGAAATAAAAAAGTATTAGAATATTCTGCTGCACTTGGCAAAGCCGGAAGAGGAATTACCGTAATTATAAAACCTAGTAAAAAATGCAATTATAAAAATCTAGTAGATATTCTGGATGAAATGGCGATTGCTAAAATTGACACTTACGCTATTGTGCCTGAATTCACGCCTGAAGAAGCAAAATTATTGGCTTCTAAATAGTTCTTAAATTAACTAAAACCAAAATCGATGCAAAATCTACCGAAAAAAGTAAGAACAATGGTCAGCGTTTCTTTCTTGCTGATTATATTTTTTATGGTGACTATTGAATTGTCTAAACCAAAAATTATGGATTTAGATTTTTCTGACCACGGATGTTGTGACTGTATTCCTCACCACAGTGAAGAAAATAGATCGATTACAATTTTATTAGATAAAAATGATAAATTAATCTACTTTATAGGTTTTTTAGAAAATCCTATAAAAAAACCTCAAACAATTGCATATGGCAAAGAAGGTATACATAAGGAATTATTAGTAAGAAACACATTTATGCAGGCTTGCTCCTCAAAATTAGGCAGAAGAGAAGGAATTTCTGTAATAATAAAACCAAGCAAAAAATCTAATTATGGTAATTTGGTTGATATACTTGATGAAATAAAAATAATCGGAATAAATAGCTATGCAATTGTAGATGATTTTACTCCTGAAGAAACAAAATTATTGGCAATCAAATAAAATATAAAATCTATTTTTAAATTACTGCCAACCCCTGATGAAAAAGAATTTTAGACTATTTATTTCTTTTTTAGTTTTACATTAATCTAAGTCGAAATACGCTCAAGTTCTCGATTCCTCTCGAACTGACAAAACGTAAAACTCAGAATTTAAATTTAAAACAAATAAAACCTGAAACAAAAGAGCATAAAAAAAGTCCCACAGGAATGTGGGACTTTCTATTTAGAGGAAACTAAGAATTATTTTTTCTCAGTTTTTTCCATTTTAGCTTTTAATGCAGCTAATACATCATTGTTATCTCCTAAAGTTGCAGCTGGTGCATTTGTAGTAGAGTTAGATGAAGTATTTTCAGTTGCAGCTTTCACGTTTTTCTCTTCTTCTTCACGGAAGATAGCAGTGTGAGAAGCAACTACTCTTTTGAATTCTTTGTTGAATTCGATTACTTTGAAATCAGCAGTATCACCTTTTTTCAATTTCTTTCCGTCTTCTTTTTCAAGGTGACGAGTAGGAATGAAAGCAACGATATCATCTCCGAATTCTACAGTAGCTCCTTTGTCAACGATTTCAGAAATTTCACCATTGTGGATAGTTCCTACAGCGAAAGAATCTTCGTATTGATCCCAAGGATTAGCAGTAGTTTGTTTGTGACCTAAAGATAATTTACGTCCGTCAACATCTAATTCTAATACAACTACATCAAGTTTTTCACCAACATTTACAAATTCAGATGGGTGTTTGATTTTCTTAGTCCAAGATAAGTCAGAGATGTAAATTAATCCATCAATTCCTTCTTCTAATTCTACGAAAATACCAAAGTTTGTAAAGTTTCTAACGATACCTGTATGTTTAGAACCTACTGGGTATTTAGAAGTAATATCAGTCCATGGATCTTGAGTCAATTGTTTGATACCTAATGACATTTTACGGTCATCTCTATCTAAAGTTAAGATAACAGCTTCAACAACATCTCCAACTTTTACGAAATCCTGAGCAGAACGTAAGTGAGTAGACCATGACATTTCAGAAACGTGGATTAAACCTTCAACACCTTCAGCAACTTCGATAAATGCACCGTAATCAGCGATTACAACTACTTTACCTTTTACTTTATCACCAATAGTTAAATTAGCATCTAAAGCATCCCATGGGTGAGCGTTTAATTGTTTCAATCCTAATTGAATTCTTGTTTTCTCATCATCGAAATCAAGGATTACAACGTTTAATTTTTGGTCTAATTCAAGAACTTCACTTGGGTGGTTAATACGACTCCAAGAAAGGTCAGTAATGTGAATTAATCCATCAACACCACCTAAGTCAATGAACACACCATAAGAAGTAATGTTTTTAACAACACCTTCTAATACTTGTCCTTTTTGTAATTGACCGATGATTTCTTTTTTCTGTACTTCGATATCAGCTTCGATAAGCGCTTTATGAGATACAACAACGTTTTTGAATTCGTGGTTAATTTTTACCACTTTGAATTCCATCATTTTGTTTACATATACATCGTAGTCTCTAATTGGCTTAACGTCAATTTGAGAACCAGGTAAGAAAGCTTCAATTCCGAAAACGTCAACGATCATACCACCTTTAGTTCTGCATTTTACAAAACCATTAACGATTTCTCCTGTTTCGTTTGCAGAAATAACTCTATCCCATGATTTAATAGTACGTGCTTTTCTGTGAGATAATACTAATTGACCTGTTTTATCCTCACGGATGTCGATTAATACTTCTACTTTGTCACCAACTTTTAAGTTTGGGTTGTAACGGAATTCGTTTAAAGAAATAACACCTTCCGATTTTGCGTTGATATCAACGATAACGTCTCTATCTGTAATTCTAACAACTACTCCTTCAACTACTTCTTCTTGGTCTGTAGCGATGAAAGTTTTAGATACTAGTTCTTCGAATTCTTGTAAGTTTTTCTCATCTACTGCATCAATTCCTTCTTGGAAGTTATGCCAGTTAAAATTTGCTAAAAACTCTTCTTGTGATTTTAATTGTTCAGACATGCTCTGATAAAAAATTTGTATTCTGTTTTCCTTGAGTTTCATAAAGCAGTAGAAAAAACAGAAGTTGTTTTACATAAATAGTTGATACCTAAAGGAAACTCTTCTTTGCCAAAAGGTTTGCAAAATTAATACATTTATTTGTAATAGCAAAACAATTCTAAATGATTATCAGCCATTTGTTCAGGAGCAGAAGATTTCTGATTTTTCAAGACCTGACATCCCGCTATCCCCTATATCTTTTGCGCCGAACCCCGGCACAAAAGGATGTCAGTTTTATCGGGGCTAGATTAGAAAGTTTTATTTTAATTACAAAAAAGAATAAATAATACATCTTCTTAAGCTCAATGACTTTTTAATAAAATCTTTCATTATATAATCAATTTATTTTATAAAATAAAATCCCCATTTCTAAAAATAAGAAAATGGGGATTATGTATAAATTATAAGTTTTTTAATGACTTAAATTTTCCAATTCCTTTGGATCATGCTTGTGTTTAAACAAAACTGCAAAAGCTATTGCAATAACCAAAGCATAAGCTGCAAATGACAACCAGATTGTATGCCAGTCTTTCATTAGAATCGGGTTTCTAAAAATTCCGTCTGGAGAAATTGAATTTCCCTGGCTTTTTACAAATTCTAACATTTTAGGATTAGTAGTTTCTGTTTGCAAAAATCCAGATAATTCAATTGTATTACTAAACGATTTTGTAAAGAAACGATCAATAGCCCAACCAGAAGTTAAACTTCCTAAAACTGCTCCTACTCCATTGGTCATCATCATAAACAAACCTTGTGCCGATGAACGAATTTTAGAATCGGTATTACTTTCTACAAATAACGAACCTGAAATATTAAAGAAATCAAATGCCATTCCGTAAACGATACAAGACATAATAATCATCCATAAGCCACCTACAGGATCTCCAAAAGCAAATAATCCGAAACGTAAAACCCATGCTAACATACTAATTAACATTACTTGTTTGATTCCAAAACGTCTTAAGAAAAACGGAATTGCCAAGATAAATAAGGTTTCAGAAACCTGAGAGATCGACATAATAATAGTCGAATATTTAATTACGAAAGAATCTGCATATTTAGGAAAATGCTTGAATTCATCTAAAAATACATCTCCATAAGCATTCGTTAATTGCAATGCACCTCCTAAAAACATAGAAAACACAAAAAACAATGCCATTTTATAATTTCCAAATAATTTAAAAGCTTCTAAACCTAATGTTTCTACCAATGAAGCATCTTCTTTAGTTAAACGTTGCGGCGCGCATTTTGGCAATGTAAAAGCATAAATACCAAGTATTAAAGCTCCTATTCCTGCAATGTAAAACTGATATTCTGTTGCTTTGCTTCCACTTAAATTAGTAATCCACATTGCGGCAATAAAACCAATAGTTCCCCAAACACGAATTGGCGGAAAATCTTTTACAATGTTTTTATCATTTAGTTTAAGCGAAGTATACGAAATCGAATTACTTAAAGCAATTGTTGGCATATAGCAACACATTGCGGCAAACATTACATAAATAAAATTATCCGGTGTAGTTATTTGTGCAATACCAAATAAAACTACTGCATATAATATATGTAGAAAACCATACAATTTTTCTGCATTGATCCATCTGTCAGCAATAATTCCGGTAAGAGTGGGCATGAATAAAGAAGCAATTCCCATGGTTCCGAAAACAAGACCAAATTGAGTTCCTTCCCAATTTTTAGTTCCAAACCAATAATTTCCAATTGTTATAAGCCAGGCTCCCCAAACAAAAAATTGAAGAAAGCTCATTATAATCAACCTGTTTTTAATGCCCATATGATGAATTTGTCTTTAAAAATAAATGAAGCGGTAAAACTACCATTAAAAATGATATCTGCAAAAAATTAAACTGTTTTAACAACGTCATTTATTAATTCTAAAACAGTTGAAAACTGTTCTTCTCTTGTTAAATAAGAATTGTCAATTTCAATTGCGTCATTTGCAATTACTAAAGGAGAATCTTCACGGTGCGTGTCTATATGATCTCTTTCGACTACATTTTTCAAAACGTCTTCGTACGAAACATTGTCACCTTTTTGCTGCAATTCATCAAAACGTCTTTGTGCGCGGGTTTCTGCACTTGCTGTCATAAAAATTTTAAGTTCTGCATCCGGAAAAACAACCGTTCCTATATCTCTTCCGTCCATAACAATAGCTTTGTTTTTTCCCATTTCCTGTTGTTGTTCTACTAATTTAGAACGCACTTCAGAAACTTCGGCTACGATACTAACGAAATTAGAAACCTCAATCGTTCTAATTTGTTTTTCAACATTTTCTCCGTTCAAATACATCTCGCAGAATCCTAAGTCAGCATTCAAATTGAATTCTAATCGAATATTTGGTAAGGCATCAATAAGGCTTTTTTTATCAAAGAAATCAGTTCCTATCAATTTATTTTGCATTGCAAAAAAAGCTACTGCACGGTACATTGCACCAGTATCAACATATACATATCCTAGTTGTTTTGCTAACTGTTTTGCTAATGTGCTCTTTCCTGTTGACGAGAATCCGTCGATTGCAATGGTTATTTTTTTCAATTGTATGTTTTTAAATTTTCTAAATTCTATTTAATCATAGATACTCATTAGAATATCTGAATTGGTAGCCAATACTGTTGCAAATATAACCATCTTTCTCCTTATATGAAACATCAAAATAGCAATGAAAACCAATATTAATTAAGGTTCAGAACTGTAACCATGTACAGCTAAAACCTGATTAATAATTTTATTATTTTAAAATAATAACTGAGAAACAGAAAATTACCTAAGATTTTAATAGCAATAAAAAAAGCAATTCATAATATAATGAATTGCTTTTGATTTTTATTTTTTAAGAAGTATACTAGTAATAGATATCTAAAATGATTTTCGACTTAGAACCATCAATTAGCTTTTCAATTCTTTTAAAGAATGCTTCATTAACCATCGGGCAGCCATGGCTACGTGAAATATAATGATCTTGTTCATCAAGCGGAACTGCAGAATAGTGATGTAAAACGATTGCTCTTTTTAAAGCATTGTTATTAGTGTCATCTAAACCGGTTAATCTGTAAGCTTTTCCAAAAATTCCTTTATAGCACTTTTCAATAGAATATCTGCCCAATGAAGTGCAATTTGAATTTGGTTCATTGCTAAATTTCAATTCGCCGCCAATTCCTGTTTCAGAACCTGATCCGTGCGCTACAAGCCCTTGATCTAAGATTTTATCGTTTACTAAGTCGTAAACAAAAAAACGATTTTTACCTGATTTTATTCGCATGTCCACTAAAAAAGCAATTTTAGTGTTGTAGTTAGAGCCAGCTGCAATCTTCTCTTTTACTACGTTTATCTGATTGTTAAATCTTACGATTTCAGCATCAGTTAAATTTTCATCTTTAAAATTTAATTTTGAGGTATTAAAAAAACCTACAGTAACAAATAGAATCAAATAAAATATCTTCATAAAATTACCTAATTATTGAAAGTTTAAAATTAGTCCAAAAAGACTCGAATTGCCTGCTAATGTATATCGTGAATATGAATAATTAAATTTTAATTTGTTGATTCTCAAACCAAATCCCAAAGAAATCCCGGAGAAATTGCGCTGATCATCTATTCTTAATTCTTCTGCTCTTCTAAAATTATAACCTAAACGCAAATTGACTGCTTTTTTCGGAAAAAGTTCTACACCTAAAACTACGTGTCTTAAAGCATTATTTACAAAAGAAACCTTTTCTTCACTTGTTGTTCCGTCGATATTGGTTTCACCACGAACCGGATTTGAAAAAGAAACTTTCCACTGCTGTAAATTATCTAAAGATAGATGCCAACGTATAGGCACATGCTCTAATTCTTGTGATACTCCTGCAATGATTTCAAGTGGTAATTTTTCATGAATTCCTGAATATGTCGTAAATTGAGTACCTACATTTCTGATTACCAAAGCCAAATTTACACTATTTTTTGGAATTTCATACATAATTCCCACATCAATTGCACCACCAATAGAATTATAACTTTCTAATGTCGAAGTTATTAGCTTAGCACTAGCTCCAATATGAAGATCTGTAAAAGGAATATTATATGCGTAACCCAGAGAAAATGCGGCTTCACTTCCGGTAAAATCTGAAGTTGCCTGTCCGTTTTCATCATAACCTTCAAATGATCCGTAATTTATATAACTTATTCCGGCGTAAAAAGTTTGAACGTGTCTGTCGTAAGTATAAGCATAAGAAGCAGTTCCATAAGAAGCCTCTCCATAATAACTTCCATAATTCATGGCCAGATGATTATCCATATCTTCGTTTAAAGTTGCCGGATTAAACATGACCTGATTAACATCTTCATCATAAATCGTTATTGTCTTTCCTCCCAACGCTGCCTGCCTTGGTGAAGTCGTTAAATTTAGAAACTGATAGGTGTAACGCCCTCCAATTTGTCCGTAAGAAACCGAGCAAATTAGTATTATATAAAGTAAAACAAATTGTTTTAACATACTTTTGGTGGCGTTCTCATATGGTAATAACGCAAATACAAATATAAAATTATATAATTTAAAAAATAAATTTTATAACTATCTAAAATTCAACTAATATGCAGAATTAAAAATTTTAAATCGTTCATAAATGTCAAAAAAAATTCCAAATCCCAATTTGATAATTGGAATTTGGATTTTAGATATTGAAATTAAAGTTGAAGTTTACTTTAACTGTTTTGCATTTTTTACATTTTGATCTGTTAAAGCCAAGGCTAAAACTTCGCTCATTTCTTTTACATAATGAAACGTCAAACCTTCTAAATATTCGGCTTTAATTTCATCAATGTCACTTTTGTTTTCGTGACATAAAATGATTTCTTTGATGTTAGCTCTTTTAGCTGCTAAGATTTTTTCTTTGATTCCGCCAACTGGTAAAACTTTACCGCGAAGTGTTATTTCACCTGTCATCGCTAAACTTTTCTTAACCTTCTTTTGAGTCAATAAAGAAACTAATGAGGTTAACATTGCAATACCTGCACTTGGTCCGTCTTTTGGTGTTGCACCTTCAGGAACATGTAAATGAATATTATATTTTTGGAATAATTCTACGCCAAGTCCTAACTTTTTGGCATTTGCTTTAATGTATTCTAAAGCAATTGTAGCCGATTCTTTCATGACGTTTCCAAGATTTCCTGTAATGGTCAAAGAACCTTTTCCTTCAGAAATTAAAGATTCTATAAATAAAATATCTCCACCAACACTAGTCCAGGCTAAACCTGTAACTACTCCGGCAATATCATTATTTTCATATTTGTCACGTTCTAGTCTTGGTACGCCTAAAACAGTCACAATATCTTCGTCAGTAACCTTTTTATTATACTCCTCTTCCATCGCAACTGCTTTTGCAGCATTACGAATTACCTGAGCAATTTTAGTTTCTAAATTACGAACACCAGATTCACGTGTATAACCTTCAACAATTTTCTCTAATTGTTTTTTTCCAATCGTTAAATCTTTGCTTGTTAATCCGTGTGCTTCTAATTGTTTTGGAAAAAGGTGTCTTTTTGCAATTTCTACTTTTTCTTCAATAGTATAACCTGACATTTTGATTACTTCCATTCTGTCACGCAATGCGGGTTGAATTGCCGCCATATTGTTTGACGTTGCAATAAACATCACTTTAGATAAATCATACCCCATTTCTAGGAAGTTATCATAAAATGAACTGTTTTGTTCCGGGTCTAAAACTTCTAATAAGGCAGAAGAAGGATCGCCACTATTTCCGCTTGATAATTTATCGATTTCATCTAATATAAAAACAGGATTTGAAGTTCCTGCTTTTTTCAAACTCTGAATAATTCGGCCTGGCATGGCACCGATATAGGTTTTTCTGTGTCCGCGAATCTCAGCTTCATCACGCAAACCACCTAACGATATACGAACATACTCACGGCCTAAAGCTTCGGCAACAGAACGCCCAATAGATGTTTTACCAACTCCCGGAGGACCTGTTAAACAAATAATTGGCGATTTCATATCGTTACGAAGTTTTAAAACTGCCAAATGTTCTACCATTCTTTTCTTAACTTCTTCAAGTCCAAAATGATCTTTATCTAATATTTTCTGAGCATATTTTAAATCAAATTTATCTTTAGAATATTCGCCCCAAGGCAATTCTAAAAACAATTCTAAATAGTTACGCTGAATTCCAAAATCTGGAGATTGTGGGTTCATTCTACGCATTTTAGACAATTCTTTTTCGAAATGTTTTTGCGTTTTTTCGTCCCATTTTTTGGTTTTGGCCTTAATGCCCATTTCGTCCATTTCTTCTTCCTGCGAAACCCCTCCCAATTCTTCCTGAATGGTTTTCATTTGCTGATGAAGAAAATATTCGCGTTGTTGCTGGTCTAAATCAAAACGAACTTTTGACTGAATGTCATTTTTCAATTCTAATTTTTGCAACTCTACGTTCATATAACGCAGGGTTTCAAGCGCTCTGTCTTTTAGTCCGTTTATCGATAAAAGACCTTGTTTTTCTTTTACGGATAAATTCATATTAGAAGAAACAAAATTGATTAAAAACGATTGGCTTTCAATGTTTTTGATCGCAAAGGTGGCTTCTGAAGGAATGTTTGGACTTTCTTTTATAATTTGAATGGCCAGCTCTTTTACAGAATCTAAAATTGCTGTAAATTCTGTGTCATTTTCGTCAGGACGTTCTTCTGAAACTTCTTTAATAGTTGCCGTAATATAAGGCTCTTCTGAAACTACTTCATTAATTTCAAAACGTTTTTTTCCTTGCAGAATGACGGTAACATTTCCATCAGGCATTTTTAAAACACGCAGAATTCTTGCTACAGTCCCTATTTTATGAATATCTTCTTTTGAAGGATCTTCGTCTTCTTCATTTATTTGAGAAACTACACCAATAATCTTTCCGGCGGCATTAGCATCATTTATCAATTTTATCGATTTATCTCTTCCAGCAGAAATCGGAATAACTACTCCAGGAAATAAAACGGTATTACGTAAAGGTAAAATTGGCAACGAAAGCGGAAGCTCTTCATTGTTCATTTCCTCTTCGTCTTCTGGAGTTAATAATGGAATTAATTCTGCTTCTGAATCAAATTCCTGAAGTGACAGATTGTCAATAGTAAGTATTTTATGATTTGACATAATAATATATAAGTCTTTTTGTCATTAAAAGTTTAATCCTAATTGTATTTGCTGACTTAAATATTAACGTTTTTATAAAAACTATAATAAGTGTTTCATTTACAAGATAGATCGTAAAAATAGACAATCATTGTGCCAAATGCAAAAGAGTGTGCTTTGAAATTTAGTTTTTAATACTTAATATTTATAACACAAAGAAAAACAAAGCATAAAAAAAACCGAAATTACTTTCAGGTTTTTTTTATTTTTTTAATACAATTAATTTAATTTATAAGAAACCAATTCAGAAGATGAATCATTAAAAGAAAACTTAATGACACCAACACCTTTTGCAATCAAATATTCTGCTTCTGTTGAACCAGCACTTTGTCCTTCTAATGAAGTTTCTAATTTTAGTTTAAATTTGATAACATCTTTATAAGTAACATTTTTGATAGAAGCTGTTATTCCTTTCTCTAAAATTGTTCCAGTATATTTAACATTCATTTTTATAACAGGAATTCCAGGATAATCAATTGTAGTAGTTTGTGTATAAGTTCCTGTCCATGTTTTATTTACTTCTAAATAATCTTTAAAGAAAACAAATTCATATCCGCTAATTTTACTTGAGATACCGTTGGCGTTACTTACAATATCATCTAGTTTAATAAAATAATCTCCTTGTACTTTTTTAAGTGAAGCTGTAGCAGAAGCTGTAACGTCAGTATTTGCTGAGAAAAATTTATCAAATTTAAAATAGGTCTCTCCATTTATTTTTTCTGAACTAATAATTTTCATAGTAGTTTCAGAACCACCTTGGTTTAAAACCCATTGATTGCTAATTGCAGTTGGCCAATAATCTCCTGTTGATACTTCTGGAGTTTCTTCATTAGTAGGATTATCAGTATCGCTAGAACAAGAAACGAATAACGATGTTGACATAAATAATGCCACTAAAGCAATGCTTTTTAATTTTTTCATAGTTTTAAATTTTGTTTTTAGTTCTCCAAAAATAATAAAATCATTGGCATTATTTTAACATTTTTTAACAAATGAATTCTTAAAATCAATATTCACAGTTAGTTTATTCATTATCAAATTATTAGCTTTAATTTTAAAATAGCGATCTTAAAATGACGGTTACTTTTAAAGTTCTTTTAATTAATTTTAAAAAAATAATCAAAAACTGTAACATCTTCAAAAAAGCAAAGTCATTATAAAAAACTAGCAACCATTACTTGAGTACAACCAATCAAAATATCGAAGAATTAATTGCGCTTTGTAAAACAAATAATCAGAAAGCGCAATTTGAAGTTTACAACCGTTACTGTAAAGCCATGTACAATGTGGCTTACAGAATCGTAAAAGATGAACATTTTGCACAAGACGTCATGCAGGAAGGTTTTTTGAAGGCTTTTACAAAAATTAACGATTATAAACAGGAAGTCGCATTTGGAGCATGGCTTAAAAAAATCATTATCAATTATAGTATTGATTTTTATAAAAAGAACAATGCTTTTCAGATGGAAGACATCAACAAAACGCTTTATAAAATAGAAGAAAATGATAGTTTCTTTTCTGAAAATATAGATCTGGATTACCTTAAAGTGAAACAGGTTTTAGAAGCCATTTCAGATTTAAAAGATAATTATCGGATGGTTTTGACACTATTTTATATTGAAGGTTACGATCAGGAAGAGATCAGCGAAATCTTAAATATTAGTTATGCCAATTGCAGGACGACATTAAGCAGAGCTAAAGAAAGTTTACGAAAAAAATTAGAGAGTATATGAAAAAGGAAAATGACGATTTAGACCAATTATTTAACAGATTAGAGAACCAGTGGGATGTTCATGAAATGAATTCTGATCATCAGGTTGATTTCTTAAATAAATTAAATAAAAAACAGCCAAAGAAAAAGAATTACGCGGTTTGGGCCATTGCAGCTTCGATAACTTTATTGTTAGGAACATCTGTTTTATACAATAATAACGCAAAACCTAAGGAATTTAAATTTGCATCGAATGAAACGAAGCGTACAGATTCTATCTTTAATGTTTTGATTGAGAATGAGCTAGTTAAATTAAAAGAAAAAAGTTCTCCGGAAAATGAACAAATCGTAAATGATGCTTTAAAACAAATGAAAGTTTTTGATGCTGATTATCAAAAAATCATAAAAGAAGTTCAGAAAAACGGAGAGAACAAACAGATTATTTACGCAATGATTAGCAATTTGCAAACGAGAATATCTTTTTTACAAACAGTTTTGCAGCACATTGAAGAAAACGAAAATTTAAAAAACACGACCCATGAAAAAACATTATAACATATTAATTCTATTCATTTTAATTCCGTTTTTGGGGTTTTCAAATGATGATACTTTTATTTCAAAACAAAAAACAATCAAAAAAACGTATATCGTAAATTCTAATGCCGGAATTGATATTCAAAATAAATACGGAAGCATTACGGTAAGTACCTGGGATGAAGACAAAATTGATCTTGACATTACTATAAAAGTAACGGGCGGAAATGAAAATTGGGTGAACGAAAAACTGAATAGCATTGATATTGATATTACTGCTCTTAAATCGATGGTTACAGCTGTTACTACTATGGGAAGTTCGTCTTTAAAAAGTCAGGGAAGCAGCAATAGTTTTGAGATAAATTATGTGATAAAAATTCCGAAAAACGGAACGGTAAAACTGGATAATAAGTATGGAAATATTACAACGTTTACTTTAGAAGGTGCTACTGATATTAGCTGTAAATATGGTAAGGTAACACTCGGGAAATTAAATGGTTCAAGCAATCGTGTTGAAATTGCATATTGTCAAAATTCGAGTATTGATTATATTAAAAATGGAACCCTTGAAGCTCGTTATTCGGGTTTAAAAATTAATGATTCGGGCAATTTAAATTTAGATACTAATTATACTGATTTAGCTATTGCAGACGGTCAGAATATTAAATACGAATGCAATTACGGAACTTTTAAATTTCAAAAAATAAATTCTTTTTCAGGATCCGGAAATTATCTGACAATAAATATTGCTGAAATTTCGAACAGTGTAAATGTAAACGTGAATTACAGTAAAGTAAATATTTCGAATATTACGGAAAAAGCCAATAATATAAATATCAGCTCCGGTTATTCAGATGTTTCTTTAGGTTACGATAACAATTATTCTTTTGATTTTGATATTAATACGAGATACGGAAACATTAAAAATGATAACTCGTTGGATATTTCAGTTAGCGAAAGTAAAAATACCAGTAAAAGAATCAGCGGATTTAATAATAAAAAAGGCCAGAATAAAGTGATTGTTAACTCTAATTACGGCAATGTTACATTAATCAAAAATCAATAATCAAAAATCAATCAAAATGAAAAAATCAATTCAATTATTAGCTTGCAGTGTATTCTTAACAGGATTTATTGCTAATGCACAATGGTCATCAAATGATCAGAACAAAATTAAAGGAAATGGTAAAGTTGTTACAGAAACCAGAAATACGGGAGATTATGACGCTATAAAAGTTGGAGGACCTTTTGATGTGAATTTAGTTTCTGGAAATGAAGGAAAAATTACGATTAAGGGTGAAGAAAATTTATTATCATCTATAAAAATTGAAGTTGAAGATAATGCGCTTAAAATCTATGTTGATAAAACAGTAAATATTCGCTCTAGTTCAGGACATAAAATTGAAATTACGGTTCCGTTTGAAAAAATTTCATCGGTAAGCCTTGCAGGTTCAGGAAATATTCAGACAAAAAACATCATTAAAAATGACAAGTTTGAAGCTAAACTGGCAGGTTCAGGAAATTTTAAATTAGATGTTGATTCAAATGATTTTGAATTGAATGTGAGTGGATCAGGAAATGTAGCTTTAAAAGGATCTGCTGACAATTTTACGACGAAACTTTCAGGGTCAGGAAATATTAATGCATCAAATTTAAAATCTAAAAATGTGAATGCAAATGTTTCCGGTTCAGGAAATAGTATTGTGAATTGCGAAGGAAATTTAACGGCAAGAGTTTCCGGTTCAGGCGACATCAAATATATTGGAAATCCTGACAAGCGCGACGTAAAAGTTTCAGGTTCAGGAAATATCACAAAAGGTTAATTCAATAAAAAGCTCAATAATAATTTTACAAAATCATCAATCCATTTTAAAACGAACCAAATCATTTCTTTTTATTATTGAGCTTTTTTATAGATTATAATCTAAAATTACAAAGTTAAATGAGGTGTTTTATTAATTTAGAACACCTTTTTTTGGCACTCGTCTTAACAGCAAAACTCCAACTGTAAAAAATACGGCCAGAATAACAATAGAAAATCTAGGGCTTCCTGTAATCTGATCGATTATTCCATAAATACACATTCCGATTACTATTCCGATTTTTTCTGCCACATCATAGAAACTAAAAAAAGAGGCTGTATCTTCTGATTCCGGTAATAATTTAGAATAGGTTGAACGTGATAATGCCTGAATTCCTCCCATTACAAAGCCTATTAGAGTTGCCATAACATAAAAATGAATGGGCAATGTTATGAAAAATGCTAATACGCAAAGTACTGCCCAGATAGAATTGATTACAATTAATGTGGGAATATTTCCAAATTTCCCAGATGCTCTTGATGTTAAAAACGCACCAAAAATGGCAACTATTTGTATTAACAATATACAGATGATTAACCCTGTTGTGCTTTCACTTTCTGAACTCCATTGAATTTCCTGTGCACCAAAGTAAGTGGCGACAATCATCACGGTTTGAACTGCCATACTGTAAACAAAGAAACTTCCTAAATATCTTTTTAAAGAAATATTATCTTCCAATAATTTCCATACTTTTTTTAATTCTTTAAAGCCATTAAAAATTACATCTTTGGTTACTTTTTGGTCTTTATTATTATTTCCTTTTGGCAGATAATAATATGTATACTGACTGAAAAGGATCCACCAAATGCCTACCATTAAAAAAGAATATCGCATTGCTGCCATTTTAGCTTCACCACCTTCAGCTCCCATAATCATGAAAAGGTTAATACCCATCAAAAGAACACTCCCAAAATACCCTAAAGAATATCCTTTGGCACTCAATTTATCTTGTTGTTCAGGAAACGCAATATCCGGTAAATAAGAATTGTAAAAAACTAAACTTCCCCAGAAACCAATCAATCCTAAAAAATAGAAAAGTAAGCCAACATATATATTTTCAAGATTAAACCAGTATAAACCCATACATGACAAGGCGCCCATGTAGCAAAAGAATTTCATAAAAGTTTTTTTATTTCCCACATAATCTGCAATACCGGATAACAGAGGAGAAATAAAAGCAACAACCAAAAATGCTGCAGCTGTAATAAAACTTATTAAGGCAGAATTTTTAAGATTCATACCGAAAACATCAATATAATGATCTCTGTCTGAGAATAAAGCTTCGTAAAAAATTGGAAAAACAGCCGATGAAATAACTAATGGATAAACCGAATTAGCCCAATCGTAAAAAGCCCAGGCATTTAGTAATTTTTTATCTCCTTTTTGTAAGTTCTTCATAAAAATGGTTTTGTTAGTGGCTACGAATTTATCTAATTTTTATCATAAACTAATAGAAATTTGATAAATCGTGTATTAATAAATTATAAACAATTTAAACCATACAACATAAAAAAAAGCCATTCACCGCGGTGAATAGCTTTCTAAATATTTTACTATATAAATATTGTTTATCTTATAATACCAACTTTAGCCGCTGTAGTTCTTGCTTCAGGTATTAACGCTTTTAAATTTGCAATTCTGGTTGCGTCAGAAGGGTGCGTACTCATAAATTCAGGAGTTCCTGATGCAGCTGATTTCGCCGACATTCTGCTCCAAAATGCAATTGCATCATCCGGATTATATCCAGCAATTGCCATAAGTGTTAAGCCTATTTTATCAGCTTCAGTTTCGTTGCTTCTGCTAAATGGCAGCATCACTCCTACCTCAGTACCAAGCCCGTAAGCTTGCGAAAATATTGCTTGTGTAGACTCAGATTTACCACTTGTTGCAGCACCAAGTGCTACTCCGCCAATTTGTTGCAATTGTGCAGCGCTCATTCTTTGTGCTCCGTGATTTGCTAATGCGTGAGAAACTTCGTGTCCCATAACGGTTGCTAAACCGGCATCATTTTGAGTAACAGGCAAAATTCCTGAATACACTACGATTTTACCTCCAGGCAAACACCATGCATTTACTTCTTTGTTATCAACTAATTTATATTCCCAGCGATAATCTTTTAAATATTGTGATTGTCCTAAATAAGTTAGGTATTTTTCTGCTGCAGTTTTTATTCTGCCGCCAACTGCATCAACTCTTTTTGCATCTGCTGTTCCTGTTATAACTTTATTTTCGGCTATAAAAGAATTGTATTGTTGAAAAGAAGTTGGAAATAGTTCACTATTTGAAACAAAATTTAGATTTGATTTTCCTGTAACAGGATTGGTTGCGCATGCACAAAATAAAAGTGCTGTAAAAATTGTTAAAAAAAAGTAATTTTTCATGATCATATGTTTTAATTATAGCGTAAAAATAACGAATATTTTAGTCAGATATTTTATATAATTAAAGCTAAACATATCATAATTTTATCATTCACCAACAATATGCAACTCCGTAAATTCTTTATCAACGATTAAGGAATTATTCTCACCAAAATTAATACTGTCAAATGCTACTCTTTCATTGTCAATTTCGATTTCAATAACTTTAAAAGGTAATCCAAGTAAATTGATTTTATATTTGGTGTAAGGCGTATCAAATTTTCCCTCTTTGTGCAATTGAATGATCATTTCTTTTTCTTTTCCGATTGTTTTGAAGGATAAAAAACTGTAACGTCCTTTTTTATAATCATAACCATCCTGAGCATCTTCATAAACAACTGATTTTTCTTTGCCTTTTTTATAATAAATATCAAGTGTCAATTCATCAAATTCAAGTTCTCCAACATATTGCTGAACGGGATATTTCGGGATTATAGCGCCTGCTTTAACAAAAACCGGAATCTCGTCAAATTTAGTATCTACCCAAACTTCTCGGCCTCCAATTATAAATTCATTTGTCCAATAGTTATACCACTCACCTCTTGGAATATACATACGTCTACCTAAAGCATTAGGTTCAAGAATTGGACATACCAAAATTTGGTTTCCAAAGATGAATTCATCATTACGATAATGCGTTTGTGTATCATCCTGATCATAGTAAACTAATGGTTTTAACATTGGAATTCCTTCTTCAATATACTGCCAAAACATGGTATACAAATAAGGTAATAACTGGTAACGAAGGCTGACAAACTTTCTGGTAATATTGATTACTTCTTCATCAAAAGCCCAAGGTTCCTGATTTCCGTGATCTCCAGAAGAGTGTGTTCTGCAAAACGGATGAAAAACACCTAACTGAATCCAACGCGCATATAATTCTCCTGTTGGCTGTTCTGCAAAACCTCCAATATCAGAACCGGTAAAACCCATTCCTGAAATACACATTCTCTGAACCTGAATATTGGCAATCCATAAATGTTCCCAAGTGGCAACGTTGTCGCCTGTCCACGAAGACGTATAACGCTGTGCACCAGAATAAGCCGATCTCGTAATTACGAAAGGTCTTTTTGGATATGCAAAACGTTTTACACCATGATAAGTGGCTCTTGCCATTTGGGTACCGTAAATATTATGAGCTTTTCTATGACTGCAAGGATTTCCGTCATAAACGTGACGAACATCCATCGGAAAGGTTTTATTAGGAACTTCCATAACAGCTGGTTCATTCATATCATTCCATACTCCTTTTACGCCAATATCTGAAATTAATTCTTTAAATAATCCAGCCCACCATTCTCTAACTACGGGATTTGTATAATCAGGAAAATTACATTCTCCTGGCCAAACTTTTCCTTTCATATAAGGTCCATCGGCTCTTTTGCAGAAATAATCTTTTTCGAGTGCTTCCTGGTAAACCCAGTAATCTTTATCTATTTTAATTCCCGGATCTATGATTACAACGGTTTTAAAACCGTCTTCGGCTAATTCAGCTACCATTCGTTTCGGATCAGGAAAATATTCTTTACTCCAGGTAAAACATCGAAAACCTTCCATATAATCGATATCCAAATAAATGGCATCACAGGGAATTTTAAGTTCTCTAAATTTTGAGGTGATTTCTTTTACCTTACTTTCAGGATAATAACTCCATTTGCATTGGTGATAGCCTAAAACCCATAAAGGTGGTAATTCAGGTTTACCGGTCAAATCGGTATACGTTACAACCACATCTTCCATTTGTGGCCCGTAAATAAAATAGTAATTCATTTCGCCACCTTCTGCCCAAAAACTGGCAACGTTTCTTCTTTCCTGACAAAAGTCAAAAAAAGTTCTAAAGGTATTATCAAAGAAAATTCCGTACGATTGTTTATTATGTAAGCCAATATAAAACGGAACTACTTTATATAACGGATCTTGATCTTTTTGGTAAGCGTATTGATCTGTAGCAAAATTTTCTAATCTTTTGCCTTTTAAATTCATTTGAGTGGCTTTGTCGCCAAGACCGTAAAAACATTCTCCATCTTTAGAAGATTTACTCATTTTTACAATATTTCCGCCATATTCATAGCTTTCTTCCCAATGAAAACCAAGTTCATCTTCGAGAATTAAAAGATCATTTAAATCGTAAATAGACAAGCGAAGATCTGCTTTCTGAATTTTGCATTTTACTTTGCTGGTTCTGATTTGAAAAAAAGTTTCTTCCTCTGTCAGCTCCAGAAAATTATAGCCGTGTAACTGGGTTTTATCAATTGCATATGAGAAATCATTACTAAAATAACCTTTTGTAGTAAAGCGAAACCGTATTAAACTATCTCTAAGAATGGTGACTTTTAAAATTACTTTATTGTCTGTATTAAAAAAAATAGTATCGCCCTCATGCTCGTATGAAACGATTTTTGACGGGTATAAATCGCCTTTATATTCTAATGATGTATTTGTAATCATATCGCTAATGAATTAATTATTCTAATTCTATCTCCATTTCAAACATACAAAAAAACTTCATAAGCCTCTATGAATAAAAGGTTTATTCACGAAAACGTTTTTGTTGTCTGACTAATAAATTACAATTGGTAAAATCAGCAAATCAATAATTTTAATACCTTAAATTGATAAAATGGTATCGCAGAAATTGGTCTATCTTTTTTTATTCGAAAGAATAAACGGTAACGCTTAAAGGTGGCAAAATTAATTCGATAGAAAAATCTCTGCCATCGTAAGGTACGGCTTCAATTTTCAATGCATTTGAATTTGAAACTCCACTTCCTCCATAAACAATAGCATCACTATTAAATATTTCTTTTAAATTACCTTTCTGAGGAATTCCTATTCGATAATTTTCTCTTAAAACTTGAGTAAAATTACAAACTACTATAACATTTTCTTTAGAATTATTTCCTTTACGGATATACGATAATACGGCATTTTGATGATCTGAATAATTAATCCATTCAAACCCTTCTCCGCTAAATTGTTTTTCATACAAAGCCGGATGAGATTTATACAATTGATTTAAATCTGTAATTAATTTTTTAATGCCAGAATGATAATCATACTGCAACAAATGCCAGTCTAAACTTTGTTCAAAATTCCACTCATCGCTTTGCCCAAATTCAGATCCCATAAACAATAATTTTGTTCCGGGATGTGTAAACATATAGCCGTACAATAATCTTAAATTAGCAAATTTCTGCCATTCATCGCCAGGCATTTTATTGGCAATAGATTTTTTTCCATAAACGACTTCGTCGTGTGAAAACGGAAGCATAAAGTTTTCCGTAAAAGCATACGTCATCGAGAAAGTCAAATCATTTTGATGGTATTTTCGGTAAACCGTTTCTTTTTGAAAATATTGTAAAGTATCGTGCATCCAGCCCATCATCCATTTCATTCCAAAACCCAAGCCACCGGTAAACGTTGGTCGGGAAACCATCGGAAACGAAGTACTTTCTTCAGCAATTGTCTGGACTCCATCAAAATTGGCGTAGATAACTTCATTAAATTCTTTAAGGAAACTTATCGTATCCAGATTTTCTCTTCCGCCATAAATATTCGGTTCCCACTCGCCTTCATTTCTCGAATAATCAAGATACAACATCGAAGCAACGGCATCAACTCTCAAACCATCAACATGATAATTTTGCAGCCAGAAAACAGCGTTACTGATCAGGAAAGCGCGAACTTCATTTCTTCCGTAATTAAAAACAAGGCTTTTCCAATCCGGATGATAGCCTTTTCGACGATCAGGATGTTCATATAAATGTGAACCATCAAAGAAACCTAAACCATGTGCGTCATCAGGAAAATGCGACGGAACCCAGTCTAAAATTACGCCGATACCAGCCTGATGCAATTTATCTACCAAAACCATAAAATCCTGTGGTTTCCCAAAACGGGAAGTTGGTGCAAAATAACCCATCAATTGATAACCCCATGACGGATCATAAGGATATTCCATAATTGGCATAAATTCTACGTGCGTAAAACCGGTTTCTTTTACATAAGAAACTAAGTCTTCAGCCAGTTCCAAATAAGTTAAGAAACGATTGTTTTCTCCTCGTTTCCAGGAACCTAAATGCACTTCGTAAACGGAATATGGTTTGTCTAACGAATTGTTTTCCTTGCGGGATTGCATCCATTTTTCGTCTTTCCAATGATGATCTAAATCCCAAACAACAGAAGCTGTATGTGGTGGTTTTTCGCAATACAAAGAAAATGGATCCGCTTTTTCGGTTACAACTCCATCAATATTCGATTGAATTTTATATTTGTAAACTGCTCCTTTGTTAAGTTCCGGAATAAATCCTTCCCAAATACCGGAAGAATCCCAACGAACTTGCAGTAAATGTTCACCTTGTGTCCAATAATTAAAATCACCAACAACAGAAACAGATTGTGCTGTAGGGGCCCAAACAGCAAAATACACGCCTTTAACTCCGTTAACTTCAATTAAATGCGCTCCTAATTTTTCATACAATTTGAAGTGTTTTCCTGCTTTGAATAAGTCAATATCAAAATCAGTAAATAAAGAGTGCGTGATGACTTTATTCATAATTGGTTTTTAAGGCAATAATTATTTTTGAGTTTATTCTATTCTAAAATTATCAGACAGAACAGCTCCTTTTTTAATAACGACAATTCCGTCTTTTATACTATATAATTCGTTGGTAAAATTATCTAAATGCTTACCACCGCTAATGTGAACGTTGTTTCCAATTCGCACATTTTTATCGATTAAAGCATTGTTGATATAACAGTTTTCTCCAATTCCAATATGAATTTTATTGATCGTACTTTCATGATTCATTTCGTCAAGGTCCTGATAAAAATCATTACCCATTACATAACAGTTCTCCAATACAGTTCCTGTACCAATTCTGGAACGAATGCCAATAACAGAACTTTTAATTTCTTTAGCATTGATAATACATCCTTCTGAAATTAGAGATTGATTGATAACTGAATTTCTAAATTTTGATGGAGGTAATAATCTTGGTCGGGTGAAAATTTTATTATCATTATCAAATAAATTAAACTCCGGAATATCAGCTGTTAAGCCAATATTTGCTTCAAAAAATGATTCTATATTTCCGATATCCGTCCAATAACCTTCATATTGATAACTTAGAATCTTGTGTTTTCCAACCGCTTGTGGAATGATTTCTTTCCCAAAATCTTTGGTATGCGGATCACACATCAAATCTTCTAATAATTGGCGGTTGAAAATATAAATTCCCATTGAAGCCAAATATTTTTTCCCTTTTTCCTGCATTTGTTCGCTTACTTCAGATTCCCATTCAGGTAAAAGCGAGGCATCAGGTTTTTCTATAAAAGATTCCACACAGTTTTCATGATTCGTTTTAAGAATTCCAAATTCAGGCGCATCTTTAGCGTTTACAGGCAAAGTTGCAATAGAAATAGCAGCATTAGCAGCAATATGGGCTTCTAACATTTCATTAAAATCCATTTGATACAATTGATCTCCAGATAAAATTAAGGCATAGTCAAATTCATGTTTAAGAAAATGCGACATACATTGGCGAACAGCATCTGCCGTTCCCTGAAACCATGTTGGATTATCAGGAGTTTGTTCTGCAGCTAAAATATCAACAAATGATTGACTGAAAATACTAAAATTAAAAGTGTTTTTGATATGTGCATTTAATGACGCAGAATTAAATTGCGTTAATACAAATATTTTAAAAATATCCGAATTAATACAATTTGAAATAGGAATATCAACCAATCTGTATTTTCCACCAATCGGAACTGCAGGTTTTGATCGGGTTTCTGTTAACGGAAACAAACGTGATCCTTGTCCTCCTCCTAAAATAATAGCAACGACATTCTTCTTTTTAAATTTCATTTTTCTCAATTATTAGGTTGTATATCTCAATATATTCTTGGCAAACTCTTTCCCAGGAATGGTCTGTTTCCATTCCGATTTTTCTAATTTTATTGAAGTTTATTTTATCATCGTACAATTTTACTGCACGATTTACAGAATAACAAATATCTCCAACCGATGCCTGATCATGGCAAATTCCGTTTCCGTCATCTCCAAAATCAATTACTGTATCGCGCAATCCTCCGGTTCTTCTCACAATCGGAATCGTTCCATATCGCAAAGCATACATCTGATTTAGTCCACAAGGTTCAACTCTCGAAGGCATTAAAATGAAATCTGAACCCGCGTATATTAAATGGGCCAATTCTTCATTATAACCAATAAAAACATTATAATTTCCTTTATAATCATTTCTCAATTGAACCAATTGGTCTTCTATAACAGAATTTCCTGATCCTAAAATCAAGATATTGATATTTTCAAAATTTTCAGACAACGCTAATGCCGAAACCTGAGGCAATAAATCTCCACCTTTTTCTTCAAATAAACGTCCTATAAAACTAAATAGCGGCTTTGAAGGATCTAATTCAAATTGTTCACATAATTTTTCTTTATTTTTTTGTTTTCCAATTTCAGAAGATTCTAATGAATAATTTTTAATAATCATTTTATCTTTTGAAGGATCCCAAACTTCAATATCAATTCCGTTTAAAATTCCTCTTGATTTAGTTCGAACCGAATTAAACAAGGATTCCAAACCATTCGCCGAAATATTAATTTCATTTAAATAACTTGGTGAAACGGTAGTAACAAAATTTGCACATTTAATTCCCACAGCTAAAGAATTAAGAGAATTTCCCCATTCTAAAAACCCAACGTGAATCAAATCAAATTCAGGTAAATAATGCAATTTATCAAAACCAAACCACCCTTGATACAAACCATTATGAATTGTAATTACAGTTCTTACCTCTCTTAAATTTTCATATTTATAAGCATACTTAAGTAAAAACGGAATTAAACCAGTATGATGATCATGGCAATTAATAACAGCCGGAACTATCTTTCGACCAGAAATCCAATCTAAAGCAGCTATTTGAAAAGATACAAATCGTTCGATATCATCCTCATATCCATAAACATTTGGACGATCAAATAATTCCTTAATTTCAATCAGATATAATTCGTAACCAAGTTTATCAGTGGTTTCTTTTAAGACGCTGAAAGGAAATTCGAAATTTCCCAATGTTACACTTCCCCAATGAACATATTCGAATTCATTTTCATTTCTAAATTTTGTATCATAACAAGGCACAACAACCCGAAGCTTATGACCTGCATTCGTCTGATATTTTGGCAATGCACCCACAACATCGGCTAATCCGCCAACTTTTGCCATAGGATAGCATTCTGCACTAATATGAAATATTTCCATTTTAGAAATGTATAACAATTATTAAAATTAAATTTGGAATTATTTTTTAGTAAACATCTATTAATATGCTACTTTTATGTTTCCTAAATTTAGGGAAAAATAAATGAAATAAAGAGTTCCTAAAAAAATTAGTAATATGGCAAAAAAGGCTAGCAATCCCACACAATCTTTAAAAATTCCACAATTTATCATATTAACAAGTAGAATATGCGCTTTTATTTCAACCAATCTCGTTACAAAATACGCTGCCAGACTTTTTACAACGCCAATAAAACATAAAGTTCCCAAGAGAGAACTGGATATGGATCATAAAAGCGTTCAAACCACAATATTTGTTCCTGCAATTAATAAAAACATTGTAACCTATAAATATGGAACAAGTGAAAGACAGATTTTACTAGTTCATGGTTGGTCCGGACGAGGAACTCAATTGTTTAAAATTGCAGATGAGTTAGTAAAAACCGGATATTCAACAATAAGTTTTGACGCTCCCGCACATGGGAAATCTGAAGGAAAAACGACAATAATGTCTGAATTTATTCTTTCTATTTTGGAAATTGAAAAGTTGTATGGACCATTTGAAATTGCAATAGGTCATTCACTGGGAGGAATGTCTGTATTAAATGCAATTAAAGATGGCTTAATGGTTGAAAAAGTGATAATAATTGGAAGCGGAGATATTGTTCAGGACATATTAGATGAGTTTATTTCTAAATTAACATTAAAACAAGAAATAAGCAATCGTTTACGTGATCTATTTGAGAATAAATATAAGGTTAAGATGAATGATTTTTCTGCATATAAAGCAGCACAAAAAATAAAAATTCCAGTTTTAGTAATACATGACAAAGACGATCCTGAAGTTCCTGTAAAAGCTGGAATTCATATTCATCAACAACTGCAAAATGGAACTTTATATCTAACAGAAGGTTTAGGTCATAGGAAAATACTAGGGAATCAAAATGTTATAAAAAAAATCTTAGAGTTTATTAAAAGTGCTTAACTTTATAATAGTTATGTTTTTGTCATTCAATTTTAAAAAATGCTAAAATGGATTTATTTGGAGAAACAACAAATTGGGAAGTAGAATTAAAGCCTATTTTAAAGAAATATAAAGGAAAAAAGCATCCATTAGAATATGAAAATACCTATCAATTATTGGTAATGGTAGTTTTGTCTGCACAAGATTCTGATGCTAATATCAATAATGTTGCACCTCCATTATTTGAAAAATATCCAACATTAAAAAGTTTATCTAAAACTGATCCTGAAACATTTATACCCTACATCAGTAAAGTTCGCAACCATTCTACAAAAGCGAGCTGGTTATTGGAAATTGCAAAAACAATTAAAAATGATGATGCTATTCCTCTAACTATGGAGGGATTAACAGCCCTTAAAGGTATTGGAAGAAAATCTGCCAATGTAATTTTAAGGGAAAATGATAAGCCCGCAGAAGGTATAATTGCAGATTTACATGTTATCAGAGTTGCACCACGAATTGGAATCGTAAAAGATAATAAGGATGGAAATAAAATAGAAAAAGACCTTATGCAAGTTTTACCTAAAAAGATTTGGTCAGAAATTGGAATGGCCATCTCGTTTCACGGAAGAGAAATTTGCAGACCCAAACCAAAGTGTGAGGAATGTGAATTAACAGATATCTGTCTCTATTACAATACTGTAGTGAAACCCAAATAAGTTTATTTCCTTCTGGTATCTATTAAATAAATAATTTTCCAAGTATCTTTTTCTTTAAATAATGTAAAAGTATTAACACCAGAATGACTTAATTTATCATTTAAATAAAACTCATAAGGTGCCCAAACATGCGCCATTGTGCCATCTATTTGAATATTATAACTTAAGATTTTCTCGTTAAATTTTATACTTGACGGAATTGTGGCAATAGATTTATAAAATTCCTTTGCGCTTTCATCAGATAGTTTATTTCCTTTGATAACACTTTCATTAATTGATTGTAAAATTATTTTAGGCGAACAAACTGACTGTATCTTTAATGTATCTTTTTGATGAAATCCTTCAAAAAAGATATCAATAGTTTTTTGAACTTCAAGCTTTTGTGCATTTACAGATAATCCTGAAAGCAATAAAATTATAACATAAAACTTCATAATTCAGATAGATTAAATTTGAATCTAATGTATAAAAAAAAGATTAATATTATTTCTTTAATTCTATTTTAGTGCTAAATAGAAATTGATAATACCTCTCGCCTCTCTGAGAATCGATTTATCGGTATTTTTGTTTAGTATTTTTGAAATAACAGATTCTCAGAGCACCGGTTTGTCTCTTAAAGGCAATAAATGGCAAAAACACACAACCCATTATAAACGAAAAAACCCTTCATCTTATGATGAAGGGTTTTTAAAAAGAAAGGCGACGACATACTCTCCCACATAACTGCAGTACCATCTGCGCAGGC
>NZ_SNWW01000010.1 GCF_004362015.1 Flavobacterium chryseum
TTTAGATTTTAGATTTTAGATTTTAGATTTTAGATTTTAGATTTTAGATTTTAGATTTTAGATTTTAGATTTTAGATTTTAGATTTTAGATTTTATACAAAACCTCGTTTAAATAAATTTAAACGAGGTTTTGTTTTTATTATATTCTATCTCTCTTATAACTCATAATTCATAATTCATAACTCATAAACAAATCAACTCTTTGTTTTCAACTGAATAGAACTGTCGTTGATCTCAAACTTGCTGTTTTTCAAAAGAGAAATCATTTCGGCTCCGGCCAGTAAAACGGGACCATAACCATGAGCAGCATATAAATTTACCGGACGATAATAATAAAAAGCCGGATCAAAACCCATTCCGGTTCCTACGCAAGTTCCTTCTACCTGGCCTTTTGCATTTACTTTTGATGCAACCGCATTCCACGCCAGTAAAACTGCAGGAGTATAAGCCAATTTATCTACATAACCACGGTTTATGGCTCTGGCAATAGCATAGGTATATATGGCTGTAGCCGAAGTTTCCAAATAGGTATCATTTCTATCGATCAATTGATGCCAAAAACCTGTTCCGTGCTGATACTGCAATAATCCTGCAATGTGTTTTTGAAGCTGTGCCAAAACCTGAGGATATCCGGGATGATTTTTAGGCAATACTTCCAGCAATTCGACCATTGTCATTACCGCCCAACCATTAGCTCGTGCCCAGTGAAACTGCGGATGAACCTGCATCGATTCGACCCAGCCGTGCATATAAAGTCCTTTTTGACTGTTGAACATTCTTTCAGAAAATTGATTGACTTGTTTAACAGCATCATCAAAATATTTTACATCGCCGGTATAATTTCCCATTTGAGCCAAAGCGGGAACGCTCATAAACAAATCGTCAAGCCAAAGTGTATTGTCCTGAGGCCTGTTTCTGGCAAGAGTTCCATCTTTCAAACGGAATTCCTTTTCACTTATGTATTTTATAAAATTGTTTATTACAGGATCAAAATTGGCATTATTTCCTGCTTTTTTGGCTTTTATAAATGCGGCGCATAATGCACCTGCATCGTCTAAAGCTCTTGGTTTTAAAACGGTGTGTACAGGAGAATCTTTTTCATTTTCGCTTTTATAATTTTCTGAAATATCTGCAATAAGTTTAAGGCGTGTATTGGTGTAATCTGCATATTCTTTTTTTCCTGTAGCCTCAGCTGCCAAAAGCATTCCGGCATACGTAACGCCCCATTCATAACTTGTTAATCTAAAAGCACCTGGAGAAAATATGATTTTTCCTTTTGCTTTTTTAAAGTCTTTTACTTCTGAATTGTCACTTGCCAGTACCGCTTTTGAAGCTGTATTTTCTTCCAGAAAAGTATACACTCTGTTTAAAACTGCTTCGATATTGCTTTTTTCTGGAATAACATAAGGTGTTACATAATCGGGCTTCATCAAATGCAATGGCGTAGTTACATCATTGGTCTGAGCACTTACTGCAGCGCAGAATCCAAAGGCGAATAATGTTATAATGTGGGTTGCTTTATAATTCATACTAATGATAGTTAAAGTGAAGAATTCAATTTAAAACATTTTTTATTTTTTAATCTAAATAAAAAACTTCTTTTAATGCAATGGCAACGGGCGAATTATCCGGATTTGTTTCCATAATGTCTCCCATATAAGCCCACCATTTTTGTACAATAGGGTGATTGGGCAAATACTTGTGATCAAAGTCGGGACTTATCTTTTGTACGGCAAACAATATAAGTGTTTCTTCATCTAAAAAAATACTGTAATCCTGTATACCGCTGTCTGAAAGCAAAGTGGTCAATTCAGGCCAAATTTCGTCGTGGCGTTTTTTATATTCGGCTTCAAAACCCGGCTTTAATTTCATCTTGAAAGCATTACGAATAGTGTTTTTTGTCATTTTTCTATATTTTAAGATTAATCCGCTGGTTTATTCCTCAACTTAAAACAGGGAATAGAGTTCATGGTAAAAAAACCGTCTCTAAAAAATGAGACGGTTTAAAACTAGTAGTTAAAAATGAAAATCGTTAGTAACCCGGATTCTGCATGGCATCTTTTTCTGCAGCCGTTAATGGTTTTCCGTTGGCGTATACACCGTCAAGGAAAGTTTGCGGAATTGGACGCAAATTATGATAATCCTGAATATTTGGAGCTGCCTCAATATTATAAGCTTTTGCTCTGGCTACTAAAGTTTTGGTTCTACTAAGGTCTTCCCAACGATGAAACTCACCGCAAAGTTCTCTGGTTCTTTCGTTTAGAACTAAACACAGCATTCGGTCATATTCACTGCCATATCCCAGTTTTGAAATAACAGCTTCATCCTCTGCGGGCAAAGTTCCGGTACTGGTGATTGCTAAACTGGTTGCTGTAGTTGCAACGGGAATATTATTAGATTCATAATACGAATTTTCAGGAATGAAAGAAATTGGAATTCCAGCCTGACCTCCAACAGTCCAGGCAGCTAAACCATCCGTATAAGCAGCGCGGTTCTCTCCCGCTTTATAGGCAGCGCGGGTACGAACGGCATTAATATACGATAATGCATCAGCAAATGTTGCTGATCCTAATTGTGCCAAACGTATTTTTGCTTCGGCGGCCATCAAATAAGTTTCTGCTGAACGTGCCAGTACCATATCACGGGATCCTTTAGTGTTGCTTACATCAATCCTGTTGCCGTCGAGATGTTTATTTAAAGATGGAAATCGAACATCGGCCATTAAACCAACATGGTCTGCTGCATAAGCCACATACACACTTGGAATTGTTTTTCCTGTTTTAGAATAAATTATAGCATCTGTATTTTTAGTTTTGGCAAAACGTGTATCAGCTGCATAATTTACTATATACATGATACCCAGATCACCGTTTGCATAATAATTTCCTGATTTATTATTGATGATGCTTTTTGTTTGAAAACTTTTCCAAAAACGAGAATCGTTTACATGATCAAATACATCGTAAACAAAATATGTAGGTGCTAAACGGCTAAATGGTCTCCCTCCTGCTAAATTTCGTTTCATTTGAGGCAACTGATCATAGGTAGAAAGAAAATGCAAATGCTGCTGATTGCCTCCTGTAGTTAATGTACTGGCATTAAACTGAGCAGACAGGATTAACTCCGGAAGTTTCTCATTGGCACCATCCGCAACGGTGTAATTCCATAAATCGACATAATTTGCTGCTAACGGATGATGTGAAATCACCTCATCAGATAAAGTCACTACTTGTTGTAAATCAGTTACTTTTGTGGCTGAATTCCAGCCATCATTAATTTCACTGGCACGCGTTAAATAGGCTTTTGCCAAATAATGTGCTGCAGCATCTTTGGTAATTTTAGCCGGAGCGCCTGCATTTCCTAAGAGATTATATGCTTGTGTAAAATCGGTAATTATTTGTTCTAAAACCTGTTGAGGCGCTGCTCTGGTAAATTCTAATTCAACGGTAGAACTTGTTGTTAATTTTATCGGAACAGCACCATACTGGCTTACCAATTTTAAATAATTAAATGCTCTTAAAAAATATCCTTCTCCTAATGCTGTTTTCTTGATCGCATCGTTAGAAGATGCAATGTTTGTAGCAGATTCAATTAATTGATTAGCATTTCCAATTCCAATATACAAATTGTCCCAATTCGTATTTGCCGCAACCGTGTTGGCATTCGATGCTGTTACAAACGCTTTGAAACCTGACGAATAGGAATTCCAAATCCAGTTTGATGGATCTCCGCCGGCATGAAATTCATCTGTACCGGATTCTGTTGCTGTAAGTGGCACTTCACTGGCAAATTCTGCCGCAAACACCTGGTAATAAGTACCAACAGCAAGCGCCTGAATTCCTGCCTCGGTTTTATAATAATCTTTGCTATAGGCTGTGGTCAGTTCTTCGTCCAGAAAATCTTTGTTGCAGGAGCTGCTGCCAAAAGCAAGCACAACAAGCAACATTAAATTGATATATGGGTTTCTATAATTTTTCATACTATTTTTATTTAAAATTAATTTAGAATTCTACGTTTAATCCCAAAGTCATACCTCTGTTTGAAGCTGTTGTTTGTGTATCCAAATCAGTCCATTTTACTTTAGAGAAAATCATACCCGGGTTGCTTGCCTGGCAATACAGCCTAAGTTTAGAAAGTCCTAGTTTCTCCACTAATTCTTTATCGAAGCGATAGCCTAAAGAAATGTTTCTTATTTTCAGGAATGAACCGTCACGATATCCTAAGACAGGAAAATAAGGATCTCCTGTACCTGCAGAGTAGATTGGTTTTTGATATTCTGCATTGGTATTGTTGTCTGTATAATAATTAATGGCACGCTGACTTCCTTTTGCACCTTCATTTTCTCCCAAAGTATCATATAAATACCCCATACGACCGTAAACAAAGAAGGAGAATTCGACATTTTTGTAAGCAAAAGTATTCGTTAATCCAACGATATATTTTGGATCTTTAGAACCAATAATGACACGGTCGTTGTTGGCATCAATTTTATAATCTCCATTCTGATCTACCGGTCTTGCGTTACCAAATGAAAAAATATTGGATCCTGCAGCTGCATTAAATTTTGCCATTTCAGCGGCATCTTCCGGTTTCCAAATTCCGTTTGATTCGAAACCGTAAGTCACGTTTTGAGATTCTCCAATAAATAAGTTATTGTTGATATCATCAAATTTTCCATTTTGAAGCGATACAATTCGGCTTTGTTGGTATGACGCACTAATATTAGAAGTCCATTCAAAATCTTTTGTCGTTATGTTCACCGTATTCAAAGTAAGCTCTACTCCGTTTCCTTCTGTTTCACCAACATTTTGATAAGTGTCTTTTACTCCGATAACTGTAGGTACGCTGCTTTTTAATAATAAATCGGTAGTTTTGCTAGTGTAATAATCTAAAGCACCGGAAATTCTATTGCTGAACATAGAGAAATCGATTCCATAATTAAATTGTGAGGTTTGCTCCCAGCCCAGATCTAAATTGCCTAAAGTCGTATTGTCTATTACACCAGATCCGTTTGGATATACTATTCCTGTTAATGGAGGCTGCGTTGCATAAGCCGGAACCGCGGCGTTTCCTGTTACACCATAACCAACTCTTACTTTTAGCTGGTTAAGCCAAGATACATTTTCTAAAAATTTTTCTTTATTCAGAATCCACGCTACAGATGCACTTGGAAAAAATGCCCATCTGTTATCTGATGCTAATTGCGAAGCACCATCAAAACGACCAGATGCCGTAAGTAAATATTTATCGGCATAGCTGTAGTTTACTCTCCCCATGTACGACAATAAACCCGTATCTGTCAATCCTGAAGAATATCCTGCAAGTGTAACATTAGCAGGAGTTAAAGAATTCCATTTGTTTGCGGGATTTTTGATATCATTGGCAGAAAGTGAACTTTGTTCGTTGTGATATTCCGTCTGGCTCATTAATAAAGTTGCACCAAAATTATGATTGCCAAATGTTTTATTATAAAAAATCAAATTATCCAGCGTGTAAGAAATTGATTTTTCATTGGCTAAAGAAGCAAAACTTGTTCCGGAGCGAATGGCTGATTTTCCATCTAAATATACTCCATCGCGGTACGATGTGATATCCGGACCAAAATTAACACGGTATTTTAAACCTTCGAGTGACTTAGAAAAAGTGCCGAAATCAATCTGGGCATATAAACTACCAAAAGTACGCAATGAAACACGCTGATCCTGTGAATATTTATATTCATCTACAGGTGTTCTGATGGTTGAATCTCCTCCGGGATTATCAATTCTTACTCCGTTGCTGTCATAAGGAACTGCATACGGAAGATTTGTACGGGCTGTTGCGTAGATTCCGGTAGTAGTGGTAACGGCTGTTCTTCCTACATTAGATTGTCCGTATTCATTTACACCATAACTGATATTAAGACCTGCACCCATCGAGAACCATTTGGTAGGCGTAATATCAACATTGGCTGTACCGCTGTAACGCAAATAGCTTTGTCCTTGCAATGTTCCTGTATTATTTAAATATCCAAAAGAACCATAGGCTTTCATTTTTTCTGTACCACCGCTAACCCCTATGGTATGTTGCTGTGTAATTCCTGTACGGGTCACAAATTTTGTCCAGTCTGTAGTTGCTACTTTAGACCCATCCCATGTTGTGGTTATGTTTCCACTGGCATCTCTCCATCCTTTTTCAATATTTGCCCAGGCAGAAGGATCTGCAGAAGCCAGGAAAATCAATTTATCATTTTCGATATTTGGAGCATCTCCCTTTGGAAAAGCTGCTGGATTAGAATAATATCTTCCCCAACGGCGAAATTCGATGTATTCTGCAGCATTCATCATCGGAGCATTTTCATGTATGGTTTCCATTACTAGTGAAGTATCATAATTCAAAGTAAATCTTCCATTCTTACCTTTTTTTGTTGTTACGATAATAACCCCGTTCGCACCACGGGAACCATAAATAGCGGTAGCCGAGGCATCTTTTAATACATCGATTGTTTCAATATCGGTTGGGTTTAAAAAATCGATTCCTCCAGAATTCGGATCCACACTAATTTTTCCGGTAGAAGCATCTGTAACAAGTCTTGAATTTAAAGGGATTCCATCTACCACATAAAGCGGCGCATTAGAAGCCGAGATAGAGCGCGAGCCACGAATGGTAATAGTACCTACTGTTCCCGGACGCTCATTCGAAGAAACATCTACACCGGCAGCTTTACCCTGCATGGCTTGTACTGCATTTACGACAGGCCTGGACGCAATTTCTTCGGCACCAACACTTACAATAGATCCGGTAAGATCTTTTTTCTTTTTTACACCATATCCAACAACGACAACTTCCTCCAGAGAATTGTCGTCTTCCTTGAGCACAACATTATATTCATTTGAATTTCCGATAGTAATTTCCTGAGATTTAAAGCCGATAAAACTATATACGAGAACAGTTCCTGAGGAAACGCTGATAGAATAACTTCCGTCCAGATCTGTACTTACACCACTCTTGCTTCCTTTAATCAGAACGTTGACACCTGGTATTGGCAATCCTGAAGGATCCTTAATGATACCCTTAACTACTTTGTTCTGAGCATAGGCAGATACATGCAATAATGACAACATCACTATAACAAGCAAAACGCTAAATTTGTTTTTCATAAAGTTAAAATTTGGTTAATTAATAGTTAACTCAAATTTATCGAGAAGTTCATTTCGTACTATCCTGTAGTATCCTGCCAATTAATTTATTATCATTCTAATTTACAATGTTTTACAAAAATGCATTAAGTTTTTTTTAACCATAAAAATCTTCAACCCCCCGTAAATACTAGGAAAAATAAACAAATGCATATATCAAAAAATAAAAGTATTTATTTTAAACATATCCCATTAATTTTAAATTTATTTTGTTAAATGATAAAAAAAATTAATAAGATTACTGTATATACTTAATTTCAAAACTGAAAAATAATAAACAACGAAAAATGAAGTGTAAGACATGTTTAATCTTGTCTTTCTAAAAAAATTATACTTTTCAATTTTTACTTAAAATAAAAATCAAAAAAGAGCCCCGATTGTTTAAATCGGGGCTCTTTTTATTTTTTCTGCGGTACTAAAACAATATTCGGCTTTGGAGCAGGTTTCATGTCTTTTCCCATATAAAAACTCGTGTGCGGCGGCTGATTATATCCAACGTTTTGCCATGTGATACTGAGCCTGTATTGCGGATCGTGCATTAAGGTATATTGTCTGATTTCTGTGGGAATTGTGGTGGAATAAATTCTAAGCTCTTTATTGTCTTCTGATCTTAAAATTAATTCTTCTCTCCAGTCTCCCAGAATATCTGCAGAAAGTGCGGGTGTTGATTTTGTTCCATTATTAGAGGCAGCTCCCGTTGCAGTGAATAATCGGCCTTTATTGTATTTATCAATATAATTTGAATTCAATAGTTCTCTTGAAGAATCACCATCCCAATAAATGACAAAATTGGTTGATGTTGGTGCTTTTCCAATTTTATTTCCTTTCATGTCATGCAAATCAGGAGATCCTGACCACCAGCATTGCGCACCTTTTCTTGTCGGATCTATATTGTCTGCGACACCACGGCCGACATCTTCATTAAGAGAATCTGTAAATAAAACTTTTCCATCGGCTGCCGAAAACAAAGTTACGCCAGGTCCTGTAGTTCCATTTTCAATTTCATGTATTCCAAAAGCTTCTAAACCGGGAACGTCAGGGTCAAGATCGGTAACATGCAAAGCATCTCCGTGCCTAAAACCTGTGGTGTACAATCCTTTTCCATCATCATCAACACACATTGAGCCGTAAATAATTTCATCTTTTCCGTCATTATCTACATCAGCAACCGTAAGCCCGTGATTTCCCATTCCGGAATACGGATTCTCGGCATCTTTACTGTCAAAAATCCACCTCGAAGTAAGTTTGTTATTTTTAAAATCCCACGCAGCTAAAACCGTTCTTCCATAATAACCACGGCACATTACAACACTCGGATGAATTCCGTCTAAATAAGCAATACAGGCTGTAAAACGATCAATTCGGTTTCCTTTTGTGTCATTTCCACCGCTTCCGCCATGTCCGCCCCAACCTCCAAGATCACCGCGTTCCGGAATGTAATCGACGGTTGTAATTATTTTGCCTGTTCTTCCATCAAAAACCGAAAGATATTCAGGGCCTTTTAAAATTTTACCAAAGACGGGAGAATGCGGATCTCTGTCTACCCAGTCCTTCGAACCATCGCCCACTATATTGTTTTGACTATCTGTTGTACCATCAGCTGTTTTGCAAACAAATTCTGAAATTCCGTCGCCATCCAGATCGTATACCAAAAATTGTGTATAATGAGCTCCTTCTCGAATATTCTTTCCTAAATTAATCTGCCATAAAAACTTTCCTTCTAAAGTATAAGCCTGAAATATTGGTGGATCTGTAATTCCGGTATGCGAATTGTCGTGGGCTTTTCCAGTCATGTGCACAATCAAATCGTATTTTCCATCGACATCTAAATCGCCAACTGAAAGATCATTTGGAATATAGCCTTCAATCGATTTTAATTGGATGGACAAATAATCTTTATCCGGACTTTCAGCAGAAATGGAAAAACTTCCCGACGCTTCTGTTTCTTTTACTTTTACAACTGTTTTTACAAACCATGTATTTTCTTCTTGTGGATTTGCTTTGGTATCTATAAAATTTGTGGCACCCGAAATTGGTTTGTCATTCAATTTGACTGGTTTTTTAGTACCGCTTTTTCTATATAAATTGAAAGCCAAATCATCTAGATCTGTTCCTAAAACGCGCCAGCCAATAAAAAACTGTCCCTTGTCTTTTATGGCAATTATGCCGCGGTCTAAATTTTCCATTTGTCTTTGGGCAAAAATGGAATAGGAGAAAAACAATAGCAGGAATAAAATTCTTTTTTTCATAATTCTTTTTTTATGTGGATTAGAAAGTTTCACGCAGATTTAAAAAGATTTAAGCAGATTTCTCGTTCCTCAAATGACAAACTAAACTTTACTAAAAACTTAGCACCTCAGAACCTCAGCAACTTAGAATCTTCAAAAAAATCAAAATATCTTTTTAAATCCTTCACTTTGTACTTTCCATGTTCCATCTTTAGGGAAACCCGGATTTTCAATTGTTGTTCCGTCCCAGCCGCCGCACATCATGGCAACTGCGGTTAATAATCCACCGTTTCCGGGAAGATAAAGCGTTAGTCTTTCTGCCTGATAATTGTGTCCGTTTTTCAAATAAGTATTTGTTGTCACGTTCATAAATAAGGCATCAATTGCTTTATCGGGCATATTTAAACGTGCTGCCGACATCGCAGTCATCGGGAAATCCCATCCCCAGGTTTTATCCCAGGACCAGGTTTTCCAAACCAGATCGAACGTATTTTTCATGATTTTTTTATCTAAAAGAGAGGTTTCAGGAAGCATCCCGAAAGTTCCTAACACAGAAGGATGATCCGTTTTAAATTCTGGATTGGTATACGAATCTGTAGCGCTTTCTGTTGCCAGATAAACATTATCAGCAACTGGCAACGGAGATAATTTAGCCAAAACTGTTTCCCATTTTTCCGGTACTTTCTGGTTTAATTTTTTCTTCCAAGCGATTGCGGTTTTCAAAGCCCAATTCCAATACGCTAATTCATATGTAGGGTTAAAAGTTTCCATCGCCTTAAAGCGTTCTTGTGCCGGAATTACTCCGGGACCCAAAACATAACGATCGTTTTTAGCATCATAATTGGCGAACGAAGCCATAAAATCAGCCGTTGCAAAAACGCGCTCGTTGTATAAATTCAACGTTTTATTTGTTGCATTTGCTCTGTACATTAATTCGGCATAAGTTATAAAATGCGGTTGTTGCCAAATCAAAAATGAACCTACAGACGACGGACTTTCATTGCCATCAGGATCGGTCATTTTTTGCCACCTTGCACCTTCAAAACCTTGTTTTTGGGCTATGTTTTTTGCTTTATCAAAAACTTTCTGGTACCACGGAAGGCTTTTTTCTAATAATTCCGGTCGATTCCATAATGCGAAGTGAACGCCGTGCCACCAATGCATTTCTAAATGCGGTTTTCCATACCAACTGTTGTACGTTAGTCCTGTTTCCTGCGGCGGAATTTTTCCTGTGCATTGCACTTTGGTTAAATATTGCGAGAGAATCACTCGTCGTTCTAATTCTTTAGCGCGGGGATCTGTACTTCCTGAAAAATCTACTGCAGCGCCGCTTTTCCAAAATTGTTCCCAGCCTTTTATACTGCTGTTTTGAATTTCTGTAAAGGAAGAATTTGCTGTTTTTTTATCTGCTAAAGCAAAAAGACAACTCAATTCTAAAGTGTTCGTATTTAATGCTTCAACTACAAAATAATGATCTGCTGTCTTTTTTATCTGAGCGTTTCCTTTCCAATTCAAATTGATGCTGTATGAAATACTGTCCATTACATGAGTAACAATCGCTTCTGTTTTAGACTTTTCTGTAAGTGTGCTTTTATAGTCTTGTTTGCCTTCCCATTTTGTTCCCATATCAGACCAATCTCCGGTTGGAAACGGAATTCTCAAACTGATTTTTAAACGTTTTTGTTGCAATAAATCTGATTTTACTTTTACACCAATTGCATCTTTTTCCTGATGCGAAACAGTAAAAACCGTTACCGGAATTCCTTCTACTTCAAAATAACTTTCAATTTCTCCAGTCCATAAATTTAGTTTTTGCACAATTGATTTGATGTCTTCCGGTTTTGCTGCGCTTCCGTCTTTTTTGGTAATTTCAAAACCCAAATTTCCCAATTGCAACAGATGCGGATTTTGCCTGAACCAATTTACAGCTTCGACTTTTCTGGCGGGTTCTTTTATTTGAACTGTGTATGAAATATCTCTTCCGTACTGTTTGTAATCTCTTAAAGTTTCTGAGAATTTATAATTATTGGTATTCTTATAACTATCCCAACCCCACTCAGACTGTGTTCCCAGCGGAATCCCGTTTTCGTACTTTTTAGGAAAAGTCTGCAATCCGGTCGCATCAACGGTAAAAGCAAAAGTACCGTTTCCAACAGTCAGAGATGCCAAAGTGTCTATAGTAGAAATTTGAACATTGTGCCTTGTTACCAATGCTTTTCGATCTATTTTTTGAGCGAAAATTGAAATGGAAAATAAAACTAAAGTAATTAATTGATATTTCTTCATTTGGATATATGGTTATGTTTTATAGTTTCAAGTTTTTATCGCTTTGTCATTTCGACGAAGGAGAAATCACACTCGTAACTCGACAAAAATTGACGAATTTCTTTGAGGAATTTCTAGTGTGATCCCTCGTTCCTCGGGATGAGAAAATTGTGGGTAATCTTCTTTTTCTACCAATATTTAGCTCGTAACGGAGCCACTTTTTTAAATTTAAATTGTTCATATTTCAATCTAAAATCTATATTCTAAAATCTGAAATAAATGAATAAATCACTCTCTCATCAAAGTCAAACTCATCAAACCAATCACTACATCGTTGGCAATTGTCTTTAAAGTCAGATCTTTCAACGTTTTATTTTTATCTAATGGCAGCTCTAAAATAGTTCCGGCACCGCCATCAATTCCGTAATTTGAATATCCTTTTATGCTTACAAAATTTTTGAAATCTCTCGTAATTTCTCCCGATTTAAAATAGACTCTTGGAGGTTTTGGAGCATCTGTTGTAAATGCAAGTCCGTCAATAAAATAATCCTGTTCTATTGGCCACCAGTTTTCAGGATTTTTTAAAGGCAGAATAGCCGAAGTTCCATCAGTATAATTAACTTTAATTTCGCCATTTATCATTCGGCTTTGCATTGGGTTTGTCGTTCCTGCCATCATCAAATAAATATGCGAAGCTTTTCCGTTTAACGGAATACTGACACTTTCCGGAAAATTATCCCACATGGAAGTGAAGATTATATTTTTCTGATTTTCATCAGATGGTGTTTTAAACGGAATTCCGTTTGGAGTTGTAATTTGTTCGTTTTGTTTTGCTTTTTCGCGCAAGCCTTTATCATCAATTTTTACCGAAACATTTGGATAACACCAATTTCCAATTCCGTTTTTTGGAAGTTGCAAAGTCACTGTTTTTGGTCTTGGCGATAAATATTCGTAATTAAAAATATCGGTTACTTTTGAATTAAAAAATGATGTCAGCGGAATGGTTTCCAGACGTTTTGATTTATCCAACGGAATATCCCAATTTGTAATTGCTGAACCTGATTCAGTAGATTTTATATTGAGTTGAATTGGTTTCCACCAGGATAAATCGCCTTGTTTTACTTCTATAAAAAACACTTTATTTCCAGCTGAATTTACTTTTGCATTTAGCGAATTATCCGTTTTCAAAATATCACTTAGAACTTGTTGCGGATCGTAAATTGAAATGATCTTTGCTTTTGAAGTATTGATTTCTAAAATTTCATTAGCAGTATAAATGACTTTCGAATTTATGTCTTCTAAAAAATTTCCTTTCCATTTAATTTTAATATCAAAAACAGGATTATACAGAACTTCAATATTGATTTTTGGTTTTCCAATACTTTCAGCAACGGTTTTCCAGGAAACTGCTTTTCCGTTTACAACAACACTTTCTACTGATTCGTATTGCGCATTTACAACCAAATTAAGATTCATTTTTGAGCTCAAACGATTTTCAATATGATAACTTTCTTGTTGATTTTCTCTTTTAAAATCAATTGAAATATCCGGAATTTCTAAAGAGGCAGTTTTCCATTTTTCAGGAAATCCGGGTTTAATGTTTAAAACTTCGGCTAAAGCATCGGGCTGAATTCCAAAAAGACCTTCGACTAATGTTCGCGATGCCATCCCGATTGGGTCTGCAAAATCGCGGTATAATTCGCCACGTATTGCATCCTGATACAAAAGCTGTTCAAAGCCGCCCGGTGAAGCACCTAAATACATACTTTCTATCAAAGCACTTTCCCACATTTTAAACGCTTTATCAGACTGTCCGCCTTGCCAAAAAGCCAGCGAAGTATGCAATTGTTCTGCCAAAGCCACATTATTGATCGACCAAGTATACGGCTGCCAATTGGTTGTACTTATCACATACAAATCTTTTTTATCAAGTCCTTCGGCTGCAATAGGAATATGAGGAATCTGCGTATCGACATAATTCAACATTTGATAACTCTCGAAAGGATTTGACAATTCGGAATCTATGGTGTGATAAATGCTCCAAATTCCGGGCGTTTCATGCAATAATTTGTTTCCGAGTGCATCCTTATATTCTGCAAAAATTCCTTTATTAGGAATCCAGAGCTGAGAATTTGTGGCTTTCAATATTTTGTTAGCCTCTTTAGAAAATGGATTTGCATCTTCCTGTATTTTTTTAGCAATTTCTGCAACGGTTTTATTAGCATAATAGTTATAAGCCGAAGAATGAATCACGCTGCCGCCACTATATTGCAAAGCGTCACTTGCCCAGATTGAAGCGTACGCATCATAAAGTCCGTCATTATCGGGATCAAAATTTCTTTTTTCCCAATCTAAATGTCTTTGAATCGTAGGCCACATTTCTTTCATAAACGATGCATCGCCCGTCCATTTAAAATGTCGCAACATCTCATCTATAAAAACCAAATTCATATCGTAATGATGTGCCACTGTATTTTTGTTTGGACTTCGGCTTATATAACCGCTGCTAAACATAGAAGTTCCCATTTCTTCTTTTTGACGCGCTAAATTCTTTTCTTCATCAAAAACAACCGGACCGTTTGCAGGCGCTGTTACCTGTGAATTACTGTAACTTTTAAAATGCGATTTTGCACGGTCGTGCCAACCTAACGGATCTGCGGTGTAAGCTCCACGCCAGGCATTGAGGTACATTCTCCAGGCAATTGCTCCGTGAAGATAAGCAGGACTTTCCCAGATTCCATCAGAAGCAATTGAAAGTGCCGATCCTAAAGTATTGATGTAAGGATCCGGAGTTACAACCTTAACTCTGTTGGCTAAAACTTGTGTTTCCTGAACTGATTTATCATACAGCTTTGCCAGCCCTTTTTGAGAAACATCTGTTTTTAAATCTTCGGTAGCAAAGAGCCAATACATTGCTTTTTCGGAACTGTTTTTTATTTTTCCTGCAATAACAGGCAACGATTCTGTATTCGAATTATAAAGTTCTAAAGGCGAATTTTGCTGTTTTGCGTTGGATAATTGTGTAGAAGATTCAGGAAAAAAACCAACAAGACTTTTATTGTTTCCTGATTTTTGTTTGTTGCTTTCTGAACCATATTCCAACAAAAAAGATTGGTTTTGTATGGTGTATTTATTGCCCAAACAATATTCAGGCTGCAAATAAAATACTGATTCAGGATCGGCTCCAATATCTCCATCGCGGCTGAATTTTTTACCGGTTGCGCCACCAAAAGCCCAAATTAGAGTCGTATTTTTTGATACGTTTTTACCGTAGACTTTCACAATAAAACCTTCTTTTTCTTTTAAAGCGACAACATCAATATATAAGGTTTCGTTTCCTAAAATTGCATCTTCGATTTCATAATGCATGGTTCCGAGAACATATCTTGTTTCAATTTTCGAAGCTTGAGTTATCCATTTACTTTCTTTTCCGTTTAAAATTCCCAGTTTAAAATTCCCTCCCATTCCGGGCATATACATGGCAAATTCCGGCAAATCTCCTGTTTCAACCCGAAATCCGGTATTAGAGCCATAAAGTGCACGATTGAATTTTCGGGTGCCGTTTTTTAACACAAAACTATTTCCGTCGGGCGCATAATGTATTTTACGCAAGACTTGTTTTTCCTGTCCAAATGTCGCCATTGAACATAAAAGAAATGTCTGAATTAGGATTGGAAAATATTGTATTTTAAATTTCATTCAAAAGTCGCGTTAAAAGTAATTATAAAGCCAGATTTAGAAACTAACCTGATAATTTTATTGCAATTTCATTGTTTTTTTACGGTTTACTATCCTGTACCTACCTGATTTTAATAATATAATGAATTCATATTATTCAATATTTTAACATCATAGTACAGGATACGATATAAATTTAGAACTGCTAGTTTTGAAATACATTCGGATCAAACTGTTTCACCTTTATATTCTAACTGTGCGGACTATCTTTTGTTTTTTAATTTAAACTTTATGAAATTAATTCAACTCTTTTTAATACTTCTTTTGGCTTGTTTGTTTTTCAATTTTACAGGAAATCAAAATAACAAACCTACTGTTTTTATGGTTGGCGATTCTACCGTAAAAAATGGTAAAGGCGACGGAGCTGGCGGGCTTTGGGGCTGGGGCGATTATATTGGTCAGTTTTTAGATACCTCAAAAGTTACTATAGAAAATCATGCTTTGGGCGGAACAAGCAGCAGAACTTTTATTGACAAAGGTTTGTGGTCTGAGGTTTTGAATAAACTTAAAAAAGGTGATTATGTTTTAATTCAGTTTGGACATAATGATGACGGACCTCTAAATGACAGTCTCCGCGCTCGTGGCACTATTAAAGGCATCGGAAATGAAACTCAGGAAATCGACAACATTCTGACAAAAAAGCATGAAATAGTACACAGTTATGGCTGGTATATTGAGAAAATTGTTCAGGAAGCAAAAGCTAAAGGAGCGATTCCGATTGTTTGTTCGCCGATTCCGAGAAACGATTGGAAAGACGGAAAAGTACCGCGCAATAGCACTAGTTACGGATTGTGGGCGAAGCAAATTGCTGAAAAGGAAAAAGTCACTTTTATCGATCTGAATGATAAAATGGCTGTTGAAATGGAAAAGTTAGGCGAAACAAAAATAACCGGAACTTATTTTTACAAACGCGATCATACGCATACATCGGCTAAAGGCGCTGCACTTTCGGCTTCGGTTATAATTAATCAATTAAAAGAAAGTGATAATTCATTAAAAAAATACATTTTAGATCATCCGAAAATTGTATTTCCTCTTAAGAAAAAAGTTTTTTTGATTGGAGATTCAACGATGTCAAATAGTGATAATCCTGACGCTATTGGCTGGGGAATGGTATTTTCTGCTTATTGCGACACAACCAGAATTGAAGTAATTAACAAAGCGCGAGCCGGACGAAGCACAAGAACTTTTGATTATGAAGGTCTTTGGGATGAAGTTAAAAACCAATTGCAACCCGGAAATTTTATTCTGATTCAGTTTGGGCATAATGATGCAGGAGCTGTTGATACGGAAAAACTTAGAGGTTCATTGAAAGGAAACGGCAATGAAACCCAAGAAGTTATTCAGCCTGATGGCACAAAAGAAATTGTTCATACTTTTGGATGGTATATGGAAAAATTTATTAGGGAAGCTAAAGAAAAAGGTGCAATTCCGATTGTTTTAAGTCAGACTCCCAGAAACGAATGGCCGAATGATAAAGTAGAACGCAGAACAGACACTTATAATAAGTGGTCTCAGGAAACCGCAAATAAAGAGGGTGCTTATTATATTGATTTAAACGAAATTGTCGCTTTAAAATACGAAGCTTTGGGAAAAGAAAAAGTAAAGGCTTTTTTTCCAAAAGATCATACGCATACCAATTTGGAAGGCGCTAAACTTAATGCGCTTACTGCAGCTGAAAGTATCAGGAAATTAAAAGAATGTGGTTTGAAAGAGTTTATTCAATTATGAGTTATGAGTAAGAGACCTAGTTAAATTTATAATTTATAATTCATAACTCTTCACCCTCACTTACAGGCAAAAAAAAACCTCGTTTAGAACGAGGTTTTATCTTTTTTCAAAGATTATTTTTTTGATTCTTCGATAGAAACTTTTCTGAACTCTTTTAAAAGTTTTTCAATTTCTAAAGTAGCTTTACGTGCTCTTGCTCCTGCAGCTTTAACTCCTTTTTCAGTTAATGATTCAGATTCTGTTTTGAATGTTTCGATTTCGGCGTTGATTTTTACTAATAGATCTTTCATGCTTATACTTGTTAAATTAAGGCGCAAAAATAAAAGTTTGCTTGAAACATAACGCATGTTTATTGTTAAAATTATCACTCATTTTGGCTTTTAAGTTAATATTTAATTAACCCTGTTTGTTCAGTATTCATAATCAAGTCATTACAAAATAAGTCAGCAAATTTATTTTTGCTTATTCCTTCATAATCACAACTTCCATAATTTTTTTAGACTGTTTTTCTTACTTACAATATGCGAGAAACGGATGCAAAGTGTAAATCAGTATAACATTGTTGCTGTGTAACTTAGTCAACTAACTGTTTATTTACATAGACATTTTTAAACGTAACTCCGGTTATAAGACTTTTATCAATACTTGTTTTGGTGGCCTCGATGTTTAGATTCTCGAAAGTGAAGTTCGACAAACGAACATTCGGGTCGTTTTCTACTCCGTAAAAAGTTTCGCATTTAAGATCAATATTTTTCAGCGTGATATTATCTCCGTATGATAATGGAACGTCGGGACGTCCTTTTAAATCGAAAAATTGTTTCCAGGCAAAAACAGCCAGACAGGTTTTGGCTTCGCCTTTTATATCTTCAACTCTTATGTATTCATATCTTTGAGGCGTATCAGGACGCATTTTAAGCCACAATAATCTCGAAGCGCCATCTATTTTGCAATTGCGCATGATAACATTTCTGTTATGAATAGATTCGCTTCCGTTGGTTAATGAAGAATGGCAAAATCCGAAATTGCAATCTTCGATAATAATATTTGCATTTGGTCCGTTGTTTTTATCCTGATCGGCATAAGGCCCTTTTCCGCCTTTTAGTGCGATGGCATCATCATTAACAGACATATAACAGCCTTTTACTAAAAAATTAGTACAAATGTCAATATCAATGGCATCTGTACTTGGCGCTTTTACGCCAACATGTGGTGAAAAAATATACAGATCAAGCATTTTTACATTATTACATTTATAAAAATGATTGGTCCAAAAACCGGAATTAATGAGTTTTACATCCTGAAGCTGTACATTATTTGAATTCCAGATAAAAACTAATCGTGGTCTTGAAACTTCGAGATTGGTGCATTTTGGATTCTCTTTTCGTCTTTGCCAGAAAGCTTCCCAATATTTTAAACCGTTTCCGTTAATTGTTCCTTTTCCTGAAATAGAAAAATTATCAACTCCGTAAGCATTTACCAGAGCCGGAAAATAATCCAGATTTTGTCCTTCCATTCGTGATGGCATTATTGGAAAATCTGCAATGTTATCAGAACCTTTTAAAATGCCGCCTTCTGAAACATATAAACTGGTTTTTGGTTTAAAGAATAATGCACCGCTTAAATAAACGCCTTTCGGAATCACGATTACTCCTCCTCCGTTTGCTGCGGCTTTATCAATTACTTTTTGAATGGCAACAGTTTGAATTTTAGTACTGTCCTTACTAATACCAAAATCGGTAATGGTATATTTTTTACCTAAATCTTTTAGTTGAATTTTACTATACTCTTTAAACCAGTTCGGAATTGCTGTTCCGTCCGGAAATTTGTCGTTTGCGTAATTTTGTGATAACAACACTTGCGTGAAAGCGAAAATGCATATTATAGAGGTTAGTATAGTTTTCATTTGTGGTTCGTGTTAATAGTTTATTTGTTTTTTAATGTAATCTTGTCATTTCGAGGAACGAGAAATCACATAACGGATTTACGGTTCGTTGCTCTCTGGATGTGATTTCTCGTTCTCGAAATGACACACTTGTGGCATTACTATCAAAGTTTGAAACTTTGATAAAGATATCATAATCCTATTTTAAAAATAAATGCCGAAGCCGTTTCATATTTTCCTCCTTGAGAAGCTGTGAATAAATAGGTTGCTTTTCCGTTTTGAAATAGTAATTGCGGACGCTCTGCACGGCCGTAACGGTTGAGATGTTTAGGAGCTTCCGGCTGTTTTATATATTTATTTAAAGGCTGGTACGAAATCAAAGGAGCGCTCCAGTGAATACCGTCATCAGAATCCATATAAAGGCCATTATCAATTCCGAAAACGCCCATATCTCTGGCTAACATCTTGAATTTCTTATTTTCATACCACACAAAAGCGTCTTCGCATTGTTTGTTATCGCCTAGTTTAGAAAAATCTATTACCGGATTATTTTCATGTTTTATGTAAGGGCCGTGAAGCGATTTTGAAATGGCCAAACCGTATTTTCTATTTCCTTTAATGGGGAATTTTGGATGTACATAATTTTCTGTATCTAATGATTTATAATACAGCCAATATTCTCCGTTTGGATGTTTTAGAAAAGAGGGGTTTGTGGTTAAAAGATCATCCCAAGTGCCTTTTTCTCCGGGCAGTAATAATGGTGAATCCGGTCTTTCCCACGGACCGTAAAGCGAATCCGAAGTGGCTAAACCGATGCGTTTGGTATCCATTTTTCCGTTAGAATTTCCCATGAAAAACAGCGCATATTTTCCGTCTACAAAATGAATACTTGGATTATGACACGTTGTGCCATCCCAAAAACCTGCTCCGCGAGGCGCCAAAATAGTGCTTATATATTCGTACGGTCCTTCGGGTTTATCGGCAACGGCGTGAGCAATTTCAGAACTGCTGATCCAGCCGGTCATGCCTTTTGCTTTTGGCCAGCGGGAAAAGAATACGTGAATTTTTCCATCCGGGCCTTCAATAGGACTGTTGCACCAAACGTAATAATCTTCAAATTCAAGCGCGCGTCCGACTGGTCGAAGTTTTTTTTCGAAATCTGAAAGCCTTGGATCTTCTAAAAAATTAGTACTTCTGACTGGAAATGGAAGACATAAACCAATCAATGCAAGTGAATTTCCAATTATAAATTTTCTTCGGTTCATGTTATTTTTTTTTATCAACTCATTTAAAATTTATTAAACACATAGAAACATAGATTTTCATAGTTCGAAAAAAAGAGTAAAATAAGAAAACTAGTTTTCTTCACATAGTCACGAAGCATCGGTACAATTTTAGATTAGTGAAACGCCTTTTTAAAGTTTGTTAAACTATGTTTCTATGGTTTAAAAAATGGCAACGAATTTTTATTTTTTCTCTGTGCTAATTTCCCAATCATCTGTTCTAAAAGGTGAAGCCGGTAAATTTTCTTTATTGAATAAATTAGGTTCCGGAACGGCTTTCCATGCAAAACGAACGGCCACAGGATCTTTTACTTGTGAAGAAGAAACGACAACTGTTTTACCATCGATTTTAGCATCTGCAGGATAAAAAACCTGATCGCTTCCTGCTATTTCAAATTCTTTCAGCACCTCTCCGTTTTGCTGCAATCCTGATTCGGAATAATCAAAAAACAATTGTACTTTTTGCTTTTTAATTTTCATCTGATTGTAAATTGGCCCTGAATACACTAATTTATTTTCACCATAAGTTTTAGCACGGGCAATTAGAGCTAATCGATGTCCAACGGTTTGTTTGTCGATTGGGTGAATATTTTGCGCGTCTCCAACATCTGTCGTTACAACCATTCCGCTGTTCGGGATTGTTTTTAATGACATTAATTGCGCTTCTCTAATTGCTGCATTTTGTCCTTTATGAGGTGTAATTTGTACATAATAAAAAGGGAAATCGCCTTGCTTCCATTCTTCTCTCCAGCTTTTTACCATCGCAGGAAATAAGGTTCTATACAAATAGGCTTTTCCTGAATTGCTTTCGCCCTGATACCAAATCGCACCTTTTATGGTATAATTTACGATGGGATGCAACATTGCGTTGTATAAAACATACGAGGTTTTGTTGGCTTCTTTTTTAGGCTTTTTTAATTGCCCTTTTGGTGCGTTTTCAGCACTTGCGATTCTTTCATTTGTTAAGCTTAAATAATACGCTTCTAACTTTTCCTGATATACTTTTTCATTTTTTGCATCTTCCTGAAGAATGGGTAAAAACGCAACATCTTCTTCTAAAATATTTTGTGCTGTCCAGGCTTCGGCTTTTGTTCCTCCCCATGAAGTTGATATTAATCCGATTGGGACATCTAATTTCTGATACAAATCTCTTCCGAAGAAATAGGCTACTGCTGAGAATGTTTTGATATTCTCCGGCGTACAAACTTTCCAGCTTCCGGTAACATCTTCAAGTGGCTGTTGCGCAGCATTAAGGGCAACGGTAAAGAATCTTATATTTGGATAGGAAGCATTTTTGACTTCTTCTTCGTAATTTTTAACTCCGGTTTTCCATGTTTTTTCTTCTCTTCCCACAGGAAAAAACATATTCGACTGACCGGAACAAAGCCACACTTCTCCGATTAGAATATTGTTAAGTATAATTTTATTGGTCGCCGTTAGTGCAATTGTGTATTTTTTATCGCTTCCGTTTGGCGTGTCAACAGTGGTTTTCCAGTTTCCGTCTGCGTTTGCAGTAATCTCTATTGGAGTGTTTGACCATTCTAACTGAATACTTATTTTTTCGTTTGGTGACGCCCATCCCCATAAATTAACTTTTGCATTTTGCTGCAAAACCATATTATCACTTACTAAAGCGGGCAATTTTATTTGAGCTGAGAGTTGAAATTCTGCTGCTAAAATGAATGAAAACAGAAGGAGTTTTTTGAAGTAAATCATTGGCATTGAATTATTAAGTCCTGAACATTAAATATAAAATAGTTAATCCCGAAAAGCATCCTGTGCTTTCCTGTTTATTTTGAAAACGAAATGAAAAAATGCTGTCACTAGGGACAGCATTTTCAAAAAAAACAAAATATAAAAAAAAATTGGGGGCAAAGTTTTTTTAATCGTATCCAATATTCTGGTCGTAAAGTCCGGGAACGGCTAAGATTTCTTGTAATGGTATTGGATAAATCAAGGCATTATTATCAATTGTTCTGATTTTACCATCTTTATCTTCGACTGCTTTCCAGGCGTTCATTATTTCAACGGCCTTACCTGATCTGATTAGGTCGAACCATCTGGTACCTTCTGAAAAGAATTCTTTTCTTCTTTCATCAAACAATTGGTCTAAAGTTATATTAACGGCATTTGCAGGAATTCCGGCTCTCGTTCTTACCTGGTTTACAATGTCATCAACATCAGCCTGAGAACCGCCACCGCCGTGCAGTGTACATTCTGCCATCAGCATTAAAACATCGGTATAGCGTATTACCATAAAATCTACACCCCAGTCTTCGCGTCCGTTTCCGTATTTTGTTGGGTCTATATATTTTTTGTAAACAGGAAGTGTATAACTTCCTTTGTATGTGCCGGATGCTACTGTATAATTAGTTGCGATTCCAAATGCTTTTCTTTTATCAGTTGCAGCAAACTTATTTACAAATTCAGTAGATACCGGTTTTGCTTCTAAAGCTCCTTGTGCAGAATTTATATTTACCGAAGCGAAATAAGGTTCATAACCCACTTCTACCATAAAATTTCCTCCAACAGCAAGCGGAAGACTTTGAGTATAAGGAATTGTTAAAACATTTTCTTTATTAGCAAGCCCTTCGATTTTAAAAATTGCATCATAGTCAGTTCCAAAAACATATAATCCGCTTGTTTTAATATCATTTAATTCTTTGTATGCTTTATCCCATTCGTTTAGTCCGAGTGTTGCACCGTCAATTCCGTAGGTTGGACTTGAACGGGTCATGTACACAAGGCCTAAAAGTGCTTTTGCTCCGTATTTAGAAACTCGTCCATAATTTGCAGCATCATAAGACGGTGCAAGATCAGGAATTGCCGCTTCAAGATCTGCGATAATAAAATCATAAATTTCTGTAACTGGAGTTCTTGGTATTTTGGCGGCTTCAGGAGCTGTCATTGTTCTTTCGATTAAAGGAACTCTTCCAAACCATCTGATTAAATCAAAATAACAGAAAGCTCTAAGAAAACGAGCTTCGGCAGCCATCGAGGCTTTATCAGCAGGATTTGTGAAAATGGCATCGCCTTTTTTAGCTATTTTTTCCAGCAGCTGATTTGCTTTATTAATGGCGTTATAATTGGTTAAATAGGCTTCTTTTACAAAGGTATTAGAGCTAATGTTCGTGTAGAAACTATTAATTCCTTCCCACTCTCTTGATGCTGTTGTGGTTGCATACAAATTATCTGATCTGGTTTCGCTTAAATTCAAAACTCTATTGGCATAACCATAAACGCTGGCTCCGTGAAAAGCCATCGAATAAGTAGCGTTTCTTGCTTGGGCAAAATCGCCAGAAGTCGCGTAGAAATTCTCTATCGTTCCTGTAGACAATGGCAATTGCGTTAATTCATCATCGCAAGATGTAAAGGCAAACAATACCAGCGCACTTGCAGCTAAATAAATATATTTTTTCATTTTATTTTAATTAAAATTAATGTTAAGACCTATTACTAGTGATTTCGCAAGAGGTGCTCCTCCATAATCTACCGGTACAGAAAAATCACTGCTGGAACTTGCTGAAGTATTTACAGCTTCCGGATTGAAACCAACTCTGTATTTGTTCCAGTTAAACCAGTTTTCTGCTGTTACATATAATCTCGCATTGTCAATTCTTGTGACACCTTTTAAGGCTTCTCTTAAATTGTATCCAAGTGAAATACTTCTGATACTAATATAATCTGATTTATACATCCAGTCTGAATTGGCCTGGTATCCAAACGAAGTTCTCCAGTTTCCTCTTACGGCAGGATCTACATCTAATGAATTTTCTACTGAACCCATTCCGGTACGGTCAATAGCTCTTCCGGTTAATCCGTATACGCTTCCTCCATTCTGACCTTGTACTAAAACATTTAAGTCGATGTCTTTGTATTTAAATGTATTGGTAATTCCCCAAGTGTATTTTGGTGTTGGATTTCCTAAATCTACACGGTCATCTGAATTGATTTTCTTATCTCCGTTTTGATCCATATATCGTGGGTCTCCTAACACTAGCTTGTTTCCACCAATGGTAGTTCCGCCCGCATCAATGTCAGCCTGAGTTACTACGCCATTTTGTTTTAAACCGAAAATAGTATACATTGGTTTGCCTACTTCTAATTTTACAAAAGGAACTCCACCATCAAAACTATTGCTGATTTCAATTTTAGACTGATCCGGACCTAATGCTAAAACCTTATTTTCGTTGTGGCTTAAATTAGCGGATGTTCTCCATTCGAAATTATTTGTTTTAACATTTAGTGAGTTCAATTCAAATTCCCATCCTTGGTTTTGTACTTCTCCAACATTGGTAAGATAACTTGTAAACCCAGTAGCGCCCACAATTGGAACTCTTAAAAGCAATTCGCTGTTGTTTTTTCTGTAAACTTCAAATGTTCCTGAAAGCCTGTTTTTTATAAATCCAAAATCCAATCCTAAATCAATACTTCGGGATTCTTCCCAGTGAAGTGAAGGGTTTGCTATTGATGATGCGCCCTGACCAATTGCAGCGGCTCCTCCAATAGAATAATTATAACTCGCAAGTGTAGCGTAAGAAGCATAACTTCCAATATTGTTACTTCCGTTAATACCTCCACTGGCTCTTAGTTTTAAGTCACTAAGCCAATCTACTTCCTTCAAAAACTCTTCTTGTTTTACTCTCCATCCTAATGAAACAGAAGGAAATACACCCCATTGTCTGTCAGATCCAAATTTTGATGAACCGTCACGTCTCACACTGGCAGATATTAGGTATTTTTCTTTGTAATTGTATTGTAACCTTGCAAAATAAGAAAGTAAAGTACTTTTTTCTGCGTTTGTTGAACCTAGTGATCCTGTTGGTAATGTTTCAACAGTTGAACTGTTGTAAAGTGCACCTGAAGATAAGGTAGACTTCATTATTTCGTAAGAACTGAATGACTGTCCTAAAAGTAAATTAACATTATGATTTCCAAACGATTTATCCCAGTTTAAAGTATTTTCATTTACTAAATTTTGTCTTCTGTAGGTATTATATGCCCCTCTAATACTAGCCTGAACATCGTTTTGCGTATAACTTTCGTTTGTATTATCTGAGTTATCAAAGTTAATGGTAGTCTTAAAAGTCCAGCCTTTAGTAAATTCATAGTTGGCATAAGAGGAGATTAAAGTTCTGTACATGGAGTTTTTTCCTGTTCTGGCAAGTGCATTCAACATATTTGTTGTACTGCTTCCCCAGGCATATCTTGTGGTATATTTTTCTCCTGCTGCATTAGAAGCGCTTTCAAAAACCGGAGTTGCGGTTAGTGCTTTAAATAAAGTATTGTCTTTTCCCTCAACACCAGGATCATTTTTTATTGAATAAGATGGCGAAATATTGATTCCCATCTTGAAATTATCTGAAAGCTTAACATCAACATTTGCTCTTGCAGAAAACAAAGTGTAATCTGTACCTACAATATATCCGGTATTTTTTTGATAATTGGCAGAAACATAGTAATTCACTACATCAGTAGCGCCAGAAGCTGATAATTGATAGTTGCTGAATTCTCCGGTACGGAAAACTTTATCCTGCCAATCGATATAATCTAATCCCGGATGGCCTGGCATATCCCAACGATCATCATACAAATAACTAAAATATCTACTGTTGGCTGTTGTTAAAGGTGCTGTAGGGTTCACAGCATTATAAGCTGCTATTCTTTGGGCAGTATTCTGACTGGCAGAAGCACCGGCTATACCTGATCCTACCCATTGAGAATCGATCATTGTTTTGGCTCTGCCAATCCATTCTTCTGAAGATAACATATCAACTCTGTTGGCTTCTTTATTCACACCGCCATAGGTGTTGAAAGTGAATTTTGGTTTGCCTAATTTTCCTTTTTTAGTTGTAATTAAAACCACACCATTTGAGGCTCTTGACCCATAAATTGCTGCAGCTGCCGCATCTTTCAAAACCTCGATAGAAGCAACATCATTTGGGTTCATATTATCAAGAGGGCTTCCGTTTGAAAATCCTCCATTTGCATTCGAGCCTTCGGTATAAATCGGGAATCCGTCAATTACATATAGTGGCTCATTCCCGGCAGTAATAGAACCTGCACCGCGAATTTCGATGCTAAAAGGCTGACCCGGTAAACCTGTAGTTTGTTTTACACGAACTCCGGCAACCTGCCCTACTAAACCTTGGTCAATTCTTGAAATTGGTCTTTCTGTAAAATTCTCAGTTTTGATTCCGGATATGGCACCTGTTGTTAATTTTTTCTTTTGAGTTCCGTAGCCAATAACTACGACTTCATTTAAATTTGAACTTTCAGCATCTAAAGAAATATTGTAAATGGATGAACTTCCTACTTTTAGTTCTTTTGTAACAAATCCTATGAAAGAAAAAACTAAAGTTTCGCCTTCAGAGACTTTGACACTGTACTTCCCGTCAAAATCAGTACTGGTTCCACTCTTTGTTCCCTTGATAAATACATTTACTCCGGGAATAGAAAGTTTAGACGGATCAGTAACTGTTCCTGTAACTACTTTTTCTTGCGCATAACCAGCTGTCTGGAGTAATCCAAACAGGGTTATAATCAGCAAAAGATTAATTTTATTTTTCATACAAAGTTTAATTTGGTTAATTAATTAGTTTAATCCAAATTTATTTAGAAGCATATTCGACAGCATCCTGTAGTATCCTGTTAGCATTCAATATCTTATATAATTTTTTATGTTTTTATTAACTAAAAAGCCTTATAACTGGCTGATTTACAATGCGAAAAATACAATTACGATATTAAAAATTTTAACTAATTATTTTTTTTGATACTTTATTTAATTAAATAAAAAGCTACGAATTGATAAAATAATTAGCCAATTTTAAGAATTTATGATTTTAAAGAAATATATTTAAAACAGGATGCAACAGGATAGCCATTTCAATAAGTACTAATACTTTTACTACAACAGATAATTCTAAGCCACAATACCAACTTTGAATATTTTATAATGAGACTAACCCAATTTTATTGCTGCATTATATTTTCGATTGTATGTGTTTTCCCTTCTCTTGCACAGGAAACTTCAAGCGCTCCGTGGCCAAAATCTACCAATATTAATCAGCCGTGGGCGCGTTGGTGGTGGATGGGAAGTGCGGTAGACAAACCCAACTTAAAAAAAAGTCTTTTAGATTTTCATAATGCCGGAATTGGCGGAGTGGAAATTACGCCCATCTACGGCGTTAAGGGAGAAGAGAATAATTTCATCGATTACTTGTCTCCAAAATGGATGGAAATGTTAGATTATACCATTCATGTTTCAGACAGTCTTCATATGCAGGTTGATATGGTTTTAGGAACCGGCTGGCCTTACGGAGGTTCTCATGTAACATTGCCTAATGCAGCTACAAAACTGATCGTCGAAAAATATCAGGTCAAAAAAAATGAAACTATTGATAGAAACATAATTGTCAGCAACAGTAAAGAAAAAATTCCTGCCGAGCTTTTATATGTTGTGGCATACGGAAGTGACAGAAGTTATATAAACCTGACAGATCAAATAAAAAATAAACAAGTAAATTTAAATGATAAAGGCATTGAAGGAAATCCTGTAGCACTACCAAATCAATTACAACCCAATAAACTGAAATGGAAAGCTAAAAAAACTGATTATACTATTTATGCAGTTTTTAGCGGTAAAACCGGACAACAAGTAAAACGGGCAGCTCCGGGTGGAAGTGGTTACACCCTGGATCATTATTCTCAGGAAGCTTTAAATGCTTATGTAGTTCCGTTTAATAATGCCTTTAAAGGTCGTGAAGGCAAAATCAGAGCAATTTTTAATGATAGTTTTGAAGTTTACGGAACCGATTTTACACCCAATTTTTTCGAAGAATTTATAAAATTAAGAGGTTATGATTTGAAAAAAGAATTACCACTTTTGCTCAATGAAACGGATAATGAAACCGGAAACCGCATTAGAAGTGATTACAGACAAACGATTTCTGACTTATTATTAAATAAATTTGACAAATCATGGACCGCCTGGGCACATACTAAAAACTTTAAAACCAAACTTCAGGCACACGGTTCACCCGGAAACCTGATTGATTTGTATGCTTCTGCAGATATTCCTGAATGCGAAACTTTTGGTTCTATGCCTTTTGATATTCCCGGTTTCAGGCGCGAAAAAGAAGATATTCGTGAAGGAGATGCTGATCCGGTTATGTTGAAATTTTCATCATCGGCAGCACATCTTTCAGGAAAAAATCTGGTTTCATCAGAGACTTTTACCTGGCTCAGAGAACATTTTAAAACCGCTTTATCGCAATGCAAACCAGAGGTTGAAGATTTAATGCTCAATGGCGTAAATCATGTTTTTCTGCATGGTTCTACTTATTCGCCAACAAGGGCTGCGTGGCCGGGATGGCAATTTTATGCATCGGTCAATTTTAATTCGAACAACAGCATTTGGGAAGATGCTCCTGCCCTGTTTTCTTATATTTCCAATTGTCAATCGTTGTTGCAACAAGGAAAATCTGACAATGAAATCCTCCTCTACTGGCCTATTTTTGATACTTGGGACAAATACCAAAAAGGAAATTTATTTTTTCAATTTAAAATTCATTCTTTATCAGAATGGCTGTATGAAACTTCATTTTACGACACTACAAAAAGCCTGATGAAAAAAGGTTATGGCGTAGATTTTATTTCGGATAATTTTATTGGCGAAGCAAAAGTAATTGACGGAAAAATCATTTTGCCGGGCGGAACTTTCAAATCGCTGATTATCCCTTCTTGTAAAAAAATGCCCTTGGCTACTTTACAAAAACTGATTGAGCTACAAAAAGCCGGAGCAACAATCATTTTTGAAGGATTGCCGGAATCTGTTCCCGGATTTAATAATTACAAAAAACAAGAAGAAGAATTAAAAAATCTTTTAACTAATAACAGCAATTTGGTAAAACCTATATCAGATATTTTTACAGCTTTAGAAAATGCTCGAATATATCCGGAAAGCCTTGTGAATACAGGATTAAAATATACCCGAAGAACTATCGATGGAGAAAAATTATATTATTTGGTCAATCATACTTCTAAAACAATAGACGAGTTTATTCCGTTGCAAATTGGCAATAAAGAAGTTATACTATTGGATCCTCTAACCCGGGAATTTGGTAATGCAATTGTAAATAAATCAGGTGATAAAACGCTGGTAAAAATTAAAATTGAACCGGGACAATCTTTTTTTTTGAAAACAGAAAACACGGCTTCTCAAAAAAAATGGTATTATTTTGAGCCAACTTCTAAACCCGTTACTTTAAAAGGAAACTGGAAAATTACATTTGATAAAGGCGGACCGAAATTGCCTGAGTCGGCTACTATTTCTAACCTTGAATCCTGGACAAAATTAAGTCCTGACGCTGAAGCTTTTTCAGGATCTGCTACTTACACGCTGCAATTTGAGAATCCGAATACTCAAATAAATAATTGGAGATTAAATTTAGGAGATGTGCGGGAAAGTGCCAAAGTCTGGATAAACGATGAATTTATTGGTACGGCATGGTCAGTTCCTTATCAACTAAATATTAGAAAATTAAAATCAGGAAAAAACACGTTGAAAATTCAGGTTACCAATCTTTCTGCCAACCGAATCAGGGACAAGGAATTAAAAGGAGAAGAATGGAAAATTTTCTATGAAATTAATATGGTCGATAAAGATTATAAAAAATTTGATGCTACAAAATGGAATCCGATGCCTTCAGGATTATTAGGGCCGGTGACTATTACGGCACTGCAACAACAAAACTAATTATTAAATAACCGAACTGAAAATGAGAAAATTACTTTTACTTTTCGCTATATGCTTTTCTTACCTAAACTCAACGAGCGCACAACAGCCCTTTGATAAAAAGCTGGTGCTCAAACAAATGATCCTTGCCAATGATTATTTTATGCAAAAATGGCCCGATACAGGTAAAACGATCATTACAAATAAAGAACGCCAGAGTAACATCTGGACACGCGGTGTATATTATGAAGGTTTAATGGCCTTGCACGAAATTTTTCCAAAAGATGTCTATTATGATTATGCTTATTCGTGGTCAGAATTTCATAAATGGGGATTTAATAGCGGCAACACGACCCGAAATGCCGATAATTATTGTGCAGCCCAAACTTATATTGATTTATACAATTTAGAACCTGATCCTAAAAAGCTAAAAAATACCCGGGCCAATATCAAGATGCTTTTGAGTACGCCTCAACTCGACGATTGGTCATGGATAGATGCAATCCAGATGGGAATGCCCGTTTTTGCAAAACTTGGAGTTCTTGAAAAAGACAATCGTTATTTTGAAAAGATGTACGAGATGTATATGTACTCCAGAAACAAACACGGCGATCATGGTTTGTTTAATCCAAAAGATGGTCTTTGGTGGCGTGACGCTGATTTTGATCCGCCGTACAAAGAACCAAACGGAGAGGATTGCTATTGGAGCCGTGGCAACGGATGGGTTATTGCTGCTTTGGCAAAAGTACTTACCATAATTCCTGAAAATGCGCCGCATAGAGAGCAATATGTAAAAGATTTGAAATCAATGGCCGCAGCATTAGTGCCTATTCTGAGACCTGACGGATTCTGGAATGTCAGCCTGCATGATCCTACTAATTTTGGAGAAAAAGAAACTTCCGGAACTGCTTTATTTATTTATGGAATTACATACGGAATAAACAGTGGAATTTTGAAAAAAGAAACCTATTTGCCTGTTGTTCAAAAAGCTTGGAACGGCATTACAACAGAAAGTTTGCATACAAACGGATTTCTGGGATATTTACAATCGACGGGAAAAGAACCAAAAGACGGCCAACCTTTATCTTATGATAAAATACCGGATTTTGAAGATTATGGCTTAGGTTGCTTTTTACTTGCGGGATCTGAAATATATAAATTAAAATAAAAAGCCGGGCATATAAGTGCCCGGCTTTTTTGAATTAATTGCTGCTTCTATATTACGTCATAAAAAATAAAGCCTTCTGAAAATCATCGAACTGCGCTTTATAAATATTCCTTCTCGAAAATTTAATTTCAGGTATTTTAGCGATATAGTCAGATGTGTTATTAAAATATAATTTTAAATCTGCTGTAATTTCTGTTCTGGATCGCGAAGCATCGATTAATTTTACGTTTTTAATTTCATCCAAAAAAATCAAACTATTAAGCAACTGTTTATTAAAGAAACAAATCATTACATTGGTTCCTTTATTCTTTAACTTTAAAAATTCTATCAATTCAGATTTGTCATATATAACAAAAACAGAACGATCAAAATCACCAGATTCAATATCATTTTTTAGAAGAAATGAATTTTCATAAAATTCAAAATCTCCTTTAAACTTTCTCCTAAACATCTTTAGAAACAGCCCTTTGTTATCACTGTGCCTGGTGCTCCAGTACCACCAGTTATACCATCTTTTCCGTCAGAAGAAGTACCTAATCTGTTCCATTTGTGATCTAACCAAAAGTAGTAACCCGGTGTAATATCACCAATTGCTTCAGTAGCAAATACTAATAAACTGTTTGCCTCAGCACCTGTAATTGGTGCATAAATAACTGTGCTAGTTAATCTAACCCTAGGTATTAATAAACCTTTGGTACTACCGCCATACTTATCACTTTCTGTGGTTGTGATCTCCAATTGGGCAGATGAATTGGGATTCTTAGTTCCTATACCTACCTGCGAATAAGCGGAATAAGCACCTAAAACAAAAAATAAAGGAAGTAATCTATTCTTCATAATATTATTTATTTAATTATTGAATTTTTAAGAATAAATAAATTTTGTTTTAGCACTGAATATCAAATAGAAATCAATATTTTACTACTATGTTTTTATTATTTAATTACCCTTAATTTGAAAGTGCAAAGTTCCCCATGTAATCTTCTTTTTTTAACCTATAAAAGTTTTTAAACTGATAAATTAGGACAATCTTAAAAAGATTTTTTTTTTAAGACATTGCAAATAAATCATTTACATTAAGTAAAATAATAGTATCACTAAAGTTTGAATACCTAAATCAGAAGTACATTTTATCCTGATTCAACACTTAATAAAAAATTTAGATCCTTATTTTAACAACAGTTAAAAATTATCATAAATTGATTTTTTAAGCAGTTTTCATCTATAAATAACTCTTATTTAAAAAAACATTTGTGTTACTAACCTGAATTTTTGTAGTGAATAATCAAACCCAAAAAAAATTATGAGATTCCTGAATTTTAAGTGCCAATATTGCTGTGTCATGATTTAAGCACATCTTATGTTCAAACCTGAAGTAATATGAAAATCGATGATTGTACTTATTGTATCGCACTATTAGCTGCTCCGCTTTAACTTAGTCTGAAAGCTGTATGGGATAAGAATAATGTGCTGTTAGGATTTTTTTGTAAACATATTTGATCATTAATTATTGATCCAAATCCCTGATAATACTTTGTTACGGAGGTTTCAATTGAGCAAGTTGTGGGTGTTGGTACTGCGTCAAATATGCTCTATTGTATTCTGTAAAGTCCAGATATAATTGAAAGTAGACAAATAGCCGCATAACTCTGGTTAACTGAAAGAGTATTATGCATATATTGTCTCTATTGGAATTCCTGTTGGCTGAAACATGGAAAAAAATATACAGATAGTAAAATAATAGTAATGATATTTTCATACTCAAAATTTACATTTAGTAAAATCTTTCTGGTATTTATTTTTTCAAGAAAAACTATTAAAATTTATAAAGTAGATTTTAATTTGAAAAAACGTTACAATCAGAATAGATAGAATTTTTTATTCGCTAATTACAAGTGTAATTGCACATATTACAATCTGATAGATTATAATAATGCATTTCGTAAGTCTAAAAGACTTATTAAATCCAATAGCAACAAAGATTTTGTGCTATAAACCAGCTATAATTGTAATGTATGATGAACAATTACAGTTTGAAAGTAATGAAGAGAATCAAAGTAAAATAAAATCTAAAAAAACAGGCAAGTACACTATAGCTTTGAAACTAATAATTACTTTAAATTAAATTATTTAATTAAAGGCGGATAAGTGCGTGTATTAAAAAAACTGATTTGAAAAAGAAGTTTAACGTGCTGAGATAAAACCTGCAAGGGAATAAAAAACATCCTGCAAGTTTAAAAGTTTTACCAAATTTATTGAATATCAATAAATTAACAAAATGTTTTGTAAGTTTTTTTGTAAAAAAAAGAAGTGGCGAAAAATTATTTTATTCCGTTTTGAAGTTTTGTTAGGGATGGAGTTTTCAATACTTTAATCTGGTCAACAACTATTTGAGCAATTTTTGTTGCACCTAATAAGGAAAGGTGGGTATCATCTGCTTTGTCTTTATCGTAATAGCCGTTCTCACCTGCTTTGAAGTGTAAGTGTAATTTTTTGGATTTTTCAGGACCATAAGACTGCTCCAATTGCTCTGTAAGATATTCTAAATCAATAAACGGAACTTTATATTCCTGAGCAACCAAACGGGTTTCTAAAGGATAGTCTCCATGCGTGGGAATTAAAACACCCTTGTCATTAAAGTTTCGTCTTGCAATAGAAGTAAGTAAAATGGGAGTTGCCCCTTTTTCTCTGGCTTCTTTTACAAATCGGATTAAATTATATCTGTACGTTGTATGTGGATTTGTATAACGTGTTGAATCTTCTATTTTTTCGTCATTATGACCGAACTCTATAAAAACATAATCGCCCTTTTTTAGTTTATTATAGATGGAATCCCAACGTTTTTCATTTATAAAACTTTTAGTGCTTCGGCCGTTTACAGCTTTGTTTATTACGACAATATCATCCTTAAAAAAGGGTTGTAATACCTGCGCCCAACCATGCTCGGGATTGCGATCAGAATCTTTTTTATTTGCCATTGTAGAATCACCAATGGTGTACAACGTTGTTTTTTGAGCGAAACATGTTGTAGAGATTAGTAATATAAGGAGGATGTATAGTTTCATTTTAGATTTTAGATTTTAGATTTTAGATTTATTCTTTGTCGAGTTTCTTGTGCCCTTCGACTTCGCTCAGGAAGACAAGATTTCAGATGTGATTTATACCTCTTGAACTTTTCTACTCCATCATTTACAAAATAGACGCATGCACTGCTCCTCTACAGAAACCTTTGAACCTTTGTACCTTCATTTCTTTGGACCTCAAAAAAAAACCTATTTTGCTGCTGACGGCACTGTTGCTCTCTGTCCTATATAAACATCGGTCATCAAAACGTTTTCGGCATTTTCGTTTGATAATGCATTTTTGGCCGATTTGATTTCTATGTTATTTAAAGATATGTTTCGGATTTTTTTCTCAGGGAATCCCTGAATTACGATTCCGGATTCTGTCGCTTTATTACAAGTGATATTAGAGAAGGAAATATTCGATATATCCGATTGAAAACCACTTCCTTCACCATGATAATTGGCTGTAATGTAAAGACAATCTTCCACTTCATCTAACTGAATATTTCGCACAAAAATGTTTTTGATAAAACCACCTCTGTCTGCATTGGTTTTTATATAAATTCCTCTTTTTAAATAGCCGACTGTTTTGCAATTTTCTACATAAACATTTTGAACTCCGGCTGACATTTCACTTCCAATAACAACACCGTGAAGTCCTTTAAAATTGCAATTTCTAATTATAATATTTTCGCTTGGTGTTGCTGCATTTGCTCTTCCTTCGTGATCTCTTCCTGCTTTTATGGCAACGTTATCATCGCCGTTATCGAATGTCACGTTTTCTATTAAAACATCCTTAGCATATTCGGGATCAATTCCGTCATTATTGTAATTCAGTGATTTATAACTTATGCCACGAATGGCAATACTTTCTGATTTTAAAAGATGTAAACACCAGAATGGCGAATTTTCTATTCGGATATTTTCTACCAGAATATTTTTGCAATTAAAAAACTGAATCATTTGCGGACGCAGAAAATAACCATCGCCAAATTTCCTGTCTTTTAAAGCAACATTATTATGGTTCATGTCACGGCTTAAATTTTTACCAGTATTTTCTTTTGCCTTAAAACTTTTCCAGGTCTTTCCTCCTTCTCCATCAATTGTTCCTTCGCCTGTTATGGCAATATTCTTGCAATCGTAAGCATAAATTAGCGGACTGTAATTGTAAAGCATGGTTCCTTCCCAGCTTGTTAAAACCATTGGTAAATAATCTTCTGGTTTATCGCTAAATTTAATTTTTGCTCCTTTTTCGATTTTAAGATTTACATTACTCACAAAATGAATTGGGCCGTTAACTTTATAAATTCCTTTTGGGACTATAATTGTTCCGCCATTGTTCTTTTTACATAAAGCCATTGCCTTGTCAAAAAAGGTTTTATTGTTTATAATGGAATCTCCTTTTGCACCCAATTTCACAACATTGATCTGATACGACGGAAAAACCGGTACCTGAATTCTGTTAATTATTGAATCTACTTTGGCACTTGGAAATACATTATGCTGTGCAAAAGACGCACAGGAAATGAATAAAAAAAGGAGATATTTTAAGTTCATAATTATTATTTTTTAAGGTTCTAAGTTGCTGAGATTCTTTGTTGCTAAGGATTCTAACTTTAAACCTAGAGTATTAGTCCCGAAGCTTCGGGATAGTAATTCAGAAGCTATAAAATGTACCAATTTGGTATAGCATCTTTTAGAATATTTTCTATAGTATATTTTTTGGCTTCAGATTTTTTAAGCTGGTGCGACCATGAAACTCTTTTTGTGGGTTGAAATCCTTCTCCTGTATTATTATACTCAGCGTAAAAAGCATGTTTTTCGGCATCGGGCTTCGACCAATTTTCCCAGCCTTCGGGTTTTATGTGTTTTGGCATATCACAATTTATAAAAACCGTTTTAGCATAAATTCTCCAGGGTCTTCCTAAATATACTGCCGTAGCTTCATTAGTGGCAGTTAGTCTGCAATTTTTAAAAACAAACCCAAAAGGAATTCCCTGAGGTGTTGAAGCTGCCGTTATGTAAGAGTTTTTAATGCTTTTAATTTCGCAATTTTCAAATAAGGCTGTGGCACTACCAAAAATAAAATCGGTTGTACCTTCTATATAACAGTCTTTAAAATATTGTTTTGCTTGTTTTCCGGACAAATACAAAGTATCCTGATTTCCTAAAATAATGCAATTCGAAATTTTAGCACGATTTGCTACTACTGATAAGGCAATTCCCTGACCATTATCACCCGAAGTATTTTTAATAGTTAAATTTGATGCCGAAAAATCGTCTCCTTCAACTAATAATGTATACGTATAAAAAGTGCTGTTTCGTCCTAAATTAATTTTCTTGAAATTATCATCAAAAGCAATAATGGTATTTTCTTTACTTTCACCTATTAAAATTAGGTTCGTATTACATTCCGGAACGCGTACTTTTTCATTATAAGTACCATTTTTTATATTTATTACAACTTTCTCATACGGAAAAGCGGGACTTGCATTTATTGCATCCTGAATTTTAGTAAAATCTCCGGAGCCATCTTGTGCGACTGTTATGTAATTATCTTTTTTTTTTGATGGCGTTTCTACCGATGAAACTTTTACTCCATTTTTGATTGCCCACGCCGAATATTTCTTTAAAACTTCTTTTGGAGCATCAGTATACCAGGAATAACCATTTCGTCTTTCAGAACCAATTTCATCAAGTGATTTTTTCCTGATTCCGTCGCGGTCACAAAAGAAAGGCTCGTTGGTTTCAAGATCCATAAATCTTGCCCAAATTGGTGCTGCATTTACGGTTGGAATCATTTTCTTATCGATAATTTTTCCGGCATCGTTTAGCACTCTTTTTTCTTCAAGATTGGTGATTTTTGTTTTTTCAAACCATGCCTGAGCACTTTTTACTGCGGTAATAATTTCTGGAGAAGGTTTTTCAATTGACATTAAAAGCAACACAATTTTAGCCGATTCATAACCGCTTAATGATGCTAATTCAAAAGCCCTCGCATTTGCCGGAGCTAACGTAAATTCATCATGCTGTGCGCACCAGGCAGTTAAAATACCCTTTTGTTTGTATTGTGTTTTTAAGATGCAGTCGATTCCTTTATCGAAAGACTTCTTCGTTTTTTCGACAATTTCCGAAGATGGTTTAATGCTATAAAAATCAGTTTGTTTGCTAATTTCTTCCATCACATTTAAAATATGAATCATTGAATCATCATTGTATGTAATGTGCGTGTAATAGCCTTTTTTTAGCGGATAAAACTGAGGCCAGCCGCCATTGTCATATTGCGCTTCAAGCAAATAATTCAAGCCTTTTAAAAACGATTCTTTATACCGTTCATCTTTGATTTGAGCATACATTTTAGACATAAAAAGCATTTCCTGAGTAGTTGCTCCGTTGTCTGTTGTAGTTTCTTTAGTTGTTTTTTTAACAGCCAGCAATTCTGTTTTTTGTGCGGCAGTTAGTTCTTCCTGCATTTGGATATTTTTTGGCCAACCGCCAATATCTCTTTGATACAGCAATACATTTTCTGCTATTTTTTTTGCTTCCTCTGTAGCAAACCACGCAGGATCATTTTTGCGAATAATATCCGGCCATTTTTTATATGAATTTTGAGCATTTATCGTAACGCTTAATCCTAATATAAAAAGTAAGGCTATTTTTTTTAATTGAATCATTTTAATCTGTTTTAACTTTTAGTATAAAAGCGCTTATTATTTAAATTCTTAAAAATGGAACAAAAATCCACCTTTTCTTTAAACAAAATTATTTTAAGCCTTTTTCAGCTTATTTTTTATTGCTCGGAATATTCAGATATTATTTTTTTGATTTTGTTGAATATACATCGTTTAAATAAGTCGTTTTTTTTCAAAATCAAAAAAATATTTGTCATTTAAACCTCTTTTTCTATTTCGTAATTCTAAACCAATCTACAGCAACATTTCCGGAATCGTTGGTAATTTTTTCACTCAAAGCAAAAAGTCCAATTTTTGCACCAATCCATTTTCCTTCTTTAGCGGTAAAATCATTACCAATTGGTTCATATTTTTTATCATCTAAACTATAGAAGAAATTGCAAACGCCGCCTTTCTTAATTTTTACTCTTAAATAGATTGTATTATTTTTTATCAAAACCGGAGATGTTTCTGTCTCAACAATTTTTTTATCAAAGGTTCCTGTTTTTTGATTCAAATATAATTTTCCGTTATCATTCTTTAAACACAAATAACTGTAATCTAATCCCATTATTAAAAGTCCTGTCGATTCTCCGTTTAATCTTGTATTAAAAGTTAATTTGGTTGTTGTTGTAAATTCTTCAGCAGGGAATTTTTGCAATAATAGATTCGGTGCTTCAAAAATTTTATTGTTCTCTTTAATTGTTGGCAGACAAAACAAATTTAAATATCCTAAACTCGTAGGAAATCCCCAATTGATTTGAGCATTTGCCTGCCATTGCCATTGCAATCCTAACTTAGGCAAATTAAACTCATCTGATTCTGCAGGAGTTTCTATTGGATATTTCTTGCCTACATTGGGTTTCTTAAAAGTTGTTACAGGTTCTCCAATTCCATTTTTGTCAAAATCCTGTCCCATAACCGGCCAGTCATTTTCCCATTTCATGGGCTGAAGATGGACAATTCTTCCGTATGCTCCTTTATCCTGAAAATGGATAAACCAATCTTCACCCGTTTGCGTTTGCACCCAAGCTCCCTGATGTGGACCATTTATATTGGTTTTTCCTTGCTCTAAAACTTTCTTTTTCTCGTAAGGCCCAAAAACATTTTTTGATCGTAAAACGGTTTGCCATCCTGTAGAAACTCCTCCCGCAGGAGCAAAAATGTAATAGTAATTGTTTCGTTTGTAAAACTTTGGCCCTTCAATAGTTCCTTCGCTTTCATGTCCGTCAATCACCATTACTTCATCGTTATTCGCCACCGTTCCTTCTGTATTCATCGTACAAACGACGATCAAACTTTTAATTTTCGCGCGGCTGCCAGCGAAGGCATGAACCAAATATACTTTTCCATCATCATCCCATAACGGACTCGGATCTATTAATCCTGAGCAAGCTTTTACCAAAATAGGTTCAGACCAAGGACCTTCGGCTTTTTTGGCTTTAATCATGTAAATTCCGAAATCAGGATCAGGGTAGTAAATATAAAACTCATTATTATGAAAAGTGATGCTTGGCGCCCAGACTCCATTTCCGTGTTGTACTTTATCAAAAGTTTCGACAGGAATTTGTTTGGTAAGTGCATAACCGATAATCGTCCAGTTTACTAAATCTTTAGAATGCAAAATGGGCAATCCCGGAATGCAATTAAAAGACGACGCCGTCATATAAAAATCATCACCAACTCTTACAGCATCCGGATCTGAGTAATCTGCATGAATAATTGGATTTGTATACGTTCCGTCTCCATTATCAGGTACCCAGACTTGTGCAACATTTTTTTGCATGGTAAGTATTGATAATAAAAGGAAAATGATATTTATGTTTTTCATTTTTATTTTTTAATTAGACTTGACAGGTTTTATCCCGAGGCTTCGGGACTGTCAGGTCATTTGTGTCATTTCGACGAAGGAGACCCGAGCGATAGCGAACAGGCGAAGCAAATCACATAACGGAATTCCGGTTCGTTGCTCTCTGGATGTGATTTGCTTCGCCTGTTCGCTATCGCTCGGGTCTCCTCCGTCGAAATGACACACTTTGTCTTAACTTAACTCTTAATTCTTAAATCTTAAAAAATTATCTATTCAACTCCAACGCAGCTAAAATAAAAGGTCCGGTTGCTTTAGGATCGTTGTCTTTCTTTTTTTCGTTTACGTAATATTCGTACGTTCCGTCTCTGTATGGAGTTCCTCCTAAACCTGCAACCTGACAGGCTTGAGTTAAGGTAATTCCACCGTCAGCATCGACTTTTATAAGTTGTTTGGTTAAACCATCAAATGCTTTGTTGGCTAATTTTTTATACTTTGCAGGTAAATAGCCTTTGTTTGCGCCTTTTGCAAAAGCATAAGCAAACATTGATGATCCTGACGCTTCAAGATAATTTCCTTTTTCTCCGCCTTTATCTGTTACCTGATACCATAAACCTGATTTATCCTGATATTTCGCTAAAGCGGCCGAAACATTATTTAAATATTTGACCAATTCTTTTTGTTTTGGATGGTCTTTTGGCATGTAATCTAAAACATCGACCAAAGCCATTGCATACCAGCCTAAAGCTCTTGACCAGAAGTTTGGTGAATTCCCGGTTTCTTTATTCGCCCATGGCATTGCTTTACTTTCATCCCAACCATGATATAATAATCCTGTTTTTGGATCTGTTGCATGCAATTGAATTAATTCGAATTGTTTAGCGATATCATCAAAACTTTTTCCATTTTCGAATGTAGCTGTGTATTGTGCATAAAACGGTTCTCCCATATACAAACCATCTAACCACATTTGATTTGGATAAATTTGTTTGTGCCAAAATCCACCGCTTTGTGTACGAGGCTGTTCTGAAAGCTGCTTGCGTACTAATTGCATTGCTTTTAAATATTTATCTTGTTTTGATTCAGCATAAATATTAAAAAGTAAACGTCCGGGAACAACCAAGTCTATATTGTATTTATCAAATTCGTAGGTTTTAATTGTGCCGTCTTCTTGTACCAACTCATCTACATAACCTCTGATATAGGCTTTATATCTTGGGTCCGGATTTTTCTTGTATAATTCTTCGATGGAATGCAAAACCAAAGCATGAACATAATCCCATTTTGGCTTTTTAGAATCGTCGATCATATAAGCTTCAGGATGGCGTATCATCAATGTTAAAGCCATTTTATCCGACCATTTTAAATCTTTAGAAATTACTATATCCTTTTTTTCCGGTTCTTGCGATGTTACTTTACAACTTGTAAAAATCATAAAACACATTAATACAGCCGATACGAAATAACCTTGCTTTCTATTATTTTTCATTTTAAAATATATTTAAATTCTACTTTTTCTTTCGAAATTTTATTTTCCCAGTTCTACAGCACTTAATATAAATGCGGCTAAGGCAGGCGAACTGTTGTTTTTTGCTTTGCTTTTTATATAATATTCATTTGATCCGTCGCGAAAAGGTTTTCCTCCCAAACCTACATTTGATGAAACATTTGAAATTGTAATTTCATTATTGGCATCTGTTTTTACAAATTCTTTTACAAAGGCATCAAAAGATTTTTGTGCTGTCTTTTTATAACTTGCTGGTAAATATCCTTTATCTGCGCCTTTTGCCAGACTGTAAATAATCATGGCCGAAGATGAAGATTCTAAAAAATTATCTTTCAATTCCGGTTTATCAGTAACCTGATACCATAATCCTGATGTACTTTTATGTTTAACAACATTCTTTGAAATCTCGTTCAAAAAGCCAACTAATTCTTTTTGCTTTGGATGACTTTTAGGAAAATAATCTAAGGTTTCTACCAAAGCCATCATGTACCATCCAATCCCGCGTCCCCAAATGGTTGGCGATGTTCCGGTTTCAGGATCTGCCCAGCCATTTTTTTTGCTTTCATCCCAGGCCTGATAAACTAAACCTGTTTTTTTATCAACCAAATGGTTTTGAACCAATTCGAATTGTTTTGCAATATCATCTAACGCTTTTCCATTTTCATAGGATACCGTGTATTGGGTGTAAAAAGGCTCTGCCATATACAAGCCGTCAATCCACATTTGATTAGGATAGATTTCCTTGTGCCAAAAGCCGCCGCTTGCCGTTCTTGGCTGACTTTCAAGTTGATTTCTCAATTGTTTTATTACTGTTTGATAGCGATTGTCTTTCGTACTATTATATAAATTGAACAAAAGTTTTCCCGGATTTACATAATCAATATTATATTCCTTAACATCATATTTTTTAATATTTCCTAAACTGTCAATCATTTCATCAGCATATTCTTTGATGTAATTGAGATACTTTTTATCTTTTGTTTTTTGATATAATTTTTCAAAAGAAAACAAAACAAGACTCATTTTATAATCCCATTTTGGTTTTTCGGTTCCGTCGATCTGCCACGCTTTCGGATATTTATTCAATATTGTAACGGCCGCTTTTTCTGACCATTTTGAAGTAGCAGAAAGCGGATTTTCTTTAGACTGCGCTGTTAGTTTACCACTAAAAATTAATAGCAGAATAATTGCGTATTTGATAAAATTTGTCTTTGTACAAATTGTTTTAGACATACATTTTCTTTGTTATATTTTCACGCAGATTCAGCAGATGTAGCAGATTTTAATTTTTATCTTTCTAATCCTTTAAGCTGTAGCTATTATATTTTACAAAATTATAGTTTCCCTTTTTTGTTCAGGATCTCTAATTTTTCGTCTAAATATTTTACAAATTCTTCTTGCGATTTGATTCCATCAATTTGTTGTTCCCAGGCGCCTAAAAAGTAAAATGATGTTGCTTTTGTTGTTGGTTTAAAAACCAGTAAATAATCTAAATCTGTATCAGCAACATTCTCGATTGTTTTCACTTCATAAAAAATAGCCAATCCTAATTTATCCGGCACTAACGATTGTGTTCCGTAAGTTGCTATATAAGCCCATTTTTTATTTTTACTCTCTTTTTTAAGTAATTCTGTATTTTTTTGTTTTACAATTCCGGTACAAATTCCTTTAATTTCTTTTGAAGCCTTAATCGTATGTTGCGTATACAATTGATCTGGTTTGATGGTTAGTTCTGAAGTAAAATCAATTTTATCAGAAGCTGTTTTCCAGCCATAATAACGCACTTTTACTGTAGATTCATTTGTTTTATTAGCAACATTTGCAATGGTCGAATCTACTTCACGAAAGTGTAATTTTTCATTGTTTAAATAACGATCAATCGATCCAATTCCGATTGCTTTTCCGGCTTTCAGAATATCTGCTCCCCAATCGCTCATTTCGTGATAAGAATCAAAATTATCCTGACCTACTTTTGGCAAGATCATTTCAGATGTTTTCTTTCCAAAAATATCAATTGCATTTCTCCAGTCTAAATACAAACGGTATCCAATTTTATTACTTTCCCAACCCGGTCCTTCGTAACGAATATCAAAAGAATGATCTGTATGTTCCGGAGCAAGTTTTAGTTGATCTACATTTTTAAAAACAGTTCCTCCAATATATTTTCTGCCTTCCCATTTTCCATCAGTTTTCGACGAGATTTCTGCATAGGTTTTCGCTGTTTTTATATCGTATTTCTGAGCCTGAACTGCCGTAAAACCAACTAAGAATAAGGTTGCTAATGTGATTTTTGTTTTCATTGTGTTGTATTATTTAAAAATTCTATCTAAAAATTGTGTTGTGTGCGTTACAGTTTCATCAAACCAGGGCTGAAAAAACCAAAAAGAATGCGGTGAATCCTGAATTGTTTTAACTTCACTGTAAATCTTATGCTGATTCAAAATCGCAATCACATCGTCTCTCCCCGCATGAAACCTGTCGAAACTACTGCTTATGAAAAGTATTGGCGGCGTATTTTTATCTGTATGGCTTAAAGCCGAAGCATTTTTCCAGTTCTCCGGTTTTTGATCATAAGTACCTCCAAGCCAAAATGATGCCATTTCTCCTTCTGAAGATTCGGGATGTTTAAAAGCTAAAACGCCGTCTATATCAATAATCGCATTTACTTTTGATGATGATTTACTTTTGTACGCTGCATCTTCAAAATCCGAATTTCCGTTTGTTGTACCAATCAAAGCTGCCATTTGTCCTCCTGAAGAGCAACCTAAAACGGCAATTTTGTCTGGATCTACATTGAATTTTCGCGCGTTATCTTTTATAAATTTAATCGCATTTTTTACATCATAAATTCCTTCCGGGTATTTTGCTTCTAAAGATAATCTGTATTCTATGGCAAAACAAGAATAGCCTTTTAAAGCTATTTCCTTTGCCAAAATATGCATTTGGTTTTTATTTCCTGACCTCCAGCCTCCACCATGAATCATGATTACTGCAGGATTTAATTTTTGTTTTTTATAAAAAAAAGCATCCAAATGTAATGCTCTGTCCTTTCCTTGCTGATAAACAACTTCTTCAACTTCAATAATTAAACCATTGTTTTGTTCCTGAGGTATCGTTATAAAGGGATATTTTTTAATTAGTTTAGCATAAGTACTTTTTACGGTGTATGAAGTATCAACACCAACATTGCTTTGAGCAAAAATAGCATTGGAAATCAACAGTATCATAAAAAGCGCTTTCTTCATCTAACAAACTTATTTTACAGTTAAGAAAGGAGTTTGAAATGCATCAAACTCCTTTTTAACTTCTTCAAAAAACTACAATCTCAAAAAAATTATCAAATTACTAATAACCAGGATTTTGAGGAAAATTTTTATTTTTATTCAAATCAATTGCTTTTTGAGGAATTGGTCTTAATAGTTTTTGATTCGGAGCAGTTCCAAAATCGGCTAATTTAATTTTATAATTATTGCCCGGTACTCGTGTTGTCAAGGTACCTGTTCGTTTTAAATCAAACCAACGATTATACTCACCTAACATTTCTCTTGCTCTTTCATCCAAAATGTAATCAATATTAAATTGTGCAGGAAGGGCGCCAGTTACTCCTGCTCTGGTTCTCACGGCATTTAAGCGGTCTAAACCAAGTGCTGGGTTACCTGCTTTAAAATAAGCTTCAGCAGCAATTAAATACGTGTCTGCTAATCTTGCTAAAATAATATCTCTTGTGCTTACAGCTCCAGTACCAAGTGGTGTTGATAATTCCGGATCATCAAATTTTTTCACAGGTATAGTACCAGCATCATTAATCCATCCCGGAACAGCAACGCTTTCTGCACCGTATTCTCCATATCTATGGTATCCTCTCGGGTCTCCATTTGGTCTGTTAGGTTTCTGTAAATCAGGATGTGAAGCTATATAAGCAGCTCTTTGAGCAGGTGTATATCCTTTTGGCTCATAAAAATGTAATGTTTTTAATGTGCTCAAACTACTACTTCTATAATAAGGAAAATATACAACAGTGGAAGATACTCCGTTTGTTGTTTCGGTACCTGAATAAATTGTGGTCATAAAAGTTGCATCCCATCTTTTGTCATTTGGACCCTCATAAAGATCTAAAGCGTACTGTGTTGGTAATAAATTTTGACTTCTCTGTGGCGCACCAACATTGGTTCCTCCTAAATTAGAACTATAATAAGAGTATTGTCTGTTACCAAGAGTGGTTGGACTAGTACTTGTTGAAGCTTTGTCATATTGAACAGAGAAAATAGTTTCCGCATTTAGATCGTTTCCAGGTTTAAACAATTGATCAACAGGCAATATTAGTGCTTGTCCTGCAATAGCCGCATCTGCAAAATTTGCTGCTGTAGCAAAATCCGTGGCTTTACCATAAGATTGGTACCCTCTTGTTAAATAAACTTTAGCCAATAAGTCATTTACAGCCCTCTTGTTTACTTTTCCTGATGTAGCATAATTTGCTGTTCCTACAGTTGCTAAAGAAGCATTCAAATCTTCAATAATTTGATTATACACTTCTTCTTCTGTATTTCTGTTAAAAGATGTATTTTCAGTACTAACTATATGATCATTAACAATAGGTACTCCTCCATAAGCCTGAACCAACAAGAAGTAAGCATTCGCTCTTAAAAATCGAGCTTCTCCTACTAATACATTCAAATTAGATGTTTGCTCTGTAATTGTTGAATAATACAATACTTTATTTACTGATTGTATTTGAGAATAACAAGATACATATAACTCTTCAACATTGTTAGATGAAGGTACAAGACTAGCATAATTACTTAAAGGCGATTCGGGATTAAAACCTTCAGCATACAAATCAGTCCCTCCCACAAAAAACCATGGATTATTTCCATAAATTTCTTTCAATCTTGCATAAGTAGAATTTACTAACAATTGAAATCCACCTGAGGTTCTGTATTCTTCATCAGCCGCAGGATAAGACAAACTTTTTTCATCTATGTCACTACATGAAGTAAATAGTGAGGCAATTACTCCTAAAATTATTATTATTTTTTTCATTTTTTATTTTATTAAAAGTTAACACTTAATCCTAATTGAGTAGTAATAGAAGATGGACGGTTTACCCCTATCGCAGCTCCTGCCCATTCAGGATCGTAACCATCAAAATCAGTAAAAACAAACGGATCTAAAACATTAATGAAAATTCTTAGATTACTCAATTTAAGTTTTTGCATTAAATCTGAATTTAATGTATAACCTACTGAGATGTTTTTTACTTTGACGTAAGATGCATCTCTGTAAAATGCATAACCAACAAGACCTGTATTTGTAGTCTCCAGATAAGTGGCTCCTGCTCCATTACCACCTGCTGTAGGACCAGGTCTTGGAGCATTGTTTGATGCATTTGGAGTAACACCAGCACCATTGGTTGGTACAAAATAGTCCATTTTTACCCTTTGACGGTTTCTGTCAGTAACGTCTGTAAATTGTCTATGAAAAGGACTATATACGGTTTGTCCTTGACTTGTAATAACCGAGAAATTGAAATCAAATTGGCCAAATGTCAGTTTAGAATAAAAACTTCCCTGCCATTTAGGAACGCTACTACCAATTACAGTTTTATCGTTAGCATCAATTTTATTATCACCATTAAGGTCCTTTAATTTACCATTACCAGGTTTAGCACCAAACAAAGCAGCTTGAGTAGCTTCGCTTTCTTGCCAAACGCCATCGTAAACATAGTGGAAATTAGGATTTAATTCTGAACCAAGAATTAAATTATTTCCTATATCACTTGTTTCCTGGTAATTAATAGAAACTAATTCATTTATATTTTTGCTAAATATAAATGTTGTTTCCCATTTTAGTTTATCTAACTGAATGTTTTTAGTTGTCAATGAAACTTCAACACCTTTGTTACTAACCGAACCTACATTGTCAAATGTTCTTGAGTAACCCATTTCATAAGGAAGTTGTCTACTATTAATTACGTTAGTCGATAATCTATCATAAACATCGACACTTCCTGAGATTCTGTTTTTTAGTAATCCAAAATCAAGTCCAAAATTCACTTCTCTTGTTTTTTCCCAAGCTAATTTTTTGTTGGCCAAATTTTTTGATTGCCATCCTGCAACAAGATTCGATCCGTTCGCATAGAATGTTTGTTGGTCTAAAAGTGCTTGCGAGGCATAAGCATTAACGTTGTCATTTCCTGTATACCCCAAACTAGCTCTTAATTTCAAGTCAGAAATAATGTTGCTGTTTGATAAAAATGACTCTTTGCTAATTTTCCAGCCTAAAGCTACAGATGGAAAACTTTCCCATTGATTTCCTTTTGATAATACAGATGAACCATCCCATCTGTTAGAGGCAGTTAATAAATATTTATCCTTGTAAGCATAATTTAAACGTACAGCATAAGATTTTAACTCGTTTTTCACATAAGGTGTTTCTGGTGTTGGGGCAACAAAAGAATAAGTTGAAGGTGATCCAGAACCAACATTGTATATCCCTGATTCAAAAGGCTGATTACTTGAATATAAGTATGAATTTTGATCTGTGTTGGAGTAAGTACTTTGTAATAATAACATGCTAAAATCATGTACTTCATTAAAAGTATGCTTTAAGTCTAGCTGATTGTCCCAAGTATAATTGAAATTATTGTAATTTCTAATTGATGATGAATTTCCTTTTACCAGAATTCCCTGATTTGTATTAGCGGTATTGGATATACCTGTAACAGAATTTACTATACCTGCAGCAAAAGTTGTTTTAAAGCTTAACCATTTTAACATTTGGTATTGAAAATAAACATTACCAACAGTTTGCCATGTTTTTTCTGTTTGTGAAGAGTTTGCAATTTCCATTAATGGATTAACATTACTGGTTCTGTCTAAAACAAGGGTGGCATTACCAGGTTGCGTTATTTTACCAGGTTGTAATGTTAATTGTCCTACAATATCATTTCCGTTAGCATCAACAGCCCAGGGAGATAAAAGTGTAGGCAGCCTAAATGCATCCTGCATTGCTAAATCACTACCTAATTGGCTCTCAATACGCGCTACAGTAACGTTTACACCTGTAGAGAATTTGTCATTTATTTTATGATTTAAACCTAATTTGAAAGAATATTTGTCCGTTGAATCATTATCAATAAGTCCTTCATCATTTTGTAAACCAAGCCCTATGTTATAGCTTAAACCTGAATCTCCACGTCCCGAAATGTTTAAATAATTATTTTGGGTTGAACCAGGTTTAAGGATCGCATCAACCCAGTCATAACTAAAACCTTCATTGTATCTTTTAACTAATAAAGGACTATTACCTGTAGAAGCAGTCGCAAGTGCCTGAGGTGTTTGTGAAGTTGCTGGATAAGATAAAAATGCAGATTGATTAAATGCATACCACTCTTGTGAGTTCATAAATTCTGGTAATCTCGCAGCTGTTTTAGTACCATATGATGTATTAAAACTAACATTAATTCCTGATTTAGCTGTTGAACCACTTTTTGTTGTTACAATCACCACCCCGTTAGAAGCTCTGGAACCATATATTGCTGCAGAAGAAGCATCTTTTAATACATCCATTCTGGCAATGTCCTGTGGGTTTAAAAAGTCGATATTGTCCAGGGGTACACCATCAACAACAAACAACGGAGTCGATCCTACAGCTGTAGAATTAGTACCACTAGTATCAGATAGCAAAGAGTTGTTTCCTCTGATAACGATTTTGAATCCATCGCCTGCACGCCCTGAAGCAGAAGAAATTTGAACCCCTGCTGTACTTCCTTGGATAGCTTCTAATGGATTTGTTGTATTTCTCTCCGTTATAGTCGCCGCACTTATAGTACTTACTGTACCTGTAACATCTGATTTTTTCACAGTACCATAACCTACTACAACAACTTCGTTTAGTGAGTTTGATGCTTCTGCAAGACTTACATTTACTTTAGATTTTCCTGCAATACTAACTTCCTGCGTTTGAAATCCTAAATAACTAATTACTAAAATAGCATTTTTATTAGTAACATTGATTTTAAAACTCCCTTCAAAATCTGTCGAAGTTCCGTTTTTAGTTCCTTTTTCCTGAATGTTTACGCCCGGAAGAGATAATCCCGAAGCATCAGTAATTTTTCCTTCTACTACGGTCGACTGTGCGCTCATAGTATTGCTTAACAGGAAGTTTAGGAAAAATAAAAACACAAGATTGTATTTTAATTTTTTCTTTGAAATTTGTTTAATGTTCATAGTTTGGTTTATTGGTTAATTGATAGTTTTTTTTAAATTTTTAATTTGTTCTACTTTTTTTCCATTAATATAGGTATTGATAAAATTGATATTTTTTACATTTTTTAAAGAATAGACCGAGTCTACTTTTTCAATTACTACGTTTCTAAGTGTAATATTTTCCACTGGAGATTCTGCATAACCGTCTGCCAAAACGCCGTATTTTCCGCCGTTTTTAACTTTAATGTTTTCAAGAGTAATATTTCTTACTACGGGAATAAAATTTCCTGTCTGGCTGCCGTAAACATTATAAGTCATCGTTGCTCTCAAAACGCATTCTTTGACGGTTCCAATTGAAAGATTTCGAACAAAAATATCTTCGATAACGCCTCCTCTTTTTGAATTTGTTTTAATTCGGATTGCCCTGTCTAAATTTGGACTGTCCATTAAGCAATTCTCTACAAAAACATTATTGACACCAGCTGAAATTTCACTTCCAATAACAACACCGCCGTGTCCGTCAATCATTTTGCAATTTTGCACGATGATATTTTTACTTGGTATGGCAACTCTTCTTCCATCAGCATCTCTTCCGGCTTTTATGGCAATACAATCATCACCGGTATTGAAAGTGCAGTTTTTGATAATTATATTTTGAGAATATTCCGGATCACAACCATCATTATTTGGGCCATGACTGTTTACAGTTACGCCATCAATGATAATGTTATTTGATTTTAAAGGATGTAGAATCCAAAAAGGAGCATTTATAACGGTAACATCTTTTATTAAAACCGTATTACATTCAAAAAACTCTATAAAACTTGGTCTTAAATAACGTCCTTCTCCAAAAACTCTTTCTGAAACAGGAACATTTTTTTCAGCCATATCAACTAAAACTTCACGGTTCGTGGGATCATTTTGTGAAGGAATTCCTTTTTGCCAGCCATAACTTTTTCCTCCTGACCAAATCCACCAATTTGTACTGTTTGCTTGGCCGTTTAAAGTTCCTTTTCCTGTTATTGCAACATTAGTTTTGTTTTTGGCATATATAAGAGGGGAATAATTCATTAATTCTGTTCCTTCCCAAGAAGTATGTACGATAGGATAATCTTTAGGATTTATGCTAAAAAGAATTTCTGCCTGATCTTCTAAATGCAAATTCACATTACTTTCTAGATGTATCGCTCCGGTTAAGTATTTTCCATTCGGAACAATTACTTTTCCTCCGCCATTTTCGGCACAAGCTTTAATTGCTTTTTCAAAAGCTGCTGTATTTAAGATTTTTGCATCTGCTACAGCACCAAAATCATTGATGTTGTAAGTATTATCAGAGAAATGAGTTTGGGGAATGGTTTTAACAATTAATTCCATTTTTTTCCACGGATCTGTATCCAAGGCAGCAGAAACTTGCTTTCCACACGACAATACCAATAACATGACTACACAGAAAAGTGCAACTGGCCAAAACGTTATAAACTTATTTGTAATCATTTACGTAGTAATTTATTTATCTTTTTACTGAAAAGCCAACAATTATGTAATCGATTACACGAAAATATAAAATTAGAGTGTATGAACCAAATTTATTTAGAAAAAATTTATATATTTAATTTTTATTACTAATTTTATTTACATATTGTGTAAAAAAACATATAATTTATTATCATTGTAAGATTGAAAACGTTTTAGTTACCAATTATGGTAATCGATAACAATGTATATCACATTATATAAAAAAAATGTATTTTTGTCTATAAATAAATCAAAAACTATTTTTGAATGAGCGAAAAAATAACCATCTACGATATTGCAAAAAAATTGAATATCACTGCAGCGACGGTTTCCAGAGCGTTAAATAACAACCCTAAAATAAAAGAAAGCACACGTGAATTAGTTATAAAAACTGCAGCTTCAATGAACTACAAGCAAAACAAACTTGCTTTAGCATTAAAAAGCGGTCGTAGTAATAATATAGGTGTTATTGTTCCTCGTATTGATAGTAACTTTTTTGCATCTGTAATCAGAGGTATCGAAGAAGAGTTACAACCTCATGGTTATCAGGTTATTATTTGTCAGACTCATGAAGATTTAAAAAGAGAAAATGAAAATCTTTATACTTTAATAGACGCGCAGGTTGACGGAATTCTAATGTCGGTTACTGCAGTTACAGACGAAAATGATGGTGCTTTTCATAATGTTTTACAAAAAAATGTTCCGCTTATCTTTTTTGACAGAAGCAAACATATTGATGGTGTAAGTTCTGTTACGATTAATGACTTTAAAGGTGGTTATGAAACCACAAAACATTTGATTAATGAAGGCTGCAGAGCTATTGCGCATTTATCAGGAGATCAATCACTTGAAATTTTTAAAAACAGGTTTTTAGGCTATAAACAAGCCATATTAGATAGCGGATTAACTTTTAAAGAAGAATATGTAATACGTTCTAAAAGTAGTGTTGAAGCTGGAAAAGAAGCCGTTGAGATATTATTAAGACTAGAAACACCACCAGATGCCATATTTTCTTCGAGTGATTTCGCAGCTTTAGGCGCGATTCAGGAATTAAAAGAAAGAAATATCAGCATACCAAATGAGTTTTGTGTAGCGGGTTTTAGTAACGAACCTTTTACGAAATTCATGGAATTATCTATAACTTCTGTAGATCAGTCTCCGCTTGAAATGGGGAAAATGTCTGCACGTGTTTTCCTTGAACAAGTAGACAAAACAGATACGATTAAAATCGAAAAAAAGGTAGTTCTTGCACCTGAATTACACATTCGTAAATCTTCGTCAAGAACTACCTTTTAATTTTTATTGAACCATTAAAAATTTAGAATTTTTATCTTTTTTACCATTAAGAGATTAAGAAAATTAAGCTTTGCACTTAATGCTTAATCTCTTAATGGTTTATATTTTTATCTTCTTATCATTACAGCTTTATGAACTTAATATCTTAATGGTAAAAAAATAAGCTCATTGTTTAAAATGAGCTTATCTGTTAATTTTTATTATAGAGATACCCCTCTTTTCCAAGGAATAAAATCGTTTTGGTTTAAGATTGCAGCTTTGGTTTTAATAGTTCCGCTCGCAACATCGATAATAAATTCAAGCATTTCATCTGCCATTTCATCGATAGATTTTTCTCCGGTGATAATTCCACCAGTATCAATATCGATAATATCAGACATTTTTTTAGCTAATTCAGTATTAGATGAAATCTTAACAACCGGCGCAATTGGGTTTCCTGTTGGAGTTCCTAAACCTGTTGTAAACAAAACCATATTCGCTCCAGAACCAACCATTGCCGTTGTACATTCAACATCATTTCCAGGAGTACATAACAATGTAAAGCCTGGTTCATTAATGTATTCACCATAATCGAAAACACCTGTAATTGGTGAAGTCCCTCCTTTTTTAGCAGCACCAGCAGATTTCATTGCATCTGTAATCAAACCGTCTTTAATGTTACCCGGAGATGGATTCATGTCAAATCCTGAACCTGCATCTACAACTGTTTTTTCGTACCATTGCATTAAGTCTAAGAAACGTTTTCCATCCTTATCATCTACACAACGGTTTACTAATTCCTGCTCTACTCCACATAATTCAGGAAATTCAGAAAGAATTGTAGTTCCTCCTAAAGCAACTAAATGATCAGATAACACTCCTAATGTTGGATTAGCAGAAATTCCTGAGAATCCATCAGAACCACCACATTCCAATCCAATTCTTAATTTAGATAAAGGCGCAGGCGTTCTTTGTATATTGTTTGCAATTTTAATAGCTTCAAAAGTATCTTTTACAACACTGCTCAACATGCTTTCGATAGTACCAATTTGTTGTTGATCGTAGATTAAAACCGGTTTTTTACTTCCCGGATTTATAGCGTCTAAAGCATCTTTAAAAATCTGAATTTGAAGATTCTGACATCCTAAACTCAAAACTGTAGCTCCGGCAACGTTTGGATTATTTACATATCCGGCTAATAATTTAGCCAAACTGTGCGAATCCTGACGAATTCCGCCACATCCACCCTGGTGCGTTATGAATTTTACTTCGATATTATTGAATAAATTAGCATCATTAGAAGCTGCTTCATTACCAGTACCGCCCGTTTCTGTTTTTACCAAAGAACGAAGTAACAACTGATAATCGTTTTCTTTAGGCTTCATTAATTCCTTTTCAAAAATATCTTTTAAGATTTCAATATTTCTGTTTTCACAAAATACTAACGGAAAAAACAACCAAACATTCTCAGTTCCAACCTGTCCGTCTTCTCTGTGATAGCCCTGCCACGTTCTGTCTTTCCATTTATCAACATTAGGAGCATTCCAGCCAATCGTTTCCGTTTTACCGGTTACTTTATCGCTTTCATGTTTTACATTTTCTGTAGAAAGTAAACCTCCTTTTTCAATTCTGGCACTTGCTTTTCCAACCAAAACACCATACATAATAATACGTTCACCTACTTCAAAAGTATGCATCGCAATTTTATGTTTCATCTTCACATCAGATACGATTGTGATATCTTGTCCTTCAAAGTTGATTACCTCACCAGCAACCAAATTCACCAATGCAACTGCTACATTATCTGAAGGGTTTACTTTTATTAATTTCTTTTGCATGATAATAATGTTTAAAAAGTATGTGTAATCTAATTAATATTGTTTGCTGAAATTAGCAAAACCTTGTTCTATTCCGTTCGCTTCAATTTCATTTAAGGCTACTACTAAAGCTTCTGATAAACCTTTTACTTTAGTTAAATCTTCTCCCCAGAATTCAGTATTAGCTAATATCTTAGCTACAACTAAATCTGCAGATCCTAATTGCCAAGCGTTTTTAAATGCTTCAACTATCTCTGGAGAATCTTTTACAGGTAATGCTTCGTTATTCCAGGTTCCTTTGTAGAATTGAATTAAACTCGCTAATGAAAAAGTCAAATTAACAGGCAACTTTTTGTTAGTATTATAATATCCTAATAAACTAGGTAAAACTCTTACTTTGAATTTTGAGATAGAATTTAATGCAATGTCGGCAAGTGCATGTTTGATAAACGGATTTTTAAATCGGTCCATTACTTCCTCAGAATAGGCAGTAATTTCATTTTTGTCCATATCAAGAGTTTCACTAATTTCACTAATAACGTTGTTTACGAACTTTCCGGTAAAATCTCCGTTAACAGTTTCCATCACTAATTTGTTACCATACAAAAGTGAAAAAGGAACCATTGCCGTGTGTGCACCGTTTAAAATACGAACTTTAATCATTTTAAAAGGACGTATATCATCAACGATTTTTACATTCAAATCTGTTTTATGAAAAGGTAATTTTGCTTTTAAGGCATCACCACCTTCAATAGCCCAAAGAAAGAAAGGTTCTGCAGCAACAATTAAATTGTCCTCGTAATCTAATTTATTATTGTATTCTTCAATTTCAGCTCTTGGATATCCAGGAACAATTCTGTCAACCAAAGTACTGTGATACGTACAAGCATCTGATACCCAAGTTTTAAATGCATCCTCTAACTTCCAAGTATCGCAATATTGTAAAATATATTTTTTCAGCGTCTCTGAGTTATAATCAATCAATTCACAAGGAATGATTGTTACCGCTTTAGAAGCATCTCCATTGAAATGTTTGAATCTTTCATATAATAAAACCGTCAACTTAGCAGGAAATGAAACTGGAGGCTGCATATCCGGAGTATCACTTTCAATAAATTCAATTCCAGCTTCAGTTGTATTTGAAACAATAAATTGAAGTTCTTCTTCCTTGGCTAAAGCTAAATAATCTGCAAATTCAGTATACGGATTTATTGCTTTTACAATATTAGTGATTAACTCAATATCTTGTATTTTTTCGCCTTTTTTAATTCCGTTCATAAACAAAGTATAAAGACCGTCCTGATCATTAATCAGGTTTACCATACCGTCTTTCAAAGGCTGAACCATTGCAATACCAGCATTAAAATCAACTTCTTTATTTAGTTTGTGAAAAGCATAATCAACAAAAGCTCTTAAAAAGTTACCTTCTCCAAACTGAACTACTTTAATTGGCTGTAACTTTTCTAATCCTGTATTTATTCTATTTAATTTTTTCATTTTAAATTCATTAAAGTGTTATAAATAACCACATTAAATACCTTATTGCTTTTGTAGAAGCTTTTCTGAATGTAAAAGAAACATTACACCTGTAAGAGTAAAATAAAATTTGCTGTGAGGAGTGACAAACTTTATTTAGCAAGCGTAATGTTCAATTACAAAACGTTAAAAAACTAAAAAAAACTGCATTCAAATAAGGAATCGGTATGATTACTCCTTATTTATTTTTAATATTTTTGATGATCTCCAGAACCTGACTCACTTTCGTTTTTAGTCCTTCGTAATCATTATTATCTAATATATCTTTCGAAATTAATTGTGAACCAAGTCCCACACAAGTTGCACCTGCATTTAACCAGGAAGACAAACTTTCAACTGTTGGGTAAACTCCTCCGGTTGGCATAATACTTGTCCACGGGCATGGCCCTTTTATGGCTTTTATAAACTCCGGTCCGTAAATATCCGCAGGGAATAATTTCACGATTTCGCAGCCTAATTCTTCTGCTCTTGCGATTTCTGTAAGAGTTCCGCAACCTGGTGACCACAGTACTTTACGGCGGTTACAGGCAATTGCGATATCTTCTCTAAAAACCGGCGTTACAATAAAATTAGCACCTAAACTCATGTATAATGAGGCTGCCGCAGCATCTGTAACAGAACCAACTCCCAGGATCATTCCCGGTAATTCTGCCAATGCATATTTGTTTAAAGCACCAAATACTTCATGCGCAAAATCGCCTCTGCTGGTAAATTCCATTAATCGGGAACCACCATCATAACAGGCTTTTAGCACTTTTTTGCTGATCTCAATATCCGAATGAAAAAAGAGCGGAACCATGCCGTTATCTTTCATTTGCTGAGCTACTTCAATTCTTGAATATTTTGCCATTCTAATTAATTATCTTGAAACTAATCCAGCTGAATCACCGTCTAGCATATTTTCAACTTCTTTTAAGGTCACCAAATTATAATCGCCCGCAATAGTATGTTTTAAGCAACAAGCTGCTACTGCAAAATCTAATGCTTTCTGATTATTATTTTGATACTCCAACAATCCGTAAATTAATCCGCCCATAAAAGCGTCTCCACTTCCTACTCTGTCTATCACCGGTGTAACTTCTTTTACGGCTGCCTGATAAATCGCTTTTCCGTCGAATAAAACACCGCCAATTCTTTGGTGTGAAGCACTTACAGAATAACGTAATGTTGTCGCTACGGTTTTTAAATTCGGAATCAATTCGAATAATTTCGTGTATAAAACAGGAAGTGATTTTTCATCCTGATAATTTGGATTTACTTTCGGAATTCCGAGCATAAAATACGCTGTATCTATATCTCCTAAAATAACATTACTGTATTGCAGCATTTCCGGCATAACTTCACTTGGCGTTTTGCCATATTGCCAAAGTTTTGATCTGTAATTTAAATCGCAGGAAATGGTAATTCCCATTTTATGAGCCACTTTAATTGCTTCTAAACAAGCTTCGGCAGCACTTTCAGAAATTGCAGGAGTAATTCCGCTCCAGTGAAACCATTCTGCACCTTCCAAAACTTTTTCCCAGTCAATCTGTCCTTTTTCTATAGTTGACATTGCGCTATGAGCACGGTCGTAAACTACATTGCTTCCGCGGGTTCCAGCTCCAGTTTCAAGAAAATAGATTCCTAAACGCTCTCCACCATAAAGAATGTTTTTAGACTCGACATTCATTTTTCTGATTTCTTTTAATGCAGAAAAACCAATTTCATTTTCAGGTAATCTGGTAATAAATTCAGCATTCACACCATAATTTGCTAATGAAACACATACATTAAATTCTCCACCTCCATACGTAGCACCAAATGCCGTAGATTGCGAAAAACGTAAATGTCTTTCTGTCGATAAACGCAGCATGATTTCTCCAAATGCAATTACTCTACTCATATTGTTGTGTTGTTTTACCAGTAAACTTTTATTTTTTTTACCATTAAGAGTCTTTTTTTTACCATTAAGAGATTAAGAAAAATTAAGCTTTACTTTAATTCCTTAATGATTTGCTTTTTTAAGCTTTACTCTTAATGAACGTTAATATCTTAATGGTGGAATTTTTAATTTTTAATTTTAAATTTTTAATTTTAAACTAAAACTTAAAATACTCTTTTGCGTTGTTATAAGAAATATCAGCAACCAATTTTCCAATCCATTCCATGTCAGCAGGAAGTTCGCCGCGTTTGATTTCGTCTCCTAAAAGATTACATAAAATACGTCTGAAATATTCGTGTCTTGGGAAAGACAAGAAGCTTCTTGAATCGGTTAACATTCCAACGAAACAGCTAATTAATCCCATGTTCGAAAGGGCATTTAATTGTTTTGTCATTCCGTCTTTTTGGTCTAAAAACCACCATCCTGAACCAAATTGTACTTTTCCTCTAACGCTTCCGTCGTTGAAATTTCCAATCATCGTAGCCATAACTTCATTATCAGCCGGATTAAGGTTATAAATAATTGTTTTTGTCAATTTATCTTTGCTGTCTAATGCATTTAAGAAAGAAGATAATTTTTGTGCCTGTGGATAATCTCCAATAGAATCCCAACCTGTATCAGGTCCTAAGATTCTGTGCATACGCGCATTATTGTTTCTTAAAGCGCCTAAGTGAAACTGTTGGACCCATCCAAATTCGTGATATGTTTCTGAAAGGAATAATAGAATTGCACTTTGAAACTTTAATCCTTCTTCCGGTGTTATCGTTTGATTTTCTCTTTTCTTTTTGAAAATTGAATTCACTTCGCTTTCGGTAAAGTTTTCAAAATAAATCTGATCTAAACCGTGATCACTTAATTTACAACCGTTTGCATTAAAAAATTCAATTCTTTTTCTTAAGGCCGTTTGTAAGTCAGCATAAGTATTAATCGCAACTCCGGATACGTCCCCCAACGTATCCAGATATGCGTTATAGCCATCATTAGAAATAAGGATAGCTTTATCGGGTCTGAAAGCTGTACTCATTTTAGTACCAATTGGGTTTTGAGTAAGTTTCTGGTGAAACTCTAAACTGTCAATCGGATCTTCAGTTGTACAAACTAATTCAGCGTTTACTTTTTTAAGCAGATTTTGTGTGCTGTAAGCCTGAGAATTTATTTTTTCAGAGGTTTCGATGTAGATTTTCTCTGCTGATTTTTCATTCAGTAAGTCATAAATATCAAAATAACGCGCCAATTCTAAATGTGTCCAGTGGTACAAAGGATTACGCATCGTGTACGGAACCGTTTTTCCCCATTGTAAGAACTTATCTTTGTCTGAACCATTTCCTGTTACAAACTGCTCATTTACACCCAACGTACGCATCGCACGCCATTTGTAGTGGTCACCGTTTATCCAAACCTGAGTTATGTTATCAAAAATTTTATCCTCAGCAATAAACTGCGGATTCAAATGATTGTGATAATCTATAATAGGCTGATTTTTGGAGTAATTGTGGTATAACTCTTCAGCATATTTATTTTCAAGTAAAAAATTGTCGTTTATAAAGGTGGTATTTGAACTCATGTCTTTTTAAATAAAATTGAAAAATTATTCTTCGTTTGATGGTTTACCAATAGTGGCTAAAATTCCGCCATCAACAAATAAAATATGACCGTTAACAAAATCACTTGCTTTAGAAGAAAGGAATATTGCTGCTCCGGCCAAGTCACTTGGATCTCCCCATTTTGCCGCCGGAGTTCTGCTAATGATAAAATCATTAAACGGATGTCCGTCAACTCTAATTGGTTTTGTTTGTTCTGTAGCAAAATATCCAGGACCAATTCCATTGATTTGAACGTTATATTTTGCCCATTCTGTTGCCATGTTTTTAGTCAGCATTTTTAAACCGCCTTTTGCAGCAGCATAAGCACCAACCGTATTACGGCCTAATTCGCTCATCATCGAACAAATGTTGATAATTTTTCCTTGTCTTCTTTCGATCATTCCTTTAGCAACATGCTTAGAAACAATGAATGGAGAAACTAAGTCAATATCAATCACTTCTTTAAAATCAGCAACTTCCATTTCGATTAACGGAATTCTTTTGATGATTCCCGCATTATTAATTAAGATAGAAATTGATCCAACTTCACTTTCAATTTTTTTAACTGCAGTAATAACTTCCTGCTCATTGGTTACATTAAATTTATAACCAACCGCATTTATTCCCTGACTTTGAAGTTCTTTTACAGCATCGTCAATTTTTTGTTGAGAAGAGTTACCATTAACAACAATTGTTGCTCCGGCCTCGCCTAATCCTTTTGCCATTGCCATTCCCAGTCCGTGTGTACTTCCTGTAATAAGGGCAATTTTTCCTTTTATATCAAATAAATCTGTCATGATTCTTATCTTAAATCTGTAATTTTACAAACATCCATATCTCCGTAATCTAAATTCTCACCCGCCATTCCCCAGATAAAAGTATAATTACTAGTTCCTGAACCTGAGTGTATTGACCAAGGTGGAGAAATAACTGCCTGATGATTGTTCATCCAGATATGTCTTGTTTCCTGAGGTTGTCCCATAAAATGGCAAACGGCCTGATTTTCCGGAATATCTAAATAGAAATAGACTTCCATTCTACGATCGTGCACGTGCGCCGGCATTGTATTCCAAACACTTCCGGGTTTTAATTCCGTCATTCCCATTTGCAATTGGCAAGTAGTCACAATACCACCAATAATCATTTGGTTTACGGTACGGTGATTTGCCGTTTCCATTGTTCCTAATTGTAATTTATTAGCTTGTTCTAAACTTACTTTTACAGTAGGATATGTTGTATGAGCCGGAGCTGAATTAATATAATATTTAGCCGGATTTGCGCTGTCATCACTTTTAAAAATCACTTCCTTATTTCCGCTTCCGATGTATAACGCATCTTTAAAGCCTAATTCATACGATGTTCCTTCAACAACTACAGAACCGCTTCCTCCAACATTTATAATTCCCATTTCTCTTCTTTCCAGAAAATAACTCGCTTTAAGCGGATCTATACTTTCCAAGGTTAAAGGGCTTACAGGAACTGCTGAACCTGCAATATATCGATCGTAATGAGAATAGGTCAATGAAATTTCGTTCTCCTGCATTAAATCATCAATCAAGAATTCTTCTCTTAATTGTTGTGTGTCATATTTTTTTACTGCTTCAGGGCTTGACGCGTATCTTGAACTATATTTTGTCATAATTTTTATTTTAATGTAATCGATTGCACAAAATTATATTTTTATCTTCAAAAATCATAATACAAACACAATTTTATTTGTGTTGATTTTACACTTCTACTTTTTTCATTTTCGGAACTAAAATATGCATGATCAGCCAGGCCAATAAATATGAAGCTCCGCAAATACAAAACATAATAAAATAGCCCGTTTCTATTTTTCCTAATTTGGTATAATAAACAAACATGTTTTTTTGAACTACTAAAGTTAACAAAATCCCTCCGAATGCTCCGAACATTCCTCCTATTCCTGTAACTGAAGCTGTTGCCTTTTTAGGAAACATATCGGATACTGTTGTAAAAATATTAGCACTCCACGCCTGATGCGCAGAAACTGCCAAACCAATAACCAAAATGGCCAACCAAATATTTATGGCGCCCAAATATTGTGAAAACAAAACCGGTAAAACGGCAAAGGCATAAATAAGCATACTTGTTTTTCTTGCTTTGTAAGCCGGCCAGTTTTTGTTCATTAATTTTAATGGTAACCAGCCTCCGCCAATACTTCCTATACTTCCAATTATATAAACCAATGCGCAAGGCCAGATAATTTCTGTTGCTGAGAGTTTGTATTGTTTCATTAAGAAATCTGGCAGCCAGAATAAATAAAACCACCAAACCGGATCTGTTAATAATTTTCCGATGGCGAATGCCCACGTTTGACGAAAACTAAGCAATTTTAACCATGAAACTTTTTCTGTATCTTCTACTTCAACTGCCTCAACTTTATCTGAATTAATATATTCAAATTCAGCCTGAGACAATCGTTTTTGCTTTTCCGGTATTTCGTAAAAAATAAACCATAATACAAGCCAGACAAAACCAACAATTCCTGTTAGAATAAAAGCCCATTGCCAACCATAATTTTCTGCTATAAAAGGCACTGTTAACGGCACTATGATCGCTCCGATGTTACTTCCTGAATTAAAAATTCCGGTTGCTAAGGCTCTTTCTTTCTGCGGAAACCATTCGGCTGTTGCTTTGATTGCAGCTGGAAAATTTCCGGCTTCTGTAATTCCTAAAAATACACGTGCAATTAAAAACCCTCTGGTTCCTGTTGCTAATGCATGACCAATTGCAGCCAAACTCCACAATCCTGTGGCAATGGCATAACCAATTTTAGTTCCTAATTTATCTATGATTCCACCTGCAACCAACATTCCCATTGCGTAGGCGATTTTAAATGCCAATTCAATATTCGAATAATCTATAACTTCTTGTTCCGGAGTCCAGTGAAAAGCTTCTGCTAAAAAAGGTCGTAGGTAACTAATTACATTTCGATCTAAATAATTTACGGTTGTAGCAAAAAATACTAATCCACATATTGTCCAGCGATATTTTCCTATTGCTGCGTTGGTTTGATTCATAGTTTTAGGTTTGGTTGGTTAGTTGGTCAGTTTAAATCATGAAAGCTATTAAAGATTTGTAATCGGACTATATTTTGGAACTAATGTTTTCATTACGATCCAGCCTGTTAAGTAACAAACGGCACAAATTGAAAAGATGATAAAATATCCGGCTTCAATTCCTTTAAAGCCCATAAAAGCCATATTGGTTTCTTTAGCATGATCGAATAACATTCCAGATCCTTTGTTGATTATTGTTGAACCAACACCTCCTGCCAAACCACCAATTCCGGTGATAGTTGCAATAGCTTTTTTAGGAAACATATCTCCAACGGTTGTAAAAATATTAGCTGACCAAGATTGATGAGCCGCTCCTGCAATACCAATTATAATAACGGGAATCCAGTAACTGATATATCCTAAAGGCTGAGCGATCAATGCTAATAATGGAAAAAAGGCAAAAATCAACATTGCTCTCATTCTTCCTTCGTAGGGATTCATTCCTTTTTTCTCTACAAAATAAGTTGGTAACCAACCGCCAATAATAGAAAGTAACGTAATCATGTATAAAACAAATAACGGTAAAGCAGCTTGCGTAGAATCCATTCCGTAAACAGAACTTAAATAAGCCGGTGTCCAGAATAAAAAGAACCACCAAACACCATCTGTCATAAATTTACCAAAAGCAAAAGCCCAGGTTTGTTTGTATTTAAAGCAATCTATAAACGATACTTTAGTTGAAGTTTCAGGAACATATCCCACTAATTTACTGTCTGCGATATCGTCTTGTTGTATGTATTCTAATTCAGCAGCGCTAACTTTTGGGTGTCTTTCTGGTTTGTCGTACATGAAAATCCAAAATCCCATCCAAACAAAACCTAAAGCCCCAATGATTATAAAAGCCATTTCCCATCCAAAAGATTTCGCTATAAACGGAATCGAAATTGGAGCTGCTAATGCACCAACCGTTGCACCTGCATTAAAAATACTGGTAGAAAAAGCCCTGTCTTTTTTAGGAAAATATTCTGCTGTTGTTTTAATTGCTGCAGGAAAATTTCCAGCTTCTCCGATCGCTAAAATAAAACGGGCAAAAATGAATAAGCTCACACTTACATTAATTACCATTCCGGTATCATTTACATTTTTGATGATATCCTTAGCTCCTTCAAAACCTACAAACCAGTTTCCTGTAATGATGCCTGCAGTTGCAATTCCGCAAAAAGCATGCAAACACGCCCCTATCGACCAAATTCCGATAGCCCAAAGAAAACCTTTTTTAGTATCCAGCCAATCTACAAATCGCCCTGCAAATAATAAGGATACCGCATAAAATATGGAGAATAAAGCGGTAATATTTCCGTAGTCGTTGTTAGTCCAGTGAAATTCGGGAGCAATAAAATCATTCCACGTCAAAGAAAGAACCTGCCTGTCTAAATAGTTAATTGTAGTTGCAAAAAATAATAATGCACAAATACTCCAGCGGTACTTTCCTGTGTTTTGTTTGATTTGATTCATAATAATGAGTTGGTTGGCTAATAAAGTAAATATTACTAATTCAAAATATTTCAATTTTACAATGTCGTCCGGTTAAGAGTTCATTTAGAACAAACTAACTGAAATTGTGCAACTAAATTTCAAATAATGTAATCGATTGCACAAATATAGTTTATAATCTTAATATTCCAAATTAATTATATAAAAAATTATTTTGATAGATAAAATAAACATTTCACATAAAAATATGTATTCAAAATTACAGATTAAACAATATATCTGTTAAAAGCTCATATGCTAAATTTGTCCGTTTTAGGTGTGAAAATAGTACTAAAATCAAGGCTTCTAATTTTATTTATAAAGACTATTCTTATCGAAAAATAAATATGCTTTTATACGGTCGTGAATGCTTATAAATCAAGAAAATGATATAAATTTGAATTCAACCAAAAAATAATAATACTAACAAATCTTATATAAAGTGAAAAACTTAAAAAACTTCGTCATAAACAATCCATTCTTAAACCTCCTTTTTCTTTTCGGAATGATCAGTCAGATACAGGCACAAAATCAGGTTTTACCCTTATGGAAAGTAATTCCGCAAGAAATAAAAGCGCCTGACTATCAGGAAAAAGAAATTACAAAAGAAGGCAAAGTACAAAGTACAAGCTTGGTTTCGATACCTACTTTAAGCGTGTTTTTGCCTTCGGGAATTAAACAGAACCAAACTGCAGTAATTATTTTACCTGGCGGAGGATATCAGCATTTAGCCATTGATAAAGAAGGAACTAAAGTAGCGGAATGGTTTAATAGCTTAGGCATTGTTGCTTTTGTTTTAAAGTACAGATTACCAAGCGATTTAATCATGACAAACAAAAATGTCGGGCCATTGCAAGACGCTCAGGAAGCGATTCGTGTAGTAAGGCAAAATGCAGCAAAATGGAATATTGACCCAAATAAAATTGGTATTATGGGCTTTTCTGCCGGCGGACATCTGGCATCGACATTATGTACACATTATGATGACCGCGTATACGAAACTTCATCAAAAGTGAGTGCGCGTCCGGATTTTTCGCTTTTAATTTATCCTGTAATTTCTATGCAAAATGATATTACGCACAAAGGTTCTCAAATTAGTTTATTGGGAGAAAATGCTTCGCAGGAATTAATCGATTCTTTTTCTAACGAAAAAAAGGTCACTGCTCAAACTCCTCCCGCTTTTTTAGTTCATGCTACAGATGATGGTGCGGTTTTCCCTGAAAATAGTATTAATTATTATCTGGCACTTAAAAATAATAAAGTTGTTGCTGAGTTACATTTATATGAAAATGGCGGCCACGGATTTGGTTTGGGTGTAAAAGACACCAGTAAATTTTGGACAAAAGCCTGCGAAGAATGGCTTAAAAGCAACAATTATTAAATAAAAAAGGTTTTTAGATTTAGCTATAACTAAATCTAAAAACCATAAAAAAATAGACTGTATTGTATTGCTTGCAAATTTCTACAACGATCCACGATCAAATGAATATGTCAAATTTTCTTTTTAACTAAATTGTTTTTTCCAAAAAACTGTATTTAATAGAAATAAAATGATATTTAAAAAGGCAAAAAAATCATTGGCATTAATTCTATATCGCAAAGCTACAAGCTAGTTTTTAGAATCCCTTACGGCTTTCCTCATTTTGGGAAGTTTTTTTTTGTGAAGGTGCTAAGTTGCTAATTTTCTGAGCTTTTTTAAGCTTCTGAGTGGCTAAGTCTCTAAGTTTTATATCCTATAATTAAAATCTTCCAAGAAAAACTAAGCAACTTCGCTCCTAAGAACCTTAGCAACTTTCTTTCTTATTCTAGATTAAGTTGAAGTGATGATGAAACAAGTAAATTTGCTAAAGAAATTACAAATTCTGTCAAACTGAAATTTTAAAGACTCAGCAAATCAGTCCCGAAGTCTCGGGATAGTAACTTTAAAACTAAAAAAAATGAAAACTCTTGAATTCTTATTACTCGGAAAAAACGAAGCGATATTGGCCATTTTACTTCGACTTGTAAATGCAGATCAAAATTGGAATGCAATTGCTTTCAATGACGAGAAAGAAGCTCAGGAATACTTTCAAAATCACAAAATCGATATTGTTCTTTTGAGTTCCGGAATCGAAGATCATATAGAAAAAGAGTTTACTTCTTTTTGCTTAAAAAATCAGCCTGAAGTAGAAGTAATTGAACATTTTGGCGGAGGAAGCGGTTTATTAAAATCCGAAATTCTTCACCGATTACATCTAAAAGGAAAAATTTAGGTACCCAGCTTTTCCTTTTTAAAATTCATTAAAAAGCTTTAAAATATTTTATTATTCGAATATCCAATTTTAATTGACGATATATCGTTAAAATCTTTATTGCCTTTTCTGAAAAACCTTTTAAAATCAACACATTACAAAAAAGGCATTTTATTTGAATGCAATACACTGAAAATCAAAAACAAACAATTTTTAAAAAACATTTTTAATCACAACAAAATCACATTATCATGAAAAAATTAATCTTAACAGCAGCATTATTATTCGTTACTTTTATTGGCTTCGTTAGTTCTTATTGATTACGAAAGCCAAATGGCATTCGCGGTAGGAAGTACACCAATTGACCAGCTTCGTAACAACACTGCTTTAGTTGCCGGTGCTTCAAAAATATTTAAAGTTCCAACAATTGTAAAAACAGTTGCAGAAAAATCATTTAGTGGACCAGTATTTAAAGAAATTGAAGAATTTTATCCACAAAAAACTTCAAATTATATTGACCGTACTTCTATGAATACTTGGGAAGACGTTCCAGCTTACAAAGCCATTACTGAAAAAGGTAAAAAGAAACTTGTTTTTGGTGGTTTATGGACAAGCGTTTGTATCGTTGGGCCAACATTATCAGCAATAGCAGAAGGTTATGATGTTTATGTAATTACAGATGCAAGTGCTGATGTTTCTAAAGAAGCGCACGAAATGGCTATTACCCGTATGGTTCAGGCTGGTGCTCACCCAATTACTTCATTACAATATTTATTAGAATTACAACGCGACTGGGCTCGTCAGGAAACTTATGTAGCTGTAACAGATTTGGCTAAAAAATACGGTGGTGCTTACGGAGTTGGTATTCAATACGCTCACGAAATGTTAAAACACTAAATCCAATTGAACGCGGATAAGACGGATTCGCTTTGCGAAAACGCGGATAACAAACGGATTTAATTTTAAATAATTACATATAAAAAAATCTGTGTAAATCAGCGTTTTCGCGATAGCGAATCTGTAAAATCAGCGTCTTATTTTTGATCCATAAAAAGGCTGTGTAAAAAGTACAGTCTTTTTTTTACCCAAAATTCAATAAAAAACAACGATTATGAAACTTACTTTTAAAATATTAGCGTTTCTTTTAATTATTTCACTTCCCGTTTTTGGTCAAAATAAAAAAGCTACTTTAATCGTTCATCATGCCGTTATTCATACTTTAGATGATAAAAATACAATTGTTGAAGCGATGGCTGTTGCCGATGGAAAAATCCTGAAAACCGGAAAAAACAGCGAAATTTTAAAATTAAAAGACAAAAAAACTACTGTAATTGATGCCAAAGGAAAAGTAATTATTCCAGGAATATTCGATTCTCACATGCACATTATTCGCGGCGGAAGATTCTTTAATACCGAATTACGCTGGGATGGCGTTAAATCTTTAAAAAGAGCTTTAGCAATGTTGAAAGAACAAGCGCAAAGAACGCCAAAAGGACAATGGGTTCGTGTAGTTGGAGGCTGGAATGCGTATCAATTTGAAGAAAAAAGACTGCCAACTTTAGCAGAAATTAATGAAGCTACGGGCGATGTTCCTGCTTTTATACTTCATTTATACGGTCATGCTTATTTGAACAAAGCCGGAATTGAAGCTCTGAAAATTGATGCCAATACGCCAAACCCAAACGGTGGACTTGTTGAAAAAGATGCTAACGGAAATCCAACTGGATTATTAGTTGCTGAACCAAATGCTTTTATTTTATACTCAACGCTTTCTAAACTTCCTGAATTAACTCCAGATGAAAAAGTAAATTCGACCAAACAATTTATGACCGAAATGAATCGTCTTGGCGTAACTGCTATTATTGATGCCGGCGGCGGATTTCAAAATTTTCCGGATGATTATGGCGTTACAAATGGTTTGTGCAAAGACAGTGATTTAACCATAAGAATGCCGTATTATTTATTTGCTCAAAAAGCAGGAAATGAACTTAACGATTACAGCAAATGGGTTAGCACTGTTGAAATTGGTGAAGGTTGTGACGATCACGACGACAGTAAAGTAGAATATCATGCGCAAGGTGCCGGAGAAAATCTGGTGATGAGCGCCGGAGATTTTGAAAACTTCGACAAACCAAGACCGGAATTAAGCCCGGCAATGGAAGGACAATTGAAAGAAGTTTTATCATTATTGATTAAAAAAAGATGGCCGTTTAGAATTCACGCAACTTATAACGAAAGCATTACAAGATTTTTGAATGTAATTGAAGACATTAATAAAGAAACGCCACTAAACGGACTTTTATGGTTTTTTGATCACGGAGAAACAGTTTCTCTAGAAAATTTAAAACGCATTAAAGCTTTAAACGGAGGATTAGCAATTCAGCACAGAATGGCGTATCAGGGCGAAAGTTTCATAAAAAGATACGGAAAAACACCAGCTGCAAATACAGTTCCGCTAAAGAAAATTCTTGAAATGGGAATTAAAGTTGGAATGGGAACTGACGGAACACGCGTTGCAAGTTACAATCCGTGGGTTGGTTTGTATTGGTTAACAACCGGGAAAACTTTGGGCGGTTTAAAATATATGGCTGATGAAAATATTCAGGATAGAACAACTGCTTTAAAATTATTTACTTACGGAAGCGCACAATTAATTAATTTAGAAAAAGATCGAGGAATGCTGAAAGAAAATAATCTGGCTGATTTCGCTATTCTTTCTGATGATTATTTTAATACTCCTGAAGAGAAAATCTTAAACATAGAATCGAAACTTACTGTTGTAAACGGAAAAGTAGTTTATGCTGATAATGATTTTAGAACATTTGCAAGTCCAACACCAAAGGCACTTCCGGATTGGAGTCCTGTAAATTATTTTTGAGGCTATCAAAAAAATTAAATCATGAAAAATATATTTCGTTTAGTATTGCTTTTGGGATTTGTTTTTTCTGTAAAAGCACAACAAAAACCAGTTTTTCAAAAGGTTCGTTATGATGACGATTTCACCTATCTCAAAGAAGATTCGACTAAAAATCTGTACGAGAAAATCAAATATATTCCGTTAGGAAAAAACGATAAATTTTACGCTACGATTGGCGGAGAAATCAGAGAACAATATACCTATACCGTAAATGATAAATGGGGAGACGAAACCGATAGCGGCGATGGTTATTTGCTTTCCCGATTTTTATTGAATGCTGATGTGCATTTCGGAATTTTCAGGACTTTTGTTGAATTACAAAGCAGTTTAGCAAACAGCAAAATCGATCCGAGCCCAGTTGATGAAAACAAATTAGATCTTCATCAGGCTTTTCTGGATGTTGATTTTATTCGGAATGAAAACCAACAGCTTACATTTCGAATAGGAAGACAGGAAATGTCTTATGGTTCGCAGCGTTTAATAAGTGTCCGCGAACGCCCAAACAGCAGAATTTCTTACGATGGAGCGAAACTGTTTTTCAAAAATAAAAACTGGCAAACCGATGCTTTTTACACACATCCAATTGCGAATGTTCCGGGTGTTTTTAATGACGATTTTAATGATAACGCTAAACTTTGGGGAAGTTATACGGTAATTCATAAAGTGCCGTTTATCGAAAATATCGATTTGTATTATTTAGGATTATGGAAAAACAGAGCCGTTTTTGATGATGCAATTGGTAAAGAAACCAGACATTCGTTCGGAACCAGAATCTGGAAATCGAAAGGAAACTGGAAATATGATTTTGAAGGTCTTTATCAATTCGGAACTATTGAAAACAAAACAATTTCAGCCTGGACACTTTCGTCGAATACCTCTTATACTTTTGAAAACATTAAATTTAATCCTGAACTCGGTTTAAAAACAGAAATTATTTCGGGAGATAAAAACAGTGATGATAATCGTTTAGAAACTTTTAATCCGTTGTATCCAAAAGGTGCTTATTTTGGTTTAGTGGGTTTAATAGGCCCATCCAATTTAATTGATATTCATCCTTCAATTGCTTTAGATCTAACGGATAAACTAGGCTTCGGAATAGATTATGATATCTTTTGGAGACAAACCGTAAGCGACGGTTTATACGCCCCAAACATGCAGCTTTTGTATTCCGGAAAAGACACAACCGAACGTTTTGTAGGCACACAATTAATCTCGAATTTTGATTATACTGTAAATCCGTTTTTAACGCTTTCTGTTGAAGGCGCATGGTTTAATGCAGGCTCCTTTTTAAAAGAAGTTGGTTCAGGGAAAGATTATTTTTATGGTGCTTTGACAGCTCAATTTAAATTCTAAATTTGTGTAATTCAAAGTTTTCAAAAATGCTTAAAAAATATTCAGTTGTATTTTATCCTTCACAAGCTGTGATTGATGCTATCAAAGTGATGAAAGGATATTTAAAAACCAAAATTAATTGGTACAATAGCTGTAATTCAATCGCTCATATTACAATTTGTGAGTTTGAAATACTTGAATCTGAAATCGATAAATTCAAGCAAAAGCTTGCAAAGATTTGTAATACTTTCACTCCTTTTCATGTTTATTTAGAAGAGTTTTCAGCTTATGAACATGTTGGAGCCTTTTTTATAGTTCCTAATGAAAAGTCAAAAGCTGAATCAAAACCAAAAGCAAAAAAAACAGATAATCATTTAAAAAAAGAAGCTATAAAGAAAAATAAATCCAATGACGGAGAAATTGAACAATCCAAATTAAAATCAATTATGAAAAAGACTCAGGATACGTTGAAAACTCCTGGGATGAAAAAAAGTAATGATCCTCATATGTCAATTGGAAGAAGGCTAACTTCTGAAAACCTTAAAATTGCTTCAGAACTTTTCACTACAATTGATCTTCATTTTTTATGCGATTCTATTGTTTTAAGAGAATTTGATCCTGAAGAAAAACAATTCTTTATAATTGATACTTTTAAATTTGGCAGTAATCCTGAACCTGAGTTCATTCAGGGGAGTTTGTTTTAGTTTTCATGCCACGAAGGCGCCGTGGCACAAAGTTTTTTCTTTTAAATATCCATAAGGTGTGTCATTTCGACGAAGGAGAAATCACACTAGAAACTCCGCAAACAAATCGAAAATCTTTGTCGAGCTGCTTTATGTGATTTCTCCTCCGTCGAAATGACAAAAATGAGAATATATTTTTTTCGTATATTTGAATTTTACAATTCACATCAATATGAAATCACTCAATTCATTTTATAAAGATATTACCGAAGGCTCCACTGTTGAACCCAATTCATTATTACCAAACGACATTCAAAAAGAGATTGGTCATTTTAATGTTTTTGATATAAAAGAACTGCTGGAACGCCTTCAGGGGAAATCGATTATGCCTTATGATAGAAGAGCTTATTATAAAATAAGTTTGATCAGAGGAAAAAACAGGGCTGAATATGCTGATAAAATCATTGAAATTGAAAAACAGGGGCTTTTATTTGCAACGCCTAAAATTCCGTACAATTATGTACCGCAAGACACGAATCAATCGGGACAATTTTGTGTATTTACAAGTGAGTTTTTATCTAAAACTAAAAGCGGAATTGATTTAGACGAACTTCCTATTTTTGCTTCAGACGGTTATCCTATATTTCAGCTTTCTGATGAAGAAGTTGAAGAAGTAGCATTGATTTTCAATAAAATACAAAAGGAAATCAATTCAGATTATGTTTATAAATACGATTTGATTCGAAATTATGTTGCCGAGTTAATTCACTTCGGGCAAAAATTACAACCTATAACAGCACTTTATTCTAAACATAATTCGGCAGCTCGAGTTTCGTCTTTATTTGCTGAATTGTTAGAAAGACAATTCCCAATAGAATCTCCGCATCAAAGACTGGAATTGAGAACTGCTAAAGATTTTGCTGAACGATTATCCGTTCACGTGAATCATCTTAATAAGGTTTTAAAAGAAAATACCGGAAAAACGACAACAGAATTAATCAGCAGCCGATTAATCAATGAAGCCAAAGTTCTTTTAAAACAAACCGACTGGAATATCTCTGAGATTGCTTATTCATTAGGCTTTGAAGAATTGGCACATTTTTCTAACTTCTTTAAAAAACAAACTTCGTTAACGCCTTTAGCATTTAGATTGTAGAGTTTTGATTTTAGATTTTAGATTTTAGATTTTAGATTTTAGATTTTAGATTTTAGATTTTAGATTTATAAAAAATCGCTTTGCTCTTTTTGGAATTTGGGATTTTCAAAATTAAAATTTCTTTTAACATGATTTGAATTTCGCAAACATCGGTTTGATATTTACAATTCCCCAACCCTACTTCGCTCCTACCTTTGTCCTATCAATTTAAAAAATAGAAAAGATGAATTTATCAAACAACAAAATTTTAATAACGGGCGGTGCAACTGGTATCGGACTTGGACTTACCCAAAGATTTATTGAAGAAAATAATACCGTAATTATTTGCGGCCGCAGAGAAGCTGTTTTAAATGAAGTTAAGGCTCAATTTCCAACTGTAATTACAAAAGTATGTGATTTATCAGATGAAAAAGAACGCGTAGCACTTTACGAATGGATTGCTGAAAATCATCCTGATTTAAATGTTTTAATCAATAATGCAGGAATTCAAAACTGGGTTTCAGTAACTGATGCTAATTTTTACGAAAGTATGAAAGCTGAACTTGCTACAAATATTGAGGCTCCGTTGCATTTAACTTCTTTATTTATCAATTTAAAATCGCTTACAACGGTTATGAATGTAACTTCGGGATTAGCATTTTCTCCTTTTGCTAAAATTCCGGTTTATTCAGCAACTAAAGCTTTTTTCCGTTCGTTTACACTTTCACTTCGTCATTTATTGAAATCAAAAAGCATCGAAGTAATCGAAATTATTCCACCGGCATTAAATACAGATCTTGGCGGAGTTGGTTTACACAATGCACATCCAAGTGTGAGTGATTTTATCCTGTCAATTTTTGAACAGATAAAAGAAGGAAGAGAGGAACTTACTTTCGGAACAAGCGAAACAAGATTAAACGCGAGTGTCCCGGAATTGAAAGCTTCATTTAACGCATTACACGGGAATTAATATTAATTTTCAACACATAGAAACATAGATATTGAAAACGCTAAAAGGCATTTCATTTGTATAAACCCACATAGCGCTATGTGTTAGAAACCAGTTTCTTATTTAAATCTTTTTTAACCAAAATAAAACCTATGTTTCTATGTGTTTAAAAACAATTCCCATTTTACATTTTACAATCTACAATTAACAATTAACAATTATAAATATGGTAGTAAATACAAAAATTGCTCTTGTTACTGGCGGTAGCAGAGGTTTAGGAAAAAATATGGCGATTGCAATTGCCAAAAAAGGAATTGACGTAATCATTACTTATAACAGCAAAAAAGAAGAAGCGGATTCAGTTGTAAAAGAAATCGAAAATTTGGGTCAAAAAGCAAGTGCCATTCAACTTAATGTTGCAGATTCTAAAACTTTTGATGGCTTTTTCGAAAGTGTTTCTTCGGCTTTACAAAACACTTTTAGTACTGATAAATTTGATTTTCTGGTAAACAACGCAGGAATCGGAATTCATAATTCTTTCATAGGAACAACTGAAGCGGAGTTTGATCAATTGACAAATATTCAATTCAAAGGTCCGTTCTTTTTGACTCAAAAGGCTTTGAATGTGATGAATAATGGTGGCGGAATTATTAATATTTCTACCGGTTTGGCAAGATTTTCATCTCCTGGTTATGCTGCTTATGCTTCTATGAAAGGTGCAATCGAAACCTTGACAAAATATCAGGCAAAAGAGTTAGGCGAAAGACAAATTAGAGCAAATGTTGTGGCTCCGGGCGCAATAGAAACTGATTTTGGCGGTGGCGTTGTTCGCGATAATGAGCAATTAAACAAAACATTAGCATCGATAACGGCTTTAGGCAGAGTTGGTTTGCCGGATGATATTGGCGGTGTCGTAGCTTTTTTATGTACCGAAGACGCGCGTTGGGTAAACGCACAACGTATTGAAGTTTCTGGTGGAATGAATTTGTAATTCTAAATTTCTACTTTGAAAATTAAACCCGACAGGTTTTTAAAATCTGTCGGGTTTCTTGTATAATCTACTCAAATAATGGTAATTTTTTATTCAATCTGAACTGTTTTAATAAAGTTTCCTTCTGCATCAAATATGACATTATAAGTTTTATTGTCTTTTTTAGTTTTAACTTCATATCTGGTTTTACCCTGAGCGTCAACAACATTAAAAACTTCTCTTACAGGTGCGGCAACAGCTTTAGATTTAGCTTTTGATTTTGATTTGGTTTTAGCTTTAGAATTTGATTTGACTGGATAATTAGTCTCAAGATAAACCTGTGCATTTTTTGGCAATTTGGTACTTGACATTAGTTCTTTGTAGGATTTAAAAACTCCACGTTGATCATACAGTGCGTATCCTGTTGTTTTTTTTGCAACATTAAATTTCGCTTCAAAATTTATATCATCCTCTTTCTGTCCATACTCCATAGACCAGGTTGCCTTTTTTTGAGGATATTGTTTTTCAAAAGCCTTCAATATATTGTCAGGAGGTACCAAAATTCCATTTTGTCCTATGATAAGGCTGCTGTATAAAAACGCGATGATTAAAAGAATGTTTTTCATTTTAAGATTTTTTAAGTTTATAAAATACAAAAATAATGTAATAAAAGTATTACATTTAAATAATATGAAAATTATTTTACGATCATTATAAATTTTACTCTACAGCCTATTAGAATTAAGATTATCAACATAAAACAAAACCCGACAAGCTGTAAAACTTGTCGGGTTTGTCTTTTCAATATATTGAGTTAGTAAGTATTCTTAATCTTTCTGGATTATAACATCAAATCCTCCGTTTTTATCGAAGATAACGTCATAAAATACGCCCTTCTTTTCTACTCCAACTTCGTACGTTGTTTTGTTTTTATAATCTACAACAACTGCTATTTCATGAACATCTTTGGCCGGATAATTCTTTTTAAGATAAGCCTGTGCTTTCGGCGGAAGCTGACTTAACGGAATCTGTACTTCATAGGCTTTTAAAATTCCTAAGTTGTCATAAACCGCCAGTCCTTTTGTAGTCGCATTTACATTGAACTTAGCTTCATAACGAATTTCGTCATTATCATCACCAACATATTCCAGTGACCAAACCGGTATTTTATTAGGATATTCTCTTTCAAAAGCAAACCTGACTTTTTCCGGCGGTGTAATTTTTTCCTTAGAACTAATGCCATTTTGAGCCATCAAAAAACTGCTGAACGAACAGAGAAAAGCAAAGATTATGTTTTTCATGATTTCAAATTTTAAAAATTAAACCTTTCAAAATAAGTACTAAAATTATTACTTTAAAATGAATTACAGATTAATTTTTCAAACTTCTTTACTTTTTCAATCGATCGAATAATTCCCTTTTATAGGTTATACCAATTGGCAATTTTTCTTTTTTTATGATGACAAAATCTTTTTCAACTTCTTCAATTTTATCAACTGCCACAATATATGATTTGTGAATGCGTATGAATTTTTCCGGAAGGCATTTCTCAAATTCGGTTGTTGTTATCGAAGCCAAATAAGTTCGTTTAGTAGTATGCAATTTCACATAATTACCAAAACTTTGTGCAAACAAAAGATGATCCAGTTCTATATCAATAAAATAGCCATCAACTTTTACACTAACAGAATTAACGGCTACTTCTTCTTCTTTAATTTTTACATTTTCTGTTGCAAAAAAACGATCGATAGCTTTTAAAAAACGGGGAAAATAAATGGGTTTTAAGAGATAATCTATTACTCCGTAATCATAACTTTCTAATGCAAATTCAGAGTAAGCCGTGGTTAAAATGGTTTTAGGATGGGTTGGAATAATCTTTAGTAATTCCATACCGGAAATCTCCGGCATATTAATATCCAAAAACATCAGATCGACTTTGTTTTCACGAAGATAATCCATTGCTTCAATGCCGTTATATCCCTGAAAAACAAGTTCTAGTTGTGGGTTTTGTTTAATGTAATTCGCCAGCACATAATGCGCTGCGGGCTCATCATCAACTATTATGCATTTTTTGGATTCTTTCATTCTACAAACTTTTTCAGTTGCAATTTCAAATCTACGATATAGGTGTTTTTATCTTCCTGAATATTCAGTTTATATTCTTTTCCGTAAATTAAATTCAAACGTTCAATGGTATTTTTTAAACCAATTTTGGTCGAAACAACATCGGCTTTTTTGTTCGGAATTGAATTTACAACATGCAAGTGCAGCAACCCGTTTTCGACGGTTACAATAATACGAACATAACATTTTTCGATAGCGCAGGTTCCGTGTTTAAAAGCATTTTCTATAAACGCAATTAATAACATTGGCGAAACTTTATAAGCGTTTTCATTATCAATTTTACAATCGTATGTAATGTCACAACGATATCCAACACGCTCTTTTTCAAGCTGAACGTAACTGTTTATAAACTCCAGTTCATCTTCTAAAGATACACATTGTTTGTTATTACTTTCAAGCTGATAACGCATCAGTTGCGAGACTTTCATAATCAGATCCGGCGTTCTGTCTGGAAATTCTAAACTAATTCCGTAAAGCGTATTGAAGGTATTAAATAAAAAATGCGGGTTTAATTGTCCTTTTAATGCATTGAGCTGCATCTGGTTGAACAGCAAGGTTTCATCAGTTTGTTTTCTATGAATTCTATAGAATTTAAAAACAATGATCGGACTCAAAATACAAACTAATGTTCCTAAAACACTCGCCAGCTGATAAATATAGCTTCGCTGATGTGAATTTTGATACAAACGATAATTACTGAACATATCCAGCATTGTAATCTCGTATAAAATAACAGAGAATATAAAAACGCCAAAAAGTGTCAGGAATATATAAGTAAGCGGACGTCTGGTTTTAAATAATATAGGCAATAGAAAAAAACGATTAAACTGTGCATGCATGTACAAAATGAAGTAGAAAAAAATCCCCATTAATATGGAAATAAAAGAACTAAACAACATCCAGTCATTTTTTAAAGTATAAATCGTAAAGGAGAAGGCAACAACGGCAACTTCCTGCCACCATTTGTTGTCTAATATGTTATCAAATTTTTTATTCATTTTTAAAACTTAAATAGTTTACAAATTAACCACAAATTTTTAGTTATTATTTCCATTATATGACAAATTCAATTCGTCATTTTTGATTGTATTACATCATTTAAGATGGCTTTTATCCGCAAAAGACAAATAATTTTGCGCTATAATTTCACACTTTGAGTTTATGTATTTCAAAAAAATTACTTTATTATTTTTCTTGATTTTTGCCTCAATCGGTTATTCACAAACCTTGTCTTTAAAAGAAGCTATAAAAACAGGTCTTGAAAACTACGGTTCTATAAGAGCAAAAAACAATTACACCAATGCTTCGCGAGAAACGCTTAAACAAACTCGCCGCGATTATTTACCTAATCTTAATTTATCTGCCCAACAAGATTACGGAACTATTAATGGGCAAAACGGTGCTTTATATGGTTTTAACGGTTTAGGAACTGCTTCTTCAGGACCTTCACTTCCGGATCAAAACTGGAACTCTGCCTTTGGAGCACTTTATTTAGTCAACATGAACTGGGATTTTTTCACTTTCGGAAAAACAAAAGAAAGAATCAATTTGGCTAAAATAGATGTTCAGAGCAAAGAAGTTGATTTGAAACAGGAAATGTTTCAACAGCAAATTAAAATTTCTGCCGCTTATCTCAATTTATTGGCCAGCCAGAGATTACTGATTTCACAACAAAAAAACCTAAGTCGTGCCGAAGTTTTTAAAAGGACAGCCGTAGCCCGTGTTAAAAACGGATTATTGGCCGGAGTAGATTCGACCTTGGCTACAGCCGAAGTTTCTAAAGCTAAAATTGATTTGAACCAGGCGAGAAATTTCGTTAAGGAACAAAACAACAAACTGGTTGATTTGATGGGCGTTGCGCCACAGGATTTTGTTACGGATACTTTATTTGTAAATGAAATTCCGAAAGAACTTTTAACCGGAATTGCTTCTTCTGATAGTTTGCACCCGTTACTTCAATTGTACAAAACGAGAATTGATTACAGCAATCAGCAGGTTAAATTGTACAAGCGTTTTTATTACCCAACAATGACGGCTTTTGGAGTTTTGCAAACGCGTGCTTCAGGATTTAATTCTGATTACGCGACAGATCAAAATTCATTCAGCAGAAATTACTGGGATGGCGTAAATCCGGACCGTACCAATTATTTGGTCGGAATTGGAATTAGCTGGAACTTGACCACACCGTTTAGAATGAGCAAACAAGTAAGTTCTCAAAAATTTGTTTCGCAGGGTTTACAGGAAGAATACAATCAGGCCGACAGAGCTTTAAAATCGCAACTGGCATTGGCTGATGACAAAATAAGAATCACGCTGGACAATTTTGCCGAAGCGCCCATTCAGGTCAACGCCGCAAAACAGGCGTATTTGCAAAAATCGACTTTATACAAAAACGGTTTAACGACTCTGACTGATATTACGCAGACATTATACACGCTTAATCGTGCTGAAATTGACCGCGATATTGTGAACAATAATGTATGGCAATCGTATTTGCTAAAAGTGGCCGCAACAGGCAATTTTGACTTATTTATAAATGAATTTTAATTAGATCCTAATGAATTTAATACGTTTTGCACTCCGCAAACCCATCTCCATATTAGTATTGGTTGCGGGTCTATTTTTCTTCGGAATTGGTGCCATCAAGGACATTAAGGTAGATATTTTACCTAAAATGAATTTGCCGGTTATCTATATTGCGCATCCTTTTGGAGGTTACACGCCAGACCAGATGGAAGCTTATTTTGCTAAGACATACGTCAACATTCTGCCTTTTGCCAATGGTGTAAAATCGGTAGAAACTAAAAATATTCAAGGGTTAATGATCATGAAATTAACCTATTATGAAAACACCAACATGGCGCAGGCTGCAGCCGAATTAAGTTCACTTTCGAACCGAATTCAGGCGGCATTTCCTCCGGGAACCCAGCCTCCGTTCATTATTCGTTTTGATGCTTCTTCTTTGCCGATCGGACAATTGGTTTTGAGCAGTAAAATCAGATCAAATAATGAATTGCAGGATTTGGCCAACGTTTATGTTCGTGCTTCGTTTACTTCAATTCCCGGATTATTATCGCCGGCACCTTTCGGCGGAAGCCCAAGAACTATTGAGGTTAACGTCGATCCTGATTTATTACGTTCGCACAATATGACGCCGGATCAAATTGTTGAAGCCATTCGTATTAACAACCAAACGGCACCATCAGGAAATGTTAGAATGGGCGATGTCAACTACATTACGCCAACAAATAATACGATAAAAGAAGTCAAAGATTTTGAAAACATTCCGTTGTTTAAAGGAAGTGTTCAAAACTTAAAATTAGGTGATGTTGCCACCGTAAAAGATGGTGCGGATATTACAGCCGGTTATGCTTTAGTAAACGGAAAACGTTCGGTTTACATTAGTATTGCAAAAGCCGGAGATGCATCAACTTGGGATGTGGTTCAAAAATTGAAAGCAGAATTACCTAAAATACAAAGTACTCTTCCTGAAGATGTACAATTATCATACGAATTTGACCAGTCGGTTTATGTAATCAATTCGGTTAAAAGTTTAATTACTGAAGGAATTATTGGAGCGGTTTTAACCGGTTTAATGGTTTTACTTTTCCTTGGTGACAGGCGTGCAGCGTTAATTGTGATTTTAACGATTCCGATTTCGATTATTTCGGGAGTTTTATTTTTGAAATTATTCGGACAAACGATCAACTTAATGTCTTTAAGCGGATTGGCTTTGGCAATTGGTATTTTAGTGGATGAAAGTACGGTTACGATCGAAAATATTCACCAGCATCTTGATATGGGAAAACCAAAGGCGCTCGCCATTTGGGATGCCTGTCAGGAAATTGCGTTACCTAAATTATTGATCTTACTTTGTATACTTGCCGTTTTTGCACCTGCATTTACCATGGTTGGTATTCCCGGAGCGTTGTTTTTGCCTTTGGCTTTAGCAATTGGTTTTTCAATGGTAATTTCATTTTTACTATCTCAGACTTTTGTTCCTGTAATGGCGAACTGGTTAATGAAAGGACATGAAAAACACGAACATTCAGCTAATATTACAGATGATGAGGCGGAGTTTAATGATAGTGGAATAACTCCGGAATCTGAAAGAAATTTGATTACGCAGAAAAAAGCCTACTCTGAAAAAGAGGATATAAATAATAACGGAAAAGTGGGCGCTTTCGAGCGATTCAGAATCCGTTTTATGAGAACTTTAGATCGTTTATTCCCTTATAAAAAAATAACCGCTTTGGTGTATCTTATCGGAATTACAATTCTGGCGGTTGTCTTTATTTCTTTTATCGGAAAAGATGTTTTCCCTAAAGTAAATTCAAGTCAGTTTCAGTTAAGAATGCGTGCTCCTGACGGAACCCGTTTAGAAAGAACGGAAGAAAAAGCCATTATTGTTCTGAAAGAATTGCAAAAAATGGTGGGTAAAGAACACATCGGAATTTCGTCTGTATATGTTGGTCAGCACCCGTCGTTGTTCTCGATTAACCCGATTTATTTGTTCATGGCAGGTTCGCATGAAGCTGTTTTTCAGGTAAGTTTAAAAGAATATCACACGGATATGGATGATTTTAAAGATGATTTCAGAGCCCGAATTAAAAAGGTTTTACCAGACGTTAAACTTTCTTTTGAGCCAATCGAATTGACCGATAAAGTGTTGAGCCAGGGTTCTCCTACTCCTATTGAAGTTCGAATTGCCGGAAAAGATAAAAAACGAAATGAATTATACGCCAATCAAATTGTAGAGAAACTGAAAAAGATTGCTTATTTCAGAGACGTACAAATTGGTCAGCCAATTCATTATCCGGCAATGAATATTGATATTGACAGAACACGCGCAGCCGAATTGGGTGTTGACATGAACGATATTTCACGATCATTGGTAGCTTCTACCTCATCATCAAGATATACCGAGAAAAATACCTGGGTCGATGAAAGAGCCGGATTATCATATAACGTTCAGGTTCAGGTTCCTTTGAACAAAATGAAAAGCAAAACCGATATTGGAGAAATTCCGGTATTAAAAAATTCGCTTCGTCCGGTTTTAAGCGACGTTGCCAAAATTACACCCGGATTTGTAAGTGGTGAAAATGACAATTTAGGGGCTATGCCATACATTACGGTTACAGCCAACATTAGCCAGGTCGATTTAGGCACGGCAGTAAAAGATGTTGATGCAACAATTAATTCATTAGGAGAATTACCACGTGGTTTGTTTATTACTCCTATTGGTTTAAGTAAAGTATTGAGCGAAACATTAAGCAGTTTACAGGTTGGATTATTGGTTGCCATCTTTGTAATCTTCTTAATGTTAGCCGCTAATTTTCAATCGTTCAAAGTTTCATTAGTAATTTTAACAACAGTTCCTGCGGTAGTTTTAGGAGCGTTATTGATGCTTACGATTACAGGTTCGACCTTAAACTTACAATCGTATATGGGAATCATTATGTCGGTTGGGGTTTCGATTGCAAATGCCGTTTTACTGGTCACAAATGCCGAACAATTACGAAAAATAAATGGCAATGCATTAGAGTCTGCGCGAGAAGCTGCAGCGTTGCGTCTTCGTCCGATTATTATGACTTCGGTTGCGATGATTGCGGGAATGCTGCCAATGGCAATTGGTCATGGCGAAGGTGGCGATCAGGTTTCTCCGCTAGGAAGAGCCGTAATTGGCGGATTATTATTTTCGACTTTTGCCGTATTGCTAATCCTGCCACTTATCTTTGCCTGGGCTCAGGAACATACCACAACACAATCTGTTTCTTTAGATCCTGAAGACGAAGAAAGCATCCATTATATCTCATCATTAAAATCAGAAAATGAAAAAAAATAATATAATACAATCGACCGCGCTACTTTTTGCAGCACTATTTTTCCTTAACAGTTGTAATTCTAAAAAAGAAGAAACGGTTACGGCAGAATTAGAACCTAAAACAGAAACGTTTCTTTTAGAAAAAGAAAAACTAACAACCGAATTGCGTTTACCGGCAGAATTAACCGGTTTTCAACAAGTAGATTTATACGCTAAAGTAAGCAGTTTCGTGAAAACCTTAAAAGTAGATATTGGTTCTAAAGTAACTAAAGGACAACTTTTAATTGTTCTGGAAGCTCCGGAAATCAGCTCTCAATTGGCTGCAGCCGAATCCAGATTAAAATCGATGGAAGCTATTTATGCGACAAGCAAAAGTACGTACAACCGTTTGTATGAAACAAGCAAAGTAGAAGGAACGATTTCTAAAAATGATTTAGAAATGGCCAGCGGAAAGAAAAATTCTGACTACGCACAATATCAGGCGGCGGTTGCAGGCCATAATGAAGTGTCGATTATGAGAGGCTATCTTGAAATCCGCGCTCCGTTTGACGGAATCGTAGCGGCAAGAAACGTGAATTTAGGAACGTTTGTTGGTCCTGCAGGAAAAGGTTCGGATTTGCCTTTATTAACGATTCAGCAACAAAACAAATTGCGTTTAGCGGTTTCTGTTCCGGAATTGTACACTGGATATTTGCATAATGGTGATGAAATGAGTTTTAACGTAAAATCATTGCCGGATACTTTCAAAGCTAAAATTACAAGAATGTCCGGCGCTTTAGATTTAAAATTAAGATCTGAAAGAGTTGAAATGGATGTACAAAACAAAGGAAATTTATTACCTGGAATGGTAGCAGAAGTTTTATTGCCGCTTAACGCAAAAGACAGCACATTCGTGATTCCGAAATCAGCACTTGTAAATTCTGCTGAAGGAACTTTTGTAATTAAAGTTGTAAATCATAAAGCGACAAGAGTTGATGTGAAAAAAGGAAGAGAAATCGACGATAAAGTAGAAATTTTCGGCGACTTGAACCTTAAAGATAAACTGGTAAAAATTGCCAGCGAAGAAACTAAGGAAGGCGATATCATAAACGAATAACCTGCGTTTAGTCTTCATTTTAGTAGATTACCAAAAACTGTACGCAATTATTTAATGCGGCATTTTAGATCATTTATGATTTAACATGCAAATCTATTTGCCACCGGGGCAGCACGCTGATAATGTGCTGTCCTTTTTTTTGTTTTGTAGTTTTGCAGAGATTTGCGGAGGTTCCGCAGAGATTCGCAGAATTTTTTAATCTCGCAAAGACGCAGAGGTGCAAAGTTTTTTTTATTAAGTAACTATTAAGCGTATTATTGTCATTTCGACGAAGGAGAAATCTTCGCGAGAAGCTCGACAAAGATTAGATTCTCGTTGCGGAGTTACTTGCGAAAATTTCTCCTTCGTCGAAATGACATGCTCTATCGTTATATTATATTTATCAATAAAACTCTACTGATAATTAGTAAAAGTTTTCCCTATATTAGCTAAACAAACACAAACCAAAACCGGACAAATAAAACCTATTTACAACTGACAAACAATAAGTTACAAACGATATCAAACAAAATATTGCTAAAAAACAACATACCAATCATTTAAGAATATGTTAGATAACAAAAAAAACATTGAAGAATTCTATATTGACTTGAAAAACAAATTTCCGAAGATAGCAGAATTGAAAACTTGGAACAAATACAATTGGAGTATTGAAGGTTCTGAAAATTCGATGATAATGTCCGATTTAGCCGAAGAAATAATATTTTGGACATCGAACGATAAATTAGAAGATTCAAGATTTTTTTTTGAATATCTCGAATCATGTTTAAAAAACTATGATCAGAGAGTTACCTCGTTTATATACACAGACTTTTTGGTTACAATTATAGAAACAAAAAACAAAGAGGCAAGAGAGTTAATTAAAAAAATGATGTTGTCTAAAACAAAAGAATTTTACCAACGATTGTTTCAATTTTACAGCGAATCTGAATAATCCTAACACATAATAGCGATATAAAGTATCGACATAGTAATTTAGATTGCGTTCCCCTGCTGGCGCGAGCGTCTCGCTCGTGAACTCAAAAAATGGTAATAATCTAACTAAAAAATTAAGAATGAGTGAAAAAAATTTATAAAAAAATGTTTTACATTACATGCAAGAGCGAGACGCTCGCTAAAGCAGGAGAAAAATTCGTTAATATCTAAAGAATTTATGTGTAAACCAACATGTTATTTATGCAAAATTGAAATTGCAGACAAGAAAAATTCACATATTATTCCTAAGTTTTTAGGAAAAGAATTATTTATATCCGATTTAGGAAATCACGCAATTCAAATAGATAGAGATGGAAAATGTAAAAAAATACAAACTATTCCAAAAGAAGATTTCATTTTATGTGTTTCATGTGAAAAACGATTTGAAATTATTGAAACATTTTTCGCAAGATTTTTTACTAAACTTCGTGATTTTGAAAATTTCACTGATAATTTTGATATCAGAACACTTGGAAATCAAAATTATATTGTCTGCAAAAAATTGAATCCCAAACTATTTAAACTTTTTATCTATTCATTAATTTGGCGTTTATCAATTTCTACTCATTTTGCTAATCAAAAATATAAACTTCCAATTAAAATTGAAGAAGAGCTAAGGACTTTTCTAGATAGAAATTTAAAGATTGATCATACTTCTTTAATTAGCACAATCAATGAAGTCGAGAATATTCCTAATTATGATTTTTGCTTAATTAAGCCTGAAAATAAATTCGCTGATTTTAAAGGAATGCATTCAGCATTTCAAATAAGTAAATCTATTTATCTTTTAGCTTTAGTTGATTTTATAATTTTCTTTTATATTGATGATTCAATTGATCCAGTTCTTAAAATATATAGTAACAAACAGAATAATGATATCATAATTCCAATTAGCGAAGATGAACGATGGTTTGCCTTAAATAAATTGATATTATCAAAAATACTGAATACTCAGCAGTCTCGGAAGTGAACCCCCTGCTGGCGCAAGCATCTGGATCGTGAGCACAAAGAATAGATATTGCTAATGTAGATTGCGTTTACCATTGAGACGCTCGCGCCAACAGGGGTATTTTTTTTTTATAAAACTTTAATTAAATGAAAGCTTTTGGAATTTACCAATTATAACTATGACAAAAAAATATTTTATGAGAAAAATTAAGATGATAGTATTATTTACACTATTTATTATCATTGCCGCATTTAAAATTAAAAATAGTGCTATTGACGGCTTACATATTAAGTTTAGAAAGGTTTCAGAAGATTATATGAGACCGGGTTCTCCAAATGGCCCCTTGGGTTCAATGCCGATAGAAGCAGCAGAAGGAATGAAGTTTGTGAAATTGAAACTTACTTTGAAAAACGAGGGCGAAAAAGATTGCATTTTTGATTTTGAAAATGTCTACATTTCAACTGAACAGGATAGTTTATACAGATTTTTGAAGTTTCAGGCCTATTTTACCAGTACGAAAACCAAAATAAAACCAAAAAAAGAAATTGATAGAATTGTATTATTTGAGTTTCCCGATAATGCAAAACCTAAAGAATTATTTATTGAAGATAAAAGGTATAAAATTATTGAGGATAAGTAAACTGATATATTTCCGCTGGCGCGAGCGTCTCGCTCGTGAGCACAAAGAATGGATATTTGATAGTATAGATTGCGTTCACGAGCGAGACGCTCGTGAACGCATTGGGAATGCTGATGAACACTTTTTGAAGTAGAAAAATTACTTAAATTCTTTTGGCCATCCAAATTCGTTTATTTGTTCAACAAATTCTTCTGCTTCTTTATTTGTTTCAATTACAAAATCGTATAAAGAAAAATCAATTGATGGTTCTTTCGTTACTGCACCAAACTTAATGTTTTCATCTGAAACTTCAATGGATAGTTTATGTTTGCAATCTTCAGAAAAACAATCTATCTCAAAAAAACATACAAATTCATTAAACTCTTCATAGAAAGTTATTTTTAATTGATATACATCATTTAAATAATTTCTAAAACTTTCTTTGTTGATTTTTTTCATGTTTCTAAAATAATACATTTTGAATGTTTTTAGCTACAATATTGTAAAAACTATTTGATTAACGCAAACGTCTCTAACTTCGCGCTCGCAAAGCAATTAAATTGGCAATCACAAAAAAAATGCAAGACCAGAATTGATCTTGCATTTTTTGTAACTTGATAAATAAAAATATCTTTTACACTGTCTGACGCTCGTGTTTTCCTTCTTTAATTTCTTCCACCATTTTTTTATTAAAAGCGGGCAAATCATTCGGGTTTCGACTGGTTACCAATCCATTATCTACGACTACTTCTGAGTCTTCCCATTGTGCTCCGGCATTTTTCAAATCGTTTTTAACAGAGAAGAACGAAGTTACTTTTCGACCTTGTAAAACCTCAGCATCTACCAGAATTTGTGGCCCATGACAAATAGCCGCTACTGGTTTTTTACTTTCAAAAAAAGAACGTACAAAATTTACTGCAGCCTCTTCTCTTCTCAATAAATCAGGATTTATAACTCCTCCTGGAAGAACCAAAGCATCGTAATCTGCTTCATTTGCCTGATCTAATACTACATCAACATTATATTCCTTGCTCCAATTACCGTCTTTCCAGGCTTTAATTGTTCCTGATTTTAAACTGATGATATCTGCATTCCAACCTTGTTCTTCAAGATAGGCTTTAGGCGATGATAATTCTACTTCTTCAAAACCGTCTGTGGCTAATATGGCTATATTCTTTTTCATAATTTTAAGTATTTAAAACGTTATTAATTTTGATTTAGTTAAAATTAATAATTTCAGACAGCCAGTGAAAACAGAGGATGTTAAACCTTTCTTTAATAAAAGTTAATTAATTGAATTTCAGATTTTTATTAAAAATTAAATTGAAATTATATAAGATTCATGTCAAATTAGTTAATTATTTTATAGGATGAATGCAAAGAAAATAATTGTATAAATTAGTAAGTACGAAATAAAAAACATTTCAGGAAACGAGAAATACCATTATGAAGTAAAAAGAGAATAGCTTTGAATAAATGTTTTTTTCTCTTTTGCAAGAACAATAAAAATATGCTTATGAAAATCGTGCGTTCACGAGCGAGACGCTCGCGCAAGCATTGAGACCTTTTTTAAAAATATAAACTAACTAAAATTCGACCCACTTTTGTCAACTTTTTCATAAATTCGTCTCGGTTACAATTAAAAGAATAACCAAGAAGAAATATATTAAAAATCAACACCAAATGATAAGAATCGAATTTGAAGAACCAACAATTGAAATCTGTAAATGCTGTAATAATGAAATTGTTAAACTTACTCGATTTGTTTTTAAAGATGAAGATGCATTTGCTGTTTATTATTTAAAATTTACGAAAGGTCATGAAGACAAATTTGCAATTGGACTAATAAGTATTGGTGATTGGGGAACAGATAAAGAACCTAAAAATAGATTTTCATTTCCGTTTAGACTTTGGGTTGATGAAACTGATTATCAGGTTGGCTTAATTGACAAAGAAGAATCCCCATGGAAACAGGATTTGCTCGGTACTATTTTAGACAGAAAAGAAGCATTAGAACATCCATGGATTGATGAAGTATTCCACATCACAGATCATATCGTTGATGAGGATAAAATACTTATTGAATACTTCTTCGATTAATAAGCTAAAAATAACTCCGCTCTAAGAAGTGCTCATTGCAAACGCTACGCAAACATCTCTGAATTAGTGCTCCGTAAACTGATTAAATCCTCACAAAATGAATTGGATACTAAAAAATACCGATAAATTAGAATTTCACACAAGTCTAACCGAATTACTTTATCCAATATTTGAGGATTTAAAAAATTGTAATTGGGTTTTATCAGATTTAGATTTTATTGCTCACGAAGAAATAACCATTGAGTTTGGAAAAGAGTATTACATTTTAGATGAAAAAGATTTTGAAAAATTTGCAAAAGCTAAAGTTCAAATTATTTGGGGAGTAATATCTGCAATTCCTAAAAATGAAAGTATTGAACTTGATATAAATAATTTGCCATATGTTGAAGGAAATGATGATGTTTGGAAAGATGGAAATTTACAATTGTCAAACTCTTTAATTGAAATAATTGCTTTTGATAGTTCGTATACAATTATAAAATTTAAATCTTTAAATCTCTCTGAAAAATTTAAAAAATACTTTGACGAAGCAATTGAATTAGAAAAATATAAGTAAAAATACTCCTTCCACTCTACCAAGTATCAGCGAAGTCAGAATACTTCGCAAAACATTCCAACTTACAAAGTCCGGAATAACATTATCATTAAAATATAACATTCACAAGTTTAAAAAAAATACCATATTCTATCACAATTAAAACTTTTAAGGGTAAAATAACTAAAATCAGTAGTCTTAACTTGCAGGTACTATCGCCAAAACTATAAGTACTACTATGCAAACCACACTCAAAATCATTGAATTACTGTCTAAAAAATATTTATCTAATATTAGTATATTAGGTACTTATCAAAGTTCTAAATACATTTCTATTGTTGACAGCAATAACGGAACTATGTTTATTATATCAGATAATCACTTATTTTCTTTCAAAGACCAACATTGCAATCTCTGGCTTACAATTCTAAAATCGTTCTGTTTAAATGAAAATGAACATAATACGAAACCAGATGACTTGTACACAAAAAGTAACGGAATAAAATACAGTTTTACTTCAAAAGAAGAAATTGTAGCTATGGCAGTCCAATATTTTGAGCAGCATAAATGTCCTTATTCTTGATTGTTGCCAATATAATTAACTTATGTAAAATATGTATTTTCTTTTAAATCAAAATAGAATTCGGTGATCTTTTGATACTCAAAGTGCCTAGATATTGCTAACCCGAAATAAATAAGTTATCTTTACCCAAAAACACAAAATGAACAAGGGCGGGCCAATAATTATAATTGAAGACGATTTAGATGATCAGGATATTTTGACTGAGGTTTTTAAAGAACTGAATTATAAAAATGAAATCATCTTTTTTGACGATGGCGAAAAAGCTTTACAGTATTTAACGTCAACAGAAATTGAACCTTTTATTATTTTCTCTGATATCAATATGCCAAGGTTAAGTGGTATGGAACTTAGAGATAAAATTCATCAAAATGAAGATTTAAGGCTTAAATCTATTCCGTATTTATTCTTCTCTACGAGTGCAGAACAAAGACATGTTATAGATGCTTATTCAAAATCTATTCAGGGCTTTTTTGTTAAGCCTTCGAGCTATTCTGAGATAAGAGACATCATTAAAACAATTGTAGGCTATTGGGAGGCATGTGTTTCTCCAAACTATGTTAAATAAGATACTTTCAACGAGATATTATTAAACTTACTATAAAGCTTTTAGCTTTAAAAATTTAATCGCACCGCAAATCTCTTAGTTTTTCGGTTTTTTTATTTCAATATTTAAATGGCTTATTTTAAATTTTGCTTCACTTTCAAAAATCTTTCAATAAAGGGTACACTTTTTTAAACTTATTAAAAGAAACTTCATAAACGTTTTTGTAGGCCAAATTAGGATAATAAGTTTTTCCGGTTTTGGTTTCGTTTATTATCTTCTCTCCTTGAGATTGTATGCCGATCATGACCGCGCCCCAGGAAGATCCTTCAATAGTTTGCGAGGTTTCAACCTGCATCTGAAAAATATCTGCTGTCATTTGGAGCCAAAGTTCACTTTTACCAAATCCGCCGCTGGCCATTACTTTGGTTTGCTTTCTTATTTCAGGATCAGGAAGTAAAATTTCAGTAATCTGAAACAATCCAAATAAAATTCCTTCTAAAGTTGCCCGCACCAAATGTGCTCGTGTGTGTGTAATGTGCATTCCTAAAAGCGCTCCTTGTGCTGAGGCATCCCAAATGGGTGCTCTTTCGCCGAGTAAATACGGTACAAAAAGCAAACCTTCAGAACCGGCAGGGATTTTTTCGGCTTCTTCAAACAGAACTTCAAAAGATTGCTCTGTTTTCAGTAAAGTTTCCCTGAGCCATTGCAAAATGATTGCGCCATTGTTTACAGCTCCCAACGTAAGATATTGGTCTTTCATCAAATGGTAACATTGCGTGCGCATTTGTTCATCGAGATAAGGTTTATCAATAGGCAATCGCACTGCCCCGCTAGTACCAATGGTTAAGGCGATACAACCTTCGTTCATCGCACCTGTTCCCAGATTGGCCAAAGCACCATCGCCACCACCAATTATGTACAGAAAATCATCTGAAATACCTTTGCATTGGTGTGTAACCTCACAAACAGTTGCCAGTTGATGAGGCTTTATCTCTAAGAAATCTAAAACTTCTTCATCCCATTGTAATGTGTGAATATTTAATAATCCGGTACCGGAAGCCATTGAAGTGTCTGTAAAATATTCATTAGTAAGATGATGCCAGATATATTCTTTAATACTGATGAATTTAAAAGTTCGGGAAAAAATTTCAGAATCAAATTCTTTGAACCATGCAATTTTGGTCATGGGAGAAAAAGGATGAATCGGAATTCCTGTTTTTTGATAAAAGTGCTTTCCTTTATCTGAATTTTTAAGTTTTTCAGCAATTGCGGCAGCTCTGTTGTCTGCCCATAAAATAGCGTCGGTCAGTGTTTTTCCGTTTTTATCAATTGCAATAATACTTTGCATCGCCGAGCTAAAACTAATAAACTGAGGCTGAATATCTTTTGTGATTTCAGTAATGCATTCTTTTACGGTTTCTAAAATCTCCTGCGGGTTTTGAACACTCCAATCGGGTTTTGGATGGTACATTTCATACGACTTAGAAATTTGCCTGATCACATTTCCCTGTTTATCAAAACAAACCGCTTTTGTAGCTGTGGTTCCAATGTCAATTCCTATATACAATGATTTCATGTGTTTTATTTGATCCATAAGTTTAAAACCAATACGCCTATTAATCCCATTACTCCTATAATTGTTTCCATAACGGTCCAGGTTTTAAAAGTATCTGAAACGCTGATGCCAAAATATTCTTTAAACATCCAAAATCCGGTATCGTTTACATGAGAACACATTAAACTTCCGGCACCAATAGAAAGCACCATTAATTCCGGACTTACACCAGATGCAATTACAAGGGGTTGTACAATACCTGCTGCGGTTAATCCGGCAACGGTAGCAGATCCTAATGCAATTCGGATTATAGTAGCAATCAGCCAGCCTAATATTAACGGAGAAAGCGATGACTTTTCGAAAAATGTACTTAAATCTGTTCCTATTCCGCTATCTATTAATACTTGCTTAAAAGCACCTCCGGCAGCAATAATTAAAATGATCATCGTAGCAGAACTTAAAGCATTTCCCGATTTATCCATGATATCCTGCATTTTTCGGCCGCGAAAAATTCCCAGTGTAAGTACTGCAAAAAGTATGGCGATTAACATTGACGTGGTTGGGTTTCCGATAAAAAGCAATACAGATCGCAAAGTGTTTGTTTCAGGCAATAGCAATTCACTAAATGTAGCAGCTGCCATTAAAAATACCGGAACTAATGCAGTCACAATACTAATTGTAAAAGAAGGCATCTCGGCTTCTGTAAACGTTTTACTGTCAAATAATCCTTTTGGAGGAAAAGCATTTATTTTTTTTATAAACTCCGGAAAAACAATTCCGGCAACAAAAAGTGCAGGAAGTGCTACCAAAAGTCCATAAAGCAACGTTTTCCCAATATTGGCTTTAAAAATTACGGCAATTGCTGTTGGCCCGGGATGCGGAGGCAGAAAACCGTGTGTGATAGAAAGTGCTGATGCCATTGCAATACCCAAGTAAATGATAGGCTGTTTGGTACTTTTGGCGACTGCAAAAACCATCGGAATCAAAATAATAAAACCTGCATTGTAGAACATCGAAATTCCTACAGAAAAACCAGTAATAACCATTGCCCATTTGATATGCCTGACGCCAAATGACCGAATCATAACTGAACTTATGCGCTGGGCAGCGCCACTGTCTGAAAGCAAATTTCCTAATATAACTCCAAATGCGATAATCAAAATTAAGGAGCCTAAAGTACTTCCTATTCCCTGCTGAATGGAATTAATTAAATCAGGAAAATGCATTTGTTTCGCAATTCCCACAAAAAAAGCGGCAATAATTAAGGAAATAAAGGCATTGAGCTTAACTGCGGAAATAAGAATCAATAATAAAAGAATACCGGCAATCAGAATCAGTAGGGACATGAAATTTGAGTATAAGGATTAGTATGTAGTGAAACGAATTTTGTAAAATCTTCCTGGCGAAAGATCCTGTTATTCATTTTTTTCTACGGCATGCCCTCCAAACTCGTTTCGAAGTGCCGCCACCACTTTTCCTGAAAATGTATCTGACATTTGAGAACGATAACGCATCATTATAGAAAGTGCAATTACCGGAGTAGGAACACCTAAATCTAAAGCGGTTTCTAATGTCCATTTTCCTTCACCTGAAGAATGCATAATACCTTTTATTCTGTCTAGTTTCGCATCTTTTGAAAAAGCATTTTCTGTAAGTTCCATCAACCAGCTTCGTACCACAGAACCGTGGTTGAATAGTTTGGCGGTTTTTTGAAAATCGACATCATATTCTGAATGCTCAAAAACTTCAAAACCTTCTGCAATAGACTGCATCATACCATATTCAATACCGTTGTGTACCATTTTAGTAAAATGACCACTTCCGGCTTCTCCGGTATATAGAAATCCGTTTTCAACAGAAATATCCTTAAAAACTGCGGCGACATAATCGAATACATCAGCATCTCCGCCTATCATAGTGCAGGCACCGTTTAAAGCTCCGGACGTTCCTCCTGAAGTTCCACAGTCTAAAAAATTAATTCCCTGCTCTTTGAGAAGTGCATAACGACGTTTCGAGTCTTTATAATTAGAGTTTCCTCCATCAATAATAATATCGTTTTTGGACAAATAAGGCAGTAATGAAGTAATCACGGCATCTACTATTTCTCCCGCCGGAACCATTAACCAGATTACTTTTCGATCGTGTAATTTTTTGCATAATTCTTCAACAGAAAAGGCGGTTTCGATTCCTTCATTACCAATTTTTGAGACAAATTCAGTGTTGAAGTCCTGTGCCACCACCTGATAATTATTTCGTTTTAAATTTAATGCGAGATTAAATCCCATTTTTCCCAATCCGATTATTCCTATTTGCATTGTTTTTATTTTACTGTTTGTTTCGTAAAAATATTACTTTCTATACTTTTAATTTCGTCATTTTAAATTTAATATGTTAAATAATAAAATTTAAATTAAAGTTGCTTGAAAAATATTGAGAAGCGTTTTTTTTAATCTTCAAACTATGTTAAATAGAAATTAATAATCTTACTGTTACTTCAAATCTTTCTTAATTACCAAATACTTCAAAGTAGTATCACCAACATTACTAATTCCGTGTTCCATATTTGACGGGCAATAGAAACTGGTATTTGATCCGGCAACGGCGGTTTTTCCGTCAAGATAGAACTGGGCAGTACCTTCCAGAATGTAGAAAAATTCTTCTTCAACATGATGATGTGGCGCGTGGGTAGATTTTCCCTGTTCGACGATGCTCATTTTAAGTGTGTTTTCCTGAGTAAAGTTTTTATCTGCAAACCAATATTGATAGCCTACTTTGGTTTTTGTGGCTTTTTCTAGCTCAAAATGATTGACACAATTTTCGATTGTGTATTTGATTTCGGCTGGGGTTTCTTTTTTAGTTTCCTGAGAAAATGCAAGTTGCTGCAAAAACAACATAGCAATTATAGTTAGTGTTTTCATTTTTTATTGTAATGTTACGAAAAATTGACATTCATAAAAATGATTACATAAAATAAATTCTATTGATTAACATGAAAATTAGAGTTTTGTCTTAACTTTGTTTATCAACTTTAGTAAACTTTTAATCATGCAAGCAATTAACATCACAGCGTATACAGAAGATGCTTCTCAAATAGAAGCTGTAAAAGCTTTTATGAATGCACTAAAGATAAAATTTGAAATAGCTAATGTAAAATCTTATGAATTGTCTGCTGAACAACAAGAAATTCTGGATAGTCAAGTTAAATTAAATAAAGATTTATACACAGATGCTGCATCACTTTATACTGATTTAAAAAAGAAGCATGAATTATAAGATTATTGTTTCTCCTATAGCATTAAGAAATATTGAAGAAGCTGTTGAATATTATATTTTAAAAGTGAATAAGAAAGTAGCTCTTGACTTTCTTAATGATTATAAAAAGCTCTATAAAACTTTACAGAAAAACCCTTTCTATCAATTTCACGACAATAATTATCGCTTTTTACCTTTTAAAAAGTTTCCATACATTGCTTTTTTCATTGTTGATGAAGTATCAAAAACTGTTTTTATAAATGCAGTTTTCCACACTTTTCAAAATCCTGAAAAATATCCCACACGATAAAAAAGCTAACACTAAAATGAGATGAGAAAATTATGAAAAACATATTTTCTTGCCTAGCCCCGATGGAAACGGCATCCTTTTATGGCGGGGTTTGCCATAAAAGATATAGTGAACAGCGGGAGAAATGGTTTTAAAATACTAAAATAATCTGCTTCTAAAAAAATAAATATTTTAAAAAACTCAGTAAATAAAGGACTTCCAATACTTTTTGACATTTGTCTATACAACAATAAGAAAATATTATAATTAAATTATAGTATAATTAGAAAAACCGCCATACATTTGCCTAACAGTGTTAAACAATTTAATACTTATCAAAAATGGCTAGTAAAGATCGTATTTTAAGACAAAAAGAAGAGACAAGAAGTAACATTCTTGAGGCTGCTTATGCTATCGTCAAAGAAGAAGGATGGCAAGGTCTGAGTATGAGAAAGATTGCTGACAAGATTGAATACACTGCTCCTATTATCTACGAATATTTTTCTAATAAGGATGCTATTTTAAATGAACTAACCGGTAAAGGTTTTCTTAAATTATCTAAAGAGCTTCAGGAAGCCAGAGGTAAATTTGAAAAACCGGAAGATCAATTAGAAGCGATGTGGATGGCATATTGGGATTTTGCCTTTACAGATACTGAAATGTATCAGGTTATGTTTGGTGTGCAAATGAACTGTTGTTCGCAACAATGCACTGCTGCAGAAGCACCTTATAAATTATTTACTTCTGTAATTGCTGAGATTATGAAAAAGAGCAATCCTAGCGCTGATGTAATTAAACAAAAATATTTTACTTTCTTTTCTGTTATTCATGGTCTGATCGCTATTAATATCATCAATAGAAGTGAAGTTATGGAAACTATAAACAATCAAATCTTAAAAGATGCGATTGGTGGTATCATAAAATCAATACAATAAAAAAAATTTCATATTTACTTAACAGTGATAAATGATTTAATAGAGTAATATAAAAGTACTTTTGCATATTACTTACCAGCATAAAATATTTAATAAAGTAACATAGAGCCTTTTTTTACTATTTTACTTAACAGTGATAAATAATTTAATACCGATTATAAATACTTAATTGGAAGCCATAATTATATAGAATTTTGCACCAATTTACTTAACAACGTTAGATAATTTAATAGAATTAAAAATGAATACCACCAATACTATAAAAGAGAGAATGTTAAACAAAGAGAATTTCCAACAAATTAAAACCAATAGAAAAATGAAAAATGTAATTATAACCAGCTTTATCCTGGCACTAGTACTTGCTAGTTGTGCCGATAAATCACAAGCTCCGGCTCCACCACCGCCTCCGGTTTTACCTGTGGCAGCTATTTCAAGTGAAAACACTACTACTGATAACGAATACCCTGCCTCTATACAAGGAACTGTTGACGTTGAAATTCGTCCGCAAGTAAGCGGAAACCTAGATCGCGTTTTGGTAGACGAAGGCGCTTATGTATCAAAAGGACAATCTTTATTTAAAATAAATGAAAGACCTTACCGTGAGCAGTTAAACAATGCTTTGGCTAGTCTTCATGCTTATGAAGCCGCCTTAATCAACGCTCAGTTAGAAGTTGATAAATTAACTCCTTTAGTACAAAACAAAGTAGTTTCTGATTATCAGTTAAAAACAGCTAAGGCTTCTCAAAAAATTGCTGCTGCAAATATTGAACAAGCTAAAGCAATGGTAGCATCTGCAAGAATTAATTTAGGATATACAAATGTGACAGCCCCAGTAAGTGGTTACATCGGAAGATTGCCTAAAAAACAAGGAAGTTTAGTTTCTGCATCTGATGTTGAACCTTTAACTACACTTTCAGACGTTCATGAAGTTTTTGCTTATTTCTCTTTAGGAGAAACGGATTTCATCAACTTTAAATCACAATACGCAGGAAATTCATTGGGTGATAAAATCAGACACTTACCTCCGGTTTCTTTAATATTGGCTGATAACAATGCTTATCCTCAAACCGGAAAAATTGATATGGTAGATGGTCAGTTTGATAAAACTACCGGTGCAATTACGCTTAGAGCTACTTTCCCAAATAAAAACGGAACATTACGTTCTGGAAACACAGGAAGAATCAGATTAGGAATTAAACATGACGATGCGATTTTAGTTCCACAATCGGCTACAATAGAAATGCAGGATAAAATCTTTGTTTTCACTTTAGGAAAAGACAACAAGGTTAACAAAATGCCAATCACGGTTATTGGAAAAAGCGGAACAAACTATCTTATTAAAGATGGTGTAAAATCTGGTGATCAAATCGTATTAAGCGGTGTTGATAAACTTCAGGAAGGACAAGTAATTCAGCCTGAAAAATCAACTACAAAAGTTGCCGAAATAACTAACAAAAAATAATTTTTACGAAAATGTTCAAAATATTTATACAAAGACCCGTACTAGCAACCGTTATTTCCATTCTATTGGTGATATTAGGTATACTTGGTCTTACGAAATTACCTTTACAACAGTTTCCTGATATTGCACCGCCATCGGTTTTGGTAACAGCAGTTTATCCGGGAGCGAACGCAGAAACGGTTTTACGTTCTGTTGCGCCTTCTCTTGAAGAGTCTATAAATGGTGTTGAAAACATGACTTACATGAGTTCAACAGCAAGTAATGACGGAACTTTAGCAATTACAGTTTTCTTTAAATTAGGAACTGATGCAGATCAGGCTGCAGTAAACGTGCAAAACAGAGTGGCACAAGCTACAAGCCAGTTGCCTTCAGAGGTTGTGCAACAAGGTGTAACGACTGCGAAACAACAAAACAGTTTTATCATGGCGATTGGTATGTATACGGAAGATGAATCGAGATACGATCAGACTTTTGTTGCCAATTATGCACAGATTAATATTATTCCGGAGATTAAACGTATTCCCGGAGTTGGTGCCGCCAGTATTTTTGGTGGTGTAAAAGATTACTCGATGAGAGTTTGGTTAAACCCAACTCAAATGTCGACTTACCAGGTAACGCCTAATGAAGTTATGGCAGCCATTCAGGACAAAAGTTTAGAAGCTGCTCCGGGTAAATTTGGAGAAAGAAGTAAGGAAGTTTTTGAATATGTAATTAAATACAAAGGAAAACTAACCAAACCAGAAGATTATCAAAATATTGCTATTCGTTCTAATGCTGATGGTTCTGTCCTTCGCTTAAGAGATGTGGCAAGAGTTGAGCTTGGTGCTTATTCTTACAACAGTTTAACACGTTTAAATGGTAAAAAAGGAATCGTAATTGGAGTTATTCAATTAGCAGGTTCGAACTCAAATGATATTCAGGTTGCGATAAATAAATTGATGGTTAAAGCATCTAAAGATTTTCCTCCTGGTATCAAACACAATATTTTCTATAGTACAAAAGTATCTTTAGATCAGTCAATCGATCAGGTAAAACATACTTTATTAGAAGCTTTTATCTTGGTATTTATTGTGGTATTTATCTTCTTGCAAGATTTTAGATCAACATTAATTCCGGCCATTGCTGTACCTGTAGCAATTTTAGGAACGTTCTTCTTCATGCAATTATTTGGATTTTCGATCAACCTTTTAACGCTTTTCGCTTTAATTCTGGCGATTGGTATTGTGGTGGATGATGCAATTGTGGTGGTCGAAGCCGTGCATGCGAAAATGGAGCATAAACATTTGTCTCCAAAAGTAGCAACACATGAAGCAATGCACGAAATTACGGGTGCTATTATCTCGATTACGCTGGTAATGGCTGCTGTATTCCTGCCGGTCGGTTTTATGGAAGGCTCAACGGGAGTTTTCTATCGTCAGTTTGCATTTACGATGGCAATTGCAATTGTAATTTCAGCTGTTAACGCTTTAACTTTAAGCCCTGCCCTAGCCGCTTTATTCTTAAAAGATAATCACGGCGCACACCAAGAAGGAGATGCTCCTTACGTGAAAAAAGGATTTAAAGAGAAATTCTTTAACGGATTCAACAAAAGTTTTGACTCTTTAACGAACCGTTATGTTGGCGGATTAAAATTCTTAATTCGTAACAAATGGGTTTCTTTAGGCGGATTGGCTTTAATTACTTTCGCTACGGTTGTTATGGTGAAAACAACTCCATCAGGATTTATCCCGACAGAAGATCAAGGATTTATTGCAATTGCGGTAAACACTCCTTCCGGAACATCTCTTGACGGAACTCAAAAAGTAATGACTCAGGCAGAAAATACTTTGAGAGGTTTAAATTCATCCCGATTTGTAACAGCGATTTCAGGTTTCAACTTGTTAACGAATTCTACAAGTCCATCTTCAGCAGTTGTTTTCGTATTGCTTAAACCAAACGAAGAACGTGGTGATGTAAAAAATATCGATGAAATCATGAATGAAGTTCGTGGCAAATTGGGCGCGATTTCAGGAGGAAGTTTCTTCGTATTTAGTTTTCCAACCGTTCCTGGATTCAGTAACGTTGAAGCTTTAGATTTAGTACTACAAGATAAAACCGGTGGTAAACTGGATAAGTTTAGTGGAATTTCTCAAAACTTTATTGGAGAATTGATGAAACGTCCGGAAATAGCAGTTGCTTTTACAAGTTTTAAGGCCGATTATCCTCAATTGCAATTGGATATTAATGATGCAAAAGCAGATCAGTTAGGCGTAAAAGTCAAAGATATTCTGCAAACTATGCAGGCTTATTTTGGTAGTGCACAGGCATCAGATTTCAATAGATTTGGAAAATATTACAGAGTTGTTGTTCAGGCTGATATTGCCGACAGAGCAGATCCATCAGCAATTGACAGAGTTTTTGTGAAAAACAAAAATGGCGAAATGGTTCCTATAAATACTTTAGTAAAACTAAGCCGTATTTATGGTTCTGAAACAGCATCTAGATATAATTTATTTAACTCAATTGGTATAAATGCAATTCCGAAACCTGGATTTAGTTCAGGAGATGCCATTAAAGCAATTGAAGAAGTAGCAGCACAACAATTACCTGCGGGCTACGGATTTGAATTTTCTGGACAAACCCGTGAAGAAATTTCTTCAGGAGGTCAGTCGGCAACAATTTTCTTACTGTGTTTGATATTCGTCTATTTCTTACTTGCCGCACAGTATGAGAGTTACATCCTGCCTTTAGCAGTAATTCTATCAATTCCTGCAGGTATATTTGGAGTTTTCGTAGCCATTGGTTTAACAGGAATCGAAAATAACATTTATGTACAAGTTGCACTGGTAATGCTTATTGGACTGCTCGCCAAAAATGCCATTTTGATTGTCGAGTTTGCCGTTCAAAAACGAAAATCGGGTCAGGCATTGGTTAGCGCATCTATAGACGCAGCAAAATTACGTTTGCGACCAATTATCATGACGTCTCTTGCTTTTGTTGTGGGGTTAATCCCGATGATGAGCGCAACCGGACCGTCAGCACAAGGTAACCACTCGATTAGTATTGGTGCCGCCGGAGGTATGATATCAGGAGTAATTCTAGGGTTGTTAATCATCCCGGTTTTATTCATCGTATTCCAACATTTACAAGAAAAGGTTTCTGGAAAACCAGTAGCCGTAATTCATAACGGAGAAAAATAAAAATGGAAAATTATATAACGACAATACTGGTGACCATTATAACGGGCATCGCATACATATCCTACAAGATTTCTAAAGATCTGGACAGCAGAAAAAAAGATACTACTTGTACTGAAATTTAATGACAACTTATAAAATGAAAAAGTATATAACCAAAATTGTGATGATCGCTATTTTGATCGTCACAGTAATATCCTGTAAAGTTTCGAAGGATATTGAAACTCCAAAAGATGCATTTCCTGAAAATTTCAGGAATGCATCAACTTCAACCGATACAACCAGTATTGCTGATTTGGAGTGGAAAAATTTCTTTACAGAACAAGATATTATTCAATTAATAGATAGCGCGGTAGCCAGAAATAACGATTTACAAATCGCTGCCAAAAATATCGAAATTGCGCAATACAGATTCACACAATCAAAATGGGGAAATGTGCCTCAGGTTAATTTATTTGTGAATGCCAGTACAAGCAATCCGTCTGACAATAGTTTTACAGGAATGAACCTGAATCAGGCTTTAGGTCAAAAACATATTGACGATTATTCTGCCGGAGCTTCACTTTCGTGGGAAGCTGATATCTGGGGTAAAATCCGTAATCAGAAAAAAGGTGCTTATGCAGGTTACCTTCAATCTGAAGAAGTAAAAAAAGCATTGCAGACTAATATTGTTGCGAACGTTTCTAAAGGATATTACAATCTTTTGATGTTAGACGCACAATTGGATATCGCTAAGAAAAACGTACAATTAAACGACAGTACAACCAACATAATCAAATTGAAATTTGATGCCGGACAAGTTACTTCGTTAGGAATTCAACAATCTGAAGCACAAAGATTAAGTTCAGCTCAATTGGTTCCTTTATTAGAACAAAACATTGCAATTCAGGAAAATGCCTTGAGTGTTTTGACAGGATCTTTTCCGAATTCAAAACAAAGAAGTATTAAATTAAGTTCAATTGAAGTAAAAAACAATACTGCAATCGGAATTCCATCTTCATTAGTAAGCAGAAGACCTGATGTAAAAAGTGCTGAATTGGCTCTAAAAGTGGCGAACGCAAATGTTGGAATCACAAAAGCAGATTTATATCCTTCACTTAAAATTACCGCTCAGGGCGGAGTAAATTCTTTTGAAACAAGCAGTTGGTTCAATATTCCGGCTTCATTATTCGGAACTGTTGCAGGAGGTTTAACACAGCCTTTACTAAACAGTAAAAGAGTAAGAACGCAATATAATATTGCTGTAGCCGAAAGAGAAAAAGCAGTTTTAAATTTCAGACAATCGGTTTTAATAGCTGTTAGCGAAGTTTCTGATGCTTTGGTAAAAGTGGAGAAATTACAACAACAAGAATTTTTTCTTAAAGAAAGAGTAAAAACATTGCAGCAAGCCATTAAAAATTCGAATTTGTTATTCAAAAACGGAATGGCGGAATACCTGGAAGTTTTAACCGCACAAACAAATTTATTGCAAAGCGAGTTAGAACTGGCAAACATAAAAAGAGAACAACTTTCTGCTAATACCGAGTTATATCGTGCATTGGGCGGCGGTTGGAGATAATACCCGTTTATTTAATTATTTATTTGAGATTCGCTGCGAGACTTCGGTTTTGCAGCGTTTTTTTTTGTTTTTGCCGCGAAGGCGCTAAGGCGCAAAGTTTTTTATTCCACGCAGGTTTTACGCTCATTTTATGTCAGACTGAGCGAAGTCGAAGTCCCGCAAAGAGCATCGTCAATCTTTGGCGAGTTACTTCTGTGTCCTTCAACTTCGCTCAGGATGACAAACGTAAAAATCTAAAATCAACATCTTGTCTTAAATGACCCTAAAATAGTCATAAATACGTATTCTTTCAAAAAAATAAGATTGTTACATTTGTAATACATTCACTAATAACTATTTAAATATAACCAATGAAAAAAGCAAAAATGATTTTTTGGATTACAACTATTCTTATTTTTTTATTTGAAGGCGTTATGCCGGCGCTCACTTCTCAAAGTGAATTAGCAAAAGAAGGAATCAGACATCTCGGATATCCGGAGTATTTCGGGAATGCTTTGGTCGTTTTCAAGATTTTGGGGGTTTTGGCTTTAGTGATTCCACAAGTTCCAAATCGTGTTAAAGAGTGGGCTTATGCAGGTTTTGCATTCGATTTTATATTTGCTTCTATAAGTCACTTCGCGGTAGACGGAATTGATTTTCAAGGCTTTTTTCCCTTAATCGTTTTAGGGATTCTAATAATTTCATATATATATCACCACAAAATAGAGCGTTACAAAAACATCGCTTTGTAAATTGATAAAAAGATGATCGAGGTTTTTAAAACAAATGTTCAGGAAATGGAGCAGTCTGCTATGATTGTGGGGAAACTTCTTGAACATTTCCCAAACAGCATCATCAATTTTGACCTGGAAGATTGCGACAAAATTTTGCGGATTCACGCTTTATCAATTTCAAATCATACCATAATCGAATTATTAAATTCGTACGGATACCATTGCGAAGTGCTTTTGTAAATCACCAAAAGCGATAAGTGTTTAATTATCATAGTTTTAATATAAAATTGTAAATTTGAATTGTTTCAATCATCAAATCAATTAAAAATGAACATTCCAAAAAATCATCAGACAGTAATGCCTTATTTAATTGTAAACGATGCATTAAAATTTATAGATTTTACAAAAACCGTTTTTAATGCTATTACATTGCAAGCTCCACTTTTGCGGGAAGACGGAACGGTTCAGTATGCTGAAGTTACTTTAAACGGAAGTACTATTATGGTAACCGACGTAACGAAAGACTGGAATAAAGAAACAGCAAATTTGTTTGTATATGTTCCAAATGCTGATGAAACCTTTCATAAAGCCATTGAAGAAGGTGCCGAAATATTGATGGGATTAAGCGATCAGGATTACGGCAGAACCTGCGGTGTAACAGATCCTTTTGGCAATGTCTGGTGGATTACTTCTGTAAATAAACAAGAAACAATTTAATCTTAATAGTTATGAAAGAGGAACTTAAAATAGAAATCACAAGTACATTCGAGCAATTGTATCAAACGCTTTCTCTTTTTACGCAAGGTGAAATTAACGCAATTCCGTTTGAAGGAAGCTGGACTTCCGGGCAAGTAGCGCGTCATATTATTAAATCAACTTCAGGCTTAAAACAAATTTGTGACAATAACACCCAAAAATTAGCTGTAAATCCAGAAGAAAAAGTTCCCGCATTGAAACAAATATTTTTAGACTTCAGTTCAAAGATGAATTCGCCGGAATTTATTTATCCTGAAATAAAAGATTATGACAAGGAACTGCTTCTTTCTTCTATTCAAAAAATAGAAAAAGAACTGGTATACATAACAGAAAATTACGATTTAGGACTGACTTGTATGGAATTTGAAATGCCCGGTTTTGGAAACCTGACGATCTATGAACTTGTGAGCTTTGCTGTAATTCATACCAAAAGGCATATCTTTCAATTGACCAATATCTATAAAGCATTGAGGAATTAGCTATGAAATTTTCATTTTAAATAAACATAGCAAAAGGCGAAACCTGAAGCTTAAAAACCTGAAACAAAAAAAAGCGACACCAGTAAATGAGGTGTCGCTTTTTTTGTATGATTAAAACTTATTGCTAAACTTTTCTTCTTCCGCTTATTAATGAAAGTATAAATAATACAATAAATATGAAGAATAAAACTTTTGCAATACTAGCAGCTCCGGCAGCGATTCCACCAAAACCAAATATTCCCGCTACTATAGCTAGAATAATAAAAATGACTGTCCAACGTAACATATGATTATTTTTTAGGGTTTATAAATGACTTATTAGGTCTGTTTGTTAGATCAAATTTCATTTTAAAAAACTGCTTGCCTTAACTCTATCCGTTTTTTTTTTATCGCAAAAAAATATCAAACACAATAAATTCTAAAACTTGCTAATAGTTTCAAAATTACCATTTTAGACTTATAGGATTTCCATAAATAAGCTTTTGAGTTAATTTTTTAGTGGATTGGATTAATCGTAGGCTCATCTAAACTTTAATTTTATCAAAAAATAAATAAAGGGGTAATTTTCTGATGTAAAACACAACTTAATGTATTTCTTTATTTATAGACTTGTTAAAATATAAACGACATATTAAACGAATAAAAATAATCCCCATGAAAGCACTATCTAACAAATCGAAAATCGTTTTCTTATCAACTTTTCCACCAACTCAATGTGGAATAGCTACTTATACGCAGGATACAATAAAAGGAATTACTGATGTATTTGGTAAATCAGTTACATGTGAGATTTGTGAATTGGTTGACAAACCAAAAGCAAATCCAACACAGGCCTTTACTTTAAACACAAAAAACAGAGAAGACTATACTCGTGTTGCCGAAGAAATGAATGCTGATGAAAATATCAAATTAGTTCATATTCAACATGAATTTGGTTTGTTTTCAGGAAACTACGGTGATCATTTATTAGATTTTTTAAATGTTATCAAAAAACCGGTAACGTTTACATTTCATACAGTGCTTCCTGGCCCAAATAACGAATTAAGAACATTTGTAAAATTGCTTTTAAGCTACAGCAATTCTGTATTTGTTATGACACACAGATCTGAAGAGATATTAATTAACGATTACGAAATTCCAAAAGAATTTATTACAACTATAACTCACGGAACTCACGTTGTTGTTTACGAAGCTCCGGAAACTGCTAAAGCAAAATTCGGAATTGAAGACAGAACCGTTCTTTCTACTTTTGGACTTTTAGGTGAAGGAAAAAATATCGAAACAGGTTTAAGAGCTTTAAGCAAAATTGTTGAAAATACACCAAACGCGCTTTATTTAATTATTGGAAGAACACATCCAAATTTAATTATTGATGGTGTAGATACTTATCGTGAAAAATTAGAAGCAATTGTTGATGAATTAGAATTACACAATAATGTTCGTTTTATAAACCAATATCTTGAAACAAACGAACTTTTAGAATATTTACAGGCTACTGACATTTATATGTTTACTTCAAAAGATCCAAATCAGGCGGTAAGCGGAACTTTTTCTTATGCTATGAGCTGCGCTTGTCCGATTGTTGCCTCAAAAATCCCGCATACAAAAGAAGTTCTAACAGCAGATTCTGGAATTTTAGTTGATATTGGAGATGAAAATCAGTTTGCTGAAGCTGCCATTAAACTTCTTAATGATGAAAATTTAAGAGAAGAAATGGGTAAAAGTGCTTTTAGAAAAACCAGAGCATCTTCTTGGGAAAATGTAGGTATTGCACACATGAATACGTATAAAAAATTAATGGATAAATCGTCTGATGTTAAATTCAGCTATCCGTCAATTCAGTTAGCACACGTTAAAAAAATGACTACTGATGTTGGAATTATCCAATTCAGCAAAATTTCTATTCCTGATATCGAATCAGGATATACATTAGATGATAATGCAAGAGCGTTGGTAGCAATGTGTATGCATTATAAACTAACAGAAGATAAAGATGATCTTCCATACATTTTAATTTATCTTGACTTCATCGAACGTTGCCAGAAACCAAAAGGTAATTTCATGAACTATGTTGATAAAAACAATCGTGAACATATCGAGCAAAATGCAGAAGTAAACTTAGAAGATTCTAATGCACGCGGAATCTGGGCTTTAGGAACTGTAGTTTCTATCGGAAACATTTTACCGGACTCAATTACCAAAAAAGCTTCTAAGTGTTTATTAAACTCTCTAAAATGGGCCGAAAGCATTCAATCGCCTCGTTCTATTGGTTTTGCAACAAAAGGTTTGTATTTGTATCATAATGCTGTTCCTAATTTATATGTAGCAGCAATTATCAATAAACTGAACGCGAAATTATTATCCGGTTATGAAATTTACTCTACTAAAGACTGGAAATGGTTCGAAAACTCAATGACTTATGGTAACGGAATTTTACCGGAATCAATGTTGTATGCGTATCTTGTAACCAATAAACCTATTTACAAAAAAGTAGCTTTAGAATCACTTGATTTCTTGATTTCGAAAACTTATAAAGGCGATAACTTTAAAGTTATTTCAAACAACGGTTGGTACCATAAAGGTTCAGAACCACAAGAATACGGAGAACAGCCAATTGATGTTTCGTACATGATTCAGACTTTGAACTCATTTTACAATGCGTTTAAAAATCCTGAATACAAACAAAAAATGAAAATTGCATTCAACTGGTTTTTAGGTAAAAATCACTTAAACCAAATTATGTACAACCCAATTAGCGGAGGTGGATATGATGGTTTAGAAAAAGATAATGTAAACCTAAATCAAGGATCAGAATCTACAGTTTGTTATTTAACTGCAAGATTGATAATGGAAAACCTAAAGCTGTCAGAAAGTAAAGTAATTCCGCTTATGAAAGCTAAAACCGGCGTTGCTATTAACCAATAAAATTTTAACTAAATTTATATATTCCAAAAAACTAAATTTTCTACTTACCCTAAAATCCCTTTGTCTAAAAGGGATTTTTTTATTTTTATGAAGATTTGAAGTAACGTCAACTTAATATAATTATTGTGCTATTATGTAAATTATATAAACATCCAAAAAAGTTGTGTAAGAATTTTTGTTAACTAATAAGGTAATTTTATTTAAAAATATCGAAGGAAAATTAAATATGTTAAAATATTGATTTTCAAAAATTTAAACTCAACTAAAACAGTAGTATTTTGATTCTTACTTTAAAAAATACATTCGAAGAGATAGGTAATGCAACACTGTTTGCAAAGCAGTTTTTTAAGGAAGTTTTTGTACCTCCTTACGAGGCTAAGCAATTTGTGAAGCAATGCTATATTATAGGATATAAATCATTGCCCCTTGTTGCTATTACAGGTTTTATTATGGGCTTAGTACTTACACTTCAATCGAGACCAACTTTGGTGAAATTTGGAGCCGAATCCTGGTTACCGGGAATGGTCGCACTATCACTGATTCGTGAAATTGCTCCTGTAATAACAGCTTTAATTTGTGCAGGAAAAATATCTTCAGGAATTGGTGCCGAATTAGGTTCGATGAAAGTAACAGAACAAATTGACGCCATGGAAGTTTCGGCAATTAACCCATACAATTATTTGGTTGTAACCCGCATTTTAGCCTGTACATTAATGGTTCCGCTATTAGTGTTTTTTGCTGATGCAGTGGGCATTATAGGCGGATATATTGGTATTAATATTCACGGTGATGTAAATTTTTACCGTTTTCTGACACAAATTCTTCAATCCTTATCATTTCTTGATCTTTTTCCAGCCACAATTAAGACCTTTTTCTTTGGCTTTTTTATTGGAATGATTGGATGTTATAAAGGTTTTAATGCTTCTAACGGAACTGAAAGTGTTGGAAAAGCCGCAAACTCTGCTGTTGTAACGGCATCTTTAGCCATTTTTATAATTGATATGGTAGCTGTTCAAATAACCGACTTATTTTTTTAAAGATGATTAAGGAAGAAAAAAATATAGAGAAAGAACCAAAAGCAAAAAGTAAAACTCCCATAATCGAGATTAAAAATTTGCACAAAACTTTTGGCAAAAATAACACGATTTTAAAAGGAGTTAATCTTACTGTAAATCAAGGTGAAGACTTAGTGATTTTAGGGCGTTCCGGTTCTGGAAAATCAGTAACTATAAAATGTATTGTGGGTTTAATTGAACCTGATAAAGGAGAAATAAAAGTATTCGATGAAAACGTACTGAATCTTAATAAAAAAGACCTCAATGAAATCAGAGTAAGAATTGGTTTTCTGTTTCAAAGTGGTGCCTTATACGATTCAATGTCAGTTCGTGAAAATTTAGCTTTTACATTAAAAAAACACAAAAGCGATTTAACTCCGGAAGAAGTTGAAGCTGAAGTTGTAGAAGCACTTGACAATGTTGGTTTAAGTGATGCGATAAATAAAATGCCATCTGAATTATCAGGCGGAATGCAAAAAAGAATTGGTCTGGCCAGAACTTTAATTCTTAAGCCTGAAATTATTTTATACGATGAGCCAACAACCGGTTTAGATACTATAACATCAAGAGAAATCAGTGAACTGATATTAGATATAAAACACAAACGAAAAACAACATCAATCATTATTACACACGATATGGCTTGTGCCAAACTTACTGCAGACCGCATTATGGTGCTAAAAGACGGTGTAATACATGCTGAAGGAACTTACGAAGAATTAGAACAAAGCGATGACGAATGGGTACGCTCTTTTTTTGAATAAACTTAAAAAATAAAAATAGAAATCATGGATAAGCAATCTGGATATACTTGGAAATTGGGAATGTTTGTAACAGTAGGATTGTTGCTTTTTATAGTGGCAATTTATTTTATTGGAAAACAAAAAAACCTATTTGGATCAACATTTCATATTACATCACAATTTAAAACGGTTAGCGGTTTAGAAGTGGGAAATAATGTTCGTTTTTCAGGAATTAATATCGGAACAGTCGAAGAAATCAGATTAATAAACGATTCTTCTGTTGTGGTGTCGATGGTTATAAAAGATGACGTACGTGAATTTATTAAAACAGATGCCCGTGCCAGCATTGGTTCTGACGGATTAATGGGCGATAAAGTTTTAACAATTTCTCCGGGAGTTAAATCTACTAAAGTAGTTGAAAATAACGGTGCAATTGCTTCGATTAACGGAATTGAAATGCAGGATTTAATGAAAAGCGTTAAGAAAAGTGTTGATAATGCTGCCGTTATTACCGATGAACTTGCCATTTTTAGCCACAGTATGAATAACGGAAACGGAGCTTTAGCACGATTAGTGCGCGATGATAAAATGGCGAACAGCGTTTCGAACACACTTTCTAATTTAGAATCCGGTACAAAAGGGTTTAGCCAAAATATGGAAGCTGCAAAAAGCAACTTTTTGCTAAGAGGTTACTATAAAAAGAAAGAAAAACAGAAAGAAAAAAAGCAGGAAGAGATAAAAGAGAAAAAAGAAGAGGAACAGAAAAAAGCCGAAAAAGCTAAAGAGGAAAAAGCCCAGGAAGATAAAGAAAAAGCTGAAAAACAAAAAGAAGAAGACGCCAAAAAAGCCGAAGCCGAAAAAGCAAAAAAGTAATTTAAATGTACGCCGATGAGTTTTTCATATAAAAATATTGCCTTAAAAACGCTCAAGGTTTTAGGAATAGCAATAGCAACAATTTTGCTATTGCTTTTTCTCATTCCGCTACTTTTTCCCGGAAAAGTGGCTTCAGAAGTAAAGAAAATTGCAAACGAAAAATTAGATACAAAAATGGAGTTCTCGAAGTCGAGGCTTTCTTTTTTTACACATTTTCCGTCGCTGACAGTTTCGCTGGATGATTTGTCGCTTACAGGATCAGCACCTTTTAGCAATGATACTTTGCTTAAAGCAGAGCAAGTTGCATTTGGTATCAATTTAAAAAGATTAATTTTCGACAACGAAGTCAAAATCAATAAATTATATGTTTCTAAAGCTTTAATAAATATAATGGTAAACCAAAAAGGGCAAGCCAATTACAATATTTATAAAGCTCCGGATGACAAAGAAGACAAAAACAAAGAGCCGGAAGAAGGAACAGCAATTCGGTTAGAACGTATTGATCTTGAGGATTGTCACGTAAAATACAACGATCGTTCTGCCAAAGTTCTGATCGATGCAAAAGGCTTTAATTATGTTGGAAAAGGAAATTTAAGCGAAGATATTTTCGATTTAAACACCGATGCTAAAATTGACAACATCGATTTTTACTACAACAGAACTGCTTATCTTAGAAAAAAAGAATTACGTGCTGATTTAATTACCCGAATCAATACACATGCGCTTTCGTTTATTCTTCAAAAAAATGAATTGCGAATAAATAAATTGCCTTTAGAATTCACCGGGTTATTTACCATTTTAAGAGACGGTTATAAAATTAATATCAAAGCCGCTTCAAAAAATTCAACCTTAAAAGATTTGTTTTCTGTAATGCCACCGGAATATTTAACCTGGATGGAAGAAACCGAAATTTCAGGTAAAAGTGATTTACTTTTTACATTTAAAGGAGATTATAATGTTGCCAAAAATCAAAAACCGGATTTAGCTTTTAATCTTAAAATTAATGAAGGCGCGATAAATTATCAAAATGCCCCTGCCCCATTGACGGATTTTCAGATGGATCTGAATGCGATTTTGCCATCATTAGATGTTCAAAAATTACTGATAAACTTAAATACCTTAAAATTTAAAGTAGGCGAAAAAGATTATTTCACGGCTTATTTACACAGCAAAGGCTTTAATGAAATGACTGTAAATGCGAGTGTAAAAGGTGCTTTGGATCTTGCTACAGTAGATGCTGCAATTGGTTTAAACACCATGGAATTAAAAGGAATTCTGAAAACCAATATTCAGGCAAGAGGTGTTTTTAGTACTTCAAAAAAATTATTTCCTAAAACCATCGGCGGAATTTCTCTGCGAAATGGCTGGCTAAAAACAGATTCTTATCCTAATCCCATTACTGATATAACTTTAGTAGCAAATGTGTTAAACAAAGCCGGAACATTTGAGGATTTGATTGTGGCAGTTGCGCCCGCATCATTTGTGTTTGAAGGAAATCCGATGTATGTAAATGCAACGCTTTCAGACTTTAGTGATTTGGCTTATAATGCTAAAATAAAAGGAGAACTGAATGTGGGGCGTATTTATAAAGTGTTTTCTCAAAAAGGAGTTGACATTACCGGTTATGCCAAAGCTGATCTTTCGTTAAAAGGAAAACAAAGTTATGCCACAACGGGACAATATAGTAAACTGGACAATCGCGGAACAATTATTCTTAAAAATATAAAAGCAACTTCTGAACTTTTTCCGAAAGCATTTTATATCAAACAAGGGAATTTCCGTTTTCAGAATGAGAAAATGTGGTTTGAAAAATTTGATGCTTTTTACGGAAAGTCTGATTTTGCGATTAACGGATATCTGCTTAATACCATCAATTACTTTTTAGAATCGCACGGAACTTTAAGCGGTGAATTCAACATGAAATCGAAACTGATAAATGTTGACGAATTTATGGCGCTGAAAAAAGGCGAAAATACAGATCGAAATATTGATGTTGAATACGCCAAAGAAGATCATCCAAAGATGAGCGGCGTTGTCATTGTTCCGAGAAATCTAAATGTTGGACTTACAACAAATGTCGATAAAGTTGAATATAACGGACTTGTTTTGAATAAACTCGCAGGAAAAGTGAGTGTTACGAAAGAAGGTTTTTATTTAAAAAACACCACTTTTAATATTATAGATTGTATTGTTGGAGTTGATGCTTCTTATAAAGATGAATCGCCAACATCTGCCCATTTTGATGCGCATTTTACGGCCAAAGATTTCAGCGTACAAAAAGCTTACAAAGAAATTCCGATGTTTCATGATATGGTCACCGCGGCTGAAAAAGCAGAAGGAATTATTGGAATTGATTACACAATAAAAGGAGACTTAAACGGAAACATGGGACCAATTTATGAATCTCTTGAAGGTGAAGGAATTTTGAATTTACGTGATGTAAAAGTAAAAGGCCTTAAACTTTTTGACGGAATTAGTTCGCAAACCGGACAAGACGGATTGAATAATCCTGATTTGAAAGGCATTGAAATAAAATCGAATATAGATAACAATTTAATTCATATTCAGCCTTTTACGTTTAGTGTAGCCAGCTTTAGACCTACCATTAAAGGAACAACCAGTTTTGATGGATTGTTAGATTTAAGAATGCGATTAGGGCTTCCTCCTTTTGGTTTAGTCGGATTTCCGATTACCATTACAGGAACACATGATGATCCTAAAATTAAGATTTTCAGTAAAACGGGTCAGAAAATTTTTGATGCCATTTATGACGAAAAAAATAATAAAGTAATTCGGGAAGAAAAAGTTAGCAAACGAAAAGTAAAAGCAAAATCATAATGAAAAAGATAAATAAAAAAAAGGGCACTTTTGATAGTTTTGCTTCGCATGTTTCTAAAGCAGCAGGAAGTACAACAGCTTTTATCAGTGCTTTTTTAATTGTTGTAGTCTGGGCTATTTGCGGTCCGATTTTCAATTATTCTGAAACATGGCAGCTGGTTATAAATACCGGAACTACGATTATTACATTCCTGATGGTTTTTTTAATTCAGAAAGCTCAAAATAGAGATTCACTTGCCATTCAATTAAAATTAAATGAATTGGTGGCTTCAAATGAATATTCAAGCAACACGCTGGTCGATATTGAAAGTATGACAGAACAGGAAATGATTATTGTTCAGAAATACTATCACAGACTGAGCGAACTTGCTAAAAAAGAAGAAAGCGTGAGAACTTCTCATTCAATCGCTGAAGCAGACGAACAACACGAAATAAAAGACAAAAACAGGACGAAATTGCGTACCCAAAACATAACCAAAAAATGAAGCTACGCTCAACAGAAACCTTCTGGCCCTTAAAACATGCGATGGAGAGTTATCCATCCTTAGAATCAGATGTAGAAACTGAAATTTTAATTATTGGCGGCGGAATCACCGGAGCTTTAATCGCCTATAAACTCATAAACGAAGGAAAAAAAATTATAATGGTCGACCGCAGAGATGTCGCCAACGGAAGCACCGCTGCCAGCACCGCTTTATTACAATATGAAATTGATGTTTCATTACACGACCTTATAAAATTAAGAGGCGAAAAATGCGCTCTTGACAGCTATAATAATGGCAAAAAAGCAATTTTTGACTTACGAACTATTGTCGATGATATAAAAAGCGATTGTCAGTTCGAATTCAAAAAAAGCATCTATTTTTGCTCGCTTAAAAAAGATCTTCCGTTTCTAAAAACTGAATTCAAATGCCGTAAAGAACATGGTTTTGATGTGACATGGCTTGAAAAATGGGACTTAGAAAAACTGGGTTTAAATGCTCTTGCTGCAATAGAATCTAAAACTGCTGCCGTTGTAGATCCGTATAAACTGGCACAGGATTTAATACAATATTGCGAGAAAAAAGGAATGCAGATTTTTGACCGTACCAATATAACTTCAGTTGAAAAACACAAAGAAAAACTTGTAGCAAAAACCGAAGAGAAATTCAACATAACTGCCGATCATGTTATACGCTGCAGCGGTTATGAAAGCACAGAAACTGTTGCTGAAAAAATCGTTGATTTAAAAAGCACTTTTGTAATTGCATCTGAGAACGTTCCTGAATTGCCAACCGCTTTCAAAAAAGCTATTTTTTGGGATACCTCAACGCCATACTTATATTTTAGAGCCACCCACGATAACCGAATCATAATTGGCGGTGGCGATGAAGAATTTAAAGACACTAAAAGACGTGATAAACTTTTACCTAAAAAGGAACATTTTCTTTTAAAGAAATTTCAAAGAAAATTCCCGAAAATACATTTCAAACCAGATTACGCCTGGGCAGGAACTTTTGGTGAAACCAAAGATGGCCTACCCTATTTCGGAAAACCAAACCCGGACAAAAATGAACATTACGTCCTGGGCTTTGGAGGAAACGGAATCACTTTTAGCGTAATAGCCATGAATTCTATTCTATGCTCTATTGAAGGCAAAGAACATCTGGATTTGGAGTATTATAAGTTTAATAGGTAGATACAAAGGATCAAAGTACAGAGGGACAAAGGTTTAACCTCTGTTCCTTTTTTTGCCTTTGAGCCTTTGCAACTCTGAACCTTTGAACCTATACAAGTAACTCCATCTGAATATTACAACGCTTATAAGGTGTTGCTAAACCGGAAATTTTCTGAAAGCCCAGTTTATGATATAAGTTAATAGCAGGTTTTAAGATGGTATTACTTTCCAGATATAATTTTTTTGCGCCTTGTTTTTTGGCATTTTCTACGATGGTTTGTCCGAGGAGCCAGCCAATATTTTTTCCTTGCGCTTTGGGAGAAACTGCCATTTTTGCCAGTTCAAAATCATAATTTTCATCCTGCATTTTAATCATGGCGCAAACACCAACAGGTTCATTTTGATATAAAGCCACGAAAATTTTCCCGCCTTTGTCTAATATATATTCCTTTGGATGATCTAAAGCTTTATAATCAGCTTCTTCCATTTCAAAGTAGGTCGAAATCCATTCTACGTTAAGTGCTTTAAACGCATCCTGGTATTTATATTCATATTCAACGATTTGCACATACTGACTTTCTCTTGTTTTTTTCTGTTCATTTACTCTTTTAAAAAGTGATTTTTGCTCCAGTAAAAACTCCCATTCTTCAAGTGCTGCCCACAAATTATGGTTTGATTCAGCTATTAAAGATTCGACAGCGGCTTCGACATCAATACATTGCAGTTTTATTTTTTTAGATAAAAGCAAACCTTGTTTTGTTAAAACAACAATATTTCTACGTTTATCATTGGTTTTTTCATTTTCTTCTACCAATCCCGCCGTAATCATTTCCTGCACAATCTTACTTACCGAAGGTTGAGAATGTCCAATCTCATTCGCAATTTCCGTAATCGTTATCTCTCTTTCTTCCGTCAAAACATAAAATACCGGAAACCATTTTGGCATAAAATCTACACCATAAAGTTCATAAATCTTAGCCGCATCATCTGTTATGCTTGCGGTCATCAATCGCAACCTGCTTCCTAAAGCAACCTTACCCACTTTGTCGAAAAAACCCATAATATAGTTAATTACATAATTAGTTATGCAAATATACACGTTTTTTGTTTAGGTACAAAGAAGCAAAGGTTCATAGGTACAAAGTTTTTTAAAATTCGACTATTTTTATGAAAATAAATTCCCGCTCACTCTAAAATATAAACAAAAAAAGACCGCACTGCTGTGCGTCTCTACGGAAATCTTTGGCTCTAAGAAAACCTTTGAGCCTATGAACTTTTGCAACTTTGAACCTCTCTTAAGCTGTTATAGCCAACGGATTCAAATTAAATTTATATTCTTTTGGGCTGCAGTTGAATTTTTGTTTGAAGATTTTAGAGAAATAGCTTCTGCTTGTAAAACCAATGCAGTATACAATTTCAGAGATATTTAAGTCTGAAGTTCTAATTAGAATTTCGGCTTTTAAAACTCTCATATGAGTGATGTAGTCATTTACAGTTCGGTTATGAATCATTTTAAAACCTTCCTGTAATTTATTTGGAGATAAACCAGATCTTTTACTTAATGATTTAATCGTAAATGCTTCTTCAGGATTTGCTTTTATCGCTTCAGAAAGTTCTTTAATTTCTTCCATTTCTCGTAAAGTCAAACAATTTGAATCTTTAGAAACAGCAAGTAAATCATCTGTATGTTGTTGAATTTCCATTGCAAGGATAATTTTCAAAATACCTTCTTTCAATAAATTACGAACAATTCCGTTTTGAGTAATCGCGTTCAATTGCTCTATTTTTTCGGCAATTCTTAAATTATAAGAACCTGTGTAAAAGAAATCTTCCGAAGTATTTTCTCCGAAAAAAGTTTCTCTTACGCTTTCATTTAAAGAATTCGTTTTACTAGTCGTAACCTGAGTTCCAACAATAATTAAAGTAAATTGAGTCTTTGTTTCTTTTTCAAAAAATAAAACGTGTTCCTGATCTTGTTTTGATGATAGAATAGCGGTTTGAAAAGTTTTCAATTTTTTTTCCTCGCCTGTAATTCCAAAACTATGAGATAAATTTCCCTTTGAGCAATAAGCAAAATACACGGGAGAAGCTTTCAAATTTGTAATATTCATTCTAACATCAACAGCAAAAGTCATATCAAATTGTATGTATGAGATATCATCGTTGAAAGAAGAACCAATAATAGATCCTTTGGCAAAATTATTGTTGACTTCTAAAGTATATTCTTCTAAATCGAAAGTTACTTTTCCGCCTACGTTTAAAGTTAACTCGTCAAAAATATTATTAATTTTCTCTGTATTTATCTCAACTATTTTCATCTTGCGTGGATTTTAAATTCTAACTTTATTATATAGATTTTTCAGAAATAACAATCGTTGTAGAGTCATGAATTCAAGGAAAAATCGATAAGCCAAAGGTCGCTTAATAACAGGCCGAAGTTGTTATATAATTTTTGTATTATGTTTTATAATTATCTCTAAATGATTATTTTAACATTAAATAATTTCGTTAAATTAATTCAATATTTATGAAGAGTTTTTCATTTGATCCAATAACGTCCAATAACGCTAACATTTTGATTTTAGGCACAATGCCCGGAACAAAGTCGTTAGAACTAAACCAGTATTACGGTCATAAACAAAATAATTTCTGGAAGTTTATGTTTACCATTTTAAAAGAAGATTTTTCAGACGATTACCAAATCAGGAAAGCACTTCTTCAAAAAAACAATATTGCACTTTGGGACGTTTTACAATTTTGCGATCGTGTAGGAAGTTTAGACAGCGCCATAAAAAATGAAATAGCCAATGACTTCGAATCGTTTTTAGAAACACATTCAAACATAAAAACCATAATTTTTAATGGTCAAAAAGCCGCAGTATTTTTCAAAAAATATGTTCACCTAAACAAAACCTATAATCTTATTACACTGCCTTCATCAAGCCCGGCAAATGCAAGCAAATCTTATAACTCGAAATTAGAAGAATGGAGAATAATCGAAAATACTATAATTCAAAAAAGAGACGTTTGAATTCTATAAAATTTAAATTTTATAATGTAACAGAATTCGATTACTGTGTTTATAATTTTACAATAGGTTTTAAGATATTTAGATAATTGAAACGCTATTAATTTATAAAGACTCACTATTTATAAATTCCTACAATAGATACGATTATAAAAATATTGGTTGTTAGTTTATTTTAAACAAAAGCTACTCTTTTTTAGAGTGGCTTTTGTTAATTTAACACCTTACCTTTAATGCAAAAAAGTCATGAAAGTTCAAACTTATTCAAACCATATCAGGTTTTATCCCTGGCACCACTTTGTCTACTATCCTGTTCTTACGATATTTTTAGTAGCAAGTATTTACTTTGCCTTTCATACAGACGATCATTTAATATGGTCGTTTATTAGTGTAGGTTTTGTGTTCTTGTTTTGTCTTGCTTTTATGCTGCGCCAGCATTATGCCCTTATTTTACAAAACAGAATTGTTTGCTTAGAACTTCGTTACCGCTATTTTACTCTTACCGGAAAAAGACTCGAAGAATTTGAATATAAACTAAGCAAAGATCAAATTTTCGCCTTACGTTTTGCTCCAGATGAAGAATTGCTTCCACTCATCGAAGATGCACTCAAAAACAATCTAAGCGGCGATGCCATTAAAAAAGCAATTGTACACTGGAAAGCCGATTACAACCGCGTCTAATTCGAAAAAATCAATAAACTTCATAAGTCTCTAATTACAGAGGCTTTTTTTTTACTCAGAACCTCAGAATCTTAGAAGCTTAAGAAGAACCTGGGCGTGCCACCATTTAAAAAAAGGCCCTTATTAAGATGGCGTTCATTGGGCCTTTTCTTAAATGCTGTCGGGCTATCCGGGCTACTTCGGTAGCTTCCTCCTATCCCTCACGCGGACAATCGTTTTCAAAAGGCAATTTCATTCAAAAGCCAAACAAACACTGCGATTTTTAAAAGGTTTTTTTCCTTCAATAAAAATATTTTTAGATGTATTTTCATATAATTAATAATAAATTCAATTTCTGTTTTTGCGGCAAAAAAGCATATAAAATAACGTATAAAACTGACTATCAGACATATTACATTAAAAAATATTAAAAGAAAACACAAAGTGAATGAAAATTTTTGTTAACTTTAAATGTTAAAATTTTATCACTAAAAAATCAAAAAAATCTTATGAAAAAATTACTCTATTTGCTCATAGTTTTCTTTTTAGGGTTTGCATCACAAGCACAAATTGTTGCAGAAGCCACTTTAAAAGATAGTTTAGTTAATGTAAAAGATGAATCGATTAATTATCAGAATCAGACACTCGATGATTTATCGTGGCACGGAAGACGTTTTAAAGTTTCCGCAGGAGTATTTTTTCCTACCAATAATACAGAAGTAGAAGTAGGAAGCAACAATGGTGAATTCGGTAATTTGATTGATTTTGAAAAAGATCTTGGTTTTAATAAAAACACCGTTTCGTTTGCAGCTGCATTCGAGTGGAGAATTTCAAGAAGATCACGACTTGGAACTGAATATTTTTATCTAAAAAGAACGGCAAGTAAAGTACTTCAACGAGAAATTGAATTTGGTGATCATGTTTATCCTGTAGATGCAAGAGTTTCTGCTTTTATGGACAATCAAATTTACCGACTTGTTTATGGATATGCCTTTATATCTAAACCAACATATGAAATAGGAGCACTTATAGGAGCACATGTAATGTTTGCCGATGTGGGTATAAGATTAGAAGGAAACACCGCACAGGCAGAATATAGAGATAATTTTGACTTTACTGCTCCACTTCCCGATCTTGGGCTTTGGGGAGAATTTGTATTAGCAGATAAGTGGGGACTTTATGTAAACGCTAATTATTTCGCTTTAAAAGTTGATAATGTAGACGGAAGACTTTTGAGTTATAATCTTTCTGTCTTGTATAATGTATATAAAAACTTTAGCATAACAGCCGGATATACAGGCTTAAACATCAGAGTCGATGTAGAAAGAGAACGACTAAACGGTTTCTTTAAATGGGGATATAACGGTCCAACTATTGCGGCAACTTATGCCTTTGGCGGACGTGTTAAGCTTTATAAACATTAGGTTTTTGAGGTGCTGAGTTGCTAAGGTTCTGAGGTACTAAGTTTTTTAAAGGCTTTGAGGTGCAAAGGTTTAGAGACGCGTAGTTTTGTCATTTCGAGGAACGAGAAATCACATAAAGTGGGTTTGCGCAAAGTTTAACCACATTCTTTGAGTTAAAGTAATAACCGAATACGTGATGTGATTTCTCCTTCGTCGAAATGACACAACTTGTAATCAAAAAACCCGACATCTTTTTCAAAAAAGATGCCGGGTTCATTGCTCAAACTTAACTCAAAATAAACGTAAACTAACTTATTTCTGTATCGGAGAAAATTTTATAGCTGTTCCTCCGCCAGCTGCGAGTTTAATATCTAATATCGTTTTACTATTTACTTTTTGTTTTGAAATCGTAACCGGATACGGATTCGTTTTATAGTCTGCTCCTGTTCCATCGGCATAAATTTCGGCTTCATATTCTTTTCCATTATCTAAAAATGATAAGGCTACTTTAAGATTTCTGGCATTGCTGTTGGTTATAGAACCTAAATACCAGTTTTTCTCGTCCCAGTCTTTACGGACGATTGTAGTGTATTCTCCAATTTTAGAATCTAATACTTTAGTGTCAGACCAATTGCAAGGCACTTCTTTTACAAACTGAAATTCCGGTTTTCCTTCATAATTCTCCGGTAAGTCTGAAGCCATTTGCAACGGACTAAAAACAATAACATACAAGGCCAATTGGTTTGCCAAAGTCGTTTGTACTCTGGCTTTTGATGGCGTTTTATAATCAAAATTAAAATTGCCCGGCGTATAATCAAAAGGGCCGGAAAGCATTCTGGTAAAAGGCAAAGTCGTTAAATGTTCCGGCGTATTTCCGCCATCTACAGACCATGCATTGTATTCTTGTCCTCTTCCGCCTTCCTGCGACATAAAGTTTGGATACGTTCTTTGTATTCCCGTACCTTTTATTGGTTCATGATTGTCGATCATGATATGATATTTGGCTGCTGTTTCCATCACTTTTCTGTAATGACGTGCACCATATTGACTATCATGCCATTCTTTTTTATCTAAATATTTATTGACATAGCCCGTTTTTACGGTATTTACGCCCATTTTATTGTACAGTTTGAAAGCGTCTTCTAACTGGTTTTCATAGTTTTTTGTAGCGCCGGCCGTTTCGTGATGTCCAATTAAGCGAACATTTTTGATGGCTGCATATTTGGTGATTTCTTCTAAGTTAAAATCAGGATAAGCTTTTACAAAACTAAATGCAGATCCGTCTGCTGTCCAGTCGCCGTCCCAGCCTTCGTTCCAGCCTTCTACCAGAACACCGTCGAAATTGTTTTTCGCAGCAAAATCAATATATTCTTTGGTGTTTTTAGTTGTGGCACCATGTTTTGGTCCTTGCCCCCAGGTAAATTTTTCTAAATGCATTCCCCACCAGATTCCGATATATTTTGAAGGTGTAATCCAGGAAAGATCTTCAATTTTTGATGGCTCGTTTAAATTCAGCATAATGGTAGAAGTTGCTACTTCTCCCGGCGTTTTTCCAACAACGATAGTTCTCCAGGGCGTTTTAAAAGGCGTTTCGGCATATACTTTCACGCCATCTGCCCATGGAACCAAATCACTTTTGTATTGTTTATCATTGGTTTTTAATAACGTCATTGACGCAAAATCGGTTAAATTGGCTTCGTGAATCGCCACAAATAATTTCTCTTTGGTTTCAAAAGTTGCCGGCGTATTAATCGTATCCGTTTTGCTGGTTGGCGTTTTACGATAGGTACTTTCGTAATAACTGTTTTCGCGATGCACCGGAATCCACCAAACATTGTTATCTGATTTAAAAGTAAACTGGGTTATTTCATTCGAGATTTTGACTTTTCCTAAATGAGGTTGTTTCGGAAATTCATATCGAAAACCAACTCCGTCATCAAAAACCCTGAAAATAATATCAACCAAACGTTCTTCTCCCGTTGATTCTTTCAAATGGACAATCAATTCGTTGTGATGATCTCTTACTTTTTTGAATTCTCCCCAAGGTTGTTCCCAAGTTTGATCTGCCGATTTTTCTTCGGTAGAAACCACTTCAAAACCTTCTGTCATTTTTGGAATTCCCTGAAATTCAAATCCCAAAAGAGAAGGTTCTATAACCGATTTTCCGTTAGAAGTAAAACTATATTCAGGCTGACCAGAAGCTGTTAATTCAAAAACTAATTCGGTGTTTTTTCCGGGAGAACTGATTTTGTATGTTTTTTTAGTACTGGAACTGCAGGCAAACATCAATATCGATGTGAAAACGATCAGGCAGTAGCTATATCTTATTTTTTTCATTATTTAATTGTATTAATTACAACTCTTTATTTAATTTCATTGATTACTTCTTTTGCTTTTGCAGGCTGCATCGAAACAAAATAATTAAAGGCCTGATCTAATTTTTTCTGGGCATCGGCATTGCCTTTTTTTGCTGTTCTTAAGTTATATAATTTACTGATTTCAGGAAATACGCTTTCAGTATTTTTAACGCCTGCAAAAGTTTTTACTTTTTCGATATACGTGTATCCAAATTCTACTGTTGGTTCGAACATGGTTCCTTCTCCAAAGTCATTCCAGGTAATCAATTGCAGGTAATTTAGATTTGCGTTTTTAGCTAGTAAAAGTGTTTCGTCAAGCGTTGCTCCATTATTGTGTTCGATGGTCCATCCAATCGCTGCTCCGCCTCCGCCAGCTGCATAAAAATCTTTAAAACCGGGATAGGCACTTCCTATTGCAACATTCAGTTTTGGTTTTGTATTGGTGTAGAAATTCGTTAGAAAACTATTGTCTTTGTAAACCCACGCATATTCTCCGGAAGCATTTGCTCCGGCTTCTACAGATTGATCCCAAAGCGTTAATAAAGCAGGTTTTGTGGTTATGGAATTAAAAACATTTGTCCATTCTGCAGGCGTTTGCAATACAATTGGACCAAAATTAAGCAGCAATGGTTTTCCGTTTATTTTGATGTAGTTCGCATCATCAAAATAATTTTTCTCCATGTACGCCAAATCGGTTTTAGCAGCTCCGGTTACCGAAATTGCTTTTCCGGCATCGACTACATTTTTTGTTACTCTGTCTTCGTAAACAATGGCATATTCCAGACCTACTTTGTCTAACATTGCAATCAATTGTTCGGTGTTTTCTTTGACCATTCTGTAATCATTAACATCAAATGTGCCGTACCAATCGATTAAAACTCCATCGATTCCGGAGTATTTCATCAAAAGCAAATGATTTTCGATCACATTTTTATCTCCTGAATGATACGGACCAATCAGCGGATAATAATACGATGCAATTTCTCTGCGATTGTTGGCTCCAATGTTGTTGGGATTTTTGTTGGCCATTGTCCAGTGATAGCCCCATTTTTTATCGGCACTGCTTTCGTTGGTTTCAAACCAGGGCATGTAGTGCACGTAAATTTTGGTGCTGTTTGTTTTTTCGATGGCGACGGGTTTTACTACTTCTGCCTCGGATGCATCTGAACTTTTGTCATCGTTGCTGCAACCAGTGGCGACTAAAATATTCAAAATCCCAAAAAACAATAATGTGATGTATTTTTTCATATTGATTTACTATTATTTTATGACTGTTCTTGAGCTTTTTTTTTACCGCAGTTTAAAGGATTAAAAAGATTTTATTTAATGCTTAAATAGTCAGTCTTTGCCTAAAATTATTTCACGCAGATTTAAATGGATTTAAGCAGATTTTGCAGATTTATTGTAACTATATCAAAACTAAATCTGCTTTAATCTGCCGAATCTGCGTGAAGCCTTTTTTAATCATTTTTAATCTTCTAATCCTTGAATAAAATTATTTCACGCAGATTTAAATGGATTTAGGCAGATTTTGCAGATTTATTGTAAACTACATTAAAAACTAAATCTGCAAAATCTGCGTGAAACCTTTTTTTAATCATTTTAATCTTCGGCAAAAAAATAAAAACATGTCAGCCTTCCACGACTAACCAACATGGAAGACTGACATTTAAGCCTAGTTTACAGGATAACCAGGATTTTGCTTAAGATTTTTATTTGTCGTTAAAACAGTACTCGGAATCGGGAAAATTGCTCTGTATGGTTCTGTTGCTCCTTTTTCCCACCATGGCTGGAAGAATGTTCCAAAACGGATATTATCTGTTCTTCTTCTTCCTTCAAAAGTAAATTCCTTTAGCAATTCTTTATCTATAAAATTAAGATCTATTACGGCTGGCATTTCTTCTCCGGCACGCGTTGTTATTTGTTGTAAAAATGGTTTTGCCAAATCTGCAGATCCTAAACGAACGTAGCATTCGGCTTGCATCATTAAAATTTCGGCATATCGAATTAGAACAAAATCGTGATCGCGTTCCCACATTTCTCCAGCTTTCATTTCGTATTTTCCTAAACGAACACCTTCATTTTCTTTGGCATCGGCAACACTTGTTACTGTTTCTGTATAGGTTAAAGGCTCTCCGTTATCCATCATTATAACTTGTCCCGTTGCTAAGTTTATCTGATCTCCGGCTACCATACATTTTCTTCTTTTATCTGTTTCAGCAAAAGCAGAATAAACGCCTGGTTGCGCGCACATTCCGTTGGCACTCCAAGGATAATCTCCTATCGCAGAAAGCGTTAATTTATGCAAATAGTGACAAGACATTGATGACATATAATTCCCTACTGTTCCTGCTTTTGAATCGTAAGGAATGGCAAAAATAATTTCTGGTGACTTTTGATTTTCTGTTGCGAAATTGGCGAAGAAATCTGGCGTTAAAGTATAACCTGTCACTTTCTGGCACATATTGATGCAATCCTGCCAACGCGGCGTTCCTATAAAAGCTTCAGAATTAAGATATAATCTTGCCAATACAGAGTAAGCAACGTTTTTAGTGAATTTAGAATACACTATATTGGAGGTTAAATGCGGAATGGCATCCAGCAATTCTTTCTCCACAAAATCGTAAACTTGTTTTCTTGTAGAATTGGATGGCAAAGCTGTATCTTCAAAATTGACTACGATTGGCACATTCCCAAATAAATCTAAAAGATTATAATAGTAATACGCTCTCAACGCTTTTAATTCAGCATAAATTGGTGCTTTTGCCGCATCTGTCAATGATGATTTATCGATTTGATAAATGATCGAATTGATCTTTGCAATTCCGGTATAATTGTAACGCCATGCTGAAAGAATCATACGATTATCTGCTTTCCAGGTATGTTTTTGTGCATCCTGATATTGCCCGCCATCGTACCAGTTTGTTCCTCTTGTTGGAATTGTGGCTTCATCTGAAACGGTTTCATTCAAAAAGAATACGTATTCGCAAGTTGGGTAATTATTTGATATTCCATCGGCAAAACCTCTTAACGATGAATAAGCTCCACCTACAAGCGCATCAATTTCTTTAGGAGTGTTTCCAAAATTTCCATCTTCTACTCTATCGTATAAATCTTCATCTAAATCTGTACATGATATCGTAAAAAGCATGCTCATCAATATTGCGGCTGTTATTTTGATTTTCATTTTCTATATTTTTGAGTTAATCGCTTAGTTATTTAGCGTAAAATTTAATCCAACAGAAATGGTTGTTGGGCGAGGATAATTATTGTACTTATCGATTCCCGGCGATGCTAGTCCGGTTTGATCTACACCATCTTGTGCATTTAAACCAATTTCCGGATCAACGCCTTTGTAGTTGGTAAATACGGCAAGATTTTCTCCCATAACATAAAGTCTCAATTTTGAACCTTTGTATTTTAATGGCAAAGTATAACCAACAGAAACGGTTTGAAGCCTGAAGAATGAAGCATCTTCTATCCAATAACTTGAATATTTCGGCGCCGATGTGATTCCGCTATTTAAGAAATCATCCGGAACATTATAAGATGGTAATCTGTTTGGGTCGTTTAACATCATGTTGGTTGCATTCAATGCTTTTTGACCGAACATTCCATAACCTGAAACTCCAAGATCGAAGTTTCCGTAAGTAAAATTCATTCCGATACCTAAAGTCAGATCCGGCTGAATGTTTCCTAAATCTCTTTTATCTGCATCAACCAAAACATTGTCTAAAACTTTTTCGCCTGCTGCATTGTAGTACAACATTTTTCCATCGGCGTCAAGCCCTGCACTTTGAAAACCCCAGAAAGTTCCAACAGGATATCCTTCGGCAATAATTTGAGAATATTGTCCTGACATTCCCGCTAAACCGTGTAAAGATCCGCTGTAGATAACATCCGTTTTATAGGTTGGATTTGAAAGTTTTTCAATTTTTTGAACGTTATGTCCAAGCGTTAAATTAGCATCCCAGGAAAATTTATCTCCTTTTACAATGTCTGCATTCAACGTAAGTTCAACTCCTTTGTTTGACATTTCACCAACGTTTGCCAACATTGTTCCCACTAAATAGGGCGGTTGTGGCACTTCATACGTATATAATAAATCTTTTGTTGTTTTAGAATAATATTCGAATGAACCTGTGATTCTGTTAAAAAGACTAAAATCGATACCAATATTTACTTGTTCTGTAGACTCCCATTTTAAATCAGGATTTGGGTTTTGTTTTGGCGAATAGGCCAAACTCCAGGTTCCTGTAACGGGATCGTAGTAACTGTCGTTTCCAACTCCTAAAATCGAAAGTGATTTGTATTCGCCAATTCCGTCCTGATTACCGGTAATTCCCCAACCCACTCTTAATTTTAAATTTCCAAGCCAGTCTTTTGTTGAAGTCATAAATTCTTCGTTAGAAATTCTCCACGCCGCAGATGCTGACGGGAAAGTTCCCCATTTATTATTTTCTCCGAAACGGCTTGAACCATCACGTCTAACTGTTCCTGTCAATAAATATTTTCCGTCGTACCCATAATTGGCACGTGCATAAAAGGAAACCAGATTTGATTTTCCTTTATACGAATACACATCGCCCAAACGGTAATTGTAACCTGCACCTAAGTTGTTATAACTAAAAGCATCTGTAACAAAACCAGAACGTTGCGCGCCGAAACCTTCGTAAATATTTTCTAAATAAGAATATCCTGCAAGTGCGCTAATATTATGCTTATCGATTACTTTCGTATAATTTACATACAATTCTCCTTGTGCATTGGTATATTCTGCATATGTTTTTTGAGCATAACCACCTTCTGTTCTTCCTTCTAAAACAGCGTATGAAGGTTTATAAGTATTTCCCTGAACGGCATTATGTTCCATCGAAATATTGGCAACTGCCATGAAATGATTCAAAAATTTAACCTCTGTTTTAAAGTAACCCAAAAGTCTGTGTCTTTCATTATCAACCGTTCTGTTAGTTAAAATTTCAACCGGATTTTCGTAGATATTTCCTCCAACAGAAGAAAAATTTCCATTGGCATCATAAACCGGAATTGTTGGGTTTAAGTTGTAAGCACGTTCAAAAATTCTGTAATCTAACGGATGCCATTTGTCGATATTTGCGAACAAGCCCATATCAAACTTTACATCCTTATTTTCTCCAAGATATTGATAGGCACTTACATTTCCGCTTATTCTTTCTAATCCGGTCGATTTTATAACGCCTTCATTATTTAAATAGGAAAGTGAAGCTCTAAAACCGCTGTCTGTTTTTCCGGAATTAATGCTTAATGTATGCGATTGCGAAATGGCGGTTTGTTCTAATTCTTTTTGCCAGTTGGTATTTCCGCCAAAATCTACAGCGTCCATATTTCCGGTTTGACGCACATAACCTCTCCATTGATTGGCTGATAACAAATCTAAATTATCTGCTACATAACCCACGCTTGATAAACCGCTATAGGTAACAGAAACGCCTTTTGTTCCTGATTTTGTCGTGATAATGATTACTCCGTTTGCTCCTCTTGATCCGTATATGGCTGTCGCCGAAGCATCTTTTAGAACGTCTACTGATTTAATATCAGATGGCTGAACGATATTGATGTCTACTCCCGCAATTCCGTCAACGACAATAAGCGGACTGTTACTTGCTGTTAATGAAGTTCCTCCGCGTAAGCGTAAAGTTGAACCTGCAGCCGGATCTCCGGAAGGACGAATGATGTTAAGTCCCGCCACTTTTCCCTGCAAAACCTGTTCTGTAGAAGAAATGGTTCCTTTAACTAAATCATCTGCACCAACTGTGGAAATGGCTCCTGTTAAATCTGATTTCTTTTGCGTTCCGTATCCAACAGAAACAACCTGAACTTCTGCCAGTTGATAACCATCGTTTTGCAAACGAACATCAATATTAGAAGATGCTGCGGTGATTTGAACTTTTTGTGTTGATGATCCTATAAATGAAACTTCGATTGCACCTCCTGTGGCTACCTCCAAAGTAAATTTTCCGTCGAAATCTGTTGTGGTTGCGTTTTTTGTACCTACTTCAATAACCGAAGCTCCCGGCAACACACTTCCTGTATTGTCATAAACGGTACCTGAAACTTTCTTTTTTCCCTGAGCAAAAATTCCTGCCGAAAGGAAAAGCATGAAAATCATGAATACCACCGATTTAGTAGTCCACATGTGATGCAGGACTATTTTTTTATTTTTACTATTCATTAGAATTCGTGTTTTAATTTGATAGTGAATTATTTGTCTAAAGTTTTAAGCGGAATTGAGGTATCCGAAATTGTTTTGTCTTTATTGTCTTTGACCAAAACATGAATTTCACTTAAATTCGGAACGTCCTTAAGCTCTGAAACCAGATTGACAAATCCTTTTATTTCAGCAACTCCTCCTGTAAACTCACCTGAAATTACTTTGCTTCCTGCTGTAATGGTGTAGATCAATTTGTTTACGCCCGGTTCGTTATTTTTTCTGTAAATACCCAGAAAATCTTTCTGACTAATTTGCAAAGGGAAATATCCAAATACCGGTGCTGGCGGCGGTACATAAGCTCCCGCATATAAAACCTGATCCGGAGTTGTTCCTGCCCAATCGTCTTTTACCATCAGGAAAACTAAGTTTTTCATCTCGTAACCATCCGGGGCATTGTAATACTGTTTTGGAACTAAATCCATTTTATAAAAACCGTTTCCTAAATCTTTTAGCTTTGTTTTTTCTACAATGTCCGGTAACCATGATTGGTATTCTTGTTTAAGATCCCAATCGTTCAATCCGCTATGCATGTGTACGCTTGTCGCGCCTGCAAAGCCCGGAGCCAGATTAGCATTAAATAAAATACTAACTCCTTTGTCGAGTGTTGGTTTTGTTGGATAAGCTCTGATTAACTCATTTGCCGTATAAAAAGAAGAAAAATCAGTATAAGGCATATTGGCCACTTCACTTTGTTTTGATCCGGTTTTGTTTTTTAAACGAAACCAAAATCCTGCGCTCGCCGCAATTTCTGCCGGAGTTTTAGAAAAATAAGCTGTTGGTGTTAAATTAAAACTCCAGACTTTATTGCCTACATAAGTTAGTTTTGCAAAATCAGATGAGTTTTCCCAATTGCCCGCATCCGGTTCAGATGGTGACCAAATCCAGATATAAAGATCTTCCGTTTCTGCAAATGTGGTTCCCGAAAGATCAAAATACCAGGTAACCTGTTCATCGTATTTGTACACGACCGGAAATGATGACATTGCGCCTACAGCTCCCGTGGTTTCTTGCGCCTGGATGAAATTAGGAACCATCAAAAGGGCAAGTAAAATTGTATATAGAAATTTTTTCATATTACTTTTAATTAATAGCAGTTAATTTGAATACATAAGACGCATAGGCACTTCCGCCGGAAGAATGCACTAATTTTAATTCCATTTCGTCATTATTTCCAGGAACTGAAGTCAATTTAAGTTCATCTGTTTTCTGCGTCTTTTGTGCATCGCTGTACAAATAAATAGCTACAGGACCACTTGCGTTTGTTTGCTGGAAATCTGAACTTAATCTCCAAAAACCTTTAGGAGCAAATAAAGGCGGAACGTCTCCTAAAACTTCATAACTTGTTGGCTGGTTCTTTTCATCTACGTTGAATTTGATTTTAAAATCTTCGTAGTTAAAGTAAGTACTCAAGTTTTCTTCATGCGGTTCGATGGCATTTGTTATGGCAAATTCATCAACCAATTTCAAATTTGTTAATCCCCAATTTCCGTTTACTTTCTCATAAAGGGTAATCGGATCAACGTAGCTTCCGTCTTCGGTATTATCACAGCCAATGACTGTTAAACACATAAAAACAGCTAACCAATAAATACTTTTACATTTCATAATTTTGTGGTTTGATTGTTAGTTTTTTATTCCCTTAAGAACAGAACGAAGCTAGACGTTAAATAAATCTTAAAAAAAATATCTGAGAAAAATCAAGATGAAAATGAAGTAAAAATTTATTTAATTAATTGCAAATCAATTATTTATAATAATTTTATATTTGAAAAAATCAAGGTCTTGTTGAGATGAAAACAGGCTATTATTTAATGGTAAAAATGACAATATCAGAATTAAAGCGTATATTTTTTTCACTATACATATATATAATTAGTTTTTATTGTATAATTGTAAATTATTAAACTACTTTTAACATTTAGAACTCATTTCCAGACTTTTTTACTTGTTTTCAAATGCATTTCAATGATGTTGAAAATTTTCCGAAGTTGTTAATCAGCAACTTTCAAATTTATTTTTGAATTAAAACGAATTAACTCACCAAGACCCAAAAAACGATTTTATACCCTAAACCAAAACAGAACCATGCGAAGAATATTGATTCTATTTTTTTTTATTGCAGGTTTTTCTCTAACTGCGAAAGAGACTAATCCTGTTCTTGAAGAATTAGATAAAGTGCTTCTTAAAAAAGAGGTTTACTTAAAAAAGAAGTACCAAAAAATTGAAGCTTTAAAAAAGAATGTCTCAAAATTTACTTTAAGCCAGAACAACGAACAACTTTATAATTGTTATATGTCGTTGTTTGAGGAATATAAATCTTTTAAATACGACTCGGCTTACTATTATTTAGAAGAAGCAAAAGTTAAAGCAATCATTTTAAAAGAACCTCGATTTTTGGCTAAAAGCCGAATTAAAGAAGGTTTCGTATTGCTTTCTTCCGGACTTTTTAAAGAAGCTATTGACACTTTGAATGTTATTGATGACAACAAACTCGACCAAAAAAATAAATTCGAATATTATTCTATAAAAGCCCGCGCCTATTATGATCTGGCCGATTATAACCGTGATCAGCGTTTTAATATTCATTATGTACAACAGGGAAATCATTTCCTGAAAAAAGCTTTAGAATTAATTGGAACCAATACCAATGAATATTGGGCTGCCGAAAGTCTAAAAAGATTAAAACAACAAGATTGGCGCGGTGCCGAATTTGCGTTTAGCTATTGGATTAATAATTATAATTTACCACCTGATTATTACGGCATTGCAACTTCGAGTCTGGGTTATATTTATTCGGAAAGAGGATATACTAAAAAAGCGATTTATTATCTGGCTTTGGCAGCTATTGCCGATGTTAAAAATGCGACCAAAGAAACGGTTGCATTGCGAAATTTAGCCAACGAACTCTTTAAAATGGGTTATCTGGATAAAGCAAATGAGTACATCAATATTGCGATGGATGATGCTACTTTTTATAATGCCAGACACCGTAAAATTGAAATTTCGTCTATTTTACCGATTATTGAAAAAGCACAATTGAATAACGTAAAAGATAAAAATGATAAACTCGAAAAAATCATTATTCTGTTAACGATTCTTACGGTGATTATTATTTTGTTTTTGATTATTATTTTCAAACAATTGAAAGAGAAGAATAAAGCAAGAAGAATTATGGCTTCATCATACCAGCAATTGCAGGAAATGAATGTTAGTTTAAGCGAAGCCAATGCGATTAAAGAAGAATACATTACGTATTTTATAAAGGCAACTTCAGCCTTCATTAATAAGATTGATCATATCCAGAAAAGTACACTTCATAAAATTATTACCAAGAAAACTGATGAAGTTATCGCGAGTCTGAAGCGCTATAATGTAAAAGAAGAACGCGAGAATTTATTCCACCAGTTTGATGAAATTTTCCTGAAATTGTTTCCCACTTTCGTTACCGATTTTAATCATTTATTTCCTAACGACCACAAATGCGTCGTTAAAAAAGGTGAACTTTTAAATACGGAACTTCGCATTTTTGCCTTGTATCGTTTAGGAATTCAGGACAGCAGTCAAATGGCAGAATTTCTTGAACTTTCTGTAGCTACAATTTATACGTATAAAACCAGAATTAAAAGCAAATCAGACTTTAAAGATACTTTTGAAGAGAAAATTATGGCGATTAAAACGATTTAAATTATTGTTTTTTTGCCACGAATTTCACGAATTTTCGCTAATTTTTTTTTAAAATCAAAGACAATCTAACAAATTATAATAGAAATTAATTCGTGAAAATTAGTGCAATTCGTGGCAAACCTTTTTACTCTGATTCAAGTTGAAGAACCATATTTTGATATCTTGTACTCAACGAAAACAATTGCTCAGCAAAAATCATAATCACTAACGGAATAAAGAAAAATGACGTTAAATCTTCTTCATATAAAAAGTAGGTTGTCACGATAAAAATTCGTCCGTATTCCAGATAATAAATCCATTTTCGTTGTTCTAGTAATGCACCGCAATTGATAAGTGTTATGAGAATAAAGAACAACACAAAAGCCTTATCGACAACATTTAAAAATTCAAAATAATAGGTAAAAACTGTTAAAAGCAAAACGCAAATTCCTAATTGAATGTAGAGATAATTCCTGAATCGAAGCCGTTGATGCGGATTGGTTTTATCCTGCAGAAAACGCTTTTCTAATATTGGCCGAATATCCTGATCCATTTGCGCCGGGCTTCCAAAAACGGCTTGCCATTTTGCTTTGAAACCTTCAGAACGTTTCCATAATTCATATATTTCAAAATAGTAATGAAAGTGCTGCCACAAGAAACTATAGCTTTTTAACGGATGTGTTAATCCGTATTTTGGTTTTTCTTCTTCTTCCTGAAAAGTGCCAAAAATACGATCCCAAAAAGTAAACATATCACCGTAATTTTTATCCAGATATTTTTCGTCAGAGGCGTGGTGAACACCATGAATGGATGGTGTAACAAAAACATATTCTAACCATTTTATTTTACCAATAAGCTGTGTATGCGTAAAGAATGAGTACGCGCCGTGAACAATTAACATTGTAATAACCATCGTAGGATGAAAACCGACAAAAGGCAGCACACACCAAAAACCTGTCCTTATTATCGCCTGAAATGTTGTAATTCTGGCTGCAGCAGTAAAATTAAATTCTTCGCTATGATGGTGCACAATATGCGCCGCCCAGAAAAAATTGACTTCATGCCCTAATCTGTGATACCAATACCACACAAAATCTGTTGCGAGAATTAGCGAAAACCAAATAAAAGCATTGCTTGGAATATCAAAAATTCGGTAATTATTATAGATCAGATAATACAACTGATAAAAACTGGCCGCAATAAATAAGTTGATTAATCTTTCTGCAATACCAATACTAATGTTCGAAACAGAGCTTTCATAATTGAAAATTTCCGGTTTTTTTCTGCGTTGCGTCAACTTATATTCCAAAAATAAAAACAAGAAAAAAGCGGGCATCGCGAAGGCTAGAAAATTAATATGTTCCATTTTAAAAATTACTTTTTAGTTGATAAACAACTTGTATTTAATTCATATTCAATTAACGGGAAAAATATTTTCATCAATTAATACTATTTCCAATTGTGAAAATAATAGCAACCAATGAAAATATTTTGTTCTAAAAATTAGAAGTCAACTTTTAATTCTGCTTGTATTTTGGTGCTTCTAATACTATTTCTTTTACAGATTGTGTTTCGGCTACTTTTTGCAAAGCAATAATGTAAGCAGCGATTCGCGGCGTAACATTGTGTTTGGCTGCAATTCTAAAAACAGTTTGAAAACCTTTTTCTAAGATATCTTCTAAACGCGTATTGATTTGGTGAATCCTCCAGGATTCTAAAAGAGAATTCTGAAGCCATTCAAAATAAGATACCGTAACGCCACCGGCATTTGCCAAAATATCCGGAACTACCAAAACATTATTATCATGCAATATTTTATCAGCATCAGAAGAAACAGGTCCGTTTGCTCCTTCTACAATAATTTTGGCTCTAATTTCATTGGCATTTTTTTGTGTGATAACATCTTCTTTTGCTGCCGGAATCAAAACATCAACATCTAAAAGCAATAAATCTTCGTGTTTAATCGCAACCGAATTCGGATATCCCTTAATGCTTTTATTGTTCAGATTATAATACAGGATTAACTCTGGAATATTAAGTCCTTCCGGATTATAAAAAGCTTCTGAAACATCACTAACAGCAACGATTTTTACTCCTTTTTCAAATAAAAACAAAGCCGAATGCAGACCAACATTTCCAAAACCCTGAATAGCCGCAGTAGATCTTGCAGGCCTTAGTTTTAATTTTTGAAGTGCCAAAAGTGTAATGATACTAACTCCTCTTCCGGTTGCTTCTACTCTTCCTAAAGAACCTCCTGAATGCAAATGTTTTCCGGTAACCACGGCATGAATGGTTTTGCCGTGAACCAATGAAAACTCATCCATTAACCAGCCCATTTCGTCAGGACCGGTTCCCATGTCAGGCGCAGGAACATCTTTTTCAGGTCCGAAAATATCAGACAAAGCTTTGGTGTACGCTCTTGTAATTTTTTCTAATTCTGTTTTAGAAAGTTTTCTTGGGTCACAAATGATTCCGCCTTTTGCTCCTCCAAACGGAATTCCCGTTACAGCTGATTTCCAGGTCATCCAGGCAGCAAGTGCTTTTACTTCGTCTAAATTTACGGCGGTGTCGTAACGAATTCCTCCTTTTGAAGGTCCTAATGCTGTATTGTGAATGACACGATATCCTTCAAAGTTTTGAACTATACCGTTATCAAGTGTTATTGCAAAATTAACAACGATTTGCTTTTCAGGTCGTTGTAATGTTTGCCTTATCGATTCGTCTAATTTTAAAATATCCGCTGCGATATTAAAACGATCAATCATAGATTGAAACGGATTCTGTTTAATTATTTCTGCACTCATGTTGTATATCTTTTAAATTGGGGTTTATATTTTGAAATCTTTTTAAAGAATTGGATCTTGTACCTTAATCATTATAGCTGCAGCTACAACATGGAATTTTCATGTGACAGCATTGCATCATAATATTGGTATGTCTGTTTGATCTCATTTCAATAATTTTTTATAATTCCAAAAAAAGCCTTTCATTGTGCATGAAAGGCTAAAAAAAAAATAACTAACAAGTACTTTCTCTATTAACGCCATTTCATTCCATTGTTTATCATGCAACACATCGTGGAGTTGCACATAAACGGAATGATATTTTGGCTATAGTTCTTCATTGTTACTTGCAAATTTATAAATATATTTATAAATTCTATAGAATTAGTAGAGTTTATTTTAAAATATTATAAACACAACTTAAAAAACGCTGTAAACTAACCGTTTAAGAAGTGAAATAACTTATTTAAATTGAGAAATAACGATCAAAATGATGGCAATTAAAGCCAAAAAGATACCTGCATAATTAATTTTTGATAATTTTTCTTTGAAAAAATGTACGCCGACAAGACTTCCTAAAAGAATAACGCCCATGTTCATTCCGGCAAAAACAGTCGATGGATTTTCAGAAAAGGCTTTATGTGCTTTAAGATAAAATAGAATATTTCCGAAATTAAAAACGCCAACCAAAACTCCAAAAAGAATATTAATGTAGTGTAATTTTACTTTTTTAAAAGCAACTTCATAAACGACAACAAGCAGAGAAACAGCCAATGCAATATCAAAAACTATAAATAATGAAGTTGTATAAGGCAAGGTAGTATAAAGTGCTATTTGCTTAAAAAGGATATCAATTAAACCAAAACCTAATAAAACAACAGCTGGATAAATCCACTTATTTTCTGTATTTTGAGATTGTTTTTTTAAGATGAATAAAAGTGCTGTAAAACCAATTATCAATCCGATTACTTTATAGGAATTGAACTCTTCTTTAAAAATAAACCAGGCAGCCAATATTGGAATAAAAAGTGATAATCGCTGTGCTGCGTCTGTTTTTACGATTCCCATATGTTTTATGGAAGCTATTAAAAAGAGAAAAACTACAGGCAATAAAACCCCAATAGCAAGATAAATATTCCAGGGCGCGTTGGTGTGAACTTCTGTTAAATCAGGGCTAAAAACAAAATAGCAAAGCGCTAAAGCTGTTATATAATTGAATGCTACAATTTGGGTTGGATTACTTTTATACTTTCGGGTGATTTTGAAAATTACTCCAACAATGACGCTACAAAGAATACTTAAAACAAGAAACAGCATAAGATTAAATTTTGAATACAAAAATAAGCTTTATCTGTTTTATAACTTTCAAAAAAGAAACATTAATCGCTCTTTAGCCAACCCGTAATACTCATTCGTGTATTTTGTGTAACCAAAACTTCATGAACCAATTCATTGCTTTTAAAGAAAACGGTTTTACCCTGCGTTGGCGAAATTTTTTGATTGTTATTTTCCTGATGAATCATTAATTCTCCACCGTCAGCTTCTTGCCAATTGCTATTAAGATAACTGATCATCGAATATTTTCTGCTTGGATTATTTTTAAACTGATCTAAATGTTTGAGATAAAAATCGCCTTTTTCGTATAACGAATAATGGAATTCATAACCTGTAATTCCGGCGTAACAACTTTCGTTTAAATAAATTATGAATGCATCAATTTTATCGAAAAACTCTTTCTCAAAAACATTATTATGTTTTTTATCTAACCAATAAATAGAATCGCTTCGAATGGCGCCATCATAAGATACTTTTTCAGAATTACCAATTCCGGCTGCCAACAATAAACTTGCTGCATTTAAATGGGTTAAATTTTGTTTTAGATTATTGGCCAGTTCATCACTTAAAAAATGTTCTGAAATACCTACTTTATTATCAATATAACTTGCAATTAAATCTTCAAAACCATCTTCCATCATTGTTTGGGGAAACTGCAAATACAGCTAACACAGCAAGGTAGATGAAATTAAACTGGTAATGGTGTTTTTAGAAATAATAAACCCGACAGGTTTAAAACCTGTCGGGTTTATTATCTTTATATTGAAATTACTTTAGAACTTCAGCCCCGGCAACGGCGACAGTATGGTCATTTTCAACACTGCTGCCACTCACTCCAATTGCACCAATAATTTCTCCGTTTGAATTTTTGATTAATACACCACCCGGAAAAGTAATCAAACCTCCATTAGAATGTTCAATATTATAAAGGGGTGCTCCAGGCTGTACAGCATCTACCAAAGCAGCAGTATCCATAGTAAACCATGCAGCTGTTTTGGCTTTTTTGTGAGATATGTCTATTGAGCCTATCCATGCACCATCCATTCTCGCAAATGCTACCAGATTTGCTCCGGCATCTACCACACAAATGTCCATTTTTGTATCAATTTCCACAGCCTTATTTTTTGCCGCAGCAATTGCTTTTTCAGCTTGTTCTAATGTAATATTCATAATATTTTCTTTTAATTGGTTCTATAAAAACTACAATTTACTAATATAACTTCCGTACATATCTTTAAATTGATGTCCTTGTGCAAAACGATCTTTACTTAATTTTTTATATTCAACCAATCCCCATAAAATAAATTCTTTGAAGAAATACTGATCATTTTTATCTAATTGAGGCTGGTATTTTTTTACTATAACCTCTAGCGGAGTTATTTCATCCAGAATACTTTTGTACTCCTCATCAGTTGCATCATCTAATAATTCGAAACCGCTTTCTGCGAAAAACCATTCGATTAAATCAGAATATGGCGTTTTTGCATCTGGTTTTTCTAACTTTTCAATTTTAGGCAAAAGTGTTGGGAATAAAGTTCTAATGGCAGAGCCAATTAAATTCTGTGCTACTGAAGCAGCTCCCTCCTGCTCTCCTTCATAAACTAATTCTACTTTTCCGGTAATCGCAGGAATAATTCCGATGAAATCAGACAAACGTAAAGTTGTTTTATCAACACCTGCTTTTAAAGCACGGCGTTCTGCTGTACTCATTAAGTTTTCAAAAGCTGTAATACTCATTCTGGCACTTACACCACTTTTATTGTCGATGTATTCGCTGTCACGAGCTTCAAAACTTATTTGTTCCAGAATATCTTTTGCTAAACTTGGAACATACACTAATTTGTGCTGTGTTTCGTCTAATTTAGCTTCCTGTTCTGTAATCGTTCTTGCAATGGCAACGCTTTCAGGGTAATGTGTTAAAATCTGAGAACCAATTCTATCTTTTAATGGCGTAACAATACTTCCACGATTGGTATAATCTTCAGGATTTGCCGTAAAGATAAATTGCATATCCAAAGGCATTCTTAATTTAAATCCTCTAATTTGAATATCACCTTCCTGCAAAATATTAAATAATGCCACCTGAATTCTTGCTTGTAAATCAGGTAATTCATTAATAACGAAAATACAACGGTTTGCTCTCGGAATCATTCCGAAGTGAATAACGCGATCATCTGCATACGATAATTTTAAATTCGCGGCTTTTATCGGGTCAACATCTCCAATTAAATCGGCAACGGTAACATCCGGCGTAGCTAATTTTTCGAAGAAACGCTCGCTTCTGTGCAACCACTCAATTGGCGTTTCATCTCCTTTTTCAACAATAAGATCTTTTGCCAAACGTGAAATTGGATTTAATGGATCATCATTGATTTCAGAACCCGCAACAAACGGAATATATTCGTCTAATAATTCTACCATTTTTCGAGCCAGACGTGTTTTAGCCTGACCGCGAAGTCCTAATAAATTAATGTTATGACGAGACAAAATAGCGCGCTCTAATTCTGGAATTACAGTATTTTCAAAACCATGAACGCCTTCAAAAACTGGTTTTCCTGATTTTATTTTTTCACGAAGATTATTTCGCAATTCGTCTTTTATACCTACACTTTTATATCCTGAGGCTTTTAATTGGCCTAATGTTTTTATGTTGTTTATTTCCATTTTATTGAAATATCAATTTATTTATAATTTTGTTTTTTTGCAGATGAAATGCATTGTGAAATTCCTCTGCGAAGACGCACTGCTGTGCGTCTCTACGTTATGCGTTGTCAAAAAACCTTTGTCCCTCTGAACCTTTGCAGCTTTGAACCTAACTCAACGCACTCTTTTCTTTCTATTAGTCTCATAATCTTCAAAAATCATTTCACCAAGACCTTTTAGTCCTGTATAAAATGCTTTTCCTTGATTGGCTTCTGTAAATTGATTCACAAAACGCTGCAAATACGGATCATTTGCAATCATAAATGTCGTAATCGGAATGTGTAATTTTCTGGCTTGTTGCGCCTGAGTGTAACATTTATCAACAATATATTCGTCGAGTCCGTTACTGTTCATATAATATGAACCATCTTTTTCGCGAACACAACTTGGTTTCCCGTCGGTAATCATGAAGATTTGCTTGTTTGTATTTCGTTTTCTACGTAAAATATCCATCGCCAATTGCAATCCTGCAACGGTATTGGTATGATAAGGTCCAACTTGTAAATACGGCAAATCTTTAATTGGAATTGTCCAGGCATCATTTCCGAAAACTAAAATATCCAAGGTGTCTTTTGGATAACGCGTTGTGATTAATTCAGCCAAAGCCATTGCAACTTTTTTGGCAGGCGTGATTCTGTCTTCGCCGTATAAAATCATACTGTGGCTAATATCGATCATCAAAACCGTACTCATTTGGGCTTTGTATTGTGTTTCTTCGACAACCAAATCATTTTCGGTCAGCATGAAACTTTCTACACCATTGTTGATTTGTGCATTTCGCAAACTTTCTGTCAATGAAATACGCTCTAAACCGTCACCAAAATTAAATTCACGGAATTCTCCGGTATGTTCGTCGCCATTTCCGGCATGTTTTGTTTTGTGATTTCCGTTTCCGGAACGCTTTAAATTCCCGAAAATCTGATCTAAGGCTTGTTGACGAATGGCGCGTTCTGTTTTAGCAGTAATACCAAAACCTCCTGTTCCGTCTTCTTTAACCTCGTCTTTTATGTAACCTTTCTTTTTTAAATCTTCGATAAAATCATCGATTGTGTAGTGCTCATCCGTCAGTTTATATTCTTTATCTAACTCCCGAAGCCAGTCTATAGCTTCATCAAAATCCCCCGAAGTATGGGTGATTAGCTCTTTGAATATACCAAAAAGTTTTTCAAACGGAGACTGAAATGGGGCTTCGTACGACTTAAAATAAAAACCTTTTTTAAATTCGTTTTTCATAATTCTAAAATTACACTATTTTAGAATTACGAAAAAAGAAACGTTTATTAATTTTTAGTTAAAATATTAACCCAAAACAGGTCGAAATTCCTTATAAATTTAGCAATTATTCAAACTTTCCGTCAAGGTAATACCAGGCGTTATTTTCAAATTTAAAAGTAGAAAATTCGTAATGCGTTTGAGGTTTATTATTTGAATCCAAAAAATAGGCTTTAAATTCAACCGTATCTTCAGATGAACTTAGAATTTCTAATTTTTGCCATTTATTGCTCGTCGCCCATTTTAAAATTTCTGCTTTAGAATAATGTTGTCTTTCCGAAACATGAGTCGTTTCTAAAAGATAATCAGCATTTTGAGTGGCATAAGCCGAATATCTCGATCGCATTAAAGCCAACGCTGTCGGAGCTTTTTGATTGTTTTCAAGATACAATGCACAGCAATTTTCTAATAGTAAACTTGTATCGCAAAAGCATTTTTTATTCTCCATCAACTTGTTCTTCGCCGTTAATTTTTACATGTAACTGATTCAATAAAACCTGATAACGGCTAATTTCTCTCAAATCTTCATCTTCTTCAGCATGATCAAGCATTTCGTCTAAAGTTTCATTTACTTCAAGCAATTTATTATTGGCTTCTCTATCGTTTTTTGCAGCGATTAAATCTATAATTTCCTGCACACTTACTTTTAAATCTTCGAATTTACTCATATATATATTGTTGTTTTTTTGCCACGAATTTCACAAATTGGCACTAATTTTTAATCTGTATTGAACACAAATTTCAAAATTAATTCGTGTTAATTTGTGAAATTCGTGGCAAAGCTTTTTTTATTATTCTTCTTTTTTGTCTTCGTTGAACTTTTTTATAATCTCTTTCAGCTTTTCTTTACGTGCAATTTCAGCCTGTTTTACTTTATTTTGGGCTTTGTGCAATTTGTCGTTGTGCTTTTTGATATTCCTTTCGTTGTTGCGTCCCATTATATTTCTCTTTTAATTTCTTCTAAAGTTTTATCTGTGTAAATTAATTCATTGATAATTTGCATTCTTAAATCATCAATATCATCATAATCAAAATATTTTGCCCAGGAAGTTAACTGCTGTAAATTCCTGATTTGTTTGATCCGTTTGGTGGTCTCGAAACTCGTTCTCAGAATTGCTTTTTGGTCGTATTTCGGATTTTTCCTGTGCTGATAATTTACAGTATTGTTATCAAAATCAGCTTCTATATAATATAATTTTTCTTCGGCATTATCCGGATAAAATTCGTTCCAATTGGCAAAACCTATTTTAGTTTTCGATTCGGTTTCGGGCTCTCGCGCTACCAAACGCCATTTACTGTTAGCCAGTCTTCCCCAATGATTCGAAACACGATACATTCCTGCTTCGGTATAATAATAGGTACTTCCTGCTTTACTTTCAAACTGTTTCTTTAAACCTTCAATTTCAACCGGAAGCACTTCATGAAAAACACAAAAGGTGTTTTTGAAAGAATTTGGATGTGGCTTAAAGTTTTTTTGCATGTGCAAATATACTGAGATTGTAAAGAACTCCCTAAAACAAACATAAATTGATTAACTTTGCAGCTTCAATTTTAAATAAAAAAGTCATGTCTAAAGATTCACACGAAAAAATGTTGCAAAAAGGAGTTTATACCGGCATCATAGAAAAAGATGAAAACAACAATTATTTCTGTGGAGAATATCTTTTAGATTATAAAATCGCTCATACTAATCACACGGTAGGTGAATTGATTACAATTAAATCTGTTATCGAAAACCCGAGTGATATCAGTTATGACAAATATCCTAAAAAATCTAAAAACTTCCATAAAGCCAATAATAAGCCGGAAGAGAAATAATAGTTTTTGTTTCAGGTTTTATTTATTTCAGGTTTCAGGTTTGAAATGAGAAAAAGAATTTAACCATAAAGAACACAAAGATTCTCGCAAAGTTCGCAAAGCTAAAATAACATAAAGCTTTGCGAACTTTGCGTTTATAAAACTAAGCATATACAAAAGGCTTCGCGTTCTTTGCGGTAAAAATTATTTAGTATTACGTCTCACATCTAACTTTTCACTTGAAACATTTAACAAATAACTTTTTAGAATATTTTTTCTATCAAAAGTAAAAAGTTAAAAAAAAGTGTACCTTTGCAAAAAATTTGTCTTTTTGAACAATTAATTTTAATTTCAAACTAATAGACAAGTAGTTACCTTATTTATGAAAAAAATAGTTGAATACCGCAAGTTATTAAATGTAGAAAAAACTGCAGAGTTAAAAGATTTAAAAACCATTTATCGTAATGCGATGAAAGAATCTCATCCTGATAAATTTCAAGGTGATGAAGCTGGTTTGAAAGCTGCAGAAGAAAAAAGTAAAGCTATTATTGAAGCTTATCACTTTTTGGTAAGTATTAATCCTGAAACGATTAAAGCAAATTTACCTGAATATACTGAGACTATCGCGACTGCAACAATTACTGATTATAAATTTGTTGATGGTCGTTTAATTATCGATTTCTCTAACGGAAGTGTTTACGAATACATTAGTGTTCCTAAAGCAACTTACGTGAAAATGGTAAATGCTGATTCTCCTGGTAGATTCGCAAAAAGACACATTCTGAACTCTTTTACATGGAGAAAGAAAACAAATCAAGAATAGATTTACACTATACTATCAATAAAAGCATTCTGACAACAGAGTGCTTTTTTTATGCTTAAAATTTAAAAAATTATGTATTTTAATTGAAAATAATTACATAATTGAAAATTTTAAGTCTAATTTTATCAACAAACACGCTGAAAACATGTTAATTAGACATGAAAAAACTATAACAAAATTTTAGGTTACAAAATTCTTTATGTTTTATAATTTTAGATACTTTTGTTGCACAAATCAATTAACTAATTAATTTTTTATAATGAAAAAAATACTTTTTTTACTTACCGCTTCTGTAGCGATAATTTCATGCAGTAAAGTTAAAGACGGAGAATACCTAATTACAGGAACTGCAACAGGAATTGAAAACGGAAAAACGATCATTCTTCAAGGTCAGGACCCAACTACAAAAATGCCATTAGCTCTTGATACAGTAAAGGTTGAAAATGGTAAATTTGAAATAAAAGGAAAAGTAACTGAACCAGCTTTTCATACTTTAATTCTTCAAGGTGCAAACGGACCAATTCCTTTTATCCTTGAAACTGGAGAAATTAAAATTGCAATCGACAAAGATAGTATCCATAAATCTAAAATTTCTGGAACTTACAATAATGATGAGTACGTAAAATTCAATGATGATCTTACAAAAACTCAGAAAAAATTAGTTGATTTTCAGAAAAAGAACACTCAGAAAATGCAAACTGCTCAACAAGCTCAGGATACAGCAACTATCAATGGTTTGATGAAAGAATACATGGCTATTCAAACAGAAGTACAAGCAGATTCTAAAAAGAAATATGAAGGTTATGCTGAAAGTCACCCAAAATCATTAATTTCTGCTTTGATTATCCAAAGTATGTTAAATGATCCAAGTGTTGATGTTAAGAGAGTAGAAACTCTATATAACTCTCTTGATGAGTCATTAAAAACTACTACTCCTGGTAAAGAAATTAAAACTAAATTAGGTCAAGCAAAAATGCCTGCGGTTGGTGCAACAGCTCCTCCTGTTGGCAGCGCTAAATGAAGAGCAGATTTTTCAGCACCAAATCCTGAAGGAAAAGTAATTTCGCTTAAACAAAGCTTAGGTAAAGTAACTATCGTTGATTTTTGGGCTTCATGGTGTGGACCATGCCGAAAAGAAAATCCTAATGTTGTTGCTATTTATAAAGAATTACATTCTAAAGGATTAAATATTGTTGGGGTTTCTTTAGATAAAGAAGCTAGTAAGTGGAAAGAAGCTATCGCAAAAGATGGTTTAACCTGGACACAAGTTTCGAACCTGAAATTTTGGGACGAACCAATTGCAAAACAATATAACGTTGAATCTATTCCGGCAACTTTTATTCTTGATGCATCTGGAAATGTAGTTGCTCAAGACTTAAGAGGTCCTGAATTAAGAGCAAAAATTTTAGAGCTTTTAGCTAAATAATACCAATATTCAGAATAAAACAAAAAAATCTCCCTAGTGGAGATTTTTTTATTTTATTCAATACCAATGAATTAAAATGTAATTGAAAAATAACTTAAAATTAATTTCAATTTTAGTTTGTAAAGCCCGAAAACGTTTATATATTTGCAACCGCTTAGAACAACAAAGCGCAACAACGCTGAGATCCGGGGAGATACTCAAGCGGCCAACGAGGGCAGACTGTAAATCTGCTGTGAAAACTTCGCAGGTTCGAATCCTGCTCTCCCCACCAAAAAGTCCTAATGAAAATTAGGACTTTTTTTATGGAAAATTTCATTGCTAAAATTAAAATCTTCAGTAAATTCAAAATATATATAAAAGCTGCAAATCCAAGGATTTGCAGCTTTTTTGTTTTTAAGGCAGTTTTCAAACTTTATAAAAATGCCCGAAATTTCTATGGAGAATCGTGGCACTTTTATCTGCCAAGAAAAACTGCCACAGAATTTGAATTAAATCTGATTAAAAATGTATCTCGGGTATGTTTGGCACTATTGGAAAAATGAAAACCAAGTAGTGCTGTGTACACACTGAATAAAATTTAATTTCACAAATTTTTGTTAATCACAATGTAGGTATTTAGGTAATTACCTAAATTTGTACTCGTAAATTTAATGAAATTATGGAATTATTAGATATCATAAAGTCTTTGTCAAATGAGACACGTTTAAATATTTTAGAATGGTTAAAAGATCCTTTTAAATATTTTCCGGAGGAAGAACTGAGTGAAGAAACGGTAAACTTGGGTGTATGTGTATCCGATATAGCAAAAAAAGCGGCTATGTCTATTCCTACTGTTTCTGATTATTTAAAAACCATGTCTGCTGCGAAAATTTTAATTGCTACGCGAAAAGGACAATGGACGTATTATAAAAGAAATGAAAAATTAATACAAGATTTAGCACAACATATTAAGGATAAACTATAAAAAAAAATTTAATTTAATAATTAGGTATTTACCTAATAATATAATAACCTAATAGTATAAATAATTAATATAAATAAATTATGAAAGCAGCATTGTTAAAAGAGTTCGGCTCTGTTGAAAATTTCGAAATTGCAGAAATACCAACACCAACACCTAAATTCAAGGAAGTTTTGGTGAAAGTTTATGCAACTTCTGTAAATCCTTTGGACTTCCAGGTACGTCGTGGGGATTACAAAAATGAATTGGTTTTACCTGTTATTACAGGTCATGATGTCTCAGGAGTGATAGTTGAACTTGGACCAGGTGTCGAAAATTTTAAAGTTGGCGATCAAGTGTATTATACCCCTGAGATTTTTAAGGGATACGGTAGCTATGCACAATTTCATGTTGCCCATGAGTCTATCATAGCTTTAAAACCAAAAAACATTACCCATTTGGAAGCGGCAACACTTCCCCTTGCAGCAGGTACAGCTTGGGAAATGCTAGTGACCAGAGCACAGCTCAAAATTAACCAATCCATTTTGATACATGGTGGTGCTGGTGGGGTAGGAATCCCAACCATTCAAATCGCTAAGGCCATGGGAGCTATTGTATATACTACAGCTAGAAAAGCCCATCATAAATTTCTTCTTGAATTGGGAGTTGATTTTGTGATTGACTATGAAACTGAAGACTATATTCAGGTAATTAATCAATTGACAAACAATAAAGGAGTTGATGTAATCATTGACACCATAGGAGGAAATACACTTTCTGATAGTGGTAAGATACTCAATCAGTTGGGACAGGTAGTTACATTGGTCGATATAGAAAAACCTCAGAACCTTATTGCGGCTTGGGGGAAAAATGCGACTTATCATTTTGTATTTACACGTCAAAATAGAAATAAATTGGTTGAGTTAACGAAATTGGTTGAGACCAAAAAGTTAAAGCCTATTTTAAATAAAGTCTTTCCATTATCAGAGATTGGTAAAGCACACAGTTTATTGGAATATAAAACAGGTGATGAAAACTTCTATGGCAAAATAGGAATAGAGGTTGAAAAAGAACTGTAAGTAGTACAAGATAGGATCTTAAATCTTTTGCTTTAAATTAGAGCAATTTATAGAAACCCTACTCGTTATATCTAATAATAATAATAATAATAATGAAGCTACTAAAATTCGTACTTTTCATCTTTGCTACTACATCTTTTAGCAATTATGCTCAAGAAAATAAACGCATTTATTTAGAGGGAGACGTGGTAAAATTACCAGTGACTCTTATTGATGATTGGCCTTTTATTGATGGGGAAATCAATGGAGTAAAAGGTCATTGGATGTTTGATACGGGAAATAGCAAAGCTTTTTCCATTCATTCTAAAAAAGTGATTGGAGTTAAATCCAAAATAGTAGGCTCTGGATTTGTTGCAAGTGGACAAAAGTATGAAGTACTCGAATATCCGCTAATTGATAAAATCAAAGTTGGAACTAATGTATATAGCTCTTTAGAAAATGTAAAGGGTAATAATTTTGATTTTCTTGAGCAAATTTCTAGTACAGTTATTGGTCAGATGGGCTTTGATTATTTTGAAGGCTATGACATGAAAATTGATTACTTAAGATATGAACTCACTTTCTATAAACAGAAAGAGGATATTGAGAATTGGAATGACATCAAAAATCATAAAAATTACATTACCTCACTACCCTATTTTACACGAAAACTAGACAATCACCCAATGATCAAAATACAACATAAAGGAACTGATCTTTTGATAACATTTGATACGGCGGGTGGAAAAGGTAGTTTTTCTATAGAGGATTCGTATTATGAAAAGTTAAAAAATGAAGGAGATATTGAAAATTTTCATGATGAACCCAGTACGCTTTATAATTGGTATAACATCAAAATCGATGAACGTTTAACCGTAAACCTTTATGGGATTGACAAAGAAGATTATAGCCCCGCACATAAGCCTTTGGGAATAACTGAAAAAAACACACTCACTCTTGACCATTCTTTTTTATCACAGTACATTACAATATGGGACACCAAGAATAAAGTAATTCATGTCTTAGAAAAAAAATGAATTGACAAAACTAATAGTATTAATATCAGGCTCTCAAAGTTGAAAGACTAACATTGACTATATCTTGAAACATTTTTTTGTCTGCATCAAATTTGGCAATAATCCGTAGCCCATTAACGAATTGAAAACAAACCTTGCCAACGAACGAGCAGAATATCGATCAGAGAAAATTACTGAGTCCTTGATTATATTGCACAAACCTTCTTCAGTATATTTGGAGTAAATACCTTTTTGCCACAAAAAGTTAAGGCGGTTTTTAACGATATTCTCCAGTCTAAAGTTTTGTTGGCAGAATCGTGGCAAATGGTGTTTTAAAAAAAAAGAAATCCAACAAAATCAACATCTAACGAGTTTAGGTTCGAAACTTTTAGAAATAAGTTTTTTTTTAGTTTTTTATCAGCAGGGTTCGAGTCCCGCTCCCGCTACTACATGGGACAAAGAAGAAAAAGTCTTCTTTGTCCCTTTTTTATTTGTTGATATTCTACTGTTAATGAGATAGATAACGCTAACAA
>NZ_SNWW01000011.1 GCF_004362015.1 Flavobacterium chryseum
ATACTTTTAAACTACTTTTTAGACACCTTTTTGAGTTCATTTATACTGCTCACTTTTATCCAGAATTAGGTGCTCACTTTATCCAGAATATCCAATTAATAGTCCTCAGGATGATTTTGCGTATTATGAGGATAATCAAAGCAAAGAAGGTTTTTTTACGTCTAACAGGCAGGGAGGTAAAGGAGATGACGATATTTACAGTTTTAATATTATGGACTGCAGCCAGCTTATTGAGGGGGTTGTCAAGGACAAAGGAACTCTGGCTGTACTTCCGGGATCGGTGGTAACACTGTTCAACAGCCAGGGTACCCAAGTGGCCCAGACTACAGTTGGCGCTGATGCTGCTTTTAAATTTGAAGGCCTTCCTTGCAATGAAGAGTATCTGGCAAGGGCCCAAAAACCATCCTATATCTCAGATGAGAAAAAAGTGGCGACCGGAGCAAAAGGACAGAGAAGAGAGCCAACAGTCTTATTGCTTGAAATTGATGAGAAAGAATTGACACCCGGCAAAGACCTGGCCAAGATTCTGGATATCCCCATTATCTACTTTGACCTTGATAAGTCCAATATTCGCCCTGATGCTGAAATTGAACTGCGAAAAGTAATTACTTTACTTAAGCAATTCCCGACAATAAAAATAGATGTGCGCTCCCATACCGATAGCAGGGCCCCTTATTTATATAATGAGGCGCTCTCGGGCAGAAGAAACAAAGCGACCATCAGGTACATTGTCCGCACCGGAGGTATTGCCGCGAACCGAATTACAGGCAAGGGTTATGGCGAGCACAATTTGGTCAATAACTGCAGCGATGGGGTGAATTGTACCGAAGCCGAACACCAGTTTAACCGAAGAAGCGAATTTATTATTTTGGAGAAATAAAAATGCCTTAACCCCTGTTGCTCTATGCAGATGTATTATTTAAAACAACATCAGATTAAAGGTATTTGGCTCTAAGATTTATCGCAGTGATTTCATTCTAAAACTTCCACAGTTTTTTCACTTTGGATTTTTTAGGTTATAAATTGTCTGAATCTTTTATTGTTTCAGAAATTATGAATTACGAATGAATATCTATTTAAAGATATATGCGTGTTTACAGGAGTAAAAAGTATGGATATGTAAGTTTGCAATGTTGAAGTTGAAGTTGAAGTGTAATGTAATAAAATTGGTTAAACTACTTTTGTATTGCATTGTAGATTTAAATACAATGATTGAATATCTCATTAAAGCAAGAATAAGTTATTAATTTAGTTCAAACATTTATACAGGACACTTAGATTCTCTCTTAGATTGTTTTTTTGGAAGATTGGGATCTTGGAGGAATCTTCGTGTCTTACATATATGGTAATTGTTGATTAAGAGATGGTTTTGATAAACCTCAGTACATTTAAAAAATCTACAGCATAGGATGGGTCTATCACCCTATAATAGCTATTGAGATAAAGTGGTTGTTTCATAAAATTGTACCTTTTAAGGGCTACTGCTGTTTGATAGGTCCATAACAGTAGTTTTCGTTAAAATAAGTTCTTTAATATAACTGTGCAAACAAAATTGTTTATTTTTGTATTATGAAAAGTACATTAAATATTATAAAAGGAATTCATCCTGGATTTGTGCTGGAGCGCGAACTTAAAAAACGCATGCTGGGCAAGGGACAATTTGCTATTTCACTTGGTGAATTTCCCCAGACCCTTACGGCTATAACAAAAGGAAAGCGCAGAATGAATATACCCCTTGCTATGAAAATTGAAAATTCACTTTCTCTGGAGGAAGGGTATCTAATGACCCTGCAGGTATATTATGATATTGAACAGCAGAAAAAGAAATTAAATAGAAATAAAACTGATAAGAAGCCCGATTTAAATAAGATAAGAAAGATAATTTTTTGGGACACTGACATGAGTAAAATCGACTGGCAGAAACAAAAAAAAGCAGTTATCCAACGGATTTTCGAAAGAGGAAATGAAATTGAAAGAGAAGAAATCATTCGATTCTATGGGAGTGATACTATTAACGATGTCAAAAGAACTAACTAATGCCTTTACATTTTAACACCGTTACCCCGCTATTGCGAAATATTCTTGAGGATTTGATGCAGGCAGAAGAATTTCAATCTTTTCGTCTTGTCGGCGGCACAGCGCTGAGTTTGTATTATGGACACAGAATGTCTGTAGATATTGATCTTTTCAGTGATGCTGATTATGGAAGTCTTGATTTTAAGGCAATAGATGATTACTTAAGGACAAATTATTTTTATGTGGACAGTCTGGATATTTCTCCGGTGGGAATGGGAAAGTCTTACTATGTGGGCAGAAATGCTGAAGAAAGTGTAAAGCTGGATTTGTATTATACAGATGCGTTTATCGATGAGGTAAAGTTATTCGGCACACTCAGACTATCTAGCAGACGTGAGATTACAGCTATGAAAATTGATGTAGTACAGCGTACGGGCAGAAAAAAGGATTTTTGGGATATCGACATGCTGAAAGAAGATTTCAGCATTGCTCAGATGTTTGCCCTGCATGAACAAAGATATCCTTATACACATGATCGCAGTCTGCTCATTGAGAAATTCACTGACTTTTCGCAGGCAGACATTGATTTCGAACCACTCTGCCTAAGGGGGAGGCACTGGGAGCTTATAAAGCTTGACATGATTGAGCTGATCGCAGAGTTATAACATCAAAGTAGAACTTTCCTAGCACAAGAAAGCCTTATATAGACCGATATCGGCTTTGTCCCATCTACAGATTCAAAAAATATTAAATGAATACGAAAGTTCATTGTTATCCCAAAGCTATAATTCTTCAGGGAGTCTATTTCAAATTAAGATTTACATTGAGCTATAGAGATGTTGAGGAAATAATGAAAATGCGTGGAATAGAAATTGATCATGCTACAATTCAGTGTTGGGTATTTAAATTTGCTCCAGTGATTGAATTACAGATGAAAAAGAGAAAGAGCAGATTAGGAATCAGCTGGAGAATGGATGAAACCTATATAAAAGTCAAAGGTCTCCGGTGTTATTTATATCGTGCTGTCGATAAATCGGGTAATACAGTTGATTTTCTATTGACCAGACGAAGACAAAGAATGAGTGCCCAGTCATTTCTAATTAAGGAAGTAAATAACTGCAGACCAAGGGTAATAAATAATAGACAAAAGCGACTCGAACACCAGCGCAATGAGAGTTTACAACAAGAGCTCTTTTTCGAATATTAGATTCGGCAATGCAAATATCTTAACAATATCGTTGAGCAGGACCATCGATTTATTAGATGGAGAATACAAAACGGTTTGGGTTTCAAAAGTTTTGAATCTGCCAAAAGAACCTTGGGAGGAATTGAAGTGATACATAAGTTGAGAAAAAATCAGATGCTTAATCCAGGAACAACTATGTTTAAATCATTCTGTAAATTGGCAGCATAATTTTAGTTCTGATATTTCTTTATGTTTTTATAAAACGGATGCGACAGGACGAAAACCTAAATTATTGAAAACGTAACAAGTTTTGGACCGTTTCTACATTCGGTTTCCTCCATTGGCATTTGATTGTGGATAATAGAGCATTGCTCAATCGTTGTTTATTACTTATTTTTCAACAAATTCACGATAAATGTCGCTCCGGCGCCCGTCTTGCTTTCAACTCTGATATAACCTCCGTGGTTTTCGGCAATTTTTTTGCATAATGCGAGACCTATTCCGGTTCCCTGCTTATCGTTGTTAAGCCTATGGAACATTTTAAAAATCCGTTCTGTAAATTTGGCATCAAACCCGACGCCGTTGTCACTCACCGAAAACTTATAATAGTGCCTGCCATCTATACTTTCCTCCTCAGCAATTATATTGATTTTCGGTTCGTTTTTATTATATTTTAAACCGTTATTAATTAGGTTCGCGAAAAGCTGGTGCATTTGTATAGGGATCGCGGTAATTATTGGCAGGCTGCCATACACTATTTCTCCGTTCTTTTCCCTAAGCAAAAGCTCAAAGTCGCTTTCGATGTTATGTAATACTTCGTTGAGGTCAACTTCTTGAAAAAGGTTTTCATCACCTTTCATCTGTGAATAATTCAACACACTGGTAATTAAATTTCCCATCCTTTGCGCAGCGTGGGTTATTTTTTCAAGCACACGCAGGGATTCAGAACCTGTTGGGATATTATCCTTTAGCAGATTGCTGAAAGTGATAATTTTCCGCAAGGGTTCCTGAAGATCGTGCGATGCCACATAGGCAAATTCCTCAAGCTGTTGATTTTGAAGAAGAATTCGGTCATCGGCCTCTTTTTTATGGGTCAGGTCGCGTGTCACTTTCGAAAATCCGGTTACATCTCCCTGCAAGTTATGCAGTGCTGTGATAACTACACTCCCCCAGAAACGCGACCCATCCTTGCGTATGCGCCAGCCCTCAAGGGCGGCCTTATTATGGCGGCTGGCTTCTGCCAGTAATTGCTGAGGGAGTCCATTTTCAACATCATCTGGCAAATAGAAAATACTGAAATTTTTTCCCAAAATTTCCGCTTCGCTGTAGCCCTTTATTTTCTGAGCCCCCTTGTTCCAATTCTGGATGTTCCCTTGACTATCGAGCAAGATAATAGCATAATCTTCCACCTCGGCAATCATGCGGTGGTACCTTTCCTCACTTCGTGTCAGTAAGTCGTTCTTGTATTGAAGCTCTGAAGAGAAACGTTCCTGTCGCTCTTCGGCCATTTTTCGCTCGGTAAGGTCCCGGGTAACTTTAGAATATCCAATAACCCTGTCCATATCGTCATGCAATGCTGTAATTACAATGGAGCCCCAAAATACATTGCCGTCTTTTTTGACCCGCCAGCCCTCATGAGTTGCCGCGCCATCCTCTCTTGCTTTTGTTATTAGCCTATCGGGAAGGCCAGTATCAATATCTTCCTGAAGGTAGAATTGACTGAAGTTTTTACCAATGATCTCATTGGCTGAATACCCTTTGATTCTTTCTGCACCTTTGTTCCAGTTCAATATCTGTCCGCTGGTATCCAGCAGTATAATCGCATAATCGGCAATCTCAGCAATCATGCTATGATATCTCGCTTCACTTTGCTTCAATTCTTCATTTTTGTGCTGTAATTCCATTGCATGTCTGCGCTGTATTTCTTCTGCTGCCCTACGTTCTGTAAGGTCGCGGGTCACTTTAGAGAGTGCAATGATATTATTTTCAGAATCATGCAGCGCGGTAATCAGTACCGAACCCCAGAACTTGCTTCCGTCTTTTTTTATTCTCCAGCCCTCATGGTTCACTTTGCCTTTACGCATAGCTTCGTCAAGTAATTTCTCGGGAAGGTGATTCGTCCTGTCTTCGGACGAATAGAAAACCCTGAAATTTTTTCCTACAATCTCATCTGGCGTATATCCTTTTATATTTTGGGCGCCCTTGTTCCAGTTAAGTAAAGTGCCGTCAACATCCATCAGTAGAATCGCATAGTCAGCAACCTCATCTGTCATTTTATGATACAGCGTCTCTCCACCCCCAAGTCGTTGTAAGGTGTTGATAAGACTGTGCCTTTTTTCATTATAATTTTCCATAGCTTCAAACGTCTATTGTAAAGATAAAATAATCTCTTGAAAAATGCAATAATATTAGCAGCTAGAGTCACTACAACTATATCTTGGGAATAAATCAAGAAAAACGGAGTTTGTTCCAAATGTGAAAAAAAATGGTTAACCGGACTGATAAACTAAGTAAAAAAATAAGCAGAAACTTGATTTTATTTAAGAATCCTGCATACAAATTTTTATTTTTCAGTAATGTACTATTAAATTAATATATTTACAGATAATAAATAATTATGATATGCAAGTCGATATAATATAAACCGTTTTATTTACAATAATTAAATGGTGTTTGTAGAATATTTCTAAACTATGCAAAATGATAAAAGACCTGAAAAAATTGATGCGAGATGGTTAAGAAAAGAAATTTACAGTATATTTGTTCGAGTAAATAGTGCTATAATTACTATACAGAAATTAGCTATACCAAACTTAACCTTCGATCTCAATTAAAGTATTAAAAAAGCGTTCTAATGAATTTAAATGGAGAAATAATCGTTGTGGAAGATGATGTGGATGACCGCGAGTTTTTAGATGATATTTTTAAAAGTCTTCAGATTCCAAACAAGGTGGTTTTTTTTGAAGATAGTACAGAGGTGGTTCAATACCTCCTTAAGGATGAGGTTAGGCCGTTCTTGGTCTTATCTGACATCAATATGCCTAAGCTGGACGGGTATGAACTGCGCGTCCAAATAATGGCAAATCAAATCTTACTTAAAAAATGTGTTCCCTATATTTTTCTTTCAACTTCTAAAGAGCCAGAATATATCCGTAAGGCATTTGAACTTGCCGTGCATGGCTACTTTCAAAAAGAGGAGGATTTTGGAAAATACAAGGAAATTGTAAGCAATATAGTTTCCTACTGGAAGAGCTGCCAGAGACCGCTGATTGGATGGTGATTTCGTATTTCTGTGCGCCGATTTTTGACTGTTGAAATTGGAAATCAATGGATACAGGATCCCATTGACGTCGCAGACCGCACTATTGGTGTACTAATTTGAGTCTTTGAAATTTAACAACTCATTTTTACAGAATTTAAAACTTGTAATCTCATACCTGCTTTTTACGATTCAATCATATCTGAAACTGTAGTAATTTGAAATTTGTTTTCAATTAAAATCAATAATATAATAGTTTCAGCACATGTAATTCATGAAAATTACTTTTAGCGGTAGTTCTTTATTTTTTCTCCAATGTAGTTCATAGCAATTTTATAAGTTTCTATTCCGTGCCCGACGTTTTTAAAAATTTTTACTTCTTGTAAGGTATTTATATGCTTTTGGGCATTTTTTATCGACTTGTGAAAAGGAAACAATAAATCTTTCTCTCCTTCCAGAAGATAGATATCTACATTTATTTTATCCAATTCTTTATCCATGTAATATGGCTTTTGGGTGTTATCCTTATAGCGGCTGATTGCAAAAAGTTCATAGTCAACTAACAAGGCTTGAGATACTTCCGACAAACAATGTTGAGGTTTTGAAAAAATGGCTTTGTCTAGAAATTTCAGAACATTTTTTGAATTTGGCTTCAAAATCGGAAGGAGGTTATAATACAGATTATTTAATTTCAGTGAAAACGGCTGTAAACAGCCAGGATTAAGTAAGAAAGCTGCAATTATTTTTTCTGGACTTACGATACTTAGTTTGGCACAAATCAGTCCTCCAAATGATGCGCCTGCTACAAAAGCTTTTTCAATTTTCAGATTGTCAAATAATTCTGCAGCCCAGATACCATAATCCAGCGAGTGAATGTCGGGAGTATTGCCGTCACTTAGATTTGGCAGGCCATTGGTCTCCACCATAAAAATTCTCAGATTGAGGTTTAAGCTGTCAAGCCCATTATCAAAATCCCAGATTAATGAGGTTGTTCTTGCACCTGGAAATATAACTAATGTTTCAAGATGATTTTCATTTGTTTTAAGACCCCAGACATGGGTTTTGCCCAGTGAGGTTAAAATCTCATAGCGCTCATACTTTCTTTCGTTTTGAATCTCCAGCTTTTTAACCCATGTTTCAAAATATAAAGTGTCCGAATGTCTGTCTATAAAATGTGATCTACCTTTTATTTTCATAATTACTTCAATTATTTATTCGATGCAAATCTACATATAAATCGAAACAACCTTCCAATTCTTTAATACCTTTTACAGGAATGAGGATTTAAAAAAAATACTTGGGTATTCTGCTGATAAACATTATAAAATACAGGCAGACAGGGGGCTTCCATTTACTAAATTGGAAGATAGATTTCTTTATGATGCTGAAAAATTGAAGAAATTCTTCGAGAGAATAGCAGTGTTTAATAGAATTAGTACGATACAATTTAATAGATTTAGCACAGCATGATATAATAGAAATTGAACGACAATTTTACTAACGGTACTTTGTTACGACCGGTTATCTCGCTTACGAAATGAAAAATCGCTACCGCAACTGCCTAGGTAATGTTTTATATGGTATTCAGTATCGGTAATTAATAGATCTACTGGGATGTTCCCTTCGCTTAAATATGAACAATTTAAAACCGTGAACAAATAATTTATTGGTTTATTACTTCTAAATGAGGTCAACACAGGTCTCATTCCGATTCGAACCATAATTCTTAGATGCCTTTCTTAACCGCTTTTATTTTGAAATTTCAGCTGTACCACGATTCTGCCACAAATATTATTTTAAGTATTTGCTTCCCTTTACAAGTTTATTTTTTTTATTAACATTTTAGTTGTTAGTTAGTTATCTATTATTTATATTTTTTTTACTACATTTAACTTATTGAATCTACATCGCCTGGATTATCAGATTGCGGGATTGTCAAAATACTATTATAAACATAAATAAACTGTTATGAAAAAAAGTATCCTGATTTTTTTTAGTCTTTTAATTTTAATTTCTTGTAAAAAAAATACTCCTGAAAAAAAAGATTTAACTTCTGAAGAAGCAAAGAAAATAGCAAAGGAAGCTTATATTTATGCTTATCCATTGCTTATGGGTTACAAGTCTTTATATTATACCGTTATTGATAAAAAAAGCCCAGGATATCGAAGTGATTTAAATGTTATAACACATGACAGACATCCGGCTGATAATACAAGAAAAGATGTGGTTTCGATGAATGCAGATACTCCGTATTCTTTATTTGCGCTCGATCTGCGTGCAGAACCTATCGTATTTTCAGTTCCTGCAGTTAAAGACCGTTATTATGTTTTCCAGTTCATCGATATTTTTACGCACAATTTTGCTTACGTAGGAACCAGGGCTACCGGAAATGAGGCTGGTGACTATTTATTTGTGGGACCACAATGGAAAGGAAAGATTCCTGAAGGAAAATTTAAAAATGTTTTTTATGTCGAAAGTCAGTTGGTAACAGGTATAGGAAGGACGCAATTATTTAATACTAAAGATCTCCAAAATGTTGTTAAAATCCAGGATCAGTTTAAAATTACTTCCTTAAGTAAATTTTTAAACGAAGCAACTCCAAAAGCACCAACTCCTATAGCTTGGCTTCCTATTACAGATCCAAATAATTTTGCCAATGTTAATTTTATTAAATATTTTAATATTTACTTAAACTTAGTTCAGCCAATTAATAAAGAAGATGAAGAGTCTTTGACTAAGTTTGAAAAAATAGGTATTAAGCCAGGTGCAGCATTTGATAAATCTCAATTTAGTGAAGAAATAATTGCAGCAATCAATGAAGGTATCAACGAAGGAATTGCCGCTATTAAAGAAAAAGCATCCGAAATTGGCGAGCAAAAAAACGGATGGAACATGATGGATCCTTTTGGAAACAGAGCATTTTATAAAGGTGACCGGTTACTTCGTGCCGCGGCGGTTATGGTGGGAATTTATGGCAACGATAAAATTGAAGCTTTTTATCCTGTAGCCTATATTGATTCTGATGGCAAAACATTAAACGGAAAAAGTTATGCTTATAAAATTCATTTTTCTAAAGAACAAATTCCACCGGCAAAATACTTCTGGTCTGTAACATTATATGATAAAAGCGCTGATGGAACGGGTGGTTATCTCGTTAAAAATCAGATAAATAGATTTTTGATTAATTCTACCACAGATGGTTTAGTTTACGATAAAGATGGAGGATTAACTATTTATATTCAGAATCAGAAACCAGAAGGCAGTTTAAGTTCCAATTGGCTTCCAGCTCCAACAGAAGATTTTTATTTAATGATGCGTATGTACGGTCCAAAAGAAAATGCAATGAACGGAACATGGAGTCCGCCAGCAATTGAAAAAATAAAATAATCATCAACCTTAATAAATTCGATATTTATGATTAACCGAAAACTCATTCCATTTTCTTTTGTTTTGCTAATCTTTGTATTGTTTAGTTGTAAAAAAGAAGTTTCAAAAGAAAATACAGAAAATAAATCTAATACTGACAATTCTAAAGAATTAAGTCTTGAGGAAGTCAGAGCTACTGCAAAAGAAGCATATACATATGGTTTTCCTATTGTAGATAATTCAAGAATTCAATATGCTTATTTTGTTGATAAACAGAATCCAGAATATAAAGCACCATGGAATGTACTTAAAAATATTCCGCGGGTTTTTACTCCTGCAGATAAAGCCATCCAGACTGCAAATTCAGATACGCCTTATTCTTGGATTGGTCTGGATCTTAGAACAGAGCCAATAGTTTTTACCATTCCGGTGATCGAAAAGGGAAGATATTGGAGTTTGCAGTTAGTGGATCTCTATACTCATAATTTCGACTATTTAGGAAGCCGGACTACTGGAAATGATGGTGGCAGTTTTATGATTGCAGGACCGAACTGGAAAGGCGAAAAGCCTAAAGGAATTACTAAAGTTATAACCTGCGAGACCGAAATTGCTTCGGCTCAGTTTCGTACACAGTTGTTTAATGTTAATGATTTGAAAAATGTTATAAAAATTCAAAATCAATATATAGTAAAACCGCTTTCGGCATTTCTTGGACAGCCTGCGCCGCCTCAGGCAAAACCTATTGATTTTATAAAACCTCTGAGGCCGGAAAAACAAAAAACATCAGCAGAATTTTTTAATAATTTAAATTTTGCTCTTCAGTTTTGTCCAGTTCATCCTTCGGAAAAAGAGTTAAGAGAGCATTTTTCTAAAATTGGAATAGAAGCGGGAAAAGTATTTGATGTTTCAAAACTGAGTCCAGAAACGAAAACAGCGATGGAAGACGGCATAAAAGATGCCTGGGCAGATCTGGCTGTTATAAAAACCAAACTTGAAACAGGCGAACTCTCCACAGGTGATGGTTTTGGTACTCGCGCGTTTCTCAAAAACAATTATGCTTTTAGAATGTCAGCTGCAGCACTTGGAATTTATGGCAATACCAAAGAAGAAGCTTTATATCCGGCTTACTACACAGATAAAAGTGGAGGGAAACTCGATGGTAAAAATCGTTATACACTGCGTTTTAGTCCAAATGAATATCCTCCGGTCAATTCTTTCTGGTCGATGACGATGTACGACCAGCCGGCAAGTCTTCTTGTTGCAAATCCAATCAACCGTTATCTGCTGAATTCGGCGATGATGCCGCAGTTTAAAAAAGACAAAGATGCTGGTGTAACTTTCTATATTCAAGCCGAATCTCCGGGAAAAGATAAAGAAGCCAATTGGCTTCCAGCTCCGAAAGGACCATTTTCTATAATTTTAAGATTATATTGGCCAAAAGAAGAAGCTCTAAACGGTAAGTGGAAACAACCACCTTTAAATAAAATTAACTAATGATAAGAAAAACTAGAACAAATCAACTATCTAGCAGACTGAAGTTTTACATCTATCCGAACCTATACTCGGCAGACCTTAATTTTGCTTATTTTACTTTTTCAAAAATCACTTTGCCACGATTCAGCCGCAAAACATAAATTGTTAGAACGATAGTAAAATTCGCTTTAGCTTTTTGTGGCATGAATCGTATCAACTAGGTTTAAATACTTTTGTAAATTAGCGGCATAATTTTAACTCTGCGATTTCTTTCTGTTCTTACATGGCAGATGCGACAGAACCCTAAATGATTATTAATATTTTTTTCTGAAGTATAAATTATTTGCCGTGTTGACAATTCTTGAGATGATAAATAAAAATCATACCTGATTACAATCATAAATTTACGGCTGCTTAATATGTTGCAAATTATTTGAAACATAAACGGAGGCATTTTAAAATCTTAAGAATTAAAATAATGAAAATGTTTGTTAAATAACATTTGTAATTTTAATTATATTTTTTATATCTTTGATAATGAGTTGTTTGTGTTTTTTTTGTATAGTTATCACGGAGTCCTAATCACTTGTGTCATCTATAGGAACAAACATTGATGTTTTAAAAAGTTTATCTTATATTATTTTTTAAGATATTTTTTTAAAAGCCATAATACACTTAGTGTGTTTTTACATTTATAACCTGGAATTAATAAAATAAGAATTGATTCACATGCAGTAGAAGTAAAAAAAGAGTAGTAATTATTTAAGCAAGCTGCATATCAATATAGGATTAACTAATAAAAGTATGCTATAAAAAAATATTACATTCTGTCCTCAATTTATTTTTGCTGATTTCATGTAAAAATAAATAAGAAAATGATATTACAGCTCATAATAAAAGCATCATAACGGTAGCAGCCAATGCTTAACTTTTTGCTTTTAAAGGTGTCAAAAAATAGTTGAAGCCACACCTGAATTAGCAAAAAAAAGCAGCTTTTAACGCTGTAATCGAAAAAGATAAAACTTTTTTTGAAAAAGGTGAAGAAAGGCTTTAATTAAATTAGTTGCCACAACTCACACTGGAATGAGTAAAGATGAATTTGAAGCTTCAGCGAGAGACTTCTTTGCTGCACTAATAGATAGCCCGGCAAAATGTTCTCTTAAAACAAATTAGATACCAGCCTAAAATAGAATTATTGGATTATCTCCGTACAACGGGAGGTATTATAGAATAGTAAGAGCAATATCAGCTGATTTTTATTGAATTTCAAAAGACCATGTGTCAGGGGCTTCTTCCCAATATAAATTCTTCCTTTCAATTGGTTGCCAACCAAAAGATTCGATAAGAGAATACAAGTATAAAGAAAAAGATAATCTGTCATTGAAGGCTACAGCAAAAATAAATGGCATATAATCAGTATAAAAGACGATTGTAAAAAAGTTTTTCCAGTCAAATGACCTGGATTTAATTTAGTTTTTAAGAAAATTAATTCTCTAAAAAAATATGAAATTACCACTTCCAAATTCAGTTAAAGTTTTGACCAGTGCGCTTTTTTTTTATTTACCGATTGTATTATTTGCGCAGGAAGATTCAAAAACAGGAGCAAGCGCACAGGAGCTTGCCGATAAGCTGGCAAATCCGGTTGCTAGTTTAATCAGTGTGCCGTTGCAAAACAATATAAATTATGGTATCGGTCCATACAATGGAATAAAATATACTGTTAATATTCAGCCCGTAATTCCTTTTAAATTAAATGACAATCTCAATCTGATTACCCGTTACATTCTTCCGTTAGTAGATCAGCAGGATATTACTGGAGAAAACACACATGAATTTGGTTTAAGCGATGCTACTGTAACTGCTTTTTTTGCTCCTAAAAGCAAAAAAATTATTTGGGGACTAGGCCCTGCTTTTTTTGTACCGACGGCTACTGATAAACTGTTAGGAACAGAAAAATTTGGAATTGGCCCCAGTGTTTTGATAATGCATCAGTCAAAGGGGCTTTCCCTTGGCTTTATCGCTAACCAGATATGGTCTGTAGCAGGTAATGAAGACCGTGCTGATTTTAATAATTTTTATACCCAAATCTTCATGTCCTATAGTTATAACAGCGGTGCCAGTTTGGGAGTTAATACCGAGATAACCCAGAATTGGGAAGGAAATACTACTATGATTTCTTTAAATCCCTCTATTGGGGCAATAACAAAATTAGGAACCCAGGTAATTCAATTCAGTGTACAGCCTTTAATTCCAATTGTGGGGCCGAATCAAAGTAAACCAGACTGGGGGTTAAGAGCTGTAGTGGCTTTTGTGTTTCCCGGCTCTTAAGATTTAAGTTAAAAATTTTCCTCCTATAAATGCTCTTTTTTAGCTTATTAGTTCTTGAAGTCAGCGAAATACACGGTGGGATTTGAAAAATAGGCATGAGTGTAATTATTTTTTAGTAATAAAGTGGTAGGCATAGGAAGTGATGGTAAGAATTTACAATAGCTTTCAGGGATATAAAAGGTGTATCAAATAAGAGAATATATTAATTATAACAGGTATAAATAATCGTTTGTTAGTATATAATATGAATGGTCCGATTCATTTAAGCATGATTTTAAAATATTCAGATTAAACTTATAGTATTATTAATTTAAATCTCAAAAGATGAATACCGTGAACCAGATTCTCCGCAAAATTCCAATGCTTTTGACAGGCTTGATCTGCAGTTGTTCCCCAACTGTAAATGTTACTGCTGAGTATGATCATTCTGTTAATTTCTCCGAATTTAAAACCTTTACTATTTATGATTTAAAAGCGCAGGAAGGCCAGGTAAGCCAGTTAAATGCTGACCGGGTTACAAAAGCTATCCGTGCCGAAATGACAGCTAAGGGTTTTACAGAGTCAACTGCTGCTCCTGATTTGAAAGTTAATACAGTATAAATTTTAAAGAATAAACAATCCGTTACAGCCAATACTAATTTTATAGTTATGGAGGGATGTACCGTCCATATGGATATTGGGAGGGGGCGCCATGATGGGAGGGGGCGCTACAACATTTGATACTTATGATTATATTGAAGACTCTCTTGTAATTGATATCGTATCCACAAAAACTCAAAAACTGGTCTGGCAGGAATCGGCAATGCACAAATTGATAATAAACCAGAAAATCCCGAGCAATTTCTCAGCGATGCAGTTATAAAAATATTGGCAGGTTTTCCTCCTGGTAAGCAAAAAAATAGCTAAGATCTATAACCGATGCTCCTTCTTTAGATATATAAAGCACAACTGCTTTGCTTTTAGATATTATAATATTTATAAACTTAATTAATAATTAATTATTTAAAACCATGAAAACTGTAAAAGTAATAATGCTGAAGAGCTTCTTTTTTCTCTTAATGGCAAATTTAATTCCCGGTACAATGAGCAGAATATTGGCTCAGGCTGATCCAAGAGAGGTCAGAAAAGAAAATTTTAAAGGAGTTATAGAACTTGATGTTCGTAATTCTAAAGCTGATTGGAGTCCCTACATCCTAAAGAAAGCGCCGGCCGGTGCTCCAAATGTACTGTTTATTCTTTTTGATGATACCGGGATGGCATCGTGGTCACCTTATGGAGGCGGTATAAATATGCCTACACTGCAAAAGCTTGCTGATAATGGACTAATATACAGCCAGTGGCATACAACAGCCTTATGCTCTCCGACACGCTCAACTCTGCTAACAGGCCGTAATCATCACCTGACAGGAAATGCCGCTATTACTGAGGGAGCAAATGGCTTTCCCGGAGCACATGGGCGTATACCAAAACAATGCGCTACTATTGGTCAGATATTACAGGAGAATGGATGGAGTACTTTTTGGATTGGCAAGAACCATAACGTACCTGAACAGGACGTGGCATCAGGTGCGAGCAGAACGCAATGGCCTACCCAGATGGGTTTTGACCGTTATTACGGATTCATAGGAGGTGAAACAAACCAATGGTATCCCGATTTGGTTGAAGACAATCATTTTATAGAACCGCCTTACAGCCCTGAAGAAGGTTACCACTTATCAAAAGATTTAGCCGACAAATCTATTGAGTACATCAAGGACCAGAAGGCAACGAATCCTTCCAAGCCGTGGTTTTTATGGTTTTGTCCCGGTGCAAATCACGCACCGCACCATGCACCAAAGGAATATATCGACAAATACAAAGGAAAGTTTGATGACGGTTATGATGCTTATCGCAAATGGGTACTGCCACGTATGATCGCAAAGGGAATTTTGCCCAAAGACACTAAATTAACAGAGTTTAATCCCTTACCGCCTAATATTACAAATGCTGCAGATTATGTACGCCCATGGAATGAACTAAATGCAGATGAGAAAAAACTTTTCTCGAGACTGGCCGAAGTATATGCGGGGTTCTCTGAGTACACTGATGTGCAGGTTGGCAGAATTGTAGACTATCTTGAAAAAACAGGACAGCTGGAAAATACCGTAGTTATGTATGCAGCCGATAATGGCGCTTCGGGAGAAGGTTCCCCAAATGGCTCCGTGAATGAAAATAAATTTTTTAATGGATATCCTGATGAGCTTGCAGAAAACCTGAAATATATAGATAAGCTGGGGAGCCCTGACACGTATGAGCATTTTCCAACAGGATGGGCTGCGGCATTTTCAACTCCGTATAAAATGTTCAAACGTTACAGCGAATATGCAGGAGGGACCTGCGATCCGTTTGTAATTTCATGGCCAAAAGGTATTAAGGCAAAAGGACAGGTAAGAAACCAATATCATCACAGTACTGATATCGTGCCTACGATTTTAGAAATATGTGGGCTGGAAATGCCTAAAACAGTTAACGGGGTGGGACAGTATCCTATATCAGGGGTATCTATGAAATATTCCTTTGATGCCAGTCCTGATGCAAAAACTCAAAAGCATATTCAGTATTTTGCTATGCTGGGCACAAGAGCTATATGGAAGGACGGCTGGAAAGCTGTGTCGCTTCATGCACCAATAACAGGCAAAGGAAATTTTGATAAGGATGAGTGGGAACTTTATAATGTTGAAGCAGACCGGTCAGAATCTGTGAATCTGGCTCAAAAGAATCCAGAAAAACTTAAAGAGCTAATTGCTGTCTGGTTTGATGAAGCTGATAAAAATCTCGTACTTCCTCTGGATGACCGTACTGCTGTTGAACAGTTGGGAATACCGCGACCTACTGAAGAAGCGCCCCGCGATACTTATGTTTATTATTCAGGTACCGCAGCAGTTCCGGAAGGTGTGGCTGTGAATGTACGTGGAAGATCTTATAAAATTATAGCCGACGTAGAGATTAAGGACACCAACGCTTCAGGAGTGATCTTTGCACATGGCTCCCGTTTTGGAGGGCATACACTATTTATCAAGGATAGAAAACTTCACTATACTTATAATTTTCTGGGCATCCAGCCAGAACAGGACTTTGTTTCTCCAGTTATAATGACAGGTAAACATGCCTTCGGATTTGAATTTGTTAGAGAAAGTACCGGAAAACACGGCGAACAGATTGGGAAAGGGATACTTTATATCGATGGTAAAAAAGTTGCGGAAGGTCCTATGAAAACACAGATAGGCAAATTTACCCTTTCCGGAGACGGACTATGTGTTGGTTTTGACAGTGGGGATGCAGTGAGTCAACAGTATAAAACGCCTGGTACTTTTAAGGGCGGATCCATAGTAGGAGTTGGCATACATGTCGGCAAACAGGAATACGCTGATCTGGAAAAAGAAGCCCAGAGAGCATTGAAAAAAGATTAAATTATTATGCTGGCTTCTTTAAAAAGTAGCATACTAGATCCTAACTTTTACCTCCAGAATCATTTTGATTTTGGAGGTGTTTTTAGTGTATGAATTATCTGATTGAATTGAATCAGTTATAAAATTTGGCTTAATTTCTAATATTTTCAGCAAATTATCATTAATGAGTGTAGAGACGAATTAGAACTTTAAAGCAGAAATTAACTCCGGATGTTTTGTTAAGTATCAGTGATGCATTTTATAATTATAAAATCATGAAGCAGATTATTTGTTTTCTTTTACTCATTTTTAATACTTCTGTTTTTTCACAAACAGACAAGCTCGGGCAGTTTTGGAATGAATATGTATTTACAAAAGACTTAAGCCAGAAGTGGAGTATTGAAGTGGATGCAGGATTGAATTCGAGCAGTACTCCTCAGGATAAAAATATGTTCCACAATGTAACACAGGTATATTTTAGAGGATGGGCACATTATTACATGGTAGAAAGATGGAAAGTTTCTGTTTTTTATGCTTACTACTTCAATAAAAATGTACCGGAGCTCAATCAGAAGAACGCCTCTGAATCAAGGACTGCAGTTCAGGCAACATACAATTTAGTAAAATTGCCAAAAATCAAAATAAATCTAAGAGGAAGGTTTGAGGACCGTCATATTGAAAATGACGATAATTATATAGAGGCTGTACAGAGATTTAGGTTTCAGGTGAAAGCTGTATACCCAATTAATGAAAATACCTTTTATGTTTTTGCTTCGGATGAGTTATTTTTTAAGACCAAAAGCAAAGTCTGCGGACCAGATTTTTTTGATCGCAACCGCGTTAGCTTAGGCCTGGGATTTGCAGTTTCGGATAATATACAAATTGAGGCTGCTTATGCAAATGAGATTATGCCTAGAGATGGAAATGATAAATTAGTAAATGCTTTTCAGCTTAAGGGAATTTTTAATAATTTTTTCTCAACTATCATTAAATCTTATAAACGTAAAAAGAATGAGGTCGATATTAGCGAAGGAAGGATCTAATTATTTGAAAACTTGGAAAAAAGAAGGCCCAGATTGAATTAATTATAGATTTAAAAAATAATTAATATAAAAAAAATGCGGGCTTACCAGCGTAACGGGAATATCTTTAATTTCTTAAATATCATCATAGTGAATATAATTTTATGTAATATTGATTTTTCTTGTTAAGACATTTGTGATGATGTGTCAAAAATTGTCGCAAATCAAAGCACTAATTTTTAATTTTTTTTATTAATTTTTTTAGAACCTATCTTTTAAGATAAATGATTAATGGTACTTCACAAATGCCTCTAAAAAAGAGGCGCACTCAGGAAATTGATGTTTCTAAAAGTTTCGAACCTAAACTCGCTAGACCTTGGTTTTGCTGTATTTCTATTTTACAAAATACCCATGTGCCACGATTCTGCCACAAAACTTTATACTGGTGAATATCGTTAAAAACCGTCTTAATTTTTTGTGGTAAAAATGGTATCCACTCTAGTATGTTTTTAAGAAGGACTTGCTATAAATTTGAACTTCTCAATATGTTTTATTGGATAATTTCAATTTCACTTTCAGTAAACCATTTATATTGAATTGCATTTTGTTTAACAATCTGTGGAGTATCAGAATATACTACGACTGCTAAGCTTTTTTTCGCCCTGCTGCGTAGAGGCGAACCCGCAGTTTAAAACGGTGAATGTGTACGACGGAAATTTGGAGCGAATTAATCATCGTGAAAGCAAAGACCAGAAAAAGGCAGAGTCAAACGACAAAAATAAAAGCCAAAAGCAGGATAATGATGGTGATTCTCCTGAGTCGCAGAAGAATTCGAACGACCGTAAAAGAAAAGTTGGTAAGTCTATTTAGCTGCATATAAATACTAAAATTAATGGTTATGGATTTTCACCATGTCAATAGAATTGAGACTGAAGCTTTAGAATGGAATTCCAAAGAAGAGAGACTTAGAAAATTGTTTAAGTCAAGTCCCTTAATTGAGAAGTCTCTTTTGAAAGAGAAATTGAAATGGTGTGAAAATATGCTGGTAAAGTATAGAAAGAACAATCACTTTGAAGAACGTTCTGCTCTGCAGATAATCAAAAATGAACGGAGTAATTTAATAAAGCTGGTTTACCCCAGTACATTCGGGCAGATTTTTTACAAACTGATGAATTTACTAATCTTAGAAAAAGTAAACGCCAAAATTCTCATCAGCGATGAATTAAAAAGCAATCGATCTCTTGAAGTTAAGCTGAAACAGGCTGGATTTAATGATGCTCTTAATAAAGTAGAACGTTATATGAGACTGGGGCAGACGAAATTTACTGTTCCAGTTTCTTATTATCTTAATGAAAAAGAGAGAATTGATCACGCTCTTCAATTTAAAAAAGATGAACTGGGGTATTATCATTTTGAAGGTTTTAGAACCAGTCTTCATGATAAATCAAAGCCGAGTGAAAACAGGCAGCACTATTTTTCTGCTGATGACGTAAGTATTTTTAATGCAAAGCAGTCTTATGATTTATTGTCAGGAAGGGCAGTGCTCACTGATGGGACTTGGAAACAATTCGATCTTAATGATAAAGATGCCGATAGTAGTTACCGAATAAAAGAGTTTCCTGAAAACTATGGATATAATATCGAAAAAGCATTATCGCAGCTGCCATTAAAGATTTCGGATCAGTTAGAATTTACTTCACTAATTATTTCACTCAAAGAGGGCAGGAGGGAAGAAGCAGTACTATTAAAGGATGGCGTAGAGCAAAAAGTATTTATTGAGGCAAATCCCCAGTACAAATCTGTAAATATTTATAATGAAAGTTTAAAAAAAAATGACGTTAGGCGCTGCAGAGGACACCGTAAAGAACGGAGTTGTAAATCTGCAAAGAAACAAAGTGGAATCACAGCCCCTAAAAATCACCACAGGTAAGGGTAAAAGTAAAAGTATTTAAAAGGAAAGTAATGGAAAGCTTAAAACTTTTATCGGTATTTTTTGAGTCAATTGAAAAAGATTTCAGGATTGGAAGTACTCATATTGCAATTTTTGCTGCTCTTGTTCAGTTCTGGATGGAAAAGGGAATGGTAAATCCAATTCAGGCCTACAGCATCGAAATTCAAAAGATTGCTAAAATAATGTCACCTAAGACCTATCATAAGTGCATGCGTGAATTGCATGAATACGGATACCTTTTTTATGTTCCAACGAAAAATAAAAATAGAAGGAGCAGCATTTATTTCATTTAGAATCATAAATAGAGATGTTATGGAAGAAATTGTTACAAAGGAAGATCTAAGGCAGTTTGGTCTTCTATTACTGGATAAAATACAAATGATATTTAAAGAAAAGAATTCTCAACAAAAAGAATCGTTGGAACCCCAATGGTTAAAAAGTAAAGCTGTCAGGAAACTGCTTGATATTTCTGCAGGTTCGGTTCAAAATCTTCGAATGACACAGAAAGTCCGATTTAAAAAGGTTCTTGGCTCGTACTACTACAATAAAGAAGATCTGCTAAAACTTTTCAAAGATGAGTCAAATTAATAAGATAACTGAACACCAAGTCATAGATTGCTTATCTATTTATATGGATGATCCGCAGCTCAACGTTTGGCATTTGGCTATTTTAACAGCAATTCTAACTTTGGCATACAGGCAGGGAGAGAGGCAGAGAATTAAAGTCAGCCGTCGCAAGCTCATGTTATTGTCACATATCAATACATTGCCCACTTATCATAAATATTTGAAACAGCTTCAGGATTTGGGCTATATTAAGTATATGCCTTCTTACCATCCGGGTTATAGAAGTGAAGTTGAATTATATCAAAAGAGGTTATCTCATAATTGAGATAACCTCTTTCTTTTTATATCAAATTATTTTAGAGATTATATTCTAAGAGGATGGTATCTTATATTTCTCTTTAATTAATTCTAATTCATTCTCCAGTCTGATTAGTGCCGTTAGATCTTCCTGTGACATTTCAGTTTTTTCAGGGTTTAGTTTTTTATTCAGCAGTGTCATTTCGCGTCCTATGGTGGCTTGTTCTGTTATAGCATAAGATTCAGTTTGCTTGACTGAAGAATGTCCAAGCATTTCCTTTACTACGTTGATGGGGACATTATTGTTTAATGTTACCGTGCTTCCGAAAGTTCTCCGCGCCATGTGTGTATTAAGGGTGAAAGGAAAACCGCATAATGCAGCAATTTCCTTTAGGTATTCATTCATTTTCTGATTAGAAGAAACGGGTAGTACAGTTCCACGCTTAAGACAGACCGGATGGTCTTTGTATTTTTCAAGAATTTTGATAGCCTTTGGAAGAAGCGGAATTCTTGCCGTAGAATTTGTTTTCTGTCTTTCGGATAAAATCCATTGATTTCCGTCAACGCCATCTTTTATGTCCGCTTTTTGTAGTTGAAAAGCATCAATGTAAGCAAGTCCTGTGTAGCACTGGAAAACAAAAATATCACGGACAGTATTGAGTCTTTCAATTGAAAATTGGCGTCTTTCCAGTTCAGCTAATTCTTTTGCAGAAATAGGCTTCTTTACAATTTTAGTTTTCTTCCCTTTAAAATTCTTAAATGGATCTTTAATTATGATTTCTTTATCGATGGCTCGTATTACAATTTTCTTGAAATTGGAAATATATTTAAGTGTGGTATTATTTGCACATTTCCTTACTGTACGAAGATAGAATTCAAAGTCTTTTATGAATTCAAAATTTAAGTCAGCAAATTCAATATCACTGTTATTGTATTTAGATTTAATGAAAGCCGTTAAGTGATTTTTAGTAATATTGAATCTTTCCAATGTGGCTTCTGTATATCCGTTGCCAATCAGGGCTTTCAATTCATCATTGTGTTTTTGAAATTCTTCCAGCACCTTGGCTCTGGGTATCATTCTTCCCATAACATGATCCATAATCTTTTGGGAAGTTATGGGTTTTCCGGTGTACATAATTTCTGATTTGATTTCATGGATCTTCATAGCGAGTGAATCCAGAAAAAAGTTCAGGGATTTTGCGTCTTCTTTTGTACCTGTTGCTCTCTCGGTTTTCTGGTTCCAGCGCTCGCTGTCCCATTTCCGTCTTGTGGATGCTTCTTTCGGGATTCCGTCAACGGTTATCCTGAAATAAACGATTCTAATGTTACTCTCATTGTGGGATGCTTTCAAAAAGAATATCAACCCAAAGCTGTTCTCTAGCATAATTCAACTTATTAGATTAGTAAATGTAGAATTATAACCTCATTTAAACAAGATGTAAACGTGCTTAACCCCTTTGATATCGGGACTTAAGATGAAATTTTGTGGCACATTTTCGAAATTTCCAAGTGTGCCACGAATGTGCCACAAAGATTTTGTACGATTTTGTAAATATTGAAAAACGGTATAAAAGAAAAAACCCTGCAAATCGTTGGATTTGCAGGGTTTGCCGCTTTTTTTAGGCTTTTTTGAAAACTTTGAAAATCTTAAGATTCCTTTGTTTTCGGACCTTCGCGGAGAAAGAGGGATTCGAACCCCCGGACCTGTTACAGTCAACAGTTTTCAAGACTGCCGCATTCGACCGCTCTGCCATTTCTCCAGTATGTTGCGATCATTTGCTGATTGCGAGTGCAAATATAGTATGCTTTTTCGATTATAAAAACTTTTTTTAAGCTTTTTTACGGATTATTTTAAATTAATTTTCAAGTATCTAGTAATCAGTATTTACTAAAAGAACATTTTTACGTTAAATAATGCAATTAGTCTAAAATCGGCATTGGTTTCTTGTTTTCGTCAACTGCAACAAACGAAAAAGTTCCTGAAACTACAGTTTCCCGAAGCTCTGAATACATTTGTTCCATGAAAATATCAACGTGAATTTTACAGCTCGTTCTCCCAACATTCACAACTTTAGCCACTAATTCGATTAAAGTACCGGCCGGAATTGCTTTTTTAAAGTCGATTTGACCTGTTGAAATCGTTACCACTTTCTTTCTGCTGAATCTTGTCGCACAAATAAAAGCAACTTCGTCCATGAGATGAAGCGCAGTTCCTCCAAATAAAGTATCATAATGATTAGTTGTACTCGGAAAAACCGCTTTAAAAATACGCGTCTCAGATTTTATAATTCTTTCTTCTAATGTTCCCATATATTTAGTAACCTACATATTCAGTAATCTCTAATCCGTATCCAATCATTCCAACACGTTTTGTTTGTTCGGTATTTGAAACCAATCTAATTTTAGAAATATCAATATCATGCAAAATTTGAGCCCCAATTCCGTAATCTTTACTATCAATAATAACTTTTGGCGCTTTCATTGTTCCTCCCGCCTGTAACGTTTTAAGCTCAGAAATTCTGTTTAATAAATTAACAGCCTGCATATCCTGATTAATAAAAATAACAGCACCTTTCCCGTTTTCATTAATAACCTTAAACATGTCGTCTAATTGTTGTTCGGCATTGTTAGTTAATGTTCCTAACAAATCATTGTTTACCTGCGAAGAGTGAATTCTCGTTAAAATTGCTTCACCAAGATTCCATGTTCCTTTCGTTAGCGCAATATGAATCTGTTTGTTTGTTGTTTGCTCGTAAGCTCTTAATCTAAAAGTTCCAAAACGGGTTTCGATATCGAAATCTTCTTTTTTAACGATTAAGCTATCGTGTTGCATTCTGTACGCTACTAAATCCTCGATAGAAACTAATTTTAAATCAAATTTCTTAGCCACTTTTACAAGTTCAGGCAAGCGAGACATCGTTCCGTCCTCATTCAATATTTCGCAAATAACACCAGCGGATTTAAAACCAGCCAGTCTTGCAAAATCAATTGCAGCTTCAGTATGTCCGGTTCTTCTTAATACACCACCTTGTTTGGCTACCAATGGAAAAATATGTCCAGGTCTTGCTAGTTCATGTGGTTTAATATTTGAGTCTGTTAATGCTAAAACTGTTTTGTATCTGTCTGATGCCGAAATTCCTGTCGTTACTCCATGTCCTTTTAAATCTACAGAAACGGTAAAGGCAGTTTCCATATGATCTGTATTATTCGTAACCATTGGTCTTAGATCCAATTCTTTACAACGGCTTTCTGTTAATGGGGCACAAATTAATCCGCGTCCGTGCGTAGCCATAAAGTTGATCATTTCAGGAGTTACTTTTTCGGCTGCAGCCAAAAAATCACCTTCATTTTCACGATCTTCATCATCGACTACAATGATAACTTTACCTTGACGAATATCTTCTATAGCTTCTTCAATGGTGTTGAGTTGTATTTTTGTTGACATAATTATTCTTTGTTTTGAGCGGGTGAAAATCGCTCGGAAATTTTTTGAAATAGTTGTGATATTGGAGTTGTAATGGCATCAAAATTAATTAATCCATTGTCGTTTGTGGCACGATAGGTTAATAAAACCGCAAGAGGCAGTAATATAAAAGAAGACATCCATGATCCCATAAAAGGAGTCATACCGCCTTCCTGAGACAGCCTTTTTCCGAAAGTATTGATAAAGTGAAAAGTAATAAAAATTAAAACCGCAAACACAATTGGCAATCCAAGTCCGCCTTTTCTAATAATGGCGCCTAGTGGAGCACCAATAAAAAACATCAGAAAACACGCAAAAGCAATCACGAATTTCTCGTATAATGCAGTGAGATGTTTGTTGATGTCTCTTTGTTTTTCTTTTAAATCCTTTTGAGTAGATTCTATAGAATAAATATTACTGGTAACAGTGCTGCTAGCCATTTTTAAGATATCTGACTTTTGCTTATTTGTATAAGGAGATAAAAGATTGTTCGGTAACGATTTTTTCTTTTTGTCTGTTTTTAAAACTTTTGGAGCGGCTTTAATTCCTACTCGTTGGTTTATATTTTCTGAAAAAGAAATGATTTCATTGTTGAAATTTTTATTTAAAGAATCTAATGTATAACGCAATTCGTTTACATTCAGCATCCCGTTAGTGCTCCCAACGTTTTCTTTATCTTCGTCAACCTTGTTTAATTCAGATAAATCAATGTTGATAATCTGCTTTTTAAACTCACTTTTTATAAAAGGTAGTTTAGAACGATCTTCGTATTTTTTTGGAGTAACGTCCTGATAGTAATATCCGTCGTTTAAAACAAGTTTTAAAATACTCGATTTTTCATTACTGATCAATTCGCCATTTTTAGCTTTGATTACGGTTTTGTTTTCACCATAATTATTTGCTTTTTCATGAATCGTAACTCCGGTTAAAATATTTCCGTTTTCGCCTGATTTTTTGTTTACTTTAATGTTGTAAGTTCCAACATCGTTAAACTGACCTTCGGCAATTGCCATTGCAGGTTTAGCCTGAGCAATGTTTTTTCGGAAATTTACAAATTTATATTCTGCATATGGAATCACATTATTGGCGAACCAAAATGCAACAATACTCAAAACGAATATAAAAATGATTAAAACCCGCATGGCTCTTTGTAATGATATTCCGGACGATTTCATGGCTGCGAATTCATAATTTTCAGCTAGATTTCCAAAAGTCATAATAGATGCCAATAAAACCGATAGCGGTAAAACCAACGGAATTATTCGGGGCATTGAGAATAAAAGGAATTTTACAATCAACAACAAATCAAGGTCTTTACCTGCAAGTTCAGAGATAAAAAGCCAAACAGTTTGAAGTATAAATATAAAAAAAAGGATTACGAATACCGTAGTAAACGTAATCAGGAATGTTTTTAGTAAGTATTTGTCTAAAATTTTCAACCTTGGTTTAATCTAGTTTGTTGATGTAATATTTTGGATATTTGCTCGCAACAAAGGTAAATTGATTTTTTGATAAAGGTTGATTGGTTTTAAAAGAATTAACGGTCAAAGTGGTTTTTGTTCCATTTTTTCCTGTTTCAATCAAATTATAGATGTGTTTTGTCTGAACATCAATACCTAAAAGAATCTCTTTTCTTTGATCTTTTGTATTTGTAGGTGCTAATTTTATGTACTGAATTTTTCTTCCTTTTACATTTTGAACAATATCCATGTTGTATTTGTATCCGGAATTAAAGAAAGTAAGCATTTTTGAAGGCGTAATAGCATTATCGTCTTTTTCATTTACTTTAGAAATAGTAACCTCTTCGTCTTCAGGATTGATCGTATAGGTTTTTTGTCCGTCAAATATTTTGGTAACGCCCATGAAATTCAATACATATTGATTGCCTTTCATGACTACATTTCCTTTGCTGTCCTGATTGATGTTTTCTTTAGCATTGTTCAAAGAATATTTAAAGTCAATAGAAATATTATTGTAGCTTTTGATTTTAGCTGTTACTTCGTTCAATAAATCCTTAGCTTTTTTATCCTGAGCCTGAATAGAACCAAAGCTCAAAAGAAATAAAACTGCTATTTGAAAACATTTTTTACTTCTGTTTGCGATAGAATTGATGTTGATTTCTTGAATTTTTTTCATGATGGGGTTAATTTTGTTCATTATTAAAAAATTGATCAAGAGCACTTAAATCAGAAATGTTCACACTACGCGCTTTACTGCCTTCAAACGGACCAACAATTCCTGCTGCTTCCAGCTGATCGATCAAACGACCGGCTCTGTTGTATCCTAATTTTAATTTTCTTTGCAGTAAAGAGGCCGAACCTTGTTGCGCATTGACAATAATCTCTGCAGCTTCTCTAAATAAAGTGTCTCTGTCAGAAATATCCATATCAAGATTGATGCCAGTTTCTTCTCCAACAAACTCCGGAAGCAAATAAGCCGTGGCATATGCCTTTTGTGAACCAATAAAATCGGTAATTTTTTCAACCTCAGGAGTGTCGATGAAAGCACATTGAACACGAACCACATCATTTCCGTTTGTGTATAATAAATCTCCACGTCCAATTAACTGGTCGGCTCCTTGTGTGTCAAGAATTGTTCTCGAGTCAATTTTAGAAGTTACCCTAAAGGCAATTCTCGCAGGGAAATTCGCTTTAATCAAACCTGTAATAACGTTTACAGAAGGTCTTTGTGTTGCGATAATCAAGTGAATACCAATAGCACGTGCCAATTGAGCCAAACGCGCAATCGGAATTTCGACTTCTTTTCCGGCAGTCATAATCAAATCGGCAAACTCATCAACAACCAAAATAATGTAAGGTAGAAATCGGTGTCCGGCTTCTGGATTTAATTTTCGTGCTTTAAATTTATCGTTGTATTCTTTAATATTACGAACCATTGCATCTTTCAATAATGAATAACGGTTATCCATTTCAACACAAAGTGAGTTCAAAGTATTAACTACTTTTGCATTATCTGTAATAATAGCATCTCCCGCATCTGGAAGTTTGGCTAAATAATGTCTTTCAATTTTATTAAATAAGGTTAACTCAACTTTTTTAGGATCGACCAAAACAAATTTTACTTCGGCCGGATGTTTTTTGTATAAAAGAGAAGTTAAAACCGCATTTAATCCAACAGATTTTCCTTGTCCTGTAGCACCCGCCATTAGTAAGTGAGGCATTTTGGCTAAATCAACAACAAAAGTTTCATTCGAAATGGTTTTTCCTAAAGCAATTGGCAATTCCATTTCAGCTTCCTGAAATTTAGCAGAACCAATAACGCTTTTCATCGAAACCATAGTTGGATTCTTGTTCGGAACCTCGATACCAATAGTTCCTTTTCCTGGAATTGGCGCAATAATACGAATTCCTAAAGCAGATAATGACAAAGCAATATCGTCTTCTAAACTCTTAATTTTAGAAATTCTGATTCCGGCTTCCGGTACAATTTCATACAAAGTTACCGATGGACCAACGGTTGCCTTAATCTGTGCAATCTCAATTTTGTAGTTGCGAAGCGTATCTACAATTTTGTTTTTATTTTCTTCTAATTCTTCCTGATTAATAGTGATTCCTCCAGTCGAATATTCTTTTAATAAATCGATCGTTGGGAATTTATAATTAGATAAATCTAAAGTCGGATCAAATAATCCAAAATCAGCCACTAATCTCGAAGCCAGATTTTCTTCGATAATATCTTCTTCTTCCGATTTTTCAATAACAAATTCTTCCGTATGCACAGGATTTACTGTCACCGGATTTATATCCATTTGCATTGGCTTTAAAATCGGATTTAAATCAATTTCTGATGAATTTGAAATTGTTGGTTTTAAAGCTTCTTTGTTGATTTCGAATTGAGTATCTTCTGTTTTTAAATGAATGTTGTCTATTTCGGGTTCTTGTTCCACAATAGCAAATTCTTCTAAATTATAAGCACTTTCCGGCTGTTTCGGCTGGTTTAATGAATTTAGTTCTGATTTAAATTCTTTTTTAGTTGAATCAAAATACGATTGAATTTTTTCCGGAGATAATTTTATTTTGAAAATTAAATACACGATTAATCCAAAAAGCAAGGAAAGCAAAGTTCCTGTTTTTCCGATATAATCCTGAGAAAATAAATTTAGTTCATAACCAATTGTTCCGCCTAATTCAGGAGCTGAAGTGGCAAAAAATCCAAATAAAACAGAAAGGATAATAATGGCAAACAAATCCCAGAACCAAATATTTTTTAGTTTTCTCAGCGATAATTCCAAAGCTAAAAACATTCCTGTAAGGAAAAATAAACGTACCAAAATAAAAGAAGCTATTCCGAAACCTCGATATACAATCAAATCGGCAACAAAAGCCCCGAATTTTCCGAGCCAGTTTTGCACAACTTCAGAGCGATCATCAAGCTGACTAACAGCGCTTTGATCTAATTGCCATTGTCCGTTGACGTAAAAAGAAATAAATGCAACTAATAATGCAATAGAAAATAGTACCAAAAGACATCCTAAAACAAAACGTTGTTGTTTAGTAGGTCTCCAAGATCTTAAATTCTCAGCTTTTGGTTCGGTTTTTTTATTTACAGTTTCTTTTTTGGTTGTTTTTGCCATTCTTGGGTTTAGTATTGCCTATACAAATTTTGGAATATAAATGATCAAACCTATTGCTATTGCTGTCATTGCGGCAAAAAATACCGCTCCTGCAGCAATATCTTTAATAAAGCCGATTCGTCTACTGTAATCCGGATGAATAAAATCAGCGATTTTTTCTACAGCTGTATTCAATCCTTCAACACTTAAAACTAAACCAATTGCTAATGTTTGACAAAGCCATTCGGTTTGCGAAATATGAAAATAGAACCCGGCAATGGTCATGAAAATTCCCAATGAGAATTGTACCATAATGCTGTGTTCAGTTCTAATAAGTTTTACAGCTCCATTAAAAGCATACGTCATGCTTTTTAATCGGCCCGTAACAAAGGTATTATCTTTTTGAAACTCCATTTAAAGGGTATTATTGTATTAAAGTGCCGCTAGAGCAGCCTCGTAATTTGGTTCGTTTGCAATTTCAGCAACTTGTTCCGTATGTGTGATTTTTCCGTTTTCATCAACAACAATAATTGCTCTTGAATGTAAACCTGCTAACGGTCCGTCAAGGATTTCTAAACCATTTGTTTTACCAAATGCGCCCTCTTGAAAATCAGATAAGTTTACCACATTTTCTAATCCCTCAGCTCCACAAAAACGTTTTTGAGCGAATGGTAAATCTCTTGAAATACATAAAACAGTAGTATTTTCTAAATTACCTGCACTTTCATTAAATTTTCTAACAGAAGTAGCACAAGTTCCTGTATCAACACTTGGAAAAATATTTAAAACCAATTTTTTACCAGCAAAGCTGCTCAATGAAGCTACTGATAAATCATTTTGGATTAATTTGAAATCAGCCAGTTGTGAACCTACTGATGGTAATTCTCCTGAAGTATGAATAGGATTTCCGCCTAATGTTATTGAAGCCATGATATTTGTTTTTTTATGAGGTTCAAAAGTAAGGATTAATATTTGAATCTAAAAGAATTTGTTGCGGGTTTAAGTATACATTAAGATGAGGTTTTGTCATACAAAATTAATTGCCTTTACGTGTGGTTGTACCTTTGTCAAAGTTTCAAATTTTAACAAAGGTTTCGTAACAATGGCTCTAATGCTTGTCATTTCGACAGAGGAGAAATCACACTAGAAACTCCGCAAAGAAAATCGCCAATCTTTGTAGAATTACGAGTGTGATCCTTCCTCCGTCAGGATGACAAAGATTGGGTAAATTTGGAAACAAAAAAAAGCGCTTCTTTTCAGAAACGCTTTATTAGTCATGTTTTTTGTTTTTTCTCTGAAAAGAGGTCGATTTATTTATCGATAGATCCTAATACACGTTTCATAAACGCATTTAGAGCTTCTTTTTTATCTGTGCCCTGAACTACCATTTTGTGTACTTCAAGCGCACCATACATATTTGAAATCAATTCGCCAATTACATCTAATTCTTCATCTTTTAGAGAAGGAATTTCAGTCATTGCCTCAAGAACTTCAATCGTTTCAATGATATAATCCTGATCGTTTTCTTCGATAAATTGGGTCAATTGCTTTATTACGGGTAATTTCATATTTAGACTTCTTAGATTTTTAGACATTCTTAGACTTCTTAGACTTTCTTAAAATTAAACAACATGTAAGTGGTCTAAAAATCTAAGCAAGTCTAACAATCTAAAATTAAGCGATTACGTTTACCAGGTCGATTAAAACTTCTTGTTTGTTGGTTTGAGTTTCGCCAACTAATTGTCCGTTTAAAAAAGTTGCAAAAGTAGGCAAGTTGCTTACATTGGCTAATTTTCTTGATTCCGGAGAATTTTCAGCATCAACCAAAACAAAAGTGATAGCTTCATTTTCTGTCGCTAATTTTTTGAATTTTGGTTTCATAATACGGCAATTTCCACACCATGAAGCTGAATATTGTACTACTACTTTTTCGTTTTTAGCAACTAAATCTGCTAACGTATCTTCGTTTAAGTCGATTAACATAGTTTTGTTTTTTGAGGTTCTGAGGTTCTGAGATGCTAAGGTTCTAAGTTTTTGAGCCATTTAGCATAAGTCCTCTTTGATATTTTTAGCAAGTGAGATTTTAAGATGCTAAGGTTTTTAAGAATAAATCTTAGAACCTTAGCACCTTAGTATCTTAGAAACTTATAAAAAAATTAGTTTGCGCTCAAGTACTCAGCAGTACTAATTCTGTCTGCAGACATTGCTTCTTTTCCAGCTTCCCAGTTTGCAGGACAAACTTCACCTTTTTCCTGAATGTGTGTGTAAGCATCAACCATTCTTAGGTATTCGTTTACGTTACGTCCTAATGGCATATCATTTACACTTTCGTGGAAGATTTTTCCAGTTTCGTCAATAAGGTAAGTAGCTCTGTAAGTTACATTTGAACCTTCGATAACAACTGAATCAGTTTCTTCGCTGTAAGTAGTAGATTCGATATCAAGGATACCTAAAATGTTCGCTAAGTTACGGTTTGTATCAGCAAGGATTGGGTAAGTTACACCCTCGATTCCACCGTTGTTTTTTGGAGTGTTTAACCAAGCAAAGTGTACTTCGTTTGTGTCGCATGAAGCTCCGATTACGATAGTATTTCTTTTTTCAAATTCTGGTAATGCAGCTTGAAAGGCGTGTAATTCAGTTGGACATACAAAAGTGAAATCTTTTGGGTACCAAAACAATAATACTTTTTTGTTGTTGTTTACTGCTTCTTCAAAAATGTTAATTTTTAAGTTATCACCCATTTCTGAGATAGCATCTACTGCAATACTTGGGAATTTTTTTCCTACTAAAGACATATTTTTCGTTTTTAATTAAAAATTTATTTGATGCAAAAGTAAGGTATAAGTAATGCTTCTTACAATAAGATGTAATTATTAATATTTATTTAATGATAACTTTTTGTTATGATGAGAAATGATAAAAGTGTAAGTTATTGAATGTCAATATTTACGGGTAACGTTCCGTGGCATTTACTGTTTTCAAGAAATTGAATTCCCGTAATTTTTTGGAACTCATCAAAATCCTGATACGCTTGAATCAAGCCAGAAGCCTTTCTGAGATTTGGAATTAAAGGCAAAACGTAAGGATTTCCGAAGACGTAAAGAATACATTTCTTCGTTTTTAATAAATTTGAAAGTAAAGTAAAAACTTCATCCTGAACTTCAAAATTGTTTAAAGGTTTTGCTTTCGGAACAAATAATGAAATGATTATGGTGTCGAAATTTTCGAGTTCTTTTTCAATTGATTTGATATCTGAAACTTCTAAATTTTCAAAAGCAAATTCAGGAGATTTTAAAGTTGAATTTAATGTTTTGAAAAAAGTATTCTCAACATTTTTATACAAACTTAACTTCGCTAATTGTTTATTCTTTTGAGCTTCAAAAGCTAATTCAGAATTCGAATTATCAATAATTTTTGTAATGGCGTTTTGAGCAATTTCCAGATTTAAGGCTGATGCTTTTTCGAAATTTAATTCACCGGAAGTAAATTTATTTCCGGACAAAATTCCAACTTTTTGTTTCGCTTTCAAAATTCGGTTGAAACTTTTTTCAATTCGCTCTGGTGAAGCTTTTTTAAGGATAGCCTCAATTCCTTCCGGAACATTTTCGGCGAAGCATAAAATATCATTTCCAGCGTTAAAAGCTTCCCATTCCAGTTCGCCTTTTGTTTCGTATAATTTAGAAACGCTGTGCATGTTTAAGGCATCAGAAATTACTAATCCATCATAACCTAATTTTTCGCGTAAAAGCGTTTCGATAATAGGTTTTGATAAAGTAGCCGATGTATTTTTTCCATCGTTCAAACTCGGAACTGCCAAATGTCCAATCATAATCGAATCGACATTATTTTCAATTCCTTTTATAAACGGATATAATTCGTTTTCTAATAATTCTTCCAGCGTTTCATTTAAAACCGGAAGTCCCAAATGTGAATCAATATTCGTATTTCCGTGTCCTGGAAAGTGTTTCAGACAGCCTAAAACTCCAACTTCCGACATTCCATTTAAATATTCAACCGCAAAATCAGCGACTTTTTCTTTGTTTTCACCAAAAGAACGATACCCAATAACCGGATTATTCGGGTTGTTGTTGATGTCTGCCAAAGGCGATAAATTATAATGAATTCCTGCTGCTTTTAAGTCTGAACCAATTTGTTTTCCAACTTCAAAAACCAAATCAGCTTTGTTTTCAGGCAAAGCGCCAAGTGTAATAGCGTAAGGATATTGCGGTGTTTTTTCGATGCGCATTGCCAAACCCCATTCAGCATCAATACTGATTAGAAGTGGAGTAGAAGCGGCTTTTTGGTAGCGAACAATTAAGTCTTTTATTTTTTGATAACTATCGTCATTAAAAACAACTTTTTTCTTGCTTTCATAATTCGTTGCAGCGCTCGCACGACTATGAAAAAAAGTCAATCCGCCAATGTTGTGTTCTCTAATTAAACGTTCGGTTTCCTGAATGTTTTCTTCGGTATCGTTTATAAAAACGGCAGGAAAAAAGAATTGTCCCACTTTTTGTTTTAATGCTTCAGCTGTCATTTTCATTATTATAAAGTCTTTTTCATGCAAACACTGTTTTCAACGTTTTCATAAGGCGGATAATTCGGAATTATTTCATAACCTGATTTCTCATATAAAGCGATGGCTTCAGGCTGTTTTTTTCCGGTTTCTAAAACCGTGTAAGGATAATTTAGTTCAGCTGCCCAAAGTTCGAGTGCTGCTAAAACCTGAGAGGCAATTCCTTTTTTTCGATGATCCGGATGCACATACATGCGTTTAATTTCTACCGAATCACTTTCTTTTTCCCGAAAAGCGCCACAACCCAAGGCAACATCGTTGTCATAAAAAACAATCACATGCTTTATTTTATCAATTTTATTAAACTGATTATAAAAGGTGTGTTCTTCTCCGTCTCTGATTTTTAAATCCAGGTCTAATAAAGTGACTAAATTTATAAAATCGACATCGTCAGAATTGGTTCGTTTTAAATTACTCATAATTCAAAAAAAAAATTAGTAAAGTAAAAGCAAGTTGCCTTTTTTACCATTAAGATATTAAGTTTATAAAGATTGGCTTAAATTACTTTAATCTCTCAATCGTAAAAGAAAATTAAGCTTAATTTTTAAATTTAGTTACTTTAATTTTGCCTTTTTTTGTTTTGCTAATTGTTTTTTGGTTTCAATTGCCTTTTCTAATCGGTTTTTAAATCGAAAGAGTTTAGGTAATCCTTCAATTCGGTCTTCGATAGTAATTTCTTCAAAAACAATAATTGCTTTTTCTAAAACTCTGATCTCGTTGTCGATATCATTTTGGTTTTTGTAGATCGTAGCTAAACGATCGTAAGGATGATTTCCTTTAAAGCTTTCTGCGACATTTTCTTCATACAACTCAATTGCTTTTTCAAATTCTCCGGTTTTCTCGAACTCAGCTCCTTTCAGGTTGCGTTCGGCCTGCAAATTTTCATTGATTTCCATAGGTAAGATGTTTGATTTGGGGTTAAACTTCTTCTTGAGATTTTTTCCCAAAATCTTTCGGGAAAATTAAAAAACGTGATAAAATAATTCCAGGAATTGTAGCTATAAAAACCCATATAAAGAAGTTTTGATAACCCAAATAATCCTGAATGTAACCGCTCAACATTCCCGGAAGCATCATTCCTAATGCCATAAATCCGGTTGCAAGTGAATAATGCGATGTTTTTGATTCTCCTTCGGCTACATGAATTAGAAACATCATAAAGCCCGTAAATCCAAAACCGTAACCAAATTGTTCTATTATTACTACAATAGAAGTATAAAGATTAAGATTAGAATCGAATTCAAAGAAATATAAGTTTAAATAAAAATGAAAAAATTCCACTGGCTGGAAATGTGCTAATCCAACAAATCCAAGAATTGGAAGATGCATAGCTAAAAACATTGGAAGCATACATTTAGTAAGTCCATATTTTGAGATAGCAATTCCGGCCAGAATTCCGCCAATAGTCAATGCTGTAATTCCTAATGTTCCATAAATAATCCCAACGTCTTCAGTTTGCAAACCCATTCCTCCAACATTTTCAGGATCAACTAAAAAAGGATTTAACATTTTTAGCAATTGAGATTCTCCCAAACGAAAAACAAGAATAAAAGCTAAAACCAATCCGATTTGTTTCTTTTTAAAAAAAGTTGCAAAAACTTCAGTAAAACTTTTGTGCTCAATTGAATTTTTACTTATGATACTATTTTCTTCTGTTTTTGGAGTAGCAAAAAAATTATATATTGTAACGAAAGCCATTATTAAACCAACGAAAATCATGGTATAAGACCAAGCTTTCGCGTTGTCATTGTATTTGTTTTCTAAATGACCTGCAAAAAGGACCATGAGGCCACTTCCTGTAAGCCCTGCTAATTTATAAAATGTGCTTCTAATGCCTAAGAAAAAAGATTGTTCTTCTGGTTTTAACGTTAATAAATAATAACCATCTGTTGCTACATCATTTGAAGCAGAAGCAAATGCTGCAATAGAAAATAACGCAAGGCTTAAAATTAAAAAATTATTTAAAGGAATTGTAAAACCAATAATTAAAAAGGCTAGAGAAATGATTAACTGCATGGATAAAAACCATTTTCTTTTAGTACCGTGTAGATCAATAAAAGGACTCCATAAAGGTTTAATAACCCAAGGTAAATAAAAAAGACTTGTATAAACGCCAACAGATTTATTATCAATTCCTAATTTCTTATACATCAAAACCGAGACAGAGATGATTATTGCATAAGGTAAACCAGAGGCAAAATTTAGTAACGGAATCCAAAACCACGGTGTATTATCTTTCTTCATTCGGTTGCGCGGGTGTATATATTTTAAATGTCTTTTTTAAATCGATCGTAGTTGGTGTACTTTCGTTCGCAAAATAATCAATAAAAGTTACAGCACAAGCTTTAAACTGATTCATTTTTTCGGCAGGAATAGAAAACGTAATGAGACCGTCGATTTCATGCACATTTATTTTTTCAACAATTTGAGTAGCATCATTTGTATTGACTCTTGAAATATGATCTGCTCCGTAAACTACCATATAGCGTACCTTTGTATTAAGTGGTGATTTAATCGTGAACGTATAAAGCAAGCTGTCTTTTGCAAATTCATTTACGGTTGGAATATCAATTACAATACGTTTTAGATTAGGAACAGCCGGCGGAAGCGCAGGATATTTATATTGATTTTCTTCTAAAAGACGTACGATGTCAAAGTTTTTATTAGTAAACCATTTAGCACTGAAATAAGCACTTCCACCCACTTTTTTGAAACTTCTCGCATAATCAATCTGGTTTGGAATTTCACTGGCATAGTTCCAGCTTTTATCACCATCAGCTCTGATTTTATACGAAGCGTGACCAATATAAAGTGCAGTATTATTAGAATTTTCAGACCACCATTTTACCAGTTTAGAATAAGAAGCTCTCGGATTATTCATGCTCCAATACAATTGTGGCATAATATAATCGATCCATTTTTGGTCCATCCATAAAACAGGATCGGCAAATAAATCATCATAATTAGCAGTAGATTGGGTTTCTGAACCTTTCGGGTCTACCGATTTGTTTCGCCAAACTCCAAACGGACTAATTCCGAATTGAACCCAGGGTTTGCTTTCTTTTATGGTGGTAGAAATCGTGTGCACAAAATTGCTCACATTGGCACGGCGCCAATCAGCAAGTGTTAAACCAGATCCGAATTTTTTGAAAGAAGCGTTATCGTTAAAAACTTTTCCGGGAACGGCGTATGGGTAAAAATAATCATCAAAATGAATGGCGTCGATATCATATTTATCAACCACTTCTTTTACGACTTTAGTTAAATGTGCCTGAACTTCAGGCAATGCAGGATCGTAGTAATATTTTCCGCCGTATTCGAGCATCCATTCCGGATGTTTGAAAACATCGTGAGTTGGGCTTAAAAGATTTTTATTTAAATCGAAAGTTGCACGGTACGGATTCATCCAGGCATGAAATTCAAAACCTCTCAAATGTGCCTGCTCAATCATCCACGCCAAAGCATCATAATACGGAGCTGGCGGCTGACCTTCTTTACCGGTTAAAAAACGCGACCACGGAGCCAGTTCTGACGGATAAAAAGCATCACCAACACTTCTAATCTGAACAATTACAGCGTTATAATTTAGTTTTTTATAGGTATCTAAAATCTCGATAAAATCAGCTTTTTCTTTTTCGACACCGTCGATGGCTGTTTTAGGCCAATCTATATTAACAACGGTTGCAATCCATACACCTCTAAATTCGTTTTTAGGATGCGTCACTTTTTCCTGTGAATTGGCATTCCATACAAAGGTTAGTAAAAATAGAAGAGAGTATATTAGGTGCTGATTTTTATGCATTTTAATCTTTTTTAAACAGAAATCAAAAATAGTTTTTTTAGCTGAGTATAATAAATAATTCAGAAATTATAATTTAAACGTTATTTGTTTGATTTTCATGTATTTCGTTTTGAATAAATTTACGATAAATAATAATTATATATTGTATGTGTTTTTTTTGCCACTAATTGCACGAATTTTCCCGAATTATTTGCCACAAAGGTGCTAAGGCTCAAAGTTTTTTTATTAACAAAAAGTCTGCTTAATCTGCTCAATCTGCGAGAGAAAATTTTAGCCAAAGATTAAATGATTCGCTCTGATTATTTTAATATAAATTTCACGCAGATTTAAAAAGATTTAAGCAGATGTGCGCAGATTAATTTTATAAAAATCTCAAATTAGATCTGCTGAAATCTGCAGAATCTGCGTGAAACAAAATCATTTTAATCTAATCTATGGAAAAAAATAATTCGCGAAAATTCGTGTAATTCGTAGCAACCTTTTTAATCAGGAAAAGAAATTTTCCCCATTGTAACTGATGGAATACCTTTGTTTGTTCCGAAATTATAATCCCCGCCCGCAACTGTTTCATTGGCTAAAATGGCAAATAAAACCGCCTCTTTGGCATCGCTTAAAATACCCAAATCATCGCTTTTGAAAAATTCAAAAGGCAATAATTCCTTTAACGATTTAATCAATAACGGATTGTTTGTACCGCCGCCAGACATGTAAATTTTGAAATCCTCAAGTTCATTCGAACTGTTTTTAACCACAAACTGAATCGCTTCGGCAATCGTTTCTGCACTAAGCCTTGTTAAAGTAGCTAACAAATCTGGTGCCGAAATGTTTTCTAAGTTGGTTTTTGAAAGCGCCTTTTGTACAAATTCAAAATTAAACAATTCCTGACCGATGGTTTTTGGAAAGCTTTTTTGGAAGAATGAATCGTTTTTTAATTCAGTTAAAATTTCTGGATTAACGGCTCCTTTTTGGGCAATTTCGGCATCTTTATCGTAGCTTTTTTCAGGGAAATAATGTTTGGTATAAATATCGATTAAAGTATTTGCGGTTCCGGTATCGGTTACAAAAACGTCGCTGGCGTTTAGGGAAGCGGGCAAATAAGTGAAATTTGCAATGCCACCCATGTTGAGCATAATTCGGTTTTCGCCTTTTTTGCTGAACAATAAATAATCGCCATAAACGGCTAAAGGAGCGCCTTCGCCACCCGCCGCAACATGTTTTTGCCTGAAATCTGATAACGTTATAATTCTCGTTTTTACCGCAATATGATCGCCATCGCCAATTTGCAAAGTCGCATTTGGAAATTTTTCCTGCTGATGCAAAAACTTAGGAGCGTGCAAAACTGTTTGCCCGTGGGACGCAATTAAGTCAACTTCATGCGCGGGAATATTCCATTTTTGAAGGCAATCGTTAACCATGTTGGCATGTAAAAGACCAATCCATTCATTTAATAAAGCGAAATGCTGAAAATCGATTGTTTTCTTCGCAAATACTTTACGGATTTCGGTTTTAATATCTTCAGTATAATTGATCGTTTCGAATTCAAGAATTTGTACAGCTGTATTTTCGCCCGCACCGGAAATCTCGCAAAGTGCAATATCAAGACCGTCAAGCGAAGTGCCGGACATTAAACCGATTATTTTTCGGGTTTCTTTTTGAGCGATTTTGTAAAGTGTGGTTATATTTTTATTCATTAAAAATGATGTGTTTTGTTTGGCAATGCTAAAATGGGATTTATTTTATAAATGTAGGGAAAATGGCGATTTTTTTTTGGAAAAATCAGGTATAAGTACTTGCTTGTTTTAGAATGGTTTATTGATATTTTTGATAAATAAGATTTAACTCTACAAATAAGGTTTTCCGTAAAAAATTTGTAAATCGGTAGTCTACATTTGAAATAGCGTTTACGAGCGAGATGCTCACGCCAGTTGGGTAATCATTTTGCTACTATGTAGAGAATTGAATAGACCCAAATAAACATTTAGATAGCAATAGAAACACCAATATATTAAAATATGGAAGCAGATTTAAGACTAAAACTGGAGCAATTACACCAAAGAGTTGATTCACTAAAAGATCAAATTAACACCGAAGAAGCTACTAAAAATGCATTTGTAATGCCATTTATTCAAATTTTGGGATTTGATATTTTTAATCCTACAGAAGTAATTCCAGAATTTATATGTGACATTGGTACAAAAAAGGGAGAGAAAATAGATTATGTAATTAAGAAAGATGGTGAGCCCATTTTAATTATTGAATGTAAACATTGGAAAGAAAATGCTGATGCACATAATTCTCAACTTCATAGATATTATCATGTTTCAAAATCCCGTTTTGGAGTTTTAACAAATGGTCATACTTATAATTTTTATGCTGATTTAGAAAAACCAAACATAATGGATGAAAAGCCATTTTTTACATTAGACTTGGCAAATATTTCTGATTCCAGCTTAAAAATTCTTGAAAATTTTACCAAAAGCAGTTATAATTTAGAAAATATTTTAGACTCGGCAGAAGCGTTAAAATATATAAAAGCAATAAGAAATGAATTTGAAAAAGAATTACAAAATCCGTCTGATGAAATTGTAAAGCTTCTGGTAAGCAAATTCTTCAATAAACCATTGACTGCATCAAGATTAGCGGCTTTTAAAGAATACACAAAGAAAGCTTTTTCTAACTCTATAAATGAATCAATAAATTTCAGGCTTAAAAACGCATTAAATATTGGTGAAACTATTCCATCAAAAGAAAATCAAAAATTATCTTCTGTAGATGAAGAGATTGAAGCTCCAAGATTTATTACAACAGAAGAAGAAATAGAAGGTTCACAAATTATTAAAGCAATTTTGAGAGAATCAATTCCTGCTAATAGAATATTTTTTAGAGACACACAATCTTACTTTGGAATTTTATTAGACGATAATAACAGAAAACCATTATGTAGATTACATTTTAATTCTGCTAACAAATATGTAGAGTTATTTCACAATGGAAAAGATAATGGCGAAAAACAATCTTTGCAAAGTCTTGATGAAATTTATAAATTCAAAAAAGAATTACTTTCTACTATAAAAAACTATGAATAAGTAATTACTTGTGATATTTTTGAAGTGTCATCACAGCGAGACGCTAGTCAGTAAGAGTAATAAATTGAGAGTAGGATCGAAACGTTCATGCCAGCAGGGGGACTTATATAACAAACTGACTTTTTTAACATGAAACTATTTGAAGATAAACTGCGTGATAATTACAGACGTGCTTATTCTGGAGAAGATGCATATACTTATTATGATAACAATCAACAAGAGAAAATTGTGGAAGTTAGAGAACTATTAAACAAATGGTTTGAAAATTATCCCGAAGAGAATAAATTAGAACTTCAACAAAGTTTTAAGAACAGTTTTTATAATGCATTTTATGAATTATTTATTCATGAAACATTTTATTGTCAAGGTTACACGCTTCAAGTACATCCATTACTAGAAAAGTCTCCTAAACGACCAGATTTTTTAGCAAAAAAAGATAAGAAAGAATTTTACATAGAAGCTACGACAGTTTCTTATATAACGGATGCAGAGAGCAGGAGCGAAAATTTTAAGCAGAAATTTATAGATGAATTAAATAAAATGAATTCTCCAAATTTTTGGTTGGCATTAGAAAAGCTCGAATTTAAAAAAGGTAAATTTCCAAAAGTTAAAACATTAAGAAAAGAGATTGAACAAGAGCTCAACAAAATTAATCCAATTGATATTGAAACTCGACAAAAAAATAATTTGTTGACTCATGAATTAAAATTTGATGACGATAATATTCTTATCGTTTTAACTCTATTTAATAAATCTCAAGCTGCCAAAAAAAATATAAATTCTAGACCTATTGGACTTCAATTTTCTCCTGTGACCATTAAAAATGCCGATGAAGATTCTGGTAAAATACTTAAAGCTTTTAAAAGCAAAGCGGGGTGGTATGGAGAACTCAACAAACCGTTTATAATATGCTTAAATCTTGATTTTAATTTTAATTTAAAACATGATGTAGATTGGGCTTTCTATAATCGAAAAAGTTTCAATTCTCTAAAACCAAAATTTTCTAAAGCATCTGCTGCATTTGTTAGTCATGTTTCAGTGGGAAATATTTTTAATTTACCAAAACACAGGCTTATTTTAAATAAGCATTCAACTTACCCGCTTGAAATTGAAAAATTAGAATTATCTTATGAAGACAATGAAGTAGAAAGTAAGAGAAAAGATATTGACGAAATATTGAAATTAGATGGTAAACCGAATTTTGGAATTATATTGTAAAAGAAAAGTTATAACTAACAGCATTTGGTTCAATATTTCATTAATTCAACTTGACGTTTTTTCTTAACGAAAAACTTATCTTTAGCTGAAAATAATTAATTTCCCGACCCCTCAGCTGGCGCGAGCGTCCCGCTCGTGGAAGTAATATTACAACTCACAAAGCAAATTCACTGGGTATTTCTGTTCTCTAAATGTATTCATATGACTATCAAGGTCGATAAAAATAGATTCAAAACGATCAAATGAAGATTCGTAACCATAGCCACCATCTCTTTTGAAACTTTCCTTAATTTTTATCTTACCAACAATTTCAAACTTATCTTTGAATGAAATAATATCTCTGTGTGTAACTAAACGGTAAGAAAGTCCAAATAAAAAGTTATCTTGATTCATATACTCCCAAATTTCATCAACATTTGGCTGATGTAGTAAAGTCGTTTTCCAGTCATAACCTGAACCAATTTTCCGTCCAGCTATAAAGCAAGATTTTAAATCCTCAACAGTTGGTTTGTTTTTTCCTTTATATGTTGTGGCGACTAAATCATAAGTGCATTGTCCTCTTTGTTGTGTTACTTTAGCGCAGATTACAGCATAATAATTTTTGTCTGAAAGTTGAAAGGCCAACAAGTCGTCAGGCTCGAAATAAAGATTCTTAATAATTCTGTATTTCTTTCTTTTTCTAACTTTTAAATTTGGCTCACTTATTTTCTTTAAAAGTTTATCAAGTTCTTTTTGTCTTTTTTTACCCTCGTTTGCATCACATTCCTCTGTCCATATTTTAACGCCGGCTTTTAACTCAATAACTTGTTTTACTTCTGCAAGAATTTCTTCGGTTATTTCACCAATTTCCCAAAAAGCAAGAGCATAAGAAGTCACAAATATTTCGTGATAGAAATCGGAATTATCTCCGTAATCATCTTTTAAAAAAGGTAGTTCTTTTCGAATAGTTTCGATACTTGCGTCACTGTCGTATAGGTCCATTATTTGCTCGTAAGTATCTCTTGCTAAATCGCCATCAATTATTTTTATTCCGTCTGTTGCCATTTTAAATTGAAAATTATTTTTAAAAGGATTTCACGCTAAAAATAAATAGTTATTTTTACAAAAAGAAGAATATTAATTAATGAAATACATACAAGACGAAAATATTTTTGTTCTAATTGGCGGAGTTATATTTTCTGCATTACTAATTTGGTGGATAAGATCTGGAGATATTAAAGAATCTAAAGAACTTGAAAAAGAAAATTTGAAAATGAATTCAATTACTAAAATGCGTAGTTGGAGAGTATATAGTATTGCAGGAATTGGGATAATAGTTATTCTATTTGAAATTATAAAGAGATTGGTTAATATGATATTTCTATAAAAATATGATCGAAGAAATTTTAACCAACTACATCAATTTTATAAGAAATTTTGAAACTTTATTAAAAGCTAAATATAAACAAGATATAAATCCGTGTTCATTTTCACGTGCCTTTTTTGAAAGAAAAGGAAGTATAGACGGAATTGAATATTGGTTTCACGGAAGTGGCTGTACGGCAGAAAAAGATGGAGTTATTTATGCTTATGACATTGCTGTTAATGAAATCGAGTTTTCGCAATGGAAATTTTCAGAACTTATAAGAACCTATCCTGAATATCAAAAATTAGATTATACTCCTGAATTTGTTGAACATGAATTATACCAACTTATAAATAAAGGAATTTTGGGTTGGGTTATTATTGAAGGAATTGAAGGAAAAGATTTTGGATGTGTTTTTAAGGAATATAGAGTTATTATAGAACCGCCTTATGTTATCAATTAATTTTTTCAATGGAAATCTTGTGGTGCATAATATTTAAAAAAAATGAGTATATTTAAAAACATAGATTCAAAGTTGATTGATTTAGCACGTAAGCTTAATGGAAGGTTGACTAAAGATAGACCTGATTATCCAGAAGTATTAAGGACATTTGAAGAACGAAGAATTGATTGGGTTGAAAATAATATAATGAAAGCTATTATTATTCAGCCGAATTTTGAAGTAAATGGAGTAAACTCAAATATTTGGAATTTTATAAATCTCGCTATTTATGATGATGGCCTTTCAATTTCAAATCCAAAATGGATGGAGATATTAGTTGATCAAAAAGATTTCACTTTTATTGATGACAGCATTGATAAATTACTTTTAAAATCTGAAGAAAATTTATCAAATATCTCAATGGAGGATTTAGCATAACTTACATATTAATGGGAACAAGTATCCACTGCATAATTCCAAAAGAAAAAGAGTATTCTTTAGAAGAAACCGAGCAAAGACTAAATAATGTTTTTGACAAATTAAAAGCTGAGTTTTTGCATTTGAAAGAATTCGGACATTTTACTAAAAATGAGAGAGGAAACTGGTTTATAGTTCCCACTCAAACAAATGGATCTGAATATCTAACAGGAGAGAGTGATAGTTTTAGCATTGATATTTATAAAAATGTTGTTTTAATTGGTTGCATAGAAAGATTTTCAAGTTTATATTTTGAAGAAAGAAATATATCAGAACAATTATTCAAAATTATAACCGAAATAGCTAAAGAATTCTGTGATTCGAGTAAACTTTTAATTGGTGAAGGAGGAATGGGCGAAACAGATCATATGATTAATATGGCTTGTGAGAATGCAGATTTTGATCAAATTTTTAATAAAACGATTGAGCTAAATGGAATTCCGGCAAAAGAGTTAAATGAATTATATGATAAATCCTGGTATTTGAAATAAATTAATTTTCTTATGAAACTAAATGCCCTAGCCTTGATAGAAGTGGAAATCCTTTTGTGCCGGGGTTCGGCACAAAAGATTGGAACGGATAGCAGGAATAGCTTCTAATTAAAATTCCAATATTTTAAATTCCAAATCCCAAGTTTCAAAACCCTTCGACTTCGCTCAGGATCACAATAAAGGAAAAACCTATGAACCTTTGTCACTTTGCACCTTTGAACCTAAAAAAATAAGTATTTTTGTAACTCAAAGGAAAAGCCATAAATTAAGTCAGAATGTCAATAAGTAAGGAGTTACAACAATTATCAGATTCGTTAGAAGGAACACTTTTATACGATGATCTTCATAAAACGCTTTATTCGACCGATGCTTCGGTGTACAGGATTAAACCAAAAGCGGTTGCGGTGCCTAAAACGATAGCAGATATTAGCAAACTGATTAGGTTTGCGGCGAAGTACAATATTTCGATTACGCCAAGAACCGCCGGAACTTCACTTGCCGGGCAAACGGTTGGCGATGGAATTGTGGTCGATGTTTCGAAAAACTTTACCAAAATCCTGAATTTTGACCCAATTAAAAAAACAGTTGCGGTTCAGCCTGGCGTGATTCGCGACGAACTGAATTTATTTCTGAAACCGCATAACGTATTTTTCGGCCCTAATACTTCGACATCCAACCGTTGTATGATTGGCGGAATGGTGGGAAATAATTCATCGGGAACAACTTCGATTCGGTATGGTGTGACGCGCGATAAAATTGTCGAAATCAAAGGAATTTTAAGCGATGGTTCTGAAGTGATTTTTAAGGAACTGACTTCGGCGGAATTTATCGAAAAAACAAAAGGCGATTCTTTAGAAAATAAAATATACAAAAGTCTTTACGACGAACTTTCGGTAAAAGCAACGCAGGATGAAATTATAAAAGAGTTTCCGAAACCGGAAATTCACAGAAGAAACACAGGTTATGCCGTTGATATTCTGTTGAAATCAGATTTGTTTGGCGGAACCGAACCAACCATTAATCTCGGAAAATTACTTTGCGGAAGTGAAGGAACTTTGGCGTTTACAACTGAAATCACTTTAAAAGTCGACGATTTACCGCCAGCCCATAATATTATGGTTGTGGCGCATTATCATAGCATTCAGGAATCGTTAGAATCTGTAGTAGTCGCAATGAAACATCATTTGTATACTTGCGAAATGATCGACGATACGATTTTGGATTGTACCAAAACGAATCGTGAACACATTAAAAACCGATTCTTTTTGCAAGGCGAACCAAAAGCCATTATGATGTTTGAAGTCGCTTCGCACGATCCTGAAGATGCCGAAAATCAGGCAAATGCTTTGGTGGCCGATTTAGAGAAAAATAACTTTGGTTACGCGCTCGTAAAAATTTACGGAGCCGATATTGAGAAAGTAAACGAACTTAGAAAAGCCGGTCTTGGACTTTTAGGAAGTATTGTTGGAGATGACAAAGCAGCTGATTCTATTGAAGATACAGCCGTTGAGTTAAGCGATTTACCGGCTTATATTGCAGAGTTTTCGGCCATGATGTTACGCCACGGACAAGGCGCGATTTACTATGCGCATGCGGGTGCAGGTGAACTGCATTTGCGTCCGGTTTTGAATTTGAAGAAAACAGCTGATTTAAAATTATTCAGAACCATTGCGACCGATGTGGCGATTTTGGTGAAGAAATACAGAGGTTCATTAAGTGGTGAACACGGCGACGGAATTGTGCGCGGGGAGTTTATTCCGTTTATGATTGGCGAAACGAATTATGAATTACTGAAAAGAATCAAATTGGCGTTTGACCCGAATTCGGTTTTGAATATCGGGAAGATTGTCAACGCTTTAAAAATGGATGAAAATCATCGCGTAATTTCGGGTAGAGTAGAACCGGATATTAAAACGTTTCAGGATTTCTCAGACAGTTTAGGAATTTTGCGCGCTGCCGAAAAATGCAACGGTTCCGGAGATTGTAGAAAATTACCATCGGCAGGAGGAGCCATGTGTCCGAGTTATCGTGCGACTAAAAACGAAAAAGAAACAACGCGTGCGAGAGCCAATGCGTTGCGCGAATATTTGACGTATTCAGAGAAAGAAAATAAATTTGACCAGAAAGAATTATACGAAGTTTTTGAGTTGTGCGTGAGTTGTAAAGCCTGCGCGAGCGAATGTCCAAGTAATGTAGATGTTGCTACTTTAAAAGCGGAATTTTTATACCAATACCAAAAAGCAAACGGATTCTCTACCCGAAACAAATTTTTTGCCCACAACGCAAAACTGAATAAAATGGGAAGTTTGTTTCCGTCTATAACCAATTTTATTTCGAATCAATCGCTCGTTAAAAAAAGTATGGGAATTGCGCCGGAAAGACAGGTTCCGCTTTTGGCGAAAAAGACATTCAAAAAATGGTATGAAAATAATAAACGAGAACAAAACGATTTCCCAAACGGACAAGTGTATTTGTTTAATGACGAATTCACGAATTATTACGATGTAAATATCGGAATCGACGCTTTCGAACTGTTAACGAAATTAGGCTACGAAGTTTTAATCGTAGATCACGAAGAAAGCGGAAGAACGTATTTATCAAAAGGTTTTCTGGAAGAAGCGAAAAAAATCGCGGATACTAATATTGGTATTTTTAAAGATTTAGTTTCAAGCAACACTCCTTTAATAGGAATTGAACCTTCGGCAATTTTGACTTTTAGAGATGAATATTTGAGATTAGCATCAGATAAAGAAAACGCCGAGAGAATTTCTCAAAACGTTTTTACAATCGAAGAATTCTTTAAAAAAGAAATTATCGACGGTAAAATAAAACCCGATTCATTCTCTGAAGAAAAGAAAGAAATCAAAATTCACGGGCATTGTCATCAGAAATCATTAAGTTCTGTTGAAGCGACTTTCGCTATGCTGAATTTGCCAAAGAATAACACGGTTACGATTTATAATTCAGGCTGTTGTGGAATGGCGGGATCTTTTGGTTACGAAAAAGAACATTATCAGGTAAGCATGCAAATGGGTGAAGATACCTTATTTCCAAAAGTGCGTGCCACTGCCGAAAACGTAAAAATCGCCGCAGCAGGAACCAGCTGTCGTCATCAAATTTTTGACGGAACGAGTAGAGAAGCGCAGCATCCGGTAAGTATTTTAAGAAGTTGCCTGAAATAAAGGTTTAACCGCAAAGTTCGCAAAGGTTACGCAAAGAGCACAAAGATTAAAAAATCTGCAGAATCTGCGTGATAAAATATTAGCCACAGATTAAAGGATTAAAATGATTTTGTTTCACGCAGATTCTGCAGATTTAAGCAGATTTAATTTTAAATTTAGAAATAAATAAATCTGCGAGTATCTGCTTAAATCTTTTTTAAATCTGCGTGAAATAAAAATTTAAAAAATCTATGTTAATCATTTTAATCTGTGGCAAAAAAATAATTTGCGCCAATTCGTGCAATTCGTGGTAAAAAAACTTTGCAACTTAACGCCTTCGTAGCAAAAAATAATTCGCAATAAAACAAAATCGTTTTATATATTTGAAATCAGGATAATTTTTGCATTATTTGCAAAATAAAACCCACAAAAGTTAAATATATTAATTTATAAAAGCAAAACCACATATGGCATTATCAGGTTTATTCCGAAAAAAAACGGTACAAGATATTCTCAAACAAGTTGCAAAAAACGAAGCAGATGGTCATAATGCATTAGGAAAACATTTAACGACCAGGGATTTAACTGCATTTGGAATCGCAGCAATTGTTGGAGCAGGTATTTTTAGCACCATCGGAAAAGCTAGTGCTGATGGCGGTCCAGCGGTTATTTTCTTGTTTTTATTTACTGCGTTGGCTTGTAGTTTTGCTGCTTTTGCTTACGCCGAATTTGCCTCAATGGTTCCGGTTTCAGGAAGTGCTTACACGTACTCGTATGTAGCTTTCGGAGAAATTATTGCCTGGATAATTGGTTGGGCTTTAATTATGGAATATGCAGTTGGAAATATAACAGTCGCCATATCATGGAGCGATTATTTTACGGGACTGCTACAGAGTGGCGGAATACATCTCCCACAATGGATTCAGATGGATTATTTAACTGCTTCAAACGGATTTAAAGATGCCACAGCTTTAATGCAAGGCGGAAAAACATTCGAAAATTTAAGTGCTTCTTTACAAGCTTCATATACTGCCTGGACAACAGCACCAACCATTGGTTCTTTCCACTTTGTGGCTGATTTACCGGCTTTGTTTATCATTATTTTGATTACGGCGTTGGTTTACAGAGGTATGAAAGAATCTCGTAATGCCAGTAATGTAATGGTTGTTGTAAAACTTTGCATCGTACTTTTAGTAATAGCCGTTGGAGTATTTTATGTAGATACAGCCAATTGGGATCCGTTTGCGCCAAATGGTGTAAGTGGGGTTTTAAAAGGAGTTTCAGCTGTTTTCTTTGCTTATATTGGTTTTGATGCGATTTCTACGACTGCAGAAGAATGTAAAAATCCGCAACGTGATTTACCACGCGGAATGATGTGGGCCATTATCATTTGTACTATTTTATATATTGCCATTGCTTTGGTTTTAACCGGAATGGTGCGTTATAACGAATTGAATGTTGGAGATCCACTAGCGTTTGTTTTCGATAAATTAGACCTAAAATGGATGTCGGGAATTATTGCCGTAAGTGCCGTAATTGCAATGGCAAGTGTTTTATTGGTTTTCCAAATGGGACAACCTCGTATCTGGATGAGCATGAGCCGTGATGGTTTATTACCAAAGAAATTTTCTACTGTACATCCAAAATTCAAAACACCATCTTTTGCAACCATTGTAACCGGTTTTGTAGTTGCGATTCCGGCTTTGTTTTTAAACTTGACAATGGTAACTGATTTATGTAGTATCGGAACTTTATTTGCCTTCGTATTGGTTTGTGCGGGAGTTTTGGTTTTACAAAACAAACCTGAAATTCCTAGAGGAAAATTCAAAACGCCTTATGTAAATTCAAAATATATCTTACCTGTTTTAATGATTGCAGGATTGTATTATGCTTTTGCTTTCAACAACAAAGCGACAATGTCTTTCATCAATAACGAAGCACAAACAAACGATGCAACAACGATCATAACTTCTTTAGATAAAACAGAATCAGATAAAGTTTTTAATTATTTAAAAAGTATCGATGTTCAAAATAAAACTTCAGAAACATCAGATTTAGAGCATTTATTAAGTCAATACCAAGACGATGACGCTAAATATGCTGAGGTTGTAAAAGGATTGCCAATCAACGATTCACTAAAATACGAATCAGGTTTCAGTTTATTCAAACACAAAATTCCAATGTGGATATTCTTATTCGTTTTAGTTGGATTAGCGGTTTGGGCTTTTAGAAAAAACTTGTCTTTAATTCCGCTTTTAGGATTAATCTGTTGTCTGTACATGATGGCCGAATTAAGCGTTTGGAACTGGATTTATTTTACAATCTGGTTGTTAATAGGATTGTTTATTTACTTTACTTATAGTAGAAAAAACAGTAAACTTAACTTCGTTGAGAAGTTATAAGTTTTGAGTTATAAATTATAAATGAAAAGCCGTTCTGAAATCGATCATAACGGCTTTTATTTTGCAACAGATTAAAATCATTAAAAAGGTTTTTTTGTTTCACGCAGATTCTGCAGATTTAAGCAGATTAAAATAAATTTTTTAGGCTTAGGCAATAAATAATCTTCGCACATCTGCTTAAATCTGCGTGAAATAAAACTTTCTGATTCTCTCTGAAAGCTAGGTGAATCTAACTCTTTTTTTGTTAGAATTTTTATAAAAATATTCCCATACTTATTAAAGCTTTTTCTTAGGTTTGCGTATACAAAGTTTAATTTTAATTTTTTTAATGCATGAGTTTTCTTGATAAGATATTGGGTAAAAAAGAATTCCCTATAGAGTCCTACAATGATTTTTGGAATTGGTTTTTAAAACATGAAAAAGAGTTTTTCAAAATTGTTCAGGAAGGAAACAATATACATAAAGGATTTTTAGATAAAATTGCACCAAAATTAGATGAAATTCATGATGGGTTTTATTTTCTAACCGGAATGTTTGATAAGCAAACCGCCGAGCTGATCTTAACACCAGACGGAGCGATTAAAAATATTTATGTGATAGAAGAGTTAGTCAATGCTGCCCCAAAAATTGAAGGCTGGAAGTTTACTGCTCTTAAACCTGCTTCAGATATTAAAGATGTTGGAATAACATATGAAAATTTTGATTTTAATAAAGAAAATTTAAAGTTTTATCCTAATCTTCATAACATCTATCCGGACGAAATTGATTTGACAATTGTTTACGATCATTTTGAAGATGATAAAAAATCAGTTGTAACAAATGGGGTTTATATTTTTCTGGATAATTACTTAGGAGAATTGCACTCGGTTACTCTAATAGATAATCTGCAGGTAATAGGATATGAGAACGTTACTCAAGAATTAATCCCTATTGAAAAATTAAAAGATTATTTAATTTGGAGAGAAAAAGAATTCATTGAAAAATATGAAGGTGTAAGACATGCTACTGAAAGTGATGCCTACGCAAACTTTGAGGGAAAAAGAGAATCTGGCAATTTAGTTTTAGCATTAATAAATACAACTATTCTAGGATGGGATAAAAAGGCTTCTCATCCATGGATTATTATAATTGGAATTCCATTTGACAGCAATCACATTAGTGGTCTGCCTGATGATGAAACACATACATTGCTAAATGATATCGAAGATGAAATAATGTTTAACTTACCAGATTTAGAAGGTTATTTAAATATTGGAAGAGAAACGTCAGATAATAAAAGAGAAATCTTTTTTGCCTGTAAAGAATTCAGAAAACCGCCAAAAGTTTTAGATATAATAATAAAAAAGTATAGCCAAACTTTAGAAATAAGTTATGAAATCTATAAAGATAAATACTGGCAGTCGTTTAGGCATTTTGAGCAAAATTAAATAATAAAAAATCCGTTCTGAGATTGATCAGAACGGATTTTTTATTTACACATAATAGTTTGTGCCATTTTCGACGGAGGAGAAATCACATAACGTAGACACACAGTACGTTGCTCTCTGGATGTGATTTCTCCTCCGTCGAAATGACAAATCGGTGCTTTTAGTAAGATTGCTATCCTATTTATCCACAATAATTAGTGAAAATTAATGAAATTCGTTTTTACAAAATCTCAAGTTCCACCATACAAGCCTTCATCATTTCATAAGTACGCTGAATATCATTATCCAAACCAATCGAAAAACGAATCAAACCATCTGTTAATCCCATTTCTTTTTGTTCTTCCAGCGGAATTTCACTAGAAGTTGAGGTTCCCGGCGCGCTAAATAAGGTCTTATAAAATCCTAAACTTACCGCCAAATAACCTAAGTTTCTTGCTTGCATCAATTCCATCAATTCATTGGCTTTTGCCAAAGTTCCAACGTCAATTGTCAGCATTCCGCCAAAACCATATTCAGGATTAATCATTGTTTTGTATAGTTCATGACTCGGATGACTATTCAAACCAGGATAAACGGTTTTTAAGCCATCAGCTTCAAATTTATCTGCCAGAAAATGCGCATTATGACTGTGTTGTTTAATTCTGATATGAAGTGTACGCAAGTTTTTCATCACAGAAGCCGAACGCAAACTATCCATTGTAGGCCCTAAAAGCATACTTGCTCCCGAATTAACATTTTTTAAAGCATTGATAAATTCTTTCGAAGCGCAGGTCACGCCTCCAACCGTATCGCTATTTCCGTTAATATATTTCGTCAAACTATGAATTACGATATCAGCACCTAATTTTGCAGGCGAAACCGACAAAGGCGAAAAAGTATTATCGACAACCAATTTCAAATTATGTTTTTTAGCAATTTGAGCCAAACCAGTGATATCAGCCACTTCTAATAACGGATTACTAACCGTTTCGCAATACAAAACTTTTGTGTTTGAAGTTATTGCCGCTTCCACAACATCTAATTTGGTGATATCCACAAAACTTGTTTCAATCCCGAAACGAGGCGTAAAATTTTTCAAAAAAGCATAAGTACCGCCATAAATCGTTCGGCTCGAAACAATATGATCGCCCGCACCACAAAGTTGCAATAGAGTAGGCGTAATCGCACCCATTCCAGACGCCGAAACATTTGCCGTTTCCGTTCCTTCCATCGCTGCCAAAGCCTGGTCCAGATACAAATTGCTTGGTGATGAATGGCGCGAATACAAATAACAGCCTTCCATATTGCCTTCAAAAGTATCGAACATGGTTTTAGCCGATAAAAAAGTATAAGTTGAAGAATCAGAAATCGACGGATTCACACCGCCAAATTCACCAAAGTATTGCAAATCCTGAATTTTATCTGCTGGGTTAAAGTCTTTCATTTTTTTGTCATTGCGAGGAACGAAGCAATCTCATCCTCAGATTAGTATTTAGTTTTTTGAGTTTAAAATTGAAATTGTTTTTTGATGTTTTTTAGAAGCTATTCCAGCTTTCCGTTTCAAGTCCTCATAAAAAAGACAAAGTTTCTAATGTCCTAAAAAGAGCTTCCGTTGGTCGCTTTTTTAAAACAAGAAACTTTTGCCTTTTTTACTCCGGGCTTTCCTCTTCAATCTGGGCTAGAGCACTTGTTTTCAAAAGAATTTCTATTCAAAATAAGAACTATTTAGAAAATTAATCAATCGTAAAGTGATTAATTAGATTTTAAAACTATAAAAATTTATTTATAGGGATTTTTAATCTAAATTTGAAGTTTAAAGCATAGTCCAGTAGATTTTCTTTCATTAAAAAAAACTATCAACCAACAGCCAACAACCACAAACCATCAACAAAAATGACTTTAGACGCCACCGATAAAAAACTTCTCGTTTTACTTCAAACCGACAGTAAAAAAACAACTAAAGAATTATCCTTAAAACTGAATCTTTCGGTTACAGCAGTTTACGAACGGATCAAAAAATTAGAGCGCGAAGGAATAATCAAAAACTACGTAGCATTAGTTGATAAAACCAAAATCGATAAAGGATTTGTGGTTTTTTGCCACTTAAAACTCATTCAGCATACCAAAGAATTCCTAACCAAATTCGAAAGCGAAGTAATCAAACTCAACGAAGTTTTAGAATGTCATCACGTAAGCGGTGATTACGATTATATTCTGAAAGTTTTAGTAAAAGACATGGAAGAGTACAGAGAATTCTTGGTAACCAAACTCACAAGTTTGCAACATATTGGCAGCACACAAAGTATGTTTATGATTAGTGAGGTGAAAAATTCAACGGTGATTTTTTAGGAGGTTCAAAGGTGCAGAGTAACAAAGAGACAAAGGTTTTTCGTAGAGACGCACAGCAGTGCGTCTAACACATGATTTGTTCCTAAGGTTTTAAAAAAACAATCTCGCAAAATTTTTCTTTCGTCATTTTTGTCATCCTGAGGAACGAAGGATCTCCTCACATAATGTCGCTAATCTTTATAGAGTTACTTGCGGGGATCCTTCGTTCCTCAGGATGACAAGATTGTGTAAACTCTGAAAGACTAAAAAACAAAACTTAGCAAACTTGCAGTTAAAAAAAAACTTTGTGCCCTAGTTCCTTCGTGGCAAAAAACAAACCCAAAATTTCACACAAAAAACATTGAAATTTAAAGTTTAAACAAAACTTTATTCCTTAATTTTGTATCGCTAAAAATAAAATAGACAAACTATGAGTTCATTTGACGTAGTCATTATAGGTTCAGGACCGGGCGGATATGTATCAGCAATTCGTTGCGCACAATTAGGTTTCAAAACAGCAATTGTAGAAAAGTATAACGCTCTAGGCGGAACCTGCCTTAACGTAGGTTGTATTCCTTCAAAAGCGATGTTAGCTTCTTCTCACCATTATTCAGAAATTGCTCATTTTGCAGATCACGGAATCGAAGTTTCGGGAGATGTAAAAATCAATTTAGAGAAAATGATTGCGCGCAAGCAGGCAGTTGTAGATCAAACCGTAGGTGGAATCAACTACTTAATGGATAAAAATAAAATTACTGTTTTTAATGGTTTAGGATCTTTCGTAGACGCGACGCATATTGCGATTGCAAAAGGTGACGGAACTTCTGAAACGATCGAAACAAAATATGCTGTAATTGCTACAGGTTCAAAACCATCTTCTTTGCCATTCATCAAAATTGATAAAGAAAGAATCATTACTTCAACAGAAGCTTTGGCTTTAAAAGAAGTTCCAAAACACTTAGTAGTTATTGGTGGTGGTGTTATCGGAATCGAACTTGGACAAGTTTACCTACGTTTAGGAGCGCAAGTTTCTGTAGTAGAATTCATGGACAGAATCATTCCGGGAATGGACAGTTCTTTGTCTAAAGAATTAACTAAAGTATTGAAAAAACAAGGAATGAAATTCTACGTTTCTCACAAAGTAAAATCAGTAGAAAGAAACGGCGATGCTGTTGTTGTTCAGGCTGAAAATGCAAAAGGAGAAACCATCACGCTTGAAGGAGATTATTCATTAGTTTCCGTTGGTCGTCGTCCTTACACAGATGGATTGAACGCTGACAAAGCCGGAGTAAAAATTTCAGACAGAGGACAAGTAGAAGTAAACGATCATTTACAAACTAACGTTCCTAATATTTATGCAATTGGTGATGTTGTTCGTGGAGCAATGTTGGCACACAAAGCTGAAGAAGAAGGAACTATGGTGGCTGAAATCTTAGCAGGCCAAAAACCGCATATCGATTATAACTTAATTCCTGGTGTAGTTTACACTTGGCCGGAAGTTGCTGCAGTTGGACAAACTGAAGAGCAGGTAAAAGCTTCAGGAACAGAATATAAAGTAGGAAGTTTTCCTTTCAAAGCTTTAGGTCGTGCAAGAGCAAGTGGAGATTTAGACGGATTCGTAAAAATCATTGCTGATGCTAAAACAGATGAAGTTTTAGGAGTTCACATGATTGGAGCGCGTACAGCTGATTTAATTGCAGAAGCTGTTACAGCAATGGAATTTAAAGCATCTGCTGAAGATATTTCAAGAATGAGCCACGCACACCCAACTTTTGCAGAAGCTGTAAAAGAAGCCGCCTTAGCTGCCACAGATAATAGAGCATTACACGTATAATTTACGTCAAGTATATTTAAAAACCGTTAGAAAATTATTTCTAACGGTTTTTTTATTTATTTAAAGTCTTTAAAATATAAATATCAAAAAAAATTTTGTAAATTAGATGTACAATTCTGATGTTATCTTTACTTAAGTAAAAAGACAACATCATGAAAAATAGATATGTAGCTCCTGCACTAATTGGAGCAGGAATTGCAATTGCACTTTACTCATGTGGTTCAACGATTCCCAAAAAAGCAAATGCAGTCAATGATTTTGATAAAGCAAAGTATTTGGGAAAATGGTATGAAATTGCAAGATTAGATTTTAAATATGAAAAAGGTCTCAACAACGTCACAGCAGAATATTCTCTAAATGATGACGGCACTATAAAAGTTGATAATAAGGGCTATAATGTCAAAAAAGACAAGTGGGAAGAAAGCATAGGGAAAGCCAAGTTCGTCAAAAAGGACAATGTTGGTATGCTTAAGGTCTCATTTTTTGGTCCTTTTTATTCAGGATATAATGTAATCGCTATCGATAAGAATTACAAATATGCACTTGTAGTGGGTGAGAGCTTAAAATATATGTGGATACTTTCCAGAGGAACTACAATTCCTGAAAGTGTCAAGGCAGATTACCTAATAAAAGCCCAGGAAATAGGATATAATATTTCAGACCTGGTTTGGGTAGAGCACAACAAAGCAAATTAAATAAAAAACCCGACAGACTTAAATAATCTGTCGGGTTTTTTTATTTTAAAGCGATAATTTACGGTCTGAAAAGACTTCTGTAATTATCCCAATATCTGTAAATCAAAAATAAATTTGCAGCAAATAGTAATATTGCAATAGGTAAACCTTCCGGAGCCAGAAAAAAGTTGATAAACAAAATATTAATGGTAATAGGCAAGATTAATATGTTTGCCAGCGTTACAAATCGCCCGGTTACAAAAGCGATTCCGCAAAACAATTCTATAGTTTTTGCCAACGGCAATAAATAAGTTGAGGCAACTAAACCCATATTAAAAGCCTTAAAATTACCGGTTGCTTCTGGTTCAGGAGCAAGTTTAAGGAAAAAAGTAATAGAAGCAAAAAGTAATAAGAGGCCAATTAAAACGCGGACAACAATGGTTGCAATTTTCATAATATTAGAATTTAATAGGTTAAAAATATATAATTCATGAGCTTATAAACACTACAAATTGAACTCTCTACCAAAATGAAATCCGTTTTTTAACGCTATTTTACTAAGAATTCCACAATCAAAGTCATCCTATTATGGGATTAATTTAATGCTATATCAAATATAATGAATTTTTTCTTATTAAATTGATACTATATTAACAGTTTTACTGTTTTTTGACATATTTCTTATAAAGAAAAAATCCACCCAGGCCAAGCAGTATAAACGGCCAAAGATTCAATAAGAAAACAAAGATTGCTTCTAATATGTACCAGCCACTTTTTAAAGCATCAATAATCTGAATACCTAAGTTAGGTTTGTAAGCAGCACTATCTTTTTCGCTTTCCGTTATTTCCTGTCTAATCGTTTCATTTTGATAAAGCTGCAGCGTAATCGTGCTAAAATTAACCTGATCCTGTATCGATAAATTATCTATTGTTCGATCATCATTGGCTTCTTTTTGGTTGGTCAAAGTATTTTCAGCTTCAACAATATCATTTATTTTTTTGCCTTTTGTATCAATTGCTTTTTCAATTCTTCTTTCGCTGACCGTGCTTCGTTTTTGTGAAAGCTGATTCGCTAATAATTTTAAAGAAACATCATCGGCTTTTATTACTCTAAAATCCAGAAAATCAATTTGTCTGGCAATAGTTTTAATTACAGTATCAAGTTGAGTATTGGGTACGCGAATCGTAATATTATTTTCTACCGAAAATTTTGTAGTTTCTAAAGTACTGTCCTGACTGATTTTGGTTTTAATCTGGTCATGAATATTGCTTTGTAAATTGGTGTACGTAACATAACCTCCGAATTTCTGAACGGCATTTTCGATTGCATAAGTAGATTTGACGACGTTTTTAACCTTGAACTTAATATCAGCGGTTCGAATAAATTTTTGCTTACTGTCTTTTTTCTCGACCGCTGCCGATGAAGATACAGCAGTGCTGTCTGTTGTGGTTGCAATATCTGCTGTTGCTTCGCCGGAAGCATTATCAGCTTTTTTACAAGAAAATAGTAATGCGATGATTACTAACGTAGTCAAACCTACTTTTGCAATTGTTTTCATAAAGTTTTTAGAAATTTGATTAATAAATGATAAATAATTCTCAGAATTCATGTTAATTCGATATACTAAAAAGTGTGCCAATAATTTTTTTGGATTATTTTATTGAAGGATTTTTTTTGTCGTAATTTTGAAGTCTAAAATTTATACTTTTTTGAGAGTTTCCATCCATAAACATATTTCAAATCCAGAACAGTTTAAGCAGCAACTTCTAACCTGGGCGCAGCAATTTCGTGAAGTCGTTTTTTTGGATAGCAATTCGTATCCGCAAGAATATTCGAGCTTCAATTTTACTTTGGCCGTTGATGCTTTTACATCTTTAAAAACTGATTTTCAAAATGCCTTTGAGGATTTGAAACAATATCAGCAAACCACTAAAGACTGGCTCTTTGGTTACTTAACATACGATTTAAAAAATGATGTTGAACCGCTTAAATCTTCCAATTTTGATGGATTATATTTTCCGGATTTGTTTTTCTTTCAGCCTAAAAAAATATTTATTTTGAAAGAAAATCAGCTTGAAATTCAATATTTATTGCTTTGCGATGATGAGGTTGAAGAGGATTTTAATGAGATAGTCAAAAGTCAAAAGTCGAAAGTCGAAAGTTCAGCTTCTTTAAAGATTGAACAGCGTATTTCCAGAAATTCATATGTAGAAAAAGTAACAAAAATGCTCGAACATATTCATAAGGGTGATATGTATGAAGCTAATTTTTGTATGGAATTTTTTGCTGAAAGCGCAATAATAAATCCATTAGAAAAATTTCAGAAACTGAATCAAATTTCACAAGCGCCATTCTCGGTTTTCTTTAAAAATTACAAACATTATTTACTTTCAGCTTCACCGGAACGTTATCTGAAAAAAGTGGGAGACACTTTGATTTCTCAACCAATTAAAGGCACTTCAAAACGATTTTCAGATCCGATTGAAGATGAAAAATCAAAACAATTTTTGGAATCAGATTCGAAAGAAAGAGCCGAAAATATCATGATTACTGATTTGGTTCGAAATGATTTATCGCATACCGCACAAAAAGGTTCGGTAGAAGTTGTAGAGCTTTGCAAGATTTATTCTTTTTTGCAAGTACATCAAATGATTTCGACCATAACTTCAAAACTAGATCCTCAATATTCAACAATTGATGTTTTAAAAACAACCTTTCCAATGGGAAGCATGACGGGCGCTCCAAAGATTTCGGTTATGAAAATTATCGAAAATCTGGAAGAAACAAAAAGAGGTTTATACAGTGGCGCGGTTGGGTATTTTACACCAGACGGTGATTTTGATTTTAATGTTGTAATCAGAAGTATTTTATACAATCAGGAAAATCAATATGTTTCATTTTCAGTTGGAAGCGCCATTACAGCACAATCTGTTCCTGAAAAAGAATATGAAGAATGTTTGTTGAAGGCTAAGGCAATGCATGAAGTTTTGCAGTAAAAAGTTTGCCACGAATTTTTTTGCCATAGATTACAGGATTAAAATGATTTTGTTTCACGCAGATTCTGCAGATTAGGGCAGATTTCAATAGATTTTTATTAAAATTAATTTGTGTGAATCTGCTTAAATCTTTCTAAATCTGCGTGAAAAACGGGTGGCAAAAAATATTACGGTTAACATTTCATTAAAATAAAGATCGAATTTAATTTTTTACATTTATAGAATGCTTTCAAATTTTCAAAATCATATCGCTTCAAGATTTCCATTTCTGGAAGAAAAAAAACTTTTTTTGGCCGTAAGTGGCGGATTAGACAGTATGGTTTTGTTGCATTTATTGCATCAATTACCTTATGAAATTGCGGTTTTGCATTGCAATTTTCAATTGCGCGGACTAGAAAGTTTTGGTGATCAGGATTTTATTCAAAATTACTGCGATCAAAATAATATTCCCATTTTTATAACTCAGTTTGATACCGAAGCTTTTGCCAAAGATTATAAACTCTCTACTCAGGTTGCTGCTCGTGAGCTGCGCTACAATTGGTTTTATGAACTTTTAGAGACCAAAAACTTCGATTATATTTTAACGGCGCATCATGCCGATGACAATCTGGAAACGTTTATCATTAATTTAACTCGTGGAACGGGTTTAGACGGATTAACTGGAATCCCGGAGCAAAATGATAAAATTATCCGTCCGCTTTTGCCTTTTTCGAGAGAAGAAATTCTGAAATATGCAGCCGAAAATAATATCGAATGGCGCGAAGACAGCAGCAATGCATCAAATAAATATTTGCGAAATAAAATCCGCCATGATTTGGTTCCGATATTAAAAGAAATCAATCCTAATTTTTTGAATGCTTTTCAAAAGACACAATCGTATTTGCAGGAATCAAAAGAAATGGTTGAAGATGCATCGATTATGATTTATCAGCAAGTGGCTAAAGAAGAAGGAAACGATATTCATTTCGATTTAAATCAACTTCAAAAATTACCCAATTATAAATCGTATTTATACCAATGGCTGAATGAATTTGGCTTTGTGGCGTGGAATGATATTTATGATTTAGTCGATGGACAATCGGGAAAACAAGTATTTTCGAATGAATTTAGATTGCTAAAAAACAGAAATACATTGATTTTAAGTCCAATTTCTGAAATGTCAGAAAAGGAAGAATTTGAAATTAATGAAAACGATACAGAAGTTAATTTTCCCTTAAATTTGAAGCTTTGTCAGGTAGACGACATTACAATAGATTCAAATAAAGCTATCTTTGTTGACGCTGAAAAAATCCAGTTTCCTTTGGTTTTACGTAAATGGAATGAAGGCGATATTTTTCATCCTTTTGGAATGAATGGAAAATCTAAAAAAGTCAGCAAGCTTTTTAAAGATGAAAAATTATCTCTGATTGAAAAAGAAAAAACCTGGATTTTATGTTCTGATAATCAAATTGTTTGGGTTGTCGGAATGAGACAAGACGAACGTTTTAAAATCGAAAATACCACCAATAGAATACTTAAAATAGAATTACAATAATGAACTTTACTCAATCCCGTCAAACGATAATATCAAAAAGTGTTTGGAATAAAACCATTGTTTTGTTGTTATTTTTCCTATTTGCATTTGCAAAAAGTAACGCGCAAATATTAGAACCTGCAAAATGGACTGCTAAAATCGAAAAGAAATCAAGTAATCATGCCGTTTTAATTTTTGATGCCACAATCGAAAAGGACTGGCATATGTATTCACAATTTACTCCGGATGGTGGACCGCTTCCGTTAGAAATTGTGTTTAAAAACCAAAAAGGAAATTACGAGTTGGTTGGAAAAGCCAAAGAAGGAAAAACCAGAACAGCTTTTAATGATATTTTTGGAGTGAACGAAACCTTTTTTGAAGGAAAAGCTCATATCGAGCAGGAAATCACGATCATAAATCCAAATTTAAAAACGGTTGATGTTGATTTTGACTTTCAGGTTTGTAAAGAAGTTTGTATCAATTCGAGTAAAAAATTCTCAATTGCAGTTCCGTCAACATTTAAGATGGATGCTGTTCCAACTATTACAGAAGCAAAATTAGACGAAACAAAAGTTCCGGCTTTGGCTGTTGACACCGCAACAACTAAAGTAGATAAAGCTCAAAATGAATCTGCCAAAACAGAAGTTACAGCAGCAAATGGTAAAGAAGAAATTCCTGCACCAGCGCCTTCCAGAAGTTTATGGTCGATCTTTTTTATCGCATTTATTTCAGGATTTGCCGCATTGTTAACACCTTGTGTTTTTCCGATGATTCCAATGACTGTAAGTTTCTTTACAAAACAAAGCAAAAGCAGAGCAAAAGGAATTCGAAATGCTATAATTTACGGATTTTCTATTATTGCTATTTATGTGATTTTAGGATTAATTGTTACTAAAATATTTGGTGCAGATGCATTAAACGCTTTATCTACAGATGTTTGGTTTAATTTAATCTTCTTTGTGATATTGATCATTTTTGCCACTTCATTTCTAGGAGCATTCGAAATTTTGTTGCCAAATTCATGGGGAAATAAAGTAGATCAGCAAGCAGACAGAGGCGGAATAGTTGGAATATTGTTTATGGCTTTGGCTTTGGCAATTGTATCTTTTTCTTGTACAGGACCAATTGTTGGAACTCTATTAGTGGAAGCGGCTTCAAACGGAGGAATCGCTCCGGTTGTGGGAATGTTAGGTTTTTCATTAGCATTGGCTTTGCCATTTATGTTGTTTGCCATGTTCCCGGGTTGGTTAAATTCGTTACCAAAATCTGGCGGATGGCTGAACACCGTAAAAGTGGTTTTAGGGTTTTTAGAATTAGCTTTGGCATTTAAATTTTTATCTAATGCAGATTTGGTTTTACAATTGCATTTCTTAGAAAGAGAAGTTTTCATTGCTATCTGGATTGCTATTTTCGCAGCTTTAACATTGTACTTGTTTGGAAAAATCAGTTTACCACACGATAGTCCGTTGCATCATATTTCAGTGGGAAGATTGTATTTAGGATTACTTACACTAGTCTTTACAATATATTTAATTCCGGGACTTTGGGGAGCACCATTAAAGTTAATTAGCGCATTTCCTCCACCTCCAACGTATAGCGAAAGTCCATTTGGAGTGGGTGGTTCAGGTAATTCAACCGGAAGTGCTGAATCTGTAAAAGGTTTGCCTGACGGAGCTGAATTAGGCCCGCACGGCATCATGGTTTTTCATGATTACGAAGATGGTTTAGCATTTGCAAAATCAATCAATAAGCCGATTATGCTAGATTTTACGGGTTATGCATGTGTGAACTGTAGAAAAATGGAAAACAATGTTTGGTCTGATCCAACTATTTTACCAATCTTAAAAAATGACGTTGTTTTGATTTCTCTTTATGTAGATGATAAACGCGAATTACCAACAGAAGAACAATTTGTAACCACTGCCGGAGATAAAATCGTTACAGTTGGTGATAAATGGACGGATTTTATGATCTCAAAATATAAAACAAATACGCAGCCTTTATATGTTTTAACTGATTTGAATGGAAAGAATTTGCATACTGATAAACCAACAATTAGTTATGTTAGTACAGAAGAATATTTAAACTGGCTGAAAGAAGGAATTGCTAATTTTAAGTAAGGTTTTTTTAGAGTAAATTTTTTAAGAGTAAAGAGTAAAGAGTAAAGAGTAAAGAATTTGGGTTATAAACTTGTAATAGGTTATTCGAGATCAAATCTAAAATCTACAATCTAAAATCTAAAATTTTTTCAATCTAAAATAAATAAAAAGCACTCTAAGTAAAACTCAGAGTGCTTTTTTGGTTAATTGTTTTTTGGTTTTGGAAATTGATTTTTATAAGTATTCTCCGTGTTGAGAAATATCTAATCCTAGTTCTTCTTTTTCTTCAGTAACTCTTAGAGGAGTAATTTTATTTACAATAAAGAATAAAGCGTAAGAACCAACAAAAGCAAAGATTGAAACAAGAACTAATGCTTTTAATTGGGTTAAGAATAAAGTTGCATCGCCAAAAATTAATCCCTGGTTTTCACCAACAATTGAATTTACAGTGTTAGAAGCAAAAACTCCGGTTAATAGCATTCCTACCATTCCACCAACACCGTGACAAGCAAAAACGTCAAGAGCATCGTCGATTTTTCCTTTAGGGAATTTGCTTACTACAAGATTACTAATTACAGCAGCAATAATACCAATTGCCAAAGCGTGAGGAATACTTACGAAACCAGCAGCAGGCGTTATCGCAACCAAACCTACAACAGCACCAATACAAGCGCCCATAGCAGATAATTTGTGACCTAAAATTTTATCAAGAAAAACCCATGCCATAGCAGCAGATGCAGCAGCGATAGTAGTAGTTCCTAAAGCTTGTGCAGCAAGACTTCCGGCTCCAACAGCAGAACCTGCATTGAAACCAAACCATCCAAACCATAATAAACCTGTACCTAATAATACATAAGTAATTCTGGCAGGATTTACTTTTTGAACTTTACGTTTTCCTAAGAAAATTGCTCCGGCCAATGCAGCCCAACCAGCACTCATGTGTACAACTGTACCACCTGCAAAGTCAAGAACTCCCCATTTAAAGAACATTCCGTCAGGATGCCACGTCATGTGACATAAAGGTGCATAGATGAATATGATAAATAAAACCATGAATAATAAGTAAGCCCAGAAACGAACACGTTCTGCAAAAGCTCCTGTAATTAATGCCGGAGTAATAATTGCAAATTTCGCCTGAAATAATGCAAAAAGAATCATCGGAATTGTTGGTGCTAATTCCCAAGCAGTGTTTGCACTGACTCCCTGAAAAAATATATTTGACGAAGGATCTCCGATGAACCCACCAATTGTTGGTCCAAAACATAATCCAAATCCAATTACTACCCATAAAACTGTAACAATTACCATTGCCATGAAACTCTGAAGCATAGTACTAATTACATTCTTTTTACCTACCATACCACCATAGAAAAATCCTAATCCCGGAGTCATCAATAATACAAGAGCAGTTGCAACAACCATCCATGCAGTATCACCCGTATCAAGTTTTAATTCAACTACGTGAGCACCTAATGTTTTTGATTCAGTAATAAATGAGATAGAAAAAATAGAGAGTAATAAAACTGTGATAAGTATCACACTTAAAATAATTTTTCGCATAGTTATTTAGTTTTAAATTTTTGATAAAAATATAAAATCATTCAACACCCCTATAAAAAATAGAGTCTAATGTTTAATTTTTGTTAATATTTCATTTTAACCCCCTATGTTTTGATTGTATTTGTTAAAATGGACTTAAAATTTACAATTTGACAACATTTTTTTACCACCACTCAAAAATTTATAGATTTTGTTGGGTTTTTTATTGATATTTTTCCGTTTAAATTCAATTTTAATATCTAAAATCGCTTAATTTTTTTTAATTGATGATGTATATTTGATGTTTTTAACACTTTTAGTATTTAAAATTTAAGGATGGAATCACGCAAAATAAAATGGGGAATTATAGGTCTGGGAAATATTGCAAATCAATTTGCTACAGATTTATTATTAGTTGAAGATGCTGAATTAGTTGCTGTGGCATCTAGAAATTATGCCAATGCAAACGAATTTGCAGCAAAGTACAATTGCCCTAAAGCTTATGATTCGTATGAAGCTCTTTTTGCTGATCCCGAAGTTGATATTGTATACATCGCAACTCCACATAATTCTCATGCCGAATTATCTATAAAAGCGTTGCAAAATGAAAAACACGTTTTATGCGAAAAACCAATTGCGCTTTCTTATGCCGATGCTGTTCGCATGGTTGAAGCTTCTAGAAAACATAATAAATTTTTCATGGAAGCTTTCTGGACACGTTTTATTCCGTCGGTACAAGATGTTTTGTCGAAAGTTGAAAATGGAGAAATTGGTGCAGTAAATTACATAAAAGCCGATTTTGCCTTTATTGGAAATGAAACAGAAGGAAGCAGATTGTTTGATAAAAAGAGTGGCGGTGGAGCCTTGTTTGATATTGGCGTATATCCATTATTTCTCTCTTATATAATGTTAGGAATTCCAAAAGAAATAATTGCAAAATCTATTTTTCATAAAAACGAGATCGATTTACAGACATCAATGATTTTGAACTATGAGAATGCTCAGGCCGTTTTACATGCCTCAATAGTTTCAGAATCTGATATGAAAGCAGTTATTGGTGGTACAAATGGCCGAGTAGAACTAAACGCACCATGGTTTATGGCTGATGGATATTCGATTGTTAAAGATGAAAAGGAAAGTGTTTTTAGTTTTCCAAATTTAGGAAAAGGATATGCGCATGAAGCAATAGAATGCCATAAATGTATCAGGAACAATCAGATTGAAAGCGAACTTTGGTCACATCAGAATAGTTTGGATTTGAGTAAAATTGTAGAGGAAATTAAAAATCAAATAGGACTGAAGTTTTAGCAAATATATTTATAGTAAAAAAGCTACAAATAATTATTTTTTTATTAGTTTTAAAAACATTTAATGAAAGAATATTTATGCTAGTAAAAGTTTACGGAAGTGCTGTTTTTGGAGTTGAAGCTACTACAATTACAGTAGAAGTTCATATGGATAAAGGTATTGGTTATCATTTAGTTGGATTACCGGATAATGCCATAAAAGAAAGCAGTTACCGAATTGCAGCCGCTCTTAAAAATAATGGATTAAGTCTTCCGGGAAAAAAAATAACGATAAATATGGCGCCCGCCGACTTACGAAAAGAAGGTTCTGCTTATGATTTACCTTTGACAATTGGAATTTTGGTAGGATCAGATCAGATAAAAGCGCCAGATGTTGAACAATATGTTATTATGGGAGAACTTTCGTTAGACGGAAGTTTACAATCTATAAACGGCGCTTTGCCTATTGCCATTAAAGCAAAAGAAGAAGGTTTTAAAGGTTTTTTTCTCCCAAAACAAAACGTAAAAGAAGCGGCAATTGTAGCCGGTTTAGATGTGTATGGAGTAGAAAACCTGCAAGAAGTTATTGATTTTTTTGAAGGAAGAGGAACACTTGAACCTACCATTATTGATACCAGAACCGAATTTTATAAAACACTCGATTTCCCTGAATTTGATTTCTCTGATGTTCGCGGACAAGAAAGCATAAAACGGTGTATGGAAATTGCAGCTTCAGGCGGACACAATATTATTTTGATTGGCCCGCCAGGAGCAGGAAAAACAATGTTGGCCAAAAGATTACCCAGTATTTTACCGCCAATGACATTGCGTGAAGCATTAGAAACCACTAAAATTCATAGTGTTGCAGGGAAATTAAAAGAAGTAGGTTTGATGAATCAACGACCATTTCGCAGTCCGCATCATACTATTTCAAATGTAGCTTTGGTAGGAGGAGGGAGTTATCCGCAGCCTGGCGAAATATCGATGGCACATAATGGCGTTTTATTTTTAGATGAATTACCGGAATTTAAACGTGATGTTCTGGAAGTTATGCGCCAGCCGCTGGAAGATCGCGAAGTAACGATTTCAAGAGCTAAATTTACAGTTACATATCCGTCTTCGTTTATGTTGGTGGCAAGTATGAACCCAAGTCCAAGCGGATTTTTTAACGATCCGAGTATGCCCAATACATCTTCACCACACGAAATGCAGCGATACATGAGCAAAATTTCGGGACCATTATTAGACCGAATCGATATTCATATTGAAGTGACTCCGGTTCCTTTCGAAAAATTATCAGATGACAGAAAAGCAGAAAGCAGTGTCGAAATTCGAAAACGTGTTACTGCAGCTCGTGAACTGCAATCAATACGTTTTGAAGAATTGCCCAATATTCATTACAATGCCCAAATGAACACCAAACAAATCAGAGAATTTTGTGCGCTCGACGAACAATCAAAACAATTACTAAAAACAGCAATGGAACGTTTAAATCTTTCTGCAAGAGCATACGATAGAATTCTGAAAGTTGCCCGAACAATTGCAGATCTGGATGCTTCGCCACAAATTATCCCATCGCACATTTCCGAAGCCATTCAATATAGAAGTTTAGATCGTGATGGTTGGTTGGGGTAGCAATTTTAGATTTTAGATTTTTGCCCCCTTTTGTCATTGGGAGGAACGAAGCAACCACACTTGCTTAATCGTAGTGTGGTTGCTTCGTTCCTCGCAATGACTAACTTGAAATTTAATCACTCAAACTTCAAATGTGCATTTTTAGACATTAAATACGAAGTCAGTTTTTTGATTTTACCCTTTTCCATTTCAAATACATCGCAAAAAACAGCATCCAAAATATTACCATTTTTCATTACGGCCTTGCACTGCACCTTCGGCAATAACCGTATTGTTTTCTTCAACCAATTTTATAATTTGAATGGTTGGACTTCCAACAAAATTCTCATTTTCAATTTCTTTATCAAATGCTTCTTTACCCACATGCTGATAAATTCCGGGCATTTCCCAAACAACATCATCGGTAAGACAATCAAGAATTCTTTCATGATCAGTTACTCTAAAAGCATCCATATATTCTCTAACAGTTTGTTTATTCACGGTCATAATAAAAAAGTTTAAAGTTGGTGAGTTACACAAATTTAAAAAATTAATACTGTTTTTCTAACTACTTAATTCTATTGTGTTTTGAATATCAATTTGTTCCAGAAAATATTCATCGTGCGAAACCACAATCAAAGTTCCCTGATATTCATTAATCGCAGCCGTTAAAATTTCAATATTCTGAATGTCTAAATTATTGGTTGGTTCATCTAAAATAATCATATCCGGTGCCTGATTATTTATCGTTAAACAGCACAGCATCAGCCGCATTTTTTCTCCACCGCTTAAAGCACTGCAAGATTTATCCAGATCGTTTTGTGAAAATAAAAACCTATTGAGTCTCATTCGTATATCGTGTTCCAGTAAAGCCGAAGCATTAAATTTTTGTGCTTGTTCATAAACCGTAAGCTGATTATCGATTAAAGAATAATCCTGATCGATGTAAACAATTTTCGATTCGGCCTTGTAAATTGTTCCTTGTTTTGGAATTAATTTTCCTGTAATTATTTTGATTAAAGTCGTTTTTCCGGAACCGTTTGATCCTTTTAAAACAATTCGTTCACCACTTAAAATTTGAAAGTTTAGATTTTCTTTCCAAAGCCACTGATCGTTATAACCAAAGTTGCTATCTTTTGCAGTAAATAATATTTTGCCTTTGTGAATGGAAGCATTATCAAAACCAAACTTCATTTTATCAATTTCAGGCAAACCCGAACGCAAATTCTGAAGTTCCTGCGAAATGCCGCCAATTTTTTCAGCATGAACATTTTTTGCCTTTGATGTACTATTTTCAGCATTGTTGCGCAACGTGTTCATCATGATTCGCGAAACGCCGGCTTTCTTTTGCTTTTTTTCTCCACGGGAATCTAATTTATTCTGACGTTCCAAAGTTTCTCGTTCTTTTTCTTTGGCTTTTCGCAAAGCTTTTTCTTTACTCTGAATATCATGTTGCAAAGCATTGCTTTCTATTTGTTTTTGTTCGGCATAAAAATCATAATTTCCACCATAAACCGTAATGCCGTGTTTACTTAATTCATAAACCGTATTTAAAAGATTCAGTAATTTCCTGTCATGGCTTACAATGAGCAACGTGCTCGAAGTATTTTGTATAAACTCATACAATAATTTTTTGGCAGCCAAATCCAGATGATTACTAGGTTCATCAAGCAAAATAAGTTCAGGCTGATGAATGGAAATTCCGGCAAGAAAAATTTTGGTTTTTTGTCCGCCGCTCAAAGTTTCCAATTTTTGGTTTAGATCTAAATTTTCTAATTGCCAATATTGTAGCGCTTCATTGCAGCGCTCTTCAATGGTCCAGTCATCGTTTAATGTATTCAAATTTTCTGCGGTTACATTTCCGTCGAGTATTTCTTTGAGCGCATTGAGTTTGGTATCAATTTGCAAAGCTTCAGCAATAGTAAGATGATTGAATTGTCCAAAAATCTGAGGCACATAATAGGGTTTTGCATCGGCTTTAAGCCAACCTTCCGAAGCTTGTAATTCGCCTGCAATGATTTTTAAAAGTGTAGATTTTCCAACACCATTATTACCAATTAAAGCAATTTTTTCCTCCTTGTTTGCAGTAAAAGTAATTTTGTCGAACAGCAAATCTCTGTTCACATGTAGATATGAAATGTTTTGTAAAATAAGCATAATTTCTTTCTTTAAGGAATAAACAAATAAGCAAACTACTTTGTAGCTTACTTTATAATTGTCTGAAAGAAATTTTTATTCACATAGAATTGTGTCGTTATTTTGTTGTGGCAAAGATATAAAAAATATTATTTTAATGCTTTTCCTCTTATTTACTTTGTAATATTCCAAAAACTTATTTTTCGTCTGGTCACAAAACCTAGTTTTTCATAAAGTTTAATGGCGCCAATATTACTTTCAACAACATGTAGAAACGGAATTTTATTTTGATCAGAAATCTTATTTACAACATGTGTTATCAATTGTTTGGCGTAACCTTTTCCCGTATGATCAGGATGTGTAATGATCGCGCTAACTTCTGTAAAAGCATCCATTTGCATTCGTTCTCCTGTAATAGCAACTAATTGATTGTCTACGAAAATTCCAAAATAATCTCCCAGCAAAAAGGTTTTGTTTTTGAAATAACCGGGTTGTACTAAATTAACTAAATTCAATAAAGCTTCATTATGATTTTCGGTTAGTTTAATTATTTCAAGATCAATCTCAAGTTCAATTTTTTTGTAAATAATCATTTGAAGGCAAACTAATTCTTTGGCAATTTTTAAAGAATCGGGAATTTCCGGTTTTTCTCCAACAACAAAGAAATTGTCTGTTAATGTTGAATATTGTTCTGTCGAATTTAAAGTGTTTTCCAACTCAATAAAACCTCCAAACTGGCAATAATCAGGATTATAGAATTTGGTGTCGCCATAATCAATAACAAATGCTGAATGGTATTCTGATAAAGAATTCCAAACCGGATTATCGAGTTTATTTTCTTGAAGATTTTTCATGGATAACATTTATATATAAGATAATTTTCCTCCGATGAGATTATAAAAATAGTGTCGATTTGCAAATATTACTTCTCAACTTTCCCAAGCCATTCCACAATAATAGTCTGCAAAGATTTTTGTTTGGCTTTGGCATCTTCAAGACTGGCAATTTTTATAATTTTCCTTCCGTCAGGATAATTAACGGCTTTTAAATCAGTAATATCTGTAATTGTTGCACCCGTCGGGAAAACTAATAAAATAGCACCCCGATGAATGTTAATCACCAAAATATCTCTTTTATATTCCTTCGGATTAAAAGCTTTCATTTCTCCGGTAAAATAAAAACTCGGAGAATTCCATTTTACTTGTTCACCAATTTCATTATCCGTATTCAAAATCAATTGACGAAGAAATTCCACAGTCGATTTATTTTCAGCATCAAGTTTTTCAACAAGAGCCGTTACCAATTCTGTATCCGATTGCTTTTCCATGTCTTATGTTTTAAGATTGTAATTTATCCCGTAAACTTATTCCGGACAATAATATCTTTAAGTCTGGCTTTCAGATCTTCTCCCGTATCAAAAACCATTTGCTCATTATTCGGAAAAGGCACAGGGCGTTTATTAAAATAAGTAAAATAACTTTCCTCACAAGCATCTCTGTCGCCTTTGTAAGTGGAGTAAACATTCTCAAAAATATATTGGCTGCTAACCGGAAACGTTTGCATTAACTGATTGGTTTTCAAATCCACAAAATCAACTTTTGCCGTAACTACACATGATTTAAATTGCCTGAACTCATATACATTGGCACGAAGCATTCTGTAATTGTCTACTTTTATTTCCTTACCCAAACTGTCTCTTACAGGTCTTCCCCGGCTGTCTAAAAGTGTTTTTACGCCATCTTTAACCTGTCTTTCCTTTATAAATTCCTTTTCTTTAATTTGTTCCGGCGAAATATTAATTTGTACAAAGTTGATAATCAAACTATAATCATACTTAATATTTTTTTGTCTCAGATTATGATAAACCGTCCATTTATCATCTAACCCATAGGTTTTAAAATCTAATAAATCATCCTGAAGTTGTTTCGGAATAACCAGATTGGTTTCATTTGTCGCATAAACATCAACAAAATCAGTCCCTTTAAACTGCGCATCATCCATTAGTTTTTTGACATTTTTATACCCCGGATTTATACTTTCCAGATAAGATAAATCATCAAAAGCCTGTCTGAAATCCAGTTTATTATTCGATTTTAAAAGAACATTAGCCTTCTCATACAAATATTTTGTAAGCGTATTTCTGCTGCTAATAATCTGATCTGAATAATTATCAAATTGAAAATTAGCATTTTTCCCCAACTTCAATAACGGCAAAGGCAATAACGGTCTTATTTTTTCCTGACGGTTATTCAATTGCAAATACGTATTGTAAATACGCTCAGCATTTGCAGGATTTGCCTCTTTTGTCATCATATCAAGGTCACGCAAATCTCTTTCTTTCGCCTTTGCAAAAGCTTCCTCAAGCAAATACACATAATCTTGTTTCCCTTTCGAATCTTTTTTAGTTCGCAATGCCTCAACCGCGCGATTGATAGCACCATCGTAATTACCATCACTCAAAAGCGATTGCGTAGTTTTTACACCACAGGAAGAAAGTATTAAAAATAAAATTGAAAAGAGTAAAGTAATTTTTTTCATCCTAAGACCTATTGATTTTAAAGATGTAAATATATCTGTTTTAGATGAATTCAGATAAGTTGTGTTTGATTTTTTAGAAGCAGTAAGTTTCGTTTTCATAATAACCTTTAGTCCCACTTTCACCTATATCTTTTCCTTGCTAAAGAAGCAAGAAAAAGGATATCGGCTCTATCGGGGCTAGATTAGAGCTATAGTTTTTTATTAGAAATCTAGTTTAAAGTGAATCCTAACAATTATTATAGACGAAGGTTGTGTCATTTCGACGGAGGAGAAATCACATGTGCTGAATCACGTTTGTGAATAAACTAGTGTGGTTGCTTCGTTCCTCGCAATGACTTTAATTGCTTATATTCGTTATATTAATTTACAGGCTAATAATAGGAGTATTAGTATTGAAAATATTAATCGATTTGCATACCACTTTCTTCATCAAATTGTTTTCGCTCTTCTTCACTCATTCTGTTTCGCAATACTTTGATAGTAAAACCTCCAAATAGTTTTCCGTTTTCGATATACATCCAGTCACTAATTTTAGAATTATCAATGTCTATTTTATCGCCCATCTTATATTCTTTGATATATTCTGGTTCGTTGGTCAAAATTCCTGAATATTTACCGTCTGCATATTCGATATCACCTATCCACATATGTTCAACATCAGTTGAATTTTCAAACTTAACTTTTAAAGCCTGATCTTCAATTTCCGGATTCGACAAAGCAACATTGAATTCATTTAGTGTTTGGGTGGCTTTTTTAATCGCCTCATTCATTTCTTGGTCTTGACTAGTTACATCATAAATTGTCGGTTGATTTTCTCTTTCAATCTTATCTGAATTTTTACAACTTATCAAACAAAGGATACTTAGAACGACTAGAATTTTTGTTTTTTTCATTTTTATTGTTTTTTATTGTATTTAGATTCGTTTTTCATTTGTTAAATATACCGTAACCACCAATGTTTATTTTTTGCTTTATACGCTCCAAACCAAATACAAGGTTTATACAGAAAAGCAACGACAGCAAACCAAATTAAATAAATGGACCAAAGTGGCAGACCGCTTTCTACGCCTTTTGGTCTTCCAAAAGTTCCGGTTGCAAATTCTAATTGCGACCAATTAAAACCTTGTAAAAACAACATTGCGAGGTTAAGAATATGAATCACATAAAAGTGAAGGACAAAATAAAACAAAGGCACTTTTCCGTAAGCTATTGTCACTTTTTTAAAGCCGTTATTAAATTGTTCCGCAAAAGCAAGTAACAAAAGCATGATACCTAATGTAGGTAAACAATACAAAAGGGAAGGTGCATATTTGGTAACATTCATAAAAGATATAAATGTATATGTGGTATCTTTTTGAATCGTCCATAACGCCGGATCTCCGTAAATATTTATAAAACGAAGAATCACAAACAATAGTAATGAACCTAAACCAAGTTTTATAAATACTTTTTTTCGCTCTTCGTAAGCCATTTCGAAATAGCGTGCAAAACTAAATCCTGTTAGCATAATGCCTAACCACGGAATAGGAGGATAGCCCATTATAAACACACGATCACCAAACGGAATTACTGCCGGACTAAAAAAGGGTGCCAAAACAGCTTTTATAATCGATCCTTCTGCAAACGGAATAAGAGGCAAAAGGTTATGACCGAAAATAATGACCAAGCCAATAATTCCTAATTGTTTTGCCGGGATTTTCAACAACAAACCCAAAAGAATAAAACCGAAACCTATTGCGGCTATCACCTGAAATAAAAGGGTATGAAAACCAATATCAAAAAATAACCCAAAATTGACAACTGTAAACTCAAGCAATAGTAACCACAAGCCTCTTTTGATTAAATGTTGTCTCGTTTCTGCAAAATTGTTTTTACTTTTTAAAGAAAGATAAACCGAAGTTCCCGCCAGGAAAACAAAAGTAGGCGCACACAAATGCGTGATCCAGCGTGTAAAAAATAAAAAAGGAGTTGTTGTCGCTAAATCGGTTGGACTTTGTGTAATCGAATCTATGTGCATTAAATCGCGAACGTGGTCTAATGCCATAATGATCATGACGATTCCGCGGACTATATCAATTGAATTTTCTCTTTTCATTTTTCGTAAGATTAAATTGATCCAGAATTAAATTTTATAAAATCCTTATATAAACAAACTAAACCTGCAATAAGCATAAATAACCCAACACAAGAAAATAGATATTTTACTAAAAAATCTTTGTTAGGAAAATAATATTCTGTTTTAGGATTTACAGGATTATAGTATATAACAGTAGTTTCGCCAATTTTACAAATAGAATTGCTTACTCCCTTTACTCTAAATTTATTATTCAAATTATCATAAAATTCAAAAACAGGCACTTTCACAGTTGGTCCATCTGACATTTCTTCGTCACTAAAATCTACAACTAAAGCAGTAGTTTTTATGCCGCCTTCTTTAAGCTTTTTTTCTTTTTTAAAAGTATTATAGCCTACAAGCGCTGCTAAAACACCCATTAAAATTAAAAAAATATCCCAGAATGATTCCTTAATAAATGTAAAAATTTCCAAATTAATTATTTTTATGAACGCTTGATCGCTTATTGCAAAAGCGCATCTATTTTGGCTTCTGATTTTTCTTTAAGGGCGCTGTCAGGATGAAAACTCCAGATGATTAGGAATTTTCCTTTTGCAAGATACTCTTCCGGATGTGCGTCTGTTGGTTCTTTGTCTTTTCCCCACAATAATCCTTGTAGAAAACTATCGCCTTTAAATCTGTTTTCAAATTCAAAATACATGATACTCCCGGCATCTGTTTTACTATTAAAACTTTGAATTTGTTTGCTTTTTACCGTTCCAACAAAATTGCTGTACGTTGCAATATCGTTATAAAAATTGCAAGCCTGACTAGAAACACAATTGTGACCATCGGTTAAGAAATACGTTTTTGGAATTTCTTTCTTTGTCAATTTTAAATCAGCGATTGTCTGACTGAATACATTAGCAGTAAGTAACAGGAATAATAACGATAGGGGAATGGTAAGTTTCATGGGTTTTGGTTTTAGTTTTTGGGTTTATAGTAGTTTTAAAAACTACGGATTATTAGTTCTAATTTTTACCTGATAAACAATTTCCCAAAAGATAATTGAAAAGATTGCATTGGCAAATATGGCTGTTTTAACCTGATAAGGATCATAATTTAAAAGTAGATGTAAATTTGTAAACTTCAAGGCTAAAAATAAACTTAAGGAAGCAATAACGATAGAAGAAATAATATTTAATAATACTGTCCACTTTAGTGCGAAAAAAGCATAAATCAAATTTAAAATAGCAAAACCACAACCTAAAGTTATGTAGGGATCAGTTTTTAATATTTCGTTTAATGATAGTAAAAATGAAGTCGAAGATAGATATAGAAAGAATAAAATTGAATAAAGCAGAATTCGTATTTGTGGTTTCATTTTATATGTTTTATAATGAAGTTTTTTTGATACGAATATAATATTAAATGTTGAATGCTGTGTGAAGTGTTCTGAGTTCGTACACATTCTCTTGTTCTTTTTGATTTGCAGAGAAAAGAAAAAGATAAATTTTAAAATAATTCAGTCTAAAAAGTTCCAATAAAATGAAGCCCAATCATAGAATTTGAAATTTGGGGGATTAATTGTTTGTGCATTTTAAATTTTTTAGGATCGTAGTTAAAAGCACTGGATTCATTTTTTTTTGCCATTTGCTTACGACTACTAATCACTATAGATCGCCCAATTATTGTACCGATTAATCCACCTACCAATAAGTCTGAAACCCAATGTTCGTGACTTTTTATATCTGAAAGAAATACCACAGTTACAAAAGTGTAAGGTATCCAATAGTTATTATATTCCATTTGAAATACTTTGGCAACAGCAAAATAAGAAGTAGAATGAAAGGAAGGAAATGAAGTAGCACTACCTCCATGCGTAAGGTGAATATGATGGTAGTTTCCAAAATCCCAAGGATTTTTTGTAAAAGGCTCTTCTACAGGATTATCATCATTTATTCTTCTTTGAGGCCTGTTTCTTGATGCTATAGTTTTTAAAACTATTTGACTTATAACATAGGAATATGCTAAAGATTTAATAGCGTTAACTGCCACAACCTGACCTTTTTTATTGTTAATAATCAATGAACCTGCATATAATCCAATGATTGGATAAACAATATAAGTGTCGGTTCCGATTACATGAGGAATTGTGCTTTTAATTTCCGGTAAACTATAATTGATGTTAGGTTCTATGTGATCGTGTAGAAACCCCGTAGTTTGTTTGTCAATAGCTATTAAGCCAATTATTCCTGCGGTATAAATAGCTGTTCTTTTCCAGTCACTTGACACTGTATGTCCCATTGCTGAAAAATCACCGGGAACACTAAGAAAGCTATCCGCAAGTACAGAACCTGCTACTTTAAATCGATTGTCCTTTTTTATTTTTAGGCTGTCATTCTGAGAAAAACACGAAATAGAAAGTATGCTAAACAAGATTACAGTATAAAATTTCATAGTAAAACAATTTGAAATTATTTAGTAAGCTTAAAATTACAAAAAAATAAAATGGTTTATTGTAATTTACTGATTTAAAGCTAAATAAATTATGTTTTCATTTTGATTGGTTGTAGAAACAAGTGTTTTAAACTTTAAAGCAACTTTTATTTGCTAACTCTAATGGGGTTTTCGCTTCAATATGATTCTCGAAATGACAAGATTGCGCAAAAAAAATCCCGTCTCAATTAAGAAACAGGATTAAACAGATATTCTTTTTTTTTTATTTTTAAACTGTCGCTGCAACTTCTTGTGGCAACGGAATTTGATTTTTAAGCAAATCTTCAAAAGTTTCGTGTTGGCGAATTAAGATTCCTTTTCCGTTCATCCATAAAACTTCAGCTGGTTTGTATCTTGAATTGTAGTTCGAAGCCATCGAGAAACAATACGCTCCGGCGTTTCTGAAAGCTAAAATATCACCTTCAGTAATTTCCGAAATTCTGCGGTTGTTGGCAAAAGTATCAGTTTCGCAAATGTATCCTACAACAGAGTAAAAACGCTCTTTTCCTTTTGGGTTTGAGATGTTTTCGATATAATGCTGTGAACCATAAAACATCGGACGAATTAAGTGGTTGAAACCACTATCAACTCCGGCAAAAACTGTTGAGGTTGTTTGTTTTACTACGTTTACTTTTGCTAAAAAGAAACCAGCTTCGCTCACCAAAAATTTTCCTGGTTCGAAAATCAACGTTAAATCTCTACCGTATTCTGCACAGAAAGAATTGAATCTTTTTGATAATTTTTTACCAAGTTCTTCAATATCTGTTTCGATATCGTCTTTTTTGTAAGGAACTTTGAATCCGCTTCCGAAATCTAAAAACTCTAAATCTTTAAAGTGTTTTGCCGTATCAAACAAGATTTCAGCGGCATACAAGAATACTTCGATATCTAAAATATCAGATCCTGTGTGCATGTGAATTCCAACAATGCTCATTTTTGTATTTTCCACAATTCGCAATATATGCGGAATTTGATGTACCGAAATTCCGAATTTACTGTCGATATGTCCTACAGAAATATTAGCATTTCCACCCGCCATTACGTGCGGATTAATACGAATACATACCGGAATTTGTGGATATTTTGTTCCGAATTGCTCCAGAATAGATAAGTTATCAATATTGATTTGCACACCCATTGCGGCAACTTCCTCGATTTCTTCAAGAGAAACTCCGTTTGGTGTAAAAAAGATTTTTTCAGGTTCATAGCCAGCATGAAGTCCCAATAAAACTTCTTGAATTGATACAGTATCTAAACCAGAACCCATGTTCTTTAATAACTGAAGAATCGCAACGTTAGACAATGCCTTCATGGCGTAATTAACTCTTAAGTTTTCTACCTTAGAGAAAGCTTTCGTTAATCTGTTGTACTGTGATTGGATTTTTTCGGCATCATAAACATATAATGGACTTCCAAATTGGTCTGCTAACTGCAGTAAATCTTTTGCTTGCATTTTTAAACTATTTTGGGCAAAGTTATTACACTTTTGACTAACTGCAAATTAATTGTAGAAAAATAACAAATTATAACAAATTGTTTGTTTTTAAACAAAAAGTCGGTTAAAAAAGATTTTTATAAATCTTTTTTGAGGTTTAAAGGGACAAAGGCTCAGAGGAACAAAGTTTTTACTTTGATTATTCTAACCTTTGTCCCTTTGTTGCTATGAACCTTTGAGCCCTAAAAACTATAAACTCGGTAAATCTCCGTTTCCTTTCGTAGGTAAATTAGTTGAACCCATTAAGAACAAATCTACCTCTCTTGCTGCTTCGCGGCCTTCAGAAATAGCCCAAACAATCAACGATTGTCCTCTTCGCATATCACCAGCGGTAAAAATGTGAGGAACATTGGTTTGATAATTTTTCGCTTTATAATTGCTTCTCATATCTAATTCAAGGCCTAATTGCTCGCTTAATGTTTTCTCCGGACCTGTAAATCCTAAAGCTAACAAAGCTAAATCGCAAGGCCAGATTTTTTCAGAACCTTCTTTTTCGATTAATTCAGGTCTTTGTCCCGGAGTCATTTTCCATTGAACTTCAACAGTTTTTAATCCGGTTAATTCTCCGTTGCTATTAGAAATGAATTCTTTAGTATTAATTAACCAATTTCTGTCGCAACCTTCTTCGTGAGAAGAAGATGTTTTTAACTGCAACGGCCAGAAAGGCCAAGGCGTAGATTCGCTTCTTCCAACTGGAGGTTTTGGTAAAATTTCAAAATTCGTTACCGATTTTGCTCCGTGTCGGTTTGAAGTTCCAATACAATCTGAACCTGTATCTCCACCGCCAATTACAATTACATCTTTTCCTGTTGCTTTAATTTGATCCGGAATTGATTCTCCTAATACAACTTTAGTTTGTTGCGTTAGGAAATCCATTGCCTGAACAACACCTTTGCTTTCTATTCCTTTAGTTGGCAAACTTCTTCTCTCAGTTGCACCACCACATAAAACGATAGAATCGAAAGTGTTTAATTCTGCTACGCTAAAGTTTACACCAACATTTACGTCAGTTTTAAAAGTGATTCCTTCCGCTTCAAGAATCGCTACACGTCTGTCGATAATGCTTTTTTCTAGTTTGAAATTCGGAATTCCGTAACGTAATAAACCTCCAATTGCATTGTCTCTTTCAAAAACAGTTACGGTGTGACCCGCTCTGTTTAATTGTTGCGCTGCTGCAAGTCCTGCAGGTCCTGAACCAATAACGGCCACTGTTTTTCCTGTTCTTGTTTTTGGTGGCTGAGGTTTAATCCAACCTTCGGCAAAACCAATTTCAACAATATTTTTCTCAATATTTTCGATCGATACAGGATCTTTTATGATTCCTAATACACATGATTTCTCACATGGAGCAGGGCATAAGCGACCTGTAAATTCAGGAAAGTTATTAGTAGACTGTAAAATCTCTAATGCACTTTGCCATTCTTCCTGATGTACCATGTCATTAAAGTCAGGAATTAAATTTCCTAACGGACAAGCACTGTGGCAAAAAGGAATACCACAATCCATACATCTTGAACCTTGTTCTTTTACTTTATCTTTTGCTAACGGAATAGTAAATTCGTTGTAGTTTGAAACACGTACTGCAACTGCTAAATTACTTTCGTCGGCTCTGTTATATTCTTTAAATCCGCCTATTTTACCCATGACATTTTAATTAAAATTCCAATTTCTTTAAATTCCAAATTCCAAATCCTTCGACTTCGCTCAGGAAGACATTGTAATTGAAATTGATTTTTGAAATTGATTTTTATTAAGCAATTAATTCTTCTATTTTTTTCTCTTCTGCAATTCGTTGTAATGCTTTTTTGTAATCGGTTGGCATTACTTTTACGAAATGTTTCTGTTCATTTTCCCAGTCTGCTAAAATTCTTTTTGCTAATGGGCTGCTGGTGTACAATGAATGGTTTTTGATTAATCGTCTTAGTTTGATTACATCATCATCTTCGATCGGGTCAAATGCAACCATTTCCATGTTACAAACTGTCGAATCGAATTTTTGACGTGGATCATAAACATAAGCTACACCACCGCTCATACCAGCTGCGAAGTTTCTTCCTGTTTTTCCTAAAACAACAACAGTTCCACCCGTCATGTACTCGCATCCGTGATCTCCAATTCCTTCAACAACCGCAGTTGCTCCGGAATTTCTCACACAAAAGCGCTCACCGGCTATACCATTAATATAAGCCTCTCCGGTAATAGCTCCGTAAAGAGCAACGTTTCCGATAATGATGTTATCTTCAGGTTTGAAAGTTGCAGTAGGAGGTACTTTAACAATTAGTTTTCCTCCGGAAAGTCCTTTTCCTAAATAATCATTACAGTTTCCGTGAATTTTAAACGACAATCCGTTTGTTGCAAAAGCACCAAAACTTTGTCCGGCAGAACCTTCAAAATCAACTAAAATAGTGTCATCAGGTAATCCTTGTGCGCCATATATTTTTGAGATTTCATTACTCAAAATGGCACCTACAGAACGGTCTGTATTTTTAATTTTAAATGTAACTCTTGTTTTTTCTTTTCTATAAATAGACGGAATCGCTTCTTTGATAATAGCAAAATCCAATACGTTTTCAAGTTGGTGATCTTGTGTTGTTGTATTGTGAATTGGCTCTGTTTTTGCTTTTTCCGGTTTGTATAGAATTGATGATAAATCTAAACCATTGGCTTTGTAATGTTTGATAGCTTTGTTCACATTTAATTTTTGTGACTGACCCACCATTTCTTTTAAGGTTCTGAAACCTAATTGCGCCATGATTTCTCTAAGCTCTTCAGCAATAAAATACATGAAGTTGATGACGTGCTCCGGAGTTCCTTTGAATTTTTTTCTCAATTCAGGATCCTGAGTAGCAATACCAACCGGGCAAGTATTTAAGTGACAAGCTCTCATCATGATACAGCCAGAAGCTACAAGAGGTGCGGTTGCAAAACCAAATTCTTCGGCTCCTAATAAAGCAGCAATTGCAACGTCGCGACCTGTTTTCAATTGTCCGTCGCATTCTAAAACTACACGGCTTCTTAAATCATTTAAGATCAAAGTTTGTTGTGCTTCGGCTAATCCAAGTTCCCACGGAATTCCTGTATGTTGTAATGATGTTAATGGTGCAGCACCAGTTCCTCCGTCATAACCTGAAATCAGGATAACGTCAGCTTTTGCTTTGGCAACACCGGCAGCTATCGTTCCAACACCAACTTCAGAAACTAATTTTACGTTTACACGCGCTTCACGATTGGCATTTTTTAAGTCGAAAATCAACTGAGACAAATCCTCAATAGAATAAATATCGTGGTGTGGCGGAGGCGAAATCAAACCTACATAAGGCGTAGAGTTTCTGGTTTCCGCAATCCATGGCACTACTTTTTCTCCAGGTAATTGTCCACCTTCTCCAGGTTTTGCACCCTGAGCCATTTTAATCTGAATTTCTTTAGCATTCGTCAAATAATTAATCGAAACACCAAAACGTCCCGAAGCCACTTGTTTGATCGCACTGTTTCTGGAATCTCCGTTAATTTCTTTCTGGAAACGTTTAGGATCTTCTCCACCTTCTCCAGAATTACTTTTTCCGCCAATTCTGTTCATGGCGATTGCTAAATTCTCATGTGCTTCTCTGGAAATAGATCCATAAGACATTGCACCGGTTTTGAATTTTTTTACAATTTCTGTCCAGGGTTCTACTTCATCAATAGAAATTGGGTCTAAATTATTAAATTCAAACATACCTCTAATAGTCATTAAGTTAGAGCTTTGCTCATTAACCATATTAGAGTATTCTTTATAACTTTCCGGGCTGTTCAAACGAACGGCCTGTTGCAATTTTGCAATTGTTGTTGGATTAAACATGTGTTTTTCTCCACCACGTCTCCATCTGTAAATTCCTCCAATTTCTAAAGGAAGCAAGTTGGCCACTTTTGAATTTGGAAATGCTTTTTGGAAACGTTTCTTCACTTCTTTCTCCACTTCATTCAAACCAATTCCTTCGATTCTTGAAGGTGTGTATGGGAAATATTTTGAAGTAAATGTTTTGTTTAAACCTAAAATCTCGAAAATTTGAGCAGCTCTGTACGAATGTAACGTCGAGATACCAATTTTGTTCATGATCTTCACGATTCCTTTTGCAATCGCTTTGTTGTAATTTACAATCGCATAATCAGCTTTTACGCCTTTAATAAATCCTTGGTTTACCTGATCGTGAATGATTTCGTTTACCATGTATGGATTAATCGCACTTGCGCCATATCCGAACAATAAAGCAAAATGATGCGGTTCACGAGGCTCTGCAGATTCGATTATGATTCCGAATTTAGAACGAACCTGTAAAATATTCAAAGAGTGGTGAATGTAAGAACAAGCTAATAACATTGGTATTGGAGCAAATTCTTCGCTTACGCCTCTGTCTGATAATATAATTACATTACATCCTTCAGAAACAGCTTTAAAAGTTGCCTGAACACATTTTTCAAGCGCGCGCTCTAAACCGTTAACTCCTTTTTCTATTTTATATAAGGTAGAAATAGTAGCCGATTTAAAATCAGCGTGATCAATGTTTCTGATTTTATCTAAATCCTCGTTTGAAATAACCGGATTCTGAATTTTTAATTTTTTACATTGTTTTGATTCAATTTCAAAAATATTAAAATCTCCACCAACTGCTAAACTGATATCAGTAATGATTTCCTCACGAATACCATCCAAAGGCGGATTGGTAACCTGAGCAAATAATTGTTTGAAGTAATTGTACAATAATTGCGGCTGGTCTGACAATACTGCCAAAGGCGTGTCGTTACCCATAGAACTGATTGCTTCAGCTCCCTGACCTCCCATTGGGTTGATGATTGTTTTTAAATCTTCAATCGTGTAACCAAATAATTTTTGTCTGGTTAAGAAATCTAATTTTTCAACCGGAGTAGGATTATTGGTGTAAGGAACTTTAGATAAAGGCAATAAATTGGCATCTAACCATTCTTTATAAGGACGTTTTGTTACGATTGCTTTTTTAACTTCTTCGTCTTCAATAATACGGCCTTCGTTCATATCTACCAGGAACATTTTTCCCGGCTCTAAACGACCGTGCTGAATTACATCTTCGGGATCGATATCTAAGACACCAATTTCTGATGACATGATTACGAAACCACTATGTGTTAAGGTATAACGAGATGGACGCAATCCGTTTCTGTCTAATAAAGCTCCAATTACATTTCCGTCTGTAAACGGAATAGAAGCAGGGCCATCCCAAGGTTCCATAATACAAGCGTTAAACTCGTAGAATGCTTTCTTTTCCGGAGACATGGTTTGGTGCTTTTCCCAAGCTTCAGGAACTACCATCATCATCGCTTCCGGTAACGAACGACCTGTCATTAATAAAAGTTCAACCACCATATCCATAGAAGCAGAATCTGATTTTCCTTCTAAGATAATTGGGAATAATTTTTTGATATCGTCGCCAAAAACTTTGCTTTGCATAAGTTCTTCACGAGCACGCATACGGCTAACGTTTCCGCGAAGTGTGTTGATTTCACCATTATGACACATGTATCTAAATGGCTGTGCTAATTCCCATGAAGGGAAAGTATTAGTAGAGAAACGCTGGTGAACTAACGCCAAACGAGTCACTAAATCTGGATCTTTTAAGTCAACATAATAACGGCTGATGTCTTCCGGCATCAATAGACCTTTATATATTATAGTAGTTGTTGATAAACTAGAGAAATAAAACATGTGGCTTTCAGAAGTTTTAGATCCTCTTATCGCATGTTCAGCAATTTTTCTAGCTGCAAAAAGTTTTGCATTAAATTCTTGTTCGGTTAAATCCTGACCGTTTTTGCTAACAAAAACCTGTTTACCTGATGGTTCTTTTTCTGCGGCAATCTGCCCTAAATTTTCAACTTCAACAGGTACGTCTCTCCATCCTAAGATCTTTAAATTCTGATCTTTAATAGTTGATTCGAAAGCGTTCATGCAAAAAGAAACCTGGTTTTTGCTTTTTGGTAAAAAAACCATTCCTACTGCATACTCGCGCGTTTCAGGGATTTCAAAATCACATACTTTTTTAAAAAAGGCATGTGGGATGTCAAATAAAATTCCAGCTCCATCTCCAGTTCTTCCGTCAGAACTAACTGCACCACGATGTTCCAATTTTATTAAGATATCCAATGCTTTGTGAATGATATCATTAGATTTAATACCATTCAAATTACAAATAAATCCTGCACCACAATTGTCGTGTTCAAATTCAGGCAAATAAAGCCCTTGTTCTTTAACTTTCATTCTTGATATTTTTTCTTCAAAAATACGGATTTCGTTAAATATAATGTAGTGAAATTCTAATTTGACTTACATTTTTGTTGTAATATTAGAAAAAGAGTTCTTAAATGATAATAATTTCTTAGAAAGCATTGCTAAATGATAAAATCACAATATGTTTTAGATAATATGTGGAAAAATCCTTTCGGAGCTATTGAAATCATTGGAGTTTTTGTTAAATTTCAAACGAAATAGTGTTTTTTAGTTAACAATTTGCATGCAATAGTTTAACCATTTGTTTCCTTTCAAAAAGAATAACGCTCTAATATAAATGAAGTAGGTTTTTTTAATTGAAAAACATTTTACTATTAAGTTGAATTTTGCTATTTTTGTCGCACTTTTATTCTGAACTAAATTCAGAACCAGACAAATTCTATATTATGAACATACACGAATATCAAGGAAAAGAAATTTTAGCGAGTTACGGAGTACGCATTCAACGCGGAATTGTAGCTAATAGTGCAGCTGAAGCTGTGGAAGCTGCAAAACAATTAACTGCCGAAACTGGTACAGGATGGCATGTTATAAAAGCACAGGTTCATGCAGGTGGACGTGGAAAAGGCGGTGGAGTTAAATTGGCTAAAAACTTGGAACAAGTTGAAGAAATTGCAGGACAAATTATCGGAATGCAATTAATTACACCTCAAACTTCTGCTGAAGGTAAAAAAGTGAGCACTATTTTAGTTGCTGAAGATGTTTACTATCCTGGTGAAAGTGAAACTTCTGAATTTTATGTTTCTGTTTTATTGAATAGAGCTACAGGACGCAACATGATTATGTATTCTACTGAAGGTGGAATGGATATTGAAGAAGTTGCTGAGCACACACCACACTTAATTTTTACTGAAGAAATTGATCCTTCTGTTGGATTACAAGGTTTTCAGGCAAGAAGAATTGCTTTTAACCTAGGGCTTTCTGGAAATGCTTTCAAAGAAATGGTGAAATTCATCGATTCATTATACAATGCTTACATTGGTTCTGATGCTTCTATGTTTGAAATCAACCCGGTTTTGAAAACTTCAGACAATAAAATTATGGCTGTAGATGCTAAAGTAAATATCGATGATAATGCTTTATACAGACAACCAAAATATGCTGAAATGCGTGATATCCGTGAGGAGAATCAAATCGAAGTTGAAGCTAAAGAAGTAGGTTTAAATTACGTAGATCTTGACGGTACAGTTGGATGTATGGTAAACGGAGCTGGTCTTGCAATGGCAACAATGGATTTAATTAAATACGCTGGTTTTGAGCCTGCTAACTTCCTGGACGTTGGTGGAACTGCTGATGCTAAACGTGTTGAAACTGCTTTCCGTATTATCTTAAAAGATCCAAACGTAAAAGCTATTTTGATTAACATCTTCGGAGGAATCGTTCGTTGTGACCGTGTTGCTCAAGGTGTTGTTGATGCTTACAAAAACATGGGTGACGCTATTAAAGTGCCAATCATCGTTCGTTTGCAAGGAACAAATGCTGAAATTGCAAAAGAATTAATTGACAATTCTGGTATGCCAATTTTATCAGCTGTTCAATTTCAAGAAGCTGCAGATCAAGTTAAAGCTGCATTATCTTAATCAAATAAGAAATCAATTATATAAAAAATCCCTTCAATATTTGGAGGGATTTTTTTTGCATTTTTTTTAACCGCAAAGAGCGCTAAGATTTTATCTTGGTTATGTTTACAAACACAAAGTTCGCAAAGCTTTATCATTACAGCTTTGCGAACTTTGCGTTTATATATAATCTTTAAATAAAAAACCTTTGCGTCTTTGCGGTTAAATTACTTTTTATTCTTACCGTTTTTGTAAATAACCTTCTCTACAACCTGAACTTTAGGTGCCGTTTTCGAGTTGTTTTTCTTAAAAGGTTTTTTAGCAGCAGGTCCAGATTTAGAAGGTGTTTGATCGCCTCTTCCTTTTTCAGCATCTTTTGCACTTGCTTTAAATTCCGGTCTTTCTTTAGAAGTTTCTTTTTTAGGAATTTCTGCTTTATGTTTCGCTAAAACATCATTTGGGTTTTTAGGATTTTCTTTTGTTCCTCTTAAATGAATTACCAATCCGTTCAGGAAGTTTCTTAAAACCTGATCACCGCATTCCATATAATTCTCGTGATCTTCAGCTCTAAAAAAAGCGCCTAATTCTGATTTTGAAATTCTAAAATCTACCAATTCTAAAATTTCAACTATTTGGTCATCACGGAGCATTAAAGCCACGCGAAGTTTTTTTAAGATATCGTTATTCGTCATCGTTTAATTTTTTACAAAGGTACATTATTTTAGAACAAAATTACGCCTGTTCCCGTCCTGTCAGGATAAAAGGTTTTTCCGTTTTTGATGGTAACGCCGCTTGCAATATCTTCTGCCAGTAATAAAGCGCCATCCATATCGACATAATCTAATTCAGGAAGTAAATGTGCAATTGCAGAAATTCCAACAGTAGATTCAGTCATGCAGCCAACCATCGTTTTTAAACCTAACTTTTTTGCTTCGGCAATCATTCTTTTTCCAGGCGTAATTCCGCCGCATTTCATTAGTTTAATATTTACACCATGAAAATGATTGTAGCATTTAGCGACATCAGCTTCTTCAATGCAACTTTCATCAGCCATAATAGGCAAAACGGAGTTTTTAAAAACTTGTTTTTGTCCTTCCCAGTCATTGGCTTTCAAAGGTTGTTCTATAAATTCAACACCTAAATCTTTTAGAATTAGGGCATTAGATAACATTTCATCAACAGTCCAGGCGCAATTAGCATCAACCCTAAAAATCGCATTGCTATGTTTTCGTAATTCGGTTACAATGGCAATATCATCGGGAGTTCCGAGTTTTATTTTATAAATCGGCCATGGAAGTTCTTTCATTTTGGCTATCATGTTTTCGATAGTCCCAATTCCAATAGTATAATTGGTTAACGGATTGTGCGAGATATCATAATTCCATAATTCGTATAATTTCTTGCCTTTTTTACGCGCGTACAAATCATTATAAGCATTATCTAATGCGCATAAAGCAAAAGGATTATTCGCTAAAAGCGGACTTATTTTGTTCCAAAATTCATCTGGAGATTCATTTGTAGTTTTTTCAATCACTTCCCGAATTTGCTCAATATCGTTTTGCAGAATTTCAATTGTAATGTTGTAATACGGATTTGAAGTTGCTTCTCCAAAACCCGAAAAGCCATCTTCTTGTAATTCAACGATAAGTGAAGGCTGAAAATCGATTGATTTTCTTGAAATTCTAAAGGTGTGTTTTAACTTAAGGTCGTAGGCTCTCAATATCAATTTCATAGAATATCCTTTTTATCTTAATAACCTAACCACAATAAGGCTTTTACAAAACCATCACGCCACAGTTTTTCATTATGTTCTCCGCCTTTTACAATCGTAGTTTTGTTGAGGTGCAAACAATAACAGCGTTTTGTATCTAAGAGTTTTTCCATTCTGGCTACATCTTTTACCATGTCATCACTTTCTTTATCTCCACATAAAAAATAAATTTTCGTTTTTATTTTGGGAGCTTTTTCGGCTAAAGTATAAATCTCATTTGAAAACCAAAATGAAGGCGAGAAAACTCCTGCTTTTCCAAAAACTTCAGGATATTTTAGAATGGCATAATAAGAAACCAAACCGCCAAGTGAACTTCCCATAATAATGGTATTCTTAGCTTTTGTTTTCGTTCGGTAGTTTTTATCAATATACGGCTTTACGGTTTTTACAATGAAATCGACATAATCGGCATTTCCTCCGCCGTATTTTTCATTTTTATAAGGCGTTAATTCATCGATTCGTTTGTCGTTTCCATGTTCAATTCCAACAACTATTACTTGCGCTTTTAGGCTATCCAGTTTCTCATCTACATTCCATTCGCCAACATACGAAGTCTTCGAGTCAAATAAATTTTGAGCATCATGCATGTAAATTACGCTGTATTTTTTGATTGATGCAGAGTAATTTTCAGGTAAATAAATCCAGATTTTTTTGGTTGTTTTTAGCTGAGGTGCTTCGATAGCAAACGTCGAAACATTTTTTGATGCCGTACTTTCCTGTGCATTTCCGTTAGCGATTATCCATAGAAATAAAAATACTAGAAATCCTCTGAGCATAAGTTCTTTTGTGTTTTAGATTTAAAAACAATATTTTAGCTAAAAATAATAAATTTGATGAATACCGAAGAAGAAAAGAGAAGTTTACTTTTAGAAATGATTGCTTTCTCGACTGTGGATGGGCAATTGCATAAACGCGAACTGGAATTTTTGTGGCTGGTCGCTCAGGAATTAAATATTGATCACAAGCTTTTTCAGGATTTATTTCATCAGGAAATAACACCTCAAGTTATAAAATCAGAGTTTCAGCGTATTCAGCAATTTTACAGACTGGCTTTGATTATGCATTGTGATGGCGTTTTGCATGAAAAAGAAGCAAAGGCGATACAACAAATTGCGATTGAAATGGGTTTGAATCCCGGCGCAACAAAACGTATTTTAGATTTAATGAAGAAAGCGCCAAATGCTATAATTGATCCTAAATTATTATTGAAAGTTTTTCAGGAACAACACAATTAAGGCAATTGTTCCTGTAGTTTTTTAATATCGTCACGCAATTTTGCAGCATGTAAAAAGTCTAATTCTTTTGCTGCTTTCTCCATCGATTTTCGTTTTTCACGAATCAGTTTTTCTAAATCCCCCTTCGACATGTAAGCTGTTTCCGGTTCGGCTGCGACAGATAAAGTATGTCCAAGTTCGTATTCTACCAAAGGATTTTTGGTAAAAGCACTTTCGATTTTTTTGTTTAATGCCTGTGGTACAATACCATGTTCAGTATTATAATTAATTTGCTTGGTTCGGCGATAAGCAGTTTCGTCGATTGTTCTCTGCATACTTGCTGTAACTTTATCAGCATATAAAATTGCTTTTCCGTTTAAATTTCTCGCAGCACGTCCAATCGTTTGTGTAAGAGATCTGTGGTTTCTTAAAAAACCTTCTTTATCAGCATCAAGAATCGCAACAAGCGAAACTTCTGGTAAATCAAGACCTTCACGAAGTAAGTTAACACCAATTAAGACATCAAAAATACCTTTTCGTAAATCCTGCATGATTTCGATACGTTCTAAAGTATCAACTTCAGAATGGATATAACGACAGCGAACACCAACTTTAGCTAAGTATTTTGCCAATTCTTCGGCCATTCTTTTTGTCAAAGTGGTTACTAACACTCTTTCGTCTAATTCGCAGCGAACCTGAATTTCTTCAATTAAATCATCAATCTGATTTAAACTTGGTCTGACTTCAATTATAGGATCTAATAATCCTGTTGGTCGAATAATTTGTTCAACATAAATACCATCAGATTTTTGTAATTCGTAATCTGCTGGTGTTGCAGAAACATAAAGCACCTGATTTTGCAAAGCTTCAAACTCTTCAAATTTTAAAGGTCTGTTATCCATTGCGGCAGGTAAGCGGAAACCATATTCAACCAGATTTTCTTTACGGCTGCGGTCGCCTCCGTACATGGCGTGAACCTGCGAAACCGTAACGTGACTTTCATCAATAACCATTAAAAAATCACTTGGGAAATAATCTAATAAACAGAAAGGTCTTGTTCCAGCTTGTCTTCCGTCAAGATAACGGGAATAATTTTCGATTCCGGAGCAATAACCCAATTCGCGAATCATTTCTAAATCGAAATTGGTTCTTTCTTCCAAACGTTTGGCTTCTAAATGTTTGCCTATTTCTTTAAAGTAATCAACTTGTTTAACCAAATCCTGCTGAATTTCCCAAATAGCACCTTGGAGTACATCCGGAGAAGTCACGAACATATTGGCGGGATAAATCGTTAGTTTCTTAAATTTTTCAATGACTTGAGATGTCTTAGCATCAAATGATTCTATTTCTTCAATTTCATCTCCAAAAAAGTGAATCCTGTACGCATCATCAGCATAACTTGGATACACTTCTACAGTATCGCCTTTTATTCTGAAAGTCCCGGGATTAAAATCGGCTTCGGTTCTGGCGTATAAACTCTGAACTAAACTGTGTAATAATTTTGTTCTCGAAATAACCTGATCTCTGTTTATCTCAATTACGTTTTTCTTAAATTCAACAGGATTTCCAATACCATACAAACAAGAAACAGATGCAACAACCAAAATGTCACGACGTCCTGAAAGTAGGGAAGAAGTAGTGCTCAAACGCATTTTTTCAAGCTCTTCGTTGATAGATAAATCTTTTTCAATGAAAACACCAGTTACGGGCATAAAAGCTTCGGGCTGATAATAATCGTAATAAGAAACGAAGTATTCAACAGCATTATTTGGAAAAAACTGTTTGAATTCTGAATATAATTGCGCCGCCAAAGTTTTGTTATGTGCTAAAACCAAAGTCGGTCTTTGCACTTCTTCAATAACATTGGCCACGGTAAATGTTTTACCTGAACCTGTAACTCCCAATAAGGTTTGAAATTTTTCGCCGTCGATAATACCTTGTGCAAGTTTTTGAATCGCTTGTGGCTGATCTCCTTTTGGACTATATTCTGATGATACTTGGAAATTCATTTTTGACTGATGAAAATTTTGTTTTGTAAAGATACAAAGTTTGAATGCTAATAAAAAAGGATAAAAAAAATAGCCATAAATTGAAGAATTCATGGCTACTAATTTTAAGAACTTATTTTAAAAACTCAATAATGGCATCATTGGTTATTTTAGACTGATCAATAGTTAAAAAGTGACCGGCATCTTTTACAGTTTTAATTTTGCCATGCGTTAAATATTCTTTTGCTCTTATTAAACTGTCATCACCATTTATAACATCATGATCGCCAATTAAAACCAAAACCGGATTCGAAATTGATCTTAATTCATCATCTGAAAAAGGCTGCATTTTAAGCATGCTCGAATTTGATTTGGCGTATTTATTTGCCAAATAAAATTGCCTTTTATAAACAGGACTGATTTTTTCAGGATGCGTTGAAAATGAGGTTAATGTTTTTGTGAATTTCTTTTCACTCGGAAAAAGTTTTAGCATTAATGCCGAAGTTGTTTTTCCTGGTTTATCAATATATTTAAAAGTCTGTGCAGGACTCAATAAAACGATTTTATCAATCGAATTCATTTTTTGAGTGGCTAATAACGTTGCAATCCATCCGCCTCGTGAAGCTCCCACAATGTCGAAATTCTTTAATCTGTAGTAATTGAAAATCTCGTTGTAACAAAGTACTATTTGTTCTTTAGATAACGGACTTGCTGTCAAAGTTGATTTTCCAGGCTCCATTATAAAGTCGATGGCATAAATGCGATGGTCTTTTGCTAATGCTTTTATGTTTGGGTACCACATTGTAGAACTGGCATCCATTCCGTGCAGTAAAACTACATCTTTTCCGTTTTTTGGACCCGCCAATATAACGTGAACTTTTCCGTAACTGGTTTTTATATTTTCTTCTGTGTACGGAACATCCCAGAGTTTAAGCGCTTTGTCGTAAGTTTTTATGTAAGCGTTTTGTTCACTTTTAGTGTGAAAAACGTAATCGTCGTACTTAGCTTTTTTTGTTGAAGCACAACCTGTTAATAGAAGTAGTAAAGCTATTCTAAAGTATAATTTTGGCATGGTAATAAAATTAGGTGACTTTAAAGGTACTAATTGAGTATGTTTTTAAAGTATCAAAATTTTAATTTAAAGTAATATAATTATAATGTTTTAGGATTACGACTTGTATGTCTAATTCTTAAAATTTGAATCTCATTTGGGGTTATTTTATAAGATATTCTATAATTATAAATTTCAAAAGCACGGTAGTTGCCATCATTAGATTTTTTCATTTCATCTAATTCATAGATTTCCCAATTGGTTTGTAATATTGTTACTGAACTATGAATAGCACTAACTACTTTGTTTGGAGTTTGAATATTTTTTGATTGTTTAACTAAATAAAAGTAAATTTTTTTAAGCTGATTTTGAGCAGTATTGGACCAAATTATTTCTTTTTCCATTGCTCAATTTTATTTTTAACCTCACTATGAGAGTAAAAATTTCCATTCTGAATTTCTTCTTCTGCTACTTTAAGTTCTTCATTGTATTGTTCCAAATAATCTTTAGGAAGAGTATTTTTTCTACTGTCTAAAATGATTTTTAAAGCTGACAAAAATGAGTCGTCCTCAATTTTGGTAATTTCAGATATTAAAAGATTTTTAAGTTCCAGAGTGTTCATAATAGTATAATTTACTCGAAGTTACAAAACAAAATTAGAAAATAAGATTTTGCAATCTTAAATTTTAAAAGACTTTTGCTGAGCTTCACTTAAAAAAGTCCAGGCAACAATACGGCTTGTTTTTTGACCTTGCGCCATATCAATTGTTTTTATAGAAGCTGCATTTACTTTGTTTAAAGTTTTATAAATGCTTGATAAATTTTCTCTTTTTGAAACCAATGTTGTAAACCATAAGCATTGCATCGCATATTTTGCGCTTTCATAAATCATTTGCGTTACAAAACCAATTTCGCCACCTTCACACCATAATTCTGCATTGTGACCTCCGAAGTTTAAAACTGGATTTGTATTTTTCTTTTCCTTTGGATTTAAACTGGATACTTTTCGTATGGTACTTTGGTTCGCATCTTCGGCAGAAGCATGAAAAGGCGGATTACAAATCGTAAATGTAAAACGATCTTCGGGAGTAATAATATTTTTGAAAATAAAGCGTGATTCTGTTTGTTGCTGCAAGCTTATCGCATCAATTAATTTTGGATTAGCTTCAATAATTTTACTGCAATTCTGAATAGCGTATAGATCTGTATCTGTACCTACAAAACTCCATTCATAAATAGCATTTCCTAAAATAGGATAAATACAATTGGCTCCGGTTCCTATATCTAAACCTAAAACAGATGAACCCTGAGGAATAATTCCGTCATTAGTTTCGGCTAATAAATCGGCTAAATAATGAATATAATCTGCTCTTCCAGGAATTGGCGGGCAAAGATAATTTTTAGGGATGCTCCAGTTTTGAATATCGTAATACGTTTGTAATAATGCTTTATTTAGCAATTTAACTGAAACAGGATTACTGAAATCAATAGTTTCACTTCCGTGAATGTTGATCGCAACGTGACTTTTTAGTTCAGGGCAATTCGCGATAAGAAGTTCGAAATCATAACGGGAACGGTGAAGATTTCGAGGATGTAAAATATTTTTTTCTGAATTATCTGTTGCTTTCATTTTTTTGAATTTGGGTGCAAAGATAGTCATTCCTTTTTAGAAAAGTTCTTGCCAAAACTTCCCGTTCGTTTATTGTCTAAATTGGTTGTATTAGATGTTGACAGAAGTTTTTTAAGGTTTATAACTCCAGGAATATATTCCCGTTGGCTGGATACTGTCAATTAAAATAAAATTTTTGGTTTCGTCTTTTCGAAAAATATATAAATATTTTTCTTCTGACCCTTTATGGATTGAATCACCAACCTTAATAATACTTTTGGGATAAAAACTATATTGCCACAAATTCATTTCAGAATCGTTTTGTAAAGGGATGGCGCTACCAGTTGGAGTGTCATTAATCTTGGTTATCACAAAATCGTATTTCTCAAAATGCACAGTTCTCGATTTAAAATATGTATTTATAAACGAAAAGAGTACTGCGCCTATGAATATATAAATAGGAAGATATTTTATTTTATTGAATTTTTTGCTCATTTGTTGAAGGCTTAAAGCAATTTCTGGTAACGTTCCATTACAATGGAGTTTGGATTAAATTAAACTCAATATTCAAATTGTCAAATAATTTAGTCAATACATTCCATCAACAATAAATCGCCATTACTGTGTGTGATTGATACAATTCCGTCCTGTGCCACGGCATTGCTGCTTCCGGTTCTGTAGCCAATTGTTAAGGTGTCGTTTTGTAACGGATATTCTAAATTGGTAGAAGTAATTCCGTTTACAACTCCAATTGGAATTAATGAAATTGGCGTTTTGGCCGTGTACCACTTTTCGAATCTATTGGGCAGTAAAAATATTTTGGAGTGATCGTCGAGAATTACAATCTTAAGTAAATTTCGGTATCGAACAATATTAGTAAGGTTTGTAATAGTATGATCGGCACGTCTTCCGGTTGCCCAAACGACATTTACGGCTGGAATTTTTCTTTCAATTAAATAATCAAAAGCTTTCTCTAAATCGGTTTTATCTTGATCTGGTGTGTAAACAATTTCAATTGGATACTGAGAAGTTTTATAAATTTCAGGATCAAAACCCCGGTCAAAGTCACCCAGAAGCACATCAACTTTAATGTCTAATTTAATTACTCTTTCCATTGCAGAATCAAGAACCACAACAAGCGGAGACCATTCAAGTAATTGTCCTAATAATTCAGAATTGCAAGCGGCTCCGTTGGCAATAATTAAAGCAGGTTCCTGATCGTCGCGAACAATATGGTGTGATGACATGTTACTTTTTTTGAATGTGCTGCAAAGGTACGAAACCAAAGGATTTAGATTGCTGATTTTAGACTTTAGATTGAAAACTTAAGCAATGCCAAAAAAAGTTGAAATTAAATCAATCTTCTGTGATAATTAATTTGACCTAAATGATATCCTAAATGTGTGGAAAGATGTACAAGGAAAAATCCTGTTGTCATTTCTTTTTCGAAAATAATTTGAGGATAAATAGCTTCTAAATCAGCTTCGGTTAAAATATCGAGCGTATTCTTTACTACTATAATAGTATCTTCAATTTTGCTGATTAGTTCTGATGTTGGAATATTTTTTAATGAAAATTCTAAAGGTCGATCGCGAACATAATCTGTTTTGCCCAGTTCTGCGCCAATGTACGTCTTGATATTTCCAATTAAATGCAAACAAAGATTTCCGCCCGAATTAGAAATATTTTTATCAATAGCCCAAATTTTACTTTCGTCCTGATAGGATTCAATTTCGGTTTTCAGTTTATTGAGATCTCGGTTAAATAACGACTTTATAGTTTCTATCAGCATATTTGTAAACTTTGTTTTTTATCGGAATCCAAATATCTTCTTCAGAATCAGGATCGTCTTTTTTGTATTTTTCGGTCATTACGGCAAAATGAGGCCTTTCATCAACTGTATATTGAGAATTTGGCAGCCATTCAACAAAAATAGAATGATAGGTTTTATGTGCTTCGCTTTGTGGACCTTTGTGTGTGAAAACGGCATATAAACCATCAGGAATAACTAAGGTTTTCATATCTGATGGAATTTCATCAAAATCAGAAACTTCTATTCCGGCCCATTTTTGAAAAGAATTGCTGGGATCAAAATTATCAAAATGCCCAACAGGGAAAACTTCAAGCGAATATAAATTTGAATCGACTGAATTTTTAATTTCCTTTCTTCTTGGCATAAAACCGCTCCAAAGCTGAAAGGTTTTATTTTCGATGAAATTCATTTCACTATAATCTCCAATTAACTTTTTCTCGGTTAAATTTTCAATTCTGGCTTCCATTTTTTTACTGCGCTATTATGGTGTATGTTCTTGAATCTGTTTCGCTAAGCGAAAAATAGCCTAAAGGATAATTATCTTTATCGGTTGTATTGATGATATTGCCTTTTACGGTTGCAGGAGGAGATTGAAAAGGTCCGCCCGAATTACTGCCGGCAATACTAACTAAAATACTCATATAATTATAATACTGTTTAGAAATTCCATAATGTGTTAAAGAAATTTTGTCTCCAATTTTTAATTCATCATCATCCGAAAGACTAAAAAATTCATTGCCCTGAAAAAATTTATCTTCATCTACATAATAATTGGATGTTACTTTATTAGAATATTCGTATTTGTACAAATAATAGTTGTTTGCATCAGCCGGATCGTTGTAAAATGCTCTTACTTCAATATCTTTTCCTGTAAAACCTCCTTCATCATTTTGTTCAAGACGCGTAATTGGCGCGATTGATTTCATGGTTTCATTGGCGGTGTACGTATTTCCGTTACTGATAACAGTCAGAATATATTGCTCGTCTATAACAGGCTTAAAATTAGTGCACACATAACGGCCAGTATTAGGAACTTCAACAAAGTTAAATTGCTGTCCGGTACTATTTACTATAAAAACGGTAGCTCCAGAAACGGTTGGAATTACATTTTCAAAATAACCTGTTGTGGTAGTTAATTTTATGGTTTGTTGCGCGCCATTTGTTCCTTTATGCCAGTTTATTGCAGCTTCGATAACTAATTTTGGCGGAGCGTTATCTAAATCAACATCAACAACTTCTTCGCAGCTTGTAAAGAAAATCGATATAAGAAATACGATTAATAAGATTGCTTTTTTCATGATCAATATTTTTATTTTCTTTTTAAGAAAAGGATTTTTAAAATTTAAAATTATAACTGACAGCCGGCACAACTCCAAAAATAGATGTTTTTACCGCTTCGTTATAGCCGGTATCTACATTTTGACGGAAGTTTATAGAAGCTGCATTTTGACGATTGTATAAATTGTAAATGCTAAAAACCCATTCGCCTTTCCAGTTTCTGTCTTTGTTTTTTCTAGGTGTTAAAGTTGCCGAAATATCAAGGTGATGGTAAGCCGGCAAACGATGTTCGTTTCGTAAACCATAACTAGGAACGGTAATGCCTAAATATTCGTATTGAGCGTTTGGATACGTAACCGGCTGCCCTGATTGCAGTGCAAAGTTGGCACCAAAAGACCATTTTTCGTTTAATGTGTAAGCAGAGGTAACGGCAAGATTATGTGTTTTGTCGTAAGCAGAATTATACCATTGACCATTATTTATTCCCGTTTCTTCCGGTGTTCTTCCTGGCGTTTGTTGTTCTGATTTTGATAATGTATAAGAAATCCATCCGTTGAATTTACCTTCGTTTTTCTTGAACATAATTTCTAAACCATAAGAACGCATTTGTCCGTTTAGAATGACTTGTTCGATTGCATTATTGGCAATTAAATCTGCGCCATCAATATAATCCAGACGGTTTTGAATTTCTTTGTAATAACTTTCAACTTCAACCGAATAGGCTCCGTTATTAATGTTTCTAAAATATCCCAGCGCCACCTGATCAGCAATTTGTGGTTTGATATAATTATCGCTCGGCATCCAGACATCGAGTGGAGTAGGCGATGACGTATTCGAAATTAACTGAAGATATTGTGCCATTCTGTTGTAACTCGCTTTTATTCCCTGATCATCATTTAGCTGATAAGAAATTGAAAATCGAGGTTCTAAGTTATTGTAATTTTTAACAGATTTGTTTTTGCCGTAATATTCAGTACCAATTGGAGTTCCTTTTTCGTAAATCTGCAATTCTGAATTGAAAACTACCGGATTGTTATTTTCATATAGATTAATTGTCGAAGTTCCTAAACGATAGAACAAACTATAACGCAATCCGTAAGAAACCGTGATTTTTTTCGAAAGCTGATTTTCTGCTTCAATATAAACAGAAGGTTCAAAAGCGTATTTTTTATCTAATTGATCCGGATTTATACCCGATTTATCATTTGTCGGTTTGATGGTTCCGGGATTAAATTCATAATAAATTCCGTTTAAGCCATAATTCAACTTGAATTTATCTGAAATATAGTTTTTGAAATCGTATTTAATATTGTAATTCTTGATTCCGGAATCCCATTTAAATCCAACGAAATCTAAATCAAGTCCGTAATAATAATCACTGTAAATCAAGGATAAATTCGAAAACAGTTTATCAGAATACAAATGATTCCAACGAAGATTTAAGGTTGAATTTCCGTAAATATTAGTAAAACTCTTGTTTAAGCTAAATACGTCACGGCCAAAATATCCCGATAAATATAAACTGTTATTATCGTTTAATTTATAACTCAATTTGGTATTTAAATCATAAAAATAAGCGGAGTTATCTTTGTTCTCTTCTGATAATTTTAAAAATAAATGGGCATAAGAAGCTCTTCCTCCAATTAAAAAAGAACCTTTGTCTTTTACCAACGGACCTTCGGCAAGAATTCGGCTTGAAATTAATCCGATTCCGCCATTTACATGAAATTCTTTGCTGTTTCCATCTTTCTGATAAATATCTAAAACAGAAGAAGCTCTTCCGCCATAACGCGCTGGAATTCCACCTTTATATAATTTTAAATCTTTTATAGCATCGGGATTAAAAACAGAGAAAAAACCAAATACGTGAGAAGAATTGAAAATAGTTGCTTCATCTAATAAAATTAAATTCTGGTCAGCGCCACCGCCTCGCACGTTAAATCCTGAAGCACCTTCGCCGGCATTGGTAACACCCGGAAGTAATAAAATCGATTTAAGAACGTCGACTTCACCCATAACTACAGGCATTTTTTTGATGGTTGCAATAGAGAGTTTATTGGCGCTCATTTCTGGCGATTTGATGTTGACTTTACCTTTATTATCAGTAATGACAACTTCCTGAAGTTCTTCGCCACCTTCGTTTAATGCAAAATTGTTTTTTGTATTTTGATTTAAAACAATAGTTTTTTGAACGGTTTGAAAACCAACATAACTAATTTCAACCTGATGTTCACCACTTGGAATTGTAAGTGAGTAAAAACCATATTCGTTTGTTGTAGTTCCAATTTTTAAAGCCGGAACATAAATATTCACGCCAATTAAGGTTTCGTTGCTTTTAAAATCGGTGATAGTACCGCTTAGTGTAAATTTTTCCTGAGAAAATGAAGTTAAAGTCGTTAAAAGAAGAATAAAAAGCAGGCCAATTTTTTTTGTAATCATTGTCTAGATTTTGATGCACATAGTTAATAATTCTTACTAAATATTAACGTCGAACGTATGTTAAACATTAGTTAAGAATATTTTTATTTGTTACACTTTCATAATTCTTGTTTCTAAAAGTTGCTTTTAAAATGTTTTCTGTGTTTGCAAAAAAAAAGACAACCGTTTAAGATTGTCTTTTTTAAATATATAAAAAGATAATTTTTATTATTTTATTTCAGCAAGAATTGCATTGAATGTTGCACTAGGGCGCATCGCTTTGCTTACTAACTCTGGCGTTGGCTGGTAATAACCGCCAAGTGTTTGAGGTTTACCCTGTGCACCAATTAATTCAGCATCGATTTTGGCTTCGTTAGCTTCAAACTGAGCAGCAATTGGAGTGAAAATAGCTTTCAATTCTGCATCTTTATTTTGAGCAGCTAAAGCCTGAGCCCAATAAAAAGCAAGATAAAAATGCGAACCACGATTATCAATCTGACCAATTTTACGAGCCGGAGATTTATCGTTAGCAAGGAATTTATCGTTAGCTTCATCTAAAGTTTCAGATAAAACAATTGCTTTAGAATTATTTAAAGACTGTCCTAAATGCTCTAATGAAGCACCTAGCGCTAAAAATTCTCCTAATGAATCCCAACGTAAATATCCTTCTTCTGTAAATTGCTCAACGTGTTTAGGAGCAGAACCTCCTGCACCAGTTTCGAACAATCCACCACCATTCATTAACGGAACGATAGATAACATTTTAGCTGAAGTTCCTAATTCTAAAATTGGAAATAAATCAGTTAAATAATCACGTAACACGTTTCCTGTTGCAGAAATAGTATCTAAACCTTTGATGATTCTGTCTAAAGTAAATTCAGTAGCAGCAACAGGGTTTAAAATACGAATATCTAAGTTTGTAGTATCGTAATCTTTAAGATATTTTTGAACTTTTACAATCAATTCTCTATCGTGTGCTCTGTTTTCGTCTAACCAGAAAACAGCTGGAGTGCTAGATAAACGAGCTCTGTTTACAGCCAATTTAACCCAGTCCTGAATAGGAGCATCCTTCGCCTGACACATTCTGAAAATGTCATTTGTTTCAACTGCTTGTTCCATTAAAACTGTTCCTTTGTTATCTATAACGCGAACAACTCCTTCACCTTGAATTTGGAAAGTTTTGTCGTGAGATCCGTATTCTTCAGCTTTTTGAGCCATCAAACCTACGTTTGGAACACTTCCCATTGTTTTAGGATCAAAAGCACCGTGTTTTTTACAGAAATCAATAGTTGCAGTATAAATTCCAGCGTAAGAACGGTCTGGAATAACAGCGATTGTATCTTGTTGTTTTCCGTCTTTATTGTACATCTGTCCTGAAGTACGAATCATTGCTGGCATAGAAGCATCAACAATAACATCAGATGGAACGTGTAAGTTTGTAATTCCTTTTTCAGAATTAACCATTGCAAGAGCTGGTCCGTTTTCGATCGCTTTAGTAATGTCAGCTTCAACTTCAGCCTGCTCAGGTCTTCCGGCAATTTTTGCGTAGATGTCACCTAAACCATTTCTTGTATCAATATTTAATTCATTGAATAAAGTCTCGTATTTTTTGAAAAGATCAGCAAAATATACTTCAACGATAGCGCCAAAGATAATTGGATCTGATACTTTCATCATTGTAGCTTTTAAATGCACAGAAAGTAAAACGCCTTCTTTTCTTGCTTCAGCAATGACATCAGCAGCAAAAGATTTTAATTTTTTTACACTTAAAACAGAACTATCAATTATTTCACCCGCTTTTAGAGGAGTACTTGCTTTTAAAACAGTAGTTGTTCCATCTTTTGCAACGAATTCAATTTTTACATCATTTGCTTCAGTAGTTGTTAATGATTTTTCACTTCCGTAAAAATCACCATTTGGCATTGAAGCTACTTTTGTTTTTGAGTCAGCAGACCATGCACCCATAGAGTGTGGATTTGCTTTTGCAAAGTTTTTAACCGCTCTTGGAGCTCTACGATCAGAGTTTCCTTCACGTAAAACAGGATTTACAGCAGAACCTAAAACTTTAGCATATTTCGCCTTAATTTCTTTTTCAGCATCGTTTTGAGGCTCTTCGGGATAATTAGGGATTTTATAACCATGAGATTGCAATTCAGCAATAGCCGCTTTTAATTGCGGTACCGATGCAGAAACGTTTGGTAATTTGATGATGTTAGCTTCTGGTTGTGTCGCTAATTGACCCAGTTCAGCCAAAGCATCTCCTGTTTTTTGAGCATCTGTTAGAACTTCAGGAAAATTAGATAAAATCCTTCCTGCTAACGAAATGTCTCTTGTTTCGATTGCGATACCAGCCGTAGCTGTAAAAGCCTGAACAATTGGTAAAAAAGAATAAGTCGCTAACAAAGGCGCCTCATCAGTTAAGGTGTAATAAATTTTTGAATTCTGTGTCATTTTTTTTTTTTTTATAATCGTATCGCCAGATAGAGCGATGTAAAGGTATAGTCGGCTCAAAATGAGCGGAGCAAATATAATAAAATCAGTCCGAAAACGGTTGCGTTTTTGTGAGAAATACTGAAATTGACAGATTGTTATTTCGATGCCTTTAAATTGTCAAATCGACGATTTTGGTATTAAAATATTGCAGTTTTGTTACTTTGAAAATGAGAGTCAAAAAAAAACTCGTTTCAAATTACTTGAAACGAGTTTTTTATAACAAAGAGATAATTGATTATCTTCTTTTATCTTTAATCTTAGCTTTTTTACCAGTAAGTTCTCTGAAGTAGAAAATTCTAGCTCTACGTACAGCTCCTTTTTTGTTGATTTCAATTTTTTGTAAAGCTGGTAAGTTTACTGGGAAGATACGCTCAACTCCAATAGCTCCAGACATTTTACGAATAGTAAAAGTTTCTGTGTTACCAGAACCTCTTCTTTGAATAACAACTCCTTTAAAAAACTGAGTTCTTGTTTTTTCACCCTCTTTAATTTCGTAGTAAACTGTGATAGTGTCTCCAGCTCCAAAAACAGGGAAATCTTTTTTCTCAACTAATTCGGTTTGAACGAATTTCATTAAATCTGCCATGATATCTTATAATTATGGTTTTTATAATAGAGCAACATTCACGGATCTCGCCAGAGGTTAGTCTAATTCGGGTGCAAATGTAGAAAATAATTATGAATTATAAATTGTAAATTGTAAATTATTTTAAGTTGTTGATAAATTGATTATTAGGAGTGTTTTTTTGTTTCAGATTTCAGGTTTCAAGTTGAATTACTTTGCGAATAAACCAGAAACAAAAATAACTTGAAACTTGAAACTAATCCTGTCCTTCGAGAAGATCCGGTCGTCTGTTCTTTGTGTGTTCATACGCCATATCTTCGCGCCATTTATCAATTTTAGCAAAATGACCGCTCGTTAAAACTTCCGGCACTTTCCATCCTTTATAATCTGCGGGTCTTGTATATATAGGTCCTGAAAGTAAATTATCCTGAAAACTATCTGTCAAAGCCGAAGTTTCATCACTTAAAACTCCCGGAATTAATCGGATTAGAGCATCAGATAAAACCAAAGCGCCTAATTCTCCACCAGATAAAACGTAATCTCCAATAGAAATTTCTTTGGTAATAAAATGATCGCGCACGCGCTGATCAACACCTTTATAATGTCCGCATAAAATGATAATGTTTTCATACATCGACATGGTATTGGCCATTTTCTGGTTTAATGTTTCTCCGTCTGGTGACATATAAATGATCTCATCATATTCACGTTTGCTTTTTAAATGCGTAATACAAGCATCAATAGGCTGAACGGTCATAACCATTCCGGCGCCTCCGCCAAAAGGATAATCATCAACACTTTTTTGTTTGTTAGTCGTATAATCGCGAAGATTATGAAAATGAACTTCCACCAAACCTTTGTCTATGGCGCGTTTCATAATCGAAGCCTCGAAAGGGCTTTTTAATAATTCCGGCAAAATCGTAATAATATCAATTCGCATTGTTTCTCTTCAAAATTTAAGCCGCAAAGATACAAAGTAATTATTTGAGAATTTTAAAAACAAAATCAGATAGACTCATTTTGCTATTCAAAAATGATAAGAGAATAGATATGCGTAATATTAAATTTAACATCTAATTAATTGAAATTTAATTTAGTACATTTTAATTATGTAAAATTTAATTATCTTTATGTAAGTTTTTTACTTTAAATACCAACTATCATTATAGTATTATTCATTAGATCGAATAATTCACCAAAAACACCAAAAATATAGTTCTATGAAAAAGATTATTTTATTAACTGCCGCTATAATTCTATCCGCCTGTTCGAGCTCTAGAACTGATGGAGATAAATGGGTTGGGCAGTCTAAAAGAAGTATTATGAAGAATTTAGGAGCTCCGGTTCGTACTTTGACTAATGATGCCAATGGCGAAATCCTTATTTTTGCCGATCAGATATATACAAATCAAAATGGTTCTACGATAGTAGGTACTAATTATTGGAAATATACATTTGTATACATTAATAATGAAGGAAAAGTTTCTTCCTGGAGAAATGAAAAACAAGAATATCCTCCACAACAAATTGATGCTAAAAAACTAATTGGTATTGATGATAATGCGGTTAGTGTGAAATAATACCAATTGTAAAAATAAAAATACTGTTATATAGTCCCTACGGGACAAGAATGATGTTGCCTATTGTTCTACCAATATTTTGTTCCTAGTGGAACATCATAAAACTTCAAGATTTTTCATTAAGAATCTATATAAATATAAATCAATATTTTTTGTAATCTTATTCTTAAAAATAAAATTTATATTTGCTGAATGAGGATTGTATATAAAACTATATTATATACAATCCTCATTTTTAATATTCCGTTAGGAATAATATATTGGTAGAAATAATTATTACAATTAAATGTCCCGTAGGGACTATATATTTATGGCAAACACATACACTCAAATACATATTCATTTTGTCTTTGCAGTAAAATATAGGCAGGCTATTATAAAAAATGAATGGAAAGATGAATTGTATAAATACATTTCCGGAATCATTAAAAATAACAATCATAAATTATTAGCCATAAACGGTGTTTCAGATCATATTCATATTTTAGTTGGAATTAGACCTGTACAATCTATATCTGATTTAATGAAATTGGTTAAGCAAAACTCCTCAAAGTGGATAAACGAAAGTAAGTTTGTAAATTATCATTTTGAATGGCAGGAAGGCTACGGAGCATTCTCTTATAGTAAGTCTCAATTAAAAGCAGTGATTAATTATATTCAACAACAAGAATTGCATCATAAAAAGAAAACTTTTAAGGAAGAGTATATTGATTTTCTTGAAAAATTTGAAATAAATTATGATGAAAAGTTTATTTTTAAAGAATTAATTTAAAAATGATTTTAAAGAGATAATGCCAAATTCAAAAACAAAAATCTTTGCTATAACAGGTAGTACAAGAAAAAACTCCAGCAACTACAAAATTTTGCAATATATTTCCGAACAAATCAATATATCATTTGAAGTTCAGATATTCGAAGATTTAGCTGCAATTCCTCATTTCAATCCAGATTTAGATACCGAAAATCCGCCAGAGCAAGTTGTTCATTTTAGAAATAAAATACTTCATGCTGACGGAATCATAATTTGTAGTCCGGAATACGTTTTTAGTTTACCCGGAAGTTTAAAAAATGTTTTAGAATGGTGCGTTTCGACAACTGTTTTTTCAAATAAAAAAGTGGGGTTAATAACTGCTTCAGCTTCTGGAGAAATGGGACATGAACAGCTTTTACTACTAATGAAAACTATTGAAGCTAAATTTGAAAAAAGCAATCAGCTTTTGATACAAGGCATTAGAGGCAAAATAAACAATGAAGGTCAAATTATAAATGAAGAAACTGTAAAGGCACTTCAAGACTTCATCAATAATTTTGAGAATCAATTCCTTGATAGTCAGGAATAAAAGTTTATTTTTACTGTTCTATTAAAAAATAAAATGACCACAAGAAGAAACTTTTTAATCAATACAAGTCTGGCCGCGACAGCAGTTTTGGCTTTTCCATCCTTTGCTTTTAGTATGAATAAGAATGAAATTGGTTTGCAATTATATACTTTACGGGAGGAACTTTCTAAAGATGTAAAATCGACTTTAGAAAAAGTTGCACGTGCCGGATTTACTACGGTTGAAACTTATGGATTTTCTATAAAAGATCAGTTTTGGGGATTATCTCCAATTGAACTAAAAAAAATGTTAGACACAAACCGACTAAAAGCCGTGAGTGGTCATTATAATTTAGGCAGTTTTTTGTATGATGGAAATACAACGGAACTCAAAGCCGCAATCGAAGCTGCAAAAATTTTAAAAAGTGAATTTTTAACCATTCCCTGGGTTGATGAACCTTTTAGAAAAAATAGTGACGATTATAAAAAGATTGCTTTACGTTTGAGTGAGGCTGCTAAAATGTGTGCAGCAGCAGGATTAAAACTTGCCTATCACAATCACAATTTTGAGTTTGAAAAACATGATGGAATTACAGGTTATGAAATCTTATTAAATGAAACAGATAAAGATCTGGTTTATTTTGAGTTAGATTTATATTGGGTTGTTCGTTCAGGAAATGATCCGTTGCAATTGTTTGCAGCAAATCCCGGACGTTTTACAATGTGGCATGTTAAAGATATGGATAAGATTAATCAGGCTTTAAATACAGAAGTAGGTTCTGGTTTAATTGATTTTGAAACTATATTCAAGCAAGCAAAGCAATCAGGAATGAAACATTTCTTTGTAGAACAGGAAAATAATTTTGCAGGAAACTCTTTTGAATCTATAAAAACAAGCTGTTCTTATATTGCAAAAGAATTGATTTAGAAGAAAAACCATATAAAAAGATTATTTTTGTAGCTACTTAATAAAAATACAATATGCAAAGTTTCGGTACAAGTAAGGAATTTATAAAAGGAGATGAATTAGAATGGGAAGTGGTTGGCGAAGGAATTAAGCGCAAAATCATGGCTTATGATGATAAGATAATGTTAGTAAATGTTCATTTTGAAAAAGGTGGAATTGGAGTTTTACACGAACATTACCATTCGCAAGTAACTTATGTTTCGAGCGGTAAATTTGACGTAACAATTAGCGGAGTTACTCAAACATTAAAAGAAGGAGACAGTTTTTATATTCCGCCTCACGCAATTCACGGAGTAGTTTGTTTAGAAAGCGGACTTCTGACAGATGTTTTTAGTCCTGTGAGAGAAGATTTTTTGAAATAGATTAAATAAAGAAAATCAGTAAGTATCCGCGTTTTCGCGATAGCGAATCCGTATAATCAGCGTCACTTTTTAGAACACTGATGACGCAGATTCGTTATCTCGAAGACGCAGATTTACACAGATGTTTAAAAAAAAAATAACTTTAATTATAAGGTTAGATTAAATATTGATGGTATTTTTGTACTATGAATTTATCCAAAACGAATGTCTTATTTATGGCAGCTTGCACTGGACTTATAGTTGCAAACCTTTATTACTGCCAGCCTTTAATTGTTTTAATCGCCAACGAATTTAAAATTCCGGAAGCTAACGCGGGAACTATAACCTATCTTACACAAGCAGGATACGCTATCGGGTTGTTTTTTATGGTTCCGTTAGGCGACAAAATCGAACGTAAAAAGCAAATCCTCATAACGACTTTTTCATCTGTAATTGCGTTGCTTATTGCAGCTACAGCCAAGAGTTTTTTTATTTTGCAAATTGCTTCTTTACTAGTAGGAATCACATCAATTGTTCCGCAGCTTATTTTGCCTTTAGCCGCTTCTTTAACAGCGCCAGAGCAGCGCGGTAAAGTCGTTGGTACTATTATGAGCGGTTTATTGGTCGGGATTTTACTTTCCAGAACTTTAAGCGGATTTATTGGTCAGGTTTTAGGCTGGAGATCGATGTTTTATATCGCAGCCGGAATTTGTCTTTTAATCTTTTTTGTAATTCAGAAACAATTCCCGGTTAACAAACCTCAATTTCAGGGAACATATGGTCAGTTAATTACATCGCTTTTTACCTTAATAAAAACACAGCCAGTTTTACGCGAAGCTACTTTAATCAATATATTTAGTTTTGCACAATTTGGTGCTTTCTGGACTACAATGGTTTTATTTCTTTCAGGAGAACCTTTTCATTTTAATAGCGCAACAATTGGTTTGTTCGGAATTGTTGGTGCTTCCGGAGCTTTGGCAGCGCCTTTGGTTGGGAAAATGGGAGATAAAAAAGATCCTAGAATTGCAGTAGGTTATGGTTGTTTATTAATGTGTATTAGTTTCTTTATCTTTTATTTTTCAATAGAGAGCGTAATAGGCATTGCCATCGGAATTGTATTTCTTGATATAGGAATTCAGGGCGTTCACATCTCAAACCAAACCAGAGTGTATTCATTACTTCCGGAAGCCAGAAACAGATTAAATACAGTATTTATGTCGTTTAGCTTTTTAGGAACGGCAGCCGGATCAGCTTATGGGTTATTATTATGGAAATTAGGAGGATGGCATGCGGTAACCATTGGTTGCGCTCTTTTGTCGTTATTCGCATTTATAGTTTATGGACTTACTTACAAATCTAAAAAATAGAATGCACAAATTGATAGAGAATTAATTTGTAAATTTGCAATTAAATTAAAAATAACAAAAATGGAAAACGGAATATACGCTAAATTCAATACCAGCAAAGGTTCGATTTTAGTAAAACTAACACACGACTTAACACCAGGAACCGTAGGGAATTTTGTAGCTCTTGCAGAAGGAAATATGGAAAATAAAGTAAAACCGCAAGGACAAAAATTCTATGATGGATTAACTTTTCACAGAGTTATTCCTGATTTTATGATCCAAGGTGGTTGTCCAAAAGGAACTGGAACTGGAGATCCGGGATATAAATTTGATGATGAATTTCACCCAAGTCTAAAACACGATCGTCCGGGAGTTTTGGCAATGGCAAATTCTGGACCTGCAAGTAATGGTTCTCAATTTTACATTACACACGTTCCAACTTCGTGGTTAGACGGAAAACATACAGTTTTTGGTCACGTAGTAGAAGGTCAGGATGTTGTTGATGCTGTTGCTCAGGGTGACGGTCTTGATACTGTTGAAATCATTAGAGTAGGAGAAGAAGCGGAAAAATTTAATGCAATTGAAGCTTTTGTTGGTTTAAAAGGTGCTCGTCTTAAAAGAGATGCAGCTTTAAAAGCAGAATCTGAAGCAAAAATGGAACAATTAGCTGCTGGTTTTGATAAAACTGAAAGTGGTTTGCGTTATAAAATGATTAACAAAGGAGACGGTAAAAAAGCAGAAGCTGGTAAAACAGTTGCTGTACATTATGAAGGATCTCTTGAAAACGGAAAAGTTTTTGATTCTTCTTACCCAAGAAAAAAACCAATCGAATTTAGATTAGGTCAAGGTCAGGTTATCGAAGGTTGGGACGAAGGTATTGCTTTGTTACAAGTTGGAGATAAAGCACGTTTTGTAATTCCATCTGATTTAGCTTATGGAGCTGCAGGTGCAGGAGGAGTTATTCCGCCAAACGCAACTTTGATTTTTGATGTAGAATTAATGGAAGTAAAATAAACCTATTAAGCTTAATTTAATTTTGTTTTAAATAAAGAATCCCGTTCGCTTGTCGAATGGGATTTTTTTATATTTACTCAAAAATGTAGAAAAATAATGAAAGCAAAAATCTTAATCCTTGCCGCTGCAATATTAATTGTAGTTTCATGTGGTACTAAAAAAGCAGCTCCAGCGACGCCGACAACTCCAGCGGTAACTGAAACCTCAAAAATAATAGAATTAACACCTGAATTGGCAGAAGGGAAAAACTTGTATGAAAACAGTTGTGCAAGATGTCATAAATTATATGACCCGAAAAAATTCAGTCAAGAAGAATGGAAGCCAATTTTGACAAGGATGCAGAAAAAAGCGAAATTAGATGATTCTCAAATTGCTTCAATATCAAATTATATAACTTCTCAATTATAAAATATCAGAAAAAGCATTCTTAACGGGATGTTTTTTTTGTTTGTAATCAGGTATAAAAAAACACCTTCACAAGTGCGAGGTGTTCAAAAAATTAGTCATTGCTTACTGCAACTATTTTTAAAGTTTTTATTCCGGCAGGCAATTCCCAATCAACCTGATCGTTTTCTTTAAATCCGATAATTGCTACGCTTAATGGTGCAAGTATCGAAATTCTAGCTTGTTTTAAATCTGCAAACGAAGGCAGAACAATTTGAATTTTCATTTGTTTGTTCGCTTTTACATCCTCAATAGTTACATGCGAATTGATTCTTACTACAGAATGATCTAACTCGTTTTCCGGACTAATAATCGCACGGTCTAATTCTTGGGCAAGTTGTCCTATTTCTTTAGAATTTGTTGAGTTTTTACTTTTTGATATTAATTCTCTTAAAAATTGATAATCTGTTTTACAGAAAATGGGTGTGGGTTTCATAATTATATTTATTATTGTTTATTGAATGTGACTATTTTGTATTGTGGTTTATAGGCAGATATGATTGTAAATGTTGTTTCAAATTTCAAAATGCATATTACATGCAGTAGATATTGAAAAACAATTATGCGTTGGAAATTTTGAATGACAAAAACAGAAATTTATTTGATAGAGAATCATGCTCTTTCAAATAAAATAAATGGCTAAATGTGGTATATAAATCCTCCGCCTGAAAGAAGAAATTGAAATAGACGGAGGCCTAATTGATAAAGGCCTTACTATGTGAAATAAATGCAGCAGTAAGCGGCTTTCTCCTTAAAGAAAATAACGTAACAGCTGTAAATAGATTAATAGTAATCACAATGATAATGTTTATTTATTTTGCAAATGTAAGAAAAATATTCTAAATAAAATCACGTTTTATTTCCACTTGATTCCACAACCAATACTTGGTTTTTGAGTTTCATTTAAACTTCTGTTGTAAATCAAGGCATCAATCGCACTTCTTAAATCACTTCCGCTTAACGGAATCCCATTGTTAGGCCTTGAATCGTCTAATTGTCCGTGATAAAATAAGCGGTCCTGATTATCAAATAAATAAAAATCAGGAGTGCAGTCGGCATCAAAAGCTTTGGCAACTTCCTGGCTTTCATCAAATAAATAAGGAAAATCTATTTTATTTTGAAAAGCAAATTCGGTCATCATTTCCGGAGAATCCTGCGGAATTTTTTCTACATCATTGCTCGAAATAGCAATTACACCAATTCCTTGCACACGATAATCATTTGCAATCATTATAACTTCAGTCAATGCATGAACTACAAACGGACAATGATTAGACATGAAAATCACAAGAGTTCCTTTAGACCCTTTTAAATCTTCAAACGAATAATTATAATTAGAGTTTGTGTCTTTTAATTTAAAAGCCGGAGCAAGTGTTCCAAGAGGAAAAATATTTGAAGAAGTTTGTGCCATTTTCGAGAATTCTTTATTCAAATTTAAATTTGGAATAAAAATCAGCACATTAAAAAATATCCAAAGAAACTTTAAGATTAAGCTTCTTTGGATATTTATAGAATTTATTTAAGGAACGATTTAAGAATTTAAAAAATTCAATAAATCATTATTTAACTTGTCTTTTTCAGTGTAGAATAATCCATGCGGAGCGCCTTCATAAACAATAAATGTACTGTTACGAATTCCTTCTGCAGCTTTTTTCGATGTAAGATCAATTGGAACAATTTTATCGTCGTCACCATGAATAATTAACGTAGGAACTTTTATGAAATCAAGTTCGTCTCTAAAATCAGTAAATGAAAAAGATTCTGCACATTTCAGCGTAGCTCTTGGCGATGCAAACGAACATAACATTCTGTAGTATTCCAATAATGGCGTACTCAAAGGTTTATTGATAATGTTTATTCCGAAGAAAGTTTTTCCAAAATTATCTGCAAATGCTATTCTGTCTTCCTTAATTGCATTTGCTGTAGTTTCGCTTTTTTCTTTAGGATGTCCGTCAGGATTATCGCTGGTTTTCAATAAGAATGGAACCACAGAAGAAATTAAAACCGCTTTCGAAACTCCTTTTCCGCCATGACGGCTAAAATAACGAACAACTTCGCCACCGCCCATAGAAAAACCTACAAGTGTAGCATCTTCTAAATGAAGCTGGTCAATAATATCTTTTAAATCCTCTGCCAGAGTATCATAATCATATCCATCCCAGGGTTTAGATGATTTACCAAATCCGCGACGGTCATAGGCAATTACTCTATAGCCATTTTCAACTAAAAATGCTATTTGATATTCCCACATTTCATTAGAAAGCGGCCAGCCGTGAATTAAAATAACAGGCTTTCCTTTTCCATAATCTTTTACATATAGTTTTACATTTCGATCTGTTTCTATATATTTATCTGTATTTTGGTGCTGTATATCAAAATATGAATCTCTCAGAGATTCGCTTGTGTTACTTAGACAATTTTCCATTTCTATAATTTTTTAAATGTTAGCTTATTCTTTTAGGATCATAAAAGTAGCTCTGAATTATCAGAAAAAAGTTATAGAATTAGGGGTATTACTTATAATATTAATAGATTAAAAAATGACAAATATGGATTTATCGTGGAGCGAATTTGAAAGAACAGATATGCGTGTTGGAACTATCATCGAAGTAAATGATTTTCCTGAAGCAAGAAAACCTGCATATCAGCTTACTATTGATTTTGGTGCCGAAATTGGGATCAGAAAATCATCGGCACAAATTACCAAACGTTATAAAAAAGAAGATCTAGTAAACCGACAAATTGTAGCCGTTGTCAATTTTCCTAAAAAACAAATAGGGAAATTTATGAGCGAATGTCTCGTTCTTGGCGCAGTCGGCGAGGAGGGCGATGTTATTTTATTAGCTCCCGATTTTAAAATAGGAAACGGGTTGCGGATTGGTTAAATTTTATTGAGCAATATATCAAAAATTATAAATAAAGTAAAAACGATTAATGCAAGTACTAAAACAGGAAGTATAAGATTTAGAATTGCTTTGCCAATTGAAAATTTTTGAACAACAGAGATACCAATTACTAAAAGCATACAGCTCCAAATAATTAAAGCTAAATCAATTAAGTAGAAAAACCAATAAAGTGTAGTATCAAATAGTCCTGTATACAGATATTCATAACTTGATTGGAAAATTGAATTTCCGTAAATTAAAATCTGTATGAAGAGAAAAAATAATGAAATGAATGATGGTAATAAGGCGTAAGCTATCACTCTTAAAATAGATCGTGTGTCTGCTTTTCCGTTAAACCATTTTCCAGTCCAACTTATTGAAAAAGCATATAAAGAATTGAGTAGCCATCCGAAAGTTATCCCAATCAATATTCCATAAGTAATAACGCTCCATAGAGGTAAATTATCGCCCATATTTTTAGATATGGCTTTATCGAAAGATTTAGTAATACCTGAAAGAATTAAAAACAAAGTGACATGCTTACTATATTTATAATCGTTTATAAATATGAAAGCTTCTTTTGGAGAAGTAAATACTTTTGTTAAAATATTTTTTGGCGTAACAATGGATTTTTGTTGATAATTAATGTCCTCAATCATTTTTATTTGCTGTAATATTTTTAATTAATTGTTCTAGAATAACCTGTCCTTCTTCCCAATATTTCAAATCAGAATCAGAGTTTATGTGTCCTTGTTGGCCAACATTTACAAAATCGCTTCCCCACATTTCAGCAAAATATTTTTTTCTTTCGAAGGAAGCGTAAGGATCATTTTCGCTTGCTACAAGAATTGACGGAAACGGTAATTTTATAATTGGCATTGGAGAAAAATCCCGAATGATTTCAGGTGTATGTTGAGGTGAATCAACATCAGCCGGAGCAACTAATAATGCGCCGACAATATTTTTATTAGTATTTGAAGCTGCCCAATGCAATACAAGCGAAACTGCCAAACTATGCGCCACTAAAATAGTTGGTTGATTAAGTTTTGCAATCTCTTCGTTTAATCTTTTAAGCCATTCTTCCAGAATAGGTTCGTCCCAATTATCCTGAACTAAACGTATCGAGTTTTTAAATTTTTGATGCCAAAAAGTTTGCCAGTGTTTTTCGCCGGAATTTCCAAGTCCGGGTAATATTAGTAGGTTTGTTTCCATTGCCGTGGATTTATTTTTATTAAAGATTATTTTTTAGATTCCTTTAGAATTCGGTTTACTTCATTGACTAACAACGGAAACGCCGGTTCAGTCATTCCGTGGCCGTAACCGTCTAATTCAAAAAGTTTAGTTTGTTTATGGCCAACAAGCTTCATCATTCGCGCCATATAAGCGTTTTCTTCGTAGCGGCCTAACATTTCTAATTCACGATCTCCGGTAATTAGTAGAAGTGGCGGAGCATCAGCGCGAACATGAAAAAGAGGAGCAAAAGCATCGATTGTTGGTTGTGTATCCGGAATTCCGTTTTCTTTTCTAATTTCAAAGTGCGTAATACATTGTCCGCTAAACGGAATTAGACCTGCAATTTTATTAGCGTCAATTCCTTCTTTTTGAAGCCATTTTTTGTCCAACCCAATCATCATGGCTAGATAGCCACCTGCAGAATGTCCTGAAACAAAAATTAAAGATTTGTCGCCACCATAATTCGCGATATTATTAAAAGCCCAGGCAACAGCCGCTGCAGCATCTTCAATACATTTTGCGGCTTTTACTTTTGGCGATAATCTGTAATTGACACCAATAATTGCGAAACCTTTGTTTTTTAAAGCTTCCGGAATTTCTTTACTTCCGCCAGTTAGGCCTCCGCCATGAAACCAAATTATTGTTGCGAAGTTTTTAGTGTTTTTTGGATAGTAAATATCTAAAGTACATCTTTCATTAATATAACTGTCTGATTTATTTGTTGAGGTATTGTAGTACTGAATGTTTGAATTTGTTTCATACTCTATTTGCTGCGAAAAAGAAGTAGTGCAAATAAAAAGGAAACTAAATAAAAAGATTATTTTTTTCATGATATAAATTTTATTCAACTTTAAAATCACCTTCCAGACCATTTTCAGCATGTGAGGCAATCCAGACTTTAAAGTCGCCAGGCTCTGTTTTAAATTCCATTTTATCATTATAAAAAGCGAGCTCCGAAACAGGAATTGAAAATTGAATCGTTTTAGATTCCTTAGGTTTTAATTCGATTTGAACAAAATCTTTCAGTTCTCTAATAGGTCTCACAATACTTCCTGTAATATCGCGTATATATAACTGTACTGTTTCTATTCCTGTAGCATTTCCGGTATTGGTAATAACAGCAGAAACGTTTAATTTTTCGGTAGTATTATTTTTAAGAATCGCTTTTTCAATTTTTAAATTGTCATAAGAGAAAGTGGTATAACTCAAACCAAAACCAAATGGATATTGTGGTTCATATCCTGCATCGAGATAATGCGAATTATTTCCCAGAGAACTTTGCCATGCTTCGACAGGAATGTCCTGAATAGCAACAAAGGTTTTAGGATCTGCCGGTCTTCCTGTATTGGGGTGATTATAATAAATAGGAATCTGTCCCACTTCTTTTGGCCATGTGACAGGAAGTTTTCCTGATGGATTTACGACTCCTAAAAGTAGATCAGAAATTGCCGGACCAGCCATTGTTCCCGGATGCCAAGCCATAACTAAGGCGTTTACTTTTGGTAAAACGGCTCCTAACGTGATCGGTCTTCCTGACATTAATACCAACACAATTGGCTTTCCTGTTTTTTGTAATTCAGCTATTAATTTTTCCTGTAAACCCGGTAAATTGATATTAGCTCTTGAATGTGCTTCGCCTGAAAGTATAGCTTCTTCACCGGCGAAAAATATAATAACATCTGATTTTTTAGCTTCTGTAATTGCTGCTGCAAATCCGTCTTCAGACAATGATCTGCTATGCGAAAGTCCTGCAGAATAAAATACATTATTTGTTCCAAAACTATTTTGTAAAGCTTTAAGAGGTGTTTGAGAATCTTCTTTATTTCCATCGAAAATCCAGGTTCCTAATTGTTCTCTTGAAGCATCTGCCAACGGACCTATTACCGCTATTTTTTGATTCGGTTTTAAAGGTAAAATCTGATTTTCATTTTTTAGTAAAACGCAGCTTTTGCCAGCTGCTGTTTTTGCAGTTTGCAACGCATCAGAACTTAATAGCGAAAATTTTTCACGATCTTTAAAGTACGGATTTTCAAAAATACCTGCTCTAAATTTTATTCGTAGAATATTGCGAACCATTTCGTCTAGTTGCTTTTCAGAAACTTTCTTTTCTGAAATCAGTGTTTTTAAATGATGGGCATACGATAAACTAGTCATTTCCATGTCTAAACCTGCTGTTGCAGATTTAAATGCGGCATCTTTTTCATCAGCTGCAAATCCATGCGGAATCATTTCGGTAACCGAATTCCAGTCACTTACTACAAATCCATCGTATTTCCATTCCTCCCGCAATACTTTTTTTAGCAAAAAGCTGTTTCCGGAAGCAGGAACGCCGTTTAGATCATTAAAAGAAGTCATGAAGGTGGCTGCACCGGCTTTCGCTGCTGCTTCAAAAGGTTTCAGATATACGTTTCGAAGTAAAGATTCAGACATGCTTACGGTATTGTAATCTCTACCGCCTTCCGCAGCTCCATATGCGGCAAAATGTTTGGCACAGGCCAAAATTTGTCCCGGAACAGAAGGATCATTTCCCTGAAATCCTTTAATGTAAGCAACCCCAAGGCGCGATGCCAGTAAAGGATCTTCCCCGGGTGATTCTGCTATTCTTCCCCAGCGGGCATCTCTCGCAATATCAACCATTGGGGCGTAGGTCCAGTTTATGCATCTTGAATACGATTCATTGGCTGCAATTTTTGATGTTTTTTCAACTAAATCCATATCCCACGAAGCAGCTAATCCTAAAGGAATCGGGAAAATAGTTTTATAGCCATGAATGACATCTCTTCCAAATAATAACGGAATATGATTGGGACTTTCTTCTACTGCAATTTTTTGTATTTCAAAAACAAGATTTGGATCGGTAAGATTTAAAATAGCACCTACTAAACCCTTTCGAACATCATTTTTGAGTTCATCAGATAAGCCTTTACTTCTGCTTGAAGTTCCTTTTAGACATGCCTGACCAATTTTTTGTTCAAGGGTCATATTTTTTATGATCTTGTCAATGTCTTTTTCAACATTTAAACTGGCTTTTTGACTGTAGGATATTGATATTATGGAGAGAAACAATAATAAGCAATAGTGTGGTTTTGTGGTTAGTGTTTTCAAGTTGAGCTTTTTTTAAATTAAATATATAAAAAAAGTCCAAAATGTGGAACAAATTGGACTCGTACTTTTTAAAAAGTTATATAGGATTAAATATCGTCAAAATCGATATCTGTAAAGCTAGATCTTTGCCCTTCAGGTTTATCAGAGCCATATTCTTTTTTAAAATCTTTTTGATGTCTTTCAGATATTACTTCTTCGCCTTTGTGGTTCAAGACATACGAAGTCATTTCTTCCAGTATTTCGGCAAAAGCACTAAAATCTTCTTTGTATAAATAAATTTTGTGTTTTTTAAAATGAAAAGAACCGTCTTCCTCAGTAAATTTTTTGCTTTCAGTAATAGTGATATAATAATCGTCTGCTTTAGTAGCTCTCACATCAAAGAAATAGGTTCTTCTTCCTGCTCGTAATACTTTAGAAAAAATTTCTTCTTTTTCTAACATGTCATTTTCTCTCATAATACGTTCTATCATTTTTGGAATTAATAGTACTCAAAAATCATAAAAATTTATCTATTACGCAACAATTAAAGTAATTCTTTTTCCGAAAGTTGTTTTAAATATAACGATGCATAATAGCCTTCCTGATTTATTAATTGATTATGAGAGCCTTGTTGAATGATTTTGCCATCTTCAAGAATGATTATTTTATCGGCATTTTTGGCCGAAGAAACCCGATGACTGACAATGATTGTAGTTTTATTTTTACAAATTTCGAATAAATTATTCAAAATAGTTTCTTCCGTTTCAGTATCAACCGCAGACAAACAATCATCAAAAAGTAAAATAGCAGGGTTTTTAATAATCGCTCTTGCAATAGATACACGCTGCTTTTGTCCACCCGAAAGTGTGATACCTCTTTCTCCTAAAATAGTGTCGTATTGTTTGTTGAAAGCAATGATATTATCATGAACCACAGCACTTTTAGCGGCTTCTATAACTTCTTCATCGCTGGCATTTTGATTTCCAAATTTGATATTATTTTTAATGGTATCCGAAAATAAAAACGCATCCTGAGGGACAATTCCAATATTGTTTCTCAAATCATTTAAATTCAGACTGCTTATTTCATTTTGATCAATTGTGATTTTTCCGTCAGTAACATCATATAAACGGGAAATCAAGGATAATATTGTTGATTTTCCCGAACCTGTTTTTCCTAAAATAGCTAAGGTTTCTCCTTTTTTTACCGTAAAAGAAACATTTTTTAAAGCTTCGATATTAGTGTCTTCGTAAGTGTAATTAACATTTTCAAATACAATACTGCCCTGAATATCTGATGAGCCGTGATTTTTATTTTTGATTTCAGGTTCAATTTTCAAAAACTCATTCAAACGCTTTTGAGAAGCTTCCGCTTCCTGAACCATTGATGAAACCCATCCTAAAGACGCTACAGGCCATGTAAGCATGTTTACATACAAGATAAACTCAGCAATTGTACCGATGTTTTGGATGGTTCCGTTGATGTACATTAAACCTCCAAAATAAATTACAACCAAATTACTAATTCCGATTAAAGCGATCATTAAAGGACCAAATAGCGATTGCACTTTTGCTAAATCTAAACTTTTCTTTTTGCTTTCATCGGCAAGCGCCACCATATTATTTTGATGCTGATTCTCTAAAGAATACGCTTTTATAACTCGAATTCCCGAAAATATTTCCTGAGAAAAACTCGAAACCTTCGATAAATATTGCTGAAAAGTGGTGCTTCGTTTATTGATTTCTGAACTCAGTTTAAAAATACAAAACGAAAGAAGTGGTAAAGGTAAAATCGTATATAATGTCAGTAAAGGCGAAACATTATACATATATATGATAACAATTGCAAAACGAATAAAAGTATTTATCGTGTACATCACTGCCGGGCCAACATACATACGAACCTTAGAAACATCTTCGCTGATTCTGTTCATTAAATCTCCGGTACGGTTTTGTTTGTAAAAATTCTGAGAAAGATTTTCGTACTGCTTAAAAACTTCATTTTTCAAATCAAACTCAATGTGGCGCGACATTACGATTAAAGTCTGACGCATTAAAAATGTCAAAAATCCTGCAACAATTGTAGTTGCTATGATTAAGAGCACATTATGAATTAAATCCTGACGATAAGAATCGATAATTACCTGAGAAGCTTGTTGAGCTTCAGGCAGTTTATCAAACTTTTCGATAGCATTTAATGACTTGCTAATTAGCTTAGGAGTAAATAAAGAGAATATTTGTGCGATTATGGTTATTAAAATTCCTAGCGAAAAACTGTATTTATATTTGATGAAATATTTGTTTAAATAGCTTAATTCTTTCATTTTTTTAAGAGATTCAATGTTGAAATGAAATGGATTTGTAAAATATCTTCAATTAAAAGTAATGAAAGATAAGATTTATTCAAAACAAATCGATTGTAAAATTGTTATTTTAAAGATAAAAAATTAGCACATGTGTATTTTTTGTTTAAGTTTGAGATGTCTTTTTGACAAATTCATAATTTATAACTAATAAATACTATCGCTATGGATGCAACTTTCGCAACTGGAAAGGAACTTCAAAAAATGGATCCCGTTTTTGGTCAATTATCTTTTGATGATCACGAACAAATTGTTTTTTGCAATGACAAAGATACAGGTTTAAAAGCAATTATTGGTATTCATAATTCAGTTATGGGGCCAGCTTTAGGAGGTACTAGAATGTGGAATTATAATACTGAATGGGAAGCATTAAACGATGTTTTACGTCTTTCAAGAGGTATGACTTATAAATCTGCTATTACAGGACTTAATATTGGTGGAGGTAAAGCAGTAATTATTGGTGATTCTAAAACGCAGAAAACACCAGAATTGATGCGTAAGTTTGGTGAATTTGTTCACTCTTTAAGCGGTAGATATATTACGGCTGAAGATGTTGGAATGGAAACAAAAGACATGGACACGGTTAGAGATGTAACGCCTTATGTTACTGGTATTTCAGAAGAAAGAGGTGGTTCTGGAAATCCTTCTCCTATAACAGCTTACGGTGTTTATTTAGGAATGAAAGCGGCTGCAAAAAGCCAGTTTGGTTCTGATGTTTTAGACGGTAAAAAAGTATTGGTTCAGGGAATTGGTCACGTTGGTGAAGCTTTGGTGGAGTATTTAACTAAAGAAGGAGCGATCGTAACTATTGCTGATATCAACGAAGAAAAATTATACGAAGTAGCTCAAAAATACAACGCAACAATTTTTACAGGTGAAGATTTGTATAGTGCTGATGTTGATATTTATGCTCCATGTGCAATGGGAGCAACAATTAATAACGATACCGTAAATAAAATTAAGGCTAAAGTTATTGCAGGTGCTGCCAACAATCAGTTAGCGGATGAAAATGTTCACGGTTTGAGATTACAGGAAAGAGGTATTTTGTACGCGCCTGATTTCCTAATCAACGCTGGTGGAATTATCAACGTTTATGCTGAATTAGAGCATTATGGTAAAGCTGAAATCATGAGTAAAACCGAAAATATCTATAATACTACTTTAGAAATTATCGATTACGCTGTGAAAAACGGAATGACTACGCATAAAGCTGCCCTTACAATTGCTCAAAATCGTATCAATTTGAGAAAAATTGAAAACAGCAAAAAATAATAAAGACAAATTTTATTGTTGAGAGTCTCAGTTTTCAGTCACAGTTTTCAGATATATCTTAAGACTGTGACTGAAAACTGAGACTTTTTTATATCGATTATTAATTATGATTTTTGAGGGATTTTTTTTGGAATTAAATTTTAATATCGTCTCTTTAATTCTTATTTTTGCAAACTAATTTTTAAATGTTCTTACAAGGTGGTAAATAGAAGACACATACGCGTTAAAGTAATGCAATCCATTTATGCAATGCATCAGAGCGGTTCTGATAATATGGAAAAAGAAGAGAAATTTCTTTTTTACAGTATTGATAATATTCAGGATCTATATCTTATAATGCTTTCTTCATTAATTGAAATTTGCAAAAAAGAATCGGTTTTTTTACATCTTTCAAGTAAAAAACATCTTGCAACTGCTGCAGAACGTAAACCGAACGAAAAATTTATCAAAAACAAAATTTTTCAACTTCTTGCCGAAAGCAATTCGCTAAGTATTGCATTAGAAAACCGTAAAATCAACAACTGGTCTTTAAACGACGATTATATCATTTTACTATTAAATGATATTAAAGCGAGCGATTTGTATGCAAAATACATGAGCACAACACAAAATACTTTTGAAGAAGACAGACAGTTTATAATTGATTTATTTGCTGATGTAATTGTTCCGAATGAAAAATTATACGAGTATTTAGAAGATGATAAATTAACCTGGGTTGATGATATTCCGGTTGTAAATACACATATTGTTAAGCAATTAAAAGCAATTAAAACCGAAGATCCGGACGATTTTAGAGTTCCAAAATTGTATAAAGATGTTGAAGATAAAGATTTTGCTAAAGATTTGTTTAGAAGAACAGTTTTAAACGAATCGATTTTAGCAAAAGAATACGATGATAAAACACCAAATTGGGATAGCGAAAGAATTGCTGAAATTGACACGATTATCTTAAAAATGGCTATTTGCGAATTTTTAAAATTCCCTTCAATTCCGGTAAAAGTTACACTTAATGAATATTTAGAAATTGCAAAAGAATATTCTACACCAAAAAGTAGTATTTTTATCAACGGAATTTTAGATAATCTTGTTAAAGAACTGGAAGCCAACAAAAAGATGATTAAGGTTGGTCGAGGTTTAATGTAAAATAGGATAAATTCCAATTTTAATCCCGAAGCATCGGGACCAAATTCCAAAAATTAGATGTCACTCTGAGCGTCCCGAGGCTTCGGGAGAAGAGCTAACTTTAAAAAAAAATATTAATAATAAATCAAAAAACAGAATTTAAATTATGGGACAATTCACTCAATTTGCGCCATTTCTATTAATGTTCGTGGTAATCTATTTCTTCATGATTAGACCACAACAAAAAAGAGCAAAAAACGAAAAAGAATTTGAAAGCAGCCTAAAAGTAGGTGATAAAATCATTACAAAAAGTGGTTTCCACGGTAAAGTTGTAGAACTTGCTGAAACGACTGTTGTAATTGAAACAATGTCTGGAAAATTAAAATTAGAGCGTTCAGCTATTTCTTTAGAATTAAGTTCTGCTTTGAATAAAAAAGCATAATTTTTTAAGAAATTTCAATAAAATATAAATCCCAAATTTCAATCTAACGATTGGAGTTTGGGATTTTTTTATGTCTTCATTTCAAAATTCAACTCGTTCCTCGCAATGACAAAAAATCAAAAACCTTTGTCAAGTTTTAAACTTTGACAAAGGTTGGAATTTGGAATTTAAAAATATTGGAATTTAAATATTACCTGTATTTATCATTCAGCCCAATATTCCCCAAAATCATAGGAATTACTTTCTCGATTCTCATTAATTTAGTTTTTTCCTGTTTGGCGCTTTCAATATATTCTAAAAACTCATATTGTTTATAAGCCGTAAATTTTTCAAAAGCTTGTTTTAAGTCTGAATTCTGATTTAATTCTTTTTGAAAAAGCTCAGAAACAATTGCTTCTTTCTTCGATGGTTTTATGACTTTTCCTTGCTTTTCGTTTTCAATAGCTTCCAGAATATATTCTAAAACTTCTTTTTCATTTACTTCTTCTTTTGAGGTAAAACGCCATTGCCGAAGGGATTTTGTCTTGTCTTCCTGAGCATTCACTAATTTGTTTTTGCTGTCTTTCAGAAAAACACCATTAAAAAACCAAATCGTAAAATAATCTTTAAAACCACCAATACCAACAACATTTTTCTTCTCATAAACATAAACAGGCCCGCCCCATTTTGTGGTTTCAGTCAGTTCTGTTTTATCAATGATAGATTTAAGAAGCAATAATTCTTCTTCCCATTGACTGCTGAATTTCCAAATGCCTTTATCAGAAGTTGGTTCCAATTATTTTTTAGTTTTAGATTTTTCTTTTAAATCAAAGACGCCTTGAATAGCCGTTAATTCTGCAATTTTTACAATTACATCCGTTGCTTTTTGAATACTTTCGACAGGAACATATTCGTATTTTCCATGAAAATTATGTCCGCCAGCAAATATATTCGGGCAAGGCAATCCCATGTATGATAATTGAGAACCGTCAGTTCCGCCACGAATAGGTTTTATGATAGGTTTAATGCCCAATTCTCTCATTGCTTTTTCGGCAATATCAACAATATGTTTTACCGGAAGCACTTTTTCTTTCATATTATAATACTGGTCTTTTACTACAGCAGTTACAATATCTTCACCAAATTGTTTGGCGAACTTTTTGTTGATTTTTTTGGCAATTTTTTCAATTAAATCTTTTCTTTTTTCGAATTTTATTTTGTTGTGATCGCGAATAATCAATTCTAAAACAGTTTCTTCGATGTTTCCTGTTAAATGATTTACGTGAAAAAATCCTTCGTAACCTTTAGTTTCCTGAGGCGTTTCTCCTTTTGGTAATTCATTAATAAAATCATTGGCAATCAACAATGAATTAATCATTTTTCCTTTCGCATAACCAGGATGAACACTTTTTCCTTTGAAGGTAATTTTAGCTCCGGCTGCATTAAAGTTTTCATATTCCAATTCACCAATCTGGCTTCCATCCATAGTATAAGCCCATTGAGCGCCAAATTTCTGCACATCAAAATGATGAGCGCCACGACCAATTTCTTCGTCAGGAGTAAATCCAATTCGGATTTTTCCGTGCTTAATTTCAGGATGCTGAATTAGATATTCCATTGCAGAAACAATTTCAGTAATTCCGGCTTTATCATCGGCACCTAACAAAGTTGTTCCGTCGGTTGTAATGATCGTTTGCCCTTTGTATTGCAATAAGTCTTTGAAGTAATTTGGAGATAAAATAATATTTTTCTCTGCATTTAGAACAATATCTTTTCCGTCGTAATTCTCAATAATTTGAGGTTTTACATTTGCTCCGCTAAAATCCGGAGAAGTATCAAAATGCGAAACAAAACCAATAGTTGGTACTTCATGATCTACATTACTTGGCAAAGTTGCCATGATATAAGCTTTATCATCGATCGTAACATCATCTAAGCCAATGGTTTTTAATTCTTCGACTAATTTATTGGCAAGATTCCATTGTTTTTCTGTACTTGGAGTTGTTTGTGAATTTGGGTCTGATTCAGTATCAATAGTTACGTAACTGATAAAACGATCTATAATATGTTGCATTTGTTTATTTTTAAGCAAAGATAAGCAAATATTTAGGCGTTTTAAAGCCGTAAATTTATCGAAACTGAAAATGAAGCAAAGAAATGTTTGCCACGAATTTCCCAAATTTTCACTAATAAATGTGTTCTGTAAAATTTAAAATCCAATTTCGCGAAATTTAGGTCGTCAAATTGGATTTGTACTTATTTTATTCGTGGAAATTCGTGAAATTCGTGGCAGAAAATTATTGAATACATCTAAAACCAATATGGTTTGCAGGAGATTTATAATCACCTTTTCCTCTTGTGCCCACCATATAACGTGTACAATATTGGTCTGTACATAGAAATGACCCGCCACGTTGTACTTTTTTTGGTAAATCCGGTTCTCCCGGATCGTAAGGCGTATCAGGACCTTTAGGATTTTTGGCCACTTTTCCATCTTTACTAATAACGGAATAATAATCTGCAGTATACCAGTCGTTTGTCCATTCCCAAACATTTCCTCCAATATCATAAAGACCATAAGGATTTGCCTGAAACTGAGCAGTTGGAGCTGTGCCAATATAACCATCTTCACCTGTATCTCCTTTTTCTATCGGAAAGTGACCCTGGTAGATATTAGCCTGAAATTTTCCTTTTGGTTTTAATGTGCTTCCCCATGCATAAAGCTGTCCTGATTTTCCGCCTCGCGCAGCAAATTCCCATTCGGCTTCTGTTGGTAATCTTTTCCCTGCCCATTTTGCATACGCAGCAGCATCGTCATAAGAAACCTGAACAACAGGATAATTGCCTTTGCCTTTTATCGAACTCAGAGGTCCTTCAGGATGTCTCCAGTCAGCTCCGTGTACATAAGACCACCATTGCATGTAATTGTTTAAATCTACCTGTGCAGGAGTAGGAGTAAAGACAGCAGATCCTGCAACCAAATTTTCTAGAGGAGCAGTTGGAAACTCTTCATGCGTTGGTCTTATTTCTGCTAATGTTACATAACCGGTAGCTTTTACAAAAGCTTCAAATTGGTCGTTTGTAACTTCGGTTTTATCCATATAAAATCCGTCAACATAAACTCTGTGAATTGGAGCAGCATCTTTTGTAACACCTTTAATACTGCATAAACTCTCATCTTCGACATTACTTCCCATCGAGAATTCTCCACCGGGAATCCATACCATGCCTTTTGGAGTTTTATTTGCAGTCGGCCTGTTGTTATTTTCGATTGTTGGTTTAAACGCAGATTCTCCTGAAACATAAGGCGTTTCGGCACAATCCATTGCTGCTATTTGTTTTTTTTCTGTTGGAACAATAATTTTAGTGTAACCATATGCAATTGAAATAATTGAAATAGTCAATATGGCAAAAATCCAATAGGTTTTATTTTTCATTATGGATAATTTTAGTTGGGAAGAAATTATTTAAACGAGGTAAATTTAAAAAAAATAACTTAATATATTCTATTAATTCTATAGACTAACTAAAAAATATATAATTTGTTATTTATCTTCTTCCACAAGAACAACTTCATATTTGTCTTTACCATCAACCTTAACAGGTTGGTAATATGTTTCTCCAAATTTTACGTATTTCACATCGCCAATCGTTACTTCTTTTCCACCTTCTGGTAAATTATCTACTATGGTTCCGGCAGTTGGCGGAACTACTTTGTATGAACTTCCGTCTTTTTCATAGTAAGTTCCTCCGTAATAATAATTATTTACGGTTCCTGTATTTACCGTTTCAGCGCCACTCGGAATGTTGTTAACTGTTGCTCCAACGGGTGCGGGTACGGCCGTGTAACCTCCATTTGAAGGCGCATACCAAACTCCCTGATCATAATGATATTGATTGCTTTCTACACTCACTACAATTGCGGTAACTGCCAAAGTAGCAATAAAAAATCCCCACGGATGATAAACAGGTCCATAATAAAAAGGTCTGTACGGATGAAAATAATACGGATGAAAAGTGTTGTATCTATAACCTCCATATCTGTATGGCGGACGATTGTAAACCACCACAGTATTTCTTCTTACGACAGTATTATGGTTATTATTGATATTGATATCTCTGCTTCGGTCGATATTAACGTTATTATTTCGGCTTCTATCAACATTGTTATTGTTGATATTGGTATTTCTGTTACCGCTATTATTATTTATTGTGCTTTTATTTCTTGTGTTTGATGTAGAGGGTCTTGTACCAGTATTTACAGGCTGTTTAGTTCCGGAATTTCCAGAACCTGGTCTTGTTTGAGTGGTTGGTCTATTTTGAGTTGCTGGTCTGGCTTTTGTAGCTGGTCTGGCTTTTGTAGCTGGTCTTGACTGAGTAGCACCTCCGGCTCTATGTACGCTTCCACCACCGCCAACACGACGCTGTGCTATACTATCAAAAGAAATTAAAAAAAATGATCCGGCGAAACACAATAAGGCTGCTTTTCTGAGTTTTTTATTTATACTTTTCATTTTCAATGTTTTAGGGTCTTTAAAATTATGAAAAAAAAGTAAGAATATTTATAAAATTTGTAATCATTTTTGGTTTAAATCTTTTTTTATGATTTGATTGTCAGTGTGATATGGCATTTGTTGTGGTAAATTGGTGAATGCTAATTTTTATCTCTAATGAATCGTGAAAATTTCACATAAAACACTTTTTTGTAAAAAAGAACCATTTTCAAGTATTATAAATTAAATTTGCATCCGAAAAAACAACAACAACTTTACTATGTATAAATTGATAATTCGCCCGATACTTTTTTGGTTTGATCCGGAAGAAGTACATTACTTTACTTTTTCATTTGTTAAATTCATTTCAAAAATACCTGGAGTTTCATCAATTATCAAATCTCTTTATGAAGTAAAAGATGCTCGTTTAGAACGTGAAGTTTTCGGAATTAAATTCAAAAATCCGGTTGGTCTTGCGGCAGGATTTGATAAAGATGCGAAGTTATACAAAGAACTTTCTGATTTTGGTTTTGGTTTTATAGAAATAGGAACCGTAACGCCGGTTGGTCAGGAAGGAAACCCTAAAAAACGTTTGTTTAGATTAAAGGAAGATCAGGCGATTATTAACCGAATGGGTTTTAATAATGGTGGAGTTCTGGAAGCTGTTGAGCGTTTAAAAAAGAATTCAGGCGTTTTAATTGGAGGAAATATTGGAAAAAATAAAATTACGCCAAACGAAAATGCAGTTGACGATTATATCATTTGTTTTGATGCGTTATTTGATCATGTAGATTATTTTGTTGTAAATGTAAGTTCGCCAAATACGCCAAATTTAAGAGCTTTACAGGACAAAGAACCATTGACAGCTTTGTTGCAGACATTGCAGGACAGAAATGTTGAGAAACAAAAAACAAGCAATCAAAAAGTAAAACCAATTCTTTTAAAAATTGCTCCGGATCTTACAGACGAGCAATTATTAGATATTATTGATATCGTAAAAATAACTCAGATTGCGGGTGTAATTGCTACCAATACAACTATTTCAAGAGACGGATTACAATCTCAAAACCAATCTGAAATGGGAGGATTATCTGGAAAACCACTAACAAAACGTTCTACAGAAGTAATTCGTTTTCTTTCTGAAAAAAGCAATAAAGCATTCCCGATTATTGGAGTAGGAGGAATTCATTCTGCAGATGATGCTATCGAAAAACTAAACGCAGGCGCAAGTTTGGTACAATTGTATACTGGATTTATTTACGAAGGTCCGGCTTTGATAAAAGCAATAAACAAAAAGATTTTAAAGCAATTGTAAAAGCAACTCCTGAACAATAAGTCCGATAACGATAGCAACGCCAAAACTGATTAAAGTACCAATTAAAACATATTCAGTAAGTTTTCTGTCTTTGGCTTCTTTTAAATCTCCAAATCTAAAAATAGATTTAGCGGCCAGTAAAAATCCTATGGCTTCAAAGTGTCCTGTCAAGATGAAACAAAAAACGAATAAACGTTCTAATATACCAATGTAGTTTCCTGCACTGGCAAGCGAATTATCGCGATCATCCTGACTTTCCGGACTCCAGATCGAGATAACTGTTTTAATAAAAATAGAAGTAGGTTTTGTAATGAATAAAAATCCGGTAATTAAAATCCAAAATTGATTATCGAACCACAATAAGTTTATAGCTTCGTTTTGATAAAGTAATACAACGCCGGTTAAAATTAAAACGTGCGCGATTTGATCTACAACAAACCAGGTTCGTTTTGTTTTATTTTGCTGAAAATTTAATTTGATTAAATCTATAATACCGTGCGTTATGGCAATTAAAACAGCGTAAGGTATAAACTGAAGGTCTCCGACCAAAATTGCGGCTAAAATGCCATGCAACAGAATATGAAGATATAAATAAATACTTTTATGTTTTTTAGCTTCCTTATCGATTACCCATGAGTTAGGCTGCCAGATAAAATCGCCTAATAAATGTGCTAAAAGTAGTTTTATAAATAAAATCATAACGTTGTAAGTTGTTTTATTTGTGTTCTAAAATAACGGTCTAAATTCATAACCAAATCAAACTGAGCGCGTTTTTGTCTTCGGCTCACGGCAGCTTGATTAATACCTAATTTGTGACCCAGTTCTTCTTGTGACAAAGTTGGGTTTTCTATCGCAATAGCAACAAATTCTGCCGATTGTACAAGCCAGCTGTCCATAAAAGTTAAGGCCAGACGAAGCATCAAATTCATTTTTTCATCAAAACGAATGTCTCCGGTTCTCAGAGCTAAAGTTACCTTTTGTTTCTTTAACGTTTCAAAAAGTTCCCCTGAATTTATAAATGCAGAACCATTACTCTCCGATATTTTTTCAGCATCATGCGTTTTATCTCCAAAACCAATGCTCATTCTGGCATCTGATTTTACGGCTCTTAAATGCGCTTTTATTACTATGGCAGCTAGTAAGGCATCTTCCGGATTTTTAATTTCAACCTGAAATTCATCTCCTCTGTAAATCTCCCACTGACTGGGCATTTTTCCAAACGGCTTTAAGATTTTTTTCAAATCTTCTACCCAATGTTTAGACTCCTGTTGTCTTGAACCGATTATATCGCCTGTAATTACGCTTGTCATAATTCAAATATAATTAAAATTAAATAAACTTTACTATTACAAATATAGGTAATATTTTTATTTATTACGTTTTTAAGTAATCTTTATTCTTATTCCATATTTATGTAATGTAAAATTAAAGAAAATTATAACTTTTATTTGTTTAAAAAAGAAACTAACTTAGCCTTCACTAAAGAATAAGCTTTGAGCAAAGAAATCAAAATTATCGAATGCCCACGTGATGCCATGCAAGGTATCAAAACGTTTATCCCCACCAAAAACAAGGTTTCGTACATACAAGCTTTGCTTAGAGTAGGTTTTGATACGATTGATTTCGGAAGTTTTGTGTCTCCAAAAGCTATTCCGCAAATGCAGGATACGGCCGAAGTTTTGGCCCAACTTGATCTATCGCAAACCACAAGTAAATTGCTGGCTATCATTGCCAATACCCAAGGTGCGCAATTAGCGTCAGAGCATGAAGCTATTCAATATTTAGGATTTCCTTTTTCAATATCAGAGAATTTCCAGATGCGTAATACGCATAAAACCATTGCCGAATCATTAGTTACACTTGAGGAAATTTTAGAGATCGCTGATAAAAAAAATAAAGAAGTAGTAACCTATCTTTCAATGGGTTTCGGAAATCCATACGGAGATCCGTGGGATGTTGAAATTGTTGGCGAATGGACAGAGAAATTGTCTAAAATGGGTGTAAAAATCCTGTCGCTTTCTGATACAGTAGGAAGTTCTACACCTGAAGTTATTACGTATCTTTTTTCTAATTTAATTCCCAAATATCCTCAAATAGAATTCGGTGCACATTTGCATACAACGCCAAATAGCTGGTTTGAAAAAATTGACGCCGCTCACAAAGCCGGCTGTACAAGATTTGACGGCGCTATTCAGGGTTTTGGAGGCTGTCCCATGGCGACAGACAAACTAACCGGAAATATGCCTACTGAAAAACTTATTTCCTATTTTACTTCTAATAAAAAGATAACAGGCTTAAATTCTTTAAGTTTTGAAAGCGCTTATAACGAAGCTTCAAAATTGTTTGGTAAATTTCATTAAAAAAGTAGTATATTTACTACTCATAGTATAATAAGTTGCAATAAATCAACGTTGTAGCTTATTATTAGTAAGCTACTTTGTCATGAAATTACACTTGATCAACAAAATCCCAAAAGTTATAGGCATACTATTTCTATTTTGCTCGTGCTCAAGCGATTTAGATTTTGATCAGGTTAATGATCTAACGTTAACACCTGTTTACGTAGCCAATCTGGCCTATTTTGATGTCGCTGCAAATAAATTTATAGATAACGGAAGTCCACAAGAAATCGCGTTTGATATTCAGCCTTTTAAAGCGTTTAAAGAAAAATTTTTCAAAGACAATCTGATTAAAGCAGAGAGTGATTTTGAATTAGAAAATACAATAAACAGACCTTTTAGTCTTGATATTTCACTTCTTGGCCAAAATGATGAAGTGCTTGATACGATGACTTTTGATATCCCGGCATATACAGGAGGTTCAAATGTAATACGATACCCAACTGAGGTTTTCGAAAATCAAAGGCTCGTACTTTTAAAGCAAACCGTTAAAATTGGTTTTACCGTAAGAATAGGGGCAGGACCGCCATTGAATGACAGTAGTTTAGGTAATTTAAAATTACGTTCGAGTGCAACCGCTTATATGCTAATAGAAGCCGAATGAGAAAGATATACCTGATCATAATAGTCACTATTCAGCTTTCTTGTTTTGCTCAAAACAAAGAAGTCTTGTATAATTTTACCTCGATTCCGCAAGCATCACTCGTAAATCCGGGTGCCGATGTTTCGTATAAATATTATTTCGGAATCCCGTTGCTATCCGGAATTTCAGTTAATTTAGGTTCGAGCAGCTTTTCTGCGTATGATTTATTTGCAAATAACGGAGTTGATTTTAATGATAAAGTCCGAAACATTATAAACAAATCATCTGCAAATGATAAAACCCATATTAACCAGCAACTCGAATTATTTTCCGGAGGTTTTAGAGTAGGAGGAGAAGGAAGCAAATCTTATATTTCATTTGGGCTTTATCAGGAATTTGATTTTTTGATGTATGTGCCCAAAGATTTAGCCATATTAGCATTAGACGGAAATCGGGATCATATTGGCAAATCTTTCGATTTATCTGATTTTAATCTTAGAGCCGAAGTGCTTTCTGTATTGCATGTCGGATTTCATAAAAAACTAAATGAAAAGTTAGTTTTGGGTGGCCGTTTCAAAATTTATTCCAGCGGAGCAAATGCAACATCTACAAAAAACTCAGGATTTATTTATACAAATCAAAGCGACGGAACACCAAACTTTTACACTCAAATAATTGCATCAAACTTAGAAATTAAAAGTTCAGGAATTGCCACTTTTACAAAAGACGAATACAAAGGAAGCGAAGCAGAAGATATTGTACACAATACTTTTTTTAACGGAAGTTTGGGTTTAGGTTTTGACGCAGGATTAACTTATTATTTTAAGGAAAACCTTCAATTTACGGCAAGTGTTATAGATCTTGGTTTTATCAGACACTCTAAAGATATTGAAACATTAACCTATAAAGGCACTTATAATTACGAAGGAGTAAATCCGAATTTTGATAATATAAATGCACCTGAAAATGTTCTGGGTGAATTTGAAAAAGCAATTCCAAGAGATACACTTTACAATAAATATACGACCTGGCGACCAGTAAAATTCTATTCCTCACTTCAATATTCATTTGGAGAATCAAGATCAAGTGCTGATTGCAATTGCAAAGTAAAAACCACCAGAAAATACGCCAATTCAGTTGGAGGGCAATTATTTTTAATGAGTATGCCAAAACAGCCTTTTATTGCCATAACAGCTTTTTATCAACGAAGTATTTTAGAAAAATTAGACTTTAAAGCCACTTATACTTTTGATGCTTTTTCTAAAAAAAATATAGGTTTAGGACTCTCAGGCACAATAGGTAAATTTAATATTTACGGTCTTGTCGATAATGTATTAGAATACAGAGATGTCTCTAAAGCCAATAGTCTGGCGTTTCAATTCGGTTTAAATTTTATTTTTCCAGAATCAGATTGATTTTATAAATTCCAATTTTGCTCCATTTTAAATATGTTGCTAAGGCTTGGAATTTAGAATTTAAGTTTTGAAATTTGAATTTAAAAACATAGTCCCTTTCTTACTGTAATAAATTTAAGAAAAAGTTAGTATTCAAGTTTCCAATTTATTCACTACATTTGCACGCAATTCAACTACAAATTGCACCATGATAGCACACAACTCCAAGATTATCGGCGAAGGTTTAACTTACGACGATGTATTATTAGTACCTAACTACTCTAATGTGCTTCCTCGCGAAGTGAGTATCAAATCAAAATTTTCACGAAATATAACACTAAACGTTCCTATAGTATCAGCTGCTATGGATACCGTTACAGAAAGTGCAATGGCAATTGCTATGGCGCAAGAAGGCGGAATTGGTGTTTTGCATAAAAATATGACCATCGAGCAGCAAGCTGCGAAGGTTAGAAAAGTAAAACGTGCTGAGGCAGGAATGATTATCGATCCGGTAACATTGCCAATGACTTCAACAATTGCAGATGCAAAAAACGCCATGAAAGAATTCGGAATTGGCGGTATTCCAATTGTTGACGAAAACAGAATCTTAAAAGGCATAGTTACAAACCGTGATTTACGTTTCGAAAAAAATGGAGCCAGACCAATCGTAGAAGTAATGACAAGTAAAAACTTAGTTACTGTTGCCGAAGGAACTTCATTAGAACAAGCCGAAGTAGTTTTACAAGGACATAAAATTGAAAAATTACCCGTTGTAAATGCTCAAAATGAATTAGTTGGTTTAATTACTTTTAGAGATATTACCAAATTAACTCAAAAACCAATTGCAAACAAAGATAGTTATGGTCGTTTAAGAGTTGCTGCAGCAATCGGAGTTACCGGAGATGCAGTACAAAGAGCCGAAGCATTAGTTGCTGCCGGAGTTGACGCCATTATTATAGATACTGCTCACGGACATACTGAAGGTGTTGTGAATGTATTAAAAGAAGTAAAAACAAAATTCCCAAATATTGATGTAATTGTAGGTAACATTGCAACTCCTGAAGCTGCTAAATATTTAGTAGAAAATGGTGCTGACGGTGTAAAAGTTGGAATCGGTCCTGGTTCCATCTGTACAACCCGTATTGTTGCCGGTGTTGGTTTTCCTCAATTCTCAGCTGTTCTTGAAGTAGCTGCGGCTATAAAAGGAACTGGAGTTCCGGTTATTGCAGATGGTGGAATTCGTTATACAGGAGATATTCCTAAAGCAATCGCTGCCGGTGCCGACTGTGTAATGTTAGGTTCATTATTAGCCGGTACAAAAGAATCTCCTGGAGAAACTATTATTTTTGAAGGAAGAAAATTCAAATCATACCGCGGAATGGGTTCTGTTGAAGCCATGCAAACGGGTTCTAAAGATCGTTATTTCCAGGATGTTGAAGACGATGTTAAAAAATTAGTTCCGGAAGGAATTGTTGGTCGTGTTCCTTACAAAGGAGAATTAAACGAAAGCATGCTTCAATTCGTTGGAGGTCTTCGTGCCGGAATGGGATATTGTGGTTCAAAAGATATTCCAACGCTACAAGATTCAGGACGTTTTGTTAGAATCACATCAAGCGGAATTACGGAGAGTCATCCACATAACGTTACAATTACTAAAGAAGCTCCAAATTATTCAAGATAATTTTAGTTTGTATATATTAAAAAAGGCATAAGATTTAGTTTCTTATGCCTTTTTTATTTTTAATTAATGATTGAAATTCCATTATTCAATTCATCTATAAGATTTTGATTGTGTTCTATTGCTTCGGCCTGTGCGCCATATTGCATTTGTATAGAACCGCCTTTTCCGCTGTAAAAGAATCCTTGATATTTGTATAGATAATCATTGTAATCTAGCTCACATTCAAAATAATTCACTTCAATGCTGTTTATTTTTTTCTTGTAAATTTTTAGATTTTTTATTTTTCCAAACTCTTTATATTCTTCTTCAATAGTGCTTTTTAGTTTTTTATCAGATATAAAATAATCATATTCAATAAAATAAGCATTTACCAGACTGTATTTATCATGAAATTCTACATCCCAACTTTCAGATTCCGGATTTTTTATCCAGTGATCAGGATTGTATTTTATTGAATAAAGTTCTTTTCGGCTTGTATAAGTTTCTGATTTTGAATTGCTTTTGGTTTGCCCAATGGCGAAAAAGCTTGATAATAAAAATAGAAAGATTAATTTTTTTGGCATATTATTTAAGTTCAAGGGTTATATATTAAACGAAAGTAACAAATTAAAATAACTTAAATAAAAAATCAGCTTAAACAATTAAGTTGTAGCTGATTTTAAGAATATATAGAGTTGTTTTAAGGTGTGTCAGTAGTTGTATTTCCTTCTCTAAGTTTTTGATTTTCTAATATTTTTTGAATAAAAGGTTGCGTTTGAGTTTCCATTTCTGATTCAGAAATATCTAATGCTTTTGGATCTTTAGCTAATGCGTACCAAGGTTTTGGTCCGTCAAAATCATAACTTCCAAATACAATTACCGGAGTTCCTTTTACTTTTACGTTTTCTTCATCTTTCAAAATCCATTGGTCTGCCCATTTGTAAAGATATTTAGCATCTTTTTCTAATAATCTTAAACAAGAATGTGATGCAGGATAGCCTGGCAATTCATATTCATGAAAACCAACTCCTAATTTATTTTCGATATTGAAATTCCATTTTAAGTCCCATTCGTCATTAAAAGTACTCGTTGTTTTTTCAGCTTTCCAGTTGGTAAAAAACAATCCTGTTGGAGTTTGATCTTTTTTTCTTCCCATATTTGTTGGGCCTGTATAGACTAAGTCTCCATATTCATAAGCAGCAAATGTTTGCGCAGGATAAGAGAAAATCAATACTTTTGAAACCTCTTCTAAGTTTGATACGTGAAAAGGAAAAGGAAGGTAAGAAGCCAAATCGCCATTAAAATCAGTAGGCACTATAACAGAATCCTTTTTCGCAAAATTCGCTTTATCAGTTCTGTTTATAGCGTAAACGATATCCAATTTAGTCGAATCGCTTTTGTTATTTTCAAGCCATTGTTTTGTTTTTTCAAAATGAAAACCAACAGATGCGGGTTTTTTGTATTCTATAGTTTTATGAGGTTTTGCTTTTTTTGTTTCTTTAGTCGTTTCTTTTTTACAAGAACCTAATAAAACTAAAACTAGTAAAAGAAGGATATTTGATGTATAGTATAACTTTTTCATAAATTGGTTTTTTTATTGATGTAAAGTTATTTTAATCACCTCCTAAAAAGTTTACACAATTTTTTGAATTGTTTGTTTGATTCTCATTTTAAAAAATAAGAAATATCCTTAACCCATTCCATTTTGTTTTTTATCAGATAGTTTTCGTGCCCGGTTTCTTTATAAATATTGAGTTTTTTAGAACCTTTTAAATTGGTGTAAATTTCATCTATTTCTTTTCGGCTTACGCTTTTATCTTTTTCTCCGTACAACAATAAAGTAGGGCAAGTGATGCTTTTTGCATATTCCCGCGGATTATGACTAAATCCCCAAAATCCGTTTTCAAGGCCTCCCCAAAACAACAACATTCCCGCCATTGGGAAGGTTGGCGCATTTACTCTTTTAAATCTTGCATAAACCGTTTCGTACATAGAACCAAACGGACATTCGAGTATAATTGCTTTTGGTTTTATTTCATTGTCATGAATGCATTTCATAATAGCTACAGCACCCATAGAAGTCCCAAACATATAAATGTTTTTTTCTCCGGTTAGCCTTAAATACTCATATGTGGTTCTAACTTCTTCGGCTTCTTTATACCCAATTGTAGTTTGATTTCCTTCTGAATTTCCGCTTCCCATAAAATCGACAAGCATTGTACTATAACCCAGTTTTATAAATTCATCTGATTTCTCAATCATTAAAGATTTCTCACCGCCATAACCGTGAAATAATACCACGGTTCCTTTTGAATTTGGAGTTGTAATTAACCAACATTCAATTTCTTTGTTGCTTTGTAACTTTAAAGTTTGATATTTTTGAGAAGGAAATTTTGTGTTCCGTGGCTTGGGATTATTAACTCCAAAAAATACAATTTGCGCTTTGTCAAGCGAAGTTAATTTTTCTGGACTTTTAGTTTTTTCCTTTTTGCTATTGTTGTAATGCGTAAACTTATAGGCATGAAAAAGAGCAATACTATTCATTATTATAAAAATAACGAATAGTATTTTAAGAATTGTTTTTCCGTATTTAAGTAATTTCATTTAAAAGAATGTCAGAGTTTATGTTATCTAAAAATAACATATTTCTAAATCAAAAAAAACTTATATTAATCCTTTTATTTTAGCATGTTGCAACAACATAATGGTTTTAGCGTCTGTAATTTCACCAGATTCAATCATTGAGTAGGCTTCATCAAAAGTATATTCAAGAACTTCAATATTCTCCTGTTCAGCATCTAATCCGCCGCCATCGCTTACTTTCATAGTTTCATCATATTCTCCAACAAACAGATACAGAATTTCTGTTACAGATCCCGGTGACATATAAGTTTCTATAACTTTCTCAACTTTTTTTAAACGATAACCCGTTTCTTCTTCTGTTTCCCGAATAATCGCCTGCTCTGCATTATCCTTATCCAACAATCCTGCGCAAACTTCAATCATCATTCCGGTTTTATTTCCGTTAAGATACGTTGGCAAACGAAATTGTCTGGTTAGAATAACTGTTTTTTTAGCCGCATTATATAATAAAATACCGGCTCCGTTTCCGCGATCGTAAACTTCGCGAATATGCTTTTCACTTGTGCCGTTTTCTTTTTGATAATTAAAAGTGACTTTGTTTAACAGATACCAATTGTCTGATAATAATTTGGTTTCGATGATTTCAATTTCTGGATTTTTTCTCATGGCGAAAATAGTTTTGTATAAAAAAACGCTCTGTTTATCAGAGCGTTTAGTAATTATTTTGTTATTGTTTGTTTTCTGTCTGGCCCAACCGATACAATTTTGATTGGCACTTCAACTTCCTTCTCAATAAACTCGATATATTCTTTTAGCTCAATTGGCAATTGATCGTAAGTAGTCAATCCTGTTAAGTCAGCGTGCCATCCTTTAAACTCTTTATATATAGGAGTTACATTTTCAGGTTCGATGTTATACGGAAAGTGAGATATATTTTGTCCTTTATAGTTATACTCCGTACAAACTTTTAAAGTTTCAAAACCAGAAAGAACATCGCCTTTCATCATCATTAACTGAGTTACTCCGTTAACCTGAATAGCATATTTTAAAGCTACTAAGTCTAACCAGCCACAACGTCTTTGTCTTCCTGTAACAGATCCAAATTCGTTTCCAACTCTTGCCATTGTTGCACCGTCTTCGTCAAAAAGTTCAGTAGGGAAAGGTCCGCTACCAACACGTGTAACGTAAGCTTTGAAAATTCCGTAAACTTCTTTTATTTTGTTAGGCGCAATACCTAAACCGGTACAAGCTCCGGCAGCAGTAGTATTTGATGAAGTTACGAAAGGATAAGTTCCAAAATCAACATCTAATAAAGAACCCTGAGCTCCTTCGCATAAAATAGATTTCCCTGCTTTTTGAGCCTGGTACATATATTCTTCACTGTCAATAAAGTCTAATTTTTTTAATTCTTCGATAGCTTCAAAAAACTCTTTTTCAAGTTCTTCTAAGTTGTATTGAATAGCCACGTCATAAAAAGCGATCATAGCTTCATGTTTATCAGCTAAAGCTCTGTAACGTTCTTTAAAGTCTTCTAATTCAACATCTCCAACACGCAATCCGTTTCTACCGGTTTTGTCCATATAAGTTGGGCCAATTCCTTTAAGAGTAGAACCAATTTTCGCTTTTCCTTTTGATGCTTCAGATGCTGCATCTAACAAACGGTGCGTTGGTAAAATTAAATGTGCTTTTCTTGAAATGATCAATTTACTTTTGATGTGAAGGTTAAATTTCTCTAAACCTTCAATTTCTTTTTGAAAAACTACCGGATCTATTACAACACCATTACCAATGATGTTTATTGAATTTTTATGAAAAATTCCAGAAGGAATGGTTCTTAATACATGTTTAATTCCGTCAAATTCTAATGTATGTCCTGCATTTGGTCCTCCCTGAAAACGTGCAATAATATCATAATTTGAGGTAAGAACGTCAACAATTTTTCCTTTACCTTCATCTCCCCATTGTAATCCTAGTAATAAATCTACGGTCATTCTGTTTTAATTTGCGTTAGGGCAGTTTAATTTACCCTACTGATTATGTAGTTAATTTTCTTTTTTTTATTTTTTAAATAATTCCCTTTCCGGATTATATTTTTTGTTTTTTGTTCCCGTAGAAATAAAGTGAATGATTCGTAATTTCGATATCAAATATTTCTTCGATTGTTTTTTTGATGGTTTGAATTCTTGGGTCGCAAAATTCGATTACTTCTCCAGAATCAGTCATGATAATGTGATCGTGCTGCTTATCAAAATATGATTTTTCGTAGTAAGCCTGATTTTGCCCAAATTGATGTTTTCTAACCAAAGCGCAGTCTAACAATAACTCGATCGTGTTGTATAAAGTTGCTCTACTCACACGATAGTTTTTGTTTTTCATTTTGATATAAAGATTTTCTATGTCAAAATGCTCTTCGCTCTCGTAAATTTCCTGAAGTATAGCATAACGCTCAGGAGTTTTGCGATGCCCTTTTTGTTCAAGATACATTGTAAAAACATTTTTTACAATTTCTTGATTCTTAGTGTTGTCAGTTGAAATGAGTGTCATATCCGGCAAAGATAATTTTTTATTTTTAATGAATAAAAGTTTCGGGTTTAAACTTTAACGTTCAAATTTGATTTTGATTAGTAATAATGCACCAAATACAGGGTTTTGCATCTATAATTTTCAAAAAGTTCGCAAGAACTTAATTAACATAATTATTTTTATTTATGATAAAACTAACAAATTTTTATTTCGTTTTTGTCATGTACATGTACCAGTTCCATTCCCATGTTTTTCCTTTGTCATCAGACATCGCCTGACTCCAGACAGGATTATTTTGATCTCTTGCATTCCAGCGAAAAACCTGAATTACATCTTTTCCTTCATAAATATCTTTAGAGAAAAAATGGCCAACATTGTTTTCAAAAGAACCAATTACAGGTTTGTCAAGAACTCCGGTATTTGAATCGGACCAATAAATACTCCACAATTTTGTTTTCGGATTAAAAAGGCGCACTGTCATTCCTTCAAAAGGTTCACCATCAAAAGTGGCGAGGAAATTATCGATATTTCCAATTCCGTTCAGGATTTTATACATTTCCTGAGTCGATGGAAATTCTATCCATTCATCAGAATTTGCAAATCTTTGTTTTAGTTTTTTGTTGCGAATTACAGATTTTCCCTGAAAAAAATCAAAATCATCTTTGGATGAAGATTCGGAAGCAACAATTAAAAGTTCTCCATTTTCATCAAAGTTTACTTTAGGAATTTCCAAAGAATCTGTTTTCATAATTATAGTTTTTTAAACTCGGGAAGAAATATTTATTTACGTTCTGTATTCGCGGGTTACTTTGTCAACGCCGTCGATTTTTTTAATGGCATTAATCATTTTTTTTAAAATCGTATTGTTCTTTACAATAACCGCAATCTGACCGTGAAAAATTCCGGCATCCGTACTCAACGAAATACTCTGAATGTTTACGCTCATATTGTTCGAAATTACTTTCGTCAATTGATTCGTAAGTCCCAAAACATCCATTCCGGTAATATTGATAATGGCTTTAAATTCTTCCTGCGAAGAGTCAATCCATTTGGCACTCATAATACGATAAGCATAATTTGACTGCATTCCGATTGCGTTCGGACAATCTTTTTTATGGACTTTTATTCCTTCATTGATGGTTACAAATCCAAAAACATCATCTCCGGGAATTGGGTTACAACATTGCGAAAGTTTATAATCGAGTTTGTCATGTTCTGTTCCAAAAACCAACATATCATAATTACTGCTAATGACAGGTTTATGAATGTCTTCTGCGGCTGTATTGTTGTCTTTATTTCTTTTAATTTTATTTTTAAAGAAATTGATAAACGAGTTGCTTTTTTGGGCAGCATAATCTTTTAATTGCTGATTTTCTATCGCACCAATTCCAACTCTGTAAAATAAATCTAAGCTCGTTTTTAGTTTGAAAAAGTTTACCAATTCATTGATAACCTGTTCGTTAATTGTTACTTTTAAGTGTTTTAGCTTTCTGGTAAGCAATTCTTTTCCTTCCTCGGCGATTTTTTTGGTATTCTCGTTAAGAACGTTTTTAATTTTATTTTTCGCTCTCGAAGTCGTTACATAATCAAGCCAGTTTATCGTTGGTTTTTGATTGGCAGATGTAATAACTTCGACCTGGTCACCACTTTTAAGTTCATGATTTAGCGGAACCAAACGCCCGTTGACACGAGTTCCTCTGGTTTTTATCCCAATTTCTGAGTGAATACTAAATGCAAAATCAAGCGAAGTGGCACCTTTTGGCAACGATTTTATTTCTCCTTTTGGGGTAAAAACAAAGATTTCTTTTGAATATAAATTCATTTTAAAATCTTCCACAAAATCAACCGCATTGGTTTCCTGATTTTCTAGTGCTTCACGAAGTAAATTCAGCCAGACATCTAACCCGCTTTCTTCGGTTGCGCCATTTTTATATTTGTAATGTGCCGCGTAGCCTTTCTCTGCAATTTCATCCATACGCTCACTTCGGACCTGCACTTCAACCCAACGGCCTTTCGGACCCATTACGGTTATGTGCAAAGCTTCGTAACCGGTTGATTTTGGAGATGAAATCCAGTCGCGCAGACGACTCGGACTTGGTCTGTAATGATCTGTTACAATCGAATAGATTTTCCACGCCACGAATTTTTCATCGTGCGGATCTGATTTATAAACAATTCTGAGGGCGAATTTATCATACACTTCATCAAAACTTACATTTTGAGCGCGCATTTTTCGGCGAATCGAATAAATAGATTTAGGACGTCCTTTTATGATGTAATCAATATTTTCTCCGTCTAGAGATTTCTTTAAAACATCTGAAATATCTTTTATATAAGCATCCTGTTCTTCTTTAGTTTCACGAATTTTGCTTACAATATCTTCATAAACTGCAGGTTCGGTATATTTTAAACCTAAATCTTCCAGTTTTGTTTTTATGTTATAAAGTCCCAAACGATGGGCGAGAGGAGCGTAAATGTATAAAGTTTCAGAGGCGATTTTGGTCTGTTTGTATTCCGCCATCGAATCCATAGTTTGCATATTATGAAGACGATCTGCCAGTTTGATCAAAATAACACGAACATCATCGTTAAGAGTCAGGATCATTTTACGGAAATTCTCTGCCTGCATAGAAGCATTAAGGTCTTTTTGAACCAACGAAATTTTGGTTAAACCCTCAACCAATTGTGCCACTTTTGGGTTGAATAAACGCTCAATATCTTCAACTGTTATAGGTGTATCTTCAACAACATCGTGCAATAATGCCGCAGCAATAGAGGTCGCTCCCAAACCAATTTCAGAGGCAACAATTTTTGCAACTGCAATAGGATGAAAGATATACGCTTCTCCAGATTTACGACGTTGTTCTTTATGGGCATCGACAGCCACATCAAAAGCCTTACGAATAAGTTTTTTGTCTGCAGGCGATAAAGTTTGGTAGCTTATTCGAAGTAATTCTTTGTATTCGTGCGCAATTGCTTTGTTTTCTTTTTCTATATCTATTTCTATCATAACGGCATAGTTCAAGTACTAAAAATAGCAATAAGTTTGAACATACGCAAGGTTTTAGATTTCTGATTTTAGATTTTAGATTTTAGATTTTTGATTGACAAAAGGACTTCGACTTCACTCAGTCTGACAGAAAAATAAATAAATTTCAATGTGTAAAATTCCAAATTCCAATAAAAAAGAGCGTAGCGATTTTTTATAAATCTAAAATCTAAAATCTAAAATCTAAAATCTAAAATCTAAAATCTAAAATCTAAAATCTAAAATCTAAAATCTAAAATCTAAAATCTAAAAT
>NZ_SNWW01000012.1 GCF_004362015.1 Flavobacterium chryseum
TCTCTGATAACCCCCTTTTTACAATTATAACTTTTTTAGTATTTGTGAGGAATTTCTGTAGCCGTTGTGGGTTTCGCAATCCTCAGCTTCTAATTCATCCCTGTTTTATGGACTTCGCACCTTAATTACCCCTTTTTACAGAACTATGCAAAGTGGCTTTTTTTTGTTTTAAGGTTATAGGTTGCCTTCTTTGCTTATATATAAGGAGGCTTCTTTTGAAAACTACTGCCCCTAGCCCCGATAGTCCCGAAGTCTCGGGAGAAATCCTTTTGTGCCGGGGGTCGGCACAAAAGATTGGAACAAATAGCGGGAAACATCTCCTGAAAAACTAAATTCTAAATTTTCAAATTACAAATACCAACTTAAAGAGCTTCGACTGCGCTCAGCTGGACAAAATATAGACAGCAAAAATAAACCCGACAGGCTTTGAAAAACTGTCGGGTTGTGGGAGTAAATTTTACTCTTATATAGTAGGAGCGTCAAATTGTACTTAATATATGTATACTTTAATTTAAACTATCTATTACTTCTTTGGTGATTTGAATACTTTTTAATTTTGCCTGATGATCGAAGATTGGACTTGTTGCCATTAATTCATCAACACGTGAGTAATCAATAAACTTTTTAAGGTCTATTGCTAACTGTTCTTTGTTTCCTGTAAATGTACATGCGGTCATTTGATTTACGTGAAAACGTTCTTCTTCGCTCATTATATCATCTAAAGAAGGCACTGGCGGTTGTAAACCTTTGCGGTCATTACGGATTAAATTCAAAAACATCTGATATAAGCTGGTTGATAAAAATTCAGCTTCTTCATTTGTATCTGCTGCTACGATATTAACACAGGCCATTGTTTTGGGTTTGTCTAAAACATCTGAAGCCTGAAAATTTTCGCGATAGAACTCAAAAGCTTGTATCATTTGGCGCGGTGCAAAATGTCCTGCAAAAGCATACGGCAAACCATAGGCAGCGGCAAGAGCGGCACTTTCCATACTTGAACCCAGAATCCAGATGGGAACATTTGTGCCTTCGGCAGGGAATGCACGCACTTTTGCGGTCGCATTTTCGGTTGAAAAATAATCCTGAAGCTTGGTAACATTTGCAGGAAAACGTTGTGCTTGCTCAAAAAAGTCTTTTCGGATTGCTTCGGCAGTTGGCTGATCTGTTCCTGGCGCTCTTCCTAATCCTAAGTCAATTCGGTTAGGATAAAGGGTTTCTAACGTTCCAAATTGTTCGGCTACTATTAAAGGAGAATGATTCGGCAACATGATTCCGCCTGAACCTACGCGGATATTTTTTGTCTGACTGGCTATAAAACCAATTAAAACTACGGTTGCTGAACTGGCAACGTGTGCCATATTATGATGTTCAGCCAGCCAAAAACGCTTATAATTTAATTGATCTGCTAATTGGGCTATTTCTTTTGTTTTTTGAAATGTTTCTGCTGCGTTGCTATCTTGGGTTATAATAGCGAGTTCTAATATGGAGATTGAAATTGGGTTTTTCATGTAATTTTTTAATTTGTACAAAATTAATTCATTTATAAAGATGTCTTTTCTTTTCTAGTGTTAATAGAATTATAATGTTTTTATTTTAGGTAAAAAGAACACTCAAATTATAAATCTTTATAATTAATTATTGTTTTACGATAATTAATTATACATTTGCAATATTAAAACTAAATTTAGTCACAAATGAAAACCACATACATTGTTTCGAAAATCTTATTTTATGTTACCCGCTTTTTAGCTATTGTATATTTTACGTTGGCACTTTATTCTTTGTTAACCTTGCTGACAGGATGGTCACTGAATTTTAAGGATAACGGAAAATATTTTCAGATTTGCTATCCTTTTACAGATCATCCTCTTATGCTAGGCGATTATAATCTTCCTTATATTATTTTCGATTTTTTGTCTCCTTTGAGTCTTTACGGACTTTTCTTTTTGCTGATCAGCAATGTTTTTAAGATATTTTTTCAGCCTAAATTGTTTACGCAAAACGGGATCAATCATTTGAGGCGATTTTACTTGACTAATTTAATTTTACCTAGTGTGGTGATATTTTTAGCTTCTTTCTTTGTTTCACTTGACAATGAGGTTAGCATTTTTATTGTGCTGCATTTTATGCTGGGCGTATTTGCTTATTTTTTAGCTGCTATTTTTAAACAAGGATTAAACCTTCAGAACGAACAAGACTTATTTATATAATCATGCCAATAATTGTAAACGTTGATGTCATGCTTGCGAAACGCAAGATGCAAAGTAAAGAGTTGGCTGAAAAACTAGGAATTACACCCGCCAATTTATCGATACTTAAAACCGGAAAAGCCAAGGGAATCCGGTTTGATACTCTGGAAGCTATTTGTAAAATACTGGATTGCCAGCCCGGCGATATTTTAGAGTACGTAAGCGAATAAATCTTTTTTAAAATCTCATTATAAAATCGACTCTCCAAGGTCGGCAGGAATTCTATTGCCTAATTTTTTTTTAATCATCATTTATATAATCATTAAATCAATCAAAAAATGAACATTTTATCAATCAAAAATCTCAGCAAAACGTATGAGAACGGTACACAAGCGCTGGCTGATGTATCGCTAGAAATCACGAACGGAATGTTTGGCTTATTGGGGCCAAATGGAGCCGGAAAATCTAGTTTAATGCGAACTATTGCGGCTTTGCAGGAACCTACTTCTGGAATAATTGAGTTTAACGGAATCAACATTATGGAAAACTCAATGTATGTAAGAGAAAATCTGGGTTATCTACCTCAGGAATTCGGCGTTTATCCTAAAATTTCCGCTTATCGTTTATTAGATCATTTGGCTATTTTGAAAGGAATTGTCAATAAAAAGGAAAGACACGATCAGATTGTGACTTTATTGCAACAAACTAATTTACTGCAACATAAAGACAAGGCGGTTCACTCCTTTTCTGGCGGAATGCGTCAGCGGTTTGGAATTGCGCAGGCTTTGCTGGGAAATCCGAAGATTATTATTGTCGATGAACCTACGGCGGGTCTTGATCCTGAGGAAAGAAACCGTTTTAATAATTTACTAAGCGAAATTGGAGAAAGTATTATTGTATTGCTATCGACTCATATTGTTGAAGATGTTCGTGATTTGTGTACCAAAATGGCAATTATTGCAAACGGAAAATTAATTTCTGAAGGAAATCCTAACGATGCTGTTGATTCTTTAAAGAATAAAATCTGGATGAAAGTGATTCATAAATCTGAATGGCAGGATTATCAAACGAATTTTAATATTATATCCTCGCATTTGAATTCCGGGAAACTGAATATTCATGTTTGTGCAGATCAGCAACCTGATTCTGGTTTTGGTTTAATTTCTCCGGATTTAAGTGATGTGTATTTTTCTGTTTTAGCTCAAAATCAATTTAAAAAGTAACGTTATGTTCTCAAAATTATTAGAATTTGAATGGCATAACAATACCAGAAATTGGAGCTTTTATGCCACATTTTTAGTTTATTTGATCCTGGGATTTTTTGTAAGTGCTTTTGCTAATTTCTCTTTTTCTGGTGCTTATAAAAATAGTCCTTATGTTTTGACGTATGCCATTGGCTTGATTTCGTTAACGACAATATTCTCGATCACGCTTCAGGTGGTGCAGAATTTCCTGAAAGAATATGAAACTAAATTTGACACAATCATTTTCACGACGCCAATTTCTAAGTTTCATTATTTAGGAAGCAAATTTAGTATTGCTTTTGGGATTGCGGTTGTTTCTTTTGGCATGTTTATAATCGGTATGATGATTGGTCATTTGATGCCTTGGTTATCAAAAGATGAAATACGTACGTTTTCGTTTCTGAATTATTTTTGGCCGTATTTGGTTTTGGTAATCCCGAATATCTTCTTGTGTCTTTCTGTTTTGACAACTTTGGCTTGGTTAACGAGAAGTAAACTCTTTATATATGTAGGCGGTTTTATGGTTTACATTTTATATATCGCCGGTTCGCTGTTCTCTAATTCTCCTATTTTTGCAAATGCATCTCCTTCATCAGCGGCTGCGATGTCGTTTGCGGCAAAAGTAGATCCGTTTGGGTTGGCGGCATTTCTGGAACAAACGAGATATTTTACAGCTATCGAGAAAAACACCAATCTTCTTGATTTATCCGGTAATTTTCTGTTCAACAGAATTCTTTGGTTAAGTATTTCTGTTCTATTGATTTTGATTTCGTATTGTTTCTTCTCTTTTAGAAAAACTAAAACTAAAAAGGCAAAACCAATTAAAGTTCTAAAAACGGAAACTCTTTCTTTTTCTACGGAATTGCCAAAAAACATCGAATTCAGAACTTTCAAACAAAATTTATTGGTTTTAAAAAGTTACATCAAAATGGATGTTTCCTTGATTTTGAAAGGAATTCCGTTTTTCTTAATTGCCCTTTTGTTTTCCGGGTTATTAGCAATTGAAATTTCTGACGAGATTGATGGCGGAATCAGATTGGCACAAAACATCACGAATACTGCTTTGATGATTAGCACGATCATGGATCGTTTGCCTTTTATCTTGATTTTAATTCTGCTTTTTTATAGTAACGAATTGATAAACCGAAGTGAAAGTTCTCGATTTGAAATGCTCGAAAACACAACGCCATATCAACAAACGGTTGTTTTAATTTCAAAAATCATTTCACTTTTTACGATTCCGCTTATTATAATTGCTTTGAGTATTTTGATTGGCTGTGGTTTTCAAATCGTTCATGCTAATGCTCCAATAGAATTTGGGCTTTATCTTTCGTTATTCTATTATTTGGGTTTACCTATTTTATTGATTTCGGTTTTAGTTGTTTTTATTCAGACGGTAATTTCTAATAAATATCAAGGACTTTCTGCCGCAACGATTATCACGATTTTAATAAGTACGGGAATTGGGCAACAATTAGGAGTTTCTCATCTTTTATTACGGTTTGGAGATTCCTTCAAAAGAGAATATTTTGATTTGAATGGTTTTGGGAAATATACTTTTGCGTTTGATGTTTCGATGTTATACAATCTTGGGTTGGCTTTGATTCTAATAATTGTAACTGGAATTTTTTGGAAACGAAATACTTCTATCCTGAAATCATTCCGAAGACATTCGTTTAATACTATTCAAAAAGCGGTTTTTACTTTAGGAATTTTACTTTTTATCGGTTTTGGAACTTTTCTTTTCTATAAAACCAATATTGAGTATCCTTATATTACTGAAGAATATCAGAACAATTGGAGTGAACAATATGAGTTGCAATTTAAAAAATATGCTGATTTAGCGCAACCTACCATAACTTCTGTAAAAAGTAATGTGGATTTATTTCCGTCTGAAAATCGTTATGAGGTAAAAGGAACGTACGAATTAATCAATAATGCTGAGAAACCAATTGATAGTTTACTCCTATATATAGATCGAAATTCGAAGCTAACTTATATTGAAATTCCGAATGCTAAAAAAATAGGTGATGTTTCAGCATTTAATCATTATTGGTTTCGATTAGAAAAACCGCTTCGACCTCAACAGAAAATGAAAATTTCGTTTTCGTTTGAATCAACTTGGTCACCATTTAAAGGTCATACTTCTTTTAATTCAATTATAGAAAATGGTTCTTTTATGCGAATTAGTCGATATTTTCCAACTTTTGGTTATCAGGATTCTAATGAAATTGAAAGCAAAAAAGAACGTTTAAAAAGACATTTACCGGCTCAAAGTCCGCTTAAAAAACTGGAAGACAAATCAATAGTACCGTATAATTTTATTGATTATGAAACTGTAGTTTCTACTTCCGAAAATCAAACAGCGATTGGAGTTGGGGATTTAATTACAAAATGGAAAAAAAACGATCGCAATTATTTTCATTATAAATCAAATGGAAAGATTCCGTTTCGCTTTGCTTTTTCTTCTGCCAAATATAAAGTTCAAAAAACTCTTTATAAAGGTATTGCTATTGAAGTTTATTATGATACGAGACATTTAAGAAATGTTCCGAAACTTATAAAGGATGTAAAAAATACTTTGGATTATTGCCAAAAGAACTTTGGAAAATATCCTTACAAAAGCATTCGTTATGCCGAAGTTTCTGCTTTCGCCGATGGTTTTGCCGCGACTTCTTATCCTTCTACTGTTTTTATGAAAGAGAATTTTGGTTTTTACAGCGACTTAAATCATCGAGATAAAGAAGATGTAATCAATCAATTAACGGCACATGAACTTTCGCATGAATGGTGGGGAAATGCCCAGATTAGTCCGGAACAAAAAGAAGGAAGCTGGATTTTGACCGAAACTTTAGCACAATACACGGAGTTAATGCTTTATGAAAAAGAACATGGACTAGAAAAAGCACTGGAAACTTTAAAAATTCACTTGGATTTGTATTTAAGCAGCCGAAGCTACGATCCTGAAAGGCCTCTTTATAAAACGAATTATGATACCCCATATTTACCTTATGATAAAGGAATGCTTGTGATGCATCAATTGAGAATGTTAATTGGTGAAGAAAAATTAAATTTAGCTTTACAGCATTTTTTAAGTCAATATAAATATCCAAATCAAACTCCGGATGCTGAAGATCTATTAAAGCAAATTTATTTGGCAACGGATCCTAAACTGTATTATAAATTAGATGAAATGTTCAAGCAAATTATTACGTACTCATCTAATGTCGTTTCGGTCGAAAGTCAAAAGAAGAACGGTTTTTACGAAGTTTCTTTTAAAGTGAATTCTGAAAAATATTCAGAGAATGCAAACGGAAAACGAAAACTGATTCCAAATGATGTTATAATAGATATTGGGGTTTATGATGAAAACGGAAAGTTATTTTCTTATCCTTTTTTAATTAGAAACAATTCGGTTGAAGGGAACATTAAACTCAAAACAAAACCTCAGCGTATTATTGTTGATCCGTATTTAAAAAATATAGATACTTTTTATAAGGATAACGAAAAGGAAATTAATTAAGTTTTTATTTTTTGCCACGAATTACACAAATTTCCACAAATTATATTCAGCTCAAACTGAATAAAAATTAGCGAAATTCGTGTAATTCGTGGCAAAAAAACTTTTTTACTTCAACTGAATCGTAATTAATGTATGATTGGTTTTGCCGTCACTAGAAACTTTAAAATCTGGTGAACTTGATTCTATTTCAAATTTAGCCGGCGTATCAATCGCTAACGAAATAGCGCGATATCTAAATGTTTCCGGAATTTCAGGAAGTTCAATTGTTACTATTCCTTCTTTATTATTTTGTATATAATTGATTTTAATTCTGTCTCTTAACCAAATATATTCGTAAACTTCCTGCCATGGCGCCATCCAAATTGAATCATTTCCTTTTGAACCATATTTCGCAGCAATCGCAGTCATATAATATTTAAAATCAGGAAAACGCATACTTAAGTTCCAAAGATTTCCGTTTCCGACTCCGTGCGTGAATTCGTTGTACCAAACCGGGTTGGGCGATTTTGCAATTGAATCGAATGTTTTCAAAAAACGATCCATTGTCTTGAATCCAATTGTATCTTTTGAACTTTGAACAAATGTTCTGGCATAAATCATTTTCTCCAGATTTACTTTTTCCTGCACATTAATAACAGGCCCTGATCCTACGTAAGATGCAACAGAAAATGAACCGTTTGCCATCGCATCTCTTTCATATTCTAACTGATATCCGGGATCACTTTCTCCGCCAGGAACTACAAAATGCGACATTGTAAATCCTAAATTTTGTTTTATTGATGTTGTATTCTCTGTTACTTCTGTCAAAAAATTGGTTCCGTGTTTGGTCGCATGATGAAAGCTATGATTCAAAACATCCCAGCCTGCATCGTACATCTCTTTTACTTCTGCCCAAGAAAGATGCCCACGAAAAGCTGAAAAATCCCCAATTGTGCTTCCATTAATTGCTAAACCTAATTTAAACGGAATTTTATTTCCAAAACCATCAGAATAAAAAAGTCCTTTTGATTTTGTTCCGTCGCCGCCCTGATCGTTTTTCCATTCGTTAATCATTGGTTCGCTTATTTTTCCTCCATTAAATAATGGGAAAGCGGTTAAATAAGCAGATCGATATCCGTCATCAACGGTAAAGCTGTATGCTAAATGTTTGTTGAATTTTAATGCTGAAGGTTTAATCGTGGCTTTATCAGCTGATTTTAATTTTATTTTAAATGATATCGATTTTGATTTTACAGAATCCGTTTTGAAGTTTGAATTTTTCGCAAAACAAAACGATGTAAAATTAAGTATTAGAACAATAGTCAATAAAAATGCTTTTGTTCCTGATTGTGTTTTTTTCATTAGAAGCAGTTGATTTATAGTTATTAAAGATACATCTCTTTTAATGAAATCTTATTTAAAAAAATGATATTTCAATAGTGCAAAATATCTTTTAACGAAATATAATAATTCTAAAAAGCATCATTCAGCAACAAGTCTATTAATTTTAAAAATCGAATTTTCGTAAGAATTTCAAATCAATCAAAAAGGCAAATGATTTATATCCTAAATTTGTACTTCAAAAACAACTTTCGATTTTAGCTTTTCTCCCATGGCAAACAAAATTTTAATTATAGACGACGAAGAAAAACTTAGAAGTCTGCTGGCGCGCATTATAAAATCGGAAGGGTTTGAAGTCATCGAAGCTAAAGATTTAAAATCAGGTTTTAAGAAATTAGAGCAAACGGATATTGATGTTGTTTTATGTGATGTGAAACTTCCTGACGGAAATGGTGTTGATTTTTTACAAACCATAAAAGGCAGTTTTCCTTTGATTGAAGTTATTCTTTTAACGGCTTTTGGAAATATTCCGGATGGCGTTCAGGCGATGAAAAACGGTGCATTCGATTATATCGTAAAAGGTGATGATAACGATAAAATTATTCCGCTCCTTTATAAAGCTGTAGAAAAAGTGCAGTTGCAGAAAAAAGTACAGCAGCTTGAAAAACGAATCAATGACAAATATTCCTTCAATACTATTATTGGTAAATCTAAGGGAATTGAACAAGTTATTGATTTGGCGCAAAAAGTCGCCAAAACCGATTCGACTGTTCTACTTACAGGCGAAACAGGAACCGGAAAAGAAGTTTTTGCGCAGGCAATTCATGAAAATAGTAATCGCGTCGGGAAATCTTTTGTGGCTTTGAACTGCAGTACTTTTAGCAAAGAAATTCTCGAAAGCGAACTTTTCGGTCACAAACAAGGTGCTTTTACCGGAGCTTTAAAAGATAAAAAAGGTTTTATTGAAGAAGCGAATGGCGGTACTTTATTTTTGGATGAAATTGGTGAAATGCCAATCGATCTTCAAGCCAAATTACTTCGTGTTTTAGAAACTTCAGAATATATTCCCGTTGGAGATACAAATCCTAAAAAATCAAATTTCAGATTAATTGCTGCTACAAATCGAGATTTAAAGGAAGAAAGTGAAGCGCATCGTTTCCGTTCTGATCTCTATTTTCGTTTGAATATTTTCGAAATAAAACTTCCGTCTTTGCGAGAAAGGATTAAAGATATTTCATTATTAACCAACTATTTTGTTAAGCAATTTTCTGAAAAAACAAATAAAAAAACCTTAAATATAAGTGATGATTTTCTGCAGAAATTAGAAAATTATTCCTGGCCGGGAAACATCCGTGAACTTAAAAATATTATCGAAAGATCTGTTATTTTAAGTAATGGCGATACTTTAACTTCAGATGTTCTACCGTATGAAATGCAACAGCAACCAGAAAAAAGCACAAAATCAATGTCGGCTTTTTCCATGCAGAGTATTGAAAAACTGCATATTCAAAAGGTTTTAAATTACACCAAAGGCAATAAAGCAGAGACAGCAAGATTATTAGAAATTGGGATTGCGACTTTATATAGAAAACTTGAAGAATATGGGATAGAAAATTCCAAAATTTAAAATTCCAAATTCCAAATTCCAATATTTAATTCAAAAGAGACTACATTTTACAATTCACAATTCACAATTAATAATTAAAACAACCTTATCATTTCAATAAAAGCTTATCATTTTGATAGGCTTTTTTTATGCCTGATTTTTGGCACCACACCATATTCCTTTTATTGACAGCACTTTAACTACAACTTGACTTTTTCGGAACATATTTTGGCATAAGGAGGAAGAACATAAAAATTCATTTCTCATGAAAAATCAAGTCACCTCAATTTACAAACAAGCTGAACGCTTTGCTGAAATAACCAAAAAATCTATCATTTCTGGTAATATCGTTCGTGCAAAAAAATGTTTGGCACTTGCTGAACGTCTTTTTATTAACGGAAGCATCGAAACTAAAAATGCGATTTCTAACGTCTATGTTTTCTCCGTTTCTTCTTTTATGGAGGTACGCCACTGCAACATTTCTCATCTTTTTCCGCAAACACTTAAAGCGGAATATATCAAACAGATTAATGCTTCAGGGGTCTAGTGTAAAATGTGAGTTGTAAAATGTTAGATGCTCACACGTCTTTTTACAAATCACATCTTACATTTTACATTTCACAAATCTAAAATCATATACTATGTTAATTACTTTTCTTTTACTCGCGTTAGCCGTTGTGCTTTTTGCCATTTGTTTTAAGTCCGTTGAATTCTTTGAAAAAATCTAAATCATGACCGCACTATTTATTATTTCAATCGCCGTTTTCGTGTATTTGATTTATGTATTAATCAAACCGGAAAAATTTTAATCAAGTGAAAAGTTATAAGTGAGAAGTTAGATGTTACGCGTCAATCTTTACAAATTACATCTCACTTTTTACAAATCACATCTCACAAAAAATAAAAATTATGAATACAGAATTATTAGGTGTTATTGGTGTTTTTATCCTGACCATTGTTTTAGCAATTCCTTTTGGGAAATATATTGCTAAAGTTTTTTTGGGAGATAAAACACTTCTTGACCCAATTTTCAATCCAATTGAAAAATTTATTTTTAAAATCAGCGGTATTAATTCCACTGAAGAAATGAACTGGAAACAACACTTAAAAGCACTTTTAAGCATCAATATGGTTTGGTTCTTTCTCTGTTTTTTTGTTTTACTATTTCAGGGTTCTTTATTTTTAAATCCTGATAACAACCCTTCAATGTCGCCAGATTTGGCATTTAATACTGCCATTTCATTTTTAGTGAATTGCGATTTACAGCATTATTCTGGTGAAAGCGGTGTTTCTTATTTGTCACAAATGGTTTTAATGTTCCTGCAATTTGTTTCGGCTGGCGTAGGAATAGCAGCTGCAGCAATGGTTTTTACTGCAATGCGCGAAAGAACCACAGATAAACTGGGGAATTTCTACAATTATTTCATCAAAAGCTGCACTCGTATTTTATTACCGCTTTCTGCAATTGTTGCTATCATCTTAGTTTTTAGTGGAACACCAATGACTTTTGAAGGAAAAGATGCGATTACAAGTCTGCAAGGTGATAAAGTAGAAGTTTCTCGTGGACCTGCTGCAGCTTTTATTGCAATCAAACACATTGGTACAAATGGAGGTGGTTTTTTTGGAGCTAACTCGGCACATCCATTAGAAAATCCAACTTATATTACGAATGCAGTTGAGCTTTGTGCACAATTAATTATTCCATTTGCAATGATTTTTGCTCTTGGATTTTTCCTAAACAAAAGAAAATTTGCCTACATCATTTTTGGTGTTATGACCGTTGGATTTTTACTTTTAGTAATTCCAACAATTTCAAGCGAACTCAACGGAAATCCAGCCATAGAAAAAATGGGAATTGCACAGACAACCGGAGCAATGGAAGGAAAAGAAGTTCGGTTTGGACCCGCAATATCAGGTTTCTGGAGTATTGCCACAACCGTAATTTCTACAGGTTCTGTAAACTCTATGCATGATAGCGCAATGCCTGTTTCTGGCGCTATGCAATTATTAGCCATGATGGTCAATGCGTTTTACGGAGGCTGTGGCGTTGGTTACCTCAACTTTTATATTTTCATTATTCTGGCTGTATTTATTTCCGGATTAATGGTGGGTCGAACTCCTGAATTTTTAGGAAAAAAAATCGAAGCACGAGAAGTTAAAATTGCTGCTTTTATTGCTATTCTTCACCCATTATTAATATTAGCCGGAACTGCTTTAGCTTCTTATTTTGCTGCACATGATACCGCAATGGGTTATTGGTTTAGCGGAAATGCAACGGGCTGGCTGAACAATCCTGGTAATCACGGATTCTCTGAAATGTTATACGAATATACTTCGAGTGCTGCTAACAATGGTTCTGGTTTTGAAGGTTTAGGAGATAATAATCCATTCTGGAATATCACTACTGGAATTGTTTTACTGTTAAGCCGTTTCATTCCGATAATTGGACCACTAGCAATTGCTGGATTATTAGCCAATAAAAAATACATTCCGGAGAGTGCTGGAACTTTAAAAACGGATACCACAATTTTTGGAATAATGGTTTTCGCTGTAATCGCAATCATTGCTGCTTTATCATTCTTTCCAGCTTTGGCCCTTGGACCTTTAGCGGAATATTTTACACAAAAATAAAAATGCTGAATATTTTAAACACATAGAAACATAGAAATAAAATATACAAAAGAGTATTCTAAAAAACTAGTTTTTACACATAGCTATGTGTTGATATGTTAAATGAAATGCCTTTACCTCAAAGTAAATCTATGTTTCTATGTGTTTAAAAAATTATCAGTTTAATAAATAACATTCAAAAAATGACAACTAATAAATCCACATCGTTGTTTGAAAGTAAGCAAGTAAAAGAAGCCTTAGCGCAATCTTTTGTGAAGCTTAACCCAAAATTGATGATCAAAAATCCGGTAATGTTTACCGTAGAAATAGGAACTGCAATTATGCTTGCCGTTTGTGTTTCCATCTTAATGGGAGCAACTGACCAAGGCAGTTTTACTTATAACTTAATTGTATTTTTAATTTTACTGGCAACGCTTTTGTTTGCCAATTTCGCTGAAGCCATTGCTGAAGCCAGAGGAAAAGCACAAGCCGACAGTTTAAGAAAAACACGTGAAGAAACTCCTGCCAGACAAATTTTACCAAACGGAGAAATCAAAAATATCAGTTCATCTGAATTAAAAAAAGGAGATATTATCGTTTGTGAATCAGGTGATTTAATTGCAACTGATGGCGAAATTATCGAAGGTTTAGCCACAATTGATGAAAGCGCCATTACGGGAGAAAGTGCTCCTGTAATTCGGGAAGCTGGCGGAGACAAATCATCTGTTACAGGAGGAACAAAAGTATTATCAGACAAAATTAAAGTAATCGTAACTTCTGAACCAGGCGAAAGCTTTCTAGACAAAATGATTGCTTTGGTTGAAGGTGCGAGTCGTCAGAAAACACCAAACGAAATCGCATTAACTATTTTGCTAGCAGCCTTTACTTTAATCTTCGTAATTGTTTGCGTTACCTTAAAACCATTTGCAGATTATGCGAATGCGCCTATCACGATTGCTGCTTTTATTGCACTATTCGTTTGCTTGATTCCAACAACAATTGGAGGTTTACTTTCTGCGATTGGAATTGCGGGAATGGACAGAGCGCTACGTGCTAACGTAATTACAAAATCGGGAAAAGCGGTTGAAACTGCCGGAGACATTGATGTTCTGCTTTTGGATAAAACTGGAACTATCACAATTGGAAACAGAAAAGCAACCAATTTTTATCCTACAAAAGGAATTTCTTTGGATGATTTTATAAAATCTGCCGTTTTGAGTTCGCTTGCAGATGATACTCCGGAAGGAAAAAGTATTCTAGAATTAAGTGAAATGTTGGATGTGAAAAGTGAAATTAAACCAAGCGCTTTACAGAATAATTCTGAAATTTCACAAACGATAAAGTTTACTGCTGAAACCAGAACTTCGGGTGTAATCTTAAAAGACGGAACTAATATTCGAAAAGGCGCACAAGATGCGGCAAGGAATATTGCGCAACAAGCCGGAAACACCTTTCCTGAAGATACTGCACAACAAGTTATTACGATTTCATCTAACGGAGGAACGCCATTAGTGGTCATTAAAAACAATGAAATTCAAGGTGTAATCGAGCTTCAGGATATCATAAAAACCGGAATGAAAGAACGTTTTGACCGTTTGAGAAAAATGGGTGTAAAAACGGTGATGGTTACGGGAGATAATCCGCTTACGGCGAAGTTTATTGCCGAAGCTGCCGGCGTTGATGATTTTATTGCCGAAGCTAAACCTGAGGACAAAATGAATTATATTAAAAATGAGCAAAACCTGGGTAAACTTGTTGCCATGATGGGTGACGGAACGAATGACGCTCCTGCCCTTGCGCAAGCCAACGTGGGTGTTGCCATGAACAGTGGAACTCAGGCTGCGAAAGAAGCCGGAAACATGGTTGATCTTGACAATGACCCAACAAAACTAATTGAGATTATCGAAATTGGAAAACAGCTTTTAATGACTCGCGGAACTTTAACTACGTTCTCAATTGCGAATGACGTTGCCAAATATTTTGCAATTGTTCCAGCGCTTTTTATCACAGCAATTCCGGCTTTACAAGGTTTGAATATCATGCATTTACACAGTCCTGAAAGCGCCATTTTATCGGCTGTAATTTTCAATGCGATTATCATTCCGATTTTGATTCCGCTAGCTTTGAGAGGTGTTGATTATAAACCGATTGGCGCAAGTGCAATCTTAAAAAGAAATCTTTTGATTTATGGTTTAGGAGGTTTAATCGTGCCTTTTATCGGAATTAAATTAATTGATTTGCTCGTAGCTTTATTTATGTAAAAAAGTTGCTAAGGTGCTGAGATGCTATCCCGAAGCTTCGGTACTAAGTTTTTTTCTTAGTACCTCAGAACCTTAGTCCCTTAGAATCTCTAAAAAGAAAAAAAAATGAAAACTATATTTTCACTATTAAAACTTACCGTACTTACTTTAATTCTGTTTGCGGTTATTTATCCTCTTGCGATTTACGGAATCGCACAAATTGCTCCCAATCAAGGAAAAGGAGAAACGATTTTGGTTAACGGAAAAGTTGTTGGTTACCAAAAAATCGGTCAGAAATTCGACAAATCCAATTATTTCTGGGGAAGACCATCGGCTATTGATTATAACGGTGCCGGAAGTGCCGGAAGCAATAAAGGGCCAAGCAATGCTGAATATCTGGCTTTGGTTCAAAAAAGAATTGATACACTTTTATTGGTTCATCCTTATTTGAAAAAATCTGAAATTCCATCAGATATGGTAACAGCTTCTGGAAGCGGATTGGATCCGAATATTTCTCCGCAAGGTGCATTAATTCAGGTTAAGCGTATTGCTAAAGAAAGAAATTTAGCTGAAGCGAAAGTAAAAGCTTTGGTGGAGTCTAAAATTAATACGGCTGTTGTGGGACCGGAAACAGTTAATGTTTTGGAATTGAATGTGGCGCTGAATGCGCTTCGCTAAAAAAGGTTCTGAGGTTCTGAGTCGCTAAGGTTCTAAGATTTTCTATTCGCTTTTTTTGTCATTGCGAGGAACGAAGCAACCTCACTACAATTAGACATAAAGTTGATTTTGAAAATGTGGTTGCTTCGTTCCTCGCAATGACAAATTATGTCGAGAATTGGAATCGAAAATTAAACTTAAAAGATATCTAACAGGTTTTGTCCCGAAGTTTCGGGACTGTTAGAATATAAAACCTATTATAATACAAAACGCCCTTTTGCCCTGAGTGCCCTAGCCCCGATAGTAGTGGAAATCCTTTTATGCCGGGGTTCGGCACAAAAGATTGAAACGGATAGCGGGATTAGCTCCTAAAAAATCTACTAATAAATAATTGAATACCACAAAAATGAAAAAAATAATACTTACTGCTTTAATCGCTTTTGGTTTTAGCAATTTACACGCACAGGAAGAATCAAAAAGTCCGTTTACGTTTTCGGGATATGTAGACGCTTATTACAGTTATGATTTCGGAAAACCGGAAGATCATACGCGTCTTGGATTTTTTTACAGTTATAATAAAAGCAACGAAGTAAATCTGAATTTGGGTATGGCGAAAGTGAATTATTCGAAAGAAAATGTTCGCGGGAATTTTGCTTTGATGGCGGGAACTTATGCCGAATATAATATGGCTGCCGAGCAAGGTTTGCTGAAAAATGTTTACGAGGCAAATGTGGGTGTAAAGATTTCATCGACTCATAATTTATGGATTGATGCCGGAATTATGCCGTCGCATATTGGTTTTGAAAGTGCGATTGGAAAAGACTGCCAAACTTTAACGAGAAGTATTTTGGCTGAGAATTCTCCTTACTATGAAACGGGAGTCAAAATTGGTTACACTTCTGAATCTGGAAAATGGTATTTGGCGGGAATGTACTTGAATGGCTGGCAAAGAATTGAGAAAGTAGAAGGCAATCAAACGCCGGCTTTTGGAACGCAGATTACGTACAAACCATCTGATAAAGTAGTTTTGAATTGGAGTACTTATGTTGGAAATGAGCAACCGGATATCGATAAAAAATGGCGTTATTTTAATAACTTTTACGGACAATTTAAAGTTTCGGATAAGACAAATGTAACGGCTGGTTTTGATGTTGGTTCTCAGCAATCGGCTAAAAACAGTAATAAATATGATACTTGGTTTTCGCCAGTTTTGATTCTGCAATACAAACCAACAGATAAAATTCAGCTTGCAGCGCGTGGGGAATATTACAGCGATGAAAAAGGTGTAATTATCGCAACTGAAACGCCAAATGGTTTTAAAACTTACGGATTTTCGGCTAACTTTGATTACTTACTTGCTGATAATGTTATGTTTAGAATTGAAGCCAGAAATCTTTCAAGCAAAGATGAAATCTTTACAAAAAATAATCTTCCAACGGATACGAATACTTTTTTAACAACTTCGTTGGCGATTTCATTTTAAACACTAAAAAAATGATTTTTTACCATTAAGATATTAAAAAAGTTAAGCTTTGCCTTAATGGACTTATATTAAGGAAATTAAGCTTTGACCTTTATTAACTTAATATCTTAATGGTTAAAAAAAATGCGCCTTCGTGGCAAACATATGGAAAACGAAAAAAATAACGCACAGCACTTTCTCGATTTAATTCAGAAATCTCGAAAAGGAAAATTTAAAATCTACATTGGGATGAGCGCTGGTGTGGGCAAAACTTTTCGTATGCTGCAGGAAGCACATTCGTTATTGAAAAACGGAATCGATGTAAAAATTGGCTACATCGAAACGCATATGCGAAAGGAAACGCATGAATTATTAGCGGGTTTGCCTGTGATTCCGCGACGGACTATTTTTTATAAGGGAAAAGAATTAGAGGAACTTGATGTTCAGGCGATTATTAATCTTCGACCTGAAGTCGTAATTGTAGATGAATTAGCACACACCAATGTTGAAGGAAGCAAAAATGAAAAACGCTGGCAGGATGTTCTGGAGATTTTGGATGCAGGAATTAATGTAATTTCGGCAGTAAATATTCAGCATATTGAGAGTTTAAATTTAGCTGTAAAACGCATTACAAACATTGATGTTCAGGAACGCATTCCGGATAATGTTTTGCGATTGGCTGATGAAGTTGTAAATATCGATTTAACAGCTGAAGATTTGATTGCACGTTTGAAAGAAGGTAAAATTTACACTCAAGATAAAATCCAGACGGCGTTGACGAACTTTTTTAAATCAGATCAAATTCTGCAATTGCGAGAATTGGCTTTGAAAGAAGTGGCAAGTCAGGTAGTTCGAAAAGTAGAAAATGAAGTACCTCAATTGCATGCTTTACGGCATGAAAAATTGTTGGCTTGCATTAGCAGTAATGACAAAACGGCTAAAATTGTAATTAGAAAGGCAGCGCGATTAGCTAGTTATTACAATGGTAAATGGTATGTTTTGTATGTGGAAACTCCACAGGAAAGCAGTACCAAAATCGCGTTAGATAAACAGCGACATTTGATTAATAATTTTAAACTTGCAGTGCAATTAGGCGCAGAAGTAATCAAACTAGAAAACAAAAATATTGCCGATGCAATTTTGATTGCCACAGAAGAAAAACAAATTACAACTGTCTGCATAGGAAAACCGCATTTGAATTTATTTAAAGTAATTTTGTCTACAACAATTTTCAGACGTTTGCTAAATAAATTGTCTTTATCAAATGTTGATCTTGTTATTTTGTCGTGAAATTTTTTAAACCATATAAGTTATATAAGTTCATTTAAATTAGGCTGTTTGGTTTGCCACGAAGACACTAAGACACAAAGTTTTTTTCTAATCTTTGTGTGCTTTGCGAAACCTTGGCGCTCTTTGCGGTTAAAAAAAAATTAAATGTTTTCTTATATCACTTATATGGTTCAAAAAAGTTCAAAAAAAATTAAATGTTTTATAAAATGAGAATTAAAACCAAATTGAATCTGGGTGTTGGATTGTTATTTTTGATGATCATCATACTTTCGCTTGTAAGCGGATATTCTGTTTTTTTGATAAAAGCAGACACGGAAAATATTCTAAAAGCGAATTATAATACGCTGGAATATTCGCGAAATATGATTTTATCTTTGGATGAAATTAAAGAAACTCCAAGTACTAAAATTCATGTTTTTAAAGAATATCTTGAAAAGCAAACCCAAAATGTAACTGAACCCGGAGAAAAAGAAGCAACTGCCAATCTGGAAAAAAGTTTTGCTCTTTTAGAGAAAAACGGCTCTGATGAAGCTTTAAAAATGCAGGTCAGAAAAGATATTTTTGCGATAATGAAACTCAATCTGGATGCCATAAAACAGAAAAGCGACATCGCCAAACTTACCGCCGAAAATGCTAATTTGTGGATTGCCATTGTTGGAAGTTTATGCTTTCTGATTGCTTTTAATTTACTGGTTAATCTGCCGAATAATATTGCCAATCCGATAAAGGAATTGACACTGAGTATTAAGGAAATTGCGAATAAAAATTATTCAGAACGCGTTCATTTTACGAATCATAACGAATATGGTGACTTAGCCAAATCGTTTAATACGATGGCGCAGAAACTTCAGGAATATAATGATAGTAATTTGTATAAACTCTTTTTTGAGAAGAAACGACTGGAAACACTTATCAATAATATGCACGATCCTATTATTGGTTTGGATAACGAAGGAATTGTTTTATTTGCCAATGATGAAGCTTTAAAGATTATTGGGTTGAAATTAGAAGATGTTATTGGAAAATCGGCTTCTACTCTAGCCTTGTCGAATGATTTGATTCGGTCATTAATTTTAAAAGAAGATTCGGAATCTCCAAAAAAACAACCGCTTAAAATTTATGCACACGGAAAAGAAAGTTATTTCGAAAAAGAAATTTTAAACATTACCATAATTCCAACTGGTGAAGAAAAAGAAACCAATATTGGCGATGTGATTATTCTGCGAAATATTACGCTTTTTAAAGAATTGGATTTTGCCAAAACCAATTTTATTGCCACCGTTTCACACGAATTAAAAACGCCAATTGCCTCTATAAAATTAAGTCTTCAATTGCTTGAAAATGCCAAAACGGGCGATATGAATGATGACCAGAAACAATTGGTCGAAAGCATTAAAGATGACAGTCAAAGATTGCTTAAAATTACTGGTGAATTGCTGAATTTATCACAATTGGAAACGGGAAATATTCAGCTGAATATCGAAAAAAGCAATCCGCATGAAATTGTAAATTATGCTGTGGAAGCCGTAAAAGTTCAAGCCGATCAAAAACAAATTAAATTGGTGATTAATGCTGATGAAAATCTCCAAGATGTAAAAGCAGACAGTGAAAAAACAGGCTGGGTTTTGATTAATTATTTATCGAATGCCATTCGGTATTCTTCTGAAAAAAGCACGATTATTATCAACTTAAAAAATGAAAATAATCAAATCGTATTTCAGGTAATCGACACCGGAAAAGGAATTGACACACGATATAAAGACAAAGTTTTCGATAAATATTTCCAAGTTCCAGGAAGTCAAAAATCAGGAACAGGATTGGGTTTGGCAATTAGCAAAGAATTTATTGAGGCTCAAAATGGTAATGTTGGGGTTGAGAGTAATTTGGGATTGGGGAGTACTTTTTGGTTTTCGTTGAAGGTATAAATGAATTCATTTTATTGCGTCTGTCAGTCTGAGCGAAGTCGAAGACCGCGTCCTAAAAGGTCTTCGACTTCGCTCAGACTGACACTTAAAAAGGCTTAATAATTTAGCCAATCTTAATCCAACTATCTCATTTAAAACCAACAAATTAATATTCACTTAAGGTTAGATTAAACCAAAATAGTTAGCTCATACATTCGTTATTATTGCAACATATAACGATAACGAAAGATGTTTTACAAAACGATTTCCCTAGTATTTTTAGTTGGATTTTTTTCTGCCAATGCACAACAAAATGATTCAATCATAAAAATTGACAGTACTTCAACTCAGCTAAAATTCAATTACAAACAATTAATTATTCCGGGTGTATTAATTGGATATGGTGCTATCGGAATTGGAAATGATCAGCTCCTAAGCTTTAATCATCAAATCAAGTCAGAAGTTACAGAAGATATTGACGAAAAAATTACCATTGATGACTTCTCGCAATATGCACCTGCAGCATCGGTTTATGCTTTGAATGCTTTTGGTGTAAAAGGCAAAAATAATATGCGTGATCGTTCGGTCATATTTGTTACCTCTTATGTTATAATGGCTTCGACTGTTTTAGGATTAAAATCGATTATACATGAAGAAAGACCTGATGGAAGTTCAGACAACTCTTTTCCTTCCGGGCATACTGCAACTGCTTTTGCCGGGGCTGAGTTTTTATGGCAGGAATACAAAGACAAATCGATTTGGTACGGAATTGCCGGTTATGCCGTTGCAACCGGAACCGGATTATTTAGAATTTACAACAACCGCCATTGGCTAACTGATGTTGCTGCCGGAGCCGGAATCGGAATTTTGAGCACTAAATTGGCATATTGGATGAATCCATATATCTCTAAAAAATTATTTAAATCATCTTCTGAAAGCAAATCAACTTCTATGATTGCACCTTTTTATAACGGGCAGCAATATGGGTTGAGTTTTGTAAAGGCTTTTTAAATTTTTGTTGCCACAGATTAAAAAGGATTATTTTTTTTGACGCGAATTACACAAATTTTTATTCAAAATACAATTAATATAATTCGTGTAATTCGTGGCAAAAGCTTTTTAAGTATTCGAAGTATTATTCTTAATTTCCATCACTTCTCTTTTCACTTCTAAAAGCAAATCTTTCATACTTTGAGATTCTGTCAATTCATGGCGTTTATCACTTCGGCCGATGTTGCATTCGTATTCCCAAATCTCTAAAATATCTGAAGCTTTCACTTCATAATTTGGGTAAAAACGATTGTCTGATTCTAAAACCAAGGCATTCTTTTTGTTTTTATTAAGGCGTTTATAGACCATTCCTTCATTTTTGGTAATCAAAATATAAGTCTTTCCATCCATCACCTCTCCGAGTCTTTCAACATATCGGCCGATAATAATAGAACCATCTTCATGCGGTGGCATCGAATCTCCTTCTACAGGAAATCCGCGGTGTTTTCCCGGACCTAAAAACGGAAGTGAAATTTGCTGTAAATTTTCAATATATTCCGGATCGGCATAACCGTTCAGGTAACCCGCTTTTGCTTTTTGGCTTACAATTTCGATAAAGTTTTCTCCATATCTGTCTACTTGTATGGGCAAAATAAGTCGGTTGCCTTCGAGTTTTATCAAATTCTCTACGTCTATCTTACGTACGTCAACAGACAATAATAAGTCAATGCTCATATGAAAATATAAAGCAATCTGCTTTAAAATGTCATACGGTGCTTCTGAAGTTCCGTCTTCGTATTTAACGTATCTTCCTCGGGTAATCTTTAGGTTTCCAGCTAATTTCTCTTGTGATATTTTATGCTTAACCCTCAATGCTCTGATATTATCTGAAAATAAGGACATAATTAATTTGTTATAATTTGGAACACCAAATATACAAAAAAATGTTATCATCTGTGTTAATTTTGTGATGTACAAAAAACATTTTTTTGAAGTGATTATGAAATTGAGAAAGATAAATACCACACAATCAATAGAATTTTACAGACCGGATGTAAGTTCTGAAGTAAAACTGCCTTTCTTTGACGTTGGTATTAGCGCAGGTTTTCCTTCGCCTGCTGATGATTTTATCGAATTATCGATTGATCTCAATAAAGAATTTATTAAACATAAATACACTACTTATTTTGCCAGGGTAAAAGGACATTCTATGAAAAATGTAGGTATCAATGATGGTGATTTATTGATTATTGATAAAAGTCTGGAACCGCAAAATAATAAAATTGCTGTTTGCCAAATTGATGGAGAATTTACTGTAAAACGTATCAGAATAGAAAAAGACATCATCTGGCTTATTGCCGAAAATGAAGATTATCAACCTATAAAAGTAACTCCGGAAAATAATTTTGTGATTTGGGGAATTGTGATTCATAGTATCAAATCCTTTTAAGTTTATTGTTAGTCTGAGCGAAGTTTAAGGGCTTCACAGCACCAAGTATATTTGACTTCGCTAAGACTGACAAAATAGAAATAAAAATAAAAAACACGTTTAGAAATGTTTGCATTAGTCGATTGTAACAATTTTTATGCTTCTTGTCAAAGAGTATTTGATCCACGTTTAAGAGGAAAACCTATCGTTATTCTATCTAACAATGATGGCTGTGTTATTTCGCGCTCTGATGAAGCAAAGGCATTGGGTGTGCCAATGGCTATTCCTGCTTTTAAGTATGAATCCGTTTTTAAAGAAAAAAACATTTTTGTCTATTCTTCTAATTATCCGCTATACGGCGATATGAGCAATAGGGTAATGAGCCTGCTTCGAACTTATACTCCCGAAATCGAAATTTACAGCATTGATGAAGCATTCCTGAAATTTTCAGGTTACGATTTATTTGATATGAATACGCTAGGTTTAAAAATGCGAAAAGAAGTAACACAAGGAACAGGCATTCCTGTGAGTATCGGCTTTGCACCCACCAAAGCTTTGGCTAAAGTGGCAAATAAAATTGCCCGGAAATTTGCAGATCGTACGCAGGGTGTTTATTGCATTGACTCTGAAGAAAAAAGAATTAAAGCATTAAAGTGGACTAAAATTGAAGATGTCTGGGGAATTGGGAGAAAACATGCCAAACGTCTTAAATTAAAAAAAATCAATACCGCTTATGATTTTACCGAGTTTCCGGATGCCTGGGTAAGAAAAGAAATGTCTGTAGTGGGGCTTCGGTTAAAACATGAACTAGAAGGGAAATCAACTTTGGAATTGGAAGATGCTGTAGACCGAAAAATGATTGCCACTACGAGATCTTTCGAAAAAAGGTATACTACTTACGAAGAAATCTCAGAACGAATAAGCACGTTTACAGCTTCTTGTGCCGAGAAACTAAGGCGTCAGGATTGTCATTGTAATATGGTAACTGTTTTTATCCAAACTAGTTTTTTGAAAGATGAAAACGCACAATATTCACGAAGTATTACCATTACTACTGATTTCCCAACCAATTCGACAATAGAACTTAATGAGGCGGCGCAAAAAGGATTTAAAGCTATTTTTAAAAAAGGTTATCGTTATAAAAAAGCGGGTGTAATTGTAATGGGCTTAACACCAAATAGTGAAACCCAGCTTAATTTATTCGAGTCTTCAAATCCTAAACATCAGCCTTTAATGATGGCGATTGATAAAATGAACCAGAGTTATGGTAATAATAAAGTTAAATTCGGGGTACAATCTTTGGGGCGGCAATGGAAAATGAAGCAGGACAGATTATCTCCCAAGTTTTCTACTTCACTCAAGGATGTTATTACGGTTAAAGTTTAAATGTTTTAGCTAAGAAAAGAAAAACAATCGATTTTACGTTATATAAAGATGAAAAAGCAGGAATATGCCATAGTAGATATTGAAACCACAGGTGGAAACGCCAGTGGCAGCCGTATTACAGAAATTGCGATCATCATTCATGACGGAACAAATGTGATTGACCGCTTTGAAACACTTGTTAACCCAGAAAGAGAAATTCCGATTTCTATTTTTGGATTAACCGGCATTAATAATGAAATGGTGGCGAATGCACCAATTTTTGATGACATTTCAGATAAGGTTCTAGAAATGCTTACGGATCGTATTTTCGTTGCTCATAATGTAAACTTCGATTATTCTTTTGTACGCCACCAACTTGAACAAGCAGGTTTTAAATGGACGGCGAGAAAACTGTGTACGGTTCGCGCAGCAAGAAAAATTAGACCGGGATTAAGTTCTTACAGTTTAGGAAACCTTTGCAATTCATTAAATATATCTTTAGAAAACAGGCATCGCGCCGGCGGAGACGCAGATGCAACAGCCATATTATTTTCCCGATTACTAGAATGGGATGACGAAGGTCATATTACCAAAATGATCAAAAACACAGCACAAGATCAGCGTTTGCCTCCCAATCTTCCGCCTGAGGATTTTAATAATTTACCGGAAAAACCAGGCGTATATTATTTTTATAATGAAGTAAAAAAAGTGATTTATGTGGGAAAAGCAATCAACTTAAAAAAGCGCGTAGCTTCTCATTTTAGCGGTCATAAAATTAATCCGCAAAGACAGCATTTCTTGCGCGATATACACGGCATTTCCTTTGAAGTCTGTGGCAACGAGTTAATGGCACTCTTGTTAGAATGCACAGAAATCAAGCACCTTTGGCCAACATACAACAGAGCGTTAAAACGATTTGAACCAAAATTTGGGTTGTATCAATATGAAGCCCGCAACGGATACAAATATCTGGCAATTGGAAAACTCAATAAATTTCAATCGTGTATTGAGCATTTTGGCAGCCTATATGAAGGAACAAACATACTGCGTAGTTTGGCTGAACAATTTGAAATTGATTATCGATTTTGCAAATATTCAAAACCTGAAGAAGGAGAGCTTTTTCAAAATAATGATGTAAAAGATTTGCCTGATGTTTCGCTTCATAATCAACAAGTTGACAATGCTATTGATTTTTTATTAAGCAACAGACCCACTTTTGCCATTATTGAAAAAGGAAGAACAGCAGAAGAACGAAGTTGTATCTGGATAGAAAATGGCCATTTTTATGGTATGGGATATATTCCGTTAGATGTTGCGATTACTGATCCGTTAGAAGTGAAAAATTATGCTACGCCTTATAAAAGCAATCAATACATTGTGCAATTAATTTTTGCTTATGCAGAAAAAAATCCACGTAAAGTATTCTTTAACAAAGAGTTTCTGAAATAAGAACATGAATTTATGTAAATATAAATGCTCAAAAAGCCGTAAATTTAATAATACAACTAATTAAATCTACTATGAAAATAGCTACTTATAACGTAAACGGAGTTAACGGACGCTTAAATGTATTATTAAAATGGCTTGAAGAAGCTGCACCAGATGTTGTGTGTCTGCAGGAATTAAAAGCACCTCAGGATAAATTTCCGCTTAAAGCGATTAATGATGCCGGTTACAATGCCATTTGGCACGGACAAAAGCAATGGAATGGCGTTGCAATTCTTGCCCGAAATATGGAGATTGAAGAGATAACTCGCGTTCTTCCAGGAGATGAAGAGGACGTACAGAGTCGTTATATTGAAGCTTTAATTAACGGAATCGTGATTGCATGCCTTTATCTTCCAAATGGAAATCCAGCACCGGGCCCAAAATTAGAATATAAACTAAAATGGTTCGATCGTCTGGCTGAGCGTGCCGAAACTTTACTTAAGTTAAAAACTCCTGTAATACTTATTGGCGATTACAATGTTATGCCAACGGAACTGGATGTTTATAAACCTGAAAAATGGGTAAACGATGCACTTTTCAGACCTGAAATAAGAAAGGCTTTTAAAGATCTTGTCGAGCAAGGATGGACAGATGCGATTCGTACATTATATCCCGATGAGAAAATTTACACTTTTTGGGATTATTTTAGAAATGCCTATCAACGAGATGCAGGTTTGAGAATTGATCATTTTTTACTAAGCCCGCAAATAGCTAAAAAATTAAACTCCGGAGGAGTTGACCGACATGTGCGGGGTTGGGAAAAAACAAGCGATCATGCGCCTGTTTGGATTGAAATTGACAAAAAATAAATGGAAAATGACACTATTTAACGACACCGAATTATTTACCACAGGTTTGGAAGGAAAAAAAGTATTTGATATTCCTGATTCTGAATTGATTTTGATTGATAACTTCTTTACTAAAGAAGAATCTGATCGTCTTTATGAAAAACTGCTTCATCAAACGAAATGGAGAGAATATGAGATGGAAATTTACGATAAAACCTATACCGTTCCACGAATGATTTCATGGTATGAAGACAAAGATAATCCCGGAGCAGATCAAAACGGTCCTGACTGGACTTATGAATTGTTAAAAATTAGAGGTCGCGTCGAAAAAGAAACTCAGCTCGATTTTAATACCGTCTTGCTCAATTTATACAGAAACGGAAATGATGGCGTGGGCTGGCACAGCGATAAAGAACACAATACAGGACCAAATCAAATTATTGCTTCGGTAACTTTTGGAGAAACCAGAATGTTCAGATTACGTCATAAATTTAAAAAAGAGATTCCACAAGTAGAGATTCCGCTGCATCATGGCTCTTTTTTATTGATGGCCGGAACAACAAATAGTTATTGGCAACATCAGGTGCCTAAGACTGCCAGACATGTATTACCAAGAATTAATTTGACATTTAGAAGAGTTAATCGACAAATATGATCGTGATTATAAATTTAATTCTTTTTAGCCTTATGTTTTTTTTGAATGAAAATTCCTTTACCAAAAGTTAAAACATCCACAGTATGAACCTTTTGTTAGGCAACCCTTATCTTTTTTATTACTTTTGCAACCCTTTTTTAAATACAATATTATAATGTCATATTCAAATAATGATTTAACGCGTTTTTTAGATGCGCAAAACAAACTTTATCTTACTGCCCATTCTGAAATTAGTAAAGGAAAAAAAGAAACACACTGGATGTGGTTCATTTTTCCTCAAATAAAAGGACTTGGTAGGAGTGATACTGCAAATCTTTATGGAATTGCCGATTTAAAAGAAGCAACGGAATTTTTAGAACATCCAATTTTAGGAAAACATCTTATAGAAATTTCAGAACTATTTTTGACTTTTAAAAGAAAATCAGCAGATGGCATTCTAGGAGATTTAGATGCCCGAAAATTACGTTCCTCAATGACGCTTTTTTCTTTAGTAGAAAATGCAAATCCTGTATTTCAGGAAATATTAAATGCTTTTTTCTCTGGCGAATCAGATCCGCTTACTATTTCTATTATTAATTCAACTATAAAATCTTCTGTTGAGTCTGCTATTGTATAACTACTCATAGATTTTAATCAAAAGACACTGCTATTAAGTAGTGTCTTTTTTTTCAAGTTTTTTTGTCACGCAGATTTTGCACATTGAGCGGATTCTAATCTGTGGCAAAATGTATAACAAACAAAAGCGCCTTGCTAATACAAGGCGCTTTCTATTTTATTCTTCTGAAAAGTTAACTTAGAATCTCAGTACTTTTTCTAAACTTCTTTCGGTTTTGTTACGTAATAAACCGGAATTCCAATTAACATAATTAAGATTCCCCAACCACAAGTTGAAAATTTCGTGATAAGTAATGAAATACAAATTGCTGATGCGATTACGATGTATAATAATGGTAAAAATGGATATCCGAATGCTTTATATGGTCTTTCTACATCTGGCATTTTTTTACGTAAAATGAAGATTCCGTAGATTGTTAAAATGTAAAAAATCAAAACGATAATGATTACGAAATCTAATAAATCACCATATTTTCCTGTCAGGCACAAAGCCGAAGCCCAAATACATTGCGCCCATAATGCCCAAGCCGGAACGCTAGATTCGTTAAGAATGGCCGCTTTTTTAAAGAACAAACCATCTTTTGCCATTGTATAATATACTCTTGCACCTGCCATGATTAGTCCGTTGTTGCAGGCAAAAGTCGAAATCATAATGGTGATTGCAATAATCAAAGTTCCGATATCTCCAAAAATATATTGTGAAGCAACCACTGCTACTCTATCTGATTTTGCAGTTGCAATTTCATTTAAAGGAATGACAGCCAAATACATGATATTGGTTAAAACATAAATAATCGTTACAATGAAAGTTCCAAGAAATAAACTAAAACCAACATTACGTTTTGGGTTTTTAATTTCACCAGCAATAAAAGTAACTCCGTTCCAGGCATCACTTGAGAATAACGATCCTACCATTGCGGCAGAAATTCCGGTAATCAAAGCCGTTCCGCTAATGGGTAACCACGAACCATTTTCGGCGTTGTATGAACGTGTTGTCCAGGCATCTGCCCAGTTAGCATCCCAAACCGAAGCTTTTGCAGCCAATGTTAATCCGAAAACGATTAAACCCAACAATGATAATATTTTGATAATCGTTAAAACAGTCTGTAGAATTTTACTGTTTTTTACTCCACGACTATTAATATAAGTCAGTAAAACAATCGTAAAAATCGAAACAATTTGAGCAGCATTTAGCTTAAAAGCACCTAACTCAAACAATATATTTTCATCACTTAAAGGTTCATAAATATAAGCTGCAAACTTAGAAAAAGCTACACCAACGGCAGCGATAGTTCCGGTTTGAATCACGGCAAAAAAGCTCCAGCCGTATAAAAAAGCAATTAGTTTGTTGTAGGCTTCTTTCAGGTACACATATTGTCCTCCAGCTTTAGGGAACATCGCACTCAATTCGCCATAACTTACGGCGGCAATAATGGTAATTAATCCTGAGATAAGCCAAATTAAAGTTAGCCATCCTGCAGATCCTACTTGTCTGGCAATATCGGCACTTACGATAAATATTCCCGATCCAATCATAGAACCAACTACAAGCATGGTTCCGTCTAGTAATCCGAGTTCTCTTTTAAAATTTTCCTGATCGTTTTCTTGCATTATTTTAGTTTTTGGGTTGGTTAAAGATATACTTTTTTCTGAAATTTTTTAATTCGATCATTAGATTTTAGCTATTGATTTTATCTTTTTTGGGCGTGTCCCTCTGGGTCGGGCTTTCGGCTATATCTTTTACGGCGCTTCGCTAATAAAAGGATACCGCCTCTATCCCTCACGCAATTCCGTTTTCATAAGAAATAATTGTGTTATGGTTTTCCATAAAATTATTGATTCCATTCCTTTAAATTTGAGTAATTAAAATTTCTTATTATTTATAAAATATATAAACTAAACCAAAGATTATGAAATCAATTATACCTTCTTTAATTATCGCTATTTTATTCTTTAGCTGCAATCAAAAAGTAGAAAATAAAGTTGTAGTAAAAGAACAGCTTCAAATCCAAGAAATAAATATAGCGAAAGAAAACACTTTAAAGACTTTTACTTACGAAGAAATTGCCAAATATACAATGGCATCAATTATGGGACAATCTCCAAAAATAATTAAAGTAATAAAAAATGGTAATTTGTATTATGTATCGTATACTAGGAAGTCAGACAATAAAAAATTTGATTACAAAATAAAATTTACCGGTAATAAAATAATTTGGGCAAATATTGATGGAAGATGGAGAGATTCTGAATATGATGAAAAAATTAGTTTTCGAGAAAATAATCAAATATTATATATAATCCAATCTTTTGAAGATGGATCTGAAGATATCGAGGAATATAAAAAAGGACAATAAAGGACAATAAAGACTATAATAAAATCTCAATAACAACTTTAATCTATTCATTTCTTCTGAATAGTTAAACAAAATTCACTTATTTTCATTTCTTTTTTCTCATGAAACGAAATGAATATATTGTTTACATTTATTTATTACACTCTAAAATTAAAAAAATACTCCGCCTCGAAACATAATTTACTCTATTTCAGTAAATTAAACAATAAAAAATGTTTAAAAAATTTAACAAGAAAAAAAGCATCATTTGTAAAACCGTATTATTTTTTTATTAAATTTGTATAAAGTATCAAAACAATGTTAAAATTTAGAAAATATAATTAACATTTGTTTAATTTTCAGACAATACTCATGCCCTGTAGATTATTACTGAAAACATCTTTGCAAAAGTTGAGATCAATTATTAACCTACAAATTCAGAAGTTATGTTTAAGTTCAAAGCTTTTAAGAAACTTCGTTTTCCAAACGTTTTCATTCTTCTGCTAATTGTATTTTTTTCTTGTGCATTATTAATTTGTATCAATTTTTTTACCATCAAAACTTTATCTGCAAATAGAGCTTACATAAATGGCGAATCACATTATTCGAAAGGTCAAAAAGATGCTTCACGGCATTTAATTACTTATTTATACACTCAGGATCCAAATCAGTGGAAACTGTATTTAGAAGAATTAAAAGTTCCTCAAGGCGATGGTACTGCCCGAATGACTTTGTTAAAAGTGGGCGATAATGAAGTAGCCAGAAAAGCATTGCTTGTAGGTAGAAATCATCCGGAGGATTTAGATGATCTTGTTTGGTTGTTTGTCAATTTCAAAAAGGTATCTTTTTTAGCAAAAGCAATTCACGAATGGGAACAAGGCGATAAATTAATTTTTAAACTTTTCATTATAGGACAACAAATCGATGCCAAAATAAAACACAAAATATTGACTGTTACTGATCAGCAAAATTTTCTTCATGAAATTAGTGTCATCAGTGACAAACTTACCATTAACGAACGCAATTTTTCGAACACACTTGGTGAAGGAACACGGAAAATAAAAGACTTGCTCGTTTTTACAAATGTTCTTTTTACGCTGATCATTGTCTGCAGCGTTTGTCTTTACTATTCTATAATGGTAAAACGATTAATTGTTTCTAAAAAAGAAATCGAGGTTAAAAACGAAAATTTAGTATTGGTAAATCATGAACTTGATCGTTTTGTCTATAGTGCTTCGCACGATTTAAGATCCCCGATAACTTCTTTAAAAGGCTTAATAGAAATTACACAATCAGAAGAAAATGTATGTCAGATTAGAGAATATTTAAAACTAATGTATACGAGCCTGGCCAGACAAGATCAGTTTATTAGCGACATCATAGATTATTCTAAAAACAAACGAAAACAGATCATTATGGAACCTGTGAGTCTGCGGGAACTTTTTGACGAGGCCATTGCACAGCTTATGCATTTCGAAAATGCCAATCAAATTGCTATTACAAAAGAGTTATTGGTTGATGAAATTGAGAGCGACAGTTTACGCTTAAAAATCATTATCTCTAATTTACTTTCAAATGCTATAAAATATGCTGATAATAGCAAACAAGAAATGATTATCTCGATTAAAACTTATATCGTTGATGGTTTAAACAAAATTGAAATATCAGACAACGGAATTGGAATTAAAGACGAGTTTAAAGAACATATTTTTGAAATGTACTTTGGAACAAACAAAAATAAAGGATCAGGATTAGGACTTTATATCGTAAAAGAAGCGGTTGAAAATATTAGGGGAAATATTTATATGTCTTCAGAAAATAACATTGGAAGTAAATTTATTGTAACAATACCAAGCGCAAATGGAATTTAAACCTGTATTTTTATTAATTGATGATAACCTGATAGACCAGCTTGTTACTAAACAACTTATAAAAAAAACTCTTGATGCTGACTTAATTATTGCTAATAATGGCGAAGAAGGCATTCAGTGGCTTTACAATCATCAAAATTTAAAATCATTGATTATCTTATTGGATATTCAAATGCCAATAATGAATGGTTTTGGATTCTTGTCTGAATATGATAAGCTAAGCGAGGAATTTAAAAAAGAAATTCACATTTATGTCCTTTCATCTACTTTGGATGCGGATGAAATTAAACAAATTGAAGACAATAATTATGTGACAGATTTTTTAAGCAAACCACTTCCAATTGAAGAGTTTAAAAAGAAAATATATCTTAGTTAATGTTATTGAACCACGCGATTTACTTGCGAAAAAGCTCGTTGATAGTAAGCTTCTTTTGTTGAAGAAATCATAACACCACCGTGAGTTGAGGAATGCACAAATTTAATTTCTCCATCAACTACTTCGACCACCATTCCAACATGATTAATTTGATTCCTTCCGTTAGTTTTAAAGAAAATTAAATCTCCTTTTTGAGCTTCATCACTTGTAACTACCATTCCCATTCTCGATTGTTCTATCGAGCTTCTGGGCAACTTAATATCAAAACTGCTAAAAGTCGAAATCATTAAACCTGAGCAATCAAAACCTGCTTTTGTAGTTCCTCCTGATCGGTATCTTGTACCAATATTTTCAGTTGCATTTACAATTAACTGATTAACCAAATCAGAGTGATTACTAACTTTTATTATTGTATTTGTACTTGTTGAATCTTTTTTTACAGAAGCATCGGCAATAGCTGTTTCCGCCGTTAACATTGGATCTTTTATTTCCTGACTTGTGGCAGAAGCTGCTGCATCGGCCTTTTCTTTTGTCGTTCGAATTTTTAGAACATATCCTACAGGCAATTGACCTTTTATGAATGGGTTTTGTTTTTCTAATTCTACAACTGTTATTCCGTATCTTTTTGCAATGGCATATTTGGTTTCTTTAGGCAAAACCTCTACGACAACTTCTACTTCATTAGATATTTGATTATTCTCAATTGGTTTTTCCGTTATTGCAACTGCGTTTGATGGAATAGCAATTTGCTGCCCTACTTTCAAACCTTCTGTTTCCAGAAGTGGATTGGCCTTTTTTAAATCCTCTACCGAAACATTATATTTCTTTGAGATTCCCCACAATGTTTCTTTAGCTAAAACCTCGTGTGCACCAGGATTATTATTTACAACTGTTTCACTTACTGCTACTACTTTTGTATTGGCTTGATTTGTATTTGGAATTAATAAAACTGAATTTAGTTTTAAAATTTTAGGAGCATTAGGATTTGCTTCTATAATTGCTTTGGGTTTTACTCCGTATTTTTTTGCAATTACTGTGATATTCTCACCTTTAGAAATGGTATGTTTTATATATTTTTCCTGCGAAAAAACACTACAACTAAAAAACAACAACATGACGACTAATCTATAAATCATAATTTGGGGGAATTATTTTCATTATCTCTTTACAATCAACAACATAACATCTAAAGAGACAAATTTGATTACTGATGGAGCGAATTTAACTTTTTTATGTAAAAAAAACACTTTTTTTAACAACTAATTTCTACTCTTCAATATTTCAAAACATTAATACATAATAAAAAACTTACAAATATATAACTTTAAAATAAAAAACGCTCTGTTTTCACAGAACGTTTTTTTATTTTAACTAAATTTTAAAAATTTAAGCTTTTCCGGCAGCAATTAAATTTAATGCTGAACCTGCAACGAACCAACCAATTTGACCAGCGTTATAAGTATGATTTGCCAAGATAATATCTTTAGAACCATCTGCGTGAACGAACTCTAATGTTAATGGTTTTCCTGGAGTGAACTCAGTTAAATCTGTAAAGTTAATTGTATCGTTTTCCTGGATTTTATCGTAATCAGCTTCGTTAGCGAAAGTTAATCCTAAAAGACCTTGTTTTTTAAGGTTTGTTTCGTGGATACGCGCAAAAGATTTTACTAAAACCGCTTTAACTCCTAAGAAACGCGGTTCCATTGCGGCATGCTCACGAGAAGAACCTTCACCATAATTGTGATCTCCCACAACAATAGATGGAACTCCGGCTGCTTTGTAAGCACGAGCTACAGCAGGAACTGCATCATAAGTTCCGGTTAATTGATTTTTAACAGAGTTTGTTTTTTGGTTGAATGCATTTACTGCACCAATCAACATATTGTTAGAAATGTTATCTAAATGTCCGCGGAAACGTAACCATGGTCCAGCCATAGAAATATGGTCAGTAGTACATTTTCCGAATGCTTTGATTAACAATTTAGCACCGGTAATATTTTTACCATCCCAGGCATCAAACGGAGCTAATAATTGTAATCGCTCTGATGCAGGATCTACAGCAACCTGAACTCCTGAACCGTCTTCAGCCGGAGCCTGGAAACCTGGATCTTCGGCATCAAAACCTTTTGGAGGCAATTCGTCTCCTGTTGGAGCATCAAGTCTTACTTCTTCCCCATCTTCATTAATTAAAGTATCTGTTAATGGGTTGAATCCAAGATCTCCCGCAATAGCCATAGCGGTAACCAATTCTGGCGAACCTACGAAAGCTAAAGTATTTGGATTACCATCTGCACGTTTTGAGAAGTTACGGTTGAAAGAGTGAACGATAGTGTTTCTTTCTTCTTTCTCTGCACCTTCTCTGTCCCACATACCAATACATGGTCCGCAGGCATTAGCAAAAACGGTAGCGCCAATTTTTTCGAAAGTATCAATAAATCCATCTCTTTCAATTGTATAACGCACTACTTCAGAACCTGGAGTAATGGTGAACTGAGATTTAGTTTTTAAGTTTTTAGCACTTACTTGTCTGGCTAAAGAAGCTGCACGAGCAATATCTTCGTAAGAAGAGTTTGTACATGAACCAATTAAACCAACCTGAATTTGTAATGGCCAGTTATTTTTGATCGCTTCTTCTTTCATTTTAGAAATTGGAGTCGCTAAATCCGGAGTAAAAGGTCCATTTAGGTGTGGCTCTAATTCTGATAAATTGATTTCGATCACCTGATCAAAATATTGTTCCGGGTTAGCATAAACTTCCGGGTCTCCAGTTAAGTAAGAAGCTACTTTATCTGCAGCATCAGCAACATCGGCTCTGTTTGTAGAACGCAGGTAACGACTCATAGAATCATCATAACCAAAAGTTGAAGTTGTTGCTCCAATTTCAGCTCCCATGTTACAAATAGTACCTTTTCCTGTACAAGACATAGAAGTTGCACCTTCACCAAAATATTCAACAATTGCTCCAGTACCACCTTTTACAGTAAGAATACCGGCAACTTTAAGAATAACATCTTTAGGAGCAGTCCATCCTGATAATTTACCAGTTAGTTTAACTCCAATTAATTTAGGAAATTTAAGTTCCCAAGCCATACCAGACATAACGTCTACAGCATCAGCTCCACCAACACCAATTGCTACCATTCCTAAACCACCTGCATTTACAGTGTGAGAATCGGTACCAATCATCATTCCGCCGGGGAAAGCATAATTTTCAAGTACTACCTGATGAATAATTCCGGCGCCTGGTTTCCAGAAACCAATTCCGTATTTATTTGAAACTGACGATAAAAAATCGAAAACTTCGTTACTTTGTGTTTTTGCCCTGGCCAAATCGGTTACAGCATCTACTTTTGCCTGAATCAAGTGATCGCAGTGAACCGTTGTAGGAACTGCTACTTTTGATTTACCAGCGTGCATAAATTGTAATAATGCCATTTGAGCTGTTGCATCCTGACATGCAACACGATCCGGTGCAAAATCAACATAATCAACTCCTCTTCCAAACGCCTTTGTCGGATCTCCATCCCAAAGGTGATTGTACAAAATTTTCTCCGTTAAAGTAAGTGGACGACCAACAATCTCGCGTGCTTTATCAACACGATCCGGCATGTTCTCATACACTTTTTTAATCATTTCAATATCAAAAGCCATAAGTATATAATTGTTTTTGTTTATTTTATTTTGAACATCACAAGGTACAAAAAATAGAGTAGCCAGAAAAGAAAAAGCCCGAGTTTATGACTCGGGCTTTTTATATATAATGATTATAACTAATCGTATATTATTACATTACTAACTGTTTACTAGAAGGTGCAAACTTAGTCAGACTAATGCCTTCTACTGCAGCTATATATTCATTCATTGTAGGAGTTCTGCCTAGAATTGTAGATAATACAACAACTGGTGTAGAAGAAAGAAGTGATTCTCCTTTTTTACCTTCCGTATCTTCTACAACTCTTCCTTGGAAAAGACGCGTAGAAGTTGCCATTACAGTATCTCCTTTTGCTGCTTTTTCCTGATTCCCCATACAAAGGTTACATCCAGGACGCTCTAAGTACAACATGTTTTCGTATTCTGTACGTGCCGCACCTTTAGGAGCATTATCGTCAAATTCGAAACCAGAATATCTTTGTAAAACTTCCCAATCACCTTCAGCTTTAAGTTCATCTACAATGTTGTAAGTTGGTGGCGCTACTACAAGAGGGGCTTTAAACTCAACTTTACCATGTAAATCTTCTATATTTTTTAGCATTTGAGCCAAAATTTTCATATCGCCTTTGTGAACCATACAAGAACCAATAAATCCAAGATCTACTTTTTTCTCTCCTCCATAAAAAGATAAAGGCCTGATGGTATCGTGAGTATATCGTTTAGAAACATCAACATTATTTACATCCGGATCAGCAATCATTGGCTCAACAATTTGTTCAAGATCAACAACAACTTCAGCATAATACTTAGCGTTTGCATCTGGAGTTAATGCTGGTTTCTCAGCTGATTTAATCTCAGTAATTCTCTTATCTGCTTTATTGATCAATCCCTGAAGAACTTGTTTGTGATTGTCCATACCTTTGTCGATCATGATCTGGATTCTGCCTTTTGCAATCTCCAATGAATCAATCAAGGTATCATCTTCAGAAATACAGATAGAAGCTTTTGCTTTCATTTCTGCAGTCCAATCCGTAAAAGTAAATGCCTGATCAGCAGTAAGAGTTCCAAGATGAACTTCAATAATTCTTCCTTGGAATACGTTTTCACCACCAAACTTTTTAAGCATTTGAGATTGTGTTGCATGAACCACATCACGGAAGTCCATATAACCTTTCATCTCTCCAATAAATGTTACTTTTACTGATTCTGGAATTGGCATTGAAGCTTCACCGGTAGCAAGTGCAAGAGCAACTGTTCCTGAGTCAGCACCAAAAGCAACACCTTTTGACATTCTTGTATGAGAGTCACCACCAATAATGATAGCCCACTCGTCTATTGTAATATCGTTTAGAACTTTGTGAATTACATCTGTCATTGAATGATAAATGGCTTTCGGATCACGAGCTGTGATCAATCCGAAGTCATTCATAAATTTCATCAATTTTGGAATATTTGCCTGAGCTTTTTTATCCCATACCGATGCTGTGTGACAACCTGACTGGTAAGCACCATCAACGATTGGAGAAATTACTGTAGCTGCCATAGATTCTAGTTCCTGAGCAGTCATAAGACCAGTCGTATCTTGCGAACCTACTATATTAACTTCTACACGAACATCAGATCCTGCGTGTAAAACTTTACCCGGAGTTATCCCAACAGCGTTTCTGTTGAAGATTTTTTCTACTGCTGTAAGACCTTGCCCTTCAATAGAAATTTCTTTTGATGGAGCAAATACAAGAGGAGCTTCAATATCCAGAATTTTCGCTGCTAATGTCTGAAGCTTTTTACCAAATACAATTGCATATGATCCACCAGCTTTTATAAATTCCATTTTCTGAGGCGTGAATGCCTTAGAGATATCAATTAATTCTTTATCTCCGTTATACAGCTTCTTAGTTTTTGTGTTTATTGTAAGCACAGTACCAGTTGCTACAGAGTAAGCTTCTTCTAAGATAGGCTCATTATTCTCATTTCTAAGAACATTCCCATCTGCATCTAGCTTTTTTACCCAGTTTTTAAGATCTAAACCAATACCACCAGTAACATCAACAGTTGTTAGGAAAATTGGAGAAATACCGTTTGTTCCCGCAACAATTGGTGCAATATTAATAAATGGAACATATGGACTTGCTTGTTTTCCTGTCCAAAGAGCCACGTTATTCACACCTGACATTCTAGAAGAACCTACACCCATTGTACCTTTTTCTGCAATTAACATCACACTTGCATCTGGATATTGTGCCTGCAGCATCTTGATTTCGTCTTGTGCTTCAGGAGTAATCATGCATTTACCATGAAGTTCACGGTCAGAACGTGAGTGCGCCTGATTACCCGGAGATAACAAGTCAGTCGAAATATCCCCCTCACCAGCGATGTAAGTAACAACTTTAATTTCTTCAACTACCTCTGGCAATGAAGTAAAAAATTCTGCCTTTGCATAACTTTCAAGAATCTCTCTGGCAATTACATTTTCATTTTTAAAAGCTTCTTTTAGGCGATCTGTGTCTGCCTCATAAAGATAAACTTGTGTCTTAAGAACATTTGCAGCTTCTTTGGCAATAACAAAATCTTCGCCAAGTGCTAAATCCAAAAGCACTTCAATAGAAGGCCCGCCTTTCATGTGTGATAGTAACTCAAAAGCAAAAGCAGGTGTAATTTCTTTTACTGCATATTCTCCAAGAATGATTTCTTTTAAAAATTTAGCTTTAAGACCTGCAGCACTCGTAGTTCCCGGTACAACATTATAAATAAAGAATTTAAGAGAATCTTCTCTGTATTCGTTATTTACATCTTTAATTTGTTCAATGATATCGCTTAGTAATTCAGCACCATCAATTGGTTTTGGATGAAGTCCCTGTTCTTTACGATCTGCAATCTCTTGAATGTAATCCTGATAAATATTCATAGTAAAGGTATTTTGTAGGTATTTTTATTTTTTTGTTCGCAAATTTAGTTATTAATGCTGAGAATTAAAAAAAATATAATAGAAGTCGCCTTTTCAAAAATTATTATTGTTAAAAAACGATTTTCACTGCTTGTTTTTATCAAAATGTCAATATTGTATTAAAAAAATGAATTTTTAACATTTTAAAATCTTTTCTTTAACAAAGTCGAAATTTGCTCTCAAAAACAAACCTTATTTTAACGCTATTTTGAGTAAAGAATCTTTCTAAATTAGAATTTACATCGTTATAGTTAGCATAAAACATCGTTTTTTAATGATTCTCAAAATAGAATTTTAGAAAGCTTTATTAAAGATAAGTTTACAACGTCAATATCGATTTAAACAAGAAAGCCTAACAATAAATGTTAGGCTTTCTTTTCAATATTTTAATAAACTTACAACAACTTCTGAATAATAATTTCTTCCGTTATTCCTTCAGCATCTGCTTTATAATTTTTAATAATTCTGTGACGTAAAATTCCGGTTGCAACTGCTTTTACATCTTCAATATCCGGAGAGAATTTCCCTTTGAAAGCGGCATGAGCTTTTGCAGCTAAAATTAAGTTTTGCGAAGCTCTTGGCCCTGCTCCCCAATCTAAATAATTTTTTACAAAATCATTAGACAAACTATTGTCCGGACGTGTTTTGCTAACCAAGGTTACAGCATATTCAATAACATTGTCTGCTACAGGAATTCTGCGGATTAAATGTTGGAAATCGATTATTTCTTGTGCAGAAAATAAAGGATTTATTGTTGTTTTAGCATCAGATGTAGTACGTTTTACAACTAGCACTTCTTCTTCAAAGCTTGGATATTCTAATTTTATAGCGAACATGAAACGGTCTAACTGTGCTTCCGGTAAAGGATAAGTTCCTTCCTGCTCGATAGGATTTTGAGTAGCCAGAACGAAATAAGGTAAATCTAATTTATGATTTTCTCCGGCAATTGTTACGGAACGTTCCTGCATGGCTTCAAGCAGAGCTGCTTGCGTTTTAGGTGGCGTTCTGTTAATCTCATCCGCCAAAATAATATTAGAGAAAACCGGTCCTTTTATAAATTTAAATTTTCTGTTTTCATCTAAAATCTCACTTCCTAAAATATCAGAAGGCATTAAATCCGGCGTAAACTGTATTCTTTTAAAATCCAATCCCAACGCCTGAGATAATGTATTTATTAATAATGTTTTTGCTAATCCTGGTACACCAATTAAAAGGGCATGTCCGCCAGAAAATATGCAAATCAATATTTGATCTACAACATCATCCTGGCCTACAATGATTTTTGCTATTTCGGCTTTTAATTCGTTACGTTTTTGAACTAAGTTATGAATCGCTGCTACGTCAGACATTTATGAATGTATTTAAAATTAAAAAGAGTTAGTTCTATGAAATCATAAAACTAACTCTTTTATTTATTTAATAAAATTATTTTTTCAACCAATTGTTTGTAAACTTACAATCTCTGTATTCTCCAATAACTTTAATATAAGTATCTTTAATTTTATCATCAAACCATTTTGCAATTGCATTGATTTGTTTTTCTTTTAATGCTAATTCTTTAATTTTAGTATAATCTTGAGCATAATCTGCTGTATGCTCGTTAATTCTATTAGTAACGGTAATCAATTTATATGTTTTTTTACCTTTATCATCTGTATTTAAAAGTGGCTGAGAAACTTCAGTATCTTTCAAATTAGAAACCTGGCTATACAAAGTAGGATCCATTTTTGTGAGTTCAAAACGAGTATCTTGTGTATTAGGATTTACTAAAGTTCCACCGTTTGTTCTTGTTTCTTTTTCATCAGATTCTGTTCTGGCTGCTTCAGCAAATGTAATTTCTTTGTTTACTATCTTATTTCTAATATTAGTAATTCTTTCTTTAGCATCTTTTAAAGCTGTTTCAGAAACAGTTGGAGCTATCAAAATATGACGCAATTCTACTTCTTGTCCTTTTATTTTATCAATCATAATAATATGATATCCAAAATTAGTTTCAAATGGCTCAGAAATTTCACCTTCACCTAAACTAAAAGCAACATCTTTAAATTCTTTAACAAAAGGTGTTTTTCTGGTCATTTTATAATAACCTCCACTATGTGCAGATCCCGGATCCTGAGAATACAAAACTGCTTTTGTTGCAAAACTTGATCCTTCTAAAACGTCTTTTCTAATAGCATTTAATCTATCTTTAACTTTTTGTTTGTCTTCTTCAGAAACTTTAGGCTCTACTACAATTTGCGCTACTTCCATTTCAGCTCCAAAAGTTGGCAATTCTTCTTTTGGTATTTTTTTAAAGAAATTACGAACTTCTTCGGGTGTAATTTCAACTGCATCAATAATCTTTTTTTGCATTTCTGAAGCTAATTTTTGCTCCTTTAATATATCTGCAAAATAAGTTTTAAATTCCTCTACAGAATTTTTCTTGTAATAAGCTACAACTTTATTAATATCACCAACTTGTTGAATCATGTAATTCAAACGTTCATCCATCATAGATCTAACCTCTGCATCACTTACAATAATACTATCCTGAATCGCCTGATGCGCGTATAATTTATCTTCTAACAGTTTACCAAGCATTTGGCATCTGGTAATATCTTTTGTAGAACCTCCCTGACTTGTAATTTCTAAATATCCTTTATCAATGTCTGAATCTAAAACAATATAATCTCCAACATTAGCAATAATACCATCAATTTTTTGCTTTTGTCCTGAAGGAGTTTCAATTGGCTTTTCAGCAACAACATCTGGTATAATTTCTTGTGCCGAAATAATTGAGTTGAAAAAAAATAAAAAACATATTGTTAACCCGAATCTGTAATCAATTGTTTTTAGCTGTAATTTTTTTAATAACATTATTTTAAATTTAATTTGAATGCCTTAGACCTTTGTTTAAGCTGTTGATCCTCTATTATGATTTTCAAAATCAATCTGAAAATATTCAATATATAAGATCTTGTTTGTTTTAACTTATAACGAACAAAAATAACAATTCAATTACATAATACAACTATCAGCAATACTATTAACAAAAAATTATAGGATACCTTTTTAGCAGTATTAGTAATAAGCTGTTTTTCAGGCAACAATTTCAGTTCTAATCAAAATTACACACACTTTTTCATAAGCTTAAAACTTTTCGTTGTTAAGTATTTTGACAATACAGAAGCAAGTATTCTTATATGAAATACAAAAAGTTTTCAACACTACAACGTTTTCGTAACATAAATATTTTCCTATAAATAAAAACATAGCAAATTTTACATACTTTCGATATGTAATTAGCAATTTATTGGTGTTAAAATTATGAATATATCATATTTATAACAACATTATTCAACAATTACACTTTACTAACCTAAACCAAATCTTTATTATGAAAAATTCTTATGCAAAAATGTATTGCATTTTGGCTACGACAACGCTACTGTTTTCATGTTCTCAAAATGAAATGAGTGAAAATGATGTAAAATCTGAAAGCCAGCAATTTAAAATCATCAATGTAACACATCACGACGGAAAACCTTTTAGCACAGGAGAAACAAAATCATCTCTTACCGGAAAATATGTAGACAATCCGGGAGGAGGTGTCATGATGCAAGCTTTTTATTGGGATGTTCCCGCCGGAGGAAATTGGTGGAACACTGTTACTACTAAACTAACCGACTGGTCGAACGCCGGAATTGGCTCTGTTTGGCTCCCACCCGTTTCTAAAGCACAAAATGGTCCCTTTTCGATGGGATATGATCCTACTGATTATTTTGATTTTGGAGATTTTAACCAAAACGGAACTATTGAAACCAGATTTGGATCAAAAACTGAATTGGTAAGTTTAATAACAAAAGCACATACTGAAAATATGAAAGTGTACGCTGATATTGTAATTAATCACAATAGTGGAGGACAATCAGAAGCAAATCCGTTTACCGGAACTAATACCTGGACTAACTTTAATGGAGTTGCTTCGGGAAAATTCAAACGTACTTACACTAATTTTTACAAAAACAGTTTTGGTAATAATGATGAAGGTTCTTTTGGAGGATTTCCTGATTTATGTCATGCAGATCCTTATGTAAAAGACTGGTTGTGGCTACGAGCTGACGGAGTTGGTAAATATTATAAAAACACCATGAAATTTGATGGCTGGAGATTTGATTATGTAAAAGGTTTTGGTGCTTGGGTTGTCAATGCGTGGAATGCGAATGTTGGTGGATTTTCTGTTGGAGAATTGTGGGATTCGAATGTAAACATATTAAATGACTGGGCAAATAACGCAAACAGTTCTGTATTTGATTTTGCATGTTATTATAAAATGAATGATGCTTTTGACGGAAATAATCTTGCAGTATTAAATGATGATATGATGTGGAAAAGAAATCCGTACAAAGCGGTAACTTTTGTTACGAATCATGATACCGATGAAATTTCAAATAAATTATTGGCCTATTCTTATATTTTAACTCACGAAGGATATCCAACGATTTTCTACAGAGATTACGAAGAATGGCTGGATAAAGCTAAATTGAACAATCTTATCTGGATTCACAACAATAAAGCAACTGGTACAACATCAATCTTATATTCTGATAATGATGAATATGTGGCAAGAAGAAACGGATACAACGGAAATCCTGGATTAGTGGTTTATATCAACAATTCGACTTCATGGCAGGAAAGATGGGTTGAAACCAATTGGGCCAATACTCAAATTAAAGATTTTACCGGAAATTCTACCTGGTACCCAACTACACAGGCAGATAAATGGGTTAAAATTCAATGTCCGCCTAAAGGATATACTGTTTGGTCAATTAATCAATAATATATAAAATGATATTTTAAGGCTGTTCTTTTAGAACAGCCTTACTTTTTGTTTGAAACATTTCTTTTACACACTAAAGACTTCTAAATTAAGAAGTGAATATTTTTATTAAGCCGTAATTAATAGTACTTTTGCAACCTATTTATACAAAATATGAGCTTTTTAAAAGAAATACAACGTAGAAGAACATTCGGAATTATATCGCATCCTGATGCCGGTAAAACAACTTTAACTGAAAAATTATTGTTGTTTGGAGGTGCAATTCAGGAAGCTGGAGCTGTAAAAAATAATAAAATTAAAAAAGGAGCAACAAGTGATTTCATGGAAATCGAACGCCAAAGAGGTATTTCGGTTTCAACATCTGTACTTGCTTTTAATTATAAAGACAAAAAAATCAATATTCTTGATACGCCAGGTCATAAGGATTTTGCCGAAGATACTTTTAGAACTTTAACTGCAGTTGATAGTGTTATTGTTGTTATTGACGTTGCAAAAGGAGTTGAGGAACAAACGGAGAAATTAGTCGCGGTTTGTAGAATGCGTAATATTCCGATGATTGTTTTCATTAATAAATTAGACCGTGAAGGAAAAGACGCTTTTGACTTAATGGATGAAGTAGAACAAAAACTTGGTCTAACAGTTACGCCTTTAAGTTTCCCTATCGGAATGGGTTATGATTTTCAGGGAATTTACAATCTATGGGAGCAAAACATTAATCTTTTTAGTGGAGACAGCCGTAAAAATATTGAGGAAACAATTGCTTTTTCTGATGTTCAGAATAATCCGGAATTAGATAAAATTATTGGCCAAAAACCAGCAGATAAATTACGTGAAGAATTAGAATTGATAGATGAAGTATATCCTAAATTTGAACGTCAGGATTATTTAGACGGAAAAATTCAGCCTGTATTTTTTGGTTCAGCTTTGAATAATTTTGGAGTTCGCGAATTGTTAGATTGTTTTGTTACAATCGCTCCATCACCAAGACCAAAAGATTCTGAAACACGTTTAGTAAATCCTGCTGAGGAAAAAATGAGCGGATTTGTTTTTAAAATTCACGCTAATATGGATCCAAAACATAGAGATCGTTTAGCATTTATAAAAATTGTTTCCGGAACTTTTGAAAGAAACAAACCCTATTACCATGTTCGTCAAAAGAAAAATTTAAAATTCTCTAGTCCAAATGCATTTTTTGCTGAGAAAAAAGAAATCGTTGATATTTCATATCCTGGTGATATTGTTGGTTTGCATGATACTGGAAACTTTAAAATTGGAGATACTTTGACTGAAGGCGAAATTATGAGTTTTAAAGGAATTCCGAGTTTCTCTCCAGAACACTTTAGATACATCAATAATGCTGATCCTATGAAAGCCAAGCAGCTAGACAAAGGAATTGATCAGTTGATGGATGAAGGTGTTGCGCAGTTGTTTACTTTAGAAATGAACAATCGTAAAATAATTGGAACTGTTGGAGCACTTCAATATGAGGTAATTCAATATCGTTTAGAACATGAATACGGTGCAAAATGTACTTATGAAAATTTCCCAGTTCATAAAGCTTGTTGGGTAAAACCTGATGATGCCAAAAACGATGAGTTTAAAGAATTTAAACGTATCAAACAAAAATTCTTAGCGCATGACAAGTATGGTCAATTGGTGTTTTTAGCTGATTCTGATTTTACGATTCAAATGACACAAAATAAATATCCGAGTGTGAAATTATTCTTCACTTCAGAATTTGATTAATATCCTCTTTAAAAGGAAAACAAAAATGCCGTCTAAAGCAATTTAGACGGCATTTTTTTATCTCCATGAAATTTCAAGATGTTTATTTCAGATATTTAATTACTTTCCATCAATATAATTAATACCCAATCCTCCCGCAATCATAATTTTTGAAAGTTCATCTTCGGCAATAATTATATTTTGAAAAAGTATATCATTTTTAACTGACTTTATATCAAACGGAATTGTTTTTGAAAGATAATAATCATCTCCAGTAATAGTAACTTCCAGAGTTTTACTGTTTTTCAAAACTTGCACAGGAATTGAAAACTCTCCCGTTTTAGAATTTACTTTTATTGTACCCGAAGAACTGTTTATAGTAAGTGCTAAATTTGGATATTTTTTGCTGTTAAATGGCCTTCTTGTTTTAGCTTCTAATAATTTCCCTTTTACGGTTATTGAAACTTCTTCTTCAACAACTTTAGTATATGCTACTTTACCCATAGTATGCATATTCGGGTATGGACGATTTACTTCCGTTTTCACTATTTCTTTTTCTTGTCCAACAACATTTGATGCTATTAAAACAGATGCTGCTATAGCTGCATATTTAAAATTATTAAGTCTGGAAGTTTCGTTATATTGAAATTCTTCTTCTAATTGTGTTACTTTTAGTCTCGCACAAATGGTTGCATCTTTACTCTCTGCGATAAATTTAGCAACTTCAGAATTTGATTTCCTACTCAAATCGATTACATTTTTTGCGCACGAATTACAAAATGAACCACTTGCATTAGGAATCATTTTATTAAAATTTTCAGAACAAGGGTTTGCTATTTCTAAGGTGAATTTCTTTTTCATACTATACTTTATTAAGTTAAAATCTTTTACAGATACTTATTACTTATATAGAGAACATTTTTTATAAAAAGGTTGGAAAGAAAGTAAAATTATTTTTATTCAGCACAATTTTTATTGCGATTTTAATTCCTGAAAGATCTTAAATAAAAAAAAGCGCTAATTTTCACTAGCGCTTTTTTTATTAATTTGAATTAATCAACCTTATACTAAGTCATTATATTCTAAAAAATTAATCTTTTATTAGGAATATCGAAATTAAGAGAATAACACTTACAAAAGAAATATACTCGATGAAAGTGAAATTAATCGGGTAAACTGCATTTATTTAAAATTACAAATAAAAAAAAGCCCCATTACTGGGGCTTTTAAAATTTATGCTTGTCCTGCAGGACCAAAATTAAGCGGTATTGGTGCTTGTTCAGTGTCTTTGATTTCGCCATGAGCGGCTTCAAAACGATGAATATTTTCACCAATTGCTTTCAATAATCTTTTAGCATGTTGTGGTGTCAAGACAATTCTTGACTTTACCTTGGCTTTAGGAATACCCGGCATAATGCTCACAAAATCTAAAACAAACTCTGATGATGAGTGATTTATAATCGCAAGATTAGAATAAATTCCTTCTGCAATAGTTTCGTCTAACTCAATATTAATTTGCTCTTGTTGTTGTTTCGGATTACTCATAGTTTCCCTAATTAATAAATATATTCTTCTTTATTCGCCATCATTTCATTGTAATCGTCTTTAGATCCTACGATAGTATTATCATATTCTCTCATACCAGTTCCCGCAGGAATTCTGTGTCCAACAATTACATTTTCTTTTAATCCTTCTAAATCATCTACTTTACCAGCTACAGCAGCTTCGTTAAGTACTTTTGTTGTTTCTTGGAAAGAAGCAGCAGAGATGAATGATTTAGTTTGTAGCGAAGCTCTTGTAATACCTTGTAAAACTGGCGTTGCAGTTGCAGTAATTACGTCTCTTGCTACAACAAGATTTTTATCAGTTCGTTTCAACAATGAGTTTTCATCACGTAAATCACGAGGAGAAATAATCTGACCTGGTTTCAATACAGCAGAATCTCCAGCGTCTTCAACTACTTTCATACCGTATAATTTATCATTTTGAACGATAAAATCTTTAGTGTGAATTAATTGATCTTCTAGGAATAATGTATCTCCTGGATCTTGAACTCTTACTTTACGCATCATTTGACGAATAACTACCTCAAAGTGCTTGTCATTAATTTTTACCCCTTGTAAACGGTATACCTCTTGAATTTCATTTACCAAGTACTGTTGAACAGCAGCCGGTCCTTGAATTCTTAAGATGTCGTCTGGTGTAATTGCACCGTCAGACAATGGTACTCCTGCTCTTACGAAGTCATTTTCTTGTACTAAGATTTGGCTTGAAAGTTTAACTAAATACTTTTTAATCTCACCAAATTTAGATTCGATAACAATTTCACGGTTACCTCTTTTGATTTTTCCAAAAGAAACAACACCGTCAATTTCAGAAACAACTGCTGGGTTTGAAGGGTTACGAGCCTCAAGCAACTCAGTAATTCTTGGTAAACCTCCCGTGATATCTCCTGCTTTAGAAGAACGACGTGGAATTTTTACTAATACTTTACCGGCTTTAATTTTCTCACCGTTCTCAACCATAAGGTGGGCTCCTACTGGTAAGTTATACGAACGAATCAATTCACCTTCTTTACCGTAAACCAATAAAGTTGGAATTAATTTTTTATTTCTAGCTTCAGAAATTACTTTTTCCTGGAAACCTGTTTGCTCATCGATTTCAACCATGAACGATTGTCCTTGCTCTAAATCCTCGTAAGCAATCTTACCAGTAAATTCAGAAACAATTACACCATTATATGGATCCCACTTACAGATTACAGATCCTTTAGTAACAGTTTCTCCGTCTTTAACGAAGATACTAGAACCGTAAGGAATATTATGTGTATTTAAGACGATTCCAGTTTTCTCATCAACTAATTTTAATTCAGTTGAACGTGATACTACGATATCAACCGCATTACCTTCACTATCTTCACCTTTTACAGTTTTTAAATCTTCAATCTCAAGTCTACCGTTGAATCTTGTAACAATACTAGATTCTTCAGAAATACCTCCTGCAACCCCTCCAACGTGGAACGTACGAAGTGTTAACTGTGTACCTGGCTCTCCAATAGATTGAGCGGCAATAACTCCGACAGCTTCACCTCTTTGTGTCATTTTTCCGGTAGCTAAGTTTCTACCGTAACATTTAGCACAAATACCTTTTAAAGCCTCACAAGTTAATGGAGATCTAACCTCTACTTTTTCAATCGGAGAAGCTTCGATAACTCTCATGATTGCTTCAGTAATTTGGTGACCTGATTGAACTAATACTTCGTTAGTAAGAGGATTTATAACATCTTGCAATGCAACACGTCCTAAAATTCTTTCTCCTAAAGATTCAACAATTTCCTCATTTTTCTTCAAAGCAGAAACTTCAACACCTCTTAATGTACCACAATCTTCGATGTTAACAATAACATCTTGTGAAACGTCATGAAGCCTTCTTGTTAAGTATCCGGCATCGGCAGTTTTAAGAGCCGTATCCGCAAGTCCTTTACGAGCACCGTGAGTAGAAATGAAATACTCAAGAATCGAAAGACCTTCCTTAAAGTTAGAAAGAATCGGGTTTTCAATAATTTCCCCACCACCAGCAGTAGATTTTTTAGGCTTAGCCATCAAACCACGCATACCAGTTAACTGACGAATCTGTTCTTTAGAACCCCTCGCTCCAGAATCAAGCATCATATATACAGAGTTGAAACCTTGTTGGTCTTCTCTAATATTTTTCATTGCTAATTCTGTCAATTGAGCATTTGCTGAAGTCCAAACATCAATAACTTGGTTGTAACGTTCGTTATTGGTAATAAGACCCATGTTATAATTCACAGAAATACCTTCAACTTGCTCTCTGGCATCTGCAATTAATTTTGTTTTTTGCTCTGGAATTCTAATATCACCAAGAGAGAAAGATAAACCTCCTCTAAATGCGAATTTATAACCCATATCTTTCATATTGTCCAAGAAAGCAGCAGTAGTAGGTACATTAGTCACACTTAAAATGTGTCCAATAATATCTCTAAGGTTTTTCTTAGTCAATACATCATTGATATATCCAGCTGCTTCAGGTACTACTTCATTAAATAATACACGTCCTGCAGTTGTTTGAATAATTTTGTACACTAACTCTCCGGCTTCATTAAAATCTTTTGCTCTGATTCTTACACGAGCATTCAATTCTAATCTTCCTTCATTTAATGCGATATTTACTTCTTCAGCAGAATAGAAAGTTAAGTCTTGACCTAAAATTACATGTTCTGGAGTTGAGATACGTTCTTTGGTCATATAATATAGACCCAAGACCATATCCTGAGAAGGTACAGTAATTGGAGCACCATTTGCAGGATTCAAGATATTGTGAGAAGCCAACATTAATAATTGTGCCTCTAAAATAGCCTCTGGTCCTAATGGCAAGTGAACTGCCATCTGATCCCCATCAAAATCGGCGTTGAAAGCCGTACATACTAATGGGTGCAATTGGATCGCTTTTCCTTCAATTAATTTTGGTTGAAAAGCTTGAATACCAAGTCTGTGTAACGTAGGAGCACGGTTAAGCAATACAGGGTGTCCTTTAATTACATTTTCAAGGATATCCCAAACTACAGGCTCTTTTTTGTCTATAATTTTCTTAGCAGATTTTACTGTTTTAACAATTCCTCTTTCAATCAATTTACGGATCACGAAAGGTTTGTATAATTCAGATGCCATATCTTTTGGCAGTCCACATTCGAATAATTTTAATTCAGGACCAACAACAATTACCGAACGAGCAGAATAATCCACACGTTTTCCAAGTAAGTTTTGACGGAAACGTCCTTGCTTACCTTTTAAGGAATCTGATAATGATTTTAATGGTCTGTTAGATTCTGTTTTAACAGCAGAAGCTTTACGAGTGTTATCAAATAATGAATCTACAGATTCCTGTAACATACGTTTTTCGTTTCTTAAGATAACTTCCGGAGCTTTAATCTCCATTAATCTTTTTAAACGGTTATTACGGATGATTACACGACGGTATAAATCATTTAAATCTGAAGTTGCAAAACGACCTCCATCAAGTGGAACAAGCGGACGCAATTCTGGTGGAATAACTGGTACCACTTTCATAATCATCCACTCAGGACGATTTTCACGGTTTAAGTTAGACTCACGGAAAGACTCAACAACTTGTAATCTTTTTAAAGCTTCAGTTTTACGTTGTTTAGATGTTTCGTTGTTAGCGCTGTGTCTTAATTCATAAGATAAAGCATCTAAATCAATACGAGCTAATAAATCCATAATACACTCTGCTCCCATTTTGGCAACAAATTTATTAGGATCCATATCATCTAAATATTGGTTTTCTTGCGGAAGAGTATCTAAAATATTCAAATATTCTTCTTCAGTCAAGAAATCTAATCTTTGTAATGATTCTCCTTCTGCATTTTTAGCAATACCAGCTTGAATTACTACATATCTTTCGTAGTAAATGATCATATCTAATTTCTTAGATGGAAGACCAAGGATATAACCAATTTTGTTTGGAAGAGAACGGAAATACCAGATATGTGCAATTGGCACAACAAGGTTGATGTGTCCTACTCTGTCACGACGTACTTTTTTCTCAGTAACTTCAACACCACAACGGTCACAGATGATCCCTTTGTAACGAATTCTTTTATATTTACCACAAGCACATTCAAAATCTTTAACAGGTCCGAAGATTCTTTCGCAGAAAAGTCCGTCACGCTCAGGTTTGTGAGTTCTGTAGTTAATTGTTTCTGGTTTCAACACCTCTCCTCTTGATTCTTTCAAGATAGATTCTGGTGAAGCTAATCCAATTGAGATTTTATTAAATCTTTTAACTGGATTTTTATCCTTATTATTATTTCTATTATTCATCATAGTTTTTACTATTGATTTATCTGCAATTAAAAAATTGATTTTATTTAGTCTAAAGTCAAATGTCATAAAGTTTTTAAAGCCACGAACGACTTTAGACTTTGGACTTTCAAACTTTCGACTTAAACACTACCTCGGATTACTTCTCTAAACTTCAAACAAATTTTGAAGTGCTAATTATAAAACTTTTCAGGTTTATATAAAAAATCGGAACGGTTTACGGGTATAAATCCTAAAAACTTTTATAAATGAGTAATCAGTTTTCAGATATTGCTATCCGAAAACTGAAAACTACTTAATACTTATTATTCTTCTAAACGAATGTCAAGTCCAAGACCTTTTAATTCATGCATTAATACATTGAATGATTCAGGTAATCCTGGCTCTGGCATAGATTCACCCTTAACGATAGCTTCGTAAGTTTTAGCTCTACCAATAACGTCATCCGACTTAACTGTTAAGATTTCACGTAGTGTACTTGATGCTCCATAAGCCTCAAGTGCCCAAACCTCCATTTCTCCAAAACGCTGACCTCCAAATTGAGCTTTACCTCCAAGTGGTTGTTGTGTAATCAACGAGTATGGTCCGATAGAACGTGCGTGCATCTTATCATCAACCATGTGTCCTAATTTAAGCATGTAAATTACACCCACAGTCGCTGCTTGATGGAAACGCTCTCCAGTACCACCATCATAAAGGTGTGTATGTCCGAAACGTGGTACTCCAGCCTCATCAGTTAATTCATTAATTTGATCTAAAGTTGCACCATCAAAAATTGGAGTAGCAAATTTTCTACCTAAATTTTGTCCAGCCCATCCAAGAACAGTTTCATAAATCTGACCAATGTTCATACGTGAAGGTACCCCAAGTGGATTCAATACGATATCTACCGGTGTTCCGTCTTCAAGGAAAGGCATATCTTCATGACGAACGATTCTAGCAACAATACCTTTGTTACCGTGACGTCCCGCCATTTTATCCCCTACTTTCAGTTTACGTTTTTTAGCGATATAAATTTTCGCTAATTTCAAGATTCCAGATGGTAATTCATCTCCAACTGTAATAGTGAATTTTTCTCTTCTTAAAGATCCTTGTAAGTCGTTCAGCTTAATTTTATAGTTATGAATTAAATCATTAACCATTTTATTAGTAGCATCATCAGCAACCCATTGACCTTTGCTTAAGTGAGCAAAATCTTCTACTGCGTAAAGCATTTTTTGAGTATATTTTTTACCTTTTGGTAAAACTTCTTCACCCAAATCATTCATTACACCTTGAGATGTTTTTCCGTTAACGATCAAGAATAATTTTTCAACCAATCTGTCTTTTAATTCAACAAATTTAGTTTCAAACTCCATTTCTAAAGCGCCTAAAGCATCTTTATCCTGAGTACGTTTACGTTTATCTTTTACGGCTCTTGCAAATAATTTTTTGTCAAGAACTACACCGTGTAAAGATGGAGACGCTTTTAATGAAGCATCTTTTACATCACCTGCTTTATCCCCGAAGATTGCACGAAGCAATTTCTCTTCCGGAGTAGGATCTGATTCTCCTTTTGGTGTAATTTTTCCGATTAGAATGTCGCCAGGTTTAACCTCTGCTCCAATTCTGATCATACCGTTTTCATCTAAATCTTTAGTAGCTTCTTCAGAAACGTTAGGAATATCGTTTGTTAACTCTTCATTTCCTAACTTCGTATCTCTAACCTCTAATGAATAATCATCAACGTGGATAGAAGTAAAAATATCATCACGAACTACTTTTTCAGAAATTACAATCGCATCCTCAAAGTTATACCCTTTCCATGGCATGAACGCAACTTTTAAGTTTCTACCTAAAGCTAATTCACCATTTTGAGTAGCATATCCTTCTGATAATACTTGTCCAAGAATAACTCTGTCACCTTTTCTTACGATTGGTTTCAAGTTGATACTTGTTCCTTGATTGGTTTTTCTAAATTTAATTAAGTTGTATGTTTTTTCATCAGCATCAAAACTTACCATTCTTTCTTCTTCAGTACGGTCGTATTTGATAGTAATGATGTTAGCATCAACATATTCTACAGTTCCATCTCCTTCAGCATTAATCAATACTCTAGAATCTGAAGCCACCTGACGCTCTAAACCAGTACCAACAATTGGTGCTTCCGGACGGATCAAAGGAACCGCCTGACGCATCATGTTAGATCCCATCAAGGCTCTATTCGCATCATCATGTTCCAAGAAAGGAATCAATGAAGCCGAAATCGAAGCAATCTGGTTAGGTGCAACGTCTGTATAATGTACTGCTGATGGCTCAACAACTGGGAAGTCACCTTCCTCACGAGCAATAACATTGCTAGCTGTAATTTTACCAGAAGCATCCATTTCAATGTTTGCCTGAGCAATCATTTTTCCTTCTTCTTCTTCAGCACTTAAGTAAATAGGAGTACTTTCTAAATCAACTACACCATTTGTTACTTTACGGTAAGGAGTTTCGATGAAACCCATTCCGTTAACTTTTGCATAAACACCAAGAGATGAAATCAAACCAATGTTTGGTCCCTCTGGAGTTTCAATCGGACATAAACGACCATAGTGTGTATAGTGAACGTCACGAACCTCAAAACCAGCTCTCTCTCTCGAAAGTCCACCAGGTCCAAGGGCAGAAAGTCTTCTCTTGTGTGTAATCTCAGCTAATGGATTTGTTTGATCCATAAATTGAGACAACTGATTAGTACCAAAGAAAGAGTTGATAACCGATGATAATGTTTTAGCATTAATCAAATCGATTGGTGTAAACACCTCGTTATCTCTAACGTTCATTCTCTCACGAATAGTTCTAGCCATACGTGCTAAACCAACACCGAATTGTTGAGACAATTGTTCTCCAACTGTTCTAACACGACGGTTTGATAAGTGATCAATATCATCAATCTCTGCTTTAGAGTTGATCAATTCGATCAAATATTTTACAATGGTAATGATATCTTCTTTGGTAAGCACTTGCTTTTCCATTGGGATATCTAAACCAAGTTTTTTGTTCATTCTATAACGACCAACTTCACCTAAGTTATAACGTTGATCAGAGAAGAATAATTTATCTATAATACCACGAGCAGTTTCTTCATCAGGCGGTTCTGCATTACGCAATTGTCTGTAAATATGCTCAACAGCTTCTTTTTCAGAGTTTGTTGGATCTTTTTGTAACGTGTTGTGGATAATAGCATAATCTGCTTGGTTATTATCCTCTTTGTGCAACAAAATAGATTTAACGTTAGAATCGATGATTTCTTCAACATTATCTTTATCGATAATTGTATCACGATCAAGGATGATTTCGTTACGTTCGATAGAAACTACCTCACCGGTATCTTCATCAACGAAATCCTCGTGCCAAGTGTTCAATACACGTGCAGCAAGTCTTCTTCCAATATATTTTTTAATACCAGTTTTAGAAACTTTAATTTCTTCAGCAAGGTCAAAGATTTCAAGGATATCCTTATCTCTTTCGAACCCAATTGCACGGAATAAAGTTGTAACCGGTAATTTTTTCTTTCTATCGATATAAGCATACATTACGCTGTTTATATCTGTAGAAAATTCTATCCAAGATCCTTTAAAAGGAATTACTCTGGCAGAATAAAGTTTTGTTCCATTTGCGTGGAATGATTGTCCAAAGAAAACCCCAGGAGAACGGTGTAGTTGAGATACTACTACACGCTCAGCACCATTGATAACAAAAGTACCGCTTGGAGTCATATAAGGTATTGTTCCAAGATAAACATCTTGTACAATAGTTTCAAAATCTTCGTGTTCTGGATCTGTACAGTATAGTTTCAACCTGGCTTTTAAAGGTACACTATAAGTAAGACCTCTCTCTATACATTCTTGAATTGTATAACGTGGTGGATCAACAAAATAATCTAGGAACTCCAATACAAAGTTGTTTCTTGTATCTGTGATTGGAAAGTTTTCCATGAAGGTATTGTACAACCCTTCGTTGCCTCTTTCGTCAGATTTAGTTTCTAATTGAAAAAAATCTTTAAAAGATTTAACCTGAACATCTAGAAAATCTGGATAGTCAGGAATATTTTTTGTAGAGGCAAAATTCAATCTTTCAGTCTGATTTGTTATCATCAATGGACAAAATTTTGATTAAAAAAAAGTAAATTTTTGTGTAAAAACACAATGTTTAATTAATACCTTCTTTTTAAAATCAATACATCTTTAAAATGAACAAGAAAATGAGTTCAATTTTTTTCTTCGTATTGATCAAAAACTTTTTCGTATTTTAAACTATGTGATAATAAAACTTGTAATATTTTATTATACGAAAAATGGTTTAGGCCATTGAGCGTTGACTCAAGACCTAAACCTAGTTCTTAAAACCGAGTAAACTTATTTAAGTTCAACTACAGCTCCAGCTTCTTCTAATGATTTTTTAAGACCTTCAGCCTCTTCTTTAGAAACACCTTCTTTAACGTTACTTGGAGCACCGTCAACTACATCTTTAGCTTCTTTCAAACCTAAGCCTGTAAGTTCTTTAACTAATTTTACAACTGCTAATTTAGAAGCACCAGCTTCTTTTAATACAACTGTAAATTCAGTTTGTGCTTCTTCAGCAGCACCTTCTCCACCACCAGCAGCAACTACTACAGCTGCAGCAGCAGGCTCGATACCATACTCGTCTTTTAATATTGTTGCTAATTCGTTAACTTCTTTAACTGTTAAGTTAACTAATTGTTCTGCGAATTGTTTCAAATCTGCCATTTTTTCTATCGTTTAAAATGATTTGTAAAATTATATTTTGTTTATTGTGCGCTAATTAAGCTACAAGGAAATTCCCTTGTATTGAATTATTATGCTTCAGCTTCTTCTTCGCTACCAGCGAATTTGTTTTGTAAAGCAGAAATAATTCTTTGTGCTGGTGATTGCAATAATCCAATAAGTTCTCCAAGAAGTTCTTCTTTAGATTTAATAGTTGCTAATGCATCTAATTGATCATCTCCAATGTAAATTTCAGAATTAATATAAGCTCCTTTTAATACAGGTTTTGCTGATTTTTTTCTGAAATCTTTAATTATTTTTCCAGGTGCATTTGCAACATCTGAAATAAATATAGCACTATTACCAGTCAATACTGAAGGTAAATCACCATAGTCATTAGCAGAAGCTTCCATTGCTTTTGCAAGCAAAGTGTTTTTTACTACCTCTAATTTTATACCTGCTTTAAAGCAAGCTCTTCTCAAGCTTGAAGTAGTTTCTGCGTTTAATCCAGAAATATCAGATACATAAATAATATTTGTACCAGCTAACTGTGCAGTTAAATCTTCAATCGCGATTGATTTTTCTTCTCTAGTCATACTAAAAATTATTAACTACCAATTATACTGCTTTAGGGTCCAATGCAATTGCAGGACTCATAGTGCTTGTAAGGTGAATACCTTTAATGTAGGTACCTTTAGCAGCAGTTGGTTTAAGTTTGATTAATGTTTGAATAATTTCGTGTGCATTGTCATAAATTTGCTCAGCTCCAAAAGAAACTTTACCAATTCCTGCATGTACGATACCAGTTTTATCAACTTTAAAGTCAATTTTACCAGCTTTAACCTCTGCAACAGCTTTAGCAACATCCATAGTTACTGTACCTGTTTTAGGGTTTGGCATTAAACCTCTAGGTCCTAAAATACGACCTAATGGACCTAATTTACCCATAACAGCTGGCATAGTGATAATTACATCAACATCTGTCCAACCATCTTTAATTTTTTGTAAATAATCGTCAAGACCTACATAATCAGCCCCAGCTTCTTTAGCTTCCGCTTCTTTATCTGGAGTAACCAATGCTAATACTTTAACGTCTTTACCTGTTCCGTGAGGTAATGTAACCACACCTCTAACCATTTGATTTGCTTTTCTTGGATCTACACCCAAACGAACTGCGATATCAACAGACTCATCAAATTTTGCAGAAGCTATAACTTTAATCAATGCAGCTGCATCTTTCAAAGAGTATAGTTTGTTCTTTTCAATTTTTGAAGCAGCCTCTTTTTGCTTTTTTGTTAATTTTGCCATTTCTTTCTCTTAATTAAAAAGGAGCATCTCCTGATACAGTTATACCCATAGACCTAGCAGTTCCAGCGATCATGCTCATTGCAGATTCGATTGTAAATGCATTTAAGTCTACCATTTTATCTTCAGCAATTGCTTTGATAACGTCCCAAGTAACACTAGCTACTTTTTTACGATTTGGTTCACCTGATCCAGACTTTAGCTTTGCAGCTTCCAATAATTGGACAGCAGCTGGAGGAGTCTTAACAACAAAATCAAATGATTTGTCTTTATACACAGTAATTTGTACTGGGCATATTTTGCCAGGTTTATCTTGTGTTCTAGCATTAAATTGCTTACAGAACTCCATGATATTAACCCCAGCAGCTCCTAAAGCAGGTCCAACCGGTGGCGACGGATTCGCAGCACCTCCCTTAACTTGTAGTTTAACTACCTTACTAATTTCTTTAGCCATTTTTTAAAAAATTTAACACCATAATCATTGGAAGCGATTATAGTGGTTATTATAGATGTAACAAAAATTATACTTTTTCAACTTGCATGAAACTCAATTCCAATGGCGTTTTTCTTCCGAAAATTTTCACCATTACTTCAAGTTTACGCTTTTCTTCATTGATTTTTTCAACTGTTCCGTTAAATCCGTTAAAAGGACCATCGATCACTTTAACAGTTTCGCCTAAGTTGAAAGGAATAGCACGAGTATCTGTATTTACAGCCAGCTCATCCACTTTACCTAACATTCTATTTACTTCAGAAAGTCTCAAAGGAACAGGTTCTCCGCCTTTGATCTCACCTAAAAATCCAATTACACTAGTAATAGACTTAATAATATGAGGTATCTCACCAACTAAATTGGCTTCGATCATAACATATCCAGGGAAATAAACTTTATCCTTAGACATTTTCTTTCCTTCTTTTACAGTAACTACCTTTTCTGTAGGTACCAAAACTTGGGAAACATAATCACCCATACCTAGTCTGGCAATCTCAGTTTCGATATAAGTTTTGACTTTATTTTCTTGTCCGCTTACAGCTCTAACCACATACCATTTTTTCACATTATTATCTGCCATCACAAAAAAATTATCCTTTTAACCAGTTAAAAAATCCAGCCAAAGCTTTTGCAAAAAATTCGTCTACACCCCATGTTGCCAAAGCGAATAAAACCGAAAATACAGCTACAACAATTGTCAATTTTTGAACCTCAGCCCAAGCAGGCCAAGTAACATTTGACTTTAACTCTTCGAAAGCCTCTGATAAATAATTAGTAACTTTTGTCATTTGATATATTTTATATTGCACGGGCGGAGGGATTCGAACCCCCATCAACGGTTTTGGAGACCGCTATTCTACCCTTGAACTACGCCCGTAATTAAAAGCCAGTGATTTCAGTTAAGAAAATCAACTGGCTTTTTAAATATTTATAGGATTATCCTACGATTTCAGTTACCTGACCTGCTCCTACTGTTCTACCACCTTCACGGATAGCGAAACGTAAACCTACGCTCATTGCGATTGGGCTTAATAAAGAAACATTAATAGTCAAGTTGTCTCCTGGCATTACCATCTCTACTCCTTCTGGTAAAGTAATAACTCCTGTTACGTCAGTTGTACGTACGTAGAACTGTGGACGGTAGTTATTATGGAATGGAGTGTGACGTCCACCTTCTTCTTTTTTCAAGATATAAACCTCAGCTTTGAAAGTAGCGTGTGGTTTTACTGATCCTGGCTTAATGATAACCATTCCTCTTTTGATAGATTCTTTATCAACACCTCTTAACAATAAACCTACGTTATCTCCAGCTTCACCTCTGTCAAGGATTTTACGGAACATCTCAACTCCTGTAATAGTAGAAGTTAATTTGTCAGCCCCCATACCAATGATTTCAACAGCATCTCCTGTATTAGCAATACCAGTTTCGATACGACCTGTAGCAACAGTTCCACGACCAGTAATTGTAAATACATCCTCAACTGGCATCAAGAATGGTTTTGCAGTATCACGAATTGGCTCTTCGATCCAAGAATCTACAGCTTCCATCAATTCAATAATTTTAGGAACCCAAGCAGGATCATTATTCAATCCTCCTAAAGCAGAACCTTGAACTACAGGACCATTATCTCCATCATATTCGTAGAAAGATAATAAATCTCTAATTTCCATTTCAACTAGCTCTAATAACTCAGCATCGTCAACCATGTCAACTTTGTTCATGAAAACTACCATTCTAGGAATACCAACCTGGCGACCTAAAAGGATGTGCTCACGAGTTTGTGGCATTGGACCATCTGTAGCAGCAACTACTAAGATAGCTCCGTCCATTTGAGCAGCTCCAGTAACCATGTTCTTTACGTAATCCGCGTGACCTGGACAGTCAACGTGAGCGTAATGACGATTAGCTGTTTCATACTCTACGTGTGATGTATTAATAGTAATACCTCTTTCTTTCTCCTCTGGAGCGTTATCGATTTGATCAAACGATTTTGCTTGACAGTAACCTGCATCAGACAATACTTTTGTAATTGCAGCAGTTAATGTAGTTTTTCCGTGATCCACGTGTCCAATTGTACCTATGTTTAAGTGCGGTTTGGAACGATTAAAATTCTCCTTTGCCATTTTACTTAATTTTTAATCTTAGTTATATATTAATTTCAATTTCCTACTTACTTGAGCCAATGTCGGGAATTGAACCCGAGACCTCTTCCTTACCAAGGAAGCACTCTACCCCTGAGCTACACCGGCAGAGAGTTCTGATTTTAGATTTTTGAATTTAGTTTTGAGATTTATAAAAATCTGAAGGCCAAAATCCGAAATCTTAACTTCTTTTTTTGTGGGGAGAGCAGGATTCGAACCTGCGAAGTTCACACAGCAGATTTACAGTCTGCCCTCGTTGGCCGCTTGAGTATCTCCCCTTTTTTTATCAATAATTGCATGAACAATTTCAAATCGAATTTGAAATATTTTGAGCCGGCGGAGGGACTCGAACCCACGACCTGCTGATTACAAATCAGCTGCTCTAGCCAACTGAGCTACGCTGGCAATATCAATAAAAAAGCCCGCTATTTCTAACGGACTGCAAATGTAGCTATTTTATCTTTGAATCAAAACATTTTTTGAAAAAAATTTCAATTATATATGTGTTCTTATTTTTTCTTTCCTTTTTACCAGTAAACGCTCTAAAGATTCTGCTGAAAGTTCAACTGCTTCTTCGAATGTTTTGCATTGTTTTTTAACCAAAAAATCATCCCCAGGAACATGAATCTTAATCTCTACTGCCTTATTTTCCTTATCACTTGTTCTTTCAACTTTTAAAAAAACATCCGCCGAGACAACTCGATCGTAATATTTTTCTAACTTATCCAATCTCTCCTGAATAAAATCTACCAACTTTCTGTCAACAGTAAAGTTAACGGCATGAACATCTACCTTCATAATACTTATTTTAGGGTTAAACATTTAGGAATTATTATTTATTTCTTGGATGCGCGTTAGTATACACTTTCTTAAGCTCTGCTAAACTATTATGAGTATAGACTTGTGTAGACGCCAAACTCGAATGCCCTAATAATTCTTTAACTGAATTTAAATCTGCTCCGTTATTTAGCAAGTGAGTCGCAAAAGTATGCCGCAGCACATGTGGACTTTTTTTTACCTTTTCAGAGACTTTACTAAAGTAAGAATTTATTAATCGATACACAAAAGATTCGCTCAATTTTAACCCTTTTTTTGAAATAAAGAAAAAATCTTCATCCACTATATTTTCCAGCGAAGCACGTTCGTTCAAATACAATTGAAGCTGCTCAACAATAACCGGCAAAACAGGAATAATACGTTCCTTATTTCTTTTACCTAAAACCTTAATTACATTTGAAGACAAATCTACATTTCGCAACATTAAATGTATTAATTCCGCTCTTCTCATTCCGGTTGTATAAAACATCTCAACAATAAGCTTATCACGTATTTCTTCAAAACCAACAGGCTCCTCTATTTGCTGAATCAAATCTGTAAGTTCTTTTTCAGAAAAAGGGATCTGAATAATTTTAGGCGTCTTTAATGCCTTATGCTTAAGCATTGGACTTATTTCTATTTGCTTTGTTTTTAATAGAAATTTATAAAAGCTTTTTAAGGAAGCCATCTTTCTATTTACAGATACATTAGAAATATTTTGATCAACTAAAGAAACAATCCAACTCCTAATCTGACTATAATTTACAAGTTCTATACTTTCCTGATCAAAATGGGCCTTATTAAACTCCTCAAAAAATGCAATATCATTTAAATAAGCATTTACGGTGTGAGAAGAATATTTTTTCTCTAACTGAAGATAATCACGAAACGCTTCTTTATTTGACTTCATTAGAATAAAATTTATTTTGTTTTAAAAAACAGCAATCTATATCATTTTATATAATCATCGCATTACCTCAAAATTAAGCATAAAAAAACCGTTAGCATCAAATCTTGACAACTAACGGTAATTATTTTTGAAAAGCGAAATACTAACTTTCTAAACCATCTCTCATGTTTTGAATGTAAGCAGCTTTTTGAATTTGAGCTCTTTTGATAACAGAAGGCTTAATAAAAGCAGTACGTGCTCTTAGTTGACGAACAGTTCCTGTTTTATCAAATTTTCTCTTATAGCGCTTTAATGCTCTATCGATATTTTCTCCGTCTTTAATTGGTATAATTAACATAATATAGACACCTCCTCTCGTTAAGGGTGCAAAAGTATATATTTATTATGAATTATGAGTTATAAATTGCGATTTTTTTCAAAGAAAAAAGAAGATAGAAAAAAGAGAAGAGATTTTGATTATAAATAACGATTAAAGCACTCTCTTTACTCTTTCAGCAAATTTCTTGAGATAACTAATTTTTGAATTTCAGTTGTTCCTTCTCCAATTGTACATAATTTAGAATCTCTATAGAATTTTTCTACCGGATAATCTTTTGTATATCCATAACCGCCATGAATTTGAACAGCTTCATTTGCAATCTTAACGCAAGCTTCAGAGGCATACATTTTTGCCATTGCTCCTAATGTGGTAACGGGTTTATGTTGTTGCTTTAAAAATGCAGCTTTATGCAACAATAATTCTGAAGCTTCAATTTCAGTTGCCATAGCAGCCAATTTAAATGATATTCCCTGAAAACTACTAATTGGTTGTCCAAACTGGTGTCTCTCTTTAGAATATTTTAGTGCTGCTTCATAAGCGCCTTTTGCAATTCCCAAAGACAGTGCTCCTATCGAAATTCTTCCACCATCTAATATTTTCATTGCCTGAACAAATCCCTGACCCACTTCTCCTAATCTATTAGCATCCGGAACACGGCAGCCATCAAAAACCAACTCTGCAGTTTCACTGGCACGCATTCCTAATTTATTTTCTTTTTTTCCTGATGTAAATCCTGGCATACCTTTTTCAAAAACAAAAGCTGTCATTCCTTTAGAATCTCCTTTTTCTCCGGTACGAACGATTACAACTGCAATATCTCCGGAAATAGCGTGTGTTATAAAATTTTTTGCACCATTTACAATCCAGAAATCACCATCTTTAACTGCGGTGGTATTCATTCCGCCAGCGTCAGAACCTGTGTTGTGTTCTGTTAAACCCCAAGCTCCAATATGTTCAGCTGTTGCTAATTTTGGTAACCATTTTTTCTTTTGATCTTCATTTCCAAAAGTCAAAATATGATTGGTACATAATGAATTATGAGCAGCAACAGAAAGTCCTATTGAAGGATCTACTTTTGAAATTTCTTCGACAACGGTAATATATTCGTGATAACCTAATCCAGATCCTCCATATTCTTCCGGAACTAAAACTCCCATAAATCCCATTTCTCCTAATTTCTTAAAGAGAGGAACAGGAAAAGTCTGAGCTTCATCCCATTCCATAATATTCGGTCTGATATTTTTCTCTGCAAAATCTTTAATAGATTGTGCAATCATTACTTGTGTTTCGTTATAATCAAAATTCATTGTAAGTCAGTATTTTTTTAGAACTCCAAATATAAACTAATTATTTTTGCTTTTTCAACAGGAAAATCTTTAATTTTTGATAAATCCTCAATATTTTTAAAATTTCCGTTCATACTTCGATAGGTGACTATTTGTTTTGCCAACGCATATCTAAAATAGGGGAATTGCGATAATTCTTTTAAGGAAGCATCATTTATAGCTATCTTTTTAAAATTTGGCAAAGCAGAAATTTTAAAATGAGCATTAATTTCAAAAATAACCTCTGGCGAAAGTCCCCACACATCTTTAATTTGTTCCATAGACACAAAACCTCCTAAGATTTCTTTTTGTTTTAATATTCGTAAAGATAATGCTTCACCAATTCCATAAATTTTCATAAAATCTTCCTGAGTCGCTTCATTTATATCTAAAGTTACTATTTTTTCTTTTTTCTGGAATGTCTTTGGAACATATTCTTTTTTATCTTCTTTAAATTTCTTTTCATTGTTAATCCAATTTGGAAATTTGAAATAAGGTGAAATTACATTTAATAATGAATCAGAAATTTTAGTTACTTTCTGAAATTCTTCAGCTGAATTAACGTATTTATTCTCTTTTCGAAAAGCCATTAATCGGTCTATTTCCTGAACTGATAAGCCAAGTTTGTAACCTTTATAATCTGAAATAAAATTTGGATTGAAAGAATACATTTTTGGTTTAGCATCATATTTTGCCAATTTCATCGAATCAATTTCTGATTGTAATGACATCCATTCCTGTTCTTTTGCAGGGATTTTTTTTTCAGGCAAAGTAAAATTGGCGAAAAAATATACCATTTGTAAAATGACAATTACGGCTAAAAGCAGAAAAATACCTGTACGTTGTTTATTTGTAAACTTAAAATATGGCGCGAGCGCTTTAAAATTAATCATTAATGAATTATTTTTTTAAGCCAAAATTAAACGAAAAGAGGTTATTTATTAAGAAAAATAGTAAAAAATATAATCTTCTACAATATATTTTTCTATTTTAGGTTAAATTAAGTTGATGAAATACACTACTAAAAACCAATTTACGGTTGATAAATTAAAAATTTTAAACATTTTGTAACTTATAATTACATAATTGTTTTTATTTTTTATAAAAAACGATACATTTGGAGCTTAATAACAATAAACCACTATTATAGTATGTCAATTTGGAAAAGAAAACCATTAGCACAGCTTTTAGCAGAAGCTGCTGATTCTGAAAAAGGATTAAAAAGAACTTTGACCGCTTGGTCATTAATAGCCTTAGGTATTGGCGCCATCATTGGTGCAGGATTATTTGTTAGAACTGCTACCGCCGCCGCCCAAAATGCTGGTCCATCAGTAACAATTGCATTTATTATAGCTGCCATAGGTTGTGCATTAGCCGGATTATGCTATGCAGAACTCTCTTCTTCAATTCCAATTTCTGGTAGTGCTTATACTTATACATACGCTACTATGGGAGAATTCCTTGCCTGGATCATAGGTTGGGATTTAATTCTTGAATATGCTGTAGGAGCAGCAACTGTAGGGATTGCATGGAGTGAATATCTCAATAATTTGCTGGTCAATGTCTTTCATGTCAGTCCGATTCCTTTTGAGTTTTCTCACTCTCCATTTCAAAAAATAATTGATCCGGTAACACAAGAAGTTACACGTGGAATCATCAATCTTCCCGCACTTTTTATTGTTAGTGTAATTAGTTTATTATTGATTAAAGGTATACAGGAATCTGCTTTTGTTAACGGAATTATTGTAATCGTTAAAGTAGCGATTGTTATCTTAATTATTGTAATTGGTTGGAATTTCGTAAATCCAGTAAATCATACACCTTATATCCCGCCATCCTCAATTTTTACAGATGAGCATGGAGTTGGACATAGTTATGGTGGAATTATGGGAATTTTAGGAGCTGCAGGAACTGTTTTCTTTGCATTTATCGGTTTCGATGCTGTAAGTACTGCTGCTCAGGAAACAAAAAATCCTAAAAAAGCAATGCCAATTGGTATTTTAGGATCATTAGCTGTTTGTACTCTTTTATACATTCTTTTTGCACACGTATTAACAGGTGTTGCAACTGTTGAAGATTTTAGAACTGGTGGTAAAGAAGCTTCTGTAGCTTTTGCAATCAACAAATATATGATAGGATATGAATGGTTAGGACAATTAGTAACTGTTGCTATTCTTGCTGGTTTTTCTTCAGTAATCTTAGTAATGTTATTAGGTCAATCACGTGTATTTTATGCAATGGGTAAAGATGGATTGCTTCCAAAAGCTTTTAGCGATGTTCATCCAAAATACAAAACTCCATACAAAGCAAATCTTGCCATTTTAATAATTGTTGGTGCATTTGCAGCATTTATTCCAGGTGATATTGTAGGAGATATGACTAGTATTGGAACATTATTTGCTTTTGTGCTTGTATGTATTTCAGTTATTATTCTACGTAAAAAAGAACCTAACATGATTAGAGAATTCAAAACTCCGTTCGTTCCTTTTGTACCTATATTAGGAGTTCTGGTTTGTTGTGCTATGATGTACGGTTTAGGATGGACAAACTGGTTAAGACTTTTTGCATGGATGGCTTTAGGAGTTATTTTCTACTTTACTTATGGTAAAAAACATAGTAAACTGAACAATACGGAAAAATAATTTTCTATATAAATAAAAAAAAGGATCATAAAGCTAATTACTTTATGATCCTTTTTTTATGCTTAATAATTAATTTTATAAATCAAAAACAGAAGTTCGTTTTGCACGAATTAAATCTTTAAGACGAATCCAGAAAGCTAACGTTAAATAGATTCCAAAACCTAAACCAGCTGTGACAAACGAAATATAAATAAAAAATAATCGCACGCTTGTAACACGCATCCCTAGTTTATCTGCTAATCGTGAAGAAACATGAAATCCGTATTTTTCTAAAAAGAATTTAAGTCTTAAAATAGCCGGCATAGTTTTAATTTTAGATTTATCCTTCGACTTGGCTCAGGATAACATTTTGTTCGTTTAGAATTACAAAAGTACAAAATTATCTATCATGCGATTTTGTAATTTTTAATTAATTATTCTTCAGTAACTCCATTCCTATTGCACATTTTAAGCAAGCTTTAAAATTACAATATTCATTTTTAAGTTGTAATAACGCTTGTGTGTCAAAAGCATTTTTTGATGAAATGCCAAAAGATTCAAATTTATCAATAATTGAATTTTTTTCCGGAGCAACTTCATTCATTAATTCAATTAAATCTTCAGAATTAGATTCTCCCATAATATGCGAATAAGCAAACTGAATTGGTATAATGGTGTTTAAAATCAATAAATCTATGAATGATTTAGATAATGGTTTTGATTTCTTTGGACTTTCTTTATCAAACTGATAGTGGTTTTGCCAGTATATACTCGCTGAAACATCTAATAATTTATAAACTTCTTTTACAGATTTTAAATAAATAATTTTAGAAAATAAGTTTTGGTGTTTATTGTACAAACTTGCTAATTGAGAAAGTCTAATCGTAGGGAAATTGTCGGGTCGATGTTTAAAAAACTCCAAAGGATCTGCATAAACTTTATCTAATTGATATTTGTGTAAAAGATAAAAATATCTAATTTTCAAATCTTTAAAGTACACATCTTCTTTATCCGAATCTAATAGGCCGGAAGTTCCTAAAATCAAAGCTTCGAGATTTTCGACTTCAAAACTTTCTTTTCGGATTATGGAAAATGGAAGTGATTTGGCAATTTGCAAAAAAGAATTTCCATTTGTATTTAATCCAAAATTCTTCGCTAACATACGAAATAAAACGGCTTCCCAATCCTGATTTGTTTCTTCGAGCAGGTCATAAATAAATTTTGATTTACGTTCTAATCGTTCGAAGAATAATCTTTCCTGCCAGTTTTTAAAAATGAATGCATCAATTTCGGCAATTTGTTTTTCACAGGATATCCAAGATTTTGGAGTTATTAAGGAATGGTAATTACTTAGTATTTCTGATGAAACATAATCCTTCAAAACCAAAACCGGAATTTCAGTATTATTGCCTCTAAAAATCTCTGTATCATGTTCCCAAACGACGTGCAAAATAACATTATCGTAAGCCGTATCTCTTTCATGACCGTGTACATACCAATCGGAAGATTTTAAATGAATCTCAACATTTCCAGCCCATTTTTGTTCTCCAATTTTAATTTGCGCATTAAAGAAATCAGGACCGGCTAGTTCTAAATAATCACCGGTTTTAATAATGGTAATTTGTTCATTTTGAGTAGTTCGTAAATTTAGTGTATCAAACTTCTTGAATTTCCAGAGATAATGAAGAAAATCTTCTTTCATTTTTAGCTTTTAAATTAAATTTTATAAAAGCCTAAAATTAAATAAAATAATACTAATCTTACAAAATATTTTTTTAATTACCGTAACATATACAATTTGGCACAAGCTCTTGCATCAGACAAAGCTTCATGATGGTTCAGTTGAATTTTCATTTCCCGGCAGCAATCGCTCAACTTTGTCGGTTTTAAACCTTTTCCTTTATATATCTTAACAGTACATTCCCATTTAGGAGCGATATTCAAATCTTCGTATTGTAAACCATGAAGTGCCATTGATTTCATTAATACATTACGGTCAAAACTTTCGTTGTGAGCTACAACGACTCTGTTTTTTAACCGTTTTTCGATTTCAGGAAAAACTTGCTTAAATGATTTTGCATTTATTGTGTCCTTTGGATAAATGTCATAAACCTGAATCGTAAAATAATTATATTCGTTGTTAGGTGGTTTTATTAGAGTAACAAACTCATCTACAATTACGCCATTCTCGACGGTAACAATTCCAACAGAGCAAGGATGATGACCAGTTGCGGTTTCAAAATCTATAGCGGTAAAGTTCATTATTGGGTTTATTTAAGCTAAAAAATCCATAAATCTAATTGTTATGAAAACTAGATTTATGGATTTCTAAAATTATAAAAATTGTCTTATTTTATTGCTCCGATGATATCGTATTTGGTAATAATATGATGTTTACCGTTTCCAAGATCTACTAAAACAGCATCATTTTCTTTGGTAAATAATTTCGAAACTTCTTCGATTGTTGTTCCTAATTTTACAATTGGGAAAGGTTTTCCCATTACTTCTTTAATTGGTTTTTCGGCAACATTTTTATCGGCAACATAGCTTCTGAATAAATCTGTTTCGTCAACAGAACCCACAAATCCGTTAATATCTACCACAGGAATTTGCGAAATTTTGTACTTACGCATACGTTCAATAGCGTGCGAAACTAATTCTTCTGTACGTACAACGATCAATTCTTTATCGATATGATCTTTAATTACATCTTCAGCCTTTGTTACGTTTTCTTCCAGAAATCCACGTTCACGCATCCAATCGTCGTTAAACATTTTACCTACGTAACGGCTTCCTGAATCGTGAAAAAGTACTACAACAACATCTTCGGGTTTAAAGTGCTCTTTTAGTTGTAACAATCCCTTTATACAAGCTCCGGCTGAATTTCCAACAAAAATAGCTTCTTCAAGAGCAATTTTTCTTGTGTAAACAGCAGCATCTTTATCGGTTACTTTTGTAAAACCGTCAATTAAAGAAAAGTCTACATTTTTAGGTAAAATATCTTCTCCAATTCCTTCAGTAATATAAGAGTAAATTTCGTTTTCATCAAAAATTCCAGTTTCATGGTATTTTTTAAAAACCGAACCATACGTATCGATTCCCCAAATTTTAATATTTGGATTTTTCTCTTTTAAATATTTTCCAACTCCTGAGATTGTTCCTCCGGTTCCTACTCCAACCACAAAATGAGTGATTTTTCCATCTGTTTGTTTCCAGATTTCCGGACCTGTCTGCTCGTAATGTGCCAACGAATTTGACATATTATCATACTGATTTACATACCAGGAATTAGGTGTTTCTTCAGCCAAACGTTTTGATACAGAATAATAGGAACGTGGATCTGTAGGTTCAACATCGGTAGGACAAACGACTACTTTGGCACCAACAGCACGCAAAATGTCCATTTTCTCTTTAGATTGTTTATCAGATATTACACAAATTAATTTGTATCCTTTGATGATTGCTACAAGCGCCAATCCCATTCCTGTATTTCCTGAAGTCCCTTCAATAATAGTTCCGCCTGGTTTTAAACGACCATCAGCCTCAGCATCTTCAATCATTTTTACGGCCATTCTGTCTTTTACAGAATTTCCAGGGTTAAAAGTTTCGACTTTTGCTAATACTAACGCATCAATTTCAGCAACGACTTTGTTAAGTTTTACTAACGGCGTATTACCAATTGTTTCTAAAATGTTATTTGAAAAGTCCATTTTATATGAATTTAATTTATTTGGTTTTAATATAATTTTATTGGAAGAAATTCCACACTAAACCAAATCGGATGGTAAAATCACGATATGGATTATTAGGTGCTGAATAATAATTGTTCCCGGAAAAAGCAGCATTAAAATGTTCTGCTTTAAAGTAAAATCTTGTTTGTCTGATTCTGAAATTTATAAAATAATCAAAGTTGGCATAATTCCCGATTTTCTTCTCATTTTGAACAAAAAATTCTCCAACAACCGGATTGTAATCATTACCGTAATATTCAGTAAAATAGTTAAATGTTAATCCTGTTTGCATAAAGAGTGCCTTCTTAAAAAAGTAAGTTGAATAATAAAGCGTATTTCTGGTAACAAAATCAGGAACATTTAAAATTAAATCTGACTGATCTACTTTTTGATATAAGAATGTATTATCTAAGCCAAATCCTCCGAATTTAAATTCTTTATTTGCTTTTGCTGAGAAATAATTTATTGCATTTCCGTATTGCGCCGGATTTATAATCTGAGTTCTGGCTGTTATTTGTGCATCTGTAGAAACATCTGCAAAATACAAATGATCTTTTAAAACGGTGTATTGAACTTCTGCATTTAACCAAGGCGTGTAAATATTGGCACTTATTAAATTGATCTTTTCGTTTTTAAAATTATTCGACCAATTGTATTGTACATAACTACTTTGGTACAAATTATAGTTATTATTTGGTAATTTATTGATGTTACGATATCTAAAATCAAACTGAATTTGATCGTTTAAATTATATCTCAATTTTGCATCTAAATCAGAAAGTGACTGATTTGTAATTGATCTGGTATATAAAAATCTTCCGTTCCATTTATTTTTTTGATATTCATATTGCCCTCCAACATTATTAATCTGAAGAAATAAATTGTCAGGAATTCTGCTGCCGTCTTCTTTAAATATAATTCGGTTGTATTCATAATTCGACCTGTAATCGTCTATAAAGAAATTGAATTTTCCTAAAAGTGAGTTTTCATAAGCAAGACCGGCTTTATTATACAATTTTTCAAAACGTGTCTGATCATTTATTCCGCTTGCAACATACGATTCTCCAAATCTTTCTACTACAGCACCATCTACTGTAGAAAAAACGGTTGGCTGATTGTATTCGAAAAATTTATTTTCGTAATTAAACTGATGCGTTACATATAAATTATTGTTTCCTTCTGTTGGATTTATTCTAAAAGCATGATCAAAAAACAAACGTCTTCCTTTTAAGAACGATTTTGCATCTGTTAGATAAACCTGCAATCTCTGACGGTTTCTAAAATCCGGATCTCCGCTTTCAAAATCCTCAGGTGTTGTTATTCCGCCATTTTCTTCATTTGAAATATCCTGCGAAGTAAAATGAGCATTTAACACATACCTTTTATCGGTTGTAAAATAACTTGTTGTCATTCTTAAATTGCCCGAACTTACCAATTGATTTATGTAATTTCCTTCGGAACGCAATCCTCTGTAAGCAATAGAAAAATTAAGGTTTTTTGATGTGTTTAAGGTAATAAACGAATCTACGTTTTGTCCTTTATTGATAGTTGTATTAAAAAACAATTCGGTTAAAGGAGTTGCTACAGAATAATACTGAATTTGATTGGCTTCGAGAAAATTAAAATGTTTACCGCTAAAACCAATTTCCGGATATGGCGAATAATCTGTTAAACTATATTGCAATGTATTATAAGTTTGCCCAATATTCGCAAAAGGCAAAAGTCCAAAATTATCCTTTCGAAGATAGTTTTGTCTGTAAGAACTTTTAAGTGTTAAAGACGTATCTACATAAATAGTATCATGTTCTAAAGTATATTTTTGATACTGATCAATCGTTGCTACTAGTGCTTTTTTCTTTTTTACTGTATCTGTAATACTTGAATATTTTGTATTCATATCTAAATTATTTTTAGACGCATTTTTTTCTTGAGAAAACAATAAAGTTGGTACGACTAATAGATATAGAAAAAAGAATATTCTCATTGGATAGCTTTATATATAGTTATTTCGGCAAAAATTTGTTGAGCAAAGGTAAATGATAAAAACGTATAAATAAAAAAACGCAGCAAATTATAGTATAGAATAGTAATAGAAGTAAACGTTTTATTTGTTTAAAAATTTTACACTACTATTAATCTAAAAACTACCTACAATTAATTCGGATATTTTAAGTAAAATCACAATCAATACTTTACACAAAAGAAAACCCCCGATTACAAAAAAGTAATCAGGGGTATTTCAAAAAAAATCAAAATATTTATTTTCTGTATTCCATATTTGGTTTTTAATTTATCTTAAGCTTCAGCTTAATTGCTGATTCAAAATATAAATTAGAACTTATCCCAGAATATTTTTGTTTCTAATAAGTCACCTCCAATATCGCTGGCTGCTTTTTTATAGTTTGCACCATTTATTAATGCCTCAACTCCTGGGTAAGTATATCTTACCGGAACAGTCAAAATACCTTTGTTTTTAGCAGAAGTTGGTGATGCCAAAACTGGAAAATCTAATCTTCTGTATGAATTATAAGCTTCATATCCTCTATTATAAAGAGCAAACCAAGCTTGCATACCAATTTTTTCTTTCCAAGTTGCTCCACTAAGAACATTTGTATAATCTACTTTAGGGCTTGCAAGGTAAGTTGTAGCATTAGCAGCAGTTAATCCCCAATCTAAAAAAGAAGCAGTAATACCTGCATCGTAATAAACTTTAGCCTGAGCAGAACCACCCGGAATTAAATTTTTCTCAGCAGCTTCTGCCAATAAAAATTGTAATTCAGCGTAATCAAATATAACACCCGGAACCGCAGGGTTATTTAATGTTGCCGTAATGTGTGAATACGTTGCAAATACATTAGCCTCTCCATAAGTACCTCCTACGAAAGTTCTTCCCGCAGGAATAACTGGCGCAGCTGGCGCAGGAGCATTAACAAAATATTTAGCCATCCTTGGATCACCTCCAGGAACAACAAATTCCATTGCTGCAACAAAAGGCTCAGCAGGAATAAAATCATTTCTGTTACTTGTTACTAAATCAGCGTACAATGGGTTTTGATTTCCTGATGTAGTTGCATATACCAATTTTGTATTATCAGCATTGCTTGCTAATACTCCTGAAGCAAGGGCTGCCTGAATTTCAGTAGCTGCATAAGCTGGTTCTACATCTGAAATATTTACTGCCAATCTTACGATAAGTGAGTTAGTAAACTTTACCCATTTTGCATTACTTGCAGCTGTTCCTCCATAAATAATATCTGCAATACCAAAGTTAGCATTTGCAGTATTTGTTTTTAATATTACAGCATCTGCAGCTAATCTTGCAATAAGATCTTTATATATAGTTTTAGCATCATCATACGCCGGCAAAGGATATTTTTCAATATCTATTGCCTGAGAATAAGGTACATTTCCAAAAGTATCTACCAATATGCTATAAGCATAACATTCTAAAATATCAATAAGTGCTATTTTATTTTGCTTAACTGCAGCCTCAGCAGGTGTTGCTGTAGTTTGATTCTGTATCATAACTTTTGAATCGTGAAGATCGGCCAAAACGTCTCTGTACAATACCAAGAAATGATTATCAGGAATTTTTCTGTTTGAAAGATTATATTGGCTTTCGTCTGGATAAGTTGTTTCTGCCCACTGTTGTGAAAGTAATCTAAAAACATTGTTATTTACACTAGTACTTACTATTTGATCTACTACTTTTTTCTCAGCATTAGTAAACAAATATTCCGGTTTAGTAATAGTTGGTCTTTTAGGATCCGTATTCATATCTGTAATATCCGAGCTGCATGAAAAAGCTATGCCGGCAAAAGATATTAATAAAAGTATTTTTTTCATGATTTAAAATTTTAATGTTAGGTTACAACCAATGTTTCTTGTTGTAGGTAGTGAACCTCCTGAATAACCTGATGAAAGGTTACCTGAACCAAGTCCGCTTTCTGGATCTGCATCCGGAAGGTTTTTATGGATGATCCATAAATTAGAACCTACTAGAGAAAGTCGTAAATCTGTCAAATTCAATTTTGAGATAAGACTTGATGGAAAACTATACGTAATATTTACCTCTCTTAATTTAATAAAACTTGCATCGTAAACAAACGCTTTTTGTGGGTTTTTAGTATATCCGTAAATACCTCCCGCAACCTCTGGTGCCGGTGTTCTTATTGTATTTGGCGTACCATCAGCATTTACACCAGGAAGAATAACTCCACCACCGTTAGCAAGTGTATTTCTTACTGGGTTTCCTAATTCATTATTTCCTGCAGTAGACTCATACAGACCAGAATTTTGTCCGTAATATTGATCAAGAGAGAAAATATCTCCACCTTTTTGCATATCGATCAAGAAACCTAATGAAAGTTGTTTGTATGTAAATTTATTACGAACTCCACCAATCCAATCTGGTGTAACATTACCAATAACATTATTAGTTGTTGCAGTCATTAAATAAACACCATTTTGTGTTACTTTTTGTCCGTCTTTATAAATATAATCTTTACCAACAATGTCTCCATAAGGATGACCAGGAGTTCCTACAATACTTACACCTCCCTGAAACGTACCCAATGTAAGAGTTTCGATTCCTGGTGTTAAAGCCACTACCTCATTCTCGTTTTTAGACCAGTTTACATTAATATCCCATTGAAAATTATTAAACTTTAATGGAGTTAAATTTAATTGTACCTCTACCCCTTTATTTTCTACAGATCCAGCATTAACATATCTTGAAGAGTAACCAGTTGATGTAGAGTAATCTACAGGAAATATCTGATCAGAACTTAAACTTTGGTATAAACTCACCTCAAATCCTACTCTTCTGTTAAACATTTGCATTTCAAGACCAACCTCTTTAGATATAGTTTTTACAGGACGTAACTCATCGTTATTCGCAATATTTGGTCTTGAATAAAGTTGTATGTTTGTACCAAATGCATTAAATTTAGAAAAGACATCTTGTAATGAATATGGGTCAACACCTCCTTGTGGGTTTTCAGCATAACTTGCTCTTAATTTTCCAAAAGTTAACCAAGGCGCATCAATATGTTTCGTAAAAACATAACTTGCTGATGTAGAGAATGTATTTAAATCATTATTTCCTTTTGGTAATACAGAGAACGCATCATTACGAAAAGTTCCGTCTACGTATAAGAAATCTCTGTATCCTAATGAAACAGAAGCAAACATACTATTTACTGCTACGTTCTGTTCAACTTCTCCCGGAAATGGTGAAGGGTTTACTGAATTTGATAATGCATAGATTTCTGGTATAATAAGTCCTCCATCAGTAGAAGTAAGTGTTGAAACACGTCTTGTTCTTAAAGCGTTAGATCCAAGCAGACCTGTCAAAGAAATATCTTCTGTCAGCTTTTTATTAAGATTTAAAGTAAACTGATAGTTTTGCTCAGAGAACATACCATCATATTTTTGGTATCCAGAACCAACAGCTAATCTATTTAGTCCAAATGTAGCATTCAAAGATCCAACAGCTTTTCTTTCTTCTCTTAATTCTGCATAACTATCATTGGTTATTTTTCCTTGAGCTGTAAGCCAATCTGTAACTTTATAATCTAACTGTACATAACCAATAAAACGGTTTCTTTCATCTGACTGATAGTTTTTATATCTTGTAAAATATGGATTATCCCAGTATTTAGGAGTAGTATCACCACCTGAAGGGTTTGCCATATTCCATGATATATTTTGTCCGCCAGAAGCTTCAAAAACTTCTTTTTGCGCTTTAATATCTACGTTTGTACCCCACCATTGACGGAATAATCCAGCAACGTTATCTCCACCATAACCTGTCGTATTTCTACCAACTGTAGTTTGTGCCACATAATTTGCGAATACATTAGCAGAAAGTTTATCTGTAAACTTGTGATTGAATTTAAGACTCACATTGTTTTTTCTCAATTCACTATTTGGTAATATCCCAGTTTCTTTATAGTTGTTGTAATTTAAAACAAAATTAGTTTTTTCATCACCATCCTCTAAAGAGATTGAATTACTAAATGTAGTTGCAGTCTGGAAAAAAGTAATAGGTCCATTATCAGCGGCTTTCCATTCCGTTTTCTTTCCAAAGTTTGGAGAGAATCTGCTATAAGCATCCCATTGATAAACTTGTAGGCTTGGATCAAAAGCAACACCATATGAAGCATCATCTACAGTAGTGGCAACCTGGTTACCATTGCTGTCGATAGTAAAAAATGCTCCTGTAGGTCCTACCGGCACACCTTTAGGGTTACCTGCTGCATCATAAGTTGGTCCGTAACCTTGTCCGTATTTAGTTTGGTAAACAGGAAAAGTCTTTTTGTCTACAGTACCTACAGTAAATTCACTTGAGATAGTAACTCCCATTCCTTTTCTGGTTTTTCCTTTTTTGGTTGTAATCATGATTACACCATTACCAGCCAAATATCCGTATAAAGCAGCTGCAGCAGCTCCTTTTAATATATTTACAGACTCGATGTCATCAGGATTAATATCCATACCGGCATTACCATAATCATAAGTATTACGGGCACCTGAAGCTTGACTCGCCCCGTTTCCTTGAGATACACTTGCATTTGTATTACTATTGTTGATTGGCATACCATCAATAACAATAAGCATTTGGTTATCTCCTGTTAAGTTTTTAACACCTCTGGAAACTACGTTTGTAGAACCTCCAAAGTTTGTATTTTTTCTAACATAAACTCCGGCAGCTTTTCCAGAAAGATCGTTAAGAAAGTTATTACTTGCAGCTCCTGCTGTTAAATCAGCACCTTTAACCTCTTGTGAAGCGTAACCTAAAGATTTTTTCTCTCTTTTAATACCTAATGCAGTTGTTACAACAACGCTTTCCAGTTCTGTAGTATTGCTTCCTAATTTAGCATTTACTGTTGTTGAACTTGCAGCTATTTCCTGAGATTTCATCCCAATATAGCTAAATACCAAGATTTGACTTGATGATGCTTTGACAGTGTACTTTCCATCAAAGTCTGTTTGCGATCCAGTTTGTGTTCCTTTAACTTGCACACTAACACCTGGTAAAGGCATTCCTGCATTATCGGAAACAATACCCGAAACAGTTCTTTCTTGCGCAAAGGTTAGTTGCGCCATAAGTACTACGAAGAGTACTAAGAATCCATTAAACTTAAGTTTCATTTTTGAAAATTTTGAATTAGTATTCGGCAAACATCATAATAATTTCTTAAAATAACAAGCAATTTTACTTTTACTATTACTTTTTTTTAATAAAGCTTTAACGTTTAGCCAAAATAAAACAACTTATTCACTGTAAAACAGCATTATTCCTAAAGTTTTTTACAAAAAAATGATTTTTTATTAAGTACATTTTTTCGAAAAATTTAACATTCCAAATTGTACTAAAATCAAAAAAAGTGCGTTTGTCGCCTAAATAAATCTTAAAAACCAATCTTTAAATTTTTCTTTATTAAAGATTTTCGGCTAGGATTTACTATTCGAATATAATTTATAACACTTTTATTTGAAAACTTTTATCTTAGATTCATTCCGTTTTTTTATTGGTTTCAAGAAAAAATTATAATCTTTGCTATTCACAAAAGAACTATGCTTCAAAAAAATTTTTCAGGGTTTGTATTTGAAACTGGGACCGATGAAGCCGGAAGAGGATGCTTGGCCGGACCGGTAACTGCTGCTGCTGTAATTTTACCAGCTAATTTTGCAAATGAATTTTTAAATGACAGTAAACAGTTATCCGAAAAAATAAGAGAAGAATTAAAACCTTTAATAGAAAAGCACGCCGTGTGTTTTTCTGTAACACATCTTCATCCGGAAGAAATAGATGAAATAAATATTCTGAATGCATCTATGAAAGGAATGCAGGAATGTATTTTAAAATTAAACCAGCGTCCTGAATATATTATTGTAGATGGTAATCGTTCACTAAATGCAAAACTCGGTTTGAAAAATTCTTTCGGGAAACAATTTTCTGTTACTGAAATTGAGTTATTAAAATCAATTCCTAATCAATCAATTATAAAAGGAGATTCGAAATTTTTAAGTATTGCCGCAGCTTCAGTATTAGCAAAAACCTATCGCGATGCCTATATGAATCAAATTCATCAAGAATTCCCGATGTACAACTGGAAACAAAACAAAGGTTATCCAACCAAAGAACATCGAGAAGCTATCAGGAAATACGGCACCACAAAATACCACCGAATGAGTTTCAGGCTTTTGCCTGATCAATTGGAATTAGAATTTTAATTTTTCTCCGCTAATTCATTTTCTTCAAAAGCAGAAATTAGTTGATTTTCCCATTTTGAAATATTTTCAACAGAAGCTCTGTCGGCCTGATCAAAATACAAATGCTGCTTGATTTCTAATCCTGAATAGGTAAAAATTCCGGTATCAGAAGTTAATTTTAAAGCTTTATCCATTCCCATCGCCTCATATTCTGCATTTGATTTTCCGTGAGAATTAATAATGATAGTTTGTTTTCCGGTCAATAAACCTTTCTGAATACCTTGATCGTATCGATATGCAAACCCGTAACTAAATACACGATCGATATATCCTTTCATAATTGCGGGCATTCCTGTCCACCAAATCGGATAAATAAAAACAATTCGATCTGCCCAGGAAATAAAACCCTGTTCTGTTTTAACATCTTCACCAACTTGCCCTATTCTTTGCCCGTGCATATCTTCTAAAGAAAGAACCGGATTAAAATTGATTTCGTTTAAATCTCTGACTACAATTTCCTGACCTGTTTTTTCTAAGCTTTCAACAATTGTTTGTTTAAAGAAATGATTTAAACTTGCTGGATTTGGATGCGCGTAAATAATTAAATTTTTCATGTTTTTTTGTTTTTAAGATTGAACATGACAAATGTAGAACGTAAGCTTTGATGAGAATTGTAAGAAAACGAAAAGCCAACTATTATCTAGTTGGCTTTTTCATTTTAAAAATTATTAAAAAACAGTCCTTAAACAAATTCTGCTTCAAACAAATTAGTGAGATGTTTTATAATTTTAGCTTTAACTTCGGCTTCATCGACTTTTTCTACGCCGAGTTCAACGTTTAAGGAAGTAACACTTTTTCCGCGAATTCCACACGGAATAATATTATCAAAATATCCTAGATCTACATTTACATTTAAGGCAAATCCGTGCATGGTTACCCAACGCGAAGCGCGTACGCCAAGCGCACAAATTTTGCGCGCAAACGGAGTTCCTACGCCGAGCCAAACTCCTGTCTCGCCTTCACTTCGTCCACATTCTAAACCGTACTCTGCTAACGTTAGAATAATAGATTCTTCCAAAAAACGCAAATATTTATGAATATCGGTAAAGAAATTTTCTAAATCCAGAATAGGATAACCTACAATTTGTCCCGGTCCATGATAGGTAATATCACCGCCACGGTTAATTTTATAGAAAGTTGCTCCTTTGGCTTCGAGTTGCTTTTCGTTTAATAATAAGTTCTCTAAATCGCCGCTTTTCCCCAAAGTATACACATGCGGATGTTCTACAAAAAGTAAATAATTGGGTGTTGGCAAATCGAGTTCTTCTCTTCTGTTTTTGATTTTTAAGTCGACTATGTCTTTAAAAAGTTCTTCCTGATATTCCCAGGTCGATTTATAATCTTTGCTTCCTAAATCCTGAAGTTGAATTTTTGTGTTCATTTTAATTATTTTTCAAACTCAACGTCAAAATTGAGTTTGTCGGGATTCTCCATATAATCCGTGAAAGGGTATTGAATTGTAATTGATTTTCGATCGTCGCTAAATAAAGCATTAGGGTTTGATACTTTCTTGATTTTTTTTGGAAAGTGATATTTCACAATATAACTAGACGAAGCAAAAACCATCTTAGACATATCTGCACCAGAATCAGCTGTTTTTTCGTCAGCTTTTGGTTTTTCAATTACTGCTTTTCTGCTAAATTTTTTCCCATCATAATTATAACTTAATTTACTGTTATTAGTAAAACTATTACCTAACTGAGTTGCCGGACTACTTGCGCCCTCCAGTTTTTGAATTGTGCTCGCCGCTTGTAAAACATCCTGCAGTTCATTTACTTTTTTAAAATCAGTAGACAAAACCATTAAAAACTGCTTTTTTTCAGTACTCATTTTAGTATTCACAACAAAGTTTTCCAGCTTTTTAAGTTCTATCTGAGCCTCAGGAGATAATTTGGCAATACTATCTTTCTTTTCTTCAAATAATTGTTTGAAGGTAAAAGTAGAATCGATATCTTTTTTTGCTTCAGCGCCCATTTGACTCCCTACCTGATCTCCAGCCATTTCCATCAATGCTGAACCATCCATGTCGAGAGAAAACTTTCCGGTTCCGCTGTCGTTTACATAAATATTTTCAGTGAAAGTGCAACTTGTAAGTGTTGCCAACAAAAAAGAAAAACCAAGTAGTTTATATAATTTCATCGTAGCTAAATTTTTATCAAATATACGAACTCTATTTTTATTGTTTAATCGTTTAGTTGTTGATTTGTTTAATCGTATAATTGGTTTTATTTATGATTGTTTTGTTTGTTGTCCTTCGATAACAAAATGAATTTTACTCCAAAACAACTTCAAGACTTGTCATTTCAGGATTTTTTAAACATTCAGAAAGTTGAAATTCAAGTGTTATCATTTTTTTATCTGAACTTATAATTGCCTTTTCATTTGAAACGGATTTTATTTTTCGTGAGAAATGGTAGAGCAATGTGTAAGTTTGTGTTAGTTTTAAAGAAGTATATTTAGAATACGCATTATTAAATTGCTCTTTTGTTTTTTGAAGTTCGGCTGGATTTGTAATGGTAACTAAACGCTTAAAAACTTTTCCATCAAAATCATAATCTATTTTATAATAATGATTTTCGGCAGTTAATGCATAATTATATTTTATATCATTTGCATAATCTTCGGTTTTGTATAAATCCGGAATTTCTGAGACTTTATTAAAATCTAATGAAAATAAACTTTTAAATTCTTTTTCAAAAGAGCTTTCTTTCTTATACACTTTTACGCTCGAATATTTTTGCATCAACTTTTGCTCTTCGGCAGTATATTTTAAAAAATTCTCTTTATACTTTTCTAGATATTCCTTAAAAACATAGGTTGTATCTTTAAAAAATTCTTCACGAGAATAGCTTTCACCCGCCAATTGCATGTAGCTATTTTCGTCCCGAAGCTGAACGATTTCAACACTTCCACTTCCATCTGCTTTTATATTTATGGTTTCTGTGACTTGGTAACTTGATGTTAAAATTAAGAGTGCAAAGACTTTTAAATATTTCATTTTCGGGAAGATTCTGAGGTTTTTAAGTTACTAATATACTGAGATTTTAAACTTAATCTCTTAAATTTAAATAATTAAAATGTGTGATTGCTTCGTTCCTCGCAAAGACAAACGACTTCAACCAAAATGTATTCTGAAAACAAAAATTTCTCATCTAGCCCCGATAGCAGCGGTATCCTTTTTTGCTTTTTCTGCAAAAAAGATACAAGTGAATAGCGGGACTAAAGGGCATTGAAAACAAGAAAATTACTGCTACAAAAAATCTAAAATCTGCATTCTAAAATCTACATTCTTTTCTTTATCTTTGCACACTTAAAAAAGAGCACAAAATGGCATTATCAGAACAAGAAATTATCCGAAGAGAGAAACTTCAAAACTTACGCAACTTAGGAATCAATCCTTATCCCGCTGATCTTTTTCCTGTAAATCATACTTCAAAGCAAATAAAGGAGACTTTTGAAGAAGGTAAAAAGGTTATTGTTGCCGGACGTTTGATGAGTGTTAGAGATCAGGGAAAAGCTTGTTTTGCTGAATTGCAGGATAGCGAAGGGCGTATACAATTGTACGTGAATCGGGATGTTTTGTGTGAAGGCGATGATAAAACGTTATACAACACGGTTTTTAAAAAATTAACCGATTTAGGTGATTTTATTGGTATTGAAGGAGAATTGTTTACTACAAAAGTAGGTGCGCAATGTATTCGTGTTGACGGATTTACTTTTTTAAGTAAAACATTACGTCCGCTTCCTTTACCAAAAGTTGATGAGGATGGAAACGTTCACGATGCATTTAATGATCCTGAATTACGTTACAGAATGCGTTATGTAGATTTAACGGTTAATCCTCAAGTAAAAGAAAACTTTATCAAACGTACCAAGTTATTTAGCGCAATGCGCGGCTATTTTAACGATGCGGGTTATCTTGAAGTTGAAACTCCGGTTTTACAACCAATTCCGGGTGGAGCTGCGGCACGCCCTTTTACAACGCATCATAATTCGCTTGATATTCCGCTTTACATGCGTATTGCGAACGAATTATATTTAAAAAGATTAATTGTTGGTGGTTTTGAAGGTGTTTATGAGTTCTCTAAAAACTTTAGAAATGAAGGAATGGACAGAACGCATAATCCTGAATTTACTGCTATGGAAATATATGTAGCCTATAAAGACTACAACTGGATGATGGAATTTGCTGAAGGTTTGCTTGAACATTGCGCTATTGCGGTTAACGGAACAAGTGAAGTTACTTTTGGTGAACACCAAATTAACTTTAAAGCGCCTTACGCTCGTGTAACAATGACAGATTCTATTAAACATTTTACCGGATTTGATATCTCAGGAAAAAATGAAGATGAATTGTTTGAAGCAGCAAGAGGAATGGGAATTGATGTTGATAAAACAATGGGTAAAGGAAAATTGATTGATGAAATTTTTGGAGCTAAATGCGAAGGAAATTACATTCAGCCAACTTTTATTACGGATTATCCAAAAGAAATGTCGCCTTTGTGTAAGGAACACCGCGACAATCCAGAACTTACAGAACGTTTTGAATTGATGGTTTGTGGTAAAGAAATTGCAAATGCTTATTCTGAACTGAACGACCCAATTGATCAGCGTGAGCGTTTTGAAGACCAAATGCGTTTGTCTGAAAAAGGTGATGATGAAGCGAACGGAATTATCGACGAAGATTTCTTAAGAGCTCTTGAATATGGTATGCCTCCAACTTCCGGAATGGGAATTGGAATGGATCGTTTGATTATGTACTTGACAAATAATGCTTCTATTCAGGAAGTTTTATTATTCCCGCAAATGCGTCCGGAGAAAAAACAAGTAATTGAATTATCTGATGAAGAGAAAATAATTATCGATTTACTAAAAGGAAACGAAAACAAAATGGATTTGGCGCAACTAAAAGTTACTGCTAATTTAAGCGGTAAAAAATGGGATGCTTCTATGAAAAACTTATCTAAACACGGTTTGACCAAAGTTGCTGTTGAAGGCGAATTTAAAATGGTTGAATTGGTGGGCTAGTTTTTATTTAAATTCCAATTTGGAAATTCCAAATTTCAAAATTGATCCATAATATTCAAACCCGACAGGTTTTAAAAACCTGTCGGGTTTACTATTTAAAATTACTAATAGATTAAAAAGAATACTTCTCCAATTTTTTCCCATCAATATCCAAAACCTTTGTACTTTCTTTCGGAACATCGCCTTGCCACTTTTCCTGAACCGAGGGATTAAAAGGATATTTTCCATTTTCCATTTTTAAAAGATAAAATTTTCCTCCACTTTCAAAAATAAGATCATAGAATTTATCCGTTGAAGAAGTTGTTACAATAATCGGGAAATCAGTTACAGTAAATGAATTGATCAAACTTCCATCATTATTCAAAATGTAACCCGAACAGCCTCCGCTTCCGCAGAAATAAGGATTAGAAAAGCCGACAAAATATTCATCTTTCTTGTCGTTATTTAAATCAAAAGCTTCATAATAAAAGAATCGATCTTCTTTTGTAATTGCAGGAAGATCTTTCATTAATAAAACATTTAATTGTTTTTGAATTAATTCGACTGCTTTGTCCTCTTTTGCAGGAGCGTTACTGATATCAGCAGTTCCGGCAACGGTTTTGGATAATGTATCCTGAACAATTGTTTTGATAATATTCTTTGATTCCGTTTTATCTTTATTTTGACAGGAGCAGATGCCTAGAATTGTTAGTGCAATTAATATTTTAGTCTTCATAATTGATGATTTTATATTTTTAAAATATTCGGTGTTTGCCAATTTGATTTAAACCAGCAAAGCAGCTTTATTTTCAATATCATTATTCGCCAGCAAAGATTTTATATTATTAAACGTGACCAAAGCAATCTGAGTCAATGCTTCATTAGTAAAAAACGCCTGATGCGCCGTAACCAAAACATTCGGAAAACTCATTAAACGCTGAATGGCGTCATCCTGAATAATATCTGCAGATAAATCTCTAAAGAATAGTTTTTCTTCTTGTTCATAAACATCAATTCCCAGATAGCCAATTTTACCTTCTTTTAAACCTTCAATAACACAAGCAGTTTCTATTAATCCGCCACGACTTGTATTGATGATCATGACGCTGTCTTTCATTAAATCAATTGATTTTTTATCGATAATATGCTTTGTCTGCTCGTTTAACGGACAATGCAATGAGATAATATCGCTTGATTTAAAAATTTCTTCCAGAGGTACAAACTGAACTCCGTCTTTTTCCATTTCGGAATTTGTTACAATATCATAAGCCAAGACTTTGCAGCCAAAACCTAAAGCAATTTTTGCAAAAGCTTTTCCGATATTTCCTGTCCCGATGATTCCGATTGTTTTTCCGAATAAATCGAAACCTAACAAACCGTTTAAAGAGAAATTTTGTTCCCGAACTCTATTGTAGGCTTTATGTGTTTTTCGGTTTAAAGTCAAAATCATCGCCATGGCATGTTCTGCGACTGCCTGAGGCGAATAGGCGGGAACACGACATACTTTTATATTGTGTTTTTTTGCAGCTTCAAGATCGACATTATTAAAACCGGCACAACGCAACGCAATAATTTTTACTTTTTTTTCTGCCAGTTGTTTAATGACCACTTCGTTTACAATATCATTTACAAAGACACAAACGATTTGGGCCTTTTCAATTAAAATTACGGTTTGCGGATTTAACTGCGTTTCAAAAAAATCCAATTCAAAACCAAAATCCTGATTGTATTTATTAAAGAAAGCTCTATCATACGGCTGTGTAGAAAAGAAAGCAATTTTATTTTCGTCTGATGTAGCATTTAAACTCATAATCCATTTATTTTGGGTTGATACCTATAGTTTTACCAAGTTAAGCAATTTTAGCTAACTACTTTCCGTTTAGTTAAATAAACTATAATTCTTACAATCAAATTAAACCTATTGAACATTATAAAGTCTAAATCGATATAACAATTAAAAAACTTACCTCATGAAAAAATTATTTATCGCAGCTTTGTTATTCGTTGGAATAGCAAGTTTTGCACAAGACATGGATCAAAAACCGGCACGTGAACAAAGAGAAAGATTAACTCCGGAACAACGTAACGAAAAACAGTTGCAAAAATTAACTTCTGAATTGACTTTAGATGCCAATCAACAAACTCAGGTAAAACAATTACTGGCTGAAAGAAGTGCAAAAGCAGAAAAATTTAGAGAAGCAAGAAAAGACAAAAAAGACAGCAACGTAAAACCAACTGCAGAAGAAAGAGAGGCTTTTAAAAAAGAAATGCTAGCTGAAAAAGAGGCTAACGATGCTAAAATGAAATCTATTTTAACTGTTGACCAATACACCAAATGGCATACTTTACAAGAAAAAAATAAAGACAAAGCCAGAGAAAAAATGAAGGAATACAAAAATGAAAATAATTAAATACAGGTTATTAAAAGAGGCAATTAAGCCTCTTTTTTATTTTCGATAATCATTTATGCTTTCATTAATAGTTTCTGTTAAATAAAAGATAAATCTGACAAGCCCATTAAACTTAGCAAACTTATTGAAGTCTAAATGGTATAATCATTAAAAAAAACGAATTATGAAAAAATTATTTATCGCAGCTTTATTATTCGTTGGAGTAGTAAGTTTTGCACAAGACATCAATCAGAAATCAACACGTGATCAAAGAGAAAAATTAACTCCGGAACAACGTAATGAAAAACATTTACAAAAATTGACTTCTGATTTGAATTTAGATAAAAAGCAACAGGATCAGGTAAAACAACTTTTAGCAGAAAGAAGTGCTAAGGCTGATAAGTTTAGGGATGCCAGAAAGGATAGTAAAACAAAACCAACTGATGCTGAAAGAGAAGCTTTTAAAAAACAAATGAAAGCTGAAAAAGAAGCTAACGATGCTAAAATGAAAGCGATTTTAAATGCAGATCAATACACTAAATGGACGGCTCTTAAGAAAGAACACAAAGAGGATCACAAAGGACACGGAGATCACAAAACGCCACAAGAACGTGATCAGGCTCATTTGCAAAAATTAACTACAGAGTTAAATTTAAATACCGATCAGCAAAAGAAAGTTAGTGAACTTTTATCTGACAGAAGTACAAAAATGGCAATGCTTAAAAAAAGCAGAAAAGATTCTGACGTGAAACCAACTGACGCTGAAAGAAAAGCCATGAAAAAACAAATGCTAGAAGATCACAAAGCTAATGATGCAAAAATGAAATCTATTTTAACTGCTGATCAATATAAAAAATGGACAGCAATTCAAAAAGAGCATAAAGATAAAATGAAAGATCACCGAAATAAAATGTAATTGAGATCAAAAAAAAGAGGCTTTAAAAGCCTCTTTTTTGTTTTATTAAAATGTCTTTGAAACCTTATCAATCGCATTAATTGTAAAATCTAAATCTTCGTAGGTTAATGCATCGGTAATAAACCAGGTTTCATACGCAGAAGGCGCAATATAAATTCCTTCGTTTAATAAACCGTGAAAGAATTTCTTAAATGTTTCGTTATCTCCTTTTGCTGCAGTCTGAAAATCTACAACCGGATTTTCATCAAAATGAACAGAGATCATAGAACCGACTCTGTTTATTGTAAAGACAACATTATTTGCTTTAAGAACTCTATCAATTCCTGCTTCTAAATACGCTGTTTTTTCTTCTAAACGTGTAAAAATTTCACGGTCATTATTTAAAGATTGCAACATTGCCAACCCTGCAGCCATCGCTAACGGATTTCCGGAAAGTGTTCCTGCCTGATAAACCGGACCAAGCGGCGCTAAATAATTCATGATTTCTTCGCGCGCAGCAAAAGCGCCAACAGGTAAACCACCACCAATTACTTTTCCGAAAGTAACAATATCAGCATTAATATTATACAATTCCTGAACACCTCCTCGAGCCAAACGGAAACCAGTCATTACCTCATCAAAAATTAGTAAAATTCCGTTTGCTGTGCACAATTCTCTTAAACCTTCCAGAAAACCTTTTTGAGGCGGAATACAACCCATATTTCCTGCAACTGCTTCGATAATGATCGCTGCAATTTCGTTTTTATTGGCTTCTATTAAAGTTTTTACATTCTCTAAATCATTGTATTTTGCTAATAAAGTATCTTTTGCAGTTCCTTCCGTAACACCCGGGCTATTTGGAGATCCGAAAGTTACAGCTCCGCTCCCAGCCTGAATCAAAAATGAATCTGAATGTCCGTGGTAACAACCTGCAAATTTGATGATTTTATCTCTTTTTGTAAAGCCGCGAGCCAAACGAATCGCGCTCATACAAGCTTCTGTACCTGAATTTACGAATCTGATTTTGTCAATATTCGGAACCATAGAAACAGCCAAAGCTGCAATTTGAGTTTCTAATTCCGTTGGCATTCCAAAAGAAGTTCCCAATTTTGCTTTTTCAATCACAGCATCAACAACAGGCTGATACGCATGACCCAAAACCATTGGTCCCCAAGAGTTAATATAATCGATTAATTTATTTCCATCCTCATCATACAAATAAGCACCTTTGGCACTTTTTACAAAAATAGGAGTTCCTCCAACTGCTTTAAAGGCTCTAACTGGCGAATTTACTCCTCCCGGAATTACTTTTTCTGCTTCAGCAAAAAGCTGACTACTTCTTTTATAGATCATTATGATTTTAGATTTCTGAATTTAGATTGTTTACTTAACTTTTAACCGCTGTCCTACCGAAAGTGTGTTATCTGAAAGATTGTTTTTTCTCTTCAAATCATCAACCAATACATTGAATTTTTTTGAAATTGAATATAAGGTATCTCCTTGTTGCACTTCGTATAAATTAGGATCGTTCGGGTTTGAATTAGAATTAGAACTTTTAGTTGAACCTGTCGTTTTAGTTGAACTTGATTTCTCAAAAGGTTTATACTCTTTACCCGTAACTTGACAATCATATTGGTGCAAATTATAGCGTTCGATATAACTAATTAATTTATCGGGATAATTAGGATCTGTGGCATAACCTGCGGCTCTTAAACCTTTTGCCCACGCTTTGTAATCGTCTTTTTCGAAAGTAAATAAATTAGCATATCTCTTTTTTCCAACTAAAAACAAGGCATGATCACGATACGATTCTGAAGCTTCTCTGTATTTTCTAAAACATTCCTGAGACGAATCATCATCATGACGAACACTTTCGCCCAGCCAGTCACTATGACATTTAATTCCGAAATGATTATTGGCTTGCATTGCTAAATCGCCTTTTCCCGCTCCTGATTCTAAAATTCCCTGAGCCAGAATAATACTTGCCGGAATACCGTATTTCTGCATATTTCCCATTGCAATCTCTTTGTACTGCAAAACATAATCTGTAATTACATTGCTGGATACAACCGTTTTTGATGTAGACTGAATAACTTCTGTAGTGTTATTTGTAGAAGGGAAATTTTTAGCCGTTGCTTTTGTATAAACCGGTTTTTTTGTTGTCGCCACTCTGGGCTTCTGTATTGCTTCTCTTTTAGTTGTTGCAATAGCCGGTTTGCTGGAAGAACAACTTGCCAAAGTTGCAATTATGAGAAGTATTAGAGTTTTTTTAAACATTCCTTTTTAGTATTGGTAATTTTTTCTGCTTCAATTTTAAATTCATTCCTTCAATCCCCTGTAATCCGCCTGTGTGAATGAGTAAAATTTTTGAATGCTCAGGAAAATAGTTCTTGTAGATTAAATCTATAACGCCAAAAACCATCTTTCCAGTATAAATTGGATCTAAGGGCACTTTATTTTCTTCAAAAAATGCATTGATAAACTCAATTAATTCTAAACTTATCTTTCCATAACCTCCAAAATGATAGTCAGAAATTAAATCCCAGTTATCTTGTTTTGCAAAAATACGAATTTCATCTTTTAAAAAGTCACCTTTTAACGCCGGAAACCCTAAAATCTTCTGATTTGGCAATGCACTATTAATTAATCCTGAAATGGTTCCGCCAGTTCCTACAGCGCAGCAAACGTAATTAAAAATAGCATCCTCAGTAGTTAAAATCTCTTCGCAGCCTTTTACTGCCAGTTCATTTGTTCCGCCTTCAGGCACTAAATAAAAATAGCCAAACTTATTTTTAAGCTTTTCCAGAAAGGAAATTTCATTTTTAAGCCGATACTCTTCCCGCGTTACAAATTCGAATTCCATTCCGTTTTGCTGAGCGAATTTTAAAGTCGGATTTTCTTCAATTTTATCAAAAAGTTCATCGCCGCGAATTATTCCTATTGTTTTAAAGCCCTGTTCTTTTCCGGCAAAAGCAACCGCTGCAATATGGTTCGAAAAAGCGCCGCCAAAAGTTACTACGGTTGTATGATTTTCGGCTTTCGCCTGAAGTAAATTGTATTTAAGTTTTCTGAATTTATTCCCGGAAACAAACGGATGAATCAAGTCTTCACGTTTAATTGTCAAAGAGATTTCGTTCGGAAAAGTGATATGAATTTCTTGGTTCAAAATCGGTTTTATTTTAAATTGATGTAATTTATAAACTGATAAAATTGTCGGTTTTTCAAATAATTTAAATCGGTTTCTTTTGCGTAAGCTTCTCTTTCAAAACTAATATTTCGATAGGCTAAATCCTTATTTTTATATTGAATTAAACGAATAAAATATTCTAAAAAGTACCAAATAAAAAAAGGAAGAATCAGCATTTCAAGTTGTTGTTTTAAATGTATTTTTTCATGATTAACAAAAGTTGTATTTGCTTTATCAAAATCATATTTCATTAAAACAAACGGAAAAACAGCCATTCCTCGATATCCTTTCGGAATTAAATATTTGGCAACAATCAGAAACATTAGCTGTAAAATTTATAAATTTGTAGATGAAAATTGTTCGATTTCATTAAAATCACAATCAATTAAATTCATTTTGATTTTAAAAATAAGAACATAAAACCGAAAGCAGATCTATGAAAGAGCAAAGTAATGAAAATAAATTAATCGAAGGCGAAGATTTTTACTATACGCCCGAAGGTTATAAATGCTTTACTGAAAAACACCACCTAAAAAGAGGATATTGCTGCAAAAGCGGCTGTCGACATTGTCCGTATGGATTTGATAAACGAACGGGAGAAATCAGGAAATAGATCGTTAGATTGTTAGACTTCTTAGATTATTAGATTTCTCTGAATTTTACATTTCGATCTTGAATAAAAAAAAATACTACACTAACCAATAATTAAAATAGGTTTTTAAAATACGACTTCAAAAAATCTACGAAGTCTAACATTCTAAAAATCTTATAATCTAAAAAAAATAATGACTTTTAAAGAACAAATACAACAAGGAATTCCATCCAAATTACCTCCAAAGGCAGCTTACGATTTAGCGATTAACCACGCTCCGAAACGAAAAGAAATTCTTTCTGCAGAAGAAAAAAAACTGGCTTTAAAAAATGCACTACGCTATTTTGAACCTCAGCATCACGCTGAATTAATTCAGGAATTTTCAGAAGAATTAGAAAAATACGGTCGTATATATATGTATCGCTTTCGTCCGGATTACAAAATGTACGCTCGCCCAATCGATGAATATCCGGGAAAATCAATACAGGCAAAAGCGATTATGCACATGATTCAGAACAATCTGGATTATGCAGTGGCGCAACATCCGCATGAATTGATTACGTATGGCGGAAACGGAGCGGTTTTTCAAAACTGGGCACAATATTTATTGACCATGAAATATTTGTCTGAAATGACAGATGAGCAGACTTTAACGATGTATTCAGGACATCCGATGGGATTATTTCCTTCACATGCTGAAGCGCCAAGAGTTGTGGTTACGAACGGAATGGTTATTCCGAATTATTCTAAACCGGACGATTGGGAAAAAATGAATGCACTTGGAGTTTCACAATACGGACAAATGACGGCGGGAAGTTATATGTATATTGGCCCACAGGGAATTGTACACGGAACAACGATTACGGTTTTGAATGGTTTCAGAAAAATAAAACTAAATCCTGAAGGGAATTTATTTGTAACTTCTGGACTTGGCGGAATGTCTGGCGCGCAGCCAAAAGCCGGAAATATTGCAGGCTGTATTACGGTCTGCGCCGAAGTAAATCCAAAAATCACTAAAATTCGCCATGAGCAAGGATGGATTAATGAAATTGTAACTTCGACTGAAGAATTGGTTAAGAGAGTCAATTCGGCGAAAGCCAATAAAGAAACGGTTTCGATAGCTTATTTAGGAAATGTGGTTGATGTTTGGGAATGTTTTGACAAAGAAAATATCAAAATTGATTTAGGATCAGATCAGACTTCGCTTCATAATCCGTGGGCTGGAGGTTATTATCCGGTTGGAATTTCGTTTGAAGATGCCAATAAGATGATGGCTGAAAATCCGGAATTATTCAAAGAAAAAGTTCAGGAAACCTTACGCCGACACGCTGCTGCAATTAACAAACATACTGCAAAAGGAACTTACTTTTTCGATTACGGAAATGCATTTTTACTCGAAGCTTCCCGCGCAGGCGCAGATATAATGGCAGAAAATAATATCGATTTTAAATATCCTAGTTACGTTCAGGATATCATGGGACCAATGTGTTTCGATTACGGTTTTGGACCTTTTAGATGGGTTTGTACCTCTGGAAAACCAGAAGATTTACAAAAAACAGATACGATTGCAAGTCAGATTTTAGAAGAAATGGCAAAAACGGCTCCAAATGAAATTCAGCAGCAAATGCAAGATAACATTAAATGGATAAAAGGCGCTCAGGAAAATAAACTGGTGGTTGGTTCTCAAGCGAGAATTCTCTATGCCGATGCTGAAGGAAGAATTAAAATTGCCGAAGCTTTTAATCAGGCGATTGCAAAAGGTGAAATTGGAACAGTTGTTTTAGGACGCGATCATCATGATGTTTCCGGAACGGATTCTCCTTATAGAGAAACATCAAATATCTACGACGGATCTCGTTTTACGGCAGATATGGCGATTCAAAACGTAATTGGAGACAGCTTTAGGGGCGCAACTTGGGTATCAATTCATAATGGCGGAGGAGTTGGCTGGGGAGAGGTTATAAACGGTGGCTTTGGTATGGTTCTTGATGGATCTAAAGAGGCTTCAAAGCGTTTAGCATCAATGCTTTTCTGGGATGTTAACAACGGAATTTCAAGACGAAGCTGGGCCCGAAATGACGAAGCGATTTTTGCCATAAAAAGAGCAATGGAAGTTCAGCCTTTATTAAAAGTAACTTTACCTAATATTGTAGACGAAAGTTTATTTTAAGTTAAAGTCGAACCAAGAACATTTAACATTTATAAATATGAAAACATTCAAATTAGTACCCGTTTTTTTGCTTTTGATACTAGCCTCCTGCAGCACTGTTAGTGTTTATTCTGATTACGACAAAAACGTAGATTTCGCGCCTTATAAAACGTATGCATTTTTTAAGCCGGGAATTGATAAAGTCGAAATTTCTGATTTGGATAAAAGAAGAATTCTTCACGCAATAGACACTGAATTACAAGCCAAAGGTTTTACAAAAAGTGAAAATCCTGATTTATTAGTAAATATTTTTACTAAATCAAGAGAACAAGTAAACGTAAACCAATTTAGCGCCGGTTGGGGTTATGGTTGGGGTTGGGGATGGAATCCGTACATGATGTATGGAGGAAACCAAACTACAGTTTCTACCTCTACAGAAGGAACTTTATTTATTGACTTAATCGATGCCAAAAAGAAAGAAATGATCTGGCAAGGTGAAGGCGTTGGAACTTTAACTAAAAATATTGACAAAAAAGACGAGAGAGTACAAGAAATTGTAAGCAAAGTTTTGGCACAATATCCTCCGGTGAAAAAACAATAAAGCACAAGATCTTATATAAATGAAAACCTTCCAATTGGAAGGTTTTTTTATTAAAAGTTGCTATGAATTCCACAAATTAGCACGAATTATTTTTCTTTGTAAACTATTTAATTAGTGTCAAGTAGATTAAAATCATTAAATCTGTGGCAAAAAAATTCGTGCTAATTTGTGAAATTCGTGGCAAAAGAAAACACTAACAATTCGTGACAAAAAACAAAAAAGGCCGCATGATACATCACACAGCCTTTTAAAATCAAAAATAAAATTACTAATTAAATTTCCAATTTTTTATTATTGTTTCATGACTTTTTTAGAATAGGATCTTTTACTGTCATTAACCTTAACAACATAAAGTCCTTTTGGTAATTTCGAAATCTCTACCTCAGCTTCATTTCCATTTACAAATTCAACGCTTCTTTTTAGCACATTTTGTCCCGTTACAGAATAAATCTCAACCTGACCAGAACCTGAATTTGGCGTATTAATTTTTAAATAATCATTTGTTGAATTTATGTAAAGAGAAAAATCTGATGTATTCGCTGGTTCTGCCGCACCAACCTTTTTAGCGGTAGATTCAACTTGCACCAATTGCCATTGCTGATTTAAACCTCCAGTGTAAGACCAAACCTGAATATTAGCTCCGTTTGCTGTAGAAACGTTTTCAACATCTAATGATTTTCCACTGTTTACATTGATGATTTTGTAATAACCTCCACCCAAACTTGTAACCGTCCATTTGAATTCATTTGAAGCGGAGAATGTTTTTTGCTGCACTTTTATCCCATCAGCAGTGCTGTTATTTTCAGTCGCCAGATACATTCCTGTCGATTTTACAATGATGTAAAAATTACCACTTCCGTCAGGAACGAATTTCCAACGTTGGTTATTTCCTCCACCGCCTGTAACATCATATTGCTGAATTCTGCCTCCGCTAGTGGTAGAGTTATCAGCAACGTCTAATCCTTTGTTACTATTTCTTGAAATAATATTGTAATATCCCGGAAAAGTCTCTACTGGCGGGTTTCCGGCTCCCCAATTAAAAGTAACAGCCGATGAAGCCGGAACTGAATAATTAAAGGCTGAAGATCCTGACACCACTTTGATTGTATTTGCAGATCCTCCTGAATTATAAACTACAAGCGCAATTGATCCGTCAGGATTTTTAAATCCGGCAGAAAAAATGGTATCGCTTGTACTAGAAGATGAAATTCTTAAAGCACCGGGTTTAACAAATTTTGAGATTTGACCAATAATATAATACGCCACATTTTTAGTATAACTTGTACTATTGTTTACCGTAATAGCTCCTAAACAGGTATTACATCCACCCGGAGTGCGTGGTCCTAAACTTGAGTTGTTTGCAGCATTCCATTCTAAAACTGTTTTTGCCCAGTTATTGGTACTTCCAATAACTACATTTTGCATGTGCCAGCCAAAATCGCCACTAAAACTTCCGCCCGATCCTGTATATTGTTCTGTAAAATATACGTTTTTATTGGTCGCATTTCGAACTGTTGACATTGCTGAAATATTTCCTAAATACAAGTGAAACGCTGCGCCATCTACATAACCACTATTATTTAAAACATCAATAGGATAAGCTGTATTATCGCAATTATGATCAAAAGCAATGATTTTTATATTTCCGTAACCTGCAGTTGCCATTTGAGGGCCAAGTTGATTATTTATAAAATTCTTTTGTTCGGTAGAATTCATTAACATACTTGGTTCATTATTTGGATTTTCCGGTTCGTTTTGAGGCGTGATTCCCCAAATAGAAATTCCCTGCGCCTGCATGGCTGCAAAATATTTTACAAAATATCTCGCATAAGCAGCATAATATTGAGTTTGTAAACTTCCGCCAATACAGGAATTATTCGTTTTCATCCAGCGTGGTGCTGACCAAGGCGTTGCCAGTATTTTTATGTTTGGATTAATAAGTAGAATCTTTTTTAAAATCGGAACTAAATAGGTCAAATCTGGTCCGTTAAGACTGAAATTGTTCATGTTTACATCACCTGAAGTTTCGTTATAACTATAAGAAGAACTGCTTAAGTCAGAAGCTGCTATACTAATTCTGACAACATTTGCGTTTAATCCTATAGTGGGATTATACAAATCGTTTAATAATTGATTTTGCTGCGTTGCTGCCATTCCGCTAATAACTTCGCAACTTCCTTCGGTAAGTGTATAACCAAATCCATCCATAGTTTGATATGTAATTCCTGCATTGATGGTAACTGTTGAAGGATTTGTTCCTGAATTTGTTCCAAAGTTAACAGTACCTTGTTGCTGCAGTAATTTGGTCTGATCTCCTGATGTTATCCAAGGGGTAACAGTTTGAGCATTAGTAATAAACGAAGTCATAATAATGAAAAACATTATTAGAGTAAACTTCATTCGATTTTTTGGTGTTTGGGTAGTTTTCTTCATTGTTTTTTGATTTTTTAATAATTAAATTTTTCTCAATTTTTAAGATTAATATTATTAATTCATATCAATATTATGCTAAAAATAATTAAAATAACAATTATTCAACTTTACAAAAACCCATCATTTTGAAATTTAAACCTTACAAAAACTTATCACATTTTTTTTCAAATTATTGATTATCAATTTATTAATTAATGTAAAATTAATAAAAATCTTACTTCATTTTTAACTCATTATATATCAAACATTTAAACATAAAATCAGATTGTATTTTTTCTGCTTTTATACCAATTAATGATAAGAAATGACAAATATCACAGAATAGAGATAAGTTAAATCGTATTTTTGTAATTCATTAATATTATGAAAACATGGCAGCTGTTAAAGACATTTCAAACATAGAAGACATCAAACAAATGGTTAATACTTTTTACGAAAGTGTGAGAAATGACGATTTAATTGGTCCTATTTTCAATGAAAAATTGCAAAATCGCTGGCCTGAACATTTGCAAAAAATGTATGGCTTTTGGCAAACTATTTTATTTGATGTTCGTGCTTATTCAGGAACACCATTCCCACCACACAAACAATTACCGGTAGATAAAACGCATTTTGACCGCTGGGTTTCACTTTTTAATACGTCTATTGATGCTCAGTTTTCAGGACCCATTACTGAGGAAGCTAAAATGCGTGCAGCAAATATGGCTTATATGTTCAATTATAAAATTGATTATTTAAGAAATGCTGAAAATGAATTGAGAAATGCATCTGATAAATCTTAAAACTAATTTAAAATTAAATTGAAATGCTATTTTTATTAGATAAATTTGATTGACTGAAAATGCAATTAAAATTTAATCTAATCCACTTATCCATGAAAAAAACAGTTCTTTTTTTTATACTTTGTTTCTCTTTTCTAAGCAACTTACAAGCACAATCTGAAGCTCCGGTTTCTAATTTATATAAAGGCACTATTGACGGAAAATTTCCTATCATATTATACATTAAAACGCAAGAAAGCCCATGTACCGGCGAGTTAATGTTTACATCCATGTATCGCTATAATAAATCGAACGATTGGATACAGCTTCGTGTGACGCAAAATGCAAAAGAAAATGAATTTGTTTTGGTGGAATACGGTTTTAGTGGCGTTTTAATTTTAAAGAAAACCAAAAATGCCTTTACAGGAATCTGGATTAGTTCTGATGCTAAAAAGCAACTTACTGTTGACCTGAAAGAATCTAAAATGACTAAAAAAGAATTGGAGAATTACGAAGAAATAATGGAGAATGTTAATTACCAAAATAATGACTGCTAAAAAATTCACTTCTTTATTTAATCTCTCCTAACTTATAAAAACGCAATAAACTACACTTTCGATCAAAAATATTGTAATGAATAGCAAAAAATAGCTTCTTAAATTCGTAATTTTACATTCTAATCTACAACGTTTTCGAAATGAACGCAAATATTGAAACAAATCCGTTATTAGAGCGATTGCCTAAACATTTAAAGCAATTTATTAAACCTCAGGATTATAGCGATTACACGCCAATTAATCAGGCGGTTTGGCGATATGTAATGCGTAAAAATGTAGATTATCTATCGAAAGTTGCCCATCATTCTTATTTAGATGGTTTGAAAAAAACCGGAATCGAAATTAATTCTATTCCGAGCATGTACGGCATGAATCGTATTTTGACTGAAATTGGCTGGGCTGCCGTTGCAGTTGACGGATTTATTCCGCCAAATGCTTTTATGGAATTTCAGGCTTACAATGTTTTGGTTATTGCTTCAGATATTCGTCAGCTCGAACATATAGAATATACGCCTGCTCCGGATATTATTCACGAAGGTGCCGGCCACGCTCCTATTATTGCGAATCCGGAATATGCTGAATATTTACGTCGTTTTGGTGAAATTGGCTGCAAAGCGATTTCCTCTCACAAAGATTACCAGATGTATGAAGCGATTCGTTTGCTTTCTATTTTGAAAGAAGCCGAAGATACGCCTCAGGATAAAATTGATGCAGCCGAAAAAGCTGTTGCCGATTTACAAAATAATATGGGCGAATTGTCTGAAATGGCTCAAATTAGAAACCTACATTGGTGGACAGTTGAATATGGTTTAATTGGAACTGTTGAAAATCCAAAAATATACGGCGCCGGATTACTTTCTTCTATTGGTGAAAGTGCGTGGTGTATGACAGATAACGTGAAGAAAATTCCCTATGATATTTCGGCAGCGAATCAGAATTTTGATATTACGCAGTTACAGCCTCAGCTTTATGTAACGCCTACTTTTTCTTATTTGAGTTTGATTCTGGAAGAATTTGCGAATAAAATGGCTTTGAGAACCGGAGGTCTTTCGGGAATTCAGAAATTAATTCATTCAAATGCTTTAGGAACAATTGAATTGAGTACTGGTTTACAAATTTCAGGCGTTTTTATGCATGTAATTGAAGAAGAAGGAAAACCGGTTTACATTCAGACTACCGGAAAAACGGCTTTATCCTATCGTGAAAAAGAATTGGTTGGTCACGGAACTTTAACGCATCCTGAAGGATTCGGAAGTCCGATAGGGAAACTTAAAGGTTTCAATTTAGCGATTGAAGATATGAGTCCGAAGGATTTACAAGCCTATAGTATTGTAGAAAACGAAACGGTAAAATTAGAGTTTGAAGGCAATATTATTGTTGAAGGAGAAATCATTACAGGATCACGAAACCTACACGGAGAAATTATTCTAATCAGTTTTAGAAATTGTACGGTAACTCATGGGGAAACAATTTTGTTTAAGCCTGAATGGGGAAATTACGATATGGCTATTGGTAAAAAAGTGGTTTCTGCTTTTTCCGGTCCGGCCGATGTAAATAGTTTTGATCTTATTGATAATGTTCCGAAAACTACCACTATAAAAGCAAAACATACAGACGAACGTGATGATTTAGAAGTGCTATATCAAACAGTTCGTATGATTCGTGAAAACAAAGATTCTAAATCAGAATTAAAAACTGTTTTCGAAAAACTTAAAAGTAATCATGGTAATGACTGGTTATTGTCTATTGAAATCGCTGAACTTTTGAAAGATGCAGAGGAGAAACAACTTTTGCAGGAAGTGTTGGTTTATCTTGATCAGTTGAAAGAAAGACGTCCTGAAATTGCACATTTAATTTCCGGTGGTTTAGATTTGATTTTTGATAAGGAAACAGTTTAAAGCTATAGTTTTGTCATTTCGACAGAGGAGAAATCACATAACGGATTTATAGTTCGTTGCTATCTTAATGTGATTTCTCCTTCGTCGAAATGACACAAATTGCAGATTTTGCTTGCGATGAATGGATTAAAATCCATCCCTACAATATGATTTGTTCCTCCAGAACTCTTTATAAAATTCCGGTGAAATAATTTATTTCTATCTACGTACCCAAGCTTCGAGATTAATCCGCTGAAAAGAAGATTAAAAAAAAACCTTTGAACCTTTGATTAAATCTTCAAATCCTGACTCAAATCTGCATCAGATTCTATCGTTTTTCCATTGTATTGCAGTTTCCAACCCATGGAATTCGTCAGAATTAAAATCTTAGACAATTCGCTGATTAATCTGTTTTGGGCGTTTGTTTTTAGGGAAGATTTATCAATTTTCTTTTTTAGATTCGCTTTTACAGATTTGTTGATTTTATTGTAATCATCTCCCGTAAACGGATTCAGTTTGCTTTGCTCAACATCATAAAACTGAATATCAGGATTGATCGTAATTTCTTCTTTTGGAATATTTAAGATTGTGATGGTTTTATTTTTTTCATCAATATCATATTTCATTTTATGCAAATCGTATGCTACCGTAACATTCGCATTTACGACAATTAGCGCTTTTTTCTCAAAAGAAACCATGTCCATCAAATACTTTTGTTGGTTTTTATACGTTAGAACTTCAGAGAAATGTCCTTCGGTGACAACCAATTTTCCAACATTTAAAATTTGCTGCTGTATTAAATTGGTGTTATAATCGACTGTAGAATCGTCGTCTTTTTTGAACTCACAGTATTTAAATGCGAGTACAATTATCAGGATAACTCCAACTAAAGCTAAAATTCTTTTAAGCATAATATTCATAATAAAATTGACATAGCCAATTTAGGCATTTTTTTATAAAACTTCCGTCGTTGTTGCGATGACTTGCAAAAAATAAATCGTAACTAATTGCAAACATGGGAATTATATAAAACAAAGTATTGTTAATAAGAATAAACATGGAGTTGTGTGGTAAGTTTGCCACAACTCATTTAAACCCCAAATTTAAACGCTATGATCGAAAAAATCAAAGAATTACCATCAAATATGATTGGCTTTAAAACGGCCGGACATATCGTTAGAGGAGATGTAGATTTCGTTACCTCTGAAGTTAAACTTTTAATAGATGACACGGAGAAACTGAATTATCTACTCTTTTTCGATAATTCTCCAACAGATTTTAGTTTGGGTGCCTGGTTACATGAGTCACTTTTAAGCATTAAAAACCTTTCGAAATGGACTCGCGCTGCGATTGTTACTGATTGCCAGAGAATGATCAATTTTACTATGGTTTTTAATAAAATTATGCCGGGTGAATTTAAAGGATTTAAAAAAGAAGATTACTTATTGGCAATTGACTGGACTTCTGAAAAAATAGATTTGGAATAAAGTTTTGCTAAACATTAAATATTGAATTAGTAAAAAAAGAGACTCTTATTGGAGTCTCTTTTTTTTTGTCTTTTAATTAATATCCCACGGTTGAACAGCGAACTATGATGGAAAAAGCAATAATTGAAAAGCAATTTTATAAAAAATCACATGTTGGCGAGATATTTAAGTTTGGAATTTGAAATTTCCTTTTGGAATTTTATCCTTAAAATGGATATCCGATAGCAATATTAAGAATTAGATTTTCTTTTCTCCACGGTCCGCTTCCAAAATCGATATCATCAATTACCCATCTGTCGCCTTCCGGCAAATAGGGTTTCCTTAAAGGGAATGCTAAATCGGTTCTTAAAATAAGGAATGACAAATCAAAACGTAATCCGGCACCGGCTCCAACTGCAATTTCTTTCATGAAATCTTTAGAAATTTTGGCACCTGCCTTATTTGGATCTTCATTCATAAGCCAAATATTTCCGGCATCCACAAACAATGCTCCTCTTACAATGCTAAAAAGTTTTGCCCGATATTCTGTATTGAATTCTAGTTTTAAATCTCCCGATTGATCCGGTAAATAGGAGTTAACAGTTGGAACATTAAGATAACTTCCCGGTCCGAGTGTTCTAGCTCTAAAGGCACGAATACTATTGGTTCCTCCTACTACAAATTGTTTTGATGTTGGCAGCGAACTTGAATTTCCGTACGGAATTCCGACTCCCAAAATAATTCTGCTTGCTAATTCGCTTTCTTTACTCAATTTCAAATAATGCCTGAAATCCGCTTTCACTTTTACATATTGGCTAAACGGAACATCAAAAATAGTTTTTTGATTGCCTTCCTTAACGTTTGCTCCAGTTGCTAATCCGGTTATATTTCCAGCCAGATCAATTTCTCCATTAAAATAAAACGTATTTTTTCGACGCTTTTGCATCGTATTCGTATACGTATACTGATACGTTGGACCAAAAATTAATTGTTTTTCGATTACTTTTCCTAATGCAGGATCATCCTTAATATCTTGCAAATATTCTTCTGTAACATTATTTGGACTTACATAGGTTATGTCTACAATATTCAATTGATGTTCTTTACGGGCGTTCTCTTTCCATAAATAACCAAACGATGCATTAAACGAATTCAACGCATAAAGTTGTGTTCGATTCTGAAATTCGTATCGAAGCGTTGCTTTTGTTCTTGGTACAAATTCGCTTGAACCTGCAATTTTAAACGGCGCAATAAATCTTGGCCAGGTCAAACTGGTTTCTGCTCCAAGCTTATAAATGTTTTTTCCGTTATTGGTTCCGGAAAGCTGAAAATCGGCTCCGCCAAAAACAGAAACGGTTAATAATTCGGCACCACGAAATAAATTTCGGTTGTTCCAGTTTACATTTATTTCTGTTCCGGTATAACTTGCGGAATTGGTTTTTCCTAAAACCTCAACACGAATAAACTTTTTAGGCAAAAGCGTTAAATAGTAATAAGAATCTAGCGTGTTTTTTAAACTGTCTGATGGTTTGAATTCATTTTTTACAAAGTTGAATGTTCCTAGATTTACAAATCGGTTTAAAGTAAGATTATGATCTTTTCGGTTATATAAATCTCCTTTTTTAAAATAAATTGTTCTGTCAAAAACTCTCGGATTAAACGTATTTGCGGTATCAATAATCGTAAAATCTTTGTATTGTACGATGTCTTCCTTATTATATTTAACGCTGTCTTTCGAAATCGAAAAATTAGGGTACACAATAATCTTATCTATTTTATAGGCGATTTTGGCTTTTTCAGGTGTTTCATCTTTTATTTTTAATCTGATATTTACCTCATAATCACCTTTTGAGCTGTCGACTTGTGCGAGAATATAATCCGGATTAAAGTAATAATATCCTTTTTCCTTCAGCCTTGCATCTATACGTTCGCGTTCTGCTTTTATAACATCCAGATCGTATGGATTTCCCGGTTTTAATAAACTTCTGCGGCTTGTTCTTGCAATTGCTTTTCCTAATGCCGATGAATCTTCCGGAAATTTTACATCTTTAATTTTATATTGCTTTTTGGGCTGAACGGTATATTCTGCCGTCGCTCTTTTATTTTTTGCGGTCGAATCTGCGCTTACACGAACTTTAAAATAACCGCGATTTTCTGTGAAATTTCGTAGCACGGATGCATTATAATCTAAATCGACTTTGCTGAAAAGTACTGGTTCTTCGCCCACTTTATTGCGCAACCAATATCTGATTCCTTTTTCTTTTTTTGGTTCTCCCGCAATATTATAAATCCATAATTTTGGTCTCAAGCCAAGAATTTGTTTGTTGGGTTTAGGACGCAACAAATCTTTTAATTCTTTCTCCAGTGCTTTTCGTTCCTTCTTTTTTATAATAGAATCCTTTATCGTTACAGAAGATCCTACGTATAATAAATCACCTTCAGGCAAATATTTAGTATTGCTGCATCCAAAAACAAAAAACAAGGATAGCACTATAAAGTATTTTATATATCTGTTTCCCATTATATTATGTTTTTTGCTCATTTCCAACAACTTGTTCTTCTTGATTTTCTTCTTTTTCTTTTGCTTCTCTTTCTTTGAGTTTCTTTTTTTCCTTACGCAATTTTTCTTCTTTTAGCATTTCTTTTTCTGCGGCACTGCGGTGAAAAAGTTCTCGGAATTTATTGTAACTCATTGTAATAATAAAGGCAACTCCGGTTTCTACCACCTGACCTTCGACCGCAACCTGATATTCGTTTTTACGATAGGCACGAACCATATATCGGCCGTCTTTTGTAAGTTGATAGTCTAATGCTACGTCGCCGGCAATATTGGTACTTTCTTCGTTGGCGCGTTCCTGCCCTTCTACACCAAAACTACTTCCTACCGTAACTTTTAATCTGTCGTCAAGCAATTTTTTAGAAACACCAACATTCAAATCGGTTCTGTTTTCTCTTGTTCCTGACGTATAATCATCGGTAGATTCTAAATCAAATTCTAATTCAACACCTTTTACTAATTCTCCTGCAAGGTCGTTAAGCTGCTGTGACAATATTTTGCTCACACTTTGTCTGGCCAATGATTCTGCACTTGTTCCGCCGCTTTCACTTGCAAACGGATTTTCACCAATAAATCGGTTCAATAATAAAAGAGCAAAAACCTGTTTGTTTAATTCCGCAGGATCTTGTCGCAATTGTTCCAGTTTTGCCTGCGAAGCCGATACGATATCTGATGAAACATCATAATTCCCGTCAGGAAGCACAATATCAAATGAGATTTCCGGTTTTAGCAATTCGCCTTTCATTTTCAAATGCGTTTGAAACGGAATTTTTTGTTTGTATGTATTTCGAATTGTAGGACTTACGGCTAATTGATTTCCTAATAAATCAATTGGAGCAGTTTCTACTTTATAAATCGCTGTTATGTTTAAAGTCGCCATTGTTGGTTCACCGTTCCAGATGATATAACTTCCTTTTTGAATATCAAATTTTCTACGGATCATATTGAAGTTCATTTCATAAGCTCCTTCTGAAAATTCGTATTTACCCGTTAAAGTTGTTTTTCCCGAAGGATCAATTCCACCTGTAAGTTGCGCTTCTCCTTTAAGATTCAGGTAATCTCCATTTCCTTTATCGATAACCAAAGTAAGTTCTGCCGCTTTATCAATCGTAATATCAACACTCACATCCATTCCTTTTAACTCAGATTGATTGAGTTTTTTCTGCATCTCGACAGTTTGTTTCAGGTACAAATTATCTTCATCAACAAATTCTACAATTCCTTCTCTGTCAGCTATTGAAGGATCTGATTGTGGCAAAACAACGGAGAATTTCGTTTCTTCGTTTATTTTGATATTTCCGCCAATAACCGGACTTTCAAGTGTTCCTTTTATGTTTAGTTTGGTGTCTAAAAATAAATCTCCGTAAAACAAATCGTTGTCTGCGGCTTTAGAATGTATGGCTCTAAAATCGTTGGCAACAACCGTTAATCCAAAATTATAATTTTTAAAATCAGGAGATTGTATCGTTCCGTCTACATATAATTCGTTGTCGTTTTCATCATTAAGTGTAAACTTATCAAACGTAATTACATCATTATTAAAGGTGATTTTTTCCTGATCTGTCTTAAAATAAGAGTTCAGTTGCGTAACTCTAAATCCTGTATTATTAAAATTTAATTCGCCCACTACTTTTGGTGCGCTTGCGTTTCCGGTAATTTTAAAATTTCCTGAAAGATCTCCGGTTCCTTCCGTAATATTTCCCATTGTAAAGCCCTGAATGCTTTTGATGCTCAACTTATTGATATCAACATTAAAATCTAAATTTCCGCCCTTAATTTGGTAGGTTCCATTTACGTTAACATCATTTCCTTCTCCGCTTAGCGTAACATTTGCTGCCAGAGAATTGTTCGATTTATTATCAACTTTTATGGCAATATCACCAACAGGTTCGCCTCTAAAAGCAAAATCATCTATTTTCAAATCTGATGTAAAAATGGGGCTTGTCATTACATTTTCAACCACGGCGTTTCCGTTGATCAAACCCTGCATTAACAATTTATCTTTTTTGACCATATTCATAATGGTCTCAATTTTAAAATTCACAAAATCAACTTGCAGCGGCGCATTATTCTGGGTTCCCTGCGACTGAATCTTTAATTGATTTCCGGCATTATCCAAATAAAATTTATTGATATAAAGTCGTTTATCGCCAAATTCAACTACATTTTCAGGATCAATACTCCATTTATCATAATTTAAAACGAAATTCTCCGCATCAATTTTTAAGATGTTTTTAGAATCTTCTGCTTTAAATACACCTGCAATATAATATTGCTGTTTTTGTTTGGAATCTTGAACTTCAAGCGCATAAGTCAGATTATTATTTTCGACTTTACCGGATAAACTCGTAAACGGAACTTTTATAGAACCGCTTTCGATTGTAGCAACAGAAACTAAATATTCTAATGCATTTCCTTTGGCTTCGATGTTAATTTTTCCATCTGCAATCGTATTATTTCCGTAAGTAATTCTCGGAATCGTTCCTTTAATTTCTAAAGAATCAGCAACATTATTGTATTTCCCTGTAATTTTAATTGGCTCAAAACCTGTCAGTTTCGGAATTAGTTTAAACAGAATCGGATCGTTATCAACGGTTAATGTAAAAGCTAATCTTTGCTCATCTGATTCTCCATTTACTTTCGGATTTTTTAAATCAATGTATTTTGACAATGATTTTTTTATTGCCGCTACTAATGTTGTCAATTTGTATTTTCCATCAACTTCGGCTTTTAAAAACTGAGATGATATTTTGATATTGTTTCTGGTATTGTCTGAAAAAGCAATTACACGAACCGAATCTAAAACAATTGGTTCTGCATCCTTCAAAATCTGAATATTCGAAAGAAATACTTTTCCGTTTAAAAAATCCGGATTACTATTCGCAACATCGGCATCGATATTTCCACGCAATTTCATTGGTCCCGCGTGCAAATTCAGCTTTTCTAAATCAGCAATATCAAGGTTTAATTTTAATTTTACGGACGGATATTTGTCTTTCGTATTTCCGCTGGCCACTAAATTGAAATTTAAATTCGGGTCTTTCATTCCGGATTTTACAGCAAATGATCCGTTTTCGATATTTCCTTTTAAAGTTAAATCTCTATATGTATATTTATTGAAGACTGCTTTCTGAACAATTCCGTCCAGATTTGCCTGTGCGGTTTTCGGGTCTAAACCTTTCCCTCTTACTTTCGCTTTTAGCGTAATTTTTCCGATGGAATCGTTTTTGATTAATTTTCCTAAATCGAAATCAAGCAAATAAACTGTTGCATCGTATTTTTCTCTTTTCTTAACGCGCTGGTCAAATAAAGCATCAACTTTTGCATTTCCAAAACTGCTGTTTAAAGCTAAATTGGTTTTGAAATTCTGAACAGAACCTTTAAATTTTCCAACTAAATTAAATTGAGAAGGCAATTGAATGTTTTTCGGAATTGTTCCGGCCGGCACAAAAGAATAAACATCTTTTGAAGTGCTTGAAAGTTTCCTGATATCTAAATCATAATATGCTTTTTTGGCATCGGGCAAACCGGTAATTTTCCCCGAAAGGGAAACTCTTGTAGTTCCTATTCCGCTCATTTCGAACAACGGAATATTCAGGTCTTTTATTTTTCCGTTTAGGCGCGTACTCAAATACAAAATCGCATTTTGATTTCCTTTAAACGGATTTGTTTTTTGTAAATCCGGCGCAAAAAGCAAGATGTCTTTAAAACCAACTTTTGAATCTTTTAAATTGGCATCTATACCAAGATTAGCGATGTCTTTTTTCAAAGCAGCAAGAGATGCATATTTTAACGTTATTTTATCCTGCAAAAGCGTTTGAGGCGTTCTTACATATAAATTTTCGAGAGATGCATTTTTTGGTCCGTAAAACAAATTAGTTTTTAAAGACTGAATCTCTAATCCGCGTTTTTCATTGGCGGCAAGCGATTTTATATTTCCCGAAATCGTATCGTTTCCGTAATATAATTTCTCTGCATTAAGATTGAATTTGCTTAAATCTAAATGACTGTAATCTATTCCTTTTTGAGTTGGAGCTGATTGCATATCGTCAAATTTGAAAGCTATGTTTTGAATACTAACATTGTTCAGTTTTACTTTCCATCCCGATTGTTTTATGGAAGTTGAATCTAAACTCGGCGCTTTTATTTGTTTGTCTTTTGCTCCTAAACGTAAGTTTCCTTTCAGGTTTTTTAATTGGAAAGAATCAAAATCTAAAAGCTGTTTATTGAGATCGATTTCATTTACTTCTAAATCTAAATTGCCCAGTTTTATTCCTGAATCTAATTTCGAATCTTTATTATCATACGAAATATCAATTTTTGACAAACTGATTTTATCTAATTTTAATTTGAAGTCTTTTCTTTTAGAAATGGTGTCGACGGTTTTAACAGAAACTTCTGCAATTTTTTCGACAGCATCCTGATCTAAAACCAATTTCAGTCCGTTTAAATTAATATTCGGAATATCGAAATCCATTTTATCCAGATCGAATTTGTTGAAGTTGGTGTCAAAATGTGTCAATTTTACTTTTACATCATTTTTCGCAAAATCATCTTTAAAATTAAAATCTATATTATCGAGATTTACATTTACAACTGATATTTTGAAAGGTTTACTATCCGGATCTTCAACTTTTGGTTCTTTTGATTCAAAAGCTTTTATGATATAATCGAAATTGAAAACGCCCTCTTTATTTCTATAAATATTTGCTTTTACGTTTTCAAGTGCAATTGAATTAATTTCGAGTTCGCTGCTTACAAGCTTAAACAAGTCAACATCAACGACTAAACGTTTACCGGCCAATAAAGTATCTTTTTTTTGATCTTCAAAATAAAAACCTTCAAGAACTACATCTTTTGGAAATTTTATTGAAATATGATCTAACGAAACTTTAGTTTTTATTTTATTCTGAAGATAGATAACCGCCTTATCTTTAGCATAATTCTGAATTGACGGAACCTGAATTAGAATAATTATAAGTAATAAAAGTGCGATGATAGAACCCACGCACCAAAGTAGTATACGTAGTGTTTTTTTAAGAAAATGAATGGGTTTCTTATTCATATGTCAGCAAAACACGTTAAATTAAAATTGCGTTATAAATGGCTGTAATTATACAGTCTACAAAATTCTAAAATTTAAGTTTTAACAATTTACATAATTACAAGCAATTATTCTAAAATTACACTGCCCAATAGTTAATTTCTTACTTTTGATTTGAGTCAGTTTTACGCTTATTTCACCTCAAATTCCTTGAATTTTTACGCAAAGTAATGCGCAGTTTTTATAAGCTGAAATGATGGAAAATTCACTAAGACAAAGAGTTATTAAGAAAATTTAAAACTTTATATGCGGTAATTTTTCTTTTAAAAGATTTATTTTTTGCTGAAGTTTTGCTAAGAATTTTTGATGCTGTTCTGATTCGGGATTAAAGCTTCGATGACGCAGGCTTTTTTGAATTTCTTCTACTTCCTGCATTGTTGAAACACTGTCTTGCGAAATATAATTTTCACTGAATCTTTGCCAGATATAATCGATTGCTACCTGATTGGGATGCAGCATATCTTCGGCATAAAAACGATAATCACGAAGTTCATCCATCATGATTTCATAGGAAGGAAAGTATTCAGATTTTAGATTGGATTGCAAAGCTGTAAATAAATGCGATTTGCTTAATTGATTTTCTGTAAAGCCATCTTTTAGGTGGCGAACTGGAGAAACAGTAAAAATGAAACTAATATTCGGATTTAGGGTCTGAATTAAATCTATGGTATTTTGAATGCTTTTCTGAATTACATCAACCGATAATAATTCTTTTGAGAATTGCTTTTGAGGTACTTTATGACAATTGGCAACGATATTGTTACTTTCGATATTTCTATAAATCCAGGAAGTTCCGTAAGTGATAATTATGTGTGTAGCTTCTTTTAGTTGCTTGTTTGTTACTTCAATACCTTTATTCAATGTTTCTAGTAGTTCCTGTCTGTCGGCATTGCTTAAATCTGAATGCGTTTCGAAAGAATGCCAGCGTTCGTTATAGAAAAAAACATCTTTCTCTGTAAATAATTCTTCCCGAACTGTTCTTTCAATTACTTTATCAATCGAAACCGGATTGAATAGTATTCCGAATGGATTTGTTTCATTCTGAAATTTAAAATAGTCGAACTTATCAGCCATATTTTCTGCAAAACAAGAACCAAATGACAATACTTTCGAATTATAATCGATTGGATTGTTTGTTTTAGAAATTGGAATTAGGGTTCTGAATTGCATGGCTTTTTTATTTAAACACGAATTTCACGAATTTTCATCAATAAAAAAACCAAATACTGAAGTATTTGGTTTTAAAATATAATTGTAATAATACTAATATGTATATTCTATTTCATACTCAATTGATCCACCACTCGATAGTGAAGTACTTTTGGTCGGATAGTTTTTGTCGTTATAAATGTGGTTATTTAAATAAGTAACAGGATTAGGAAATTCTGTTTCAGTTCGGCTAATCTTAATAACATTACTATTAGAAAATGCTGTTTCATTTAACAATAAATTAAAGCCTGTAATATTTTTAAGAGGATTATTTTTAGCATCATATTCATAAACTCTTGTTGATACTGAAGAGCCAGTCGTTTCTTGTCCTTTTACAAGATTTCCATCTTTATAAGTCAAAATACCTTGGGAATATTTACTTTCCGCTTTTGTGTCTTTGTTGATCGAATAGTTCACAAAGGAAATTAGCTCATTAGAATTATGAGTATAAACTATCTTTACGATATATTGTCCATCAGGATATTCTTTAGTAATACCTTCTTTAAAGATTCTCGTCTTCATTTTTCCATTTTCATAACTATATGAAATCTCATTATCTATAGCCTGTGTTCCCTCATTATTGGTCATAAAATGTTCTTGCTTTACAATAAAATCACCATCATATGTAAATTTTATTCTTGAACCACCTTCATCAATACTTACAATTTTATTTCCATCATAATTTAAAGTACTTACCCGATTGGAACCCAATTCTAAATAAGGATAAATATAAGTGATTGTTTTGGGCAAAATTGAGTTATCTTCTGAAGATGAAGAATTTTCGTCGTTAGAACATGAAGTTATAACCAGCATTAAAATGCTAAGAAGCAATAAAAAATTTTTCATATCTGTTGTATTTTATGATGCGACAAATATATGTTTAAATCAAAAAGGAAAAATAAAAATAATTAACATTTTTAATACATATTAGCAACTTCACAAACACAAACTATTCACTACTTTTGCATCTTCTATTTTTTATTATACTCTATATATGAAATTACTATATTCTTATATAATCAAACATAAAATGCTTTTGTTTTTTGCTTTGATTATGGCTGCAATCAATATCTGTTTCAGCTTATCAGACTCTATTATTACCGGTAAATTAATGCAGGATTGTGGTGTTGGATTACACAAATATGCAGGAAATGAAATTGGTTTTATTAAATCCTTATCATTCTGGCTCGGGCTTTCACTTGGCGCTGCAATGATTTCAAGAATTACCAAAAACTTTCAGGATTATTTCACTAATGTTGTGATTCAGCGAACTGGTGCGCAAATGTATACTGACGGAATTAAAAAATCGCTTGATTTGCCTTATGCCGAATTCGAAGATCAGCGAAGCGGCGAAACTTTGAGCAAACTGACCAAAGTTCGTTCTGATTCTGAAAAATTAATTACACTTTCGATTTCTTTAATTTTTCAAACCATTATCGGATTCATATTCGTAATTGTTTATGTTGCCCGAATCGATTATCGCATTTCGATTATCTTTTTAATTACAGCACCAATTATTGCTGTAATCAGTTCTTATTTGGGTAAAAAAATAAAAATTGTTTCGAGAAAAATTGTAAATCAAACCAATGCACTTGCCGGTTCTACAACCGAAAGTTTAAGAAATATTGAACTTGTAAAAAGTCTTGGATTAACGTATCAGGAAGAAAAACGTCTGAATTTAAATACCTTTAAAATTCTACAGCTTGAATTAGAAAAAATTCGTTTTATAAGAAGTTTGAGTTTTATTCAGGGAACAACCGTTCACTTTTTAAGAACCTGCGTTGTTTTTACTTTATATTATTTCTTGTTTGGACAAAAAATTATTGTTGGTGATTTACTAACGATGGTTTTCTTTACTTTTTTCATTTTTGGACCTTTACAGGAATTAGGGAATTTTATTATTGCTCTTAATGAAACGAAAGTTTCAATGGAGAATTTTAAAACCTTATTAAGCGCTCCAAAAGAATTTCGCCCAAAAACTCCAAAACATGTTGGAGCTATTCAGTCTTTATTATTTTCTAATGTGAGTTTCCAGCACAAAACGGCTAAATTTAAAGCGGTTGAAAATATTAATTTTGAAATTAAACAAGGCCAAACTGTTGCTTTTGTTGGTCCGTCTGGTTCAGGAAAAACAACTTTGGTAAAATTATTAGTTGGATTATATACGCCGGCTGAAGGCCAGGTGCTTTATAATGAAATCGATTCTACAGAAATTGATTTATTAGATTTAAGAAAACAATTAGGATTTGTAACACAAGATGCACAATTATTCTCGGGAACGATTCGGGAAAATTTATTGTTTGTAAAACCTAACGCAACTGATGAAGAGGTTTATGATGCTTTAAAAAGAGCTAGTTGTGAGAAGTTATTAAAACGCGCCGAAGACGGATTAAATACAACCATTGGTGAAGGCGGAATTAAAGTTTCCGGCGGAGAAAAACAACGTTTATCAATCGCTCGTGCTATTTTAAGAAATCCAAATCTATTGATTTTTGATGAGGCAACTTCTGCTTTGGATTCTATTACCGAAGAAGAAATTAATGCAACGATTAGAAATATATCTGACAAGAACAGAATCACGGTTTTAATTGCACATAGATTATCTACCGTTATGCATGCTGATAAAATATTTGTTCTAGAACAAGGGAAAATTATTGAGCAAGGAAAACACGAAGAGTTAATAGTTGAAAAAGGTTTGTATTACGCGATGTGGCGTCAACAAATTGGGGAGCGTAAGTAGGCCTGTTTTTAATCTCGCAAAGACGCAGAGTCGCAAAGTTTTTTTATGCTTTGCGACTCTGCTTTTTAAAGACTTTTTTAAGTTTAAAAAGCTAGAGATTACACACAATTCTTTTGATTCCAAATTTAATGATTGGTACATTAAAGTTTATTAGTAAACCTAATTTCATTTTTGTGATTTTAAGATAAGTCAAAACTTGTTTAGCATGAATGTCTGTAATTTGCTCAATTGATTTTATCTCTAAAATAACTTTATTCTCGATTATCAAATCTGATCTAAATCCGATATCTAGTTTAATTCCATCCCAAAGAACGGGCAATTGTTTCTGTCTTTCCACAAATAACCCTCTCTTAGTTAACTCATGAAATAATATTGCCTCATATACTGATTCCAATAATCCTGGTCCAAGCTTCACATGTATTTTATAACAAACATCAACTACAACAGCTGAAATTTCATTTTCTGTCATTTTGTTTTTTCTTTCAAAATTAAGGAAAAAACTTACATTTAAATTAATTTAATAAAAAAGTCGCAAAGCTTTAAAAAAACTTTGCGACTCTGCGTCTTTGCGAGATTAAAAACATTTGCTACTTCACAAACTCGATTGCGTGAGCCAAAGCCTCAGCAATTCCGCTGGCATTTTTACCTTTTCCAGAAGCGAAGAAAGGCTGCCCTCCTCCATTTCCTTCAATATATTTTCCTAATTCTTTAATAACTGCATTTGCATTTAAGCTTTTGCTTGCAACTAATTCTTTTGAGATATAACAATGAATATTTGGTAATCCATCTTCGACAGAAGCTAAAAACACAAATGAATCAGCTTTTGAGCTTCCTAAAGCAGAAGCCAAATCTTTAGTAGATGCCATGCTTAAATCTACTTGTTTTGCAAGGAAATTTACGCCGTTTACTTCTTGAAAATCTTTCTCTAATTCTGATTTTAAAGCACCCACTTTTTCTTTTAATAATTGCTCTATTTGTTTTTTCAACTTAGCATTATCATCTTGTAAAGAAGCTACTGATTTTAAAATATCCTGCGGATTTTTTAATGTTTCTTTTATTTCAGATAAAGTATTTTCCTGATTTTGGTAGAAATCTTTTACTGCAGCACCCGTAATCGCTTCAATACGACGAATTCCAGCCGCCACTGCACCTTCAGAAATAATTTTGAAATGCCAGATTTCTGCCGTGTTTTTTACATGAATTCCACCGCAAAGTTCCTTACTGTCACCAAATTCAATCATACGAACATTATCTCCGTATTTCTCTCCAAATAAAGCCATTGCACCTTTATCTAATGCCTCTTTAATCGGAATATTTCTGTGCTCTACTAATTGCAATTGTGCTTCAATTTGTGCATTTACACTAGCTTCAACCTGATGTAATTCTTCATCTGAAACTTTAGAAAAATGCGAAAAGTCAAAACGCAAATAGTTTGGATTTACCAATGAACCTTTTTGCTCTACATGAGTTCCAAGAAGGTTTCTCAAAGCCAAATGCATCAAGTGCGTAGCAGAGTGATTTTTAGAAGTTGAACTTCTTAAATCGGTATTTACTTTTGCTGTAAAACCAGCTTCAATATTTTCTGGCAATTGTTTTGCAAAATGCAAAATCAAATTGTTTTCTTTTTTAGTATCGATAATTTCGATCGTTTCGTTTGCTGAAACCAAAGTTCCTTTATCACCAACTTGTCCTCCACCTTCCGGATAAAACGGTGTATTGTCTAAAACGATTTGGTATAGAATTCCGTCTTTTTTAGAATCTACTTTACGAATTCTTGTAATCTTTACCTCATTTTCCACTTGATCGTATCCAACAAAAGTTTCCACATTTCCTGGAATCAAAACCGACCAATCTTCTGTAGAAACCTCTGATGCAGCGCGTGAACGATTTTTTTGTTCCTGCATTGAGGCATCAAATTCTGTTTCATTTAAAGACATTCCTTTTTCTTTCAAGATCAAAGCCGTCAAATCTTTCGGAAAACCAAAAGTATCATACAATTCAAATGCTTTTGCCCCAGAAACTTCTGAGCCACTAGTTTGTGCAATTACATTATCTAATAATTGTAATCCCTGATCAAGAGTTCTTAAAAAAGAAGCCTCTTCTTCACGAATTACATTCGTAACCAATTGTTGCTGTGATTTGATTTCCGGGAAAAATTCTCCCATTTGGTTTGCCAAAACTTCTACCAATTTATTGATAAAAGGTTCTTTTGTACCTAAAAATGTAAATCCGTAGCGAATAGCACGACGCAAAATTCTACGAATTACGTAACCTGCTCCAGTGTTTGATGGTAATTGTCCGTCTGCAATTGCAAAAGCAACCGCACGAACGTGATCTACAACAACACGAATTGCTATGTTCGTTTTATTTTGTTCTTCGCTGATGTTTTTAACTTCATCAGACGTATATTTTAAACCTGTAATTTGTTCCACTTTCTCGATAAGCGGAGTAAAAACGTCAGTATCATAATTTGATGTTTTTCCTTGCAATGCCATACACAAACGCTCAAATCCCATTCCGGTATCAACGTGTTGTGCAGGAAGTTTTTCTAAAGATCCGTCAGCTTTACGGTTGAATTCCATGAATACATTATTCCAGATTTCAACAACTTGCGGGTGATCATTATTTACCAGACTTTTTCCTGAAACTAAAGCTTTTTCAGATTCCGGACGTAAATCAACGTGAATTTCAGAACATGGTCCGCATGGTCCCTGGTCGCCCATTTCCCAGAAATTATCTTTTTTGTTTCCAAGGATAATTCGGTCTTCATCGATTAGTGTTTTCCAGATATCCCAAGCTTCCTGATCAAACGGAACGTTATCTTCTTTGCTTCCTTCAAAAACAGAAACATAAAGGTTTTCTTTTGGAATTTTATAAACTTCTGTCAAAAGCTGCCAAGCCCAATTGATCGCTTCTTTTTTGAAATAATCTCCAAAAGACCAGTTTCCAAGCATCTCAAACATCGTATGATGATATGTGTCAAAACCTACATCTTCAAGGTCATTATGTTTTCCTGAAACACGAAGACATTTTTGCGTATCGGCTATTCTTTTACTTTTTGGTGTTCCGTTTCCTAAAAAATATTCTTTAAACTGGGCCATTCCCGAGTTATTGAACATAAGAGTTGGATCGTCTTTAAGAACGATGGGAGCTGAAGGAACAATTAAATGTCCGTTGCTTTGAAAAAAGTCTAAAAATTGTTTACGTACGTCTTGTGATTTCATATTTTAATTAGAAAAATGTGTCAATTTGAAAATGTGATAATTTGAAAATGTGCCAGTTAGAAAATCTTATTAAAAAAAATATAATTAATCGCCTAATTGCCCCGTTATCTAATTATCTAATTGTTTTTATTCTTGGAAAAAAAGCTGTGAACATTTGAAACATTTATTAAATTTGTTCGACAAACTATTTTACAAGCTGCAAAAATAGGGTATTTTAAAATATGGCGAAAGTAAAATATTATTACGACTCAGAAAATCTGGCTTATACAAAAATAAAAACCAGAAAAAGAATCAAAATCGGTTACGCTTTACTGTTTTTGCTGGCTTCGGCACTGTTTGGATTTCTAGTTTTTATACTTTTAATTAATACGCCGTATTTTGAAACTCCAAAAGATCGTTTACTAACACGTGAAATGGAAAATCTAAAATTGCAATATTCAATTTTGAATAAAAAACTGGACGAAATTGATGATGTAACCGAAGCATTAGAAGACAGGGATAATAATATTTACAGAGTTTATTTTAATAAAGCCGAAATTCCGGATTCTATTCGAAAATCAGGTTTTAAAGATCTGGAAAGATATAAGGATTTAGAAGGTTATAACAATTCGCAATTAGTTTTAAATACTACAAAACGAATTGATAAGTTATCGAAACAATTGGCTATTCAATCGAAATCATTAGATGAAATTTTGAAATTGGCCAGTGCAAAAGGAAGTTTGTTATTAGCCATTCCTGCCATTCAGCCAGTTCGAAATGAAAATTTAAAACGTGTCGCGTCAGGCTTTGGATATAGAATTGATCCTTTCACGAAAGTGCGAAAAATGCACAACGGAATGGACTTTACTGCACCCTCAGGCTCTCCAGTGTACGCTACCGGTGATGGTGTTGTTGCAAGAGCAGACGCTGCGGCTTCCGGATTTGGAAATCATGTTGTCATCAGGCATGGTTTTGGATACGAGAGTTTGTACGCGCATTTAAGCAAATACAATTGCAGAGCGGGACAACATGTCAAACGCGGTGATGTTATTGGTTATGTGGGAAGCACAGGAAGATCTGAAGGGCCGCATTGCCATTATGAAGTGCATAAAGACGGAAAAGTCGTGAATCCTCTTAATTTTTATTACGGAAATATTTCGGCAGTCGAATATGTGGCAATTTCGCACTTGGCCAACCAGGAAAATCAGTCATTAGATTAATACTATAAAAAGTAGTAATTTTGAAATAAATAAGAAAAATAAAAATCATGCATATTGAGCTTTCTAAAGATAAACGATATTACAGCATTGGCGAAGTTGCCAGGGCATTTAATGTCAATGCATCTTTAATCCGATTTTGGGATAGCGAATTTGACATTTTGAAACCTAAAAAGAATGCTAAAGGTAACCGAATGTTTACGCCTGATGATATTACAAACCTTCAATTAATTTATCATTTAGTTAAAGAAAGAGGTTTTACGCTTGACGGAGCCAGAACACATTTGAAGGAAGGACAAAAGAAAACATTAGATAAATTCGAAATAATACGTAAATTAGAGACCATAAAAACACAATTAAACGAAATCAAAAACGAATTATAATATATTTATTAAATCATTAAAATAAACTTAAATCAAAACAGATATGAAAAAGTGGTTAATCCCTGTAGGAATTATTGTAGTATTAATTGCAATTATTGCTTTTTGGTCAATTGGAATTAAAAATACCGGTTTAAAATACAATCAGGCAGTTAATAAAGAATGGGGAAATGTGCAAACAGCTTACCAAAGAAGAAATGATCTTATTGGAAATTTAGTAAATACTGTAAAAGGTGCTGCAGATTTTGAAAAATCAACTTTAACAGCTGTAATCGAAGCTCGTGCAAAAGCTACAGCAGTCACAATTGACCCAAGCAATGTAACTCCGGAACAATTGGCTCAGTTTAACCAGGCTCAAAGCGGGGTATCTTCTTCTTTATCAAGATTATTGGTATCTGTAGAGCAATATCCAACATTAAAGGCTAATGAAAACTTCCTGAAATTACAAGATGAATTGGCAAGTACAGAAAATCAGATTTTAACAGCAAGAACTCGTTTTAATGAAACAGTTCAGGAATACAATGGTTATATTCTTTCTATACCAAACAAATGGTTCTTAGATTACAAAGAAAAACCATATTTTGAAGCTGTTACGGGCGCTGACAAACCAGTTGAAGTAAAATTCTAAATTTAGATTTTTAGATTATTTGACTTCTTAGAATCTAAGATCTAGTCTAGTAATCTAACATCTAATTATCTAATATCTAAAATAACTCCAATGTCACAAGTAGAAGATTTTTTATCCAAAGAAGAAGAATTAATCATTGTTGAAGCGATTCGCGTGGCCGAAAAAAATACTTCTGGCGAAATTAGAGTACATATAGAAAAAACAAGTTCTAAAGCTCCTCTTGAAAGGGCTTTAGAACTTTTTCATGAATTAAAAATGGATGAAACCCAATTACAAAATGGTGTTTTATTTTACTTTGCTGTCGAAGATAAAACCTTTGCCATTTGTGGCGATAAAGGAATAAATGATGCTGTGGCTGATGATTTTTGGGATTGTACCAAAGATGCAATGACAGAACAATTTAAATTAGGAAATTTTAAACAAGGCATTGTTGATGGCATTTTGAACGCCGGCGAACAATTGAAAAAATATTTCCCTTGGTCTGAAGAGGACACAAACGAATTATCTAACGAAATCTCAAAAGGATAAATAATGAAAATTTTCCCAAACAAAATCTCAAATTCCAAAGGAATTTTTCAGTTTACCTTTTTGTTATTAGCATTTTTTACCTGTAACGGTATCTTTGCACAATTTACAATTCCTGAAAAACCTAGTTTTCAAACTTCGGTTTATGATTATGCGAATGTTTTAAGCGCTGCTGAAAAAAGCCAATTAGAAGAAAAACTGGTTCGTTATTCAGATTCAACTACGACACAAATTGTAGTTATTACAATTGAAAGTTTAAAAGGTGAAGACGTAAGTCAGCTAGCTACAAAATGGGGACAAACCTGGGGAGTTGGAGGAACCAAGCAAGATGATAACGGTGTAATTATTTTATTAGCCAAAAACGAAAAGAAAATTGCCATCAATCCCGGTTACGGTGTTGAAGATCGATTAACTGCAGGTATTGGCGGAACAATAATTAGAAATATTATTATTCCCGAATTTAAAGCCGGAAGTTTTTACAACGGACTTGATAAAGGAACTGACGCTATAATTGATGTTTTTAAAGGAAAATTTAAAGGCGAACGCAAACAACAATTTAAAGGAAAAGATTTTCCGATATTGCCATTTATTGTTATAATTGTAATTGTTATAATTTTAATCTCCCGAAATAAAAGAGGAGGCGGAGGAAATTCAGGCAATAGTGGCGGTGGCCCTAGTCTAATGGATGTTATTCTTTTAAGTAGTCTTGGCAGAAGCAGCGGAGGCGGATTTGGAGGTTTTGGCGGCGGATCATCTGGAGGTGGTTTTGGCGGCGGAGGCGGTGGCTTCGGTGGAGGATTTGGCGGAGGCGGATTCTCTGGTGGGGGTTCTAGCGGAGGCTGGTAGGAAATCTTTTGTTTCAGGTTTTTCTTGTTTCAGGTTTCACGTTCATCCGTAAATAAATTTAGTTTAAAAATTTATAATTCATAATTTACAATTCATAATTCAAAAATAGATGTTATCACATAAAGCAAAATACGCCCTTAAGGCCTTACTTTATTTAGCAGAACAAGACGAAAATCACATTTCTAAAACTATAGAAATTGCTGATGGCGCCAATATACCTAAAAAGTTTTTAGAGCAAATTTTATTAGATCTAAAACGTGGTCGTTTTGTGAGCAGCAAGCAAGGAAAATTTGGCGGTTATTATCTGATAAAATCTAAAAACGATATTACTTTGGCAGAAATTCACCGTTTATTCGATGGTGCAATTGCACTTTTACCTTGTGCATCTTTAAACTTTTACGAACCTTGCTCCGATTGCAAAACCGAGTCTGAATGCAGTCTGCGTCACGGTTTACTTCTTATAAGAGACAAAACTCTTAATGCAATGGAAGGCATTACTATAGCCTCATTAGTGTCGAAATAAAAAAATATTTTCTAATTCCTAGTAAATCGATAGAATTTATATTATATATTTGCAAAAAATAATTAACAAACCATTTACAAAAATTGTAACCATGAAAGTACATTTCAGTCCACTAGGTGTATCAAAAAATCTTTTGCAAAAAAATAATCAATTCACAACTGTGAAAAACAATTCATTTATAATGTGTATGTGGTGGTAAAAAAAATTTTAATTTAAATTCTACTAATCACATATAATTACTATTAAAAATGAAAAATTCTATAAAAAATATATTTACACTATTATCTGTTTTAACTTTCTCTATCTCATTCGCCCAAAACATTGAAGGTGTTGTTACAACAAATGAAAATATCCCCTTAGAAGCAGCAAACGTTGTGATAAAAGGAACAACCTTAAGCACAAGTACTGATCCGAGCGGAAAATTTTCAATTGATTCTAAAGGAAAGCTTCCTATAACGCTTTTAGTGCAATATGTAGGCTATAAAACTACAGAAATAGAAATTACAGCTTTACCAACAAGCCCTTTGCTAATTACTATAAATGAAGAAAATGCACTTGTAGAAGTGGTTGTTTCTTCCAGACGTCGTATCGAAAAAGTTCAAGATGTGCCTATTGCGATTTCTGTTATTACAGGAAAGCAAGCAGAACAAACAGGTGCTTTTAACGTGAACAGAATCAAAGAATTAGTTCCTTCTGTTCAACTTTATTCATCAAACCCAAGAAATACAGGTATTAATATTCGAAGCTTAGGTTCGCCTTTCGGACTTACAAATGACGGGATCGATCCTGGAGTTGGTTTTTATGTTGATGGTGTTTATTATGCACGCCCGGCTGCAACAACGCTGGATTTTATCGATGTAGAACAAATCGAGGTATTACGCGGACCACAAGGATCTTTGTTTGGTAAAAACACTACATCAGGAGCTTTTAACATTACAACCCGTAAACCAAGTTTTAATTCTGGAGCAGATTTTGAAGTAAGTTACGGTAATTATTCTTTTTTGCAGGCAAAAGCTTCTGTTACTGGAGCTTTAGGTAAAAAAGTAGCTGGTAGATTATCTTTTTCCGGTACACAACGTGATGGTTTAATTGATAATGTTGCAACAGGAAGAGCAACTAATACATTAAACAATCAAGGAATTAGAGGTCAATTGCTTTGGACTCCGACAACAAACACTGACATTATATTTGCTGCAGATATTACAACCCAACGTCCTGACGGATATGCTCAGGTTGTTGCAGGCGTTGCTCCAACGCAAAGAGCAGCTTATCGCCAATTTGATGCTATCATTAAAGATTTAAATTATCAGCTACCAAGCCAGAATGCATTTGATCGTAAAATTGATCAAGACACTCCATGGCGTTCTAATCAGGATATGGGAGGTCTTTCTTTAAATATTGATACAAAAATTGGAGCCGGAACTCTTACTTCAACAACAGCCTGGCGTTTTTGGAACTGGGATCCATCAAATGACAGAGATTTTACAGGTTTACAAGTATTGGCAAAATCTCAAAACCCAACAAGACAAACTCAAATTACGCAAGAAGTGCGCTATGCAGGACAGTTAACTTCAAAAATTAGCGGTGTTGTTGGTGTATTTTTCATTGATCAAACATCACAAACAGATGGTACTGAAGAATCTGGAAATGCACAGTGGAGATTTGCTCAAAGTACAACAAGCAATTTATGGAAAACTCCAGGCCTTTTTGAAGGATACGGAATCAAGACTGATGCAAGAATCAGAGCCTCGAGCGCGGCAGTATTTGGTCAGATTGACTGGGCAATTACAGACTGGTTGCACGTTTTACCGGGTTTAAGATATAATTTCGATAAAAAAGATGCGCATTATGCACGTACAACATACGGAGGTTTACAAACTACCGATCCTGCATTATTGGCTTTAAAAAAACTAGTTTATTCCGATCAGGCTTTTGATTCAAGTACTGATAATACTGACTTTTCCGGAAACATAACAGTTACTTTTAAAGCAAATGATAAAATCAACGCTTATGGAACTTATGCAAAAAGTTACAAACCCGTTGGTGTAAACGTTGCAGGTCTTCCAACAGATTCTAAAGGTGCTCCGTTATTAGATCTTGCAGTTATTAAACCTGAAAAAGTAAATCATTTTGAGGTTGGAGTAAAAACTTCTCCTTTCAAAAATTCGATCTTCAATATTGCTGCTTTTAGAACAGACATTAAAGATTTTCAAACTAACGTTCAGGCTGCTGAATTGGGTGTAAACCGTGGCTATCTTGCCAATGCTGATAAAGTTCGTGTACAGGGTGTTGAATTAGATGCAAGTTTTGTTGTAAGTTCACATTTAACGATAAATGGTGCTGTAACTTATACAGATGCAATTTATGAAAAATTCACAAATGCACCACTTCCGCTAGAAGAAACAGGAGCACCGGTATCTTTTAAAGACGTTTCCGGATCTGAATTGCCTGGCGCTTCAAGATGGGCAGGATCTTTAGGAGGTGAACTTTCTGATGATGCGAAATTTTTTGGAAATAAAGGAAAGGTTTTCTTAGGAATTGATTCTTATGCCCGTTCTGAATTTTCATCTAGTCCTTCTGCTTCAAAATATTTAGTAGTAGATGGTTATGCTCTTTTCAACGCACGTTTAGGTTTCCGTGCCTCGCAAGGTTTATCTGTTCATTTTTGGGGACGTAACCTTTTAAACAAACATTACTATGAGCAATTATTGCCTGCAGGAGGAAACTCCGGTCAATATGCGGGTGTACTTGGAGATCAAAGAACATATGGAATTACTTTAAAATATTCATTATAATCCAATAGTTGATTCTAAATACATGGAACGAGGTAGCTTTTAAGCTTACCTCGTTTTTTTATTGGAACAAAATAACAAATTTGAAGTAAAACCAAATTTAAAATCAATAGTGTTTTCTATATATCCTTTCTCATTTGTATATATTCGCAGCCTGAATTATACAGATTAGATGAAAATTATTCAATTGCTATTTTTTTTAGGCTTTATAAGTCCTTTTTTATCAGCCCAGACAAAAACGGATCAGCAAACGCTAATCTGGATTCGGTACTATAATATTTTCCCTATAACCCAAAAATGGGCAATTCATTCTGAAATTGACAATCGTAGCTTTTTAAATCCCATTCACCAAAATTTATTTGTTGTAAGAGTTCAAGGCCGATACAGAGCCAACAAAATTATAGATCTGGGCGGTGGATTTGCCTACTTTAACGTTAATACGCAAGACCCTAATGCTGATCCTGATTATTCTATTCCCGAATATCGAATGCAACAAGATTTGACACTTATAAATGATATTGCGAAAATTACCTTTCACAACCGTTTTCAGCTTGAAGAACGTTTTATTCAAAAAGCCAGTAAGCTGGAATTATTAGATAAATATTCCTTTGCCTTTCGGTTTAGATACCGATTACAGTCGACATTTACTCTTTGGGAAAAAGAAAAACGAAGTTTAAAAGGAACTATTTCTGATGAAATTTTATTCAATTTCGGAAAGGACAATAAGAGAAATACTTTCGATCAAAACCGAATTTACGCCGCATTACGTTATCATTTCAATCCAAATCTAGGAGTAGAACTAGGTTACTTAAAAAGTTTTCAAAGACGTGCCAGCGGCATTGATTTTTACGACAGAGACATTATACGATTTACAGTGTATCACAGAATCGACAGGAAATTGTAAGCAAAAAAAAAGACGCACTGCTGTGCGTCTTTATAAATCTTTGCAACTTTGAGCCTTTGTCCCTTTGAACCTTAAAAAAAACCTACTCCTCTCTCTGCCTTCTCTTAGATCCTTTTTTTTCATTACCTCCAAAGTTTCCAACCTTATAGGCTAAAGAAAACATGATGTAACGTTTTAAAACTGTATTTTGTTCATCGCGAATCGATGTTGCTGATATAGTTCTCGTAGCACTTTGATTCTGATTTAAAACATCATAAACTTTTACTTTTGCGTAAAGCTTTTTATCAAAAAAACCATAAGACAAACTCGTATTCCACAAGTAAAAATCTTTTTTGAAATCATCTGAAATATTAGAATTATAGGTATATCCAAAATCATTTCCGAAGATTAAATTCGCCGGCCAGTAACTTGTAGTTTGCAAATTGATCCTGTGAATAACATTTGAACTTGCATCTCTGGTGTAATTCTCATATTGTGTTTCGTTATAAGAAAAACTATATGATGGTGAAATGATTAACAAATCTCCGTATTCGTAGGTCAAATTTACTTTTGGCGTAATGGCGGTAGATTTTGCATTATAAATTACGGCATTTGTAAATCCTTTATCAAAAGAATAGCTGCCGTTTATACCAAAACCATATCTCAAAACATGTGCATCTCGTTTAATAGATTGATTCCAGTTGGCACCAACAGAAGCAATATAAGTTCCTGAAATGTTTACATAAGTGGTAGTTCTTTTTCCGCTATCATCATAAATAGAAGTCGAAACAACATCATTATTATAATAATCTCCCTTTATGTACAAACTATATCCTGAACGTGTACGAAAATCAAAGTTCTTAAAATCAATACTAGCGGTATTTTTCTCGATTGGATTTAAATTCGGATTTCCGGTAACGGTATTCAAGGGGTTTGTCGCATCTATAATTGGCATTAATTGTGTTGCAGTTGGAAGCGCGTTTGAATAATCATATTTAAAAGTCAAATTTTTTGAACGGCTGAACTTATATCTAATTTGTGCATTTCCATAAGGCAAAGCATATCTTTTATCCAAATCAGTAGCTGTACCCTTGTACAACGCATAATTGTCAAAATCAATAATAGAAGTCCTCGAGTTCATATTAACGGTAAATTTGCTCTTTTGCCACGTTATACCCACTTTAGGAGTAATCGAATTTTGTTTTGAAGTCGTATAATTTGTTAAAGATTCATTTAGATCTGTATACGCTTGTGTTGCAGGATCAAAATTGAATGTTTTTTCGTCATTTATAGAACTAGCCCAATCTAAATCAGTTCCGAATCGCACTCTTAACGAATCTGTAATAGGCTCTGTATATTCAATATCTGCCGAATAAGTATCAGAACGGGAACTGTTTTTAGCATTTTGATTTCTAAAATCATCTTCTTTATCACCCTTAAAAAACAGCGTTTCTGAAAAATTCAATCCGTTCGAATCACTTCTTGTATTGTTATTTGTAAAAACAAAACTCAGGTTACGTGATTTTTTTTCAAAAACTTTATTGAAGTTTAAACTATTGGCGAAATTAGTATTTGTACTTTCATTATAAGATTCTGAAGTACTTTTGTTTAAGGCCTCTCCGTTTTCATCTTCAGAAAAACTCGAAGAAGCTGAATTACTGTTGGATCTCGACTGACTTACTTTTGGGGCGACTACCAATCGTGTTGTTGGATTAATTTTATATTCAAACTCAAAATTAGCTTTATTTCCTGTGTTTTCATTTCTCGTTTTAGAGTCTGATGAAGTTAGATTATTTCCTGTAGGCAAAAAGTCGGTTTGATTTGACTTGCTTTCGTTTTTATTAACCGAATTCGAAAAATTATAACTTCCCATCGCCTCAAAATCTTTAGACCAGTCATCAGAGTAATTCACACCAACCAAATTAGATTGGGTAATACCCTTGCCGCCTCCGGAGCTTTGGGAGTTTCCTTTGCTATTTCTTCCTCCGCCCATATTATCAAAAACCTCATCCATAGCGAATCCGGTCGAATTGATATTATTAGAAGATGCTAAAACACTTATTTTTTGTTTGTTTTTGAAAAAATTCAAAATCAGACTGCTTTCATAACGATCATCAGATCCAAATCCTCCTAATATTTTCCCGAAGAAACCTTTATTTTTCTTTTCATCAATGGTTAAATTGATCGTCGAATAATCTGATGTCGATTCTTGTTTCGCCAGTTCTTCTTTCTTCGTCTTAAAATCAGAAACCTGAATTTTCTTTATTATTTCAGCAGGCAGATTTTTCAGCGCTATTGCTCCATCTTTATCAAAGAAAGCTTTTCCGTTTACTAAAAACTGCGTTACTTCCCTTCCATTTACGGTAATTTTCCCCGCATTATCTATATCTACACCGGGCAATTGTTTCAACAGCGTTTCGACATTCGAATCCGGACGGACTTTATACGAGGCTGCGTTAAATTCTAAAGTATCTTTTTTGATTGTTATTGGTGGTGCTTCACTTTTGATAACGACATTATCTAAGGCATTTACACTTTCAAGTAAATACAATTTACCAAAATCCTTACTTTCCATAAGTCCTTTTTCTTCTTCAAAAAAAGGCTGATAACCCATGTAGTTTACTTTCAGAAAAACAGGTTTATCGTATTTTTTAGTATTGATACTAAAATAGCCGTTTTTATCTGTAGTGGCGTATTCAAGTACGGTAGAATCTTTTACAGTGGTAAAATAAACGGTAGCCATTTCGAGAGGCAATTGCGTGTTGATGTCAACTATAGTTCCCTTTAAAACAATATCATTCTGGGCATTCGCCGAATAACAAAAAAGGGAAAGAAGTACGAAAGATAAAAATTTGGTCATAAAATGGTTGGTTTGATTTGTTAGACTGCAAAAAAACAAAAAGGTTTAATTGTAGTTTTTACATTTATTCAAATAACATGCCATTTAGTGTGGTGAAATTATTCTAAATTAAAGCGTAGCCATAAAAAATCCCCGACTGGCGGGGATTTTCTTATTTTATTTCTCTCTGATATAAATATCAATTGGCACTCCTGAAAAATCCCAATTTTCTCTAATTTTATTTTCAAGATATCTCTTATATGGCTCTTTAACATATTGTGGCATGTTAGCAAAAAACACAAACTGAGGTGTTAATGTTGGCAACTGCATACAATATTTAATTTTTACATATTTACCTTTTGTCGCTGGCGGCGGATATGCTTCAATCACCTTCAACATAAATTCATTGAATTTAGAAGTCGGAATTCTTTGTTTTCTATTTTCAAAAACCTGAACTGTAGCTTCTAATGCTTTCAATAAACGTTGTTTCGTTAAAGCCGAAACGAACAAAATTGGCACATCTGTAAAAGGCATTAATTCTTCTCTAATTTTAGCTTCGTAATCACGAGTCGACATGGTGTCTTTTTCAACCAAATCCCATTTGTTCACTAAGATTACAACACCTTTACGGTTTTTCTCTGCCAGCCAAAAAATACTTTGATCCTGACCTTCAAATCCGCGGGTTGCATCAATAATCAAGATACAAATATCTGCATGCTCAATAGCACGAACAGAACGCATTACAGAGTAAAACTCTAAATCTTCTTTTACTTTAGCTTTACGACGGATTCCCGCAGTATCTACCAGGTTAAATTCAAATCCAAAACGGTCAAATTTTGTATCAATTGCGTCACGAGTTGTACCCGCAATATCCGTTACCATGAAACGTTCTTTACCAATTAATGCATTGATAAAACTAGATTTTCCGGCATTTGGACGTCCTACAACAGCAAAACGAGGCAAAACAACTTCTTCCTGAACTGGTTCTGGTTTTATTGGAAATGATTCAATTAAAGCATCTAATAAATCTCCTGTTCCACTTCCTGAAATACTGGCAAAAGTGAAATAATCACCTAAACCAAGGTTATAAAATTCCAATGCATCTTTCTCACGCATGGCGTTATCTACCTTATTTACAGCCAATAGAACTGGTTTTGTCACTTTACGCAACAAACGCGCAACAACATCATCCATTGGTGTAATACCTTCTTCAACATCAACCACAAAAATAATAACATCGGCTTCGTCGATAGCAAGCTCTACTTGCTTGCGAATTTCTCCCTCAAAAACGTCATCAGATCCGCGAACATATCCGCCGGTATCAATTACAGAAAACTCTTTTCCGTTCCACTCGCTTTTACCATAGTTTCTATCACGGGTAACCCCAGATACTGAATCTACAATAGCTTCTCTTCTTTGTATCAGCCTATTAAAAAGGGTTGATTTCCCTACATTAGGTCTTCCTACTATCGCAACAATGTTATTCATTTTTTTGAATTTTAGATTTTAGACTGCAGATTTTAGATTCTAGTTTCCTAAAATCACATTACTTACAATTCTAAAATACTGTGTTTTAATTTTTTGCAAAGGTAGTTAAAAAAGTGGCTAAGTCGCTAAGTTTCTAAGTACCTAAGTTTTTATTATTTTTCCTGTTATTTTGAGGTGTTTTTTCAGGAGCTAATCCTGCTATCCGTTGCAATCTTTTCTGCCGAACCCCGGCAAAAAAGGATTTCCACTTCTATCAGGGCTAGAGATTCAAGGTTTCAAGAACTTCTCGTTTATCAATTAAACAAATTAACTATTAATCAATTAAACAAAAACTATTGATTATAACCAAAACGTTTCAACATATTGGCATTGCTTCTCCAGTTTTTATTCACTTTTACCACTAGTTCAATATGAATTTGTTTTCCGAAGAATTTCTCTAAATCGGCACGGGCATCCATACCTACTTTTTTCAAAGCGGCACCTTTATGTCCAATAATGATTCCTTTTTGAGTTTCACGCTCTACCATAATAATAGAACGAATTCTGATAATAGCTTCATCTTCAAAGAATTCTTCCGTAACGATTTCAACCGCATACGGAATCTCTTTACTGTAATTCAACAAGATTTTTTCACGAATTGTTTCGTTTACGAAAAAACGTTCCGGTTTGTCTGTCAATTGATCTTTTGGATAATATGCCGGAGATTCTGGTAACAATTCGATAATTCTTCCAAAAACTTCCGGTACATTAAAATTCTGTAAAGCCGAGATTGGGAAAATTTCAGCATTTGGCACTTTTGCAGTCCAGAATGCTACTTGCTCTTCTAATTGTTCCTGATTAGAGTTGTCAATTTTATTCAATAATAATAAAACCGGAATTTTAGCGTGAATGATTTTATTAAAGAAAGCTTCATCTTTTAAGTCCTGCTCTCCTATCTCGACCATATAAACTAAGATATCAGCATCTTCAAAAGCCGATTTTACGAAGTTCATCATCGATTCCTGCATTTCATAAGCGGGTTTGATGATTCCGGGAGTATCCGATAATATAAGTTGAAAATCTTCGCCATTCACGATTCCAAGAATACGGTGACGAGTTGTTTGTGCTTTTGATGTAATAATCGATAATCTTTCTCCAACAAAGGCGTTCATCAATGTTGATTTTCCAACGTTTGGATTCCCGATGATGTTTACAAAACCTGCTTTATGTGACATTTGTGTACTATTTATTTTGCAAAGGTAGTCATATCAACTCAATACAGAAAATAAAACATTTTTTAAAGTTTTCGTTGGATTTCTAGAAAATCGGCGTATCTTTGCACCCGAAACATCGCGGGATAGAGCAGTAGGCAGCTCGTCGGGCTCATAACCCGAAGGTCACAGGTTCGAGTCCTGTTCCCGCTACTAAGATAAAGCTTCAGAGAAATCTGGAGCTTTTTTGTTTATATTTACTTCTCCAACTCTTTTACAAGAACAGATTTTAAATCCTGCGTTAGAGTGATTTATACTTTAAAAAAACAATCTAGAAATGAAAAATTTAGCGCTAATATTTTTTTTAATTCTTCCATTTTTATCACTTTCACAAAATGTAAATCTGATCCTACAAGTGAACGGTAAAATCATAATGCCTCAATTTATAAATGTTTACTTTCTTATAAACACTGAAGAAGGTATTAAAAAAATTCATGAAGAATACGTGCCTGGTGATTTAAAATTCAATGAAGAAACTTGGACAATAATTAAAAGCCAACCTGACAAAAAAATTTCCTTACAAATTGAGTACTTTACATACAAAAAAGGCAAACAAGAAATAGCAAATTTTGACCTTGATGTGACTAAGTATCTTATTGACCAAAAATATTTAATTGCTGACATCTATGATTTCAGAGATAAGTCATATAAACATAAATATCAATATATAACAGACAAAAATTATCTTGTTCAGTTTTATTACCGTCCAGAAAATGGAGTTCATGGAATATATATTCCGATGAAATAGCTTCAAAAACCTATCAAATTAGATTGGCATTTTTGATGTAAAGTAGAGTGAAGGTTAAGCAATCTTATGAGGACAAACAACTTTATAATAATCTTCAAAAAACTGTTTAGATATTTTGATTTTTCCCGCTACTAAGACAAAGCTTCAGAGAAATCTGGAGCTTTTTTTGTTTTGGATTACTTTGAAGCAACTTTGCGTTAACTAGCGGAGCGATTGCGCCAGCGTGGAAATGGGAATTAATAGAAAATAATATTTATTTATTTTAAGTCGTCCACAATTGCTTCGAGAATTGTTCCATAATGACTACTGAAACAATTTTTGCGCTCACTGCGGGCTACTTCCGCTAATATGGGCGTTCTTTTTTTTATTTATTCTCTTCGTCAATTTCTTTTATAATTTCTCTTGCTTGCTTAATAGCTTCTTCATAATCATTTTGGGCTTCTTTGGTAAAATTATCAATACCTGACAAAATAATTTTTGTCTTCTTTTTCAATAAAGTCGTATTGATATCTTCATCTTCTTTTCCATTCAGTAATAGATTTATATAATTTGAAGTAAGTTTTTCGTATGCCCTTTCGACAAACGCTATCTCTGGAATAGTTTGCTGATAATAACTCAAAATTTTATTTCTTATCTTTTGATTTTCTATGGTATTTATTTTTCCACTAGATTTAAAGCCTTCATATCGTCCATTATTTACTGATGTATTAATGAAATTTGTACCTGAATTAATTTGTTGATGATTCGCTTTAAGACTATCAATTTTTTGTGGTGTAAGATGTAAAGCAAATGATATTTCTTTTTGAGTTTTATCTAATGTTTTTTTTGTCTCTTCCAGGTTTGAAATGTCATTTTGCAAATCTTCCTTCAACCCCATTAAAAATGTTTGAGCATCTTTATGCTCATGTCTTTCCTCGCTCCAGGAGTGAAGCCAAATTGAAAGTGAAACTGCAAATACAATAATTAAAATTTCAACAAGTATTTCTTTTACTTTTTCTTTGAAGGAATGTTTTTTATTGTTCATCTCTGAATATATATTTTTAGTGTGTTTTATTATTTCGTCTTGCATGGTTTAGTTTTATAATTTTAACTCTGGTGGTTGGTGCAGTTTATTTTAGTACGCTATTTAATTCAACGACTTCAAAGTCATCATTATTTTGTAGTAAGTGTTTTAGTATCGGAATATGTCCTTGTCCAAATATTAGTATAACGTATTTGTCATTTGCATCTACTTGATTCATAATATTTGAATAAATAGCAAGATTTCTTAAATACCATTCTGATACAGCTTCTGCTCCTGCAAAATTTTTACCAGCTCCAATCTTTGCTATAAATTTTAGATAAATTGATAAATTTCTTTTTAATTCTTCAGGTTTATTTATGTATTGTAAAACTTCGGTTATTGTGCCTTTTTTCAATTTAGTATCATAATCATTTAGCATTGCATTTGCCTGGGTTCCTAAATCTTTTAGCAAATACAGTTGATTATTTTCTTTTGCGGTTGCAGCCATTAAGCTATCGTGCATTGCATAGAATTTGTCTATACAGTTTATTTGATTTAATTTTAATTTTTTACCTAGCCTAAAGCCAATTTGTTCTCTTTCTGAAACTGTAAGTTTATAACGGCCTGTTAAATATAAATTATACAAACTATCGCTAGAACGTTGATTTTCAAATGGCCTTTCAATCATCACTTTAGTCGCTTTTGTTTGAGATAGAACATTAGTTAAATCTTCTAATTCACTTTGTCGCTTAGTACTAAAAAAATCGTCTACCTTTAATTCAAACTGATCTAAATGAGGCGTTTCGAAGTGAATTGTACCAATCAATAAGATTTTAGTTTTATGTTTAGATTCTTGTCCAAAGGTTGTTGTTACAATTAAAAGCGCAATTAAAAATGTAGAAATTGTTTTAATGAAAGTCATTTTTTTAGTTTGTTTTTATTATTGTCGCTCCTCTGAATTGTTACCAACTTATTTATACGTATTACAAAACCACATAAAGCGACCAAATCAGGGCACATATGTGTGATAAATAGTACACATTACTTATTTTCAAATATATAGTTTTTCTACTATAAATCATCATAACTTTTATATTACTGGATGATTTTGATACATAAAATAATAATCTGGTTAGGTATTTTAATGCTTCCTGCTAATAATACAAAAAGCTTCAGAGAAATCTAGAGCTTTTTTGTTTATAACAATTTGTAATTCTCTTAGATTTTGAACATAAAATCAATTCAGAACATTACCTCAAGTTTAAAAGCACTAATTTATTGTGAATGGTTACTAACTCTTGCATCGATTTTTTTAAGTCAGCTGGCATATTATCAATTTCTTTTTGCTTGGTGTTGAACTCATTTTCATTTTTGTAATTTGTAATACTTACTAAAAGATTCTTATCCCGAAAAACAGGTAATCCCGGGAAATCATTTTCAGTCATTTCGCTCACCCAAAGCGTTATATCTTCTATTTTTAAATTTTTAAGAAAAGGAATGTAGGTAGTATCAAACAGATTAATAACTTTTTCAAGTGTACTATTACAAACATAGAAATCTACAACGGTGAATGTTTTATCCGTTTTTAAAAACTCTCTATTAATTTGCGCTTTTAATGGTCGAAGCAAATAAACATTATCAGAGTTTATCATCATCTCATTTGCACCTTTGCCATATTCCTTCCAAGTTGCACTATTAATATAAAAATCATTCAAAAATTTTAATCTGGTTTTCATATCTGCAAAGGCACGAAACCAAACAAACCTGTCATTTACGCCATTAATTTTGAATTCTCCCACTGTATATCCTCCCAGTTCATTCATCGGCACAACAAATTTCGAGTGAAAATAATCACTGAACTTATCGGTTAAATTTGGTTTTAATAGATAATTCCGAATTTCTAATACTTGTATGTTTTCTGAATTTTGTTGGGCTAAATTATCCATAATAATTTTTGTATTTATAATATTGAGAGGTCTTAGAGTTTGCGTATTTTAATTAATTTATTAAAAAAATATTGTGTCAAAGTCTTGCACTTTTACTCTAAATATAATAACTTTTTTTCCTTTAAAATGATATTTACAGTTATATTTATTTCCGCAAGATTTCTTCAATCTTTACTTTTTTATTCCTTTTCAAAATTCATCTTTAGTCTCAATTCAAAATAAATTATATATTAGCTACAATATTTTAACAGCTGATATAAAAAGAGTTATCTTATAAAAACCAAAAACTCAATGACCAAAAAAACCATATTATTATTATTCGGATTTATTATTTTAAAATTTGTTTTGCAATATATTTTAATAAGTCCTGAATACGATTTGCAGCGTGACGAATACCTGCATCTGGATCAGGCGCATCACCTGGCTTGGGGCTATTTATCTGTTCCGCCTGTTACTTCCTGGTTTTCGTATCTTATCTTTTTGCTTGGGAATTCTGTTTTCTGGGTCAAGTTCTTTCCTGCACTTTTTGGCGCTCTGACTTTGGTAATCGTCTGGAAAACTATCGAAACACTCAAAGGAAATTTGTATGCTTTAATTTTGGGTGCAACCTGCATTATTTTTTCTTCATTATTAAGAATCAACATATTGTATCAGCCCAATTCGTTAGACGTTTTATGCTGGACGGCTTTTTATTATATAATTATCCAATACATTAAAACCGAAGAAAAAAAATGGTTTTATATAGGCGCCATTGTGTTTGCTTTTGGTTTTCTGAACAAATACAATATTCTTTTTCTGCTTATTGGTCTCTTGCCTGCCCTTTTGCTTTCTGATCAGAGAAGAATTTTAGCAGAGAAAAAACTTTATTTTGCCTTAATTTTAGGATTATTATTGATTCTGCCGAATCTTCTGTGGCAATACAACAATCAATTTCCAATTGTGCACCATATGAAAGTATTGGCTGAAACACAATTGGTAAATGTAGACCGAATGGTATTTTTAAAAGAACAATTATTCTTTTTTATTGGTTCTCTTTTGGTTATTCTTTCGGCTTTGTATGCACTATTGTTTTACAAACCTTTCGGGAAATATAAACTTTTCTTTGCTTCATTAATTTTTACCCTTATTGTCTTTTTATACTTTAAGGCAAAAGCTTATTACGCTATTGGGCTATATCCTATCTATATTGCTTTTGGATCTGTTTTTCTTTCTGAGATATTAAAGGTGGGTTGGAAACGTTATTTACAGCCTGTATTTATTCTAATTCCATTATTGATTTTTATCCCGATGTACAATCTGGATTTCCCAAATAAAAGCCCTGAATATTTAGTAAAACATTCTGATAAATATAAAAAGTTAGGAATGCTTCGTTGGGAAGACGGAAAAGATCATCATTTGCCTCAGGATTTTGCCGATATGCTGGGATGGAAAGAACTTGCCCGCAAAACAGATTCTGTTTATGCATTAATTTCAAATAAAAAAGAAACAATTGTTCTTTGCGATAATTATGGCCAGGCCGGAGCAATTAATTATTACACCAAAAAAGGAATAAAAGCGGTTTCTTTTAATGCTGATTATGTGAATTGGTTTAATCTAAATATTCAATATAAAAACCTCATCAGGATTAAAACATTTGAAGGAAATAATAATGAATTTAAAGAAACAAGTCCTTATTTTAAATCTTCTGCCATTGCCGGCGAAATAACCAATAAAAATGCGCGAGAATACAAAACTACTATTTTTGTTTTTACTGAGGCAAAAGTGAATATTAACAAAAGAATAGAACAAGAAATCAAAGAAGAAAAGAATTATAGTAAATAATGACAGATTTCAGTAATATAGAATATTTAAAAAACGGAAACAAAAGACAAATTCAGGCTTTTGAAGTGCTGACTCAAAATGAAATTTTATTCAATTTAAATGAATTCAATCCTATTTTGGTTGGTACAATTCCGATAAATATTGACATCGAAAACAGTGATCTCGATATTATTTGTTATTGGAAAAACAAAACCAATTTTATAGAAAAACTCAAAGCTTCTTTTGAAGATCAAAGTGAATTTAAAATTAGAGAAACCGATATAAATAATGAAGAGACAATTATAGCAAACTTTAGAGTTGATAATTTTGACATTGAAATTTTTGGTCAAAATATACCAACCAAAAATCAAAATGGATATAAACATATGATTATCGAACATCAAATTCTAGAAGAAAAAGGCGAAAATTTTCGATTAGAAATCATAAAACTCAAACAAAACGGTTACAAAACTGAGCCTGCATTCGCTTTTTTATTAGGTTTAAAAGGAAATCCGTATTTAGAATTGCTGGATTTTAATTTCACTATCTAATCCTTTTTTAATATAAAGCACTGAAAACTTGCGCTTTAAAACTCAAATAAAGCATTTTAAAAAAAATGAGTAATTTCTTTGCATAACCATATTTACTCCGTATCTTTGCACCCGAAACATCGCGGGATAGAGCAGTAGGCAGCTCGTCGGGCTCATAACCCGAAGGTCACAGGTTCGAGTCCTGTTCCCGCTACTACATGGGACAAAGAAGAAAAAGTCTTCTTTGTCCCTTTTTTATTTGTTGATATTCTACTGTTAATGAGATAGATAACGCTAACAA
>NZ_SNWW01000013.1 GCF_004362015.1 Flavobacterium chryseum
TATACTTTTAAACTACTTTTTAGACACCTTTTTGAGTTCATTTATACTGCTCACTTTTATCCAGAATTAGGTGCTCACTTTATCCAGAATATCCAGTTAATTCTCACTAACAACATAAAGTCATTCATTTTTTTATAAGTTTAAAATTACAATTTATTAAATGAAATATAAGATAAATTTTACAATTAATTTATTTATTACTAATATTGCTAATTAAAACTTTTTTTTATGAAAAAAACATTTCTACAATTAGCAGGAGCAATTTGTGCTCTATTATTGATTTATTCTTGTCAAAAAGATGAATTTCCATTACGCTCGGAAACCGATGCTGCTTCAAATGAAGAGAGAGCAACTGGGTACATTCCATCTACACCTAATCAGTTAGCCGAAATTAAAGAGTTAAAAATGTCTTCACAAACAAGAAAAGAAGCTCTACCTGCCCAGTTTCTACTTCCTGAGCTGCCTACTGCACTTAATCAAGGATCTAAGGGGTCTTGCGTTCCTTATTCAATCGCCCATGCTATTACTATATTAAAAACTGAATCGAAAACATTAGCCGATGGAAAACCAAACTATGACGTTTATCCAAGTGGCGATTACATATATGAAAAGTATAAGGTTGATGGAAACAATTGTGGTAATGGTGTTTATTTTTGGGAAGCCTTAGATGCTTTAAAAACAGAAGGCACACCTAGTTATACTGATATGGGATTCGTAAACTGTGGCATTCTTCCTAATTCTTCTCAACAAAAAAATGCACCAAAAAACAGAATATTTGATTATTTCGCAGTAAGAACATCCGAGGGTTTTGTGGCAACATTAGAAGATATAAAAAGACAAATAGCAAATGGAAATCCAGTTTTAATAGGAATGAGTATCGATAGAGACTTTACTTCCAGCTCAATTCGATTGTGGGACATAAACAACTCTAGCTTTTATGGAAATCATGCTGTTGTTTTAACGGGTTACGACGATGAAAAACAAGCTTTTAGACTTGTTAACTCTTGGGGACCAAATTGGGGTGAAAAAGGATATATCTAGGCTACTTACAGAAAAATAGAAGAAGCTATGCATGACGATGTTTATGTACTGCAAAAAGACAATCCACTAACATATAAAACCACTACTCAGCCTTTTATGTATGTTGGTAAGGATGTGAGTTATCCAGCCGATAATATTGATTTTACAAAGGGACAGCCTGCCCCATTTATAAACAATGGAGAATTTTACTGGAACAACAACTCGGTAATACCTTATTTTGAGCAATATAATAATCCAACCTTAGTTTTAAATTACACCATACCTTTTAATAATATAGGAATTGATGTAGCTGGAGATTTGACTTTTGAAGTAAGAGTAAGAATAGAAGCTAGCAAAAACACATCTTATCCTGCTAATACAGAAAAAGGAATTCAGCTATACTTGTGGAATGGTAATTATAACGGCGTTAACAAATCTATGAGTTGTACGATTCCGATGGAAGGAATAAACAAGCCGTCTGTCTTTACAAATACTTTAGGCGAAACTTATCGTTATTCAGCAGACAACTATTTGTCTGATTTTGAATTTAGCAATAATTCTTTTGACAGAGACAGAACTATAAGATTCCATATAAAAGACGGCCAATTCTTTTTAGGAACTACTGCCTTAAAAATGCCATCTGGACTAAACAGGCTACGATCCTTTTACATAAAAAATGTAGGTACGATAGGATCTATAAGCGACATTCGAGTATACAAAAATGGTAAACAAATTGGCATTGATAATTTTGATACGAAAACACCATGGTTGCAATGGTTTGAATAATAATCCTTTTATCTTAAAAGGCACAAGAGATTAGATTCTTGTGCCTTTTTTTAATTTAAACTACTGATGTTCACTGTAAATTTATATTTTTTCATTTATTACCTATTTTTTAACAAAAGAACTTCCTTCACAAACAAAACTTTATTAAATTCGTTGCATAAAAATAATTAACCTAATCCCCAATTAGTTTATGAAAAACCTACTACTTATATCATTTATTATGATAACCTGCTCTACATGGGCACAATCTGCAACCGCTTATTTTGACAAAGCAATGAAAAAAGCCGAAGCCGGAAACACAAAAGGTGCCATTGCTGATTACACAAAAGCAATTAGTATGAATTCTCACTTTGTAGAAGCTTACCAAAACAGAGGCGTTGCAAAATACAAACTCAACGATTTACAAGGTGCTCTTGCTGACTTTACAAAAGCAATCGAACTAGATACCATGAATTCTGATGCCTTTACCGGAAGAGCAAACGTAAACTACAAATTAATGAATTACGATGCAACTATCGAAGATTGCTCCTATTGCCTAATGATGAATCCTCAAGATTATATTGCCTTAAATTTGAGAGGACTGTGCTACAATAAAATGGGAGAGAAAAAGAAATCCTGCAAAGACTTTACTAAAGCGATAGAATTAGGAAGCCAAAGCGCCATAAAAAACAGAGCTACTTTTTGTAAATAAAAATCAAACTCAAAATTAAATACAAAGCAATCTGCAAAATCGATATTTTACAGATTGCTTTTTTCGTTTACAGCAACACAATTCCATATTAAAGATATTGCTACATTTGCCTCATAAAATACACATAAATGGTACTGCTCAAAAATCTAAACAATAACGCAAAAACAGATGAAAACTCTGGCTTCGGAACTAATGCAAATAGTTACGGAGGAAGATTTGTAAATAAAAACGGATCTGCCAATATTGAAAAGAGAGGAATGAATTTGCTACGACGCATTAGTTGGTACCATACCATGATCGACATGCCAAACTGGAAATTCATGTTGATTCTATTTTCATTTTATATCGTAATCAACTTTATTTTTGCTGTTCTATATTACGCAATTGGAATTGAACATCTTGACGGAATTGAACAATCTCAAAGCGTATTAACTCAATTTGGTCAGGCTTACTTTTTTAGCGCACAAACCTTTACAACCGTAGGTTACGGACATATTAGTCCAGACGGATTTTTAACCAGTGCATTATCTGCTGCTGAAGCTTTAATTGGTTTATTAAGTTTTGCTATTGCTACAGGATTATTTTTTGGAAGATTCAGCAAACCAACCGCTTTTTTAAAATTCTCACACAATGCATTAATTGCCCCTTATAAAGATAAAAAAGCATTAATGGTTCGACTTGTTCCTTTTAAAAATACCAATTTTACCGATGCAAAGGCAAAAGTAACTCTCGGAATGAGTGTAGAAGAAAATGGTGTAACGACAAATAAGTTCTATACCTTAGACCTCGAATTAGATACTATAAATGCACTTTCGTTAAGCTGGACATTAGTACACCCAATAACAGAAAAGAGTCCGTTATATAATTTTACCGAAGAAGATTTTAAAAAAACGCACGGCGAAATTTTAGTATTCGTTACCACATTCGATGATATGTTTAGTAATACGGTTGCCGCAAGGACATCATACACATTTAGTGAGGTTGTTTTTGGTGCAAAATTCGAAACAATGTACAACAGAAGTAAAGATGGTACTAAAACGATTTTGCATTTAGACAAATTAAATCAGTTTCATACTACAAACTTCTCATAATCCATCATTTTAATCAAGTTTTAAAAGGTAATCTCATATTTTATTCTACTTTTGTTTACCCTAATAACGTACAATGGTAAACAATATAAAAACTGTTTTCAGCATAAAAGATCTTGAAAACTTGTCAGGAATAAAAGCTCATACGATTCGTATATGGGAAAAAAGATACAACATTCTTGAACCAATGCGAACGGATACTAATATTCGACTTTATAATTTACACAATTTACAAAAACTTTTAAATATAACTTTGCTCCACGAGTATGGTTATAAAATCTCTAAGATATCAACTTTTCCGGAAGACAAAATTCCACAATTAGTTCGCGAAATTATTTCGAAGAAAAATGCTCAAAATTACGCCATTACCTCTTTTAAAATGGCAATGATGAATTTTGATCAGGAAATTTTCTTCAACACTTTTGACTGGCTGATTTCTGAAAAAACATTTAAAGAAGTTTTTAAAGATCATTTTCTTCCTTTGCTGAAAGAATTAGGATTATTATGGCAATCTGAAACAATTACTCCTGCAAATGAACATTTTATGAGTCATTTGATCAAACAGAAGATTTTAATTTATACAGAAAGCCTTCAAATATTAAAACCAACCAGAACCGACAAAATTTTTGTTCTTTCATTGCCTTTAAATGAAATTCACCAAATAGGATTACTATATCTTCAATATGAAATTTTATCTAAAGGATACAAAACCATTTACTTAGGCGAAAGTATGCCAATCGAAAACCTGCAGGATCTTACTAAACATTTTGAAAATATAACGTTTGTGTCGTTTATGACTATTCAGCCCGATCGTCATGTTATCAATCAATATGTCAAGACAATGGGACAAAAATTACTTCAAAAAAATAACGAAATTTGGCTTATGGGTCAAATGGCGCAACACATAGATGCAAAGAATTTACCGGATCGAATAAGAATTTTCGATACTATGGATGAAACAATTGAAAGTATATAAATATTTTGTTTAAAGTTTTTGTACATTTGTTAAACAAATGAAAAAAACTATCGCAATAATAGGATCTGGCTTTTCTGCATTAGCCGCTTCATGTTACTTGGCTCAACAAGGAAACAATGTAACCATTTACGAAAAAAATGATTCTATTGGAGGAAGATCCAGACAATTTAAAAAAGACGGCTTTACCTTCGATATGGGACCAAGCTGGTATTGGATGCCAGATGTTTTCGAAAGATTCTTTAATGATTTCAACAAAAAAACAGCTGATTTTTATGAGCTTATAAAGCTTAATCCTGCTTACAGCGTTTATTTTGGCATTGATGATTTCATCAATATTTATGACAATCTGGAAGAAATAAAAGTCACTTTTGAAAATATCGAAAAAGGAAGCGGTGAAAAACTACAAGCTTTTATCAATCAGGCCAAAAGCAATTATGATATTGCCATTAAAGATTTGGTTTATCGTCCCGGAATTTCTCCACTCGAATTAATTACACCTGAAACTGCTTTAAAATTAAATCAGTTTTTTGGCAGTGTGAGTAATGATATCAGAAAGAAGTTTAAAAACGAAAGACTGATTCAGATTCTTGAATTCCCAGTTTTATTTTTAGGTGCAAAACCTTCTAAAACGCCATCTTTCTACAATTTCATGAATTATGCCGATTTTGGTTTAGGAACCTGGCACCCGAAAACCGGAATGTTTGATGTTGTTCGCGGAATTGAAAAATTAGCACTTGAACTTGGAGTTCGCATCGAAACCAATGCATCAATTGAAAAAATAATAGTTGAAAACAAAACTGCAACCGGAATAATTATTAACGGAAAATCTATAAAAGCAGATGTCGTTTTAAGCGGCGCTGATTATCATCATACTGAAACTCTGCTTGACGAAGAACACCGCGTTTATTCTGAAAAATATTGGGATAGTCGTGTTTTTGCGCCTTCTTCGCTATTATTTTTTGTTGGCTTTAATAAAAAAATACAAAACGTAACACATCACGCTTTATTTTTTGATGTTGATTTTAACCAACATGCAGCCGACATTTATGACAATCCAAAATGGCCTGAAGCTCCTTTGTTTTATGCCAATTTTCCATCAAAAACAGATGAAAGTGCTGCTCCAAACGGAATGGAAAGCGGGTTTTTCTTAATTCCATTAGCACCGGGAATTGAAGACACGGAAGAACTTCGAGAAACGTATTTTGAAAAGATAATCACTCGTTTTGAGACACTTACGCAACAAGAGATCAAAAATAGCATTATATTTAAGAAGTCTTTTTGTAAAAATGATTTTGTAACAGATTATAATGCCTACAAAGGAAATGCTTACGGAATGGCCAATACGTTATTGCAAACTGCTTTTTTACGACCAAAACTAAAAAGTAAAAAAGTTCGTAACTTATATTTTACAGGACAACTAACCGTTCCTGGCCCAGGAGTTCCGCCTGCATTAATTTCAGGGAAATTAGTTGCTGAGTTAATTCAAAAATCTATTAGATCGTAAAAAGATGAAAACATTATTTGACACCGTTTCTTTCAAATGTAGCAAGTTGGTCACCAAAAACTACAGCACTTCATTTTCGCTTGCAGTTAAAATGTTATCGCCAAGTATTCGCGATGCTATTTACAGCATTTATGGTTTCGTTCGCTTCGCAGATGAAATTGTAGATTCGTTTCATGATTATGATAAAGAAAATCTAATTAATGATTTCGAAAAGGAACATTATAAAGCTATGCAAGCCGGCATCAGTTTAAACCCAATTTTAAACTCATTTCAGCATACGGTAAAAGAATATAACATTACAGATGATTTGGTTCAGGCATTTTTAAAAAGCATGAAGCTAGACCTTGTAAAGTCGACTTACAATACACAATCAGAATATGAAGACTATATTTATGGCTCTGCCGATGTTGTGGGTTTAATGTGTTTAAAGGTTTTTGTAAAAGGTAATGACCAAAAATATGAACAGCTTAAAACTGAAGCCATGCGATTGGGATCGGCATTTCAGAAAGTGAATTTTCTAAGAGATTTGAAAGATGATAATTTGGTTTTAAACCGAAATTATTTTCCAGGCGTCGATTTAAATTCTTTTGATGAAACAGCAAAAACAACCATTATAAACGAAATTGAAGAAGATTTCAGAATTGCGTATCAGGGGATTGTAAAACTGCCGATGGAAGCAAAATTTGGCGTTTACACTGCTTTCATTTATTACAGAAAATTGCTTAAAAAACTCAAAAACACGCCATATCACGAAATTGGAAATTCAAGAATCAGAGTTTCAAATTACACCAAGGCCGGGCTTTTAGCGCAATCTTTTGTAACTTACAAACTGAAATTGGTTTAGTGAAATGTAGTTTCCGTACAGTTGTGTCATTCCGAGGAATGAGGAATCACATAATGTAATTACAGCCGTTGCTCTCTGGATGTGATTTCTCCTCCGTCGAAATGACACAACTGTAAATAAATTTCAAATAATAATTTTAATAATTCAACACATACAAAATGATTTCTTTTTTAATCTTTTTAGGCGTTTTTCTCTTTATGGAATGTGTAACCTGGCTTACACACCGATATATAATGCACGGACTTATGTGGTATTTTCACGCTGATCATCATCAGCCTAAATACGAGCATACTTTTGAGCGCAATGATATCTTTTTTGTCATTTTTGCTATTCCCAGTATTACACTTTTTTATTTTGGAGTTCAGGGCGGATTTAATTACTTGTTTTTTATCGCATGCGGCATTACAACATACGGAATCTGTTATTTTTTAATTCACGATGTTTTGATACATCAGCGTTTTAAATGGTTTAAAAACACTAAAAACAAATATCTCATCGGTTTACGAAAAGCCCATAAAATACATCATAAACATTTAGGAAAAGAACATGGAGAATGTTTCGGAATGTTGTTTGTTCCTTTTAAATATTATAAAATGTAATTGATTTATGAAAGTATATAAATTAGAAACTGTACAACATATAAACGCAAGTATAGAACAATGTTGGGATTTTTTTTCGAGTCCAAAAAACCTTCAAACCATAACACTTGATAGTATGAGTTTCGAAATTCAGGATTTTGATGGCAAACGAATGTATCCCGGACAAATTATTACTTATACTTTAAAACCTCTTTTAGGTATTAAAATCAATTGGATGACGATCATTACGGTTTCACAAGAAAATGAATATTTTGTAGATGAACAACGCTTTGGTCCGTATGCTTTATGGCATCACAAGCACTTTTTTGAGCCAACTGAAAACGGCGGTACAAAAATGACTGATGTAGTGCATTATGCTTTGCCATTTGGTTTTTTAGGCCGAATTGCAAATCACTTTATGGTCAAAAATAAACTGAAAGACATTTTTGAATATCGCAAAAACAAAATCGAAGAATTATTTAATCTAAAATAATTTTTTGTCCCAGATTTAAGAGAGCAACAAAGATTATAAAATACTTTTCACGCAGATTCTGCAGATTTAAGCAGATTTATTTTTTGATAAATATTGAACCAAAATCTGTGATTATCTGCCTAAATCTGCAAAATCTGCGTGAAACAAATAAATTCTTTTATAAATCCTATAATCTGCAGCAGAAAAAACTTCAAAAAGCAGAAATTAATATAATGACAAAACAAAAAGCTAACTTTTTCTGGTTCAGACGCGATTTGCGTTTAGATGATAACGTCGGATTATTTCACGCTTTACAATCTGATTTTCCTGTAATTCCTTTATTTATTTTTGATGATGATATTCTCGAAAATCTCCCAAAAAATGATGCACGTGTCAGTTTTATTTATGATTCTCTTCAAAAAATAAATACAGAACTTACTACTTTCGATTCTTCTATTTTAATTAAAAAAGGAAAAACTTTTGAGGTTTGGAAATCACTTTTGGAGGAATTTGACATTCAACAAATCTTCTTCAATAAAGATTATGAACCATACGCCATTAAACGTGATTTGGCAATTTCTTCATTATTAAAAGACAATAATATCGAAGCTTTTTCATTTAAAGATCATGTTATTTTTGAGGAAAAAGAAATCACAAAAGCAGACGGACTTCCGTACACGGTTTATACACCTTATAAAAATAAATGGCTTGAAAACTATCATCTTTCGGGACAAGCTCAGGAATATGATACAAAACCATTATTAGGCAACTTTGCTAAAAACAAATATTCATTTCCTGAATTATCAGAAATTGGTTTTGAAAGAAGTTCAATAAAAGTGCTGCCTCACAACTTAACTCAAATTGCAAATTATAAAGAAATACGTGATTTTCCTGCAATAGACGGTACTTCCTATCTTTCTCCACATTTGCGTTTCGGAACTGTTAGTGTTCGGAAATTAGTGAATTGGGCCAACAAGAAAAATCAAACTTTTTTAAGCGAATTAATTTGGAGAGAATTTTTTATTCAGATACTTTTTAGTTTTCCAAAAGTCGTAAATCACAATTTTAAATCGGCTTATGACGGCATTCAATGGCGCAATAACGAAGACGATTTTAAACGTTGGCGTTCCGGAACTACAGGTTATCCAATGGTTGATGCCGGAATGAGACAGCTAAACGAAACGGGTTATATGCACAATCGTGTCCGAATGGTTGTAGCAAGTTTTTTATGCAAACATTTATTGATAAACTGGCAATGGGGCGAAGCTTATTTTGCCGAGAAATTATTAGATTTTGAATTAGCATCAAACGTAGGAAACTGGCAATGGGCAGCAGGAACGGGTTGCGATGCAGCGCCATACTTCAGAGTTTTTAATCCTGAAATTCAACAAAAGAAATTTGACGAAAAAGGAATCTACATCCGCAAATGGATTCCTGAATTTGATTTAGGATATAATGAGCCAATGGTTGATCATGCGTTTGCGAGAGATCGCGCGATTGCTACTTATAAGGCGGGAATTATTAAATAAATCAATAAAAAAATTCCAAATCCCAATTGCTTTATTTCATTACAATTGGAATTTGGAATTTTTTTATTGGAATTTTCCAGCCTAATACTTCTTAAAATTATCAACTACAATCTTCGCTTTCAAATCGAACATTAAATTATACAAACCAAAGAAAGTTCTGTTCATGTAAATAAAATGTTTAGAACCACGATTTCCGTTCATTTTTTTGAGATTTGTATCATTTGAAAAACGTTCTCCTAATTTAGCGATACTTTCAAAAAAAGTTTCATCGGCAAAATCAAAAGATTCACTTTGAAAAGGTTTAGTGAAAAGCGATAATAAATCATGAAACATTTCGGTAAAATATTCAATTTCAGCAGGTGAATCATCAGGACGAAGAATTTCTAATTCGAATAATTTTTGATTAAAACGAGCCTTGTCTGTAATTACATTTTTATTGATCAACTCAAAATACGGCACATAAAATTCTTCCGGAATTTGTTTCATACATCCAAAATCCAACGCAATTAATCTGTTTTCATCGTCCACTAAAAAGTTTCCGGGATGCGGATCGGCGTGAACTTTTCGAAGAACATGAATTTGGTACATATAAAAATCCCAAAGCGCCTGCCCTATTTTATCTCCAACTTCTTTATCTGTATTTTTTGCGGTAAATTCAGAAAGATGAATTCCCGTCATCCAATCCATAGTAATGATTTTCTCTGATGAAAATTCAGGATAATAATTCGGAAAAAGTAAGTTTTCGATTTTGCCGCAGGCTGCAACAACTTCCTGGCTTTGTTTCAGTTCTAATAAATAGTTGGTTTCTTCAATTAATTTATCTTCAACTTCCTTAAAATATTTATCAGAATCTTTTCCCTGAAGATTAAACATTCTAATCGCAATTGGTTTTACCAAAGCCAAATCTGACGAAATACTATTGGCAACTCCCGGATATTGAATTTTAACGGCTAACTTTTTATCGCCTTTCTTCGCCAAATGCACCTGACCAATACTTGCGGCATTGACGGAATTGGCATTGAATTCATCAAAAATTTCGTAAGGTGTTTTGCCCAAATTGCTTTTAAAAGTTTTTAAAACCAAAGGAGCAGAAAGCGGCGGAACAGAAAATTGTGATAATGAAAATTTCTCTACATATGCCTGAGGCAGAAAGTTCTTATCCATGCTTAACATTTGAGCGACTTTTAAGGCACTTCCTTTTAAGCTTTTTAATCCGTCGTAAATATCCTCGGCATTATTTTCGTTTAGTTTGTCACGCGTTAAATCTGAATTTACCATTTTTTCGGCATAATGCTTAATGTAGTTTACTCCTACTTTTGCACCTGTTTGCACCAATTTGCTGGCTCTTTCTATTTTTGAGGTTGGTATATAATCTATTGTTTTCATTGTTTGCTGTATATTTTTTCTTTAAAAAGAAACTTCCCTAAATCTATTAGATGATTAATTGGTGCAACATTCATTAATTCAAATGATGCATTAACTGATTTTTCAATAAAAATGTCTGTCTTTTCAAAAGCTGCAGATTCGTCACTCATCCAGAATTTTATGGTCAGCATTAATTGCAGCCAGGCTGATTCTTTAATCGCTTTTTCCTGAAAATTTTGAAGTTTTTCCTGTTGCAATCTGTAATCATCTGTCAGGATTTTAGAAACATATTCTTTGAAACTTTCACGAAGCGAAGTAAGCTGTACCAAATTTCTAAGCGGATTTCTATCTAATTTTAGCGATTGTAAAACGTAACTTCTATTGGCTGTTAAAACTTCGAAAAAAGTAAAATAAAAGCTTAACATCTTGTTTTTCATGTCATATTCAAGATATTCCGTATTTTTGTGTAACAAGTCGACCGTGTTAGTAAAAAACATTTTGAATATTTCTTTTTCCAAGCCTTCAAGCGTTCCAAAAAAAGAGTAGAATTCAGCTTCTGTAAAATCATTTTCTTTCGCAAAATGATACACAGATTTTGGTTTTTGTCCTTTTTCCAGAACTTCATTCATATATAAAGAAACAATTTCTTCTCTGCCTATTATCTTGTTTTCAGTCACCATTTTATTTAAATTTAGAATTCGCCTTAAAGGTAAGCAATGTTTAAGTATCTTTACTTATCCTTAAACAAAACACACTGTTAAATATATTATAAACTATTATGGCTAAAAATGTTTTACTTACCGGAGGCTCAGGATTTGTTGGCAAACACCTAACCGAAGTTTTAATTGCCGCTGGTTTTTCAGTATCTGTTTTAAGCCGATCTGACCGAAAAAATACTCCTTTAGTTACTTATTACAAATGGGATATAAAAAGTGATTTCATCGAAGAAGAAGCTGTTTTAAAAGCCGATTACATTATTCATTTAGCAGGTGAAGGAATTGTAGAAAGCCGCTGGACTGAAAAGCGTAAAAAAGCCATTTTAGAAAGTCGTACAAAACCTATCGAACTTATATATTCTGTTTTAAGAAACAATAACAAAATTTTAGATGCATTTGTCTCGTCTTCTGCAGTTGGAATTTACGGTGCAGATACTAGTCAGGAAATTTGTACTGAAGAAACTCCTCCGGCAAACGACTTTTTGGGAACAACTTGCCAGAAATGGGAAAGTGCTGTTGACACCATTAATTCATTACGAATTAGAACTGTGAAAATCAGAACTGGAATTGTTCTTGGAAGAGATGAAGGATTTTTAAAGAAAATCACACCCAGTTTTAAAGCTGGTTTTGGTGCCATTTTAGGCTCAGGAAAACAATATATTCCTTGGATTCATATTGAAGATTTATGTCAGATTTATGCGAAAGCGTTGACTGATTTTGAAATGAATGGTCCGTATAATGCTACCGTTACAAATAATACTACAAATGCCAAATTATCCAGAATTCTTGCTCATTTATATGGATATAAAATCTGGCTGCCAAAAATACCTGCTTTTGTACTTCAACTCATCTTGGGAGAAATGAGTATTGCAATTTTAGAAGGAAAACGGGTTTCTTCTGAAAAAATACAAAAAGCAGGTTATGAATTTCAATTTACTGATATAGAAGTGGCGCTTTCTAATAGTTTGTCTTAAACTTTTATTTCAACGTTAAGAGTATTTCTTCATTGCTTCGCATTACACCAATTAAATCGGTATTGGCCGTCATTGCAATTTTTGAACCTATTTTTTGAGGTATTTCAATATTAAAATCAGATACGGAAATTGGGAAATCAGAAATAATCTGTATTCCGTCTTTTACCTTTTTTATAAAGGCTTTCACCTCTACTTCTTTAGATTTTCCATGAATGGCTAATTTTCCTTTTATGGAATATTCTTTTTCAACTTCATTGATATCTTTAATATCAAATTTTGCGATTTTACCTTTAAATATAGCTTTAGGATAACGATGGCTTTCGAGATAATTATCATTAAAATGTTCTTCCATTAAGTCTAACTTAAAATGAAAATCTTTAATAATAACTGTACAGGTGAAGGTGCTTGTTTTAGGTTCTAATAAAATTATAACCGATCTGTTTACCGCTTTTACTTCTTCAAAAAAAGGAACAGAAGCTTCAAAATTTATAACTGCCGAATTGGTTTTAAATTTATCCTGGGCAATTATAGAAAATGCGGAAAATAGCAAAATTAATAGTGTAGTTCTTTTCATAATCGTCAGCAATTAAACAATTATGTCAGTCGATTTCTTTAAGAAGAAAAATAAATCAGGTTTGAAAATCGAATGGCAATACTCCGTGAAAATGTAGTAAGCTAATGTCTATCTTAAAGTTACGATATTTTACGGCAATTGGTTGCTGATTTTATGCTAAATATTTGTGAATGTTTTTTTGTTGTGAAATGTAGATTTGATTTGGTTTTCTACCAATATATAATCTCTACGAGATATTCCGTTAGGAATTATATATTGGTAGAAATTTATTCAATGTGGCAAAATGTCACGTAGGGACTATATATTTTTACCAAATAATATTTACCCTTCAACCTCCGTACAAATCTCAATTAAAAAACCATCTAGATCGCGCACATATGCAACAATTTGTCCCCACGGTTTTTTGGTTGGTTCTTTTACTAAAACGGCTCCAAGTGAAGTTGCTTTTTGTACCAATTCTCCAACTTCATCGGTTATAAAACCTATTTCGATTGCAAAAGGTTTATCTTCTAATGTGCTTTCGATAAAACCATCTTTTATATTTTCTGCTGCCAGTTTTTTAGATGCAAACGAAAGCGTTGTTTCGCCGGTACTTAATTCTCCATAATCATTTCCCGGAACAATAAATTTTCTGGAGAAACCAAAAGCGTTTTCATAAAACTCAATTGATTTTTCTACATCTTCTACATATAAAATTGTATACCCAAACTTTACCATTTTGTTTTCTGTTTTAATTAAATAAATATTCTAACTAATTTCTAAAAGCACATTATATTTATCTAAACTTGCCAAATCTTCTATCGAATTTACATTCGTAATTCTGGCGTGTTCTTCTACTTCTTTTTTTGATTCAATTTGTTTAATGCATTTTCTAAAACGTCGCACTTCATCTAAATTAGATAAAATAAGCCCGGGAACCGAAACACTTTTTCCCTCTTTATCTTTGGCAACCATTGTAAAATAAGAAGAATTACAATGTTTTACAGCTCCCGTCTGGATATTCTCTGCTTCTACGCGAATTCCAACAATCATCGAACTTCTCCCTACATAATTTACAGATGCTTTCATGGTAACGAGTTCTCCAACTTCAATAGGTTTTAAAAAGTTTACCGTATCAACCGAAGCAGTTACACAATAATTGCCACAAAATTTTGATGCCGAAGCAAAAGCAATCTGATCCAGTAATTGTAAAATATAGCCTCCGTGAATTTTACCGCTGAAATTAGTGTGCGACGGTAACATTAATTCTGAAATACTAATTTTTGATGAGGAAACGGGTTTAAAATCTGCAGCCATGTTTTTATTTTATTGTAATTGATTTAATAATGAAGATGAAATTTAATCTAATAATTGATTTTCATCTGTATGTGAAGCTCTTGCTATAATATTTTCCGGAAGTGCCTTTTTTGCCTTTGCTCCCATTTTCTTCAGTTTTTCGACGCTTGAAACTAAATTTCCTTTTCCGTCCACTAATTTATTCATTGCATTATCGTACTCGCTTTTTGTGTCTTTAATTTTATTCCCGATTTTTACCAAATCAACTACAAAACCTTCAAATTTATCATATAATGCGCCGGCTTGTCTGGCAATTTCAAAAGCATTTTCCTGTTGCTTCTGGTTGCTCCACATACTGTCAATTGTGCGCAGAGTTGCCAATAAAGTTGTTGGTGTAACAATAACAATATTTCGGTCAAAAGCTTTATTGTACAAAGTCGAATCTTCGCTTAATGCAATTGCAAAAGCAGGTTCTATCGGAATAAAAAGCAGCACAAAGTCCGGACTTTCGATTTGGTATAAATCATGGTAATTTTTGTTTCCGAGTTGTTCTACGTGTCTTTTAATCGAGATTATATGTTCTCTTAGAAAATCTGCTTTTAGAATTTCAGATTCTTCGTTGATCCATTTTTCGTAGGCTACTAAAGAAACTTTAGAATCGACAATCATTTTCTTTCCGTCAGGCAAATTAATTACAACATCGGGAAAAACTCTGTTTCCTTCATTGTTAGTAAAACTTTGCTGCACTTCGTATTCTCGGCCTTTTTCTAAGCCTGATTTTTCGAGAACACGCTCTAAAACTAGTTCGCCCCAATTTCCCTGCATTTTACTGTCGCCTTTTAATGCTTTGGTTAAGTTTAAGGTTTCTTTACTCATTTGAGCATTCATTTCACTTAAACCAACTATTTGCTGTCGTAAAGCCGCATGATAATCGATACTTTCTTTATGGGTCTGCTCTACTTTTTGTTCAAATCCATGAATTTTATCCTGCAAAGGCAACAAGATATTTTTCATGTTTTCGCTATTTTGTTCTGTAAATTTAGCCGATTTTTCTTCGAGGATTTTATTGGCTAAGTTTTCAAATTCTTTGGTGAATTTTTCCTGTAGTTCTGTTATTTCGTTTTTTTGTTGTTTGTGGCGTTCCCATAGATTTTCAAAATCTACTTCTTTTTTAGAAAGCTGAATGGCAAGACTGTCTTTTTCGGTTCGTATGTTTTCTTTTTCGAAATTACTTAGCTGCAATAGTTTTTCGAAGTTTTTTCTCTCATTTTCAAACTGCTCTTTTTGCAATTGCAATTGGTTTGCATTGGAGTTTAATCGTTCTTCCAAACTTACTTTTTCTGATTGAAATTTAGCCGAAAACAACATTCTTCCTAAGTAAATACCTAAAAATAAAGCTATTATAAAAACCACTAAAAACAGAAGAAAATCAGGCATAATGAATTGTATTTGAAGTAAAATTAAGCAATAATGTGTACTGGTGAATTTTAAAATTTAAAATTTCACTAATTAATATCAATTCAAAATTAAACAAACATTTCAAACTTATTATTCAAAAAAATAACTTCAAAACAAATCAGTTTACGCAACCATTTCAAAAGATGGGCATCTACAGAATATAACCTATTAGAAAATATCATGAAAAAATTAATGCTTGGCTTATTTATAGCTTTTGGAATTAGCGCTTGTTCAGTTAACGAGAATGACCTTAATGTTGACTGCGGAGCTGATGTAGATGTACCTTTTACCGGATTTCCTCTTTTATGCAATTACAGTGTAAAAACTTTGCCAAATAACCCGCTTGCCATTTTAGTGAACACGCAGCAAAAAATGGATGACAATTTTACTAAACACGCCAATTCTTGCCCTGTTGCAAGTGACCCTAATATCGATTTTACAAAAAATTATTTGATTGGAATTTTCGCAGGAGTTAAAGCTACCAGCGGATACGAAATAAAAATGACTTCGATGATTGAGAACAATTGCGAAATCGTAATTAACTTTTACGAAAAAGGCCCTCAGGCCGGAGAATCGATATCACAAACTCCTACTTATCCTTCAGATTTTATTTTGATTCCTAAAACTTCAAAACCAATTATCTTTAACAGAACTGTTGAAACTTCAGATAACATCATCATTGGAAGTTTTGCAAGTATGTGTACAGGTGGAGATTGTCAAAAATTCTTTCAACTAAACGATTTTAACATTCTTAAATTCTTGAATGTTGCCAGCGGAAGCTACACTTTCGATCAATATAAATATACCAATACAACAAAAAGAGGCGAATATGCTTTGTTCCTAAAAAGTGTTCCTGCTGAAATTTTAGCTTTAAAAGGACAAACTAAAACTTATGGTTCGCCGGATAGTGCTGATCAGGGAGGTGTTTATTTCCAACTTCGTCAGGCAGGAACTATTACTAAAATTTATATTGACAACAACGATACTGCTGACCAAAGTGAAGCTGTAAAACTTTTCAAGAAAGCCATTAAGGATAAAATCACAAGTTTAAAATAGTGAGATGATGAAAAAACTTTTATTGTTTTTTACTGCAATTTGTCTTTTCTCCAGTTTCTATTCTAAAGATTCAGCAAATGCTGGTTTACTAGTAAATACGTGGATTTGGGAGAAATCGATTGGCGGAACTAATAATCCGTATTTGGCTACACCAAAAACCAGCGGATTCAATAAAAAAGTAGTTTTTACTTCTGATGGAAGAGTTATCACTTATAAAAATGATGTGGAGATTAGAAATAGTCCTTATGAAATTGCAAAAGGAACCGGAATTGCAGATAACGCAGAACATGATCTTATTACGTTTGAAGGTAAAACTTATGTTATCGAAAAGCTTGATAATCAAAATCTAACCATTTTAAGCAATAACACAGATGCAAGCCGTACTATTTTTAAAAGATAGTGTGATGCATTAAAAAAAGCTAATTTTGCCAAAACAAATTTAACCATTTTTTGAAAGACGATTTAGACAAATATATCAGGCAATGTATGCAAAATGAGAGAGAGGGACAACTGAAAATATATCAGTTGTTCTCTCCTGTTTTGTATGGTATCTGTTTGAAATATATGAAAAACGAAGACGATGCAAAAGATGTTTTTCAGGAAGCTTTTGTTATTGTTTTTCAAAAAATCAGTCAATACAAATTTGAAGGAAGTTTTGAAGGCTGGCTTAAACGGATTTTTATAAATAAGCTAATTGAAGCTTTAAATAAAAAAAAGAAAGAAAGCTTTTTCCTGGATGTTTTTGATCCTGACACTGATTTTGTCGAAGAACCCGAATTAGATATTGCTCCGATAGAACAGGAAAAATTACTAGAATATATTCGGGATTTACCAGATCAATACCGGACGGTCTTTAACTTGTATGTTTTTGAGAAGATGAAACATAAGGAAATTGCAGAATTATTGAAAATATCGGAAGGAACATCCAAATCAAATTTAAACAGGGCCAAGGGCATTTTACAAAAAAGGATTTTGAGCATAAAAAATTTTAAGACAGCATGAAGAAGCAAAATATAGAAGATATTTTTTCATCAATGGAAGACTTTTCAAGTGTTCCGCCTCCTGAATTATGGGATAAAATTGAAGGAAAATTAGATAAACCTAAAAAGAAAAAAAGAGCTATTCTTTGGTGGTCGGCTGCGGCATGCTTATTACTAGGATTAATGCTCCCTTCTGTTTTACATTTTAATTCCGGATCTGGAATTAAACTTGAAAAAAATGGCTCTGAAAAAAATAACAGTGTTGTTCTTGATAAAAAAAACACTCAATCAGATGATTCAAAAACAAGAAGCACTGAAGAAACTGATAATCAAAACGAAACTACTAACAACATAAATACAGAAGAAAATGCTGTTGTGCTGGAAAACTCAGCTGATAAAAACACATCAGATCCTTCTCAAATTAATCAAAATCAAAAAACGACAGTTACTCCTGTAAATACTAAAAACAAAAACAATCAAGAAGGCGTTTTAAATGACAAATCAAATTTAGAAGTAAACAAACCAAATCAGGCTGTAGCCGATAGATCATTTGCCCCAAATAATGAAAATGGATTGAATACCGCTTCTAAAAATGAAATATCAAATTCTGATAAAAGAAATTCAAAGGCTGCGGCCGCGAAAACTCTTCTTCCGAATGGAAACTCATTTAATTCGCCTTCTAAATATCGGCTATCAAACGCTGAAAAAGGAAATAAAAATCAGGCCGTAGCTGAAAAATCTTTTGTTCCGAATAATCAAAATTCATTCAATTCGGTTTCTAAAACTCAAATTGCAAATGCTGAAAAAGCAAATAAAAATCAGGCTGTAGCGGATAAAACATTTAATTCACGAAAAGAAAACGGATTCAATTCAGGTTCTAAGAGCCAGGTTCCTACTTCTGTTTGTGAAGATAAACTGAAAGCAATAAACAATAATAATATTGCATTAAACACTGAAAATTCAGTTTGGAACAATCAAAAATCTACTGAGATTGTAAAAGAACCGAAGAAAGAAATTATAACAACCGAAAAAGCAATTGCGGATAATCAAAAAAGCAATTCAAAATTTAATACCGTTGTTTTGAGCAAGAAGGATTCTGTTCAGTTAGCAGAACTTCAAAATTTAGAAAAAGGAATTATAACGCCAACTCCTGAAACTAAAAAAGAAAAAGAAGACAAAGAAAAAACGGTTGCTAAAAATGAAAGATGGGCCTTGGGCGTTTTTGCAGGAGTTGCTAATTCTGAAAATTATAAAAATGAAAAAACCTTAGGCAACGTAAATGACTCTAAACAAAGTAACAGTTATGGTGTTAAAACAAAATACAAAATCAATAAAAAATGGGCAGTTAGTTCCGGGATTAAATTCAATGAATTAGGTCAGAGCATTGCTAATGTTTCTTACATGAAAACTGCAAATACGTTTACGACTTCAAACGATTATTTTAGCACAAATACTGCAGTAGCAGCACAGGGAATTACTAATAATGCCCAATATATATTTGTGCCGACGAACACAGTAATGGCATTCAAAAGTGATAATATTGAAAAAGGAAATTTAGATCAGAGTTTAAGATATCTCGAAGTACCTTTAGAAGTTTCGTATTCTGTTTTTAATAAAAAGAAAACTAATATTAGCCTGAACACAGGTGGTTTTGTGGCGAAATTAATTTCGAATGATATGGCTTTAAACGGCACTTCAATTGGTGAAAATGTAAGCGCAAATGATTACGTTTATGGCTCATCATTGAGTACAACGTTTCAATATCGCATTTATAAAAAGACAAATGTTTTTGTAGAACCTGCAATGAATTATTATATAAATCCGTTGAATGAGCAGTCTTTCAATCAGTTTCAATGGGGATTGAATTTTGGATTGAATGTTTCATTTTAGAAATCTTTTTGTTGTAATTTTCAAAAAAAAATAGCAACAAAAATGTCAGTCAAAACCAATTGGACTCAAACGAAACTTTTACCAAATGATTTAATCACAGCCAAAGAATTGGTTTACGATAATTGCAATTTTGAATGTACTGAACCTCAACCAGAAATGGAAAGTCGGGATTATGACGCATTCGATTTTCGAATTAATTCTCGTAAAATTAAATTTAGATCGGCTAAAGTTACTCCAACAAAAACAGGTCAGTTTGTAACGTTGTGGAAAAGAAATAAATCAGGAATTATTGAACCTTTTAATTTTTCAGATGCTATTGATTTTGTTGTTATAAGCGTTCGAAAAGATGATTTTTTAGGTCAGTTTATTTTTCCAAAAGCTGTTTTATTACAAAAAGGAATCTTTTCGACAGCTGCAAAAGAAGGCAAACGAGCTACAAGAGTTTATCCGCCTTGGGATGAAACGACAAGCAAGCAAGCTCAAAAGACACAACAATGGCAATTGGATTATTTTTTAGCAATACCAAATAACAAATCGATTGATTTAGATCGGGCTAAAAAATTATTCAGTTCTCCATTTTAAAATAAAAAAAAAGGCAGTCAAAATTTGACTGCCTTTTTTTGCTATTTACTATTCGGTTTATTTCTTGATAATTTTATTACTGTAAATAACCTTATTATTTTCACTTAAGGTATAAACGTAAATTCCAGTTTTAAGATTACTTAGCTGAATAACAGAAGTACTATTTTCTGTAGTTCCTTTCACCTCAACAGGATTTGCAACTAAATGTCCTGAAATATCGTAAAGTCTTAATTTTAAAACTTTATCATCTTTTGTTTTAACTGCAATATTCACCACATCGTATGCAGGATTAGGATAAGCGCTTACAAAATATCCGTTCTTGTTTTCAAAATCAATCGTAGCCAAATTATCTTCTTTCAATTCAAAACGGGCAATTACCGGGCCGTGATCTGAAGTCGTGGTGATATAACTTGGAATATCGTTACGAGGATCATAAACCGCAATTGATTTATCAATATACTGATCATTTAACTCATTAGAAATAACGATATGATCTAAAAATCCTCCTGAACTTAAAAAGCTAAAAGCTCCAGCCTGGCTAATTCCTAAAGTAAGTGCATTATAATTTGTTATATCATCAACAAAGGCTTTATAAGATGATGCAATAGTTGTATTTCCAACCCATGATTTTACATCATCATTAAAATCTCCCAAAATGATAAGATTTGAATTTGGATATTCAGCATCTAAAGATTGTTTTAGATAGTCAATATCATATTTACGCTGATTGTATTTCATTATATCTGTTCCGCTGTTGGCACGAGCATGAAGATCAATCAAATTAATTTCTTTTTTGATTCCACCAATATTAGTTTCAATTGTTACAAGATAAGGTAAACGTCCTGATGAGAAAAAGCTATCATCATTAACTTGAGCAGTAGATGATGTGCCAGGATAATTTGGTAAAACGATACTATTGGCACGAACTTGATCGTATAAATCTTTAAATAATACTTTTGTACTTTTTACAGTAGTAGTTTGTGTATTATAAAGTACAACTAATTTTTGAGGAGGGAATTTTGGATCTGGTGCATCAAATGAATACGACCATGATGTAGAAATTGTTTTGTCGAATGTCTTTCCGTTTATACTTATTTTTTGTATCAAATCATTTAAAGAAGGTTCATCAGATACTTCCTGTACAACATAAACATCAGCATCTAGTTTATTCATTACTTTAGCGACATTTTCGACTTGTTTGATGTCGTCTTCCGGGCCAAATTCTTTCCCATCTGTTCCTTTTACATCTGTACCAAAAAACTCTAAATTATAACTTACAATATCAAACGTATCTGCTTTTGGTAAAGATGAACCTGTTAACGAACCAATTTGTTTGTTTAATGAAGTTCCGGTAACGGTTAATGTACCGGAAATCTTGAAAGCTTTGACTGAAGGTGTAAATCGTGCATAAAGTGTTTTTCCAATTGCTGCATCAGCTGCTGTAACGATGATGCTTGACTGAAATGTAGTATTATCTAAAGACAATTGATAATCTGCAGGAGGGGTAATCGTTAAATCTCCATACCCTTTGGCTCTTAGTAAAAATGACTGACTTACAGAAACATCATTAGCATTTACAACTCCAAAATCTAAAACAGGATTTGCATCTACATAACTGGCTTCATCGGTAATTTTAAAATCATCAAAAGACCATTCAGCTGCAAAAGTGTTTCCTCCAGCAGTAGTTTCATAAACCCATGCCACATACGTATGATCTGTTTTAAATGCACTTAAATCAATGTCTTGTGACTGAAAATAACTTCCAGTAATGGTTGGGAATTTCCCATTTATCTCTGTCCATGTTGCATTTTCAGGATTGCTTACTCCGTCATAGTTTGTAGAAATCATTAATTTCAAACTTGGTCCTTCATAAAATTTACGAGAGTAAAAAGACAGTAAAGGAATTTGAGTGAAGTTATCTAAACTCAGTTTTGGAGAAATTAACCAATCTTTGCTGGCTCCAGAATCAGAAAACCCATTCATCAGCACTGCTCCAGGGGCAGAGTTTGTATTTCTCACTACATTTGTATATGCCCATTTATTTACACTTCCTGAAACATTATATTGAGTCCATCCGCTATTAGTTAAAACATTTGCATCGTTAAAATCTTGTATATAAGGGTTTGTTCCAATTCCGGACAAAGAAACCGTTTTACTTAAAGCTCCCGTGGTTTCATGAGTTACTGTTCCTGAAAAAACACCGGTTGTGTTAGGTTTAAAATTCACATAAACTGTTGGTGTTGCATTTGCAGCAAAATCAGTAATATCATAAACTACTGAGGACTGAAACGTTACATTATCTTTTGAAACATTAAAATTAGCCGATGCTGTTACGGTAACTACATCAGTAATATTTGTTGCCTGAATTTGATAATTTAAACTAGCTGAATTGCTGTTTTGTTCAGTACTTGTAAAATTAAGAAGTGTACTTGTAGGTTTAACTGATGGAATTAAAATATTGGCAGTTGTAACATCCAACTTATTAACTACTGTTTGCAGGTTTGCTGAAGCATCCTCAGATACCGAATAAACGATATAGGAAGTTCCAAGATTTAATCCTGTAAAAACTTTTGAATATTCTAAGTTTTTATCAGCAATAGTAACAAAGCCAGATTGTAAAGCTGCGATTCCACCAGCATCTAGTCCGGCTTTTATTTGTGTAGGTGTAGGTTCTGTACTCCCCGCTGCAACCAATACAAAATATGTTTTACCTGCCTCATTTATTTTATTTAAGAATTCAAAACCATCCGACAAAACCTCATATGCCTTCGGGTATCCTGCCTGGTTAACCGGAGCATCTATATCACCTCCAATTTTTATATTATCAATTGCAAATGAAGGGCGGGAACCACCACCTGAATTTTGTTTAGAAATCCATCGAATTTGAACTATTGGTTCATTATCACAATCTGAAGGCAATGTAACTTTTATAGTTTTTAAATTTTGAGGAGTAACTATAGCTGTTGTTTGTGCAACGTCAATATTTTCATAAGCTGTTTCTGATAATATTTTAAACGCCGCAGTTGTGCCAACACGATATTCTAAAACCATTTCGTTAATACGATCTGAATATCCTGTTCCTGTTCCTGTTCCATAAGGATTACGAATAGTCATAGCATCATATTGAATTTGTATTGTTGACTGACCAGTAGCATCAATTGCAAATCCAATTGCCAAGTCAAGAGAACTATTATTCAAAAATCCAATTTTGCCATTATAATTATGAAAATTACCACTGGTAGTAGCGGCTGTACTACTAGCTAATAAAGCTCTATCAGCTACTAAAGTACCATTTGTGTTATAGGCTGATCCTGGTGCTATACCTGCTGTCCATAGTTTAAATCCATCTGGATACGTTGTAGAACTCGCTGCTACTCCACTAAAATCCTGCTGATAAGGCAAAGTTTGAGGCGTAGGCATCGTCTGAGCAAAAAGATTACCTGACAAGCAATAAAAAAAACTTAAAAAAGCCATCAAATGGCGCATTGAGTAATTATTTTTCATATAATTTATAAATAGAGGTTTTAGAAATCAAATTTATGATGTTTAAAGTTAACAGAATATTGTTAAATCATAAACTTAATGCCTTCTATTTTATAAACATTGTATAATAAATATCAATTTGTTACCTTAAAATTTGAATATTTATTGGATATACGCTGACATTCCAACATTATGTGTTATTGAAAGAATTTACTTTATCAATAAATTTTAATAAGATAAAACCTTATTTTTAAATGGCTTAAAATAATTAGAAAAGGCTAACTCAAATAGAGAAAGCCTTTATAAATTTATATCTTAAACAATAATTTTAATCTTCTTCGTCTAATTTCATATTTCCTCGATCTTTATGATTATCGGGATGAGAATTAGGATAACGATTAGCTTCTACATCAGAATTTCTGTCCTTGTTTTCGACTGTTTTTTTAGCTTCATCTTCAGTAGCCACTCCGCGGTTTCCATTTGTGCTGGTTTTTGTTACGTCATAGTGAACCTCATTTATTACTTCATTTTCATTTCTGGCTCTGGCGACAACTTCCTTTTTCCCGTCTTTGTCTGTAACGACCTCTTTTTTAAGTTTTAATTCTTTTTGTTCTTTTTCGTGCGAAACATTTTTTCCTTTAGATTCGTCTATGTTTTTTTGCTCGCCATTTATTTTCTTTGAGCCTAAATTATCAGTTCCCATATCTATATTTTTTTTAATTTCTATTATAATATTACGAATTTTCAGACTGAAAACTAAGTCCTTTAACATTGCTTTTGGTTTAATCCGATTATTCTTTTACTGAATATGAAACAAAACTATCTTTGCAGTCAAAAAAACAGATCATGCATCAACATTTCATTCTTTTTAAACCTTATGGCTATTTAAGCCAATTTGTATATGAATTAAAAAGGAAGAAAAAGCTTTTAGGAGAATTGTATAATTTCCCGGAAGGAACAATGGCAATAGGCAGACTCGACGAAGATTCTGAAGGATTGCTTTTACTAACGACAGACGGAAAAGTAAGTGAGCAAATAAGAAGCAAAAAAGTTGATAAAGAATATTACGTCCAGGTTGATGGCATCATAACTTCAGAAGCTATAGAACAATTACAAAAAGGTGTTGAAATTGGTTTCGATGGAGGAAAATACAAAACCAGACCTTGTTCTGCTTTTATAGTAACTGAAATTCCTGATTTTGGACCAAGAGCTAAAAAAATCAGAGATGAACGACATGGGCCAACTTCATGGGCATCAATTACTGTAAACGAAGGAAAGTTTCGCCAGGTGCGAAAAATGACTGCGGCGGTTGGTTTTCCAACCTTAAGATTAGTTCGTGTTCGTATAGGAAATGTATATTTGCAAAACTTAAAAGCCGGCGAAGTCTTAGAAGTAAATGATTTTCAAATTAGATAATATATTCATTTGAAAATTTTCCTAACTCATAACTTATAACTCAAAAAAAATGCTAAACGTTGTTCTTGTAGAACCTGAAATACCTAATAATACAGGAAATATCGGAAGATTATGTGTGGGAACTGAAAGCAGGCTGCATCTAATTCATCCTTTTGGATTTGTAATTAATGATAAAAACCTAAAGCGTTCGGGATTGGATTATTGGGTTCATCTTGATGTGACCGAATATCAGAATATAGAAGAATGGATTCACCAGATTCCAGATCAGTCACGTGTTTTTCTCATGAGTTCTCATGCCGAAAAATCTTATTTAGAAACTGATTTTCAGGATGGCGATTGGTTAGTTTTCGGAAAAGAAAGCGTTGGCTTGAGCAAGGAAGTTTTGGCTCGTTTTGAAAATCATTTAACAATTCCGATGTCGAAATTAATTCGAAGCTTTAATATTGCGAATTCTGTGGCTTTTGTAGTTGGTGAAGCGAAGAGACAAATTGGGTTAAAGGTTTAATCGTTTATTCGTTTAATTGAATTCAGATAACCATTTTACTGGACGGTTGAAAAAAACCTTGCAGGAAAGGAAAATCTGAAATTAAGTAATTACAAACTTCCCTTTTTCAGCATCAAAAATAATATGTTCATCTTTAAATAAAGTCGCAAAACTTCCATTCGAAATTAAATTACATGGCTGATCCTGAACCACAGTTTCCGGTGTCATAATAATCATTTCATCACTTAACTGAATGGCCAAATCGATATCATGTGTCGAAAACAGAATGCATTTTTGAGTTTCTTGTGTTAACTTTTTAAGCAGTTTAAACAATGAAACCTTATGCAATAAATCAAGATGCGTGGTAGGTTCATCTAAAATAATTAACGGAGTATCTTGAGCCAAAGCTCTGGCAATTAAAACTTTTTGCAATTGTCCGTCGCTAATTTCAAAATGTTTTTTTGCAGCCAAATTTTCTATTTGCGTTAATTCCATCGCTTCATGAACTTTCTCTATATCGGTTTGGGTTAAAGATCCAATCCAGTTCGTATACGGCTGGCGACCCAAGGCCACTAACTCAAAAACAGAAAGATTACTTGGAGGCAATTTTTCGGTTAAAACCAAACTTAAATTTTGGGCTAATTCTAAAGGTTTGTAAGTGTTTATATTTTTGTCGTTCAGAAAAACATTTCCTGACAAAGGTTGTTGAATTCCTGTGATAGTTCGCAATAAAGTCGATTTCCCAATTCCATTTGCCCCTATTAATGAAATGAGTTTTCCGGAGCTTAAATTCAAATTTAGATTTTCAGCGATAGTCACAGTTTCTTTTTTGGACTTATAGCCAATTTTTAAGTTTGAGGTCTTTAAAATAGTTATCATTTGTAGCGTATTTTTTTTAAACACATAGAAACATAGGATTCTTTGTCTAATTAAAAAGGAGATTGAAATTTACTTGTAAATTAAACATAGCTGCAACTCTAATATTTTGGCAGTAATTTGAAATATCATTCACAAATGTTTTTTGACCTTCTTTAAAAATATTAAAACAGTTAAAATTAATTATAATTCCTTTTGGTGCTTTTAAAAGCTTCATATAAGTTAATAATTGCGCTTGATGAATTGAATTTATTTCGGACACTGTTTTCAATTCAACTACCAGACAATTTTCAACAAATAAATCACATCTAAAATCTGCAATTAATTCTTTCTCTTTATATAATATGGGGACTTTCATCTCTGTGAAAAAATTTAATTTTCTTTGTGAAAGTTCTTCTTTCAAACATTGGTGATAAACATTTTCAAGTAATCCTTTTCCAATTATTTTATGGACTTCAATAGAAGCTCCTAAAACTTCATATGTTAATTCGTCTAAATATTTTTGAGTAATCATTAATTTTTTTTGAAATAAAAACTATGTTTCTATGTGTTTAAAAAACCAAGATACTAATTTATTGTAAGTTTTTACTGAAAATTTCTTTTTCGCATTAATAACCAAACTACCACAGGCGCACCAATAATTGATGTAATTGCATTTATAGGTAAAGTAGTTTCTAATCCCGGTAATTGAGAGGCAATATCGCATAACAGCATAATAATTCCGCCGTAAAAAAACGTACTCCAATACAAAACGGCGTGATTACTGGTTTGAAAAGTAAGTTTTGCAATATGCGGAACTGCTAAACCAATAAAAGCAATTGGGCCAGTAAAAGCGGTTATACTTCCTGCCAAAATACTTGTTGCAAATATGATGGTTAATCTTGCTCTTTTATAATTTAACCCCATGCTTTTGGCGTAATTCTCGCCCAAAAGCAATGCGTTTAAAGGTTTGATACTGCTGGCACTTAAAAGTAAACCGAAACTTATGCAAACAGCTAAAATAGAAATTGATGTCCAGGAAAGGTTTCCAAGACTTCCTAATGACCAAAAAGTGAATTTTTGCAATTGTTCTGCCGAACTAAAATAAGTCAAAACGCCAACAATAGCGCTCGTAAAACTACCAAACATTAGTCCGACAATTAAAATAGCCATTGTATTGCGCAACTTTTGTGCAACTAACAAAACGAGCATCAAAGCAGAAACACTTCCTAATGTTGAAGCGACTACAACTCCGTACGGAGATAATAAAATTTCATTTAGAAAAGTGGGTAAAAAACCCGCGCCTAAAATAACAATGGCAACCGCCAAAATCGCTCCTGAACTTAATCCTAAAACATCCGGACCGGCCAGAGGATTTCTAAATAAAGTCTGCATTAACAAACCACTTACAGACAAACCAATTCCGACCAAAAATGCGGTAATTGCTTTTGGCAGGCGGTAATTAATAATGATATATTCCCAAGTTGATTTACTAGCCTGTCCGCACGTTAAACTTGTGTAAACTTCTTTAAACGGAATTGTAATCGACCCTAGGCTTATGTCTAAAAAAAACATAAACAAAAGTGCAAAACCGAGTATGGAAAACAGAATTATATTTCGCTTTTTATTTATCAATGCTCTTAATTTAATTTTGATGCAAAAGTAAATTCGTAGCTCGGTAATAAATCAGGATGAAAAATCTTGATGTAATCTTTTAAAACTAAATCCGGTCGGCTTGGAGCCAATTCATAATAAACGGTTCCTCCGGTTGCTCCAATTTTACCTTCAAAAGTATAAACGTTTTTATTTTTAAAAGCATCAAATTGACTATAATGCGGATTCGTTTTTTCTATTTCTTCCAACGTTTTAAACGAACCTGAAGCAATCCAAAAATTAGCCGATTTTGCTTTAACTAATATTTTTTCAAAAGATAAACCCTCACTTCCTGTTCCTTTTAAATAAGACCATAAATAATTCGCCTGAGCATCTTTCATAAATTGTGCAACCCAGCTATTTCCTTTCGCAACATACCACAAATCTTCATACATCGAGCCGTATAAAACGGTTGAAGTTGCAGGTTGATCGGCCGCAAGTTTCTTCGCCTGATTGTAACTCAGAACAATTTTATCAAACAATTCTTTCGCTTGTTCTTCTTTACCAAATAAGGCGCCATAAAGCTTAATCCATTCTGCTTTTCCAAGTGGAGATTGCTCCATCCAATCCGCTTGAATAAAAACATTCAGACCGCTTTTTTTCAAATTATCCAGCATCGGATTATTATTATCTACTCCAAAAGTAACAATCAAATCAGGTGCTAATTCTATTAATTGCTCAACATTTAATTTTTCGTTCTGACCAACATTCTTTACAGATCCCTTATCAATTAATGCTCTTGTTTTTTCAGAAGAAACGTAATCAGTATGAGGAAAACCAACCAATTTATCTTCAACATCAAGCATTTCCAAAAACGGAATATTTGTTGTTGAGGTTACAACCACAGATTCTAAAGGAACTCTAATAGTTGCGTATTTTTGCAGACTATCAGGAACTTTTGCTTCTTTTTCTTTTAAAATATAAGTGAATTTTGCATTTGCATTTGGCCACGGATCTGATACTGTTACAACAGAATATCCTTCGTGTTTTACAATCGAAAGCCCGGAAGCGTATTCGATACTATTTTGGGGAATTTCAGACTTTACAACCTCTGTAGTTTCATTTTTTTTACATCCAACAAGAATAAAAAAAGATAAAACAAAAATAATTTTAGGAGATAAATGTTTCATATGAAGATTAAATTGCTTTTACAGATTGTTTATTGGGGTTTCTAACTTTTATTAATGATTATGGTATTGTAATTGATTAATTACATTTTTCACTACGGACAAAGGTAACGCAATTTCTATTTTTTTTATTTACCTTTATTCCTACAAAAACAACAAATTTATCTTTACAATTATGAATACCACAAAAACGAAAGTTTGCTCAAGTTGCGAATCTATTTTTAACTGCGGAGATATTTCTGTTGAAAACAAATGTTGGTGTAATGACTTCCCTCCTATTTTTAATCTTTCAGATGGAGGCGATTGCCTGTGTCCTGTTTGCTTTAAAGAAGCATGCGTAGACAAAATTGAGGCTTACATCGAAACGATGACTCCCACAAAAGCACTACAAAATAAAGCCTTATCTTTACCAAAAACCGAAAAGCTAATTGAAGATATTGATTATTACATCGAAAATGGCAACTACGTTTTCACCACCTGGTTTCATCTAAAAAGAGGAAGTTGTTGTGGAAATGATTGTCGGCATTGCCCCTATTAAAATTATTAATTATAAATTGTTAGTTGTTAATTATGAAAAACAACATTGTTAAGGATAGAAGTTTTGATTTTGCTATCCGCGTTGTAAAATTATATCAATATCTATGCAACGAAAAAAAAGAATTTACCCTTTCTAAACAACTTTTAGGATCCGGAACAAGCATTGGAGCAATGGTGCGGGAAGCTGAACATGCTGAAAGTAAAAATGATTTTATACATAAATTTGCCATTGCCCAAAAAGAAGCTAACGAATCTGTTTATTGGTTAGAATTATTAAAAGCAACTGATTATCTAAATGAAAAAGAATTTGAAAACATTTATAATGATGCTATTACAATCTTAAAATTAATAACCAGCATCCTTAAAACCACAAAAAATCAAATTACTTCTAAGCACTCTCTTCAAAATTAACAACTAACAATTTATAATTAACAATTAAAAGAATGATTTACTTAATTACCGGAGGCGAACGTTCAGGAAAAAGCAGTTATGCCCAAAATTTAGCCTTACAACTTTCGAATTCACCAATTTATGTCGCAACTGCCAGAAAATGGGATGATGATTTCCAGAACAGAATCGATCGCCATCAACAAGAACGTGACGAACGCTGGACAAATATTGAAAAAGAAAAGTATTTAAGCGAAATTGATTTCTCCGGAAAAATAGCTTTGATAGATTGCGTAACGCTTTGGCTGACGAACTTTTTCGTAGATAATAAAAATGATGTAGAATTAAGTCTTGAAGAAGCCAAAAAAGAATTCCTTTTAATCGCAAATCAAGAAAATTCCACATTCATCATCGTAACAAATGAGATTGGAATGGGCGTTCATGCAGAAACTCATATTGGAAGAAAATTTACCGAACTGCAAGGATGGATGAATCAGTTTTTGGCCTCAAAGGCAGATGAAGTAGTCTTGATGGTTTCAGGAATTCCGGTGAAAATCAAAGGATAAAATCAATATCGATGACAATTGCAAATATCAATTTCAATAAAGAAATTACAAAATTTAAATACAAACTTCCAAAACGCTGCCTTAACTTTACATACTTCAAGCTTTAACATTATTCTTTTAAAAATTTATTTTCGTTTTATTGAAATTTTAAATTGTTGTTGTTATTGCACTTTGTAATTGTTATTGAAAACTTATGAGCTATTTAGATGATATTTTAAAATCGCGTCGTGATACCCGACATTTTACTACTGATGAAGTTCCGGATGAAGTAATCGAAAAAGCTTTACAGGCCGGACATTGGGCGCCTTCGGTTGGGCTTACAGATGCTACTCGTTATTATATCATAAAATCGGCTGAAGTAAAAAGTGCAATTAAAGATTTGTTTCTGGATTATAATAAAAAAGCCGAAGAACTGACGGATAATCCGGAACAAAAAGAACACTATAAATCACTCAAATTAGAAGCGATTGAAGAAGCACCAATCGCACTTATTATTGCCTATGATCGCGCTGTGCTAAACCAGTTTACTATTGGAACTGTTGGCAGTAACGAAGCGGTAAAATTTAGTTCCGTTTGTGCGGCGCAGAATATCTGGCTTTCACTTACAGAGCAAGGTTATGGCATGGGTTGGGTTTCGATTTTGAATTATTATCAGTTTAAAAAAATTCTTGATTTACCTGAAAATATTGAACCTTTGGGTTATTTCTGTATCGGGAAACCGGCAACAAATTATGACAATCAACCAATGTTGCAACAATTGCACTGGAAACAAAAATCTGAAACTCCGGATTGTAAAGAAATTACAAACATCACCAAAAGTCATGTTTCGGATTTCCTCTCAGATTTTCAACCTGATAGTGAAACTAAAACTGATTTCAGCAGGCTTCTTCAGGAAAAAATTGATTCTAAAACAAAACCTATTGGCGCTTTGGGAACTTTAGAAACGTTAGCTTTTCAGATGGCTACCGTTTTCGAAACTTTAAATCCAAAAATAATAAATCCAAATATTGTTGTTTTTGCTGCTGATCACGGAATTGCAAATCACGGCGTTAGTGCTTATCCGCAAGATGTTACGCGACAAATGGTGGGCAATTTTCTGGAAGGCGGTGCTGCCATAAGCGTATTTTGTAATCAGAATAATATTCAATTATCGATTGTTGATGCCGGCGTAAATTATGATTTCCCAACAAATACCAATTTAATTAACGCTAAAATTGCCAAAGGAACGCAGTCGTTCTTGCACGCTCCGGCAATGAGCGAAACAGAATTGCAATTGTGTTTTGAAAAAGGAAAACTAATTGTTGAAGATATCGCTAAAATGGGTTCTAATTGCATTGGTTTTGGTGAAATGGGAATTGGAAATACTTCAACAGCTTCTGTTTTAATGAGTCTTTTAACTAATTTTTCTATCGAAGAATGTGTTGGAAAGGGAACTGGAGTTGTCGATGAAAAATTGCTTCAAAAACAAGAAATCTTAAAAAAAGCGATTGAAAATTATTCTGGTCAAGCCGATTTGATGCAGCAACTTGCTTATTTTGGAGGTTTTGAAATTATACAAATGGCAAGCGGAATGTTAACGGCTTTTAAAAATAAAATGCTCATTTTAGTCGACGGTTTTATTTGCAGCGTAGCTTTTTTAATCGCATCTAAAATAAATCCAAATATTAAAAAAAATGCTGTTTTTTGTCATTGCTCGGCTGAAAAAGCACATCAAAAACTATTACATTATTTAGAAGTTAAACCTATTTTAAATCTTGATTTACGCCTGGGCGAAGGAACTGGCTGCGCAATTGCTTTCCCGATTTTAAAGTCGGCTGAAGCTTTTTTGAATGAAATGGCTAGTTTTGAAAGTGCTGGGGTTAGCCAAAAATAAGCACCGATTTGTCATTTCGACAAAGGAGAAATCACTAGAAACTCCGAACAGAAAATCACCAATCTTTGTCGATCTGCGAATGTGATTTCTCCTTCGTCGAAATGACATAACTCAATTAAAACTCTATATTAGTAATGAAAAAAGAACTACATATTTTCTTCACCTGTTTAATGTTTTACACCAGAATTCCATGCCCAAAAAACATCGATCATAATCCTGATTATTTAAATAAAGCTACCCGATATTTCCCTTTTATCGGATGGATTGTTGGTTCTATTTCTTTTTCGGCTTTTTACCTTTCCTCTCTTTTTCTATCTACAGAAACTGCAGTTATTTTGGCGCTGATAGCTTCGGTATTAACAACCGGTGCTTTTCACGAAGATGGTTTTGCAGATGTTTGTGATGGTTTTGGCGGTGGCTGGACGAAAGAGAAAATTTTAATTATCATGAAAGACAGCGCTATTGGTGCTTATGGAGCGATTGGTTTGGTTTTATTGTTTTTATTAAAATTCAAATTGCTATCAGAATCCATTTTACTTTTCACAGATCACAACTCACATTTTTATATTTTTCTGTTATTTCTCTCTGCCCATTCTTTGAGTCGTTTGGCTGCCATTTCAATTATTTTTACACATCAATATTCGCGTGATGATGCTTCGAGCAAAAGCAAGCCCATTGCTAAAAGTTATAGTTGGAAAGAAGTTTTGGGTTCATTTTTCTTCGGAATAATTCCTTTGTTGGCACTTTCCTTTTTTCAGTATGAATTTTTATTTGTTGTGATTCCGGTATTTCTAACCCGCTATTTTCTGGCTCGCTATTTTCAAAAATGGATTGATGGTTATACCGGAGATTGTCTGGGTGCAACACAGCAAGTTTGTGAGGTTATATATTATTTAAGTATTCTTTTGATATGGAAATTTATTTAGTTCGTCATACCGAAACGATTTGCGAAAAAGGAATTTGTTACGGACAATCTGATGTTACTCTGGCTGAACCTTTTGAATCTGTTTTCGAAAATATTATTTCACAATTACCCTCAGAAGCACTACTCTTTTCAAGCCCTTTAAAGCGCTGTACTATTTTGGCAAAACATATCCGGAATACCATAAAAGCAATTTCTTATCAGGAAGATGAGAGATTGATGGAAATGAATTTCGGTGATTGGGAAATGAAAAACTGGAATGATATTTTACCCGAACAGCTTAATCCCTGGATGGAAGATTTTGTAAATATTCCTGCCACAAATGGGGAATCTTTTGTTGAATTGCATAAAAGGGTTGGCGACTTTTTATCCATTCAAATTTCAAAAGAAATTACAAAGCCAATTATTATAGTTGCTCATGGCGGAACCATCAGAAGTATTTTATGCCATCATACTTCTTTACCGTTAAAAGATGCTTTTCAGAATAAAATTGATTTTGGACAAGTAATAAAAATAGTACTTTAAATGCATTTTTGTTTAGAATTTTATTTAAAAAGTCAAACAAATTTGAATATCTGATAATTTTAACTTTATCTTTGCACGAAATAAGGTTGCGTTTATCTAAACGCATTAAAAGGGAATCAAGTAAAAATAAAAATCTTGAGCTGTACCCGCAACTGTAAGCTTAGTTCTTAAATGAATGATTGTTGTTAGCTACAAACCACTGCTCGCCCGTAAAGCGAATGGGAAGGTAAACAACAAGACGCAAGCCAGGAGACCTGCCTTCTTATAACAAATATCGAACTCTCGGGAAAAAGAGTGTAGAAATTATGACTTTAAAAAAACGTTTTGCATTTTGTCTACTATTGTTGTGCCAGATTATTTTGGCGCAGAACGACTCTATTACCAAATTGAAAGAAGTGGTGGTGTCAGATGCAAATCTTAAAAAATACTCTGATTCGCAATCTGTTTTAATGCTTAATGATTCTGTAATCAATAAAAATGAAGCTTTACTTACTGATCTTTTAAACTTCAATTCAACTATTTATTTTAAGGAATACGGGCGTGGAATGCTTTCTACGGTTGCCTTTAGAGGAACTACTGCATCGCAAACTGCTGTAATCTGGAACGGAATTAATATTAATTCTCAGATGAACGGAAGTACCGATTTTAATACTATTTCAGCTTCTGATTATAATTCTGTTAGTGTAAAAGCCGGTGGAGGAAGCGTTCTTTATGGCAGTGGAGCTGTTGGTGGAACTGTGCATTTAAATACTGATTTAGGTTTTTATAACAGATTCGAAAACAATTTAAAATTAGATTACGGAAGTTTTAATACGATTGGAATCAATTATAAAACCAATATTTCCAACGAAAAATGGAGTGCTCAAATTGGCTTTTCTAAAAACAGTTCAACAAATGATTATAAATATCTAAATAAGTATACTTGGAAAGGCGAACAACGCCGGAACCAAAATGGTGAATACGATGTTATAACAATGAGCGCCAATGTTGGTTACAAATTTGATTCGAAGAATAGCCTGAAATTATATACACAAACTTCAAATACAGATCGAAATACTTCATTAATATCTGAATCTGAAACTAAAAGCAGGTATGTAAATGGTTTTAATCGAAATTTATTAGAATACGATGGCGATTTTGGCAAATTTACTACCAACTTAAAAACGGCATATATATTTGAAAATTATCAATATTTTGGTGATAATTCAACTAATAATTTTACTTACGGAAAAACAGAAAGCCTTATTACAAAAGGAGATTTCGGTTATCAAATTTCAAAATCAACACAAATAAACGTCATTCTGGAGTACAACAGAACTAAAGGTTTTGGAAGTGGATTTGGAGATCACGTAAGAGAAATTAGTTCAGCTTTCTTATTAGTAAATCAAGAGCTTTCAGCAGAATGGAAAAATGAATTTGGGATTCGAAAAGAGTTTACAGACAATTATGAATCGCCGGTTTTATTTTCTCTTGGATCTTCTTACCAATTCAGCAAATTGTATAATTTAAAATTGAATTTGTCCCGAAATTTCAGAATTCCAACTTTTAATGATTTGTACTGGGAAACGGGAGGAAATCCTGATTTAAAACCTGAAAGTTCTTATCAGGCAGAAATTGGGAATGTTTTTACTTTCAAAAACATTTCGCTAACACAAACCTTTTATTACATGAAAATAAAAGATTTATTGCAATGGATTCCCGGAAACAAAGGCATTTGGTCGCCACAAAATACTGATAAGGTAAACAGTTATGGAGCTGAAACATTGCTAAGTTGGAAAACACATTTTGGCAAAAATTATTTCGCTGCAAATGCTACGTATGCTTACACGGCTTCTAAAAATGAAGAAACAGAAAAGCAGCTTTTTTATGTTCCATTCAATAAAGTAACAGGATCAATATCGTATTCGAGAAACCGAATTTCTGCTTATTATCAATTTTTGTTTAATGATTTTGTTTATACCAGAGAAGACAATGATCCAACAGAAATTATTAATGACTATAACGTTTCGAACATCGGGATCGATTATGATTTTAAATTTCTGGATTCTTTCAAACTTGGTTTTCAGGTATTAAACCTGTTAAATAAAGAGTACGAAAGTCTGGAATACAGACCTATGCCGGGTCGCAATTTTAATATGTATTTAACCTTAAAATTTTAATATAATGAAGTTTAGCAAATTATTTTTAATCGCACTTAGCGTTTCTTTATTCGTTTCGTGTTCCAATGATGATGATAATGACGGTCCAAAAGGAGTTTATGATAATGGTTTCTTTATTTTGAATGAAGGAAGCCAAAGTAAGGGAACAATTTCTTTTTCAAGTAATGATTTGACAACATTTACAAAAGATGTATACGGAACGGTTAATAACAACGATTTGCCTGGCGGATATCTGCAAAATATCTTTTTCGATGGCGATAATGCTTACATCATATCTGGTGGTTCAAATATAATTAATGTAGTAAACAGATATACTTTTAAGTTAATTGCAAAAGTAGATACAGGACTTGTAAATCCAAGGTACGGAGTTACAAAAGACGGAAAAGCCTATGTAACAAATGCCAATTCTTTTGGCAGTATTACAGATGATTATGTTGCCATAATTGATTTAAAAACCAATACCTTCGAATCTAAAATTGATTTGAATGCAACAGCTAACCGCGTAGTTTTAGAAAATGGAAAACTATACATTACAGAACCTTACAGTAATACTAAATTATTGATCGTTGATATCGCTACTAAAAAACTTGACGCACCAATAGAAATTGGGTCAAGTGCTGATTGCATAGAACAAGAGAACGGCATTCTGTATATTTTAAGATCTCCAAGCAGCGACAGAAGCGAAATTGTAAAGGTAAAATTAGCTGATAAATCAATTTCTAAAATTACATTCCCTGAAACGTTAGACGGCGCTGGATATTTAGATATTTATAATAACAAAACATACTATACAGTAGGAAATTCAGTTTATGCAATTGCAACTTCTGCAACGGCTGCATCAACTACTGCTATTTTAACTTCAACACTTCCTGGTTATATCTACGGTTTTGCAGTAAATGATAATCGAATTTATATTGCTGACGGAGGAACTTTTGGTTCTGACAGCAAAGTTTATTTATACAACTTAACTGGAACTTTAGAAAAAGAATTAGCTGTTGGAATTGGACCAAACGGGTTCTACTTTAATTAATAAAAGCACCTGAAAAATAGTTGGAATTATTTTTCAGACAGTCAATTTACTTTATTTTTTTTTATTTTTTTTTTGGAAAAGAAAAGGCTTTCAGAAATGAAAGCCTTTTTGTTTTATTTTAATGATCTTAAAAGTCCCTCGGGAGCTTTTTCGACATACATCTGATTTCTAATTCCATTCATTGATTTAGCATCTATAAATGTTCGCAGAGCTTCTGCCCTGTCTTGCTGTACCCTTTTTGTTGCCGTACCTGTAATAGCTGAAATTGCAGCATTTAATAAAGGTTCAGACGGATCTCCTAAAACACCTAAAGTAGCAACATATTCAAGTTGCTTATACGTTGGCTGAAGTCCGTTTGTATATTCACCAAAACCAGTTGCATTAACAATTTTAAGTACCAAAGGCTGCATAGCATATTTATGATTTGGATTTACTTTTGTTTTTGTAAAAGTTTCTGAATCATATAAGGTTACAGATCCAACATTTTTACCAACCGTTACATCTCCAACCTGAACTACTGAAATATAAGGTGCCAAACCATTAATTACCAATTCACTTGCTGATGCAGTTCCGTTTGTAGTTAAAATATAAACTTTTGTTAAGCGTAAGCTATTTAAAGGCTGTCCATCCATATTATCTACAAATCGATTATTTAGCGATTCAGGATCTTCACTTTCATAATAGGCGTTTACCTTACTATTCCACTTTTCCTTAGCAAAAATCTGATCTTTAAATTGTCCGGTAATCAAACTTGCCAAGCGTGTCGCTGTCTGAACTGATCCACCGCCATTGTATCTTAGATCTAATACAAGATCTGTAATTCCTTGTGCAGCTAATTGCCCAAACGCTTCGTTTAATTGGGTGTCATAATTAGGATAAAAACCATTATACATTAAATAGCCAATTTTATGACTTCCTGAAGTAATTACTTTATTGATTAAAATAGGATTTTCATCTAATGTAGATTTTACCAATGAAACTGATTTTCCATTAGAAACATAAGTGGTTCCATTATAATCAGCAAGGTTTAAAGTGTAACTATCAGAATCTAAAAGTAATGCTTCATAATTAGAAACTGTAAGCTGAGTTCCGTTAACCCCGGTAAAAAGATCTCCACGTTTTACGCCTTTTGCTGCAGCATCAGAATTAGGAATAACATAACGAACAAAACCAAATACATCTGTTGAACTTCCTGGTTTATAGCTTAATCTAAAATCTATTCCGTTATTTTTAGTTGTTCCCTGAAGTTCTCCTTCTAAAACAGAATAATCTTCAACAATCCAGCTAAAACGATCAATAGCCTCTCCTTTTGGGAATTTACTAATCGGCTTATTTAATAAATCTTCAAATAAATTTTCTGGTTTAGAATATCCCTTTAAATAAGAGTTTAAAGCTTCCTGCGTATTAAAACGGTCGTCAGCTAAAGTCGGCACATCTCCTTGCCATAAATAAAACTGATTTAATCCTTTCCAGATAAAATCATTGATCTGTAAATCTGCCAGAGAATCAACATCGTCCTGATCTTCACATGATTGCAAAGAAAAGGCGAGTAAAAATAGTACCAGGAGATTTCTTAATATTGTTTTCATAAAAATACGTTTCGGTATAGTATTAACGTAAAAATACTACCTTTAGTTTTAACAACTACAAATTTTGTTAATTTTTTCTATAAAAAAATTTAACATCTTGGCTGTAACAAAAATAATAGTCCCTCGTCTTGACTATATAAGCTCTTTTTAATCTTGCTTTATTATATAAAAAAGAAACAAGATTATCGGGAGAAATAAAATGACCAACCAATCATAACCAACCAGTATGAATCAAATTGTGTTTATAGAATTAATAAATCCTTTTAAAGACAAAGTTTTTCGTCTGGCAAAAAGATTGCTTATCAGTACTGAAGAAGCTGAAGATGCTACTCAGGAAGTAATGGTAAAATTATGGACCAAAAAAGAAAATTTGGATACCTATAATAATATTGAAGCAGTAGCCATGACAATGACCAAAAATTATTGTCTGGATCAATTAAAATCGAAAAGAGCCGGAAACCTGAAAATTGTACATAATAATTATACAGACCGTGAGCCTCAATTAGATAAAAAATTAGAAGATATTGATAGTTTAGAATGGGTCGAAAAAATAATGAGTCAGTTGCCGGAGCAGCAACAAATATTAATTCAGTTACGCGATGTTGAACAATATGAATTTGATGAAATTGCGAAGATTGTTGACATGAATGAAACGGCTATCCGGGTAGCCCTTTCGAGAGCGAGAAAAAAAATAAGAGAATCAATGCTTAATACACACCGTTATGGAATTAAATAGAATAGAAGATATATTAGAAAAATACTTTCAGGGAGAAACAAGTATTGCCGAAGAAAATGAATTAAAAGAATATTTTTCTTCACCAAATGTTGCGCAGCATTTAGAGCAATACAAACCAATGTTTGGTTATTTCTCTCAGGTAAAACAACAAAAATCAACGCTCGAATTACCACTAAAAACTAAAAAACGAAATGTGGCGTGGTTATCAATTGCAGCTTCGGTTGTTGTTTTACTAGGAATTGGAACCTATATGTATGTGAGCGAAAAAGAGGCAGCTACAGTTGTAACGCAATCAGAATTAGGAACCTATGATGATCCGGAAGAAGCGCTTGCCGCAACGCAAAAAGCTTTGGCCTTATTATCGAATAATGTTAATGTAGGTATTGGAAGTGTACAATACATTAAAGAATATGAACAATCAAAAAACAAAATTTTTAAACAATAATCAAAAATATAATCACAATGAAAAATTTCATCATAACACTAGTTTTTGCATTCGTTACTACTACTTTTTATGCACAAGGTGCATTCGATAAGTTTGATGGTCAGGACGATGTAACATCAGTAATCGTAAATAAAAAAATGTTTGATTTAATGAGCAAAGTAAAAGTTGATGCTTCTGACAAAGAAATGCAACAATACATAAGCCTGATCAAAAAATTAGACTATTTAAAAGTGTTTACAACTAAAAATGCTAAAGTTGAAGCAGACATGAAAGCTTCTGCCGATAAATATGTAAAAACAGCCGGTTTAGAAGAATTAATGCGCGTAAACGATAGCGGTAGAAACGTAAAAATATTAGTAAAATCTGGCGCAAGCGATTCGCAGGTAAAAGAATTACTTATGTTTATTGATGGTGCCAAAAACCAAGAGAGTGTCTTATTATCTTTAACCGGTAATTTTGATATCAACGAAATTTCAGTACTTACAGACAAGATGCAACTTCCTGGTGGCGCTGATTTAAAAAAAGCTTCTAAAAGCAAAAAATAATTATGAAACGCACCGTCTTTACCTCAGCCATTATAGTATTACTAACTTTAATTAGTTGTAAATCTGAACCATCATTGCAAAAATATTTTGTAGAAAACACCGATAATAAGGATTTTATTGCAGTCGATGTTTCGCCAAGTATTTTAAACTTAGAAAAAGCAAAGTTATCTGCAGAACAAACGGAAGCTTTAAATTCTTTCGATAAGATGAACATTCTGGCATTCAAAGCCAATGATAAAAACCAAGCTCAATTTGAGATAGAAAGAGAAAAAGTTAAAACAATTCTAAAAGATCCTAAATATCAGGAACTAATAAAATACGGTTCTGGTAAAGATGGTGCATCAATAAGTTATGTTGGTACTGATGATAATATTGAAGAATTTATAGTTTTTGCCAATAGAAAAGAAAATGGATTTGCAGTAGTTCGCGTTCTAGGAAAAAACATGAATCCGAATAACATCATGACTTTAATGTCGGTTTTGAAAGAATCTAAAATCGACATGGAACAATTGAAACCTTTGCAGCAATTAATTAAATAATACATTTTACTTACTTTATAAATTGAAAAAGCTCCATGATTGGAGCTTTTTTTTATGATTTAAATAATCATTATTTTCATTTAATCGTTAAAATATATTAACAATTATTTATTTACTTTTGGCTCTAATTAAAAATCCAATAATGAAAACACCAAAAATCCTATTCCTTTTTTTACTTCTTGTTTTAAACAGCTGTTCAAGCGACAATAATTCTGACTCTCCAGAAGATTCTGAAAACCAAACATCAAAATTCGCAATGACTGCAAAAGTTGACGGAACTTTATGGGAAATGAATAATCCGTTTGGTTCAGATTATGCTACAACATTCATGTCCGATTATTATCCTGAAGAAGAATATATTCTTTTACAAGGAAGAATTAATTTCGGGGATGAAATTAGACTTTACATCAAAAGAAGCGATCTTAAAGTTGGAACTTATCCACTTACTAAAAATACATATGATGCTTCTAAAACACAAGTTGAAATATCCTATAGCAATAAAGCAAAAAGTCAATATCCGGTTGATGGTTCATTATCAGTTACAGCAATTGATTTAAATGCTAAAAAAGTAACAGGAACATTTTCATTCAATTGTGTAGAAGATGATTCTAAACCAATTAGTACTTCCAATCCTGTTACAGCAAAAGTAACCCTAGGTACTTTTAATTACAGATATGATGTTCAAAAATAATCTTGTTTATTTTATATAAAAAAAAGCTCCATTTCTGGAGCTTTTTTTATTTATTAGGATTGAGTTCTTATTTACTCAAATACATTTTTCTTCTTGAGTACAACTCGTAGAATTGATCGTCTTTTAAGTCATCAATAAACAAGATGCTTTCTCCAGTCGATTTCATTTCCGGTCCTAATGCTTTGTTTACATTATGGAACTTGCTGAAAGAGAAAACCGGTTGTTTAATCGCATAACCTTTCAATTGCGGATTAAATTTAAAGTCAGTTACTTTATTATGCCCTAACATTACTTTCGTAGCGTAGTTTACATACGGTTCTCCGTAAGCTTTTGCAATAAACGGTACCGTTCTCGAAGCTCTAGGATTTGCCTCGATAATGTAAACTGTATCATCTTTTATAGCAAACTGAATATTGATTAAACCAACAGTTTTTAAAGCTCTTGCAATTTTATGAGTATGATCTTTAATTTGCTGCATCACAAATTCTCCTAAGTTAAAAGGAGGCAAAGTAGCATTACTATCTCCAGAGTGCACTCCGCAAGGCTCGATATGCTCCATAATCCCGATGATGTATACATTACCATCAGCATCGCAAATTGCATCAGCTTCTGCTTCGATTGCTCCGGCTAAATAATGATCAAGAAGCAATTTATTTCCTGGAATCGTTTTCAATAAATTGATAACATGTTCTTCCAATTCTTTTTTGTTGATTACGATTTTCATTCCCTGACCTCCTAATACATAAGAAGGACGAATCAATAACGGGAAGTCTAAAGTATCTGCTAAAGCAGAAGCTTCGTCAGCCGTTTCAGCAATTCCGAATTGTGGGAAAGGAATATGTAATTCTCTCAATAAATCAGAGAAACGTCCTCTGTCTTCGGCTAAATCAAGTGCATCAAAACTAGTTCCGATGATTTTTACACCGTATTTAGATAGTTTTTCAGCTAATTTCAAAGCCGTTTGCCCACCTAATTGTACAATTACACCTTCTGGTTTTTCATGCTGAATGATGTCGTAAATATGTTCCCAGAAAACAGGCTCAAAGTATAATTTATCAGCTGTATCAAAGTCAGTCGAAACCGTTTCTGGATTACAGTTAATCATAATCGTTTCGTAGCCACATTCTTTAGCAGCCAAAACTCCGTGTACACAAGAATAATCAAACTCAATTCCTTGTCCAATTCTATTTGGGCCTGAACCTAAAACTATGATTTTCTTTCTATCGGTTACAATGCTTTCGTTATCTACATAACGCTCGCCATTTGCTTTTTCGATTTCAGCCTCAAAAGTAGAGTAATAATAAGGTGTTAGCGCTTTAAACTCCGCCGCACAAGTATCAACCAGTTTAAACACACGGTTGATATTTTTATCCATACGCAAAGTATGCACTTCACTTTCCAGACAATTCATCATGTGAGCAATCTGTCTGTCGGCAAAACCTTTTTGTTTCGCTTCAAGCAACAACTCTCTTGGAAGATCAGAAATTTTATAGTTCGAAATTTCTTTCTCTAAAGTATAAAGTTCTTCGTATTGCTTTAAGAACCACATATCGATTTTTGTGATTTCATGAATACGGCTCAACGGAATTCCCATTGCGATGGCATCATAAATTACAAAAACACGATCCCAACTTGCAAAAGTTAGTTTCTCGATAATTTGTTCGTAGTTTTTATATCCTTTTCCGTCAGCGCCTAAACCGTTTCTTTTAATTTCTAAAGATTGAGTTGCTTTGTGTAATGCTTCCTGAAAAGAACGTCCAATTCCCATTACTTCACCAACCGATTTCATCTGAAGTCCTAAAGTTCTGTCAGCACCTTCAAATTTATCAAAGTTCCAACGTGGTATTTTTACAATTACATAATCCAAAGTTGGTTCAAAAAGAGCCGAAGTCGATTTTGTAATTTGGTTTTGCAATTCATCAAGATTGTATCCTAAAGCCAGTTTAGAAGCAATTTTAGCAATTGGATAACCCGTTGCTTTTGATGCTAAAGCAGAAGAACGAGACACACGAGGATTAATTTCGATGGCTACGATATCTTCTTTTCCGTCTGGCGAAACTGCAAATTGTACGTTACATCCTCCTGCAAAATTTCCGATACTACGCATCATTAAGATGGCATAGTCACGTAATTTCTGGAAAGTTGTATCAGATAATGTCATTGCTGGCGCAACTGTAATCGAATCTCCGGTATGAATTCCCATTGGGTCCATATTTTCGATCGAACAAATGATTACAACATTATCATTTTTATCTCTTAAAAGTTCTAACTCATATTCTTTCCATCCCATCAAAGCTTTATCAATTAAAACTTCATGAATTGGCGAAGCTTCAAGTCCGCGAGTTAAAAGCTCATCAAAATCTTCTTTTTTATAAACAATTGCTGCTCCTGTTCCTCCAAGTGTAAACGAAGGACGAATTACAAGCGGGAAACCAAATTCCTGAGCGATTTCTTTTCCTTCTAAATATGAAGTAGCTGTTTTCGCAGGTGCAGTTGGCACATTTATTCTTTCTAAAAGCTGTTTAAACTGCTCTCTGTCTTCGGTAATGTTAATAGCGTTTACATCAACTCCAATTAATTTTACTCCGAAATCCTGCCAAATTCCTTTTTCTTCTGCTTCCAAACATAAATTCAAAGCAGTTTGTCCGCCCATTGTTGGCAAAACAGCATCAATTTGTGGATGTTCCTTTAGAATTTCAATAATCGATTTTGTAGTTAATGGTTTCAAATATATATGATCGGCCATACTTGGGTCGGTCATAATAGTTGCTGGATTTGAGTTTATCAAGATAACTTCAATTCCTTCTTCACGAATAGAACGTGCAGATTGAGAACCTGCATAATCGAACTCACAGGCTTGACCAATAACAATAGGTCCTGAACCTATTATTAAAACGGATTTTATTGATGTGTCTTTAGGCATTTTGTTTGTATTGTGTAGTTATAATTTGGTAATCAAAAATCGTTTGTAGTGTTTTAAAAACCAGAAAGTTGCAAGTTTTTTTACTGACAAGGTATAAAAAAAGGCGATACTAAAAAAGTAACGCCTTATTTATGTTTATAGAAACATTATTTTTTGTGTCTAGGCTCGCTAGAAACAGTTAATTTATGTCTTCCTTTTGCTCTTCTACGCGCTAGAACTTTTCTTCCATTCGCAGAAGCCATTCTGTCCATAAATCCGTGCTTATTTCTTCTTTTTCTTTTCGATGGTTGAAATGTTCTTTTGCTCATTGCTTTGTATCTTTAAAATGGTATCTAATATCTCTTTTCCGTTTTTGAATATCGTTATTCTAAAACCGAGTGCAAATATACAAAGACTTTTTTTTCTCGCAAGTAGTTTTATAAAAATATTTTTAATTCATTTTACTATATTTGCAATCACAAATATACATCTATTATGTTTCATAAAAATATTAAACTTATTTTCGCCGGACTTCTTGTAGTTGCTGGCATCTGGCAATTTACAGAAAGTAATATCGGGAATGGTATTTTCCTTATTTTACTTACTGCAATTCCAATTTTTCTTTACTTTAAAAACGAATTCATCCTTTTAGCTTTCCTTAAATTAAGAAAACAAGACTTTGAAGGCGCTAAAAAATGGCTGGCATACATTAAAAATCCCGAAGCTGCATTGGTAAGAAAACAACAAGGGTACTTTAATTACCTTCACGGAATCATGTTATCTCAAACTAATATCAATCAGGCTGAGAAACATTTCAAAAAAGCAATTGAACTTGGATTATCTATGGATATGGATTTAGCTGTTGCTAAATTAAACCTTGCAGGAGTTGCAATGTCACGCAGAAGAAAACTGGAAGCTACTAATTTATTGAACGAAGCTAAGAAATTAGACAAACAAGGTATGCTGAAAGAGCAAATCACGATGATGAAAGATCAAATGAAGAAAATCTAACGATTTTTTTAAATTCCAATATTTAAAATCCCAAATTCCAAAAGAGTTTGGGATTTTTTTTACCTCAAAGTGTGTAATTTCGACGGAGGAGAAATCTTCGCAAGTAGCGCGACAAAGATTGGCGATTCATTTTGAGGAGTCACTAGAGTGATTTCTCCTTAGGTAGGAATGACAATATTGCGATCAATAACTTTGTTCAACACAAGAAACCTGACAGGTTTTTAAGACCTATCAGGTTTAACTAATTTGCTGATTTTTTAATTCCTATAAAATCTTATACTTTCTATTCTTCTTTTAAAACACAAACTATCCACAACCTACGGCTCACATTGCTGCAGGCCGGGTTGCGGATAGTAAATATTAGGCTAAACTTTATAAATTAACCTGCAGACTGCTGAGTCTGTTGAGTCTGCAATCACAAGATTACACTTAGCTTGTGCCATTGTTATAATACAAAACTATCTGTTTCTTACACAACGAACACTAACTCCCGCATTAGTATCACCACCATTAGAATAGGAAGGACCACCATAAGTATAAGCTATTGGCTGTGACATCCCAACATACGCATAGAAACCTTGATTCAACCAATTTCTCCAGTACCCCCAGTAGTATCCGGCAAATGAATTTCCTTCTGCGGTATTCCACCATGTTTTAGCTGTGCCCATATAGCTGTTCAAACTAACATACTCTGCATAAGTAGGCAGATGCCAGCCAGTCGGGCACGCTTGCGTAGTTGCTGCGGCGTAGTTATAGTAATATCCGTTTTCGCCTGCTGCTTGTCCCTGATACGTAGTATAGGTAGGAGTACCCTCTTTAGAGTTCTGCACCATCCAGCAATCCTGACCGTACATATGTGTCAGGTAATTATTAGCGCCTATTTGCTGCGCTATAGCCGTACCATTCATACCGCAGCATGCACAGTCTTTTACACTTGCAGTCAGTTTTACCTGTTTGTCCGTACCGGTCCCGTTAGCATTACTGTTATAAACCGCATAGATATCTACAGTAAGTGCATCTGCTGACGCTTTCCCAAAAGCTGTACCCTGCACTCCGCCTATAGTACTTAAGCTGTTTTGGTAAACAACCGTTGCCGTAACAGCACCCGATACATTTAGGGCTGCAGGGTTACCATTATTGGTAATCGTTTTAATAATAGCCCCGCTAAGCGATTCTACATACATAAAACGAACCAAACTAACCGTACCGCTAGGAGTAAAAGTATAGGTCTGTGTATTTGTAGCTGCTAAACTAAAATCAGCTTTATTAGCCTGACGGGTTGTAAGCAAACCACAATCAGTTGTATTATTACTCTCTGCAATATCAAAACATGTTCTTCCTGACAACGTTCCTACCCCTGCCGGTATAGTAGCAGGATTGATAGCTGCCGTAACGGTAAAGACCTCTGAGGTCGCAGTCGGATTACCTGTACAGCCATTGGTTACGATACAATATACATAACTTGTTCCGACCACTGCAGGTGTATATATATAAGTAGCTGCTGTAGCGCCGCTTATTGCAGTACCTCCTGTAGTAGAAGCTGTTGTGTTTTTATACCATTGGTAAGATGGGGTAACACCGCCTGTTACAGATACCGTTTCGGTAACACTTCCGCCTAATGTCACATTTTGAGACAGCGCAGATTGTGATACCAGAACAGGTGTAGGACATGCACTGCCTAATGTAACAGTAGTAGATATAGCTGCAGATTTACCACAGGAATTCTGTGCCGTTGCTGTAATTACTACAGTGTCTGTTCCGCTTGCCGGAAAAGTAACCGTTACACTTGCTCCAGAACCTGTAACAGTAGCACCGTTTGAGGCTGTCCAGGTATACGCAGATGCAGGACCAAACTCTATACCGGTTTGTAAAGTAGCGGTTGCGCCAAAGGTAGCAGTCGCCGGTTTGGATATCCAGGAAAGTACCGGAATGCTCGAAACATTTGCCGAGATTGATTTTGTAGCAAATGTGCTTGTACATCCCGTAGCATTGGTTACACTGGCCGTGTACACCACACCAGGTGTGGTCACCGTTAAGTTCGGGGTCGTTGCTGCTATTTTTACACCGTCTTTATACCAGGTATAGGTATAAGTTCCGGGTACTGCAGGAACTATTGTTAAATCTGTCGTACCATCGCAAAGTGTTGCATTACCTACGATATTTGGCTGTCCTGGAGTATTTCCTTTCGTTATACTTTTGTCTAATGCCACTGCTTCTGCAGGACATTTAGCCCCTGAATTATCAGTAGCAATCATACGAAGCGACATGGTAGTCTGATTGCTTGGTACAATAAATGGATTTGTTGTAATAACATCATTGCCATTGTACCAGGTATAGGTAACAGCCGCATTTTTATTGGCTACGCTTAAATCTAAAGAACCGCCTTCACAAAATGAAGTAAAGCTGTTTAATGGCAGGCCATTTACCAGTACATCTGCCTGAACAATACTTATCTGGCCTGTGGCAGTGCTTTTTGTTACCATAAGACTGTTAGAAGGCTTAGAATAACAGCTTCCGTCTTTTACTGCTGCAAACCATTCGCCAACACTGCTGTCCCCGCTAATGATATAAGAGGCTCCGGACCCTTTTTCTACTCCATTTTGAAACCAGGCAATAGTACCTGTACTTCCTGTTGCAGAAAGCGTAACGGAATTGGTACCGCAAAGCACCCCGTTATTAGAAGCCAATGCAGTTAGGTTAACTGCCGTTGCAGTACCTGATTCTGTAATAACACGCTCGTTTGCCGCATTGGTATTACAGCCGACAGCCCCCATCGAAATGTTGTATTTTCCTTTTTGGGTTGCAACATAATACGAAACGCCACGCGCTACCTCGATTCCGTTACGCGTCCAGATCAACTGATTAAGATTTGCTGTATTGGCAGGAACAGATAAATAAACCGCTCCGCCGCTGCACAATGTTAAAGCAGCACTTGAAGGTGTAATACTTGGTACCGTATAAGGTATTGTAGCACAATCGATCCCATTTTGTGAGAATAAAAACTCTTTGTACAAACTGGTACAGGTGCTTGTAACGCGCACCAATACGGTACGTGTGTTTATGGAATTATTTGTTCCAAAAGCAATTTTAAAAGTACCGTTAGTGTTATCCAAATCAGTCAGCGTGGCATAATCACCTCCTGCAACTATCGCGATATTAAACGGCCCGTTGGGACAGTCCACATCCTCAATTGTAAAGGTCTGGTCACAGCCTGTTCCGTCTGCTGCAACATTAACACATGGCTGCGGGCTAATGGTGGTTTGGGAGGTACCCTCGCACAAACTTACCCAGCGTGTCTTGTTCCAATATTCAACGCAGCCGGTAGTTTTATTATAAATCGTTAATCCTTCTCCTTTATCGTTGCCTTGTACTGCAAATGCATTACGCTCTGCGGTAGTCATTTGAGGTAATCGAAGTCCGCCTTTGTTAAGCAGCTCTAATACTGAGAAAGGCTCAGGGGCTTTTTTTCCACCAATGGTCATCTGGGCCTCGGTGTTTATCGAAAATAATATGGCCAGAACCACGAGCCACATACTAAATAGATTTTTCTTCATTATTTAATTTGTTAAATTATTAAATGCTACACCTTTCAATCCCTACTCAAAGAGTAAGACACTGAAAGACATAGCTATAAATACCCTTATGGATACTCGTCTGATTTTGTGGTATTTTATGGTAAAATAATAAAGCGCTATTGATTGCCAATAGGCTTTTAAAGGTAAAAATGAAGCTTCTTAGACATTCAATAGAGAAGATAAAAAGAAAGTGTAACTATTGTTTAAGATCGAAGTCTAGGCTTCTAATCTAGATGTAGTGGTATTTATTGTGTGTGTGTTTCCAATAATTAATTCTTTTTGAATCAGAGTGTTTTTTGAATCAAGTTCAACACAATGTCTTTGGACGCTTTTTCCATTTTTATATAATCTTTTTTTATATTATCCGGTTTAACTCCCTTAACTGCACCAGCGATACTCTGGCGAATGTAGTATTTTGACACACCATATTTCAAAAATAGTGCTTCCAGAATATTGGAGTCGTAGGACTTATAGATTTTTGTCTTACTTTTGCTCATTACCTATTTTGTCTTAAATTTAAAACAAAGATGGTGATAATTTTCAACAAAAAAAACAAATTAAGGGATAATTTCCTACTTTAATGAATACCATTTTAAAAAATATTAAGCATATAGCTGATAATGAGGGTGTTTCTATAACAAAACTAGAACAAATAATTGGCGCTAGCAAGGGTGTTTTGTCCCGTGCAATGGCGAATAATAGCGACATTCAGGCCAAATGGGTATTGAAAGTCGTTGAAAATTATCCCAAATATAGTTGTGATTGGCTTTTAAAAAGCAAAGGATTGATGATTAAGGATGAGAGTGTTGAGAATATTCAACCTCAAATAAAAGATCAGGAAAGCGAATTAACCTATAAAACACTTGCAGAATCCCGAAAAGAAACAATAGAAAGCCTGCAGAAGATAGTTTTTCATTTAGAGAAACAGATTACTTTATATGAAAATCAACAAAACAATATGTAGATCTAAAATAAATTTTCTGTTTCTTAAAAAAAATATCAACTATTTTTTAAATTTAAAACAATCATAACTACGCATTAATATACTATTCTAAATTACGATCCTTTCCCGAAATTTCGGCACGGGGAAAATCTCAAATTCTAAAAGAGTTGGGTTTTTTACCTCAAAGTGTGTAATTTCGACGGAGGAGAAATCACATCCAGAAAGTAACGAGCCGTAAATGCATTATGTGATTTCTCCTCCGTCGAAATGACAGAAAATGGGTTTATTTTATTCCTCCAATATTATAGATGGCAAATTCTCATTTAGCCATTTGTATTTATTGAGAATCATAACATGTGTTCCTCCCTTTACTATAATACAGCTCTTAATGTATTTTATCGGAAAAACATCGTCCTGATCACCGTGAATATGAACTACTTTTTCATCAATTTCAGTTCTGTCCCAACGTATTACAGATTCTACCGCCCATTGCAGATAGTGTATATCGCGAACTGATAAGAATTTTTCATACAACTTAATTCGTTTATTGATTCTTTCCCCAAAAGAATATTTCGCCAGACTTTCGATATTCAAAAGAATCTTCATCGGAATCAATTTGTATGCTTGTGTTTTCTTTCCTATTCTCATTCTTCTGGGAAACTCAACAGAACTTCGAACGCTTGAAATTATGATAATTTTACGGGCATTAATATGTTTTGCGATTTCCTGAACCAGAATTCCGCCAAAGGAAACTCCTATCAAAACCGGATTTGGATGTTTTATTTTCTTAGCAATGCGAATGGAATAATCCGTGAGAGATTCTTTTATTGTTGGAATTTCCCATTCTAAGAAATACATTTCAAAAACAGCTTCGTCTAAATTGATTCTTTCAAAAATGGCTGAACTTGCAGCTAAACCAGGCATGAAATATACAGGAATTTTACTCATTCGGAAGAAAGGATTATAGTTATGTTTTTTAAGCTAAAATTACTTTTTTTATTAAGATACAATACAAATCATATGCCTAATATTACATTAAAAAACAAAAGTAAGAACACACTTTCATTCTGGCGCAATAAAAAATAATTTTATATTGAAAATCAAATGATTACCTTTGTAGTCACAATAACCATTATGTAGATATCTTTTAGAAGGTCTTTACAATATTATTGCACGTTCTTTTTCTATTATTTTTTAATCCACCCCCCAAAACATGACAAATATGGAACCTATTGAAACTATGGAAATCAAAGACAACACCTTTGCAAGACAGTTTGAAACCATAGTCCCTGAAGGATTACTTTCTATAGAATATTCTTTTCAGGAAAAGAAAATTTTTCTAACCAAAATTAATACACCTGAAGGATTTGCAAATCAGGATATGATTGATGCTTTACTTAAAAACATCATGAAACTTATCATTGAGAAGAAATTCAAACTGATGCCAATTCATCCGAAAATTGTATTATTTATCAAAAAAAATCCAAAATACAAAGAATTGCTTCCTCCCGGAATCAGGATTTAAATTTTAAAAATCACCAATAAGTCTTAGCCAAAGTCCACCGATTACCATGTAAATAAATAACATTATTAATCCGGTGATTAAGCCTTTGACCCACCAGCTTTTTAAATCTACATAGCCGCTCCCAAAGTAAACGGGTGCCGGACCATGACCATAATGCGTTAAAGTTCCGTAAATTGAACCTATAAAACCAAGCATAAAAGCTAAAAGCAATCCCGGAATTCCAAGGGAAACTCCTACGCCCAACAATGCTGCATACATAGCAGCGACGTGAGCCGTTGCACTCGCAAAAAGATAATGGCTAAAAAAGTATACTAATATTATTATCGGAAAAGCCATTTGCCAGCTTAATCCGCCAATTTCTGCTTTTACGACATTACTAAACCAGCCTATAAAACCCAATTCATTGAGCGAACTCGCCATCATTACCAAAACGGCGAACCAGACAATGGTGTCCCACGCTCCCTTTTCGGCTTTTACATCGTCCCAGGTTAAAACTGATGTTAGTAACAAAACTACCAAACCTATAAATGCCGTTGTTGTTGCATCTATAGAAAACAAATCGCCTGTCATCCATAGAAATAATAAAATAAAGAAAGTCAATAGCATCAGCCATTCGTTACGGGTTATTGGTCCCATTTCTTTCAGTTTTTGAGAAGCTATTTCCGGGGCATCTCCGGTTTTTTTAAGTTCGGGCGGATAAATTTTATACAACACCAACGGAATCACAAAAAATGAAACCAATCCGGGAACTATTGCCGCCGCCGCCCAGGACATCCAGGTAATTTTAATTCCTAAATTCAGAGCAAATTTTTGGCACATTGGGTTACTTGCCGTTCCGGTTAAAAACATTGAGGAAGCGATTAAGTTCGCATTGTAACTGCTTAGCGTTAAATAAGATCCCAATTTCCGATGCGTTTCGGGCTGATCCGGCATTGAACCAAAACTCATTGCCATCGATTTCATTATCGGATAAATAATTCCTCCTCCCCTTGCGGTATTACTTGGTACAGCGGGAGCCAAAACCAAATCTGCCAAACCTAAACCGTAAGCCAAACCCAGAGAGCTTTTTCCGAATATTTTTATGAATAAAAAAGCAATCCTGTTTCCTAATCCTGTTTTGATAAACCCTCTGGCAATGAAAAATGAAATTCCGATTAACCAAATCACTTTATCTCCAAAGCCTTTCAATGCCAGTGTTATCGATTTTCCCGGATCGCCCGGTGACAGCACTTGCGATAAAGCGGTTAGTGCTATTGCAATCATACACATCGTTCCCATTGGAGCTGCTTTGAGAATGATTCCCAGAATTGTTGCCACAAAAATGGCAAACAAATGCCAGGCTTCAATAACAACTCCATTTGGTGCAGGAATTAACCAAATTGCAATTCCAACAACAAGCGTAATAATGGTTTGGGGAATTTTTACTTCTTTCATAACTATGGAGATTAAATTAAACTACAGCCTGCACTGAAATTGTATAATAAATAAGTTATTATCGTAGGTTGATGTATCCGGAATATTTCGATCGAAATCATCAATTTGCAATCCCATTTCTATTCTTCCCGTGTACGCTTTTCCAAATTCGAGACTAATCATGGGCGTATAAGTCTGTCTGACATTGGAATCAACTTTATAATTTGAATCGAATGATTCATAACGACAAGAAAATTCTAAGGCAGTTAATTTTTTATAATTCACTACATATCTTAAATTGGGAAGAAAATAAATCCCGCGCATTTGATAATCGTCAACATTGGGAGTTCTGTTCGCAACAGGCAATGAAAAATATAAATTAGAATTCGTTCCCTGCTTGTATTCAATCTGCAGATCAAAAGTAAATTTGTCTGTCAGTTTAAAATCACTTGTAATATCAGCTCCAAAAGCAAAAACTTTCTCTTTAAAAACTTTTCCGATACCACTATTTAAACCCAAATTGATTTTATGTTTTTTTGAAAGTCCAAAAACCAGTCTTGAAGAATATTGTTTGCCGTTATCTTTATCCGTTTCCTGATTTTTCCCGTTTCCATTTAAAACAGAAAATGCATAATCTACAGGAACTTTACCAATTTCAAACGCTCCGCTTGCAGAAGCTCCTATTTGAAAGCTCGTCCAGCCATTTTTTCCAAATTCGTAATATTGATTAGAGAAATCAAATGATTTTATAATATCAACCGGAACCAATTCTTCAATACCAAAAGCCGGTCGAAATTGACCTCCCGTTAAAGCAATATATTTATTGAAGGTGTATTTTGCGTAAGCGTTTTCTAATACTTTCCCTTTAGAATCTGATTTAAAATCGGCAAGATTGACCAGAATTACCACTTCTGTGGCTTCACTTAATTTGGTATTTACACCAACACGCATTCGTTTAATATCAAACGAACTTTGGATAGCCTCACCTGTAGTATGATGGACACCCATAACATCTACATTTTCACCAAAACTTTCTAAGTATCTGGCCTGTAAAAGTCCCTTAAATTGAAACTGAGGATATTTTATGCTACTTTCAGAATCCTCAGAAGTTTGAGCATTCATCAAAAATGGTAGAAAGTAGACAAGAGTAATTCCTATAAGTAAAGATTTTTTCATAGCCTGTACAAATAAAATTAGTTTCCGGAATCAATATCAAAACCAATTTTTACTTTACAGCAAAAAAAGCTAACTGCTTATAAATCAAATATTAAATATAGTGCTAATGTAATAAAAAAAGAAATACCTTACAAAATAATTGCGTTAAAATTAAATTGAATCAAAAAAAGCACAAGAATCAACTTGTGCTTTTCGTTATATCTGAACTGAAAATTATTTTTCGATTTCTCTCATCGAATCCATTTTCTTGTGTGCTAAGAAACCGGCAACATCTTCAAAATGTTCTTTCACTCGTTTGTTTCCAAATTCGAAAACCTTTGTTGCTAAACCGTCAAGGAAATCACGATCGTGAGAAACCAGGATTAAAGTTCCGTCAAAATCACGAAGTGCGTCTTTAATAATATCTTTTGTCTTCATATCAAGGTGATTTGAAGGCTCATCCAGAATTAATAAGTTAACCGGTTCCAGTAATAATTTTATCATTGCTAAACGCGTTTTTTCTCCTCCTGAAAGTACTTTTACTTTTTTGGTAATATCATCGCCCTGAAACATAAAGGCTCCAAGAATATTTTTGATTTGAGTTCGAACATCTCCAACAGCAATGTTATCAATAGTTTCGAAAATGGTAGCATTTTCATCTAATAATGAAGCCTGGTTTTGAGCAAAATACCCAATTTGAGAATTATGACCAATTTCAACACTTCCTTCATCAATGCCAATTTCTTTCATTATGGCTTTGATCATAGTCGATTTTCCTTCTCCATTTTTACCAACGAAAGCTACTTTTTGACCTCTTTCGATCACGATATTAGCATCTTTAAAAACGACATGATCTCCGTAAGATTTCGTTAGATCTTTCACCACAACAGGATATTGCCCTGAACGTGCAGCCGGTGGGAATTTTAATTTTAATGCTGAATTATCTACTTCATCAACCTGTACAATAACAAGTTTTTCCAGCATTTTAACTCGGGATTGAACGGCATCTGTTTTAGAAAATGTTCCTTTAAAACGGTCAATAAACGCTCTGTTATCAGCAATCATTCTTTGTTGTTCATCGTATGCTTTTTGCTGGTGTACACGACGGTCTTTTCTTAGTTCTAAGTAGTGAGAGTATTTTGCTTTGTAATCGTAAATTCTTCCCATTGTAACTTCAATAGTACGATTTGTAATATTATCTACAAATGCTCTATCGTGCGAAATTACCACAACTGCTTTTGCTGAATTTATCAAAAACTCTTCTAACCATTGAATACTTTCAATATCCATGTGATTGGTTGGCTCATCCAGTAAAATCAAATCCGGTTTTTGCAATAAAATTTTAGCCAATTCGATACGCATTCTCCATCCTCCTGAAAATTCTGAAGTCTGGCGTGTAAAATCTTCACGTTCAAAACCTAAACCAATTAATATTTTTTCAACTTCAGCTTCGTAATTTACTTCTTCGATAGCATAAAATTTCTCGCTTAAGTCTGAAACTCTTTCGATTAATTTCATGTAAGCATCACTTTCATAATCTGTACGAACGGTTAATTGTTCGTTGATTTCATCAATTTCGGCTTTCATTTTAAAAATCTCACCAAAAGCTTTTGATGCTTCTTCCATTACAGTCGATCCGTCTTTCGTCAATAAATGCTGAGGCAGATAAGCCACAACAGCATCTTTTGGAGTCGAAATGCTTCCGGTAGAAGGTTTGCTTTGACCTGCAATTATTTTTAAAAGTGTCGATTTTCCCGCACCATTTTTACCCATAAGGGCAATTTTATCATTTTCATTGATAGCAAAAGAAACATCGCTAAATAATGTAGTTCCACCAAACTGAACCGAAATATCGTTAACTGTAATCATTTAGATTTTTAGATTTTTAGACTGCTTAGATTTTTAGATCTTTCAGCATGTATTTTTGAAAGCGCAAAGATAGATTAATTAGATAATTAGGCAATTAGATTTTTAGATTATTAGACTTCTTAGATTTTTAGATTGTTGGATTTTACAGTAGACTTAAAAAAAAGCTTCACAAAAATAAATCTTGCAAAGCTTTTCGTAATCATTTCTATTATAGTCTAAGAAGTCTAACAATCTAAAAATCTAAGAAGTCTTAAAAATCAATCCTTTCTCCATTTTTTAGTTTCCTCAAAAATGTGTTCTAATATTGCTGATTCGGTTTCGTCGAATTCTACATTTCTTCGTCCCATCACTAATTTTGCAGTTTCAAAAGCTTTTTTAGTTACGTAAGTTGTAAAACCCGCTGCGCCGCCCCAAGAGAAACTCGGAACAAAACTTCTAGGAAAACCAGATCCAAAAATATTGGCACTTACTCCAACAACAGTTCCGGTATTAAACATCGTATTGATACCGCATTTACTGTGATCTCCCATCATTAAGCCACAAAACTGAAGTCCGGTTTTTGCAAAACCTTCGGTTTCGTAGCTCCATAATTTTACTTCTTCGTAGTTATTTTTCAGGTTTGAGTTGTTGCTGTCAGCTCCAATATTACACCATTCACCTAAAACAGAATCTCCAAGAAATCCGTCATGTCCTTTGTTGGAATTTTGAAATACAACCGAATTTTTAACTTCTCCTCCTATTCTTGATCCTGGCCCAACGGTTGTTGCTCCGTAAACCTTCGCATTTAGTTTTACTTGTGCATTTTCGCATAAGGCAAACGGGCCTCGAATTACGGTACCTTCCATAATTTCGGTATTCTTACCTATATATATAGGTCCTGTTGAAGCATTTAAAGTTACAAACTCTAATTTTGCTCCTTCTTCTATAAAAATATTCTCGGGTGCAATAACGTTTACACTTTTAGGAATCGGCTGTGATTTTCTATCTTCTGTCAAATAAAGAAAGTCAGCACGAATTGCTGCATCATTTTTAGAGAAAATATCCCAGGTGTGTTCTACTGTAAGAACATCTTCATTATATTGAATAATTTCATACGAATCAAAATCGACTTCTTCCTGGTTTTCAGTTGTAAAAAAAGCAATTACATCATCACCTTTAAGGATTGCCTGATTTTCTTTTAAATCAGAAACCAGTTCAGCAAGCGTATCATTTGGTAAATACGCTGCGTTTATCATTACATTTTCTTCCATTTCTACCATTGGGAATTTGGCAGACAAATAATCTTCGGTTATAGTAGTGATGGTTGAACCTAAACGCGCTTCCCATTTTTGACGAATGGTCATAATTCCGATTAAAATATCAGCGACCGGACGTGTAAAAGTAAAAGGTAATAAAGCATTCCGGACGGAACCGTCAAAAAGAATGTAGTTCATAAATTAAATTTAATATTGTTAAAATTGAGTTGGTTACCGGATTCAAAGTTACAAATATTTATGGGTTTGATTAAATTTACATTTATTGCAACTAAGAAAATAATTAACCGCAAAGCGCGAAAAGATTTTTTTATCTGATAGTATGTTCATAAACACAAAGTTCGCAAAGCTAAATAAACACAAAGCTTTGCGTCCCCAAGCTTAGGGATGCCCTTTTTAGAAAAACCCTAATAGAAAAAAACTTTGCGCACTTTGCGGATAAATTTAAAATTATGCATAAAAAAAGCCTTCCGATTGGAAGGCTTTTGTATAAATAAAAACAGCTTTTATTATTTAGCGTGTTTTGCATATTTAGTTTTGAATTTATCAATACGTCCTGCAGTATCGATAAGTTTAGATTTACCAGTATAAAAAGGGTGAGATGTTCTAGAAATCTCCATTTTTACAACTGGATACTCAACTCCGTCAACTTCAATTGTTTCTCTTGTATCTGCAGTAGATTTAGTAATAAAAACTTCGTCATTCGACATGTCTTTAAATGCAACTAATCTGTAATTTTCTGGGTGAATTCCTTTTTTCATCTTTTCTTTTATTTATTGTTTAGAGCATTTTTATTTTGAAGCTTTTTCATGGTTAGAAAAAGGTGTAAACAACTAATACTCTTTTTTGTTTAAAACTTTTAATTATTTTGAGTTTGCAAATTTACAATTCTTTTTTAATATTCAAATGTTTAGCACACTTTTTTTTAGTAAAATTCAAAAAGCTTTTTTTACGTTCGATTATATTGGGAATTGCTATATTTGTGGATTAATTTTAAAACATATAGAAATATGATTAATGAAGTTATAAAAAAGAATGGAATTACATATGGTGTGATGATCGGAATTGCATCTGCACTAATTACTGCTACAATTTATGCAGTCGATTTGAATCTATTTGTTTCATGGTGGTTTGGATTGCTTGGTTTAGCAATAAACGTAACGATATCAATCATTTTACTTTCTAAAACTAAGAAAGAATTAAACGGAATTTTTCCTTTCAAAGAAGCCTTTACCACTTACTTTATTGCAGCGGTAATTGGTATTTTAATTTCTACTATATTCAATATTGTTTTATTTAATGTTATTGATCCGGGCGCAAAAGATACTTTAAGCGAAATCATGATTAAATATACAGTTGGAATGCTGCAAAAATTTGGAACTCCGGCTTCTACAATCAATGAGACTATCGCAAAAATGAAAATAACAAATCCATATTCTACTATCGAATTAGTTAAAGGGTCTGTTTTCGCAATTGTAATCTGTGCTATTTTCGGATTAATTTTCGCGGCATTTTTTAAAAGCAAATCTACACAAGAATAAAAAATAAATGAATTTATCTATACTTATACCGCTTCTAAACGAAGAGGAATCACTTCAAGAACTCTATACCTGGATTATTAAAGTGATGGACTCTAACAATTACTCTTATGAAATCATTTTTGTAGATGATGGTAGTACAGATGATTCCTGGAATATTATTGAAGGTTTTTCTAATGAAAATTCGAATGTAAAAGGCATTCGTTTCATGAAAAACTTTGGAAAATCTCAAGCCCTTCACGCTGGTTTTGCCAAAGCGAAAGGTGACGTTATTATTACTATGGATGCCGATTTGCAGGACAGTCCGGACGAAATTCCGGGATTGTATGAAATGATTACGGCTGAAAAATTTGATTTGGTTTCGGGCTGGAAAAAGAAACGTTACGACTCTGTTGTGGCAAAAAACCTTCCTTCGAAATTATTCAATTGGGCGGCAAGAAAAACTTCCGGTGTTGAATTGAATGATTTTAACTGCGGATTAAAAGCGTATAAAAATACGGTTGTAAAAAACATTGAAGTTTCGGGCGAAATGCACCGCTATATTCCGGTTTTGGCGAAAAATGCCGGTTTTAATAAAATTGGAGAAAAAGTCGTAATTCACCAGGCTCGTAAATATGGCGAAACCAAATTTGGAATGGATCGTTTTATAAACGGTTTTCTCGATTTGATTACGATTTGGTTTTTGTCAAGATTCGGAAAAAGACCGATGCACCTATTTGGTTTATTAGGCTCTATCATGTTTTTAATTGGATTTTTACTGGCTTTATATTTGGGAATCGATAAATTATTTATTCACAAAGCCAGCAGGTTAATTACAGAAAGACCCCATTTTTATTTATCAATTACATCAATGATAATAGGAACACAATTGTTTTTAGCCGGATTTTTAGGAGAAATTATTTTGCGCACTAAAAGCAATGAAGCACGTTATAAAGTAGCCCGAGAGGTTAACTTTTAACATTTAATATAAACAATGATGTTCCTGAACCTTTCGGGAACATCATTTCTTTTTCTCAAAAACAATAAAAGATAAAGTTTTTCGATAATTATCGAGAAGCAGGATTATTCCTTAAAAATCTTATCTTTAATTAAAACATTAAAAAAACATTTACATGAATATAGCACCTAATATATTAAATGCTGTAAACGAATGGTTGACACCTACATTTGATAATGAGACACAAGCGGCTGTTAAAGAATTAATGACTACGTCACCAAAAGAACTTGAAGAAAGTTTTTATAAAAACCTGGAATTTGGAACCGGCGGAATGCGCGGTGTGATGGGCGTTGGAAACAACAGAATCAATAAATATACACTTGGAAAAAACACGCAGGGTCTTTCAGATTATTTGCATGAAGTTTTCCCAAACCAACCTTTAAAAGTTGTTATTGCTTATGATTGTCGTCATAACAGTAATACTTTGGCAAAGGTTGTAGCTGATGTTTTCTCAGCAAACGGAATTTACGTTTATTTATTTTCAGACTTACGACCAACTCCGGAATTATCTTTTGCACTTAAATACCTTGGCTGTCAATGCGGAATTGTTCTTACAGCGTCGCACAATCCACCGGAATATAACGGATACAAAGTGTACTGGCAAGATGGTGGGCAAATTGTTCCGCCGGAAGATGCAGCTATTATTAACGTAATCGAAAATCTTGATTACGATAAAATTAAATTCAACGCAAACGAAAGCCTGATTGAATATATCGATACTGAAATTGACAAAGTTTTTGTAAAATCGTCTATAGAAAATGCCAGTTTTAATACTCCGGCTGAGGCTAAAGATAATTTGCATATCGTTTTTACATCATTGCACGGAACGTCTATAAAATCTATTCCTGATACTTTATCTCAGGCGGGTTACAAAAATGTACATATCGTTCCTGAGCAAGCGGTTCCTGATGGAAATTTCCCAACGGTAAAATCTCCAAACCCGGAAGAGCCTGAAGCTTTGACTATGGCTTTGGCATTGGCTGATAAAACCAATTCTGATATTGTTGTAGGAACCGATCCTGATTGCGACCGTTTAGGCGTTGCGGTTAGAAATAACGATGGCAAAATGATTTTGCTTAACGGAAACCAAACGATGGTTTTGATGACTTCTTTTCTATTAAAACAATGGAAAAAAGCCGGCAAAATTAACGGAAAACAATTCGTTGGTTCAACTATTGTTTCTACTCCAATGATGATGGAATTAGCCACAAGTTATGGTGTTGAATGCAAAGTTGGCTTAACCGGTTTTAAATGGATTGCTAAAATGATTAAAGATTTTCCTGAACTTCAATTTATTGGCGGTGGCGAGGAAAGTTTTGGTTTTATGGTTGGTGATGCGGTTAGAGATAAAGATGCTGTTGCCGCTACATTATTAATATGTGAAGTTGCAGCGCAGGCAAAAGCTGCCGGAAGCAGTGTTTATAAAGAACTTCTTCAGCTTTATGTTGAAAATGGGTTTTATAAAGAATTCTTAGTGTCATTAACCAAAAAAGGAATGGAAGGTTTACAGGAAATTAATCAGATGATGATTGATTTGCGCGAGAATCCTTTGAAAGAAATTAACGGACAACGTGTAATTATGGTTGAAGATTATCAGTCATCAATTGCTTTGAATTTATTGTCTGGTGAAGAAACAACAATGGACATTCCGAAATCGAATGTATTGATTTATTATACCGAAGACGGTTCGAAAATTTGTGCAAGACCAAGCGGAACGGAACCAAAAATCAAATTCTACATCAGCGTTAATGCTGCATTAGAATCGGTTGAAGATTTTGATGCTGCAGAAAGTTTCTTAGACCAAAAAATACAAAATATCATTGCCGGGATGCAATTGAATTAATAAAAATGAGTGACAAACTCTTTTTAAATACATTTCAATTTTGCTCACAGCGTGTTCAAAATTGAATTTATATTATATTTGAACTCTTATTTATATTGGAAACAATGTAAATAAGAGTTTTTTTTTATAAAAATAAGCTAAAAGAAGACGAAAATAATTCAATTGGATTAATTTTGTCCAGTGAAAAATCACCAGAATAATTAGTTATCCATGCTGTCAATGATTAACAAATCAAGCATAGCGCATTTAATCAATTATCTAAAAAAAATAGTACTGGAAAAATACAATTGCAAAAGAAAAAATAACATCTACAATAAATGAATAATTTCAAAAAAATATTCCCTTTTATACTTCCATATAAAAAATATGCTTTATTAAACATTTTCTTTAATGTCCTGTATGCGCTTTTCAGTACACTTTCGTTTATGGCATTAATTCCTATGATTCAGGTTTTATTTGACAAAACTAAAAAGAATACTGTAATGCCAACTTATGAAGGAATTAGCCATATTAAAGAATATGGAGAAAACTATTTAAGTTATTATATTACAACAAATACAGATTCTCACAATCCCGGTTTTGTACTTTCAGTAATGGTTGCCATAATCATTTCGATATTCTTACTAAAAAACCTCGCCGATTATGCAGCTATGTTTTTTATTACTTTTTTACGAAATGGCGTTTTAAGAGATATGCGTAATGCGATGTATAAAAAAACATTAGAATTACCATTATCTTTTTATTCTGAAAAACGAAAAGGAGATGTTATTTCGAGAATTGCTGGTGATGTAAATGAGGTTCAGACTTCATTTTTGGCAATTTTAGAACTTATTGTAAAAGAGCCTCTAACTATCGTTTTTACTATAATTGCAATGTTAATTATTAGCGCAAAATTAACTTTGTTTGTTTTTATATTTATTCCGGTTTCAGGTTATATAATTTCATTAATCGGAAAACAACTTAAAAAGCAATCAACAAAAGCACAACAGGAACAAGGTACTTTTTTATCAACTATCGAAGAATCGATTGGTGGATTGAAAGTAGTAAAAGGATATAACTCTGAAAATTACTTCAATACTGTTTTTAGAAATTCAACCGAACGTTTTTTCAACTTATCAAATAGTATCGGGAATCGTCAGAACCTGGCTTCGCCGGCGAGTGAATTTATGGGAATTACAGTAATTGCCATATTACTTTGGTACGGAGGTCAGATGGTTTTGATTGAAAAAACATTAGACGGCGCTGCATTTATTGCCTATATGGGATTGGCTTATAATATTCTGACCCCTGCAAAAGCGATTTCTAAAGCTTCTTACGGAGTAAAAAGAGGAAATGCTGCAGCAGAACGTGTTTTGGAAATTTTAGATCAGGACAATCCAATTACCAGTAAAGTTGACGCTATCGAAAAAACAACTTTTGATAACAGTATCAACATTCAGAATATCAATTTTAAATATCAGGATGAAAACGTTTTAAAAGATTTTTCTCTTCAGGTTAAAAAAGGACAAACGGTTGCTCTTGTGGGACAATCCGGAAGTGGAAAAAGTACGATTGCCAATTTATTAACCCGTTTTTATGATGTAACCGACGGATCTATTTCTATTGATGGCATCAACATAAAAGACTTAAATCTACAGTCGCTTCGCGGTTTAATGGGATTAGTAACGCAGGATAGTATTTTGTTTAATGATACTATAAAGGCAAATATTTCATTAGGAAAACTGGACGCTACAGATGACGAAATTATTGAAGCTTTGAAAATTGCCAACGCTTATGAATTTGTTAGTGAATTACCTTTAGGAATCTACACTAATATTGGTGATAGCGGAAATAAACTTTCGGGCGGCCAAAAACAACGTTTATCGATTGCGCGTGCCGTATTGAAAAATCCTCCAATTATGATTTTAGATGAAGCTACATCTGCACTGGATACCGAAAGCGAAAAATTTGTTCAGGTTGCTTTAGAAAATATGATGCAAAACAGAACATCTATTGTAATTGCGCACCGTCTTTCGACAATTCAAAAAGCAGATTTGATTGTTGTCATGCAAAAAGGAAGAATTGTAGAACAAGGAACTCACGACGAATTAATTGCACACAGCGGAACTTACAACAAACTTGTAACTATGCAATCTTTCGAATCATAAATAAAGTTTTAGCCTTTGCCTATTTGAACCTTTGACACTTAAACAAAATGTATCTCAACAATCCGAACATAAAATTGCCTGATGATCCGGACACTATTGTTTGGAAATATCTTGACTTATCTAAATTTCTTGATTTGTTGCTTTCTAAGAAATTGTTCATGTCCCGTTCTGATAAATTCGAAGATCAGTACGAGGGAACTTTTAGCGAACCTACATTTGAAGAGATTAAAAAACTCGCCGTTGACAATCCTGACTTTTTAAATTATTACAAAACACATCGCGAAAAAGTAGCCATAAGCAGTTGGCATATTAACGAATACGAATCGTTTGCCATGTGGCAGATATTTACGCAAAACAGCGAAGGTTTAGCGATTCAATCTACAATCGGGAGATTGCAAAAAGCACTGAATCCAGAGAACAACTTTGATCAGTATATTGGCGAAGTAAATTACATCGATTATAAAAAAGAATATATTCCGTTTGAGGATTTGTTTTTTTCCTTTTTATTTAAGCGAAAAAGTTTTCAATACGAGCGCGAAGTCCGCATTATAACCGACACTTCAAAAAGCACTATAAAACTGAATGACGGATTAAAAATCAATGTTGATATTAATCAGTTAATTGAGAAAATCTACATTCATCCCAAATCTGAAAACTGGTATAAAAAACTGGTAATTCAATTGGTAGAACGTCTTGGTTTTGGTTTTGAAATCGAGAAATCTGATTTGGAGAGTGATATTTTGATTTAGGTTTTTTTGCCTGATTAACGAATTCCAATCTAAACTGGACTAAAAAGTCCAGCTCTACAAAATTATCGAGCCTGGCGGCTCTTTTTTTCTTTACAATTTCATTTTGTGTCATTTCGAGGAACGAGAAATCACATCCAGAGAGCAACGAAACGCGAATACGTTATGTGATTTCTCGTTCCTCGAAATGACACAACATAAATCTAAAATCAGCAATCTAAAATCAAAAATTATATCGGCTTATAACCTTTAACTTCCCATTTTTTAGAAGCTAAATCTATATAGTTATAATGTAAAACGTCATTTTTATCGAACTGACCATTTTGATTCGTGTCTTCAATCGTTCTAAAATACAAACGACTATTAGATTCTATTAAACTCCAATCAACCAATTCCTGGAGATCTTCTGAAATTTTAGTAAAATTAGCTCCACTAATATCACTTAAATATAAAGTTTTAATATCTCCGCTATCTATTTTACCATCTTTGTTAGTGTCAGTGTCAGCTAATGTATAAACCATTATTTGATTGTGCGTTTTATCTGCAACCGGTTTTAAATAAGTTGCCGTTAAAATTAAAGCTGGTTTATCTGTTAAAGAATGAATAGAATCTGAATCTACTTTTTGGAATTTCAGGTTTTGTAAATAACCGGTAATTTCATATTCGCCTAAATTTGAAATCGTAAAACTTAAATCGCTCACACTCGAAGATCCGTAACGCGATTTTGTACCTCTTTCATAAACTCTCAAATCTCCGACAGGATGAATTAAATAATCCGTTCCTTCCATCTGAATTGGCAAATCAGCCACTTCAATTTGCGTTGAATCTGTTTTTCCAACAACATTTGCTTTACTTGAAGCATCATAACTTACTTTCGGCTTCTGAACTTCATCTTTACAACTCACTAATGTTCCGATGATTACTAAGGCTATATATTTTAAGGAATTTTTCATGTCTGGAAATTATATTAGAATATCAAATATAGTATTTTTGATTGTATTATCTGTTTTTATTGAATTTTACCAACAACCAAAAATAAGTTGACTTATTTTTCAAACGCAAAATGTTATTTTCTTATTGCCGATGTTGAATTTAAAGCTTTACGATAATTATTTACAACCTCGCATTCAGCTTTATATTAAAAACTCTCGAAGTCATATAATTAGGAATTGCGTATTGATTTTTAGAATATACATCACGCACCCATGTATTGGTTATCGCATTTTGATTATTGAAAATATTAAAAATCTCAACGCCTAAAGACAATTCTTCAAAGTTTTTTATCCAGCCTGTTTTATTATTTCTTGTACTGTTGTCCACAAAAACCTTTGCAAAACCTACGTCAGCTCTTCTGTAATCGTTTAATCGGTTTTGATACAAATACGGATCAGAATAAGATGGCGCACCGCCCGGCAAACCTGTATTATAAACTAAATTCAAATACAATTTTACACTCGGAATGTTTGGCATATAATCCTGAAACAACATTGCAAATTTCAAACGTTGATCTGTTGGTCTGGCGATATAGCCTTTGTTTTCATAGTTTTCTTCGGTTTTCAAATATCCAAAACTAATCCATGATTCCGTTCCTGGTACAAATTCTCCGTTTAACCTAAAATCTAAACCTTGAGCGTAAGCTTTTGCATTGTTATTGGCAATGTAACGAATTCGGACATTATCGATCGAATATACATTTACATCTGAAAGCGATTTATAATAAATTTCGGTAACCCATTTAAAAGGACGGTTCCACATTTTAAAATTATAATCATTGCTCAAAACCACATGAACAGATTCCTGCGCTTTTACATCTGGGTTTACAACACCATTTAAATCACGAAGTTCTCTATAAAAAGGCGGCTGATGATACAATCCTCCGGAAAGTCTGAAAACCATATCCATATCCCAATCCGGTTTTAAGGCGAATTGCGCACGCGGACTAAAAACAATTTGATTTTTTCCTTCGATTGCAGCTCCGGAAACACTCCAGCTCTGAAAACGGGCACCGATATTATACCAAACCTGGCTTGAACCAATTTCTGTTTTCTGGTTCCATTGTGTGTAACCTGAAAATCTGTTTATGGTATTGAAATTAGTTGCACGAACATCCTGATAAGGCAATAATGGTCCTGTATAAGTTTCGTATGGCTGATTATTCTGAGGCAAAACAACAATTGGCGGATTAATTGAGAATCCTGCCGAATCGATCATTTCCCACTCTACCACTCGATCTCGAATGGATTCTCTGGTGTATTTCAAACCAAATTCTAACTGACTGTCTCTCCATTCTTTAAAACCTTTAATTTCTACATTTGCAATTAAGGCATCAAGGTCGTTTCGGGCATGATTAAGCTGAGAGCCAATTCCCGTTGTAAAATCAACATTGTCGATATCGGTTTCTCCTTCAGCGTTTACATTTCCTAAACGATATTGAGCGAGAATATCGAAATGTTCTTTCTCTTTTGTATGAAATAAGGAACCAATTAGTTTAAAAGTTAAGGATGGCGAAGCTTTATACGTTGTTTTCAAAGCGCCAAAATAAGTATCGTATTGGTCTTTTTCCTGTCCTTCATAATAAACCGCAAGTGCCATTGGCTGATCGATTGTCCCGAATTTTGTTTCTCTGGTTAGAGGCTGATACAAATATTTATTCTGCGAAATATTTCCTAAAAAGCTCATTTGCCACTTTTCAGAAATATCATAATTTATATTGGTTTGAACATCTACAAAAGTTGGCGTATAATTGGTTTGTGTATCTTGGCTATTTACAAGCAAACTATTGTTTCGGTATCGAACTCCGGTTACGGCAGACCATTTTTTATCTTTAGAAACAGCATCAACTGCAATACTTCCGCCTAGTAAACTGGCTTCAAGAGCGGCTGCAAACTGAGTTGGTTTTCTATACGTAATATCTAAAACAGACGATAATTTATCTCCAAATTTTGCCTGAAATCCTCCAGCCGAAAAATCTACATTTTGTACCAGATCTGTATTGGTAAAACTTAAACCTTCTTGCTGTCCGGAACGAATTAAAAACGGACGATAAACTTCGATTTCATTTACGTAAACTAAATTTTCGTCATAATTTCCACCACGAACTGCATATTGCGTACTTAGTTCATTATTTGAATTTACGCCGGGTAATGTTTTTAGAATATTTTCTATTCCGGCATTTGCTCCGGGAATTTTCTTTATCGTTTCTGTATCGATAACGGTAATGCCCTGAACGCGTTTTTTATTATTAGAAGAAACAAAAACTTCTCCCATTTGTTCTGCCGAATTACTCATTTTCGGATTAAAAACAAAAACTTCATTGGGTTTTAAATGCACCGTAAGGCTCATCATTTTTAATGAAATATGGGTAAAAATCAAAGAGACTTTTTTGTTGGATGGAATTTCGATTTCAAAAAAACCATTAGAATCAGTTTGCGAAATATTTCCTGAAGCTGAAATATTGACATCAGCAACCGGGCGATTTTCATTATCTAAAATAATTCCTTTAACATGAGCATTTTGAGCAAATGAAACATAACCAATGCACAAAAAAAGGAAAACGAATATTAACTTACTATGATTCAAACGTTTTGGTTTTATTTTTGTTGACTTCTAAAAAAGTGAGTTTCAAAGATAGCAGAATTTCCTACATTGTCAACTACTTCAATTTTTAAATCATTTGGACCTTCTGCTACTAATGCATCTTCAAATTTGTGTGTTATTTTTCTGGTCTTATTATCGTATTCAAATAAAATCCAATTTCCGTTTAAATAACCGTTGTACGATTTTATTCCGGACAAACTATCGCCAATTGTAAACTGAATTGCTTTTACATCGCTAATCCATTTACCCTCTATTGGCTTTGCAATTTTTATAACAGGCGCAACAGTATCCAATACCAAACCGTATTGCCCCAACATTTTTGATTTAGCCGTAAACACATCTTTATTTCTAATTGTTCCGTAATAACTTTTACTGTTTCCGCTAATTCTTGCAATAAAAAGTTTATCTCTTTCTGCTTCCGTATAAGTGCTGTCTTTTATTGTAATGGTAAAATTTGAATGTACGGGAATAACATCTTCGTGAATATAAATCCGATTGTTTTTTACATCAAAATTCATATCAAAATCATCATAAAAAGTTCTGGCTGGGAAAAATACCGACATATTATCTTTTTCGAAATTTGAATCTTTATTGGCGTGAATAAAATATTTTGACGTATTAGGTTCTTCGTTAACAATTGGTGTTTCTATATCATATTCTATAGGAACGGTTACGGAATTTAGATTTCCAAAATAATCAGAAACTTCAATTCTGTAACTTGAAGCTAAATTCGGTTCAACCGGAATAATGCCTCGAAGCGAATCTGTTTTTATAATACTCAAATTATAAGGCGTTTTCATAAATAACTTTTGAATACGCTGACTGTTTTTTTTATATCGCGGATAATCGATAAAAGCGTTGATATAGCGCATTTCATCAAATGAATACGTATTAAACTGGTAGTTGTAATTTTGATTTCCGTTGAAAAAAGTTGAAACATTAAAAACGCCATTTCTATTTCCTGAAACATCATCGAAATCTACGGCATTGATTCCGAAACCAATTTTACCGTTTGCTTTTACCTTACTTGCCAGATAAGTTCCGTCTTTTTGAAGTGACAAATTTAATAACAAGGGCAATTTTGACTGATTTACGGTTGTATTCCCTAACGGATAAACAAAAATACTTGAAATCGTTGGCTTTTTAGTGTCTTTTATATTTTTATCAAATCCGAAAAACATTGGGTTTATAACAAATTCTGTTTTAGAATCGCGAATTTCAAAATGCAAGTGTGGCCCTTCTGAAGATCCTGTATTTCCAGAAAGCGCAATTAATTGTCCTTTTGTAACCGGTAATTCATCAGGTTTTAAAAACATTTCTATTTCAAAAGCCTTTTCTTTATAATGTGCTTTCTGAACATATTCCTGAATAATTCCAAGTGGTGTTTGCAAATGTCCGTATACAGAAGTATATCCATTTGGATGTGTTATGTAAATGCATTTACCGTTTCCAAAGGTTGAAATTTTGATTCTTGAAACATATCCGTCAGCAATTGCATATACATTTAAACCTTCTCTTTGATTTGTTTTTAAATCGAAACCGGCGTGAAAATGGTTCGGTCGCAGTTCGCCAAAATTGCCCGAAAGCTGCATTGGAATATCCAGCGGCGGACTAAAATAATCTTTAGGATACTGAGTTTGAGCAAATATAAAATGACAAAAAAATAAGGTAAGTACAGAAATTCTCATAAGCAACATTTTTGCTAAGATAAAAAAATATGAGGGTAAAAACGAGTAAAAAGCTACAAAAATACAATTCACTGAATTTCATTTATTTGGTTATTTTTAATGTAAAAAAATCGATAAAAAATTGCATTAATAAAAAGGAATACTAACTTTGTATGATTAAGTAATGAATAGGATTTATAATGAGTGTAATTGCCGAAATAATTGATACTCTTGAATATAAAGTCGAAAAGCTTTTTGAGAAATCAAAAGGACTGGAGAATAACAATCAGGAATTAAGATTACAACTAGCCAAAGCTGCGCAAATCATCCAGAAACAATCTGAAGAAATTGAGGCTTTGAAGAAGCAATATGACACACTTAAAATAGCCAATTCGTTGCTCGGCAGCGACAATAATAAGAGAGAGACAAAGCTTAAAATAAATTCATTAATTCGCGAAATTGATTACTGTATAGCACAACTATCAGACTAGTAAAACATGGACGGAAAGCTTAGAATTAAAATATCAATTGCAGACAGAGTTTACCCTTTAACGGTTGAACCAGCTCAGGAAGAAGGACTTAGAAGTGCTTCTAAAAAAATTGATGCTATGATCAAGCAATTCGAAGAAAGTTATGCGGTTCGCGACAAGCAAGATGTATTGGCCATGTGCGCCCTGCAGTTTGCTTCACAAGTAGAACAGAAACAAATTGATAACGCAATTGATGGCGAAGAAACCATCGAACGAATTAAAAGATTAAATTCGCTTTTAGATCAATATCTCGAAAATTAAACGTTCTTTACAGAAACTAAGATACTGCCTACATTAGTTCACAATTGGTAAACTCAACACTAACAAATTAAAGTGAGTGAATCTTCGCTACTATAGTATGCCATGCTTCGGCTTGGAAACTTGAACAGCGAGTTAGCTCAAAACTTGTCTTTACGAGTTTATACAAGCAATTAATGTAGGCTTTTTTATATATAAATTTTAACAAACATGGACATTATAACGATCATTATTTCAGGAATTATAGGTATTGCAGCAGGTTTTGGAATAGCTAAAATTATCGAAAAAAGCAATATTTCAAACTTAATCAAAAACGCCAAAAAAGAAGCCTCATCCATTTTAAAAGACGCTAATTTAGAGGCCGAAAATATCAAAAAAGATAAAATTCTTCAGGCTAAAGAACGTTTTATTGAATTAAAATCAGAGCACGAACAAGTTATTTTAGCACGAGATAAAAAAGTAGCAGAAGTAGAAAAAAGAGTTCGCGATAAAGAATCGCAAATTTCTAATGAGTTATCGAAAGCTAAAAAAGTAAACGACGATTTCGAAGCTAAAACATTAGAATACCAAACTAAAATTGAAGTTTTAGACAAAAAACAATCTGAAGTTGACAAACTGCATAAAAGTCAATTACAGCAACTTGAAGTAATTTCAGGACTTTCTGCTGAGGAAGCAAAAGAACAATTGGTAGAAGGTTTAAAAGCTGAAGCTAAAAGCAAAGCTATGTCTCATATTCAGGAAACTATTGAAGAGGCAAAACTTACTGCACAGCAAGAAGCGAAGAAAATTATCATTAACACAATTCAAAGAGTTGGAACTGAAGAAGCGGTTGAAAATTGCGTTTCTGTTTTCAACATTGAATCTGATGACGTAAAAGGTAGAATTATTGGTCGTGAAGGCCGTAACATTAGAGCGCTTGAAGCTGCAACGGGAGTTGAAATCATTGTTGATGATACACCGGAAGCGATTATCCTTTCTTGTTTTGACCCTGTTCGTAGAGAAATTGCGCGTTTGTCATTGCACAAATTAGTAACTGACGGACGTATTCACCCAGCTAGAATTGAAGAAGTTGTTGCTAAAACAGCAAAACAAATTGATGACGAAATTATTGAAGTTGGTAAACGTACGGTTATCGATTTAGGTATTCACGGTTTACACCCTGAATTGATAAAAGTCGTAGGTAGAATGAAATACCGTTCTTCTTACGGACAAAACTTATTGCAACACTCAAGAGAAGTTTCTAAACTTTGTGGTATCATGGCAGCTGAATTAGGCTTGAATGTGAAATTGGCAAAAAGAGCCGGTTTACTTCACGATATTGGTAAAGTGCCGGATACTGAAAGCGATTTACCTCACGCACTATTAGGTATGCAATGGGCGGAGAAATACGGTGAAAAAGAAGAAGTTTGTAACGCTATTGGAGCTCACCACGACGAGATCGAAATGAAATCATTATTATCTCCAATCGTTCAGGTTTGTGATGCTATTTCAGGTGCGAGACCAGGCGCAAGGCGTCAGGTTTTAGATTCATACATTCAACGTTTGAAAGATCTTGAAGAAGTGGCTTACGGATTTAGCGGTGTAAAAAATGCATACGCAATTCAGGCTGGTAGAGAACTTCGTGTAATTGTAGAAAGCGAAAAAGTTTCTGATGATAATGCAGCGAATTTATCTTTCGAGATTTCACAAAAAATTCAGACAGAAATGACTTATCCGGGTCAGGTTAAAGTAACAGTAATTAGAGAAACCAGAGCAGTAAATATTGCTAAGTAATCTCAACTTTATATACAAAACAAAAAGGCTATCTTAACGGATAGCCTTTTTGTTTTGCCCTCATCTAACGTTGCGTATATTTTTATAAACAAATAGAAACATAGGGATATTATACCAGTGAAAAAGGCAGTTTTAGCAAACAAGTTTTTTCACATAGCTATGTTTATTAATGCAAGTGAAACGCCTTTTCATATTTTTTGAAACTTTGAAATCTATGTTTCTATGTGTTTAAATAAAAAATTTGATTTACATATCGTTAAATACGATTTTAAAGCTCGTTCCTACTCCAACTTCACTTTCTACAGAAACGCTCCCTTTCATAGCTTCAATTTGATTTCTGGTGATGTATAAACCAATTCCTCTGGCTTCTTCGTGTTTGTGAAACGTTTTATACATTCCGAATAATAAATCGCCGTAAATTGCCAGATCAATTCCTAAACCATTATCAGTAATTTTTAGTGATTTATAACCTTCAGGTTCAATTGCAAAATCGAAAATTATTATTGGGTCGCGATCCGGATGACGGTACTTTATGGCATTTGTAGCAAAATTCAACAACACACTTTCTAAATAAGCCGGATTAAAATTGATTTTTAAATATTCGGGAACATTATTTACAATCGAAACGTTGGTTTGCTTATCATATCCTTTAATCGTTGAAATTGTTTTTTCGATATATTCATTCAGTTTTAAAGGCTCAACAGCAATATTGATATTACTTTGGGTTTTTACGATTTGTGTTAAATTAGAAATAGTTTCATTCAAATCATTAGAAACGGTTCTTAGATGAAGCAACATTTCATTAATCATTGTTCGATCTGCATCTGCATCAATAAAATCCAGAATCGATTTTATATTTCCGGCCTGTGTATTTAAATTGTGCGAAACAATATGCGAAAAATTCAATAATCGGCTATTTTGATCGCTGTAAAGTTTCATCGTTTTTAAAAGCTCAAGCTCTTTTTCTTTTTGAAATGAAATATCAGTATGAGTTCCTATAACGCGCACTGGCTGCCCTTTTTCATCTCTTTCTATAACTTTTCCCCGATCCAAAATCCATTTGTAGTTTCCGCTGGATGTCATTACACGATGGTAATTTTCGTAATACGGAATCTTATTATCAAAATGATCCTGAATATCTGAATAATATTTTGGAAGATCATCAGGATGAACAAGTTTATCCCAGCGATCCGGATCATCAAAAACATCAGTAGATTCTAATTCTAAAATTTTAAGTGAAAGCGACGAATAAAAAACGCTATTGGTAACCATATTCCAATCCCAAATACCGGTAGTTGATGCTTCGAGTGCAAACTGAAAACGTTCCTCAGAAATGCGTAATCTTGCTTCTTTATCTTTTAGATCAGTAATATCAGAAACATGTCCGAAAAAACTAACACAACCGTCATCAGCCAGTTCTGTTTTAGAAGAAATCTGAAACCAGCGCAATCCTTTTTTTGGTAAAAAAGCTCTAAACTCCAGCACCCAGGGCTTTACCTCCCTACGCGCCTTAATTAAAGACTGAAAAAATAAATCTCTGTCGTTTGGATGAATTCGGTTATAAATTACTAAAATACTTTCGTTCGAAAATGTGGTTGAGGGTAATTCAAAAATCTCATCAGCAGATTTACTGACAAGCGGAAATGTGTAATTATTATTGCAATCGATAACAAACTGAAAAAGTAAATCCGGCATTTCGGCAAACAATTTTTTGTAAAAATTATTTACCTGCAGGCAATCTTCATTTTCATGTAAATCAAAAACCATATATTTCTTTTTTATATCAATTGAATTATAAAATAATCTTCAAACAGAAAACAGAAAAAGACTTAAGTTATTGTTTATCAACATTATTAATTTATAAATAATACACAAGGTATTACTTTTAAGACTTACAAATGAAGTTCTTGTAGAATTAAAGCTAAATTATTTTCTTGGATGAAAGGAATGTATGACTTCTTTTAAAAAGCTTCGGTCTAAATGTACATAAATTTCGGTTGTTGTTATTGATTCATGGCCAAGCATTAACTGAATTGATCTTAAATCAGCACCATTTTCAAGCAAATGTGTAGCAAAGGAATGTCGTAAAGTATGCGGACTAATATTTTTATGCAAACCAATTTTTACGGCAAGATTTTTTATAATGGCAAAAATCATAGAACGAGTCAATTGACTTCCTCTTCTGTTTAAAAACAAAGTATCTTCCTGACCTTTTTTTATATTTAAAGTATTCCTAATGGAGTTTTGATAAATCTGAATGTATTTTTGGGTTAGTTTTCCAACGGGTACAAAACGTTCTTTGTTTCCTTTTCCGGTAATTTTTATAAAACCTTCTTCAAAAAATAAATCAGAAATTTTGAGTGAAACCAATTCAGAAACTCTCAATCCGCAACCGTATAAAGTTTCGAGCATGGCACGGTTTCTTTCCCCTTCATTAGAACTTAAATCTATAGCAGCAATAAGCGCATCGATTTCAGGAACAGATAATGTATCGGGCAATTTTCGGCCTGTTTTGGGAGACTCAATTAATTCTAAAGGATTATCTTTTCTGTAATCTTCAAAAATCAGATAACCAAAAAAGCTTTTTAATCCGGAAATAATGCGCGCTTGCGAACGCGGATTAACTTCTTTTGAAACGGCATAAATAAATTGCTGTACTATTTCATCAGTTATATTTAAGGGAGAAACTTCTATTCGATTGGTTTCTAAAAAAAGACATAATCGCTCGATATCGAAACCATAATTTTCGATTGTGTTTTTAGACAATCCTCTTTCGATTCGCAAATACGATTGATAATCTTTTATATAAGTATTCCATTTCATATTTACAAAGTAAAACATTTTTGGGCATAAAAAAACCTTCCTGATTAGAAGGTTTTTTACACTATTTTAAAACAATAAACTAAAATTTATAGCCCAATGCTAATGAAAAAACGCTGTTATGAATTTTATCATCATCACCAGATTCCGTTTTAATGATATTTGATAAACCGATAGCGTAACGAAGATTAGTAGCTAAATGCTCAGTAATGTTATATCCTACACCGAGAACAAGTCCAAAATCAATAGATTCAAACGTGTCTTTAGCATCTTGATCTACAGTTTTACTATATTGGGTTAGTTTAGTAGACATTTTTGCTGAAGTTAAAAAACCAATTTGTGGTCCAACTTCAATAAAAGACTGACCATCAGCAGTATATTTAAACATTACAGGTATATTAATATAGGAAAGATTCCAATTTATATCATTTTTAAACTGATAGCCATTTACATACGTTGTAAAATCTTTAAATTTTGCCCCTTGAGTTGAATACAAAATCTCTGGTTGAATAGCAAAACGATCATTTATGTTGATTTCAGCAAAACCACCCATGTTAACTCCAAATCTTGATCCTATATTTACTCCATGAGTATCGCCAGTCCAATTTGACAAATTTATTCCGGCTTTAATTCCAAATTTTGCTTGTTGTGCGTTAGCAAACCCAAATACCATAACAGCAATTGCTGATAAAAAAAAATTCTTCATTGTTTAATCCATTTTTAATGAATATCAAATGTAGTCTTTTTCTTTCAATTAATAAAAAACCCTCCTGATTAGGGAGGGTTTTAAAAATATTAGAATTTAATATTAGAATTTGTATGCTGCCGTTAATGCAAGAACATTATTAGTATATCTATTATCATAATATCCAAAATCTTCATCATCATAATAATCGTTGTCATAATCGTAAACATTAGATAAGCCAATAGTATAACGAATACCTACAGAGAAATTATCTGTAAAATTATATCCTGCTCCTAAATTAAAAGCAACATCAACTGATTTTTCATCATAAGTGTTTTTACTAGAAACTAAAAATCCAAGTTGTGGTCCAGCTTCAACAGTAAATTGTTTTGTAATATAATACTTAGCTAATACAGGAACATTGATGTAATTTAAATTTACTGTATAATCAGGCTCACCATAATATCCATCAAATTTACCACCTTGAGCAGAATATAAAAGCTCTGGTTGAATGTATAATTTTTTCCAAACGTTGATTTCTGCAAAACCGCCTAATTGAAAACCAATTAATGCGTTAGCACGATCTTCACCACCAATAGTAGCAATATTAAGACCACCTTTTACTCCAAATCTAGTTTTTTGAGCATTTGCAAACCCGAATGCCATTATTGCAATAGCACATAAGATAATTTTCTTCATTTTAATTGTTTATTGTTAAAATTAAGTGGCAAATATAAAAATATACTTAGTGAAAAAGGATTTGTTTTTTAACAAATAATATGGTAATTGTGAGCCAAAATTATGTTAAGAACCATCGCTTTCTTACACAAAAAAAGCCCTCCATTTCTGGAAGGCTTATATTTTAAGTTGCAATAAACTTAGAATTTGTATGCTAATGATAAAGCTAAATTACTATTTTTAGCACTGTCATAAAAATCATCTGCATCATCGATATCTTCATCAGAAAGAGGAGATAAACCAATAGTATAACGAAGATTAATTGATAAATTATCTGTAAAATGATATGCTGCTCCTACATTAAAGCCAAAGTCTACTGATTTTGAAAATTCTTTAATATCGTTATCATCTGCTTTAGCTGATAACAAAACACCAAGTTGAGGACCAGCTTCTACGCTGAATTTATCAACGATATAATATTTTGCTAATACAGGAATATTCAAATAATTCAATTTTAAATCGAAATCATTTCCAAAAACACTTTCAACTTTAGTTCCTTGTGTTGAAAATAAAATCTCAGGCTGAATTGCAAATTTCTCGACAATTTTGATTTCTGCAAAACCTCCCACATGAAAACCAACTACTGATTTAGCACTTTCAACATCTCCTCCAACCAGAGTTGAAAGATTAAGGCCACCTTTAACTCCAAGTTTAGTAGACTGTGCATTAGTAAATCCAAATGTCATTATTGCAATAGCACATAAGATAATTTTCTTCATTTTAATTGTTTATTGTTAAAATTAATTGACAAATATAAAAATATCCTAGTGAAAAAGGATTTGTTTTTTAACAAATAATATAGTAATTGTGAGCCAAAATTATGTTAAGAACCATTAGCTTTCTTATATAAAAAAAGCCCTCCATTTCTGGAAGGCTTATATTTTCTAGTTGAAATAATTTAGAATTTGTATGCTAAAGATAAAGCTAAATTACTATTCTTAGCACTGTCATAATAATCATCTTCATCCTCAATATCAGCATTATCTGAAATTGGTGATAAACCGATAGTATAACGAAGATTAATAGAAAGATTTTCAGTAAAGTGAAATCCTGCACCTACATTAAATCCAAGATCTACAGATTTGAAAGCATCTTTAACATCTTCACCTTCAGATTTAGCAGATAATAAAACTCCAAGTTGTGGACCTGCTTCTACACTAAACTTCTCTACTATGTAGTATTTAGCTAAAACAGGAATGTTCAAATAATCTAATTTAACATCAAAATCTTCAAAAAATGGACCACCTTCAAATTTACTTCCTTGTGCAGAATATAAAAGTTCTGGTTGAATAGCAAATTTCTCAGCAATTTTGATTTCAGCAAAACCTCCAACATGAAAACCCACTAAAGATTTATTGTCTTCAACATTTCCGCCTGTGATAGTTGAAAGGTTTAAACCTCCTTTTACTCCAAATTTTGTAGACTGTGCATTAGTAAACCCAAATGCCATTACTGCTAGTGCAGATAAAATTATTTTCTTCATTTTATTTGATTTAGTTAAAATTAATAATCAAATATAAAACTTTACTTGGTAAAATTTAATTTGTTTTTTAACAAATAATGTAGTAATTAGGAGATAAAATTGTGTTAAATAAAATTAATTTGAATTTGCAATTTGTTAAGAAAAGAACAAATTATAATAAAAACAAGCAGTAGAAATTCTAAATGTGAATTTTATTAATTATTCAATCAATAATATAAAAACAATAAAATCATAATAATATAGTTTTACTTATATAAAAACAATTTTAATCTTAAACAAAAATTTATGAAAAAGATATTTTTAGCAGCTGCACTGTTCCTTGCAACATCGGCTACAATTCAGGCACAATTATTACAAATAGGTGTTAAGGCTGGGGTAAACTTCGCAAGTCAGACCGGAGATGCATTTCCGGAACAAGATTTTGACAAAGAAGGAATTACAAGTTATCATGCAGGTTTAGTTGCCGAAATTAAATTATTAGATCGATTTTCTGTTCAACCGGAACTTTTATATTCTACACAAGGAGCAACTTACAAAAATGCAGGTGAAGAATTTAAAAATGAATTAGGTTATATATCAATTCCTGTAATGGCTAAATTTTATCTAACAGATTCATTTAGTCTTGAAGTTGGTCCACAAGCTTCCTTTTTAGTAAGCGAAAAAAATGATTTTGATGTAGAAGATGGTGAAACTTTTGAGTTTGGACTTAATGCCGGATTAGGATTTAAAATTACCAAAAACTTTTTTGTTCAGGGACGTTATGGTCTGGGATTAACAGAAGCTTCAAAAACTGCAGATGTTAAAAACTCTACAGTACAATTGTCGGCTGGATTTATGTTTTAAAAATATATCACATACTTTTATAAAAACCGCTCTATTAATTAGCGCGGTTTTTTTATTTTTACATACTTGTGAAATGTTTTCTGTAAAATGTAAAACGAATTCAATTTACTTTAATAAAATTTAAATCATTTATGAAAATCTGCATTATCAACGGACCCAATTTGAATCTTTTAGGAAAAAGAGAGCCTGAAGTTTACGGAAGCCAAACTTTTGAAGATTATTTTGAAACGTTACAAAAGCAATATCCAGATATCGAACTTTCTTATTATCAAAGTAATATTGAAGGCGAATTAATTGGGAAAATTCAGGAATGCGGTTTTACTTTTGATGGAATTATTTTAAATGCCGGCGCTTACACGCATACTTCAATTGGTTTGGGCGATGCTATAAAAGCAGTTACAACCCCGGTTATAGAAGTTCATATTTCTAATACTTACGCACGTGAAAGTTTCAGACATCAATCGTATTTATCAGGAAATGCAAAAGGTGTAATTTTAGGTTTTGGTTTAAAGAGCTATAATCTTGCTATTCAATCTTTTTTGTAAAACGTTATTTAACAAATTATTAATAAGCTCAGATTTAACTTATTTTATTTTTGTTAGAGAAAAAGCTTTCATGAAAAACTATACACTACTTGCCTTTTTATTTTTTTCGATTTCAACCTTCGCTCAAATCAAAGGAACTATAACCGATGAGAAAGGTACTCCTTTGCCATTTGTTTCTGTTTTTGAGGAAAACACATATGCCGGAACAACTTCAAACGAACAGGGAAAATACCAACTGAACGTAAAAGAGATTGGCAAAAACAAAATTACTTTTCAATATTTAGGATTTAAAACTCAAAAAATCGCTGTTACTTCAGATTCAAAAACTATTATTTTGGATGTAAAGATGCTGGAAGAAAGTTTTGATTTAAACGAAGTTGTAATTGATCCGAAAAACAATCCGGCAAATGCAATTATCAGAAATGCGATTGCAAACAAAAAACAAAACTCTGAAAAAACCGCCCGCTACACTGCTGATTTTTATTCGAAAGGGATGTTTAAAGTCAAAGATTTGCCTAAAAAAATCCTCGGTCAAAAACTAGACATCGGCGATGATATGGCTTCTAATCTGGATTCTACCGGAACAGGAATTTTATATTTATCAGAAACGGTTTCGAAAATTACTTTTGAAAAGCCCAACAAATTAAAAGAGAAAATTATTGCTTCTAAAATTTCAGGAAATAATAAAGGCTACAGTTATAATACGGCCACTTTGTCGACTTATGATTTTTATGATAATACTTTAGAGTTTGGCATAAATCTTATTTCTCCAATTGCTGATAATGCTTTCAATTATTATAAATACCAACTCGAAGGAACTTTTTTTGATGCCAATAATCAGGAAATCAACAAAATAAAAGTAACGCCAAAACGCGATAAAGAACCTGTTTTTGAAGGTTATATTTATATTGTTGATGATAGTTTTGCTATTTATGCGATCGATTTAGATATAAAAGGATATCGTATGAAAAATGAATTTACGGAATCGATGACCTTGAAACAGAGTTTTAATTATAATTTAAAAAACAAAATCTGGTCGAAAAATGCTCAGACCTTATCTTTTAACGCCGGAGTTTTTGGCGTAAAATTTTCAGGAAAATTCAACTATGTTTATTCTAATTATGAATTTCCGGACTCTTTCGAAAAGAAAACTTTTGGCAATGAAATTGTTGCTTTTGAAGACAATGCAAATAAAAAAGATGATGCTTTTTGGAATGAAATCAGACCAATTCCGTTAACCATTGAAGAAAGTACGGATTATACGAAAAAAGACAGTCTCCAGACGATTCGTAAATCTGAAAAATACATTGATTCTGTTGATGCTAAAAATAACAAATTTAAAGTTTTAGATATCTTAATGGGATATGAATACAAAAACACTTTTAAGAAACATTCTTTTGAATATAAGGGCTTATTAAACATAGCTTCATTAAGTTTTAATACCGTTCAGGGTTTCAATCTTGATTCTGGTTTTTCATTTAAAAAATGGAATGAAGAGGAAGGAAAAAGTACTTCTGTAAGCACCACTTTTAATTACGGTTTTTCAGATGAACGTTTTCGTGTTACTGGCGAATTCAAACACAAATTCAATAATATAAATTACGCCGCAATTGGAATTTCGGGAGGAACAAAAGTCGCACAATTTAATAGCGCTGAACCCATAAGTAAGTTTGTCAATTCTATCAGTTCTTTATTTTTTAAAGACAATTATATGAAGCTGTATAATTTAGAATTTGCTCAAATTGATTATGCCCAAGATGTTGCAAATGGTGTAAATTTGAATGGAAAAGTAGCTTATGAACAGCGAAAACCGCTTTTTAATACTACTGATTATTCTTTCTTTAAAAGAGATGATTTTTATTCATCAAACAATCCGTTAGCGCCAAATGATTTTGAGACACTGGCTTTTGATCAGCATCATTTATTTAAAGCCACTGTAACGGCCCGAATTAATTTTGGAAATAAATACATTTCAAGACCAGACGGAAGATTTAATTTTAAAAACGACAAATATCCGACTATCTTTTTAGCATTTGAAAAAGCCTTTGCTGCCAGCGAAAAAAAATATGAATTTGAGCGAATTGGAGCTTCAATTCAATATGATTTATCATTAGATAATAAAGGAATCCTGGGAATGAATTTCAGAGCTGGAAAGTTCTTTAATGCCGAGAACATTTCGTTTATCGATTACAGACATTTTAACGGAAACGAAACTCATATTGGCACAAGCGATCGTTATTTGAATGTTTTCAACCTAATGCCTTATTACGCAAACAGTACGAACGACAGTTATTTCGAAATGCATTTAGAACACAACGATATGGGATTTATTATGAATAAAATTCCGTTATTGAATTTATTAAAATCTACAATGAATATTGGTTTTCACGCTCTGGCAATTCCGGATAGAAAACCGTATTCTGAATTTACGATTGGTTTAGACAATTTAGGTTTTGGAAAATTTAAGCTGTTTAGAGTAGATTATGTGCATTCTTATCAAAGCGGAATTCAGCAAAATGGTGTTGTGTTTGGCTTGAAGATTTTGAATGTGTTAGATTAAGGTGCAGAGTGACAAAGGTTCAAAGGGACAAAGGTTTTAAAACTTTGAACCTTTGAACCTTTAAAACTTTGAACCTCTACAAATGATAATCATCCGGTTCAATATGAATTAAGACATTTCCTAATTGAGGTATTTTTTCTTTTAAAGTATCTTGCAATTGATGCGATAAATCATGTCCTTCTTTTACAGAAATTTTGGCTGATACAATAGCGTGAAGATCAACATGGTATTTCATTCCGGCTTTACGGATAAAACATTTTTCTGTACCTAAAATTCCACTTACCATTAAAGACTTTACACGAATTTCTTCGACTAAATCATCATTTAAATGTTCGTCCATGATTTCGCCTAAAGCTGGCCTGAAGATTTTATAACTGTTGTATAGAATAAAAAATGCTGCAAAAAGAGCCGCCCAATCATCAGCAGATTCATAGCCTTTTCCCATAATAAGTGCAATCGAAATTCCAATAAATGCCGCTACAGAAGTAATTGCATCACTACGATGATGCCAGGCATCTGCCGCTAAAGCCGAACTATTGGTTTGTTTGCTTCGTTTCATTACCAATCGAAAAGAATATTCTTTCCAGATAATAATCGCTCCTAAAATATACAAAGTCCACGATTTTGGTAAATCATGCGAAGTTTGAATATTGGCAATACTTTCGTAGCCAATAATAGTTGCCGAAGTAATTAAAAAACCAACGACTAAAAAGGTAATTAAAGGTTCTGCACGACCATGACCGTATGGATGATTTTCATCAGCCGGTTTATTAGAATACTTGATTCCGAATAAAACCAGACAAGACGAAAATATATCCGTAGTCGATTCGATCGCATCTGCAATTAGGGCATAAGAATTGCCAAAAAAACCTGCTAGCCCTTTTAAGATGGCCAAGCAGGTGTTTCCAGCTATACTAAAATAAGTAGCTTTTATAGCTTTTTGTTCATTCGTCATTTGAGAATTTTATCTACGCTCTCACGATTTTTGCTCCAATTGCTCTTAAACGTTCGTCGATACGTTCGTATCCACGGTCGATTTGTTCTATATTTTGAATTGTACTTGTTCCTTTTGCAGAAAGTGCAGCAATCAATAATGAAATTCCCGCACGAATATCCGGAGATGACATTGTTGTTGCTTTTAGTTGAGATTCAAAATTATGTCCCATAACCACCGCTCTGTGCGGATCGCATAACATAATTTTTGCTCCCATATCAATTAATTTATCCACGAAAAACAAACGGCTTTCGAACATTTTTTGGTGAATTAAAACATCGCCTTTTGCTTGTGTTGCCACAACCAGAACAATACTCAATAAGTCAGGTGTAAATCCTGGCCACGGTGCATCGGCAATAGTTAAAATAGAACCATCAATATCGGTTTTTACTTCGTATCCGTCTTTGTGAGCAGGAATGTAAATATCGTCTCCTCGTCTTTCAATTGTAATACCTAATTTTCTGAATGTATTCGGAATCAAACCTAAATTATCCCAGCTTACATTTTTAATCGTGATTTCGCTTTTTGTCATAGCTGCAAGACCAATCCACGAACCAATTTCGATCATATCCGGAAGAATTGTGTGCTCACAACCACCAAGGCTTTCAACACCTTCGATAGTCAATAAGTTAGATCCAACTCCTGTGATTTTAGCTCCCATAGAGTTCAACATTTTACACAACTGTTGCAAGTAAGGCTCGCAGGCAGCGTTGTAAACTGTAGTTGTTCCTTTTGCCAAAACAGCAGCCATAACAATATTTGCTGTTCCGGTTACAGATGCTTCATCAAGCAGCATATCTGTTCCTTTAAGACCTCCTTCTGGAGATTCTACTCCGTAAAAGTGATCTTCTCTATTGTATCTGAATTTTGCTCCAAGGTTAATAAAACCTTCAAAGTGAGTATCTAATCTACGACGGCCAATTTTATCTCCGCCCGGTTTAGGAATATATCCTTTTCCGAAACGAGCCAAAAGCGGTCCAACAATCATGATAGAACCACGAAGCGCTCCACCTTCTTTTTTGAAAGCTTCAGTTTCTAAATATCCAACATTAACTTCATCAGCCTGAAACGTAATCGAACCCGGTTCATTTCGTTGAATTTTCACACCTAAATTACCCAACAAAGTGATTAATTTATTGATGTCAATAATATCGGGAATATTATTAATTTTTACTTTATCACCCGTTACAAGCACGGCACATAAAATTTGTAATGCCTCATTTTTTGCTCCTTGCGGAGTGATTTCTCCTTTTAAAGGAATTCCTCCCTCGATTTTAAAAATTCCCATATTTCTTTTTTAGGTTCTCAGGTCCTGAGGTTCTAAGGTTCTGAGCTAAAATCTTAGCATCTCAGCCCCTTAGCATCTTAGTACCTTTTTTTTACTTTTGATTATTGTTTTTCTGAAAAGGCTTTGGTTTTCCCGGACCTTTATTATTTTTGTTACTTTGAATTTTTGGTTGACCCGGTGGCGCGATTTTATTCGACATGCGTTTATTGGTACGCAATAAATCAGTGGTGTTTAAAAGCTCTTCTGTGCTTTGCAACAAATTGATTTTCCCTCCTGATAATTCAAATAAATGCTCAAAAATCACATCATCTTTTACAGTGTCTTTGTTCCAGCTTAAATATGATTTTTTCATGTGGTTGGCAATTACCAAAACCAATGCGTTTTTCATTTCGCCATCTTCCCATTTATTAGCAACATCAATCATATATTTGATATTGTTACCATAAAATCTGTATTTCGGAAAGTTTTGCGGATACTGTAAAACGTCTGGTTTTAACTGCAATACGTCACGCGACGGAATTGGATATGGAGAATCTACATTCAGTCTAAAATCAGACATAATAAAAAGCTGATCCCATAATTTATGTTGAAAATCCGGCACATCACGCAAATGCGGATTCAGACTTCCCATTACCTGAATGATGTATTTTGCGGCTTTATTGCGCGTTTCAGCATCTTCAATAATAGTGGCCTGATCGATCAGTTTTTGCAAATGACGACCATATTCCGGAATAAGTAAACGCTGTCTTTCAGAATTATATTCTAAGTTAAAAACAACGTCATTCGCGACTTCTTTTTTATATTTTTCGATCATAAGTTATAATGAAACTATACCTTCTATTGTAGAAACTTCTTTGTATTTCGCAATCACATCGTCTGAGCTATGCATTGTAACATCTATTGAAACACTGGTAAATTTACCTGTTTTAGATTTTGTTGTTTTGATAACTGCGCCCATATTGTCAAAAGCTTTTTCAACCCGCTCAACATTATCAGCTACCGAGGGCATTATAAACTTGTACAAGTACTCTGCTGGCCAAGTATTTGAATTATCCAACTCAACCTTTAATCTTTCGTAAAATTCGGCGGTGGTTTTTTCTTTATCGTTTTCCATTCGTAATTAAAAATAAACGCAAATATACGGTTTTGATTTCAGATTTTTGATTTTAGATTTTAGATTTTTTATGATGAATTGACAACTGATTTTTCGCCACTAATTCACTAATAGGCACTAATTATATTGAAGTGAAAGAAACTTAACCGAATTTAATATTTTGAAGTCAATCTATTAATTAAAATTAGCAGAAATTCGGGAAATTCGTGGCAACAGATAGTCGAAATTACGATTTGATTGGTGCAAGGCTTTCAAAACCTTATAGGTATTTACTAGACTTGCCAAAACATTCCCTATTCAAACTGGACTAAAGTCCAGCCCTACAATATTTTTTGAATCTACAATTCTTCTTTATTTTTGTTCCGGAGGAACAGTTTATTTTTTAGGGCTGGATTTTAAACCAGCACCATAATAATTACAAAAATTGCGAAATCATTCGCTCAAGGCAAAATAATCTTTTTAAATACAATTAGTTTAGGTAAATTTGCGCTTTATTTTACGAAAGTGCAAAAAGAAATCATAGTTCTCATTGGTGGCCCGGGAACGGGAAAATCTACTCTTATCAACGAATTAGTCGCTCGTGGCTACTGCTGTTATCCTGAAATTTCAAGACAAGTTACACTCGAAGCGCAACAACGCGGCATCGAACAATTGTTTCTGGAACAACCTTTATTGTTTAGCCAAATGTTGCTGGAAGGACGCATTAAACAATTTGAAAATGCACTTGAAGAACCTGAAAATGTAGTTTTTATAGACCGCGGAATTCCCGATGTTGTCGCTTATATGGATTATATTGGCGATGAATATCCGGATCATTTTACAAAAGCTTGTGAGGATTTTAAATATTCTAAAACTTTTATTTTACCACCGTGGGAAGAAATTTATCAGAGCGACACAGAGCGTTACGAAAATTTCGAACAGGCTTTAACGATACAAAAACACCTTGTTGATACCTATAAGAAATACGGCTACGACTTAATTGAAGTGCCTAAAGATACAGTTGAAAACAGAATTCTTTATATCTTAGATAAAATTTAGGCGTGTGTTTAAAGTTGCAAAACTAGAAACTGCTTTCTAAATTTTTTAACTTTAAAACACGATCATGTCAAAAGCGCAGGAAATTCTTTTAAAATACTGGAAACATGATAGTTTCAGACCGCTGCAAAAAGAAATTATTGATTCGGTTTTAGACGGTCAGGACACTTTTGCTTTACTCCCAACCGGCGGTGGAAAGTCAATTTGTTTTCAGGTTCCGGCCATGATGCAGGAAGGTATTTGTCTGGTTGTTTCGCCGTTGATTGCTTTAATGAAAGATCAGGTGGCGAATTTGCAAAAACGCGAAATTAAAGCCATCGCACTTACTGGCGGAATTCACACCGAAGAAATCATTGATCTTCTTGACAATTGCCAATACGGGAATTATAAGTTTTTATATCTTTCTCCGGAACGACTTCAGTCTGACTGGATTTTGGAGCGCATCAAAAATCTTCCTATAAATTTAATTGCCATTGATGAAGCGCATTGTGTTTCGCAATGGGGACATGATTTTCGTCCGGCTTACTTGAAAATTTCTGAACTTAAAAAGTTTTTTCCGAAGATTCCTTTTTTGGCTTTGACTGCTACGGCAACTCCGAGAGTGATTGAAGATATTAAAACCGAATTGGGCTTAAAAGATCCCATACTTTTTCAGCAATCTTTTGAAAGAAAAAATATTGCTTACATGGTTTTTGAGGTCGAAGACAAACTATATCGTGTCGAACAAATTTTAAAGAAAAACCCGCAGCCTTCTATTATATATGTACGAAACCGAAAATCGTGCCTGAATATGTCGACGCAATTGCAATCTTTAGGATTTAAGGCAACGTATTATCACGGCGGACTTTCGGCTAAAGAAAAAGACAAAAACATGCAATTGTGGATGTCGGAGCAAGCGCAGGTTATTGTGGCTACAAATGCGTTTGGAATGGGAATTGACAAGGACAACGTAAAAACGGTTATCCATACACAATTGCCTGAAAATATGGAAAATTATTATCAGGAATCCGGAAGAGCGGGACGAAATGGCGAAAAATCTTTTTCGGTTGTTTTAACAAATTCTTCTGACAGAAATCAATCGGAACAACAATTTTTAAGCATTTTGCCGGATAAAAAGTTTCTGAATATGATGTATGTGAAGCTTTGCAATTATTTTCAGATTGCTTATGGCGACGGATTAGACGATTCGTTTTCTTTTAAATTAAATCATTTCTGCCAAAAATACGACTTCCCTACTTTAAAAACGTATAATGCTTTGCAGTTTTTAAATCAACAGGGCATTATCACCATGTCTCAGGAATTTTCTGAAAAGATTACAATGCAGTTTTTAATTGAGTCGAAGGAAGTAATCAGATACATGAGCCTTAATTCTAATGATGAAGAAATTATTTTGGCAATTTTGAGAACTTATCCCGGAATTTATGAAATGAAAACGCCTTTTAATATTTCATTAATCGCCAAAAAATCAAATCATACCGAAGAACAAGTAGCTGCTGTTTTAGAAAAGTTAAGCGAAAAAGAAATCATTGAGTACAAATCGAAAAACAACGATGCCACGATTTTATTTAATGAAGTTCGGGAAGATGACAGAACTATAAATAGAGTTTCTAAATATCTCGAAAAACAAAATCAGCTTAAAAAAGACCAGATTTTATCTGTTTTACATTATATAAAGGATAAAAAAACCTGCAAGAATCGATTGGTTTTGGATTATTTTGGAGAAGAAACTACTGAAAATTGTGGTGTTTGTTCGTACTGTATTACTCAAAAAGGAAAAATTACCGATGCCGATTCGATTGCAGACAAAATTTTATCCTTACTACAAACAGCGGCTTTGACTTCGAGAGAAATTCAGACTCAAATAAAACTGGATACCAAAGATATTCTCCTGGCACTTCAGGAATTATTAGAAAACAATCATATTACCATACAATCGAATAATAAATACACTTTAAAATCATAATGGAAAAATTGAGAATTATATTTATGGGAACTCCAGAATTTGCTGTTGGCATTCTGGATACCATTATTAAAAACAATTACGATGTTGTTGGCGTAATTACGGCTGCAGATAAACCGGCAGGACGCGGACAAAAAATAAAATATTCGGCAGTAAAAGAATATGCACTGGCTAACAACATTACGTTATTGCAACCAACTAATTTAAAAGATGAAAGTTTTTTAGCCGAATTAAAAGCTTTAAATGCTAATTTACAAATTGTAGTTGCTTTTAGAATGTTGCCAAAAGTAGTTTGGGAAATGCCAGAGTTAGGCACTTTTAATCTTCATGCTTCTTTATTACCTAATTATCGTGGTGCGGCACCCATAAACTGGGCTATTATAAATGGAGAAACCAAAACGGGTGTAACTACTTTTTTTATTGATGATAAAATAGATACAGGCGCAATGATTTTAAATTCGGAAATTGCTATTGAACCGGAAGAAAATGCCGGGCAATTGCATGACCGATTGATGTTATTGGGAAGTGAAACTGTTATTGATACCTTAAAAGTTATTGAAAACGGAAATGTAACCACTACTATTCAGGAAGATAACACTGTAATTAAGACGGCTTATAAACTGAATAAAGATAATTGTAAGATCGACTGGACGAAATCTGGAGATGAAATCAATAATTTGATTCGTGGTTTAAGTCCATATCCGGCTGCGTGGACTTTTTTGAAAGATAAAAGCGAAGAATTAAGCGTTAAAATATACGAGGCAAAACTGATTTCAGAATCACATTCTTTCGAAATTGGAAGTCTGATTAGCTCTAAAAAAGAGATTAAAATCGCTATTAAGAATGGTTATGTTTTACTTTTAAGTTTGCAATTACCCGGAAAAAAGAGAATGCAGGTAGCAGAATTGCTAAATGGAATCACTTTTTCAGAAAATGCAATGGTCTATTAAGGCCAATAAAACAAGGGTATTTACCTGATTTTATGTAGTAAAGTACTTGCTTTATGAACAAAAAAAGCAAGTTATTAACAATTTTTGCTAAATTTAAAGAAAACACTTGCAAGGAACGGATTTCCTATTAAATTTGTGTATTAACAATTTTTTTTTTAACCAACAATTAATAACTAATTATTATGAACAAATCAGAATTAATCGATGCTATCGCTGCTGATGCAGGAATCACAAAAGCTGCGGCTAAATTAGCTTTAGAATCATTTTTAGGAAATGTAGGATCTACTTTGAAAAAAGGTGGAAGAATTTCATTAGTAGGTTTCGGATCATGGTCAGTATCTGCTAGAGCTGCAAGAGATGGTAGAAATCCTCAAACAGGAAAAACTATAAAAATCGCTGCTAAAAATGTAGTGAAATTTAAAGCTGGAGCTGAATTAGAAGGTGCAGTGAACTAAGTAAGAAAAGTTCCCTAAACTTATAATATAATTAAAACCCTCCTTACGGAGGGTTTTTTTGTACGGTTTATCGATTTTATTTGGGATTTTAAAAATTTTATTCCTAAATTTAATAAAAATTGTAGCCGTATGATTTCAGAAAAATTAAAAAAAGGACACCTGCTTATTGCCGAGCCTTCTATAATTGGAGATTTATCATTTAATAGATCGGTAATTTTATTAGCAGACCATAACAAGGAAGGATCAATAGGTTTTATCATTAACAAGCCGTTAAAGTACACTATTAATGATTTAATACCTGAGATTGATGCCAGTTTCAAGATATATAATGGTGGACCTGTAGAACAGGACAACCTTTATTTTATTCACAATATTCCTGAATTGATACCAAATAGTGTAGAAATTTCTAATGGAATTTATTGGGGCGGTGATTTCGAATCGACCAAAGACTTAATAAACGACGGAGCTATTAGTAAAAATAACATCCGTTTTTTCTTAGGATATACAGGTTGGGATGAAAATCAGCTCGAAAGTGAAATGCAAGGCAACTCCTGGATTATTGCTGATAACAATTACAAAAATAAAATTATTGGAAAATCAACTACTCATTTTTGGAAAGAGCAAATTATTGAGTTAGGTGGAGATTACGTTATTTGGTCAAATGCACCTGAAAATCCATATCTGAATTAATTTTCAGAGATGGATTCATTTAGTTTTTGTACTAACAAATGAGCCAGATTATTATTTGTAAAGTCTTTTTTTCGGTATTTACTTATCGGCTGTATTCCTGTGATTACATTTGTCAGAAATAATTCATCTGCTTTTTGAAGATCAAATGGTGAAATTACCTCTTCGCTTACTTCTATCCCTTCTACTTTCTTGGCCAATGCTAAAATTTGTTTACGCATCACACCATTCAAACAGCCTTCAGAAACTGGCGGGGTAATTAGTTTTTTACCCATTACCATAAATAAATTGCCTTGTAATACCTCAACAACATTTTTAGTATCGTTAAGTAAAATACAGTTTTCTAAGCCATTTTCGTGAGCAAAGATACTTCCGGTAATATTAATTATTTTATTAGTCGTTTTAATAGACGATAACAACTGTTTTGTTACGTAGAAATCTTTATATAAATCAACCTCATAAGAAGCTGTATTTATGCTATATAAAGTATTATCAAGTGAAGTAGCATGAATTAAAAATGAAACTTCATTTGTTTTTGGCAAATATAAACCTCCATCGTTTCTAAAAACAGTAATTCGGGCTCTTGCTGATGCTGACAATCCTTTTTCCTGAACCAGTTTTAAAACTTGTTCTTCAAAATATTCCATTGTAAAGTTCATCGGAATTTCCATTCGAACCACACGCATTGAAGACATTAACCTAAAATAATGATCTTCGAGAAACAAGATTTTGTTGTTGATTATTTTTAGTGTTTCAAAAACACCATCTCCGTAAAGAAAAGCACGGTTTTGAGTTAATATATTGTCGTCCTGTGCTGCTATGTTTCCGTTAAAATTGATCATAAAAAAACCCTGAATTTTGTTCAGGGCAAATATAAGTCATAAAATAGACTTTTACTAAACAGAACCTATAAGATGTTTTAGATCTGAGATCTGATTCTCCCACAATTGTTTAGCTTCTCCTACTTCTTCTTTTTCTGCGAAATCGACCACCATTAATGAGACATCTTTAGTCAACTCGTCGACTAAAATATGCAATTCAAAAAAGTATTCAGTATCCTTACTGCTTTCGTCAACCCATTTAAATTTTACTTTTTCACCTGTTTTTTTAGAAGCTAGACGTGCTTTTTCCTGCGAATCATTCCAGATAAACGTAAAGAATTCCCCTCTTGAATTCACATTATCAGCAAACCATTCTGATAAACCTGACGGAGTTGATATATATTGATATAATAATTGCGGCGAAGAATTTATGGGAAACTCGATTTCGTAACGTATTTTTGAATCCATGTGCTACTTTTAATTTTTTCGAAATATAAGAATATATGTCCAAAAACAATGCGTTTTTAAAAATATTTTTTTTTCTTCATTTTATTCTTGTAAGCTTTAATATTATTTCTATATTTGCACCCGCAATCAGGAAGTCATTGATAGCAGTCCAGGCGAGGTAGCTCAGTTGGTTAGAGCGCAGGATTCATAACCCTGAGGTCACGGGTTCAACTCCCGTCCTCGCTACAAGTCCCAAGCCCCATCCCAATGGGGTTTAGGAATTTTTTTTTAACTCTTACGGCTAGTAATTACAGTAAATCGGCAACCCTACCGACAACCCTAAAGTAATTACAACATGGCAAAAAATCTATTATTCAATTGCTCTTACTCTGAAATATGGGTACATCCGGAAAACTGGAAAACTCTTACTTCTCAAAAATCTTTGAAGCTTGATTGGTACGTTGAATGCAAATTTTACGATCCTTTATTCAAAGAAAAATATCCAAAAGGCTTTCCTTTCAGGAAGAAATTAAACCGCTTCAAAACTTTAGAGGAGCGAAAAGGAGTAATTCAAACCTGGTTGCAAGAAATTCCAAAGCTATTGGAAGAAAAAGGATATAATCCCATTACTAAAAAATTCATGATCGAACCAGCGAAAGAAGCTCGGCCAGAATTAGAAAGTATTTGTCCTGAAACTCCATTTTTGATTGCACTAGAATTGGCGTATCAAAATATTGATGTGGCAAAAAGCTCAAAAGATGATATCCGGTTAATTTTGGTCCATATAAAAAGGTCAGCAACGGAACTTAGATATGATGAGGTTCCAATTTCCGATATCAAACGTAAACACTTCCGATTTATAATTGATAATCTGGAAAGGAAAGACGGCAAATTTTCCGCTCACAAGTTCAATAAGTACAGAACCTATCTTTCTATCCTATATAATGAGCTGCTGGATTATGAAGCAGTAGACAGTAATATTATAAAAGATATCAGGAAAAAAGCTGCAGTTAAAAACATTCGCGAAACCTTAAACGATGAAGAGAGAAAAAAAGTAAATGATCATTTAAAAGCTGAGCATCCTTCATTCTGGCTATTTATGATAATCTTCTTTCATTCCGGAGGTCGAATAACCGAGCTGATGAGTGTAAAGATATCTGATGTCGATTTAAATAACCAGAAATATAAAGTTTTGATTAAAAAAGGAAAACAATATACATGGGTTGAAAGAATCATAAAAGATATTGCACTTCCTTACTGGCAAAAAGCATTATTTGGAGGTAAGAAAACTGATTTTGTCTTTTCTGTTGGATTAATACCTGGCGAAAATCAGATCCGTCGAGATCAGATCCGTAGAAGATGGAAAACACATGTCAAAGACAAACTTAATATTACAGCTGATTTCTATAGCTTAAAGCATCTAAACTTAGATGAAACAGTTGCGCAGCTTTCAATGAACGATGCTATGCGAATGGGTAACTTTAAATCAACAAAAATGCTTGAACAACATTATGCCATCGGTGAGAAAGAAAGACAGTTTGAGAGGCTTAAATCACTTAATAATAAATTTGCATAAACAAAAAAAGCGATCGTTACTGATCGCTTTTCTTATTATCTATAGTAATCTCGATTGTTTGAGACGGAATTCCTGTGATTGTAACATTACTTACTTTTGCAACATCTATACTATTTAGTAAATCTTGTATTTTTTGTTTAAGTTCTTCTTTATCTTCGCAAGATATCTCTTCTGTAAGTGTCATCAGTATGATATAACCTTTCATCTCATTAATTTTCAATAAATCAAAATCAATATTCCCAATTTCAAAACTAGACGATTTAACGGATTCGAAAGCATTGAACTTATACAATATTTTTAATAATACATCGTCGTTGAATTCATTATCACGCAAATTATCTTTGAATTTTACTGGCTTATCTAGCGTTATAACGATCTTATTTCCATTCATATGTGATTATGTTTATAGTTGTTATTCAAATATATAGTTTATTATCAAACCCTTTAACAAATAATCAAGTAATAAATATTATTTTTTTTTTTCAATTTTCATTACCCGACTTTCTCCACATTCGTCAAAAACCTTAGATGTAAATTGCTTCTTACCAAAAAGCCGGGTTTTAATACCTAAAAATTTCCATTCTCGACGTTCCCAGTAAGCAACTGCATCTGATTTATTTTCGAAGGTTCTATCTAAAACGGTCCATGTAAGCTTATTATCTTTAAAAGAAATGATTCCTTTCGTTGTCATGCACTTGGTAGTATCAACTACTACTTGACTTGATGGAATATTACTTTTAATCGCTTCAACAATGCCAGAAAGATCAGTTTCTCGCTTTGTTGTATCACGAAACTTATATGTTTGCGAAACAATACTCTCAATTCGGTTTAATTTTATGTTGTTTGCCTGAAGCTTTTTATTAAGATCTGAATTTTGAAACTTCAAATAATCTGCAATTTCATCTTTTGACAACAATTGACTGGCAAACTTAGTGCTATCCGCTTTTCTTAGCTGGCTGGAATTTTCCGATTGTCTTTCATTTTCCGATTTCTGAAAAGTATAATCCTTGTAAAACCAAACGGCAGCCAAAGCAATCAAAACGATTCCGATTGCTTTTAAATTTTGAAGTATAATTTTTAGATTCATATTTTAGTTTTTTATAAGTGGTGTGATAGA
>NZ_SNWW01000014.1 GCF_004362015.1 Flavobacterium chryseum
TACTTTTAAACTACTTTTTAGACACCTTTTTGAGTTCATTTATACTGCTCACTTTTATCCAGAATTAGGTGCTCACTTTATCCAGAATATCCAATATCTATTCGATTTTAAGAGAATTTGTGGGTTACTACACACAATAAAAAAATAAGAACCAAATAAACCTTTGTGCCTTTGTTCCTTAAAACCTTTGCCCCTTTCTTATAAAAAAATCATTAATTTCGCTTTCAAATTAGAAGGAGAAAATGAAGGTCTGTATTGCTGAGAAACCAAGTGTAGCACGCGAAATTGCATCCGTTTTGGGAGCCAATACCAAACACGACGGATATTACGAAGGAAACGGTTATGCCGTAACCTACACTTTTGGGCATTTATGTACCTTAAAAGAACCTAACGATTACAAACCACATTGGAAAAGCTGGGATTTGAACAACTTGCCAATGCTTCCTGAAAAATTTGAAACCAAAGTGGTTCAGAATTCAGGAATTCAAAAGCAATTTAAAATTGTAAAAAGCCTATTCGACAAAGCCGAAGTTGTGATAAATTGCGGGGATGCCGGGCAAGAAGGAGAACTCATTCAGCGATGGGTCATGAACGAAGCACATTATAAAGGCGAAGTACAACGCTTATGGATCTCGTCTCTAACTACTGAAGCTATAAAAGAAGGTTTTGAAAACTTAAAACCATCAACCAATTACGATAATTTATTCTACGCCGGATTTTCAAGAGCTATTGGCGACTGGTTACTCGGCATGAATGCTACACGTTTGTATACCGTAAAACATGGCGGTTACAAACAAGTATTGTCTATTGGCCGCGTGCAAACGCCAACATTGGCAATGGTTGTAGACCGATTTAAAGAAATTGAAAATTTTAAACCCCAACCCTATTGGGAATTACAGACTTTATACAGGGAAACACTTTTTAGTTATGAAGAAGGCCGTTTTCTGAATAAGGAAGACGGGCAAACTTTGGCGAATAAAGTCAAAGAAAGCGAGTTCGAAATTGTTTCGGTTGAAAAAAAGAACGGAAATGAATTTGCTCCTAAACTATTTGATTTAACGGGTTTACAAGTGTATTGCAATACCAAATTTGGATTTTCGGCAGATGAAACACTTAAAATTGCACAATCACTTTACGAACAAAAAGTAGTGACGTATCCCAGAGTTGATACCACTTTTTTGCCAAATGATATTTATCCCAAAGTGCCTGGAATTCTGCAGAAATTAACCAAATACGCTGCGTTGACGCAACCACTTTTAGAAAAAAAGATTAAGAAATCGCCTAAGGTTTTCAACGATAAAAAAGTTACAGATCACCATGCCATTATTCCAACCGGAATAGAAGCCAATTTGCCCTTCAATCAGCAACAAGTTTATGATATAATTGTAAAGCGTTTTATTGCGGTATTTTATGATGATTGTTTGGTAGCCAACACCACTGTAATTGGAAAAGCTGCCGATGTAATGTTTAAAACTACGGGAAAAGAAATTTTAAAAAAAGGATTCCGCGTAGTTTTTGAAGATCCGAATGCAAAAGAAAAAGAAGCTGATATTTTACCGAGTTTTGTTGTAGGCGAAAAAGGTCCGCATGAACCTTCGTTCTTAGAAAAAGAAACCAAACCGCCCAATCAGTTTACGGAAGCGACTTTACTCCGCGCGATGGAAACAGCAGGAAAACAGGTTGATGATGAAGATTTACGCGAATTAATGAAGGAAAACGGCATCGGGCGTCCGTCAACGCGCGCGAATATTATTGAAACACTTTTTAAACGTCAATATATTGTTCGAAACAAAAAACAGGTTTTACCTACTCCAACGGGGATTCAGCTTATTGATACAATTCAAAATGAATTAATCAAATCGGCCGAACTTACAGGTTCCTGGGAAAAGCAGTTAAAAGATATCGAAAAAGGAACTTTTACCGCCGCTGCGTTTATTAAAAACATGAAACGCATGGTTGAAGCTTTGGTAACCGAAGTACGAAGCGAAACCAAACACGCTAATATTTCGCATGCTGCAACCATTCAAAAACCAGTAGCGAAAGTCGAAAAAAAGAAAGCAGCAGGAATTCTGGCAGAAACGTGCCCGAAATGCAAAAAAGGAAATCTTATAAAAGGTAAATCGGCTTACGGATGTTCTGATTATAAATCGGGCTGTGATTTTGTTTTACCATATGTTTTTGCAGAGAAAAAGATTTCGGAAATTCAATATTTAAGATTGCTTGAAAAAGGATCGACAGTAAACATAAAAGGTTTTAAAACAGATTCAGAAACGGTTGAAGGTTTGATTCGTTTTGAAGAAAATTTCAAACTTAAATTAGAACCTAAAAAAACAACTCCAAAGAAAGTACCGACAGCAGCATCGGATTCATTAACATGCCCTAAATGCAAAAAAGGAACTGTTTTAAAAGGTAAAACGGCTTATGGCTGCGGTGATTATAAATTAGGCTGTGATTTTAAAGTCACTTTTGATGACGTCAGAGGACAATTGAAAGATCAAAAACCAACTAAAGAACTGGTTTATTCTATCTTAAATAGCAGTATTTAATTTTTTTGTCCACTAATCTCGAATTTTCACGAATTAATTTATTTCAAAATAAAAATTTGTAGAGTTGAAACATACAATTCGTGCAAATTGGTGTGATTCGTGGCTATGACTTTTTTTATTATCTTAGCTTTAATCTAACACCAAATAATTAACTACCATGTTCCAAAAAATTATTCTTATAATTATTTTCTTTTCTATTATATCCTGCGAAAAAAAGGTAACTGTCGAAAAAGACAAAATCAAAGTTGCCGACTGGCTTATTGGGAATTGGGAAAATAAATCACCCGATGGAATATTAACCGAAAACTGGAAAAAAGTAAACGATAGTATGTTTAGTGCGACCTCTCTTTTCATTAGAGGAAATGACACTTTACATTCTGAAAAAATCACTTTATCGCAACAAGGCGAAATGCTAATGTACAGCGCAACGGTAAACGGGCAAAATAATGATAAAGCGATCAATTTTCCGTCAACTACAGAAACGGAAAACAAATTGATTTTCGAAAATCCGTCACACGATTATCCTCAAAAAATCACTTATACAAAAGGTGCAAACAATACTTTGACTGCTGAAATCACAGGAGATTTAAGAGGAAAGAAAACTACTGAGCGCTTTATTCTGGTGAAGAAATAAAAATTAATGAAACGTATTTTTAATCTTATTACATATAATTTATTATGAAACTAAATCAATCCAAAATTGAAATTCAAAAAGCAGAAAATTCTTTAATGCTAATGAAGGAATCAAAAACAATGATTGATTTTGAAAATAATTGGAGAGATTTTCTCATCAGTATTGAAAAAGCTTGGATAAAATCTGAAAGAGAATGTGTTGATTTTAGAAATAAATTTCAACCATGGCAAGGAAAATTTGTGAAAACTAGAAAAAATGATCCTTTATTAAAATATTTAAAGAATGCAAGAGATGTTGATACGCATTCAATAGAAGAAATCATAAATAAAATTTCTGGTTCATTAAAACTCGATGCATTGGATTGGAAAAAAAACTTATTAATAGACAAAATAGAGATAGTTGATGGAAAGATTACTAAATATGAAGGAAGTCAGCCTTTAGTTGTAGTGGAAAAACCTCCAACAATTCAAGCAAAGGCATTTACAAACCAAGGAATTATATATTTACCTCCAACATTTCATATAGGAAAGAATATAAAAGAATCAAAAAATCCTATTGAACTTGCTGAATTAGGACTAAAATTTTACTCTAACTATTTACAACTTATTGAAGATACTTTTTAATTAATAAAATTAATTATTTGAAGCTTTGAAATCTCCTAGCCTCACTTGGTATAATCTGTTTTACAATAGAATTATTGATTTCTCCCGAATTTTAAAATCTAAAAAGGAATCATTAATTCAAACAATTTTATAGTATTGAGCTTCTGTCTATTTAAGTGTCAGCAAATAAAAAAATCTTTTTGTTTTATTGCCTTCGTGTCAGATATTTATTCGTTCTCTCCAATTTTATTTACCATTAAAATCATCAGTATACCCAAAAGCGCCATTACTAAAAATGCCCATTTCATACTTAAATATTCGGAGATAAAACCAACCATTGGCGGAACAAGTAAAAATCCTAAATAACCAATTGTAGATATAGACGTTAGCGCAGAACCGCTGCTTAGTTTTGATGATCTTCCGGCGATGCTAAACACTAACGGCACCACGCAGGAAACGCCAAATCCGATTAAAACATAACCAAAAATAGTGGGGTAAACATACGGCAGAAGAAAACAAATGGAAAATCCTAAAGTAATTAGAATACCACTGTAAAGCAGAATTTGTTTAGTACCAAATTTCATTACTCCAAAATCTCCAAACAAACGTCCCAACGTTACGGCTGTCGCAAAAAATACGAATGCTGCGCTTGTTAACTTTGGTGAAGCATGCAATATATTTTCAAAATAAATACCGCTCCAATCGTACATGGTATTTTCGCAGGCCATAGAGACAAAACAAATCAGTGCAAACTTGATCAGGTTTTTTTCTGGCATTGAAAAGAACTTCTTTTTAACCGGTACAGGCTCGTTATGAATACTCAACGGATAAAAACAAGCCGTAAGAGCTAACATAAATACACTTACTCCCAATAAATGTTCTGATGGCGCAATATGTTGTGTTACCATTACATATCCTAAACCTGCTCCCGAAAAAACGGCAATACTCCAAACCGCATGAAAACGGGTTATGATTGATTTTGGATATAATTTTTGAACCTCAAGAGATTGTGCATTAATTGATAAATTGAAAATATTTCGAGAAGCTCCAAAAATTAAAAGTATAATAACCAACTGCCATACAAAAGCAGCTAAACCAGGCAAAGCCAGAACAACATTAAACATGATTGCCCCTAATAGCATAATATAACGGCTGCTGTATTTATTTAATAATCTTCCTGTAAAAGGCATGGTCAGCATTAAACCTATAGGAAATGCAAATAAAACAGCTCCAAATTCGGCTTCGCTTAAATGTAAACGAGCTTGTATGTGTGGAATTCTTGATACCCAGGAAGAATATCCAAATCCGGAAAGGAAAAAAAATACAGTGTTTGCTATACGAAATCCTCTGGGTGTATTTTGAATTTTTTTAAAGAAAGATAAAATCATCATGTCATTTTTCAGACAGCAAAATTAAGGTTTTTTAATCCAAATCTTTCATTTTTAACTTACTCCTGTTAATACAATTACATGATTTAATGTAATAATGAAGCACAAACAATACTATAAATCTTATAATTTATAACAGAATTTCAAATTCACTTCAAAAATCACAAAAAAACATTTCATTGAGAATAAATAAAACTTGTTAAAGAAAGATTAATTTTTACATTTGCATTGTTTTTATTAATTCTAAATAAAAACAATAACTAAAACTTTAAAAAAAATGAAATATTCTAGTGTGAAAATGATTCGTTTTCTATTTACAATCAGTTTATTGCTTTCTGCTTTTTGTTCTTTTGCGCAACAAAATGGAAAAATTAAAGGAACCATCACAACTTCTGATGGGGAGCAGGCAGCCGGAGTCAATGTTAGCTTAAAAAACTCAAAATACTGGACCATTTCCGATGAAAACGGAAACTTTGAATTCAACAGAGTCAAACCAAATACCTATACATTACAAGTTTCTTTGACAGGTTACGAAACTTCAGAAAGTGAAGTTGTTGTTACTGAAAATGAAACCGCAGCAATCAATTTACAACTTAAAGTTTCTAACAAGGAATTGAAAGAAGTTGTGGTAAATAGTAAAAAAAGCATCTTATCTAAAAAAACAGATTACGTTGCCAGAATGCCATTAACGAATCTGGAGAACCCTCAAGTTTACAGTGTTATACAGAAAGAACTTTTAATGGAACAAGTGGCCGTAGACATTAGAGGCGCTGTGCAAAACTCACCTGGTGTGGTTTCTATCAGCTATCCTTCGGGAGGAGTTGGTGTAATTTTTAGAGGTTTTTCTACCGGAGTTAATGCAAGAAACGGAATGGAAACCGCTTCCGGACGTTCTTCTGTTGATCTCGGAAACGTAGAACGTATTGAAATCATGAAAGGCCCATCCGGTACTTTGTTTGGTTCGTCTGTTTCTTCGTTTGGAGGTGTTGTAAACCTAGTTACTAAAAAACCTTTTGAAACTACTGCTGCCGAAATATCGTATACAACCGGAAGTTTCAACCTAAACCGTCTTACAGCCGATGTCAATACGCCTTTAAATCAGGAAAAAACGGTTTTATTCAGAGTAAATCTTGCCGTAAACCGAGAAAAAAGTTTCCTTGATTATGGCTTCAACAATACACTTCTTGTGGCGCCAAGTCTTACTTATAAAGCATCTGATAAGCTTACTTTTAACTTCGATGCGGAGCTTTATAACGTGAATAATACTAGACGTACTTATAACACATATGCTGCAACTTCGGGCATTACAAATCCAAACGACTTAAAAATTGATTACAAAAAATCGATGTTTCATGATGATAACGATGCCAAATCAACAGCAACAAAAGTTTTTGCTCAGGCAGAATATGAAATATCAGAAAACTGGAAATCGACAACCGTATTTTCATTTGTAGGCGAAGATGTCGAACGCAGTTATCAAAGTTATGCTGTTTGGAGTTCTCTAACGCAGACAGCAAGAAGAGTTGGCCTTTGGGGTCCAATTTTTAATAACTTCACTAACATTCAGGAAAACATTAACGGAAAATTTTCTACAGGAAGCATCAAACATAAATTTCTTACCGGTGTAAACTACAGACTTTACAGCTCTGCTTTTTCAGGAGGAACAACATTTACACTTGACAATATAGATGTAACAGCTCAATTCGCTCCAATTAGAAGAAAAGCAGTTGACGCCGGACTTGTATTGACAACTTCACCTGTTGCCGACCAAAAAACGTTTAGTGTGTACGCGAGTGATGTAGTGAATTTTACAGACCGATTTTCTGCTATGCTAAGTTTACGTCTGGATAATTTTGAACGTGCAAAAGTGGGAACTACAGAAGGTTACAGCCAAACAGCTCTTTCTCCAAAATTAGGATTAGTGTATGAAGTCGTAAAAGATCAGGTTTCTGTTTTTGGAAATTATATGAACGGTTTCCAAAATATGCAGCCGGTTACGCAGCCAGATGCAACACAATTGGTTTTAGACCCAATTTATGCTGTTCAGTATGAGGGAGGAATTAAAGCAGAAGCTTTCAACAAAAAATTAAGCGGATCTGTAAGTTACTACAACATTACAATCGATAACGCAACCAGAACTGACGCGGCAGGATTTACAATACAAGATGGTAAACAAGTGAGCAAAGGTGTTGATTTTGAATTGATGGCAACTCCGTTTAATGGACTAAGCATTATTTCGGGTTATGCGTACAATGATAATCGAATTGTAAAAGCATCTGTAGCTGCAATTGAAGGAAACAAAGCGACATCATCTCCGGAAAATGTAGTGAACTTTTGGACTACTTATACTTTTCAAAACAAATTAAAAGGTTTAGGAATTGGTGCCGGCGTCAACTTTGTAGACAAAAATTATTTTACAGCCGATAATACTTTTTACATGCCATCGTATACAGTTTACAATGCTACAGTATACTACGAAAAACCTACATGGAGATTAGGTTTGAAATTTAATAATGTAACCAATGAGAAATACTGGGATTTCTGGGGCACATCGCAGGCACCAACCAGCATATTGGCCAATTTGACCATCAAGTTTTAAAACTTAATACAACTTAAACTGACGCCTCAATTTTATCAATTGAGGCGCTTTTAATTATAAACTTTTTAGAGTTCCTTCTATGACATTTAAAAAATTAATTCTAAAAATTCACCTTTGGTTGGGATTGTCTTCCGGTTTAATTGTAATTATATTGGGCATAACGGGCTGTTTGTATGTTTTTGAAGAAGAATTGCGACCTGTAGTTCACGACTATTATTTCACCGATAACGTAAAAGAGAAAAGACTGCCGATCAGCCAGATAATCGAAATTGCAAAAAAAGCCAACAAAATCCGAAAAAATCTATTTCGGGATGCCAGATAATTAATGAGGGTGATCGAACTGTAACTGTCTGGTTTTTTGAAGAATTAAACCCAAATGCATTTTGGTATTGGAACCAATATCAAAGTACTTATCTCTACGTAGATCCGTATAGTGGCACTGTAATAAAACAGGAAGATTATAATTTTGAATTTTTTACATAAAGTTTCTTGCTCTGATTCCAAAAAAATGAAAATCAAAAACAGGTATTGAAATGCATAGAATATTAAATGATTGCGGGATTTTTAAGCTTTTATTTTTAATTATTCTAAATAAAACTTAAGTTTGTAAAAAATATCCCTAACATTTAAACTTGATATTATGAAATCAAAAACTTTAAAGACAATAACTTTTTTACTTTTAATGTTTATAACAGCTCCTTCCCTATTTGCACATGCCCTTTGGATTGAAACTAAAGCAACCGGAACAAAAGGAAAAGCACAGGAAATTTCTATTTATTTTGGAGAGTTTTCTGAAAATGATATCACAAAAGCTGACAAGTGGTTTTCTGATTTAAAAGATTTTACTTTGGTGTTGGTTTCTCCTTCAAAAAAGGAAACAAAATTAACAGCAAAAGCATTAGATAATAAATATCAGGCATTTTTTACTCCGGATGAAGATGGCGTTTACACGATTGTAATGCATCATAAAGTAAAGGATGTATACGGAACGATGGTTTTAGATTACAACTCTAGTGCAACTGTTGTAGTGGGAAATAAAACTGCTGGAAACTACGCCACTGCGAACAATAATATTATTGGTTTGTTTAGCGAAAATGCAGACAGCGCCAAAAAGAATGCAAAAATCGAAGGATTTGCGTTGTACCAAGGTGCTTCTGCAAAAGAACAAAAAATAAAAGTTATCGCTCCAAACGGCTGGGAAAAAGAATTATGGACAAATGATAAAGGTCAGTTTTCATTTACACCAATCTGGCCGGGAAATTATATGGTAGAATTTGCTTATACTGAAAAAGCTGCCGGAGATCATAATGGTAAAAAATACGATGAAATTTGGAAAATGGCTACTTACTTAATTACAGTTAAATAATATTTCATTTTTTTTACTTACTATATTCATAAGCCTTGTTCGTTGAGCAAGGCTTTTTTTGTTTAAATTTAAAATATTAGTAAACTAATTACATGTTTTTAAGTTATTTTCTTACTAATTTAAAATACAAACAATTAACATATAATCAGTTATAATATTAGCCATAATTAATCTAAATAAACTTTGCCAGAGAACATATACCTATTTATATTTGCAAAAATTATTTTTAATTATTCTTAATAAACAACATGAGGCATATTTTACTCTTCGGACTATTATTTATAAGTTTAGCATCTTACAGTCAGGAATATTCAAGCATTGAAAATAGTACTGCTCTAAATGATACAGTAAAAAACAAAAAAGGAGAAATTCTTAATGAAGTTTTAATTACATCAAATAAACCTAAAAAACCAATCGAAGCAGCCCGTTCAGGAATTAAGGTTATGGACTTGCCGCAAAGTGTTCAAATCATTGGCAGCGAAATAATCGCAGAACAGCAATCGATTCGTTTAAGCGAGGTTGTAAAAAATCTGAATGGTGTTTATGTAGGATCTGCCCGTGGTGGCGCCCAGGAATCTTTCTTTTCTCGTGGATACGATATGTCTGCAAATAACATGTTTAAAAACGGTTTTCGTTATAATGCGGGCTCAATACCAGAAGTTTCTTCTTTAGAAAAAGTAGAATTCCTAAAAGGAGGTTCGGCCTTATTGTATGGAAATGTTGCTCCAGGAGGAATTATGAATCTGGTTACTAAAACACCCAAATTTACGCATGGTGGCGAAGTTTCGATGCAAGCAGGAAGCTATTCTTTTTACAAACCTTCATTTGATATCTACGGACCGTTAAATAATTCTATCGCCTACCGATTTACAGCTTCATATGAAAATTCAGAAAGCTTTAGAGATTTTGTAAAGAACGAACGTATCTATATCAATCCTTCCTTTTTATTTAAATTAAGTGATAAAACTCAAATTACATTACAAGGAGATTATTTAAGTGCCGACTGGACGCCTGATTTTGGTACCGGAATTGTTGGAAAAACAATTTTAGACTTGCCACGTAACGAATTTTTTGGAGCACTTTGGTCAACCGCAAATACTAAATCTTCTAGTGCTTCGCTATTGCTAAACCATGATTTTAATAAAAACTGGAAATTAAACTTTAATTCTTCTTACCAATCGTACCGTAGAACTCAAACTTCTACAGCACAACTAAGCACAGTTGAAGCAAATGGAAACTGGAAACGAGGATTGACAAAAGCGGATGGCGCTGAGCAAATTTTTGGCGACCAATTGAGTTTACAGGGAATTTTTAATACAGGAAGTGTAAAACATCAAATTTTTACGGGCGTTGACTACGAAAATTCTCTAGCTCCAAGTTATACTTTTGGATTTTATGCTCCGGCAAAACCTGCAGATCTCTTAACAACAGAAGATACAGTTATAAACTTATATACTTACGATTACAGCACACAAAATAATGTCGTTCCTTACCCTACAAGAACTACTCAACTAACAAGTACAGAAACGCAACGTTTTGGAGCTTATTTTCAAGATTTGGTTTCAATTAATCAATATGTAAAAGTTTTAGCAGGATTACGTTGGTCCTGGCAACAAAGCGAAGCTACAACTACAAAAGAAGTAATCGAGAAAAAGAACAATGTAAATGTCATTACAACTGCTTACGAAAATGCGATTCCTGTTACCGGAGCCAAAGCCTTAAACAGAGCTTTTTCGCCTAAAGCAGGATTGGTAATTCAGCCAACTACCGATTTATCTCTTTTTGCAAGTTATTCGAACTCTTTTACGCCTAATACCGGAACAACAGTAAATTCAAAACCTTTGGATCCTTCTATTATTGACCAATATGAAGTAGGTATCAAAAAAGATTTCTGGAAAGGTCTTTTGAGCACAAACGTTACTGTTTATCAAATATCAAACAATAACCTGGCACAAACTGCACAATTTTTAGCAGATGGTGTGACACAAAATGCGAACAGCAATTTCAAAGAACTGGTTGGAGCAACAAAAGGAAAAGGAGTTGAAATAGATATTACCGCTCAGCCTGTTGAAGGCTTAAATATTATGGCCGGTTATAGTTTTAATGAAACCAAAGTCTCTAAATCATCCGGAACAAACGGAAGTCTTGTTGTTGGCGATATTTTAGCAAGAACTCCTAAACATACTGCTAACTTGAGTTTTTTCTACAAATTGCCTAGTGGTGTATTAAAAGGATTGACTTTTGGAGCTATTGGAAACTATGTTGGCGATCGTACAGGTGGTTGGAATGATGATTATTTGTGGACAGAAGTTAAACCAACTCCTGCAAATCCAAAACCGGATCCAGCTTATACTATAACAATTAGAGACAGAGATATTCCATTAGAAGGTTATACTACTATCGATGCTTCTTTAGGATACGAATGGAAAAAAATCTCGATTTTAGCCAGGTTATCAAACATTACAAATGAATTAAATTATACAGTTCACGAAAATTACAGTGTAAATCCTATTGCACCAAGACAAGTAATGGTAAGCTTACGATATAAATTATAAATTTTTGAATTAGATTAAAGTAAAACCTCATTTAGCAATAGATGAGGTTTTTTATTTTGATAAAATGGCTCAATTATAATTACTTTTGCTTGAAGTTAAATACCCCAAACAATATTCAAACATGACAGAGTTCAAGAAAAACCAATTAAAGAAAAGTTTAGGCCTAAGTTTTAATATTGCCGTATTAATTGGAGGAACCATTGGTGTGGGGATTTTAAGAACGCCGGGAACTATTGCAGAAATGCTGAATAATTATTGGTTAATTATTGCCTCGTGGCTTTTTGGCGGTTTATATGTTTTACTGGGTGCTAATTCGTATGCAGAACTTGCTACGATGTTGCCAAAAGCCGGAGGATCTTATAATTATATTAAAAGAGCTTTTGGCGAATATGCCGGATTTCTATCCGGTTGGTACGATTATATCTGCAATGCAATTCCTCCCGCATTTTATTGTATTGTCATTAGCGAATATATGATCATTTTATTTCCGGCACTGGCGAGTTATTCAACCGTAATGGCTATTTCTTTGTTGGCTGCTTTTGTGTTGATTCATTTGAGTGGTGTTAAAAACGGAAGTACAATTCAGCAAATTACGAGTTTCCTAAAAGTGATTTGTTTTGTAGCTCTTGTTGTGGCTTGCTTTATGTATTCAGGTGTTGAGGTTCCGCCAATTAAAACAGATAATTCCTTCTTTCAAATCGGCTTAATTTTTGGATTTTTTAAATCATTACAGCTTATCATCGGAACTTATAATGGCTGGAACAGTGCCTGCTTTTTTGCCGAGGAAAATGATGATCCAAGTAAAAATATTCCGAAATCATTATATAGCGGTGTTATTCTCGTTGTGGCAATTTATGTTTTGGTAAATGTGGCCTTTTTTCATGTTTTACCAATTGCCACTTTAGCAAAATCAAATCTCGCTGCCGCAGATGTTGCTAAAATTCTTTTTGGAGAAAACGGAGCTATTATCGTTACTGTAATTTCTATTTTTTCTTTAATCAGCATTTTGAATGCTTTTATGATGATTCCGCCAAGAATTCTTTACGGATTAAGTCGTGATGGATTTTTTATTGAAAAAGGAACAACGGTTAATAAAGGCGGAACGCCAATTGTAGCACTTTTGGTTTCGTCATTTGTGAGTTTATTTTTAATTTGTATCGGATCTTTTGAAGTCTTGTTCTCCTTTGCTGCTTTTATCTCCATAATCGTTTGGGGACTAGCCTATGCTTCACTTTTAAAACTAAGAACTTCAGAACCCGATCTACCAAGACCTTACCGTTCTTTTTGGTATCCATGGACGACAATAATTGCTATTATAGCTTCTATAGCGTTATTAATTGGGTTTATTTACAGCGATCCAAAAAGCTTTATTATTATTGTTGGAATTACTTTGGTTTCTTATCCTTTGTTTTTGGTTTTGAGGAAGAAATAATAACATTTTAATTTTTCTTTTCAACGGATTAAAATCCGTTGCTACAAAATAAATCATTCCTCCGGAATTTTATACAGAGTTCCAGAGGAACAAATCATATCGTAGGGATGGATTTTAATCCATTCTCCACGCACAGTTTTATAATTCCTGTAAATATAAAAGCTGTCCAAATGGACAGCTTTTATATTTAAAAAAATCTTGATTTCTATTTCAACCCAGCAATACTTTGCTCGATTGTAGCAATTTTTGCTAAAGCATCAGCTTCTTTTTGTCTTTCGTTAGCTAAAACTTTCTCTGGTGCGCCACCAACAAATTTTTCATTTGATAATTTTGCCTGAACCGATTTTAAGAAACCTTGTGTGTAAACTAACTCTGCAGTTAATTTTGCAATTTCAGCTTCAACATCAATATTTCCTCCAGAAATCGGAATAAAATATTCATTTGATTTTACACGGAAAGACAATGCGCCGTCAACTTTAGCTGAAACATATTCGAAAGCAGAAATGTTTCCTAATTTCGTTACGATTGAATCAAAATACGTTGAGATATTCTCGCTGTTGATTGCTTTTAATTCGATAACATCTTTAAACGGAATATTTTTATCTTTTCTGATGGTTCTGATTCCCGAAATTACTTCGATTGTATTTTCAAAATCAGTAATTAAACTTGCGTTGAAAGGTTTTAATTCCGGCCATGTTGAAACAATCAAAGCTTCTTCCGGCGTTCTATCCGCAATTAAATGCCAAATTTCTTCTGTTAAGAAAGGCATGAAAGGATGCAGCAATTTCAAATTGCTTTCTAACATTTCAATTGCTTTGTCAAACGTTGCTTTGTCAATTGGTTGTTGATAAGCCGGTTTAATCATTTCAAGGAACCAAGAACAGAAATCATCCCAAACCAATTTATAAATCGCCATTAATGAATCTGAAATTCTGTATTTCTCAAAATTATCTTCAATGTCAACTAAGGTTTGCTGCAACTTAGCTTCGTACCATTCAATTGCTACTTTTGAAGATTCCGGTTGTGGAATAGTTTCTGAAACTTCCCAGCCTTTGATTAATTTAAAGGCATTCCAAATCTTGTTTGTGAATGATTTTCCCTGAAGACATAATTCTTCATCAAACATAATATCGTTTCCTGCAGACGCGCTTAAAAGCAATCCTACACGAACACCATCGGCACCAAACTTTTCGATTAAATCTAAAGGATCAGGAGAATTTCCTAATGATTTAGACATTTTACGACGTTGTTTATCACGTACTAAACCAGTCAAATATACATTTGTAAATGGCTTTTCGCCTGCATATTCGTAACCTGCAATAATCATTCTGGCAACCCAGAAAAACAAAATATCCGGACCTGTAACTAAGTCGTTAGTTGGATAGTGATATTTGTAATCTGCGCTCTCAGGATCCATAATTCCACCAAAAACTGACATTGGCCAAAGCCATGATGAAAACCAGGTATCTAATGCATCAACATCTTGTTTTAAGTTGTCAGTTGTTAGTTGTTGGTTGTTGGTTTTTTCTTTCGCCAAGGCTAAAGCATCTTCGATGTTTTCTGCAACTACGAAATCTTCTTTTCCGTCTCCGTAATAATAAGCCGGAATTTGTTGTCCCCACCATAACTGACGGGAGATATTCCAATCGCGAATATTGTTTAACCAATGCGCGTAAGTGTTCTCAAAACGTTTTGGATGTAATTTAATATCTCCTGTTTCTAAAACCGATTTGATTGCCGGTTTTACAAGATCTTCCATTTTCAAAAACCATTGGTCTGATAATCTTGGTTCGATTACAGCTTTGGTTCTTTCTGATGTTCCAACTTTATTTAAATGGATTTCGGTTTTTGCCAAAGCTCCAATTTCTTCTAATTCTTTTGCAATTTCGGTACGAACCACAAAGCGGTCTTTTCCTTGATAATGTAATCCGAAGCTGTTTAATGTAGCGTCTTCATTAAAAATATCAACGATTTCAAGATTGTGTTTTTCTCCTAACGTTTTGTCGTTCATATCGTGCGCCGGAGTTACTTTCAAACATCCGGTTCCGAATTCAATATCTACATATTCATCTTCGATAATCGGAATCACTCTACCGCAAATAGGAACGATGGCGCTCTTACCTTTTAGATGTGTAAAACGCTCATCATTTGGATTGATACAAATTGCAGTATCTCCAAAAATAGTTTCAGGACGCGTTGTGGCAATGGTTAAAAATTCCTCAGAGCCCTCAATTTTATAGTTTAAGAAAAATAATTTTCCTTGTTGTTCTTCATAAATAACTTCTTCGTCAGACAAAGTAGTTTTTGCTTCCGGATCCCAGTTTACCATTCGGTAACCTCTGTAAATTAATCCTTTATTGTATAAATCAACAAACGATTTAATTACAGATGCTGACATATCAGGATCCATGGTGAATTTGGTTCTTTCCCAATCGCACGAAGCTCCTAACTTTTTAAGCTGATCTAAGATTACACCACCGTATTTATCCGTCCATTCCCAAGCGTGCGCCAAAAATTCTTCACGGGTTAAATCATTTTTATTGATTCCTTCTGCTTTTAATTTTGCTACTACTTTTGCTTCCGTCGCAATAGAGGCGTGATCTGTTCCCGGAACCCAACAAGCGTTAAAACCTTTAAGACGCGCTCTACGAATTAAAACATCCTGAATGGTATTGTTGAGCATATGCCCCATGTGCAAAACTCCAGTGACGTTTGGTGGCGGAATTACAATAGTATAAGGTGTTCTATGATCTGGCTCAGAATGAAAATAATTATTTTTCATCCAGTAATCATACCATTTATTCTCGATCGTTTTAGCGTCAAATTGTGCTGGAATACTCATTTATAGGTTTGTTTAATCGTGGATATGTTTATTAGTGTAATTTTTGAATTGTTTAATCGTTAAGTTGTTATTTGTTTAATCGTTGATTTGTTTTTATGGCTCTTTTAAACCATAATTTTACGAATCAATTAAGCGATTAAACAGTGAAACAAATAAACCATAAAAACTTTGGTTCAGTTTTTGTAATTATAACTCACAGCAAAAGTAAATAATTAAGTACACTATAAAAAGAGAAATAATAATTTGTGTATTAATTAAAAGAAAGTATATTTACTTACAACTTAAAATCAATTTTAAAATGAAAAATGTTGCCACTTTTATTGGAATAGTACTATTTAGTGTAATAGGTTATTCTCAAAACGGCCCAAAAATTGAATTTTCAGCGTCGGACAACACTATTGATTATGGAAAAATATCAAAAAGTGATAATGGAGTCCGTTCCTTTGAATTTACAAATACAGGAGACGCACCGTTGTTAATAACATCTGCAGAATCTACAGTAAGTACGATTGTTGTTACAAAACCTTCCGCAGCAATTATGCCGGGTAAAAAAGGAAAAATTGACGTAAAATATAATATGGCTACCGGCCCAATTCGTAAAACAATTACTGTTGAAACCAATGCGGTAAATTATCCTGATGGCAGAGTTGCCCTAAAAATTAAAGGGGAAGTTTTATAAGAGAATTAAAATCTAAAAATAGTAAAGCCGTTTCTTATTAAGAAACGGCTTTTTTTATAATGATTTAGATTATCAAATATTTTATTTACTAACACATTCAGACGGTTCAAACTTGTATTTGACACTATCAAAATCAATAGGTTTGTCTTTTACTAAATACGTTACTCCCATAGTTGTCTGCATTGTTCCGTTTCCTAAAATAAGCTGTTTGTCTTTTTTTAAGAAGGCCATTGGGTTTTTAAAAGTTTTACTCTTATTTGTTACCTCAATAAAAGTATAATCAGCAAATAGGGTATCGCCATGAAATTCTCCTGTTATTTCTCCCGTTCTCTCGGTCGCAGCAGCAACTTTCATTACCATATTTCCGCTTAACTTTCCACTTTTTAAGGTATTCAGTTTTAATTCAATTGTATCTTTTTCATATATTGCTTTGTAGCATTCCGTACTTACAATTTTCTCGGTATCAGCTTTTACGGCTTCAACTTCCTTATTGTTTTCATTATTTTTACAGCTTTGAAGTCCGAAGGACAAAAGCAAACACGATATGAATAGATTTTTCATAATTATTATTTTGATTGTTATCTTATAAAATTAAATAAAAAAGAAGTGAAATAAAAGGCTTTTAATAAATTAAAAATTACTTTCAAAAGTAATGCTAATCTGTTATAAATTCTTAATTACAAATTCGCTTCTTCGGTTTAATTCGTGTTCTTCTTCATTACAGGCGTCATCTGTTTTACATTTGATAATTGGAACAGATTCTCCGTAACCTTTCGCCGTAACTCTTTTAGAATCAATTCCGGATTGTATTACAAACTCTCTTGTTGAATTTGCTCTTTTTTGAGACAGGTCTTCATTAAATTTTGCATTTCCTCGTGAGTCTGTGTGAGAACCAATTTCGATTGCCATTCCCGGATATTTCTTCATTAGTTCGACAACTCTTCCTAAAACAACTTTAGACTCTTTACGGATGTACCACATGTTATAATCGAAATAAATAGGATCTGTTTTGATAATCAATCGATCTTTATCTCTAACAACGTCTTTTTCCTGTTTTAGAATTTGCTCTACTTTTTCTTTTTTCCTGATTTCTGTTGCAGCAATTTCAGCTTCTTTGGCTTTTTTTTCTTTTTGTTTTAATTCGATTACAGCCAGCGCTTCTTTTTTCTTGTTTTCTTCTTCAATAATAATCTCTTGCTTTCTTTTATTTTCGGCAATTTCTTTTTCTTCTAACTTAATGGCTGCTAAAGATTTTAATGCTAGAGAACCATCATTTACAACATCTCTTCTTTTATCTAAAATCAGTGTTTTAGATTCATTGGTATAGTTTTCTTTAAAGGCAGAAATTTTATAAGAAGCTTCGCAAGCAACGGTAAAACTAAATTTTCCATCAGCAGAAGTGGTGATTGTATTTAGTGTTTTGTTTTGCGAATCCTGCAAAATTACGGTTGCGTTTTCTAATGCTAATTTTGTATCAACATCAGTAATAATTCCGGCAATGAATTGTTTACAATCTTCTACAATTAAATCTTTAATTTCTTTAAATTGATAAATATCGTCGCTTCCCTTTCCTCCTTCTCTGTTTGATGCAAAATATCCTTCTTTTGTATTTGAATCAATATTAAAAGAGAAATCATCTAAATTGGAGTTTAAAGGTAAACCGATATTTACAGGCTCTGAGTATTCATTTCCCTTGATTTCAGACACAAAAACATCCAGAGATCCGTAGCCTAAATGTCCGTCAGAAGAAAAATAAAGTTTATTATCTGCTGAAACAAAAGGAAATTGCTCTCTTTTATCGGTATTAATAATTGGGCCTAAATTTTTTGGACTATCAAAAGCGCCTTTGTTTATGTTGACGGAATAAATATCAAATGAACCTAAACTTCCCGGCATGTCTGAAGCAAAATACAATACTTTTTCATCAGCACTTAACGCAGGATGTTCTACAGAATAATTTGGACTGTTAAACGGAAGTGAGGTAATATTTGTCCATTTTCCCTCAACCAATTCGGCTTTAAAAATCTGAAGATTGGAAACTTTTTTGTCGTCTTTCTTTTTCTTACCGTTTTTAGAATTATTTCTTGTAAAGTAAATCGTCTTACCATCTTTAGCAAAAACAGCATTGGCTTCGTGCATTCCGGTTTTTAGTTCTTCGGCAAAATAACTAATAAGAGCATCGGCAGCATTACTATTCTGAATTGGAATTGTAACCAGATTTAAATAGGTTTCATTGTCCCATTTGTACTTTTTATCAAATAACCCCGCTTTTAATTTTACAGCTGCAAAGACTAAATTGTCTTTGTATTTTACAGCCCCAAATTCTGAATTTGGTGTATTGATTGCTAAATTCTTTATCTCAAACCGATTTCCAATTGCTGAAACATTTTCGAGTTCTTTTACTTTTTTTCGAAAATAAACAGAGTCCTGACTGTTCGTTGATTTTCCGTAATATTCTTTTAAAACAGCATTTGCGTCATCATAACTATTGCTTGCTTTTAAAGTTTGTGCGTATCTGAAATAATAATTTCTATCTAAATCTTTGTCATAATTTTTTATAAGAAGTCGGTAATATCGTTGCGCTTTTATTAAGTCATTTGTATAATAATAGGAATCAGCCAGGTTTTTAATTACTTCTTGCGAAGGCTTATTTTCTGCCAGTTTTTCATATAAAATGATGGCTTCTGTATAATATGTTTTATCAAAAAATCGCTTAGCTCTGGACAGTTCCGGATCTTGTGCATTTATAAACTGTATTGAAAATACGAATATAATAACGAGTAGTTTTTTCATATTTTTCATTTTAAAAGAATCTAGGTGATTTATCATATCCTTTTCCTAATAAATCTAAATCAAAAAGCAGCATAATTTCGTGCGTTCCTGAATTAAACTGACCTAAATTTGATAATGTATAATCGTAAGCATAACCCACTCGAAGCGTTGGTGTTATGTTTATATTTACCAAGGCGCTTACAGCATCATCGATTCTGTATGCCGCACCAAACTCGAATTTTTCATTGTATAAAACATTGGCTGTTATATCTACAGAAACGGGTGCTCCTTTAACAATTTTTGACATAAATGCCGGTTTCAGTTTTAATGCATCATTAATTTGAAAAACATATCCGGCGGTAAAAAAAGTATGAATCTCTTCAGAACCATAAGCGTTTATTCCGGATTTTTCTTCGATTTGTTTTGCTTTCAACAAATTCGGAGCTGATAATCCCACATAAAAGTTATTTCTAAAAAAATAAGCCCCTACTCCAATATTAGGTTTTGTGACATTTATGTTTTCGGCGAAAGCTGCATCTGTAGAGGTATCTCCGCTTTGCAGAACAAAACCATTAAAATTCGTTTGCAAAGATGAAAATCCACCTTTTATCCCTAATGAAAGTTTATTTTGTCCTCCTAAATTTAGTACATAAGCGAAATCAGCATAAACGTTATTCTCTTTTTTTGCTCCATCACCAATATCATCAGAAACAAATGAAAGACCGATTTCAACCTTATCACTCAAAGCTGTATGTCCGAAAAAAGTAAACGTTTTTGGAGCTCCAACTGCACCAACCCATTGTGTTCTGTATAATCCTCCAAGATTTAACATTGATGGAGTACCGGATGCATAAGCGGGATTTACGACACTCATATTATACATATAATGTGTGTATTCCGGATCTTGCTGGGCGGAAACGAACGCTATATAGAAGAAAAAAGGTATAAAAAATAATATTTTTTTCATTTGAAATTATATTGAATAATGTAAAGCATTTATCTGTTTAAGTAAAGGCGGCCCTGTTTAGGTTTTTTATTGTCTTTATTAAAATTCAAAATGTAAAAATAGACTCCGTTTGGCGCTACTCCGCTGGCCACTCCGTTCGTTTCATAATTCGTTCCGTCCCAGCCTGGTTTATTTATAAAGCCTTTATACATGCCATTTCCGTATCTATTAAAAATTTCAAGTGTAAAATTTGGGTATAAAAATTCAATATTTGGAATCACAAAAGTGTCATTTACGCCATCGCCGTTTGGAGAAAATCCGTCAGGAATAAAAAAGTCGTTTGGTACTTCATCGCAATCTGTTAATGAAACCGTAACTTCCAGACTCTCATTTGATAAACAGTTTGTAGTATCTGAAAAATCGAATCCGTAATATCTTCCTTGCTCGATTAAACGGGTGGTTGATGATAATAAGTTTCCATTATTTGCTGCATCATACCAAACTACAGTAGAAGGTACATTGGTATTAATTGATAAATCTGCAATTGTTGGATTATTTAATCCACAAAAGTTTGCTCCATTTGAGTTTAATTCAGGAGCTGGAATATCATTTATAGTAACCGAAATCATAATAGGATCTGAGGTACAATTTAAAGTAGTTACTGTAACATAGTAATTTTCAGATTGTAAAATATAAGTGTCAGCAAGAGGTGTTGTCATAGCAGCTGAATTATACCATTTATATTGAGCTCCATGTGGCACTAAATTGGCAATCGTAGCACCATCTGACTTACAAAAAGATTGGTCATTTGTTATTGGAGGTGCTGGAATTGGATTTAATGAAAACGGATCTGCAACGCCTGTTACATTGACATTACAGGTTGTATTATTATTCATCAAATTTGTAATGGTCGCAGTTGTAGAACCTGTATTTATAAGTAAACCGGATGGAATTATAAAAGTAGCATTTCCGTTTGTTGGACTTAATCCAATGGTTTGAACTGCCGAAGTATTTTTTCCCGAGAGAACATACGATAGCGTGACATCAGTTAAACTTCCTAATCCTGATATTGAGGCCGTAACGGGATCTCCAAAACAATAATCGTTAATTTGTATTTTTAAATTTGCTATGTTTGGTAAAGGATTGATAATAATATCACCTTTTATATTAGCAGTATTTGAACATTGAGAAATTAAAGAAGTAATATTGGTAATAGTTATAACAGCGTTCCCACTTTGGGAAGTTAAAAACGACGGAATTTGAAATTTAGCATTGCCTCCGGTAAATGTTACTCTAATATTTTGAGCATTTGCATTATTCGCACCTGAGATATTGTAGCGAAGATCATAAATACCGTCGGCGATATTTATTGCATCAGAAATCACGATTGCAGGACTACTATTTTGGCAAGTTGTTGTTTCCGCTATTTTTGCCCCGCTTAAATCCGGCAATGGATATACGTACAATACATCTGATAGATTTGGTGTATTAACACAAGCTCTTTCACTATTTACAGAATAAATATTGAGAATGGTAACTGTAAAATCTCCAACCTGTTTAAAATAATCTGATTTGATTGGAAAAAGAAAAACGCCATTAGTTAAGTTTGCTGTAACCTTTTCTGAGCCACCATTTGGTCCTGAAACATTAAATTCTATATAATAATTTCCATTAGGAATAACTGCCGGTCCTTTTTCAATTCTAACGGAATAAGTTGCTGTTGCAATAGCCGTTTCACATATATCTGTATTAACAGTAACCTTTGCTCCGGTAAAATCGAGTTTTCTTTCAATTCTTATTCTAATTCTTGTCTCTGCAGAACTACAAACTCTATCCGTTGAAGGAACACTGTAGTTAAAATAATAATCCCCTTCACCAAATCTGTTGTAAATTTTTTCCAGATCTATAATATGATCGCCGACAAAAGTTAATTCTCCTGTTGGTCGGAGATTAACGTCTCTCCACGCACCATCAGCATCAGCACCTGTAACCATATTAAACAAGTCATAATTGGTGAAATTTGGTAAAGCATCACTACAAACTTTTAAAGGATCATTAGCTTTTCCAGATTCGGGTGCTCTAACAACTTTTATAGAAATAGTCGCAGGATTAGGAGCCGGACAGGTACCAACAGCCTCCATAGTATAAGTAAAATAGTAAAGTCCACTTAATTTCTTGACATCAATGATAGATCCATTAATATCCGTATTGGTAGTATCATTATGCCATTTTCCATTAAAAAGAGGACTCAAATAGCTACCGTCAAAAGGCGTAAAGAGATTATAAGTTTCATAAGAACTACAGATTATTGCTTGAGCAGGTTTTCCTGTATATCCTCCAAGTATTAGAGTAACAGTAGATGAATTATCCGCACAACCCGCAATACCATCTATAGTATATGTATAGTTATAAAAACCACTACTGGTAATAACATGTACATTCAAAATTCCTGTTGCAGGATCCAGTCCTCCTGACTCGCCATCATCTGACCAAGTACCACCAGGAGTTGCTCCTCCTAATAAAGAAAATAAATTGATGGAATTGTTTGCCGGATTAGGATAATCACAAACTGTCAATGTTGCATCATTACCTGCACATTGACTATAGATTTTTGTAGATACACTCGTTAAAAAAACAAAAAACAATAAAAATTGTAAGAAATTATAGTATTTTTTGATCATATATTTTATTTTACCTAAACATAATAAAATATTATATCATTTTATCAAAAAAACTTAATTTTCTTATTAAATATTTAATAACATCAACAAAGTTAAATAATTCCGTTCTAATAAAATTACAATTCATCTTCTAATTTAAACCTGAATTTTAGTATCAAACTATTTCGTTCGACTTCTAAATTGATCCAAATATCGTCTCCGGATTTCAACAGATTGTTTATTTGTTCTAATGAATATCTGTACGGAAGTACTTTATTAATACTCACAATAATATCTCCTTTTTGTAACCCACATTTTTCTGCAGCTGAACTCTTGCGAATATTTACAATTTCATAAACTGGCTTCAATAAAAATTTATACCTGAAGTTATCATTTTTAGAATTTGAATCTACATCATTAACAGATGTCTCCACTTGTACGGTTTCTAGATGAACAGTTTCCTGCACCCATTGCAAACCATTATGCTGAATTGTAATTCCGCTTTTGTTATAAGTAAATGGTTCCGAAAATTTGCTGTTCTTTTTAATGTATAACTTGCGGTCTGCATAATCTAAAACTAAAGTAAATCGTTTTAAAATTTCCCCTCCAACAGAACCAATACGGTCCGGAACCATCTTTACATTTCGAATAGAAGTTGAGTCAGGAAAAGAAACAATCGGATTTTTAAATTCAAAATCAGCAATCGAAAATTTTTCAATTTTTGCCCGATGCCCTTCAATATCTCCACTAAAACCTTTTCCTAAAAAATCAGGAAAATTCTTTTTAGGCAATTTTATTTTGTTATTTTCAAAAATCCAAAATGCATCACTGTTTCCAATATCAATAAGCAGTTTCGCAGGTATTTCAACCCCATCTGTAACTGCTTTTGCATAAATATATGGTTTTGATCGCTCAATAGTTATAGGTACAGATCTAAATTTTTTATCCAGTTTTTTTCTGGTTTCTGCGTTATTGAAATGAATGATAACTTTCTTTTTTTGATAATTAAGTTCAACTAAATTATTTTTAAAAAATTTATGTCCAATAATACCATTTACCGGAATACCAATGTGGGAGGATAAATTAAAACTTTGATCTAAAATAATATAAACTAAGTGGTTACTGGATTTTATGCCATGAGTTTCTAAAACATTATTTGTCGATTTTAGTCCTTCTATTTCCTGCTCGCTTCCTAAGCCTCTCAATCTTATTTTTTCTACATTATTAAAACTAACTTCCTGCTTTTCTTCCATACTAAACAAAATTGTTTCTTCAACTCCAGAATCAAGCAAAAAATTTAGTTCTATCCCATTCACTTTTATAGGAATAAAAACAAGGTTATTTATCAATTTAAATGGGATAATTACTTTCTTACGATTGTTTTCTATCAAAAAATCATTTTGCCCTAAAAGTGAAAAAGGTAAGAATACCCCAAAAAACAATACAATATATTTTTTCATTGATAATATTTTATTATAAAATTAGTAAATATATTTATAATTGTTAGATTTTTAGAAGTCACTGTAATGTTTACGTTAAATTCGAAAAAAAAATGCAAATTTGCACTTCAATAATTTAATCTCATGCCAACAATTTCCAACAAAGGCAGAAACATGCCCGAATCTCCGATACGTAAACTTGCTCCTTATGCAGATAGTGCAAAACAACAAGGAAAAAAAGTGTATCATTTAAACATTGGTCAACCGGATATCAAAACACCCGAAGTGGCCATCGAGGCGGTAAAAAATATTGATTTAAGTATTATAGAATACAGTCCGTCTGCCGGATATGAAAGTTATAGAAATAAATTAGCTCAATTTTACCAACGTCAAAACGTAAATGTAAACTCAGAAGACATCATTATAACTACTGGTGGTTCTGAAGCCTTATTATTTGCATTGGCCACAATTACAGACCCGGGAGATGAAATCATTATTCCTGAGCCTTTTTATGCTAATTATCACGCATTTGCATCATCAACTAGCGCAACTGTAATTCCTGTAATTTCGACTATTGAAAGCGGATTTGCCTTGCCAAGTATTGATATTGTTGAGCAATTGATTACTCCAAAAACAAAAGCTATATTAATTTGTAATCCCGGAAATCCAACGGGTTACTTATATTCTGAATCAGAAATCAAACAATTAGCAGGTCTGATTAAAAAGCATGATTTATATTTAATTGCTGATGAAGTGTATCGTGAGTTTTTATACGATGGAGATGACGAACATTTTTCGGTAATGAATTTAGAAGAAGTTGACCAAAACGTAATTATGGTCGATTCAGTTTCAAAACGTTACAGCATGTGCGGCGCGAGAATTGGATGTTTAGTTACAAAAAACAAAGCCGTTTTAGCAACAGTTATGAAATTTGCCCAGGCCCGTTTGAGTCCGCCAACTATCGAACAAATTGCATGTGAAGCTGCTATAGATACACCACAAAGTTATTTTGATGAAGTTATTTCAGAATACAAGAGCCGTCGTGATACTTTAATTACCGAATTAAACAAAATTGATGGCGTTGTTGTGACAAAACCTAAAGGAGCTTTTTATTGCATTGCACAATTGCCAATAGAAAATGCTGATGATTTTGCACAATGGCTTTTAGAAAGTTATGATTTAAATGGCAAAACTGTGATGGTTGCTCCTGCTGCCGGATTTTATTCGACTCCGGGAATGGGTTTAAATCAGGTTCGAATTGCTTATGTGCTGAATAAGAAAGATTTAGTTACTGCTGTAAATATTTTAAAAGAAGCACTTTTGGTTTATAACAAAAGATAATTTTAAACAAAAACAACAAATCATAAAAAGGCAATAACTTCTGGTTATTGCCTTTTGCATTTTTAAAAAACAGAGGATTTAATTTTAATTTAAATTATATCCAAAAAGTATCGATTAAATAGTAAAAACGATAGAAAAGGTTTCCTTTTTATTAATTATCTTTACCGCCTTAAAAAGATATACCCATTATAATAGTAGTTTTTAATGATAAATAACGAAGATTTTTTAGACGAAATAGGTGACAGTCATTTCAGCAGTAATGCAAAAAACCCTGTAAGAGAGGATGCTTTTGATTTAACTGATGAAGAAAAAATAGAAAAAATAAAAAAAGATGTCGAAAGCATTCTACAAACTCTAGGAATGGATTTGACAGATGACAGCATAAAAGGTACTCCAAACCGAGTAGCAAAGATGTTTGTGAAGGAAATTTTTGGTGGCCTTAACCCTGCAAAACAACCAAAAGCTTCAACTTTTGATAATAATTACAAATACGGTGAAATGTTAGTAGAAAAAAACATTACCGTATATTCTACCTGCGAACATCATTTATTGCCAATTATAGGACGCGCACATGTTGCCTATATTTCCAGCGGAAGAGTTATTGGTTTATCTAAAATGAACCGAATTGTAGAATATTATGCAAAGAGACCTCAGGTTCAGGAGCGTTTAACAATGCAAATTGTTCAGGAACTTCAAAAAGCTTTAGGAACTGAAGATGTTGCCTGCGTTATCGATGCTAAACACCTTTGCGTAAATTCAAGAGGAATTAAAGATATCGAAAGCAGCACTGTAACGTCTGAATTTGGTGGAAAATTCAAAGATCCTCAAACTAAAAGAGAATTTCTTGATTACATCAAACTAGAAACTCAGTTCTAAAAAGTTTATTTTTTTTAGTTTGTTGTTTATTCGAAGCAATTAAACAGATAAACATTTAAACAAATAACCAGTTAAACAAATAAAAGATTAAACAGAAAAACTAAATATGCCTTTATACAACTCACAATCGCTAAAAATATACAACTCACTTTCGGGTGAAAAAGAAAGTTTCAAACCAATCCATGAAGGAAATGTTGGAATGTATGTTTGCGGACCTACAGTTTATAGCAATGTACACTTAGGAAATGTGAGAACGTTTATGTCTTTTGACGTGATATTCAGATACTTTTTGCATCTTGACTATAAAGTGCGTTACGTTCGAAACATTACTGATGTCGGACATATTGTAGATGATGTTGATGAAGGTGAAGATAAAATTGCCAAAAAAGCACGTCTAGAGCAGTTAGAGCCAATGGAAGTTGTACAGCGCTATACAGTAGATTTTCATGACATTTTAAAGTCATTCAATTTTTTACCGCCAAGCATTGAGCCAACGGCTACAGGACATATCATTGAACAAATTGAAATCATCAAAAAAATTATCGATACCGGAATTGGTTATGAAGCTAACGGATCGGTTTATTTTGATGTTGTAAAATATAACGAAACCAACAATTACGGAGTTTTAAGCGGCAGAAATATCGAAGATATGCTTGCCAATACCCGTGATCTTGATGGTCAGTCAGATAAAAGAAATCCACAGGATTTTGCACTTTGGAAAAAAGCAGAACCTGAACATATCATGAGATGGCCTTCGCCGTGGAGTGATGGTTTTCCGGGTTGGCATTTAGAATGTACAGCCATGAGCACCAAATATCTTGGCAACCATTTTGACATTCACGGAGGTGGAATGGATTTAAAATTCCCACACCACGAATGTGAAATCGCTCAAAATGAAGCTTGTACAGGTCAATCGCCAGTTAATTACTGGATGCACGCTAATATGCTTACCTTAAATGGTAAAAAAATGGCAAAATCTACCGGAAATAACATTTTACCGGGCGAAATTTTAAGCGGAGAAAACAATATTTTAAGCAAAGCTTTTTCGGCTTCTGTAACACGTTTCTTTATGTTACAAGCGCATTACAGAAGTATTTTAGATTTTTCTGATGATGCGATTGTTGCTGCAGAAAAAGGCTATAAAAGATTGATGGAAGCTGTAGATGCATTACCAGGTATTTCTGCAAGTGCAACAAGTTCTATTGATATTGTATCTTGGAAACAATTGTGTTATGATGCAATGAATGACGATTTTAATACGCCAATTTTAATTGCACAATTATTTGAAGCCGTTCGTTTTATCAATTTATTGAAAGAAGGAAAAGAAACCATTTCTGCAGATGATTTAAAAAAATTTACAGCAGCAATTAATGCTTTTGTTTTTGATGTTTTAGGTCTGAGTGATGACAAAGTAGCTGATAGCAACAATGATAAATTAGAAGGCGTTGTAAATATGCTTATCGGAATGAGAAATCAAGCGAGAGCGGATAAAAACTTTGCTCTTTCTGATCAAATTCGTGATCAGTTAATTGCTTTAGGGATTCAGTTGAAAGATGGTAAAGAAGGTACAAGTTTTTCAATATAATAAATTCAATTTCTAATAAATCATGAAAGTAATAACTCCATTTGTTTTATTAGTACGTTTTTATCAAACTGCAATTTCACCCTTTACGCCAGCCAGCTGCAGGTTCGAACCAACTTGCTCTACTTATATGATTCAGGCGTTACAAATGCACGGATTATTTTATGGCGGCTATTTAGGAGTGAAACGAATTTTGAGCTGCCATCCCTGGGGAAGAACCGGTTACGATCCTGTTCCGGAAAAGAAATGTTCGCATAAAGATTAACTTTAAATAAAGACAGACTGTTTTTTAAATATTTATTTTTACAATACAAAACACATAATATATGACACAGGCCTTAAATATCATTTGGAATCCTTCAGAAGGAATCGATTTAGGATTTTTCATGATTCGCTACTACAGTTTAATGTTCGTAATCGCTTTCGGATTAGGTTGGTTTATAATGAAGAAAATTTTCGAACGCGAAAATGAATCTTTAGACAAATTAGATTCTTTATTTGTCTGGACTGTTTTAGCTACTTTAATTGGCGCACGTTTAGGTCACGTTTTGTTTTATGACTGGGAATATTTTAGAAATCATTTACTTGAAATCTTTTTACCGGTTAGATTCGAACCAAAATTTGAATTCACAGGTTTTCAGGGTTTAGCAAGTCACGGTGCTGCAATTGCAATTATTATTGCAATGTATTATTACAGTAAAAAGGTCTTGAAACGTCCTTTATTATGGATTTTAGACCGAGTTGTTATTCCAGTTGCAAGCGGTGCCATTTTTGTTCGTTTAGGAAATTTTTTCAATTCTGAAATTATCGGTCACGAAACAACTTCTGCATTCGGAATTCGTTTTTTACATGATAAATTCAGTAAAGCTGAAGCTGTAAATGCAACACAAATTACAAATCCAAAAGAGGCTTACACAGCAATAGCAACAGACCCTAAATTTGCTGATTTATTGGCTCAGGTTCCTGCAAAACACCCAACGCAATTATACGAAGGATTTTGCTACATCTTTGTATTTGCAATTTTATACTTCTTGTATTGGAAAACAAACGCCAGACTTCGATCAGGATATTTATTCGGATTATTTTTAGTGCTTTTATTTTTAGTTCGTTTTATCGTGGAATTTGTAAAAGAGAGTCAAGGCGGAATTGAAGAAGAATTAGGCTTATTCTCGACAGGGCAATGGCTAAGTATACCTTTTATCATCATAGGTCTTTTCTTTATCATTAGAGCCAAAAGAAATCCTTTATCAGCTTCTTAATTTATAGTTCAAAATATAAAATCCCGACATCTTTTAGATATCGGGATTTTTTTTTATAAAGAATATGAGATTCCCATTTCAATATTTTTAGTATTATAACCAGCGTTGCTATTTCCTAAACCTGCATTTGAAACATGCCGGATATTTGGTCTAATGTCAAATCTAAGTCTTTGTATTTTTGCAGAAAAACCAATCGCCAACACATCAGCAAAAGCAAGACCTTCAGACATTCTTTCTGTTTCTTTATCATTTATCATCGGGCCAATACTTCCTAAAACATAAAAAGAACAACTTTTACCAATAGGCTTTCTGACCAAAAAACCAATATTTAAGACATATTCATGAACATTCTTTAACTGCGTATATTCAGCTCGTTTATTAATATAATCTGGTTCTTCTGGTTTTACAAAATAGAAATTTAATAATTGATGTGAACCAAAATTAACTTCCGGCTGAACTAAGATTTCGTATTGAAAATGTTTGGTTTCTTTTAACCGATAGTACAATTGCAGTTTATAAAAATGATTTGTAAACGTGTAATCTTTATTATTGAATTCGCTTCCAAATCCGTAGTTAAAACCAATGGCAAACTTGCTTTGCTCTACCTGTGCATGCATCTTAAACAAACACAAAAGAAAAAATACATATAGCAATAATTTTCTAATCATAAACCACTTTTAATTAGTTTAAATATAGCACAAAAAAAGATCCGGCGAATACCGGATCTTTTTAATTAAATATGTTGAAGCAAATAATTATGCTTTATTGTGCTTGTCTTCGATTGTATGTTTATCATCTTTAGAAATCGTGTCAACCAATACTGGCGTAGCGATAAATAATGAAGAATAAGTACCTACAACAATACCAACCAACATCGCAAAGATAAATCCTCTAATCGATTCTCCACCGAAGATAAACATTGTTAACAATACAATGATCATCATTAATGAAGTATTCAACGTTCTTGACAATGTAGTATTAATAGAAGCATTTACGATATCTTCGAAACTACCTTTACGGTTTCCGATAATAAATTCTCTAATTCTATCAAATACAATTACAGTATCGTTCATTGAGTAACCAATTACAGTAAGAATTGCAGCGATAAAGTGTTGATCCATTTCCATGTGGAATGGCATGAATTTATAACATAAAGAGTAAATTCCTAATACGAAGATTACGTCATGCGCAACAGCGGCGATCGCACCTAATGAATATTGCCATTTACGGAAAGATACCATTAAGTATAAGAAAATTGCTGCCATAGCACCAAGAACTGCCCAGTATGAATTTGTTTTGATATCTTCAGAAATAGAAGCTCCAACTTTAGAAGCCTGTAAAACTCCAACTTTCTTACCATCATAAGTATTGGTGAATTTGTTATAAGAAGTATTAGGATAATATTTCTTTAACGCAGCATATAATTTTTGATTTACTTCTTCATCAACCGCTACTCCATCTTCTTGGATTTTGTATTTAGTTGTGATTTTCAATTGATCATCATCACCTAAAATTTTAGCCTCAACAGGAGTTCCGAAAGCAGCAGATAATTCATCTGAAACTACAGTTGCATCAACTGGTTTTTCAAATTTAACCTGGAAAGTTCTTCCTCCAACAAAATCAACACCCTGATCTAATCCGTTAACGAAGAAGATAGAAATTAAACTTACTACAACTACAATAGAAGAGAAGATGTAAGTGAATTTTTTAATTTTAATAAAGTCAAAGTGGAAATTAGTAAACCAGTTTTTAGTAATATTTGTAGAGAAAGTCAAATCAGCTTTTCTTGCAATATTTCTATCAATAAAGATTCTAGCGATAAAAATTGATGTAAACATTGAAGTTACGATACCAATTAATAAAGTTAAAGCAAAACCTTTGATTGGTCCTGTTCCAAAGATAAACAAGATTGCTCCAGTTAAAACGTGTGTTACGTTCGCATCAATGATAGAACGCATTGCTCCGTGCCATCCGTAAGATGTAGCAACTGCTTCAGATAATGATTTACCTTCACGCAATTCCTCTTTCGCTCTTTCAAATATAATAATGTTCGCATCTACCGCAGTACCTAATGTAAGTACGATACCTGCAATACCTGGTAATGTTAATACAAAACCAAAACTTGCCATAATTCCGAATAAGAAAAGTAAGTTTAATAATAAAGCAAGATTAGCATATAAACCAGCTTTACCATAATAGAATACCATCCATAAACAAACTAATAAAAATCCTAATACAGATGAAATTGTTCCTGCATCAATTGCAGCCTGACCTAAAGATGGTCCTACAACTGTTGACTGAATAATATCTGCAGAAGCCGGTAATTTACCTGCGTTTAATACGTTAGCTAAATCCTTAGTTTCAGCAACATCAAAAGAACCTGTAATTTCAGATCTTCCTCCTGCGATTGGACCACTAGTAACTCCAGGAGCAGAATATACGATATTATCTAAAACAATAGCGATATAACTTTTTTGAGAAAAAGCTCTTCCTGTTAATTCTTCCCAAACTTTAGCTCCCTGACTGTTCATTTGCATAGAAACAGCTGGTTTACCCATTTGGTCAAATGTATCTTTTGCATCAGTTACAAGACCACCATTCATAGCTGGTACATTGTCTCTGTTTCCTTTTAAAGCATATAATTCAACAACTTCAATATCTTTTTGTTTTGCATCTTTGATAGTAGTTGGTTTACTCCAAACAAATTTTGCATAATGTTGATCAGCAGCTAATAAAACTCTGATATCTGCTCTTTTTAAGTATGAATTTACAACAGCAGTATCTTTTGGTGCGAAGTAACCTAAAACTGGTCCGCCACCTTGACCTAAAATTTTGTCAAATAATGGATTGTTTCCTTTTTTAGCTTCAGTAGAATCTTTAGTATCAGTTAATAAAGCATTCAATGAATCATTAGCAACAGTTTTAGTTTCAGTTGTTTTGATTTCAGTCTTTTTTAATGCTTCGTTTGCAGCAACTAAAAAGTTCCCGATTTCTTCCATTTTATAAGTTTCCCAGAACTCTAATTGAGCTTTTCCACCTAATAATTTTTTAATTCTGTCTACATCTTTAGCACCAGGAAGTTCAACTAAAATTCTTCCTGAAGAAGCACCTAATTTTTGAATGTTTGGTTGTGTTACTCCAAATTTATCAATACGCTCTCTTAATACTTTGTAAGCACTTTCGATAGACTCATCAACTTTTTTTCTAATTACTCTTTGTGCTTGCGCATCAGTCATTTCAAAAGCGATTCCACCTTCTCCTTGTAAGTTTCTGTTAGCAAAAATTTCTGGAGATGCTAATTTTTTAGTTCCATTTGAATTTGCATCAAAAGCTTCAAAAAACTTATCTAAATAAGTTTTATTTCCTTCTAAATTTGCAGTCGCATCAGCTAAAGATTTATTAAAAATCGGATCTTTAGAATTGTTTGCTAATCCTTTTAAAACGTCTTTAATAGAAATTTGAAGAATAACGTTGATTCCTCCTTCTAAGTCAAGACCTTTATTGATTTGTTTGTTTTTTACTTCGTTATAAGTAAAATCCGTAAATCCAAGGTTTACAACTTTTTCTTTACCAATAGAATCTAAATATTTTAGCTCTTTATCAGGATTATCTCCTGCAAAAGCTTTAGCTTCACTTTTGACATTACTTGCCACATAAGTGAACGAAAGTTGGTAAATACTTACCAATGCAAATAGAATTGCGAAAAATTTAATAAGTCCTTTATTCTGCATTATTACTAAAAATTAATTATGTTTTATTGTTTGTTTTTGTTTTAAAGTCCCATAAAATAAGCCCTGACATCATTTTTTTAAACTAAAAAACTAAATCACGAGTTACCACATTTTTTTTAAATCGAGCAAATATATAATTAACGAAAAGATTAACCAATTTATTTATTAATTAATCTCAAAAAAAAGACTGCAAAAGTGCAGCCTTCTCCTTTTTTTATCATTTTTATTATACTAAAATCGATTTTAGAGCGTCATTCATACCTCTAACTGCATCTGCACTTTTAGCAAACAAAGCCTTCTCCTGGTCGTTTAACTGAATATCTAAAATTTCTTCTACTCCGTTTTTACCAATTATACAAGGTACTCCAATACATATATCGTTTTGACCATATTCTCCTTCTACAAAAACAGAACAAGCAATCATTTTCTTTTGGTCATTTAAAATGCTATCTACTAAATATGCAACAGAAGCTCCTGGTGCGTACCATGCAGAGGTTCCTAAAAGACCTGTAAGTGTTGCTCCTCCTACCATTGTATCAGCAGCTACTTTTTGTAATTCTTCTTCTGAAAGGAATTCAGTAACCGGAATTCCGTTATAAGATGCTAAACGCGTTAACGGAATCATAGTGGTATCACCGTGACCTCCAATTACCATTGCAGAGATATCATTTGCAGGTTTATCTAAAGCTAAAGACAAATAAGTTCTAAAACGAGAACTGTCTAACGCCCCACCCATACCAATAATTCTGTTTTTTGGCACTCCTGTCGATTTTAAAGCTAAATAGGTCATAGTATCCATAGGATTAGAAACTACAACTATTATGGTATCCGGTGAAAATTTTAATACATTTTCAGCAACTGTTTTTACAATTCCTGCATTTATACCAATTAATTCTTCACGAGTCATTCCCGGTTTTCTCGGAATTCCTGACGTAATAACCACTACATCACTTCCGGCAGTTTTTGAATAATCGTTGGTTACGCCAGATACTTTGGTATTAAACCCCGTATTTGTGGCACATTGCATAATATCTAATGCTTTCCCTTCGGCAAAACCTTCTTTAATATCCAACAACACTACTTCGCTTGCAATTCCTCTATAAGAAATAACATCTGCGCATGTAGCTCCAACATTTCCTGCTCCTACAATGGTAACTTTCATATTTTATACTTTATCGGTTATTTTTTTATGTTTATTTGTTTAATCGTTTATTTGGTTAATCGATTAAACGGTTAAACAAATAAACAACGAAACCTTTTAAGCGTCAATATTTGCGTAAACTGCATTTTTCTCAATAAATTCTCTACGTGGCGGTACTTCATCTCCCATCAACATTGAAAAAACTCTGTCGGCTTCAGCTAAACTATCGATTGTTACCTGACGTAAAGTTCTGAAACTTGGATCCATCGTGGTTTCCCATAATTGCTCCGCGTTCATCTCTCCAAGACCTTTATAACGTTGAATAGCAGCACTTCCTCCCATTCTCTCATTCGCCTGATCGCGTTGAACGTCATTCCATGCATATTCCTTTTTATTTCCTTTTTTAACTAAATATAAAGGTGGTGCAGCAATGTATACGTGACCTTCTTCGATCAATTCTTTCATGAAACGGAAGAAGAACGTTAATATTAAGGTAGAAATGTGACTACCATCGACATCGGCATCACACATGATGATTACCTTATGATATCTTAATTTTTCAAGATTTAATGCTTTACTGTCTTCTGCAGTACCAACGGTAACTCCTAAAGCAGTAAAGATGTTACGAATCTCTTCGTTTTCGAATACTTTATGGTGCATCGCTTTCTCCACATTCAAAATCTTACCACGTAATGGTAAAATCGCCTGAAATGCACGGTCACGACCTTGTTTTGCTGTTCCACCAGCCGAATCTCCCTCGACAAGGTAAACTTCACATCTTGCAGGATCCTGCTCAGAACAATCTGAAAGTTTTCCTGGCAATCCACCGCCACCCATAACGGTTTTACGCTGTACCATTTCACGTGCTTTTTTCGCAGCGTGACGAGCCTGAGCAGCTAAAATTACTTTTTGAATAATGATACGGGCATCATTTGGATTTTCTTCCAAATAATTTTCTAACATTTCTCCAACTGCCTGAGAAACCGGAGAAACAACTTCTCTGTTCCCTAATTTTGTTTTTGTCTGACCTTCGAATTGTGGTTCTGCAACTTTTACCGAAATAATAGCTGTTAATCCTTCACGGAAGTCATCTCCCGCAATTTCGAATTTCAATTTATCCAACATTCCAGAGGCATCTGCATATTTCTTAAGTGTTCTTGTCAAACCACTTCTAAAACCTTGTAAATGCGTTCCTCCTTCGTGAGTATTAATATTATTTACATAAGAGAAAATATTCTCTGTATAACTTGTATTATAAATCAAGGCAACTTCAACCGGAATTTCTCCTTTTTCGTTATCCATGCTGATAACGTGAGAAATAATTGGCTCACGGTTACCATCTAAGTAGCGAATGTATTCTTTTAGACCTTCATCAGAATGAAAAACTTCAACTTTAAATTCACCTTTGTCATCAACTTCTCTTTTGTCAGTAAAGGTAATTGTGATTCCTTTATTTAAGAAAGAAAGCTCACGCATACGTGCTGATAAAGTATCATAAGAAAACTCAGTAGTCTGAGTAAAGATAGTATCGTCCGGGTAAAAAGTCTGGCGTGTACCTCTTTTATCTGTTTCTCCGATTTGTTTAACCGGATACATTGCTTTACCTCTTTCGTATTCTTGCTCGTAAATTTTTCCGTCTCTGAAAACCGTAGATTTCATATGAATAGAAAGTGCATTTACTACAGAAACTCCAACCCCGTGTAAACCTCCTGAAACTTTATAAGAATCTTTATCAAATTTACCTCCGGCACCAATTTTAGTCATTACAACCTCAAGTGCTGAAACTCCTTCTTTTTTATGTAAATCAACTGGAATACCACGACCGTTATCTTCAACTGTTACCGAACCGTCTTCGTTAATTGCAACACCAATAGTATCACAATGTCCTCCCATCGCCTCATCAATAGAGTTATCAACAACCTCATAAACCAAATGATGTAGCCCTCGAACCCCCACATCTCCAATATACATCGATGGACGCATTCTTACGTGCTCCATTCCTTCTAATGCCTGAATACTATCTGCTGAATAATTGTTCTTCTTGATTTCTTCGCTCATATAATTTATTCTAAAAAATGTAATTAGTGTCTAACACGCAAATATATAAAAACGCAAATTATATATCCGTTAAAATCCCATTTAAAGCTTGTAAGTTATTAACATATTATCAAAAAAAGTCAATAAAAAATAGAACAATCGATTTAAAATTCTAATTTTTTAAATTCCAAATTCCAAAACAGGAATAATATAAAAAAAACTAAATTCCAATTTTTGAAAATCCCAAATCTATATGGTTTATTTTAAATAATAAAAATCCGAAACCGACATTCATACATGTAGTTTCGGATTTTTATTATTTAACCCCAATTTGGAATTTCTATATTGGAATTTTGGAATTTATTTCTAAACGGTTACGCCGGATTTAACACTTTCAAAGTTTCCTTGTAAGTGAGCTGCATTTGCTCGTCCGCTTGGATCTTGATTTTCCTGCCATTTCGGAATCCATTTACGAACGGTTTGTGCCGCACTGACCTGTGGGTAATATTTATGAAAAATTGATCTGTATAAATACGCTTCTTTCGTTGTTGGCGAATTGTATGGAAATTCTGCCGCAGCACCCGCTAATTGCTCATCTGATACCTGAGTAGCACAATATTCAATTAATTCATCAATCCAGCTATACCCTACTCCATCAGAAAATTGTTCTTTCTGGCGCCATAAAATTTCATGAGGCAAATACGGATCTTCCGGTGTATCAAATGCTTTTCTTAAAATATATTTTTCAACTCCGTCGTATGTTTTTGGCTGTCTTTCCTGAGGTCTGATCAACATGGTCACATCGAGAAAATTTTTGTCTAAAAACGGAATTCTGGTTTCTATACCATTTGCCATTGTTGATTTATCTGCACGTAGTAAATCTGCGGTAAATAACTTTTGAACTCTTTCGATACTTTCTTTTTGAAATTCTTCTGTTGATGGTGCATTTCTAAAATACAAATGTCCTCCAAAAATCTCATCGGCGCCTTCTCCTGAAAGAATGGCTTTTACACCTTTTTCAGCTATAACCTTAGATAATAAATACATTGGCACACTTGCTCTTACAGAAATGATGTCGTAAGTTTCTATATGCCAGATTATTTTTTCAAGAAGTTTTATTCCTTCTTCAACCGAAAAATGAATTTCGTGATGTTCTGTTCCTAAAAATTCAGCTGCTTTTCTGGCTGCTTTTGCGTCTGGCGCATCAGCATTTAAACCAATTGAAAATGATTGCAGTTTTTTACCGCTATCTGCAAATCGGGTAGCGATTGCAGCAATCAAAGATGAATCTAAACCTCCTGAAAGCAAAACTCCAATTGGCACTTCGCTCATTAAACGTTTACGAACTGCTTCTGTGAGACTTCCTCTTATCAAAGACAAATCAAGATCCTGAACTGCATTTTCGTAATCTTCATATTCTGGTTGATAATACTTTACAAAACCATTTTTTGGTGTATAATAATGTCCAGGAGGAAATGTCGAAAATGTTTTGCATTGATCTGCAATAGGTTTCATTTCTGAAGAAAAATAAATTCTTCCCCTTTCATCTAAACCATAGTACAACGGTTTTACACCCATTGGGTCTCTTCCTGCAATATAATCGTCTCCGTCTACAATTACAAAAGCCCAGTCGCCATCTAATTTATTACAAAAATCACGTCCAAATTCTTCGTATAAATGTACAATGACTTCTGAATCAGATTTTGTTCTGAAAGTATGGTGTTTTAAAATTCCGTCTTTTAATTCCTGATAGTTATAAATTTCACCATCATGCACCATCCAGGCATCTTTAGTTCCCTGAATAGGCTGCTTCCCCGATTTCAAATCAATAATAGACAGGCTCTCATGACAAATTATACTGCCATTTTTCATAATATGAAAATCACTTTCATCAGGACCTCGATGAGACATTCTTTTAGAAAGTTCTTTTACGAGCTGTGGGTCTTTTCCTTTACCGATAACGGCCAATATACCAGACATACTATTCTTTTTTATTTCTTAATTTTATTTCTAAATATTTTCCAAAGCAGTAATTACAACTATTGAATGATATTTATATCTAGCTGAACTAATTTTAAAACATTTGATTGGGGAATGTCAAATATAAAAAAGAAAGTTAAATAATTAGTAATAATTATCTTCAAGTAATTGAAATATCACAAATTAACATTTTAAGACAAGAAAAACGCTCCCAGAACTGACTGAGAACGTTTTTCTAATAACTAAAATATTTAATTAACTAAGTTTAAGCTTTTACGTAGGCATCATCGTGAACGCTTGCAACTGCTCTACCTGAAGGATCGTTCATGTTTTTAAAAGCTTCATCCCACTCCAAAGCGATTTTTGTACTACAAGCAACACTTGCTTCCTGAGGCACACATAGAGCCGCAGCATCACTTGGGAAATGTTCTGCGAAGATAGAACGATAGTAATATTCTTCTTTAGAAGTTGGTGTTTGTAATGGGAATTTATATTTCGCATTTGCCAATTGTTCATCTGAAACTTCTTTTCCTACCACTTCTTTCAAAGTATCAATCCAGCTGTATCCTACTCCATCAGAAAATTGTTCTTTTTGTCTCCATGCTACACTTTCTGGCAACATATCTTCAAAAGCTTTACGAACTACCCATTTTTCCATTGGGTGTTCTTTGTTGATCATTTTATCTTGTGGGTTGATGCGCATGGCAACATCCATAAATTCTTTATCTAAAAACGGAACGCGACCTTCAATTCCCCACGCTGCTAAACTTTTGTTCGCACGTAAACAATCGTACATGTGAAGTTTACTTAATTTACGAACATTTTCTTCGTGAAATTCTCTTGCGTTTGGTGCTTTATGAAAGTATAAATATCCTCCGAATAATTCATCAGCGCCTTCTCCTGACAGCACCATTTTAATTCCCATAGATTTAATAACTCTCGCCATTAACCACATTGGTGTTGAGGCTCTAACCGTAGTTACATCATACGTTTCCAGGTTATAAATTACATCACGAACAGCATCTAAACCTTCCTGAATAGTGAATTTAATTTCATGGTGAATTGTTCCGATATGCTTTGCTACAATCTGAGCAGCTGCTAAATCAGGAGAACCATCTAATCCTACTGAAAACGAGTGCAATTGCGGATACCAGGCATCTGTAGTATCATCAGATTCAATACGTTTTTGTGCAAATTTTTTGGCTACAGCCGAAGTAATAGATGAATCTAAACCTCCTGAAAGTAAAACTCCGTAAGGAACATCACTCATTAATTGTCTGTGAACCGCTGCTTCAAGCGCTTCCTTAATAGCAGGAATACTTGTTTCGTTATCTTTTACTGCATCATAATCAACCCAGTCTCTTTTGTACCATTGTACAAATTCACCATCTTTACTTGTCATGTAATGTCCCGGAGGAAACAATTGAATTTTTGTACAATATCCTTCTAAAGCTTTCAATTCTGAAGCTACATAAAAAGTTCCGTGCTGATCCCAACCAATGTAAAGTGGAATAATTCCCATGTGATCACGAGCAATAAAATACTCATCTTTGTCTACATCATAAATCGCAAATCCGAAGATTCCGTTCATTTCATCCACAAAATGAGGACCTTTTTCTTTGTAAAGCGCCAGGATAACTTCGCAGTCACTTTCAGTCTGAAAGTTATATTTTCCTTCAAATTGTTTACGCAATTCTCTGTGGTTATAAATTTCACCGTTTGCAGCCAAAACCAATTTTTTATCTTCTGTAAATAAAGGTTGCTTTCCTGAAGCCGGATCTACAATTGCCAAACGCTCGTGAGACAGAATTGCTTTTTCATTGCTGTAAATTCCGCTCCAGTCCGGTCCACGGTGACGAATGATTTTAGACATTTCTAATACTTGAGGTCTTAATGCTTCAGCTTTTTGTTTTAGATCAAAGGCACATACGATTCCACACATAACTATATATTTTTATTTTTAAATTTTATTTTGATAGGGCAAAGATGCGTTAATGGTTATAATCGAAAAACACAAATCCTTATTTCGATTACAATTTATAACCATAATTTTATTTTTACATATAAAATGTAAAATTTTAGCACAAAATAAAGCTCTCAACTTGAAAATTTTAATTTTGAGCTTAAACAAGTGATAAAGCACAAGGGTTTTGAGAGATCTTTGAATTAAATTTTGAAATATTTTAGAATCGTTGAAAGATTCATAATGAGAGAAAGAAAAGCTGTTCAAAAATTATTGTTTTCCTCAATCGTGTCATTTCGAGGAACGAGAAATCACATTACGGATTCACGGTTCGTTTCTCTCTGGATGTGATTTCTCGTTCCTCGAAATGACATAAAAACTTAGATCAGGAGAGACCTAACAGGTTTTAAAAACCTGATAAGTCTATTACATTTGACTAAACGAAATAGAAAGTTATTCAACACTTTCAATAGTATAATGCGTCTTATTAATTTCAAATTGAAACCCCACTTTATTCCCCATTAAATGAGATCCCAAAGGAGATTGTGGAGAAAGCGCAATAACATTTACACCATCTATTGTGATTTTGGGCAACGCCACGCTCAAATATAAATGAATTCCGTTTGCCTTTACCAAACTTCCTGAAATGATATTTTCGGTTGTTTTTGAGGCATCAATTTTATCTAAAATAGCTTTTTGAGTTATGGCTTCTTTTAGTTTATTGGTAAGTTTTTCCTGTTCGATATGCATCATCGATAATGCGGTTTCATGTTTATCGCCCGCTGAACCTTTGGCGTCATTTTTAGAATCTTCGGTCAAAGCCGAAATCATGTCTCTAAAAACATCTATTCGGTCCTGAACCATTTGTAAATAATGAGAATGTATTTTTTGTTTGAATTCCATAAGCTGTCTGCCAAAAAGGCGCTAAGTCGCAAAGATCGTAAAAAAAACCAAGCCACAAATTCACGAATTAGATTAATATAAATTCGTGAATTTGTGGCTTTAAAACTTGGATAAAAAAACTTAGTGCCTTAGTGGCTAAATAAATTTAAAAATCGAATTTATAATTAGCCCCGCCTAAAACCTGGAATCCTTGTACAGGATAATTCAACCATTTTTCGTAAGCCTGATTTCCGATATTATTTAATTTTACGAAGAAAGTCAAACGTTCGCTGAATTTGTATCCTAAATGTGCGTTTGCATCAAAATAGCTTTTTAAAGTAACCGGCGTTCCAAAAGCATTAATATCTAAATTTGTTTGCATGTCTTTACGTTCTCCAACATAAAACACATTTAAACCAGCATACCATTGTTTAGTAATGTTTACATCAAGGTTTGAACTCAATTTTATCGTTGGTAGATTCCAGGCTTCTACGTCTCCATCTGTTTTGTAACTATTAAAAGTTCCGTTGATTCCAAAACTAACATTTTCAGAAAAATCAGCTTTTAATTCTCCGTAAAAACGAAACGTTCTGATGTCTTCATATACAACTCCAAAAGAGTTTCCGAAAGCATAATTTTCATTAGAAATATCTTCTGTATAATCATTGCTTTTAAACAAAGCTTTATCTTTCTCATTCAAATACGAACCAGTCAGGTTATAATTGATATTATTCGCTAATTTACCTTTTAGACCAGCAAATACATTGTATTGAGTGCTGCTTGGTCTCATGTTTAAAGTTGGAGATAAAAACGGATTTTCAGTTACAAAATCAGCATAAGAGTTTTGATTTAAACTACCATTTACTCCTGTGTAAAAAATCATCAAATCACCTACTAACTTATACGAAGCATTTACTTTTGGATAAATATAAAATTTATTTCCGCTGTTTTCTGAATCTAAACCATAGTATAATCCTGCTCCTAATTCCAGAGTCCAGTCATTTTCGTTTACCACAAAACTTGGTTCAACTCCAAAATTGGTAAGACTGTAATCTATTGGCTGTCCGGTATTTTCAAAGTAATTATTTTTAAAACTTCCGCTTACGTGATCTACAATAACATTGGTATTTATGGACTGATCCATAACATCAACTTTAAAAGTTGGTTTCACATAAAAACGATTTTCTGATGAAGAAAAACTATCCGAAAAATGTGTAAATCTTGCAGCTACTTTACTAAAAATACTTTCGTTTAAATCTATATTTCCTCCCAAAGAAATAGTGTTGTAAGAATGATTCGGATTAATAGCATCTATTAAACCAAAACGCTCTTCAGGAAGTAAAGTCAACCCAAAATCAGCCGGCAAACCGTACCAGTTATAAATTTGATTTTGATATCCTAAATCAATATTCCATGACATATCGCGATTGTTTTGACCGTAACCAACATTCAATGCTGTGTCATAAAACTCATCATTCAGAGGCACATTTTTAATCCCGCCTTGCGACGAGTGATGACGAAACATTCCAGCAACATAATCATTATTTCCTAAATCTTGTGTCACAAACAATTCTGCATTCAATGTTCCATAACTTCCAACGCCTAAAGTCGCATAATTGCTAAACAAACGTTCCTGTTTCGATTTGTCAACGCTTGCGGCATTTCCTTTCGAAGGCGTAAAAGTCGACGCCACAGGAACTGATAAAATACTGTATTTTATGGTTTCTTTGGCCTGGTTTCCTTTATCGTCAAGCGACGGAGTTTCTTTTACTTTATAAGCGTCTGATATAGTTGGCGAATACGGCTTAACAACATTTACGGTTTCAGTACCAATGCTTTCTTCTTTCTTTTGCGAAAATGAAAGCTGAGATACAAACAGCAACATCAAAATGATAGTCTTATTATGGAAATTAATTTTCATATTTTATTTTTTTGAGAACAAAGAAGATAGAATAAAGAAAATAGACTTTATAGTTTATCTATATTCTTTGTTTACTAATCTTTTCTCTTTATTCTATTCTCTATATTCTTTACTCTATTTTCTAAAATCTTTATTCTTTACTCTAAAATCTTTATTCTATTCTCTTAAATTAAGCTTCCCATTCGCCTTTAGCAATAAACTGGGCTTTTCCTCCTATTTTAATATCAAATTCGTTTTCGGTTAATTTTCCTTTAAAGTGAATTTGAGAAGGACGATTTATATAATCTCCCTGATAATTTATCAAATCAATTTGCGGAGTATTATTTTTTAAAAGATAAGCCTGCAGACAAGTACTTGCGCTTCCTGTAGCTGCATCTTCGACCAATTGATTATGTTCGATACACAACATTCTGCTGAAAAGTTTTGAACCTTCTAAATAGTAGAAATACAAACCTCTGTGAGCTGTTTTGCAATTGTTTTTCAACCATTTATCAGTTTTATCTTTGTCTAAAACCAAATTTTCCAACGCTTTTTTATTACTCAGCCCTACCATCACAAATGCGCTTCCGGTAGAAACTTCCTGAATTGGGAATTGATTTTCAAAATCTTCTACTTTCAGATTACTGAAGAATGTAAAATCTTCTTTCGAAAAAGTATCCCAAAATTTTGGCTGAGCCGCTTTTAACCAAATCAAATCATCTGATTGATGAATTGAAATTGGTCCAATTGGAACATTCAACGTTATATTTTCAGGCGAATTATCAAATACTTTATTCATCAAAACCCATGAAGTTCCAATTATTGGATGACCTGCAAACTGCATTTCCTGAGATGGTGTAAATATTTTAATTTCTGCCTTATTGTTTTCTTTATCAAGTTTGGTAACAAAAGTGCTTTCTGCAAAATTAATTTCGCGCGCTATCTTTTGCATTTCTTCTGAACTTAAATTTCCGGCTTCTAAAAAAACTGCCAACTGATTTCCGGCATATTTTTTATCTGTAAAAACATCAATTATATAAAAGGGTAAATTCATTTCTTTTTCTTTTTTTAGAATATAGAGCAAAGAAAAAAGAAAATAGATTTCAAATCTTTGCTTTCCACTCTATGTTCTATTTTCTTTATTCTTTACTCTTTTTATTTATTTAGTAATTGACGAATTTGTTTTAGATTCTTCCAGTTTAATAGCGCTCAATTCTGTTTTCGCTTCTTCAACTACATCCGGATAATCTGTAAAATTGTTTATTACGTTATCTAAAATATAAGTTGCCTGATAACTGTCTTTTAATCCGTAGAAGTTTTTGGCCATTAAAACTAAACTCTTAGCTCCGTAATATTTAAAGCCCGAATAATTTTTAGCCAGTTTTTGAACCGCAACATTCGATGCATCAAATTTGCCTTCTTTGGTTTTAAAATAAGCATCGTAATACAAAGCTTCTGCTGCTAATTCTCCTTTAGATGTTGCCGATAATTTAGCGTAAGCTGCTTTTGCTTTATCTTCATCGCCTGTTTGCATTGCAGCACGTGCCACTATAATTTGTGCATCTGCTTTTACATTGGCGTCGGCCTTAGGATTTTGCAGTACTTTATCAGCATAAATTACTGAGTTATTGTAATCTTTTTTATCATAGTAACATTTCATCAAATTTGCCTGGGCAAAGCTTTTATTTTGAGGAAAATCAGCTTCATTTTCTAAACGAACTAAAACCGGAACCGATTTATCGCAATCTTTTGCTTTTAAGAAAATTTGAGACAATCTTGTTAGTGCTTGTTCTGTGAACTCATTTCTAGGCTGATCGATTACATATTGATAATTTGTTACCGATTTGCTTTCTGAACCTTCTGCGTAAAGCAATTGCGCTAAATAAAAGTTAGTTTCAAGAGCGTGAATTCCTGATGGAAATTTGCTAATATAACCTGTAAAACCGGTAATGGCTACCTTACTATTATTTTGGCTATATTGTTTAAATGCGCCTTCGTAAGTATCATTATCTAAATCAGCATCGGTTACGGCAACAAAGTTTAAGGTACGAACCCAAGTGGCATATTCGTCTACTTTTCCTGAATCTACATAAATTAATCTTGCTGTAGAAACTGCTTCTAAAGCTTCGGGAGTTTTTGGGAATTCTGCCGCTACTTTTTTGAATTTAACCAAAGCTTGTTCATCACGATCTGAGTTGTAATAAATTAAACCTTGTCTTAAAATTGATTTTGAAGTAAACGAACCGTTTTTATATTCTGAAATTAACTGATCGTATGTTTTAATCGCCTGATCGTTCCTTTTATCTGCAACATAAGTATTCGCTAATTCAAATAAAACATCATCACGATATTCTGATTTTTTGTACATCTGAAGAAAATTATTCAGCTCATCAATTTTCTTATCGTTTTTACCCATAAAACCATAAGAAATCGCTTTTTGGAATTGAGCATAATCAGCATCAACGCCTTTTGCTTCTATGGCTTTTGCGTATGCTTCCATCGCAGGGCCATATTTAGAACTTACAAATCTGCAATCTCCTAAACGCAAATACGAATCGTTTAAACGAACTTTATCATCTTTTACATTATCAATTTGTGCCTGAAATGAATTGGCTGCCTGATCGTATTCTTTTAGTTTAAAATAGGTATATCCAATATTATAATTGATGTTTTTGTATTCATCCGTTGCTTTCGCTCCAGCTAAACCTGCAAATTGTTTGTAGCTTAATAATGCTGATTGAAAATCATCTGTAACATACTCAGATTCTGCTTTCCAGAAAGTAGCACGAGCTGTGACTTCTGGATTTTTTTGTTCTTTGACAGCACCGTTAAACATTTTTAATGCTTCAGAATAATTCGATTCTGTGTACAATTCTAAACCTCTATAAAAAAGTACTTTTTGATACGCTAATTTATTTTCAGGAGTTCTGTTTTTTTCTAATAAAACCAAAGCTTCCTTATAATTTTTAGATGAAATATAAGAATCGACTAATAGTTTTTCAACTTCGGCTCTGCTTGAATTGTTCGGATATTTTTTCAGGAAATCAAGTAAAATTCCCGGAACGGTTTGATAAGCATTTCCTATTTCATAACTCAATTTAGCATAGTTTAAAGCTGCATCTTCCTGAATTTGTGCATTAAAATCCATTTCCGATGCATTTTTAAATGCATTCAAAGCTTCTTGTTTTTTTCCTGTATTTAAATAACTTAAACCTAAATGGTAATATGCATTTTGTGCTACGAAATCTTTTCCTTCAATGATTTTATTAAATTGAGAAATAGCCTTTTCATATTCTTTTTGCTCATAATACGCATATCCTAACTGGTAGAAATCAGTATTGTTCCACTTTCCTTTTTTACCTGCATATTGCTCTAAAAACGGAATTGCTTTGCCATATTGTTTTAAATTGAAATAACTTTCTCCGATAATTTTATTCAGTTCTGATTTCTCAAGTGCATTTGATTTAGCCATTGCTACTTGTCCCAAATCAATTGCTTTCTGGAAATTCCCTAATTTAAAATTCATATCAGCCTGATAATACGAAAGCTTTTCTTTGTATTTTTCTTCGCCCGAAACTTCATCAAAATATTTAGTTGCCTCTTTATAATCATCACCTTCATAAGCCATAAATCCTAGATAATACTTGGCTTGAGAACCAAATTCAGGCGAGTTTACAACTTTATTGAAATAAGTGGTTGCTTCTTTTTTCTTCTTTGCATTGAAATAACTATATCCTTTTTGGAAATTGAATTTATCCAAATCAGATTTGCTCATATAGCTTTCGTCAACTCTATCGAACCATTGCAGTGCTTTTGGATAATTGCCTTGTTCGAAGAAAAAATGAGCGACTTCTATATAAGCCTGATTTTGTTTGGTACTTGTGGGATAATCGCTTACGAATTTTTCCATCAACTCATCGGCATTTGCCTGATTGGTTCTGATGGCGCAGTTGGCGATATAATACGCACAATCTGACTTAACCTCTTCGGTCGTCGCGTTATTTTTTACATACTCAAAAATATGTTGTGCCGAAGCATATTGTTTATCATTATATAAAGCAAGTGCTTTGTCAAAATCTTTTAAATCGTAAGTATATATAGCTGATTTTTGTGCCGAAACTATGGTCGAAATAAGGACAATTGGTAATAAAAAGAACCAGGAAAGTTTACGCATTTTAATTTTATTTAGTATTCAAATGTATCATTTTATACCGTTTATAACGAAACGTTTCTGGCATTTATTATGAACAAATTATTTAATAGTTGTTATTTATCGGCATCTTGAGCTTCAAAATATTGGTTCTCAAACTTTCTCAAACAATTTATTATTCAAATTATAGTTTAACAATACAAGTCATATGTTTTTTTAGTTGGGGAATATTTACTCAGCTCAGCTAAAATCACTTAAGACGTTTAAAATTTCATTTCTGCGTTTTATAAATTTTCTTTAGAAATGATTCAATTTTATTTTGAATCCAACCGTTATCTTATTACTTTTACCATTAAAATCACTTTTATTATGTCACAAACCGTACTATCTCTTAAGGAAGTCACTATATATCAAGAAGGAAGAAAAATTTTATCTCATATCAATTTAGATGTTCAACACGGCGAATTCATTTATATAATTGGAAAAACAGGTTCCGGAAAAAGTAGTTTCATGAAAACTTTATATGGAGACTTGCCTTTAACAGAAGGTGAAGGTCATATTGTAGAATTTGATTTGGCTAATTTAAAAGAAAATGATATTCCGTACTTGAGACGTAAAATTGGAATCGTATTTCAGGATTTCAAATTGCTTCCGGACCGTTCTGTAAAAGACAACATGCTTTTTGTTCTAAAAGCAACAGGATGGGTTGATAAAGAAGGAATGGAACGTAAAATTGATGAAGTTCTTGATAAAGTTGGTATGAAAGATTACATCAATAAAATGCCGCACCAACTTTCGGGCGGAGAACAACAACGTGTTGCAATTGCAAGAGCTTTATTAAACGATCCTGAATTTATTCTTGCCGATGAACCAACAGGAAACCTTGATCCTCAAACAAGTTCTGAAGTTCTTGAAGTATTGAAAAAAATCAATGCAAATGGTAAAACGGTTATAATGGCAACGCACGATTATGCTTTGTTAATGAAATTTCCATCTAAAACATTGAAATGCGAGGATGAAAGAATATTTGAAGTGGTGCAACGCAGCGTGTAATGCTTTCTATTTTAATTCCTGTTTATAACTATAATGTTTTTCCGCTTGTCGAAACATTGTATAATCAGGCTTTGGAATGTAATATTGCTTTTGAAATTATTTGTTTAGATGATGGTTCTGAAGCTTTTTTATCGGAAAATCAAAAAATCAATCTACTCAAAGATAGTTCTTATTCTGTTTTAGATAAAAACATAGGCCGAAGTGCTATTCGGAATTTGTTAGCTCAAAAAGCAACTTATGACAACTTGCTTTTTCTGGATGCTGATACAATTCCGGTTCATGATAATTTTCTTTCTAACTATGTTTCAGAAATAAATAATAATGAAAAAGTAGTTTATGGAGGCATTTTGTATGAAGCTTCAAAACCTCTAAAAGAACAACTTTTACGCTGGGTTTATGGCACACAACGTGAAGCGTTATCTACTTTAGAGCGAAATAAAAATCCTTATCTTTCATTTTTAACCTTAAATTTTCTGATTAAAAAGAGTGTTTTTTCTCAAGTAAATTTTAATGAAAACATTCCAAATTTAAGACATGAAGATACTTTGTTTTCCTATGAATTAATGCAATATAAAATTGAAATTATTCATATTGAAAATCCCGTTTATCATTTAGGAATTGAGGATAGCAAAACATTCTTAAGAAAATCTGAGGAAGCGGTTGTGGGATTAAAAAACCTTGTAGATTCTAATTTAATTTCTTCTGATTATGTAAGACTGTCCCATTATTTTTTAATCTTGAAAAAATATGGCTTACAATCGATAATTGCTTTTGGGTTTAAAACATTTAGATTGTTTTTTTTGAAACAATTGCTAGGTAAAAAACCATCGCTTTTGTTGTTTGATATTTATCGATTGGGATATTATTGTACTTTATAAATTAACTCCTTTAATTGAATCAAATAAAGTTCTCCATTGGTTCATTATAGTTTTTAAATCATATTTTTCTATACTTTTTATTGCTTCTTTACTGATCTTTATCCGTAAATTTTCATCTTCTATCAAGAGGCTTAATTTTTCAACAAAAGCGTCTTTATTCCCATCTTCAATAAGAAATCCATTTTTATTGTTTTGTATGATTGCTTTTGGACCGACAGGACAATCATATGCGACACAGGGTAAACCGCAAGCCATAGCTTCAATTAAAACCATTGGCAATGCCTCGTTTCTGGAAGTCATTACCAATATTGATGCTTCTGTATATTTTTCTTGTATCTTTTTAACCGGATCAGCAAAAACTACATTTTTTTCAATCTTTAATTTTTTTGCTAAGTTTAATAATCCTAAATCTTCGTTTTCTTTTCCATAAATCTCTAATAACCAATCAGGATGTTTTTCTGCAACTAATTTCCATATTTGCAATAATCTGTCAATTCCTTTTTCATGTGAATGTCTCGCGACAGCAATAACTTTTTTTGATTTCAAATCTGAAAAAGATTTCGTTTCAATCCATAATGGATTAGGAATTATGGTGCTGTTTTTAACAGACCATTCGTTCAAGCTTTCTTTTGATAATGCGATAAAAGATAAAAATTGAGAAGCACAATAATTTCGATATATATATTTGAATTTATTGGTAAATCCAAAAAAATGAGATTCCCTGTATTCATTGAATCTGGAACCGTGTGCTTCAAAAATTATGGGCACTTTTGTATTTATAAGTAATGGAATTGAAAATGATTTTAGTGCAAAATCACAAACGATAATACAGTCTGGCTGTATTTTTTTTATATATTTCTGCAGCTCTTTTTTATATCGAAGTAAATTAAAAGCTTTATTGCTTTTAAGTGAAATATCATAGAATTTAATTTGCTTATTAAATTCAAAAAAAAGATTTTCATTTCCTTCATTTTGAGTAATAATGCAAACTTCATAATTAAATTTTTCAATTAAATAATTGGTTTTTACTGCAAGCACTCTTTGTACTCCTCCTTCTTCATTTGCCCTTTGCGTGATATAAAGTAATTTCATTATTTTGATTTCAAAAATTCACTGTAGTCTCGTAAATACTCATCTTCATCAAAAACTTCAGATGCTAAAACAAGACAAACTGCTCCAGATGAAAAATTTTCGAGCTCGCGCCAGATATTATTTTCAATCAGCAAACCTTTATCTGGTTTATTTAAAGTGATTGTTTTTTCGGTTTTACCATCTTTTAAAACGACGTCAAAACTTCCGGAAATTGCGATTAAAATTTGTTGCAGTTTTTTATGGGAATGCCCACCTCTTTTTGAAGAACTTGGGATATCGTATAAATAATAGACTCTTTTTATTTCAAAAGGAATAGTATCATTTTCAATTACTGCAATGTTGCCTAAAATATTTTCAATTTTTGGAAAATCGATTAAAACTATATTCATAATGTTATTTCAATTTTATAATTTTTGTTAGGCACTAATACTTATCGATTTCTTATTTTCGTATCAAATATATAACTCTTTAAAAACAATATGCAAAATAAATTAGTCACAGTTATTTGCTTGTGTTATAATCACGAAAAATTTGTTACAGAGAGTTTGCTTTCAGTTATCAATCAGGATTATGCGTTTATTGAATTAATAATTGTAGATGATTACAGTACTGATAATTCTAAAAACATAATAAAAGAATGGCTCTTAAATTATCCTGAAGCTCAATTTATTGCCAATGAAACCAATTTAGGAAATACTAAATCATTCAATAAAGCGCTTAAATTAGCCAATGGAGATTACATCATTGATTTGGCTGCTGATGACGTTTTAGTTTCAAATTGCATTTCGTTACAAATAGAAGCCTTTAACGAAAGTATCTTTAAAAACCTCGGAATTGTTTACGGAAATGCTGAATTAATTACTGAAAATGGTGAATTTGATTCTTATTATTTTCCTGTAGATCATAACCGAAAAATTATCCAAAAAAGACAAACAGGTAATATCTATTTAAGTGTTCTTTCTGGCGGAGATAGTATTTGTTCCGTTTCTTCAATGGCTAAAAAATCAGTTTATGATTTCTTAAACGGTTATGATGAAACACTTGCTTATGAGGATTTAGATTTTTGGATACGCTCATCTCGTTTATATGAATTTGATTTTATAGATGAAGTTTTAATTAAAAAAAGAATTTCGGCTAATTCCTTAACTACCAACTTTTATATTAATCATACTTCCCGATTTAAAAAAATAAATTTATCTACTTATTTAGTCCTGAAAAAAGGTATTAAATTAAATCGCACAAAAGAGGAAGATTTTACTGTTCAAAAAAGAGTACATCATGAAATAATTCACACTTTTAAAATTAAAGATTATAGTTTATTTTTGAAAAATGTAGGTTTGCGATTTTGGTTATTTTGCAGAACAAATTTTAAAAAATATTGAAATCTGTAAATTTGTACATATCATTTCAGAACTCCTATTTTCTCTATTTAGAGTGCTGTCTTTTCCTCAAATTCAAAAATAATTTCCATACTTCCGTTAGCTCGTTCAATTTTAATAACCAGCAGATAAACAAATAAGTTATTATTCCAACTATAGTTCCTAAAAGTAACTGAAGTATCAGATTACTTATAAAATAAGACACTATAAATACTACAATTGTCATTCCTATTGCAGCAAGCAAAAAAGGCAGCATATCTTTCAATTGTTTAATAAAACCATAACCATAAAACTTTCCTGGCAGATAAGCATTTACAGCAAAAAATACAGCTGATGTAACAACATGCCCAATTACAATAGCTTTTACTCCCAGAGGAATTGTGATAATCATAGCCAGTATTGTTAAGGGCAGTTTAGATAAATCTACTTTTAGAAATAAGTCTGAACGTCCGACTGCATTTAATAGACTCATATTAAGTGCACTCATTGGAAGAAAAACACGCGAAAAAACAATCCATTGTAAAAGTGGAATAAGTGAATTCCATTTTTCTGTAAGTAATAGAATTACAATTGGCTTTGCCAGTAAAGCAATGAGAGTCATTAATGGAATTATCAAAAAAGCCGACATGCGAATTATTCTGCTATAAATAGAAACTAATTTCTCTTTATCGTGTTGTACTTTGGTAAGAATAGGGAAAGTCGCTTGTTGCAAAATACTTACAACTGTGCCTGCAGATATGTCTGCAAAACTTTTAGCTCTAACGTAATATCCCAGTGTAGCAGTTGTATAAAATTTTCCTAGGCAAATATTATACACATTGTTTAATAATTGAGCGTACAAACCGGCTGCCAGCAGTTTTGAGCCATAACCAAATAATGATTTAAATGATTTTTTAGAAAAAGATATAGAAGGAAACCAATTACTTAAAAACCATAAAGTCACTGAAGAACTGAACGAACCAATAAGCATTTGAATAACCAACGACCAAACACCATATCCGTTTAGAGCAGCAAATATTCCACATAATCCGCCTGCAATCATTCCAATTACATTACTTTTTGCGATCGATTTGAAATCAATCAAGATTGTTAGTTTCGTTCGTTGAACAATTGCAAAAGCATTTAAAAATAGAATTAGTCCCAATATTCGTGTCAAGTCAGTTAATCGGGGTTGTCCAAAAAAAGAAGAAATAAAAGGCGCTGAAAAAAATAATGCAAAATAAAAAAAACTACTTACTGCTAAATTGAACACGAATAGAGTTGAAAAATCAATATCTGACCTATTTTGACGCTGAATTAAACCCACTCCTAAACCACTTTCAATAAAAGTTTGTGAAATGGCTATAAAAATGGTTAACATTCCTATTAAACCAAAATCTTCCGGCAGCAAAATTCGTGCAAGTACTATACCCACAAAGAATTGTCCTGACTGAACTGCAAATTTATCTACAGCAGACCAAATAATTCCTTTTGTTGCGGTTGATTTTAGAGAGCTATCGTGCATTCAATTTATTGCTTTAAAGTCGTACATCTATAACTTGCCCTGAATAATTAGACAATAAAGTCTGGATACATCTTAAAGCAACAATTTCTGGTTTTAATAAAGTATCTTCCGGTTCATTACCAAAATTTTTTATTCGCATTGGTGTTTGTGTACGTTCCGGATTCATGCAATTTACTTTGATACCTAACGTTTCCCATTCTTGCGAAATTGCCTGCACAAAATTTACAGTAGCAGCCTTACTCGAAGAATAAATACTGTAAAATGCTCTGCCTCTTGTATAGGAACTCGAAGTGAAAAATAAAATATGTCCTTTTGATTTTTTTAAATAAGGTAATGAAGCAAGTGAAATATTAACTATTCCAGTATAATTTACATTTATCGAATTCAGAATATCTTGATAATTCATCGTTTCCAATGGCTCTTTATACAATATTCCTGCTGTGTTAACAATAAAATCAATTTTATGTTCTATTTGAAACACTTTTTCCAAAGCATTTATAACGGCATCCATATTAGAGACATCTACATTATTTTCACTTCGTGAAAAACTATAAACTCGAATTCCGTTCTGTTTTCCTAAATCTACAATACTTTTCCCTATTCCGTAAGCACCACCAAAAACAACCATAACTTTATCTGATAAAGACTCTACAGACAGTTTTATATTTTGAATTTCGACCGAACGCAATTGAAATAATTTATCCAATAAATAAGTGTCTTCCGGATAAGTCAACTTCATATTAACTTCTTCACCATTTACTACATAAATTTTTTCATCGGGCAAATATTTCTTTACAACTCCACAATCATCGGTTGCCTTAAAATTTTTATCTTGTAATGCCAACTCGTATGCCTTTGCAATAACAACTTGTTTAAACCCTTGAGGAGTTTGTCCTCGACGCATTTTTATTCTCTCCGGAATAGCTGTTATAATATCATTTTCAACTTCAATAATAGTATCCGCAGAATTAATAGCAACATCAACAGCTTTATAATGATCCATTGCTTTTACAACATCATTAATGATTCTTTGACTAATTAACGGACGGGCAGCATCATGAAAAATCAAATTAGCATCTTTAAAATCATCATAAGCACTAACTGCCGAAAGACTGGAATGATATCGCTCTTCGCCTCCAATTAAAACTCGCTTAATCTTTTTCCATTCATTTTTAATGATCATATCTTCCACCATAAAGAGATAATGCTTATTAATAACAATGGCAATTTCATCAATTAATTCATTTTTTTCAAATGCATCAACAGCATGTTCTATAACCATCTTTCCGGCAACTTTAAAAAACTGTTTAGGTAAAGATTTTTCTAACCTAATTCCCGTTCCTCCCGCTAAAATGACAGCTATATTCATTTATTATTCTTTAATAAAAGTTTAAAATTCATTAGATAGATTAGTTGAAAATTTGAGTTTCTAAGTAATTCATTATATTTTGAGAAGCGGTTAATTTATTCTTTTGTATTAGATTATCCTGCACAAAATCTAAACGCTTTTCTTTCATCCAGTCATTTTCATTCAACACAACATTATCGATAAAATCTATCAATTGTTCCTTATTTCTGGATTGATAGTGCACCGACACAACCTTCTCTCCAAATTCACTCCATTCTTTCATAACAGATTCATTTCTAACCATAAAAAGAGAAGGTTTTCCTGTAATGAGATATTCTGCCATAAACGAACCGCAATCGTGAATTAAAGCATCGGATGTTAAGAAAAGATCTCCATAATCTGAATTTTCAAACTGACCATTCTCTAAATTCATCCATTTTTCATAATATATGTCCGTTTTTTCTTTACCCCAATTTAAATCATTTTCTAATTTAATTCTCAATAACGGATGCGGTTTAAATGCTATTTGCAACTTGTTCTTATAAGTATTAGCCAAGTCTAAAAATACATCAAAATACTCTAAAAAATTGGAAACCTTATTTAGTTCATTCATTGAATGATGCGGTGCCCATATTACTTTTTTTAGCTTTGCATTTTTATTTTTCCAAATACTATTATTTGGCATTTTATTAATTAACAACTTATCAAATCCCGGATAACCTGTTACAACATTATTTTTTCCTTTATTTCTTTGCTTTTTAAATGCTATTTTTTGGTGAATAGGCGTTTCTGAAAATATTTTCCAAACAAGATTATGAAAATTTAAATCATAAAAAGCATCATAATTGGTTGTCATAATAGCATAAGGCACATAACAAGTCAAGGTGTCAGAAAACTGTTTTATATAATATCTATAATCTTGTAAACCTTCATAAGGATTTGTAAAAAAGATTATTTCCGGGGAAAAAGTATTTTTTATATCTAAATATTCTCCCGTTACTTTATCATAAGTTTTAATAATCTCATAACCTTTCTTTTTAAATGCATCATATGATTTGTCCATTTCAAACAGCATATTTTCCATACCAAAATTTACGGCTGGACAAACAAAAATTTGAGGTTCAAATCTGGGATGCAGTAGCATTAAATCAAAAAGCACATCATATTTCCAAACCGATTCATGAATTAAAAAGAAGGCAACTTTTACTTTTACTTTTTCTTTTTTTCTAACAATTTGAAGCGCTTTTTCGTGTTTTTTAGGTGCTTTTTTAATTTGATATAAATCATATAAAGCACGAAGTTTTGTGAAATTATAAATTCTAATAAGTGAAAACCAAATCTTTTCAGGTACGTGTTTTTTAATAGCTAATTTTAATTCTGTCATTTTATCAAATTAAAATTAATACCTATTTAAAATTTCAATAACAAAACTGACTTCTTCCTCTGTCAAAACCGGACTAATAGGCAAACTTAAAACTTCGTTGTGAATTTTTTCTGTAATTGGAAATGATAAATTATTCCATTCCGGAAATGCTTTTTGTTTGTGCGGCGGAATTGGATAATGAATTACGGTTTGAATATTATTTTGAGTTAAATATTCCTGCAAAGCTTCTCTGTTTTCTGTCCGGATTACAAATAAATGAAAAACATGATTTTCTGAAAAACCCCAAAATGGCAATTCAATTTTGTTGTTTTTTATTTCAGATAAATAACGTTTTGCAATTGCCCGGCGCTTATTGTTGTCATTATCTAAATTTGGCAATTTTAAATTTAAAAAAGCAGCCTGAAGTTCATCTAATCTTGAATTTACTCCAACATATTCATTATAATATTTTTTTTCAGAACCATAATTACGAAGCGAAAAAAGTACTTTTGCCAATTCCTTATCATTTGTTGTGATTGCTCCGCCATCGCCTAAACAACCAAGATTTTTTCCTGGGTAAAAACTGAAAGCTTTTGTTCCTGAAGATTCTTCGACTTCGCTCAGAATGACATTCATTGCGTTTGGGATTTGGGATTTAGAATTATTGGGATTTTCAAAAGCTCCATGCGATTGTGCTGCGTCTTCAATAACTAACAAATTATTTTGATTCGCAATCTTATTAATTCTTTCCATTTCAGCCAATTGTCCATATAAATGAACGACTAAAATGGCTTTTGTTTTTGGAGTAATTTTTTCCTGAATTAAATCTGGATTGATATTGTAGGTTTCTAACTTTGGCTCGACCAAAACAGGAACTAAATCTACCTGTAAAATGGCTAAAATACTCGCAATATAAGTGTTGGCGGGAACAATAACTTCATCGCCTTTTTGAAGTTTTCCTAATTCGATATATCCTTTAAAAATCAAAACTAAAGCATCGAAACCATTTCCTACTCCAATGCAGTATTTTGCCTGATTATATTCGGCGAAAGCCTTTTCAAAAGTTTCCAATTCTTTTCCTAAAATATACCAGCCGTTATGCAAAACTGTTTTCAATTTTTCCTGAAAAGCAGTTTCGTAAGGCTCGTTTATTTTTTTAAGATCAAGAAATGATATCATTTTATCTTTAATTGTTTAAACAAAAATACCATTTAACTTGTTATAATTTGCCGTCCCCACTTCATAAAAATCATGAACTATCGTACTTGCACCAAAACTCTCTTTCCAATAAGACAATCCTTCGTTAAGATTTTTTCCTTGATTTTCATTTGAAATTCCAAAATCGAAAAATTTCTTTTTAGCAAATCTTTCCTGAATCAGATAATCAAATAAAAAATCTAAACTTCCTAAATCTTCGTCGTTCTCATTTTTTGAAATATATTGACAATGTGCCACGGTTTCAGTTTCAAAAACAGTTGTTCCTGCAACAATTTTATCTTCTAAATAAACATTAAACTGATGAATATTATCTGGAAAATGCGATTTTAATTGGTTGATTTCTTCTACTGAATGAACGGGTTTTGCATTGTGTTTTATTTCTAAATTCGGAATTAAAACCTCATTCCAAAATAATTCAAAATTGTTTTCTTCTTTAATTATCAATTGATTTGAAGTGGCTTTTTGTAAACTTCTTTTTCTAATTTTTGAAATTATATTTTTCTGAAATAAATCAATAACTGAAAGTGAATCTCTTCGAATGAGCTTTGCTTCTGCCAAAAATAAACTGTATAAAATTTCCTCGGCAGGTTTAAGGTGGTAAATCGACGGAAGTGTTTTTAAATATAATTTTTGAAATTTACCTTCATTCAAAAAAAGCAAAATAGCCTGAAAAATTTCAATTACTGATGTTAATTTTGTTCTTTCGTTATAAACTAATCCACCATAAGTTAATCCCTGATGAGAATATATATGACTATCTCGTTTATTTGCAGGCAAAACCGCTTTTAGTTTCTGATCTTTAAATACCAAAAGTGAAAAATCTTCAAAACGATCCTGATGATAATCCATAAAATTGCGATGGAACAAAAACGTTGCATTTTTGGCCTGAGCAATAAAATCATTCCAAATTTGATGATCGTTCTGTTCGTATTTTTTTACGATGTATTTTGTCATTTTTCCATTTACTTTTTGCCACGAATTTCACAAATTTCCGCTGATTTATTTTCCTTGTTCTTAAAAATTGTATTAATTTTAAACTAATTTAATTCGTGCCAATTCGTGAAATTCGCGGCAAAAAAATTATTTGTGATCAAATGCCGGCAAATACCACTTGAATTTTACCGCCATTAAACGAACTGAAATAATAACTACCGACGTTAGCAAATACAATATATCATCTTCTAAATTCAGCTTCTTTAATATAAAAAATACGATTCCACCCAAAATACAAATCGTGGCGTAGATTTCTCTTCTAAAAATAGTTGGAATTTCAGTACATAAAATATCCCTTATAACGCCGCCAAAGCAAGCCGTCATCGTTCCTAAAGCAATGCAAATAACTGGATGCAGACCAATGGAAATTCCTTTTTCAAGACCAATTAATGTAAAAACACCAAGGCCAATTGTATCGAATAAAAACAAGGAAGTTCTGAGTTTATCAAACTTTTTTCTGAAAAGAATTGCAAGACCAAAACCTAAAATAATTACATAAACATACTGCAAATTCAGCATCCAGCCAACCGGAGTTCTGCCTATTAGAACATCACGCAAAGTACCGCCGCCAACTGCCGTAACAAAAGCAATAATAAAAACCCCAAAGGGATCGAGTTTTTTATGCATTGCTGTTAAAGCGCCGGACATGGCAAAAGCCATTGTACCAATAATATCTAATAAATGGAACATTTTTTTAGGTTCAAGGTTTCAAAGGCGCAAAGGTGCAAAGATTAATTCTCTTGGTTGTAATTTTATTCTTAAATTTCATCAATGCACAAAATCTATTTTTTTACATAAATCGGACTTCTTTTCAACAAGTACGATATCGATTCCATCCAACTGTCTTTTACCGCCAAAAAAGGTTTACGCGTTTGAGAATAAATTTTTGTAGCATTCTTATACATATCAAAGTAAACGGTATAGTAATAATAAACCTGGGTCGAAGCTGTTGTAGTAGAAGTATCGTTTGTTTTAATCTTTTTATCATTGTCGCTTACTTTTGCATTGCCGCTATTATAAGTGGTAGAAGTGGTACCCGAATTCATGGTGTAGGAAACTTTAGCAGCTACAATATTATCAACGCCTAATATTTTCTCAAGATCCTGAATTGGCGTTTCGTCAATATTAGTATGATCAATTCCGGCTTTATGCAGCAAACTATTTGTAGTTCTTAAATCCTGAACGGTAAGCGGAAAAATATTTGATGATTTATCAAGCAATTTATTATAAAGATCATTTTGTGCAAATTTTGCCATGTCTTCAGAACTTTGTTGATTATCTGAATTTAAATACGGAATTGGCAGTACAGCAATTGTATTTGGTTTTAGTTCTGCAACAGCAATATTTTGATTTGAACTTGGCTGTGAGTTGTTGTTTTCAGAAATATCAAAAGTTTGTGAGCGACCGCTGGCAAAATCAATTCTTGCTATTTGAGATACATCAAGAGAAATTTGCAACGTCTCGCCTGGTAATGAATATTCGACTGTTTTATCAGACATTTTTACGATTGTACCTTCAATAATCTGGTAATCTCTTTTTATAATTTTATCCAGTTTTTTTGTTTGAGCAAATGTCAAAACAGAAACAAACAACAGCATTATAATTACAATAGCTTTTTTAATTTTCATAATATTTCAAATGATGTTTCTCCTACTCTTATGGCTTTTCGGTTACGCCTTTTTTAAATAAACTATTAAAAACAATAATTTACTTACAAAACAAAGTTAACAAAACATCTAAATTAAAACATTTAAGAGCTTATATAATTACATATTCTGGGTATAAAAATTATAATCTTTTAAGATAATTCGAAGAAAATCCCTGTCATTTCCGGATTGATTTTTAATTCCGGTTACGCTTTCAATTTTAGAAACTAATTTTTGAATTGTTTCATAATCATTCTTAACATCAGCTCTTTGAAAAGTTTCTTTAATGATTCGCATATCATTGTCAGACAATTTTATAACCAAAGGATAAGTTGGTATATAGGCGTTTCCTATTTCTTCAAGAATAGTATGACTTATATTAATTTTATTCTTTAAAGTAATAACGGCTGTTCCCGCAACCATATCGCCTAAACGTTGTCCTTTTTTACTTGAAATCACAGCTATCAAAGCCACAATTCCGTAGAAAAATGAAATATCAATAATCCTGAAAAACCAGCGCATTAAATAATCTCCAAATCCTGCCTGATAACCATCAATTTTAACGACTTTTATTTTGACTAATTTTTTTCCGAAGGTTTGACCTTCAAAAATACTCTCTAAAGTAATTGAATAGATTATTGCCGGAAAATACAGAAACAAAATAATAGCTATTTTAGACCATGAATCAAGTTTATAGAATGAGTCTGCGAAACCCAGCCAATAAAAAACGATTAAGGATATAACGATTATATAAGCTATTTTTATAGCAAAATCAATTAAATAAGATCCTATTCGTTCACCAACAGATGCCGCTATAAAATTTATTTTAACATTTTGCGTCGTATTAATTGATAATTCTGACATATTTTATATTTTAGCCTACAATGAGAGAAATTGCGTTTATAAAACAAAATAAAGAAAAATGGCTAGAATTTGAGCTAGCAATTTTTGGTAAAGCTAAAAAAAATCCTGATGAGTTGGCTAATTTGTACATTCAAATGATGAATGATTTGTCGTACGCGCAAACTTACTATCCAAAAAGCAAAACCGTAGTTTATTTAAATCATCTGGCTTCACAAATTTATCAGAAGATTTACAAAACAAAACGATCTGAAAAAAAAAGGTTCTTTGAGTTTTTCAAAACCGAAGTTCCGTTATTGGTTTACGAGTACAGACGTTATTTACTGTATTCTTTCATTTTGTTTTTTATAACCGTTGCAATTGGTGTAGTTTCAGCAATATATGATCAAAATTTTGTTCGCTTAATTTTAAGCGATGGTTATGTAAATATGACGCTTGAAAATATCAAAAAAGGTAATCCAATGGCGGTTTACGGCAGCGGAAGTAATTGGGGAAGTTTTGTTGGCATTACCATGAATAACTTAAATGTTGGTGCAAGATGCTACATTTACGGCATTTTTGGGGGTTTGGGAACTTTTTATATTTCTTCGCAAAACGGGATTATGCTGGGCGCTTTTCAATACTTTTTTTACGATCAGAATGTTTTCTGGAAAAGCGTTCGCGGAATCTGGATTCACGGTTCTATGGAAATTTTTGCGATTGTAATCGAAACTGCTGCCGGATTTATCTTAGGCGCTTCTATTTTATTTCCTAAAACTTTTTCAAGAGTAAATTCATTTAAAATAGGTTTTAAAAACAGTTTTAAAATATTCCTAAGCACATTTCCTTTTACGATTGGCGCAGGATTTTTAGAAGGTTTTATTACCCGATATTCTATCGATATGCCCAATTGGCTTAGTAGTTGTATCATTTTGGTTACACTTGGCATAATTTCTTATTATTATCTGGTTTATCCTTTTATAGTACACAAAAAAACACAACACTTATCTGCCAAATTGAATTAACCGAAACCGATAATGAATAAAATTTTCCTCGTTTTATCTTTTCTTTTTTACTGTGGCATTTCAAATGCTCAGGATTCTTCGGCTACAGCTGAACCGCCAAAAGTGGAGTCTGTAAAATATACTGAAAAAGATATCGAAATAGATTCTGATACCGTTGAAGCCAAAACTTTTTCTAAAAACTTCAAAAAAAAATATACCGATTCGGATTTTGTTTACGAACAAAAAGCACCCGAAAAAACAGCCTGGGATTATTTTAAAGAATGGCTTGCCAGTATTTTTAGAAGAATGTTCACCTTTAGTAATCCAGAAGCTTCACTCCGATTTGTCGTTATTTTACTAAGAGTCCTGGCAATTCTGATTGTTGTTTTTGTCATTTATTTGATTGTAAAAGCCATCATTGCCAAAGAAGGACAATGGATTTTTGGAAAAAATGCGCACAAAAAAACAGTTTATTATTCTGAAATTGAAAAAAATATTCACCTTTTAGATTTCGAAAAGTTAATCAAGGAAAGCATTCAAAACGGAGAAAGAAGAATTGCTATTCGATACTATTACTTGTGGTTGTTGAAGGTCATGGCGCAAAATCATTATATTGAATGGGATATCGAAAAAACGAATTCTGATTATTTGTACGAAATTCAAAGTCCGGTTCACAGAGAAGAATTCACATATTTATCCTATTTATACAACCATATTTGGTATGGTGAATTTGAAATCGATGAAACGCCTTTCATAAAAACCGAAAACCGATTTAAGAAATCTATAAAAACCTTTAGCAATGAGTAAATCCATCAAAATTTATATTGCTATTTTGGTTTTTGTTTTAGCCTTAATTTTAATAGCAGGCCGAAATGATCAAAAACCTATAGATTGGCGCCCAACCTATTCTGTCAATGACAAAATCCCGTACGGATTATATGTTTTTGATAAAGAAATCAACGGACTTTTAAAGAAACAAAAGATCGAAAGAGTTTCGGCAATAACGCCGTATGAATTTCTCGATTCAAAATACATTCCGGATACAGTACAGGGAAAATATAAAATAAAAGGCACCTTTTTTAATATTTCAGAATTTGGAGCTCCACAACCCGGAATTTCAGAATCAGGAACTATTGATGACCAATCTATTACAGAACTTTTTTATTTTGTATCGCACGGAAACAATGCTTTTTTGAGCATGAAAACTTTCCCTCAGTCATTATTAGACAGTTTGAAAATTGAAATAAATACAAGTTTTCAAAACGAAAATATCACTTCGGTTTGGTTGGCAAATAAAGGAGTAAATCCTAAAAGATATCCTATAATTGAAGAAACTGGAAATTACTATTTCTCTAAAATTGACACCTTAAATACGACCGTTTTAGGTTATCAGGGAAATAGAATCAAAAAGCAAATCAATTTTATTAAAGTTCCTTACATCAATGGTTATTTTTATTTGCACACACAGCCTGTTGCGTTTACAAACTATCATTTATTAAAAAAAGATCATTTTCAATATGCTCAAAGTGTGCTTTCTTATGTTCCTAAAGGCGACATTTTTTGGTATACAAAAGGACAAAATAACGAATCGATTTCTGACTCGCCGTGGCGTTATATTTTAAGTCAGCCTTCATTAAGATGGGCGTTGTATTTATCTTTAATCGGAATTTTGATTTTCATTATTTTTAATGCCAAACGAAAACAAAGAGTTGTTCCGATTTTAAAACCGTTGCCTAATTTAACGCTTGATTTTACAAAAACAATTGGAAATTTATATTATCAGGAAGGCGATCACGATAATATTATTGATAAAAAAATTATTTATTTTCTCGAAAGAATCCGAAACGAATATTTAATTGACACCACAAAACTGGATGATGATTTCATCAAAAAATTGCAGCATAAATCAGGAAAAGAAGAAAACGATATTCGTGAACTTGTATTTTTAATCAACGAACACAGAAAAAGTTATCACGGAAGTCTCGAAGAAGATTTAATCAGAATTAATAACGCGATCGAGAAAGTTTTACATTAAACAAAGAATAATAAAAGAAAACAGACCAAAACATGGACGATTTTAATACACCAGAAACAGAAATCACAAATGAAAACGTGAATTTTGAAACCAGAATAAATTTAGCGCCGCTTTTAGAGCACGTAAACAGCATCAAAAAAGAGCTTGAAACCGTAATTGTAGGTCAGCATAAAATGATCGATCAGCTTTTGGTTGCCATTTTATCAAACGGACACGTTTTGCTTGAAGGTGTTCCGGGAGTTGCTAAAACGATTACTGCTAAATTATTATCTAAAACCTTGAATATTGGCTTTAGCCGAATTCAGTTTACGCCGGATTTAATGCCTTCAGATATTTTAGGAACTTCAATTTTTAACCTGAAAACTTCAGAATTTGAGTTTAAACAAGGTCCGATTTTCTCGAATTTAATTTTAATTGATGAGATCAACCGTGCTCCAGCAAAAACGCAGGCCGCACTTTTTGAAGTAATGGAAGAACGCCAAATTACAATTGATGGTTATGCCTATCAGCTTGAAACTCCGTTTTTGGTTATTGCCACTCAAAACCCAATCGAGCAGGAAGGAACATACCGTTTGCCGGAAGCGCAATTAGACCGTTTTTTATTCAAAATTTCTATTGATTATCCAAAATTAGACGAAGAAATTCAGATCATTCAAAGAGAACATGTATTGCAGAATCACGGTAAATTAGAAGCTATAAAAACCATACTTTCTGCCGAAGAAATAAAAGGGTACCAAGCTTTAATCAAACAAATTCGAGTTGAGCAAAATTTACTGGAATACATTGCCAGAATCGTGGTGAATACCAGAGAAAACGCTTTCTTATATTTAGGAGCTTCGCCTCGTGCCTCGATCGCTATTCTGAACGCTTCAAAAGGTTTTGCTGCTATTCGTGGCCGTGATTTTGTAACTCCGGAAGATATTAAAGAAGCCGCAGTTCCTGTATTACAACACCGTGTAATTGTGGCTCCGGAACGCGAAATGGAAGGCATAACAAGCTCAGAAATCATCAAACAAATTATTGAAACAGTAGAAATTCCACGATAATTCTTAATGGTTAATTGTTGATTGTTGATTTGAAAAACTAAATTTTAAAATGAGATTATATAAACTATATTTTTTGTTATTTATTGGACTTTCGTTGGTTAGTTTTAAACCAATCGAAAACACAACTACTTCAATTTATTTTGCAAGCGATAAAGAGCAACTCGAAACATTAATAAGAAAAGCTTATGAATGGATTGAGACTAAAAAAACACAAGATGATTTTGAAGTTATTGCAAATAAAAAAGGCGATAAATATGTTGGATTGAATGTAAAAACACACAACAAAATAGTAGAAGAACTTAAAAAATCTAACTTTTTTGCACAACAATTTATTGACAATTACAATAAAATAGGATTGAAAATTGGTGATAATCTTAAAAACAATAAGATGGAATATTTTGTTGGTGATTTGCCTCCGTATGGCAATGACAGCAACCCATGGTGTGATTGTCAGGATAATCCGGAAGCATTTTGGAAAACATTGAAACTAAACAACTTAAAAATCGAAAATAACAAAGCTACTTTTTACTGGACATGGACCGAATGGAAAGAAACTCCAAAATATAAAGTAACCGCAGTTAAAGAAAATGGAATTTGGAAAATCGCTGCTTTAGATGGCTTTAATTACAAAAGTTTTCTTGGGCTTTAAAAAACAATAACCTTAATTTTATTAAATTGAAATTCATAAAAAGTCTATATCTCAACAACTTCTTTTTCTACGTGCTCATGGGCATTGTAGGATTGTTTGTTTGTGCTTTTATTTTTCCGAATATATATAATGGCGTTTGGTTTGTGGTTTTAGTTTTAATTACTTTTCTCGCACTTGACATTTTGATTTTATATTTAACCAGAACAGGAATTGAAGCCACAAGAGAAACGCCTGAAAAACTTTCGAATGGCGATTTAAATCCGGTAAGTATTTCAATCAAAAATCATTATACATTTCCAATTTCAATTAAAATTATTGATGAAATTCCGTTTCAGTTTCAGGTTCGCGATTTTAAAATTATAAGAACAATTAAAGCTTCGGCTCAGGATAAAATTGGTTATGATTTACGCCCGACTGAACGTGGAGAATATTATTTCGGAAATTTAAACATCTATGTTTCTTCACCTTTAAAATTAATTTCAAGAAGATTTACTTTTGATAAGGATCAAATGGTTCCGACATATCCGTCATATATTCAATTGAGAAAATACGATTTGCTGGCTTTTTCGAATAATTTATATCAATACGGAATCAAAAAAATTCGCCGAATTGGTCATACTATGGAGTTTGAGCAAATTAAGGAATATGTTCAGGGCGATGATCTCCGCACTTTAAACTGGAAAGCTACTGCCAAGAAAAATGCCTTAATGGTGAATCAGTTTCAGGATGAAAAATCGCAATCGGTTTATTTGGCAATTGATAAAGGCAGAGTAATGCAAATGCCCTTTAACGGATTGAGTTTGCTGGATTATGCTATAAATTCAACTTTGGTTCTCGCAAATGTTATCCTGAAAAAACAAGATAAAGCCGGAATTTTTGCTTTCTCTAAAAAAGTAGAAAACAGAGTTTATGCCGAAAAAAGAGGTTCGCAAATGCAAAAAATTCTGGAGACTTTATACAACATCAAAACAGATTTTTTTGAAAGTGATTACAGCCGATTATATGTTGATATTAAGAAAAACATCAACCAAAGAAGTTTGATTATTTTGTACACCAATTTTGAAACAATGGACGGTTTAAACCGCCAAATGCCCTATTTAAAAGGAATTGCAAAAAGTCATTTACTGGTTGTCGTTTTCTTTAGCAATACAGAACTAAACGAAATCATCAACAAAAAAACCGACACGATTCAGGAAGTTTATGATAAAGTAATTGCCGAAAAATTCATGTTCGAAAAAAGGCTTATTGCTAATGAACTCAAAAAATACGGAATTCACTCTGTATTAACGCAACCTGAAAATTTAACTTTAGATGCTATTAATAAGTATTTGGAAATTAAAGCGAGAGGGATTTTGTAAAATAAAAATGATTGTTTTAAAAAACTTTAAATGAAAAAAATACTTTTAATCACATTTGTTTTAGTTAATTTTTTATCTCGTGCACAACAAATCGAAACCATAACAATTCCAAATGGAATTGTATATAATTATTGCAATCCTAAAGTAATTGAAAAAGCTAAAAAACTAATTATAGATAACTTATCAAATACTAACGGCTACAAAATAGTACAGGATAATCTCATCATTGGACCTGAATTATGGAAAAGGTTTAAAGACAAGGAAAAAATACAAAATATAAAACAAGGAAAAGTTGAATTTCACGTTGATGATTTAGTACTTGACGGGAAAATGAGTAATGATATTAATGATTCTAAAATAATATGGGATGAATTTAAAAATGAAGTTGCTCAGGATTACAAAATTAGAAAAGCTAATGAAGAAGAATTAAAGTATTATTGGTCTGTAATATCATTTGATATTGATGAACCTTTGCTAATTATAGAAACTAAAGAACATAATTATATTTTAAATTTATTAAAAAAAGATTTAAAATTGCTTTGGCTCGACGAAGCTCCAAAACCGGGTGCTGTTAAACAATATCAAAATGGAAAAGAAGCTGAGTCAATTTCTAAAGGAGTGCAGGAAACTAAGCTTGAAAAAGTTGTATTACTAAGTTCTGACGAAGAAATAAATAAAAATAGTTCCATTGATGATATTAATTTAATTATAGATAACACAAATCAAATATTTGAAGAACTATTCAAAAATTCATTGAAACCGGGCAAGATCATGGTTCAATTTCAATTAAATAAGGAAAATAATGATATCTTATTTGCTGTTAAAGATTTGGATCTAGATATTATGAAAGAATTTGAAAAAAGAATTAACAGTGAAAAATATCCAAATTCAAAAAAGGATTCAATTAAACTGCAATTAATTTTTAAAGTAAATTCTTTTTGATGATTTAGAATAAGTTCTTCGCAAAATTTAATTTTAGATTCTAAGCAAAAGGAATTTTGTAAAAGATATGAAGTGTATGTTTTGAAAATGTAAAATGCGTATTATTAAGTTATCAACTTCATAAGATTAATATAAGAATTATCGAAAATCTTTGAACCTTTGTTTGTATGAACTTTTGTAACTTAAAAAATATGAAAAAAGCATTTTCAATTCTATTTATTTTATTCAGCTTTTTGTCTCACGCACAAAAAACAGAAAATATTATTATCATCACTACAGATGGTTTTAGATGGCAGGAAGTCTTTAAAGGAATGGATACTGCAATTGCCAACGATAAAAATTTTAATCAGGGAGACAGCACTTACATTTATAAAAAATACGCAGGTTCTGATTTTGCAGCAGCCCGCAAAAAACTAATGCCTTTTTTATGGACTGAAATCGCAACAAAAGGTCAGATTTACGGAAATCGCTATCTGGGCAATAAAGTAGATGTTTCAAATCCGTATTGGTTTAGTTATCCGGGTTATAGCGAAATCATGACCGGAAATGTAGATCTTGCCGTCAATTCTAACGATTACAAACCAAATCCGAATGTTACTGTTTTGGAGTTTTTAAACAAACAGCCCAAAATAAAAGGAAAAGTTGCCGCTTTTGGAGCTTGGGACGCTTTTGACAGAATTTTGAATGAAGAAAGAAGCGGTTTTCCTGTAATTTCTGCCTTCGATAAAATTGGAGGGAAAAATCCGACAGCGGCTCAAAAATTGCTAAATGAAATGCGTGATGATTCTTTTAAACCTTTTCATGAAGACGAATGTTTAGATGTTTTTACCAATTATGAAGCGCTGAACGAACTGAAAACCAACAAACCAAAAGTACTTTACATCTCTTACGGAGAAACTGATGAATGGGCGCATCACGGACATTACAGATCGTATCTTGACGCTGCCAATCAGGTTGATAAATGGATAAAACAAATTTGGGATTTTGTACAAAACGATCCTCAATATAAAAATAAAACTACCTTATTAATAACCGTAGATCACGGTCGCGGAGACAAAACAAAGGCAGAATGGACAACTCATGGTGATAAAATTGTTGGAGCATCACAAATTTGGTTCGCTGCAATAGGTCCTGAAATTGCCCCAAAAGGCGAAATCAAAACAGATTCTCAATTCTATCAAAAACAATTCGCACAAACCATTGCCAAAATTATGGGATATACTTTTACAGCAGAACATCCTGTAGCAAATGAGATTAAAGAAATTTTTGAAAAATAATTTATAAAACCTGAAATATTTTTTTGCCACAAATTTCACGAATTTTCACGAATCATTATTTTTCAATGCGATTAAAAATTTGTAAAAATTTGTGAAAATTCGTGAAATTCGTGGCAAACTTTTTTAAAAGATTTGCGGAAAAACCTCTGAACCTTTGCAACTCTGAACCTTTGCTCCTATTTTAAAAAAATCTCAGTACCTTAGCACCTCAGAACCTAATTACCTTTAAAAAAAATGAAACAAATTACTTCAATTCAAAATCCGTTTATAAAATCTTTAGTGTTATTGCAGGAAAAAGCAAAAGCACGCAAACAAACCGGAACATTTTTGATTGAAGGATTACGTGAAATTTCATTAGCCATAAAAGGCGGTTACGAAATAGAAACCGTTTTATTTTTACCCGAATTAGTTACTGAAAATCAGATTCATAAACTGGTTAACACCCCGGTTCAATTAATAGAAATCAATAAAGAAGTTTATCAGAAATTGGCTTATCGCGATACAACCGAAGGCATTCTGGCAATAGCCAAAACCAAATCGATGTTATTAGCTGATTTAAAATTATCAGATAATCCGTTGATTATTGTTGCTGAAGCTCCGGAAAAACCGGGAAACATAGGGGCGCTTTTACGTACGGCTGATGCTGCAAATCTGGATGCCGTTTTAATCGCGAATCCAAAAAGTGATTTATACAATCCAAATATAGTACGTTCGAGCGTTGGCTGTTTGTTTACCAACCAAATTGCAACCGGAACAACAGAAGAAATTATTGCTTTTTTGAAAGAAAAAAAGATCGATTTTTACTGCGCCACATTACAAAATTCAACATCTTATCATACACAGGACTTTACAACTCCAACCGCTTTGGTTGTGGGTACGGAAGCTACGGGCTTAACGCAGGATTGGCGTGACGCTGCGACACAAAATATCATTATTCCGATGCAGGGCGAAATTGACAGCATGAATGTTTCTGTTGCTGCTGCCATTTTAATTTTCGAAGCAAAACGCCAAAGAGGATTTAATTAATTTAAAAAATTATCAATTATGAGTTATAAGTTATCCCTTCTACTATTCTTTTTTGGTTTTACCGTTTCAGCACAAATCTCGACTCAGGAAGTCGATGATTTAGTAAACAGAACAATTAAAGCTTTTGATGTTCCGGGAATTGCCGTTGCGATTGTAAAAGACGGAAAAGTAGTTTTATCAAAAGGATATGGCGTGAAATCTGTTTTAACTCAGGAAAAAGTAGATGGAAATACACTTTTTGGAATCGCCTCAAACAGTAAAGCTTTTACAACTGCCGCATTAGCGATGTTGGTTGATGAAGGCAAAATAAAATGGGATGATAAAGTGATTCAATATCTTCCTGATTTTAAAATGTATGACGATTATGTAACTAAAGAATTTACAATTCGTGACTTATTAACCCACAGAAGCGGACTTGGTCTTGGTGCAGGAGATTTGATGATCTGGCCGGACGGAAGCGATTTTAAAGCAACTGATATCATTCATAATTTACGTTATTTAAAACCAGTTTCTAGTTTTAGAACCAAATACGATTATGACAATTTAATGTACATTATTGCGGGTGAAATCGTGCATGTTGTAAGTGGAAAAAGCTGGGCAGATTTTGTTGAAGAACGCATCATGAAACCATTAGAAATGAACAATAGTGTGGCTTCGATAAAACGTTTGAAAGATACTACCAACGTAATAACGCCTCACGTTCCGGTTGATGGAAAATTAAAAACCATAAAACGTTACGAAAATCAGCTTTTTGATGGCGCTGCGGGAATTTATTCAAGCGTAAACGATTTGAGTAAATGGGCAATTTTACAAATCAATAATGGAAAATACGGTGACAAACAATTATTCTCTGAGAAAGAACACGATGAAATGTGGCAATTGCAAACCATTACTCCAGCCAAAACAAAACCTCCGTACAATACTCATTTTGCAGGATATGGTTTAGGTTGGTTCTTGAGTGACATCAAAGGATATAAGCAAGTTTCGCACACCGGAGGTTTAGAAGGAAATGTTACGCAGACTACTTTGATTCCGGAACTTGGTTTGGGAATTATTGTTTTAACAAACCAACAATCCGGAGCTGCTTTTAATGCTATTACAAATACGATAAAAGACAGTTATTTAGGTATTAAATCTGATGATTATGTAACGATTTACAGCAATCGAATGAAAGCCAACGAAGACTCTGCAGATAAAGTCACAGATGAAGTTTGGGCAACTGTTGCCAAAAACAAAAAAGATAAAATAAAAACAGATTTTTCTAAAATAACAGGAACTTACAAAGACAACTGGTTTGGCGAAATTTATATTACAGAGAAAAAAGGAAAATTATATTTTGCCTCAAAACGTTCAACACAATTAGTGGGTGAAGTCTTTTACTATAAAAACGGAAACTATGTCGTAAAATGGAATAACGCCTTTTTTCATGCCGATGCACATTTACTTTTTAAATACGATGAAAGCGGAAAAGTCATCAACTTAAAAATGCTTCCAATTTCTGAATTAACTGATTTTAGTTATGATTTTCAGGATTTAGATTTCTCTAAAGAATAATTTTAGATTTTAGATTTTAGATTTTAGATTTTAGATTTTAGATTTTAGATTTTAGATTTTAGATTTTAGATTTTAGATTTTAGATTTTAGATTT
>NZ_SNWW01000015.1 GCF_004362015.1 Flavobacterium chryseum
ACTTAAAAACGTTTGAAAGCAGATATTTTAAAATGTATCCACTTGGCATAGTTAATTTTAGCAGAACAATATACGAATCAGTTTTTAATTCTAAAATTTTGTTATAGTTACAACTTATAAAAGTGCAAATTATAATCAGTTATTATTAAAGTAAAAAGGACATATGAATGTCGCTTCTTATTTTTTTAGACCTCGGGCAATTAGCCTAATATTTATAAAATCGAACAAAATCTTTGTGGAACATTCGTGGCACATTTGGAAATGAACTTGATACCTTTTCTGCCAAAAAAAAGTTAAAGCAGAATTACACAGAAGTTCACCTTTGTGGCAAGATCGTGGCACATGGACTTTTGCAAAATTGAAATTCAGTATTAATAACACTTACAATAAGTAGGTTCGAATCTGTAGCTATCCGTTTTTCTCAAGATTTTGCCGCTGAAAAATCAGCCACTGTCGGGAAGGAACAGATCCAACCGGTGTGACCTGAAAGAAATTCAACTATTGCAAAAAATGGAAAAATGGCTGAAAGAATATCATAAGCAGAAAATAGATGGATAATAATTTATTATATCTACAGTTTTTTTAACTTTTTAAAGTAAATCAGTTTAGTTTTTTGTTTAAAATAAATCACTCAGACAATTCACTTTTTTTCAAATATTTGAATAATAAATGTTTGCGAGCACTTAATTTTTTCTGAAATATTATTTTGTTATTGGCCAATCTATTTTCTGAATTCTCCCAGATAGAAACATCAGAGTCTCCAAAACTTCACCCTCCTTTGGAAGTTCTCCAGTCACCATTTCTTTAAACGAAGAAGTATAAATTTTCTTTAATTGTTCCCACACAGCTGCAGTACTTTTAAATAATAGTGCATCTCCAGGGTGCACATATAGCCAGTCTTTATTGTTAGGAATGGCCTTATCATCATCGAGTCCGACCTGCAGCAGCATTTGGTCAAATTCTTTTGAAGCAGTAAATTCCTTAATTTTGTCCTGCTTTAACAGCAGATGAAGATCATAAGTGTGGCGCACCTTTTTAGACAATTCTTCAATGGGGTTTTCCGTATGTGAAAAACGCACCAGACTGATAATTTTCTCGCAGAACGTGCGTTCAATTCCCAGCGCCGTAACTCGAAAATCCTCAAGCCCGAATCTTTCAATAAGTTCAGGAGTCTGGCTTTGTTTAATATATTCTGCTATCAAGCTGCAGATATATGTGGTCTGGCGGGGCTCAGAACTTCCCATATGAGAAACCTCAACCGCAATAAATTCTCCAACCTCACCATACTGTCCTTGCATGCCAAGCTTCGGGAAAGAATATACTATTTTACGAATGCTCCCTTTTTTATTTGTACCGGGATGATCCTCAACAGGATTTAATATCGAATCATCTGTTATATTCGTTACTTCTTTTAGTTTATTTTTTAATGCGTTGCCAGAATCACCAGGCTCTTTTATAATTATGAGGTCAATGTCTTCAGAGAATCTGTGAATAATTTTATAACATTTGGAAAGGGATGTTCCGCCTTTAAAAACAATATTGTCTTTTACTGCAGACGAAAACAGCTCTTGCAGTGCATACGTAACCCAGTAATCTTTCTCTATTAAAATCTCTGAAACTTTAAAATGCTCCGCCGCAATTACAATGGCTCCTTCAAAACTGTCTTTATCTAAATGTAAATTCATTATCCTATGTTCCAGAAATTAATAGTAGGCAGTAATTCGGCAGTAATCCCATACTGGTAACGGCTTGCTGGATTAATTGATGCCTTTAGCTTCTTTAAGTCTCCGAAATCCTTTATATCTTCCAGCACCGCTCCAAGCAGCGCTCTTACTTTTGGAGGATATGAAATACCGTAAGATACCAGCTTTTTAATCTCATCATTTTTTAAACGACCTATTTCTTTTTTTAAATAGGTAAGTCCGTCTTTGGCCTGCATATCTGGAATAGAATTAAAATCTTTCATAACATCCAGAATCTCAAGATAACGAATCTTATCAGGTGTAACCTTAACATAACTCTTCGCAGGTTTTACAGCTATACTCCCAGCACGTCCTTTTATCTGTCTGCTCTGAGAGGCAACACGCACTGCATTTGTAACCTGTGTAGTCAGCCCCAGCCTATTATAAAGCCTTGTGCCCGTAACATAAGCAGTCTGTCTACTGTCCTCATACAAATACAATCCCAGCAGCACTTCTTCCCTGGGTTTCTGTTCGCCGAACACACTTATTTTGGGTTTATAATAATATCCCTTTCTTGCTCTTTTAACCATACCTCTAGAAGTCAGTCTGCCAAGCGCTTTTGCTCCTGCCAATAATTCATCAGCAGAAAGACCAAGTGCAGCATATCCAAATACCTCTCCCGGCGCAATCTGTTTTACTTTACGTTCTATTTTATCTGCTACTGTCATAATAACTGCAAAGATATGCAATTACATATCAATTGTCAAGTTTTTTCCAACTTTTACTTGACGTAAGAAGAGGAATAATAAACAAATAAATGTGGAAGAAGACATCCTAAAATAAGCCATATAGTGTTTATTTTTTTGTAAAAATAAGCGCTTTATAAATGCAAAAATTTGTGTGGAGTAGTTATTGTAGTGCTGATTAGCTTTAAAAATTTGTATAATAAGTACTTTATAAATGGAAAAAATTGTGTTCACTAGCTAATTTAGGATTGATTAGCTTTAAAAATTTGTAAAAACCAATCTATATTCAAAGGTTAATCTTAAATTTCTTCATCACATAAATAACTTAAAAATGTTTTGTTAGCTGACACTTACGAAAATCTATTAAATATAGAATATGTGATAAAACTAATAAAATAAAATTTAACACAAAGTAAGTTTATACTTATATTTATTTTTATATCTTTGATAATGTGTTATTTGCATTTACAAATTAAGCTATCAATCATCACAATCTTATAAGCCAGTGCAATTGACATAGTTCATCTTTAAAAGATAACCTAAAAAGCGGGCTACGATTTTGTTAAATTTTAAAGACGTTTTAAAGAGCAAATATTAATTATTTGCTCTTTTCAATCTTTTGTATATAAAAAGTTCTATTTTATTTCTACAATTCATTATTAATTATATCATTCATTTTAAAGGAGTTAAACTACAAAAAAAGCTACAAAAATATTTAAAAAGTATGTTTAAATTTTTGTGGCAACGTCGTGCCAATAAGGGTTTGGAGTTGGGACCTTATTTTCCACAAAAAAAATTAAGGCGTTTGTAACAATATTCACGAGTCTAAAGTTTTTTGGCAGATGATGTCACGCTGCATTTTAAAAATGGATATCTAGTATTGACAAGGGTTTAGAATAGGTAGTTCCGAATTTGCAGGTTTTTTGCTTTAAGCCAGTTTTTAATCTGTATAAAAACACTCAAAAGTTAGTTAAATGTATTTTTTATTAGGTTTAAAAACTCTTTTGATTTAATTATGTATATCTATTATTTTAAACTTGCTGAAAAATACTTTTGAACTGATACAGGATTCTTTCTATCAATCTTAAATCTTCGGTCACAATTTCAGCACTACCCTTCATTTCCTGCTGAAATTGGATTTGTTTTTTATAAGAAGTCTGTAGTCCGTTTGTAAGTGAAACATCCAACAAGAGATTTCCATCTTTATCCGGAACAAGTGATATGTTTTTTATTCTGCCTTTTAGTACGCCAAATTCTCTGTCAGGATAATTTGCCAGTCTGATATTTACAATTTGTCCTACCTTTATCTTTCCTGAATTCAAAGCTGGGGCATTTACTTTTCCTACGAAACCATTTTTTGTACTTGGAATTATAGAAAAGACATTGTCTCCAACATTTATGGTCTGGTTCTCGGTCCAAACCTGCAGAAAGGTAATTACACCATTTACTGATGACTTTAGGGTGTAAGCCAATTCCCAATCTTTTATTACTTTTTTCAGCTGATAAAAGGATTGTGCCATGTTTCGACCTAAAGTGACTTCCTCTTTAGTACCGCTTATTTGTGTATTCTGACTTAATTTTGAGTTATCAATCAAAGAAGACTTTAACTGAGAAATAGACGATAAGAGACTTCTATAACTTTTTTGAGCCTGAAGATAACTTAACTTCTTCACTTCCATTTCCTGAGCCGAGATAATTCCTTTATTGAATAATGTCTCAAAACGCAAAATCTCATTTTTTTGAAGCTGTAATTCGCTTTCGTTAATTACTTTTTGCTGCTGCAGAATATCCAATCTTTCTCTGATCTGAACTTTTTCAGAAATCTGAGCTTGGTTTTCGACTTCAAAAGGCTGCAGGTTTTTATTTAATTGCTCTGCCTGATAATCTTTTTGAAAAACAGCAAAAGCACTTTCTATTTCACCTAATTGCGCACTTTTTAGCAAAGCAAAAGGAAACTCATTTTTAGTATCATTAATATTATACTGATCGACTATGCTTTTCAACAAATAAACATCTTTATAACTGGCAGTATTTTCAATAATAGCCAGCGTACTGTTTTTTGACACAATAGATTTGTCCTTAACCAAAATTGCTTCAATCCTACCCGAGGTTTTCGAAACTATTTTCTCAGGCGGAATATTGGTTGTAATTACAATTTCGGTAGTTACAACATCCGGATATTTGATAAACCACGATACGAAAAACAGCATAAAAATAATGACAAATATAAAAAGGGTACCCCAACGTATCATCCAATGTGGTACTTTGGTGAGAATATCCTGTACTTCTTCACTTCTTAATTCAAATGTAATATCTTCAGTCATGATTAACTTCCTAATTGTAATTGATTGCGAACGAGCTCAAAATAATTTCCTTTTTGTTCTACCAATGTAGCATGATTTCCTATTTCAATGATTTTTCCTTTATCTAAAACCACAATTTGGTCTGCATTCATGACGGTACTTAATCGATGTGCAATTACCACAACGGTTTTGTTTTTGAAGAAAATATTCAGTTTTCGCATAATCTCTTTTTCATTATTAGCATCTAAGGCAGATGTGGCTTCATCAAAAAACAATATTTCAGGGTTTTTATAAACTGCTCTTGCAATTAATAACCTTTGTTTCTGTCCGGTACTCATTCCTAATCCTTCGGTACCAATTTTTGTATTAAATCCCAACGGAAGTTCACTAATGTACTCCTTAATATTCGCTACATCTGCGGCATAAACCAAACGCTCTTTATCTACTTTATCAACACCAATGGCAATATTATTGGCAATTGTATCGCTAAAAATAAATCCTTCCTGCATTACAGCTCCAATATTCGATCGCCAGGCTTTTTGTGAGATGTTTTTCAATTGTGAATTGCCAATAGTAACTTCTCCCTTTTCAGGTTCATAAAACTTTAGCAGCAATTTCATTAAAGTAGTTTTTCCGCTTCCGCTGACGCCAACGACAGCTGTTATTTTATTGGCTGGAATTTTCAAAGTCAAATCGTCCAAAACCGGAAGATCTGATCCCAGGTAGCGATACGAAAGATTTCTGATATCAATATCTGAATCATACGGAACTTCGCCGGTTTGATGTTCTTCCTGCTGTGTTTCATCTTCTTTTTCGTGAATTTCAGACAGTCTTGCCAATGAAATTTTAGCATCCTGAAACTCGCGAACAAACAGAATAAGCTGTGCTATGGGTCCATTTAAACTTCCTACAATTGAGTTGATAGCCAACATCATCCCGAGTGTAATTGAGCCTTCTATTACTAATTTGGCTGATAAAAATGTTATAAAAATGTTTTTTAATTCATTAATTACAGATGATCCTGTCGACTGTGTCTGCTCTAAAATCAATCCTTTTATCGAAACCCTGAATAATCTAGCCTGAACATATTCCCAACCCCAGCGCTTTTGTTTTTCGGCATTATGCAGTTTAATCTCCTGCATACCATTAATAAGTTCCATTACTTTGCTCTGCTCTTGCGAAACCTCAGCAAAGCGCTTGTAATCAATTGCTTCCCGTCTTTTTAAAAATAAAGTAATCCACCCAAAATAAAGGATACTACCTGCAAAAAACACAAAAAAGATTTGTAGGTTAAAATACGCTAGAACACCGCCTAAAACGACCATGTTTAATACAGAAAACAAAACATTTAATGATGATGTGGTCAGGATTTTCTCTATCCTGTGATGATCATTAATACGCTGCATTATGTCTCCGGTCATTCGAACATCAAAGAATGAAATTGGCAGATTCATTAATTTTATGAAGAAATCTGAAATAAGTGAAATACTTATTCGCGTTGATAGATGAAGCAATATCCAGCTTCTTATAAGCTCTATACCAGTTTTTCCCGCAAAAAGAAATAATTGTGCAAAAAGAATTAAATAGATAAAGTGAATGTTTTGGTTTTGTATTCCAACATCGACAATACTTTGCGTTAAAAACGGAAAAATAAGCTGCAATAAACTCCCTGCCAGCAATCCTATACTAAGCTGTATCAAAAATGACTTGTACCTTAATACATATTGTGATAGCAATTTGAAACCTAATCCTCTGTTTTCTTCTTTATCAAAATCAGATTGAAAAAATTTTGGTGTGGCTTCCAGCATTAATAAAATACCTTCCTGAGTCGATTCGTATGCATTATTTCCAATCCAGAATTTAATAAAATCTTGTTTATTATATTCTATTAAACCAAAAGCCGGATCTGAAATATAATAGGTTTCTTTTTTGATTTTATACAACACTACATAATGATCTTTATTCCAATGCAAAATGCATGGCAAATGAATCTCACTTAGTGTGTCTGCATCTGTTTTAATTCCTAATGTCCTAAAACCAACCATTTCAGCAGCATCACTTAAAAAGAGCAAATTACTTCCTTCCCGAGTGGTTTCACTGTAATTTCTTAAATCCTGAATATGAATAGTTTTACCATAATGTTTTGCAATTATCTTTATGCAGGTTGGTCCACAATCTTTAGCATCGGCTTGTATTAAAAATGGGAATCCATTCATCTCTATTCATTATTTGTCGAAGATTATTAATCTTCTTTACCTAATTAATTTTAAAAACTCCTTATTTAACCTATTGAATTTGTTACAAAGCAATAAGCAATTTATTCGTTAAGACATAAAAAACTACTCCAATCTGTTTCATTATATTCTACGGCTAATAATGCTAAAGCAGCGCCAGTTAAACCATTTAAAAAGGAGTTTTTTTCTACCGGAGCTTTATATCGTACCTCATTATAAGGGTGCGAGTAATAAATAGTTTCTTTAAATTTTATAATTTTAGAAATGTTCTTAATTAGTTCTTTCTTCCAATAATCTATCTTAAAATCTATAAAATCATTTTCATGATATTTGTTTATTTTATGAAATAAAAATAAAAAACTGCTTATTCCATGACAAAATCCAATGTCAAAGAAATCATATTCTTCAAAATAGTATAGTGAAGAAGTTGACACTGTTGCATGAGCATTTATTTTTATTATTTTTTTAGAATATCGAATCCACTCTTCATTATTCATAACTCTGCCTGCATAACAAAATGCATAAGAAATGGGCAAATCACCAACACAATAGGCTGGTCTGCTATTAATTAAATTAAGGTGTTTGTTTTTTATACTATAAACATCTGGAAAGAAAGAAGTTCCTTTAACGGCATTTTCTGCATTTTTAAAGGTTTTTATAATTCCAAAAATTAAATCGTCTAAATGGGGATTATTAAATTGAAGTTGTTTTAGCCTTACACAAAAAATCAAAACAGCACAAATACCATGTGCCAAACCAAGATCTATAACTTCTAATTCTTCATCATGTTTTACTTTATCGACCCAATAAATCTGACCTTCAATTTCTTTTCTGTTTTCCCATAAAGAATTGACTAATTGATTAATTAGCTTAGAAATTTTCTCTTCCTTAATTTTATCGGCATTCAGAAAATATTGTATTTTACCTATACTTCCGTAAAAAACTTCAAACATATTTTCTTCTACATCATTCATTATAGATTGATATAAATTATCTTCTATTTCTTCAAGAAAGGAGCTGGCATCATCGATAATTTCACATTTTTCAAGATATTTGATGGTTAGAAACACACTTTCAAAGCCATCAAAAGTTCCTCTTAAATATTCATGATCATTAAAAATGGTTATAAACTTATTTAATAAAAAAATGCATTTTTTTTTATATAACTGCTCCTTATTTATTTTGTATCTCGCAGCAAAATAAATCAAAACTCCCAAATCATGATTAATTACAGGTCTCAACATATTTTTTGCAGATGCAAATAAAATTTTATCCATCTTTTTAAATAAACTATCCATTTTTTTAAATAAACTATCCATTTTTTTAACTAAAGCTTAATTCATTTTGTACATTAAAAAGCAGGTGCTTGTAAACAAGCACCTGCTAAAACTATTTAGTAATTTTCTTCTTCGTGACGACAACAGCCTCTGTCTCCATTAGAAGCACTACAGCTGAAAATTGATGTAAATCCACCGTTTACGGTTTTCATTTCTTTTTTGTCTAACACTGAAACTGTTTTTTTGTTTAATTGTAATTTTTTCATGGTTAATAAAATTATATGTATTGCTTACTCTGTTATATAGGATTTTCAGCTGCTTCCTAAAACCTGCGCAGATTTATTCTTTATTAAAATTTAATTATGTTACTGATTCATCAACTCTTCTGCGGCCGCACGACGACAACAAGCGCGATCATTATCTGAAGCAATGCAACTATAAAGTGATGTAAACCCACCATTTACAGTTTTCGTTTCTTTCATATTTAATACTGAAATTGTTTTTTGTTTAATTGCATTTTTTTTATTTTGAAATAATTTTATGTTTTAGCCTACTCTTTTTTTAAAGGATTTTTAGCTTTCTCCCAGTGTTCTGTAATTTATTGAAGAAGGTCATAATTATCCCAAAATGTTTTGTTGTATTGGGCTTTTTCAAATAAAGTTTGCTCTTGACGGTATGTAAATTTGTCAGGCTTTAATACATTAAAATCATCCCAAAATGAATTGACAACAATTTTAAATGGATGAGTACGATTATCTTTGTCTATTATGTTACCGTAAATACTATTTTTCATTTCACTTATATAATAAAGTCCGTTTATTTTTTTAAAATCAGTCTCTGTAATCTCTAAGGTTGATTCTTTTTGAATATAATTTTTCGGCCAGCCCTGCAATTCTATCATTTTATCAAAACTGCTGTCGTATTTTTTAATTTCCCATTTCTCAATTACTTTTACGATAGCATAATCATCCTTGTTTATGTACAATGTTCCTGAAAAATCACACAAAAAATTTCTGTTGGTATAACTGTATTGATCCCGAAGTGTAGAAAAATTGATTACATAAACTTCCTCGTTGTTATACATTATCTCATCATCTTCTTTAAAAACAAATTTTTTAAACTTTTTCTCCTCTAAATACTTACCAAAAATTATAGGGTTACTGCGATAAACATAAAAAAAATCAGAACTCAAACTTTTTGGAGCGTAGCCCTTTTTTATATTCCAGCGTATTTCTTTTAGCTGATAATAACTTCGATTTATCTTATCATAACCAAGTTCGTATTGCTTTGCAATAAAATCAAGATTCAATTTTGTGCTATCCTGAACTTTAACATCAATATTTGAAGTCAATTTTGAATTAAAGTCGATTACAGGATAATTGTTTTTTTTATTTATAATCGCCTTTTTTACAATACTGTAAGGATACTTTCTTCCTCGAACAATAACTTCGTTTAAGGCAATCCACTTTTCTTTATATTGTTTTGGATCATCAATAACCGCTTTGTGACTATCATTATTTACAATATTTTTATTTATTGACTGTAATTTATTTTCAGTATCTGCAATTGAGGTAGACTGATTTACTTTATTAAAATAAAAATACCCGTCATGAATTGAATTTAATTTTGCTTCAACAAAAACCTCCGGACTAAACAACCTATTTAACTGTGGTTTTTCCAATTCCTCTTGTTTTGATGAAATAAACATGTGAGGAATATTTTTGCTTTTTAAATAATATTCAAAAGACTTATGATCTATTAAAGTTCTGTTCCATTTTCCTCCCAAAAAAATCGAGTCATAAGCTGTCACTGCCGCTAAACTGTAAACACTTTTCTTTAATGCTTTTTTTATATAAGCCCCCATAGGAACAAAATCTTTGAGAACCGGAGTACGTAAAGAAGACATATTATTGACAAAATGTTGATTTGCCCCCCAGCAAATTATCTTTTCATCCGGATGCTCTTTAATGTATTCCAAAAGATTATCAGCCATCTGTTTATCTCTTCTGTTATCATCAGACGTTGTATTAAAGGGACTTAAAATTTGTGTTTTTTTTAAATAACAGTTTTCACCCAATGACAGCAAACTCTTTATTATTTGCGTCCAGTAAAAATTTGTTTCTGTTTTTGGCTTTTTATCAATTGCTTTTAATAAATTTTCAAAAGATGATTTATACTTGCTGTACGTAATATCATTTTCATCAAAAACAAAAGAGTAATTGATTGATTCCATCAGCAATTCTAAATCTCCTCTATCTAATTTAAACTCTAACTGATTGTTATTGCAATATTCAAACAGATCAATAAATAAGTTTTCGTCTCCATATTTTCCTGTAATTTGATTATCAAAACCAAATAATTTGAGATTTGACTGGTTTGTATCATAAAATTGAACAAAACTTTGAAATTCTTTTTTCCCGGACCAGATAGAAAATAAAGAATTTTTTAAAGCCAATGGCACGCTGGCTCCTTTCTTAATTTTATTCTGAGCTTTCCAAACATCATAAACTCCAGATTCAAATGCGATGGTATTAAACCCCATTTCGTTATGCAAATATTGAATGATCTTTGTTTTTATCTCAAAAACATTTCCATCATAATGTGTTTTCTCTCCCAACATTAATACCTGTACATCCTTTAATTCTTCTTTTAAAAAAGAAAAATCGCCATTTGAAGGATTCTCAGGTAAATTCAAAATTTTGGGATTGAAATTTTGTGCATTACCAATAAAATAAGAAATACTTAAAATTGTTAGTAAAAATATTCTCCTCATTTTTAGATTTGTATAAGATTTTTTTGCTCTTCTTTTGTTGAAGAATATTTAAATCTCGCTATTTTACTATAATAATATTCATATAATAAGTCGTATAAAACCCATTCGTTCTTACGTTGTTTGGATTTAAAAAGCCTGTTGCAATGCATGTGTATGTAACTCGCCAGAAAATCTTCTATTATTACAGATTTATCCAGAATATCTACCTTCATTTTTTTGAGTATTATTGCAAAATAAACTTTACTTTCTTCTGCAAATACTTTAATCATAGGATCTAACTCTGGGTTTTTATCATTAAAAACAGCTTCTATTTTATATTTGTTATCCCTGTATTTTTTACTTAGTTGCTTTCTTATTTCTTTATCGATACCAAATTCATTTCCAAAATTTGTTTTTAGAGATTCCAGTAATTCTTTTTTTTGCCCCAAACTATAACCGCAGCTTTCTAAAAAAGCATCTATTGCTTTCATACCATAAAGCCATCTGTTTTCCTGACTGTCTTCTGCCAGCAGTATTAGTTTTAATATTAGCTGACTGTTTACAAAAAATAATGACTCAAATTCTTCAATTGTACGAAATCCGTATCGCTCTAGTTCTCTTTTATAGGTGTTAACTGTAATGTCAGATATTGATCTTTCATCTAGATAAGGCATAACCAAATTATAAAGCTTTAAAATAATTTTACCGGTATCTTTAGTGTTACACAAATGAAATCGCACTCTTAAATGAGAGCCATTTTCATCACTATATCGTATGTAAAACCATTTATCTATAGTGCCTTCCTGAATCAGCATCTGAGTTAAGGGCAAAAGTGTAAAAATCAAAAACTTGTCAGAGGTTTCGGGTCCCAAATATATATTGTAATACAGCCATTCACTTCCGGCTATAAACGATCGTATTGGTTTAATTACACTATTTTTCATAACGTTTCTTTATAGAACGAAAGAATAAATTCATTTTCTACCGCTTTTTCATCCTTTTTTATAAGTGCTTTATTTTCATTAAATAAATACTCTTTCAGAATTAAAGATTCTTTGTTTTTAATTAGAGACAAGAACATTTTACAACTTAATTCATTTTTAAAATCAATAAACAAATTATTGTCAAAATCAATTATCTGAACTCTGTCGGGAATAGATTTAATTTCTTTCCAGCTGCTCAGTTGTTCCATTGTTTTTAACCTCAACAATTCTTCTTTTTTTAATGCCCAGGTTGCTAATGAAAAAACAATATTCTTATACATCACTCTTGGCAAATAAGCCTGATCTATTAAAATATCACCCCAGTCAAATCCAAAATGAGCTCTGGAATTTTGAGCTTGTATTTCAGCTAAAAAACTATATATGGGCAATGGATCCGCATTAAAATTATGGGCATTGGACAAAATTGGAATGACTTCTTTGTTTTTCGTCTTCGACCTCAGTACAATACGCCCGTTCCTTAAAGAAACCATAAGGTCTGATATCGGTAACTGTCTGTCTCTTGGCAGTGCACTTTTAGCCAGATAAGGAATTTCATAATTCCTTAAATTAGACCTGGACAGCACATTTCCAACTCTCGCTTGAGGCAGGTGCACTATTTCGGCAAAAATTGCATTTTCAGAATTTTCCTTAACTACTATTTCTTCTATAAAATTGTATATATCTGTATCTACATGGCTAAACCTGCTTAATAAATTAGCTGCTGTTGTGCCTCCAAAATTTGATAAATAGATAAGTGGTTTCATTTTATCGGTTTCAAAAATTTTAATCACAGACGAAAAAGTATTGGGCACTTCATCCCAACTTTCTTTGAAACCAAAAAAATCTTCTTCTTTTAATTCGATTGTTTTTTCTTTATTATCAAAACCTGATACTATTTTGTTAAATAAAAGTTTGCCCAATTTTGTACTGGAAACCTTTTTTACCGGGTTACCTTTTTTTCTTGCCTCCGGAATTTTTACTGATATGTCATCTACAAGTTCTGAAATACTAAAGGCATCTGAATTTTCATGCTCTTCTCCAAATCCAATTCCTGTTTCGACATCTAATGCCAATGCTACGGGTACCTCTTCATCTTCAAATCGTTTTTGAAAGTTCTTTTTAAAATGGTCCAACTTTTTATTTTCTATATTGGAAGCCATTTTGTTTAATACCTTCAATCCCTCTTTAACATCTTCGATAATTTTAGAATCAAGACTATTTTCTTTAAAAGTCACATTAAGATCTGTTTGAAAAAGGTATTTTTTATTTACTTCAATATCTAAGAAAGAACCAATTGCTTCTATCTCACTATACAATAATAAGTTATCACCTTTTTTATTAGCATCTAGTATTTCTAATTTGTCCTTAATTTCATTAAACTTGCTTACAATTGTTTTTGATTTCACTTCATTTCTCAATACTTCAAAATAATCTCTACCGGTAACTGTGGGAGAAATCGAACTAATTAATATCTGACTGTCAATTAATTCATGTACAAAGTCTGTCGCAGCATCTAATGTAATTTCTGGTTCGATTATAAAAGAAGCTAACGCATTAATCGTTATGCCATTTTCTGCTTTTTTAAGTATTTCATCAATAAATTCACTGGCATCAATAGACATTAAAAAATGTTTTCTATTGGTATCGATGTATTGATATTCAACATATCTCATTTCATTTCCTATAGTATATAAACTAGTATTTGGAAAATATAAAAGTTCATCTCTGATTTCTCTATCTGATTCTAATTTTTGAGAAAGAGCACATAAATAATTCATATCTAAACGCGTAACCCTTTTATAATCAACAGAATTATTTAAAACGATGTTTGTTTCATTTTCAATTTTACCAACTGAACAGCCACTAAATAATCCAAATGGTGTACAACGTGTTCCCATTCTTAACAAATATTTTAATAAAGAAAACACTAACTTTTCATCCGTATCCTGATGGTCTCTTTGCAAATATTTAAGCATTTCCTGATGTAGTTCTGGTGATGCCAAATAAATTGCTTCAGAAACTGCCGGATTGATACACAATTCTCTTACCTTATTTACATTTAGATCGTTTACTTCATTAAATGTAAGATAGGGCGTTCTCAATATGTACTTATCAAATGGTATATAATTGATTTCTTTATTCACTTTTTATTTGAAATATTCCTTTAATTAATAATTATTGATAAAACCATAAAATCTTTTTTCAATGACGATTCTAAAAACCTAAATCTCAAAATCTGTAGTAACGAAAAATTTGCTGTTATAAAAAGTTTCATTTTCCTGAAGTCAAAACTATAGAATGATGAAATGTTGCACAAACTATGTTCATCGGAATTCATGAATTTCGACAGGAAATTCGGGAATTCCTAGCAAATAAAACCATAAAACACTTATTACCAATAAATTAAAATTTTATTTTTTTATTCAATTTTGGATTATTGTAACAGACAGATCCATTAATTTTGAAATAAATTCCTCTTACAAGTTTGATTTTAAATATCTACTCACAGTATTTTTAGTATCATTTTCTACTTTTTTATTCGTTCATCCAAAAAGAATGGTTTAACACAACTGTTGTTTGCTAAATTAAAAGCGCTTTATTGGAAAAATGAAGAGAAGATAGTGAAACGACTACCTTATGTAAAAGCTTATTTAAATAAGCTATCATCGAGAAACAAACTGTTGAGAAAGCATTAGTTTATCTGGACAGAGCCATTTTTTTACAAAAGATATTTAAGACCAAAATTCCCAGCTTCTGCATATATTGCAAAAAGCCATGTTTACAAAAAACAGTTTAAGTACAAAAAGTTATCGGTAATTTCTCGTTGCAGAAAACATTGCCTAACAAAACGATAAGGACTTATATTATGAAATAAAGTTTATGATAGCAGCCTTAAGATCTCAAAAATCAGCAATAGTAATGAGACACCGTTATTATATGAGGAATATTAAAAAACATTATATTACTCGCAAATACTATATGTCTGATTTCTGTATTTAGATATTGAACTACTGAATTTTGCACCACACAAAAAAAAATAAAACACTACTAATCAGAATTTTAAAACCAAATAAAAATACACACGTTAATAGTGAGAATTCGTACATATACTTTATTTTTGTAGCAAACCTACAGCTATGACTTTGTTGAAATTTCTTAAAATCTCCTGTTTACTACTATTCCCTATTTTTATATCGGCTCAAGAATCAAAGCAAGAACTTATGAAATTATCTTTTGATGAATTACATAAACTTTATTTTGATAATGAGAATAATATCAAGAAACAGATTTTATATAAGGACGCCTACATGGCGAAGGCTTACAAAGAAAATAATAGGATTAGAAAAGCGCGTGGTAATTATTTAACTGCCCTACTGTATTATAATTCAGATATGAATAAAGCAATTCAATATCTTGATAGCGTTATAAAATACTCGACTGGTATAAATGACAGATCTTTTCCTGTCGCTGCATATTGTGAAAAAGCTGATTTTCTTAAAAGACAATTTAAGTTTGAAGAAGCGATGCTTAATTATAAGTTGGCTGAAAAAATAGCACTTCAAACAAACCTAAATTATTACTATGTAGTAAGAGGTTATATTGCAGTCACTAAATCTGAAGATCTTGGAGATTATAAAGAAGCACTGGATATATATAAAGAATGTTTTCGTTTTTACAAAACCAAAAATTACAGATCAAAAAAATATGCAGACAACTTTCAATATATCATTTTTGGAATGGCTAACTGTTACAGATCATTAAAAAATATTGATTCGACTACCTATTATAATAAATTAGGGTTATGGGAAACTAAACTCACTGGCAATATGGCTTTGCATTATTCATTTGTTTTAAATGAAGGAGCAAATCAAGTTTTAAGAAAAAATTATAACGCAGCTCTTGATAGCATTCATAAGGCTTTGCCTAAAATTGAAGAGTACAAGTACACTGGAAATACTATGGCTTGTTATTTTTATTTGGGAAAAGCTTACGATGGATTAAGGCAAAAAGAAAATGCTGTAAAAAATTACCTGAAAGTTGATTCTATTTATTCTAAAACAAAGGAAATAACGACAGAATTTATGGATGGTTATCCTTATTTGATTCGTTATTATAAAAATTTAGGAGACAAAGAAAATCAGCTTAAATATATTTCAAAAAATATGGCTATTGATAGTGTCCTGCAAAAGAAATATAGAAATTTAAATACTTTTTTAAGAAACGAATACGATATTCCGCATTTAATGTCGGAAAAAGAAAATCTTATTAAATCCTTAAAAGAAGATAAAGTAAAATCGTTTTGGGGAAATGGCATTTTAATTTTAGGAATGATTACAGTATCGGCATTTGGGTTTTATCAATTTCGACATAAAAAAAAGTATCGTTCCCGATTTGAAAAAATAATGAAGGAAACTGCAGACAAAGATTTTCAGGAAAAAGAAAATGAAAGCACAAAAAATAACAAAACTGCCATTTCTAAAACCGATGATATTGGAATAGGCGAAGAATTGATCGAACAAATTTTAAAGAAATTAAATTCTTTTGAGAAAGAAAAAGGCTTTTTGAAACCTAATATTACCGTACAATCGTTATCAATTGTTTTTGAAACTAATACTAAATATTTATCTAAAATAGTTAACAGCTACAGAAATAAATCTTTTATACAATACATAAATGACTTAAGAATAGATGATGCGCTTGAAAATTTAAAAAAGGATTCTAAATTGAGAAAATATACTATTCAGGCACTTGCTGTAGAGTTTGGATTTAATAGTGCTGAGTCTTTTTCTTCAGCTTTTTATAAAAAATCAGGTATAAAACCTGCTTATTTTATCAAACAGCTCGAAGACTCCATTAAAAATAAACAAATGTAAAACAATCATATACGATATTTTAAGTATCGAAATTCCTGAATTTCGATAAATTGAAATTATAATTATAACGTTTTTTAAAACCAACATTTATATTTGCCTAAACATTAAAACTAGAAAACATGAAATTATTTAAACCTAAGAAAGAAATAAAAAAATTTGATCTGGAAAAATTGGAAGTCGCAAAATTTAAAAACCTGCATTTAGTTAAAGGGGGAAGCGAAAATGGTCCAATTGACCCTAAGAATAAATCAACTGGAAATTGTGAAAAACTATTAGAAAACTACTAATCTTACTTAATGTTCTTATTGCCTAATTTTAAGGCAATAAGAACAAATGAACCATTTATAAGGATAACAACGCTCTACAGCATCAGGATGAATCCTTTTTTATTCCTTAAACTTTCCAAAATAGCAATAAAATTATTTTTAGCATATTTCTCCTTCTATTTTTATAACCTGTAATATTGAAGTTATAATATCGGCTACAAACAATAAGAAAGTTCCATTTTTCCTAATTATCAAAATCCGGTAAGGTTTTAATCGTTTAAATGAAATGAAGCTTGCTGAAAGAATAAGTCAAAAAAAGAAATAATGTCCGATTACAAGATAAAATGTTTTTCAGAATACGTCCTCAGAACGCCCTTATTTCCATTATCTGCTTATTTTAAGATAATTGAAAATTATTCCTCTGAAAAGTCTACAGCATTTTATAAAAAACCTGCGGTAAAAGAAGCTTTTAATTTAGCTTCGCCAGATTTAAAAAAACAATTGGATAAATGGGCTTTAGAAACGTCTTCTCTATCTAACGAAAAAAAAGAATCTCTGGAACTTACCTTTTTAAAATATGCAGCAAGAATGTCTTCCCGCTGTACACCATTTGGTTTATTCGCCGGATGCTCTGTAGGAAAACTCAATTCTGAAACTGCAATTACAATAGCGTCTCTTGATAAACATAAGAGATTTACACAATTTGATATGCAGTATTGGATTGCCATGCTTCAGGATATCGCAAAAAGAGACGAAATTGCACTTCATTTAAAATATTTTCCTAACTCTTCTATTTACGAAATAGGCGATTTTTATCGATTTATTGAATATAATTATGTCCATGCAAAACGTGAACATCGAATTTCAGCATTACAAAAATCTTATTTATTAGACGAAATAGTACTTAAGGCAAAATCAGGAATCACTATAAATGAAATGATTTCATTTTTAGCCGATGATGATGCTGAAACAGAACAAGCAAAAGCCTTTGTTTTTAAACTAATTGATTTTCAGTTTTTAATTAGTGAATTAGATGCGGTTGTAACCGGAAATGATGAATGGAGAAGAATTACTGACATCTTTACTTCTATTGCTTCTTTTAATAAAGAAACAGAATTATTTAAAAGTCTAAAGAAAAAAGTTTCTGATTTAGATCTTACCTTATCTCCTGCAGAAGAACTTTACAAAGAAATTAAAGATAGTATCAGTGAGACCGGAGCTGATTATGAGGATAAGTATCTTTTTCAAACTGACTTAAACATCACGACTTTAAAAAACAACTTAAATAAAAACATTCCTCAAGAAGTGTTGCGCGCAATTCGATTTTTGAATGGTTTTCAGAGAAATAAAGAAAATAAAAATCTGGAGGATTTTAAAAAAGCTTTCATTCAAAGATATGAATCTAAAGAACTGCCTTTAAACATTGTATTAGATACTGAAACAGGAATAAGCTATTTGCAAAATCATGAAATGAATGACGCTCATGAAATATTAGAAAATTTTTCTTTTAAGCCGAAACAAGTAAAGGAAAAAAATCAAATCTGGACTTCGGTTGATTTAATTTTGCAGAAAAAACTCCATCATTGTATTTTTAAAGGAGAACAAAATATAGTATTATCTGAAAAAGATTTTCCTGATTTTGATGCTACCTTTAAGAATGCTCCGGTAACGTTTTCAGCAATGATTGAACTTTTTGATGAGGAGCAAATTGCCTTAACATCAACTGGAAATGTAAGTGCCGCAAAATTATTAGGCCGTTTTTGTAATAGTAATAACGAAATACATAATCTCACCAAAAAAATTATTCAAAAAGAAGATGAATTTCATCATAATAAAATTTTAGCCGAAATTGTACACATTCCCGAGGCACGAACGGGAAATATATTAAAAAGACCAGTTCTTCGAAAACATGAAATTAGCTATTTATGCAAACCTGGCGTTATTCTGGAAGATAATTTAGATTTAGGAGATTTATACCTATCTGTAAAATCAAATAGAGTTATTTTACGATCCAAAAAATACAATAAAGAAATAATACCTTGTTTGTCTAACGCGCATAATTTTTCTTCAAGCGGTTCTCTTCCTATTTATCATTTTTTATGTGACCTTCGTTTACAGGACACCAAGCTAATTCATTCTTTTTATTGGGGGATTTTAGAGTCACAATATGATTTTTTTCCGAGAGTTCTGTATAATAAAGTTATACTCTCAAAAGCAAAATGGAGAATTAAAAATAGCGAAATAAAACCTTATTGTACTATGGATCAAAATCTTAAAACACAAGAATTTTTAAAATGGAGATCACAACGAAACATTCCACGATTTGTAAATTGGGTTGATTCTGATAATACTTTATTATTCGATTTTGAATCGTCAGTTTGTATCGAATTATTCCTGAAATCGCTTAAACAAAAAGAAGAGTTTTTTCTTGAAGAATTTTTATTTACAGAAAAATCAGTTGTAAAAAACAGTTCTGGAGATCATTTTTCGAACCAGATTATTGTATCCTATTACAAAGAAAAAATATAAAAATGCGAAGAGATTTTTGCCTGGGCAGCGAATGGTTGTATTATAAAATTTATACAGGTGTAAAGACATCTGATTATATTTTACTAGAAAAATTACAACCCATTATTTCAAGTCTTGAAATTAATAAAATCATACAGAAATGGTTTTTTATTCGTTATCAAGATCCTGAAGAACATATTCGTATTCGGTTTTTAGTAAAAAACACCAAAAATATAGCTACTATTATTCAAGCTCTTTATCCAATTTTTGAAGAGCTTTTAGAGCAAAATTTAGTTTGGAATATACAAACCGATACATATAAAAGAGAAATAGAACGATATGGTAAAACTACAATGATCGATTCTGAATTCTTTTTTTGGAAAGACAGTCAAATGGCTTTGCAATATATTAGAGCTAAACCTGATTTTCTAACACAAGAAACACCGCTGTTATTTAGCTTTTATGCCATTGATTCCTTTTTAAATTCGTTTCAATTATCGATACAGGAGAAATTATCTTTGATGGATGATTTGCAAAGTTCATTTAAAATAGAATTTAAAACCGACAAGGAACAAAAAAAGGAAATGTCTAAAAGTTATGCTGCATTATATCCACAAATGAATACTCTTATGACAGCAACTTCAAAAAACATTTTTATAGTAATAACCAGGATTGTAAATCAAAAATCAAAACAAACAGCTAAAAAAGCTTTAGAAATTAAAATTAAAAACGAAATTCCTTTAGAATCTCTTTTGGCAAGTCATATTCATATGATGGTCAACAGGCAGTACACCTCTAAACAGAGAATGTATGAGTTAATTATTTATGATCATTTATTTAAATATTATAAAACTAAAAGTTTTAATACTTCTTCTGTTTTACTATAGTTTTTTTTGAAGAAAATTGTTTCTATGGAATGTAATAGATACTTTTTTTGATACAAAAAGTTAAGACAGTCATATATAAACAAAATTTCGAATAGTTTTCCTTTTTTTACTTAATTTTACTTTTTTAAAACATGAATTATAGCATTTTAATCAAGTTAAATTTTTTAAAAAGTATTTTTTAGAAAATTTTGTCTTTTTAAGTTTCGTGGCAACATCGTGGCACAATGGTTAAAAAAATTGACAATTGAAGTATAGGCAAGGCTTTAGACGATTGAGTTCGAATCCTGCTCTCCCCACAAAATGGAGTGGCTACCTTTTTTGCCACAAAAACTTAAGGCGTTTTTTAAAGATATTTCCCCGTATAAGTTTTGTGGCAGAATCGTGCACACTCCACTTTGAAAAACTAGAAATTCAGTAAAATCAAGCGTTGACGAGTTTAGGTTCGAAACTTTTAGATACGTTGTTTTTTAGTTTATTTATCAGGAGGATTCGAGTCCCGTTCCCGCTAAAGTATATACCTATTAAGATTTTACGGTTTCCCATATCTTTTGGAATTATTTAAAATTCATCCTAAATATTAAATAATAAACTGGTTATACAAAATACTACATTAATAAATACTATTTGCTATCAGTTTTTATTTGTTCAAAGGAATTAAATGATATAAAAGTTATATTTCTTTTAATAACCTTCAACAACTATAACCTTTAAATTAAAAGTAAAATTATCCGGAATTAAAATTTTAGAGCTAAATTATCAACAATTACAAAACTCATTTTACAGAACACAAAATACACAGAGTAGTATTAAACCAACAAAACCAATGTAAAACTTGTAATCATTAAAATAAAAAGTCTTTGGCAGATTTAATCCTTTGAAATGACTTTTATAAAGAATCCCTAAGTTGTTTTGTACTCCTTAATATTCAAAACGGTTCCTTATCAGGAACCGTTTTTTTGTAAAACTGTTGTGCGAAAAACATCGCAACGAAGTGTGAACTCATAATTGTATTTGACTTTTATTTCCATAAAAATGCCCCCAAATAGTATCTGACTTTTTGGGGGCAGTTCATGCCTGGCCGTCTCTTTTTCTATTCAATAATTAAAACTTTATGTTCTTTTTCAGTTCGTTACGTCATTATTTTATAAAAAAAGCTAATCTGCAACACTACCTTTACTTAATAAAAATATTTTATTGTTTGGGTAGTAGATGTTCCATTAGTCTCTGAGATTTTTGTTGATTCTATTGCGTAACCCTTTGCATCATAAGTGATATTATAAACTGATGTGGTAGTTGTAGATTTAGTGCCTGAAAATGTTACAATAGTTTCTTTAACTAAATTATTAATAGAAGTAGAACTGTAATCCAGTAAAAGTTTGCGTCCTAGAACATTGTTATTTGAAGAGTTTTTAGAATCATATTCTTTTGTTGTTAATTCTTTAGGACTGCCATCAGAATAGAAGCTTTCACTTTTTATTAAATTACCGTCCTTGAAAGTAAATTTTCCTGTATCGTTTTCTTCTTCATATCCATTTGATAATTCAATGAAATATTTTTTATAAGATACAGTGCCGTTCTGGTTATGAGTGTAAATTATTTTTGCAGCTTCACCATAAGGAGATTTATAATACACAGATTCTAACTTCCCGTTAGAGTAGCTATACTCTCTGACGAGAGTTGTTATTCCTTTAACATTAATATCCTCAATTTTTGTAATTAAATCCTCTGTATATGTATAATTTGATTTGTTTCCATTTAAGTCACTAAAGCTCACGATTTTATTTTCATTATAAATGTATTCTCCTGTATAGGTCGTATTACCATCTTTAGTAATAACATATTTTTTTAATAAAGGTAAGTCTGCCTGACTAGGTGAATCAGTATCGTTATCGCTTGAACAAGACGTTAATGTTACTAAAGTAACACTTAATAAATAAAGTAATTTTTTCATTATATTGTTTTTGGTTTTATATTGAATGTTAAATTAATAATCTACATTGGATATGCAAACCAAAACTAGAGAAAAAGTTAAGCTATATAATTGGGCTTGAAATTTTTAAATCATCAGTAAAATGGTTCGAAAATTGTCCCGTCAGGGCTGCAAAAGTGAAGAAAAAGCCGGAAAAATCTAGATTCTCAGTTTTTTTGTGATTCAAAAAATCTTGTTTAATTTAAAAAAGAACACAAACTATCAGTATTTTCAGGGAAAATTGGTTCGAGTCCCGTTTAGTTCTTTTGGAGTTCGATTTTGCACCCAACGCCCCGGTTATATTCAAGTTTGAGTTTAGACTGAAAAGAGTAAAACTATAATCAAAAAAAAACCTGTTCATTGAACAGGGTTTCTTTTATCTAAGGGATTCAAATTATAGAACATAAGTCGATGCTCCTCTATTTGGCCATGAAGTATTTGCTAACGGGAGAAATGATGCGTCAACATGAATAGGAGGTCTTTTCGTGTTTCCTGTAAAATCTTGAATACTTACTAATGTATTAGCGCCATTTTTGATGCTTAAATCAGTAAGAGTAGTAATAGTAAATGCCCAGATAGATTTAATTTTATTGTTAGAATTAAAATTTAAAGTAACCCACTTATTAGATGATACGTTCATTTGCTCAATATTTACAAAAGGGGTAAAATTGAATGAAGTAAGTTGATTTCCTTGAATAAATAATTGGGTAATACCAGTATTATTATTAAGATTTAGTGTTGCAAGCTGATTGCCATAACACCACACACCAAATAAAGTTGGTGAACTTGGAAGAACTAAGCTAGTTAATTGGTTAAGGTGACACCAAACCTGCTGTATTTTTGTATTAGCGGTCAAATTTAAAGTTGTCAATAGGTTTTGCTGACATTCAATCCACTCTAAATTTAGTAACCCTGAAACATTGATAGTTGTCAGATTGTTTTGTGAAACGATTAACTGCTTTAAACCTGTAAATCCATTTATTCCAGTTAAATCAGTGATACCTAAACCTGCAAGGTACAATCCGCCTCTTGTAGTGTCTACTTCTACCCATTGATCTCCTGGACTAGCATCTTGCGCAGCTCCCATATTTACTATGGCAGTTCTAAAAGCTGCATCAGGAACATACGTACTAACAAAGGCTGCAGTTCTTGCAGTACTAGAACCTTTCGATGTTACAGGGTCTGAGGCTACAGATTCTATCGAAGCCATAAAGGCTGGATATTTTGCATTTAAATAATCCTGTGGAGTAGGGTTAGGATTAAAAGTTTCTTCTTTTACTGTGCCAGTTGCAGTCGTGGAAGTTGAGCTTTCTGTGTCGTCATCATTTGAACAGGCTACGAAGTTTAGCGCTAATGCAATTAATAGTAATTTTTTCATTTATTTATAATTTTATTAAGTTATTTCCCAAATATATAAATTATAACTTATTGTTTTACAAAAACTATAAGAATTTACATAAAAATAATAATGCTATTTCAAGATGTGAAATTATTTCAAAACTTACACCGTGTATTTAAGAATTTAAAAAAAACTTATAAAACATCTTTTTTTTAATAAATACTTATAAGTTTAAATTTTAAATTGCAGAAAAAATTCGTTTGTTCCTATTGGTCCATCGAATGAAGCATCATTTGCTGTACCATCGATATTGCCACGCATACAATTCCCTGCAATTGTAGAAACAATTCCTAATGGAGAAATCTTTCTAATATTATTATTGTTTAAATCAGCTACAATTAATTGCCAAAATTATCGAAAGAAACATCTCCCGGACCGCCAAAAGTTGCTTCTTTTACGTTTTCATCTTTTTACCAGTTTCTCCAGTTCCTGCAATTTTTGAAACTATAGCTGAAGTGTAATTTTTCTTATTTTATTATTGTAAATGTCTGCTATATATAAATTGTCATTCAAGTCAATTGTAATCCTTGGGGATAATTAAAAACTTGAACTTATTCCGGTTCCATCAGTACTACCTTTTATTGCGGTTCCGGCAATTGTTGATACAATAGCTGTTGGAGTTATTTTTCGTATTCTGTTATTAAATGAGTCAACTACATAAAGATTCTGTGAAGAATCGCAAACTAAACCAATAGGGATATTAAAACTTGCATTTGTTCCTGTTCCATCTTCAAATTTTTGAACACCACTACCCGCAAAAGTTGTTACAGCTCCTGTAGGAGAAATTTTCCTGATTTGATGGTTGTATACATCTACAACATAAATATTTCCCTGAGGATCAATTGCCATTCCTTGAGAAACATTAAAGCTAGCTTGATTTCCTAAACCGTTTTGAGAACCATTTGTTCCATTTCCAGCGAAAGTGGTTACTTCAGCTACAGAAATGTTTCCACCGGAATTAGAAGGTTTGATTATTCCAATATTATCTCCTAATGTAAAAACATTGGTTAGATTATAAGAAATATTGGGAGAAATTTGAGCAAAAGATATTTGGTTAGCTAATACAGCTAAAGGAAATAATAGGTAGAGTTTTCTCATAATTGGGAATTAAACTAATAGATAGTAGGGCAATTCAAAATTATATAAAAAAATACTTATAAAAAATTTTATCTGTATCCTAAAATTTTAAAATATATTCTTACATTACAAGTTTGTGTAGATTTTAAAATCAAGGTAAAAAATGTTTAATCCGTAGTAGGAGACGCAATTGTAATATTAAAAAGCGGCAAAAAAAAAAATTCTCTTGATTTTGAAATTGACTTCTTTTTACAGCAAAATTTTATTGGAATGGATACCTTTTTTGCCACAAAAAGTTTAGTCGGTTTTATAAAATATTGAGGACAGTTTTGGGTTAGATAATTTATGAAGAGATTAATTGTAAAATAATTAACACTTTATAAATTTAAAGATATGGAAACACCTAGAAAAAGGTGGCCTCTAGAATTTAAAATCTGCGCGGTCACAATCAGCAACCAGTACAAAAGTGTAAATCGTGTAGCTCAGGAGTTCGGTGTCAGCAAAAACAGCCTGCAGCATTGGAAGAAACTTTTTAAGGATGGAAAACTTACCCTTCAGGAGTCATCTGATTCCTACAAAAACAGAAAAGAGCTATTAAGACTAAAAAAGGAAATTACTAGCATCAAGCTGGAACGGGATATCTTGGAAGAAGGTGCTGCCTATCTTCTGCAGAAAAGACGATTGCGGTATCAATTTATCAGAGAACACGCCGATAAATTTCCTATTACAAAGATGTGCAAAATTTTTCATGTAGACCCTAGCAGCTATTATAAATGGTTAAAAGGACTTCCTACAAGCAGAGCTGAACGTAAAGTATTTATAATATCAGAGATTTCAAGAATTTATCATTGGAGTCAAGGCAGGTACGGTAGTCGAAGAATAGCCAAAGAATTATCGTCAATCAACATAAAAGCTTGCCGATCTTTTGTTGCAAAGATAATGCTGGAAAATAATATGCCTAGGATTCCAAAATTAAAATTTAAAAGAACTACAATCTCCTCTCCCAAATATCCTGCAGCAGCAAATTTATTAAATCAGAATTTTAAAGTAAGTAACCAAAATCAGGTATGGGTATCCGACATTACCTATATTCGAACTAAAAAAGGCTGGGCATATCTTACCGCTGTTATAGATCTCTTTGATCGTAAAGTAGTAGGATGGTCATTAAGTGAAACCCTGAAGACAATGGATACAACCATTGTCGCCTTTAAACAAGCCTTGCGTAATCGTCCTTTAACTAGTAACCAGAAATTAATTTTTCATTCAGACCGAGGGATTCAGTATGCCTGTAAAGATTTTGTTTCCACATTATCAAAAAGTAATCAAATCGCCCAAAGTATGAGCAGAAAGGGCAATTGCTTTGATAATGCTGTCGCTGAGAGTTTTTTCAAAACATTAAAAACAGAATTAATTTACCAAAACAATTATACAACGATAAAAAAAGCAAAAAAGTCAGTCATTGACTATATCAAAAATTTCTATAATCGATACAGAAGACATTCTGCGCTTGGAAACCTGACAATCGAGGAATTTCAAAAACAGTATCTTATTACAAAATAGATTCTATTGCTTTTATAGCAGCTTATTTTAACTGCTAACTAACCATTTAAATCATTCTTTGTCATTAAAAAGGCATATCTTTGTCTATGAATTAATTAAGAATTATAACGTTAATTTAAACGTATTTAAACCAGTCTGAAACTTTCAATATTTATAAAAATAGCGAAAATCTTCATGGCAGAATCGTGGCGCAGTAAAGAAAAAATATTAGAAATGCAGTATAAAAGCGGGATGTGACGGTTTTGTTCGAATCCCTCTTTCTCCGCCAGTAGAAGTTTCAAAAGAAACTTTAAAAATCAAAAGCCTTTAAACACTAGTGTTTAAAGGCTTTTTCGTTTTTGCATACTTTTCAAAACACATGTTTTCGTAAAGAACGCTAATTCTAATATTTTTTTCTTTTAAGACTTTTTAGGCTATGATTAATATTATTTTTTCATCTATCTACTATTACTTCCATCAGATATTTGTTTACACTAGATTAAATGCACCTTGCCGAGCGTTTGTCAATTTCGAAGTTCCAAATCAAACCATAATAGATTTGGGAAAGAATTGTGAGTGATTATTGAACTAACCCATAAAAAAAGAAATAATCTCAAAGTTTTTATTATCTGCTATCGTTATTTTATTCCACTTATCAGTTTCTTCATTGTAGGTTTCTACATGACTTCGCCATAGGTTACCTGCTACACTTTCAGTACTGCTTCCACATAAAATAATTCCGGGTGTTGCTTCTATTGGTTTATTTTTTATTGGTCCCAAGATTCCTTCCGGCAAGTATTTAGGATCGCTCCAAGACGTTCCGTTATCTTTAGAAGTGATCATAGCTCCAAACCATTCTCTTGGATTTTTTCCAACTTTGTAAAACAGGTATAAAATTTCTTTTTTACTTTTAAACAAAACCGGATTCCAACAAGGTAAAGTATCACCTTGTTTTATTAATGGTTTAATTAGATTTTGAGGCGCAGGCCAAGTTTTATTTTTATAGGTAGAAAAATAAATTCCTACGTCTTTTGCTCCTTCATACTTTCCGCCAAACCATGCTGCCATAATTTCATTTGGCCTAATTTCGACCAATGTGGCAGCATGACTATTTGTGGTAACGGGCGGAAGAGTTATAAAAGTATTTGTAATATTATATGCTTTTGGTTCCTGCCCTATTAAAGCCCAGGAAACACATATTAAAACTACAAATAGTATGGAGTAATTAAATTTTGAAATCATTGTTTTTAATAAAAGTTATTAAATATTAAAAAACAAAATCTAAACAATTTATATCCGGATTTTGCTTTCAATTATAATTGCTGAGATTTATTTTTTATTTAAACCTAACTTATGTCCTGCAATGGCATAATATAAAATGATGATATAACATGGCAGTAAAATCCAATATCCTTCGGTAGCGGCGTTGGCATTTGCATAAGCTTCACTTACACCAAAAGCCATCATATCTGCCTTATTTAAATCTACTAATTTTCCATATAATGGAGGAATTACTGCACCTCCTGAAATTGCCATAATCAACAAGGCTGAAGCTGTTTTGGTAAACTTACCTAAACCTTTTAATGTTAAAGGCCAAATCGCAGGCCAAACAAGTGCATTTGCAATTCCCAAAGCTGCTACAAACAAAATGGAAACAAATCCGTGCGTAAAAACGATACAAAACGAAAATATGATTCCTAAAATCGCACTTACTCGTAATGCTAATGCCTGGCTGATAAACTTCGGAATTAAAAACACTCCCAGAATATAAGTAGCAACCATTGCCATTAAAGTAAATGTGGTAAAAAATTTGGCATCGGCAGCAGGAAAACCTAATGAAATTCCGTATGCTATAATGGTATCACCCGCAATAACCTCAACACCAACGTACATAAACAGCGTTAATACACCTAACCATAAATGCGGAAATTGGAAAATACTTGTTTTTGTTGTTTCGCCTTCTTTGGCTTCTTCGATTGGTTCTGCTTCAACCTCTGGCAAAGGTGCTTTTAGGATTAAAATTCCTAACACAAATAAAACAATTGCCATTATTAAATAAGGAGTTACTACACTATCAGCCATAGTATCTAATAGTTGTGCTTTTTCTGCAGGACTTACAACACTTAGTTTTTGTTGAATTTCATCTATTCCTGATAATAGAATGGCTCCAAAAATAAGCGAACCTAAAGCGCCTGCTATTTTATTGCAGATACCCATAATAGAGATGCGTTTGGCAGCACTATCAATTGGTCCTAAAATAGTGATATATGGATTTGATGCTGTTTGCAATAAAGTCATTCCGGTACCCTGAATAAAAATACCTGTCAAAAACATCCAATAGGTTCTTGCTTCAGCAGCGGGTATAAAGATTAAAGCACCCAATCCGATAATAAATAACCCTAGTGACATTCCTTTTTTATATCCAATTTTTGATAGAATATAAGAGGCTGGCAATGCCATTACCACAAATGAAATATAAGATGCGGAGGCTACTAAAAGTGATTGTGCGGATGTTAATTCATTTATGGTTTTCATAAAAGGAATTAGAGCACCGTTGATCCAGGTTACAAATCCAAAAATGAAAAATAATCCTGCTATAATTATAATGGGAATTAAGGTGTTTTTATTGGTAGATAATGTATTATTAGCCATAATTATTCTTTTGTATTTGGTTATCGTTCTGCATTATTTTTAATCCATCTTCGGGATTAAAATTGAGATAACCTTTTTTATTAATTTTATGTTTTGTGTGTGGCTATTTTACAGATAGTTGTATAAAACAAAAGGAGAGTTACCTCTCCTTTTATCTCTAAGTAACGAATCTCTTTATCTTTACTTATTTTTTATTCTTTTGTGTCCCACCAAAGTTTTGTACCTCCTGAATCCGGACCTCCAAGTTTTGTGATAGCATCTGTAACCGCATCTCTGTTTGCAGAGTATTCATTGGTAACAAAGATTACACGTTTCATTAAGCTTTTTCCAACACCGGGGTCAACATTATCGGTATTAAGTATTGGGTAAATAACTTTAGCATCACTTCTTCTTAAATCAGCCCAAGCTTCCCAAGATTCAGGGAATATTGCCAAATATTTCTGAACAGCAATTTGTGTACGTTGGTTTGCTTCAGAAGCATCCCATGCAACAGGTAGCGTTACAGGAACTGTCTGTAAACCTATAGTTGGGTAAAGAGTAGCAGCATTGGGTACGGTTGGTGTAGATGTTCCCGCAATATAGTCAGCAATATCATTGGCATCAGTTATACCCCATTGTCTTAATGACAAAGCAATACCTTGCTCGTATAAAGATTGTGCAGTACCATTCATATTCCATCCATTTAAAGCACCTTCAGCTCTGCTTAAATAATTTTCAGATGCCATGAAGATTTCAATGTTTTTAGTTTCACTAAGGGTACCATTAGGACCACTTCCTAATACATCATTATTGAACATAGAGAATGTAGTTGTTCCAAACTGTCCTTGTAGCGCTCCAACAGGTCGACCTCTGTAAACTTTAGTAGTTGCAGCCGGATCAATAGGCGCGAACCATTTTGCTAATCTAGGATCATCATAACCTACAAGAAGACTTTCCATAGAAGCTGTCATATAATAACCCCAAGCATTTACAATCATGTTCATATTGTTTGGTGTAATATTACTAACCTTGAAAGTTGCACTTTGCTCATTAGTTTCTATAACGCCGGCAGCAACCGCAGCTTCTGCCTGAGTTTTTGCTTTAGCTGGTTCTATATCCGATATTCTTAATGCTAAACGCAATCTAAGACTGTTTCCAAATCTTTTCCAGTTGGCTACATTTCCTGAATATACTCTGTCATTAGGCTGAAGTGTAGCAACCGTTGTTGCAGAAGTAGCATTAAGTGTAGCACTCGCTTCGTCTAACAATTTAAAAAAGTCTTCATAAATGAATTGTACACTATCATAAGGCACTTTTTCTTTATTATTTCCAGCTTCCGTGTAAGGAATTGGACCATAAGCATCTACCATTTGATTAAACATAAATACTTTCCAGATTTTAAGTACTGCAAGTGCATCAGCATTTCCTGCAGATGCTTTAATAGCATTATTTAATGCCGGAACAGCAACGGTGTAAAATCTTAACCATCCACGTCCTTCATAACCGTTTACAAACGCATTTCTTTCTGTACCGTACCCACAGCTTAGATATTGTGTAAAAGTAGAGGGTAAAATACCTGTAGCAATACCCCAGGTACCCTGATCATCAACTCCTGGCGAAGAATAAGAACCATTGTGTATTCCCGCATATAAGGCTGATGCAAATGCAGGTCCCGCAAGAGTTTGATCTAACTGATCTTCGGTTAAGGTATTTTTATTGGTATTTATTTCATCAAAATCCTGTGTACAGCTTGAAAAAACAGCGAGCATCGACATGACAACTCCTATCGTTTTAATTTTATATTTATTATTCATATTATTTCTTTTTTAAATTAAAATCCAAACTTAACATTCACACCATATTCTCTCGTTGAAGGAATATTGAAAGACTCGATACCTTGTAAGTTACCTGTTCCTGCTCCTGCTTCCGGATCAAAGTATTTTGCTTCATTTAAGAAGAAGAATAAATTTCTTCCTACTACTGAGAAATCAATACTTGCAAACCCAGTGCTTTGTAACATGCGTTTTGGCAATGAATATCCAAAAACAAGCTCTCTTAATCTGATGTTTGTTGCATCATAAATAAAAGGTTCTGCGACCGGTGTTCTTTGTCCAATTGCTGTCCAGTATTGTTCTGCTGTTATACTTGTCGTATTTGGGGCATAAGTAGTTACACCTCCAGTAGTTGTACCTACTACACCAGGAACAACAATTCCGCCTTCTCTTCCTGCTAAAGTGATATCACTAACCCCTAAACCAGCTTCTCTGGCTTGTGAATAAGAAATAACTTCTCCACCAATTCTGAAATCAACAAGGAAACTTAGTGAAAAATCTTTGTATTTGAAATTATTTTTAAAACCGGCAGTCCAATCAGGGTTAAAATTACCTGCACGAACACTAAAATCATCCGTTGCTAAAGGTATACCTGCAGCATTTACAATAATTTGACCGTCTGGAGTTCTTTGGAATCCTTTGATATATAAATCACCATATTCACCTCCTTTAATAACTTTACTTCTAACCAATCTTCCTTCGCCAATAACCAATTCTTCTCTGTTATCATAAATAGAAGTAATTTCAGATTTATAAGTAGCATAATTTGCCATAATATCCCATGAGAAATTTTCAGTCTGAACAGGAGTTGCAGTAAGCGTAAGCTCTATACCTTTATTTTGAATATCTCCACCGTTTAATACCGCTCTTGATTTAGAAGATGATTCAGGTGTATTGATGTAGAAAATCTGATCTGACGTTTTAGTTTGGAAATACGTAAAATCCAATCCTACACGATTTTTCAAAAATCTAATATCTAAACCAAACTCTGAAGAACTTGACATCTCCGGTTTTAGGTTAGGATTTGCAGCTGTAGTTTGAGAATACAACATACCACCGTTACCACCAATGTATGATAATTGAGAACTTGTCTGGTAAGGATCTGTATCATTACCCACTTTTGCATAAGAACCTCTTACTTTTGCAAAACTAATAACTTCAGGTAAAGTAACCATATCCGATATTACAGCTGAAAGACCTACTGAAGGATAGAAGAATGATCTGTTGTTTGAAGGTAAAGCAGAAGACCAATCATTTCTGGCTGTTAAATCTAAGAACAAATAGTTTCTGAATCCGATTTGAGAGAATCCGTAAACAGAGTTAACTTGTTTTTCTGACATTGCTGAAGTAGACTGAACTGTAGCTACATTGATTAAAGAAAAATAGTTTCTCTTACTTAATACACCACCGGATGTTAAAGATGAACTAGATTGTTTTAGCATGTTAGCACCAGCATTTAAACCAATGGTGAAATCACCAAATTTCTCTTTATAAGAAAGTAATGCATCTGTATTAAACTCACTTACGGTTTCATATGACTCACTATAAGAACCTAAGTTGTTATTAAATGCTCTGGTAGCATATCTGTTTCTAACTGCTTTGTTAGTCATTTGATCCAGACCACTTCTTACTTGTAAACTTATTGTATTTGTAATATCATATTTAAGAGAAGCAAGACCAATAAATCTGTTTCTTCTGTCATCTCTTGAATCATCACGTAAAGCAGACCAATAAGGATTTCCTCCTGGAGAACCTGCTTCGTCTATAAAATAATTTTGTTGCAATTGCCCTGCAGCATCTGTATATTCAAAATCTTTATATTCATTAAATTTAATACTACGCGGCAATAAATAAGCTGAGGTACCGATAGATTCCTCACCCGTTCTTAATAAATTATCAATATTCTGAACGATGTAGTTTGTTTTTACATCCAAAGAAAATTTATCAGATAATTTACTTGTCAATCTTAAGTTAAGATTGTGTCTGTCTAAACCATTACCCTGAACAATACCTTCTGCACGAGTGTTTGTGTAAGAGAAATATCCTTGTGCTTTTTCGTTTCCTGTAGTAACAGATATTGTATTGGCTAAGTTATATCCTGTTTTATAAAAGTCAATAACGTTATTTGGCTGTGGCGAATAATCTGTAGTCGCAGGACCAGTATAGTTAGGATTACGTTGTAATTGCCATGCAGCAACCTGACGTCCGTCTAATTTTCCTCCCCAGCTTGATACAGAGATAGGATTATAAACTCCTCCATCTCCCTGTCCGTATTCATTTTGAAAATTTGTCAAATTATAAGCTGTAGAAGCCATAAAGTTAGATGATAATGTAACAGAAGTTTTACCTGCTTTACCAGATTTTGTAGTAATAATAATTACACCATTACTTGCTCTGTTTCCATAAAGTGCTGCTGCAGATGGCCCTTTAAGAACGGTCATCGAAGCAATATCTTCAGGATTAATGTTTGAGATACCATCAGGCTGAGTAGTTCCTCCTGTGTCAATATCCGGATTACTAGTTGTAGTTCCGTTACTGATTGGCACACCATCTACAACATATAAAGGTTGGTTATTGCCATTAAGAGATCTGTTACCTCTTAAAGTAATTCTTGATGAACTTCCTACACCATTTGAAGTTGTAGAGTAGTTAAGACCTGCAACTTTACCTGAAAGTGAATTGGCAACGTTTAACGATCTTGCTTCTGAAATTTCAGCTACGTCAATGTTTTGAGCAGAATATGTTACAGCTTTTTTCTCTCTCTTGATACCAAGAGCTGTAACAACTACTTCTCCCAACTGATGTGTGTCTGCACCTAAAGTTACATTAATAGTAGTTTGTCCTGCAACTGGTATTTCTTTTGAGGCAGAGCCAACATAAGAGAAAACTAAAATCGCTGACTGATTGGGAACATTGATACTAAATTTACCATCAAAATCTGTTGATACACTAGTTTTTGTTCCTTTAACGACAACATTTGCTCCCGGAATCGGAATTCCGCTGGAAGCATCTGTTATCATTCCCTTTACTGTTGTAGATTGGGCTTGAAGATTTTGAAATCCGAACAAGCAAACCACCAACAATAATTTTAGTACGTCTTTAATCATATAGGTTGTTTTTTGAGTTAATAACATGTTAAATTTAAGAATCGGATTTGTTAACTAAATCATTATTTCGACAAATGACAGCTTTGAAAAGGTGTTGGTTAAACTTTTGTCAAAAACCTCTTATTTTACTATTAAAATCCTTACGTTTTCTAGTATAACATATTATTAATCTTTGTGATTTGTTAAATTCTTAAAAGAATCCTAATCAAAACACTTAAAACACTACATAATTAATTTCTAATTTGATTTTAAAGATTAATCGACAACCTTGAAATTTAATTTTTGTAAATCTGTAGAATTTCCTCCCACCATAACTTCAAAATCACCAGGTTCTACTACTCGTTTCATTTCTCTGTTCCAGATAGATAGCTCATCAGACGTTAATGTAAATTCTACCTTTTTTGTTTCTCCTTTTTTGATGAACAACCTTTTAAAACCTTTTAATGTTTTTCTTGGAGTCGTTACGCTACTGTAAACATCATTGATATATAATTGTACTACTTCATCTCCATCATAATTTCCTGTATTTTTAACATCTACACTTACTTTCAATGCTCCGTCAGCTTTAATTGATGTGGTATTGATGGCAAAATTTGAATATTCAAACTTAGTATAACTTAAACCGTAACCAAATGTATAAAGCGGGTTTTCACTTTCAGCAACATATCTGTGTATCGCTGATGGTTTTTGGTTGTAATATATAGGTAACTGCCCAACCGATTTTGGAACTGTAATAGGCAATCTTCCACCCGGATTATAATCTCCAAATAAAACATCGGCGACAGCCTTTCCTCCTGCTTCACCGGGAAACCAGCCTTCTACAAGAGCAGGGATATTTTCACTAATCCAATTGGTTGAAAGCGGACGGCCGTTTAACAATACACAAACCACGGGAGTTCCTGTTTTTTGAATTGCTTCGATCAACTCTTGCTGCATTCCGTGTAAATCTAAACTCGCAACATCTCTGTTTTCTTCTACCAATTCATTTGATTCTCCTAAAACCACAATCGCAACATCTCCTTTTTTAGCAATGTCGATCGCTGGCTGAAAATTTACTTTTTCTAAATTCCAACGCAAGTGTGCTCTGGCTCCCCAGCCGCCTTCCCACATTTCGATGCGGACTTTGTATTTTTTTCCGGCTTCTATATTTTTTGGAGTTGTTACCATACTTGTAGCACCTTTTGTCCAGTTGTCGATAACCAATTGATCATCAACCCACATTCTGATTCCGTCATCAGAACTTAAACCTAACCAGCCGTCAAATGATTTTTCTGACTGAATGTAACCTGTCCAGCGAATTGAGAAATCATCATCAGTAACGCCATCTCCGGGAGACCAAGGCCAGTCAAATTCTAACTGATTGTCGATACGCGTTAATGCCGGAGTTCCTTCTACATTTCTGTTATTGAAATATTCTCCTTTTAATCCGTTTTGAGATCCATCAGGAGTAAATAAATATTTTGATGGAATAATTTGTCCTTTTACAATTAATGGAACGCCTTCTTCATAAAGTACATTTGTTTTAGCGCCAACAACTTGTTTAACGCCTTCAAGAACCGTAGTTCCTACTTTATTTTTTACGGCATATCCTCCTAATCTTGAAGCATCAGCATTTGGTCCGATAACGGCAATTGTTTTGATGTCTTTTTTTAAAGGCAAAATGTTATTTTCGTTTTTTAATAAAACGATAGATTTATGACCTGCTTCTAAAGCGATATCCTGATTTTCTTTTGAATGAAAACGTTCTTTAATTAAATTTTTATCTGTGTACGGATTTTCGAATAAGCCCAATAAAAACTTAAGTCTCAAAACGCCACCTGCAGCACGGTCGATTTGTTCCATTGTCAGTTTTTTTTCATTTACCAATTCAATAATGCTTTGTTGCCAAAACTCATTGGTAAAATCATAAAACTGCATGTCTACTCCTGCAGCAACGGCTTCTCTAATACTTTCTTTTGGAGAACTTGTAACGAAATGTGTTACCTGAAGGTATTTTATTGCTCCTAAATCTGAAACTACGATTCCTTTAAAACCCCATTCTTTTCTTAAAACATCGGTCAACAACCAATGGTTTGCTGCACAAGGAATTCCGTCTAACTCAGAATAGGCACACATAGTTCCTAATGCGTTTCCTTTTGTAAATGCTTTTTCAAATGAGGGTAAGAAATCTTCACGCGCTGTACGTTCACCAACCAAAACCGGAGATGAATTTCCTCCCGCTTGCGGAATTCCGTGAACGGCAAAGTGTTTAGGTTCTGCAATTATCGAACGATCTGATTTGAAATCATCGCCTTGCATTCCTTTAATCATGGCGGTACCAAGTTCTCCCACCAAATAAACATCTTCACCAAAAGTTTCTGCAACTCTTCCCCAACGTGGCTCGCGGCCAACATCAAGATTTGGACCTAAACCAAAATGAACGCCATGCGCTCTGGCTTCGGTACCAATTACTTTTCCAACTTTATCCATTAAACTTGTATCCCAGGTTGCACCTAAACCAATATTCATTGGGAAAGCCGTACTTCCGTCATCAAGATAACCGTGAAGCATCTCGCACATAATAAGCGCTGGAATTCCCCATTTGTTTTTTTTGATGATTTCACTTTGAAGATCGTTGATCATTTTTGCCGAACGCGGATAAATGTCATGAATAGCTCCAATTCCTAAATTCCCGATTTTAGCATCTGATTTTGTTTTAGAGAAATCTTCATTTTCCTTGAAGAATTCACCTTTGTACATATCCATTTGGCGGGCTTTTTCCTCCAGACTCATTCGGCTTAACAAGTCTTTTACTCGTTCTTCAACCGGTAATGTAGGATCTTGATACGGATATTTTTTCTGAGAGTATCCCTGGTTAAAAAAACTTACAGCCATTACAAAAATAATGGCTGTTTTTTTGATTTTTAGTTGTAACATAATTGTGTTGTTTTAATTTTGAATCACTTTCAGCTTTGTTCCATTCACAAAATCTTCGTGCGAAATAAAAAAGCTATTAAGCGTTTTTCCGTTTAGCTCAATCGCATTGATTTTTCCATCATTATTGACTTGTCGTTCAATTACAATGCTTTCTTTTTTATAATATCTTGGATCTAATTTGATCGTTACTCTATGAAACATTGGCGCTGTAATGGTGTAAATTGGATCTCCCGGCGATATCGGATAAATTCCCATCATCGAATAAACCAACCAGGCCGACATTGTTCCGGTATCATCATTTCCTGGTAATCCTTTTGGCTCATTTTTAAAATATTCTCCAACCAATTTTTTTACCATTTCCTGACTTTTATATTCCTCTCCTTTTATGTAATTGAATAAATACGGATAGGCAATATCCGGCTCGTTTGCCATATCGAATTGTTTGGTATCAAAAACTTTTTGCAATTGATCCGAGAAAGGTTTATCACCGCCCATTAATTTAATCAATCCCCTCATATCATGTGGCACCATAAAAGCATATTGCCACGCATTTCCTTCGATAAAACCAACATTTGTCTGAAAATTAGCTCCTGCTTCAGGATCAAAAGGTTCATACCATTTTCCGTTTGCCGTTCGTGGCCGCAGTAATTTTAAATCTTTGTCGTATAATTTTCGGTAAGAAAGTGAACGTTTGGTAAAACGCTTATAATCTTCTTTTTCACCTAATGCTTTCGCTAAAAGTGAAATCGCATAGTCTGAAGTATTATATTCTAACGTTGTAGAAACAGGGCCAGGATAATTGGTTGATAAATATCCTTTTTCGATATATTCTTTAAGCCCAGGACGCAACGGATTCTCGTAAATTTGATCTGCTCCTTGTACCATTGCATGGTATGCTTTGTAAATATCAAAATCCTGAATTCCCTTTAAACAGGCATCGACTATAACGATACTTGCCGGATCTCCTACCATGGTAAAGGTTTCTGTTGAATTTAATTCCCATTTTGGCAACCAGCCGTTTTCATCATACATTTCCAACATGCTTTTTATCATATCAGATTGCTGTTTGGGATAAACTAAAGATGTTAACGGATGCATATTTCGATAGGTGTCCCACAAAGAAAATACGGTATAACGCGTACCATCGGTTTTTCCTATCTTAGTTCTTTTTATTTTTGGATATTCTCCGTTGACATCATTTAAAATATTGGGATGAATTAAAGTGTGGTATAACGCAGTGTAAAAAATCGTTTTATCATCATTTGAACCGCCTTCGACCAAAATTTTAGAAAGCTCTTCATTCCAGTCGTTATAAGTGTCTTTATAAATGGCTTCAAATGATTTATTTCCTGTTTCTTTTTCCAGGTTTTCACGTGCATTTTCGATGCTTACATATGAAACGCCAATTTTAACCTCAACGGATTCTTCTTTATCAAACTGATACGTAAAATAAGTACCAATACTATCTCCTACAACCGTTTTTATGGTATTGTCCATCATTCTCGTTTTGCCGTTGTAGGTCATCCATTGCGCTTCGGTACCTTCGTATTTTCTTGGTTTTTTCCAAACGCCAAATTTTTTGGCAGGTTTAGAAAATTTAGCCACGAAATAAACCGGATAAGCATCTTCCGGACTATTATAACAAAATGAACCAAGGCTTCGCATTCCTTCAATTTCTGTAGACGATACCACTTTTACCATCGCCCCTTCTTCGTTTGTTAAGCCTAAACCTAGGTTTAGCAAAACATTTGATTGCCCTTTTGGAAACGTAAATTTGCTTACGCCAACTCTTTTTGATGCGGTAAATTCTGCTTTAACTTTGTACTTATCAATAGTAACGCTGTAATATCCTGCTTTTGCTACTTCACTTTTATAAGTAGAACCATATTTTAGATGATTGGTTTCGACAGCTCCTGTTGTCGGCATTAATAATAAAACGCCTAATTCAGGGCAACCCACGCCGCTTATATTAACCTGACTGAATCCGGTTAAAAATTTATTCTCATTTACATACGGATTCGACAACCATTGACTGTCTTTTTCTAATGGATTTTGAGGTCCAGCAACATTAAAAGGGCTTATGCTGGCCATGCCTCTGGGCGAAATAGGTCCCGGAAAAGTGGCTCCGTAGTTGGAAGTTCCAATAAATGGATTTACAAAATCGACAGGCTCCTGTGCAAAAATAGTGATGCTAAAAAACAGCATGTAAAAAATACATGCTGTTTTTATAGTTTTGCTTTTGTGTAAAAACATATTCTTTTTTCTATCTGTTAATCGTTTCAATTTTTAAAGTCCATGCTTCTTTACATGGTAAATTATTTCTTAAGCTTTCCGGAATTATAACTTTAAATCCTTGTGCTTCTTTTGTCCATTTTAATGCAGTTTTAGAACCTAGCATCGTGATTTTTGTTCCTTTTTTCGGATTGATTGATTTTACCACAATTTCTGCCGGAATTTTATCTTCTCCTTTTTTCGCTAAATAAAACAAGAATACATTTCCTTCTTTATTTTGCGTCATACAAATGTTTTCTTCTTTAAAAGGCTCGATTGGTTTTGTATTGTAAATCGCTGTGCTGTTTACTTTCATCCAATCGCCGTAAGCTGCTAGCAAATCATAAGCTCCTTGTTGCCACTCTCCTTCAGGGCTTGGTGCAATATTCAATAATAAATTTCCGCCTTTTGCGACGATATCAATAAGCATGTGAATTCCTTCTCTACCTGTTAAGTATTTTGCATCCGGAGTATACGACCAGCCACCGCCAGAAGTAATACAAGATTCCCAAGGATAAGGCAATGTTTTTGAAGGAACACGGCCTTCAGGAGTTAAATAGTTTTGGTTTTTTCCGTGAACTGCTCTGTCAACTACGATTAATCCCGGTTGTTTCTGACGTGCTTTTATTACCAATTCGTCCATTTTAGGATCCTGGTCTACAACTCTGTGTTTGATGAAGCCATTTTTCGCCTCGTTTTCTGCAAACTTTTCATCATAGTTTTCTTTTAAATTTTGCTGATCTCTTTTTCTAACCCAGCCTCCATCTAACCATAAAATATCAACTTTACCGTAATTCGTAAGGATTTCTAAGATTTGATTGTGCGTGAAATCAACATATTTCTGCCATTTTTCAGGATATAATTTTGGATCGTAGTTTACGTTTCTGTCGAAAGGAGGAAAATAAGGATCCCAGTAATTTTCGTTATGCCAGTCCGGTTTAGAGAAATACGCCCCTGTTGAAATATTTTCGGCTCTAAAAGCATTAAAAACTTCTTTTAAAATATCTGCCTTTGGATTTGTACTAAAAGCACATTCTTTATCTGTTACTTTATAATCGGTATATTTTGAATCATACATCGTAAATCCGTCATGGTGTTTTGTTGTAAAAACCATGTATTTCATTCCCGCTGCCTTCGCTGCTTTTGCCCATTTGGCCGGATCAAATTTTGTTGGATTAAAGGTTTTTTTCAACCCTTCATATTCTTTTACATATGCTGTATAATTACCTGGATTGCTTCCTTTTTTTCGTTCGCACCATCCATAATCTTCAGGACATATTGACCAGGATTCTACAATTCCCCATTCGCTATAAGTTCCCCAGTGCATTAACAATCCAAATTTTTTGCCTTGCCATTCTTCTAAGTTTTTTAGCACCAACGGATCTGTTTCCGGTACATAGCGCTCATCTTCATAAATGGCCTGCGAAAACAGTTGAACTGAAAATAATATTGCGATTATAAATATTCCTCTTTTCATCTTTACTCTTTTTATGGTTTTTTGTTTTTGTTTTTTTGTTTCCTAATTAAATACGGAAATATTTGTTAACACATAGAGACATAGTTTTTCACTTGTATTAACAATCCCGAAGCTTCGGGACTATGTGTGAGAAACTAGTTTCTTTTTATATTCTTTTTTATTCATTTCCAGATATAAATCTATGTTTCTATGTGTTTAAAATTATGCGTAATCCAAAGTTATATTCTCATTTTTGTCATCCCGAGGAACGAGGGATCTCCACGAGAAACTCCATAAAGTAACTCTTCAGTCTTTGCTGAGCTACTAGCGGAGATCCCTCGTTCCTCGGGATGACAAAATTGGGGTTACTTTGTCGTTAAACAATTACGCCAAATTGGTTTTTAATTCACTAAAATTTCATCTACAAAAAGCCAAGAATCCTCACCTTTTGGGCTTTTCTTTAAATTAGATGCAATTACTTTTACAAATCTTGCATTGCGTTTTTCAAATTTAATTTTGAAATCTTTCAACTCTGAACTTACATTCACAGCATACGGACGCGCCAATTTTCCAACTTCTTTATATTTTAAACCATCGCTCGAAACCAATACTTTGATTTGTGTAGGGAAATAAACGCCTGAACCCTGACTTTCTAAAGTTCCGATGGTAACTTGTTCTAAACTTTCTTCTTTTCCAAAATCGATAAGCACTTCCATATCATTTACTAGCCAAGCTTGCCATTGTCCGTCATGGAAATTTTTAGAGCCTCTAATGGTATTTACCATTCCAAAAGGTCCGTCTCCTTTATAGTTTTGATTGAAAGGCGTTAAATACAACACTTTGTGTGCAAATGCTTTATGAAAAATAATCGTATCTGTAAAAATTTTACCTACGAGCTTTTCATTCTGAAATAAGGATGCTTTTAGAATTGTAGATTCTTTAAACTCAATTGGAGTTGTGTATTTTATTGCATTTCCTGCCAAACTTTTATCGCCCAAAACATAGCGAATATCCGGGTTTGGAAATTCATTTTTCAGCATGACATTGATTTGCTTTTGCCCCATATTTGCACTTGATGAAGCCGTAACCAAATAAGCACTTTTTGCATAATTAATGCCTAAATAATCGTAACGCTGCAGCAAAGAAGGCAATCTTGTGGTAAAATCATTCCAATTGCGTTTTTCTTTCGGACTCCATAAAACCTCAGCTAAAGCAGCTAATCTTGGAAAAATCATATACTCTGATTCTTTCGTGTTTGGAAGATGCTCTGCCCATAAATTCGCTTGTCCGCCTAAAACATGTTTTGCCTGTTCCGGTGTCATTGTTTCTACAACAGGATCAAATTCGTATACTTTACTTAATGGCGTGTAACCATCAAAAGCAATTGGTTCTTCGTTTTGTGGTCCCTGATAAAAATTAAAATAGCAGTGCGATTCCGGTGTCATAATAACATCGTGCCCTTGTGCTGCTGCATCAGTTCCGCCTTTTGTTCCTCTCCAGCTCATTACTGTTGCTTCGGGAGCCAAACCGCCTTCTAATATTTCATCCCAGCCAATGATTTTTTTCCCTTTAGAAAGAATATATTTCTCCATTCTTTTTACAAAATAACTTTGCAATTCATGGGCATTTTTCAATCCGTTATCTTTCATTCTTTTTTGACAATTCGGACATTTATCCCAATTGGTTTTGGTTGCTTCATCGCCGCCAATATGAATGTATTTTGAAGGAAAAACTTGAACAACCTCATCAATTACATTTTGCAAAAATTCAAAAGTAGATTCTTTTCCTGCACAATAAATATCTGTAATGGGCCATAATCCGCCTGACGGAACTCCGATTCTCTGATTGAAACAAGCCAGTTCAGGATACGATGCAATGGCTGAACTTACGTGCGCCGGCATTTCAATTTCCGGAATAATTTCGATGTTTTTGTTTGCGGCGTATTTTACAATTTCTTTTAATTCTTCCTGAGTTAAAAATCCTCCGTAAGTTCCTTTTTCATCAGGATTTGTGGTCAATCGTGCATTCCACGCAACATTTTCCTGATCAACTCTCCACGCTCCTACTTCGGTTAATTTTGGATATTTTTTAATTTCCATTCTCCAGCCCTGATCATCAACCAAATGCAAATGCAAAACGTTCATTTTAAGCATTGCCAAACGATCTATTGTCTGAAGCACGTAGTTTTTATCGAAGAAATGACGTGATAAATCCAGCATCAATCCTCTCCATTGAAAACGAGGTTCATCTGTAATAACCACATTTGGAATTAGCCATTTTGCTGATGATATCACACTTTGGCTTTCAATCGCAGTTGGTAATAATTGACGAACGCTTTCTAATCCGTAAATAAAACCGGCATTTCCTTTGGCGGTTATTGTAATGCTTTTTGCGTTTACTTCTAATTTGTAGGCTTCTTTATTGAGCGTTTGATCTGTTTTAAACTGAATAAAATTGCTTTGCGGATTCGCTGCTGAAATTTCAGGACGCCATCCGGCAGCTTTTTCAAATTTGTTTATTAAAGCCGTCGCTATTTCTTTTTGAAACTCTGTTGTTGCAACAAATTTGGTGCTTTTAGAAAATTCAAATATTCCGGGCTGAATCAACAATTGTGTTGGTTTTGGAATAATCTGAATGTCCTTTTCTGTATATATTTTTTGGCTATATCCAGAATTAAAAACAGTGAATAAGATTACGACAAGGAATGCTTTTAATATCCTCATAATGAATTATTTTATTGATGGTGTTATTTTAAATTGATACTGATAGGTTTTGCCTCTTAACAAATATTTTTCCATTGGCCATGCCTGCCAGCTGTCGATTCCGCCAACGCCCATTTGTTTGTAATCAATTTTTAAACTTGTTAAATCTCTTTCTTTCAATTCTGCGGCGTGTCGTTGGTCTTTTTTCAAACCGTCGTCTAAATCTTCGGTTAAATAATGTAATGCTGTTACGGCCAATAAATCATCAGAAGTAACTGTTATTTTCAATTTATTATTTGATAATTCTAACCAGCGAACATCGGTTTTATTTCCGGTTTCCTGCGGACGGATGTACGGATAATATTGCTCTGAAACGGTTTGGTTGTAAATACCAACTTGCGAACTGTAATTTCTGTCGATGTAATTTTCGTGTGGGCCTCTTCCGTAATAACTCATATTGCTAAAATCTTTAGGAACAATAATTTCCATACCAAATCTTGGCAAAACAGGTTGTTCTTTTGTTTTATCTATATTTAATTGCTCTTTTACGGCTAATTCTCCGTTACTGTTTATCTCATAATTGAGTTCTAAAGTCGAAGATACGGAAGTTAAATTATACGTTGCTTTTACCAGAATTTTATTGTCTTTTGTAGCAGAATAGTTCCAGCTTACAAGCGTTGGATTTTCTGTAGCCTCTTTCCAGGCTTTTAAGGTTATCTGAAGATTGGCTCCAAAATCGTTGTCGTTTGGTGCTCTCCAAAAATTGGGACGCAATTGATAGCCTTCTTTTATAATTGGCAGATTATTAAAGCTGTAACCACTAATAAATCCTGTTTTTTTATCAAATGTTATTGTTGCTTTATCACTTTTGAATACTGTATTATTTATGTTTTTTTCAACCGTAATTTTTGATGCTCCCTGAATTTTTATATCATTTTTCCAGGTTCCTTTATACGCCAATTGTTCTGTTGCGATTTGAAAACCTTTTGGTAAAAATGGTTCATCTTGTTTGATGTGATAGGTTACGACTATAAAAGCTTCCTGAAATTGTTTTTCTTCTACATTAACAGGTAGTTGAAACGTTTTAAATTCATTTGATTTGATGTCTAAATTATCAATCGTTCCCATTGCATCGTCTTTTCCGTCTAAAACTAATTTCCAGTGTAAACTAACATTGCTTAAATCTTTAAACGAAAATTCATTGTACACTTTGATCGTAGCTGTTGCCTGATTTTCCCAGGAAGTTAAAATATTTTGCAGTACATTTCGCATTTCAAGCGCGTGTGGGTTCGGTTTTCTGTCTACCGTAAATACGCCGTTGTTTACAAAGTTGTTGTCGCTTTTTACATCTTTTGGACCAAAATCTCCGCCATAAGCCAAAATACGAGTTCCGTCTGGCAGTATTTTATAAACCGACTGATCGATCATGTCCCAAATAAAACCTCCCTGAAAGTTTGGATGTTTTCTGTATACATCCCAATAATCTTTAAAATTCCCCATTGAATTCCCCATTGCATGCGCGTATTCGCACTGAATGTAAGGTCTTGACGGATTTGGATTTGCGAGAATATATTCTTCCATTTTATTTGGAGAACTGTACATTGGGTCGATAATATCAGAATCCCATTCAAATTTTAAATCTTTTCCGTCCCAAGCGCCCGCAGTTGCTCTTTCGTACTGTATTGGTCTTGATTTATCGCGGTTTTTAATCCATAAATAACCTCTGTAAAAGTTATAACCGTTTCCTGCTTCGTTACCCATACTCCAGATAATAATAGAAGTATGATTTTTATCTCTTTCGATCATACGCTGCATACGCTGAATGTGCGCCAATTCCCAGTCTGGTTTATTACCCAGCGTTTTGGTAATATCGTAACCCATTCCGTGCGATTCGATATTGGCTTCATCAACTACATAAATTCCGTATTTATCGCATAATTCGTAAAAATATTCATCGTTTGGATAATGCGACATTCTTACCGCATTGAGATTAAATTCTTTCATCAATTTAATATCTTGTTCCATTCGTTCTCTTGAAATTGTTTGTCCTGTTAGCGGATCAACTTCATGACGGTTTACTCCTTTTATATAAACGGCTTTTCCGTTTACTAAAAGTTGTCCGCCTTTGATTTCTACTTTTCTGAATCCAACATTTTGATTGATAACTTCAATAACGTTTCCTTTTTTATCTTTTAGAAGAAATGTGATTTGATATAAATTCGGAATCTCCGCGCTCCATTTTTTAGGATTATCTACGACAAAATCAAACGTTTGTTTTTCGTTTAAAGCAGAAATATTTTTTGAGGTAATAATCTTGTCGCCCTCTTTTAGCTGAACGTCTAAAGTATAGTTGTCGTTTTTATTTAAATAAGAGAATTGAGTGGTGATTTTTAAAGTTCCGTTTACGTAAGAAGCATCAAGATCCGGAATAATTTCATAATCTTTTAAATGTGCTTTGTTTCTGGCAACCAGATAAGAATCACGTGTAATTCCGCTCATTCTCCACATATCCTGACATTCTAAATACGAACCGTCGTTCCACTTCATTACTTGCAATGTGATGGTGTTTTTTCCGGTTTTTACGAATTTGTTTAAATTGAATTCTGAAGGTAATTTTCCGTCTTCGCCATAACCCACGTAAACACCGTTTACCCAAACCGTAAGATTTGATTTTGCCGTTCCTACGTGAAGAAAAATATCTTTTCCTTCCCATGATTTATCAATTGTAATTTCTTTTCTGTAAACGCCTGTCGGATTGTATTTTGTTGGCACAAACGGGGGATTTGGCGCCATTAAATAATCAAAATCGTAGGTTGTATTTACATAAACCGGATATCCGTAACCGTTTACATCCCAGCTTGCCGGAATTTTAAAATTATCCCAGGCTGAATCGTTAAAAGTGCTTTTTTCAAAATCTTTTGGCAAATCATTCGGACTATCTACGTATTTAAATTTCCAAGGTCCGTTTATATCCAAATAGTTTTTAGATTCTCTCCATTCATTTTTAGCGGCCAATGCTTCATTTTCAAAAACATAATAAGCAGCATGCATGGGCTCTCTATTATCTTCATTGATTTTTTCATTTTGCCAAAACGGAACTTTTTCCTGCGCATTAACGGCTACTATTGAAGCAATTAGTAATGTTAATATGGATATTGTTTTTTTCATTTTTGTTTTTTTATTCTCTGCCTGGTGTTTTGTTTTAACACATAGAACATAGATTTTAAAGTTAAAAAAAAAAGATATTTCACTTTTATAAATTTACAGAGCAATGTAAAATTAGTGTCTTTATTTTAATCTTGTGAGAGAAAAAATCTATGTTTCTATGTGTTTAAAATATTAGTTTTAGTTTGTCATTTCGACGGAGGAGAAATCACACTAGAAATTCCGTTCCGAACGTCTCCAATCTCTGTAGAGTTACTTGCGGAGATTTCTCCTCCGTCGAAATGACAATATTGCGTTTATTTTGTGTTAGTCTTTGCCGGGTTTCATGTGATGTCTCATTGCTCGAAATGACAAAAATGAGGTCAATCTTTGTCGAATTACGAGTGTGATTTCTCCTCCGTTGAAATGACAAAAAATGCTTTATTTATCCCAGGACATTTTAAATTTTGCATCTTCCATTCTGTGCCCTTTTTCATCATCTGAAACAGCGTAATTAAAACCTGATCTTAAACTGTAACCTGCATATTCTCCGTTTTTATTTAAGGCGATAAAACCAACTTGCAGATATTCCATGTCTTTGTGGTTTTTGTGTTTGTTGTAAATGCGTTCTGTAATTTCTTTACAGGCATCAAACGGTGATTTTCCCTGACGCATTAATTCTACAACCATGGCGCTTCCTGCGGTTCTAATAACGGCTTCACCTAAACCGGTTGCTGCAGCGGCGCCAACTTCATTATCCAGAAAAAGACCAGCGCCGATTATTGGGGAGTCACCAACACGTCCGTGCATTTTCCAGGCGGCGCCACTTGTCGTACAGCCTCCGGCAAGATTTCCATCTTGATCTAACATTAGCATGCTTATAGTATCGTGATTTTCTATATTGATTACGGGCTTGTATTTAGAATCTTCCAACCATTTTTTCCAGTCTTTTTCAGATTCCGGAGTTAGTAAATTTTCTTCTTTAAATCCTTCTGACAATGCAAATTGCAATGCACCTTGTCCGGCTAACATTACATGGGGCGTATTTTGCAATACTCTTTTTGCTACAGAAATTGGATGCATTATACCTTGTAGAAAACAAACGGATCCACAATTACTATTATGATCCATAATACAGGCATCCAAAGTTACTTTTCCTTCGCGATCCGGATATCCTCCATAACCAACACTGCGGACATTCGGATCTGCTTCAGGAATTTTGAGACCGGCTTCGAGCGCATCTAGGGCTGATTTTCCGGCTTTTATTTGTTTCCAGGTCTCCTGATTGGCAGGTAAACCATGATTCCATGTCGAAATTACAATTGGCTTTTTTGTTTTTTTTGAAGAAAATTTTAATTGGCCTTCATTTTCATCTTCGTGATTTTTTGCAAATCCGCTAAAACCCAAAACAGAAGTTGCGGCTAATGTGCCTAAAGTTGCTTTTTTTATAAAATTTCTTCTGTTTGACATTTTGCTTATTTTTATCTTTATCTTGATTTTCAACACATAGAAACATAGCTTTTGAAACTGTATAAAAGGCGTTTCACTTGCATTAATATACATATTTATGTGTGGAAACTTGATTCTTTATGTATTGTTTTTATATTGTTTCTTACACATTTTAACCTATGTTTCTATCTGTTTAAAAACGATCTGCTATTGTAAAATTGCTTTTGTTTCTTTGATCATTTTCAAATTACTCTCTGTCAATGCGTTTCCGTCAAAGAAAGAAACTCCTACGGCTCCATTTTCTTTGGCGAGAAGAATTGCTTCTTTTAGTTCTTTATCAGATTTTAATCCCGGAATGTAAATTCCTGTATTAATTTTTGTTTTTTTATCTTCTAAATCGGCAACTCCTTGTTTTGTAGCGTAACCAACCCAGTCAATTTCTTCGTTATAAAAACTATGGTAAATCATTGGATAAACTTCGTCTATATTCCATTTATCCCAACGCTGGCGTACCATATGATCTGCCATTTCCGGATAAGGAAATACTGCTGCAGTTAATTTTTTATTGTGTTTATGGGCAATTTTATAAGCATCATTTACAATGGCCTGTATCGCATTTAATCTGAAATTTTTCCATTCCGTATCAATAGAAGTATTGTGGCTTTCTTTTGGATTTTTATGGTGAATTCTTTCAAATGCTTTGATACATTCATCGCAATAACAAAAATCAAACTGAGGTAATTCTACATCCTGAACCAGGTTGTATTTTGGCAATAAACTGATTGGTAAAAAGATGTCCGGGAAACGAATATAATCTAAGTGAACACTTTCGATCCCGTCTACTTTTGCCAGTTCTTCAACTAAATTTAAAACGTGTTCTCTGGATTCTTTTCTGGTTGGGCATAACCATTGGTAATAATCGACATAAGGGCGGTTATCAAAACATGATTTTCCTTCTTTGCTGACCATATACCAATCCGGATGCTTTAACGCAAGTGAATCTCCGGGTCTGTTCATCGCCATAATCCAAGCGTGTACTTTTAAACCTTCTTTTGTGGCTAAAGGCACTATTCTTTTTAAGAGTTTTGGATCTGTTGTTGTATTGATTAATACTTCATCGATTCCGCCATCCTTATATTTTTTGAATTCTTTTGAATAGTCTGCGTCTGATTTTTTGGCGTCTGCGGTTGTCCAGACTCCAAATTTAAAAGTGGTTTGTTCTTCTTTTTTAGCACAAGAAAAAATACTAAATGCCAATAAAAAAAGTAATAGTTTTGGTAGTTTCATAGTGGTTTAGTTTGCTATTATTTTGCCATCCTGCCTGATAATATAGGTTTGATTAGAAAAAGGACTTTTTACCGAAATATTATATCCTGTTGCATGATTTTCAATTACTGGTTTTAAAATTTTGCCGTCGACACTAATGGTTTCTTTAGTAAGACTGGCTAACGTTTTTGCCCAGGTTTTATTTTTCTGATAATATTCTTTTTGAGCTCTGTATAAATTGTACAACTCCCATTTTACTTTTTCGTCCTGCGGAATTGTAAAGTTTTCTATTCCATCTTTGGAAGAAAAATAAACATATCCCCATTTTTCCGGTTCATGCATATTGATGACTCCCATTGGTGACCAAACCCAGTTGTATTCTGGCAAAAACTTACCTTCAGCATCTTTTTTGCGTTCGTAATTACCATTATTTAAGCTGTGTTGCCAGTTTACTCTTGAAAAATTAACTCTCCAGAATTTATCTGCGGGTACATTTTTTTCATTATAAGATGTTCTATAAGATGCCCAGGGAATTGCCATTTCTAATACCCAACCTTCATCAGTATCGTTTGGGTTATTAAGCGTTCCTTTGATTTTTACCGCTGATTTCAGGCCTGGAATATTCCAGTCGTTTAATACAACATTATCATTTTCTCTATATGGTTTTGACAGAAACAGATCCCAGGCGGTATTTAAAGCATTAATTTCTAATTCATAATAGTTAAAAGTGTCGCTATCGGGATCTATAAAAACTTCAAAATCGTTGTTGTAAAAAATAATGGTGTCTCGTTGTTTTAAATTTGCCCAAACATTTGGCTCATCAAGCTTTGCTATTATATAAAAATTGGTTTCATCCCAGAGCATTTTAACTTTAGTTCCATATTTTGGTTTTACGTTATTCTCTATATCTTCAAAAAGATCGGTCCAATCTGTTTTGATCCACGCAGCGTCAGATTCGTCGCCATCAATTACGATTTGATTTGTTGTTTTTGCAGCTACATAAGTTTTGGGTATAATTGTTTTTTTCGATTGTGAATATGCACTAATCGAAAGAAATCCTAAAACCACTGTTAACTTTACTAATTTTAAACGCATGCTTTTTATTTCTATAAACTATTATCTTTTGTAAACTGAATTACCTCACTTAATTTACCAAATGCTATTGCTACAGCGGTATCTGCTGCACCATAGTATACGGCCAGTTTATCTTCTTCTGTATTATGCAAAGCGGCGCATGGGAAAACTACATTTGGTACGTCTCCTACCATTTCATAAATTTCTGCCGGCCCTAATAAATACGGCTGTGTTCTGTATTTTACTTTATCAGGAGAATCAACATCTAAAAGTGCTGAACCCATTGCATAGCGAAAACCATTGCAGGTATTGATAACGCCGTGGTAGATCATCAACCAGCCTTCTTCGGTAAGAATCGGGATTGGTCCTGCTCCTACTTTGGTACATTGCCATGCGCTTTGTTCAAAAGGAGATGGTTTCATTACCAAACGGTGTTCTCCCCAATATTTCATATCCGGGCTGTAACTGATCCATATATCTCCAAAAGGTGTGTGTCCGTTATCACTCGGACGGCTTAACATCGCGTATTTTCCGTTTATTTTTTGTGGAAATAAAACTCCATTTCTGTTGAAAGGCAAAAAAGCATTTTCACATTGAAAAAATTCTTTAAAGTCGAAAGTATATCCAATACCAATTGTTGGTCCGTTGTAACCGTTACACCAGGTAATCCAGTAGCGATCTTCGATAAAAACAACGCGAGGATCGTATTTATAAGCTGATTCGATCATTTCTGTATTTCCGGATTGCATTACGATTGGTTCATGGTTAATGTCCCAATCGATTCCGTTTTTACTAAATCCGGCAAAAATATTCATTTGAACCGCTTTGTTATCACATCTGAAAACACCTGCAAATCCGTCTCCAAAAGGAACTACAGCACTATTAAAAATACTGTTTGATGTTGGTATAGCATATCTGTCAATAATTGGATTTTCAGAATATCTCCACATTACGTCGTTGCTGTTTTCGGGTCTGTCTTGCCAAGGAATTGTACTCATTATCTCTTTCGTTTTTTGTTTGTTGTTTTTGTCTAAAGCTTTGTGTTTTATTTAAACACATAGAAACATAGTTTTTGAAAACGCATAAAAGGCGTTTCACTTGCATTAACACACATAGCTATGCGTGAGAAACTAGTTTCTTATTGTATTCTATTTTAAACATTTAAATCTATGTTTCTATGTGTTTAAAATATTATTCTTGCTACTACGCTCAATTTTGTCATTCCAAGTAATGACAAACTGTAACTGCTATATCTTAATTAATCTTCTATTCTACGAACTTTATCAAGCCACGTGAATTTTAAAATTGTTGTCGTCACTAAAAATACTACTAATGCTGTAATTGCTTTTGGATAATCTCTGATAATGAAAAATATCGGAAGCAAAATCATACTGGATTGCCATACAATTCCGATTGCACAATTGAGCATATCATTCCAGAAATCATTATTTTTTTCGAAAGTGTGGTCTTCAATTTTTAATGTTCTGTAAACCGGATTCCACCAGCCCCAAGGTCTTACGTTTTTGTAAAAAGATCTTAGTACTTCCATATCGGTTGGTTTGCTTAAGAACGTTCCTAAAAGACAACCCAAAATAGAGAATCCAAAGATTATCGGAAATAAATAAATGGCCTGTACTTGTGCTAAATCGTATAAAAATGATCCTTCGGATAAACTCCCTTTTGCCTGACCTAAAGCAAATTGTAAAGAAGCTACGACTAGTCCTGCAAACATTCCCCAAAAATAACCCCAGCCGTTAAATCTCCACCAAATCCATTTTAAGAAATTGGCTGCTACATAACCTCCGTATAAAGCACTTGTTATCCATAAGGTTAAGGAATTAATCGAGTCTGCGAAGAATCCCATAAAAACGCCTAAACCAACAACCAAAAATGAAGAGATTTGACTTACTTTAATATAATGCTCATTTGTTGCAACAGGCTTGAAATATTTTTTATAAATATCATTTACAATATAAGCTGGTCCAGCGTTTACAAATGCAGAGAATCCGGACATAAATGCGGCTAATAAACCTGCAAGCAAAATTCCTTTTATTCCGACAGGGATGTATAAATTAACGACTTTTGGCATTAATAATTCTAAATCGGCTCCTGTTAATCCTGTATTCGCATTTAATTCCGGTGCCATGTTTACCAAAGCAATTACGACGATTCCGGTAATTAATAGATATCTTGGAATGAACAAAATCAGGTTGGTAAATCCACTCATATATGCAGCTTCTTTTACTGATTTGGTCGAAAGAATTCTTTGTAAATCATAACTTGGTGTTGGACCTGCGATACTGGCGAAAAATCCTTTAAACAATGTCATTCCGATAAAAGCGCCAAACATTTTATATCCTTCAGAATCTATTAAATGATTGAAGGTTTGAAATTTATCACTCCACTGCGTTTCAAACTGCCATCCGAAGAAAACATTTTTCCATTCTTCTGTAATAACTGAATTTATCTGAATGTCGGTATAATTGATAAAAGCGTAACCAGCAATTAAAACTCCTGCAATAATCATGATTAAATATTGTACAACCTCTGTGGCAACTACAGAAAACATTCCGCCTTTTACGGTGTAAATTGTAGTTAATAAAATGATTATTAAGGCATAAGAACGTTCTGATGTCAGTAAAATTAAGTCTCCATAATGAAGCGTTAAATCCCAAGGAAGAATAATGGTTACAAATTTCCCGATTCCTTCAAAGAAATACGCAATAAAACCAATGGTAGAAATAATCGCAAAAATGGCCACAATAATATGTGATGCTTTTCCGGCTCTGTCGCTTCCAAAACGGGTTAAAATCCATTCAGAACCTGTCATTACTTTTGATCTTCTGATCCAGACTGCAAGGAACATCATTACAAAAATCTGGTTCCATATCGGCCAAAGCCACATAAACATGAAACTTTTTACGCCATATAAAAACAAAACTCCAATCATCCAGGAAGTTCCTGAAACATCAAACATTCCTGATCCGTTGCTTAGACCTAAAAAATACCATTTGATTGTTTTTCCGCCAAGGAAGTAATCATCCAGTCCTTTTGATGCTTTTCTTGAAATCCAGATTCCTATTCCTACCGAGAGCAGAATGTAAGCTACGATGATTGAAACGTCAATAATGTCCATTAATTTTAGTTGTTTTTTAGTTAGTTACGTGGTTTTAGTTTTTTATTCCCCAGTTTTTATTGGGTTCGGCGCCCATTACAAAATGCAAAATTCCGCCCTGCAATATTTGCTGATGTGTGATTGTTGTTTTATTAAATGGAACCCCGTTGAGTGTTGCTGACTGTATATAAAAGTTTTTGTCTGAAACATTTTCTGATTCAATTACAAACGATTTTCCGCCTTGAAGATTGATTTTTGCTTTTTCGAAAATTGGACTTCCGATTTCATATTCTCCTGAAGCCGGATTCATCGGATATAAACCCATCGAACTGAAAACGTACCACGCCGACATTTGTCCGCAATCTTCGTTTCCGCTTAATCCGTTTGGTGTTGTATTGTATTGTGTATCTAAAATATGATGTACCCAATATTGCGTTCTCCACGGTTGATTGGCGTGATTAAACATATAGGCAATGTGGTGACTTGGCTCGTTTCCGTGCGCGTATTGACCAATTAATCCTGAAATATCTGCAGAAACATTGCTTCCTGTAATTTCTGAACTTTCGGTAAATAATTGTTCTAATCGTTTGGCAAAAATTTCATTGCTTCCGTGCAACGAAATAAAATCTTCTACATTTTGAGGTACAAACCAGCTGTGCTGCCATGCATTTCCTTCGGTATAATCGGTGTGTTCTCTGTGGTTTGAATGTTTGGGATCAAATGGTTCGTTCCAGGATTTTCCATCTTCCGATTTTCCTCTCATGAATCCGGTTTTCGGATCAAATAAATGCTGATATGCTTTTGATCTGTTTAGAAAAAATTGATAATCTTCATTTTTCCCTAATGCTTTTGCCATTTGCGCAACGCACCAATCATCATAAGCATATTCTAAAGTAATAGTAACAGATTCGTCTAATAAATTATAGGGAATATAACCGTATTTTTTGTAGAAATTTAAACCACGCTCGTCCTGCATCATGGTTGCTTTCATGGCTTCGTATGCTTTTTGAGCATCAAAACCTTTAATTCCTTTTAGGTATGCGTCAACAATTACCGGAATGGAATGGTATCCTGTCATTGTATTGGTTTCATTGGCGTATAGAGTCCAGACCGGTAATATTTTTTTGGTATCGTAATAGGCTAACATTGAGTTTACAATGTCTGAAGTTTTGTCTGGAGCCAATAAAGTTAACAGAGGGTTTTCGGCTCTAAAAGTATCCCATAGTGATAAGGTAGAATAGGCGGTATAATCTTTTGCTGTAACAATTTGATCATCCTCTTTCCTAAACTGACCGTTTTTATCACTATAGGCTACTGGGGAAACTTGGGCGTGGAACAATGCGGTATAAAAAATAGTTTTTAGTGTGTCTATTGGCGTTTGAACTTCAATTTTACTTAAAGCAGTATTCCATATTGTGGCTGCTTCTGATTTTGTTTTTTCGAAAGTCGAACTTTCTTCATCTAAATTATCTTTGGCATTAGCAACACTAACAGATGATAAGGCGACTTTTACATATAATTCGTTTGAATTATTCGTTTGGAAAAATAATTGTGCTGCTGTGTTTTCTCCATCAGCTTTATTTACTGTAACAATTTGTTTATTAGCCAATAAAACAGATTCTGAAATTGGTTTTGAAAATTTTGCGACAAAAAATACTTTCTGATTTTTTGCCCAGCCGGTGCTATAGCGATAGCCGCTAACCGTATGTTCATCTTCAATCATAATTCCGGTTTTTACGGTTTTATCCCAGTTAATGGCAAAACCAAGATCTATTATTACGGATTGTTCATCATTCTTGGAAAATGTGTATTTATGGAATGCTGTGCGTTGTGATGAGGTTAATTCTACATTGATTTTAGGATCTTCAAGAAAAACCTCATAAGAGCCCGGTGTTGCTTTTTCGTTAACATGACTGTATTTTGATTTATAAGGTAATTGATCGCGTGAAGTTGTTTTTGTTGCTAAATCGAGTTTTTTATTGGTTGGCATAAATAAGATGTCTGCCAAATCTCCAATTCCGGTGCCGCTTAAATGCAAATGACTGAAACCGGCAACAATAGAATCTGAATGATGATACCCTGAACACCAATCCCAGCTTGAAATACCATTGTCCGGACTTACCTGAAGCATTCCAAACGGAACTGTTGCGCCCGGATAAGTATGCCCATGACCGCCTGTACCAATAAAAGGATCGACGTGATTAACAAAAAGTGTGTTTTGATGGTTATTTTTATTTACATTTATTTTGCAACTTGCAGCCAAAATGATAAATAAAACCAGCAGGGTAAAATTCTTCATATAAAACAATCTTAATTTAACTTTAAATTTATATAAATTGACCTTTTATTAAAATTAATTTAGACGGACGACACATAAACTTAGATAAACATCAAAAAAAGTCATAAAACGTAACATATATCATGATTTTAAATTCAAGCAAATTATACCGCATTCAATTGCAGTATCATATTATATTTTGGTTAACTTATTTTGTTTTTAATACCTTTCGATGGGGAAGTTATTTTAATGATTATTGGTATTCCTTAAAAACAAATTTGTTGGGGTTTCCTATTCACATGGCTTTGTGTTATCTGAATATACTTGTACTAATGCCTAATTTGGTGTACAAAAAAAAGTACCTTCCTTATGTTATTTCTGTTTTATGTGCTATCTTTATTATGGTGGTTTTAAAATTTAATCTTACCTATTTGTTAATAACACATCAAGTCTGGCCTGAGGGTCCTGAACCTATAGATAAATTGACCTTGAATTATACGATAGATATGATGATGGGGGAACTTTATGTAATGACATTTGTAACCGCTATTAAGATTACTTTCGATTTTTTGAGGGAGCAAAAAAGAGTAACAGATCTTGAAAAATCGCAATTAGAAACAGAATTGCTTTTTTTGAAATCTCAAATTTCTCCGCATTTCTTTTTTAATACGTTAAATAATATTTATTCTTTATCTGTTGAAAAATCAGATAAAACGCCAAAAATTGTTCTTAAACTTTCTGAGTTGATGCGTTATATGTTGTATGATACAAAAAGTACAAGACAAACTTTAGAGAAAGAAATACTTTGCATTCAGAATTATCTGGATTTGGAACGCATTAGAAATGATGGCCGTTTAGAAGTTAATATGTCTATTTCCGGAGATATTCATGATAAAGAAATTAGTCCTATTATATTATTGACTTTTATTGAAAATGCTTTTAAGCACGGCGTAAACAAAAACACCGGAAAAGTAGTAATTGATATTAATTTTAAGGTAAAAGGAGATTTTCTGCATTTCACTATTACTAATCCAATGCCGGAAATTACGAAACATAAAGACCTTTTTAACAAGTCTAGTGGTATAGGTTTAGAAAATGTCCGAAAAAGACTTGAATTAGGTTATAATAAAAATGACTATAAGCTTTCATTTAAAAATAAAAAGGATATTTTTGTTGTAAAGCTTGTAATTAAGGTAGCTTAGAGACAATCAACCCCTTTTTTACAATTATACCTACTAAATTATCTCTTTCTAAAAATTATACCAATGAAGATAAATTGTTTAATCATAGATGACGAGCCATTGGCAATTAATGTAATTAAAAATTACCTGGAGCCAATTGAAAATTTTGAGGTAGTAAATACTTTTAGTAATCCGATAGAAGGGCTTAATTTTTTAAAAAATAATAAAGTCGATGTCGTTTTTCTTGATATTAATATGCCTGTTCTTGATGGTATTAATTTTATTAAGAGTTTAGAAAATCCGCCAATATTGATAATTACAAGTGCCTATAGTCAGTTTGCGATAGAAACTTATGAATTGGATGTTTTAGATTATTTGGTAAAACCAATCGAGTTTCCGAGGTTGATGAAAACGCTAAATAAGATTAGTAAAAGACTTAGCAATAGTGGCAATACTCAGCAGGAAAATAATCCGGAAAGCCCGTTTATTTTTGTTAAGATTGACAAAAAAAGAATGAAGAAAATCTTTTTTAATGAAATTCTGGTTATCGAAAGTTTGAAGGATTACTTAAAAATAAGCACGCTTACAGGAAAATATATTATACACAGTACATTATCTGATTTTACAGATTTATTACCCGAAAGAAATTTTTTAAGAATACACCGATCGTATACAATTGCCATCGATAAAATTGATGCCGTAGAAGGAAACAGCATTGAAATTGAAGGTCTAAGATATGTAATTGGAAGATCTTATATTGATCACGTAAAACAAAGAATTTTGAATTCTCCGATGTAAAGATTGATTGAATACTTTATTAAAAAATCCTTGTCAAAGTTTCAAACTTTGACAAGGATTTTTTTTGTTTAAGTTCCAGTTTGTGATTTCTCGTTCCTCGAAATCACACTAGAAACTACATACAGATCGTCGTCAATGTTTGTCGATTTCCGAGTGTGATTTCTCCTTACGTCGAAATGACAAAAAAATGTGATCAAAAAAAATGCGACCATAAGGCCGCATTTTCACATACAGGTAACTAACCAAAATAAACCATTTAAAAAATAATTTATTGTATTTTATTTTTAGAAAACTAAAAATGATATCTCTTGAATGCTTCAATTGCTGAGTAGTCAGCCAAAGCATGTATTTTTCTGCTGTTAATCTGTTTCTGTCTTCAACTCTTACCCAAAACTCTCTGCTGTCATCTCCCTAAAACATCACTCCGTCTTTTTGAGATTGATGATAGAAAATGGCATGACGTTTTTTAGAACCTGATCAGGGCTCATTGGAACCGCCATTTCGATTTGGTAAGATTCCCATTCATGCCATGCTCCTCTATATAACCAGACCCAGCAATCATCCATAAATTTCCTGGGCAACTAAAACAGAAGCTTCTTTTAATGATTAAAAAATAAAATTATGAACTTTTGAAAACGCGTTTTTTCGAATTTTCCAGCTTCCTTAAAATTTTATGCCTTCCTTATTCATTTACCCGTTTCCTTTAATTTATATTATAAAATTAAGAATTAGTCTAACTATTAAATTAAAAATTCGACTAATAACCTGTTAACTTCGGCAAAAGACATAATTGGAAACTTTAAAAATATTCGGCACCAATTAATATTCGATTTTTTACTTTTCTATCACATTTATTTCGCCAATAGAAACCGTCTGACCTTTTCCTTCAGCGGATTTTGCGACGAAACGAAGGTAACGTGCTTTCGTTTCAGCAAATGTTTTAACCTGTTCTATTGGATTATTTTTGATGTTTGAAAACTCTCCCTCAGATTGTATTGTCCATTTTACATTATCTAAACTCGTGTAAAACTCATATTTGGAAATTAAATTGAGATTGTTACCAACTTGCTGTGGAAAATACGTAAACCCATTTATTTTAAGAATAGCTCCCATATCAATCGATACTTCTTGTGGAAGTTTATTGGTTTCGCTTCCAAAACCCCAATCTGTGGTTGGATTTCCGTCAATAATTCTATTTGCCGAATTTACATCACCACTTGAAACTGCAACAATTTTCCATTTTTCTTTAGAAACGCCATACTTTGCTGTTATTATTGCACTGCTGATATTCTCTTTATTGATAGCAATTGCTTTAATCTGCACTGCCTTATTGTATTTAAAAATACCTTTATATAATGTACTTTTGGAAGACGGTGCAGAGCCATCAACCGTGTAATAAACATTATTTTGTTCTTCTGATTTTATGGTGACATTTCCGTTTTTATCACGCTGAATTTCCGGAGTACGTACAAAAGTTGGCGCATTATAAGCCTGAATATTCGAAATAACAATACTCGCTTTAGAATCGGTAATATTTATTTTAAGTGCCGAAGCCGTAACTCGTTCTATTCTTAAAATTCTTTTATACCCAATTGTAGTTTCGTTAGCAATATTTTTCCATTGTCCATCGACTTTAGCATCAACTGTAAAAGTTTTAACACGTTGTCCTAATTTTATATACTCCTGAAGCAAAATTCGGTCAATAGCTTTAGGTTTATCAAATTCAAATATAATTGATGCAGTTTTTACATTATCATCTGTTGCCCAATAAGTCTCTTTGTTTCCGTCAACTACATTTTTGGGTGCAAATTCGTCGCTGTTTCCTCTAGTATTATCTGTAGTGATTTTGCTTCCGGCTAATAATTCGGTTTTAAAATCTTCTTTTATAGTTGCAACAAGTTCTTTAAGTCTTGCTTCGTCATTTTCATGAACCAGACCTCTCCTATCAACAGGAAGATTAAGTAATAAAGTAGCATTTCGACCAATCGACTCATAATAAATATCAACCATTTCATCTAGCGGACGTACTTTATCATCTTCAACAGCATGGTAAAACCATCCTGGTCTAATAGATACATCTGCTTCGCCAGGAACCCACTTTTCGCCATCTTCATGACCAGACATGAATTCTGTATAATGTACCTTTCCAGCCAATTCATCTTTTTGACGTAAAAGCGACCAGTTTGTTTTTCCGGCTCGTCCTTCTTCGTTTCCAATCCAACGCGCTTCTGAAGGTCCAACTCCCCAAACTAATGTCTTTGGTGCAATTTTGTAAATTAATTTATAGGTTTCGTCCCAATTGTAATATTCCAGTGTATTGATTTTTCGGGTTTCATTCGCTCCTCCATAATAACCGTCACCTCCGTTTGCACCGTCAAACCACATTTCGAAAACATCTCCATAATTCGTCAGCAATTCTTTGAGCTGATTTCTAAAATACGTCACGTACTCAGGTTTACCATAATCTGCGCGATTTCTATCCCAAGGCGAAAGATATAATCCTAATTTCAAATTGTATTCTTTGCAAGCTGCTGCTAATTCTTTAACAAGATCGCCTTTACCATTTTGCCAAGGAGAATTTTTTACCGAACGTTCCGTATAAGCCGATGGCCACAAACAAAATCCGTCATGATGTTTGGCAACTAATATAATTCCTTTCATACCCGCTTCTTTCACCACTCGCGCCCATTGACGAACATCTAAATTTGTAGGATTAAAAAGTTCCGGTGATTCATCGCCGTAACCCCACTCCTTATTGGTAAATGTATTTAATGAGAAATGCACAAAGGCGTAAAATTCCATCTCTTGCCAATCTAATTGTTTTTGAGTTGGAAGCGGACCAAATGGTTCAGGTGATTTTACTAGCTCCTGACTATTAATTGGTAGTATTAAACAAAAAAAACTCAGTATTAAAAATATATTTTTCATTAAGTCTTCATTAATATTTTATTGGATAGCTAATTAAAATCTAAATTTAAAGTAAATAGTTGTTTTGTTTAACACTATTTCGACGAGTAACGTTTTTTGGAGAGTATTGGGTGTGACAGAATATTTTAAGGGAATTAAAATTAAAAAAATATAATTTACAGACATTTTTTAAACATAAAACACATTTATTAAAGTATTAATATAATTTGTATTTTAGTTTGCACGAAAATCGTTTAACCTCAATTCTAAAAAAACATGCGTTCAATTCTTCTTTTTGCATTAATTGCTCTTACCCTTGTTTCCTGTAAAAATGAAACCAAATCAGAATACCTTAAAAGTTATTTTACTTATAAAGATAATAACAATGTAGAATCAGCTGGTGTAAAAATGATTCCAATTAAAACTCCTGTTGGAGAATTTAAAGTATGGACGAAACGTTTTGGCAGTAATCCTAAAATAAAAATATTGCTATTACATGGTGGCCCAGCTATGACACATGAATATATGGAATGCTTTGAAACCTTCTTTCAACGCGAAGGATTTGAATTCTATGAATATGATCAACTTGGATCTTATTACAGCGATCAGCCAAAAGATAGTAGTTTATGGACAACAGAACGTTTTGTTGAAGAAGTAGAACAAGTACGTAAAGCGATTGGTGCCGATAATAATAATTTTTATGTTTTAGGAAATTCATGGGGAGGAATCCTCGCTATGGAATATGCATTAAAATATCAGAAAAATTTAAAAGGGCTTTTAGTTGCAAACATGGTTGCAAGTGCACCAGAATATGGCAAATATGCAGATGACGTACTAGCCAAGCAAATGAAACCCGAAATTCTTGCAGAAATAAGAGCTTTAGAAGCAAAAAAAGATTTCAATAATCCACGCTACATGGAATTATTAGTTCCAAATTTTTATCAAGAACATTTATGTAGATTAAAAGAATGGCCAGATGGCTTAAATCGCGCAAGCAAACATGTTAATGGAGAAATATACACTTTAATGCAAGGCCCCAGTGAATTCGGTATCAGTGGACGCTTAGCAAAATGGGATATAAAGAATCGCCTAAAAGAAATAACGACTCCAACGCTCATGATTGGAGCTAAATATGATACTATGGATCCAAAAGCTATGGAAGGACAAAGTAAATTAGTTCAAAAAGGCCGCTTTCTATATTGTCCAAATGGTAGTCATTTAGCAATGTGGGATGATCAGAAAGTTTTCATGAATGGCGTTATTCAATTCATAAATGATGTGAATACTAATAAATTCTAATTTAGTAATATGCTTATTGTTTAAATAACTAACTAAAACTTAAACAAATTGAGTTAAATAATCAATTACAAAAAAGCTTCTTATTATTTTAAGAAGCTTTTTTAGTTAATGTATAATATGTGGCTGCAAATTATAATTGCATATTTAAATTATATATCTACATAAATTTAAAAACTATTTTAATACTACTTACAAGCTCAGTTATTTAATGATCATCTTTTTGATAATAAAACTTAAACTATAATAAAGAAAATCAATAAATATTAAACCTCACAAGATAAATCCCAGGTTTATAAATTAAATATCAAGTATAAAAAACAATTTATCGATCAGATAAATGGCAAAAACACACAACCCATTATAAACGAAAAAACCCTTCATCTTATGATGAAGGGTTTTTAAAAAGAAAGGCGACGACATACTCTCCC
>NZ_SNWW01000016.1 GCF_004362015.1 Flavobacterium chryseum
GATTACTGGATTATAAAAATAAATGATACCGGAGAAATTCAATGGCAAAATACATATGGAGCAGAAGGTGATGACCAGCCTTATTTGATTCACCAAACCATCGATGGAGGCTATATTGTGGGAGGAAACTCCAACAGTAAAAATGCCCTAACGACACAAGGAGGAATTGTAGGGAATGGAACAGATTTTTGGGTTTTAAAATTAGATGAAGAAGGAGGCGTAATTTGGAGCAAAACCTATGATTTTGGAAAAATAGATATTTTAACTTCTTTGGTAGAAAATAAGGATAATACTTATTTACTGGGAGGCCATGCCAAGACAGAATCAGGCAGATCTCTTGTCAATAAAGTAGCCAAAGCTGCCGGAGCAAGCAAGGAAAAGGACGGAATCGATGATTACATTGCCTTAAAAATTGATGATAAAGGCGAAGAAATCTGGAAGAAAACAATAGGAAGCGCCGGAGAAGATATCCTTAGAAAAGTAATCGAAACCAGGGATGGCGGCTATTTAATGGCGGGTACTTCCAACTCCAATTCGTCAAAGGATAAAAACTCTACTATAGGCAGCAATGATTTTTGGGTTGTAAAACTAAAAGACAAAACCAAAGTCGAAAAAGTGAAAGCTGGTATAGAAGCAATCCCTAATCCTGCCAGTACTTATACCAACGTCATTATAGGTCATGATTTTAAATCCGGCACTGCTACTGTGGTAGATATTTCGGGAAGAATTTTGCAGGAATTCAGTATTATCAGCAGAACGGTACCTGTAGATCTGAGCAGATACTCAGAAGGAATCTACATCATAAATATCAAAACCGATGTTAAAACGGAATCTGTTAAAGTTATCAAATCAGTTAATTAAAAAATCAAATGAATAAATTATATACAAACAACTTGATTAGCTACCTACTGTTGCTGTTATGCATATTTGCAACTTTACAGGCTGTTGCACAACATGATGACGGTCCCGTAAAACCAAGTACAACACCAAACATAGTTCCACCACCACCTAATAGTGCCAGCTTGGGATTGTATGGTCAGGTTCCTTTAAATCAGTTTACAGGAAATGGATCTGTAAATATTCCTTTACATAGCATTAAATCAGGCAATATAGAACTTCCTATTAGTTTGTCGTATTCATCAGATGGAATAAAAGTCGATCAATATGAGTCGAATGTGGGAATGGGTTGGGCATTAAATGCCGGAGGTGTTATAACCAGGCAAGTTTATGATTATCAGGATAGTTATAATGGAAGATTACAGAAGCCAAATGTACCAATTAATTCGCCTGAAATGTATAATTTCTTCGAACAGGTAACATCAGCTCCTGAAGTTGATACACAACCCGATATATATAATTATAATTTCGGAGGTCTTTCTGGCAAATTTTATTTAGATGATGATAACGTGCCGGTTGAAATTGAACCTAGTGGACTTAAATTTGAGGTTACCAGTAATTTTCTCGAGTTGGGTACTGGAATTTCAGGGCCTAACAGACAACCTGAAATTATCATCACCGATACAAAAGGAGTTAAATATTTTTTTGGAGGGGGTGGGGGGCTTGAAACAAGTCTGATAAGAGATCTTAACCTGCAAGGTACAAGATCAGAGGCGATAAAAACCTCTTGGTATTTGACTAAAATTTTAGATACAATGACAAATAATTTAATTACATTAAATTATGAAGCTAATTATGTAGAATATCTTTCAGGGCTTGATCAAACATTAGAATATAAAGAATCTACTTCATATCCACAAATATCTTTAACAACTGCTAAATATCATTCTTCTTCAAGTGAATCAATTTTGAAGGAAATTATATCTAATGATTGTAGAGTAACATTTTCATATTCAAAAAGATTTACAGACAACGATTTTGATTTTGTAAAAATGGATGAAATTAATATTTACGATAATCAAAATACCCTGATCAATAAAATTGGATTAAATTATGTGGAATATAGCGGTAATTCATTTTCAAACTATGCTTATCTTCCAGAAAACATAAGAAATTCTCCTGATTATCTTAAAAAACGTTTTTATCTTAGTCAAATTAATGAGCATAGTAATTCCTCTAATTCAAAAGTTCATCAATTTGAATATTATTCTCCTGAAAACTTACCGGCCCGTTTTAGTTTTGCAAAAGATAACTATGGCGTTTTTAATGGTAAAGATAACACTACCCTGATTTCTAATGAAGTTGCTGTTCCTACTTATGTATTACACCCTGTTTATAACTCATTCTACACAGAATTGGCCAATAGAAAACCCGATCATAATTTTGGACATTTAGGGTTGTTAAAAAAAATAACGTATCCTACTAAAGGTACTACGACATTCGTATATGAGCCAAACGTTGGGCAAAAAGTTACAGTTCCTGTATATCCTCCAGGTAAGAATATGAATCTTACGCTTTTTACCGCTATTAATGAACGCTCACTTTCGATTAGTAAACCATTATTTTCATCCGATAATCAAATAATTAAATTAAACACACTAGCATCAATTAATAGCGCGTGTGCAGAGCCCGATCCACATGATCCACAAGCTACAATTTATATAAGTGATGTCGAAACAAATACAAAAGTTGAATTTACGAATCATGCTGATATTGGTTACCCAACTGGTTTAGGTGCTTTTTATGCATTCAATCCTGACTCAAACCTTTCTGACTCTGTCACTTTTACATTGGAAGCTAACAAAAATTATATTGTTACATTAGAGGTAACGACACCTTGTGTGATGGCAAATATTGGTTTTAATTATTATTCGGATCCTATTACCTATCATGATATAGAACCAGAGATCGGGGGACTTAGAGTATCTAAAACAATAAACGATAATTTATTAAGTGGAAAAATTGGAACAGAAAAATACTTATATTATGGAGGGACTTATATCTCGCGAGCACCAATTGCTTATGTACGAAAAACAGAACGATTTAATACTTGTGAGAGCAGTACAAGTACAATTCGTTTCTCTGTTTCAAGTTCTTGCTTAGCGAGAATTTATTCTATGCAAAATGTTCAATTTGGCTATAATGTAGTCAATAAAAGTTATGGGGAAAATTTTGAAAATGGTGGTGAAGAATTTGTGTATGACATTACGCAGGATGCCCTGCCTTATATAGTGCAGGGAGAAGAAGACAAAACGACACCATTTACCAATGGTTTTGGAGCTGGCCGATTATTAAATCATAAAGCTTTTAAACTGGACTCTTTTGGTCACCATATAACATTACAGGAAACCATAAACGAATACAAGCATGACGCCAGTAAGGATAAATTTGTAACAGGTCGCTTAGCATATAGAAGTTTTGAACTTTACCATTGGCCAGCTGGTACGGATCATACTCTTGATTGTTTTCCATGGAACTCTCCTACGTTGTTTTCTCTAAATGAATATTTGGTTCGTTCCCAATGGAGTTATCTTAAAAAGAGCACCCAAAAGGATTATGATATAAATGGAGAGAATCCGATAATAAAAGAAACGACTTATGAGTATAATAATCCTTTACATTGCCAACCCACGTCAATAGTGTCAAAAAACTCTAAAGGTGAGACACTGAAAACAAAATATAGTTATCCTCACGAATCATTAGCTACACTACAAGCAACAGAAATGCAAAAGTTAATTGACCAAAACAGAATTGGGATTCCTGTTAAAACACAGACTTTTGTTAATGATGTAAAAACATCAGAATCAATTACAAAGTATGAACAGAGTACTGCCACAAACAACTTATTATTACCAAAATCTGTTTATGCTAATAAATTGAGTAATGATATTGATATTAGTTTAGACACAGACAGGAAAATTATTTTTAACAAGTACGATGATATGGGGAATGTACTCCAATATACACCAGAAGGAGGATTACCGGTTGCCATTATTTGGGGCTACAATAAAACCAAGCCAATCGCCAAAGTAGAAAATGCAACATACGATCAGGCTATAGGGGCATATAATGCTAACGAAAATACTTTTCGAAACAACTTACCTGGTGCCATGATTACAAGCTATACTTACAAACCATTAGTAGGTATAAGTACCGTTACAGACCCAAAAGGATATACAACCACTTATACGTACGATGACTTAAACAGATTACAATTTATAAAGGACAAAGACGGTAAAATTTTATCTGAAAATGAATATCATTATAAAAACTAAATAAGAAAATGATAAAAAAAAATATACTTAGTTTCATTTTAGTAATGATGCTAACTTTTGGGTATGCGCAAGTAAATAATAAAGCTCCAATAACTACTATGGATGATCCTCCTGAGGAAGGTGGCTGTACTTATTGTTACCAATGGAACAGAGACTGGGATCACGATGATTTTGGTGACCCCGGTGCAGTTATATATGCAGACACGCAACCTAGCGGGTATGTTGCGGACCAGTCTGATTGTAATGACGCGGATGCTTCTCTTAATCCCAATACAATATGGTATCGCGATGCCGATGCCGATGGTTATGGAGTGAGTACGCCAAGACTTGTGCAATGTCTGCAGCCACCAGGATATGTTCGTAATACCTTAGATTATAATGACTCAACGGCTAATATTACTAATATTGCTCCTTCAACTTTTTACAGAGATGTAGATGGTGATAATTTTGGAAATCCTGCAGCTACGATTTATTACAGTGTAAAACCGGCAGGATATGTTACAAATAACACCGATTGTAATGATAATGATGTGTCATTAAACCCAAATACAGTTTGGTATCGTGATGCTGATGCCGACGGATATGGCGCATCCAGTCCAATACTAATACAATGTAACCAGCCTGCAGGTTATGTTCGAAATGCAGCAGATTATAATGACAGTACTGCTAATATTACTAATATAGCCCCACAATATTTTTATCAGGATACTGATGGCGATACTTTTGGAAATCCTATCATAAGTGTATATTATAGTACAAAACCAACAGGTTATGTCACTAACAATGCCGATTGTAATGATTCGGATGTAACTATTAATCCAAATACAGTTTGGTACCGCGATGCCGATGCCGATGGATATGGTACAAGTGCCACCACTACAAATATATGTACACAACCAAACGGCTATGTCAGAAATGCACTAGACTATAACGACACAACAGCGAATATTAGCAATATCGCACCACAATATTTTTATCAGGATAATGACGGAGATAGTTATGGTAACCCTAATATTAGTGTTTATTATAGTGTAATCCCAACAGGTTATGTATCGAATGCTAGTGACTGCAATGACACCAATGCAACAATTAATCCCAATACAATCTGGTATCGTGATGCCGATGCCGATGGATACGGAAATGTTGATATCACTACAATAAGCTGTAATCAACCTGCTGGCTATGTTCGAAATGCAGCAGACTACAATGATGCTACTGCCAATATTAACAATATTACCCCACAGACTTTTTATCAGGATGTTGATGGAGACGGATTTGGTAATCCTAATATTAGTGTTTATTATAGCATACAGCCAAGTGGGTATGTCACTAATAATACAGATTGCGATGATTATAGTGCTGTTGTAAATCCAACTGTGGTATGGTATTTTGATGGCGACGGTGATGGTTTTGGTGCAAGTTCCGTTACGATGCAAAGCTGCACCCAGCCGTATCGATTTGTTTCAAATGCAAGTGATTACCACGATGGGACAGTAAATATTACCAATATAGCACCACAGTATTTTTATTATGATTATGATCATGATGGTTTTGGCGATCCAAATGTCAGCGTTTATTATAGTTTGAGACCGGTAAATTATGTAGCCAATAACACAGATTGTAACGATTCCACTGCTGCGGTAAACCCAAATGCCATATGGTATTTTGATGGCGATGGTGATGGTTTTGGAGCAAGTTCCGTTACGATGCAAAGCTGTACCCAGCCGTACCGATATGTTTCAAATGCAAGTGATTACCACGATGGGACAGTAAATATCACTAATATAGCACCACAGTATTTTTATTATGATTTTGACAATGATGGTTTTGGTAATCCTGGTGTAAGTGTATATTACAGTATTCGTCCAACTGATTATGTAACCAATAACACCGATTGTAATGATGGAGATAGTACACTTCATCCAAATACAAAATGGTATGCAGATACTGAACTAGATGGTCTTGGAGATCCTGCAAATTATGTACAGCAATGTACAGTTCCAAGCGGAAGTTATGTAAGGAATAGTGACGACAATTGTCCGGTATTACAAGGAACAAATTCTGACTGTTCCAATATTACAAACCCATCTTCAGACCATAATTATATTATTACTAAAACATATAAGAAGCCAACAGCTGTCTCAATAGATGCTGCATCTGCAGATCAGGTTCAGACTAATATCACCTACTTTGATGGTTTAGGAAGACCCGTCCAGCAAATTGCCAATAAGCAATCTTCATCAGGAAAAGATATTGTAACACACATTGGTTATGATGAATTTGGAAGACAACTCAGAGAATATCTACCTTACGAGTCTTCTTCGACTAATATGGGGTTTGATGGAAATGCTGAAAGTGGTACGATAACTTTTTATTCGACAGAAAAATATGAGAATACCGCCAACCCATTTTCAGAAAAACAACTTGAATCATCACCCTTAAACAGAGTTATAAAACAAGCAGCTCCGGGAACTTCATGGGTTATGGGCAGCGGCCATGAAATTAAACTCGATTACCAGACCAATACTGCTGATGAAGTAAAACTATATAAAGCAACAGCTACTTGGGATGACGGTTCAGGATTGTTTGAACCTGCTTTTTCAGAGGCAGAAAATTATGCAGAAAATCAATTATACAAGAATGTAACTTTTGATGAAAATACTACTGCAAATCCAAGCGAATCATCGGGATCTACGGTAGAATTTAAAAATAAAGAAGGTCAGGTTCTTTTAAAAAGAACCTATGAATCCGGAAGTAAACTCGATACGTATTATGTATATGATGCTTACGGAAACCTAACCTATGTAATTCCGCCAAAAGCAGACGGAGCCATTAATGATGAAGTTTTAAACGGATTGTGTTACCAATATAAATACGATTATCGCAATCGTTTGGCAGAGAAAAAATTACCGGGCAAACAATGGGAATTCATCGTTTATGATAAACTCGACAGACCTGTGGCAACAGGTCCTGCGTTATCGCCTTTTAAAGATGACAGTAATGTTGGCTGGCTCATAACCAAATACGATGCGTTTGGCCGACCAATTTATACAGGTTGGAACAGTCAGACAGCGGATTCAGCTACCAGAAAGTCTTTACAGGATGCTCAAAATCTGGCAGTTACTTTATTTGAGACCACAACCCCATTAAATATTGATGGCATTGCTACTAATTATAATAATAGTATAGTGCCTACTAGTTTTAAACTATTAACCGTTAATTACTATGACGATTATACTTTTCCCGAAGCTCAGAGTGTGCCTTCGGCGATAATGGGACAAGGAGTTTTAACAAATATAAAAGGATTACCAACCGGAAGCTGGACAAGGGCACTTACAACTACATCTTCTATTGCAGGGGAAACAGCCACGACGTTTTATGATAGTCAAGCAAGACCTATAAGTACTTATATAAAGAATCATTTAACTGGCAATAGTCATACTGATAGTAAGCTTGATTTTAGCGGAAAAACACTAAATACATTAACAGAACACCAGCGTGTAAATGGAGGACCAAAAATTACTGTAGAAGAAGAATTTACGTATTCGCCTCAGGATCGCTTGCTTACTCATACACACCAAATCAATGGTGGCGTTGTACAGCTTTTGGCAGACAATACCTATGATGCACTCGGACAGTTGACCAGCAAAAATGTAGGCAACAGCACCGGAAGCCCTTTGCAAAAAGTAGATTTTAATTATAACATCAGAGGCTGGCTTACCGGGATTAACAAAACCGATGAGCTGCAGCAAAATACAGATCCTGTTGATTTGTTTGCCTTTAAAATTAATTATGATAAGACACAAACTGAAATTCCAAATGTAATAGAATTATATAACGGAAACATATCCGAAACCTTCTGGAAAACAGGTTCTGATAATCTGGAGCGTTCTTACGGTTATCAGTATGATAAGCTAAACAGACTAACAAGCGCCATTTATCAAAAATCGAAATTAACGACAGATTCTTACAACGAGAATTTATCCTATGATAAAAACGGAAATATACTGTATTTGAACCGAAACGGAGATATGGATCCTCAAATAGGAACCAATGTAATCGATAATTTAGCATATATGTATCCCGGCAATTCCAACCAACTTTCAAAAGTGGTGGATAGTGCCAATAACACCAGCGGTTTTAACGATGCCAATACAACAGGTGATGATTACACCTATGATGTTAACGGAAACATGATCACTGATAAAAATAAAAATATCACCGAAATCCTTTATAATCAGCTGAATTTACCCAAGAAAATAACTTTTGGCACGGGAAATACAATTGAGTATATTTACAACGCAGCAGGACAAAAACTAGAGAAAATTGTAAAGGAGGGAACTACCACAACCAATACCAATTATTTGGGAGGATTTCAGTATAAAGACAATGTTTTAGAGTTTTTCCCAACAGCAGAAGGGTATGTAAAAAATACCGAAGGTGTGCTATCGTATGTGTTTCAGTACAAAGATCATTTAGGAAATGTTCGACTGAGCTTTGCTAAAAACCCAACAACTCAAGTTCTTGAAATTATCGAAGAAAATAATTATTACCCTTTTGGATTAAAACACAAAGGATATAATGATTATGTGGCGACTAATAATAAGTATAAGTACCAAGGACAAGAGCGTCAGGATGAGCTGGGACTGAATTGGGACAGTTTTAAATACAGAAACTATGACCCAGCCATAGGTAGATTCATGAGTCTTGACCCGTTAAGTGAGGATTACAGTTATCAATCTCCATATGCATTCTGTGAAAATACTCCAATTGCTTTTAGAGAATTGGAAGGATTGGAAAAAGTACTAGCAATATTTTATCATGGAGGACCAACGGGTGGTGGCAAACCTACCACGGTTGGACAAGCAGGATATACAGGACAGTATTTCAAGAACACAGAATCTACAGCAACAGCAAATGGAAAAGAGTTTGCGGGTAGAATTATTGCCCCTGGTGCTACTTCTGCTTCGGGAGTTCAAGAAGGATTAGATTTTTTTAATGCTAATTACGAACAAGGAGACCAAGTAATTTTGTACGGCTATAGTTATGGTGTAGATGTTGCAGTTGATTTGGCAGAAACACTAAATGCGGCAAGTGTACCTATTGACTTACTGGTAACGGTAGACGGTTCTGATGGACCATTGCAAAATGTAACTGTTAATACTACAATTCCAGAAAACGTGAAAACGAATTTAAATGTATATCAAACTAGTAATTCAGGAGCTTCTAGTGCTTCAAGAGTAACAGGTTCTACAACTGGAGCAACAAGTAATAGTACTAGCGGTAGTAATGGTAGTGGTAGTAGTAATAAAAGTAAGAGTGGAAGTTCTAACTCGCCAGGTTCAAGTGGTGGTCCAAACAAAGCCTCTAATACTAAAAAAACAAATGTCGTTAATAAGGATGTTTCTGGAGCAGGTGTAAACCATGGAAATGTTCAACAAAAAGCAAGCAATATTATTAATCCAGTTATCAATTCAACAGTTAAAAAAAGATAAGATGAAATACTTAGGAATATTTATTAGCATTTTTTTATTTACATCTTGTTACAATGATGTGAAAAATGTTCAAATTCAAGGAACAATTGTAGATAGTATAACTAAAAAGCCAATTGAAAATGTTGAAGTTTCAATTGTTTGCTGGAGCTATGGTGAAACTCCTGATGGTAGTTATACTAGTCAAGATTCCATAAAAACAAGTACAGATAAAAAAGGTATCTATAAAACTAATTTTCAAAAAGGAGCTTTCATTGAAGTTAAATCAAACAAAAATGGCTATAAAACTAGTTTTAAAGCAGAAGATGTAACTGAAAATAAAGTTGTCATCAATTTAAATCTAATACCAAATAATTAAATTTGAAATCTAGTATTAACAAAGCCATTCCTAACGGAGTGGCTTTTGATTTTATAGCGTTTTAAAGTGTACCAAACTGTTAAAATAGAATTCAAGTTAGCCTGCAACTGCTAGACAATCTCAATAAATTTCAAAAATAGCACTCAGAGCATCCTCCCTCCCTGTATCGGCGGTTTCGATACCAAAAGCCGATATTTTTAGTGCCAAGTTACCTCCCCATACCGTAAAATTGTGTACCTGTTCCAATCGATACCATCGATGCTCTAAGCGAAAATTTTCTAATTTTTGAAACCTCCCAGACTAGTGTCTCATTTTGGAACACTGATTTACTAATCAAAAAAAATATTTTTGAAAAAAAGTGCCAAAAAGCTACACTTTTCAAGATCCCCCCGCTCCGCAAAGAGTATGGTTAATCGTCAGCGCTGCGCAAATGTCTCTGACTTTGCGCCCACAATCTAAATAAAGTAAAGAAAATAAAAGGCATAAAAAAACTCGCATTAATGCGAGTTTTTTTATTTCCTTACGAAAACCTAAATTAAATAAAGTCTCCCTGCCTTTAAATATCAGTTTTCAAAACAAAAAAAAAGTAAGATAAAACTGTTGTTTTTGTAAGGAAATATTAAAAATGAAAGAAGGATATGTAATTCGGGATCAAACCCCCGCTCCGCAAAGAGTATAGTTTCTCGTCAACGCTGCGCAAATGTCTCTGACTTTGCTCCCGCAATCTAAAAGAAGTAAAAACCTCGCATCAATGCGAGTTTTTTTTATTTACTTACGAAAGCCTAAATCAAATAAAAACTATCCCGACTTTTCAAGCTCAGTTTTTCAAAACAAAAAAAAGTAAGATAAAACTGTTGTTTTTGTAAGAAAATATTAAAAATGAAAGAAGGATATGTAATTCGGGATCAAACTTTACCACATTTTATAACACCAACAGTAGTAGATTGGGTTGATGTTTTTACACGACAAAGTTATCGAGATGTCGTGATTGAATGTTTTGAATATTGTATAAAGAATAAAGGAATGATTTTGTACGGTTATGTCATTATGAGCAATCACATTCATTTAATAGTACAATCAGGAGATGGAAAATTGTCAGACCTGATAAGAGATTTTAAAAAATTTATTGCAAAATCTATTTTAGATAAAATTAAAAATAATCCTGAAAGCAGAAGAGAATGGATGCTGGAACGTTTTAAATTAGCAGCTCAGAGTCATCAGAGAAATAAAGAATATCAGTTTTGGCAATACGGAAATCATGCAGAGGAAATTTATAGCAATAAATTTATGTGGTCAAAATTAGATTACATACATTTAAATCCTTTTAGAGCCGGACTTGTTGCAAAGCTTCAGATTATATTTATTCTAGTGCCAGCAATTATGTTAATGATAACGGACTTCTAACGATTGAAAAAGCAGATAATCCTGTCGTAAATGTTTTAGATTCTAAATCGTTTACTAAATATAATCTGTATTAGAATTTAGTTTAAAGTTGGAGACTTTATAAGTTTTTCGTTTTTTGAAGATGTTTAGTTGGGATGGGCGCAAAGTCAGAGACATTTGCGCAGCGTTACGAATAAAGACTGTGTGGAGCCGAGGCGAGCGGAGGATCAGTAGAATAAATTAACTAAAATATTAATTTAAAAAATATTCTATGAAATGTATAGAAAGCTTACTTTTATCGGTTAAAGAGTACGGAAGACCAAGCATTTTTGTTTGTTTGTTATTATCTATTACTATATTCTCGTGTAATTTTTTTGTTAAAAATGGAGGTTTAGGAGTTAGTTTAAACATTGAAGATTCTAAAACAAGGAAAGTATTTATTAATGAATATAAAGTGGATGATAATCCTTATAGAATTAATGATAGTCTATCAATAAATATTAAATCTGCATGGTTAGAATATCAATGGCGATATGCAGGTGAAAATAGTGAGAAGGCAGAAATAATAGAAAATAATTATCAAATGATTATAATTACAGATAAACAAAGTTTAAAAGGGTATAATTTTACTTGGTTCATTGGTTCAAAATATACCGATAATGCCTTTTATGAGGGATATGATAATAATATAATTATAAGTCTGGACTCATTTCCTAAAAGAAATATTATTGAATGGAAAGTTCAAAGTCTAAATGAACTTAATAGAATTTCAGAACCCAAAATCATACTAGGAAAACTTTCTGTTGAAAGATTGTCCAAGTAATGGTTGATAATGTTCTAGAGGTATTGATATTAATTATTTATATAAAACATTAGTACCCGCTCTGCGAAGAGTATAGTCAATCGTTAAAACTTCGCAAATATCTCTGACTTTATGCAATTTTTTTATTCATAAAATACGCAGCGTTAAAAATGATCACTAGTAAAGTGAAGATTAAATCACAAACCCTCCGTTACATCATTTTCCCTTCCTTCGCATATTCTTTCTTAATTCCCTGAAGAAGGTGATTAAGATTAATGCTTTCGTTTTCGTCTTCTAATGTTCTCAGGCAGGCATATTGAATAATGTTTACAATATTGGCGCCGGTGATGTCGTATTTTTTTGAAAGCTCACTGAAATTTACATCCTCTGCAATTTTGATTCCCTTTGGTAAATTGTTTTCCCAAAGCTGTAAACGTTCGGCATGAGAGGGAACTTCAAACTCAATTATAGATTGAAATCTGCGAGTGAAAGCCGTATCGATATTTGTTTTAAAGTTCGAAGCCAGAATAACCAATCCCGGATGATTTTCGATGCGCTGCAGCAAATACGAAACTTCCTGATTCGCATATTTATCATGTGCATCCCTAACATTAGTTCTTTTTCCGAAAACAGCATCGGCTTCATCAAAAAAGAGAATCCAGTCTTTATCAGCCGCTTTGTCAAAAAGCGAAGAAAGATTTTTTTCCGTTTCACCAATGTATTTTGAAATCACCATCGACAAATCAATTCGGTATACATCTCTTTTGGTGTATTTTCCCAAGAGTGAAGCCGTCAGCGTTTTCCCAGTTCCGGGCGTGCCGTAAAACATGACTCTGAAACCTGGTTTTATTTTGGCTTTCATGTTCCATTCATGAAGCAAAATATCGTTGAATTTAAGCCAGGTTTCTATTTCTTTGATCTGATTTAAAGTATTAGAATTGAGCACCAAATCGTCCCAGTCTAATTGCGTTTCTATTAATTGTGCAGGGAAAATGCTGCTGAGTTGAGGTTTTAGGATTTTTCCGGTGATGAATTTTTCGATGTATTCGTCTTCTAAAATCAATAAACCACTTAGTTTGGGTTCACCATTTGGAACAGATTCTATTTTGATGATTCTTTTTTGATAAAGAAAAGAATGATTGTGCAAGTAATCATAAAATGAAATTCGGCCATCCAAATTATTTCCGGCAATTAAAAACTGAGCCGTTTCACCCGTTGGTAAAATCCCGCGATGATTCTTCGTTTTTATTCCCCCAAACTCAGGTAATTCGCCGCCATTGGGTAAATATTCGGCAATAATCGAACTTAAAAAATCGGGTTTTAGGTGTGGGGCAAGACCCAATCCTAATAAAAGAATATCAATTTCTGTTAGATTATTTTCGATGATGAACTCGTTGATAAACCCACTTTCATCTATTTGATTTAAAACAGGTTTCTCCATCGGATTTTCGACTTGAAAAAGGGCGTCAAGCTGAAAAACGAATTGGTTTTTTAAGTAAGAGAATACATTTTCCATTTTATGCTACTAATGATTCGATTGAAAAGAAATCAATTTTTGATTGTTTATAGTTTCGGATTCTGTTGATGACGGCGTTTCCGTTATGAGAACCACCAGAATTGGTATTGCCTTCAATAGTTTCAATAATATCTCCATGAACCGCAGTTACAATTCCGGTATGAAACCAATCGTTTGTCGTTTTTTGAATCAAAAATATATCTGCTGGTTTTATTAAAGCGGGATTAGTTCTTGCTACTTGAAAACGAGTCAATATTTTTTTCTGGATGCCGGTAGTTCCGACAGTATCACAACTGTATGTTAATGGCATTAAGGTTTTGAAATTTTTTCCCTTAACAGAAGCCGCTTGATCAACTATGGCCTGAACAAATCCCATGCACCAAAACCAGTCACTTCCTTCATGACCATCCATATAACTTCGTACCCACGGGCCGGTATTGCTTTGGTTGTTTATTACAAGCTCAAAAGGATGATTATTAAGATGGTTTTGGGCTGTATTCAGGATTAATTCTCTCAAATTATTGCCTGATACAGGACCTTGAAAAGCTTTTTTAAGTGGAGAAACAAGTAAATCGAAGAGTTTTTGATCTACACTTCCGGTTTGAGGTAAGCTATTAAATTTTTGAAAATTAAGCACTGCTTTTTCTGTTGCAGGACCAAAATCACCGTCGATACCTGTTGATGTTCCCGAACCTGGATTTTGCATAGCAAATAAATTAAGCCAAGATTGAATTTTTTCGACGTCTTTCTTATTGTTATTTACGCCTTTTCTTTGTTGTTCTGCTTTAATAAGCAACTCTTTTTGGTAGAATGTTTTTTGCATGACTTTATTGTTTTTAAATGTTTTTTTAAGTTATCGCCTTCAACCTCTTTAATTTTATTCTGTTTTTTAAATCAAAGTAGCCATTATTTTATTGATAACATCCTGTGACTTTGTTCTTTTGAACACAGGTTTTTCCGAAGGGTTTTCGACCATAAAAACCATGTCCAACTGATGGATGAATTGCAATTTTAAATATTCAAATACATTTTCCATTTTTATCTTTTGATTTTCCTCTACTCAGATTGAGTTGTAAACTAAAAAACTTCACACCTCTTCATTGTGGTGTTGGATATTTTTTTTTTAAATTTTTGCATGAATAAAGCTATTTTTTGAATAATGAGGGTTCTAAATCAGTACCGTATTTTTTTTTATATATAATTGGCTTTTTTGTGTCTCCCCTGAAATGGTCAAAAATTTCCTTCCTACTTTCTATAAGACCTCGTGTCACAGCTAAAAAATTAATATAACTATCAAAAAAAGTAATTCTTGAATTATCCCAAACGATATAATAGTCAGATAGAAAAATTACTTTTGGCTCTTTGTTATCTTCGTCTGGCACAAATGACATACAGCAAGTTTCACTAAAAAGATCGAAGATAAACAGCATTTTACCAAAGGAATTTCCTTCATAAATATATTCATTGAATTGTGTAAAATGATCTCCTGAATTTGAAGTGTCAAAATAGTTTTGTTCATAAAGAAAAACTTCTTCAAACGGAAGTATTTTTATTTTTCCAATTTCTAAATCTCTTGTGTATGGGAAGGTGAGATCTGGAAATTTTTCTTTTAATTCTAAATACTCCTTTTCGTTCAAATGACTTGCTATTCTCCAACTTAAAGTCAATCCATTGCATTCTCTATAAAACTTGTAAATCGCTTTCATATCTATGGATTGGAAATAACCTACACATTGATACAATTCAGTTTTTAAATTTTCCAATTCAACTTCACTTAATCCAGAATTAAATTGACATTCTATCAATTCAAGATATGGATGTTTAATTATATCTTCTTTTATTTTTTCAAATATGCTTAAATACTTCATGATTTCTAAATAATTTGACCTGATTTAATTCTTTTAACTGTGTCAATTGAAACGCCAACCTCATCCGCTATCTGTTGTCGTGTTTTTGTTCCCTCTGCTAAAAGTACTTTTACTCTATCTATTTCTATACGAGTAGTTCTTTCTCTTGCAGGTCTTGTTGGTTCAGAATTTCGTTTTCGTTTTGATTTATTGGCTCTTTCTTCATCACTCAACTCATTTGGTAATATATACTTATCTGCTTCTCTTTTTATATTATTTGCAACTGGAAAATTAGTAAAACTTTCACCTGAGATTTCTTCTAGTTTATTGTTTAATGGTTTTGCATTGACATTGAATCTTGTTGCTACTTGATCTTCTGCATCTATAATGTCTTTCTTATCGCTAAGTTCTTGTTGTAATTTAACTTTTAAACCTTCATCATCAATATCGTCTATACGATTTGCATATTCCCTTTCAATATTTTGTTTAAGGCTGCCTTTGTCAGATCTGGAAGCATAAATCGCTTCCACCTTATATTTATATATCATTGGTTCATTTTCTTTGTTTATATTTCTTTTCAAAGTGTTTTCAACACTACTTTCAAAGGTTTGATTTCCAGATTCAGATTGTGGGGTTAGGTTTTTAAAATCATCCCCAGGTCCATGTAAATGGCTGCTAAGTAGGTGGCCATGTTTATAGAATCTTACGGAGGATCCTTTTGATTCGTGTCTTTTTCCTAGTTTTTCAAAGGTTCCTGTAGAAAGTGATGTGACTGCACTAGAACCTTCAGGTCCTTTTTTTGTGAGTACATTTATTTCCATGGATGTTGCAAAACCTCCAGGTGATCTGCCTCCATAAACAGGAGGGGTGGATTCTGGGATTTCACCTACTGCAGACTCCATAAAAACAGCTGTTTTTTGTGCTAGAAGACCTAGTTGTCTATCAAATTCTGCAGAATTTCCTGCACCTTCAGTATTATTAGAAGTGTTGGTACTTTTCAATCTTTCTATGGCTTCTAATATTACTATAGCATCCCTTTTAGCTGTGTCTTTCTCTGTTTTTTTGGGATCAGATGCAGCAAAAGTCAAATTAGTTATAAAATTCTTGTAATCTTGTTCTTCGCTTTTGACCATTAACCTTTTTTCATTACCTACCTGTTTAAAGAAAAATGTATGTTGTTCTCCGCTCTGATCCCTAAATTCTTTTCTTATTCCTAGCCATCCCAAAACAGCATCTCTGGCATTCGCACCCATAGCCATAACTCTGTCTAACAAAGCCATTCCCGTATCCACCGCTTTATTTACCAGCCACGTAAGCGCCTCATCAACCATTTGTTGTACAGAAATAATCATTTCGCCAATTCTTGCCCCAATTCCTGTTAACCCAACCTGATTCGCTAAGAAACCTATTACAACTGGCATGGCTTGTCCCATAGTTCTTTCGAGATAATTTGCGGCTGTGGCTACATTACCTCGGGCTAAATCGGCTACGCCATTGACAAACGAATTAACAACTTCGAGCATTTCACGCAAGTATTTGATAAAACTTTGTATTGCATTAAAGAAAGCCATAGCACCGTTTATCACAGCCATGATTCCGGTTGGGTCAAGCATGCTTAAAAGTCTGGCTGTTATTCGATTGACAATACGTTCCATGACAAAGTTTTTCACGGCATCGAGAACGGTATTCCATAAATTACTAAGCTGTTCCTGAATTTTATCCCAAATGGCAGCCATACCGCGTTCCTGAACATCTTTAATAAATGTCCAAATACCTTCAAGCGTATTAATCATGCTTCTAATTCTGGCAACTCTTGCAGGTCCAATGCGAGGATGTGCGGCTAATTTTTCCCAGATTTTTTCCATCGAGATATTCAATACTTCCATTACCCAGGTAATAACACCTTGTAAAGAGAAATCAGTAAGGACCGGAATATTAGCATCTTTTAACTCGCTCATTAGCCAACCGGTTACACCATTGATTAAATGGGTTACGATATTGTCAAAAAACTGAATAAATCCTTGTTTTAAGGCTCTGAGAATATTTTTCAGGAAACCAATTGGATCTTTCTTGATATCATCAATTGCTTCTAAAGCTCTTGTGATGATGTTTCCTATGAGATCGAATGGGAAATTCATAATCTCTAAAATGGCAACAATGACTATTCGGATAATTTCTGCCACAAAAGCAATTAATCTTCCAATAGGCTCTCCAAATTTGTCAATGATTCTCATGAAAGCATCTATTGGATGAATGAGGTCATCAATAGTCATAGAATCCCAAATGTCAGTAAACAATTGTATTATAGATTCTGGTGTCATATTGAGGGTCGCTACTGCTGCTTCAATTTCACCTACTATTCTGGCTATTGCACCAGATTCAACCATTTGAGCATATTGTTCTTCTCCGCCATCCATGAGGCTCATAAAACCTCGTATTAGATTTGGAACTGTGCGAGGTACAGCTTCTTGTGTAAAAGGATCTTTTCCAATAATCACTTTAACAAGCGAATAACCTCTTACAGTAGCAGCTTGAGAAGACAGCCATCCTAATAATGACTCTTTAACAAGTTCCAATACTTTTAATGCTACGCCTGAGGCAAAATCCCAAACGCGCTGCAGAAATCCTCCGGCCTGAGCTGCAAGTGCCGAAAGATTATCAGCAATGTTTGCCAGATTTGAAGGCTGAATAGCATCCCAGGCTGCGGTTATGAGTCCGCGAAGCTCGCCTAATAACGAATTGAAAGTTCCAACCTGAGTGTCAAGCCAGTCGGCCGTTTTTTGTAGCGTGCCTTTTTCGCGCATTTGCTCAAGCTCGGTTTGCTTGTCTATAAGTATTAAGAAATCTTCTAATATTTCTACCGTTGTAGCATTGACTTCTTCATCGCGTAACGGATCGTATTTGATTATTTTTTTGATTAATGACCAGGCTTTGTTTTCTGCAAGTATAGGTTCAGCTACACCAATCAAAGCTTCTTTTATCCAGGTAATAACCTGATCTACAGTTGCACTTACAAAAGAAGTTATTCTGTTAACTACTTCATTAAATTTTTCAGTTACTAAATCAATTATATCTGTATAAGGAAAGGATACCTCATCCCAAACATCTTCAACTAAATCTAAAATACTGTCGATTGTTAGTCCCAGTTCACCTAATTTTCCTTCTACCCAGTCAAAAACCTGCTGAAGAATTCCATATTCCTGAAGCTTATCGAATATAGCAGTTCCAAAAGGAATAAGACCCATTAAACCTTCAACCAAATTAATTGGAGTTCGTTCTACATCAATTTGTCGTAACGGGTCGTAACCAATAATAACGGTGAAAAGAGTGTAACCCGGAACGTGTCGTGCCTCATTGATGATCCAATCCGGAACTAAATCGAGGAACGAACCCTGAACCATTTCGGGAGCAGGGGAGATTGGTTCCGGTTTTTTTCTAATAGCTGCTCCCTGCTGTACGGTATGTGTTAATTCGTGGGCGAGTAAATGCTTGCCATCCTGCGAATTTGGATTGTATTTTCCTTCGTTAAAATAAATATTGTTTCCGGTTGCAAAAGCCTGCGCTCCCAATTGCTTATTCATTTGAACAGCGTTAGCGTCATTGTGTATGCGGACATTGCTAAAATCCGCTCCAATGTCGGATTCCATTTCGGTTTTTACTTTTCCGGATAGTGGAGAACCTCTACCTTTGCTGCTGTTTAAATTGGACTCTAGATTAGAATTATCGTTAGGATTGGCATCCCCAGCAGCACTTTTTTGTATTTGTTTTTCCTCGTCTTTGGTTTGTTTTTCTTCTTCTTTTTTCTGTTGTAAATTTTCTTCTTCCCCTTTATTTTGAATTAAAGGTTTAAGTGAAAGCGTATTTGTTGAGGTAGTTTCTGTTTTTTTGACTTCTGTCTTATTTTGAATTGTCTCCTCTTTTTTCTGGATTTTATCTTCGAGTTTATTCTGAATAAAGGTTTTTGATGCAGAAAAAGCCGGATTGATTTCTCGTTTTTCTGTTATTCTGGAATCGAGTTTATTTTGGATTGATTCACCTTTTAACTGTGTAACAGGCGTTATGGTTTCGGCTGCAGTTTTTTGCTGAATTTCTTTGTTTTGTTCTTCTTGCTTTTGAACATCACCCGCCAATTTCTTTTGCATTACTGGCGATGGCGAAAAGAAAGTGTCTGTCTTTGCTGTTTGTTTATTGGCAACCACTTGATCTGCCACCCTATCGGCTTCAGCTTCAAATTTATCGTTAGATTTTCCTATATTCAATTTTGCCTGTACCCCAAAAAAAGATTCCTTCCCCTTGTCATGATGTGACGCGGAGTGCGAAGGATTCGTATTTGTTTTTTTGGTTAAGACTGGCATATTTTTATTGACTTACGCTGTAATTTGATTTTAAAGCTGAACTGGATCTTGAATAAATTCTGATAAAATATTTATCTCCGGGAGTAACACTTGCGATCTTAAATTCTAAGGTTGAAGGGATGTTACCTGGTGATAATCTTTTTGAACCTATATTAGTATCGTCTATTATACCACATTTTATAACCTGAGCACTGAAGTCTTCTTTGATCCAGGAGCCAACAGGGTTCATATAATCTACATCAATAACTATTTTTAAAGCGTCACTTTTGGCAGGGACAAAAGTTTCTGTATAACAGGTATTGTGATAATCATGACATGAGCCGGATAAATTTAAAGTCGTAGTTGAGCCACAATCTGAATCAGATAGTTTTTGAACATTATTTGTTGTCTTGCTGCCTGTTTGCTGTATCGTATGCGTGAGTTCATGCGCAAGTAAATGTTTACCTTCTTTGGAGTCTGGGTTGTATTTTCCTTTATTGAAATAGACATCGTTACCATGTGTAAAAGCTTGTGCGCCCAGCTGTTCGCTCATTTGTATAGCTTTGCTGTCTGTGTGGATGTTTACATTACTAAAATCGGCACCAAAACCCGATTCCATTTCTTGCTTTGTTTTTTTGTCCATGCCATTGCCACTGCCTTTTGAGCTTTTAAGGTCACTTTCAACTCCTTCATTTACTGAGTTTGACTCATTTAATTTTGCCTGAACTGGTTTTTTTTCTTCCTTTTTTTCTTCTTTTTTCTGAACCTTTTTGTCTTCGTTCTCGCAATCGGCACATTTTTTCTGAACCTTTTTGTCTTCTTCTTTTTCGCCCTTTTTCTGTACTTTTTTATCTTCTTCCTTATCGGATTTTTTTTGTACTTTCTTGTCTTCTTCTTTTTCGCCTTTTTTTTGTACTTTTTTGTCTTCTTCCTTATCGGATTTCTTTTGTACCTTCTTGTCTTCCTCTTTTTCTCCTTTTTTCTGTACTTTCTTATCTTCTTCCTTATCGGATTTCTTTTGTACTTTTTTGTCTTCTTCTTTTTCCTTGCCCTTTTTTTGTAGCGGCTTTTCTTGTGCCAGATCTTGTTTTTGAACCGTTGAAATGGTTTCTGAAATAGGCTTTTGCTGCACAGCTTCTTCACTTCTCGATTGAAGCAACCCTCCCGTTTTACGTTTGTTAACTACTTTGTCAGCAACATTGTCGGCTTCTGTTTCGTATTTGTCTCCTACCGTGCCTGTGGTTAGTTTTTTTTGAATTTTTGGTCCAAAAAAAGGAGAAGGAGAGGCGTTAGCTATTTTTTTTTGTTCAAATTCTCTCATGACTTATTATTTTACCATTTTGGATTAATAATTTGTTTAACTAAACAAACTGCGGATTATTCGCCATAACACCTTCTTTCTCTAATGCGTTTTTTATTTGAATATACCAATACGGAAATATTTTAGAGAGCCGAAGTTCAATCTCGTCAACAACATATTTTTCATATTTTTTCATTCCAAAAAAATGAGAATACCCAATATTATCGGCATATTTTCCTTGCTCTGTTATGTTTTCTCCTTTCAATAGTATTGTAGGATTATTGTTTTTATAGTTCAATAGCGATGCAAGGGTATATTGTTCTATTAAAATGCAAGTCTCATAACCTTCTTGTTTCAATAGAGAAAAGCTGTTTTGGTTTTCAACGTATATTTTCTCCAAATCATAATAGCTTTTTATAAATTCATCGCGAAGTTTGAGATCGTTAAAACCAAATATTCCACAATTATAGGAATAGCCTAAATTGGAATGCCAGTAAGGAAGGTTATTCGTGTATTTGGTAAATAATTCGACTTGCTTCTGGTAATGGATTTCATAAGTATCTTCTTTGCGTTCTACTATTACATCATCAAAACTAAAATCTATTTTTTTCTTAATAAATATGTCGGTATCTACATGAACAAATGGCTTTGTTTGTAGTTCCATAGCATTAATTTTAGATTTCATCCAAAGTTCTATTTTGTTGTCATCCTTCACTTTGGTAACAGCACAAGGAAGCATGTGTAGGAACTCAAAGCCTATTTCATCTACATAAAGCTCAATTTCATCATACCACATATGACTATATAATATACTTAGAGCAGTCATGTAGATAGTTTCCTTTAGTTTGTCTCCCATATTCCATCTGTTATTCATAATAGGAAGCACATCAAGGCTATAAATTATCCTGTGTCTTTGTTTCATATACAGCTATTTATAGTTTTTTTAAACGATACCTTCTTTTTCTAAAGCATTCTTTACTTCTTTGTACCAATACGGAAACAGTTTAAAAAGCCTGTTTTCTATTTCCTGAACAATGTCTATCCTGTATTTTTTTTGACCCACAATGTGTGAATAACCAATTTTATCTGCTAGCTGGTAATTTTCGAACAAGTTTTTTTTCCATAGCAATAATGTTGGTTTAATATTATGATGATGTAATAATGCCGCCAGATTATATTGTTCTAAAACAATGCAAGGTTCTATTTTTGCTATTTTTGGATTATGATTTTTTATAAAGATTTCTTCTAAATCATAAAAAACTTTTAAAAACTGATCTCGAAGTTCAAAGTCACTAAAACCTAATACTCCACAATTATATGCATATCCCAGATCTGGTTTCCAATAGTCTAAATTTTGAGTATATTGATTAAAAAAATCTACACGATATTTGTACATACTGTGTAATTCGTAATCATTTTGTTCAACAATTACCTTATCAAAATCAAAATGTATTTTTTTCTTTATAAAGACATCATTATCAAGATGTATAAAAGGTTTAGTTTGTTTTTCGATAACATCAATTTTCGATTTCATCCAAATGACAGTGTCTTTATTACTGCTAATTTTAGTAACTCTGCAAGGCAACATATAAAGAAATCTATAAGCTGTTTCATCAGCATAAAGCTCGATGTCTTTATACCATAAATGGCTATATAGTATACTTAATGCAGTCGAATAAATCGTTTCTTTAAACTTATTCCCCTGATTCCATCGATTATTACTAACAGGAAATGCATCTAAGCTGTAAATTATTCTAGGCTCTTCCCTCATAAAATATTTTTTTTAATAGTATGAATTAAGTTTTTTTCTTCCAGAAAAGTTACATTGTTGTACAAAGAAGCTTTTCGGCTGTGTTTATATAATCGTCTCCATTCGTAATTTATTCCTGCTATTTCAGAGGTTTTTAGATGTATCTCATTGTTATGAAATTTTTTCATTTCATTAAATGAGGAGTGCCATACCATTTTGCCCAAAAGAGGTGATTGTGTAAGGGTTAATCTCGAAAAATTATTTGGGAAATTATCTACATTTATTTCCTTGCCATAAATTTTGAATTTATAAACCAATGTTTCTCCGTTTAAGGTTCTGTAAAATTTTGAGGTATACCTCTTTATATCAACTTTATTCTTAATAGGATTTAAATCTTCTTCGTTTTCATACATTATATCCAAATCATTTATTTGCATTTGATAGTACTGACGAAGGTTCAAATAATCTGCTACTCCTCCGCAAAAGGCGATTTTCGATAAATCAAGATTATCGAATACAAATCCAAACGCTTTTTGCTGTTCAGTAAAAATATTTTTTTTATCGTATTCTAAAAAAGAGGTGTTTTCAACATTCATATTTTTAATTTTTACCAGTTAACATATATGATTCGTTTTTTCCAGGCCAATTTTATGATGCTCAAATTCCAACTTAATTTGTCTAATAAAATATCTTGTGTTTTTCGCTCTATAATTATTACAGGGCTTTCATCTCCATTGATACTTAGTTTTCCCGGGCGTTGCAAAAATTGGTTTTGCAGCAATTCTGCCGATGATGTTTTCATTATATCCCAATTGCTCAACACGGCTTGCAGCATTGTGGTCGCTTCTTTTTTCATTTCTTCAGAGAGTACAATGTTTCTTTCAATAGGTTCGTCTATTGGAATATTGCATAAGAATTTTTCGAAAGTCATAGCGTTCTCATAATCCTGTTCTTTTCCTGTGGCTATATAATGCAAAAGGTGCGTGGCAACTTCAGGATTATTTATGCTGTTGTCTTTATTGAGCAGTTTGCAATTATCAAAAAGGGATTTCAAAAAGGGATGAATCAATACTAAACCCACATTGCCAACATATAAACCGCTAATATTTGCATCTATTATAGCTTCTTCTTTTCTAAAAGAAGGATCTTTTTTATCGATTACTTTTTCGTTATTATTTGGAGTTTTTTCTTTTGAATTATCTGATAAAGACTCGGTATTTTTATCGGCGCTGTGAACAATCGCATCTTTGTTTTTTAACAAAATCAAATCCGGGTTGGGCGTTGTTTTTTCATTATTTTCCTGAATTTTTTCTGTTTCTATTTCTGTCTCCGTTTTTATTTCTGCTTGGGGTTTTGGAGCAGTTTCTATTCCCGTTAGAATAACTTTGTCAAGTTTTTTTTCGATAATCAAAACAATAGTATTAAGGTTAGCCAGCAATTCCAGTTCGTTTTTGTTTTCTATCTGATTTTCAATTTCCTTTAGAAAAAGTTCTTTGTGTTTCAAAAAGCTGTTTTTTTTATGAAATTCAAACACACTGCAAATCAATCCGGAAAGCTTTTGTTTTACAATTGCATCTCTTGTCCCCAAAAGGCTTAAAACAACTATTTCCCACATTAAAAATCTTTGATTTGGAATTAATCCATTTTTTGCAATACTGCTTTCAATGTGTTTTTTTATGGCGCTAATCCTGATTATTTTGGCACTGCTGTCAGCACTATTTTTTTTAAGTAATATTCCTTTTTTAATAATTGTTACAATTTGTTCATCAGTAAATTGTTTGATAAACCTTGTTCTCGCAATTGTTTTTTGGACTGCATTTGCCCACTTAAAAGAAAAGGTTTCATCATTTAGGATTTCACCAAATGTAGTGTCATCTACTATTTCAAAATCATGATCTAAGGTTGTCCACCAGGTATTTGTGCCAGTTTCCAGGAAATAAAAAAAGCTTTCTATTCCTTTTTCCTGTGGTCTGATGCGTCTATAGCTCTCTATATTTGCATCTTCTTTTTCAAAAACTTCTTCAACTTGTTTTGTAATTTTTTTTAGGATTTGCTCTTTGAAATCTTCAAAATCCAAATTTTGATTTATGGCAATATCAATGTTGAGTTTGTCTAATTGTATGCTGTATTGAGGATTTTTTGTATCCAATTCATTAAAATAATTTTCTAAAATCGAGAATATTTCCTTTTGCAAAAACGCATCAATATTGTCCTTGAGATAATATCCTTTTTCTTTAGAATTGGTATTTATCTCAAGGAAAACCTTATTGATAATATGTTTATTTGAATTTAGCACTAGTTGTAAGTTCTTCTATTTGTATATTTAAATTAGACAGTATAAAATCGATTTTTGCAAATACTTTTAGCATGCTCGACAAAAACTCTTTCAATGATCCGTCCTTATCTGTATTGAATTTTAATTCGATGAAACTTTTAAATAAATCATTAAAAAGCAATGCTGTTCGCACAATTTGTTCTTCAGAAGTTTTAAGTGTCTTTGCATCCTGACATCTTAAAATAGTGTAAAACAAGGATGTATTTAGCGATATAAGTGTTTGTACAGCGGAAATCTGATTTAAATTTTGCAGTCTGATGGCAGCGGCAACAACTGTGGATATAAAATTGAAATATTCCTGCGTGAACAATTCAGGTACTTTAGCATTTGACTTACCGTTGATGTAACTTTCAAGGTTTTTTTGAACTTCGGCAAATCTGTTTTCAGTTTCAGAAATTAAGTTAATTGTGTCCTTATTGAATTTATTTAAAACGGAAGTTTCTTTTAAACTGGAAGTGGTTCCAATTGAATTTTTTACAAATAAATCAGCATTGTCAAGACATGTATTTACTTCGGCTTCTTTCCTAATCTCAATTAATCTTGGGCCATCGGTTACTGAGCCACATTTGCCTTCGGCTATTAATGAAACGGAAATAGAAGATTCATTAAATAAAGCAGTTGGTCTTGTTATTGAGTCTTTTTTATCCGTTTTTACTATTTCCTTATTAATTTCCCAAATGTAAGTTTCGGCATTTTGGGAATTGTTGTTTAAGGTCAGCATTCCCGTTGGATCTATAACAAATGTAAAACTGGCAGTAGGCAGATCTAAAAGTGTAATAGAAAGATTGGATGGTTTGCCGTCTATCAAAATGGTTACGCTTGTGACAGCCGGCGCTACAATGGACGGATTAAACCTAAATTGTCCTCCTTTTAATGCTACAACTCCTTCTCCGGAAATAATTGCTCCTTTTATATTTGGTTCAAGGGTTAGGGGCACTGCTTTATCATTTCTACAAAAAGATATGTTATTAAGTAATCTGTTGTATATCAGTACTTTTGGGTCTTCAATTTCAAAACTTACAGGCTGAGTGATTTGAAAACCGCAGTTGCCATTGTCTGCACTAAGAGTAACATCAAATGTGAATTTTTTTTGTGATTCACTATTATACTTGTAGATGTGTTTTATTTCTGTTTTTTCATCTGTAACAGGTTCGCTTTTGTCGCCAAAATTCCAGGTATATTTATTACCGGCAAGATTTTCTCCGGTTACGGTAAAAGTAACTTCGGTTTCGCTAATTCCTGAGGGTTGTGAAGGAACAGCAACAAAATCAAATATTGGTTTTTCAAAGATGGTTATGGCACATTTAGTATCAAAATTATTAACTGTAAATGTTATTGTTTGGCCTATTAACTCTTTGCTGACTAAATTTGGATCAAACACAAGAACTCCAAGTTCATTTACCGTTACCCCACCGTTTTGATCGGGTCTAACATTAGCTTTTATAAAACCTCCCGCTGGAGATACTTTAAAAGGCAGAGGAGGTGTTTTGCTGTCAAAACAAATTTTATCTACAGGTAAAGTAAGACCTATATTATTTTCGTCGCAACATAAATACGGTATTGAAAAATCAGCAACAATTGGATTTAAAATGGGTATTCCTTCAGCAAATTTCTCGAAGTCACCGGTTAAAGATAGTCTGCGGCTTTTATAATAAGGTGTTTTTTCTTCCAGATATATCATTATAAATGTACCTCCCGGAATTACGCCTGCTTTATGCTCGTAACCATGGTTTTTGTTGAGGTAATATTTGGTGAAATTTTGAATGGTTTTATCCAGTTCATTAGCATTTACTGCCAGGATCATTATATTAAATCCGAGTCCGTTTTCTAATCTAATTTGTTGAATAGCTTTTAATGCTTCTTTGTAATTGCGTCCCTGGTGTCCTTCAATTCTGTAAAAATCGCTATCAAGATGAATTTCGAGCGGTTTTTTAGTATTCAATAAATCATCATGGTAACTAACATTGTTTTTTTCTAACCCTAAAATTGTTTTATCAAAATCCCAGGTCTTAATAAGCAAATCGTTTACATTATTGTAAAAAGGAATGGCTTTTTTGCCCAATTTACCCATTTGCAAAGACGGCGTAATTTTTATAACATCATATAATGGATTGTAGTTTTCTAATAATTGTGCACTTCGCAGAATAAGACTGTACACTCTTTGTCTGGATGTGTTTTCGCCGTAGCATATTTTTATTTCATCTGCTGTTGCGTCTTTTTCCTTTTTTTCTGAATCTTTAACAGGAGCGTCATCAGCTGCAAGACAGTCATTGCAAGTGCTACCGTTTTCTCCTGTAAGTAAAGGCGATTTGTAAAAAGCATGACGGAATTCATAACAAGGCTCGGTTTTTATTAGTTCGCCCAGCATTAAATGTTTTGGAAAAGCATTAATATCAGGAGAACAATAATTATCATCTATAGTAAGCAGCAGTGCTTTGGTTTCGTTGTACGTATCAATAAGGTCGTTAAGCAGATCATAGAGGTATTGAAAATCCTGAGGAAGTACCGGGTCTCCTTCAAAATTAAATAGTTCGGTTATCTTTTTTTGAATAGCATCTAAAACAAGTGGCATATTTAAGCCTGTCAGCAGCTTATTGTAGCCATCCTGTAAATTCTTAACAACATTGTTTTTGAAAATCCCTTTGGTAAAGGTTTGTTTTATGGCATCAAGATGTACAAAATCATCGGGTTTTAGTACAATTCGGTTTGATTTTAGGTCCGGTAAATTATAGTATAAATTAGAATAATTGATTTTGCCAATCATGCTGTCATGATTCATTATTTGTGTGGCAACGGCTTTGCTGACAATTAAAACTTTAAAATTGCCCACAATTTCCAATCCCTGATTGTCGCATGAAAGACTTACGCAAAGGTCAGATTCTTTTTCATAAGACTCCAGATATAAAACAATTACGGCATCTTTCAACTCAAATTCTGTATTTGCGGTAAATTCTAATAAAGCAAAATTGGGGTCTTTTTCTTTTTTTTGCTCTTCTTTTGTCAAGAGTTCAAAAAGAGGTAATTGCTTGTTTGCCCCATCATAAAAAAAAGGTTTGTAAGCCGCTTTTGTATTATCATAAATTTTACAATGCGTATAGGTTTTGGAGTCAAAATCAATTTTTTTATTTCCCAATATATTTGCCTGATATAATTTAAAAAGATCACCATCAGTAGTTACACCAGTTCCTTGTGTTATTGAAATGTTTTTTTGATCCTCATTATAAGCAGCATAAAATCCGCAAACTATACCAACGCCACTCAGGTAAATGCGGGATAGGCGATCCTGATCGTCAAAAAAATCTACTACCTCATTAAGGTTTCCTTCTGTAAGTACCTGATTCTTTGTGAATCGGCGGTATTGTGTTGTTATTGTTGAAAGTTTTGCTGACATGAGAATAGTTTTTATAGTGATCCTAAATTCGTTTTTCCTAGTATAATTTTATCTGACAATCGCTCGTTTTCATCACTGCAATCAAACAGTCGTCCGGTTGGGTAAACATTGTCCAGAACGGTTAGCGCCTTAATAAAGCTGATTAATTGTGGTTCCGGCTGCTCTTGATTCAAATCAGTTTTGGCGAATAAGTAGTCTTTATATGTTTTTTCAAATTGAACAAGCTGGTTTTCTGCGGGGTCTTTTACATCTTTTTCCCTATATCCAATCCAGCATATTTTTGCCAGAACGTGTGCCGGCAATTCTTCCTTAATTATTTTTTCTATATAATTTCTAAAATCGGTATTGGCAAATCGCAATGTATATCCGGGCAGCACAACACTCACACGGTAGGAGTAGGGATCTATTGGTTCGCAATTATCGCATTCATCGGCGCAAATAGGCATGAAAGTATCTGGATTTACTGTTGTCAGATTTACATCCGGACGGAGCATCATATGTTCTATCAAAAACATTCCTTCCTCGGTAAAATCTTCTTTCATAAATTGAATCAATTCCAGAATCGATTTTTCTAAATCCGGCAAATTAGTATAGTATTCAAATCTGCGGGCAATAATACGGTTTGGGTTTTTCTTGTCTTTGATTGCAGGATTTATAATGTCATAAGAATATTTCCCGGCATCTGACTTTTGAATTAAAATATTGTCAATAATGGATAAATCTGTTATTATGCCGTTTTTAAAAGCCTCTTTTATTTTATATTCCCGAGTCTGAATAATTTGCAATACGGCAAAATAAAGCTCCTTATTTGCTGCGGAAGTATCGAAGTATTCTGCTGTTGAAGAAAGTACAATCTCATTATGAGTGTCTACAATACGCCATCTGTAGACAGATTGATTGTCTGTATCAATAAAATTGTACATCTGGACAAACGAATTAGAAAGGTTCCTGCGACTGTAATCTTTAATACCAATAAGTCTGGAAATCCTTTTTTCGGCTCCTGAAACATTATTGGTATTCCATAAATTGGCAATGGGCTGTTTGTAATAATCAAAAGCATTGCCGCGCTCTTTGCTTACTACTTTATAATCTTTCAAAAAATTTTCTTTGTCGCGCAATACTACCTGATCTGTAGTGTTGCCATAAATGGTTTTGTTAACAAATACGTATTCCGAAAAATTTTCGGCAAAACGTGACAGGAGATGGTCTAAAATTTTATTTCTTCGTTCAATATAATTGTCCTGTTGGTCAAAAAGCAGTGCTGTAATAGTTTCATCGTCGTAATCTTCATATTTGTCTACAATGTCATTAGCACCTTCAATATCTTGAACGACTTGAGTAAAAAGAGTTCGGGACAAATTTCCGCTTACAGAAAGCAATTCGCTTACTTTACCTAATTGTTTAAAATAACTTCCTAATATCTGATCAAAAAATAAAAGATATCCTTTTAATTGTTTTGCTTTAGATTTACGTTCAATAGATGCTCTGGAAGGAAGTCCCACTTCGCCAATTCCATAGGTTTCAGGAAAATCATTTTGTATGGTTGTATAAATATCAGTGTTAAGATATTCGCCATTTGGTATTTCTAATTCTTTATTCTGGCTGGCGTTGGTTGTCGCTTTATCTTTTTCGGCCTTGATGGCGTCTAAATAAATTTTTACCTGAGCCTGATTGATATTGAGGGGCAATAATCCTTTGTTGTAATTGAAAACACTTTTAGCACAAACAACAGGTTTTTGGTATTCTGAAAGGCAAATAAGCCATTTGTTTTCCAGGTCATCACCGCCACAATTTCCCAAAGAAATATCTTTAATTAGCAGTACATCGGGAACCGACATTATTATTCTCATAATATCTGAGAGACGCACTTCGTTTCTCAAATCGGCCGTAAGCAATTCTTTTGTATCAATAAAACCATTCTCTAAACTTGGACCATCAAAAATTTCCAAAGTCGAATATCCTTTGTCAATCATTTGTTTTAGGGAATAAAAATTGACCGTTGTCGATAAGTAATTTTCCAGAGCAGTAATGACATTTGCATGAACCAGTTCTTCATCGGCTTCAGTATCTACTTCAATATCTGCACATATTTTTATGGGATAGTCTACCACTTTTTTTATATCAACAAGATCTTCGCAAAGGTTTCTGTTTGCATGATACTGCTTTCTTATTTTTTCTTTAACGATCTCTATTTCCGCAGGTTTTGAGCTTTCAAAATCTACATAAAGATCATATAAGCCATTGAGCCCGAAAGATTTTCTTAAATTGTCTGATAGATTTTCATAATCCTTAATATCATAAGAAAGTTTATCTTTTTTGCAATCTACATACACTGTTTTTTCATGTTTTGCGAGCCAGCAATTTCTAACTCCTTCTATGTCTATAAATAGTTTTCGGTAATCATTTTGCGTGACCGGACTTGATGACAATACATCTGAGGCTTTAAAAAACTGTTTAGGAATACCTTTAGTGCTGTCATTAGATTCTAATATATTTTCTATAGGGAGATTAAGTCTCATGCCAAGATCAGAAATGGCGTAGCAAAGCATCTCCAGCATCGTAATACCCGGATCATGCTCATTAAAATCTGTCCAAAATTTACTGCCAAAAGACTCGATATATTCGATTCCTTTTTTTCTTAAATAAAAGAAATCCAAATCGTCCTCGGTTGCTGATTTTTTAGGAATGGTGATATGTTGGTTTAGTATCGACATTTTTCAGGTTCTTCAGTAGTTTGTGGTTTACAAGTTATTATGTTGGTACCGATAATGTGGTTTTTAACAGAGACTAAAATGTTTTTTGGGCTTGATGGTGACAGTGTGGTTAAAAAGTCTAAAAGATGTACATTGGCCTTGTTGTTTTCTGTATCTTCTAATAGTTTGGGATGTTCCTTATCTGTTTTTTTATCGATATATATTGCCATTTCAAGCGTAGATAAAAAATCTACATAATGTAAATTTTCGATATATTCTATAACAATACTTCGTTGCAGTTCTACTCCAAATATGATTTGCTTAGAAGTATCAAAAGCCCAAGGAGATAAAAATTTTATAAGATCTTCATTGAGCTGTTTTTTATAAAAATTCTCATCGTATTGCGGATAAAACTTTACATCCAATTTTATTATAACTTTTTCATAATCAGGATTAATTGCTTTTGCAGACACTTGCATTGAGTTTTTAGAATTAATAAAATTCTCTATGCTGTTCAAAGTGGCTGTGCTTACTCTTGGCTCATAAATATCGAATACATTTTTGTCTACGATATCCGGAATTACTACCAGCGTTACTTTTCCCGGAGATAAAAACGAAGTATTAGTACCCGAAATAAAAGTATGGTTAAGGCATTTTACTCTAAAAACATTTGGAAATTCCTGCAAAATAAGATGCTCATAATCCCAAAGCGTTATAGCCCTGTTTTTGTGGCGCAAGCGTTCACTTACACGCAGATAATAGGAGGGATCAGACTCTAATGGTTTTCCTGAAAATGAATTAAAAGGCTGGTCAATATTTTTAATTTGCGGAACCCTGGTAATTAATTTAGATATTGTTTTCGGAGGCAATGTGCTGTCTAAATGAGATAAATTATTGTTATTGTCAAAAAATTCGGCGGTAACAACCTGAGTTTTTACATCGATAACTTTACAAACAGCATCATAATCTTTGTGCATTTTTGCTTTTATCCAAATTGTATTGGCTGGAAACAGTGTATTGTCATTAGATGCCTGCTTTGGAATACTAAATTTTATGATACCCGATTTTAAAAAGTTATCGATACCATTTGCCAAAATATCCTTATCAAGATTTTTCCAATAATTATAACATAATATGTACCATTCTACTTTTTGCTTTCCTGTAAAAGTGGGAACGCTGGTATTTTCGCTTCCTTCTAATATTTGAAATAATAATGAAATCTGCTGTAATATTTCGGCATCCTGAAGGCCTACATAAAATTCGCCTCCATTGCAATAATCCGGAACCAAACAATTAGTAATTGGCGTGGCAGTATCTAAAATTTCTTTATTGATGGCTTGTTGTTTCAAATACGAATGTTCTTCACGCTGACCAAAAGGAGCTTCATGAAACAATTTTATTCGGTTAGACTCGTAGGCAGTAAAATCAATAGTTTCCTCAGCAGAATAATTCAGGCTTATGCTTTCTACAACCGGAGTGTAAGGCTCATTTGGAATAGGCGTTGATGGAGTTGTAGCCACATTCATTATTGCCAGAGTATAAACCTTTGGAAATAACGAATGTAAAAACGATTGATTTAATGTTAATCGTATCGGACCGCTTTTGTCAATCGCATAGGTGTTCCCTTTTACATTGATATTAGATTCAAATACTTTATCACTATCAGGATCATCAAATAAATTAACAGCTGTATTTTGATTCTCCCAAACTTCTTTGTTTAAAACAGATAATGTTGCTTTAAAATAGTCTTTTGTAACAATTGGACCGTTTAGATTTATTGCAATTGAATCGTTAGTTTCTAAAGCAATTTTTGATTCTGAATCTGTTTTTTTTGTAATTCCATCTTCGGGCTGGTTGGCCTTCATTTTGGCTTCAATGTTACCTTTGATGAAAATGGCATCAATAAAAATCTTTTTACTTATTGTTTCAAGAAAACTTTTTTTGTAGGCAGCATAATGAGTTTCAAATGATAATGGAGTGTTTTTCCACTTGATGTTAATATCAGCCTCTGTCCATTTTTTAGAAAAGATTTCAGGATAATTTATTATAAACGAGCTGTTTTTTTCAGGTTGAGCTGTAAAAGGATAGAAGGGCTTTGCAGCATTAAGTAAACCGTTATCACTCTCTAACAATAAAGATTTCACATCCTTAACCTCAACTTTTGCGGTAATACTGGTGATTGCTTTTGTCACTAAAGTTCTAAAAAGATTATGCCCTTTAGGATCTTGCGTATTGATTAAAAATCGAATTACAGGAAGTTCTGTAGAGAAAAATTCACCTAAAACTTTCTGGTCGTAGTTAACAATTGCCGGGTCATCCTTTGGTATCTGAAAAACCAATCTTAATTTGTTGCCGCCAATACTTGAAGATTGACTTCCATTCTTAAAAGCAATGGCTGTGCTAAGTTTAAAATTTCCAATCCATCCTTTTTTTCCACTATATAGAATGCTGATGTTTTCCAAAAGATCATCTACATTAAATGGATTTTGAAAAGTTAAATTTCCATCAAAAGTAATTGTGATGTCAATATTTCTATCACCTTCCTTAAGATTAAATAATTCTGAAGCTATTGCAAAACCTAATTTGGCATCGCTTAATTCCGGATACTTCTTTTCATTGGATGTATATCCAAAAGGAAACCAATATGGAGCGTCTTCTTTTAAGGGTTCACCTTTTCCATCCAGAGAATTTGCAATTTCACTGTATTTTATTTCGCCCAAATCAACGTCATTATACACACTTTTTAAGTAAGCTATATTGGCTTTATTGGCAATAAATTCTTCGGTGGTTTTGTATATTAATTTTTTTCCATCGGGATCTTTTCCGGCATCAAGTTCGGTATTTACGGCAATTTTTTCTTCGGCAATTTTTTTTGCCAGCTCAAAAATGATATTGACCTTATCCGCTTTTGCGGGAAGTTTTTTGATTTGCAGTATGTCTTTGTAAAAAAAATCTAAATGCTTTTTCGTAATAAGATTAAGTTTGTTTTGGGATAATTCCAATAATTTCAGGAAACACACAAACAATGTCATGTGAGGAGTAAGGTCCTGATTTATATTAGCATTAGATAATGTTTTGGTAATATTTTCTTTTAAAACAGCATATTCTTTATCTGTTCTTTTCGGTATGCCATCCGGAAGATTATCTTTTGAAAAGCCGAAATAGCTAAAAAATTCCTGCCAATCGCCTTCTGGGGTTTTATCGTTATCAATGTCGAAAAAGTTGACTTCTTTTGCAAAATTATAAGCAAATAGCAGCCAGTCCTCAATAGTAAAATCATGAAGTTTTAGGTTGCCCGGCTCTAGTGCTTCACTAAAGCGTTCTTCCTGGTTGACTCCATTTCTTTTAAAAATAACATTGTCTATTTGGCTGCTGTTGGTACTCATAGCTTATAAGCTTTTAAATATTAGTGCCTTCTCCTTTGTAATATGGATAAACAAGATTGCTTCTTGAGTTTGTACTTCTTATTCTGTAATCGATTATGACCAATAATTCACCTTCTAAATCATCACCCTGTGTTATGTCAATTTTTTCAACATCAATTCGTGGTTCGAAATATAAAATTGCCGTTTTTATTAGTTCTGAAACATAAGTTTTTAATGTTCTGTCTAATGTTTCAAAAAGTAATTCATCCATATTGCATCCGTATCTGGGCAGCATAATGCGCTCGCCGATTTTGGTAGAAAGCAATATCTCCAAACTGCTTTTAATATCTGCCTCGTCAGATGTCATGACGACTGCTTTATTGTTCTTTTTAAACTCTGGCGGAAAACTCCATCCAGTACCTAAAAAATCTTTTTTATTTTCCATAATCAACCTATTAAAACAGTTGGACATCCTATTATAATTGTTCCGCCATGCGCGGTTGAATCTCCCATTCTTGCGGCTGGTTTTCCTCCAATCAGCACTGTACCTGAACCCGCTATAATACTATCCGGAGGCCCGGTGCAAACGATCATATCTCCCAGGCAGGCTGCCGGTTGACCGCCTATCAGTACTGTAGGTGCGCCTGGTGGCAATATTGGCCCGCCTACATGAGGTACAGTTGCGGTTACCATTGGACAAACATGCATATCATTGATTCTTGCGGCTGGTGCTCCCATAATTATTATTTTTATTTAAGAGTTTTAAGAACTGAAACTAATGGAGGATAAATTAATTTATCTGCACAATGCTGCCTTTAACTATCGCCACGGCTGCTGATGACATTTCTGCCCCGGCACTGCCTTCGGCTTTAAATTGGGCGGTTGCTTTTACATTTACATTGGTGCCTTCAATTTTTACATCGCCTGTTGCCTTTATTGAAATATCGCCAGCACTTTCCATTTTTATTCCTGCGCTGTCAATTGTAATCACGTTCGAATTTTCGTCTTCAATAATTATTGATCCTTTGTCTTCGTCCAGTGTTATTTTTTTTCCTGCCGGAGTTTCAATGGCTATCGATTTTTTATCATCATCAAACAGCACTTTCATTTCGCTTCTTGTAAAAATCCCTTTTTGATGGTTATCGTCAGTTGCTTTTAGTGGAGCAGGTTTTGCGCTGCTGTGGAGCATTCCTAATACAATGGCATCATTGGGATCTTCGTTGATGAAGCCAATAATTACTTCGTCTTCAATTTCGGGCCTGAAAAAAATGCCTCTGTTGTCACCTGCATCCAGGGCAGCTACTCTGCACCAAATGCCTTGTTCTTCGTTATTGATAATTGGTATTTTTACCAAAATTCTGTCTTCACTGTCGGGATCGTCCTGAAGTTGGGTTACAATACCAATATGCAGTCCTTTTATGGATGGAATTATTCCTGAAGCCGATGGTGTATTGATATCATAAGTTTCAGAAAACCATTCAGGATTCAAGCCAAACTGCGCATTTACAGTCCAATTGCCGTTTGCTATTTCATGGAAAACCCCTGTAATGTATGCTTTGCCATTAAAACGATCTCCTACGCCTTCGAGTGTGATAATGGTGTTAGGTTTTACTGCGGGAATGCCTTGGAATTTTACTCTTCCGCGGACTTTTGAAAGTTGTTGAAATAATAATTTTGCATCGGCCCAATCCTGTAGTTCAGTATCGGTAACATGACCGCCGTGACGCAATTCTAAATTTTCCAGCTTTACTATACCGGATAAATCCGAAGGAGATAAATTTCCGTTTAAGCTTACGCTGGGGTCTTTGGCTTCAATTTCTAATAATTCCTGATTTGATGCATTCCAGCTGTAGGATGAAACTTTGGCAAACTGATTTCTAGCGTCAATTTCGGCATCAAAATCGAGCATGCTGGCACCAAAAGCAACCGTTTCGACCGATCCGGAAGCTAAATCTGGTTTTTTAATCGAAATTTTGCCGTTTTCAATAAAACATAATTTTCCATTGGCTTGTGCACGAGAGACAATAAAATCCCAATCGGAAGTATTGTATTGTACTAGTTCTTTATGACTAAAATTAGTACTTTCCACATCTTTTTGTAATCCGTAAGTGCCTATAATGTCTTCAAAAGCATCACTGTCTTTTACATCATAAAAATATTTACTTTTTCTACCGATAGTCATTTTTACGGCTTCGTCTTTGCATTCCACAATGAGCAGGGATGAATTGTCTTTTATTTTTATCGAATGTTTTACAACTATTCCTTTATAAATAGTTTCTTCGTCACTGTGATAGCCTGCTTTTATTTCTATTTTTTTTCCCGGAATGAGCAAATCTTCGTTGCTTAATTTAAAATCTCGTGCGGCAGCATCTCCGTCGGTCAAAATAATTTGCGCCATAGGTATTCTGTTAACCTCATTATGAACTACAATGCTCATTACCTGATAAATGCCGGATAGCTCATTTCCCTCAATGAGCAATTTGTGCGTTACTAAATCTGCACTTTTACTGGTTTGTATGACGCCGGTATTGTTCATCTATTGTTGTTTTTGTAGAGGAGGGAAAAATATTTTTTGGCCAATTTTTAATTTTCTGAAATTAATAAGCTTGTTGGCCTTTGCTACTTCGAGATAATATTTTGAATCGCCATAGATTCTAAATGACATTAAAGGAAGCGTGTCGCCTGCTTTTACAGTTCTGGTATGGGTTAAATCAGGAGATTGATTGTTTTGCTGTTTTGCCCTTAACTCATCCTCAACAACTCCTTTAAATTTTCCTTTTGCAATGGCTCTGATAGGTGTTCCATCTGGCCTGAAAAGTTTATACTCAATGGTCATTTCTGTGAGAGACCCTTTAAAAAGCAGGCTTCCCCAGGCAATTTTCAAGTAATTTGGTTTATGTTCTGTACCATTATATTCTAAAATTACTTTTCTAAAATGCTCAATGTCTTCAATAACACCATTTTCGGTACTTTCTTTGCCGGCAATAACGCCTGTTCGGTCAAAAACAAAATCCAATTCTAATTCCTCCGGAGCAATTGCTGTAAATCTTGGTGCCGGGCTGCTCGTTCCGGCAGCTTGGGTTGTATCTTGCTCTATCTTGTAATGAAAAGTATATTTTTCGGGATTCATCAAAGTAATAAACTCTTCAATATCCGAAATAGGATTATTGAATTGAGGATCGCTATAGGCAATGATCTTCAGTTTTTTTAGTTCACCAGTAGTTGCCATATTAGCGTTCTTTTTTTCGTTCAATAACCTTCATTACTTGCTCGACACACTCAGCCACAGTATCTTTTTCAGTAGCTGATGATGAAGAAGCTGGTTTTGCACCAGAATTTGAGTTTTCGCTCACGTTTATTTTAATGTGAAGCTCTTTGATTTCAATTGGCATGGTAAAATTATTTTTTATGAAGGGTGAAATAATTATAAGCAAGCTCAAAGCTTTCAATTACAATTTTGCTTTCTAAAGCACTAAAATCTTCAACTGCCCATTTTACGGGATAGGCATGTACAACTTTCCAGTGCATTAGAGGCTCGTGGTCTTGATTCAAGAGTTTTACAGTTAAATCTATGGGCTTAAATTCGAAATTTTCTAATGCTTTTCTGCACCATTCAATTACGTCAGAATCAATAAGTATCCCCCTTTTTAAAACCAAATTGGGATATTTGGTTTTAACGGGCAGTTTATGTTTGAATCTGTTTTCTCCACCCTCGACAATTTCTTCAGTTTCAAGATCTACAGAAAGTCCTGATACGGATTGAAATTGATGGTCTTTTTCTTTTGTGCCCAGTTGATCAAATTCAACCAGAAAATGAAAGCCTACGGGTGGATAATAGTTAGCCATAACTAGTCATTTTGAATAGATAAACCTTCATGAACCAATTCTATCGACTCGATGGCTACTTCGTTTCCGTCGGCTTTTAAATCAGTCGATTGAACTTTTGTTGGCCACGCGTTTTTTACTTTCCATGTAATTACTGGTTCGTGCTCCTCATTGAGTAATTTTATGGTAATATCCCTTCTTTCGATGGTGTTTAGTTTTACCGTATTCCACCAGGCATAATACTCATTATCGCTTTTAAAAGTGCCTCTTTTCATGGTAATGTTGGAGTACTTCTGCATGCCCGGCATCTTAATTTTGCTGTATTCCGGACTTGCTCCCTGGCGGTACTCAATAACTTCAGTTTCTACATCTAATCCGGAAACTTCTGTAAAACCTATTTTTGTTCCACCCCAGTCAACTGAGAAATGAAACTTTGATAATGGATAACTCATGATTTATATTTTTTTTAATGATGATTTAATTAAGATTCCTGCATTTTGTGAGAGAAACGAAGAATGATGAACTCAGCCGGACGAACTACTGCCAGTCCTATTTCGACTATCATTCGGCCTTCCAGAATATCTAGAGCAGACATGGTTTGCCCTAATCCGATCCTAACATAAAAAGCTTGTTCGGGTTTAGCTCCGGCCAATGCTCCGGCTCTCCACTGAAGAATTAGGAAATTTTCAATCATCGCTCTAACTCTTATCCAGGTATTGGCATCATTAGTTTCGAATACAAACTGTTCGGTTGCTTTTTTGATGGATTCTTCGGCCATGTTGAAGAAGCGGCGAACCGGTACATAACGCCATTCGTTGTCATTACCTGCCAAGGTTCTTGATCCCCAAATCAAGGTTCCTTTGCCTGTAAAACTTCTGATGGCGTTGATGGATTTACCGGCAACAGTATCAACATTCAAGTTGTCCTGAATTGTGTTTGTTATTTTAACGGTCGGTTTTATTACGTAGTTCAGACTAACATTTGCGGGAGCTTTCCATACGCCTCTGTCTTTATCAACTCTGGCATAAACTCCGGCAATTGCTGAACTTGGAGGTAGTGTTATAGGCAGGTTGTAAATTTCAGCAAGAATTTTATTGTAAGTCACGTTGTCAACAGATTCTAAAGCACTTAATTTTCTTCCGTTTAATTCGCCATTATTCAAATCTTTTCCTTCAACAGATTTAATGGCATTTAAAAGAGCGGTCAGGTTTGTACCAATTCCGGAAAAGCTGTTTGCAAGTCCTGAAATTCCGGTTTGAGCGTTTAACGGTGTATAATCTAGCAGTTTTTTCAGTTCTTTATCAAAACTTACATCGTCGGTTTGTATGATTTTAAGCAGTTTCGCCGTTGCGTTTTCATCCTGTATTTTTTTCTTTAATGTTTTCAAGTTTTTATATACAGAATCAATTTTATTTGCTGCAGAAAAATTCAAATTAAAGGCCGTTAAAGCGCTGGAGATCGTTCCGGCAATAACCATGTCTTCGTCTGATATTGTGCTGATTGCTGCATTTGCTTCTTCGTTTAATGAGTTTCTTAAAACCGATAATTCTTCTAAAGTGGCAAGCAAAAGGTTGAGATTATTTAAAAATGCTGTTTTTTTGACAGCGTTGCTAACAAATGTTCCTCCTAAATCAAAACCATTTGTATCATTACTGTAAAGCTGTAAAAGCAAATTACTGATCTGTCCGGCAATATCTCCTGCCACAGGTTCATCAACCAATTTTTTTACTGTAGCAGTAATTCCCGTAGTCGGATTTTCGACAGGGCCTAATCCCAAAGCAATTTTATCATACGCTTTTGCGGTATAAGAATAATGCTGTATTACAATTTGATTGCTGTCAAAAGCATAATCCAGTATTGTTTCCAGGTGAGGATAATAAACGGCTCCATACTTAATGGTATCTTTTTCAGAACTAATAGTGTTTCTTAACTCATCTATATTAGCATCCGTAGGGCTCGATTCATCGTAATTAAGCGTATCAATTAAGGTAAACCTGTCCTGAAGATTTTTGCATTGCGTTAAGGCATTGTTGTACAATCCGTAGAAATTGGTAGCGTCTATTGCAGCTACTTTTGTGGCATCGGGAAAAAGAATTAGCGTAGGTTCATCTACTTTTTCTAATTCTAATAATCCGTTTTTCAAAGCATTAATGTTATTGATTGAAGTAACACGAGTGTCTGTTTCATCCAGCTCATCTCCGTAGCGGCCAACCGAAATAATGTAACACGGACCACCGCCATTTGCAAAGAACAACTGCATTGAATAATACATCAAAAAAGGCTGTTTTGCAGTGGGCTGATCCACAACAATAGATCTTGTGTCTCCATTATCACCTGAAACATCATTAATGGTAACACTAATTGTTGTCTCTGGTTTAGCAAAGCCAAAAAAGCGTTCGTATTCTAAAAGAGATGTTATTCTTGTTGGTTGCAATTTCAAATCTCCATTAATCTTGTTCGTGGCTTTTTCTGTATAGCCAATAAAAGCAGGAATCGCTGTTTCTACCTGGGCAACAGAAGGGGGAAACTTTACGATTTCCTCAACATATACTCCAGGCGTTTTGTAAGTTGTTGCCATAATTGATTTGTTTTTTTAATTATTAAATAAATATTTCCGAATAGTAATCACTATTGATTTTTGTTATTGATTTTACAGATGGATTTGGGTATTGACTTTCTGCCGGTTGTGAAGGCGTAAAATCGGTAATCGGGTCAATTTCAACAAAACCAGAGCGCGTTAATGGTTTTGCGGCATTGGTTTTAATTTCGGTTCCTGCTTTCCGGTTGATATATTTCCAAAGTGTTTTTCGATTATCAAAATGAATTTTAAAATTTGGACTTATCATTTTTCCAATATCGTTTACGATGTTTTCTGAACTGTTGTCGCCTTGAACGGTTAGTGAAATAAGCCCAAAGACATTTTGTTGTTCTGACGGCTGCAGTGTTGAAATTAAATTGGCAGTGGTTTTTTCAGATACTAAATACGCATTTGAAATTAGTTTGTTGTCATCTATTTTTGGAAGATATTTGAATGTTACCGGCTCGGTTGCAGGTTTAACATTGCCAAACAAGAATACTTGATTCAAAGCAAAGTCAAAATTGGTATAATTTTCAAATTGATAGTCGTTGATGGTGATTGAAAAATTCAATTTCAAATCGACAGGAATTTTTATAAACGGATCGGTTTCATCTGTTTCTTTTACTTTAATGTATACTCTAAAACCTGTTTTGCTTTTTTTGAATATCATTTTATAGTTTTTTAATACCGTATTGGTTTCCAAAGTTGGCGTTATGGTTGCAAAGGCATCAATACTAAATTTTTGCAGCATTTTTTCTTTATCAGCAGATGACATACTAGCAAAGGTTTTTTCGCCGTTATTCAAAAAATAATTATGAAGAAGCGTTACTTCAAATAACAATCCATATGTATTAGCAAAACTCATGACTGTTCTTTTCTTTTGCTTATTCCTTTGTACTCGCCAATAAGCTGTCCTTCTGCTTGTACAATATTGCGTTCAATTTGTATCAGGCTCACTTTATATAAAGCCGATGGAAGCTGTTTGCCTCCCAATGTTCCCCAGATATAATTTAACTCTTCAAAAGTGGGGGTGTAGAGCTCAATTGAAAATCTGAAATTGTCGATATTGTTCATTGCGACATTATTTCTGTTGTAAATAGTGTTGGCTTGTGTAAAAAGTTTTTTCCCCTGAAAAAATGCAATGATTTTTGAAAGATCATTTAGCGAATTGATGTATTTAGTTCTGTTGGCGCTAAAAAGTAAATAGAGATTTAAATTGATGACGCTGTTTTTATAAATTGTTTTGGAATTTTCTATAGAATGATTGGGAAAGTTTTTTAAAGTAGCTTCTTCGCTTAAATTAATTAATGTAAGTGCTACTTTATCTTCTAAATTTGTAGATACACCTTCGTTTTGAGACTCTAAAAAAGCGATGTTTTCTGCCACAACGGTTTTCTCTAACCCAATTTCATCGAGATAGTTGTTGACTTGTTCTGCAATTATTTGAATAATTTCAAAAATCATCTTTTGGTAAAGTTTTAAAGAATCAGTATTTATATGCTCATTCAGATTTGATAAAAAGGTCAGCCTCAAGGCGTAAATTGAAATAAGAAGAGAGGCTTCGGGTTTTGCTTTAAACTTGCAATAAAAACATGGGCTTGTAGATTTGTCTAAATTAGATAAATGATGGAGTACCAAAAAAGGGGAATTTTCCCCTTTTTTGATCGCTTAAAACTTAATTAAAATATTGATTATTAATTAGTTATATATTAAATAGGGTTTTGTTTTGTTTTTTACGGAAAAGTGAACGTCAGAATTTATAAAAGCGCGTATAATTTTCCAGGAGTATGTATAGTTTTAATTGGAAGTTCGATACAGTAGATTAATATAGATTCTTGTTCTTATAAATTTTACAGCGATTTGTTGTTCTTCGAAATGACAAGATTACTTAAGAATTGAAGTATTCCTTCGACTACGCTCAGGATTACAGAGAAATTTTTTGCACATAAAAAAAGCCTCAGATTTCTCTGAGGCTTTGTCTTAATAGCTTTTTTTAAAGTATTAAAGTAAAACTTTAAAAATTAGTATTTATTTTTTTAGAATGATCTGCAATTTCTGAGATAAGTAAGGTTACTTGTCCTTCTTTTACAAAGTATATTTTCTTAGTTGCTAAATTTGGAATACTTTCTAATAAGGTCACCAGAATATTATTTGCAGAAATAAGGTATTTCTGGTCATAAGTACTCAAAACTCTGGCTGCTTCTTTATTGGTTTTAGCAAGGTTAGTATACTTACTGAAATTATTTTTTAGGATTGCATCATAATTAATAACGTCTTCCATGCTTAAAGAAATGTAATGATCTTTAACGTTCTCATCATAATATAAAGTTGCAAAAGCCCAAACTGCTCCACCAGACAAGTATATTTTTTCTTTTTTTGCTAAAGTAGGATTTGCATCTAGCATTTCTTTTACCTTCTTACGCAGAACCGGATTAAAATCAAAAGACTTTTCCTGATAGGTTGACATATCATTAGCCTGAGTTTGATTTACAACCGTTTTTTGTATTGCATCAGTAAGCGTCATTGTCCCGAAATCTAGCTCTAAAGGTATAAACTCTAGTTTGTTATCTTTAAGTTCATTAATGTAACCACCTTTAGTAGTTTGGGCACCAATATCTAGCAATAGTGCATTAGGATAATCAACAGGCGGAATAGCGCCTTTTACTAATATTTTAGCTTCTTCGTCAACATTAATTACATCAATGCCTTTATTCGTTAGAGTAGTAATTTTGTTTTTCAAAGCATCAACGTTGCGGGCAGTTGCGAAAACGGGAGCGGCAATTATAAATATATTTGCTTCAGGAACTTTAAATTGCTCTCTTATCTTTTTTATTTGATCAACAACTATAGCACTGGTTTTATTGATGTCGTCCTGAGGAATCTCACCGCTGGCAATAATGTGTTCGGCAAGACTAATTCTATCATTTGAGAAATATAGAATTTTATAATCTGCTTTCTTAATATTATCTACATCCAGAACTGAAGTTTTTATTGCTCTGCGTCCGATTTCAATTCCGGCATAAAGATTTTTTTGAGAAAACGAATTAATCGAAAAAAATAAACTTAAAAGAATAAAAATTAGAATTTGGGGTTTGTTTTTCTTAAGCATTGGATTTAATTATGGTTATAATATAATTTGTTTTTGAATAAAGACTTTACATCTTTTAGTCGTATTTATGTGAAAGTCATAATTTTAAATTCAAAATAATGGGTTTCAATACGAGATTGCAAATTTATAAAAACATTTACTAATATAAACTCAGTTATTGAGAAAACATATTATTTAATTATTAATAATGTTTCAATTTTAGTGATAGTGATTTTTTTTCTTGTAATGTATTGAAATAGAGTAACATATTTGATTTTAGACAAAAGAATAAATAATAATGTCCTATGATCTTCCAAGTATTTTTATGCAAAGTTGAAAAAAGGTTTCTGGTTTGCACATTTTTTTGATTCAATCGAAATCGTAAATCTGTTAAAAGCCTTCTGCTTTTTAAATTGTTATAAACAAAAAAGCCTCAGATTTCTCTGAAGCTTTTTGACTTAGTAGCCCTAACGGGACAATTCTCGAACCATTTTAGATGTGATTTGAAGAGATTGAGCGAAGGATGATTAAATATTTTTAGATGTTTAATCACAAACAAAACACATAAAGCCTTCAAAATCAATGATTTTTGAAGGCTTATTAATTTTAGATATTGGTGATAATTAATTTTATTTTCCAAAATGAGGAAAGCCGTAAAAGTTTCATCTGCGAATAGTTTAGATTTGCGCGCAAATCTAGATTTATCATCTCATACGCTTATGAAAAAACTTTACCTACTACTTTTTATTTCATTGCCCTTTTTCACATACTGCCAGGATATTCTTTGGGAAAAATCATATGGGGGACAGCATGCAGATTACCTTTTTGATGCGCAGCCCACAGCCGATTACGGTTTTATTCTGGCAGGCAGCTCCCTTTCTAACAAAACAGGAAATAAAGATGATGATAACCACGGCGACCTGGATTATTGGATCTGGAAAATGAACGAAAAAGGAGATCTTGACTGGCAGAAAAGTATTGGAGGAAGCGGTTTTGACTTACTACAAAGCAT
>NZ_SNWW01000017.1 GCF_004362015.1 Flavobacterium chryseum
TGATCTCTTTTACAAGAATAGGGTGGTCACTTTAAACCGGAATCAACTGATCTCTTTTACCGGAATGGCATGCTCACTTTTGCCAGAATTTGCAACCTTTATTTATATCTGAATTGTAAGCTTGATAAGTGTAATTTTCTATAAAACGATGATTGCAGATTTTACAATAGTATTGCTGTTTATTGTTTTTTGTTCTACCATTTTTAACAACCTTTTCCTCATTACATTTTGGGCAATTTACATCATCACTAACTCTGGAACACCATGTCGGACTTTTACTCATTTTAGCTTATTTAAGGCAATATTAAAACAAAAAAAATGAGCATTACTGCTCATCTTTAAATTATTTTTTACTGATATTTATTCTATTTCAATACGTTAGAAATCTAAAATCTCATATCACTAACTTTGAAACACTACCCTAAAAATTCGCTATTTGTCATTATTTTATCTGAATACATTTGAAAACTTGTATTGACTAACATTTTTTGAATCACCATTAGCTATGTTATGAAGCCAATGGAATTTAAATCGGTAATGAGAATCAAATTGAACATATAGAAAACTTTGGTGTACAAATCCGGATCTCAACATTCATCAATACTATAATCAAAAAGGATAAGTGTAGTTCACCCTTTTTGATTATAGTTAAGTAAAATATTTCATGATCAACAAACAAACTTATCCCCAAGGATTCCATTCTAATGAATCATCTTCTCGCCATAATCCTTTTCCCTCTTTAACATTTATAGCCTCCTTAAGGGTAGAATCAATTCCTAAAAGAATACCAAATGGGACTGCTTTTATATTAGCTTTGTCAATTTCATCACTATTATCTGTAAACATTTCCCATTCATCCTCTTCCCATCTCATTAATTCTGTAATTCTTTTACCAAATAATGCCTCACTATTAGTAAAAACAAGTGTTCCCTCGGCTATAGGATAAGTCCATTCATTAACTAGCCACTGCCAAATTTTATTCTTTTCAGCATTGAATTCAATAGACATATCTGGAACATCTAATGTTTTATTATTTTGATCAGGAACGATTTGTAAAACTATTATTTTTTTTCCTTTATAATAATCTTCTATACCATCTAACATAAGTGAAATCCATGATTCATTAACTTTTGAAAGTGTATACGATTTCAAGTCATCGGATTTAAAATTCATTTTCGTCCAATCCGAATTAATCTTTAGTTGCTCGATTATATTTTTCATAATCTCAGTAACTTCCTTCAACTTAAATATTTCGCCACCAGCAAATACTAGTTCAAATCCTAAAGTATATTCAAGACCAATTGAATATGAATATCTTGGTAAGGCGCTTTTACCAGCGACGGTCGTAACATGATAACCAAAATTTTTAATATGTGAATTAATGATCGATTTAAATTCTTCTTTTTTCATTATTTATGAATTGTTTTATGACAATCTTTACACAAAATATTAGTGTTTTCTTTTGTAGTTTTCCCACCATCTGCATGTCTTTCAGTATGATGTGCATCTGCTGTTTCAGTTGTTACTTCTTTATTGCATCCCTCACATGTACCTCCTCTTTCTTCAATAGCTTCTGCTTTTTCCTTTTTAGTCAAAGTTCGTTTTGGATCTCTATCTGCTTTAGCCACTGAACCTTTTCCTTTTCCTGGTTTTGGAATATCCTCTAATTTAGTTTTTTCATTTGCATTAGATTTTGATTTATCTATGCTTTGTTCCATAGCATTCTTAGGAATCAAATCAGTTTTTACATCAGAACCTCCAGCTACTGTTTCCCAAAGTTCACCAAAAAAATTCCCAATGCTCTCCCATGTGCTAATTCTAGGCACGGATTCTACAGTCATACCTTCTAATGCAACACTGAAATCAGCTCCTGCACTTTCCGCAGCTAAAGTTTCTGGCGCAAATTCTACTTCTAAAGCTAGAGTAGCAGTAATAGGTTCTAGTCCTTCTAATTCACGACTATCAATAACTCTATTTCCACTAAAAACATAAGGTGCCCAATCTCGATATTTTTCTGTTAAAGGATCTACACTCATAAACCTACCAATGGCAGGATCATAGTTTCTCCATTTAAAACTGTCCCAGCCCAGTCCCAGCTCGTCTTGACGCTCTTGTCCTTGGAACTTATACTTATAGGGTTCTGTAAACCTTTTTTATATAAAACAGCCCCTTGCAAAAAATCTCCATATAAAGAACGTCCAGTTACATTTTTCTACAATACGAAAGTAGATTTAGTTCAACTATTTTCCTAATAAATTTTCACTTATAGCTATAAAAAAAGCCCCCATTTAAAATGGGGGCTAACGTGTTTATGAAGCATAAATTTAAACTGCATTTCCAAATTCAAGATGATTTTTCACGAATTTCTTCTGTTCCTGTTTAAATTTAATATCTTGTTCAAGCTCATATTCTCTTTGTTTTTCAACTACCCTGTACCAGCTTAACGCCGGAATTACATTATCTGAATGTATCTCTAAACGTACAATAGTTTTTTCATTGGGCAAGCGATGCTCATTTAAAATTAAACTTAATTCCGTTTGTTTTAAATTGATATCCTCAGCAAATTTTTTCTGTACCTTATAGCTAAATTTAATATAAGTTTTAAGAAAAGATGCAAATGATCTATTTTCATCATACACTTCTGACTTAGCATAATCCTCCATTAAGAAACGCAATTGCAGAACTTTAGCATATAATTTTTGATTGTCAGTCAGGCTCTCTCTGTTTTTTCTTCTAACTTCCGCTAGTTCTGCAGAGGATTCTTTTTCTTCCTTTTCAGATAGGGGATTCTTAAATACAATCGAATCCGCTACTTCTTCAAGGCTGTACTTTTCGTATATGTTTTTAGTTTTCATATCTGATATTTATTCATTAAATTAAACAATGGTTTACTTTCGAGATAGATTTGTCTTCCGGCATCTTGAAACCCATATTGTGCCATATAGTAACTTTTTAACTCCGTTTTTGGATGCAGAGAAACAAAAGCGTAATCAGCGTACAACCTGACTGATTCACGGCATGCAAAGGCTATTAAATTTCCTGCTATCCCATCATAAATCTTATTCTTTCCAGTATTTATAACAGACGATGCCAACAATATTATCTCAACCCTGCTTTCACTTGGAATATCCTTAAGGGACATTAATCCTAAAATTTCATCATCATCCGGAAACTTCAATTTGTAAACGACATTCTTTTTTTCTAATTCCCAATCAAAATGGTAATCATCCTCTGTTATAAAAAGATAGTCTTCTTCTGAGACTAACTCTATAACAACATCTTTCTTTTGCGAACTCTTCACATGGGTTATTTCCATAATGTAAAAATACAAACAAATAATTTACAAATTTGTAAATTATTTGTTTTTTATAGATTATTTAATACTTCTTTTTAGCTTAGTAAATCCTACGATATTAAAACTTTTTCATCCAAAAAATAACTATCATAAACTTGGAAAATATCGATTTATAATTTCCCTCTGATGTGAGCTGTTAACTTTGATGTATTTTTCCGTAGTTCCCGGCCATTTATGCCCCGCCAGTTCCTGAGCCTTCTCTAAAGAAATATTTTTCTCATTGAGCCAGTTGCAGATCACGCTCATTCTTATGGTCTGCGGATTGAGTTTCCGATCGGGAAACAATCCCTTTAGAGGGGCAATCATTGCATGGATACTGTCGACCGACATAGGCTTGCCAAGCTTTGTAATAATTAGTTTTTCGGTTTTACAGCGAAGCATTTTGGGTCGGGTTTCCTGCAGGTAATTGAAAAACAAAATCATCTGCCTTGGCACTAGGTTCATTCTTCGTTTATTGAGATTTTTCGAAGCTTTGATATAAACCGTCCCATTATCCAGATCAATATCTTTTACAGTAAGCCTTATAATTTCATCACTTGTAAGTCCCTGATAAATAAGTAATGATAATAAAACATTATTTCTAACGTCCAAATGCCTGTAACGGTTCTCACGTTCCAAGAGCAGTTGCAGTTCTGGACTGCTGAACAAATCCTGCACCTGTATCGCCTGATTGCTGTTTACTTTAATATTCAGGCGTTTGCATGGATGGTCATTTCTGTAACCGCTCATGACCAGATAATCATAATATTTTTTGACTGCCGATAAGATGACAACACGATATTTGCTGTTGGACTGCCTTGCGCTTATTTCTTCCATATACTTGACGATATTGCCGTATTTGTAACGCTTGGCTTTCGGATTCAATTTTAAAAAGTGATTGATCGCAAATAAGTAGCTTGATACTGTCTGTGGGCTGTAATTTTGTAGCAGGAACTGCTCTAAGGTTTGTTTTGTCATATCAGATTACTTAAAAGGTTGCGACTGGTTTTCGTTTCTTGTTTTTAATGGCGTAGATATAGGTGGTATTGATATCGGAATGCCCCAGAAACCTTCTTATAAAATCAATCCCTGCATTATTCTCCGCCAGATGATTTGCAATGCTGTGCCTGAGGCAGTGGAGCGTAATATCTTTTTTTATCAGTTCAAAATTTTTAGTCTGCTCGATCATTTTCTTTAGGATATCATTCAGATTTTCCCCTGTGCTTCGCCTGCCTTTGGAATTAATGAAAAAGGCTTCTTCTATCTGGCTTTTCCCCGCCAGCCTCTGACTGCGCTCTTCCTGAATGTACTTTTTTAAGTAGCCCATAACCGTGTCGCTCATGGGAACTTCACGCCTTTTGCTGTTTTTCCCGCTCCTGACCACAACCATTCCGGTAGCCAGCTTTACATCCTTTAAATCCAGCGCACTGATTTCAGAACGCCTGAGTCCGCATCCATAAGCTACGGAGAGCAGGGCACGTTCGAGTTCATTCTCGGCATGCTTGTACACCGTTTTTATTTCTTCTACACTAAGGGTGTTTCTTGACTCTTGTGTTCCTCCCTCATAAGAGGGAATATAATAGCCGTTTTCAATTTCTTTGTTTTCCATCAGGTTCAAAAGGAACAGTCCCTGCACAAAAAGATGAAACTTGATGCTTTTCTGCGACAGCGTTCCTTCGCCCCTGAGCTTTGGCCTTGCAATTAAATACTCAAAGTATTTGATTGATTCTTTGGAAGTCAGCTCCTGAATCCTGCTGATTCCCGATTCTTCCAGCCAGACCAGAAATTCTATCAGGGTATTTTGGTACATCCTGCTTTTGCCGGTCTTATAATTCCTGACCTTTATAAAACTGTCAAAGGCATCCAAGAGCCTTCGAAATTCTTTATTTTCTATCCTGTTTTTCATCTTTTTAGTGTTCTTAAATTAATCTATTTTAAACCCGTCGCTTACTCGCTTCGTGGAACACGGAACACCAGTATCGTATACCCAGTAAATACAAGAGCTCCGGTGTTCCGCTGGTGTTCCGGGGCGTTCCATTTTTTGCTTTTTTGTATGTTTTTCTGTGTTTTTTGCATTTTTAAAGATTCTAAAACTGCTCCAATTGTGCGCCCAGTTCTTTCCTGATCTTGCTTTTTAGTTTCTCCATATTGTCCCAGTAGCTTATCACATATTTGAAACCCCTGTTTACAGAGCCTTCAATTGCCTGAATGTATTCGAGTTCCTGCAACAACTGCATGTACCGGAATGAAGAGGTCTTGCTGATGTTGAGTTTCTGGCGTATTTCCCTATTGGTAAAACGGTGCGTTGTTCCGTTCTGCTGGCTCTTTACGTAGCCTTTTAGGTTTTCAAAAAACTGTCTTGTGCTTTTGTCCAGTTCATCCACTTTGATGATGATGGAGGTAAAGAAAATATCAACGGCAGATTTCACGTCTTCCTTGGTGGCGATCAGCCTGCCTTTATTGTCCGTTTTTCTCTGGTACTGGTGCAGGATGGTAATCTGCGAAACAAAGTTTTGAAACTGGCTGTTGAGCCTTCTGAGCATCTTGGCTTCAAGTGGAAGGGTAAGTTTGTCTGCAAATGGATTGATCACCTCATAGGATTTCAGCACCCGCATGGCATTTCTGAGAAGCTGTGTCGCCTGAACCTCATTTTCGTTATTGCCTTTTCCTGCAATCTTCTTGTTTTGGATCGCTATGATCCGCATGGTCTGTGCCTGGCTTTCATCCACGCCCAAGATTACCGAACGGCTCATATTGTCATAATATACCTCGGCTTTGGTTGTAGTGGTCATACTGGCAAAGTGCGCCTGTACCTGTTTGATCCTTCCCCTGTTGTTTCCAAAGATATCTTTGACCACTGTGGAGCTGGTCAGGAACTTGGCTGATTGCATTTCACGAAAGGCATACTGAGCCTCTTCATCGAGTCCGTCAAAATCCTGAATTACGATCAGCTTATTGATCAGTTCCTTATCCCTGTAATGGTATAGGGATTTGCTTGTAATACGGGTCATGTTCATCACGTCTTCCTGAGGCATGCACTGCGCAATCCCGTTAATCAGATGGCTTTTTCCTTCCCCGCTTGATCCCTGCACGATGGCATGCATCAGATACGGCATCTTATAACTCGAAGCGAGCACGAAAAGAACCATCCTGTTTTGCTCTTCCCCGACAATTCCGTTCTGCTCCAAGAGCTTGTTTATATTTTCCAGCAGGTTTGGTTTTGAAAGAAATTCGACCGCTTTTTCATGTGCCTGCGGTGTAAGTTCTTTTTCAGAGTAGCGATCCGTAACGGGATTTATTTCCGCATCAAAAAGGGCTTCCCGATGCTGTTCCAGTAAATCCGTCAACTGTAAAAAGTCTGTTTCGAGTTCCTGAAAGTCAAAACCCTGCTTCTCGGAGAGTTCCCCGCACTGGCTCTGCACGCTTCCAAAATCAAAAAGGTCGACTTTAAGCCTGTGTTTCTTCTGTGTAGTATGTGCCACAATCTGTAATGATACCCTGAGGTTTCCCAAATCCATAGGCAGGTTGCCTACAACGAAAAACACTCCTGCGATGCCTGTATAGCTGATCTTGTAGCCGTTTACAATCTGCAGGGTGCTTCCTGTCTTTTCTTTTTTTGCACTTTTTAAAAGATTCGATATTCCGTCCTCTCCATAATTGACCCACATGTCATTCAGACTGTGCCCCTCGGGAAGTTCCACTATTGAGAGTGGAACGTCGGGTCTGATCTCCTGCATTTGTAACCTGATCTTTTCCATTTTCTCACCGCTTAAAGATTATTATTTCTTCCAATTCATATAATGACCTGATAATTTCCAAATGCTGTTCCAGCAGTTCCCCTTCATGCAGGGCAATAACCGCTTCCCTCTGATCCAGTATCCTGCTTTGTATTAGACTGGCGCAGTCAATGACAGTCGGCGCGAGATACAGTTTTTTAGTAAGCGGATGCGGATATGCAGGATAAATTCCTTTCTGATTTAAATATTCTTCCTTTGGGCTGTCCAGATCAAAACGCAGTGCAAAATAATTTACAATGGTATTCTCTTTGTCCAGTAAGGGGAATACAAGCCCGTAGCGTCCAAAGACGGTATAGGCGGTCAGTGAATCATCCCGCACTCCTGCATCACTCTTGGTAATTACACCCAGCTCTTCAAACCTTTCTTTGGATTTCAAGGTTTTTCGGTGGTGGAACTGTCCTGAATTAAAGCCGATCCGAAGATCAGAATATTCCAGTCCGATGCTTTTAAGGTACTCCTTGGGCTTTAAAGCCTTCGCACTTCTGATGCCTGTTTCAAAAGACCGGAACAGTGTTTCTAAACTTTCCATAAATAGTAAAGGTTTTCCATTATTTTAGGCGGTAAGGCACGCCCAAGCCTTTGGCGGTACTGCTTTATATCTAATAAGGTATAGAAGTCTGCCGGCAAATATAAAATGCAGTTTTGAATTTATTGCAGTAATGGTAAGGGCTGGCACTATTTGTCTTTCGATGGCGTTAAGTGCTCAGGACATTTTTTTTTTTCGGGGCTGGGTGACCCAGCGATCTTGTAGACAGGTGTCGGCTAAATGAGTTAAAACTGAACCCAGCTTTCATAATTGCGGAAAATCGCAGGGCGGACACCTGATGCGATAAATTAAGGAGATGGTTTGGTACATAACCGGGGAATTGTATTTTTAATAGCAGGCAATTAAAAAAATCCCAATAATGTATCCTATCAATTTTTTATATACGGTACATTGAAAATCGTGTTTCATACATTTGATGTAAATAACACATGCTTAGAAACAGACTTAAAGCTTTGGTTTCCTGCGCTTATCCTTGCGTTTCATCTGATTGGCAAATGCTGTTTCCTGAAAATCTTCCCCTTGGTTTTCAGGTAGTAAGCTTCCAAACGCTTCAATGATATTGTTTTGATCTGCACTGTCATAAGTGTCGTGTTTCTCAAAAAAGTCCGGTACAATCTCCGGCTGGATAGTCTGGTTTTCTGCATTGGAAGTCAGTGCTGAATCATTGCTATTTTTTAGTGGCTGATCTGTTTTTACTCCGTTATTCCACCAGTCATTAAAGACATTGGCCGAAAGGTTTCTGCCTAGCTCTGATCCGTTGTAAACACAGCGGGATTCGTGGTCAATAAAAGTAATGCCGTAAATACGCCCTTCACCATTTCGACGTACCACAAGATTAATACCCTGTTCCAAAAGCTTTTTCTTAAATTTAGATTCGTTTGAAGCAGTCTGCATTGCTGATTCGATCCTGCCTTTGAGTGCTCCCTTAGCGGGACTGCCTTTTAATTTCGTCCTGCTTTGCCCATAATGGGACTCAAGTTCTATTAATCCGGCATTTTTTCCAAACAACGAAGCCTTGAAGGGATTGCTTGCTTTTTCTCCCTTGTCATTGAGTGCAAAATATACCAGTCCCTGTTTTGGGATTCCGTTGTATTCGCCCCTGACTTCTTCTGCCGTAATTTTGAAAAGGGAAAGAAGCGCATTATATGCCCCGAAAGTTTGGAACTGGTAGTATTTGGGCAGGTGGCGGATAACCGAAGCCATCTGGCTTTTTATATCGCCTTCTTTGTAATTTATGGGTTTGAATACAGGGCTCTGTGAGTTTTCTTTTTTTTCAACCGCAGAGATCAGTCCGTATTCTTTTTCGAGTGTCCGGCAGACAGCCATCGAACGCCTTTTTTCAAATTTGTCTGATATCTTCCTGCCGTCCCCGTCCACGCAGACCGATACGATATGGATATGCGTGCGGTCAATATCAGTGTGTTTGAATACTGCAAAAGGCTGGTCTGCGTAACCCATTTCCTTCATGTACTCCTGTGCCATATTCTCAAAATCAGCATCGCTTACGGTATCTTTGGGGTCAGGGTTTAGTGAGATATGTAGTATCGGTTTTTCCGTTTTTCGGTTGGCCAGCAGATGCAGGTCAAAAGAACGGGATAACTGCTCCATGGAATAGCTTCCGTCAGGAGCTTCGATAATCTTCTGTGTAAACAGAATATGGGCATTTTCTTTTTCAACCTTTTGGTAATTGTAGGCCAGTGCACCATACAAGCTTGCGCCTCTTGCTATTTTCGCTATCATTTCATGGGTTTTCTTTCAGGTGCTTTGCTTCAAATTCCCCCGTAAGCTGTATTATCTTTTGTGACAGCAAGGCAAATTCTGCTGTCTGTTTTTCCAGCTTGTACAGATATGCCAGGGCTTTCTTTTCGGAAAAATTACTATTGAGCATTTTTACAACCTGATTGTAATTTACCCCCACAGCCCTGAACTGCCCGAATAAAGAAGTCAGGCGCACATAATATTCCATTGCAGTCTTGTCAACCTTTATCGTTTTGATGCCCTTTTGGAAAATGCACGCCGTGATAAAGTGCGCCATAACATTCATGCCAGACTGCTCATAAAGGGTTAGAAAACGGGCGTTTTCCTCGGCGGTAAGACTGATCGAATAGCGGTGCACGGCGGGATCTGCTTTGGGATGCCTGCCTCCTTTATACGCTCTGGGTGTATTGCTTTTCACTGGATTTAGTTTATTATTGGTCTGGGGATTTTATTCCCTGCCTTTTCTTGGTCTGCTCTGGGTATTACTCCTACATGCCTAAGCCTTTTTTCTTCGGCATATTTTCTTGTTGCTGTTCATTCTGCCCTGTCTTAAAATCAATTTTCAAGGGCTGGTTGGTACGCTGTCTGAGTGACTCTTTTTCAGCCGGGCTTAGATTATTGTCCCCGCTGTAGTTTAGGTTACGTAAAACCGTTTTCACCGGTCCCATAATATCCGCAGGCTTTGCAGGCTGTTGTGCAGGGTTCTTTTCCTTTGGGTCAATTTTGATTACCAGAAATTTTCCTAACAGTTCGCTGATCCCTGTTTTTGTCGGGTTTCTAAGCTGTCTGAAAAAATTGGAAAAGAAATTGGTTAAAAAATTTCCGCCCCTGTCTATCCTGATAAACGGATTGCTCTGTCGGATGCCCTTTTTTTTGTTTTTTTTCTTCTTTTCTTCCTCCGGTTTTGGCGGTGTGAACGGCTTTTTTTTCTTTTTCTCCACCTTATCCTTTTGCTTGTCTTTTTTCATGGTCTTTGATTTTAAGCCAAAAGGTAATTCTTATACTTTCAGGCTCTGCTTTTTGGCACTCTGTGGCTTTGTTTGGCGGGACATGTCCGGTTTTGGACGGGATGGATTTTTATTTTATCCGAAAGAAATAATAAAAAGAAAACTAAGATAGGACGGGCTGGATCAGCCTGTCCAAAAGCTTACGGCATAATGTCTTGCTCGCGTACTCACAAGCCACCCTTCGGGACTTATTCCGTTTCCTTTTGGCCTGTCTGCATCCCGTCCTGTGAAACTGCTTTCTTTTTCTTTTTTCCCTTTTTCTGTTTTCTTTGGAAAAATATTTTTTTTCTTGGTTTCTGTACAGGCTCAGTTGAGTGCCGTTTATAAATCTGCAAAGATTTAAGGATTTATAAAAAAGTATTTTTTACCTAAAAACTTAAAAAATGGGTTTGTTCTTTTCATTGAAGCTTGCCGTTATCTGCTGTTCGAACTCATGGAAATGATGTTCCAGCAGATTGCTGAGATAGGCATAGATGGTAATGTTGTCCTCTCCGATAACCTGAACGATACGGGTGAGCTTTTTGTGGTGGTCGGGATCGATATATACTGATTTGCCGTGGCGTGCAGTACTTTTTACTTCCCTGAAAAATATACTTTCATAGTCAGCCTGATTATTCCTTTTTGCCCGGCTCTGCTCTTTTGCTGTCGGCTTTTCCTTTTCTGGCTGTTCAGCAGGTGTTTCCGTATCGACATTAAACCCTTCTTTTCTCACTCCATCCACCATCAGATCCATCATTTTTCCTTCATCGATATCAGGTGTCACTTTTTTTTCATTGTCGCTGTTCATCGTTTTTATTGTTTTATTTATTGTCAATTTTCGTTTTGCTTTTAAACAGTACCGTATAACTGCACCTGTTTTTATCCGTAGCTCCGGTACAGTTAAAGGAGGTTCGACTGCATAAAAATGAACACAGCTGTCCGTCTGTCTTATCTGCTGTACAACTAATTATGTCCAGTGCTGTACGGTTGTAAATGATGCCTTTGTTGTTGTACGTACCGTCATTTGTCTTTTCAGGCATTGGGAGCCACGTATCACCGTTTGTACGTTTCTCTGTTTACCTGATTTATTGTCTGCTGGGACAAATAACAGGAAATATGGCCAGACTCTAAGAATATGGCGCTCGAAGGCATTATTTGGCCTTCATTGGCCTGCTTGTAAAAAGCTATTACTCAAATACTCGTATCGAAATTCGAAATGGATACTTCAGCTTTTTTTCTAAAAGAAATTACTTAATACCATTACAATAAAAAAAAGGGCAACAAGCCCTTTCAATTAAAATCCATCTGTAAAAATATTTTCGAGAGAAAATAGCAAGTTGTGTTCTGAGATGCTTGAAATGAATTCAGCATCTCAAAACCACTTGCCCTTGCAGGGGCTGTAAAAAAAACTCCAAAGTCGTTTTTTTAATTAGTTGTATCGAATGTTTTCAGTGTTAGCTTTCCTTTTTATAAGTTCACCTGATTTTTTTAGTATCAATATCATTTTAAACATCCTTTCAGGTTTACGACGTTTTTTTATACTCCATAATTCTAAGTTTTTTTTAGGTATTAAAGGAAAAAACTATTACTTTTTGTCCATAAGGCCTGTATTTGCTAGCCTTTTTATGTGTTTTAGCTTTTTTAGTAGGCCAGTAAAATGGCTCGTTTTTTGCAAATTTTGGCTCGTTTTTCGTAACAATCCTTCCAGAATATTGTTTTAATTTAGCTTTACAAAACACTAAAGATGTGATTACTAGCTAATTTTAGCAGTATAAGCTGGGCTGAATTGGTATGTGCAAATCTCATATAAGCTATGATTCACAGAGAGGCTAAGAGAAAACATGAAGATGGAAGTCTCTTTTAAAAATACTATAGTAGATATAATCTGCTGGCTTTGTATTCTGCTATTTGCATAGGCTGATATAAGCAAAATATTAGAATTTGAATTTTGTTATTCAACTTTAAGTCACAAACGGCCTTTTCTCTCCCGTTTTGATATGAGATAATCCTGAATGGATAAGGGTTAATTATTTATTTTAAAGAATTTTACAATATAGTTATCAATTATAATAAAATTTAGCCAACGTTATAAGTAAAATGGATCGTTTTTTACATTTTTTGGATCGTTTTTGTCAACAATCCTTTGAAAGCTATGTTTTAATTTAGCTGTATAAAATATTTACCCCGTGATTTTTACAAAAAAAAAGCTACATATGTGAGGGTGGTTTGGTATGCCCTCAAGTGAGATTATACTGGAATACTGTAAACGTTAAAAGCAATGACATGAAAACATCAATATCCTTTAAAAATACTATAGCCGACATAATCTGCCTGCTTTATATACTGCTTTTTGTTTACGCGGCAGTAAGCAAATTGCTCGACTTTGAGAACTTCCGTGTTCAATTGGGACAGTCACCTTTATTAAGTGCATTTGCCGGATACATTGCATGGATGGTTCCGATGCTTGAATTATTCATTGTATTGCTTATCCTTTCAAAAAGGTGGAGAATCATGGGGCTTTTTGGAGCGTTGTGCATGATGGTTATGTTTACCGCATACATTTTCATTATTTTAAATTACAGCCCATTTGTCCCTTGTTCCTGTGGAGGAATTTTGGAAAAAATGGGATGGGAGGAACATTTCATTTTTAATTTTGTTTTCATGATGCTGGCCGCAGCAGGTATCCTGATACTGCGCCGGGGTGTGCCAAAGGCACACTTTATTTCAAAACCTGCTGCACTGGCCAGTGCCTTTTCTATGACGATATTCTTCAGCATTGGTATTGTTGCCCTGCTGTTTATGTTATCAGAAGACATAATCCATCATCGTAATAATTTTGTGCGAAGATTTCCCAAGTACCCTACTAATAGCAAGAAAACGATCCTGCTTCCACAAGCAACATATTATATAGCCGGTTATGACAAAGGACAGATTTATTTAGGCAATCGGGCTGAACCGCTGGCCGTAACAATTTTTGATATCAGTCTGGTTCAAAAAAAGACAATTCGCATCGAACTTCCTAAATATAAATTTCCTTACACTGTGCCGCGCCTTGCCGTAAAATCACCTTATTTTTATTTTAGCGATGGAAGCGTACCCTGCATTTTTATTGGAGATACCACCAACTGGAAAGCGGAGCTTAAAATGTATCGAAAAGCTTATTTTTCCATATTGAAGCCGATCGATGATAAGACAGCAGTTATCCGAGCTATTGATTCTAAAACAAAAGCAAATACGCTAGGACTCTTTACTTTTAATAATGATGCATCATTACAGCTTAACGGCAGACTTCTGCTGAAGCAGGTAGACGGTATATTTGACACGGACGGATCATTGCTTTATAATTCCCAGCTTGACAAGGTAATCTATACCTACGCCTATCGAAATGAATTCCTGATGATTGATTCTCAGATAGGCAATCATACCTCAGGGCATACTATTGATACAACTACACGTGCACAGGTTTCTGTTGCGAGGATAGAATCGAAAAAAGTAACCACTCTGAGCAAACAGCCTAAATTGGTCAATAAACTGACCGCATCTTTTGGCAATTATCTTTTTGTAAATGCGGCTCTCATTGGAAAATACGAACCTGAAATTATGTGGAAGCAGGCTTCGATAATTGATGTATACGACCTGAGTGCAAACACCTATGCATTTAGTTTTTATGTATACAATATAGCGGGCAGGACAATGGATGAATTTGTTGTTTTAAACGACCGGATTGTTTCATTGAATGGAAGGAGTCTAACAATTGAAAAATTACAGACCAATTATTACAAGCCCTTTACCGCATCAAGATAATATCAGCATTTATGCTTTTGAAAATACACTGTACAGTCCAGGGGAAGGTCGAAAACCTGAAAAAGAGTAGACCATTAACATTAAATTTTAATATTATGAATACTAAAGTTTTAAGACCAGCGCTTTCATTTTCAGCAATCGCATTTGCTGTATTTGCAGCCTTCGCATTTTCAACTGCCCCTGAAAAAGGAAAGCTGATAGATGTTTGGGGGCATAACCCTTTAGAGGATTGTGATGTTACGACAGTAAAATGTAGCAACATACAAAACCCTAATGTTTGTAGAGTTACGGCGGGAGGACAACAATTGTTCGACATGAGCAGTCCGACTCAATGTAATGTCGAGTTATACAGAAAAATCAATTAACCTTAAAAAACAAAGCAGGAGATTGTCGGTCTCCTGCTTTGTTAATTATGATTTAAGGGATTCCATTGGTAAGTGTTTCCTTTTGTTCTTTCAGATAATAATCAAACCAGTTCTTGGTTTTTATTGTCAGGTCTTTTTGTAATTCAGGTGTAACAATTGTGTGCGCCTCATTGTCATAAAGAATAAAAACATTCCTTTTGCCAAGCCTTCGAAGTGCCATATGAAATTCGGCAGATTGTGTCCAGAAAATAGTGGGGTCTTTTTTTCCTGCCCAGCTCAAAAGCGGTGTTGTACAATTTACAGCATTTGGCAAAGGCGCGTCTTGCTCATAAGCTTTCCAATTGTCAAAAGGTGAAAATGGCATACGTCCCTGCTGTGATTCAAACCGCCATGCATTTGAACGCGGTATACCTGCAGAATGCACAAAATAGCTGCTTATAGTGTTCATAAGTCCCGAACCGCATACAGCTGCTGCAAAATCATTGGTCTGGGTAATTATAAATGCCGTCTCGTAACCTCCAAAGGAATGGCCTATAATCCCAATATGATTTTCTTCAACAATTCCCATTCGTTTCACTATATCAACCGCATTTAGCACACAGTCCAGAGCTGACTTTCCGGGTTCGCCCATCTTATAATGAATATCCGGCAGCAATACCAGATAGCCATCCAGGAAATAATTGGACAGAGTGAAGCCCATCGGCCCATATTCTGTCGGTACACGGTAATTATTAATCTCTTGGGATTGTTTTTCATAAATATATACAACCATTGGATATTTTTTTCCTTCGATATACCCAGCAGGCTTATATAGAATACCTTTTAGATTATTGCCGTTTTTATCTTTGTATGAGATCATCTCAGCCGTTCCCCAATTAAATTTACGGGTATGGGAATTGGATTTGAAGAGCATCTTGTTTTTTTGCATTGAAACAGCTATTAACTTTGGTGCATCGGAAGCGGTTTGCTGTATGTAAATGAATTGCCCGGTATTCTTTGCTTTTATCAGCCTGCTGTTTCCACTGTTTCCGAACACCAATTTTACTAAAGTACCGTTAGAATTCCATTTATAATACCCGCTAGATCCATCTTCACCAATGGCCTGCAAAACCAAACCCATCGATAGGTCAAATTTTCTTATCAGAAATTCATCCTGGCTCGGCTTTTTTATAACGGGATAAAGGTCTAAACAAATTCGATAGGAAATCTTTTGCTTTCTTCCATCAGTAATTCTTCTGGTTTGTTTTGCATTATTATCAATCAAGTAGATATCATACCGGTCATAAGCTATGAAATATTTTTCATCTGATGACCAGCCTGGACTACCATATGGTGCAGGAACACCCGCATCGTTTTGAATACTATCAATCATGGAGACTGGCAGTCTTGCTGTGAGATTGAGATGCTGCATTTTCACAATGTCGTAAGCCCACCAATTCCCATTGCGGAAATAGTGTATAAAATTTCCTTTAGGAGAGCCACCCATCATTCCAACTGCTGTTGACTGCTTTTCTAAAATCAGTTGCTGTGTCCCGGTTTGGGTATCTTTCAGGTACATATCAGCAGGCGCGTAATACTCATATTGAGGTTCATACTTCAACAGATTATAACACAGCGCGTACTTTCGATTTGCAGTAAGGATTGCTTTCGGATTCTCGATTGTTCCGATCTTTAGAGTCCCACCACTTTCGGGCTTCCATGCAGCAATTTTTGGCAAGCGGGAAGCATCTCCAAACATTTTATTCTGCGTATATTCCAACGCTGTTGCAGAGTCCCAAATTTCATAAGGGACAGACTTTGATTCCAGCTCAGGACTAATATAATTGAAAAATACACTTTTTCCGTCATCTGAAAACCGAAGTGCAGAACTTCCACCATATGTAGTTATATTTTCCATAGCCAATATTTCCGTTTGCCTGCTATCAAGAATAGTATTTGTCCCTATTGCTGAATCGTGGTAAAATATCCTGTAATTTTTGGTAGTTTCCTGTTGGTCTTTAATCTCTTGAAGAAAAGCAAGAAATTCGCCATTGCTACTCCAAAATAGTTTTTTAAATCCCGCATCATCATCCTGTGCAATGGTCTTTTCAACAAATCCTACCTTTGGTTTTAGCAGGCGCACTTCATAACCAGTACTTATAGCCAAAATGCCGGAATTGTTGATACTGAACTCTCTGACGTTTTCAAAAATGTATTTTTTGAAAGTGGATAGCCCAATTATCGTCAAGTAGTCAGATACAGCATTCTTGTTGAGTATTGCCAGAAAATTTTCTTCTTTGCAGAATTCATGACGAATTGCGTCTTTGAAATATTGCGTATTACCATTGTTCAGATCATATAACGCCAAACCTTTTTCCGGATCTGAAAACGTCACCCATTTATCATCATTGCTGAAACCTACATCAGTACATTTGGGAAATACCAATCGCCTCGTAGATTTTATATTTTGTACAAACAATGTATCGACACCGTAATCGTAGTGCAGAACATAAGAAATCCATTTGCCATTTGGAGATATCGTCTCTGCTTGTATGGAACTCCATTTTGCATAATCGGCAGTCGTTACTTCTTGTTTTTGTCCATAGATTGGTACCGCCACAAGTAGCAGCAATGCCAAAAATACAGTCTTGAAGAAAAACGCCCGCATCTTAGTAACCTGGATTTTGAGGCAGCAGATTTCCATTCAACAGCAATTCCGATTGTGGCAGCGGAAGTATGATCTGTGTATCTTCCCACCCGGATTTTATTGGACTTAGTACTTCCGTCGCCTTTCCCGTACGCTTTAAATCGAACCAACGATGTCCCTGCTCTGTAAAAAACTCAAAACGTCGTTCTTTTGCGATTGCTTCCAATAATTCGGTTTCCGTACTTGCGGTAGTATTTGATAGACCGGCGCGGTTGCGTATTTTGTTTAAGTCTGCTTGGCAATCAGATATATTTGACAGATGTGCATTGGCTTCCGCACGAATCAGGTATTGTTCGGCCAACCGGAACAGAATAGTGTATTCTTCTGATGAGGCTGTGCCCAACGGCTTTTTATATTTGTATGATGAATACCAGGAGCCACTGCTGTTTGAAACGGTTCGTACCCATTGGGTACGGCGCAGATCACCAGATTCAAAACCGGTTACAAACGAAGCAGCCAGTGACGGCTTGGAAGGTGGTCCGCTTGAAAAGATAAACGTGCGCGCATCTTTAGTATTAAGCCCGGGTGTTCCCGGATGCAATGCCCATATTGTCGCTGTTGACTCGCGAAGAAATTCCTGTGAAGTATCATCGACCCATATGTAATTGGGATTATCAATTACAGCTGTTGCTTTCGCTGCTGCATTTGCCCAATCTTCACGGTACAAGTATATTCGTGCGAGAAACGCAGCGGCAACAGCCTTGTTTACACGGACTTTTTCCTGAGAAGGATATTCAACTGGCAACAGCGTTTCAGCTTGTGTCAAGTCGGCTATGATATTTTGCCATACTTGTTCATGCGGTGTTTTTGATGTAACCGAATTTGCGACGTAATCAGTCGTTGTGATGTAGGGCACATCACCAAAGATGTTTATTAGATAGAAATGAAGGTACCCTCGAATAAACAATGCTTCACCTGACAATCTTGCTTTTTCATTATCTGTTAAAGCCGTTGAATTCTGCAAACCTTCCAGCATCAGATTCGCAGCATAGATTTGGCTGTAGGTGCTGTTCCATAATCCTGTTATCAGGCTGTTTGAAGGTGTAATTGTATGGTTGTTGAACTGCATAATTTCGATGCTTGACCCTGTGTACTGCATTTCATCTGAATAGTTTGATAAAAGACTCGACAGACCGTTCAGCGTGCCTGCAACCATGCTGTCTTCACGCAGGCGCGCATAAATGTCGCCCATAGCCGCGTCGGCAGTATTGATACTTTCGAAAACGGCAGGAGTTGTGAGTTGTGATTGTGGCGTGCCTACCTCGGTAAAACTCTCGCAAGCCGAAAGGGTAAGTAACGCTGTCCAAATAATTGGCTGTATAATATTAAATCTTGTTTTCATTTGATATATAGTTAAGTTAAAAGCCTAGCTGAATGCCCAGTGTAAACTGGCGCAATGATGGAAGTGCCGAAGCAGACTGGTTTTCAGGGTCAGCTCCACGAAAATCAGTGAGGGTTAATAAGTTTTGCCCCTGTACATAAATCTTTCCTGTGAAGGTTTTTGACCATGTTGATGGTATTGCATACACAAGGGTCAGATTCTTGAGTCTCACGAAAGATGCATCACTGAATGCTGCATTACTATCAATCAGATTGTAATGTCCTTCGAGTAATGTGCCATTCTGACCCGTAGTATACTGTTGTGATACCGCATTGGTGCCGTCTTGCGGGAAGTGATTTCCCATATCTACAGGCTGATTTACAAATGAGCCGGGCAAGGCTGAAGTGTACAGATAATTCCTGCCGAGTTGTTTTACAAATTGGAACAAAAAATCGAGCGACCAATTTTTATATGTTAATTGGTTACTGAGGCCTCCATAGTATTCTGGTGAAGTATCAACGATTGCCTGACGATCGTCTTCATAGGTTATCTGTCCATCGCCGTTGAAATCCTGAAAAGTGTAGGCTCCTGTTTCGGGGTTGATACCTGCATAATTGAAGACCTTCTTGATAAATAGTGATTCACCAACTATGAGTTGGTTAGCATATGTAGAACCTTCAAGCCCTGGAAAAGAGACCAGTTTATTTTTTGGTACAGTAAGATTTACTGTAGTTGTCCATGAGAAATCCTTGCTTTTTACATTGGTGGTACGAAGTTCCACTTCGACACCGGTATTTTCCACGGTAGCATCAAAATTTGATTGGATAGAAGAAAATCCTGTTGTTCCGGGGAGCGGAACCCCGACCAATTGATTGGATGAGCGATTCCGGAACCAAGCTGCGGAAAGGAAAATATTATCCTTTAAGAATCCCAATTCCAACGCGAGTTCGAGTTTTTTATTTGTTTCCCAGCCGAAATCGGGATTGTAGAGGCGTGACGGTAAAAGTCCTACCACCCCATCATACAAATAAGGCGACACCTGATAGGTATCGAGATACTGGTAATCCCCGATCTGGTCATTGCCCGTAATGCCATAACTTCCACGCAACTTTCCAAAACTAAGTATGGAATTGTGCTGTTTGAAAATACCTTCATTAGTGAACAACCAAGCTGCACCTGCAGCACCAAAATTAGCGAAGCGGTTATCGGGTCCAAAACGGCTTGAGCCATCACGGCGACCTGTTAGGTTCACGATGTATTTTTTATGCCAGTTCATGTTGAGTCTCCCAAATAATGCATTGTAATTGTACTCAGTTACCTCATGGTTCAGCACTGTCACCGTAGTAGCCGCAGCCAAACTATTAATCAGCGCATCGCTTGCAAATCCAAATGCAGATTGTGCCAATTTTGTTGTTTTTTGGCTCTGGAATGTCGTACCGACCAAGAAATTTATCTCTATGTCATCCAATTCCTTACGATAGTTTAATTGTGGTTCGAAAATATATGATCTGCCAGTGCCACTAGCCACAAATAGGGATGATTCGTGCTCGTTTGTGTCAAAGGGACTATAAATACTTAGAGGGCTGGTTACGTTTTGGGTTATCCTAGTATCGTTATACCCAATACTAGCCTTAGCCTCAAGACCAGGAAGCACATTGTAAGACAACAGCACATTTGCAATAAGGTTTTGGTTTGCGGTAAGGTATCTTCCGTTGAGAAATGCCAATGGATTGTTGAATGTGCCGTTTTCCCAGTTGAGGCTGCCATCGCTGTTATAAAGCTCCGGAGCGTTTGGAGCAAGCGTATATGCTCGGGATGTCAAATCCCTTCCCGGTAAAGTGTTTTTATCTCCGGAGTAACTGGCCGAAAAATTAAGGGTGAACCGTTTATCGTCGGATTGGTGTGTAATGTTGCTGTTTACTGAACCCTTTCCGTAATGAAAATCACCAGGAAATACGGTTGTTTCTTTGCGATAGGTTCCACTCAATAGAAATTGCGTGTTAGCATTACCGCCTGAAACGGATGCCTGAAAATTCTGGATGTAAGATGTACCGCCAATTAATTCCTTCTGCCAATCGGTGTTGCGATTTGAATCCCAAGTGCCATTGATATCATAAGCATCTTCAGGATATTCCGTGATCCCATCATTTGCAAATGCTTCTGCGCGCATTGCCAAATATTGGCTTGTGTTCATCAGGTTCATTTTTTGAGCTACTTTTCCAACAGTAGTAAATGCATTGAAATTAAAACGTGTTTCTCCTGATTTGCCTTTTTTTGTTGTAATCAGTACCACGCCATTTGCCCCCCGCGAGCCATAAATTGCTGTTGCATCCGCATCTTTCAATACCTCAATACTTTCTATGTCTGATGGATTTAAATTGTTCAGCGGATTTGTCACACCGGAAATAGCGGATGCAGAAACCGTAGGATCTCCTAATGATTGTGATGAATATGGAACTCCGTTTACAATGTACAATGGATCATTGCCGTCTCCTCGGATACTGTTAATACCACGAATCTGGATATTAAAGCCACCGCCTGGCAATCCCGTATTTTGTGTAATGTTTACACCAGACATGCGTCCTTGCATTGCAGCTAATGGATTGTTTACGGGTTGCTTGTCGAGATCGGCTGATTTGATTTTTGCAATGCTTCCGGTGCGCTCCTTCTCCTTCACAGAATAATACCCAGCGTTTATCGTAACCTCCTTAAGCTGCGTACTGTCTTCTATCAATACTATATTTATTGAAGTTTGGCTTCCAACCTGAATTTCCCGTGGGGCATAGCCTATAAACGAAAAGACAAGGATATCGGTAGAATTAGCCGTAATTGAAAAATTACCTTTTTCATCTGTTACGGTGTTTGTGGTAGTTCCTTTTACAATGACTGTAACGCTGGAAAGTGGTCCAGTGGCATCGGTAACTGTACCTGTAATTTGATGTTGCGACTGCTTCGTGTAGCTCCCGAACGTTAGTTTGGCGGCATAAATCTGACTGGAAAGCAGTATTGCGAGAATAAATATGCAAAGACAGGAAGGTCTGCCCTTGTTAAATGAAAGATTTTTCATAAATTTAGAAAGGATTAAAATTGAACGAAAGTTTGATTTTCCCAGCCTTCTATGCTAGTTTCCACGCAAGTAATAGAAGGCTTTTTCTTGTTAATTAATTTATCATAGGCATAGGTTGGTTTTTGGTTACTTAAATAGTCAATAGCTGTTGAATGGTTTCGGATCTGCGCTCTTGCAGATATTTGTAAATGGCGAAGCTGATAGTATAATAACCTGAACCTTCCCCAACTCAAGTAAAAATTAAAGATTACACCATAAGCAACCGGTTAATGGTTAAACACAAGCGGTAACGACACTTTAAGATATCGTGAAGAAGCTTTGAGAAGTTGAGGTGTAGCCAAAAAAATAGGCGCGGAACTCAGCTTATTGCCTTCATGGTACTGGTATACCGGGAACAATAAGTGAGCCCACGCCATTTATGGCGTGAGCATTTGCACTTATCTTCTCGTTCCCATTTAAAAAGTACCAGTTTTTGAAGGCGAGATTCAAAGCGAATGCTTCAAATATTTTTAATGAAGTATCGCAAAAATACATTACAAATCGTAATGATTAAACAAATATACTAAATAAAATAAATATAGGGATATATCCCCATAAGTTTTATGTTAAATATTACCAATTTCACTTGTCAAAAAAAAAACATGCTATGGATAATACATTTAACGATTTTTTGAAAGATTTTGGTGAAAAAGTAAAAACAGAAAGGGAAGCTAAGAACTTAACTTTAAAGGATATGGAATTTCATACTGGTATTGACGATAGTGACTTTAATAAAATTGAGTTAGGAAAAACAAATATTACGTTTAGAACTTTCTTAAAAGTTGCTAAGGGACTTAAAGTTCAGCCAAAAAAATTAGTAGATTTTGATATTGACTTAAAAAATGAAAATCTAGAATAGACGCATAAGTATTCTATTCCACTCATTAGGAATATCTAACAGAATTTACCAAATCCTTTCCTATCTACTTGCCCTTTGTCATTGAACTATGTTTAAATATGAACAACTTGAGCAAATAATCAGATTCAGATATAAACCTATTAAATAATGACTAATCGTAATCCCAATATAAAGACTGAATTTCAAGGAGTAAGATTCGTTCAGGGTGTTGTTCAAGATAATCATTCCATTTTTCAAAATCTTTCACGAGAAAATGACCAAGGCAATGATTGTTATATAGAATTTGTACGTAATGGTCTTGCAACCAATTATGGGATATTTGTTCAAATAAAAAGTGGAGACAGCTATAAGGACAGCTTAGGCTATAAATTCACAGCAGATAAAGCCCATTTAGAGTACTGGAATCAGGGGTTAAATTTAACAGTAGGAATAGTTTTTGATCCGGAAATTAAAAAAGCCTTTTGGGTGGATGTTACATCTTATTTGACTTCTCGACCTGACATTTTTACGCAAAGTTATCATACTATTAGAGTTGATAAGGCAAACGAATTTTCCGAAGCAACTTTTCCTGCATTTATAGAGTATTGCTTCTCTTTTCGACAGCTATTTTCAAGCTATGAAAAATTTGGGCGTGCCTTAGAATGGTTTGCTAACATTGATAATTCAAGTATCTGTTACGAAGGAATGAAAGCCCTATATTCTTATCATCGTGAAAAGCCTGCAACTTGGTTCTATATCATCTCAAATTTTTCAAAAATTAAGGAAGAAGGTATAAGAAAGAATATTTTGGGTTTGCTAAGTAATTATGTAAACCGGGACATTTTTTGGCACTCAAATAATTTTCAATATTTGTCATCTCCAGATGTAAAAGAAAATCTCTCAAATCTTATGACGAAGTATTTCAGAAGAAATGAAATTGAAATTATATTGTCGTATCTTGAAGGTGGAATAGTTAGAGGAAGTTTCAATTATTTAATTTTCCTTGTCATCAATATGGTGGCAGATCTTCATGAAATCTTAAAGGAAATCGCTTTCAATGCCTCTATTGATGAGGACAAGCGTAATTTCTGTTTCTGGCTATATATGCACGTAGCAAAATTACACTCAATAAATGATACACTGAAAACGGCTGATGATTATTTGATCAAATTTCCTTTTGGACTGAAAGATGAAGCCCTCATGGGGATTAAAGAAAGTATTGAAAAAGGTGAGTTATGTCCGATTGGTTAACTTTTTACAAATACTTTTCTTAAGTTAGTTTTATCCATAGATATTTATGTGTAATTTATTTTCCATACTTAGATATTAATGAGTCAAAAGTTTGTAAAAACATTTTAGTTTCCTCAACATTTTTACCAATCCAAATGTTAATCAATTTATTACAACCTAAACCCCAATATTGCTTTTGATCATTAAACCATAATTTCGCCTTTTCTCTATGAGTACGAATATCTGCAATTGAATAATCTTTAAAACAAATTTGTTTATCGTAACCTGCAAATAGCTTATCCCAAATAATTGAAGAATCAGGTTCAACATATAGCATTTCTGCTAATATTTTCTCAGGAGAATCATTTCCTGGGAGAATCAAGAAATTTTTATGTTTAGTTATTTCTTTCATCATCGCAGGTTTCTGGTTTACGTCTCCATCTAAACAAATTATACTTTCGGGGTAATTAAATCCTTTAATTTTTTTTCTTACTAATTCAATGTAATTATTACATCCCAATGTACACTGTATAAAGTTAAGTGAACTCTTTTTTGACTTCAAGATATTCTTTAGGAAAATTTCTGCTTCCTTATCTTCAGTAAATAACGGAACCTTGTTGGTTTTAATTACATGTGATGACAGACTAACATTTAATTTATTTCTAATAAAATCTATAGTTGCACTATCATTAACTACTATTTCTTTGTCTATTTTTTGCAAGAAAACTACTTTGACCTGATTTTTAAGCTTTATGTCGTTTTGAATTCCACATACTTTTTCTAAAATTGTCAAGGAATGAGTTGTAAAGATTATTTGAATTTTATAATCAGAAGAAAATTTTCGTAGGGCTTCAATTAATTTGATCTGTGATGCAGGATACAAGGTAGTATCAATTTCATCTATTACCAGTATTCCATATTCGTATAATGTTGGAAATTTTTCTTTCAATCTTTTGAAAGATAATATAGCAAGTAAAATTTTACCTAGATTATCTTGTCCAGAAGAATTCATTTTCCAGTCATAATGGTCTGTTGAAACCCCAAGAGTATTTTTTTGTTTACTTGATAGATAATCTACCGAACTAATTTCTAAATTATTAATTATTAATATAGTGTTATGCCATTTATTATAAAATAATAGTTCTTCCGCAGTTAATTGAATAGCTGAATCTGTATCTAATTTATCATCTTCCCCTATCGGCATTAATCGAGACAAGCTAAGATAAATTACTGGATAATTAAGATATCCGGAACCTTTTGTTCTATCTCCTTGCTTCCAAAACCTAATAGAATCCTTATCTCTTGCAATACTTTCAACTGAGAACGATTCGTTACCATTTGTCTCAAGTGTCCATGTATGATGTTTTGGTTTATCAAAAGTTTTAGATAACTTAAATTTTTCAGAAAAGGATGACTTATAATTACCTCCACAAAGTGGTTTTTCATCACTTATAGGATTACTTTTATCATTGATAGAAAAAGGCTGACTTAAAAGTCCAAGTAGAGTAGTTTTTTGTGTTCCATTTTGTCCAGCGATCACTGTAATACTGGTTCCCAATTCAAATTCAATGTTATTGAAACCTCTAAATTTTTCTACATGGATTTTTTTTATCAGCATGAAAATTTTATTTTTATAATTAAGAAATGAAAAATAGAAACTATTTTTTATCGGAATAAATAATCTCTTTACTGTTCTTTTTTTTATGTAGCTTGAATTTTAGAGGACTCCAGTTTTCTATATTTGGACTCAGAATTGTTGGACTAAAGAAAAGGATTTCTTGTCCAACTCTTGATTTATATGCTGTATGCTTGAATGAAAATTCTTTTTTACTACAGTCATCATATAGTATGTTTATTTCGGGTACATTATCATATGAAACTATCCATTTGATGTTTGTAATTCCTTTTATTTTGTTACTTACTAATTCATGATTTTTATCTTCATAATGGTTCATATACAAGCTACTTGCTTTTAAATAGTATGGTGGATCAAAATAAAATATTACATTATCATCTTCTGCCTGTTCTTGGATAATATCAATTAATGCAATAGCATCTTCGTTAAACAGCAAAATATCTTCCTTCCTTGATGCAATAAGCATAATTCTTTCAATTAAATCTTTTTTATTAAATCTACAGTCCATCAGATAATTGCCATTTTGTTCGATTCCTCCAATTAAGCCAGCATTTATTATTCCTGATCGATTAGTTCTGTTTAAATAAAATGTTGAAAAACCCAATTCTAAAAGTCCAACTTCTTCTTTGTTTTGCTGAACATTTCTTTGTTTTCTCCATTCACTAACAGTAAATGTTGAATTTTCAATCAAATCACATAATTCTTTCGTATGATTAAGAACTGAATACCAAAAAGCATAAATAGATCTATCTTTATCATTAAGGGTTATTTTATTTACAAACCCTTCAAAAAGTAGAAATAAAGCAACAGATGCCCCTCCTGAATAAGGCTCTACATAATGTCCATTAATGTTGTTATCAATACAAATTTTTGCAATAAATGCTGATAATTTATTTTTACCTCCAGGGTATCTAAGTGGTGAATAGAACATTAATCTTTATTTAAATTTTCGCTCAAAGTTACAAATAATGGTTCTAAATGTTTCCAAGCTCTTTTATTATGAGTCAAATCTACAAAAGTCTCAATATTATGTACGGCTAAATCCAATTCTTCTTTAACATTATCAAAGTACTTTTTTAAATTTTTTGAAGTTTGAACATCAAAAAAATTATCTAGTTCATAATTTTTAAAATAATCCAACATTATCTTCAAACTAGCATTAGAATAATCTTTTGATGAATTAAATCTTAAGATGTTCATTAAGTTGTCTTTACTGATAGTATCTTGAACTCCATGATTATTTTTTATATAATCAATCACCAGGCTGACCTTTTTTCCACTGTCTTCAATAGTTTTTTTACTTGTTTTATCTGACAAGCTTTCAAAAAGATCATTCGTTTTTAGATAATAATACAAGCTTTGTTCTAGGTAAGTCCTAAGTAATAGAGCAAATGAATAAAATTTTTCATTTGGTAAACTTTTCAATTCGAGAAACAAACTATCTAATTTATCATTATTAAAATAGATATCAGTATCTTTAGGAATCACTCTTTCAAAGAAAGTATTTTTTATTGCCTTTTTTCTTCTTTGATTAATTTTTGCTTTTTCTTCATCTAGATTAGATTTTTGCTTTGTAGCCTTACTCACCACTGATTGCTTTTCAGGAACACTAAGGTTAAAATCAGCATTTGCTTTTAACTTTTTTACAAATTCTTTTTTATCATCTTCTTTATTAAATTCCCTTGAGAATCGTTCAGAATCAATTATAATTTTAAAAATAATAAGAAGTCTTTTGTCAAATTCTTCTCTAGGGATATTAATTATTAATTCTCCATTTTCATCATCAAAATCAATTCCTAAAAGCAATCGTGCTTCATCATAAGAATAAAATCTTTCTAAATTTGTAAAATCAAATTTATCTATTTCAATAATAATATCTTCTTCTTTTTCAAGGAGCTCTTTGCCTTCTAAAAATAAATTGTATGCTTTTAGAGGCTTAACAATTTTAGTAATAGATTCATTTAAAACATCTGCTATATCTTCAATTGATAATCCATCTTCATAATACATGTCAGCTACAAATGCATATTGATTTCCTGTTTTCCATTTTTGCAACGAGTCTCCTTTATGTCTTTCATAAATTATAGGATTAGCTAATAGTCTATTTGGAGCTATATAACACTTTAGTTTTTTTCCAACTGGAAAATTGTTTTTTAAGATATTTTGAAGTAAAATATTTGCTTTCGCTTTTGAAAGATATTTACTCGGGTCTTGCAAAAGCTTTAACGCACCTGTCCTTCTATTTCCTTCGAGGATAATCTTTTTGTCATTTTCTATACATATAATAGGTTCTTCACCAACAAAATATCCTTCTTCTGAAATCTTTTTTGCTAATTCATATACTTTTTCATTTGCAATTAAAAATTTAAGAATTTCAGGTTGATTTAAATTTACCTCCCTATACTTTAATCGTGGATTATTTAAATCTAAATGAAGTGAATTTAAGGAATATTCGTAATGCTCCCATAGTGAATAGTCAATATACATGTAATAAAAGATTTAAGTTAAGATTCTAAAGATATCAATTTAATAATAAAAATTAAGTCAATATTAAATCTTGTAAATTTCTTACCTGATGTAATGTTATTGAACTTCCAATTCTATCTCTGTACACTCTGAAATTTAGTATTTTTACTTTCATTTTTAATGTTTTTTTAAGCCCGCTTTAGATGGCTCCAATCTTATAATTTAGCATGCTTTTGAAGCATAAAATAAAAATTGCATCCACGTCACAAATAACAATAATAAATTCCTTATTGCATTACGGAAAACCGTAACAAGGAAGTGATTCTAAAAATTATACACAATAGGTATTTATACTGTTTTTTGATTTCAGAATTTATTTAGCTTTGTTAGGTGCAAAAAACCTCTGTCTATAGATATTTCTCAATTGGCTATGTTTATTATACTAAAAACCACTTCAAATGAAGTGGTTTTAGTTCTAAAGCTCTTTCGCTAAAATTATAAAAAAGTATTTTCATCTAATTTCCCTGCTATTATCGCCTTTTCAAGATGACCTATTGTAAAAGATTTTCTTTCTTTCTTTTTTTTGTTTGTTAAAAATCTAATAATTGCTGGTAATATAAAATCGCCTTCGGGACTAAAATAATCACTTGCCATAAATCTTGATACATCTACATTAAATCCTTTGCCAAAAGCAACTATGAACTCTACGGCATCCTCACCATAAACCCCTAAATCATTTTCAATTTGTGTTGACCGAGTTATTATTTGATCATTAACCGCAGATTGATTTACCACAAATTCCTTTAACTTATTGAATATTTCTTCATTCATGATATCCTTATTTTTTCAGAGTAGGACTATATTCAGTTATCTCATTTATCTTTTAAAATTTCAATTTGTTTCATCGATAATAAAAGAAAGAAATCTGAACTAATAATAGTGCTATTTTCTGCGTAGGTGACAGTTATATCATTCTCATTTTTACCTTCCCCAAATTTAGTATTATAACTTTCTCTATCAAATTTAAAACTAGAGCTTACCGCATATTCTTTGGCTTTCTCCCATTTCCCATTTCTGTAAATGTATTTAAGAACTTTTGATGTACCTGTTCCATTTTGAAGTATGATATAAGATATTTTGGTGGCTATTTCTCCTGACTCATTAGCTTCAACAATATAAAATTTATCATCCCAATCATTAAGATATTGGTTAAGGAGCTTATACCGTATTGAATTTTTATTCAATTGATTTAAATCTCCCACATCAATATATGATTTGAAAGCTTCTAATCTATTTTTATATAATGATTTCTGATATTCATCATTTATAGATTTTTCCTGTAGCTGCATTGAATTAGCAGTAGCTATATTCCAATTTATAAAAATTTTATCTGTTTTATTTTCACTATTATTTATATAGCGTCCACATGACGATAATGTTATTATCATTAAGCAATAAAAAATATTTTTCATTTTTTTAATTATATGGTTGTTTTCTTTCAACGACTCCTTGTTCCTTACGTATTTGAGAATCGACCGCTCTAACTTGTATTTCGCTTTCGGTCAATGTTCCTTTTGTTCCGTCGTCAGGGTCAATTTTTGTGTCATTTACTTTTACACTGCGGGTTCCTGTAGCATTTTCTTTAGCATGAGCTAATTCATGCCCAAGTCCAATAAAAGCTGGTCTACCTTTTGTTCCATCTGCATTAACGATAGTTTCACCCTTTCCATTTGGATTATATTTTACAGTTGAATCTGTTCCTGGTCCAGGACCTTTCGAAGTAATAAGACTATCCATACCAGAATCTGCTTTTGTACCATTATCACCCCAAGACTGTTCAACTGTAGTAGTTTTAGGTGATTCAATCAAACTAGATATCAAATCTGTTCCAATGGATAGTGTCTTATCTGCATTACTACCTCCTTTTTGTTCAATAGTAACTTTGCCATCCTCCGAAATAGTCAACTTATCATTCGTAAGTTTTTGTAAATCATTTAATGCAGTTTGTTTATATGATGCCGAGCCCCAAATTATGATGTCATTTGGTCCCATTCCATCAGGGTCAGTAAACCTCATAGGATTATTAAATGCATAATTATACGGTGACCACCTTCTCATTTGTTCCGCCAGCGGGTCGATGTTCATCCACCTGCCGATTGCAGGGTCATAATTACGTGCTCCATAATCGTACAAGTTAAGCCCCAGCTCGTCTTGGAGCTCCTTTCCGTTATAATTATACTTATAAGGTTTTGCGACTATTTTTACAAGGTTTTACCTGTTAAATGCAAAGTTTTTAAGAACATGATTTTAAAGGATAAACTTACTGTTTTATTACTCAAATCCAAAAATAAATCTTTAAAACAGCAGTAAAAACAACTAAACTTTTACTAAAGCAGATTGTCCGTCTGTTTAATCTTTTAAGATGAGTTCTGAGTGTCAAATTTTTCCTTTCAATATGGTTTGTCCCGAAACGTTTTACCGAATGCAGTTTCTCATCAATCAAATATCTATAGTTTTTTAATCTGTCTGTAAATATCTTTTTTGCTTCTGATAATTTCAGAGTCTCTAAAACACTGCTCAATGTTTTATTGGTTCGTTTCCCAACATTAAAACTCACAACTGTTTTAGAATTCTTTTCCAATGCATAAACCAGCCAGATATAATTTTTCTTGTGTCTGATATAAGTGCACAGCTCATCGACTTCATAAGTTTTACCTTTGCTGATAATGGGTTTGGAAATACTTCCGGCAATAGAAACAATCCTTTTCAATAATGTTGTAGTAGAAATATTTAATATTCTTGCTGTACTTCTTATTCCTAATCCCTCTTTGGTTAATTGAATGATATTTTGATTGATATTTAATTTGTAAGCTTGATTTGTATAACTTTCTATAAAACGGTGACAGCACATTTTACAATAGTACTGCTGTTTATAGTTTTTAGTTCTCCCATTTTTAATAACCTTTTTCTCTTTACATTTTGGACAATTTACATCATCACTAACTTTGGAACACCTTGTCGAATTTTTATTCATTTTAGCACATTTAAGGTAATATTAAAACAAAAAAGATGAGCATCACTGCTCATCTTAAAATTATTTATTTCTAAAATTTGCTCAATTTCAAAAGGTTAGAAATCTAAAATCTCATATCACTAACTTTGAAACACTACCAAAAAATTCAATATCACCACAGGTACATTTACGGCTATTCCGTAATAATATCATTACATGATAAACCAAAAAGCCACTCCGTAATGAAGTGGCTTTTTTTTGTTTACTTTAGATTACGGGTAAGAAGTCAAGATATATTAAGAGCAAATCTGAAACACTAGCGTAGAGCTATATGTTGTCGATGAAATCTGAAAAACTCTTATTTACAAATATTGACTCTTCTTTTGACATACCTATAAAAGGCATCTCATAAATGTCGCCAGTATTTTTTTCTATGGCAAAAGCGGTATCTCCTCCATCAGAGCCAAAAATAAAAAATTCAGGAGCATACTCTTCAACGTTATAATCCACATTAAGCTGAATCATCTCAGTTAATGCCCATAAAATAACATACTTTTCGTCGGTACTTATCTCAGCACCATCAGCTTCTTTAAAAAAATCTAAAAAACCTTCAGGCAAAATAAAATTAACTTGCTTTAAAAAGATTTCAACTTCTTCCGAAGTTGGTGCAAAATTTTTATCTATATTTTTCATTTATTTTATTTTTTAATATTTCGCATTAATCCATTCCAATAATTAGTGTAGGCACTATGTTGTTGTTGAGTCAAATATGTTTTGTTTAACATATCTGTAGGATTACCTCCAAATTTCACAGGATGTATTTCATGTATCTGTAAACCTTTCAAAGCTTCAGGGTCTGCTCTACGTATAGCGGCATTTTTAACATTAGCCGAATTCCTTGCTGTTGTATATTCAGCTCCTTCTAATAACTTGAAAGGTCCTTCTGGCTGAGCTCCTCCCTGAGGATAACCTTTCCAATCAATAATAGAAAACGAACCTTCTTCTGCAGTTGCTGTTGTTGTTGTTTTAGCAACATTCGATTCTGAAACTGCCAAAGGAGCTAATTCTGCTGTTGTTCCCAGCCTCATATACAAGCCTTCAACTCCAGTCTCCCAAGCACGACCAATCATTGAAAATGCTAGCAGAAATTTATTTAAAGGCAGTAATTTTTCTTCATTGTATTTCCTCCATTTTTCATTTTCTGCTTCCTTAGAGCCTTTTTTAGGAGGGTCTATCTCATTATTACTTTCATTGTTGTAACCTCCATTATTGACCCATTGTACAAATTTCTTATTATCTGCTTGCATTTCTGCAAGTTGTTTCTCATCATACATGTATCCTTGAGATTCCATTCCGTCAGGGTCAACAAAATAGATTGGGTTATTATATGCATAGTTGTATGGTGACCATCTACGAGATTTCTCAGCTAATGGGTCAATGTTCATCCAACGACCTAATGCAGGGTCATAATTCCTTGCTCCGTAGTCGTACAAGTTCAGTGATAGCTCGTCTTGGAACTCTTTATTGTTATACTTATACTTGTTATTAGTAGCCACATAGTCATTATACCCCTTGTGCTTTAATCCAAAAGGATAATAATTATTTTCTTCGATAATTTCAAGAACTTGAGTTGTTGGGTTTTTAGCAAAACTCAGTCGAACGTTTCCTAAATGATCTTTGTACTGAAACACATAAGAAAGCACTCCTTCGGTATTTTTAACGTAACCTTCTGCCGTTGGGAAAAACTCTAAAATATTGTCTTTGTACTGAAATCCTCCCAAATAATTGGTGTTGGTTGTCGTAGTTCCCTCCTTTACAATTTTCTCTAGTTTTTGTCCTGCTGCGTTGTAAATATACTCAATTGTATTTCCCGTGCCAAAAGTTATTTTCTTGGGTAGATTGAGTTGGTTGTAGAGTATTTCGGTAATGTTTTTGTTTTTATCACTTATCATATTTCCGTTAACATCATAAGTGTAATCGTCGCCTGTTGTGTTGGCATCGTTAAAACCGCTGGTGTTATTGGCACTATCCACCACTTTTGAAAGTTGGTTTGAATTGTCAGGATAGGTATACGCTAAATTATCGATTACATTGGTTCCTATTTGAGGATCCATATCTCCGTTTCTATTCAAAAACTGTATGTTTCCGTTTTTATCATACGATAAATTCTCATTATAAGCATCTGTCGTTAATTTCGATTTTTGATAAATGGCGCTTGTTAGTCTGTTTAGCTTATCATACTGATAACCGTAAGAACGCTCCAGATTATCAGAACCTGTTTTCCAGAACATTTCGGCTATATTTCCATTATATAAAGCTTTGACATTCGCAATCTCTGTTTGTGTTTTATCGTAATTAATTTTAAAGGCAAACAAATCAAAAGGGTCGGTATTTTGCTGCAGCTCATCGGTTTTATTAATCTCGGTAAGCCAGCCTCTGATATTGTAATTAAAATCTACTTTTTGTAAAGGGCTTCCTGTGCTGTTGCCTACATTTTTGCTTGTCAGCTGTCCAAGCTCATCATAATTATTTGCTGCTAAAAGCTGTACAACGCCGCCATTTATTTGATGGGTATGTGTCAGCAAACGATCCTGAGGAGAATAGGTAAACTCTTCTTCTACGGTAATTTTCGGTCCTGCATTTACACGCTGGTGTTCTGTTAGTGTATTTAATGTTTTTCCGCTAAAATCTAGCTTACTATCAGTATGACTATTGCCGGTTAAATGATTCTTTATATAAGTACTTATAGGCCTCGCCATACTATCATAAAAGGTTGTGGTAGTTTCCCCGGCAATAGATGATGCTGTTGTAAGTACCCTTGTCCAGCTTCCAGTTGGCAATCCTTTTACATTTGCTAAAACCGTTTGTCCCATTATCGCCGAAGGCACACTATGAGCTTCAGGAAAAGTATAATCGTCATAGTAATTAACGGTTAATAGTTTAAAACTGGTAGGCGCTATACTATTATTATAATTAGTAGCAATGCCATCAATATTTAATGGGGCTGTAGTTTCAAATAAAGTATCCGCCAGGTTTTGAGCATCCTGCAACGATTTTCTAGCCGCTGAGTCAGCTGTCTCACTCTTCCAGCCCGTATAAATTGGTCGGCTAAAAGCATCGTATTTGGTGATGAGCCAGCCTACATTGCTGTCGTCTTTAAAAGGCGATAACGCAGGACCCGTGGCCACGAGTCTGTCGAGTTTATCATAAACGATGAATTCCCATTGCTTGCCGGGTAATTTTTTCTCGACTAATCTATTTTCATCGTCATATTTGTACTGGTAACACAATCCGTTTAAAACTTCATCATTAATGGTTCCGTCTGCTTTTGGCGGAATTACATAAGTCAGGTTTCCGTAAATATCATAAACATAATACGTATCGTGTTTATCTCCTGCCTCGTAGGTTCTTTTTAAAACAACTTGTCCTTCTTTGTTTTTAAATTCTACTACAGACCCGGCAGATTCGCTTGGATTTGTACTCGTATTTTCATCAAAAGTTATGGTTTTGTATAATTGGTTGGCCTGGTAATTTCCTGATTCTGAAAAAGCGATTTCAAACAATCCTGAACCGGCATCCCAGGTTGCTGTTGCTTTATACAATTTAACTTCATCACCGGCATTGGTCTGGTAATCGAGTTTAATTTCATGACCGCTGCCCATAGCCCATGAAGTTCCGGGAGCGGCTTGTTTTAAAACCCTGTTTAAGGGTGATGATTCAAGTTTTTTTTCCGAAAATGGGTTGGCTGTATTTTCGTATTTTTCTGAACCATAAAAAGACAGTAAAGCATTGATTGCTGTAGCAGGGTTTACTCTGGGATAGCTGGCGCCTCCGTTTGAAGATGCATAAGGCAAATATTCTTTGACCTGTCTGCCCATACTATCGTATTCTATTGGTGTTATTATATCAGAGCCATTTCTTCCCTGACCAATGGCAATCGTCTGAACAGGTCTGCCTAATCCATCAAAATAGGTAATATTCTGGCTTACTTCTTCCTTTGTTAAAGTATTGAAATTACCTGACCTAACTGCTTTTTTGGGAGCTGAAGTGTAAACAAAATTGTCATCGCTGAAGCTTTGAGCTTTTAAACCCATACTTGTAAAAAATAACAAAATTAATAGGGGTATATATTTTTTCATCAAGTTCTGTTTCATATGTAAATTATTGAGGCTATTATTGTACCGGGCCTTCGAGTTCTGCATGTTGGGTTCCGTTAACTCCTCCTACTGTTAATATCAGTGATGCGGAAAGTTGGTTAGCTCCCAAGACAATGCTCCTTCTTAAGGTTAAAAGTTTATTAGCGGTAGATAAATATGTTATTATAAAATTAAAGGTGACAGCAGGATGATTTGCTGTTGAACAATAAGCAAACAGTGTCATTTTTAATGATGCTGCAGAATAGGTATAATCACATGTATAAACTGGGCCGGACGGTGTACAAACTCCTATACTGTTTGCGTTATTTTGTCCGTCCGTATTAAATTTAGTTAAAGCTAGAGAATCCGCTTCTTCTTGCGAATTCGTGGAAGTAGAAGCACCATAGGCCTGACTAAAAGAGACATCTGAACCAACATTCCCTGAAGCACAATTAGTTCTAGTAAAAGTCCCGCTTATCGGAATGCTGTAAAATGTACATTTCGCAGTAGCATTAGCAAATGCCTGACCATTAGTATTAATATCCGTTTGGGCCTTTGCATCTGCATCAGCCTGGGAAGTATATGAAAAATATTTCCCGGCCGAAACACTATATAATGCGCTACCCGGTGAACTATCCGATGTGCAATTATTACGAATGAATGCCTGACTCTTTGCAACATTCCAATACGTACATTTGGCAGTAGCATTAGCATATGTCTGTCCATTTGTATCAATTTCAGCTTGAGCCTGCGTATCTGCATCTGTCTGGGAAACATTTGAAGAATATTTTCCGGCCGGAACGTTATAATTTACACTTTCCGGTGTGCCTCCTGCCGCACAGTTATTACGGGTAAATAACTGGTTTTTGGAAACATTCAAAAAAGTACATTTGGCAGTAGCATTTACATATGACTGTCCATTAGTATTAATTTCTGTTTGAGCCTGTGTATCTGCATCTGCCTGTGAAGTATTTGAAAAATATCTTCCCGCCGGAACGTTATAATTTATACTTTCCGGTGTGCCTCCTGCCGCGCAATTGTTACGGGCTATTAATTGGCTTTTCGCAACATTCCAAAAAGTACATTTGGCTGTAGCATTGGCATATGATTGTCCATTAGTATCTATTTCTGTTTGAGCCTGTGCATTTGCATCCGCCTGGGAAATTTTTGAAAAATATTTTCCCGGCGGAACGTTATAATATATGCTTTCCGGCGAGCCCCCTACCGCACAGTTATTACGGGTAAATAACTGGTTTTTGGCAATATTCCAAAAAGTACATTTAGCTGTAGCATTAGCATATGACTGTCCATTACTATCTATTTCTGTTTGAGCCTGCGCATCTGCATCAGTCTGGGAAGTATTTGAAAAATATCTTCCGGCCGGAACGTTATAATATACACTTTCCGGTGAGCCTCCTACCACACAGTTATTACGGGTAATTAACTGGTTTTTGAAAACATTCCAAAAAGTACATTTGGCATTAGCATTGGCATATGCCTGTCCATTAGTATTAATTTCTGCTTGAGCCTGTGCATCTGCATCTGCCTGGGAA
>NZ_SNWW01000018.1 GCF_004362015.1 Flavobacterium chryseum
CCAACTTCTGAAGCTCTAGAAAACAACACGCATAAAAATGCGGTTTTGCTTTAATTGGTTTTTCCATTCAAATTATTATATAATTATCCTTATCTCTTTTTTTAGCCTGAAGAATTCTCCAATTACTAAAACCGATCTTATCAAAGTGTGGCATGTCCTTAAAAGTTGCCCAATTACCTCCCCAGTTCCAGCCGTATTTGGCAAAGATCTTTACACACTCATCCCAATCTGAGACTTTATCTCCATCCCAATCACTCTTAGTATCCCAGCTTGCTGTTTTTCCATCAATAATAAGAACGATATCAACGGCAAATCCGTAATTATGTATCGATTGACCGCCTTTTGCGTTGGTTACTTTTGGTTTTTTGTTGTACAAAGCATCTTGTTCAGCAAAAGTTCTTAATCCTTCTGAAATTCGAACCTTAGCACGGCCAGTTAATGCTTTATCAATCTCTTTTATAATGTTAGTCATTTCAACTCGAACGCTCGGATGTAATCCGGATATTCTTTTCTCAGTAATTGCATCCATTTTATTCTTCTTTAAATTCTTTTTTAATGTCTTTGTATGACTTGAAAACCGAAAATACTTTATCAATTAAGTCATACCCTAACCCCTTTGCATTTTCAATTACAATTGAGTGAATCTCAAAAATGCAACAGATGCACATTATTACTATTGTTATTGTCCATTCAGCATCTGAAAAAGAAAATCCAAATGGCTTTATTTTAAACATGCTTTGAATTGTTTTTGCACCAATAATTGCAAACATATACATCGTCATTTTAAGCAAAGAAAGCCTTAGCCTACCACTTTCTATAACATTGTAATAAAACTTTATTTTAAAAAGTAACCGAGCAAAAAAACCATGCTGAGTAGTTTCTTTCGTTGCAAATTTTCCTTTCTTTTTTGCTTCATCTTTTGCTATTTTAAAAGAGACTAAAATTCCAGTTACAAAGTCTACTATTATAAGAGCGCTTAAAAATAATAATACTTGTTTTTCAATATGAAAATTAGATAACAAGACAAGCGCAGGAGCAGAAATCGCAACACCTTTTGTTGTTGTCGTAAGTTTTTTAGCCGTAAGCAACGGCTTTGCGAGATAAACTAAATAGTCTAGTGGTTTCATATTATTTTAATTTTCAATTGAATTTTTACAATGCTCCTTATCTAACCAGTCGAGAAAAGATGCCAACTTATTCCCTGCTTTGCTTAAAGTTCCATCTCGCTGGTTTTTCCCTAATACACTTGAGATCGTTTCGTTTTCAGATCCAAACTTATATCCGGATTCCACTTTTAATAATTTATTCCAAAGTGTTCTGAACTCACGATTTGCGAGTTTATCAATAGTAATAGCGCTTGATCTGAAATAACCTTTTTTATCTCCCACAAGACAGAAGTTCCATAGAGATAATGGCAAATACAATAAGTACGCAACGATGAATAATATAAAGTTTATCATACAATTATCCACTTTTGAGGTTCTGTATTGAAAATGCATTTGGTAGTTCCTTCTAAGAAATCATTCTGTACATAAATCAACAAACACAATCTTTTTCTTAAAACACTTTTTTCGAAAGGGGTCAAATTGCTTGGAATTAAAGAATCGGTTGCTAAAAACATTTCATTATATTTTTCAATAGTGATTTGAATTGTTTTGGCTTTTCCCGGAATAGCAATTTCAGATCCTGTTAATGGATCTTTGGCTAAATAATTAATTTCTGCAAGCATCATTTCGCTAGAATGTTCTTCCCATTTTTTCATTTCGACTATAACATTAGTACTCTTTTGAGTTGCATTGTCTGTGATTAATTCCTCTTCATATTGTATTCGTATCATTATATGTGGTATTTAATAATTAATATTTTAAAAAGGATATGCAAGTCCGTTTCCTGAATTATATAATTTTCGTACTTCAGCTTGATTTAACATTCTGTTTTTCCAAAATCCAATTTCATCCATTCTAAAAATTGAAGAATTTGTTCCAGTGTATAGCCTACCAATTCTAGTTATTTGAGACGCTTGAGGCATTTTCGTGTAAGTTCCAACTAAAGTGTCAGTTGTCACAGTAGCTAAACTTCCGTTTTGATAAATCCTAAGACCTCCAACAGTACCGCTACCATCATAAGTTATCACGTTATGGTACCAAGTATTATTTACAATAGCTGCAATATTTCCAGATCCAGGAACTGTTTTTTTAGAAATATAACCAGACACACTATTACTAAATAATGCAATTTCAATAACACCATTAGTCATCGTTATACTCCATTGGTCTGTTCCCGCCGTTCCACCTCTTTTATTTATAAAATTTCTGGTCACGGTATCATTTTTTTGCCACCAAAAAGAAATCGAAAATTTCAAATCAGTTGATGCATCGGAAAAATCAAATGCAGTGCTTTGAGGAATAGTAATATATTGTGAAGTTGACCATCCATTTGGGCTAGTTCCTATTTTTCCCGATGCAAAAGCACCGGCTCCAACTAAAGTTCCAGAATTCAAACCTATACTATCAACAGCATCACCATTTAAACCATAGTACGCCACTATCTGATCAATTAATGATCTTGACTTTTGCTTTCCGAAATAATATTTTTTTAGACCGCTCATACTAAAAATCTAATATTATTGTATTTGTAGAACCTCTTTTCATGAAATGTCCGACTGTCTTTTCAGACATAGATACAGGTGTGGTTTCCCAAACATGCGGGGCAGTAATAGCCCATGTAACAGTAACGCCTGTTAAGGACCGAAAAGGAAACATTAGAGAATTATTTAATGAAGCAGGAACTGTAATAGTACAGCTAGCCGTAAATAATATAGTTTGTCCATGCCACGCATTTAACACGTTACTATTCGCTGATATTTCAATTTGACTATCAATAACCTGCTTTCCGGCTAAGTCAGTATCATCCGCTATAGTTCCGTTTCTGTCTTGAAAAATGTAAGTTCTTGCAGCCGTATTAGCATTTACAAAAAGGGATGTAAATGAATTGGCAACGTTTCTAAAGCCCCAAGTTCCGTTTAAAAACGTTTTTAAACCAGAAACAGTTTGAGCAGTTGTAATCGTTAGGTAAAAACCATCTGTATAAGATTTGATAGTTGCTTTAATTGTAGAAAATTTCCAGTATTTTGTCTTATTTGAATCTTCACTATCAGCATTTCCAATTCTATCGTTATCATGAACAGTAGTTTTTTCTGGAGCAGAAATTATCTGTGTCGCTAATTTACTACCTATGAGTTCAAATTTTAAATTACTTCCGTCATTAGCATTTAATGAGAATTCAAGAACCTCATTATTCTTTAAAATTAAATTTTGAGCATCAGAAAAGAAGTATTTAATATTTCCGGTACCACTATTATGTTCAATTGTAACATCATGACCAGTTCTGTTTTTAAAGAAATGCGGCTTACCAGGTCTTATGAATTCTCCAGAAAGTTGAATGGACTTAACATTAGTTGCTGATCCGATTAAACTTACTGAACTTCTATCATCATTCAATTCAAGTTTATCTATTACAGTTGTTGATCCGTAACTTGCTATAAAATCCTGACTTTCTCGTTTAAGAACGAAATTATCACCAATAACTGGAGGTGTTGGTTCAAAAACCTCAGTATCACTAACAAGAACAAACGTCACGTCAACTGTATTATCTGGTCTTGGATCTGCGGTAGGACTAGAAATACTTTCAACTCCAGGTATTCTAACAAAAGTATTTAAGTTAGTTGCAACAACTCTATCTAAACGTTGTTTGCCGGATGAAGCTAAAGGAAAATTTATTGTTAATGGTCCTGAATTTGAGTATTGAACATTATTAATCAACCATTCCCAACCTGCATTGATTGTTTTGTTAAGACCTAAAGATGTTATTCCGGTTTGTTTTGTTATTTGATTGTAGTATGGTAACTCCGAATCAAAATTCAAACTGTTTCTTGTGTACAATACAGGAAGCAAAGCATTTTGCAACGCAATTAAATTTGGATAAGTAACACCGTCAACAGAATAATTAGAATATAAATCTAATGCTGTCAATTCAAGTTTGCTATCATAAACGTTTACTATTTTCAATTTCCCACCCACAACATGTGGCATGAAATTTTTGAAATACGGTATGCCGTTTAATGAAAACTTTTCAGAGCTTATATTTAAAATAATTATCATTGTATCACTTTTGTTTTTGAAGCGTATTTATGATTTGGACCGCAACTTGTTGAACTATTCCAGCTAGGGAAATCCGATATATTTCTTTCGATGAATTTGACAACATCAATCATCATCAAATTAGCCTCTTCACGCTTTTTATACCAAAAGTTTTTTCTCTCTTCAAGCGTTAAAGGTGTTGAGTTCGGAGTTGTTTTAACAACCATTCCATGTGAAGTTGAAACTGCACTACTATTCATTACAAATCTTGCATAAGAGAAGTAACTTATAACAGTTGCTAGTCCTTGAAAGCTGTATGATCTCGTATTGAAGGTGTAACTTCCACCGTCAATAAGCTTTTTATAGGTCAGTTCATCCTTTTTGGCTAATAAATCAAAGTAAAAATCCTCTTCAACGAGAGGTTTTAAATCAAATTCCTGAGCTTCATTGATGAAAGTTTGAAATTCAACAGAATCATATCCGATTGCAACCTGTAATTTGGTAGCAACTATATCTTTATCAATTAATAGTATTGCCATTTGGATTTGGATTTGTTGGATTAGCCTCTGGATTTCCTAGAATTCTTCTAGAAACCTCATCAGAGTAACCGAAAATGTTAATAAGCATTGCAACACCGCTATCTAATGTGGTTGTTTTTGCCACTACGGACGCTTGAATAGCTAAGATTGAGGTTACACCTCCAACGGATCCTCTTAAAGTTGCCTGTGCTGTTCTTATAGCTTCCTCATCTAGTTCTTCTTTTGTTTTTTGAGCCGGTGCCTCTATATTATTTTCATCATAATTAACTGTTCCATCATCCAATAAAGAATATTGTTTGATGGTCCAATTGTTTGATGGATTGATGTCATGTTTGTAATTTCTGAATAGCTCTTTAAAAAGCATTTCCAACTTCTCCTGATCTTTTGAAATAAGAGAGTTGTAAATTGATTGTGCTTTTATTAGATCTTCTCCAGATGTATTTCCAAGTTTCCCAGCAACGTAATCTACAAGCTGAGGTGGAATGTTTTTAAATGCTTTACGGATATAATTTGCAGATGATGTTTCAAAGTGAGCGTACTTTTCAGATTTAACTTCATTTTTGATTGTATCAAATCTGATATTACCTTGCTTGTTATTTTCATCATCCCAGTCATCCTCAACAAGCAACTTTGTACTTGAGTTTTCAAATCCTGATAATGATTTTACATTTCTTTCAAAAGCTTCTTCATCTTGTTTGCTTTCAAATTTTCTATGTCTAATAACTGTGACATCTTCAAAACTTCTTTTTGCCGTTCCATTGTAATACAATCCAAGTTGGTTTTCTGTATCTGCAAAAGTGTAGGCTCTTTCAATTAAGCTTTGAGGATAAGTGTATTTTCTTGATAGTTTAAAAAAGAAGATCTGTCCTTTGTAATTTTCCCAACCTCCAGCTGCTTCAACTTGAGTTTGAATTACATCTGGTCGTGGATTGTAAACATCAAAAATATCTACATCTTCTTTCTTTAAAGACTTGCCCCAACCTTTAGGAGAAACTAAAATTTTGCCATAATAATCAGCACTATCTTTTTTCCCAACTTTACAAAGTGTATAAGGAATAATTTTAAAACTATCCTTTTCGTAATTTGCATTATAACCAACATTAATAAAAACACCTTGATGTCTTGAAACAACTTCTGCAACATCAAATAATAAATTGTTTGGATTCTGTTTGTCGAACTCATCTTCAGATAAGTTAATCTCGGACATATCAACTTCAAATCCTCCACCTCCTAAAAAGCTTTCATATAACCAGGCACATTGAAAAGCTGTAGGCGAATTGTCGATCAAATTTTCAACAACAAGCGATTTAAGGTTATCTTCACCATCGAAGATAACCCCAAAACGTTTATTGAATATTTCAATTCTTTCTTGCTTGTATTGTTCTACAACTTTGGACTTCATTACTTTTTATTTATTGTTTTGTAATCAAGTCAGCAGCTAGGTTTTGTAACTCTAATTTGTTTTCTTCAGATAACTTAGAGATCGTTTTTTTGATTCCAGTAACTGTGGATGCTTTTGTTGTCACATTAATCAATTCTAACAATGAAAGAGCTTCTTCAATAGTGAATTTGCTTTCGCCAATCAAAACTAATTCTTGATCATCATCTGTATTTTGATCTTCCTGATCATCGTCATTTTCAGAATCATCATCGTCTTGATTATCATCGTCGTCGTCGTCGTCTTGATCATCGTCTGTATTTTGATCTTCCTGATTAACTTCAAGTGCTTCTAAATAATCATCAATCAACTCATCTAAATCATCTGGAACAACTCTAAAAAGAGATCTCCTATTTGGATTCTTTGCCAATATTTTTAAAGCAGCTTCATCTGTTAAATTATGTTTGCTGTAAACGTCAGATGTTCCAGTTATCGGAATGATAACACCATCGTTTAATTCGAAATTTGATTTTACTATTTCCATCTTGAGTTCTGGATTAAATTTTTTTAATTTTTGAATGTAGCCTCCAATTTTATTGGGGCAATTGGAGCATGTTTCTCCAAAGATTTTATAATGCAAATCGAAAATATGCTTTAAGAAAGGGATGCCGTTTTTGTCCTTTCCATTTAAAGTTACATAACTAGCATCCCTGATCTCTTTTAGTATTTCCTTTTGATCTTCATTAAGGAATGACTGGTTCGACATATTCGTTTGTTGTTATCCAAGTTTCGATTGCATCAAGACCACCTACCATTTTAAACAACTTGATTCCAGTTGATTCTTCTTCACCTTCTTTTGTAGCAACTGCAATTTTCGTTACACCAGAATCAGCTCCAGAATTAAAAGTATCTTCTGTGATTTCCATTCCTGATTCAAGACCAGCGATCTCATACGAAAGCTCTCCGGAAATTCCCGTATCAACTTTTTTGGAAAGTGTTACAACTCTGGCACCATCAACTAACTCTTGAACGCGCTCTCTTTCAGCAGGGCCTTTATAAGTAATTGTAAATCTATCAGTATGGATATATCCGTTACTGAAATCTTTAATAGCCAAAGCATGTTCAATTGAACTTACTTTTTTACCTACTGCAGGATAGATCTTGGCTCCCGTTTTAAGTACCAAAGTAGTTACAACAGTTCCTCTATTTGATTTCTGAGTTGCTTCAACATCAACATCATCGTGGTTTATATACCACTTTCCAGCTACTCCTTGTTTTGGTCTATGTCCGCACATCTTCACGAACTGACCAGTTAATTTTTCGTCGCAATTTTCTGCCATGATTATAAGTTTTAAAAGGGAGCCGAAACTCCCTTTAATTAATTTTAGATAGCTGCTCTAAATGCGTATGGATTAGTCATTTTAAAGTCAACTAAATAGTTAGCTTTAATATAGAAGCTCTCATCTTCTCCTCCGATATACTCAAGAGTAATATCTTCTAATGAAGCAGCATCATCAACTCCTACTTGCAAATATTCTTTTCTTGTGAATAAAGCAAAGTGAGGTAAGTGTATGTGAGGTGTAGCACCAGTTACGAAATCGTTTCTTCTCCAGCGATCATATTGAACAACAGGAGTTAATACTTCGCCATCAACCATAGGATCTGTAATCCCTTTTAGTGTAGAATCAATGTTTCCTTGAACACCGTATCCATTGGCACGTTTTACCCATTTTTGGTAATTCTTAAACAATCTGTTTGAAGTCATTAAAGTATCTCCATCAAAATCGTAAACATCATCAAGAACAGATTCATAAAGGTCTAATGCATACGTTGCAGGCAGGTTTAACTGATCTGTCATCGCTCCAGTGTTTTTGTCAAGAGTTACAAAGTTCCCTGAAAACTCTGGCAATGTTTTTAAATATTGCAAAGTTGGAAGCAAACCTTTATCGATGATGTCGTAATACTTAGCTTTTCCGGCTTCATCAGTTAAGATGTCCTGTGCTGCAATATCTTTGTCTCCCATTAAAACAAGACGAAGTAAATCGGCTTTCATTGCTTTAATTGTTAGGTCTTCAATGAAGACAGCCATTTCAGTTCCGGTAAGGTCTTTTCTTTTGTAACCATTATTAAGGCCCCATTGAGTAAATGAGTTTTCGAAGTCAGTATAGCAATACTTGATTCGAACCTCTGCCATTTTAGGATTCCACTTCTGTGAGAATGCAGGGAAAGCTGGAGAAATACCAGTACCGCCACAACCTTGGGAAGCTACGGTTACGTATTCAAAACCTTTCATTGCGGCAACTTGCTGACCTCCTTTAATACCAGGAACAATTGTGAACAATTCAGATGTATCTTGTTGAAATACATCATTCTTTACAATTTCCTTTAAGTCCGTAATAAATCTATCCGATGTGGCTAAATCTGTAAAATCTGCTACTAATGCCATGTCTTACTTTGTTTTTTTGGTTTTAATTGCCTCACGTGCCTCACGTACTGCATCAGCGTCATAGGTGCTGGTTCCTGTTTTCTTTTTGTCTTTTGTCTCAGCGGGTGGAGCTTCGTAAGTTGACTTAACTGATTTACCTAAAACATCAACTCTCTTATCAAATTTTTGAACTTGTTCAGAGATTAATTCAAAAGCACTTTCGTTGTATTTTTGAGTATTCTCAAATTTCTTTTTAAATGATGCGAATGAAGTAGCAAGAGTGTTAACACCGTTCATTACTTCGCTAAGAGTCGGCTCTTCGGTTTCTTCTGATTCCGGAGCATCTTTAATCTCTGTAATTACACCACCAACGGTTACGATTGCACTTCCATCAGGAAGCAAATGCGTATCATCTTTTACTGGAGTTCCAGCATCATCAACGACTTTATCGTCGACTTTAGGTTTTTCAGCTTCTGTAATAACTTTCACGATTGAGCCGTCAGCTAAAGTGACGTCTATGTCGAAAGAGCCATCTTTCGTGCTGAACTTCTTTTTTAGATTGTCTAAAAAGCTCATATTAAAATTGTTTAAGGATTTACGATTTTGGTAATTGAAATAGCGTTCAAAGAAGTCTTCTATGATTTTAGGATTCTTGTTTATGCTTTCAAATAGGGATGGATTCTCATCTAGGAAATTAGTTACTACAACTCCCAGATCATTTGGATTAGATGAGAATAATGAATCGGTTGCAGCTGGATCATCAACCAGATCACAAGCTTTGAACTTGTCAAGTAAATGAAGTGTTTGATTTTTATCACCTACCTTTTCATCAAACGTTGATGAAAGAATATGAATCGAATTGCCGAACATATCCGGATTTGATTCGGCCATGTCCATGATGTAATCGAACATTGTGATTCCTTTACCTTCAACTTGTGTTTTCTTGGTAATAGGATCTAAAAATAAATCTGCAAAGCAATTTCCGTTTTGAACGGAAAAGTTTTTGTAACGCCCGATATAAGTTCCGAAAGAAGTCGCACACATATTCGGATGTCCGAATCTTGATTTAATTCCTCTCTCAGATTCATTACCTTGAGTAACTAAATCCTGAATGAATTTTTCATCGAAGAAGCTATCATTCTTATTTTCTCCAAAATTCGCGATACATGTATTCTTTAAAATACCGTTTTCTCTGTCAACTTTGATATCAGTTGACTTGAAGTTTGGAAGTGAATTAAAATATTTCGTGCTCATTTTAGTAATATATTATATTACAAATATACGCTGAGCAATTATTTTGGTTAACTAAGATCTTTTGGTTAAATTTGTAAAATGATTTTACTTATTATATTAACAATAATCGTAGTTCTTGCAGTTTGTTGGCTGTGGGCAAAATTTGTTTTTGCCTTTTTCAATTTGTTGTCACATTTTATTTTTAAGTCAAAAAAAACTACTGAAAACATTTACATTGAAGCTCAAAAAGATATAGATGACAATGAGCGACAATATCAGGAATACCTTGAGTGGATGAGTAAAAACGGTGGCGAGGTTCCAATTAAAAAAGTAATAACCAAAGAACAAAATAGTGCAGATGTGAGAATTAATTTAGCTTTAGGAAAATATAATAATTTAGGAAAAAACAGTAAATAATTTTGACTAATTATTATTATTTTGATAAGTCCGTCACTACTTTTCGAACACTTTGCCAACTTATTTTAAAATCTTCACCACACAAAAAATAGGATTCTTGCTTGTTATTGTGGTTGTTTATATAGAAATGGAATTTTTCAAATATTTCCATATTTCTAATCCAAGATGGATTGATTAAACCGAGTTTTGTCAGTTCTTGTATTTCTCTGGTTTTATGTTTCAGTTTGATATAAAGCATACGCAAATATACTTATTTAAATAATATAATATATTACCAATGTTTTTTTGGGCATTTATATTTTTCACTTCGTACAGCGGTCGAAAGAGGGCATCCGCAACCTCCCTCTTTTTTACTACAATACATACCTTGAATTTCTGAAATAGAATAATCTGGAAGTATGGCCGTGTGCAATCCATCTTTTGCAGCAGGACATTTAATGCAAATTTCAGCGCGCTCTTTTGCCAGTTCTAAAGTTGCCGGATCATCTCCTTGAAGATAGTTACTCCAACCATTTAAGATATCATCTAACTTGCCCATAAATCTGCACCATCGGTTATTTTAGCATATTCATCTTGTTCATAATTAATATCTGTAACTGCTGTATAAACAATCGGTTTTGGTAAATTAAGATTTGCTTCAGCTACTTTAGCAGCTAATAAATCATAATCAATACCTTGTGAATTGTTTGTATTGCTATACATCTGAATAACTGAAGATGGCAAGAACTGACTTGAAAAATCAATTCCAGCATTTGCGTTCATCGCTGCTATTAACGCTTCATTATTTGAAGTTGCTTCAGCTGTTATAACACTTTCACCTTTTGAAAGCATAGCAGGAATACTGTCACTTGTTCCAGTACCTGGACCATCTATATTGACAGCTCCTTTTGCTAACTTCAAACCAGATACTTTTGCAGCTTGCAAAGCTCCACTAGCAATAATTATACCTCCTTGAATAGTTGCATTTACAGCTAATGCAGCCGTCAAAGGATTAGAGGCAAAAACGGCAGCTTGCTGAAATGCCTGAGTAGCATTTTTAACAGTAGTAAATGTGATTTCAGCTAATGCTAAAGCTTTCCCTAAAGCAGATTGCTCACTTACTATTCCTCTCAAACCTTGAATTACAGCTAATTCTTGATTAATTTTAAAATCAGCAAGTGATTTATCCAGTGATTTTTTTTGTGCAGCATACTTTTGATTAATTAAATCTATATCTGCTCCATTCTTTTTAGCTGCTAATAGTTCGGCTTCATTTAATCTTTGTAATTCAGCCTGCCTAAAAGCAAATTCGTTATCTGCATTTAACTGATCTGTAGCTAATTTGTTTTCAAGATCAATTGCTTTCTTATCAAAATCAGCCTGTTCCTTCTCTTCCTCAAGTACCTTCTTTTCTTCTGCGAATTTATCATCAATAGCTTTTATGGCATCTTGATATTCTTGAGCATTGATTTGACCTTCTTCCAGACGTTTAGTTTGAAATGCAGCTTCAGCTTCTGATATTCGGTTTAAGCGATCAATTTCTTGTGCAACTAACTCATCAGTTAAAAACTTGTTGGCATCTAACTTGGATTTGTTATTGTCCAAAAACAACTGAAGTTCAGCATTGGCATTAGCAATTACAAAATCCATTTGAGCTTTTAAGAACTCATTTTGAATATTGTTCTGATCAGTTAAGAATTTAAGTTTATCAATCTCCGTTTTTTTTGTTGCATCAAATTCTTTTTGAGCTATCTCAAGTTTCTTATCTCGTATTTGCTCCTGATATTTTAATCCTTCTGCTAAAGTTTTTGCTCGAACTCCTTGTTGAGAAATAAATAAATCAAGTTCAGCTTTAGCTTTTCTTGCAGCATCATCTAATAATTTTTGTGAAGCTTCTTGTCTTTTCTTCTCAGCTTCAATTGCAGCTTGACGAGCTTTTTCTCGTGCAGCTTCCTGATCTTCTAATAATTTGTTTTGCTTGTTAATATTTTTCTCTTGATTTGAATAGTATTCGTTTGTGATATCAGTATCAGCAAGTATGGCTTTTTTTAAATTATCAAATAGCTCATCAGTGTTATTGGTTTTCTTTTCAATATAATCTTTGTAGGCGAACCCGCGCTTTTGTAATTCAGCAAACTCTATATCAGTCAATTTAGCTTCATTTTTTATTTGCAAAAGTGCCAATCTTAATTGCTCATCATTATTCTTTTTTCGTTGTTGAAAATCTTCTTCTTCCAGCTGAGCTGCTCTTTTCAATAAATCCAATCTCTCTTCTTCTGATTTGGTTCTGTCTTTAGCTTGAATGTTTAATCTATTAATCTCAGCTCGGTTTTTAGCTGTTTGAATCTCTTGTGATTCCATAGCATCTTCGAGATCTTGTTGAGCTTTTTTAAGTTTAGCAGCTGCATCATAAGCATCTCCCATTGCTTTACCCATTTCCTTAAATCCCTTGATTGGATCAGCGAGAAAGGATCCTATTTTTTTCAATGTACCTCCTAAATCACTCAGACCAGAAACAAATGACATTATTCCTTGTTGAACAACTTTTATAACTGCACCAAGTCCGGCCATACCCTGCTCAACAGCATCGACAACAGGAGTAAAAGTTTTTAAGTAACTAATTAATAAAGCAATGGCAATAACGATCAATCCAATTCCAGTTGCAGCAATTGCAAGTGCAAATATTCTCATTGCGCCTGTTCCCAAATTAGTTGCGATCGTCAATGCTTTCTGTGAAAACGTCATAGTTTCAGTTCCATCAGCAGCATTTCTCATATTTTGAGCGGTCTCAACTATATCATCTTTGAAAGCTTGAAAAAGTTTTGAACTCTTTTTAAGAGCTTCACCAATGACAGCTAACTCCCCGCCAAACAATCCACTTTCGGAAATCGCATCTTTAATTGCAGTAGTATAGTCACCAATACCGATCTTTTGTTTTTCTAATTCAGAAACATTTTCTTTAATGAATTTATCATTTGCATCAATTTTGGCATTTATCTCGTCTAAAAGTTTTAATTGATTTTCATCAGCCAGGTTTAATTCATTTCTAATTTTTAGAAGTTCAGTATTGTTTTGTCTTGCTTCTGTTATGGATTTATTCTCATGGTCCAATGCAAGGTTTACTTTTTCGTTTATGGTTAGAAACTTTTCATCTACTGTAATCAGGTTAACAAGTTGTTTTTGATTCATATTATAATCAGATGAAAGCTTATTTATTTTAGCTGACATCTGAATATAAGTTTCTGAAGAAGTATCTCCGGCTTTTTTCATTGCCGATAATGATTCCCTTGATTTGTCAAGTTCCGTTTTTAACTGTGAGGACTTTGCAATGATGGCATCAACATCAATGTCCAATTCGATTATTTTTCTTTTTTCCATTTTAGAAATTAATTAAAACATTTACTGATTGTGAGAAAACAGTTCCGTAACCAAGAGTTAAAAACCACTCAATATAAACTGGCCCAAAAGGACCTGATCCTACTAATGGAAGATCCACTTCCAGATATTTGCTAGTTGCTGTTATATATTGCGGTATAGAAAAATTATCTAATGCATAAGTGTCTACCGTAATTACATTCGGAATCTCTAAATCCGTATCAAAATCAACTCTTACTCTTCTTGTATTAGTTGTTGTATTCATTGATAGTGTTTGAAGATGAGTTATTGTAATAAAACTCAAATCCGGAGCCGGCGGTACGTACTCACAAATCATAGTATTTTCAAATAGATAATGATTTGACAAAACACCCGGAACCGTAAGTTCTAAAGTGAAATCCCAATACCCACCAGCAATAACAGTAACATCGATAGTATTCGTAACCGGATCTACTACAGCATTAAAATATCTGTTAGGTGGTAAAGTTGGCGGTGGTATTACTCCAAAAGAATTAGGCTGACCCGTAACCAGAATGTTAGCTGGCAAATCAGCATCGGTATCAAAATGTATTATCAAATTACAACCTGACAATTCGATGTCTGTAATTGTAATGTATGTACCTGGATTATTCTCTGGTGGAGTTAAAGTCTTTTTATAATCAACTTCTATCACTTCGCACTTTGTTGGTTTGCCTTTAATGAAACTCAATATTTTATTTACCAAAAAGTAACTTGCTCGCTGCTCTACATATATCAAATTCTTAAAGGTGAAGTTCGCAACATCCTTAGCTTTAAGATTAAACTCAGCTTCAAGTGTTTTAGACTTATCAAGTAAACTTTCTATTTCTCCATAATTATCATAAATGATTTCCTGAAAGTTTAAACGCGAATAATCTTCTCTTTGAATTGTTGCAACTGTCGTTTCAGTATTTAAACTTTTCGATCCTATTGCTATAGGCTCACTAAACGTATGCGGTTTTGCTCTAAGAAAATAATATCTTCCAGTCAGCTCTTTATAATCAACTGTGTTATCGTCTTTGATTTCTTTATTCCAGAATTTATAAGAGTTCAATTGCAATCCTACAACAAAAACTTTAAGTCGTTCCGGACTATAAATTTTTGAATTCACTATCGGTGTTTCAGTAGCTAAGTTTTTATTGTTAACAGTAATAAATCCATCGTTATAACTTACATTCTCGTCATTATATCGATACTTGAAAGTGTTTTTCTGAGCATAATTTGAGAAAATATATTTTTCTGAAACTCTATTGTTAAACTTACCAGACCAATCTTCTATAACATCGCTTTGAACAATCTCTTTTATACTTCTAAAGTCAACATTGTTTGTATATTTATCTTTGAACATGGTAAGTCCGAAAGCTTGCATGATCTCGTTTACAAAATCCTTTGCTTTAAACTCCAATAATGCCTCTTCAAAATTGGCATCATAGCCAATCAGATAATCTAAAGTTGTTGTCATCGATCCGGAAAGAGGATTGTTTACACTACCACTTATATATCCTGTAACTAGAGATCCCAAATAAAGTTTATCTCCAACCGCTGCATTGATATTGGCCGTATTGATCGACGCGTCAAAGGATCCTGTCTCTTTAATTTCATCTGTTGAACTTTTCAATGTCCATGTTAGAAATGAAGACGTAGTGTTGTTGTTCGAAAAACTTCCGGTTGCTTTAATTCTGAAAACTCCAGCTGTCTTGATTGTGGTGAACGTGCTATTATTTACAGCATAAGAATCATCAAATGTAGATGGCCACAAAACAGAATAGTAGTAATGCACATATTCAATTCCGGTTCCGGTTGGAACGGCAACTGTATTTTGTCTGATCTCGGAGTTCTGACTTGTAATTACGCTAACGATCGGCTCCAATGTCGGAACCGGTTTTGGAAATGTCATCCAATGATTTAAAAACTTTTCAGATGTAAATACACTTCCGGAATAAGTGAAGCCTGTATACTGAAAAACTCTATCCCACAAATAACTTGATCTTGCACTTGGCAACTGATAATCTATATTTAAAGCTCCTGTTGGAGTTACATTGTTTCCGTTGTAATCAGCAATGATGTACATGTAATTTAGATCTCCATCGAAAGAAGCTACTACATTAGCTAGGTTTTTAATGTGGTTCAAATCGGAAATACCAACATCCGTTAAAGTCAGATCTTCAACTGCTTTATAAAAATCAATGTTTCCATCATAAACGTAGATCTCATATCCTTTACCGTCGGTCGTTTGAGTTATGTTGCCCCAACCTTTATAGATTAAGCATTCTCCTGTATCAAAATCAAACAGATCGACTACAGCTCTTTCATAAGGAAGATTAGATTGATTACCAACTAAACCAACTCGATCTAAGTTTCTAACATTCTCAGCACATGGAGTTGCTATAAACTTATTTGTAAAGTTGGTTTGTCGACTGGCGAACTTAGCCAGGTCATTTACTTGCTTTGTTTGAGCAATCGGTTTGCTATCTGCAAGCCTGATCCGTTTGCCGTTTATGTAAAGAATATAACTCATAGTATTTGCATGTATCTAGCTGGCAAATCAAGTTCAATGATATAGCTGTATAATTTTTTTCTTGGTTCTGTAATTACAAATGATGAAGTCTTTAAACGAACTTCCATCCAATCGCTAAGATTTGACTTCGCAAACCTTTCACCTGTGAACATATATATTTTAGGACTGTCAATAATTCCCTCAAAGATTATCTTCTCTCGATCTGTCAACTTTTCAGCTGCACATTTAATGGTTTCATCTCCGGTCTTACCACCTTGAAGAGTTGGCGAACTTGTATCTTCTAAACTCTCGAAATCATTTTCAAGTTCAGATCCATATTTAGATGTTCTGGTCCTGAAATGAAACTTAGAAAGCAGCCAATAACTAAAACGACCGTTCTTGTTTAGAAACTTAATGTAGGTACCGCAATCGCTTTCTTGTTTATCGACAATTAGATTTACATTCTGGTTGATCGCTCCGATGTAAAACTGAATGTTGTTTTCTCCTAACATCATTGGTAAGAAGTTCTCAATAGTTATATCCGTTCTTCCATCGGATAAATAAAGAGATGTAAATTTACCTTTCAGTTGAAACTCATGCTGCAGACCGTTAGAAAGATTCTTTAAAATGAAAGGATCTGTTGTGCCTTGTGGATTATAGAAGGTGAACTCGAAAGGATATCCCTGCCAATATTTCAAGTATGTTGAATTGTTAGATCGATCCTGAACCGGAGATAAGATCGCGATCCTGTTCGGAACAAATAAGATCTGGTTTTTCTTGTAATCTTCAATCTGATCAACTCCGATGTAAAACTTTAGATCTCGTGAAGCAGCTTCGATTGATGTATCTGTAAAGTTTATCCTGAATGTTACAGTACCTTCCAGATAAAAACCATTCGCAACATCATAGGTGAATGAGTTGGTATCAGAATCCGATAAGTTATAAACGATATCATCCGCGAAGTTCTTAGTGTTGATTTCGGCCGTTACATATTCAATGAAATTGAAATAGAAAGTTCCGTTCGGATGTGGATACAGCAAGACATCCATTCCCAAACCAACGATCTGAGCTGTTGCCGGAGTTAATGATGAATCAGAACTAAACCTCACAATATGATTATTGTAAGCAGTTAGCAACTTATCCGTTGCGATGTCTTTTGAAAATACTATTGCCATTGTATGATAAGATTAAATATTGCCAAAAGGATAAAGAACACGATGTATAACACAAGGTGCCCTATCAAAATCGTTTTAATAATGTTTCTTCGAAATGCTCTCATTATGCTACTTCTTTAAATATTTCTAGTACGTCAATCTCAATTCGCTTTTGGTAAACTTCTCCAAGCTCATCAAGCATTTCGTTTATATCGTTGGCCAAGAAATCATCTACAACCGCACTTACTACTTTCCCTTTGTTATGTTCGTTTGGCACTTGAATACCTTCGTTTGCTATTTTTCTGGCAATTAGAAAAGCCATCTGTTTTTTCTTTTCCCGGAATATTGGAGGTAGATTCTTCTTTGTTTCGATCCACTCTTCAATAACATTGATCGGTGGAAACTTTCCGGATGATCTTCCACGCTCCATAAACTCAGAATGAAATGCACCCCACATGATCATTTTTGTTGGAGTAACTTCCGGCTCCAAAGCATCAGCATAATCTCCGGACGCTCGAAGTCCTAACTCATCATACTTTGCAATAAGCTTAACCCGAAGTGCTTCCAGATATTTAGAATATATCGCTTCGTTGCCACTTGTATCAAAAGCTTTGCTACTCATATTCAATTGTGAATTTGATCTTTAGACCATCCATGTTCGTATCATATTCATTCTCAACTTCAATCTCTTTCCATGATGTTATCAACCATCCATCACAATCAGAAAAAGCATTATACAATCTTTCGCATTCAGCTTCCAGATTCTTGATGTGAGTTTCATACTTATAATCATAAGTCGGATCACTTATTTTGGATCTTACCAAAAGAACCATTTCACCATCATACTTATTTGCTGTAATGGCTCCATGTTTATTGATGATAAAACCGCGATCTTTCCATAACAAGAATAAATACTTTTGTCTATCAGCAAAAGGCAATTCCGCATCTTGTGGATAATCACCTTTATTTTGCCAATAATCCTTTCCGTACTTAAATGTCCATTTAAGACCCATTGTGTTAAACTGATCAACTATTTCTTTTAGACTTTCTACTAGCATTTTCCTGTAATGTTTTATTGATATCGTATCTCTTCTTATCTATACACAGCTTTCGAAAGATCTTAGCATAAGCGAGGCTTAACCAATCATCACTCTTTAGCAGATCACCTTTGGTTAGAACATCAAGTGTCAGACTATATCCGAACTCCTGTAGCTCTTCTGCTCCGGCTTCTTTCTCTTCATCTGTCAGATCATTTGAAAGCTCTTGAAATTCGATCTTGATCATATCAGTCAACTGACTTGATACCCATTGATAAACCGCAAATGCGTTGAACATTTCAAGTCTCACAAAATCCTTTTGATCAATCCCGAATACGATCTTGAAAACCTCGAACATATTCTCATCAACAATAGCCATTCTCAGTTCTATGATATCGGACCAAGACAAAAACCAGAGATTATCTTTCTTTGGTTTGATTACTTTATGATTGAACAATCCATTTACTCTTAACTGGTTGTTTGATTTCAAACTTCCAAGAACTGTATAATTCACAAAGTCACGAACATCACTTGGTAATGCTGGATATTGCGAAAGCATCAATCGACTTTTAAATACATCCTTTACGCTAACTTGCTTGATCCCCATGCTCCTTGAACTTTGTTAGTTTGATAATATGCGAAGTAACCTCCTGCCTCGTTTATGTGGTCAAATCCAGTTGTCTTGTCTGGTTCACCATTCTTATATGCTTGCTGCTCTAATGCTTCTGTATATACTGGACATGTATTAGTATTGACAAAATATGTCGGATCTCCTTTTGCTGGTTTGAATCCGATATTAACCGCGTTTACTCTATCCTTTACAAATGGATTCTTTGACAGCTTTCGAACCACAAACTTGTTATCCTTCAAGATCTGAATGTCAGACTTACCACTTGACTTTCTATTGTCACCACTCGCATCCGGATAAATGACAATGCTGTGGTTTGGGAATTTCTCTTTTATAAGTCCGCACATCTCCGGTGTATCGTAAGCATTTACTATCTCAGCAACTGCGATCTTCTTGGTTCCATCGATCACATGAACAACAGCGTTCATTTTGGTAATATTGAAATCCATTCCGATATGCAGCACATCAGTACTTTTGATTGCTCGATCTGAATGATTAGTAATTCGGCTAAAGTTTCTATATACCGATCCACTTGTTAGGTTCACGAACTCACCTTCCAGATAAGCTTCCAATTGGGCCTCCGTATAGTTCATCTTTAAAGTTTCTATATAGCTTTCAGAGATGAACGGATTGTTCTTGGTTTGAGCTTTAATCAACTTCTTTTTCGCATGTGGCTTCTTAACAAAGAAGTCATATAAGAACTTGAAACCCTCTGGAGTTGAAACGAAATCAAGACAGTTCGGCATACCATCTGGTAACGGAACACTTAACCTGGCAACAACCTTGATAAACACATCTTTCATGTGAGCAGTTGATAAGATATCAGCTTCATCGATCAAACTATATCCAACCTCATAACCAATGATCGTATCCGGATTGTCCATTGATCTCAAAATGATACGCCCAAATGGAGTTATAAACTCATGATCAGTCTTGTTAAGAACATATTCACAACCGAAATCCTCCAACAACTTTGAAAACTTTGGATAAGCGATGTCTTTAATCAAACCATACGTAGGTAGATAGTAAGCGACATCAATTCCGGGATATTTAAACTTCTTTAAACATGTCTTGATTGCTCCAGCTTGTGACTTTCCAGATCTAAACCCTCCAACAATTCCGGTATGAATGAAATCGCTTTCAATAAATTCGGCTTGATGTTCTAAGAGTTCCATTTATTTCTTATTCTTTATGATGGTAAATTCAATCGGCTTAATCTCTGTATCATATTTGATATCCTTTCTTTCGATCAATCCAAGATCTCTGGCGATTATATTCGGATTAAATGCTCCGACAGCAGCTCCTTCAAATTTCTGGGTGTAAATAATCTCCTCCACGCGCGTAACGACTTCGAAAAAATCTTTGTACGAATCTTTTGTTTTATAGTTTAACCACGTTTGATTGTCGATATCTAAGAAGATTCTTAATCCAGTTAAAGTGTAAGGTGTTTCGGTGGGAATTGAAACCTTTGAATTTTTAGGCCCTCTGAAATCAACCTTATTCCATTTGCGTTTATCTGTAGCTTCGAAATACTCTATACATGAAAGCCAAAGAACTTCCGGAGATGAAAACAACTTTTCCCTTCCGTGTGATGCTCTCAACTTCCACCATTGATTTTTTTTTGTAGCTGCCATTTATATAAGAATTATTTCAACAAATATACAATTTTTGGTAATATATAATATTACTAACGTAAAACAAAAAAAGCCACTCAATTAGAATGGCTTTTGATATATTGAATCGATCTTACAATTATCTTTTGTCTTGGTGTTTTCCCTATGTATGAGGTTAACACTTTCTTTATTTAAATTGTCCGGAAACTTTTCTTTTAATGTCTTAGTAGTTGTGTTTCCCTTTTGGCTTCGCCATCCTACATCCTTAATGATTGCGTATAAGCTTTCCGGCTCGTTGGATACTTTTAAAGCCTGAGCTTTGATTGATTGGGTTTGGGTGTCAATCAAAATAAATGACACAGCCGGGTTTTCTTTTTCTACACTTACTTCATTAGTTGGAAGAGAAAACTCTTTTACTAATTCCGTTTTTTGCTTTTGCTCCAACTTGGCTGTAGTTGCCGTGGCCGTGAAAACCATCATCCCGATGGCAATCAAAAAGAGCGAACGAATAGGCTTCATTTATAACGCATTTGGCTAAATGCTTTCAGATAACAAATATAACGCTTTTTAGTAATATATTATATTATTACAATAAATTAAAAATAATTGTTAACACTCGATAAAATAAACAAAGTACTTGAAGATTTCGGTATGTAAGGAGTTAAAGGAGCCGAAGCAATGGGAATTGCTTATGATACTTTCAGAAGTAGAAAAACCGGAAAGAATCCTGGTCATAAGTTTACCGAAAAGAATTATCAGGATCTCGTTTCCTTTATAAAAAAATTGGCTGAAATTTTATAATCTAAGATTATTAATTTAAAAGTTCATGACATAAAATCATTACTACTGCCACAAGAATGGTGACGGCAAAAGCTATGTAGTAAAATCGAATTACGGAAGTCTTTCTTTCAAAATCGTTATGAACTATTACTTCCAATGAATTACTAATTGATTTTATAGCATCGTGATTAGAGTCCATTTTTCTTATCAACATATCAAAGTAATCTGTATTTTGAATTCCTTTTAAATTTAGAAAACCTCGTATTTTATTAATATTAATTCGATACTCATTAAGCGTTTTTGGCTCATGTTCTAAAGCATGCATGATGTTTAATTCGATGTTTGTTTCCATGATTCAAATATATTGATTTTTTATAAAATATTGAAATACTTTTTCGAAAATTCAGGATCCTCTTTAAGCGCTCTTAGTATTTCATTTTCGCGAGTGCTAATATTCGTTAAGTCAAACTTACCTATTACCGGATAATAGTTGACGTTGATATTTACGCAAACTGTTTTTGGAATCCCAATTGTTTTAGTTATAGATTCATCACATACCCATGAGCCAGAATCATGACAATACCTCTGTGTAATATATTCTCCTTTACAAGTTTCATCAGGAACTGGTATTGTGTAACTATCAAAAGGCCCTCCATAAGTATTAACCATTTCACCATTTTCACTTTCTATTTTCATGAAAAAAGGTTTTCCTGTTATTGGACAGTATGGCAATTTCTCCGCCCAAATACTTGAATGATTAACTACACAATCAATTATATCTACTTCTCCAATTATTGCTGAAACAACTTTCATTTCTTTTGAAAACCCTACGCCCGGATACCAAATATTATTTAAGTAAAGATCTGCAGTTTGTCCTGTTGAAAATTCAACATCCACAATCTTAGCTGAAGCATGAATATAAATCCGACCTCGAAAGTTCGTTCTCCAGGTTCTGTTTTCGATATTTTTAATACCATTCGCTATAAGACTTGCGTATGGCTGTTTAATGCTCAATGCTCTCATAATTTACTTTTTAATAGATAGTTATATGCGTTTTTAATTCTATTAATATCATCTTTAAAACCTCCCAAAGCCTTATTACAATCGCCACATAAAACACCTCTAACTATTCCAGTATTGTGGCAATGGTCCACATGCGGACGAAAACCTCTTGAATCAACTAAATTCCCAAAACATATTGCACATGAATTATTTTGATCTAACACGATTTGATCATATTCCGCAATGGTAATTCCATACTTTTTCTTTAGATGGCTTTTTCTTCTTTGTCGTTCCCATTCATTTGGATTGTCAAGAGACCATTGTTTTGCTCTTTTAGTTGAACATTTTTTGCAAATTGTTTCGCAGCTTTTAGACATTTCTCTAACTGTTTTCTTTTCTTTACAGGAATTACAAATCGGCAATGAATTTTGAATATGAGTTGTGTATGCCGATTCTGCTTCTCTTTTATTTCTAAAAGGCTCTTCGTTCCAGCCGCATAGACACTCTATTCTCCATCCGTTTTTTGGCACTCCCCTTTCATGGGATTTCTGTCCTAATGGAACTTTAATTCTGCCGTGTCCAGATAGTTTATTATATTTCATATTTTGCCCAAGTTTGTTTTATAGTTAATGCTTTCATACATCTATAGTTTTAATTGTTATTTTATTCCTAACCACTCAGCAAAAGTCAAAGATGAATCTGCATGCAGATAATCTCTATATCTTTGCTTTGATGCCGCGTTTTTAGGTTTAGGCGGTTTGTAATTAAAAGTGTCCAGGTATTCTACTTTCCAAGTTGGATGACATGGCAAAGGCATAAGCTTTTTATCGTCGTAGAAAACAACACCAATATAATTTCCTTTGTCTTCTGTGATAACTCCTTTCCGTTCGTTTACAATAACCTCTCTAAACATTTCAGCAGGAACATTGTATCTAGTTCTTATATATTCAAATTTTTCCATGATAGTTGGATTTTTGGTTAATAAAAAACAGTCTTTCCCGTTAGTCAGTCTTGTTATAATTTAGCAGGGTTATGATTCATGTTCTCCTTATTCTCCCTCTTTAGAAACAACCATTATAACTAGCTACCTTGCCGAAAAGCAAAGATTTTACTATAGAATAAGGATGTTATGCCTTTCCGTGAGCTACTACGTAAATAGCAACTTTGATAACTATCGCGAATAGTATTACTATCGTAATCCATTCCTTTACTGTAAATCCTAATATTGTTTTCATAACTATTGGTTTAAAGGTTATTTTTCAATCTGTTATATCATACTGCTTCGTTTTCTAGTATATCAAATAGTGTTGGTACACTTAACTTATATTCAATCGATTTTAGATAGAAAAGTCCATCATCATAATAGCTTGGATTAAGCTCTGCAGATATCGCCTTACGTTCCATTTCCAAAGCTTTATAAGCAGTTGAAAACAAACCTCCGAACGGATCATCAACTATGTCACCTTTCATTGTAAATCGATTGATTAATCTTTCGATGATGTCCAGCTGCAACGGGCAAATATGTTTTTCCTTTTTTCGGTTCGCTTGGTTTGCGTTTAGCGTATGCATTCTGTTTACATCGGTCCAAACAAAATCACTTGGAGATGTTGGCGGTATGGTCATAAACAATCTGCTGAGCTTTCCGGCTTTGTCCAAATCGCTGCAAACTTTTAGATGTTCTTGGAAGTTGTAGATGTTCTCTTTGTCGTAATTTCTCCAGCGATTAAATACTGTTTTCATCTCAGCTGTTTGAAGTTCCTGCGAACTCATAAATCTATCGCCTGATGATTTCCAGTAAGCATGAGCATCTAGCTGCCAATTGTCAACCGGATAAATCTCTTCTATTGGTGAAAAATCGTTTTTTTTACATTTTGCACAACAAACATCTTCTTCTATAAGAACAACATCATCTTTATCTTTTATATCTACAATTTTATTACATGGATTACAATAGACTTCATTTTCATTTTTTGCCTTTATAACTGGTTCATCAGCGTATGCATTATTCATTTCACTTGGTCGCTTTCTGAAAAGAAGAATGTATTCCGGAAGTCCAACTCCCATTTTGGTAGCGTCTTTACATTGCTCGGACCATCCTAAACGATACGTTTGATTGTTTTCTCGAACCACGTCAGTTGTTACTGTAATTTTTCCTGTTAAGTAGAATCCGTGCTTTACGAAATGAGCAACTGTTTTTCCTGAAAAATAATCGATCGTAGTAAATGAAGTTCCATTTTGGTATGAATATCGGATCCTGTCTTTCACGTGAATTGCTGCGATCTTTCCCGGTTTCAATGTTCTTAACAGATGAGGTGTTAAATAATCCATCTGTTTAAAGAACTCTTCATTTCCATTGTTGTGACCGAAATCATTATAGTTGTCAGAGTACTCATAATGATCTCCAAAAGGAATTGAAGTTAATATCATGTCAGTTGAATTGTCAGTCATATTCTCATGTACATGAACAGTATCATCATTGAACACCGTTGCATTTCCGATTGTAGAACTTCTTTTATTTTCAAATATCTGTCTTTTCATGTCAGCTGTAATTTTATCAATGTTAAGTCCGAACTCACGGACCAGATTTATCATTTCTGTTTGCATTTCAATATGCTGCTTCCACTTTCTCATAAGCTCCTTGAAAACTTCAATCTCAGCTGCAGTATATATTCCGTAGATGTCAACTTCATACGTTTGAAGAAATCTGAATATCCTGTGAACGGCTTGAATGAAATCATTAAACTTATAATCCAATCCAACAAAAATGGCTTTGTGGCAATGCTTTTGAAAGTTGCATCCGGATCCTGCTATTTTGGGTTTGGTTGAAAGAATTTTATATTTTCCCTGTTTGAAAGAAATAAGCTTCTCTTCCTTTTCGGTATTCTTCTGGCTCCCGGTTATCGTTTGCAAATCGAAATCTTTAAATAGCTTTTGGATGCAGTCGCGTTCTTTGTCCACATGATGCCATAGAATCCAATTATCATCGATTCCGTTTTCTTTGACAATCTCCAAAGCTTTGTTTACACGGATCAAAACGGTATCTCGCTTTTCCTTTGAGGTTTCAGATAAACCTTTACTTGGTTTTTTGAACATAACCAGATTTCCGTTTTTATCAATAATCTCACCTTGATAATCATCCGGAATTTCAATTGGATGAAAGTTCAATTTTGGAAGATCATAACCAGCATCATCATATCCTAAGTCTGAAGGTTTATTGATGAACACCGCCCATGAAGAAACCCATTTCCAGAACTCCTCTTTTTTATTTTCGTAAAGAGTAAGATGTCCAGCTTTCGTTGAATCTCTTTGAAAGAATCTTGTAAGCGCGTGACCTCTATCAATAACTCCTAAGAAGTCAGCATAATTTAATATCTCAATAAAATCATTTGGAGTTGGTGTAGCTGTTGCAACGAATCTATAATTTATTGTTGCGAAATGCTTTAAAACATAATTCGTTGTTTCAGTCTTAAGGTTTCTTAGAATACTTGCTTCATCGAAAGAAACACCTCCAAAGTATTCTGGTTTAATATCTCCTTTACGAACGCGTTCGTAATTTGTTACGTAAATTGCATTTTGACTGGCATCAACTGTAGTTGTATCGGTTATGTATTTTACTTCATAACCAGTATTTAAAAGTTCATTGTCATCTCTAAACTCACCAACTACTCCTAAAGGCATACAGATTAAAAAAGGCTTCCCGGTTAATTCAATGATCAACCTGGCGATCTCCAATTGCATTAAAGTTTTACCTAATCCGAAGCTGGCGAAGATCGCGCGACGACCTCCAGCAATCGCCCAATGAATAATATCTTTTTGATGAGGTAAAGCGATTGGATTTATTTTATTCTTATCAATGACAGTTCCGTAACTTTCCGCGACAACAATTTTATTTTCTAAAAAATTTATATATTTCATTGCTCGTTAGCGTTTAAATTTGGTTTAAAGAAGAAAGCATACTCTTCTCTTAAAAATTCGATTTCGATGTTAGTTAATTTGTGACTGGTTTTAATGGTGCCGACATCATTTAATGTGATTGTGACCTCTTCTCCGTTTGGCCGGAAAATGAAATAGGTATTTTCTTTTGAGGTTGCTTTGACTATTGTTACAGGATCATTCATCACTTACATTTTTTCATTACCATAAATCCGTTAATACCTTCTCGGATCTCAACTTCATCATTATTGTACATTTCGGTTATTACTTCCTGAAATTCTAAATCCGATACTTTTAATTGAATCAAAACATCGGCGAAGGTTGTTCCGCAACTTCCATTACTCGACTTATGTTTTGATTCAACTATTTCAAGTATTTTAGATTTCATCATCAATAATTTTCCTGAACTCCTCAAAATCGTTTAAGTAATTTTTAAGGAAATTAGATACTACAATGCTTTTACATTTGTTTGCAACTGATCCGATGATTTTACCTTTCTCAATTTTATTTCTGATATCTTCAATTACTGTTTTTGCTGAATGAAAATATCTTTGAGTAGTTTCTTGTACCGTTTCAGTTAAATAGATTTGAGCTTGTTTAGCATACATTTCTTTTTTCTGAGCGTTTGATATCTTTATTAAGCTTTTTTTATCCAAGCCATCGTAAAGCAACCAAGCATCTAAACTCAATCCTGTAGATTTTAAATCATCAAATACATTCCTTAAAAGCTGCTCATGATTTTTATCTTTTTCATCCTGTGTCATTTGGTTAGATTCTAATAATAGATTTTGCTTTTTGAAATCGTAAGTCCGTAAGCTGTCATTTCTAAATTCTTTAAAAGCATTCAACACATCTGCAACCACAACACAATCTAAAATTCTAAAGACTTTAAGATCCGGAAACTCCTTTGCGATGTACATTTTAAAAGCTTCCCGAATTTCCGGAACGGTTAAACTTCCGAACTTTGTTTTTATCAAATCAAAAATTAAAACCATTTGCTTATCGAGTTGCAACTTCTCTTCCTCGCTTGAAACTTTGATGTTTAGAATTGTAATTAAGAAATTCAACAAACCGTTTATATCCTTCTTAGATTCAATATTCTTTACTTTCGGATAATCTTCATTCAGAATCGCCAGAGTAGGTCTCGATAACCCGGTCAACGCTAAACTCGTATGCTTGCTTTGTTGGATTTGCAGTTTGTTGTCCATGTTGATAATTGTTTTTTAATTCGAAAAATCCCTTCCAGCCTTTAGCCATTGATTGATTCATAATCAGAATTGCAGTTTCTTCAAGTCCGTTGGATAAATTCGTAAGTTCAACTAACGATGCTTGTTCGCTTTGGATTGATTTATATTTGAAATTATGTTCTTTGGATTTGTAAGCTTTCCAGAGTTGCCATTGAACTTTGAACTTCTGAGTTTCAAAAGGAAAAACAACTTCTGATTTTTGAATTTCGGTTTTTGCTTTTTTTTGTTTTCCATTTTCAATTTTATTTCCAATTTCATTTTCATATACAACTCCAATTTCAATTACAGCGTTTGCTTTTGCTTTTGCTTTTATATTTGGTTTAGGTTTTGTTTCTTCTTTTGCTTCAACATTTGCATAAGCAAAATTTTTATTCTTGTTTGCATTTCCACCGGAACGTCCAGCATTTGCGCGTTTTTCTGAAACTTCAAAATCTCTTTCCATTCTTTTACATATCAGGGTTTCATTTTCAAAAAGTAAAACTCCTTCTGCAATCAATTCTCCTAAACTAACTTCAACATCATATGAATCAAAGGAGCTAAGCTTGGCAATTTGTAAAGCAAAATTTTTAATTTGGTTATCACTTTGCTTAAATTTTTGCTTAAGCAAAATCTTTCCGTATGTAACTTCCTTATGCATGATACACATGATGGAAATCATTATTCCATGAGATGATGCCGAACACATTTTTAACTTTGAGTTGTTCATCCAGTCATCAACATACAGGGGCAAATAAGGTTGATTTGTTAAGGCCATTTACTTTATATTTACTTTGTTCTTATTACTCGGATTAAACCGATGATTTAGGTTGTTATGAACCTTTTGATGGCAGTCTTCACAAAGTGTAACCAACCAACACAGATGATCTAATTCGATCCCTACAATTGATTTTCCATTTACATAGTAAGTGATATGATGAGTTTCTAATCGTATCATTGAATGACATTCAACGCACTTGAAATCATCTCTTAACCTTACTTTTCCTTTAACTTCATCCCAATAAGGATTTGCTTTTAAAGACTTTCTGTAATTGGTTGGCCTACCTTTTTTATGCTGCAGTCTTGACATTACTTTTTAGCTACTTTTTTAGTTGCTTTTAGCGATTCAAAAAACGTTTTGTTTCTCTCACTTGAATTAAATAAATCAGATAGATCATGATCTGGAATTTTCTTAATTTTTGCAAGCTTCAATTCTCCATTTAACCAGGTGTAGTAATAGTAATTCCCGTTTAAAGCAACTTCGTAAGTTGTAGCTGGATCGAGGTTCATTTCTGTAACACCTTTTTTAACTTCTTTGGATAGAGCTTCAATCTTACTAAAAGAAGCGCTTACAGTCTCTTTAGCTCTCTTCTCAGCTTCTTTGGCGATCTCCGTTTCTCTAGCTCTTTCAAGGTGTTGATTTTGATAAATTGGAAGATTCTCTTCTAATTCGGTCATGTAATCGTTTCGAATGTGATCTTTCTCATATTCATCCAGTAAGCGATTTGTTTCAATTTGCTTTGGCATTGCGATAAAGTTCTCACTCATGAACTTTTGCACATCTTCTGGAGTTTCGAACGTTCCTAAGCTTTCAGGAACGTCGCTTGTTTTGGCTGTAAATTCGATTACAGCTGGTAGATAATTTTTTACTACTTCCATGATTATTGTTTTAATTGTTTTATAAGTTTTTCAATACCTCTTCCATCCTTGATTGATTTTCCTGTATGCCATCCGCTATAAGGAAAAAGAGTTACTTTTTCATTTTTGAATTCGAATACTATTTTAGTTTTGTCTTCACTTAAAATTTATAATCCTAAATTAAAAATGACGTTTTTTGCAAATACTAACCTTTTAGGTCCAAGTTCTTCTTGTCTATGTTTGTCTAATCTTCCCATTATTTAAAATTGCGTATTAAGTCCGTCCTTTTTTTGATGACATTCCCGGCATAGTATTGTGATGTTTCCAACATTCCAACATTGCTCAGATTGTCCGTTTTCTTTTGCTTTCTTTACTGAAATATCATGTGAGCAATCTAACCTGGTACCGGATGCGTTTTTACCACATTGCTCGCAAAAATTATATCTGTATTCATCGAACTGCTTTTCCAATGCTTTTGCTTTAGCAACTCTCATTTTTGTTTCAATCTGAGCAGTTGTAAACTTTTCACCAGATGAAGTGCTATAGGTATTCATTCAAACTATCTTATGGTTGTTGACTTTCTACATCAGCCATAAACTCGATGTATGACAAGGCCCAAGATTGAGGAATTGAACCAAAATTCTGAACTGGAAAATCAGGATGTGTTTTTCTATGAATAAATGTTGCTGCTCCAACAAATCCATAATCTTTTAATAATTTAAATCCAACTTCTCCAGCCATGTAAACTAAATGACCTGCTGTACACATCGGAGTTCCACAAACATTAAATTCCGGATCATAATAATTATATTCCTCTAAAGGCCCGAAAGTTGATTGTTGATGGATTAACTCTTTATTCTTGATTCCATTCAACATTTTAGTATAAGGTTTGTCAAGTTTTGGAATTGAATCCCAAAAATTATTATACTCTTTCAATACTTCTGGTCTCAGATTCTTCAAAGTATAAGCACTCAGATTGTTCAAAGTATCAGCACTCAGATTGTTCAAAGTATAAGCACTCAGATTGTTCAAAGTATAAGCACTCAGATTGTTCAAAGTATAAGCACTCAGATTGTTCAAAGTATCAGCACTCAGATTCTTCAAAGTAT
>NZ_SNWW01000019.1 GCF_004362015.1 Flavobacterium chryseum
GATCTCTTTTACAAGAATAGGGTGGTCACTTTAAACCGGAATCAACTGATCTCTTTTACCGGAATGGCATGCTCACTTTTGCCAGAATTTGCACTCTATGCGATAAAATTTTAACTGCAAGCATATCTAAAGGGAGAAACAGCCATTATTCATATTATCATTGCTATAAGGGCTGTAATTACAGAATCAGATCGAGTGAGGTTAACCGCATTTTTTATGAACAGTTACAAAAGTATATTCCAAAACCTGAAACGGAAAAGATTTACATAACAGCTGTTAAAGAATATTTTAATGATTTCAACAAGGAATCAATTGCAGAGAAAAACAGAGTTATTTCTCAGCTGAAAGAATTTGAACAGAAGATTTCTTGCATAAGAGATTTACTTGCTTCAAGAAAGATTGAAGTTAAAGATTACACCGAGATGAAAACTGATTATGACAATAAAATTCATCGTCTTGAAATTAAATTAGCAGATTTGGTTGGAGAGAACATTAGTATTTCTGATTTATTAAAAACAGGAATTAAAAATTTGATGAAACTCAATGAATGCTGTAGTGAAGCGGATTTAACTCACTTTCGGAGTATTATTGGTTCAATTTATCCTGAAAAATTCACAATCGAAGAAAAGCAGTTTCGAACCGCAAGAATAAATGAGGTTGTTCAGATAGTTTACTTAATTAATGAGGAATTAGCCCCAAAGAATAACGGGACAAAGAAGAAAAAAACTTCTTTGTCCCGTCAAGTGACCACGGTGGGATTTGAACCCACACGCCCTTACGAGCACCACCCCCTCAAGATGGCAAGTCTACCGTTTCTCCACGTGGCCATAAAATAAAAAAGGTCAAGTAAAATAAATTACTCGACCTTTTGTGACCCGACTGGGGCTCGAACCCAGGACCCCATCATTAAAAGTGATGTGCTCTACCAACTGAGCTATCGAGTCATTGCTTTCAAGAAACTTTATATTGTGAGTCACAATTTGTGACCCGACTGGGGCTCGAACCCAGGACCCCATCATTAAAAGTGATGTGCTCTACCAACTGAGCTATCGAGTCATATGTTTCTTGAATGCGGGTGCAAATATAAGGAGTTTATTTTATTATTTGCAAGCATTTTTATTATAAATTTGTCTTTTTTTAACTAACGTCTACAATGCTCTAGTTTATAGGGTTTTATTAAAATGAAAAAAATCATATTATTAGGATATATGGGCTGCGGAAAGTCAACAATTGCCCAAAACCTCTCAAAAATTACCAATATTCCATTTTTAGATTTGGACAAATGCATCGAAAAAAAAGTAAATTTATCCATAAATGAGATTTTCGATCAACACGGAGAAATCTATTTTAGAAAATTAGAACACGAAATTTTTGTAGAATTACTTCAATCTTCAGAAAATAGCATAATAGGTTTAGGCGGAGGAACGCCATGTTATGCCAATAATCACGAATTATTAAAAAGAGATGATGTAGCTTCAATTTATTTAAAAGCTTCAATAGAGACTTTATTTAATAGATTGGTTAAGAACAAAAGCAAACGACCGCTAATTGCAAATATGAATGACGAGGAAATGAAAGAGTTTATTGCAAAACATTTGTTCGACAGAAGTTTCTATTATAACCAGGCACAACATAAAGTTTCGGTAGATAACAGAACAGTCGACGAAACAGTTCATGATATTATGGCGATCTTAGCTTAAAAAAGCATGATCACCTCCATTTTCATCAAAAACAACCTGAACATGTTCTAAGAGAGATGTTGATAATGAAATTCCTTTAAAATCGGCTTTTACAGGATATTTTTTATGATTTCTGTCTACGAGCACCGCGGTTTTGAATTTTTTAAGCGGAACGTCTAAGAAATGACGAACTGCATATATTAATGTTGTGCCTGAATTTAGGACATCATCAACAAGTACTAATCCCTTGTTTTCATATTCCTCTCTGGTTAATGAAGTCTGAATAGGTAGTTGTGGATTTTGCTTATCTACCTTCACTTCGCAAAGCGAAATTTTAAGTGTAGATATATTACTTAATGCCAAGGCAATTTTTTCGGCAAAAACAGATCCGTTTGATGCAATTCCGGCAATAACAACTTCTTCTTCATCAACAAAAGTCTCGTAAATTTGATACGCGATACGTTTTATTTTATGTTCGATTTCCTGATTGGTTAAGATGATGTTCTTGCTCATGATTTATTTTTTTGCTAAAATACAAATTGAATTTTAGATTTTAGATTGAAGATTTTAGATTTTTTGGAATTTGGAATTTGGAAAATTAGAATTTACTCAGTCTCTTCCTTATCAATAATATCATTTCCGTATTCGTCAATATCTCTTCTGTCTTTTTTTGTTGGTCTTCCTGTTCCGCTTTTGCGATAATGCTCTTTAGATAGTTTTAGTAATTCTAAGTGCGCATATGCTTCCGGAGAAGTTTCATTTTTTCGGTAAATATCAACCAATTTTGCACCCACACGACTTTCAGGAATGTCAAGTACGGTAATAATTTGTGTTATCTGATCTTTTCTAAAGGTGATTTTGTCCGTAGGAAAAACTTCTTTAGAAGGTTTGGCAACCTGCCCATTTACTGTAACATGGTTCTTTTTGCACGCTTCAGTAACCATATTTCTGGTCTTATAATAACGTACGCACCATAAGTATTTATCTATTCGCATAATTTTTCTAAATTCAAAGTTAAATTCTTTACAAAAATAAATCAATATTGTATCTTGCGCACCTAAAAAATTAACAATAATGAATAAATTTAAATATTATTTTATTTTATTGCTTGCCGGCATCGCTACAGTTTCTTGTAATAAAAGCGATGATGATCCTGAGATTGTACCTCTAAGAGATTATAAGGAACAATATAATACAGATAATGCTAATATCGAAGAGTATTTAAATACTAATTTTATAACTGTCGTTGATAGCCCGGGTGATCAGACAGATCAGGATGTGGTAATAGCTAAAATTACAGATCCGGCGACTCAGCCTTCTATAATGTCATATTTGAATAGTGCAACTTTTCCAAAATTGTTGACTAAAAATATAGATTTGAATGGGGTTACTTATAAAATGTATTATTTAGCTTTAAGAGAAGGTACAGGAGCGGCTCCGGTAAGTACTGATGGTGTTCTTGCTGCATATAGCGGGGAATACATTACACGTGTTGAGAAAACGGCTACTGATCCAACATATCTAAAAACAACTCCTTTTGAAAAAGTGTTGTATCCGCAAACAGTTATAGATTTGTATACCGCTATTGTTGGTTGGGGCGAAATATTTCCTGAGTTTAAAGCAGGAACTTCAGCAGCACAGCCAGACGGAACAATTAAATATAATGATTTTGGTGCAGGAGTTCTTTTTATTCCTTCTGGATTAGGTTATTACTCAGGAAGCTCTAGTATTCCGGCTTATTCGCCTTTAGTATTTAGTTTTAAATTATACAGTGTTATAAGACTTGATCATGATTTTGATGGCGTTTATGATATTAATGAAGATATTAATGGTGATCGTTATTTAAGAGATTTTAGAGACACAACATTACATCCAAACGCTCCGGTAAATCCGGATGATACAGATCTGGATGGTATACCTGACTTTTTAGATTATGATGATGATGCTGATGGTTTTTCAACTTTCTATGAAATAACAAAACCTACAACACAAGTTGGTATTGTAACTGATGCTAATGGAAATACGGTTAATTATGGCTTAAGTAAATATTATCCTTGGGATGCAATTTTAGATAATCCTGCTACACCAAATACAGATGAAACAGAACCTAGAGGAATTCCTAGAAGACCAACTGGTGAACTTGCTGATCCTACTAAAGTTGAGTCTGCAAATAATGCAAGAGCGTATATCGATGCCGATTATGCAGAGCCTGCAAGACTAAGAATACATTTAGATAAAACTTATCCTTATAAAAAGCAATAAGTTTAGTTTTAAGACAAAAAAAACCTCGAAATCACTTTCGAGGTTTTTTTTGTATAAGTAAAAAAGTAAAAATTATTTTCTTTTGATAACTCTTTCTACAGCTTCAACAATTGCCTGGTTGTTTAATTTGTATTTCTCCATTAATTGCTCTGGAGTTCCAGATTCACCAAAACTATCGTTTACAGCTACAAATTCTTGTGGAGCAGGATTGTTTAGAGCTAATACTCTTGAAACGCTTTCTCCAAGACCTCCAAGAATGTTATGCTCTTCTGCAGTTACCACACATTTTGTTTTAGCCAATGATTTAAGAATAGCTTCTTCGTCGAGTGGTTTAATAGTATGAATATTAATTACTTCAGCAGAGATTCCTTTTGCTTCTAATGCTTCAGCAGCGATAAGCGCTTCCCAAACCAAATGTCCTGTTGCAACAATTGTTACATCAGTACCTTCGCTTAGTAAAATAGCTTTTCCAATTACGAAAGGTTCGTCAGCTGGCATAAAGTTAGGCACTACCGGACGACCGAAACGTAAGTAAGCAGGACCATGATGATCTGCTAATGCTAAAGTAGCTGCTTTAGTCTGATTGTAATCGCATGTATTGATTACAGTCATTCCTGGCAACATTTTCATTAAACCAATATCTTCTAAGATTTGGTGAGTTGCACCATCTTCACCAAGTGTTAAACCTGCGTGAGAAGCACAAATTTTTACGTTTTTATCAGAATAAGCAACTGATTGACGAATTTGATCATAAACTCTTCCTGTTGAGAAGTTAGCGAAAGTTCCTGTAAAAGGAATTTTTCCTCCAATAGTTAAACCGGCAGCAATACCAATCATATTAGCTTCAGCGATTCCAATTTGGAAAAAACGCTCCGGGTGATTTTTTTTGAAATCATCAAATTTTAATGATCCAATTAAATCAGCACAAAGTGCCACTACTTTTTCGTTTTTTTGACCTAATTCAGTCATTCCCGCTCCAAAACCTGAACGAGTATCTTTACTTCCTGTATTTTCGTATTTTTTCATTTTTGTTTTTTTGCTTTAGGCAATAGGCTCTAGGCAATAGGCGTGTAGCTTACTGCTTATAGCTTAAAGCTTTTTTAATAATCGATTTGATCTGCAGAATAATTTTGAGCTAAAGCACTTGTCAACTGATCGTTGTTTGGTGCTTTACCATGCCATGCATGTGTGTGCATCATAAAGTCTACACCGTTACCCATTTCAGTATGCAATAAAATACAAACCGGTTTTCCTTTTCCTGTTCTTGATTTTGCATCAGTTAAGCCTGCAATAATCGCATCGATGTTGTTTCCTTCTGCAATTTCTAAAACATCCCAGTCAAAAGCTTCAAATTTAGCACGAAGACTTCCCATTGCTAAAACTTCGTCAGTTGTTCCGTCAATTTGTTTTCCGTTAACGTCAACTGTAGCAATAAGGTTGTCTACTTTTTTAGCAGAAGCATACATGATAGCTTCCCAGTTTTGACCTTCTTGTAATTCACCATCACCGTGTAAAGTATAGATTAAATGGTTATCTCCATTTAATTTTTTTGCCTGAGCAGCACCAAGAGCTACAGATAAACCTTGTCCTAATGAACCAGAAGCCATACGGATACCAGGTAATCCTTCGTGAGTTGTTGGGTGACCTTGTAAACGAGAGTTTAGTAATCTAAACGTAGCTAATTCTGAAACAGGGAAATAACCGCTACGTGCTAAAACGCTATAAAAAACAGGAGAAATATGTCCGTTAGAAAGGAAGAAAATATCTTCTCCAATTCCGTCCATATCAAAACCTTCTTTGCGTTCCATAATATTTTGGTATAGCGTTACCAAAAATTCAGTACAACCTAGTGATCCACCTGGGTGACCTGAGTTGACAGCATGTACCATTCGAAGAATATCTCTTCTTACTTGGATAGTTAAATCGCTTAATTGTTGTGTGTTAGGCTTCATTTTATGTGTAAAAGTTAAACTGTTGCAAAAGTAAATTTTATTTTGCGGGCTTACAAATGATTTTCTGCTTTAGTTTGCTGTAATTGTTAAAATCATGTTGTTTTTTTATTGATCTAAAAATAATAGCCGAAATCTTGTAGATACTATATAAAAGTTTTGCCACAGATGAAAAGATTAATTTGATTTTAAAAATCTGTCTAATCTTTTAATCTGTGGCAAAAAGGCATTCGTATTTAATTTTGGGCAAAAAAGGCGTTAAGATTTATTCTAATTATTATCTCCTTCGCTGTAAAAATTATTTTCTTCATCTTCAGAACCAATATCTTCCAGTTCATCATCAAGTTCTGAACCCGGAACATCTAAATCGTTTCCGAGTTTATCGCTATTTTGTTTCCACTCGTGATTATTATCCTGATTGATGATTCTCTCACCAGAAATACCTTCCGGATCAATATCTTCTAATTTATCTTCCTGATTGTAAATGTCTTCAGTGGCCGGATATTCTAAATTTTCAAGATTTCTTTCAATTTGTTCATCCTTAATTTGATCTAAATCTACAGGATTTTTTTCTTCTGAATTTATCATGATTTCTATATTTTTAATTTATATAATTTCGGTTTATGTATAATATAAAGTTAGAAAATCAATACGGTTTAGGTGTTACACTTTATTAATGTAGTTGTTGTAACTTTTACATTTGATTTTATTTTGATGATAGTAGACATATTGAAAATGTTTGGTCTTTGCGTTAGGGATAGGAGCGGCATCCTTTTGTGACAAATGTCAGGTCTTATTTAACTACGATATTTTCTGGAACAAAAGATACAGTGCATAGCCCGGCCCTTGGGAAACGCCCAAAACAAAATTGTCGAATTTTTGGAATGTTGGGTTTTCAAACTTTTTGCTTCTAAAATTGATATATTTTGTCTAATAATCGAGCAATCTAAAAATCTAACAATCTAATTTAGATAATTATCAAATTAACCTATCTTTGCCGTCCCGAACAATCGGGAGAAAAAAGAAACAGATGAAGTTTGATTTATTACAAAAAGACCCGCAGTCTAAAGCCAGAGCGGGAAGTATTACTACAGATCACGGCGTAATTGAAACGCCTATTTTTATGCCTGTTGGAACAGTAGCTTCTGTAAAAGGTGTACACCAGCGCGAACTTAAAGAAGATATTAATCCGGATATTATTCTGGGAAACACATACCATTTATATTTACGTCCTCAGACTGAAATTCTTGAAAAAGCGGGAGGATTGCATAAATTCATGAACTGGGATCGTAATATTTTGACGGATTCTGGTGGATATCAGGTGTATTCTCTTTCGAACAATAGAAAAATTAAGGAAGAAGGAGTGAAGTTTAAATCGCATATCGACGGTTCATATCACTTTTTTACTCCGGAAAATGTAATGGAAATTCAACGTACCATTGGAGCTGATATCATTATGGCTTTTGATGAATGTACGCCTTATCCTTGCGATTACAGATACGCGCAGCGTTCGATGCACATGACGCACCGTTGGTTAGATCGTTGTATCAATCACTTAGATAAAGTACCTTATAAATACGGATACGAGCAAACATTTTTTCCGATTGTTCAGGGAAGTACTTATAAAGATTTACGTCAGCAATCTGCAGAATATATTGCCAATTCAGGACAACAAGGAAATGCAATTGGTGGATTATCTGTAGGAGAGCCGGCTGAAGAAATGTATGCGATGACAGAAGTTGTTTGTGAAATTCTTCCAGAAGATAAACCGCGTTATTTAATGGGAGTTGGAACTCCGATTAATATTTTGGAAAATATTGCATTAGGAATTGATATGTTCGATTGTGTTATGCCAACGCGTAATGCCAGAAATGGTATGTTGTTTACATCAAACGGAACAATCAACATCAAAAATAAAAAGTGGGAAGCCGATTTTTCTCCAATTGATGAAATGGGACATACATTTGTAGATACAGAATACACAAAAGCGTATTTACGTCACTTATTTGCAGCTAATGAATATTTAGGAAAACAAATTGCCACAATTCATAACTTAGGTTTCTATATGTGGTTGGTTCGTGAAGCTAGAAAACATATCTTAGCAGGAGATTTTAGACCTTGGAAAGAAATGATGGTTAAAAATATGAGTCAAAGACTATAAAATATGTTGATTTGTTTAATCGTTTATTCGGTTAAACGTTTAAACAAATAATCGATTAAACTTTGCTATGTTAACAATAATAGATAAGTATATTTTAAAACGATATTTAGCCACTTTCTCGGTGATGATACTTTTATTTATTCCGATTGGGATCGTAATTGATGTCTCTGAAAAGGTGAACAAAATGTTGGAAAACAAAATTCCGTTTACTCAGATCGCAATCTATTATTACAATTTTACAATATATTTTGCGAACTCTTTATTTCCAATATTTTTGTTTTTGTCGGTAATTTGGTTTACTTCAAAATTGGCCAATAATACTGAAATCATTGCAGTTTTGAGTTCAGGTATTTCATTTACTCGTTTTTTGCGACCTTATATTATTGGTGCTTCTATCGTTTCGGTTTTTGTACTTTTAATGGGGTTTTTCATAGTTCCTGCAGCAAGTGAAGGCTTTAATAATTTTAGATATACCTATTTAAAAGGAAACGGGAAACAGCTCATGCGGGGTGAAAACACCAATGTTTACCGACAAATTAATGACAACGATTTTATTTTTGTAAACAGTTTTAATGAAGAATCGAAAACTGCCTTTAATTTTTCGTTAGAACATTTTGAAAAAGATCAGTTAAAGTATAAGATTACTGCAAGCCGCATCAAATGGGATCCTAAAAAGAAAACCTATACGATGTACGATTACACCAAAAGAACACTTGGCGAACTGAATGATGTAATTGAAAAATCGCCTGAAAAAAATACTAAGTTCAAATTTGAATTGGAGGATTTAACCCCTGTAGTTTATATAGCCGAGACTTTGAGTTTGGGTAAACTTTATAAGTTTATTGAAAAAGAAAGAAAACGTGGTTCAGGAAATATTAATACCTATTTAGTAGTTCTTTATAAAAAATATAGTGTACCGGTTTCGGCATTTATTTTAACCATTATTGCTGTTGCAGTTTCGGCTATGAAACGCCGTGGCGGTATGGGAATGAATCTTGCCATCGGAATTGCGATTGCATTTTCGTTTGTGTTTTTTGATAAAATATTTGGTACTCTTGCCGAAAAATCTACTTTCTCACCTTTATTAGCTGTTTGGTTTCCGAATATGGTTTTCGGAGTTCTGGCAATTTACTTATTACGTAATGCGAAACGATAATTTAAAAAGTTATTTAAATCTTCATTTAATTGTTTTTATCTGGGGATTTACCGCCATATTAGGAGCTTTAATTACTATTGATGCTGAAAACTTAGTTTGGTACAGAATGCTTTTGGCCGGACTTTTTCTTGCCGGTTTTATAGTTTATAAAAAACAATCGTTTGTAATATCAGCTCAGTCTTTTGCAAAATTAATTTTTGTCGGATTGCTGATTGCACTTCATTGGATTTTCTTTTTCAAGGCCATTCATGTTTCTAATGTTTCCATAACACTCTCTATTTTTTCGCTTGGAGCTTTTTTTGCCTCTTTATTAGAACCACTTTTTTACGGAAGAAAAATATTGTGGTACGAAGTATTCTTCGGATTAATTATCATAGGAGGTTTAGCATTAATTATGCAGGTAGAAATTAAATACCTGAACGGAATGTATTACGCATTGGCTTCTATTATCTTAGGAGTTTTGTTTACGTTGATGAACGGAAAATTAATCTCTGATCACGAACCTTCAGTAATTACATTTTATGAATTTGGAGCAGGAGTTTTCTTTATTTCTATTTATTTTTTAGTACAAGGAAAATTCAACGCTGATTTTTTTGTAATGTCTCTTAATAACTGGATTTTGTTATTGATTTTAGCATCTGTTTGTACGGCTTATGCTTTTACTGCATCAGTAAAAGTTATGCAGAAGCTTACGCCTTACACGGTGATGTTAACGACTAATTTAGAGCCTGTTTACGGAATTATGCTGGCTTATTTTATTCTTGGAGGAAAGGAAAAAATGAGTACAGAATTTTATATTGGCGCCATTATAATTGTAATTACCGTTATCTTAAATGGTGTTTTTAAACATTATCAAAATAAGAAGAAAGTGTAATATTTTCCTTATTTTTAAATTGCATTTTTATATTTTAAACACGAATTAACGACACTAATAATATAATATTTTTATATTTGCGGTTCGATTTAAAAACAAAATTCAAAAATCCATGGAATATTTAGATTTTGAGCTTCCAATCAAAGAACTTGAAGAACAGTTAGAAAAGTGTGTTATAATTGGAAAAGAATCTGAAGTTGATGTAACACCAACTTGCAAGGAAATCAACAAAAAATTAGAACAAACTAAAAAAGATATATATAAGAATCTTACTGCTTGGCAACGAGTACAGCTGTCAAGGCATCCAAACAGACCTTATACTTTAGATTATATCAGAGCTATATGTGGAGAAACTTTTTTAGAACTTCATGGAGACAGAGGATTTAAAGATGACAAAGCAATGGTTGGTGGTCTGGGAAAAGTAAACGGACAGTCGTTTATGATCGTAGGACAACAAAAAGGATATAATACAAAAACACGTCAGTACCGTAACTTCGGTATGGCAAATCCTGAAGGATATCGTAAAGCTTTGCGTTTGATGAAAATGGCAGAGAAATTCGGAATTCCGGTTTTAACTTTAGTAGATACCCCGGGTGCATATCCAGGACTTGAAGCTGAAGAAAGAGGACAAGGAGAAGCTATTGCCAGAAATATTTTTGAAATGGTTCGCTTGAAAGTGCCAATTATTACCATTATTGTTGGTGAAGGTGCTTCAGGAGGAGCTTTAGGAATAGGTGTTGGAGATAAAGTGTACATGTTAGAAAACACTTGGTACTCTGTAATTTCCCCGGAATCATGCTCTTCTATTTTATGGAAAAGCTGGGAATACAAAGAACGTGCAGCAGATGCCCTGAAATTGACATCATCTGATATGAAAAGACAAAAATTAGTTGATGATGTTATACCGGAACCACTTGGCGGAGCACACTACGACAGGGAAACTACTTTTAAAACCGTAGCGGAATACATTACAAAAGGATATAATGAACTGAAAGACTTATCAACAGCCGACTTAATTGCCCAAAGAATGGACAAATATAGTAATATGGGGGAGTATAAGGAGTAAATTCTTACAGAATTATTTAAAATCCGAAGCCTTACAGTTTCGGATTTTTTTTTGGTTATCAACAAAAAACACTTATTTATAAACAATTAATAGTTATAACTCGATAGCAATTTTTTTTTAAAATTTGTTACTTTCGCTATATGGAAAATTTCAAAAACATAAATCCTGTAAAGGTAGAAAAAACCACAATTATTAATTTAGAAAAAGGAAAGTTACCACCACAAGTACTTGAATTAGAGGAAGCTGTGCTTGGGGCAATGATGATTGATAAAAAAGGTGTGGATGATGTAATTGATATTTTGCAGCCTGATGCTTTTTATAAAGATGCACATAAATATATTTTTGAAGCGATTGTTCAGCTTTTTACTGAAACGCAGCCAATTGACTTATTAACGGTTTCAAGCCAGCTGAAAAAAAATGGAAAATTAGAACTTTCCGGTGGAGATTTCTATTTGATTCAGTTGACTCAAAAAATCGCCTCTTCTGCACATATCGAATTTCACTCTCGTATTATACTTCAAAAATATATTCAGAGAAGTTTGATCAGAATTTCTTCTGAAATTATTGAAGAATCGTATGATGAAACTACGGATGTTTTTGATTTGCTGGACAAAGCCGAATCAAAACTTTACGAAGTTACACAGGGAAATATTAAACGAAGTTCTGAAACCGCACAGAGTTTAGTTTTACAAGCAAAAAAACGTATTGAGGAAATTGCAGGTAAAGAGGGATTGAGTGGAGTTGCAACTGGTTTCGAAAAACTGGATCAGGTAACTTCAGGATGGCAGCCTTCAGATTTAATTATTATTGCAGCCCGTCCTGGTATGGGTAAAACCGCGTTTGTACTTTCGATGGCTAGAAATATTGCGATTGATTATGGACATCCGGTTGCTGTTTTCTCTTTAGAGATGGCATCTGTACAGTTAATCACAAGGCTTATTTCATCAGAAACCGGTTTGTCTTCGGAGAAATTAAGAACTGGTAAATTAGAAAAGCACGAATGGGAACAGCTAAGTACTAAAGTAAAAGATTTAGAAAAAGCACCATTATTTATTGATGATTCACCGTCACTTTCTATTTTCGATTTACGTGCAAAATGTAGACGTTTGGCTTCGCAACACGGAATCAGATTAATCATCGTCGATTATTTGCAGTTGATGACGGCTGGAGGAAGCGGAAAAGGAGGAGGAAACCGTGAGCAGGAGATTTCTACCATTTCCCGAAACTTAAAAGCGTTGGCAAAAGAGCTTAACGTTCCGGTAATTGCTCTTTCGCAGTTATCACGTGCCGTTGAAACGCGTGGATCAAGTAAACGTCCGTTGCTATCAGATCTTCGTGAATCTGGAGCGATTGAGCAGGATGCTGATATTGTGTCCTTTATCTATCGTCCTGAGTATTATAAAATTGAAGAGTGGGATGATGACGAACAATCTCCAACCGCTGGTCAGGCCGAATTTATTATAGCGAAACACCGTAATGGTGGATTAGAAAATATTCGATTAAAATTTATCGGAAATTTAGGTAAGTTTGATAACCTGGAAGATTTTACCGGAGGTTATGATGATTTACCATCAAAAATGAATCACGATGATAATCCGTTTATTACTAAAAATCTGCCTTCTGCAAATGAAGCGTTTGGTAGTAATTTAAATGACGACGACGACGATAGCGATGTTCCGTTTTAATATAAAAAAACTTAAAAAAAAATAAAAAATCCCTACAAGTTAATTGCTTGTAGGGATTTTTTTTATTCAATTATTACTTAATTCTGTGTACGATTTTACACAAAAAATATTTCTTATATAAAGATTAATTCGGTAGTTTAGCAAAACCATTAACAAACCTAATACTATTAACTAATTAAAATTGTAAAACTATGAGTGAACAAAGTTTCCCTGGACCTATTGAAATTCCATTGGCTGTTGCTAAAGTATGGGAGAAGAGATACGAGGACAACACAACCGTTGAAGACAACAAAAACAAAGTAAAATCTTATCTAATACCGCGAGAAAGTTTAGAAAAAGTTTTGCAGCTTGATGCTGATGCTGTTCGTGCTTATATTGGTATTAATGACCAAAGAGAAAAGACATTACTTTTTGTTGGGGCAAAATTTGATGAAGTGACTGGCAAATATATTGATGTATACGGACCACCTTCTTCATCACAACAAAATAAAGCGGCAGCAGAAGACGATGTTATCGTTTACGATGGTGCACGCCCTACTCCTCCGTATTAATTTAATAAATAGTTTAAAGTGGATGATTTTTTAATTTACTCAGGTTATTTGATTTTATTATTAAATCTTATACTGTATTCATATAGCTTTTTCCGAAAGGGAGAAGCTAATGTTTTTTTTGTCTCTTATTTGGCTTTTGCATTTGTAATGCAATTTTCTATGGAATTAATGTATCACCTTCGTATGAATAATTTATTTGTCGTCAATATATTTTTTATTGGTCAAATGATACTATTAGGATTGTTTTATAATTCATTATTAGAAATTAAAAGTCAAAAGATATTTGTGAAGACTAGTTTGGCTATTGCATTACTGGTTTTAGTCATACAATTTGTCATGGATTCAAGCGAATTTTTAAAGTTTAATTTATTTGAAATTACGTTAACCTCCTTATTGATAGTTGTTTTTGCTTTGATTCACTTTTATAATATGCTTACTGAAAGTAAAAAATTCTACTATGTAAGTATTGGTTTAGTGTTTTATTTATTAGCAAGTACTGTTTTGTTTTTGATAGGAAACCTATCTTCCGGACTTAGTAATGAAGTAAAATATCTAACCTGGATGTTAAACGCTTTTTTAATTTTAATATATCAATTGTTCATTTTATATGAATGGATAAAAAGCTTTTCCAAAAGAACTTCTTTAATTTAATGATTACCGCAATAAAGAATATTTTGATATGAATACACATTCAATTCCTGAAAAAGAACTTGTTGCGATAATTTTGTACATCTCGCTTTTCTTTATAATTGTTGCAGTTGCTTTGATCATATTCTTTTATTTCTCCAGAAAAAAAATTATTCAGAAAGAGTTAGAAAAGAAAGACTTAGTATTACAATACCAAAAAGAGCAACTTCATGCGGTCATTATTACACAAGAAGAAGAACGTAAAAGAATTGCCCAGGATTTGCACGATGATATTAGTTCTAAACTAAACATAGTGTCATTGAACAGTCATTTGTTGACTTCTCCTAATCTAACAGAAGCAGAAACGGCTGAGATTACTGAAAATATCATTAACTTAACCACAAAGGCTTTAGAGAATTCCAGAAAAATAGCCCATAATTTATTGCCTCCGGTTTTTGAAAAATTTGGATTAAATGCAGCTATCGAAGAATTATGTGAAGAGTTTGAAAGCAGCAAAGCAGTAAAAGTTTATTATAAAAATGAAATTGATTTTGATGATAAGGATATAGATCGGCATTTGCATGTTTTCAGAATTCTGCAAGAACTAATGAATAATTCTTTGCGACATGGAAAAGCAACTGAAATTTGGATTTCTTTTAAAATTACTGACCAAATTTCTTTCTGTAATTATGAAGATAACGGAAAAGGTTTTGATGCAGAAAATAGTAATAATCAGAAGGGACTTGGCATGAAAAATATTGATAGCCGAATTTCTTTTTTAGACGGAACCATCGAAATAAATTCTCAAATAAATAATGGGATTGCTGTAATGTTTACTTTTTAAGGATTATTTTGAGATTAATATCACAAGGCAACCAATAAATCGGAGTAATTTACATGTTTTTTCAAGCATATTTTGTAATTTCGGTACATCCAAAACCAAATACATAGATAAAATGAGTGGCGTAATTAAAATTGCTTTGGTTGATGACGAAGTTTTATTTCGGAAAGGAATCTCTTTTTTACTACAAAGAGAGGAAAATATTGAGATTATTTTCGAAGCTTCAGACGGAGAAGAACTAATTTCAAAATTAACAAGCAGCCTCTTAAAGCCTGATATCATTGTCATGGATTTGAAAATGCCAGTGCTAAACGGTGTCGAAGCCACAAAGATTATCCGTAAAGCTTATCCCGATATCAAAATCATAGCCCTGACAAGTTATGACACAAAATCATTTATTGCCAACATGATTCAGATTGGCGCCGTTGCATATCTAATAAAAAATACAACCCCTAAAGATTTAATTCACACAATTAATGAAGTAGCCCGAAAGGGGTTTTATTATAATCAAACAGTTTTAAAAACAATTCAGGAAACCATTGTGTCTTCTAAAAACAATAAAGGTCATTTAGAAACAGGCTTCCTTTCACCTCGCGAAATAGAAATTCTTCAACTTATTTGTCAGCAAAAAACAACTACAGAAATAGCCGATCACCTTTTTTTAAGTCCAAGAACTGTTGAAGGACACCGCAATAATTTGCTGCTGAAAACAGAATCCAGAAATATTGCAGGATTGGTCGTTTACGCTATTCAAAATGAAATAGCGGTTTTAACAATTTAAACTAACTTGCTAAAAACTGAATTGATAGTACGTAATAAAAAATTATAGTAAGTATGAGTATACCTATACCTATTTTTTGTATTACATTCAATCCTTTTGGTTGATTCTTACTTTCATTGGATTTCATGGTTAAACTTTTCATTGATTTATTTAATTGGTTATTTGAAGAACAAATTTAAAAAGAAAGTATCTCTAGTTTGTAGGTGTTTATACGTGATTTTGTAAAAATTAACTTTAATTTTATACATATTTCTCTGTTTTTTATAACAGCACTTTAACTTAATAAATTAAAGCAGCTATTGTGTTTTTAGATTCTTCCTTTATATCTTTACTAAAATAATTTTCTGATGCGTAAAAGTTTAGTTTACATCTTTATATTTCTTCTTTCATTAACTGCTAAAGCTTCGTTTATTTTGCTTCCGATGGATGAAACTACGCAGCAAAATCATCTAAAAGCATACGGAATTACATACTGGTGCTTAAGTAAAGATTACAAAGCCAGTTGGTTACTGAATTATAGGGGAGGTTCATTTCTACTTCCAGATGTAGAAGAAATTCGTAAAGAATGTAAAATTCGTGGTGTAAGTTTTGAAGTCCTTTCAGATAGCGAAGAAACTTCGATTTTAAATGAAATCTCGAGTCCTTCTCAAAATATGGAGTCCGTTATTCTTGAAAAAGCACCAAAAATTGCCGTTTATACTCCAAAGGGAAAAAAACCTTGGGATGATGCGGTGACATTAGTTTTGACTTATGCGGAAATTCCTTTTACCCCAATTTACGACGAAGAAGTTTTAAGTGATCAATTACTTCTTTATGATTGGCTGCACTTGCATCATGAAGATTTTACCGGTCAATACGGGAAATTTTATGCTGCTTATAAAAATACACCTTGGTATATAGATCAAAAAAGAGATGCAGAAGCATTGGCAACAAAATTAGGATATGCGAAAGTATCTCAGGAAAAAGGAGCTGTCGCTAAAAAAATTAGAGATTTTGTCATTGGTGGCGGATTTATGTTTGCAATGTGTTCTGCAACAGATAGTTTTGATATTGCACTCGCTGCAGATGGCGTTGACATTTGCGAAGCAATGTTTGATGGCGATGCGAGCGAATCTAATTATCAGGCAAAATTGAAGTATGAAAATTCATTTGCTTTTAAAAATTTCACACTTGAAAGACGCCCTGAGCAATATGAATTTTCAGATATTGATATGACAACAAAACGCAGGATTCCGGTTGAAAAAGATTATTTTACTTTGATGGAATTTTCTGCAAAATGGGATCCAATTCCAAGTATGTTATGCCAGAATCATACGCAATTAGTGAAAGGTTTTATGGGGCAAACGACTTCATTTGATTCCGCTTTAATTAAATCGAATGTTTTAGTAATGGGAACTTGCGAATTAAATGGCGAGTCCAGATACATTCATGGAGAAAAAGGAAAAGGAATGTTTACTTTTTTTGGAGGTCATGATCCGGAAGATTTTCAGCATCAGGTTGGAGATCCGCCAACGGTTTTAGATTTACATCCCAATTCTCCGGGTTACAGATTAATTCTGAATAATGTTTTATTTCCTGCTGCCAAAAAGAAAAAACTTAAAACATAATTTAATTTAAGGAAAACTCGAACCAAATAGGAATATGATCTGATATTCTTCGGGCTTCGTCTAAGGAATTAAATTTTTTGTGAAACGAAATTACTCCCGAGTTAATGTATTGAACCGTATTTTTTTTATAAAATATATTATCAAATTCAGATGCTAAGCAATTGTCAGCTTTGCATTTTTGTTTTAAAGTTGTTTTTTGCTTTTCGAAAATAGGAGAGTAGCCCATCTTTTTTAATGGATTAAAGACAGTATGCGTTTGCGGACAATTAAAGTCGCCAATAAAAACGAGTTTTAGATTTGGGTATTCTTCAGGAAGAAATTTAAAATATTTAATTTCAGTTTCCGGTTGTTTACTTTTTGTAATCGCATGAAAGTTTACTAATGTAATTGTTCTTCCGTTAATTTCGAAAGTAGCAAAATAAGGTTCGCGATTAATTTCCAGATTATATTTTTTTTCTAACCAGGTATTTCCTTTGAGTTTAGTTTTATTTGTTTTCCAGATATAAGCGTAACGCTCTCTTTTGTAGCTGGTTCCACTTGTAGGATTGCTAATGCTATAATCCCATTGCAAACCCTTTTCGTTTAAAATCCCTGTTAGTTTAGCCACAGCCTGAGCGCCGCCATAACCGGCAACAACCTCTTGAATGGCAATAATATCGTAACTACTGATAGTATTCGCTATATAATTTAATTGAGAATCTGTTTTTGATTTCCCTAAGTTTTCTATATTCCAAGATAGAATTTTGACTTGAGAAAAGGATTGAATTGTAAAGAAGAAGATAAAAAGACTTAAAATATTTTTCATGCAAATTTTAAATACCAAATATACGCTTTTCAAATTTTGACAATTACGACTTCAATATTATTTTAATTTATAATTCGAAATGAGTAAAAGGCAATTTAAATTTAATAACAATTAATGCTTTTTGTATCTGTTTTTTAGAGCAGTAGATATAATTATAATTTGCAAAACCAGAAGAGCAGGTATAAAGATAAATTTCCAGTCAACCTCTAACCATCCCGTTTTTTCAGATACAAAAGCGAAACTTATCGATAAAAAGAGACAAAGTATCATTGTTTTCATTATAATCTTATTATTACTGGTATTTAATTTTGATATTAATCTTCGATATAGAATTTCTTCAGAATCAGAATTGGTTTTATGTTTCATTTTTGGTTGATAGATTTAGCAAACTTAAATTTATATAACACCATTTCCTTACGTTAAACCGTAAAAGAGATAAATATTAGACCAAACCGAAATCTTTAGCGATAGCAATTAAGTGAACATTATTATTTGCTTTAAAGTATATTTTCAGTTTATTGATCCTTTTTTCTATGCTACTTGGCCCATTAGGCGTTATAGACAAAGCCTTAAATTCATTTGATATACTATCTAAAATGTAGCCCTGAGCAAGTAATTTTAAAATAGATATATCGTAAGATTCAATTTCAATGAAAGATTTATCATTAAAATTAAACGATAAATCAGACGAAAGAATCCTTTCCTCATTCTTAAACGTTCTTCCTATCGCTGTTTTTAATTCATTAATGCTGTTTCGGCCTTTAGACACATAAGCATTAATTCCGTGCTCATTAAATAATGATTTTATACGATATGACTTATCTTCAATTGAAAAAACTATTTTTTTTATGTCAGGCTGAACTTTGTTTAGAGCTTCTATAAGTTCCTCGCCACTGGAAATATTGGTTTCCCGATGATCTGTTTTAAATGATAAATCGCTTATCAATAAATCATAAGGTTCATTATTTTTAATGCCCATTTTTATTTTGATAAGGGCATCGTCACAGTATTTTACATGATCGATAGTTGGTATTTTTAAGTCTTCAAGTACTTGAATGACCGTAATACTTATACTATCTAAATCTTCGGCGACTAAAACTTTTTTAAACATATTGATAAATTTATGAAAGAAAATAGAAACTTAATTCAGGTTATTTGTGAGAATTATTTTCAAAAATAATGCTTTCATTACTAACATGATTACGGGTTTCCTCATTTACATCCATTTTTTTAAATTAATTGTCATTTCTTTATACGGTCATCATTTTTACTTTCTCAAAATACTTTAACGTACAGGAAATTTAAATGACACCTTGAATCCTTTATCTGGTTTAGCATCAAAAGTAATTTCTCCTTTTATAGCCTGAATTCTATTTTCTGCATTGTGTAAACCATTTTTAAAACTCACATTGTCTAGATTAACTCCTATTCCATTATCGGCGTAGTTAATAATAATATTTCTTTCAGCCTTCTTAAAAGTGATTCCAACCAATGTTGCATTACTATGTTTTTTCATATTGACAAGCAATTCCTGTAATACTCTATAAACCGCAATTTTCTTATTTCGATCAATTTCTTCCCACGAAATAGTATCCAAGCCAGTAATTAAGAGATTAATATTACTGGTATCGAATCCGGAAATCATTTCTTTTAAATAGAAAAGATATTTTTCAGTAGTTATAATAGGACTATTTTCTTTTGAGATATCTCGGGTTCGGAAATAAATAGCATCCAAATGATTCAATAATTGTTCTTTATTTTCAATAATAGAAAGATTTTTATTCTCGGCAAAAGCCATCGTATGGTAAATATCATTAGCGAGTTCATCGTGCAATTTTTTCGAAATGCGTGTTTCACTTTGATAAGTAGCTTCAATTTTTTCCTTATTTGATCTTGAAGTCAAATAAAAATATAGAATTAAGATTAGGCATAAACTAAAAACAATGATAATGTAAGACACAATATTTCTATTTCTTTGTCTTTCTAATTGCAATTCATTTTCTGTTTTATTTGTTTTCAGTTTTATATTTTCATCCTTTTCTTTCTTAAAATCATATTTAACTTTTGCAAATTCGTTCTTTAATTTTTGTTTAATCACAGTAATACTATCATTTATTCTAATGTATTTTAGAGCATATTTTTTTGATTCTTTCTCGTCGCTATTTTCTATTAACATTTGTAAAGTCGATAATCTATCCTCCACACTATTTATAATTGTATATTTTTCATAGCTCAACTTCAAGTATTTCATAGCCATTACAGAATTATTTTTTTGATAAAACTTAGCAAGATTAAAGTAACTTCTCCCTATACCTGCAATATCTTTTGTCTTAATTCTTATTTCTAAAGCTTTAGTTAAATATGGTAAAGCTTTCGGATCGCCTAAACTAAAATAGCAATAACCAATATTATCCAATGCTCTCGCATGATCTTCAGGGAATTTTTTAACCCCGTTCGTACTTAGTAAAGGAAGAAAGACCTGTAAGGCTTCATTATATTTTTTTTGCAGAATTAAAACATATGCAATATTATTTTTAGCTGCAGATTTTCTCCATTCAGTAGTTTTTAGGAGTAAAGTTTTATTGAAATAAAATAAGGCATTTTCATAATCATATGTATTAATATAATTAATTCCTAAAATCGTATAAGTATTCCATGCATGTTTAGGATTTTTAATATGTTTTAAATACGGAATTGCTTCTGTTACTGTAGATTCACTTCCGCTGTAATCACCTTGATTTTGCTGAATATCAGCCATTCGGTTTAAAGTACTTACAAAATTCTCAGTATCTGTTTTTGGATTACAAATAAATTTTACCTTGTTATAATAATAAAAGGCACTATCAAATTTTTGGTTATCATAAAATGTGTCAGCAATAGCAATCAGTTTTTCAACTTCTTTTTTGGTGTTTTTTGTTACAATAATATCATTATTCTTTTTCTGACAAGAAAAAATAATGATGATTAAGGCAACCGTTATATAAAGATAGAATTGTATTCTTTTTAGTTTCATGTCCCAAAAATATATAATTCTAAAATCTGGGAACACGTATAAATACGGTATTTTCTATTATTTTTTTGAATTCAAAAATCAGATTCTCATTTACAAGCAGATACAAATAAACCCTCAATAGTGAGGGTTTGCATTTGTAAAAAAGTTGTAAAGTTTATCTTTATAAAATTATGAAGCTCTCATGCCTGTTGTAATACCAATTCTGTTCCATGCATTAATAGTAATAATCATCAAGATAATCTCAGCAAGATATTTTTCATCAAATAAGCGCGCAGCATTTTCATAAACTTCATTAGAAACATGTTTGTTTATTAAAGTCACTTCTTCAGTTAGCGCTAAAATTACTTTCTCTTCTTCAGAATAAATATCGGCTTCACGCCAAGCACTTAGCAAATAAATACGCTGCTCAGATACACCATATTTTCTGGCATCAGCAGTATGCATATTAATACAATAAGCACAACCGTTAATTTGTGACGCACGAATTTTGATTAATTCCTTATGTACAGGAGTCAATGAAGTGGTAGAAATATATTTTTCTAAATTCATTAATGCCTGATAAGCTTCAGGGGCAACTGTTGGAATAACGATTCTTGATTTCATTTTGTGTGTTTTTAAAAGTTTGATACAAAGTTCACGGATATCTCATTTAAAAAACTTGAACTACTTCAAGAAATCAGTTTAGACCTTTCCAGCCCTGATTTTACTCATAAATTCTGCAGAAAAATCTAAATAAGAAGCAATCATATATTGCGGAACGCGTTGCACAAATTCAGGAAAATGATCATTAAAGTGATGATACCTTTCTTCTGCTGACATTGTAAAAAGAAATTTAATTCGCATTTGCATTGCTCCAAAAGATTTTTGCGAGACAATTCTAAAATAACGCTCCAGTTTTGGAATTTCAATTAATAATGATTCAAGAATGGGTTTCTCTATAGCAATCACATCAGTGTTTTCTACAGCCTGAATGTAAAAATGTGATGGAACATGATTGTGATAACTTAATTGATCCGTAATCCACCAATTCTCAATAGCGAATTGTAGCGTTTGCTCAGAACCCTTTGAATTAATAATGTATTGACGCATACAGCCCTTTGTAATAAAGTAAATAGTGTTGCAGAGTTGCCCTTCCTTTAAAACATGTTCTTTCTTTTTTATGTTAGAAAGAGTGAGACATGATTCTAAAGTATCGATTTCCGAAGGGTCTAAAGGTATAAACTTCTCAATATGCTGAAAGAGTGCAGCGTACATTTCAATTACGTTTTCTACAAAGATAGTTTTAAAAAAAGATAAGTTTAAGATTAGAGGCTTGATTTTAGACTATGGAATCGTAAAATATCAAATTCATTCTTTATAGCATTTTAATATAACTGATGCATATCTCATTCCCTCATATGTTAATTTTAGAATATTTCGTATTATTATTTCTTACTAATAATATTTAATGTAAGAAAATATTTATATCTGTTTTTAAATATTTTTATAATTAACCGATTCAGCATTTAAAAAGTATACAGATCTAAGTAGTAGATTAAAGCTTTTTGTGTTTAAAAAAAATAATAATAATGAAAAAGATTGCAATTTATCTGGGAATGATTTTGTTTCCGATCGGAATTTTAGCGCAAGTAAATCAACATGATGACATGGAAAGGCAGACAAATCAAGGAGATTTTTTTAGTTCAGATTCAAGCACAGCATTGATACCAATATCCAAACAATCCCTATTACGAGATGTTGATGTAATTTTTAATTTGCGTTCTTCTTTTAATAGTAATTTATTAAATGGAAAACATACTATTTCGAATTTTAAAATGGATGAGTTTCGTTTAGAAATAGCAGGTAAAATTCATGATAAAGTAAATTTTAGATTTAGAAATCGTTACACAAATCAACCTGTTGCGGGCAATATGGATCATATGAGCAGTGCAGTAGATGTTGCATTTTTAAACTTTGAAGTTACACCAAGAACAAGTTTGAGCTTCGGTAAGCTTTGCGCAGATTGGGGCGGCTATGAATTTGATTTTAATCCAATTGATATATTAACTTATAACGACCTTTTAGACAATGCCGGATGTTATTTGGTAGGAGCAGGATTGGTTCACAATTTAAAAGACAGTAAAAATTCGTTTTCATTTCAAGTGCTCAATTCAGAACAGAATACGTATGAAAAGCAATATGGAATTTTGGCTCCGCCAAATATTAATCCTAGCCATTTTCCATTAGCAGTAGTTACAAATTGGCGAGGCAGCTTTTTTGGAGGAAAATTTGAAACCATTTACAGTTATAGTTTTTTTAATGAAGCAAAAGGAGCAAACATTAATTATCTCGCACTAGGAAATAAATTTAAATTCAATAAGTTCTTATTATATTATGATTTTAAATATAGCAATGAAGGAATTGATTTTACTGGTATAGTATCTCGAATTAAAAGTAGTCAGTATAATTATGCTGCAGAGCATACCCTCTATATAGAAAATTGGATCCGGGCAGAATATAAAATAAGCTCTAAGTTTAATACAGCATTGACTCTAATGAATAGTAATCAATTTTGGAATGATAATCCCGATCCTAATAATGATTCGAAGCTATCAACCAGCTACGGATTAATACCTACGATTCAATACTTTCCTTTTAATGATATAAATGTAAAGTTTTATGTTGGTTACACAGCAAGAAAGTTTACCTATACCAAATATGCTGAAACTACTTTCGGGGTTAAGGATTATTCCACCGGTCTATTTAGTTTTGGAATAATAGCTCCATTATTAGTTTTATAAGGATTTTAAAAATGATTATTTGTCAAAGAGAATTTGATCTTACTCCTTATTGTAATAGTAGTTATAAAAGCAAAAAACCATTCGCATTGCGAATGGTTTTTTTATGATAAGTAAGTAATCTAAATTGAGTTTATAAAACGTTTATTTTACTTTATTAAGTATTGCTTTGAAAGCTTCTGGGTGGTTCATAGCTAAATCTGCAAGAACTTTACGGTTCAATTCGATTCCGTTAGCTTTAACTTTCCCCATGAATTGAGAATAAGACATTCCTTCTAATCTAGCTCCAGCGTTGATACGTTGAATCCATAAAGCACGGAAATTTCTTTTATTCTGTTTTCTGTCACGGTAAGCGTAGCTCATCGCTTTCTCTACCGCATTCTTAGCAACTGTCCAAACGTTTTTACGTCTACCAAAGAAACCTTTGGCTTGCTTCATTATTTTTTTTCTTCTTGCTCTTTTAGCAACTGAATTTACCGATCTTGGCATAATTTTAATGTGTTTTTGTAGCAGGCGTCCTGAATTAAATCAAAGGAACTTAAAAGCCATACTCCAAGGTTATAATAAATAATTTTTTAACCTAAAGAAAATCTTTAGTCAAAGGTTTAAAAGTCAAATATCAAAAGTTTAAACTTGCAATTTACGACTTTACAACTTACGACCTATATTAGATAATTCTTAATTGTTGTTTGATGCTTTTCATATCTGTTTTGTGAACTAGCGCTGAGTGTGTCAAAGCTAATTTACGTTTTTTAGATTTTTTAGTCAAGATGTGACTTTTAAAAGCATGCTTTCTTTTAATCTTTCCAGAACCAGTAACTTTGAAACGTTTCTTGGCGCTAGATTTTGTTTTCATTTTAGGCATTTTTCCTAGTGTTTTAATTTATTCTTACTTACTTATATCTTAGTCTGAAAGTTTAAATGTCTAAAGTTTGAAAGTCAGTTTTTGACTTTTGGCTTTAAGACTTTAGACTTTAAGACTTATTTCTTTTTCTTAGGAGCAATGAACATAATCATTCTCTTTCCTTCCAAAACTGGCATAGCTTCCACTTTACCATGTTCCTCTAAATCTGTAGCCAAACGTAATAATAAAATCTGCCCTTGATCTTTATAGATGATAGAACGACCTTTAAAGAAAACGAATGCTTTTAATTTTGCACCTTCTTTAAGGAACTTCTCAGCATTTTTTCTTTTAAATTCATAATCATGCTCATCAGTCTGAGGACCAAAACGAATTTCTTTTACTACAACCTGCGTCGACTTAGCTTTTAATACCTTGTCACGTTTCTTTTGTTCGTAAACAAATTTCTTGTAATCCATAATTTTACAAACCGGCGGCTCAGCGTTTGGCGAAATCTCAACCAAATCCAATTCAAACTGATCTGCTAAACGTAATGCTTCTGCAAGCTTAAATACACCAGGTTCGATGTTTTCGCCTACTAGTCTTACTTCTTGTACACCACGAATAAGGTTATTTATTCTGTGTGCATCTTTTTTTTCTACTCGAGGTTGGTAACCTCTGTTGCTTCTTATTGCTATGACTTTATAATTTAAGTTAAACTGTAAAAACTTTTAATGTCTTTTTTATTTCTTCGTTTACAATAGCGACAAATTCATCAATTGTAACTGTAATATTCCCTTTTCCTTCTTGCCCGTGACGACGGATCGAAATAGTTCCGTTTTTCTCCTCTTCCTCACCAACAATAAGCATAAATGGTATTTTTTGCATTTCAGCATCTCTAATTTTCTTACCAATTGTCTCGCTTCGGTTGTCAATTAGGGCGCGAATTTCGTGATTTTCTAGCAAATCTAAAACTTTTTTGGCATATATTTCGTATTTCTCGCTCAAAGACAAGATTATAGCCTGTTCAGGCATCAGCCATAGTGGGAAATTTCCTGCAGTATGCTCTAGTAAAATAGCGATAAAACGCTCCATTGATCCAAAAGGAGCTCTGTGAATCATCACAGGGCGATGTAATTCATTATCAGCGCCTTTGTAAGTCAATTCAAAACGCTCAGGAAGGTTGTAGTCAACCTGAATAGTTCCTAATTGCCATTGTCTTCCTAAAGCATCTTTAACCATGAAGTCAAGCTTCGGACCATAAAAGGCAGCCTCACCATATTCTACAACAGTATTTAGTCCTTTATCTGCCGCAGCATTGATAATAGCATTTTCTGCCTTCTCCCAGTTTTCATCAGAACCAATATATTTTTCTCTATTTTCCTGATCTCTTAACGAAATTTGAGCAGTAAAATTTTCAAAACCTAAAGAACCAAATACATAAAGTACCAAGTCAATTACTTTTTTAAACTCCTCGTCTAATTGCTCCGGAGTACAAAAAATATGCGCATCATCCTGAGTAAATCCTCTAACACGAGTTAAACCATGCAATTCTCCAGATTGCTCATATCTGTAAACAGTACCAAATTCAGCATAACGCTTAGGTAAATCTTTATATGACCAAGGTCTTACATTATAAATCTCACAGTGGTGAGGACAGTTCATCGGTTTCAATAAAAACTCTTCACCTTCAGCAGGAGTATTTATTGGCTGAAAACTATCTGCACCATATTTTGCATAATGACCAGAAGTTACATAAAGCTCTTTCTGACCAATATGTGGAGTAACGACTTGTTCATATCCCGCTTTCTTTTGAGCCTTCTTTAAAAATTGCTCTAAACGATCTCTAAGCGCAGCACCTTTTGGTAACCATAAAGGTAAACCCTGCCCAACTTTCTGAGAGAAAGCAAACAATTCAAGTTCCTTACCTAATTTACGGTGATCACGACGTTTAGCTTCTTCAAGAAGTTCAAGATATTCAGTCAAATCTTTTTGTTTAGGGAAAGAAGTTCCATAAACACGAGTCAGCTGTTTGTTTTTCTCGTCACCTCTCCAGTAAGCACCGGCAACACTCATGATTTTAAAAGCTTTGATAATACCAGTATTCGGAATATGTCCACCTCTGCATAAATCAGTAAAAGTTGCATGATCGCAAAAAGTAATAGTTCCGTCTTCAAGATTCGAAATCAATTCAGTCTTGTAAACGTTATCCTTATACATAGCCAAAGCATCAGCTTTGCTAACCGGACGCATTTTAAACTCATGTTTCTCTCTCGAAATTTCAAGAACACGATCTTCAATCTTTTTAAAATCAGCTTCAACTATTTTCTGATCTTCAAAATCAACATCATAATAGAATCCGTTAGAAATTGCAGGCCCAAGAGTTAATTTAATTCCAGGATACAATTCTTCAAGCGCTTGTGCCATTACGTGCGAAGTCGAATGCCAGAAAGCTTTTTTACCTTCAGCATCATTCCAGGTATATAAAATAAGACTACCGTCGGTCGTCAATGGAGTTTCGGTTTCAATTGTTGTACCATTAAAAGCTGCAGAAATTACATTTCTTGCAAAGCCTTCACTAATGCTTTTGGCAACCTCCATCGGAGTTACGCCAGAAGCAAACTCTCTAATTGACCCATCGGGTAAAGTAATCTTAATCATTGTTTATAATTTTGTGAATGCAAATATAACGCATTACTAAAATACATACAATACATATGTACATGTTTATACTATAATATATGGAAGAAAAATCTATCATTAGAATAAGAAGCATATCTATACTATATATATGTACAAAACTATAATATATATAAGTAGAGAATTTACTCCCACAACCCGACAGTTTTTTAAAACCTGTCGGGTTTATTTTTGCTGTCTATATATAAGAGGGGAAGTTTTGTCAGGCTGATCGCAGTCGAAGCTCTATAAGTTGTAATTTGGAATTTCTAAAATTTAGAATTTAGTTTTTCAGGAGATGTTTCCCGCTAATTGTTCCAATCTTTTGTGCCGACCCCCGGCACAAAAGGATTTCTCCCGAGACTTCGGGGCTATCGGGGCTAGGGCAGCTGTTTTCAAAAGAAGCCTCCTTATATATAAGCAAAGAAGGCAACCTATAACCTTTAAAGCAAAAAACAGCCACTTTGCAGAGTTCTGCAAAAAGGGGTAATTAAGGTGCGAAGTCCATAAAACAGGGGTGGATTGGAAAGGTGAGATTGCGAACCCTACAACTCGCTACAGAAATTCCTCACAAATACTAAAAAAGTTATAATTGTAAAAAGGGGGTTATCAGAGAGTTAAGAAAAAGTTTTGAAAAAGGTT
>NZ_SNWW01000020.1 GCF_004362015.1 Flavobacterium chryseum
ACTTCGGTCCAGTAAGAATAAAAACCAATGGGATTGCCGAAAATATCTTTACTTTCCTCCGAAATCCTTTTCTTCTGAATAGCTATTAAGTCTTTTTCAATACTTTTAATGAATTTGAAAAGATCAATCTCCAATTTTTTGGGCTTCAGTTTCCTTGCCTTTGCCAGTTGTTCCTGAAATGTTGCCATTGGTAGCGATTTTGTGTGCCTTTTTAAGTTCAGCTTCTCTCTCTGCGGATGGGATGTTTTTAAAAATATGAGTTGAAGCAAACTCTTTTTTAAAATCTGCAAAAGGCTTGTTATAGCCCTCTGCAAATTCTATCCCTTTATAATTGGCCATTAGTCTAACTCAATTATTAATGGAATTGGAGCTTCATAAGAAGTACCAGTTCCAGTTTGTGAAACAACACCATTTAACCCTAGAGTAAATCCATCAGCAAAACCAGTTCCTGTAATCGTATATATTCCTTCTGCATCAGCAGGAACAAACGTTACAGATTCTGTTGCGCCGTCTAAATCTTTTAAAACTATGTTAGCAGCAAGGAAAGATGTAATTTCTTCATCACCTCCGGCGCAACCTGCAGCAGCTTTAAATTTGATTTCTGTAGTAGTAGCAGATACTTGAGTAAGAGTAACATCAAAAATTCCGAAGATATCATCAGCTCCCCAAGATTCTGGACGGAAAATCGCACCATCATCTTCTAACTCGTTAAAATCTTTGTAATTTATTGTTACCTGAGTGGATGGCGGTCTATCTGCAGTTGCAGAAATACGTTTACCAACGTTCATAACAACTGACTGACCTTTTACAGTTCCATCGTCATTAATAACACCGATAACAGCACCATCTTCAGTAAATTCAAATAATCCCATATCATCACCGTGATATGATTTTAATGCAGAGTGAGAACACAAGCTTAAGAAACTTGAGTAAGTCGAAACTTTTTTACCCGAAGCAGTTCTGTACTGCTTTCTACGGCCATCGAAGTTTGTATCTTCCGTATTAGCAGAAGCCAATTCTTCAACTTCGTAAAGTGGAATAATTTTTTTTGCAGCAACAGCAGCATTCCACAGTGCTTTATTTTTGGCATCTGCGATCGTTGGAAAGCTAAATCCCGGAACGTGCGCTGCAGTTTTAATAGTAAGACCTTCAAGACACTGCTCTTTGGCTCCAGTGTTCTTTTTGGAAGTCTTTTTGTTTTTACATTCTTGGTAAACCATGGTGTAATATTTTTATAATTAACAATTAATTTTGTACTTCAATTTTCCCGTAATAGCAAAAACATGATGTGGTTGAACGTTTAAAAGCTTTATATGATCGATATTAAAACCTTTAAATACCGTTTCTATTCCTTTTTCAAAGCCATCAACCTCAAACATTCTATGTCTTTTAACTACTTTTAAAGCGTCAATTTCAACTTCCATATCAGCACGGTGAGCAATAGTTGGTTTAACCTTTTTCAGATCAACCATAAACACTATTTTAACTTCACTGTAATAGAAAACTCTATTTGTAGTAGTGTGCTCATCATTATCAATGAAGAATACATTTGCCGATTTAAGATCATTTGTAAATACATCTTTGTATTCATTCTTCCCTAAATAGAATTCAGGTACCAAGCCTTTTTCTTTTGAAATATTTTTATGAACTCTTCCAAATACATCAATTGGTGACCATCCTAATTTTTCAAACAATGAAGTTTGAATCAGTTGGATTTCTTTATCAATTCCTTTTGGATTAATTACTGTATAATTCATAATTACCAGGCGTTACCGTCGTTAACAACAATCTTATAAGGAAATATTACTTTTTGAGCTTTCTTAATTGATTGCTCCATTTTGTAAACAATTCCTTTTGCAATAAAATGACCGTTATCATTTTTAGCGCCTTCTAACTCAACTTTTAAAGCTTGATAACTCATTTTAGCACTTCTCTCATTGAAGTTAGATCTAGTGGTAGAAATGAATAATTCAATCATTTTAATGGCCACTGATAAACCAATTGCATCATCAAAAAGTGTTGGCCTTTCAATAATAATTGTAGAGTAATCAGTTGCAGGATCGTAATCAACATAAGTATCAAGAATAGAAGTAAGAACACTCAATACAGCCTGTTTTCTTATATCTGATAAGTATGCATTGAAATTTGTTTCTGACATTTCAACTTCCGGAACAGCTGCATATATATTATCAATCAAAATCAAAGAATGATACCAGTTAAACTTCTTTCCAGATTCTGCCATCAAGTTTTCAGGCGTTAAAACGAAAGGTAGGCCCGATGATAATTCGGACCAACCAATTCGGTTTAATAATGCATCTATTGCTTCTTGACTGTACATATTATGCTGCTACAATGTTTGCTTCAAATACTAATACTTGTTCCTCAGATAATTCATTAATGTATTTCTGAAGAGTAGCATCTGTATTGGTAGATTTTGCAGTTGTTTTACCAGTAGCCAAATTGATTGCAGCAATCACAGACGTTTTAGTATAATTAACTGTTTTGTAGTTTACGTTCGCATCGCCTTCTGTTTGCGCATCAGCAACTGCTTCTTCCACATTCAATAAGTAGATTGATGAAACATTATTTATCACTGGAATAGCTATCGCTTGAGATGATGTGAATTCTGCAAAAGGCTCTTCAGTACTCCATTTTTTCAATAGAATAAATGATCCTGATTTCTCATACATTACTTTAGGAGATTTACGAGTTTCCTCCGCCAGGATACCATAATTTAATTTACCTACTTTTGAAGACGTTAAGAAAATTACATTGTTTACTGACCAAGGAGTATGAACTGTTCTAACTCCATCACGTTCAGTGGTAACTGTTCTATCAACAACCACAATCACTAAACCGAACTTACGTTGCATCATAGAATTAATTTGTTCAAGATCTGGTACTGGAATTGCAGTACCTACAAAGTTTTGCGTAAATGCATAATTCTCTCTCGTTTGTTGGTTTTCTGCGAACTTGTCAAATGTTGTATCTGACATCATCAAAAGCTTAATTGCATCACCTTTAGCTTTTGCAGTTTTCACAATGCGTTTGATGTCGTCGATTGGTTTTGAATTTGGATCTGACCAAACTACTGACGCTCCAAATTTGTTTGCAGCTAAATATCCATAATCAACACGAACTCCAGTTCCTACATTGTTCTCTTCCTCAACTAATCCAACACCAGTTGACAAACCTTGTAAGAAAATAAATTCCATTTTCTCATGAATACCCATTGTACATTTTACCTCATCTTGGAAGATCTTATCAACTAATACAGCAGTCTCAACATTTCGTGCTTTAAGTACGTCAATGTCGGTCATTTGCTTTTCGGTAAGTTGTAATTTCATACCTGATTTTGGAATATCACCAGATGCAGCGCCAAAAGAATCTCTTTTCTTTAATGGCAAAGCTGAATCTAAAGCAACAATATCAGCAGCAACAATGTTAGAATTTACAGTTAAACTTTTCCACTGTAAATCAACACTAAGCTCTTCAGTCAACATTTCTTTGTACAAGTATGTCAACTCTGTTTTTTTACCATTTACTTTAACTTCAATGGATTTTGCAATTGCTTTGAAATAAGCAATAAACTGTACGAATAATGATTGATTCATAGCTTAGTCTTTTGTAAATCTGATTAATGGTAAAGCAGTTTCCAATGCCGTAAGGATTGAAGCAATGCCATATTTGGAAGCGTTTTTGTTCATTGAGCCTCTAACCATAATTCCGACAAAAGGTTTTGCTGTTAAAACGCTTGAAATAACAATTCCTTTGTAAGTATGACTTGCTGGTAGTGCTGCATAATTTGCCCCTGTAACGGGCATTGGTTTTAAAACTCCAGTTGAAGTTTCTTCGATCACTACGTGACCGGCTGGAATAACTAAAGGCGTAAAACCAGTTACGTCCAGAGTTTTACCGCCTGGAATAGTCTCCAAGTTTGAAACAATAACAATACTGTCATTTCCAGTATCGAAAGTATCTCCGGTATTATTTAAATTTGCGGTAGTTCCCGACATAATTTTAATTTTTTAGATTAAACAATATTTTAAATGTTTAGCATACTTTCAACAACAGCCTCATCAACCTTAACATCAGTAGGATCTCCTCCTCCTGCAGCTGGCGCATATTGATTGTTGTCAGCAGACAATTGAACCAATTCCCCGTATTCTGTTTCAAGACCTTTGATTTGATCCTCAAAAGAAACTTCAGAATTAACATCTATTCTATTAATCCAATTTGGCTTTACGCTATCCGGAATTCTCTTAAGAATTTCAGACTTATTGAATTGATCCGTAGCAGATGCTTTTTTTGTTTCAGTAACTCTTCCCGTTTTAATTGTTTCCAATTCAGTTGAAATACTGTCCATTTTACCAAGAATAGCTTTCACATAATCTGGTGTATTGTCCGGTAATTCCACTTTGTCTTCTTCTTTTTTTTCAGGATCTAATCCAGCTTTTTTACGTGCATCATCTATTGCCTTTTGTTTTTCAGCTTCGAGCGTTCGAGTTCTATCATCATCTTTGGCGATACCTTCGATACTCATAACATCATTAAAGTCATTGATTACTGCATCAATAGCTGTATCGTCAGCATCATCTGCTGGTTTTTTTGCAAGTTTATCCGCAATTGCGTCTAACCTTTTTTGTGATAGATTAGCCTTAGGGAATAATGCTTTAAGTCTTGCTATCACTTTTTGTTTATCTACTGCCATGTTGAAATAATTAGTTATACATTTTTACAGAAACAAATGTAAATAAAAAAACGCTATTTATAATGATTCTAAATAGCGAAATTAATTAATTTATTTTTTATAAGTTTCTAAGTCAATACTTCAGGCGCAACAATAGGTTTTTCGGCATTGATAAGTTTAAGTTCTTCATCAGGATTCTCAACCATATCGATCAATTTAATAGCCGATAGAGTTGATAATAATCCAGCGGCTTTAAGAGATGTTATGATGTCAGTTGCTGTCTTAACGTCGTCAGGTATGATTGAATTAAATATTATATCATAATATAGGGTTAAAGCGAACTTTGCAAGACTTGTATTTGTTGTTTTAACTACTCCTGAAGTAATTACGTTCAGGATTCTTTCAATAGTTGTTCGATTATCTCCTTCGTTCATTGTTGCTTTAATAACCGCGTCTAAAAACATCAGTTTTAAAGCCACACCGGAAACATCTCCCATGCCTTTCAAGTTGTTGAATGATAAATCAGGAGTATGTGAAATAGAATAAATAAGATCTTTTACGTTATCAAATTCTAATTTAGCTCTATCGGCTGCGTTTGCAGCAGTTAAGAATTCTGCTCTACCGTGGTGTTCTTTTCCATCATCATCAACTTTAATTTTGAACTCTAATATCTTGCCATTGTCGTCTCTATCAGGAAATGAATTCACCTCGCCAAATATCTGAAGTAAAGGATATGCCGTATAGTCATTAGAACCGCCTAACTTTGAAAGTGATGTTTCATATCTATCTATTAGCTCTCGCACTATAAACCATTCCGGTTCATCCTGACCGACATAGACAATTGGTATTCTATCAAATCCATGAGGAAGAGATTTGTCCACATAGGCAATCTTGCCACTTTCATCATTCAAATAGTGATAATTTAATTCATCCCATATCTCCAAATGATTTAGTTCCTTTCCTGCGGCATTCTTTGCTTTATATTCCCACATGAATGCAACCATATTATCACCGACAAAAAAGGGAGTCATAACTCCTTTTGTGTTATCAAGTAACTTTGATTTTATTTCTTTAGCCTGGGATTTAAGTTTTAAGAAATTTAATATTTTTCCGAAAAGAGAATTCTCTTTTATATCAGTAATATAAAATTGAATTGCTCCTTGTGTTTCTGCTTTCTTTAGTGAAATCAACTTTTGCAATAAAGAATCAATTCTGTTTGTTTTCCAAATCATTTTTATTAACTCAGATAAATCATTAACTTCTGAAGGAATCAATGTCACTGGTTTACCAACTTCAAAAGCTGTAGCAGTTGAAACAATCTTCTTTTGATAATCAATCGGAATGCGTACTGCCCTTACCAATTTGGCTTTTTCTCCATTCCCAACGTTTTTATCTTTTTGAATATTACCTACCTGAGTTTCTCTAATAGTTCTATCGTGTTCTTTATATTCCTTCTGATATGCTAAAATTTTGGCACTATCTTTAGATTGCTCTTTAATTTTTGCAATGACCTTATCTGGTTCAGTTTTTAATTGTAATAAGAATTCTTCTTCCATGGTTAATAATTTATATTGTTAATTGATTCTGGCGTTGACTCAAGTGTAATTGAAGGTGAGTTATGCGCAATATGTCCATACCTTGCACTATCCCAAATGTGATTAAATTTGTCCAGAGGTTGATTAATTGAAATACCTGCAATTTCCCGCATTTTATAATTTTGTTGTTCTTTTAAAGCTGCTTTGTACAAATGGTTTTTAATGATATGGATCTTCTTTTTCTTCATTGAAGTAAGCCAGAACATTACTGATTTTGTTTTCTTTATTTTGAAAGCATTTATGAAGCCTTGTTTTTTCAAACCTTTAACCATTTCAACGGTTCCTTTATTTTCTCCGGTGTATTTATCGGCAGAATCGCATGGAATAATATCCTTTGATTTATCGATACCTAAACTTTCAAGCAGCAATGAAAGGGCTTCTGGTGTTTCAATCGGTTCGTAACTTAAAGGCTCAATCCAAATGTTATGCTCATCTTCTGCATATCTAACAAGTGTATTAGGATCTGTTGTAAAACCAAAGTCATTAGGATAAATAGCTGCCTTATCTTCTGGAAACTTATCAATCCACGTAACGAATGGAAAGATCAATCCTTTCATTGCTCCTCTTAGTCCTAAACCATAAATACGCCAATAGCTTTCATCTGCGGTACCGTTACGAATGTTATCGGGATGTGGAGCCGGTTGATTTGTTGGCGATAGTGGTTCTACCTTCTTTGTTAATTTGTTGTAGCATTGAACTACTCCATCTTTGACAATATATGACCCAGGCTTCCAAGGTTCAGTGATTAAGATCTCATTTCTTTCCTGAGCAGAAATGTATTTGTTATCTTTGAAAGTTGTTCTAAGGAAAGCAACATCCGGACGAGCTAAAACACTATCAAAAAACCAGTGTTCTGTAAAAGATGGATTGTAATCGGCCCACCAGAATTTACGACAACGCATTTTAACCTGGTCAAAAACTGATTTCTTAATGAACATAACCTCATTAAAGAATGCGTAATCACAACCTCCTCCATGTTTACCATCACCAATAAAGTAAATCTTGCTATTCCCAATCTTAAAACTTTTGATCTCATCGGTATCTTTAAACTTGTTTGGCAAGCCGTAATCATCTAAACGGCGCTTGAAATCATCATAAAGAGTTGTTTTGAATTCATTATAGGTTTCGCGATATATATTGATTGTACATCCGTCTGGTTCGTAAAACAAGCAAAGCCAGATTATAATATCAATCCCGGACCATGTTTTGCCTGAACGGGAAGATCCTTCAAGTCCGGCACCACGAAAACCGGAAACAAGTTCATCTTTGCCGTCGATAACCTCATATTTTTGGTCCTGAATGGCATTGAAAAGAAGAGAGTAATTTGGATTTGTTTCATCATCAACCTTTGTAAGTCTTTCGCGCGACATATCAATATCTCTTGCTTTCAAAAGATCTTCCAGCTCTAATATTTCAGCATCGGTTAATGACATTCAATTATTTATTTACTACGATATGACCTTTTGAAATAAGATATTTTATCTGCATTACAACTATTTCCCTTTCTCTTCTGGAGAGTTTGCTTTTCTTTTCCTGAATCAATCTCAATTCATTTATCAATGCTTCATAATTTCTTTTAGCACGTAAAAAAGTTGCTTTTCTTGCTTCTTTGCGTTGCTTTCTTTTTTTGAAGTAATCTTTTATTTTATTTAGAATTGCTTTCATTAGTAGAATGTTTTTTCTTTGGTTAACTCAAATCATGATGAACTGAGATATTAATTCCGCTTTGTACCTCATAAAGTATATCATATTTCTTGATTCTTATTTCAATGATCATTCTTGGCAGTTGTTCGATATCATGTTTTAAATAGACAATATCTTCGATGCTGAAATTGTTCTCAATAGTTATCATTAATGATTTTGATTATAAATTTCGTTTGCTTTTTCAAGTGCAGCAGTTATTGCAGATTGCCTGTTATCAAAAAAACCATCAGATACTGAATGATTCTCTGATTTATAAACAACAGATGAATCGAATCCAGGTTTCATTCCTTCCACATAATCAACAAATCCCCAATCTTGAATATAAATTTGAACGGAATCAAAGAATTCAATATAAAGCGCACTTAAAAACAACACACCTAATTTTTCAGTTCCTAGATAATACATTTGATCTTGAATGTATTTATTAAAAGCTATTTCGCATTTTCCGGTTAGTAAACTCATATCTATTACTTTTTAATGAATACTAGTTCACCTTTAGAAAATCCAGTACATCCTTGATTATGATCTTTGAATATCAATCTGCCATTTTTAATTCTTTCAATTATATTATAAAGAATATGTGTTGATGGCCAGTTAACATAAAATGGTGCCTGATAACTCATACCATCAGCGAATAATGGAATTGTCAAAGCTTCATTCTCTGCCAATTGTGATATAAGATTCAATTCAACCTGATTATTGATCATTGATAATAAGTTTTTATCAGTAATTGGATGAAGTGTAGCGTTCTGATTATCTTCTGCCAAATCAAGTACAGCATATCCGATTAAAGCCGGATCAACAGTTTCTTTTCCTTCTACGAATACCCGGCCGTTTACAATTTCTATCATGATGTTTGGTGTTTATTTTAAACTTAAAAGCAATGAACCATCTGGTTTTTTATAAAGATCATAATGGATTTAAACATCATTACCTTAACGCTACACGATCCAGATTGTCTACGTGCCCAATTTTATTACCCAATAATCCACGTATCACAGAATGATTTAACGAGCCTTTCCAACCCGAGTGGTTCTATGTCCTGGCTTATCAGGGTGAACATTGAATTATGTTTAAAATGATTTGTGGAAAGTGAAGGATTCGAACCCTTATCTACGGTTTTGGAGACCGTTGTAACCATTATCCCGATGATTGCAATACAGATAATTTTTATTTGTTTCATAGATACAAAGCTAACATATTTTATTATTTATTAGCATAATATGTTAGTTTTTAATGAAGTGATTATGAACACTATTTTTGTGCCTTAGCGATCAGCTCAGCAATACGTGCTTCGCGTGCATCCGGGCTTGAAATATCCAATACTTTGTTTTTTTGCTCATTGTCCTTTTCATAGAACCCAATGTGCTTATTGATCTTTTCAATGGACCACTCCTTTCCATGTAATTTAACTTCAATGCCGTATTTAGTATGCTTAATCCCTTCAATACACATAAGCTGTTGCTCAGTCAATCTATCGAACGCTTTGAAGGAAAGCTTTGTTTCCAAAGTATATCCAGTCTTTTTACCCTGCCTATTAAATACAGGAACCTTCACCTCTTTAAACTCGACAAACTCATCGATCCTGGCATTTCGGAGAATGTTAAGATGTCGAAGCATCTCCTCTGAGGTGATCTTAAATTCCTTATCGGCAATGTCAGCAACTACTGATTGCAGTTCTTTTATCCTTGCAGCCACCTTGCTATTCTTCAGCAATCTACATGCAGCCTCATGTATTGTTTTGTCAGTTTTGTTTTTATAAGAGTAACCGGCGTCTTTGTAAGCTGCGGCACCTATACCTAATTTAATATAGGATTGGGCGAAAGCTTCCTGTCGAATAGTCAAATTATTTGTTTTCATGGTCCGGATATTACTCAACAAAAGTAGCAATAAATATTATTTTATAATATAATATGTTAAATTTTGTTAAAACGCTTTACGATACCAAAAAGTGTCGTATATTTGTAGGGTAGAAATGAATCTATTATTAACAATTAAAATTTAAAACAATGATTACAAATGAAGTTTATTTGAAAGCTCTTGAAATTGTGAACGCGTATCATGAGCAAGTTAGATTAGAAGCGTTAGAGATTAGGCAAATCGAAGAATTTAAACAAGTTAGGGTATACCGACGCTTAGACAGGGAAAACGAACCGCAGCCTGGGGATTTTGTTAAATGTGTTTTCAAACATTCCTCGAGTAAATTTACACTTAACAAAGAATACGAGATTATAAGAATAGTGTATGACAGATTTGAGATTATGAATGACGAAGGAAAAAAGAAGTTCCATAATTTAACAACAACACACTTCCAATTAATTTAAACTAACTTAGGGGAGCCGAAAGGCTCCTCTTTAAAACAAAAATCATGTTAGAAGACGCTTACAAAGAAATTCAAAGTTTAGTAGATAGCAACGAAAAAATACATTTCATAGCTTTTACAAAAGGAGGTGATTTAATGCTTTCTGTATCGGATATTTTAATTCCGATTACATTTAAAACAATTGCTGAACTTATATTATACATCGAATCAATTTAACTAAAAAAAACCTCTCGAAAGAGAGGTTTTACGTTTTGTAGAAACGAAATTTAATTTTAATAATTAAATTTGCAGTAAATGTAATAATAAAATGAATATGGAACCCATTGACAAAATAAATAAGGTGTTGGAAGATTTCGGGATTACCGGCGTTAAGGCTGCTGAAGCCATGGGAATTACCTATGACACTTTTAAGAGCAAAAAAAATGAAAAGAATGAAAGACATTCATTCAATGAAAAGAATTACCAGGATCTTGTTTCGTTTATTAAAAAGCAAACTCAGAATTTAGATAAGTAAATCTTTTTCGCTTATATTTTTTTTAATCTTTTCCGCTGTATCCGGATGCGTTTCTGAATAAACTCTACCGTATTTAGTGCAAGCGTACGATACAGCCTCTTTAAACTTCATGCACTCATCTAGTGTTATCTCATTCTTAAAAAGCTTTTTAAGAGCTTCCTGATAATCCGCATTAGCTTTATCTATCTCAGGTATACGGTCGAAATATTTTGAAAGATCCATCCTGTACAATTTTAAAGCGATAAAATTATGCAAAACCAATCAGAATTGGTAAAATCATAGCGTTATTAATTGTAACATTTTTTTGTCTCCAGCCTGTGTAAGAAGTTGACCCAAGTATTGATTTTTAAGAGATCTTAAAAATACTGAAATACGAAAAATGCAAGATAATTAATTAGTCTTTTACAGGTATTGTTTCAGTTTTATTCTCAACAATAATTTTTGTTGCGCCGGCACGTTCAATCATCACTTGTTTTCCTACTTCTTCTAAGCCTTTACTTTGATATATCTTCATTGCAGTTGACACGTCAATTGCCTGTCTAGTTTGTTCATCCAAATCAAAAGTAAGCGTGATGAAGTTTAAATAAACTCCCAAAGGAGCTAAAATTTTATTTGATTCATCAAGAAGCTTAGCTTCAATATCAGATTGATCAAGTTCAACCATATCTTCATTTAAAAATATTCTTTTTGCAACATCTTTAATTCGTTTATCAATAACCATATTTTCAGCGCCTTCAAATGCAGAATCATTCAATGCTTCCGTGCTATCTGCTGAGGTGTTTGCTTTTCCAAGATACTTTGCTTGTTTAATAAACGCTAATGGATCCGTGATAGAATAATCATAATCCACATGAACTGATGCTCTAACGCGATCTTTTAGATTTGATATAAATTTACTTTCTCCCTGCATTGGATAGTTTGGGATTACAACTTTCATATAACACATATTCAAACCCCCTTTTGGAACCGCATCACCTGAATTAATTAATTTCCAATTCATTCCGCAATCTTCAGAAATAACAACTTGTTGATTAGATTTTGCGTAGTTACAACTTTGTAAGGTTAAAATAAGTATTAAAGTGAATAATCTCCAGAAACTCTTGAAATTGTAAACAATAAAAGTAGTCAAAAGCGACGTTCCAATTATCATTAAAATACCTAAAAACAGATTGTTGTGTAAATAATTATCATAAAAAACCACATTGAAGACCGAGTTTATAATAAATAATAAGATAGTGAAAACTACCAAAATAACAGAACTCTTAATAATTGTTTTCATAATTTTTGTAGCAATTTACCTTGCAATCGGGGTTTTAATTTTAAAAAAGTGATAATTGATCTTGTTGAGGTAAATCATTTAAACTATTTATGATTTTATCCGGCTCTGCTTTAATACGTCGATTAACATAAGCTATCATCATATCGGTCAATTTATTATTATCCGGATAGTGAAACCATAACTCAATGATTCTCCTATAACGTAAACCTCGAATTGTATTAGAGCTTTCGTAGAGTATCTTGTTTTCTACCCAAAAATGACTGTGATTTTCTGATTTTGTAATCATAACTATACAAATTTATCGTACTGATAGAAAGTTACCTAAAATCACGTCATAACATTCTAAACAGAATTTCTCACTGCCATCATCTTCGGTCATTATGTTGCTATCGAATTTTTGACCGCACTTGACACATTCAACTATTTCAATCTCCGGCTCCCAGAAAGAAAGCTTTCCTTTTACATTCAGAATAGGTTTTTCGTAAAGGATCGGATTAGCCAAGACCCATTTCCAAATTGGTTTTTCTCCTGGCGCTGCTTTCTCAGCCCAAATACTCGGATGATTTTGAACACAATCAATTATTTCTACTTCTCCTATGATTGCTGAAACAACTTTCATTTCTTTTGAAAACCCTACGCCCGGATACCAAATATTATTCAAATACAGATCTGCAGTTTGTCCTGTTGAAAATTCAACATCCACAATCTTAGCTGAAGCATGAATATATATCCTACCGCGAAAGTTAGTTCGCCAGGTTCGGTTTTCAATATCCTTAATTCCTAATAATGGATTGTCTAATCGTGGTGTACATATTAAATGCGCCCATGGTTGTTTTACTGATAGTGCCTTCATGATATTATTTTATTAAAAAGATTAATAATGAACCTGAACAAAAACCAATAAGAAACCAAAGGATTCTTGCAACTCTCATATCATATATGTCGTATAATTCGTTTTTCATAGTATAGCTTTTTAGGATTGGTCTTTTTAATTTTTTTAATTACCTCAGCAATTGCTAAAGCAGATTCCGCAGCCGAAAGAACGATCTGCATAATTTTGGTAGTTGGACTAACATGTATCTGACTTTGGATTACTGCAATTTTAATTGCACTCATAGCCATCATTATTGCAACTAAAGGAATGTGAGATGATTTTTGTTGAGGTCGTTTTATCCTTCGTGGGAACTTGTTCTTATGAACCTGGTAATAGTTAAGACGTTTCATATTTAATATAGTGGATGAATATCATTAACTTCCCTAAAATGGGTAATTCCATGGTGATAGAATCCCCGGAGTAATGAAGTTATACCGACACTTCTTTTTGAAACAATAAATTTTCTCTGATCATTCATAATTCCTAAATCATATTTAGTTTTATTGTTGAACAGAGGGAAATCTTCACCATCATTTAGTTTAATCCAGCTATTATTGTTTTCAATTCCTTTTAGAGTTTTTGGCCGGCACAACATAGTTTCAAAATTGTTTTCATATTCAGAATATTTTTTATACTCTAAATCCTCAGTAATTTTATTTTTATTTAAATTATTTACGTCTACCCAACCATCTTGAGAGCATTCATCAGGTAGTAGAATAATATCTAGTGTAAGCCACTGTATTTGTATAAAATCTGTTTTAGTCATAATCAAACACTTTTAATTTTTCTTTCAATTCTTCTATTTTAGAACTATTTTCCGTAATTGTTTCGTTTGCACTGGAAATAGCATCGTTGGCCTGGTCAATTTCATCCTGTAGATCTTCAATGTCTTGCTCCATTTCAACAATGTTTTGTTCTTTCTCTCCACATTCCGGACAAATTACAGTGCGAGGAAACCACTTCTCGGAAGCAGCTCCATCATTTAGATCAAACCAACCGTCGCATTTCTGGCAAGGTGTTGGCATTTCCATTTCTTCAAAATTTTCCATTATTTAAATCCTTTTAACTCGTGAGTGGTGAAAGACTTTCCTTCACTCAAGTATTCTGTTACTGTATCACACAAAATATATAGTGATACAATGATTAAGATCAATCCGATAACTGCTAATGATGTATACATAATTTTGGTTTTTTAGTTAATAAAAAAAAATGAGGTCTTTCCCCCGTCAGTCTGATTATAATTTAATTGGGTGTCAATGAAAAACTTTGCCTGATTCTCCTAACCATAACACATTATAACTAGCTACCTTGCCGACAAGCAAAGATTCTCATATAGAAAAAGGCTTTTATACTTGATGTTTTTTATGTGTAACAAACTTGATCATATCAAGTTCTGTTTTTTGAATATTGATCATCGTGTTGACAATATCACAAGCTGATTTCGCTTGTGGAATTGCACTTGGATTTTGCTTTACTTTAGCAAGCATTTCCATTAAAGTAGCTTTCATTTCGACATTTTCTGCCGAGGGAGTATACCCGGCAAGCGCCTTTGTATTTTCGGCTACTAAAGCTTTATCTCTAAAATTTTCAACTTTACATTCGGTGAGTTCTTGTAAAAAAACTTCTATTTCCGATTCATAAAAATGAAGTGTGCTTTTATGGGTAAAAACGCATATTTTACCAGTTGATATTTCCTTAAATCTTTCAAAATAAAGATCATCACCCTTGTAATTAAAGGAGTTCCCGATGATTTTATTAAGTTCTATGTTTATTATGTCTTTCATTTGGAATCTTTTAAATGTTTATTAATCTGGCGCTTGATCTGACCTTTTAGCAGCATGATTTCTTTCAGGTCTTCCGGGTAATTTTGGATTGAATTTCGTTGCATGTTTTCAACAAAAGTGATCATCTCCAAATTTCTAATTTCAGTGTTTAAGGTATTTTTGTCCTTAAAAATTATTATATGTCCTTCAGGAACTTTTCCATTTACTTTTTCCCAATTGAAAACATGTAACATTTGCCATTTACCTAAAGAAATTCTAATCCATTTATAAGGTGGATATCCTCTTTTTTTATGAGAATATCTTATCCTAATTTCACCGTCTTTTTCTGCTGTATTGTGGGGAAGATGTCCTTTTTGAAACCAAGTTTTCTTCGAATTCTCAATTGCTTCCGGGGTCATGTAGTCAATTTGTTTCAAGCCTTTGTTTTCTGGAATATGCCCTTTTTTAAAAGCACTGTCAATTCTTCTCTTTTCTGCTAGATCTGCCGGAACAACTAGACCTAATTGCTTCATTCGGGTCCTGATCGATAAGCAACTACTTTTTCCAATAATTCGGGCCATTGTTTTTAAAGGAATAGAAAGATAATTTTCAGAAATGTATAAATCCTGTTCCGGGGTCAACGTGGTCAATCCTTCCGGTGTTCTTCTAAATTTTGCCATTATATCTAATTAAAAACCGGAACTTTTTAGGGTTCCGGTTAGTCTATGTTATAAGTGTTGGCATGATGAGCATGAGTAGATTTTCATGTTCTGATTCTCCATCTGCAGGTATTAAGAGGCCTGCTCGATTTGGTAGCGAAAATTCAAAGTTCACTTCTTCACAAGTTAAATTGGCAACTAATTCCGCGAGATACTTGGCATTAAATCCAATTTTTACATCTTGGCCTATATAACTACAAGTTAAGCGCTCATTTGCCTTGTTTGAGTAGTCGATATCTTCGGCCGATAATTGTATTTCATTACCGCCAAAATTCAATACTACTTGTCTTGTAGTTTTGTTTGAAAATATGGAAACACATTTTACAGAATTCAAAAATGTGGTTCTATTAATCAAAGCTTTGTTTGGATTTTCCTTTGGAATTACATTTTCGTATTTAGGATATTTCCCTTCAATTAATCTCGATATCAAAACATAATCACCGAAAGTGAAGATTGCATTTGTTTCATTAAACGAAAGAATAACCTCGATATCCAAAGTCGAAAGAATTCCTTTTAGAACATTCAAAGGCTTTTTAGGAACAATAAAATCAATTTGCTCTTCTGAGGTTATATCTGTTCGCTGGTACCTCACCAATTTGTGAGCATCAGTTGCAACGAAATTTAATCCGGCAGGCGAAAACTGAAATAAAACACCGGTCATTGAGGGCCTTAAATCATCTGTTCCAGTGACAAAAACCGTTTTACTAATTGCTTTACCCAATACTTTAGAATTTATTTTGGCTGTTTGAGCATCTTCTACTAATACTGCAATCGGATATTCTTTTGCTGGTGCATATGCGATAGAATAAATTCCGGATGATGAGGTAATATTCATCGTACTGTTTTCTAACACACAAAAATCAAGAGGTTGCTCCGGAAATGTTTTTAGCATATCAATCAGCATCCTAGAAGCTACCGCAATTGATCCCTTGTCTGATGAGGTAATTTCCATTGTTGAGGTAATGGTTGTTTCCAGATCTGATGCAGTAATTTTTAACTGATTTCCGTCAATTTCGAATAAAAAGCAGTCCAATATTGGCAGGGTGTTTGAAGAATTTATTACTCCATTTAAAATCAATAATTTTTCGAGTAAATTTTTACTGTTTAGTATTAAGTTCATATAGTTTTTATTTAATTATTAATCCTCTTTGTTGAAGAGTTCCCTGATTTAAAACTACTCCATGGTGTGTTAGATATTTGTATCTTAGAAGTTTCCAAAGCATATCTGATGCAAGGTTTGATATCATATCGTTGATAAATAAATCTTGACGCTCGATACTTTCCCGAAAGGAACAGTTTTCTATGCCTTGACTTTCTATATTGTCGAAGGTTCCTAGATCTCCGAAAACCTCTACTACTGTTCTTAAATCAGAAATAAGTTCAAATTCAGAATTTTTAGGCTGCTTAATTTTACCCATAGTTGAAAGAACGACCTGACCAAAATCTTTTCCATTTCCACAATCCAACCAATAAAATGATGTTGTATAATCAAGCCTATTGCTGATCTTATAGTTTTTCATAATTAAGTCGTTAAGCTGCATTCTAAATGCTGCATTATCGACACAGGTTACAATTATATTTGAATTCGTAACATCTTTCGGTTTTACCATAATATTATCAGCTTCCCAATCTAATCCAAATGCAAAATTTACTTTCTCAATCATAGTAGATGCCTTGTATAATCCAATTTCATTTCTAGTAAAATTTTGCCTGCCAACATTATGAGGTTCAATTATATCTCCATCATAAACTTTTACGTGAAGTCCCGGATGCTCTAACTGTCTTAAAGCAAAATCTAATCTTGCTAATCTTGAAATAAGAAATGAACCAGTTCCACCAGCACCAATTACGGTAATTGTTATCGGATGCCTTGGAGAAAAAAAATAAGGATCACAATAATGTACTTTTTGTTTATTAGCTATTTTCATATCCCAGTATTGAATTAATCGTTTTTGATGCAGGATAAAGCTGCTTAGAAGGAAATGTGTCTGGTTTTGATTTAAAATGCTCAAGCATTAATTCAGAATAGTTTATCTTTAATAAGTTGCTATTTGCACTATGAGTAAAATAAGAGTTAAAAAAGGCAGTTTCTGCAACTTTCATTACTTCTATATAGTCCATACTGTCCGAACTAAATTTTGCATTTCCCATACAAACAAGGCCTGTTGCGCTTGTATTGAAAAAAGGAGCATGAAAAATACTTTCTGATGTAGACTTTGGTTGTGTTTTCAAGGCCCATACTGATAACTTGTTACTTTCCAATTTCCAAAGTAAAACAGGCACCGGATAAATTCCAGTTTTTATACCGACACTTTTTTCAAAAAGCAACCTTCTCTTCTGGCCGGGAGTCCACCAAATTATTTTCTTTTCATCGGTAAAGAATCTTATAACATTCCTAGGTATTAATCCGGAAAAATTAAATGTTGTATCAAAATCAACAAACTTATCACTTGTGACTTTTATGATTGAACGAAGTGTTTCAATTGTCAATGGCTTTCCAGCATTAAGTTTTTGTTTCTCATGATCATAATCATGATAGGCTAGTTTATCACCATATCCAGCAATAATAAATTGCAGTTTTTGAGGTTCTACAGAGTTTGTATAAATCATTTCCATTAGTCAAAATAGTTTGAAAGGTTACATAAAAATTCACATAATTTCTGGAGCTCTTTTTCTTCTTCAATCGAAGGGCCATTTACAATTTTTCCCTCTTGATAAGTATGATAATTGACCGGATTAGTAACTCCACAATTGTTTGCTCTATCGTTTAAGCCTTCCATCATCAGCTCATTTAATTCTGATACATATTCGCAAATGAGCATGAAGGATTGTGTGTAAGAAACTAATTCTTCATCCTCTGTAATCGCCATTTGATCATCTGGAAAACGATGAATTATTGAGAAATCTATCGCCAATCCGTCATAGATAAGCTCTTTTAGTTCTTTTTCTTTATCATTTTTAGGTGTATAACCATAGAAATTATCTAACGGTAGCGACACATAATAATCGTATTTTGCTTTCAATTCCTGAAACGGCTTTAATGCTGCCTGTTCGTAATCTTCAAAAATTTCAAAGTCTGTTTCAATCGAACCGTCTTCGAAAAACATTTGAATGCAGTCAGTTTCATACTCATTCAAACTATCTTCAAACGTTGTATAATTGTGATCTATAAATGAAATCTCTGTGTTTTTACCAAATCGCAGCATTAATTGAGCATAGCCAATTTTTAATTCATTACTATCAATTTGAAGTAGTGATTTAGATTCCATTATATACCAGTGCCACTCATATGGAAAATTTGAATAATGGAAATTTACAATCTCACTATCATGAAATTCTTCAACATCATAAACTATTGTATAGCCATTTTCTATAATTAATTTTGTGAGTGAGTAAGTAAATTCTCCTATGCTATTGGCTCTTTTAAACTCTAATTTTTCAAGTTTATCAGGCAATTTTGATTCACAAAAAATTAATAAGATTTCAGCATATTTGACATTTACACAGTGTTTACTAAAAGGTGATAAAGCATTTATCACCTTTGGAATATTATTAACTAACTCAAAAACACTGTTGGATAATGGTCGGACATTGATCTTCTCTGAATACCGGATTTGTGGAGGCTTTCTTGATTTTGTTTTATTTTTGAGCATAACAAATTAGTTTTATGGTTGACTCTCTTAGAACTTTTTATCTGATTTAAAAAATCTCTTGCTTTCATGTTCTATCCTTTTGTTCCAGCTACAACTTTAAACTCGTAGACGATTCGATCGTTTTCAATTCCTTGTGGAACAATTGTGGAATTCAATAGTTCAGCATATTGTGCTGTATATAGATCCCTGATATCGTTTGGAGTAAAAGCCGGGTTTGGATCTTCTAACTCAATAACTTCTTTATTAATCTCAAACTTAAATATTCGAGGTAATTCTTGTGACTGTAACATAATTGCTGTTTTTTTTAATTATTCTTCTTCTTCTTGATCCTCTTCCACTTCATCAAACATTTGTGCAGAATCATCCGCTAATTCTTCAGTGGGAATTTCTTCGACTGATTCTTCAATTTCATTTTCTGAAAATAAGCCATCTCCCATTTGCACTTTTGCAAGATTTATTTCTAAATCTTTCTTCGCTTTCTTCGCTGCCGAACTATCAGGATTAAATTCTAACAAATCCTCAATGGCTTGTTTAACTGCATCCCTCTTTTTTGACCAATCCGCAGGAGTTTTTAATTTCTCGAGTACTTTAACCAATCCGGACTGAGCATTTTTTTCATTTTCTTTTGCTGATTTTGCCTCAGCAGTTTCCTTTTTGGAACTTTCAAGATTTGCTTCGTAGTTTTCAACATTATTAAAAAAAGCGCTAGTTTTCTTTAATGGTTTGGTAATAGCTTGAAAATATCCACAATCAAGTTCTTCAGTAGTTCCAGTTAGCAATAAAGGCTTCATCGTATTTAAACCTTTGTCTTTTGCAATAGTTTTTGGCGAGGTTAATACTGTTACTCTCCCATCATCAGCAACTTTTATTTCAATAGTTACATCTTTGATTCCTGTTTCGATTAATTGAGTAAAAAAATTCATATTTATTTGTTTTTAAAGTGATAGATTTTGTTTCCGTTTGGTAAAGCTTTTATCTGTTTTGGTTTCTGAGTAGAAGAGAAAAACTTCAGCATATTTTCATAAGCACTTATTTCACTGTTACCTTTAATTTCAATTTTCGTCTTGTTCGGAATAAAGATTGTTGTTTGCGCTACCCAGACACTATTGAGAATTTTGATTGTTTCTATTTTATCAATATTTAAGTTTTCTAAATCCATCGTATTATTTTAAGGATTAATATTGTGTAATAAAAAAGCCCTCGATATCGAGAGCCTTTAGAACTTATATTCGCAGAAATTAGCATCATAAATGCCGAGTTCCAGATTTATTTTATTCCGGAGTTTTATTCGTTCGTTCGGAGTTTTTTGTTCTGGATTACGTTTTAGTTCTAATCTGATTTTTGACGCTTTTGATGCAATTTCTATCATGTCTGAAGTGGATAGATGCAGCGGCCTATGCCTTTGTAGAGTTTCAATGTAATCGAAATAATCATTTCCATATCTTTCGATCAAACCCAGTCGGTATTTAATCTGATCTCCACTTCTATGATGATTACTTTCGAAAGACTGAATGTGAATGTTGTGCAGATTCAAAGCAGTAGTTCTATTAGCTCCCACTGAAATATAATGTCCCCCATTCATCTTGCCGAAATTGCCAGTTGCGATACAAGACTGTCCGAAATCGATTAGTCTTGAAATTTCATTTAGAATTGGCTGCAAATATTTTGCTCGGTATTTATCTGGAGAGAGAATGGCAAATTTCTGGTTTGCATTTTCTACAATTTCCTTTTGCCTATTTTCCTTTTTAACTTTTGATTTTGCAGAAATGATTGACTTTTCAAGTTTAATTTTTCCCTGCTCAGAATTCAGCAGCCAATTCGAATAACATCCGCACATTTTACCCAAACCGTAAACCCTGTGCTTTGTTTTATGACCACATCCAAAACCCTTTGCAATTCCTGTACCTAAGCAAGGTTTTTCCTTTGGATCTATCATGACTGCAAATTATTTGATTTTGGAATAGATCCTGGATCAACATCTGAACTTAATTTTTTTATTGCCTGATCAATCGACGATCCTATTTCTACAAATGGCTTAAGTGTTTTACCGATATCGCTTAAAGCTACTGGCATTTGTGTTTCTAAGTATTCAATGCCTAATGCAGAAATTTGAGATTTTATTTCAATTAATTTATTGACTATGCTGAGGTTTTTCATTTTAAATGGTTTTGAAATTAGATTTACTTTGAACTGTTTCATATTGAAATTGAACTTCTTCAACCAACTGTTCCAACGTGAATTCTCTTATTTTCTCAAGTCTGCAGTGAATCTTCATCATTTCGTTCACTAATTTTGGAAAAGAATCTGGTGGACATAATGGCATAAAATCTCTGTAGTTTTTGAGTTGAATTTCTAATCGGTTGCGTTGGCTGATATGATTCATTTTCGAAAAGATTTACCTTTGAACTCAATGATATTGAACATTTCATAAACACGATCCCAAACCCGACCGCCGTATTTTTCACCCAGCTCATCAATTGCAGCCTGTAGATCATCTTCGTAGCCTTCTTTGAAGTTACATATTAAAAATGTTTTTGATTTTAAGCGATATCTCTCTTCTAAAATTTCTTTGAATATGTTAACCTTGCCGTAATTACTTGCGATACGTTCTGTTTTTAAATCGTCAAAGTTTTTTATTCCGCGCCACATAACTTTTTCAAACTCATCACGATCAATATCAGAGTTACATTTTTCGAACATCACTACAGCTTCATTGGCAGAATAACTTTTGAAACCTACATCAGGAATTCCTTTAAAAATCTTTTCAAAAACTTTCATTGTAGATGTTTTTCCGTTTCCAAAATTTCCAATAATCAATAACCCTTTTTCAAAACTCGGTTCTGATATATTTGATAAATTATCACAATTAAAAAAACGATCGTCTTTTGAAAAGTAATAAATCAGTGGTTCTAAATTTTTAATTGTAATATCCTTGATTTTAATAAAAGGCCGTCCATTTACTTCTGCGAAATTTGCCTTGAAAAGATTAAATAATTTTATGGCAGTGATAGAAAATTCAATTCTTGGTTTTGGTTCAAAAAGCTTTCTAACATAATTTGCCCTTGAATCTATTTGTTCTGGAGTAGCTTCTTTGTTTTTGGATTCATAGGAGTCAATTTGTGCCTTTTGAAAATCTGATAATTTATCAGAACTAAAACTTTTAAGTTCATTGTATTTGTGAATTCCGATAATCGGAATTAAAACATTATCGATTTTTAGAGAATCCTCCTGTGTTTTGCGTGCTTCCATTTTGAATTGGTTTGAAATTTTTATCATTTTTGGCCCATGTAGCAAGTCTCCTTTCTAAATCCCATGTGTTTTCAAGTTCCCGGCGGAATTTTGTTCCAGAGTTATTTGGCTCTGTCCAGTACTTGTAAAAATCATTTAAAAAATCTTTTCCATAAACTTCTAAATAAGGCTCGAGAGTGGAAGAAAATTTTAATTTTCTGGCATCATACTTTTCTTTTATATCCTTTTCTTTTATATCCTTTTCTTTTCTTTGTGTGTTTACGGGTACTTTAGTTGTCCCTTTTAGAGGTTTACGGATACCTAAACCCTCTAAAAGGATGAGTAAACCATCAAAAGTGATACATTTATTATTTCTCTTTTTATAAGCATCTTGTACACTGTCGATAAAATCCTGACACCAAATGATGTTATTTTCTTTCCATAAACCAGCGTCAAATTTTCCTAAATCAACAAGGTCATTTATGATTGCTTCTAGCACAACTTTTTGAACTTTGCATTTTGCAGATAAGTACATCATTGTACTTGGTTTGGATAGATTTAAGAAATGATATTCGGTTTTTGCTAATTCTCTAAGTAACTTCACAAAGGTTGCAAACCCATCATTTCCATAAGTCTCTTCAAGGTAGAACATCTTATTTCCCTCCTCACATAGAAAAGGAAAGTAGTCTACACTATTTCTTTCAGGTCTTGCCATATCTCATGTTTTACTTTTTAAACAAATCAAATACACTACTTAAAATACTTGTTGGAACTATATCTTCAGTCCCGGTAATAGCATTTGCAATAGCTTTCTTTTCTTGAATGATATCATATAACCATTGGTCCAAAGTATCTTCTCCTAGCAAATAAGTTGCCCTAACATTACTTGGCTGGCCCATACGGTGGCATCTTGCTTCAGCCTGCTCACAATCGGCTTGTGTCCATGGAAGCTCTACAAATAGTACTTCACTACTGGCTGTTAGAGTTAGACCAACACCGGCCGCCTTATGATTACAAATGATTATTTTGGTATCTGGTTTATTCTGGAAGCTATCGACAGAATTCTGTTTTTGAATAGAATCATCATTTCCGGTAACCGTAACAGCTTTTGGATACAATTGTTTGAGTAGATCAACTATTATTTTATGCTTACAAAAAACTACTATCTTTTGACCAGAATCAACTATTTCATCGATGTATTCCTGAGCTGCTTCAATTTTTCCTTTTGCAGAAATTTGAAGTAACATTGTAATTTTTACAATAGTTTCCGAGCTTACTTTCTTCTTAATTTCTGAATCAGTTAAGTCAGAATTTTTAAGGAAATTGGCAAAATCATCACGAACAATGTCAAACTCTTTTTTGTTTGTCAGCGAACATAAAATTGTCTGACGTGATAATGGCGGAAGATCCTTTAAAACGTCTTCTTTCTTTCTCATGAAATAACAAGACATGTTCATTAAATAATTCAACTCTTTCAAATTTGCAGAACCTTTTCCACCTTCACAATACCTTGCTTTAAATCCATTTTCTCCGCCAAAGTGCCCAAGTTTGAACATAACTGCTAATTGACTGAATAAATCAATCGGTTTATTAACTACCGGTGTTCCTGTCAGAAGAATGATGTATTTTTTTGCCTTTGTAATTTGGATACAAATTTTTGCCTGTATTGAATTAGGATCTTTTAGACGATGGCTTTCATCTACAATTGCAGATTTGAATATCTTTATCCTTTCATCCATTAATATTTGACTGGAGTGCTTTAAATCCTTTTTTCCTGGCATTGATAGAACAAAAAATTTCTTTAATGATTCATAGTTTACAATGAATACATCTGCCATGCCCATTTCATAAAAGCGGTGCCAAGTATCTTTGTTTTTGTCATCAAGAATCATTGCTTTTTTATCGGTCCACATTTCAAATTCACGTTTCCAGTTTATTTTTAAAGCTGATGGACAAATAACAATGCAAGGAAAAGTAAATTCTCCTTGCATTTCTGCTGCGTAAACAGTACCAATACTTTGAAGTGTTTTTCCAAGTCCCGGCTGATCGCCATTTATAAATCTTTTTAATTCTAATCCACGAGCAATACCATCTTCTTGATATGGTCTTGGAATATGTCCGGTAATTGAATTAACAATTCCCAACTTTAATTGCAATTTTGGTAGTTCTGGTATTACATCAACTCTTTCAGGTAAATTATCTTTAATCTGAATTGTAGAAGCTTTGCATTTTTCACCAACTTTATAAACCAGTTCTTTAAAAAGAATGGGAACAACCCAAACCTTCTTCGAATGATTCCATTTTGCAACTGACTTGAATTTTCTCCAAATTATTCTTTGATTATTCTTTAAATGTTCAAACGGAATATTGATTTGATCCGGCTTAACATTAATTACCATTGAAACATCGGTAGGATTGTCAATGTATTGACCAGTTAAAATATTAGTACTCCACTCTGAAATAATACAAATTCCTTTAACCATTTGTGTATTTCGGTCCTTCCATCTTCCAAAATCAATTGAAATATGAAACTCATTTAAAAATTCAACTATTTGCATTACTCGTAGATTATTAGATTAAAATTTTACATTGCAACTTCTTCTTCTTCAAGTTCCATTGCTTGCTGTTTTGGTGGGGCTTGTTTTCCTTCGAGGTATTCGTATACTTCTGATTTAAGATTGTCGATAGCTTCTCTTAATTCGGCCATAAAATAATAATCATTGTAGTCCTCGAACTTTAAAAACGGAGTATTTAAACTCAATACTTTTCCTGATTCTAAACGTTTGGTTCCGGAAATCGTAACTCCTTCGGAATCACCCTGACCACTTATAGTGAAACCATGAGTTTTGTATTTCAATAAAATATGTTCTTCAGGTAGTTCGTCATCCGGATTGTTTAATCTGTCCTGACAATCAGATTCTTTAATTTCTTCACATATAAAAGCAAAGTGAGGAATGAGGGCCGAAAAGGCATTTCTTAAATCATCATGAATTGGTGCATCCGAAGATTCTGATGCGGACTTCTTAGCATTTTTGACGTACTGGTCATATTTATATGCTAAGAATAAACTGTTCTTAATGTTGGCCTGCTTGATATTAATGTTCATGATTTATCTGTATTAATTATTAAATAAAATTCTTTGTATTTCCCTTTCTTATATTCCCATCTAATTGGAACATTCCAGATATCCTTCAAATCCTTAATCCTTCTGCGTAAATCGCCAATTTTGTAATCAATCAATGCTTTTGTAGTCGTCAATCTTTCGCCTCTTAAAAGAGCCTCATATACGATTCTGCACTGGTTGGAAAATCTCTCTTTATTTCGTTCAAAATGTTCCTGGTTACTGATCTTATTTTCAATATGAAAAAGATCATCGAAATTGATTTCTTGCTGATTCATAAATATTGTAGATTGTTTTTAACTTGAATTTCTACTTCTCTCATTAAAGCTAAATCAGAAGGTTCTGGAAGATAGATTCCGGCTTCTTTGCTCGCATAATCTCTAAATCGATCAATTGCCAATGACAATTCATCTTTAGTAAGGTCAGCCAAACTTTTATATTCAATTCTTACTTCTCCTGTTTTACGATTAATAAATTCATATTCGAAAATCGAGGGATTTACAAGTTTTTTGAAATACTCAAATTTTATATATTCCAACTGCTCACCATATTCTATAGCAAACCATGACATGATGAGGTGTGCATATTTAAGTTGTGGATAAGTCTTCGATACTTTTTTTGCGGATAGTTCAAATACTTTATTATGCTTTACAAAATAGTTGAACTTTTCAACAGCTCTTTGAACATCGATTAGTTTTTCTGGATTGTAAAGCATAATTATTAAGTTTTAGTCTTGATTTGCTATTTCTTTTAATACTGCTAAAACAGTATCATCATCGCTATAAAAAAGATGAGCATAGCTTGGAATAACGGCAGCGCCAGCAATTTCAGTTGAATGTTCTTTTTCAATTCTCATAGCTTCTTCATTTTCGACACAGGCATGACCAGCTAAACAATGAGAAGTTCCACAATGCCAACTATCCATTTTTAAACTTCCTGGTCTTGATACTACAGCAATTGCAATTTTTTTAATTAATGCTTTTTCATCTACTGGATTAATGATCCCTACATTCTCGGCCAATGCTTTCCCTGCTGAGGTTTTAATCTCGGAATCCGGGCAATATTCAAGGATATAGGTCAGTTCGCTATTGGTCGGGTTCTTCTCGGCCAATGCTTTCCCTGCTGAGGTTTTAATCTCGGAATCCGGGCACCAACGTAGGAT
>NZ_SNWW01000021.1:0-8320 GCF_004362015.1 Flavobacterium chryseum
AAAGAAGTATTTAATATTTCCGGTACCACTATTATGTTCAATTGTAACATCATGACCAGTTCTGTTTTTAAAGAAATGCGGCTTACCAGGTCTTACATATTGAATATCATATTGAGCTGACTTAACACTTGTTGCAGATCCTTCTAATGAAACGGAACTTCTAACATCAGTTAAGTTAATCTGATCAAGGGCTAAAGTAGCACCGTAATTAATAGTTATATCTCTACTTTCAAATTTTTCAACAAGATCAATTGCGCTTCCATTATAACCTCCGCGATCAAGATAATTTGATAGATCTACAGGATCCGTTGGATCTCCTACGGAACTATCTGTTACATATATTGAAGAAAGAATAATTGTATTAAGCGGTTTAGTTGGAATTACTGCAATTCCAGCAGTTTCATCACCTCTTTCAATAACAATGTCGTTCGAGGTATTCATTATTAAGATATCAAACCTATTTAATCCAGTCGCCGCAAAAGGAACTTCACGCGCGGTTTCTGTTGATTTAGTATAATACACATCGTTTATACGCCAAGTTGGTATTGGAATGATCGGAACAATCGCTTCATTGATTCCAGAAATTTCATTATAAACAATAGTAACAGCGCCTACTGAAATTATTTCATCAAAATTACTATTTTCAATAGCATCTATAATTTGACCAACTGTAATTCGCTCAGAAATACCATCACGAGAAACATGAATTCTTGATGTAGGATCTAAATATTCTTGAGCCGGAAGTTCATCAATCTTTTTTGCATTGGTGGCAATTGCATTTAATTTAGCGGAAATTGCTGCTACTTGTTCCGTGATGTATGTTTGAAAACTCATGATGGATATTTTATTCAACAAATGTAAAATATTTTATTCTATTTAGAATCATTCTAAACAACAAAGTCAATTAGTTAAGACATTAATATTTAATAACTTTGCTACTATGGGAATACTTGTAATACTATTTTTCGTGATTGTAGGCGGTTGTTGGATGATCGGTAAGGGTATTGGAAATGCTTTGTTTCCAGATAAAAAAGATTCAACTTATGTTGATAAATCAACTACAATAGTGCATCATCACCATTATCATGATAATAGATCGGTTCATGTTGATGGAAAACAATTTAAAGATTTGAAGTAACATTTTAATTATATTTTAGTAAATCAAATTAACTACATGCCTAAGTTTTAATTAAAAAAGCCTCTAATTATTTAGAGGCTTTTTGCTATTAATATCCAAGATATCCGGATTCCGTTTGAATTAAACCTGGTATTTCAACTTCACTTCCATCAAAATCTAAATTTCCACTTCCTTGTGAGTTGTAAACACTACCCGTTTTAATCATATTTGCCGTTAATACGTAAAGGTTTGATTTCTCAAGAGGACCTTCTGTGCTGAAAGATCCATTTTTTACGTAACCGGTTCCATTTATCAAAACATTCTCATGTGATAAAGCTATCATTATTTTTCGCCAAATTTCTTTAGTCACAGGTTCAAAAACAAACTCATCTACTTCATATAAATCTGCAGATAGCAAAATTGAGTTTGTATCGGTTTTATGAACCTCACTTTCTTCATCTACCTTGCCTTTCACAAAAGTTATTGGAATCCTGATTTTGAATTCAATTCCAGTTGAATAATAAACATCCGTATTCGTTGAATTTCTATATCTAATTTCCACAACATCATCATGTTTTACTTTACACCAAAGTTCTTCACTTAAATGAGTTATTGTTGTGAAATTAGGATCTGAATTTACAAGTTGAACTCTGAATTTTTGGTCAATGTAATTTGCCATGTCGATTGCGTACTCATAAACTTCATAATTGAATCTATTAAATATTGAGCCGGCAACAATACTAATTTCAGAACCGGTATAAGTTTGAGAGAATACAATTATATCTGCATTTTTGCTTTCGTCAAAAAGAACTTCTTCGATCAAAAACCATGCATTTGAAATCACAATATAATTTCCGACAGTGGCCCATTCCGGAAGCAAACCATTTAAAGAATAATTTCCGTTGACAACATTAGTATCGTAATTATAAGTGTTTCCTGAAAGAAAGTAAACTCCGGTTTTTCCATTTCCTATATTATATTTTCTTGCATCTCGTTTGTCCTTAATACCGATATTATTTGTTTTTTTCTCTATCGGAACAACAACTTCAGTAAGATCTTCTTTTATAACTTTTGCAACATTACTCGCAAAATTAGACTTGAACTGTGTTTGAACAATATCAGCGCTTTGGAATTGCTGAACTTCCTTGTAAACTACATCAACATCTACCTCACAACTCAAAGTATTCTCATCTGTTTTATAATTCTCAGAATCCCCAAAAGTTATGCGATTTGCATAACGGATAGAATTTGATTTTGAGATATAGAAAAACGGGTTTTGAATTCCAAATTCATTTACTGAAAACGTTTTTGTAAATGAGCAGCCTAAATGATCACGAACATATAAAGTAAAATCTCCAGTAGTAAGCCCTGAAAATGTGTTCAATGTATGCCATGTGATACCATCCAAGGAGTATTCTAAATTTAATCCGGATGTATTTATATTCTCAACAATTACAGTTGCACCGTTTGGACTATTATTTACATTGATAATGAAATTGGAAGCATTTAACAAACTTGGTAAATTTATATATCTTGAGTCTGTTTTTCCATTAGAATCTTCTACTATAACATTAATGGTTTCACCTCTTAGCCAATCAAAATTAAAAGGATTGCTTGCGTTAGGATTTACGACAACCGGGCTTAATATTTTAACAGCTAATAAATCAGTTGTAACATTTACTTTTACTTTCTGGCAAGGTGTTACACTTGCAGTTGCAAAACTTGTGTTTGTTATATGAATAACAGCAACAGTAGCTTCGTTTTCAATGAATACCGTTACATCAGGATTTGGAGTTATAACCGAAAATACAGCACCGGGATACTTTGCAGTAACTACAACACGGCCAATACCTTCTCCATAACTTGTATTTGTTACAGTGAATAAGCTACTTGCATTGTAATCCAAATTAAACGCCTGTCTATAATTTACAGAAACATTTCCGGTCCATCCTGTTGGAGGATCTGCCCCAGGAATATGTCCAAAATGAGGCAACTGAGTTTGACCACTTCCTAAACGATAATATTTAAATATTTCGTTTAAATTCAAACCATAAGTAACCTCTGAAATATTTAGAACTGATTCTTCTGCAGGAACAGCGTTGAACTCAATTGTAATCTTTGAATTTGCCATTTTATTATCTATTAACTTTTAATACTTTCCATTGTCCTTTTCCGTTTGGCTTAAGATTCATCAAAAAACCCTTTTCAATATCTCTATCTTCATTTATAAATTCAACTAATCCATATAGATTTAAAACTTTTTTCCCTAAAATCATTGTGCTGCCATTCACTTGCTGCATAATATCGAAATCGCACAAATGTTCAAACTCTATATATTGAGGAATAAACCTTGCAGTTTCTAATTCAGAATTCATGATATCTCCATTTTCAGCATACTCATGACCGCCAATAAGTTTTGTTTTTAGTAATCTATTCGAAGTAGATGATCCAAACTTCAATTTATTAGTTGCATATTTAATCAAAGATGCCGATATCCACCATCCATGTCGAAGCAAAGAATTAACGGGCGAAAACCTTAAATTCGTAGCTGTCTCCGGGCTAAATATTCCAGTAGGAGCATTCTCAAAATCATCCTGCCATTTTCTTTGCTGATAAATTTCTGCAGAGCCTTTTTTCAAATCCAGAAACCATATATCTTCATCATAAGTTGTGTCTTCGGTATCTCCCAACGATTTTGGTTTACGTCTGGCGAACTCCATTCCATAACTATCAGCTCGATACTTAGAAATTTGGGTATAAACATTTTTAAGTTTACTTATTATTGTGGAAAAATTAGACTTTACATTAAACTCATCCAATCCGAACGCTTCTTCATAATCTCCACCCTTTTCATAACCATTCTCAATTGAAGAGTAATACTTGTCTACAGCTTTATATCTTTTAACAGATTTAACTTGATTTGGAAGTCTTACCGTCACATTTCTATTCCAAAAATAACTTCGTTTCTCTATTCTCACTCTTTCTACATTTCCGATATTTTCAATTCCCATTCCTAAATTTAAAACTGCAGTTGTGGAAGTTGTGAAATCTTTAAATGATGTAGTAATTGGCTTAAACAAATTCGTTATCTTATTTTGAAGTGAAGTTTCTTCCTGAGGTAATGGTAATTTATCAAATTGTCGTACCCAAAAACCATGAGTAAAACCAATGTATGCGCCTTCGCCATCAACTGGATAACCTAAATCAGTTCTTCCAAAATAATCAGAATAGAAAACACCTTGTTTGTTAGTTGCAATTGTCACAAGTCTTTCAGCTAATTCATGCGCTAAAATTGCCTTAGTTATAGATTTATCTTCAAAACTATCCTCGTCAAGATCAACATAACATAGAACGTTCGATACGTCAATTTCTAAACGCTGTGAAGGTGAATCATGAAAATCAACATTCTGATCAAATACAAGTTGTAAGCTTTCATTAGTCAATAGATCAATTGTTGAATCAAAATTAACTGAAAATGTTTTATCATTTAATTCCTCGTAAGAACCTCTTTCAAATAAAAATCTATTCTCTTTAAAGTTCAAGTCAGTAGAACTATACGTCCCTATTCTAACAAAAAACTTAAAAAAATCTACATCATCAAAAACCGTAATATTTACTTTAAATTGAAGCTTTACCTTAATTTTTAGTTCGCGATCCTTATCAGATAATGCAAAAAATAAATTTCCAGCCTGGGCACTTCCTGTTCTAGCCCAAGAATTATCAACGACTAATGTATCTGAGATTGGAGATTGTGTTTCGACATGTGATTTATTAATTAATTCCATTGGAACCGCTATTGTACAACCTCTGACATTTCCGTCAGAAGATGTACTCACCAAGTGAACAGAATTTGCAGATGCTTTAGTCTGAAATTTTGATTGAAGAAAGATCCTCCTTCCTTCAAGTTCAACACTTATCGTTTTAAGTTCCGGAATAACACTATCATTCATTGTAGTTGTTCGATCTATTTCAACACTTTCAGATTCACGCGCTTTAATCTCTTGTTCTAGCCCTCCCGAATTAAATTTAACCGAAACTTGTTTATTTTCTTTACTCCATGTTGACATATCCAAATATCCTGAATAAGTCAAAGTCCAAACATCTGTTTGTGGATGTCTTTCGTTTCTCACAAGTTCTATTTCAGCTTGAATGTCATATATATCGTCTATCAGCTGAATAAAATCAGCTGCTTTACCAACGAATTTCAAAGAATTAGAAAATTTAGGAAATATGCCGTCATATGTATCGTGCCTGGCATATTCCTTATCATCATCCGTCCAACCAATAGGCTCAACAGTAACAATTTCTCCTAAATCTTTGTTTTTTAAGATATACTGAACTCGGTCGTTATATTGTGGATTTATATTTCCCATTAGTTCCAGTTAGTATTTTTAGATTTCCAAATAGCATGAGGTATGTCAATTTTTGGCGCATTAAAAACAGGTTGTTTTTGATTTTTAATTGCTTGTGTATTCCTTTTCAATTCCTGAAGAAGTTCCTTTCCGTATGATGCTTCAAAGTATTGAGTTGCCTGAAAATCACTCATTTTTCTACCTTCCATATTTAAGCTGGCTAGCATTGCGGCTCTTTGCACTTTTTTATAATCATCAACTGATTTATGTACCGTATCCCCTTCATAAAGCTGAACAATTTTGTTCATTCCGGAATATACTTTAGTTGTACCATCTTTAGATTCTACAACCTCAGTAACTCCACCGTCGTTGATCATTGCAATCTCTTTTGGACCTCCTTTACGTCCTGATTTATATTTAGGAATTGGAGTAGCTAATATTGATGCGATTTCAATTGCGCCTACTGCCGCTGCTAATATTGCACCTACATATCCGCTATCTGCAAAACCTTTCATTACAGCCTGAGCTGTGTTGATAATAGTCATATTTATAGCCACGGCCCTATTGAATTTAGCCTGCTTTTCCTGTTCTTTACGTTTCTTTTTTTCTAAAACATCGTTCTTCTTATCGCGTTCCTTTTGTAATAAATCCTTTTGCTTTTCATCTTTACCTGCAAGTTCTATTTGCTTAGCATAATACTCATCATTCTTAGTTTGCTCCGTTTCAATATTTTGAATTCTTCCTTCAAAAATTGCATTACCTAAATCCTCCAGCACTTGGGTTAATTCTCTAGATCTTTCTTCAATTTTTTTGAAATTATCTTCTTCAAAAAATAGAATTTTTTTATTGGCACTGTCATTATTGGCTACGTTTATATCTGAATTTTCAAGTTTTAATCTGGAAAGTTCATTATCTATTTGTTTCCGTTTTTCCGCTGAAATCCTTTCATTTTCCGGAAGTTTGTCCTGAGCTGAAAGCAAATCTTCAATTGCTTTTATCTGTATTGCATTTGCTTCTTTGGCAGCAGATCTCTTTATCTCAACTATCCTTCTTTCGTGCTCTTCCTGTGCTTTCTCTAAATCTGTAAATTTATTTAGTGAAGCATTGAAAAGAATATTTTCAGCTACCAAAGCCTTGTTTAGTTTAGTATCCTCTAAAAGTAATTGATCATCAATACGTTTTTGAGTAATCGCAACTTCGCTATCGATGATAATCTGTTTGTCTTTTACACTTTGAAGTTCTAATTTTTTCTTTTCGGAATTGTATTTTTCTAAAATTAGAAGCTCGGCTGCTGTTAACTTCTCAACTGCTAATTTTCCAGTAGTAATTGCTAAAATCCTATCATTTGTTGACTGGAAGAATAGCTTTCTTTTTTTAGCAGTTAGCTTTTCCAATTCCTTACCTTCTAAAGAATTATTAAGCAATTCGTATTCTAAAGTCTCCTGATTTTTAGATTGTCTCAATTGTTCATTTTCCAAATATGCATTTGTCCGGATCTCGATGCTTTTCTTTTCATCGTCAATGATCATTTGATTGATGTCTATAGAATTTTGCAGACGAAATTGATTGAGACTATAAATAGCCTCTCTCAACCTTTTTTGTTGGTCTAATTGCTTTTTAATTAGTTTCTCATTGTCTTTATCCTGAGATTTATTGTTGTTGTAAATCAGATCTCTTTCGTCGTTTAAGGCTTTGATTTTAGCTTTTATTATGTTTCCTTCCTTTCCGGATTTATCGGATAACGCACCAATAAGATCTTCCTGAGCTTTAATTTCCGCGTCAATCATATCAATTGTACGAGGACCATCGCCAGCTTCTTTTGCTTCCTTATCTCTTAATGCAATTGCCTTTTTCTGAGCATCTGTCAATCCTTTAAGCGCATTGATATGTGCAATTGTATTTGCTATAGCTTCCTCATTTTGAAATCTTTTTCTAGCGTATAGCGCGATGTCTTCTTTGGTAAGGTCAAGATAACCTTGAAAAGTACCACCTCTCTTTTTAAGCACACCATCCATTTTAACTACATAACCAATTCCCTCAACTAAAGAGCCATTATTTTTGTCATTTGAAACGTTTAAATATTCTTGTTCCTTCCTTAAGTCTCTAAGTAAAGCAATATTCTGTTCCAGTTTTACTGCATTCTCGGCTTTGAACATTTCATTTCTTGCCTCAACATATGCTCTGGTCTTTGTTGTATTTATTGCAATAGCATTACCATATTTATCCATTTCAGATGTTGCACCTGGAACCGTTTTAGCTAAAATCTCAATTATTTTATTCAACTCTTTTTGTTCATCAGTAGATAACTTTGTTTTTGCTTTCAAAACATCGTAACGGTCTGATAGTTCATTTATTGATTTTGCATTTCGATCTGTTACGGCTTTATTTTTCAGAAATTCATCAGTATTTTTCTTTATCTCTTGGTAGTTTTCTTCTAATGATGTTGTAAGCTTATTGTACAGATATATAACCGTTGCTAAAACAGCAATAATCAAAAACAATGCGTTAGCTTTTAATGCCGCATTTAATCTTGATGTAGAAGCCGTAGCAGCGTTCATTGCAGCAACATTCGCTGCGTGTGAAGCAGCAAGTAGATCAGTTGATACCGCATTTTGTCCAGCAGCAGCAGTATTTGCTTGTAAAGCAACTGTATTCTCAACAGTTGAAACAGTACTTAAACTTGTTGCGAATGCCATCAAACGAGTTTGTGCCGTAGCCAGGAATAATTTAGCTTTATAGGTCAGCCAAAGTGTTCCGGCAAAGACTGCTAAATCAATGAGGGTTTTAAGATTACTACTTAAAAATCTCAAAACTGACGTCATAATAACAGTTCCACCGGCAGCTTCATTTG
>NZ_SNWW01000021.1:8417-11024 GCF_004362015.1 Flavobacterium chryseum
TCCGGCAAAGACTGCTAAATCAATGAGGGTTTTAAGATTACTACTTAAAAATCTCAAAACTGACGTCATAATAACAGTTCCACCGGCAGCTTCATTTGTGTCAAGAATATATTCCTCCCATGATGACGAAAGAATTTCCAATTCTGAGTTTAATGATTTTAACTGTTTGTCGGTAAGTTCCGCCAACGCTCCATTACTATTTTCATAGGCTGCTGTACTTTCCTCTATTTTTTTTGTATTGTTTGCAAGAATAAGTGCAAGTTTACCGGCTTCACCTCCAAATATTTTATTTGCAATATTAAGCACTTCCATACTTGATTTATTGGCTTTCTGAGCATCAGTAATCTTTTTTAAAGCCGCTTCCAAAGTAAGCCCCTGACCAGATAATCTACCTAATCCCGTGGCTAATAATCGTCCGGCACTTTCTGCTTTAATACCATTATCAGTTAAGGTACCAATCAACGCCGCGGTCTTTTCAACTGAAATCCCCAAAGTATTGGCGACTGGTGCTAAATAAGAAAATGAATCTCTCAAACCGTCAAAATCTAATGCAGACCTGTTTGCACTTTCTGCCAGTACATCAGTAAAGTGTGTTGCTTTGTCAGCACCTTCCTGATATGCATTCAAAAGTGATTTAACTAAAGTTGCACTATCTTCAGCACTGGTTTGTAAAGCAATTGACAAGTCATTAACCGGTTTAAGTAATTTTGAAACCTCTTCCGGAGTAGATCCTAATTTTATCAATTCAGTAGCAAGTTTTGCAACATCAGTAGCGCTATTTATACTTGCAGCGGCAACCGCACGAATATCGGCTTCCAAAGGTTGTATTTCATCGCGGCTTTTCCCCGCAATTGCAGCAAGATTTACAATCTCCGCTTCAAAATTTCTAATGATGTCAAATGCTTGTTTTGTAATATCAACGAAAGTTTCTATACCAATCACTAACCCAAAAGCTTCAACTAAATCCTTAAGACCTTGTGCTGCTTGCATTGGATAATTCCCAACATTATCATTGAAAACACCAACTGCTCTATTTGCTGCAACTACTCTTCTATGTAGCTCGTCAAATTCTATTTGCGCACGTTGAAGTCTAATGTTATATTGAGCCGTTGTCTCATCTGCTCTTTTTCCTAATATTATAAGATCCTGTAAAGCAGTAGCAGCTAGCCGTTTCTTAGCTGTTAATTTCTCATATTCGGTTGATAATTTCGAATTTAGAATTGCGAGGTTCTTTGCATTTCTGGCCAGAACACTTTGATCGTAAATTTCTTGGGCTGTCTTTTTTGTGGCAGCATCTTTTGCTTTTTGAAGTTTACTCTCTGCATTTTCCAAAGCTAATTTTGCTTTTCTTTCCGCTTCGGATAAATTAATTGATGAAATCCTGATTTTATTCAGTGAAATCTCTGCCGCTTCCTGTTCTTTAATAGCAAGTATAGCTTTTTGTGTAGCTAGTATTTCCTGCTGTTTTGCATTTATATAATTTGAATTGTTGGAAGAATCTTTAATCTGTTTCTGAATCGTGGCTATTTGAAGAATTCCTTTAACAAACTCTACATTTTTGTCAATTGCAATTTGAGCCTGCTTTGCATAGTCTGGCCCCCAATTAAGCGCCTCATCTTCTATAATCTCCTTACGTGTAATTATACCTTTAGAATTAGCCATTTTTCTTGTTTTTTATATTTTGTTGCCTGATTGATTCTACTTTAGCGTGAACTTGCTTTTCATAGCTAAAAAATGCGGTATATGTGATTGAATTAAAATCACCGATCTGAAATTCCAGAATTGAACAATATGATGCCATGACATCATCAATACTGTATTCCTGACCCTGATCAACTTTAGGTAGTAGTTTGGAAAGAACATTGATTTTTACCTTCAGAGCGCTTGCTTCCCTTTCAATTTGTTCTAAGTCTTGGAAATAAACCTCTTCGTCTTCGATTCTTAGAGTATAACCATATTGAATTGTCAATAACTTGAAGAGTTCTTCATTGAAATCAAACCTTAAAGCGTCGCACGACATGATAACTATTTTATATGTTGCTTCGAGAGAGCTTATTTCTTTAGATATTCTAAACGTTTTCTTCTCCTGAGCACTTGAACCATCTTTGTCTAAATGCTGTTGGTAAAGAGATTCCCATAATGCAGCAAGAACTTCCGGGTCCTTTTCAGTATCTGATAGCAATTGTATATTTCCAGATTCTGCAATCTTGAAAAAGGTTTTGTATGGGATTATATCAAGTGAATCGTATGTCATATTTCAAGAATGTTGCGTGCATTGTTTATAAAAAAAGGAAGCAATCTTTTTGTGATCACTTCCTTTAATTCTTTATCAGTTAATCCAAAAAGTTCATCAGAAAGCCAATGTTCGCTATTTAAGATGTCTTGGTTTTTCGGATCCTTTGAACTAAATCTTAATACTCCAGAAACTTCTTGCATGTAGAATCCTCGCATCCAGTCACCAGTATCGATACCAGTAAAAGGTTGACCCCGTTTTTTTTTACCATCCGTTATTACTTCGGTCCAGTAAGAATAAAAACCAATGGGATTGCCGAAAATATCTTTACTTTCCTCCGAAATCCTTTTCTTCTGAATAGCTATTAAGTCTTT
>NZ_SNWW01000022.1 GCF_004362015.1 Flavobacterium chryseum
CTGATCTCTTTTACAAGAATAGGGTGGTCACTTTAAACCGGAATCAACTGATCTCTTTTACCGGAATGGCATGCTCACTTTTGCCAGAATTTGCAGACCAGAGAAGCCGTATCATAAAAACTATTGTTATTTATCTTCCAGTCTGTACTGTTGCCGGAAATATTGATACCATTGGAACTGTTACTGTCATTAAAAAAATTATAAATGGCATTGGAACGAATAATATTGCTGCTGTTCTCTCGGCCTGCTGTTCCATAACTTAAGATCGCATTCAAGGGGCGGTTTACTCCCGCGTTGGTCAGATTACAATATTCAATAATGTTATTATCATTTCCATTTCCTGATGCTGAAGACACAAAATAAATGATCCCCGTCGAAGCGTTTAACCCCGATGCCTTTAGCGTGGCATATCTAACGGTATTATTTTCTGCAGAGTTAATAAGACGTAATGCAGCTGCAGTGGCACTTGTATTAGTGTTTATAAAGACAAGATCAGCTGCTGTACCCGTGGCATTAACCCGCCCGTCAATTGTTACGTTATCAGCACCGTTAAGGCTTACTAATGGATTGGCAATATTACCGCTAATTGAATAGCCGCTCCCAGTAGCATAGATCAGCAGTGAGCTGTAGTTTGCCAGTCCGGTACCGCTTGCATTTAAGGCAGCCATAGCATTCTCGCTGGTATTGCTTATAATCTGAATGGTTACTACACCGGTGACAACACCCGAATTGAGAGCATCAAAAGCAGCCTTTAAAGTGGTATAATTTCCTCCTGTACCAACGGTTACCGTTGATAAAATCAGGCTGTTGTTTTTCAAACTTTTCCTTTCCCGCATTGCATTAACAGGGGAAAAAACCAACAAAAAAGCACATAAAAAAATGGAAATAGAAAAAGGTAGCTTATCTTTCAAAAAGGTACTAATCGCTTTTCCTTTATTTAAAAGGAGCATTAGATTTTTCATGATAATCAGGAGGAAATTTAAGCTTGGATGGAAGTCTTATCTTTTAGATACTTTATCTTATAAGAAAATACACAATACGCTTTTAATCAGTCAAATATATCGTTTTATTAATAGCTTCTACCATAATGTTTATAAGTTTATTCTTAATTCACCAATCAGTTTTATAAAACATTACTAATCAATCATCTAACGGTCACAATTCAGTAAAAGAACAGGATAATCATTTGATTTTCAAATAGGTAAACATTATTTGTATATTTAGTAATAGGAAAACATTTTTTTTATTAACCTGTAGGGAAACTTATTTCAAGAGGGCGATAAGGTTAAAATGTTTCAAAGTAGATAGAGGCTTTTATAACTCAATACTATCCGCAGCTTTTATATTCTCAGAAATATCTGCGTATGTATAAAACTTTCATCAGTATTCGAATCTAATACGATAATCTTTTCGTCATCCAGAAGCAACAGCACGTCTAAGACCATTGCTTGATTTGCTCTTTGATGCGCTACTTTCTCAGTTAAAATATAACCAATATCTAACACCGGCAGAACTTTATCGGTCAGTTCTACTAAAGAATATGTTCTAGTATGGTCTTGAACAAAAATATTTAGTATTTCTACGTAAATATAAAGTTTCTGATTGTTCATCTGATTAATAGCATTATAATTAAAAATAAGTAAAAACGGTTTTATGGTATATCTACCTGGATAATAACGATTAACAAACTGACAAGTTTTATTCCTCTAGTTGGAGAAGCAGTTATATAAATTAATATAACAAAAAACTCCGGTAACTTCCAATTATCTTACAAGCATTAACTTTAATTCAGCAAACTTTTTCATGAAGCCAAATGATTGATGTGACTTTCTCTTATAAATATTCCAACGAATGCCGGTTTAATTGTAAATAAAAAATCAATCTTACTTTAAAATTACTTCTAATTAATTGATATACAAAACATTTAAATAAAATTTTTTAAATTTATAACACTTATATCCTACAAAATACCTATATTTGTCTTACATAATCTTCTACTATATAAATTTAGAAAAGGCAGGCCGCAAAAGCTTTTTTGTTGATGTATAAGTAAGAGAATTGAAGTACGCTTAATTTTCTTTATCTAAAAGCCGTAACCCCATTTACATAACTGCCATTTGAATTTTAGAAGTAACACCGACAAATTCATGCCTTTTCTATTATTTTGATTTGCTGAAATGATAATTTTAAAAAAATATATAAAACCGACATGACTAAGTAAGTTAAAAAGCCTCTTATAATCTCAGAGGCTTTTTATATTTATTTAATCAGTTTATTAAAATCCAGATGATAGACTTGCAAATGAATAAAGATATTATCAATTTACAAAAGAAGTAGATAGATCGCATATTAACTATTACCTGACTGCGTAACGCATTGGAACTGCAGTGATAAAGAAATAATAAGCAACCATCGCAGCTATGTATGCACTTCGAGCAAATTGTTGGGAGTAAAAATTTAATATTTATATACCGCAGTAGGTGAAGGCCAAACCACAATACAATTCCTCGCGATTATCAAATTGCTAACTCTCAGGTAAGATATAAATTTGTTGAAGTATTTTTACAAGTTACAAAAATACTATAAATTCTGATAAGAATTTAGCCCTATCAATTATCTTAAAATTAATAATATATCAGACTAAAAAATTTAAATCTATTTGATTGACTTATAAAAATTTAACTAGTCTGCCTTTTCTAATTAGTTATTTCTATTAGGTCTAAAGAAATGCTCTATAATCGTCACATGATATCCCTACCCGAAAAATATTTATCTTTAAATACAGCATGTTCGTTTTTCAAAAACGAAAAATCAAGGAAACGTATAAGCCAGGTGTGACGACACCTTTAAATAATTTAATTGTATTCTAATTTAATTGAAAAAATAGTGCAAGTTTACAGCACAGTGAAAAAATACATTCGTTTAAATAAATACTTAATATCCTATAAAACAAAATTTCAGAAATCATTATTATTTTTTAACTTTGCTATGATGGGATATAAAACAATTTTTCATATTGACGATGATGATGATGACATCATCTTTTTCGTTGCAGCAATAGAGTACTTATCAGCAACTACAAACTGTTTTTCATTTACTAATGCTAATAAAGCATTACAAAAACTGATTACTAGCGAGCTGATACCTGATGCTATTTTCCTTGACATTAATATGCCAGTGATAAATGGCCCCGAATTCTTAGCCATATTAAAAACTACCCCTGGGTTGAAGGAAATACCGGTTATCATCCTTTCTACCTCGGCCGATCCTATTACAATGGATCAGTTGAAGGCTGCCGGTGCGGCAGGCTTTCTCACAAAGCCGCCAAGCCTTAAAGAACTTATAGATATTTTACACCCATATTTAATTTAATTACAATTGGCCCATACAAGATGAAGTGAAATTATATTTATTAATACTGAAAGCAACTGTTGGGAATATTAATTATATAATGACATAAGCATCGTTGTCACACCTTTAAAATTTAATAAATAAGATAACAACTAACTATATAAATGTATATAGGTACTAGCCCCTTCAGTTGATAATGCAAAAACCGGGAAGGCAACCGTAGCGAGTTAGATAGTGCCGGTCACTTTACTTCCCGTGACATATTTTTTAAGATGCTTTGTAATTAGGGTTTTTATTTTGATGTAGTAACTATGTAAGAATTTGTATTGTAAATGTAAGATTTTTTTATTTTGACGCTTCTAAATTTGTATAGTATTAGATAAAAGTAAGTTATTGGCTTGTGCCAAGTGGATTTATATTAAGCTAGATCCAATTTTAGCAAAATAATAAAAACAAAATGGAGATAACCTTACAAAATGAAGCGCAAAATTCTCATTTTATGATAACGGGTATTGCCCTCGCAACCAATGGTTTGAACGCCCTAATTAAATTGATTTCTTCTATACCTGAAGATTCTGAAATGGCGTATGTTGTTTTACAAGAGCATTCACCTGAATTTTCATATAACCTTGCTGAAACACTATCACAATATACAATCTTGCCTGTTGCCAGCATTATAAATAAAATACATTTTTCTCCCAATCATATTTACATTATTCCTGAAAATAGTACATTGAACGTGCAGGACGGTACTCTCAAATTACATCACTTAACGCGTCTTGATAAGGCAGATGCGAATTTAGATTTATTTTTTTCATCACTTGGGCATATATTCAAAAGTGCAGCTATCGGCGTAATATTGTCGGGTACAGGCTTTCAAGGAATAGAAGGATTTAGGAGGTTAAAGGAACTGGGTGCCGTTACCATTGCTCAGGATCCTCAAACGGCCGAGTTGAAGGAAATGCCCGCTAACGTTATTACTGCCGGACTAGCTGATTTTGTGGAGACACCGGAGCGTATGGGTTCACTATTTCAAAAAATAATTCGAAGCTTTATTAATGCTAAAGCTTATAAAGAGGACGAATGCTGTGAAAATGATCAGCAGGAATTAATTATTAAAATCGTTGATATTATTCTTTTGCGCACTGGCAGCGATTTCACCAATTATAAGCAATATGGTGTAAGAAGAAGTATTGCCAATAGAATGGTAACTGTCAATAGGGATACGCTACTTGACTATTATCTTTATTTAAAACACAATAATAAAGAACAGGATATGCTCTTTAATGAGCTGCTTATTACCGTGACCGGATTTTTCAGCGATGCTTCTTTTTACGAATCCCTGACAAATGAAGTATTTCCTCAAATAATCCAAAATAGTATAAATAATAGCCTCCGAATCTGGATAGCAGGATGCTCCTCGGGTCAAGAAGCCTATTCGGTAGCTATCGCACTTCACGAATATTTATTAAAGGCAAATAACACAGGCCTTCATCTTCAGATATTCGCCTCTGACCTTTCTGCACAAAGTATTATTAAAGCCAGAAAAGGTGTATATACAGAGCAAGACGTACAACAAATATCGCAAAGCAGGCTGCAGAATTATTTCACAAAAAGGAATGATGGTTATTACCTTAAGGATGTAATTCGCGATATGTGTATTTTTACAATGCATAATATGGTAAAGGATCTCCCACTGGCTAAAATGGATTTGGTGTGTTGTAACAATGTATTCAAATTTTTCGATGCATTTAACCAAAATTTAGCATTAAGTGCATTTCATTATGCTTTGAGGGAAAAAGGTGTATTGCTTCTGGCTAAATCAGAAAGTCTAATAAATATTCAAAATTTATTTGTAAATTTTGGCAAACGCGAGAATTCATTTACACGCATAAGTCCACCAGTTCAAAATGTAAATAAATCCCCTTTTACAACCCATACAAATGTGAGTAATAGAAAAAACACTACAGCAGATAGCTCTAAACTTGAAGACGGCAGCCAGGAAGTTAAGCAAAAAAATAATTGGGCAGAAAATTATAATGAGTCTTTATCTTCAGTTGAAGAACTGCTAATTATGAGTCAGGAACTTAAGGAGCGTCAGAAGCAATTGTCCTATATGGCTAATTTTGCAGAAGCAATTATACAGACTATTCATGAGCCTGTGTTGCTCATTGACAAAAAATTTATAATTAAAAGTGCTAATAATGCCTTTTATAAGCACTTCAAAACTGCTTCAAATAGCACCGTAGGTTACAACTTCTTTGAAACAGCAAATTCTCAGTGGAACATTCCCGGATTTAAGACACAAATAATTAATACGCTGCAAAATAAAACTGTTTTGGAAAATTTTAAGTTGGAAATAGAGTTTGAAGGGATTGGAAAAAAAATAATGAATGTGAGTGCTCGACAGTTATCAGGTTCAGAAAATGTTGGAATACTTCTAATTGCGTTACTCGATATTACTGAAATACATTCCGCATATGAATTATTTGAGGCCAAAAACTTGGAACTTCAGGAAAATAAACAACTGTTGCAGACTTTTGCTCTGGCAGCAACTAATAATATATTAGATCCTCTTCAAAAAATTCAGATGCTAGGAAGACGGATTTTTGACAAAGAAATAAGCTTAAGCCAATCGAGTATGCATTATATGCAACGTATTGTATTTTCAGCAGAAAATATGGAAAAACTCATAGAGGATCTTATTTTATATTCAAAAATCAGTTTTCTGACAAAGGAATATAAAAGAACAGACTTGAATTTGATCATCAAAAAAAACCTTCATAATCTAAAAAACATCATCAAACAAAAAAAGGCAGTGGTTAATGTCGCTCCTTTGCCACAACTGGAAGTAATCCCGAATCAAATTCACCAGCTTTTTACAAATATTCTATCAAATGCAATCCAATATAGCAAAGATGATGTAACTCCAGAAATTCATATCGATATAAACCTTGCTTCCGCTAATGAAATCATTGATATTGGAGGAGATCCCGTCATTTCATTTGCAAAAATCAGCGTAAGCGATAATGGAATAGGTTTTGACAAGCAGTATGAAAAACAAATCTTTGATCCTTTTTTCAGGCTTCATAACAATGATCAGTATATTGGTAGCGGATTAGGATTGACGTTGGTCAAAAAAATAGTTCATAGCCATCACGGTTATATTAGTGCCTCGAGCAAAATCCATGAAGGTACAAAATTTGATATTTTTATACCTGTCAAGCAGGTTCATCAATTATAAAACTATTGTAGTATGATATTTTTGAAAGTGTTCATCTTTCTAGAGATCTTCCTACAAGCAGAGCTGAACGTAAAGTATTTATAATATCAGAGATTTCAAGAATTTATCATTGGAGTCAAGGCAGGTACGGTAGTTGAAGAATAGGCCAAAGAATTATCGTCAATCAACATAAAAGCTTGCCGATCTTTTGTTGCAAAGATAATGCTGGAAAATAATATGCCCAGTATTCCAAAATTAAAATTTTAAAGAACTACAATATCCTCTGCTAAATATCCTGCAGCAGCGAATTTATTAAATCAGAATTTTAAAGTCAGTAACCAAAATCAGGGAATCTGTCAGAATCAAATATAAGAATTTAAGTATTTTAAAAGTTATCCCGCCAATTTACAAAATGATTTAAATATAGATATCCCTGGTCTAACCATCTGAATCTTTCGCATAATATGAACAACCTCAATACCGCTTAGAGTTCTCTTTGCAGATTCAAAATTTTTAAAACCTAAACCATTAACATCCTCCACTTTATGAAACGATGGTCCTGTTCTACAATATTGTTGAGATATTTACACTGTCGGATTTTAATCTTTGAGAAAGAACGTTTGTTATAGACTTTGATCGCTGTAGAATTAGAACCACTTTTATCAATGTTTATTAGTATTGGGCTACAGTTATTACTAATTGCTTTAATTAGAAATGACTGGGCACTCATTCTCTGTCTTCTCTTAGTTAATAAGAAATCAACTGTATTACCAGACCTATAAACGGCTCTATATAAATAACACCATTGCCATTTAATCTTAATATAAGTCTCTTCCATTCTCCAACTACCACCAACTCGTACTTTGCGTTTGTTAATTTGCATCTCTACTAACGGTGCAAACTTATACCCACCGCTGAATGGTAGCATGATCAACATGAACTCCTCGCATTTTCATGATCTCTTCAACATCCCGATAGCTTATTGTAAGCCTAAGCTTAAAATATACTGCCTGCAATATAATAGACTTCGGATAGCAATGACTAATATTCATTTTTCGATGGATTTAAAATTCTAAAGATAAAAGTTATTCCCAGATGCGACAAAACCCAATATTTTAGTAATACTTTATAATCCTATCAATTTGAAAAACATGAAATTAACTTCTACAAATGCTACTAACTTTAACTAAAAAAATAAACTATTTTAAGGGAATTCGGTCAGTGATTGCTGAAAAATCTAAATTAACGAGGTTTCTTTTCCAAAAAAGTAATAATAATATCTAATTTCCGATTTAATACTTCCAAATTAGAATTGAGAAGAGATTGTTTGTTATCAATTAGGGTTAATTTAGAAATTAGGTTTTTGAATTCAATTTCTTGATTCGTTCCAATTTTCAGAACATTCTTATCTATATTTTTAAGTGTATACATAATTTAGTTTTAATCAAATGTATACAATTTAATAACAACAAAGCTAATTCATTACGGAGGAGCTTTTTAAATTCTTGATATGATGGAAAAAGAAGTTTTAATACTAAAATTATCTAAAAGCTTTAAAGTTGACTAAATCAAAAAACAGAATAAAGAGAAACAGTGCATATTGAACTTCTTAATTTAGAAAAATAGATTTACAAGAGAAAAAGTGACCATTTTTCAAATTTTACAATTCTGCATTTAGTTCTTATGAGTGTTGAAAATAACGAGAAATAGCAAATCAAGGTTCAATAAAGATATCAATAAGTAAATATTAGTTCGTATTTTGAATTTGTTAATTGAGCAATTCATCTATTACACTCGGCGCCAAAATGTAATTTGAAATTATGTTTTATTTAGTCCCAAGATTTGAACTGTACTAAATCAATCGAAATTTGTTTTTGCTTTTTAAAATATCCCAATTTGTTTTTAACACATCTTCCAGAAATAATTTTAGAGTATCAAACCGACCTAAAATAAAACATCTATTCATCTTTACTGTTATTGCCATTTTTATTTCTCTTTTTAAAAATATAATAGATAACAAGATAAATCGCGGTAAAAAATAAAATTATTTCCATCTTACTAATAGGAACTTGAGGATTCTCGAGTTCATATGCAGGAACATTTCGGGCAATAGAAATTAATGGAAAAAGCAGTATTATATAATTAATGACTTTTTGCATGGATTAATCAAAGATTTAGATGAAAATCACTATAATAATTGTAGGTTAATAAATATTATCTAATTGATTTTAATTGTTTTAGCGTGCAAATTCTGGCAAAAGTGAGCATGCCATTCCGGTAAAAGAGATCAGTTGATTCCGGTTTAAAGTGACCACCCTATTCTTGTAAAAGAGATCA
>NZ_SNWW01000023.1 GCF_004362015.1 Flavobacterium chryseum
TGCCAGAATAAAACCGTAATCGGCTGTGGGCTGCGCATCAAAAAGGTAATCTGCATGCTGTCCCCCATATGATTTTTCCCAAAGAATATCCTGGCTGTAAGTAAAAAAGGGCAGTAAAATAAGGAGCAGTAGGTAAAGTTTTTTCATAAGCGTATAGGATCATTAATTTAGATTTGCGCGCAAATCTAGACTATTTGCAGATGAATATTTTACGGCTTTCCTCATTTTGGAAAATAAAATTAATTATCACCAATATCTAAAATTAATAAGCCTTAAAAATCAATGATTTTGAAGGCTTTATGTGTTTTTGTTTGTGATTAAACATCTAAAAATATTTAATCATGCTTCGCTCAATCTCTTCAAATCACATCTAAAATGGTTCGAGAATTGTCCCGTTAGGGCTACTAAGTAAAGCTTCAGAGAAATCTGGAGCTTTTTTTATTTTATTTAATCCGCTGGGCTTATATCCCCCACGGCGGATACCGGTGAGTCTTCGCTGTGGTGAACTACTAAAAGAAAGTAAAAGCCTGAGAAATATAGATTCTCAGGCTTTTTTTTGTGATTCGAAAAATCTTGTTTCATTTTTTAAAAATAAAAAACCACATTTTCAAACGAATGAAAATGTGGTTTTTAACTTATATATGTTTTTTAATTTACTCGACTATTATTTTTCTAACAACAGTAGATCCTTCACTTTCTAAATGCACATAATAAATCCCTTTTGGTAATCCTGATAAATTGATGCTATTAGTGTTTGAACCATTAGTAAATTTCGTAGCCGTTACCAACTTTCCTAATACATCGTACACGGTTGCTTTTTCTAACACAATGTTGTCAATATGTAATTCTCCTTTGGTCGGATTAGGGTAAACGACAATTTTGTCAAAAACAACATCTTCGATTCCTAAAGTACAAGCTGTTTTCGAATAAATTGCTGTTGCATCTTTGGCTGTTGACCAATTGGCATTAGCATAAGCAACATCATCTACCACAATACAGGATAGCGAAGCATTTGTTTTGAAATTGACATTGACCAGTTTGCTATTGTTTCCATTGTTTAAATTCAAAGAAGTCAATTTATTGTTGGAACAATTTACATCTGTAAGAAGTGTATTCTTAGAAAGGTCTAAACTTACTATTAGATTGTTAGAACAACTCAATTTAGTCAACAATACATTTTTAGAAACATCTAAGGCCGTTAGTTGACTGGCAGCGCTGGTTTTTGCATTGATTTTTTTAGTGGTTGTTACGATACCATCACAATACAGTTCTGTAAGCTGGGTGTTTTTAGAAACATCTAGAGTCGATAATGGATTTTTTGAACAATCTAAATATTTCAGTGCCAGATTGGAAGATACATTAATTGAAGTCAATAAATTTCCCTGACAGTTTAAGGTTTCTAGTTTTGAAAAATATTCAATTCCTGACAAACTGGTGATATTAGAATTGGATACATCTAAGCTAGTTATATTTGTTATACTCGCCAGCAATACAGAACCGTTTTTGCCATCTGTATCGACTCCTAAAGCGATTAATTGGTCTTCAAAGGCACTACTAACTGCAACAACACCAAAACAATTATCAGAATAACTTGCTGTAGCATCTTTGGCTTTAGCCCAATTGGCATTAGAATAAGCAACATCATCCACCTGAATACAGCTTAAATTGGCGTTGTTTGTAAAATCATTGTATAAGCTTAAATTAACATTCTTTCCATTCTTCAAATTTAAACTTGTCAATTGATTATTAAGACAATATAAACCCGATAAAGCGATATTTTTAGAAATATCTAAATTATTCAATTTATTATCATTACAATATAAATTTTTCAAAGCAGTATTTTTAGAAACATCTAAAGTAGTTAATTGATTACGATCACAACGTAACTCTTTTAAAGCTATATTCTTGGAAACATCTAAGGCCGTTAATGTATTAAGATAACAACTTAAAGACTGTAAAGCAGTATTTGTAGAAACATCTAAAGTAGTTAATTGATTACTAAAACACTCTAAGGTAGTTAAAGGAGCATACTTAACATTTAAAGTAGTTAATTGATTAGCTAAACAAGATAGGTAGTTTAAAGCAGTATTTCTAGAAACATCTAAAGTTGTTAATTGATTAGAATCACAAAATAAAGTGCCTAAAGACACAAAATCCTGAATTCCTGTTAAATCGACGATGGAACTATTAGAAACATCCAAATAACCCAATGAAGAAATACTGGAGGTTAACACTTTTCCGTCAGGAGCACCGGAATCAATCCCCCTGGAGATCAATTTCTTTTCAAAATTTACATCCGGGATAAGGGTGTATATAAAAGAAGAGCAACTTTCAGCATAACTGGCCGTAGCATCTTTTGCGGAACCCCAATTAGCATCAGAATAAGCAACATTATCTACCTGAATACAGCTTAAATCAGGGTTGTTTGTAAAGTTTTTTGTGCTTAAAGAACCATTATTTCCATTCTTTACATTTAAACTCGTTAATTGATTTGAACTACAGTTTAAGGAATTTAAAGCAATATTCTTAGAAACATTTAAAACCGTTAATTGATTTCCGCTACAATTTAATGTATTTAAACCCACAAAGGCTTGAATACCGCTTAAATCAGCAATAGCACTATTTGATACATCCAAAGAAGTTAATGTGTTTATTTTTTTAGTTTGCACTTGTCCATCAACTGTGCCAGAATCAATTCCTAAAGAAATTAACTTTTTTTCAAAATTCACATCATAAATAAACGTGTAAGAAAAGCAATCTGGATTATAACTTGCAGTTGCATCTTTGCTTGTAGCCCAATTGGCATTAGAATAAGCAACATTATCTACCTGAATACAACTTAAATTAGGGTTGTTTGTAAAATTTTTGGTAATTAAATTAACATTATTTCCATTTTTTAAATTTAAACTTGTTAAGTTATTAGAATAACAATTTAACTCCGTTAAATAAGTACTATTAGAAATATCTAAAACTGTTAATTGATTATTATAACAATTTAAATTTGTTAAACCAATACCCTTAGAAACATCTAGACTTGTTAATTGATTATTATGACACTGTAAATCTGTAAAAGTATAATTAAAACTATTTTGAAAAAGATTTAGGCTTGTTAATTGATTGTCATAACACCATAAAGATCTTAAAGAAGTAATTTTAGCAATACTCAAATTTGTTAATTTATTAGAATAGCAATATAAAATTCTTAAAGCATTATTCATAGAAACATTTAAAACCATTAATTGATTCTGAGAACAATTTAAGTCCAGCAAAGCAGTATTCTTAGAAACATCTAAAGCCGATAACTGATTATTTTCACAATGCAAAGTCTGTAATCCTACAAAATTTTGAATTCCGGTTAAATCAATAATAAAGCTTGAAGAAACATCTAAAGAGGTCAATGTGTCTATATTAGATGTTAACACTTTTCCGTCAGGAGTTCCAAAATCAATTCCTAAAGAGATTAATTTTTTTTCGAAATTCACATCAGGAATAAGAACGTATGAAGAGCAATTTGTGCTATAACTTGTCGTAGCGTCTTTTATTGAAGTCGCACTCCAATTCTTCTTAGAATTAGTTTCATTATCTACCTGAATACAACTTAAATTAGGATTGTTTGTAAATTTGTAGGTGCTAAAACTAGAATTATTTCCGTTCTTCAAATTTAAACTTGTTAATTGATTTGAATTACAGTCTATATATCTCAAAACCGTATTCTTAGAAACATCCAAAGTTGTTAATTGATTTGAGTAACAATACAGCTCGACTAAAGATGCATTCTTAGAAACATCTAAAACAGTTAATTGATTCGAATAACAATATAAATATATTAGAGCAGTATTCTTAGAAACATCTAAAGCTGTTAATTGATTAGAATAACAATATAATTTTGTTAAAACAATACTCTTAGAAATATCGAAACTTGTTAATTTATTAGAATAACAATGTAATTCTTTTAAAGAAACATTTTGAGAAACATTTAAGCTTGTTAATTGATTAGAATAACAACGTAAATTTGTTAAAGCAACATTCTTAGAAACATCTAAGGCTGTTAATTGATTATCGTAACAATATAAAAAGGTTAGCGCAACACTCTTAGAAACATCTAATGTCGTTAATTTATTAGAATAACACGTTAATTGTTCTAAAGCAGTATTATTAGTAAAATCTAAAGCTGTTAATTGATTAGAATAACAAACTAAATATTTTAAAGCAATATTTTTAGAAAGATCTAAAGCCGTTAATTGATTATTGCTACAATTTAATGTCTGTAAAGCTACAAAATCTTGAATTCCGGTTAAATTCGTAATAGATCTACCGGAAATATCCAAAGAAGTTACCCCAGAAATCTTAGATGTTGGCACTTTTCCGTTAGCAGTTCCAGAATCATAACCAAGGGAAATTAACATTTTTTCAAAATTCACATCAGGAATAAGAGTATATTGAACAACAGCTGAGCAATCTAAACTATAACTTGCCTGAGCATCTTTGGCTGTCCAATTTGCATTTGCATAAGCCACATTATCTACCTGAATACAGCTTAAGTTATTACTATTAAAGGCACTATTTGTCGATAATTTAGAATTATTTCCATTCTTCAAATTCAGTCCCGTTAATTCATTGTCAGAACAATCTAAGTATGTTAAAGCAGTATTCTTGGAAAAATCTAAAGTCTTTAATTGATTCTCATAACAATGTAAAATTGTTAAAGCAGTGTTCTTAGAAACATCTAAAGTTGTTAATACATTATGATAACAACGTAACTCTGTTAAAGCAGTATTCTTGGAAACGTCTATACTCGTTAAGTAATTGTCTCCAAAACTCAAGTATGTTAATGCGGTATTCTTAGAAACATCTAAAGCGGTTAATCGATTGGTATCACAAAGCAAAGATTTTAAAGCTGTAAAATCCTGAATCCCTGTTAAATCGGTAATGAGACTTACTCCCCTAACATTTAAAGTAGTCAGGGTGTTTATTTTTGAAGTCAAAACTTTACCATCCGGTGTGCCGGAATCAATTCCCTGACGAATTAGTTCTGTTTCAAAATAAGTATCTGGGATAAGGGTATATTGGGCAAACGATGATAAACTGGCTAAAAATAGTAATAAAAGTAGTTTTAATTTCATACATAAATTTTTGTTAATATTAAGATACCAAATGTATAGAATATTAACTAATATCTTACGTAAGGTGTTAAAGAAATAAAGAAATTTTCACTTGTAAGAATATTTTGTGACAGAGTCTCTAAATGAAATTCCAAACTTCTAATAAAAGGTTTAATTTTGCATCAATAGGATCAATATTTAGAATATAAATAAATTGATTGCCACAGACATTAGATCCAGAAAAATAGTAGTGAGTGATTTTATTTTCTTTAAATCATCTAGAAAATTGATACAATTTTTTTTAATAAGGTTGTGGTTGAAATTTTTAATTCTTGCCTTACTTCTTATTCCCAAACCTTCTTTAGTTAATTGAATAATATTCTGATTTATATCTCCTTTATAAGCCAGATATGCATAATTTTCAACTCTGGTTTTCCCGCATGCTCTGCAAATATATCTTTGATTACCAGACTTTGTCTTTCCCTATCTTTATTATCTTTCGAATATTACCAACACATTTGTAACCCTAGTCTGGTTTGACTCCATTTTTTTCGATTTTAGGCATTATAAAATAAAAAAACAGCTCAAAGACTGTTTTAATTTTTATGCGATATTAATATAAATATCTGATATTCTGTAAATGTTTATATGCATAATTAACCAACAACACATCTGATACATTACCGAACTTATAAACAAAAAACAGCCACAGGGATATTCCTGCAGCTGTTTAATAAATTTTATTAAATAATTGTATCGTTTTTTAAGGACGGCACAAAGCTATAATATTTCAAGTATTTATCCTGCAAAAGCTTCTGCAGTCAGGCGTACAGGAGGACATCCATTGTTGTAATAAACAGTAGCTATTGCTGTTACTCTTGTAACACAACTAACATTAGTAAAATCTAAGATAATTTTATTATCGATTAGAGTACTTAAGAATGGATTTGTTATAGTTCCGCTTCTTTTATTATTTATTTCAGCTAATTGATCGTCTTCAACTATAAATCTAGGACCGCCTTCTAATTTTAAATCTATTTTAGAAACATTTTGTTTCCAATCAATAGCGCAATTTGAAGGGGGGATTAATGTTAAGAACCCTAAAACACTTTGGCTGCCACCTCTACAAATAAATCCTAGTTCTATTGTTGGAGCACAGCAAGCAATTCCTCCCCCTGTAGATTTTACTATTGGTAGAACCGGTCCGCAAATTTGTCCTGTTGAATCAGTTCCGACCGCTTGTATAGATCCGCTTAGAAAATTAGATCCAGTAGTAACTGTAGCAGTAGAACCAGTCCCGTTAACTGTTAAACTTCCACTTGGATTAATAGTCCCTGGAACGACACTCCACGTAACATTACTTACAGCAGGAGTGCTGTTATATTGATAGGTAGTAGTAGAACCAGCAGTAACAGATGAAAAAGCATTCTCTGTATTGACATTACTTACTGTTGAGCCAGAGATATAACAAGTGATTGCGCCAGAACTAACTGATGCTGATTTCTTTGTCAAGTTAGAACTTTTGGTAGAACTATTAGTTTGTTGTGATTGATTATCATCATTAGAACATGCCAAAAATATTGAACTAGTAAATAAAGAAAGAAATAAAATGCTTAAATAAATTTTTAAATTTTTCATAATTTAATTTTTTTACCTTTTGCAGTATTACTGCCATTATAGACGAAAACTTTAGGTGTAGATTTGGGTTAGTTGTTCCGTCTGGTCAGATTATTTTAACTTTGATTTTTACAATCCGTAATAAAAATTAATTAATGGTATATCAAAGTATCCATAAACTTTTTTTAGAAACGCTGAGTTAATTTTATCTAACTTTTCCTAATATTTATATTTTAATCAAATATAATTTATTTAATTAGTATTACTTTACGGGAAACCGTAATACCTATATTTTTTATTAATATTATATTTACATAATAAGGGATATTCGATTACAGCTTCAATCCGATTCTTTTTCTTGATTTTCTCAACACCCCTTTCTCTTATTAATTCTGCTGCATCGAGCATTTTGATTATATTAATGTAAGGCGTCGTGAATTCAAATCAGGATCTCCGACACTAGGAGACAAGGAAATTTCTATGATTTGAAATAAAAACATTCAAATTCTTCAAGAGTTTTTTCATCAAATGCTTTTGAAATACAATAAAAGGATTTTCGTATTGTTCCTTTGTAAGCGACTAAAGATGAAATATTGTTTTGCAACGCAAAGACGCTGCGATTTTAGACATTATAAAATAAAAAAACAGCCCAGACTGTTTAATTTTTATGCGATATTAATATTTGATTTTCTGTAAGTGTTTAGATAGAACAATTAATCACCAACACATAGGATACATTACCTTGTAAAATTATTTAATAGGTACTGATTCTCAATATCTTTTAGTTTAGAAAAACAAAAACCACACTAGTAATATATTGCCCATTTGATACATTACCTAAATTGAATGTTACTACATCTCAGGAAATAGTTCTTTTATATCTAAATCTGTTGAACTTACAAAATTGCTAAAAGAAATATTTATGAAGTAAAACCGTCAAATTTATATAAAATGAATTGTACATTTTACAAAAACCTCCAAAATAACTTTGGAGGTTTATAATTTTCAGGACTTTATATAGGCAAATCAAAAATGAATATCTTTGGGATTTACCACTCAGCTGATGATAACTCCAAATATAAAAGAAACATTAATCGTATTTCACAATTTGGTTTAATATTGCTGGTATTTAGTTTAGTTTATACTATCCTTGAACGAGGGTTGCTAGGTGACCTAAACTTTTATCCGTCATCTGGTAATCTATACATCTTTTGTCGAAATGTTATAGCTATTTCACTTACTAAACCATTTGAAGTAACTCACAAAATTGTACTTACTTAAATTGTGACCTATTCAAATGGACAATATCCTATGATATTGATTATATGCATGTTAATGGGAATGCAATTAATAGTTAACCTCTACGATACATACAAACCGCTTCTCAAGAAAAAATCAAAATAATTATCTTACAAATCAACTTGAAAATAAGCCAGTTTATTTAAATCTTGCATAAAATGATTTGTAATTTGTATTGTAGTCACAAAATTAAATCTTATTTCTAAAAATGGGATTTTTTTTATCGGTGTTTTTATTACTTACCTTTTGTATTAGGATTAACAGAAAGTGACCTTAAAAGATTTTGTCTTAGCACTACCAAATTATTATTCTCTCATTCTTCGGCAAAAACATCTTATCTCC
>NZ_SNWW01000024.1 GCF_004362015.1 Flavobacterium chryseum
ACTTTTAAACTACTTTTTAGACACCTTTTTGAGTTCATTTATACTGCTCACTTTTATCCAGAATTAGGTGCTCACTTTATCCAGAATATCCAGTTTTAGCGATAATAAAAATAAAAAAGTATCGAAAATTATTAACTTGTATATATTTAGCATATTAAATAATACAAATATATTCGATAATGTTTTATTAAAATAAATTTGTTGCTTATTTCTTACATGATATTAAGTTTAATAGATATTAGAACATTTTATATGGATTAAACTGCCTGATTTTTTTCTCTATAAGATAGGTTTGCCCATTATTAAAAGTATCTTCAAAATCTTTATGGTGATTGGATTTAGAGAAATAACTGCAGGGATTTCTTTAAGTTCTTGATCATTCTTTATTTCTGCTAGTGCATCGTTATAAAATAATATCGGGTTTCGATCCTGCCCATCTTCGAGGTGCCAACCATTCTTCCCCATTCTCTACGTGAGGACGGCACAAGGAACCTTTGTTGCATTAAGAGCTTCTATAAATAGTCCTGGATCATCTTTATCATCTTCATCCAAAATTATTTTTTTGGCTTTTTTCCTTTTAAGTTTTAGGGTATTTACAGTAACTCTTAGAAGATCTTTTAACTTTGAAAAGTGGGTAGATAGCTTAACCAATAATAGAGTAATAATTCTTAGGGAAATACATAATAATTCTAAAATAACTAAAAAACAACTAGAGAAAGCAGTAAACTTAAGTGCCTCTGCAATAGATAATAACATTGAAAAACTTAAAGACATAGGATTATTAATCAGAGAAGGAAGTGATAAAGGTGGCTATTGGAAAATTAATTATATACTACCATAGGTGGGTAGAAAAGTAGGTAGAAAACTAAAAATCTATCAAGTCAAACAATTTGACTTTCTCAAAAAAAAAAAAAAGACTAACTTTGCCTAAATGGGCGCTTAATTTAGGTTGAACACCCTGTATAGATAATTTACTTGCTCTGTTGACTGCTTCTTGCCTCTGCTCAGAAGCTGAAAAGGGAAGATTATGAAACGACACAAGTTTAGGAGACAGCTTTTTCAATCCTTCTCTGCTGTATAAGTCATCCCCGCATGGTTCGTACGTAACAGGACATCTATTCATGAATCTGCGGGTTTATCTGTTACTGCTCCCACCAAATCATTTCCCGTAGCTATAAGCTGAGAAAAGTAATCTTTGTTATCTATTTTATTTATTTTTAAAAGCCCGTCCAGCATTATTCCTTCTGGAAGCAGACCTTCAAAAAAAGAAGGAAAACTTAAAAAAGAATATTTTTTATGCGAAACAGGCATAGTGAGAGATACGGGATCGGAAGCATAATCATCATCATATGCAAATATATATCGGCCACCTTCTTCCTCTATAAGCTGCCCTGCCCTGCTATCATGAACATAAACAATTGCTTTTCTCATCTTTTATTTTTTAAAGGACTAATAAACCTCACTTCAATATTCAGAACTTTCAAAATCGCTTTTAAACTATCCCATCTGACTGACTGTTTATTCTTTTCAATATCAAATACTGTAGTTTTGCCTATACCGGCTAAATCTGCTAATTCCAGCTGCGTAAGGCCAGCGGCTTTACGATTCGTCTTAATAAATAAATCAAAATCATTCATAATTACTGCTAAAGCGGTAAATATGAATATTTTTTTTTAATAAAAAGCCATCATAAAATTAAATTTTAATTATATTTTACTGCTTAAGCGGTAAAAAAGCACAGACAACGCCCAATCTTTAATCTTTATTGAAGAATTTAGATAAAATTACCACTAAGACAGTAAAATTTCTATTACTCTTCAAATCATTTAACAAATTAAAGTGGATTGATCTTCTTGCCACAAAAAGTTAAGGCGAATTTACAGTTGTTTTGCCTGTTTAAATTTATGGTGAAATAAAGTATTAGAATAAATAAAATCTAGGATAACATACAACTTGTAAGATTTTAATTATTTCTATGGAATTATTTAATATACAAGGTATCAATTGATACATTGAAAAAATTCATAGTGTTTACCTAAGATTTTAAATCGCTTTCATAATGGTATTCTTATTTTAATGATAAGGCCTCTTATGATGTTTTTAAATCGCTAAAGAAGAAAATTTACTATAGATAAATTTGCGGAATAATTCCGTTAAGCAAAATAGCTTTAATGCTTAATAGTAATGAAATTACGTTTACTATATAACACCAATGAAAGAAGAAGGAAGCTACAACATACTATTACCGATATGCCAACCACCCAGATCACTTATAAATCGTTTTAATTAAATATTTTGGAATATAATGCTATTCATCTTGGATATTCTTACCTCCCTCTCGACAGCGTTGAGAGAAATTCACAGTGAAGCAAATAAATCTAAATGCAAAAGTGTATAGTAATTACCATACTAATGCCCACATCACTAACAGCAAAGTCCATCGGAAACACTTTTTTGATATAGAAATTTAAATCTGGTTAATTGAATGTTTTATAAAAAAACCACTCTTTATTTACTTTTATTATATTCATCATCTTTGCCAAAAGTAAAGTTTCTTTTATTATCAAATACCCAGACATAAAGAGCGCTTCTCATTCTTTACGGGATAGACTCTTTTCAGAAACAAAAAACATATTTTTTACTGGGTTAATTATAGGTTTGGCCCAGTGAAGAAAGAACACTTTCTTTAGAATCATCACAAAGCCGTTAAAAGAATTTGGTTTCTGTATATAAAGGTCTGCTCCCTTATCAAAGGTATCTTCAATATCCCCAGGGTGGCTCCAAGTGGAGAGCATAACCGTCGGGATATCCTTAAGCTCCTTATCGCCCTTTATCTCCTCCAGTGCCTTCTTGCCGTCTTTAACTGGCATATCGATATCGATAAAAATAATATCTGGATCGGGCTGGGATTTATCTTTTAAAGTGTCCACGAGCTCTTGCCCGTTTTTGACGGTGACCACCTCAGAGTTGACTTCTGCCGCATCCAGTGCATCGATGAATAATTCCTGATCGTCTTTATCATCTTCGGCCAAAATAATTTTTACCTGCTCTCTTTCTTTTGAGTCTTCAGGAGCTGTGGGGGATTTTTCAGAACTGATCATCTTTAAGCGGTTTAATGTTTCAAAAGTACATATAAATACGTAATAAAAATTTGGATCGGTCAAAAATGATAAAATGAATAAAAACTTACTGTATAATTGCGAGGGTTTATACAAAACACCATTAATCTCTATCTGTACTAAATCTCCTGTATCTCCTGAACGAAGGTCTTCCGTTTTCGTTAAAAATATTATTTTTACCGGGTTCAAAATTATAAGAAGTAATGTTTATAGTGTATTCAGAATAAGTTGCGTTTATATCATCAAGCAGTATTCCTGGGGTTATTGTTTCATCTGACCCCTACCACGGTACCACAAGAGTCGGGAAAATAATTACAAGAATTTGCAAACTCATCACCAGAGTTTTGTCCATACATACAACTGGGAATCCAAAAATTATGGATTAATAGATATTCTCTATGCGAATTTTCTTTTTGCTTCATCACTTACAGGAGTAAAAAAGTTTATCAAATTCCCATCTGGGTCACGAAATAGTAAAGAACGATTACCCCAAGGCATTGTAGTTGGCTTCTGAACAATTTCACTTGTTAAACCTTTAATTAATTCGTAATTATCATCAACATTCTCAACAAGAAACTCTATTATAATGCTTTTGTTAGTTGCAGGTTTTGCAACATCATTTCCGAAAAAAGCCAATGTTCGTGTACTTCCAATTGCCAAGGTAAAATATCCGGATACAACCTCTGCAAAGTCATCTGTTGCCCATTTGGCTTTTGTTCCTGTTGCATCCTCAAAAAATTGAACCAATCGTTTTATATCAGCGGTGATAATTCTTAATGATACTAAATTTGTTTTACTCATCTTTCTTTTATTCTGTTTTAAATTAATAATAGCACAAAAGTAGAATGGCATTATGACAACGGTATGTCAGGCATACTAAAGTTTTTTTCTTTGGTGTCCAAAAAATCTTTTAGTGTTAGCTCGTGTGGTTCAAACGAAATTTCAAGTGGTTCAATTTTTAAGATTCTATCTAATCGAAACATCCGGTAATCATTCCTTAATAGGCAAAAAGCAATAACCAACCAATTCTCTTGTAAATTATAGTAGAAAGCAAATGGCTCTATGTTGCGTATAGTTGTATTATTATTTTGTGCTGATTTATAGGTAATTTTCAAAACTTTAAAATCTGTCAAGGCATTTTGTATCAAAGCCAATGAATTACTTGTGTTTTTGTTTGGAATGGAAGGACTAATGGCAATTCTTTTGGAAAGTAATTCAGCCTTGTTTTTTGTTGAATATAATAAAACGGCCTTTATTTTATTGATTGCATCTGTATATTCTTTTATAAGAGAACTATCACTATTTTTTTGAACCAATTGTTCTATTGTTATTAAAGCATTTGCTTCACTTTCAGTAAACATAACTGGCGGAATTCTATATCCTTCCATTAGTGTATATCCTTTTCTTTCTTCTGCAATTATCGGAACACCTGCTTGTTCCAAAGCTTTAATATCTCTATAAATTGTCCTAACACTTACATCAAACTTTTGGGCAAGAGTTAATGATGTAACAATTTTCTTTGTTTGTAGAATAGTCAGTATCGCTGCAAGGCGAGAAAGTCTTTTTATATCATTACTCTCCATTTTTACTTCATTTCATATAGGTTTGGTGGTGTAACCTTGCCGCTAACCTTTATATATCCTCTATTTGAATCGCATATCTGACTCTAGGTAATGTATATGTGCTAAATAATCAAGCATAGCGGCTTACAATACTACAAAAAAATACCCTAAAATTAATATTTTTGAGTAAATTGAGATTACTATTCGAGACAGTCATATTCTATAAGGTCCTTCTCTATGTCCTTCTCGGTTATATGCGATTTAGGTGTTGTACTGGCTGAAGAACAAACCTACAAGCGATTACTGGACGTGACTGTCAGTTGCTATGGTTGTGGGTTTCTCTTTGAAGAGACTCGCGCCAATGCTTCGGGATTTCTCGATGCTAAAGCATCCAAAGCCGAATTTAATAATATGGTGGTAGTACAGATTGAGATAAATCTAAAATTAAATTTAAATCAATTGTGCTTCGTCGTAAAACCTTTTTTTGCACAACTGTAATTAGAAATAGAACAATTGGGTTCAAATTTACATTGCTTCAAAGACAAATTGGGCTCGATGCAGCCGTAGCAATGAAATCCTTTGTGAGAGGCGACTGTTTACAAAAGAACTATTCCTCTAATCCACCTTTGTAGATACTAAATAGATATCACTATATCCAGCAGTAGATGTTATCTATATATAAAATCTACTTTTTTCCCTGCTGCCATTACTACTTTTGCTATAATTAAAACCATTAGCAAAGAACACTTTCAAAGATTTTGATAGTAGTTTAATCAATGTCAAAATTTATAGATTATGAAATCAAGTCCTGAGTTAGGTACGTTTATTCGAAAATGCGCAGTATCACAAACATTTCTTTATTTTTCATATGTAATACTTGTTTTATTTACAGCAATAAGCCTTTTTATTTATTTTAAAGCAATTATACCCGTTAATGAAGGTACTATGAACTTTTCAGGGAATGTTAGCATTTTATATTACTGTATCGTTTTTATTATGGCACTCGGCCTGACTATATTTACAATAGCACTTTATCTGTCAAAAGGATCTGTCTTTTATTTATACCAAAATGCTATTGTTATAGATAATAAAGGCAGTAAGGAAACTTTATATTTTAAGGATATTCAGGATGTTTATTTGTTTACTTCTGGCAAACGTATATTTGACATCAACAATATTGCAATTCGAGAAAACAGCACAACTCAATGGCATCCCATTTCTGCAAGATATTCAAATATTTATAAAGTAATTGCATTTATACGATCAACACACCGTTCTGTCAATGTGCCCATACTTTTGAAAAAACTAAAAGACGGTGAAAGCGTGACTTTTAATTATGTCGAATTTAAAGATTTAGCCATGAAACAATTTATGGCTATAAATACCAATTCGTATTTAAATATAAAAACGAAAACTATTTTCTTATTTCAGGATAAATTAGTGTTTGATTCGCAGGTTATTTATTTTAAAGAAATTCACCGTTTTTCTATTACTGATTTGACAAATCAAATACAGCTTATCAATAGTGATAACGAAACAGTGTTTAAAAAATCATACAATTCCGTTTTTAGCGCCGATACTTTTACAGCACTTTTGGATGAACTAATCAATAAGAATAAATTTAAAGACTAATACTTCACACCCATCCATTATTGATTTACAGGGCTTATAGAATTAAATTTTCCTATAAACGACCTAATTACCAAAATTAAACTCAGAACGTATATGTTAATTTTTATTTATCAAATTATAACGAAGCCTTTACAAACAAAACCTATCATTGACGAAGTATGTCTTGTCTGCAATCATAAAGACACAATAGATTTAACGCTGTACATGAGATATATCGCGATGGGAATACCTCTATTTGGAATGGGCAGGCGAACCGGCGTTGTCTGCACTAACTGCGGAAATATTCTTAAAAGTCCGGATAGCTCAATATTTGCCAAAAAAAGATACTCAACAACGGTAGCTCAAGCGATTACTGATATCAGACACAACCATAAAAGAACCTTGTGGCAATTGGTATATCCGTGGTCAATTTGGTTTTTTATGCCATTCCTGATCTTAATATTATGGGGAATTACTTCGATAAATAAAAAAAGAAACAGCGAAAAAGCAAAAGAATATAAAGAATTGCTAATGCATCCTAAATCGTTAGATATTTATAAATCAACATGGGTAGAAAATAGTATGTCCACAGGAGTATTGGTAAAATTAATGCGTATCAATGGTGATACTATGTATATTGTTAAAACCAAAAAATATATTCCCTTTAGTTTTTCTGAAGATGAATGGAATAAACTTGAGGCAGATCCCGGGTCATTTGAGAGTAAGGAATATAAAGTAAAGAAATTTTCGGCATTAAAGGAGGCAAATTATGGTGACTTCTTCATGTTTAATACTGATGAAAACGGAAGAGAATACCCTAAATATCTGGGCGAGGTACTTAATAGTGAATGCGAAATGGACTTGGGCTTTGAAACTATATATCGCAAAAAATAAATTTTCTGTTATTTAAATGTACAATTAGAAAATGCTGGAGAAATATATAAATTTCCTTGTCTTTTTGTAACAAAGCGTATATTTTTTTGAAACTTATAAGCGTACTAGCAATGGAATAACTGTCATAGGCAGTAAAAGAAATAAACCTTAATTGTAGTATTTAGAAAAAACCTCTTCAAATGAATAGGTTTTATTTTGATGCAAATCGGGAATTAAAATCTTTTTTGCCACAAATATCTCAATTCATTTTTCTATTAAGTAATAAAATTTATTTAGTAAAAACTTGTTGCACACAAACACAATAACTAATTCCCATCAATCCCCAACAGGACATCCACACCAAAATTGTGAGGACATCTAAAGAGAGCCTCTACCTCCAGTAAGTCAATCTCCTCAATTCCTCCATAAAATGGTTTGTAATCTGTCCCTTTGGGGGTCACAAAATTAAAATTCTATTTCTAACGAAATGTTTTTTATGTTTTTATTACTTACCTTATGTATTAGGATTAACAGAAAGTGACCTTAAAAGATTTTGTCTTAGCACTACCAAATTATTATTCTCTCATTCTTCGGCAAAAACATCTTATCTCCAGGTTTTACATTAAATGCTTCGTAAAAAGGTGTTGTATTCATTAGCGGACCATTAACACGCCAGTTTGGCGGAGAATGCGGATTATTGTTAATCCACAAACGCAGGAACTCGTCTTTCATTTTTACCCTCCATATTTTGGCAATAGAAATAAAGAAGCGTTGGTCTGGTGTAAAACCGTCGATTTTTGTGTTTCCCTGCCCTTGTTGGGTCATTTTAAAAGCATCATAAGCAACTGCTATTCCGGCAATATCCGCCGTATTTTCGCCAACTGTCATTGCGCCATTAATGTGCAGGTTGTCTAAGACAGTATAAGTACTATACATATTGATCACCTGTTGTATTTTGGACTTAAACTTAGCATAATCCTCTTTTGTCCACCAGTTTTTTAAGTTACCATCTTTGTCATATTGGGCACCCTGATCATCAAAAGTATGGGTTATTTCGTGACCTATAACCATTCCAATACCTCCATAGTTTAATGCATCATCTGCATT
>NZ_SNWW01000025.1 GCF_004362015.1 Flavobacterium chryseum
AGCAGTTAGGTCAGGTAATTTCAATACTTTAACAAAGGAAGAAGTAAGCCAGAATATTACCTATTTTGATGGATTAGGCAGACCTGTTCAGACGACTGCCATTGGTCAGGGAAGAAATGGCTCTGATATAATAACACCAATAGAATACGATAGTATTGGCAGACAGGTCAAAGAATATTTGCCTTATGCATCTTCAAACGGAGGCACCAGTTATCCCAGAGTAAACCCTGCTACAGCAATCAATGGTTTACTGTCTTTTTATGGTACAGAAAAATATGAAAATACGGCCAACCCATTTTCAGAAAAAAAACTTGAATCATCACCCTTAAACAGGGTTTTAAAACAAGCCGCTCCCGGAACTTCATGGGCTATGGGCAGCGGTCATGAAATTAAGCTCGATTACCAAACCAATGCCGGTGATGAAGTTAAATTGTATAAAGCAACAGCAACCTGGGATTCCGGTTCAGGATTGTTTGAAATCGCTTTTTCAAAATCAGGAAATTACCAGGCCAACCAATTATACAAAACCATAACTTTTGATGAAAATACGAGTACAAATCCAAGCGAATCTGCCGGGTCTGTAGTAGAATTTAAAAACAAAGAAGGACAAGTTGTTTTAAAAAGAACCTACGAGGCAGGAGATAAACACGATACGTATTATGTTTATGATATTTACGGAAACCTGACTTATGTAATTCCGCCAAAAGCAGACGGAACCATTAATGATGCAGTTTTAAACGGATTGTGTTACCAATACAAATATGACGATGAAAATAGATTAGTCGAGAAAAAATTACCCGGCAAGCAATGGGAATTCATCGTTTATGATAAACTCGACAGACCCGTGGCCACGGGTCCTGCGTTATCGCCTTTTAAAGACGACAGCAATGTAGGCTGGCTCATCACCAAATACGATGCTTTTGGGCGACCAATTTATACAGGATGGAACAATCAAACCGCAAATTCGGCTACCAGAAAATCGCTTCAGGATGCTCAGAATAATGCTGTTGTTTTGTTTGAAAAGAAAGAAGCATCCCGCACGATTGATGGTATTGCTGCTGATTATACCAATAGTATAGTGCCAACAAGTTTTAAACTTCTGACCGTTAATTATTATGATGATTATGCATTTCCTAATGCAGCTGCAGTACCAGTTACTATTGAACAACAAGCCGTTTTATCTAATGTAAAAGGCATGGCAACCGGAAACTGGACAAGGGTTGCCACAACAGCCTCGGCAATGCTTGGTGAAACCAGTACTACTTTCTATGATGCAAAAGCACGCCTTATACGAACCTATACACAAAATCATTTTGAAGGTTATACGGTAATGGATAGTAAACTTGATTTTACTGGAAAACCACTTTATACTATTAGCGCGCACAAACGAACTAAAGGAGATAACGAAATTACTATAAGAGAAGAATTTACGTATTCGCCACAAGATCGCTTGCTCACTCATACCCATCAAATAAATAGAGGTGTTGTACAGCTTTTAGCAGCAAATACCTATGATGCACTTGGACAGCTGGAAAGCAAAAATGTAGGCAACAGTACCGGAAGCCCTTTGCAAAAAGTCGATTTTAATTATAACATTAGAGGCTGGCTAACGGAGATTAACAAAACCGATGAGCTGCAGCAAAATACAGATCCTCTTGATTTGTTTGCCTTTAAAATTAATTACGATAAAACACAAACAGAGATTGCGAATGTAAAAGCTTTATATAACGGAAATATTTCGGAGACTTACTGGAAAACAGGTTCTGATAATCTGGAGCGCTCTTACGGTTATCAGTATGATAAACTAAACAGATTGGCAAGCGCTGTTTATCAGAAATCGAAATTAACGACAGATGCTTACAACGAGAATTTATCCTATGACAAAAACGGAAACATACAGTTTTTGAACAGAAACGGAGATATGGATCCTCAAATAGGAACCAATGTAATCGATAATTTATCTTATACTTATCCTGACAATTCAAACCAACTTTCAAAAGTGGTGGATAGTGCCAATAACACCAGCGGTTTTAACGATGCTAACACAACTGGCGATGATTATGCTTATGATGTTAACGGAAATATGATCAGTGATAAAAACAAAAACATTACCGAAATACTATATAACCAACTGAATCTACCCAAGAAAATAACTTTTGGCACAGGAAATACAATTGAGTATATTTACAACGCAGCAGGACAAAAACTAGAAAAAATTGTAAAGGAGGGAACCACGACAACCAACACCAATTATTTGGGAGGATTTCAGTACAAAGACAATATTTTAGAGTTTTTCCCAACGGCAGAAGGCTATGTGAAAAATACCGAAGGTACACTATCGTATGTGTTTCAGTACAAAGACCATTTAGGAAACGTACGACTGAGTTTTGCTAAAAACCCAACAACTCAAGTTCTTGAAATTATCGAAGAAAACAATTATTATCCTTTTGGATTAAAACACAAAGGATATAATGATTATGTGGCTACTAATAATAAGTATAAGTACAACGGGAAGGAGTTCCAAGACGAACTGGGGCTTGGCTGGTATGATTATCAGGCTCGTAATTATGATCCTGCAATCGGCAGATGGATGAACATAGACCCAGCTGCTGAAATTGCAAGAAGGTTTTCACCTTACGCTTATGCAATGAACAATCCAGTATTTTTCATTGATCCTGATGGGATGATTGTCACCCCAGGAAGTCAAAAGGAATGGGATAAACAAAAACAAAATGTCACAAGCGAAAGGGATAGACTTCAGGGAAAAGTAGATAAGTTTAATGCGACGGCAACAGCAAAAGGTTGGAGCGCTGAAAAATTAGCGGGTAAAATTGGAAATCTAAATGAACGAATTGGTAGTATGAATGGCACACTCGGAAATTTAGGGACTTTGGAAGCGAGTTCGCAATCATATAGTTTAAATGTACTTAGCGCTGGTTCAACTGGAGATACTTCATATGATCCAGCTTCTGGCGACGTTGTTATTAGTTTTTCAGGAACGGCTAACTTTGTTCATGAATCTACACATGCTGGACAATTTGAGAGTGGGGATATTGCCTTTGATTCGGCATCAGGGAAACCTTATGCATCAGATACAGGTGATGAAATTTCTGCATATAAAGCGCAATACGCATTTGACCCAGCTTCAGTATCAGGGTTAACATCTTCGGCATCAGTTAATTCTTCAGCTGGTATTAATGCAAATTGGCTTCAAAATGTTAGCGATTCTAGTGGTAATAAAATTTATGCACCTGGGGGAATTGCCAATACTGGAATAGTACCGTTAAATACAAATTCAACTAAGGCAGATATGCTAAGAGCATATCCACACAATGCAGCTGCACTAAGCGGATTACCAAATACCTTTACATATAAATCAATATCAACTTTAAAATTCAGGAAATAATGAAAAATATATTTTGTCTCGTATTAACAATTATTTTATTAAATGCTTGTAAGGTTGTAAATATCGATAATGATACTGTGGATGGTGCTTATAAAGCAAAGGGTAAAGATTACCTGTACAGTCTAATTTTACAAAAAGACAGCACGTTTACTATTGAATATAAAGGATTTGAAATTACGTCAAATTGTGAAGGAAAATGGCAAATGAAAGGAACAGATTTAATAATTTTGAAATGCAACGAACCACAGAATGTTGCAGAAACATTGCAAAGTGGATATATGAGCACTCGAGTAATTGAAGTAAAAGTTAAGAGTAAACGGGAGCTGATATACAATAATGTCATTTTGAAAAAGGATAAATTATGAATTAAAAAGCTACAAACCACTTCAATTTGAAGTGGTTTGTAGCTTTACAAAATATACTCAGTTGGGTATACGCTTGCATATGGAGGTAGGACTAAAATTGACGGTACAGTTGTACAATCACACGGAGGACGGGACGTATCCAATCCATTAGTCAATTCGGAAGCAAGTATTAATATTAGTAGTTATGCTTCCCAATCAACTTTTCACTCAAATCCAAGTGGTACAAATTCAACAGCACCACAAGGAGGTACAAGTTCTTCTTCAACTTTAGGAGAATCTGTTACTGAAGGCAGCTTTAGGCATGCTACATCAAATGAGGGAGGGGATGTTGGCAACAGTGATCTAAAGTTAATTATTGTCTTTTCAAGAGGAAACGGTACAGTATATATTTATAATAATACAGTTGTTATGGCGACCGTACCTCAAAGAATTTTGTTACTCCAAAAAAATAATTAATCATGAAAAAAAATATATTAATATTACTATTAGCATTGAATCTAAATTTATACTCACAAAATAAAGTTGATGATTATAAAAAATTAATTGATTCTACAATTGTTATCAAATCTATTGAAACATACAAAGGCTTTCAAGAAGAGCTAAATAAAAAAAATGAAACGGATAATTGGAAGCGTCATATTGAAGATTATAGACATCATATAGAAAACATTTATTTGGTTGATGAGAATCACAATCCTTATGTTATGTCATCATCACAAGGTACTGACCTTAAATTTAAGCAGATTGATATTTACAATAAAAAAAATAAAAAATTATTAAAAGAGGGAATCGATGTTTGGAAAATAATCCCTACCCTAGATAGTAATAAGTTAAAAATTATCATTATTGAGTTTAAAGTTACTTACAGTAAGAACAAATATCAATTTTCAAATGGTGGCGGAACAACAACTCTTTTTGAATATTCGTGTGCCGAAAAAAAATGGATTTTGGTTAACAGTAATACTATTGCTCCTTGATTAATAAAAAAACAACCCGAAGGTTGTTTTTTTATTATATCTATTTCAAATAGAATAGAAAATTAAATGATAGCTTGCAAGTTTAATAGAGCAGTTTATTTTTAGTTCTAAAAGCGCAATCAAAAAAATAATACTTAATGAAAAAAATCTTTTTAACCGTAATAATCGTTATAACTACCTGTTCTTGCAATACATATTTGGATAGGGGTAACAATATAAAAACCGATTATATGGATTTCAATTATATGGAAAGCCATAATGAATTTGTATATAAATCCAAAGTTAATTCGATTGCTGATAATGAAGTTTTCTACACAACTCACCTTAGCATAGATCTTCCAAAAAAGATAAAATTTTGGACAAGTTCAAATAATGAATTTTATTTTGAATATGATGATAAGCAGATAATCTATATTTATTCTGGGTATAAAAATGGAGGTGTCTCTGGACAATGGAAGATGCGAGAAACTAATGACAATGAAATTTATGTAAGGTTGAACCCTTACTGGCATAAAAGAAAATATAATGAAGATAACTTAAAAAGCGGACATTCTGGTAGAACTTCAAAGGCTTACACTGACGGTAAAGTGATAATACTTTTATATAATATTAAACAAGAAAATTTCGAAAGGTATCTGGCGTTGGTTAAGACTTTTAAGTATTTGGACTAGTCAAAACAGCAATTTTCAAGTAACAAATGTTTGATATGAAATACAAATTTACGATCATCGTTATCAGTATATTAGTAATTACTTGCTTATTCTATATGTTTATCTCAAGCTGTAATCGTAGATTACCTGAAGTTTCAAACTATACTATTTTTAGCAATACTGGTATGGCTATGCCTGCAAAGCTATATTCAAGAACTGTCAAATCAGTGATAGATGGAAAGGAAGAAAATATTGATGAATTTATATTATGCTTTAATGATACACTTATTGCTAACCATTTAAATGCGTCAGGAGATGATAAGGTTTATAAATTTCTCGTTATTATTCCAAATAAAAAAATAATAGGATTAGTTAATAATATGAATGCTCTCAAAGATAAAGAAACGCACGTGTGCCAAGAAAATGATGATGCTGACAATTTTACGTCTATCATTAATAATCATACTTTTTTCAGTAATCCACCTATAAAGGAAGCAACTTTCACTGATAAAAAAATTATTTTTAATACTTATGGAGTATTAAAGCAGTATGGAGAAACCGCTATTATTGAATTCGGTAATGAAAAATAATTTCTAATCATTACTAAAAAACCACTTCTTTACGGAGTGGTTTTTCTATTTTTCTTAGTGTTGTTTTTAATCCAAAATGGCACTTCCATTATCGTACCGTCATTACATTTCAGAGTATCCTTATACTGAGGTTTTAAATCGTATACTTTCTGCGGTTTCCCAACACCAAGGTCAATCTCTATCCACTCCCATAAACTCTCGTCATTTATATATTTTGCATAAGGATGTGTGTTAGGCACTTTATCCCCGGGCTTAAGGGGACAGGTCTGGCAGGGAGTTATATCATAATTCCGATATTCAAAGTTTAGAAGATCTGGATATTCTGGATAAAGTGAGCACCTAATTCTGGATAAAAGTGAGCAGTATAAATGAACTCAAAAAGGTGTCTAAAAAGTAGTTTAAAAGTAT
>NZ_SNWW01000026.1 GCF_004362015.1 Flavobacterium chryseum
ACACCACACTCAATAAGCAACGCTTCATTCTCTGTTTCAAGAATGTAAGCGTTGCCAATACTACCGGTTGAAATGACCTTTAATTTCATTAGAAATCGAGAGTATTACTTTGTACTTTATTTGAAGCATCAGAGACTTCAGTAATTGGAGGTTCTTCGGCGGGGATATCTAACACTTCAGCATCATCAACATCTGAAAAATCAAGATTTTGTTTGTTTGCCTTTTGTCTAACTTCGTGTTGTACGTTTTCGGATGTAACGTCTATTGAAGTTACATCATCCAACGGATCATATAGAACTGAATCATCAGAACTGCTAATCAATAACTTGCAAGCTCTATTTAAAACCGTTTTAACCGCCATCTGGTCAGCAAAGTTCTTATGAGCAGGTGAATTTCCTTTTGATCCTCCTTGTGCCCAAGATGCTTGAATCTGGGTGATACTCATTACTTCAACGTCAACTGATCCATCATTCAATTCAAATACAGCGTATGCTCCTTTTATTTTGTTTGAACCAACACTATCAAGCGTTTGTATGTGCTTAATTACTTTTCTTCGGCCAGTTGTTTGATCAACTTCGAATTCAAAAGTATCACCTTCGAAAATCGCATTTCCTTTGATCCATTTAAGATTTCCGTATCTCTTAGCAATTGCGATGTTCCCAGCGTATGAGATACTACATTCTAATTTTTCCCCGTACGGAATAAAATAACATTGTTTTTTAATCGGTGATACTCCGTAAACAACCATTTTAAGAAGAGCCTCCGCAATGGATGTTTTGTTGCATTTTTCCAAAATGTTATTTTTGGGATCGGAAAGAATAATGTAAGCAGATTTTAATGCATTTTCAGCGTTGTAACCTTTTGGCAAGGTAAGTTCTCCTGATGCTTGAAAAGATTCAATCTTACTTAATACTTGAACTGAAATATCTTTTTTTACATCTGCTACTTGTGTGTTTGGCGTACTCATTTTTATTTTATTTTAAGAGGTTTGAATTTTATTATTTTGTGTAGTGATCCCCTTGATACCATTGAATAAACAACAGTATAAGACATGTTTATAATGACAGATGCTGGTTTAATCTTCATCCCATAGTGATAAACCGATTTCTTTAATCGCGCTAATTCTATCAATTCATCACATGAGGTTATAACATCACCCTTTATGAAATTTTTTGAAATTTGTATATATTCATTCATTACATTTCTATTGTTAATTGATTGCTTTGAAGTTTTGGACACCTCACGATTTTTAAATCGAAAGCCTGTTCTTGAATTTCTTTTTTAGTATTTTGATTATGCGGACAATTGGCCGTACAGTCAAAACTTCCAATTTTAACTCCGACATTCTCTTTACAATTTTCAGTAAGGATCCCGTCGGAGTTTCTTTTGACTATATGGTCAGTCATTATGCTGATTTTAATGTTTCGTCTAATATTAGACCTCCATTATTTTTAACTTTATCAATGAATTTATAATAAGTATCTCTTTCTATTTTGTCTTCAGAAAAAGATAAATCCTCTAAAACTACCAATCTGATCATTTGGCTATCAGTCTGCATAATGTCATGGATAGATTCAGCACCATCAATAAAAATTGGGGCTGATACTTGGTAGAATTTTGAAAGGGTGGAAATGATGTCAATTCCAGCATTGATTTTTGATGCTGTATTAGCATCTGAGAATGGAACTCCGTTTACATAGATTTCGCAAGCAGGATTCTCACCACCGTTAACTTGATCTTCAAACATTTTGAATTTGACAATTTTGAATTTTGAATTAACATTGTCCTCAATGGCGGTCATTTTATCTTTTTCGAATCGCTCGATCAAGAATTGTGTTTTTTCAACACCGGCAATCTCCTGAGCCAGTTTGGTTTCCTCCTCTTTTAATGCGGTAATTCTATCGTTAACCAATTTAATCTGAGACTCGTTACGCAACTTAGTTTTGATATCGTCCATTTCTAAAACAAGATTGTTTCTGTCTGATTTTAGCTGTTCATCATCAACTTTAGGAACTTCCTGAATTGTTTTTGAAACTGTTTCAAGTTCCAATTTATTAGCCTTATAAACTTCATTAGCATCTAATAATTCGTTGTAGATTGCTGTTGCATCAACCGGAACATCATTAACATCGTTCGCACTTTCAGTTTTAATTCTGGTTTCTATTGTTGTGATTTCATATTCTAAATTTGAAATCACATTTTCGCCGTTTGTAACTTGTACTTTTAATCCAGATAACTCTGCTTCTAAATTCTCTTTTTGAGTTTTTAGCAATCCTCCTTGACGATTAATTTCGGTAAGTTTGTTACTTTTTTCAGTCTTAAAATTATTAGACATTTCAGTCTTTTTGGTTTCAATATCTGATTCCTCAAAATTTCGTTTACAAGTTGGGCAACAAAATGAATTGTCATCGAAAGAAAGTTCCTTAGCATTTTCAGTAACCCATTCCTCACGCTTATTTTGAATTGTGATATCTAGCGTAGATATATCAGATTCTTTCGCAGTAACCAATCCTTTTAACGTAACCAGACCATTTTTAGCAGTCAACAAATCACCTTGTTTAGTTTTTAAACTTGCGTTCAAAGCGTCCACAATAGAAGTATCTTTTTTGATTGAATTACTCGCTTTTGTCATTGTCTCAATTTCAATGTTTGAGATTTCAGATCTTAAGTTCGATGCCGATCTTTGAGCCGTTTCGTTAGCTTCAAGAACTGATTGTAATCCTTTAGATTTATCTTGGATGCTCACATCAATAGCAGATAATTGAGTCTCTTTTGCTGCAAGCACATTTTTAAGGGCTGTGAAATCGTAAGCTTCCGGTTTTGTTTTTGATACCTCATCAATTCGCGTTGGAATTTGTTTAAGATCATCTTTTGATTTTTTAACACTGGCTTTTATTTGTTTCAAATAATCTTCCATTGTTTTACCCTGGGTAAGGTTCGCAACCAATGCTTCATATTCCGGATTACCGGAAGCAATTTCTTCATTGGATAATTCCCCGGACATCTGCGTAAGGATCCCGCGGCGATCTTGCCACTTTAAAGAATTAAGAGCATAAGGATTTGTTATCAGTTTGAAAACTGTTTCATCAAGAATACCGTAAACTTTTTGCTGAAACTCTTTTTGCTGCATCGGAACATCATTCCAGTAATAAATCGTTTCATTTCCGGTATATTCTGCAATCTCCTCACCTCTTTTCTTTGTCCACTTCTCTTTGTAAATCTTTTTTAAAGTAACTGAATCACCATCCACTTGCAACATTCCTTCAACTTCATGGTCTTGGCGGTTAAGCGACGTATCAACTGTATTTTTGATGCTAAACTCTTTTTTTTCCTCTGCATTTTTTCCAAAAAGTAGCCATAAAAAGGCATCGTAAATTGTAGATTTTCCGGTACCATTCGCACCAAAAACATCTGTATTATGCTGAAAGTTCACTTTTAATTTAACGATTCCTTTAAAGTTGGTAAGGATCAAACCTTTGATTTCAATTGATTTCATTTTATTTATAATTAAATTATTTTTTTATGTTTTTTGTAATTATTAAGTAGCTCCAGATCTTCTTTAAAAGATTCTATCACAACCTTATCAATTAGATGTGGATTGTCAAGAAACTTTTTATAAAAATTATAAAGCCTCTGTTCGCGATCGAATTTAACGAGTGACATCGTTGAAGTTTTTTAGTTTTTCAGTTTTGAGACTTACAACGTAGTTTTGAAAGTCTTTGTAAAAGCCAACCTTAACCACATCTTTAAAATCCAAAGGATTGTGCCCGTATACCCAGATGACTGTATCATTCCGGTCCACGTACCAGCCCCTTTTTTTGTCAATGGAATAGATTCTATCATCAAAAGAAAGTGCCTGCATCTGGCCAATCATTAAGACCTTATGTTTTGAATCGGCAGCCATAACAAATTTCTTTTTTTGAGAGTATGCCATCGAACAAAACAGAAGTAACATTCCAATAGCTAATTTTTTAAAGGTTCGAATTGTCTCTTCAGAACATATGCGAACTGATCTCTCAATTACATGACCTCGATGATTTCTTCTCTCTGGAATAATATTTCCTTTTTCATCAATCAGTTCCAGAGTATGTAAACCTGATTCACGAACTGTTTTTACTTTTAAAATCAATCCTACTGGAGTTTTAAAAATTTGGTTTTTCTTAATTTCCATAACTAACATTCAAAAGGTGGATAATCGTGATTTTGATGATCTTCAAACATCTCATCAAATTGTGGTACCTGGAACTTCCAAGCTAACCCTAGGATATTTTCAGATTCCAAAGCATCTGAAATAGATTCATCAAATGCTTTTCGCAAGCATTTACCTAAAAGGTGTTTAGTTTTATCATTCGACAATGTTGTATTGCAGAATCTTTGTATTAAATTTGCATTCATAATAAATAGATTAAGGATTTCGAGGTCCGTGATTGAATTATTATAAAAAGCCACTCTGTCAAGTGGCTTTTATTTTTTAAGATATTCAGGCTTTTTTACCCGTTGACCACTTCCAATTAAATTTTTGTATTTTTCAATTTTCTGTGATCTTGTTTGTTTCGGTTATGGCTTAAGAGGCTTGCTCTCACTTGCTAACCCCTCAGCCATTCCCAGACTATTGAATATTTCATTAGCCTTTTCTAAATGCCCCCGCAGACATTTGTAAGTTTCCAGCGGAATTGTGATTGTTTCTAATGCCATCTGTTTATCTTTTTATAAATCCAGTTTATTACGTTAATAATTCCAAGTGCAATAAGTAGAAGTATGAAAAAGAAAATCATATCTTCTATAGATAAAATCTTAGACATTGGTCAACTCTTCTTTTGGTAAACCAGTGTGCTT
>NZ_SNWW01000027.1 GCF_004362015.1 Flavobacterium chryseum
CATTCCAAAAAGTACATTTGGCATTAGCATTGGCATATGCCTGTCCATTAGTATTAATTTCTGCTTGAGCCTGTGCATCTGCATCTGCCTGGGAAAGATTTGAAAAATATCTTCCAGCCGGAACCGTATACGATGCACTGTCTGGTGTACCTCCTGCTACGCAATTGTTCCGCATTATTATCTGGCTCTTGGCAACATTCCAAAAAGTACAGTTGGCAGTATCATTGGCAAATGCCTGTCCATCTGCGTTAAATTTAATTAAACCTTTATTATCAGCATCTGCCTGGGAAATATCGGAATTAACAGCTCCAATTTCCTGTGTATAGTTTATAGAAGTACCTGTTCCACCAACTGCACAGTTATTTTTTGTAAACAAACCACTTCGGGCTATACTTTTATACAAAATAACCGTTGTTGAAGTATTGTCACTGCAATCCGTCTGCTGCCCTTTATAATTATAGCAATATTTCTGAAGTACATTTAGTTCATTATCTTTTACAAATTTTAATCTCCCTACAGTATCATATTCATAGTAAGAAGTCATTCCCTTAAGATCGGTGACGCTGGTAACGCCTACCAATGGATTATAAGTATAGGTGGTAACAAAACTGCCTAAAAGTGAATTTCTAAGCACATTTAGTTCGTTTCTAAGGCGTTGTTCACTACAGCTTTCACCTAAACAGTTATCCTTGTCAGCATCTGATAATGTTTGTAAATTTGTTATTGTTCCAACTGGAATATTATCATAAACCGTGTTTTCAATTTTAGCTATTGGCTGTGTTTTGTTATAACCCCAAATAACAGAAACAGGTAAACCTGCTTCAGGAGTATATTGCAGGATATTCCCCATCTCATCATATTTGTCGTATGTTATTTTTCTTTTTAAACCATTGCCCGTAGAAAGTGAGTTGGGAAACTTAGCTGCATAAATAAACTTGGGCAACAATAAATTTGCTGTTGTGTCATCCTTGGCATATTGTGTTTTTTGTTCCGATAACTTTACTCCTCCTTTAAAAGTTTCAGTTCTTAAGGGTGTATCAATTCTGTTAGCTGTTATCATATCATTTACAAAAGGTTCGCTTACCAAAGACGCATCCTGTGGATAATAATATATGGTTTGCAGAGTTTCCTGTAATGATGACTCGGTACTTTGCGAAGTCAGCTGAATATGTACAGGGTTGTTATACTGATAGGTTGTTGTAGTCTCTATAGGATTTAATCCTTTTAGATCATATTTTTTAGCTATCGAGGATTCCAGATAAAACCAATATCCTTTCGTTTTATATTCAACGATACTAAAATTTTGAACACTTTGTGATAGCGGGCATGGTTCTTCATAATTTTTTCTAACACTATAAGCTGTAATCTCTTTATTATATGAAAGATCTAACTTATATTTATTTTCATTCTCTGCCACAATTACAAATTCAGATCCGGGCTTCTTTTTTTGAAATATTTGTGATTTTCTCTCTAACCCGTTATCCCATCCAAAATTGGTAAGTGGAGCACTTTTAATCTCTGTATCTCCAAGAACGATCTGTCCTGCTCCATCTCTATCAACTGTAAACTCTTTCATCTCTCCACCATTTTCAAAAAAGTCACCGCCTTCGCTAACCGTTACGTATTTATAGAAACAGTTGCTGCTGCCGGTATCAAACAAGGAAATCATACTGCTGGAACTTACCACTAGATCATATAAAGTTGTATAGAGGCAAAGTACCATCCCGTCACTGCTGCTGCACGTTTTTCTTTGAGTAGCAATATCTAGGTACAAAGGTGTTTTGCCGTTATCACCCGAAGAATGATTTATATCTTCCTTATTGGCATAATAGTACCTTTTATATACAGGAACTGCACCTTCAGTTGCAAAATCCTTCGTAGACTTAATTCGAACACCACCGGTTTCTATATTGGTATTTACTGTAACCGGAGCGGTGGCATAATAACTAACATCCACTCTTGCCGCAGCACGAATTCCATTTTTGTAAAGTACGAGTGTATAGGATTTACCTGCTTCAGCATCAAAATAAAAAACATTATCTACAATCTGACTTTCTGTGCTGTTGATAAAAGTAAAACTGCTCTGATGAGGATAAGGAACACCAAATTGAGTAAGTTCATAAAAGGGAAGAAATACACCAGGAGCATCAGTACTGCTGATCTGCATGGCGGCAGAAAAATGTCCGGTATTAGAAGGATCCGGTATTAAGTTACCATTCTCATCATATTGGGGCGCCTGATTACTTACATAATTGACCCTGCCTAAAAATTCGATTCTTTGATTTATTGGTGAAGTAATAGTATAGGTACTTCCAGTAGGATTGTGATCTTCAGGGGATCTTTCTAAATTTAATATCGTTTTTGTGGGATAGGTTGTTTTCTCACCCCAATACGTATTGCTTTCGTAATCAAATTCAGTGTAACCTTTTGTGGGATAAATAATATTATTTAACAATCCTATTTTAGCATAATTCTTATCCGGTTCCTTGTCAGCACCATTATAATCAATATTATTTAGGTCTAAATTATAACCTGTTATATTTTTAGGAACTAAATTGATATTGTTCTTACCATTAAAGTACCCCCAATGATCCTGACTGTAAGATAATCTTTGAGGAAATTCTGTTTGATTAATATATTCAAAAGTATATTTTTTACTTGGGTCAAGAAATGTAATATTTTGTAAAAAAACTCTTTGGTTTGCTGTCTTTAAGTAATCAAACTTTATTTTTTCAATTTCAATATTTTCCTTATTATATAGTGTTATGTTTTCTATTTTATTGTCACCTATTACTTCGTCGTAAATTCCCTGAGAATAATAACTGAAAGTTACATATCCATCTGTCATATTCTTACTGAATATTTTATTGATTCGCTTGCCTATTACTGTCATATTCTGAGAAATAATTCCGCTAAGAGTCGGTGCTTTAGCATATACAACTTTCCAACAATCTTCCTGTATTGGAGGATAAGACATTATCAATGATTGAGAATTAGAAGCCACATAGTTCATTGTATAATTCTCGTAGGTAAGATAAATTTCAGATCCGTTGGGATGTGTCATTTTACTTAAATACCAAGCCGTGACACTTCCAACAGGAATTGAATGCCCTGCTCCTGAGCTCCTGAAGGTTGTAGTTTCTTTTTCTGTAAAATAATATTTAACACCATTTGTGGCTGTCAATATAAAATCAGCATTATTGATTCCCGTTCTTTCTATTTTGATTTTTTGATTATTAACTAAAACTGGAACTCCATTTTTATCATATATAAATTTCCCTGAATTGCCATTGAAATTAAAAGAATAGATATCACTTTCCGTATCTGCATTATCCTGACCCGCCGCTTTGTAAAATTGTACTTTTTGCTCATCAGTTGCATTGGATAAATCATCTGGTGGATAAACAGTTGTTTGCGTCTCATCATTTTTGTCTCTAACGGTACGGGTAATAACGCCGCCAAAATTCATATTCCAGCCCAGTCCTACATTCGAAGCAACTTCATCGACCTTTATTCCATTAGAACCATAAAAAAGCGATATCGGTGATTCTAAATCTTTTGTTTTAAAAGTGATTAACGGAACCGAAATATTGGCAGCTCCCGTAAAGAGTCCAACCGGGACATTGCCAAATTTACCCAGCTCCCCTGCTGTAGGTGAGGGCGGCACTATATTAGGCAAAAACTTACTGTCATCGGACTGCGCAGTACCAGTTGCTGATATAAATAGGAAAAACAGCAAAAACAAAGTTTTCACTGAGTTTTTTAAAATTAGCTTATACATTTTATGAAAATATTTTTAATGGATTGATTTGATGACTTTAACCGATTCGGTTTTAACATCGGTTTTGATATTTATGATGTAGATTCCTTCTGAGTATCTGCTCAGATCTACAGGTACCGTTCTGCTGGTAATACTGAATTCCTGCAAAATTCTTCCCGAAATATCTACCACAGTAGCAGTACCGGATTTAAAATCATGACCTATAATGACGTTGGTATAAGTACTGGCAGGATTAGGGATTGCTTCTATACCAGCTTTCACTTTTTCGACTTTGGTTTTGTCTTTTAGTTTTACAACCCAAAAATCATTGCTGCCTATATTGGAGTTTTTATCTTTTGAGGAATTGGAATTGGAAGTACCCGCCATTAAATAGCCGCCATCTCTGGTTTCGATTAACTTTCTAAGGATATCTTCTCCTGCGCTTCCTATTGTTTTCTTCCAGATTTCTTCACCTTTACCATCAATTTTTAAGGCAATGTAATCATCAATTCCGTCCTTTTCTTTGCTTGCTCCGGCAGCTTTGGCTACTTTATTGACAAGGGATCTTCCTGATTCTGTTTTGGCATGGCCTCCCAGTAAATAGGTATTGTCCTTATTCTCGACCAAAGACGTTAAAATATCTGTTTTTCCAAAATCATAGGTTTTGCTCCAAATTACGCTTCCTTCTTCGTCTAGTTTCAAAACCCAGAAATCTGTTCCGTTGCCTACAATTCCTCCTTGTGTGGTCAGCGCATTTTTGCTGTTGGAGTTTCCGCCCACAATATATCCTCCGTCAATGGTCTGGTGAATCAAATAAGGCTGGTCATCACCTTCTGCTCCATATGTATTTTGCCATTGAATTTCTCCGGTATCATTTATTTTTATAATCCAGTAATC
>NZ_SNWW01000028.1:0-1233 GCF_004362015.1 Flavobacterium chryseum
TCATGTCGGGAACTCTAACAAGACTGCCAGTGCAAACTGTGAGGAAGGTGGGGATGACGTCAAATCATCACGGCCCTTACGCCTTGGGCTACACACGTGCTACAATGGCCGGTACAGAGAGCAGCCACTGGGCGACCAGGAGCGAATCTATAAAACCGGTCACAGTTCGGATCGGAGTCTGCAACTCGACTCCGTGAAGCTGGAATCGCTAGTAATCGGATATCAGCCATGATCCGGTGAATACGTTCCCGGGCCTTGTACACACCGCCCGTCAAGCCATGGAAGCTGGGGGTGCCTGAAGTCGGTGACCGCAAGGAGCTGCCTAGGGTAAAACTGGTAACTAGGGCTAAGTCGTAACAAGGTAGCCGTACCGGAAGGTGCGGCTGGAACACCTCCTTTCTAGAGCCTGAGTGTTAGTGCTTGCACACGCTTGGGAAAAAAGATGGTTTTAAGGTTATTTCTGAATAAGGAAATTTTATTACTCTTGCTGTTAGTTCAAATAATAAATTTTTAAGAATAAGAGTGTCTCGTAGCTCAGCTGGTTAGAGTACTACACTGATAATGTAGGGGTCGACAGTTCGAGTCTGTCCGAGACAACTATTTTAGGCTTAAGAAAAAGGAAATTCTGGAAGTTGGAATTCACCAAAAGAAATTAGAGAAGAATTAAGAAATCTAAAGTCTGAATTCTACAATCTAAGATTGAAAAATGGGGGATTAGCTCAGCTGGCTAGAGCGCCTGCCTTGCACGCAGGAGGTCAACGGTTCGACTCCGTTATTCTCCACTGATTTACTATAAAGATAGTAAATAAAAGTTCATTGACATATTGAGATAAGAAAATAATAAAAGTAGAAAGCGTTTTTTGCTATTTATAGTAAAAGACAAAAAAAAACGGTCCTAATTAATTTTAGGATTGGTACAATAAGCAAAATAAGGGCGTATGGGGGATGCCTTGGCTCTCAGAGGCGATGAAAGGCGTGATAAGCTGCGAAAAGTTACGGGGATCGGCACACACGAATTGATCCGTAAATACCTGAATGGGGCAACCCACTATGTTGAAGACATAGTACACCGATAGGTGGGCAAACCCGCTGAACTGAAACATCTAAGTAGGCGGAGGAGAAGAAAACAAAAGTGATTCCGTAAGTAGTGGCGAGCGAACGCGGATTAGCCCAAACCAATGTTGTTACGGCAATGTTGGGGTTGTAGGACCACGACATTTTATGTACAAGGCA
>NZ_SNWW01000028.1:1326-4200 GCF_004362015.1 Flavobacterium chryseum
GACCGGAATTAGCTGGAAAGCTGAACCATAGAGGGTGATAGTCCCGTATGGGTAACGAGTATAATAGATAGTGGTATCCTGAGTAGGGCGGGGCACGTGAAACCCTGTCTGAATTTGGCGGGACCATCCGCTAAGGCTAAATACTCCTGAGAGACCGATAGTGAACCAGTACCGTGAGGGAAAGGTGAAAAGAACCGTGAATAACGGAGTGAAATAGATCCTGAAACCATACGCTTACAAGCGGTCGGAGCCCTTTCGTGGGGTGACGGCGTGCCTTTTGCATAATGAGCCTACGAGTTAACGTTGCTGGCAAGGTTAAGTGGTTAAGCCACGGATCCGTAGCGAAAGCGAGTCTGAATAGGGCGCTTTAGTCAGTAGTGTTAGACGCGAAACCGTGTGATCTACCCATGGGCAGGATGAAGCTGTGGTAACACACAGTGGAGGTCCGAACCGGTTGACGTTGAAAAGTCTTCGGATGACCTGTGGGTAGGGGTGAAAGGCCAATCAAACTCGGAAATAGCTCGTACTCCCCGAAATGCATTTAGGTGCAGCGCTGAATTTAAAGTTATATAGAGGTAGAGCTACTGATTGGATGCGGGGGCTTCACCGCCTACCAATTCCTGACAAACTCCGAATGCTATATAATGTTTCTCAGCAGTGAGGGCTTGGGTGCTAAGGTCCAAGTCCGAGAGGGAAAGAACCCAGACCATCAGCTAAGGTCCCCAAATATATACTAAGTTGAAAGAACGAGGTTTGTCTGCCCAGACAGCTAGGATGTTGGCTTGGAAGCAGCCATTCATTTAAAGAGTGCGTAACAGCTCACTAGTCGAGCGGACGAGCATGGATAATAATCGGGCATAAGTATATTACCGAAGCTATGGATTTAGAGTTTACTCTAAGTGGTAGGGGAGCATTCTAACAGGGTTGAAGGTGTGTCGTAAGGCATGCTGGACTGGTTAGAAAAGAAAATGTAGGCATAAGTAACGATAATGCGGGCGAGAAACCCGCACACCGAAAAACTAAGGTTTCCACAGCTATGCTAATCAGCTGTGGGTTAGTCTGGTCCTAAGGCGAACCCGAAAGGGACAGTCGATGGCTAACGGGTTAATATTCCCGTACTACTAATTACTGTGATGGGGTGACGGAGTGATGAAAGCGCCGCGAACTGACGGAATAGTTCGTTGAAGTACCTACCTATAAGCTGCGCAGGCAAATCCACGCGGCTTGGGGAAATACGATAGTACTCGGAGTCTTCGGACAAAGAGATAGTGCGCCTAAGGGCTTCCAAGAAAAACCTCTAAACTTCAGGTAATTAGTACCAGTACCGTAAACCGACACAGGTAGTTGAGGAGAGAATCCTAAGGTGCTCGAGAGATTCATGGCTAAGGAATTAGGCAAAATAGACCCGTAACTTCGGGAGAAGGGTCGCCCTGTAGCAATACAGGGCCGCAGTGAAGAGGTCCAGGCGACTGTTTATCAAAAACACAGGGCTCTGCAAAATCGTAAGATGAAGTATAGGGCCTGACACCTGCCCGGTGCTGGAAGGTTAAGAGGAGATGTTATCTTCGGAGAAGCATTGAATTGAAGCCCCAGTAAACGGCGGCCGTAACTATAACGGTCCTAAGGTAGCGAAATTCCTTGTCGGGTAAGTTCCGACCTGCACGAATGGTGTAACGATCTGGACACTGTCTCAGCCATGAGCTCGGTGAAATTGTAGTAACGGTGAAGATGCCGTTTACCCGCAGTGGGACGAAAAGACCCTGTGCACCTTTACTATAGCTTAGTATTGACCTTGGATAAATGATGTGTAGGATAGGTTGGAGACTGTGAAGTGGCGTCGCCAGGCGTTGTGGAGTCATTGTTGAAATACAACCCTTTGTTTATCTGAGGCCTAACCCCGTATTGCGGGGGACATTGCTTGGTGGGTAGTTTGACTGGGGTGGTCGCCTCCAAAAGAGTAACGGAGGCTTCTAAAGGTTCCCTCAGTACGCTTGGTAACCGTGCGTAGAGTGCAATGGCATAAGGGAGCTTGACTGAGAGACATACAGGTCGATCAGGTACGAAAGTAGAGCATAGTGATCCGGTGGTTCCGCATGGAAGGGCCATCGCTCAAAGGATAAAAGGTACGCCGGGGATAACAGGCTGATCTCCCCCAAGAGCTCATATCGACGGGGGGGTTTGGCACCTCGATGTCGGCTCGTCACATCCTGGGGCTGGAGAAGGTCCCAAGGGTTGGGCTGTTCGCCCATTAAAGTGGCACGCGAGCTGGGTTCAGAACGTCGTGAGACAGTTCGGTCTCTATCTACTGTGGGCGTTAGAAATTTGAGTGGATCTGATTCTAGTACGAGAGGACCGAATTGGACAAACCTCTAGTGTATCTGTTGTTCCGCCAGGAGCATCGCAGAGTAGCTACGTTTGGAAGGGATAAGCGCTGAAAGCATATAAGCGCGAAACCCACCACAAGATGAGATTTCTTTTAAGGATCGTGGAAGATGACCACGTTGATAGGCTATAGATGTAAAGGCAGTAATGTCATAGTCGAGTAGTACTAATAATCCGTAAGCTTATGTACACCATTTTCCTCCCGAGCAATCGGGAGGAAGAAACTTTCTAAATAAATGCATTTTTCTTTATCTCAGTATGTTAAGATATTATACAATTTAATTTTTAATTCTAAATTTTTAATTAATTGTAAAGTTGCCCAAAGCAACTAACGACCTTAAGGTGGTTATTGCGGCGGGGCTCACCTCTTCCCATCCCGAACAGAGTAGTTAAGCCCGCCTGCGCAGATGGTACTGCAGTTATGTGGGAGAGTATGTCGTCGCCTTTCTTTTTAAAAACCCTTCATCATAAGATGAAGGGTTTTTTCGTTTA
>NZ_SNWW01000029.1 GCF_004362015.1 Flavobacterium chryseum
GTTCTTGAAATTATCGAAGAAAATAATTATTATCCTTTTGGATTAAAGCACAAGGGGTATAATGACTATGTGGCTACTAATAACAAGTATAAGTACAATGGCAAGGAGCTTCAAGACGAGCTGGGGCTTAACATGTATGATTATGGAGCAAGAAATTATGACCCTGCATTAGGTCGTTGGATGAATATTGACCCGCTGGCGGAAAAATCACGTAGATTCAATCCGTACACTTATGCTCTAAATAATCCTGTTTATTTTATTGACCCAGATGGTATGATGGCAGGAACACCTCCACCACCAGATTGGTTTGTTAATAGTCAGACAGGAGAAGTGATTCACAATAAAAACGAAACTAAAGGCTATGAAAATAAATTAGGTGGAAATTGGGAACATCTTGCAAAAGAGAAAGAAATTGTAGATACAAATCCTAAGAATAATAAGGAAGGAAATGTTAAATATTCAGCCGAACAGTCAGCGAATTTAATGGAAAAAAATGATAGAGAGTTGGCACCTAAAACAGTTTTATCTGAAACAACTGTAAGAACAACAGTTAGTGCTATCACTCCAGGTGGAGCTGTAACTGTTCAAAATACAACTACTGATGAAATTTGGGCAAATGTTACTTATGTCCCTACAGGTAGTCAGTCCAAAACTGAAAGTTCAACAATTCTCCAGGATGAAACATTATCTAATGGTTATTCACAAGTTAAAATTTCAGAAAAATCATATTCAGCGCCAAGTATCGTTGCTGATGTTATGAATTTTTTAGGTAACTTACTTTACCCAGATGGTAGCAATGAATCAAAACATTATGTAAATTGGAAAAATTATCCAAAAGATGGAAAACTTAACGAATTTAAAAAAGCTATAAGCAACTAAAACCATGAAGACATTTCTCGGAATCTTATTTTTTACTATTGTTTCATGTGGACAAAATGACTCTGCTAAACAAACACAATTTTTAAAGTTTAAAAACACAATTATTCCCTCAATATTTAATACATATCCAATTAGCGAAGAAGAAATTAATAATTCTGAGGTGCAAATTATAAACTACACGGATTCTTATAAGTATTTAGGCTATGCTAGTATATTCCAAATTTATAAATATACAGATGATGAATTTATCAAACATCATAATAATATAATTAGTAAATCAAAAATAACTATTGATTATAATGAAAAATGTAATTTTATTATTCCAGATACAGTAGATAATTATCATAAGTTATGTACAGGGGAAGATAAGCCAGCGATCCCATCAATAGATAACAATGCTAATAAATTAAATAGATTCGTAAACAAAGACAGTAAATTTTACGTTCTAGACTACGGAAATAAGAACATATTTAAGGAAATTGTTTCAAAGCAGAATCGTTTTTCCGTAGGTGCAATCGTTGATGAGAACAATAAAACAATCTTATATTGGATAATAGCTTTATAGTATTAGTTCAATTTGAAATCGATAAGCAAAAGCCATTCCTTAAACAGAGTGGCTTTTGTTGGTAATGTATCAGATGTGTTGGTGGTTAATTATTGCATCTAACATTTGGATGTGCTAACGAAAATTGGAGACATAGTTAAGGGTGTAATTTTACACCCTTAACTATTTTAAATCCCTTTATAAAGTCTCTTTTTCTTTTTTTGTTTAAATTGTTTAGATACATAATCATTTATTTTTTCTCCACGTAGCAGTATATCTGCCAAATTTTCTTTTACGTACTCTTTTAATTCAATATTTTGAAAGTTCTCTGAATTATTTGCAATTGAATTCTGATTTTTTCTTTCAATCGAAAGAATGTTCATGGCACAGTTTTCCTGAATTCCTTTTGCACTGAATTCTTTTCCCAGACTGCTTCCGTTGAAAACGGATCTGGTTTTATGGTCAACATAAGTTATTCCGTAAAGCTGTCCTTCATTGTTTTTTCGTAATATCATGTGAATGCTTTCTTGTTCCAATATCTTGGATAACTTTTCGAGAGAAATTATGTCTTCACGAAAGAAAGCCAGTTTTATGGCATTCTTTACATTTTTTTTACAAGATTGTTTCTCTGCGTCATTAGTTTTAAATTTCTCTTCCAGAAATTTTAAGGTGGGTTTTCTGTAGAATTCACTGGCTTTTATCGGAACGCCTATCGGTTTTGAATTCTGGTCAAGTATCTTGTAAAGCAGTCCATTATTTTTAAAAACTCTCGATTCCTCACTTCCTCTGTCAGCATGAACATTATAGAGGTTTAGGACTGCATTGAGCTCGGGCAGGCTTGAATATTTATAGTCAAACAAAACCTTGTTTAAAACTGAATTGATCGCCTTTCTGGACTCTACTTTTCCGTATTGGACTCTGCCGACATCTATCGGATTTAACGAAAATTGTTCTTTCTGTTTTCTTCCTTCAGCTTTTACAAGCCCGAACATTTCCTCAATTTCTTTTCGGGCAGGTTCTGATTTTCTGATCCCTAATAAGTGCAGATCGATTCTTTTTCCGTCTCTCTGAATGTTGTTTGTCACTATATGGCAGTGCGGATGCCCTGCATCATAATGCTGATACACCAGATAAGGCTGTCTGCCGAAGCCCAGTTTTTCCATATAGACATCCGCAATTTCAGCCAGTTTTTCTTTCGAATGATTCTCCGAGGGATCAAAGTTGAGCGAGATATGCACCGAATTCCGCTTCGCATTGGTATTGAGCTCTGCCAGTTTTAGAAAGCGGTTTAATTTTGAAGTGAAATTCAGTTTTTCCAGTTCCAGCGGATAATTCACAGCACTTATGCATTCCGCTTTTCCGATCTCAACTTTATTTTCGTTGTAAGTCAGAATGCCTCTTATGGACGAGCTTGTTTTTATCACTGCAACCATTTTTCTGCTATTTTCTGGGTGTGACCTGATACTTCTTCCATTTTATCAAAAAGCCTTTTTCTCTGGATTTCGAACAGATAAAGATGTCCTTTAAAATCAGGAACTGTTTTGAGCGTGTTTATCTTTCGGGCAATCTGATTGATATTATTGCCGATTGCCCGTAATTCGGAAGTAAGTACAGAAGTCTCTTCCATCAGTTCGTCTAAAGACTGATTTCTGTAGGTGGCAATAATAGGTTTGTTGAATAAGTGGCTTCTGATATGATCACTTAATTTTAGGCAGGTGCTTGCTCTGAATCTTTTTTCCAGCTCGGCATACTCCAAGGGAGTGAATCGCAGTCCCACGATTCGTGTTCTGTTTGAATTTTCTCTTTCCATCATTTTTCATTTTCATTGTTATCAAACTCTTTGCTTTTAAGTTTCTCCACCGCCGAGTTTCGAGGCAATGGGTGGCAAGATAGGCGGTTGTTAAACAACCGTTCATCTTGCCGACTGCAGGAACGTGGCAATCTTTGAGATTTTTTTAAAGCAGGTTTCTAATTTAAATAAAATATTTAAAAGTTTGA
>NZ_SNWW01000030.1 GCF_004362015.1 Flavobacterium chryseum
GTGCAATAAGTAGAAGTATGAAAAAGAAAATCATATCTTCTATAGATAAAATCTTAGACATTGGTCAACTCTTCTTTTGGTAAACCAGTGTGCTTTGCGATCACTTCCAAAATGACCGGCAAACTGAATTTTGTAGATTTTCTGGCAGCAGATTGATAAACAGATTGTACTTCAATCTGTAACTGCTTGCTGATTTTGTGTCTTAAAGGAATATCATTTCTGATGATATCGTAAACTTCATCTTTAAGCTTTTTTCTTTTGGTTACTGTTGTGGCCATATAATTTTTAGTTTGCAGTTATTAATCTCCGTTGTATTTACCAATTCCATAATATCCAGCTGCTCCACTGTTATTTGTAACGAATTGATTTCTCCATGGATATGTAATCGTTTCAATCCCTTGCCAAAGCTTTTTAGCTTCCAGTTTTTTCTTCTGTAAGCTTTTTGTTGAAGGAATTTTATTGTAAGCTTTTATTAAAATTTCTCTTTTCGCCATTTTCCATGCTTCAATTAAAGCCTGTGAAAATGTCATTTGGAATTTTCTAAATAAATCCCACGCTTTTTTAAATAATGATTTTTTCATGTTTTTGTCTTTTGAAATTCGAGCCGTTGTCGCTTCGATGCTACGACTTAATCGCAACGGCTATTTTTTTTATTCGATTTTTCTATTTCAGCTTTTTACATAGAGGTTTTCGTAAACCCATCAGCTTTATTCTTACATTTTTTCGTATTCAGTATTTCAAAGAACTTTTTTAGTACATTTGTCACTGTCATTTGTACACAGCAAACATACGAACATTTGTTCGTTTTTAAAAACTTTTACGAACAATATTTCATTATTTGTTCGTATTTATAATCATTCTAAACAATAGAAATGGATTTTTACGATAATATATTAGCGATAAAAAAAGAAAGAAAGCTTACAAATGCTGACATAGGGGCTGTTATTAACATGTCAGGAGATGCTTTTAGAATGGCGAACAAAAGACAGAGCCTAAGCGAACTAGAAAAAAACGAAATAGAAAAATTTTTCGCTTCAAAACCGAACAAACTTCAAAAAATAGAAGTTGAATTATCAAACACCGATGATGAAATTGAGATATTCACTAATAAAAACGGTATCAAATTTTACGAATATCCAGATGGATCAACCAAAATAGAAGTGATAAAGGTGCCGTTTGACGCGTATGCTTCATACTTAGAAGCATACAATGATGATGAAAAATTACATTCTGAATTTAGTACCGCAACTTTTACTGTGGATAAAGTTGCTAAGGGAAACTATCTTGCATTTAATATAAAAAACAATAGTATGAATGGTGGAGGAATAGATGATACTCCAAGTGGAGCTGAAGTTTTAGCACGTGAAATTGGCAGGCACTTATGGTGCAACGGATTCCATAAAAACAAATATGGATTTATATTAATGACCAAAAATGCAATATATCACAAAGACATTGGAGATTGTAATAACGAAACTGGCCTACTTACTTTACATTCCAGAAATAAAAGTGATGATCCCTTCGAAATTCACATGAATGATATCTATAGAATATTTAATGTAATTAAGAGAACATTTTAAATAGAAGATAGATACGGAAATCCATAATAAATAATAATCCGGATTGATTAAGTTCGGCGAAAACAATAAAACCATGAAAAAAATTACTTTTTTAATTCTTCTTTTAGCTGCAAATTATATAAGCGCTCAAAACTGTAAATACAAACGAAATGAAGTTGATGAATTTACAAAAAACAAAATTCTTGAAACTAAAGAAGATATTTTTACAATTTCCGGAATGGGTCTCGGTTTTTCTTGTGGTTATGCCTTGCTCAAAATAAATGATGTTCGATATTTAAAACTACATGTTATGTCTCCTTCCATTTTTACATTAAGATCTGAACATGAAATAATGTTTAAAACAGATTCTGAGAATACAATTAACTTGCAATTCATAGATACACAAATAGCAACAGGGACCTATAATACAACCTTAAAATCTACACATTGGGGAGCTTTTACGGCAATTCCTATTTCAGACGAAATTTATCAGCGATTACTTAACGAAAAAATTTCAAAACTCCGTATTTACACAACTGACGGTTATAGAGATGATGATGTAAGTGAAAAACGTGATAAAAAGTTCAAGGAACTTTTAAAATGCATTGAATAATATGAAAAAAATAAGCACTATCATCATAATAATTGTTTTTTTATTCTCATGTAATAAAGAAAAAAATATTAAAACAAAAAGAACAAAAGAGGATATGATACTTGAATTTTGTAAATCAGATATTCATACAAATTCTATTACTCCATCGACTATAAAATACGATTCAACATTAACAAATGTTGCTATAATTCCTAAAAATACCAAATATTACAACAAACTTTTAAATGAGATTTATGAATCATATGGTTCTAAACAAATCTTAGATACAATTTCAAAAAAATGGTCCGTATCATTGTATTATGATTCAGAAAATAAATATGGAGCTAATATTAGAAATAATGTTTATTACATAATTAAAGAAAATACAAAATATCATCAGGATACAATTTTTAACCCACAATTCATTGTTCTGTTGAAAAGAGATCAAAACAAATTTCATGAATATTTAGGCGTTGAGTAAAAATGCAAAGTACTGATCAAAGAATTCTGCGTTTAATTGAAGTTTTGATTTTACAGAATAAAGTCAATCGCGAGATAGACTTTTGCAGGGATATCGGCATCCTGCCGCAAACCGTTTCCAAAATAAGAAAAGGCATTAACCACTTTACAGTTTCACACATAGAAACAATATGTATAAAATATAACGTCAATGCAAATTGGCTTTTCGGGCGTGATAAAAAAGTGTTTAATATGTCCGGAAGTATTGAAATAGAAGACTTTTTGCAGTGAACAAAAAAGTGAACAAAAACGAATATTAATCAATTTTAATTTGTTTGTGAAGTCAATGAAATCAATCAATTAAAAAGCGAAAAAGATATAACAGAGTTTCCCTCTTTCTCCGCGAAGGTCCGAAAACAAAGGAATCTTAAGATTTTCAAAGTTTTCAAAAAAGCCTAAAAAAAGCGGCAAACCCTGCAAATCC
>NZ_SNWW01000031.1 GCF_004362015.1 Flavobacterium chryseum
TCCCGCTACTACATGGGACAAAGAAGAAAAAGTCTTCTTTGTCCCTTTTTTATTTGTTGATATTCTACTGTTAATGAGATAGATAACGCTAACAACTTCATTAACTCTTGTGGTTCGAAGCTGATTTTCTGAAATCGTAAATTTTTCGGGATAAATCGAACCAATCAAATCTCGTGATTGTGACCAATCCCCGACATCATAGAATTCATTGAGCTTCAAAAGGTTCCCTACACCTACTTTTAACAAATCATCAATATCATCTTCATCAACATTGATACCTGATAATTTCAATTCCAATCTATTAATTACAGCTCCGTAATCAGACTTCATATCCCTATAATCCGAAGCATCAATCTGCTGGGTCGCTAATAAATCCCTAGCATGTGAAAGCCTTTTTTCATAATCTTTAAGCTGGGCTATTATTTTAAGCTTTTCTTCAGATATTTCTTTGGTCTGCTCTCTATAACACTCTGATAAAACAGTAATATAAAGATTTTTTATCTCAGGTATGGGAACATACTGTTTTAAATCACTTAGAAATATATCATTAGCCGTATCAGAATTTATTCTGTATTTACAGCCTCCACTACAATGATAATAAGGATAATATTTAGTGCGCCCTTTGGAAATACTTGCTGTTAATACCTTTGCACATTCTGGACAGGTAAAAAATCCACGTAGTGGAAACGGCTTAGTAGTAATTGCTTTTGGCAAATATGTTTTTGATCTTCCGTCAAGTATGTCCTGCACTTTATAGAACAAGGTCTGCGATATTAAAGGTTCATGCTGACCTGTTACATAGGTGAGATCTTCATCTTTATATTTTGGAATTACTATCTTACCACAATAAAGAGGATTACGAATAGCTCTCCAAAAATTATTTTTACTTGCTTTAAGACCTTTTTCTTTTGCCATGCAAAGAACCTGTTCTGTATTAAAAATCCCTTTTGAAAGCTCTTCAAAGGCCCATTTCAAAATAGATGCCTCAGGCTGGTCAAATGCAATATACTTAGTCCCGTCTTCTTTAACCTTGTTAACATATCCCGCTGGAGCGTATCCCATATAACGTCCCTCTTTCCTTGCTCTACGCATACCATGAAAAGTATTAAGTGCCCTTCTATCATTCTCTACCTCAGGAGCAGCAAGATAAAAAGCGAGCATCATTTTATTCTCTGGAATAGTCAAATCAAGTGGCTGTTCAATACCTTGCGGCTCTACACCAAGTTTCCTGAGGATATTTATCATTTGATAAGCATCTCCGGCATTACGGCTGAACCTATCCCATTTAGTGAATAAAACAAGATCAATTTTGTTTTTGTGCTTTTTTAAATTTTGCAAAAGCTTATTCCATTTGGGTCTGTTAAAAGTCTTTGCCGAGTGATCTTCATAAATCACGTCTCTTATCTCAATGAAGTTAATTTCACAATATTTACGCAGTACTTCTTCCTGATTTCTTTGAGAATATCCTCTGTCTGCCTGTTCATCTGTACTCACTCTTACATATAAGTCTGCTATCATTTTCATCCTCTTGTTTTTAAATACTTAGTTACTGTAATATTTGCTAATTTACGCAAAAAATCCAAAATATTTCCGGCTTGTTCAAGCGTTACATCCAGTCCCTCAGACCTTAACATTTCCAAGGCTTTCTCCGGTGTGATTTTTCTTGTCTCATTTACCTCTTCATTGACTTCTTTATTTTCCATATTACTTTGCTTAACGTTCATCATCCTTTTCATTTTTCTAATTATCTTGACAACACTAAGATAACGAAATTGTTTTTATAATTTTATATTTTATAAAAACTTTATATGTATATTTATACCGATTTTAAGTATTATAATAATCTATAATCAGCTGCAGTCTAATTTTAAAAGATTAAACTCCAAAATCTCGTAAAAAAAGCATGAACAAACTATCAAAAATAAGCTATAAAACCTACTTCAACGAAAAGCTGAAGCAAGTTCCTTTGGGCAAAATCATGACACATCCCTTGTATGTACAGATAACTTTTGAAAGAAAGACGCTATTTTTTAAGAGTAATTTTTTTGAATTGTTTTCAAAACCAAAGTACATTATAGCTGCTGCGGGACTCGTAGGAAGTCCGTCTCTTGAAAAAATTATTGCCTTAGAAATGGAAATAATTGAATTTATCGAAAACAAGCATTCCGATAATTTTTCTCTAGAAATATTCAAACAAGAATATGCCTTTTACAGTCAGGATCTCTGTGATGTAATGGAAGAGGAATTTCGCAATTATCTTTATACTTTTTTTCAGGACAAAAGTATGTCTGCCTTTGCAGTAGCAATCCGTGAAGGCAGCAAACTGCGTATAAATTATAACATTATCAGAGATATGAGAAAAGCGTTTACCAAAACTTTCTATGATGAACTTATTGAAAATTCATTGTATTATGGACCTCCTTATTATGCATTATATGATTTTATGCAACAGACCAAAAAATGGCCAATGCTTTATCTAAGTGTTATGGAATGGGAAACAGGTAATACTAAAACAGAATTCTTTGAATATGTAAAAAAACACTATCCAAAACATAATGCAGGTGAAATAAAAAATGAAGTAGAAAAGTGGATTAATTATTTGAAAAATAAAACTATTTAAAAGACATTACCCCTTAAATTATACTGCAGATATAATTTTAAAGACAAGGAAATTTCTTCAAAAGAAAAAAAGCAAAGCAAGTTATTGGACACAGCCAGAGAAGTGCGCATAACATTTTTCTTCGTTCCTCCAAAAAATGCCCTTCGGGACTTATAGCACTTCATCTGCCTGACTGTCCAATTTCAGACTGCTTTCTTTTTTTCCTTTTTCTTTTTTTAAGTATTTATTCATTGTAATAACCTACAGCCATCATGAGTAAATTATGACTATCAAACTTTTAAATATTTTATTTAAATTAGAAACCTGCTTTAAAAAAATCTCAAAGATTGCCACGTTCCTGCAGTCGGCAAGATGAACGGTTGTT
>NZ_SNWW01000032.1 GCF_004362015.1 Flavobacterium chryseum
TTTGTAATTCTGTTCACTTTTTGTTCTCTAAAATTAAGAACTCATTGTAAACCCCTGTATTTACAGGGGTTTTAGTGGAGTCGCCGGGAATCGAAAACCGAACCGAGCGAATTTTGAATTATAAACAACCGTATTTATTGACTTTACAAACAAATTAAAATGCGTTAATATTAAGTTTTGTTCACCTTTTTGTTCACTGCTGAAATGCTTATATCTCAATGTTTCCAGTACCATTGTAAACGTTTTTTTCAAGGCCAAATATCCAATTAGCATTCACATTATATTTATGACATATTAATTCAATTTGAGAAACTGTGAAATGTGCTTTTCCTTTTTTAATTTTTGTGATTGTTTGTTGAAGCATTCCTATGTCTTGGCAAAAATCATTTGCATAGTGTATCTTCTTTTGAAAGATGAGCAACTCGATTAATCGTAATATTCTTTGATCAGTTGGATGCATTATTCATAGATGTATGTAGTCTTTGAAATTGATGTTCCACTCAATTTTTCAATAACTTGAATAGGCTTATGATTTTCATATATATATTCGTAAGTATAGACATCACCATTTGAATTAGTTTGTGTCGATACATTTTGGACTGGAAATGGAAGCCAAATATTAATTAATTCTTTTGTATATACATTTAAATATGGAGAATTCTCCGAATCTGATTCGTAAGTCGCTTTATAAATTAAAGAACCTTTAGGATCATTTACATTTTTAATGGTTGTATTTATTCCTGATAGAGAAGTGTTTTTATATTCAAAAGAGGATTGTTGAATAACTTTGTTTCCACTTGTTTCTTGAATTGTTTTTAATGATCCTACTCCGTCATATATATACGAATTAATAAAGGTTATATTATCTTCTTTAGATTCACTTCTAGTTATTAATCCATTTTCATAGTAAAAAGAATTTGAGCCAATATTTAAATTGTTTTTTAAATGAGTTATAGACTCTATTTTATTATTTTTATAATTAAAGACATCTTCAAATATGTCTTTATTATGATCTATAGTTCTTATTTTTGTTAACATGCCTTCTGTGTAAAAGTAATTTCTTGTTTCTGACATATTATTTTTTACGTCAAGTTCTATTTCTGTTATTAATTTTTTATCCGCAATAACTTCTTTATTTTCATCATTTGACGAACATCCTAATACTGTAATTAAGAAGATTGATAGTAATGTTTTTTTCATATTTAAATTTTTTAAGGTTTATAATTTGGCGAACGTAATAAATTGCTCTATATATATTTTACGGAAATCCGTAATTATCTTCTATTTCTTTTTCTTTGGATATCTACAATGTTAAATATTTTGGTAACGTCTCTTAAATCCATGTCAAAATCTTCGTAGTAATCATTAAGTGAATGACATGTGATGATTCCTTTTTCAACATCGTGTTTTATGATTCTTTTTACACAAATTCCATTGTCTTTATGGACAATTACAAAATCCCATTTATTGATGTGTAATTTGCTTTCCCAAAAATCTTTTCGAACATTTCTACATAAAAGGATATCTCTCTCAAGATAACTTTCATGTGTTCCATTGTCCATACTGTCACCTTTAACCTCGAAGCAGATGTATTCTCCCTTATGTTCTTTTTCGACTATGAAAGGTATTTTGGGTAATTCTTCAATGAATTCTGGATCGTTGAAGCCATTCAGATAGCCTCCGTATGCGTATTGATTCACTAATGGTACGTTCATTATGTTATCATTTGAAAACGTCAATCGTTTCAAATTTGAATTCTCATTTTCGGTTTTCATTTCGCCTTCACCTTTTAAGATCCAATCTTTAGAAATTCCATACTTGTCTGAAAAAGTATTAATGTAAAGCGCTTTGATACTATCTCGTTTAATTGACTTATTAACAGCATCACTTGTTACCTCAAACAACTCTCCAATCGCTCTATAGCTAAGGCCAAGCTGTTTTCTAGCATATTCAAAACGTTCCGCAATTGTATTCATTATATAATCATATTATTTAGAATCAATACAAATTAATACTTTTGGATAAAATAATTATCCAAAAGTATTAATTTGTCTTAAAATGTATTTATATTTGCTCTGTACAAATGACGAATGCAAATGTACTAAAAAAGTTCTTTGAAATACTGAATACGAAAAAATGTAAATAAAAGCTGATGGGTTTACGAAAACCTCTATGTAAAAAGCTGAAATAGAAAAATCAAATAAGGTTAGCCGTTGCGAGTAAGTCGTAGCATCGAAGCGACAACGGCTCGAATTTCAAAAGACAAAAACATGAAAAAATCATTATTTAAAAAAGCGTGGGATTTATTTAGAAAATTCCAAATGACATTTTCACAGGCTTTAATTGAAGCATGGAAAATGGCGAAAAGAGAAATTTTAATAAAAGCTTACAATAAAATTCCTTCAACAAAAAGTTTACAGAAAAAAAAGCTTGAGGCTAAAAAACTTTGGCAGGCAATTGAAACTATAACATATCCCTGGAGAAGCCATTTAGTTACTAATAACAGTGGAGCAGCAGGATATTATGGAATTGGAAAATACAACGGAGATTAGAAAATTATCAAATAAAATTATATGGCTACAAGAACTATAAAAAGGAAAAAGCTTAAAGATGAAATCTATGATATCATCAGGAATGATATTCCGTTGAGACATAAGATCGGAAAGCAGTTAAATATAGAAGTTCAATCTGTATATCAATCTGCAGCTCGAAAATCTACAAAATTTAGTTTACCGATAATCTTAGAAGTTATTTCTAAGCACACTGGTTTACCAAAAGAAGAGTTGACCAATGTCTAAGATTTTATCTATAGAAGATATGATTTTCTTTTTCATACTTCTACTTATTGCAC
>NZ_SNWW01000033.1 GCF_004362015.1 Flavobacterium chryseum
CAACATACTGGAGAAATGGCAGAGCGGTCGAATGCGGCAGTCTTGAAAACTGTTGACTGTAACAGGTCCGGGGGTTCGAATCCCTCTTTCTCCGCTTAATTCGGGAAGCCCTTTAAATAATAGGCTTCCCGTTTTTTTAAAAATAAAAGTGAACAAATAGTGTACACTTATTGATTGATTAAATGTCCCCCGCAAACATTTTAATTCTTAAAACAAATTAAAATGAAATCAATCTACACAATTCCTAAAGTTGTCAAATATGACGACCTTAGCAAATCTTGGTTTATCTATTTTAGATATGACAAGAAACTTTTCAGATTCAAATACGGAATCAATTACATTTCTAATTACAAAAAAAGAGAAGCTGAAGCAAATATTCTTCGCGATGCACTACATCAAAAACTGAAAGAAGGATGGAATCCACTTCTTCCAGAACTCGTTATTGATGATCCTAAATTAACTTTGATTGAATCATTAGACTTTGCAATCGAAAAAAAGAAGCCAAACATTGGATCTAAAACCTTTTCCGGATACAATGGAACTATCAAATTCATGAAAAATTCAATCGAAGCTCTCTCATTGAATAATTTATTGATCACCGATACAAAGAGATCTCACATTAAGTTAATAATGGAAAAGGCGGCTGAGCAACGTAAATGGACCAACAGTGCATACAACAAACATTTAAACCACTTAAAGGCTATTTTAAGTGAGTTGATCCAATGGGATATTATTCCAACAAACCCGGCTCACAAGATAAATAATTTAGCAGTGGCCGAAAGTCGCGCTAATGTTCCAGCATCCGATAATGATTTTTTTAAAATTAAAAAGGAAATGCAAAGTAAGCATTCTAACTTTTGGAATTTTTGTTCAACCATTTTCTATACTGGAATAAGACCTGAAGAGATTTTGAAAATTACTTTAGAAATGATTGATTTGGAAAACTCAAAAATTACATTGCCACCAGAAATTACAAAAACTAACAGAGAAAGAGTCGTTCCTATCAATCAACATTTGATAGAAATTTTTAAATCTATGCAATTCGGAAATCTACCGGATAATTATTATTTATTTGGAAGCTTTCGACAAAGTGGAAAAGGAAATGTGGGAGCAAAATTAGATTTTATTCCAGGATCTACTAAATTAAAACGAGATACCGCTACTAAGCGCTGGGAAAGGATTGTAAAAAAAGGCCTCGAAATAAATATGAATCTTTATGCAATGAAAAAGCACGGAGCAAACAAGATGATTTTAGCCGGGGTTTCCATTGATGCATTAAAAGATCTCTTTGGACATACATCGCAAGTTACAACTCAAATTTACATAACAGATTTAAAAGAAATAAACCGAAAAAACATTTTAGAAAATGCCCCAGCGCTTTAAAGCACATTAAACAAATTGCTTTTTATGCTTTACGTAAAACCGTAAAAAAACCCCTCTTTTGAGGGGTTTAATTCGACCGGGTTAACAAGGTAATATATTTGCGGTTATTACAAATTATTTATAGTTTAATTGAGAGGAGTTCTTTGCCTAATTTATGTAAACCATCCTCAATTTCTTGTGCTCGTTTTTCTGAAATATAAGTTTGTTTTTTAGATGTAGTATATTGTCTGAATAATGATGGATTAACTCCTATACTTTTTGCAAATACTGACTTATTTATAACTTCGAAGATATTGAAAATTTCTGATATATCTACATCATACTCAAATTCAAAACCTTTTTTGTAAGCTTCATAAGTTTCTTTGTCATGATCTTTGGCAGTTTCTAAATACAATTCTACTGCTTCTCTTAAGTTGTCTTTCATTTCATTGATAGATTCTCCATCAGATGCAATAACTCCTGGCACATTTTGTGTTGTACCCCAGTAGCTACCATCAGAAGATCTTTCAATCTTTACTTTGATTGCCATAACTCTTTTTCTTTCGTTTTTTGTGTCTTTCTAATTTCTCTGGTTTAATCTTGTTTTTATTTAAAAACACCCGACAAAATCGGGACTTACTCTACTTCAGTCCCGCTTGTCTTAAAATACTGTTTTCAGTTCCCTTCGGAATATCCTTTTTCGGATGAGGAAGAACAACAATACCGTCTTTTTTTGGGTGTCGAAACACATGATGGCTACCTTTTACTCGGTCGAGAATCCAACCATCATCTTCCAACAGCTTAAATAAATCTTTTGAACTCATAATAACCTGTTATTTTGATAAATAATAACAGTACAAATATATAACATATTTGTGATATAGCAAATATGTTATATATATATTTTTAAAATATTTTTAATTATTATCCATTAAAAAAACCGAAGCTTTACACTTCGGTTTGATTTATTTTTTCTTTTCAATCTTCATGGTCCGGCTTTCGCCGCATTCATCGAATACCTTTGACGTAAATTCTTTCTTTCCAAATAACCGGGTTTTAATTCCTAAAAATTTCCATTGCCGACGTTCCCAATATGCAACAGCATCGGATTTGTTTTCAAAGGTTCGATCTAAAACAGTCCATGTAAGCTTATTATCTTTAAAAGAAATGATTCCTTTCGTTGTCATACACTTAGTTGTATCAACTACTACTTGACTTGATGGAATATTACTTTTAATCGCTTCAACAATGCCGGAAAGATCAGTTTCTCGCTTTGTCGTATCACGAAACTTATACGTTTGCGAAACAATACTCTCAATTCGGTTTAATTTTATGTTGTTTGCCTGAAGCTTTTTATTAAGATCTGAATTTTGAAACTTCAAATAATCTGC
>NZ_SNWW01000034.1 GCF_004362015.1 Flavobacterium chryseum
TGCAAATTCTGGCAAAAGTGAGCATGCCATTCCGGTAAAAGAGATCAGTTGATTCCGGTTTAAAGTGACCACCCTATTCTTGTAAAAGAGATCAGTTGATTCCGGTTCAAAGTGACCACCTCAAAAAGTAGTGTTTATAAAGAATATCTTACTTGTTTTTAAAACAAAAGATATGGCAAATAAACGACTGGATATGAGAAACATTTTGCAATTATTACGTTTATATACTCAAGGAGTAAGTAAGCTCCAAATAAGCAGACAATTAGGCTTATCGCGCAATACTGTAAAGAAATATATTGAATCATTTCATCAAAATTCTTTTACCTATCAAGAGTTATCAGGTCTTAGTAATGAAGATCTGGAAGAACTCTTTGATGGACAGATAAAAGCTGTTCCAGAAAAAAATATAGTTTTAGAATCCTTATTTCCCACGATAGAAAAAGAATTAAAGCGAGTTGGTGTTACCCGACAATTGCTCTGGGAAGAGTATAGGGAAAATCATCCTGATGGCTACAGTTATTCTCAGTTTTGCTATCATTATCAAAATTGGCGAGGCAAACTCAAGCCCTCTATGCATATGCATCATAAGGCAGGAGATAAAGTTTTTGTAGACTATACAGGAAAGAAATTATCCGTTATTGACCAGTCTACAGGAGAAGTGTGTGAAGTAGAGGTTTTTGTAAGTGTACTGGGAGCAAGTGGACTTACTTTTGTAGAAGCTACCAGGACTCAAAACAAAGAAGACTTTATGGGAAGTCTGGTAAAAATGCTAGACTACTATCAGGGTGTTCCAAGTGCTATTGTAACGGATAATTTAAGAACAGCCGTTAAAAAAAGTGATAAATATGAGCCCTTAGTCACGGAATATTTATTAGACTTTGCATCTCATTACGCAACTACAATACTTCCCACAAGAGCTTATCACCCAAAAGATAAGGCTCTGGTTGAAAATGCAGTAAGAATAATCTATACCCGTATTTTTGCTCCTTTACGCAAAGAAGAATTTTTTACTATAGAAGCCCTTAATGATGCTATTTTACCACTTTTAGAAAAGCATAATACAATGTCTTTTAAAGGCAGAAAATACTCAAGATTAGATTTGTTTAATGAGATAGAAAAAGAAGCACTATCATTTTTACCTGTTAATCCCTATCAGCTCAAAGGTTTTGCTAAAGCAACCGTTCATAAATCCAGCCATGTTTATCTCAATAAAGACAAACACTATTATAGTGTGCCTTTTATTTATATGGGCAAGAAAGTATTGATTATTTACAGCAAAACTACCATTGAGATTTATCATGGGCAGCGCATAATAGCCAGTCATCAGAGAGACTACTCCAAATATCTTTATACAACAAATAAAGAACACATGCCCACATCACATCAGTTTGTGGCAGAGTGGAATCCCGAGAGATTTATCCAATGGGGAGCTTCTGTTGGAGAATTTTGCAAATCATTTATTATACAAATATTAGATAAAAAACAGCACCCTGAGCAATCTTATAAGTCCTGTACCGGCGTGTTAAGTTTAGCTAAAAAAGTAGGCAATGACAGATTAAATAATGCCTGTAAAAGAGCGATGGATTATGAAAAAATAAATTACCCAATCATCAAATCTATCCTGGAGAAAGGATTAGACTTCATTGATGAAGATCCTGCTATTGAAGATAAAGAAATACCAATACATAATAATATTAGAGGTAAGGAATATTACAAATAACAACCATTAATAAAATAACTATATGAATGATCAAACATTAGAAAAAATGAAACAGTTAAGGCTCTACGGAATGTCCAGAGCCTTTAATACTACTTTAGAGGCAAGTAATATCGATTATACAAATGATGAACTTATTGCTTATTTAATTAACTCTGAATATGATGACAGAGAAAATCGAAAAGTAGAAAGATTGATCAATACTGCCAAGTTTAGGTATAAAGCTTTTATGGAAGAAATCGATTTTGACAGTTCCAGAGGAGTAGATAAAAACTTAATTAACAGACTTGAGTTTTGTGATTTTATAAAAAACAAACAAAACATCCTGGTCTGTGGAAGTACAGGTGTTGGCAAAAGCTTTATAGCTACGGCAATTGGTTATAAAGCCTGTATGATGGGCTACAAAGTAATGTATTTTAATATCAATAAACTTTTCTCTAAACTTAAAATGGCTAAAGCTGACGGCTCTTACATAAAAGAAATTAATAAAATAGAAAAGCAGGACCTCATTATACTAGATGATTTTGGGCTGCAATCATTAGATAACTTTAAAAGGCAGGATCTTATGGAGATAATTGAAGACAGACATGGAAAAAAATCAACTATTATTGCTTCGCAGCTCCCAGTTGAATCCTGGCATGAAGTTATTGCAGAACAAACCATTGCAGATGCAATTTTAGACAGAATCGTTCACAATGCTCTTCGGATAGAATTAAAGGGAGAATCAATGAGAAAAAAGAAAATAGAAAAACAACCAATAGAGTAAAATAATTTTATACTTTTAAACTACTTTTTAGACACCTTTTTGAGTTCATTTATACTGCTCACTTTTATCCAGAATTAGGTGCTCACTTTATCCAGAATATCCA
>NZ_SNWW01000035.1 GCF_004362015.1 Flavobacterium chryseum
TTGTCATATTGGGCACCCTGATCATCAAAAGTATGGGTTATTTCGTGACCTATAACCATTCCAATACCTCCATAGTTTAATGCATCATCTGCATTATTATCAAAATATGGGGGTTGTAAAATACCTGCGGGGAAAACAATTTCATTTGCAGTAGGGTTATTATATGCCGTAACTGTTGGAGTTGTAGTATACCATTCTGATTTATCGACCGGTTTACCCAATTTTGCCAATTGAAATTGATAAGCAGCTGTAGTGGCCGAAACCATATTTTCAAAATAGGTAGCCCTTATTATATTTACTTTGCTATAGTCTCCCCATTTATCAGGATATCCTATCTTCTTGGTCATTGCAAACAATTTTTCTTTGGCTTTTTGTTTCGTACCGGGACTCATCCATTCCAATTTATCAATTCTTTTTCCATATGCTTTTTGCAAATTATTCACGAGGACTAACATGCGTTTCTTTGCATCTTCTGAAAAATATTTCTTTAAATACAATTCACCTAGTGCTTCGCCTAAGTAATTGTCAAGAACATTAGCCATTTTTTCGCCACGTGATTTTTGAACAGCCTGACCGGAAAGCACTTTGGTATACTCAAATGAAGCATCAGCAAAAGGTTTACTTAAATCATCTGCATACCTTTCCATAGAAGTTGCTTTCAGGTAAATTTTCCAATTATTTATGGGAATGGTTTTTAAGAGCTTATTAAGGGCATCATAATAGGAAAGTTGGCCAACATTAATAGAATCGGTTTGAGCTCCTAAATTATTTAAAAAAGTATTCCAGTTGATGTTTACATGTCTTTTTGCAAGATCAGTCACAGCCATTTTATTATAGTTTGCCTGCACATCCCGAAGTTCAACCTTTGTTTTATGCGAAACGGCGAGTTTTTTGTCGATATCGTAAACCACATTAGCATTCTTTTTAGCCTCCTGAGCATTGCTGCCGGTCTGTTGAAATAATGTAGTAAGGTATTTTTTGTACGCTTCCTGTATGGCAACAGTAGATGAATCTGATTTGAAATAATACTCCCGGTCAGGCAAGCCGATACCCGTTTGATAGATTTGAGCAATGTTCATAATGCTGTTTTTCTCATCGGGCGACACTGTAAAGCCTATAATAGAAGGATTGTTCACTTTTAATTCATTAATTACAAAGTTCATTAAGGACGGTAAATCGCTAATTGCTTCAATTTTAGCAAATAAGGGTTTGATAGGTTCATAACCGCGTTTGTTAATGGTTATCGTATCCATACCTGATGCATAAAAGTCTCCTACCTTTTGTGCTATACTTCCTGCTGGATTCTTGCTTTGCGAAATACTGTCTAATATTCCCTGCAGGCGTATTCGTTGTGGGTAATTCATAAACATATAGGTACCAACTCCGGCTTGAGATGCAGGAATTGATATAGAATCATACCATTTGCCATTTACATATTGAAAAAAATCATCACCAGGCCGCAATGTAGAATCTATTCCAGTGATAGCAACATATTTTTTTCCTGATGTTTTGAGCATGCTGCAAAAGCTAAGAATGTGATGAAGAGCATTAATGAATTTTTCATAATCTAAATGGTTTCTATTAAAACTTAAAAACGTTTGAAAGCAGATATTTTAAAATGTATCCACTTGGCATAGTTAATTTTAGCAGAACAATATACGAATCAGTTTTTAATTCTAAA
>NZ_SNWW01000036.1 GCF_004362015.1 Flavobacterium chryseum
TATACTTTTAAACTACTTTTTAGACACCTTTTTGAGTTCATTTATACTGCTCACTTTTATCCAGAATTAGGTGCTCACTTTATCCAGAATATCCATGTTTAATAGTAATGTTCATAATTATGTTTTATTTATTGTTAAAAAAAATTCTTTGTATTTCCCTTCCTTATATTCCCAACTAATAGGTACATTCCAGATATCCTTCAAATCCTTAATCCTTCTCCTTAAATCGCCAATTTGATAATCGATCAAGGCTTTAGTTGTGGTTAATCTTTCACCTCTTAAAAGCGCCTCATAAACGATTCTACATTGATTTGAAAAACGCTCTTTATTTCGTTCAAAATGTTCCTGGTTACTGATCTTATTTTCATAATGAAAAAGATCATCGAAATTGATTTCTTGCTGGTTCATAAATATTGTTCGTTATTTTTAATTTGAATTTCAATATCTCTGAGGTAAATAGAATCTTTAGGTTCTGGAAGATAGATACCTGCTTCTTTACTCGCATAATCTCTAAATCGATCAATTGCCAATGTCAATTCATCTTTAGTAAGGTCAGATAAGCTTTTATATTCAATCCTGCATTCAGCCGTTTTTCGGTTAACAAATTCGTATTCGAATATCGAAGGGTTCACAAGTTTTTTGAAATATTCAAGCTTTATATATTCTAATTTTTCGCCATATTCCCATGCGAACCACGACATAATTAGATGAGCATACTTTAATTGTGGATATGTCTTTGGAACTTTCTTTGCCGAGAGTTCAAATACTTTATTATGCTTTACAAAATATTTGAAATTTTCAACAGCTCTTTGGACATCGATTGGTTTTTCTGGATTGTAAAGCATAATGTATATTTTAAAATGGTGTTAGATTAAAATCAATTGTTAGGCCTTTCCGGGCAACTGTAACATTCTTTCCGGTCAAATTTGAAACTTCTTTTTGAAATTGCTTTTCGTTTGAATTACTGTCTGATAGGTGAATCAATACAATGTTGTTCACTTTTGAAAGATCATTCGCAGCCAACATGTCTTTGCAGTTTTCGAGTGAAAAGTGAGATCGTAAAATTCTATCTCTCAAAAACTCTTTGCTGCTACCGGCGCCGAACTTTCTATCAATAATTTCTTTGGAGAAATTTGATTCAATGATGATATTATTTAATTCTGGAAAAGTGTATTTACAATAATTTGTATCGGTTAAGAAAAGTACTTTTCCGCATTCCGGATGTTCAATTAAGAAACCTAATGGTTCAACTGCATCATGTTTGATATCAAAAGCCATCACTTTAAAGTTTCCAATTCTGACAATCTCTTTTGATGCTATAGTCATTGATCTGTGAAAGTTATCGGGATTTAAAAATTGTATTGTTTTAGCACCAGTGTAAGTTGTAATTCCTAACCTCATAACTTCATCAAATGATTTAGCATGATCCTGATGTTCATGTGATACAAGACAACCAACAACTTTGCTAAAATCAAAATTGAGTGCTTTTTTAATTTCCATGATATTGACACCACACTCAATAAGCAACGCTTCATTCTCTGTTTCAAGAATGTAAGCGTTGCCAATACTACCGGTTGAAATGACCTTTAATTTCATTAGAAA
>NZ_SNWW01000037.1 GCF_004362015.1 Flavobacterium chryseum
AAGCGAGAAACTGATCTTTCTGGCATTGTTGAAGCGATTAAAAGTAATATTCCATCAAGTCAAGTAGTAGTTGATACTACCAAGTGCATGACAACAAAAGGAATTATTTCTTTTAAGGATAATAAGCTTACATGGACTGTTTTAGATCGAACCTTTGAAAACAAATCCGATGCTGTTGCATATTGGGAGCGTCGCCAATGGCAGTTCTTAGGAATTAAAACCCGGCTATTTGGTAAAAAAGAATTTACGTCCAAATCATTTGATGAATGTGGAGAAAGCCGGACAATGAAAATAGAAAAGAAGAAATAAAAAAAGCGATCAATAACGATCGCTTTTGCTTTTAGAAATCAGGTGATTTTTCCATAATCTGATTTCGATTAACTTCTTTCACAACTTTCGCATATCTTAAAGTCATCATTTGTGAAGTGTGTCCGTATAACTCTCTAAGAGCGTCCAGTTCCACTCCGGCCAATATCTTTTTATTTGCGCCAAGGTGTTTAAATGAGTACATATTTACATTAATTCCTAAATCTATTTTTATTAATTGCCTCCATAATTTGGAGGCGGCATCTCTATTTAATCTTTTTAGACCAGGAATAAAATCTAAATCTTTTTTTAAACCGCGATTTTGATGTTCTCTTCTCGAACCAAATAAATACATTTCATTGCTATATTTTTTTAAATTCATTTGTTCAAGATCTGCTTTGAGAAATGGATTTAATGGTACAATCCTATTAATATTTGTCTTAGTGATTTCAGCAGGCAAAATAATTTGATTATTTTCTAAGTTAACCATTTTTAGCTGTACGTGTAAAAGTTCATCAGGTCGTATACCAGTATGAAATATACAACTCAAATACACTAAAAAACTTGGAAATTCTGAACGTATTTTTTCTTTAATCAATATAAGTTCCTCGTCAGTTGCCGGAGTATTAGCTATTATTTCTCCAACTTTTAGTGATTTGATACCATGAGCAGGATTATTCTCGATAATATCCCATTGCATTAACTCGCTTAAAATTGCCTTTAAATATCCTAAGTTTTTATTATAGGATTTATTGGACCAAGAACGTTGTTCTTTGA
>NZ_SNWW01000038.1 GCF_004362015.1 Flavobacterium chryseum
CTAGAGACCGGCGCACGGGTGCGTAACGCGTATGCAATCTACCTTTTACAGAGGGATAGCCCAGAGAAATTTGGATTAATACCTCATAGTATTATGAAATGGCATCATTTTATAATTAAAGTCACAACGGTAAAAGATGAGCATGCGTCCCATTAGCTAGTTGGTAAGGTAACGGCTTACCAAGGCTACGATGGGTAGGGGTCCTGAGAGGGAGATCCCCCACACTGGTACTGAGACACGGACCAGACTCCTACGGGAGGCAGCAGTGAGGAATATTGGACAATGGGCGCAAGCCTGATCCAGCCATGCCGCGTGCAGGATGACGGTCCTATGGATTGTAAACTGCTTTTATACGAGAAGAAACACTGATTCGTGAATCAGCTTGACGGTATCGTAAGAATAAGGATCGGCTAACTCCGTGCCAGCAGCCGCGGTAATACGGAGGATCCAAGCGTTATCCGGAATCATTGGGTTTAAAGGGTCCGTAGGCGGTTTAATAAGTCAGTGGTGAAAGCCCATCGCTCAACGGTGGAACGGCCATTGATACTGTTAGACTTGAATTATTAGGAAGTAACTAGAATATGTAGTGTAGCGGTGAAATGCTTAGAGATTACATGGAATACCAATTGCGAAGGCAGGTTACTACTAATGGATTGACGCTGATGGACGAAAGCGTGGGTAGCGAACAGGATTAGATACCCTGGTAGTCCACGCCGTAAACGATGGATACTAGCTGTTGGAAGCAATTTCAGTGGCTAAGCGAAAGTGATAAGTATCCCACCTGGGGAGTACGTTCGCAAGAATGAAACTCAAAGGAATTGACGGGGGCCCGCACAAGCGGTGGAGCATGTGGTTTAATTCGATGATACGCGAGGAACCTTACCAAGGCTTAAATGTAGTTTGACCGGTTTGGAAACAGATCTTTCGCAAGACAAATTACAAGGTGCTGCATGGTTGTCGTCAGCTCGTGCCGTGAGGTGTCAGGTTAAGTCCTATAACGAGCGCAACCCCTGTTGTTAGTTGCCAGCGA